>NZ_LLWP01000001.1 GCF_001412215.1 Pedobacter sp. Hv1
ATTTACTGTTGCTTCTACCGTAATTTTTGCTAATTGTTCCATTTTTTTCTATGTTAATTTTTACAATTCAAAAATACAGCAGCTGGTAAAAAGAGAGCGATTGCGAAAACGACAAATAAGGGGTGAATTGTGACAAAATAGTTTTAACTTGCAGTTCAATCTTATTTAATTCATATGCAGATTTCTGTGTTTGTACCCGAATATGGGGTAATTGAAGCCATAACACCACCATTCAGGACCTTCAATACCGCCAATGAGTTTTTAACAGCATTTGGCAAAAAACCCATTTTTAAAGTCGAATATGTAGGCTTAAATGAATATGTACCTGCCAACAATGGCGAATACATGGTAAAAACTGATCGCTTGCTCAAAGATGTGACCGAAACAGACTTACTCATTATACCACCAACATTTGGCGATACCACTAAGGGCATTCAAGCCAACGCGGCTGCCATACCTCATTTTAAGAAGTTGCACGATAACGGATCAAGTCTTGCCAGTTTGTGCATTGGTGCTTTTCTTTTAGCTGAAACAGGTTTACTCAATGGCAAAAAATGTTCTACGCATTGGGCTTATATCAATGAATTTAGAGAAAGATACCCGACTGTAGGCGTAGAAGATGGAGCCATCATCACAGAACACGATAACATTTACAGCAGTGGCGGGGCAAGCAGTCTGTGGAATTTGATCTTATACTTGGTCGAAAAGTTTTCGGATAGAGAAATTGCAGTAATGGTTTCCAAATACTTTGCATTGGATATTGGGAGAGATAGTCAATCTCAATTCGCCATATTTAAAGGTCAGAGAAATCATGGTGACGAGGATATTCAAAAAGTACAGGATTACATCGAAAAAAACTATAGCGATAAAATATCTATAGAAACTTTAGCAAAGTTAATTAACTCTGGCCGTAGAACTTTTGAAAGAAGGTTTAAAGAAGCCACCAACAATACCCCTTTAGAATATATCCAAAGAGTAAGAATAGAAGCAGCCAAAACTTTCTTTGAAGCGTCGAGAAAAAATGTGACCGAAATTATGTTTGATGTAGGTTATACAGATACCAAATCGTTTAGAGATATATTTAAAAAGCTGACAGGGCTTACTCCTATTGAATACAGAAATAAGTTTGCTAGACTGGCAAACGAGGTGTAATTACCTGTAGGGTTCAGCTCTAAAAACCACTTCTAAAATGCCTTAGCTAAAGGCAAGGAAAATCTATGTACCTAATTCCATTAATGAACATAAAGGAACGAAGGTAATCACTGGAGGAAAACTAAAAGTCTTAATAGTGATCATCCAATATGAGCTCATTTAAATACTAGCCAAGGCACCCAAGTCTTAGACAATGAAAGCTATGTACCGATGTGGTTTATCTTACCACGAGTACCATTTTTATGTATTTTATCTTTATTTAGAATTAATCTAATTAAAATTATACTTTTGTCAAAAATTTTTCAGCGCTTGAAAAAACGAACGATGAAAAATAAAAAACCCGGTGCTCAGTCGCCAAACCTATACACCGGGCATTATTGTTAACCAATTTCGCATCAATCAACAATTACAAAAGTATGTACAAACTTCGTACCTCAAAAAGAAAAACCACATTTAAGCTCTTACTTGCTTTTTGTCTTATGCTTAGCCATTTGGCCAGCTTTGGGCAACAGGGCACTGGTAGCGCCAGCATTAAGGGATCTGTTAAAACAAAGGATGGAAAACCCGCAGAATTCGTAACCGTAACCATTAAAGGAAATAAGGCTGCTCAAGTAGACGCCAAAGGAAACTACTTAATTAAAGAACTGAAATCGGGCAGTTATACTCTTATTGCTAGTTATGTTGGCCTAGGTCAGCAAGAGCGCCAAATTACCCTTAAGGATGGCGAAACCCAAATACATGATTTTGTCCTTTTAGAAAGCAACCAACAATTAAATGAAGTTGTGGTGAATGGTGGAAGTACCAACAAATTTTCGGTAAAGAAAACGACAACTTCGGCAAAGATGCCATTGGGTAATTTAGAAAACCCGCAGATTTATACCACCATTCCAAAAACGCTTTTAACCGAACAGATGGTTACCGAATTCAGCTTATCGCTGAAGAACTCTCCGGGGGTTTACAAAATTCAAAACAATAGGGGAATAAATTTGGGTGGTGCATCTGCCTATACCATGCGTGGATTTAGAACTGAAGCCGCTTTTGTGGATGGTGTTCCTTCGCAAACCAATGGAGAAATTGAACCTGCCAATATCGAGCGTGTAGAACTCATTAAAGGTCCATCGGGAACACTTTTTGGAGGTGCCGTGGTTTCTTTCGGGGGATTGATCAACATCGTGACCAAAAAACCTTTCGACACATTGGGTGGAGAAGTGAACTATACTACTGGTAGTTATGGTTTAAACCGCCTAAGTGCCGATATTTATGGCCCTGTAAACAATGAAAAAAAACTACTCTTCCGTTTAAATACGGCCTATCAGAGTCAAGGCACTTTTCAGGATGCAGGCTTCAAAAGATCTATTTTCATTGCCCCTACCATAGAATATCGTGCCAGCGAAAGGCTAAACATTAGCTTAACGGCAGGTTTCTATTCATTAGAAGGCACTACACCATCAACCATATTCCTTAACCGTGCACGTCCTTTTATTGCAACTAATCCATCAGAGCTCAATTTCGACTGGAAACGTTCATTTACCAGCAATGATTTGGTGATGAAAAACCCAACAGTAAACATTAAAGGGCAAATCAACTATAAACTGTCTGACAATTGGAGCTCGCAAACCATTTATTCGGCCAATACCGCCCGATCGGATGGATTTTATGTTTATGGTTTTCTTAGAGGAACAACCAGCGATGAAATGATAGAGCGTAATGTATCGTTTCAAAATACAGCAAATACGGTTACAGATTTTCAACAGAACTTTATTGGTGATTTTAAATTATTGGGGCTACGCAACAGAATGGTAGTGGGAATTGATTACCTGAACCAAACCGTTAACAACGATAACTCTCCATATATTGTTTTCGATAATGTGAGTGGGCGTAACCCTGCAGATCCGAATTATGTGAAGATTTCTAGAGCAGCAGTAGAGGCCAAAATTGCAGCTTCAACAGCAGCACCTACCAAAACAAGCACCAAAAGCAATATCTATAGTGCCTACGCTTCTGATGTGTTGAATGTAACTGATCGGTTAATGGCCATGCTCAGTCTCCGTGTAGACCGTTTCCAAAACCGTGGTACCTTAAACCAGGCCACTAACAGTATAATGCCCAATTCAACGTATATGCAAACCGCCATATCACCAAAATTGGGCTTGGTGTACCAAATTCTTCCAGATCGCATCTCCATCTTCGGAAACTACTCGAATGGTTTTGCCAATGTACCACCAGTAACACAACCAGCAGGGTCAAATGTTTCGGGCACACTTAAACCACAACACGCCAACCAATACGAGGGAGGAATAAAGACCGATCTTTTCCAAGGAAAACTAAGTTTTACAGCTAGCTATTATGATATTTCGGTAACCAACATGACCCGTGCAGAAGAAGTAAATGTTGCAGGAACAAATTACATGGTAACCGTACAGAACGGAACGCAGAAAAGTAAGGGTCTAGAACTCGAACTGATTGCAAACCCAGTAGCAGGCCTAAACATTATTGCTGGTTACAGTTACAATGATAGCAAACTAACCAAATCTACGGTAGCATTAGAAGGCCGACGTCCGCCTTCGGCTGGACCAGCTACGTTGATCAATTCATGGATCAGCTACACCATTCCAACCGGCACTTACAAAGGCCTTGGTTTTGGTACTGGTGTGAACTATATTGGCAAACACATGAGTTCAAATTCTGCAGTTACCAATGTAT
This sequence comes from Pedobacter sp. Hv1, assembly GCF_001412215.1. Lineage (GTDB taxonomy): Bacteria > Bacteroidota > Bacteroidia > Sphingobacteriales > Sphingobacteriaceae > Pedobacter. The sequence goes on from NZ_LLWP01000001.1 coordinate 3,856, forward strand.
TTACATTACCTAGCTATACCCTTGTAACCTCTACCCTTTTCTTCGACAAACCGAAATACCGCATTGGTTTAAAAGTAGATAACTTAACTGATGAACGCTATTTTACAGGGCAAGGAACATTGAGTGTACAGCCACCAAGAACAGTTGCTGCAGGTCTTACTTTTAAATTTTAAACTTGACACTTAAAAAACTCATCGCACAATTACACCTATGGCTCGGACTAAGCTCCGGGCTAGTGGTGTTGATATTGGGACTAACTGGTGCCATCTATACCTTTTCTGACGATATTAAAGACATCGTTTATAAAGACAGACGTTATGTAAGTACGGTACCTAACCATAAAAGGCTCCCATTGGATACACTTTTAGGCATTGCCAGACAATCATTAGGCGAAAAGCACAAAATTACCAGGGCCGAACTTTCACAAGATCCAACCCGCAGTTACATGTTTCGAGCTTTTAAAATCAATAAAGATGGAACAGGTTACTGGAACTATTATCAGTATTACCTAAAGGTTTACATCGATCCCTATACAGGAAAAGTATTGTTTAAAGAAGATGCAAGTAAAGAGTTCTTTACCATTGTGCTTGCACTTCACATGAATTTATTATTAGGAGATGGTATCGGGCATTTTATTGTGCAATGGTCTACTGTGTGTTTTGGTCTGTTGCTCCTTTCGGGACTTGTACTTTGGTGGCCAAAAAAATGGAAACGCAAACAGCTCAAACAAAACTTTGCCGTTAAATGGAACAGCAAGTTTAAAAGGCTCAACTACGACTTGCACAATGTGCTTGGTTTTTATGTTTTGTTCCCTTTGCTCATTATCGCCCTCACGGGCCTTGCCTGGTCTTTCAAGCTCACTACTGATAAAAAATCAAAAGTGCTTTCAGATACCACACTAACCACCAAAGCATCTGCAAATCAAATTTTAACACAGGCATTAGCGAAATCGCCCAAAACTGCTTATTTCTTATATAATTTTCCAGCTACAAAGAGCGGAACAGTAAACCTTTCGGCCTATCAAAGCAATACCCATTTATACGATCGTCTGCAATACCGTTTTGACCAGTACAATGGCAAATTAATTCAAACTTCCAATCCGATGGCCAGCACTGCACTCTCGGCCAAACTTGTTGCCCTTAATTACGATTTACACACTGGAAGTGCTTTAGGACTATTTGGAAAGTTATTGGCCTTTTTTGCTAGCCTTATTGCAGCAACTTTACCAGTAACTGGTTTGATCATTTGGTTGAAAAAAGGAAAGAAAACTGAAAAACCGCAACAAAAACATACCGCTAACAAAATTAAACAGACAAAAGCATCAAAGTCAATTGTCACGATCTATTAACCCTAATCAACTAGAATTAACTTTTTTTAAGGATACCTTTTTGCACACTCTCTTCAATTAAACCTTCTGCATAATTCCAGATGGTGTTGGAGCCTTCTTTAATTACTTTTTTCTTATCGTAAACCTTTTGATAATCTACATTAAATTCGGCCCATGTACCCCCATTATTTGAGGTGTTTTGCAATAAGGGTTCAAACCTGTCCATTGATCTGGCAAATTTTGCTTCGGCTGTAATCCCCTCTTCAAATTCTTGCCAAATTAAGATCAGTTCTTGCGCTTGCGCTTCGGGTAAGATACCAAATATACGCTGGGCTGCAATGAGCTCCTCATCGGTGTTGGTATGGTTTTTTTGGGTATCATAAATGAAGGTGTCGCCAGCATCAATCTCCACAATATCATGGATCAAAACCATTTTGATTACTTTCAGTAGATCAATTGAGGTATTGGCATGTGCTGCCAAAATTAGGGCCATCACCGCTAAATGCCAGCTATGCTCTGCATCATTCTCTTGCCTGTCGCTATTGAACAACCTGGTTTTGCGCTGAATGTACTTTAGTTTATCAATTTCTTTGATAAACGCTACCTGTTTGAATAAATCGCTGCTTGTCATTACCAACAAAGGTACAGATCATTAGCAGAAGAAAAATAAGTGCGTAACAAAAAAGGTTCTTTCTAAAATCGTAGCTAAAAATTTAATTATTGTCACGTTTTTATTTTTTGTACGTTGTTTAACTGAATTACTCAAGAACGAGGGGTCTGTTGTGATTCCCAATATGGATTCACTCATCGAAATGAACAAAAATGACTGATCATAAAGCTTTAAATTTGATCACATCGAAAAAAATTGTCCCCTTAAAGTTGATAATCTAGAAAATCCAGATATAAGGGAACACTTTTTTCAATCCAGTCGGCCGAAGAATTATATTCAATTCCATAATAGGCAAACAAGGGTCTGTAATCTGCTTTAATGTAGTCAAAAGAAAGCTCAAAGGGTCGAGTAAGTTCTTCTAAAGAATACTTGTATATTCCTGAACTGCTCAGCTCATGCGCTTCAACCCCCAATGAAATGGCAAGGGCAATTTTCTTTCCAGCCATCTGATAACCACTTTTACTGCCATATGCCCAACCGTGTGTAAGCACAACATCCAGCCACTTTTTTAAAAGCGAAGGACAGTTGAACCAATAATAAGGAAACTGGAATACAATCCTGTCGTGCTCCTTAATTAGCTTTTGCTCTGCAAGGATGTCAATATTTTCATCGGGATAAACTTCGTACAATTGGTGAACACGATATTTATCCGGAAACTTATTAAGTTCTTCGATCCATCTTTTATTCACCAAACTGCTTTTCATATCTGGGTGAATAACGATTACGAGTGTTTTCATTTGATCAGTATTTAAATTATAGCCACAAAAATAAGGGAGCTTGCTTAAAATATGTACATTAGCAACCAATTGTAGGGTACTATAAAAAATGTAAGTAATGTCTAATATTAAAGAAACGTCCACTAACTTTATCAATAAAAAGGCCTTGGCAGATGAATGTTCTGAAGTATATGCTGCAAATATTATTGGTGGCCAATGGGCATTAGTGATCTGCTCTTGGTTAATAAACGGAAAGCTAAGATTTGGCGAGCTCAAAAAACTGATACCCAATATTACTGAACGAATGCTGACCTTACAATTACGAAAGCTAGAGGAGAATAAACTCATTACAAGAACCGTTTATGCCGAAGTACCACCACGGGTAGAATATGAACTCACACCAATTGGTTACGAGCTAAAAGCAGTTATTCATCAACTGGAAAATTGGGGAGAAAAACATAAGGCTTTGAATACATGAAAAATAAAATAAACTACTTCTTTATAATGTGCTTTGTACTGTTATTAAGCAGCAATTCAATTAATGCTCAAACAGGCACTGAGATTAAATTTAAAATATTAGGCAATTCTTCGAGTACTTCGAAAGATTTGATAACTGTTAGTACTATAATCAATGCTAAACAACCTTTAGCTGGCAATGGGATTCATTTTACATTGGTTGTAAAAAATAATGCTAACAATGCTATTTCCTTGAAAAACATTATAGATCGATTAACTGTAAGCTTATACAATGATCGTGGATTTAATATTTCTATCCCCAATACAAATCCAGATATAATTAATAGACGTGCTGAAGATCGTAAATGGAGATTTCGCTCGGAAACAGTTGTTCCAGACGACCAAGTGTCTATCAATGGGAGAATAGAAAAGAGCGACATAAAAAAAATGGAATTTATTGATATTCCCGCTGGAGGTGAGTGGAAAATCAATTTGATAATTAAGAATGTAAAACAAGTTGAAACACCAGAAGATCAAGAAAATAGCTTTCTTAAGCCTGCCAAAAGCTTATCGCCAGGAAAATATAAATTAAGACTGTCTTTAGTAATTGCTCCAAGCGAACAAAATAAATCAGCGGGAAAAAGTGGGGCCTATATCGCTCCATTCATTGATATCGAGTATAATTGATCGTATTTCCCATCTAGCGCAAGCGTCTCGCTTGTGATAGAATTATAATTCGAATCTTTTCAATAGCTGTTTTAAGAAAATTGGCACACTGCTGCATTCAGAAGGTTATTACAAAACCTAACTGATTGATTTTCTATACCTATAACAACCAAAAATCGTCTCAAAAAATTTAATTATTGTCACGTTTTTATTTTTTGTACGTCGTTTAGCTGAATTGCTCAGAAACGACGTGCCTGCTGTAATTCACATTTAACCAACAAACAACTCATATCATGAAACAACTATTCACCCTATCACTGGTTGTACTTTTGAGCAGCAGTGTGGTAGCACAACAAAACAAGGTATCAACTGATATTCGAACAGACAGTCTGATCAACAAATGGATGGCAGATACGCATACACCCGGGCTTGCCCTTGGTATCCTTAAACCTGGACAGCTGGCAGAAATTAAAACTTATGGCATAGCCGATATAGAAAATAGTGTACCTGTTACAGACGAAAGTGTTTTTATGATCGCTTCGCTAAGCAAACAATTCATTTCATTTGCCATCTTACTGCTCGAACAAGAGAAACGACTTTCATTAACAGATCCTGCTGCTAAATACATTACCGAACTTCCTGATCCTTTAAATAAAATCACCATCTACCAATTACTAGCGCATACTTCTGGACTGGTTAGAGACCCTGAGAATTATCATCCTTACGATAAGCAAACAGTGATGGATGTGATCAAATCAATGTATACCATCCCCTTAAACTCTCAGCCTGGGGATCAATGGCTTTATTCAAACGCAGGTTATTTTATGCTGGCAGAAATCATCACCCGTGTGAGTGGTACGCCTTGGGATACCTTCATCACCAATAGACTATTTATCCCTGCCGGAATGACTAAAACACGTACGGGTACGGTTTCAGAAATCATTCCTGGTCGTGTTGCAGGCTACAATTACACCAAGCAAGGATTGATCAATACAGAAAAATGGATCGCTATTCGTCCTAGTGGTGCATTGGTATCAACCATAAAAGATATGGTAAAATGGGATCATTTTCTTGACACTACACGTCTGCTCTCTCCAGAAAATAAGAATTTACTATGGAAGCCAGCCAAGCTCAATAACGAAGCACCTATTAATTATGCAATGGGCTGGTATGCCGAACCTTTTCTTGGTACACCTCGCATTCATCACGATGGGCAATATCCGGGTTTCCGTGCAGATTATGAACGTTTTCCGAATGAAGGGCTAACCTTAATTATCTTGAGCAATTTGGATAACAGATCATTAGAATCTCTGGCCATCAAAGCTGTTGGCATCTTGAACCCGAAATTAACACCACCCCCACTCCATATTCAGGTTGCAGTGCCCGAAAAAATTGTTGCCGGAGACCAGAAAATTCCAATTGACATTACCATACGCAATCAAGGCAAAGACATCGCAAATAGCCTTGTTGAAATGGAGATCTGGGACGAAAGTGGTAAAAGTGTATATAAGCAACAAGCAGAGCAGCTGAATTTCAATGCTACAGCGCCCAAACAACTCCATTTCGCTTGGTCGCCCACAAAAGCTGGTCTTTATACCGTAAACATTGGCGTTTACGGCCCACGTTGGACATTTAGTTATGCATGGATGACAAATTTAGCAACCCTTAAGGTGCAGTGAAAAATTTAGTTCGAATAGCTATAGGTAATATTTGTTTGAACACTTTCAACAAAATTGCCATCGGTATCTAGCTCATCGCTTTGACATTTGATGCCAACCACATTTCCAGAATTGTGAGTATAACTTAAAGTTGCTGAAGATCTTAAAGATTGGAAAGCGACAAGTTGTTTCTGAGAAAGGGACTGTAATGAAAGAGAAATAAGTTCGTTTACCAACGCTGCAGTATCTTGTGAAAATGGATTTTTCAACTTATAAATAGGAATCGAATTACCATAAACCCTATGATCTTGTTCATTGTACTGAAAATTGATGGAGGTTTTTAAATAAAAGGCATCGGTTAGTGCTTTCATCAATTTTCCATCGCTTACCTGAAGTTTAAGATAAGTTAAATCATTACTGTTCGTAGCTATGGTGGTCATGTCTCCAGTCTTCGTACAGGTTAATGGAAAAGATAAGACAGTACCAGAGGCGGTTTTAACTTTAAATTCTGCATCTAAAAGTATATCATTCGAATAATTTAAAATCAGCGTATACAGGAAACCTTCAATATGGTGTTCAATTCGATTAATCTTTGTACCCATATAATAATAGTTGTACCCAGTTTTAAAATCTGCCGAACCAAAATAAGACACTTGCTTATTTTCATTGTAATTGACGATGTAATTTTGTTCTAATTGATCTTTCACTATTTTAATTGACTTGATCATTTTGGTTTGTGGTATTTCTGGCTCTTTAAGTATACTTTTTTTACAACTGCTAAAAATTGTAATCAAAAAGACCAATGATAAAACTGGTCTAGATATTCTTATTAAATATTTTTGTTGAAGAGGAGGAGTTTTTGTTGTGTTGTTCATCATTATCATTTTAATAGTGTGTATGTTTTCAAATCTATGGTGATTAAAATCTTAATCGTTTGATAAGCAAGACGATCAAATATTTTGAAAGGTTGCAACTGCTTTGTTTTCAGTACTTCCTATGCTCAGTTCTGTTAAATACTTGACTAAAACTTATATTTTCAACAAAATTTGTTGCACCCCTAGCACAAGTCACTCAGTTTTGATATTAAAAACCATTGCTGCGCTCCAATAAAAAAGCACCAAATACAATGGACTTTGTCAACTTTGATTTATCTTTGATGACAATCCTACTATCTCAACAGCAGGCTTTAAGTTGATTGAATCAGAAGAAAATATACTGCCAAACGGTAATTTTTTGCTCAACTATTAGTTCAGCAAAGAAGACCATCAAATTCCAGCAATGATATCATGAGATCATCATACAGCAACATTTACATTATTGGTAACGGGGTAATTGCAAAAGCATTAGCGGTTGCACTTGCCTTAAAAGGAAAAAAAGTAACCATTCTTAGAGGTAGTATTGACGAAAAGCCCGATTACAGCGAAGTGATTGAGGTAGAAATAGGCAATGAAACCCTCAAAGCAGCAATAAGCATCAGCACCTTAAGCAATCATCCTGAGCTTGATGGAATGATTCTTTTAACCAACAAATCGTTTGGGAATGAACAATTGGCCCAAAAGCTAAAAGATAAAGCCCAGCATTGCCCTATCGTGTTTTTGCAAAATGGTCTACATATCGAAAACAGTTTTATGGAGCTAGGCTTTAGCCAACTTTACAGGTGCGTACTGTTTGCAACCAGCCAATCTATTTCAGCAACTAAAGTTAGGTTTAGGATTGTAGCTACATCACCAATCGGTACGATCAAAGGTTCAACAGATGTGTTGCAAAACATTGTTAATGAAATTTCTACCGATGTCTTTACTTTTGGTGCAGCAGAAAATATTCAGGCTGTAATTTGGAAAAAGGTAATTACTAATTGTGTGTTCAACTCCATTTGTCCATTGCTGGAAATTGATAACGGGGTGTTTCATCGCAATGAAGCGGCACTCCAACTTGCAAAGACTGTGATTAGCGAATGTGTTGCGGTTGCTACCGAAAATAGTATCGTACTTACCGAAGATGAGGTACTTCAAAACATGTTAGCCATTAGTAAAATGTCTGATGGGCAAAAGATATCAACTTATCAAGACATTCTAAATGGTAGGGAAACAGAAATTGAAACATTAAATTTTGCTATAGAAAAAGTAGCCAAAAAGTCTGGCAACCATACCGTTCCAACTACCGCTTTATTAGGTCAGTTAACAAAAATCAAAGCAGATTTATTTAGAAAATAAGTACTCACACCTTAAAAAACAATGTTTCCTTGATGGATTAACGATTTCACATCCGATATACGGGAAACTGCTTCTGCAGAACAACTGGCATCAACAAAAACCAGATCGGCAACATCGCCTGCCTTTGGCCATTGCTGCACACCTTTATCGTCCAAAGGCACTGGGCCTGCAGTGGCCAATTTCAGCATTCTAGATAAGCCAAATTCTGTAGAGTAGCCATACAATTGGGCTGCAAGATTAGCCTTTTGCAAAACACTTCCACTTCCAAAGGTATTCCAATGGTCTACAATACTGTCGTTGCCTGTCATTACTTTTACCCCGTGTTTCATCAAGGTAGGAATAGGCATGATCAAGCTACCGATAGGAATGGTAGAATTGATGCCAATCCCTGCATTGGCCAGTTTTTCTGCTATTGCCTCTTGTGCAGTTTTATCTAATTTACCCAATATAAAACAGTGGCTCACAAAGGTTTTTCCTTTTAAAATTGGATTTTCGTTTACTTTAGCAATCAAGTACTCCACTGTTTTCAAACCAGATTCGCCCGATTCATGTAAGTGGATATCAATGCCTTTGTTGTGGTCCAATGCCAATTGTACGGTAAAATCCATCGTTTTTTCAATCGCCCCATCAATCGTAAAAGGATCTAGGCCACCAATAAAATCAATGTCCATTTTGGCCGCTTCTTTGAGGTAGGGAACCGAATCGGTATAGAACACCCCATGTTGTGGGAAAGCAACTAGTTCAGCTCCGAAAACCTTTTTCTTGTTTGCTAAAGCAATTTGCAGGTTTTTTAAAGATTGTAGTTTAGAGGTTGGTTCAATGTTCACATGGCTCCGTGCAAATGAGGTACCTTTAGATTGCAAAAGCTCAATCATCTTTTCGGCCTTAAAAGTTGATTTTTTCAACATTTCAGGGAGGATTTGCTGTTCCAATGCAATCATCCCTTTTACACCCCCGGTTCTTCTTCTTATGGCCTGCCATTTATCGCCATAAAAGGTTTTGTCCAAATGAATGTGCATATCCCTAAATGCAGGGAGCATTAACATGCCTTTAGCATCAATGGCTTTTGCCCCAATTTGGTTAGGCCCTACTTTTTTTATTTTTCCGTTGGCTATTTCTACAGTAAAAAGTCCAGTTTTGGTGGCAACTACTTCTTCACCATCATATTCAAAACCGGTTTCTAAAAGCACGTTTTTCAACAGATAAGTACTCCTCTCCGCCCCGATGGCCTTATCTTCCACCTCATTAACGGCATGTGCTTGCAATATTCCTGGAATAAGTGACAAGCTTGCCAGACCTAATCCAGAATTTTTAAGAAAATCTTTACGTGATATCCCTGACTTTTCCATAATCTACCTTATTGATTTGATCAAAATTCCTTGTTTTTTGAAGGAAACAAAATAACCATTTCAAATGTACACAACTGCTCAATCAAAAGGCTTGAAGAATTTCTGCAGTTACTTGAAGAATTTATCTCTTCTCTCGAAATTCAGTTGGTGAAATTCCTGTCTGACTTTTAAAAAAATTAGAAAAATAGGCATGATCTACAAAACCCAGTTCAAAAGCAATTTCTTTAATGGATAAACTGCTACTTTGTAACAATCTTTTAGCCTCAATCCCTACCCTTTGCTGTATCAGCTGCGTTGCCGATATTTTCAAATGCTTTTTACAAAGGATGTTCAAGTAATTGGCAGAAATATTTAGTTTATCGGCATAGAAGACTACAAACTTCTTCTCCTTGAAAAATTCATCTATCAGCATATTAAATGCAGCTAATCTTTCATTGGACTGGTAGACCTTAAACTCCTTAAAAACATGTTCGGCTTCTCTGCTCACAATTGCTGCTATTACTGCTGCTCGAGCGCTGATCAGGTGCACCAAAGAATCGGCTCGTTTCAGCTCATTTTTAATGGCATCAAATTCATAATGCAATAGCTCGAAAGCATGGTTAGACAATTGTATAACCGGGTGATTTTGGTAATTGGTAAAGGAAAACCTGAAATAAGGGGCAAATTTTTCAAAAAAAGTACGCTCAATCATCAATTGATAGCCAATTGTTCCAGCGGCGATATTCCATTTGTGCATTTGCTTAGGAAATAACACATGCACTTGATGATTGCCAATTGGGTGATCTACAGAGTCGATACAATGCACCCCACTCGCCTGATCAAAGAGGTTGATGGTAAAAAAATCATGTGTATGTGGAATTTCGATAGTTCTTTCCCCATGTAATTCATTAAATAGAATCTCTTCACGACCAGCAAACTGGCCCTCCCTAAACCCTTGAATGCTGATCATCGATACCGAACTGTTACTCTCGTTTCTACGCATAACCGCTATGGAGATATGATAAATTTAGGCTGAAGATAAAGTTTATCTGGCTTGAAAAATCAGGGCTTCACAAATTTCAACCATTTGTGAAATTTATAAAAAAATCCAAATTAATCAATTAGAAAGATGTTTAATTTTATAGGAAAAGGAAGCTCTATTTCGTGCAAGTTTATTTTTCTATCCCTCCATATCAGAACAACCCTAATTATGGAGTGATTGACCACATTCAATGAAATATCCAGATATGTAAGGCAAATAGAAAATATTCTAATGAGTAAAAATTGCTCTATCGTTGCTTCAACTATCTTATCAATTATTCAAAAGGTTACTTACATAGATAATTAATGGATGTAAAGCCAGTATAATTGAATTCTGGGCGATCAAGATTTTCTACTTTTTTAGTCAAGTACATAATATTTCCAGCACTATTTCTCTTATAGTTATAGCTTTCTACTAAATTGGGTTTAGCATATAAATGATGTGTTCTTTTAATCGGCATATTTTTAGTTTTTTTACCAAACCAACCTTGTCGATAAAACGCCAGAAAGGCCTGCCTCATATCAAATACATTATAAATAAAAGGCACAAAACCATCCGCCAGCTCTGGTTGCATTAGTTCTTGATCATATTCTATTGTGGTGTAAATATTCTGCCAAGAGTTTGACTGATATACCTTTACCAAATTTCCATCTTTGTATTCAAAATCCTGAAAATTTGATAATCCTTGGTTGGGTTCACCAGTCCGAATTCTCAGTAGTTGTCCCTCGCTGGTATATTGCATATTGTAAACTATATGATCTCCATACCCATCTTCCCGTATTTGCTTGATCAAGCCTCCATCTAGTACAGCAGTACCTTTAATGACCGGTGCTGCACCTAAATCTTTGCGAAAAACCTCATATTTCACCTCCCCCATCGAAGGATAGGATATCGAAATATCAAGTGCATTTACCTTATCATAATAGTAAGAAATTTTTACTGGTTTATCTAACATATAAGTGTAAACCATACTGTCAGTATAGTGCCCATAGTTGACCAACACATTCTCCAGCCGGCAATCGTTCCGAAACGCTTGCGGTTTCGGTGTTTCTGGTTCCTTAACTATGGGGTCTGGTTGAACAGGGTATATTTTATTTTTCTTGCAGCCACTGGCTAATAACAATATCAAAACCAACATTAAACTAAAATTGCTAACAAATAGTCTATACTTTCCCATTTCGACTGTTTTCCAAAACATATATTAATTAATTAGTAGCTTTTTTGTATTTGACCAAATATACCTCTGTTGGCAACTTAATTAATGGATATGAGCTATTGCTAGCTGAGCCTCCATGAACTATAAAGTAATCCCCAACAAAGTGAGTCGTATGTGCATAACGAGTAAACTTGAGTTTAGCCTGTTGCCAATCCTTATTATCTATATGATAAATTAGCAGGTCATTTGACGTTTTAAGGTAAGTATAACCATTCACATCTACATCAGAGACACTTCCACCTGTGATGACTAAGCTTCTAGATTTCGGATCGATACTCATCTCATACATTGTACGTCCACTTGGCAACATAATCTTTGACCAAAGTCCCGTTTTTACATCCAATACATCAATATAATCAAGTGTTATAAAAGACGTATTTCCATAGAAATAGATGTGTTCATCCAATGCCAACAGTTTGGTATGAGATTGATGCTGAAAAGAGGAGATTGTTGACCAAGCATTGTTTTTAAAATCATATATTCTAATAGAATCAGGGTAATGAATGTCATTGAAATACAACTTATTGCCGATCACTACCATACCTGTAGTAGTAACTCTCGTACGAATTGGATTATCAATTGTTTGCCATCTATCTGTTATAGAATCGTACGCATATAGATAATTATAATCATAAAAGACCACATATCTATTATCAACGATAGCAGAAAATGTCGGATGATGATATTGGTAATCTCCAAAAAGTACAAAATTGGAAGTTTTGGTAACTTCATCATAAATATCTATTCGATATTGATCAGCTATATTGGTGTTCCCACCAGCGACGAAAACCTTACCTTTGAAATAAATTGAACTAGTATAAGATCTTTTCCAGCTCAATGGAACCTGTACCCATTGTGCAGTTTTTGGCGTATAGATAAATAAATCAGAATCGTTCATTCCACCAGAAACATAAAAATGATTACCATCGGTAGTGGCTGACATAGAGAGAAATGCTCCATCGGCATTATCATCTCTTTGACGTTCTAGGCTGAGAGTATAAACAATAGCTTTAGGATCTGGTAAAAGGTTACCTTTCTTTTTACAAGAGAGATTGATTAGTGATAAAAAAACCAGAGACAAGACGACCAGAAAACCTTGATACTTCATAATTATATTTTGAGTGCGAAAATAACATTAATGCTCATAATGCGTAAAAAGTAGCTTCAAAACAAAAGAGGCGAATTCATATTATTCAATAAAAATGTAAAAGATGAAATAAATTCCAAACCTAAATATCCAATCTTGATATCCTCAGATAATCAGCGTCAAAATTACCTTTACCCATAAAGGAAAACCCTATACTCTGCCCTTTTGAAGGTAGATAAGGGCCCTCATATACTAAAGTTTGATTCAAGAAAAAGAAATATTTGTTCTTTATTTTCCTAATTTTTATCACTGCATTAGTAGTCGATTCAACGGTTTTTTCCCTCACAACATAAACTTCACCAAAAGTAGTTGAACCATCTACAAAATCCATTTTACCTTCTTTAAACTCCAATCGATAAGAGCCATAGTAGGGGTGAGCCAAATCATTAGATGCCCACCAAAGACCATATTTTTTAGTTGTCGCATTCAACTTTGTCTCAATTTCAAAATCTTTTGACTGATCAAAATTAAAGCCATTGGAATGATTAAGCATGTAACCACTTCCATTATTATAGAAACTATAATACCCTTTTTCAATCTTCATATAGTCATAATAATTGTTAGGTTCGAAGAAGATTCTCCAGGCGTTATTATTGCTATTGAAATCTTCATCTATTAACAAAACCTTATGTTTATCCGGAATGCCGTTTACCAGATTCGGAAAAATTGTTTCAGTAGCAGGTTCTTGTGGAGTAATCTTTTTCTTTTTACATCCGAATATAACAATAGCAATAAGCATTAAAATAACGACATTTTTCATAAGTACCCTTTTCGGCGAAAATACAACAAATTAATTAAATTTTAAGGAATGAGGAAGGCATCAAATTTGTTGGTATCTCCACTTAAAAACCTATAATGATCGGATTGCGTTGGATATTTATCATTCACTTCTAAAGTGTATATGAAATATTGCCAAATTGAACCTTCTTACCATAAATACTCCATCAAAGGGAAAATTAATTAAAACAGACCATTTTTCGAGAATTTTGAAAGAATAAGAACACCTTAAATCTCTTTTATTTTCTTCTAAATCTAGTTCAATTTTTTATCACCCAGGCAAGTAAACGCTGCTCGAGCAGTATATTTTGATAAAATCTATGGGGCGACATACCAGAACGTCGTTTAAAGTCTTTGATAAAATGCGCCTGATCATAGAACATCGCCTTATAGCTTAGCTCAGTAAAGTTCATAAAATCTTGTTCCAACAATAATTTAAGCGTATTTCTAAACCGCACCGTCTGAATAAAATCTTTCGGGCTTTGTCCTATATCTGCTTTAAAAGAACGGTACTGTGTTGATTCATTAATTTTTAGGGAACGAGACAGTTCATAAACAGAGATATTTCCTTTGGTCTTGTAAATACAATCCAGCGCAGATTGTGTTCTATAGTCAATGTCAGTTGTCTTTAACCTTTCCATTAAAAAAGCCTCCATTAAATCCGATCTTCGTTGAGGATCATTGTGCTCAAACAATTCTTCAAGCATAAAAGTCTGATCTCCAAAAATACACTCAAAAACCGCTGATTCGTTAAGCAGTTCTGCATATGGCACTTTAGTAAATGCCCTTAATCCGGCCGGATGAAACAAAATACAGACCTGATCAAGCGTGTGATTGACATCAACTTTAAAAGGCTGCTCATGAAAACCGAACAAACGGCTCGAAAATGTATGTTGACTGGTAGTTATCGTGCAGTGATTTTCGTTCTTATTCCGTTTATAGTCGACCTTATTATTCTTATATATGGTTAGGCAAAGGTTGGTATTCGGAAAAGTTTGGTAAGAAAACTGCTCCTGAGCATGATGATTAAAAAAAATAAAATATTGAATATAAGGCTTCAATACCGAATGCCGAACAGGGACAATTATTGTATGCATAGATGGGTCTTAACTACTGATCAAACTTAGCTTATTCTTTTACGTTATTAAAGAGACATGCGAAATATCAATATGTTGCAATAGATAGCTCATTTGATGTATTTTTTAGATCGTAATACTGCACGATTTTTACAATTTTTAATCTTTGTAAATGTCTTTCTTTGTCGCACATTATTAAAATAGACATGAAAATCAGAATACTTCTTACGCTATCAATAATTGCGCTAACCAATATAGTTTATGCCCAAAGTACCTGCGAATGTAGCGTGGCCTTGGATCGGTTAATTAAAAAAATTGAAACCGAATATCCCGGATTTGAAGAAAAAACCAAGGACAAAATTTTATATGATAGTTTCAAGCAACAACTTACGGCACAAGCTGCAAATACAAATAAGACAAACTGCTTTGACCTTTTAAAAAAATATACCTCTTTTTTCAGAGATGGCCATATCTGGATATACCCCGCAACCTCAATAAATACAACTGGTGCAGGCAGTACAGATTTGTTTACTATCGATATTGAAAAATTTAAGGTGGGGCTAAAAACCACAAATGTTCCATTAGAAGGAATTTGGAAGAACAAGTTTGAATGGACTGGAGGCACAGGCTATGAAATCGGAATGACTAAAAATAGTGATGGTGTACAGGTGGGTTTTGTGATCAGCTCTACCTCTGCTTTCTGGAAACCTAACGAAACAAAATTCAGGTTATATCCTAACGGAAAGTACGAGTTTTACACCTTCGACAAAACGTTAAAGACCGGAAATTATGAAATTTACGACAACAGCATCATCTACTTTAAAGAGGCAAGAGCTGCTTTTATAAAAGAATTACCTCAATCGGGTTTAACACCAGAAAAAGTAAGAACAAAAATAGGCGAGTTTTATGGATTTGGCGTCAAAAAACTCAGCAATCAAACAACGCTAATCACCCTTCCCTCTTTTGATTACCCTTTCGTTAACATCATCCAAGATATGGTAGCAAACAATCGCTCCTTAATAGAGGGGAGCAAAAATCTGATCATCGATATCAGGGGAAACTCAGGAGGAACAGATAATGCCTATGAATTACTTTTTCCCTACATCATCACCAATCCAATTAGGAATATGGGAGTTGAATATTTGGCTACCCAAACTTTGGTAAATGGTTTGGAAAGTTATATCAAAACAGTACAAAACAACAAAGAAAAGCAAGAAGAAATAGAAACAATTAAGCGGTGGATCGGACTTTATGAAAAAAATATGGGCAAGTTCGTCAATCTTAAGAACAGTGTTTTTTCTATACAAAAGGTAGATCCCGCAAAAAGAAGTCCTAACCATGTGGTGATTTTGACTGATAAAAGGGTTGGAAGCGCTGCCGAAAGTTTTGTAATGAAGGCTAAACAAAGTAAAAAAGTGAAAATATTGGGCACGGTAACTTCAGGAGGACTGGATTATGCGGCAGCCCGTATGTTCGATTTTGGTTGCCCTGAATACCTATTGCAATTACCTACCTACCGCTCGTTAAGATTGCCAGATTATCCGATTGACAATATTGGTATACAACCAGATCTTTATGTAGACAAGAGCATCAAAGACTGGATAAAGTTTGCCTTAAACTATTTGGAATATTGAGGGAAATGCATTTGGTTATAAAAAAGCAGCTCTTTTCAGAACTGCTTTTAAAACTAATGGTCAGTGACGGTGCGTAACTCGAACCATTTTATGCACTAATTAATTGAAATAGGCCGTTTTTCGAAAAAAAATTATAAGAAATTATAAAAAGTAAAATGCCCAAAAAACATATTATCATCATATTAAGAGCATTTTTTTATTATTTTAACCGATATAAAAAACTATGATGGATAAACCGACTTTTAATGCCCCTCACAATTGTATTTGCGCATATGAAAATATGCCTATCCTTGAGTTTTATAGGGGTTACTTTGACGCTGTTTACATTATACTACATCCTTTTTACAAATTAGACAAGGATAATAAAATTACCCAAGTAATGGCATGGAAAGACTTTCAATCACTTGCCGGATTTAAAAATATTAACCAATTGGATATAGCGCTAAGAACTTATATAGGGGGATTACGTACAGAATATAAAAACAAGAAAGATGCTGATATCTTAGAGCAGGCCTCTAACTTACACGATTTGTGGATTCCTTCAGAAGGCAATTTTCAAGATACACTTGATAAAGAAATGCTCAAAAGTTTACAGGAACAAGGACACCAATACATGTACATTGGGGATGAATGGGGCTTTGAACGTAAACTCTGTTATATTCAAGATGCGTTAGAGGGTAAAGCCGATATGCTCTTAACCTGGGGACCAGAAAAGAATTGGTATACTTCTCACAATGAAATTCTATATACTACACATTGGGATAGCCACTTTACCTTGTTGTGCTCTAACAAAAATACAGTTGAAAATATCTTGGCTAAGCATCCCTTTGAAGGGTTTTACTGTGATGAAAAAACTGATATATATTGGAGCACCTAATAATAAACCCCACCTAGCAAAAGCGCCCCCCTTGTAGGATCATTGAAATATTAATAAAAACAGTTTAAACAAAAAAAGCAGCTCTTTTTAGAACTGCTTTTAAAACTTGATATCAGTAACTTGGCAGAACTCGCATCATTTTACTAAAAATTCAATAGAAATGTGTATCTTAAAGAATAGACGAACCATCAACTACTTCGTTTTTTTAAATTTTTCATTTCTTGAACCGCGATGATATTCCAGTTCAATAACTTTGCCTTCTGCATCCTTTACAAAGGTAATCCCAACAGGAAATTCTCTCGAAAAGAAATCATTTTCAGCACCAGCGTACAGTTCAAATCCATCCCAACCTGGCTCTGAATAAAAAAATCGTCCATTCACTAGGCTAATTTTGATATAAAATTTATCATCAGCCTTACGCTTATATTCACCCACATAGTTTGCTAAGATGGTTTGTGGGACAGTAATGATCTTTGGCCTTTGTAGTGGATTGTAAAAATCTTTCCAGTCATAAACAGTTGCAACACTATTTATGATTTCTTCTGTAATGGCTCCATTATCGCTATTTACCATCACAACTACGCCATTTCCCCCTTCCATACTGCCATAATACTGGCTAACAAATCCTTCATCAGCCCCAGTGTGTTGGAAGAAAGTTTGTTCGCCTCTTTTAGTCAGGAATACACCCAACGCTGAAGATTTGTCAACGTATGGGGTGAGCCTTAATTTAGTCATTTCTTGCGAAAGCACTTTGCTCGATTTCCCCTGTAATGCCAACTGCGTTTCTATAATGTAGTAAGCCAGATCTGTTGGGTTGGTCCATAATCCCGCAGCGGCTTGTTCCGGATAAATATGATATTTCCCCTTTACAGCTTTTCCATCATTGTAATATCCAGCTGCCAAAAATTTTTGTTTATCCCTAGATGGAGGCTGGGTATAAAAGCTATTTTTCATCCCCATGGGTTTTAGTACATTTTCCCACATAAATGCATCATAAGGTTTTTTGGTAATGTCTTGTACAATCAATTGAGCAATGGTAGTTCCGCCACCTGAGTAT
Organism: Pedobacter sp. Hv1; assembly: GCF_001412215.1. Taxonomy (GTDB): domain Bacteria; phylum Bacteroidota; class Bacteroidia; order Sphingobacteriales; family Sphingobacteriaceae; genus Pedobacter. The sequence goes on from NZ_LLWP01000001.1 coordinate 21,716, forward strand.
TGATATTTCAATCCGGGTTCAAATACCGAACGAACAGCGCCCGTATTTGCAGGTCTTTCGCCATTCAATATTTGTACCAGTGTAGGAATGGTATCTCCTTTTTCATACCCCGGAAAACCATGCACACTTAAACCCGCAGTATGGCTAAGCAGGTTGGCAAGAGTTATTTTCTTGTTTTTTGCTAATGAATCATAAGGAAACTTCCATGTGGTTAAATAATCATTCACATCAGCATGGAGATTTAGTTTCTTATCCTGCACCAGCTTTAAAACACCAACACCATTCAAAGATTTACTGATTGAACCTGCTTGAAATAAGGTCCCTGTGCCAACACGACGTTGTTCAACACTATCAGCCCAGCCATAACCTCTTGCCCATTCTATTTGATAATCTTTAATGACAGCAATAGTAACACCCTTGACATGATAAAAATTCATTCTTTCTTTCAGGGTAGGATTAGGTACCCCATCAATGTGGATTTGAAGACCGAGGTTATTTTCTACTGCTTTTATCTTCAACTCTATTTCAGGAGTATATTTCTTGTTTTGAGCGTAAAGTTTTGCGAATAATCCTTGACAAAGGAAAATGAGGAACAAGGTGTACAGATATTTCATCATGAGTTTAATTGATTGATATAAAGATTAAAAAGGATTGTGATTGATCGGAGCAAACTTATGCCCTATTCCGGTCGATACAGTGTAAAAAGTTGTAAATAAAAATGTAAACTTTGTAAATAAAATATGGGGTTGATGCATGTTAGCGAAAATGCCCACTCAAGGAAATGCAAGTGCGATGCAAGTTGCTATTGCGCTCTTTTATCTAGGTAATCTGAATAGCATTCGTAGGTTGTAACTCTAGATCGTGAACTTAACATCAACACTAATATCACTATATTTGATGAAGCTCAACAACAGATGATCAGCGAACACCAACAATACGACTTATTTGGCAAGACACTATTAGAAGTTTTGGTTTTAAAGCCGCCTTTTACCTACCAGATGCCTGCCGCAGAAAATGCCTGTTTTCATTATATGCTAGAAAATGAAATGCAGTATAAAATTGATGAGAAGCAGGTAAATGTTGGTCAAAAAGAATCGGTATTGCTCAATTGCAGAACGGTTGGCAACAACATGAGCAGTATCAGTTCTGCCAGCCAAAACAAGTTGATCATTGTACATTTCCATCCTGATATTTTAAAAAAAATATACGATAGAGAGTTGCCTAAGCTTTTGCAACAGCCAAAAAATGCTGTATCGAACAAAACCAGCGAAAGAATTAACAATGACTTTTTAATTCAGAAATACATAGAAGGATTGTTGTTTTATTTCGAAAATCCCCTGTTGGTGAATGAAGATATCCTGGTGCTGAAATTAAAGGAGATTATCATTTTACTTTCGCAGACTAAAAATGCCGAAGCAGTTCAAATGATTTTGGCGCAGTTGTTCTCCCCTACCATTTATTCTTTCAAACAAATTATTGAGGCTAATCTGTTCTCAGCCATCACGCTTAATGAACTGGCCGATTATTGCAACCTGAGTTTATCATCCTTTAAACGAGAGTTTGCCAAACACTACAATGATACGCCTGCCAACTACATTAAAAGCAAGCGACTAGAAAAAGCGGCTGAACTCTTAATGGTTTCCAATATGCGGATTACGGATATTGCCTTTGAATGTGGCTTTAACGAATTGGCTAATTTTACTAAGAGTTTTCATGATAAATTTGGCATTACCCCCAGCAATTACAGGTTGAACCAAATTGCCAAATAATTGAACCAAATCGCAAAAAGCTTTTTTGTTTTCTACCCCATATTTGCATTGTCAATAACGACAAAACATTTAAAAAATAGAAAACATGAAACGTACAGCAAAAGCACATTGGTCTGGTAACCTAAAAGAAGGTAAAGGCGACATCACTACACAAAGTGGAATTTTAAACCACACCAATTATAGTTTTAAAACTCGTTTTGTAGGCGAAGAAACAGGAACCAATCCAGAAGAATTATTAGCAGCCGCACATGCGGGATGTTTTACCATGGCGGTAAGTGCAGCCCTAACCGAGAAGGGATTAACTGCACAAGCTTTAGACACAGAAGCAACAGTACAAATGGAAGGTTTGTCTATCACCAGCGTACATCTTTACATCACTGGTCAGGTAGATGGTTTAAGTGCTGCAGACTTTGAATCGATTACCAAAGATGCCGAAAAAAATTGCTTGATCTCTAAAGTATTGAGTATTCCAATCAACTCTGAAGCATATCTTTTGGTTTAATTAAAAGAGAGCAATCATGGGATTATTATCATTAGGAATATTTCATACCATTATAGGAGTAACGGCCATTGTTGCCGCAATCATCTCCTACATTAAATACGGAAAAATCAATTTAGCAGAAACATCAGGCAAAATATATGCTTATAGCACCATCATCACTTCATTAACTGCGCTAGGCATTTCAAAACACGGCGGTTTTAATATAGGCCATGTGTTCTCCATATTTATCCTGATTTTGGTTGTCGGAGCTTATTTCCTTTTCAGCCGCAAACAAGGCAATAACCGCAACCGATATATAGAGAATTTCCTACTCTCCTTCAGTTTTTTTCTATCGTGGGTACCTACTATTAACGAAACCTTTACCCGTGTGCCACTTGGGCAACCCTTAGCAAAAGGCCCTACTGATCCAATTATTGGTCAAACGTTATTGGTACTATTGGTTTTATTTATTGCAGGTTCAATTTTACAATTTTCGAAGCAAAGGAAAATAAACAGAACGGTTAACCTTTAAAACTTCTCCCAAAAGAAATTTAGCATCTAAATTCCTGTTCAAATAAGTGGGCAGGAATTTTTTGATTTTTAATATTCATACTTCATAGCTTTTCTATGTATAAATATAGTCTATAAATCTTTCGAAATGAACCTTTTAAAATTGACAAAAGCCCTATTGATTTAGCCCACGATTTCCATTGCTAACGACCTTCATTAGTCAAACCATAACGTTCATCATTCATTTTGCGACGTTCGTGTATTTTATCTTCCATCTTTGTTGTTTTTTTCATTGCTTTATCCAATCAAATGTATTCCCGAACGTGAAACAAACAAAGAATGGGTTATTTTATTTCGAAATCTCAGACTGTTGTCAACATCCCTTGGAGGTCGTCCTATGTTTTTTTGGCACTAGCAGAAAGTCTGTTCACCAAGTCGATCGCTTGGCATGCCTGAAAATGGTTCAAACATACCTCTATTAAATAAATTTCTACATATGATTTACTTCTATAATACAAGATTAAAAAAGGCAGTTGTTTTAATCCTGTTTCTTTTCCTTCAATCAACATATTCAATTGCCCAAAGCAAAAGCTATAGCGAATGGTATTTACAAAGAAATGATGTCGATATCTTTGTTAAAGAAATGGGTACCGGTAAGGACACGGTAATAGTCGTTCATGGTGGGTTTGGAGCAAATCATGATTATATGATTGATGCAATAAATGGTTTAGGTAATAAGTTTCACTTCGTTTTTTATGATCAAAGAGGATCCCTGTTATCGGCCACAAAAAAAGAAAACCTAACTTTTCAAAAAAATGTGGATGATCTGTATGCACTAGTTAAAGCATTGAAATTACAAAAGGTCAAACTTTTTTGCCATTCTATGGGTACGCTCGTAGGAATGGAATTTCTCAAACAACATCCTGACCTGGTGTCAAATCTAGTGCTTGCAGGAGCGGTACTACCAAAGTCTGACAGTTTGAAGAGCATATTCTCCGAAAGACATCAAAGGCAAATAGAATTTCTTATGAAGAGAAAAGAAGTGACAGATTTGATACAGCAATACAAAAACAAGGGGATTGATAGCCTTAAGTCTATTGAAGATATAGATCGTTCTCAATTATCTCATAAAGATTTAACCACATACTGGAGAGTCAACTTCGCTGCAGCCAATATTTATGACATGAGTAAGGTAGACCTGCTAAAAGGTGGAAGGGCTTATTACAAACAAATTGCCGCTGTAATGACTGAAACAGTAAATTGGAAATATGACTATAGGGTTTTGTTGGATAACAAGACAACAATTATTAATGGACAATTTGACTTTTTTGACTTCAACGGGGAGACTTTTAAAAAACTATTGGAAGACCATAAGAATATCGAGTTTTACGTTATCCCAAATGCTGGACACAATAGCTGGATCGATAATCCCTCATTGTTTAAAAAACTACTATTAAAAGGCCTTAAGAGGTAAATAATAAATGTGAGTTTGAATTGATTTAACCATAATCCTAAACGTCACAATCTTTTATTATTTTTTGGATTGTTTACGTAGCATCCGAACAATACGGTTGTATACCATCTCTGATATGGTCCAAGAATCTCCACCACTAGTATTTACGAACTGGATGACAACCCTGTCTATATCCTTGTAATAGCGTGCAATGCTGGAATATCCTGGCAACAAACCAGTGTGTTCATACTTATAGATCGTTGAATAAATGGCTTGTTCCTTGCTATTTAATAACGAGCCATCATTCAATGCCCTTAAAAAAATCCCAACATCGCTTGCTGTTGCCACCATTGATCCGCCAGGGCTTACATAATTTTGTGTTTTTAAATCTCCATCGTATCCAATATAATGCCCGCTCATCACTTCATTCAGGTGCACTTCACTAAGCAAACCATACGTATGCGTCAATTTAAGTGGGTTTAGAATTTCTTTTTTAATGTATTCCCGATGACTGTAGCCCAATACTTTATCAATAATATTACCGATCAACAGATAATTTGTATTGGAATATTGATAACGACTGTCTGGTTTAAAATCAGCGCCTTTATCTAATATCAGTTGCAGAAATCTGTTAGCATCTGCAGGAAGATTAGACCATGGCAGATTGGGGGAATCAATATAATCAGGAATACCACTACGATGTTGCAACATCATTCTCAAGGTAATCTGATCTGCATTCTCAATTCTTTCTGCAAGTTCAGGAAAATAATCAGCCAAGGTTCTATCCAGTGATAAAATTTTATTACACACCATTTTGGCAACAGCAGCAGAAATATATAATTTACTTATACTAGCAATCTTGAACAATGCATGCGGATCAGCTGGCATTTTATGTGCTCTATCCTTCCAACCTGCAGTGTAAAGCTCGGGGGCATGCCCACCTCCATCTACGTAAACAATAATACCGTCGAGACCTTGATCCACTGCAACGTTAACCTGTTCCTGTACCCTATCTGGTAATGGTGTCATCCATAATCCCACTACTTTCCAAGGTGTAAATATAATTATGCAAACTATCGCAATGATGGGTATAATAATTTTAAGTAATCGTTTTGTAGGTTTCATTGATAATTTGCGTTGACTATGTCACTTCAATTTTAATCAATGTTCAATAGATTCCCAAACTTAGTTAGTTTTCATTAGTCGAATATCCATTACATAACATTTGAGGAAAGGATTGTTATAGTTAACAATTAAGTAACAGATAGTTATCAAGAAGCAACTGTAATAACATAACAGCCCCTCCCATTCCCTAGTGCAAGCGTCTCGCTTGTGATATAGATAATCATTAAGAAAGCGTAAACCATCTTAAACAAAAAAAGCAGCTCTTTTCAGAACTGCTTTAAAACTAGGGGTGGCTGATGGTACCAATTACTGCCAAGTTTGTGGCTGATTTGAAGCGGTTGGCCGAAATGCCACGTCGAATGAAAGAATTTGAAGAACTCGGAAAACTCATAAATCAGCGTTTTTAGTGCACATTTTCGTACCATCAGCCATTGAATGGTTTTTATCCCTAGTAGAGAAGTTTCAAAGTTCACTACTAGGGATGTTTTTTGGATGATTTATCACTAGTAGCTATTTAAATTAGAATAGAGCTTTAGGTTGATTATCTTAATTTTAAAATTCAATATACACTATGAATACGAATTATTATCTAATTTACACTAGAAAAGAAAATGGCCAAGGATTCACTCTGAGCCAACACCCGATCCGCTTCAATTTTAGCTAAATCTGGTGGATAACCATAGCGCATCAAAACTTTTTTAACCGTCAATCTTAATTGAGCTCTTACATCATCACGTTTACTCCAGTCTACTGTAGCGTTTTTCCTAACAATTTCGACTATGGTGTTAATGAGCTCTTTCATCTTTGTGTCATCTAAAAATGAAGTAGAATCATTTTCTTTTAAAACACTATAAAATGCATATTCTTCTGGTGTCAATCCTAAATCATTTGATTTTTTATCTTCAAGACGCATGTCCTTTGCTATTTCCGAAAGCTCTTGAAGTACTTGCGCCGAATCTATTTGATTATTATGATACCGTTTCACAACTGATTCTAACATTTCAGAGAACTTTTTACCTTGAACTAGGTTCTTTGTCTTACGAATTTTTACCTCATCACTCAATAATTTTTTAAGCAATTCAAAGGCAAGGTTTTTTTGTTGCATATTTTTTACTTCCAACAAAAACTCGTCTGATAATATACTAACAGACGGTGCTTTTATTCCTGCTGCTTCAAAAATATCGATTACGCCATCACTTGATAAGGCTTCATCTACAATTTGTTTAATGGCAGTTTCTACTTCAAAATCTGATTTTACACCACTGCTGTTAAACTTATTTATTCTTGATTTTACAGCTTGGAAAAATGCTACACTGTTTTTAATGTTATTAGCATCTACACTTGGGATAGACATTGCGAATAGTCTCGATAACAAAGTGACTTCTTTTATAAATCGGTCTTTTAAAGTATCGCTCGATAATATAAAGTTTTGAGCACCTAATAATATTTGCAATTTCTGGGCTGTTTCTGAACCAAAATAGGCTTTAAAATCATAACCATTAAACATTTGCTCTATGACTTCAAGCTTTTCTTTCATTCCTGCAATCGCTTCTTTTATATCAAATATTGGTGTTCCTTCACCGCCACTTTGTAAATAGATTGCCATTGCATTTCTTAAATCTTGTCCAATTCCGATATAATCCACAATTAATCCACCTGGCTTGTCTTTATATACACGGTTTACTCTTGCGATTGCTTGCATCAAATTAGCGCCTTGCATTTTTTTATCAACGTACATCGTGTTTAAGCTTGGAGCATCAAAACCAGTGAGCCACATATCTCTAACAATAACTAATTTTAGTTCATCATTAGAGTCTTTCATTCTTGTTGCTAAATCTTTACGTTGCTTTTTTGTTGTATGATGAGGCTGCAACAAAGCTATATCATCAGAAGAACTGGTCATGATAACCTTTATCTTTCCTTTATCTATATCAGAATTATGCCATTCGGGCTTTAAATCTGTAATTTCTTGATACAATTTAGCACAAATCGTTCTAGTCATGCATACAATCATTGCTTTACCCTCAAATACTACTTGCCTTTTTTCAAAGTGAGAAACAATGTCTTTGGCAATATCTTGTAATCGGTCAGGATGCCCAACAACAGCATCAATAGTAGCTACTTTTTGTTTGGCTTTTTCTAATTGTTCTTCTGTAGTCTCTGAAATCGCATTGATTTCAGCATCAATAGTGGCTGTAGTTGCATCGTCTAATTTAATTTTTATTAAACGTGATTCATAACTTATAGGTACAGTCGCACCATCGTCAACCGCTTGTTTGATGTCGTAAACATCTATATAATCTCCAAAAACGGCTGGGGTTGATTTATCCTCTTTTTCTATTGGTGTTCCTGTAAATCCTATATAAGAAGCATTTGGCAACGCATCACGCAAGTATTTAGCATTACCATAACGTGTTTCCATACCCTCTTTGGTTTCAAATTCTTTACCAGCAAAGCCATATTGGCTTCTATGTGCCTCATCTGCAACTACAACTATATTAGTGCGTTCTGATAAAGTATCATATACATTACCAGTTTCTGGAGAGAATTTTTGGATGGTGGTAAAAATTACACCACCACCTGAAACTTTCAACAATTCTTTGATATGTTCTCTATTTTCGGCTTGAATGGGTTTCTGACGTAACAAACCTATACAATTACCAAACGTCCCAAATAGTTGGTCGTCTAAATCGTTACGGTCAGTTAGCATTACAATTGTTGGGTTTTCCATGAGTGGATGCGTAATAATTTGTCCACTATAAAAAACCATTGTTAGCGATTTTCCACTTCCTTGTGTGTGCCAAACTACACCTGCTTTTCTATCTCCATCGGTACTGTGTGTTGCTCGTATGGTTTGTGCAACTGCTTTTTGAACGGCATAATACTGATGATAAGCAGCTACTTTTTTAACTTTTGTTTGGAAAATCAGCCCTGTTTTTTGGTCTTTCTTTTCCTCTGATTCAAAAACAGTACAATAGCGTATCAATTCTAGCAATGTTTTTTTATCTAACATATATTCTGTTAGAATTTGCAATTCAGTTTTAATTTCTACTTTTTCTTGTTTTGGAGCTTTCCAAGGTAAGTATCTTGAAAAAGGAGCGGAAAGACTCGAAGCTTTAGCATCAATACCATCAGAAATAACACAAAGTGCATTGTAATAAAAAATACTTGGAACTGCATTTTTATAATTTTGTATTTGCTGAAATGCTTTTAATACAGTTGCTTTTTCGTCAGTAGCATTTTTTAATTCTATAAAAACTAGAGGTAAACCATTGACATAGATAACTATATCAAAACGCCTTTCATTATTGTTTTCTTTTACTACTAACTGATTGACAACCCAAAAGCTATTATTTTCGATGTTCTCTGTATCTAATAAAGTAACCGGAATACCTATCGTGTTTTCGCCTTTTGTATATTCTACCGTAACACCATTGGTAAGATGGTTATGGAAACGCTCGTTGTTTTCCATAAGATCTTCTGTACCCAAATTGATTACTTTTTGAAATGCTTCTACTCGTGCCGATTCTGGTAAAATAGGATTGAGTTTTTTTAAACACTCTTTAAAGTGATTTTCTAAAATAACCGAAGCAAAGTTTTCCCTTTGTGTATTATCATTATAAGGTGCAATGCTTGGTCCGTAAAAATACGTATAACCTTGCTGTTGCAATTGGGCGACTAATGATTGTTCGATGGCGTTTTCAGACAGCATACGGATTAGATACTATAATGTGCTTTGATTTTTGCAATCAATTGTTTGTGGTTTTCTTTCAATTCAGCAATTGTCCATACAGGCTTTTGCATAATTCTTAAAGAGTTTGGAAACGACTCAATACTTGAGGTAAAATATTTTGTTTTTTTATCTGCAAAATCTAATCTTCCTTGTCCAGAATTTTTCCTTCTACTAATTAACACCAAATTACCTAATTTATGTGTCCATTCTTCTCTATCATCTGGATTAAAATCTAGATTCCATTGGCTTCCGTCTTCGGGATTTTGAGGTAAAATATGTTCAACTGACATTTCATTATATGAACTTCTTTTTTCTGAATATAAAGGTGCATCTAATAAAAAATCTACTTTTCTTAATAGGTAGCGAGCAAACCTCCTACCGTAGATAGAATTGTCATCAAGGTCTGATAAGAAAAATGAAGTGTTGAATATAAAAATGTTATCGTTAAATAATAAATTTAATTTTTCGTCTCTTGTCTTGTCTTTTATTGTTGCAAACTCTTCTACTTTTTTTATTATGGTGTTCATCGCTTCAATTCTAGTAGTAGGAGTTTCTCTACCCACCCAATCGCCTGAAAACTTATTATCTAGCAATTTTAAGAAGTCTAGTATTTTATAGTCGCCAAAATTATGTCTGTACACTAATAATGGAGGAATCCATATATCTGATAAGGCAGTGTCGTTCATTACGCTTATCAAATTGTCAAAAGCCCAATTGTGGGTTATACTATAATTATTACCACTAAAAATCGAGTCATAGTGCACTTTATAAGCTTTTATTATCTCGAAAGTTTCATCACCTTTTTTTAAAAGGGGAGTTCCGCTTTCTTGTTTTTTAGTACTATAATTAAACTTTTTAGGATTGTAAATATTATCTTCAAATTCTTTTAATAGATTATGCCTAGCTTTTTCTTTCACTAAAATAGTTCTGATGTAGGATAGGAATAAGTCGAAGTCTTCGCCCAATTCTCCTTCTAACTCTTCCCAATATTTAGCATATTCTGTTTGTTTGGTTTCATTGCTAGCTTCTTTTAGATTGAGTGCTTTTAAAATATCACTATTTCTTAATTTAATTCCTCTATCGTTCAAAACCGTAAATAAGCGGAAAGCATCCTCTAATTCGCTACTGGCAACATATACCAATATAACAAATTTGCGTAAATAGGGAAAGAAAGTATCAATTTCCAGATTATCTTCATTTGTAAACCATTTGTTGATAATCAAGATAGCATTCGCCATATTTCTTATGGATACATTTTCAGAAGTATTTGCTAAAATTTGTAATTCCTCGCTTTTTTGAGTTCCACCCTCTCCTTTTATAAAATTATTTATAAAAATTTCAACATCTTTACGAATAGCAAACTCAATACGTAAACGTTCTGGAATACCATCATCAGGATTTCCTTCTTGAAAAATAGCTTTAGCGCAGGTATTTTTTCTTGTTTCAATCGAAGTTACATCCCTAATAACAGCTTGTAGAATATACAAAGTCGTTAATCTTTGCTGCCCATCTAATACGCTATTTTCTTGATAGGTTGTGCCATTAAATGTTTTAGGTTGACAATGTAATACCAATGAACCTAAAAAATATTGACTATCAGGGGTGTTAATGGCAGCGTGCGAGATATCATCAAGTAGTGTACTTATCTGATCGTCACCCCAAACATAAGGTCTCTGATAATCGGGTATTGTAAACCACATGTCCTCTCCGAAGACATCTTTTATGGTTATTTTATCGCTTGCAATTTGTTTACCTGTTACTTCTATACTCATTATTTATATTGCTATTCAAATTTCTCTTTTAAAAAAGATAATACTTCCGCATCATCAATAATTTCTTTTCGACTTTCAAACAACGGCCCAAGCAATTCCTTTAATTGTGGTTTTTCGATAATCCATCTGATTTGGTTATTCTTCCAAGATGCGTTTAGAATTTTTAGAATTTCTTCATTATTCAAAAATGCAGTAAAAGGTAATAGTTTATCTACAATTTCATCGGTTTGATTAAAACTAGAAGTCATTACTATATTATCTATTAATGAAATATATTCATTCCTAGCACAAGAACTTACGATTTCTCCTGAATCAGTTTCAATAACATATTCCTGTTCTTCAAATTCAATTAATATCACTATGTTGTCATTGATATTATACCAGTATTCTTTAATATTATCTTTTGAAATGTTGACTCCTAATTCAGAATTGATTTTTCCAATAAAATAATCATCATAAAATTGAGAGATTCCATACTTTTTAAAATCCTCATAGGAATCTATAATTATAATATTCGGATGGTTGGCTAATGCTTCTCTAAATCTTAAATCTTTTGCGAAAACGAAAACATATTTATTAGGAATTTCTTGTAAATATTCTAATATCGAAAAATAAATTAACGCATCCTTAAAGCCTTTATCTGTACCTTCTCCTGATTCAAAAGGCGCTTTTTTAAGAATTGCCAATTCCTTTATTTGTGCTAAAACATTATGATCCTTTAAATCAATTGTTTCAAAAGGAATTGTTTCTTCGTCTAATAATTTTTGTATATAAACTTCAACATCAAATGATTTTGTATTCGCTTCATCAACACCGATTAACTTATGAAATGGATTCGTTAAAAACTTAGTTTTATTACTTACTAGACTACTACGTTTTTGCCTTTTAATTTCTTGAATTACTGTATCTGGTATAACAATATCTGCCTCATCTAAAAAGCGTTCTAATATTTCACGTCCACCCAAAAAAGTATTAATTTCTGGATTCCTTACCACATTGGTATCAAAGATTACTTTTTCTTTCATACTTACTTGCTAAATTCGTTTACTATTATTTCTCCACGCATCAATTTTGGTAATAATCCATCACGAGTGAGTGAAAGAGTTTGAATTTGTTGATGATTAATATTTTTCTTGGATATTAAGGGATAAATTATTGAATTAAAACTGATCAAATCCTTTTCATTTGGTATTACTAATTCAACATCAAAAATATCTTGAGGATTTACCCTTTGATGACTACTACTAGTTCCTTTTATTTTTTGAGACAGTTCACTAGTGAATTCATTTGAATTTAAAAAGCAATGTATTAGTGAGAAAAATAATTCTTCTTTAGGGTTTACAACTTGAAATTCTGTTGAACAAATAAAGTTATTTTGGGAATCAAAAATCGTCCATATTCTCGGTGTGAATGGATTTAATTTTGAAACTAGGAAAGAATTGCTTTCTACAACATATTTATTGCTTTTTATCATTTCACCTTTTTCTATGATAGGTATTAAACCATTATCATAAGATGGTAGACTATAATGATAGTATTCAGTAGTTGGATTATCAAAAGGTTTTATATTTGATTTGCTATGATTTGCAATTTCTTCTAATTTTTCAATACGCCATCCCTCGGGTAATTTTTCTCCATTTTTATATTTACTGAACCATTCTGTAAAAATAAGTTGTGCTAACTCTTCAAGGGTTTTGTTTTGGGATTGTAGGAGTTCTATTTTATCATCAAATGATGTTAGTATATTTGCTATGGATTCTTGTTCTTGAATCTCTTTTGGAATACAAATGGAAAAAATATCTAGTTTTTTTCTTGGCAATTCAGTCTGTCCAGTACTTCCTTCAGCTAGATGTTCAATTTCTCTTTCTTTGCCTCTCAGTAGTAATCCTAAATAATTTTTATCAATTTCTGAATTTCCACGAACAATCGAAACATGCGAATCAACAGTAGTTGGGCTAATCAAATCTTTAATTTGCGCAACTCTTCCTAATGTACCAACTCCCGTTGAACAAATTAAAACATCTAAATGTTGAAGAAATTTTTCAGCGGAAACACTTTTTATTTTTATATTATGAAGTCGCGCATTTTCATACGAAACTTTGCTATCTCTAATACATCTCTGGTTAAGCACATAAATACCATCTGTTTCTGAATATTTAGGTGATATACCCCTATTGATATATTCTGTAACCTGTCCCAAAGTGGTTTCCACCCAACCATCAGGAATGTTTATCACTTCACTCATAATGCAAACCCGATTTTAGCTAATTGTGCAGCGATTTCATCATTTAGGTCGGCTTCTTTGTCCATTTGTGTTTTTAACGTTGTGGTAAGTGCTTCCATTTTATCGCTAAACGGAATGCCGTCATCTTCTACTGCTTCTAATCCAACATAACGTCCAGGGGTTAATACATAGCTATGTTTTTCTATTTCTTCGATTGTTGCACTTTTACAGAAACCTTTTACATTATGGTAGTTTCCGCCTTTTCGCCAATTGTGGTAAGTTTGTGTAATCAAGCCTAAATCTTCATCTCCTAACTCACGATGTACACGATCTTTCATAAAGCCCATTAAGCTTGCGTCTATAAATAAGACTTCTTTGTGATGCTGACTTTTTTCACGGCGCATTATCCAAATACAAGCTGGTATTCCAGTATTGTAAAACAATTGTTTGGGTAATGCTACGATACAATCTACCAGATCATTTTCTATAAAATTACGACGTATTTCGCCTTCACCACTGGTATTACTGCTTAATGAACCGTTACTTAATACAGTCGCCATCACTCCACGTGGTGCTAGGTGGTAAAGCATATGTTGCAACCAACCGTAGTTAGCGTTGCCACTCGGAGGTACGCCATATTTCCAACGCCCGTCTTCTTGCAAAATATCAACGCCCCATTCGCTCTGGTTAAATGGTGGGTTGGCTAGGATATAATCAGCTTTCAAATCGGGGTGAGCATCTTTTAAGAAAGAACCCTCACTATTCCAAGCCACAAATTTAGAATTGATGTTGCGTATGGCAAGGTTCATTCGGGATAGTTTCCAAGTGGTTTGGTTGCTTTCTTGTCCGTAGACCGTAATATCATTTATTCTACCTTGGTGTTCGGTCACAAACTTTTCACTCATCACAAACATACCACCACTACCACAAGCAGGGTCATATATTCTGCCTTTATAAGGTTCAATCATTTCTACCATCAATTTTACAATACTTTTGGGAGTGTAGAATTGTCCTCCTTTTTTACCCTCGGCATTGGCAAATTCACCTAGAAAGTACTCGTACACTCTACCAAAGAGGTCTTTCGATTTGCCATTTTCAACTTGTAAATCAGTATTGGAGATTAAGTCAATTAGCTCACCTAGCGCCGTTTTATCGAGGTTTGCTTTGCCATATACTTGTGGTAAAACGTTTTTTAGCTCTTTATTTTCAAGCTCAATGGCTTCCATCGCTTCATCAATCGTTTGTCCAATAGTTGGTATTTTGGCATTAGCTTGTATGTGGGGCCACCTTGCTTGTTTTGGTACAAAAAACGTGTTAACAGCTAAATACTCATCTCTGTCCTCGGGATCTGAATATTCGTCATCTTTCAATTTGTCATACAATTCACCAAAGGATTCGGAGATGTATTTTAAGAAGATTAATCCTAATACAACATGTTTGTATTCGGCAGCATCTATATTTTTGCGAAGTTTGTCTGCAGCTTTAAAAAGTTTTTGTTCAAATGTCGTATTGTCGGTTTTAGCCATTTATATTTTAATCGTTTGTAAATAAGTTAGTTATTATTATCCATTTCTAGAGGAGAGTTTTTGGCCTAACTTCCAAAAATCTGGAGTTATAATCTGCTAATATATTAAAAAAAGCTTCTTATTGATTAAGGAACTATAGTTCTCATGACAGTATTTTACTGTTATATGAGGTTTTAAGATATCTTACGCTAATCACACTAAAATCATTTATAATACTTTTCGATTGTTGTTAAGATTTATGCCCGATAGGGCCGCCCGCTGTTTTTAGCGGCTCGGGCAACCCTTTGGATTACAGGCGAATTTAATTACGCCTTAATGTATCGATTTGAGGCCTTATTTCCATTGATAACCTCACTCCCATATTTTGAGCGAATTTCATCTAGCGATTTTTTTCCGCCCTTATTAACTTTGTATTCGCCTGTACGGAAATACCAGGCTAATTTTTTAGATGCAAATAAAAAACCTGCTTCCTTTAAAACTGCCTTTACAGCGAAGGTGTTGCCAGTAACCCAAATCCAGTATCCGACAATCTCAATGGTAATGCCCTGCAAATGGATGATTTTTTCAATAGCTTGTCTATATTCTTCAGAAAAACGGATTTCATTTTCCACCTCTTCTTCCGATAGATTACCGCCCTTGATCGCTTTAGCAGAGGCAAAGGCATATTCTTTGTTGATTTCCTGCATGGTGGCAGTATCACCGCCCAAATCGGGGTGAAATTCTTTAGCCAATTTTTTATAGGTCGCCTTTACTTCGTCAACCGTTTTACAATCTTTAAACCATTTCATAAGCCGCTTTTTAAAATTTCCGTTTCAACTATCTTGATGTTCTTGGTATCGGACAGGCTACATTTTGTTTGCTCTTCTAATTCCGTTACGGATTTTAGTAGCGGTAGAACGGTTTCGATTTCTATTCGTACCATTATATACAATTGATGTTTCATGTTTGGGAATGCTATAGAGGTTCTTAAATTCGGTTAATTGGCTTTCATACGCATTGGGATTATCGTCCTTAAACTTTTCGGCGTACCCCTTATAAAAAAGCTGGTCAAGATATTCTGCAAATACTTCTTCCATGATTTTAGGTTTAAAGCAATGCCCCTTTTTGAGGGGCATTTGCTCGGTTAAAGTGTGACTGAAATTTGCCCCTCAACCTCCGCCAGTTTATCCACGCAAAGCGTATTGATGTTTTTTGCGGTCTGGTCGATGATAAAAGGGTTTTTTGTGGTAAATGCCCTGCCTGTATCGTCTTTGATGGTCAGCGTACAGCCTTGAAAATGATTAAGGTTGGTTTCCTCTGCATCGTCCAACTGTGCCACCTCAAAAGCATCTAAGGTTTCGATCGTTTCCAATAACTTTTCCCTTTGGTTAGAAAGACGGTGTAAATCCTTGATTTTTCTAAGGGTCTGCTCTAAATTCGGAGCAGGTTTTTCCTGCTCAAAATTTGCCTTGATTTCTTTTTTAGTTGGCTCATCCTTTTTTTCTTCCTTTGGGTTTGGAGTTCCAGCCTGTTTGTCCTTTACTTGCTCATTCAAGTTCACAAAACCGCTTTTGTCTGCTTCGGGTTTTTTGGCTTCGGTCTGTTCCTCTGCTTTTTTGGATACGGTGTTAACTGGGTTTCCAGCCACAAATTGTGGTGCTTTTTTGTCGTCTTTAACGGTGTTAGCCTGCTTAACCTGTCCGTTGTTTTTTTCTTTCGTTTCCATTTTCTATGGGTTTTAAATTTGTACTCCCTGCTTACTACCCTTGGGCAGGAGCCTTTTCTGGCTTTTTGTTAAGCAACCTCACCTGATCAAGCAGGGATTACAGGCAAGGCTTTTGAGTAAAAAAATACGACCCGAAGCGCAGCGAGGTGTGGAGATTTTTTTTCCAAAACCCGAAGGGTTCAGCCTTGACTAAGTGATCACTGCGAATCAGATATTTGCCACACAAACAGCCTAAAACCAGTTTATCAATCTTAAAAAACCTGTAAGTATTAATAGATCAAGATATTGTTAGGAAACGTCTAAAATTTTGGTCGAGCGGTACGAATAAGCTGGATTCCGAAAAAAATAGCATATCAGTTACACCTCATATGGTTATAACTTAATTTTTTTCTAAATTTACCTACCAAACTAAAACTTTATGGATATTTTAACGCTAGCATCCACAGCTCTTATTCTCGCAAAGCCATTTCTCGAAAAAACCCAAGAGGGTGTAGCCCGAAAAGTTGGCGAGGATATTTGGAATCTGATCAAAATGCCCTTTACAAAAAAGGGTAAAGATCATACAGAAGACCTTGCCATCACAGATGAGGAACAATTTAAAAAAGAGTTGGAGCAACATCTTCATCAAGATGAAGAATTTGCAAAACAGCTAAGCAATCTTGTCAATCAATCGCAAAATCTTCTAAGTGGAAATTTTCAGCAGAATATAAATTCTTATGACAAGGTAGAAAAGCAGATTAATATTCAAACAAATACCGGAAGTATTAACATGTAATGCTGGAACATCAGAATATTAACAACGATGCTCCTATAGATAAGCAGATTAATGTTGGCCAATTAAATGGGACAATTGACTTTAGTAATATCAGTAGACTTGGCCAGCGCTTTAAACGTCTAAAGGAAGAGGTCGAAAAGGATATCCATTTATCCGATTTCATGGAAGATTTCAAAAATTACAATACCAAATTGGATGGTAAAAGTATGCCTGATAAGTTAACTGATGGTGGATTTAGTAATCTTGAAATTTTTCGGGCAACTAAAAGAAAACATATGTACAGCAAAAAGCTGGAAAAAAATAAGCTTTATGAAACTGCTCAGCTTATCGATATGGAACTTTTCAGTCTGATCAATCTTTATTTCGAAACTTATATTGAACCATTGATAGAAGAAGGTGCAGCAAAAACTGTGATAAAGCAGGCTGTTCTTGAAAAAATCGTTCAACCTATTATCGATCTAATCAATCAGGATGGAAAAGATGATACTTTCCTAAACTACACTACAGAAGAAATCTACGGTATGATCTTCTTTCTTACTGGTAAATGTCATTTAAACTGGGCGGTCTATGATAGTATATAATCAGGCATTTGATTATTATCATGCAATTTATCGTATGATAAGGTTACTTACTCATGTTAAGAAAGATGATTTTGTTGAACTTGATCGGCTACGTATTTGGGACTTTTATTTATTGTTTCCAGAACAAATACACACAATAACACTGAAAGATGGAGATAAGGATATTAAAGAGTTGAGGGCTAGGTTTGTAAAGCAGAGAAATAATCCATACAATCAGGTGTTTGACAATAAGAAGGTATTTGAGAAGTTACGCCCATATCAGTTAACAGCATTACAGTGTCTTGCATCATATGGAATAATAAACAAAGATTTATTGAAAGAAAATCGGGTTTCTATAATCTCAAGGGAAATTTTGAAAGATTATGAAGGGCGTTTTGAAGAATTAAGTTACACCGAGCAAAATATTATTACAATGATGGTCTATCACTTTTCATCCATATCAATGTTTGGCACCGATGGATTAAAAAGTAGAACTAAATTAATGGTTAGCAAATATGATTACCAATAACCTTTTTGTAAATCGATTAGTCGTTATTGCGCTGAACGGATCTGTTGCGTATGATGAGCAATTTCACAAAGGTGTAAATATAATACGTGGCGATAATAGTAGTGGAAAATCGACAGTCTCGAACTTTATATTTTATATCTTAGGTGGAGAGTTTACAGATTTTGTCCCAGAAGCAAAAAAATGTTCTGAGGTGTTTGCTGAAACAGAAATGAATGGTGCAACGATAACGCTAAGAAGGCAAATCGAGTTGGATGAAAATCGTAAGGTTAAAACCAGGACTTCAATTTATTTCTACTGGGGTAGTTATGAAGAGTCTAGAAATCCGCCACCTGATAAACACTGGCAGAAATTTGGATATAACTCATATCCTGAAACTAAAAGCTTTTCAAATGTAATTTTCGACAACCTTAACATTCCGGTAGTTAAAGGTGATAGTAATATCACTATACACCAGTTGTTGCGGTTAATGTATATAGATCAGGAGTCACCTACTAGTTCGTTGTTTGTATATGAACAATTTGATTCCCAAATCACAAGGGAGACTACCGCGGATCTTTTACTTGGTATCTATAATGATGAGCTCTACCAAAATAAAAAGAGATTAATTGAATTGAATAAAGAGATAGATGATATTAAAAGTGAAATTAAGGCAACAAAAGGCTTTTTCTCTGACGCATTACTTCTCAACCCTGCAAATATCGAAGTTAAGATTGAGAATGTACAAAAGCGGATTGGCATTATAGAACAGCAAATTTCTGATTTGAAGGCTGCGGATAGGGTTAAAACCATAAAGGCAGATAAGTTTAGGTATCAACAATTGTCTACTGAAATTGCGAAACAGAGAATAGTCGTAACTAACTTAAAGGATAATTATGCTAATATTCAACATGAAATTTCGGATAACGATTTTTTTATAGGTTCACTAAATGAAAAATTGAAGGCATTAAAAAACTCAACCGTTACAAGAGAATTTCTTAATAATTTTCAGTTGGAATACTGTCCAGAGTGCTTATCTGAAATTAAACCTCATATCAAACCTGATGGTAAAGAATCCTGCAAATTATGTAAGGAAACTATAGACTCAACATACGGTCTTACACAAGCCAGACGAATGCAGCAGGAAATAAATTTTCAAATTATTGAATCAAATAGCATTCAAAAAATATTAAAAGAAGAACTAGAAGGCCTTGTCCCTCAAATAAAAAAAGAGGCTGGAATACTGCAGGATCTACAAAAGCTTTTTGACAGCGAAATAGAAGACGTAAATACCAGTAGACAAGAACAAATTGAAAATTTAGCTACAGATAAAGGCGTTGCAGAGGGTGAAATCATGCAATTTAGAACGATGCTTGAAAATGCGCAGTTTTACACAGGATTACTCGAAAAAAGAGATTTGTTGATACGGGAAAGAGATCAAATTGACGCTTTTATAAAACAAACCGAAAGACAGCAGAATACTCTGAAATTCCGTGTTGAGAATCAGATCAAAAAGGAAGCTTTATATTTCTTAACGAATGATTTTCATCGTCAGGATGAATTCAAAAATGCTAATGACTTCCACATAGATTTCCCGAATAATATTGCTTTTTTATCCAGTAAATATGCCAAATACTCAGCGAGTTCAAATTTTTACCTTAAAATTTCAGCTAGATTTGCCTTGTTCTTGGCTTCGCTTTCAATCCCAGAAATGAGATATCCTCGTTTTATTTTAGCGGATAATATGGAAGATAAAGGAATTGAGGAGAAACGAGCCCAAAATTTTCAAAAAATACTTATCAATCGTCTTAAAGATTTCGATCCCTCATCATATCAGGTCATCTATACAACTTCTTATATAACCGACGAATTAGATAAAAGTGATATGGTAGTTGGTAAGTTCCACACTGTTGCGAATCGCACGCTACAAAATTTGTAAGTTAAAGATGGCAGTAAAGAAAATAAAAAAGCTCAATAGGTTTACCACGTTACCAGTTCTTCTTGATTTATTGGAGAGAAAAAAACTTACGCTTTTAGATCCAAAATTATGGGATGACAAGAATGATTCAGAAGTAATTCTTGCCTATAAAGAAAAGAAAGGTATCAAAAATTTATTTGCCGTTTGCTTGGCCCATGGCGATGAAACGGTGCATCACTGGAAAACATTTTCTGACGGCATAAGTGGCTGTTTGATTGAATTCGATGCAGAAAAACTTTTTGATATTATAGATAAAATACCTGGTTTACGTCACGATAAAATTTCTTATAGAAAACTCCTTCAAATTGAGAAAAGGGATACAATTATCGACATTGACAAAATGCCTTTTACAAAGCGTTGGCCGTATAGATGTGAAGAGGAATATCGAATAATCGTAGAAAACAATACAGAGGATACATTCTTTGAAATTGATATTACTTTGGATATTATTAGACGAATAACGATTAGCCAGCATATGCCACAACCGATATATAACACTATTAAAAATTAATTAAGAGGTTTAAGAGGCGATCCAAGTAGTCGGATAAATCGTTCAACACTTTATGAAAACAAAAGGTGGATCAACAGATTCAAAAAATAATACTGAAAAACCCTGACCGTTTCCGATCAGGGGTAATCCTAAGAATTAATTTCTACTTGCTATTCTTCTTCTCCGTAATCTCCTTACGAATTTCACCTGCCAGCACTTTTAAGTCCTGCATACTTTTACGAACCCTAGTGCCAGCGGCACCGTTGTTCTGGTTATAGAATTTTACTACATCTGCCTCAATGGATGCCACGAGGTCTTTTACCTGCTGAAATTTTTGCATTTGCTTTATGTTTTTAAGTTAATAATCTAGTCAAAGGGTGAAGATCTTGATTTGAGGTAAATCGCCCAAATCCTATTACATCCCCAATCCCTCTGCCATTTCTTTGTTTTTTACCTGGCCTTTTTCCTTACCCATGTTCATATCCAATTTTTGTTCCTTTTGAAAATCCTCCCTTTTTAATGGCTTTCCGTTAAGCTCAAAAAAATTGACGTTCCCATAACGTGGAACCGCTTCAATGCGCATCTTGTTGTCTTTACCATCTACGCCTTCAACGGTCACAATTGGCCTGTTACCATCTTTCATACCAGCAATCACCGAAGCCAGTTTTTCGGGAGTGTCAAGTTCCTTGATTTTGTAGTTCTCCAATTCCTTGCCCAGATCAAAGCCATAATTTTCATTATATTGCCTCAATTTATAATTGCCATACTTGTCCTTTGGCTCTTTAAAATCAATAGCACTCCAAGCCTTGTAGCGTTCACCTGCTCGGCTTACCATATCATCACGGTAAACCGCTCGGCCCTGAAGCATATTGGAAGACTGCACCACATTGAAACCAACGCCCTTATCGACGTACAAAGAATTGGTCAACGCTGGACTGTAATAAGTCTTGGCGAATTCCTTTTCCACAAAATCCACTTTACCATCTTTCATGGTGGCAAGTGTAGTCTTGGATTTCAGGTCTTTGCTGATCGCTAGTTCTACATTGCCCTTTTTGGACTTGAAATAATCTATCGCCTCTGTCGGGCTATCGATCTCCCTTTTTGAATTTGGGTCTTTGGAGATCACAAAATATTTCAATCCTTCTTCCAATGGTTTCGCCTTGCTCAAAGCCAGGTCATAGCGATTAAAATAGTAATAGTCGGACTGGCTGGACTGCTTAAAGTGAAGGTTCACATCTAGCTGCCCCTTATCAGATGGCAATCTACCCTTTACCTCAAAGGAAGGCAAGTTCAATTCCATTTTTTCTTCCATTTCTTTGATGAAATGATCATCAAACTTCAGGGCTTTAAGTTCGCCACGAAGATTTTCAAGATTGTTTTTGTTCATATTGATTGTATCTTTTAAATAATAATAATGACCTGTTTCGATGATTTCGGGCAGTTCCTTACCCTTTGAGGCAGTTAACATGTTCTTTAGGAAAGGTTCGATAGGTTCTACATACCAGTCGCCATTTACCGTTGCATGTCGCTCGGCATTTTCTTTTTCATAAAATGCCATAATTTCATTACCGGTATAAAGATCTCTATCCCTTGGATAGGTGATGTACTCATAGCCTTCCTGATATACGTCATTCAGAAATTCCGCTGTGCTCAACAAATCATCTTTCCTAAATTTCATGGCGGTTCCTATTTTGTTTTTCTGGTATTATCCCTTAAAAGAAGTGGATATCCAGCTTTGAGGTTCTGTTTGATCCTGCCAATTTTTTTGGTCAACAGCTGTTTTGCCGCATCGATGCCCGCACCAGCAATCTGGGTGGTGAGATCAAAGCCAGTCATTCCAAAACCGCCGATCATATCGGTTGTGCCCGAATTAACCGCATCGGTGAGCAGGGCTTCAGGTGCATTAATCCCTGTCATAGCATCCCTTTTATCATAGACCGTTAGATTTACTGGAATGACCGAAGTGCCAAGCCTAATATTCCTAATTTCAAGGTTTAGCCGCTGGTTGGAAAAAACGGCAAGGCCGAATACCGAATGGCCTTTGGGGATTACCTGCCCGTTGATGCTTACCGTATCTAAAAGTCGAAGTTCCACCACCGATCCCTGCCTAGCTTTTTGGTTGTTTGCAATGACGGCAGGTATTGCCCTGAAAAGGCTATCGGGCAACGAAATACCAACTTTTAACGTTTGCTTCGCCAATTCTGGATTTTGTATGGCAATAAGTTTATCCATCATCGAACTGAGCTGTGCCATTTCGGGATCTTCATCCTTACTGCTTTGCATATTTTTCATCAGTGACTCCAGCTTGGCAACATCCCTTGACATTCCTGCATCTGAAGAACTGGCTCCCCTATAACCATCAGTGGAAACCTGCTTCGGGGCAACATAAGGAGCATTGATCTGTTTGTTGATCGCCGCTAGTTTCTCATCGATCTGTTTGGTCTGCAAATTCTCCTGCTGATCAAAACCCAACCTTTTAGAAATGGTATTCAAGCCTGATGTATCAGCTTTTCCATCCTTATCCTGCTCATAAATGGCAAGCTTATCGGTGGGCTGGTTATTTTTAAACTGTGCCTCTGGCAATTTGGTATTGATACCCTGCGCCTGGATTTCACCTTTGCTTTTATCGCCCTTAAATTTAAAAAAATAATAACCCAGACCAGCTAAAACCAATACCAGTACGGGCAATAGCACAATCAGTTTCTTTTTATCAAATTTTAATCGGACTTGTTTTTTTTGAGGTTCTTTCAATGGCTCCTCGATACCTTCTTTTTCTGTGTTCATATCTGAATGTTTTAAGTAAATAATTAATAGAATGCCTGCCAGAGCAGGTAAATGCAGTAACTACCAAAGCTTAGGCAAAAGGCTGTCAATAGAAGCTTCCAACGTAGATCTGTCCAGTTGCTGCTTTTACGATTAAGGTAATCGGCAACTTTTCGCTGGATTTTAAGAATTTGGCCAGCAATTCCTTTAGCTATTTTTTGCTGCCGCTCTGCCAGCTTCTTTCCTTTCTGTTTTTTAAATAGGTTCATGGAAATCGGTTTTCGTGTTCAAGTCTGTATTCATTACCGTTTCCCATTTTTGGATCAGAAAACCGTGCGGATTGTTATCCGATCTGGAAACATTGCGCAAATAGCCTTGGGTGACCAATTTTCTGACAACTGTTGAACTAGATCTAATGAGTTTTTGGGTAGCAAAGCACCTGAAATAATAAGGGTAGTTTGCAAGATCTACTTGAATGCTGTCCACCTCGATTTCCTGTGAAATATTGGCGGAAATGATATTGTTATAATATCCCGCCTCTTTCAGGTTTTCATAGCTTTTTCTGGCGGTTTCATCAGCTAGGTTCAGCGCATTGTTAATGTGCGTATTGATCACCTTTTGATCGGGATCAAGGGTAAAGAACCAGTGGTGGAACATCTTAACATGGTCACGGCCTTCAACTGCTACATTGTCTTTTCTTTCGGCAGAAAAAGCCTCCAAAGCCTTACCATTAGCCAGTATATAAATATGCTTTTGGCTGCTCTGCACCATTGCAAAGCTTTTCCAGATCGCAAAACCCGAAACCAAAACGCAGGCAGCAATAAGAAATAGGCTGAACCTTTTGATATGCTGAAAAGCGGTATCAATATTTTTGAGTTGTTTAAACATAGCTAAGATTTAATTTTATCCTTGAAATAATTACTTCCCGAAGCCTCTGCCATCCCTTCGGACAGGTTAGATTTGGCATTATCAAATCGATCTAGGATCATTCCAGCTCCACTTTGAGCACCAGAAATAGCTGTACTTGTTCCGCCAGTAACCAAACTGTTGACCTTTTGCAGCATGGCATTGCCTCCGCCAGCATGGACGATGTAATTGGCCACATTGGGAACGGTAAAATAGCCTACGATACCAATCACCATGAACACCAAATAAGCGCTATCGCTGGAACTAAAAAAGGTATCGCCCTGCTCGCCGATCTGTGAAATATCAATCTTTAACATATTCTGCTGGATCTGACCGAGAATACTGCCAAAGATGTTGGCTACGGGAAGCCACATAAAAATATTGACATATCTGGCGATCCAAACTGTTAGCGTATGCTGAAAGCCATCAAAAACCGCAAACCCGAACACCAATGGGCCGAGAATGGCCAACACGATCAGGTAAAAAGTTCGGATGGTATTGATGCAAAGTGCGGCAGCTGCGAATAAGACCTGCAAGACTTCTGACATCCATTGTTTGATGTTATTACGGAAATTGTAGCTCATTCGATCCATCTCGAATTTGATATCGTTGCCCAATCCCTCGAACATACCTTCTTCCTGCCGATCCGGATCTTTTGGATGTGAATACCGATACCATTTATCAGAATCTCCATTTCCACTGTCCCCCACATACATCTGCCAGGCCTTCGATTTTTTGACTGCTTCTTCCTTTTGTTTGAGAAGGGCGGCAATCGCTTTATCACTATCCTTGACCATACTTCCAGTTGCAGAAACAACTGGTTGGAGTACACCATTCATTACAGCAATCACCATTGGAAATAGCACGATCGCAAGGCCGAGTGCAAAGGGGCGCAACAATGGGTAAAAGTCAACAGGTTCGGCATTGGCAAGGTGGCGCCATACCCGACTAGCGATATACCATAACGCACCAAAACCAGCTAGCCCCCTTGCAACACCAATCAGTTTGCCGCACAGTGGCAACATCTCGTTGTACACCCTGTCAAGAACGGACTGCATTCCAGATATACTACCTGCAACACCCTGCGCATTAGAAATACTGGGCAAAAGCATGGCTAGAACCGCAAGTAATGCGGTTATTTTAATTGTTCGTTTCATAGCTGGTTATTTAGGTTTATAGAATTGCTGAAGCCCCGAAACATCAAGTTTTTCCCTTTGCCTTTGAACATTAAGGATACTCGTCTTTCGATTAAAACTTCTTAAAAAAATGAGTTTATCCTGCGTATCGGCGTGGAGCCTGTCGATGACCTGCAAGCGCTCATCATCATCCATTCGCAATTTATTTGCAGTAATCACAGTTGCCAACAAATCGAGATTATCCAAGCTTTCGTCAGCCAGTTTGCCATAAACCTTACCCAGATAATTCAGTTCTGTTGCGTTAAAATTACCACCCGAACTAAACCGTTTCAAGGCCGACCTGTATTCAGATACCATATCCTTCTGATCGGAAATGATCTCTGCAATCTTGTAGTATTTTCTAACCTCTGGACTGACCAACATCAGTCCATCCAGAAAGACCTCATGCAAAGAGAAATTACCCTGCGCAATATTCTTGACCGAATTGTAGCCCTTAGAAACGATCTGATACCCTTTCTTCATATCAGAAAGAATGTTTTTGAGCTGCGCCAATTTCTCTACGTTCAATAACAGTTGCTGTGCTTCCTGTGATTGCGCACGGGCAGAACATAGGTTAATACAAAATATCACCAAAAACATAAATAGATAGCTAATTGATTTCATAATACCTCCTCAAGTTTTCGATGGAACGTTGTTCGATCTGCTTCTGTTTGATTAAAAGAGTAGCATCATTGCAAAAATCCTGCGTAAAAGCCGACCTGTCCATCATTCTCTCATGGATTGCAGCAATCCTCTGCATCCGTTGACCGTCTTCCATTTCAAGTTTTCCCGAGGTAATTACCAACAATAGTTCTCCCAGATCATTGTAACAGGCGTCAATAATGCCATCTGCAACCAGCGAGAGATAACTTAAATGTTCAGTTCCAAGCTGGCCGTTTCTTCGCAATGTATTAAATGATCGGACGATTTCCAGCTGGTAAGCCAGTATTTCTGCAATCCTGAAATCACCTGCAACTGCGGGACTGACCTTTTTTAGCCCAGAAATAAAGGCATTGTGCAGGTTAAACTCACCACTAGAAATATCCTTGATGGTAGAAAGTCCAGAACCTACCACTTCATACCCCTTCTTTGCATAACCGATGTAGACCTGAAGCGCAGCAATCTGGCTTAAAAGATACTTCTGTTGGGTCTTTTTCTGCCTGAACCATTCCGAAAAATTTTGTGCATTTGCACTGGTCATTGATGCCGTTAAAAACAGGAAGGATAACAGTGCAATACTTGTTTTTTTAATTGATTTCATAAAGTTCTTTTAAGGTTTTAATTTCGATTGCCGTTTTTGCCCGTTGGATGGAAAGGGTAATGTTCTGGTCGTTGAACTGCTTCAAATCAGAAAAATTCTGATCCATTCTGCTTGCCGCCTCGCCAATCAGTTCCAGTCTCTTGGCATCGTCCATTTGGGTCTTAAAAGAACTCACTACCATAAATACCTGATCCAGATTTTTTACACTGGTTTCCAAAATACCCCTGTAGACTTCTTCCATATGCAGAATTTCATCAACAGAAAAATGCTTGTCTCGCTTGAACAATGAGATTGCCCATTTGTATTCCTGCAGGATTTCCGCCTGTGTTGTTGCCAGATCCTTCACCCGTTTATAGGTAGAGATGGCTGATTTTACCCTGACCAGTTCATCATAGTATCCAGCATAGAGGTTGCGCTGTCTGTTTGTCCAGTCCGAAATTTCGTCCAGTTTGAATTTACTGAGCTGGTTCTCGATTACTTTTTGAGCATTCTGTAGCCAGATTGTTTCATTTTGGAGGCGCTGAACCTTTAGGTCGATCGCCTTGATCACTTTTTTTACGCCCGCCTTAATCACCTCGGCAATCGCAAACTGCGCATTTGCCCCAGTGGGCAAAGCGGTAAGCAAGACCGTCGCACTTAAAGGCAGTACGACCATATAGGTTTTTATCATATTCTTAAATTTTTTCATAGCATTGGCTAATCGTTTTTAATTCGTTTGTATTTGCGTTTCCCAACCGTCATTACTTCTTTATGCCCATCAAAGGTGATTACCTTGCCATTACGGCTTTCGGTCATCACTTGTGTTGCAGGATCATAGCTTGCAGTCCATATTTCGGTTTCATGCTTCAGTTCTCCCTGTTTACCATCGTCATCGATCAGACGGAACCCCGTACTTCTGAAAATTTTATACTGCTGGTCATGATCCAATTCCACGCGAAGGGTATCATTTGCGGTACTTGCCTCGCTACCTGCCGAGTTCACATAGATACCTGCCATTTGCTGATCGGGACTTCCAGCACAACGGACAAAAAATAACAGAGCTGAAACAATAAGCGTAAAAGAGCCGATTGATTTGAATTTGTTTTTGAATGTTTCCATGATTGATAGAATTAAATGGTTAAAAAATCTTTTTTCCGCTAAGGAGCTCCGCCGCAAGTACGGCGATGCCACGGGCGATATCGCCGTACTTGTCGGCATAGGCCTGCACCATCATCTTTTCGCTTTCTTCGGTCGTATAGGCTAAGTATTCATTTAAACTCACTTCTGTTCGGTAAACTTTGGAGCACTGTGTACCGAGTGAAATGAATACCTCCTTGTACTTTTTGGTGGGATCGTTGGCCTTATTCATCGACATAACCAAAGCCTTTTCCATATCGCTAAGTCCCAATAGCGCCTGTACATCATCAAATTTGTTCTGGTATTTGCTCTGATCAAGCAGTATCTTACAGTCCGCATTACCGATGATCGCCTTTTTTACAATGGCGGAACTGAGCATATCCTCGATCTCCTGAGTAACCACGATCGCCTCGCCAAAAAACTTGCGCACTGTTTTAAAAAGATACTGGATATAGGCACCCATACTATCCTTTGCTATGCTTTTCCATACTTCTTCCAGAAGTAGCACTTTACGGATGCCCTTCAGTTTTCGCATCTTGCTGATGAACATTTCCATGATAATGATCGTAATGACCGGAAACAAAATAGGATGGTCTTTACATTTATCAATTTCAAAAATGACTAGCCTTTGGTGTAATAGGTCAAGATTCTCGGTCGCATTGAGCAGGTAATCAAATTCGCCACCCTTGTAGTATGGATTAAGCACGTACAGAAAATTATCGATGTCGAAATTGCGCTGCTGTACCTTTCCATTTTCCAGTACCTGCAAGTATTCCTCCATCAAAAACTCATAGAATGAATTGAAACATGGAAATACTTCTTTATGCAGGTTCAGGTATTCATAATAAAGGGTCAAAGCGTTGGAAACCGCAACATATTCTGCCCTGGTATAAGGTTCATCGTCTTTTTTCCAAAGGGTGATCAAAAGGGTTTTGATACTTTCCTTTTTCTCGGTGTCCAGTTCATCGCCCTCTCCAATAAAAAATGGATTGAAACGGATCGGATTATCTTCTGAATAGGTAAAGTAATAACCTCCGACCAGATCGCACAGCCCCTTGTAGCTATGACCAACATCGACGATTACCTGATGGGCACCCTGTTCGTAGTAACTTCGCACCATGTGGTTGGTGAAAAAACTTTTTCCCGAACCACTCGGACCGATCACAAACTTGTTCCTGTTGGTGGTGAACCCTTTTTTCATCGGTTCATCTGAAATATCCACTTGAAGTGGTACGCCCGAAGTACGATCACCGAGCCTCAAGCCAAATGGGGATATGGAAGAACGGTAACTGGTTTCCATGTTGAAAAAACAGCTGGCCTGTTCGGCGAACGTATCAAAAGTGTCGTTCATTGGGAAATCACCTGCATTGCCTGGCATTGCTGAAAACCAGAGCTGCGCCGCTCCATCGGTTTCCTGTTTACAGATTGCATCCATAGCCGCCATTGCAGAACCCACCTTGTTTTTCAGTCCAGCGAGTTCCGTAGGATCATCCGACCAGGCCATCACATTAAAATGAGCCTTTACGGGCAAACGCTGCTGACCGATGGCCTCATTTAGAAAATCGTTGCAGGCATCACGGGAAATCGAATTTTCTCTTGAATAAGCAGAGAGGGAATGTAAACGGAGCTTTTTGGCTTCCAGCGCTTTTAGTGTTTTTTGACCATCACTAATGAATACAAATTGGTTAAAAATGTGGTTACAGTCCAAAAAATGCCCTAATGGTGAAGCAAAACCGATACTGTATTTGGTCTTGTCGGTCGAATATTTATCATAATTGATACGGCTACCACAGAAAGTGGGCAGGTCAGTCGCATCAGAAAGACAATAGAGTTCTACCTGTTTATCCCCAACACGAATACCATCTTTGATATGTACATCACGGATCATTGGGGCTTCATTTGCACCAAGCAAAAAGCAATATTTTTCGATGATTCCTGGCGAATTTGCCGAGCCCGCCAACTCATCATCGTTAAGCCTTTTCAAGGTAAAAAGTCCACTATCTGTCAATATACTTTCAAACTGACCGCAACAGGAAAGAAAATTCTTAAACAGCCGATCATCCATTAACCCAGCAGGTGCAACCGATTTGCGAAGGATATTGCAGTAAGCAGAAGTAGCAAGCTTGCGGTCTAATGGCTGCTGGGTCAAAAAAATATAACAGCTATGATCCAGATATGGCCTTTCATTGAAATGCTTTTCTGAAGCAAAAGACAATGCACTTTCACTGACTGAAATAAAATCCGCCTTTACTTTTGCCTTTAGGTACCAGTCCGCTTTGTGAACGATCATTCCAGCCTGCAAGACCCTGATTGCTTTTACAAATGACTGATGTGCCGCCTCAAAGGAATCGGCTGAAAGTGTTCCGGTTTCTGGCAGCTCCAGCTTAAAAGCAATCGTTGCATCACCTTGCATGGAGATCATCGTACCGTTTTCAACTTTCCATATTGGTAGGATTTTTTCGATATCTATCATATCCCAGTCCTCCCATTGTATTTTAACGAAGTGAAAACCCTTCTTGAACTGAACCTGATGTATTTGGGGAGTCCACGTTTTGCTGTCCACTTTAATAGGCCGTGTACACCAAAGCGTTTAGATAGGCCGAATACGGTATAAAAAAGACCACTACCGAGACCTAGTATCGTTGGTAGTATCACATACAACGGTACGTGGGAGATGTAGAGTGTCACAAAGATAAGCAGTAGCATCACTAAACCTACAGCCAAATAGGCAATATACTGCCCATATAATCCCCGAAACTCGATGGGCTTATTTACGCCCTTATTGATTTGATATACTGAACTCATATTTTATGTTTTAAATCCCTGATCTTACCGCAATGACCTACAACACGGCTTATAGAATTTATGGGATCATGCGCTATGTAATCCAAAGCGATAGAAGATCGAGGGTTATGAATTTATATGCCGAAGAATGATTTAAGTACGGTGGCCACTACCACTAAAAATATACAGGAGCCAAACCAAGAAGCGGCAACTTTGTTGGTATCGGGTTCTCCAGCGTTCCACTTATTGAAAACCTTAATTGCCCCGATCACGCCCACTACTGCACCGATGGCATACATCAGGTCGCATCCCGAATCAAAATATCCCTTTACTTTATTAGTTGCTTCCTGTATGCCAGAATTTCCATCCTGGGCAAAAAGGGAAATGCTACAAAGCAGGTTATAGGCACCAAGGATAAACGAAAAAAGCAGGAACTTGGCGAAATTCTTTTTTTGAGGGCTATGCTGGTTATTGATATTGCTATTCATTGAAAAGATTTAAGGTGAATGGATAAAAAATTAGCTTGCTAGTGCCAGAGGTTTTCAAGCTCCTCGGCAGAAAGATGAAAGGGTACGTGTTCACGGATAAACTCATTCAACAGCCCAACCGAATTACTTTCCGCCACTTTAGGGTATTTCTCCCTGACCAGTCTAAACATGGATAGAAAATCATCCTTGCCACCATCTTGTTCTTCCAGTACTTTGCAGATTTCTTTGATTTCCTGTTGTACATCCGACAGATCGCCAAGCTTTTCAGCCTTGTTAGGATCATCAGCAATAACGAAGCTAAAATCATCTGCTTCCACTACGCTAACGCCATCTTCCAGTGCTCTTTTACCCATCAGCTCTTCTGCTTCCAGCTTGTCTACTTTGCTATCCCACCTATGTGGAAGTGAATGAGAACTATCCGTTGATTTCTTTCGGTAAAAAAGCCAGACCAGAAACAGCCAGAGTAGTCCGATGATGACCGCAGCCAGTATACAGGTCTGCGATGAAAATAAATTTATCATACTATTTTGCTTTATTTCCCGCAGCTTCATTGCCACGGGAATTGTGAAAGCAAAGGTTCAAAGACCCAAAAATCCTTTATCTCTAGTAGTGATAAATAAATCTTAAAACCAGCTTTAAAAGCTTAGAATCGATCATATATGATCATCCTCTTCCATGTAGGAGATCATAGCCCGTTGCATAATTTCCAGAAAATGGGTACGGCTTAAGCGCTTGCGCCGCTTGATCTCACGGAACCGATTGGCCGGGATGCCAATTTCTACACCAAAGCTTTCCTCTAGCCAGCGAAAGATGTCCGCTAACGATGCCTTTTCGTCATTTACCTGTTTAGATAGATATATGGCATAACCGAGTTCAACCAGATTGACGATTTCTCCCGTCCAGTCAAACCATTTTTTACCTCTGTTTAAGGGTAAAGTCACATTTCCAGTTACTTCGTTATCAAGGCTTTTTATAGCTTCAAGGATATACTCCTGCAAAAGTTCGTAGGCAATGAACTGCGCAAAGAGATAATCGCCATTGGTTGAAAAATCGGGATCAAGTTCTGGGATTTCAGAAAGGTAAAATGGCTTGGTCTCTACTCCACGAAGAAAAAGGGTATCGTCCATTTCAGTATACCCAGCTCTGTAATACTGGTAATGGAAAGCGTGCTGGCGGAAGAACCTGCCGATAAAATGCAATTCCTCCAGATAGAATTCACGAAGCTGATCATCTGTACCCACGGGCTTTTGGTGAAGCAGGGTGAAAAGAGAAACATGGTAAATTTTTAATGCATAATATTCAGGTTTTTCAAACTTGAAGAAATAGATCTCTTCCATTTTGTCCTTGAAAGCTACCGAAGTCACTTCCAAACGGACTTCCAACAAAAAATCGTTGATCAAACTGAGGCACTGGCTAAACTTTTCAACAAGGCCGAGCTTATCGGAGCTAGTGATCGTTTTTAACCTTGAACGCAGGTTACGGAAGGATTGCTTTGCATTATTTTTACGCATAGGGATAAATTTAAGTAAGCCCCGCCGATGGACATTTCACCTGAATGCCCTAACCGATCGGCAGAAAATTAGTATCATTTAACCATAGGCCTTTTTGTTTTTAAACCGCTCATTACAACCTCATCGAGGTATGGCAAATGTGTCCGGTAAGACCTAAAAATCCCTACACAAAAGGGTGTATTTCCACTACATCTTTGGAAGCATTTTATGAAAAGGCTCTTTTAAACCAATACCAAGCGCATTTTCAGATCATTCTCCTTATATTTTTTGACGATTAAAATTGGAATTCTAAATAATAATTTTTATTTGACGTATGTACATACGTCATTAAATCGCAAGGGTTGTGCGAATTTTCCATCATGGACTGGAAAGAGGAAACCAAACTTAATTTTGGAAATCACCTACTCAAATTATTGGCTGAATACGGTGAGAAAAATAAAGTAAAACCATCGTTAAGGCAACTCTCTGTGAGGGCAGATCTGGAATATAGTCAAGTGCAGAGAATATCGAAAGGGCAAGTTGATTTGGCGCTAACAACCATCGTGGCTCTGGCGCAGGGTTTGGAAGTCGAACCATCCAAACTATTAGAATTTTAAAAGAAAATTGCTAAAACTATTCGGTCTCTAATTTCCGCATCAGCTCAAGTCTGTTACTAACATCGGTTTTGTAGTGGATATTTTGTACATGGCGGGAAACCGTAGAAGTTGCAATAAACAATTTTTCTCCAACCTGTTCCTTGGTCAGACCTTGTCTAAGTAATCTAATGACCTCTATTTCTCTTGGCGTGTATGGATATTTCAATAGATTTTTTTCGAAAATCTCCTCATAAGGAATAGCCAGCTCACCAGCCTTCAGCCTTAAGTCAATAATTCTTGCCCGTCGAACTGATCTGACAAAAAATATTATCGTAACCAGTAGAAAACCAAGATTGGTCACAATAGCTTCTATGAGCTGGGAAACATGAAAATAAGCGAAAACCGACATACTTACCCAGGGAATAACCGCACAGTATACCGCTATGATTTCCAACCTGTCTATTACATATCCCTTTTCATTATATGCGGCAAACTGTCTTCTGATCGCTTTCAAGATGGCTATAATGATCACAAAAGAATAGAAGAACGGCACAATCATTCCATAGCGTATGGCATATTCCAGATCGCCCTTAGCAAGGTATATTACCCCGAAGAAGATCAGGTAGGGAAGCAATAGAAAAAGAGGAACCCCATATAGGGCATGGAAACGGAGGCTTTTCAGGTTGAAACATTTGTAGAAGAAAAACGGGAAATAGGATGCCATCAAAAATCCAGCACCGTAGGCAATGATATTTTGAAACTGAACTGAAATAAATCTGATATTTGGATCAGGGAAAAATCCGCCCGTTGTGTTATAGAAGATAAGTAGACCAAGCAAAATCAGATACCAGAACCTGCATTTCTCTGATGGTCGATATAAATAGTAAATGAACTGATGAAAGAAAAAGAGAAGTTCTAAAGAAATAATAATAGCGGTCAAAACGAACATTTGTGTTCCTGGTATGAGCATAGTCGTATATTTGGCAGATAAAAAACATATTGATTGCAATAACTGGGGCTACCTTTTCAAAAAGAATAAGGTATAGCCAAAAGTAAGTTCGTCGTAAACCTCGAAACCAAACTTTCTGTACCAAGGGAGGTTTTCGATGGTTGAAGTCTCCAAGAAAATCTGTCGATTTTCTGATACAGTTTTAACGATCACCTCTTCCATTAACCTCTTGCCCAAGCCAAAATGCTGATATTCCGGCACCACACCAATAAACCATAGGTAGGCCATTCGTTGATCAGGGCGTACATCATTTATCCTGCTTTCACGTTTAATTGCCTTGAACACATTTCTAAGACCTATTCCTTTAAAAATCAGTTTCAGATCCAGCCACACCGACCTGAATGTTGTCCGCTTTAATTCTGGATATAGCAGCAATACACACCCCTTACGGTCGTCGCAAAGAAATACCTCGCCAAAAAGACGGCAAATTTCAAAGGAATACTGCATCAGTTCATGAATGCGAAACATCTTCAGTCCATCTTGGGGAATCAGATAGTTCACGCTCTTGTTATGTAAAAAGGCAGCTGTTAAAATATCGGCTACCAAAGATTTATCATTCAAATTTGCTTTTTTCATGTAGGTGAGGATTAAGTAAAAGAACTTATCAAAAAAGGGACTTACCAATCCTGGCAGTTTCCCCTTTAACTATTAACTATTATAACCTAATTTATTCTCACTCTCAATGAATTATTTTGCTCACCAATCCAGTCGTCATAATTTCTGAACGTCCCACCAAAAAGGCATTTTTTGTAAAAAATCGAAATGTTATCCAAAATTCTTTAGTTTCCCCATTCTGTGTATCTGGCATTCTTTGTTGAAAATCTATCGGAACCAAATTTAGTTCTTGAATTTTTTCTATAAAGAAAGGGAGGTCACTTTCTCTAACTGCGACTTGTAATATTGGTTTTGAAGTTTCAAGCGCCCCTTGATCAAATCGTCTTAAGCTCTTACAACTTGAACAATAGAAAACAAAAAGACAAAGCAGTAGCTTAGCTGTCTGTAAACAGCGATTTATAATATTTTTTTTCATGCTATTTTAATTCAATATTAGATTTTGATATTTAGCCATTGGTCAGTTTTATTCGTTTAATCATTTTGCAATCTTTGGCTCAACCGATTCTTGTTACTTACTACCTTTTGAAATCCAGTCGGCTGGCTTCTCATCTTTTAAATAATAATCAAACCATTGTTCTATTCGACTTGTAATATCCTGCTGGGTAATTGGATTGCTTATAACATGACCTTCGTTTGGATATAATAACATGGTGCTTTTTTTTCCTAGTCTTCGAAGCGCTAAATAATATTCCATACTTTGGTGAGGATCAACCTGAAGGTCATTTTGCCCACTCCATAAAAGAACTGGGGTACGAATATTTTGAACATGGGCTATAGGAGAATTAGCTTGATATGCCAAGGGTATTTCATATGGCGTTCCTCCCATATTCCATTGTTCACCTTCAAAACGCCACATATCAGGCCTTCCAGATCTCTGACCTAGCGTATGATAAAAACTGTTAAGGTCAGTTATTGCACCGCTTGCTATCGCAGTAGCGAACAATTGCGTTTGTGTAATAATAAATGCAGTTTCGTACCCGCCAAATGAGTGTCCAATCAATCCGATTTTAATTGGGTTTACCAGACCTTTTTCAATGATTTTTTTTGTAGCTGAAATAACACAGTCTGCTGCGGAAAGCCCTGGAGATCCTTTCTCAAGCGAGATATCTGGTAAAAAAACAAAGTATCCCTGAGAAGTAAAAATATTGCTATTAAATCCGCCTTCATTTCTATAGGTGGGCTTAACATAAATATGAAGTTCATTGGACTGAATTTCATAAATGTTAACAATCATTGGATATTTTTTGAGGGGATCATAATTAGCTGGGTAAATTAGCACCCCTTTTAACTTTTGTCCTTGAGAATTATTATATTCTATCAATTCTGATTTACTCCAAAAATACTTTTCCTGCTGTAGATTACTCTTGAAAAAAGCGATGGGCTTAATGGAAGTACTTGTTGACATTAATCGGGGGGAGAGATCAAATCTTTGTTCTCTAAAGAATATCCTTCCCATTTTTAAACTGTAATTTAATTCATCAACGTAACTATCTCCGTATACGATTGGCTTTTCACCACTATTGCTGCTCCACTTGTAATATCCTGTTTTTCCATCTTCACCTTTTGCTCTCAAAAACAAGATTTTAGTCATATCAAAAGTTTCAATTAGTGGCCCGTCATAGGTATAACTCTGTCCAGTTTTGTTTGGGACATTAGCTATACGATAGCTAATCCCAGCTTCTCGTCCCCGCGTCAATCTTTTACAAGATGCCCCGTCGGGTGTGATTGCCCAAACATCATATTGGTCATAAAGTAAAATCTCTTTATCGGCAATGCTCCATCCTGGGTTGCCATAAACAAATTCAGGGATTAGACTTCTTACTTTGCCGGTAAATTTGACTTCGATATTTGCCGTGATATTGGTATGGTGCTTAGTGGAAAAATTATAAACCCACCAATTGTTGTCTTTAAAATACGCAAAATATTTTCCGCTTGGAGAAGGATTAAGCGTGCCCCTGATATAAGGTTGGTTCTTTAAAAGGATATTTTTTTCAAAAGTTTTAAAGTTCATAACGTAAAAATCCCTCGTGCCACCATCATTTTTGAACTGAGGTTCATATTCCTCTGGATTTGATAAAATAGCATTTTCTAAATTCCCATTAAGTGTGACCTTAGGGAGTTCATTTGATGTTATGGGACTAATTTGGTTTGATAGCGGTAACCACAAAGCCATTTTAGGTTGTGTCTGAAAATTTCCCTCTCTCTGTTGTTGCTTAAAAGTTCGTTTGTCGTTTGTATTCCAAATCTCAACTTTTGAGATTTGTTTTTTTTTTGGATTATCTACTTCTGTTTGAAAATAGAAGAATACCCTTTGCAAATCGTCGGAAATCGATATGCGGTTAAAGGTTTCATAGACGATGGTGGCGTTAATTGGAAAGTTTGGTGCTGATTTTGGATTAATTTGATATAACTTATCTTGTCCCAAGATATAATAAGAAATGGCAGTAATGGTCTTATCAGTAGCTTGACTAAGGAAAATAAACGAACGACCATCCTTATTCCACGTAAGACCAGTAAAATAATCTACGCTGTCAATTACTAAATTCTTTGTATCATTTAGATGTTTAAGATTAATAAGTGATAACGCACTTTTGTTATTGATAAAAGTAGAGAAAACAAGCTGGTGGCCATTTGGACTGACCAAGAAATTAGTTACATCACCAATTTTTTTATATGAGTCTCCAATTAAAGAACGAATGATTAGGTTATTTTTTTGATTCCCAGGCATCAACATAATCAACTGATCTGTTTGCTCACAGTAGGTGAATTGTTTTGCCATAGATATAGTTTCCTTCTTTCCAGTTTTCAAATTTAGAATTGCTATTTCTTCTCCAATTTGACATATAAAAGAACCATTTTTGGTAAAGGACGCATTGTCGCCACCTGCAAAAATGTAGGTTTTATTGTTCTGAATATTTCGAACAAATAGGGTGTCGTTACCATTTTCATAAGTCATTTTATAACTTGCCCATTCTTCATCAGGAGAAATTTTATCTAAATGAGCTTCTCCCCATAAGTTATACTCAGAAGACTGCAATTCCTTTTTTTGTATTACCTGCCCAAATGAAGGGCAGGTAAATACTGTCAAAATTGATAGCAATACGAATTGAAACAACCAGAAAAATAAATTCTGTTGTACTTTGATAAATGTCATAATGATTTTTTTATTTAACTATATCTAATGTCAATATCCAGGGTTCTGTGGACGTAAATTAGGGTTGGTGCTAAGCTCCTTTTGAGGAATAGGGAATAGCCGATCAGCACTATTCCATCCTGGTTTTACGATTGACAAAACTTGATCTAGTTGGTCGTTACGCTTCAAATCAAAGAAACGGTGTCCACGTTCTGTAAAAAGCTCCCAACGTCGTTCCTGCAAAATTGCTGCTAAGAGATCCGCTTTAGTCAATGCTGGAGTACCACCAAGTCCAGCTCGAAGGCGTATTTTATTCAAATCCTCTTTAGCTCCTGCTAATTTTTCTTGTTGCGCTCTTGCTTCTGCTCTAATTAGATACTGTTCAGTTAAGCGAAAAACGATAGAATATTCTTTTGAGGCAGTGGTAGTACTTCTTTCTTTATATTTATTAGGATGATACCATGTTGTTGTGCCATTTGTTATAGCTTTAATCCAATTGGATTTGCGTAAGTCGTTACTAGTAAAAGAATTTACTAAATTGGGACTTAAACTAACTGCAAGTGGTGGCCCCGAAATAAATATGAAAGTAGCGCCATCTGCGGTATTTTGCCCGGCATTTGCAGATTGCAGCTGCCATAAAGTTTCTTTGGAACCAATTAGAAAGACATTGTTGATATTATCTTCAAATGAAAAAAGTGTCGTTTCATTTATTAAAGACGAGGCGATATTCTCTGCCTCAATCCAAGACTTTCCGTAAAGATAAACTCTCGAAAGTAAAGCCTTTGCTGTAGATTGATTTGGCCTTATTTTATTACTACTAATATAATTTAATGGCAGGAGTTCGATTGACCTTTTTAAATCCTCAATTATCATTGCATAAACTCCCTCGGTCGAAATTCTTGATACATTACTGTTTGTTGTGTAGTTTGACTGAGTTATGTAGGGAATATCACCAAAAAGATTTACAAGATAAAAATGCAATAAAGCCCGAACAAATAAGGCTTCTCCCTCCAATTGATTCTTCTGCTCAGATGTAAGAGTTTTACTGTTCCTAACTCCTTCAATTACTAAATTTGAAGAATATATTTGATTATATGTTAGGTTCCAATAGTCTGTTACCGTAGTGTTTGTTGGCAGAAGTGAGTTATTGAAAAAATTATAATTTGCACTAGATTGATTTGCATAGCTCACCAATTCATCGGAATAAATCGCTAGCTGATTGGAAATACCAAAACTTGTCCCAGTTAATAGGCCTTTATCCCTCATTTTGGAATAAACATCTGTCATCGCAATTGTTGCTGTTTCATAACTATCAAACACAGCATCGTTTGTTAGTTGCGATTTTGGCAAATCAACGTCAAGAAAGGATTCGCAAGAACTGAAGCTTAAAGCGATTATTACGCAAACCACAAGAAAATATTTTGTAGAAGAATGATATATAGTTTTCATATTAATACATTAAAAGGTTAATTGGATGCCCGCGGTAACAACTTTAAGTGGGGGCAAAAATCCATAGCTGATAAACTCAGGATCGCCATCTTTGTACTTAGTAAAAGTCAAGAGGTTTTGACCTTGGAGGGATACTTTACACTGAGTACCTTTCAATATTAGTGGTAACTCATAGGAAAGCGAAACATTTTTTAAACGTATATAGGATGCATCAACAACACTCATATTACTTGCAGAATACAGCGAGCCACTCGTAATTGCACTACTATTATTTCCGGTGGTAAAAATTTGGTAGGGTCCAGTATCTCCCGATTTCAGCCAACTTTCTAGAACCCTCCAAGGTTGATTCGTCATGTCTCCATTATATCCTATTGGATAGCTGTTATTTTTTTGCTTAACAAACTGAAAAAGAAAATCTAAATTCCATTTTTTAAAAGTTATCTGATTCTGAATACCTCCAAAATATTTCGGTGTTAAATCTGCTATAGTTTGTTTGTCCTCTGGAAAAGATATTCTGTTATCATTGTTGACATCTACAAATTCATAGACTCCAGTTTGAGGATTTATACCTTTATACTGATATAATAACTGAATATCTAAAGATTTACCAATGCGATATTGTTGGCTGTATCCCGAGCCTTCCAACCCTGGAAACCGAATGAGTTTGTTCTTGGAAGAACTGATATTCAGGCTTGTGGTCCAAGTTAAATTCTTAGTCTTTAAGTTTTCTGTACGCAGTGTAAGCTCCAATCCGCTATTTTGCACTGTCGCATCTAAATTGGATTGCAATAACGTAAAGCCCGTTGTGCCAGGTAATGGTATGCCGACAAGCTGGTTGGACGAACGGTTTTTATACCATGCACCAGTAAAAAATAATCGGTCCTGAAGAAAGCCTAACTCTAATGCAATTTCTAATTTCCTGTTTGTCTCCCAGGCAAAATTAGGATTATAAAGCCGTGTTGGTTGAAGTCCTATAGTATTACCGTATGCAACTCCTGAAGTTGCGTATGTATTGAAAAACTGATAATCGCCAATCTGGTCACTACCTGTTATACCATAACTTGCCCTAAGCTTTCCAAAGCTTAACCAAGTATTGTCTTTTAAGAAATGTTCATTAGAAAACAACCAAGCAGCGCCTAAAGCACCAAAAGTAGCAAACCGTTTATCAGGGCCAAACCTACTTGACCCATCTCGTCTGGCCGTGAGATTGACAATGTAACGTTGGTTATAATTGTAATTTACTCGACCGAAAAAGGCTTGATACTTGTATTGCGTAATATCACTGAGTAATACTCTTACAGTTCTTGCTGCAGCTAGACTATAGATTAGGCTGTTTGAACTAAATCCAGTTCCAGATTGATATAACCTGTCTGTATTCTGACTTTGAATGGTAGCTCCTAATAGCACATCAATTTTTCCTGCCCTTAACTCTTTACTCCAATTGATTTGGGGTTCAATAATCCAAGATAATCTGTTGGTATTATTAAAAGTTATAGTGGAATTTGCACTACTAGGGTTTAATGCAGGATTTCCCATATCAGAAGGAGTTACCCGTGATTCTAGTGTACTAAGATCAGTAAGGCCAAAGCTACTTTTCACCACCAATCCTGGCAGTAATTCATAAGATAGAATTGTATTTGTTATTAAGTCATTTGTTTTAGCCTCAAATTTAGCCTTTAGGTTTCTCAAAGGATTATCCCATGTACCATTTTCCCAGTTCAAATTTCCTTTAGAATCATAGAGTGCTGGAGCATTAGGTGCTAGGGAGCGTGCATCATAGGTAAAATCAAATGATGGCTGATCATTGTTCTGTCTGATATAGTTAATTGAAAACGCCATTTTAAACTTATGGTCATCTGATTGATGAGTAAAGCTGGCTTGAACTCCCCCCTTCCTGTATAGGAAATCACCTGGAAGCACTGTAGATTCAGATCGATAATTGCCACTAATGAGAAATTGACTATTAACGGTTCCACCAGATATTGTTCCCTGAATATTGTTGATTTCCGCACTCCCTCCTAGGAGTTCTTTTTGCCAGTCAGTATATCGATTCTGATCCCAAGTATCGTTGATATCATAATCCCATTCATTATAATTACTTAAACCATCATTTATAAAGGCCTGTTTACGCATGGTTAGATATTCCTGTGTATTCATAAGCTCCAGAAATTTTGTTACCTGACCAGCACCTTTATATGAATTGATTGAGACTTTTGTTTTTCCTGGCTTTCCTTTTTTAGTAGTAACTAATATAACGCCATTTGCACCTCTGGATCCATAGATAGCTGTTGCATCTGCATCTTTTAAAACTTCAATACTTTCAACATTATCGGTATTAATACTATTGAGTGGACTCGCAATGGTTGGGAAGCCTGTTGTTGTTTGAAAAGCACCAATAGGATCCGATGCATAAGGTACACCATCAATAATGTATAATGGAGAATTTCCGTCCGTGCGAATGCTATTTCGACCTCTAATTTTGATATCGAAACCTCCACCAGGCGTTCCGGTAGACTGAGTGATGTTGACACCTGGCATTCGGCCTTGCATAATTGCCAATACATTATTTACAGGTTGTGTCTCTATATCTTTAGAAGTAATCCTAGAAATACTACCAGTTCTTTCGCCGTCTTTAACGGTATAATATCCAGCGTTAACCGTTACCTGATCCAATTTTCCAACGGCTACTTCCATTCTTAAAGTACCTAAATCTTTAGAGGCTTTTACTTCTTTAATTTGATAACCTAAATAAGAAATTTCCAGCGTGGCATCATCTGCGATATTCTTCAGAGAAAAAACACCTTCACTATTAGAAGTAGTAACAGCGGTAGTTCCCTTGACTTTTATTGTTGCACCCGCAATAGGCTGACCAGTTTCGTCAACCAATTTACCTGTAATATCAATGTTCAGAAATTGGTTGAATATCTTCTTCTTTTCCTTTATGACAATTGTTTTATCTTCGATTGAATATGATAAGGACTGATCGCTTATGCACTTATCAAGAACGGCTTCCAATGACTCATTATTGGCCGAAATGCTAATTCGTTCTTTTTTGTCTAATAATTCCTTGTCATACAGAAAATCATAACCCGTTTGATTATGTATTTCTCTAAAAACCTTTTCTAGTGATACCTTTTTCTGGTTCAACGTAACACGTTGGGCAAGACTTGCAGCGCTGACCTGCATTAGAGTAGCAATCAATATAACGGTGGTTAGTCGCATAATCAGCCATATTTTAGCGATATGCCGATTTGGCATACCAATTTTATTAGTATAATTTTTATACATTTGTTTAGTTTGGTTTAAGCAGTTGCCTTCTAGCTTCGAATCTTTAGGTACTTGCGGTAAAACAGTTGATTTTATTATTAACGATGCCGAACATCGACCAGTCCCGATCACCATCGGGATTTGGTTTTTTTAAGCCTTAGCTTTCCTTTCGTATAAATTTCCTCATGTTGTTAAGTTAGGTTAATAGTTTATTGATTATATGTTTATAGTTCTGGTTACTTGCTTACATACACTTTTTTGCCGCTAATTTTAAAGTGTACTTTATCTGTCTTTTCCATAAGTTTAAGAATAGCAGATAGATTTTTTGTCCTTGACAAAAATCCTCCCAACTTGAAATTATCAGGCGCATCCACTTCATAGATAATTTCAACATTATACCATCTGGCAATCTTGCGCATATTGGTTCTAAAATCATCATCCCTGAAAAGAAACTCGTTATTTTTCCATGCAACTATTTCCTCTGTTTCAACCTCCTTTATATTCAGACGATTATCTCTAAGGATCGCTTGCTCATTTGGCTTTAATATTTCTTTCTGAGACCCAGTGTTTAACTTAATACTGCCTTCCAATAAAGTTGTCTTTATAACGGGCTCGTCAGCGTAAGCATTCACATTAAACTGAGTTCCGAGTACTTCTATTTCTTGCTTTGCTGTTTTGACAATAAAAGGGTGAGCCTTATCTTTAGAAATCTCGAAATACCCTTCTCCTGAAAGTTCCACTTTACGTTCTTTTAAACTGGCGAACGAGGCAGGATATTTTAGCGATGAGGCCGCATTTAAAAACACGAGGGAACCATCAGGCAAACGCACCTTAGTTTGTTCCCCACGTGTAGTTGACAAGGTGTTATATTCTAAAGTTCCAGAGTTGGCTCCCGAAATTTCATAGATTATTTGACCGTCGGCAGTTTTAGAAATCTTTATTCCGGACTGACTCGCAATATTTCCAGTATTAGCTTCACTAATCAGAATTTTTTGTCCATTGGCAAGCGTAAGGGTAGCCCCATTCTTTCCAGGATTAACATCATTTACATAAACTGGTTGTTGTTCTACTTGGCTATTAGATTTGTAGAAGTAAAAACCCACACCTGCTACCAATACTATCGAAGCCGCCGCGACCATTCGAGGCCACAATTTTTTCTTTACGATCTTATTATTGACATTCTGATCGTGCGCATAGATGTATTGCAAAAGCTCCTGTTGCTTGGTTTCTTCAAGTTCTAATCCTTCGCTTTGATTAGCAAAAGAATCCGAAATCAAGTCCTTTATCTGCCCTTCATAGATAGGATTGCTGAGATAATCCGACAATTCACTTTTTTCTGTCTCATTGATAGATTCCAGAAGGTAACTATTAAGCAGTTGCTGAAGTCTATGATTGATCTTTTCCATTAATGTTATTTTTTAATTAAGAATATCTTAACCATTTGATAACATTGACCCAGAACTTATATTTTCGGGGGTAGTGAGGAATGAACTATTTTATAAAATACTGATAGCCAACGACTTTATTTGAACAACACGGTGATGAATAACGAATACTCGACCGAATGCTTTTTGAAATGCTCTCGTATCTTGCGAAGCGCATCTTTCATGTAGGCATGAACCGTTTGATGGGATATATTCATTTTTTCTGCCGCTTCCTCATATTTATGTCCCTGCTGATGGCAAAGCATGTACACCATTCGCTGCTGAGGAGATAACATTTCTATTGCCTCGTTCAAGATACTTTCGGTTTCCTTATAATCAAGCTGTTGCACAGTCGAATGATCCACATCCGTTGCAAACTTAAGGTGAATTGCGCTTGACTTAGTTTCCTGTGCCAATTGGCGAAGTACATTAAAACAATGGTTTCTTACCAATCGGTTAAGGTAGGCACCGAAGCTGTCAATGTGTCCAAGTTTTTCCCTACCTAACCATATCTTAAGAAAAATATCCTGAACGATCTCCACCGCTAAATTATCGGAATGTGTAATTTTTCGACTAAAAGAATGGACGTATATATGATAGTGTTTAAATAACAAATTAAATGCAAGCTGATCTCCCCCGGCAATCTTAACCAGAATTTCGGGCTCATTATGAAGGAGATTATTAGCCATCAATTTTTAAATTCTTACTTTAAATATACGAAATCTAGCGCCAATAATAGCTATAATTATTCAGATTCCCAGTTAAGCCCATCTGATGATGACGTATAAGCACACATCAAGCAATTATCTGCCTGTTCACATGGATATTACCTTCTCTTGTTCCTTGCCTTTA
Organism: Pedobacter sp. Hv1; assembly: GCF_001412215.1. Taxonomy (GTDB): domain Bacteria; phylum Bacteroidota; class Bacteroidia; order Sphingobacteriales; family Sphingobacteriaceae; genus Pedobacter. The sequence continues at coordinate 66,650 of NZ_LLWP01000001.1, forward strand.
CTAGTTTTAAGTTGTGAAGGTGATACTGATTTACGAATTGATCGTTTTTTTGCTGGCTTTTTCTTCTCTGTTATTGGTTTCGGATCGATCAAGGTGCTCAACTGTTCCTTGATCAGATCGCCAACCTGTTTTTTGATTCTAAGGTAGTTTTCCTGCACATCTTCAGGAGTCACCTCTGCAATAACAGGAATAGGAGAATATTCAGATTCTTCTTTTGCAAGTGCCGCATGATCGTTCTGGATTTCTGCGTGAAACATTTTAAGCTTGATCTTCTGGTCTGGGTTATCTGCCACCATGCCAACAAATTCGCCTGAAGATAGTCCTGCTATTTTTGCCGCAGGAACAGCATAATCAAGTTGCGATGATTTAGAAGTAGAAGTATCCGAACTGTTGATGCTCAAAGACGTTCTATCCTGCATGATCTTCCCAAACCCTTCTGATAGAGTTTTAGCAGTATCACCCGTTACCTGACCACTAATTACATTGCCTACAATTCCTGTAATCACGTCTGCTTGCTCTGCTCCATAATCCTTTTTCAACTGACTAAAATCCTGAACAGCTAAAGTAGTGGCTACCTTATTGCTCCTTGCAGTTGCAATCAAACTGTCCATATTATTGAAATAAATGGTGGGAAATTCATCAAATACCAAACTGGTTTTCTGCTGACCTTTGCGGTTAACCAATTTGATCATTCTGGAAATATATAGTGATAAAACAGCTCCATAAGTCTGCAATTTCTGCGGATTGTTACCGACACAGATAATCTTAGGCTCGTTTGGATTGTTTACATCTAAAGTAAAATCGTTTCCACTTAGCACATAATAAAGTTGAGGGGATGATAATCTTGCCAAACCAATCTTTGCACTTGCAATCTGCCCCTCTAGTTGAGCTTTGGCATTGTTGTGATAAGCAGATATAAATGGATTAATTAGCACCCTGATTTCTTCCTGCATTTCAAGTACCGCAAACAGATGGTCGTATTCTACCTGCATCAGTTCGATTACATGGGGCAGCGTACAATACCTGCCATCTTTATATTTCCTTAAATACCAAATCACAGCAGTTAGGAAATTGATCGGACTTTCCACAAAGAAATCGCCCTGTTTCTTGATCCATTCCCTGTTAAGTCCCATCATTATCGTTCTACTGGCCTCGGTGGCATCTGTAATATCTTCCATTCCATTAGGGTCTAGCGGATTGCACCTATGCGTTCTATCAAGATCATCAAAATTGATAATGTAGAAATTTGGAGGAACCTTATAATTTTTACGGTATTGTAAGAGCTTATTATAAGCAATCTTAGTTAGATCGTCATACTTAAAATCATACAGAAACATGGTAAAGCCTTTTTTGATATGCTGGTCAATAATGTGACGGATCACAAAATAACTTTTACCAGACCCTGGAGTTCCTGCAACGAGCAATCCCCTAAAAGGATTGATCACATTGATCCAGCTGTCCCTTATTTTTTTCTTCAACTGATATTTGGCGGGCAGGTTGATCGAATATTCATTTTCTAGCAATCGTTCTTCCTGTGGAAAGGTTTCGTTTTCTGAATTGAAAATATCCTTGCTCAAGCTGCTCTGAATTAATCTTGAAAGCCAGTTGCCACCAGTAAGCATTAGCAGGTAGCCAATACCAGTTAGACACATATAGGTGATAGCGACAATAGAAATAGAGAGTTGAAGGTAAAGCGCTAGAAAGCTAAGGAAATAGACCAGTAGGCCACATAGCAAGTAGGCGACTATGCTGTTACGCTGGATCTTTTCATCTTTTTTGCCTTTTGCTCCAAGTAGGCTGATCGCCATAAAAAGCAGTGCCGCAAATTTGGCTTTTAGTATACTGTTAAAAAGACCAGTTTTTGCGATGTTACTGGTAATCTTATCCGTTAATTCTGCCGTCCATCCCCAATGGTCAAATGCCTTGTAACAGATGATGTAAAAGTGCAGGCATAATATTGATATGCTGATCAGCCTGCTAAAATCGATAATCTTGCGCAGTCCTTGCGCATCCTCGCCAGTATTCATAATCTTTTAAGTTTAAAGGGTTAATTCTTGATTTTGATCGTTCTTTTTACGTTTCTTTTTCCTGCGTGGCACTACTGCGCCATAATCGGGCTGCGTTTTAGCCAATGCCAATTCAAGAAATCTTGTTGGCTGAGGCGATTTGAGAAACGTTTTTACTGGGTTAACCAGCTTAATATGTTGACGTTTTGCCGGTCTTGGTGGTGGGATGATTTTCGGATTGACCTCCAGATTTTCCTTTCCAAATCTTTCAGTTATTGCTTTGGCACTAAAGTCCTTTCCTATATCACTACCATTGAATACCGTTTTTCGCTTATGGTCGATAAAAGTGATCCCGAATACCTGCCCCTGATCATTTTGTCTGAACAGTACATCTACACCCATTTTTTTAGCTTCCGTTTCAAACCTGCTTCTAGTGATTGAGCGGTATTGGGCAAAGAGATTTTCTATATCAGTTTTCAGCTCTTCCCTATAAGGTTTGCGTTTAGCCTTATTCAATTCAAATTTTTGCTCAAGGTTTGCTAACGTGGGCTTGGTATAAAAAGAACTTGCCTTGATAGGTACGCCAGCTGCTGATCCTTTTTCATTCAGAAGGCTAAACATCAGTCCCCTTTTTTGAAACATGGCCGTGTGCTCGGCACCACGTAAAGCAGTTACGTTAAAACATTTCAGTACTGCATTGAATTCAGCAAGTGAGGTAAATTTGTATTCTCTTAAAACAGGAGTAAGTACGTTGCTGATCGCTCTTTTGGTAGTTACATTTCCATATTTTACCTTTTTTGGATCGGCCTGCTTTATTTTGGCATCCATCACAAAGACCTTAGATTCTGCCTTAACCAGATCAAATTCTTCCTCTATAGCTTTTCTTGCAGGTTCGGATAGTTTTCTGCCAATATCGTGGAGTTCCATTCTTTCTCTTTGGGCGGTAATGTTGGTAGAGACGATATGCAGGTGAAGGTGTGCAGAATCATCGTGCCTATAAACCAGAAATGGCTGATCGCCAAAGCCGATCTTCTCCATATAGGTCGAAGCAATCTGTTGGAGCTTTTGGTTGTCGATCTTTTCACTGGAATGGAAGTTAAGGGAAATATGTACCGCATTGGTTTTTACATTTGGTTTCATCTGTGTAAGTAAATTAAACCTGTTCAGCTTTTGCATGAAATTCATCCGTTCAATTTCTCCAGCAAAGCCACTGGCCATAATTAAGTCTGCCTCGCCCTCGTCTACTTTATTCTCATTGTAGTGGAGCAATCCCCTTATACTTCTGCCCGTAATTATTCTTGCAACCATTTTTCTGCTAGTTTGGAAATGATCGTCAATAATTTTTCTACCCGATTATCAACCTTTTCGTACTGATCAGCAACTTTAAGTGTAAAGAATGATCTACCTGCATTCGATTTGTCCTGATTGAAATGTCTTGTGATCTGATTAATATTGATACCAATAGCTTTTAGTTCCTTGCGGATCAGTGCGAGTTCCTCCATTACAGGGTTCATAGAAATATCCTGTTTAAAAAGCTTAATCTGCTTGGAAGAAAGTATTTTTCTACAAATTTCTGCTATCGATAGGGAGCTGCTTTCTTTTCGCAATTTTTCCAGACTGGCAAACTGTTTTTCAGTCACCCGAACGATGATGTTACGGCTCAACAGTTCCTCTGGCTTATCCGATTTTCTTCTTGGCATTTTCTTCGCTTTTATAAAGTTCTGGCAGCACGAGTTCCGAGTGATGCTTCCGGCCTTAAGGACGGCAAAGATTTTTTGCGCATGCAAAAATACATCTTTGCCTAGACCACGCGGGCTACAGAAAGCTCCCCCAATAAGTGCTTTTGAACTTTGGTAAATGGTTAAATAATTACTTTCGCATGTATCTTTTGAAAATTGTCTTAAAGCCTTTCCGCATCAGATTTTCTTAGACTTTTCAACTCTTGTAAAGAGATTGATGCCCGCAGGATTTGCTTGATCTTTTGCCTTGGGCAAAGCTTTACCTTTTTCAATTTCAGGTAAGGGTTTCCATTGAATTTTCGGCCTTTGATTGTTGGATCTTTCTGGTTTTTCATAACGATCATTTTTTGATAGTCCAAAGGTGAAACGTCCTGAAATTGGTTTATCTCTAGTAGTGATAAATAGATTTTTGGAGGAAGTTATTTATCTCTACTAGTGAAGAAAAATAAACTGTTCTGTAGAATATTGTGGTTTAAAACAAAAAACTATGCTACCACATATCAGAGACGAAAAGCGAAATGTTACGCCAGAAAAAGCTATTAAAATATTGGCAAAACATGGGACGGACCTAACTTTTTCCGAGGCAAAAATCATGTTGGAATTCCTCTATAAATTAGCTAACTTGTCAGTAAGCCAAGCAAATAAACGTGCAATAAAGCATCATAAACAAGGTTTGGAAGAAAGAAAAAATGGTAAAACTAAAATTCAAATTTTATGAGGACAGCTGACTTGTATGTTAGGGTCAGTACTGATGAGCAGGCTGAAAAAGGCTATTCACTGAGAAGCCAAAAAGATGTACTCACCAAATATTGTGAACAACACAATATCAAAGTAAGAGAGGTATATGTAGAGGATCATTCCGCCAAAACATTTAACCGCCCGCAATGGAAAAAAATGATGATCCATTTGCGAAGGCACAAAGGAAAGATTGATTTATTGCTTTACACCAAATGGGACAGGTTTAGCAGAAATGCTACCGATGCCTATGCGATGATTGCCACTTTAAAGAAACTTGGAATAGAACCCCAAGCGGTAGAACAACCTTTGGACATGAGTGTGCCTGAAAACAAGATGATCCTTGCGGTATATTTAACCGCACCAGAAATCGAAAACGATAGAAGGGGTATGAATACCAAAGCAGGTATCAGGCAGGCAAAAAAGGAAGGCAGGTGGATGGGAAAAGCACCTATTGGCTATATCAACAAGGTTGCCGAGAATGGCAAACGTTACATTGCATTTAAAGAACCGGATGCTTCCATAATGAAATGGGTATTTGAACGACTCGCAGAAGGAACCTATTCAGCGGAACAGGTATTAAAAGCAATGCGTGAGAAAGGTATCCAGTGCAGTAAGAACAACTTCTACAATACCATCAAAAACCCTGGATACTGTGGTAAAATAAGACTTCCTAAATTTGGTGATGAAGATGCCCGACTTGTACAAGCTTTACATGAGCCTTTGATTACAGAGACTTTATTTTATGACGTTCAGGATGTGTTGGATAATAGAAGAAAAGTATATGGCACTCCAATTTCAACACCAGAGGATTTACCGCTTAGAGGCTTCTTAAAATGCCCGAAATGCCCAACACGAATGCTAACTGGAAGTGCATCAAAAGGTAAAAGGAAACATGTAATCTATTATCATTGTACATCTGCCTGTGGCATTCGTTATAATGCAAAGCAGGTAAATGAAGCATTTGTTCAGGAATTAATGATGTATATCCCTAGAAATGGCTATGATGAATTATTTGTTGACGTAGTAACCGATTGCTACAATAACCAGAATAGATCGGTTAAGGAAGAAAGAAAGGATTTCATTCAGGAAATTAATACTTTGACCAAGAGAATGGAAAATGGCCGTAATCTCATGCTGAATAATGACATCGAAGCTGTGGACTACAGAGTGATCAAAGAGGAATGCAATGAGAAAATATCCCGACTTGAAGCCCGATTAAGTGATCTAAACGTGGAAAATTCGACTGTAATTGACATTAAGCCCATTGCAAAAGAGGCAATTAATAGCTTACGGTTATTGGACGAATTTTATGAAAAAGCCACCGTAGAGGGCAAAAGATACCTAGTAGGGATGTTGTTTCCTGAAAAAGTGACCTATGATGGGGCTATATATCGAACACCCTACAAGAACTTGGCGATGGAGCTTATCTATCTGAAAAACAAAGAATTACAAGACAAAAAAAAGGGACAAAAACTTAATAAAAAGTCTTTGTCCCATAACGGGTGGCTGATGGGGAACTGCAATCATTGAAAATTCGGCTTTTAACATAGCCTCATAATCTTTAAACGCATATTTCTTTTTCGTCATATGTTATCTTGTGTCCCTATTGTGACTGTATTTTTACTTATCAATATCAATGTAAAGCTCGTAAAGTTCTAATTGACGCTTCTTTATGGAAAGGTCAATTTTCTGGCTTACTTCATCAATACTTTTACCAGATAAGTTTGCTATGATTTCGGTTTGTAAACCGACAATTTCCCCAAGCATTGCTTCATTTTTAATTAAACTCATGAAAATGCTATTCATGTTGAACTTAAATTTGTGGTTCGCCAAATCTTCTATTTTTTTAATTTTTCCCATTTTATTTTGTTCTATTATATAAATCTCTTGTAAGCTTATCTATTTTTCTATTCTGCGCTTCGATCTGCGCTTCCATTGATGAAATGCTCTGTAGTAAAAATCCAAAGTCGTGAATGAGCTTCTTTTCCTGAACTCCAGCTTTCTTAGATCCTTTGCCGGTAAAGAACCAGGTAAAGCTTAAGTTATATGTTGTGTTCATTTTCTTTACCAGATCGACAGAAATTTTAACAGTACCATCCAAATACTTTGTTACCATTGGAGGAGTGATTTCCATTTCTTGGGCAAATTGCATCTTTGGAATATTCAACAACTCAATAAAGATACGTAAGCGTTTAGCTTCGTCGGTAATCACGCTCTTATTCATTACCAAGCATTTCTTTCTACCCAATCTTCATAACTCTCATCATCAGGAGGTTTGTTCCACCAATCCTTTAATCTTTTCCAGATTTGTTTTAATAATTGTTTCATATCAAAAATTATAATACCTTAATACCGTGTTTTAGCGCTAATGCATTAATGTCAATCATAAATGCAGCTATATTATCGTAAGCTTCTGGCAAGATACCAAAGTTGAATGTTAATGTTGCCTGTTGATTTGTTGGTATTTTTTTTGCCACCGACATTTTACTGTCTGATGAGTACTCTTTTCCTATCCGCTTATTGTATTCATTCAGAATATCAAAATTTAATATATCAGAAGCTTTAGTGATCTGATTGATAGTTAATTCACTGCTTCCATCAACCACATTATAAAGAGTCTTAACGGAAATTCCTAGCATTTCTGAAAAGTCTTTTTTTGTGGGAGAGCCTTTTTCCGATAGCAATTCTTGTAAAATATTACCGATAACGTTTTTCATTACACAAATTGACGTAAAATTATAGTGTTCATTACCAATACAATATGAATTTTATTACCTGTTTTTGTGATTTATTTTACTTATATTGTTTTATTTACAATTATTAGTGTATAATTTTACACAACAAATAACGAACAAATTTAAAACAAGCACAATAGCATTTAACTGCCATGTTTACTAAAAAAGATTTACAGAAAATAAGAAAAGCACTACCAAAGAATGGCTACAAGCTTATTTCGGATAGGTTGGGTATGAGTGCTGAAGCTATACGTATGACATTACTTTATCCTGAACGCTACAATAAAAAAGTAATTGATGCAGCAGAAGAGGTAATAATAGAATATAAGAATGATGTTGCTTTACAAAAAGCAAGAGTAATGGAGGTGGTGAAATGAAACTTAACCTCGTAGACCATTATAAAGTTACTCCAGCTGTATTGATGGACACTTCAGTTGAGTTCTTTATTCATGAAGAAAAGCTATACTGCGTAACTGATGGACAGAGATATAGTTTCGAAAATTTCCCTGTGTGGGTAATAGAAACTATGAACTTAGACATGGAAGCGAACCCTATTGCTATTGAATGTTTGATTGATTGGGGACTGGAGGAAACAGAACCACAGATGAAGCAGTACATTGCTTGTAGGCATGGTGGTTATGATGACAGACCAGACATTTCAGCTGATGGTCATGTACAGACATCTGAATATGTGTGCTGCGGCAAACGTGGCGAATGCAAATATGAAGGTAGGCTTTGTACTTCATTTCAATTAAGATTTGGAACACTTACACGTAGTGAGATTGCGGTACTTGTTGAAATAGGGAACTTTCTACTTGACAAGGAAATTGCAGAAAAATTAAATATCTCTGAGCATACAGTGAGGCACCATAAAGATAGCATCTGTAGAAAAAGCGGGTTAGAACGCAAACCTGCGCTTGTTGGACTTGCTTTTAAACTAGGTCTTATAACATGCTAAGAGTTGCCTACCTATCCCCTACTGGCCACGTAATGCCAAAGAAGAGATCTGAAGAAGAAATCATTCGGGAAATGGCACTGGAGACTATAGAGATACAAAAGCATACTGACAGGTTGAAAGCAAAACATATGTTTGCTGCGGACCGGACTAAGTTAGAGAAAATGAAATTGGTACTGGCAGAAGTAAAAGCTGGTAATAGAACAAACTTAGAGTGGCTAAAGCGGGAGTGTGATTTTGAGAGCGGTCATACTTCCGAACAAGCCCTATAAAAACAACTTAAACCAAAACACCATGAAGTACTACACCAATCCAAAACTACTCGAATACCAAAATGACAATGAGTTTGTTGAAAGACTAATGGACACGAACAGCCCAGAAAGAAAACAATTTTTTGATGCTGTTAAAGGTCTGGCCATCTGGCTTTCAATAATTTTTGTTTTGTCAATGATCTTATTGTTCGCTGTCTAAATTTTCCAAACATGAAAAATTTGCAAAACGACGAAAACGAGCAGGACAACATAAGGGCGATCATTAAAATGTTCAGGTCATGCCATCATAAAAGAAGCCTTGCCTGTAAGACACATAGTCTACTCCATTATCTATATGCTGCATGCGATATAAAGATTACGGAACAGACTTTCAGAAAATATGTTGGAATCATCAGGAACAAGGACCTAATGTCTCCAGGCTTTATCCTTAGCAATGTACATGAAGGATACTGGTTTACTACCGACAAAAAGGAACTTAACGACTTTATTGACCAGGAGCTGAACAGGATGGGCAACCAGTTTGCAAATATCGAAAAGCTGCACCAAAGAGTTAGATACGACAAACCAAAACCAGTTAGCGGGCAAAAAACATTTTTCTGATGGAAAACACAGTCTATTACGAGGTAAGTCCAGGTGTAAGGATTGGGCTACCAAAAACATTACCCTCTGAAGAGGTTGAAAAAAGGATATGCAGATATCAGGAAAACCTTGAACGGAACAAATTAAGAACCTTGAACGGAACAAATTAAGAACCTATAACCCAAAAATAAAAAACTTTAACCCATGCAAGTAGAAAGAATTATTCCCATAACCGAAAGCGATAGAGGTCTAAGCAACTCCTACACAGGTAGGCTTATTGACTATCTCAATCCTAATATGGACATGTTGAACCTTGACGATATCGCAACCAGCTTATCCAATGTGTGCAGGTTTGGTGGCCACATCGCTGAACATTACAGTGTTGCGCAGCACACTCTCCTAGTTTGGTTCCTTGCTCCTGATGAACTTAAGCGTACTGCATTGCTTCATGATGCTGCGGAAGCCTATCTTGGTGATGTGATCAAACCAGTTAAGATTTTGTTAGGGGATGCCTATTCAAAACTTGAACGTCCTTTTGAAGAATTGATTTTCAAGAAATACAACGTTGACATAGTTTCTTTAAAAGAAATAAAACCATACGACCAACAGGCATTGATCATCGAAAACGATTACTTCCGTTATGGCAAACTTGACTTTATTTCAAGGTTCTACGATATCGGCCAGATTCTACCATTCAATACACCTCGCATTCAATTGCTGAACCTGCTGAAATCCGAGTTCCTACAGGCAGAAATCGATTATAGTTCCTTAAACACATAAGAATATGAATTTAGAATGGCAAGTATGCTCTATTGAGCAAGCAGAAGAATTACACAGGCTTGGTGTAATTAATCCAAGTGATCTATTTGTTTGGTTTTATAGTGGTAATAAAGAAAACGAAACCAAAACATTGTCCTTAGGTATTAGACCACATGGCACTAAAGAGGTATGGTATTCAACTCAAAAGTTATCAGGACTTCACACTATTGCCAGCTACAATGCATTTACCCTATCTGAAATCGCTTTAATGTTAGGTTATACATGGGTATCAAATAATGTGAGGGAAGCTGCGGATAGATTGATAATGGAAATCAAAAACGGTACCACTACTGCTAATGAAGTTAATCTAAAACTTAGAGAAAAGTATAATACAAAATAGTCACGATTAAAATATTTATACCCATTAAACCTTAATAAAATGAGTAAAGCACTAACACAACAACGAATTGAAGACATTGAACAGAATGTTGCTTCAGAATTGATCGGACGGGATGATCCGGAAGATTGCCGTAGGTCCCTATTCTTCGCGATCAAAGAGCATGAAGAAATTGAAAGCGGCCAGTCAAGCTTTAGCGATAAGCTTTTCGACCTGCGTATGAGACACTGCAGATTTTTATAACCATCAAAAATAAAATAATGAAACATAAATTTACGGTACAAAAATCAATCCTTTTGGATGCCTTGACAATTACGGGTAAAGGGATATCAAATAGCATCCTTCCTATTTTACAAAGCTATCTTTTCAAGGTAGAAGATGATTATATCTTTATTACTGCTGGGAACATGGAGGTTTTCCTAACTACAAAAGTAGATATATCTGGGAATAAGTTCAGCCGTTCATTTGCCATACCAGCAAAACGTTTATTAGATTGGGTAAAGGAGCTACCGGAACAAGGTATTGAATTTAATCTTCAGGATAATTTAGCTGTAATAACTACTGGTAATGCAAAATGTACAATTCCAATTGAAGATGGCAATAATTTCCCTTTAATCGATATTACAGACCCTACGGTATTGGAAATATCTTCGGAAAGTTTGATGTTGGGGATTGATAGATCATTGTTCGCTTGTTCTTTAGATGTTTTAAGGCCATCTTTAACTGGAGTTCTTATTGAATTTGAAAATAGAGAGATTTCCTTTACTGGTTGCGATACTCATGTACTAGGCACATACAGCCAAATGATTGAAACGAAGCTGGAAGATAGGATGAGTTTTATTATTCCAAACAAAGTAATGACCATCTTAAGAAGTCTTACTTGTGCAGAGAATTTAAAAATCTGCATAGGTAAAAGAAGCATACAATTCGAGACGGATGAAAAGACTGTCGTTCAATCAATGCTTATTGATGATAGTTATCCAGATTGGCGAGGTATTTTACCATTGAAGAATGATAGACACTTCTTTATCCAAAAAGATCTTTTGTATGGCTCAGTAAAACGTGTAAGGCAGTTTTCAAATTTCGGAACATCACTAATTGATCTTGAAATTGGCGACAACAAGTGTAAGGTTAGCGCAAAGAATGAGATTGGAGAAAATGCTGATGAAGATATTTTATTGGACTATCCATACGAACCACTTAAAATTTGTGTGAACGGAAATAAGCTGATTAGCTGTCTTTCAAAGTATGGAACCGAATTGGTCCACTTCTCAATAAAAGATGGTAAACACGGAATCATTATTAGGGAAGATAATGAAAACTTAACAGATAAATCCAATCTGATGTTGCTAATGCCATTTTACGTACCGGAATAAATCAATATGCAGCAGCTCCATATTTTTAATAAGCCAATGATTCTTGGTGTTCCAAACATTGGCATTCTTCAGGACGAAATACAGCAAAGTTTCGAAATTTTGAAGAAAGCAATGTTTATGGCTGATCCATATGCTGTATGTGTCTTGGTTACTGGTGGTGATGATAGTTTGACGGCTTTAAAGATTGCAATGATGTTTGGTGTTAAAATTGACTATATCATTCATGGAGTTACTGGAACCGGCTTAAAGGATGTTAGATTGTTTGTCAATTCATTATCAGATAAACATAAAATAAAACTACTTACTGCGGACGCTGGTAGTGCTTTTGAAGACTATGTAAATCGAAAGGGCTTTTTTGGGGTTGGTCATTCTGCCCATTCCTTTAGTTACCATATCCTCAAAACAAATCCTTTCGATAGAACAATATCGAAATACATACGTAAGGGGGTTTCAAGAAGGAATATCATTTTGATTAATGGCGTTCGTGTAGAAGAAAGTGAAAACCGTGCTGATAATTATGGAGATAACCCATTTAGATGGCAAGGAAGAAACCTTTGGGTAAATATTGCACATTGGTTTACAAAGAAACAATGCTTGGAACTACTATCATCTGAAAATGAGCAAAGAAGTCCAGTATCAATTGCATTAGGAAGGTCCGGTGAATGTAATTGCGGAACAATGCAGAATGAAGCCAGTAGAATTGCTTGTTCTGAATATGATCCTGAATGGGGGTTGTGGATGAAAAACCTAAGAAAGCATATTGTTCAAAAATTTGGTTTTGACATACACCAAAACCCTAATAAGAAAACTATTGCTGCTATCAATAAAGCATCAGAAAAAATTAATGAATTTATGCCTATGTGTGTTGGCTGTAAAGCCAACGCTAGGGCGGGTAATATGTTTGAAATATGAAAATAGCAACGGTATGTAGCGGTATAGGAAGTCCGGAACAGGCACTAAGGAATTTAGGTATTGAACATGAAGTTGTTTTTGCTTGTGAGATTGATAAATATGCAAGACAAACATATTTAGCCAACTTTCAACCTAATCATATGTATCAGGATATGACAAAAGAAGAATGGGATTTACCTGAGCAATATGCAGACTTGTTTATTGGCGGTATACCATGCCAGGCATTCAGTTTAGCGGGTAAAAGACTTGGTGAACTTGATAAACGTGGATTGCTGTTCTATGATTTCTACAGATACGTTAAAAACCAACGACCAAAGGTTTTCATTATAGAAAATGTTAAGGGTCTATTAAGTGATGCCAATGGACGTACCTTCCATAATTGGTGCCAATTATTAGGCGAACGAACGAACGGTGTAGAACATATGTTTCCTCATCAAGATAGTCTACGTTACAATTTATATTACAAAGTATTAAACTCAAAAAACTTTGGAGTCCCACAAAATAGGGAACGTGTATTTCTGGTCGGAATACGCAGAGATATTGAATTCGGTTTTAAATTTCCGAAAGGATGGAAATTAAATAAACGTTTAAAGGATGTACTAGAATCAAATGTTGATGAAAAGTACTACTTAAGTAACGAGGCTATTTCAAGGTTAACTAATGATGGAATTGGACATCATTCTACAATAAAGAATGAAAATGATATTGCTACCACTCTTCTAGCTTCCGACTATAAAATTGCTCGTGGAATGAACATACTTTCAATTACAGAAGCAACAAACCTTCAGGGCAAAGAAATTTCAAATACCATTAGGCATGGCGGTAGAGGTAGTTTTGATTTAAAGCATAACTGGGATACTGTTATGGTTGAAGAAGCGACCAAAAAATGGTTCGACATCGCAAAGCCTGGCGACAGCATCAACTACTCCAACTCAAATACTCGTCGAGGAAGGGTTGGTAAAGGCATTGCAAATACACTAGATACTGGTTGTAATCAAGCAGTAATTGAAAAATCCAATAACTTAATTCTCTTAGGAGGAATTAAGGCTGGTAAGTTACTTGAAGGTGGTACTGTTACAGATTATTGTCAAGGTGCTAGAATATATGATATTAATGGTTTATCATGCACAATTAGCTCGTCTGGAGGTGGTCTGGGTGGAAAGTCAGGGCTATATTCGACAACTGAGGATTGGTGTAAAGGTGGATTACAAGACCACCAGAAACTAAGAACTGACGGAATATGCCCAACAATCACTTCTGCGATGGGAATGGGTGGAGGTCAAACCCCAATAGTAGGTACAAATTCAAGGATTAGGAAACTGACACCATTGGAATGTTTTAGGTTACAAGATTTTCCAGATAGCTTCATTAAGCCAGTAAGTGATACGCAGTTATACAAGCAATCAGGAAATAGCATTACTGTAGCAGTTATACAAGCAATCGAAGAAGTTCTATTACCAATTTTCATATAACCAAAAATTAGCATTTAGGATGGCTAGACCAAAGAAAGATAATGCAGACTATTTCAGCCATGACAAGGACATGCGCAACGATCCTAAAATAAGGGCGCTACGCAAGAAATTCAAAAATGGGTACTCTGTGTTCAATATGTTGTTAGAAGTTCTTACCGGCTCTGATTTCTTCTTTATCGAAATAAATGAAATGGAGATAGAACTGTTGGCTGGAGACTTCGACGAAGAAGCGGAAATTTTAACACAAATAATCGACTATTGTGTAAAGGTAAAACTACTTTTCAGAGAAGAAAACCAGATCTATAGCTGCGGATTAAAAAAGCGTTTACAGCCAGTTATCGATAATAGAAATGCAGTAAAACAGAGATTTCTTGACAAGAAACTAAAACAAGAAGTAGTTTCTAAGACTCCAAGTACACAAAGTAAAGTAAAGTATAGTAAAGTAAAAGAAAGTATAGATAATAATAGTAATTATTATCCTACTACTCCGGAAGTCGTAGCCGAAGTAGAAGTAATTAATTCAATAAAAATTGAAAAAAAAATCTCTGAAGAAAAACAACATGAATTGCCGATTGATTTTGTGTTGGATGAAGAAGAATTTGTTGCGGCCGAAAAATTTTTGAAAGGTCACTCAATCTTTAATCTGGTGCAGATGCAGCACGGCACTGACCCTACTACAACTTTAACTTACTTCAGGGTTTTCTATGAGCAGAAAAAAGCTTTTGGTGAATTAAAAAATAAACAGCCTGTTGATGTTCTAAAACATTTCTACCAGTGGATACCAAAATACAAAAGAGTTTTAACCGATAAGAACCAAATAAATGAACAATTCCAAAGAAGTACAGCCTTTAAATCAACTAATACCGTCCAACCAGCAAAAGCTTTTGGCAAACTATGACCACATAGAGCTGACACACGATGAGATTGATGCAGCATTGCACTATGCCAAAGGTCAGAAGGATGCAAAGTTGAAAATGGAAGCATACAAGCGGAAACTTTTCGAACAACCAAAATACGAGGTATTGGACTATGAAGCTTTGAGGTCGATGATCATAACCAACAATCCCGGCTTTATCATCGATAATAACAACAAAGAGATATTTGAGCTGCTTTGCCAATACTTCAGTAATGATCCAGGTTTCGAACTCGATGGACGTTATTCACTAAAGAAAGGGATTTTGTTATTCGGACCTGTTGGCTGCGGAAAGACCTTCCTAATGCGATTGTTTGGTGTTAACTCATTTCGTCCTTACTCATTGATTTCGTGTAGAAGTATTGCGGACCAGTACAGTAAAATCGGATCTGATTCTCTTATCGCTTCATCTGAGAAACAACTTGTGTACAAGCACCAGTATTACGGCCATGAGAGTATTGGAAGATGCTATGATGATCTAGGTACCGAAGAGCTTAAAAAGAACTATGGCAACGAGGTGAATGTAATGCAAGATATCATCTACAAGGTATACGACAACATGCTCATCGGTCATTTCCATATCACTACCAACTTAAACAGTGAAGAAATCGAAAACAATTACGGAACTAGGATCAGGTCAAGAATGCGTGAAATGTTCAACCTTCTTGATTTCGATGTCAATGCTCCAGATAGAAGAGTATAATGGAACTTCCTTTAACATTTATTGCAGGGTTTGTAATACTTATCCTGTTAGATATAAAATCAAATAGTAGAATTAAACTTAAAAATCAAAATGGAAAACCTAGAAGTAAGTAAGGACCAGATACGTAAAGATTACGAAGCTGGTGATGCTAAGACCAAAGCTATTTTAGTAAAAATATTCGGTCAGTCAACATTTGACAAAAACATCATGGAAAAAGTATTCAGCATGGAAACCGCTTTAGAATACAATGGTGAAACTATGGAACAATTTATTGAACGGACTAAAGACATGGATCCTTTCGATTGGGCTATAGCTTGTCAAAGAGCATTTGCCTTTGCAATGAATGAACATGTCCATTTAACAACAGAAGATACTTGGTACTATCCATACTATAGACGTTCGGGCTTTCGCTTTTCGTTCAGCGTTTGGACGGTTTCGCACTCGCGTACGGGTGCGTACGTCGGTTCCCGCCTTTGCGTTAACAGTTCAGAAAAAGCGGTACACATGGATAAATGTATCGGCCATATCATAAAAGTTTTGCTAAGTGGCGAGCATACACCTGAAACATTATTACTACAACACCCTTCAAAATCAATTAAATCTTAAATAAAAATGAATTACGAAAACCTTACAACAGACGAGCTTGTATTTAAACACCTCGGAATTGACATCAAATGCTTAGAAGCATTTGATCTTTTACCTGCTGCGGACCAAAAACCAATGAAGCACTTATTCATCATGGAAAAAGCTATAGAAGCAATCAATGGTCCAGATTTCAAAGTTGATATTTTCAATACAAACCAACTTAAAACTTATCTATGGCCAGATGTGGTTAAAGATGATAGTAGAACTTCGGGCTTTGGCTTTTCGTACCTCGGTTGGACGCTTTCGCGCTCGTTTACGCTTGCGTACGTCGGTTCCCGCCGTTTGTTTGAGAATAGAGATAAAGCAAGGCATTTTTGGAAATACTTCTCTCATCATTTTGAAGGGTATGTAGTACCTGGCAACATAAAAGAATAATAAAAAATTAGGGTGGTGTACTGTTATGGTTTCAGGCTTTAGCTTTTCGTACAACGATTGGACGAATTCGAACTCGAATACGAATGCGAACGTCAGTTCCCACCTATGCAGACAATAATAAGCAGTACAGACCTTGCCAACATGGCAAAAAATTGAGAATAAAACAAAAGGGCGTTGGTATCCTGAATTCCAGTAGAGAAAACGACCATTTAAAGCAAAGGCATGAAGAGGATCAACCACCTATTTGAAAAAATTACCAGTATAGAAAATCTGAAGAGAGCAGATTTAATTGCCAGGCGTGGAAAGAGCAAGCAATATGGTGTAAGGCATCATTTAAAAAATGAAACCGAGAATATTCAAAAACTGCATAGCTCATTGGTAAACAAAACTTATAGAACATCTGAATATACAACGTTTCAGGTGTACGAACCAAAAGAAAGAACAGTATACAGATTACCTTATGCTCCAGATAGAATATTGCACCATGCGATAATGACCGAAATGGAGCCAAGGTTTGTTTCATGGTTTACAGCGGACACCTATAGTTGCATAAAGGGCCGTGGTATACATGGTGCATTCCGAGCTGTGAAAAAAGGATTGCAAGATAAAGAAGGTACAACTTATTGCTTAAAACTTGATATCACAAAGTTCTACCCTAGTGTAGCTCATGATGTACTTAAGATGCAGTTAAGGCGAAAACTCAAAGACCAAAACCTGTTGTGGCTTTTGGATGAGATCATCGATAGTGCACCTGGCCTACCAATTGGGAATTACCTGAGCCAATATCTTGCGAACTATTATTTAACTGGATTTGACCACTGGTTGAAACAAGAGATTGGAGTAAAATATTATTATCGTTATGCAGATGATATCGTAATCCTTTCAAACAATAAACAATGGTTGCATAAGGTACTTGCAGCGATTAAGAATTATCTAAACATTAACCTCAAACTAAAAGTAAAACAGAACTACCAAATCTTTCCGGTTGCAAACAGGGGTATTGATTTCGTTGGCTATGTGTTCTATCATAATAAAATACTCCTACGTCCTAGCATTAAAAGGAATTTTGGAAGGATGATATCAAGGAGAAGTAATAGGGCGTCCATAGCCTCCTATATGGGGTGGACAAAGCACGGAAATTGTAGGAACCTGGAAAGGAAACTATTGAATGGAAATAAAAGAATTCAGCCAATTAGGAATAAAACCAACAGCTCTAAGCTTAGTTGGAAAAAGCGTACAGATCGAAACCATATTAGATCAACCAGTAATAATCCACGACTATGCGCTGCGGCCATCAACTAAAAGAGTTGGAACAACCTGCATACATGTGCAGATAGAATTTGACAATGAAATGCGTGTATTGTTCAGTGGTGGCGAATTATTGAACGATATGATATTGAAAATAGGCAGGGAAAATTGTCCTGTAAGAACAACGATTAAAAAAGTAAACAGACATTACGAATTATCATAAAATTTAACATGACATTTTACATCTATATAGCATTTTATTTGATCGGTATACTCTTATTCCTATTTACCGATAAGGTTGATGATGATAATGAAGAATTCAATCATTTAAAATCAAATTACCCTATGTGGGCAATTGGTCTTGCGTTACTAATAATGAATATTCCATTGATAATAACAGTCTCAGCCACATGGTTTCACATTAGAGAAATATTCAATCTAAATGACGATAAATAAGAGGCTTACGGTTACCCGTAAAGTAATGGTTTTTGATCCAGGTACTTTTGGTTAAACAATCATTATTAACATTTAAAAAAAGACATTATGAAATTCAATTCAGTAAAACTAGCAGAGGACCTAAGATACGAAAGAGTTGTTAAACAAGGTATTTCAGTACCAAAAGCAGCTGCGGCAGTAGGCATAACAAACTCGGTGTACACGAGGGCAGAAAAAGATTGGGGCATGGATATCCTAGTATTCACAAAGCTTGTTACCTGGCTAGGTAAGGCACCACAGGAATATTTTGTCCCAAATAAATTACCGTTCGCCATACCTCTAACAGAGAAATTGCTCGAACTGAACGGATTAACAAGGGAGGAAACAGGAGGCAGCATAAATATGCACCTGACAATAGTAAATGGTTTTTCAAATATTGCAATCAACATGAATGATTTCAGTTTTGCAATTTATGACACGAAAGAAAATTACGACAAGGGAGCGCATCCGGCTTTTGATGGCAAGATTAGGACGATTAAAGACCTCGAGCAAATCCTATTAGATTTAACAGGAGAACTTAAACAATTCAAAATTTAGAAGTGACCACCCTCACCATCTGGCCCGACACCTTTAATTAGGTTCGGGCTTGGGGTGGTAAATGAAAAAACTATTGATAGGCGTAATTGCCTTTGCTCTCATTCTAGGAATGACGGGCAAAATTGTTAAGGCTGAAGAAGAAGGTAGTGGTCCGGCGCCTGGCGGCGTTGTAATTGGGGAAAATCCTTTTGGATGGCCTCATGTACATTCTAAAATACCTAGAAATAGTTCACATAATCCTGTAATTGGACAGAGGGCCAATGGTCAGCTAGGCTATATCTGTTCTGGCAATGCCTACTCATGGAACCAATGTACATTTTTTGATTAACTATAATCAACCGCCCTGCGAGTTTCGATTTGCGGGGCTTTGTGGTAAGAAAACTTAAACAGGATTAGCATGGAGAAGAAAGAGTACATATTGTGTGCATCAATTCATTTTGATGATGGTAAAAAACACAACCATCAGCCTAAAAATATTGAAACTGGATTTGTAGTAAGCGGTAGGAGACACCACAACTGCTACACGACATTACAGGCTATTGGCTATACTTTAGGAATAAATGAAGATGTTATGATTAAACAGTTAATTGATAGGCAACAAAGAGACGGACAGGGCTTTTTAACTAATTTGGATAGGCATGTTGATAGAAGCGAAGGATACTTAATTGCTAAATCAGCAGGTCAACTAATTCATAACATGCATGATGAAAGTAATCCAATTCTAATAAGTGAAGATTTATATTAACCACCCCAACGGGATAAACAAATAGATGATTAAACGCCTTGGTCGGCTTTGTAAAAACCATACTAACATGAAACTTATTACAATTAAAACAGACGAAAAAGGAATTTCTATTCATATTCCTAAAACTCTACTTGTGCATACTCAAAGAAACCACCCAGAGTACCCGCTAATTATTAGAGATAATCAAAAATTCATGGAAGCAGTTGCAAAAGAATTAGAACAAAGCCAAGATAACGATACAGGGCTATCAAAATTACAAACATTGATTGATGAAACATCTTATGATGTCGCCGATGATTGTCCAGATTTTTGTGACTTCAAGGAATTTATTCTTGATTAATAATTGCCCCTATTTATTAACCCCTCAACAAACCATAGAAATAATGAACGAACTATTAAAAATCCTTAATGAAAGGAAAGACAACATCAAATCATTGCATTTTGACAATGTAACAGGATATGCTACCATTGAATATTTTGGTAAGTATGGAGTTAAAGACCTAATAGAGTTTAGGGAAGATGAAGGTGAAGAATTAGGCCAATCACTATTCTTCGATTTTAAAAGAAGTTAAACCATAGAAATTAACAATTATGAAAATATTTAAAAGCAAATGGGGCAAATGGACTGATTTAACAATCGGAAATTATTGTGAAACAAGGTATTTATTACAGGGCCGAAGACATTCAAATGGTAAAGTTGAATTTAGAGTTGTTAAATCCAGTGCCATTTTTTCTGCTGAAAAACTACAATTATCGGATTTAGAAAAGTTAACCTAAAAATAAAATGAAAAAACTAGCAGGAGCACTAAACAGAGCTACAGGAGTTAGCGAATTAGTATTTGACAATACAACAGGTAATTGCACAATTAAGTTCTATGATGAAAGATTAGAGCCAAATATCATAGATTTCATTTCAGATGATGGTGAATTGCTAATAGACTTTTTAAATAACGCATAATTAATGAAACACGAGATAACATTAGGCGATAATACCATAGTAGCGGCGACACACAATTAAAAATTAAAACCTTAAGGTGTATAGGAAACCTTTTTAATTATGAATGTAGGACAATTAGAAGAAATCTTTAGAAATATCAAGGATAAGTCTATGGATGTTATGCTTGATCAGTTCGATGATCAGTTCGATGATGAGTGCCGTTATGGGATGGCACAAAAAGCATTTGTAAAAGGAGTTCAGTTTCAAGCTCCAGATGTCCCAAAAAAGGAATGGCCAACAATTGATTGTTTGGTGATAACAGATAAGATATGAAAATAAACTATTTAACACCTATTAAGTCAACGCATTTGGGTTGTGCATGTTGTCCAGGCAACAATCAAATCTTAAGCTATGAAACTCGTTTATATTATGGTTTTGGCGGTTATTTAGTGCTGAAAAATGGTAATATTTATTACCAAGCATCTTCGGGTGATGAGTTCTTCGGTTCAAAAACATTATTAGATATTGAGAAAGAAGTTTGTTCAGATCATGAAAATGACTATCGCATTATTTTATCATTACCATTGCGTGGTGCGGAATGGCAAAGGAATTTAGATGGCAATTGGTATTTAATTTCAGAAAATTCAGGCTTTGCATAATGGAACAATGGCATATATCGTGTAACGGCAAGAACTGTCAACCTGAGTTAACTAGTTCTGAGGTTAAGCAACCTTATCCAGTTCTTACATTTAATCTTAATGGAGTTAACTTCTTTGTCGAATTTGATAACCAAAGTGATTACATGGCTGCAGTCTACCATAAACAAATAAACGTAACAGTGGTATCATATAACCGTGGTAAACGGTTTGCTGGTACTGCATTTAATAAAAAATAGATGAAAAAATCAGATAGAGAGTTTGTTTTTAATAAATTCGGAGGTAAATGTGCTTATTGTGGCAACGAGTTATTAAAAGGTTGGCACGTTGATCATAAAGAACCAATAGGCCGTCGATGGAAGTATGTTGAAGGTTCGGCAATCATTGATGGTAAAAAGGTTAATTTAACCAGTCGTGAAATATCAAGATTAAAACAAGAAGAGTTTGATATGGCTAAAATAGAATGGTTTAAAACAGTTAAGTCTATTGCGGATGGCTGCGATAACCCTGAGAATGAATGTATCGAGAATTATATGCCCGCATGCGCAAGTTGCAATATTTTGAAGTCAAGTATGGGATTAGAAGGCTTTAGAAAAACGATAGCAAATTTTATTAACTCATTAAACCTTTATCACAATCAATATAAGATAGCCAAGCGATACGGCTTAGTAAGTGAGACTTCCAATCCAGTTATTTTCTATTTCGAAACATTTAACAATATTTAATATGTCATTCTTAACTAAAAAAGAAACAGCAATGATAAGTGCTGTCAATGCATCTAACAGTATGCTTCTGGATCAACGTAAGGAACTAATAGAAAATATTAAATACAATGCTCGTCTGCGTTCAGATGGTTACCGTAGACCAGTTAAAATATTTCTATCAGTTTTGTCTAATTTAAAAAATAACGCTATTGCTGCGGACCTCCTGAAATGATTAAACCAAAAGAAGCTAAATGCGTCGATTGTGTACCTGACGCGGTTATTAAGCCTTTGATTGCGAAACGGTGCTGTATAGGCCCACACTTTCATTATCAGAAGTATCAACAAGCCAAGTATACTTTGAATGCAACTAATAGAAAAAGAAAAAAAGCCCAAACGCTGCGGACAGCAAATAACGGCCAAACACTAGGTAATTGGTTCAATGAGCAAATAAATCAAATGCCAAGATGTTGTGAGAATTGCGATATCTACCTTAGTCCAAATGCTCCATGGTCATCACGAGCGTACATTGCACACATAATACCCAAACGAAACTTCATTAGTGTAATGGTCCATCCATTAAATCGATTATTCTTATGCATCGATTGCCATACTAAATTTGACAATAGCTTAAGCAAGGAGATTGTTAAAATGAAATGTTGGTCAATTGCGGTCGAAAGGTTTAATTCTTTTAAACACCTAATATCTTTTGAAGAAATATCAAAATTACCACCATGCCTTGAAGAGGTTTATTGAAATATATTTTCCAAACATGAAAAATTTGCAAATGTAAAATATCATCGTATATTTAGCCATAAGACAGACTAAGTATAGACCATGATTGAAGTATCTGTAAAAACCCAAATCAACGACTTTGAAAAACTCGCAGCACAGCTTTCAGACAAAGCTGTTGCCACCGCAACATCAAGGGCAATTAATAGGGCTTTAACAAGCGGTGTTGTATTTATTAAAAAATCTATTAAATCAGAGTTTAATATTAAAAACGCAGATTTGAAACAGATGAAGATTAACAAATCCTCATCTAGTAGTCTAACAGGGACAATAGCAGTGGGTCGTAGACCAATAAGCTTAACACACTTTAATCCTGTATTCTATACTTCCAATAAAAATGGAGCCTCCAAAATTTCGATTAATCGTAGGGGGAATAAAACTATTAAATCAAGCAGAAGCCAGTCTGGTGGAGGTGTTACCTTTGAGGTGTTCAAGGGTAAAAAAGTTAATATACCATATGCATTCATGATTAATAATGATAAGCAAAAACCTGTTTTTGCAAGGGGAAAGTACGTGGGTGGTGGTAGTAATTACAACTTCATTAAAAGGGATAAGCGCTTAGTGAGTACAGGTCCTGACCTTCCAATAACCAAACTAAATACTACGTCAGTATATGGTGCATTACAGAACAGGACTGTTAACAAGGATGTTAATACGACAGTGATGGATTTGTACTCTAAGAGGTTAGAGGTAGAATTAAAAAACTTAATAAATAGACTTTAGTAATAATAAATTAAGAAGTACCAACCTCTGTAGGTTTTTTGGGTCCTCCCTATCCCCTACCGATGCGGGGTGGTAAGCTCCCAAACTTTAACACGTGGGACCAGTTTTGTAAGTCCGAATTTCTAGTTAAATAATAATGACCGTTAAAAGTGATCAATTTCTTTCTAAGAGTGCTTACGCAAGATACCTTGGTGTTAATGAAAAAGCAATTCGAAAAGCGAT
The DNA here is from genome assembly GCF_001412215.1 of Pedobacter sp. Hv1. Lineage (GTDB taxonomy): Bacteria > Bacteroidota > Bacteroidia > Sphingobacteriales > Sphingobacteriaceae > Pedobacter. The sequence goes on from NZ_LLWP01000001.1 coordinate 90,282, forward strand.
TGAAGAAGGCAAGATAAAAAAAGGCTATGATGTTGTAAAAAAGAAAGTTAACGTAAAAGAAGCAGATAAGGAATATGGATTTCTACACAAAAATGCAACTGCTAAACCAGGAATAAGCAAAGCAAAAAGAGTAGATAAAATTACTGACAAAGTGTCTGTAGCAAGTCCGAAAAAAGTAGTCAAGTCCGAAAAAATACAAAGTCCGAAATTTGATACCGATAAAATTGATAAGTCCGAAAACTTAGATGATGAAATAACCGATGATTCCGAAGATTTAGATTATGAAACTTTATTGCTCAAGATTCCTGTTCATGACAAACTTGATTATAAAGAGACTGTCAGGAGACGTGAGATCCTGCAGCTTGCATTGGATAAGAAAAAGCTGGAAGAATTAGAAGGTGTTCTTGTTCGGAGAAGTGACGTATATAAAGCTTTGTACGCTTTGGGTAGTCAATTAAAAAAGGCGATAAGTTCAATACCAGCGAGGTGCATTGATGATGTTCTTAGTGCTGAAAATAAAGTGGAAGCAATAAATGTTCTTAATGATGAAATCACAAACGTGCTTAATACATATGCAAATTTTAGTAAAGTGAACGTCTCCCCGAAAACGTAAATGAACAATTATAGTTTAGATATCGACTTGTTACCAGTGGATGGTTTTGATTACTCCATCTTAGATGGGTTTTTATCTGCTATACAGCCAGATCCAATTATGACTGTATCAGAATGGGCAGATACAAATAGGGTATTACCAACTACCGTTGCAGAACCCGGGCCTTGGAGGACAAGTAGGACACCATATTTAAAAGAAATAATGGATAAGCTATCCGTTATTGATCCTGCTCGTGAAATCTGGTGGCAGAAGCCTTCACAGGTTGGTGCTACTGAAGCAGGTAATAACTGGTTAGGCTATATTATAGATATTGCAGCTGCTGCAACTATGTACGTTATGCCTACTGACCATCTGATGAAAAAGACGTCAAAGACCAGAATTCAACCAATGATCAAAGATAGTGATAGGTTAAGGGCTAAAATCAAACCGTCAAACAGCAAGGAAGGTGGAAATACAATTTTGGACAAGGAATTTGACGGTGGTTACCTAACAATGATTGGTGCTAATTCAGCTGTTGGACTTTCTTCTACGTTCGTCAGGTTTCTTTATATGGATGAGCTGGATAGATATCCCCAAGATGTGGATGGCGAAGGTGATGTAATCGGATTGGCAAAAACAAGGACTTCGACATTTGGAGATCGTAGAAAAATATTTGGCCCATCAACCCCAACCATAGATGGATTAAGTATTATCTCAAAAGAAATTAAAAAAACTGGCCAGAGACATTTTTTTGTTCCGTGCTTAAGCTGTGGAACCATGCAGCATCTTAAATTCTCACAATTAAGATATGAAGAGGGCAAATATGATGATGTTAGGTATGAATGTGAGCATTGCAATGACCTAATACCTGAGAGACAAAAAACCAAAATGCTTCAGGCTGGTCAATGGAAACCCCTATTCCCAGAAAAAGAAGATGGATTTGTTTTCGGATATGTGATGAATGCCTTATACTCTCCTTTAGGTTGGTATAGTTGGGCCCAAATGGCAAAGGAGCATGATGAAGCCCAGAATGATATTCCAAAACTTATAGTTTTTACAAATACAAAACTTGGAGAAACCTATAAGATAAAAGGTGAGCAACCCGATTGGGAAGCTCTTTATAATAAACGCGAAACTTACAAGATAAATACACCTAATGATAAAGTCGTTTTAATTACTGCTGGAGTCGATATACAACCCGACAGGATCGAAATCGAAATAGTTGGGTGGGGAAAAGGTAAAGAGAGCTGGAGTTTGGATTACCGTGTTTTCTATGGTAGTACAAATAGTGAAAATGATATAGTTTGGGATAATCTAAAAAACATTGTCAATGAGCAATGGACACGAGAAGATGGTGCGGTCCTTCCACTTAGGATGATGGCGGTAGATAGTGGCAACAACACCAATGTCGTGTATAGTATATGCCGTAAATTTGATAAAAGCAGGGTTATTCCAATTAAAGGAAGAGATACAATGGCCGTAATTGTATCTCATCCAAAACCCGTTGACACTGCTCAATCCGGGAAAACCATTAAGGCTGTTGAGGTGTGGTCAGTGGGTGTTTCATTAATTAAAGCAGAACTATATGGATGGTTAAAGTCCCAAATAAAAGAAGATCAACCTACGCCATTTGGATATTGCCACTTTCCAATGTACGATGAAAACCATTTTAAAAGTATAACAGCTGAGAAAATGGAGTTTGTTAAGGATTCAAAAGGCTATACCAAGCCCAAATGGGTAAAGAAGTATGAAAGAAATGAGAGATTGGATTGTCGAGTATATGCCAGAGCTGCCGCAAATGTCGCTGGAATGGACAGGTGGACTGATGAGAACTGGGAGACATTAAATAACAATTGCTTAGACAGCATTATCAAGGTTGAGAACAAACCTAATCCAAAGAAAAAACCAGGCAATGATTTCTGGCGTGGAAGATAAACTTATTCATCATTTAAATTAATATCAATATGGAAATTGAAATCCCTCAAAAAATTGAAGAAATCATAATCAAGGCCGCAAGTGTACATTTCGGTTTAGAAGTAAAAGAGTATACCGAGAATAGAAGTAAAGACCATTACTCATCCTATCAAAGGTTCATTGCTATTTATCTATTACGTGAAAACACCCTACTTTCTTTCGAAGCTATTGGGAAATTCTTTGGCAGAAAAGATTGTACCACAAGGAACGGCTATAATCAAATAAGTGGCCTTGAAGCTATCAAAGATAGACGAACAATAACCGATATACGTGAAATCACAAGCATTATAGATAGTTTTACAGAACAAAAGAAAAAGAATTATTCATAATGTATACTATTGAACAATATAATATCTTAAGTTCGGCTATTGCACAGGGCGCATTACGTGTGAGGTATGGCGATAAAGAGGTAGAATATAGATCTTTAAAGGACATGTTGGCGGTTCAGAAACTTATGTATGAAGAGTTATTCCCGACTAAAATAAAAACCTCCAGAACATACGGTTCATATTCAAAAGATATTCAATAATGGATTTGCTAAATAAGTTGTTTCGGGCTGTTGCCCCAGGTATTGCGGTAAAAAGGTTGCAAAACCAAGCTGCTTTTGACATATTGGATAAAGGTATCAGAAAATACGAAGGTGCTGGAAAAGGCCGCAGGTTTAGCGACAATAACTTGCAATCATTATCTCAAAATACAGACACGAACAACTCGCTTCCAATGCTAAGGACTCGGTCACGTGATGCAAATAGAAATAATCCATATGCTAAAAATGCCACCCGTAAGATTACAAACAATGTTGTTGGTACCGGAATATTGGCAACTCCGGTAAGTAAGAGCAAACCAACCGTCAAGAAGGTTAAAGAGTTGTGGAAAGCATGGTCGGATAGCATAATGTGCGATTATGATGAGTTGCAAAATTTTTATGGTATCCAGGCACTTGTAATGGATACTGTTGTTAAATCTGGTGAATGCGCCGTTAGAAAAATCTTAAAGAAACTAGATCCCCTTACCAATTTGGTACCTTTACAGTTACAAGTATTAGACCCAGATTTTATAGACCTTGATAAAAATAAAAAACCTGGCGATGGGGATTACATTGTCAATGGTATCCAGTACGATGCGTTAGGTAAGAAAAAGGGGTTTTGGATATTCTTATATAATCCTAAGGAAGTCAAGTCAGAAAGTATACTAATACTAAAATCTGAGATATCACACATTTTTAAGGTTGAAGATCCAGGACAAAATCATGGGTCACCTTGGAATTCGTCTATTATTTTACGAATGTTAGATTTTGACGAACTTGAGGATGCCCAGATAGTGAAACAAAAAGTTGCTGCATGTTTTGCGGCCTTCGTAACTAAGCCGGATGCAACATCCGGTATGCCAGTAGATGATGGAACAAATATTGCCGAACGTCTTGCGCCTGGTGTTATAGAGCGTCTTGCTCCTGGTGAAACCATTTCATTTTCATCGCCACCATCAACCGAAGGATTTAAAGATTTAAGTAGACAAAGTTTACAGGGCCAGGCAGCGGGAATGGGCATGAGTTATGAAGTTTTTTCTGGTGATCTGTCAAATGTTAATTTTAGTAGTGGCCGTATGGGTCATTTAGAATTCCAAAGGGGGATTGAGATCATCCAATGGAATATGCTCATCCCAATGTTTCTTGATCAGGTATGGGGATGGTTTATTGAGGCAGCTGTTCTTTCAGGGCTATTAAGTAATAACCAGGTAACCGTTTCTTGGACACCTCCTCGCCGTGAAATGATCGATCCATTAAAAGAAATACAGGCAAAAATAAAATCTATTAGGGCTGGATTAATTAGTTGGCAAGATGCAGTTAGAGAACTTGGTTATAATCCTGAAGATATAATGGCACAAATGATTGAAGACAAAAATCGTTTTGATAATGCCGGAGTAATGCCCGAAAGTGATCCTCGATATGATGCAGATAAAATGGGTAAAATCATTGAAGAGCCGATTGATAAAACCGTGTAATCTGATTGAGTTTTTAACATTTTCTAACAAATAAGTGAATTATAGCATAGTTAATGCACTTTTTTGCGATATTAAAATTGTTAGTATTTAAAGATGGAATAATTATTAAGTAATTACTTAATAGTGTAATTTTGTTGTATAATAAAAAGCCCCCAAGTTGTGAGCTTGAGGGTGTACCAATAAATCTGCCGATTTATTGTTTCTATTCACTGAACAGATGGTATTGCTGACCATCCTTTAGGTATTATCTTTTTATACAGAATTTGAAAAGCACTTGCAGGTGCTTTTTTTATTATAATACAAATATAATGATAGCTTACCATCTTATCTCAGTACTTTATCCACAACTTGTGAGACTTTAACCCTATTTTAATCATTTATTTGTCAGATACAGTAATAATTTTCCGTAAGTTATTAATAATCAGCAATAACAAAATCAAATCGAATGTTTATAATTTTAATAGTTAGAAGTTTCCATGTCTTCTCCTTTTTCGGTTATTCTTAGTCTATCTTTCGTCTATTTATGATTTTACAATGGGGATATCTTTACTCCCATGAATAAAACACTACAACTTCCTTTATCAACCCGTGCAGCTATAACACAAAATAGTTATAACGAAACGGATAAAACTATTGAGGTTGTTTTTGCTACCGAGACAGAAGTCAAACGTAGAACTTGGGACGGTACTAATTACATCGAGATTTTAGGGTGTAAACCTGAAAATGTAAGATTAGAACGTGTTAATCAAGGTGCCAATCTAGTAGATAGCCATTCAACTTGGACTATTAAATCTATTCTCGGTGTTGTAGAAAGAGCTTGGGTCGAAAACAAACAATGTAAAGCAATTGTGCGTCTGTCTCAAAGAGAAGAGGTTGCTGGTTATGTTCAGGATATCATCAGCGGCATAACAAGAAACATTTCTGTTGGTTATGCAATTCATACAACAGATATCACTGAAGACAATGATAAAAATACTATCACTGTCAGAGTAACCGATTGGGAGCCTGCCGAACTATCTGTTTTATCTGTTCCTGCTGATCCAAATGCAGGCATTCGCTCGCAGACACCGGCCCAAAATTTTCACGAAGTAAAATATAATACTAGAAATATGCCTGAAGAAACTCCAGCTGCGGTAGCAGCTCCAACTACTCCGGCCCCGGCTACAGCAGCTGCGGCCACTGCTGCCGTTGTGCCTGCGGCAGATGCTAACGCTATTGGTGCAGCAACTACTACTGAACGAACCCGCATTTCTGATATCCAATTAGCAGTTCGAACACATGGCATTACCGATGATGCTTTTTATCAGAAGCTAATCACAGATGGATCAACGATAGATCAAGCGCGTGCATTGATTTTGGATGAATTGGTAAAACGTCAAGCTCCGGCATCTGTTACAGCTACATCAGTAACAACTGTTGGAAAAGTAGGTGATGATGAAGGGACAAAAACTAGATCTGCTTTAGAAGAAGTCTTAATTCATAGAGCCAACCCTTCAATCGCATTAGTTAGTGATAAAGCGAAAGAATTTCGTCACGCCTCTTTATTAGATATGGCCGTTATTGCATTAAACGCAAGAGGTCACAATGTTTCACTTGGTTCTATGAGTAAAGATGAACTAGTGAAACGTGCTATGAGCAGTAGTGATTATCCAATTATGTTGGGTAATGTAGTGGATAGGTCGTTGCGTGCGGCTTATGATGCTGCTACACCAGAATGGCGAAAATTTGCAAGTAAAAGGAATGCATCTGACTTTAAATCTATTAGTTCTGTTGGAGTTGGTGGTGATTTCAAACTGAAAAAAGTTCTAGAGAACGGGGAATATAAAGAAGCCAAAATGGTAGAAACTGGTGATAGCTTTAAGCTTGATACTTATGGTCGTATGATCAGTATCACACGTAAGGCTATAATTAACGACGATCTTGGTGCTTTTATGCGTTTTACGGATTTGTTTGGCCGTGGAGCAATGGAATTACAGTCAGAGATTGTTTATGGCCTACTAACTGCTAATAGCGGAGGTGGTAGAATTTTATCTGATGGTGTAACATTATTCAACGCTGCCCATAAAAACTTAGCTGGGACTGGAACTGCGCTAGGTGCAACTTCATTAACCGCTGCTAGATTGGCCTTGAGACGTCAAACTGGTTTAACTGGTGAGAAAATCCTTGTTCGTCCTAAGTACCTTGTAGTACCACCAGAACTTGAAACTTTAGCATGGCAATTGGTATCTGCCGCAATCTCACCAGGTTCAACTTCGGATGCAAATCCATTCAAAGGTGCTTTCGAGGTGTTGGTTGATCCATTTTTGGAAGATCCTAAAGCATGGTATCTATTAGCAGATCCTTCGACAATTCCAGTTGTAGAATATGCATTCCTAAATGGTCAAGAAGGTCTATATACAGAACAAGAAATCGATTTCAATACTGATAATTTAAATATTAAAGTTCGCACTGATTTTGCGGCCACCATTGAAGAGTTCAGGGGTGTCTACAAAAACCCGGGTGCATAAAAATACTTTTTGGTTAAGGTAAACTAGGTGTAAATGGTTGGAAAGCCTGTCAAACGGCAGGCTTTTTTTTAAAACAAATCAAATGAAAAATAAAATACAAGTAGGTAAAATTTTAGATTATACCAATACAACAGGTTCGGCAATTACTTCTGGCTCATTAGTGATTTTTGGCATTTTATTCGGAGTAGCCGTAACAGATATTGCTGTTGGAGAAACTGGTTCTGTAGAAATGACAGGGGTTTTTGAGTTCCCTAAGGCTTCAGGCGCTATTACCCAAGGCGCCAAAGTATATTGGGACGCAACAGCTGGCAATGTAACAACGACGGCAACTTCAAACACTGCAATTGGTGGTTGTGCCGAAGCAGCTGCTACTGGAGCGACAACTGTTAAAGTTCTATTACAATCCTAATTTGCAATGAACCTATTTGATACGCTACAGGATACGGCTTTTTCCATCGTCTCAAACACGATGGGATATACTGCAACCTGGCAACCATCGGTAGGTGAAATACATACAGCTGAAATCCTATTTAATGACGCTACTAAAACAGCCAAACTGCTCGATCAGGAATATTCTCCCAAGAATTGTATGATCGAATATAAATCAGATGATTTTACTGGTCTGAAAGAGTCAGCTGATGCCGGCAATGAAGAGATTGTGACAATAAACGGAATACAGTATGGTGTTCTGGATGTGAACAGCAAATTTGATGGAAAAACTATGTTGGCGCATTTAACATTGGTCTAATGGATTTTAGAGCTTTAGAAATTAATATCGCCTCATTTCTTTCATCAAAAATTGGGAATCCAAAAGTTGAGGTTATTGAAATTCCAGAAAACGAAAAGGATTTTGAAAAAGTTTTTGGAAAAGAAATGATCGTAGTAGCGTTTAGCGATGAAGAGCCTGATGCGAATATTAAATCAACAAGTGCAGTTTACCAAAATACTGAAGTAACATTTGCTTTTTTAATCCAAACGAAAAGTTTAAGGGGTACAACAGATAAGCTGGGTGTTTATGAACTTCATAAATTGATCAAGAAGTATATGATTGGTTATCACCCAGAAAACGGCTCTACGTTTAGATATGCCGGATTTAAGATGCAAGATAAGGTTGATGATGTGTTCCAATATGCAGTTTATTTTAAAACCAAAGGATTTTCGTTACAAGAAACAGATAATGAAGATTTACCTATTAATTTAGTTAAAAAGGTAACCTATTATTAGTCCATTATCAAAACTAAAAACCAACCAAACATGAAGAAATTTAAGTACAACGGAAGCGGACAGCTTGCATTTACGCATCAAGGATTTGATTTTGTAATCCACGAAAGTGGGCCACATGATCTCCCAAATGAAAATGAATTAGTTATCAGTTTGGTTAAACAGGGACTACTTACAGAAGTACCCGCAGACAAAAAAAAGGTATTAACAACTAACAATTTAAGATAATGACATATTTGCATGGAGTGGAAACTATTGAGGTTCCTAACGGAAGTAAATCCGTAAACATTGTAAAATCAGGAGTAATCGGTTTGGTCGGGATATCAGCGATAGGCCCAAAGAACCAGGTTATTATGGTCAATGGAGAAAGGGATGCTGCTCAGTTTGGCAAACAAGTTCCAGGATTTACAATTGCACAATCGTTGGAGGCTATTTTTTTACAAGGTGCTGGATCTGTACTAGTTGTCAATGTATTTGACCCCGCTCTTCATACTTCAGCAGTTACCGCTGAATCCAAAACTGTTGTAGATGGTACGCTAAAATTAAGCGCCTCTCCTATCGGAACAGTTACGGTTTTGGATAGTGAAGGTGCTGCAACCTCATTTGTTTTAGGAACAGATTACAGCATTGATGAATACGGCAATTTTAAGGTACTAAACGGTGCAATTGCAAACGGAACTGTACTTAAGTTTACCTTTGCGAAATTAAACGCAGCGGCTATTACCTCTAGTGTAATTGTTGGGACTTATGATTCATCAACCAATGTAAGAACAGGAATCAAATGTTTCGATACCGCACTTGAGACTTTTGGGTATAATCCAAAAATCATGATCGCTCCTGGATATTCGAGTTTGTCTGGCGTTTCTGCAGGTTTATTACAGGCAGCGGAGAAATTTAGGGGTATTGTATATGTTGATGCTCCAGTGGGAACTACTGTTGCTGCTGCCATGGCTGGTCGTGGTCCTTCCGGAACATTTAATTTCAATACCAGCAATAAGCGTGTTGAGCTTTTATTCCCACATCTTAAAAAATACGACCCAGCAACAGATACAAATGTAAGTTTTCCTTATAGTGCATTTCTTGCTGGTGTAAGAGCTGCTGTAGACCTTACAGATGGGTTCTGGGTATCATCATCAAATAAAGAAATAAAAGGCATAGCTGGGACAGAAAGAGCCTTGAGTTCAACACCCGGTGATGTTAATAGCGATGTCAACATACTTAACGCTGCTGGTATCACAACTGTTTTCAATACATTCGGGTCAGGCCCTAGAACATGGGGTAACAGAAATGCTTCATTCCCAACTGAAACAGGTATCTCTAACTTTACGAATATCGTTCGTATAGCAGATGTGGTTACCGAAAGTCTTGAACAAGCATCATTGCAGTATATAGATCAGCCTATTAGTCAGGGTTTGATCGATAGTATCCGTGAAAATGGGAATGCGTTTATGCGTATTTTGATTGGCAGGGGCGCATTGTTGCCAGGATCAAAAGTTCTTTACAATGAAAATGATAATCCGCCTGAAGAACTGGCTAATGGACATCTAACGTTTGAATTGTTATTTATGGGTCCTACTCCATCGGAGCGTATAACGTTCAAGTCATATCTCGATATCAGTCTATTTTCAAGCATTTCATAATACAATAAATCATGTCAAACAAAATTTCGATCAATCGATTAACAAACGCCAATATCTATATGGATGGCGGAAGCCTTTTAGGTAGAGCTGAAGAGATTACCCTGCCGGATGTGAAATACAAGGAGTCAGACCATAAGGCTCTTGGAATGTTTGGAGAAATGGGTTTTACCTCTGGTATGGAGAAGCTGACCTGTAAGGTAAAATGGAATTCACTTTATCCTGAGGTTCTTAAAAAAACTGCCAATCCATTTAAAGCGATTAAGTTACAGGTTCGTGGAAGTATGGAGATCTACGAGGGTGACGATCGAGTAGATCAAGTTCCGGTTGTAGTTTACCTGACCGTTAGATCTAAAGGTACACCACTTGGAACATTTAAGGCTCAGGACAATGTTGAAGGCGAAACTGAGTTCGCTGTTTCATATTATAAACAGGATATAGCCGGAGAAACGATTACTGAGGTAGATGTTCAGGCAAATATCTGGATTGTTGATGGAGAAGATCTTTTGGCCACTTACAGGACTAATCTAGGTATCTAAAATATAGGCTGAAGCAGCATGGATGATTCTCTGTCATCCGGCTGCCGATGCTTTTTTAAATAAATAATCAAAATCAATAAAAATGGCAGAGCAAAGTAAAAATATTGAATTGAGTGGTGGCAAGATTGCCACCCTAGGAGAATTTAAAGGTAAACACATCCTTTTGGCCCAGAAAGTATCTGGTGAAGATAAGGATAAAATGATGTTTGCCTTAATCGCAACCTGTGTAAAGATAGATGGTAAGCCTGTTGTAATGGAGGACCTAGAAGATATGCCTGGTCCAGATGTCCTAAAATTAATGGGGGAATTTAGCGAAAATTTTTAATTGACGGGGACGATATAATGTTCCTGGCATACATGTCCCACACATCTTTAGTTGACATTTTAGAAATGGATGCTAAGGATGTTTCTTTTTTCTACAAGTCCGCTGTAAGGCTGCACAACAAATTAAATCCCAAAGAAAATGGCTGATAAAAGCATCAAAATTGCACTCGTACTAACAGCAATCGATAAGATGTCTGCTGTGGTAAATAAAGCAAATAAAAATGCCAAGGCCGCTTTCTCTTTAGGTAAAAATTCAGCGTTATTGGGCGTAGCATTGGCTGCCCCACTCTATGGAGCTGTAGAAGCTGCTCAAGCCTTTGAAACCAAAATGATAGACATCCGAAAACAGATGTCTGTCGATACTCCTGATACAGTTAAAAAAATGACTGCCCAGGTAATGGAACTAGGCATGGAACTACCTCTTGCAACCGATGAAATCCAAGATATGATAGCAGCTGGTCTGCGCATGGGTATTGCAGAGGATAAGGTTGTGAGTTATACCAAGGAGGTAACCAAAATGAGTTCTGCGTTTGATATACCAGCTGGTGAAATTGCAGATAGCATGGGTAAAATATCCAATGTATTTAAGATACCTATTGAAAAAGTTGGTGATTTTGCTGATGCCATAAATTATCTTGATGATAACACAATGGCAAAAGGCCCCGAACTAATCACTGTTCTTCAAAAAATTGGGGGTATGGCCAGAAACCTTGAACCCAAAAAAGCAGCCGCACTAGCGGCAGCAATGTTGTCATTAGGAGAAAGTCCAGATACAGCCGGAACCGCAATCAACGGAATGCTCGTAAACCTGTCAAATGCCACAATGGGGACAAAGAATTTCCAAAAAGGTATTCAGATGCTAGGAATGGACAGCGCTAAGTTGCAGAAAACCATGTCAAACCCACTGACCGCCCAGAATGGTATCATAAGTGTATTTGAAAAAATAAATAAACTAGGAAAGGATAAGCAGTCAGAGGTATTAGTTAGGTTATTTGGCAAAGAACACGGCCCAAAACTAACTAAGTTGGCAACTGGGATAGAGGAATATAAGAGGCAGTTAGGACTGGTAAATGGTGCCGAAAAAGGATCAATGAACAAGGAGTATCAGAAACGGGTTCAAAGTAGTGTAGCTCAGTGGCAGATGTTCAAAAATAGAATGACAGAGGTTACCGTAAAAGCGGGAACTGCGTTCCTTCCTACCTTTAATAAGCTCGCCCTATCCGTTGGTAAGTTGGTCGAAAAGATTAGTGCCTTTATTGATCGTAATCCTGAATTGGTAAGTTGGCTTACTAAGGCAATAGCATTTTCTGCAGGGTTATCTTTTGCGGTTAGTGGTTTATCATTTGCATTCGGTGGTGTTTCGAAAATTATTAGTTATACCACCTCAACTTTGAAAATTCTTAGAGCCGGTCAATTAGCTTATCTAACTGCTACTGCAGCAGGTTCATCAGCTTCAGTAAGTTTTACAGCCGCACTAAAGGCAATGAACATGGCGTTTTTAACCAACCCAATTTTTTTAATTATTGCTGGAATTGCGACGGCAGCGCTTTTAATTTACACTTATTGGGAACCAATTAAGGCATTTTTTATCAATTTATGGAATAAAATATCTGGTCCACTATCAATTCTATGGGAATTTATAAAGATGGTTTTCTGGAATTTTTCGCCATATGGTATTGTTATAAAGAACTGGGGTAAAATCGCAAATTTTTTCTCAGGTTTATGGAGTGGTATTAAAAAGATATTTAATTCTGGTTTACAATTGATTAAATTTTTATTTCTAAACTTCACTCCTTACGGTTTGATTTTCAAACATTGGTCAAGTATCACAAAATTTTTCTCTTGGATTTGGAATAATGTAAAAATTATATTCTCAAAAGTTTGGAATTGGATAAAATTCCTTTTTCTAAATTTTACTCCGTACGGATTGATCATAAAACATTGGTCTACTATTTCAGCATTCTTCTCAAAAGTTTGGGCCAAAGTTAAAGACATTTTCTTTTCAGCGGTTTCATGGATAGGAAATCTACATTTAAAGTTTTTTAATGCGGGTAAGAATATGGTGTCTGCAATATGGAATGGTATAAAAGCTATGGCCAGCAAACCCATTGAGGCAATAAAAGCTATTGTTGGTAAAATACGTGACTTCTTTCCATTTAGCCCAGCTAAGACAGGCCCTTTAAAGGATATACATAAGATAAAACTTATTGAAACTATTGCCAATACAATTAAACCAAAATCACTTGTTAAAGCGGTTAATGATGTCATGGTAAAGGTGGGCGGTATATCAGGAAGCAATAATAATCCTATACGGATGAATCCGTTTAACGGTGGTTCTACCGTCCATTTTTCACCCGTGATTAACTTATCAGGATCCGCAACAAAAGAGGATGGTAAAATGATTACCGAAAGTTTAAAATCGCAGTTTAACAGGTTGATGAAAGAACATAAAGAAAATAAACAAAGAATAGCCTATTAATATGTACGCACAACTCGGGAGCATTGTTTTTAAGGGACTTTATAATTTTACCGACTTCAGCTTTGCTGGTGATGAGGCTAATTTTGCTCAATTTGATCTAATAAACAATAAAGCTGCCCTTCAATTTACAGGACTTTCTTTGACAGAGATTTCTGCGAATATTACAATGAATGTTGAGTTCTGTAATATAACACAACAACTACAGGCTTTAAGAGCTTCAAAAGACAAAGCCGAGGTCTTACCTCTTTTAATGGGCAATGGTTCGTATGTAGGTGATTTTGTTATTGTGTCTATCCCTTATAGCATAGATGAAGCATTTGCTGATGGAACATATAAACAGATCTCTATGCAGTTAAGCCTTAAAGAATATGTAAGTATTGACAAACTTGAACAAAAAAGATTGTCTGCTGTAAAAAATAGCCTAGCTACTGGGAACAAAAAAACTTCAACGCCAGTTTCTGTTTTACAGAAACCAACGCCACAGAAAGACATCGCTTCTTCAGTAACAGCTACAAAACAGCAATCTAGAAGTGTGAGTGTGGGTATTAACGAAATGCTAAATGCCCCGAACACAATAACAGCAGATAGGATATTGAAAGCTGCCAAAAACGGCATTTCTGATGCAGCAGATCTTATTGAAAAACTAGATAAAAATATTGAGAATACTTCTGGAAGTTCGGTTATAAAAGATGCGACAGTATTGGTTATGGGAAGTTTAGGAAATATTGCAGCTGCTTATCCTTACGGAAATAATCCAACAACCTCGATCCTTAATAATGAACTTATAACAAATACCAGGAGGCTGATGAAAAGTGCAAACTCATTATTTCAAAAAGTAATTATCCGAAAATAATGGCAAGTATACAATATATAACAACAGAGGGCGAACGATGGGATAATGTTGCTTTCAAAATGTACGGTAATGCAGGTCTTTCTGCTATTCTTATAAAGGCTAACCCAGAAGTAAGCATTTCAGATGTCATTGATCCAGGTACTGTTTTAGATATCCCTGTAATTCAGGAATTCGAAGCAGAAGTTAATTTAGATCTTTTACCACCTTGGAAACGTTGATATGAATGTAGCATCACCTACATATTTGGTATTGTACAATGGTAAAGATATCAGTGAAGATGTTTCGCATAGCCTAATTTCCTTAAATTATGAAGATAAGGTAAGTGGTGAAGCAGATGAATTGGAAATCACTTTGGAAGATAAAATGGGTAGATGGCAGAACGATTGGTACCCACAAAAAGGCGCTTATCTCACTGTTAATATTGGAATATCTGGGAAAAATCTTGACTGCGGCGTGTTCCAGATAGATGAGATCGAGTTCACAGGCCCACCTGACCAGATAACAATCAAAGCACTTTCTACAGGTTTTTATGGAAAGCTAAGGACTAGAAAAGGTTATGCACATGAGAATAAAACACTTTCTGAAATAATCCGTAGCATTGCTGCGAAGATAAAATATAATGTCATAGGTAACATTGAAAATATTAGGATCGGAAGGTCAACTCAGAACAGAGAAACCGACCTTCAGTTTATTCATAGATTGGCATCCAATTATGGTTACAATTTTACGATAAAGGGAAAGAACCTGATTTTCATTAAACAAACTGAACTCGAAGCAAGAAATACATCCTTATCGATTGATAAGACTCAGGTTACTAGTTGGGGGTTCAAAGATAAGACTTCCCAAATCTTTAAGGGGACTGAAATAAAGTTCCATAACCCAAATGCTAATGAAGTCATAAGGTCTGTAAGGCCCGCCAGCTTCATTGATCAGGAAGAAGATTATTCTAGTCAGTTGGATACACTAGAGCTGAGAGGGAAGGTTGAAAATGAAGAACAGGCTAATGTTATCGCCAGTGCATTGATACACAAAACGGTAAGCTTGCAACAGACTGGAAGTTTTGAAACGACGGGAAATGTACTATTAGTTTCCGGAAACAATATTGACCTTACTGGTTTTGGCGCTTTATCCGGTATATGGCACATTCTAACATCTACACATAATCTTAGCGCTTCTGGATTTACCACTAGCGTAGAGATAAAACGGATAAACATATCAAGTTCCCCAACTAAGAAAATTTCAAAATCAAAGGCTCCAGTAACAACTTACAAAGTAAAATAATGCTAAAATTTGGACATATATCAGAGGTCAATGTTAAAAATGGTCTGGCCAGAGTGTACTTTACAGAAGATGATTTTGTTAGTGCACCATTAAAGATGGCTGTGAATAGGTCAGGAACTGATAAAACCAGCTTTCCTTTTAACATCAACGAACATGTGTGTTGCCTAATGGATGAAAACCTTGAATATGGTGTTATAATCTGTGCGGTATACGATGAGAAAAACCTACCACATGCAGATGCAGGCGAAAACATATTAAGTATAAATTTCGGTGATAGTTCGTCTATTCTTTATGACAGAAATTCACATACTTTGACCTTAGATATCAATGGCAATATAAATATCAAATGTAAAGACGCTAAAATCGAAAGCTCAGGCAAAATCGATGTTGATGCAACAAAGATTAACCTAACGGCTGTTGATGTCAATATTGAAGGTATTTTGAATGTTAGTGGTGCAGCAACAATCAAAGGTGTAGTGAGTATGGGTGGATTGGCCGGAATTGATGGCGCCCCTATCCCCGGTAATGATGTCGAGCTAAATGTAGCTTCACTTTCTGCAACTACTGATGTTTCTGCAGCTGGTAAAAGTCTAAAAACACATATACATACATCAGGTGCCGCTGGCGCTCATACAACACCACCGATATGATAACTCAATTAACACCAACCTCAAATTTTCAGCTAAGTGCTGTTGGAGTGGGTGTTATTGCTTTAGGACTAGCTGACATTAGGCAATGCATAGACTTTATATTAAGGACTATCCCCGGATCAGACCCTCTTCGCCCCCTATTCGGATGCGACATCTACAAATATGTTGACAACCCGATTACAACAGGAGTGCCTAATATGAAAAAGGCAATCTTTGAAGCAATTGAACTTTGGGAGCCACGAATTAAGGTCACATCAATCGTTCATGAAATCAATATTGAACAGATTTTATTTAGCATAACATACCAGGTTGTTGATGGTGATATGATAGATACTTTATCATGGTCAATTAATGGCAATAATATTGGTAGTAATACCGGACTTATTTTATCAGCTAGTATTCCCACAAAGGTTAGTATTGGTAGGTATAATATTACTTTGAATGTAAACAAGGATAGTGTATATCCTTTACCACCTAAATTTGGATTTGCCAATGCAACAGATTTGTTAGTCTGGGTGAAGGATAATTGGGGAGCATATGGGAAATGGTATCTGACCTCAAACAAGATTGTCTTGTATTTTGGTGGGTTTTCAGTTTATTCAGCAAATATGTTGGTTACCCAGACTTCAATGCTCACTATGTCAACTGATATTCCAATATTAGACACTGGTTCATTTTATAACCTCTCATTTCTGATAGATGACAACATGCCTACACCTATTTTCCCAATAGAAACAATTAATACCATCGAACAACTTCTTATATGGTTGACAATTAATTGGAGTTCGTATGGAAGTTGGTATGTGAATAATACAAATGTGTTTATAGGCGGGGATTTTAATAACGACTTCAATGCAGATTTTGACATTGGTGAATCTACACCAGGACGAAATTTGATGTTTCAAACAAATCTTTTTTCAACAGCAAGTTTAGACTTTATATAATGGCATTGGACGAACCTATTTTCTTTGATACAGATAGTGAAAAGCTGGTGGCCGAACTTAAGTCGGACTATGAAGCTCGTGTAAACTTTCCTTTATCTCCAGCGCAGAGTGAAATGTTATTGATACAGTCTTTTGCATATAGATTTCAATTGACATTAATACAGGCCAATGAAGCCGCAAAGCAAAATCTATTGGCTTTCGCAAAGTATCCAATGCTTGATTATTTAGGTGAATGGTTGGGTGTAGAGAGATTACCGGCCAGTAGTGCAAAATGCACGATTAGATTCAACCTTATTGAAGGTCATCCTGCTATAAGCATTCCAAAAGGAATCAGAGTACAGAGTATTGATGGAAAAGTCGTTTTTATAACACTAGAGGATATTGAAGCTAATCTATCAGATGAATTTGTTACGGTTTTAGCTGAATGTACAAACGAAGGAGAAATAGGTAATAATTATAGTATTTCTGAAATTGGTGTTATCCTGGACCCACAGGCTTATGTGTCAACCGCTTTGAATGTTGGTATCACAAATGGTGGTACCGATGCTGAATCCGATGATAGATTAAGGGAACGTATCAGATTAGCACCATCAAGTTTTAGTTGCGCCGGACCACGTGGCGCCTACATATTCTTTGCTAAATCTGCGCACAACAGCATTATAGATGTTGGTATTAATTCTCCAACGCCTGGAACTGTAGCTATATACCCGCTTTTAGAGAATGCCGTTACGCCTTCGACTGAAATTATAAACGCTGTTTACGCTATCTGTAACGATGATAAGGTTCGTCCATTGTCCGATACGGTACTGGTTTATCCCCCAACAAAAAAGATTTATTCTATTTCGGTAAACCTTATCCTACTTAGCGGTGCAGATTCTGAAATGGAGAAAAAGAAAGCTGAAGATAGCCTGAAAATCTATGCGGATGATAAAAAGTCAAAACTAGGTTTAGATGTTGTGATCAGCCAGATTTCAGCTGCGGCCAGTTCGAAAAATGTTTATAAGGTACAGGTAACAAGCCCTGTTGCTGATGTTACTGCTGCTATTACCGAAGTGAGTTTTTGTAGTGGGATTACAGTAAATGTAACTGGATTTAGTGATGAGTAATATACTGGCAACAGCAATTAGAAATATACCTCATCTGGTCGCATTTGACGAGATGGCCAAAAAGAAGATTGATGCTTTGGAGCTGGAGAAGCTTTTGGTCTATATCGTAGATACAGTTGATAAAACCGTATTGCCATTTTTAGCTGAACAGTTCGACGTTTTGGGCTATAAAGGGATGAAACTCGCAACTACAGAAGAGCAACAGAGGGAGGTAATAAAAAAGGCGATTGAACTTAAAAGATACAAAGGGACTGTTTGGGCTGTAAAGGAAGCTTTAAGAACGATCGGTTATCCAACAGCAATTATAACCGAAGGAGTTGGAAGCGGACCTAATGGATGGGCTGAATTTAAAATCTTACTAGACGGTGGTAATAATTTTATCAGTGCATCTAGTATAGATGATATACTTAAAAATGTTGAAGAATACAAAAACACAAGAAGTCATTTGGTTGGGGTGTCATTCAGCATCGATTTAGGAACAGAGAATATTAACCTCACTGATGAGAGTGTAGAAAATCCTTCGGTGATTGATGAAGATGTATTAACAGTCGGTAGTGGCTTTAGATACGATGGTGCAAACGTGTATGACGGTTCAAAAAACTATAGCTCTGACAGCGATATTTTAGAAATGGAAATTATAACAACTTAATAATGGCAAAAGATGGAATTAAAGCAACTGGTAGTTTCAGTTTGCAAATTATTGACAAACGTACTGGTAAATGCCTTGAAAAATTTAAGGAGAACAATCTTGTTCTTACACTTGGCCATTCCAATATAGCAAAGCTATTGGGTGGTAATGCTGCGGGTAAGCCTATCACCAAAATAGCAGTTGGTACAAACGGTACTTCACCAGCACTTGGGAATAGTTCGCTAACCGACGTGTTCAGTAAATCCTTAACCGGAGTTACCTATCCAACTTCAAATTCCACCAGGTTTGAATGGACTATACTCGATAGCGAAGCAAACGGTATGACAATTAGGGAGTTTGGACTGCTTAATGTCGACAACGTACTATTTGCAAGAAAAGTAAGATCTGAAATCGTAAAGACCGATGCAGTGTCATTGGTTGGAACTTGGACCGTAACTATTAATTCATAATTATGTCAACATTACCAGAAGAAAATAATTGGGAAGCAGGAATTTACCTGATCGAAGAAATAGATTTGGTTCGCGGGGGTATTGAAGGCATTTCAAACCGTCAAGCAAGAGAATTGGCAAACCGTACTTTATGGCTCAAGAACTCGCAACGTGGCTTTCATAGCGACCTTACTTTAGTTACCGCTACCAAAACATTGATATATGCCGAAATTATAAATAAGCTAATTCTTGTCAATGGTTCAGCTACCATTCAATTAACGCTACCTAGTATAGATGTGTCGCTTACCGGAATAAAAGCATGTATCCAGAATAATTCACTTTTTAATGTTACTGTTTCTGGAACACTAAGGTTTGATGTAGTTAATAAATCTAACATCTATTTGGCTGCTGGTGAAACTATTGAACTAGTCTGGATAGGAGATAAATGGTTAGTCCGTGAATATATGGGTAACCTTAAAGATGTTGGAAGCACATTCTTTGATTATAAGCAAAGACAAAACACACTTGTCTGTAATGGTGCTGCGATAAATAGAGCTGACTACCCTCGTTTATGGGAATTCGCTCAAACATTAGGTAGCAGCTTAATTACGGATGCCGATTGGAACGGAATACCTGGCAATAAGGGTTTCTTCAGTTCCGGCAATGGTTCTTCAACTTTCAGGCTTCCAGATTTAAGAAGCATGTTTATTAGAGGTCTTGATTTAGGAGCTGGTATTGATATTGGAAGAATGACAGAACTGCCAGGTGGTTTTGAACCAGATGAATTCAAGTTACATAATCATGTAAGCGGAAGTCCGCTTCAAAACCCGGGTGATCCAAGACAATCAGACCATTACACGAAAAGATTATCTACCGATTTAACTGGTCCAAATGAATACAGCTATATAAATCGTAGAACGGATGATGCTGGTGGTTTGGAAACCAGACCAAAAAACATTGGTCTTTTACCTTTAATTAAAGTATAATGGCAGACATAAATAACATTGAAACAATACAGGATTTAAAAGATGTTGTTTCAGAATATTTAACCACTCCAAGAACACCAAAACTGACAGGTGCTCAACTTGGTATTATAATCACCAAAACAATAGAGTTGGTTAGATCTAGTGATGGAGAAATTCCGGTCACACCTGACGCTCCAACTGCTGGTGTTGTAGATGCTCAAGTATTTACTTTTGGCTTTACTGTAAATCCAGAATATTCTGCTTTATCTAATTATCAATATCGATATCAGGAAACTGGTCAAAGTTTTACATCCTATTTAGAGGTAACGCAAAATCCAATCCAGTTACCAAACAAAAACATAGCTGTAAACAAGTTGGAAGTAAGAATAAAAGCTATTGGGATTAATTACGCAAGCGAGGCATTGAAAAATAGCACTGCCTATGTTGAGATCATCGCTATTCCAATTATTACTTCTCAACCAGTTAACACAACTGTTGAAATAGGTGGGGATTTGTTATTAAGCGTTACGGCTTCTTCTAGCACATCAATGTCTTTCCAGTGGTATAAAAATAATATACTAATGACCGGAAAAACTTCTAATTTATTAACCCTTAGTAATGTCCAAATAGAAGATGCCGGGCTATATAAGGTTATCATTACTAATTCGGAGGGAAGCGTGATTTCAAATGTAGCTACTGCGTTAGTTTCCTCTTACATCATCAATGATTTGTCAGATATTGATGGACTTGTATACGATATGGATTTCGCCTCTGCAGAAGCCACAGGCGGAGGCATTGCCTCTGCTATAGATAATGTCAATGAAATTGTAGTTTTACAGCCAAACCCTGATAACAGGCCATCACTAATCGAAACAGGGGGATTGCTGGATGCTCCATATGCCAAATTTGAGGGCAGGAAATACCTAGATGGTCCAGCCCTAATACCATCTGCTGAAGAAGTAACTCTCTTTATAATTCGTAGGATAGGTGAACAAACGGGTGGTGATCTTTGCACTTTCCATAATGGCAATTTTAATGGAACATATCTGACGGACGATGGCTATGGTCTCTTTACTGACTGGAACAACTATCATAAGGCGATGCATACGCCGCCAACGGCAGCTTTAGAGGTAGGCATGAGTTCAACCACTCCTTTTTGGGAGCTAGAAATATGTGAATTTTCCATCTATGGAAAAAAATACTACGACAATTTTGGCCGGATATTAAATGAAAACGAATCTGCCTTTTTACCGCCGACACTTCGTCATAGGATTGGCGGTTCACTAAAGGATGGGCTTAACCAGGATATACAGAGAATATTTGTTTACGACAAAAAACTAACTGGTTTAGAAAGAAGGTCAATCACTGAATATTTTAGTCAGAATTTTCTTCTAAGAATTCCTGATTTAGTTGTAACAGAGGGTGATTCAATCACTTATGGTTCTGGCTCAACAGGTGGTTATACAACGGTATTAGGCAATATTTTGCGAGCAGATGGATATCCTTCACAAATCACAAACTATGCAGTTAATGGATCAAGAACAGGAGATGTATTGAGCAGGATTACGCGCGACCCTATTTACGGAACCCCTACACCCGATTTGTTCGATGTCAGGGTTAATAATATATATACTCTTATGATAGGTCGTAATGACCTTACTAGTGGCGATAATATAGAAGATATTTGGAGCAACATTGTTGAAATCTGTTCTTTGATGAGAAACGCCGGATTTAAAATCGTTTTGCAAACTGTTTTAATGTCTATTGGAGAATTATCGGACGCAGAAATGCTTGCAGACCTTTTAGACTTGAATACTAGAATTAGAACGAATGGCTTAGAAATCGCCAATGCAATACATGATGCTTACGCAATAGAAGAAACCCAAGACCCTGAAGATACCGAGTGGTATAGTGATGGTACTCATCCAACCACTGCACTACAATTGATAATAGGGAATAGTTTGAGTGAGGTAGTAAAAGAAGTGCTTATATAGTATAGTAATTCGAGCTTAAATAAATTTCATAGGAGCATCTATTAACAAAACGATTATGACAATAACTAAAACAGGAAGGATAATACATATTAAAAATACTAATCCTTAAAATATTATTTGCATTAAAAGTTTCGAAATTGATGGATTTATAGTAGTTGGTACTGGAAAATTCAATTGGACCTCAAAGTTAAACAATAAAATATGATAACTACAGTAGAACTTAATAGGAAATATGGAGAGCCGAACAAAACAGGAGCTGGTTATCTTACAACCATAACTTTGCCTTTCCCATTATATACATCATGGAGCAATGAAAAGGTTACGAGGATACAATGTCATAAGTTGATTGCAAATAATCTGTTAGCGGTATTCAATGAGCTATTGACCTATTATGGCGTAGATAAAATCCATGAATTGGGGATTGATAGATATGGGGGCTGTTTCAACTACAGGTTGATGAGGGGCAGCGAAACAACGCTTAGCCGTCATAGTTGGGGTACGGCAATTGACCTAGACCCTGATAGAAACCAATTGAAGGAGACATCAAAAACAGCCAGGTTTGCCCGCCCAGAATATAAACCTATGATCGATATCTTTTATAAGCATGGGTTCCTTTCATTGGGCAGGGAAAAGAACTACGACTGGATGCATTTTGAGATTGCCAGCTAATGAAGAGGCTTTTATACAGCCTGATATTGGCGGCTGACCACAGCTCATCTGTCTGGGGAAGGTTACAGTTTATGAGCGGTGTGGTATTGAAGATTGCTCCATTGGCATATCTGCTTGATATGGCTGATTGGTGGTTCAAGGAGAACAAGCAATTTGGAACATTCATCTGCATAGCAATTCTTGTCAACATGATTGTAGGAGCCGTGAAACATCTTAAGTATAAGACTTTTGATTTTAAGCTTTTCTTCGCCAGAAACTGCATGATGATTTTCGTTGTCTGCATGGTCTATATCATGCTCGAAATGCTTAGATATACTGCAGGGGCAAACATAGTGGGGGAGATATTCAAGGTTCTCATACAGGTTACCACGTTGATGTACCCGACATCCAAGGTATTCAAGAACTGCTATATACTGAGCAATGGGAAATATCCACCTGAGTTTATAATGCAGCGACTATATAATTTTGAACGTAATGGCGACCTGAACGATTTATTTAAAACAAAGAAAGATGCAGAAGCAGATAAGATTAATGAAACTGAGTAGCCTTTTACTGATTGGTGTGTTATTTGCCAGTTGCGGTACTCGCAAAGCCAATATAGATAAGTACCTGGCCAATGTTGTGATCAAAGAGAACACAACCTTAAAAGTTGATAGTTCATCAATTGAAAATGAACAGTCAATGGAAAAGGAAGTGACCAAGTCCACCGATCAAAAAGACGTTACCCAAAAAGATGTTACGACACAGGTAAAGGAAGTCTTTAAAGACGGTGTTGTTGTTGAACGGACTACGACTACAACGATAACTGATAAGGTCGACAAAAGTAAGCTGGAAATCGAAAAAATTGTTGAAAAGGAAAAGTCCTCATTAAAGGAAACATTAAACCGAATTGAAAAAACAGCCAACAAGGTTGTTGATAGTCTGATCAAAGAAAAACATAAAGAAGTCGAAAACAAAAAAGGCATTGGTATATGGGTATACATTGCACTAATACTGGTCGCTGTGTGTTCAATCTGGTGCTGGTGGAAGACAAGGTAAAGAAACTACATGCCTCTCGTTATTGAGAGGCTTTTTTGTTTTAAAAGCATTCCTGATTCGAATGTTTAAAATTTGTTAAAACATTTTGCTAAAAATATTAGTAATATTGTTGGCTCAAATTTTAATAATAATTGCCATGATCAGACAGATAGAAATACCAAGAAACGAATTTATTGATACGTTGCCTGACCCGGGTAAAGTATCTGGTTTTGTTAGTCCTGCTGAAGATTACAAGCAACGACGGCTGCACATAGCCCAGCGTATTGTCAATGATCCGATAAATACTTTTTATTTTGAGGCAGATGATGATCAGATGAAATACTTTGGAATTAGGAAGGGGAGCATCATTGTTGTAGACAAATCGGTAAAGGTAAGGTCTGGGAATATTGTAGTATGTTGCGTTGATGATGAATGGCTTACAAGAAAACTTTGTGTCAGGAACTCTGGTACGTTTCTTTGCATTAATGATTCAATGGGTGCATGTATAAATATAACGGGCAAGGATATTACAGTTTTTGGATCGGTAACATGGACTTGTTCACCCCATAATATTTAATATATGATTGCCCTTGCCGACTGCAATAATTTTTACGCAAGCTGTGAGCGTCTTTTCAGACCAAAATATATTGGTGTTCCTGTTGTTGTTTTAAGTAATAATGATGGATGCGTTATTGCTAGGAGCAATGAAGCAAAGGAGATTGGGATTGTTATGGGCGCCCCTTATTTTCAGATCAAGGATATCATAAAGGAAAATAATATTGCAGTTTTCAGCAGTCATTATACACTTTATGGCGATATAAGCGCCCGTGTAATGACCAATCTTGCAAGGTTTACCCCAGAAGTAGAAGTTTATAGTATTGATGAATGTTTCCTTAACCTAAAAGGATTTGATAATCTACAGGATTATGCAACTGAAATAAGAACCTCTGTAGTAACAAACACAGGTATACCTATAAGCCTGGGAGTTGCACCGACAAAAGTTTTGGCCAAGGTTGCGAATAAAAAGGCAAAAAAGGGTAATGGTGTAATGGTTCTTGATTCCGATGAAAAGATATCAAAAATACTAATTGACTATCCGGTAGAGGACCTTTGGGGAATTGGTAGGCAATATGCAAACAAGCTTATCTCAATGGATATAAAGACTGCTGAGCAATTAAGGCAATTACCAATTGATTGGGTCCAAAAGAATTTAACGATTGTTGGAGTAAGGATGTGGAGGGAATTATGGGGTGAAAGCTGCATACCTCTAAAGCTAAGTCTTGATCCCAAGAAGGGGATGTGTACTAGTAGGGCTTTCGGAAAAATGACAGGCGATTATGTCGAACTACAGGAAGCGACTGCAAGTTATGCCTCAAGACTTGCGATGAAGTTGAGAAGAGAAGCCAGGTGCGCTACCGTGTTGTCAGTTAGACTGCTTACAAATCGCTTCAATCCAAGCCATCCTCAATGCTATCCATCTATTACTGTTCCATTAGCTCATCCGGTAAACAATACAAATGATATAATAAAAGCTGCACTTTTTGGATTAAAAAAAATATATTTGAGAGGTTATTTGTTCCAAAAGGTTGAAGTGATGGCGACTGGATTGATACCTCAGAATGAGGTGCAGCTCAATATTTTTGACAAATTCGACGGTATTAAATACGATAAGCTAAGTCAGATAATGGATAAGGTAAACATGCATTTTGGTGCTGGTACCATTAAGATTGCCACTGAAGGGACAAAACAAAGATGGACATTGAGGCGAGACTTCCTCAGCCCAGAATATACGACCAATTGGGATGATATCATAAAAACTAAATAGTTATGTGTGTTAGATATACACTTTCTGCTGATGATAAGGAGATTTTAAATGCACATCCATTAAAGCTGGTTGGTGAATGGGAACCTCACTTTAATCTGGCCCCAACGTTAAAAGGATTAGTTATTACATCAGATGAACCTGAAATAATCCAACACATGAGGTTTGGAATTGTGCCTTATTGGGCAGAAAGTCTTGCATTGACCTATGATACATGGAATATAAGAAGCGAAGATGTCCTAACATCTAGGATGTACAGACCATTAATTGTAAACCATAAAACCTGCCTTATTATTGCTGATGGATTTTATGAATGGTTCAATGCAAAGCCTGAAAAGTTACCATGGTGGTTTACCACAAAAAGAAAGACTTTCTGTTTTGCTGGACTTTGGAGTGAATGGAAAGATCCTGAGACAAATGAAAAACATCGTTCTTATGGAATTATGACAACTGTGGCTAACAAAATGCTTGCCGAGATACATTATGAAAAACCAAGAATGCCAGTTATTCTACCAAGGAATAGAGAGAAGATGTGGATAGATAAAAACATATCTCCTGCACAACTGTTAACTTTGTGTGTTCCATATCCTGATTCAGAAATGAAAAAGACTAGGGTCAGTATTAGGGTAAATAGAGTGGACAGAACTGATAAACCAAATAACGATATCGGTCTAATAATGCCATTAAATACAGATGAATAAAAAATAATTTATGGAATCATTCGAAATAGAACTATTAGGGAAAGTAATCACAGTTAGGCCGCTGGATTCAGAGGATTATGAAGTTTTTGAAGATGGCCAATATTTAGGAGTAATTACCCCTATATTGGGTGATAATGGTATTACCTGGAGTACACACTCAGAAAAAATAGCTAATGATTATGCGCAGCAGATTGGTGAGCTGATTGAGGAACATGATATGTAGTTAGCACTATTTCTTTGACTGATAATTTTTGTATTCATCAAGGGTAACAAATCTTTCAGGCCCCATTGCGATAAATTTATGGTCTTCAGAATTCGGGTTAATTAGCCTAATCTGGCAATTATGGTATTCGTCACCATCAAGAATAAATACAAATCTAACTCGTTCTTTTGGATGATCAATTTCAGGTAATCCATCAAGTACAGAATATAAATTATCTGCGATAAATTTAACATCTTCTCCAATAGGCAATGTGAAGATGATTTCATCTAGGTCTAAACGACTAATCGAAATCGACCATCCTCTGTTACCGTAGATAGGTTTTAGATTCTCAATTAACTGAAATTTATATGCGTGTTCCATTTATAAATTAGACTCAATAAGCAACTTAAAAGCAAATAAACGGTCCCAAATCGGTTTGCTGGATAAAGCATTTGGGTTTGCCCTAAGAGGTATAAAATGGCTTTCTAGGAATTTGTCAACATCGGTAATCGTAGTGCCAGGTAAAAGCATTATAGGAGTAGCTGGTAGCTCTACATTTTTAAACCAGTTTTCAAGTTCTTGGATAGTCATTCTGCAAATTTAATCTTTATTATATGGTTGGTTAATTAAATTTCAGGTCCTCTGGGTTATAAACCTTATTCAAACTGATATCAAAGCCACGCATATATTTTTCAGTTTCGGTAAGACTTGAGTGCCTACAGATATGTTGTATCTCATAAGGACTGGTTTTCTTCATCATTTCATGGATTACCCTAGTGTGTTTCCAACTATAGATTGTGTATTCTTCCGGTAGGTTATTGGTATCCTTGATCTCCTTATAAATTCTGGCCAGTGAGTTTTTACCAGCCATTTTAATCGAAGGCTTCCCTCCAGACCCAAAGATATACCACTCTCCAGGTAGTTGTTTGATGTTCATGGATTCCACTATTTTTTCGAAATCAGGGGTAAAGTCCCTAAAAGCCTCACGTCCATTCTTTGTGATCTCCTTTCTGAAGCGCACACGCTTTAGGTTAAAGTCAATGTCCGCCACCTTCATCTTTAATAGTTCTTGTTGGCTCCTGACACATAGGTGGTAGGTAAACGCACAAGCATTATAAAGGAGGTTTTCGCCAGTATCTAACATATATTTCTTTAGTGGTGTCGCTATTTCCTTTGGATACCATTTATGAATTCCAACAATGGCCCTTACTTTATCAATCTTGCCAGATGCAGGGTTCTTAACGATGTATTCTTCTTTTTCGAACCAGTTGAATACCGTCATGATAAGTTCAACATGGCTATTGTAGGTAGTTGGGCCCCACTCCCTATCCTTTTTTGTAAATAGCAGCGCATCTGCAATATGCTGTCGCTTTATCTCGCTTACCTTCAGGTGTAAAAGTTGTTTTTCTGTAAGGAATTTAGTGAACCACTTTATAACGCCCCTATGGGTAGAAAGAGAATTTGTATTATTAATACGCTCTATCCTACTATCCATGTAAAGATCCAACGCCTTAATGATATTGGTATTGCCTTTTAATTTCTCATCCGCTTCAACAACGGCCTTTTCAATTTTCAACTCTACGGCCTTGATTTCTGCTTTGATAGAGTTAAGTTCGTTAAGTTCGGCTTCAAAAGGATTATAAAAAGAATGTTTCAGTACATACTCCCATACCTTAAGCCTAAGTTTAGCGTACTTTAACCGTTCATCGCCCTTAAATCGGTTGATGTTGTCGTACTTCTTGATCCGTATCCTTTTTCGGGGATGGTTATTCCATAAGGGGAATGGCACATCATGGTTCCACCAGATATACCATTTTGTAGGATTATCTGTGTTCAACTGCGGTTTAGAGGGTGGCTGCATTTTAGATATCGCTTTTTTAATTGTGTCCCCGTTGTGTCCCTTTATGAAAAAAGCAGCCCCTAAGGACTGCTTTTCATCTACGGGTGGCTGATGGGGCTCGAACCCACGACCCTCGGCACCACAAACCAATACTCTAACCAACTGAGCTACAACCACCGTATTTTTTAGTGTCACAAAAGTACGATTTTTCTATTTCCCTGCAAATATTTTTATCATTTCTCTATTAAAAACACTTAATCGTTTAACTTACAATAGATTTAATAAAAAATTAACTCATTTTAAATGCAACTTTGTGTATTTAATATTTTATTATTTAACTTGCACGTGGATGGGGACTTTGTTTGAACTCATGTCAAGCCAGAGCAGACCCTCTCCGTTAAGCTAAAATCGGCCTTGGCCTGTTCGGCAGGCAGCAATTAGCCTTACCAACCATTTTAATAGAACAGGACGCAGCCGTGGCTTTTTTGCCTACTTTTTCAGCTACTGGAAAAAGTAGGACCCGCGGTAGCGAAGAAGTTTTATTTAAAATAATATAAAACCTATTTTTACAATCAGATAACAACCTAAAACTAATGAAGAAACTATTGACACTATCGCTCGGTCTTCTATTGCACACCACCATCATGGCGCAAGAAAAACCGCAATGGATGCGATACCCAACTATTTCGCCCGATGGTACCACCATTGCCTTTACCTATAAAGGCGATTTGTACCGTGTAGCCAGCACTGGTGGCAATGCACAGCAACTCACCTACCACGAAGCGCACGATTACATGCCGCAATGGAGCAAAGACGGTAAACAGATTGCTTTCGCCTCAGACCGATATGGCAATTTCGATATTTTTGTGATGGATGCCAATGGTGGTCCGGCCAAACGCCTCACCTACCACTCTACCAATGAAGTTCCATTTAGTTTTTCGGCAGATAACAAATCGGTTATTTTTGGCGGAGTGAGACAAGATGCGGTTAACCACCGTCAATTCCCTACAGGCTCACAACCAGAACTTTATAGCGTACCTGTTAATGGTGGCGGTATCACTCAAGTGTTTACCATCCCAGCCGAAGCCGTGCAAAGCAGTAAAGATGGCAATACCATGCTCTACCATGATAAAAAAGGTGGAGAAAACGAATGGCGCAAACACCACAAATCGGCCATTGCCCGCAACATTTGGCTGTACGATAAAAAAACAGACAAACATACCCAACTTACCAGCTTTTATGGCGAGAACAGAAATCCTGTTTTTACAGATAATGAGCAAAGCATGTATTATTTAAGCGAGGAAAGTGGCAATTTCAATATCCACAAAATGCCTTTAAAAGAAAAGGCGAAGAGCGAACAAATTACCAAATTCAAAACCTTCCCGGTTCGCTTTTTGAGTGCCTCCAACAATGGCACTTTGTCTTTCGGTTACGATGGCGAATTGTACACGCTTAAACCAGGAGCCAGTCCACAAAAACTGAATGTGGTGATCAATACCCAAGAAAAATCGAACAACGATGCTTTTGTCACCATTAATGGTGGGGTAAGAGAAATGTCGATATCGCCCGATGGCAAAGAAGTAGCCTTTATTGCCCGTGGTGAAGTATTCATTACTTCGGTAGATGGCAAAATGACCAAAAGGTTAACCAATACACCTGCGCAAGAACGTTTCGTAGAATTTGCTCCCGATGGCAAATCGGTAGTGTACGCCAGTGAACGTGAGGGCAAATGGCGCATTTACGAAACCAGAAAAGTGCGCAAGGAAGAACCTTACTTTTTCGCAGCTACCCTATTGGAAGAAAAACCAGTAGTGAGCAACAATAACGACAATTATATGCCAACGCTATCGCCAGATGGCAAAAAGATAGCTTTTATAGAGAACCGCCGTACTTTAAAGGTAATGGAACTGGGCAATAAACAAACGGTAACCTTGTTAACGCCTGATCAGCTTTTTTACATGCAAGATGGCGACCAATATTTTACCTGGAGCCCAGATAGCAAATGGTTATTGGCTACGTACAAACCTACCATGTCTAACGGTGAGGTAGTTTTACTAGATGCCAATGGCAAAGAACCTATGAAGAACTTAACCAAAAGTGGTTATGGTGATGGGAATGCCAAATGGGTAAATGGCGGCAAACAATTGATCTGGTTTAGCAATAGAGACGGAATGAAAGCGCATGCCAACAGTGGTTCTTCGCAAAGAGATGTGTACAGTATGTTTTTAACCAAAGACAGCTGGGATCGTTTTAACCTCAGCAAAGATGATTTCGCCCTATTAAAAGATGTAGAAGCTGCAGAGAAAAAAGCCAAAGACGAAGCGGCTAAAAAGGAGGTTAAAGATCCGAAAGCTAAACCTGTAAAACCAGATTCGACCGTTGTATTCGATTGGGATGGATTGGACAACAGAAAATCGAGATTGACCATCCATTCTTCTTCTTTAAGTGATGCAGCCTTGTCAAAAGATGGGGAAAAGCTATATTATTTGGCCAGTTTCGAAAAAGGCACCAATTTATGGAGCACCAATTTACGTACCAAAGAAACCAAAATGGAAATTCCTTTAGATGGTATGGGTGGCAGCTTGGTATGGGATAAGGCACAGAAAAATCTCTACTTATTGAGTGGTGGCCGTATTGCCAAAATCAATACAGACAACAACAAACGCGACCAGATCAATATTGAAGGCGAAGTACAAATAGATGGCGCAGCCGAAAGAGCTTACATGTTTGAGCACGTGTGGTTACGCAATAAAGGGATGTTCTATACACCAGATATGCACGGTGCAGATTGGGATGCCCTAAAGCCAGCCTATGCCAAATACTTACCACATATTGGCAATAGCTACGAATTTGCCGAAATGCTTTCTGAGTTATTGGGCGAATTGAACGTATCGCACTCTGGTGCCCGTTACAGCAGAAGTATTCCAAATGCAGATGCTACGGCATCATTGGGCATCATTGCCAGCTACAAACATCAAGGTGATGGCATCTTGATCGATGAAATCCTCTCTGGTGGTCCATTAGACAGAGCGAACATGAAGGTAAAAGCTGGAATGATCATCGAAAAAATTGATGGACAATTGATTGAAGCCAACCAAGATGTAGCTAAATACTTGAACCGAAAAGCAGACCAGTTTACTTTAATTGAAGTTATAGACCCAAAAACCAAAGAAAGACAGCAGGTAACCATTAAACCGATTAGTTTGGGTGCCGAAAACCAATTGTTGTACAAACGTTGGGTTAAAATTAACCAAGCTGAAGTAGATAGTTTAAGTAAAGGACAATTGGGTTATGTACATATTCCGGGCATGAGCGATGGTCCTTACCGCAGCGTTTATGAAGAAATGATGGGTAAATTTTCTGATCGCAAAGCCGTAATCGTTGATACCCGTTTCAATGGTGGTGGCGATTTAGTATCTGATTTAGCGATGTTCTTTACTGGTCAGAAATTCTTAGATTATGCCACTGCACAACGTTCGGTAGGTTTTGAGCCAACCTTTAGATGGACCAAGCCAACTTTGGCCATGTTTAACGAAGCCAATTATAGCGACGGACATTGTTTCTCTTGTGGTTATACAGATCTGGGCATTGGAAAAACAGTAGGCATGCCAGTACCGGGTACTTGTAGTTTTGCAGGTTGGGAAGGTTTACCTGATGGCACCACTTGGGGTTCTGTACCCATCAGCGCCAAAAATAAAGCTGGACAATGGTTAGAGAACAACGAAACCAAACCAGATATCCAAGTTAAAAATATGCCTGGCCAAATTGACAATGGAAAAGACCAACAATTACAGGTGGCCATTGCCGAATTACTGAAAACAGTAAAATAAGTCAAATTGATACACTAAAAGAAAAGCCCGAATCTTCAAAATTCGGGCTTTTTGGTTTGATCTTTTCCACATCGCTATGCGAGTATGGTCAATAAAACTTAGCTTTGCCAGCAGTTATGATACAAATCTACACAGACGGTGCAGCAAGTGGCAATCCGGGCCCTGGTGGCTATGGGGTTATTTTGCGTGCCGGTGCACATTACAAAGAACTGAGTGGTGGTTTTCGGATGACCACCAATAACAGAATGGAGTTGTTGGCGGTAATTGAAGGTCTGAAAGCCTTAAAAAATCCCGGACAACAGGTTACCATTTATTCAGATTCTAAATATGTGGTCGATTCTGTAGAAAAAGCTTGGGTATTTGGCTGGGTAAAAAAAGGATTTCAGGGCAAAAAAAACAAAGACCTATGGATCCAATATTTGGCCCAACATAAACTCCACCAGATCAAATTCATTTGGATCAAGGGCCATAACGACCATCCCGAAAACGAACGTTGCGATCGCCTGGCCGTAGCCGCCTCCCAAAACCGAGCAGAATTAGGCATAGATGCCTTTTTTGAAGCAGAGAGAAGTTAAAGATTAAAAGTAAAAAGTTTAAAGTAGTAAGTGCTAAGTAGTAAGTTTAAAGTTCAAGGTTAAAAGTAAAAAGTTGTTTTAGTAGTAAGTTATAAGTTAGTGATGCTTTCAGCCTTAAGCTTTCCGCTAAAGTAGTAAGTTGAAAGTTCAAGGTTGAAAGTAAAATTATGTTTTCTACAAGAGCTATCCACAGTTAACTCCCAAACTATTTCCTATTTCCCATTCCCTATTTACTACTCCCTATTTACTATCTACTTAACCCCAACTTCCCGACCCCTGTCATCGGACTTATTACCTAATGAACAACTGAACTAATGATTTTGTCAGTCTGAGCCCGTCGAAGACAATGAACCAACAAACTACTAAACAAAAAAAGCCATGCTACAATGCAGCACAGCTTTTCTAAAAATAATTTTACGTTTTTTACTTCACAGCAACTGGTACTGAGATTTTATCCCATTCTAAAGTAAATCCAGCTTTGGTAACTTTATATACCAATCTTTCTTGCGTTGCAGGCAAAGCTTTGGTCTTTACATCAACACGCAATTGATCTTTAGCTTCTTCGTACTTAAAAGCACCCCATTGTTTAGCTTCTTTGTTAAAAATAGCTGTCCATGTACCACTTTCTCTAGGAATTAAAAAGAAACTATATTTTCCGGCTGGCAAAGTTTTTCCTTCAACCTTTAGGTCTTTATCTGTTTCAAAAGTAGTAGCATCATTTGCACCAGCACGCCAAACTTTATCGTAAGGCTCTAATCCACCCCAAATTTTACGTTCTTTAACTGCCGGACTACTGTAATTAATGGTAATAGTGGCATCTTTAATTTTACCCGTAGCAGTAGCCGCAGGACTAGGTTTAGGTTTCGCCGCATCTTGTGCTGCTGCATTGATTGAAATGCATACTGCAAAAAGTAAGGTGATCGATCTAATAATTGTTTTCATAATTTTAATAGTTTTCTACCTCCTAATTTAATGATTATATCTGAATTTTGAATAGCAATAGTAAAGATGTGAATAGCAAGACAATCAGTTCAAGAAAAAATATTTGAGTATCAAGTAGCGAGTATCAAGTAGCAAGACTAAAGACCCAAGAATAAGAAAAAAGATGTGAGATTTGAGTATAAAGTAGTAAGTATCTAGTAGCAAGACAAACACCCAGATTAAAGCACAAAAACTTTTACCCCCAAACTATTTCCTATTCCCTATTTTCTATTTACTCTATTTCCTGCTTCCTATTCCCCAATTACCACTCCCTGTCCTTGCAAAGGCGTAACCGGCGAATGCTCAGCCATTAGTGCCTCAGCCATTTTTACCATTTTAGCAGACCCAATAAATATAGATGTACGTTGGTGCAGTTCTGTAGGTTCGATATCTAATATTCTGTTCAAACCGTCAGAGGCGATACCCCCAGCCTGTTCAATGATAAAAGCCATTGGGTTACACTCGTACAATAACCGCAATTTTCCATTAGGTGAGGCTGCAGTAGTCGGATACATATAAATGCCACCTTTAATTAAATTTCTATGGATATCGGCCACCATTGAACCAATATACCTAGAAGTATAAGGTCTTTTGGTAGACAAATCTTCTACCTGTGCATATTTAATGTACTTTTTAACTCCATCAGGGAAATGTACATAGTTACCCTCGTTGATAGAATAAATGGTTCCATCTTCAGGGATTTTCATATTTGGATGTGATAAACAAAACTCACCAATTGATGGATCAAGTGTAAAACCATTTACTCCTTTTCCAGTAGTGTATACCAACATGGTTGATGAACCGTAGATCACGTAGCCTGCAGCTACTTGTTGTGTTCCTTTTTGCAAAACATCGGTTAATGTCGCATTTCCTTCAACCGATTTACGGCGATAGATAGAAAAAATGGTACCTACAGCAACATTACAATCAATGTTTGATGAACCATCTAAAGGATCGATACAAACAATATATTTGGCATTTTTAGATACTGGTGAATCGATCGGCACAAAATCATCTTCCTCTTCTGTGGCCACGATACAACATTCGCCACCGCTCGTTAAAGCGGCAATAAACTGCTCGTTGGCATACACATCCAATTTCTTTTGACCTTCGCCCTGAATGTTGGTTGTGCCTGCGTCGCCCAAAATATCAACCAGACCAGCTTTGTTCACTTCTCTGTTTACAATTTTCGAGGCAATCCCGATATCCCTTAACAACCTAGAGAGTTCGCCTTTGGCGTAAGGAAAGTCTAATTGTTTTTCGATGATGAACTGACCTAATGTTTTTATACCTGACATATTACTTAGTGTACTTTATACGTTATCTATTCCCTAATTCTATGGCCTCAAAGTTATGTATTTTTTCTTCCGAAATACTAAAACGAATCAAAGTTCTTACTTTATGCCAACCATGTTTTCCGGCCGCACCGGGGTTTATATGTAAACAATTGATTTTTTTATCGAAAATTACTTTTAAAATATGTGAATGACCACTGATAAAGAGCATTGGTGGCTTAGTGTAAATTTCTTTCTTCACCTGCGGACTGTAATGGTCTGGATAGCCTCCAATGTGTGTCATCCAAACATCTACGGCTTCGCACTTGAACTTCAAATGTTCTGGAAACGCTATTCTAATGTCTTTGTCATCGATATTTCCATACACCCCCCGCAAAGGTTTAAAGGCTGCTAAGGGCTCTGCCACATCCGGCCCAAAATCTCCGGCATGCCAAATCTCATCACACTCATCGAAGTATTTAAAAACAGCATCGTCCAAGTAACCATGCGTATCAGAAAGTAGGCCTATTTTTTTCATATTGGATTTATTCTTCTAGTCTTCGATGGGCTCAGACTATTTTCTTAGTAGTAAATAGGGAATGGGAAATAGAAAATAGCTGGTAGCTTAGCCAGTCTCAAATGTTATTAGCAAATCTTCCTTCTTGATACTTGCTAATCCAGTCTCACTACTCATATCTCAGGTCTCAAATCTCATCACCAAATCTTCTTTCTTGATACTTGATACTTGGTACTTGATACTTGGTACTTGATACTTGATACTCACAACCCGTAACCCACAACCTTTAACCCTTCTTTACCGCCTTAAACACACCATTTGGTTGTATAAAAAGCATTGTCGTTACTTTTTGATCTGCTCCAACTTCAAATTTCACACTAAAACCTTTCAATGCTTTCAGTATAAAAGTATGGTCATCGCCTACTACAGTTTCGTATTCTGGCTGCCCAGGCACTAACACATATAAGGTATTTCCTTTCAAAAACACTTTAACGGGAGTTTGTCCCATGCTGTATTCGCCAACATATTTTTCAAGTTCCTTTACCGATAATACCTTTAGCTCTGGCTTAACAGCAAATACCACTGGTTTTTCGCCACCATCTAACAAAATACCTATACTTTGTATCTTCCCATCCTGACCACTGGCAAAGTTAAACAGCAGGTTACTTTCTGTAGTATCTACCACTCCATTTTTATCAATAGATCTTGGGTCAAAAACATCGTAATACATATGTTTAAGCACTACTTTTTCATCACCTATTACAGTATATAAACCATTCTTTTCAAACGTTACCTTAATGATGCCATAAGCTGGATTTTCAAAAGAACCTGTATAATCCTTTAACTGATGTGAAGGAACAGTATTTAAAATCGGTTTTTTTTTAATCTCCTTCTTGCTTAAATTAGCTGCCCTTGCCGCTGCCGCATTCTTTTTGGCATCGCCATTCCAATCAATAGTTTTCAAGTTAAAGATCCGATCGGCAATAGAATTACGCACTACATCTGGAACCGCAGACTGGTTTTGGTTAGTCAATACCACAATCCCGATCTTCTCTGTTGGAAAAAAAGCAACATTGGCAGAAAACCCATTGATATTGCCTCCGTGTTCTACCATGTAATGCCCACGATAAGAACTCAGCATCCATCCTAAACCATAATTGTCAAAATAAATATCTTTATTGGCGCCAGGCAAACCGCCATCCATTACCATTTGAGAGCTGGCTGCTTCGGCAATATAGGTTTTAGGTAAAATCTCCTTTTTTTGATAAAGGCCACCGCTAATCCATACTTTTAACCAATTGGCCATCTCATTTACACTACTATTGATACTACCCGCTGGACCCATGCCATTGATGTTGTAATAATCTACCTTTTTAATCACATTACCATTAACTACAGTGTAAGGCAAAGAAGCATCACTATCGTTCTGAAAAGTTTTAATATCTGTATTGGAACGGGTCATATCTAAAGGAATAAAAAATTTCTCCTTGATATTTTGCTCCCAAGTTTTACCACTCAACTTTTCTACAATCATGCCCTGCGCCAGGTACATAAAATTATTATAGTACCATTTCTGTCTAACTGCTACTGTTGGCTGCATATATTTTACCCGGGCAATGATGCTGTCTCTATTGGAAGTATTGAACAACAACCACGAAAAATCATATCTAGATAGTCCTGTTCGGTGTGCCATTAAATCACGTACGGTAATTTGGTTATTCATCTCATCACTATAAAAGCGCAACTGCGGAAGCAGGTTTACCGCTTTATCATCAAGTGTTAATTTACCATCTTTTTGTAGCAAGCCTAACAAAGAAGCCGTAAATGCCTTGGTACTAGAACCAATGGCAAAAAGTGTATTCGGGGTTACCGGTTTTTTATTGTCTACATCTCGGTAACCAAAACCATTGCTATAAATCACTTCATCGCCTTTTACTACAGCCACTGCAAAACCAGCTGCATACTGGTCTTTTAAAACCTGTTTCAATAGCGAATCGATACCTGGTATTTTATCGGTAATTAAGGTTGGCTTTTGATTTTGCGCAAATAAAGAAATGGAAATGAAGAAAAATAGCAGATAGGATAAAGTAGATTTCATGTTTTAAATAAGGTTAAGATTGTTGCACTAAATTACAAATTATAGCCAGATAAGCCGATTAAAGTTCCAAATTGCTAATAGCCTAAAAAGAAATCCTTTAACAATTTTTGATAAGCTTTGGTATAGACTTTTTCAGCTTCGTAAATATAAAAGTGTTCTGTTTTCAACTCAGTTTTCTTTCTACCAATACTCACAATCCTTCTAAACTCTGGCTTGGTTTGGTCTGAGTGTAAATGGATCATTTGCTGTTCAAATAGACCATGCTCCCTGCCCTTTTTCACTAACAATTCTGCCTGTTTAATAGGCAGCACAAACCAAAACTGTCC
The DNA here is from genome assembly GCF_001412215.1 of Pedobacter sp. Hv1. GTDB lineage: Bacteria > Bacteroidota > Bacteroidia > Sphingobacteriales > Sphingobacteriaceae > Pedobacter. The sequence goes on from NZ_LLWP01000001.1 coordinate 128,278, forward strand.
ATCTTCGCTTAAAATAGTTGCTACTTTTGCAATCAGCTCATCAAAAAAGACTTCGTTGGTATGTCGGGCAATGCCTTTTTTTTCTTCAGCATTTTTAAGGTCGTTTACAAAAAAAGGTGGGTTAGATACGATAAGATCGAATTGGGCAGAAGGATGATATTGTTCTATTGCGATAGGATTAGCTTTTAATCTATCGGCAAAAACTGACGACTGAAAATTCTTTGCTGCAGTAGCCGATGCCTGTTCATCAATTTCTACCGCTTCAATTTGTGCCTGCGGAAAACGTTGGGCCAACATTAAGGCAATTACTCCGGTACCAGTACCAATATCTAAAATCTGTTTGGGGGCTTTGCTCGTTACCATTGCAGCCAGTAGCACCCCATCTGTATTGATTTTCATGGCACAACCACTTTGGTCGACCTCAAATTGCTTGAACCTGAAAACACTGCCCATTGTTAACGCTGGTAAATTTCTAATGGTAGGCCATCAGGGTCTGTAAAAAAAGTAAATTGTTTACCTGTAAATTCATATCAATACGAATGGGCTCGGTTACAATCCCCTGTTCATTTAGTGTAGTGCTTACCACCAGTACATCGTCTACCTCAAAAGCCAAATGCCTTAACCCTGCAGCTTCTGGTCTTGAGGGTCTAGCAACTGGGTTCTCGAAAGAAAAAAGCTCGATCTGATAGGTTCCATTTACAGCCAAATCTAGCTTGTACGATTTTCGCTCTGCCCGATAAACTTCTGCCAAGATTTTAAAGCCCAGCTTCTCTACATAAAAGCGTTTAGACACTTCGTAGTCTGTACAGATAATGGCAATATGGTGGATCCGATTGAACATAGTGATTTCTTTCCATCAAAAGTAATAAAACCCGAATATATTACACGCTAAGGTGGCATTTTTAACAGAGAGCTTACCCACTATGCTAAACAAACTTTAATATGATGGCATAAAATACCGATTACGCATCTGGCATAGCAGAATTTCGCAGGATAGCTCATTAGAATCCTTACAGAATCTTTGATGATGCGAATGTTCAAGGGAATATGCAGCGGGCGCAGGGATTGCGAATGCGGCTAAGCCTCATATTATCGCCAGCAGAATTCTGATGTTGCTATTCAAGAAAGGATGCAAGCCTTGATTTTTGTTTCTTTTTATCAAGAAAAAGAAAAAAGCCCGTCTGGCTGAGACAATAATAATTATTGAGGTTTAAAAGCGAAATCCGTGGCATTTTTAAAATTTTAACACTAAATTTGCATCTTCAAAAAACAAGCATGATTCATTTCTTCCTAAGTCAATCTGAGGCGGTTTTTGTTTTGCAAACAGAACAAGCCCTTTCTGCAACTGATATTACAAAACTTGAATGGTTATTCGGCGGTGCCAAACTTCAAAATGAAAAACTCCTTACTGGTTTTTTTGTTGGGCCACGTGCGGCTATGATTACGCCTTGGAGTACCAATGCCGTAGAAATTACGCAGAACATGACCATGACAGGGATCATCAGGATCGAAGAATTTCAAAAAGTAGCTGAAGATTTCTCAGCCTTCGACCCCATGCTTTCGCAAAAATACAAACAGCTAGACCAAGATATTTACACCATCAACATTCAACCAGAAGCTATTCTGGAAATTACAGACATTGCTGCCTATAATAAACAAGAAGGCCTTTCTTTAAGTGATGATGAAGTTGAATACCTAAACAACCTGGCTACCAAACTAGGCAGACCCTTAACAGACTCTGAGGTTTTTGGCTTTTCGCAAGTAAACTCAGAACACTGCCGTCATAAAATATTTAATGGCAAGTTTGTAATTGATGGCGTAGAGCAACCTACTTCTTTGTTTAAGTTGATCAGAAAAACTTCTGAAGAAAATCCTAACGATATTGTTTCTGCTTATAAAGATAACGTAGCCTTTATTAAAGGTCCGGTGGTACAGCAATTTGCACCAAAACGTGCAGACGAACCTGATTATTACACCACGAGCGATTTCGAATCGGTAATTTCATTAAAAGCAGAAACCCACAATTTCCCTACCACAGTTGAGCCTTTTAATGGAGCCGCAACAGGTTCTGGAGGCGAGATTAGAGACAGGTTGGCTGGCGGACAAGGTTCATTGCCTTTGGCAGGTACTGCAGTTTACATGACAGCGCTTTCTCGTTTAGAAGAAAATCGCCCTTGGGAAAAAGGCGTAGAAGAAAGAAAATGGTTATACCAAACACCAATGGATATTTTGATCAAAGCTTCTAATGGAGCTACTGATTTTGGAAATAAATTTGGACAACCATTGATTACTGGTTCTGTTTTAACCTTTGAGCACGAAGAACACTCACGCAAGTTAGGCTTCGATAAAGTGATCATGTTAGCAGGCGGTATTGGTTACGGTAAAGCCAGTCAGGCACAAAAACAAAAACCACAAGAAGGCGATAACATCGTTATTTTGGGTGGCGAAAATTATAGAATTGGAATGGGCGGTGCAGCTGTTTCATCTGCTGATACTGGCGAACATGGTACTGGTATTGAATTAAATGCCATTCAACGTTCAAATCCCGAAATGCAGAAAAGAGCTGCCAATGCCGTTAGAGGTATGGTAGAAAGCGACCACAACACCATTATTTCTATCCACGATCATGGTGCAGGTGGACACTTGAACTGTCTTTCAGAGCTAGTTGAAGAAACTGGTGGTAAAATTAACCTAGATAAACTTCCGGTTGGCGACCCTACCCTTTCGGCTAAAGAGATTATCGGAAACGAATCGCAAGAGCGTATGGGCTTGGTCATTAACGATGAGCATATCCAAACCTTACAAAAAATTGCAGACAGAGAACGTTCTCCAATGTATACCGTTGGTAAAGTAACAGGTGATCATCGTTTTACTTTCCAATCGGCCAAAACAGGTGCTAAACCAATGGATTTGGAACTGAAAGACATGTTTGGCAGTTCGCCGAAGGTGGTAATGGAAGACCAAACCATTAATAGACCTTACGAAGCTGTTGCTTACAATACAAACGAATTCAATACTTATCTAGAGCAGGTATTACAGTTAGAAGCTGTAGCCAGTAAAGATTGGTTAACCAATAAAGTAGACAGATGTGTGGGTGGCCGTGTAGCCAAACAACAATGTGCGGGCCCTTTACAATTGCCTTTAAACAATTGCGGTGTAATGGCCTTAGATTTTCAGGGTAAAGAAGGTATTGCTACTTCAGTTGGTCATGCACCGTTATCAGCCTTGATTGATGCAGGTGCAGGCAGTAGAATTGCCATTGCAGAATCTCTTTCGAATATTGTTTGGGCACCATTAAAAGATGGATTAAAAAGTGTATCACTTTCTGCCAACTGGATGTGGGCCTGTAAAAACGAGGGGGAAGATGCCCGCTTATACCAAGCGGTTAAAGCCTGTTCTGATTTTGCTATTGCATTAGGAATCAACATCCCAACCGGAAAAGATTCGCTATCGATGAAACAGAAATACAAAGATGGCGATGTAATTGCCCCTGGAACGGTAATCATTTCAGCAGGTGCCAATTGCGATGACATTACCAAAGTAGTTGAACCTGTATTACAGAAAGATGGTGGTTCAATCTATTACATTAACCTTTCTAACGATAGCTACAAATTAGGTGGTTCTTCTTTTGCGCAGATCTTAAACAAAATTGGCAACGAAACGCCAGATGTGAAAGATGCAGCTCAATTGAAAAATGCATTTAATGTAATTCAACAATTAATTAAGGAAGAAAAAATACAGGCAGGACATGATATTGGCAGTGGTGGTTTAATTACTACCTTGTTAGAGCTTTGTTTTGCCGATCGCAATTTAGGTGCAAACTTAGACTTAAGTGCTTTAGGAGAACAGGATAGCATTAAATTATTATTTGCAGAAAACATTGGCTTGGTATTCCAAGCAGAGGCTAGTGTTGAAGCCATTTTTGAAGCCAACAACATTACTTACCATAAAATTGGTGAGGTGAGCGAAACAGCTATCTTAAGCTTGAAAAACTTCGACACCAATCTGAACCTTGATATTGACCACTTGCGTGACGTTTGGTTCAAGACTTCTTATTTATTAGACCAAAAGCAAAGTGGACCTGTTAAAGCAAAAGAACGTTTTGACAATTATAAAAATCAATTGTTAAAATATACTTTCCCAACCCAGTTTGATGGAAAGAAACCAGTAATAGACCACACTAAACCAAGACCAAAAGCAGCCATTATTCGCGAAAAAGGAAGTAATTCTGAACGTGAACTGGCCAACGCCATGTACTTGGCAGGTTTTGATGTGAAAGATGTACACATGACAGACTTGATCTCTGGCAGAGAAACATTAGAAGACATCCAATTTATTGGAGCTGTTGGTGGTTTCTCTAACTCTGATGTATTGGGATCGGCTAAAGGTTGGGCTGGTGCATTTATGTACAACGAAAAAGCAAGAATAGCATTAGAAAAATTCTTTAACCGCGAAGACACCCTTTCTGTTGGTGTTTGTAATGGTTGTCAGCTTTTTGTAGAGCTTGGCCTAATTAATAAAGACCATGCAGAAAAACCAAAAATGCTACACAATGCAAGTCATAAACATGAGAGTATTTTTACCTCTTTAACTTTACAAGAAAACAATTCTGTAATGCTTTCTACCTTAGCTGGTAGTACCTTAGGGGTATGGGTATCGCATGGCGAAGGAAGATTCCATTTGCCATATACAGAAGAAAAATACAACATTGTAGCCAAATATGGTTACGAAAGCTATCCAGCAAACCCTAATGGTTCGGCTTACAATACCGCCATGTTGTGCGATACTACAGGTCGCCACTTGGTAATGATGCCACACATTGAGCGTTCGTTGTTTCAATGGCATTGGGCAAACTATCCAAAAGGAAGAAAAGACGAAGTATCACCATGGATGGAAGCTTTTGTAAATGCCAGAAAATGGGTGGAACAACACAATGGATAAAATCTAAATAAAAAAATCCATCTCCTTTACAGAGATGGATTTTTTGTTTATAAAGTTCATTAGTTCAATGGTTCATTAGTATCATTAGTTCATTGGCCGATAGTCTTTGCAAAAAGCTTAAGGCTAAAAACATAAAGCGGCCAAACTTATTATTTAGAACTTTTTACTTTCATCTAGAAGAAAGCTTAAGGCTGAAAGCGTAAAGCGCCAAAACTTATTACTTAGAACTTACTACTTATAACTTACCACTTTAAACTATTTCCTATTCCCTATTCCCTATTCCCCCTCTTCCCTTCAAATCCCCTTCACATCCTTCCTCACTTCCTTTCTCCATTGCTTACCAAAGGTCTGGTCTAAATATTTTGCAACTGTAGCATTATAATCTTCAATACAAATATCATTGGGCACCATACAGCCGAAATCGAAATATTTGAGTTTATACTTTTGTTCAAACACCTCTTGTCCTTTTACACGTGTAGAAACAATCCCTCCTAAAATCAGAAAATTAACCTTCCCTTTTTTAAGATCTACTTTGGCCTTCATCTTACTGTTTTCGCATTTTGTATCCACAATCGTTCTTCCTTCAACATTTGTTAGGAAAAAAACATAGAGTAATAAAATGGAGATGATACTAGTTTTCATTTTGGTCTTTTTTTTTAAAAAGATGCTGTTTTTATACAAATTCCATAAGAAAAAGAAAAACTAATCAGATCAACTCACTAAAGTTACTGTGTTACTGTGTAAAGCTTTTGTGGGTTAATTATTGAAATATTTGTATGTTTGATATTCAAAAAAACCTAAGTTGGCCTCTCTTCGTATCTATATCAAACTTTATTCTGATTGGAAGAATAAAGGCTAGCCTAGTCATTAACCAAATATCAAATCAGCGTTATTTTAAATATGCTACAACTTAATTCTGTTCTATTATGTGCGGCATAACTGGATTTATAGACCACAATCATGTTTTAAATGAGCAAGACCTCAAAAATGCCTCCTCAATTCTACAACACAGGGGTGGCAACGGAAATGGTATCATCTTCGATCAAAAAGAACATTATACTTTAGGTATTGCAAACGAGCGTTTGGCTACTATAGATCTCAGTACCAAAGGCCAACAACCACTTACTTCTACCTGCGGCAATTACAGCATAACCTTTAATGGCACCATCTATAATTATCTAGAGCTTAGAGAATCATTAATTAAATATGGGCTTATCTTTTCTACACTAACCGATACCGAGGTTATTTTAGAAAGTTATAAAAAATGGGGTAACAGTGCATTTGAGAAACTGGATGGTTCTTTTGCTTTTGTAATTTTAGACCGAAAGCTGAACCAATTGATTGTTGCCAGAGACGAAATTGGTACCAAACCGCTGTTTTATTACAAAACGAAAGGTTTTTATGCTTTTGCCTCAGAAATGAGAGCCTTATTTGCCTATCATGTAATTGAGAAAAAAATTAACCCTAATGCCTTGTCAACTTATTTTAGGTATGGTTATTTTAAGGGCGAAGAAACCATTTACCAAGAAATTTTCAGATTTAAAAAGGGCTATCTCACCATTTTAGATATCCATAGTGGCAACAGTTACGATGTACCCATTATTAGAAATAGGGCCCAACAACCAGCACAACCTATAAGTACAGAAACTGAAGCACAGATTTTAGATAAGATTGAAGAACTGTTAACCGAATCTATTTTAAAGAGAAATGTGGCCGATGTGCCAATTGGCGTTTTGTTAAGCGGAGGTTATGATAGTGCAACTGTAGCTGCCATTTTGCAAAAGAACCAAACCAAAAGAATTAAAACATTTACCATTGGTTTTGAGGGCGAAAAAATGGATGAAGCTCCACAAGCCCGTAAAATTGCAGAACATTTAAAAACCAATCACCAAGAATTTCATCTCAAAAAAGACACCGCAAGTGCGATTTTAAAAAAACTACCAGAAATTTTTGAAGAACCCATTGGCGACAGTGGTGCCATTGCACTCCTATTTATCTCAGAAAAGGTAAATAAAGAAGTAAAAGTATTGTTAAGTGCTGAGGGTGGCGATGAACTATTTGGCGGCTATAGAACTTATGCTAAAGCACTAAAATTCGATTCTTTTCACCAAAAGAAATTACCGCAGTTTCTAAAAAATATCATTACAAGTGCACTTAAAAAAAGCAGCACAAAAACCAAAGCTATTATTGAAGCAGAGGGATTATTAAATAAATACCTAGAAATTAATGCTTGTTTTACCAACCAACAGTTAAACAAACTACTTCAAACCACAAGCACTACTAAAGTTAAGCCCAATGATCAGGTTCAAAATATCAAAGATCTTTTAATCTACGACCTGCACAATTACCTACCTAACGATCTTTTACACAAAAGCGATAAGTGTTTTATGAGTTTTGGTGTAGACAATAGAGATGCACTTTTAAAAACAGAGCTGATCAATTACCTTAAAACATTAGATTCTGAATGGTTTATTAGAGATGGGCAGCAAAAATATCTCTTAAAAAAGATCACCAACAAATATGTACCCGCTCATTTAATGGACAAACCAAAAAAAGGTTTCGTTATTCCGCTGGCTACTTGGTTAAACACCACATTTAAACCCTTGGTAGATATTTATTTAACCCCAGAAAAGTTAAATGTGCACAATTTATTGAATATTGAACAGGTACTCAAAATCAAAGCGAACTTTAAAAACAACGCTTCAGATTACAATGCGCAAAAAGTTTGGCTATTGCTGCAATTCCAGATGTGGTACGAACGTTGGATGGTTTAATTTCAAAAAAAAGCGATGAACAAAATTGTCCATCGCTTAAAAACAGGCTATTAATGGTTATTGTGTAATGGTATAATTAATAGGTAGGCTATATCTTACCCTTACTGGCATACTATTCTGCATACCAGGTTTCCATCTTGGCGATTTTTTGATTACCCTTACCGCTTCCTCATCACAACCTGCACCAATACCCCTGGTTACATTTACATCGGTTATTGAACCGTCTTTCTCTACCACAAAATTCAAGTATACTTTACCCTGCACATTATTCTCTTGTGCCATATACGGATAGTTAAGTGTTTTTTGGATAAACCTTGCCCAAGCTGACATTCCACCCGGAAACTCTGGATAAACCTCTAATCCGGCTGTAGAGTGTACAGAATTATCAACTGTACCTTCTGTAGCAGTTCCACCTCCGCCACCTGTACCTGGTTGGGTTACTGGGGTTGCATTCTCTTTACCTGTAACTCCCTCTTGGGTAGCACTTGCCACTACTGCATCTTTTATATCGGCCAAGGTTACTGGAAGGAGATCTTCTACTGGTGCTTCTACTACTTTAATATTACTGGTAAAGTTGACCGTTTTTATTTTCTCTTTAATCGGCTCGGTCTTAACAGGTTCCTCTTTCTTAGGTTCCTCCTTTTTCATTTCATGAATTACATCAGGCGTAGTAATCTCAATAGCTGCTTGTACCACACGTTCTGGTTCTGGCTGGAAATGTGCATACACCATTGGCACTATAAACAAGGAAATAAATATTGAACCAGCAATAAATAAAGACTTGATTAAAATCGAATCAGACTGCATCCTCAATGCATAAGCACCATAGTTTTTGTTTCTGTTACTAAATACGAGAGCGAGCCACTCGCTACCGTACAAATTTGATGAATTATTGAACATAGCTTTAAGTTTTTATACAACTATGATGTTAGTTATTTACTTATTCCATAAAAATTTTGAAAAATATTTTTCTACAAGTGATTTATGCACTAATTCATGCTAAAAAAATCGGAACAAGGATATATTAAATAGACCAAACCAGTAAAAAGCTATAGATCATATAGCAACTAAAGAGACTGTAAATATGAAAATCGAATTTAAACAGATCATAATTACATTACTTTATTTTTAGTTTTCAACATAAAAAATCGTGTTTTAATAAAAAATGTATGAATTTTTCTAGTTTTTGATAAAATTTGATTGAAAAAACAGATTAAAAATTATATTTTTGGATAAAATTTAAACAAATCAATGAAAAGTCTAAGAACAATTGCGTTAAACGAGGCACAAAACAGAGTTTCGCCAGAAGTTAAGGCCCCTTCAGCTAAAATTTCTGAATTTTTCGGATCAAATGTTTTTGATAAGAAAAAAATGAGAGACTTCTTATCTAAAGAAGTTTATGAAAAATTAATTTCTACCATCGATCAAGGAGAATTAATTAATCAGGAAGATGCCAATCAGATTGCTTCTGCCATGAAAACATGGGCAATGGCCAAAGGCGCTACGCATTATACACATTGGTTTCAACCCTTAACTGGTTCTACAGCCGAAAAACACGATTCGTTTTTTGAGCCGAGCGGCGATGGTGCTATCGAAAAATTTGCTGGTAGTGCATTAGTTCAACAAGAACCAGATGCTTCAAGTTTTCCTAACGGAGGTATCCGTAATACTTTCGAAGCACGTGGGTATACCGCTTGGGACCCTTCGTCTCCGGCATTTATTATGGAAAGCAAAGCTGGTAAAACACTTTGTATTCCGACCGTATTTGTTTCTTATACAGGTGAGGCTTTAGATTACAAAGCTCCCCTATTAAAAGCATTGGCAGCTATGGATAAAGCAGCTGTTGATGTTTGTCAATATTTTGATAAAGGCATTACCAGAGTTACCGCATCTTTGGGTATTGAGCAAGAATATTTCTTGGTAGATTTAGCTTTGTTCAATGCACGTCCAGATTTAGTTTTAACAGGTCGTGCCTTATTTGGTCACATGTCTGCCAAAGGACAACAATTAGAAGATCATTATTTCGGTTCTATTCCTGAGCGTGTGTATGCGTACATGGTAGATTTCGAAAACGAAGCACTTAAATTAGGTATTCCTTTAAAAACCCGTCACAACGAGGTAGCACCTTCTCAATTTGAGTGTGCCCCTATTTACGAAGAAATCAATTTAGCCATTGATCACAATCAATTGTTGATGGATTTAATGGAAAAAGTTGCTCGCAGACATAATTTCAAAGTTTTATTACACGAGAAACCTTATGCTGGCATTAACGGATCTGGAAAACACAACAACTGGTCGTTAATTACCGATACTGGCAAAAACTTGTTGGCACCTGGTAAAACACCAAAAAACAACTTGATGTTTTTGACCTTCTTTGTAAACACCATCAAAGCAGTACATGAGCATGCCGATTTGTTAAGAGCGAGTATTACTTCTGTAAGCAACGATCACCGTTTAGGTGCCAACGAAGCTCCTCCAGCAATCATTTCTATCTTCTTAGGTCAACAATTAGACGAGATTTTAGATGAGATTGAGCACTCTCGCATCAGCAAAAAAATTAAAGAAGACAATGGACTTTGGTTAGGTATTCCTAAAATTCCTCAAATTTTATTAGACAATACCGATCGTAACCGTACTTCTCCTTTTGCTTTTACAGGTAACAAATTCGAGTTAAGAGCAGTAGGTTCTTCGGCCAACTCTTCTGCACCGATGACCGTTTTAAATGCTATTGTAGCTGACCAGTTAGCGAAATTTAAGGTTGATGTAGATAAATTGATCAAAAAAGGCGATAAAAAAGACGTTGCATTGTTAACGGTAATCAAAAGATACATCAAAGAATCTAAAGACATTCGTTTTGAAGGTAATGGTTATAGCCAAGAATGGGCTGATGAGGCTGCTAAACGTGGCTTATCTAACATCAAAACTACACCTAAAGCTTTAGATGCTTATGTAAGCGATAAAACTACAGAGCTATTTACCAAAACCAACATCTTTAGCAAACGCGAATTGCATGCCCGTCATGAAATTTTGTTAGAAAGTTTCTACAAAAAACTACAGATCGAGGCTCGTGTAATGGGCGAAGTTACCAATAGTCAGATTTTACCGGCAGCCATCCACTATCAAAATACATTGATAGAAAATGCCAAAGGTTTAAAAGAATTAGGTTTAAGTAAAGAGGCTATTGCTACACCATTGGCGATTATCAATGCGCTTTCTGAGCACATTGGCATCATTAAAACCAACATTGATGCCATGTTGGAACAACGCAAAAAAACCAACACTATTGAAGACAGTCGTGACAAAGCGATTGGTTATGATGAGAATGTTAAGGTTTATTTTGACACCATCCGTTACCATACTGATAAATTGGAGCAGATTGTTGATGACAGTGTTTGGCCTTTACCAAAATTCAGAGAATTACTCTTTTTAAAATAAGAAAGGCGAAAGCTATAAGATTTAAGGCGTAGGGTTTGCTCTACGCCTTTTTTTTGTTTTTATACTTTTAACCGATTTTATAGCACCCAAACCCTGCATTATAAACGGGATGGAAATGGAAAGCCCACAGGCGAGGAACGAGCCGAGGACTTGCAATGCACAGCCCCAACTACATTGGTTCGTGTCCCACGAACCTTAATTAAAACCACTGTTTTTGCTTTTCAAAAAAAATGCTTTACTCCCCAAACCTTTTACCTTTTACCTTCCTCCTTTTACCTTAAAAACTTATCTTTGCAAGCATATGAGCGATAACAGATACAACCAGCGTGGCGTTTCTGCATCAAAAGAAGATGTACATGCGGCGATCAAAAATATTGACAAAGGCATTTTTCCACAGGCATTTTGTAAAATCATTCCAGATATTTTAGGCAATGATGAGGCTTATTGCAACATTATGCATGCTGATGGGGCTGGTACCAAATCTTCCTTAGCTTATACCTATTGGAAAGAAACTGGCGATATTTCTGTTTGGAAAGGCATTGCACAAGATGCAATCATCATGAATTTGGATGATTTGATCTGTGTGGGGGCTACTGAAAACATCTTGTTATCCTCAACCATTGGTCGCAACAAAAACCTGATCCCTGGCGAAGTAATTGCTGCTATTATTAATGGTACAGAAGAAATTTTGGCCGATTTGAGGGCATTGGGTATCTCTATTTATTCTACTGGTGGCGAAACGGCCGATGTAGGCGATCTGGTAAGAACAATTATTGTCGATTCTACAGTTACTTGTCGTTTAAAACGCGAAGAGGTGATCAGCAACCACACCATACAAGAGGGAGACCTGATTGTGGGTCTGGCTTCTTACGGACAAGCTACTTACGAAACTGAATACAATGGTGGCATGGGTTCTAATGGTTTAACTTCTGCCCGTCATGATGTGTTTGAAAAATCTATCGCAAACAACTATCCAGAAAGTTTTGACCCTGCTGTACCTTTTGACCTGATATTTTCTGGCGGTAAAAAATTAACCGACCAAGTTCAAATTGATGAACAAGCAAGCATTACTGCTGGCAAATTGGTGCTTTCGCCTACGCGTACTTATGCACCCGTAATTAAGAAAGTATTAGATCAACATAGAAAAGATATCCATGGCTTGGTACATTGTAGTGGTGGTGCACAAACTAAGGTGCTGCACTTTATTAACGATGATGTGCATGTAATTAAGGATAACTTATTCCCTATTCCTCCGCTATTTAAACTGATTCAAGAGCAATCTGGAACAGAATGGAAGGAAATGTACAAAGTGTTTAATATGGGACACAGAATGGAGCTTTATGTACCTGCAGCCATTGCCGAAAGTATCATTGCCATTTCTAAAAGCTTTAACATCGACGCACAGGTAATTGGTCGTGTAGAAAGAGGAAGCCAAAAACAAGTTACTTTAAGTAGTGAGTTTGGGACCTTTGTTTACCATTAAAAAGTTTTAAGTAGTAAGTTCTAAGTAATAAGTTTTGGGCGCTTTACGCTTTCAGCCTTAAGCTTTCCGCTAGATGAAGAAGTAGTAAGTTCTAAATAATAAGTTTTAAGCTTGGGCGCTTTACGCTTTCTGCAAATACTATTGACTATTAACCAATGAACAATTGAACTAATACGATCAATGAACTTATAGCCTTATCAGTCTGAGCCTGTCGAAGACAATGAACCAATGAACTATTAAACCAATCTATTTCCCATTCCCTATTTCCTATTTACTATTTCCTATTCCCTACTTTCTATTAACCAACTTTAGCCTTAAACAAATCTATCGTTCTTTTCCAAGCCAATTTAGCAGCTACCTCATTGTACCTTGTTGGCGAAGTATCGTTATTAAAAGCATGGTTTACACCATCGTAGATAAAGAGTTGATAATCGATCTTATTTTGTTTTAAAGCGGCCTCATAAGCGGGGATTCCTGCATTGATGCGTTCGTCTAAACCTCCATAATGCAACATCACACTAGCTTTGATCTTGGGCACATCTTCTGCTTTAGCTTGTGCTCCATAATACGCTACGGCAGCATTTAATTTAGGGTCGTTTACTGCCAGTTTATTGGCCATACCCCCACCCCAGCAAAAACCTACACAGGCCGTTTTGCCATTACCATCTTTGTGGTTACGTAAATAATCTAATCCTTTTAAATAGTTCTGTAGGTTTTTTTCGGCATCTAGTTTACCGATCAGCTCTCTTCCTTTATCTTCATCGGCAGGTGTGCCTCCTAATGGCGATAAGGCATCGATACCCAATGCCAAGAAACCTTCGGCAGCAACTCTTTTGGTTACCTCAATAATGTGCGGATTTAGGCCTCTGTTCTCGTGGATTACCACTACTGTACCCAATTTCTTTTTACCTTTTGGTTTAACCAACACACCTTTCATCTCTCCTTCTACACCTGTATAGGTAATGTTTTCAATAATCAGGTTATCATCGTTAATTGTGGCCGCCACCACATAGTTATTTTCTAATAAAGGCAATAGGGTTAACGCCATAGCCGTACCACCCGCTAAGATGGCCAGTTTTTTCATGAAATCTTTTCTACTCAGTTTACTGTGGGTATAAGAGTCGTACAGGTTGATAATTTGCTGATCCATTATATTTTGCCTTTAAAATTTAACACTAAGATTTTGATGTATTGAAGATAAGCATTAAATGGATGTTGAAATGTATCTTATGTGTTAGGAATAAAAAACTCTGGTTCGTGAAGCTACGAACCAGAGACAAATAATTAACAAAAACTGCCATCAATTGATAGATAGTTTTTGATCTGACTTTCTATTTATTAAAATGCTGAGGGTTGATTAATAAAGTGGTAATAACCAGTCCCTTGCACTAAAGTCAAATTACGCATAATAGTTTGATCGTAGATTCCCCATTGTGGATCCTCCATATTATAGTCAACACGACGAATCCTATATCTACCAATAAAGATTCTACTCAGACCATTAGTGTTATTTACTGTATGATTAGTCATTGGAATCCATTCTCCTCCACCAAAATAGGTACTAAAAGTTGTCAAATCAGTATATTTAAAAGTGATAGATGCGCTTGGCACTACTGGAGACATTGCAGCCACATTATAAAATGCAATATATACATCTGCCCAATCTTCCAAAAATGAATTTGGAGCAGAGTCTCCGCTAAAATTATCATATTCAAATCTAGCATAAGGTAATGCGTTGGCATTTGTTTGATATAAGTAGTTTATTCCATCTACATCTCCTTGAGAAAGGCCAGAATTCTGAATATAATAATCGCCCCCATTTTTTCTTGTTATAGTCTTGAACCCGTTTTTACTAAAATCTGTCATACCATATAGCATAATAGATTGAAAATCAAAGGGGCCTACATCTATTCCATTACCCCCGAATGCACTATATTTATCAAAATTTGATGCCGATCCTGATTTAATATTACTCCAATGAATTTGCAAATAATCATCTCTGTCCTCTCTTGACTGTTCATGGTAAAGACCTACTGCATGTCCAATTTCATGGATGGTAGTTCCAAAAGTACAAGTTGGTGCAAGAAATATTTTTTGTTGACCACCAATCATTCCATATTGAGAAGAACAAAAATCAACACTTGGTGTAAAGTAAATATAATTTGTTTGATTTGTTCTCTTAACAAATGTTAGTGGTGTTAATGCTGTAAATTCAGCAATTGCATATGTAACTCTTAAAGTATCAGTTAAGGCTGGATCTATAGAATAATACACAGTTTTATTTGGCCATAAAGAAACAAAGTCAGCCCTTACCGCACCATTAACCATTTTCCCATCATTCTCATAGAGTCTTCTAAGTTTTTCCACTTGCCCATCAGAAAGGATAACATCGCCACCCATAATATATAGATTACCCTTTTTAATAAGTTTTATACTTTTTTCTCCTTTGCCAAAAGTTACTACTTCTCCTTTAATATTTGGAAAAGCTTCTTGAACTCCACAATTACATGATTCGGATTTTTCTTTTTGTGATTCTTTAAATTCATTGTTTTCTTTTCTACATCCTAAGAGTATTAAAGACAGTAGTGCAATTACATAAGTTTTCTTCATTTTCATCAGTTTTTTGGTTATAGGTTAAATAATTTTTCTTTTGAAATCGCCAACACATAAATTGACAACCCCTTATCTCAAACTAATTTTATAATTAACCAGAATTAAATCAATTTTCTAGGACAGAAAGGTCTACTCTCGGGACGGAAGGCTTTATTCTCAGGACGAACTCCTTTTAGGAATAAAACATTTGGGTGTCATTGTTAGAAATATAATGGCACAAAAAAGCCCTCTAACAAAAGTTAGAGGGCTTCAATATTAATTAAATTTGCTATTAGTTAAAGTTATAACGAACACCAAATTGCATGTAATAAGTAGAAGAAATGCTTTGAGATGTTCCAAAAGTATTTCTTACAATATCACCTGATGCTTGAGCCATTCTAAATGTTGGCTTAGTAGTAGCACTGATATTATTCACACTTTGAGGAACTAAAATTGCAGCATTGTTCACAAAATTAACATTTCCCCATTTACTATTCAAAAAGTTACCAATATTAAATACATCCATTGTAAACTGGAAAGAGTTTTTAGCACCGCCTACATTTTTGAATACTTCTTGAGTCAATCTAAAATCGAACTGGTTTCTCCATGGAGAAGTTGCACCATTACGTTCTGCGTATTGACCTTTACGGGTTCTTAAATATTTATCTTGATCGATATAAGCCATAAAGATATCACTCTGCTCTTGAGGTGTATAGGTTTTAACTACAACATTATTAACAGTAATTGGCAACGAAACAAATGTGATTTCAGAAGCATCTTTAGGTACATAAATCAAATCATTATTTTGTCCATCACGGTTAAAATCACCACTATAAGTATAAGAGAATCTTCCTTGTTGAGAACCTTCATAAAATAAAGAGAATGAAGTTGCTAAATTTTGGAAATATTCTTTTTTAAATGATACAGAAGCAATTACACGATCACGATTTAAATTACTTGAATAACTTAAACTAGGAATATTCGCGTTACTTGAAGTTTGAGGAATAGACCATAAATTTAACAATTGATCACCTGCACCATCACCATAATTACGTTGATCTGTACGGGTATAAGCAATCATCAAACCTAAACCTTTGCTAAATTGTTTACTTAACTGCGCTGTAGCAGACCAATTGTAACCACCTTTAACATTTGTCATCTCAATAGCATTAAATTGGGTTGTACTAGTAGTAGCAGCAGTTGTAGCAATTTGACCAGCTGTTGTTAAACGAACAACTTGTTTAGCAAAAAGTGTATTAGGATAAAAAGGTCTATTATCTGGATAGTTAGGGTTATTTAAAGGTTCTGGATCAACTAAATTCAAGTTTTTTGCAACCGCAACGTTTAAATCTCTACCATAAATACCTTCTAAAGTACCTACTATACCACCAGGTAACTTCATATCTATTGCTAAACTTGATTTCCAAGTCTGAGGAAATTTCAAGTCTTTAGATAATGCACTAATTGTAGATGGTATAGAAGAACCTGCAGGTGGTGCAGGACTAGTTAAATTAGGTGCAATGTTAGGATTAAAGAAAGGAGTGCTAGCTCCAGAATAGGTTTGAGTGTATTGTAATAAACCAGCATCACCAGATTGAGATACGATCCACACAAATGGCACTCTACCTGTAAAGATACCAGTACCACCACGAACTTGTAATGAACGGTCACCTTTCACATCCCAGTTAAAACCAAAACGTGGAGAATAGCTTAATCTACTGTCTGGTAAGGCACCAGTGTTGATTTTTTGTCCATTTGCAAATGTTTGAGCTAACACCATAGGATGTGTTCTAATCTCAGAAACATCTGGGTAAGTAGCTTGTTCTACTCTTAAACCTGCTGTTAATTTTAAACGATCAGACACATTAAATTCATCTTGAATAAAGGCAGAATACTGTGCAAATTTAAAACTTGGATATGCTTGAGAACCATCTGCAGTTAAAGGATAAGTAACTGAATACTGAACCGGCCTTGCATTATTTACAAAATCATCCCATGTTTTAAAGGTATAAAAACCTGTACCATAACGTTGGAAACCATTTTTTGTAGTACTAAATTCAGCTTGCACACCTAGTGATAAATTATGCTTACCAAAAGCAGCACTTAACTCATCGCTATATGTGTAGGTTTTCACATCTCTTAAGTTACCGTAAGTAAATGCTTCATAACCAAAAGTAGTTAAAACACTTCCAATGTTACTAGCACCTGTTGAAACACCATCTAAAATATCCACTAATGGGAAAGGTGAACTATCAGACGTTCTAGGATCATTTTGATGAGAGTAAGCAGCACGTAATGTATTGGTAAATTTACTACCAAAAGAAGAGTTCAACTCTGCAGTAGCCGAATACAAGTTTGCTGCTTGATAATAATTTGAATTAGCAAAAGGTAAACCAGCAGTAGGTGTGTTTCCAGAGCGAACGTTTACATATTGCAGTGGACTCAACGCAACTGGAGATCCAGTTACTGAGGTACTTGCTGGACTTGGACTTTTACTTTCTACTTGATTATAACGAACACTAAAACGATGATTTTTAGAGATATTCCAATCTAAACGGGCAAAAAATTTATCGTTATTACTCAAATTCTCATAATTCTGATAAATACCTGGATCATATCCGTATTTACTCAATAAATATGATTTAACGGTATTCATGAATGCTTCTGTTGTTTGAGTTACTGTGCTTGGTGTGCCTGGAGCTCCATATGGAAGTTGAGGAGTTGAAGCAATTCTATTAGAACCAGGAGCTGCTGTTTTCTTAAACTCACCATTTACAAAGAAGAACAACTTGTCTTTAATGATTGGACCACCTAAGCTAAAGCCATAGTTTTTCTCATCTAATTTTTGTAATGATGGAATTTTGTAATCACCAATTTTTTGACCTTGTTGCTCATCACCACGCATGGTATAAAATGCATTTGCAGAGAACTTGTTGGTACCAGAACGGGTAACCGCATTTACCGAACCACCTGTAAAACCAGTCTGACGAACATCATAAGGAGTTACGTTAATTGAGATCTGTTCTAAAGCGTCGATAGAAATTGGAGAACCACCAGCAGGAATATTAGCACCAATACCAAATTGGTTGTTATAGTTAGCACCATCAACTGAGAAGTTATTTGAACGGTAGTTACCACCACCAATACTTGTACCATTTGATTGAGGTGTTAAACGGGTAATATCGTTTACACTACGGGTAATGGTTGGCAAAGATTGAATTTGTGTTCTATTAACTACAGTATTGGCACCACTTTTATTAGAGTTTAAAATTGGGTTTGAACCAGTTCCTACAACCGTGATGGCATTTAAACTAGAACTATTGTCTACTAAAGTAATGTTCAATACAAATGGTTCACCTAACTTTAATATTACATCCTCAATTTTCTGAGTTTTGTAACCTAAAAAGGTAACTTCAATGGTATAAGGACCACCTACACGCATGTTTCCAATTGTATAGCGACCACTTTCATTGGTTGTTACGCCATATACCGTACCGGTTGGCGTGTGTGTAGCTTTGATGCTAGCACCAGGCATTACATCTTTTGAGTCTTTTACAGTCCCCGTCAAAGAAGATGTGGTTACCTGCGCATTCGCCGCCGAGATGAAACCAACAAATGCAAAGACAATTACTACAATTTTTAATAGTAAAGATTTCTTCATACTCTTTTAATTAAATTTTTGTTTTGTTAAGATATGTTAAAATATCACGACAAAGGTAAATATTAATTTAATATACAATCTTATTTCCAATGTTAAATAATTATTAATTATCGCGAAACTTATCCACACTTAACATTAATTACGGCACACTTAATCATCAGTTTATCAATCGCTTGTTAACTATTAGGCAACTCAATTTGGAGCTCTTTTTCAAGGTTAAATCACCATTAAATGTCAAAAGCATGTGATGTAACATCATTTAGCTTATTTTAACCAACATTTTTTTTAATTTTGACCACATTATTCAATTAATTTTCCTTTTAGAAAGATATGAACTACGATTTAATTGTTATAGGCAGCGGTCCAGGCGGATATGTAACTGCAATAAGAGCTTCACAATTGGGTTTAAAAACTGCAATTGTTGAACGCGAATCTTTAGGTGGAATATGCCTTAACTGGGGATGTATACCAACCAAAGCTCTTTTAAAAAGCGCACAAGTATTCGAATATATTAACCATGCCGCAGACTATGGAATTAATGCTCCTGAAGCTACCGCAGATTTCGCAGCTGTAATTAAACGCAGTCGTGGTGTAGCCGATGGCATGAGCAAAGGCGTTCAGTTTTTGATGAAGAAAAACAAAATTGACGTGATCATGGGTACAGGTAAAGTAAAACCTGGCAATAAGGTTGAAGTTAAAGGTGCTGACGGTACTCAACAAGAACTGACTGCAAAAAACATTGTAATTGCTACTGGTGCACGTTCTAGAGAATTGCCTAACTTGAAACAAGATGGTAAAAAAATTATCGGTTACCGTCAGGCCATGGTTTTACCTGAGCAACCTAAATCTATGGTTGTAGTTGGCTCTGGTGCCATTGGTGTAGAGTTTGCCTATTTTTACGCAACTATGGGTACCAAAGTAACCATTGTCGAATTTATGGAAAACATTGTTCCGGTAGAGGATGAAGATGTATCTAAACAATTGTTGCGTAGCTTGAAAAAAACAGGTATCGATATCATGACTTCTTCTAGTGTTGAATCTGTTGATACAAGTGGTAACGGTTGCAAAGTACAGGTTAAAACTGCTGCTGGTATGCAAACCATTGAGTGTGATATTGTACTTTCTGCTGCTGGTATTGTGGCCAACATCGAAAATATCGGTTTAGAAGAAACTGGAATTAAAACTGAAAAAGGGAAAGTTGTGGTAGATGAGTTCTACAACACTTCTGTAAAAGGATATTATGCCATTGGCGATATTGTTGGCGGCCAATCTTTAGCCCACGTTGCTTCTGCAGAAGGTATTCTTTGTGTAGAGAAAATTGCAGGTCTACATGTTGAACCTTTAGACTATAACAACATTCCGGGTTGTACTTATTGCGCACCAGAAATTGCTTCTGTAGGTTATACCGAAAAAGCAGCAAAAGCTGCTGGTTATGAATTGAAAATTGGTAAATTCCCATTCTCTGCTTCTGGTAAGGCAAGTGCTGCTGGTGCCAAAGATGGTTTTGTAAAATTGATCTTTGATGCCAAATACGGCGAATTATTAGGTGCACACATGATTGGTGCTAATGTTACCGAAATGATTGCAGAAATTGTTGTGGCACGTAAATTAGAAACTACTGGCCACGAAATGATCAAAGCTGTACACCCACACCCAACCATGAGCGAAGCCATTATGGAAGCTGCTGCTGATGCATACGGAGAGGTAATCCATTTATAATAATCGTTTAAACTGTTTAAATTGGTTAATTGTTGATAATGCAATTAACCAATTTTTGTTTAGATGAGGTTTCGATTAAACAGTTAAACAAATTATCAATTAACCAGTTAACCAAACAAAAATGAAACTACATACCATAGATACCGGCTTATTTAAACTAGATGGTGGCGCCATGTTTGGTGTAGTACCCAAATCTATTTGGCAAAAAAGCAATCCTGCAGATAGCAATAACATGTGTACCTGGGCCATGCGTTGTTTGTTAATTGAAGATGGTGGCAGGTTGATCCTAGTTGACAATGGCATTGGAAACAAACAGGATGAAAAGTTTTTAGGGCATTATTTTTTGCATGGTGATGATACTTTAGACAAATCTTTAGCTGCCAAAGGATTTAGCAGAGCTGACATTACGGATGTATTTTTAACCCACCTCCATTTTGATCATTGCGGTGGCTCTATTGAAAGAAATGGAGATCAACTTCGTCCTGCTTTTAAAAATGCAATTTACTGGACCAACCAACAACATTGGGACTGGGCCATCCACCCTAATGCACGCGAAAAAGCATCGTTTTTAAAAGAAAACATCCTTCCAATACAAGAAAGTGGACAATTGCGTTTTATCCCTTCTCAAGATGGGGTTCTTTTTCATGAAGGCATTAAGATCCGTTTTGCTTACGGACATACTGATGCCATGATGCTCCCACAATTGAGCTATAAAGACAAAACAATTGTGTACATGGCAGATCTTCTGCCTTCTGTAGGCCATATTCCCTTGCCTTATGTAATGGCTTATGACATGTTTCCTTTGCAGACCTTGAAAGAGAAAAAAGAGTTTTTGGAAGAGGCAGCTACCAATGAGTACATTCTTTATCTAGAACACGATCCAATTAACGAATGTTGTACCTTACAACAGACCGAAAAAGGTATTCGATTGAAAGACACTTTTAAACTTGTAGAAATATTGTAAAGTTCAATAACGCATAAAATTTTTAAGAATAACTTCGTTTTAATTGAATGAAGAAAGCTTTATTTTGTGGCGTATTTCTTTTATTTGCTTTTGGTTGTAATTCTGACGAATATAGCCCGAACCAAGTATTCAATAGAAATACCGAAAAAGATGTAAATGCAAGGGAAATTACCTCCCTCCCTCAAAAACCTGTAGGTACACCCATCAAAATTGTCATTTCTGGCGATACACAAAGAAGCTACAAAGAGGCTATTGCCTTTGTTAACCATGTCAATACTAGAAGTGACATCGATTTTGTGATTTTAAATGGAGACATTTCTGATTTTGGACTGTTATCGGAATTTGAAAGCATCTTAAAAATATATAACGGGCTAAAGGTTCCTTTTATCAGCATAATTGGCAATCACGACCTTGTGGCTAATGGCCGGGCGATATACGAAAGAATGTTCGGCCCTTTAAATTTCACCTTTAATTATGCTGGAGTTAGGTTTGTTTGTCACGACACCAACGGCAGAGAATATAATTTTAACGGTACTACACCTAATTTAACATGGCTCAAAAATAACTTTAAGTTAAATTCTGAGACCACACATTTAGTCGCAATATCACATGTCCCCCCTACTGATGGAGATTTCGACCCGGCTTTAGTTAACCCTTACGAAAATCTTTTTAACCAGACACCTGGCCTTATTGCTTCTATCCATTCTCATCGACATGGCAAATTAGAAACCCATTACCAACACGGAAAAGGTATTCCATTCTTAATTACCAATGCCATAGTTAACAGTGCTTACACCATACTAAACATCAAAAATGGGCAGATCAATGCTGAAGAAATCAATTTTTAGTGGCTTAATCATTATCGTGCTTGCTACAGCACCACTACATGCACAAGATTCATTTTTTAACCGTTTCAAACCCGATGAAGTTAATATTCAATATGCTGGTAGCATTGGGTTTCTTAGTGCCGGAGCTGGTTATCATTTTTTTAAAAAAAAAACCACTTTAAGCTTTCATGTAGGTTATGTACCCGAAAATTTGGGTGGAGAAATGACCATCCTTGCTGTAAAATTTGAATACAAACCTTTTGCCATTAAAATAAAGGATAAGATCATCATCCATCCTATTAATCCAACTTTCTTTCCTTCTTATACTTTAGGTCAAAATTTTGATTTTAAATTTGAGAAACCACAATACAGAAGGGGTTATTACTTTTGGTCTTCTGCCCTGAGGCTACATTTGGCCTTTGGCACTGAAGTAAAGCTATTAACCAACAAAAAATCAAAAATCAAAGCATTAAGTTTATATGCTGAAGCCAATACCAATGATTTGTATATGATTAGCTGGTTTAAAAATAGAGAGCTTGCTGCTTTTAGAGATATCTTTAAAATGGGTTATGGTGTAAAAATGTATTTTTAAAAAAATTAGCGAAAGATGATCAGAAAAGCGACAAAAGAAGACACCAAGGCCATTGCTCAATTAATGGTTGCCGCCATGGAAGATTTGGCCAAACAATTTACAGCCACTGAAAATATAGCGGAAGCCTTTAAACTGTTTGAATATTTCTGTGGCCAAACACAAAATCAATATAGTTTTGAAAACACCTTGGTTTATTTAGTTGACAATGAAATTGCAGGATCGATTACAATTTACGATGGTGCATTGATTGAAAACCTACGTCGGCCATTTTTCGATTATATCCAAAAAAATTACCATACTAACCCTTTTGAAATGGAACTAGAAAGTGGTCCTGGAGAATTATACATTGATACTTTAAGCGTTAACCCCTATTACCAAGGCAGAGGCATTGGACAACAGCTTATTTCAGCTGCTATAGAATGGGCCAAAACAAGGGGACATCAAAAAGTGGGCTTATTGGTTGATCAAGATAACCCCAATGCCAAAAGGTTATATGAGCGTTTGGGTTTTGTAAAAGAAAACGACAGGCTATTACTTGGCAAACCACACGAACATTTAACTTATAGTTTAATCGATTAATCTCGGTATTCTAAGATATCACCGGGTTGACAGGCCAATACCTTACAAATAATTTCTAATGTCTCTATCCTAATGGCTTTGGCCTTGCCCGTTTTGAGAATGGAAAGATTGGACATGGTGATGCCTACCCTTTCACTTAGTTCAGTCAAAGACATTTTCCGTTTGGCCAACATTACATCAAGGTTTACAATTATGGGCATGGTTAAATCGTCATTTCATTTTCTTTTTTGGCCAAAATTGCAACTCTAAATACTTCAGCCAATAGTACAATCAATATGCCAATACCCACATTGACCAAACTAAAAGAATTATAAAAATTAAGCTCAAATGTAAGATGGTTATATGCTTTTGGATCTATTGTTGAAAAACTATTCAACTGTGGATGCTCAATTATCCTTCCATTGATCAAACTGATCACGAAATTAAAAATTTCCATGATGATTAATAGCCAACCCATAAATGAAATCAGCTTAAAACTTCTATTTTCAAATATTTTTTGATCTTTATAGCGGTTAACGAGCTTGATCAATATCACAAAAATCAGTATGGTAAACAGTTGGTCGAGTTGGGCGGAAACATTCCAGAATAAATTATATATCCAATTTTTGGATTTGACCTTAACAATTACCACATCAGGAATAGAGATTTGATTAGAAATTTCAATATCCTCATCTTCACTAGATAGAATTTGGTTCACTATCTTTTCTTTAACAATACGTTTCTCAATCGATTTATATTTTAAAGCTAACGGTTCATTTTTATAGATGCGCTCTTCTCCATTTTGATATTGGACTAGGGTATCAGGAATATGTAAATTAATATTTGCGTGTAACCTATAACCATCTGCAGGATTTTCAAACATAAGGCTTCCATCTCCAATATTTATATAAGGCTTTAGGTTAAATAAACCTATTATAAGATTTATGATAACAAATATACTCATGAATATAATGCCCAATTGCAAAAACAGTTTAATTACTCTAGCTAAAGGAAGATATTTTATAGGTTTCATATTATATCGTTAAGTCTTGTTCCTGTTTTAATTTTGTTCCAGAAATGAATACTTCCACAATTGTAAAAGTGATCAATGCCGTCAACACATAATTCTCAAAAATGCCAATAAGGTTTGCAATTGCAGTTCTGAGGCCGCGAACATTACCCTTATTTAGCGCAGCCAACATAAATAAGGAATTAAAGAACAATAAAAAGCCTGCAAAACACAGAAAATAGATCGCAATTTTTCTAATTCTATTTACTTGTTCTATCTGAAATAATTCGCCATTTAAAATAGACTTTACAATCTTTCTAATGTTCCATAAGATTACCCCAAAGAAACCACGCATAACCACCACTTTAAGGATAGCGATATAAGTAATTGCACTAAACATCGATCTAATTCCATTGAAACTTTTATCATCAGGTAAACGATCAGAAAAATCGGCAAATTTACCCACATAGGGACTTGCATAAATGATCGTATAGATAATTGAAGCAACGATCAACATTAATGCAACATCAATAAATCTAATAAGCAGGGTTAGTCTTTTTGTATTCGTTTCCATAATTATATTGTAAATTCTTGTTCTTGTTTTAATTTTTGGGCATGTTCCAATACCAATAAGAAAACCCACACAATGGCAATCGCAATAATGAGGTCTTTATGCGGTTGTAACCTGAAAAGTTTACTTCCTATCTCGTATCCTAAACTTTCGCCAATGGATGCATCTGCAGCTTTTGGCAATACATATTTTACAATAATGAAACTGAACACAATTTTTGTAACCAATAGACCAACTAATGTA
Organism: Pedobacter sp. Hv1; assembly: GCF_001412215.1. Classification (GTDB taxonomy): domain Bacteria; phylum Bacteroidota; class Bacteroidia; order Sphingobacteriales; family Sphingobacteriaceae; genus Pedobacter. The sequence goes on from NZ_LLWP01000001.1 coordinate 153,647, forward strand.
GTTAGCAACTTAGAAATCTGCTTAATACCCTCAGTTGACAAGAGATTGATAAACTTGCCTTGCTGGTGGTACAACAACTTAAACAATACATAACTGATATAGGTATAGAAACAGCTCACCACCAATTGTTTTAGCCCATCGTTAAAGGCAACCGAATAAAATCCGTTGTCCAATACCGCATAGAACTCGATGATATCCTTAACAAAGGAAATTAAAACTGCAACAAGCCAAACCACCAATAAGATTTTTTGAGCTATGGTTAAATCTGTTTTTTTGTTCATTTTAATAAAATTGATCTGGTTAAATGACATGCATTTGTGTCAACAACAATACCTAGTAAACAAACCCTAAAAACACAAGCTGCACTTTTAACATGATCTGTCTGCTTTCTAAATTTTTGACGATACATCAACAATTAATTTATGCCACAAACTAAAACAATAATTATTACAAATCAAAATATATTTATTGATTTACAATAATTAATAGCCTTAAATCAACTAATCAAGCAACAGACTGACAAATTTAATTTGGAATGATTTTTGTTGTGAAGTATTTGTTAAAAAATGTGTCGTAAAGCGTAACATTTTCAGCAATTTACCCTTTCTTTCTGTACAAAATTTCATACTTTTGCAGAATCAAAATTATAAAGAGGACTAAAACATATAAATGAGACAACTCAAAATTACCCAATCCATTACCAACCGCGAAAGTCAATCATTAGACAAATACTTGCACGAGATTGGAAAAGTAGATTTAATTACCGCAGAAGAAGAAGTAATCTTAGCCCGTAAAATCCGCGAAGGTGATCAAGCCGCATTGGAGCGTTTAACTAAAACCAACTTACGTTTTGTGGTATCGGTGGCTAAACAATACCAAAATCAAGGTTTAACATTAGGAGATCTAATTAACGAAGGTAACTTAGGTTTGATCAAAGCGGCTAAACGTTTTGATGAGACCAAAGGTTTTAAATTCATTTCATATGCCGTTTGGTGGATCCGTCAGTCAATTTTGCAAGCTATTGCAGAGCAAAGTCGTATTGTACGTTTACCATTAAACCAAGTAGGCTCTTTAAGTAAAATCAGTAAAGCTTTCTCTAAATTAGAGCAGGAATATGAGCGTGAGCCATCTCCTGAAGAATTGGCAGATATTTTGGAAACAACGGTTGATAAAATCTCTGACACTTTGAGCAACTCTGGCCGTCACGTATCAATGGATGCTCCATTTGTACAAGGTGAAGAAAATACTTTATTGGATGTTCTTGAAAACCACGAGCCAAATACAGATAGCAATTTGATCAACGAATCGCTTTCTGAAGAGATCAAACGTTCTTTATCTACTTTAACGGAACGTGAGCGTGAAATTATTGTTTTATTCTTTGGTTTAAGCACAAACCACCCGCTTTCGTTAGAAGAAATTGGTGAGAAATTCAATTTAACCCGTGAGCGTGTTCGTCAGATTAAGGATAAAGCATTGCAACGTTTACGTCACACTTCACGTAGCAAAATCCTAAAATCTTATTTAGGTTAAGTTTTAAATACATGGCGATTAAAATCGCAGATAATAATTAGAAAAAGATTGGGTACTCGCCCGATCTTTTTTACTTTTGTGCCATTCTAACCAAATTAATTTATTGTATGTTAAACAAATATCAATCAGAGTTTCAAAACTGGATTGAAAAGGAAAAGAAAGCACTGGAACTCATCAGTGTAGTTGGACAATTATGGTTCGATCGCTCAATCGAATTGGTCCTTTTTCGTAAACCCCTATTCGACGTTGGTAGTAGTGAAATATTAGCCTACCATCAATACGCCAAAGAAGTTAGTGAGAAAGATATTTCTATTTATGAAACATTAGAACTTGCTGCTACCATTGCAAAATGCAACATCGCCCCTTCTCGTATTGATATTGGTCGATTGGCTGCAGAATGGCTCGATGAGAACAACACTTATGCTTCTATGCACGATTTTGTGATCAGCAAGCTTAGCAAACACATCGGAAAAGACAAAATCAATTTGAAACCTAAAGATGTGGTTTTATTTGGTTTTGGCAGGATTGGAAGAATTGCGGCTCGCGAATTGATTGTACAGGCTGGAAAAGGCGAGCAATTACGCTTAAGAGCTATTGTAACCCGATCTTACAGTGACGATGAGTTAACCAAACGTGCCGAACTTCTGCGCACAGATTCTATCCATGGTCCATTTAACGGTACCATTATAGAAGATTTCGAGAACAAAGCTTTGGTCATCAACGGACAAACGATTTATTTTATCGTAGCCAAAAATCCTGAAGATGCAGATTACACCAGCTATGGTATTGAAGATGCTTTGTTAATTGACAATACAGGCGTTTACCGCGATCGTGAGGGCTTATCAAGACATTTAGGCGCCAAAGGGATCAGCAAGGTTTTATTAACCGCACCGGCCAAAGGCGACATTCCAAATATCGTAACCGGAATTAACGATACTGATTTCAACTACGAAACTGAAACCATTTTTTCTAATGCATCTTGTACTACTAATGCGATTGTTCCGGTTTTAAAAGTGATTGATTCTGCATTTGGTATTGATAAAGGCCATATTGAAACGGTACATTCTTATACCAATGATCAAAATTTATTAGACAATTACCATAAAAAATATAGAAGAGGTCGCTCTGCAGCCTTAAATTTAGTAATTACAGAAACTGGTGCCGATAAGGCCGTAGCCAAAGTAATTCCACATTTAGCTGGAAAATTAACAGGAAATGCAGTTCGTGTACCTACACCAAATGTCTCGTTAGCGATCTTAAACCTATCGCTTAATCAAATTACCACCAAAGAAGATGTCCAAGCTGTTTTAAAACAGGCTTCTCTATTTGGAGACTTGTCTGAGCAATTGGAATATTCTATTTCTAATGAATTGGTAAGTACAGATTTGATTGGCAATAGCCACGCTTCTATTGTAGATGGACCTGCAACCATCATCTCTAAAGACAGCAAGTCTGTAGTTTTATATGCATGGTATGATAACGAATATGGTTATACCCGCCAAGTAATCAGGTTAGCCAAAAAACTAGCTGGTGTAGTACGCTTAACTTATTACTAAGCTACACCGCATAAAAAAAGCTCCTAAGATCACCTTAGGAGCTTTTTAGTTTGCAGCAATATTTAAAATTGTGGCAACTCTGGTTTTGTACCCATTATATCTTCAATTTCGGTCATTACCTGATCTGTTAATAAGGGCACCACCTCCAAAACAGTTAAATTCTCTTTTAATTGTGCAGTTTTTGAAGCGCCCAAAATTACGGTACTCACATTCGGATTTTTAAGACACCAAGCGATAGATAGTTTGGCCAATGGCAAATTCATTCGATCGGCTAATTTTTGCAGCTCAACAACCTTTTTCATCTTTTCTTCTGCCAATACCCTATCCTTTAGCCAATCCATTCCTTGTAACTCCAAACGTGTATTTTTGGTATCGCCAGATGTGTATTTTCCAGACAATAATCCAGATGCCAATGGCGACCAAATGGTTGTACCCAAACCATGTTCTTTAAACAAATGCAAATATTCATTTTCCAATTTATTTCGCTCAACCAGGTTATATTGCGGTTGCTCCATTGTTGGACCAATTAAATTGTATTGTTTAGCAATGGCAATGGCTTCCATTAATTCTGCTGCACTCCATTCAGAAGTTCCCCAGTACAATATTTTACCTTGTTGCAATAAGGTGTTCATTGCCCATACCGTTTCTTCAATAGGTGTGTTTTTATCTGGTCTGTGGCAAAAGTAAAGATCTAAATAGTCTACTTGCAAACGCTTCAAAGCTGCATTACAAGCTTCAATTACATGTTTACGAGATAAGCCTACCCTATTTGGCCCTTTATTTTCAGTTCCGAAAAACACCTTACTCGAAACCACAAAAGATTCTCTATCCCATTTTTGGTCTTTCAGAATCTTTCCCATCACAATTTCCGATTTGCCCTCGGCATAGCCTTCAGCATTATCGAAAAAATTCACTCCTGCATCATAAGCTACACCCATTAGCTCATCAGCCATTTTATCGCTAATCTGGTTTCCAAAAGTTAACCAACTACCAAAAGAAAGTGCACTTACCTGTAAACCTGATTTTCCTAAACGTCTATATTCCATTTTTTTTCTGTATTGGGTATTGAACTATACAATTCAATACAAATTAATAATACTCCAAATTAAGTCTAAAAACTACAACATCAAGATTGTTTATTAAGTTTTTACAAAATTTACACGCTTATTCTATAAAACTATATCTTTACCTATATTTTAAAATAAAGTACATCTAAATGAAAAAAATATTCCTGATCCCATTGGCCTTGTTAATGAGCTGTGGCTCGATGAAAACCACTAACACTGCTCCAACAAGCGAACAATTACTTAAAGACGTAGAAACACTCTCTTCTGATGCTTACGAAGGCCGTAAAACAGGCACAAAAGGTGGAGAGATGGCAAGAACCTATTTAACAGGAAGATTAAAAGAGATTGGCTTAAAACCTTATCCAGGCCAAGGCGGGTATGAGCAGAGCTTTGAAGTTAAAGGTAGAAATGGTGCAGCAGCTATACAGGGTAAAAACCTGATTGCCTATATCCCTGGAAAAACAGATAATGTAATTGTGATCTCTGCCCATTATGACCATATCGGTATCATCAAAGACGAGGTTTACAACGGTGCCGACGATAATGCTTCTGGAGTAGCTGGTCTATTGCAGTTTGCCAAATATTTTACCAAAAACAAACCTAATAACACCTTAATATTTGCCATTTTTGATGCAGAGGAAATGGGTTTACAGGGAGCAAAAGCTTTTGTAGCCAATCCGCCGGTTGCATTGGATAAAATTAAACTGAACATTAACATGGATATGATTAGCCATAATGATAAAGGCGAATTGTATGCTGTTGGTACCTTTAAATATCCTCAGCTTAAACCATACTTCACTACAACAAATCCAAACATCAAGGTATTATTTGGCCATGACGACCCTAAACTTGGCCATGACGATTGGACCAACCAAAGTGATCAAGGTGCTTTTAATGCTAAAAACATTCCATTTATCTATTTTGGTGTTGAAGACCACAAAGATTACCATAAAGCAACCGATGAGTTCAAAAACATCAACAAAACGTTTTTTGTAGATGCTGCAAATGCCATTCAAGAAGTAATTATCAATATTGACAAGCAAAAAGATATCCAAGCCATATTTAGAGAAACCTTGCAGATGAAGAAACAATAAGTTTCCATTTAAAATATAAAATCCCAGTTTAAATCATAAACTGGGATTTTTTTTGATTAAAAATCAATATCAACAATACACTTAATTGGGATATGGATATTGTTTTTCAATTGGATATATTTTTCGGTTACCGACCAAACGGTTGTGGTTACCCGCTTGTAACCTTCGGTGGTATTAAATGTGATGGTAGCTTTTGCTTTAAACTCATTACCCAAACGTTGGGTGGCTATTAATCTATTCTTTAGTTCTTCAGAAAGTTGGGTATCAGCAGCTATAATTTTACTAACATCTATTTCTTCTTTTTCTATCAATTCGGCAGTCATAGTTATTATGTATTTGTTAAACAAGCTTAACTAAATTTTACGTATTCAGCAAAAAATCGATTGTAAATTTTATGATTTAAATGTAAAAATTAAAAGGGTGTAAACAAAAAAGGCCGCTAGTTGCGGCCTCTTATTTTATTTTTTGATGGTATGCTTGGTATCAATCATCCCAACAAATTCTTTATTGATCAGATCAGGATTGAGTACGTTAGCTGTATTCACGTTTAAAGTAGATAAAACTTTGGCAGACATTGTTTTGTTTAGCGTACTTGTACCAGTAGTAATAGTACCTGGCTGTAACATATTGACTGCAGTTTTAAGGTAAAAATCATTGGTATCTCCAAAATTATACATTACAGTTCCTGTCGGCACTTCACTTAATACATTATCAGGTATCATACCATCATAATAGCCACCTTGGTTCAATGAGTTTTTTGTTTCAAATAATGAATAATATACATCATACTTGTTTTCAATAGTGATCGGGAAAAAACCAATTGGTTTACCGTATGTTTTTGTACCTACCAATTTCACATTCATTTGTGGCTTTAATGAATTAATTACCAATTCACTAGCTGAAGCTGTACTGCCCGAAACCAAAAACACTACATTTTGTACATTATTTAAACTACCTCTTTTAGAAAATAAGGTGGTATTATCCGCTACGCTATAAGAAACATCAGCATAAGTCAACATTCTTCCATTATTATAACGAACTTTTCCATCAGCATCTAATAAAGGCTGTTTGGCTAAAATAGTAGCCCCACCTGCTTGCATTGTAGCATTGTAATACTCTGTAAACATGGTACCAGAGGCCTTACTTGCAGGCACAATTAAATTAATTAAATATTCTGCAGTATTCACATAACCACCGCCATTGTATCTCAAATCAATAACCAGATCAGTAACCCCATTTGTGGCAAAGTCATTAAAGATATTAGTTAATTCAGTATTAGAGTTAGCGGCACTAGAAAATCTAGCATAAGCCAAGTATCCTATTTTCTTTGCACCAGCAGGGATAATTTTACTTTTATAAATTGGACTGCTTTTGTATGAAGTTTTTGTTAACGATAAAGTAAAAGTACTACCATCACTGCCTTTTATCCCTTCGATTGAAACACTTTTGTCCATAGCATCTGCTACAGTCAATGCTTTTTCTAAGGTATAATCAGTACCATAAGCTACCCCATTTACTTTTGTTATTCTATCTCCTCTTACTAATCCAGCTTTTGCGGCAGGTGAGTTTTCATATACTGCAGTCATATAAATAATATAACTTGCTGTAGTACCATAAAAGCCAATTCTAACACCTACATCACTTCCGTTTCCTTCTAAATCTACAGAACTAGTTGCATTTGGAACATAAGCTACTGCATTTTTATTTGCTTTATCAAAAATGTAAGAATATTTGGTATCTGTGTTATTGCTTACCGACTCATAACCTATTCCTGTAGCAGGATTGATGGCAGAATTTGCCAATGCAACCAATTCTTTTTCGTAATTGTCAAAGTCTTTGGTTAAAGTATTAAATCTACGTGGGTTAAAATTCTCGTATGTTGGCAATGCTGTATTCCAATAATAGATCTGCTTTGCATACAGAAAGATAGAATCTCTCGATAGGTCTGCCCTACTTGTATTAGTAGGTGGTGTAGGCGGGTCTGGCGTAGGATTTTTTGATTTACAAGCGCTTAAAGCTGTAACAGCCAATACAATAAGTGTTAAGGTAGTATGTTTTAATTTCATCTTGAATTTAATAGATTGATAATGCGAATTAACGAAAAAAAATCTACAATAGTTTTGTTACAGTTAAATAATCTATACCTGCAACTGCAGCAATAGCCTGTTCTTTATCTGTAGCTCCTATCATTAGCATTTCTTCTTTATTTAAATGGTGTTGATCGATTACAAATTGTAAGCTTTTTATCGAAGGCTCGACTTCAAATTCTTCGGTAAAATATAATTTTAAATATTGTTCCAAACCATGCCATTCCATTTGTTTAATCTTATTGATTTGTTGCAATGGATCGCTATTAACCAACAAATAGATTTCTTTACGTTCTACTACAATTTCTTGTAAAAACGACAATACTTGCTGAAACAACAATAGTTTTAATGGTAATCTTGCATTTTGATGAAGGAGTGCAAAATTGACCTTATATTTTTCGGGGATATTAAATTTCACAGCCGTTTTTTCAAAAATAGCTTCCGCTCCATGAGCAGCAAATTCGTCTTGCATGAAAGCAATTACCGCTTTTGAATCTAACTGTTCCGAATAGGTCATAAATTCTGAAAACAAGTAATATACCTGCAACAAATAATCTTTTTCAGGATACAAAACATTATCCAAGCCTAAAACAAATGCTTTTTTATTTTCTATATATTGTTCGAATGCCACTGAAAGAGAATTAAATGGTAATTAGCGCTAAATTGAGTTGCCCATCATCTTCACTCACATAATAGGCACCATTTAAATGAGTTGCCTGGGCTAAAGCTATAAGCGTTTCATTTGGTTCTGTGGCAAAAATCAGGTTTCCATGATTAAAAACTGCCCAGTTCGTTGATTTTTTCGAATTAAGATACTGCATTAAATCTCCTTGATTGGGCAATAGCACCTCAATATTAAATTCTTTAAATAATATCGTTGCCTTAGCTAGTGCTTCTATCTCAAAATCATGAAGTGGTAAAATTGCGGCTACATTTTCATCCAAACAATTATTTAAGAGTGTATGGGCTAACGTATCTTCATTTTTAGCGCCAAGACTAACAAATCGATAAGCAGCAGAGGAGAATGAAGGCACCTCATCGTAATCTGCCAACACCATTTCATGTTCGGTAAATGCCTTTAACAGTTTTAAAGCTGTGGCCGATTTACCTCCTGTAATTAATATTTTCAATTTTCTAATTAAATTATAAAACCATCTTTCATGGTCACTATGCGGTCGCTAATTTTTGCCAAGTCTTCATTATGTGTTACAATCACAAAAGTTTGGTTAAAATTATCGCGTAAATTAATAAATAACTGATGCAAAGCACTGGCATTGGCCGAGTCCAGATTTCCAGAAGGTTCATCTGCCAATACAATAGCAGGATCATTGATCAAAGCCCTGGCTACAGCAATACGTTGTTGCTCGCCTCCCGATAACTGATTGGGCTTATGGTCTGCCCGTTCTCTCAAGCCCAAAAGATCTAATAATTCGTATGCTCTTTTCTCTGCATCCTTTTTGCTTTTTTTGGCAATATAAGCTGGAATGCATATATTTTCTAAAGCTGTAAACTCTGGCAACAAATGATGAAACTGAAAGATAAAACCAATATTCTGATTTCTGAAAACACTCAATAGCTCTCCAGAAAGTTTATTGATTACCGTTCCCTTTAATTCTACTGTTCCTTCATCTGGTTTATCCAAACTACCTAAAATGTGCAATAGTGTACTTTTACCAGCGCCAGATGCGCCAATAATGCTCACTATTTCTCCTTTTGCAACCTCAAAGTCTACCCCTTTTAAGATAGATAGTGTTCCATATGCTTTTTTAATTCCTGTAGCTTTTAGCATTTGGCAAAGTTACACAATTGTTTAATTGGTTAATTGCTCAATTGTGTAATTGTATTATTAGGCGAACGCACCTTTACCTTAAAAGCTGGAAGTAAAAGATCAGTTGACGGTTTTCAGTTGGCAGTTGCCAACAAAAAGGAACTCCTACTATCACAACTTAAGACAAATAACTAATAGGTATTAGGTCTTTCTACTTCCTACCAAGTACTTTATACTTTTAAAGTAAATACTTTCTACTAAAATGCAGCTTACTATTTGTATAAAGCATTTGAAATTGTAGATTTGAGCAAATTTTTGAGCAAATGAATATCCACGAATATCAAGGTAAACAAATTTTAAAGAGTTTTGGCGTTGCTGTACAAGAAGGCATTGTAGCTGAGACTGTTGATCAGGCTGTAGAAGCGGCTAAGAAAATGAAAACTGACTATAACTCTGACTGGGTTGTGATTAAAGCACAAATCCATGCAGGTGGTAGAGGTAAAGGTGGCGGTGTAAAGCTGGCTAAAAACTTAGATGAGGTTAAACAAAGAGCTACCGATATTTTAGGTATGCAATTGGTTACACCACAAACTGGTGCAGAAGGCAAAAAAGTACACAAAATTTTGGTTGCCCAGGATGTTTATTATCCAGGTGCATCTGAAACTAAAGAGTTTTATGTGAGTGTTTTATTAAACCGTGCAAACGGAACTAACATTATCATGTATAGTACTGAAGGCGGAATGGACATTGAAGAGGTTGCAGAACACGCCCCTCATTTAATTTTCAAAGAAGAAATTGATCCTAAAGTTGGTTTACAAGGTTTCCAAGCTCGTAAAATTGCTTTTAACCTAGGTTTATCTGGTGCAGCACATAAAGAAATGGTAAAGTTCATTACTGCACTTTATAAAGCTTATGATGCTACAGATTCTTCAATGTTTGAAATCAACCCGGTTTTAAAAACCAGTGATGATAAAATTATAGCTGTTGACGCAAAGGTTGATCTAGATGAGAACGCTTTGTTCCGTCACCCTGATTATGCAGCAATGCGTGATAAATTGGAAGAAGATCCAACTGATGTTGAAGCGAGCGAAAGCAACTTGAACTATGTTAAACTTGATGGTAACGTTGGCTGTATGGTTAATGGTGCTGGTTTAGCGATGGCTACAATGGATATCATTAAAATTGCTGGAGGCGAGCCTGCCAACTTCTTAGACGTTGGTGGAACTGCTAATGCAACTACCGTAAAAGCAGGTTTCAATATCATTTTAAAAGACCCTAATGTTAAAGCAATATTGATCAATATCTTTGGTGGTATTGTACGTTGCGATAGAGTTGCACAAGGTGTGATTGACGCTTATAAAGAAATTGGCGATGTACCAGTTCCTATTATTTGCCGTTTACAAGGTACAAATGCAGTTGAAGCAAAACAATTAATTGACGATTCTGGCTTAAAGGTTTACTCGGCAATTGCCTTGAAAGATGCAGCCGACCTAGTAACTAAAGTATTAGCATAAGAATAAAGTAGCTTAAAGCTATTCAATATAAAAAAGACCAGTCGAAAATTCGGCTGGTCTTTTTTTATAGTCGAGATTGAGGTTGTATTTGAAGTAAGTTAAAGTTCACTGCCATTTTAAAACCATTTAGTAAATGAAAAAGCTCTGGCCATCCAACCAGAGCTTTAATCAAACCAAATATAAATGTACTTTTTTGTATGAACAGGTCAAATATAATGAAATTTCATTTAAAAAATCATATTAATTTTATTTTTTATCTATTTTTTTATAAAAAATAGATAAAATAAATCACATTAATTAAAATATTACACATTTAAACACAATATAAATCAAATAAAACACATACAAATTGAAAATTAACAGAAATAATGACTAATAATTATAAATTTTTAACATTAAAAGATAAAAATACCATATTACTTGACAAAAAATCAAAATAAATAATTATTTATTAAAAAAAAACAAAAAATAACCCATAAAAAAAAGTTCATTCCATTCAGGTATATTTGTTAACCAAAATATTGAACAATACATATGAGCAGCTTTTCATTTCCAAAGTCCATCATTCCAGCAAACGACAATGAGCGTATACAAAAGCTGCATACCTACGATATTTTGGATACACCAACCGAACACACTTTCGATAAAATTGCCATTCTAGCTGCGCAAATATTCGACACCCCTATTGCCCAAGTAACTTTTGTAGATCGCGAACGCGTTTTCTTCAAAACCAATATCAGCCCATTGGCTGCCACCGAGATCGATAGAAAAGACAGCTTTTGCTCTGTAGCCATATTAAATGACGATATTACATTGATTGAGAATACGCTCGAAATACCTGAGCTCCTTAGTAATCCATTTGTAGCTATGGAAAATGGGGTGCGGTTTTACGCTGGCGCACCATTAAAAACAATTGAAGGCTTACAATTGGGTACACTTTGCGTTTTAGACATCCAACCAAGAGCAGTAAGCCCCAAACAACTAAAGATGCTAGAAACCTTATCGTCTATTGTAATGGACGAGCTTGAGCTACGTTTAGCTACCCGTAAAGCCCTACGCACACAAACAGATATGATGAACAGAATTGTTCACGATCTTAAAAATCCAAACACCACCATTTCTCTTTCGGCCGAACTGATCAAAAGAAAAGCTGATGATCCCAAAATTGTAGCCGACTTTGCTGATAGAATTAAAACATCGGCCAATAATGTACTCACAAGTCTAAACAACCTCTTAGATCTATCTCAAATAGAAAATGGCAGCTTTAGGTTAAATATAAATGAGGTCGATGTTTTTAACATCCTATCCAACACAAAAAAGAATTTTCAACTCATTGCCCAACAAAAGAGACAGCACATTAAAATTTCTTGCAATTGCACGCCTATCATTCTAGCAGATGCAACAAGATTGCAAGATGCTTTTGAAAATCTCTTAAGCAATGCTTTAAAATATGCAGAACCAGACACAGAAGTCCATATCAATGTAAGCCCAACAACAAACAAAGAGCTATTGATCGAATTTAAAGATCAAGGACAGGGTTTACTCCCAGAAGACATGGATCGATTATTTATCAAGTTTGCTAAACTAAGTGCTGTACCTACCGGAAAGGAACACTCTAATGGCATAGGCTTATCTATCGTTAAAATGCTTATCGAACTACACAATGGAAAAGTTTGGGCAGAAAGTGAAGGCAAAAACAAAGGTGCTTCGTTTTTTATCCTCCTCCCTATCGATTAATTAAGCCAATTTGAATGAAAGATAAAATATAGAACCTTCGTCTACATTACTTTCGAACCAGATTTTACCTCCTTGCAGATCGGTATATTCTTTGCACAACAATAAGCCTAAGCCAATTCCTCTTTCATTATGCGTACCAAAGGTTGAAGATGCTTTTAGCCTAAACAGCTTCTCTTGCTGTACGGGATCAATTCCACGGCCATTATCTTTAATCTTGATCTGGCAATGGTCATTGTCTACCAATGTGCTCACTGTAATTAAACCATCAGGTTGCGTAAATTTAATGGCATTACTTACCAAGTTACGCAATACCAATTGAAACATATTTTGATCGGCTATAATGGCAAAATCTTCATCACTCGAAATTACCAGCTCCACTCCTTTTCTAAGGGCGATATTCTTTTCTATACTTAAACCATTCAGCAACGCTTCTCTTACCGGCAAAACGACCAAATCTACATGCGCACCTTCCATTTGCGTTTTAGACCACGACAATAGATTGGTTAACATATCTGAAGTGTCTCTTGTAATTTGAAGGAGCTGTTGTTCAAGACTCATTCGTTCTTCTTGGTCAATATCGTGCTCGGTTAAAATCTCTAAATAACTTTGAATAGAACTTAAGGGCGATCTAATATCGTGGGTTACAATAGAAAACAATTTGTTTTTCTCTACATTCAACCTTTCAAGCTCACTGTTTTGCTCTATAATCCTTGTATTTTGCGCTTCAATTGCGATGTTCTTTTTCAGCACCAAAATTCTTTCATAATCATAGTTCTCCCTGATGTAACTGATGGCAAAATAGATCAATACCACCACAACCAAATAGGTAACACCAAAATCTATTGTTTTACTTAATGGATCGGCATAAGCATTAGGTATCAACTGAGGATCAAGATATTCTACAATTAAAATAGTCAATACCAAAACTACATTGATGGGAAGCCATATTTTAAAATGCGCTTTTGGAATTATCGCTACAATCATTAAAAACACCAAAGAGAATAGCAATAAATTTGGTCCGTATACTCCCGAATTGTAAAAGTAATTGATGGCAAAACAGACATTGCAAATGAGACAAAACAACTTGATACCAAACGAGGACCTTCTTTTGAAACGAGAAATATAATAAAGATAGGCTGAGAACAATACACCAAAAACACAAAGAAAGCCCGGCACAACCAACCCTATAAAAAAGTTAAATGGCACCTCGAAACACATGGTAATAAAAGCGATGATACAAACGGTATTAAAAATCCTCTCTTCTAAAGAAAATAAATTAGGATCGCCAATAAGTCTTTTACCGTTTAGCTTTTTTAAGAGGTCGAGCACAATTAAGAATGGGTTTTAGCAAAAACAAACTTAATCATATTCCTTGGGAAAGAAAAAACGATTTTATAAAAACTTAAGCCCAAACAAATGAGGTTTTTTAGGTTTAAATCCTTATTTTTGACGCCCTTATAAAGCTATTGAGCATGATACAGAGAGAAAAAATAAAAGACCTGCTGGATTCTACAGCATTTGATACAGAAGTTAGGGTAATGGGTTGGGTTCGCACCTTTCGCAATAACCAGTTTATCGCATTGAATGATGGATCTTGCATGGGCAATATCCAAATTGTAGTAGATTTTGCCAATACGCCAGAAGAACTTTTAAAACGCATTACTACTGGTGCTGCCATTGCCGTTGTAGGTACTTTGGTAGAGTCTTTGGGTAAAGGTCAGAAGGTAGATATTAAAGCGGCAACTATCGAAATTCTTGGCGACAGTAATGCCGAAGAATATCCTTTACAGCCTAAAAAGCACAGTTTAGAATTTTTAAGAGAAAAAGCGCATTTGCGTTTCCGTACCAATACTTTTAATGCCGTATTTAAAGTGCGCCATGCTTTGGCTTTTGCTATACATCAATTTTACAACGAGCGTGGTTTTGTGTACATGCACACTCCAGTAATTACTGCAAGTGATGCAGAGGGTGCAGGCGAAATGTTTAAAGTAACGACTTTAGATTTCGACAATACGCCACGTACAGAAGAAGGTAAAGTAGATTTTTCTGCCGACTTCTTTGGTCGCGCTACCAACTTAACCGTTTCTGGTCAGCTTGAAGGCGAATTAGCAGCAATGGCTTTTGGTCAAATCTATACTTTTGGACCAACTTTTAGGGCTGAAAATTCTAATACAACCCGCCACTTGGCTGAGTTTTGGATGATTGAGCCTGAAATTGCTTTTGCAGATTTAGAAAACAACATGCAATTGGCCGAAGACATGATGAAATATGTGATCAACTATGCTTTGGAGAACTGCAAAGATGAGATTGCATTTTTAAATGAACGTTTGTTGGAAGAAGAGAAATCTAAACCACAACAAGAAAGAAGTGAACTATCGTTAATTGAAAAATTAAACTTCTGTTTAGAAAACGAATTTCAGCGTTTAACTTATACCGAGGCTATCCAGATTTTAAAACATTCTAAGCCTAACCAGAAAAAACAATTCAAATATCTGATTGACGAGTGGGGAGCTGATTTACAGAGTGAGCACGAGCGTTACTTGGTAGAGAAACATTTTAAGAAACCAGTAATTTTAACAGATTACCCTAAAGACATCAAATCGTTTTACATGCGAATGAATGATGATGGTAAAACTGTTGCAGCAATGGATATTCTTTTCCCAGGAATTGGCGAAATGATTGGTGGCTCACAACGTGAAGAACGTATGGATAAATTAACCCAACGTATGGAAGAAATGAATATTCCGCAGGAAGAATTGTGGTGGTATTTAGATACCCGCCGTTTTGGTTCTGCACCGCATGCTGGTTTTGGTTTAGGTTTTGAGCGTTTGGTATTGTTCGTTACCGGTATGACCAATATTAGAGATGTGATTGCATTTCCAAGATTTCCGAAAAGCGCTGAATTTTAATTAAAAAATAAAAATTAAACCATAGGAGTAGTGAGACTAGTGATAAAGCTATTCACTACAAACAAAACTGTCAGTCTGAGCCTGTCGAAGACTACGAGAAACAATAACTAAAAATAAAAAATCGCTTGGTGTAATGCCAAGCGTTTTTTTATGTGTTATTTTTTTGCTCCTGTTGGCGTCCCCGCCAACAGTTATATGCTACATAATTACTTCAGTTCATTCACATCATCTAAAAGAAAGCAATACTCGAATTGTTTCATTCCCGTTTTAGGATAATAACCCACCGCTTTTGGGGCAGCCAATAAAATCAGCTTTGCTTGTGGGCTTGCCAATTTCGTTTGCCTGATCAACTCTTTACCTATGCCCAGTTTCTGATAATCTTCGTCAACCGCTAAATCTGATAGATAGGTGCAAAATGCGAAATCCGTTAATGAACGAGACACACCTACCAGTTTCCCCTCACTCCTGGCAGTTACAATAAGGTTACCATGCTCCAGCATTTTAGCGATTCTTTCTGGCTCGTCAACAGGTCTTCTTTCGCCCAAGGTAGACTTTACAAGTACATTTCTAAATTCTTCAGCACTTAAATCATTTTCTATTTGGTAATGGATCATGTGGTATGGATAGTTTGATATAATTATTGATGAGGGTTAGCGTGCTGATAATCGACCAATGAAACCTTATAATCTGTTGGCGAGAAACTGGCCGAAGTACTTAAGGTCATTCCCAATTCATGTTGCGAAGGATAAGGAGTTTGCAATAAGCTACCTTCTGGTATATAAGGAAAGGTTTCCATATAAGACTGCATGATGTTTTGACCTATCCTGCGGTTAATATAAGCCCTTGTTAATTGATAAGGATGGCGCAAACCAGCGGCACCCAACAATTCTACCGCACTTTGAACTGTTAAACGTTGAAAGTTAAACACCCTTACCGTTTTATCTTCTACCACAAGTCCTTTCATTAAACTTGCATCTTGTGTGGCTACACCCGTTGGACAGGTATTGCTGTTACATTCTAATGCCTGAATACAACCTAAGGCAAACATCATTCCTCTTGCAGAATTACATAGATCAGCCCCTAATGCAATATTTTTGACTAAATCAAATCCCGAAGATATTTTACCCGAGGCAATGATCTTGATGTGTTTCTTCAAATTAAAGCCGCTCAATACATCGTAAACAAAAGCTACCCCTTCTCTAAGTGGCATACCCACTGCATTTGAAAACTCTTGTGGTGCAGCTCCAGTACCGCCTTCGCCACCATCAACAGTAATAAAGTCTACATAGATTCCTGTTTCTATCATAGCCTTGCAAATGGCAAAAAACTCGCTTCGGCGACCAATACATAGCTTAAAACCAATAGGTTTACCACCAGACAGTTCCCTTAATTTTTTCACAAATGCCATCATTTCTAAAGGCGTAGAAAATGCCGCATGGGCAGGAGGAGAAATCACATCAAAACCTTCTTTTACCAAACGGATCCTAGCAATTTCGGGTGTTACCTTTTTAGCTGGCAAAATTCCTCCATGACCGGGTTTAGCTCCTTGAGAGAGTTTAATTTCAATCATCCGCACATTTGGCGTTTGCGAACGTTCTGCAAAAGCTTCGTAATTAAAGCTACCATCGTGGTGTCTACAGCCAAAATAACCTGTTCCTATTTGCCAAATCAAATCGCCTCCCGGCCCTGCATGATAATCGCTAATGCCACCTTCTCCAGTATTATGGGCAAAGTTGCCCATTTTGGCTCCACCATTTAAAGCTAAAATTGCATTCTGGCTTAACGAGCCAAAACTCATTGCAGAAATATTATAGATACTGGCAGAATAAGGCTGTTTACATTCTGGCCCTCCTACCATTACCCTTGGGCTTAAATCGAGCTCATGGTGGCTAATGGCCGCAATGCTATGGCTTAACCATTCGTAACCATTTTCGTACACATCTAACTGTGTACCAAAAGGAATGGTATCGTTATCTTTTTTGGCTCTTTGGTAAATCAATGAGCGATTTAATCTACTAAAAGGCTTGCCATTGGTATCGCTTTCTACAAAATATTGATAAACCTTAGGTCTCAGCTCTTCCATAAAATATCTCAATCTCCCAAATACGGGGTAATTTCTTACAATACTATGTTTGGGTTGGTACAGATCGTAAACACCTAACAAAACAAACGGACCAGTAAATAAAAAAGTCCACCATAGAAATGGTTGATACAAGCCCAACATTACAGTTAGGGCAATTAAAAATGCAGCAATGGCAATAAACGCTTTTCTCATATTTTACAAATGTTTAGCAAAGTGTACTTATATTATTGAGACGATAATTTATTTAATTAAATGAGCTTTATAAAGGACTGGATGTCCATTCTAGTTCCATTTATATCCACTCAAATTTAAACATACCGTTATACCAGAACAAGTTTTCGTATCTATTAAATGTAATTATAATCTAATGATATTAAACAAGTGCAGGCTTATTTTTGTTATTTTTGAGTATGCTAATTAAGATCTATCCAGAAAACCCAAACCCTAAAGCTATTGAACAAGTTGTAGAGGTATTGAAAAAAGGTGGTTTAATCATTTACCCTACCGATACTGTTTATGGATTGGGCTGCGACATTACCAATCAAAAAGCAATTGAGAAAATTTGTCGCATTCGTGGCATTAAGCCAGAAAAAGCCAATTTTTCTTTTATCTGCTCTGACCTAAGACACATTTCTGATTTTATCAAGCCTATTGACACTACTGTTTTTAGAATTTTAAAGAAGGCTTTACCAGGCCCATTTACCTTTATCTTTAATGCAAACAATAACGTACCAAAGTTATTGAGCTCTAATAAAAAAACCGTTGGTATTCGTGTACCCGATAATGTAATTGCTCGAAGTATTGTTGAAGCTTTGGGTAATCCGATCATTTCTACCTCAATCAAAGATGAAGACGAACTGGTAGAATATTCTACTGATCCTGAATTGATCTACGAGAAATATCAAGAACTGGTTGATGTAGTAGTTGATGGTGGTTATGGCGATAACGAGGCTTCAACAGTTATTGATTGTACCTCTGGCGACTTTGAAGTTATTCGTGAGGGTAAAGGAAATTTAGAAGATTTTTTATAGCCTCTATCCTGTCAAAATACCTCATTTTATATTTTCTTTAAAGGATTGAAAAGAAGTTAAACCTATAAAAATTGGCTACCACCACATATTTCCCTATTTTTAGGGCATGGCGAACAAAATAAACCTCACTGTTTTTAAAAAGTTCTTCCAATCTGGAAAAATTGGTGGCCTACTGCTGCTCATTTGCGTGGTGATATCTTTACTCATTGCCAATTCTGGAAGCGCAACTGGTTTTTCTCATTTTTTAGCTCAAGAACTAGGTTTTAACGTGGGTACGGTAGCCGTTAAATACAGTATTTCGGCTTGGATAAATGACGGCTTAATGGCTGTCTTTTTCTTGTTGGTAGGCTTAGAGATTAAACGGGAGTTGTTAGAGGGCGAGCTATCTAGTGTAAAAAAAGCTTCTTTACCTGTTTTAGCTGCATTTGGAGGGATGATTGTTCCTTCTTTGATCTTTTTCTTTTTTAACAAAGGTGAAGATACTGCTTCTGGCTGGGGTATTCCAATGGCTACAGATATTGCTTTTGCTTTGGCCATTATTGCCATGTTAGGCAAAAGCGTACCAGCTTCTTTAAAAATATTTTTGGCTGCTCTTGCCATTGCCGATGATCTAGGAGCTATTTTAGTTATTGCGATATTTTACACTGACCAGATCCATTGGAGTTACCTGTTAATGGCTGGTGGGATATTTGTCTTGCTATTGGCATTGAACTATTTTAAGGCAAAGTCTTTATGGTTCTATCTAATCCCAGGTATTTTTCTATGGTATTTTGTACACCACTCGGGCATTCATGCTACCATTGCTGGGGTTTTATTGGCATTCACTATCCCTACCAATACCAGTGTTGTCGAATCGCCATTAGAAAAATTAGAGCATGCTTTAACTTTCCCCGTAAATTACCTCATCATGCCTATTTTTGCCTTGGCCAATACCAATATTACCTTTCAACGAGAAATGGTTGATGGGTTAACTTCGCCACTTGCTTTGGGTATTATATTAGGTCTATTTTTGGGTAAAACTTTAGGTGTTACCCTTTTTTCTTGGTTTGCCGTAAAAATAAAATTGGCCAAATTGCCTTCGGGGGCCAACTGGAAACACATTATTGGGGTTGGTATGTTGGCAGGAATTGGATTTACCATGTCGATATTTATCGCCTTGCTCTCTTTTAGCAATGCAGACTATATTCTTGAAGCCAAATTTGCTATTCTTTGTGCCTCTGTGATTTCTGGATTAATCGGCTTTGTTTATTTAAAAAGTATTGGCCAAAAGAAATTAGGCCAGGAACAAGCTTAGGTTTAATTTTGTAATCTTACTACAGGAACGGTTTCTAAACATATAGGAACATAGCACATAAAACCCCGTAAGGTTATCTTGGGATTATTTAATATTTCGAGTACCTATCGTAATTAATCCCTAAATGCTTTCATAAATGTTTTTACATTTTCTTCCAGGTCACCTTGGGCTAAACATTTTACAAAAGCACTTCCAATAATGGCTCCACTGGCATATTCATTGGCCGAATCAAAAGTCTGCTTATCTGAAATTCCAAAACCAATCATTAATGGATTGTTCAATTTCATGCTTTGGATACGGCTAAAATAAGCTCTTGCATTGGCAGAAACATCTAAATTTTTCCCTGTAGTGGCTGCAGATGACAACAAATAGATAAAGGCATTGCTCAGGCTATCTATCTTGCGAATCCGTTCTTCAGAAGTTTGCGGAGTAACCAAAAAGATATTACTAATTCCATTCGCTTCAAATACAGGTTGGTATAACTCTTCATATTCGTACATCGGTAGATCTGGAATGATACAGCCATCTATACCCACTTCCTTGCAGGCTTTACAAAAGTTTTCAACGCCAAATTGCAGTACTGGATTTACATAACCCATTAATAAAATCGGAATTTTTACCATATGGCGGAGTTCTTTTAAATGCTCAAAAAGCAAATGCAAAGTCATGCCGTTATCTAATGCCTGTTTACTGCTGGCTTGGATAATTGGTCCATCTGCAACAGGATCTGAATAAGGGAAGCCTATTTCCAAGAAATCTGCACCTGCTTTTTCTAAAGCTTGAGCAATTTGCATGGTATTATTTAGGTTTGGATAACCTGCGGTATAATAGATAGAAAGAATGTCTTTCTTTTTATTTTGGAAGAGTTGTTGTAATCGGTTCATATTAATAAGGTAAAATGGAAGAAGTTAAAATGGAAAATGGTTTGATAAGCTCGCTAACACGCAACTCATAACCCACCACCCACAACTACAATCCAAAGTGTTTCATATAAGTTTCCATGTCTTTATCTCCCCTGCCCGATAAACACACCACTACATTTTCGTCTCCATTAAATTTCATATATTCTAAATAAGCTAGGGCGTGGGCGCTTTCTATAGCAGGAATAATACCTTCTAATTGGGTTAGCAATAAGCCAGCATTTAGCGATTCGTCATCTGTGATGGAAACATATTGTCCACGACCAGTTTTAAACAAGTGCGCATGTTGTGGGCCAATGCCAGGGTAATCTAAACCTGCCGAAACCGAATGTGGTTCTACCACCTGTCCGTCTGGTGTTTGCATTAAAATACTTCTGCTGCCATGCAAAACCCCTTCTTTACCCAATAAGGTAGTGGCGGCCGAAAAACCCGAGTTTACACCTTTTCCTGCTGCTTCAACAGCAATCAGTTTTACATTTTCATCGTTAATGAAGTGATAAAACATGCCCATGGCATTACTGCCTCCACCTACACAAGCCAACACATAATCTGGTTCTGATTTACCAGTTTGTGCTATTAACTGTTTTTTGGTTTCTTCCGAAATAATCGACTGAAATATCGCTACCATATCTGGATAAGGATGTGGGCCAACCACTGATCCGATAATGTAATGGGTATCTACCGGATTGTTGATCCAATCTCTCATGGCTTCATTGGTGGCATCTTTTAAAGTTTTACTACCCGATGTAGCCGGAACAACTTTAGCACCTAGCATTTTCATTCGAGCTACATTTGGTGCCTGACGTTTGATATCTACCTCGCCCATGTACACCACACACTCTAAACCACGCAAAGCACATACAGTAGCTGTGGCCACACCATGCTGTCCTGCTCCTGTTTCGGCAATGATCCGTTTTTTCCCTAATCGCTCTGCCAATAAAATCTGTCCAATGGTGTTGTTAATTTTATGCGCTCCTGTATGGTTTAAATCTTCTCGTTTGAGAAAGATATTTGCCCCATATTTTTGGGATAAACGCTTGGCCAGGTACAAAGGCGACGGACGACCAACATAATCTTTAAGTAAAGCCTTAAATTCTTGTTGAAAGCTTTCATCGTGTATAATAGCAAGATATTGCTGTCTTAACTCTTCTACATTTGGGTATAACATTTCGGGGATGTAAGCTCCTCCAAAATCTCCGTAATAACCTCTTTCATTTACAAAATATTCCATAGTTTATATTGTTTCACCATTTGATTAAGATATCTCCAAATCAGTATGGTTGGTGTGCTAATTCAATGCTGCGATTAATTCTTTTAGTTTTTCTACATCTTTTAGTCCAGGTTCTAGCTCAAATCTGCTATTGACATCTATAGCGTAGAGTCTAGGATCATTGATGCTTTTAATAGCTGTAGTATGTACCAAATCTATTCCTCCACTCAAAAAATAAGGTTTATCATAAGGGTATCTTGCTAGCAGCGTCCAGTCGAAGATCTTACCAGAACCACCATGTGCTGGGGTTTGGGTATCGAACAAAAAGGCATCTACTACAGCTAAATAAGGTGCCAATTGTTTAAAATCAAAGTCCTGTCCTATACCAAAAGCTTTGATCACTTCTACTCCCATTGCTTTAATGGCTACACAAAAGTCAACACTTTCTTGACCATGCAGTTGCACCGCTTTTAAGTTATATTTAAGGACATATGCCTTAACTGTCTCTAATTCTTCATCTACAAAAACACCAGTAGTTTTAATTGAAGGTGGCACATACTTAATCAATTCTGCTGAAATTTCGCTGATGAAACGTGGCGATTTCGGATAGAAAATAAAGCCTAAATAGTCAGGTGCTAAAGCCGCTACTGCTGCAATATTAGAGGCATGTTTCATTCCACAGATTTTCAGTTTCATTTTTCTTTTATTGTTTTAACATTAAGAAATTAAGCTTGATGTTATATCTATTTTTACCATCTTAGACACCTAAGTTAATCTAAGCAATTATCCCATTATCTTTCTTAATGCCTTAATGTTTACTCTTCTTTTTTAACATTAAGAAGTTAAGTTGCGCGGTGTGTCAGTTTTTACCATCTTAGACACCTAAGTTAAACTAAGCAATTACCAATTCTTAATGCCTTAATGTTTATACTTTCTTTAGCTTAAGCACTAATTAGTTTGGTAAAACTTGTCAATGCTTTTTTACTCATTAATGATTCTTCTGCCTCATAAAAACAATCTGCAAAAGAAACGTCTTGTTTAATGGTCTGAATGGCCAAAGCGGCATTGCAAAGCACCACATTGGTTTGCGCATCTGTACCTGCCCCACTTAAAATATTGGTAAAAATCTCTGCAGAAGATTCTACCGTATCGCCCCCTTGGATTTCTTTTTCTGCAATTTCTTCAAAGCCCAAATCAGCAATGCGATGTAGTGCTTCTCCTTTTTTGCTAAAGGTTTTAAAATCGCAGGTCAACGAAACTTCATCAAAACCATCAACCGCATGGATAATGGTATAGTTTTTATCTGTCTGCTGATATAAATACGCATATAAACGGGCCAATTCTAAACTAAAAACACCTACAATTTGATTTTTAGGTTGTGCTGGGTTCACCATTGGCCCTAACATGTTAAAGAAGGTTTTAACACCCAATTCTTTACGGATAGGCGCTACAGTTTTCATGGCAGGATTAAACAAAGGCGCATGTAAAAAACAGATACCGGCTTGATCTAAACTTCGTTTCAACTTATTTTCATCATTGGTAAAGGTATACCCCAAGTATTCCATCACATTGGATGAGCCGCAACCAGAAGAAACCCCATAATTACCATGTTTGGCAACTTTATGCCCAGCGCCTGCCACTACAAAAGAAGCCAGAGTAGAAATGTTAAAAGTATCCTTACCATCGCCTCCGGTACCACAAAGATCTACCAGTTCAAAGTCTGTAAAATCAACCTTTAAACAAAGTTCAAGCATCGAATCTCTAAAACCTTGCAGTTCTTCTACCGTAATGTTTCGCATGCCATAAGCTGTAATAAAAGCAGCAATCTGTGAGCTGTTAAATTCGCCCAAAGAGATTGAAGTGAGAATTTTCTGTGCTTCTTCTCTGCTAAAGGTCTTATTTTCAAAAAGGTGGTTTAGTATTTTCTTCATGGCTTTAAAACAAAAAAGGGCTGCTTTATCAAGCAACCCTCTAAAATATTTTTATAAAAAAATAAACGTATACAAAAGGATTACATCACGCTATTGCGTTATGCCACCACCAGTTTTTATTTACGTTTACTTGTATCATTCTGCAACAAATATGGAATACTTTTTTATTATTTGCAAAATGTTTCTCAAAAATAATTTTGGATTATGGCATTTATCAAACGAAAAGGGCATCATGGCGACGATTTAGGCTTTGGTAATCGCCCAATGGGCAAAGATCAAAGGATGATGAATGCTGATGGCACATCGAATATCAAACGAATTGGATTACCCTTTTTTCGTTCTGCAGACACCTATAATTGGTTAATTTCTATGTCGTGGACAAAGTTTATGTCTATCATTGTGATTGCCTACCTTATTGTAAACATCCTATTTGCCACCATTTATGTAGGTGTGGGCATTGAAAATTTAAAGGGAGCCGAAGGAGAAACTTTTCGTGACCAATTTTTTAGCGCATTTTTCTTTTCTGCACAAACCATTTCTACGGTTGGCTATGGACATATCAGCCCGAGTGGTTTTATAACCAGCTGCATCGCTGCATTCGAGTCTATGCTGGGTCTTTTGGCTTTTGCTCTGGCTACAGGATTATTGTATGGACGTTTTTCTAGACCAAATGCCAAGGTTTTTTACAGTAAAAACATGGTCGTAGCTCCATATAAAGACGCTACTGCTTTAATGTTTAGGTTAGCCAACGGGCGAAACAACCAATTGATTGAAATCTCTATACAGGTAGTACTGACCATTAACGAATTGGTAGATGGCTTAAAAAAGCGAACATTTATGCCTTTAAATTTAGAAAGAAGTAAAATTGGCTTATTAAGTTTAAGCTGGACAGTGGTACATCCTATTGATGAGGATAGTCCATTATTTGGAATAACCAGCGAAGAACTCATTAATGGAGAAGCCGAGGTTATTGTCTTATTACAGGCATTTGACGACACTTTTTCGCAAACTGTACACAGCAGAGCTTCTTATCTGGATGAAAACATTATCTACAATGCCAAATTTGTTCCCGCTTTTTTCCATGATGAAGAGGGTGCTACCATTTTAGATCTGTCGAAATTAAGTGCTATAGAAGCAATTTGATCGTATAGATTAGCATTTCTACATTTGTGCTACCTATCCTCATCTATGAAAAAACAGTTACCCAAATTCCTTTTACTTTTTGTCCTGCTTTGCACTGTGCTTTCTTGTAAAAAAGATCATAACAACGAAGAATTCACCTATTATCGTATTAGAATTAACCATTATAAACAGGCCATCAACAGTAGATTTATCTATGTAGTTCAAGAAAAAACAGCCATTGGTGGCGATACTTGGGAAAATAAGGACCTGTATATTGATGATTTCACTTATGAACCCGGTTATGTTTACGACATTGAAGTAATGAATTTATACCAACGTGATGCTGCGTTGAGTAGTGGTTTAAAGGTGAGAAAAATTATAAAAAGCAAGGTGCCAGAGCAGACTAGCTTTGAAGTAAATCTAAGGTTAAACGGGGCAAATCTATTTACTGGAAATACAGGTATTGGCGATTATATCATCTTAAATAAAATCAAATTTGATTGTGGTAACTTATGTACGGAGTTTGCGCAATTGATAGCCTCTACAAATCGGAACATTATTGGCGAATTTGTAAGAAATACGGATGGAAGTTACCTATTAAAAGGCCTAAAGGTTAAGTAACTCTTATAATATACTCATTATTAAAAAATTAGTTGTTTCAAATATACTATTCAATTATATTTGAGTAAGGTAACCGAAATTCTATTTTTATGAACACTAGCATTTTCAATTGGCTTAAAAGTATAGCCATCTTATTTTGTATTTCTATTATTGTACTCTCTTGTAAAAAGGATACGGAAGATACGGTAAAAATGAGAGTGAATATTTTTAAGCAAACCAATTATTCATTCAACAAAGGATTTCATCTTTCTGTACAGGTAGAAGAAACCATAGGCACAGATACTTGGTATGCACTATCTCAAGAAATTACAGGTTTTAACTACGAACCGGGTTATTTATATGATCTTTTATTAGAAAAAGTACCGCTTTCTCAGGCTGCAGACGGACCGGCATATGGTTATAAACTCAAGAAAATTAAAAGTAAAAGAAGAGCAAACAGTAATGATACATTTACTACAGTACTAAAATTTGGTTATCCTTATAGTGCTATTCCATATAGCTTTGTTAATGGAGATCTAAATACTGGATTTATGTTGGCAAATCAAGTAAAAATTGATTGTGGTAATCTTTGTAGTGAGCTTGAATCGGCATTAAAAAATTATGAGCATGTTATAGGCAAGTTTACACTTAATGCCAATGGTTCGATCAAATTAGTTGCTTTAGAAACTAGGTAATCTTAATTGGTTTGTTTTAAAAACTCTATAATACTTTTATAAAGTCTATTCCCTCCAAAAATCATTTGACTGATCATACCTACATGTTTTTTACCCTTAATGATTTCCAATTTTACTGGAACATTTTGAGCTTGTAAGGTTTGATAGATTCGTTCTGATTGGATTTGTATGGCCTGATAAGTCTTGCTTCCATAAAAAATCAAATGTGGGTTGCTTATGTTCTTAACGTAATATAATGGTGAGCCCAATTGCCAGTTTTTTTGTTCTGTACTAAAAGTTCTCAAAAAATCGGTATAGTTGTCGTCTTTTTCTGCTTTGGTGAGGTATTCGTCCATATCTAACCCAAAAGCATCGTCTAATATCACACCCTTTACTGGGTTTTCCATCTTTAACGATTGAAAATATTGTGGATCTGCATTGATCAGTTCGCATAAATGCCCCCCTGCCGAATGCCCCATTAAAAAGACCCGCTTCGGAT
The DNA here is from genome assembly GCF_001412215.1 of Pedobacter sp. Hv1. Classification (GTDB taxonomy): domain Bacteria; phylum Bacteroidota; class Bacteroidia; order Sphingobacteriales; family Sphingobacteriaceae; genus Pedobacter. Next base: position 180,273 of record NZ_LLWP01000001.1, read on the forward strand.
TACCACCATAACTTGTAATATTGGCTACGACCCATTTCACAGCCATTGCACTTGCCATTGCCATTTCTTTGTAACTGGCATTAGGGGCCAACGGATAATTAATTACTGCGGTAACGATGTTTTTCTTGGCTAAATTTCTGCCCAACCACCAATAAGTTTCTTTTTTACCACTGCTCCAAGAACCACCATGGATAAAAACAATTACATCTTGGTTTTGCTGATCGCCTTTTTTATGGTAAATATTTAAGGTATTGTTGATTTCGGTATTCCCCGCATAATTGATATTTTTCTCTACCCTAACCTGAGCCGAGCCAGAGAAAATCTGTCCTAAAAAAGCAAAAATCATAAAGATAGTTTTGAAACGCATACGAGTTGTGGGTTTTGAGTATCAAGTACGAAGACCAAAGTACAAAGACTGATGATTAAACTCTTTTTTATTTCTATTCACCATTTCCTATTCCCTCTTTTCTATTCACTACTAACTACTTAATCAAAGGATTTTTCTCTTTAGCAAACAGTTCAAACACTTTTTTGTCTGTAAATGCAGGAAACAATTTATTCATCCAAACGGCCAATTTACCTTGCCCTGTCATAACCAAAGTGCGTTTTCTTTTCAAAATACCATCGCTAATGCGAACCGCTACTTCCTCTGCACTCATCATTTTCCCTTCTTCCATACTGGTTTCTCCATGGGCGGCTCCATCTTTCGCTAAAGCCGCAACACGGATATTTGAGGTGGTAAAACCAGGACAAGCCACCATTACATGTACACCAGTTTTAAGCAACTCGGTACGTAATGATTCCATAAAACCATTCATCGCAAACTTAGAAGAAGAATATCCTGTTCTACCAGGTAAACCTCTGTAACCTGCAATAGAAGATACGCCAATTATACTGCCTTTGGTTTTTAAAATTGCTGGCAAAGCATATTTGGTACAATAAACCGTACCCCAAAAGTTAACATCCATCAGGTTTCTGATCACTGCCAAGTCTAGGTCATTAAATAAAGCACGCATAGAGAGACCAGCGTTATTGATTAATACGTCTATTTGCCCAAAAGTAACCAGCGTTTGTTTGATCAGTTGTTCACAATCTTCTTCTTTGCTTACATCGGCCTGCACTGCAAGGGCTTTAACCTGATATTTGGCTTCCAGTTCTGCCGTAATTTCGCAAAGCGTTACGTACTGACGGGCACCTAAAACCAAGTTCGCTCCTCTTTTAGCTAATTCTTCGGCCAATGCTTTACCAATGCCTGAAGAGGCTCCTGTAATAACAACTACTTTATTTTGAAAGTCCATTTATGTTTTATTTATAATAAAAATAAGCCTTACACTCTTTTACCTTGTCTGTATTTATGATATCTACACCCAATTCATGTAATTGTTTCCAACAAGCTACTGTATCTGGTGCACCCCAAAACCTAATTGGTTTTTTAAGCTGGTGGGCTTGTTCTATTGTCTTTTTCAGCTTCGCTTGATCAGCTACTGGAATTTCTCCAACACCTGTCCATTTACTGTAGTTTTTAAAATTATCACTGATCATGGTTATTCTGCTCAAATCTGCTTTGACATAGTTAACATTTGGCAATCCATCAAAAAATAGCCATTGCGGATAAGTATGAAAAGTAGATTCGTTTGGTCTATTGCCGCTAATTACAATTTGGATACCATCTTTATTGGTTGCTTTGTTAAATAGGTCACCATATTTTTCGATCTCTTTTCGCAATACAGGATACACCAAATCCCAATTCTCCTTTACATCTATCATCAGTTGCAAACCGTAATTGGTTTTAACACCTCTTTTTACGTCTTCTTTAGTCCATGAAGCTAAAGGTGCCAAATACATAGAATCCAAAGTTCTAGATAGGTTTTTATCTTTTTTACTGTGGGCAACAATCAGCGAATCGCCTATCAGAAAAACATCCACTTCAATTTCATCAATTTGATAGGCATAAGCTTCCAATAAAGGTTTGGCTTGGTTATAATCGTTATGCGAATGAATTTTAACTTGAGCAAAGCTCGAAACAGTTATCGATAAGAATAAAACAAGGCCTATTAGTTTCTTCATTTTATCTAATGAATGAGCCCTCGTATGGAACCCTGGTAAGGATAGAGCGGCCTAGGGTAATTTCGTCTGCATATTCCAGTTCGCCCCCAAAGGCAATACCTCTGGCAATAGCGGTAATAGGGATCTGAAATTCTTTTAAGCGCTTGTGCAGGTAAAAAAGTGTCGTATCTCCTTCCATATTTGCACTCAACGCCAAAATAATTTCTTTTACGGGTGTGGTAGCTACCCGTTGTACCAAGCTATCAATAAACAAATCTGAAGGGCCGATACCATCCATTGGAGAAATTAAACCACCCAATACATGGTAAACCCCAAAATATTGATTGGTGTTTTCTATGGCCATTACATCACGAGTATCTTCTACCACACAAATGGTTTCTTTATCGCGTTTTGCGGCTGTACAAATGCTACAGGTAGAATGATCGGAAATATTATGGCAAATATTACAGTGTTTAATTTCTGCTTTTAACCTGATCAGGGTATGCCCAAAATGAGAAACTTCTTCTTGCTCTTTGTTTAATAGATGCAAAACCAAACGTAGCGCAGTTTTTTGCCCAACGCCTGGTAATTTTGCAAATTCGTTTACTGCATCTTCAAGCAGTTGAGAAGAAAAATTCATTTGACAAATTTAATAAAAAAAGCACAAGAGCATATAAGTTATAAGTTGAAAGTGATAAGTTCTAAGTAATAAGTTACAGGTTGTGAGTTCCAGGTTAAAAGTTTAGACGCCCTAGCTCACAACATGTAACTCACAACTCGCAACCCACTTCCAAAAAACCAACTAGTGGTACAGTTATTCTTTACGTTTAGGGATCCTAGCCCACAACATGTAACTCACAACTCGCAACCCACTATCTTTAGGCATGCAAACCTGCAACATATAACTCGCAACCTGCAACCCACCCCCACTCCTTTTCAAAAAAAATCGAACGGGGCAATTGATTTAAAATTGGAAATCCTTACATTTAGAAGCTAAATATAAATTATGAGCCCAACCATACTACTTTCGTTTTTAATCGGATACTTTCTGCTGCTGATCATCATCGCATTTGCAACCTCTAAAAAATCATCTGACAACTCTACCTTCTTTTTGGCCAATAGAAATTCTAAATGGTATTTGGTAGCCTTTGGTATGATCGGAACCGCCCTTTCTGGTGTTACCTTTATCTCGGTTCCCGGAGAAGTTGGTGCCCCCGCTGGTAATCAGTTTCAGTATTTTCAGTTTGTGATTGGTAATGCCATCGGTTTTATCATTATTGCCACTGTATTGCTTCCATTGTATTATCGGATGCAGCTGACCTCTATTTATAGTTATATTGAAAAAAGACTTGGTTATTATAGTTATAAAACTGCAGCTTCTATCTTTTTAATTAGCCGTACCATTGGTTCTGCTTTTAGATTGTATCTAGTAGTAATTGTTTTACAGCGTTTTATTTTCGACTCGTATGGCGTTCCTTTTTGGGTAACCGTATTGATCTCTTTAGGCTTAATATGGTCTTATACCTTTAAGGGTGGTTTAAAAACCATCATTATTACCGATACCTTGCAAACGTTCTTCTTGGTATTGTCTGTGTTTTTAACCATCTATTTTATTTGTAATAGCCTTGATTTAAGTATTCCTCAAGCATTTGAAACCATTAAAAACAGTGGTTACTCTAAAGTATTTTTCTACGAAGATTTTCTAACCAATGGCTTCCACGTAAGTAAAGCTTTATTGGGTGGTATTTTTGTAACCATTGCCATGACAGGTTTAGATCAGGATTTGATGCAAAAAAACCTGAGTATGAAAACCATTGGCGAAGCACAAAAAAATATGTTCACTTTTACCGGAGTATTTGTCATATTGAATATCTTCTTTTTAAGTGTAGGTGCTTTATTGTATGTTTTTGCTACTAAAAATGGTATCGAAATTCCACTAGACCATGTTACTGGCAAACCACGTACAGATTTTCTATTCCCAGAAATTGCCCTCAACCATTTATCAACCATCCCCGCAATTGTGTTTATGCTTGGTTTAACCGCCGCCACTTTTGCTACTACAGATAGTGCCCTAACTGCTTTAACTACTTCTTTTTGTGTCGACTTTTTAGGCATGGATAAAAAAGAAAACCTAAACAAGGAAAATGCCGTTAAAAAAAGACACATGGTACATGTTGGCTTCTCGTTATTGATGTTTTTTGTAATTGTGCTATTTAATGCTGTAAATGACGAATCGGTAGTAAAAGGCATATTTAAAGTAGCATCGTATACTTATGGGCCACTTTTGGGGTTATATAGTTTTGGTTTATTTGTAAAAAATCGTGGCCTGCACGATAAACTGGTACCAATTGTTTGTTTACTCTCTCCGGCAGTTTGTTATTTCTTAAATATGTATTCTACAACCTTATTGGGAGGATACGTATTTAGTGTAGAACTGATTTTGGTAAATGGATTGATTACCTTTGTAGGCTTATTACTGATCAGCAAAAAGACAGATCAACAAACTAAGTTTTAAATAATATTATTGTACATGACAAGTGAAGAAAAGATAAGAAGCGCTTTTGCGAATAAAGATTGGCAAGAAATTAAAGTTACCGATAGCTGGCAGATTTTTAAAATCATGGCAGAATTTGTTGATGGTTTTGAGAAACTTGCTAAAATTGGACCCTGTGTAAGTATTTTTGGTTCTGCACGTACTGCAGAAACTAATCCATATTATGAAATTGCAGTAGAATGTGGCCGTTTGTTAACCGAACGTGGCTATGGTGTAATTACAGGTGGTGGCCCAGGTATTATGGAAGCTGGTAACAAGGGAGCACACATGAATGGTGGTAAATCTGTAGGTTTAAACATCGACCTCCCTTTTGAGCAGTTCCACAACAAATATATCGACCACAACAAATTGTTAGAGTTTGATTATTTCTTTATCAGAAAGGTAATGTTTATGAAATACTCTCAAGGTTTTGTGGTATTACCTGGCGGGATGGGCACAATGGACGAATTATTTGAAGCCATTACCTTGATCCAAACTGGTAAAATTGCCCGTTTCCCAATTGTTTTGGTGGGTAAATCTTACTGGGGTGGCTTGGTAGATTGGATCAAATCGACCATGTTAGAAAAAGAGCACAATATCCATGCAGAAGATCTTAATCTATTTAGATTGGTAGATACGGCAGAAGATGCTGCAGAACACATTTTTAGGTTCTACGACAAGTATGTATTGAAACCAAACTTCTAATCTAAGTTTAGAGAACTTAAAATATCAAAATAGCTAGCCATAGGTTAGCTATTTTTTTTCATTAACATTTCAAGCAAATGTTCAAAAAAGAGCTTTTGTTGATTTAAAATGACATTAGCACTGTAACGAAGTGGTTATTGCTTAGTCTATATTTTAATAAATAAGCACAGCCATGGAACGTCATTTAAATTGGACTAAAGGTCTTCTCGATAGCAGTTATCAGCTTTTTGAAGGTGGTGAAATTAGACACACCTTATTTTTTGACATTTGGAATAATCAAGCCAGAGCCATCAGTCAACAAAGCACCTATCTCTTTAAAGGCAATGGCTTTTTAAATTCAACTACCCAAGTATTTGACAATCAAAATAACTTAATTGGGATGATCCAATACCACACTTGGCAGAACAAGGCTATTTTTACCTTAACGTCTGGCGAGGCATACCATTGGACTTTCACGAATAGCTGGTATTCAAAATGGATGATTACCGATTCGAAAACGAAACAAATCAATTATGATGCTGACCTTTCTTCTGGAGCAATTATGGCCAATACGGATGATGAAATTATGCTTTTAACAGGTTTGTACATCAAAGAGCACTATCATAAAGTTATTTATTTAGTACTATTTATTTTATTCGTTACTGTGATTTGTGGCAGTGGGTTTTAAAAATGACTTACTCCTCCACTTACCACTAATTTCATGGCATCGGCAGCACTCATATTCAACGGTTTGATCTTTTCTTTGCTTACTACATATACCTGACCTGCAAAAGAATAAGAAAAAGGGAAATAGACAATCACGTCGCCTGGCAGATCTATTTTAGATAGGTCGTTTTGTGTTAAAAAGCCAATTCTTTTCAGGTTGCCTTCAACCTCAACCAAAACAGGATTATTAAATTTCTTTTCATCGCCTACAAATGCCTCTGTTAGATCTTTAATAGAAGAGAAAATGAAATTAAGTAGCGGTAACCTGTTCATGGTGCGTTGAAACCAGTTATACATAGGTTCAGTAACAAAATTGGTTACAATAATTCCTGCTACCAAAATAATGGCAATGACCAAGCCTAAACCTAAACCAGGAATATTGCGATTGGCCCCCGTAAAAGGATCAACGCCTAAAATGTTATTGATATTTAACCAACTGTCTACAGTAGTTACCGCCCACACCACAATAAAAATGCTTAGGGCAATTGGCACTACAATCAATAATCCTTTGATCAGGTAATTTAATATTGCTCTTCCTATCCTATTCATGCCGCAAAATTAGACAAAATATTATTCAATAGCTCATTTGTTAAATCTTGTCTTGTATTTCTCCGCTCATTTGGCAATGCCTTGGAACTTTTTTGGACGAACGGTTACCATAAACATAACCGCAACCAAGGTTCCTAAAATTGAAGGAATAAATTGGCTATAAGGCTGATATTGTGGAAAAACTGTACCGGAAAAAGCAGAGAACAGTCCAGTAAGTGCACTCACCATTTTTAAAATATGCTCGTACAGCCATAAATTGGCATATAATCTAGCAGGAATCAGATATCTTATTAAATCATAAACGATCAGTAGCACCAAGTAACCCACAGTACTGTAAATGATGACTAGCGACCATATCATGCCAATAGACTTAAAATAGTAGAGAAAATAGGTTACTGAAATTAAGGCGATGAACGCAACCATAACATCGATCAACTTCACCTTATTCGACTTTGTTTTTAAGATACGGAATCCTGAAAAAGCTTCATAACCGACCAATACTGTTATCACTAACAAAAAGGTATTTCTTGCAAATACAAACACCCCAATTAGTCCGGTTAAGATCACTAGCGCTATTAAATATAAAAATATTCGTCCCATTAAGCGGTGTGTCTTTTTCCCTTTAGTGGCAATCAAGGCAACTAAGCCCACAATTAATGCCGAAGAGCCTGCAAGCACATGCATTGCAATATTGATGTGGTGTAAATTCATAAAAATTTCCTTTGATAATTTTGATGTGGCAAAGGAAGATTTTAAGGCGCAACAAAAAGTCTTAAAAGGTAGGGAAAGACCTCTTAAACCTTAATTTGTTGATTTTTGATACTGCAATGGTGTTTGACCAGTTGTTGCTTTAAAAATTTTATTGAACGAAGACTTCGAACTAAAGCCACTTTCGTAAGCAATACCTAAGATGGAATAATGAGCTAAGGTTGGGTCTTTCAACTTTTCTTTTACAACCGCTACTCTATAACCATTCACAAAATTAAAGAAGTTAGACTCTGTTTTTTGATTAATAACTTGCGAAAGTTGATTGGGGGTAATGGCCAATTGAGCCGCCAACATGCTTAAACTTAAATTTTCTTGCAAAAAAGGTTTGCGCTCCTGCATATGTTGTTGCAATTGAACAAAAAGTTGCGTTATTCTTTCATTGGTTAAACCAGAGTTTCTATAACTAACAGATTCAACTTCTTCTTTTATAAGCTCTCCTTCAACTGTAATGTTATTTAATATGGTATTTTGCTTTAGGCCACAAAATCCTATAAAAAAGACATAAATGCCAAGTATAACACCTACAACTGCAAAAAGATTACTGTAATCAACCAAATGAAAGGCTACACCATACTTGATCAATAAAAACAATCCAATAAACAAAACCACTAGAGATATCACAATCCATTTTAACCAATTCAGGTTGATCTTTTCTGTATAGGAGTAATTATCAGGTAGTGATTTTTGATACTTTAATAGGGAAATAAGACCCATTACCGCATAATAACCCGGAACAAGAGCCAATAATGCAGTTAAGAAATAAACAAAGCCTATAGGGAGTGCAGCATCAAAATGGGGATAGCCATCTTTCAATACAAATGAATGACTTGTGCCATAATAAAGAAAAAACGTGGTGAGATTAAAGATGAGATAGGGGAGTAAATGAATACCTGTATTTTTCCAATCTGTATTATATCCGAAAGATAAACTACGGATATAACCATATAAAATTGGCGAACTTAATAAGGGCAGGGAAAAACCCAATAACTGTAAATAACTTGGAAAAACAGGCGCAAAAGCAAGGTTATCATAGTAAAACAGCAATTGTAAAGCAACAACTCCCATCCACAGCATTAACCATTGATCGGAAGACGATTTTTTCACCTTTGTATTCAACAAGAAAATAAAGAATAACCCGTGTATGGCACCAGTTAAGATAAAAGACCTGAGCAGCATGGTATTTATTCGTAAAAATAAATTCGTTTTACCCTTTGCGAAACATTGGTTAAAATTTCATAGGGAATGGTATCTATCTGCGCTGCTAGATCAACAATGGTATATTGGCCATTAAATACAATTACCTCGTCGCCAGTTTTTACATTTAAGCCCGTAACGTTGAGCATACACATGTCCATACAAATAGAGCCAATGGTAGGCACCAATTGTCCATTGATCAACATCTTCCCTACCCCATTGCCAAATCTTCGGCTGTAACCATCGGCATAGCCAATTTTTACAGTTGCAATTTTACCACCTTCTGGCAAAACACCTTTGCGACTGTAACCTACAGTTTCGCCAGCTGTAAGATTCTTCACCTGTGTAACGGTTGTTTTGAGCACAGCTACCGTTTGTAATCCCTTGTTGCCGTTTAAGGCCCCATCAAAGCCGTACAAGCCAATACCAAGCCTTACCATATCCATTTGTGCATTTGGCCATCTGGTAATGCCTGAGGTGTTCAGAGCGTGCTGAATTGGTCGATAGGTTAACTGCGCTACCAACTCATCATATAAAATAACGAATTTCTGAAGCTGTTGTGTGGTAAAGTCATCATGTTCATGGCTATCGGTAGCTACCAAATGGGTAAATATAGACATCACCTTTAATTGATCCGTCGCCTTTAAAACTGCCAACAATTCTGGCAGGTCTGCACCTTCAAAACCTAATCGATGCATACCTGTATCCATTTTGAGGTGGATTGGATAACCAGTTTGATCATTTGGCAAGAAATTCAAAAAGCTTTTCAGCACTTGTACACTGTAAATTTCTGGTTCCAATTGGTGCTTTACCATGGCATCAAAGGCCGATGGCTCTGGACTCATCACCATAATTGGCAAACTTATCCCAGCTTTACGCAAGGCGATCCCTTCATCGGCATAAGCCACAGCTAAATAATCTACTTTATGGTATTGTAATAGATTAGCTATTTCGAAACTTCCACTTCCATAAGAAAAAGCCTTTACCATGGCCATGGTTTTAACTCCTGGATTGAGCTTGGCACGGTAAAACTGCAAATTGGCTGCTAAGGCATTCAAATTGATCTCTAAAATGGTATCGTGTATTTTTTGGGTCAACAATTTGCTGATCCTTCCAAATTCAAACCTACGGGCACCTTTGACTAAAATGGTTTCGTTGGCAAAATGGATAGCGGGTAATTGTTCTATAAAAGCTTGTGTACTATCATAAAATGAGGTCTCAATTTTAAACAAATTGGCAAATGCAGAAATATTTGGTCCAATCCCAATTAAACGATTCAGGTTCTTTTGCTCCAATAAGGCGGCAATTTCTTGATACAATACCTCATTGGATTTGCCCGTCTCATAAATATCTGATAAGATGAGTGTTTTTTTAGGATGTTGGTTTTGCTGGTTCAAAAAGTCTAAAGCAATGGCTAGCGAAGAAATGTCTGCACTGTAAGAGTCGTCAATAATTGAACAATTCTCTATACCATTGATCAGTTCCAAACGCATACTTACCTGCGTCAATCTTTCTAAACGTAAGTCTGCCTCTTCTGGCGAGTAGCCCATGGCCAACAAGGTTGCCCAACAGATAATTCCATTTTCTACTGCTGCTTTGTCGCTAAAAGGAATTAAACACTCTATTTCTTTGTGCTGATAGATACCACGAATGTAGTTCCGGCCTTCAATAGGCTCTATAAAAGTGATTTGTAAATCTGCTGGTTCGGTGGTGCTCCAAGAGAATTTTTGTTTTCCAGGTAAATCGGCAATAGCTATTCCTGCCACATAAGTTGGCGAGTATACCAATAACTCAGCTTCTTTGAACAGCTTTAATTTCTCTTCTAGTTTTTCCTTTTTACTTTCAAAACCTTCAGCATGTGCTTCTCCAATATTGGTCAATATCCCAATGGTTGGTAAAATGATGTTTGCTAAGGCTTCCATTTCTCCTTTGGTAGAAATTCCGGCCTCAAAAATACCTAGAGTATGGTCTGTGGTAATTTGCCAAACAGATAAGGGCACCCCTATTTGCGAGTTGAAGCTTTTTGGGCTTCTGATGATATTAAAATCTGCAGCCAACAATTGATACAACCATTCTTTCACAATTGTTTTTCCGTTGCTTCCAGTAATACCAATCACTTTCAATTCGTTTGTTTGGCGGTTATAACCTGCCAAAGCCTGTAAGGCCTGCAATACATCATCAACTAAAATAAAATTAGCTTTTGGGTATGTTGTGGCATAGGCCGACTCTGAAATTACAAAGTTCCGAACCCCATGTGCATAGGCATCTTCAATAAACTCATGTCCATCTCTTTTGGCCTTCACTGCAAAAAACAAGGAACCTTCCGGATCAATTACTGTTCTACTATCGGTCAACAATTTTCTAACAACAGCTCCTGGCGATGGCAGAAAAGCTTTTGCATTTAAAACCTGGGCAATGTGCTGGATGGAATAGCGTTCTTGATTCATGGTAAAAGAAAAATACAGGATAGCTGCTAATTTTTTACGAATTTAGCAATAAGTACGAAGTATCAAGTACTAAGTACCAAGACAAAGAGATGCAGCAGACAAAACCCCCATTAATTTTAGATAAAAAAATAGCACTTGTTAAAGCAGAGAGTTGGTGTGCCTACCAAGAGCGCTCGCAACATGAGGTGAGGAACAAACTTTACGAGTGGAATTTGAAACCTGATGAAGTTGAAGAACTCATTACAGAACTGATCACCACCAATTTTTTAAATGAAGAACGTTTTGCCCTAGCCTATGTTTCTGGCAAGGCAAATATCAAGAAATGGGGCAAAATAAAAATCAAACAAGGACTGAAACTTAAAAAAGTACCAGAGAAATTGATCCAAAAAGCACTAAATAGTATTGATGGAGATCAATATTTGGCAAATCTATTGGCAACGGCCGAAAAAAAATCGGCAGTTTTGAGTGAGAAAGATCCTGTAAAAAGAAAATATAAGCTCATTACCTACCTTCAAAGCAAAGGTTTTGAAAATGATTTAATTTTTCTTGTACTGAAAGCCAATAACTTAAGTTAAAACCTTAATTATTTATTAAATTTTTCTTGGCAGAAATATAAATCTGTGTATATTTGCAAACCCAAACGGAAAGACGTTCTTTAAAAAACATCACCGAAAGGGAATACATCGGATGATGTTAACAATGCGAAAGTAGCTCAGTTGGTAGAGCACGACCTTGCCAAGGTCGGGGTCGCGAGTTCGAATCTCGTCTTTCGCTCTAAATGCCTTCCTACCAGGAGGCATTTAATTTTAAAAGCTCATGGGCTTTTAATGCTGAAGTGGTGGAACTGGTAGACACGCAGGACTTAAAATCCTGTGCCCTCAACAGGCGTGCGGGTTCGATTCCCGCCTTCAGTACTCGAAGAGCTTCAATGCTCTTTAAAAGGCTAACAAATTGATTGTTAGCCTTTTGTTTTTTATAAACTTTTAACTAGACGATTATCGCTTTATATTGATAGTCAACAATTTAAATATCCAAAACCCACCCACCACTTTATTAAAAGATTTCTTTAAATTTCCACTTAAGAATTAATTATTTCAAAATTTGTATTCGATATTTCCAATTCATTTTGAATTCTGATTATTTTTAATCTACGAGTAAACTCGTATAATTGTTATTATGAAAATCTTCTTATCTATTATTCTGATTTCATTGTTGGTCAATATCAACTATGTTAGCGCACAGGATGCAAAAAGATTTGAAGTTATAAGAGACTCGATCATAGCTCGCTATAACCGCCAAGACTACACAGGCATCTACAACCTTGCCGATAGCTCTTTTAAAGCAAAGATAAGCCAGCAAAAACTTGAGAACTTTCTCGCTGGCAATTTCTCTACTGGAAGATTTATTTCGGTAACTCTTGCAAAAGAAACTGGTGAAAACAAAGAATACATTTTACGTGGACAGGCAAGGGATGTAATCATGGTCATCGGATTAAACAGCAAAGGTGAGTTGAATAACTTTGGTTTAAAAAACCTGCCAAGCGTATTTAGGCCCATTTCTCACATCCAAAGCAATAATCCGAAAAGAACAAAATTTGACCTTAATGTTGATAGTATCGCAAAGGCTTATTTCACTTTTACAAATGCAGCGGCACTTTCTATTGGCATTATTAAAGATGGAAAAGAGCTCACATATCATTACGGGCAGCCTAATAAAAGAAAAAAAGCGCTGCCCAATAATAAAACAGGCTACCAACTTGCCTCGGTTAGCAAAACCTTTACTGCAACTCTTCTAGCCCAAGCTGTGTTAGATAACAAGGTAAAACTAGATGATGACATTAGACAGTATCTACCTGGAAGTTATCCTAATTTGGAATTCAATGGTAAACCTATCACATTAATGAACCTTGCTAACCACACCGCTTTACTACCTGCAATTCCGCCAAACTTGAGTGCACAACAAGACTTTGATCCACTCAGTCCATCGCTTCACTACACCGAAGAGCTAATGTACCAAGCCCTGCACAAGTTAAAATTGCAGCAAGAGCCCGGTACAAGCTTCAACTATTCGAACATGGGGATGTCTCTTGTTGGTTTGATCCTTCAAAGGGTCTATCAAAAAGACTACGACCACTTACTCAGCCAATATCTTACTGGTCCCTTGAAAATGAAAAACACTTCGGTCGTTCTCAATAAAAAACAAAAACAACGTATGGCTATACCCTATTCCAACAATGGAAACATTGTTTCTTTATGGGGAAACGACATTGATCAACCAGCTGGTGGAATTTCATCAACTATGTCAGACATGTTAAAATTCTTACATGCCCAGATCAACGAAATTAATCCAGCTATTAAACTCTCCCATAAACCCAGCTCTAATAACATGGGGCTAGGTTGGGGAACCAGAACCATAAACGGCAAACGGGACATCCAGCATAATGGAGGTGGAATCGCCTTTCGTTCTAATATTACACTTTACCCAGAGTTGAATAGCGGCCTAGTTATCTTAATGAACAACGATTGTGATCAAATGGTATTTAACTCCTTAGCAACAGCACTCCAACGACTGATTTCAGAATCCAAATAGAAATGACAAGGGGAGTTAATTGGTCTAAAAACTCTACCTATTTATTGCAGATCAATCGTTGCGAATAGATGATCAAGTTGCCACTTACATTTTCTGTTTCTACAAGATACAACACCAAGCGTTTTGTCTTCAGTTCTTCAAAACCTTACAGGTTGTAATATCTTCGTTTCCAGTATCCAAGGTAATGAATTACCTTTCTTTATCGTTTCAACCAGCTCATTCCTTTGCTAACTTTGTCAACTTTTGTTTTATTTCCAGCCCATAACACTTTTACTTCTGTATTTTTAGTCAGGTTAAAATGAATTTTTGAAATTATTTTTTCATTTGGTTCTATTGTTAACGTATTCCCCTTTCTGCTTACTTTACAATTATAGTTGATCAGACTTCCGTCTTTTCTTTCCATGATGTATGCCGAAGTGAGTGCTACTTCTTCCATACACTTGAATTGTTCATGTACATCATTGTCAGAACTATTGGCATTGAACTTTTCTGCAATCATGGGTATATATTGTTCGCCAACAACAATAGGTTTGTTTTTAATTGCATAAGGGCTAAATTGATTATTATGATAAATATTAGGACCAGTACCAGGATAATCTTCGGCTTGGATACTATTGATATAAGGATCGGCGGCAAATGCCCAGTTAAGTTCTCCTGTTTTAAAATCGACCAATTGCATGCCACTTCCAAGTGCATTTATTGTTCTTACCAAGTATTTTTCCTCTCCGGTAAGCAGGTATAAATAGTAGTTGGCATAGGTTGCCCAAGCGCTCCACCCATGTGGCGAACTCATCAAATTAGCTCCTATCAGTACATCATATTGCGCTTCCCAAAAACGCATGGTACCACTACGCATTCGTGAATCGTTGATAAACAATTGTTGGAGACACTCGTGGGCATCGAGGTAGGTTTTGGCTTTTTGAATATAAAAATTTTTTGCCTTCTCGTCCTTTTGTAATAAAGCAAACTGTGCTATTTGCAATGCAGAGCAAGAAATCATCCCATCTTCAAACGTAAGTTCTCCTTCGGTATCTATACCAGCAAAACCTAAAGTTAACTGATCTATGGCTCTTTTTACCGAATTGTAATGTCGCTCATAGGCCTTTGCCCATTCATTATTGTCGTGCGATAAAGTTTTTTCTACCTCCATCAATTCCATTATACTTTTGGCAATGTAGATGACACTGGTATAATGTATTTTCCCATTGCGGTAAGCGCCATCAGGGGTTTGTGCATTTTGAATGATCCAATCTGTTAAATATCGAGCTGTTTCGAGGTCTTTGATATTTTTTTCGGCCAGATACTTATCTACCAAAATTCCGATAGTTGTAGTGTGGTTTTGTATGCGGCTTGCATTTTTTATGGGCTTCCAATTATGTGCAGTATCATACATAAGTGGCATTACGATATTAAAACGCTCATTTGCTGCACGGTTCAGTGCTGCATCTGGAAAGTATTGTTCTGCCAGATAACTGGTATACAAGCCGTACCAGTTTTCGCAGTTCCAACTCGCTTTTTGGGTATCTTTAAGCACGGCTAAGCGTGCCTGTTTCATGTACCAACTCATGGGCTTTAATACGGATATTTTTGCCTGGGTTATTTTTCCTGAAGTATTTTTAGCCTCGAAAGTATATACACCAGGCCCGTGATTGGCCACATATTTGACAGCATATTTGTTTTCGGCAATGTTTTTAAAAACTACAGGCAATGTTTTCCCATCGGGGGTTTGCACCGATAAGTTTAACTTGTTGCCGTAAATGGTAAATTTAAAATCTTCACCCTCGGTTAAGGCAGTTACAGGGATATCGAAAGATGGTGCATTGGTTAAAGTATATAACGTTTTTGCAAGATTATTGATATTAGTCTTTTTTAAATATATAGTCCAGTTCTTTTTTTCACCTGGAGCCAAAGAAGATAATTCTTTCGCATGTCTTTTCGGTAATGGCTCTGTGTTAATCAGATCCAGATTAAATGTATAAATACGATGGCCACCAGAGTTATAATCTAAACTGTAGGAAGCTATGGCATTTGGAGAAGCTACGGCAAGTGTATTACCTTCAGGAGTTTGAAGATACCCGGTAAAATGTGTCTTTTCACAACGTAACATTGTAGGAAAATAAATACTATTCCATTGGGGATAGTTAACCATGTAATTAGAGACACCCATTTTAAGCCCTAGTGTTTGTGGCGCAAAGGGCAAATTCCCCTTATTTTCAGCGGTTGCTGTAACCACTAAATTATCTCCTCTTAATTCATATTTTAATGAGAGCATTACTTCATTGATTTTTCCTTCATATATATTATTGGATTTGTGGATTAATATGATGGGTTTACCCTTCTTTATATTTCCGTTATTTTCAACATAATAGAAGGAAAAGCCTTTGTGGTTTTGCTCTTGTACAGGTATTTTTAACCAAGTTTGCTGGTCAAATTGTGCTAGTGATTTCAACTCTCCATTTTCATTAATTTGAACATCCCAATACTTATTTTTTAAGGTTTGTTGGGACGATCCATGAAGAGAGCTTAATAGCAGTATCAAGCCAAATAAGCAATTAGGTAGTAGTTTGTTTTTCATCATTTGGTAGTTTTTGATCACTAAATTAATTAAGGCAATACAGCAGAAAACGCTAAAAATTCATTTGTAACTGTTTGTGCAAAAACATCCTCTCAAGTATGTTAAATATCTTAAACCCAACAAGGTGTTAAAGCAATATTCTTTTGAAACCAGACCCAAGACCTAACAATGGCCTTAAACAAGTTTAATTCAAAAGTATTAGGGAAACTTAAACTATATGTATATTTTCTTTACCAATTTATATGCTTTTTTATCAGAAATAGCTTCCATTTAGTATATTTAAGATAATAATTTAAAAAATGACACAACCTATTTTTCAGCATATATATGCACACAACGAGCAGTCTTACAGCATTTTAAAAGTTTATAGACCTTATTTTATAGTTCCATGGCATACCCATCCAGAAATTGAACTGATGCATATTGTGAAGGGAGAAGGAACAAGATTTGTTGGCGATAGCATAGAGCAGTATGAGGCTGGAGATGTGGTTCTGGTGGGTGCTAATCTTCCCCATTGTTGGAAAAGTGGTCCGAAACATTATGATAGTGAAACGAAACTTCAAGCTATTGCCAAGGTAGCATTGTTTAGGGAAGATAGCTTTGGTAAGTCATTTTTCGAGCTAACAGAATTCAAAAAAATTGGCGAACTAATTCAGAGAGCACAAAGGGGCATTCGCTTTACCGGAAAAACCGCCTCCCGTATTGGAGATAAGCTGATAAAAGCATATGGGTTAAAAGACATTAACCGTTTTATGGCTTTTATGGATATACTTGATGATCTTTCAAAATCTACGGATTTTTATTATTTAACAAGCTTGCAGTATAAAATGGATTATTCTGAGAGCGACCAAAGAAGGTTGAGCGATGTAATGAACTATATCCTGAACAATTACCGCAACACTATTGCACTAAAAGATATTGCCGATAAGGCTTACATGACGCCTTCTTCTTTTTGCAGGTATTTTAAGGCCCATACCAATAAAACTGTTGTCCAATTTATTAATGAGCTACGTATCAGTTATGCCCAAAAATTACTTACAGAGGTAGATCATAACATTAGTTTGGTATGCTATGCATCTGGTTTTCAAAATACTTCAAATTTTTATGAGCAGTTTAAAAAAATTGTCGGTTGTACACCATTTCAGTATAAAAAGACAAAGAATGGCAATTTTATAGGCTCATCATTTTTACAGTAAAAAAATTTCAGTGTGGCGACATAAAAACCGACTCCATTTCTTCAAGGGTTTTATTTTTGGTTTCCTTAACCACCCTCCAACTGAAAAAGAGATTGATTAAACTGAAAAAAGCAAACAACCAGAAAGTAACTGCAGGTCCAGCTTTTTGGAGTAACCAGGGGAAAAACTGCCCTACCAGCCATACGGCAACCCATAAAGCCAACGTACAGATAGCCACACCTTTTAACCGAACTTCTGTTCTAAAAACCTCGTTGATGATGATCCAGGTTACAGGCCCAAGCGAAAAGGCAAAGCAGGCTATATACACCAGCATTAGTATCAATAATAGAAAGCCACTCGTTTGCCCTAAATAAAATAACAGGCCGCATAAGGCAAGAGATAATACAATACCGGTGAGCCCTGTTTTTAGTAAAAATTTTCTGCCAAATTTATCGGCATAGCGTATGGCCACAAATGTAAACAGCAAATTTACTGTCCCAATAATTACCTGAAATGCCAAAGCGTTATCGGAGGCAATGCCAGCTGTTTCAAAAATACTTGGCCCATAATAGATGATGGCGTTAATACCAGAAAACTGTTGCAATATGGCCAAAACCATACCAATGAGCAAGGGCAGTCTTACAGCTGGATTTAACAAAGAGATACGTTTTTTAACTTTGTGTATGTCGTTTTTAATATCATCGATTTCTTTAGAAGCCTCTTCAATTGTACGGATTTGATGCAAAACTTTATGGGCTTCATCTTTTCTGTTTACCAAAACCAACCATCGTGGGCTTTCGGGTATTTTTAATAGCAAAATCAAAAATATGATTGACGGAATAGCCATCATCAAAAACATAGGCCGCCATGTTTCTTGTGTAAAGAACCACTGTAACCACTCAGACTGAAAATTGTTGTGAGCTATGGAAACCAAAAAAGCATTTGAAAAATAGGCCAATAAGATACCTACTGTAATGGCAAGTTGGTAGTAAGCAATCATTCGTCCACGACTTTTTGCAGGCGCAAATTCTGCGATATACATAGGCGAAAGGACTGAGGCCATACCTACGCCAATTCCCCCTGCTAGTCTAGCCAGCACCAAAAAATTAAAGTTATTGGCAAAGGCACAACCAAGTGCAGACAATAAAAACATCACACCTGCAAAAAGAATACTTTTTTTACGTCCGATACGATCACTAATGAATCCGGTAATGATTACACCTATAATACATCCTAGCAAACCACTGCTTACCAGCCAACCTTCAAGTACTACGTTAAGCGAAAACTGCGCTCTTACCTGGCCAATAATGCCAGAGATAACGGCAGTATCAAAGCCAAAGAGCAACCCGCCTAGGGCAACGGTAAGGGTGATAAAATTAAGTCGAAATGATAAGGGATCGTTTTTCATCAGCTAAACAATTTTTAGTAAAACAAAGGTTCAAAATCAATTTAATTACCGAACGTAATCATCTTCAAAGCGCTGTATATCTTCCTGTTGCCAGTTACCAAAAGCCACTTCAAGTACACGTATGGGCTTATTGCTATTATTGCTTAAGCGGTGTTGTTGGTTTACTGGTATCCATACTTCATCACCAGCTTGATATTCTTTTATATCGGTGCCAACTTGTACAATGGCTCCATCATCAATCACTATCCATAACTCAGCCCGTCCGGTATGCGATTGAAGGCTTAAACGTTGACCGGGGAGAACAGTCATTAGGCTAACAGTGCAATCTTCATTGTAGGCATATTGATCAAAGCTTCCCCATGGTCTTGATACAAAGGCCGATTTAGGTTTTTGTGCTGGAATAGGTTTAGTTACATAGTTTAACATAATAGATATTTTACAGGCTTTTATTTATGATTTGGTTTATTTCTTAGTTTGCTAATGTTTGAAAACATATGCTTTTGTACGTACAAATGCTTTTAATGTGGCATATTTTTCTGAGCAACTTCTATGTGGGCTAATTCGATAGCGACCTACACTGGCCGGAACAATAAAGGTTTCTGCATAGTGTACAGTAAAGGGTTGGAAATGTCCATCTGGGCTTTCTACCAATACTTCTTCGCCCTCAATAAGGTTAAGCACATTTACTGTACCTGCTGTATCATGTTCAACCGGTTCAGTAAACCAATGACGGCGGGTTTCAATAAATTCGGTTTCGTGTAGGCCGGTACGTTCTTCAAACCAGCCATTGCCCTCAGCAATTTTTTCAATACGATTTATAAGATTCTTTTCTACCCAATCTTCACTGCGGTTCCATTGGATATTTGCAAGACCGTGCCGGGTATTAATGGGGCGTGGCAAACCATCAAGGCCAAGTCTGTTCCAATCCCAGAGCTTGAAGGTAAAAATATAGGGCGTGGCACTCACTTCAAGTACCATGCTATTGGCACCAGAACAGTGTATGGTACCCGCAGGAATCAGAAAATGATCATGTTTTTGAACCGGCCATGTTTTTACAAATTTTTCAGCATCAAATTTGCCGCTTGTTTCTGAGGTGATCAGTTCTTGTTCCAACTGCTCGGCAGCCACATTGTTTTTTAACCCAAGGTAAACTATGGCTTCGGGGCCAGCATCGAGGATATAATAACTTTCATCCTGCGTATAAAACATGCCAAACTTTTCGCGGATGTATTCGGTTAAAGGATGAACCTGAAGGCTTAGGTTTCCACCCTGCATTGTATCTAGAAAATCGAAGCGAATTGGGAATTCTGCACCAAAACGCCCATAAACCGCAGCACCCAATAATAATTCTGGTTGGTAAAACACCAAATTTATGGCGGGTATTTCTGTGGTTACGTTACCAAATTGCAACGAGAGGCTATTTTCTTCGGGCACACAATCAAAACACCAGGCATAATTTGGGCTGGTTTCATCCAAACCGCACACCTCTTTCATCCATTGCCCGCCCCAAGGGCCGGGATCAAAAAAAGGCATTACCCTAAATGGTTGTTGGGTAAGCTGCTTCAGGCCGATACGCATGGCATTTCCATCAATCAGCTTTACTTGATTGGGTTTTGTGGTATCTAGAAAAAAATCAATCTTTTCAAATATTTTACGTTTCCATCGGTCGCATACCCGCCAATCTATAAAAAAGGCACGTTTGTATTGCCTTACTGGATCTTCCCGCAGATTATCTACCCCCAGATTAGACACTTCATTTCGCCTAAAGCGCAGTTGTGCTTCCCATCGGGGCATATCGGCATAGATACAAATATCTGGGTTTGCCATAAGGGTGGCTCCCACACCATATAGCAACACAACACCTGTGGCTTGTTGCACAAGCGTTTTACGAGCTGCTGCAAGCAGATCTGCATCAAAAAAATCTGATAGCTCCAGCCGTGTCATAAAGCCGAATATGCGGTCATCAGTAAGATCTGAAAAAAGTAACTCATCAAGCTGTTTTACCTCTTTCATGCAGCTACTTGTCTGTATAATCAAACTGGGATGAAAGATATCAATGAGATCTGGCAACAAGTGTGCATCAATTACACCAGGGTAACATTCTACGGCCACCACCAATGACCCTGTAGCTGCCGCATATATTTTATTTTGGAGTATTTCTCTAATTTGCCCCCACCCAGCTGTACCGGCATTGGGGTAACCGTCGATTTTAATGGTTGGAAATTTATCGTAATTCGAAACCTGTCTATACTGCCTGTTCATTCTGAATAAATCTTTTTTGGAATAAGGAAAAAGCACCATACAACGCAGCTGTATCTGGGAAATCTGCTTGACATAGTTCTGGTAAGCTTCCAGTACTGAGCACTTTTTTATAAATAATAGTTTCTAACAAAGGTTTTAACGTAGGCCAAGCATGCGAAATGCCTCCACCAACAATCACCAACTCTGGATCGTAGGCATGTATAAGGTTTACAATACCCACACCCCAGGCTTCAACACAATGTTTGAGTAACTGTGCTGCTATTGAATTGCCAGAAGCTGCCAGTTCAAAGAGCAAATTCACTTCACTTTGATCATCGCTACCTAAAGATTTCAAACCACTTCGCTTTATGGCTTCTTTAATTACCCAACCCGATGCAATGCTTTCTACACAACCATATCTACCACAACTGCAAATCTGTTCTTTGTTTTTGTAATCTATAATGGAGTGCCCTCCCAAAATACCTGCCTGGTAATTTTTTCCGGTAAGCAATTGGCCATTTGTTATGGCCGAGCTACCAAAACCTGTTCCCAGTGTGCACATTACTACATCTTTCCTGTTTTTACCGGCACCAAAAATCCATTCGCCAAGGCAAGCCATACGGGCATCATTTTCCATTTTTAAAGGCAGGCCAAAGGTTGTGTCGGCCCATGATACCAAATCAACATGGATTGCATCTTCATATTTCCCAGTACTTACTATTACTTTATTGTTCAGCGAATCCACTATTCCTGGAAAAGCAATGCCGATACCTGTTATGTTTTCAGTTGCAGCATGACTAATTATTTCATGTACAGCTTGTGCAATTACGGGAAGATGCATAACCAAACCTTGCTCTGGCAAAACCTGAATTATTTTTTCTCTAGTGATACACCCTGCACTAACTAACCCTATCTTAATTCGGGTACCGCCCAAATCTATGCCCAACACACTCATAGCGCTTGTTGTTCATCTGTTAATAAAACTGGCAATCCATTTACCTTACACAACCGGGCAGAGAAACCTTCACTTTCTATAGTTGTGTAGTCATATCCTGCATCGGCAGGCCAGCATGCACCAAAACTAAGCAGACTGTTACCTGTATTTGCCACACGGTGTGCCATATGACCAGGGATATAGTGAAGCGAACCTGGCTGCATTTCTTCTATACAGATTTCGCGTTCATGGTTCATTAATATCAACTGCCCATGCCCTTCTATTGTCCAATAATATTCGGCTCGGTTAGCAATTGCATGGAAGTGGCCACGTGTCATAAAATACTCATTGCCAACCATACCTGGTTGCAAACGGGTAACACCAAAAAAAAGGCCACCTTCTGTTCCAGCACTAACGGGAAAGTAGGCATCAACCTCATACACCAACTGGTTTTGCAGCAACAACTCCCTTTCTGCTTCGTGGTAGAAAAACCCCTTAAGATCCTTCAAATAGGTTTGCTTCTGTACAATAGTTGTACCTTGTAATATATTCTCTTTAAATAGTTGAGGAAGTTGCGAATTCATTTACCTTATTTTCTATTGTGCTTTGATAATCTATCGGAAATAATTACCATCACTTGCAAAAATATAGGCGCTTTATAAAAAAGAAATTCGGTTTATCTTCTATTTTGTATGGTATTTTTGCAAAAGAGATTTTTAAGAGATAAAATCTTATCTGTGCTTTATTACCTTCAATATTAGAATCTGTTTTCCTTTTCCTTCAATAAATTTTAGCTAAAAGAATATCAAAAAAATCTTTTATACGCAATTATTCACCACCTTAATAATCTAAGAAAGTTTAGATGGTAAAAAACAACTTTGTGAGCTTTGTGTCTTTGCGGTTAATAAGATTAAACATGAAGGCATTAAGAAATAGGTCTCTAATTATTCACCATCTTAGTAACTTAAGAAAACCTTAGATGGTAAAAAAACAACTTGGTGATCTTTGTGGTTAACAACATTAAACATGAAGGCATTAAGATAGAAAGAGGCAATCGCTTAGCTTAACTTAGGTGTCTAAGATGGTTAAAATGGAGACACATGAAGCTTAACTTCTTAATGTTAAAAAAAGAGTAAACATTAAGAGATTAATCACTAAATGGATGGCGACATGATTTGTTTTTAATTTTTAACTTTAGCCACAATGATCAACTATAAACGGGGTAAAAATGAGGACATTTAAATTCCTAAAAAACAAGTATGGCGTAGAGCTCTTGATAGATATAGGTACTTATAAAGACATCACCAATTATTTTTTTGAAAGTGAACTTCACGATACAGATTTTTACGAGCTTATATTCTTCGCCAAAGGGAACGGCTATTTAGAACTTGATCAGCAAAGAATTGAAATTAGTGACAACACCATCATCTTTATTTCTCCATTTCAGAAAAGAAAATGGTTTTTAAACAAAGAAGACGTCGATTCCTATTTCTTATTTTTCCAAGACAGCTTTCTATCCAATTTTTTTTCTGATAAGTTGTTCTCGTTCCGGTTACAATTTTTCTACAATAAAACTAAACCGCTTTTTATAAAGGTTAATGATGGTTTATTTATACAGTTACAAAACACCATTCAAGAATTAATAAATGAAATCAAAGCATTTAAATCTGATAGCGAACATCTGATAAGAGCTTTGCTCTATTTCATTTTAATCAAATTGAATAGAGTTTACGCCGAACAATATCTGCTATCGTCAGAAACACAAAATAATGGTATTGCATTTATGTTTAAGGAGCTGCTACAACATGAAGTTACCAAAATAAGGAATATTGATTATTATGCACAAAGGTTAGGCATTAGCAGAATAACTTTAAATAAATGCATCAAAAAACAGTTTGGCATTACTGTTTCAGAAATGGTAAATGAATTTATTCTCTTTGAAATTAAATCGCAGCTATTGTATACCAAGCTCAACATCAATGAAATTTCGTACCAATTACAATTCTCTGAAGCCAATCATTTAACGCGTTTTTTCAAAACCCAAACTGGGGTCTCGCCCAAAGAATTCAGAAACGCTTATCAAAATGGTAGTTCTGTTATCTAATTGGTAATTGTCTTCATTTCGTGTATGATACTTTTGTACATGAGCATAATTTTATCAAAAACAAGCAGAAACCTATCGTCAAGCTTCCTCCAAAACACTTTCCTTTTAGCAGGCATGAATAGGCCTCTTTATTTGAGCTATGGCCTTTTTTTACTGGTCACTTTTTCATTAAACACCAAATTATTTGCACAGCCAGTGCAAAAAAAAGTTGTGATGATTTCTATTGACGGCACACCAGATTATTTGATAGACAAGTTTTTACGAAATGGTGTGCTACCCGCAAATGGTGCTTTTGCAAAAATGAAAAAATATGGTGCTTACGCAGAAACCATGTTACCTATAAATGTTGGGTCAACTGGACCATCACATACTTCGATATTTACAGGAGCCACGCCAGCGCAAACCGGAATAGTGGGCAATAGCTTTCGTAATGCGAATCAAAGTAAAAATAGTCCTGCACTGTCGGCTTTTCGACAACCCGTAGCTGCCGAAACAATTTTTCAGGCGGCGATGAGGCAAGGAAAAAAAGTGATGGCCTTAGGTGGCGTGGGTCTTGATGACAGTGATATCAAAAGGAAAACCGACTATTTGTACATGTACCCAAACATTTCAGGACCATCTTTGGTGTTGGATTTGAATAGCACAGATACTGTTCTTAAAGGCCAGAACAATAAAGTATTCAGAAAACTAAAAACAGACCTCAAAAGCCCTTCAAAACCTATATTTGAAGTTGCTGGTGGCTTAAAAATTCCATTACATATTTATTTAACAGACTCCATAAATTCTGGAACAAATACCTTAAGCCCCCTACCCCAAATTATTGTTGATACAGATGCTGATCTCAATAATGGTTATGCTGCTGCTGTAGTTCCAGATCAATGGACGGTAATAGCTTTGGTTAAAAATGGAAAACAATACAACGTTTCGTTTAAGATATTAAAAAAGGATGTAGCAGCAGGTAAATACCGTCTGTTTATGTCGGCGCCAGCAGAAATATTTGGTTATCCATCTAGTTTTCTGCAAAAGATACAATCAGCCATTGGTTTTTGGCCTGGTGAACCCGAAAACAGGAAACAGACTACTGGTTTGATTAGTGAAGAAATTTGGTTTGAACAAATTGACAGGTTGGCAAAATATTACAGAGATTTAATCATCACTGGGATGAAAACGGAGAATTGGGATTTATTATTTGGGTATTTTTCTACATTAGATGATGTACAGCACAGGTATACTTTAACCGACCCTCGGCAAATTGATTATACTGCAGAAAATGGTAAGAGACCTGCCAGATATGCTGGCTATATCGAAAAATGGTTTCAGACTATTGATCGTTATTTGCTAGAGATTATGGATGCTGCCCCACCCGAAACGAACTTTGTCATTTTCTCAGACCATGGCATGATCCCCATCCATACCAATTTGTTGATCAATAATTATTTGGAGAAACAGGGATTTAATGTCTCAAAGTCAGAATTGGAAGGCATTTCTAGCGGCACCTCTGCCCATATTTACATTAATAAAGAAAAAATTGGAGTCCAAAGCCTCCCTTCGTACATCAAGCGCCTGAGCCAAAGCCTTCAATTGCTCAAAGATTCTGTTACCGGCGAACCAATTTTTGAAATAGTGGCCAATCAGCAAGAGCAAAAACGCCTTGGCTTGTATCATAAAGATTATTCTGGAGATTTGTTTGTAAGCTGTAAGGTTGGCTATGCCATTTCTGACAGGTATCTGCCTGATGTGAATTATTTAGTGCAAAACTCATTTGATCCGGCAATGTTTGCACATCAAAACCAGGCTACCAAAAACTTCCTCTTAAATGGAACCATGAATGAAACAGGCAGAGCGGTTCATGGAAGTTTATCGAGCATTCGCGAAGGCCAATCTATCTTTTATGCCATAGGGCCCAATGTACCCACAAGAAAACTGAAAAGTGTCTTGTCTATCCAAATAGCATCAACCGTTTCTAAATTATTAGGCATAGCACCACCTAAAGATACCAAAGAGAAAAGTGCATTTTAATTATGAAAAGAAAATCAAAATTTCTTTATTGCATCATTTTAGTGTTGTTGCCCTGTTTTTTATTTGGGCAAAAACAACAAACGCTCAAACTTTCCAACCTTTATCAACAGGGAAAGTTAAAGGCTACGAATAAAAACATCAGCATCGTTACTAATGATGGCGAAGCCTATCTAAAAATTTCTGAGGATAAAAAGGAAGGTATTGTATGGCTACCTGTAAAAGACTTTAAAAATGGCACTATTGAAGTTGAAATGAGAGGAAAAGATGTTTTTCAACGAAGTTTTATCGGGCTTGCATTTCACGGTATAGACGATACTACCTATGATGCCGTTTACTGTCGCCCGTTTAATTTTTTTGCTAAAGACTCTGTACGGAGGGTTCATGCGGTGCAATATATTTCACATCCCGATTTTACTTGGGAAAAATTAAGGAACGAAAGAAATGCAGTTTTTGAGAAATCAATCATCAACCCACCCAATCCTAACCACTGGTTTACTATGAAATTAGTAATTGACAACACCACTGTTAAAGTCTACATTAACAATGCTGTAATACCGTCGTTAACGGTAGAAAAATTGAACAAGCGAAAGGTTGGTAAAATAGGATTATTTACCGCCGACAGTAGTGGTGGAAATTTTAAAACCCTACAAATTACCTATCATTAAAAAGCGTGACAATTTCACGGCTGTACTTTGTACAATGACCCTATGGTTCGTGTAGGCATGAACCATGGGGCAGTATTATTGTCCAGTTTTTTTTAGCGGAGCAGGTGCAGATACTGGTGGCAGACCATTATGTTTATAGGCATGTATTAGTGTAGTGATATCTTTAAAATCCACCTCTTTATTTTTAACCATGGTTATTGCCTCTACATTATCAGACATGATGATTGGCATCATCTGCTCAAAGTTACGATCATCAAGCTGGGTAAGGTGTTCATCATCGGGGCCAAAATAGTAATCGAACTGCAATACCTTATAAGCTGGAGTTATCCTCCCATCCGACCATCTTACGGCTTTACTCATCACAAAAACAATGCTTCTATAAAGCTTTATAGCATTTCGGCAAACAATTACTTCTATTATAGGTTTACGGCTAAACAATAGGTTTTTAGATACAATGAAACTATCAAGATCATCAAACTTGTCTCGCTCAACTACAAAACGAGACACCTCAATGGCAGGAATTTTAATTTCGTTTGATTGTGCCCTTGCCTTAAAATAAATAGCACTTTCTGGAACCTCTGTATCTTGGTCAGGGGCTTTCCATGTCAGCAATCCAGCATGTTTAATTCCTTTCGTATCATAATAAGCACCTGCAGCCCAATTTGTAATCGAGAACTGAGCAACGGCAATCTTAGTGCAGCCAAGAAGAATAATAAAAATGGATAGGCAACGCATGTTAATTTTAAATTGAAAATAATTCATGTAAACACTTCATTACCTACCAATATAAATAGCTAAATCGGCGACTAAATTTACTGCTAAAATACAATAAACCGATTTGGTGTTTCAGCTTTTTAATGTTAAAATTTTATGAAATATTTCTAACTCAATGAAAGTTGATTGAGTTTGTTCATTCTTTAATTCCTACGGTTTATAGATTATTTAAGGTAACTAAAGCTTCATCAATAATCGTTTTTATATTAATATCTCTTTAATATATTTGAGTGTTAGTGGCGCATCTGCACCTTAGCCAATACATGTTACTTATTTGTTTAAACCATTTTAATTACCATGCTTAAAAAAGACATTAAAGCATTTTTTAAAGCGATACGTGCCGGAGATTTTAAAACTATTGAGCAAAGCATAGCACTAGATCATGCTTATTTAGCTGTTACCAATTTTGCTCCTCCAAAAATGGACGATGGGCAATCGGCATTGCAAGTGGCCTTTAGAGCTGGCCAGTTCGAGATATGCGAATTTCTAATTAAAAAGGGAGCTGATGTTAATTTTAAAGAAAGCTCAGTAATTAACGAATGGACGGCACCAATGCTTCATGATTGTATAAGAGCCGTTGTTTTTAATTGCTTAACCATACAGGCAGATCAAAACAAATTTGAGCAGGCATTTGAACTGTTGATACTTCTGTTAAAAAATGGGGCTAACCCAAATGCTACAGACAGTTATGGCAATAATTGTTTAAACAGATGGTGTCTTGATGCTAGGCAAATGATCCATCATCCAAATTTTAATGAAAATGAAGCCATCATTAACCAATTGAGAAGAGTTTCAATGGCTTTGATTAATGCTGGTGCTTATACTATTCAAAGTGCTGAAAACAGAACCAATGTAATTGAACAAATTAAAAGTTACAGCATGGAGAAATATAATCTTTTACAAAGCCCGCCAGCTGCTAACAGTGGTTTAACAAAATTAACAGGAGGTTTGCTAAACCTATTCAAATCGTCTAAAAAATGATTTGAATTGACAACCAACATTTTAATTATGAAAAGACCCCACCCGATCACCCTTTCTTCTTCTTCTTCACTTTAGCCTCTGGCAGCTCTTTTACAGTGACCCTTACCAACTCACTTAACCATTGCCTATCTTCAATTTTGTCTTCAATTAAAAAACTTGGTTTGGCACTTGGGTATGGTGGGGCTTCAACAACATTGCCAATAAATGCTCGGCCTGCTGTGGTGGGTTTAATAAATAGTTGATTATCGCAAACTAGGCCAAATATTTTTCCCTCTGCATAAATGCCATATTCGCCAAACATTTTCTTAGCAGTTATTTCTCCTGCATTTTCAATCTGTTCTAAAACAAAATCTACAAATTTTTGGTCGGAGGCCATACTATTTAGTTTAATTGGGTTATAAATTGGGCTGTTAAGGCTTTCTATTTTAAAGCAGCCAATGCATCATTAACAGAACTCAAAAAATTAACTTGTTTTCCGTTATTGCTTTCGTAAATAAAATCATGCAAGCTTTTGCTGGTGAATTTCGAGAAATCGCCAATGATGGCCAAACGAACCCGATAATTAGAAAATTTTTGAAGAATTTCTCCAGCCATTTTATTCTTTAAATCAAAAAAATTAGGTGTAATGTTTTTTTCATGAACAATCATCCTATCGAAACCTTGATAGTAGATATTACCTAACAAATCTAGAGCATCTTCGGCATTTTCGATGATGATCTTATCTGAAATTATTTCTGCAATTTCGATGTTGTTGATGTGATGGCTTTGGATCTGCATGGTTTACAATTTTGAATAATTGCTAAGGTACAAATTGCATTAAACCTGTGATCATTTTATTACTTAAAAGCAACTATTTTCAGGTTTCGATCGTCTTGTGATAAACCAATTGCGCATGACTAAAATATTAACCTGTATACTTCTTTTGTTGAGTTTTTATTTGCCCACACTTGCGCAAGAAAAGAATGATTGCAATTGCGCTACCACACTGAAAGAGGTAATTACAGATGTAGCAACCAATTACCCCGGTTATCAACTGAAGGTAAAGGGTAAAAACTTGGCCAGCTATACAGCCCTTAAGCAAGCTACCTTAACCAAAGCATTGGCTACAACAGATCGGGTAAAATGTTTTTATATCATAGAAAGCTATTTAGATTTTTTTAAGGATAACCACCTTATTTTTACCGACTGGAAATCGCAACCGCAACAAATCCCCAATTTAGGTTTACTAAAACGTAAAGAATCTCTTCCTAACCAAGATCAATTGATAGGTACTTGGCGTAGAGTTAGCGATTCGCTTACGGTTCAAATCATTGCATCAACAGTAAACAAAACCCCTATTTACAGAGCCTATATTTTTCAAACTAAAGACACCACCCTTCAAAATGGGAATATCTATTTCGATTTGTATGGCAATACCAACGAATTCAGGATCAGAAAATATACTGGGGCATTAACAACAGATCTGCTTCATGGCCGCAGGTTAAAAAACCTGTTCATTGAACCCAATGGGGTTTGGCAAAAAGTAATTGCTAAACAGCAAAACAAACCACTGGTACTTTCTGAGTACGCCTACAATAACAAGTTTAAACACAAAGCTATTTCTTCAGACATTTATTACATTGGCATTCCTGAGTTTAATATGGTAGCAGCAAAATTCGATTCACTCATCGTTCATCAGATTTTACCAGAACTTAAGGCCAACAAAACCAAACATTTAATTATCGACCTGAGGAATAATCAAGGTGGAAATAGCTCCTTTGGTTTTTTAACAAGGTTTACCTACAACAAACCCCTCACCTTACCTGGAGATTATGTGTATGCTAGCCCTCAAATGATTAAAAGGTACCAGCAG
Organism: Pedobacter sp. Hv1; assembly: GCF_001412215.1. Taxonomy (GTDB): domain Bacteria; phylum Bacteroidota; class Bacteroidia; order Sphingobacteriales; family Sphingobacteriaceae; genus Pedobacter. The sequence goes on from NZ_LLWP01000001.1 coordinate 210,537, forward strand.
TCTGCCCAAGAAGGTTCAACGCTTCATCAAACGTTATTGCCTAAACTCATGGCTCAACCTGGAGGATTTGTACAAAGAGATTCACTAAGGTTAAAATTAAAAGAAAGTTATACCTATCCCGAAACGGTAAGTATCATTACCAATGAAAACTGTGCCAGTAGTACAGAATATCTTTTAATGTTGGTTAAACCAAGCAGCAAGGTTAAAGTATACGGACGCCATACCGCCGGCACTTTAGATTATAGCGAATTATATGGCCCAGAGAAACTAACATGTAAGGGTTATGGATACCTACGCCCTACTACAAAATCTTTTTGGGTAGATGAAAATCCAATTGACAAAAAGGGAATACAGCCAGATATAGATTTAAGTTTATATCCAGATTATGAATGGGTAGATAGGATTGTGAAAAGCCTAAAGCCAAGATGAAATAAGCCATTGAACTAATTTAACAACTGGATGGCTGCCATCTTCTTTTTGATAAACTGCTCTTCTAAGGCATTGATGGGACAAAGAAGGGCCTCTTGATAATGGCTTAAGGCTTTGATCAATTGTTGCTGGTCTTGATATATTTTTGCCCAAAAGCAATGCAATAAATGATGGTTTTTAAAAAAATTGTTGGTACTTAATCCATTAAGCAACTGCACAGCTGCTTCGTACGCTCCGCCAAGATATAAAGCCACCGCATGGTTAAGCGTAATAAATGGCGAAGGATTCAATTGCTGAAGTTTGGTATATAGATGGGCAATCTGTGGCCAATTAATGGCATTAAATGTTAGTGCAGAGGTGTGTAAGTAAGCAATGGCCGCCTCTAGCTGATAGCTGCTGTTCTTTTTAGATTCTCGTTTCGACTCTAATAAATAACCATTGGCTACGGCAATCATTTCTTTGTTCCAACAAGAACGGTCTTGTTCGGCCAGCTCTACCAATTCGTCTATCGCATTTAACCTAGAGCAGCTTCTGGCCAAATGGTAGAGCAAAAGTGCATACAGGGCTTTAACTTCTCTGGCTGCACTTACTCCCATTTTAATGAGGGTTTGCAATATACTCAAGGCGTCTTCGCACAAGACTTGATCGGTTAATGTACCTTTTACAGAAAGTTTAAAGCCTTCTGTAAACATCACATACACAATTTTGAGTACCCGTTTGAGTTGTGGTTCTCTATTAAAATCTACTTCTTGTTCAAAATCCCATTGGTGGTTTTTGCTTTCTGCACGCCAACGGTAAAGTACTTTAGAGATACTGTCTTCGTCTGTACCCAACAAGGCAGCTATGCGTTTAACCTGAAGACCATTGATATACCTTAGGGCAACAATCAATTGTATTTTTGGCGAAAACGCTGATTGCGCACATACATACAATACTTTGAGCAATTGTAGTTCGTTGTCTGCACATTGAATGGGTATCTGGTAATCTTCTTCAAACAATTGTTTTTTGTTTGCTTTTTTTAGTGTGTTATAGGCGATGTTACGAATGGTTTTATACAACCAAGCTTCTGGCTGGTCTGGTAAATTTTGGCTCCACTTTTCGGCGGCTATTACAAATGCTTCTTGCACAATATCTTCACATACGGCAATGTCTTTAATGCCAGTATGGTAAATTAAGGCACTTAACATTTTACCGAAATAGCTTCGGTACAGCTTGGCCAATATCAACGTAGGTTCATCAGTCATTAGCCACAAATAGCTTACTTATCATAATATGTAGCATCCTTGATGATCTTTCCATCTTTAAATGTTAAAATGGTGCTAATTGGAATTGACCATTGCTGGCCTTCGGTTGTTCCGGTAGATGTAAATTGAATGCTCACTTTATCATCTGCAGCAAATATTGCTGTAAGTTCATCTTTAATGTCTGGAGCACTTTTTTGCATCCACTTATAATTGTCCATGAACTCTTCGTGGTTTTTCTTTACCCAAGTCTTTCCGTAGGCAGGGTCTAGAAACAGGGCGTCTTTTGCATAAAAATCGGCCATTTTATTCCAATCGTGCTGGTTAAAGGCAGCAAACAAGGCTTTTGCACTATTTAAATTCTGTGCTGCAATTTCTGCTTGTGGGTTCTTTTTTTCGGCACAACCCAATACCAAAGTTAATGCTACTACCCAACTCAAACGATACAAAGATTTCATGATCATCTAGTTTTCAATTTCCATAATCTGACGAACTTCAATACTTATTTTTTGTTGCAGCACATGTGGGCATTGGCTAGCCAATTGTGCAGCATGCGCTAAATCTGTTGCCATAATCATCAAATAACCACTAATGCCTTCACGAGCTTCTACAAATGGCCCGTCGGTTGCTACTTGGCCTACCAGTTTAGATTCGTTTTCTAACGGTTCTCCGGCAACAAAAAGGTCTTGTTGGGCCAACTCTTCTACCCAACTGGTCATCTCTGCAATGTCCTGTCCTATTTCTTCTTCAGACATTTGTTGTAAACGGGCAATATCCTCACGGATCAGTAATAAAAATTTTTTCATGATCATTGTTTTTGGTATAGTAGCTAAAGTTCATCTTTTCCGGACATCTTCATCAAATTTATTTTCAAATTATTTATTTAACTCCAATATGCCCCCGATAAATGACGCATTTAACCCTCAATATTTAAAAAAAGTTGCCTTACCTTTAGTTTATTCATTTAAACATTGAAATATGGAAACAAAAAATAGAACCGCAATTACAGTACAGACCACTGTAAATGCACCAGTAGCAAAAGTTTGGGAAGCTTGGACAAAGCCTGAACACATTACCAAATGGACAAACGCATCTGATGATTGGCATGCGCCTTATGCCGACAACGACCTGCGCCAAGATGGGAAATTTAAAACCACCATGGCCGCTAAAGATGGGAGTATGAGTTTTGATTTTGAAGGAGTTTATACCGCTGTTGAAACACACCAATTCATTGCCTATGTAATGGCTGATGGTAGAACCGTAAAAATTTCTTTTACCGACAATGGTGATACCACGGCCATTGTAGAAACTTTTGATGCCGAAGAGACAAATCCAATTGAAATGCAGCAAGGTGGCTGGCAATCGATCTTGAATAATTTTAAAAAATATACAGAAACCAATCTTTAGGTTCTAATAGATCAACCACAAATAAACAAGCCCTAGCATCGCGAAGATGTTAGGGCTTGTTTTTTCATAGGTAGTTGATAAAGAAATTATTTAATGGTTTGGATATGGTCTGCTAAGTTTCCATCTAACAAATAACCATAGGGATCAATTGCTACAGCTTTTGGCTTTTTATCTAACACCATGCTCAGCTTGGTTTCCAATTGGTTAAATCTGATCTTTTTGAAATAGATGGGTTTGGTATTCTTGTTCCATTCTAGTGCTACCTGATCAAAAAAAGCAAGATCAACATCCATATCTGGTGGCAATAGTTTGTCTACACCCTGTTGATATTTACCTACATTCACTTGTAGATCTACCTTAAACTTGCCATTTTCAATTGCTTTGCAGTCCAAAACCAATACTTTCATTTGGTAGGTTACTACTTTGTTAAAGCTATCGTCTATAAAACTTTTCTGATCTGCTGGTGCCAATTGAGAAAACGCTCCGATTAAATCTTCTGTTTTGGGTTTTTGATGTGGGCTTGCATGTTGGGCTATCAAATTGCGCAAAGTTTGGTTCATGGCGGCTTCTCCCAAAATTTCTTTAGTTGCATACAGGGCCAGTCCACCCTTTTGGTAATGCACATGATTTTGTTGGTAGGTTGTTGCCAACGGAAGTTCTTTTTGATTAGGATCACGGTTTACGAAATAAAGATTATTGTCGTCTTTTAGGTAATTGCTCAAATACATTTTGCCAAAATTCTTTTCTACCAATATGGCTTCTGTATACTTGGCCAAAGATTCTGTCAACATACCTGCTCCAGATCCGTCAACTGGCATTATTTTGTTTGCCCACCATTGGTGCCCTACCTCATGTGCGGTAATTGCGTAACTCTGGTTCACCAAGTTTTCATTGCTATAATCGGTGAGGTAATTGATTTTTTCTGCATTAAAAACAGCTCCCATATAGGCCGTTGCAGCTCCTTTATATTGTGGAATTTCTGCAAGGGCGAATTGTTTTAATGGATAAGGACTAAAATTGGCACTGCCATAGGCCAAGGCATCTTTAATGGCCTTAAACATGGTATTTACATTATATTCGTGTCCTTTTAGGTAATAAACCCGCAGTGTTACCCCATTAGCAACTTCGGTTTTAACCTGGTAACGTGCCGAGCTCAGTGCAAACATAAACCTGATCGGTTCTGCTGTTTGATAGGTAAAATAACGACGGTTATTGGCTGTCCACGATTTTTGTAATGTACCAACAGTAACCACTTGCTGATCTGGAGCTGTAGAAATGGTGGTCTCTAAATTAATTAAATGGTAATCACGATCTGACGACTCTGCGATGGTAAATGGAGGCAATCCGGCCATTTTCCTTACCCTTTCATCATCTATTTCTAAGCCATAGTTGTAACCAAAACGCGGAACAAATTTCTCCATTTCGATATAGGAACCATTAGATACTACCGAATTTTCGCTATCGAAAGGCACAAAACCCGATCTTACCACTTCAAAAGAAAAGTCCATCTTCAATTCTGCACCAGGTTGCAATGGTGTTTTCAGATTGATAAATTGTTGGTTATAGGTTTGGTCAATTGCCTGTTTTTCGGCATTGGCAATGGTAATATCAAAATGGGTAACGGTTGGGTTTAGGCTAATCCACAATTTGGTAATGGGTTTTCCACTTTCATTTTTGAGCTGATAGGTTCCTTTTACCTGGTATTTACCCTCGTCTGTAAACAAATCTACTTGGGTTTTAATGGTTTTTACAATGGGTTGCGGCAGTTCAGCAAAGGGTTTGTATTTCTTTTCGTAATCAATTCTCCAATTTAGTGCAGTCTTTTTATTCTGATATTTGCCAATTACATTGGTCTGCTGGTAAATGAATGCACCACAGGCAATCCAAACAGTGGCTCCAATTAGCACTACAAATTTCGATTTCCAAATTGATTTTGGCACTGATTTTAGGCGATCTAAAAATGTTCTTTGAACGCTACTTTGCCACATCCCGATGGTTAATACCGAAAGAATAGCTGCAAAACCTGTCCAATATAACATGTACCAGTTAAATGCTTTTGTATAATGCCCGAAATTATTAAAGAACGAAAATTGGAGGTCTGGCACCGCAGCAAACCTTAAAAGAAAATGCTCTATCCCCAATCTGGGTGCAAATAAAAACAAAAACACCACGATTATGCTTAACATCATGCCCACATATTTGTTTGTGGTGAGGTTCTGTATAAAAACAATCAAAATGATAAACAGAAAGAGTGGGAATGCACTGTAATAGTAAAGAGAGAGGTATTTGGGCATCTCGAGATCGAAATACCCATTAAATACCTGCACGGCAACACCAATTCCGATATTTGCAGTTACCAAAATAAGCACCAATACACCCAAGGTTAAACATTTAGCGCCCCACAATACCGTGTTTCTTACTGGGGTACTGTAGATCAAGCCCTGTATATTTGCTGTTCTTTCTCTGGCAATCAATTCTGCAGCATAAAAGATGAGCAATACCAGCCCAAATTTCAATGAGCGAATTTCTTCTATAATTGCAGCCGTTGTAGGGTAATATTTAATGCCATATGGTCCATGCAATATCGAGTCTTTTAATTCTACGGTAAAAATGAAAATCCATAACAAGAGCATTACCATAAAAGGAATATGCTTAAATAGGGAAATTACCTCTAACTTAAATTGAGACCTAAAGGCTGCACAATTATAGCTCCAGCCCGATGGAAAAACATTAAAGTGTTTAAACGCCACAAGTTGAATTGGTTGCTGAACCTTGTTTTTTTGTTTGCGCTGTTTTTGGCTCTGCAACCTAAAGTTAAAAAGTCTGTAGCTGATGGTAATCACCAAGCCACTAAAAGACAACCATAACAAGCGATTGGCCAAAAACACTTCTTTTATTGGAAACAACTGCTGGTTTCGTTGTAAATCTGACCAACTTCTGGTATCGCTAAAGAAAGAAGCTAACCCAAATGGATCTATTAAAAAGGGCAAGAGACTAGGGTCGTTAGTTTTTGCTGAAGTAGCCAACAATGGCGAGTTACCCAAAATAGAGGCTACCATATAGAGAATATATAATAGTACACCCGCAGCATAAATGGCACGCACATTTTTGGTGACAATAGCTGTACAAAAAATCAAACTTGTAGCAAACAACACGTTAGGCAAACCAAAAACAAGCAATGGATAGACATAATTAACGATATCAAATGGACCTAACAGGCTACTGTCTACAAAAAATGTTCCAAACCAAATGCCAATTACCGCAAATACCAATAGTGAGAAAACGGCAATCAACAATCCTAAAAACCTAACCACAAAATATGGGAAACGTTTAACGGCAGTTGTAAATATTACCGAATCCATTTTGTAGATGACATCTCTTAAAACCACGTTTGCGCCAAACAAGGTACCTGCAAAAATAGAGAGTAAGGAAAAAAGCGCTACAATGTTGGTAATTACATAAGGTGCATTTCTATGGATTTCACTTCCGCCAAAGCCACCCTGAACGGCAGAGAAGCAGCCCAATACCAAAAACAACAATCCAGCTATGATAAAAGAAAGCTGATCGAAATGATATTTCAGTTCAAACTTTAACATAGAGATTAACATGACACTCCCTCCTTCGTTCTCTGTTGCATACCAAATAAGGCAGCAAAATAAACTTCTTCTAAACCTGGATAAAATGGTTTAAAACCTTCGCCTGGAGCAGTTTCTGCCAGTACATAAACTTGGATCTTACCCGCTACTATTCTGGTTGAAATGACATTAAACGATGATTGGTAATTGCTCAGTACAGCTTTTTCTATTTCTTTACACCAAACCTGTCCTTTTAATTTTTCGGTTAAATCTGCGGGTTTACCTTGTAGAATTAATTTTCCGTTGGCTAAAATGGCTGTTTCTGGACAAAGATCATTTACATCTTCTACAATATGCGTAGAGAGCATCACCACTCTTTGTTCGCCAATTTCGTTGAGCAGATCGTGAAAGCGATTGCGCTCTAATGGGTCTAATCCAGCGGTTGGCTCATCCACAATAATAAGTTGCGGGTTACCCAATAGCGCTTGTGCTATGCCAAATCGTTGCCTCATTCCGCCAGAAAAAGTGCTAACCGATCTTTTTCTTACTTCAAAAAGATTGGTTTGTTGCAACAGCGCTTTTACTTGTTCATTGCGTTCGTTTTTATTTTGCAATCCTTTTAAAATTGCCATATGGTTGAGCAAATCTGTTGCTGATATTTTAGGATACACGCCAAAGTCTTGTGGCAAATAACCCAATTGGCTCCGCATCAACTGTGGGTTTTGAACAATATCGTTTCCATCAAAAAGTATTTTACCCGTATCTGGTAATTGCAGGGTGGCCAATGTACGCATCAGTGATGATTTACCTGCTCCATTTGGTCCAAGTAGGCCAAACATTCCGTTAGTAATAGTTAAAGAAACATTATCTAATGCCTTTACACCGTTGCTATAACTCTTACTCAAGTTTTGTATAATTAGTCTTTCCATGTCTATTTTATTATAATGGCGCAAATTAGACTGTAGCTTTTAGCTGAATAAATTTAAGTGATGAAGGAAAGGAAAATGGTGACGAAAGGGGCTCGGAGTTAAAAGTTGAAAGTTAAAGGTTGAAAGTTTGGGGGAATGGGAAATAGGGAATAGATTGTAATTGGATGGAAGACGGAAAAGGTAAGATGGAAGAGGTAGCGGGTGTTGAAAGTTAAGGGTTGTACGTTATAAGTAATAAGTTGTAAGTAATGAATGTTCACAAAATGTGATGATGATTGAATGTATTCACAAAATTGGGATATTTTACTATACTAATAAATAGATGGAGGGCGTAAGATGGAAGATGGAAATAGCTTAATGAACAATTGAACTAATGAACCTATGACATTAATGAACAAATAAATTTGACAGTCTGAGCCTGTCGAAGACAATGAACCAATGAAGTAAGTTAAAAGTTGTGGGTTGTGTGTTAAAAGTTCAAGTCCGTTAACTTCGGACAACAGACTTTCTGACTAATGACTAATGAACGTTGTGTCTTTATACTTTTTACTTCATACTTTTTACTTATGAGCCCTTCATCACGAATAAGCTTACTTTCATCATTTAGATTTTAGGACTTCGCATATTTGTTGTTCTTTTATTATTTTAACATCATGAATACTTCTTTTAGTTTAGCCAAGTATGTACTTAAGTATATTGATTTTTTAGCTTTTGTTGGCTTATGGCTCTGGCTAGCTATTTTTCAGGTACAGGAAAAGAGTGCAGTTTCTTGGATTACTTATTTAACTACTTTGGCTGTACTTCTCCCTACTCAACTCTCAGGGCTTATTTTTTCATGGTTCAAACCAAATCAATTAGCCAATTTGAATAGCAATAAACGTTTAGTAGTATGGATTGGTACATTTCTGATCTGCTTACCCCTATTTACTGTTGCAAGCATCTTTATCCTTTCTAGCCATGATTCTAGCCTTTTTATAGGAGCCGCCATTGGAAGTTTTTTCCTTGAACTACTTTTATTAACCAATTATTTTTATGTAAAAAAGGTACAACATATCAAATGGATTAAAAAAATTGGCTTAGAAAATGCCGTGTTGGTGAGCATTGTTCTACTTTCCATCATTATATCGGCAATGGCTGTGTCTAGTATTGGTAATCCGGCGTACGACACCAAAGAAAGGCTCTTGATTGGTTTTGTATTTACACCAGTTAAATTGGTTACCCATTTTTGGACTTTTTTAGGGTTTACCTTCCAATTTTTATTGATGTACTTATTGGGCTATTTGTTTTTTTTGTTGAACAGCAGGTTATTGGTATCTAAAATATTGAAACAAAAAGGATTGGTATTGTACATTTTAAGTGCATTTGCTAGCATTGCCATCTTGTATCCAATTGCCGGACAATTGTTAATCTTATTACCCATTAACCAAATTTTTGGTCGCGATATCTTTTCACTCAATCCCTTTTTATTGGAAAATGGTTTTGGGGCCATGGTCATTATCGCACTAAGCTTACCTATTGTATTGGCCTTGCAATGGGGCAAACAGAATACACATATCTTGAGTTTAGAGAAAGAAAAATCGCAGACTGAACTCGATTTATTGAAACAACAGCTCAACCCACATTTCTTTTTTAATACCTTGAATAATTTATATGCCTTGAGTTTACAAAAGTCTGCAAAGACTTCAGAAAGCATTTTGCAATTATCGGAATTGATGCGTTATACCATTTATAAGGGGCAAGAAGAAAGGGTAACAATTGCCCAAGAGCTTAAATACCTAGAAGATTATATCGATCTGCAACAAATCCGTTTAAAAAGACCATTGCAGCTTAGTTTTGAAAAACATATTGATAACGAACAGGTACAAATAGCACCCTTATTATTTATCGTATTAATTGAAAATGCATTTAAGCATGGCATTGAACCGGCTGAAGAGGCTGCATTTTTAAAGCTATCTTTAAGTTGTACAAACCACGAAGTGACCTTTATTTGCGAAAATTCGATAGAACCTGAAGAAAAAAATCAAAAGCCTGGAATTGGACTCGACAATCTGAGAAAGAGATTAAATCTCTTATATCCAAAGGTCCATACATTGGATATCAGTACAAATAACACTATTTTTAAGGCAACACTCCATATCAAATTATCATGAGCTTACGTTGTTTAATTATTGATGATGAACCTTTGGCACATGAGGTAATTTTAGAATACAGTAAGGACATCCCTTTTTTGCAAATTTGTGGGCAGTGCTACAGGGCTACCGAAGCATTTGAGTTTTTAAGTAGCACCGAAATCGATCTGATATTTTTAGACATCAGAATGCCCAAACTTTCGGGTTTAGATTTTCTAAGAACCCTACAACGTAAACCATTAATCATCATCACCTCTGCTTACGAAGAATATGCATTGGAAAGTTTTGACCTAGCGGTTTGCGATTATTTATTGAAACCATTTAGGTTTGATCGGTTTTTAAAGGCAGTAAATAGGGCGCTTGAAAACTATGATCTCAAAAATAAGGCAAATCATAGCACTCCTACTCCGGCCAATGATGGCGACCAAATTTCTATCAAAGCTGATAAAAAACATATACTGGTTAAGCTCAATGACCTACAGTACCTAGAAAGTTTGGGTAATTATGTAAAGGTTTGGGGCGATAATGAATTTTTGCTAACTCCACGAACCCTGAGCAGCTTTGAAGAACAACTGCCACCAGATATTTTTGTCCGCATTCATAAGTCTTTTATCCTAAACAAAAAATATGTCCATTACCTAGAAGGCAATATGATTTTTTTGAAGAATGGACAACAAGTTCCTATTGGCAAAAACTACAAACCAATTATTAAACAATTATTGGATATGGAGGAATGAGTTGGTATCTCATTCATTATTTTGACCACATAGAAACATAGTCCACATAGTTTTAATGTCCACTAATGCTTTGGTTAGTGTTCTTACTAACCAAAGTGATTAAGATTAAAAATTAAACCATTCTTCCCATTAAAGGGTCGGTTTTGGTTATGGCACCTGTTTCAACATGTCCGGCAAATCTTTCTTCAAAATCATTGTAGTCTTTTAATTTCACACTGAAATCGTACCAGTTGTGGCTTTTACTCAAATTAAGTACAACGCTCATTTTTGTGCCTGCAGCAATAATTTTTGTCTGACTACCTGTTTGATAACTGTTATCGTTAATGCTAATGGCATGTGCCCTTTTATCTTTGTTTACAATGCTTACCAATACATTTCCTGTTGGTTTGGTTGCGTTGAGTTTATTTCTTTCTAAATCGCAGGTAATTTGTAGTAAAGGATTATTACTATTGCCTTTAAATTCTCTAAAGAAACCATTGGGACCATAAACTTTCAAATGGTATTGACCATTTTCGAAGTCGTTGATGTTCCAGTTGTCTACAAGCGTATCGCCTGCAGCCACACTGTAATCCCATGCCCTTAGCTTTTCATTTTGATAAGGGCGAGTTGCATACACTCTAAATGGCGACCCAGCAGCTTTGTCTCCAAAAACGATCTTTCCGGCTCTAAATGCCAATTCAACCTGTTTCTTTTCTTTATTGAAACTGGAATTTACATACATTTCGTAAGGTAAGGCACATGCCGGACGAACTCCTTTTTCTTGTTGTGGAAAATAAGGAGACGCGGTATGGTCATTGTTGATCTGTTCAACTTCTGTTGCTGTTAATTTTTTAAAATTTGAAGGGGCTTGTTTAAATTGAGCCTGATGGATTTCCTCGATAAAGGCCTTTCTATCCAAAAACACAGGACTTTCTATCTTTTCGCCATTATAGGGTCTAAATGCAGAACTCAAATCGCCACAAATGGTGCGACGCCATTGCGTAATGTTTTCTTCCTTAATTTTTTTGTTCAGTTTCTTTTCTAAAAAGTTCTCTAAAAACTGCAAAGATGAAGTATGATCGAATATTTCTGAGCAAACAAAACCACCACGTGTCCAAGGTGAAGCAATGATCATCGGTACACGATAACCTAAACCGATTGCACTTTCTCTAATGTTGCTTTCGTTTGCCGATGGATTGTGCTGTTGAGCTTTAGTTACAAAATCAAGCTTCGGATCAATTCCGGCAGATACCTTACCTGTATTTTCTTTATAAGGATTAGGTACTACATAAGGTGGCATATGGTCAAAATAGCCATCGTTTTCATCGTAAGTAATAATGAAAATGGTCTTTTTCCATACTTCTGGGTTCTGCAATAAAATTTCCATGGCTTCGCTTACATACCAAGGGCCAAACCAAGGTTGCCCAGGGTGATCTGAAAAGTGTGCAGGCGGCATTAGCCACGAAACCATTGGTAAGGTTCCATTTTTTACATCAGTTCTAAATTGATGAAATACATCTCCCTTTGGTACTTTTAATTCTCTCTCTGTTCCGTTGTCATTATATTTCAAACTATCTAGTTCATGGTAGGCCGGATCATTCACATTGGTTGCAAATGCCTTGTCATTTAATGCTTTCCCTTTTTTTGATAGTTTTTCAAAGCTTTCTGTAGTGTATTTGCTTTGTGCAGTTTCGATATTGGCCAGCACTTTTTTGGCAGCAGCCAATCTTTGTGTTGTTTTATCGTCAACAGGTTGTTTTTCAAGATCTGCAATTTGTTTAATAATGCTTTCTCTTTTGGTTTGCAAATTGGCAATGCCACCTTCGTGCAAACGCACATTATACTGTTTAAAATACTCTAAGATGTTGGTCCCAAAATTACTTAACCAGGCACTTTCATCTCCTTTTAAACCATAACCCATGGTCAACTCGTTTTGATAAACCTTCCAAGAAACGCCATTTTCTTCTAAGCGCTCTGGGTATGTAGTCCAATCCAATTCTGGATAATCGTAATTGGTTACGTTCCAAAGGTGTGCCATTGCGGCAACTTCATTCCGGTCTCGTACGGTACCTGTCATCCAATAATGACGGTTTGGGTGTGTACCCGTTATGCTCGAACAAAAATTATGGTCGCAAACCGTAAATGCATCTGCTAGCGAATAGTAAAATGGAAAATCCGAACGGTCGCAATACCCCATGGTTAAAGGCATATTGGCATAAGCCTTATTGCGTGCTTTTTTGGTATCGAGCCATTTATCATATTTGCCATTGTTCATGGCATCGGTTTGGTCGCTCCATCCATGTGGCAAAGAACCCATCCAAGCCACTTTGGTATCCTTTACATCTAGATGGAAAGGGCCAAAAGTATCTCCTTCTTTATTGGTCTGCAACCAAACCTTATTTTGGTCTGGCAGATTAATAGCTCTTGGATCATTAAATCCACGTACACCTTGTAAAGTTCCCAATTGATGGTCGAATGAGCGGTTTTCCTGCATTAAAAAAACAATGTGCTCTGCATCGTAAAAAGTGCTACCCAGAGCCGGATCAATAGCCAACGCTCTTTGAATAACTGGGGGTAACATGTTCATCATGGCTGCACTACCAGACAACAACGCTGCTTTCTTTAAAAACTCTCTTCTCGAATCCATTGTTTGTATTTAATTGGTTAACCTATTGCTAAAAAGACCTACTTATTTTTGAAGTCAAATATCCTGACGGCCGTTAAATTTTATGTTAGCTATAAATTAATATAAAGGTGGTTTATGGTATTATAGATGTTACAGCCTAACAGAGGGCAGACCTTGATTGGATTTTATTCATTTTTCTTATCTTACCTGAATGAAACTTTTAATGTCTCTCTTTTTGTTCTTGTTAGGCAGCACAGCTTTTGCACAACAAGATTCGTTGTACTTGTTAAAACCAGATCAGGTTTTTGATGGAGAAAATATACACCGAAATTGGGTTGTTTTAATAAAAGGGAACAAGATTGAGGCAGTGGGCGCCATGACCTTTAAACTACCAGCCAAAACAAAGGTGATCGAAATGCCTGGCACTACTTTATTACCTGGTTTGATAGAAGGCCATTCGCACTTATTCTTACATCCTTATAACGAAACACCGTGGAACGATCAAGTTTTAAAAGAAAGTAGAGCTGAACGAACTGCAGGCGCCGTAATGCATGCCCAAGCCACATTATTGGCAGGCTTTACTACTGTAAGAGATTTAGGCACCGAAGGTTCGGAATACGATGACGTGGGCTTAAAACAAGCCATAGAGAAAGGGATTATTAAAGGACCAAGAATGATCATCGCCACCAAAGGAATTGTAGCCAAAGGAAGTTATGGACCGAATTATAAAAATGCAGACCTCGATTTGCCACAAGGAGCTGCCGAAGTGGGTAATTTGGAAGAAATGAGTACCGAAGTTTATAGCCAGATTGGTAAAGGGGCTGACCTGATTAAAATTTATGCAGATTACCGTTGGGGATTAGGTGGTGTAGCTGCCCCCACTTTTAATACGGAGGCCATTACCTTAGCCACTAGCATAGCTAAAAGTAGTGGCAGACAAACCGTAGCCCATGCAGCTACCAAAGAAGGCATGCGCAGAGCCATAATGGGTGGCGTATCTACTATTGAACATGGTGATGCAGGAGATGATGAAATTTTTAAGTTGATGAAAGAAAAAGGCGTAGCATTTTGCCCAACATTGGCTGCAAGCGATGCCATTTTACAATACGATGGTTGGAAAAAAGGTATTGATCCTGAACCTGCAAGAATAACAGCCAAAAAGAAAAGCTTTGAAGCCGCCATACGCAACGGCGTAACCATTTTAATGGGTGGCGATGTTGGTGTGTTTACACATGGAACCAATGCCCGCGAAATGGAATTAATGGTAGCTTATGGCATGAAACCTATAGATGTATTGCGTTCTGCTACCTCAGTTAATGCAATAGCCTTTGGTTATGGAGATAAAATAGGTAGTGTACGCCAAGGCCTATTGGCCGATCTTGTTGCGGTAAAGGGAGATCCATCAACTGATATTAAAAAAGTGAATGCAGTTGTATTTGTAATGAAGGATGGTAAAATCTATAAATCCAACTAATTATTCCCCACCTTTAACCAACCTGTAATGCTCATTCTTGTTACATGGGTTAACAATACTTCGTGCAATAGATCTGTACTTTTAAAAAATACCGATCTCCCATTTTCTGGAGCAATATGTTGTTCACCATTTGCATGGTGGATACATAACTCACCACCATCGGCCAATTTCCAATCTGCATTCAGATACATCACCATCGAGTAGGCCCTACTCCCATTTTGCTGAAACTGATCGATGTGCTTGGTATAAAAACTTCCCTTTTCGTATAAGGTGTAATGAAATTCGTAACCTGTAATCCCGGTATAACAGCTCAAATTTAAATAGGCAACGAAACGATCCATCAAATCGAAAAATGTGTTTTCGTATGGGTCGTTATGCTTACGATCTAACCAATAGATCACATCATTTCTCACCAACTGATCATGTACAATTGTGTTTTTATTGCCTGTTCCGCCACTAAGCATCAACTTGTCTTGATATAAATTAGTGAGGTTATTTTTTAAATGTGCAGCAAGCTGTACGCTTAAAAAGTCATTTGCTATCCCAACTTTATTTTCAATGAAACTATCGATGAGGGTATTAAAGGTTTCTTCCAATCAAATGGATTAATTTGGCAAATCGCCTACTGGTGAAGGTAGACTAAATTAACTACAAATTATTTTATTATTTACAGCGTGGATTAACCCCTAATACCCAATTGCTGATCAGCGCTAGATCTTTTGCATTTTGGGCACCTTTAAAACCATTGATATCGGCATAACTGACCTGCTTGATGTAAGCTTTTAAATAGTTTCTGGATAAGGGTACATAACTCCAATGCCATTTTTCTTCTTGATAACCACTAGTTCTATTGGCACAAAAAGGTTGTTGAAAGCCAAATTTTGGAGCATTGTTTAGTAACCAGTTATAGAGTTTTTTTCCAGCTGTGGTTTGATAGTAAGCAGGCTTCATGTTATTCAGATCAAGGTCTGTTCCCCAATGGTGCCTTGAAGTGCCCGGCATAGACCACCATCTCAATAGTTTCAATACCTTTTGCTGGGAATCTTTAATAGGAGCAAATTCACTTGCAAACCATTTGCTTTCCCATTTAGACCTTTGGTCGTTAAATGATCTGGTTCCTGAAATAATATTTAGATCAATGCCCGACTGAAAGGCTGCTGCCCTCATGCGCAGAAATGCTTGATAGGTTTCTTTTTTGAGGTAAACATTGCTCCTTGCAAATTGGGTTGGCACTTTAACAAATGAGGTGTCTTTGGTGTAATCATACTTCCCCATCAAAAAATCTTTGCTTTGGCTGTAAGCAGCATTACTGCAAAATTGAAAGGCTAAACATAGCCCAAATAGTGTGATCAGTTGAATTGTTTTCATTCTTGTTTGATTCAATAAACACAAACATAGAACATATTCTACAAATGTAGAATAATAAAACACTAAAAATTTAGTTGTAATTTAATAATCAATAAAAAATAGGCTTAAATAGCAGCTATAAAGGCTTAATTGGAGAAGTTAGCTTCTAATTTATATACCAATCCATCCATTGTTTGATGACCCCTACTCGCTGTTTCAAAAATTTCGGACCAAAAAACAGGCTAGACCAATCGTCAAAGTTCTCGTACTGGAAACCGAGGTAGAATATCCAAAAAGCAAAACCAAAATATGGAATGGCTTTTAGCTCTTCATCACTCAACGGCCTGATGGTTCTGTAGCTTTCTACAAATACAGCAAAGGCCCTATCTGCTTCTTGTTGTGTCATTTTACCATTCATCACTTCCATAAAATAATGGACATAGAATGAAGCAATATCGTTCACCAAATGCCCTTGCCCCGCAAAATCGAA
The DNA here is from genome assembly GCF_001412215.1 of Pedobacter sp. Hv1. Lineage (GTDB taxonomy): Bacteria > Bacteroidota > Bacteroidia > Sphingobacteriales > Sphingobacteriaceae > Pedobacter. The sequence continues at coordinate 226,900 of NZ_LLWP01000001.1, forward strand.
ATCAAAAAAAGTAAGTGCATTTGCACTTTCGAAATGAAAATTCTTTGGTAAAAAATCATAGTGACAATAGCCATAGCTAAACTTGGTGAGATCTAGCTGCTCCATTTCGGCCACTACTTTTGTTATGACTGTTGTGAGGTAAGCGTATTCTTCTTCCAAATCTTCAAATGCAGGTTTAAACACAGCCAATGGTTGCAACAATAGCGTATCAACGTTGTATGCTTTTCGAGGGTTTTTGAGTTCAATTGAGGAGCTGATCTGATGAACAAGAGCCATTTCCTTACCTAAGGTTTTAAGGTGCTCGTCAGTTAAGTCATGTACTACTTCTCCCTTGGCAAAAGTAAACAATACACCATACCTGGTTCCTTCGGCCGCATTAAACGATTGGATTTGAGCTCCATCTAGCGCTGTAATAGGATAAGAAACTTTTGCTCCCTTGGCATTTAGAATGGTCAGCAATTCTACTTCAGCCTCAATCTCCGCTAGTTTACGGTGGGCATCTCGATAAATTTTAAAGATGTATTTCTCCTGTTCACTTTCTAAGATATAGGTATCACTCACATTGTGGATGAGCAACCTACAATTAGTACCTTTTAAGCCATATTTTAGGGATAAAAAATCTTTTAAAGCAACAGAAGAAAGTGTAGAGTATTGAGTAGGAAAAATAGCCATAGCCATCAAATATAGTCAAAGACCAGAATTGAGTTAGGCAAAAGGTTATTTTAATTCAATAGCAATTAAGCAGGCTCTTCTGCTTTGAGTCTTTTGTCGACAATAAAAGGAGCAAATGGCAATAAAGAAGCTAAAAAGATCAGCACCGCTTTACCAAATTTCCATTTTGTTTCTTGCCAGGCCATTACCAAACAAGCTGCATACAGTACAAACAACAATCCATGAGCCCAACCGGTATATTTTACTGCCAATGGCATATCTGCCAAATATTTTAGCGGCATGGCAATAAACAATAATAAAAGATAGGAAATTCCTTCTGCAACGGCTACTTTTCTAAATAAGTTTAATGAGGTCATATGAGCTACTTTGTAACAAAAGTAAACAAAGCAATCTTTTATTATTGGGCTATCTTTCTTTTTTACAATCTACTAACTTAGCAGGATTTGTTAAAAATCGAAACTGTCTAAGTACTTATAACAAGAGCCCGTATTGAGCAAAAGGATCTTTTGCGAACTGTTAATCTGTCCATTTTTCAATAACAATTTTAGAGCTGCCAGTAACGCCGCACCTTCTGGTGCAACCAGCATTCCTTCTGTTGCTGCAATTTCTTTTACACAAGCGCTAATTTCTGTTTCTGAAATTGCCAAGGCTAGTCCATTAGATTGAGCCAGCACTTCTAACATCATCTTTTCGGCAAAAGGTTGTGGAACTGCTAAACCATTAGCTATACTTGGAGCCCCTTGGTAGGTAGTGCAATTTTCCTGTAGTCCATTAAAGGTATCAACCAATGGTCTGCAGTTTTCTGCTTGTACGGCAATCATTTTGGTAGGAATCTCTTTAACCCAACCCATTTGCTGCATTTCTTTAAAGGCTTTCCAAATTCCGATCAGCCCAGTGCCACCACCAGCAGGATAAAGAATTACGTCTGGTAGTTCCCAATTCAGTTGTTCAGCAATTTCATAACCCAACGTTTTTTTGCCTTCTAAGCGATAAGGCTCCTTCATGGTAGAAATATCAAAGTAGTTGTTGTCTTTTTTAATATTGGCCACTACATTGGCACAATCGTTAATTAAACCATCAACCAAAATCAGCTCAGCACCAAAGGCTTTGCATTCTTTTTTAAAGGCTTCTGGCGTATGTGTGGGCATCACTACGATGGATTTCATCCCTGCTTTTGCACAATAGGCACTTAGCGCCCCACCTGCATTACCAGCGGTAGGTACAATACATGCCTCAACCCCTAATTCCTTCGCTTTTGATACGGCCATGCTCAAACCTCTTGCTTTAAAAGAACCTGTAGGATTAAACGATTCGTCTTTGATCAACAGTTGGTCCAATCCTAAACGATCAGCCATTCGATCCATATTTAAGATTGGTGTGTAACCCTCGCCTAACGACACTCGATTGCTTGTGTGCAACAAAGGCAACAATTTAGCATAGCGCCACATTGATCTTTCCTTTTGGTCAATTACATTTTTAGAAATTAATGGGCTAAGTTGAAACTGAACTTCAATTGGCGACTTTCCGCATTGCGTACAGAAACTATTCAATTGATTTTTGTAATAAGGATGTCCGCAAGCATGGCAGCTTAACACATAATCAATGGTTATAGCTTTAGCGTCGATATTTAAAAATTCTGTGATCATACGGCTAAATTAATGCGATTAACATTATATAGCCAATACCGTTTTTGAATAACCTATAACAATAAGTTATAATGATTTTTAGCGAATTTGATAAAAGCTTTATTGATCCCACTGTTCTCTTCGCCAATTCGTTGGATAAAATAAAAGTGCCTATCTATGTTTAAACCTTCTATTTCCAATTGAACCAAGTCTCCCCTTTCCAATTCTTTTGCTACCGCTTTTAAAGGCAGAAAGCCCAAACTGTCATCGGCCAAAATAAAATTCTTTAAGGCCTCGGTGCCACCCAACCGCATACAGATGTTCAGGTCGGCGATCTTTAGTTCGTGAATGGCTAAGGCTTGCCCAATGGCAACAAGTGTACCTGAGCCTCTCTCTCTAAGTGAAATGGGGATTTCTTTAAGCTCAGCAATGGTATATTTAGATTTTGCTGTTAAATAACTCTTGGGTGCGCATACCGGAATTACTTTTTCGGTTAAGAAATATTGACTGTTTACATTGGCCATCTTCTCTTTACCTTCAATAATAGCCAAGTCAATTTCATGCTGGATCAAAGCTTCCATTACATTCTCTGAATTTCGATTGACCAAGCTGATCTTAACGGCTGTATTTTGTTTGCGAAATGCTGAAAGTACTGCAGGAATAACATAGAGCGCAATGGTAGTACTTGCCCCTAATTTCAGCTCGCCATTGAGCAGTTGTTGATTATGAATACTGCCAATTTCGAACTCAATCTGTTTGCTTAGTGAGCTGGCAGTTAATAAATGTTGTTGCAAAACGATACCTGCCTCAGTAAGCGACACTGCGCCTTTTTTGCGTTCAAAAAGTGGGGTTTTGTAATGCTCTTCTAAATTGTGAATATGTTTGCTAATGGCCGGCTGACTGATGAACAAGATTTCGCTTGCTTTGGTAAAGCTTAAATGTTTAGCAACTTCTATAAAAACAAGATGATTAAAAGACAGCATATCTTCAACATTTTCAACAACCTACTGTAAAAACTCAAAATCGTTTGGTCAACAATTTCTATTTCGAGAGCTTATTTAAGCTTTCTTTAATCCGCCATAAATACTTATTGCGGTAGTAAATATCTTTAATAGTTTTGAGTACTTCTTCTTGATCATTTCCATCACTGTGGTCGAAAGTTGTGGTAAGCACCTGTAACTCTTGATCTAATTCCTTCTCTATTTGGGTAGTCTGAACCTTCACTTCTGCAAGTTTGATCGGATCGGCATCAAACTCCATTTCCATCAAGGCTTCGTTCACATCCATCATTTCCATTAAAAAACTTTGGGGCAAACTGTAATTTTCTCCCTCTACCAGTTGTCCTTTTAGGGTTAAAATGTAAGGTAAACGTTTTTGCGGATCTTTTAAAACCTGAAATGCTTTGTTGTTAACAGTAGAAAGCTCTAATACCTCATTTTGTTTCTCCTCGCTCTGATTAATATAAAAGTCTGGATGAAACTTTTTACTCAATTCATAAAACTTCTGTTTTACCAATTGTTGGTCTGGATTAAAACTAAGGGGTAGCTCATAGAGCTCAAAGTAATTCATGTTGTTAACTATTTCACTGCAACAGGGTGAAGATTAAAATCTATTTACCGAATATCTTTAGGATATCGTTACCAAAAGCAAATACCATTAAGCTCAATAAGATGACAAAACCTACTACTTGGGCACGTTCCATAAATTTATCGCCCAATGGCTTACCCTTAATCATTTCGATAATTAAAAATACCACGTGTCCACCATCTAATGCTGGTATTGGCAATAAGTTCATAAAGGCCAGGGCCATTGAAATTAATCCTGTTAAGCGCCAAAAGTTTGCCCAATCAAATTCACTACCGTAAACTTTGGCAATACCGATAGGACTGCTGATGTTTCTGGCACTTACCTTACCGGTAATCATTTTCCAGATACCTTTTCCATTGTCGGCAAAGGTGGTCCATGCTTTAGTTGTACCTACAGAAAACGATTCGAAGAAACCATAATCAATATGTGTAGTTGGCAATTTACCCCTAGCAATGGCAATACCGATGGTACCTGCCTTACTTACTTTCGGCGTAAGTGTTAAAGGGTTGCCATTACGTAATACCTCTATATTAATCACTTTTCCTGGAAATTTCTCTACTTCGTTTGTAAAGTCATTTAAAAAGCGAACTGGTTTATTATTTACAGACAGTATACTATCTCCTGCTTTAATACCTGCCTCTAATGCTGGCGAGGCCTCTGGTGTTTCTGGCTTAGGACTTACAAAAAGCTCCTTGATCTTGGTAAAGATACTTTTTGACTTTTTTATTTTCGAATAGTCAGTTACATCGGTAATCTTTCCTGCAACAATACGAGGTGCTACAAATTCTTCAATACCATGTTTACTGATACTATTCAATACACTTTCAGGAACTTTTAGATCGATTGCTTTTCCATCACGAGAAATAGTCAATTTCGGACTTCCTAATAAAACTTTAGAGCTGATCAATTCTTCGAAACGAACCACTTTTTGACCATTAATGGCCACGATCTTATCTCCGTCCTTTAACCCAATTTCTTTACCAATAATACCAGGGGTTACTCCATTTGCCAATTGATTGTTTGTAATATAGGTTTCGCCATATTTAAAGGTAAGCATCCAGAAGATTACAATACCTACAACTACATTGACAATGATACCACCCAACATTACAATTAAGCGTTGCCAAGCTGGTTTAGATCTAAACTCCCAAGGTTCTGCAGGTAAGGCCATTTGTTCGGTATCCATAGATTCGTCTATCATACCCGAAATTTTCACGTATCCACCTAAAGGCAACCAACCTACACCGTATTCTGTATCACCTACTTTAAAACTAAAAAGTTTAAAGCCCCAAGCGTCAAAGAAAAGATAAAATTTTTCAACTTTTATTCCGAAGGCACGTGCGGCTAAAAAATGTCCTAATTCGTGTAAAATTACTAGTATCGATAATCCCAGCAAAAGCTGGCCCGCCATGATCAGTCCGTCCATATATGTGTATGTGTATTGTTCTTAGATTTATTAAAATTTAATTTGTTACGTGTTGACTTGCAAATATACGTGTCTGCTTGTCGGTTTCTAAATAATTATTCAGTGTAGGTTGTGCAATGAAATCCATCTGCTGCATACATTTTTCAATTACATCGCTCATTTGCAAAAAGCCTATTTTGTCTTTCAAAAATGCTTCAACCACTACCTCATTCGCTGCATTTAAGATACAAGGCATATTGCCTCCTTTTTCCATTGCTGTAAAGGCCAGCTCAAGGTTACGAAAACTTTTTGTATCTGCCTGCGTAAATGTTAATTCTGGATAGTTTAAAAAGTTAAATCTCTCAAAATTACTGCTGATTCGTTGTGGATAGGCCAAGGCATAGTGGATGGGTAATTTCATATCTGGCAAGCCCATCTGTGCTTTAATTGAACCATCTGTAAACTGTACCATAGAATGAATGATAGATTGTGGATGCACTACAACCTCAATCTGATTGGTCTCTAACCCGAACAGCCATTTGGCTTCAATGGCTTCTAGGCCTTTATTCATTAACGAAGCAGAATCAATAGTGATCTTTGCACCCATTACCCAGTTGGGATGTTTCAAGGCTTCATTTTTGGTCACATTGGCCAAGAAAGACAAGTCTTTTCCTCTAAATGGCCCCCCAGATGCTGTTAAAAAAATTTTCTCAATTGGATTGTTTTCTTCTCCTACCAAACATTGGAAGATGGCCGAATGCTCTGAGTCTACCGGGATAATTTTCACCCCATGTTTAGCCGCCAATTTCATTACCATTTCGCCAGCTACTACCAAAGTCTCTTTATTGGCTAAACCAATGTCTTTTTTAGCTTCAATAGCAGCAATAGTTGGTTTTAAGCCTACAGAACCCATAATTGCAGTCAATACCAATTGGGTCTGTGGCAGTTGCACCGCAGCAATCAAGGCATCCTCACCACTTAATACCAGGGTATTTGGCAATGCTTTTTTTACGGCTTGGTAATGCGCTTCAGCCGTAATCACCACCATTTCTGGTTTGAATTCCAATGCTTGTTGAATCAATAGCTCGGCATTGTTCTGCGCAGTTAAAGCATTAATTCGATATAGATTAGGGTTAGCACGCACTACTTCTAATGCTTGGGTTCCAACAGAACCTGTACTTCCTAATATGGATATATTCTTCAAATTATTTTTTCTCTCTTAATGGTTCGTGTCGACACGAACCATATTATATTACAACAATATACTGTGTTAAAACCTCTGCTATCTTCCTATCGTTACTTAATCTTGGTACTTTATTTTGTCCACCCAATTTACCTTCTGCACGCATGTAATTGACGAATGCATCTTTTTGTAATGGACGAATGATCAGTTGTTGCAAAATCTTACCCTCAATGAGGTCAAAATAGTAAATATTTTTCTTTTGCAAAGCCTTATCCACTTTTTCGCTAAAGACCTTCATATCTTTAGGAGCTGTACCAAACTCTACAAACCACTCATGGTAAGGCAGTTCATTAGCAGGTGCATTTACCTGTGGTGCTACAGTAAATTCTGTAATTTCTACCCCCTCTTCATTAGCTACCGATAAAATGGCATGTTCTACCTCTTCGCCAATTACATGTTCGCCAAATGCAGAAATAAAATGCTTGATCCGACCTGTTACCAAAATCTTGTAAGGATTTTTAGACACAAACTTAATGGTATCGCCAATGCTATAACCCCACAAACCTGCATTTGTATTTAAAATCAATGCATAATTTTTTTCTAGCTCTACCTCTGCCAAACTTAAACGTGTAGGGTTTTCGTTATAGTACTCATCGGCGGGAATAAATTCATAAAAAATTCCAGCTTTTGTAAGCAATAACAGACTTTTATCTTCTTGGCTATCCTGATAAGCGATAAAACCTTCAGATGCCGGATAGGTTTCAATCGTATCGATCTTTCTGCCAATACTGGCTTCTATTTTGGCTCTATAAGGCTCATAATTTACGCCTCCGTATACAAAAAGGCTAAAATTTTTAAAGATGTTCTTGATTTTTTTGCCATCTGTTTTTTCGCTCAACTTGTCAAAATACATTTGTACCCAAGGTGGAATTCCTGAGATCAAAGTCATGTCTTCGTTTAACGTTTCGGCAACAATAGCTTCTACTTTTTCTTCCCAATCTTCAATGCAGTTGGTGGCATAAGATGGCAGCCTATTCTTTTGTAGGTAAGCAGGTACCAAGTGTGCTACAATACCCGACAAACGACCTACATTAATCCCATTCTTTTTGGTTAACACTGGGCTCCCCTGTAAAAAGATCATTTTGCCATTTACAAAATCGGTTTTACCAGTTTCGTTAATATAGGTTAACAGGGCATTACGAGCAGCTTTGATATGCTCTGGCATCGATTCTTTTGAAATAGGGATATATTTAACACCAGATGTTGTGCCCGATGTTTTGGCAAAATAAGCAGGTTTACCTTTCCATAAAATATCTTTTTCTCCGGCAACTACCCTATCTATATAAGGTCGCAGGGCCTCATAATCTCTGATCGGAACATTGGCTTTAAAGTCTTCGTAATTTTTGATGGAAGAGAAATGATGGTCTTTACCAAATAAAGTACCAGCAGCAGACTTTATCAGCAACTGCAAGGTTTGATCTTGTGCTTTTAAAGAATGTTCTTTCCACTTGCGAATGCCTTTTACCACCCATGCAGCAAATGGCTTACTTAGTGCCGCTTTTAATCCCATTTTTCAGTTTACAGTTATTAGTTACCAGTTGTTAGTGAAGCCCATTAAACGATATTGTGGATAATATCTGGATGCTCGTCTCCCTTATATTCGCTCATGATCTTTCTGTAGGCTACTGCAAAAAAAGCAGTGGTAAAAGGCACAATTACGAACGAACTAAAAACAACAACAATTAAGGAAACATATTGATTGATATCATAGTCAAAAAAGTAATTGACCAAACGGAAACCTGTTAATACCACTACGTAAAAGAAGCCAAAAACTACGGCCTGAACTAACACTAAACCTACAAGAATAAACAATAGCTTAATAAAATTGCCTTTTGTAGTGGCTAAACTTAGTTTAATGGATTCAAACGGCTTACAATGTTTATCGATAATGAAAAATGGAAAAAACACGATCCTTATAAATGTAAAGAAGATACTCAACATGGCAATGGCTACCGCAATGTTAACGATTACTTTTCCGGCTTGTGTAAAGTTGTCAATTAACCCCTGACTTACTGCAAATTTTAAGATCAGATCTAAAATATACAATACAGGCATCAATAAAATACCTACTAAAAAGATACTTAACCCAAAATAAACAGTACCGATTAAAAAGCGAATAATTTCTTTTCTGGTAGGTAAGGTTTCTATAATGGTAATGTCTTCTTCACCTTCGTGATCGAGGAGCTTAAAAATATACTTGATTAAACAGAGCTCAACAATACAATAGCTCATTACAAAAATCAACAGCATTACTATCCTGATCCCAACATTTAATTCGCCCATAAAAAAAGCCATAAAAGTGGAGGTAGATGCCGTGATAAAAATCAAGAAACATAAAGTCGCAAGAGAGAAGTAATTGTCGCGTGTTACTTTCCAGGCCTGCATAATTACGTCTTTTACGGCGAACGTACTTTCTTTTAAATAATCTATCATGATTGTTTAAATATTACTCTTTTAAATAAATCTTGTATAAAACCCAGCCCATAAGCAGTAAGTTGAATAAAAGATGCAATGACACTCAAAAATGCAATTTTAATTGACTTGTTGACCTGCCAAGCGTGAAAAAATATCAACAAAAAATAGAGGCCAACTATGAAATTACAGATATAGGCCAAGGGCCAGTAAAAGATGTTAAACAATACGGTTAACATCATTCCAATGGTAGCAACTGCTGGAAAAAAGTGGATCAATTTCAGCTCTTTCGGAAAATGTTTGTAAATATTGATACGTGCCCTTCCAAAAAAGTGCAATTGTTTATAAAACTGCGAAAAGCTGGTCCTTCTTTTATGGTAAACTTTGGCCGCTGGGATCAATCCTATTTTAAATCCATTTTCGTGAATACGAATACTGTATTCAATATCCTCTCCTAAACGTGTTAAAATAAAACCACCTACTTTTTCCCAAACTTCTCTTGAAACCCCCATGTTAAAACTACGGGGATGGAACTGACCTACGTGTTTTTTATTGCCCCTAATTCCGCCAGTAGTAAAGGGCGAAGTCATGGCATAGCTGATGGCTTTTTGAACTGGCGTAAAGGTTTCGTGTGCAGCATCTGGACCTCCATAAGCATCTAATTGATGTTCAAAAAGATAGGCCGACACTATTTCCAGATAGTCTTCTGGAATTAGGCAATCCGAATCGAAAATAACAAAGTAATCTCCTTTTGCTCTTTCAAAACCAAAATTACGGGTAAAACCCTGACCTTCGTTCGGTTTAAAAAAATACTTTACATCTAGCCTATTTGCATAAGAGGCAACAATTTCTTTGGCATCGTTTACAGAACCATCTTCAATTACCAACACTTCAAACTGTGTATAAGTCTGCTTGGTTAAAGTAGTTAAAAGCTCATCAATTTCTTGAGGGCGATTGTAAAGTGGGATGATGATGGAGAAAAACATGTTTGAAGGCTGAAGGTGTGAGGCAAAAGGTATAAGGTGTAAGGCGCTATAACCTTACGCCCTAAACCTTATACCTTAAAGCTCTTTTTCTATTAAATACTGATTTCTTTCTGGTGCGTTGCGGGTAACTAATTCTGCCACAAAACCTGTTAAAAACATTTGTGAACCTACGATGATTGCTACTAATGAAATATAGAATAAGGGTTGATCTGTAATTTCTCTTTTGTAGGGAATATGAGCAGCAATGTGATACAGCTTCACTGCAATCATCCAAACTGCCATAATTGTTCCAATCAAGAAGCTCAATACCCCTAAAGAACCAAAAAAGTGCATTGGCCTTTTGCCAAATTTACCTACAAAGAAAATAGAAAGTAAATCTAAAAAGCCATTGATAAATCTGCTAAAACCGAATTTAGTTGTTCCGTATTTTCTGGCTCTATGCTCTACAACCTGCTCTCCAATTTTACTAAAACCTGCCCATTTGGCAATTACAGGAATATAACGATGCATTTCGCCATATACCTCTATGGTTTTAACTACATCTTTACGGTATGCTTTTAATCCACAATTGAAATCGTTTAATTGAATACCACTCATTTTACGGGTAGCCGCATTGAATAGTTTTGTAGGAATGGTTTTTGTAATGGGATCGTATCGTTTCTTTTTCCAACCAGAAATGATATCGTATTTTTCTTCTTTAATTCGTCTGTACAATTCTGGAATTTCGTCTGGGCTATCTTGCAGATCGGCATCCATTGTAATAATTACTTCACCTTGTGCAGCTTCGAAAGCTACATTTAATGCTGCAGATTTACCATAGTTCCTTCTAAACTTGATCGCTTTGATGCTGCCATAAGTTTCTTTTAAAGCCGTAAGTACTGCCCATGAGGTATCGGTACTTCCATCGTCAACAAATACAGCCTCATAAGAAAAATTGTTCTCCACCATCACTTTGTCTATCCAGGCAATTAATTCTGGCAGCGATTCTTCTTCGTTATATAAAGGTACTACAACTGATATATCCATTTTTTAGTCTTATCGTCTTTGCGAGGAGAAACGACGAAGCAATCTTTTCAATCAGATTGCCGCACACTTGGCGTTACCCTGCCCTTCGTTCGCAATGACGTATTATTAGAAACGTGCAAATTTCATCAAATTATATGATAAAACCTGCACGTTGATAAATTTATATTCAAAGGCTGGTTAAGCCTCAATTTTTGCTTCTTCTGGCTCTTGCCAAGGATTAGGGTTACTTTTCTTAAAGATCAATGCAAATATCAGCGCTCCGATAAAGTAAAATATAGCTGCAATACCAAAACCAACAACTGCTTGGCTAAATGTTGGGGTAAATTGTTTATCCAAACTTTCAGTAGCTGATTCCAATGCTTTAGCCATATCAGCTTCGGCCATACCCATCGATTTGTACATCGATTCCATCTTTTCCATTGAAAGCTCTTTCATTTTTACCGGATAGGTAGGATCAACAAACTTTCCAAATAAGTTCGTGCATATATACACAATAGCCATTGCTGTTAAAAACATAGCAAAAATAGGCCAAAGTGCTTCTCCAAAGCTCCAATAACCGCCTGCTTTTTTCCTTAGGTCAATACAGAAAAATACAGCCAAGGCGATACCTATTATAGCTGTTATTGCTACATATACATAAGAACTCATTAAACTTGGCATCAGGTACCATGTTACCAAGAAAATAACCAGGTTAATCACACCCCAAATAGCACCGTTTTTTAGGGCTTCGGTCTTTAAATTCACTTTTGTAGTTGTTGTTTCCATTTTAGTTTGATTTTGGTTTATCTATTTTTATTGAAGTTAGTAATTAAAGTATAGACTGCAACATCAAAGCTTTTGTTACTGCTAAATTTAATTAGTTCTTGTTGTGTAGCCTCGCTGGTATTTGGCTGCAGGAAGAAACTCATGAAAGGCACAAAAAGATCTTCCATCTCTTCACTCAAATCTAATAGATTGGCATTGTTACAGATATCTTCTACACTACTTTCTGCTAATTGTTGATTACTAATCAGATCTTCGTAAATATGGAATTCGTCTTGAAACTCATCTTCCTCAACCAATAAAAACTCTTTTAAGAAATCTTCTAGACCCGGTTTGATTTCTTCGTCATGGCATTCGTTGATATACAGCAACAGATTCAACAATTCTGTTCCCCGTTCAATGGTTTCTTCTTCAATGTTTTCCCATTCTCTTGACTCTAGGTAATCTTCTTCCAGTTTATTCACATCGCTGGTAAAGAAATTGATCATCAATAAATCGAAATATACCTCCCTCAATTCTTCAAATTTAGGGTGTTCATCAAAAACCTCATCAAACTCGGCTACCTTCTCTAAAAAGTTCATGTCTTTTCCAAAAACTTCCACTAATCTTTGCTCAATGGCTATCGAGTCTATTTCATTTGCAGCAGCAAATTGATCTAACGATGCAATTAATGCCTGTTCTACACTACTATTCATAAGTTTGATATTGTTTATTGTTATATACCAATTGCACTTTGCCTTTTAAGGTTTTACCCAATAAAGGCGAGTTACTTGATTTAGATAAATTAGTTGATGCATTATAGGCCCATTCCTGACCTGGATGATAAATTGTAAAATTTGCAGTTGCGCCATTTTCAATAACAGGAACAGGCAACTGAAGTAACTTTCTAGGATTAATGGCCAATTTCTCAGCAATTAAGCTTGCATCTAAACCAGCTTGCAGCAATAAAGGCAAAACGGTTTGTAGCGCAATAATGCCATAAGCCGCAATTTCAAACTCCACATCTTTAAATTCAATTTCATGTGGACGGTGTTGTGATGAAATTGCATCAATTGTACCATCTTTTAAGCCAGCAATTAAAGCTTTGTTATCAGCCTTGCTTCTTAATGGTGGTTTAACTTTGTAATTGCTATCAAAATCATTTAACAGTTCTTCGGTAAAGATCAGTTGGTGTGCAGCAACATCGCAAGTTACTTTTACCCCATCTTTTTTTGCTTTTTTTATCAGCGCAACCGACCCTGCGGTAGAGATGTTACTGATATGGATTGGTGCATTGTGGTAAGTTGCCAAAAATATATCTCTAGAAATCTGCATTTCTTCTGCTAAAGCAGGAATTCCCTTCATGCCTAACAAAACATTGTTTTTGCTTTCGTTTACCTGTGCCTTACCTGCAATGGCTTTATTTTCTGGGTATACCATTAAGAGTGCACCAAAACCTAGGCCATATTGTAAGGCACGGCTCATGAACCCATCGTCGCTAATGGCTTTACTGCCATCAGAAAAAGCAACCGCTCCAGCATTTTTCATATCGAACAGCTCTGCCATTTCTTTTCCTTCTAAATCGTGGCTAATGGCGCCTATCGGATACACATCAACCAAATTGCCCTTTGCTCGGTTCAGGATATATTCAACTTCGCCTTTAGATTGCACTACGGGTTTGGTATTGGGTAATACGGCCAATCCGGTAAAGCCACCAGCCCTAGCAGCAGCAGTTCCCGTTTGGATATCTTCTTTGGTTTCCAGACCAGGATCACCAATCGTACAATTTAGATCGAAAAACCCAGGAGAAAGTACAGCACCTTTACCTTCAAAAACAGTTTCGCCTTTTTGTGGGCTCAATTGATCTGAAATGGCTGTAATTTTTCCTTGTTCAACACGAAGGTCGCATGTTTTTTGATTAAACTCGCTGTTAGGATCAGCAATGGTAATTCCCTTAACTAAGAGGTTCATGAATTTTTATGTTTTTTGGATATGATAAAATCGGACCAATACTATTTCAATCGCTATAAAAACTAGGCTCAAAATTAGGCAAAGTTTCCATAACTCGGTTCCATTATTTTTGGCAGAAACGGCAGCAGCAATACTATCAGACTTAGGGTCTAAAAATGCAATCTCCTGTTTACCAAATAGTTTTTGTAAATCTGTTTGTGCCGTATAATGCATATCAGATTCTGTTCTATTGTCGTTAAAGGCCACTACAGCCAATGTGGTATCTGCTCGCTTCACCTCGTAAAAACCAGCTCTTTTAACCTGATCGGCAACGTACAATAAGGTTTTGCCATTGGTTTGTCGCAATTCTGGGATTACTTCAAACTGATCAGCCACTAATTTTAAAGATTGGTTGGCTCCAAGATTGATCTTTTGGCTCTCCAACACATTATCTTTCATTGCGGTATAATAAATAGGTTGCTCTTTGGCACTTGCAAAGGCAATTTTATACATTAAGGGTACAAAAACTGGATGTTTTGCAAAGTTACTGTCTTCGTTCTCTAAATCTGTTGCAGCCAAATAAAGCTGTCCGTTGCCCAATAGGTAACGGGCAAAGAATAATTTGTTGGCTGGCAATTGTAACAAGTCTTCCTTATTGCTGCTGTTACTTTCGGCAAAACCAAAATACCTGTTTACTTGAGGCAGGTCTAAATTTTGAGGTAGGGTTTCAAATACATCCTTAAACAAGGGATGTTTCAACTCTATGGCACTTACCTTAGCGGGCACTTTATTTAAAACACTTACTGCCGGGAGATTTAAAGCCGCTAAAAATTCTGAATAAGCTTTGATATCAGCATCCAAGTCTGGAAAAATAACAACAGCACCGCCATTACTCACATAAGCCTTCAGCTCTTGTGCCAAACCGCTTGATGGATTAGCCAAACCATTTAAAACAATTAAGCTATAAGCCGAAAGTGCCGAATAGTTGATGTTCGCCTCTGGCATTTCCGTCAGTTTAAAATAGGGATCTGCACCAAATAGCGCTCTGATGTATTTGCCTTCTTGTTTGCCATTAATGCTGAGCACTTTTTGTTCGGCATTTACTTTAAAACTAAAATTAAGCTGATCATCAAAAGTTAAAGGAAAATCTTTAATGCTGATGGTTCCCTTTTGCCAACCTAAGGTTAAGCCACTATATGAAAGCGTATCGATGGTCGTTTTACCTGCAGAAACATTTAAACTGCTAATTGCCTTTTGTTGTGCATTGATATTGAGTTTTACAGCAATATTTTTTGCATCTTCATCTCCATAATTGCGCAGCTGTACCACCAATTTCTCTGTAGCATTGGCCTGATGCACTGGCGACAATAACCATACACTGTCTACCGCTACATTTGGCAGCTCATTTGCATTTAGTTTCACTAAAGATACATTGGTATTCCCATCTGTTTTAATCGGCTGATTACCTGCAAAACCATTTTGAAAATCTGAGATCACATAGATAAAACGATTGCTAGCTCCGGTAAAAACACTTTGCTGCCTATTGATTACCTGTTGCAATTGGCGACTGGCAGAAGAAATCTTAATTTCGTCTACAGCTTGCAACAATTCGTCTCCATTTAACAAACGCTGGTGTTTGCCTTCAAAATCATTGGTCAATAACTGAAACCGATCATTGATTTGAAAAGCTTTTACAATTTCTTTCGCTTTGCGTTTAGCTTCATCGAGTAAACTTCCTTCTTTATTTACAGCTTCCATGCTGTAAGAATTGTCTATATAAATACTAATGGTACTACCCTTGCTTTGATCTATCTTACTGCCCGAGGGTAAAAACGGACGGGCAAAAGCCAACACCAAAAACACAATGGCCAATATTCTACAAAAAAGGATCAATAAATTTTTAAGTTTTTCTCTTGAAGAATTTTGCTCTTTAACCTCTTTTAAGAAGGCTACATTGCTGAAATAGACTTTTTTAAATTTCCGGAAATTGAATAAATGGATGATGACCGGGATAGCGACCGTTAAAAGTGCGAAAAGAAAGCCCGGATAAAGGAAATTCATTAAAAACCAAAGATAGAAAAATTATGGAAAATAGCGAATTGGTAAATGAAAACTTACTTAATACCTGTTTTTATTAAACCCACCAAGTGATGGTGTCCTCGCCATCAATAATTGACAAGGTCATTTCAAAGCTATCACAAAGCCCTTTAAAACCAGCCTACTGATAGTGTCCTCGCCATCACCAATTGACAAGACCACTTCAAGGCTGTGACAAAGTCTTTTAAAATCTGCTGAGTGATGGCGTCCTCGCCATCACCAATTGGCAAGGCCATTTCAAAACCATTTTAAATCGTAATTCATTTGACATGAACACAATACAACATTTAAAAACCCTTTAAAACAACCGAACAATTTTCTGACCATCCAAATATTATCGAACAAAAGTCATTTTTTAATAAAAAAATATGAATATAATTCTTTTAATACATAGATTTATAGAATTAAAACCAAAAAACATGACTTTAGACAAAATTGATCTGGCCATTTTAAGGTTGATGCAAGAAAATGCTCGAATATCTAATATCCAAATGGCCAAAGAATTAGAAATGGCTCCATCGGCGGTATTGGAACGTGTAAAAAAATTGGAGCAGAAAAATGTGATTATGCAATATACAGCAAGAATAGATCCTGATGCTGTTGATTTAAAGCTGCTTGCATTTATTTCTATGCGCACCTCAAATACAGTGGGTTGCACCACTACAGCAGACGAACTGGCACAGATTAAAGAAGTACAAGAGGTACACATCGTTGCAGGCGAAGATTGTTACCTGGTAAAGGTAAGAACAACCGATTCTGCCTCATTAATGGCCTTGATGCGAGATTCTTTTAGCAAAATATCAAATATCCTTTCTGTTCGAACCACCATTGTACTCGAAACTGTTAAAGAACAACAACAATTAATCATTCCCGAAAACCCTACTAAATAAACCCTATTATGGCAAACGTAAAAAAATCAGCCCCCTTAATTATTGTATATCTAGCCTTTGCCATTGTTTATATTGTGTGGGGGTCTACCTACTTTTTTATCCAAAAAGCACTAGCCGGCTTTCCGCCATTTATATTAGGCTCTTTTAGGTTTATTGTAGCTGGCCTATTGCTCATCACTTGGTGCAAGTTTACCGGAAAAGAAATATTCGATAGCAAAACTATTAAACATGCCACCGTAAGTGGAATATTGATGTTAGGCATTGGCACTGGAATCGTCATTTGGGTAGAACAATTTATTCCAAGTGGACTTGTGGCCATTATGGTCGCTTCTGCAGCCATTTGGTTTGTAGTATTGGACAAACCTAAATGGAAAGAAAACCTGAGCAGTACTTCTACGGTTACCGGTTTGATTGTGGGCTTTATTGGTGTAATTTTATTATTTGGCGAGCAATTGATCCATATTCTTAACACCAGCCAAAGCACCACACAAATTATAGGTATCATCCTATTAATTTTAGGTCCTATTGCATGGGCTGCTGGTTCTCTTTATTCAAAATATACGTCAGACCCAAATAGTTCTGTATCGGTAAATACGGCATGGCAAATGATTGCCGCAGGAATCGCTTTCATTCCTGGTAGTATTTTCAGTTCAGAGTTTAAACATTTCAACTGGCAAAACATCCCATTGGATGCTTGGCTCTCGATTATCTATTTGATCATTTTTGGTTCAATCGCCGCATTTAGCGCATATGTTTGGTTGTTAAAGGTTCGTCCGGCTACACAGGTAAGCACCTATGCTTATGTAAACCCTGTAGTAGCAGTTTTATTGAGTCTGTGTTTTACCAGCGAAAGAATAACCTTGATCCAGGTAGCTGGCCTTGTTGTTATTTTAGGCAGCGTACTCTTGATCAACTTGGCCAAGTATAGACAAAGTAAAACAGTAGCATTGCCGACATAAGTTACTTCGCTTTTTCTAGCGCTTTACTTAAAGCTTTGGCAATTTGAACACCATCTGGCAATACATCAACTACTATACCTTCTTTATTGATTAAAAAATGGGTGGGGTAAGCTGCTACATTCAGCTGATCACTCATATACTTACCTTGGTTAGGAACTGTAGCATAATCAAACGCTACTTTGGTTAAAAACTGCTGCAGTTCCTTTTTCGAATCTGAGGCCAAACTAATAAAAAGAATATCAGCTCGGTCTTGATATTTTTTAACCATTGCATTTAAATCGGGCATTTCTTTTACACAGGCTACACAGCCAATAAACCAACATTTTAATAATACGATTTTTCCCTTGGTATTTGCTGGTGTATAAATCTTTCCATTTACATCGGTAAAACTAAAGTTCGGAACTGGTTTTCCCCGCAGCTGATGAAACTTCAATTCTTCCTTCGAAAACTGTTCCATATAAGCACCAATAAACGAATCTGCTTTTGGGTTGATTTTTTCTAATCTATAAATATGCTCATCGGCTTTGGCATTAATTACCAAAGGAAAATAACGGCCAGAACTCATTTGAGTTAAGAAACTTTGCTTACTGATCAGCTCTCCTTTGGCATTCAAAGGGGTAAAATCTTGAAATAGCTCAACATTTTGGGTATAATAAGCCCAAAAACTATTAAAATTTTTCAAAATTGATTCTACTGGCTGCAAAGGTAGCCCCAGCTTTGTATCAGCTGGTTTTAAGCTTTCTACAGGAGTTGGATTTGATTTTTTTTCTTCAAGAGCTACTTTAGGGTTTTGAGTACAAGAAAAAAACAGACTTGTGCATAACAAGCCGCAGTAAAACATATTTTTCATACCGTTTAGTTTAAAGTTCAATACAAGATAAGTATTATTAACTAAAAACTTAGTAGAAAAATTTATTTTACCTATATTTTTTTAACGCCTCCCATAAAGTCTCGTCATAATCGTACACATCGGGTCTGAATTGCACTTTATCGTGCTCAACCCAAGCGGTATAATAACCTATTACCACCGCAATATTCTTTCTGGTGGCAAACCAAGCAGGCTTTAATTCGAAGGTTTTTGTGGTATCTGTTCTTTTGGCTAATTTCTTTTTATACAATGGCATCCTGGTGGTATCAACCGGAGGCAGATTAACTTCCATACGCAAATCATCGTATTGATTTTTACTTTTTACCATTAATTGCGCAAACTCCAATGGTTTTTCAATGCGCACACAACCATGACTAATTGCTCTATTGGCCAATCTAAATCCATTTTTGTTATTGGTATCGTGCAGGTAGATACTTGAGCTGTTGTCGAAAATAAACTTAAACTTACCCAATGCATTCCCCTCGCCAGAACCTTGTTTAAATTGAAAGGGCAGCTTATCTCTCGAATATTTGTTCCATTGAATGGTATCGGGATCATTCACCAATTTGCCTTTATAATAGACCTTAATGTTACTGTTCGACAGATAATAAGGGTCTTTGATGGCTTGATAATAAATCTCACTTTGTGCTATACTTACCGGAATGTTCCAGATGGGATTAACCTGTATGGCATTAAACACGCTAAACAATTGTGGTGTTTCGTGATTTTTAGGTTTATCATCTAGGTTACCCGATTTAAGATACAGCTTCATCTTCTCTTTGTAAGTAGCCTCTCTTTTGCTGCCCACACAAACATTCATCCGTGTTAAAGTATCCTGTTTATCCAACCATGTTAAAGAAAAATCTGGAATATTAACCATCACCACCTCATCCGTTTTCATCGGTAATTGCCAACGTAAACGCTCCATGTTCAACTTGATTAATCTGATGGCAGGGTCATGATCTGTTTTTAAGCTATCGCGATACTTCGCTAAAGCCTGTTTCAATGCCAAATAACTTTTTGAGGTTTGTTGGGCATCTTTTAAAACAGACAAAAGATTTTGATTATTTAAGACAGAATCCATTGCCAAACTATCTGGGCGCTTGTTGGTAATGTAATAACGGTTAAATATTTTACGTGGATTTACAGCTCCATATTTAATGGCATTGTGATATTTCAATAAAGCATCTGCTGTTTTGATTTCCAGATCGGCAATTACCGGATACACTTCTTCTATTGTTTTGAAACGATTGGCATTCAATGTTTTCAAAAGAGCAGTCAATTCATTTACCCCAAACGCTTCTGGATTAAATCCATCAGCTTTACTAGCTTCTAGATAGCTTTTTAGACTATCCAATTTGCCATTGGGAAAAAACCGTGTAATTAATATGGGATTATTTTGGTGCGAATCGTAAAAGGCAGCAATTACCTTAGGATTGGACAATTTATTGCTCACTTCGTCCATTTTTTTGTTAAAAATGAGATCATAAGCAACCGTGTCAAATTTTTTGTAAAGTTTATTATCGAAATGTTTGGCCAATACAGTCGCTACTTCAGGTTCTGTATTAAACCAGCCGCACGAACTTAAAAACAAACATAAAACGAAAAAGAGTAGCGTTTTCTTCAATTTTTTTGAGATTTAGATGATAGTTTTTCTTAGTTAAATCACGTAACTACTTCAAATTAAATGCCATATTTTTTTGATTTCACATTTACAAAGCTATATTTGCATCATCTTCTCGCCAAAATTACGGAAAGAAAGTAATATATGATCCAAGTTTTAAACCATCACGTACATTTACATCATCGCCATTGTGGCGATAGATAGATTAATGTTTTGTACGCAAAACGGTTTTTGAAACAGGTTCAATATGCTTATTCCTAATTTTATATCAAGTGAAAACACTTAAAATAGCTATCCAAAAATCGGGTAGATTAAACGAAAAATCAGTAGAAATTCTTAAAAATTGTGGTTTATCTTTCGAGAACTACAAAAGCTCATTGATATCAACAGTTACTAATTTTCCATTAGAAATTCTGTTTTTAAGAGATGACGATATCCCCGAATATGTGCAAGATGGCATTGCCGATCTGGGCATTGTTGGCGAAAATGTAATCATTGAGGCCGGTGCAGAAGTATCCTATTTGCAAAAGTTGGGCTTTGGTAAATGCACCTTAAAAATAGCTGTTCAAAGCACCGATCATATTACGGAACTTTCGCAATTGAACGGTAAGGCCATTGCCACTTCCTACCCGGTAATCCTACAAAAATACCTTTCAGAAAATAACGTAAATGCACAGATCAGAAACATATCTGGCTCGGTAGAAATTGGTCCGGGTTTAGGTTTGAGCGATGCCATTTTCGACATCGTTTCTACTGGGGCTACACTAAAAAGCAATGGCCTAAAACCATTCAAAAATGTGATGGATTCTGAAGCGGTACTGATCTGTAGCAAAGGCATTGAGCTGGCACCAGAAGTGTTAGAACTCTTGCAAAGAATTCAATCTGTACTGAGGGCCAAAGCTACCAAGTATGTGGTTTTGAATGTAGAAAAAGTCAATCTCCAAGCCGTAGTAGATTTATTGCCTGGTGTAAAAAGTCCTACTATCGTTCCATTGTTTGAAGAGGATTGGGTTGCCGTTCATTCTGTAATAGCGGAGCAAGATTTCTGGGAAAAAATCAATAGCCTTAAATTGGCCGGTGCCCAAGGAATTGTAGTAATGCCAATTGAGAAAATCATTACCTAAAAGAGCTTATATCTTAGCAAAAAGACGTTATTTAATATTAACTATTAGTTAAATTCAAAACATAACAAATTGAAAATCTATAATTACAGAGATTTAACTCAACAAAAAATAGAGCAACTATGTTCACGTCAGGCAGAAGATGATGATTTGATCTTTTCGAGGGTAGAAACGATCCTTTCTACTGTAAAATCTGATGGTGACAACGCCCTATTTTCGTTTACCGAACAATTTGACAAGGTTAAATTGAACACCTTATTTATTGGCAAATCCGAGTTGCAAGCACTGGCTGAAGCTATTCCCTTAGCAGTAAAAAATGCCATTGATATTGCTTATCAAAATATCTATACCTTCCACGCAGCTCAGCTTCAAACAGAAGCTAAAATTGAGACCATGCCTGGGGTAACTTGTTGGCGAGAAGCTAGAGCCATAGCAAAAGTTGGGCTTTATATTCCTGGTGGCACAGCCGTACTGCCCAGTACTTTTTTAATGTTGGGTATTCCTGCTCAAATTGCGGGTTGCAAAGAAATTGTAGTCTGCTCTCCTCCACAAAGTGATGGCAAGATCAACACCTATATTGCCTATGTGGCCACCTTGTTAAACATCGAGAAGGTTTACTTGGTTGGGGGTGCACAAGCTGTGGCTGCAATGGCTTATGGTACCACCACAATCCCGAAGGTTGACAAAATTTTTGGCCCTGGAAACCGCTATGTAACCGAAGCCAAAAAACAGGTTCAAAATACGCTTGCCATTGATATGCCTGCAGGTCCATCAGAGGTTTTGGTAGTGGCTGATGATACTGCCAATCCGTCATTTATTGCTGCAGACCTTCTTGCGCAGGCAGAGCATGGAACTGATAGTCAAGCGATATTGGTGGCTACCTCAGCTCAAATGATAAGCAAAACCATTTCAGCAATTGAAAAACAGCTACTTGACCTACCTAGAAAGGATATTGCAGCTAAAGCAATTGCCAATTCTTACATCATTTATGCCGAAAATTTAACCGAAGCAATGGATTTTAGCAATAGCTATGCACCAGAGCACTTAATTTTGGCAACCGAAAATTTTAAACCACTTATTCCGTTGATTATCAATGCGGGGTCTGTTTTCTTGGGTAACTTAACTCCAGAAAGCGCTGGCGATTATGCCTCTGGCACCAACCACACTTTACCCACAAGTGGTTTTGCCAAAGCATTTTCGGGTGTTTCAGTTGATTCTTTTTTAAAGAAGATCACCTTTCAACACTTAACAGCTAATGGTTTAAACAATATTGGCCCCACAGTTGAAGTATTGGCAACAGCAGAAGGGTTACAAGCACACCGAAATGCGATAACAATAAGATTAAAAGAGATGTGAAAAGTTAGCTATGAGAAACTAGAACCTATCCCAGTCTCATACCTCAAATCTCACTTCTCATCTCTCAAAAAAAAGAAAAATGGATATCAAAGACCTACAAAGAGAAAACATTAAAACCCTACGCCCCTACTCTACCGCTAGAGACGAGTTTAAGGGTGAAGCCAGTATATTTTTAGATGCCAACGAGAACAGCTTTGGCTCTCCTTTACCAGCCAATTACAACCGCTATCCAGACCCTTTACAATTGGACTTAAAAGATGCGATTAGTAAAATTAAAGGGGTGCCCATAGAAAATACATTTTTGGGCAATGGTAGCGATGAAGCAATCGACCTTTTGTTTAGGGCTTTTTGCAACCCAGGCAAAGACAATGTAATTATCCTTCCACCAACGTATGGCATGTACGAGGTTTCGGCAAACATCAACGATGTAGAGGTAAGAAAAGTTGAGCTCTTGCCCAACTTCCAACTTGACCTAGAAAAGATTGCAGAAGCGATAGACGCTAACACCAAACTGATTTTTATCTGTTCGCCTAACAACCCCACAGGTAATTCGATCATTAGAACAGATATAGAGACGATCTTAGCCAACTTTAAGGGCTTAGTGGTGATTGATGAGGCTTACATCAATTTCGCCAAGCAGAAGACCTTTATTCAAGAATTAACAGAATATGCCAACTTGGTCATCTTGCAAACCTTTTCAAAAGCTTGGGGCTTGGCTGCGCTACGTTTGGGCATGGCTTTTTCTTCACGCCCAGTTATTGATATCCTGAATAAAGTAAAACCTCCCTATAACATCAATCAGGCTACACAAGATTTGGCCTTGGCCGCTTTGCAAAACATTCAACAAGTTAACCAGTGGATTACCCTAACGGTTACAGAACGAGAAAGGTTACGCACCGAGTTGGCCAAACTGCCATTGGTTAAAAAAGTTTACCCCTCAGACGCTAATTTTATATTGGTTGAAGTGACTGATGCAATAGCCACCTATAATTCGCTGATGGATAAAGGAATTATTGTTCGCGATCGTTCAAAAGTATCGCTTTGTGAAGGTTGTTTAAGAATTACCGTAGGCACCGAAGCAGAGAATACAGCATTGATAAGGGTTATGGGTTGTGAGTTGTAGGTTGCGAGTTATATGTTGCAGGCTTTGAGCTTTCCGCTTTAAGCCTTAAGCTTAATTATAATTTAAACAAATGAAAAAAATATTATTTATAGACCGAGATGGCACGCTGAACATCGAACCTGAGGATGAGCAGGTGGATAGTTTTGCCAAGCTGAAATTCTATCCAAGGGCATTGTATTACCTCTCTAAAATTGCCAAAGAGCTGGATTTTGAGTTGGTAATGGTCACCAACCAGGACGGATTAGGTACACCTTCAAATCCTGAAGAAAACTTTTGGCCAATACACAATTTTATGATCGATACTTTTGCCAACGAGGGTGTGATATTTAGTGAGGTGGTGATAGACAGGACTTTTGCAAAAGACAATGCCCCTACCCGCAAACCACAAACCGGACTATTGACCAAATATTTTGATGAAGCATACGATCTGAAAAATTCTTTCGTAATTGGCGATCGGTTGAATGATGTAATCTTAGCCAAAAACCTTGGTGCTAAAGCTATTTTTCTCCGTCAGAATGATGCTTTAGGGGCCAATGAGGCTTTAGACAAAATAGAAACCTTAGGTGATGTAATTGCTTTAGAGACCAGAAACTGGGAAGACATTTATACTTTTTTAAGGGCTGGTGCCAGAAAGGTAAGTCACCAACGTAAAACAAACGAAACCGACATTACAATTAGCCTAGATTTAGATGGTACAGGTAAAGCAAATATCAAAACGGGTCTAAATTTCTTCGACCATATGTTAGACCAGATTGCCAGACACGGCAGCATGGATTTGGACATAGTGGCCAAAGGCGACCTACACATTGACGAACACCACACCATTGAAGATACAGGTATTGCCTTAGGCGAAGCCTTTGCACAAGCATTAGGCAATAAACTTGGCATTGAACGTTATGGTTTTTGCCTGCCCATGGATGATTGTTTGGCGCAGGTTGCCATTGATTTTGGCGGCAGGAATTGGATAGTTTGGGATGCTGATTTTAAGCGAGAAAAAGTTGGAGATATGCCTACAGAAATGTTCTTCCACTTTTTTAAATCTTTTAGCGATACGGCAAAATGCAACCTCAATATCAAAGCCGAAGGCGATAATGAACACCATAAAATAGAAGCGATCTTTAAAGCCTTTGCTAAAGCAATTAAAATGGCCGTTAAAAGAGATGCTGAAAAACTGGTTTTACCAAGTACAAAGGGCGTGTTGTAAGGCGGGAAATTGGTTAATTGTTTAATCGGTTAATTGGTTAACTGTTTAACTGGAGAGCTTAAACCAAGGACTTACTTTAAGACCGAGAGGCTTTAGCGCACAAACTTTGTAAAATAAACCTGATAGCAGTGGAAATGTTTTTATTGATCTTCGACAAGCTCAGACTGACAATAAAAATGTTGCAACGAATAGCGGGACTGCAGCACCAATGAAAAACTGACACTCATTTTCTACTATTTAAAAAGAGAAATGGACGAAAACAATAAAAAAGAAAATACAATTGGCATTGTAAACTATGGTGCTGGCAATATTTTTTCGCTTACCGCGGCATTAGAGCGGCAAGACATTGCTTATGGCATGGTCAATACCGAAACTGATCTGGAAAAGTACGACCGCATCATCATTCCAGGAGTTGGGCATGCGGGTGCAGCGATGCAGAAGCTCGATCAAACGGGCATGGTCAATGCCATTAAAGCCTTAACCAAACCCGTACTGGGCATTTGCGTGGGCATGCAGTTGTTAACCGCTCATTCTGAAGAAGGAGATGCAAACTTACTGGATATCATCCCTTTACAAACTAAACTTTTTGATAAAGATTTAGGCATCAAAATCCCCCATATGGGATGGAATACCGTAGATTTTAAAAACAATCTGCTATTTAAGGATGTTCAAGAGGGTACACAATTTTACTTTGTACATTCTTATTTTATTGAATATAACCCTATTTTTGATATTGCCTCTGTAAATTATGGCAACAGGTTTTCGGCGGCAATACAGAAAGATAATTTTTATGGCGTTCAGTTTCACCCAGAGAAATCTGGTGCAGCAGGGGCGCTTTTATTGAAAAACTTCTCAAACCTAAGTTTATAAAATGTACATTATCCCTGCAATTGATATTTTAGATGGAAAAGTTGTCCGCTTACGCGAAGGCGACTATAACCAAAAAACTGAGTACGATGTTTCGATCAAAGAAATGATTGAACGTTACCGATCTAACGGCACAGATTTCATTCACATTATTGACTTGAATGGAGCCAAAGGAGATTTTAGCAATCAGAAAACCTTATTCGACATCATTAAAAAAACTGATATGCGGGTGCAATATGGTGGCGGAATAAGAACCATAGAACAGGTAAACAATCTTTTAGATTCGGGCATACATCGGGTTATTGTGGGTACACAGGCCATTAGCAATCCAGATTTTTTACCCGAATTGAGTAAGGCCTTTGTTAAAAAAGAAGGTTATGCCAATAGGATCGTGATTGCAATTGATGTATTGGACGAGGTGATCAAATATTCGGGCTGGATGGAAAGCTCTCCAATTAAATTAATGGATTACGTTGACAAATGTTTGCAACTGGGTTTCTTCCGCTTCTTGTGTACCGACATTAACAAAGATGGCAAATTAGAAGGTGCTGCTGTAGATTTATACAAAAAACTATTAGACCACTCGCCTTTTATCAAGTTAATTGCCTCTGGTGGGGTAAGCTCAATGGACGACATTAAAGAACTGGCCAAACTAGACATTAGAAGTGTGGTTGTGGGCAAAGCAATTTACGAGGATAGGATTTCTATTGAAGAGATCAAAGAATGGAATTTGAAAGCTTTAAGCTCTATCTAGACGTAAGATTTTAGTATTTAGTATTTAGACATTGTCTAGAACAATCTAACTACTAAATACCAACTACTAAATACTATGTTATCAAAAAGAATTATCCCTTGTTTAGATGTTAAAGATGGGCGTACGGTAAAGGGCGTCAATTTTGTTGACCTACGTGATGCAGGTGATCCGGTTGAGCTAGCAGCACAATACGCAGCGCAAGGTGCAGACGAGCTTGTCTTTTTAGACATTACAGCTACACACGAACGTCGTAAAACGATGATCGAGATGGTGAAAGCAGTAGCCAGACAATTGAACATTCCTTTCACCATTGGTGGCGGAATTAGCGAAATTACCGATGCAGAAGCACTGTTAAATGCAGGTGCAGATAAGATCAGCGTCAATTCTGCTGCAGTTAAGAACCCTCAATTGATTGAAGATTTGGCAAAAGCATTTGGGGTACAGTTTGTAGTTTTAGCGGTTGACACCAAACATATTGATGGCAAAAACATTGTACACCTTAATGGCGGCAGGTTAATTACCGAGCTAGAAACAGAAAGCTGGATTAAACGAGCTGAAGATTTGGGTGCAGGTGAGATCTTGTTAACCTCTATGGACCATGATGGCACTAAGCAGGGATTTGATTGCAAACTACTTGAGAAAATAAACCAAATGATCAATATTCCGATCATCGCCTCTGGCGGAGCAGGAAAAACCGAACACTTTACCGAAGTTTTTCAAAAAGCTGGGGTTGATGCTGCATTGGCCGCTTCGGTATTCCATTATGGTGAAATATTGATCCCCGAATTGAAACAAGAATTAAGAAAACACAATATCCCAGTAAGATTGTAAAGAGATGTGAGAAGCTAGATGTGAGACTTGAGATGTGAGTATGAAGATAAAAGACTAAAGAAGATATGAGACTTGAGAAGTGAGAATTGAGATATTAGATTTGAGTATCAAGATAAAAGGCAATTAACCTATTTTCTATTCCCCATTCCCTATTTACTACTACTACCTATTTACCAAATAACAAATGAATATAGACAGCTCATCCCTTGATTGGGAGAAAACAAATGGCTTAATCCCAGTAATTGTACAAGACAACAAAACGTTAGAAGTTTTAATGTTGGGCTACATGAATGTTGAAGCTTTTGAAAAAACACAGGATGAAGGCAAAGTAACTTTCTTTTCGCGTTCTAAAAACCGTTTATGGACCAAAGGTGAAGAAAGTGGCAATTTTCTTTTTGTAAAATCTATCCATATCGATTGCGATAACGACACCATATTGGTTAAAGCCACTCCTGTAGGGCCAACTTGCCATACCGGAAGCAGAAGCTGTTTCAAAACTGATTATAACCAGAACTTTATTTTTGAGTTAGAAAATATCATTAATGATAGGTATGAAAATCCAATTGAAGACTCCTACATTAATAAGATGCGTAAAAAAGGGCTGAACAAAATTGCTCAAAAAGTTGGCGAAGAAGGTGTAGAAACCGTAATCGCCGCATTGGCAGAAACTGAAAAAGAGTTTATTGGCGAAGCATCAGACTTACTTTTTCACTTGATGTTCTTGTTAAAAGAAAAAGGGCTATCTATTCAGGATATTGCTTTAAATTTGGAGAAAAGACACAAATCAAGTTAAAGGTTGAAAGTTAAAAGTTCACCACAACTCAACTTTTTACTTTAAACTTTTCACTTTAAACTTCAATATGCTCAAACATCTTCAAACATTTGCCGGACATCAAAACCCCGTTTACGCCTTGGTCAATACTGATCAACCTGGGCTATTTTTGAGCGCTGGCAATGACAAGGGCGTTGTAGAATGGTCGTTAGCCAACATGGCTTTTGTAAGGGTAAAAATACCTGTTCAAAGTTCTGTTTATTGTTTACACCGATACCAGCATCAACTTTTTATAGGCGAAAGAAGTGGTGCTTTTAGCGTTTTTGACCTAAACACATCAAAAATTGTTGCCAGAGTAAACGCACACACCAAACCTATTTTCGATATCCAAACTATTCAGAGGAAAAACGAATTACTTACTACCGGAGAAGATGGAACTGTAGCTGTTTGGTCGTTGGTAGATTTTAAAGAGATCTATCGGTTCCAAGTGGCTTACGATACCGTGAGGTGTATCGCTGTTTCGCCAGATGAAACTGAAATTGCCTTTGGCTGCAAAGACCATTTGATCCGCATCTATAACCTAACCGATTACAGCTTAAAACAAGCTTTAGAAGGGCATTCTTTACCTGTAACTTCCTTAAGCTACCACCCCAACAATCATTACTTGATTTCTGGCAGCCGGGATGCGCAATTAAAAATATGGACTTTGCCCAACTATGCGCTATTGCAAACTATTCCTGCGCATATGTTTACCATTTACAATATTGCTTTCCATCCAAACCTCCCCTATTTTGCAACAAGTAGTCAGGATAAGAGCATTAAACTTTGGGATGCCGAAAATTTCAAACTCTATAAAATCTTAAGCATTGAAAAAGCTGGTGTTGGTCACACACATTCCATCAATAAAATCATTTGGTCTGCCGATGGAAAATACCTGATTTCGACAGGAGATGATAGAAAAGTAATGATTTGGGAATTTAACGAGGCTTAAAGGGATTTGTAATGAATCTTGCTACTCGTTTCCAAAAAGGAAGTTTATATGAAGTAATTACAGCTGCACCAAGCACGTGCTGTTCAGCATCATGATCAACCTTTAACATGATGTTCAAATTTTCAATTTTTTCTGGCAAGACAATAAGTTCCTTGGTTAAATAACCAACACTGGAAAATATCAAAACTACCTGCTGATCTTGTTGTGGCTGAATGGAAATTTTAAACCTCCCTTCATTATCCGTAAATGCAAATTGTGCTGTACCTTTTATCCACACCTTTACACCAAGCAGATTTGTTTGACTTAAGCTATCTTTTACTTTACCATTGATCATTAAACTGTCTTTGCGAAGCTCGAGTGCTAATATTTTTGTCTGAACAGTTTTTCTTTCTTCATGAATTTTATGACTAGCATAAGCTTGAGTACCTGCAAACAAAGCTAAACAAGACGTTAATAGAATCTTCGAGCTCAACGCCCAATTGTTTGAGCTAGTTTTATCTTTTTTAACAGCATCCAATTGATACTGGTTAAAATGTCCACATACTTTCCGATCTGTTTTGCCAAACCAATCTATCAGTTCTGCTGTACTCCACGACTTGAAATCAACAACCTCCCTTTCACAAAAACTACAAATTCGCCCATCTTTAGCGGGCTGCATATCGTTCCAATTCTTTTGGCAGGGCTCTGGCACAGTAATTTTAAGTTTCGACATATCAACACAATTTTATAAAGATAACTTTTTGCCTTAAATTCTATTGTAATAGGAAATTATATCGCTTTTCATTTCAAATTTTGCCTAAATCATTTACCTTTAGCGTATGGACATGACTAAATTACCTGTATTAGATGCTGCGCAGATTAGAGTATTGGGCGCTTTGATGGAAAAATGTAAAACTACCCCTGATTATTATCCAATGACCTTAAATGGTTTAGCGGCTGCCTGTAATCAAAAAACATCTCGTAAACCAGTAGTTCAGTATGATGACTCGACCATAACAAATGCATTAAATACCTTAAAAATTGCTGGATTGATCTCTACAGCCACTGGAGGTTCGATCAGGAACATCAAATACAAACATAATTTTGCTATTGTTTTTCCGGTTTTACCTGCCGAAGTTGCCATCATGTGTCTTTTATTTTTACGAGGGCCACAAACCCCTGGCGAAATCAATACCAACTCTGGGAGGTTACATGAATTTGAGACTTTAGAAGAAGTACAACAGGTATTAGAGAAACTAGCTAATGAAGAACCTGCTTACATTAAACAATTACCGCGTAAACCTGGGCAAAAAGAAGTTCGCTACATGCACCTTTTCTCTGGCAACATAGAAGCTTTTGAAGAAGAGTACATTGCAAAAGAAAGTCCAAAGTCGAATAATGAGTTGGAAGAACGTTTAACCAAAGTAGAAGAAGAACTAGCGGAGCTTAAAACGAACTTTGACAAGTTGATGAAGGAGTTGATGGGGTAGTGAGTAATAAGTTTTAAGTGGTAAGTTTTAAGTTCAAAGTGAAAAGTTGAAAGTGAAAGGTTGAAAGTAACGTATTACTTAAAACTTACCACGCTCTATACAAATCTTTTGATGATCCTTAATTTATGCGTGTATCTCCCTAATTCTGCATTATAAATTCCTTGGTCGTCTATTGGATCAATTCTTACTTTGCCTGCTGCATGGATAATTTTGTCATTGCTTAACATTAAGCCCACATGCGTAATTTTTCCTTCTTCATTGTCAAAAAAAGCTAAGTCGCCTAAAGTGGCAGAAGCTAAAAAATCTACCAATTGACCTTGTTCTGCCTGTTGTGAAGCATCTCTCCTCAATTCGACCCCATTCAGTTTGTAAACGATCTGTACAAAACCAGAACAGTCTATACCGAACAAAGTTCTTCCACCCCATAGATAAGGTGCATTTTCGTAAAATTTGGCGGTTTTTTCTACCTCTGTTTTAAACTTAACCCGATGTGGAAGAATAGGTGTAGATTTCACTTCAAACTGTTGCTCGCCCAAATAGCAAAACCCATCTTCAAAATAAGGTAAAGTACTACCTGGACTTAAATAATAAGCAGTTCCATTGCTGGCAATTAGGGTATTGTTTAATTGAGCAGATGTAACATATTTAAAGCCGTTATCATCAACAAACTGTAGTTCAGAAATCTTCTCCAACTGTTTATGGTCCATCCATGCCTGATACTGATCATGATGCGTTAGCACCAAACACCACTTTTCGGTTTTTTCTAACACTTTTACCCGATCTCCAAAAAGCAGTTGCGATACAATTTCGCTTCTATCTGATGGTTCTTTTCTTAACGGCGCTACAGCAACTCGACAAACGTGGTAGGTTTCCATATTTTAATTTATGGCCTAAAAATAATGATAAACCATCAGAACCAAACATTTATGGGCAAAATTTGTTATTTTTATAGTGTTAAATTTAAATGCTTGCCCGATGAACTTTAAAAAGATATTAATTGCTGTAGACAATAGTACTTGTTCTGAAAAAGCAGCAAAAAGTGGCTATGAAATGGCTACAAAATTTGGTGCAGAAATAGCCCTGCTCAACATTATTGAACCTGCCCCCACTACTGTAAATCCAGATTTCACGTTGGCTCCTGTTTTTATGGAAATGTACGACAACAGTGAAGAAAATAGTCACCTGTTGTTAAAGGAAATGGAAAGCAAATACGGCAATGGCATTGCCACTACCTATTTAACTGTTTTAGACACGGCAAGCCATGGCATTTTACAGCAGGCCGAATTATGGGGTGCTGAACTAATTGTAATTGGCACACATGGAAGAACGGGCTTATACCACTTTTTAATGGGCAGCGTAGCCGAACATGTAGCCAGAAAATCTGCCTGTCCGGTTTTAATTGTACCTAACAAAGGCGAAAATTAACGAACACTTTAAATTCAATATTTAGATTTTAATTAATTTTGAGATCTATGAAGATCCATATTTTTGGCGCCTCTGGTTCTGGTGTAACCACTTTAGGCAATGCTTTAGCCAACAAACTCAATATCCCCTATTTTGATAGCGACAATTACTTTTGGGAACCATCAGACCCACCATTTACAAAAAGAAGGGCGCCCGACAAACGTAATCAATTGATTAAAGAAGCAATGCAACCACAAGATGATTGGATTTTAGGTGGTTCTATCATCAATTGGGGCACAACAGTATTTCCGGCCTTTGACCTGATTGTCTTTTTATGGATTCCTGCTGAAATTAGAATGGAAAGATTAAAAAACAGAGAGCAAGAACGTTATGGAGACATCATTTTTACCGATCCGGGAAGAAACAGCTTATTTAATGAATTTATAGCTTGGGCAGAAGATTACGACAATGACACTGGCATAGCCAACAGAACATTAAATGCACATCAAAATTGGCTCAAGCAACAACGCTCGCCTATTTTAATGCTTAAGGAAAACTACACCACTGACGAAAGAATGGAGATGATCTTAAACGTGTTGGTTGAGAAAGGTTTTCTCAACTAGCAGATTTAAAAATCCGCAATAAAAAAAGTCGGGATTACAAATCCCGACTAACAATTTTAAAAACGATAAGGTCTTTATTATCCTTCTTGGTGTAACCAAGCTTTTTTGGCTAACAATTCTTCCTCGGTTTCACGAATATCTTCATCATCAACACAACAATCTACCGGGCATACCGCAGCACATTGAGGTTCATCATGAAAGCCTTTACATTCTGTACATTTATCAGAAACGATATAATAAACCTCATCAGAAATTGCTTCTTGCGAAGCTCCTGCATCAATTTGTTGGTCACCAAAGTCGATAATACCATCTAAATTGGTACCATCAGAAAATCTCCAGGCAGTACCTGCGTCATATATTGCATTATTTGGGCATTCTGGCTCACATGCTCCACAATTAATGCATTCGTCTGTTATTTTAATTGCCATGTCTTCGTCTATATCTATTGCTAAGTTTAACTTTGCACCGCAAATATAACACATATTCATTTATAATAGTTCTAAATATGTCATCACTTACCAAAGGAAGATTAATTATTGCGTTACAAAAGCTCAGCGAATTTATGGCTAAACCTAGCGATGAATTTAAAAATGTAGCCGAATCAATCCAACACCACAATGCTTGGTTTACCCCAACAGAAGTAAATAAAGCTTTGGCCTCCTTAAGTAAAATGCTGAACACAGCTGATCTAGAGGCATGGTTTGAGCAGATCAACATTAATCCAACACCCAAAAAAGTAGGATTGATCTTGGCAGGAAACATCCCTTTAGTAGGCTTTCATGATGTACTTTGTGTATTGGCTATTGGCAACATTGCGATGATCAAAATGTCGTCGGCTGATGATAAATTATTACCTGCCCTATTGAAACAACTGGTAATTTTTGAGCCTGAACTGGCAACTCAGATCAGTTATGTAGAACGATTAAAAGATTTCGATGCCATTATTGCTACTGGCAGTAACAATACCTCTCGTTATTTTGACTATTATTTTGGTAAAGTACCTAACATCATCCGTAAGAATAGAAATAGCGTTGCCGTATTAAGTGGTCATGAAACTACCGCAGAGCTCGAAAATCTTGGCCACGATATTTTCGATTATTTTGGTTTAGGCTGCAGAAATGTATCTAAAATCTATGTTCCTGAAAATTACGATATGAAAAATTTCTTCGAACCTATTGAGCAATACCAAAAAATTATCGACCATTTTAAATACAACAACAATTACGATTACAACAAGTCTATTTATTTGGTTAACAGCGCAAAACACCTCGACAATGGCTTTATCTTGGTTAAAGAAGATAAAAATTTTGTATCGCCATTGGCAGTATTGTTTTACGAAGAATACAAAACTATAGCCGAAATTGAGGCTAAACTGAATGAACAAGATGAGCAAATCCAGTGTGTAGTGGCTACACTTCCCCTAAAAATCAATAAAGAAAAAGTAGGTTTTGGCGATAGTCAGAATCCTAAACTTTGGGATTATGCCGATAATATCAACACCATTGATTTTTTAAAAACCATATAAGATACTCGGCATCTACTAATTTTTAGATTGAAGTATAAAATTTAACACTATATCTGCAATAATTATATATTTGTAGCTCGTGTACAAGAGCAAACATATCAAAAGATCAAGAATTGCCTTTATTTTTATGGCATTGTACATCTTTATTGCTACTCCATTAAGTTTTTGGCACCACTGTGATGAGCTTGAAAACGAGACACATGTTGCCAAAATCGAAAAAACAAGCCAAAAAGATCCAAAAATTGTTCTTGACAAAGAAGCCAAAAAATGTTTGATCTGTGGGTTCGAATATTCGCCCATTATCAACAATGTGGTATTTACCAGTTTACCTAACGTTTATTCGTATCCAGCTCTTTTTACCCAAAAAATTATAAGTAAAGAAAGTGCGTTTAATGCTTTACACACCAACAAAGGACCCCCAAGCCTTTTCGTGTAAATTTTACAATCGTCTCTTTTATTAACCACATTATTCTTAGGCATCTCAATGCCGAGACTTATTATTTTATGGAAATCTTAAAAACAGAAATGCTATGCAAGCAATATGGTGCGGCCATGGTATTAAAAAATTTAAATCTATCTATACAACAAGGTGAAATCTATTGTCTTTTAGGCCAAAATGGTGCAGGTAAAACTACTACCATTAACTTATTCTTAGGTTTTATACAGGCTAGTTCTGGCAAAATATATGTAAATAACACCGAGGTAAAAATTAACGACAACCTCCCTAAAGAATTTATATCATACATACCTGAAGTAGTACAACTGTATGACAACCTGAGCGGTATAGAAAATTTGGATTATTTTAGCCGCCTTGCCGGAAAAAAATACAACACCGCACAATTAGCTGATTTTTTAACGGAAACTGGTTTACAAAAAAATGCTCATCATAAACATTTAAAAGGTTATAGCAAAGGCATGCGACAAAAGGTTGCCATTGCAATTGCTTTGGCAAAAAATGCAAAGGTTATTTTTATGGATGAGCCTACCAGTGGACTAGACCCTATGGCTACTGATGAATTTTCAAGAATTGTAAATAATCTAAAGCAACAGGGTAAAACCGTTTTCATGGCTACACACGACATTTTTAATGCCGTAAATATTGCAAGTACCATAGGCATTATGAAAGGTGGCGAACTTGTGCAGCAAATTAATCCAAAAAACATCACAGCAGTAGAATTACAAAAACTCTATCTAGAAACCGTCTAACACACTATCATGAAATTATATTTATTAAAACACATCGGTTTATCCTTTGTGTTAACGCTTGCGTTTAGCCTATTGGTAAACCATGCAGAGGCACAAATTTTAATTAAAGGTCAAATTACCAAAAACAACACCACCCCCATTAATGATGCTACAATCCATTTAAAAAATTTAAACAACACCTATAAAGGCAGTACAGATAGTTTAGGCAATTTTAAGATTGATATAGGCTCTACAGGAAAATATGTACTCACGATACAAGCTGAAGGCTACACTACATTTACCAAAACCTACACTATTAATCAACCCAATAGTTTTAACCTTGGTGTACTTATTTTAGAACCGCATGAAGAAAACTTGCAAACCGTTGAAATTGTTGGTACAAAGAGCAAAAAGTACTATAGCAATTATTCATTTTCGGCCAATAAAATTGCCACATTAAACAAAGATATCCCACAAGCAATATCTACAGTAAGTAAAGAATTAATTACCGATAGGCAAGCATTTACTTTATCAGAAGCCTTAAAAAACACCA
Organism: Pedobacter sp. Hv1; assembly: GCF_001412215.1. GTDB lineage: Bacteria > Bacteroidota > Bacteroidia > Sphingobacteriales > Sphingobacteriaceae > Pedobacter. The sequence continues at coordinate 262,763 of NZ_LLWP01000001.1, forward strand.
GTGGTGTTACCCCAATTAGCTATTACAACCAGTTTAGCATTAGGGGGATCAGCCAGAATGAAGAGGGAACGATTATCAACGGAATGCGTACACGTCAACATTACTTCAATCAACCCTTAACTAATAACATTGAGCGGATTGAAATTATCAAAGGCCCGGCAAGTGCAACATTATCAAGTGTAGACCCAGGCGGAAGTATCAATTTGGTAACCAAAAAGCCATTGGCAGAAGAAAGGAAAGAAATCAGCATCGCTACTGGCAGTTTTAGCTCAATTACAGGTACACTAGATTTTACTGGCCCATTAAATAAAGACAAAAGTTTGTTGTACAGACTAAATGTTGGCCATAGAGATGCCAGAAGTTTTAGAGACCTCCAGTTTTACAAAGACATTTTAATTTCTCCATCGTTTTCTTATGTACCTAATGACAAAACTAACATCAATGTAGAGCTTATTTACAACAACAGTAACAACCGTTTAGATAGAGGACAAGCCATATTTGGTGCTGTTGCTGGCAAAACAGACCTACACAGTACTCCGATTAACTTTAGCATTGGTGCACCAAATGATTACTTCAAAAGTAAAGAGCTTGTACTAATGAGTAGCTTTTCTCATGCGTTTACCAAAAAGATTAGCCTCAACATTTCTTACATGAAACAAACTTGGTCTGAAAATCTACTCGAACACCGAACTACCAATTCTTTTGCAGTTGATGTAAACAATAAACCCATCCCCACATTGGCAGCCATGCAGGTTGTACAAAGGCAACAATTTTGGAATACAGATAACTTAAGTGCTTATTTTAATATCAATGGCAAAACTGGTCCACTTAGCCATAAACTTGTGGTGGGTTACGATTTCATCAATACCATTAAGTATTTGGGTGGCGGGCAAAACGCTGCTCGTGGCTATTTATTGGCCGATGGCAAATCAACAGCTAATTACGACCCTAACAAACAAAGCTTATATCAGCTAACCAGTTACAATGGTGTGTTAGCCCCTAAACCTAATGTTGAACACTTTGATCTGCAAAACCCTAATTATACATTACGCAATACCAGCGATTATATTTTCAGCAAGTCGAGCCTACAACCGGGTTTATATCAAGTTAATGGAATTTACCTCCAAGACCAGATCAATTATGACAAATTAACTTTAAATATTGGCTTAAGGCAGGAATGGTTTGAAGACATTAGCAATTATAAAACCAACAATAAGATAAGTGTTGCACAACATAAATTCTTACCCCGACTGGGTTTAATGTATGCCATAAATGAAAACATAAACGTTTATACAACTTACCTACAAGGCTACCAGCCCCAATCAAATACCGCAAATTTAGTTCCGGTGCCCCCTCCTGTTGGCACAAATTTCCCTGCATTAACAAGCGATTTAAAGGAAGTAGGGCTAAAATCTGAGTGGTTCAGCAAAAGAATCTTATTTAATCTATCCGTTTACGAAATCAATCAGAAAAACTTATTGATGAGTGCTAACGACCCTAATAATCCAGATCTACTCACCACCCGTGGCGCTGAAAGAAGTAGAGGCCTCGATCTTGATCTTTCTGGCTCCATACAATCGAACTGGCAGTTCAACTTCACCTATAGTTACATCAATGCCACCATAACTAACGACAAAAATCCATTACTAATTGGAGCACGTAAACAAAATACGCCTATCCACAGTGGTAGTTTATGGACACGTTATAATATAGAGCAACTCCAGAAAATAAAAGGATTAGGTTTTGGTTTGGGCATTCAATACAGTGGCGACAAAATACCTTGGTACACTCGAGATTTTATTTTACCAGCATACACTTTAGTTGATGCTGCGATCTATTATCAACCCAACAAAAGCAAATTGCAATTGGCTTTAAATGTCAACAATATATTCAATAGCACTTATTGGCTTGGGGCACAGAATTACTTAAGGTTGTTTCCAGGTACTCCACGAAATATGATGCTCAATGCCACCTATAAATTTTAAATGGAGGAGGAAGTAGAAGGCTGAAGGCGAAAAGCTGAAAGCTGAAAGCAGAAGGCTAAAGGATAAAAGTGGAAAACTTAAAACTGACAGCTAACAACTCATAACCCTTAGCTCATTACAACACTTTTACGCTTTTATCCTTGCTCCTTCTTAATCAACTCCATATTAAATCAAATAATTAAAACATCCTATGTCTTTTCATAAAATATTCCTCATTGCAAAACTAACTTGGATAACCGCTCTAAAGAGTCGAGCTACCTTAATTTTAACATTGGTTTTGGGCATTGCACTATTTGCTGCCACCTATATTGGCTGGCAGAATTTCAAGACCCAAAATGATCAACGAACCAAGTATAAAGCTTTGGTAAGAGAAAAATGGTTAGCAAAGCCAGATAAACACCCACACAGGATGGCCCATTACGGTTACTTGGCCTTTAGGCCGAAACACGAATTGAGCTTTTTTGATTTTGGTATAGAAAGTTTTGCTGGGGTTTCTATCTTTTTAGAAGCCCATAAACAGAATACTGTTAATTTCTCTGAATCTAGTTTTTCAAATGGTATCATCCGGTTTGGAGAAATGAGTATTGCCATGATCTTACAGGTACTCGTACCTCTCCTTATTTTCTTTTTAGGCTATAAAAGTATCTCTGCCGAAAGAGAAAATGGCACCTTGAAAATACTCTTTTGTCAAGGTGTTAAATGGTCTGAATTGTTGTTAGGGAAAATTGTGGGCATTATCTCTGTAAGTTTTGTGCTCTTCATTCCTGTAATCTGTATTACTATTTTATTATGGGCAATGCTCAGTAATTGGCAGGTAAGCACCGATGCCGCTCAAAGATTGATCTTCTTGCTAACAGGTTATGCCCTTTATTTTATCATTTGCAGCTGTCTGGCTGTTCTTGTTTCTGCTTGGCACCGTACTTCTAGAGGCGCACTAACTGTTTTAGTTGTTTTATGGATCATATTTATTGTCATTTTACCAAAAGCTACTCAATCATTAGGTACCCAACTCTATCCATCGCCATCCAAAATAGAGTTTAATGCAGCCATTGAAAAAGAGTTAAGTAAACAAGGCGATAGCCACAACCCAAATGATCCTCATTACGAGCAGTTCAAAAAAGATATCCTTAAAAAGTATAAGGTAGATTCAACAAGTCAGCTCTCTGTTAATTATGGTGGCTTGGTAATGGCCGAGGGCGAAAGAATAAGTGCACAAATTTATCAGCAACATCAAAATAGATTGGTACAAACCTATATCAAACAAAACAGTTTTACCAGAGCTGCTGCATTTTTGAACCCTTATTTAGCCATCAAAAACTTGTCTATGGCATTAACAGGAGCAGACTATGCCAACTATCTCGATTTTCAGAATCAAACCGAAAAATTCAGGTATGACCTTGCACAAAAGATGAATGCCTTACAAATTGAGCACATTAGTAATGTTAAACAAGGTGAAAATGATAAACCTTATACCATTAGCCATAAATACTGGTCAGAATTGCCTGATTTTAAATATCAATTCAAAACGATCAATTGGGTATTAAAAAATGAAGTGTATTCAGTAGTCGCTTTAATGGTATGGTTTACCCTCTTAATGACACTACTATTTACGATTACCAAAAAATTAAAAACGTTATAAACCCTTAAAATTTTAATCTAATGTACTTATTAGCTTTTAAAATCTTCTTGCGCAACAAGGCAACCTATTGGAGCATTGCTCTTTTGCTGGTAACAGGAATAGCAAGTATACATATCGGTAAAAAGTTTGTAGAAAAACAAACCCATATGATCGAAAAAACAGCTCAGATACAAAAAGACCATATCAAAAAACATGTAGGGTTTTTCAATAAAGAAATGGGGCTATTAATGTATTATCTGCGCTTTTCGGTAGTTAACCAACCTCCTATGTTAAGTGCTATTGCCATAGGTCAACGAGATATCAACCCGGCAGTTACCGGGGTAACCATTCGAAATTTAAATGAACAGATCTATGATACCGACTTAAATAACCCTTCTAGTTTATTACTTGGAAATTTAGACCTCAATTTTGTTTTCATCTATCTGTTTCCCCTCATTATTATCGTGTTTTGCTACAATATCGTTTCAGAAGAAAGAGAAAAGGGAATTTGGGGTTTAACAAAAATTCAATCTAAATCTGTAATGCAGGTGATATGGATGCAATTTAGCATTCGGATGCTGGTAATCTATGGCGTAGCTATCCTTCTCATTGCTTTTGCGGCTATTTATCTCCCCTTACCTGTTAACAAACCATTAGTAGCCTCCATTATTTTATTGTTCGCTTATCTGCTCTTCTGGTTTGCCATAGCCTTCTTGATCGTCTCATTTGGAAAAACTTCCAACTATAACACCATTACCCTGCTTACCGTTTGGATCACCTTGAATATCATTGGCCCAGCCTTTCTCAATTTATGGGTAACCAACAAATACAACATGCCTGAGGCTTTAGAAACAGTGATCCATCAACGAGAGGGCTATCACGAAAAATGGGACATCGAGAAACAGGTAACGATGAATAAATTTTATGCACATTATCCTCAATTTAAAGCTTATGTTCTTCCTAAAAAAGAGTTCAGTTGGCTATGGTACTACGCCATGCAACAAATGGGCGATGACGATGCGCAACAATCAGCAGATCAAATGCTTCAAAAAACCATCAAAAGAGAACAGTTTACACAAAGAGCCTCACTTTTTATGCCTAGTTTATATGCGCAATTGCAACTGAACGAATTTGCCCAGTCTGACCTGAACAATCACTTGCACTATTTACAATCCGTAAAAAAATATCATGAGAAATTGAGGCTAGATTTTTATCCGCTAATTTTTGGAGAAAAACCTGTGAACAGCATAAACTGGAATGCTTTCGAGATGAAACGTTTTACAGAAACCTCAAGTATTGGCCTAACTCAAACAGTGTTGCCCTTACTTTTATACACGTTCTTATTTGGAATTTTGGGTCTATTCTTTATGAAAAAAACTTTATTTAAACTTTAACAACTCTACCTATAAACACGCTTTTATGTAAGCATATTAGCGTGTTTTTTTCACCCACATGCGCCAATCCTAAATCATATCACATTTTAACCCCAACATAAACACAACAACCACCTACCAAACTTAACAAACCATAAAAAATTGCTACTTTGTGGATTATTCACATCAGCTATCCATTGACTATCAATTTCAAAACTTTAGGGCTTGTTATATTTTTGCTTTTTTCGGCTTCGAAAATCAATGCACAAATCTGTATGGGCGCCTTGGGAGACCCAGTAATCAATATTGATTTTGGCAGAGGAACTAATGGAATTGGTCCACCCATTAGCGAAACCAATTACAGGTATAAAAATGGCAATCCAGAAGATGGTGAGTATACCATCGTAAAAACTACGGCTGGCTTAAACCCTGGCTGGCATCAAAACATAGTTAACCATACTCCAAATGACCCTAACGGCTATTTCATGGTTGTTAATGCCGATTATAACAAAGGCGTATTTTATCAAAAGAGCATCAATGTTTGCCCAAATACCACTTATGAATTTGCTGCCTACATTATCAATATCCTGATTAACCCAGGTATTAAGCCCAATATTAAGTTTTCTATTGAGTACAACTCCACCAGTGTCGAAATCCTTACCAATGACATTAGAGAAGGAGGGCCTTCAGATTGGATCAAATACGGAACGGTTTTTACTACGCCTGCAAACGTAACCTCGGTTACCTTAAAAATGACCAACGAAAATCCAGGTGGCAATGGTAATGATCTCGCTCTAGACGACATTACCTTTAGGCCATGTGGACCAGAAATCAAACCCATTATCAATAACAGTGTGGTTTCGGTTGCAGACCTCTGCGAAGGTCAAAACAGCAGCATCAATTTATCTGCTCAGGTTTCTAATGCATATACAAGCCCGGCCTACCAATGGCAAGAAAAATCAACAGGTGTATGGAAGGATATTGCAGGTGAAAACCTTATTCAAACTACAATTAACTTTTCTAATGCAAAATTGGGAAGCTATCAATACCGTCTGCTTGTTGCCGAGCAACAGAACATCAACTCAGCAAGTTGTAGAGTGGCTTCTAGCGATTTCATTATCAATGTAGTGGCCTATCCTAATCCTACTGCTTCAGTTACGGGCAGCCTTTGCATAGGTAGCGATATACAATTACAGGTAAATGGTAGTACCAATGAAACTTTTAAATGGACAGGGCCAAATGCCTACTCTTCTACACTCCAAAATCCTATTTTAAACAATGTCAATAGCAATAGCAGTGGCATTTATACGGTTGAGGTAACAAACTCAGCTGGCTGTGTCAAAACCAGTCAGATCAATGTTCAGGTATTGCCACAAGTAAATGCAAAAATTAACCTCAGCAATACAGCCATTTGTGTCGGAAGCAGTGTTAACCTCTCGGCTACTGGCGGTACCTCTTACAGTTGGTTGCCTGTTGAAGGTTTATCAGACCCAACTATTGCCAACCCCATTGCCTCTCCACTACAAAACACCAATTATACGGTTACCGTTTCTAATGGCAATTGTTCTGCTACTGCTTCAGTTCAGGTTAATGTGTTAAAGTTAGCTGTTGCTGATGCTGGTGAAGATAAAAAACTACTTTTTGGCCAATCTGCAACCTTGAATGGCAAAGTGGCGGGCGATAACATTACCTATACTTGGAGCCCAACCACTTACTTAGACGACCCCACTAAACTCAATCCCATTGCTTCGCCTCCAAAAGACATCACCTATACCCTTACGGTAAAATCTGGCTGCAATGAATCAGTTGATGAAGTATTTGTAAAAGTATATCCTAAAATAGAAATCCCGAATACCTTTACGCCAAATGGCGATGGGATCAACGATAAATGGAACATCCCAGCTGCAGAAGCCTTTCCAGCCCCACAGTTAAAAGTCTTTAACCGAGAGGGACAGATTATTTACGAAAGCAAGGGACCTTTTAAAGCTTGGGACGGCAAATTTAAAGGTAAAGATCTCCCTACAGCAACCTATTATTACACACTTTACCTAAATGATGATTTTAAACCATTTACAGGCTGGGTGTTTTTAACGAGATAAAATCGATTATTTCAGTTCAATTATCAGCTAGAAATACTATTTTTGAACAAATGTATATCATCAAAGTAAAAGGCATAGCCAAAATACCCGACTACGTACAACTCAGAGACGAGAAGTTTACGCTTTTGGCTTATTTTAGGGTAGATCGCCCCGACAAGTCATTAGACAAATTGGGCTTTGGCGATAAACTAGATTACATCATGAACATTATTAATGACTTGCCTTTTGGACAGGTTACTAAATTAGATATTTAAACATGGCAGAAAACATAGTAATCAACTTACAAAATGTTGATGTTTTTCAACAGAAACACTTGGTCTTATCAAACGTAAACCTTGATATTGCCAAAAGTGAATTTGTTTTTTTGATAGGACAAACAGGTTCTGGAAAAAGTAGTTTGTTAAAAATAATTTATGGCGATCTCCATATTGGAAATGGAAATGGAAAAGTTGCTGGCTTTGATCTAAAAAACCTGGCCGATAAAGATGTACCATATCTACGCAGAAAATTGGGCATTGTGTTCCAAGATTTTCAATTGTTAAGCGATAGAACTGTTGAACAAAATTTAGAATTTGTACTAAAGGCAACCGGCTGGACAGATAAAAACCTAATTAACGAGCGCATTAAAGATGTATTAGAAAAAGTAGGTCTACGTTCTAAAATCAAAAAAATGCCTCACGAACTTTCTGGTGGCGAGCAACAGCGTGTGGTAATTGCCAGAGCTTTGTTAAACAACCCAGAGATCATCTTGGCAGATGAGCCTACAGGTAACCTCGATCCTGACACTTCAGAAGAAATTGTATTGTTATTGAAACAGATCAGTCAGAGTGGAACTGCCGTTTTAATGGCTACCCACGATTACCATATTATCCGCACCTTCCCTTCACGTATCATTAAATGCGAAGGTGGTGTAGTGCATGAAGATGCACAAATTGCCTAGTACAATTCTGACAAAATTTTAGATTTCAGCCATTCTGTTCACTAATCCATAATTTTAGCTGACAGCATGGCTGATTTTTGTTATTGGCAAAACTTTTGCGTTCGAAGAGCTAAAACACGAGTATACAACATGTTTAATAAGAAGAAAAAGGAAGAAGAACCGGTTATCGAAAATAATCAGGCTGAGCAAGAAATAGAAAATGCACAAAACGAAGAAAACGTAGCTACAGAACCTACGGTAGAGTTGAGTGCTGAAGAAAAATTACAACAAGAAAACGCTGCTTTAAATGACAAGTACTTGCGTTTATTTGCAGAATTTGATAATTATAAACGTCGTACCCAAAAAGAACGAATCGAATTATTACAAACTGCAGGCAAAGATGTTGTAGTATCATTGCTACCTGTTTTAGATGATTTTGAACGCGCTTTAAAAGCTACTGAAAATACGACAGAGGTAAGTGCTATTCGCGATGGCATTATGCTGGTTCAGAGCAAATTGAAAAGCATTTTAAGCCAAAAAGGATTAAAAGAGTTAGAAAGCATCAATACAGTTTTTGATACAGATATACACGAAGCAATTACCAAAATACCTGCTCCATCTGATGATTTAAAGGGTAAAGTAGTTGACGAATTAGAAAAAGGATACACCTTAAACGACAAAGTAATTCGCTTTGCAAAAGTAGTAGTAGGTAGTTAATACAATGAGCAAAAGAGATTTTTACGACATACTTGGCGTAGCTAAAAACGCATCGGCGGAAGAGATTAAAAAAGCTTACCGCAAATTGGCTATTAAATATCACCCGGATAAAAATCCTGATGATAAAGCTGCAGAAGATAAATTTAAAGAAGCTGCAGAAGCTTACGAGGTGTTGAGCAACCCTGAGAAAAAACAACGTTATGATCAATACGGTCATGCGGGTGTGGGTAGTGCAGCTGGTGGCGGTGGCTACGGCGGGGGTGGCATGAACATGGAAGATATCTTCAGTCAGTTTGGAGATATTTTTGGTGGTGGTGGCAGCCCATTCGATAGCTTTTTTGGTGGCGGTGGCCAGTCTCGTGGTGGCGGTGGCCGTAGAGTAGCTAAAGGAAGCAACCTACGCATCAAGGTTAAATTAACTTTGGAAGAAATTGCACATGGTGCTGAGAAAAAAATAAAGGTAAATAAACAAATTACCTGTAAAACATGCGATGGTACTGGAGCAAAAGACAAATCGTCTGTAAGCACTTGTAAAACTTGTGGTGGTAGCGGTGCAGTACGTAGAGTTACCAATACCATTTTAGGCCAAATGCAAACTACTGCAACGTGCCCTACCTGTCATGGTAGCGGACAGCAGATTACTGCAAAATGTGGCGCATGCCATGGCGATGGAACAGTTCGTGGCGAAGAAACCATTACCATTAACATTCCTGCTGGTGTAAGTGAAGGGATGCAATTGAGCATGGCTGGTAAAGGAAATGCTGCTCCAAACGGAGGCGTACCCGGCGACTTGATCATCTTAATTGAAGAATTACCACACGAAACCTTAAAACGTGAAGGAAACAACATTGTTTACGATCTACATGTAAGTATTGTTGATGCCGCTTTAGGCTACAGTGCAGAGGTACCAACTATTGATGGAAAAGCGAAAATTAAAATCGAACCAGGCACACAAAGTGGAAAATTACTCCGCTTAAAAGGCAAAGGTATTCCAGAGATCAATTCATACCACCGTGGTGATGAAATTATCCATGTCAATATTTGGACACCTAAAGTATTAAATGCTGAAGAAAGAGCCATTTTAGAGAAATTAAGAGAATCTCCAAACTTTAAACCGCAACCCGGTAAAAACGACAAGAGTTTCTTCGATAAAATGAAAGAATATTTCGAATAAAAAGAAAGCCTTCCAAAATCTGGAAGGCTTTCTTTTTACAATTAACTACTTTAACAGCAAAAATTCAAACTCGGGCTTTAAAGTTTCATTGAAAAAATGGTACCCACGTAGGCATTACCTGTTGTACTATTTTCAAGTGGAGCTTCTTGCTGATTGATCAGCAATTTCTCAATCTTCATCTCATTAACCTTTAAATTAAGTTCGTACAATTGATTATCGCCCAATTTCAAATAAAAGGTATCATTAATGCTTTTTGCCGATAGGGCTATTTCCATAGAAACCAATTGACTGTAGTTAAACAACTGGTTGGTACCATAAGCAAAAGGTGGCCTAAGCCTAAATTCAAGCTGTTTAATTTCACCATTCGCATCTTTGCGGTAAAGCTGTATTTGCTCTTTGGCAAAAGCACCAGCAGTAGTTGCGCTTAGCAAATCACCTCCGTTGTTATTTTTAATCACTAAGCTTAAGTAGGGCACATTAGAAATTGGCGAACAGGCACAGAGCCTATCCACATCACTGATCTTTTTACAGCCTAAATTGAGCACAAACAGTGCAACAAATGCGAGGAGAACTTTTTTCATATTGGTTTGGTTTATCAAGCTAAACGAACAAACAGTTCCATTCGCTACACTCTCACCAAAAAATACAAGCTATTCTTTTATCATCTTAAAAAAATCTTCTCGGTAGGTTTCCCCTATCGGTATAGATTGATCTGCAATAGTGATGTTATTCCCATCAATTACCCGAATATGCTCCGTTGATACAATGTAAGATCGATGCACCCGATAAAACGGAGGTTGCGGCAACTGGTCTTCAAGCTCCCTTAGGGTTTGATAAGTGATGATCCTTTGTGCGGTTGTGGTATAAATAGAAACATAGTTTTTCAACCCTTCTACATACAGAATTTCGCTGTAATTGATCTTAATGAATTTATTTTTGGTGTCGCCCTTAATAAACATAAAATCGGCAGTGGCATTGGCTACAGGTACATTTTCTTTCTGAACCGGTGTCACCCCAGCAGGCATCAATAATTGTTGTGCCTTTAAAGCAGCTTTATAAAAGCGTTCGTAAGAAACAGGCTTCAATAAATAATCAACCACATCTAAATCAAAACCTTCAAGTGCATATTCAGAATAAGCAGTGGTTAAAATAACTTTACATTTACCACCGGTAATTTTCAAGAATTGAATTCCGGTAAGCTCTGGCATTTGGATATCCAAAAAAACCAAATCTACCTTCCCTTCTTGTACCAGATTTAAGGCTTCAAAAGCACTCGTTGTACTTCCAACTAAAGTTAAAAATGGTGTTTTATTAATGTAGGTAGCAATTATTTCTGAAGCATAAGCCTCATCATCTACAGCAAGACAACGAATCATATCTTATTCATTCTGTTAAAGTTCACGTCCAATTTTTGGGATAAATCCATTAAAATATAAATTCTTGTTTGCATAATCTCCCATTCTAACAATGATAACATTATTATCAGGATTTACATAAACGATTTGCCCTAAAATTCCTTCGGCACGGTAATCATTGGTTTTGACCTTAACAGCGTAGCTACCATTGCTCATTTTTTTAATGGGTGCATTTAATTTCAGCTTGTTCAATGCTTGAACGGCACTTACCGAATCCTTAAAATAACGGGTATTGTTATTGGCCCACCACTGGTTTTTATAACCTAGCTTAGCCAGTACATCGGCGTTTGTAGTGGTATTGATCCATTGTGTGCTTACCAATTGTTTACCTTGCCAATTTCCTTTTTTAAGATACAACCTACCCAATTTTGCAAAATCGGCTGCTGTAGCATTTAAGCAACAAAATGCTTTTACTGTTTTCTGGTCGTCAAGGCTCCAAATTGCATCAGATTCTGCACCCAAAGGGTTCCATAAATATTTCGACAACAATGCAGGTACCTTCTCTCCACTTACACGTTCTAATATGGCTGCCAACAATTGCGTATTGATACTTTGATACTCAAAAGATAAACCCGGTTCCCGTTTCATCTTCAGCTTGGCTATCTGATTGCGAAGTGATGAACCGTAATACAATTTGGCAATACCAGCAAAAGGAGTTTCTTTATTTTCGTCAAAATCTAAACCAGAGCGCATATCTAAAACATGTTGAATGGTCAATTTACCAAAACGTGGATCATTTTTCTTCAGCTCTGGCAGGTATTTGATCACCAGATCATCAGCACCAGTAATCAGACCTTTGTCTATGGCCATACCCACCAAAGTACCAATGTATGATTTGGCTACAGAGAAACTTGGATGTAAGGTATTTGCATTGAGCTTTTCGGCATAACGCTCGTAGATGATACTATCATTTTTAATCACCAAAAATACGTTCGTATTGGTATTTATCAATTGCGTATCTAAATATTTGCTTAACTCTTGGTATTTCTGTTGACCGATTGCCTGGGTAAACCTAAAAGGTACAACAGCTTTATCAATCTTAGTTTTGGCAAACTTGGCACTATCACTAAGGTCGGGCTGCCACCATCTTAATGCTCTAATAGGTGCACAACTGCTCCATAGGCCAATTGCTATCAAACCCAAACATATTTTTTTCATATCAATTTATTTATTGAGGTTTTATGGTCACAACTCTTTTTTAGTCTTTTGTTAACAAACCCAGGAGGTAGCTAACCTTCTCATTTTTTCGATTTACTTTTTGACAGGTTAATGATCAACGTAGTTTTATACGTATTTCCATTGTTCGAGATCAGTAGCTCGTGCTGATCAGGATAGATCAAATCCAGTCTTCGGTGTACATTAACCAGACCTACCCCACTCGAGTGGTCTTTTTGCGCATGGCTGATCTTATTGCTCACTTCAAAAGCCAAACGTTTATCACTTACCGATAATGAAATTTTAACAGGTTGCGAAGGATCGTTAATTACACCATGTTTAAATGCATTTTCTACAAAGGGAATCAATACCAATGCAGCAATCTCATGTTCTTCACTTAATCCTTCGGTTTTAAAGTTGACGTAGAAATTAGGTTCAAAACGCATTTCGAATAAAGCAATATAACTTTCCAAATATTCTACTTCTTTAACCAACCGCACTTTACCATCAGGACTTTCTGTTAAGGTATACCGCATCAGATCTGATAAACGTAACACTGCATTGGCCAATTTATCAGAAACTGGAATAGCCAATGAGTATACATAGTTTAAGGTATTGTACAAAAAATGAGGATTGATCTGCGATTTTAGAAAAGCAAGCTCGGCCTTAATGGCTTCATCTTTTAATTTACGATTGGTAGCCTCATCTCTAAAATTCTGTTGTACACTATATACACCCAGTGCAATAGCGATATAAGAAAAACCAAAATAGATATTATCTGCAATATAGTAGCGAATGGTGGTACCCTTTGCATAATTATTAAAACCAAACCATTGTGGATAAAGCACTTCTTCAATCAAATAACGGAGCAAGATAAACGAAGCCAATGCCACCAAAATTCCCATAATTAACTGAGGCACTTTGCTCCGTTTCAAGTAATTAGGATAGACCCATAAAAAACAGATATAAAACTCTACCAATTGTATAAAAGACATAGAGCTATCTAACGCAATGTACAAAAAACTAGGTTTTTTGATAAGATAGCCTCCATATTGATAGGTTAATATAATTGTCCAGCAAAGGATGTGGATTAAAACAAGTCTAGTTCTTTTCATGCAATAAAACTATAAAAAGGTTTTAGAACAGCATAGTTTTTGATGCCAACCCCATCAAAAATTATCCCAACACCCTTGTTTGAAGGACGAAGCCCTTTTTGATGTAAAAAACCGATTGGGATAATATTTTGGGAGCTTCGTATCATTTAATTGTACAAGGTTGGGCTATTGTGAACCTTTGGACAACAAATCAAAAACATCATGAAAAAGTTAATCACCTTAATTATTGTTCAAGCCTTATTTACTTTAGGTTTCCTATCTGTTTCAAATGCCCAAACCATAAAAAAGAAACAAATCTTGTTAATTGGCACCTTTCATTTTAATAATCCTGGCGCCGATGCCGTTCAAACAAATGATTTTGATATAAGGACTGCAAAAGCACAACAAGAATTAGCGCAAATTAGCAATCAGATCAAAAAATTCAATCCCAATAAAATATTTGTAGAATGGGAATACTATGATCAAAAAAAATTGGATTCTCTTTATCAACTCTACTTAAATAACCAATACGAAAACTATGTAGAAAAGACCTACAAAAATAAAGGAGCTTATGCCATGTATGCCAATAACGAAATTTTTCAACTGGCATTTAGAGCCGCTAAAAAAACTGGGCTAAAACAAGTAAACGGGATCGATTATCCACTACCAATGCCTTTCGACACAGTAATGAATGCCATCAAAGCTGCCAAACAGGATGATGTAATGGCTGAAATTTCTGCCTACACTACCACTATGGGCAAAGAAGCCAACCTCAAACGTAAAACCATGGGTTTAACTTCATTGATCCTCGACCTTAACACCGAGCAAGCTAGAAAAATCAATAGTGGTTTTTACATCAAAACCTTAAACAGAGCTGGCAAAACAGACAATTTTGGAGGAGCTTTTTCAGTTGCAGAATGGTACAAAAGAAACCTGTACATGTATAGTCTAGTTCAGAAACAGATGCAATCGGCAGCTCAAAAAGCAGTGATCCTGCTAGGAGCTGGACACATTGCCATCATTAAAAAATTTATTGAAGATGATGGCCAATATGAAGTAGTTGAACTTAAAGACATTATGAAAATTAAATAATCAAGGTGCAACGTATCGCATAAAAACCCCGTCATTTCATTTAACCACAAACAAAACCTTAATTATGAAGATCCTTTTAAAATTATTTTTAAGCCTACTCCTATTGTTATGCTTTAACCTTGTACAAGCGCAAACCTTTAAAATAACTGGCAGCGTAGTAGAACAAACCAAAAAACAAACCCTCGAATTTGCATCAATAGCTTTAGTCCGCTTACCAGATTCTAGTGCCGTAGGTACGCAAATGACCAATCAATTTGGGCTATATGAATTTAAAAACATCAAACCGGGCAAATACCAGATCAAGGTATTAATGATGGGCTACGAAAAACAAGCCTCTAGCCCATTTGAACTAAAAGACGGCGACCATAAAGTTGCTCCTATTACCCTACAAAATAGAACACAAAGCCTAAAAGAAATTGCAGTAGTATCCAAAATGCCTGTAATTGACCAAAAATCCGACCGTACGATCGTTAATGTAGAGCAGATGAACACCACGGGTGATAATGCATTGGAAGTTTTGAGCCGTGCCCCAGGTATCAAATTAGATAAAGATGATAACCTGATCTTAAAAGGTAAAAAAGGAATTACCGTAATGATTGATGGTAAAATAAGCTATATGAGTGGTGGCGAATTAACCACTTACCTTAAATCTCTACCGGGTTCTGTATTGAGCAAAATAGAATTGATCTCTAATCCACCATCTTCTTTTGATGCTGCCGGAACAGGTGGTTTCATCAATATCAAATTGAAAAGGAACAGAATGCAAGGTATCAATGGCAATGCCAATTTAGGCGGAGGATATGGCAAATACGAGAAAGTATATGGAGGTACAAACCTTAACTATAATATTGGTAAAATTAGCAGTTATGTGCGTTTAAATGCTGGGCGATACAATTCCTTTAATCGTTTAACCCTTAACAGGCAAATTGGCGATGAACAGTTTAACCAAGTTAATTTCTGGCACCCTATTACCAGCAGCTTAAATTATTCTGCAGGTGCAGATTATTTCATCAACGATAAACATACCATTGGGGTAATGTTTAAGGGTTTCAATTCGCCAGACGAAACCGATGTAACCAGCAACTCTCCAAATTACAATGCCCAAGGTGTTAAAGCTGGTAATGTAGCCATGCATAACCCACAAACCAATAAATCTGGCAACCATGCACTTAATTTAAATTACCGTGTTAAAATTGATACCCTTGGCAAAGAATTAAGCTTTGATGCCGATTATGTCTACTATCAAAACGATAAAAATGAAACTTTTACCAATACTTATTTTGATGCCAATGATCAGTTAAAAGGGCCACCGGTTGATCTCCGCAACTTTGGTAATGGTGATATTTCTATCTACGCTTTGAAATTAGATTACATCCACCCTATTTCTAAAAAAATGAAATTTGAAGCAGGTTGGAAAAGCAGTTGGGTAAGTACCAATAGCAATGTTCGTTTTGATTCCCTAAAAAACGCAATGTGGATCAACGATCCTAAACGTACCAATCGTTTTCTATACAATGAGAACATCAATGCAGCTTATGCATCTGTAGAACAATCTTTCAAAAACTTAGAGATCAAGGTAGGTTTTAGGGTAGAGCAAACTTTAGGTGATGGATTTTCATCGGGTACCAGTACCGATATTGTGCGTAAGTACTGGAAAGTTTTCCCAACCGTTTCGGCTTCGTTTAAAGCCAGCGAGAACAATCAGCTTACTGCTTCTTACCGCAAAAGTATCAATCGTCCATCGTATAGAAGTCTTAATCCTTTTACTTTCTATACAGATCCATATACTGCTTTACAAGGAAACCCGTTGTTACAAGCTTCTTATGCAGATAATTATGAGTTTAATTACAGTTATAAGAACTACCGATTATTTACCTTGAGTTATGCCACCACAAATGGTTCAGAATCTGAGGTCATTTATCAAAACAATGAGACTAAAGAAAGTATCAGTCGCCCAGAAAACTTGAACAGGGAAACAAGTCTATATATGGCTACTGGCAATCCTTTCGACGTTGTGAAATGGTGGAACAACAATACAGAGCTTTATGCCCAATATAACAAAACGAGTTCTCCCATTCAAGGTTCGGGTTACAATGCTTCGCAATGGAGTTGGGGTATCAGTACCGACAACACCATTACTTTACCTAAAGATTACGTATTTAATGTGTATGCTTATTATCAGGCGCCCTCTGTTTCAGGCTTATTTCGTAATTTAGAAGCATATGGCATCAATGTAGGCGTTAAAAAGACCTTTTGGAAAAAGAACGCAACCATTGCCTTAAAGCTAAATGATGTATTTGCTACCGGAATGTTTAGGGCTACCCTTAATTACAATAACATCAATACCTATTGGAAAAACGAGTGGGAAAACCGCAAAGTTTCTTTAAACTTAACCTACAAGTTTGGTAACATGAAAATCAAAACTGCCCGCAACCGCAAAACCGGAACCGGAGAAGAAGAAGGAAGAGTGGGCGGAAACTAATATAGCGTTAGTCTAGTTGGTCGAGAAATGTTTTCTCGACCAATATATTTAAAGTCGAGATTACAAATCCCGACCAACTAATCATAAATCCCGACTAACGACCAATACAAAAAATACTTCGACAGGCTCCACATGACAATCTTCTAAAAAATCGCAAACCCAACCTATTCCCTATTTCCCATTTCCTATTCCCCATTTTCTATTTCCTACTCCCCAATTAACCATCATCGTACAGATTCCAAAAAAAGCGTAACATATTTACGGTTCCTGCATCTTATATTTACTAAACAAAAAAACAAATTCATAAAATGCTTAGCGTAAAAAATATTGTAAAGCAATATGCTACGCACCGCGCTTTAGACCAAGTAAGCTTGGAAGTAGAAAGTGGAAAAATATTTGGCCTTTTGGGGCCTAATGGTGCTGGCAAAACATCTTTAATTAGAATTATTACCCAAATTACGGCTCCAGATAGTGGAGAAGTCCTTTTCAATGGTCAACGTTTAAATGCCGATCATATTTCTCAAATTGGTTACTTACCCGAAGAACGTGGTCTGTATAAAAAGATGGAAATTGGCGAACAGGTGTTGTACCTTTCCAAACTAAAGGGTTTAAGCACTGCCGAAGCCACCAAACGGATTAAATTCTGGTTCGAAAAACTAGAAATGAAAGATTGGTGGGGCAAAAAAGTAGAAGATTTGAGTAAAGGAATGCAACAGAAAGTGCAATTTGTTGCAACTGTATTGCATCAACCAGAATTAATTATTCTCGACGAACCTTTCTCTGGTTTCGATCCGGTAAATGCCGATATCATTAAAAATGAAATCCTTGAACTGAACAAACAAGGCGCAACCTTTATCTTCTCTACCCACAGAATGGAAAGTGTAGAAGAGCTTTGCGACCATATTGCCTTAATTGACCGTTCTAAAAAGATCTTAGACGGCAGTGTTGACGAAATCAAGGCTACCTACCGCAACAATACCTATTGGATTGAGTACGAAGGCGATTACAATGCCGAAAGCTCGAAAGGGATTTTTGATGTTTTACAAACTGAAAATGTAAAAGGAAAAACCTTGATCAAAATACAATTACAGCCCAATAAAACAGCCAACGAGGTTTTAGCAACCTTGTTACCATATGTTTCTATTAGCAAATTGGATGAGGTTATTCCAACCATGAACGATATTTTTATTGATAAAGTTAAAAGACAAGACTATGAATAAGATTTTACTCATTATACGCAGAGAATATTTATCGAGGGTAAAGAAAAAATCGTTCATTATCATGACGTTTTTAACTCCACTCCTCATCGCCGGGATTTACGGTTTGATTGGTTATTTTACTTACAAGGGCATTAGTGATACACACGATAAAATTGCGGTAGTAAGCACCAATACTACCTTAAAAGAAAAACTGGCCTCTGATAAAAATACCGAATACATCTATGTAAATCAATCATTGAGCGAGATGAAAAGCTCCATCAAAAAATCTGATTACGACTACGTATTGTATTTACCCGAATTTACCTTAAAAGAGCCAAAAGGGATTGAACTGTTTGGTGTTAAACAAGCAGGGTTATCTTTAAACAATAGAATTGCTCGCGATATTGAAGAACTGATCCGTACCCAAAAATTAAAGGAATCTGGCATTGCCCAAAGTGACCTCGACCAATTGAAAACATCGGTTGATATTGAAACCAAAAAGATTGCCACTGAAACTGGAAAAGAAGAATCGAGTAGTGCGGGTGCCAGTACCATTATTGCTTTTATAGCAGGTATATTGATGTTCATGTTCATCATGTTATATGGCATCCAAGTAATGCGTGGTGTAATTGAAGAAAAAACAAGCAGAATTATTGAAGTAATGATCTCTTCTGTTAAGCCTTTTCAGTTAATGATGGGCAAGATTATTGGGATTGCTTTGGTTGGTTTAACACAATTCATTTTATGGATTGTTTTAACGTTTACCATTAGCACCATTGCTGTAACTGTTTTTGTAGACAAAGGTGATGTGAAAAAAATTGCAGCTTCAACACAGGCTGGCAGTCAACTGTCAACAGGTACTCAAATTGCTACCCCAGCGCAAGGTCCAATGGCCGATGTACAAAAGAGTTTAGCAGGCCTAGATTTTGGCAAAATTGTAACGGTATTTATCTTCTTCTTTATTGGAGGCTATTTATTTTATAGTGCCTTATATGCGGCAATTGGCTCTGCCGTTGATAGCGAAACAGAAACGCAACAATTTATGATGCCCGTAATGATGCCACTGCTTTTGGGTTATGCCCTCTCTTTAAGCGTGGTAACCAATGATCCTTATGGCAACGTAGCTTTCTGGTTATCGATGATCCCTTTTACCTCTCCTATTGCCATGGTGGTACGTTTACCTTACGGTGTACCGGGTTGGGAATTGGCTTTATCCATGATCATTTTAGTAATTGGCTTTGTAGGCACTGTTTGGGTAGCCAGCAGAATATACAGGGTTGGTATTTTAATGTACGGCAAAAAAACCACCTTCAAAGAAATGTTCAAGTGGTTTACCTATAAAAATTAATTTTTCAAACCGTCAAGACACAAAGTTTACCAAAATAACTTGGTGTCTTGGTGGTTCATATCGCACATGCAAAAAGCAATTGTTGTTGGGGCAACATCAGGTATTGGTAAGGCTTTGACTTTGCTACTGGCCAAACATCACTATACGGTTGGTATTACAGGCCGAAGAGCTGATCTCTTAGCCGAACTGAAACAGGAGAACCCTGAAAATTTTCATGCTTTAGCTTTCGATGTAGTCGACTTTGAACAAACAGCAGTAAACCTGAACCAACTGGCAGAAAAACTGGGTGGTGTTGACTTATTGATCTATTGTGCTGGAGTTGGCGAACTCAATGCATACTTGGCTATTGATTTAGAACTACCAACTATTGACGTAAATGTAAAAGCATTTAACCAAGTAGTGGTTTGGGGCTACAAACAATTTGAGCAACAAAAAAAAGGACAGATCGCTGTGATCACTTCTATTGCCGGTTTAAGGGGTGGTGCCATTTCTCCTGCTTACAATGCCAGCAAAGCTTATCAAATCAACTATCTTGAAGGATTAAGGCAAAAAGCAAACCAACAGAAGCTGGAAATTACTATTACAGATCTAAGACCAGGTTTTGTAGCTACTGCAATGGCCAAAGGCGATCAACAATTTTGGGTTGCTGAACCAGAGAAAGCTGCATTGCAAATATTTAACGCCATTAAAGCTAAAAAAAGCGTTAGTTATATCACCAAGCGATGGAACATCATTGCGTGGCTTTTAAAACTGATGCCCAGATTTTTATACCAAAGACTATGAAGATAGCCGTAATCGACCTCGGAACCAATACTTTCCACCTCCTTATTGCCGAACAAAATGGCAATGAATTGCAAGTGATCTATAAAACAAATCAACCTGTTAAACTGGGCGAAGACATTACCAAAAACAACCTCATCATCCCCTCTGCATTTAAAAGAGGAATTGTTTGTTTGCAAGAATTTAGAGCCGAGATAGACAAACAGGGAGTAGACTTGGTTAAGGCAACAGCAACTTCGGGTGTACGTAGTGCCATAAATGGTTTAGACTTTGTTGAGGCCGCTAAAAATGAAGCAGGTATCCATATCGATATTATAGATGGTGATGAGGAAGCCCAATATATTTACGAAGGTGTAAAATGGAGCGGCGCCATTACAGGTAAATCATTGATTATGGATATTGGTGGTGGAAGCACAGAATTTATCTTATGTGATGAGCAGCACCTGATCTGGAAAAAGAGTTACAACATTGGTGCAGCAAGATTGATGCAGGCTTTCTTTAAATCTGATCCAATTAATGAAGCAGATCAAGATTCCATTCTAGATCATTTGACCAATGAATTGAAGGACCTTATCTTCATTTGTAAAACACATCTACCTCAAACATTAATCGGTTCGGCTGGTGCTTTTGAGACTTTTGCAGGCATGATTGCACCCGATCTTAATATCAAAGAAATCAGCACCGCAGAAATTGCCATAACGGCTTATCGCAGATTAGCTGAGCAGCTAATTTCGGCCACGCATGAGGAAAGAGCTAAAATGGAGGGCCTGATCCCACTACGTGTAGATATGATTGTAATGGCCTGCCTACTGACCAACTATGTAATTGACCAACTAGGCCTAAATGAGCTCAAACTCTCTACTTACGACCTAAAAATGGGTGTACTAGCTAGTTTGAAGGATTAATCAATTTAATAGCTGGTCTTTGCATTAATGGTTGTTGTATAATAATCTCTCCCATTAACATTGGAGATGTCGATACTTCGATCAATTTTTGTTTTTCTTTTGAAGGATTAAAAGGCATGGTGGTTAAAACAACTCCCTCATGTATAATGCTCATCTGTTTATACTTTGGGTTAAAATTTGCGGCTAATTTGATTTCGTATCGACCACTTTCATCAGTAATGCCAAATAATTTGGTTTGGTTGATACTTACTTTTGCACCTACAACAGGTTTTTTTTCTTCATTTACGAGGTACCCATAAATCTTCTGCACTATTAAGGGTTTGTTCCCATCAGACAAAGTAATGGTGCTTTTTTCAATCCTAATTGGTGCTGCTTGTGCAAATGCTGCTGTATCAAGCATAAAAATACTTGCTCCTATAGCCAATACACCTAGGTATTTGACCCAGTTGCGGGTTGGTTCGCTTAGCACCAAATGGTAGTTCAGCTGATCTAGTTGCGCTTGGCTTAAGCGACCGCAAATCGAATCTGTAGTACTGGTTAATTTTTGGATGATCTCTGCAGTACTATATTCAGAAAAATCAATGACACATTTATGGCAGGATTGGCAAAAACGCTGTCTTTCTCTCTTTTCCATTTGTGCCCAATTTTGGTCACAAGGTTTTTCAATAGTGTATGAGGTCGATGCTTTCATTTGTTTACTTTGATAAATGATGCCACTTATCAAGGAAATTCACAAACGAAATTGAAAATAATTTAAAATCTAGGTTTAGATATCCAAAAGCAACAATTGTTGGTATAGTTTTTCTGTAGGCAGCCCCATTACATTGGTATAAGAACCTACCATACGTTCTACTACAGCTACTCCAAACCAATCTTGGATGCCATAACTTCCAGCCTTGTCATAAGGTTGATAATTGTCGATGTAAAAATCTATTTCATCTTCTGTTACAGCTCTGCAATGTACTTCAGTCAAATCGTAAAACGATACCATTTTTTTGTCTTTGATCAAAGTAACTCCTGTATACACTTCATGTTTACAACCAGATAACTTCCGCAACATTTCTTGTGCATGTGTTCGATCACTTGGTTTACCTAAAATCTCTCCGTTAATGGCTACAATAGTATCGGCAGTAACTACAATCTTGTTTGCGGCATGGCCAAAAGCATTGGCCTTAAGTTCTGATATGTAAACAGCAATTTCTGCAGGACTTAAACCTTCTGGGTAGGTTTCATCTACCTCTTTCAGTTCAACCGTAAAATCTAATCCCAATAGTTTCATTAATTCTTGTCTGCGGGGCGATTTTGAAGCCAGAATAATGGGTTGTTGCTGTTTGTACATGTTTCAAATTTTCTGCTAAAATAATAAAGCAAAAGGTAATATAACAAGAAAAGCGACCATAAGTCGCTTTTCTTGTTTATCAAAATGAGGGGTTAATTATTGACCGCCACCACCTTGTCTTTCTTTCATTGCTTTTTCTCTAGCCGCTTTCACTTCATCTTGCCATGTTTTGTAAGCTTTTTTCTGATCGTCGTTTAAAAGTGCAGTAATTTTAGCATCAGTTTCAGCTGTCATTTTTTGCATTTTTTCCATCATTGCTTGTCTATCACCACCTGCTTGTGCTTCTTCACGCATTTTTTTCTGAGCTTCTGCCGCTTCAGCATAAACTGCAGTTGCTTTTGTTTTCTGCTCGTCAGTTAATTTAATTTTTTCGTCTAATTGTTTTACTCTTTCTTCTGGAGTAGCTTGAGCACGACGTTGACCGCCTTGGCCACCTTGTCCACCCTGTTGTGCATTAGCGAAAGTTACTACACTGAATAATAATCCGCAGATAATCATTAATTTTTTCATGTTGTTTTTGTTTTTTAAGTGTTTTTGAAGCGTTTTGGTTTTTATTTGAGCTCCAATGGTTTTGTTTTTGTCGTTATTAGAGTGAAAATAACGCCCAAGGTTTAATGGTATGCAGTAACTTAATTGTTGCATTTTAAACCCTTAAAAAACAGGAAGATAATTTTTTATTTGCTCGAATCGGCAGCAGAAGGATTGGGATCGAACCAGTTCAATTGAACCTTTAATACCTTTTCAATTACATCTCTTACGGCTGTTTCGCCACCTTTTTTAGGCGAGATGTAATGGGATATTTGTTTAATCTCATCAATGGCATCAATTGGGCAGGTGGCAATGCCCACCAATTGCATTACATGGTAATCGGGCATATCATCACCCATATATAAAACCTGATCTGGTTGAATGTTGTTTTGGGCCAAATAATTTTCAAATACTTCTACTTTATTTGCCACACCTAAATATACATCTGCTACACCCAAGCCATCAAAGCGCTTATTCATCGCTATTCCCTTACCTCCAGAAATGATGCAGATCTTATACCCTTTTTTGGCAGCTAATTGTAAGGCATAACCGTCTTTGATATTAAAAGTACGCAACAACTCGCCAGACTCTGAAGCAATTACAGTTCCATTGGTCAATACGCCATCTACATCAAAGATAAAAGTGGTAATATTTTTAAGGTTTTGTAGGAACATTAGTGAGTTGTAAGTTTTAAGTTGAAAGTTCAGGGTTCTGAGTTAAAAGTTGAAGGTTAAAAGTTCAGGGTCCAAAAGTTAAAGCTTCAAAGTTGTAGGTTTTCACTTTATACTTTCAACTTTTCACTTTCTACTTTACACTTAATCCTGGTTATCTCTCCATTCGTAAACCCAGGCCGATTGAATTTGCTCCAAATGCCCTTCGTTACTTTCTTCACGTGTACCTTTAAAATTTGGCAAAGAAAGTACCCAATCTAACAGCTCTGTAAATCTGATACGGTATATTTTCGCTTCATTAAATTCAGCTCCAAATTTCTCGTAAAGCTCCTGCGCAATATCCTCGTGGTCGTTCCAGTAAATTGGTAATGCAAATTTATCGTTATTCATTCGTTTATTATTCTAATTGTTGAATTGCTTGAGTGCTTAATTGTTTAACTGTCTTCGACAGGCTCAGACTGACAAAGTATTTGGTTAACTGCTAACTGAAAACTGTTAACTGGCTTAATGTCCTAAAAATTCAGACTGATCTGGTATCGTTACTTCAATATCACCATCTATAATGATACATTGACAAGCTAAACGCGAAGTAATCTTAGGTCTCACTGCTCTATCAATAAAATCTTCTTCCTTATCTGATATTTCTTGAATATTATCCATCCCCTTGTTCACATAAATATGACAAGTACTGCAACCGCAAACTCCACCACAATTGTGCTGTAGTTCTATTCCATTATCCAAACAAACGTCTAAAACGTCTTCTCCGGCAGCAATAGGTAGCTCAACAGGCGCTTTGCCTTCTTCTTCAAAATTTATTTTTAATTTAAAAATACTCATAATTAATTGCAAAAGTAAGTAGCTAAAACCGCAATCCGATAATTATCTGGTTTTTTTAATGCTATTACTTAATGTTTTATATATTTCTAGTAATTGTGGCTGTTGTACCAGCAATTCTTCATGTTTTTTTAGGGTCTGCTCATCATTTCTAATGGCTGGTCCTGTTTGTACCGCTAAAGGCAAGGCATGTTGAACTTTTGCTGCCGTTTCATTAATTAATGGTCTTAAAATAGCAAAATCTAATTCGTTAAATTTCAAAACTTCATTTGCCAATGCATATAAATGATTGGTAAAGTTACAAGCAAAAACAGCTGCCAAGTGTAATATTTTGCGTTTTTCGCTATTTACTTCTACACTATGGGTACTTAATTTCGCTGCCAAGTGTTTTAAAGTTTGCAAAGCTATCTCATTATTCGCTTCTAAGCACAATGGAATATCGACAAAGCTCAATTCTTTATCTTTAGAAAAGGTTTGTAGTGGATAAAAAACACCATAATGCTCGGCAATCCCATTCAATACTTCCATATTCACGGCTCCAGAAGTATGTGCAATTAAGCCTTTAAAATCTTTAATTTGTTCGGCAATTTCGCTAATGGCATCATCCTTAACAGCAATCAAACATACATCTGCTTGTTGGTCAATTTCATTTAAACTGTCAATTGCTTGCGCATTGACTTGTTTTGCCAGTGTTAATGCATTGTTGTAATGATAGGACCAAACCTGGGCAATCTGCACATTTTTGGCTTGCAGTGCCTTGGCCAAATGTGTAGCTATATTTCCAGCGCCTATAATTACAATTTTCATTATTTTGTTTGCAGTTCTTTTTTCCTTCTAATAATAGACATCAAGAAACCAACTACCATTACAATTGTACCGATCCAATATAAATTGATATAAGGGAATTCAATAGATTTGAATACCAACCAGTCTTTAGCTGCTTCAGGCTTTTCGTAAATCATCACCTCAAATTTCTGTTGGTCTGGAATAATTTTAGTAAACCTTATTCTCAAACTTAGCTCATCAATTTTTCTGGCAAAATCGAAAGTATTGTTACCTTTTACCAAGAACAATGGTTCAGCTTTATAGATTTTACCACTTACATCTATTTCCATTGGCAAACCTACCGCTAAATCGCCTGGAGCAATTTTAAGGTCTCTCACAACTGGTTTACTATTTAAAGACTTAATGGTTAAAACCCCACTACTGGTATGGAGGGTATCTCCAACAGCTACAGTTACAATTCTAGGTGCTTTGTAGTTTTCATCTTCAGAGTGCCCTTCATGTGCTTCATGTTCTGGTTTTTTCTCAGCAGCAGCGGTAATGTGCGTATAAATATCACTTGTTAGGTAATGTTTGGTATCTGGAGAAGCAATCAATCCCATTCTACCATTTTCTTGGATACTTGGATTAACAATAAAGTCTTCTTTAACCTTACCAGTTTTTTCGTCAACTGCTTTAAAATTAAGCTTGTAATAAGTATTTGGGGCAATGGTAGTATCGCTGATATAGGTTACTGTATACTTGCCCATCTTTTTAGGCTCGTTTTTATACAGCATGATGTTTTCTCCTGGTTTTTGGTTTTTCTCAAAATCCTTAACCGGAATAAAATTGTTTGCATTAACCGAAATTGGATTGCTGGTAGCAGCAGCCACCAAGGCACCTAACAACAATAAGGCAAAACCAATATGCGCAACTGCAGAACCTGCTAACTTGTTGCCTTTACCAGCAAATACACCACTTAGCAAT
This sequence comes from Pedobacter sp. Hv1, assembly GCF_001412215.1. Taxonomy (GTDB): domain Bacteria; phylum Bacteroidota; class Bacteroidia; order Sphingobacteriales; family Sphingobacteriaceae; genus Pedobacter. The sequence goes on from NZ_LLWP01000001.1 coordinate 289,239, forward strand.
CTGGCATTACTTAACACCGAAAATATACAACTGAAAGTTAAAATCACATACATGAGATTGGTATACACGCCTGTTAACCATGCAAATGCCCCAGTAATAACCAATGAAAATACAATAGAAGAAATTAAGCTGCTATAGAATTTACGTGGGTCGGTTCTTTTATATTTTAAAAACTGCGAGAAACCAGAGATCAATGCAATTAAAACTGCAAATGGAGCCTGCCATTTATTATAGAATTTAATGGCATCTATCGGTGGTGAAAATGAAGTGCCAAAAGCCCTGTTAAATACAGGCACCGAAGTAGCAAATATAATATGGATACAAGATACGGTAACCACTAAGGCACCGATAAACATCCAGAACTCACGAGAATAAGTTTCTTCATCTTTATGGGTAATCGGCATTTCGTTCCATCTCCGTACAACAAAATAAACTGCAATACCCAAAAACACTACAATGTATAAGATCAGGTGGCCAAACATACCCAAATCGGTAAATGAGTGTACCGAGGTTTCGCCGAGAATACCACTTCGGGTTAAAAAAGAGGCATACAACACCAATAAGAAACTAACTAAAATAAGGGCAATGGCCGTAAAGTAGGCATGACCTGTATTTTTATAGGCAATAATTACGTGTACGCCGCCAATTAGGGTTAACCAAGGAATAATAGAAGCATTCTCTACCGGATCCCATGCCCAGAAACCACCAAAGTTAAGTGCCTCATAAGCCCAGAAAGAACCCATAATAATACCTGTACCCAATATCATTACCGCAAACAAAGCCCAAGGCAATACTGGTTTAACCCATTCTTTGTATCGTTTTTGCCACAAAGCCGCAATGGCATAAGCAAATGGAACCACCATACTGGCAAAACCTAAAAACAAGGTTGGTGGGTGGATAACCATCCAATAGTTTTGTAACAATGGGTTTAAGCCCTTACCATCTGTAATAAACTTAAGGTAGTTTTTGTATTTCTCTGGATCGTTGAAAACAGGAACCATTTCTTTCAGGTTCATCGCTTCTCTTAATAGGATAAAAGGCGAGCTACCAATACGTTCTCCAAAAATCTGTACGCCCAATAACATAGAAGTTAAGAACACTTGCGAAAATGCCACCACCGTCATTACTCCTGTTTCCCAAGTTTTGGCTTTCCAGATCAAAATAGCACCTAAAAGACTTTGCCAAAAAGCCCATAACCAGAAGCTTCCTTCTTGTCCTTGCCAAAAAGCAGAGATAATATAATAAACAGGGAGTTCTTTTGACGAGTGCGACCAAACATAATAATACTCGTTATAATGATTTAGGATAAGGTAAAACAGGGTTGTCCCTATACCTAAAATGCTCACTATATTTATAAAAAAGGCATAACGGCCAATGTTTATCCAAGATCTGTCTTGTTCGTTTTTGTTTTTAACTGCGAAAAAATAAGCGACAGTAGATAACAAAGACGCTACGAATGCAAGGACGATAAAAAACTGTCCTATTTTACCTGGAAGAAGATTTTCTCCAATAAACTGAATATGATCCATTAAGATTTTTTGTATTGTTTTACTTGACCATCCTGCTGTACTTCTACCAGGTTGTCGTTGTATTTAGAAGGGCATTTCATTAATATCTTTGATGCGTAAAAGGTATCATTATCCATTTTACCAATCAGCACCAATTTTTCTGAACGTTCAAAATCTTGTGGTTTAGTACCGTTGAGTACTACTTTTTTTACTTCACCTTTTTCATCTTTCATAAAAAAAGCAAAGTGGTTAGGATCTTTAACCGCATCGTATTGCATGCCTTTGCTTTTTTCCCAATGGCCCATTACATGCTCTTCTTTATTAGAAGTAGCTGCTTGTGTGAAATTAGAATACGTATCGGTATCTGCGTTTAAACTAACTAAAAAACCAATACAGATGGCAATCGTAATTAAACCAATTATTGCACTCTTTCTCATTTAATTAAAATTAAAAATCCTGACAACAAAGATAAAAAAACAATGCTACCTCAAGCATTTTCAGCCTTCGGTTATACGTATCGTGACAATTAATTGATAGTTCTCTAATTAAAACCTATTAGTTTTTAATCAGTCTATATAAGTATTTGAGAATAGCCGAGCTAAAGCACTGTTTTTATTTATACTTATCCTGAAGCAACTGAGGTACTGCTTTTCTAAGTTTGAGCACTTTAGCCCCACATACATTGGCTACATAACTTTCGTTTGGATGTAGGCGATAATAGTTCTGATGGTAAGCTTCTGCAGGATAGAAAGTATCAAACGCCTTAACTTCGGTTACTATTGCACCGCCATAAATCTTATCTCTATTAAATTTCAATATGGCACCCTCAATCTGTTTTTTCTCTTCCGCATTGCGGTAAAAAGCAATAGAACGGTAACTGGTGCCAATATCTGGACCTTGTCTGTTCAACTCTGTAGGGTCGTGCATATAAAAAAATGCTTCCAACAATTGTGCAAAGCTAATTACATTGGGATCGTAAATTACCTGCACTGCCTCTGCATGACCAGTTCGCTCAGATCCAACCTGCTCATAAGTTGGGTTTTTGGTAGTACCACCAGCATAACCACTTGTAGCTTTAATTACCCCTTTTAATTCACTAAACCCTTCTTGAACCGACCAGAAACATCCAGCGGCAAAGGTGGCTGTCTGCTGTCCTTTTTTTGCCTCGGGTAAAACTGCTTTGGTCTGCGCATCTCCGCTTCCACAAGAAGCGAATAAAAACAAGGAGATAATTAAAAATAGTCTATTCATGGCATTGATCATTTGTTACACTACAATATACGATGAAAAGCCAACAATGTTTTTCAACAATTGTCATGGTTTTTACAGATTATTCCAATCCATAAAAAAAGCCCTGCATCTTTTAAAGATACAGGGCTTTTTAAATATGATAGGTTAGCCTATGGCCAGATACCTAAATTCATGTACGAAATCGCAATTTTATCAATTGAATTTACAAATGCTGCAGTTCTTAAAGTTTTAATTGCAGGTTTGTTCATCAATGTTTCTCTAATTTCGCGGTAAGAGTGGATCATGGTGTCTTCTAAACCAGAGTTTACCAATTCCATTTCAGATGCACCTTTAACAATCATTAAACGGTTTTCTGCAGGGATGCTTTTTCCGGTTAAAGTTTCTAAAGTATTGATCAAGTTTGCATTTGAGTTTTCTGCGTAACGGCTTTCCATACGACCGAAAGCTACGTGAGAAAGGTTTTTCAACCACTCGAAATAAGAAACAGTTACACCACCAGCGTTACAGTACATATCTGGAATAATGATACCGCCCATTTCAGAGAAAATCTCTTCAGCTTCTGGTGTACATGGTCCGTTTGCACCTTCAGCAATAATTTTTGCTTTAATTCTACGGATGTTATCAGCAGTGATTTGGTTTTCTAAAGCTGCAGGAACCAAGATATCGCATTCTTGCTCTAAACCTTCCATTGAATTTTTAAAGTCTGTAGCACCTGGGAAACCTAAAATTGAACCAGTGTTTTTACGGTGAGCAAAAACCTCGTCAATATTTAAACCATTTGCATTGTAAATTGCACCTTCAAACTCGCAGATACCCACAATGATACCACCAAATTCTGCTAAGAATTTAGCCGAGTGGTAACCTACGTTACCTAAACCTTGTACAATTATTTTTTTATTTTCTAAACCAGCAGTTAAGCCAATTTTAGCCATATCTTCTCCAAAAGAAACACATTCACGTACCGCATAAGCAACACCACGACCTGTAGCTTCTTTTCTACCACGAATACCGTGTAAAGCAATTGGTTTACCGGTAACACAACCCAAGGCATCTAAAGAACCTGGGTTCATGGTCATATAAGTATCAGCAATCCAGCTCATTTCACGTTCACCAGATCCGTAATCAGGAGCAGGAACATCAATACCAGGGCCAATAAAATTCTTTTTAATCAATTCTGTTGTGTAACGACGAGTAATTGTTTCTAACTCTGCAACAGAATAGTTTTTAGGGTTGATACAAATACCACCTTTAGCACCACCAAAAGGAACATTTACAATAGCGCATTTGTAGGTCATTAAAGCTGCAAGTGCCATCACCTCATCTTCGTTAACCATTTCGCTATAGCGGATACCACCTTTTGTCGGACTCATGTGGTGAGAGTGCTCTACACGCCATGCGTCAATTACTTCAAAACCGTTTCCTCTACGTATAGGGAATTGAAAACGATATACACTGTTACATGCTTTTATTTGAGCCAATAAACCTTCTGGATGATTGGTAAATTGGGCGGCGCTATCAAAGTTCTTACAAACATCTGTAAAGAAACTTGTCTCGTTTGCTGTATTAGCCATTATTTGTTATTTTATAATTGGTTTTCTTCTTTTACGGGTGCAAAATTGCATTAAAATAACCCATTAATGCAAGTGAAATTTTGCTTAGTGTAAGATAAACACCATAATAAAAGGCCTAAAAGATTAGGTCTATGAGGTTTAAAATTAGTTTTTGTTAGAATTTTTTTTTTCTAACATTTTTAATCTCCTATCCAATGTAAACAGATAGATCAATAAACCTATTAGAATGATGGCCACACATATCACTACGATATATATTTTTCCGTTGCTGCGTAATGCATCGGCCATTTCAATATCGTTATTTTGGGCAAACAGGTTTAATGAAGTAATTAACATCATTAAGGTAAAAGCAAACTTCTTCATAATTATTGTTGTTTATAAACTAATGAACTAATTCTGAAACGGATGGTATACACCCAATAACCGATCAGGATCCATCCTAAACAGGCTGGGTAAAAAACCATACGCATTCTGCTATCCAGATCGTACATATTAAAACCCGGGTTACCCCCATTACCTGGGTGTAGCGAATCTTTTAAACGTGGCAGCACAAAGATGAGTACAATCATCATCGGAAAGGCAAAAATATTATAGATAGCCGAAATTTTAGCTCTTTTTTGCTCTTCATCTATGGCATTTCTTAAAATAAGGTAAGCAAAATACAATAAAAGAGAGATGGCCGAAAAATTCTGTTTCGGGTCAAAGCTCCAAAACTCGCCCCAGGCAAATTTGGCCCAAACCATACCCGTAAGTAGGCCTAAAATACCAAACAATACCCCTGCATTAACACTTTCTACAGCTTTCAGATCATCTTCTTCACTTTGTGTTGATAAAGATTTAACACTATAAAAAATAGAATTAGAAAAAAGTACAATCATGGCAAACCACATGGGCACATGGAAATAAAGGTTCCTTATCGATTCGTGTAAAATGGCCAAACGTGGCACACCTATTAAAAAGCCAGCAATTGTTGAGTAAAGTACCAAAACAGCACCTAAAATTTTCCACCAATTTTTTTTCATTCTATTTATTCGTATTAAGATGTGAGACCATCCATTTAATAGTTATTTCTTTATTCTTTTGCTTTGTTCTATTAATTTTCTTTCCGTAAAACAAAGTCAACATTTCATCGGTTCAAGCAGTCCCGCCTTCCATTACAAGTCCTCGCTACGCTGTGGGCTTTTCATTACAATCGGGTTTAAAAAACAACATTCAGTGCACAAAAACCAGATTTACATACTGCCTATCGCTATTTGCGTTGTGTTGTCTAATCACGCCACAAATATGGGAATAATATTAAAGACACCGCCATTACCATTACATTTATCACCGCTAAAAGCCCTATATCGTCTAAACTTACACTTCTGTCTAATCCATCTATGGCATTTTTAGCCAATTTGATCAGTACAATCAATACTGGAATAATGATCGGAAAACTTAAAATAGCCATTAACATACCCCCATTACCAGCTTTTGAGGCAATGGCCGAAACCATGGTAAACACGGTAGCAAAACTCAAACTGCCCAATACCGCAGCCACAAAATACATGGGCAAATCTGTTTCTTTTGGTGCCGGAAAGACGATACAGTAGAACAATAAGGCAATTAATGTTAAAGCGATCATCAATAAGCTATTATAAATGGTCTTGGCAATAATCAATGCCGTAGGACTTACCAAAGTATAGATATACAAATGCCTGCCTTTACTTTCTTGTAAAAAACTTTTAGCAATAGCATTAATAGAGGCAAAAAGCATAATGATCCAGAATAATGCATTCCAGGTTAGTTTTTCTGGCATTGAGATAAAAGACAGAAAGCAAACAAAAACAGTAGAAACTACATAAAGTAAAACACCATTGAGCGCATATTTAGACCGCCACTCTAACAACATTTCCTTTTTGACCAAATGTTTAACCTGATTTGCAATTTGCATAGCCACAAAGATAATCAAAAGCTTGGTTTAGGCGCTTGAATATTAAAAGTTGAAGGTTAGATGACTTTTTTAGGGGGGAATAGGAAATAGGGAATGGGAAATAGATAGAAAAGTTGAAAGTTGTAGGTTATAAGTTGTAAGTAAGTTAAAGGTTTAAAGTATAAAGTGAAAAGTTGTACGTTATAAGTCGTAAGTAAGTTGAAAGTTCTGGGTTATGTGTTAAAGATTCAAGCCGATTAATTTCGGACACCTGACTTTCCCACTATTACCAAATGAACCCTTGAGTAAAGTCTTTATACTTTTTACTTACTACTTTATACTAATATTATTAAGTTGTAAGTATGTTTTGTTCACAAATTGTGATGTTTATTAAATTCATTCACAAAATTGAGATATTTTAATAATGAACTATTGTCACATGTCTTTATACTTTGTACTAACTACTTTATACCAACGAACAAGTGAACCAATGAACCCAATCATCTTGTCAGTCTGAGCCTGTCGAAGACCAATTAACAAAACATTTCGACAAGCTCAATGTGACAGCTTTGAGAGTTGGCCATTGAATGAACAAACAACATATTCCCTATTCCCTACTTAAACTGATAAACGTTATGTCTTTATACTTTCTACTAGATACTTTATACTAAACCTATTCCCTATTTCCCATTTTCTATTCCCTAATGAGCTAATGAACCAATCTATTTCGTAATATTGTGTTGTGGAGCATAAATACTGTAGCGTTTTAAAAAGTCCAATTGGCGAGGTGATCATTTTAGCTGATGACCAAGCTGTGTACGAGATTACTTTTGGTAAAAAGGACATCACTGACTTGGCAGAAAATCACATCACAATAACGGCTAAAGCAGAACTACAAGCTTATTTTGAGGGCAAATCGAAAGAATTTACGTTTGCCATGATGCAGAAAGGAACTGAATTTCAGCAATCTGTTTGGGAGGCACTTTGTACTATCGGTTATGGCGACACCCTATCCTATCTCAAATTCTCCGAACAGTTAAATAATCCTTTAGCTATTAGGGCAATTGCGGCCACCAACGGAAAAAACAATTTGGCCATTGTAGTGCCTTGTCATAGGGTAATTGGCAGTAATGGCAAATTGGTAGGTTACGCTGGCGAGTTGTGGCGCAAACAATGGTTGTTAGAACATGAAAAAGAAATTAGTGGCAAAGGACAAATGACTTTAAAGTTTTAAAAATGAACCCATATTTAGATATCGCCCTGCGTAGTTTGGCTGTTTATGCTTTTATGCTGATTGCTATTCGCCTAACTGGTAAAAAAGAACTTTCGCAATTAAATACCATTGATGTGGTTTTGATCTTATTGATCAGTAACGCGGTACAAAATGCCATGGTGGGCAACAACACCAGTTTATTGGGTGGTTTGGCCGCAGCGGCTGTATTGTTTATCCTCAATTATATCTTAAAGAAAATAACCTTTAAGAACAAAAAACTAAGGGATTTTATTTTTCAGCATCCAGAAATTTTGATCCACGATGGCAAATTAAATTTCGACAAACTGAGCCATTTGGGAATTACCGATGAGGAATTGAAAGAAGCGATGCGAGAACATGGTGTAGAGCATTACAAGGATGTAAAATTGGCCATATTTGAGGTTGATGGAAACATTAGTATCATTACCGGAACCAAAGACTTAAAACAAACTCATTTTAAACGCAAAAAAGTACACAAAAGCTTGGGTTTAAATATGTAAACCTGCAAACCGTTTTCAGCTATAATTCGTAAATATTCTAAAAAGTAGTTTATGAAGGGTTTAGCTATACTTTTATTGATCACCTTAAGCAGTTTCTCTGCAGAAAAAAATACACCTGTTGCCAAAATAGAGTTGAAAAAGTATGCTGGCACCTGGTATTCTCTCTATTCTATCCCCACCATATTTGATAAAGGCAGTAGAGAAACGATTACCAGATACACTTTAAATAACGAAGGCTATTATGATGTACTGACCACCTATAAAAAACCTAGTGATGAAACGACCTATTCCAGAAAATCGAAAATGTTCCCTTCAGAAAAAGGGCAGAATGGCGAATTGAAAGCTCAATTTATTTGGCCCATTAAAGTAGATTATTGGATTATTGAACTGGCCGATGATTATTCTTATGTAGTGGTAGGCCATCCAGATCGCAAATTCTTATTTATCATGAGCCGTAACCAAAAAATGGCCAAAAACGTTTACGATGAAATTGTAGCCAGATGTAAGGCAAAGGGTTATGAGATAAACAAACTCACCTCGCAAATGCATTAATTAGGCCATAAATTTTCACCTTTTCTTACACTTGTTACCAAAAGAATAACCGCCACTAACAATACTATCCACCCCCACTGGTAATGGATAGTTTTTGCTAAAACCTTATCAAAAAATTTAGAGTTGAAGTAATGGTTAGATTTAAAATATACAGCAGCAGCCATTAAAACAGCCCATGCAAACATTACAAAAGACAATAACCTAAATGCTCTTAACTGTCGTACAAATAAACACAATGAGGTTAATGCAATTAAAGCTATGGAAATGAAAAATAAACGGCTATCAGTTTGATATAAATTCCAATTTCCTTTAAATGGCACCTTAATCATTGGTGATATGGTAATGGCAATTACCGCTAGCAAAAGACCGATATAAGCATTTATTTTATTGATGATCAACATATTTGCAGAGTTAAAAGTTCAAGGTTGAAAGTTATCAGTTCAAAGTTACAAGTAATACGTTATAAGTTGAAGGTTAAAAGTTATAAGTTGAAAGTTTAGATGAATAGGCCTGCAACACACAACTTGTAACCCATAACATTATTTCCTAGGATCAATACCCATTTTATCTGCGAAGTGGGCACAGTAATCACGTAAATCTTCTACAATGTTTTCTTCGCCCGTTGCCTTTAAAAAACTATCGCCCATGGTCTGTAAGGTTTCATAAAAAAAACGTTTCATCTCATCAACAGGCATGTCTTTTGTCCAAAGGTCAATACGCATAGAGTTTTTATAGTTGTGGTCCCACAAGGCCAAAATCATCGATTTTACAGGCACTTGATCTTGTGTTTCTGCATCTGTACTTTCCCAAAGAATATTCTCTGGCATGTTCTGGTTATCTAATTCTACAGTTATCTTTATTTCTGCTTTTCTCATGTTATGAATGTTTTCACTGATTTAAATCACTTCACCTATGGTAATGTTAAATACAGTTGATATGGTGCTGTTATTTTTTCGGTTGCAAATATGCTGATTTTACAAAGCAAATTTCAACACGCTTCGTTTTACTTTTGTAATATTAAAAAAAGAACAATGGTGAGTGCAACAAACACCATTTCTACCAGCCAAATGCGTTTCAAATCTTTTAAGGTGAACCTAAAGATCAAATCGCTAATAATAGTAACGACGATCAATGCCGCAAAGATCAATTGATAGAACTTGCTCATCTGTACATGCCCTACACTGGTAGTTTTTGGTTGGAAAAAACTGACCGCCAAAAAAGCAATACCTAAGGCTGTTACAATGTTTAAAGGGGTTAATCGCAGTTTCATTTGTTATAAATTAATTATTACTATAGAAAGTACCCCATCAGTTCCAATAAAATAACACAGAAAAAGAAAAAGATTAAGGCTACAATCGTCAACAGTATTTTTTCAGCGATGCTCGCCTTTTTTAAATCTTTTAAAAAAAATCTGATAAGCAAACGAATACTGAATAGCCCAAAAGCGAGAACAAAACAAATTAAAGCAAATAATGGATTTAAATTAAGTCCATCTGTTCGTAACGCACCGATTGTAAAGAAAATTGCCCCAGCTAAAAGTAGTGCTATAAACACATTAAAAACAGTAAATCTAACTTTCTTAAGCATACAGTTTACTTCTTTTTATCAAATCGTTTTTTATTCTTAAAAACTTTGGCTTTGTATGCTTTATTCCTAGTTTTTTCTCTTTCGCGTTCTTCTATCTGTTTGGCATTCTTCTTTTCGTGGAAAGCCCCTTTAAAATCTGGATCTTCTTTACGTTTCTGGTTGTCGATCTCTCTGGCAATATGCTGACGTTCATCATAAGGCGTTTCTTCTACAAAAACTTCTTCTGGAATAGGCAGCACCGGAATATATTGACGGATTAACTTTTCGATTTTACGGATATAGTACTTCTCAGCCTCTGTACAGAAAGTAATGGCATCGCCAGTGGCAAAAGCCCTACCTGTGCGCCCAATTCTATGCACATAATCTTCAATAATGATAGGTACATCAAAGTTGATGACATGGCTTACATCAGTTACATCAATTCCTCTAGAAGCCACATCAGTTGCTACTAAAACCCTAATATTTCCTTCTTTAAAGCTATTGATAGAGTTAATTCTGGTGTTTTGTCCTTTATTGGCATGGATCACCCGAACAGATTCTTCGCCAAAACGACGAACAATAAAACTATAGATGTTATCAGCTACCGTTTTGGTTTTACAGAAAATGATCAGCCTATTAAATGCTTCATCATCTTTAAGTAAATGCTGTAATAAATTGATTTTTGTTTTAAAATTTGGCACTTCGTACAACACCTGCGTTACCGTTTGTGCCGGTGTAGCCTGCTCAGATGCTTCGATAATGGTAGGATGTTTCAAAAAGTCGCCGGCAATTTTTTGTACCAGCTCACTCATCGTTGCCGAAAAAAGCAAGTTCTGACGTTTACGTGGCACCACCTCTAAAATACGGTGAATAGAGCCAATAAAACCCATATCCATCATTTTATCAGCCTCATCTAGCACCAAAAACTGGAGGTATTTGGTATTGATCTCTCCAGACAGGTAAATGTCTAAAAAACGACCTGGCGTGGCAATAATGATATCTACTCCTGCTTTAATCTGTTCTTTTTGGGCTTTTGGACCTATCCCTCCGAAAATAACAACAGAACGCAGATCGGTATAGGCAGAGAAAAGCTTTACCTGCTCTGCAATTTGCATGGCCAGTTCTCTGGTTGGTGCTAAAATTAAAGCTCTTGCTGCATCGCCCTGTGCATACTTTAATTTCATTAACATTGGCAGTACATAAGCCGCTGTTTTCCCTGTTCCAGTTTCTGCAATGCCACAAATATCCTGACCAGATAAAACTGGTGCGATTGCCTTTTCCTGAATAGGTGTAGCAACGGTATAACCTGCATCGGCAACTGCATTTAGGATCTGCCTATTTAAATTAAATTCTTCGAACGATTTTGCCATAGCGCACAAAGATACGGAATAAGGTTGATATGGGCCGTGGATTACCAACTACTCCTTGGTTCGTATCCTACGAACCAATATTATACCCCCCTCATTCTTTCTACTTTATATTCAATTTTTTCTGTTAAAACACTAACTTTATCGCCATGAATACTTATCTGATCAAAGGCGCTACTTTAGTTAACGAAGGCAAACAATTTATAGCTGATGTTTTGGTTAAAAATGGACGGATTGAGAAAATCGGCCAAGGATTATCTGCCCCAGCAGCACAAGAAATTAATGCAGAAGGGCTTTACCTTTTACCGGGCATGATTGACGACCAGGTTCATTTTAGAGAACCCGGACTAACGCATAAAGCAGATATTTTTACAGAAAGTATGGCAGCTGTGGCGGGTGGTATTACCTCTTTTATGGAAATGCCTAATACTGTGCCCAACACTTTAACCCAAGAGTTATTGGCAGATAAGTATGCCATTGCCGCAGAAACTTCATTGGCCAATTACTCATTTTATATGGGTGCCAGCAACGACAACATTGAAGAGGTTTTAAAAACCAATGCTAAAGATGTTTGTGGCATTAAGGTTTTTATGGGTTCATCAACCGGAAACATGTTGGTAGACAATGAAAAAACTTTAGAAAACATTTTTAGTAAAGCACCTATTTTGGTGGCTACACATTGTGAAGATGAACAAACCATTAGAGAGAACTTAGCCATTTTTAAAACCAAATATGGTGAGGATCTTACTATAGATATGCACCCCTTGATCCGTAGTGCAGAAGCCTGTTACAAATCTTCGTCTTTAGCGGTTGAGTTGGCTAAACGTTACCAAACCCGTTTGCATATCCTCCATATTTCTACTGCTAGAGAGATTGCCTTGTTTGACAATAGCCTTCCTTTAGCAGAGAAAAAGATTACTGCCGAAGCCTGTGTGCATCACCTGTGGTTTAATGATACCGATTATGCTAAAAAAGGAAATTTCATTAAATGGAACCCAGCGGTAAAAACGGCAGCCGACCAAGCTGGTATTTTACAAGGGGTTTTAAACGACAATATTGATGTAATTGCTACAGACCATGCGCCACATACCTTGGCAGAGAAGCAACAACCCTATGCACAAGCACCATCTGGCGGACCATTGGTACAACATGCCCTACCTGCGCTTTTAGAAATGCATTTGCAGGGTAAAATATCTTTAGAAAAGATTGTAGAAAAAACCGCCCATAATGTGGCCATCTGTTTTGATGTAGAGCAACGTGGTTTTATTCGCGAAGGCTATTGGGCAGATTTGGTTTTGGTTAACCTGAACGATGCGTTTAAAGTAACCCCATTAAATATATTCTATAAATGTGGTTGGTCTCCGTTTGATGGAGATACTTTCCAGGCCAGCATTACACATACTTTTGTTTCGGGTAACTTGGCTTACCAAAATGGAAAGTTTGTAACCAGAGAATTTGGAAAAAGATTGAGTTTTACCAGATAAGTTTCTTTGATTTAAATAGAGAACTTTAGCCAACAAATCGATTAAGTTTGTTTCAATAAATTATGCAGGCAACACTACTTCGTAAAGTCTTGATCCAAACGGCCATTCTTGTTGGCCTTACTATTCTTTTATCCATTTTTGGCTTATATCCGAACTTGGTGCTCAGTTGGTATTCAAATGGCCTTTATCCTATTATCGCTATTGTTCTAAGGTGGGTCTCTTCCATTTTTCCTTTTGCCTTGGGCGATATTTTATATACTTTACTGATTTTATTGGCGATCAGAAAATTGATCCTGTTCTTTAAAAGAAGAAAATTACTGACCAAAACAGACCGATTAGCTGTTCCATTAAAGCTCTTCAACATTATCCTTTTGCTATCTATCAGTTTTAAATTGCTCTGGGGCCTCAATTATTCTAGACCCAGCATTACCCAGCAATTAAATATTAGCAACGAGAAATATTCGGTTAAAGAATTGGTGTTGTTGGGCGATTATTTTATTGAAAAGCTCAAAGCATTACAACCTCAAACTACCCCAAAACTCAGTTATACCATTGCTGAACTTAAAGAAAAAGCCGTAGTTGATTACCAACGAATGGCTGAGAAAAATCCATTTTTTAGCTACAAAGCACCATCTGTAAAATCTGTTTTAAATGGCTGGATGGTAAGTAAGATTGGTATTGAAGGTTATTACAACCCTTTAAGTGGCGAGGCCAATTTGAACATGAAACTGCCTGCTTGGGTATTGCCATTTGTAACCTGTCATGAAATTTCGCACCAAATGGGTGTAGCCAGAGAAGACGAAGCAAATCTGGTTGCTTATCTGGTGGGCATCAACAGCAAAGATGCCAACTTTTTGTACTCAGTTAACTATAACATGTTACGCTACATTTTGTTAGAAGTTAGGATTAAATCGCCTGAAGATTATGCGACAATGCTTAACAAAATAGACCCTAAGGTATTGGCTAATTTTAAGGCAGAAAATGAGTTTTGGGCAAAATATAATGGAGACATGTCTACCTATATGGGTGTTGCCTTTGATAAATTTTTGAAACTGAACAAGCAGAAAAGCGGCATAGACAGTTACCAGAATATTGTAATTTGGTTATGGAATTTGCATAAGAAGGAATTGGTTCATTAGTATAAAGTAGTAAGTAAAAAGTATAAAGACATCATGCTAATCAGTTCATTGGTTCACTTGTTCATTAGTAAAGCATCCCAATTTTGTGAATGTATTTAGCAATTATCACAATTTGTGAACAAGACTTGCTTATAACGTACAACTTTATACTTTCAACTTCAATTCCATCTTCCCTTTTACATCTTACATCCATTCTCTATTTCCTATTTACTATTCCCTATTTCCCTCTTCTACCCATGTATCGCTTCCTTTTTCCCAAAAGTTTGGATCAATTCGCCTTCAAAGGCCAACCACTCTTTCCAACGTTTATCTACATCAACATCAATGGTATATTTACGGGCAAAGTTTAAGAAAGTAGTATAATGACCAGCCTCAGAAACCATCAAATCATGATAAAATTTGGCCAAGGCTGCATCTTTGATATTTAACGAAAGTACACGGAAACGTTCACAACTTCTGGCTTCAATCATTGCTGCAAACAACAATCTTTCAATAAATGAGGTATTTCGGCTTCCATCTCTTTTACAGAATTTCATCAACTGCCCCACATAATCGTCTTTTCTACCACGACCTAAAGTATAACCCCGCTCTTTAATAATATCAACCACCTGTTGAAAATGTTGCATTTCTTCTAAAGCAATAATAGTCAGTTCCTGCACCAAATCAATATGTTCGCAATTATCAGCAATTAGGTTAATGGCATTGGTTGCTGCTTTTTGTTCGCACCAAGCGTGGTCGGTTAAAATCTCTTCTAAATTAGATTCAGCAATATCTGCCCAACGTGGGTCTGTTAATAATTTCAATCCTAGCATAAGTCCAAAATTAAGCAATTAGTCTGAAAATTGATTTGTGAGCAACGTCAAATCTTCCATTTTACATTACACATTTCCCATTTTATATCTTCCATTTTACCTTTTACCTACTTTTTACATCTTTAGGACTTTAACCTTACAACATTATCGTAAATTTGGCCTGTTATGGCAAAAATATCCATCAACCTGGCTACAGGTTCATTACAACAAGAAGAAATTATAGTTGGTATAGATTTAGGTACAACCAATAGTTTGGTTGCTTTTATCAATCCAGATAAAAACCCACAGGTAATTAATGATACTGGAAAAGGGCTTTTGGTACCATCTGTGGTACATTTTAATGAATATGGCGATGCTGAGGTGGGCAATGAAGCTAAAGCTTACCTTACTACAGACCCTACAAACACCATCTTTTCGGTAAAACGTTTATTGGGTCGCTCTTATAAAGATGTAGCTGGCCATCAAGATATTTTTAGCTATAAAGTGATTGATGATGATACCGATGCTTTGGTAAAAATTAAAGCAGGAAATAGATTTTACACCCCAATTGAGCTTTCGGCCGAGATTTTAAAAGAATTAAAAGCCAGAGCTGAACACGCCTTAAAAACTCCAGTAAATAGGGCTGTAATTACTGTTCCAGCTTATTTTAACGATAGCCAAAGACAGGCCACACGTGATGCAGGGAAATTGGCAGGATTAGATGTATTGCGCATCGTTAACGAGCCTACTGCAGCCAGTTTAGCTTATGGCTTGGGCTTAGACCCAACACAACAAAAAACCATTGCTGTTTACGATCTGGGAGGCGGCACTTTTGATGTTTCTATTTTACAAATCCAGAATGGCATTTTCGAAGTACTTGCTACCAATGGCAACACCTTTTTAGGCGGAGATGACTTTGACAGAGCGATTTTAAACTACTGGATAGCGCAAAATAAATTAGATATTAAAGAGGTAGCGCAAGACAATATTTTGATGCAGACTTTACGTTTGCAAGCAGAAGCAGCCAAAAAGGCATTATCGACACAAAATTTATACAATGAAAAGGTTGGCGAAATCTGGTGCACACTAGATAAACAAACCTTTGAGCAATTGATTGCTGATAAAGTTGCCGAAACCTTAAATTGTTGTAAACAGGCTTTGGCCGATGCCAATTTAAGCATTGCCGAAATTGACGAGGTTGTTTTAGTAGGTGGTTCTACACGTACACCTTATGTAAAACAAGCGGTAAGTACGTTCTTTAATCGCCAGCCACACGATCAGATCAACCCTGATGAGGTTGTGGCCTTAGGAGCCGCTATACAAGCTGATATCCTTGCGGGTAACCGATCTGACATTCTGTTATTAGATGTTACCCCACTTTCTTTAGGTATAGAAACTATGGGTGGTTTAATGGATGTGATTATTGCCCGTAACAGTAAAGTGCCAACCAAAGCCGGCCGCCAATATACCACTTCTATTGATGGCCAGGTGAACATGAAGATTTCTGTTTACCAAGGCGAGCGTGACCTAGTTAAAGAAAATCGCAAATTGGCTGAGTTTGATCTCAAAGGAATTCCGGCCATGCCTGCAGGTTTGCCAAAGGTTGACATTAACTTTTTATTAAATGCAGATGGAATTTTAACTGTTCAGGCCATTGAGTTACGCTCTGGCGTTAAACAAGAAATTGACATTGTACCAAGTTATGGTTTAAGTGACGATACCGTTGAAAAAATGTTGATTGATAGTATTGAAAATGCCAAAAGTGATGTAGAACAACGCATGCTTATTGAAGCGAAGAGTGAAGGCGAACAATTGGTTTATACTGCAGAACGTTTCATTAAAAAGAATGGCAACATCTTAAACGAACAAGAACTGACTTTAACCATTGTAATTATTGCCGAACTTAAAGATGCTTTAGATAGTGGAGATAAAGACCGGATCCTTAAAAAAGCCGACGAACTGAATGAGTTTACCCGTCCGTTTGCAGAACGATTAATGGACATGGCCGTTGGGCAAGCCATGAAAGGTAAAAGCATAGACAAGCCTTAGTATCCTATCTTCTATTAATAGTTTAATTTGAAACATTAAGGCATTAAGGAAATATCTATTGTGGCAATAAAGGTTAGTCCACTATTGCTTAGGTGTCTTAGATGGTAAAAAAGAGACATGAAGTTTTTGTTTGCGATGTAGTGAACATTACAAGCCCGTTTTTTTAACAACATAGGCAAAACAACAACTATGTGTCCTATCTTTTTATGTGGTCAATGATTTTCTACCTATTTGTATCACCACCTTAGCAAGCTAAGAAAGGCTGAGCTTGATTTGAAATATTAAGGCATTAAGGAAATATCTATTGTGGTAATAAAGGTTAGTCCACTATTGCTTAGGTGTCTTAGATGGTAAAAAAGAGACATGAAGTTTTTGTTTGCGATGTAGTGAATATTACATGCCCGTTTTTTTAACCACATAGGCAAAACAACAACTATGTGCCCTATCTTTCTATGTGGTGAATGATTTTCTACCTATTTGTATCACCACCTTAGCAACCTAAGAAAGGTCGAGCTTGATTTGAAATATTAAGGCATTAAGAGAAACATACGCTATAGGGCACATTTACTCAGGTGTCTTAGATGGTTAAAACCAATTAATAAAACATAAGGCAAAATAATTTACCCTATGTTTCCCTATGGTCAATAACTATTGTTCGTAAACAGACAATGAGGCACCAGCAACCGGTGTTGCTCCACTTGCGCCTAATTGACTAAAAGCGAAACTACTCCCCATATCTGTATTGGTTTCTACCACACAATAGTAAGAGCTTGTTACCCAAGAGCAACCGCTCAAATCTGCGTCATCAACTTTAATGTAATGCACACCTGTGTTGATGTACTTGTACTCTGCTGTTTTTGTGCTTAATTTAAAGGCGCTTTGGGTAAGCATAATGGCTACACCAAAAACCAAGGTCAAGATCATTAAGTTGTTTCTCTTTAATGTTTTCATGTTTAGTGATTGCTATTTTACCATTGAAAAAGCAAACGAAAAAGGATAGGTGAATAAAATAGGGTTAAGTTGAACTGTTGTAACTGAGGTATACAACATCACCTGTTAAGAGAAAACACTCCAGGTTTTCTGCTAACGTTTTGTTTAAGGCTAGTTCTAAATTAATAGATTAAAAATTATAAATGCTGTTCATTTTATAAATTAAATAAGCTGTAAATACATCCAATTGAACAAAAAAAATGAAAAAGTAAACGCTCGCTAATTTCTTTTTAATTGTTATTTTAGTCTTAAGATTAAAGTTCAATGAAAATAACTAACTCCCTAATTTTTACGCTGATCACGAGTGTGCTCTTCTATAGTTGTATACAAACCCCAAAGCAACAAACAACAGCAGCACCACTTTATCCAACTGTAAGTTATCTCGATATTAAACTGGATTCAACTGGAAAACTCCCATCAAATCCTTATGTATTGACCTTTAAAAATGGGAAAAAGGAGATCATTTTCTGCGGTGTAAACCACCTTACTGATGATAGCGATATTAGCAATCCTATGTTTGCAGGTATTGAACAACAATTTTTTGCTTCTAAACCAGAAGTCTGCGTAAATGAAGGTGGCGATCTTTCTAAAAAAGTGTATGCTTCAAAAAAAGAAGCACTATTGCAAGATGGAGAAATTGGCTTGGTTAAAATTCTGGCTGATAGCCTTAAAATTAAAACAGTGAATGGTGATATCCAAGATAGCCTAGAGTTCAAATCGCTATTGAAACAATATACCAAGGGTGAGTTTTTGGCCTATATTGTAACCGAGCGTTTAATGTGGGGATTAAAAGGAGCCCGTATAACTGATAGTGTTGCCATGGCAGAGAAATTTGATGGTTTTATCAAAAACTACATCATGAAAAAAGGTGCTGTACAATTGAGCAAGGAAGAACAGACCCTTGCCTTTTATAAAGCCAATTACGAAAAACTGCTCAACAGACCATTTGCCTTAGAAACATTAGCCCCAACCAATCCATTTGATCCGAAAGGAAAATTTCAGCAAATTGGCCGAAAATCTAAAGAGATCAGAGACCAATACCTATTACAAACCATTGATCAATTATTAGATAAGCAAGACAAGGTATTTGTTGTGTTTGGTGGCTGGCATCTTTTAACCTGCGAACCCGGATTAAAAGCGATTATTGACAAAAAAAGATAACATTACTCCTCCCCTTTTTTCAAAAACAGCAGATGATAAAAAGAATAGATGTAACAGCCTACACAAATTGCAAAAACACCTTCTAGCAGGGCGAAAATAATTAACACTATGGCTAATCCCATGGCCAAATTAGGGAAGTTAAGCAGGTATACTCCACTAATTAACAAACAGAAAACAAAGCCCATGGTTGCAGCAAATTTCTTAGGCGCCAGATCTTTCATTTTTTGGGGCAAGGAAAATAATTTAAAGATTTGAGAAGCGATCATCCTTAATATGCTCCATTTACCAGATGTAAATGCCCGTATTGCAAAATCTATAGTTAAAAAAACCATTGCCCAATAATTGCCCATCAGGATACAAATTACTGTAATTATTGCCGTTAATATGGCAATAATCCTAACTACACTTTCATTAATCCGCTCTGCAGAGATTGGGCACGTTAAATCCATTTCAGCTCTATTTTTTCAAAGATATTGTTTGTTGTTTGCTGAATGAAGGCATAAGTGTGATTATGACATTGTAAATATGATCTGTTAACAATTTGAAAATATTTGGTTTTCGAAGGATTATATTATATTTAAAGAATGAAAAAAGTAGCGTTCTTCTCTCTCCTTATTCCGGCATTAATTATTGCCCTGATTTTATATATCGGCAAGGCAAATTATTTTGATTCGGGGGTAGACCTTAACCTATTTGATACTTCTATCCAATTAACCTATTGGATGTTGGTTATTCCTTTTCTATTGATCTCATTTTTCCTTTTTAGCTTGTTATCGGCCATTGCTACAAAATTTAAAGTAAGTGCTTTTAATGGGCTTTTATTTATCAGTTCTCTGGGCATTTTGTTGATCAGCATTCAATTACTTATCATCTTGTTATAGTTTACGCATAAAAAAACCTCCTGAAGATCATTCAAGAGGTTTATATTTTTTAGTCGCTAACAATTATACGTTAAAACGGAAGTGCATAATATCACCGTCTTCTACAACATAGGTTTTACCCTCTACACCTAATTTACCTGCATCTTTACAAGCTGCTTCTGAACCTAAGGTTACAAAATCATTGTATTTAATTACCTCTGCACGGATAAATCCTTTTTCAAAGTCTGTATGGATTACTCCTGCAGCTTGTGGTGCAGTAAAACCTTTGGTAATGGTCCAAGCTCTTACTTCTTGTACACCAGCTGTAAAGTAAGTATATAAATCCAACAAACGGTAAGCCCCTCTAATCAATTTATTTACACCTGATTCAGTTAAACCTAGATCTGCCAAAAATTCTTGTCTTTCTTCGTAAGATTCCAATTCAGCAATTTCTGATTCTATTTTGGCAGAAATGATCAAAACTTCTGCGTTTTCATTTTTAACTGCCTCTTTTACTCTTTCGGTATAAGCATTACCATTGATCACAGATCCTTCCTCTACGTTACAAACATACATTACAGGTTTTTGCGTTAATAGGCCCAAATCTTGGATAAACTCAAAATCTTCTGCCTCAATTGCTGCAGAACGAGCCGAATTACCTGTTTCTAATTGTGCTTTAACCACAGTTAAAATATCAAAAGTTCTTTTGGCATCCTTATCGGTCTTCGCCATTTTTTCTACCTTTTGAATTCTTTTGGTCACTGTATCCAAATCTTTCAATTGCAGTTCGGTATCGATAATTTCTTTATCTCGAATTGGATCTACAGAACCATCAACATGGATTACATTTCCATCATCAAAACAACGCAATACATGAATAATCGCATTGGTAGCTCTAATATTCCCAAGAAACTGATTACCTAAACCCTCTCCTTTTGAAGCTCCTTTTACCAAACCCGCAATATCTACGATTTCTATGGTATTTGGCTGTACTTTATTTGGCTTTACCAATTCTGCCAATTTGGTCAAACGATCATCTGGTACTGTAATTACCCCAATATTTGGTTCAATTGTACAGAATGGAAAGTTTGCTGCTTGTGCTTTTGCGTTTGATAAACAGTTAAATAAGGTTGATTTACCAACGTTGGGTAACCCAACTATACCACATTGTAATGCCATGTTTCTTTTAAATTATACTTGTTTAAGCCAAGTTAAGGGCCTAATTATTGTTTGCTATTTTGCGCAAAGATATTAATTTTTAAGGCCTTTGCCTAGTAAATTATAGGCGATGTAAATAATATTTGATACAGGTGTTAAAATGTGGCACACAAAAAAAGCGCCCCAATATTTCGGGGCGCCTAAAAAAGAAATTTAATAAATTAGTCTAGCTTATTTTTTGCTATCTAAAGCAGCTTCGATACGATCAGAAAGATCTAACAAATGATATTTGCTCAATGAATCTGATTGGCTGTTAGCTGCAGTTTTAATTCTGCCTTCTAACTGACGTAATTGACCTTTCACTACAGAAAGCACATCGCTTTGCGCAGCAGTTAAACCACTAGCAGCGCCGCCACCGCCTCTACCACCGCCACCAACAATAATATTGGTTGCTGCTGGAGCAGGAGCTGGTTTAGCAATTGCGATTAATTTTTCTACGTAAGCTTTTTGTAGGTTACGACGATACACATCAATTGTTGAATTTGAACTCAATTCGGTAAAGATCGCACCGTTCATATCAGAGAATAAATCTGAGATTTTATAAGCAGTTGCACCATCAGTTGCTTCTGCAGCTACCAATTTACTTAATGTACTATTGCCCAATAAACGGTTTAAAGTACTTCCTTGTAATTTAGAAACAACTTCTAAAGGATTTTCGTCGATGTTATCAAAAATTGGTTGGTTAATTAACCACTTAGGTGTAGTAAACAATTGTTTATTTAAGAAATCCATTGCTTCTTTTTGAGTAGCAGCTGGAGTACGCTCATAAATAGGACCTGCTTGATCTACAGTTTTGGGGTTTTCGTAAATACCACCAACGTTTTTAGCTACGTGACCCATGTAACGACCAAATTGAGTAGTCAATTGACCATACATGTTGCTTAAGTTTTCATAACCTTCACCGCTTTCTTTAGTCCAAACTGGTAGGTTGGTTAAAATCACTTTTAGGTTTTTGATACCATATTCACTTGCTTTCATTGCGTTATCACTCAAATCTTCGTTTTGCGAATGAGGATCATCAGAATTGGTTTCTGTACCGAACCATAAACGTCTGTTTTTAGCCGACTCTAAAGTCATTTTATCTAATATTTTCATATCAGATTCTACAGTTTTGCTATCTGGGAAGTATTTATAACCCCACTCAATTGCCCATTTATCGTAATCGCCAATGCGAGGATATAAACCTTTAGAAGAAATATTGTCTTCTGGTTGCGCTACGTAGTTAAAGCGAGCATAATCCATAATAGATGGTGTATGTCCGTTTTCTTCAACCCATTTTTTGTTACGTAAATTTTCTACCGGAACAGTAGAGCTAGAGCCATAGTTGTGACGTAGACCTAAAGTGTGGCCAACCTCGTGAGAAGAAACGAAACGAATCAAATCGCCCATCAACTCATCACTGAAAGTCATTTTACGTGCTCTTGGATCAACAGCAGCAGTTTGGATCATGTACCAATCGTGTACCAACTTTTGTACGTTGTGGAACCAGTTGATATGGCTTTCCATAATCTCTCCACTACGTGGATCTGAAATACTTGGACCACTTGCATTTGCAATTTCTGATGGTTTGTACACAATTGCAGAGTGACGAGCATCATCTAAGCTCCAAGTTGAATCTTGAGCCTTTGTAGGTGCTTCTTTAGCCATTACTGCATTTTTGAAACCTGCTTTTTCGAAAGCTTTAGCCCAATCATCAACTCCTGCTTTTAAATATGGCACCCATTTTTTAGGTGTTGCCGGATCGATATAGAAAATAATAGGTTTCTGAGGCTCTACCAATTCGCCACGTTTGTATTTTGCTAAATCTTGTGGTTTTGGTTCTAAACGCCATCTTTTTACCAATTCAATTTCTTTCACACCTTGTGGATTAAGGTCGAAATCGGTATAACCAACTGCGAAATAACCAACACGTGGATCAAAATAACGAGCTTTCATTGGCACTTTAGGTAAAATAACCAACGAAGCGTTTAACTCTAAAGTTGCAGAACCTGTAGCACCACCACCGCCACCGCCAGCAGGTGCACCACCACCAAATGGAGAAGCAGCAGCCGATAAGCTGTAAGTTTTAACCGATGTAATTTCTACATTGGTAGGAAAACTTCTAACACTGGTAATGTAACTACGATCTGCCAATTGGTTACCCAATCTAAAACGGGTTTTAGCACCTGAAGAGCTAAAGTAAAAAATATCATTATCGCTATTGATATAGTCGGTCATGTCAATTACACTTCCTTGTTTATCTGATGTATAAGCGGCAATGTTAAATGAAGCTGCAATAGCTTGGATATTAGAATTTTTTAACGATTGGTACATTGAAGTTGTACTATCTGGACTGTAAGTTCTGTAGCTTACCTTACGCATAAAGATGCGGTTATTTGGTCCTTTTTCGAAACGGATTACAGAACTACCAATTTGGTCGCCCGCATATCCTTGCGCTGCACGTACATCTGCACCTGATTTAGAAATACGACTTACTACCAAAATGTCTCTTCCCAAAGTGGTATCAGCAATTTCGAAGAAAAATTTATCGTCTAATTTATGGGTAGTAATCATACCTCTTTGCGTTACTGCTTTGTCAGTAATCACTTGAGCGTATGGTCTAGGTTGGGCTCTTGCCCCTCCTAAAGCAGCTCCAGGAGCTCTTCTAGTCGTATCCGCACCAGCCCCTGCGCCACCACCTGGTCTAACTTGCGCTTGCGCTATAGTAATAGCACCTGCAGCCAGTAAAATGGTTAGTAATTGTTTTTTCATGAACATTATAAGTTAATTGTGGAGTAAATATAAAGGAGTGTCTACAAAACGATGGCTCCGACAGATAACTTTGTAGTTACAAATGAAAAAAACACAAACAATTGATCACGTGGGCTGTATGATCAAAATTTTATTACCGAATAACTAAATCTTTAATGGATCATCTTGAACAACATCTCTTTGAGGAGTTCGCCATCTGTTGTATTGCCTGTACTCTCCAAACCTTTACTTTTTAGATCATATTCTCTTAATAAGCTAATAATATCAAAAGTCTTGGCATCACTAAATGTTCTTGCTGCTGTTTCATAGTCTTTAATAAAATAAGGACTTACACCCAGCTCTTTAGCTGCATCGTTTTTATTGGGTAGGTAATGGTATTTTAAAATCTTCGTAAAATAGGAATTTAGGTTGGCCATTACCATCACCATTGGGTTTGCCTTCGGATTATCTGCAAAATAATTAACAATCTGATTGCATTTTAACACATTTCTGGTAGCCAATGCCTTTTGCAGTTCAAATACGTTGTATTCTTTACTTATACCAATATTTTTCTGAATATGATCGGTTTGGATAACGGTATCCTTGCTAATATTGAGGCATAATTTTTCTACTTCATTGGCAATTTTAGAGAGATCTGTACCTAAATACTCTGCCATCAGCGCTGCCGCCTGTGGTGCAATTTTGTAACCTTTTTCTTTAATGTGCTCTTCAATCCAAGGCATTAATTTATAATCTCTTACAGGATCAGACTGAAAAACTACCCCATTATTGGCAATAGCCTTATAGATTTTTTTACGCTTGTCAAAATTGGCATATTTATAGGCCAATACCAAAATGGTACTCGGCAATGGCTTCTCAAAATAATTGAGCACCACTTCTGCATCTTTGCTACTTCCTTCTGTTTCTTTTGCCCATTTCAGGTCTTGAGCTTCTTTAACGATAATCAACTGATATTCAGACATCATCGGATATCTTTTAGCCGCATTTAAAATGGTGGCCATATCGGTATCCTTGCCATACAAAACGGTTTGGTTAAAACCTTTTTCTCCATCATTAAGCACATGGTTCTCCATGTAATCAACTACTTGATCAATGTAATAAGGTTCTTCGCCCTGCAACAAATACATGGGTTTAAACTTTCTGGCTTTTAAATCTTTTATTATCTCTACAGCGCTCATATAATTATCCAAATGTAACGGCTAAAAACTAAATATTAAAGGTTATTTTTGCACAAATGGCATTTGTACCTACAGCTTTAAATTTACCACCCCATCCTTTTAAAATTACCGAAAGGGATGGTCTCTATTTTATATTTGATGAGATCCGAAAAAAACACCTGGTATTGACACCCGAAGAATGGGTAAGGCAGCATTTCATCCAATTTCTTATCATAGAAAAGAAATTTCCAAAATCATTGATCCAGATTGAAGGTGGCCTAAACCTCAATAAGCTTCAAAAAAGAACTGATGTAGTGATTTTTAATACGCAAGGCGAAAGAATTATGGTGATAGAATGCAAAGCACCTACGGTAAAAATTACACAATCGGTATTTGATCAGGCAGCAAGGTACAATTCGGTACATCAAACCAAATGGTTGGTGGTTACCAATGGCCTAATACATGGTTATGCTAAAATAGATCATCAAGGGCAACAATTTACTTTTATTGAGGAATTGCCTCTATACAAAGAGTTGTAATCACTTACAATGGCTTAAACCCTGTAATTAAGAAAGTATATTTACCCAAATCATAACCGTTAAACTCGGCTACATGGATAAATTTTACATCGGCCCTTTTGCCCTGTTTGTAAAGCGTACCTGTTAAAGTATAGTTTTTATTGATCGGTAATTTTGCCAATTGCGCATCAGAAACTATTCCAGCAATCTGCAATTGCATATAGTTCAACAATGAACTTTTATTTCTACTGGTATCTCCATAGGCCTTAAAAATGGCCAGTTTTGTGGCTTGCTCACTAATGATGGTATCTTTAATCATCTCCAATTTCATTGGCATGTTTTTTAAGAAATCTGCCTCATTGCTCAGGTTGATCAGCTTGTGCTTGAACTTTTCTGTAACCTCTTTTTCCTTTGCTTCATCTTTTGTCCAATCAGGATTTAGCTCAATAAACTCCTTCACTTGATCTTCTAAAAAAATCCCCGCGCTTACTGCTTTAGGTTTTTCGTTTGAGCAAGAAGCAAAGGCTATAACCAGACATAAAAGTGCAAGTTTCTTCATGGTATTATCGTTTAGAGTTAATGATGAGTTTTTTAACCAATGGGTCGTAGATTTTAAAAGCAACGTTATTTGACTGTACAATATTTGGTGTTAAAACCGCATTCACTTCTTTAGGGTACGATTTCATTTTGGGCAATTCGAAAACTGCTCTAATGCATGGAATTTGAGTAATTAAGTTTCCTCCATTAAAATTCATTAAAGTACCTGCATTTTGTCCAGAAAAACCAATTAACATAAATGATTTGCCATTTAGCTTATTGATCAGAGACATTGGACTACCTAATTTAATCCCATTTTCGGTAACATAGGTTGAGCCTGGAGCATCAACAATAATGTTTTGAATGGTTTTGTAAGGCTGTTCGCTTTCTTGCCAGCTAATGGTAATTTCGCCAGCAGTACCCCTCCAAACCTTGGTTACAAACGTATGTTGAAAAACACCCTTCACAAAAACAGAGTCTTGTTTCATATTTGCTTTGCCTGCTTTACTTACAATATCTTCATAAGTATCGTCCATACTAATTTTACCTACAGCATCGCAGCTTACCAAAATTGTATTTGGGTTATCCAATAAGCCTACGGCTGTTTTTGCCACAGCAACAGTACTATCAGCAGGTTGGCTAGCACCCACCGTATCCATTTCATTTGTTAAAGAATCCTGTGCTTCGGCCTCCTTTTTTTCGTTACTGCTACAAGCAGCCAACACAACAATGGCAAGGAACAAGAATGCTTTAAAAATTTTCATCATTATCCTAATAACGCTAAACTTTCTGTAATGATGTTAATCTTCGATTCTGCATCAGCTTTTTTATTGCGTTCGTTCGCAATAATTTCTGGCTTGGCATTTTGCACAAAACGTTCATTGCTTAATTTGGCATCAACAGATTTTAAGAAACCCTGTAGGTATTCCAATTCTTTGGTTAAACGTTCTTTTTCTGCATCAAGATCAACATTTTCATTTAACACAATAAAAAATTCATCTTTACCTACCATAAAGCTGGCAGCACCAGAAATTTTATCATTAACTAGTTCTACCTCACTTATATTTGCCAATTTGAAAACAATATTGGTCCATTTCTCATAAGCCAAATCAGAGTTAGACTTAATGCTCAATGGCAGTCCATCTTTCGGAGAGATCTGACGTGTATTTCTTACATTCCTGATCTCAGAAATCAACTCTTTAATCAACTCTGCTTCTTTCAATAATTGCTCGTCTGTTGCACCAATAGTTGGATAAGAAGCTACAATACAACAATCCATTTCTGTTCTTTCGCCAAACAACTCATCGTGATAGAGTTCTTCGGTAAGGAAAGGCATAAACGGATGCAACAATTTCAAGATCTCCTCAAAATAGTGAATGGATATTTTTTTAGTCTCCGCATCAATTGGTTGTTGATAAGCAGGTTTAACCATTTCCAAATACCAAGCACAGAAATCGTCCCAAACCAATTTATAGGTAGCCATTAAAGCCTCAGATAAACGGTATTGTTTAAAGTTTGCCTCAATTTCGCTTAAAGCTTCGCTGAAACGATTCTCGAACCAAGAAATTGCTTGTTGGTTAGGGTTTTCCAAATTTCCATCAACTTCCCAACCTTTTACCAAACGGAAGGCATTCCATATTTTATTGGCAAAATTTCTGCCCTGCTCACAGTAAGATTCATCGAACATCAAGTCGTTACCTGCAGGTGATGACATTAACATACCTACCCTCACTCCATCGGCGCCATATTTTTCGATCAGTCCAATCGGGTCAGGAGAGTTCCCTAACGATTTAGACATTTTTCTACCCAATTTATCACGAACAATACCCGTTAAATACACGTTGGTAAAAGGCTTTTTACCTTTAAATTCGTGTCCCGCCATAATCATTCTAGCCACCCAAAAGAATAAGATCTCTGGAGCAGTTACCAAATCATTGGTCGGATAATAATAATTGAAGTCTTTATTGTCTGGATTTTTAAACCCATCAAAAACAGAAATTGGCCATAACCACGATGAGAACCAAGTATCTACTACATCTTCATCTTGTTTAATAAAAGGAGCCAACTGGTTTTTAAACCCAGCTTTATCTGCCTCAGCACAATTTTCTTCTAAGTGTTTCTTTTTCCAAAACTCTTCTAAGGCTTCATCTTTGGTTTTGGCAACTACCCAGTTTCCTTTAGCATCGTACCAGGCCGGAATTTGTTGTCCCCACCACAACTGACGAGAAATATTCCAATCTCTAACATTCTCCATCCAATGACGGTAGGTATTCTCAAATTTATTCGGAATCAGGTTTACCTCTCCATTCAGCACATCATCCAAAGCAGGTTGTGCCATCTCTTTCATTTTCACAAACCACTGCATTGATAATTTTGGTTCAATGGCAGCATCTGTACGTTCAGAGAAACCAACCTGCGATTTATAGTCTTCTACTTTTTCTAAATGACCAGCCTCATCCAACATTTTGGCAATTTTTTTACGGGCAATAAATCTATCTTCGCCCACCAAAATCACAGCCAGTTCATTTAAGGTTCCATCATCATTTAAAATATCGGTAACAGGCAATTTGTGTTTGATACCCAATTCATAATCATTCAAATCATGCGCTGGGGTAACTTTTAAACAGCCCGTACCAAATTCAATATCTACATATTCATCTTCAATAACCGGAATTTCGTGGTTAACCAAAGGCACAAATACTTTTTTACCTTTCAAGTGTGTAAAACGCTCATCGTTAGGGTTGATACAGATAGCCGCATCAGCCATAATCGTTTCCGGACGAGTAGTGGCAATTGTTAACGAGTTTTCAGCTGTTAATGCACCGTTATCAGTTCCTGCAATCCGATATTTGATATAATATAATTTCTGGTTTACCTCTTTACGTATCACCTCCTCATCAGAAACTGCAGTTTTACCTGCCGGATCCCAGTTAACCATTCTAATACCACGGTAAATCCAACCTTTTTTGTGCAAATGAATAAAACTATCAATTACAGCTTCAGACAAGTCATCTTCCATTGTAAAACGGGTCCTGTCCCAATCGCAACTTGCACCCAATTTCTTTAACTGATCTAAAATAATACCCCCATATTTCTCTTTCCACTCTAGGGCATATTTTAAAAATTCTTCACGAGAGATATCTTTTTTATTGATTCCCCTCTCTTTAAGCATCGCCACAACCTTTGCTTCGGTAGCAATAGAGGCATGGTCTGTTCCAGGTACCCAACAAGCATTTTTCCCTTGCATACGGGCCTTACGAATCAACACATCCTGTATGGTATTGTTTAACATGTGCCCCATGTGCAATACCCCAGTTACGTTTGGTGGTGGAATTACAATTGTATAAGGCTCACGCTCATCTGGCTCAGAGTGAAAAAACTTTTTATCAAGCCAGTAACTATACCATTTATCTTCGGTTTCTGCAGGATTGTATTTAGTAGATATGCTCATTTATATTTTGGTGTCGAATTTAGCTGGTAAAAATACGCTTTTAAGGGCAAAACTTAAAGCCTTAAAATTCGAAAAGCACAGACAGTAGCCCGATCAAGTGTTAGTCCCGCACTCCATTACAATCTTTTGCGATGGTCATATTCAACAATCAACATAAGGGCAACAAAAGTATTTCCATTGCGTTCGGGTTTAGTTTTGTTAGGTCAGTCTACCTTTTAACAAATCATCATTACAGCAATAGAAGCTACAGGTAAACAATTGTAGCGCAAATTGTTAAATAAATAAACACCCAATATAGCCAAGTGTAACTTTATGCATAAAGTTACATCTAAAAACAGAGAACCACTCTTAGTACCAATTCACTAACCAACCAAAAACCTATGCTTTCAACCCAAACTCAAAAGCACAAACTCGAAGATTTCAAGATCAGTATCAAGCTTAAATTATCTGCATTATGGGTAGCCGTAATGTTCTGTTATGTTTATGGAGATTTCTTTTCATTATTTGTTCCAGGCCGCATTAAAGGACTAATGGACGGCAACTCTGGTGTAGGTGTCACTACCCCATCATCCTTACTCTCATTTGCCATCATGATGACTATCCCCAGTCTAATGATTTTCTTTTCATTGGTGCTTAAACCTCAAATTAACCGCTGGACAAATATAATTGCAGGAGTTTTATTTACGCTGATCATGGCCCTGATTCTCACAAAATCGATGAGCGAATGGAAAATTTTTTATGCCTATCTGGCTTGCATTGAAATTATACTAACCAGTTCTGTGGTGTGGCTCGCTTTGAGATGGCCACGCGTAAAAAGTGAAGATAAAGTAGCTAACTAAAACCGATTAAAAATGTATTCTAATAAAAAAACAGCACGTATAGCTGGTCTACTTTACCTAGTTGTGGTATTAACTGGCATGTTTAGTTTAGCTTATGTTCCTTCTAAACTTATCGTATGGAACAATGCAGCACAAACCGTAAGTAACATTACAGGTTCCGAATTCCTGTTCAGGCTTGGTATGGTAAGTAGCCTTGTCTGTTATACTTTCTTTTTGTTTTTACCAATTGTGCTTTATCAATTGCTCAAATCGGTAAATAAAACCCACGCCAAGGTAATGGTTATCTTAGCCATTGTTAGTGTACCTATTTCCTTCATTAACCTCTTAAACAAATTTGCGGTGCTTTCGTTAATTAGTGGTTCTACTTTGCTCAAAGGTGCAGCCATTGCTCAAATGCAAACCCAGGTTATGTTTTATCTCGATTTATATAATTCGGGTATTTTAATTGTTCAGATCTTTTGGGGGCTTTGGTTATTTCCATTCGGTTATCTGGTATTCAAGTCTGGCTTTCTGCCAAAATTTTTAGGCGTGCTCTTAATGGCTGGCTGTTTTGGATACCTCTTAAATTTCTTAGGAAACTTTTTATTACCCAATTACGGAGCACTTGGCATTTCATCGTATGTAAGGCTGCCCGCAAGCCTTGGAGAAATTGGAACCTGCTTATGGCTCTTAATTATGGGCGCTAAAGAAAAAAGCAACCACCTTGGTAATGGATAAATAGAAACTAATAATTAGGCTTCAAAAACGTCATCAAGGTTTAATACAAAACCAGGTAAAACTGAAGAAGTAACCTGTTCGCTTAATGTAAATATTTTAGAGGGTTGAAACTTACCTAGTTCATCTAGCGTATAAATTAAAATGGTTTGGTCGCTTTGGCTCACTACCCAATATTCTTTTACACCAAACTCTTGGTAAATTTTGTATTTATGGAGCAGTTCTGTTTTGTTGTTACCCGGTGATAAAACTTCAACCACCAGATCTGGTGCGCCAATGCACCCACGGGCATCTAGTTTGGTTAAATCACAAACCACACAGATATCTGGTTGTAAAACAGTGTACACATCTTTATCAGCTTTGCTCTCTTTCGGAAAACGGACATCAAAGGGTGCACCATAAATTTTGCAGGGTTTATTTTTTAAAAAATTACCTATTGCCATGAAAATTGTTCCAAAAACTTCTTGGTGAACCCTTGACGGTGCAGGGCTCATTTCAAAAATTTTCCCTTTAATTAACTCTACTCTTTCGTCAAAAAGCCAGTTTAAATAATGGGCATAACTATAAGTTCTGGTTTGGTCTATATCATTGAGGTGATAGACTTTCTCATCAGTTAAATCTTTGTATGGAGTTTCCGTTGCCATAAGCCTAATATACTCATTTCTAGCCGGATATTAAAATTTCATCCTTTGAATTCTAATGGCATTAAGGATGGCTAAAAATGCCACACCAACATCGGCAAAAACAGCTTCCCACATGGTGGCCAAACCACCTGCACCCAAAATTAAAACAATTGCTTTTACACCAAATGCAAGGCTAATATTTTGATAAACCACTTTTTTAGTGGCCTTACCAATTTTAATGGCTGTAACAATTTTACTTGGTTGGTCATTCTGGATTACCACATCTGCAGTTTCAATGGCCACATCGCTACCCATTGCCCCCATTGCCATACCCAGATCGCTTAAAGCCAACACAGGTGCATCATTAATTCCATCACCAACAAAGGCAACTACAGCATTTTTATCTTTTTTAATCTGCTCTAATTGAGCAACCTTATCTTCTGGCAATAAATCACCATAAGCTTGGTCAATATTTAATTCCTTAGCCAATTTTGCTGTAATTGCAGTTTTATCACCACTTAGCATTACTACCTGTGTTACACCATTGGCATGAAGTTCAGTTACCGCTTGTTTGGCATCGGCCTTAACTTCGTCAGCAATAATTACATAACCTACATATTGTTCGTCAATTGCCAAGATTACTATGGTCTCCACTTGTTCGTCAATTATTGCAGGATAAGCAATGTTGGCTTTTTTAAGGAGTTTGGCGTTACCAGCAGTTATTTTTTGTTTTTCAACTACCGCTGTTAAACCATGCCCAGCAATCTCTTTAACTTCAGTAACCTCTAAAAGTGTTTGATCACCATAGTGGTTTACAATTGCCTTAGCTATTGGGTGCGTAGATTGACTTTCTATGGCTGCCAATAAGGCCATAAATTTAGCCTCATCTATTTCACTCTGGATTTGTTTTACTTTAAAAACACCATGGGTTAATGTCCCTGTTTTATCCATCACTACCGTGTTGATTTGGGTAATCACATCTAAAAAGTTAGAACCTTTAAATAAAATGCCATTTGCCGATGCCGCTCCAATGCCACCAAAATAACCCAATGGAATAGAAATGACCAAAGCACAAGGACAAGAAATAACCAAAAACACCAAAGCTCTGTATAACCAAGTCTGAAACTGATAATCGGCCACAATAAAATAAGGCAGAATAACTAGGGCCACAGCCAAAAAGAATACAATTGGCGTATAAATTTTAGCAAATTTGCGAATAAACAATTCGGTTTTAGCCTTACGGGAAGTAGCAGATTGTACCATTTCTAAAATTCGAGATAGCGCACTGTCTGCAAACTTCTTACTTACTTTTAGGGTAACCACCCCATCTAAGTTTAACATTCCAGCCAATACAGTTTCGCCCTTTCGAATGGTTCTTGGTGTGCTTTCGCCAGTTAAAGCTGCTGTATTAAAACTGGCACTCTCACTTAACAATTCGCCGTCTAGTGGTGCCTTTTCTCCCGCCTTTAGTTGAATGGTCTCTCCAATTGCTACTGTATCTGGTTTTACGGTTTCAAATTTTTCATTTCTAAATACACTAGCTACATCAGGCCTAACATCTAATAAAGCTTTGATATTTCGTTTTGCACCAGCAACCGCTGCACCTTGAAATAACTCACCAACGGTATAAAACAACATTACAGCTACAGCCTCCGGATATTCGCCCAAAGCCAGTGCACCAATGGTAGCTAAGGCCATTAATAAAAACTCTGTAAACACTTCGCCTTTGGCAATGGTAACAGCTGCTTCTTTAATTACCGGATAAGCAACAGGAATATAAGCAAGTACATACCAGCCCATGCGCACATAGCTGGTAAAAAAATCAACTTTAAAATAATCTAAGGCAATACCTATTAATAAGAAAGCTAAGCTAAAGGCAGCTGGTAAATAGGTTTTAAATGACGATGCGTCGCCATGGTCATGATCATGTTCATCACCATTTTCGTGTTGGTGGCTATGGTTATGGCTACAGCACCCATCTTCTTGTGCTACATGCGAATGTTTTTCTTTTTCCATTGTAATTTAGAATTATTCAAAATTATGCTTTTTGCTATGAATTCTCTATGGCTACACAATAATATATGTTAAAATATGTTAATACTTATACAAAATACAAAACATGAAATCATTTAGATTATCCATATTTAGCCTTAGTATTTTTCGTAGAATAGGTTTAAACAAATTGTATTACTGGTTTAACAAGTAATATTTCTATTAACTTTCTATAGTTTAATAGGTATTTCTTAATTTCAGCTTTAAATATTTTTAAAGCATGAAATCTGCATCAATCATCCTTTAGCGAATTTCTATATCGGTCTGTGCAGGCTTTATCATCATTAAACAAATCATAACTAATGAAAGTTAACCAATTCAAAAATTATTTTGCGATTCTAGGTATCATGGCAGGAAGCTTTACTACCTATGCGCAAAACGTCCCTAAAAAATATATAGATCCTGCTAATATGGATCTAAGTGTTAAACCTGGTGATGATTTTTACCAATATGCAAGCGGAACATGGATCAAGAAAAATCCTGTGCCTGCCAAAGAAACACGTTGGGGCTCGTTTAACGAACTTCGCGAATTTAATGCGCAAGCTGTAAGAAGTTTGGTAGAAAAAGCTGCAGCTGATAAAACTGCACCTGCAGGTTCTGTAACCAGACGTGTTGGCGATTTTTATGCCGCAGCCATGGACAGCTTAACCATCGAAAAATTAGGCTATACCCCAATCAAAGCCGATTTAGAAAAAGTAAAAAAAATCAATAGTGTACAAGGTCTGTTAGACCAGATTGCTTACATGCGTACTTCAGGTGTTGGTGGTGGTATGTTTGGTTTAGGTGTTGGTCAGGACAGAAAAAATGTAACCAAGTATGTAGTTAACATTTCTCAAGGTGGTACATCTTTAAGCGATCGTGATTATTATTTAAAAGACGATCCACAAAGCCAAAGAATTAGAACAGCCTATAATGCTTACATGGTGAAGTTATTTACACTTACAGGTAGCAGTGAAGCTGAAGCAAAACAAAAAGCAACCACTGTATTTAATTTAGAAAAGGCTTTAGCAGAAGCTCAGATGAGCAGAATTGAAATGCGTGATCCTTACAAAACTTATAATAAATTAACAGTTACCGAATTTAACAAAGTTACTCCAAACATTAACTGGACAACCTTATTGCCTAAGTTTAAAATAAACGGACAGGATACCGTTTTGGTAAACTCTATCTCTTTCTTTAAAAGCCTAAATGGCATGTTAACCAGTGTACCATTGGCAGATTGGAAAACTTATTTAGAATGGAGTATTTTAAGAGGATCGGCAAATAACCTAAGTTCTCCTTTTGTAAACGCAAGTTTTGCATTTACACAAGCACAAACAGGTCAAAAAGTACAAACTCCACGTTGGCAGCGCATGTCTGCCTTAACAGATGGTACCATTGGCGAATTATTAGGCCAGCTTTATGTAGCTAAATATTTCAAACCAGATGCAAAAGTGCGTATGGATCAAATGATCGTAAACTTGCGCAAAGCTTTTGAAATTAGAATCAATGGTTTAGAGTGGATGAGTGATGCCACCAAAAAAAGAGCGTTAGAAAAATTACATGCCTTTACGCCTAAAGTAGGTTATACCACCAAATGGCAAACTTATACTGGCTTAGAAATCCATAAAGGAACTTATTTCCAAAACCTACGCAATGCAAGTGTATGGGGTTATAATGAAAATGTAAACAGATTGGGCAAACCTTTAGATCGCACTCGTTTCGGAATGACACCTCCAACTGTAAATGCATCTTATAGCCCAACTATGAATGAAATTGTTTTCCCTGCTGGGATTCTACAGTTCCCTTTCTTCGATCCAAACGCAGATGATGCTGTAAATTATGGTGGTATTGGTGCAGTAATTGGCCACGAGATGAGCCATGGTTTTGACGATACAGGAAGCCAATACGATAAAGATGGTAACCTTAAAAACTGGTGGACAGACGAAGACCGTGCTAAATTTAACGACAAAACAAAAGCATTAGGCGAACAGTTCAGTGCTTATACCGTTGTTGATACCATCCATGTATTGGGTAAATTAACCATGGGCGAAAACATTGGCGACTTAGGTGGTTTAAATGCGGCCTATACTGCATTTAAAATGACTAAACAAGGTCAGAGCAATGAGAAAATAGATGGTTTTACACCAGACCAACGTTTCTTTTTATCATGGGCACAAGTTTGGAGAGGTAACATTTTACCAGAAGCTGCTGCTCAATTGATCAAAACAGACTCGCACTCTCCTGGTCCTTACAGAACCATTGGCGCACCAGTAAACATGGATGCTTGGTACCAAGCATTTGATGTAAAACCTGGCGACAAGCTTTACAAAAAACCAGAAGACCGAATTAGGTTGTGGTAAACAGCAAATAAAAAATAGCCATCTTTAAAATTAAGATGGCTATTTTTTTGCTTAAAACGTTATATATATTTTGCCTGTAGTTTTTTAGGTAGCTTGGCTAATACCAATGCTCTAGAAGTCTCTACTCTTCTTTTCAACTCAGTTTCACTTAATACCTCTAAGTTCTCTATCCTAACCCATTGTCTTTTGGCCATGTGGTGTGCCTGTGTAATACCATCTCTAGCTGTTAACTCATCAAATTCTTCAGGTGTGCATTTTGTAGAAAAGCTATTTCCTTCGTCAATAGCGATAATGATGAAAATTTTTTCTTCAATCATAAAACAGAGATGCTCCCATTTCATCCCCTCGGTGGTTCCTGGCAAGCTTAAACAATATTCCCTAAAACGTTCAATATCCATAATTAAAAGACTGAAGCAACAAAGATAAAATACAAATACAAGTTTAATGCTTTAATTTTACACTATGAATATTCTTACGCTAACAGCCGATGGTTCGAATACCTTATTTAACGAAACCATAGGCGAACATTACCATTCGGCACATGGTGCATTACAAGAAAGCAAACATGTCTTTTTAGAGGCAGGACTAAAATTTGCCGCTAATCAAAAAGTCGAAAAGGAAATCAGCATATTAGAAGTTGGTTTCGGTACTGGCCTAAATTTCATTTTAAGTTATGCGCATTGCGAAGAAAACCATCTTAAACTTAGCTATACCGGGATTGAAGCTTTTCCACTTTCGCAGGACACCATCAACCAAACCAATTACCAGCAATATGTACCACATCATGTTTGGCAAAACTTTATCAATACATACGAAAGTGCATTGATACAGCAACAAGTTTTATCCAACTATGGTAACCTTGAAATTGCACATACTACTTTGGCCAAATTTAAAACCGATGTACTATTTGATGTTTTATACTTCGACGCTTTTTCTGTACAGCATCAGCCAGAAATGTGGACCAATGAAATGATTGCCCATGCTTGTAGTTTTATAAAAGAAGGGGGTGTATTTGTAAGCTATGCCATTACTGGCCATTTAAAAAGAGCTGTTAAAGCCTGTGGTTTTACCATCGAAAAATTACAAGGAGCGCCTGGAAAAAGAGAAATGTTAAGAGCGGTTAAGAGTTTAAAGTAAAAAGTTTTGGGAAATGGGAAATAGGAAATAAGTTACTTTATCAATGCATCAATAAAATAAGTTGAAAGTAGAAAGTTAAAAGTTTTACGCTATAAGTTGTAAGTAAGTTTTGTTCACAAATTGTGATGTTTGTTAAGTGTATTCACAAAATTGGGATACTTTGCTAAGTCTTTGTACTAACTACTTTTTACTAATGAACAATTTAATCTATTCCCAATTTACTATTCCCCATTCCCTACTTCGGACTACTGATTTTCTACCAATAAATGAACAACACCTATTCCCAATTTACTATTCCCCATTCCCTACTTTGGGCTACTGATTTTCTACCAATAAATGAACAACACCTATTCCCTATTTACTATTCCCTATTCCCTACCTAAACCAATGAACTAATTCTTATCTTTATTCAAAATATCTATCATGAAACAAATTTCACTGCCTTTTGTTGCTAAGCTTGCTTTGGTGCTCTTATCCATCATTATGTTAGGATATTTGGCCATTTTAGGCAAAAGTTTGTTATCGCCATTGCTCTTTTCTTTATTAATGGCCTTTCTATTATTGCCATTTTCGAGTTTCTTGGAGCGTCGATTTAAATTTAAAAGAAGCATTGCCGCACTTACTTCTGTAATTTTAATGATTGCCGTAATTTATGGCTTAATGTATTTTTTGGTGGGCCAACTTGGAGAGTTATGGACTGATTGGCCGTTATTGGTAAAACAGGTAACCTCTGCATTTGAAGAAATTAAACATTGGGGCAATAAAACCTTCCATACCAATTTAGATGTTCAGGGAAATCATATTTTTATGGACAATGCTGAGAAAGCCCTAGCTACCAGTGCTTCTATTATCGGTGCTACTTTACTTACCTTATCATCTAGCTTGTTGTTTTTAGCCTTTACTTTGTTATTTACATTTTTCATTTTAAACTACCGTGGCCTATTATTTAACTTTTTAACTGCTGTTTTTGCAGAAGAACACAAAACCAAGGTAAGCGATATTGTAAGAGAAATTCAACGGATTATTAAGAAATACATTACTGGCTTATTTTTACAGATGTTAATTGTTACGTTACTAATGATTACAGCCTTATCCATTTTAGGAGTAAAATATGCCATACTACTAGGCTTAATTGCCGGTATTTTCAATATCATTCCTTATTTGGGCATTTCTACAGCTTTAGTAATTAGTGCGTTAATTACTTTTGCAACAGCAGGTGCAGCAAAAGCACTATTGGTTATTCTGGTATTTGTTGGTGTGCATACCATTGATGGCAACCTACTAATGCCCTTAATAGTAGGCTCAAAAGTTAAAATCAATGCCCTATTTGCTTTCATAGGTATCATTATTGGCGAAATGATCTGGGGAATTTCTGGCATGTTTTTATGCATCCCCTATCTGGCCATGTTAAAAATAATTTTCGAGAGAGTAGATGGCCTACAAGCTTGGGGAATTTTATTAGGTGAAGAATATAAATCGCCAAGAAAACGAAGAACTTACAGAATTACCAAAAAAATTAAGCTCGAAGACGCCGAATAATGAAAGAAGAGAAAGAGAAACAAAACAGATCGCCTCATATTCTAAGTACCTCAGCAAATCTATTGGGATTTTGTTTTATCGTGTTAACATCGGTAAAAATATCAAAACTGTCCGAATCTTCATATATAGACGAAGGTGCAGCTCTGGCCATTATCATTTTCATGTCTAGTTGCATACTTTCTTTTCTTTCTATGAGAAGTAGCACAACACGAGCAACCAAAATGGAAGGCTTTGCCGATATTTTATTTCTTGCTGGCCTAATTGTTCTTTTTATTACTACCATGCTCATTACTTTTAATATCATCAAATAATAATATGCCTGCAAATATTCCACCTCCTGCTACATCAAGCCCAGACACTGCTTTTTTAAGATTGTTAACTGTATTAGATACCCTTCGTACCCAATGTCCTTGGGATAAAAAACAAACGATGGAAACGTTAAGGCACTTAACCATTGAAGAAACTTATGAATTATCTGACGCCATTTTAGAGGGCGACATGCAGGAAATCAAAAAGGAACTTGGAGACATTATGATGCATTTGGTTTTTTATGCCCGTATTGCTAGTGAAACGGAGACTTTTAACATTACCGATGTATTAAATGGCGTTTGCGACAAATTGATCAATCGACATCCACATATTTATGGAGACGTTGAAGTAAACAATGAAGAAGATGTAAAAAGAAATTGGGAACAGATCAAATTGAAAGAAGGCAACCCATCTGTTTTGGGTGGCGTTCCCGCCTCTTTACCAGCATTGGTAAAAGCCAGTCGGATACAAGAAAAAGCCAGAGGTGTAGGTTTCGATTGGGATGAAAAAGAACAAGTATGGGCCAAAGTTGAAGAAGAACTGCAAGAGTTTAAAGATGAATTCAATATTGCAGAAAATGAAAACATTGATAAAGACAAAGCCGAGGGAGAATTCGGCGACCTTCTTTTTTCATTGGTTAACTATGCTCGTTTTATCGACATCAACCCAGAAAATGCATTGGAAAAAACCAATAAAAAGTTCATCAAACGGTTCCAGTTTTTAGAAAGTAAAGCTAAAGCAAATGGAAAGGCGCTACAAGATATGACTTTGGCAGAAATGGATGTTTATTGGAATGAGGCTAAGAAATTATAAGAATCGAATAGTGTTAAATGAGAAGGGAGATGTATGATGCTTCTACACATCTTACACCTTCCCTATTAAGCGTTAATTTAGAATTAACTATATTTTTGAACGAGTGTATCAATAACAATAATTACAAAAGCAAAAACCGCAATACAGATAATTGTATAAGCAATCATATTGTCTCTTCTCCTTTTTGTGCTAATTCTTAAATTAGATTGTTCAAGTTTCATGTTTTTAATTGCATTTAAGTCTTAGGCAAAGATGTAGGCTGATCTGCCAATTATAGGTTTCATCCGTGTGGCATGACGTCCACGCCACACGGATGAAACATTTTTAACCTTAAATTAAATAGAAATAACTATACAGAAATTTAATTAACTTATTTAAAAACAGAGGAAATAGCTGTACTTAAGTCGGGTTTGATGTTGCCTGTTTTTTTCACAAAACAATCTACGCCAGAATTTAAATAAACCCTTAAATCTGGCAAAATAGCTGTAGAAACTATAATAATTTTCATTGCTGCGAAGTCTTTTTTAATAGAATAAACGAATTCTGGTGTACAATTGAAATCATTTAAGGAGATATTCAATATCAGCAAATCAAATTTATTGATGGCTAACAATGCCATCCCAGCCGATACAGTTTCTGCCTGGGCTATGAATGAATTGTCAATTAAACTTTTCACCACATGTTTCAAGATGGTGCTAAAAACCAGTTCCTTTTCTAAAATTAATACCGATTTAAGTTTATCCTCTAAAATTTCCAATTCATCTTCAATTATAACAATACATTGAAATTATAACATTTAAAAACAGTGTGATATAAATCCATGTATCATGAACACCGCCCCATACGGATGGTACAATTAAACAGACAATTGATTGCGATAGGCAGAAGGCGTACAGCCCATAATCTGTTTAAATTGCCTATTAAAGGAAACCTTCGAATTGAAACCGCTTTTTTCGGCAAGTTCTTCGAGGTTGATCATTTTTTTTGAAGATTGCAACAACTCACAAGCATGTACTATTCTAAACCCATTAATATACTGGTAAAAAGTCTGTGTAATTTTCATACTAAATACCTGTGTTAAATGGTGGTTAGGAATTCTTAAATGTGCTGCCAAACTGGTTAAAGACAACTCATGATCTAAATAAAGCTGCTCTTCCTTAATTGCATAGATCAATTTCTTTTCATAATCTTCTAACTGCAAGGCAGACAATGCTGAGCGTTCATACTTAGCCAATTCTATATCATCTGCCCCAGTTATTTTCACTTTTTTAGTTTCAGTTCTGCTGGGCTTTATTAGCTTATCTACCACATAACTGAAGATCATAAAAACGCTCAGTAACATACAAACATAAATGATCATGCGAAGCAGATAAACGGCTTGCTCATCGTGCGCAACTGTTTTTGAGAAAAATACGATGATAAAAATTAAGGCAATAAAAAGCAGCAACACCCTTGCAAATACAAACATGGCCAGCTTTTGCCTCAGCTTCTCCTTAAATACTATTCTACCTGCAAAAACAGACCAAATGGCATAAGTAACAAAAGATATGGGGCCTAAAATAAAGATATGTTTGCCAATTCTTTTCTGCATTAACAAGGTGTTTTCAAGCAAGCCAGAAACCAATAATGCAAAGAGGATGAGATATACCACAAACGGAACCAAGTGAACTACAAGTTTCCATATCTCTACCTTACGATCTCTTAACGAGAGAATGCCGAAATACAAAAATGGGCCGTAACCAAATGCGAAAGGTATCAATTGGTCTCGCCAAGGCTCAGTAGGATAAAATACTTCAATGATAAACACATAGAAACTATGCAAAAAGATATAAAGGATGCCCCACAACAAAATACGGTCAAAAGCACTTTTATCTGGAGAACGGTAAGCTAAATAGAAGGTAATTAATGCCAGTACACAAATGATCAGTAGTGTGAAAGGTATTAAAGGAAAAATCTGGAACATAAAAAAGAGAATAGGCTAAAAATTATATCATTAATTTACTCTCTTATGCACTTTGTTGATTCAGCTGCACTTGATATTCGGAAGGTGTAAAACCAGTTTTTTCTTTGAAATACCTATTGAATGAGGTTTTTGAATTGAAACCACAAGAGTAGGCCAATGATTCTATTTTAAGCCTTCCGTTATTCGTATTCAGTAATTCGAGTACATATTTGATTCTATACTCTGCTACAAAGCTATGAAAGCTCTTTTTGAAATAAACATTAAACAACTGCGATAAATAATGCTTCGGAATCTGTAGATCTTTAGACAATAACTCTAACGAAAGATTGGAGTCTAGATAAATTGTGGTATCGTTAAAACAAGAAGTAATTCGCTCTTTGTAAGTTGTAGCTAATGTTTCTGTAAGTGCAGAATGGGTATAACTTTTAATGTAATCGCCCGTTACTTTTCGTGCTGGCAATTCATCTTCAGCTAAAACATGATCTTTGCCAAATACCCAATACCAAGCAATGGCAATGGCAGAGAAAAATAAAAGTGCATAGGCAAATAACCTGTAATCTATGCCGGTATCAACATAAACTATGCCCCAAACCACATATATCATTGCCATAATGACGCTGATTAAGATGTAGATTGCTGCAATAGAAAGAATGAGCGACTCTGTTGAGGGTTTATTTTCAACATCGAAACGCCATACCATTCTAATGATATATGTACTATAGCTTAATAAAGAGATGACAATAACGATATAGGTATTCTGATAGTATTTAAAGGGATTGCTATGCCATGGATCGTTTTTATCCATATAAACATAGGCGATGACATACAAGACAGCAAACAACAGAAAGGGAAATAAATGCAAAGCATGTTTTAAACTAACCTTAATGGTTTGGCCAGTAAAAACCTTGTAAGCACAGAATAACAACGGACCAAAAAGCAACCAACTTGGGTTCCAAAGGTTAACCGCAGGAACAAAACCATTAGCAGTCCAATTGATTTTATAATAGATATTTATACAGCTTAAAATAAAGATAAGTAAGGTAATGAGATTGAACTCATTCTTTGCTCTATTCGAAGATCGAATCCAGTTAGAATAATTAAAATTGAACTTCATATTAAGGGTGATTACTACAAAACTAACACATTATATTAATTTATTCAACAATTTAATTCAGCCAATTTTTATTAAATTGTGAGCATCATATACAGAAAAAATATGTCGGATAGCGCTAAATTATACGGAATTGCGCCCCAATTGGTGGTGCCAGATGTAGTAAAAACTGCCAACTACTACAGAGATGTTCTAGGCTTTAACATTTTAGGATATTTTATGGACCCACCAGTATATGCCATGGTAGAAAGAGATGGTTTTCAGCTTCATTTTGGAAAAGCAGATATCGCCCACTTTAAAACAAATGCTGATTTTAGAAAAATAAATACCGATTTCATTATCTGGGTACCTGAAATAGATCAGTTTTTTGAAGAAGTAAAAGCCAAGAATGCAGAAATTATTGAAGGCATTGTTACCCGAATTTACGGTAGTAGAGAATTTGTAATTAAAGATTGTAATGGTTTTAGGATTACCGTTAGTGATTAGTTGATTTGCATTATCTTCAATCTTAAATTATTTACTATATTGA
Source organism: Pedobacter sp. Hv1 (assembly GCF_001412215.1). Lineage (GTDB taxonomy): Bacteria > Bacteroidota > Bacteroidia > Sphingobacteriales > Sphingobacteriaceae > Pedobacter. The sequence continues at coordinate 332,795 of NZ_LLWP01000001.1, forward strand.
TTAGATAAACCAAAAACGATTGTTATTTATACCATTTACCAATGGACAAAAACGAAGAAAAATTAAATCTGCTGCTGTTAAAAATAGAAAATCTCTTGCTCAGACAGCAAGATTTTGAAGCTGAAATCAATCGTTTAAAGGAAGACATCAAACAATTACGATCGCCAGGAATTGAAGCTACTCCCCTAGCGCAAAAAACAGTACCTCAGCCAGTTTTTCTACCAAAAAACACTCCTCCAAGTTTCGCCAAACCAGAACAGGTTAAGCCTTTTGCACAACCAAGCTTTACAGATAAATTTAAACGTGAAAATTTAGGCAAATCTGATTTTGAAAAGTTTATCGGCGAAAATCTGATCAACAAAATTGGTATTCTGATCTTGATCATTGGTGTAGCTATTGGGGCAAAATATGCCATAGAACATGAGATGATCAGTCCTTTAACCCGGATCATTTTAGGTTATGCTATTGGAGCAGGTTTAATGGCATTTGCCATTAGATTAAAGGCCAAATATGAGAGCTTTAGTGCAGTATTGTTAAGTGGCGCCATTGCCATACTCTATTTCATTACCTATGCTGCCTATACCTATTATGCGCTCATTCCGCAAGCCTTAACTTTTGGCTTAATGGTTGTTTTCACTTCGTTTACAGTTATTGCAGCAATTAAATATAACCAACAAGTTATTGCACATATTGGTTTGGTTGGAGCTTATGCCGTTCCCTTCTTATTGAGTGATGGCTCTGGTAAAGTGGTCATTTTATTTAGTTACATGGCCATTATCAATGCCGGAATATTGGTATTGGCTTTTAAAAAATACTGGAAATCGTTATTCTATGTCTCTTTTGCCCTAACCTGGATTATATTTTTAGCCTGGCGGGTACCATTGGCAGAAAATGCCGGGTATTTTAAAATTTCTATGTTGTTCTCAGGGTTGTTTTTCCTTACATTTTACCTTACCAATCTTGCTTATAAAGTCAATAAAAAAGAGCAGTTCCAAATTACAGACATCATTATTTTACTACTCAACTCTTTTATTTTCTATGGGGTTGGTTATTATGTGTTGCAACAAAACCCAAGGGGAGCTGAGCTTTTAGGTTTATTTACGCTTGGCAATGCCATTATCCATTTTATAGTTTGCTTAGTTATTTACAAACTAAAACTTGCAGACAAAAACCTATTCTATTTTATATTGGCTATGGTAATTACGTTTATCACCATGGCTGTTCCAGTTCAGTTAAGTGGAAATTGGGTAACCATATTCTGGGCTATAGAAGCATTTATTCTATTTTACTTGGGCAGAACAAAAAATATTGCCATATACGAAAAGCTTTCCTTCCCCTTAATTTTCTTAGCTTTTTTTAGCTTATTGCAAGATTGGGCCTTGGCCTCTAGCGAATTTAGTTACCTTAATGATTATACTCCAGTTCAATCTTTTTTCAATGTTGGTTTCTTAAGTTCTTGCCTTTGCATTGCTTCATTCTTGGGCATGTTTTTAATCAATAGACAAGTAAAAGACGAACAAGAAATCGTAAAAACTAGTGCAGTTAGACAAGCCTTAACTTATTGTATTCCTACCATTTTAATCATTACTGTTTATTATACATTTAGGATTGAGATTGCCAATATTTTTCAAAATGCTTTTGAAAGCACCAAAATCAACACTACACCTAGTTTAAAAGTTGGAAATTTTGCCTACAATTATAATTACCCATTATTTAAAACTACTTGGGTTTATATCTATACGCTTTTCTTTGCTGCTGGCCTAACCTATCTTAATCTTAAAAAAATAAAAAGCAAAGAATTGGCCGTAGCCAATTTGGTGATTAATGTACTGGTTATTCTGGCCTTTTTAACGCAAGGTCTTTACGATTTAAGTGAGTTACGTGAGGCTTACATTTCACAATCAGACAAATATTTTAGTAGTGGTATCCTCAACATTGGCATCAGATATATTGCAATTGCATTTTTTGCCCTGCTCATTTTGGTTTGTTACCAATTGAGTAAATCGGATATCTTTAAATTGAAATTCCGCACTGCATTCGATTACCTATTGTACATCGCTATTCTTTGGGTATTAAGTAGCGAATTATTACAATTGTTACAGCTTAATGGTTTAGAGAATGGCTATAAACTAGGCTTAAGCATATTATGGGGAGTATATTCTCTGTTTTTAATTAGCATGGGCTTGTGGAAGAACAAGAAATACCTTCGTATTGGTGCAATTGTTTTATTTGGCATTACTTTGATCAAATTGTGTTTTTACGACCTTTCATCTTTAGGCACTATTTCAAGAACCATTGTTTTCATTTCATTGGGTATCCTTTTACTAATTATCTCTTTCCTTTACAATAAATACAAACATTTAATTAACGACGATGTTAAAGCGAAAAATTAAACTTATTGCCTTATTGTTTTGCCTTACCTTAAGTGTAAAAGCACAGCTTAAACACTATCAATACCAACGAGAACTAAAAGGGATTACAAGCAATTGGCATAGTTTACCCTTACCTAATGCCATATTTAAAAATACACAACGCAACTTAAATGATTTAAGGATCTATGGAATAAAGGGCAAAGATACCATTGAGGTTCCCTATATCTTAGAGCAAAGTGCCGATCAAATTATCGAAAGCGAAACTTCCTTTAACATCATTAACCAAAGCAATAATGCACAGGGTTATTATTACACTTTTCAATCTACTACCGCCAATACACCCATTAACCAGATTAGGCTTTCTTTTGGGCAAAGAAATTTCGATTGGAAAGTAACATTAGAAGGTAGCAATAACAACAACGAGTGGTTTACTATTTTAAAAAACTACCGCATCTTATCTATCTTAAACAACAATACCGATTATCATTTTAGTCAATTAAATTTTCCAAATGCAAATTATGGCTATTTTAGAATTTTGGTGAAGGCCAACGAACAACCACAACTTAGAGCAGCCAAAATTCTAAAAACAGACACCTTACGTGGCATTGATACAGCAGTTGCTGTGCAAGCCTATCAGTTACACAATGACATTAAAAATAAACAGAGTGTAATTGAGGTAAGTTTGGTAAATCCTAGCCCCTTATCTCATCTCAAACTAAATGTAAAAAGCAATTTAGATTTTTACAGACCCATAAAAATCGAATCTGTAACCGATAGCTTCAAAACAGACAAAGGTATTCAATACAATTACCAAACGCTTTATCAAGGCACCATCAGTTCGTTAGAAAATACGGCATTTAACTTTAGCAATACCTTAACCTCTCGCCTAAGAATTACAATTGACAATAACGACAACAAACCGCTACAGCTAAACGGTATTGTACTAAAAGGCCCAATAAGTGAGTTGATTGCCCGATTTGAAAAAACGGATTATGAATATGCACTTTATTATGGAGATAAAAATGCAAGCGCTCCAAGTTACGAGCTCAAAAACTTCGAAAGCAAAATCCCTATTGGTATTACCGCTTTAACCATGGGCGATGAGCAGCAGAACACCACATCTATCACCAAAACAGAAAACCCATTATTCGAAAATAAAGCTTGGCTTTGGGGTTTAATGGTATTAATTATCTTTCTTTTAGGTTTCTTTGCTTTTAAAATGTTAAAAAACTAGGTTTTTATTTCAATTTATAATTTAACTCAACAACAAATGAAAAGTGTTTTCCAAACAGCAACAACAACTGAACTTATCCAAAGAATAAATAAGTTAACACCAACTACCGAGGCACTATGGGGCAAAATGAATGTTGCACAAATGCTTGCACATTGCTGTGTAACTTACGAAATGGCTTATGAGAATATCCACAAGGCACCAAATGCTTTTATTAAATTAATGCTTAGATTTTTCGCTAAAGATACCGTTGTTGGCGACAAGCCCTATAAAAAGAACGGGCCAACAGCCCCAGCTTTTATAATTACCGAAACAAAAGACTTTGAAAAAGAAAAAGCACGCTTGATCGCCTATATTGAAAAAACACAAGCACTTGGAGAAGCTTTTTTCGACAACAAGGAATCACTTTCTTTTGGCAAATTAAGTGTAGCACAATGGAACACCATGTTCTATAAACATTTAGACTACCATTTAAGCCAATTTGATGCTTAATGGCAATTCCTCAAAATAAGGCCGAACTTACAAAAGCAATTGTAAACAACTATGCGAAGTTGTTAGCAGAGCTAAAAACCATCCCTAGCGATTTAACTTCGGTTAGATCGCTAAACGGACATACCAAAAACACGCTAATGAATATCAAAGATCTAATTGCTTATTTAGTTGGCTGGGGGCAATTGGTATTAAAATGGAACCATAGAAAAGCAGATGGACAACATGTAGATTTTCCAGAAACTGGTTTCAAATGGAATGAGCTCGGATTACTGGCCCAACAGTTTTACAAAACGTATGAGCATGATAGTTTAGAAACCTTATTTGAAAAGTTAGACCAAACAGTAAACCAAATCTTATCACTTATTGCCAATAAAACTAATGAGGAATTATATGGGGTTACCTGGTATCAAAAATGGACGCTTGGTAGAATGATCCAGTTTAATACTTCATCACCTTATCAAAATGCGCTAAGTCGAATTAGAAAATGGAGAAAGCTAAACAGCTAAAATAATCGACTCAACACTATTCTTTTTCTTATCTTCAATTTATGAAAAGATTAACGATTTTACCATTGTTAATCATCCCGCTATTATTGTGTACCTCTTGGGGCTTTTTCGCTCATCGCCGCATCAATCAACTGGCCATTTTTACTTTGCCAGATGGCATGGTCAGTTTTTATAAACAAGCCAACAAATACATTACAGATCATGCTGTTGACCCAGATAAGCGCAGGTACATTGATACTTTAGAAGCACCTAGGCATTATTTAGATGTTGAAGACTATGAAAAGAATATCGATAGTATCCCTGAAAAATTTGAAGCCGCTTTAGCCAAATATGGCCAGAAAAAACTGAATGCAAGTGGCATTGTTCCTTGGCAGATCCAAAGAACTTACTACAGCTTGGTTAAGGCTTTTAAAATGCACGATTCTTTAAAAATATTAAAATATTCGGCAGAGTTAGGTCATTATATTGGCGATGCGCATGTTCCTTTGCATACTACTGTTAATCACAATGGCCAATTAACCAATCAGGTTGGGCTACATGCTTTTTGGGAGAGCAGAATACCAGAGCTATTTGCTGGTAATTATAATTTTTTGGTGGGTAAGGCTGTTTATTTAAACAATCCGTTAAAAGCCGCATGGAAAATTGTAAAACACTCGCATGGCTTATTAGATACCGTACTGAGATTTGAGGCGGAGTTGAATAGCTCATTTCCTTCAGATCAAAAGTATAGCTTCTCTGAGCGAAATAATACCGTAATGAAGCAATATTCATCGGCCTATGCCAAAGCTTATCAAGACAAAACGAAAGGCATGATTGAAAAACAAATGCGTTCGGCAATCTTAATGACTGGGAGTTTTTGGTTCTCTGCTTGGGTAGATGCCGGACAACCTGAATTAAAAAACCTCATTAAAACAGCACCTACACTTGAAGATAAGAAACAACAAGAATTGGAAAACAAAAAGTATAAAGAAGGAAGGATTATTGGACGAGAATTTTAAGCTTCTGTCTCTTTATCTGCTACTTTTTCTTTCTTCTTAAACAATGATTTTAAAGCAGCAAATATTACTGGTAAAAATGTACCTACAGCAATAACAACAACTAAAATTTCAAAATTTTGTTCAACAAAAGGAATTTTACCAAGCAGGTAACCCGCAAATAATAAACTGGTAATCCATGCTACCCCGCCAACAACGTTATAATAGGTAAACTTGCCAAAAGACATATTTGCCGCACCTGCAACAAAAGGGGCAACGGTTCTAAAAATGGGTAAAAAACGACTAAAAACAATAGCCTTTGCACCATGTTTCTCAAAATATTCGTGAGATTGGTGGTAATATTTCAATTTCAATATTTTATTGTTCTCTTTAAATACCCGAATACCAAAGTACTTTCCTAATCTATAGTTTAAGGTATTACCTAAAATAGCAGCTGCAATTAAAATAACCAACATAAACCAGATGTTTAAACCGGTTCCTTCGCCTGCAACAAGTGCTCCTACTGCAAATAGCATCGAATCGCCAGGTAAAAATGGAGTAACCACAAATCCTGTTTCAGCAAAAATGATGATAAATAGAATGAGGTAAGTCCAAGTCTTATAATTTTGCATAATTACCTCTAATGTATGCTTGGTATCAGTAAGTAACTGGAGTAGTAAATCGAAAATTTCCAAAGGTATATTTTTTAATTTTTACAAAAGTAGGCATATGCTTTTGTAAAGCCTACCTATTTTGGAAATTTGATGTTAATTATAGGTAATTTTATTTACGGTTAAATTTGCGTTAGATGTTCCACTGATCCAAATTGTATAAATCTTACCAGCTTCAAACTCACTACCATCTATCACCTTAACACCACCAGCACCTAAAACAGAAATACCTAAATTTACATTCGGTTCAATAGAAAAATCTAATGATGTTTCTTTAAAGCCCAATGCGTTAACCAACAATGTGCTTCCTGGCAAATTAATATTAATAGAATTAGTAAAACTGGGGCTTAAATTCATAAAACGCACTCTAGCTTTTCCTGCTTCAGTAGCCCCTAAATTATCTTCAAAAGCTAAAATATCGCCTTTACCAGCTTTATCTTCCACATAAAATGCAGTATAAGAAAAACTTGATACAAAATTGATTGTAGTAGATACATCTTGTACTCCGTTTGCATAAAAAGAGATACTTGTATTACCAGAAGCCACTTTTACATCATTGCTTTGCCCAAACGATAAAGATTGGCCGTTGATTTTATTGTTATCGAAGAAAAAATCTCCTTTGTTTTTGGCAGCATTCACTATTTTAACTTTTGCTTCTTTACCCATAATGGTCACTTTTGCGGGCACGTCCTTTTTACAGGAAACTAGACACATTGAAGCAATAACAGCAAAAAATAGGACACCAAAAAACTGCCTTTTTGAGATAAGTAGCGTTGATTTCATAGTTTTAGGTTAGTATTTGGTTGATACAACAATGGCTCGGTCAAAAACCAAGCCATTACCTTATATTTTAACTAAAAATTTAATATTTAGTAACTATTGTTTAACATTACTGGCATTACCAACATTAAAACATCTTCATTTTCATCATTCGTTTGTGGAATTAACAAACCTGCACGGTTAGGTGTCGACAATTCTAAAGTTACTTCCTCGCCACTTAAATTGCCTAGCATTTCAATTAAGAAACGAGCATTAAAGCCAATTTCTAAGTCTTCACCTTCATATTGGCAGCTTAAACGTTCGTGTGCTTCATTTGCAAAATCTAAATCTTCTGAAGAGATGTTCAACTCACTTCCATTAATTTTCAATCGCACTTGATGTGTAGTTTTATTAGCAAAAATAACTACCCTACGTAAAGTGTTTAAAAACAATGCTCTATCTATTACCAACTTGTTAGGATTGTTTGCCGGAATTACCGCTTCGTAATCTGGGTAGCGCTCATCAATTAAACGACAAACCAAATTGATGTTATCAAACTTGAAAAAAGCACTGGTTGCATTGTAATCAACAGAAACATTAACATCTGTACTTGGCAAAGCTGCTTTTAACAATGTCAATGCTTTTTTAGGTAGGATAAATGACGAAGCTTTGTCTGCTTTACTATCCATTCTGCGGTAACGCACCAATTTATGTGCATCTGTAGCTACAAAAGTAATGTGTTGAGGAGAAAGTTGGCAATAAACACCTGTCATTGCTGGTCTTAACTCGTCGTTGCTAACTGCAAAAATGGTTTTGGTAATTGCTTCTGTTAAAACTGAAGCAGGCAAGTTTACAGACGAAGCATTTTCTACTACAGGGATTTTAGGAAAATCATCACCATTCTCTCCGCTCAATTTATATTTACCATCGCCCGCACTAATTTCAATAGAGAAAGTATTATCGTCAATATTGAAAGAAATTGGCTGATCTGGCAACGTTTTTAAAGTATCTAATAGTATTCTAGATGGAACAGCCACCTTACCCTCTTCTTTAGACTCAACTGGTAAAGAAGTAGTCATACTCGTTTGAAGATCTGTTGCAGAAATGGTTAGGTTCCCTTCTTTGATCTCGAACAAGAAATTTTCTAATATAGGCAAAACAGTACTGCTGCTAGAAGCACCATTAACTGTTTGTAAATGTTTTAATAGCGTTGAAGTTGATACTATAAATCTCATAGTTTGTGTTGTATAATCTCAAAAATATAAAAATTACTTCGCATACTTATGCTTGCGGTAATAATGTTGAAAAATTGCGAAACATATTAACAATAAAAGTGGCACAATTGAATTTATAAGCTGCCATTTTGCTTTTTCTGTTCGCAAGCGGACCTTATCTAATAACCTCACTTTAATTTCTTTGTTGCGCAGGGCGATCAGGTTGTCATCGTCTGTAAAATAATCGGCAATGTTTAACAATAACGCTTTATTTCCGAAATTCTGTTGGGTGTAGCGATCAAAACCTAAAGGAAAAGGAGAATGATCTGTTTTATTAACCTGATTGGTAAAAATATCCCCATCGCCAATTACCACCATTTTTGTAGGTTTGCTCTGCGCAGGCACGGTATAGTTTTCTGTGATACCTGCAGGTACTGGACGATCTAAAAATACCGATCTAAAACTTCCCTCTAATAAAACGCCTGCAGTTTTAGCTGTGCTTGTATACTCTTTCTGATCAGGCTGTTGTGCTGCCATCTGTATAGAAAGCATTTTAGGGGTTTCAAAAACCTTATTGTAAGGAGAACTTTGAAGGATGATTTTTTTGCTCACATTGGCTACGCCAATGGTATCAACGGTACTTGTAAATTGGCTACGGATACCATCTAAATTCTTAACGATGTTGCTATTGGTATCTGGAATAAGGATTGGGTAATATAACCATGGAGCCATGTCTATTTGCGTCTGTTGGCCTGGCGCACCAGTAGCTAAAGGAATCATGGCACAGTTGAGATCGGTAATCAAGTTATAATTGATACGGGCACCATACTCAAATAGCATATCATCAATATTCAGTTTATTGTTATATGCCATTACCTGCCCCCTATTTTGCAAACTATCCAACTCTGCGTTTACCTGATCTATAGACCAAACCAATCTACCCCCTTTCATTACAAAATAGTTGAGCTTGTACTTTTCTAATTCTGTAAATGGTTTGGTAGGTTTTACAATTACCAATACATTTAAACTATCTAATGCTTCTTTATTGACCACTGAAAGATCAACCCTGCCTACCAAATATTGTTGCGAAAGGCTATTGATGGCATCATATAAATATAAATTTGAAGCTTCTCCGTGCCCTTCGGTAAAACCAATAATGGGGCTACTTCCTTTGAGCAATCTTTTTAAAGCTGTAGTAAAAGTATATTCAAGGTTTTTAATAGAGCTGTTGATATTTTCTTCGTAGTCTGTTGCAGCGCCTCCTGCTTTTTGTAATAAATTGATGGCGGTCTTTTTATCATCATAGGTAATCAATGCCATCGGAAAAATGAGCTTTTGCGTAAGCCCCGCATCATTTTTAATATTTACAGCAACTGGTTTAATCCCTGCTTTTGCAAGCTCATCAATTAAGGCTTCTTGCTCATTGGCTGGTACATTTTTTAAAGGATCTTCAAAAACAATCTTGATGTTCGCATTTGAATAGGCTTTGTAATCGTTCAATAAGTCTTTGGTGGCATTGCGCAACCGTTTAAATGCTGCAGGTATTTCTCCATCTAAAAATACCGTTATGGTAATATCTTTAGTTGTTTTTTGTAGCGTAGCCTTTGTTTTTTGGTGTAAGGTGTATCGCTTTTCTTTGGTAAAATCGAAGCGGGTATAAAAATATTGTCCAATTACATTTAACAATACCAACAAGAATACAAAAATGAATATTTTGAGGTATTTAGGCTGTTGTTTTACCATTTCCTACCTCCTATAGCCAATTTGGTTAAACCTAAAAAGAGCAGTACAAAAGAAATAAAATAGATGAGATCTCGGGTATCGAGCACTCCCCTGCTAATGGATTGATAATGTTCGTTAATACCTAAATTAACCAAAACAGTACCTAGATATTGTAATTCGAAAACTTTACTGATAGAGTCGAAGCCGCTATACGTGAAAAAGCACAAAAAAACAGCAACAGCAAAGGCAATAACCTGGTTTTTTGTAATGGATGAGGCAAATATGCCAATCGCTGTAAAAGCTTTCCCTAATAAAAACAGTCCTAAATAAGAGCCTATTACTGCTCCAGTATCTATATTCCCTTTAGGATAGCCTAATTCATATATGCTATAATAATAAACCAATGTTGGAATTAAGGCAAAAAACAACAACACCACACAGGCAAAATACTTAGCCAAGATGATCTGCAGATCGCTCAATGGCCGAGTTGCCAAAAGTACATAGGTACCTTCTCTGCGTTCTTCTGCAAATGAGCGCATGGTAATTGCCGGAATTAAAAACATAAATAGAAATGGCGCCAGGTTAAAAAAACTACTGAGTTCGGCATAACCATAATCTAGAATAGAAGTATCGGGAAAAAACCACAACAATAAAGCGCAGGCCAACAAAAATATACCAATGGTGATATAGGCCATTAGCGAGTTTAAGAAACTAAATAATTCTCTTTTAAAAACTGCGTACATTCATTTAAATTGTGTTGCCGAAGTTATACAATATCTGCTAAAACAAAAAAGTCCCGACAAAATAGTCGAGACTTTTTAATTATATTTTTTTAAAGCCTAAAGCCCAAAAGCATAAGCTAAACGTATTCCAGCAAAAGAATAATTATCTATAAGGGTAACACCCTCTTGTTCACGGTACATAGACCAGCCTTCGTAGCGGATCCCTACATCTACACTTGATTTAGGAGAAACTGAAAATGTTTTACCAACAGTACCAGAAAAGGCAAATGACGAGTTTCTATTGTCTTTTAAGCTCAACCCAATTCCTGCATCAGCTCCAGCGTAAACCGGGCCAAAATAATATTTAGCACCTAATTTAATTGGATAATAAACATCATTTTTTAAATCGGTAAAAAGTGCTTTTACTTCTTTTTTATAAGAAAGCATGGTAAAACCAACAGATGCTGTTAAGTTTAATTTTTTAGCAATATTGTATTCGCCCATTACAGAACCACCATAACCAATGTTATAAGAATCTGCTGCTAGCCCGAAAGGATAAATAAAATCAGGGCCGATACTTATTTTATGAACAGGGCCTTCTGTTTGCGCATTTGCCGCTAGACCTAACCCAACAACAATTGCAAATGAGAGTAATAATTTTTTCATGTGTTTGATTTACGTTTAAATAGTTGATATGATAATCTTGTATAGGTTTATTTTCTATAAAGATGCATCTTTATTTTATTCTAAAAAGAATTTTTTAGTTATTGACAAGAGCTTTCTTATAACGCAAACGTAAAAGTGACACTTAACGCTACAATTGAAGCGGCACTTCTTTTGGTTCAGATTTCGTAATGGAAGCCAAAATTCAGTTACACGTTGCTCCTTAACAAAAAAGCTTCCAGAATAATCCAGAAGCTTCTATCTATAAATATCATCAAATGCTTATAATCCAAAAGCAAAAGCTGCCCTTAAACCAAAAAATGAAGTAGCGCCATTGTTAGACCAAGTTTCGTAACGTAAACCAAAATCTAAGCTAGATTTATCCGCAATAGAAAAGGATGCTCCAAAACCTGGAGCAAAAGCAAATGTTGTACCTCCACCATTTCCAGTTTTAAAAGCCACACCAATTTCTCCGGCTCCATAAAAATTACTCGCAAAATAGTATTTCCCCCCTGCTTTTACCGGAACATAATCAATGGAAGAAGAAGCCCTTTTCAGTGTTGAAAAAACACGAGTATAACCTGCAGAAACCGTTAAATTAAGTGATTGAGCTATTGGTTGTTCAAACTGTAATGATGCACCTGCCATTAAAAAATCGCTAAACTTTCCGCTAGTTGGCAAAGCTCCTTCAGCACCAATACTTATTTTTTTAACGCTTCCTTCTGTTTGTGCATTTGCTACCAAACCTAGGCCAGCTAGTAAGGTTAATGCTAATAGTAGTTTTTTCATGTGTTTAAATAGCTGTTTAATTAGAAAGGGCAATATATACATCTATTATCTTCAAACGTGTGACTTAGTTTTAACTTTATGTAAACAAAAAAAGCTTTCAATTGAAAGCTTTTTAACTATAAGTATCTTAATAACTATAAACCAAATACATAACCCAACCTTACCCCAATAAAACTAAAGGTTGTGGTTTTATTACTGTTTACTACGCTAGAGCTTGTCCAGCCTTCATACCTTAAACCAATATCAATTTTATTTTCCGAACCTCTGGTTTTAATATAGGTACCAATACCCGGCGACCATGCAAAAGCTGTTTTTACGCCTTGGTTTAAAGGAATGGCTGCGCCCAATTGTCCTTCTAGATAAAAATTTTCAGTAGTGTAATATTTGAGTCCTGCTTTTACTGGTGCATAAGCCCGAGATGGACTCTTGGCTCCGAAAAATCTCTTTCCAAAGAAATTACTAATGCTGCCACTAGCGGTTAATGAGAATTTACTAGACAAACCTAATTCTGCTTTTAAATAACCTCCCAAACCTATTGCACTGGCATTAGAAGAGTTGCCCGATGGGAAGCTAATCTCTCCACCTAAACCAATATTGGATTGTTGCGCATTTACAGCAGTAAATATTGAGCTAACAAACAAAAAAGCAATTAAAGTCTTAAATTTCATTCGGCTAAATTAAAGTCAATTTTTTAAAAATCTCTTCTAACGATTGTGAAGCATGTGTTTTTTTCAACTCTGCTAGCGATGCATTGGCAACCAGTTTACCTTTGTTAATGATAATTACATCGTCGCAAATGGCTTCCACTTCCTGCATAATGTGTGTAGAAAGGATTACCGTTTTATCTTGTCCAAGATTTTTGATCAAGGCCCTGATATCAGTCAACTGATTTGGATCTAAACCTGAAGTTGGCTCATCTAATATCAGTACCTGAGGTTGGTGGATAATGGCCTGTGCCAAACCAATACGTTGTTTATAACCTTTAGACAACATTCCTATTTTTTTATGCTGTTCTGGTGTTAAGCCAACCTGTTTAATCACTTCTTCTACCCTATGTGCTAGATTTTCTATTTGATAGGTTTGCGCAACAAAACTCAAAAACTCGCGAACATACATATCAAGGTACAATGGCGTATTTTCTGGCAAATAACCTATTGCTCTTTTAACGGCCAATTCATCAGTCAAAATACTTTTTCCACAAATTTCGGCATCGCCAGAGCTAGGTACAAGGTAACCGGTAAGCATTTTCATGGTGGTAGATTTACCTGCTCCGTTTGGACCAAGAAAACCTAATATCCGACCTGGTTTTGCCTCAAAGCTAATGCCTCCAACTGCTTTTTGTTGACCAAAGTTTTTTGCTAATTCTTTTACCTTAATACTCAATTTACTTCACTGTTAGGTTGGCAAATTTAAGTTTTTTATTGGTTCTATAACTATCAAATTGTGCACCTGCCAATACCAGCTCGTCTGTAGAGATGATATCCGCTCCGTTGCCTAACAATTGTTCGTAAACTTTTTGGTTCGGATTGGCAATGGCACTTTTGTCTAAGTTGCCCATTGTACCTAAAATACAGGTAATGCCTTTGCTATGTAAATATTCGTAAACTGCTTTATCTGGTGCTGCTGTACCTACAAAAGCTACAATCCTATCGTTTGGTACTCCCATCTGATTTAAACGTTCAATATCAGCAATGCTTCTTGCAGAAGCAGAAATCATAAGGTCTGGTGCTAATTTATGTACCTCTGCAGCCTGATTGGCATTATAGGTAATGATGATCGAATTATTTTCTGCTTTGGTTCTACGTACAGCTGCTACAATTTTGGCATAAGGTACCCCACGTTTAATATCAATGGTAAACAACACTTTATTTTTGCCCCATGTTAAAACCTGATCTAGCGTTGGGATTTTAAAAGCCGTTACTTTTCCATCATTGTCTTTAAGTGTCAATTTTTGCAATTCTGCATAAGTGTAACTGCCAATAGTGCCCGTACCAGTACTTGTTCTATCTAACTTATCATCGTGCATAATTACCAAGGCAGAATCTTTACTTAAAGCCACATCAAATTCAATAATTACGGGCTGGTGGGTGGTTGCATTTTCGAAAGTTTCGATCGCATTTTCCGGAAAACCAGCCATAGGGCCACCACGGTGTGCACTGATTAATGGAAAACCAGTTGTTTTACGATTTAAAAAGCTTCTCAACTCATCCGCATTGCGAAAAGAGATATAATGATGTTTTGCAGGTGCAATAAAAGAAAGGCACAGTACACAAACTGCGACAACCAATAAGTTAAATTGTTTCATGCCCAAAAATAAGTGAATTGTTTTAATGTTTAGATTGTGCCACTGTTAAATTCTGATAAAGGACTTGTAACATAGGTGTGGTTTGGGGGTAGAAAGTTGTACGTTATAAGTTGTACGTTATAAGTTGTAAGTTAAAGGTTGAAAGTTAAAGGTTGAAAGTTGTACGTTATAAGTTGTAAGTAAGTTTTGTTCATAAATTGTGAGGATTGTTAAATACATTCACAAAATTGGGATATTTTACTAATGAACTAATAAACGTTATGTCTTTATACTTTCTACTAACTACTTTATACTATTGAACCTATTCCCTATTTACAATTTACTATTCCCTACCTGAACTGATTAACTACCCTGTCTTTCTACTAACTACTTTATACCATTGAACCTATTCCCCATTTCCTATTCTCTATTCCCTATATGAACCAATGAACTTCCTGATTTCGGACTTTCTTACTTTCTTACTTATTACTATCTTTGGCTCATTATGGCTAAAACAAACGACGAACAATTTAAGAATGTAATCTCTCATGCTAAGGAATATGGTTTTGTATTTCAAAGCAGCGAAATATATGATGGTTTAAGTGCTGTTTATGATTATGGACAATTAGGTGCCGAACTAAAAAACAACATTAAAACCTACTGGTGGAAAGCAATGGTGCAAATGCACGAAAACATTGTAGGTATCGACTCTGCCATTTTCATGCACCCTAAGGTATGGAAAGCCAGCGGACATGTAGATGGTTTTAATGATCCGATGATTGACAATAAGGATTCGAAAAAACGTTACCGTGCCGATCAATTATTAGAGGATAAGATTGCTCGTTACGAAAAAGATGGCAAAACAGATAAAGCAGCTAAATTACAGGCTGACATGGATGCCGCTTTAACTGCTGAAGATTTGCCTCGTTTAAAGGTTTTAATTGAAGAGCATGAAATTGCCTGCCCAGTTAGTGGCACTAAAAACTGGACCGATGTGCGTCAGTTCAACTTAATGTTCAGTACTCAATTTGGTGCAATGGCCGAAGGTAGTGATGAAGTTTATCTTCGCCCGGAAACTGCACAAGGTATTTTCGTTAACTTTTTAAATGTGCAAAAATCTGGAAGAATGAAAATTCCTTTCGGGATTGCACAAATTGGCAAGGCCTTTAGAAATGAAGTAATTGCCCGTCAGTTTATCATGCGTATGCGTGAATTTGAGCAAATGGAAATGCAATTCTTTGTGCGCCCAGGCGAAGACAAAAAATGGTTTGCTTACTGGAAAGAAGCTCGTTTAAAATGGCACCAAGCATTAGGAACATCGCCTGAAAAATATCGTTTTCACGATCACGTTAAATTAGCACACTATGCCAATGCTGCTACTGATATTGAGTTTGAATTCCCATTCGGATTTAAAGAAGTAGAAGGTATCCATAGCCGTACAGATTTCGATTTAACGCAACACCAAGAGTTTTCTGGTAAAAAAATGCAGTATTTCGACAATGATCTTGACGAAAATGGTAAACCTTATGGCAATTATGTACCTTATGTAATTGAAACTTCAATTGGTTTAGACCGCATGTTCTTGTTAACCATGATCAATGCTTTTGAGGAGCAAGATTTAAGTACAGCAGAAAAACAAGATAGTCGTACCTTGTTACGTTTGCACCCTGCATTAGCTCCAATTAAAGTAGCAATTTTCCCTCTGACCAAAAAAGATGGTCTACCAGAAAAAGCTCGTGAAATTATGGATAGCCTGAAATTCGATTTCAACTGTATCTATGAAGAAAAAGATGCTATTGGTAAACGTTACCGCCGTCAGGATGCGATTGGTACTCCTTTCTGTTTAACTATTGATCACCAAAGTTTGGAAGACAATACCGTTACCATCCGCCACCGCGATACCATGGAACAACAACGTATTGAGATTAAAGAACTGCATTCAATTATTGAAGGTAAAGTAAGCTGGAGAAATCTATTGGCTTAATTTTAAAAATATGTTTAAAGCCAATTCTTTTCAGAATTGGCTTTTTTGTTGCTCGAGTTAGTCGGATTGGGTTGGTCGAGATTTGAAATCTCGACTATGCTAATCGTGGATTGTAAATCCACCAAATCATACAGTCTGGATTTTAAATCCAGACTAACATTAGCTTTTTTGGAAATTATCTAATGCTTCGGGTGTTCTCGCAATAATTCCTTTATCTCTCGTTATCAGAATAGGCCTTTGAATCAAGATCGGATTTTCATGCATCGCTACAATCCATTCTTCATCTGTTAAGTCCTTTCCTTTAAACTGTGCTATGTATACTTTTTCGTTGGTCCTGATCAATTCATGAGGTTTGCATTTTAGTTTTGCTACAATGGTTTTCAGGTCTTCAATAGTAGGTACATCTGCCAAATATTCTACAACTTCGTAGGTTTTTCCGCTCTGCTTTAATACTTCTAAAGCATTACAACTTTTGCTACAGCTTTGATTGTGGTAAATGGTAATTAGCTCAGTTTTTCCCATACCAATCGTGGTGATCTATTCTTGTAATTTCTGGTTTGCCTATTTCTGTTAATAATCTGCGTGCGCCAACTAAGGTCGTGCTTTGACCAGCATCGTAATTAGCCGCACTTGGCACTAAACTGTTAATTTTCACCATCCCAGCAGACTGGATAAATTCGCCATTGCCCATGTAAATTGCCGTATGCGATACTTTACCCCCATTTACTCCTCTCCTTTTTGCAGCAGAGAAAAACAAAAGATCGCCCGGCTGTAAATTCTTTAAGCATTTGGCCACACTGATTGAATCATGCTCTAAAACATCAACAACATCGCCTACCAAGGCCTGTTGCGAAGCATCTCTAGGAATTACAATCCCATTTAAAAAGTAGGCTGTTTTGGTAAAACCACTACAATCTACCCCTTTAATAGATGTACCACCCCATAAATAAGGAACGCCCAACAAAGTTTGTGCTGTTGCCAAAATAGCATTGGCACTAGGGTTTGGTCTTTTTACCCATTGCTGGTAAGGGCTTGTTTGTGCTTTGGGCAAATAGGCCGTTCTTCCATCGGGGTAAGCTACCTTTAAAAAGTCTTTCTCTTGCCCTAACAACTGTAGGATATTTCCATTTACCAGATCAGAAACTCTTTTGCTATTGAGATCTGGTGTAGTAAAACCATGCCCATAATCGCTCGTAAATATAACCTTTTCTGCCTTTTGCCAAGTTTCGTATTGTTTTTGGTCCATCAATTTAATAGCACCACTATCGGTCCATGCCAGATAACCATCAGGTGTTTGTACCAGATAAAATCCACCTTGTTTTTTCAATACCCTTAATGGTGTTCCCAATAACATTTGGGTCATTAGCTCTGCGCCATGTTGTGGATTTGCCCTATTGTTACAAACTGAAAGATTAGCCACTCCATAATCAAAACCATTTAAAGATTTAGCAGGCAATAAAACTGCACTAAATTTTATCTTTTCAGATGGAGGTTTTACCAGTTCAAACTCTTTTAATGCCAGTTGCGAGGTGCTTTCTAATTTTACAGAATCTCCTTTAATCTGCAGATTGAAATAGATAGCCCTTTTATCAGGAGCATATTTTTTCTGTATTTCTATAGCTTTGGTCCGATATGCTGCTGTATCCAATTGTGCATGCACTACAAACCAACAGGTACTTAAAACAAATCCTAAAAAGAATTTTTTCATTTGCCATTTAAATTAAAGAACTAAGTTACATAAACTTGATTCTTTATGCCGATTTATTAGGTAATTTAATATTTACAAACCTCATTTAAACGAAGATTTACCACTGTTTTTTCAAACAATTTTTAATTTGAAATGTTATATTAGCTATATCATTTCCATCAATAAATTATATGAGCTCTATGCTAAAAAAATTACAACTACCTTTTTGGACAATTGCTTTACCTATTTTAGCTTGGATTGCTTATTTCAGTCCAATAAGTGGATTGGTTACCACCTACATTTTAATTTTAACGGCCTTATTAATTGGTAGTGTTTTAGCAGCAGTACACCATGCCGAAGTTGTTGCCCATAAAGTTGGGGAGCCTTATGGAACCTTGTTACTAGCCTTAGCCATTACTACAATAGAAGTGGCGCTCATTGTATCGCTCATGTTAACCGGCGGACCAGAAACAACGGCATTGGCAAGAGATACGGTTTTAGCTGCTGTAATGATCATTTTAACAGGAATGATTGGCATATGTTTACTTGTTGGTGGTGCAAAATACAAACAACAAGAATTTAGTTTAAGTGGTGTAAGTGTGGCCTTGGTAGCCCTAAGCGCAATTATTGTCCTTACCCTTATTCTTCCAAACTATACTACGAGTAGGCCCGGACCATTTTACAGTCCAATTCAATTGGGTTTTGTAGCCATCATCTCTTTGATTATTTATGGTGCCTTTGTATTAACCCAAACAGTTAGACATCGTGATTTTTTTCTTCCACCCGGAGAAGATGGCAATGAAGATGCGCATGCAGAACCACCCACCAAAAAAACAGCTTTATTAAGTGGTTTTTTACTTTTGGTTTGTTTAGGTATTGTGGTATTATTGGCCAAAGCTTTGGCTCCAGATATTGAAAGTGCAGTAATTGATGCAGGTGCCCCAAAATCTTTGGTGGGTGTAATTATTGCTGCCGTGGTGCTTTTACCCGAAGGTTTAGCCGCTTATAGAGCAGCGAAAAAAAACAGGCTGCAAACCAGTTTAAATCTGGCATTGGGTTCTGCATTGGCCAGTATCGGATTAACCATACCCGCAGTAGCTGGTGTTGCCATTTTTACCGGAATGACCATTACCTTGGGTATTGACATGAAAGCGACTGTACTTTTACTCCTTTCTTTATTTACCATTATGTTATCGTTAGCTACAGGCAAAACCAATATGTTACAGGGAGTAGTGTTGCTGGTTATTTTTGCTACTTATTTATTTACTACTATCGCTCCTTAAACCTAATTAAAACTACTAAATTTTTTAAACCCATTCTCATTAGTTAAATTGCCGGCTTTTAGCAAAAAAATGAGCCAGCATAATAAAAGAGAACAATCCATTTACGTAGCATTAGTCTATCGTTTTCTGACCCTATTGTTCTTATATGCGCTTTGCAGGTTGGGTTTTTACCTATTCAACCGATCATTGTTTAGTCATATTGGTTTTTCAGAGCTATTGTACATCTTTTTGGGTGGCATTAAGTTTGATATCGTTGCGCTGCTGTACCTCAATTCCCTGTACATTATTTTACAGGCCATACCCTTTCCCTTTAGGTATGGCAAGGGCTACCAATCTTTTTGTAAATGGTTATTCCTCATTACCAATAGTATTGGGTTTTTAGCCAACTTCATCGACTTTGTTTATTACAAATACACTTTAAAACACACTACGGCAAGTGTTTTTTCACAATTTGGCAATGAACAGAACAAGCTCAAACTCTTTTTTGATTTCTTGGCAGATTACTGGTACCTCTTGGTGTTGTTTGTTATTTTCACCTATGTATTTATCAAACTCTACAATGTTATCCGGATCAAAAAGGCGCCCCGATTTAATTGGAAAATCTATTTGGGCCATACATTGATTTTAGTTTTAATTATGGGGCTTTGCGTAGTGGGCATGCGTGGTGGCTGGCGACACAGCACCAGACCCATTACCATGAGCAATGCTGGTGATTTTGTAAAATCTCCTGGCGACATGAGTTTGGTCTTAAACACGCCTTTCACCATCATGAAAACGCTAAAGGCAGCCAATCTCAAACCCATTAATTATTACAATGAAAAAACCTTAGATAGTTTATACAACCCTACCCATCAACCAGCAAACACGGCTCCTTTCAAAAAGCTGAACGTGGTATTTTTAATTATCGAAAGTTTAGGAAAGGAACATGTTGGCGCCTTAAATAAAGATGTATTAAATGGCACCTACAAAGGCTACACCCCTTTTATTGATAGTTTGGTAGCCAATAGCTTCACCTCTAATCGCACTTATGCTAACGGGCGAAAATCGATTGATGCCCTACCTTCTATCATTTCGGGCATTCCTTCCATTCGCGAGCCTTTTGTGCTGTCTAGCTACTCTGGCAACAAAACCACTAGTATAGCCAAATTATTGGGAGATGAAGGGTATGAAACTGCATTTTTCCATGGTGCTCCCAATGGTTCAATGGGCTTTTCTGCCTATACCAATCTGGCTGGCATTAAAAAATATTATGGCAAAACCGAGTACAATAACGATGCAGATTTTGATGGCATTTGGGGCATTTGGGATGAGCCTTTTATGCAGTACATGGCCAAAACCATCAATACATTTAAACAGCCCTTTTTCTCTGCCTTTTTCTCTGTTTCTTCCCATCATCCTTTTAAAGTACCCGAAAAATACATAGGCAAATTCCCTAAGGGACCGCTGCCTGTGCAAGAACCCATGGGTTATACAGATATGTCTATCCGAAAATTCTTTGCCACCGCCTCAAAAATGCCATGGTATAAAAACACTTTGTTTGTTTTAGTGGCCGATCATGCTACCGTGTCTTACCTGCCCGAATATCAAACCACACCAGGTTCTTTTTCTATTCCTATTCTATTTTATTACCCAGGTGGAGAATTGAAAGGAAGAACTGATAAATTGATCCAACAGATGGATATTATGCCAACTGTTTTAAACTACCTCAATTATCCTAAGCCTTATTTTGCTTTTGGTTTTGATGCATTGAACCCTACAAATACTAATTTTGTTGTCAACAACAATGATGGTAGCTTTAGTTTTTATTTAGGTGATTATCTCTTGATCAACGATGGACAAAAATCTACAGCCCTATTCGATCTTAAAACAGACAGATTGACCAAAAATAACATTATTGACAAATTGCCCGAAGTGCAGCAAAATATGGAACAACACTTAAAAGCCTTTATCCAACAATACAATAACAGAATGATCAAGGATAAGTTAACGGTTGGCAATTGATAGTTCTAGCGAACAAACAGGCAAATATTAAATAATAGAATATAACAGACCAACTTATACCTCAATGCGCAAAGCGATATTAGCACTTATAGATTTTTTTCATCCGCCATTTAAGAAATACATTTCTTTGCACAACTTTAGGTATTTGGTAACCGGAGGAACCACATTTGTACTTGGCAACGTTGTCTATTACTTAGCTTTCTATCACCTTTTTAAAACCGAAGAAGTAGATCTTTTATTTTTTACGCTAAAAAGAGGTATCGCGGCTTATGTAGTAGATTTTGCCATCGTTATTCCATTGAGCTTCCTCATTAACAGGTATATTGTATTTACCCATAGCGAAGTTCGAGGTAGAGTACAATTGTTTAGATTCATGAACTTACAGTTCATCAATATTTTGCTCAACATCTTTTTGTATAAATTCTTTGCCGATGTATTACAGGTTTATCCAACAGTAGCAAGGTTTGTAGTTGGTTTTCTAATTGCAGGTTTTAGCTACCTGTACCAGCACTATTTTACCTTCAGTGTAAAAAAGCTAAGTAAAAAGAAATAGCTTAAATACTTCTTATTTCATTCTATTAGAAAAGCAAAGACAGCCGCTTTTTTTAAGGCCAGTCCCGTCTTTCGCTTTACTTCGCCTCGTTCCTCGTCTTCGTGCCCGCTACAACCGGGTTTATCAAACCAAAAACTGTGCAAAATAAAGCGCTTGACTAAAGAAGATAAGATATTTCTGATGCAAGCAAAAGAACTGAAAACCCAAGCAAGTAGGTATCATCTAAACTATGATTCTCATCATTTTAGCGTAAAAGGGCATTCTTTTTTTGGATTACTAGCCCGAACAAGCTATTTTAGCCAATATCAATACCCACATGAACAATGAGCGATTTTAACAATCAACAAGTAGCTAAACTCCCTAAACATTTAAGGCAGTTTATAGTTGAACAACATTACGAGAAATATACTCCAATAGATCAAGCTGTTTGGAGATATGTAATGCGTCAGAATTATAGCTATTTAAAACATGTGGCCTATTATCCTTACATTAAAGGTTTACAAAGAGCAGGTTTGAGTATTGAATATATTCCCGACCTGCAAACCATGAATGATAACCTTGGTAAAATTGGCTGGGGTGCAGTTACTGTTGATGGATTTATTCCTCCAGCTGCCTTTATGGAGTACCAAGCTTATAGAGTTTTGGTTATTGCGGCAGATATTCGTCAGATTAATCATATTGAATATACGCCTGCCCCAGATATTATCCACGAAAGTGCTGGCCATGCCCCAATTATTGCAGACACAGACTACAACAACTACTTGAGCTATTTTGGCTCAATTGGTGCAAAGGCCATGTTCTCTAGCAAGGATTTTGAATTGTATGAAGCAATACGCAAGCTTTCTATTTTAAAAGAAGCAGTAGATGGTGATGAAGAAGAAATTGCACAAGCAGAAAAAACGCTACGCCATATTGCCGATAACATGGGCGAACCATCTGAAATGGCACTACTAGGCCGTTTACACTGGTGGACAGTTGAATACGGACTAATCGGAACTTTAGAGAATCCAAAAATTTATGGTGCAGGCCTACTTTCTTCCATTGGCGAGAGTGCAACCTGTATGAACCCCGATGTTAAAAAAATCTGGTACAATATAGACACCATCAATTACCAATACGACATTACCAAACCACAGCCACAACTGTTTGTAACACCAACCTTTCAAAATCTGATTGATGTGTTAGAAGCATTCGCCGATACGATGGCGTTTAGACGTGGTGGTGCAGAGAGTATTTTGAAAGCCATTGAATGTAAAAATCCGAGTACGGCAGTATACAGCTCTGGCTTACAGTTAACAGGAATTTTTACTGATGTTGGCTTAAACCAGGCAGACGAATTGACCTTTATTAAAACTACTGGTCCTTCGGCATTGGCCTTTGCTGGCAAACAATTAAATGGTCACGGAAAAGATTACCATGCCGATGGTTTTTCATCGCCAGTTGGCAAATTAAAAGGAATAGCCAAAGCATTAGAAGATCATAGTTTAACTGAACTGGAGCAGATCGGTATTGCAGAAGGGCAAGAAGCCAATTTAACTTTTGAGAGTGGCATTGACGTAGTGGGTATAGTTAAAGAGATTTTAATTGAGAATGGTAAATTGATTTTAATTGCTTTTGAAGACTGTACGGTTAAAGAAAGTAATGGAAACATTTTATTCAAACCAGAATGGGGAACTTACGACATGGCCATTGGCGAAAAGATTGTTTCTGTATTTAATGGTGCCGCAGATAAAGACCAATATGAAGAAATTGTTTTTGTAAGCAAAGAACAAACTCATAAAGTAACTTACGATGAGGCTACCCAAAAGCTACATATATTGTACAAAAAGGTGCGCTCTGTAAGAGAAAACCAAACTGGTTATGAAGAGCTGGAAACGATTTTTAATGAGCTCAAAACTGCCCATCGTGCAGATTGGCTTTGTGCTTTAGAGATCTTAGAGATTGTTTTCCATAAAAATTTGGATACCGATTTTGAAAAAGAACTTCGTATCTACCTAGAGATGAAGGCCGCAGCAGAACCAGACCATGCCAAGCTGATTAACGATGGTTTACATGTAATTGCCAACCCAGTAACACAATTGATCACAGAAGAAGACTAATAAGAGTACAAAGTAGTTAGTATAAAGTACAAAGACGTAATGAAGCCATTTACACTTTCTATTAACACAATTGATCACAGAAGAAGACTAATAAGAGTAAAAAGTAGTTAGTATAAAGTACAAAGACGCTATGAAGCTCTTCTATCTAAATACTAACTATCACATACTAACTACTATAAAAAATGAACGTAATTATCACAGGCGCAAGTAGCGGAATAGGTTTTGAAACTGCTTTAGAATTTGCTTTAGACAGTAAGAATAAAGTTTTATGCATTGCTCGTTCGGCAGATAAACTGAGAAAACTACATGAAATTGCAAAAAGTATCAATCCAGATTGCACTTTATTACCTGTTGCTTTTGACCTGGTAAATGATGATTATACCGCCTTAGTTCCCTTTATTAAGGAGCGATTAGGTTCGGTAGATATATTGATCAATAATGCTGGAAGCCTGATTAACAAACCCTTTGCAGAAACCACAGAAACAGACCTGGCCGAAATGTTAGAACACAATGTGATGAGCCATTTCAAAATGATTCGGTATACCCTACCATTTATACCAAAAGGTGGCCACATTGTAAATATTGGTAGCATGGGCGGTTTTCAGGGTAGCGTTAAATTTGCAGGCTTAGCTGCTTATTCGGCCAGTAAAGCGGCTCTACATACTTTAAGCGAATGTTTAGCTTTTGAATTGGCCGAAACAGGTATTAAAGTAAACTGTTTGGCTTTAGGCTCTGCACAAACAGAAATGCTAGAAGCTGCTTTTCCAGGTTACGAAAGTCCGGTAATGGCTTTTGAAATGGGCAAATATGTAGCCGACTTCGCTCGCACTGGACATAAATTTTTCAATGGAAAAGTATTACCAGTAGCCGTAACTACCCCATAATTAGGATATTACATTTATATTCTGTAATTTGTTTAATCAAGTAACCACTTGAACTAAATTAAAATTAACTAATTATGGAAACAAACAACAACTTCACCACGCCAGACAATGGCAAAACGGCAAGCATCATTAGCTATTTTACAATAATTGGATGGCTCATTGCTTATTTTGCGATGCATAAAGACAATAAAACCGAGCTAGGCAGCTATCAGTTAAGACAAACTTTATTATTTGCCATTGTATCTACGGTATTGGGTTGGGGATTAAACTTTATTCTAGGTATACTTTTCTTGGCCGGTGGTTTGGGTCTAATGCTTTATGTAATGTGGGCAATTCAGCTTGTACTTTTCATCATATGGATCATCGGTTTAATTGGCGCCATTAATGGCGAGAAAAAACCAATCCCATTAATTGGTGAAAAAGCACAAACCATGTTTCCAACTATTTAGCAATAATTAGGTTTTTTTAAAAAATCTCTCTCCTCATTCGCAATTTCTGTTGCAGAGTTTGTTAAAAACAAGAATCAACTATGTGACCTATGTTGCTATGTGGTTTAACCTATTTGTTCCTTGACCACATAGACACATAGCAAACATAGACTTAGTTGTAAAAATAAAACCAACTATGTGCCCTATGTCACTATGTGGTTAACTATTCGTTTTTTTGACCACATAGACACATAGAAAATATAGACTCAATTATCAATTCTTGAGCACATAACGAAAAAGCCCTTTTATTTGTACCCATAGGGATTCAAGTAAATAAAAACTATGTGTCCTATGTATCTATGTGGGTAACTATTCGTTTTTTGACCATATAGGCACATCACAAACATAGACTTAATTGTCAATTCTAAGCCCAGAAATCAAGCTTCTTTGATTGTATTAGCAGACAACCATCAAGTTATCAACATCTTACTGTATTTCTGTTTTTTTATTATCTTTGACAACCCGATATGAAGAAAATACTATTTATTTTTTGTTTCCTCTTATTCGTCTCTCTTTCAAGCAAAGCACAAGACAACAGTGCTTCACTTCCTGCGCAATATCAGGAAATGATGAAAAAAATATTAAGTAAAATCAATTCTCCTGCAGCACAACTGCTCACCTTTGCCAAATCAATGGTTGGTGTGCCTTACAGATATGCTTCTAGCAATCCTGATAAAGGATTTGACTGCTCTGGCTTTGTCAGTTATGTATTCGAGAATTTTGGTTTCAAAGTTCCAAGATCTTCCAGAGAATTTGCCAGTACTGGTGTACCCATTAAATTAGCAGATGCCAAAGTAGGCGATGTGCTCATTTTTACAGGCACAAACCCAAGAGTAAGAAAAATTGGGCATGTGGGTATCATTTATTCCATTAAAGATGGAGATATCAAATTTATCCATTCCACCTCAGGCAAGGCACATGGCGTAACCGTTACGGAGTTTAACGACTATTATAAGAGTCGTTTCATGAAAGCGGTAAGCATTATGGAATAATACCAAAGCCTTTCTCAGTTTTCATCATTTTCTTTATCTTCATCTCAACAAAACAATTGACATGGCAGAGCTTAAAACAAAAGCAACCGAGCAATTTGTACAAGATTATTTGATGCAGATTGAAGATGAAACTACCCGACAAGATTGCCAAACCATTTGCAAACTGATGGAAGAGGTTACACAAGCTTCTGCTAAAATGTGGGGACCTGCCATTGTTGGAGTTGGCGATTATAAGTATCTCTATGAAAGCGGCCGAACCAACGATTGGTTTATGATGGGTTTTTCTCCCCGAAAGGCAAATATTAGTCTCTATATTTTAGGTTGTGATGCTGATGATAAAAAAGAGCTGTTAACCAGATTTGGCAAACATAAAGCAAGCAAAGGCTGTATTTATGTTAAAAAATTAGCCGATATTGATATAAATGTACTTAAAGAACTGTGCATAATGAGTTACGAAAAACTGAAAACCTAAACAATGGACGTAGATAAAGCAGTAGAAAACATGGTTGCCAATCTTCAGAAGAATACTGGCAAAACATTAGAAGAATGGATTCCAATCCTTAAAGCTCATGGAGCCGAAAAACATGGCGAAATGGTAAAATACCTCAAAGCAGAATATGGCTTAGGACATGGCTTTGCAAATATGATTGTGCTTAAAGCTAGAGGTGGCGATGCAGGTTCGACCACAAACAAGGATGAATTAGTAGAGAAGCAATATAACGGAAAGGAAACACTTAAGCCTATTTATGAGCAATTGATAAAAGCAATGGCAACATTAGGCGCAGATGTAGAATTCTCACCTAAAAATGCTTACGTTAGTGTAAAGCGCAAAAAACAGTTTGCCATTATTCAACCCAGCACTAAAACCCGTTTAGATTTGGGCCTAAACATCAAAAATCAAGCTGCTGTAGGCAAATTAGAACTTGCCGGAAGTTTCAATGCCATGTGTACACACCGTATCAAATTAGAAAATGAAGCTGATGTGGATGCCTTCGTAATTGATTGGTTAAAGCAAGCTTACGAAGGTGCCGGATAAATTTATATTCTTGGTTCGTGCCCCACGAACCAAGAATGCTTTTAAAGCAATACTACCTTTAAAGCATCACTTACCTTCCCTAAGTTTAGCCAAGTTTTAGCCAGCTCATGCAATTCTCTTTCACGGTTATTGGCATCGCCAATAGTGGCATCTAAAATATCTTTAACAGCAGTATTCCATCGCATGGCATCAATTTCGTCTTCGGTTGGCAGCTGCTCAATGTTACCCAACATCCCTAAATCATTTCCAGTTAAAACGTTAGAGTTTCTCACCGAAACCGGTAAAGCATCCACCCCTATTCCTAAGGTAGTTAAAGGTTTGGCTACTTTAAATAAACTTTCTGGAGTTACTCGGCAATACCAATCGCCACCTAAACGAGCTACCAGATCGATCTTCGCTTGATCTATTTTGCCATCTTCGTCTAAAATCTCTTCTTTAATATGGATGCGTTTAATTTCGGCCAGTATCAAGTTACCCGCTCCATGCTGATCGCCCAAAGCAATTACCTCTTTAACCACACATTCCAATTGCACTGGCGCCTCTGCCACTCTTGGCGGTTTAACCAAATGCGACTCTAACATGGTAAACCCGGCTTTCTCAAATTCATTTACCCCTTTGCCATATTCTGTACTGGCCAAACTGGTTTGTTGTACCATGGCATAATCAACAATGTTAATTACACATTCTTTAACCTGAAGCACATTTTCTAAAGTATGTTTAGTGGTATTGTCTCTCACCCTACGTGCCGGAGAAAAGATACACATTGGTGGGTTGGTACTAAACATGTTAAAAAAACTGAAGGGACTCAGATTGATGCGCCCATCGGCATCAATAGTAGAAGCAAAACAGATTGGACGAGGAGCAATGGCATATTGCAGATAATTCTGCAATTGAACAGGGCTTAAATCGTCACAGTTTAGAGTTAGCATTGTACGTTGAATTTTAATAACTTATCATTGATATCGAAAATCAATTAGAGCAGCTTCGATTAATGTTAGCCCCGCCATTTGCTCCAATCTTTTTGTAAATGTTTGTACCAATAGCACAAAACCATTACTTGCAAAAAGTATTTCCGCTACTGTCGGGTTTATCATAGTAGGTTTTACCTAAGTAATTTAAACCTGACAGGAACGAGCATCCCGATTTTTCATCGGGATAAAGTGTATGGCAGGACCGCAGCAACCGATATGCCCAGTACCTTGATTTTCAAAAACGTTTTTTATTTTTTTAAGGCAAGTATCGAAAAGTCGGTATCCGTTTTAGTAATGATATTGGTTAAACTGCCCAAGCCAGTAATTTCCATTTCAACAGTATCTCCAGCTTGTAACCATTGCACTTTGTAGTTTGGATCATTTAACAGACCTGTACCATTCAATTCTAATAAACAACCTGTACCAACGGTTCCAGAGCCAATTACATCTCCTGGTAAAATATCAACTCCATAAGCGCAACGCTCTATAATTTCTGCAAAGGTCCAATCCATATCTGCCATGTTACCTTCAGATAAGGTTACTCCATTTACATTACAAGTCATTTTTAAGTTATAGGCATTGCCAACATGGTTTGGTTTAGCGGCTACTTTATAAGGCTCCAACTCATCTGGTGTTACCAACCAAGGGCCAATTACAGTCGAAAAATCTTTTCCTTTTGCCGGACCTAAATTCAACAACATCTCTTCCATTTGTAAAGTACGGGCACTCATGTCGTTCATGATCATGTATCCTGCAATATAATCGTCTGCCTCTGCCGCTTTTACATTACGGCCTTTTTTACCAATTACTACCGCAACTTCCAATTCGAAATCCAATTTCTGGAAATGATCTGGCATACATTCTATTTCTCCGGGACCTTGAATAGCATTGTGGTTGGTAAAATAGAAAATCGGGTATTGGTCAAACTCGGCAATCATATCAACCTTACGGTTTCTTCTTGCTGCAGCCACATGTTGACGGAAAGCATATCCATCTCTACAAGAAGTAGGATGTGGAACTGGCGCCAAAATTTCGTAGAATATTTCTTCCTTAGGCTGTAAAGCGCCACTAATAATATCTTGATTGATCTGTTTGGCTCTTTCCATTAAAGCATCTCCACCTTGCAAAAAGGCATTCATGTCGTCAGGAATTAACTTGTTGCAAGAATTTAGATTGTAAATATGTCCATTTACAAAAACACCTAGGTGCTCTCTATCTTCGGTTTTATACGATACTAATTTCATATGATATTTGGCTAAATAATGGAATAAAGCTAGTGTTTTACATTAAACTGTACAATTCTTTTGGCTAAGAAAATCAGGAACAAATTGATTGATATCTATTTAGGCTTTGTAAATTTAATTAAGCTCCCCTCCTTTGCCATTATTATTTGAGCGGTAAGGTTAACAAACAGACCATGAGCAAAAACACCATCAATCTGATTTAAGTCTACCGATAATTTTCCTGGCTCGTTTATTAAACCAAAGTCTACATCTACTATATAATTATGGTTATCTGTTAAATAGGTTTCTGCTCCATTTAACCTCAGCTTTGTTAGCCCATTTAGTTTTTCAATCTGGGTTACAACATATTGATAAGCAATAGGTACAACCTCAACAGGCACTTTAAAAGCACCAAGCTTTGTTACTTTTTTAGAGGCATCTGTAATGATAATACTATTTTTACTTAACGAGGCTACTATTTTCTCTCTAAAAAGGGCTCCACCACCACCTTTAATTAAAGTAAGGTCTTCCGTAAATTCATCGGCACCATCAATGCTGATATCGATATGGCTAACTGTTCCAAGCTCGAGCATCTCAATGCCTAAAGAAATAGCCAACGTTGCGGTTTTAACTGAACTTGCCACACCTTTAATCTGTAAACCATTTTTTACCCTTGCAGCCAATTCTTGAATGGCAAAAGTTGCTGTAGAACCTGTGCCCAAACCTACCACATCATGATCATTAACCAAAGCTACAGCCGCCTTTGCAGCAGCTAGCTTTTCTTCGTCTTGATGATGCTCAGATTGGATAGACATATTTTAAAAGTAAGGAAAGAAATTTGAACTTTGCTATTTAAACCGTAATTTAGATTCGTAAATGATCAGCCATTCATCATATCAAAATCACAATGCAAACGAGGTTCTCGCTGCATTTAGGTATGCCATGCTTTCAAAGATCATTTTTGCCCAATATTCTTTTTAAGCCCTTTCATTCTAAGCGCACCAATTCAAACGTTTTCACGTTTTTATCGTTATATATTTTACATACTAACCAAATTACCTAACGCTATGCCTATTTACCATACCTTAGGAACAATTCCAGCTAAAAGACATACGGTTTTTCGTAAACCCGATGGCAATTTATATGCTGAAGAATTGGTTTCTACCGAAGGTTTCTCGAGTTTATACTCATTGGTTTACCATTGCCATCCACCTACAATTGTAAAATCTTTAGGAGAACCTTATTCTGTAGAGCCCAAAATTGCTCGAGAAAAACACTTACGTCACACCAGTTTGATTGGCTTTAACATCAAACCAGAAGACGATTACCTGAAGAGCCGCAAGCCAGTTTTGGTCAATAGCGACCTGCACATCTCTTTGGCTGCTCCTAAAAAATCTATGACCGATTATTTCTATAAAAATAGTCAGGCAGACGAAGTGATTTTTATCCACGAAGGAAGTGGCACCTTGAAAACTGGCTTTGGCCAGATCAAATTTGTATATGGCGATTACTTGGTTATTCCTCGTGGCACCATTTATCAATTGGAATTTGATGATGAGAAAAACCGTCTTTTTATTGTAGAGAGTTTTAGCCCAATCCGTACCCCAAAACGCTATCGTAATGCTTTTGGGCAGTTGGAAGAGCATTCTCCTTTTTGCGAAAGAGATATCAAACGTCCTCAAAACCTCGAGACTATTGATGAGTTTGGAGATTTTAAGGTATTGATCAAAAAACAAGGGATCATGTATCCTTATACTTACGGCACCCATCCTTTTGATTTTGTGGGTTGGGACGGTTTCCATTATCCATGGGCATTTTCAATCCATGATTTTGAACCGATTACCGGTCGTTTGCACCAACCACCACCAGTACACCAAACTTTTGAAGGGCATAACTTTGTGATCTGCTCTTTCGTTCCACGTAAATACGATTACCATCCTTTATCGATTCCTGCACCATATAACCATAGCAATGTAGATAGCGATGAAGTATTGTATTATGTAGATGGTGATTTTATGAGCCGTAAAAGCGTGGTAAAAGGACAGATTACGCTCCATCCGGGTGGAATTCCTCACGGACCGCACCCAGGAACTGTAGAAAAATCAATTGGTAAAGAAAAAACAGAAGAGTTAGCGGTAATGATAGACCCTTTCAGACCTTTAATGTTAACACAAGATGCAGTTGATATTGAAGACGAAAGTTACCACACCAGCTGGCAGATTAATGTAGAATAAGAGCAGAATTTAAGAATTTTTAGGATAAGGCAAGATTTAACATTCAAACCTTAAAACTTTTAAACATTACAACAAAAATGACAACACAAACATTTGCAGAAAAAATAGCAAAGGCACAAGATTTTCTTCCTATTAATGGAACAGATTATATCGAGTTTTATGTAGGTAATGCCAAACAAGCTGCACATTATTATAAAACAGCCTTCGGTTTTCAATCTTTAGCTTATGCTGGACCAGAAACTGGCGTTCGCGACAGAGCTTCGTATGTTTTACAACAAGGCAAGATCAGGTTAATTTTAACCACTGCGCTAAAATCTGATAGTCTTATTGCTGAGCACGTTAAAAGCCATGGCGATGGGGTAAAGATATTGGCCCTTTGGGTTGATGATGCCTATAGCGCTTTTGAAGAAACGACCAAACGTGGAGCAAAACCATATTTGGCACCACAAACGCTAACTGATGAGCATGGCGAGGTAAAAATGTCGGGGATTTATACCTATGGCGAAACCGTACACATGTTTATTGAGCGCAAAAACTATACAGGTCCATTTATGCCGGGTTACCGCGAGTGGAACAGCGACTACAACCCTAGCGATGCTGGTCTTTTGTACATTGACCATTGTGTAGGAAATGTGGGTTGGAACCGAATGAACGAAACCGTAAAATGGTATGAAGAGGTGATGGGTTTTGTAAACATCCTTTCATTTGACGACAAACAGATCAATACTGAATATTCTGCTTTAATGAGTAAGGTAATGAGCAACGGAAATGGTTTCTCTAAATTCCCGATCAACGAGCCAGCAGAAGGTAAAAAGAAATCGCAGATTGAAGAGTATTTAGAGTTTTACGAAGGTGAAGGCGTACAGCACATTGCTGTAGCTACCAAAGATATTGTAAAAACAGTAAAAGAACTTAAGGCTCGAGGTGTTGAATTTTTAAGTGCACCACCAGAGGCTTATTACGATATGATGCCAAATCGCGTAGGTGAAATTGACGAAGAAATTGAGCTATTAAAAGGCTTAGGCATTTTGGTTGATTGTGATGAGGAAGGTTATTTGTTGCAGATCTTTACCAAACCAGTAGAAGATCGCCCGACACTTTTCTTCGAAATTATTCAACGTAAAGGTGCACAATCTTTTGGTGCAGGTAACTTTAAAGCTTTATTTGAATCGTTAGAACGCGAACAAGAGTTAAGAGGAAATTTATAGTCACATAACCCGATCGTTGTCAGTCTGAGCTTGTCGAAGACTTAAAGCAACGTTTCAACAGGCTCAACGTGACAGATTTTTTAAGAAAATAACAAAAAGCTCCATTTATTTCAATTATAAATGGAGCTTTTTTATGTAATCATCATCCCTTTAACAATGCCCTAAAGCATAATAGATGATCACAAATATGAGAATGGTTGACAAACAACCTCCACCTAGTTTTTTGGCACCATAGCCTGCAATTATAGTTCTAAAGAAATTATTCATCAGCTATTTTTTCGAGTATAACCATTAAACACCATAAAATGTTTGCAAGAATTGTTCGCTTTTTTTATTGAGTGTTGGTCGAGATGTGCCATCTCGACTAAAATAATTGTGGATTTTTAATCCACTTTAAGCCATAAGTTTTATTTTTCTTTAATCACAATCAACAAACCTTTCCCTTTTGGAATGGTCAATTCACTTTGTGCTGTTAAATTAGCTCCTACCTGAAAATTCTGAACTTCTGGCACTACAATACTCGCCTTTGCTGGATCAATACCTAATTTCTTCCAATCTATAGTCAATGCTACCTTTACATCTTGATCGGCCCAACTTGCTATCGCCACCAAAGCACTTCCTTGTTTTTGATAAACGGTGGCTAACACTTCGCCATTGTTTGTTTTAACCGGACAGTTTTCAGACCAGTACCCGATCATTTTTGTTCCTTTCATTCCAAAATTATCCCATACTTTCCAAATTGGTCGTGGATCATTATTTCCAGACCAAGGCAAACGATTGGTCATTCCGTACACCATGCCACGCCATTGGTTACCCCCATCTTGTAACATCTCACCCATTAGGCCAAAAGGAATACCACTTACTTCAGTTAAAAAGAAATCGGGCTTATTTTTCTCATAATCAAAATATTCTCCAAACCATAACCTGTTCAGGTAAGGAAAATGTTCCATATACAAATTGCCACTATTGTTAAAACCGTCACTTTTGTTGTATTGGTTGGCAGAGTGCAGGTCAATAATTCCTGGATGTCCATTTTGGGTCAGCACCCGTTTTACCCGTTTCATGGTAATCCGATCAAACGCTACATCATCTAGGTAAATGCCATCAATACCCACATTCTTGGTTAACCAGTTCATACCTTCCACATAATAGTTGTGCCAACGGCTCATTCCACTATTTACAATGGCTGCATCCTTAATCTCAGGCACAAACCAGGCGGCGATATAATCGTCCTTTATGTGTTCTTGTAACCAAGAAAAACCTCCACCCTTACCTGGAGAATAGATTTCGTGACCTAAACTGCGCATCGGAAAAGTTTCGTAAGCCCGGTTTGACAGTTCTCGTACGGTATTGTAGATTTTCACTTTCAATCCTTTTTGATGCGCTTCATCAATGTAACTTTTCATTTTAGCATGTTCAATAAATGGATAATTGATCCACGGATTGATTGGTGTAGCATGGTGAATATTTACTACCGTTGCGCCCGTTGCCTTAATGCTATCAATACTATTGTACTTATGGTAAAAACGGTTTGCCCATTGAAAATCGGTATCTATGGTATGGAAAGGCGTAATTAACAAAGTAAAGTTATAATACAGCACCTCTCCTTTTTTCATCTGGCGTTCGCCTGTATAATTATTAGCCAACATAGAACTTCCCTTAATGCCAATGGTAACCCCACCTTTGTTTCCGTTACCCCATGATGTAGGCAAGAGTAAAGGCTTTTGTAGGTAAAAATTGGTATTTAATGGCCTTACATATTTTTCATCACGTAGCGAATATTGCAAGCCAGCATTAACGTTGCCCAACCATGCTCCATCCTGATTTTTAGTGGCCACATCCCATTTCCATTCTACCTGCTCAGGGCGAAGACCACCTTTTTGTCCAAAACCCATCATATAAGTCGCGGCTGTTTTGTTAAATGGAATATGCATTGTTACATCCTTCAAATCAACATCTTGTAAAGCTGTAACTTTAACTGTATAGGTTAAAAAGCCATCAAATTCTAAACTACCATTTACCTCCATCCGCAAACTGTCGTTCGCATTTTTGGTTTTCCATTGTACGGTACCTGCTTCTTTTTTGGTAAACTCAACACCGCCATCATTCAGCTTTATATTTTTGCCATCAGCCTTGCGTACAAAGTGGAAATGGATATTTTCTGCCAATAAATTATTTGGGGTAGTGGTATAATCTGTCATTTCCTGACTAAAGAAGGTTTGGATTTGTTTGGGAAAACCATTTTTATCTAACTCAACTTTTCTGCCCAAAAGGCCTATGGTATTTCCTTGCACTACCAATGCTGTATATGGAGCAATGACCGTATTTTTTTGGGCAAGTGTAGAATTTAGCCAAGTTAAACGGGTTTGTTTCCAAGGTTCGTTGATCCCATTTTCCTTACTCAATTGTGCCCCAACCTGAATGGTTAACTGAATATTCTGACTAGGTGCATTGGCAGCAGAAACAGTTACTGTTCCACTATACTTGCCTGCCTTAGCAGTAGTTGGAATAGTTAACAAACACCATAACGCCTGTACTTGGTTTTGTGCAACATTTACTTCCTTACTTAGCGGATTTCCATCATAAGCTACCCCATCTGTATTTAAACAAGAAATCAGTTTTGCAGAAATTTTATTGCCGACCTTATCTTTCAGGTCATTAAATTTTAACTTCACCTGCTGCAAATCTTTTAACGCATAAATGCCCAACTGGAAGGAGAAATTCTCACCTCTTAAAGCCTGATCAGTAAATGTTTTTTGTGGCCCTTTAATGATCCAACGTTGTGGAATGTCATTCTTCATCACAATTGGATAATTTCTATTTTCTGGGAAAACAAGATAAGCCGGTTCTGCATTTTTGGCTTTGAGTTGCGCTACCTCAGTTGATGTAGCAATTACCTCCATCGGATACAAGCTATTGAAAGCATTGATAGATTCGATCTGTACTACTTTAGCATTTACCGGAATGGCTTCACCTTCTTTTTTGGTCATCCAATCTGCTAATTTTTCTTGTTTAGGATAAACTCCTTTAGGATAGTTAGACCTACCTTCGTTTTTATAAGGTTGGTAATAAATGTAATATTGACCTGCTCCACTTTCTGGTTCGAAACAGATCAGTCCATTTTCTTTGGTAATGGACAAGGGCAAAATATGGTTAATTTTCTTTCCTGTTCGGGCATCTTGTACAATGATCATCTTTTGCTCAGGATTTGGATCACTCCTCCGCCATGCGATAGCTACTTTGGCAATTTTACCTATACCTGCAAAACTGACCAATACCCTTTGGTTGCCCAATGAATCGGCGTTCCAGCTATTTTTTGAGGTAGTATATTTAATTTCTTGGGCAGAGCCACATAAGCAGAACAAGCTCAAAAAGAGTCCAGTTAAAAATAGAGATTTCATAGATCAGCGCTTTACAGTACTATTGAGCTGTAAATTTAATTTATTTCTCGATTGTTTAATGCAAAGGATGAATTATATGGTTACAGCCAAGCAAAAACATACTTTAACCGCTAAAAAGCCATTTATTGGTATAATTTTATTAATTTTGGTAACTGGGGTAAAATGTAAAGATGTACGCTAAAACAATAAAAAGGTCACAATTATTCTTCAAACATCTTAGAATAGCTTTTAAGTTATTTAGAAAGAACGACCCTTTACGTTTAGCAGGTGCCACTGCCTTTTTTGCCAATTTCGCCCTCCCTCCCATCTTGCTCATTTTAATCCGTTTATTCGGTTTTTTTGTAGACCGAAAAATTATGGCCAAACAATTGTTTGAGCGTTTATCGAGTATTTTAGATGAAAGCAGTACCGAACAGATTCGTTTTACGCTACGTAATATTAGGGGTATCGATTACAATTGGTGGGCAACCATTCTCAGTTTTGTATTTTTTATTTTTGTGGCCACCACACTATTTGGGGTCATTAAAAACTCTATGGACCAAATTTGGAGCATTGGACTAAATGAGAAGTTAGGAATTTTATTTAACCTCAAACTTAGAGGCCGTTCTATGGTAATTATTCTGCTGGCAGGCATTTTATTCTTTGTAGGCTTATTAACAGATAGTATTCAGGCTTTTATAGGCACCTATATCAACACCGCTTCGCCAACCTTCGGAAAGATTTTTCTCTCCATTTTAAACCAACTTCTCTTTGTTATTATTGTAACCACTTGGTTTGCCGTACTTTTTAGATTTTTAACCAATGGCAGACCAAGCTGGAAAATTGCAGTTCGTGGTGGTTTGTTAACTGGAATATTATTTACACTCGGAAAATACATTTTACGCATTATGCTGCCGTTAAGTAACATTGGCAACGTTTATGGTGCCTCAGGCTCCATCATTCTAATTATGCTATTTGTATTCTACTCTTCGTTTATATTCTATTATGGCGCCTGTTTTGTAAAAGTATTGAGCGATGCCACTAAAAGACCTATACGCCCAATTAAAGGTGCTTTTTTATACGAATTGAAAGAAATAGTTAAAGAAAAAAACTAATTGGTACGTAGGCCAACCCGCTCAAAACCCTGCATTTCGAAAACTGCCAATTGATTTAACAAATTGCAATGTAAGGTTCCAAAAAAATTAAAAATCCCATCTTTGTTTTTACCTTCTATACAGATTGTCTCTTTTACAATCTCGCTTTGTGCTAAATTTTGGTCAGCAAGGATCATCTCTTCGTCCTGAATAATGATGTCTTTTGCTTCAATTGCGAACTCTTTCAATAGCGCTAAAAAGCTTTGTCCGTTTAACAACAGTTCTTTGATATTCATAGTGATAAGATTTAGGGTTGAGTATAAATACATCATCAATTTTGAAGCCAAAAAAAATGGGCAACCTCTAAAAGATTACCCATTCCTCGTTTAACCAAAAAGATGGTCTAATTAAAATATTCTAAAGCCAATACCTAGGGTGTACAAGTTCAATTTGGTAGTTGGATAACCATCTGAATTGATCTTAGAAAGTCCAGACTCATACCTCAAGTCGGCACTTAATTTACCAATATCAACACCTGCCCCAAACTGCCATGCAAATGCCTTGTCTTTAAACTTGCCATTAAATGCAGCAGAAGCTGCCTGACCAAAATTTTGATCTTCATCTAAATTAAATGAAATAACTGGGCCAGTATTTAAACGCAGACCAAAACCCGCAGCACCAAATTTGGTTCCGATTAATACGGGGATATCCAAGCTTTTAAATTTCACTTTATTGTCTTGCCCAGCATTGCTTGTTAAAGTGGTATTTTTACCAGATAGATAAAGTTCGGGTTGCAGATAGATGCCTGCACCACCAATACGTGCCCATATACCCGCATAATAACCTGCTTGGTTGTCGCTGCTAAAGGTATTTGAGGTTTTAAATTTAGAAAGATTTACTCCCCCTTTTACTCCAAGTTGAAATGTAGGTAACGCTTGACTGTAGGCTAAACAGCTAAAACTGATCAGCAACATAGATAGGATGATTTTTCTCATAACGAAATATTATAAACTTGTAAGATAATTTATTTATGTAAATTTAATAATATTTTAAATTGAAAGCCAATTTGTGTAGTTTTAGTCGCTCCCTATTGAAATTCAATATTACCATTATTGGATATTTTTCATGACCCTTAAATGAACTTTACATACAATACCTATGCCGTTATTTTATTAGCATGTGGGTTTGCAACAATTATTCTATCCAATTACATTTTCAGAAAAGGCGGCAAGGCAGTACAATGGTTTAGCTTAATGATGTTCTCCAACTCCATATGGTCTATTGCCTATGGTTTAGAGTTGGCCAGCAGCACGCTCTCTCAAATCAAATTCTTTATCAATATTGAATACTTGGGTATTGCTACCTTGCCCTTAAACTGGTTTTTATTTTGCCTACAGTTTTGTGGTAAAGATTGCTGGTATAAAAAACCTCGCAACATCACTTTGATCCTTATTGTTCCAATCATTACCGTGGCAATGGTATGGACCAACCAATACCATCATTTATACTATAAAAACATATCGGTAGATACCAGTGGGCCTTTTCCAATGGCCAATATCGAAACAGGTTTATGGTATCAACTCTTTACCGTTTATTTTTATCTACTGTTGGCCTGTGGTTGTTACTTGATCTTGGCAAAGTTCAGAACTTCTGATCCGATTTATAGAAAGCAGAACTACAGCATCATTATTGCCGCATTTATTCCTTGGGCTGCAAATTTATGCTACTTACTTGGCTACAGACCCCTCGGACATGTAGACATCACCCCTTTTGCTTTTATTGTAACCAGTTTTTTAATTCTGATCGGAATTTTTCGTTTCAAGCTTTTCGACATTATTCCATTGGCCAGAGAGAAGGTATTGGAGTTGATGCGAGATGGTTTCTTTGTCCTTGATCAAAAAAATAGGGTAATAGATTACAATAAATCGATCAAGAAATATATCCATTTGAAAAAAGGGAGCAAACTGATCGGTGCTTCACTTGTCGATATTTTCCCAGATCAGCCTGCATTTTTTGAAAAGATCAATGCACATATTCCCGGAAAAATGGAACTCAATATTATGGTGAATGAACAAAATCTGTTTTTAGAAGCTGATATCCTTTTTTTGAACGACAACCAGATTAACAGTGATTTTAGCATTATTAAACTACAAGATCTAACTGCGTTTAAACAGGATACCATTCGTGCCAGAGAACAAGCCAATGAATTGGAAAGGTTGAATCAGTTAAAAGACCGGATATTTTCTATCATTGCTCATGATTTAAGAGGACCGCTAGTTAATTTATCGGAAGTTTTAAAGATGATTGCGAACGATCAGATTACCAACGATGAATTTAAAACCATCTCTCCAACTTTAAGTAAAGACATTATTTACACCACCGATCTTTTGGAAAATATCTTACACTGGTCGAGAAGTCAATTGAAAGGATTTGGAATTAAAAAGGAGTTTTTCAATTTAAGAAACCTCATTATCAACGAAATTAATTACCACTTACCTGCTGCAAGTCTTAAAAAGATACAGATTATCCACGATGTTTTTCCGGGCGAAATGGTTTTTGCTGATGTGTTAATGGTGCAAATTGTGGTAAGGAACATCCTTAACAATGCCATTAAGTTTTGTAATGAAAACTGTGAGATCCACATTACAGCGGCCTATCAGAAAAATAGCACCATGCTGGTCTGCATTAAAGATAATGGTGTAGGTATCCGCGAAGATGTATTGGCCAGACTTTTTAAAGACGAAAGCATATCTACCAGAGGTACTTTAAACGAAAAAGGTACAGGTTTGGGCTTAATTGTTTGTAAAGATTTTATGGCCCGTAATGATGGGGATATTTTTGTAGAAAGTAAACCCGGCGCAGGTGCCAAGTTTTGCATCTCTTTGCCAACGGTTAATGCTTATGGTTAAACTCCATCGTTTTCAATCGGTAATTCCATATTAAAATAAAAGCAGGGCTAACTCATTGCTAACCCTGCTTTCTATTAATGACCTGTAGCTTCATTAATACTTTGTTGTTCTTTTAAGGCATCGACATTGTTTTTATTGCCAAAGTTTTGTGTTTTGTCTGCAAAGTAAGCTAAGATATCTACAATAGAATCTAAATTATCCGCTACACGTTGGTGCATGTCTGGTAGATCTTTGTCTAACTTTTTATCCCCTAGCTCTATATTATCCACTTCAATTTTTCCAATCTTTTGGATAATTGCCTGTTGCGAGTGTTGTAGATCTTCTAACTCTCTCACAATTTTTTCCATTAATTCAAACTTCTTTAAAGTATCCATATTCACTATTTTAATTAATGTATAACTGTCTTGTTTGTTTAATAGAACCAATTTGAGCGGAAAAAGTTTTGAAAATTGCCATTTTAATGGTGTCAGCATTTGGAATTTAATAAATTAACTAATAATTTAGTTTTTTTAATGGCCTTTATGAAAAATATTTTCCTATTCTTGATTTGCATTCTCTTTCAGCAAACTGTTAGCGCACAAACCCGTACCATAGATGCAGAAAAATTGTTAGAATTCTATCAAACACAACGTTATGCCGAAGCAGCACAATATCTACAAAGCATTTACCCAGATGGTACCCAAGATGTAAAAGTATTGAACCAAATTGCTTATTGTAACCTCATGGCTGGCAAGTTACCTGAGGCTGAAAAAAACTACCTTAAAATATATGCACAGCAGCCAACATTTTTACCTGTATTATTCAGCCTATCCAGTATCAGTGTACGCAAAGGGCAAAATGCCAAAGCAAAAAGCTTTCTAAAAAATATTATCCAATTAGACTCGAACAACTTTAAGGCTTATAAACAATTGGCCGACCTAACCGTGGATAGCCTGCAACTCAAAGTATCTTATCTCAATAAGGCCAACCGTTTAAACGCAGCTGATCCTATTGTGGCTTACGACCTTGCCCAAGCCTACAAACTATTGGGTCTCTTTCAACCTGCTTACGACATTCTAAAAACTGCTATTGTAGCCGATACAAGTAATCTTTTTTTATTAGAAGCACAACTACCTATTGCCAACGAACTAAAAAAATACGATGAGGTGATTGCAGTAGGTGAAAAACTCCTACAAAATGAAGTGGATGCCAATGTGGTAAAAGATGTGGGTAAGGCTTATTTCTTTTTAAAGAACTATCAAAAATGCCTCCTCTTATATCAGATATTAGAAAAAATGGACAAACAGACCGAAGCTACTTTATATTATATGACACTCTGTTATAGAGAGCAAAAAAAATATGAGCTGGCGGCCACTTATGCTAAAAAAACCATTGAGGAAGGAATCTCAGTAAATACCGTGAATTATTATGCCACCCTTGGTGCAATTTATGAAGCGAATGATCAACCTACCAATGCCATTGCGGCCTATAAAAAGGGCCTTTCCTTTAATAAACCCAGTGCAAGTTTATACTATCGTTTAGCGCTGGTCTACGACCTCAAATTGAAACAAGCAAAAAATGCACTGACCTATTACAACCTGTACCTAAAGAGCAAACCAGATGCTGATAAAGAAAAAGAACAGATTGAGT
The DNA here is from genome assembly GCF_001412215.1 of Pedobacter sp. Hv1. GTDB lineage: Bacteria > Bacteroidota > Bacteroidia > Sphingobacteriales > Sphingobacteriaceae > Pedobacter. Next base: position 374,849 of record NZ_LLWP01000001.1, read on the forward strand.
ATACCAAAAGCAGGATATTAGAATTGAAGAAGTAAGTAGGAAATGGTAAATAGGGAATGGGGAATAGGTTAAGTTGTTGGTTCGGTAGTAGAAATTTTGAAGTCCGAAAGTCGGGAAGTTCATTTGCTCAATAGTTCATTAGTTTAAGTGGGGAATAGTGAATTGTAAATAGGGAATAGATATAAAATGCATCAATTCTGTGAGGATGCCTACCATACCATCATACTTTGTGAATATTGGCGACTTTGAACTTTCTACTTTTAACCTTTAACTTATAACGTACAACTTAACAACTATAAATCTTCGAAAAGGGGTTTTACCTCTACCCAAAATTGATCTAATGCAATGAGTCTTGGTTTTAGAAATGAGATCAGATCGGGCCAGTTTTGTTGGTTATAGATACTTACACCATGTAGCGTTTTAGAAATTCTACTCATTGGTGCACCAAATTCGTTGGTTGTATTTTCTTCCCACTCCCACTCCTCATTTACGGCTGCAGTAAACAACAGCTTTAAGGCCTTAAACTGTGCTATAAATTCGTTTCTAATCTCTTCATCACTATGGGTAAGCTCAATGGCAATTACAGCTTGGTGTTGCTCTGCATTCATTCTAAAGAACACATTTTTCACCCCTGTTTTATAATTGATCCAATTAATAGCTAAACCTTCTGCCGATGGAATGAGCTTAAGGTATTTACCAAAGGTAATCCAGAACTGCTGACGGATTTTAGAAGCTTCTTCTTTACTGTACATTAAGCTGGAAATTCGCTATGATTGATTGCCCATTAACCTGGCCACATATTTACCAATAATATCAAACTCTAGGTTAACTGTATCGCCAACTTTTACCTCGTGCAAATTGGTATGCTCAAAAGTATAAGGAATAATAAATACCGAAAACTCATCTAGAGCAGAATTAACTACGGTTAAACTGATCCCATTTACACAGATAGAACCTTTCTCTACAGTAACATTACCTAAGGCTGAATCATATTGGAATCGGTATTCCCAGCTACCATCCAATTCATTTACCATAACACAGGTAGCAGTTTGGTCTACATGACCCTGTACAATATGTCCATCTAAACGGGCATTCATCTGCATGCAACGTTCTAAATTAACCTTGCTGCCAATTTTTAAATTGCCCAAACTACTTTTATTCAGGGTTTCTTCAATAGCGGTAACCGTATGCGAATGGTCTGCTAGAGCTACTACAGTTAAACAAACCCCGTTATGGGCCACACTTTGGTCTATCTTCAGTTCTGCACAGATCTCAGAATGAATGGTAAAATGCATATTGCTGCCTTCTTTAACAATATTTTCTACCTCGCCCAGTGTTTCTATTATTCCTGTAAACATTTAAATATAGTCCTTTCTATTTCTCTTCCAGTTGCTTTCTGTTTGTGTACTTTGAGCAACACCATCAATTTTTACTTTTTCTTTTTGCAACAACAGTACAGCGGTTAATGCCGCCAACATGGCTTCTTCTTCCTTGTCATTTTTTAAGCTATCTGCATTAAAGTATTTGCCTACAAAATGGGTATCGAATTTACCTGAAGTAAAAGCTGGATGCTGCATTACAAATTTACCAAAGCTCAATGTGGTTTGTATGCCCGTAATGTCATATTCTTCAATAGCTCGGATCATTCGCTCTATCGCTTCTGCCCTATCCTTGCCATAAGTAATCAATTTGGCAATCATCGGATCGTAATAGATCGGAATTTCCATTCCTTCTTCAAAACCATCATCAACTCTTACCCCATTGCCCTTAGGCGTAGTGTAGGTTTGTAAAGTACCAATATCTGGTAGAAAATTATTTAATGGGTCTTCTGCATATACCCTTAACTCCATGGCGTGGCCATTAATTTTCAGGTCTTCTTGTTTAAAACTCAAAGCTTCACCTCTGGCTATTTTGATTTGTTCTTTCACCAAGTCTAATCCAGTAATCATTTCTGTAACCGGATGTTCAACTTGTAAACGGGTATTCATTTCTAGGAAAAAGAAATCGAGGTTTTCATCTAAGATAAATTCTACTGTACCTGCACCAACATAAGCTACAGATTTGGCCACATCTACCGCACATTTACCCATTCGTTCTCTAATTTCTGGGGTTAATACAGACGATGGTGCTTCTTCAATTACTTTTTGGTGCCTGCGTTGTACCGAACATTCACGTTCAAATAAATGAACAATATTGCCATGTGTATCGCCTAAAACCTGTATTTCAATGTGTCGTGGAGATGTTACGTATCTTTCAATAAATACCGATCCATCTCCAAAAGCAGAAGTAGCCTCACTTACGGCCAAATGCATCTGTTCTTCAAAATCGGCCACTTTCTCTACAATACGCATTCCTTTACCACCACCACCAGCTGCTGCTTTGATCAAAATTGGAAAACCAACTTCAACCGCTCTTTCTTTGGCTTCATTGATATCTGTAATGGCTTCTTCTGTACCCGGAACCATAGGGATATGGTATTTAAGGGCTGCAGCTTTTGCTGACAGTTTATTGCCCATAATTTCCATGGCCTCTGGCGTTGGACCAATTAAAATCAGACCTGCAGCTTTTACTTCTCTTGCAAATGCCGCATTTTCTGATAAAAATCCATACCCAGGATGGATTGCTTGGGCACCTGTTTGTTTACAGGCTTCAATGATCTTTGATCCGATTAAATATGACTGGTTGGAAGGTGCTGGTCCGATACAAATGGCTTCATCTGCATAACGCACATGTAAGGCCGTACGATCTGCTTCTGAAAAAACAGCAACGGTTTGAATTCCCATTTCTTTGGCAGAACGCATAATACGTAACGCAATTTCGCCACGATTAGCAATTAAAATCTTAGTGATAGTAGGCATATGTATTTATAAATTCAATTGAGAGATGGTTGTGATGGCCCGATCAATCAGGGACGAAGATAAGTCTAAATGCGTTACAAACCTTATGGTTTTGTCAGAAGTACTGTTACACAGGATACCTTTTGCGCCCAATGCCTTTACAACTTGATCTGATTTCAGTCCATTTCTCACATCAAAAAGTACAATATTGGTTTCAACGGGGGTTACCGCACTTACATAATTGGTTTGAGTTAAAGCAGTTGCCAATGCTTTGGCATGCTGGTGGTCTGTTGCCAAACGGGTAACATGGTGGTCTAGTGCATAAATACCTGCAGCAGCTAAAAACCCTGCTTGGCGCATTCCGCCTCCCAATACTTTTCTAATTCTTCTGGCCTTATTGATGGTTTCTTTCGAGCTCAACAGTACAGATCCAACTGGTGCACCTAAACCTTTAGATAAGCAAACAGAAATACCATCGAAATATTTGCCATAGTTGGCGGCTTTATCGCCTGTGGCCACCAAAGCATTAAATATTCTAGCACCATCTAAGTGAAGCTTAATTCCTTTAATGGCACATAAATGATGAATAGGTTCTATTTGGGAAAGCTGATAACATTTACCTCCACCTTTATTCACCGTATTTTCTAGCACAACCAGACTAGAATTTGGATAATGGACATTGTCTGCATTAATTTCGGGCTCGATCAACTCTGGAGTTAAAATTCCCCTTTCGCCATTTAATAAGCGGACAGATGCCAAAGAGTTATAGGCAATGCCACCACCCTCATAACGATAAACATGGGCTGTTTGATCGCAGATGACCTCATCCATAGGTTGGGTAAAACATTTAATGGCAATCTGGTTGCTCATGGTACCCGATGGACAAAACAGCGCAGCTTCCATATTAAATAAACCTGCCAATTTTTCTTCCAACGCATTCACGGTTTCATCTTCCCCAAAAACATCATCGCCAACTTTTGCGTTCATCATCGCATCGAGCATACCCGGTGTTGGTTTGGTAACGGTATCACTTCTAAAGTCTATTTTATCCATAGTTTTTTATGTTCTAAACATTAAGGCAAATTAAAAAACTCATTTGCAAAAGGCCCTATTGATTTTGTAATATTATCAGTAAACATTCATTATTGTCACGTTGAGTCCTTCGAAATACACCAAAAACTTTTTGATGTATTTACTGTCTTCGACAAGCTCAGACTGACATGTATTTTGAGTTTATTCTGATCTCATTTACTAATAAACTCATAAAACGCAGGAAATTCCCTACGCCAGAAAGCTTCATTATGTTTACCATCGGATTTTTCTACTACTTTGATATTTTTATTTTGTCCGGTAGGATCCAAAATTCGATAGGCACTTTGCATATCGTTGATCATCATTTTACCTTCCAAGTTTCCAGCCACAAAATAGATTTTATGTTTACTTAGCACTTCAACTTTACTCTTCAGCTCAGTTTCTATGGCTTTTCCTACCCAAAAGGCGGGAGAAAATATCCCAGCACTCCCAAATACCTTAGGATAAGTTGCAATGGCATACATAGAAATTAAACCACCCATAGAGCTTCCGGCAATGGCAGTGTTTTTAAAATCGGTTTTGGTTCTGTAATGCTGGTCAATATAAGGTTTAAGGTTATTCACCAAAAAGTCGACATAGGCCTTGCCTTTCCCCTTGCCATATTGGCTATCGTAAGGGTTATATTCTTTTAACCTTTCGCTCCCTCCATGATCAATGCCCACCACAATATATTCCTTTCCCCCTTTGGCAATCACACTATCCAAAAGTTCGTCAACACCCCATTCTCCGTAACCACCAGTAAATTCATCAAACAGGTTTTGTCCATCGTGCATATATAAGATAGGATATTTTTTGTTAGCAGAAGAATAAGAAGGCGGTAAATAGATCCAAACTTTTCTTTTTGCATTCAATTGCGGAATCAGAAAAGCACTATCCACCACATGTACATTTACTGAAGCTGTGTGTTTGGGCAGCTCTTTTTCAAATTCATCGGCCCAATTGGCCACATTAATTTGAATGAGAGTATCTTTCTTTAGCTGAAATGATCTATTGCCAATGGTTTTTCCATTTGCACTTGCCTCAACCTTGTCCCAAGTACCACGGGTAATCTTAAATTCGTAAGCATCAGCTTTCAATTTTAAATCTATGTAATAACCGCCATCACCTGCTTTTTTAAACCTAAAGATGGTATCATTTGGCGACCAATTGTTAAAACTACCAGCCATAAAATACTGTGGCGTTCCATCTTTACTTTTAGGAATATGTTGAAGCTCAAATCGAACCTTAACTTGGGCATGTAGGCCAATATATACTAGCATTAACCCAAAAAACAGACAAATTCGTTTCATCATTTCACGATCATTAGTCGATTTAACTTAATTTTTTAAATCATTTAACAAATAAATAGAAATAATTACTTTTTTTATCATTTATATTTACACACAAATAAATTAAACCCATATAATTGCTGCCGGTAGAATGGACAATGTCAATATCAAAAAATTAGCACAAGCCCTTCATCTTTCTACTTCTACTGTTTCTAGAGCATTTAGAGACAATAGCGATATTAGCGCCACTACAAAAGAACGTATCCTGGCTATGGCTAAGCAATTGAACTACCAACCCAACCATTACGCCAGTAATTTAAGAGAACAGAAAAGTAAAACCATAGCAGTTATTGTACCCGAGTTGGCCAATAACTATTTCTCTTTGGCCATTCAAGGTATTGAAAGGGTAGCCAGTGCCAAAGGTTACCACATTCTAATTTATGCCACCAACGATCAGTTTGAGAAAGAAGTCTCTTTTATCAAACACTTGCACAATGGCAGGGCCGATGGCATTATCATGTCGGTTTCTGGTGAGGCCAATGACCACAACTATTTGAACGAACTTTCGAAAAAACGCTTGCCTTTAGTATTTTTCGATCGTGTTTATGAAGATATCATTACGCCAAGAGTAATTACCAACGATTACGAAAGTAGTTTTTCTGCAACCAAACACCTGATCCAGCAGGGATGTAAGCGTATTGCCTATTTAGCGGTAAATAAAACCCTTTCTATTGGCAAAACAAGGATGCAAGGTTACATTGATGCTTTAAAGAAATTTAAAATTCCATTTCAAGAAGAATTGATCATCGATTGTACCAATAACTACAAAGAGAACATCGATCTTTTAAAAGAAGCCTTTACTACATTAAAGCCCGATGGTGTTTTTACTTCTGTAGAGCGTTTGGCCTTTGCTACCTACTATGCTTGTTACGACATAAACCTCTCTATACCAAAGGATTTAAAAGTAATTGGTTTCTCAAGTTTGGAGATTGCGCCTTTGCTCAATCCGGCTTTAAGTACGGTAACACAGCCCGCCTCAGATTTAGGTAAAACCGCAGCAGAACTGCTCTTTAAAATGCTCGAAAATCCGAACGATATCAACCCCGCAAGTGAGGTGGTTTTAAACTCTAAATTGTTCCAAAGAGAGTCTACTTCAAAGGGCTAAATTTGGCGCTGCTCTACCCCTGTTTTTTGAAGTTAAATTCAGGTCAATTTTTTTCAAAAAAAAACGAGATTTTCCGAAAACACGCAGAATTTTGTACTTGATGTTGCAACATCTTTTCATTTTGGTTTGAATTTTTCGGGAACGTTCCCGAAAACGTTCCCGAAAATCGACTAAAAAACATCTTAGTGTAATTATTACACTATTTTGAGATATTTTGATTCGCAATTAACTCATAATCAATAATTTAATTTATAAACACTAAATATTTTAAATTTATTACTCCATAAATTATTTGTCATTTTGGCCATTTTACCTGTATAAAATATGGCGTTCAAAAAAAATATGACATAAAATTTTGATTTTTCATATGCTACGCTAAATTTACAATAGTGTAATACACAATTAATTATAACCAAATATTTCACCTTTAAAACGGGCTTTTTCTATGAAAGTACTTTACCCCATTAAGCTTTGTATGTTAATGTTTTTTGCACTCTGCACATTAACAACTTATGCGCAAACTGGAAGCATTTCTGGTAAAATTGTTGATGATTCAAAACTCCCAATTCCTGGTGTAACAGTACAGGTTGATGGGACCCAAAAAATCACAATTACAGACAATGATGGAAACTTTAAAATCACAGGTTTAAACAGTGGAACTTATACCCTAACTGCAAAGTATCTTGGCTATGCTGCTACCAAATTAACAGCTACCGTTGGTGCTGGCAATGTGGTGCTCAATTTCGAGCTTAAACCAGAAGCTCAAGGTCTTGATGAAGTAATTGTAGTGGGTTATGGTACGCAAACCAAACGTGAGGTAACAGGCTCCATAGCAAGAGTAGGTGGCGATAAACTAACTGCCCTCCCTACCCCAAGTTTTGAAGCCAGCTTACAAGGAAGAGCTGCTGGTGTACAAGTTACGCAAGGTAGCGGTTTAGCTGGTAGTGGCTCAGTAATTAGAGTTAGAGGTATTGGCTCTATTAGTGCGGGTGGTGATCCTTTATATGTAATTGATGGGATCCCGGTAACGGCCGATCCATTTTTAAATGGTAACAGAGGGGCTATGAACCAAAATCCTTTAGCTACCATTAACGCAAACGATATTGAATCTGTAGAGATCTTAAAAGATGCAGGTGCTGCCGGCATTTATGGCTCTCGTGGTGCAAATGGGGTAATATTGGTTACTACCAAACGTGGTAAGCAAGGTAAGCCTACCATTAACTTCTCTACTAAATTTGGATTAAGCACTTATGCCAACAAACCAGATTTTGTAAATGGTCCAGAATGGTTACAGCTGCGTCAAGAAGCATGGATAAACGATGGCAATACTGGTTTAGCTACCTTGCCACAAAATTTAACCTGGGCACAAGCTCAACAAAACAATACAGATTGGTTTAATCTGGTTACAGAAACTGGAAAATCAAACGATCAACAATTGTCATTTAGTCAAGGTACAGAAAAGTTAAGAACCTATATCAGCGCCAATTATGGCGACAACCAGAGCTTTTTAAAAGGCAACTCTTACGAGAAATATGGTGTTAGAGCAAACGTTGATATCAAACCAACCAATTATTTCTCGGCAAATATCAATATTGGTTACAGTAAAGGTACCAACACTAGGGTAAGTGCTGCTTGGAGTGGTGGTATTGGCGATGCCATGTCTACAGCCTTGCCAATTTATCCGGTATTTAATGCTGATGGTACCTATTGGGTAAATGGAGCAAATCCTGCCCGTACCATTAATTATATGGATTGGAAAAGTGTTGATCAACGTTTATTGGCAGGCATTACCCTAGAATTGAAACCTTTCAAAAACTTCACCTTAAAAGGTATTGCCAATATGGATAACCTGCGTGTAGTAGAAGATCAGTTTTCGCCAAAAGAATTAACTGGCAATGCCAATGGTTATGCCAATCGTTGGGACAACAAAATCTTAAACAGAAACTTTACAGGTACTGCCAATTACGACATCAACATTGATAAAAGCAAAATTACCATTCTAGCTGGTGCCGAAGCACAAAATTTTGAGCAAAATGGTTATCCAAGTGGTATTGGAGGCGATGCAAATACCCCTTACTCTAAAGACCAAGCTGCTTTATTTGCACGTATGGCTGTAATGGCATCAACCAATTCGCTATATTATGTAAATGGATTAAACAGAACAACTTTTGCCAGTTTGTTTGGTCGTATCAATTATGCTTACGACAACAAATATTTCCTACAACTATTAATGCGTAGAGATGGTTCGTCTAAGTTCGGTCCAAATAAAAAATACGGTTACTTCCCTGCTGCTTCTGCTGCTTGGACCATTAGCCAAGAAGACTTTTTAAAGGGCAACAAAACCATTAGCAATTTAAAATTAAGAGCCAGTTATGGTATTACTGGTAATGCGAACATCCCTCCGGGCGAGTATTATGCTAAATTTGGTAACAGTGGTTCGTACAATGGAAATCCTGCTACCAGCCCACAAAACGTAGAAAACCCTAACCTACATTGGGAACAGTTAAAAAGTATAGATGCTGCTATCGAGTTCGGTTTCTTCAATAACCGTTTATCTGGAGAGTTTGCTTACTACAACAAAAGAACTTCTGATGTATTGATCAATGGTGGTATCTCTCCTTCAACAGGCTTTGGCACTGCTTATCAAAATGTGGGCGAAATCCTGAATGAAGGTTTAGAGCTGAGCTTAAACACCATTAACGTTAATGGTAAAAACTTTAAGTGGACCACTAATTTTAACATCTCTAAAAACTATAACGAAGTAGTAAGTATCGGTAGTCTATCGGCTGATGCCATTGGTGGTGGTACTAACGATACCCGTATCATTTTGGGCAAACCAGTAGGCACCAACTTTTTGGTACGTTATTATGGTGTAGATCCTAATGATGGTTTACCGATCTGGTTAAATAAAGATGGTTACCAAACTAAGAATTTCTCTTTGGATGATCGTGTTGCCGTTGGCAAGGTTATTCCTGATTATGTAGGTGGTTTAACCAATACATTTACTTTTAAAGGTTTTGAATTAACTACCCTATTCACTTTTGCAATTGGTGGCAATATTTACGATGGCTCTGCCAAACGTCAATTGGGTGTGGTTACCGATTGGAACATCAGAACTGACATTGCAGATAGATGGAGAAAACCTGGCGATATTGCAAAATTCCCTCGTTTAACCATGAATTCTAATAACTATCCGGGCTTATCTAGTGAGTGGAATTACAACTCTACCATGTTCTTATACGATGCTTCATTTGCTAGGTTGAGAGAATTAACACTAGCCTATAACCTCCCAGCCGATTTTGCCAAAAGAATTGGCATGCGTAATGCGAGGGTTTTTGCTACTGGAATGAACCTCTTAACTTTTACCAAGTACCCAGGTGGCGATCCAGAAATAGCTAGGGATTTTGAAAATCCTCAGGATAGAAACATGAGTCCTAATGTGACCTATTTAACTACGCCACAACAAAAAACAATAACGTTTGGCTTTTCAACAGCATTTTAGTACGCATCTTAAAAATTAGAAAAATGAAAATCAATTATAAAATACTAGCAAAAGGAGTTTGTTTACTACTGATCGTTACAGGGATAACAAGTTGTGAAAAGTTTTTAGATGCTCCACCCTTAAATGTGGTTACTAAAGCAGAAGCTTTAAAAGACGAGGCTGGTGTAGCAGCGGTAATGAATTCAGCTTATCAGATATTAGGGGGTGGCGGTGTATTTGGCGGAAAATATCAGGTAATTTCAGAACTGATGGCAGACAATCTTCAAGGTAATTTGTTAAATGGAGATTACGGCGAGATCTACAATAGAAAAACCTCTGTTTTTGGCGATTACAAAAATGGTTTCTATACCGAAATTTATCAGGCCAATTACCGAGCCAATACCGTGCTCGAAAATTTAGGTGTTACTGCTGCTAAAAGAGATGACTTAGAAGGTCAGGCTAGATTTGTGCGTGCATTTGCTCATTTTATATCTGTACGCTTTTGGGCACAACCTTATGGCACAACAGCAGACAATAGCCAGCTAGGTGTACCATTAAGAACAAGCACAGCGATAGAGCCTGCTACAAGAGCAACGGTAAAACAGGTTTACGATCAAATCATCGCCGATCTAAAAACTGCCGAAACTAAACTAAATGATGTCAATCCGGGTTATCCGACCAAATTAGCTGCCAAAGCTTTATTGGCAAGGGTTTATTTCTCTATGAACGATTTCACCAATGCCTATCTTTATTCCAATCAGGTAATTACGAGTGGCAGATTCACTTTCGAAGCAGATTATACCAAAAGATTTTCTGAAGGATTAAGTACAGAAGCTATTTTTCAGATCATCAATACTGAAGGCAGTTACAGCACTGGTGGTTCATTGAGAGACAACTTCCGTTCTGATTTTAACTTGCCAACCTTAAGGTTCACCCCTGCTTTTTATGCATTTGTTAATACCACTAACGATGTGCGTAAAGCATGGTTCAATACGGTAAAATATCCAGGCGAAATTGTAACCACCAAATACAACAAAGAAAGATTTAATGTACCTGTACTCCATTTAACAGAAATGAAGTTGATCAGGGCAGAATCTGCTGCAGAATTAAATACCAATTTAAGTGTGGCCGTTGGCGATATCAACGATATCTTGAACAGAGCCTATGCAGGTACCAAATCTATCCCAGCCAATTCATCGGCCGCTTTGATCAAAGCCAATGCCCGTGCAGAACGCTTGATAGAAATGGTAGCAGAAGGAGACCGTTTGTATGAAATTAAAAGAATTGGTGCCAAAGGCGAAAATATTGATAGACGCGGTGCAATTTGGAATTGTACAGGTTTAATCTTACAATTTCCAGTAAGCGAAATGGCAAGTAATACCAGTTTCCAACGCAATGTTGAAGGTGGCTGTAACTAAAATTAAATTCGATAAGAAATGAACAATATTAAATATATCATCTTGGCCTTATGTGTAATCTCGGTATGGGGTTGCAAGCCAGAAGAATTTGGGCCTATTGGTGCCGAAGACAATATTTTAAAGGAAATGCAGGGTACTTGGGGTTTAACAAAAGTTACCCAGGTAGACCAAGATGCCACTACTAAGGGCTTTCCTTACAAACAGCTAGACATTACCAATGTATATGCCTATAAAGACCTGTCTATTGCCTTACAAGGCGATGCTTCGGGGGCACCTACTTCGTTTACCATTACGCCAGGCAACTCGCCAAAGATTTCTGATTTTAATACAGGAAACTGGGTGGTAGACAATGCCAAAGCGCCTACCATTATTACATTAAAAAATGGAAACATGACTTCCGATCTCACCTTGGGTTCTTACGCTGGTTTAAAAAGCGGAAAATTCTATCTGAGAAAGATCAAAAAAGCAAATGGCAAAATTGTCGTGAGTTATATCTATGAATTCACTAAAAAATAATCCATCATGAAAAAACTGATATTATCAATCATATTTACTTTCAGCGTAGCTTTTGCTTTTGCACAAGTTACCTTCAGCCCTGCTACTTTTACCGCAGAAGACGAAGTAACCATTACCTTAGATGTAACGGGTACACCAATGGCTGGACAAGACGATGTTTACCTTTGGATGTTCTCTAACGATGGTGTTGGAGGTGGTAAAGATGCCTTAACCAATGGTCAATGGGGTAATTCTTCTGATGCAGCAAGAATGACCAAAATTGCCACTAACAAATTTACTTTCAAATTTACTGGCACTACCCTATTTGGCCAAAGCCCTGCAGAACTAATCAACTTTGGTTTTTTGGGCAAAAGCAAAGATGGCTCTAAACAAACACAAGATTTTAAGCCCTTTAAATTCGACCCTTTGGTATTTAGTCCATCACAGTTCAGGATCTTTCCGGGTAAATTAGATGCTACCGACATGAGTACGGTTTATTTTCACCAAGATCAGGCCACAGAACAGAACGTACAAAGAATGTTCGACGTAAAAGTTACCCTAACTTTTTATAACGATGCCGGAGCCGTAGTGGGTACCAAAACAGGTTTAGTGGCTATTAAAGAATCTACAACTGTTTATTCCTATTCATTTATTCCAGATCGTGTAATTACCATTCCAGCTGGAACAAAACTAAATAAGTTCACCTATCAATTTACAGGGAGTATTAAAGATGCCAATGGTGGTAACATACCTACAAGCGCTCCTGTAAACGAAGTTGTTTATACTGTCTTTAATTAAGCTCAAAAATGAAAAACAAGATATTATATACACTATTGGCAGTTGTAGCAATTGCTTTTGGTTGTAAAAAAACAGAATTCGATGAGGTGTCTAAAGGCGAAGCGCTGGGTGCATTTGCTATTGCTGCTCCTGTAAACAATACCATGTTGGTATTAAACTCAGCTACGCCAAGTAACAAGATTACTTTTAGTTGGACTGCTGCTACACCAGGTGTAAGCACAAAACCTACCTATAAATTTGTAGCTGCGTTAAAAACTGGATCAATAGACGTACCACTTATTGAGTTTCCATCAGATAATGCGGGTACCAGTACTACTTTAACCTTAACTCAAAAACAATTAGACGATGCTCTAAAAGCAAAATCAATTGCAGATGGTGCAAAAGTTGACCTGATCTGGGCTATCCAAGCCACCAATGGCAATGTAAAGGTAGTTACTACTGGAACAGCAATGAACATTGCCATTACCCGTATGGGCGATGGGGTAACCAACTTCTTGTTGTACGGTCCTGTTTCTTCGAATACTTCATTGGTGATCAATCCAAACTCAACTACAGATTTCCTGAACTTTAAATGGCAAAAATCATTTCCTGGAGTAGCAGCCAATCTAGTTAAATATCAAATCAAGTTTGTAGCTAAAGGTGGCAACTTTGCTAGTCCTTTATTTACCTATACCTCAAACAATAACGGTTTAGATTCTGCTTTAGCTGTAGGTTATAAAGATATCAGCGATAAGCTAAGTGCCGCTGGTTTTACAGATCAGGCCACCCCTGTTGCTTTGCAATGGACAGTTGAAGCAACTTCTGGAAATTTCAAAAAAACAGCAGATTATGTAAATGATCTGGTGATTACCAGAGAGGTTAAAATTTTCTTGGTTGGTGGCGATACACCTGCAAGCTGGACAGCAGAAAATGCTTTACCAATGATTGCCGATGTTTCAAACCCAGGTACCTTCTACATTTATGTAAAATTAAATGCAGGTAATGGTGGTCTGAAATTCTTGAACCAACAACAATGGCCAGGTGGTAGCTTAAATGCTTCAGACTGGGGCATGAAACCTGGAAGCCCAGGCGATGCTGTGGTAGACAACGAAGTAAACATTGAAAACTATGGTCCTTCTGGCGTTTACCGTGTAACCTTCGATCAAAAGAACCTTAAATATTATGTACAGGCAAACTACGGACGTATGGGTGCTGTAGGTGGCGCAACTGCCGCAGGCTGGAACCCACCTAATATTTTCCCTAGCCAAGGTTTAAACTTTATGGGCACCAATAAGTTTATGGGCTTTGTAAATTTAACTGCTGGACAGGAATGGAAAATGATTGACGGTGCGGAATGGCCAAATGGCGGTGGACCGGTATCTCAATCTAGAGATTATGGCAAAGGTACTGCAGACGGTGTGCTGGCAGAAACAAATGAAAGCAACTTCCCTGTTGTAGGGCCATCTGGCTTACGCAGAATCATTTGGGACGGAACAGACATCAAAAACCTGAAATACTCGGTTACCGATGGTACCATATTCTTGGTAGGTAATGCAACTGCTGGTGGTTGGGATAATTCTGCAGGTAATGCTGCGCTACCTGCCATGACTTATAGTGGCAATGGCAAATGGACAGTAACCACAGCAATGACAGCTGGAGAGTTTAAATTTATTGTAACCAAAGGAAGTTGGGATTATAACTACGGTGGCAAAGCAGGTGCAATTGCGGAAGGTGGCGACAACCTGATGATTGCTACTGCAGGCAGTTATACCATTACTTTAGACGAGTACAATAGAACCTATACCATTACCAAAAATTAAAACATACCTCAAAATAGAAAAGTCCTTAATTAATTTTAAGGACTTTTTTTATGTTTTATTTTTCGGAAAATCAGACCATATACCAAAGCCAAAACTGGTCTTAATTAGGCCTTATTAGTGTATAAAGTACACTTTATTAGATAATGCCCTTAAAACCACTAATTCAAACGTTTGATATAAACTCAGTGTTAAGGAATAAAAAACTAAATTTTAATTTTTTTTTCAAAAAAACCCACATATATTGGTAGACTTTTTACTTAATACATAACTTAACAAACCAAAAAAATGATAGTTATTGCAGACGGTGGATCAACAAAGACGAATTGGTGTTTAATCAATGAAGCGGGAAGAAAAATCCATTTTAACACTGAAGGATACAACCCTTATTTTTCTGATAGCGATTATATTGAAAACTCTTTGAAAAGTTCTTTACCAGACCATTTAGAACCAGAAAAGCTAACAGAAGTAAATTATTACGGCGCAGGTTGTTCTACTGATGCAAAAAGAAAAATTGTAGCAGATGCCATGGAAAAAGTATTTCCGAATGCCAAAGTTAACATCGGTCACGATTTATTAGCTTCATGCCGTGCCCTATTAGGAGATAACGAAGGTTTTGCTGCAATTTTAGGCACAGGCACCAATACTTGCCTTTACGATGGCAATGACATTTCATTGAACATCGATTCGCTAGGTTATTTCTTAGGAGACGAAGGCAGTGGCAGTTACATTGGCAAACGCATCTTGGCCGATTACATGAAAGGTTACATGCCTAAAGGATTAAGAGAAAGCTTTTACGACAATTACGCATTAACCAACGAAGATATTTTTGAGCATATCTACAACAAGCCGTTACCTAACCGTTTCTGCGCTAGCTTTAGCAAGTTTATTTACGATTTTAAAGACAGCTACGAAGAATATACAACAGGTGTGGTAGATTATGCCTTTACCGCTTTCTTCGAGAACTTAGTAATCCACTATCCTAACTACAAAAACTATGCATTAAACTGTGTAGGTTCTGTAGGTTATAGCTTTAGAGATATTTTAAGTATCGTAGCCGATAGATACGAAATGGGCGTAGGTAAAATTATCCGCTCGCCAATAGACGATCTGGTAGACTACCATTTAAGCAAAAAATAAAAAAAAAGCCTCAATATTAATCGAGGCTTTTTTTTTGAGTTATGGGTTATGGGTTGTAAGTTATGAGTTTGCAGTCGACAGTTCTCAGTTGCCAGTACCAGTTCACAATTCAACCGCTTTGAGCTTTATCAGTAAACTAATGACCAATGAGCTATTCTGTTTTTATACTTTGTACCAATGAACAACTGAACCAATGAACTAATTATATCAACCATGTCAGTCTGAGCCTGTCGAAGACCTTTTAGTAGTGCACTTCGATAAGCTCAGTGTGACAATCATTAATTGGAAATAGTTAAATATATAAAACAACTTTAGCTCAAGTTGGCGTCCACGCCAACGGGTTATGCAAATAGTGCCTACGAATGAATAAAGACTAAGGATTATTTATTGATAGAGTTGTGAATTTTTGTAGTACCAGTTTACAATTGAATGCTTTGAGCTTTCAGCCTTTTGCTTTCCGCTTTAAGCTTTATTGAACGATAACTTTTCTGCTGTAGCTTTTGTTATCAATTTGAAGGATTAAGATATACATCCCAGAAGTGATCTTGTACTTACTCAAGTTCCAGTAATACTCTTGTCTGCCAGCTGCTTGCTCTTGTTTTACCAATACGGCCAATTGTTTTCCAGTAAGGTCAACAACCCTTAAATTAACTTTCGCCCTAGTGGCCAAGTTATAAGCAATATTGGTATAAGTAACTGCAGGATTTGGATAGTTGGTAAAACCAACATTTTGGATCAACTCTTTTGTACTTGGCGAAATTGCATTACTAGCGCTTACTTGCGCCTGAACAGCTGTGTTCATCGCAGTTAAACCGATAATAAGTACAATTAATTTGTAGAGTTTCGCCATTAATACTTGGTTGATAGTGTAAAGATAACACTTCCCTAATAAAATAGTTAAGGAAATGCTGATTATTTTTTTATTTATAATTAAATGTCTTTTCCACTTAAAAAGAAATCTCTTTACTAAACAATTTGGCGTATTTCCGTTTGTCGAACTTATACAAAGTTGCTGCCCTAAAAGAAACACCTTTCTGCTTCTCGTCAAGCTCTTTCAATACCCCAAAACTTAATATTTTCTTTCTAAAATTCCGTTTATCCAGTTTTTTGCCTAAAATAAGCTCATACACATTCTGCACCTGTGTTAAGGTAAATTTCTCTGGCAAAAGTTCAAAAGCAATTGGCAAATGTTTAATTCTTCGTTTTACCTTTTCTAGGCCTTTGTCAAAAATATGCTGATGGTCAAAAGCCAGCTTAGGCAATTCACTTACATTAATCCATTGCGCCTTTTTAGCATAATTGGTTAAAGGTTTCAACGCTTTATCACCCCCTAACCGCAGCATGGCATAATAGGCCACAGTAATTACCCTACCCTGTGGGTGTCGATTTACTTCGCCAAAAGTATAATACTGTTCCATGTAAACATCACTTAAACCAGTTAGCTCATGTAAAATCCGAGAAGCAGATTGATCTACACTCTCATCTTCGCCAACCAGGTTACCAGGCAATGCCCACCAATCCTTAAAAGGTTCTTCGTTTCTTTCTATCAATAAGATCTTTAGTTCGCCACCATCAAAGCCAAACAAAACACAATCAATAGAAACGGCCGAGTTAAATACAGGTAATACTTCTTTCAAGACAAAATCGTTTTATATTTTATAATATTAGAACAAAATAAATACACTTGTTCGGTTATTTTGTAAAAATAATGAAAAAAAAATTACTTAGTGTAAAAAATACACACTATATTCGTGTAATATAATGGAACCAAGTATTAAAAATATTGCTGTACTAACTTCTGGAGGAGATGCCCCCGGCATGAATGCCTGTATACGAGCAGTTGTACGCACTGGTATATACCACGGCAAAAATATGTTCGGCGTAATGCAGGGCTATCAAGGTTTAATTGATAACAACATTAAGCCGATGGATGCCCGCTCTGTAAGTAACATTTTACACATGGGTGGCACCATCTTAAAAACAGCTAGATGTTTAGCGTTTAAGGAAGACGAGGGTATGGAAACAGCCTTCCAAAACCTAAAACAAAAAGAGATTGATGGCCTGATTGTAATTGGTGGCGATGGTACGTTTACCGGTGCACAGCGGTTTGGCAAAAAATATGGTATCAATGTAATCGGTATTCCCGGCACTATTGATAACGACCTTTATGGTTCTGATTTTACCTTAGGGTACGATACTGCTGTAAATACCATTATCGAAGCCATTGATAAGATCAGAGACACAGCCGACTCTCACGACCGTTTGTTCTTTATTGAAGTAATGGGCCGAGATTCTGGTTGTATTGCCCTACGTACCGCTATTGCAAGTGGTGCAGAAGCAGTGTTGTTGCCTGAAAAAGAAACCTCGTTAAAAGAGTTGATCTCTAAATTAAAAGCGGGTGTATCTACCAAAAAGTCGTCGAGCATTGTAATTGTTTCTGAGGGAAACAAATATGGCGGCGCTTATGATATTGCCAAAAGTGTAAAAAGAAAATTCACTCATTACGATACCAAAGTAACCATTTTAGGCCATTTACAACGTGGTGGCAGTCCGAGTGGTTTCGATCGTATTTTGGGTAGCAGATTAGGCTTTGCAGCTGTTAACGCCCTCATTGCAGGCGCAAGCATGCAAATGGTAGGTTTACGTGGCAACGAGATTAAATTAACAAGCATAGATGAGGCATTACATGCACATACCTATAAATTGGAAGACGATTTATTAGAGATGACACATGTATTGTCTATATAATATAAAATATGATAGCAGTAGTTTATAGCGGATCGAAAAGTGCTTTTTGGAAAATTTCTAACGAAGGTAAAACCATAGCTGAGTGTACCATGCCCGGCATCAACCCTTGTTTTAACGATCAAAAGCATATCCTTTATCTTTTGAATAAGAACATTGTACTGATTAACCACGCAGAGAGCATTAAAAAGATCTATGTTTTTGCGGCTGGTGCATCATCGGTAGAAAGCCAAAAAGACCTGGCCGAAACCTTGGGACAGTTTTTTATTAATAGTAGGATCAAAGTTAAAGACGATCTATATGGTGCTTCTATTGCGGCCTGTTACGATAAAAAAGGAATTGTAGGCATTTTGGGCAGCGGTGCCAACTGTGCTTATTTTGATGGCAAGAAACCAGAACACAACAATTATGGCCTAGGTTTTATCTTGGGCGATGAGGGTTCTGCAAACTATCTGGGCCGGATGTTGTTAAAGAACTTTCTAGAAGACAAGCTCCCTGCCGAACTTAAAAAACAATTTGAAGAAAGATACAATGTAGACCGACCTATCATTTTAGAGAAAATCTACAAAAAACCAAATGCACAGAACTACCTGAGCTCCTTTTTTGATTTCTATGTTGACAACAGAAATCATAAATACATGGAGCAGCTGATAGATCAGGCATTTGAAAAATACATCAAAACCTACTTGGTACCAACATTGGCCCACCACCCTAACGAAGAAGTACACTTTGTAGGTAGCGTAGCCGGAACATTTCAAGATAGGTTACGCCTAACTGCCGAAAAACACGACATTAATATCATCAGTATTACAAAAGAACCGATATACAATTTACTTGATTATTACTCAAATTAATAAAAATGACTAAAGTAGGAATAAATGGATTTGGCCGCATCGGCAGACTAGTTTTTAGGGCTGCATTGAAAAGAGGCTTAGATATTGTTGCGATAAATGACCTGATCGAGCCAGATTACATGGCTTACATGTTAAAATATGATACTACACATGGCCGTTTTGACGGTACTGTTGAAGTAAAAGATGGACAATTGGTGGTAAATGGAAAAACGATCCGCATTACTGCAGAGCGTGATCCAGCAAACCTGAAATGGAACGAAGTTGGTGTAGAGATCGTAATCGAATCTACTGGTTTGTTCTTAACCCGTGCCGATGCCGATAAACACATTGCTGCAGGTGCCAAAAAAGTAGTGTTCTCTGCTCCTGCTAAAGATGACGACATCCCTACTTATGTAATGGGCGTTAACCACGATCAATTAACTGCTGATCAGACTGTGGTTTCTAATGCATCTTGTACTACCAACTGTTTAGCACCTATTGCTAAGGTATTGCATGATAATTGGGGTATTGCAGAAGGTTTAATGAGTACCGTACACGCAGTTACTGCAACGCAGAAAACTGTTGATGGTCCATCTGCAAAAGATTGGAGAGGTGGCCGTGGTGGTTTCTCTAACATTATCCCTTCTTCTACTGGTGCTGCCAAAGCGGTAACCAAAGTAATCCCTGCTTTAAAGGGTAAATTAACGGGTATGGCTTTCCGTGTACCTGTTGCAGACGTTTCTGTAGTAGATTTAACTGTACGTTTAGAAAAACCTGCTACCTATCAGCAAATTAAAGATGCGATGAAAGCAGCATCTGAAGGTGCTTTAAAAGGTGTGTTAGGTTATACTGAAGATGAGGTTGTTTCTTCAGACTTTATTGGCGATGACCATGCTTCTATCTTTGATGCTGGCGCTGGTATTGCATTGAACGACAACTTTGTAAAAGTAGTTTCATGGTACGACAATGAGTGGGGTTATTCTTCAGCATTGGCTAAATTTGTAGAATACTACGGAACATTAAAATAAAAAACCTTCGATAAGTTTGAATATAATGGCAGTATCTTAATTGGTATTGCCATTTTTTGTGTTCACAAATTTCACCACCGCAGTTAGGCTATCAATTTTAACATTAAGAAATGAAGACAATGAAGAAACCCTTAATCTTCCTTAATGCCTTAATGTTTCAACGACCTGTCACACTGAGCTCGTCGAAGTGCTATTTCAACATTAAGAAGTTAAGCTAACTAAGAAAACCTTAACTCTACTTAATGCCTTAATGTTTTAACCCACTGTCACACTGAGCTCATCGAAGTATTAACATTAAGAAGTGAAGACAATAAAAAACCTTAACTCTCCTTAATGCCTTAATGTTTCAATCCCTTGTCATGCTGAGCTCGTCGAAGTATTAACATTAAGAAATGAAGACAATGAAGAAACTCTTAATCTTCCTTAATGCCTTCATGTTTCAACCCTCTGTTACACTGAGCTCGTCGAAGTATTAACATTAAGAAGTGAAGACAATGAAGAAACTCTTAATCTTCCTTAATGCCTTCATGTTTCAACCCTCTGTCACACTGAGCTCGTCGAAGTGCTATTTCAACATTAAGAAGTGAAGACAACAAAGAAAAACCTTAACCTTACTTAATGCCTTCATGTTTCAAAAACGGCTAACAAAACCAATGAACTAGGTGATTATTTAACAAACATTTAACACCTTAACCCCTTTTTGATCAAATATTACGGGTACTTTTGCGTTATAGATATGACGAAAACAATGCAGGAGCGCCCTTTTGTCATTTGAATAACAGAAAATTTGAAATAATTATGTTTTTTCTTAGTGTACTTTTTACACTATTGAAAATAATTTATATATTTGCATCATCATTGGTGAGTAAGCAATTACAAGAGCCACAAAAAAAGATAAAAGAAGCCAATTGGCTTATAAAAAAATAACCCGTTCATACAGGTTTATATTTGGTTAGAAAAAGAGATCAGTCTGGATGGATGATCTCTTTTCTTGTTTATAAGCCTTTTGTAATTTGAGTACACTTAGTTACAATGGGATAAATCAAACAATTATTTTTTCATCTGATTGATTATGTTTGGCGGTCAGCCTCCATGTAATGAATAAGCCAAAAAGTACTCCTAGTATTGTAGTAAACAATGCAACACCGCCATCAAGAAGATATTGTTCTTCGCCGTTTATTTTAATGCCAAATATCATGATAATTATACCTGTAAGTGGTGCTAACAACCATAAACATGCAATTGTTAATGAAGTCTTGAACTTATATGTTGGAGCAATGATATAGGCTGATACAATTGTTATCATACTAGCCATTAAAGGGCTAGCACCATGTTCAAAACTATTGCTCATTCCTCCCATTAAAATTGGACTAATATACGTTGCATACAAGATACCTAACCCAATGGAAGCAGGTACTACTACCAACCATCGGAGTTGCTTAATGATGTTTCTATTCATGATTACTAAGATAATAGTAAACTTGAAGATGTCAATATCCGTCTTTTTTTATAAGTGCACAAGTGGGACGCTTGCGCCAGAGGAGGGCTATTAAATACATCAATAGCAAAATGTAAAAACACAAATTTTTGCTTCTTTGTTAAACTTGATTTTACTTGAACAGTATTTATAGTTTAGAATGAAACTGTTCCAAACGTCTCCAATTATTTTTAATTTATGTTCAAAATCTCGTTCCATTTGTTTTAACGGCAATTGTGGATTGGTTACTTACAATAAAAGCAACAAAGTATTGATTTCTATTACTTTGTTCTCTTTAAATAATCCTCCCAGGTTTCCTCTTGTAAATTATCTATTAAATCTGTTATAAACTCACAGCCAATTTGACTTAGCTGACCTTTTGGTATAAATGGCCCCCAACTCTCTAATTTTATTAGCTTTGCTATAACAACATAAGAATCGTCGAATTGAACTTGGTATCTGTCTCCTTGTGGATTATATTGTTCAAAATGTTCTGGACTAAGTAAAACGTTCTTATCACTTACCATAGAAGTTAACATTGCCCCTATAAAATTATTGTTATCGAAACCACTATAATATATGATATAGTGGAAACCCTGTTTCCGTCCCCTTTTTGATGCGCGAAGTATCTCGCCTCTTTTAAAATTCATGTTTAGTTATCTATTGACTTATAATTGGCTTTTCCAAGCTAAAATGTCTCTTATTGGCATTGTATATGAAAAAGAAGTTCCAGTCATTAAATTATTTACATGGTCAGTATAAAGTACATAGAATTTGTAGATTGATGCTAAATCATTCCTGTCAACATGAAGGTCAGCTAATCCTTTTGGATGAGTAATTTTATCTCTCTTAGCTTTCAATTCATTAAACAATTCAAAATTCAAAGAGTTAAATGACAATACATCAGGCATCCTATTAAACGTCCGCCCATGTCTCTTAAAGGTTTTTTTAAACTTATCACTGAAAGCTTCTTTATCAAAGTAATTAGTATAAGCATTGTACTGGTTATATAGATATAGGTCAGCCTCGATTAGACTAAAAAGTTCTTTAAGTGAAGCTCTTAACAAAGGTTTATAAGATGAGCTCATTTCATCTAAATTACCCACAATCTCATAGATACTGTTAAAGTCTTTTCTTAATTCGTTGTGAGTAAATTGAAATTCTGTCATGGCATCAAAGTACTTCTGAGCATCTTTAGCGTCAACCTGCATTGTATCTTTCATAGTTTAAATATAGATGTTAATTCCATTAGAACTGTTAAGATAAGTATATTGCTAGATGAAAAAGTGTTAGCTAAGGTTTGGAAACAAATCAGACTTGACTGAAGTATAGGGTTCAAAATCAAATCCTATCGACTTATATAGAGTAAACGAGTTGGGCAATAGTGCAAATTCAGGTCGATGCTTTTTGATTAGTTCAAATTTCATCACCTGCATTTCACGAAAGTGAGTAATCTTGTATTCAGCACTTGAATAATCTTCAATCTTAAACTCTTCAAACTGGAAGTCTAATCTATCAACAATAGACAGAATTCCCGTATAAACTCTATTTTCACCTTGTTTAAATGGATGACGTGTTTTATCTAAGGAAAGTTCAAATCGGACATTACCTAAAAACATATACTGAGCCTCGATTATTCTTTCTGAATAAATTTGATGATTATTAGTCCAGTGCCTTATTTCCACATACTCAAGTTCGCCTTTAAAGTAGCCATTATCATCAGTATCTCTAACATTAAAAATCATTCCTGCTTTGGTAAATCTTCCTTCTTCCGGAGTCGTTGGAATTGTATATCCAGCATAAATTCCATCAATTTGATTATAGTAAATCTTAGAAAGTGATTGCTTTTGGGAGTAGTAAAACCAAATGAGTAGTATAAACGGAGTACAAATGCTTATGGTATTACTTATATCTTCGAGAGAGATATTTAAGTTGCACATTGTCATTATATATTATTGAATTTTCGATTTAATATTGTTTATGGAATAAACTAAGATAACGTATTGTTTTAAGTCTTCATATTAAAATGCAAACCGCAATTGCTAGCCTGCATTGTGAGCTGAGTCGAAGTGCCAAAGGAGAAATGCGTAGCATGACTTTGGCTATGTCATGACACGAACAACGCAGCTGTGAAGCTGAAGCGAAAAACGCAAGGCGAGCTAAAAAGTAGCAAACGAATTTGATCTGAATTATGAGACAAAGTAATGAGCCTATAAGAGAGATTTAGAATGAATTAGACAATAGTTTTAATAAACTAACTTTAAATTATTATTAACATTATGAATGTAAAGCTGTTCACATGCCATTTTTTTTGATAAGATTTTAATAGTATCTGTATCATTAATATAATTAAAATCCAAAGGCACACGAGGCATAAAGTTGTACTTCATAATTGTCTTTTTTTCTACAAATAACAATAAGCATTTGTCTTCAAGATATAAAGAATCCAGCAGCTTATTTTCTACAAATCTTGTATTGTCTAATTTATATTTTTCAAGCATTTTTGCTGTCGAATAGGGCGGTATGATAATAATTTTATCCCATTTGAATGAGTTTATATTGCAAAGCTCCAGTTTAACCTTTTGGCCTGATTCTTTTGCCAATAAAATTTTATCCTTTAGCGTAGAGTAAACATTGTATTTTTCAATTTTTTGCTCAGTACAGCTTATTTGAAATAGTACGAACATCAATATCATTAGCCGCTCTTTTGTGATCATATGTTTATTGGTTTGTAGGTGTTATAGATCCATTTTTTATATAAGCCAATTTACCATTTGTATTTACTTCTTATGATTAGTACAAAGTATCTCAATTTTGTGAATATTATGCACTTAAAACTTTCAACTCCATCTTCCATCTCCCCTTTTCCATTTTCCCTATTTGTTCATTGGTTCACATGCAAACAGGCAACTGAAATATACAAATTTTGGGTTAATAGTTCGTAAAATTCATTCTTGTTGATAAGGAGTAAATAGGGAATGGGGAATAGGAAATAATTAGAAGATCGTAGCGAATCTCACTACACCATCTCCTACCTCAAATCCTTATTCCCCACTCCTATTAATCTTTAACACCAAAACCTACAACCTGTAACCTACAACACACAACTAGCAACCCATAACCTGCAACACATAACTCATAACCCACAACCCAACTAACACTCAGCTTCTTCTTTTACAAAAATCTCTTCTAAATGTGTTTGGTATTGTTTCAGGTCTCTTTCCATATCAGTATTTTTTAATACATCGTAAAAATGTAGGCTTGGTAGCGGGGTCATCCCTGTAAAGGCATTCATCCGGTGAAAACCGAATAAAACTCCTTCGTCTACGCTGGTCTGCATAAAAAACTCGTTTGGTAAGGTAAAGGCTTCTTTTGGCGCATTCCAAGTGCTCGTAACCATATACTTTTTACCATGCAGCATACCACCCGTACCGTAGTTAATGGCTGGGTTACTAGAAGAACGGCCGTCGCTCTCGTAAATACCTGTTTGGTAACCTTCGCTAAATACAACATCTATATATTGTTTAAGGGCATATGGCAATTGGAACCACCAGATTGGGGTATGGTATATGATGACATCCGCCCAGGTATATTTTTCTACTTCAGCTTTGGCATCATAAGGTTCGTTGATATTGGTTGTTCGAATTTCAAAACCTTCTTGTTGGTTAAAAAATGTAGCTGTAGCATTCGCAATGGTCTCGTTAAACAAACCACCAGAGTGACCAAATTTCTGGCCGCCATTTATAATGAATATCTTTTTCATGTATCTTATCTTTTTTGATGAGGCAAATTTACCAGCTCATCAATTATCATCAAAACAAGTTAATTCATACCTTTGTATCAGAATTATAATAGTTAAGCCCATGGTAAATTTAGAATGGTACCGCACCTTTAAGGCAATCTATAAAACGGGTACTTTAACCGGTGCAGCAGAGGTGCTTTTCATTTCGCAACCCGGTGCCAGTTTGCACCTTACCTCTTTAGAGAGTTATGTAGGTTACAAATTGTTTGAACGTACAGGCCGCAAAATGATCCCTACAGAAAAGGGAAAAGTGTTTTACAATGCTGTGATTGATCCCTTGACTAAATTGGAGGAAGTAGAAAAGACTTTTCAGAAAAGCACAGAAAAACATACACCTACCATTAGTGTAGGCATGTGTTTCGAAACCTTTCAGCTTACTTTAGAGCAATATGTACATACCCTGCCTTTTAATGTAATTATCCGTTTTGGCGAGTACCGCGAAATGCTTAACAACTTGGAGAAAGGTATTTTAGATCTGATTATTACCCCGCAAAGGGGTACATCAACCAATATTGTACATGAGGCTTTTTCTTCTGAAACCATTGTATTGGTAGGTGGTAATGATACAGATACTAAAGCTTTTAAAGCCTTATTAAACAAGGGCGATCTTGATGCAGCTGAACAATGGTTAAAGGCCGAGAAGTGGTATGGTACCACAGGCGATATGGAACATTTGTTTAGGTTTTGGCAGCTCAACTTTAATAAAAACCCCGATTTTAGACCTAACTATATTGTACCAAACTTGAATTCTATTGTCCGTTGTTTAACTGGTGGTAAGGGTTTGGCCATTGTTCCTGATTTTTTATGTCGCAAAGAAGTAGAAGCCGGACAGGTTAAACTGGTTTGGGAAGGACATACACCTTTGCAGAACGTATTGTATTTTGGCAATCGAAAGAAAACAGTTTACGTAGACGAGATCAATTTGATTAAAGACTTGTTTAGGAAAATGATGGGGTAAAGTAGAAAGTTATAAGTTGTACGTTTTAAGTTATAAGTGGAAAGTTTTAAGTTGTACGTTATAAGTTCAAGGTTTTACGTTATAAGTGGGCAATATTCACAAAATGTGATGACATCGGAGTTTATTCACAAAATTGGGATACTTTGCTAAGTCTTTATACTTTGTACTAACTACTTTTTACTAACCTATTCCCTACTTAAACTAATGAACAAGTGAACCAATGAACTAATTAGCATCATGTCTTTATACTTTGTACTAAGTACTTTTTACTTGAAATAAATCTTAAACGTAGTGCCTTTACCCGGATTACTCTCTACATCAATTTTACCACCCATAGATTCGATCTGGTTTTTAGAAATAAACAGGCCTAAACCTCGGGCATCGGCATTGCCATTAAAGGTCTGGTAAATACCAAACATCTTACTGCCATGTTTGTTCAAATCTATACCTACTCCGTTGTCTGATACTCTGAGCACCTGCTGCCCATCTTCTTCAAAACAGGTTAAAGTAATTACAGGTTTACGGTCTGGGTGACTATACCTAAGTGCATTAGAAACAAGGTTAAGCAAAATACTCTCTAAATAAGCCTTGTTATAATTGATCACAATATCCTGACCTATTTTATTTACGATCTGTGCTTCTCTATTTAAGATCTGTGCATTTTGCGTGGCCAAGGTTTTAGCAATGTACACGCTCAGATTTAAAGGCTCTACTACTGTATCTATACTGGTTTGTATATTTACAATGTTATTAAGGTTAAACAAGGTCTCGTTTAAGTTGCCAGCTACTGTTTTTAAAAGCTGGATCATCTCATCTCTATCATCCTCGGTCTTGGCACTCTCTATCAAAGCAGAAATGCCTTGAATGTTACTGGCATGCGAACGCAGGTTGTGCGACACAATGTAAGAAAAGTTTAACAAGCGTTTATTTTGTTCGGTTACCAAAGTAAATGATTTGTTTAACGCAGTTTCTGCTTCTTTTCTGCTGGTAATATCAATCATTACCCCTCTTAATTTGGTAGGCTGATCTGGCTCTTCTATTACGGTAACAATATCTCTGATCCAAACTACAGTACCATCTTTGGCCAACATCCGGTATTCAGCATCATGTTGTTTACCTGCGCTAATATATTGGCCGAGGTAGGCTTTCATGTGTGTTACTTCATCTGGATGCAGGTGATCTATCCAAAAACTGGGGCTGCTCTTCCACTCTTCAACGCCATAGCCTAAAATATCTGTAATCTTTTTACTTACAAAGCTACACTGATGCGTAGCTAAATCGCCCTCCCAAACAATACCGTCAATAGTGTTAATTAAGGATTCTATTCTTTTTTGCGAATCGATGATCAACTGCTCTTCTTCCTTGCGTTTGGTTACATCCTCTACAATTACAATATGGTTATTGGGTTCTTCACCCTCATTCCATAATGGGGTAATAATCACGTTGCCCCATATCAAATTGCCATCCTTTTTAAGGTATCTTTCTTCTTTGTTAAATTGTCTGATCTGCCCAGATAACAATTTTTTAAACAAAATACCATCTTCGGCCAAATCATCGGGATAGATGATAGATTTGATCTTTTTTTGCATCAGCTCTTCTTTGCTGTAGCCTAAAAAATTGCACAGGTATTGGTTCACTTCTAAAATTTGACCAGTTATGGAATTAACTCTTGCAATGCCGATGGCTGCGTGGTCGAAAATCTTTTTAAACTTACTTTCGGTATCTATCAGTTTCGATTCCTGGTTACGGAAACGAACTTGCAATAGTGCCTGCTTTTTAAGGAGTTTGATGAGCAGATAAGTAGAAAGTATAGCTAAGCCAAATCCAAAAATAATGGCACTTAATATTTCAAGCCAAGTATCGTAAGGATTGGTATTGATGATATATAATTTCCAATCGCCATCTGGGAAAACCACCGATTTGGAGATTTCTTTTGACACATCGATATTCAATGGCAAAAAGAACTCTTCCTTTTTGGTCAGCTCATTTATTTTAGAAAACTGGAATTTATAATGTTCGTACTTGCTATTGTCTATACCTGCATTTTTAAAAAGCACATCGAGTTTGATCACTACAGCAGAAAAGCCCCAAAACTTATTATTGATGTACAATGGCAATCTGCCTACTACCCCAATTCCCCCCTGGGTAAGTTTAACAGGGCCTTGAAAGTACATTTTACGACTCTGGATCGTTTTGTTGACTTCTAAAACGGTTCGTTCTACACTTTTAAACAAGTCTAGATTCAATACCTTTTCATTGCCTTTATAAGGATAAACGTACTTGATTACTCCATTGGGCACCAACTGTACTGCCTGTAGATCTGGATTAGACTTGATCAGCTTCTCTGCTACGCCTTCAAAATTAATGGGTTCGCCATCGTTATTTACAGTTAGGGCTAAAGTTAATGCTACAGTATAGCTGTTTTTTAAAGATTGTTCTATGTTTTTTTCGGCAGCTTCCAGTATGTTAGACAATTGGTTCTGCTTGTTCTCTTTAAATAGTTGGTAACGCTGCATTACAATTAATGAAATGAAGGTTAGCAACACAAGGAAGAAGATGGCACCTGTTCTTTTTGGTCTCGACAAAAACCAGATGCTCAACTTAGAAGACTTTTTGTCCATAAGTATTATATCTGATTAAGGAGTGCCATTGGTATGAGTTTAGTTGAGGGCATAAATTTAGTTGCGTTAAATATAGCAAAATTGGCAATAGTGTAACAACAATTTTAACTTAAAGAAATTTACTTAAAAGAAAAAACACTTGATAAAAACGAAACAACAAAAACGCAACAAGCTATAAAACAACATATTAACACAAAAAACAACACAAACTAAAACATTTAGACGATTTAACCTATAGTCAAAATTTTGGCACCTTAGTGTGGAGTTGTTTTTAGATGGTTACGTATTTGATACTTGTTATTTAAGTTTACCTAACAGTTCTATTGCTTTTTGATAGTGCGTGGTTCCTTCCGGGATTTTTTGGAGCCATATTTTACAATCGGATTTTTGATCTTCTTTTAAATAACTCATTGCAATAGCATAAGCTGCATCATATTTAAAAACAGATTCGTTACCATATACTGGTGTCAATATACTTCTAGCTTCAACCAACTTATTAATTTCAATTAAACTTAAACCATAATAGTAATGGATCATTGCATTTTCTGGTTGTTGTTGGACAAGTTTGGCCAATAGATTTTGAGCCTCTACATATTTTTGATCATTAAAAAGGACGGCCGCTTTATCTAGATCGGTAATTTTTTCGGCGCCTCTTTCGGTTACCAGCATCTGCGCATCAATATGGTAGGTTTGATAAAGGTTGCTACGCCAAGGTGCCCAAACCAAAAGTCCAATAATTAAAACTGCAGCTACACCACTTAACCATTTAAGGTTGGTTTTAAATGAAACTACTTTAGGCGCTGCAAAGTATTGAGCCCCTGTATGCTTCAATGTTTCTTTAAAGGCAATATCTTGTTGATCTGGTGCCAATTGTATTTTTAAACGCTGATGAACGTGCTTATAATCTTTTAAATGCTCCTGCAATTCAGTATCGCTTTGCATACGCATTTCAAAATCGGCATTTTCAGCTTCATCCATATCGCCCTCTACATAGCGGGCTGTTAATAAGATTTTATCCTCAGTCATCATTTCTATTGATTAATCTGCACCATTTTAATTAGGCTTGCCATACATTCCGACTTCTTTTTTCTTAAATAGCCATAAGTTACGCCCAGGGCCTCAGCCACTTTTTCTTGTGCCTCGCCCTGCATGCTCCATTTAATAATTTCTTTACAGCGTTCGCCTAGTTTTTCAAAGGCTTTTAAAAATAAAGTAGTCTGTTCTTTTTCTTCTTCCAAGCGCTCTGCCTGTTCAAATGTATCTTCGCCAATATGTAATAAATCATCCTCTCCTTTTGTTACCGGTGAAATTGATCTTTTTTTCAGTTCATTGAGCCATTTGCGTTTGCACACCAATAGCAAAAAGGGCTCAAAAGGGCAACTGAGCTGTAAATCTTTGTATTTGGCCTGATTATACACATCAACCAAAGACTCTTGAAAAATATCTTCGGCATCGTTAGCTGTACCATTATTAAATACAATAAACGATTTTACTTTGCCTGCACATTTTTTATAGATCTCATTAATTACTGCGGCATCATTATTTACCAACCCAATAAGATAGCGTTGATCTAGATGTACTGCTTTGGCCATTGA
Source organism: Pedobacter sp. Hv1 (assembly GCF_001412215.1). Taxonomy (GTDB): domain Bacteria; phylum Bacteroidota; class Bacteroidia; order Sphingobacteriales; family Sphingobacteriaceae; genus Pedobacter. The sequence continues at coordinate 405,398 of NZ_LLWP01000001.1, forward strand.
CGATTGATTTTAAACGTTTTGTGCTCTAATTTAACCTTTCTTGTCCATTGCCAAAAAAAAATCGAAAATAAAGGGGTAACAAATTTCCGATCCGTCTGATATATCATCAAACCCTATGAAATGGCCGACGCTGAAAAGCCTTAAAAAGAGTAAGCAGTTTTTAAAATATAGAAATCATGAAAAAGTTAAACTTAAAATCAGTATTAGTTGCCCTTATTGTTTTATGTATGGTAGCCTGCAAAAAAGATGGCGCAACCAATGGCAACGTTGCAAAAACCGCTAAAGAATTTGTAGCCTTATTTGGCCCACAAAAACAAACCTTTACCATTAATGCCACCACCGCAAATACCTTAACCCTAAAAGGTGGTACGGTAATTACCATTCCGGCTAACGCTTTTAAAATTGCAGGTGCACCAGTTACAGGTCAGGTTACCATAGAAGCAATGGAAATGTTAAAAAGAAGCGATGTATTATTTAGTGGTACCAATACCAACCACATTAGTGGTGCGCCATTGGCATCTGATGGTTTTATCTTTATCAATGCGAAAGTTGGCAATAGTGACGTTGACAAGACCCTAGCTTCACCCCTAGCCATTAAAATACCTGCCACCAGAACAGGGTTTACCCAAATTTGGGAAGGCGTAGAAAATGCAGGTGCCGCAGCAAACCAAATGGCTTGGCAAGCACCAAAGATAAATGCAAATGGTGCCCCATTCGAGGCAAACCCAATCAACGGTTTTTACAACTTTAACTTTGGCACTTTAGGTTGGATCAATTGCGATGTATTCTATAGCTATACCAACCCTAAAACAACCGTTAGAGTTGAGGTATTGAACAATCCTGGCAACATGGCTACCTTTATGGCCTATACCGGCGAAACATTTGTATTCTTTTGTGCAAAAGGAAGCAATGTAGCCGCTCAATTGTATACCCCAGATGGACCCAACAAAGTAAAAAGCTACGACAACCTAATGCCAATTGGCGTACAGGGCAAATTCCTTTCTTTCTGTATCAAAGATGGCAAATACTATTATGCAGAATTGGAAACTACGGTTGTTGCTAGTCAAAACATTAGTTTAAGTTTAATAGAAACTACCGAAGCACAGGTGCAAGCGGCCATTACCAGCTTAAATACGTATTAAAAATAAAAACCAATTGGAAGGTGAAGCTGTAACCGGCTTCACCTTTTTTGCATTTTGTAGATAAAAATATATAAATTTAATAATGATGAGATCGCTACTCTTAGTTTTATGGTGCCTTGGTTTAACTACAGTTTCTGCACAAGTATTGCCCACAGATACTGTACCCGCCATTGTTAATTATACCACCAAAGATGGTATTACCCAATTTAGCTCAGAATTGAGGCCGTTAAGACAAATTGCTGGTGCTCCTGCCCCATTTTACACCTACTTTTGGGAATTTGGTGATGGCGGCTTTAGTTTTGAAAAGAATCCCTTCCATATCTATAAAAGTACAGACCCTGTAATGGTAAGACTTTTTGCTACCAATCTTTATGATGATGGCAAACGACCACCTACCAAACCTAAACCAATTAAACCAGGAGCAAGTAAACCCATGTTACTGTTAGCCTCGAATAGTAAAGAGCCTACTTTATTTAAAATGGGCGGCAACATAGAAATGAAAAGCAATTGCATGCCCAAACCTGGCGATGACATGATGGTGGTATTTGGCTACCGGAACAAAGCCACCAATGCCCAACAGAACATAAGTGGTACTGTAGCTATTTTATACAATGATAGAGAATTTGCCAACAATAACTTTGTTCTACAAGAAAGTAGGGCCTATAACGGCGAGAAAAAAACCGATCTAAAATCGATGTTGAATGTGGCCTATTTGCCAGGTGCGAAAAAGCCGATCTATTATGCTTCAATAAACAACGAGCTGCCAGCCACTAATCAGGCTGATGCAAACATCTTATTAAAGGATAAGGCCAAAGATTTTAAAAATCACGAAAGCTGGCGTTTTGAGAATTTGAAACAGAATGAAGAACGTTTTTTGTTTATGCATTTTAAAACTACACCAGAAATGTTAAAGGATACCAATGCGGTGGTTCGGATTTCGGCTGTTTTTATCCCTGATAATCCTTTGATCGAAACTGAGTTTTTTAACATGGAATTACAGATTGTAGCCTCTCACGACCCGAATAAAATGGTATTGAAAAAAAGTAGAATGAATTATCGACTTACTGGAAAAAACAGGGAATTGAGTTATAAGATCCGTTTCCAAAATACGGGTAAAGGTCCAGCAAAAAAAGTAGATGTGGCCGTAAATATCTCTGAAGTATTTGATCCCACTACCCTAAAAATAACAGGTACCAAACCAGAAGTGGTCAATTGCGATTCGGCCTATACCAATCAAAGTTGCATCAAAACCATCATGGGGAAAGACAGTGTACATTTTGTATTTAGCAACATCTATCTGCCTGGACTCGATCAAAAAGGTGTTAACGATGCCGACTCTACCATGGGCTTTGTAGCCTATACCATTAAGTTTAAAGAAAAACCTAAAAAACTACCCATCAAAAGTGGAGCTGCCATTGTATTTGACAAAAACGAGCCCATTTATACCAACAGAGCAGTTGGCCGATTTAAAATGGGGCTCTCCCCTGCCCTTATTTTGGGTTATGGCTTTCCATTTAAAACAGATAATAAAAATTACCTAAACAATAAAAACATGGTAATTGGAGCTAGTTTAGCACCTTATTCGCCTTACAAAATTTATTGGCAAGTTGAGTTGTACCTCAATTCTTTTAAAGAAAGTAGCTTTTTAGTTGAATCTGACACCAAAAGAAGGGATACGATTATTAACCAAAAACCCCAGTTTATTGTTAAAAAAGATTATACCCGAACAGAAAAGATTACCACCATCAATGCAGTTCCTTTACAGGTAAGATACAACTTGAATACTTTTATAGGTGTTGGAGCAGGCACTTTAGTGTCTTTAGATCTTTATCAAAAAGCTACTGATGTTTTAGACTATACTTTTAGCCCCAATGCTGCAGGTGTAGCAGAGCCTAACCTACAGGTGATTGCCAATGAAGCGAAAAAAAACTTTGCTGATGCAAGGGTTTCATTTTTTACAGATGTACAGTTGGGCTTGGTTAGGGTTGGCCCTTCTATTGGTTTTAGATACCTTTACGATCCGAAGACAAACAATAACCGAATGGCTACCTATGTAACTTGGAAGTTCTAGCTTTTTTTAGTCCATAGTCTAAGATTTGTTGTGGAGCTAAGGATTAATCTATAAGCTAAATAATTTCTTTAAATTAGCTGAAATGCAATCCTATTTATGCGTTCAGCCTTGTTACGTTTTTATTGCCTTGTTTTATTTAGCTGTCTAGGCCTAGCCGTTTCTGCGCAAGATGTAGCCTTTAACCATAGGTTGGATTCTTTAAGAGCAAAAGACAATATTATTGCATGGGTTTATGAGCGCTTAGACTATGCCATTGCAAGACCGAAAATACGTTTATCGTATCTGATAGAGACCCAGAAGGAACTTTGGAGAAAAACAAAAAAAGAGGAAGAAGACCATGCCTATCTTAGTCTACTCAACACACAGGGTTATTACCAACTATTGGAGGGCAACATCTTAGAATCTATCAACTGTTACGAGGCTGCTTATGCCTATTATGTCAAACAAAAGGCATCTAATTACGAGATTACCGAATACACCTTAAAACCATTAAGTAACAACTATACACGTTTGGGCGATTATGAGCGGGCATTAAAGTTACAATTGAATACTTTAAACTATCTGATCAAAACCAAACAAGCTCCAGAAGATATTGCATCACTTTATGGTAGTATTTCTACCTCTTATCGTTCTATGGGCAAATTAGAAGATGCCGAAAAAAATGTTCGAACTGGGCTTCAGCTAGCAAAAGCCGGGGTTGGGGTCGACTTCATACTGAACAACATATTGGCCAATATTTTAATTGAAAAGGGGGACAATGCAGCAGCTGTAAAACTTGCTGAAAATGATATCGCCAAACAGAAAGATGTAAACTTTGATAATGCTTATTTGCTAATGGGTGCTTACAGTACAGCTGGCCTAGCCCATTTTAACCTTAAAAATGCTAAAAAAGCTGATGTTTACCTCCACAAAGCGCTCCACATTTTCAATACCTATTTTAGAGGTAGTAGGTTACGCGAAAAGGCGAATATCTTGATTTTAAAAGGAAACATAAAATTAAGTCAGAACCAACCATTATTGGCCATTGAACTATTTAACAATGCTCTGTTTACATTAAAAATTACGGATAAGAACAATCGCATCATTACCAAAGAAATATATGGAGACAATAAACTGGTTGATATTTTTGAGCAAAAAGCGAATGCTTACTTGCAGCTAAAAAAACCAATGGATGCCTTAGCCAATATTAAATTGGCCCTGTTTTATGCAGACAAGATTAGAAATGAATTTGCAGATGATGTAACAAAAGAACGTTTACAGGCCAATTTAAAAAATCTAACTGAAAGAGGTATTGAAATTGGTTATCTCCAATATCAACAGACTAAGGATAAAAACCTGCTGAACGAGATTTTAGATTTAGCAGAATACAGCAAGGGAAGAACACTTTTAGACCAGATCAATAAAAACCAATTGCTGATTTCTAACCAAACCAAAGATCCTCTTTTTAAAGAAAAGCTGGCACTAGAGCGTGCCATTATTTATAATGAAAAACAAAAAATTGAAGCTAAAGAAAACAAGAGCAACAAGACCACAGCTGCCTTAAAATTTGATCTGGTATTAGTCAATAAAAAGATCAAACAGAAGTATAAACAATTTAACATTGAAGAGCACAGTATACCAATTAGCAAATTGTTAAGCACTTTGCCCAATCAAAGGATCATTGAATATTTTGTTGGTAGAGATTTGATCTATCTCATCGATATCCATAACAAAAAAGTGAACAATGTAATCAAAATTGAAAATGCTGCACAGATCAGATCAGCCATTCAAACTTACAATACTGTTTATTTTCAACAAGGGCCGAATGCCATGCTGAATGCCCCAAAAGAATTTTATCAGGCTTCTTACAACCTCTATCAATCCATTTTAAAAGGAACTAAGTTTACAAAAGGCGAATCTGTTGTCATTGTTCCCGATGGCGCATTGGGTTACATCTCTTTTGATGGATTGATTACCGATGGGAAGTATAACCCTAATATTGCCAATTGGCCATTTTTGATCAAACAAAATACCATTTCCTATGCATTTTCGCTAAAAACCTTAACAGCTAACAAAACGGCATCACAAAACCAAAACTTTACTGGACTTTTTATTACCCATCAAAAAAATAACAATAAACCTTTAAAAGCAGTTGAGGATGAGGCCGCAGCGATCAAAAAAATAGTAAAGGGCGATTTCTTATTTAATGAAGAAGTAAATGCCAGTACATTTAACAAGGCTTTTGAAAAAAGTAGTGTATTACATATTGGCACACATGCTTATTTATCTGGCAAAAACCAAGAGCCTACCCTCGATTTCGACAAAGAAAAGCTGTTCTTATTTGAACTAGCTGCAAAAAAACAGGCTCCGGCATTAGTGCTCCTCAGTGCTTGTCGTACTGCCGATGGTTTATTGGCCAATGGCGAAGGCGTAATCAGTTTATCGAGAGGTTTTAATGCCATTGGCACCCCTGCAACCATAGCTGGTTTATGGAATGTAAATGATGTAGCTGCCTCGGTAATTACCAGCAATTTTTACAAACACTTGTTGCAACAACAAAGTAGTGGTAATGCGCTACACCAAGCCAAACTTGATTGGCTAAATGCACCACAAACTGCTGATGCTTTTTATCTGCCCTATTATTGGGATAGCTTGATCTATATGGGCACCGACCAGCAGATTGAGTTAGCCACCACCACCAATTGGCGCTTGTTACTAGGTATTGGCATTACCCTGATTGCTGTAATGGGATTAGTGGTATGGATGAAGCGTAGATTCTTTTAAATACTGTAGCTCTTCGAAAAAGCTTAAAATTGATGCATATTTTGCATTGATTTTATGGGATTGAAAAATAGATTTTCTGTGGCAAGTCTTTGAAAACAAATCTTGTTATTTCGCACAACCAAATTTTCAGTTCTACTTTTTCATTTTGATAAGTTTCAAGATAATAAATTCCGCCACCACCAAGGTTTTCTTCCCTAACACGTAATAAGGTAAGCACCTCTGCGTCAGTAAAATTCTGATCGGACATTAAGAGCTTAGTTTTTGTTCCACTTTTACTAACTAGGTCTAACCATTGGTCTGCACCTTCTACCATTTGCAGGTCTTCTGGATCACCACTCCATTCGGGCAAATCTAGGTACCACTCTCCTTTTTCGTTCTTGTTAAATGTAAATTCTCTCTTTTTCACACGCCCTTTTTAAATATACAAACCCCTAAAGGTGGAATATTAATTAGAATAGATTGTTTCTGGTTGTTTTGCGGAATATTTTCAGTTGGCAATACCCCTGTGTTCAGTTTTCCACTTCCATAGAATGTGGTTGAATCGGTATTGAAAATTTCTTTCCATTTACCTTTTACTGGTATACCTATCCTAAAATTGGTTCTATAAACTGGCGTAAGGTTAAGTACCACCACTAAAGTATCTTTTGCTTTGTCAGATTTTCTGGCATATATAAATACCGAACTATCGGCGTTATCGGCCTCTATCCATTCAAAACCTTCGTAAGAGAAATTATATTTGTACAAAGCAGGTTCTTTGCGGTACAACAGATTTAAGGCCTTAATCAATTCTTGCATGCCTGCATGGGGTGGATATTGCAATAAATCCCAATTTAAAGATTCTGTAAAATTCCACTCATTGGTTTGTGCAAACTCATTACCCATAAAGAGCAGTTTGGTACCCGGATGTGTAAACATATAGGCATACAAGGTACGCAGATTGGCAAATTTCTGCCATTCATCACCGGGCATTTTATAGATCATTGACGATTTACCATGTACAACCTCATCGTGCGAAAAGGGCAACATAAAGTTTTCGGTAAAAGCATAGGTCATGCTAAAGGTCAACTGATGATGATGGTGTTTCCTGTTGATCGGATCGTTTTTAAAATACTTTAAGGTATCGTTCATCCAACCCATCATCCATTTCATGCCAAAACCTAAACCTCCAGCATATACGGGTCTAGTTACGCCATCAAACGTGCTGCTTTCTTCGGCAATGGTTTGTACTCCTTTATAATTGCCATATACAGCTTCGTTCAGGTCTTTAAGAAACTGGATGGCACCTAAATTCTCACTGCCTCCATATTCATTCGTCCCTGCTTCTTCTGCTGTTCTCGAGAAATCAAAATACAGCATAGAAGCTACCGCATCTACACGCAAACCATCGGCATGGTATTGATCTAACCAAAACAGGGCATTGCTGATCAAAAATGAACGCACTTCATTCCGATCGTAATTAAAGATGTATGATTTCCAATCTGGATGGAAGCCTTTGCGCATATCGGCATGTTCAAACAAATGGGTGCCATCAAAATTGAATAGCCCATTGGCATCTCCCGGGAAATGTGAGGGTACCCAATCTAAAATTACCGCAATGTTGTTTTGGTGCAATTGTTCAATCAAGTACATCAAATCTTGTGGAGCGCCATGTCTGGAACTGGCCGCAAAATATCCTGTAATCTGATATCCCCAAGATGGGTAGTAAGGATATTCCATAATGGGCATTAACTCTACATGCGTAAAGCCCATCTCTAAAATATAAGGAACTAAGCTTTTGGCTATTTCTCCATAACTCAATACCCGTTCTGGATTACTTGGATCGCGTTGCCATGAACCTAAATGTAGCTCGTAAACAGACATGGGTTGATCTAAAGCATTAAGCTTTGGTCTTTTGTTGAGCCAAGCTTTATCTTTCCAAGTATAAGCGGTATCCCAAACAATAGATGCTTTTTGCGGAGGATGCTCCCATCTTAATGCATAGGGATCTCCTTTTTCCAGATCGCTACCATCAAAGCCTTTGATATAATATTTGTAAACTTCGCCTTTGCCCACATGTGGGATAAATCCCTCCCAAATACCAGAAGCATCCCATCTTTTATTGAGTGGATGACTAGCTCTATTCCAAGCATTGAAATTGCCCATTACCGCAACTTGCTGCGCATTGGGTGCCCAAACGGCAAAATAGGTACCATTGCTTTTGTTAACGGTACACAAATGTGCCCCCATTTTTTCGTACAAACGGAAATGTTTGCCACTTAGAAATAAGGAGATATCGAAATCGGTAAATAAACTATAGACCCAAACGCTTTTCAAATAGGTATCAAGTACTTGTTCCTTTTTGCTTGCCTTTACTTTTTTAACTGCCGTGGTAGTTTTACCTGTGGTACTTTTTTTTGTGCTGGCCATTTTAGGTTTTGGGTTATGGGTTGTATGTTATTGGTTATAAGTTTGGAGACCTAGGCCTTTAACTCACAACCTGCAACACGTAACTCAGATTTATGCTCCTATAATTTTAATATGCATAAAGTTCTTGTTCGATTTAAATCTTAAACGTTTACGTTCATCTATATTAAAATCAGTAATTTCTTTATCGTCTACATAAATTTTACTTACCTGAAATGGTAAACCAATTACATTGTAATCATACAACTCGTAATTAGGGGTATACAATCCTTCAATGGTTTGTTGGATAAATAGGTTCTTCCCATCGCCTTTTACACTAAATTTCTTTTCTAGGTAAATATCCTGCTCATAGGCAAAAGTATCTCCATGGTCTTCAAACAAGAAAGAGTTTACCTCGTAAGCTGCATAATATACATTTAGCCAAACTTCGTCTATCGGTTTCTCGCCTACATACTGCATTACTGGATATTCTGGAATAACAGAACCTGCTCTTACAAACAGTGGCATATCTTCTAATGGTGCAGCAATGTTGTATTCGTTGCCTCCATCTAACAATTCGTGGGTCCAGAAGTTGTACCATTGTCCTTTTGGTAGATAGACAATTCTAGAAACTGCGCCTTGTTCTAATACTGGACAAACTAATATTTTATCGCCAAATGTAAATTCATCCTGACGGTAATGGTTGCTGATCAGCTCTTGCTCTAACATGGCCAATGGCCTTAAAATAGGGAAACCATAACGGTGATGCTCCCAAAATACAGAATAGATGTACGGCATTAAACGATACCTCAGCTCAATAAACTTACGGTTGATGGCGGTAAAAGGCTCACCAAAGCTCCATGGTTCACGTTCGGCCGTATCGCCAGCAGAGTGTGCCCGCATAAATGGAGAGAAAGTACCCAATTGGATCCAACGGGTAAACAATTCGCCATCTGGCTCTCCACTAAAACCACCTATATCTGTTCCACAAAAAGGTACCCCAGAAACAGACATGCGTTGACATTGGATATTGCCCAATTTCAAATGTTCCCAGGTGGCCACATTGTCTCCTGTCCATACACAGGCGTAACGTTGCATACCCGAATAACCTGCTCTAGTAATGGTAAACGGACGTTTGTTGCGCATCAGTTTCTTTAAACCATCGTAGGTAGAACGCACCATTTGCATGCCATACACATTGTGTGCTTTGCGGTGCGAACCTCTATAACCATCGTAATTGTGTCTTACATCATTAGGAAAAGTGCCAGCACCAAAAACTGCTGGTTCGTTCATATCGTTCCAAACACCAGCAACACCAAGGTCTACCAGTTCTTTATACAAACCACCCCACCATGCCCTAACCGTTGGATTGGTAAAATCTGGAAATTGACATCTACCCGGCCAAACATGGCCTTCCATAAAGTAATCATCGCTTCGTCGACAGAAATAATTGTTTTCTTTTCCTTCTTTAAATACCCAATAATTATCATCGACCTTAATACCAGGATCGATCATTACCACAGTTTTCATCCCAATGCTGGCCAATTCTTTGATCATTTTTTTAGGATCTGGAAAATACTTTTTGTTCCAGGTAAAACAGCGGTAGCCATCCATGTAATCGATATCTAGATATATCGCATCGCAAGGAATTTGACGTGATCTAAAGCCTTCTGCAATTTCCTTAACCTTCTTTTCTGGATAATAGCTCCATCTACATTGATGGTAACCCAAAGCCCATTTTGGTGGTAATTTATGTGTTCCAGTTAAGGTTTGGTAACGTTTTACCACATCCATCATGTGTGGCCCGTGGATATAATAATATTGCAATTCTCCCCCATCGGCCCAAAAACTGGTTTTGTCGTTATTCTCTCTTCCAAAATCGAAATAAGACCTAAAGGTATTGTCGAAGAAGATACCATAGCCAGCTCCTTGTTGAATCCCTACATAAAAAGGAATAGTACGATACAAAGGATCTTGATCCCAACCAAAAGAATAGGCATCGGTATTCCAATTCTGGAACTTGCGGCCTCTTAAATTGAGATTGCCCGATTTATCTCCCAAGCCAAAGAAGTTTTCTTCGGGTAAACATTCTTTAGTGGCAAAAACATAATATCCACCAAATTCAACATTTTCTTCCCAATGCATCGGAGAAGTGTCTTGGCTCATCACCATGCCCGTAGTATTGTCTATAAAAGAAACCAAAAATGCCTCTTTGCTTACTTTACAGGTTACGGTATTGGTAGAAATGGCATAAGCGTCGTCATGCTCTTCTAGCCTAAATGTGGTTACTTTCTGGTCTACAGTAGGTACAGCATAAGAAAAATCGTCTAAAAAGACACCATGTGGTGCCAATCTCACCCTGATGATTTCATCACTCACCACCCTCACTTCTACACGGGCATTGCCATCGGAAAAATAAAATTTATTCCCTTCCTTCTTTACACCTTTAACCGCCGTTAAGTATTGTTTTACAATTGGTTTTAGGTCAGTAACAGGATTATTAAGGTGTTGAATGATATCTTCTTCTATATGATCTGATGCTGCGGCTTTGATAACTTCCTTTTCGTCTTTGCTATTTCCTTCTTCCATAAATTTTTAATTGCTGCTGATATCCTTTAACTCAATACTTCCGTATCTTCTGCTTGATGCGTGATCACCTTCTTATCGGTAATCAAAAAGTTGGCCAAGCCTCCAATAATTAACGAAGCACCTGCCAACAGCATTGCATTGATTACCTCAGGACCAAAAATAACATGGTATAGGTAGTTTAAACCTCCTGTTGCGGCAATGATTTGCGGAATTACAATAAACATATTAAAAATCCCCATATAAATCCCCATTTTTTTAGGATTTATAGCGCTCGACAACATGGCATAAGGCATAGATAAGATACTGCCCCATGAAATTCCGATCAGGATAAAGGAATAGATCAACTGTGTAGGCTCTTGGATAAAGTACATAGAAATAAAACCCAGACCTCCTGCTACCAAGCTAAACATGTGAATATATTTTCTATTGATGCTTTTTTTAGCTGCATAAAAGGTGAGCAATAATGCAAAAGCCATAGATGACAAACCGTACATGCCCATATAAGAGCCCACTAAATCTGCTGCATCGTTATAGGCTTTACTGGCCGACATGAACAAGGCTTTAGAACTTTCATCGGCCATGTTAAATGCACTTTCTACCGGAACTGGTGCATGAAAAACATGACTGGTTAAGGCCGGTGTGGCCAAACTCCACATGGCAAAAAAGGCAAACCAGCTAAAAAACTGGATCACGCCCAATAATTTCATGGTTTTTGGCATTTTGCCAATGCTAGAAAAGATTTCTTTGAAACCATTTAAAAAGCCTTTACTTTCTTCATTCTCCTTTTTAAAAGCGGCCAAATCTTCTGGCGGATATTCTGTAGTGGTGAAAATGGTATACAAGACCGATCCTAAGAAAACTACCCCTCCAATAGCAAAAGCTATTTTTACAGATAAAGGTACAATGCCGGGTAAGGCTTCGTTAGACACACCCAATTGGTTAACCAACCATGGCAAATTACTGGCCACCCAAGTACCTACGCCAATAATCAAGGTTTGCATTACAAAACCATAAGAACGTTGCGAATCTGGCAATTTATCTGCTACCAAAGCTCTAAATGGTTCCATTGTAATGTTAATAGAGGCATCTAAAACCCACAAACACCCAGCTGCTATCCAAAGTACTGGCGAGTTGGGCAAGAAAAATAGTACTACCGTACTTAATACAGCCCCGATTAAGAAAAAGGGTTTCCTTCGGCCCCATCTTGAGCTCCAAGTACGATCACTCAAATAACCAATAATCGGTTGTACCAATAGGCCTGTTAAGGGTGCGGCCACCCATAATGCAGGGATACTATCTTGACTTGCTCCCAAGGTTTGAAAGATACGAGACATAAAGCCCCCTTGTAGGGCAAAACCGAATTGGATACCCAAAAAGCCGAAGCTCATGTTAAAGATGCTCCAAAAGGAGAGTTTTGGTTTGGTTTGTTGGTTCATTGGTTGGTTTAGTTTAGTTGGTTAGGTCTTCGACAGGCTGATTGTTTAATTGGTTAATTGCTCAATTGTTTAACTGATTAATTGGTTAACTGGTTAATTGTTCATTTACAACTCTCATAATTGGTTAATTGCTCAATTGTTTAACTGGTTAACTGTTCATTTACAACTCATAATTAACTGAGCTAATCAAAATGTTAAAATTCAAGTATAACCGCACTTGTAGCTGGCATAAATATGTTCAGACCTTCGTTTATATTATTGGTCGAAAATTTAGTTTGAGACAATAAATCTCTAAACGCAATGGCTTTATCTTCGATGTCAAAGGCTGCTAAGACGTCTTTAGGCAATTTTACTTTTAATTTGGTTTCGTTTCTGTTAAAGTTGGCCAATACCAATACCCGTTTATTTTCGGTATATCTTAAATAGGCATACACCTTATCGTTAAAGCCTTCTGCACCTTGATTGGCTTGCAACAGCTCATAAAAATTCCCTTTGGCAATGGCCTCATTACTGTTAACCAACTGCAAAAGTTTGCTATAAAACTGGCGCAGCTTTTTTTCATCCTCATTTAATAAACCACCATCAAAAGCACCTTTATTCATCCATTTCTGGTGTTGCGGTAAACCCCAATAATCAAAAATAGACGAACGATTGTCATCGCCACCAAAACCTTCTGCCCCCAATGCGGGCTCTCCTACTTCTTGTCCGTTATAGATCATTACAGGCCCAGACGATAAAGTTGCGGTAACCACCATAGCAGGAACAGCGTACCAAGGATTACCTGCAAAACCTTTCGAGGCAATCCGTTCTTCATCGTGGTTTTCTAAAAATCGTAACATGTGTTGTGAAAAACCATTGCTTTCTTTTTGCCAAACTGTACTGATATCTTTAACGGTGGCCTTATCTTCGGCTTTCATTAAACGTTTGATGCCATCATAGAGTCCAACTTTATCGTATAAGAAATCGAATTTCCCATTTACCAAGAAATTCTTGTATTCATTTCTATCATAAGCTTCGCCAATAAAAATCAACTGTGGATATTTTTTCTTCAGGTCTGAAATTGCCCAGCTCCAAAATTCTACAGGGACCATTTCTACCATATCACACCTAAAACCATCTACGCCTTTTGACGCCCAAAAAGCTAAAATATCTCTCATCTTTTTCCAAACTGGTGGCTGCGGCACAAAATTTTTGGTGTTGTTATGTTGAATATCCAGACCATAGTTCAATTTAATGGTTTCAAACCAGTCGTCTATTTTAGGGCTTGGACTAAATACATTGTTCCCGGTGGCCTTGGCAGGATTCTCTTCAAACCTACCGTCTTTTAATGTGCTTTTAAATCCATCGCCCCCTGGGTTATAACCTACTGGCACTACAAATTGCTGATTCGGGATGTAATAAAAATCATTTGTAGGGTCGAAACTTTTGCTCGTATTGTCATTTGCGCCCAGATCTACAACATTAGTTGGTTTAACGTCAGAATGATAAGTTCTGGCTACATGGTTAGGGATAAAATCCATCAAAACTTTCAACCCTCTATCATGTGTTCGTTTAATTAAAGCTTCATATTCTGCCATGCGATTTTTAACATCCACAGCCAAATCTGGATCCACATCATAATAATCTTTAATGGCATAGGGCGAACCTGCTCTTCCCTTTACAATATCAGGATCATCTGCTTTAATTCCATCTTTGGTATAATCTGTCATGGTAGCATGTTCAATTACTCCAGTATACCAAACATAGTTAACCCCCATCTTCTTCAGTTCATTTAAAGCTTTGTCGGTAATGTCGTTAAATTTTCCACTTCCATTTTCTGCTATTGAACCATAAAATTTGTTGGTATTGTTCTGATTACCAAAATGCCGCACAAGCGTTTGGTAAATGACCAATTTTTTATTTTCAATTTTCTCCGTAGTGGTTTGGTTGGGGTCTAACATTTGTAGGTTATTTTTACTTACGCAAGCAGATAAGCTCCAAACTAGAGTCATCGATAATGCTATTTTGATAACAGGTTTCATTAGGATATGGTTTGCTGCTCAACGGTAATGAAGTGATCATGAGCATGTGTTTTATTTTTAAATGGGATACTCATGATCGTTTCAACTGTTAATGGTTTAAGAATGAATGGTTAAGGTTTCGTTTGCTGCCAATTGATGAGTAGTCTCAAAAATAGTGAGGGCTAAAGCCTTGTCGCTCTCATTTTTCAAAGTCACTCCATGTCCGTCTACTTTCACGGTAACAATGGCCTGTCTGAAACCAATTTTAAAGGCATAAGACTTCCACTTTTCTGGTAAAACCGGATGAAGGTACAATTGATCATTTTTGATACGCATCCCTCCAAAACCTTCAACCACACTTAACCAAGTACCTGCCATTGAAGTAATGTGTAAACCATCCTCGGTATCATTGTTATAATCATCCAGATCTAAACGAGCCGTACGTAGATAAAACTCATAAGCCCGATCCAGGTCTCCCAATTTTGCCGCAATAATGGCGTGTACGCAGGGCGATAAAGAACTTTCGTGAACGGTACGTGGCTCATAAAAATCATAGTTCCTGCGAATGGTTTCCAGATCGTAATCTTCTTCAAAGAAATAGATGCCTTGTAAAACATCTGCCTGTTTGATAAAGCACGATCTCAAAATCCTGTCCCAGCTCCATTTTTGGTTCAATGGTCTATCCGCAGCAGGTAAATCTTTAACCAAAACTTGTTCTTTGTCTAAAAACCCATCCTGTTGTAAGAAAACACCTAATTTTTCATCTTCAGGATAAAACATTTTGTCGATGATCTCTTTCCATTGTGCAGTTTCTTTCCCTTGATCGAACTTTGTTTTGTTGAAGATTTCATCTAATCTTTTCGCATCAGTTGCCTTAACGAGCTCAATAGCTTCGATGGTATATTTTAAACACCAGGTGGCAATGGTACTCGTGTACCAATTGTTGTTTACATTGTTCTCGTACTCATTTGGACCAGTAACGCCAAGCATTACATATTTTTCTTTCTCTATACTCCAGTTGATGCGTTGTGCCCAAAAACGAGCAATACCAATCAATACTTCTAAACCATATTCTCCCAAGTATTTTTGCTCGCCAGTGTAACGGATGTAATTGAAAATAGCAAAGGCAATGGCGCCATTTCTATGAATTTCTTCAAAGGTAATTTCCCACTCATTATGACACTCCTCTCCATTAATAGTTACCATTGGATACAGAGCCGCTCCATTGGCAAAACCTAGCTTTTCTGCATTTTCTATTGCTTTTTCTAGGTGTTTGTAACGGTAGATCAATAAGTTTTCTGCTACCTGTTGCGGTGCTGTGGCCAGGTAAAAAGGCAAACAATAGGCTTCAGTATCCCAATAGGTAGAACCACCATATTTTTCGCCTGTAAAGCCTTTCGGACCGATATTTAAACGGGCATCCTCACCTGTATAAGTTTGGTGCAATTGAAAAATATTAAAACGGATGGCCTGTTGTGCTGCAACATCTCCCTCAATTACCACATCGCCATTTTGCCATTTTATGCCCCATGCTTTGGTCTGTTCATCCAAAAGCTGATCAAATCCTTTACCTACTACTCTTTTTAAAGTCGCAATGGTGGCTTTTTCTAATTCTGCTTTGGCATAATTCTCTGAAGATAGATTTACCGCATACTTATAGATCGTTGTTGCCTGATCCTTTTTTACGTCGACCGTAAATTGTTGGCCAACATATTTTTCTTTGCATACAAAAACTGGTGCTAATGCCAAATCTTTACGATCTTGAGCAATCGTTGTGTGCATAGCTGAACTTACCCAAAAAGCAGTTTTTTTGGTTTCCATATTCAGCAAAGCAAAATTGCCTTCTTGTTTGGCACTCACTTCGTTCCAAAACTTTTCGTCGTAATTAGAATCCTGGTTTTTAATGTCTCCATCTAAACTGGCTTCTATTTCAATTTTGCCTTCAAAATTATGGGGTGTGATGGTATAGCTAATGGCTCCGGCTTCATCATCAACAATGCTGCAAAAACGAACAGATTCAACTCCGAGAACGTTCCCGCTCTTAAGTTCAACAACAAATTTTCGGGTCAATGTCCCCTGCTGCATATCGAGTACACGACTAAAATCCAACACTTTACAAGCATTCAGATCTAACACTTCACCATTTACCACAACATTAATTCCAATCCAGTTGGTGGCATTCAATATTTTGGCAAAATACTCTGGATAACCATTTTTCCACCACCCCACTCGGGTTTTATCTGGATAATACACTCCAGCCACATAATTGCCCAGCAAGGTTTCGCCAGTATAGGTTTCTTCAAAGTTGGCACGTTGGCCCATTCGGCCGTTGCCCAAGCTAAATATACTTTCAGAGATCTTGTTCAAGTGTGGATCAAATCCTTCTTCGATAATCTGCCACTCGTGATGTTTGATATAGTTCTTCATTCTCGATTATAAATTCTCCAATTTTTCAATAGTCATTTCATATAGTCCAGGCACTACTAAATCTGCCTCTTTTAAAACAGTTGCATTGCCTATGCCCACTGTTTTCATGTATCCTGCTTTAGCAGCTTGTACCCCCGCAATGGCATCTTCAAATACTACACATGCACTGGGTTCAACATTCAGCTCTGCTGCTCCAACCAAAAAAACCTCTGGATCGGGTTTAGATTTGGTGACTTTATTTCCATCTACCAAGGCATCAAACAGGTGTGTTAGGCCAATTTGATTCAATATAGTTTCTGAGTTTTTACTCGCCGACCCTAAGGCAGTTAAATAATGATTGGCCTTTACCAATTCTAAAAACTCTTTTGCACCCGGCAAAATCTCTTTAGGGGTCATCTTAGTAATCATTTCAACATACCAGGTATTTTTTAAACTAGCGAGCTCCTGCATCTCTTCTTCAGTTTTACTAACAGCACCCCAATTTAATATAATTTTTAGAGACTCTATTCTGCTAATGCCTTTTAATTCTTCATTTTGTTCTTCTGTAAAATCAAATCCCAATTGGTTGGCCAATCTTCGCCATGCTTTATAGTGGTACACCGCCGTGTCTACGATAACGCCATCAAGATCAAAAATACATGCTTTTAGGTTAGACATATTATTTATTGTAGTTCAAATATATAAGTTGTTTTGGCAGCTAACTGCAATTTGTTGAGCGGTAGTTGCTCATCTGTAACGATATTTAGGCCTGTTTTGTATTTGCCAATCCTTTCTTCAAAACGTGCTGTTGTCAATTCTTCTGCTTGCTCGTTGGTATTCATCACTACCATTACCGTTTTTTGGGCATTGTATCTAAAATACACATAAATACCCTTTTCTGGTACAAATTGCATCAGTTTACCAGTTTGCAAAACTGCATTGTTTTTTCGGTAATTTGCTAATTTTTTCACAAAGTTGAAAGCTTCGTTTTCTTTTTCGGTTCTTCCGCCCGGTGTAAATTTATTGGTTTGATCTCCTGCCCAGCCCCCAGGAAAATCCTCTCGTACCTTACCATCTGGATTGGCATAGTTTTTCATTAAGATTTCTGTACCATAATACATTTGTGGTATACCACGTAAAGAAAACAATAAAATAATACCCGATTTGTATTTATTAAAATCCTCTCTTATTTCCGAGTAGAACCTACTCACATCATGGTTATCTAAAAACAATACATTGCGTGTAGGGTCTTTGTATTGGTAATCGCTTGCCAAAACCGTATACAGTCTATTTACACCATCTGTCCAGCCAAATTTCCCATTCAGGGTCTCATTAATAGCAAAATAGGTTTGAAAGTCTGTTACGCCTTGTAAACCTGTATCAAAATGTTGGTTAACGGTATTGCCTGCTGTAAAGAATACCTGATTAGCGGTTCCATTTACCCAAGTTTCGCCAAAAAAGGTAAATTTTGGAAATTCGGCAGTAATGGCCTTTGCCCATTCGGCCATAAATACCTTATCATTATAGGCATAGGTATCTAATCGAAATCCGTCTAAACCTGCATATTCTACCCACCAGATATGGCTTTGGGTAATGTACTTTTTAACCAATGGGTTTTGCTGGTCCACATCAGGCATGTGACGATCGAACCAACCATCAGTCATTAATTTTTTATCTGCACTGGCTGCATAAGGATCAAACAAGGTCTGATCTTTATAAGTAGTGCCTGTGTATTTTGGCCATTGATGGAACCAGTTTTTGGCTGGTGGATCTAAATATAAAAAATGTTGGTCTCCGATATGGTTGTGTACCAAATCTTTGATCATTTTCATTCCACGCTTGTGGCATTCATCGACCAATTTTTTATACAATGCATTGTTACCAAACCGACGATCGATCTGATAATTTTCTGTATTGGCATAACCATGGTAAGAAGTTTTATACTCATCATTTTCCAATACTGGATTTAACCAAAGTGTAGTTACACCCAGTTCTTGCAAATAAGGTAACTTATTGATTATACCTTGCAGATCGCCCCCATGACGGTAAAAGATGGAATCTCTGCTAAAGGTTTTGTCTTTCATGCCCGCAATCCGATCATTGCTTTCATCGCCATTGGCAAAACGGTCTGGCATAATTAAATAAATAAAGTCTTTATCGGTTACTCCTTGCGTTTGATTGGTTCGCTTTTTCAATTCGTAAGGATAATTGATGGTTTTTTCTCCCACTTGGGTAAAAATCAAATTGAATTTACCAGGTTTAGTGGCCGGCGAAATCTGAAGGTTAACAAATAGATAGTTTGGATTATCTACCTTTTGTATATTGATCAATTTAACACCAGCATAGCTTAAACTGACCTTTTTATTTGCAATCTGATGGCCATGAACCAACAATTGCAAAGAAGTATCTTTAAAACCAACCCACCAATTTAAAGGTTCTATTCTTTCTATTGCTGGCTGTTGGGCAAATAGAAATTGGCTTTGTACGAAAAAAATTAAGACTAAAAAAAATAGGTTCCTTCTCATTAACAGATTATTGATGCATTAGCTAAAGTGTTAATTTTTAAATTAAAAGCAAAAGATTTCATAAAATAAAGCCTTCAAACAAAAAAAGCTCCCCAATTACGGAGAGCTTTTCTTTAAATTATAAACTACTATGGATTATATGTAAATCCGATATAGTAAAGCGCACCTACTTGAGGGTTACCATATGAAGTGATGTAATATTTGTTCAAGATATTAGAACCACCCAATTTAACAACAGCTTTAACTGAAGGCACTTTTAAGTTAATTTGAGCATCAAAAGTTGAGAAAGCAGGAACCGTTCCTGAAGCAAAAGTAGAGTTCCAATAGAACTCATCTTGCCAGCGGTACTGCACATTAAAACCAAAGTTTTTAACAATTTCTCTACTGCCCACACCTGCATTAAATCTCCACTCAGGTGTGTTAAAGTTATTGTCAAAGTTTGCAGGTAAATCACTCAATTTATTATATGAAGTATTTCCATTGAAATTAAATTTACCTACTTGATAATCTAATCCGAATGCACCACCATAAGATTTAACTTTACCAGCAATGTTTACTGGAACAGTAAATTTAACAGGGGCTGTAGTTGGGTTTTGGAACAACTCAACACCTCCGATAAAATCTTCATAGATATTATAATAGGCATAAGCATCAATCAACAAACTTTTTGTAGCCAAGCCTTTGTAACCTAACTCAAATGATTGTACACTTTCTGGACGAAGACCACCAGCATCAAAAGTATAAGATTGTAATAATCCTGGATTTGGTGCACCTGCAGCAACTGAAGCTAAGAAAGCTCTGTAACTATTTGATGTAACACCTTTAGTGGTATTTAAACCATATTTATCGATTGATTCTGGTAAACCACCAATCAAACGTGTAGTACCACCAGCCACAGCTAAATCAATATACTGATCTTGTGTAGTTGGATTACGGTAACCCGTTTGATAAGACATCCTGATGTTATTGTTTGGAGCAACTGTCCATACACCAGTTACACGTGGGGTAAGTCTACCTTCAAAGTTTTTACTTTTATCGTAGCGACCTGCAACTGTTAATTTAAATTTCTCTCCGAATTTTTTACCCAATTGTGCAAAAGCTCCGTATTCGCTAATGATGATATCACGGTTTGCATCATCAAAGATGGTTCCATCAGAATGCAAGAAATAATCGCGATAAGAAGCACCAACTTGAAGCTCTACTACATTATTTAATGCATTAGAAAAGTTGTACATCCCTTCGTAGTGGTATAAATTGGTTTTATCATTAAACTTAGCTCCGTTTTGTGGACCAATAGTTTTAGCAGTAATTGCTGCTTTAGCAGTTTCGTAACCAGGAGTACCAGGTACTAAACGACCAATATCAGCTTGCGATCTGGCAAAAGCCTGAGCTGCAGCATCGGTCTGTCCGCTTGATCTAGCACCAATATAGTTGCCAATGTATTGCGCATACCAGCCTGTTAAACCACCAGATGGTTTCCAAGCTTCATTGATAAATGTACCCAAAATAGTTGCGTTATAAGCTTCGCCTGAACGCTCTTGTGTGGTGTAGCCTCTTAAAAAGAAGTCTTGACCTTTTAATTCTAATTTGTACTGTCCAATTTTAAAATTTCTTAACGAATAACGATCTGTACCTGTGTAAACCGAAGTACCAGTTCCCCAATTTGCTTGTGCAATGGCTTCAATCGTATTGCTAAACTTGTAATGTAATGAAGTTGAAGTTTTTAATGATTTGGTATCATAATCTACCAAGTCAGACTCTGCATAACCAGTTCTAGATACAAATTGGTTTGGTAATAATCCTGGCACTCTTAATCCAACATAAAAAGGCATATAACTTTGAATTGTTGGTCTTAAGGCAGCAGGGAAAAGGCCTAAAGCAGCTGCTTGTTGAGCAGCAGTTGGCGCAGCACCATTGGCCACACCTAAAGCCGTAAACGCACCATTTAAAGAGGTTTGGATATTTGGAATTGCACCACCACTGGCTGCATTAACCCCAGCAATAATCCCAGCGTTTAACGATTGGGTTACGTTGATCATGTTTTGGCTAACTTCGTCACCATATACGTTAATCCCATCATAGTTCGGGTCACTGCTTCTATCTCCACTTTTCAACTGACGAGAAGTTCTGTCGAAATTTCTGGTATCTGTAGCTGCCCAATCTTTAGCTTGTAAAAAGCCAAATGAGGTTTTGATCCCGAATTTATTGTTCCAAGATTTTGCTAAACGCAAATCGAATTGTTTAAATTCTCTTACACCTTGGTTCGTATTGTTATCGTCAACATGGTTGATACCACCTTTGTAGCTAAAACTAACACCTTGGTATTGGAAAGGATTTTTAGAAGTCATTAATAAAGTACCATTGATACCACCCGCACCATATAAGGCAGAAGCAGCACCTGGTAATAACTCCACATTATCTACATCAAGTTCTGATAAACCTACAATATTACCTACTGAGAAATTTAAACCAGGAGCCTGATTATCCATTCCATCAATATATTGGTTAAAACGAGTATTGCCATTGGCGTTAAAACCACGTGTATTTACAGATTTAAAGGTTAAACTTTGTGTGCTCATTTCAACCCCTTTTAAATTATTAAGGGCATCGTAAAATGAAGGAGCAGGAAGTTCTTTTAAAGCTGAAGAACTGATACGCTCTACAGAAACCGGCGACTCAAGAATACGCTCTGGCGTTCTTGAAGCAGATACAACAACCTCTTGACCTAAAATAGCAGTTGCTTCTAATTCGAAAGTAATATTAGCTGTTGCACTTGTTATTTCTCTTTCTACCGACGCAAAGCCAATGTAAGAAGCAACTAATGTGAAAGGGGCTTTTTCAGTAGTTGAAAAAGAAAATTGACCTTTTAAATCTGTTGATGAACCTATTGTTTTCCCTTTAATAACAACACTTACGCCCGGGATTGGCTCTTTAGTTAGTTTATCTGTAACAGAACCACTAACCACTATGCTCTGCGCATGCACTGCAACACCAGTTGCAAAAAGCATAAAAAGCAAAAAGATGATTTTTGTAAAGATTTTGTTCATACTCAAGTAGTTTATATTTGTTTATTTACTATAAACTTAATACAAATTTCTTTACTAACAAATTCTATTTGGCAGAAAATTTATTTTACAAAATCTAATTTGATTGGATTTCAATTCATTTTTATAGTAAATTGCAGAACATGTTTCTGTAACGAAATAGATAATCGACCAATTAAACCTATAAATCAAACTAATGAACAGAGTCAAAGCCCTCATTTGCATCATTATACCTATTTTATTGGCATATGCGTTCAACACAAAATTTGGTGATACCCCCCCTTTACTTAAATTTTTAAATCCCTTTACCGGTTTTTGGCAAAATGCCGAAAGTAGCATGGTCACGGCTAATAAAAATATAACCCTTAAAGGTGCTAAAGATAAGATTGACATCCTTTTTGATGATAAAATGATCCCGCATGTGTTTGCAAAAAACGACCATGATGTGTATTATGCTCAGGGTTATGTTACTGCAATGCACCGCTTATGGCAAATGGATTTCCAAACCCGTTTTGCGGCTGGCAGAATATCAGAAGTTGTAGGTAAAAAAGCTATTGAAGTAGACCGTTATCAAAGAAGGATGGGCATGGTATATGGTGCCGAAAACTCCTTAAAAGGAATGATGGAAGATCCTAAAGCCAAAGAAATGATTTTGGCTTATACCGAGGGCATCAATGATTATATCCATTCTTTAAATAGGGCAAAACTACCATTAGAATATAAATTGTTAGATTTTAAACCAGAAGACTGGACTCCCATCAAATGCGCATTACTGTTAAAACAAATGTCGGCAGTTTTGGCCATGGGCTCTGATGAATTCTACATGACCAATATCCTTAAAAAATTTGGGCCAGAAATTACAAAAGACCTTTTTCCAGATTATCCTTTCAAAGAAAGTCCAATTATTCCAGTTGGTACCAAGTGGGATTTTACGCCACTTCCAATTCCACCAACACCAAAAGGCTACACAGAAATGTTAACAGGCAATGTACAGACCAAACAAAAGGTTGAAGGTATTGGCAGTAACAACTGGGCGGTTTCTGGTGCAAAAACGGCTTCGGGCTATCCAATATTAGCCAATGACCCACATCTTGATTTAACTCTACCTTCTATCTGGTATCAGATCCAGTTGAATGCACCAGGCCTAAATTCTTATGGGGTTTCTCTTCCGGGTGCTCCTGGGGTAATTATTGGTTTTAACAAAGATATTGCTTGGGGAGTTACCAATGTAGCGGCTGATGTGTTGGATTTTTATCAAATTAAATTTAAGGACGATACACACAAAGATTATTGGTACAACAATGCTTGGAAAAATACGACCCAGCGTTTTGAAAAGATCAAGATCAGAGGTGCTGCCGATGAGATTGACACGGTTTATTACACCCATCATGGTCCAGTAGTATATTTCCAAAAACCCAAATACAGCAAAGCCAACAATGTACCAGTAGGGAATGCCTTACGATGGATTGCCCACGACAAATCAAACGAGCTACTGACCTTTTATTACTTAAATAGGGGTAAAAACTATGCCGATTATAGAAAGGCATTAACTTATTATACCGCACCTGCCCAAAATTTCATCTTTGCCAGTGCAGAAAATGATATCGCCATTACACCTAATGGAAAATTCCCGTTGAAATGGAAAGACCAAGGCAAGTTTATTTTAGATGGTTCAGATCCTGGAAATGATTGGCAAGGCTGGATTCCCGCAAACCAAAATCCTACCGTTAAAAATCCGCCTCGAAATTTTGTAAGCTCTGCCAATCAGTCTTCAACAGACCAAACCTATCCATATTACATCAATTGGGAGTTTTCTCCATACGAACGTGGTCAGCGAATTAACAATAGGCTTACCACAATGACAAAAGCTAATGTAGATAGCATGCGCAATTTGCAAGGCGATTCCTACAGTTTAATTGCAGAAAATCTATTGCCCTCTATTTTACCATTAATTAATGCTGGACAACTCAATGCTACGCAAAAAGAGGCTTTAAGCATTACTACCAAATGGAATAAATATTTTGAAGCCAATGAAGTAGGTGCTAGTATTTTTGATCTATGGACAAAAAGATTAACCTATAACATCTGGGATGATGAGTTTACCATTGCAGATATTCCGATGCGTTACCCATCAAGAGATCGTACAGTAGAACTGATTCAAAAAGACCCGAATTCTAAATGGTTCGACAATGTAAAAACAAGTCAAAAAGAAACCTTGACAGATTTGGTTAACGAATCTTTTAAATTTGCGTGCGACAGTCTAGAAAGAAAATATGGGCCGATTGGCAAAAATTGGAACTGGGCAAAAGTAAAAAATACCAATGTACCACACCTAGCGAAAATACCAGGATTTGGATCTAAAACCTTATTAATTGGCGGCTCAAAAAGTACGGTAAATGCCATTAGTGAATCTAATGGACCATCATGGCGAATGGTTGTAGAATTAGGAAAAAACCCTAAAGGTCATGGTGTTTATCCTGGTGGTCAATCTGGCAATCCTGGAAGTCCATTTTACGACAACATGATAGATACTTGGGCCCAAGGCAAGCTTTACGATTTATTCTTTATGCAATCTGCAGATGATAAATCGAGCAAAATAATTTCTCATTATAAAATTTCAAAAAAATAAGACATGGTTTTTTTAGTCGTTATCATAGCCTCCCTTTTACTACAAATGGTTTTACCTTGGTGGGCAGTAATTGTTATTTCATTTGCAACCTGCGGCTTAATTGGCAAAACTGGAAGGATTGCTTTTTGGCAACCATTTTTAGCTATCTTGTTATTATGGTTAGGCATGGCCTTATTTAAAAGTTTACCCAACCACAATGTGCTGGCCACAAGGGTTGCCGAAATGATCGGCGTTAAACTTTGGCCAATTATATTATTAATTACGGTGTTATTAGGCGGTCTGGTGGCCGGAATAAGTGGCTACTGTGGTTACCACTTCAGAAAAGCCATAATTAGCCTTAAAACCCCTGCTTAAAATTATATTTCTTTGTATTTTTGCACAGTGAATATAACTCCTGAGCAAATTTTTTCTATTGATAACGAAGCCATTTTTAATCAAGTGGCTTTAACGATATTTCAGCATCAAGCAAAAAATTGTTTGGTTTATCGTGATTATATCCGAAATCTAAAAATTGATGTAGATGCGATAAAACACTATGAGCAAATTCCGTTTTTACCCATCAGCTTTTTTAAGAGCCACGATGTTTTAAGTACAAATGCTCCAGTTGAAATCGTTTTTAG
This sequence comes from Pedobacter sp. Hv1, assembly GCF_001412215.1. Lineage (GTDB taxonomy): Bacteria > Bacteroidota > Bacteroidia > Sphingobacteriales > Sphingobacteriaceae > Pedobacter. The sequence goes on from NZ_LLWP01000001.1 coordinate 431,005, forward strand.
CAGCTCTGGCACCACTGGTCAGGTAACTAGTAAACACTTTGTAAGCGAGCTCAGTATTTACAAACAAAGTTTCAATAAGGCTTTCGAACAATTTTATGGAGATCCTGCAGAGCTTTGTATGCTTGCATTGCTTCCATCCTATTTAGAAAGAGACGGTTCTTCTTTAATCTACATGGTTGATGACCTACTGAAACAAAGCAAACACCCATTAAGCGGTTATTTTCTACATAACCACGATCAGCTTCTCGCTACGCTTAAAAATTTAAAAAACGCCAAACAAGCAACCATTTTAATTGGCGTTACCTATGCCCTATTAGATTTTGTAGAGCAGTTTCAGATCAATTTCCCAGAACTAATTGTAATGGAAACCGGGGGCATGAAAGGCAAGCGTAAAGAAATGGTCCGCGAAGAATTGCATGATACACTTTACAAGGGTTTTGGTGTGCAACAGATCCATAGCGAATATGGAATGACAGAATTACTATCACAAGGTTATTCTTATGGACAAGGTATTTTCAATTGTCCACCTTGGATGAAAATCTTATTGAGAGACACCTCAGATCCTTTGAGTCTACTTCAAAATAAACAAAGTGGGGGCATCAATGTCATTGACTTAGCCAATGTAAATTCTTGTTCTTTTATTGCTACGCAAGATTTAGGAAAAATCTACGTTGATGGCAGTTTTGAAGTGTTGGGCAGATTTGACAATGCCGATATCAGGGGTTGTAATTTACTGGTACAGTAATCAATATTTAAATCGCTTATCAAAGCGAAACACCCGTTTCTCTATTAACTTCACCTTTACCGCTTGAGGATGATTAGGGTTTAAAATAATGTTATATTCTTCCTCTAAAATAGCAGAAGGAACTTTCATTACAAGTTGTTTATTGTCTTTTATAAACTGATTACCAATTTTTCTCAGGGCTTCTATTTCCGTTTCTTCTTTCCAATTTTCAGGCAGGTCTTTAACTTTTATGGTAAGCATATCATCATCTGGAATTTCAAAAATAGCTAATGCAAAATCTTGGTCAAGTGCTACAGGCCTTAAATGTACCAATACTTCCATTACAGCCATAGCTCTGCTCATTGCAAAATACACCATGGGTATACCCTTATCGTTCCAGCGCCCACCATATTGTTTGGCTCCGGTACCGCTTAGATCTTCTATAAATTTTGGCGATGAGATTCTGTAAACTAACATTAGCTAAATACGCCGTGTTCTATCCTGCCTAAGATATCCGAGACCATAGTGAAACCAATGTGGGTATCCAATAAACTAAACGGAACTTGACCACCCAAAGCAAAATTTGGTGTTTTTACCCAGCTGCTAAATGCTTTTTCACTGCCTAAAACTGCTATCCCACGCTCAAATAAAAGTGCCAATTCAATGGCTCTATCTGCATGCTCAGTTTTAACTAAGGTTTCTGGGGTATAACGTTGCAAAGTACGCTCTGAAATATGTAGAACGGCCGCTACTTCTTCAATGGTTAATGAAATTTGTTTAGCCAAAGCCAATAATGATTTTTTTGAAATGCCTTTGCGGGCAAGTTTGAGCAAATCAAAATCAGAGGCATTGGCATACCTATTACCCATGATCGCCGTCATTGGGGTATAATTGATAGTGGCATAGGCTACCATTGGTTCTTCTGCTAGAGTTGGCTCGATGGTTTTCTTTTTCATATCAGACAATTATACCCAAATATATACATTTTGTCTGGTATTAAAAAATTTCTCAAAAAAAAATCCCGAACTTTTCAGATCGGGATGAATATGGTTTAACAAGAGTTATCCTGCAATTAACAGGAAATAATTTTTCTTGCCTTTTTGAACAATAATAAATTCATCATTAATTAAATCTACAGTGTTATAGTTAGCTGTGGCATCTGTAACCTTTGCTTTATTTACACTTAGTCCACCACCTTGTATTGTTTTTTTCACTTCTCCTTTTGAAGGGAAAACGGTTGTTTTTTCTGCCAAAAGTGTGGCAATATCAATTCCGTTAGCTAATTCAGCTTTGGAGATATTGAATTGTGGTACGCCTTCAAAGATCTCTAAAACACTTTTCGAATCTAAAGTCTGTAAAAACTCCAAAGCGCCATTGCCAAACAAAAATTCTGAGGTTTTAATAGCGGTCTCTAAGGCTTCTTCAGAATGTGTTTTTACAGTAATGTCTTCTGCCAATGCTTTTTGCAAAATGCGCAAATGTGGCGCTGCATCATGTTCAACCTCTAATGCCTCAATTTCTGTTTGCGTTTTTAAGGTAAAAATTCTAATCCATTTTTTAACATCATCATCTGATGCATTTAACCAAAACTGGTAGTATTTGTAAGGGGACGTTTTCTCTGGGTCTAACCAAACGGCACCACTTTCTGTTTTACCAAATTTAGTTCCATCAGCCTTTTTAATTAACTGAGTAGTTATTGCATAGGCCGTGCCTTGATCTTTTCTTCTAATTAATTCCGTGCCGGTAACAATATTTCCCCATTGGTCAGAACCACCCATTTGTAACAGACAGTTGTTATTTTTCCATAAATAATAGAAATCATAACCTTGTATCAATTGATAGCAAAATTCTGTAAAAGACAACCCAGAATCGCCTTCTAAACGTCTTTTCACACTATCTTTTGCCATCATGTAGTTTACTGTAATGTGTTTACCTACATCTCTAATAAATGTAAATAAATTCATGTCCTTAAACCAATCGGCATTATTAACCATTACCGCACCATTTCCAGCATCTTCAAATTTTAAGAATTTGGATAATTGTTTTTTCATCCCCTTAAGGTTATGCTCAATCATTTCTGGTGTTTGTAGGTTACGTTCATCAGATTTTCCAGAAGGATCGCCAACCATACCTGTTGCACCACCAACCAAAGCAAAAGGCTTATGCCCAGCTCTTTGAAAATGGATCAACGTCATAATTTGTGTTAAGTGACCAACATGTAACGAATCTGCAGTCGGATCAAAACCAATATAACCAGAAGTCATACCTTCTTTTAGTTTTTCCTCTGTATTTGGCATGATATCATGCAACATACCTCTCCAACGCAATTCTTCTACAAAATTTGTCATTACTTATGATTTTAGGTGGCAAAGATAGTAGTTTGAGCGAGAAGCTAAAAGTATAAAACATAAAGCTGAAAGCTAAATGCTAAAAACAGCGAACTTCTTGCTACTTGATACTTGCCCCCACATCTTGCTACTCGATACTCAAATCTTGATACTTGATACTCATATCTCGATACTTAACACTTAACACCCCACTCTCAATCTTTCTCCCTACCTTTGTTACATGAACTTCCTTTCGCATTTTTATTTTGAAAGAAACAACCAGGATGAAAATATGGTGATTGGAACCGTTTTGCCAGATCTGGTCAAAAATGCACACAAGGACTGGAATCTTTACCCTCAAAAAAGTCCTGAGCTTTTTACTACTGATCCAAAACTCAATTCGTTATTAACTGGCTGGAAAAGACATCTAGAAGTCGATCTTTTATTTCATTCTTCAACCTTCTTCTTTACAGAAACAGCAAAGCTCAAACAACTGCTTTTGCCTATTTTAGGCGATAGTCCAGTAAGGCCGTCTTTCTTGGCTCATATTGGTGTAGAATTGGTGTTAGACCATTTGTTAGTCACCCATCACAAAATAGACATCAATGCTTTCTATGAGCATTTAAATAACGTGGATGACAAAGTATTAAACACCTTCCTTAAAAAATGTGGCAGCGAAGACACCGATAAGTTCTTTGCTTTTTTAAATAGCTTCAGATCTAGCAGATACCTATTGAGTTATCAAAAGCTAGAGAACATCAGCTATGCCCTACAAAGAATCTGCATGCGTTTATGGGTACATCCTTTTCACGAAACAACAGTAAGCTTATTAAATGAGCAACTTGAAATATACAAGGTGATGCTCGAGCAAAACTATCTGTCAATCTTTGATGAAATAGAAGGCAAGTTATAAGTTGTAATACATCACTCATGTATTAATTACCTCCGTCTCAATACTAATAATTATATTTGTTGTATGTCGATTTTTGCTGTAAAAGAACAAATGGATGCGCTGGTAGCAGAATTAAACCAGCACACGTACAATTATTATGTATTGGCAATGCCTACCATTGCTGATTATGAATTTGATCAAAAACTAGAAGAGCTTGCCAAACTGGAAAAAGACCATCCAGAATTTGCAGACCCCAATTCTCCTACCCAAAAAGTTGGAGGAGACATTACCAAAAACTTTGTAACCATCAAACACAAATGGCCAATGCTTTCATTGGGCAATACCTATAATGAACAAGACCTACGTGATTTTGATGAGCGAGTTAGAAAAGCGATTGGCGATGACTTTGAATATGTGTGTGAACTAAAATTTGATGGCTTATCCATTAGTTTAACTTACGAAAATGGTGTACTTACTAGAGCAGTTACCCGTGGAGACGGCACACAAGGCGACGACGTAACCAGCAATATCAAAACCATCCATACCATCCCCCACCGTACAAAAGGAGAGGAAATTCCCGATTTCTTTGAGATCAGAGGTGAGGTTTTTATGCACAGAGCCGCATTTGAGCGTTTGAACAAAGAGCGTGAAGAATTAGGCGAAATTGCCTATGCCAACCCTCGAAACTTTGCCAGTGGAACAGTAAAGATGCAAGATTCGAAAGAAGTAAGTAAAAGACCTTTAGACTGCTTCCTTTACACGCTTTACAGTGATAAGCAATTATTCAGAACCCATTGGGAAAGTTTACAAACAGTTAAAAAATGGGGCTTTAATGTATGCGAACATACCCGATTAAGCAAAAATATTGATGATGTATTGGCTTTTATCGCCCATTGGGAAAACGAACGCTTCAATTTAAGTTATGATATTGATGGGATTGTAATTAAGGTGAACAGCTATGCACAACAACAAGAACTAGGTTTTACTGCCAAATCTCCACGTTGGGCAATTTCATACAAATACAAGGCTGCAGAGGTGCAAACCATTTTAGAGAAGGTTACCTATCAAGTTGGAAGAACCGGAGCAGTAACACCTGTAGCCAATCTTAAACCCGTAGCATTGGCTGGCACTACAGTTAAGCGTGCTACATTACACAACGCGGATGAGATTACACGTTTAGACCTACATGAAAATGATACCGTTTTTGTAGAGAAAGGTGGAGAAATCATTCCTAAAATCATTAAAGTAAATTTAGATTTACGACAAGCCAACGCCAAACCGATTGTCTACATCAGCAATTGCCCCGAATGTGGCACAACCTTAATTAGAAAAGAAGGAGAAGTTGCTTTTTATTGTCCAAATGATGAAGGTTGCCCTCCTCAAATTGTAGGTAAAATACAACATTTTATAGGTCGCAAGGCGATGGATATTGATGGCTTAGGCGATGAAACCATTGAAAGTTTTTACCAAAGAGGATTAGTGGCTCACATTAGCGATTTGTATACCTTACACGAAAAAGCCGAAGAGCTGAAACAGATAGAACGTTTTGGCGAACGCTCTATAGAAAATATGTTAAAGGGCATTGAAGCTTCTAAACAAATGTCATTCGAAAAACTATTGTTTGGCCTGGGCATTAGGTATGTGGGCGAAACAGTTGCCAAAAAACTAGCTAGAGGTGTTAAAAACATAGACAATTTAGCAAAGGCCTCTATAGAAGAGTTGACAACTATTGACGAAATTGGGGGGCGCATAGCCGAAAGTATTCAAGAATACTTTAGTAAAGAAGAACATTTACAGCAAATAGTGCTTTTAAAAGCCGCAGGATTACAATTTGAGGTACAGGAAACTGTAATATTGTTGCAAAGCGAGAAACTTATTGGAAAAACATTTGTAATTTCGGGAGTTTTTGAAAAGCATAGCAGAGAAGAGTTAAAGGCACTGATCGAAGAAAATGGTGGAAAGATTTTAAGTGGTATTTCTGCCAAATTAAACTATTTAGTTGCAGGTGATAACATGGGCCCATCTAAATTAGAAAAAGCCACCAAACTCAATGTGCCTCTGATAACAGAGGACGAGCTAATAGCGATGATTAATTAGTATAACCACAAGGACACAAATAGTGGTTAATAAATATAGAAAATGAATAACAAATTTCACGGTACTGGTGTAGCTCTGGTTACACCTTTTAACACAGACGGAACAGTAGATTATCAGGGATTAAAAAAACTGATCAATCACTTGGTTGATGGAGGTATAGACTACCTTGTATCATTAGGTACAACAGGCGAAACAGCCACATTGAGCAAGGACGAGAAGAAGAAGGTGTGGGATTTTACTGCTGAAATTAATAATGGTCGTTTGCCTTTGGTTGCCGGTATTGGTGGCAATGACACTATTGCAATTGGAGAGGCTATTCAAACATTCGAAAACAATCAGTACAGTGCCATACTTTCGGTTAGCCCTTATTACAGCAAACCAACACAAGAAGGCGTTTACCAGCACTATAAATACCTTAGTGAACTTAGCGAATTACCAATCATTTTGTATAATGTACCAGGGCGTACCGGAAGCAACATGAGTGCCGAAACTACCTGCCGTTTGGCACATGATTTCAAAAATATAATTGCCACCAAAGAGGCCTCTGGAAGCTTTGAGCAGTTCAATCAGATTATGAGAGATAAACCTGCCGATTTCTTGTTGATCTCTGGTGATGACCCAATTGCTTTACCCATGATTGCTTTAGGTGCTGTTGGTGTAATTTCTGTAATAGGTAATGCTTTACCGTTACAATTATCAACACTAATCAACCAATGTTTACAGGGCGATTTTACCAAAGCATTGCCTGCACATTTAAGCTTGTTAGAGATTACCAGATTGATGTTTGCAGAAGGCAATCCAGCGGGCGTAAAAGCGACCTTAAAACAATTGAATATTTGCGGCGATACAGTTCGCCTTCCTTTGGTTAAAGCTTCTGTTGAGCTCAATAAAAGCTTAGCTGAGCAATTAGAAAGTTTAATTACACTGGCATAAAAACCGCAAAAAAAATGACATAAAAAAAGCGCCTTGGTTATGGGCGCTTTTTTTTAAAAAACAATTTGCTAATTATGCTTTGTTTTTAGTTTCTTGAATCTCTAAACGAATGCTTTGAGCTAAGTTTTTAAGATCTTGCATACCCTTACGTACACGTGTTCCAGCTGCGCTGTTTGCTTTGTTGTAGAATTTGTCTGCATCAGCTTCTAAAGCTGCAACAAGTGCTTTTACGTCGTTAAATTTTTTCATTTTTAAATTACTCCTTTTTAGTTTTTTTAAGGTTTTGATTAATACTCTAATACTAAAGTAAGATGTTTATTTTAATAAAAAAATTTTTGCATCAATAAAAAAGTGCGTAAACAACGGTTTTTTTCCACATTTAACGGGGTTATAAACAAGCAATTAACGGTAATAAAATTATAATTAACTAAAAATCAATAAGTTAACCAAAAATGACAATAAAAATGCCCTCTGCAGTATTGTGAGGGCATTTTTTTAATAAATACTTATATTTTTCTATGTAGTAGAGAATTTGTTCTCTTTGTAGTAGCCATTTTTTAGCTTTTCAGAAACCTCACTAAAGGCATCCAATGTTTTTTGAACATCTTCCATACTGTGTACAGCGGTTGGAATAAGCCTCAATTCAATCATTCCTTTTGGAATAACAGGATAGACTACAATTGAACAGAAAATACCATAATTTTCACGCAAATCCATAGTTAAGGCAGTAGCTTCTAACAACTCCCCTTTTAAAAACACTGGAGTAACTACGGTATCAGTAACACCTAGATCGAAACCACGGTCGCGTAAGCCTTTTTGTAAGGTTGTAGCTACTTTCCACAATTTTTCTCTTAATTCTGGATTGTTTTTTAACAGTTCTAAGCGTTTCAACAAACCGATCACCATTGGCATTGGTAATGCTTTAGCAAAAGTTTGAGAACGCATGTTGTATCTAAAATAATTGGTCAATTCTTCGGTTGAGGCTACAAAAGCGCCAATACCAGCCATCGACTTTGCGAAAGTTGCAAAATAAACATCTACACCTTCTATACAGTGCTGTGCTTCGTGTGTACCTGCACCGGTTGCACCCATTGTTCCAAAACCATGTGCATCATCTATCAACAAACGGAAATTGAACTCTTTCTTTAAATCGATCAGTTCTTTTAATTTACCTTGCGCTCCAGACATGCCAAAAACACCTTCAGTAATTAACAAGATGCCTCCACCTGTTTGCTCTGCTAATTTAGTTGCTCTTTCTAATTGTTTACGTGCATCTTCAATGTTATTGTGTTTGTAAACAAAACGTTTACCCATGTGTAAGCGTAAACCATCTACAATACAAGCATGTGATTCTCCATCATAAACCACCACATCATTTCTATCCAATAAAGCATCAATAATCGATACCATGCCTTGGTAACCAAAGTTGAGCAAAAACGAATCTTCTTTACCCACAAAGGTAGCTAGCTCTTGTTCCAATTGCTCATGATATTTAGAGTTACCAGACATCATACGGGCACCCATTGGGTAAGCCATACCAAATTCTGCTGCTCCCTGCTCATCTGCCTTTCTAACTTCTGGGTGATTAGCAAGGCCTAAATAGTTATTTAAACTCCAAACCAACAACTCTTTCCCTCTAAAATTCATGTGTGGTGCAATCTCTCCCTCTAATTTAGGAAAAGAGAAATATCCATGAGACCATTTTTGGTGTTGCCCAATTGGGCCCATGCGCTTTGCTACTTTATCGAAAATATCCAATGTTATTATTATTTATTTAATGTAATCTATTCTTTATATTAATTTTTGCAAATTTAAGCTTAAAATACCTATTTAACAACCGCCATTAGACGGCACCTGAATGCAAAAAAAGCCTTAACAAATTTTATTGCTAAGGCTTTAAATACTTATTTAGTTGGCTTATTAGTCAACATTATCATGTAAAAATGAGTTGTTTGGTCTAATCTCTGTTGAACCATCCTCATCATTACTTAAGGTAAATCTAGAAACTTGTGATTCTGAAGAATGCTGAACTTGTTGCAGTTGCATCTGTTTACGTTTGTAAGCTGGCTCATTTTCCAACTCTTGTAAACCATTGGTAGTGCGCAATTTCATGCTCAGATCTTTCAATCTTAAAATTCTTTCTCTCGATTTTTTAAGTTGATCTTCTACCGATTCATCATTTTTATCGTCATCAGCACCAACTTCTTCAATTGTTGCAATTGGCTGTGGTGTAATTACTTCTTCTTCTATTTCAAATTGCGCAATAGGCGTTTCGAATACAAAATCAGTCTCTGCCAATTTCACTTCAAACTCAAAACCTGCTTCTTGTTGTGCCTCTGCTACTGGAGCTTCTTCTTCAACCAATTGATGAACAATGGTTAAATTTTCAGGCTCTTCAACTTTAGGCACTCTGTTTAAGTTAAATAAATCGCCAAATAAATCAGATTGCTTAGGCTCATCTTGAGCTTTTAAAACAGGCTCAGTACTTACTGGCTCTGGTCTAGCTTCAATAAAAGAGTTAACTGGTTCAACTGGGCGTACTAAAGGTGCTTCTTCTGGTGTTAATAGAGAAATCTTTTTAACATTCTGTCTATCTTTTGCTCTTTGCTCAGTAGTTTGGAAACCAGTAGCAATAATGGTTACAGATAGTTTATCATCTAAACTCTCGTCAATACAGTTACCCCAAATCAAATCTGCAGAAAGACCTGCTTTATCTTGAATGAAATCTGTAATGATGGTTACCTCGTCCATAGTTACTTCACGTATACCAGAACTGATATTTAACAAGATGTATCTCGCACCTTCAATTTCATTATCTTTTAACAATGGAGAAGCCAATGCACCTTCAACTGCTGCTAATGCACGGTTTTCGCCTTCGGCTGCAAAGCTACCCATAATAGATACTCCACTGTCTTTCATTACCGTACGCACATCTTTAAAATCTACGTTGATATATCCAGGTACAGTGATGATCTCGGCAATACCTTTGGCCGCAGTGGTTAAAATATCATCTGCTTGAGCAAAAGCTGAACCTAAAGTCAGGTTACCAAAAATTTCGCGCAACCTATCGTTAGAAATGACTAAATAAGAGTCTACATATTTTTTTAACTCATCTAAACCATCATCTGCTTGCATTTTACGTCTTTTACCTTCAAAGGCAAAAGGAGTGGTAATAATGGCAACTGTTAAGATATCTAATTCTTTAGCAGCTTGGGCTATAATCGGACTGGCACCAGTTCCGGTACCACCACCCATTCCTGCTGTAATGAAAAGCATTTTGGTAGTGCTACCCAACATCGCCTTGATGTCGTCTATATTTTCAATAGCCGAGTTTTTGCCTACTTCTGGAATTGAGCCTGCACCCATTCCTTCGGTTAAACTTGATCCTAATTGTACCTTGTTAGGAATTGGGCTAAACTCTAGCGCTTGCGCATCTGTATTACAAATAATAAAGTCTACACCAGTAATTCCTTGACGGTACATATGGTTTACCGCATTACCTCCACCGCCACCAACACCAATAACTTTGATGATGGATGACTTATCTTTTAACATTTCGAACTTCATATCGTTATGAATCAGTTGTTTAAAAATTGAAATTTTCTGTTCATCTCTTTTGTAATATTAACACTTTTTTAACAGGCGTTTTCCACAACTGTTAATAATGTGGAAAAATCCCGATTTGTGGAAAAATATTACGGTTTAATGTAATCTTCGTCGCTCACATTCATATCATCCTTGATGAAATCTGTAGTTTTCTTTAGTAACTTATCAAACAAACCACCACGTTTTGCTTTTTCTTTGGCTGCTGTTGGCTTTTCTACAAAAACGCCTGGTTGTTTCATTTCTTCTAACAATTCTTCTGCTTTTTGAATTCCTTTGATTAACAAACCAACACTGGTTGCATACATTGGGCTTTTCAAATCGTCGTATATCGTTTTTGGCATGTCTTCGTATTTAGATAAATGCTCGTTCGGGTAACCTACACGACAATCTAAACCAGTAACATATTCTACCAATTGGTTTAAATGCTTCAATAAGGCACCACCACCAGTAATCACCACACCACCAATTAATTTTTTCTCATATCCAGAAGATTTGATTTCGTAGTAAACATGCTCAACTATTTCTTCCATACGGGCCTGGATAACGTAAGCTAAGTTTTTTACCGAAATTTCTTTAGGCTCTCTACCACGTAGACCTGGCACACAGATAATCTCGTTCTCTTTATTTTCTTCAGCCAATGCCGAACCAAAACGAGTTTTTAACAACTCTGCTTGATTACGCATTACAGAGCAACCTTCTCTAATGTCTTCGGTTACGCTATTGCCCCCAAAAGGGATTACAGCGGTATGACGGATAATTCCTTCGTGGAAAATGGCAATATCTGTAGTACCACCACCAATATCAACCAAACAAACACCAGCTTCTTTTTCTTCATCGCTCAACACCGACTCAGAAGAAGCAAGGGGCTCTAAAATTAACTCTTGGGTTTGTAGGCCTGCATTGGTTACGCAACGCATGATATTTTTTACCGCCGTTACCTGTCCAGAAATGATATGGAAATTCGCTTCTAAACGTACACCTGCCATACCAATTGGGTCTTTGATACCTGGTTCGTTATCGATGGTAAATTCTTGGGGCAATACATGAATAATTTCTTCGCCTGGAGGCATCACCAATTTAAACATGTCATCAACCAACTTGTCGATATCTTTCTTACTGATCTCGTTATTCAACTCTCTACGAGTTAAAATACCGCGATGCTGTAAGCTCTTGATATGCTGACCAGCAATACCTACATTAACTACACGAATTTCTACGTTAGATTGGCTACTTGCCAATTCAACTGCAGCGGCAATGCCTTGAACTGTTTTCTGAATATTAGAAACCACACCACGGGTTACCCCAGCAGATTCGGCTTTGCCTATTCCTAAAACTTCAATTTTGTCGTGCTGTGTTCTGCGCCCCACAATAACACAAATCTTTGTTGTACCAATGTCTAATCCTACTACGATTGGAGACTGAATGGTAGATTTTTCTTTGCCCATAACTATACTATTTTGTTGAGTTTACTTTTATTTATTCTTCTTGGTATCTGTTTTTTCTTTTGTTGTAGTGGCCTGCTTGGGTTTTTCTTTTTCCTTATTGCTGGCTACATTCGTTTTTGCTGGAGTGCTAGCACTTGCTGGTTTAGCAGGTACTTTTTCTGTAGTTTTCGCTCCATTTTTATCGGCAGGTTTTGTGGCTGTCTTTTCTGTTGATTTGACCGCTTGTTTTTCTGCAGGTTTTTCTTTGGCAACAACTGGTTTTGGCGTTACTTTTTTAGCCTCAACTGCTGCTTCGGCTGTTGCCTTTTTAATTTCATCTTGTACGGTTGTTTTAATTACAGAATCAATAGTTTTCTTTGCTGCAATTGCACTATCACTCATCGTTACAGTAGGCTCCATCTTTTTTATGGCTAACGAATCATATTTTTCGCATACAATCTGATTGGTGTACTTCAAGTTGATGGTCTTATACGCATTCCACCCTACCAATGGCATTGCTTGTTTATAAAACGCCAATAGGTTGTTCATCTTAGTTTCCAACGAATCGGCATTACCCAAAATGATACGTTGGTTACCTACACGTGGAATAAGTTCAATATCTTGTTTGTCGTTCACAAAAACCTGCTCAATCTGCGCATTCCATAAAGTATCTTTCTTCATAAATAATGCCGTTTTGTACAAATCAGCAGCTAATGGGGTCAATAAAGTATCTACCTTACCTCTAAATGCTTCCAAAATATTACCTGTGGCCACTAAAACATTAGCTGTAAAGTTTGGCGACATTGGCATTTTCAATCCGTTGCTATCTATATAAAAATCTTGTCCTGCAGCATTCAATATCCTTAAAACTGGCTGACGTTGTTTTACTTCAATATGTACAATACCATCCATATCTGCATACACTTTTGCAAATGCGATATATGGATTAGCTTTCAGCGATTTTTCAATCTGATGGATATTAATTCTCTCTAGGTTTCTACCTACCAACACCCCTTGACTTTCTTTTAAAATCAGATCAACCTCTTCCCTTTCAATAAAATTATCAGCACCTGGAATAAGTATTTCAACCTTGGTACATTTTACCTCTTTCTTTTTAATACTGATAAAACTCATCAATACCACTACACCTGCTAGGCAAACAAGCCAAGCAAACCCTTTAAATATCGCTTTCCAGTTTATCCTTCTAAGCATCTTTTAAGGCATTTTTTAAAGGTTCAACCAAAATATCAATATCTCCTGCACCAACTGTCAAAAGTAGTTCAGGTTTTTTATTCTTTATGTGTTCTAAGACTGAATCTTTTCCACATATTTCTTTATTTGTAATGGTCATCTTATCAAGCAAAAATTGCGAATTGATCCCCTCGATAGGCAATTCTCTAGCTGGATAGATTTCTAACAAAATCACCTCATCTGCAGTGCTTAAAACTTTTGCAAAATCGTCTGCAAAATCTCTAGTTCTGGTAAACAGGTGTGGTTGAAAGATGACTGTTAATTTTTTATCTGGATGCAATTGTCTTACCGCATCAAAACAAGCCCTTAATTCTTCTGGATGATGTGCATAATCATCAATATAAATATGAGTTGGTGTATTGACTAAAGTTTCAAACCGTCTTTTCACTCCTTTAAATGAAGCTACTGCTTTTTTGATACTTTGCGGATGAATACCCAAACTCAAAGCCACACCAATGGCAGCTACTGCATTCTCTACATTATGTTTACCTGGCATGGCCAAGCTCAAATCTTTTATCGTGGTAAAACCATCTTTAAAATCGAAAACAAAATTTCCATTTTCTACATGGATATTACTTGCATTTAAGGCAGCATTTGAATTTGAGCTATAAGTTATCCCATGCAATGGCAACCCTTCTTTTACAAATAGTTTTCCATCTGCTTTTAATTGGTCGGCAAAGAGATAGAACGATTCATGCAAATGGCTTTCATCGCCATAAATATCCAAGTGGTCTGCATCCATAGAGGTCACTACAGCTACATCTGGATGAAGCGTTAAGAACGAGCGGTCGTACTCATCTGCTTCTACCACAACCACATTGTTTTTCCCGAATAGCACATTGCTGTTATAGTTACTGGTAATACCGCCTAAAAATGCAGTACAACCAAAACCAGTATCAGTTAAAATATGCGCAATCATTGATGAAGTGGTAGTTTTACCATGCGTACCTGCTACTGCCACACAAAACATACCTTGGCTAATGATCCCTAAAACTTCAGAACGTTTTTTTAAGCTAAAGCCATTGCTTTTAAAATGGTGTAGGATATTAGAGTTTTTAGGAATTGCTGGCGTATAAACTACTAAAGTATCTGGATGGTTTTCTGCAAAACAAACTGGCACCACAGATTCTTCATCTAAATAAGAAATCAAAATCCCCTCATGCTCTAAGGCAATGGTCAAATTGGTACGGGTTTTATCATATCCACAAACCACAATACCTCGTTTAGCAAAATAACGAGCAAGCGCACTCATACCGATACCACCGATACCTATAAAATACACTCTATTGATGTTTGCTAATTCCATTTTCTTTTTTTGTATTGCGATTTGAGACCTTAGATTTGAGATGTGAGACAAACGCTCCCATTCAAATTACCAATCCCTCCTCTTTTTATATCCTTTTTGTCAATTCTATTTTCTTTTTTTGAGTGATGAGCAGTGAGCCTAATCTCTTTTCTCAAATCTCATAGCTAGCTTTTCACCTCTTACCTACCAGCTTCAACACTTCTTCGGCAATCACTATATCGGCATCTCTAAATGCCATTTTACCTATATTTTCACTTAACGTTTTGCAACGCTCTTTATTCGTTAACAATTTCAATGCCTCTGCCACCAATGTATCTTCTGCAGAACGATCATTAATCAGGATTGCGGCATCATTTTTAACCAATGCCAAAGCATTTTTGGTTTGGTGGTCTTCTGCCACATTTGGCGATGGCACCAAAATCACAGGTTTTTCAATTAAACAAAGTTCTGCAATGGTACCTGCTCCAGCTCTTGAGATAATTACATCTGCTGCAGCATAGGCCAAATCCATTTTATTTAAAAATTCTAACACTACAATATTGGGATGGTAATTACTACCCAATCTTTCTATAATGCCTTTGTAATAGAATTTTCCTGTTTGCCAGATCACTTGCACATCTTGTGCAATAATTTCTGGCAAGTGTTTTTCAATACTTTTATTTAAGGTTCCGGCGCCTAAACTTCCACCAGTAACCAATATGATTTTTTTTAAAGGATCTAATTTTAACAACTCTGCACCTGCATGATGTTTGCCTGCAATATCAACAATAGTTGTTCTTACTGGGTTTCCTGTTTTCAGGATTCGCTCTGCCGGAAAGAATTGCTCCATTCCATCAAAAGCTACACAGATTTTTGCTGCTTTTTTACCCAGCAGTTTATTGGTAATACCTGCATAAGAGTTTTGCTCCTGTATCAAGTAAGGAATACCTTTCATTGATGCGGCATATAATAATGGTCCTGAGGCATAACCCCCAACACCCACTACAGCATCTGGCTTAAAGTCTGAAATTAATTTCATCGCTTTGCGCACACTTGAAATTACTTTAAAAGGCAATCCCAAATTTTTTAAGATAGAACCCCTCTGAATTCCACTAATATTTAAACCCACAATTTGATATCCGGCGGCTGGAACCTTTTCCATTTCCATCCTTCCCTCTGCCCCAACAAAAAGAATCTCGCAGTTTGGCGAAATGCTTTTTAAGGCATTGGCTATGGCAACGGCGGGAAATATATGCCCGCCTGTGCCACCTCCAGATATGATAATTTTTGGGAAATTATTCATTTTATGCTTTGTTTTTCTTTTGTTAAAAGTAAATAGGGAATAGTAAATGGGAAATAGTTTCTACCCTCTTGCTTTTACGCCCTCACTACTTGTAACCTATAACTTATCACCTTTTTTATTCTTTTATCCTTTTGTTTTTTCTTCTTGGCTTGCAACTTGTAACCCACAACTCATAACCCTCTTTACGCCATCGCAGGAATTTCACCAACAATTACTTTTTCTTGTTTATGGGTACTGTGCTCTTCTATATCTCTACTTACACTTAAAATAATGCCAAATGCAATACTGGTAAAAATCATGGAGGTACCACCCATACTTACCAATGGCAAAGGCACACCGGTTACTGGCCCTAAACCTACAGCTACCGCCATGTTGGCAAATGCCTGTATGGTTAAGCTAAAACTTAGCCCTGCAGCCAACAAAGCCCCAAAGGCTTTCGGACTTCGGGTTACAATCCGCACACATCGGTAAAGCAAAACCAGGTATAGCACTACAATGGCTAAACCGCCTACTGTTCCATATTCTTCGATAATAATGGCAAAAATAAAATCAGAATATGGGTGAGGTAAGAAGTTACGTTGTGTGCTATTACCCGGTCCTTTACCAAAAACACCTCCAGTAGCCAAAGCAATTTTTGCCTGATCTGCCTGATAGGTTTTATCAGAATGTTGTAATTCTGGATGCATAAATGCATTGATACGTGATTTATAGGTTTCTCTTCTTGGTCCTAGAAAAATAACAAAGGTCAATAGTACAATCCCTCCGGCACAAACCACTAATATCTGTTTGATACTGATACGTCCAATAATCAACAATAAAATACTTACACCAAACAGCATTAATGCGGTTGATAAGTTGGCTAATGCAATTAAGATAAAAACGACACAAACCGAGCCCATAATAGGCACAAATGAGTTTTTAACATCTTTAATATTTTCTTGTTTCTTAGTCAACATCCTAGCTAGAAAGGTAATCAAGGCCAGTTTTGCCAAATCGGATGTTTGAAAAGTTAAACCGATTACTGGAACCTGTACCCATCTGGCCGCCCCGTTAATCTGACCACCAAAAACCAAGGTATACAGCAATAAGGGCAAGGTAATGATCATTAGAATTTTAGAAATACCTGCATAATACTTATAATCTAACAGGTGCGAAATGTAGATCATACCAATACCCAAGAACACAAATATGACATGTTTAAACAATAGATATCGTTCTACAGAAATACCTTTTTTATTGGCAATTGTTCCGGTAGCGCTATATACTGCCATAATAGAAATCAAGGACAGCATGATAATGATCAGCCAAATCCATCGATCTCCTTTGGTCCTTTCTAAAATTGCATTGATATTGAACATAACTATAACTCTTTTACAGCCGCCTTAAATTGATTACCTCTGTCTTCGTAATTTTTAAACAAATCAAAACTTGCACACGCTGGTGATAACAATACTGTGTTGCCCTTTTTAGCCAAGTGATAGGCTACTTGTACGGCCTCAGCTGCAGAAAATGTATTGACAATAATTTCTACATCATCTTCAAAAGCTTCGTGGATACGTTTATTGTCTTTGCCCATACACACAATGGCTCTTACCTTACTTTTTACTAAATCTTTCAGCATGCCATAGTCATTACCCTTATCAACACCACCCATAATTAAAACCACATCGGTATTTACACTTTCTAAGGCATACCAAGTAGAATTTACATTGGTAGCTTTAGAATCATTGATGTAGGTAACATCAGAGATTTTGGCCACAAACTCCAAACGGTGTTCTATGTTCTTAAAGTTACCCATGCTTTCGCGGATGGTTTCATTACGTAACTCTAATACTTTAGCTACTATGCCTGAGGCCATAGAGTTGTAAATGTTGTGCTTACCTTGTAAAGCTAGCTCTGAAATTGACATGGTTAATGGTTCTTTTAAGTGTGTGTTGATATGTATCGTATCGCCCTCTAAATAAGCTCCCTCTTCTATTTTCTTACGAATAGAGAAAGGATATTGTTTAGCATTGATTTTGGTTTTTTCTAGTGATTTTTTGGTCTCTTCATCGTCAGCACAATAAATGAAAACATCATTTGCTGTCTGGTTCTGAACAATGCGCATTTTTGATGCAGCGTAGTTTTCTAATTTATAATCGTAACGATCTAAATGGTCTGGCGTAATATTGAGCAAAACTGCTACGTCTGCTTTAAAGTCAAACATATCATCAAGCATAAAGCTTGAGATCTCTAAAACATACCAGTCAAATTCTGCATCACATACCTGTGCTGCAAAACTTTGTCCGATGTTGCCACCAAGCCCTACATTTAACCCTGCATTTTTCAAAATATGATAAGTCAACATGGTGGTAGTTGATTTGCCATTAGAGCCTGTAATGCAAATTGTTTTGGCTTTGGTATATCTTTTGGCAAACTCGATTTCTGAGATTACCGGAATATTTTTTTCGACCAATGCTTTTACAATTGAGGCATTTGCTGGTATCCCAGGACTTTTAATTACCTCGCTTGCATTTAAAATCAGTTCGTTGGTATGTTGTTTTTCTTCAAAAGAGATATTCAGTTCTTGCAAAGCTGACTTATAGCGATCTGCAATGCCACCAAAGTCTGATACAAAAACATCAAAACCATGTTTCTGTGCCAGCATTGCTGCACCCACTCCGCTTTCGCCTGCTCCAAGAATTACAATCCTCTTTGTTTCCATCTTAGCGTAGTTTTAAGGTTACGAAAGTGACAATTGCCAACAAGATCCCCACGATCCAGAAACGGGTTACGATCTTCGCTTCGTGGTATCCTTTCTTTTGGTAGTGGTGGTGTAAAGGCGACATCAGGAAGATCCTTCTTCCTTCGCCAAAACGTTTCTTGGTGTATTTAAAATAACTTACCTGTAGTGTAACTGATAAAACCTCTACCAAGAATACGCCACATAAAACTGGAATCAACAATTCTTTACGGATCATGATGGCAAAAACGGCGATGATACCACCAATGGTTAAGCTTCCGGTATCGCCCATAAAAATTTGTGCAGGATAAGAGTTGTACCAAAGGAAACCAACACAAGCTCCAACAAAGGCACCTGCAAAAATGATCAGCTCCCCAGAATTAGGGATATACATGATATTGAGGTAATCGGCAATCACCGTGTTACCAGACACATAGGCTAAAATACCTAATGTAAAACCAATAATAGCCGATGTTCCCGTTGCCAGCCCATCTATACCATCGGTTAAGTTGGCCCCATTAGAAACCGCAGTAACAATAATAATTACAAAAGCCAGAAATACAATAATGGCATATTTCTCATAATCCTGTCCTAAGAACTTCAGTACTTTAGCGTAATCGAATTCGTTGTTTTTATAAAATGGCACATTCGTTTTGGTCGATTTAACATCCTGCGTATAATAAAACTTGCTTTCTTTTTGACGCAATACCATTGGCGCTGCATTTTTTACTACCGTTGTTTCATCAACTGCTTGTCGTACTACAATATTTGGGTTATAGAACATGGTTAAACCCACAATAATGGCTAATCCTACCTGACCAACAACCTTAAATTTACCAGCTAATCCTTCTTTATTTTTTCTAAATACTTTAATATAATCGTCCAAAAAGCCGATGGCACCCATCCAAATTGTAGTAATAATCATGAGGATTACATACACATTGGTAATATTGGCAAACAATAGCGTTGGGATCAAAATACCAAGCAAAATCATGATTCCACCCATTGTTGGTGTACCTTGTTTTTGCATTTGTCCTTCTAAACCTAAGTTTCTTACCGTTTCACCAACTTGTTTGCGCTGTAGGTAGTCAATAATTCTACGCCCGTAAACCGTAGTGATGATCAACGAAAGGATAATCGACAATGAAGCTCTGAAAGTAAGGTATTGAAACAACCTTAATCCAGGAAAATCATAGTGCTTATGCAGATATTCGAATAATAAATATAACATTAGTTGATTAGGTTTAGTTGTTCAGTTAACACTTCTTTATCATCAAAATGATGTCTTACACCATTGATCTCTTGGTATTTTTCGTGTCCTTTGCCTGCAATAAGGATAATATCTCCAGGTTTAGCAATGTGACAAGCTGTTTTAATGGCTTCCTTTCTATCGAGGATACTTAACGTTTTACGTTGGTTGGTTGGCGAAACACCTTTTTCCATTTCAGCGATAATGCTTTGCGGATCTTCTGTTCTTGGATTATCAGAGGTTAAGATCACCTTATCACTCCAATCGCAGGCCACCTGCGCCATAATTGGGCGTTTGGTTTTATCTCTATCGCCCCCACAGCCAATTACCGTAATTACCTGCTCGGTGCCTTTTCTAATGTTTGCAATAGTGCTCAACACGTTCTGAACTGCATCTGGTGTATGGGCATAATCTACAATCCCTATTACACCTTGGGCCGAAACCATATAATCAAACCTACCTTCGGCACCAGTTAAAGTGCTGAGTACAGTTAATACTTCTATTTTATCTTGACCTAATAAAACGGCAGTGGCGTAAGTAGCTAATAAATTGTAGGCGTTAAAAGAACCTACCATTTTAAAGAAAACATCAACCTCATCAATAGCCAAGTTCAACCCACTAAATTTATTTTCGAGAATCTTTGCTTTAAAATCTGCCATCTGTTTCAAGGCATACGTTTTTTTGCTGGCCTTGGTGTTCTGCAACATGACCATTCCGTTCTTATCATCAGCATTGGTTAATGCAAATGCTGATTTTGGAAGGTGGTCAAAAAATTCTTTTTTTGCTTTTAGATAGTTCTCAAAAGTGTGGTGAAAATCTAAATGGTCGTGGGTAATGTTAGAGAAGATCCCCCCACCAAAAATTAGTCCCGCAATACGGTGTTGAACTACCGCATGAGAGCTCACCTCCATAAAACAGTACGTACAACCTGCATTTACCATATCTTGCAATAAAGCATTTAAGGCAATTGGATTTGGTGTAGTATGTGTTGCCGGAACAATGGTATCGTTAATATGGTTCTGTACAGTTGAAATTAAGCCAACCCCATTGCCCAATTCGCGAAACAATTGATATAAAAGTGTGGCGATTGTAGTTTTACCATTGGTACCGGTAACGCCAACCAATTTCAGTTTGGCCGATGGATTGTCGTAAAAATTACTCGCAACCACACCTAAAGCCACTGAAGAGTTTTCTACTTCTACATAGGTAACTAACGGATTTAAAACAGTTGGTAAAGCCTCGCAGATAATGACTGTTGCACCCGCCTCGATAGTTTGTTCAATATACTGATGTCCATCTACTACAGTTCCTTTGATGGCAAAAAATAAGGTGTTGGCCTTTACCTGACGAGAATCAAAAGCCAATGCTTCCACCTCTTGATCAGGTTTACCCACCAAACTTTTAATTGCTACACCATATAATAAATCTTGCAACTGCATCTTATCGTAATTCTAATTCTACCATTAAACCTTTGCCCACTCTGCTTCCTGCTTGTATAGACTGAGCCATCACTTTACCACTTCCTTTTACTCTTGCCTTTAAACCAGCATTACCAATTAGATACATGGCATCTCTTAAGCCCATACCATTTACATTTGGCATTACTCCTTTTACAGGTACATTCTCTTGATAAGCTACACCATTACTGGTATCAACAGAGTTGAAATAATCAGATTTTGATGCATACAATGCTTTAATACCAAAAGCCTGATATACTTGTTTAGTAGCCTTACTTTCTCCAGCTTTGGCTTCTGGTGCCACAGTGTTTCCTACTACATTTTGTTTTACCGCACTATACATACCGATATCGCTGGCATAAATACGATCGGCCACTTCCCTGAAAACCGGCCCAGATACCAATGCACCATAATAAGCACCCTTCGGATCGTTGATAACCACGATCATGGTATACTTTGGTTTATCAGCTGGAAAATAACCTACAAAAGAAGCCTGATACTGTTTATTGGCAGTATAACCCAAATTACCATCCGCTACTTGTGCTGTACCTGTTTTACCGGCTATTTTATACAATGGATTATAAACAACCTGTTTACCACTACCTTCGGTTACCACACCTTCTAACATTGCTTTGATTTTGCTCAAGGTAACATCTGAACAGATTTTTTCGTTAATTACCCTTGCTTTAAACTGCTCAATAGGATTACCCAACCTTCTGATTTCTCTTACAAAAATTGGAGCAATATATTTTCCATTATTGGCAATGGCATTGTAAAACGAAACCATTTTTAGTGGCGTAAGCTGCATTTCATAACCATAAGCCATTTGCGGCAGGGTTAGGTTTTTGTTCCAGCTTTTATTTTTAGGATTTTTTACCACCGGTTGTGCTTCTCCAGGGATTTGCAAATTCATTTTTTCATTCAAATGCCATTCATACAAATGATCTGTAAACTTTGATTGGTTATCGCGATACGAACGGTTTACCAGCTCAGCAATCGCTGCATTTGAAGATTGCTCGAAAGCTTTCTTTACGGTAACCACACCAATACTAGCATGCGAATCTTTAACTATCTTTTTATTGCCCGGAACCTGATAGGTACCCGTGCCAATCATCGTGTTTGTATCTATTAGTTTATCTTCTAACAAAGCCATATAAGAAGCCAGTTTAAAAGTAGACCCTGGATCTTGGTTTCCGGCAATAGCATAATTAAACTGCTCTCTATATTCGCCCTCGGCTACTTTGGTATAATTGGCCACAGCCCTTACCTCGCCTGTTGCTACTTCCATTACAATTACAGCCCCATGATGTGCATTACTTTTAATCAGTTGCTTTTTCAAAGCATTTTGTGCTAAGTCTTGCATGTTGATATCAATTGTAGAAATAATATCAGCTCCATCTTTTGGCGCCACTTCCATGTCATGATTAACTGGTTGCCAAGCACCTCCACTAATCCTCTGCATAATCTGCTTACCACTTTCGCCGTTAATGTAATTGCCAAAAGAACCTTCCAGTCCTACACCATTTTTAACATTTTCATTTTTATAACCAATGGTTCTTGCAGCCAAATCTTTAAAAGGCAAAATCCTTTTATTTTGCTGAATAGCTATTAAACCACCTGTATATTTACCTATGTTGTACAACGGAAAAGTTCTCACAATTTTCAGGTCCTGATAAGAAACCTTACGTTTAATAAGCAGGTAACCAACACTGTCTTGCCTAGCTTTTCTCAACATACGAGAGTAATCTTTACTGCTTTTATCTTTAAAAAATTGAGATAATTTCATTGCTAAAGAATCAACCTTCGAGTTGAACACCTCATCTTTTTGAATACCACCCGCAAACACATCCATTCGCAACTCATATTCAGGCACAGAGGTTGCCAATAAACTACCATCTACAGAGTAAATATTCCCTCTGGCAGCAGCAATATCAAATTCTCTTACAGAAAGACTGTCGGCCATGGCCTTCCATTTTTTTCCCTGAATAAATTGCACATCGCCCAACCTCAACAAAACAGCAAAGGCGAAAAGCACAATCAGCCCAAAGGCCAAATACACTCTTAATAATATGTTCGCTCTAATGTTCATTATTTACTACAATTTTTTTTGGTGGTTCTATCAGTTCTTTTATACCTAATGTATCTACCTTTTTAGCTACCTCAGTTAACTTGCTTTTAAACATCAAATCGGCTTTTAACGATTTGTATTCCCAACTCAACTCTTTAACCTCTTTATTTAGTTTATCAATACTTCTAATGTTCTTTTGTGCCATGTGGCTATTCGCGATATAAACCATCCCCAACACACATAAAAAGATCAAAAATGGAAGCATATCCGTTGCCGACTCCTTGCTTACCACCCCCTCTGTAAACAACTTCCTAAAAAAAGCCGTTGTTGCACCTTCTTTAGTCGGTTCTTTGGGAGCTTTCTGCTGTTCTTGTTCCAGCAGTTCTTCTTCTTGCTCTTCTATCCTTTTTTTGAATTGGTTATTCATATCTTTTCTCCAATCCTTAATTTTGCACTTCTAGCTCGGCTATTCACGGCCAACTCTTCTTCATCTGCTATCACCGCCTTACGAGTGATCGTTTTAAAAGGTTTTTCCTCGTTACCAAAGAAATCTTTCTCTACCTCTCCTCTAAATTTGCCTTTAGCAATAAAATTTTTAACCGGCCTGTCTTCTAAAGAGTGGTAAGACATCACCACCAAACGACCTCCTGTATTTAATACTGCAGCACTCTGCTCTAAGAAACTCTCTAGTACGTCTATTTCTGCATTTACCTCTATACGCAAGGCCTGAAAAACCTGCGCCATGTATTTATTCTCTTTTCCTTTTGGGATATGTGCAGCAATTACACTTTTAAAATCGGCAAGTGTTAAAATAGGCTGATTGATCCTTGCAGTTACAATGGTTTTGGCCAAAGATTTTGCATTTTTCACCTCGCCGTAAATACCGAATATTTTATGCAGCTTATCTTCTGCATAAGTATTTAAAACCACAGCAGCAGTTAAGGGACGCTGTTTATCCATGCGCATATCCAAGTCAGCATCAAAACGAATGGAAAATCCTCTACTCGGTTCATTAAACTGATGAGATGAAACCCCTAGATCTGCTAAAATTCCATCTACCTGTTTGTAACCCAACAAGCGCAGGTTGTTTTTAAGAAAACCAAAGTTCTGGTCTACAAAAATAAAACGAGGGTCGTCAATTTTGTTTCGTTGTGCGTCTGGATCCTGATCAAAAGCGATCAATACCCCATCTTTACCTAAATTTTTTAAGATTTCTCTCGAATGTCCACCGCCACCAAAAGTCACATCTACATATACACCAGAAGGCTTGATATTCAAACCTTCGATACACTCTTTCAATAATACGGGTACGTGGTAATTATTTTCCATCTTCGTCTCTCCTATCTTTACCACCCATTACTTCTTCTGCAAGATTTGCAAAATTTTCAGGTTCGTTATCTAATAAACTATCATAAGCATCTTTAGCCCACAGCTCAATTTTATCAAATTGACAGGCCAAAACAACATCTCCACTAATACCGGCAAACTCCAATAATGACTTTGGCAACAACACCCTACCAGAGGCATCCAAAGTTAATTCGGTAGCACCACGCGTAAAAAAGCGGATAAATTCTCTGGTTTTTTTCTCGTACTGATTCAACTTACTCAACTCAGCCACAATACCTTCCCAAACTTTTTTAGGATAAACAACCAAATGTTTTTCAAAACCGCGGTTAACAACCAAGCCCTCTTGCTCTACATTAGGCAATTGTTTTTTTAGACTCGAAGGCACCATCAGGCGTCCCTTCGCATCTAACTTACAATCAAATTCTCCTAATAGTTGAATCATTTTACCACTTGCGCTTTTTATGTAGTGTAAAAATAAATACTTCTACCACAAATTACCACTTTCTACCACAAAAAGTTTTCAACATCTTAAAATCTCCCACTTTACTCCAAATTTTGGCTGTATTTGAATAAAAAAAAGATGAAACAAAAAACGGCCTGACAGGATTTGATCCTATCAGGCCGTTTACTCCCTATGGTTCGTGTTGGCACGAACCATAGGGGAAATAAATTTATCTAATCTTGAATGGCTTTTACACCTGGCAATTCCTTGCCCTCCATATATTCTAACAATGCCCCACCACCGGTAGAAACATAGCTTACTTCATCTTCCAGCCCAAATTTTGCAATGGCTGCTGCCGAATCACCTCCTCCAATTAAAGAGAAAGCACCATTTTTTGTGGCTGCTACTACAGCCTCTGCAATGGCTTTGGTGCCTTGTTCGAAATTAGCCATTTCAAAAACACCCATCGGACCGTTCCATAATACGGTTTTAGAATTTTTAACGGTTTCGCTAAACAAAGCAACGGTTTTGCTACCAATATCTAAACCCATCCAATTGGCCGGGATTTTACCTGTATCTACCTGATCTTTAGCCGCATCATTGTCAAATTTATCAGCAATTACAGTATCAACTGGTAAAATTAGGTTTACACCTTTGGCTTTGGCTTTTTCAAGCAACTCTAAGCAAAGCGCCATTCTATCTTCTTCTAAAAGTGAGGTACCAATCTCTCCACCTTGTGCTTTTGCAAAGGTATAGGCCATACCACCACCAATAATCAGGTTATCAACTTTATCTAACAAACTTTCGATCAACAAAATTTTATCAGAAACTTTAGCACCACCCATAATTGCTGTAAATGGTTTAGCAGCACCATGGTTTACTTTTTCTGCATTTTTCAACTCTTCAGCCATTAAATAACCAAAGTATTTAGCTGTAGGGAAAAATTGTGCTACAATAGTGGTTGACGCATGCGCACGGTGTGCGGTACCAAAAGCGTCATTCACATATACATTACCCAATTTGGCCAATTGCTCAGCAAAACTCACATCTCCTTTTTCTTCTTCTGGATGAAAACGTAGATTTTCTAACAACAACACCTCACCAGGTAAAAGATTTTTAGCTTTGTTCTCTGCTTCTTCCCCAATGCAATCGTCAGCAAACTTCACATCTAGATTTAACATTTTAGACAAATCATCCAAGATATGTTTTAAAGAATATTTAGCTTCTGGGCCTCCTTTTGGTCTACCCAAGTGAGACATTAAAACTACAGACCCACCATCATTCAATATTTTGTTAATGGTTGGCAAAGCGGCACGCATTCTTTTATCGTCGGTAATATTGAAATCTTTGTCTAGCGGCACATTGAAATCTACCCTGATCAAAGCTTTTTTATCTTTAAAGTTTAACTGGTCTATTGTCTTCATATCTTATTTTATATTTAAAATCATTTCGTAATGTGGCCCAATACCAGCTATCTCAAATTCATCAGAAGCAAGTTCAAAGCCTAGTTTCTTGTAGAATTCAATTGCTGAGGATCTTGCATTGCACCAAATATATTCGGCATTTGTTTTATCAATATACTCAATTGCAAATTGAACCAATTTTGTACCGTAACCTTTTCCTTTAAATCGGTCGTCGCTTGCCATTCCACGCAGTTGATAACCCAATTCTTTTCGATCTGCGTAATTTTTAGGAAAAAAAGAGCCGATACAGGCAATTTCCTCATTTTCATAAAACGCCAAATGAAAGGCACCATCTACTTGATCGGTTGGGAGCACACATTCTTTAAGTGGCTGCCCATTTCTTAATATTTTACTTCTGAGCGGCAAAGCAAGCTCAAACGGAATAAACTTAACCATTGGCGATTGCAATTTTTTCAATCAAATCTACTAATCTATTTGAATATCCAGATTCATTATCGTACCAACCCACCACTTTAACCAAATCGCCCACAATAGATGTTAACTGCGCATCAAATACACACGAGTGTGCATTGTCAATAATATCAACGGAAACGATTGGGTCTTCTGTATATTCAATAATCGATTTTAATTTACCGTCTGCTGCTTGTTTAAAAGCTGCGTTGATTTCGTTAATCGTTGTCTTCTTTTTTAAGATACAGGTAAAATCTGTTAAGGAACCATTTAACACAGGCACACGAATACCTGCACCGCCCAATTTACCATCTAAATGTGGAAATATATGCGTAATTGCTTTTGCAGCACCTGTACTTGTTGGAATAATAGAGGAAGATGCAGCTCTTGCCCTGCGCAGATCATTATGTGGTGCATCATGCAGGTTCTGATCTCCTGTCATGGAATGGACGGTTGTGATATATCCTTCTTCTACCCCCCAATTGTCATCTAATATTTTAACCATTGGCGCCACATTATTGGTAGTACAAGAGGCATTTGATAAAATTTCCGACTTCAAATCAATTTTTGTGTCGTTTACACCAATAACCACCATAGGAATATCTTTATCGCTTGCTGGCGCAGAAATTAAGACCTGTTTTGCACCTGCACTAAGGTGTAAACTTGCATTTGCCCGATTGGTGAATTTGCCTGTTGATTCAATTACCAAATCGATTTGAAGCGTTGCCCAAGGCAGTTGGCTAGGGTTTGTACAATTGTAGATTTTGATCTCTCTGCCGTCAATAATCAACAGCTCATCGGTATAAGAAACTACGCCTTTATAAACTCCGTGAACAGAGTCGTATTTAAATAAATGCGCCAAGGTTTTAGGCGCTGTCAAATCGTTAATAGCTACGACATTGAGTTGACGTTCTAATGCTGTACGCAAAAAAGTACGCCCAATTCTGCCAAATCCATTTATTGCTAAATTCATGTAGCAAAACTACCTATATTCTTTTAAAGGGAATGCTGTTTTTTTGTCGTTTTTTTTAATTTATTCGAGAGCGTTTTTCGCTGCTAAGTGTATCTTTCAGCACCACATCTACAATCCTATATTTAGGATCATCTCTTTTGCCGAGAATGTACGTCACATAAGCATTCACTATCACACAAACACCTATTAACAAGGTAATTAAAAAGAAGTTACCCAAATTTTGCATAGACACCGCAAACAAAATCATCAATAGGTTAAACACCCCTAAAGTGAGTACAATTTGATAGGAATTAAAGCCCAAACGCTGCAAGCGATGGTGGATATGATTGCGATCGCCCTTAAATGGCGATTGACGGTGCAGGATACGGATAAAAAATATGCGTAGCGAATCAAATATCGGAACCAACAATACAGCTACTGCTATTGATGGTGCTGAATAAAAATATGGCGAAGAGGATGAACCAACCTTATTTAACTCAATAAACTTGATAGCCAATACCACAGATACCAAACCAATTATTAAAGCCCCTGTATCTCCCATAAATATTTTTGCCGGGGTGTAGTTAAAAACCAAAAAGCCACATATTGCACCAAACATGGCAAAAGCAATAAAGGCATAGGGCAATGCTTCTGCCAAAGCAAAAAATACCCCAAAACTTAAGGTCGCAATTGCACCCAATGTACCGGCAAGTCCATCAACTCCATCAATGAGGTTAAAGGCGTTATTCACAAAAATAATTACCACAATAGAAAATAAACTACCCCAAAAGATATTCACTTCCCATAAAAAAAACACGCCATACAAACTAGTTAGCCTAAACCCTCCTAAAACAACCAAGATTACAGACACTACCAATTGCAATAAAAATTTTGTTCCGGGAGACACACCATACAAATCGTCTTTTAAGCCCAAGCCAAAAAGAATAATACAAGAAGTAATTAAAAAATTGGCCTGTTGGTAACTAACAGTAGTAGCAAACAATAAAATGGTAATGGTAAAACTGCAGAAAATAGCCACACCACCCAATCTCGAAATATTGATGCGATGAGATTTACGATGACTATCTGATTGATCGAAAAGACGGTACTTAATTGCCGTTTGGATAATAGAAGGGATACCAGCTACCGACAAAAAAAAAGCCAAGCCAACAATTGCAATATAATAAATCAGGTGCCAAGGGAGAATGCCCACAATAAAATGTTTAGTTTGTACTCAAAAATAGTATTAAAATTTACAGATTGTTAATTAAATTAATTTTAATGTAAAAACTGCGTTAATTTGCTCATTTTCTTTAATAATAAGGTAAATAATGGAAAAGGAAGGCGGTTGACTTTAAGGGCTTTAAGGTCATTAACCAAAGCATGGTAACGGTGTTTCATAGAGGCGTTGCTCATCCCACCTATCCTCATGTTTACGATCAATTGGTCTATAAATACTGCCTTAATCTGGCACTGGTATAAAAACCTAAGCATCAACTCATAATCTGCTGCAGTTCCAAAATCTAAAGAGTAGTATTCAAATTTTTTAAAAAGTGATTTCTTTAAATAAAGTGTTGGATGTGCAGGCATCCATCCCATTTCAATATCTTTTTGTGTAAAGGGTTTAGATACCCATTTTCTTACGATTGCATTAGCTCGATGCGGATTAATATAGTTTAGATTTCCATATACCCCATCCGCATCAAATTTTTCGAATTGGGCTACAATGTTGGCAATCACATCAGCCGAGGCCAACATATCATCCGCATTTAAAATCCCAATAATTTCTCCTGTGGCCATATCAATACCCTTATTCAAGGCATCGTACATTCCTTTATCCTTTTCAGATACAAATTTTGTAATCTTAGCGCTATACTTCTCCAATATGGAAAGTGTAGAATCTGTTGAAGCGCCATCAATTACAATATACTCTAGATCATGGTAAGTTTGACCGATTACAGATTCTATACAATCTGCTAAATACTTTTCTCCATTATAAACTACGGTAATTAAACTTACTTTCATTGTGATAACGCTATTGACTAATTGTGATACGCTTTAATTGAAAACCTTCTAAAGATAAATAAAGCAAAAACATAATCTGTATAAAGCACACAAAAGGTTAAATTCTTTTGCTGATAACAGCCACCCCAAAGCCACCTATCAAAATTAACAAACCCCAAGTATATCCGTCAAGTGGACAATCATAGGTAAGTGTATAGGTAATCGTTTGACCAAGGTTCCTCACCTCACCACCAGAAACGTAAGTAACGCCTTGTATCGCACATTGTGCCCCATAGGTTGGGTTATTGGCAAAATATGGGCAATTGTTATAGCTGGTATACCAAGAATTTAAAAAATCCTTTTTAGGTGTAGTATAAGTTGGATATTCTGGCACATACCATTGACTAACAGGATAAGGCTGCACACCATTGTAACCAGTATAGAGAAAATCGTCGTTACCAAACTTACAACCAGTAACGGTTTCTGCAAAACACTGATAAGACCCCATCAAAAAGGCAAACGAAAGAATAAGATATTTTATAGCCCTCATGTATAGTCGATTGATCAAATAGATCGCAATTGATATGCCAACAATATTTAATTATAAATTAATATTAACGCACCAAATTTTATTATAAGTAAAAATTAGGCCTCAAAATTATTGTTGTATGTAATAAGGGATTAGATACAGTAAACAAATATACGTTTAATCGGGCGTGAAAATCAAATTAAGAAATTAATAATTTTCAGTCCCATCAGGTACTGTAATCTGAAATAATATTAGGCTAAGCTATATTTTCTCATGAAATAAAAACCAAGGCCACCTGCTGCTATTAAAGCCACCCAGATGTAATCGTCTAAAGGCAATTCTGCAGGTGGAGTTACCGAACATTTGCCTGGCTTATTGTAAGTAAAAGAGACATAATCGCCTTCTCTAATTACAGAGCCACCTAAAGAAGTTGAAATTACACAAGCTCCAGAAGCACTAGAAGTGATTTCGTTTTCTGCTGGAATAGGTACGTTTTCACTGCCATTCCAATAAGAACTTGCTGGATAAATATTGATATAACCACATCTATATCCTTGGTACTGATTATGCCCTGAACCATAATAGATTGGAATATAGTGATTAGTTCCGTAGAATTTTTTGCTTGGGTTACTTGGGTGATACGGAGAGGCATCGCCCAAATAATCTGTATACACCTTATCTTCTACTCTACAACCGGTACCGGAAGTTTGAGCGAAAGTGCTTAAGGGTATGAATATTAGAAGTAGGAGTTTTAAAAATTTCACTTAAGGATCTTGCTTTTTGTACAATACACTTAAGGCAACATAGGTGCCATCAAACCCTAAAAGTATTAAATTAATGTCATAATCAAACATTTAGAGGACCTAATACTTGCTTAAAGATTAATATATCATAAAAATTACCTCGAGCTTTGTATAGTGATTAAGCTACTCTATATTGAAAATTTATTAAATCGTAGATATTTGGGGAAATAATTACCCGTTTGTCCCAAAAAGACCCCGTCGATAATTTAATAGAAATTTAGTAACAAATTAATTATCAGCATCAATCCGTTAATAAAACAACAAGAATAAGGTGACAGTTAAATATCAACGAATACCAAGCAGAGTTTCTAGAAAAAGAACGGCCAAAAATTAACCATTAAGAAAGTAATACAAGAGTTGTATAAAATCGTTGAAGAAATAAATTGTATGAATAAAATAAGACTAGTGGATTAATATATAGCTTGGCTGTTAACCAAAGATCAATCCTTTACGAATAGCCAATACCCCAAGCCCGGCAACAGCCACCAAGATTAGACCCACATAATCATCAATAGGACAGGCCATATAGTAGTATTCTTTCCCACTCTGGTAATACCAACCATTATTATCTGGATTAGTGGTACACTGTCTACATTGTGATTTAGTTCTTATTCTACAAACTCGATTATAAGTTGGGTTGCAATATATGCCTGTACCAGTTTCGTAAACTACAGGCGTTGTCTCGTAGGTATTTCCAGAAACATAACCTGTATATAGATAACCCGTATCATCAGAAATACAGCCAGAAGCAGTCCAAGTAGCAAAACCTTTAAAGCTTAATAAACAGAAAAAGACAATCAGAATGGCCCCTTTGAACTTTAGCATATTACAATTCTTATTTTTTTATATCGCTAGTCAACTAACATGCCCAACCAGAAATTTGTTGCGAAAATAAAAAAGAAAATCAAAAATCCCCCTTAAATAGGACGATATCCGCTTTTAACTTTAGTGATATTTATTTTCTTTACACAACATACATAAAGAACCCTTCCTTAAGTGGGGAAATACTTACACATCAATCTACTGTATGAGGAAATATATACTCATTTTCGCCCTTGCATTAAATCAACATCCCATAACTCTCTTTAAATCAATATCAAGTGCATAGAAAACATCTTTGATCCAGAGAAAAAATGTACATTTTTCAGCAAATGGTTTCACCAAAATAAATTAGATGGCGTAACGCATAGTTTTACCTAAATAGTTATCAACAATCAAGAATTAATCAACATTATTAAAAGCCCTTAAAACGTACTAATCTCACTATCAATTGCTTAAAAACAAGCGAAAAAACGCAATCTTCATATTTTATAAAAGATTAAAATCTAACTTTTTTAATTACCATATTTTCAGCACCTTTAAGCTGAATTTTATTTTTTATTCGTAAATTAACCTATCTCTTACTTAGGAGCATCAAATCATGCAAAAAGCAACTCTTCTCAAAAACCTTCTGTTTCTTTCCATCATAACCTTACTTCTTTCGGCATGTTCTGCCAGCAATGCACGTAGAAAAAAGACATTATTTAATTCGCCAACAGACAACGTAACCGACACCATTAAACACGTTTACGTAGTAAATGATCAAGGTTTGGGAGACATCTATTACCGTATAAAAGTAAATGATGTGATCGCTGTACGAAATTTACAAAACCGTGAGTTTGGTGCGGTAGGCACGGCATCAAGTGTGAGCCCTGGTGCTGGAGATTCCAATATGATTACCTATCCAGTAGACAATGATGGTACGGTAAATTTACCCGCCATTGGCAGAGTGTCAATTGTTGGCCTAACCAGAAAAGAAGCAACCATTAAATTGCAACAGATCTATGAGAAAGATCAATTGAAAAAACCAATTATCGAAGTTTCAATTGTAAATGTTAAAGTTACTTTACTTGGCGAATTTAGTAGTCAGGGCAATTACTTATTGGAAAGAGACAATACCAATCTGATTGAAATTATTGGTCAAGCTGGCGGCATTACAAAAGATGCAGACCCTAAAACATTGAAAATTATCCGTGGCGATAAAAGCAGGCCCGAAACAATCTATGTAAATTTGAATGACATCAATAGCTTGGCTAGCAAAAAATTAATCCTACAGAACAATGATATTATTGTAATACAACCTACTAAAAATATTGTTCTAAGTCAGAAATTACAAAGTTTCAATAATATTGTACAACCCTTATTAGTGGTGATTAACCTTGCTGTACTAATATTTACCTTTACAAGATAATGAGTAATTTAGAAACCGCCCCTAGTCCTAAGTCTGTTAGGCAGGACATAGATTTTTATAAGATATTTAAAGTTTTTTTTAGTCGCTGGTACTGGATTGCAGGCTGCGTGGTTATTGCACTGATTATTGCCAGGATAAATTTATTATATACCCCTCCTGTTTTTACTACTTCTGGGCAATTACAGTTAAAAGAAAATAACCCATCAATTTCTACTACACAAGGTATTGCTACACAATCTTACAGTTATACCGATAGAATCCAAGCAGAAGGGTACGTTATGCAAAGTAGCGAGGTATTATTAAACGCTATTTCCAATCTCGATTATAAAATCTCCTATTATAATAAAGGTAGGATTAGAAGTACAGAAACCTATCCTAATAAACCCTTTACTATAGAAATTGTAAAACAAGATTCAGTTAATTTTGGTAGGGCATTATATAATGTTGAGCCTTTAAACAATACCACTTTTTACCTTACTTATACAGAAAACCCGAAAAGCCAAAAAAAGAAATATCATTATGGCCAGCTGATTGAAGAGGGAAATACGATTTTTAAAATCACCAGCCCGATTACTGGCCCTGGGCAATACAGCTTTAAGTTCAATAGTAAAATGGATTTTTTAGGCAGATCCATTATTTCCACAAGTGAAGCAGGAAGATTTACCAATGTAATGTCTGTAAATATTACAGATGGTAATCCTGTATTTGCTGCTGACTTTCTGAACGAAATTATGAAAGAATATGTCAAGTATGACATTGTTCAAAAAAGACGTTCAGCAAGGCAAATGGTACAGTTTATTGAAAAACAAATGGGCTTTTTGAAAAGAGAAGCGGATACAGCAGGTGCAAAATTGGCCAATTTCAAAAACAAAAACAAGATTGTTGACCTTAACAGCAATGCCCAAACCAATATTGCCAAATTGGGGCAGTTTGAAAGTCAGAAAATGGCTCTAGATATAGAAATGATTGGCATTAATCAATTAGAAAACCAGGTAAGTTCTAATGCCGGTAAAATTGAAATGAATCTGGATATTGAAGGTAATATTAGTACTTTATTAGGCGGTTTAATTAGCCAATACAACACCCTTGTACTTGCAAGAGAAAACAAACTTCAACAGTTTCAGGCTTCATCTCAACTTGTTAAAGATATAGATGAACAAATAGGAGGCATCAGAAATGTGATCCAAAGCAATATCAATTCATTAAAGCAAAGAAATCTAAAAACCTTAGCCCTCTTAAGTAGGCAAATTGTAGACGTTAACCAAACGCTTGATAAAATTCCCAATAAAGAGAAAGATTTTATACAGTTTCAATCTAGTTTCGATGTAAATAATAAATATCTTTCACTTTTATCGGAGAAGAAATTAGAATCAGAGTTAAACGAATCGGCAGTAGTATCTGGTGCAGTAATTGTAAATCAGGCAACACCTCCTTCTTATGACTATCCGATATCTCCAGACAAACAAAAAGTTTATACGTTTGCAGCTATGGTAGGTCTTGCCTGTGGTTTCGGACTAATTCTATTGGTACGTTTCCTAAATCCATATATTTACGATAAGGAGACTGTTGAAGCTTTAACCAATACGCCTATTATTGGTGTAATTAGAAAATTCCCTGAATATATTGATAAAGACAATAGACAAGCCTTATCTCTGGCAAAACCAAAATCTGTTTTTGCCGAATCGGTACGTTCAGTGAGAACCAATCTGAGCTTTTTGGCCGCCAATAAAAAGAGTAAAACAATTTGCGTAACCTCTGAGGTTTCTGGAGAAGGAAAATCGTTTGTTACCGTTAATTTAGCTGGTACACTTGCGCTTATCGATAAAAAAGTGGTATTAATTGCTGCCGATTTACGTAGATCTAAATTGCACAAGGTTTTTGGAAGCAATAATAAAATAGGTTTAAGTTCTTATTTATCTGGTCAAAAAACACTAGAAGAGGTAACCATGCATGATGAAGTGCACAATATAGACTTCATTCCTTCTGGACCAGTACCTCCAAACCCTTCAGAGTTATTACATACAGAATCGATGAAAAAGCTATTGGAGATCTTGACACCTAAGTACGATTATGTATTGATAGATACAGCTCCGGTAGGTCTGGTTTCTGATGCTATTCCATTGATCCGTCAATCGGATGTGAACATATTTGTAATTAGATCTGGTAAGTCACAATTCAGAGCTGCTGCTATCCCTGAGAGGCTTTCTCGCGAGTATGGATTGAGCAATTGGGCTATTGTATTAAATGCATTTGGTGATGATGCGCTACACTCGAACTACTATACTACGGATTATGCTCGTGGTGGTGGCAATAGCACTTATTATTACTCAGATTACTCTGGTTATGCAGGTTCTGGCTATTACGATGATCCGAAAAAATGGTGGGAATTCTGGAAGAAAAAAGATAAATAGGTTTACATATTCATTGTTTAAACAAGATCACATCAAAGTTGTTTATAATAAGCATGCTTTTGCAATGCATTTTATAATTTTTTAGCCTTTGAAGAATCTCTTTAAATTGGAGATTCTTTGATTAAGGTAAGTGTTTAAAACTAGAACTAGATATGATAGACAATACGTATAAATGGTATCCAATATATACGAGATCTCGTGCTGAAAAAAAAACACAAATTGAATTAAATAAAAAACAGATTATTTCTTATCTGCCTTTAAAAAAAACGGTTAAACAATGGAGCGATCGTAAAAAGGTTATAGAAGAGCCCTTGCTCAAATCTTATCTTTTCATTTATATTTCTGCCAAAGAATATACAGAGGTATTAACTACTCCGGGCATAAGTCGTTTCATATATTTTTCCGGAAAAATTGCTGCAATTCCCGATAAACAGTTAGAAGATTTAAAACTGTTATTGGCAAATGTAACTGATCTTGAGGTAATTGACTACGAAGTTTCTTTAGGAGAAAAAGTTTTAATTAAAGCTGGTCCCTTTAAGGGAATTGTAGCAGAATTAGTATCTTTAAAAAACAAAAAAGGAATAGTACTAAGGTTACAAAATTTGGGCTATTCGATTATGATTAATACTTCTTTGGCCTTTATAGAGCCAATTAGGTAACACAAACAAAATCAGTCAGTTAATTAAAAGTTAATGTGACTGAGAGGGCGAAGCTATGTTTGCGCAAATCGGTTTATTTGCTAATCCAATTTATTGAAGAGATCTACTTTTAACAAACCAATAAATGTGCAGAATTGCAGGAATAATTACTAAAGAATTTTCTGTCGACCAACTTAAACACTATATCACATTAATGTGTAATAGTATGATACATGGTGGACCGGATGATTTCGGATATGCTGTAGATACCAATACCATGGTTTGCCTTGGAAATAGAAGGTTGGCCATTTTAGATCTCAGCTTAGCGGGGCATATGCCAATGTTTAGCGATGATGAAAATATAGTGATTACCTATAATGGTGAAATCTATAATTTTAAAATCTTAAGGGAGGCATTAATTAAAAAAGGCTTTAAGTTTAAAACAGATACAGACACTGAGGTAATCATTAAAGCTTACCAATGTTGGGGAGAGGAAGCGTTTAATCAGCTCAATGGAATATTCGCCTTTTGTATACACGATAAAATTAAGAACTGTGTGTATTTAGTAAGAGATCAAAGCGGAATAAAACCATTATACTACAGTGCAGATCGCCACCAGTTTTCTTTTGCATCTGAAGTTAAGGCTTTTGAACATACGGGGTTTAAACAGCAGATTAACGAAAATTGGAAAATATACTACCTAGCTTTTGGCCATATCCCAGAACCATTTACTACTTTAAAAAATGTATATAGTTTACCAAAAGGTAGCTTCTTAAAATATCAACTGGCGGACAATTCCTTTAAGATCCACTCCTATCATGAGTTTAAAACTGCCATAAAAATACTTGATGAAAATGAAGCCATTGCAGGTGTAAGGGAAGAGTTGACAAAGGCCATTAAATTTCAATTGATTTCTGATACTTCTATTGGAGTGTTGTTTAGTGGTGGGTTAGATTCAAGTATCATCACTTTGTTGGCAGATAAATACGCTACAGGGAACCTAACCTCTATTTCTGCTAATTTTGACGAGATAGATTTTTCTGAAAGTTCACATCGTAAGGTAATTGCCCAACGTGTTACGTCTAATCATCAAGAACATATCATTACCTATCGTGATTTTGTGTACAATTTTGAAAACGTGTTACACGACATGGATCAGCCTACCAATGATGGGATCAATACCTGGTTCATTTGTAAATGTGCCAAAGAAAATGGGATCAAATCTGTACTATCTGGCTTAGGTGCTGATGAACTTTTTGGAGGTTATCCCTCTTTTGATCGGATTAGAAAAATACAGAATTTCAGCAAACTGAGCAGAGAGATGATCAAATCGGCTAGGTTTTTAAAAAGCACCAAGCTGAGAAGATTATATTATTTGAGTTTTCAATCGCCCGTTGGCGAATACTTGTGTCTGAGAGGCTTATATACTCCTGATATTATTGCCAACCTATTAGATATTGATATTCAAACAGTAATTAATTGCCTACAGAATATCCCATTGGATGATAGCATTAAATATCTAAATGATGAAGAAAGGGCAAGTTGGTTTGAAATGAATATGTACATGCAAAACCAGCTGTTAAAGGATACCGATTTTATGAGTATGAGCCATGGTGTAGAAGCCAGGGTGCCATTCTTGGATATCAATTTCATCAATTTGGTTACTTCTATCCATCCTTCTATCCGCTATGGCGAACTACAAAAGAAACGTTTGTTAATTGAGGCCTATAGAGATGAACTGCCAGAAGAAACCTGGAACAGGTCTAAAATGGGTTTTACCTTCCCTTTTCAAGAATGGATGAGAAAAAACAAAGACATCTCCTCTCCTGATTTATATCAAAATAAAAAAGCAAAAAAACTGATCACTGCGTTTAACGAAAATAACCTGCATTGGTCATCTGCATTTGCACTATACAAAATATTTCATGGCTCATAAAGTATTATTTTTAACCTTAAAGGTATTTGATTTTACTGGTGGAATAGAAAAGGTTTGCCGAACCATTTGTAGATCTTTATACGATTTAAGTGAAGAAGAATTGGTGGCTCCTACTGTCCATTGTATGTACGATAAGGACTTTAATCGTGATTCAAGATATTTAAGAAAACAACAATATGTAGCTTTTGATGGTAATCGGAAATATTTTGTCATCAAATCCTTACTCAAAGGAATGCAATCTGATGTTGTACTGCTAAGCCATATCAACCTCTTATCAATTGGTTATTTAATTAAGAGATTTAGTCCAAAAACAAAAGTATACTTAATTGCGCACGGTATAGAAATTTGGAGAAAACTGCCAGAAACAAAACTAAAAGCGTTAAACAGATTAGATAAAATTTTTGCAGTAAGTCATTATACCAAGGAAAAAATAAAG
The DNA here is from genome assembly GCF_001412215.1 of Pedobacter sp. Hv1. Classification (GTDB taxonomy): domain Bacteria; phylum Bacteroidota; class Bacteroidia; order Sphingobacteriales; family Sphingobacteriaceae; genus Pedobacter. The sequence goes on from NZ_LLWP01000001.1 coordinate 469,945, forward strand.
AGTGAACATAAAATCAGCGATCATAAAATAGAGGTACTGAATAACTGTTTAGATCCTTTTTATTATTTTCCAAAAGATTTTAGCAAACCTACATCATTACTTAAAAGATATCATCTAACTACTAATCATACCATCTTAATTTCTTTGTCTAGATTATCCTCAAGCGAAAAGTATAAAGGGTATGATAATGTGATTAAAATATTACCACAATTGATAGAAAAAGATCCCAATATTGTTTTTTTGTTAGCCGGAAAAGCAGATGAGGAAGAACAAGCTAGATTAGAAAATCTAATTAAAACCTATAAAATTGGCAATCATATCAAATTGATCGGTTTTGTTGATGAGGCCGAAATAAGTGATCATTTTTTGCTTTCAGACATATTTGTAATGCCAAGTAAAAAAGAAGGCTTTGGTATTGTATTTATAGAGGCTATGGCCAGCGGATTGAAAGTAGTTGCTGGCAATAAAGATGGTAGCGTTGATGCCCTGAATAACGGAAAACTAGGTAAATTGGTTGATCCAGATAATTTAAACGAAGTAGAACAAGTGTTAAGTGAACTATTGGCACAACCTTCCGGCGATGTAGAGAAACTAGCTTTACAAAAAAATGTTTATGAAGTATTTAATTATGAAAAATACCGTGAAAACATTAAACATATTATTTTAAATGGAACAATTTGTTAAATAATCAACGATGAGTAAAAACACAGAAAGCTGGGAAATAGCTCCAAAAAATAGTCTCTTTGACCTTAAACTAAAAGAAGTTTGGGCCTATAGAGATCTTTTAAGCCTGTTGGTTCGCCGTGACTTTGTTTCATTTTATAAGCAAACCATTTTAGGGCCATTGTGGTTTTTTATTCAACCCCTATTTACCACCATTATCTTTACTTTCATTTTTGGCAACCTCGCTGGCATTTCTACTGATGGCCTGCCTAAGCCACTGTTTTATATGGCAGGCATTACCGCATGGAATTATTTTGCCGATTGTTTAACCAAAACATCAACCGTATTTAAAGATAATGCCAGCATTTTTGGAAAAGTGTATTTTCCGAGATTGATTATGCCTTTAAGTATTATAGTGAGCAACTTGGTACGCTTTGGGGTGCAGATGATCTTATTTTTTGCCTTCATGGCCTATTACTATTTCAGTGGAGCACATTTTAACATTAATTGGGCCATTGTCCTGTTTCCTGTAGTTGTGTTATTAATGGCATTATTGGGTTTAGGTGCAGGTATGATCATCTCTGCCATGACGACCAAATATAGGGACTTGGCTTTTTTGGTGGGCTTTGGTGTCCAATTGCTCATGTATGCCACTACCGTAATTTATCCCCTATCTACGGCTATTGAAAAATATCCCGCTTATAGTTGGGTTATTGAATACAACCCTATGACTCCTATCATTGAAACATTTAGGTATGGTTTTTTGGGTGAGGGTTCTTTTAGTTGGGGCAGCTTAGGTTACTCAACAGGTGTAACCCTCCTATTTTTAGTTGTGGGTACGCTTATTTTTAATAAAGTAGAAAAAACTTTTGTAGATACTGTTTAATCATTAGCATTACTTCCTTTTAACATGTCGAACATAGCTATCAAAGCAGAAAATTTGAGTAAGGCCTACCAATTGGGAGAGATTGGGACAGGTACGATTAGTCGTGACCTGGAAAGATGGTATGCAAAAATTAGGGGAAAAGAAGATCCTTTTTTAAGAATTGGTGAAACAAATGACCGCAGTACTAAGGGCGATAGTGATATTGTATGGAGTTTAAGAGACCTCAATTTTGAGATTCAGCAAGGTGATGCAGTAGGGATTATTGGGCGTAATGGTGCCGGAAAGAGCACCTTATTAAAAATTTTGAGCCGTGTTACTGGCCCCACTACCGGTAAGATCAGTGGTAAGGGACGCATTGCCAGTTTATTGGAAGTAGGTACTGGTTTTCATCCCGAGCTTTCCGGAAAAGAGAACATTTTCTTAAATGGAGCGATTTTAGGGATGCGTAAACATGAAATCAAAAGAAAATTTGATGAGATTGTAGATTTTGCAGGGGTAGAACGTTATATTGATACCCCAGTAAAAAGATATAGCTCAGGCATGTATGTACGTTTGGCCTTTGCCGTTGCCGCACACTTGGAAAGTGAAATCCTGATTGTGGATGAAGTATTGGCCGTAGGCGATGCCGAGTTTCAGAAAAAGTGTTTGGGTAAAATGGGCGAAGTAAGCCAAGGAGAAGGAAGGACTGTTCTTTTTGTAAGCCATAACATGGACGCCGTTTTAAACCTTTGTAGAAGTGGAATTGTGTTGAGCAATGGCACCATGGGCTATATAGGCAATGCTGCAGCTTGTGTTGAATATTACCAAAACAGTGCATTAAATACTGTGGATAGCTGGATTTCTAAAAAAGAAAATTTTCACCCCCACTTTAATCGCGTCAGCTACAAGCTTTCTGGTGAGCAACCGAACCTTATTTTAACTATAAATTTTACCACTAGCTCAGCAGCCAATAATCCTGCTGCCTTTGCCGTTTTCGGTATCAAAAGCAGCTTAGGTGGCACCATAATGGAGGCCGTTCCTTCCTTAAAGCCATTTATTCAGTTTGCTGGAGGCGAATCGAGCTATGCTTGTGAAATTGAGCTCACAGGTTTTATTCCGGGCACCTATTATATTTATGCTTGGTTGGGCGCTAGTGAGGCGGAGAGCTATGATTGGCAGGATAATATATTGAGTTTTGAAGTAACCCAAGCGCCAATGGCCGAAAGAACTTTTCCCTATAGTGCAAGAACAGGCTTTTTAGTCGCTCAATCTAAACTAATTTAAGTAGAAACGCATGATAGAACAAATTATACATCAAGAGATTGTACTCGCCATTATCATTAGGGCCAATTACCACAAAGAAGGGATTTCCTTTTTTACACCTGGCGATTTTTCGCAGCAGTTGGGTTACATGAACAGACCAAAAGGTTATGTTATTGACCCGCATGTGCACAATTTGGTAGAAAGAAAAGTAACTTTAACCCAAGAGGTACTCTATATCAAAAAGGGGAAGGTAAGGGTCGATTTTTACGATGATGACCGTAACTATCTTGAAAGCAGAACCATAGCAACAGGTGATGTCATTCTTTTGGCCGCTGGAGGGCATGGTTTTGAAATGATCGAAAATTCAGAGATCATAGAAGTAAAACAAGGTCCCTATTGTGGCGATGAAGATAAAGTGAGATTTGAACACAACCCTGAAAACATTAAACCTAGTCATTAATCCATGGACAATAATTTTAAGTTATATAGCCAATATTACGACCTGCTTTACCAGGATAAGGATTACGATGCTGAAACAGCCTATGTAGTGGGCCTAATCAACACCTATAGTCCAGCTAGCAAATCAATTGTAGAACTTGGCGCTGGCACTGGAAAACATGCGTTCCGCTTAGCCAAAAAAGGCTTTAAAGTATTAGGTATTGAAAGAAGTGCCGATATGGTGGGCATTGCCAAAAAGCTTGAAAACCCACAAATTGAATTTCAGGTTGGCGACATCACCAATTTTCAGGTAGCTGAACAATTTGATGTAGCTACTTCCCTATTCCATGTGATCAGCTATTTGACAGCTAATGAGGATTTGATCCAAACTTTTGAAAATGTACATGCACACCTCAAACCTAATGGTATTTTTATCTTTGATGTATGGCACAGTTCGGCTATCTATCATCAAGTTCCCGAAAAAAGAACCAAGATATTAAGCAATCAGGATGTAAAAGTATTAAGGGAGGCCAATCCAGTTATCTATCCTGAGCGTAATGTAGTGGATGTAAACTACCAGATCAATATTCAAGACCTACATACAAATGAAGCGCAACAGATCAACGAAACCCATCCTATGCGTCATTTCAGCAGACCAGAAATAGAGTTATTGGCTTATGCTACTGGTTTTGAGCTATTACATACCGAAGAATTTGAAACCAAGGCCATTCCAAGTACCGCTACATGGGGCGTATGTTATGTACTTAAAAAGTTAAATAGATAACCCCGAGTAGATCAAAGTGATTAGATAATAAAGATTATGACACCACAACCAATCCCTGTAAATACTCCACTTCTCGATGGCAATGAGTTAAAATATTTGACCGAGTGTATCCAAACGGGATGGATATCAAGTGAGGGGCCATTTATTAACGCGTTCGAAACCAAATTCAGTAGTTATATCGGCTGCAATTATGGCATAGCGGTAAGTAATGGCTCAGCTGCTTTGGATATCGCCATTAAAGCTTTAAATATTGGGGCTGGTGACGAAGTAATCATGCCTGCTTTTACCATCATCTCACCCGCTCAATCAGTAGTTACTGCAGGGGCCACACCTGTTTTGGTTGACAGTGATCCACAGACCTGGAACATGGATATTGATCAATTAGAAGCAAAAATTACACCCCGTACCAAGGCAATTGTTGTGGTACATATTTATGGTCTACCTGTAGATATGGATCCCGTACTAGCCCTAGCCAAAAATTATAATCTCAAAGTTATTGAAGATGCTGCTGAAATGCATGGACAAACCTACAAAGGGAAAATGTGTGGTAGCTTAGGTGATATCAGTATTTTTAGCTTCTATCCAAATAAACACATCACCACTGGTGAAGGAGGGATGTTGCTAACCAACGATCAAGAATTGGCCGAGAGGTGTAAAAAACTACGCAATCTTTGTTTTGAGCCTAATGGCCCACGTTTTATACATTACGAATTGGGTTGGAATTATAGAATGACCAATCTACAAGCCGCTTTGGGTTTAGCACAACTTGAACGAATTGAAGAGTTTATCAAAATCAAACGTAAGATGGGTACACTTTATCAAGAGAAATTAGCTTTTTTAACCGACAAAGGATATCAATTGCCCTTGGCTGATGTAGGTTACGCCCAAAACATTTATTGGATATTTGGTTTGGTAGCCCCAGATCAACATACCAAAGAAGAAATGGTTAAATATCTTGCTGTCCAACAAATTGGCACTAGGCCTTTCTTTTGGGCTATGCACGAGCAACCTGTTTTTAAAAACATGGGATTCTTTAAAGATGAACAATATCCAGTTGCCGAAAAATTAGCCAGAAATGGTTTTTATATACCTAGTGGTTTAGGCCTAAAAGAAGAAGAAATATTAACCGTTACTCATCTTATAAAAGATTTTGTTTATTAATAAAGAAAAAGTAATAGCAATTATACATCCGCATGGAGATTTGTTTTCAAATCCCACAATGTTATGTATTTTAGAAGAATTAATTGATAGAAAAATAAAAATCATTCTATTTATTCATGAAATCCCTACAAATATTCATGAAAAAATATCTAGAAATGTAATATTTAAGGTATTACCTTTTGTCTATCCTAGAATTCCACGTAGACCTTCCATTTTTTTTCCTAGAACATTTTTCCCTTATATTAATGCTAAACTACTTACCTTTAAGTATCAAATTAAAGAGGTAATTTGCGTAGATCCAGAGGGTTTAATCATTGCCAACAAGTTATTTCCAAATCTAAAAAGCAACTACAATTACATTTCATTTGAGTTATTCTTTTTAGATGAGATTAAAGATCCGTTGATTAGAAAAAATAAGCTAATTGAAATCTCAATTCTTAAGAAGAAGATAAAATCATTACTCATACAAGATAAGTATCGATTAAAATTATTTTTAGAAGAAAATAAGCCATACCAAATTGACGAAACCTTTTACATGCCGGTTGCTCCTGTTAAACCGAAGCACTATGATTCTCCTACTCCAAAAAAATTTTTAATAAATATTCCCAATGATAATAAGTCATTGATATATTCAGGAAGTTTGTATAAATGGTCTGGTTTATTTGAACTTTTAAGTGAAATGGAAAAAAAATGGAATAATGATTTTCATTTAGTTATTCATAATCGTTTTATAAATAATACAAATTCTGCTGAGGTAAAAGAAATTCAAGCTTACATTGAAAAAGGGTTACCTGTTTCAATAGTTAATCTACAATTGTCATATGAAGAGTATATACCATTTTTAAAACAATTTGATGTAGGCTTAGCAACATACCTTTCTTTTACTAGCGATAGCCACTATGATGGCAAAAATTTTGGTGAAATCGGTTATTCATCTGGCAAGTTTAATACTTACATGATGATGGGAATACCCACAATAACTACAAAAAATAATTCGTTCAATGACTTATTAAAAACATACAATTTTGGGTATATAATTAATGACTTTTCAGAAATGAGTAAGGCTTTATCTTCAATTTCAGAAAATTATGATACCCAAAAACACGAAGCAAAAAGATTATACAACGAGGTAATGAACCCGGAGCTATATTTATCATCTTACTTGACTTATGTTCTATCCGACTTTTAGCGACTTTAATTACTTTTAAATGCTTAAACAAATTAAATTAAAATGTCAAAATGGATTAACATTTGAACATACATTGGCGGATGTACTTATAGATCTAACTGATAAATTTGAATTTATTGAAAGTGAAAATCCTGATTTTATCATTTTTGGACCTTATGGTAATGATATCCCAAAATCTGGCAATTATGTAAGGATTGGCTATTTCTGCGAAAACATTTATCCTGATCTTTCTATCTGTGATTATGCATTTGGAATTCCATCAGAATCCGAAATTAATGATCCTAAATATAGACGTATACAATGGCATGGAATAAATCCAAAAAAGTTAATAAAAAATTTGACAGATAATGACATTGATCAAATACTAAATAGTAAATCTAAATTTTGTAACTTTCTTTATTCAAATCGAGTACCATATAGGGAAGAGTTTTTTAAACAACTTTCTAAGTACAAAAAAGTCGATGCTCCTGGAAAATCAATGAATAACATGCCATCTATAGATGAGTTATTTAAAGGGGATATGTGGGAGAGAAAAAGACAGTTTATAGCTCCTTATAAATTTACTATTGCTTTCGAGAACTATGTATATCCAGGATATCAAACCGAAAAATTGTATGATGCGATGCAGAGTTATAGTTTGCCCATATATTGTGGGGATCCGAATATTTCTGAAATTTTTAATATAAATAGTTTTGTAAATGTGCCCGATTATATTTCTGCAAGTGCAGGTCCAATTCTTAAAGTATTAGAAAATACTGCTCAACAAAATTTTAAAGATTATAGACCAAGTTTCCATCAGAGTTTTCTAAGAAAAATTATCAGAAGATTAAAAGCCAACGGTCGTGAATTAAAAATGAAGATACAATTTAATAAACTGGATTTTTCACAATTAATTGACCGAATTATCGAAATAGATCAAGATGAAAATCTTTATATACAGTATTTAAAACAGCCATGGTTTAATAATAATGGCGTTCCCATAAATTCTAAATTAGACAATAGATGGTCTGATATTTTCAATTCTAAAAAGTAATAATGAAAGTTCAACAACCTTTAGTTTCCATCATTATACCAGTCTATAACAAAGCAGAATACATTGAGCAAACCATACAATCAGCACTTAATCAAACTTGGACTAATATTGAAATTATTATTGTTGATGATGAGTCTACCGATAATTCATTAGCTATTGCAAAAAAATATGAAAATGAAACCATACATATTTTTAATCAACCAAATAACGGAGCTTCCTCGGCAAGAAATTTAGGTCTTAAAAAAGCAAAGGGCGATTATATTCAATTTCTAGATGCTGATGATTTAATAAGTCCAGATAAAATTGAAAGTCAATTAAAATCCTTAGAAAACACAATAGATACAGTGGCCACATGCTCTACTATTTTCTTTTTTGATGGAGAAGACCACTTAATAAATCAACCAGCTGAAACAGAATTAGACTTTCTATTTTCTACAAATGATCCATTGGGATTTTTGATTAATTTGTATGGGGGGAATGGACCTGCTGCTATGGTTACCATTCACTCTTGGTTAACCCCAATTCAAGTTATTAATAGAGCTGGCTTTTGGGACGAAACACTCAGCGTGGATGATGACGGAGAATATTTTTGTAGAGTTGTTTTAGCAAGTGCAGGAATTACATATACTCCGGCTGTTTTCAATTATTATAGGAAATTTAAAAATGGAATTAACCTATCCATTCGCCGGGATCATGAAGCGTGTCTATCTATGGTAAAAGCGATTACTTCAAAACATCAACATCTTTTGAATTACAATAGTGATAAAAAACAAGTTATCGATTATATGATGGCAAAACATTATTGGGACATTGCTATTTATGCATATCCTCAATATAAAGATATTTCTGAATATTGTGTAAAAAAAGCGAAAGACCTTGGTTTAAAACTGTTTAGTTACGGTAGTACAAAAAAGGGTAAATTAATTAGTAAAATTTTTGGTTGGAGGTTTGCGAAGATTTTGAGTTATTTTATGGTAAATTTAAAGTTAACTAAATAAAATATATAGAATTATGTTTCTCAAAAAAATTCCAATAGTTTATTCTTTTGGGCTAAAAATTAAACATTATTATTTATCAAGAAAAACTAATACTCAAATTGAGCATTACTTACAGTCTGCAGATATAAAGAAAATACAACTTGGTGCAGGTCAGAACAATTTATCAGGTTGGCTAAATACAGATTATTTCCCTAGAAATGGAATTTACTTTTTAGATGTAACCAAAAAGCTCCCTATACCTTCAGATAGTTTTAATTTTATTTTCAGTGAGCATCACATAGAGCACATTCATTATAAAGATGCAAAGCTAATGATAAGTGAAATATATAGAATTTTAAAACCTGGGGGAGTTTTTCGAGTATGCACGCCCAATTTAACCGCATATCTTAAAAGTTATTTCGAAGATAGTCCAATAGAAACGCCATATATAAAAGAAATCATAAACGATTGGATTAAATTAGGTTTTTACAATGCTAAAAATTACATTCCAGAAAATAATGAAGAGAATGTTTCATTTTTTGTAAATGATATTTTCCTAAATTATGACCATAAATTTATTTACGATTATAAAACACTAGCAGCACTATTAACAAATGCAGGCTTTACAAAAATAGTTCAAACAAATGCTACAGAATCTGAATTTGAAGAATTAAATAATATCGAAGCACACAAAGGCTTATCAAAACCTTATACATTAGCAATTGAAGCAACTAGGGAATAAACTTCAAAAGTATGTTCTTAAATGGAATAAATTTTTCAAATGACTGAAGAATACATAAAAAAGAACACAATAAATCTTATTGCAATAGATATATTAAGATTTATTGCCGCAATATCAGTATATTATTACCATCATAATATTGGTTGGATATTAGCAAAAACAACTAACATCAAAATTCTTGAGTATACTAATATTATTGGCAGCAGCTTTGCGGTGCCATTATTCTTTATTGTAAGTGGATTTTGTATTCACCTATCTTCACACCGAATTGCGTTAAATACCTTCATGTCTATAAAACAATATTTTTTAAAGCGATTTTTGAGAATTTATCCTCCATATTTGATTGCAATTTTCTTCTCCATTGTTGTTAGTATAATTACCAATTACATTCCTCTTCCAAACAAACCAGATCTTTTTATTCATCTTTTTAATCTACAAGGATTATCAATTAAATACTTTTCAACAATAAATATAGTTTTATGGACTATCACTATTGAGATGTTCTTTTATCTATTTTATCCATTATTCAATTCTATACAACATAGATATAATGTATCAAAAGCCCTTCTTTTCTCTGCAGTCATTTCTATTATCAGTATTTCTTACTTTCAATTATCGAAATCAGAACTAAGCTTACCACAACAATATTTATTTTCTAATCTGATATTTAGCTGGTGCTTTGGGGCTTGGATTTGCGACACACATTTGAAAAACCCTGCTTATTTTAAAACACAAAAATGGATTATTACTTCCCTTATTATCATTGTGCTATTTATTATAAGTAATTACTTCTCTTGGAAAAACGATGTATTAATAAAGTATAATTTAAAAATTTTAATATGTGCTCCAATCCTTGTATTATTCATTTCAAAAGAAAAATATTTTCAACGATATAAAAAATGGTTAACCATACCTATAGCTATAGGTATATCAAGTTATTCATTATATTTATTCCATGTTCCACTTATTTATTTAAAAAATTTTGTAATAATTCATTATGTCCATGTCGAATATAGAAGTGTAATTATGGTTATTGGAATACTTACTATTCCAGCAATATCTTATTGTTGTTACAGATTACTTGAAAACCCATTCATTATTTATGCTAAAAAACAAAGATTATAACTAATTCGAATGAAAAGAAATATTATTACCATAGCCACTTCGAAAAAACTTTATATAGATCTAGCGGTAAATTTAGCAATGTCTTTTATTTGGTGGCATAAAGACACTACCATAGATTTTTACATTGTAACGGATCAGATTAATCTAGTTCCTAATTTTATAAAACAAAAAATCAAGTTTATAGAGATTAAACCGGGCGAGTTGGGAGAAGGTTTTTCATCTAAATTACATCTTGATCATTTAGCCCCAGAGGGACAAACTCTATTTATTGATAGTGATTGTCTCATTTTCGGCTATCTTGACAACCTATTTGAGAAGTTTAAAGGCAATCATGTTTCGGTTTTGGGGAATTATATTACAGAAGGAGAATGGTTCGGAGATGTCAAAAAAATTTGTAAAGATTTTAATATTTCCAAAATGCCAAAATTTAATGGGGGCATTTACTATCTTGAAAAGGGAAACACTGCGACAGAAGTATATACTACTGCTAGAGAACTAGAGAAAAAATATGATGAAATTGGTTTTGTAAGACTACGTAACAGGCCGAACGATGAGGTAATTATGGCACTAGCAATGGCACTACACCAAATGAAGCCATTAATAGATGATGGAACAGTAATGAGTGATCCCCAAGCTTGCCAAGGAGGTTACAAAATAGATGTGATCAACGGTAAAAGATGGATGCTAAATCCTGCAAAACCTAATCTTCTACATCAAAATTGGTACCCATTTGAAAAGGTTGAACCCTTAATTGTTCATTTTTTGGGCACTTATATAGACCATTATCCTTATCAAAGAGAGATATTTAGACTAAAAAGAGCACTAAAAAGTAACCTAAACATTTTTACAGAAGTTTTCTCAAAAATTTCAATTGAATATCCAAATAGGGTGAATCTTACCTTTAAAAATTTATTTAGGCCAATTTATAAATTGTTCTTTGGTAATCGGAGCATCAAAAAATCAGAACGCATAGTATGAATATTTATGAAAAAAAATATTTTAGTGAAGAGATATTTGACACTGAATATTCTACTATTGCAATAACAATAAGAGACAAATATCAACCAAAAAAAGTTATTGAATTTGGTTGTGGGCCAGGTCATTTGACAGTAGCTCTTGCAAATTTAGGAATTAGTGTAACAGCAATTGATGGTTTTTCTGATCCAGACTTTAGGGGCTTTGATAAAATCGAGTTTTCAAAAGTAGATTTAAATAATTATTCAGAAATATCTAATTTTCTAAAGTCAAATGGTGAATATGACCTTGCTATTTGTACTGAAGTGGCAGAACATTTATTAACGGAAAGTTCAGAGCATTTAATCCATTTTTTAACCCAATCAGCACCAGTGGTTATATTTTCTGCAGCTGTGCCAAATCAACTTGGAAATGGACATATTAATTGTCAAAATCGATTGTTTTGGCATCATTTATTTTTAAAAAAAAATTTTATTTTAGTAGATAGCATTAGAAAAGAATTTGTCTTTAATAATAAACTAGCCATTTGGTATAAACTAAATATTCTTGATTATGTTAATAACCAACACATCCAAGTTAATAATGAAACATTAAATAAAACTATCGAAAATCTATTATTTAATGAGAGTAATGCATCAAGTCTATTCTATCAAACAAATAATGCACTAAATACTAAAATAGCATATCTAAATTATTTTGGAATTAAGCATTACTTAATGCTAAGAAATTTTCTAAAAAAAATTTTAAAAAATGATTGACGTAAGTATAGTTATACCAGCCTATAATAGACTTTGGTGTTTACCTAGAGCTATTGAAAGCTGTCTGCATACGAATTGTATAGTAGAAATTATTGTTGTAGATGATGGTAGCCAAGATGGAACTTGGGAATGGTTAGCTCAACAAGATAATTTAGTTAAAATTAGACAAGACAATCAAGGCCAAACATACGCTGTAAATAATGGAGTATCAGTTGCCAAAGGTAAGTATATTAGGTTTCTTGATAGCGATGACTTTTTAGAAAAAGGCATTATAGACACACAGTTTCTAAAAGCAGAAGCTACAAACTCGTCATTAGTATATAGCCGTGTAGATTCTTATATTGAAGAGACAAAAGAGATCATCAGATATGAGCCAATAATAGAATGGCCAGATTTTTTAGAAATACAATTGAGTAATAGATACGGAAGTCATTTCTTGGGCATGTTGTTTAAAACAGATATGGTTAAAAAAGTACCCAGAAGACCAGATTATGCTTTCAGAGAAGATCGAATGTTTATTCTTGAATATGCTTTATTAGAGCCAAAAATTTGCTTTGTAGAAGGATGTGGAGGTTATTGGGTAAAGCATACAGAACAAATGCAAGGAAATTATCAAGGTTTAAAAGCGCAAGTTACCAATTGGCAACATTGGAATATATTTAAGAAAATTTTAGGCAAACTAGAATCAGATGGTAAGTTAACTCAAGCTAGAAAAAATGCAGCTTGTGAAGTACTTTGGCCATTAGCGCATTGGATTGCTAAAAGCAATCTTAAAGATGCAATAACATTGGTAAAATGGGTATTTGAACTTAATCCTAATTTCAAAATACCAGAAAAGGGAATTTTAGGTTTATTATATCATAAATTAGGATTTAAATACACCGAAAAATTATTGCACATACGCCGTTCAATAATATAAAAATTTGATATGGTAATTAGTAAAAATATTAATAATTCTCGTTATGAGTGGGCTTCTTCTGTAATTAACAATTTACTAGAAGAAAGCCCTGTTATTTACGATTTTGGTGCAAAAGACAGTATAATTTTAAGCTCAATTACCAAAAACATTAATTATAAAGCTTATGATCTAGCTCCAGAGATTGCTTCAATAAACAAATGGGATATTAACTTTGAAGAAAAAAATTAGATAATAGTGCAGACTATGTGTTATTGTTAGATGTAGTTGAACATCTAACAAATCCTTGGAACTGCATTTCAAATTTAGCTCTGGTATCGAAACCCTGGAGGGAAATTAATTTTAACAACACCTAATCCATTATGGAGTGGAGCTAGATTTTCATTATTTTTTATTGGGGAAATACCATGTTTTACGGTAAGTGATTTAGAATTAAATCATCATGTATTTACACCTTGGCCACATATCGTTGAACGCCTTTTAATGGACAATGGGTCTATTATTGAAGAATACGTTACACTAGATGGAAAAACAAATTTATTTGATGCAAATCTCAAAAAAATCCATTTAGGATTGTGAAAAGATTAATTAAGAAATTACTAGAGAAAAATTCTCCTATAAATCGCGGAATGAGTTATGGACTTATTGCAAAAAAAAATAATGCAAACATTAAACCTATTTTACGAAGACCCAGATCCTGATCGATGGTTTAAGTATGATCATATTCTAAGAAAAACAGTTAGAAGAATAGTTCGCGGTAAACCTAAAATTGGTGGCCAAATGATGGTGGCACTCGAATTAATGAAAGGTCTTGATAAGCTAGGTATCCCCTATCGTTTTAATGATTACAATTATGCAAAAAAAAATTCCAATGAATTGATAGGCGTAATTGGGAAACCGCATTTATTAAAAACCAAAAATTTTAAAAATCCAATACTGTTTGGTGCTTCTGTTTTTTCGCACCCGCTTGATGCACCAAATCTGCTGCAAGATTATCCAAATATTAAAAGAATTTTAGTTCCGGGAGATTGGATGAGAGACATGTTTATTCCTTATTATGGAGAAATTGTTCAATCATGGCCTGTGGGTATCAATACCTATAAATGGAATCAGTCAATCAAAAAAACTCCACAGTTTGATTTTTTGATCTACGACAAGATTAGATGGAACCACGATATTTATGAGAAAACAATAATTACGCCCATCAAACAAAAACTTACCGCAATGGGACTTACTTATACTACCATTGTTTATGGCGAATACAAACCCGAAGAGCTGGTAGAGAAAGTAGCCAGTAGTAGAGCGGCTATATTTTTATGTGAACATGAAACGCAGGGCCTAGCCTACCAACAAATTTTGGCGAGCAATACTCCTATAATGGCTTTTGACCAACAAGAGTATTGGCTAGATCCGCAATATTATCCAGATACGATTAAATATGGACCTGTAAGTTCTGTACCTTATTGGGATGAGCGATGCGGTTTAAAATTCAAAGATTTTGTAGATTTCAGCAGCAAAATTTCTGATTTCATGAACAAACTTGAGCATCAAAAATTCAATCCGGAAAAATATATTTCAGAAAATCTAACACTCGAGAAATGTGCGCAAGATTATGCTAACATCTATCATCAAGTAGCAAAAAGCTTATAAATAATGATCAAAGGCCTTTTTCTTCATAATCCATTAGATCTCAATTCTAAAATTCCTGGAGGGGTACAAATCTGTTCTCAGGAGTTTCTGAAAATCCTTAAAGCAACGGCAGACGAGTTGCATTATTTTGAGGTTGGTTATAGCAAATCTTTAGTATTTAGATTACTATACAAGTTAAACCTCGATAACTACATCAGCTACGCTATAGATAAATATAGCAGTACATTGCTTGCTACCATTAGCGAAAAGCAAATCACTCATGTTTTCATTAACAAGTCAGAGCTGATCCGTTTTTCTAAAATCATCAAAGCTAAATTCCAACATGTTAAGGTGATCATTATGTCGCATGGTAACGAATCTGGAGATTTTTTAGGAGACTTAACCGGAATTAAGCCTAGGTTCAATGGTTTTAAAAAATATACGGGTATATTAAAATTGGGCTTGGCCCTATTTACAGAATCATTCTATAGAAAGAGGTATGTAGATCTGGTTTGTACCATGTCTGAAGAAGAAAGTGCAGTAGAAAAATGGTTGGGCTTAAATTATCCTTTTTATATCCCTAGGTTAATCGATAAAACAGTTCAAATTAAAAGAGCACCAATCAAAAATGTTTTTGGCTATGTAGGCACCTTAAACCATACACCTAATATCATTGCACTGCATCAATTGTTCGAAAAATTAGCTGAACTTAATTTATCGTTCGAGGTAAGAATTGTAGGGCAACCCAATGAAATTGGACAAAGTTTACAACTCAAATATGATTTTGTTAATTATTTAGGCCCATTAAGTGATGAAAACCTATTAAAGGAAGTTGAAAACTGGAGTTTTTTTATTAATCCCATCTTTAATTATTCCAGAGGTGCTTCTATGAAACTAGCTAAAGCCATTGAATGGGAAATACCTACCGTTACCACTATTGCAGGTAAAAGAGGTTATATCATTAACCAGGGAAGTTTAATAGAAACAGAAAATATTCCTGCTGTTATGGCAGCAAGCATTGCAACGTGTACACAGTTGCCGGCAAATGATTATCAAAACTACGTGAACGAGATCATCGCTGTTAAAAATAGTAGCGTAACGGCCAATGAACTTGCAGAGCGGTTAAAAAAGACATTGATACAACTATCTGCTTAAAATTTGAAAAGAGTACTCATCATTTCGCCTTATTTTGCGCCTTCAAATGCTGCAGATATGCACAGAATTAGAGTAAGCCTCCCTTATTTTAAAGAATTTGGTTGGGATGCTGAAATAGTTACCGTTAAAGAAATCCACTCTGATATGGTAAAGGATTCATTATTAAAAGAAACCATACCAGAAGACATCAAAATTCATGAAGTAAATGCATTTTCGAAAAAATTTACTTCAAAAATTGGTTTGGGTAGCATAGCGCTACGCTCATTATGGTTCTATAAAAAATATGTTGATCAACTGCTTAGCAAGGAAAAATTTGATCTGATCTATTTTTCCACTACTCAGTTTCCTGTATGTATTTTGGGTGCACATTGGAAGAAAAAATTCCATATTCCTTACGTAATAGATATGCAAGATCCTTGGCATTCGGATTATTATAAAAACAGGCCAAAATCTGAACGACCTAAGAAATATTGGTTTTCTTATCGTTTAAATAAAACTTTGGAACCTATAGCGATGAAAAGTGTTGATGGAATAATCAGCGTGTCTGAAAATTACATCGAAACCTTAAAAAATCGTTACCAAAAAATCAAAAATATTCCAACTTCGACCATCACATTTGGCTATTTTGAAAAAGATTTTGAAGTTGCTCAAAAAAAAGAAATAAAGAGTTTCATTCCCAAAGTTGAAAATATCATCTCCATTGCTTATGTGGGTGTTGTTGGTAAAATTATGGAAAAATCACTCTCCTTGCTGTTTTCAGCTTTAGAGCAGATTAAAATAAATAACCCTCAACTTTTATCAAATTTTTATTTCTATTTTATTGGTACCAGTTATGCACCAAAAGGAACCGGACAACCGACCGTAAAACCTATTGCCGAAGCATTTAATGTAACCGCATTTGTAAGCGAGCAAACAGATAGAATAAGTTATTTTGAGGCACTTAAGACGATACTGAGTGCCAATGCGCTCATTATGCCTGGCTCAAGCGAAAAAAGCTATACTGCCTCTAAATTATATCCTTATGTTTTGGCAAAAAAGCCATTGTTGAGCATATTTTCTAAACATAGCAGTACTTATCATATTATCAAAAATGCCAATTGTGGTACCCTAATCGATATCGATGAAACTTTAGAAAATTCGACCAATGTCATCACACATTTTCTTAATGGTCTTCTAGATCAGTCGATAAAATCGACCACAGATTGGAATTATTTTGAAAATTTTTCTGCTAAACAATTGACCATGAAACAGTGTGAAGTATTTAATGAGGTTATCCATTCCAAAAAGTATAATTAGAGCAAAATGCTACAACAGCCTTCGAAACCACTAGCAAGTACATAAAAATGTTATGAACAAGGAAATACCAACAACAAATTGTTCAGCATTTGAACCTTATCCTACCTCTTTTTTAACAAAAAAACAGGTCGAAATATTTGATATGATCAACCATTAAATCAAACAAATGTGATGTTACAGTTTTTTTATAAGTTTATCCTCAAGCGTTCTTTCTTCAAAGGGCAACATCGTTTATTCAATCTCCTTTTTAAAAACAATAAATTTAAAAAGCAAAAAGTAGTGGTTAAACCATTATTGGGTAATTTTCAAATTGGCTGCGATACCTCAACTTGGATTGGTGCTAGAATAGTTTATTTGGGCGATTATGAACCTGAACTTAAAAAAGTATTTCAAACACATATTGAAGCAGATTATACCATATTAGATGTGGGGGCAAATATTGGTTTTCATACCTTATTTTTCAGAGACCTTGTTGGTAAAAAGGGAAAAGTAATTGCGTTTGAACCTATTCCACTAAATTTTGAAAGCTTAAATCGTAATATTGCCCTAAACGGTTTCAAAAACATTGAGGTTCATCAAATTGCATTAAGCAATAAAAACGAAACAATCTCAATTGTAGCGGACGTTAATAGTACAAATCCCGGATCTTTTAATCTTTTTGATCAAAATGGCGACATTACGGTAACCTGTAGAATAGGGGATGAAATTATTATAACAGAAAAAGTAGATTTTATAAAAATCGATGTCGAAGGTTATGAGAGTTTTGTTATAGATGGCCTGATGAAGACCATTACTAAATTTAAACCCAAAATTATTTTTGAGTATGACAATAATTACCATAAAAAAACTGGCTTACCAGCAAATTATATATTTTCCAAGATTGAGCCTCTTGGTTATCATTTTTTTATGGTAGAGCTTAGCGGTGTAAAAAAAATAACCACCTTTGAAAATCTCCGTTCTGGAAATATAGTAGCCATACCTTATGACTAAGAAATTAGCAATTATATCTACCCACCCTATTCAATATTATGCCCCTATTTTTAGGCTTCTAGATAATAAAATGGATATTCAGGTTTTTTATACCAGGGGTGATGTACCGCAATATGACCATGGTTTTAAGAAAAACATTAGCTGGGATATTCCCTTAACAGATGGTTATACCTACGAGTTTTTAGAGAATACTGCAAAAGATAAAGGTAGTCATCATTTTAAGGGTATTATCAATCCAAATGCCATCACAAAGATTAATGATTTTAAGCCAGATGCTATTTTAATCTATGGTTGGGCTTATCAAAGTCATTTGAAAATAATGCGCCATTTTAAAGGTAAAATTCTGATTTATTTTAGAGGCGATTCTACTTTAATAGACCAACAACCTGGTTTTAAAAATATATTAAGAAGTATCTTTTTAAAATGGGTGTACCAACATATTGATACCGCCTTTTATGTTGGCACTGCAAATTATGCTTATTTCAAAAAATATGGTTTAAAGGAAAAACAATTGGTCTTTGCACCACATGCAATCGACAATACTCGTTTTTCTACCGATAGAAAAGACGAAGCCGATCAGCTTAGGGAAAAACTAAACATTGATAAAGAGGATATTCTTATTTTGTTTGCGGGTAAATTGGAACCGAAAAAAGATCCAGAATTGTTATTAGATGCCTTTATTAAATTAAACAGTACAAACATTCACTTACTTTTTGTTGGCAATGGCGTACTAGAAGAACAGTTAAAAGCCAAGGTAAAAAATGATCACTTGGAAAATGTTCTTTTTATGGATTTTCAAAATCAAACACAAATGCCGGTCGTTTATCAAGCCTGTGATTTATTTTGCCTCCCCTCTAAAGGGCCAGGAGAAACTTGGGGTTTAGCTGTGAATGAAGCAATGGCTGCTGGCAAGGCCGTCTTGGTATCAGACAAAGTGGGTTGTGCATCTGATTTGGTCACAAACCATACCGGTGCTATTTTTAAAAGTAGAGATCTAGCAGATTTGTCACAAAAATTAATAGCTTTAACAAAAGATAAAACCATACTAAAAATCAATGGCCAAAATGCTTTCATTACTATCCAAAACTGGAGTTTTGAGCAGCAGATAAATGCCATTTCTAAATATGTTAACAGCTAGTACTCAAAACCAATCCAAGCAAAAAGTATTGATCTTGATCTATATTCCATGGATCATTTCTATCATTGTTCAAATAGATCCTATTGTTTCCTTTTTTGTAGCATGGTTAGGTTCATTTTTCATTTTTTATTGGACTTTATTTTCTAAAGTAAGATTTATTCCTTTAGACCTGCCATTTACAAAACAGATCATGAGACCAATTGTGCTGGTTCAATTGATCTTTGCTGGGTTTATGTGCTGCACCTCCATTTTTTACTTTATGGATCACCTGGGCTATGAGTATTTTAATAAAATAAGTTATTTGCCTTTTAGGGTAAATGAACAAACTTATGCCATTGCCAAATGCCAACGTTTATCTTTATTGGCCCATGCAGCATTGGTTACAGGAATGATTGTCCAGATTAAACAATACCCTATAATAAAGCACAAATTAAACCTCAACCTAGATTTTTTCCTCATCTGGTTATGTGTAGCATGTTATATATTAGGCGGTGTTACATCCAGAATTTCGAGTATACATCAATTTTCTTATGGTTTAATCAATATTTCCATTACCTGTAGTGCATTGGTTTTGGTAAGAGGGCTGGTACAACGCAAAACAGGTTATATGATTTTTGGTGGTGGTTTATTTGTCTTTAACTTTTTAGCATCAACTCTTACTGGTTACAAGGAAAGTATCATTATCAATGTGATCATTATTAGCTTTTTGCTCTACCCATATTACAAAAGAGTAATCCTCACCTTAGCCATTCCAACAGTTTACATTCTATTATATATTCTGCCAACTTTTGCCAATATTGTAAGATCGCAATCTTGGTCGGGACAAAAATCAGCCGCACAGGCAAGACAAGAAGCATTTGATGCCCTATTAACTAATGAAGCTCCTATAATTGAAGAAACCAACTGGACTTTTCTAACCAATAGGTTGAGTGAAATTAACATGTTTACCACTTTTGTTAAACATATTCCTAAAGAACATCCGTATTATGGATTAGAGATTGCAAAAAACTCTGTGCTCGCCATTATTCCAAGAGCACTTTGGCCCAAAAAGTTTGTAACCGAGGCCATTTCAATGGAACGTGTATATGAAGCGGGGGTAGCCTATCAATCGTCTTCAGTTTCTGCTAAAACCAGACCAGTTGTAGACGGTTATGTGAGTGCTGGTTTAATTGGTGTATTTATTTCTATTTTTCTATATGGCTTGGTTACACAATGGATGAGCAATAAAGCAGAAGAGTTATTTGGAGGGTATGAATTAGGCTGTATTGTAATGTTTAATGCCATTTTCCAAAACTTATGGAGGGGCAATAACTTTGAGTTTTTGGTGAACAATATATTTTATGGGTATCTAGCCATGTTTGCCATCTATTGGATACTCAAAAGGTCGAATACCCTAACAGAATTAAATGTCTATAAAAATACTGCAGATAACAGCAGCATATAAACCCGCTTATATTTATGGTGGGCCTACTATGTCGGTAAGCAAGCTTTGTGAAGCTTTGGTTGAGGCAGGTATTGATACTGAAGTTTTAACCACTACAGCCAATGGCAAAACAGAGTTAGCTGTTGAACCTAACAAAACAACCCAGATTGATGGGGTTGAGGTTACTTATTATCAACGTTTAACAAAAGACCATACCCATTTTTCGCCTGCATTATTTTCGGGTTTAAGAAAAAAGATCAAAATATCCTCCAAACTCCAATTGGTAGTTCACATCCATGCCTGGTGGAATTTAGTTTCTATTTTTAGTTGTGCTATAGCCAAATGGTGTAATGTGCCAGTGGTATTGTCGCCAAGAGGAATGTTAACCAATTATACTGCAGGAAATAGGAATTCAGGCTTTAAATCAATGATCCATCAACTGATGGGCAAAAGTTTGCTTAAATATTGCCATATCCATGTGACTAGTGAGAAAGAGCAACAAGATGTTTTAGACTTTATCCAACCAAAAAGCATTACTATTATTCCTAATCTGGTTAACTTCCCATTTGTTCAACAAAACAATCAGAAAGTAGCCCCCGCAAAGTCAGCTGTATTTAAACTGATCTTTCTTTCTAGGATAGAAGAAAAAAAAGGATTAGAATTATTGTTCGATGCTTTAGCTCTTGTAGAATTTGATTGGGAATTAACTATTGCTGGTTCTGGGGAAGAAGTGTATGTAAAAAGCTTACGGCTGAAAACTGAAAGCCTAAATATCGCTAAGCGAATCAAATGGATAGGGCAAGTTAACAATGAAGACAAATTTCAATTGATTGCCAAACATGATCTATTGGCCCTAACCTCACATAACGAAAACTTTGCCAACGTAATTATCGAAAGTTTAAGTGTTGGCACCCCAGTCTTACTGTCAGACCAGGTAGGCTTATTTGATTATGTACAACAAAAAGATTTAGGCTGGGTTACCCAATTAACTATAGAAGATATTCAAAAAAAACTAGCTTTGGCCTATCAACAAGAAGAGACAAGGTTGAAAATTAAAGCAATGGCACCTCAAATTATTTTAGCAGATTTTAACTCAGGAACATTAATTAACAGATATATTAAGCTTTATCTGAATTTAACTAATGCCAGACTATAAAGATTATGGCTTTAATCATGCAGCCGCAACTTATGTTCATGGCTATATTGCAGCTCCAGTACTTAATTTGTTAGATCAACAAGTTAACCAAACTATACTGGATCTTGGTTGTGGAAATGGTGCCCTGGTTAAACTATTTGTAGAAAATGGCTTCAACGCCTATGGTACAGATGCTTCAGAAAGCGGAATAAAAATGGCTTCACAATTTTCGGCAGATCGATTTGCAGTAAAGGATTTATCAATCGGTGAATTACCTGATAAATTTGCACAACTTACCTTCGATACTGTAACCGCCACTGAAGTAATTGAACATTTATACGATCCGAGAAAATTTATCCAATTTTGTAAAAAAATACTTCTAAAAAATGGTGGAGGAGAATTGATCTTAACTACACCTTATCATGGTTATATTAAAAACGTAATGCTCTCGCTCTTTGGTAAATGGGATAGCCATGCAAACCCTTTATGGGATGGTGGACATATCAAATTATGGTCTAAAAATACATTAACGCAATTACTTACAGAACAAGGCTTTACAGTTACCAATTTTGTAGGCTGCGGACGAATACCCTATCTTTGGAAATCTATGATCATTAAAGCCAAGATTTAATACATGAATAAAGAATTTAGTTTCATCATCTTAACTTTTAATGAGGAGATACATTTGCCGCGGCTCTTGGAATCCATTGCTGGTTTAAATGCCAATACGTATATACTCGATTCTAGCAGTACTGATGATACTTTAAAAATTGCAGAAAACTATAAGGTCCAGGTTAAAACAAATGCTTTCGAAAACCATCCTAAACAATGGGATTTTGCCCTTAAAAATTTCGATGTGCAAACGCCTTGGATCATTGGCCTCGATGCAGATCAAATTGTAACTCCCGAGCTTTTTATGATGTTGCAAAATTTCAAAAGTGACAATTTTGAGAATATCAATGGCATCTATTTCAATAGAAAAAATTATTTTAAGGGTTCATGGATTAAGTACGGGGGCTTTTACCCTAAATATTTACTCAAAATGTTCAGGAAATCTGTTGGTTATTCAGATTTAAACGAAAACATGGATCACAGATTTGTGGTTCCAGGGCAAACCGAAATATGGAAAAAAGGCCACATTATTGAAGAGAATCTAAAAGAGAACAAAATCAGTTTTTGGATTGCTAAACACAATAGATATAGTGACCTAACGGCGCAGGAAGAAGTGGAAAGGTTAGGTAATTTACGTAACCAAACTGTGCAGCCTAAATTTTGGGGCAGTCCAGACGAAAGAATTGCTTGGTTAAAAAAGATGTGGTGGAAAATGCCACTAGGCCTAAGACCATTTGTATATTTTATCTATAGGCTGTTCTTTAGATTAGGCATTTTAGACGGATCAAATGGAATTTTGTTCCATTTTCTACAAGGTTTCTGGTTTAGGTTAATTGTAGATGTAAAAATTAAAGAAATATTAAAATCAAATGATGTAAATTCATTGAACAAATAATTACGCTTAATTATGGAACAATCAATAGACGATAAAAAAAAGGCGAATAAAGCAGCTATCCTATTTGTGGTAAAGCTGTTGTTCTTTTATTTTCTGTTTAGCCAAGGAAATTTGTTTATGAATAGTGCCATGAGCGATGGTGGTAGATTTTATAATGAATTTCTTCAAAGCCATTTCAATTATATACAGCTCTTAAAATCTGCTTTGATTTTACCCGCCGTTTGGATCATTAAACTATTTGGTTTTTATGCTGTTTATAACCAAATGGATATTATGGTGGTTAATGGGCCATGGCTACGGATCAATTATGCTTGTTTAGGCCTTGGGGTAATGAGTTTTCTCGCTGCTTTTGTAATTGCATTTCCAGCAAAAATTAAAGCTAAACTTAAACTATTTGTGATAGGCATTTTGATGATTTATTTATTAAACGTAGCCAGAATAGCTGCCTTGGGTGTATTGTTAGGGTTTTTCAAATCGCAAAGAAGTAATTTTACTTACCACCATGAAATTTTCAATATCATTGTCTATATCTGTGTATTTGTACTGTTGTACTATTGGATAAAAAAGAATACAAAGTTGGTTGCTAAAAAAGAAACAGAATCAAAAATTGAATAAGGAAACACAACTTCAAAAAAACTTTGACAAAAAAGGTTTCAATGCTGGTGCCTCTTCTTTAAAGCTCATTTGTTGGTATTTTACTAGCGTAATGTTTGTTCGTTCTGGCATTATCCCTTTTAGCTCCATCTTGGTGATGATTCTAAGAATGTTCGGCGCAAAAATTGGAAAAGATGTAAGAATAAAACCAGGGCTCTATGTACACTATCCTTGGAAATTAACCATTGGTGACCATTCGTGGATTGCAGAATGTAGAATAGAGAATCTGGCAGAAGTTAGAATTGGCAGCAATGCTTGTATCTCTCAACAGGCCATGCTCTTAACTGGTAACCACGACTACAAAAAAACAGGTTTCGACTTGATTACCAAACCGATCATTATCGAAAATGGAGCTTGGATTGGTGCAAGAGCGATTGTTTGCCCCGGAATTACCGTAAAATCTCATGCTGTACTTACCGTTGCAGCAGTAGCTACAAAAGATTTGGAACCTTATGGTATTTATCAAGGTAATCCTGCTGTTAAAGTTAAGGATAGAATAATTTCTTAGTTTTAAATTTACAATATTAAAAAGGGTCGGCTAAATTTAGCCGACCCTTTTTTGTTTCATTTTAGCTCCCTCCTTTTATCCTTTGCTGAATATCTTCACTCCCTGTTCTCCGCTTGCTTTGATTGGTATTCTGGTTACCAAAACGATAAGAAAACGACAACATCACCCTCCTGCTATCTGGTCTTTTGTTCATATACATGTTGATCTGTTGAAAAACAGTTTGTTCTCTGTATCTATTGCTCTGAAAAATATCATTAACCATTAGCTTAAGACTTGCCTTTTCTTTTAACAGGGTCTTTTGTACACCTGCCGACACTTCGTAATTGCTTTTATAAGAAGAAATTCCATAAACTGAACCAGAGTAATAATAGGCACTCAGCTCCATAGTATAACCTTTTCCAGCTTTAAATGTGTTTTGACTGTTTAGACTAAAGCTGGTAGTACTATTGTCAAAACTGGTTTGTTGTGCCGTACCAGAGTACTCATTTCTAAAAACCTCTGCAAAGTGGGTACCTGTCCACCAATTGAAAAAGTTGGTTGATGCCGTAAAACTGACTCCATAATTAACAAGTTTGGTTAGGTTCTGTGGCATTTCAAAGGTGGTGTTCAGTTCATCAATCTGTCCGTTTACCCAGGTCATTACATCTTTGGTTTGATTGTAACTGATACTGGTAGTATACTTTCCTTTAAAGCTATGGCTAAGCTGTAAGGCATTGATCAGTTCTGGTTTTAAAAATGGATTGCCCTGATAAAATAGCAATGGGTCTCTAAACACCCTAAAAGGGTTCAGATCGCCATAATCTGGCCTTTCAATTCTTCTGCTATACGCCAGCTGCAATTGGTGGTGCTCTCCCAATGGTTTATTCACAAATATACTTGGGAAGAATTGGAGATAGCTTCGGCGTTGTAATGAATCAGTAGTTAACTGATGCCCAATGGTATGCGTGTATTCGGCCCTTAGCCCAGCCTGTACACTAAAACCTTTAAATTCTTTGTTCAGGTTCATATAACCCGCATGAATTTGTTCTTTATATTTAAAATGATTGCTGCCATTTTTATCATGTTGCCAAGTACCATTTGTTAAAATATCATAAGTTAAATTGTTGTCTGCATTGGTGAAACTGCTTTTCAATCCACTTTCAAATTTCAATGTTTTGCCTAGTGGTTCTTCATAGTCAACCTTGGCCAAATAGACATCAGTTACAGCTGGCACATAGCCTCTTCTACTGGTTATACTTTCGTTTTGACCAGGCTGAATTGCCAAAGTAGTTGTATTCAGGTTCAGCCTTGAAGTAAACTTATTGCTGGCATAATCAACATCAGCAGTAAATAACCTACCTTCTTTTTTAAATTTATGCTGATAATTCATATTGTACGTTAGATTTTCCCAATTCTGTTTGTCGTAATTGGTGGTCATCATTCTACTCAGTACCGCATTTTTAGCATCTTTAAATACATTACCTGTTTGGCTATCATGTGTATATTTACCCACATTGCCATTGATCAATAGCCCTAAAGTATTGGTGCTGTCTAACTCATAATCTAAGCCAAACCTAAAGTTATTGGTATGTAAGGGTTCATTTGTTTTGGTATCTTGATAAGAGGTACGGCTTGCAGGCTCCACAATAGTTCCACCATCATAAAAACGACGGGTAAAATCTAAGTATTCTGTTTCTCCTCTATAACCATAATCGTAACTGCCATAAACATTAATTTGTTGGTTGCGGTAATTGAGGTTCAGTCCACCGCCATATCGTGCATTCCGACTCGAACCTCCATTTAAATTAACCGTACCATTCAGGCCAATGGCCTTGTTTTTTTTCATCTGGATATTGATGATCCCCCCATTACCAGCCGCATCATATTTAGCCGATGGATTAGACATGATCTCTATCTTTGAAATTGAATTTGAGTTGGTACCCTTTAATAAGGTACTCAGCTCTTTTGGCGAAAGGTAGGTTGATTTGCCATTAATGAGCACCATTACCCCTGGCCTGCCTTTGAGTGATATTTTCCCATCGTCATCTACTTTTACGCCTGGCGCTTTTTGAAGCAGTTCCAAAGCGGTATTTCCGTCAGAAAGGATACTGTTTTCTATGTTGAGAACGGTTTTATCTATCGTTTGTTCAATCAGTTTTTTTTGTGCCTGTATGGTAATTCCTTTTAAGGCTGTAGCATCTTCTGTTAATATCAGTTGGCCCAGATCCAATTTTTCTTGCAATTTGAACAAAGGACCATTGAAACTTTTAAATCCCATAGCACTAATGCTCAATTGATAGTTTCCATCGTTTAAGCCTGTAAAAACAAATAGGCCAAGACTATCACTTAAGGTTCCTTTTAAAACTTTCCCCTCTGCCGATTTAAGTGAGATGGATGCATAGGCAACAGGTCCTTGTTGGTTACCTATCAACTTTCCTTTTACCTCGCCATTGGCCTGTGCAGCTACAGTTAAACAGCTAGTTATCAAGAGCAATAGGCAGCTTGCAAAGCACATAACTCTCCTTGCAGCAGGAATTTCTCCTGCTAAATTGATATTGAATTGCATAAAAAATGATTTAGTTTAAAACCGGTTTTGGTTTAGTTTTTTTGGTCTTTTTCTTTTTACCCCACCAGATATAAAAACCAGTTATGGGCAAACTGGCACAGATTAAACTGGCCAAAAAGTACATAATTTTAGTAGTAAGGCCTCCAAAGGCACCTACATGAAGCGAATAATTAAGTTTCCGAACCTGATCTGCAAATTTGAGCTCTTCCAGTTTTTTATTAGAATTGGCCATTAAGCTTAAGTTACTTGGGTCAAAATATAGATCTCTCCAATAGCCATTGATCATATCTGTACAAGCATAAATCGGTTCGTCTGGTTTCTCATTAAAACTTACAATGATCTGGTCTTTGTTATGCTGGGCAATCTCTTTTGTTACCTTGTGCCAAATCAGATCTGCATTTTGTAAGGCTGTATTTGTTGATGGTTTTATCGTATTGATTTCGGGCCTTTTACCGGGCTTACCCGCTCCTCCTGTTAGCCAGTAAAAACCATCAGAGAACCAAGCAAAACTCATGATCAATGCGGTAATGGCCATTAATAAAGCCAAGAGTAAGGAATAGAAGCCCAATACATTATGAAGGTCATAATTAATGCGTTTAAACTTGGCTTTCCACTTGATCTTAAAACTTTGGTCTTTGCCTGCTTTGTTCCATTTTTTTGGCCACCATAAAATGATGCCCGTAACTAAGAGGATAAAGAAGATGAATGTTCCCCAGCCTACAATATATTCGCCAATTTCTTCGGGAAACCATAAATGAAAATGCCCTTCGTCTATAAAATGGAAAAAATCTTCGTGGTCTACCATCGCTACCACTTCTGCAGTATAGGGATTAACATAAACTACCGAATCAGAATTTAAACTAAACTGGGCAGTTCTATTTTCTCCATGGTACCAAACAGAATGGATCTTTTTACCCGGTAAAGCTTTCTCTACCGATTGGTACAATACAGAAGGAGCCAATACTTTTTGATTGGGCTGTTTTTCTACATGTAACCACGAAGAGGTGAGACTTTTGATTTCTTGCTCAAAAACCAAAATACAGCCTGTTATACCCAATACAATAACCACCACGCCAGAGGCTAAACCTAGCCATAAATGGAGCCATGCATTTATTTTTTTTAAGATCTTAACAAACATGAGATTGGTTTTTGAGCAATTAATCTATTCTTATTTCATTCTTTCAAAACGAGATAGTGAGTTTACACCATCCAATTTTAAACCTCTTTTTGCCACTTGGCTTGATAAGCTATACTGATAGATATAAAAACCATCTGCAGTTTTTGCTGCGATATAAACATGATCTCCTTCTACAATTACGTTTTCGGTATAAGCACCTGCAACACTCCTAGGCATGTTGATTTTTGTTTTGGTTTGACTAACCACATCAACCACATAATAATCTGTAATAAATTTGGTTGAGTAAGCTGATGAGCCATCAATCTGTGTTTTATCTACTATTTTAACAATGGCTTTACCGTTACCAGCGTTGAATAAGCCCAATGCTTCTTCTTTTGTTCTATCGGTTAATTCATAGAAATAATTTGCATCTACAGCAGTACTGCCATTGTTTACTTTATAAATAGCAAATGGCTTATTCTGCATTGCTGTTGACCAAATGGTCGGAGAATTTAAGAAATAGGCTGTTCCATTATAATTAAATGCGCCCGGCATGTGTAAGGTATAGTGGCTAGGGAAATTGAAACGTGCATCTTTGGTTACTGTAATGTTGTTCATTGCAGGATAATCAATAGCTGCCAAATAACTTTCGTTTACAGAAAGATCTGTTGCATCTGCATTGCTGGTATAACTGATGTATAATTTATTGCCTACAAAAGTGGCACTGTTACCCCAATAATAGTAACCAGTTGGTGGCACTGGGATATTGATGTTACCATTTGCTGTAAAGGTCATGGTTTCTACATTTAAGGTAGCATATTCATATTGTTTACCACCGTTTACACTAAAGAAAATTAAAGTTTTATCGTCTTTCCAAATGTAAAAACTCGACCAATAGGCCCAACTAATTTTGTTAAAAGGAATTTCTTTTACTGTAGTGATCTTCTTGTTATCTGAAGTAAATTTGACCAAGTTACCAGCACTATTGGTTGCATAATAATAACCTCCTTTGGCAGTTACCACTGTTAAATCTGTTTCAACACCATTACCTGCTGTTGTGGCTGTACCTTCGGTTAGTGAGGCTGCATGTAAAATATAAGTAGCTGATGGCGTACCGGCAGTAACTAAAAAACTATAGTCTTTTTCTGCGGTTTCTGGTGGATTAACAGGATCTGATTTTTTTGAGCAGGAAGAAAATCCTAGCATCGCAAACATTAAAGCAACTAATAAGATTTGATTTTTGTTAGTTTTTAACATGATTTTATTGTTTTTTATGATGAATTGGGTTAAACTATTTGATAAAATATCTCAGTTTGATGGCGAAAGAGCGCCCTGGCTTTTGAAGTCTAAAATTATCGTAGGCCAGCTCATTGGTCACATTGAAGGATTCTAAAGCAACATTGTATTTCCCATTTTTTAAAGAATAGGAAACAGCAACATTGTGGATCAATTGAGAAGGAATTTTATTTCTTGATTCGGCACTCCCTCTACTTTCCCAGTTTAGATAAAACCAGTTCACAAACTGTGATGATGCATTGAACTGTAGGCGAGTATCCTTGCCAAAAACATCATTTTTACCAATACTAAAATTGGCATTGCCATACAACCAGGGCTGGTTGGGTACACGGTCTTGATAAGTAGCATCTTTTAGTCCAGTACCCAATTCAAATTGTTGGTTATTGATGGCATTTTGATAAGTAGCATTTACCGAGAACTCTAACAGATCGCTATAATTGTAACGAATTTCGGCCTCAGCACCATTAATTTTAGCACGCCCTAGGTTAGCGTAGTTAGAATAAAGACCACCAACCGTAAAATAGATAAAGTCTTTTGCGTTTCTATAGAAATAACTTCCTTCTACATTCAAACGGTGTTCGTTAATTTTGTGACTTAAATAGACCCCAACATTTAGGTTATCGCTACTTTCTGGTTTGAGGTCTTTGTTTGAGGCTACATCTATTCCATTGCCAAATAATTCATCTCCTTCTTGTAAACGGTAGGCATGCTCGTAAGATGCCTTGATGCCAAATTGTGCTGTAATTTTAAATCGAGAGGCAATTCCATAACCGATAAAGTTTTGCGCTAGTTCAGAATCTGATTTTAACCAACTGTTATCCGGGCTAAAGTATACCGCATTACGTACAAATGCATTAAAATTATAATACTTGGCAAACAAGGTGTTGCTCCATCTTTTTCCCAAAAGGTTGTTCTGCAATGCGATACCGATAATATTTTTACCAATCGTATTGGGTTCATCAAAAGAATTGTTTTTAACGGTACCCAAATCTTCTGTTGCACTACGGGCAAAGTAATTATAGGTGTAGTTAAGGTTTAAACTATTGTTGCTATTCAGCTCGTAGGCAAAATTAGCCCTTGCAATAGCTGCCTCATTTTTATAATGGTAAATGGTTTTGATATCGTTTATTTCTCCAGAAATAGGTTCGGGTCTACCCTTTCCACCCCATCCATACAAATAAGAAGAGGTATCGGCTACATTAGAACGATTAATAGAATACGAAGCAGTTGCATTAACCGTTAACCCATTAACCAGAAAATTTTGTTTTTTATACTTTAACGCTGGCATAAAAAATTGCTCCCTGTTGTTTACCTGACCATAAACCTTATCTTGGTTTACCCCTGTTTGTACTTCTTTATAGAGGTTGGAATAAGTAAAACTTAGAGATATGATATCGGCCCATTTTTTGTCTACCAGACCAACATCTGCCTGTCCCATGGTAGAGCGGTAGGCACTATGGAAACGACGAGCATCTTTAAGCACAACTTGATCGCCTTCTGTTACTTTAATGGCCGCATTGTATTTTGGATTGTTGCGCATTAAATAATCATTATCAGAATAATTGTTAAAAGCATTGATATTGATCCTTAATCCGGTTTTTTCATCGGTAAAACGACCAGCTAAAGCTGCCCTACTGCTATTAAAAGAACCATAACTGATACTGGCATCTAAAAATCTCTTCGTATTTTGATTGGTCACGATGTTCACTGCTCCACCAAGTGCATCGGCCCCAAGTTCTACAGGCACCACCCCTTTGTATACTTCAATTCTTTCGGCCAGATTTACAGGAATAT
This sequence comes from Pedobacter sp. Hv1, assembly GCF_001412215.1. Classification (GTDB taxonomy): domain Bacteria; phylum Bacteroidota; class Bacteroidia; order Sphingobacteriales; family Sphingobacteriaceae; genus Pedobacter. The sequence goes on from NZ_LLWP01000001.1 coordinate 501,021, forward strand.
TGTTGAGCCCCATTGCACTGCCAAAAGTTTCCATAGGTATGCCATCTAAGAAAAATCTAACCTGTTTACCTGATAAGCCATTGAGCGAAAAATTAAAATCAGAACCCATACCACCTTGTTCTCGTACTTTTACGCCAGTACTTCGGTTCAAGAGTTGATTAAGATCTGTAGTTGTATTTAAGAATAGCTTGGTTTCAATACCGTTTACACTAAAACCCGATTCCTTTAAGGCCACTATTTTGGTTTGCCCCTTCACTGCAATTGTGTTCAGATTCTGTCCATCCTGTTTCACCACAAAATCTAGGTTGAGGTGTGCTCCTGCTTCTAGTTTCAATTGTTTGGTATGGTTAACTTTACCTAAATAAGAAACAACCAGGGTATAACTTCCAGGTTTCAGGTCCAATAATTGATAAAATCCTTCTTCATTGGTGGCAGTCCCGATTTTTGTATTTTTAAGTACAACAGATACACCTTCAACCTTTGCTAAGCTATCGGTAACTACACCAGAGATCGAAGATTTTTGTTGAGCGAATGCAAATAAGGAGTTAAGTAGAAATAAAAATGAAAGTATAATTTTACGGAATAACATTTTTTTGTGCGTTTATACTAGGTGGTAGCATAAACCTCACTTTGGCGAAGGTTGACAACGAAAAAAAATGAAATTTTTCTAATCTTGGTGCAATCAATCTATTCTTAAGATATAATCGGTACTGCCATTTAATTGTAGTCCTTTTTGAAGTACCTTGGTTTTAAGGTGATACTGCCAGATATAATTACCCTCAGTTTTAGAATTGATCGCGATATAAACTACATCTCCCTCAACAATGATACAGTTCTTACGGGTACCTCTATCTAAGGGAAGTTTTAATCTTTCTATCACTTTACGGTTCAGTACATCAATTAGGTAATAGCTAAAATGTGCCGTTTCGTAATGGTCGTTAAGGTCTTTATATAAGTCTTTTCGTTCGCTTCTTACAATCGCATAGTTATGGCCAACATACCAGATCCCATAGGCATGGTTCTGAATAATTGAACCAGACAAATCGAAAAAATAATTCTGGTCTATTTGCTGTTCTCCTCTTTGAATGCGCATTAAGGCCGTAGGTAACTCTGGTCTATTACCTAGCGCAATACCCGGACAGGTCATTACATAATAATTGCCCTGTTCATCGTTAAAGGAATAAGGTTGAATGGTATTGATACCACCGGGATAGGTAGAACGTGTATCCTTCGTTAATTTTTCTGCCTTCATTTCCGGGTATTTCAACGTCGAAAGATAAACCGTATCACTGGTATGGTAACTAGAGGGGCTTAACAATTGATGATAGGTATAACCCACAAATAATTGGTTGTTTCTACGCTCCACCACACCTACAGAAATATTGTTGAAAATACCCTGAGGTTTTGGAATGTCCATTTTGCCAGCCTTTACCACTTTCATATTTGTGGTTGTAATTAAATTATAAACCACTTCAGAATCTTTGATATGGTTTAAACCGGTAAGTAAAAGGGTATCACTACCAAACCATTCAAAGTTTTCTATCGAAAAGTTTTTCAGTGTGATGGCAGCTATTTGTTTTAGCTTTTTATTGTTGATGGTATATTTTGCAAATTGTCCTGTTCGCTCATCCAAATCATAATAATAACCATCTTTTACCAAATCAGCCCTACTAATTTGATCTGCATCAATTGCTACACCATCATTTTCTGGGCTTAAAGTACCAGTTGCTAAAGAAGAAGTTTCTATCAAGTAATTACTCCCATCTTTTGCCAAGATGTAAAGACTATATTTAGGCGCTAACTGGGCAGTTTTATCTTGAGGATGTTGAGTACAACCAAAAATCACAGCAAAAAGCAAACACGAAAAAAATAGCCTCAGCTTAGATCTTAAATTCATTAATAATTTGCTTTTGGATAATTGGTGGAAGATCGATCAGGTTTTTTTCATTGATGATGATGACTTGATCTTTTCCATCCTTACCTTTTAAAATGATATAGGTCTGTCCCTTTTTAAACGACATCTTTTTTGTAGCACCTGTAAATTCTAATTCAATATCTTCTTTAGGTTGGATCAGTAAGCTTCCAGCCAGATCAACAATACCTGTTAATTGATCAATTTTGGCCGAGGTATTAGGGCCAACCGAAAGTTTGAAATCTTTAGAATCAACATATTTAACCTGTATCCCAGAAGTATTTTCTACATCTACCCATTGCAATACGCTATTTTTTGAATTGTGCTGATAAATAGCTACTCCAGAAATGAGCAATACAAAAACAATAGAAGCTGCAATGGCCCCTTTCCAGAATTGGAACCTCGCTGTTCTTTGTTGCTGAATAGGATGGTTTTCTTGCGGTAAAATCGTTCTGATTTCATCCCACATCTGAACTTTATGTAATTCCTTTTCGGTTTCGTTAAAATCTACCAATTCTTCGCCATCATCATTAAATAGCCATTGTTGTACAAATTCCTTTTCTTCAGAACTGCATTCGTCTCTATGGAATTTTTCAATTAGCTCTTTACTGATTTTCATCTGTTGATCATTTGTCTGTATTGGTAATGAAACCAAGTCAGGCTTTTAAAGTCTGAACAAATATAAGTAGCATAAGTAAAGGTTTTACGAAAGTCGATCACAAATTTATATGGCATAATTAACCAGGTTCTCTCTCAATACGCCCAATGCTTTATTGATATGGTATTGTACTGCACGTTCGCTAATGGCCAATTCTTCTGCAATTTCCTTATTAGAGAGCCCCTTCTCTCTACTCATTTGGAATACTCTTTTACATTGACAAGGTAATGTATCAACCAAGATATTTACTTTTTCGGTAAGGTTGTTAAACAACACTTTTTCTTCCGTACAGTTAGAAGAAAGGCTACAGTCTTGAAATTTGATACAGATATGTTTTTCTTGGTTCACCTTATTTCTAATGTACTCGAAGGTTTTAAATTTAGCACTTCTTAACAAATAGCGCTGAATATCGGCTATTTCAAGTTCATTCCTTCTTTCCCATAAGGATTTAAAGATATCCTGTACCATTTCTTTGGCGGGTTCTACCTCTCTAATGTTATTGTAACAAACAGCATAAACTTTTTCCCAATACAATTGATAGACTTTTTCAAAAGTAGTGCTATCTATTTTTAAGGTTAAGGAATCAGTAGTTGTGCTTGTAAAAAGTGGCAAATCGAATATATTTAATCTGCCGCAAATATATACTATTTAGACTAAATATAAATAATAAACTCCAATTTACTACAGCTTTGATACAATGATGACCCGCTTTTTACCAAAAGAGAATTGGAATGGGTTATTCGTTAATGGCTTTCCACAACATATCTTTCAACTCTGTTATCCCTTGCTGGGCAACGGCCGAAATAAATATAAAAGGCATATTTGGTAAATCGGCCTTCATTTCTGCTTTGAGCTCTTCGTCCAACATATCAGATTTGGTGATGGCCAATAAATGAGGTTTTTGCATCAATTCTGGGTTGAATTGTTGCAGTTCATTTTTTAAGATTTCGTATTCTTCTTTGATACTTCTGCTCGTATCTGCCGGAACCATAAAAAGCAATACAGAATTACGTTCAATATGGCGCAAAAATCTAAAGCCTAATCCTTTTCCTTTTGATGCGCCTTCAATAATCCCCGGAATATCTGCCATAACAAAAGATTTTCCATTGCGATAAGAAACAATGCCTAAGTTGGGTACTAAGGTTGTAAAAGGATAATCGGCAATTTCTGGCTTTGCAGCCGATAAAACAGACAATAAAGTTGATTTCCCAGCATTTGGGAAACCTACCAAACCCACATCAGCCAATACTTTCAGCTCCAAAACCATCCATTCTTCTTTTCCCTGTTCTCCAGGTTGTGCAAAGCGTGGGGTTTGTAAGGTTGGTGTTTTAAAGTGCCAGTTACCTAAGCCACCTCTACCACCAGGGGTTAATATTTTGGTTTCGCCATCTGCTGTAATTTCGAACAGGATATTTCCTGTTTCTGCATCACGGGCAATGGTTCCCAATGGCACTTCTAAGATTTCGTCTGCTCCGGTTTTGCCAGTTTTCTGGCTACTTCCACCACTCATTCCATCTTCGGCAATAATGTGCTTGCGGTATTTTAAATGCAGTAAAGTCCAAAACTGGGCGTTTCCTTTTAAAATAATGTGTCCACCTCTTCCACCATCACCACCATCTGGCCCGCCGGTTGAGGTCAGTTTGTCACGATGCAAATGTGCAGAACCTGCCCCCCCTTTACCAGAACGACAACATATTTTTACGTAATCTACAAAATTTGATCCCTGTGACATAACAACTTATTTTAAAACAAAAAAGCGGGAAGAACTGAACAATCTTTCCCGCTATCCTTTATCCTGATTATATTTTAATACTGATCAATAACAGCGCACAAATTATTAAAAATGTCATCGATGTTACCGATACCGTTTACTTTAGTCAATTTTTTCTGCTCATCGTAATAAGGCAATACCAGAATGATTTTGTTAAAATACTCATCAATTCTTTTTTGCGACTTATCTGCTTGGTCATCTGCTCTACCTGTTTCTTTCTGACGTTGCGCCACACGTTTGGTCAACTCGTCTTTATCTACATCTAAAGCAATTACACCTGCAATGTTACTTCCTTTACCTTCTAAGAACTTATCCAATTCTGCTGCCTGAGGAATAGTTCTTGGAAAACCATCAAATACAAAACCTTTTGCATCTGGGTTTCTATCAATTTCTTCCTCCAACATGTCAATCGTAATCTTATCCGGAACCAATTCTCCATCTGCAATGAGCTGACTCACCCGTTTACCTAAAGCAGTTTGGTTTTTAATATGTGCTCTAAAAAGATCTCCTGTAGAAATGTGTACCAACTGATATTTGTCTATCAGTTTCTGAGATTGGGTGCCTTTACCTGCACCTGGAGGGCCAAAGAGAACAAAATTTAGCATTAAGGTCTAGTTAATTAAAGCTTCCTAAAAGGAAGATTACCACTGATTAAAAAAAACATAAATTAACCTCTAAAAGGCTAATCCTTTGCGGCTGCAAATATATAAATATAAATTATCTCTTTCGTATTTTTTTAAACTTTGACAGCTAATCGCTAACAATTAAATAGCAGAAGTGGTAAAATCTATATTAACAATAGGTTAAGATTTCTTTTTGTGATTGTTGCAATTGTGAGTTGATTTCCGAATTCAGTAGGTTTTGTCAGACAGGCCATCTCTTTCTTTGAAATGGTAATTGTTATAGGTAAATTGGATTTTGACAGCTTGTCGAAAGAAAGTTCAACAAAAAAGCCCTAGATTTCTCTAAGGCTTTTCTCAGTGCACTTGTAGGGATTCGAACCCCAAACCTTCTCATCCGTAGTGAGATGCTCTATCCAGTTGAGCTACAAATGCATTGTCGTTATGGTTAACGGACTGCAAAAGTAATGCTTGAAATCCAATTTAACAATTTTTTTATATAATAATTCAAATTAACACCTCAATACACCGGATAACTCCTTAGTTGTTTGTCTGTTAAATTATTTTTAGGTTAACCACAAATCACGAACAGTATTGTGTTTATGCACTCACTACCTTTTTGATGGCTTCAAAATCTGGCAAATCAGTAGCCACATCTAAAACTTCAGCATAGGTAATTACTCCTTCTTCGTTTACCACAAAGGCAGCTCTTTTAGATACACCTTTTAAATTGAATACAAATTCATCGTAAAAAGCACCGTAAGCTTGAGAAGCTTCTTTGTTAAAATCTGATAACAATGGAAACTGATAAACTTGTTCTTCTTTAAATTTAGCCAAAGTAAAAGGAGAATCTACAGAGATACCAACAACCGCTGCATTCATTCCTTCGTAATAACCAAAACTATCTCTCATGGTACACAACTGTGTGGTACATGTTCCGGTAAAGGCCATCGGAAAAAAGTGGATCACCAATTTCTTTCCTTGATAATCTGCTAATGAAACTTCTTTCAGTTCTGAACTGAACAATTTAAAATCTGGGGCTTTATCGCCTACTTGTAATGACATATATTAATTGTTTTAATTGATGATAAGGTTAAGATGAAGATTTGGTTAATGGTCCATAGCTCATGGTTAACAGTTCATGGTTCATAGTTCATGGTAAAAAAGATAAATTAAGCTATGATCATTCATTCACAAAACTGAACTATTAACCAACAAACTATTGACTATTAAACCATCAACTATTGACCAATACTCTTTTTCAGTTGTTGATCCAAGATCTCCAATCCTTCTTCAAAGCTATGTGGATGATAGTTTAATTCAGTCATCGATTTGTCTAAAATAAATCCAGTGCGGGCAGGTCGTTTAGCTTTTTGATTTAAAGTGGCTGCACTTACTTCGTTGATTAAACTTTTATCTAAATTCCAGAAGTCTGCAACCCTAGCTACCAATTCAGAAATACTCATTAAATCTTTACCCGATGCATTGTATACGCCTTGTGCATCGTGCTCTATGGCCAAAAAGCAACAATCGGCTAAATCTTCTGCTAAAGTTGGCATTCGCCATTGGTCGTTTACAATATTTAAAGGGTTGCCTTTTTCTAGCGCTCCTTTTGCCCAAAGCACAATATTGCTTCTGCTCATGTCGCTTACAATGCCGTATACAATAATGGTGCGCAGAATTGCCCATTTGGCTTTCGAATTTTTAATCAGCTCTTCTGCCCTCAATTTAGTTTCTCCATAATAGCTCAATGGATTTGGTGCGGCCAACTCGTCATAAGGTCCATTTTCACCATCAAAAATAAAGTCTGTAGAAAGGTGTACCAACTGAATATTGTGTGCTTCGCAAAGCGTTACCAGAGTTGCTACTGCCTCTACATTTAATTGATAGGCCAATTCTTTTTCATCCTCACAAGTATCCACATTGGTCATTGCCGCAGTATGGATAATTGCATCAGGTTTATATTGTTCAATAATTTCTCTAACTTCTTCCGGATTAAGGATATCCATTTCGGCATATAAATAGCCTTCCTTAACAGGAAAACGGTTTTCGCCCTTGGCAGTAGCAATTAAATTTACACCACCTTCTTTTAAAATTTTCTCGGTAATTTTCTGCCCTAAAAGCCCATTACTGCCTGTTACTAATACGGTTTTCATCAAATATCAATTAATTAATAATTCTAATACATTTGTTGTTCATCTTTTAGAGATGAAAACAACACCTATATGAAGCAACAAATAAAGAAAGAAAAAGTCAGACGACATCAAGATCAGCTGTTTTTTATTAGACTATTTATTGTTTTTATATCTTGTAATCCAAATTCATTTTATCGATAAATTAACGCCTGAAAAATTGAAAAATATTTTATTTCCAGTATTATTATGCTTGCTCAGTTTAAATAGCACAGCACAACAATCCAAAAAGAATAGTATCTATCTAGAACTATTGGGCAACTCTGTTATTTATTCTGTTAACTATGATCGAATCATCCCTTTATCAGCACAACTAAAATTAGTCCCTAGGATTGGTTTCATGTATGCCCCATTAAGCACATCCGAACATTTTAAAGGCCATAACAATATATCAATCCCGATAGAGGTTAACTTACTTTGGGCAAAAAGAACAGAGAGCAAAAATTTTGCCGAGGCAGGTATAGGCCTGAGTTTGATTGGACTAAAGGAATATAAAACAAGTAACTTGGAAAGGGTTTCAACAAACAGGTTTGGACAAGTATTAACAGCTAGGCTTGGGTTTAGGCATCAAAAACCAACAGGAGGATTTATGTATAGAGCAGGTTTATTAATAAAAATAAAACAAGATGAACGGTCTTTAGCTACTATTAGTGATGATTATTTTATAAAACTGTATCCAGGCTTTAGCTTGGGCTACACTTTTTAACATTTACACCACAGTTTAAAGCGGCATAAAATCAACAAATTGAATATGAAAAAACAATATATATTGACAATTATTTGTCTACTTATATGCACCAATACATTTGCACAATCTAACCGTAATTCTGTTTATGTAGAAATTGGTGGCAATGGAGGGGCTTATTCAATAAACTATGATAGGCTGTTTATCTTATCTCAACAATTAAGGTTTGCTCCCAGAATTGGCATTTCATGGCTTGGAAGTGATCGGTTTACTGCACCAATAGAAGCTAATCTGCTTTTGGGAAAAAACAGCGATTCAAAAAATTTTGCAGAATTTGGTCTTGGAACGACTATCGTTTCTAAAAAATCAAAAAACATTAATGGCTTTACACTAAGCGATGAAATCATTGACGAAAAAGGAATGAATGCCCTATTAAGTTCGAGACTGGGCTTTAGGCATCAAAAACCACAAGGTGGATTCATGTATAGAATTGGCTTTACACTTTTATACAATAGCTACCCAATAGACCATAAATTTATTCCATTTGGCGGGGTAAGCTTAGGCTATACTTTTTAACATTTAAACAATAGTTTAAAACGCTATGAAATCAACAATTTCATGGCGTTTTTTGCTTTAATTGTAACTCATTAAAAAACTGTGGAAAAACTTTTAATTTATATATAAAATTTTAACAGAAAACTCTTAGCTTTGCAGACCGAAATACAAGCGTTGAAAAACGCCTTTAACATTTTGATTTTTATAATTTTACCAAAAACAATATATGCCTAACATTGGAAAAATAGCGCAGATCATCGGACCGGTAGTTGACGTAAGTTTTGCTAACGATGCCCATTTACCTAAAATTTTCTCTGCATTAGAGATTACTAAAGAAAACGGACAAAAGATCGTTCTTGAAGTTCAACAACACCTTGGTGAAGACCGTGTACGTGCCATCGCGATGGATTCTACAGACGGTTTGGTACGTGGTATGGAAGCATTAGACACTGGCTCTCCTATCAAAATGCCTGTTGGCGATCAGATTAAAGGTCGTTTATTTAACGTAGTTGGAGAGGCAATTGATGGTATTACTGCTGTTGATAAAACTGGTGGTCGTCCAATTCACAACGCTCCTCCTCGTTTCGAAGATTTATCTACCGAAACTGAAGTACTTTTTACAGGTATTAAAGTAATCGATTTATTAGAGCCTTATGCAAAAGGTGGTAAAATTGGTTTGTTTGGTGGTGCTGGTGTTGGTAAAACAGTATTAATTATGGAGTTGGTAAACAACATCGCTAAAGCCTATGCTGGTTTATCAGTATTTGCGGGTGTTGGTGAGCGTACGCGTGAGGGTAACGACTTATTGCGTGAGTTTATCGAATCTGGTGTAATCAACTATGGTGATGATTTCCTTCATTCAATGGAAAAAGGTGGATGGGATCTAAAAGCGGTTGACACTGAAAAATTAAAAGAATCTAAAGCAACATTGGTATTCGGTCAAATGAACGAGCCTCCTGGTGCACGTGCTCGTGTAGCTTTATCAGGATTAACTGTTGCAGAATATTTCCGTGATGGTGATGGCGAAGGCGCTGGAAAAGACATCCTTTTCTTCGTTGACAACATCTTCCGTTTCACACAAGCAGGTTCTGAGGTATCGGCACTATTAGGTCGTATGCCATCAGCGGTAGGTTACCAACCAACTTTGGCTACTGAGATGGGTTTAATGCAAGAGCGTATTACTTCAACTAAACGTGGTTCAATTACTTCAGTACAGGCCGTTTACGTTCCTGCAGATGATTTAACTGACCCTGCTCCGGCAACAACTTTTGCCCACTTAGATGCTACAACTGTACTTTCACGTAAAATTGCCGAGTTAGGTATTTACCCTGCGGTAGATCCATTGGATTCTACTTCACGTATCCTTTCTCCAGCTGTTTTGGGCGATGAGCATTACAATACAGCTCAACGTGTGAAAGAAACTTTACAACGTTATAAAGAATTACAAGATATCATCGCGATCTTAGGTATGGACGAATTATCTGAGGAAGATAAATTAGTTGTATCTCGTGCTCGTCGTGTTCAACGTTTCTTATCTCAACCTTTCCACGTAGCTGAGCAGTTTACAGGCTTAAAAGGTGTATTGGTTGACATTAAAGATACCATCAAAGGATTTAACATGATCATGGATGGTGAAGTTGACGAATATCCAGAAGCTGCATTTAACTTGGTTGGTAGCATTGAAGAAGCTATCGAAAAAGGTAAAAAATTATTAGCAGAATCTAACTAGTATCAAGATATAAGTATCAAGTATCAAGATTAGAAATCACGTCTCGATACTTGCTACTAGATACTTGCTACTCAATCTAAAAAATATGAATTTAGAAATATTAACTCCAGATAAAAAAGTTTTCGAAGGCGATGTAACTGCGGTTACCGTTCCAGGAACTTTAGGTTCTTTTCAGATATTAAAAGACCACGCTCCTATTATCTCTACTTTAGAAGATGGTCCAGTAATTGTTAAAAGTACCACAAACGAAGAAATCTTTAACATTAAAGGTGGCGTAGTTGAAGTTCTGGATAATAAAATTATTGTATTGGCAGAAGCGATTGTTGCTTAACCTTTTACAAACAACATAAAAAAAGCCTCGATTAATATCGAGGCTTTTTTTGTACCTATTGGTTAGCAAAAAGAAACAACATTATGAGAACCGCAATGATTAAAACTCCGATAATCAAAGGTTTCCAAATTGGCTTTGCATTATATTTGGTTTCTTTTCCAATTAGTCTATCCCAAAAAAGAGTTTGCATGATGATCACCCCTATTGAATTTGCAATGAAAGCATAGGAAAGGCCAGTTTTCATGTATTCTCCTACTATTATTGTAAGCACAGCATAAGCAAATCCATAAAGAATAACCAGCAATCTTGGTTTGTCTACTGCTTTTAAATTAGCCGACAATAAGAAGGAACCAAAAAAAACAGAGAATAGAATAGAAAAACAATAAATAGCCCTTTGAGAATAAAATTGTGGAGATACATCATCTTGTACCATAAAATTGTCCCAACTTTTTTTCGACTTAGCTTCAGTTATGTTTCTATCACTTAATTGAAGTTCAACACGTTCAACCATACCTTCCGGTAACTCAACTTTTCGATGCTGCAGCTCGGCCATCGCTAGCCTTATCGCCTCATCAGTATGTTTATCAACATATTCTAAATAGTACATCAATTGGTCGTCTGTCTTCTCAGCCAATCTATCTTTAAGAGCCTTCATTTTATCATTGTATTTCCTACCAAATATAGATAAGTGAAATCACACTAAAAAGGGCTCTTAAAAATGTGTTAAATTTTCAATTTTAAACAAGCATTTTCCAATTTCACGCAGAATATTGCCAAATTATAATGCAAGCATAATAAACATACCAAATACCGAAATCATATTTAGTCTACTTATCACCACGTTATGAATTGAATAAGCACATATATTCAATATTATATTCCGAATATTTAAAAATATCAGTATTATATTTTTTTTCAATTATTTTTTAATTGCTATTGATTGTTTATGAACCAAAAACTAAATTGGTTTTCATAAAATAACAACAATGCACAACCCAAGAATTTTAAATCTAAGTACCACATTTAGCGCAACTTACACTGCTGCCCTAAATGTCATTCTTATTGTTATTATTCTGCTGCTAAGTAAGCAGCAAGGGTCGCTATAAAATGATGATTTAATACTCACGATATAACCGAAGCGTCCCAATTAAAAAGGGACGCTTTTTTTTAACTAAGAAAAAATGCAATACTACAACTCAAGCACAGTAATTTATCTTAACGGTCGGTTTGTAAAAGCACAAGATGCCAAAACTGATTTGTACGGCCAGTCATTACACTATGGCTTGGCAGCGTTTGAAGGAATTAGAGCCTATAAAACGCACAATGCTACACGTATATTCAAAATCAGAGAACATTTTGAAAGGCTACAACGCTCTTGCGAATTGGTTAACATTCCATACCCATGGGACAATAACGAACTGATCAAACAGACTTATAAATTGCTAGAGTTGAATAATTTCAAGGATGCCTATATCCGTCCGTTGGTGTATTGTGAGCCAAATATGACTTTAATTGCACCACAAGAAGCCTCTATCATGATCTGTGCTTGGGAATGGGGAGCTTATTTGGGCGACAAACAATTAAAGGTGTGCATTTCTCCTTTTCAAAGACCAAACCCAAAATCAACTTTTGTAGAAGCAAAAATTAGTGGGCATTACGTCAATTCAATTTTAGCTACTACAGATGCCAAACAAAAAGGTTTTGATGAAGCCTTGTTGTTAGACATGAACGAAAACATTGCCGAAGGACCTGGAGCCAACATCTTTATCGAAAAAAATGGCAAGTTATACACCCCTGCTTTGGGCAATATCTTGGCAGGTATTACCCGTGCAACCGTAATTGAACTTTGTAAAGTACTCGATATCGAAATTATTGAAAAGCCAATCAGCGTTGCTGAACTAAAGAATGCCGATAGCGCTTTCTTTTGCGGAACTGCTGCAGAAGTGATTGGTATCCACACCATTGATGATGTTGTTTTTAGACAAAAATGGAGCGATAGCATTGGTTCTACCATGCAAAGAGCCTACAAAAATCTAGTGTTAGAGAAAGTAAATTACGAGGTGATCATTTAACTGTCCCCTCAAAAAAATTAAATAGTTCTTTGTTTTTTTTAATTTGTTAGTATGTTTGTAATTCAACGTCGTAGACATGAATTTTAGAACAAACATCATTAGCAACATTATTATTGTCATTTCTTTTACAAGAGGTGGACGAAGTTGCGTATAATCAAAAATATACAAATACCGAAAACCGCCTTCAAAAGAGGCGGTTTTTTTTATGCCTTAAAAAAACAAAAACACGATAAAAATTAGACTTACCAGAAAATGGAATTAAACAAATACAGTAAAACATTTACACAAGATCCTACCCAACCTGCAGCTCAAGCCATGCTTTATGGTATTGGTTTAACCGATGCTGATATGGAAAAAGCACAAGTGGGCATCGCCAGCATGGGCTACGATGGAAACACCTGTAACATGCACTTAAACGACTTGGCGCAAGTGGTAAAAAAAGGGGTCTGGAACAATGATTTGGTAGGTTTGATTTTTAATACCATTGGTGTAAGTGATGGCATGAGCAATGGCACACCCGGCATGCGCTATTCTTTGGTGAGCCGTGATATCATTGCCGATTCCATTGAAGCCGTTTGTGGTGGTCAGTATTACGACGGTTTAATCACTATTCCAGGTTGTGATAAAAATATGCCCGGTTCTGTAATCGCCATGGGACGTTTAAATCGCCCTTCAATTATGGTGTACGGTGGTACAATCAAGCCAGGGCATTATAAAGGCGAAGATTTAAATATCGTATCTGCATTCGAAGCCTTGGGTAAAAAGATTGCCGGACAAATGGACGATATCGATTTTAAAGAGATCATTAAACATGCTTGTCCAGGGGCTGGTGCCTGTGGTGGTATTTATACCGCAAACACCATGGCTGCTGCCGTAGAAGCTTTGGGTATGAGTTTGCCTTTCTCTTCTTCTAACCCTGCGTTAAGTGAAGAGAAAAGAGCAGAATGTTTGGCCGCTGGTAAAGCCATTAAGGTTTTGTTAGCAAAAGACATCAAGCCAAGCGATATCATGACCCGCGAAGCTTTCGAAAATGCCATCGTAACCATCATGGTTTTAGGTGGTTCTACCAATGCGGTACTGCATTTAATTGCCATGGCAAAAAGTGTGGATGTACCTTTAACACAAGACGATTTTCAGACCATTAGTAACCGTATCCCAGTTTTGGCCGATATGAAACCGAGTGGTAAATACATGATGGAAGACCTCCACAAAATTGGTGGCGTACCAGCTGTAATGAAATACCTCCTTAAAAAAGGTTGGTTACATGGCCATTGTTTAACCGTAACCGGAAAAACCATTGCCGAAAATCTACAAGAAATTCCTGATTTAGATTTCGATGAACAAAAAATCATCTTCCCAAGCGAAAGCCCAATTAAAGCTACTGGTCACTTACAGATTTTGTATGGCAACCTAGCCGAAGGCGGAAGTGTAGCCAAGATTAGCGGTAAAGAAGGCGAATTTTTTGAAGGACCAGCGAGGGTATTTAATGGCGAGTATGAACTGATTGCGGGCATTTCTAGCGGAAGGGTAAAAGCCGGAGATGTAGTAGTGATTAGAGATGTAGGCCCGAAAGGTGCACCCGGAATGCCCGAAATGTTGAAACCAACTTCAGCAATTTATGGTGCTGGCTTGGGTAGCAGTGTAGCCTTAATTACAGATGGTCGATTTAGTGGTGGCACCCACGGCTTTGTCGTCGGGCACATTACTCCCGAATATTTCGATGGCGGTCTGATTGCCTTTGTAGAAGATGAAGACAGGATCGAGATCAGTGCAAAAGCAAATAGCATTACTTTAAAAGTTAGCGATGAAATTATTGCCGCACGAAAAGCAAAATGGCAACAGCCAGAATTAAAAGTAAAAAAAGGTGTATTGTATAAATATGCCAGAACCGTAACCACTGCAGCCCAAGGCTGTGTAACCGATGAAGCTTAACACTATGGAAACTGTACAACAAGAAGTAGCAAGCCAGCCCCAAACCAAAACATTTGTAGAAATGAGTGGCTCTGTAGCATTATTAGAAGGATTAATTGCTGAAGGAACGGAGGTCATTTTTGGTTATCCAGGTGGAGCAATTATGCCCATTTACGATGCACTTTACGATTATAAAGAGAAATTACAACATATTTTAGTCCGCCATGAACAAGGCGGTATCCATGCCGGACAAGGTTATGCCCGTAGCTCGGGCAAGGTAGGTGTAGTATTCGCCACCAGTGGTCCTGGCGCTACAAATCTGGTAACCGGACTAGCTGATGCACAAATAGATAGCACCCCATTAGTTTGTATCACCGGACAAGTTTTTGCCCATCTTTTGGGTACAGATGCTTTTCAGGAAACAGATGTGATCAACATTACCACACCAGTAACCAAGTGGAATTATCAGGTTACCGATGCCAATGAAATTCCGAGTGTTTTGGCCAAAGCATTTTATATCGCACGCAGTGGCAGACCAGGTCCTGTATTGATCGACATTACCAAAAACGCACAATTGCAATTGTTCAATTATGAAGGTTATGTGCCTTGTAACCATATTCGAAGTTACAGACCTAAACCTAATATCCGCAAAGAATACATTGCTGAAGCTGCTGCTTTAATCAATCAAGCTAAAAAACCGTTTATTTTATTCGGTCAAGGCGTTCTATTGGGCCAGGCCGAAAAAGAATTTAAAGCCTTTGTAGAAAAGAGTGGTATTCCAGCGGCATGGACAATTTTAGGTGCTGGTGCCATTCCAACAGCTCACGAACTCAATGTAGGGATGTTGGGCATGCATGGAAATTATGGACCAAACGTGTTAACCAACGAATGTGATGTTTTGATCGCTATCGGTATGCGTTTTGACGATCGTGTAACTGGTCGCCTAGATAAATATGCCAAACAGGCCCAAGTAATTCACTTAGATATTGATCCGGCCGAAATTGATAAAAATGTAAAAGCGCATGTACCAGTTTGGGGCGATTGCAAAGATACCCTACCCCTACTTACGCAGCTCATTGATGAAAAAACATATCCTGAATGGTTAGCTAAATTCAGAGAATTTACCAAGGCTGAAGTTGAGGCTGTCATTCACAAAGAACTCAATCCTACTAGTGAAGAACTTACAATGGGCGAGGTAATTAACCAGCTAAATATATTAACCAAAGGCGAAGCCATTATTGTGAGTGATGTGGGCCAGCACCAAATGGTAGCCTGCCGTTATGCCCAATTTAACAATACCCGCAGCAACATCACCTCTGGTGGTTTAGGCACCATGGGTTTTGGTTTACCTGCAGCAATTGGAGCTAAATTTGGCGCACCAGACAAAACTGTTGTTGCTGTAATTGGCGATGGTGGTTTCCAGATGACCTTACAAGAGCTAGGTACCATTATGCAAAGTGGTATCGATGTTAAAATCCTGATTTTGAACAATAGATTCTTAGGCATGGTTCGCCAATGGCAAGAGTTATTTAACGAAAAACGCTATTCATTTGTAGACATTACCAGTCCTGATTTTGTGAAATTGGCCGAATCGTACTACATCGCTAGCAAAAAAGTTTCAGAACGCGATGACTTAGCAAGTTCATTAAATGAAATGTTAAACCATAAAGGCTCTTATTTATTAGAGGTGATGGTAACCAAAGAAAATAATGTATTCCCTATGGTACCACAGGGATGTAGTGTAAGTGAAATCAGATTAAAATAACAGACGATGAGCACAGAAAATCATAAACAAGAGTTTACCATAACGGTTTATACCGAAAATCAGATCGGCTTATTGAATCGGATTGCGATTATCTTCTCTAGAAGAAAAATCAATATCGAAAGCTTAAATACTTCTCCTTCAGAGATTGAGCATATCCATCGTTTTAATATTGTTATTCACGAAGTGGAAGATGTGGTGAGGAAATTAGCCCGCCAAATTGAGAAACAGATCGAAGTATTGAAAGTATACTACAATACCAATAAAGATATCATTTGGCAAGAAATGGCCTTATACAAAGTACCTACAGATGAAATTGCAGAAAAGGTATTGGTAGAACGCTTATTGCGTGAACATGGGGCACGTGTAGTAGTGATCAGAAAAGATTATACCGTTTTTGAAACCACTGGACATAGAGAAGAAACCGACAAATTGATTGAGGTTTTACAGCCTTACGGATTGATCGAATTTGTAAGAAGCGCCAGAGTAGCCATCATTAAAGACAGCGAAGGTTTCAATACCAAATTGCGTGAATTTGAACGTGTAGATCCCGGACAGGACGTCATTGAAAATGAGTTTTTAGACCAAGGAGATCAGGTTTTTACCATGTAAAACACGTCATTGCGAGAAGGAACGACGAAGCAATCTCTGATGAGAAAAAACAAATAGATTGCTTCGGCTCAAGATTTAGCCTCGCAATGCCTAAAATTAGAAAAGATGAAATGTAATAAAGTAGTGCCGATTTTAAGAATATTCGATTACGCGAAGGCAGTTGAATTTTATGTGGATTGGCTTGGTTTTAAAATAGACTGGGAGCATCGGTTTGAAGAAAACAGTCCAGTTTATATCCAGATTTCGTTAGGAGGAATTGAATTGCACTTAAGCGAGCATCATGGCGATTGTTCGCCGGGTGCACATATCCATATCGATTGTACAGGTTTAAAAGCATTTCATCAAACCCTAATTGACAAAAAATACAAATACAACAGACCGGGGCTAGAAAAAACATTTTACGACACTTGGTGTGTTACCGTTAACGATCCTTTTTATAACCGGCTCTCTTTCAATGAACCTAATGTAAAAGAACAAGGATAAAAGTCTGACCGGGAATGTTGATCACAAATGCTGGTCGGGAATGTTGGTCGGGATTTACAATCTCGACCGAGATCATTTTGGATTTGCAATCCAAATACAGTAAACAATAACTGGATAAACCAGTACAATATATATTAAAACTAAAACAGAAATCAACCAAAAAATAAATTAACAAAAACAATGGCAAATTATTTTAACACCTTACCACTTAGAGAAAAATTAAATCAATTGGGCGTTTGCGACTTCATGGACAGCTCAGAATTTTTAGATGGCGTAAGTGCATTGAAAGGAAAAAAACTAGTGGTTGTAGGTTGTGGAGCGCAAGGCTTAAATCAAGGTTTAAACCTAAGAGATAGCGGTTTAGATGTTGCCTATGCCCTACGCAAAGAAGCGATTGAAGGCAAAAGAGATTCTTGGAAAAATGCTACTGAAAATAATTTTAAAGTGGGCACTTACGAAGAATTGATTCCAAATGCTGACGTAGTGATCAATCTTACCCCAGATAAACAACATACCTCGGTGGTAAATACGGTGATGCCATTGATGAAAGAAGGCGCAACATTATCGTACTCGCATGGTTTCAACATTGTAGAAGAAGGCATGCAGATCCGTAAAGATTTGACTGTAATTATGGTGGCACCAAAATGCCCAGGTAGTGAAGTTAGAGCAGAATATGTAAGAGGTTTTGGTGTACCAACCTTAATTGCTGTACACCCAGAAAACGACCCACAAGGTAAAGGATTGGCACAAGCAAAAGCCTATTGCGTAGGTACTGGTGGCCATAAAGCGGGTGTTTTAAAATCGTCTTTCGTAGCCGAAGTAAAATCTGATTTAATGGGCGAACAGACTATTCTTTGCGGTTTATTGCAAACAGGTTCTATTCTTTCTTTTGATAAAATGGTTGAAAAGGGAATTGACAAAGGATATGCTTCTAAATTGGTTCAATACGGTGTTGAAGTCATTACCGAAGCCTTAAAACAAGGTGGAATTACGGCCATGATGGATAGGTTAAGCAATCCTGCAAAAATCAAAGCTTTCGAAATTTCTGAGGAGTTGAAAAACATCATGCGTCCTTTATTTCAAAAACATCAAGACGATATCATGAGCGGAGAATTTAGCCGTATCATGATGGAAGATTGGGCGGCTGGCGACAAAAACCTATTGGCTTGGCGTGCAGCAACTGGCGAAACAGCTTTCGAGAAAACACCTGCTGGCGATGTGAAGATTGCCGAACAAGAATACTTTGACAATTATACCCTAATGGTTGCTTTTGTGAGAGCAGGAGTTGAATTGGCTTTCGAAACTATGGTGCAAGCAGGTATCAAACCAGAGTCGGCCTACTACGAATCATTACACGAAACACCATTAATTGCCAATACCATTGCCCGTAAAAAATTGTTCGAAATGAACCGTGTAATTTCTGATACTGCAGAATACGGTTGTTATTTATTCGATCAAGCTTGTAAACCTTTGTTGGCCGATTTCATGAAAAAAATTAATGCTGATCTGGTAGGTAAAAACTTTAACGAGGGTAAAGATGCCGGAGTGGACAACAGAGCTTTAATTGCTGTAAACGATGCCATCCGTAACCACGAAGTTGAAATTATTGGCGCCACATTGAGAAAAGCAATGACCGCCATGAAGGCCATTAAAACTGCATAAAAATAAAAAAAGTCATCCTGAGCCTGTTGTTGTTGCGATAATGACAGGTTCAGAGCGACAAACATAAAATCATCACAAAATGTCAAAAACATTAGTAGAAAAAATTTGGGACGCACACGTAGTCAAAAGCGAAGAAGGCTTTCCTGATATTTTATATATTGATACCCACTTGATCCACGAGGTAACTTCTCCGCAAGCTTTTGATGGTTTGCGCAAGAGAGGATTACCTGTTTTACGTCCAAAACAAACAGTAGCCACTGCCGACCACAATGTACCCACACTTAATCAGCTGTTGCCAATTAAGGAAGAACTTTCTCGTTATCAGGTTGATACCTTAACTAAAAACTGTGCAGAATTTGGAGTAGAGTTATATGGTTTAGGTCACCCTTTTCAGGGCATTGTACATGTAATTGGACCAGAGTTAGGCATTACCTTACCCGGAAAAACGATGGTTTGTGGCGATAGCCACACCTCTACCCACGGGGCTTTTGGCGCAATTGCTTTTGGTATCGGAACCTCTCAGGTTGAACAAGTATTTGCCACGCAATGTTTATTACAACAGAAACCAAAAACAATGAAGATTGAGGTGAATGGCACATTGGGCAAAGGGGTGAGTGCAAAAGACATTATCCTCTACATTATTGCTCAAATATCTGCTGCTGGCGGCACAGGTTACTTTATAGAGTATGCTGGTTCTGCCATCGAAGCATTAAGTATGGAAGCCCGAATGACCATTTGTAACATGAGTATTGAAATGGGTGCCAGAGGAGGCTTAATTGCACCAGACCAAATCACTTTCGATTACATCAAAGGCAGAGAGTTTGCGCCTGCAGGTGCAGAATGGGATAAAGCTCTAGCCTATTGGAAAACTTTATATAGCGATGCTGATGCAAAATTTGATAAGGTACTAACTTTTGATGCAGCTGATATTGCCCCAATGATTACCTATGGTACCAATCCGGGTATGGGAATGGGCATTCAAGCACATATTCCTGCCACCCAGGCACAACCAGAAAAAGAACAACTTTCTTATCAAAAAGCATTGGATTACATGGGCTTTGATGATGATACTTCGCTAATTGGCAAACCAGTTGATTACGTATTCATCGGAAGTTGTACCAACTCTCGCATTGAAGATTTACGCGAAGTGGCCGACTTTGTAAAAGACAAACACAAGGCAGAGCATGTTACGGTTTGGATTGTGCCGGGTTCAAAACAAGTTGAGCAACAAGCCAAAAATGAAGGTTTGGATAAAATATTTGAAGCTGCAGGTTTTCAATTACGCGAACCGGGCTGTAGTGCTTGTTTAGGAATGAATGAAGATAAAATTCCAGCCGGAAAATATTGCGTATCCACATCAAATAGAAATTTTGAAGGTAGACAAGGCCAAAATGCCCGTACACTTTTAGCAAGTCCGTTAACTGCTGCTGCCGCAGCCGTAACCGGAAAAATTACCGACGTAAGAGAATTGTTAGAAGCATAAATGGGAAGGAATAGCATAAATGGTTCGTGTCACACGAACCATTTAGCATACATTAAAACAAAAAAGAAATGCCAGAAATACATTGGGACGCCAACTTATATAACAAACAACATCATTTCGTGTCAGATTATGGCGCAGATGTATTGCAATGGCTTGCTCCAAAACCTAGCGAGGATATTTTAGATGTGGGCTGTGGAACCGGCGATCTAGCTGCACAAATTGCAGAAAAAGGGGCCAATATTTTCGGAGTAGATGCTTCTACTGACATGATTGCTACGGCTAGAAAAACATATCCTGAATTGGCTTTCGAGGTTGTAGATGCAACAAAATTGCCTTATCGTCAACTATTCGATGCTATTTTCAGCAACGCTACTTTCCATTGGATAGAAAATCAAGAAGCGTTAGTTGAAGGATTATTCAGAAGTCTGAAAACAGGTGGCCGATTGGTAGCTGAGTTTGGTGGCAAAGGCAATGTAAAAAGCATTATCGATGCAATTGCTAGTGCTGCAGCCCAACTGAACTTAGCCGATAAAGTGGTTACCAATTTTTGGTTTTTCCCTGCTATCAGCACTTATACTTCTCTTTTAGAAGCCAAAGGTTTTGAGGTAGAACAAGCTTGGTTATTTGATCGACCTACCAAATTAAATGGCGAAGATGGAATGTATGTTTGGATCAACCAGTTTGCCCAACATGCCTTTAAAAACCTTAACCCAGAAGAGGCCGAAAGCATTAAAAAACTTGCTGTTAGCATCCTTAAACCTCATTATTACAACAATGGAGAATGGACTGCCGATTACAAGAGGTTAAGAATAAAAGCTTGGAAAAGATAGAAAGCCTAAACAAAAACAACAAAGTAAAAAATCAAGTCTTGATACTTGATACTTATTACTAGACACTATTAAAAATGAAAAAGTTCACAAAATTAACATCGGCAGTAGTGCCATTAAACATAGAAAACATTGATACCGACCAAATCATTCCGGCAAGGTTTTTAAAAGCCACTACCCGTGAAGGTTTTGGCGAAAATCTATTTCGCGATTGGCGTTACGAAAATGACAATCAACCGAAAGCTGATTTTGTGTTAAATAACCCAATTTATAGCGGGCAAATTTTAGTGGCAGGCAAAAATTTTGGTTGCGGAAGCAGTCGCGAACATGCCGCTTGGGCCATTCAAGATGCAGGTTTTGATACCGTAATCAGCAGCTTCTTTGCCGATATCTTTAAAGGCAATGCCTTAAACAATGGTTTATTACCCATTCAGGTAAGTGAAGATTTTTTAGCGCAGATCTTTAAAGCTGTAGCAAACGATCCTAAATCTACCTTAACAGTTGATTTGGAGAACCAAACGGTAACTATTGAAGCAACAGGAGCACAAGAATCATTTGAAATCAATCCTTACAAAAAATCATGCTTGATCAATGGCTATGATGATATCGACTTCATCTTAAACCAAAAACAGTTGATTGAACAATTCGAAGAAAAACAAAAAGTCTAAACCAAAACTCCCAATGAGCAACGTATCCGTCAATATCCACCACCTTAACCTCAACTACCAACAAAAATTGGTATTAAGGGACTTGGATTGGACCATCAATCGGGGCGAAAATTGGGTGTTGAGTGGAGCAAGTGGCAGTGGAAAAACCACTTTAGCCAAAGTAATTGCAGGTTTGCAAAGTGCAATTGGCGAGGTCACCATCAACTTCGACACGGAAAGTAAATTACCAGCGCAAACACTGTATGTAGAGAGCTGGTACCAGTTTAAAAACTTAGAGGGCGTAGCTAATTTTTATTATCAACAGCGTTACACCAGCCAACAAGCTAAAGAAACCCTTACGGTATATGCCGAATTGGTTCATTATGGCAAAGCAAACCACATCGATATTAATGAGGTAGAGGATCTTTTGACTGCATTAGATTTTGCTCCTTTCAAAAATTCTCAATTGATCGAATTATCAAGCGGTGAGCATAAAAAACTACAACTGATCAAAGCCTTGTGGCTCAGGCCACAATTACTCATTATTGATCAACCTTATACCGGCTTAGACGTACGTTCACGCCAAAATCTAAACATCTTGCTAGACGAAATCGCTGCCCAAGGTGTACAACTCATTTTAATTGGTAATGATACAGCATTGCCTAGTTCAATTCATCGCTATGCTGTAATAACAGAAGGAAAATTGAATGAAGTGGATATGCTTAGCCAAACGATAGCCACTGAAAAGATCACTGCTACAGTTCCCAATTTTTTAAGTACCTCTCCTATTTATACTTCAACTCAAATTGTAAAGATGGTTGATGTAAACATCAGTTATGGAGAAAAACAGGTCTTAAAAAACATCAACTGGGAAGTAAAAGCTGGCGAAAAATGGCTTTTACAAGGGCATAATGGTTCTGGCAAATCAACTTTGTTAAGCTTGGTTAATGGCGATCATCCACAGTCTTATGCCAATACCCTTTATTTATTTGGACAAAAAAGAGGTTCTGGTGAAAGCATTTGGGACATTAAACAACATATCGGCTTAATCTCTCCAGAGTTTCATTGGTATTTCGATGCTTCATCAACCGTTTGGCAAAGCATTGCCTCTGGTTTTTTTGATAGTGTTGGCCTCTTCTGTGAACTGGGTTATGAAAAAAATAACCAAGTAAATGAGTTAATTGAATATTTCGGGTTAACCGCCTCTAAAAATGAATTGTTAAATACACTTCCATTAGGCAAACAACGATTGGTGCTATTGGCCAGAACCATCATTAAAAACCCAGAACTATTGATCTTAGACGAGCCATGCCAAGGACTAGACCAACAGCAGACCCAACATTTTAACCAATTGGTAGATGAATTGTGCAATAACGGAATGACCTTAATTTATGTAGGACATTTTGAAGCGCAATTACCAAGCTGCCTTACACACCAACTACAGCTGCATCAAGGCGAAGTGGTTAGTTACGATAAAACATACAGAACACAAAAAGAATTAGCATAATGAAGAAGCAAATATTAGTTATTCCTGGAGATGGAATTGGACCAGAAGTTACCGAATGGGGCAAAGCTGCCTTAGTACATATTGCCGAAACCTACGGTCATGATTTTACTTTTGATGAAGCACTAATGGGCCATGTGGCCATTGAAGCTACTGGTAATCCATTGCCTGACGAAACCTTAGCAAAAGCCAAAAATAGCGATGCCATTCTCTTTGGTGCCGTTGGCCATGCCAAGTACGACAATGATCCATCTTTAAAAGTTAGACCAGAACAAGGTTTGCTCAAGATTAGGAAAGAACTGGGTTTGTATGCTAACCTACGTCCTATTCTATTATTTGATGAGTTGTTACAAGCATCGAGCATTAAGCCAACCATTTTAAAAGGAACAGACATTCTGTTTTTTAGAGAGTTAACTGGTGATGTTTATTTTGGAGAAAAAACACGTTCAGAAGATAGAAATACTGCTTCAGACTTAATGATTTACCACAAATACGAAATAGAAAGAATTGCACATAAAGCCTATGAAGCAGCTCGTCAACGTCGTAAAAAACTGTGCTCTGTAGATAAGGCTAATGTATTGGAAACCTCTCGTTTATGGAGAGAAACCGTACAGGAAATTGCCAAGCAATATCCTGATGTGCAAACCGAACACATGTTTATTGACAATGCGGCAATGCAATTGATCAAAGACCCTAAACAATTTGATGTGGTTTTAACGGCCAATTTATTTGGCGATATCTTAACAGACGAAGCTTCTCAAATTGCAGGTTCTATGGGCATGTTGGCTTCTGCCTCAGTTGGCGATGGTACAGGCTTCTTTGAGCCAATTCATGGTTCGGCGCACGACATTGCAGGTAAAGATCTTGCCAATCCACTCGCTTCCATCCTATCGGCTGCCCTCATGCTCGAAATTAGTTTCGGCCTAAAGGAAGAAGCAAAAACTTTAGTTGATGCAGTAGACAAGGTTTTAAAGGAAGGTTTTAGAACCAACGATATTGCAGACAGCACCACCAATAGATACAAAGTACTAGGCACCAAAGAAATGGGCACATTAGTCATGAAATTTTTATCACAATCAGTAAACATAAACTCATAAAGCAATGCTACACGATCCGAACAAAGTCTACATTTTTGACACCACTTTACGTGATGGAGAGCAGGTTCCAGGCTGCCAATTAGATACCAATCAGAAAATTGACATTGCAAAATCGCTCGAGCTTTTGGGTGTAGATGTAATTGAAGCTGGTTTCCCGGTCTCAAGCCCAGGAGATTTCAATAGTGTAATCGAATTATCCAAAGCGGTAAAAGACCCGATCATTTGTGCCTTAACACGTGCCAATAAAAATGATATTGATGTAGCTGCTGATGCACTGCGTTTTGCCAAAAGGCCTCGTATACACACCGGTATTGGTGCTTCAGATATGCACATCAAAACTAAGTTTAACAGTACCCGAGAAGAAATTTTAGAACGGGGCATCGAAGCCGTAAAATATGCCAAAAGATATGTTGAAGACGTAGAGTTTTATGCAGAGGATGCAGGAAGGGCTGATATTGAGTTTTTAGCTAAAATGATTGAAGCTGTTATTGCAGCAGGTGCAACGGTAGTTAACATTCCTGATACCAATGGCTATTGTTTACCAGACCAATATGGTTCAAAAATCCTTTACTTAAAAGAGCATGTCAAAAACATAGACAAGGCCATTATTTCTGTGCATTGCCATAATGATTTAGGCCTAGCAACCGCTAATTCTATAGCAGGCTTGCAAAATGGTGCCCGCCAAGTAGAATGTACCATTAATGGTATTGGCGAGCGTGCCGGAAACACCTCAATGGAAGAGGTAGTGATGATTTTAAAAACCCACAAAAGTTTAAATCTTCATACCAGCATTAACACTTCTGGCTTTTACAATATCAGCAGACATGTAAGTGAGCAAATGCACATGCCAGTACAGCCAAATAAAGCAATTGTGGGTGGCAATGCATTTTCACATAGTTCTGGTATCCACCAAGATGGTTTCTTAAAAAACAGAGAAAATTACGAAATCATTAAACCAGAAGATGTTGGTTTTCCTTCGGCAGCCATTGTATTAACCGCTAGAAGTGGTCGCCATGCGTTGAAACATCACTTAGATAGATTAGGTCACAATTTAGAAAAAGAAAATTTAGATGTGGTTTACAAACAGTTTTTGGTTTTGGCCGATAGTAAACAAGGTATTGATGATCATGATCTCAATCAATTGGTTGCTTTGCATTTGGTCTAAAAAGAGTTCACAGTCCGAAGTCTATAGGCTGAAGTCTGGGAAGACAAACCATACCAACGACCGATTGAACTGATGACCAATGAACGACTGAACTAATGAACCGAAGACTTTGTCAGTCTGAGCCTGTCGAAGACATTGAACTAGTAAGTCTTTTTACTTGGTACTTTTTACTAATGAACCAATGACACCACTGAACAAATAAACAATGAATACCACCATACAACAACATACATTCGATTTTTTAGCTGCCGCAGAAAGACTAAAGGGTACGGCATTACATACGCCCTTAGAATTCAATGAAAGGTTATCTGAAAAATACCAAGCAGAAATCTACTTAAAACGTGAGGACAAACAACTGGTACGTTCTTATAAATTACGTGGCGCCTATAACATGATGAGCCAAATTCCTGCCTCACTTATTCAGAACGGTGTTGTTTGTGCAAGTGCGGGCAACCATGCCCAAGGTGTAGCCTATTCTTGCAAGAAGTTAAAAATCAAAGGCACCATCTTTATGCCCGAAATTACACCGAAGCAAAAGGTAAGTCAAACTACCCTTTTTGGTAATGGATGGATTGATATTGTTTTGGTGGGCGATACTTTTGACGATTGTTTAGCAGAAGCTTTACGTTTTACGGAACAACATCAAATGACTTTTGTACCTCCTTTCGACAATTACCATGTAATGGAAGGCCAAGGAACAGTTGGTGTAGAGATTTTAGAAGATCTACCTGATACAGAAGTGGTGATTATGCCGATAGGTGGCGGTGGGCTAGCCTCTGGAGCTGGAACCTACCTCAGACAACAAAACCCAAATCTATTGTTAATTGGTGTAGAACCTGAGGGTGCTCCATCTATGGAAGCTGCCTTTAAAGCAGGCAGACCAATTAAATTAGATCAGATTAACCGTTTTATTGATGGTGCTGCCGTTAAGGCTGTAGGTTTGCTCACTTATCCCATTTGTAGAGAAATCTTAGACCAGATTCTACTCATCCCAGAAGGAAAGGTTTGTACCAGTATTTTAAAACTTTATAATGAAGATGCCATTGTTGCAGAACCTGCAGGTGCTTTAGCTGTAGCTTCGCTGGATTTATGTGCAGCACAAATCAAAGGCAAAAAGGTAGTCTGCATTATTAGTGGAGGTAATAACGACATTGAACGTATGCAAGAGATCAAAGAAAAATCTTTGCTTTTTGAAGGATTGAAGCATTATTTCATTGTTCGTTTTCCACAAAGACCAGGTGCTTTGAAACTTTTTGTGAACGATGTTTTAGGCCCTTTCGACGACATTACCCGCTTTGAATTTATTAAAAAAACAGAGCGTGAGAGTGGTCCTGCTTTAGTGGGTATCGAATTAAAAGATCGTGAAGATTATACAGGCCTTTTAGAGAGAATGAAAGCCTTTAAATTTGATATTATTGAACTCAATCAAGATCAAACCCTATTTGAATATTTAGTTTAAACTACTTACAGGTTAAGCAGATTGCTATAGGTAAGCTTGTCAGGCCTTAGCATGAGTTCTCCGTTCACTCAAAATCGGCCTTGGCCAGTGCGGGCAGTATTAATTTGCCTTAGCAGAAACGTTAAAGCACTGGGCGCAGCCGTGAATTTTTTTGCATACTTTTTTCATCTATAGGAAAAAAGTTTGTCCGCGAAGCGTCATAACCGTAAAAGAATGTTCTGCACAATCGATTTCAGCCTAAAACGTTGTTTTAATTATAAATTCAACGGTTCTTATACTGAACCTATATTAGTTTAATTTTTTAGCCCCATAATCGTAACTTAGGATATGTTGCGTTTGGGGCTTTTCCTACTTATCTTTTTCTCTAATACCTGTTCTTCTTATGCTCGTAAAGAGTATAAAGATGAAATAGCGTATTATAAAGACTTTCCGAATGGCAAACATGATGGCAAAGATGGTCATTGGCTAAAAACCGACAGGATACATCATACAGGCATTTGGAGTATAGCCAACGAGATCAACTTGGTAAACACCAATGGTTTTGAGCAATACGATACCATAGAAGAACGATCTGATTTTTATAAATGGTATCAACTTAAAACAGATTCTTTAGGCTTCGATACCAAATGGGCTGGGGTAGCTGCCATTACCACCCGTAAACTCAGCAAATTATTAAGTTTCGTTCCAAGCTTAACAGGAAACTCGAACAAAGAAATCAAAGCTTTTGTTACTTATGGCAATCAATTGATATTTGATGACATTTGGAAAGATTTGCAAAAATTACGACAAGGCAAAATTCTAAAGGGCAGCGAAGCCAAAGATTGGGATAGCAACTTGTTGTGGCGAGAACAGAATTTGATCAACCCCTCTTACTTAAATCTATCTCATCGATCACTGAACATTTTATTAAAATCGTTAAGAAAAGAAAGTCCCTTGTCTAAGTTTTTTCCTGGTTTCGAATTTGAAGGAGACCTGTTATCCATCCAAGACCGTTGGAATTATGGAATGAAAATGATGGGTTATTGATTTCCTTTATTTAGGCTGACATAGGGTTGTCAGTAGCTCAGATTTACTTTGCTGTTTAAACATTATAAACATGCAAAAGTTAGACTTAACTAAACAATACAAAGCTTATTATCGGGCTACAAATCAGCCAGAGTTGCTCGAAATTGAAAAAGCTCATTTCTTATCTATTACCGGAAAAGGAGATCCTTCAGAGCAACAATATGCAGACAAACTCAAGGCGCTTTATGCTACAGCTTATACTTTGAAGTTTAAGTATAAAGCGATGGATAAAGATTTTGTAGTGGCTAAACTAGAAGGCTTATGGAGTTTTGACGAACAACATTATCAAAATATTTCTATCACAACTGCCCCTACCCTAATACCTCGTAGCGAATGGAATTATAGAATGATGATCAGGATGCCCGAATTTGTAAGCCAAGAACAATTAGACCAAGCCGTTCAAAACGTAATTACCAAAAAACAAATAGACATGGCTAATGAAGTTGAATTATTTACATTAAATGAGGGAAAGGTAGTGCAAATATTACATATTGGCCCCTTCTCCACAGAACCGGAAACCTTAATTAAGCTACAAGATTTTTGTATAAAAGAAGGGTTACAAAAAAATGGTTTACATCACGAAATTTACTTATCCGACTTTAACAAAACAGCTCCAGATCAGCTCCGAACCATATTAAGAGAACCAGTAAAATAGCTATTTGGAAGAAATTTGCATTCCATGATACTTATTTTGTCATTCTGAGCACAGCGAAGAATCTCTATCCAACAATCAACCAATAGAGATGCCTCGTACCTCGGCATGACAAAAAATAAAACACTCATTGATTAGTCCAGCCATGAACGGGTGATCTTTTTTCTGGTCAATATTTAGGATTAAAAATTTGGCAAAAGATTTGCAATAGAATCTACAAAACACACACACAACATGAAAAAGCTAGCCCTATTACTCATCTGCATCGCCTCACTAGGTTTGGCGTCTTGCAAAAAAGACACTATTATTAATCAGACTACACCAAACAGAACAATTGTTCTGAATGTGCCAACAACTGCTTGGACTTTAAGTACAAATGGCAGAACCTATTACACTGTACAAAATGTTCCAGAAATTGACCAATTTTCTTTAAACAATGAAGCAGTTCTAGTTTACATTTCGTATGATAATGGAACTACTTATCTACAGATGCCATTCGTTTATGAAGTAGATGCTTACAGTACCGTAATTAGTTTAGGAAAAGTAGAAATTGACATTCAAAGTTCTGATCTACAAAATAGAACACCAATTAAACCTACTGGTAACGTAAAGGTAAAAGTAGTGCTAATTGCTGCAGACAATGTTACCTAATTAGGATTTAAAACTCCAAAAAACGACCAATGTTCGCCTGAACGTGGTCGTTTTTTTTATGCTCGCCACTATTGAGCTGCAAAGCTCTAATCACTACTCCATTTCTTTCCAAAAGCAGTTCATCGTAAAAGCCTTTGTAGTATACTTCTTTTACTTCAAATCTTCGGCTGTTCCAGGTACTTTTAAGTTCTACCCATTCTGGATAAAAAACGATACTTTGTTTAGTTGCTTTGATGCCTAATTGCTCAGCCTCTTCTCTGGTTAAGCTTACTGCATTCCCTAAAATTTTTGCAGTGTATAAATCAGCAGGATTTTGATAGATTTTTTCGGGTTGATCGTTCTGTAAAAGTTGACCTTGTTTAAGAATCAACAACTGATCGGCTAGGAACAAACCATCCGTTGGATCGTGAGAAACCAAGATAATAGTTAAACCAGTTTCTTTTGCCAGTCTTTTAATATCTGCCCGAAGCTGATTCTTCAATAACGAATCTACTTGACTGAAGGGTTCGTCTAACAATAAAACCTTGGTATTACTAATCAAAGCCTTAGCAATGGCTACCCGTTGTTGTTCGCCACCACTCAATTCTATAATCTTTTTGTCCTTTAGTTTAGTGATGTGCAAATGTTCCATCATGGCTAAAGTTTTTTCTTCTTTGGCTTTTACATTGGTGTTAGATAACATCGAGGCAATGTTGTCATAAACTTTGGCATAAATGTTCAAAGAAAAATCTTGGGTCACCATTTTCATCTCGGCATTGCCTGGAATCAATTGCTCATCTGGTCCTTTTACCCTTTTACCATTGAACAATACTTCACCACTATCTGGCTTCAACAAACCGTAGATACACTTTAACAATGTCGATTTACCACTTCCACTTTCTCCAATAATCGCTACAATAGCTCCACTATTGATCGCAAAACTAATGTTTTTGATACCGGATGCCTGTATGTTTTGATATTGCTTGGTTAAATTATTAACGGAGATTATTTGCTCATTCACGGTGTAAAGATAGGTAAAAAGCTGGAGGCGGGTAGCGGGTAGTAAATAGGAAATAGAGAATAGGTTGAAAGCCAAAGCAGAAAGCCTAAAGCTGAAGGCTCAAAGTAGAAAGGAAATAGGAAATAGAGAATAGGCGGAAAGCCCAAAGCAGAAAGCCTAAAACGGAAAGCTTAGGGTTTAGTACCCGTAACACATAACTCACAACCTATCACTATTTGAAGGCTGAAGACTTATAACTCGTAACACACAACTCGCAACTTAATTAAAAGCGGAAGACGGGACTAACTTTAAAAAAGGCTGCTGGTATTGTTTTTCAAATCAATTGTACGGAACGGCTAACTTGGGAATTAATGTAATGCAGTGGTCTAAAACAAAAAAGTCCTGCAACAGCTGCTGCAGGACTTGGGTTTATTTGTGTGTGGTGTGTGTTTTAGTTTAGGCCTAATGTAATACCAAAGGCCATGTTTTTTAATCCTTTTTGTGCTGTGGTATCGAACATATCGCTTGCGTAATATTTTGCAAATAAAGCTAGGCTATTGTAACCGATACGGAAGGTACCACCATAACGGAATGGTGCAAAGTTGTAATCATCTTTAAATTTCTGTTTACCACGTTCATCGCTAATCTGTTTAACTTTTCCGTTTAACAAGAAGCCAATTTCTGGACCAAATACTACATAAAAACGATTACCTCTTCTGTTTTCATTGGTTCTTAGCTCAAAGTTTAAAGGAATATGTACATAACTGTTAGAGAAACGGTTTTTGCTAAATATAATTGGCTCGTTAACATAACTTAGGTCTGGTGTATTGCTTTGTATGGTGATGTTCTTTTTTAAACGGATCATTGTCCAATCGAAACCACCTGCTACATAGATCTTAAAATTCGAGTTAAATCTGTAACCAAATTGTAGAACATCAAATGATACTGTGCTGGTTTTTGCTCCTTTATAATCTAAAAAATCATTTGTTGGCGACAAAGAAAAGCTACCATTGTCAATTAGTCTAGAGAAACCGATGTCTAAACGAGTGAAGGTAATACCACCTACAAAACGTCCTTTGCTTTGGTCTATTTTACCAGTACTGTCTCTCTTTTCGCCAATGGTTACGCCTAGACCGTAGTTTATGTCGTATTTTTTGCGTTTAAGGCTATCTTGCTGTGCACTCGCACTTGAGGCTGCCAGAAAGGTAAGTCCGCTTACCAAAACTGCTGTTAAAATTAAATGTTTCATTTGTATGTTTGGTTTATGTGTGTCTTAAATATTTTATTTGTGTTTTTTAGAGTTTAATTTAAGAAAGCCGATGTTGATGCCGATAATCGATGAGTTGTCATCATCATCTGTACTGAATTTCAAAAACTTCTTCTCTCTTTTATCTACTTTATCTACTACAAAGTTTACCAGGTCTCCAACATTTCTAATTCCTTTGCGCTCTGTGCTACTTTCTGTTTCGGTAATTTGGCCACTTTCAAATTTTGGCTTTTCTGCTACTGCTGCAATTACCGTTGGGTTTTCAACCAATACTTCTTTTACAGGTAGTACATCAAGTGGTTTAACTTCTGCCTGTTTAATAGCTAGACGGTTGTTGTTTACATTCGGTTGCATGGCCATCTCAATATTTTTCTGATCATCTTCTGTTTTGGCAACCAATACGGCTTTCACACTTGGTGTTTTAACTTGAACAGCAGCCAAGCTGTTTTTGTTAACTACTGTTTCATTTACAGGAGAAGCTGACTCATCAGTTCTGGTTACAGTGATATCTTGTGTTTCTTGTGTATTAACAGCAGGTACCTTTGCAGTAACTTGATCTAAACGCAATTGAATTTTTTCAGTTTTCTGAAAAGCCAACATTGCAGTAAAAGCTACAGCAATAGTTGCAGCGGCCATCCAATAAATTGGAAAAGTACGTTTGCGCTTTGGTGCCAACTGCTGTTCTATATTCGCCCATAAATTTGCAGATGGCGTTATCTCTGCATCCTTAAATCTGTCTCTAAACAAATTATCGAATTCCTTATCCGGCATGTGTTGCATAACCAAATCCCTCCATTTTAATAATTTCTTGTTGCAATATTGCTCTCGCTCTAGACAATTGCGATTTACTTGCACCTTCTGAGATGCCTAATGTTTCTGCAATTTCTTTATGCGAATAACCTTCTATAATATACATGTTAAATACCATGCGGTAACCATCGGCCAATTTCTGGATCACTTTCATCAAATCTTGCATGCCTAAGCTGCTGTAATCAAATCCTTGTGATGGTTGTTCGTAAGCATCTTCTATCGGAACTACACTTAAGCTGCGTAAGTTCTTCCTATAGCTTTCTATTGCGGTATTTACCATTATTCTTCTTATCCAACCCTCAAATGAACCATCGCCACGATAATCTTTAACTTTTTGAAAAACTTTTACATAGCCCATCTGCAATACGTCTTCTGCCTCCATGTGGTCTTTAGCATAGCGCATGCATACGGCCAACATTTTAGATGCAGTTAGCTTGTAGAGCATTTCTTGCATCTTCCTGTCGCCAGCTTTGCAGCCATCAAGCAAGTCATCAATCGTATATGTTTTAGTCACTTTCATTTGTGGTTTGTATAGGGTAGATGAACCCTAGGTGCAAAAGGTTGCACGTACACGAAAAAAAAATTAAAATAGTATGATTGTTAAATGATTTCATTGTTAAATCTTCTATTTAAAAGGATACAGCTATTTTATTTCTTACGCTTAAAAAGCCTAAAATCTTCTTTGTAGGTTAAGAATAAAGAATGGTTAAATTGAAGATTGTTATCGCTATTTCCGAGGTCTACATGGGGCTCAAAACGCACATCTAGGTATAAGTTTGGCACCAGTTCTTTTTGATACACATACCTGATAGCCAAAATACTTCTACTACTTTGTTTGAAACCGTTTTCGTACAGGTTTTCGGAAACGGATTGGTAAAGTGGCATTCCCTTAATGGTTAGAAAGTTATTGCCTTTCCAGTAAGAGGCAACCAGACTACCCCATTTGGTATCCATACCTGCATTTAACCACAAACCAAAACCACCTTGGTACGCTCTTCTTTTAGTAGGCGAAAAATCTTTATAAACTGCGATGTAGTTATCTGTAAATATTTCTTTGATATTGTTACCTATGGCTTTGTGAATTTTGATCCCTGTGGCACCATTGAACAGCGTACTGATTGGCGTTTCTTTTTGGATATCAATTTGCCCACCTTGGTGATAGGCCAGAAATTGAGCAGGAATAGTTATTTTCCATCGGCCTCTTTCCATAATGGTGCTTTCTGTATTCAGGCCTCCTACAATCTCTTCTTTGGCAGGATCGCCTTTATAGATCATTTTCTGCCAAGCAATCCAACTGTCTAATTTGAACTTTTTTCTATCGATCAACAATTGCGTTCCGTATTCAATTGGCGTAGTGATCTTACGTTCAAAATCATAGATCGGTTCAATATAACCATGCTGGATGTTTCCTTCTAAACTACCGAAAACTAAGGTGAGGTTTCTTTTATGATATTTAACGTTGAACAGAAGATTTACATCGTATAGGCCATTGTTTCCAAAATCTTTGCGCAAATAAGCACCTGTGGTAATGGCCAAATTAGGATTGGCATAATAGACCAATTGTGGTTCTATTTGTGTACCATATAAGGTATAGCCATCGTGAAATGCGTTAGAATATTCGTAATTTCTTACGTAATTAAAATTATAGAAATTGAAATGGAGTTCTTTACTTAAGCTATCTGTTGGACGAATTCGATTAAAGATCGCTTCGTTGTTAAACTGTGCTTGGACAGAACAGCCCACACAAATTAAAAATAAAGTAAGTAGCTGTTTTTTCATATATGGTATATTAGTTCATTGTTTTTACTTCGCCAAGCTCAGTATAAACTAGGGGCTCAGACTGACAAAGTCTTCGGTTCATTGGTTCATCAGTTCAATGGTTCATAGGTCAGCTGTTCAATAGTTCATTTGTTGTAAATCAATAACCATCTTAGCTCTTCCATTTTACCTCATTAATTTCATTAGTAAAAAGTTTTAGTACAAAGATTTGTTTCAGTAAAGCATTCCAATTTTGTGAATACTACTTACTCACAACTTTTAACTTTATACTCTATCCCCATCTTCCATTTTACCTCTTCCATCTACACCTTAGAGGGTTTAACAACTTACTTCGAGTTTTTCTCTCTATAACGTTTATAGGCTTTAACAGCAAACATAATTACCAATGCCAAACCCATAATCCCAATCAAACCATAAATCCAATCGACGGCATTTTTAAGGATCACTGTAAATACAATGGCTACCATAAAGATAGTGGCCAGCTCGCGCCATAGCCTTAGCTGAAAACTGTTCATTTTATAGATCCCAGCCTGCAACTGTTTAACAATTCGTTGGCAAATAAAGTGATAAATGATCAAGGCGATAACAAAACCGAGCTTTACCATCATCCAATCTGCTTCTAATAAACTCGGATTAAGGTAAAGCATTGAAGCACCTGCCAAAACAGAAATGATCATCGCTGGTGTGGCAATGATCTTCCATAAAGTCGCTTCCATTTTAAGAAACTGTGCTACTAAAACACTCCGATCTGGTTCTGGTTTATCGTTAGCTTCGGTGTGGTAAATAAAGAGACTCAAGATATAAAACAGACCGGCCATCCAACTGATGACAAAGACAACATGGACCGATAAAAAATATCTGTAATACTCTTCCATTTATTTAAGCTTATGTTTATTAACCTTGGTCTATTTCAGTAGACTAAAGCCATCTCTAAATTAATACCTAAATTCTTTAACCACCTCAATTGCATATTTTACATTATCGAAAGGGATATCTGGCATAATGCCATGCCCTAGGTTAAATATAAAACCTTGCTCGCCACGCATGCGCTCAAACAACTGTAGAATATGTTTTTTGATTACAGGCTGATCTGCGTATAAAATATGTGGGTCTAAGTTACCTTGTACTGCAATACCTGCAGGTAACGCTTTTTTAATATTCAATAAATCTGCATTCCAGTCAACCGAAATTACATCTGGTTTGGCCTCTGCCATAATTGGTGCAAAAACAGAACTTCCTTTACAGAAAGAGATTACAGGTACATTTGTTCTGTTTAACCCTGCAATAATCTGTTGGTTGTATTGGTGAGAAAACTCTTGGTAATCGTTCCAAGATAAAGCCAATGCCCAACTGTCAAACAACTGTAGTGCATTTACACCAGCAGCAATTTGTAAGTTCAAGTAATCTGTAGTTACCTTCGCTATTTTTGCCAACAGGCGATGTGCCAATTCTGGATGGTTATGGATTAATAACTTGGTCAATTTAAAATCTTTCGACGAACCACCTTCTACCAAATAACTCATTACGGTAAATGGTGCACCAGCAAAACCGATCAAAGGAATACTTCCATCTAAACGTTGTTGGATCACTTTAATGGCATCAGCTACATATTGTAAACGATCTACCACATCAGTTTCTAATTTATCGATATCGGCAGCGGTACGCACCGGATTTGCAAATTTAGGACCAACACCTTGGGTAAAACTCAAATCGCCGCCCATGGCCTCGCCAGTTACCAAAATATCACAGAAAAGAATAGCAGCATCAATTCCTAATAAATCTACTGGCAACATGGTTACATCTGCAGCAATCTCTGGGTTTTTGCACATCTCTAAAAAAGAGTATTTGTTCTTGATTTCCCAGTATTGAGGCATAAAACGACCAGCTTGACGCATCATCCATACTGGTGGGCGTTCTGTAGATTTTGAAAATGCAGCGTCTAAAAATAAGTTATTCTTCATCTTGTATTAGGCCAATCCGTTGGCTTCTTTCTCTATAATTTTAATAATTTCTTGTGCTCTTGATGTGGTGGCCAGCTCTTTCGCTTTTTCGATATAAGCTTTCGCTCTTTCGCCATCTTTTTTTCGCAGGGCGAGATTGGCCAAATGAATCAGCACAAAGGCTTTGTCATTTTTTCCTCCCAAAGGAAAACGGCTGGCAATCTGGAAATGAAATTCGGCAGCTTCAAAATCTTCCTTTTGCAAGGCGATATTTGCTTTCATAAACTCATAATATCCACGACGGTTTTTGGCCAAGCGATCTGGATTGGCAACTTCATCCAATATTTTTTCAGCTCTTTCGTAATTTGCATCTTTAAAATGTTTAGAGGCCAATAACACAGAACTGTGCTTAAAATGGCTCCATAACACAAAGGCAAAGAGAAAGCCGGCTATTGCAGCCAGCTGATATTGATTGTAATATAAACTTACCAATGCCGACATGGCAAAAGTTGCCATTAAAGCATATCTGCTCCAGGTATTATACATTAATTTGTGATGTCTGTAAATTTATAACCAACACCTCTAATCGAGTGGAAATACACTGGATTTTTTTGGTCTGGTTCAAAGTATTTACGGAAAGTAAGGATAAAGTTATCAATCGTTCTAGTAGATGGATATACGTCGTAGTTCCAAACTGTTTCTAAAATCTGCTCACGAGATACGGCTTCGTTCTTGCGCTCAATCAATAATTTCAACAGCATGGTTTCCTTTTTAGTTAAAGGTACCACTACACCATCATCTTGTTTCAACTCAAATGAATTGAAATAAATGGTTTTATCGCCAATTTTATAAGAGTTCAACTCTTTTAGGTCATCAGCCTTTAAGCTACGTTTTACTAAAATTCCAACACGAAGAATAAGTTCTTCTAAATTGAAAGGTTTAACCAAATAATCATCAGCTCCTTTTTTAAGACCCATTACCCGGTCTTCGCTTGTATTTTTAGCTGTTAAAAATAAAATAGGGACTTCGGTATTTTCTAAACGAATGGTTTCACATACTTGGAAACCGTCCATCTCAGGCAACATTACATCTAAAATAATCAAGTTGAAACGTTCTTCCTTAAAAACTTTTAATGCAGTTTTACCGTCTTTAACAGCGTGAACTTTATAACCTTCTAATTCGAGGTTTAATTTAATGGCATCTAACAAATGATCTTCGTCTTCTACCAACAGTATTCTTAATTTTTGTGGCATATCAATTAAATGTTACTTCAAAAATTGCACCTTGCGGTACGTTATCTTTAACGCTAATATCAGCGTCGTGGTTTTGTAATACCTCTTTAACAATAAACAAGCCAAGTCCAGTACCCTTTGATTTACGCACATTTTCGTCGCCAACTCGGTAAAATTTATCAAAAATAAGCATCTTTTCGGCATCTGGAATGCCCGGACCCGTGTCTGAAACGACTAAAAAGGCCTTACCGTCATTTTGACAGAGTTCTACTGCAACTTCGGCACATGGGCCTGAATATTTAACCGCATTTTCTACTAAATTGGTCACTACTGATGACAAAGCGAATTTATCGCCCACCACTTTAACATCAGATTGAATAGCTGCTTTGATAATTTGCTGGTTACCACATGAATGTACTTGTAAGCGATCGGTAATTTTGGTCACCAATTCTGAAAAATCGAACTCCTCTTTCGGAAAAGAATAGGTTCTACTTTCGATTTTTGTAGCCAACAACATGTTTTCCACCAGGTCATCCAGCCGTTCAATATCTTTTAGCGAGTTATTGAGCAAAGAGGTTTGCATCTGTTTATCCAGATCTCTCTTTACAATAGTCTGTAAAGAAAGTTTAATTGCTGCCAAAGGCGATTTCAATTCGTGTGTAACCGATAACAAGAAATTTTGTTGTCGCTCATGCAAACGATCTTCCTTTTTAATAGAGGCGTGAATAAAATAAGCTCCTACACAAAGTAGAAAGATAAAAACAGCACCTTCTCCAATGATCATCCCTACCCTTTGAGGCTGTAGTTTAATTACAACAGTGCCCCACCAAAACATCTCCGACAAAGCGTAGAGCAATAACAAGTAGAATATGACGATCGATTTTTTCATTTTATTGTTTTCTAAAAACCAAGTCTAAAGCATCAAAAATAGCTCTTTTTGCTTTCTCTAGTTCAATTTTGGTATGTGATGCCGATACAAAGCCTACCTCGTAACCCGATGGACCTAAATAAATGCCTCGATTTAACAATTCGCGGTGCATGATTTTAAATTTCTCCATGCTTGTTGGGTCAATGTCTTCGGCAGTTTGTATTTTATCCTTATCGGTAAAGGCAAACCAAAAGATAGAACCAATGGTAAATACTTTAAATTTGTAGTTTTTTGCACTTGCAAAACGTTGAATACTTTCGGCAAATTCTTGCGCCTTTGCATTCAATTCTTTATAAAAACCTGAGCGTAAAAGCTCAGTTAAAGTAGCAATACCCGCTGCCATGGCTACCGGATTACCCGATAAGGTGCCTGCTTGGTAAACACCACCATCTGGAGAAATATGCCCCATAATTTCGGCCGAAGCACCATACATCCCTACTGGTAAACCACCACCTATAATTTTTCCATAAGTTACAATATCTGGTTTGATGCCGTAATGTGCTGCTGCACCTTCAAAACCTAGTCTAAAACCGGTAATCACTTCATCAAAAATCAATAAAGCTTTATGTTCAGTACAAGTTGCTCTTAAAAATTCGATGTAGTCTTTGTCTTGTAACAACAATCCATTATTGGCCGGAATTCCTTCAATAATTACCGCAGCCACCTGATCTTT
Source organism: Pedobacter sp. Hv1 (assembly GCF_001412215.1). GTDB lineage: Bacteria > Bacteroidota > Bacteroidia > Sphingobacteriales > Sphingobacteriaceae > Pedobacter. The sequence goes on from NZ_LLWP01000001.1 coordinate 540,134, forward strand.
AAATTGTTCAAAGGCTTTAGTAATGGCTTCTTTATCGTTTAAAGCAATAACAATGGTTTCTGCAGCAAAAGATTTGGGTACACCTGCCGAAGAAGTTTCGCCAAAGGTAACCAGACCAGAACCCGCTTTTACCAAAAGAGAATCGCTATGACCATGGTAACAGCCTTCAAATTTGATGATCTTATCTTTTCCGGTATAACCACGAGCCAATCTAATGGCCGACATTACTGCTTCTGTACCCGAACTGGTAAAACGGATCTTCTCTACAAAACTGTTGTTCTTGATAATCAGCTCGGCCAATTCGTTTTCTAAAGCTGTTGGTGCACCGAAACTCATGCCATTCTGCATTACCTCAATTACCTTTTCTCTGATCTTTGCATTGTTATGGCCCAAAATAAGAGGTCCCCAACTTGCACAGAAATCAATAAACTGGTTGCCATCAGCATCCCAGATCATACAACCATCGCCTTTTTGAATAAACAATGGGGTACCGTAAACCGATTTAAACGCCCTAACTGGCGAGTTTACCCCACCAGGGAAAAAGGTTTTCGATTTCGCATACAGCTCTGCCGATTTCTCACGACTAATATCAGGCTTGCTACCTGTATTTACCGGCATCTCTTCTTCGTTTCCTGAGAATATTTTCTTTAACGATTCTAACATTTATTAAGTTTTAAGTGGTAAGTGGTACGTTGTAAGTAGTAAGCGGTATATGTAACTTAAAACTTATGACGTAGAACTTATAACTCCCCTATATCCATTTCTGCTCTACTATATCTCTAATGTGGTAAGTGGTGATAATGCTTGCTCCTGCTCTGGCAAAAGCGTGCATGGTTTCCATTACTACTTTTTGTTCGTCTATCCAGCCTTTTTGCGCTGCTGCCTTGATCATGGAATATTCTCCAGAAACATTGTAACAGGCAATTGGCAGGTCTGAGTTTTGTTTCAATTTGCTAATGATATCCAGATAAGCTAAAGCTGGTTTTACCATCAATACATCTGCTCCTTCACTCTCGTCTAATAACGCTTCTCTAACCGCTTCGGTTCCATTTCTGAAATCCATCTGATAAGCTTTCCTGTCACCTTTGTTTGGGGCGCAGTCTGCAGCTTCTCTAAATGGGCCATAATAGGCCGATGCAAATTTTGTAGCATGAGACATGATGGCTACATTCACAAAACCACTTCCATCCAACTTTTGTCTAATTGCCGCCACACGTCCATCCATCATATCAGAAGGGGCTAACATATCAGCGCCAGCTTCGGCATGGTTTAAAGCCATTTTAGCAATCAAATCTACTGTTGCGTCATTTTGGATATAATCATCTTTCATGATCCCACAATGACCGTGGGTGGTATAAGAACAAACGCAAACATCTGTTACAACATATAAATCGTCGCCAAAATTTTTCTTTAATTCTTTAACCGCAACAGGTACCAGAGAATGAGCATCATATGCGGCATGTGCATCTTCACTTTTCTCATCACCCACACCAAATAACATAATTTTATTGACCCCTAGTTTTAATCCTTTTTCTACATCTTTTAACAAGGTATCTGTAGAGAAATGGCTAATTCCAGGCATGGCATCAATGGCTTTGGTTACACCATTGCCAGGCACCACAAAATACGGATAAATAAACATGTCTTTTGACAACCGTGTTTCGGCAATCATCTCTCTCACAATTGGGTTTTTTCTTAACCTACGGGGTCTATGTATCATTGTTTTATCGTTCAATTAGATATCAATTCCAAAAACGGCTTCTGCTAGTCCAATCTCATCTGGAGAATAAGGCAAAGCATATTTTACGCCCATTTCTTCAAACTTTTTACCTGTAGAGTTGCCAATAGCAATTACCTTTTGCTCTGGTTCTAATAAATTATCGGTAAAGTAGGCATCTACATTTGATGGACTGGTGAAGATCAAGATCTCAGCAGCGGTTCCATCAATGTTATCTTCAATTACCGTTTCATAAATGGGTAGATCTACAATTTTTGTATCTGCGCCCAGAGATTTCTGAATGCTCAACAATGAATCTTGTGCCCTTGGGAACATTACTGTCTGACCCACCACTAATTTTGCAAATTCTTCAGCCACTTCTACAATATCTCCACTCTCGCCAACAAAATCTGCCAGGTGACCAAACTTTCTTAAAGTATCTTCAGAACCACGGCCTACAACACCAAATTGCACCTTTTTAGGTAAAACTGGGTTGAGTTTAAAGAAATATTCTACCCCATTTCTACTGCTAAAGAATATCCAATCGAGATGTTTTAAATAAAATGGATCTAAAATATTCACAATTGGAAAAGTACGGATCAACGATCGTCCTTCTATTTCGATGTTATTTTTTTCTAAAGCTTTTCTAAAATAGCTATGCTCGCCAATTTCTCTCGAGATAAATACCTTGGCTGGCATTTTTCGCTCTTTATTAAATTTGGCCACAATTTTTTCGGCTAAACCTTCTGTATTTGTGGCTCTTACGAACAAGCGATCTGGAAAATCTTCGTCAGTTTCTGCTTTTGAAGTCCAAACTTCAAATTGGTCATTTTCTTTTTTACAGTAACAGCCTAGTGGCATGTGGCAACCGCCTTCAAAAAGGTTCAGTACTTTACGTTCTACTGCAATTTCTTCGGCAGTAGCTTGATTATGGATTTGTTGTAGCGAAGTAAACAATTCGGCATCGTTTTCACGGATCTGAATAGCCAAAGCTCCTTGTGCAGGCGCCGGAACAAGCTCTGTGGTATCTACTATCTCTACATGAAATTCGCTTAAATCGATGTTCAATCTATTTACACCGGCTTTGGCCAGCATAATGGCATCGTAATCTTCATCACGAAGTTTTTGGATACGTGTAGGTACATTTCCGCGAAGATCTTCAATATTCAGATCAGAACGTAAGGCCAATAACTGTGCTTTACGACGATTTGATGATGTACCTACCATTGCTCCCTTTTTTAGAGACAATTTTTGGCTTACATCTACACAATCTTTAAGGATCAGCAATAACTCTGAGGGATCTTCACGTTCTGTAACTGCTGCAATGATCAATCCTTCTGGATTGGTAGTTGGTAAATCTTTATGAGAGTGAACTGCGATATCGATACTTCCGTCAAGTAATTCTTCTTCCAATTCTTTGGTAAAAAATCCTTTGCCCTCTAGTTTGTCCAGTCTAAGATTTAATATTTTATCGCCCTGCGTTTTAATGATTTTTAATTCTGCATCTATACCGATGCCAGCTAACCTATCTTTTGTATTGTTAGCCTGCCATAATGCCAAATCGCTTCCGCGTGTACCAATAATTATTTTCTTCACCTTTATGCTAGTTTTTCCGCAAATTTAATCAAAATTTCGAAAGAGGGTCTGTATAGAAATGCTTGATCAAGCTAATTAAAGCCTTAGCTATTTTTTACCAGGATTTCTTTTGCCATTACCATCGGGATGGTGATGCATTTTTTCTCCATGTAATCCATAACCCGTTCCAAAACCGCTCTCGAATTGTCATCTAAAGTATTGATTTCGTCGGCAAAAACACCATTGATGGCTGTATGTTTAATCTCTTTGATTTTTTTAGGCACATCGCTCATGGCGATTTCTATTTTGCGCTGACGCAATACGGTTTCAAATTCTTTAATATTTTCGTCGATGATATGCTCTGCATTGATCAATTCGTCGTAACGTTCTTGGATATTTTTACGGGCCGTTTCCTTTAGCGATTCTACTTCGATAAAGTGCATTGGGAAATTTTTGACCACTTCTGGAGCTGTATCATTAGGTATTGCTAAGTCTACAATTACTTTTTTAGTAGTATCTCCATTTAATAAGCTGAGATAGATTTCTTCTGTAATAATGGGCTGGGTAGCACCAGTACAGGTAATGATTACGTCAAAGCCGTCTTTATAATCGGCCAAAGCCGAAAGTGGATATGCAGTACCATTTAATTCTTTTGCTAATCCTTCTGCTTTTTCAATTGTTCTATTGAAAACAGAAAAATTAGAATATTTATGCTTTTTAAGGTATTGGGCAATATTTTTATTGGTTTCTCCGGCACCGATAATTAACAAACGAGAATTGGCACACATGTTCAGGTCTCGCAGTTTACGATACGCTAAAGAAACAATAGATACTGGATTTTTTGAGATATTAGTGTGCGTATAAACTTCCTTGGCAGTTTTAACCACACGGTTCATGATCATTCTCATGTAATCGCCTGTAAAACCGGCTACTCTACAAGCTTCATAAGCTTTACGTACTTGTGCCAAAATTTCTTTCTCGCCAACCACCAAGCTCTCTAAAGAGCAAGAAGTACGCAACAAATGGTTAAAGGCCTCTACTTTTTCGTACGCTGAAACATTTGCAATAAACTGCTCCATGTATTCTTCGGGCAAGCCCATATCTAAAACATGCAGAAAGCGACTAATAAAAGCCTTATCCAATTCATGAGAAGAAGTAAATACAAACTCAACGCGATTACAAGTACCAACGTAAAATATCTCTTTGATATTTAACTCTGATTGGATATTTCTCAACCTATCGTCCAGCGTATGCTCACATATTACTAATTTCCCTAAAGCTTTTAGATCAATCTGTTGATGTGTAAATGCAATAATCTTTAAATATTCCAAAATGGGTACAGCCTATTAATTTTAGTGCGAACAAAAGTAAAAACGTAAACCCGCATATCTGTCATTATGCTGTAATTTAGGCTAATTTAGAAAGGTTTTAAATTAACCCAAAATTAACAAACCAAGTTTTTTTAAATTTGTTATTATTGTTAAAAATAGCAATTGAACATAGATTATGATACATAAAGAACAGTTTTCGTTAACAGGAGCCGATCAAAAACCTATTATAGGCGATTTAACTTATGACGATAAAAACACAAAAACACCACTCATAATTTTTGTTCATGGCTTTAAGGGCTTTAAAGATTGGGGGGCACACCATCTGGTAGCTCGTTATTTTGCGCAAAATGGCTATCGTTATTTAAAGTTTAACCTGTCGCACAGTGGAGTAACACTCGAAAAACCAAATGATGTAAGTGATATGGCCGCATTTGCCTCAAATACCGTTTCGAAAGAAATGATAGATGTAGATTTGGTCATCAATTATGCTCTACAGAACTTAGGCGTAAAAGAGGTTTTCTTAATTGGCCATAGCAGAGGTGGTGGATTAAGCATTATACAGACAGCCAATAATCCACAGGTGAAAGCTTTAATTACGTGGAGTGCCATAGCCGATTTTAGTAGCCTTTGGAAAAAAGAGCAAGAGGATGAATGGCGAAAAAATGGAAAAATTGAAGTAGTGAATGCAAGAACTAAGGAAAAAATGCCGCTTAATGTTACTTTGTTAACAGATTTTGAGGCAAATAAAGCGCAGTTAAACATTATCAATGCGGCTAAACAAATTCATGTTCCATGGTTAATTGTACAAGGCAGTGATGATGTAAATGTACCTTTTGAAACAGCCCAAAAATTAGCTGATGCAAATCCCAATAGCAGATTGATTAAAATTGAGCATGCCAATCACGTATATGGTGCCTCGCACCCTTATTTAAGCGAAACTTTGCCTGCCCAATTGCTACAGGTGTGTGAAAAGAGTTTATTATTTTTAAAATCTAATACTGCGTATCTCTAAAGCTCTTTTGTACATTCTGTTTGTAATTTCTCCCTATGGGAAGTTCTCTGCCCAAAATCTCTACCGCATAAGCATAATAGCTTTCTACTTTGGCAATGGAAATGATAAAGGAACGATGGATTCTGCAAAACTGTTCTTCTGGTAATAACTCTTCTAACAGGCCGATTTTTTGTTTAGAGATCAACACCCTATCTGACAAGACTACTTTTACATAGTCTTTGATGCTTTCAATCCAACAGATTTCATTGACATTGATCTTCATCATTTTACGATCGACCTTGAGGTAAAGAAATTTCTCTGTATTGGCCAATGATTGCTTTTCTGAAAGCACAATTTGTTTATTATTGCCAAAATGTGCTAATACTTTATCCATCGATTTTAAAAACCGATCAAAAGGAATCGGCTTCAGTAAATAATCTATCGCATTCAATTCAAATCCATCAACTGCATATTCACTATAAGCAGTGGTAAATATCACCTTGGGTGGACTTTTTAAGCTTTTTATTAAATCTGTACCATTTAAACCCGGCATTTTAATATCCAAAAAAACCAGGTCAATTGATTTTTGCTGTAAAATTTGAAAGGCTTTAATCCCATCCGGACATTTTGCAACGAGTTCAATATCAGAAAAATGCTGTAAATAATTTTCTATCACCTCTAGGGCATGAGGCTCATCATCAACTATAAGTGTCTTGATTTTCATGGTTATAGTGTGCTCATTTTATCCAAGTTAATTTCAAGTATAGCTACAAACATTTCTTCTTCGTTAAATACTTTAAGCTCATGCGCATTGGGGTAAATGATCTGTAATCGTTTACGTACATTTTCTAAGCCAATTTTACCATAATGGTTGGACGCCATTTGATCAATCGTTTCTGCTTTACTATTGCCTACCTTAAATTTAAGCAAGTTATCTTTAACCGATAAATCAATGCTTACCCAAGCCTCTCCTACTTTCTCACTTGCTCCGTGTTTAAAAGCATTCTCTACCAAAGGCAACAATAACAGAGGCGCAATTTGATGTACATCAATATTACCAGTTTTTGTAAAACTCAGGTCAAGTCGTTCTTCATAACGAATTTTCTCTATCAATATATAACTTTCCAACACTTCAACATCTTTTTTAAGTGCCACACGTTCTACATTACATTCGTAAAGCATGTACCTTAAAATTTCTGAGAGCCCCATTACAATATTTGGCGATTTAGGTGAATTGCTTAGGGTTAATGCATAGAGGTTATTTAGTGTATTGAACAAAAAATGTGGATGAATCTGTCCTTTCAAGAAATTGAGTTCGGCTTGTAAGGCTGCATGGTGGCGCTCGTACCAAAGCTTAAATGACCTGATTGCTATGGCTACCCAAACCACCAGATTTGCTCCTTTAAATGCGCTTAAATAGGCATCTGCATTGGTCAATCGCTCCCAAATTGTTCCAGTAACTTTATCCCATTTGTAATAACCTTTGCTTTTTAAATATGCATCTAGCTTAGGTTCAACAACAAATACATCCATTAACCTGGTAAGTAATGGAATAAGTATAAATACACAGAGTAGCAGTAGGAAAAAAAAGATAAAGTATTGTTTATTGAATAGAAACCTAGGCAAAAAGTACGCAACGGTATAAAAATATAAGATATGGATAGGCAAAAAGGAAAGATTATTCTCCAATGCCATACCAAAATCCTGCTTATTGTAGCCATACACAAAAGAGGTAAATAGCCAAACTACTACCCAAAAAGCAACATGAGCAACAATTCTATTAACTGAAATCGGTTTATCCGAAAACCTATAACTATTCATTACTTACAAAAATAACCTTTAGCCCACATATCGTACTTTTTTATTCACAAATGACGACAAACAACAACATTTTGTAGACAAACGACATTTTCAACTGTTATTTCGGCTCAAAAACATAACGTTATGGCTTTTATGTTATAAAAAGATAACTCTAACCATTTTTAAAGTACATATAACTACGCTAAAAATAAATGTTTGATGAGGGTTATACTTTTAGTTCAACAAAATCACACCACATGAAACTATTGATCAGCACATTCATTGCAATGCTCAGCTTAAGCCTAAGCGCACAAGAAAAAAAAGAAAATGCCAATTTTGCCAATTGGGTAGTAGAAAGCAATGTAAAAACACCCAAAAACGCTATTGTTAAATTTTACAATGCCAATCAAGAGTTGGTCTACCAAGAGGCCGTTGTAGGTAGAAAAATCAAAATTGAAAGGGCTAAAGTTAGAGAAGGCCTCAATCAGATTTTAAAGCAAATTATACAGGATAAAAAACCATCCAGCGATGTAGTAATGGCATTCTTGAAAAACACATCATCGATCTTTTAATTTTAATTGGTGATTATTTTAAATTGTTGCGCTTGTTTTTTATCTTCATACCAGCAAGACAACAAAATGCATCTTGCCATTGATCATAAATAAAGTGATCGATGGCAAATTTTGCCAAAACTTTGCAAACACACATCTTTTTTACAAAAAAAACACCTGCATTTTACCACTACAAGGCCATGTTATTTAAACGCATTAGCAAAAATGGCAAACCCCAATTGAGCCAAATGCTTATCGGCTCATTATCAATTAGAAACAATTTTAAAAAGATGCGGACTAAGCGTATCAAAACCTTATTAAGCGACTAAAAATCAATTATTTATCTTAAAATAATTGACTTACATTGTTCGGTTTTAATGCAAAATCGCAGTATTTTAGGAGTTCTTACATCCAAAATACTTAAATCGATATGAACATTAGAAACTATAGCTTGGTGCTATTGCTTACGTTAACAAGTCTACACGTTTTTGCACAACAGAAACAAAACCAAACCGCATTACAACAAAAGGTAAATTCTTTATTGGCCAAAATGACATTGGAAGAAAAAGTTGGGCAGATGGCCCAAATTACTTTAGATGTGATTGGCAAAGGTAAAGATCGTTTTAGCAGCGATGAACCATTCACCTTAGATGAGGCTGCGATGCAAAAAGCATTGGTTAAATATAAATTAGGCTCTGTACTCAACGCATCGAACAACAGAGCTAGAACTCCTGAACATTGGTTTGAGGTAGTAAGTAAAATACAACAGGTAGCTATGTCTAACAAAAATGCGATCCCTGTATTGTATGGTATAGATGCCATTCACGGCGAAACCTATACTGCAGGTGCCACCATGTTTCCACAACAGATTGGTCAGGCCGCTACATTTAACAGAGCATTGGTACTAAAAGGAGCTGAAATTACAGCTTACGAAACCAGGGCAAGTTCAATTCCTTGGGCATTTTCGCCTTTGTTAGATTTAGGAGCTGATCCTCGTTTTCCACGTCAGTGGGAAAGTTTTGGAGAAGATCCTTACTTAATTTCAGAATTAGGCAAACAAATGATCTATGGTTTCCAAGGAAAAGACAACAACATTGCCAATCCTTTTAAGGTTGCGGCTTCCATTAAACACTTTTTAGGTTACCAAGTTCCGGTTTCTGGTAAAGATAGAACACCTGCTATTATTTCTGACCAAGCTTTAAGAGAGTACCACTTACCTCCATTTAAAGCAGCCATTGATGCTGGTGCAAAAACAATTATGATCAATTCGGGACTGATTAATGGCGTACCTGTACATTCTAGCTACAAAATATTAACCAAATTGTTAAAAGAAGAACTGGGCTTTAAAGGTTTAGTAGTTACCGATTGGGGCGATATTGAGAACTTGTATAAAAGAGACCATATTGCCAAAAACAATAAAGAAGCCGTAATGATTGCCATTAATGCTGGTATAGATATGTCTATGATCGCTTATCAATATGAACCATTTTGCGATGATCTAATTGCTTTAGTTAAAGAGGGAAAAGTGAAACAAACACGGATAGACGATGCAGTAAGAAGAATTTTAACAGTGAAATATGAACTTGACCTATTCAACAAACCTACTACAAACATTAAGGATTATCCAGAATTTGGAAGTAAAGCCTATGAGCAGGCTGCGCAAAATACCGCAGCAGAATCTATCACTTTATTAAAAAACACTAACAATGTATTGCCTTTAAGTAAATCGGCCAAAATTTTGGTTACTGGCCCGAATGCCAATTCGATGAGAACCTTAAATGGTGCTTGGACCTACTCGTGGCAAGGTGAGAAAGTAGAAGATTTTGCAGCCAAATACAATACCATTTTAGAAGCTTTACAAAACAAGGTTGGCAAAGAAAATGTAACCTATAGCCCAGGAGTTAGCTACAAAATGAGCGGCAAATATTTTGAAGAGTATGCCGATAAAATGGAAGAAACAATTGCTGCCGCAAAAAATGTAGATGTAGTTGTGCTCTGTTTAGGTGAAAATTCTTACACAGAAACTCCGGGCAACTTGAGCGATTTGTATTTATCAGATTTACAAACCGAATTGGCGCAAAAATTAGCAGCAACCGGAAAAACAATCATTTTAGTTTTAAATGAAGGTCGTCCACGTGTAATTAGCAAGTTTGAGAAGAAAATGAACGCCATTGTACAAACCTATTTGCCAGGTAATTTTGGTGGCAATGCACTGGCCGATATTCTATATGGTGACGTTAATCCATCTGGAAGATTACCTTATACCTACCCACAATTTCCAAATGCGCTATTTACTTATTACCACAAACCGTCTGAGGCAAGAGGAACTACTGAAGGTATCTACAATTACGATGCAGATTACAACCCTCAATATGTGTTTGGCCATGGATTAAGTTATACTACTTTTAGCTATGGCGATATCAAACTAAGTAAAAACACCTTAAAGAAAGGCGAAAGCTTAACGATTAGTGTTGACGTAGGCAATACAGGAAAAGTGATCGGGAAAGAAAGCGTATTGCTATATATTTCAGATTTGATTGCTAGTGATATCAGTCCAGATATTAAACGTTTAAGAGGCTTCGATAAAATTGAATTAAAGGCTGGTGAAAGCAAAACAGTTACTTTTAAAATTAAAGCTGAAGACATTGCTTTTGTAAATAGCGAACTTAAAAAAGTAACCGAAGCCGGGGAATTCCAAATTCAACTTGGGGACAAAAAAATCAAATTCAATTACATCCCTTAAACATGACCAGTATGAAATTCTTCTCGAGCATCTTTTTTGGCTTTGCCGTTATTCTGGTTTCTTGTGCTTGTAAAAAAGGTACAAAGACAGATGACAATAAAGGTGGGCCAACATTACCTCCAGTAGTTACGCCGGTAACCAGCGATGTTAGTTTTTGGTTAACCAAAGGTGATCGATCGGTATTGCTACAAAAGCAAAATGTTGCACTTAATTTTTCGGCAACAAACAATGGAAATACAACTATAGAAGTAGACCCATCGCAAGTTTTTCAAACTATTGATGGTTTTGGTTATACTTTAACCGGAGGAAGTGCCACTTTAATGAACAGTTTAGGTACAGCCGAAAAAGACGCTTTAATTAAAGAATTGTTCTCAAATGAAGAAGGTGCTATTGGGGTGAGTTATTTACGGGTAAGTATTGGCGCATCAGACCTCAGTGCCAACGTTTTTACCTACAATGAAAGGCCAACGGGACAAACCGACATTAACCAAGATTACTTTTCTATTGAAGCTGAAATGACCGATTTGGTCCCTATTCTAAAGAAGATTTTAGCAGTCAATCCAAATATTAAAATTTTGGGCTCTCCATGGACAGCACCAACTTGGATGAAAACCAACAAAGCGTACAAAGGCGGAAGTTTAAAACCCGAATACTATCAATCTTATGCAAAGTATTTTGTAAAGTATATCCAGGCCATGAAAGCGCAAGGTATTACCATAGATGCCATTACTATACAAAATGAACCATTACACCCCGGGAATACACCAAGTATGTATATGGAGGCTGTAGATCAAGCTAATTTTATTAAAAGTGCTCTTGGGCCAGCCTTCCAAACCGCTGGTTTAGCTACTAAAATTATTGTGTACGACCATAATGCCGATCGACCAGATTATCCGATGACAATTTTAGCTGATCCTGCTGCCAATGTTTATGTAGATGGCTCTGCTTTCCATCTGTATGGTGGTAACATTTCGGCGCTCTCTACCGTTCGCAATGCCTATCCTAACAAGAATGTGTATTTCACAGAGCAATGGGTTGGTGGACCGGGTAATTTTGCAGAAGACCTGAAATGGCATGTATCTACCTTAATTGTAGGTGCCACCAGAAACTGGAGCCGCAATGTATTGGAATGGAACTTGGCAGCAGATGCAAATTATAATCCGCATACGCCAGATGGAGGCTGTACCACTTGTTTAGGTGCGATCACTATTGCTCCAGCTGTAAGTAGAAATGTAGCTTATTATGTAATTGCTCATGCTTCTAAATTTGTTAAACCCGGTTCTGTGCGCATAGGTTCTACCTTAAACAATACCTTGTCTAATGTAGCGTTTAAAACTCCAGAAGGTAAAAAAGCATTGATTGTAATGAACACTAGCACATCAGACCAAACATTTAATATTAAAGATGATGGCAAGATTGTAACCACCACCTTACCTGCCGGTTCTGCTGGCACCTATGTTTGGTAACATAAGAGTTTCATATTTATATGATTGATTAGTTAGCCCCGCTCCTTAGCGGGGTTTTCTTTTGAACCGATTATTTATCGATCTGCGAAACTTTTTTGTACCATTACTGTTGATACTTTAGAAAAGGTAAATAAATGAAGCTAAAACTCAAATGATATTCCAATGAAAAAAACTTTTTTGATACTGATCAGCCTTGCAAGTTTATTTGTAGCATGTCAGGGTAACAAAACCGAACAAAGCACTAACGATTCGCTGGCTTTGGATACCACAATTACACCAAGCACTGAACAGCTTTGTTATGCATATGTTAAAGATAAAGATACGGCAAGCCTAACTGTTATGACCAGTGGTTCGATTACAACTGGAGAGTTAAACTATAAATTGTACGAGAAAGATAAAAATACCGGAATTTTTAAAGGAGAAATGAGGGGTGATACCTTAATTGCAGACTACACTTTTAAAGCTGAAGGAACCGAATCTGTTAGACAAGTTGCTTTTCTCAAAAAGGGAGATCAACTGTTAGAGGGTTTTGGAGACATTGAAGAACAAAATGGAAAAACTGTTTTTAAAAATATTGCCAAGTTAACTTTTGGGCAAGCGATGGTTTTTACCAAAGTGGATTGTCATTAGATTGATTAAAAAACAAAGCCCATTACGTTTGTAATGGGCTTTGTTTTTAGTTATTTCGCTGCTGTTTTTCCAGCGATAGTCCACTGCTGAACTAGTTTTTCGTAGTATTCGATATACTTTTGATTTTCTTTAACTGGCAGTTTAGCACCCCAAGTTGATGCTTTTGTTGCCCAGGCATTAAACTTATCTTGCGCTGCTTTTACAGCAGGAACATCTTTCTTTGCAAGTGCTGCTACATATTCTTCTTTAATTGGAGTAAACTCTTTAAATCCCTCATTAATTTCTGAAACTGAAAAATCTGGAGCTGAAACTTTGGCTTTTTCAATTTCTTCTGCCGTTGCTGGAGTAGTTGAAGTAGCTGCTGTAGGAACTGTCGTTTTCGATGTATCTGTTTTAGTTTCTGCTATACCTGTAGAATCTGCTGCACCATCCTTTTTCTCGCTTTGGCAAGAAACAATTGTAAGGCTTAAAAAGCCCAATGTTAATGCTGTTAAAAATATTTTTTTCATCTGTATATAATTTATTCTTTGCACAAAAGTATTAAAATCGTTGCAAATAAAACAATAGGGAATTGTTAAAATTTTCAGCCTTCATTTTCCCTACAAACAACTTTGCTTCAACAATTTCGTTAGAAACATCAACAACTTAAAATTTTTCAAAACGCTCCCAAAACCCATCTACGGGCAAAGGTGCAAAAATGTTGACCGGCTCTTTTTGTACTGGATGGATAAACTCTAATCTACGGGCATGTAAACAAATACTTCCTTTTCTACTTCCACGTGGATAACCATATTTATTATCGCCTACAATTGGGCAATCCATGGTAGAGAGTTGCACACGAATTTGATGCGATCGCCCCGTTAGTGGATTTACTTGTAACAAATAAAAACCACCAACCTCTCCTATTAATTTATAATCTAGTTCTGAACGTTGACTATTCGGCACCTCTTTGTTATAGGCCGTTACTAAATTTTTCTGTGGATTTTTAATTAACCAATGTACTAAGTTTCCTTCCAGTCTAGCAGGCTTATTGCGAACTACCGCAAAATAGGTTTTACGTACTTCCCTATTTTTAAAGATGGCGTTCATTCTTTCTAAAGCTTTGCTTGTTTTTGCAAATAAGATTACCCCACTAACAGGCCTATCTAAGCGATGTACCACACCCAAAAAAGCGCCATTTGGTTTATTGTACTTGGCAGCAATGTACTTTTTTACTTTCTCATCTAAAGGTTCGTCTCCTGTTTCATCTACTTGCACAATATCGCCAGAGCGCTTATTGATGGCAATAAGATGGTTATCTTCGTATAAAATATCTGCTTCGGTAATTGGCATTTTGTAGTATCAAGTATTTAGTATCAAGTATCAAGACTTGAGTTTTAATTGTTCTATTTTTTCTTTGTGAACTGAATGAAGTAAACTAAACCCGATTGAATGAAAAGCCCCAATTTTTATTGGGCTTGTAAGGAAAGCGGGACTATCGTAACCGAGAAGCACTAAAACTGCTTTTCAAATTGAATTTATTCTTTGTTCCAATTAATATTGTTCCTTTTCATTTGGAAAATCTTTTGCTTTTACATCTCTGATATAAGATTGGGCAGCATTTAAAATTCCATCGTAAAGGTTTACATATTGACGTAAAAAACGAGGTTTAAATCCTTTGGTTAGGCCAATCATATCATTCACCACTAAAACTTGGCCATCGCAACTTGGTCCTGCACCAATGCCAATAGTTGGAATAGTTACACTTTTTGTTACTTCTTCAGCTAATTTAGCAGGGATTTTTTCTAATACTACCGCAAAACAGCCTGCTGCTTCTAAAGCCAAAATATCTGTTTTTAATTTGTTAGCCTCAGCTTCGTCTTTAGCTCTAACGGTATAAGTACCAAATTTATAAATAGATTGTGGAGTTAAACCCAAATGGCCCATTACCGGGATTCCAGCTGTAATAATTCGCTGAATAGATTCTACAACTTCTGTACCTCCTTCTAATTTTACCCCATGTGCACCAGACTCTTTCATAATGCGGATGGCAGAATTTAAGGCTTCTTTTGAGTTGCCTTGATAGGTACCAAAAGGTAAATCTACCACTACAAATGCACGACTAGCACCACGAACTACGCCTTGTGCATGATAGATCATTTGGTCTAATGTAATTGGTAAAGTAGTTTCATGACCCGCCATCACATTCGAGGCCGAATCGCCAACCAGTAAAACATCTAAACCGGCATCATCTAAAATGGTTGCCATAGAGTAATCGTAAGCGGTTAACATCGCGATCTTTTCACCACGGTGTTTCATTTCTTGCAAAATATGCGTAGTAATGCGCTTTATTTCTTTGTTTACAGACATGTTTTTTGTTTTGATAGACAAAATTAGGTTTTATTATTGAATAACAGGAAATGGTGAATAGGAAATAGGCAATAGAGAATAGGAAATGGAAAATAGAATTTAATACATGGTTACAAAAATAGAACAGATAGGTTTTAACCAAAGCCTATTTCCTATTCGTCATTTTCGATTACCTAAATAAATATTAAAATTTGACAAAAAACTCTTGAAAAATCCATTGAAAAACCTACCTTTGTATCCTGAAATGAATGAGTTCGATCAGATTTCTTTAATATCTTACAAAAACGGCAAAACCGTTACGAAATTCCATTCTTTTTTCTCTTTTTTTACCCTCAATTCTTATTGGAATACACATGACTAACTACACCAAGTTACCTGCAATTTTGTTATTGGCCGATGGCACTGTTTTTTATGGCAAGGCTGCCGGAAAAATTGGAACAACAACTGGCGAAATTTGCTTTAATACTGGCATGACAGGCTATCAAGAAGTATTTACAGATCCTTCTTATTTTGGACAAATTATGGTAACTACCAATGCCCATATTGGCAATTACGGTATGCATAAAGAAGAGGTTGAATCTGGTTCGATAAAAATTGCCGGATTGGTTTGTAAAAACTACAACATTCTATACAGCAGAAAAGAAGCTTCAGAATCGATACAGGATAATTTCCAAAATGAAAATATTGTAGGGATTTCTGAAATTGATACTCGTGCTTTAGTTCGTCACATCAGAAACAAAGGTGCAATGAACGCCATTATCTCTTCTGAGATTACCGATCTTCAGGAGTTGAAAAAGAAATTGGCTGAGGTGCCTGATATGAGTGGTTTAGAACTTTCATCGCAAGTTTCTACTACCGAAGCTTATTATTATGGCAATCCTGATGCGACCTATAAAATTGCTGCCTTAGATTTGGGCATTAAGAAAAACATTTTGCGCAATTTTGATGCGAGAGATAGTTATGTAAAAGTTTATCCTGCAAAAACCACATTCGAAGAAATGGATAAGTGGGGTGCAGATGGTTATTTCATCTCTAACGGTCCTGGCGATCCTGCGGCAATGCCTTATGCCATTGACACTGTTAAAGCAATCTTAGCTGCTGATAAGCCTTTATTCGGTATTTGTTTGGGTCACCAGTTATTGGCAGAAGCCAATGGCATTGGCACTATGAAAATGTTTAATGGCCACCGTGGATTGAACCACCCAGTTAAAAATATTATTAAAAACCATTGCGAAGTTACTTCTCAAAATCATGGTTTTGGAGTAATCCCTGATGAGGTTAAAAAATCTGATAAAGTAGAAATTACACACGTCAATTTAAACGACAACTCTATAGAAGGTATTCGTGTAAAAGGCAAAAAAGCATTTTCGGTACAATACCACCCAGAATCTTCTCCTGGACCACACGATTCTCGTTATTTATTCGATGATTTTATCGGCATGATTAAAGGTGAGCTCACCTGGTAGGTTATAACTTTGATTAAAATTTATTCAATTTAAGGCCATAAGATTAAACTCTTGTGGCCTTAACATTTTTTAGTCGAGCGTTCACATTTCACCCTGAAAAATCATCATTTTATCGACATTTTACTACCATTCAGATAAAATTCATTCTCTATTCTTCTAAACCTTCTTACATTTATCCTCATGGAAAAGAATAATGCCATTATTAGCGTTAAAGATCTAGTAAAAAATTACGACGATTTCAAAGCAGTTCAGGGTTTGAGCTTTGACGTTTATGAGAACGAAATTTTTGGGCTGCTTGGGCCAAATGGTGCGGGTAAAACAACAACCTTAGAAATTATTGAGACCTTGCGTCAAAAAACGTCTGGTGAAGTAATTGTTGATGGTTTTTCTGTAGACAAAGACCCTAGTTCCATTAAACGAATTATTGGCGTGCAACTCCAAGCTGCTGGTTATTACCCAAACTTAAATTTGGTAGAACTGTTGGAACTGTTTTCAGGTTTATACGGTGTAACGGTAAACCCAATGGAAATGTTAGAGAAAGTGAACTTACAAGATAAAGCAAAAGCAAAGTACAAAGCTTTATCTGGCGGACAGAAACAACGTTTTTCTATTGCTACTACCTTAATCAACGAGCCAAAGATCATTTTCTTAGATGAACCCACCACAGGTCTAGATCCACAAGCTAGAAGAAACTTATGGGATCTGATTACCGAAATCAGGGCTAATGGCACTACGGTTGTGATTACCACACATTATATGGATGAAGCTGAACAATTATGTGATCGTGTAGCTTTTGTTGAGCGTGGACAGATCATTGCACTAGATACCCCAGATAAATTAATCGACAATTTAATTGCTAGTGGTTTTGAGCGTAAAAAAGAGGTAAAAAAGGCCAATCTCGAAGATGTATTCATTAACCTTACCGGCAAAGAATGGCGTGAAGATTAGCTTTAAGTCAATAACTGTTTAAAACCTAACAATTACAACAATCAAGCAATACAACTAATCTATTAACCTTTCAACTCCGATATCATGCAAACACCATATAGCCATACCAAAGCTACCTTAGCACTTGCCAAAGCAAGTTTTAGATCCATTATGCGCAGCCCATCGGCTGTAGTATTTACTTTAGCCTTCCCACTCATCTTTATTTTAGTATTTGGCTTTTTAGGTGGCGGTGGAACAAAATTAGATGTGGCTGTTGCACCTAATTCTGACCTAAACAATCCAATTGTAAATGCATTGGGCCAAATGAAGATCATTAGATTAACCAAAAATGATAGTCAGGACAACATTGATAAAAAATTAGAAAAAGGAACTTATGATGCTTTAATTAGCGTAGAAAAAAACCCCAATGGTGTGCCTGCTTATTTCACCAACGTGAAATATACCTCAGCATCTTTAGACAAAGGAAACATCTTAAAATCGGTTTTAAATGAGCTTTCTTATAATTTAAATACCCAAAATCTAAAACCAACAGTAACAGAAATTAGAGCAAGTACAGTAAGTGGTCGTTTGTACCGCACTATTGATTTTATCTTGCCAGGACAATTGGGTTTCTCTTTGTTAAGCACTGGGGTATTTGGTACTGCATTTGTGTTTTTTAGCCTGCGTCAGAACCTAGTGATCAAACGTTTTTTTGCTACACCTGTAAAACGCTCTAGTATTGTGTTGGGCGAAGGTATAGCACGTATCGGCTTTGCTTTATTGGGTGCCTTATTTATTATTTTGATTGGTCATTTTGCTTTTAAATTCACTTTGATCAATGGGGCTTTTACTGTGCTCAATATGTTGGTACTAGCTACCCTTGGCGTAATTGTATTTATGGGATTTGGTTTTGTGGTTTCTGGCATTGCCAAAAGTGAGAGTACAATTCCGCCAATTTCAAACATCATTACCTTACCACAGTTTTTATTATCGGGCACTTTCTTTTCTATAGATGCCTTCCCAACTTGGCTACAGCCCATTAGCAGAGCATTGCCTCTTACCTATTTAAATGATGCCATGCGCAAAGTTGCTTTTGAAGGCGCAAATTTATGGGATGTCAAACACCAGATATTAATCATGGCAATTTGGGGAGTTGCGATTTATGCCGTAGCCGTTAAAACTTTCAAGTGGGAATAATAAAACTATACCAATAGGATATTCAATATTTTAGGATGATAGGCAAACTTATCATCCTTTTTTATGCATTTTAACACCAAACAGTAGATAAAACAAATGGGTTAAATTTGACTGTATTCGAGCAAAAAAGTCCCCAATTCTAAAATACAGTTCAAAACTCAACGCAGACAGTTGCTGACCATTCTTTTTTTGAAAAATTTTGAACAAGATTCCTTCATGTTATCAGCAAATAAAATAATATATTAGTTTATGAAAAATATTGCAATTATCTCGGCAAGTGTTAGAAATGGCCGAAATAGTCATCGAGTTGCCCTTTATTTCAAGAATTACTTGACCGAGCACCAATTAGCCGAAGCCCAAATTATTGACCTTAAGGAGTATAATTTCCCAATTTTTGAAGAACGCCTAAGGTTTATTCCCAATCCAACCGAAGACATGCTTTCGCTTGCAGCAGCAGTAAGCAATGCAGATGGTATTATAGTTGTAACTCCTGAGTACAATGGTGGATATCCAGCGAGTTTAAAAAATGTAACTGATTTATTGTATGCAGAATGGAAGCGCAAACCCATAGCAATTGCCACAGTTTCTGCTGGCGCATTTGCCGGAACACAGGTAATCACTTCCTTACAATTTAGCTTATGGAAAATTGGCGCTTTAACCGTGCCTGCTATGTTTCCTGTAGCTACCGTAGAAAAAACATTTGATGAAAATGGACAACCAACGGATCAAGAAGGTACAGACAAAAGAGCTGCTGTTTTTATAAACGAACTGATGTGGTGGGTAGAGGCTAAACAAAAAATGGAGACAAAATAAGCTGTTCATTTTATTTTTTTAGCCTATTTATATCATTGCAAATTATCGTAAACTTAAATAAACTAAAAAAAATGAAAAAACTTGTAGCAGAATTTATTGGAACCTTCTGGTTGGTACTAGGTGGTTGTGGCAGTGCAGTACTGGCTTGTAATTACCCCGGGGCAGGCATTGGCTTTGTTGGTGTTGCCTTGGCTTTTGGCTTAACCGTAGTTACCATTGCCTATGCATTAGGGCATATTTCTGGAGCTCATTTAAACCCCGCAGTTTCTGTTGGCGCTTGGGTAGCTGGCAGATTAGATACCAAAGATCTTGTTCCCTACATTATTGCCCAAGTTTTAGGTGGTATTGCAGGTGCAGGTGTGCTTTATGTAATAGCAACAGGTAATGGCAGCAGCATTGGTGGTTTTGCAACTAACGGATATGGCGAATTATCTCCTGGCAAGTATAGCATGGTCGCTGCTTTGGTAACTGAAGTGGTTTTAACTTTTATCTTTTTATTGGTTATTTTAGGTTCAACAGACGAGCGTGCACCAAAAGGTTTTGCAGGTTTAGCCATTGGCCTATGTTTAACGCTTATTCACCTGATTAGTATCCCTGTTACCAATACTTCTGTAAATCCAGCTCGTAGTACAAGCCAAGCTTTATTTGTAGGTGGCGAAGCGGTAAGTCAGCTGTGGCTATTTTGGGCAGCACCTATTGCTGGGGCTGTTTTGGCTGGCCTTGTTTATAAATTATTTTTTGCCGAAAAAGCTTAATTATTCAACTATATTCTTCGAAAGCCATTGTATATTCTACAATGGCTTTTTTAGTAACAAATCACATTAAACAGCTTATTTTCAGGCATAAAAATACATTTCTGATAAAAAATAAAGTTATCCATCCTATAATTTAAAAATTATTTTAACTTTGGATACGCCCTAGGTAATTGTATATTTTACACTAAGGGTATTTTTAAATCAAAATATAAATAAAATGAGTTTAATAATCGATGTGCATGCAAGGCAAATCCTCGATTCCAGAGGTAATCCAACAATAGAAGTTGAAGTAGTTACAGAAAATGGTCAAATGGGCCGTGCAGCTGTACCATCTGGTGCGAGTACTGGTCAGCATGAGGCTGTTGAATTACGTGATGGCGACAAAAAGACCTACATGGGTAAGGGCGTTTTAAAGGCTGTTGAAAATGTAAATACCAAAATCGCTAATGCCTTGCAGGGTGTTGATGTTTTTGAACAAAATTTAATCGACAAGTTAATGATTGACTTGGACGGTACAGAAAATAAAGGAAATTTAGGTGCCAATGCTATTTTAGGTGTTTCTTTGGCCGTTGCTAAAGCAGCAGCTGCAGAAAGTAGACAACCTTTATACCGTTACATTGGTGGGGTAAATGCCAATACACTACCTATTCCAATGATGAACATCATTAACGGAGGTTCTCACTCTGATGCACCTATTGCATTTCAGGAATTTATGATCATGCCAGTTGGCGCTCCATCATTTTCTGAGGCTTTACGTTGGGGAACTGAAGTATTTCACAACTTAAAAGCAATTTTACACGATAGAGGTTTATCTACTGCAGTAGGTGACGAAGGTGGTTTTGCTCCAACTTTTGACGGTACAGAAGACGCTATTGAAACTGTATTACAAGCAATTGAAAAAGCAGGTTACAAACCAGGTGTAGATATTTATTTAGCTTTAGATTGTGCTTCTTCTGAGTTCTATAAAGATGGCAAATACGATTATACCAAATTTGAAGGTGCTACAGGTGTAATTCGTTCTAGCGAAGAGCAAGCACAATATTTGGCAGACCTATCAGTTAAATATCCTATTATCTCTATTGAAGATGGCATGGATGAGAATGATTGGACTGGTTGGAAAAGCTTAACTGATAAAATTGGTGATAAGGTTCAATTGGTAGGTGATGATTTATTTGTAACCAACGTTAAACGTTTACAAACTGGTATTGATACCAACACTGCAAATTCAATATTGGTAAAAGTAAACCAAATTGGTTCTTTAACCGAAACCATTAATGCAGTAAGTTTAGCTCAAAATAGTGGTTATACTTCGGTAATGAGCCATAGAAGTGGTGAAACTGAAGATACAACCATTGCAGATTTAGCTGTGGCTTTAAACTGTGGCCAGATTAAAACTGGTTCGGCTTCACGTTCAGATAGGATTGCTAAATACAATCAACTGTTACGTATTGAAGAAGAATTAGGTGAAGCGGCACGTTTTATTGGTAAAAACTTTAAATACGCTAAAAAATAAGCTTCAAATAAGCTGTAAAAAAGGCCGCTGAAAATTAAACTTCCAGCGGCCTTTTTTTATTTTAAGATTTTAGCAATGAGATTCTTTAATTCCTTCTCACTTATTTTTTTGGATTTAAACAAATCTTTACGTTCCGACCAATCTTTCTCCATTTTAAAATAATCTGGAACTTTTACTTCTTTCCCAGCCATCACATCCAATTGATAGCTGACAAAACTTTTCCATCGATCTAGATACAAAGAGCCTAAGAGTCCACTCCATTCCTTATGGGCATATTCATGCAAATCAGTTTTCGGGTTTGTATCCGGCCCCCAATAAGTAATCTGAATCTTTGCATTTTTTAGCGCCAAGGCCTTATCGCTAGTTGACTTACCAAAATCTGAAGCTTGCTGTAGCCATCGGTTCAAAGAAAAATAACGGCTTGAACTGAGCAGGGAATCTTGCATCAGGATCATTTCTTCAAATTTCTGGCTTTCGGTTTTAAAAGCAATAGGATCTTTTTTGATTAGGGCATCCATCATTTTGGTATATACAACATCGCCCTCGTTGGTCAATACCTGCCGTACAAAATCAATCTTGTCAACCTCATAAGTTTCAACCCCTTTAAACTCATTTGAGGCAGCTGCAAATAGCTGCACTGCTTGCTTAAATGCAACTACACTATAATCTCTTTTTCTCGTACCCCACGAGGACACCGAAAGGATAGTGGTAGCTGGACGAGCACAAAATATAGATTCTGGTGAACCTTCCTGATAATCCTTAGGACTACTATATACTGTTTCCAGCAAAATTTTCCAGGCCTTATTTGTATTTTCAGTGGTTTTACCATAACGATATTCTTGATATCCTGTAATCCAATTTTGTAGGTTTACATGTTTGTCATGCCACCCCAATTCCAACATCAGGTCGTATGCAACAGGGTTATTGTTAATGCCTTCAGGTATAATCCCCACACCAGCCAGGTAAACACCATAAGTACTGTTTTTTGCCTTATACACCTCATCAGCGAAACGTTGAAGCTTACCATAAAGCCCATTTTTTTCGCCAAAATTACTCACATTACTCCAGATAAAAGGAGTACCATTATAGGCATTTCGTTTTTCCCAATTATTGGTGTTTTCTCCAAATAGCTCAATAACCAGCGTTTTAGTTTTATCAACACCTTTAAGTAGTGCTTCTGAGGGATTTTCTCCCCAACCTTGCAACACCCAGGTACTTCCAGGAAAGTTTTTTTGCATACTTTTTTGGATACCTGAAGCTGCCGCAGTTACATCTATACCTTTTGTAGATCCGCCTTCGTGAAATGGATCACCACCAAAATAACGTAAGTCCTCACCATACAGTTTTTTAATCTCTGAATAATAGATATCGGCCATTTCGGCAAATACAGGATCTCTTGGAACCAAGAAATCAGGCCGAGAAAAGCCTTGCCATTTTCCCTGTTTAATAATTTCGGCCTTTACCTCATCACCAAATGAGGTCGGTACCACTCCATAGAAGCCATGTATCAATGGCTCTATGCCCAACTCATGCATCCGATTTATAATTTTTTTCTGAAGAACTACTTGCTGATCGATCATGGCTTGACTAACTGGGCCACCCCAACCCTCGAGGTTTCCCATCAATAAAAAAGCAGTAAATGCTGGCCCACAAATAAATTCAGCTATTTTCTGATCACTGTAACCCATTTTTCTCAAGGTATTCTGCCAAACCGCTTCCATACCTACAGGAGCGAGCATTAAATTAACCCCACTTAAGGCCATCCAATCTAGTTCGCGTTGCCAGTCTTCCCAACGGTAAAAGCTCATGGTGTAACTGATGGTACAATAGTTTAGCGCATAGCGATGTTTATAGGGCGACACAATCCTTACCTTCTCCTTAATTTGAGGTAGTATGCTAGGAGCAGTATGATCGCCCATATGAGAAATACTCCTCTTACAATAATATTTAAGGTACCAACCCAGACCTTGAGCAGCAGCATTTGCGTTAGATGCAGCAATATTAACCTGATTACTGCTGGTAGAAAGTTCAAAAACATCTTTACCATCGCTGCCCGATAGTTTGCTAAATTTTAATGAACTCACAAGCCAAGGAAAATGCCGACCTGCAATCTCTTTTACTGGCTGATATTCTTCTGCCTTTGATGAATAATTACATAATATAACCAAACCTATAACAAAGAACAATTGTGACAGTTGTTTTATTGAATACATATTAAATTAATAAATAAAAATATCGGCTTGTGCTAAAAACAAGATAGGATAGCCTTTCGCTATCCTATCGTTAAAAAATAATATAAAACCTTTACCAGCCTTCGGTTTGCTTAAATCCAGGATTTTTGCCTACCAGTTTATCAATTTCTGGCTGTGGTATTGGCATAAAATAATGCTTTCTAGGATCAAAGGTTCGCTTTTGCATTTCAAAATAGGTAAAAGTTGTATCGGTAGGGTTGGTTGCCGAGAGCGTGTAATTTACTCCATATACTGGCTTGTTATCTACTACCTCTGCAATTTTCCAGCGTCTTACATCCCAGAAACGATGGCCTTCAAAAGCAAGTTCAATACGACGTTCTTGTCTCATCGCATCACGCATCTGATCTTTGCTTAAGCCTGCTGGGATATCAGGCATCCCTGCACGTTTGCGAATGGCATTGATGGCTGCATATACGGTACCGTCTGGTCCTGCTACTTCATTCTGTGCTTCTGCATAGTTCAGGTAAAGCTCACCAGTACGATAGATAGAGAATGCCTTTGTTACCCCTCCTGTATTATTGTTCAGATTCAAACTTTCTGTCAAGTATTTCCTCCACCAATAATGAGTACCCGGCTGAATGGTACTGGGGCGATCCTGTCCATAAATATTAATGGTCCTGCCCTTCCATCTCGCACCCGGGTAGAGTACCGTTGCGTTAAGTCTGGGGTCGCGGTTGGTGTAGGGATGCTTTGGGTCCCAACCAGAGGCCGGATCGGTAATCGGGAGACCGTTCTTCATCTGGTAGGCATCTACAAAACTCTGTACAGGCCCACAATTTGACCAGCCAGCATGGCCTAGTGTTTGCATTACCTGGTCAATACCATCAACGGCACCCGTACCTATATTTCGGCCCCAGATACATTCTGAATTGGCATATTTCAAGAACGCATCAGCATAGTTAGGCTCCAACACATATCCTTCAGCAAGGGCCATATCCAATGCCTCTTTAGAAGCCTGGGCTGCCTTTTGCCATCTGGCCTGATCATTAGCGGGATTAAGCAAAGGGCTTGCATAATACAGGTAAAGCCTCGATTTGATGGCCAAACCAATGGTTTTGGTTACCCTACCCCATAAACCGGCGCTGTGTTTAGGTGGCAATAGGGCCATACCCGCATCTAGATCTTTGATGATAAAATCCATCACTTCTGCATATTCGCTTCGTTTCAAGAATACAGCATCGCCATCGGTAGCGGGCGAAAGCGGCTGATCCATTAAAGGGATCTTGCCCCAACCCCTAAACAGTATAGAATGGTAAAAGCCACGTAATAGTAAAGCTTCGCCTTTCATACGGGCCTTTCGACCCGGAACATTTGGGTCTTCTGGTATTTTATCAAAATTGGTCAAGAAGATATTGATTGCCCTGATGCGGCTATATGTATTGCCCCATTCGTCAGATACCGGCAAGAAATTACTTGGGTTCCAGGCCCCTGTATTGAACAGAATGGCTCCGTCTGACCATAGCTGATAGGCCTCATCAGTCATAGCTGCACTGACATAAGCATGCCCAGCACCATACCTCCAGGTTGGAATTCCAGAATAGGTGTTATTTAAAAAGCCCTCGGCATTATCGATATTCCCAAACACCTCACTTTCATTGATGAAATCGCTTGGCACCCTATCCAGGAAACTTTTTTTGCAGGATACCGTACTTACAATTAGTAGTACGGCAAAAATTTTATATATGTATGTTTTCATTATTGAAAGTTTAAATACTATTAAAAACTCATGGTAAGACCAACGTTATACACTTTCATGGTGGGGTAAAGGGCTGTTCCATTAGCGGTTTGTTCAGGATCGTAATCCTTGTATGGCAATTTATCCCAGGTAAACAGGTTCAACCCATTGGCAAATACCCTCAACGTGCTTAGTTTTAATCTACTTAGCAATTTCGAAGGTAAAGTATAACCCAACTCCATATTCTTGAGTTTTAAATAATCAGAACTGTAAATAAAGTAGGTGCTTAACTGATTATTGTTCGCACCAGAGGTAAAGGTGTAATGTGTAGCAGGATAGGTAGCCGTTGCAGCCGTTGCAGGTGTCCATACATCAGTTAAACGTGCAGGCCCTAAGTAAGGCACATTGGTTTTACCTCCTAACGATCCCTGAAACAATATACTGAAATCAATGCCTTTCCATGAAGCGCCAATAGATGCTCCTATGGTATTGTAAGGAAAATTATTTGCCTGAATGGCCATACGGTCATTTTCATTGATCACATTATCACCGTTCAGGTCACGGTAGCGAATATCGCCAGGAATTACCCTGGCCGCAAAACTCTGACGTGGGGCTGCATCGATTTCGGCCTGACTCTGGAATAAACCCATGGCTTGATAGCCCAATTGATAACCTACAGGTAAACCGGTTAGCGCTTGGTAAGGGTAGGCTAGATTAGGTTCATCGCGGGCCAGTACTTTATTTTTGTTATAAGTCCAGTTTACATAGCCAAAAAGATTTACCGCCCTAA
Source organism: Pedobacter sp. Hv1 (assembly GCF_001412215.1). GTDB lineage: Bacteria > Bacteroidota > Bacteroidia > Sphingobacteriales > Sphingobacteriaceae > Pedobacter. Next base: position 566,675 of record NZ_LLWP01000001.1, read on the forward strand.
CTTTGGTATTGAAATTCAATGCCGCTTCAAAGCCTTTATTTTCCACCTCACCCACATTAATGGCAGCTAATCCAGCAATACCAAGATAAGTAGGAATGGTTTGCGGAGTGGTTAGAATGTTAGTGCGGTTTTCCTGAAAAATATCCACATCCAATTTCAGTGCGTTGTTAAGAAAAGCCGTTTCCAGACCAATGTTCATTTTTCGGGATTTTTCCCAGGTTACATTGGGGTTACCAGTACGGTTCACGTTATACCCACCATATCCTGTTGGAGTACTCCCAAAAATAAAACCACCACCACGTGCATAATCTGAAATGAACAACCAGCGGGCACCGCCAATGTTATCATTACCCACATAGCCAAATGAACCCCTAATTTTGAGGTAATTCATTGTTTTAACCTTGTACCACGGTTCGGCCGATACTACCCAACCAGCTGATACGGATGGGAAGAAGCCATAGCGTTTGCCCTTAGGAAAATTCTCTGACCCATTGTAGCCCATGTTGAAATTGAAAAGATACTTCGAATCATAGTTATAACTTGTACTGGCTACAAAACCTTCGTATACCCTAGGTAAATTACCCGTAACTGAGGTGTAAGTTCGGTTAAACAACAACATCCCAGAAAAATTGTTCTTTTTAAACGAACGGTCGTACTGTAACCTCAAGTTATAATAAAAATAGCGGGTTGCAGAAGTACCTGAACTTGCAGCTAGCGAAGTTTGCTGGCTAAATGGCGTATAGGTTTCTACACCTGTTACAGGATCTTTACGGTAACGAAATGCGGTAAAAGTCTGCGTTTGTCCATAGTTGATTGCCCCATAATTTTCAAAAGTATACAGCCCTCTTGCGCTTAAGCCCTTGGTTAAAACGTCAAGCTTATGGGTTACTTCTATCGTACCATTGGTACTGTTCCAGAAATTATCGTAATAGCCACTTTCTGTAAGTGCACCCAATGGATTTCGGGTATCGGGAGCTATGATACGCCCTGCAGCATAAGTACCATTGGGGTTATAAACCGGGGTAGTATAGGGTTCCATCAGGTTTACGTGACTGAACAAACCCGCATAACCCAAACCAGGTCCGGTTCGTTGCTCAATTCTTGAGGCCAAGTCGAGCCTAACATTCATCATATCTGTTGCAGTAATGTCAATGTTCGACCTGAAGTTGTACCTGTCGTATTTCTGGCGAATGCCGTATTTGTTGTTATCTGCGCCCTTAAATAATGCCCCCTGGTTCAGGTAGCCCAATGACACAAAATACTTTACACTGTTGTTTCCACCACTCATGTTTGCATTATACTGCTGTTGAGGTGTACTATCATCAAAAATTACATCGTACCAGTTTACATTTGGATAGGTAAAGGGGTCTTCCTGAGTCCTGAATAATTCGACCTCTCTTGGGGTCCAAATGGCAGCATTTCCATCATTCAACGAACCCTCGTTGTCTAACATTGCCTTCTGGTAACTGCTAAAACGCTCTTGTAAGCGCTGCGGCGTTTGCAAGCCATATTGGGCATTAAATTGGATGTTGGTTTTGCCAAGCTTACCGCGTTTGGTAGTTACCAGAATTACCCCATTGGCTCCTTGTATGCCATATAAAGAGGTAGCTGCGGCATCTTTTAAGATACTAATTGAGGCTACTTCATTCACATCAATTTCTCCAAAATCGGCATCACCACGTGGCAAACCATCTATTACTACCAAGGGGCTACGGCTGGCACCATACGTACCAATACCCCGAATGAAAATGGCTGAAGCATCACTACCGGGAATACCAGAAGATTGTATGGTAGTTAACCCGGGTAATCTTCCAGCTAGAGCATTACTTAAATTAGATACCGGACTTTGCTTCAAATCTTTGGTTTGAACGGTAGCGATAGAGGCCGTCAAACTCACTTTCTTCTGGGTTTGTCCAAATCCTGTAACTACCACTTCATTTAAGCTGCCTGCTTCGGCAACCAGTTGGATCAGCATTTCAGAACCTGTAACCGCTTTTACCTCTTGTGCAACATAACTGACATAAGACACCTGTAATATGGCACCTTCTGGTACATTTTTCAGTACAAACTCTCCATTGGATCCAGTCATCACTCGTGTTTCTGTACCTTTTACTTTTACAGTAGCTCCGAACATTCCTTCGCCTTTTTCGTCTATTACACGTCCTTTGACATCAAAAACTATTTTTTTTAAAATTTCACCTTTATCAGCTGTAGCTTTTTTATCTTGTACAATAATGGTCGAAGCTGCAATTTCGAAGGCCAGCGGTTGATCTTTAAAACATTGCTTTAAAACTTCCAGAAGTGGAGCATCCTTTACATTTATGGTAACTGATTTTGCTTTCTCCATTAGATCAGCATTAAAAAACAGGTCGTATCCACTTTGGGCACCAATCTTATTCAGTACATGCTCTAGTGAAATGTTTTTTTCGTTTATGGTGATCTTTCTTTGTGCATAACTTGAAGCTCCTACCTGTAGGCAAAGAGAAAGCAACAATATTGTTGTTAGCTTCATTGTTAGCACAATTTTATTTTTCATACAGGTGGCCCTGTACGATTTAAAATCGTAAAATTTCATACATTTGGTCTGTTTAGGTTTATCGACGATCTAATACTAGATCTATCGATTTAGTTAATATTTTTGCGTAAAATAAAGAGAGGGTAAACCGAACCATTGTCCGGAAGTGTATCGAGCACTTTCGGATTTTTTTGTTACAGCCTGTCCCAGAGTAAAATTTATGGCATCACTGTAATCCTCCTTCCTTCAATTTTAATTTTTAAATCACCCGTTAACAAGAGTACTTGGAGTGCCTCTTTAAGATTTTTATTTCTAGAAATTTTTCCACTGTATTTCAATTGATCTACATTACCAACATACACTACATCCATATCATACCAGCGGGCATACTTTCTCATAATCGATTTGATATCTTCTTTTTTAAAGATGAAACATTCGTTTTTCCAATCTATGGCAGCAGTAGCATCTACCATTTTAACGCTAACATCATTTGGTGCCAGTACAGCCTGTTGATTTGGCTTGAGATAAAGCTGATCAGTTGTTTTTCCACTTAAAGTTCTTGTTACCTTTACACTTCCTTCTAATAAAGTGGTTTTAACCGTCTGCTCATCAGCATACGTATTGATGTTGAAATGTGTGCCCAATACCTCCACATCTTGTTTAGCTGAACTTACGATAAAAGGTTTGGATGGGTTATGACTAACTTCAAAGTAGCCTTCTCCTTTAAGGATTACTTTTCTTTCTTTTCCGGTAAAATTAGAAGGATATTGAAGACTTGAAGCAGCGTTTAACCAAACCTTTGTTCCATCTGATAAGGTAACTTCATATTTACCTCCATTTGGTGTAATTACGGTATTGTATTTTATCGGCCCATCTGTTTGTTCATCTGCTAAACGTGAATACACCAATTGACCATCAGCAGCTTTTTCTATGTCCAAACCCGCCTGACTGGCAATTATACCCTTATTTGCCTTATTCAAATCAATAGCCGAACCATCTTCCAAAATCAACATTGCTTTATTTCCTCCAGGCAATATTTGAGCGGCATCATCTATTTTAGGCACCATTTTCAATTGATGATCATTGTAGAGAAGCAATCCACCTATTGCTACAATCAGCATTGCGACAACGGCTGCCCAACGCAGCCTAACTAGTTTGATTTTTCTTATTGGTTGTTGAGTTGCAAGTGTTGTTTCATCAATGCTCAAATTTATTTCTTCCAGAATTCTTAACTGTAGTTGCTCCTCTTTTTCGGTAGCCATAGCTGTTATTCTTTCCGTTTGCAATTTTTCATAATACCGATCTACTAGCAGCTTCTCTGCTTCTGAGGCCGTACCATTGATGTAGCGATTGATAAGGGATAAAAACTGTTCTTTTTGCATACACACGCCTAATATGTTATATGTACCAAAATATAAGCGATACCCTACGCTATATTATCTTTTTCAAAAAAATGTAAATAAATTAAGTTGTAGCTGTGAATACGTATTTAAAAATTGAACGTACCATAAGAAAGTACAATACTAAGGCAAAACTCAATATTTAGCCCTCCTCTTATCAGTTTAAGAGATCTTGTCATCTTCTTCTCTACAGTTTTTATTGAAATTTGAAGTACTTCAGCAATTTGTTTATAGGTCAAGCTTTCTTCTCTGCTCATGATAAATATTTCTTGGCAATCTGCCGGAAGTTTATCAAGAAGGTGCTGAATGAGGTATTGTTGTTCTTTAAAAATCAGTGGATCTTCAGTAAATATTTCGGTTGTAATTTCTGCAAGCCTATCATAAAGCTTTCGATCTGTTTTTTGTGTTCGGATGGCTTTTAAGGTGGCAAATCGTACTGCTTGATAAAGATAAGCCTTCAAATTCTGTATTTCGACGATATCTCTTCTTTGCCATAGACTAATAAAAACTTCCTGCAATATATCTGAAATAATGTCTTCGTCTTGAAAAATTTTATATGCAGAATCGTAAAGCAACTTCCAGTAACGGTTGTATATTTTATTAAATGCAGCTCGATCTCCATCCTTTATCATGGAAATTAGCTCAACATCCTCATTTTTTACTTCTTCTTGCATTTTTATAATCCTAATTTAACAAATATTTTACATTTTTAAATTGTTTTAATAATCCGAGTATTATTTGTTATTAATTGGTAAACGATTTCTATATTTGTTATAATGAAACGTCTATTGGAACTTTTGCGGAACAAATACTTTTTAGCTGTGGTAGCTTTTGCAGTATGGATGTTGTTTTTTGACAAAAACGATATGCTTTCTCAATACGAATATCGTGCAGAAGTGAATAAACTACAGCAAGAGAAAGACTTTTATACCAAGGAAACCGCTGCAGTTAAAAAAGACCTAAAAGAATTAGATAGCAACCTCAATACTGCTGAAAAATTTGCCCGTGAGAAATATTTCATGAAAAAGGCCAATGAAGATGTTTTCGTCATTGTAAAAGGTGATGCAAAAAATAGCAGCACCAATTAAACATTTCTTAAGAATTTTTATTCCAAATCCTTATATTCGTTTTAAAGAATGAAATAACTTTTGTAAAAGGGTCATGAAAAAAACAATCTTATTTTTCTTGTTATGTACTCTTGGTATCAATTATTCCTATTCGCAAGATTTCCCCAATCTGAAACACGTTAAGCTTAACAAAAAATCGAATTATAGAGGAACGGAAACACTGGTACTCAAAGTAACGGATTACTTATTTGCTACTCCAATTGATAAAAAAAACACTTCCAGAACTGAAGCTGGGCAGTTTTTGATCAAATGGATGAATGGAACACCAGATTATACCTTTTTATTGGAAGATAAAGAAGTTGATTTCTTTAATACAGATTCTGACCTGATATTGATTTATATGGCAGGCTTTACCAAATATACCCTTGAAAACCCAACCATTAAAGATCAAAAAGCTTTGATTTTGGGTACCATGCAATTGATATTACCTTACCTTAATAAGCAAAACAGCAAAAAAAGTTGGTCTACCAAGCTTTGGCAATTGAATGAGGCCAACCAAAAAGGGGAATTGGAAGAATATTTATATCATTAACCTTTCTTCTCAATAACCAAACTTCGGCAACGCCAGTTTGTAGCGAACTACAATAATTCGTAACGTAAAAATAAAGGCAATCACTATTATTTTTGCCACATCTGCCTTCAGGTTAAAATACAACAAAGCAAAATAAAGTATACCTCCTAATATGCAGGCCGTAGCATAAATTTCTTTTCTAAAGATCAAAGGAATGGTATTCAATAAAGTATCGCGGATTATACCTCCAAAACAACCTGTAATGGTACCCAATGCTACACAAATACCCGGGCTAAGGCCGAAAACAATGCCTTTTTGCACACCTACCATGGTAAATAAACCTAAACCCAACGAATCGAATAAAAAAAGGGTCACCTTAAATTTTTTGATATGGGTTTTAAAGAAAATGGTCAACAATGAGGTGACTAAAATCAGCAGACAATAGTTTACATCTCGCATCCAGGCTACTGGTGTATCTCCAAGCAGCATATCCCTAACGGTACCACCACCAATAGAAGTTACAAATGCAATAATCAATACACCAAAGGGATCTAATCGCCTCTGCATGGCTGCAAAAGAACCAGAAATGGCAAAGGAAATGGTCCCTATGATTTCTATGGCATCTATTGTATTGAGTTCCATTAGATTTCTCCGTTACGTTTTCTTAAAAACCACTCTATACTTAACAAGGCAACGATCAATATAAACAACCATTTCAAACTGATCAGTTCTTCGTATTTACGATCTTCATAACTGATTGTTTTTACCTGACCACTTTTCTCTATTTCATCTGCTAAATTTAACAAATTGTTAGGCATTACCATTTTACCATTGTTTTGCTGTGCCATGGTGTATAACAACTGATGATTGGCTGTGGTTTGTTGGTATTCGGCAATTAAGGCATTGACATAAAAGGCACCTGCTGCTGTATATTTTTGATCTCCTAAATTGGTAGTGGCAATGTAGGTGTAATTCCCTTGAGGCAAAGTTCCAGCGTCTAATCTGTAGGCAGCACCAAATTTTGAAAAGGTATAGTTGAACACTTTCCCTTCTGCGTTTTTGATTTGGGTTTTTACATCTGGTGTATTTACCGGTTCATAAGCATCATTGTATAAAGTAGCATTTAAAATCACATTTTCATTTTCTTCGTATGTATTTTTACTACTATAGGCTTTAAACTTCCTTTTATCATCTTTAACAGAAAGATATTGGATGGTTTTCGATATCAGTTCGTTTACCAATGGGAAATTTTGTTCGTTTTTAGCTTCTTCCAGTTTCCATTTCCAGATCCCCTCTCCCAATAAAAAACCTAATTTTTTACCATTGTCATTGATAAAAAACAACAATGGACTTTGGGTATTGACCCTTCCAATGCGTTGGTTTAGTGCAGCAGTGTAACTGCCATTGATACTGATATTGGCAAAGGGTACTTGTAACGGATCGTAATCTTTTAACTGCTTTAAACTATTGGCATCTAGGTTAAATGTGGTAAAATTAGCATCTGGATAAGGAAAAACTTCCTGTAATGAGCCATTGGCCCTGCTAAAATTAAGCAGTTTTTGCGCCTGATTAAATGCCCCGATATTACTTTGTCCTCCAACAATGTACCATAAAGAAACTCTAGCCTCTTGTAATTTATGAATTAAAGCGCTTGCAGTATTCGCATTGCCCGGCAGTTGATACAAGATGGCCAAACTATACTTATTCGCATCTACGGTATTTAAATCATCAGCTAGAGCAAGGGTAACTTCATAGTGTTTATTTAGTTCAATTGCTTGTTTTAGCGTGGCAATATCTGGATGTGGGGCCGCTGCAGCTATCAATACTTTCTGTCGGGCATCAATTACCTCAATGAATATAGTCTGGCTATTGTTTTTGGTGGTAATTTCATTCTTTACAGGCGACAAGTTGATGGTATATTTTTGGATACCGATTTTATTGGCCTTCAACTTAATTTGTACATCCTTTACAAAACCATTGGTGTTTATAGCAATGGGCTCTTCTTTTATTTTTTTGCCATTTTCTGAAACAGAAAGTTGAGTGGTTTCCCCTTTGCTCTCAAAAGCCTGTACCTGAATATCAAGTGTAAATTCATTGTCTAAGTACACCAAATTATTGTAATTGACATTGGCAATTAAAACGTCTCTTTTGGCTATGGTATCGCCCATTGCAATGGTATAAATGGGTGCTTTGATCTGGTTCAGTTCGTATAATGGATTACCTCCCCTATTAAAAATACCATCGCTGGCTATAATCACCGCCCCAACATTGCGATTTAGCAATTCATCATTTAATTGGTTGATCAAACCTGTGGCATTACTTAACTTTCCTTTTCCAGAAAAATCTAACCCTGCTTTTACACTATCGCTAAAACTATAGGTCTTTACTTCATATTTGGCAGAAAGCTGTTCGGCTAGTTTTTGAAGATCTTGTTGATATTTCTTTTTATCGAAACCAACAGGTTCTACCTGGGCAACAGAAATAGAATTATCGTGTGCCAAAACAATAATCGGTTTTTCAGGAGTATAACTGATCCGTTTAACCAAAGGTGCAAAAAGCAACCATGTAATTAAGGTTACTACAATAATTCTTAATGCAGCTAATGCGTATTTTAAATTTTTGGTCAGGTTTTGATGCCTACCATATAAAATCCAAGCATACAAACACCCTAACAATAGGCAGGCAAGAAAAGTAAATACGGAAGTGGCTGTAAAAAAATTACCCATAAGCTTTAAACGTAAAGATGCTAATTTTCTAAAAAAATCAACGTAATTTGTTTGCGAAATAGCTAATAATTAAAAGCATCATGATTTCATCGCCAATGGAGATGAATATACAAAGCATGATTGCGCTATCGCTATTGAAAAACAGCTTATTTACAGATGAAAATATTAATAAAAACCGTGTGCATTTTAATGATGACCATTTCTTCTTCTTTTGCCCAAACTACTTTTAAAGAAAATCAACTGAAGTTTGAACGGGTTAAAAACGCCTATGATGAAAAATGGGCCAACCTTCAAAAGGATTTACAAAAGGTTGGGCTGCAGAATGATTTACAGCTTTTTATTGCAGCTTATAAAACTGAAGGTAAATTAGAGCTTTGGCTAAAAACTAGCAAACAAAGTAGGTATAAACTGTTTAAAACTTACGACTTTTGTGCACACTCGGGCACTATTGGACCCAAAATAATGGAAGGCGATTTGCAGACCCCTGAAGGGTTTTATAACATCAATGTTTTTAATCCCGAAAGCACTTACCATTTATCATTAGGGGTTGATTATCCCAACAAAGTTGATCTGGCTAGAACAGGCCCCTCAAAGAAACCTGGTGGTGATATTTACATCCATGGAAATTGTGTAACCGTTGGTTGTATCCCCTTAACTGATGAAAAAATCAAAGAAGTATATGTATTGGCTGTTGAAGCACGAAACAATGGGCAATTGGAGATTCCTGTACATATCTTCCCTTTTAAAATGACAGCTGCCAATCTTAAAAAATATACAGCACTTTATCCTCAACAAGCCAATTTTTGGAAAACTTTACAAAAAGGATATGTAGCTTTTGAGCAAGGTCAAACCTTACCTACAATTAACCAAGAAGCAGGCAATTACATCATCAAATAAAAAGGGCCTAAGATTGATTAAACCTTACGCCCTTTAACTTTATAGTATTGTCTTTAATCTTTGTACTTCTGTCTTTAATCTCTTATAGCATTCCGCCACAAACAGATAAGGTTTGTCCAGTTACATAAGCACTCATATCAGAGGCCAAGAAAACACAAACATTAGCAATATCTTCTGTCTCTCCAGCACGTTTTAATGGAATATCTTTTTCCCAACCTGCTACTACTGCCGGATCTAGCACATCTGTCATTTCTGTACGGATAAAACCAGGCGCAACAACGTTGGCACGGATGTTACGAGAACCCAATTCTTTAGCTACAGATTTGGTAAAACCGATGATCCCTGCTTTTGAGGCTGCATAATTAGCCTGACCTGCGTTGCCTGTAACGCCTACCACAGAACTCATGTTAATGAATACACCTTTACGTGCTTTCATCATCACTTTAGAGGCTGCTTTGGTTACGTTAAAAATCGATTTCAGATTTACATTCATCACTTCATCCCAATTTTCTTCGCTCATACGCATCAATAAACCATCTTTGGTAATACCTGCATTGTTAACCACAATATCAATTGTTCCAAATTCGGCTACAATATCATTGATCAGTTGTTCTGCTTCATCAAATTTTGAGGCATCAGAGCGATAACCTTTTACCTTAGTACCAAAGCTTTGTAGCTCTTGCTCTAAAGCTTGTCCCTTTTCTACAGATGATAAATAAGTAAAGGCAACGTTAGCACCTTGTTCTGCAAATTTTTCGACTATTTTGCGGCCTATTCCTTTTGATGCACCAGTAATCAGTGCGGTTTTTCCTTCTAGTAATTTCATTATTTTATAATTAATGTCGGTCTGAGCTAGGCCAAGACCAAAGATATAATCTATTTTTTGTTTTTGATAATCTGTTAACTTCTTCTCTTCAATCCTTCGATATGTTTAGGATAACTGTACACTGTTTTAATTGGTTAATTGTTTAACTGCCCAGTACCAAACGTAAATTGGTTAACTGGTTAATTGCTTAAGTGGTTAACCGACCATTACCAACTGAAAATTGCCAATTGGTTTCCCAAGCCATTTTCTATTTCCTATTCCCTATTTACTATTCCCTACTCCCCTCAAGCTAAACCGCTGGCTCTTGTTGGCTCAAACAGTGGAAACTGCCTAAACCCCAAATAATATCTGTAGAATCTATTCCGATTACTGCTCTATCCGGAAAAGCCTTCTGAATAATTTCTAAGGCAATTGGATCATTTACATCTCTGAATGTAGGTACAATTACTGCTGCATTGGCAATGTAAAAATTAGCATAAGATGCAGGCAAACGAGTGTCTTCATGAATAACCGGCGATGGCATAGGTAATTTGATAATGTTCAATGGTCGCCCATCTAACAATCTCATTCCTCTTAACAACTCTAGGTTTTCTTGCAACAATAAATAGTTCTCATCTAAAGGGTTACTTTCTACAACGGTAAGTACAGTATCTTCGTTCACAAAACGGGTAATGTCATCAATATGACCATCGGTATCATCACCAACAATACCATCTCCTACCCATAACACTTGTTCTGCGCCATAAAATTCTTTTAAATAAGTTTCAATCTGTTCCTTATTTAAATGTGGGTTTCTATTTTTATTCAATAAACAGGCCGTACTAGTTAAAATAGTTCCCGCACCATTAAATTCTACAGAACCTCCTTCCATTACAATATCTGGCGTAAATAAAGGCAAGTTAAAATGTTGTGCAATTTTGGTTGGGATCACATCATCTAGATCATAAGGTGGATATTTTCCACCCCAAGCATTATAGCCCCAATCTATTACGGCTTTTTCATTACCTTTTAATACAAATGCCGGACCATGGTCGCGGCACCAAGCATCATTACTCTCATTAAAATAAAATTCGATCTGGCTTAAATCTGCATCAACTTTTTGGAGATGAGTAATGGCATCGGCCTTCATTTCTTCATTTCTTACATTGACACGCACCTTTTCGCCTTTGGCCACCACCTTAATAAATTGGCAGTAAGGTTCATAAATTGTTTCAATTTTACCCGGCCATGATTCCTCTTTATGAGGCCAGCTCAACCAAGTTGCTTCATGTTTAGCCCATTCGGCTGGAAATGCATAACCTTGTTTTTTCGGGGTATTTGAGTCGGTAGTTATCAATTTTTATTCCTTTTAAGTAATTCTAAAGTTTTTTCTAAAGCACCATGAGCTTTCCAATCATCGTGTCCAGCTATTACCTGATTAATTTTTTTGTATTTATTTTTGATTGCTAGGATTGTTTTTGGCCATGCCTTTAAATCTGCTTCATCAATATACCCTAAACCTTCGGTCTCCACACTTTTCACCAAGCAACCTCCATCTAATACTTTATATTGAGGGAACCATACCACCACATTATCTTTGGTATGTCCGGCACCAAAATAATCCACTTGAAAAAGACCATCTCCTATTTGAACTGTTTTTCCTGTTTCAATAATATTGGAGGCCATCGGTTTTTTTTCAGCTTTCAAAATATCATTGGTTTGTTTGGAAGCGTAGGTAGGTATACCTTTCGCATTGAAAAAACCAAATCCACCAGCTCTATCTCCATGAGAGTGTGTGGCATAAACCCTGATCACTTTTTGGTGGTGTTTTTTCTCTATTGCATCTAATAAAGGCTGGTTTTGGCTTTGATCCCAAGGAGTATCAAATAAAATCACCCCTTTTGTAGTCACCAAATACATGCTATTGGCTGAAACCAATTCACCCTGATATTCATGATAAGTGGTGTATACGTACAGTTTTTTGTTGATTGGTACAATATCTAGCTTTTGCGCATCAACTGAAAAACTTAACAGCAATAAAACGATCAATAAATTAATCTTCATCAATGTATCTTTTTGTAATAGGTTGGTATGAATCAATTCTTCTGTCTCTTAAAAAAGGCCAGTGTTTACGCATAAAATCGCTTTGGTTTAAATCCAATTCTACAACCGTTGTTTCTTCCTGATCGTGTGAGGCCAAGTAAAGTAATTTACCCTGTGCATTGGTTGCAAAACTACCGCCCCAGAATTTCATGGCGCCATCTTGCTCAAAACCTACCCTATTTACACTCACTACAGGTACTCCATTGGCCACTGCATGCGAACGTTGAATGGTTTGCCAAGCATTGTATTGGTCTTGGTTGGTCTCTTCGTCCTGATCAGTAGCCCAACCAATTGCGGTTGGATAAAACATGATATCGGCACCCATTAATGCGGTAATGCGAGACGCTTCTGGATACCATTGGTCCCAGCAAATTAAAATACCAATTTTAGCAAATTTGGTTTCGAAAACTTTATAGCCTAAATCTCCTGGTGTAAAATAAAATTTCTCATAAAAAGCAGGATCATCAGGAATATGCATTTTGCGATATTTACCTAAATAAGTACCATCAGCATCTAAAACTGCAGTGGTATTGTGGTATAAGCCTGCTGCACGTTTCTCAAATAAAGAAGCGATAATTACTACGTTTAATTCTTTTGCCACTACCGATAATGCATCTGTTGATGGACCAGGAATAGCTTCTGCCAGATCAAAATTACTGTAATCTTCTACATCGCAAAAGTAAAGGGATGTAAACAGCTCTTGTAAACAAACAATTTGCGCACCTTTTGCTGCTGCTTCTCTTACTTTAACAATCGCTTTATCTAAATTTTCTTGTTTATCCTTTGTACAGCTCATCTGTACCAAGCCAACTTTTACTTTGCTCATATCTTAAAAATAGTTAAATGATAGAAGAATGGAATGATAGAATAAAACATCATTCACTCATTGAAAATTCTTTCATTCAAAATTAGGCTGCAAAGTTAAAGAAAAAAGGTGGAAGGCTAAAAGGTATATGCTTTACAACAACTTTTTAGTATAGGCATAACGCATTAACCCAATGCCATTGTTTGCACCTGTTTTGCGCATCAGATTTTTACGATGAGTTTCTACTGTTCTTTCGCTAATAAACAGGTGATCAGCAATCTGTCTGCTGGTCAGTTCTTGGGCTAATAATCTCAATACTTCCAACTCTCGTTCGGTAATCTGGTTTTCTGGCATTTCTTGTGGCAAAAGCGCACTCAATAATGCCTTATTTACTTCGGCACTAAAATACTGCCTCCCCTTCTCTACTGTTTCTATGGCATTTACCAATTCTTGTTGGGCATATTTTTTCAATACATATCCATCTACACCTGCGGCTAACATTTCACGGATCATGATCACTTCATCATGCATGCTCAATACGATAATCTTTAAGCTGGGTTGGATCACTTTTGATCTTTTCACCAATGTTAAACCATCCATATCTGGCATGGCATAATCGGTAATCATGATATCGACCTGATGTTGTTTGAGATAAGCCAAAGCAAAGTCTCCTGATGTCAATTTGTTCACAACCTCCAATCCTTCTACGGTTTGCAATAGTGCCTGCAAACCATCAGAAACTATAGCATGGTCATCTACTAACAATATTTTCATGGCAAATTAATTGAGCGTGCATGAAAATAAACATATTTATTTAACACTTAAGTTTTTAAATAAAAAATACGTGTTAGTGGGTATATAAATCAGCTCCGTTATCGCCTAGTTTTATGTTGATTTAATTGCTTTCTCATGCCAATGCATCAAACCATCTTAACTGTAAAAAAGGCAACTGTATTTATCTTATTGTGCATCAGTTCGATTACCATGGCCATGGGACAATCGAAGATAGATAGTTTAAAGGAGGCGCTAAATAGTCAAAAGGATAAGAAGCGTCTTGCACTCTTGCTCGAACTTTGTTGGGAGTACCGTTACCATCATCCAGATTCGGCCCGTATGTATGGTTACCAAGCGCTTAAAATTGCCAAAACCCAGAAAAATATTCATATAGAGGTAGAAGCCCTGCATAATTTGGCAGTTACCTACGAGGCCCAAGGAAATTACAAGCAATCGTTAGCTTACAATACTGCTGCGCTAAAGCTGCGACAACAAATTGGTGATGAGCTAAAAACAGCCAATACCTTAAACAACATTGGTATTGCTTACGATGAATTGGGCAACTTTACCTTATCCTTAAAACATTACAATTTAGCTTACCACACCTACAAAAAATACCGAAACCTTGAAGGCATCGCTTTGGTAGGCACTAATCTGGGCATTCTCTTCAAAGCTCATCGAGATTACAAAAACGTAATCAAGTATTATAGAGAGGCTAATGGCATTTACCAAAAATTAAAACAAGCTCGCGAGGTGGCATTTACTGAAGCTAATTTAGGTTCGGTTTATTTTTACACCAAACAGTACGATAGTTGTCTCTATTATTCGTTAAAAGCGCAGAAAACCTTTAAACAACTTAATATTCTTCAATTTTTGCCCGTTACTTATGTCAATGCTGGCATGGCCTACGGCGAATTGGGACAAACACAAAAAGCCATTGATTTCTTAACTATTGCTATTGATCTCAATGTAAAGTACAACAATAGAAAAGAACTCGCCTTTGCCCGTATTTATTTCGCAAAGCTGATGTTAAAACTCAAGCGATTTAAAGAGGCCACTGCAAATGCCCAGCAAGCTGTTGAGGGTGCTGAGGCCATTGGCGCCAGCAATGAGGTAATGGAGGGAAAGCATATTTTATCAAAAATATATGCGCAACAAGGCAATTTTGATAAAGCTTACCAACTTTTTGCAAGTGCTACCAAAATCAAGGATTCTTTATTTCAAAAAGATAAAACTGAAACCATTTCAGCTTATCAAGTACGTTATGAGACAGAAAAGAAAGAAGAGAAAATTAAATCGCTCAATCAACAGTCGTTAATACAGCAATTGAAAATCAAGCAAAGCAATCTCTTGCTTTTTATCTCTGGCATTGTGATGGTTACTGGGCTAATTATTGTTTATTTTATCCTTAACCGTAGAAAACTAAAGGCCAGGGCCGAATTACAAACTGAAATTAATAAACAGCAAGAACAAACTACAAAGGCGGTTTTAAGTGCCGAAGAAAATGAACGAATTCGAATTGCGGCAGATTTGCATGATGGTGTTGGACAATTGCTTTCAAC
Organism: Pedobacter sp. Hv1; assembly: GCF_001412215.1. GTDB lineage: Bacteria > Bacteroidota > Bacteroidia > Sphingobacteriales > Sphingobacteriaceae > Pedobacter. Next base: position 581,900 of record NZ_LLWP01000001.1, read on the forward strand.
AGCTTTAATTAGTTTTAATGGACTGGTAAAAACCTATCAATACATTGATGAGCATGAGAAAGAGAAAACCAAAAATGTACTTTCTCTATTGAATGAGAGTTACGACGAAATGCGTTCTATTTCTCACCAAATGATGCCTAATGCTTTAATTAAAGCAGGATTAACTACTGCCGTTAAAGATTTTCTGGCTAAGATTGATAAAGATCAGCTAAAAGTTACTTTAGAAACCATTGGCTTAAATACTCGGTTAGATGCTCAAGTTGAATCGGTGCTTTATCGGGTGATCCAAGAAACGGTAAACAATGTAATTAAACATGCCAATGCCAACACGCTCAACCTCCAGTTTTTAAAAGATGAAGATGGGGTTTCAATTACAATTGAGGATGATGGAAAGGGTTTTGATATTGCGCTTCTTCTCCAAAACGAGGGAATTGGTTTAAAGAATATGGTCTCTAGAATTGCCTTTTTAAAAGGAACTATCGATTTTGATTCAGCTATTGGAAAAGGTACTTTGGTTGCTATCCATATTCCAAATTAAATGGAATTTAAACTCTCTCGATATTCTTGTTGCAGCTCGAAAAGACATTTGGCACATAAACAACCATCGTAAAGTTCGCTAATGTGCTGTACCTCATTGATACTCAACTGAACGGCACTGCATTGACACTTGGTATAAGAATTGGCCTTACACTCAATAGCTGTTCCGCAACGTTCGCAGGGAATAACTTCATGTTTGCTATGACCGGGAGTATACATTAATGCATTGGTTAATTAGTTCATTTGTACATCAGGTTAGTTTAGCATAGCTTCTTACCTCATTGCAATACAAAAGTATAAACAAAAATAAGGTTCTGTACTTTACAGCCAGAACCTTTACATAATAATTAGAATCTTAAGTGGTTGAGCTATTGCAATAAAAATACAACGTACGTATAACCACTGCCCGAAGCTACTGGTATGTAATACTTAAGCTGGTCTGCTGATGCTTCGGCTAATGTATATTTCACTCCCTTGATTACGATTTCTTTATTGACAACACTATACGTGCCTGTTGTTGTTTTTTCTTCAGTAACCTCACATTTTTCAGTGCCATTATCTATTTTAAAAGTTCCATCGGCATTAAAGTTATACAAATCGTCTTTCTGACAGTCGGTAACAGCTTGGTACAGAACATCACCTTTAGGGTTTGTGCTTGTATTTTTATCTTGTAAAGCCCTTTTCCAGGTTTTGCTCAATAATGGGTCTGTTTCTTTATTTTCTTTTTTACAAGCCGTAAAAATACTAGCAGTGATGATTAAAAGCAGGATTGGCAGTTTATATTTTTTCATGGCCCTAAAATATCAAAAAAAAACTTTGACAGTTATAAAAAAACTGCCAAAGTCAATTGTGTTAAGTAGTATGGTTAATGAGATTAACCTGAGCAGCTAATGCATCCATCTTCCATTGAGCAAACTGGCCCATCGGTAATTTCTTCAGCTACTTGGTCTTGTGCAATTGTATCTGGAATAACTGCTTCTATTGCTTTACCACCTTGGTTTTCTACCGTGAACTTAACAGCTTGCGAAGCCGCTTGTGTACGTAGGTAGTACATACCTGTTTTCAATCCTTTTTTCCAAGCATAGAAGTGCATTGAAGTTAGTTTTGAAGTGTTTGGGGCATTGATAAACAAGTTTAGCGATTGCGATTGACAGATATAGGCACCTCTATCGGCAGCCATATCGATGATGTTACGCATTTTAATTTCCCAAACTGTTTTGTATAATTCTTTGATATAATCAGGAATTTCTGCAATGTCTTGAATTGAGCCATTGGCCAAGATAATTCTGTCTTTCATGGCTGGTGTCCACAAGCCTAAAGCAACTAGGTCTTTCAATAAATGTTTGTTTACCACTACAAACTCTCCGCTCAATACTCTTCTGGTATAGATATTTGAAGTGTATGGTTCAAAACATTCGTTGTTACCCAAAATCTGCGAAGTAGAAGCAGTTGGCATTGGTGCTACCAATAATGAGTTGTATACGCCTGTTTTAACTACACGTTTGCGTAAGCTTGCCCAATCCCAACGGTTACTTGATGGCGTTACGTTCCATAAGTCAAATTGGAATTTACCTTTAGATAAAGGCGAACCCTTAAAGGTTTCGTAGGCACCATTTTTCACAGCTAGATCAGCTGATGCTGTCATTGAAGCAAAATAGATGGTTTCAAAGATATCTTTATTCAATTCTTTAGCCGCATCGCTCTCAAATGGTAAACGCATTAAGATAAATGCATCGGCCAAACCTTGTACACCTAAACCAACTGGGCGGTGGCGGAAGTTAGAGTTTTGTGCTTCAATAACTGGGTAATAGTTATGATCGATAATTCTATTTAAGTTTAAGGTGGCCTGATAAGTTACCTCATATAATTTTTGGTGGTCGAACTCACCGTTAATTACAAATCGTGGTAAAGCCAATGAAGCCAAGTTACATACCGCTACTTCATCTTTAGAAGTATACTCGATAATTTCGGTACAAAGGTTAGAGCTTTTAATGGTACCTAAATTTTGTTGGTTAGATTTGCTATTTGCAGCATCCTTATACAATAGATAAGGGGTGCCTGTTTCAATCTGCGCATCTAAAATAGCGAACCAAAGTTCTTGCGCTTTAATTGTTTTACGGGCTCTACCTTCTTTTTCGTAACGGGTATAGAGCTCATTAAATTCTTCACTATGGCAATCTGCTAAGCCTGGTGCCTCGTCTGGAGAGAATAAGCTCCAATCGCCATTGTCTTCTACACGTTGCATAAATAAATCGCAGATCCAAAGTGCATAGAACAAATCGCGGGCACGCATTTCTTCTTTACCGTGGTTTTTACGTAGATCTAAGAAAGCAAAGATATCAGCATGCCAAGGCTCAATATAAATGGCAAATGCACCTTTACGTTTACCTCCACCTTGATCTACATAACGAGCAGTATCATTAAATACTTTTAGCATTGGTACAATACCATTACTGGTGCCATTTGTACCACCAATATAAGCACCTGTTGCACGGATGTTATGGATACTTAATCCAATACCACCAGCACTTTGAGAGATTTTAGCGGTTTGTTTTAAGGTATCGTAAATTCCTTCAATACTATCATCTTGCATAGTTAATAAAAAGCACGATGACATTTGAGGTTTAGGTGTAGCTGCATTGAACAAAGTTGGGGTAGCATGTGTAAACCAACGCTCGCTCATTAAGTTATAGGTTTTGATTGCACTTTCGATATCTTCTTTGTGGATACCAACGGACACCCGCATAAATAAATGTTGTGGGCGCTCTACAATCTGACCATTTACTTTTAACAAGTAAGATTTTTCTAGGGTTTTAAAACCAAAATAATCAAAACCAAAATCTCTATCGTAGATAATTGTACTATCTAAAATATCAGCATTGTTCTTGATCACTTCCCAAACGTCATCAGCAATTAATGATGATGGTTTATCTGTTTTAGGATCGATATAGGTATATAACATTTCCATCGTTTTGGAGAACGACTTCACTGTATTTTTATGCAAGTTAGATACCGCAATACGCGAAGCTAACAAAGCATAATCTGGATGTTTGGTAGTTAGGGATGCAGCCGTTTCTGCCGCAAGATTATCAAGTTCTGAAGTAGTAACACCATCATATAAACCTTCAATTACCTTCTTGGCAACGTCTATAGGGTCTACTAATTCTGCATTAAAACCATAACATAACTTCTCAATACGAGCAGTTATCTTATCAAACTTCACCGCTTCTTGGCGGCCATCTCTTTTTATTACAAACATACTTTAACAGATTTGAGATTTGGGATATGAGACTTGAAACAAATCGCACATCTTAAATCTTATAATTAACTTTTTACATTTTGGTAAAAAAGACCCCTAACCTTCTATTTTTACCTGTTTATTTCTTTCGGCTTTAAGCTTTTAACTTTCTGCTTTCTTTAAAAATCGTCGTCTAGTGAAAAAGCCGAAGCTTTGTCTTCTGTAGAGGTTAACACTCCACTTTTTTGGTAATCGCCTACTCTTTTTTCAAAGAAATTGGTTTTTCCTTGTAGTGAAATCATTTCCATAAAATCGAATGGATTGGTAGCATTGTATATTTTGGCATAACCTAGTTCAGCTACCCATCTATCGGCTACAAACTCGATATATTGGCTCATTAGTTTGGCATTCATACCAATTAAGGCAACTGGTAAAGCATCGGTAATAAATTCTTTCTCAATTTCTACCGCATCTTTGATAATCCCATGAACCGCTTCTTGGGTCAACTTGTTTGCCAACATACTGTACAATAAACAAGCAAACTCGCAGTGCATTCCCTCATCTCTAGAGATCAGCTCATTGCTAAAGGTTAAACCTGGCATTAAACCACGTTTCTTTAACCAAAAAATAGAGCAGAAACTACCGCTGAAGAAAATTCCTTCTACCGCAGCAAAAGCAACTAAACGCTCGGCAAAATTTCCATTATCGATCCAACGCAATGCCCATTCTGCTTTTCTTTTTACTGCCGGAACAGTATCAATGGCATGGAACAAACGATCTTTCTCATCTGGATCTTTTACATAAGTATCAATCAGCAAAGCATAGGTTTCTGCATGGATGTTTTCCATCATAATTTGGAAACCATAAAAACAACGTGCTTCTGGCAATTGAACCTCACTCATGAAGTTTACGGCTAAGTTCTCATTTACAATACCATCACTGGCAGAGAAAAAGGCTAGAATATGAGAAATGAAATGTCTTTCACCGCTATTTAAGTTATCCCAATGTTTCTGATCGTCTGATAAATCAATTTCTTCAGCCGTCCAAAAACTTGCTTCACTCTTTTTGTACATCTCCCAAATCGCAGGATATTTAATCGGCAAAAGAACAAAACGATCCTTATTTTCTCTTAGTAGTAACTCTTCTTCCATAAGTTCAATTTTTTTTAACGTTTAGAAATTTTTATCGGTTATTCCCATTTTTAAAATCTGGGCCGGATGCCCTTTATTCTTCAAATAATGTCAAACCCCTTAACCTAAAAGCTTTAGCAAAATCCAGCCGCCAACAAATACCATTTAGTTTTAGAATGTTGAAAAACGCTGATTTTTTGCAGGTTTTTAATTAACTAAATATTAAGTACTTAAATAATATTAGGAGTGGATTCTTTTAAAGAACTTTGTTTAACAAATATAGAAGTTGAGGGATTTTTTGAGCTACAAAGTTGTTAACATGTTGTGAAATTGAAGGCCATTTTTCATCAGAATTCTGTCAGAAACAACATCAAAAAAAGCTAATTATTTCTTTTTAAGGACTTACAGAATCAAAACGAGTGTTAATAATTTTAAAAACAGAAGTTGTAACACCAAAAACGTACAACTTATAGGGGTTGAGCATAAGAGATTTCTACCTTGGCATAACCGAGCTTATAAATGCCTATGGCCTTGGCTGCTGAGCTTGAAATATCTAACGAAAACTTCTTGCTAAATGGACCACGATCGTTCACTCTTACCTCTACTGTTTTTCCGGTTCTCAAGTTTTTAACTTTTACAATAGTACCAAATGGAAGGGTACGATGTGCTGCTGTATATTTTTTGCTCCTATACCTTTCTCCACTTGTTGTTTTTCTACCTTCAAATTTTTTGGCATAATAAGTAGCAAAAATAGTTTTTACAACGGTATCAGGTTCTTTTGTAGGTACTTGTTGTGCTTTTGCAGCGAAAGAAGCAAGGCAAATGAACAGTAAAAGTTTCAAATGAAATTTCATATCGTTTTGATCAGCGGAGGGCAAATATACAAAATCATTTTTTTATGCCTTTTTTGTATTGATTTTTGGTGTGAATAACCATGCAAAACTAGCGCAACAAAAGAGATTCTTGATTCTTCACGGACGATAATAATTAAAATACTTGATGAATTTGAAGGATTGACACCATTAACATTAGCTGTTTTTTAAGAACAATTTACAACCTAAATCGAACCAACTTTGGTTTTGATCAATAAAGATAATTTCGACATTAGAGTTTTCACCTCTAAAACCAACACCAATATTTGTTGGTATTTCATTACCATACTTCTTCTTAAAAACTTCCTGAAGATCAATATTATGACCATATTTAGCACAATAAACTGCAAACAGCACTAAACCTCTGGGATCTTCACCAGCATTTAGGTACTTGATCAGGCCCAATGCTTCATAGACAGACACTTTTTCTATAGAGTTGTCTTCATTAGTATCATCATAAATAATATCTTCTGGCAATTTAGGTAAATTATAAAAATCAGCTAATTGTTGAAAAGCCATTTCTGCCTGTTCAACAATAGGTACATCTGCATTTTGAATTGCCACCAACATTTCAGAAAGTCTTTCATCTGAATTAACCCATTTTTGAAAAGAATCTATCTTATTTTTTTCATGCGGTTTCTATCTTCTTCAATTCGGGAAGCAATTTATAAATTAATGACCCAAGATACAGTTAACAAATTAATATATTTTACCCTTTTTAATCATTAAAAGACCTTCATGTTTTACCAATTTTAAGTTAAAAAAAAGCCCCAACTTTCGTTAGGGCTTTTCCTTATTTTTCAATGCGCTTATTTCTTATCCGGAACAAAATTCATAGAAATAGAATTGACACAATGACGGGTGTTTTTAGCAGTCAATCCTTCGCCAATAAATACGTGCCCTAGGTGTGCATTGCAATTGGCGCATACAATTTCTGTACGTTGTCCATCAGCATCCGGAATACGCTTTACCGCCCCTTTAATTTCATCATCAAATGCTGGCCATCCGCAATGCGCATCAAATTTCGAATCTGACTTGTATAAAGCGGCGTTGCAACGTTTACAGGTATAAGTTCCTTTTTCATTAAACTTATCATATTTACCAGTCCCTGGATATTCTGTTCCTTTACGAACAATTACATCTTCTTCCTCTTTTGTTAATTTATTGTATTCCATTTTCTTGGTGGTTTTAGATGGGGTTGTTTTTTCTGCTTGTTGCGCACAGGCTACAAAACTTGTTACAACTAACAGGCTTAATGCCATTAATGTTTTATTGATCATCGATTTCATCTGTTGTCTATTTTATTAGCTATATACGCTTTGTCGCGAGATTAGGATTTTCCTTACAAGCTTTACACAAATATAATCATTTATCAGCTTCTGATTTTCATGTGGGCGTCAATGTTTATAGTCCGAAAGTCAGAAGTCTCGAGTCTTCATATTTCACCACCAAGACACAAAACCCAATTCCCTTGGTGCTTCTTAGTACCTTTGTGGTTAAAAAAAATGCTCGTAAACAAAAAAGCGTCCTACAAATGCAGAACGCTTTCAAAAATATATTTGATTAAAATTATTTCTTTAACAAATTAGCCATTGCTTCGCCAATTTCTGCAGGACTTTCTACTACAGTAATTCCACACTCAGCCATGATTTTCATTTTAGCAGCAGCAGTATCATCAGCACCACCAACAATAGCACCAGCATGACCCATTCTACGTCCTGGAGGCGCAGTTTGACCAGCAATGAAACCAACAACTGGTTTAGTACCATTTGCTTTAATCCATAATGCAGCTTCAGCTTCCATACCACCACCAATTTCACCAATCATGATGATACCTTCAGTTTCTGGATCGTTCATTAACAATTCTACCGCTTCTTTAGTCGTTGTACCAATAATTGGGTCTCCACCAATACCAATCGCAGTTGTAATTCCCAATCCAGCTTTCACTACTTGGTCTACCGCTTCGTAAGTTAAAGTACCTGATTTAGAAACTACACCAACTGTACCTCTTTTGAAGATAAAACCTGGCATGATACCAATTTTAGCTTCGTCAGCAGTAATAATACCCGGACAGTTAGGACCGATTAAACGACAATCTCTACCTTTGATATAAGATTTTACAGCAATCATATCCTTAGTTGGGATACCTTCTGTAATACAAACAATTACTTTGATTCCACCTTCAGCAGCTTCCATAATTGCATCTGCTGCAAATGCAGGTGGTACAAATATAATAGATACGTTAGCACCAGCTTGATCAACAGCATCTTTAACCGTGTTAAATACAGGTCTGTCCAAGTGTGTTTGACCGCCTTTACCAGGTGTTACCCCGCCAACAACGTTTGTACCGTAAGCTATCATTTGTTCAGCATGGTAGGTACCTTCATTACCAGTAAAACCCTGAACAATTACTTTTGAATCTTTATTTACTAAAACACTCATTATATCTATTTTTTTGTGTGCAAATCTAAGTTAATTGAAATGCATTGTCAAATGCAAAAGACAGATAATTTGTTTAATCCTGATTTATTTACATAAAATCGTTTATTGTTTAACTTGATCTAAGATTTGGAAAGCAATGACACTGGTTCTTCGGCAATTTTAGTCCCGCTCTCGTTACTGCCACCACCAACCACACCATGCTCTCCTTGGTGGCATCCACTAAATCGGGTTTATTTAACAAAATTGGTAGTACTTCGCAAGCTGTAGTCTCTGCTAACTTAAAATTGTGAACTGACAACTGTTAACTTAAAAGTGATCTTCCTCAGCTTTTTCAATGGCTGCTGGTTGTATTGCTTTCAAATATTTCTCTTGATCAAACTCATTTTCGCTCTTGGCAATCACGATGGTGGCAATACCATTGCCGATCATGTTGGTAATGGCTCTTGCCTCGCTCATGAAACGGTCTACCCCCAACAGAATAGCAATGTGCTCTACTGGCATAATCTTCAATGCCGTAAGTGTACTGGCCAACACAATAAAACCACTACCGGTTACTCCTGCAGCACCTTTTGAGGTCACCATCAACACCGCCATAATAGAAAGCTGTTCGCCTAATGACAGGTCTATATTAAAAACTTGGGTCAAAAAGATCACTGCCATTGCCAAATAAATGGCCGTTCCATCCAAGTTAAAAGAATAACCCGTAGGGATAACCAAGCCTACTACAGATTTGTCACAGCCAATGTCTTCCATCTTTTTCATCATACTTGGCAGCACCGACTCTGATGACGAAGTGCCCAGCACAATTAAAATTTCTTGACGGATATACTTCAAATACTGCCACAGACTAAATTTATAATAATGACATATGGCATGCAATACCACAAAAATGAACAAGAAACAGGTTAAATAAACCGATCCCATTAATTTCATCATGGGCAATAGAGTACCCAAACCATATTTACCTACACTAAAGGCCATTCCACCAAAAGCACCTACTGGAGCTACACGCATCACCACTTTCATAATGTTGAACAAAACCTTAGAAATCTTATCAAAAGTGCTCAACAGCGATTGTCCCTTATCTCCCAATTTACTTAAACCATAACCAAACAAAATGGCAAAAAACAAGATCTGCAAGATTTCACCTTTGGTAAAGGCTTCGAAAATATTTTTAGGAATGATATGGGCTATAAACTCTAACCAATTGATCTCTCCGGCTTGTGCAGTATAGGTTGCTATTTTGGCAACATCGCCCTCTGGCACTTTTACACCAACCCCAGGTTTTAAAACATTGGCAACAAACAAACCAATGGCAATGGCCAAAGTGGTTACAATTTCGAAATACAATAAGGCCTTACCACCCACACGACCTACTTTTTTCATATCGCCCATGTGGGCAATGCCCAAAACAATAGTGAAAAATATAATCGGGGCAATTAACATGCTAATCATGTTAATAAAGCTTTTACTAATTAACTCGGCATAAGAAGAAAAACCTGGATAAAATACGCCAACTAAAATGCCTAAGGCAATGGCGACTAAGACTTGGAAAGTTAAATTAGATAAAACTGATTTCATTCATGATTAAATTAAATTGAAATATAGAACTAATTTCTTTTATCGAAACTATTTTTAAGCAAATAGCAAAAAAAACATCAACATTAGATAAAATAGCGCTAGTTGCAATGAGATACCCAGTGCAAGCGTTATACATGAATAGCGTATAATTAAATGATTGACTTTAGCTCAATGACTTTACACTGCTTACTAATTGTTATCTTTACCCCAATAAATATCATTTGAAATGAAGAAATTGAAAATCGTTGTGCTCCTTTTAGCTTGCTTAACTTTAACTATTTACGCCTGTAAAAAAGAAACGCTTAGCGATCAACAGTTTGTTCAAGAACATTTTGTTGGCAAATGGCCATTAAAATCTAGGGTATCAATCGAAGTTAAAAACAAGGATACCGTAAAGAAAGACACCATTCGCTTCTCTCCAATTGATACCTTGGTGTTTACTGCAGATGGCAAATACACCAAAGGGCTTATTTCTGCCGACTATAGTATTGATGCTGCCGGAGAAAACCTTACCATTGCTACCACCCCAGCCGTAAACTGGCATATTGAGTTCTTGAGAAAAACAAGCATTGTTTTAACCCAAAGGAGAACAAAAACCGTTGGCGCTGATATATTTACATATTATCTCGAGGAGAATTTAGTGAAGTAGTTGGGAATAGTATTAGTGTATTAATTGGTTAATTGGTTAATTGTTTAATTGACTAATTGTTTAACTGGTTAACCGTAAATTGCCAACTGATAAACCGGAAACGGCTAATTGGTTAATTGTTCTATCGTTTAATTGGTTAACTGTTTAATGTCAACTGAAAACTACCAACTGGAATCAGGGTTTAATTGGTATCACATCACCTGCAGTAAATACACCAAATTCTGCTTGGTTAAATTTCAATAGTCCTTTTTTGGTTTTTTGTAAGTTTTTCGGATTGGCCATTCTTATTACCTGACTTTCACCGGCTACAGTTGCTTTATCGCCATGCACAATAATGGCAGTGCTTTCGTCAATGCCTACACAAACCAAGTCTGGATGTGCAGCCAGTGCAGAAACCAAACGGTTGTACCTGTTGCGTTTTAAAAAATGTTGATCGATGATGGTATGTTGCAATAAGCCCAAACCTTCAGCAAACTCAATGTTTTTATCCCACAATTTATTAAACGTTTCTTTATATATTGTGTCTAATAATTGTGTACCTGTGATCATGTATTTACTCATTACCGCAGCACCTGCACTGGTACCTGCAATGGTTGCGCCATTGTTATAGGCTTTATGGATGGCCGTATAAACAGGTGTACCAATTACCACTTTCATGAAACGACTTTGATCGCCACCCAAAATATAGATCAGTTTTGCACCTGCTAAAGAGTCAATCCATTTTTTATCATTTACATCGTGTTTACTGAAATTAAAATTGCGCATCTGATGGTTGGTCATTTTTTTCAACTGCGTGGTTAGAAACTCAAAACCTGCATCGGGTGCTTCGCTAGACATCGGGAGCACAATAATATAATCTTTGGGTTTTAAGTTAGCTGTATTGAGCATTTGCTGCATCAAAGCATCAGACCGATCGCCACCCCCAATAATAAACAAGTTACCTTTTGTGGTGTTTTGTGCTTGCAAGGTCACTGCAAGCATTACACCTAGCGTAATTAAAAATATCTTCTTCATGTTTCGTTTAATTAAAATCCATAACGAATTACTATTGTAGTTTTTTGGTTAAAACTCCATTTTCTATAAACCACCAATACGATTTACCACCTGTAGCCTCATTTAAATTAAAGTTGGCTACATTAAAACTTCCACCACCATTAACCGCAGCCTGAATTTCGTAAACGGCAACCGCCTGTTCTCCATCCTTCCATGTTACAGGCATATTGGCTATAAACTGTTCGGGCTGTTTGGATGCATCAGAAACTAAAAAGTAAGCATAACTGTAAGCTCTGGTACTCGAAAAATCACCAAAAACCTGTGCCTTACCATTTACATCAATACAAACTGCTGTACGTTCATCGACAGCGATGGCCTTTGCGGCTATTTTCCAATCTTTGTTAATCCTTCCCAAAAACACCATTGATCTCCCTTCACGTCCTCTCGTTAAATAATGCTGATCGGTGATGACATTTTGTAAAAAAGGGGCTTTTAAAAAATCGTTGTTATAGAGCGTAACATTTGCATCATAGGGGTTTGCCAATGCTGTTGCAGAAGTAATGCCACCTGTTTCACCACTATAATACAAGCCACCTAAAATGGCACAACCTGCACTGGTTCCACCTACTGGTGCTTTTTTCTCGGTCAATAAATAGTTTAATGCTTTATCTACCTTGGTTCCTTTCCAAAAATTCATATAATCAGACTGATCGCCACCTGCAATGAATACCATTTCGGCATTGCGAATGATATAAGCTACGGTATCATTGTTGGCCAATTCTCTACTATTGATCAATAACGTTTCCACAGAATTGACACTCCCTAAACCATTTACATAGGGATTGTAGGCATCTGTTCCAGTAGCACGGAGAATTACCACGTCGCCACCTCCACTTCTGTCAATCATCCATTTAAAGGCCGCATCTACATCCGTACCTCCACCCATGAGTACCATTCCGCCATTTACAGGCTTTACCACATTACTCGTATCGCCAATAATGCCAATAGACGCTGGTCTTTTTTTAGCTACTGGTATTGGAGTAACTGGTGTTCCACCCCCACCCGGCTTTGCTGGTGTTGGATCGCTAGATTTACCACAGCCTATTGTTGAAATACAGCAGGTGATCAACAAGATTAAAATGAATTGTTTCATAAAGTAATATTTTAAACATTTTGGGAAGGAAAAATTCCCTTCCCAAAAATAATTAACCTAGTAGTTAGGGTTTTGAACCATGTTCTTGTTAACTGATAATTCTGTAGCAGGAATTGGCAAGGCATACTGCGCTTTTGTTGGCAATAAAATAAGTGCACTACCCGTAGCAGCTACATCTGCTGGCGTTCTTTCAATTTGCATATTTCTTCTTCTCAAATCAAAGAAACGATGTCCTTCAAATGCGAGCTCTTTGTATCTTTCATCATAAATGGCGTTAATTAATGCCGTTTTATTGGCAAAGGTTTCATTCACATAGCCATTAATTCTAGCGGCACGTAAGGCATTAATATCTTCTGCTGCATCGCCAGTGCCCTCAGCTCTAGCTTCCGCTCTAATTAAATACATCTCACCAGTTCTGAATTGCTTTACATCGGCTAAACCTGGTGTAGATGAAGTACCACCAATGTATTTATTTACCAGATATTTAGATCTTGTTCCGGTACGAGAATTATCAAATTTAATGTAAGGCACATATCTGATGTCGTTTGTCTGATCAAACGTAGCGATCAATTTAAAAGATGGCGCATATAAAACGTAACTACCAGATTGTCTAAAAAAGAAGTCTCCTGTTCTAGAATCACCACTTACTCGTTTCAATTTCCAGATTACTTCATTGTCGTTTGCATCAATCCAAATGCCAGGGAACTGCGCTTTTGTAGCTAAAGGTACCGCATTGATTACTTCGGTAGCATATTTATCAGCATCTACCCAATTCTTTTCGTATAGGGCTACACGGGCTTGAATAGCAGCAACAGCAATTTTTGTGATCCTAGTCTTATCTGTAAAAGTAGATGGGATTAAAGCCTTTGCCGCAATCAAATCTTTCTTTGCTTTGGCAATTACAGCCTCAAAACTCTCTCTTGCAGGATAAACGATAGCTGATTTCTCCATATAGGTTACCCCTAATGCTCCCGTTTGATAAGAAGAAGCATAAGCCCTTAACAACTCAAAATGCAGATAGGCACGTAAGGCCAATAATTCGCCTCTATAACGATCTGCAAGTGCAATATCAGTTCCTGTAAAGGTTAATTTATCCATTGCTTCCAACACTCTATTTGCACGATCAATGGCCTGATAATTTGTATAATACAAACCCGTAACAGAGCCATTAGAGCCATTGTATAACCACCTAAAGGCGTCGCTATTGCCAACTGTGTTTTCTTGTGGGTATATCGCTTCGTCAGAAACAATAGAACTATAGCTTAATGTAGAATAGTCCATAGGCGCATAAACACCTATAAGCCCTAAATTAATATCAGAAATATTTCTGAATGCCTGTTCTGGCAAGATCAAGTCTGTTGGCTTAAAATCTAACTTCGTACAAGAAGTTAATAACAACACTACAGCCAATAACATAGTGCATTTTTTATATATTTTGTTAATCATAACAGTGATTATTAAAAGTTAACATTAATTCCGGCGGTGTATGTTCTGGTATTAGGATATTGAAACCTTCCCAAAACATCATTATTTTCTGGATCTAAACCTCTCCAACTTGTCCAAGTGTATAAATTTTGTCCTTGAACAAATATTTTAACCCCTTTGATAACCTTAGTCTTTTCCAGCATGCTTTTAGGTAGCGTATAACCAATGGTTACATTTCTTAACCTTAAATAAGAAGCATTCTGAATATCTTTAGAGGTAAAGTTCCTTGGAATATCGAATCGTTGTAAGATGGCAGCATCTCCAGTATCGCCAGGATTCTTCCAACGGTTGTACAACATCCTTACCGACTGGTTACTTGTTCTATAAGATCTATTTTCATTATAAAAATCCTCATTGTTCCAACGCATTACATCGGTTACAAAAGAGAATAAAGCAGAAGCTGTAAATCCTTTATAGCTTATTGTTGTATTAAATCCACCAGTAAATGTTGGATATAAACTACCAGAATTAGTGGTACTTTGCGTATTTGCATTATAATTAGCTGTAGTACTTCCGTCTAAATTATAATACCTTGCTTCGCCGGTTGCTGGATCTACACCTGCCCAATCTGGTGCAAAATAAGTACCATAAGGCAATCCAACCTTTATAATTCTAGAGTCTCCATCAGGAAAAAAATCAGTTACATCACTCACACGAAGAATCATATTCTTATTGTAACCTGCATTTGCACCTAAACTCCAAGTAAAGTCTTTGGTTTTAATTACATCTCCATTGATATCAAACTCAATACCTCTGTTTCTCATTCTACCCGAGCTTAAAGGGAGTGTAGTATAACCTGAAACGGCAGAAGGTGGTTGATTAATGAACATATTATTAGTGATTTTGTTATAAAAATCGGCACTTAAACGTAACCTATTGCTTTTAAACAAACTCAAATCAAAACCAACATTAAACTCTCCAACATACTCCCAGTCATAATCTATATTACCTGCTTGGGTTGCACGGATACCGGTATTACCACCATAGGTGGTATTTCCATAAGCCTGTTGATATTCAAAATTACCACCAAATGAGCTTGCTGTAGTTCCATAACTTGCCCGCACTTTTAAATCAGATACAACTGCTACATCTTTAAGAAAGTCTTCTTTTTTAGCATTCCAATTTGCACCTACAGAATAGAAACCATGCCATTTGTTTTTAGGCACCACTGTTGTAGACCCATCGTAACGGTAACTTCCAGTAAGCGTGTATTTATTATCATAAGTATAACGTGCAATTCCCATAAAGGATGCCATTGCATTTCTGGTTTTACCACCAGAAAGCGTGGGTAAGAAAACTGTACTTACGTTAATGCCTGCTGGTGTTTCTGGTAAACGACTATCAATACCAAAACCTCTATATCCAAAAGATTTGTAATCATTGTAGATATATTCATAAAAACCTGATAGCTCTACATCATGCTTACCATTAAATGTTTTAGCAAAGGTTAAACCACTAGTTGAAACCACACCAAAGTTTCGGCGACTTATTTCATCTAAACGACCTCTTCCGCCTAAAGTATTCGAATTAGATCTGGATCCATAGTAAGAATCTGGATTAATGTAATTTTCATCTGATGAATTTCTATAATCAATACCAAATCTGGTAGTAGCTTTCAATGAAGGAAGAACCTGATATGAAAATGTCCCTCCAACAACCGATTTAAATTGATCGGTCTTGTTACTTGAATTTAACAACCGCTCTAAAGCTAAAGTACCTTCACGTTGATCTAATATATTATATTTTGGCAAACTGCTAATTCCCGGATGCACCAAAGTACCATCAGATGCATAAGGTTTCTCGTAAGGTAAAGCATAGTATACCGCAGACATTGCCGTACCTGCAGAAGTGGTGCCTTCTCCATCTATAAAGGTAGATTGAGAATAACCTAGAGAAATATTAACATTTCCACTAAACTTATCATCATTAAAATCTAAATTACTACGTAGTGCATATCGATTTAACCCTGTGTTTAAGGCCACACCTTCTTGTTTGTAATAATTTAGGGAATTGTAGAAACGCAATTTTTCATTTCCACCACTGATGCTCACCTGTTGGTCCTGAAATTTACCCTTACGGAAAAAGATATCTCTCCAATCGGTATTAATTTGTCTTAAACTATCCAAAACAAAATCTGCACGAGCACGGGTGGCGGCAGTACCAGCAGCATAAGTTGGGTTTTTAGGAGAATAAGTCCATCCTGGCCCAATGTTCACGCCTGTTAAGCCTATTTCTTCTTCAAACTGTAACCTTTCATTGGTATTCATCATCACAAAGTTTGGTCTACTCAAGTTAGAAAAACCATACTGAGAGTTATAGGTGACAGCAACTTTACCTGCCTTACCCTTTTTAGAAGTATAAACAATTACTCCATTAGCTCCCCTAGAACCATATAATGCGGTAGCTGATGCATCTTTTAATACGGTTGCTGATTCAATATCATCAGGATTAATGGTTTGGAAATATCCTGATTCTATAGGCACACCATCTAAGATCATGAGTGGCCCTCTAACTCCATTAACCGTACCAATACCTCTAATTACCACAGAAGCACTTTGCCCTGGCTGGCCTGAAGTAGAAATCACACTCATACCCGGCACACGGCCCTGCAAAATCTGATCGAGCGTTAAACCAGGTACTTGGTTAATTTTTTCTGCTGCTACTAAAGAACTCGCACTTGCCGATTGAGCCTTGGTATAATTGGTATAACCGGTAATTACTACATCATTTAGTAAATTGGATATTTGTGATAGGCCAATTGTACCTAATTGTGCTTTGGCCTGCACTTCTTTATCTGCATAACCCAAATAAGAGATCACCAATGTTTCGCCCTCGCCAACGTTCTTTAAGATAAAAGACCCATCATTACCAGAAATGGTACTGATTGTCTTACCTTTTACCTTAATAGATGCCCCAGGCATGGCCGTGCCATTTTCATCAACTACCTTACCTGTTACATCAATTGCTTTCATGGCTTGGATAAGTTCTGTTTTAGGGGTGATCAAAATGGTATTCTCTTTAATCTCATAGCTAAATGGCTGAGATTTTAAAGCAGCAAGCAACACATCTTTAAGTTCGGCATCTTTTACGTTGATGTTTACTGGTTTTGATTTTTGTTGAATCAGATCCAGATCATACAAGAAAAAATAACCTGTTTGACGTTTGATTTCTTTTAAAACCTGCTCTAATGGCATGTTTTTTTGGCTGATGCTAATGCGTTGAGAAAATGCCGAAGCACTTACCTGCAAGCACAAAACAGTTAAAAAGATAACGGTAAGTTTCATAGCCCTGATTAATTTGTGGTTAAAATAATTTGCAATAGCACCTTGAGGCTGTCCAGCCCTGGCTGCATTGCTTTTAATGTAGAATTTCATACATTTTTGAGTGTTTAGGTGTGGTTAAATAGTTGTTGATTTTTTGTATAATGTGTTGGTTATTGGTTGTAGGTTTTCTTCATATTCCTCCTCGTTTATTTTGTAATTACTTTTAATACTCTATTTTCTTCTATTTCAAAATTGATGTTTCCGGTTAATTCTAACATCTTTAGCACTTCAGAAAGCTTAGCGCTTCTGGGCACCATTCCATTGTATCTTTTATTAGGTACAGAACTGTAATCAATTTTAACATCGTACCATCGTTCCAATTGGTTCAGAATACTTTTTAAACCAGCACTATTAAACCTGAAAAGCCCATTTTTCCAGGCAGTCTCATCGTCTGTGTCTACTTGTAAGATATTGATGGTACCCAATCCATAATTGCTGATGATGGATTGTTCTCCAGGTTTTAAAATTTTAGAAGAATTGTCGTTACTTACTTTTACACTCCCCTCTAACAGCGTGGTTTTAACAGATTGATCATCCATATAACTGTTAATGTTAAAATGGGTACCCAATACTTCTACCTCCTGGCCTCTATTGTCTTTTGGAGAAGAAACCGTTTTGACAAAGAAAGGACGGGTTTTATCTTTGGCCACTTCAAAATAAGCTTCGCCAGTAAGGATTACCCTACGCTCTTTACCGGTAAATACTTCTGGATATTTTAAAGAAGATGCTGCGTTTAGCCAAATCTTTGTGCCATCTGGCAACAAAACCTGATACTGGTTCCCTTTAGCAGTCTCTATGGTGTTATAAGCAATTGTATTTCCCTTCTGAACGCCATTGCTTACTTTATAGATCAATTGACCATCTTTAGTTTTGGAGATCGTTAACCCATTTTTTTCCATGATATTTTCATTGCTATGGTTATCTAACACAATTTTAGAACCATCAGCCAATGTCAATATGGCTTTATCTACTCCTGGTAAAACATCTAAAGTTTTATCGTTAATGGCCAACACACTTTCTGTATTGAGCCCTTTATTTTTAGACAGGTATAAAACACCAAAACCCAATACCACTAGAATTGCAGCTGCAGCCACATAACGATAAAAAGGAACAATTCTTTTGCTGGTTTTTGAATGCGCAATACCAGCCTTAATTGCTTGAAAATTTTCTTCCTCTAAGCGTAAAATTTCTGCTTCGCTCGAGTGGTCAAGTATATTTTCTCCTTTTTCTAAATACTGGTAATATTCCTCAATAAATTTAATTTCTTCGGGTGTTGCATTACCAGCAACATACCTTTTAATGAGTTTATCGAGGTCTTTTCTATGGTTATAGGGGTTCATTTTCCTTGCCTTTTATATAGATGTACCCGAAAGACAAAAAACTCCCAAAAGAAAATTAAAATAATTTACTTTCTTGTAAATCTGATACAGACAGTTGAAATAGAATGGAGTTGAATTAAGAAAAAAGAACCAAAAGGATCAACATACTTAAAAGCAGTTGTGTTAACCTTAACCTTAAGGCATTTGAAGCCGTTGTCAGTTGGTTTTGAACTGTTTTTTGCGAAACATTCAATTGAGTGGCAATTTGCGAAGTACTTAATCCTTTAAAATAATGCATTAAAAACATCTCTCTCCGCTTTTGCGGAAGTGCCTTTATAAACAGCTCAATTAAAACCCGCACTTCTTTTTCTAAAACTTCACCATCTGTTGCTAAAGGCGAAATCAGTTCTGTTTCGAATGTGGCCGTAAAAGCACTACTTTTTGAATTTTTACTAATCTGTTTCAATACCTGAAACCTTACAGCTGTATGTAGATAAGCAGCAGGATTTGCTAAATCTAATGTTGCTCTTCTATTCCAGAGGTCTGTAAATACATTTTGAATAATGTCTTTACATTTTTCGGTTTCTGGGAGTCGCTTGTAAGCCGTATTAAAAAGTTGTGCCCAGTATAACTTGTAGATTTGTTCAAAAGCAGACTCATCTCCCTGCCTTAACAAGGCAAAAAGTGATTGCTCATCCACTATGTTCAACTGGTTTTTCAAAGATTAAGTTGGTTAATTAACCAAACATAATCATTTTTATGAATTTTTAGCTATGCCAACAGATGAAAACTGCAAGTCGTACAGGCGTTTATAATAGCCATCCATTTTTAACAATTGTTGATGTGTGCCTTTTTCCTTGATTTCGCCCTTGTCTAAAACAATGATCAGATCTGCCTTTTGGATGGTAGATAAACGATGGGCAATAACGATAGAGGTTCGGCCCTGCATCAGTTTTTCGATAGCAGTTTGGATCAACATTTCCGTTTCTGTATCTACCGAAGAAGTAGCTTCATCTAACACTAAAATTGAGGGCTGATAGACCAATGCCCTGATAAATGAGATCAATTGGGCCTGCCCTGCCGAAAGTGTAGCCCCACGCTCCATCACATTGTAGTGGTACCCACCCGGTAAACGTTCAATAAAATCATGTGCTCCAACTTTTTTGGCGGCATCAACCACATCATCAAATGCAATATTAGGATTGTTTAAAGTGATGTTATTAAAAATAGTATCCGAAAACAGAAAGACATCTTGTAGTACGGTAGCAATTTTACTGCGCAAATAACCCAATTCATAAGCCGAAATATCAACGCCATCTACCTTGATCTCTCCTTTTTGAATTTCGTAAAAACGGTTTAAAATATTGATAGTTGAAGATTTTCCAGCACCTGTTGCACCTACCAACGCTACAGTTTGCCCTTCTTTTACCTCGAAAGAAATGTCTTTGAGTACGTAGTTTTCATCGGCAGTTACTCCATCTTGATTGTAACTGAACCACACATTTTTAAAACTGATCTGTCCTTGCATTTGCTCAGGTGCATAGGTACCGTTGTTGGCAGTAGTTTCTTGAGTATCCAATACTTTAAATACACGTTCGGCACCTACCATACCCATTTGCAGGGTATTAAATTTATCGGCCAGCTCCCTAATTGGTCTAAACAGCATGTTGATGAACATGATAAACGTAGTAATGGTACCCGGCTCTACAGCCAGTGGTTTTTCTAAGATCATTTTAGAACCATACCAGATCAACAAACCTAAAGACAGGGCCGATATCAGTTCAACAACGGGAAAGAAAATAGAATAATACCAGTTAGAACGAATATTTGCATCGCGATAGCGGGAGTTGATCTTTTTAAACTTATTGTATTCTTGTTCTTCTCTTGCAAAATATTGGATAATAGAAATCCCACTAATATGCTCTTGGAGATAGGTATTGAGGTTGGCCACTTCAGTTCTGATCTCTTGAAAGGCCACCTTGATTGCTTTCTGAAAAATACGTGTTGCAACAATTAAAAAAGGAATAGGCAAGAGTACCACCACTGTCAGTTCCCAATCAATGTACAACATGCATCCTATAATTACAATCACCTGTAATAAATCGCCGATCATGGCAATCAGCCCTTCAGAAAAAATATCTGCAATGGTCTCCAAATCAGAAACTGTTCTTGTAATTAATTGACCAATTGGCGTTTGATCAAAATATTTCAGCCTTAACTTACTAATATGGTTAAAAACATTGATCCTTAGATCTTTAATAGCCGATTGCCCCAAAGTATTGGTAGATAAGGTTTGGCTATATTGGATAAAGGTTTGCAAAAGCAGTAGTAAGACCATTAAAATGGTCATTTCTACCAGACCTTTATAATCGCCCAAAAGAATAAATTTATCTAAGGTATAACCAATTAAAAAGGGTCTAACGGGCGTAATTAATGCCAGAGAAAGGGTAAGCACCACAGACCATCTAAAAATAGCACGATAAGGTTTTACATACTCAAAAACTCTTTTGAGCAAGCTAACATTAAACGCATCTCCGGTTATTTTAGACATCTATTATTTTAATTTTAAAGGTTGAATTTTGATTGACGGAATGTTTTTGACTACCAAATCCATTCTATTATTCTTTAATTCGATCATTTACAAACGGGTATTCTATTTTTACCAGGTATAAACCACAGGCAGGTACAGACTGGCCAGCTTTGCTTCTGTTTTTACTGTCGATGATTTTGGCTACATCTTCAATTTCAATATCACCTTTACCAACAAGCACCAAGGTACCCACAATAGCTCTTACCATATTGCGTAAAAACCGATCTGCTTTTACCGTAAAAACCAAACCATCTGCCTGCTGCTCAAAACTGGCCAAAGTGATTTTACAGTTATTGGTAAAAGTTTGTGTATTCGATTTACTAAAGCAAGAAAAGTCGGTAAATTCTAACAATACTTTAGCTGCTTGGTTCATTTTATCAACATCTAAGCTCCCTTTGTAAAACCAAGAACGGTCTATTTTAAAAGGATCTTTGTTAAAATGGATATGATATTGGTAAGCACGGGCAGTGGCATTGAATCGGGCATGTGCTTCTTCATCTACCGCAAAAATTCTTTTTACTGCAATGGTGTAAGGCAAAAGTGAATTGATACCGGTAATTGCTTTAATTACTTTTGCTTCGGCTACATCTGCAACATCAAAATGTGCAAAGAATTGGGTAGCGTGTACACCCGCATCCGTCCTTCCGCAGCCGAGACTAATAATCTCTTGTCTAAAATAGATGCTCAGTGCTTGATCTAAACAAGCTTGTACAGTAATACCATTAGGCTGGGTTTGCCAACCATGGTAGTTTGTACCATCATAACTTAGTTCTATAAAATATCTCTTACTGCTCACTTAGTGCAAAAATACTTTTTTCCTGCCATTTAGTTGTGCCTATATCCGCTTTTAATATATTTTGACAATAAAACTTTTTTCAAAGTCGTTCCAATAAAAAATAAGTTGAATGAACCCTATAAATAGTGCTTCTTAAAACACATTTTTTAGCTATTTTTGTTCAATAATTATTTAAAATCATGATACAAAGAATACAATCTGTGTGGCTTTTATTGGCAAGTTTAACCATTTGCTGCCTTGTTTTTATCCCAATGGTAACTGCCAATGTAGGCGGAATTGAATACCATGTAATTGCCAGTGGCTTATACAAGAAAATTGGCACACAAACTACACAGGTAGAATCTTATTTGCCTTTATTTATCAGTGCAGTAGCAGTGGTTTTAATCTGTTTAATTAACATTTTCAATTTCAGCAGAAGAACCATTCAAAAAAGAATAATCATTCTCACTATCATTTTAATTATTGGATTATCTTTTTGGTGCAGCCAATATGCAAAAAATATCCCTGGAGGCTTAGAAAATGCCAATTATAATGTGGGCATGTTTTTACCGGTAATTGCCATTCTCTTTTGTATTTTGGCCATAAGGGGCATTAATAATGATGAAAAATTATTAAAATCTGCAGACAGATTGAGATAAGATGTTAGCTGAAGCATTAAAGTCCATCTTTGTCAGAGACCTTCAAAAACTAAAACAAGAAATCGCTTCTTACAAAAATGAAGAGGTGATGTGGTTAATTGAAGAGTCTATTTCCAATTCTGCAGGAAATTTATGTCTTCACCTTATTGGAAACTTAAATGCTTACATTGGTGTTGGTCTTGCCAAAACAGCCTATATCAGAAACCGTGAACTGGAGTTTTCACTCAAAAATATTCCGAGAGCAACTCTAATAGAACGCATCAAAGAAACCATCATCGTAGTGGAAAACGGGCTCGATAACTTAAGTGATGAACAAATGAAGGGTAATTTCCCCATCGTAATTTGGGAGAAAGAAAGTGGAATGATGTTTACTTTGATCCATTTGACTACCCATTTAAATTATCACTTAGGCCAAATCAACTACCATAGGCGACTATTGGACAAATAGCACACTACTTTCAAAATCCAAACTTTTTTATCAAGTGAATTTCAAACTTAAGCTACTTCCATTGGCCCTTTGTATCATGTTAACATTGGGCTTGTCTTCTTGTAACCGTTACAACACTTTATACGGAACCCGTCAAATTACAAAAAACCCAGACACCTTAGCTTTAAAGAAACGCATTGCCCAAATCAAAAGCATTAGCCCTACGGTTTTTGAAGCAGGAACATTTACAGGAAAATCTACACCAACTATCAAATACAGGTTGCTTCAACCTCAGCAAAAAAAAGCTGACCTACAGAAATACCCTTTGGTCATTGTTTTTCATGGTTCTGGCGCTACAGGCACTGACAATATCAATCAGTTAGGTGTATTGGCAAAACTTTGGGCAGATCCAGCAATTCAACAGCAATATCCAGCTTATGTATTGGCGCCCCAGTTTCCAACCCGTTCTTCAAATTATGTATTGGATAGCGGTAGAAATGTGCTCAAATCTATTCCCCAACCTTGTTTAAAAACAGCTTTAGAATTGATAGACTCCTTAAAAAGAACATTAAATATCGACGAAAAAAGAATTTATGTGATTGGGTTTTCAATGGGTGCCTCGTCTGTAATCAATTCATTATCATCAAGACCAGAGTTATTTGCTGCTGGAGTAAGCATTTCTGGTATTCCAGAATTTAGCAATGTTAAAGCATTGGCAAACATTCCAATCTGGCTCATGCATGGAAAGCTAGATACAGAAAACCCAGGCGATAGTGATCAACAATTTTATAAAGAAGTGAATTATCAAAACAAAACCAGGTTCTGGGAGTTTGAAGGTACTGCACATAACGACATCATTTCAATTCCAATTCTTGGAGAAGAAATCCCAAAATGGTTGTTTAAACATCAAAAAAAATAATACCGAACTATACTGCATTTTTGTCTCAGCAATATTTAAATTTAGATAACTGGATTTAGGATGTGTAAATTCAAGTTCAAATTACATATTTATGGAAATTAAAGTAATCCTTACAGGAGCTACTGGTTTAGTGGGCGAAGGTGTATTATTGGAATGCTTAGCTCATCCAAATATAGTTGAAGTATTAACAGTAGGTCGCAGACCAAGCCATATCAAACACCAAAAACTAAAAGAATACATTGTAGCTGATTTTTTGAAACTAGAAGAAGTTACTGAACAATTAACAGGTTATGATGCTTGTTTTTATTGTGCGGGGATCAGTTCAAGAGGACTTAATGAAGTGCAATATACGCACATCACGTATGATATTACCTTACATTTTGCTCAAAAACTACTTGAACTTAACCCCAACATGGTTTTTGCTCATGTATCTGGAGGTTCGACAGATAGCACTGAAAAAGGAACAGTGATGTGGGCCCGCGTTAAAGGTAAAACTGAAAATGCACTGATGAGATTACCTTTTAAAAAGGTTTATAATTTCAGGCCCGGTTTTATGAAACCAACAGAAGGCCAACAAAACGTTAAAAGTTATTATAAAGTAATGAGCTCCTTGTATCCAGTGTTGCGTTTCTTAATGCCTAACCGAGTAAGCACCATGAAGGAAGTAGGTCTAGCCATGATCAATAGTGTATTAAAGGGCTATTCTAAATCAATTTTGGAAGTGGAAGACATCAAGTTGCTAGCTAAAGCTTAATGGTTACTGCACAATCTCCTCGGCACTACTTAACGTAAAAAGTTATGCATACCTTTGCGGAGTTCTACCATTTCATCACTTTATCAATTGAGTAAGCCCATTACTGCTAAAGATCCTTTCTTCACTCCTTTTGAGTTTTCAATTGACTTCAATATCCTGCCTCAGCAATTGATGCTGATGTTAGGGGCCGAACCTCATCCTTTATGTAAAACTGCAGCTACACAATTACAAGTCCATTTGCATACCCAACAAGAATGGCAGCACAATTTTGGCCTAACAACCGATCCTACAGAAATTATCGGAAAAATGTTTGGCGTGCTTGTGGTAGAGACCTTACAAAATGAGATTGGCTATTTGGCCGCATTTTCTGGCAAATTGGCTGGTGGCAACCATCATGCTAAATTTGTTCCACCAGTTTACGATTTACTTTCTCCAGATGGTTTTTTGAACCATGGGATGCAAAAACTTACTGAGCTCAGTCAAAAGATTAAAGAATTAAAAGAAAATAAAACAGATCAAGAGCAGCTCAACCTCCTACAAGTTGCTCGCAAAAAGCATTCTGTAACTTTACAAAAAGAGATTTTTGAACACTATCATTTTTTAAACCAAGCAGGTGAAGAAAAAAGTTTAAATGAGATTTTTAAAACCGCAGGTTACAAAAATCCACCTGCGGGTGCAGGAGAATGTGCAGGGCCTAAGCTGTTACAATATGCATTTAAACACCAAATGAAACCCATTGCCCTTGCAGAATTTTGGTGGGGCCAATCTCCAAAATCAGCCACTTGGAAACATGGTCATTTTTATGCTTGTTGCAAAGAAAAATGTGAGCCGATATTGGCCCATATGCTTAGTGGGATCGGTAACAAAGCAGAATAATCGAAGCTAAATTCACGCTTCATTTTCCAATCTACTCTTAATCAATAATTTCCAACAGATTATTGAGCGAAAAACTATTTACTTAGCAATCAGTAAAATACCGATTATTAACCGTACCTTTGCGCCTTAATTAAAAAATGTTATAATGATAAACCCATTTAGTAAATTGGGGATAAGTGATGACGTTGTTAATGCCGTAAAAGAGCTAGGTTTTGAAAATCCTACGCCTATTCAGGAGCAATCTATTCCTGTACTGTTAGAAGGTAGTAACGACTTTGTTGGTTTGGCCCAAACAGGAACAGGAAAAACAGCCGCATTTGGATTGCCGCTGTTAGAATTAATAGACTTTAAGAGCAATAAGCCGCAGGCATTAATTTTGTGCCCAACGCGTGAGCTATGTCTACAGATCGCAAACGACATCAAGAATTTCTCTAAAAACACGCCTAATGCACATGTGGTTGCCGTTTACGGTGGCGCAAACATTATGCAACAACTACGCGAAATACGCAATGGCGTACAAATCGTAGTGGCCACGCCCGGCCGTATGTTAGATATCATTGGCCGTAAAGCCATCGATTTCACAAACGTTAAATATGTAGTATTGGATGAAGCAGATGAAATGTTAAACATGGGCTTCCAAGAAGACATTAACGACATTTTATCGACTACACCAGACGATAAAAAAACATGGTTATTCTCTGCAACTATGCCTCCTGAGGTTCGTCGCATTGCAAGAAACTACATGGAAAACCCTGTAGAATTAACCATGGGCACCAAAAACACAGGTAACGTAAATATCGAACACGAATACTATATTGTACGTGCCAGAGATAAATATGCTGCCCTAAAAAGAATTGTAGATTTTAACCCAGAAATTTTTGCCGTAGTATTTTGTAAAACCAAATTGGATACACAAGATGTTGCCGAGCATTTAATTAAAGATGGTTACAACGCAGATTCTTTACACGGCGATCTTTCGCAACAACAACGTGATAAGGTAATGCAACGTTTCCGCGATCGTAACATGCAATTGTTAATTGCTACCGATGTTGCTGCTCGTGGTATTGATGTAAACAACGTTACACACGTAATCAATTACTCTTTACCAGACGAGATTGAAAGTTATACCCACCGTAGTGGTCGTACAGGCCGTGCCGGTAAAACAGGTATTTCGATCTGTATCGTTAACTCTAAAGAAATTGGTAAAATCCGCCAGATTGAAAGAATTATCGGTAAACAATTTACAAAAGCAGAATTGCCAACTGGCTTTGATGTTTGCGAAAAACAATTGTTTGCACTAGTTCATAAAGTTCACAATGTGGAAGTAAACACAGAACAGATTGATCAATATATCCCTAGGATTATGGATGAATTTGCTGAATTAACTAAAGAAGACGTGATCAAACGTTTTGCATCTTTAGAATTCAACCGTTTCTTAGAATACTATAAAAACGCACCAGACTTAAACGCAAGTGCTGACGACCGTGGAGACAGAGGTGAAAGAGGCGAACGTGGTGCTAGAAGTTTCAACAATAGCGATTACACTCGTTTATTTATCAATGTTGGTTCTGTGGATGATTTTACCAGAGGCGATCTATTAGGTTTTGTATGTAACAATGGCAAAATCAGTGGTAAAGCGGTTGGAAAAATCGACCTTAAAGGAGTTTATTCTTTCATAGAAGTTGAAAATGCAACAGTAGATAGTTTATTCACCAACTTTAAAGGCATTACATTTAATGGCCGTGAAGTAAGGATTGAAAAAACTGCCGAAGGTGATACTAGAGGTAGCAGTGAAGGTGGCGAACGCAAACGTAGCTTTGGTGGCGGCGGAGACAGAAGACGCGAAGGCGGCGGTGGTTTCGGCGGTGGCGAAAGAAGAAGCGGCGGTGGTGATAGAAGAAGTAGTGGTGGTGGAAGCGGAAGACGCGAAGGTGGAAACAGTGGTGGCGGTTTCAGAGATTTCTCTGGTCGTAACCGTGAAGATAGAGGCGGTAATGCCGGCGGAAGACGTGAAGGCAATGGTGGCGGCGAAAGAAGACGTCGTTCATAGTTTTCAGTTCCCAATTATAAAAAAGCTCCATGACAAACATCATGGAGCTTTTTTTTATTTCAGTTCACAGTTTACTTAGCATTGTAAATTACCAACTGAAAACTGTAAACTAATTAACTGGTCTCGTTTTAATCTGGCTCGCTTTTAAATAAACCTTCGCTCCTTTTTTATCGATATAATATTTCTTGTTTTTCCCATCAATGTAAACATTGGAACCATCTGGTGCCATTTTACCTTTAAAGGTTTGGTCTACCACTTTTGCGCTTCCTTTTACCGCTACTTCTGCTGTTTTATTCCCTACACTTTTAGCGCCCTTTTCTACAGCTTTACCTGTTTTTTGTAAGGCCTTACCTACTTCTGTTTTCTTCTCCTGCGCATTTGCAGTAAATGTAACCGAGGCTATCATAGCCATGGCTGCTAAACCTAATACATACTTTTTCGTTTTCATGAGATTTAATTTTATAACTAAACAACTACTTTAAATTATTGTTTGCCAGAGCTATCCTTATTTTGGATACAACAATAAGTAATTAGGCTACTTTTTTGAAGCAACTGTACACCACTTTTGTATTGTTAATTAGAGCAAAAAAAATATGAGCAACATTCAAACAACTCCACTAGGAAGCCAAGGACTTATTGTTCCTACAATTGGCTTAGGCTGCATGGGCATGAGTACAATTGCCGGCACAGATATTTACGGCAAAGCCGATGAACAGCAAGCTATCGCTACCATACATAGATCTTTAGAGCTTGGGGGCAATTTCTTAGATACTGCAGATTTATATGGCCCTTTGCACAATGAAAGATTAATTGCCAAAGCCATCAAAGGAAATAGAGACAAATACATTATTGCCACTAAATTTGGTTTTGAGATTGACGATAACGAACAGCTCACCTGGCGCATTAACGGACAAAAAGATTATGTTAAAAAAGCCGTAGAACGCTCACTCAAAAATTTGGGCACAGATTATATCGACTTATATTACCTGCATCGTGTAGATCCAAATACACCCATTGAAGAAACTGTAGAAGCTATGGCGGCCTTGGTAAAAGAAGGAAAAGTAGGTTATATTGGCCTATCTGAAGTTTCGGCAGCAACGATTAAAAAAGCACATCAGATCCATCCATTAACTGCAGTACAAACCGAATATTCGTTTTTTGAAAGAACAGCTGAAGAAAATGGAATTACAGCAACACTGGAAGAGCTAGGCATTGGGTTTGTAGCCTATTCGCCAATTGGCAGAGGCTTTCTTTCTGGCGAGATTAAAACACCAGATGATTTTCCAGCTGATGATTTTAGAAGAAGTATTCCACGTTTCCAAGGTGAAAATTTCTACAAAAATATGGAGTTGGTGCATGCTATTAAAGAGTTGGCAACGGCTAAGGGAATTACAGTTTCGCAATTGGCCATTGCCTGGATCATCTCTAAAGGTTTTTTACCTATACCAGGTACCAAACGAGTAAATTATGTAGAAGAAAACATTGCAGCTACCGAAATTAAACTAACTGTCGCCGAACTTGCTGCATTAGAAGCTATTGTTCCTTTAGGGTTAGCCACAGGCGATAGGTACGATGCAAATGGTATGGCCATGGTAAATTTGTAAAAAACAATATGGAAAGGCTATCTTTAACCATAGCTTTTCCTTATTAAATGAGATCGCATGAAAAAAGAGACACACCACCCCTATCCAATCAATTCTATTTCAGAAATGCATCGTTTATTGGGTCTGCCTAAACCTGCACATCCTTTGGTAAGCGTAATTAATTTAAGTGAGGTCAATTGTCATTTAGATGAAAATTTACAAAGTGTGAAGTACAACTTCTATTCCATCTGCATCAAAAGGGATTTTAAGGGTAAGATGAAGTACGGTCAAAATTATTACGATTTTGATGAAGGCATCATGACTTTCTTTTCTCCCGGACAGGTCATCTCTACTGTTGTGGAAGATGATATTTCTATCAATGGATGGTGGTTAATGGTACATCCCGACTTTATCAGGAGCTATCCGCTAGCTAAAACAATTGCCAACTATGGTTACTTTTCTTATGCGGCCAATGAGGCCTTACATCTTTCTGAAAAAGAAGAAACAATGATTACGAGCATTATGCAACATATTCAGCAAGAGTATCATTCTACAATAGACAATTATAGTCAAGATGTAATGCTATCGCATATTGATCTTTTGCTAAATTATGCCAACAGATTTTACAACCGCCAATTTATTACCCGTAAAAATGCCAATAACGATTTATTGATCAACCTAGAAACCATACTTGCTGATTATTTTAATGGAGATAAAGTACAACAATTGGGCTTACCAACAGTACACTACCTGGCTGAACAATTAAACATTTCTGCCAATTACCTTAGTGATATGTTACGTTCCTTAACAGGACAAAACACACAACAACATATCCATAACAAACTGATTGAGAAAGCAAAAGATGTTTTATCCACTACCTCTCTTTCTGTAAGCGAGATTGCTTATCAATTGGGGTTTGAGCACCCCCAATCGTTCAGCAAATTATTTAAAAACAAAACCAATTTTTCTCCTTTGGCTTTCAGGCATTCGTTCAATTGATTACTTCAGCATTGTTATCAATTCCGACAGTTCCTTCACTACCAATTCATCACTACCCAAATACCCAACTGTTTTAAAACGGATGGTACCTTTTTGGTCGATTACTACTTTTAAAGGTATGGCAGAGGCACCATATTGCGTTTGTACCACATATTTCTTGCCATTAGTTGTACCTATTTCATCCAATAACACATGAAAATTATAACTGTTTTTCTTCAAATAGGCAGTAATTCTTTTGGAGAGGTCTTTGGTAAATGTTTCAGCTGTATTGATAAAAAGAAATACTACGTTTGTATCTTTTTCATACTTACTGACGAGTTTTTGCATCCCCGGAAAAGCCTGTAAACATGGAATACACCAAGTAGCCCAAAAATCGAGTACTACAATCTTCCCTTTATAAGCTGCCAAGCTTACCTTTTTACCTTTCTGATCTACCAACGTAAAGTTTGGTGCGGGCTCATTTAACATCATCTTAGTTAGCGCTGCTGTTCTATTTTTCGCTACCTCTGCCAGTAATTTGGACAAATTGATCTCATAATCTTCTTTATTGGCGCTACTGTTTTGATAAGCTACTTTATAGGCATCCATCACCTCTGTGGTGGTCTCTCCTTTTTTAATGATGGTCTCCAATAAATTTTTTGCCAACTCGTAGTCTTTCTGCCTAGCCAATAACAACGCATAATACAGGTTAACCTGAGCTAGTTTGCCTTCATTTTCCTCTAGTACGTTTTTAAGTAGCATAAAAGCTTCATCAAATCTTTGCTGGCGATAAAAGATCTGACCTAAAGCACCATTAAATTCAATCTTTTTTTCTTTTAACCTGTTGAGCTCCTTTTCATTTGTAGTTTGACTAGCTGTGGTATCCAATAGTGCTAAACCCCATTTACTGATCTTTTCAGCAGCATCAAGTTCTTTTTGGCTATCGGCCAAAAATTGGGCTGCAGTAAACAAGTTATTTAATTTAACATTGGCCGATTGCTTTTGAACATAGAAATAAAACTTAGGCAAGTTAAATTCCTTTAAATAGGCCTGGTTTACAGCTGAATATACCGAACTCAATAACGAATTGAAATCTTTGCTATGGAGCATATCATAATCGTTAATCAATTTTATCGCCAATGCTTCCATCTGCCCAGCCGATTGAGGGGTTAAAGCATCTTTATACCTTTTTGAAAAAATAACTGGGCTACTCGGATAGGTAATGGCCAATTGTTCAATTGTTTTACCTGCTTGTTCGGTCATTCCCAACACTTCATAAAGCCGAAACTGCTTTAAATAATCCATGTCTGTTATTTTCTTTTGCTGATCAATTGCCGCAATTATACCTAATATCTCTGTTTTTGCTTTTTCTGGGCTTAACTTTAATAACAATTGATAATACTTCTGCACCACCATGATACTGTTTTTGGCTGCTGGGTATTGCGACCTTTCTTCTTGAACCAATTGTAAAGCTTTTTGATAATCTTCATTAAAACCATACAGTGTTTTTCCAGTGGCATTAATGTAAAAGTCGGCCATCAGATATTGGGCACCCTCTACCGTTTTACCATCCTTATAGAAAGGATAAAAATGACCATAGGTTGGCGCAGTATCCCATACTTTTTTTGAAGAAAAAGCAAAAGCCACCAATTGTGTAGTAGAATCCGTTACCAGTTTGCCCACATAAACCTCACCTTGTTTGCTTAGATTAATTTTTTTATTGTCTTGCATCAAACCTTCAAATACAATTGCAGTAGCTGTTTTTAAGGTGTCTTTTTCAAATTTCCCACCTTTAGGATCATAGGTAATATAAAGTGTATCACCTGGGACAGGTTTTTGAGGTTTAACGGTTAAAGTTTGTGCTATACAATTTGTAGCACCCATAAAAATGAACAGCAATACCATTGGTTTGATAAAAATTTGGGCAATAGTTTGTCCTTCGCCAGGTTTTACGAACCTGCGTTCGATTAGATTTTTCATAATTAAAAATTTATGGTGTTGGGTCTATTTAACTACCAAATGATACCTGGCTGCCAAGGGTCTTCTTTTGGTATTTTTGTTTCGTTTGTAATGATTTCGTTCGCCGTTATTTTAGCTTCTCGCACACGTGAGTTCAATGAAACCATAATGTACTTGAACTTTGCATTCTCCACTTTCATATCTACATATTTAATGGCTAATGTATCTACTGGTTTGGTTTCCTTTTTCACATATCCATAATCTGGGTTTGCAATTACCTTATAAATTGTTCCCCATGTACGGATGTCCACGTTATTCAAAGTATGCACAATTTTTCGTTTCAAAGCATTAACCACAACCAGTTTTTTTTGGTCATTTTGTTTTCCATCTGCATAACCTACCATCAGGTTATCTGTTGATATTTCGACAACATTACCTTTGATCTTATAATAGGCTTCGTCGATATAAAGTGTATCTGCCACAATGCCCCTAAATAGTTGTGCTTCTGTACCTGACAACACCCCATGTATCGCTTTTCTGATAGGAAGATTATCCTTATTGGTAGTCCAATAGAGCATATACTCTCTTGCGTATAGTTTTTTGCCCTGTGCGGCAAGTTCAACTGCGATTTGGTTCAGTACCCCCACTCCAGTGATCAATTCGCTAGTTGTTACATTCGTTGCCATTGGTGTAGACACTTGTTGGGTGCTATCAACCTTATCTTCTTGCTGACCAACTTTCTTGATTATTTTTTGTTCAGGAGCAACCTTTAACTCTTTTTGGTTAGGTAAGGAAACTATTGGTCTTGATGGGCGGGTTTGAGGTTTAACTGTTTCGCCAACAACAAAATTGATCAAACCATAAGACTTCTCTACTTTAAAGGCCGAAATAAAAAATAATAACCCAACCATTGGAAAAAGCACCAAGCATTTAACCCATACCTTTCTTTTCGATTGTGGCCGTCCCAGTTGTTTGATCCGTTGTTCAAGCTGCGTTTGGGTAAATGCCGAATGGCTTAAGGGCTCTCTTGGTACATAAGCATGTTGGATAAGCAGATTGGCGTAATCATATTTATTCATCAAAGCTGTTGAAGTCTCCTGATCTGCGATATACTCGTGGTTAAGTTTTGCAGCGCTAAACAGCTGATATAACAATGGGTTAAACCAATTCAGACAACAAAGTAGCTCGAAGAATAAAACATCATAACTGTGGCCTTGCCTGATGTGCATTTTTTCATGTGCAATAATCACCCGGTTCTGATATAGATTTGGATGCAAGAACAACCAGCTAAAAAAAGAAAATACTTCTTCTTTAGCATAAGGGAGCTTGATAAATGTAATGTCATCTTGGATTTCCTTTTCCCCTCTTCGATAAATACTTACGATTTTATAGAGATGGAATAAAAGCTTACAGCAAAACAGCAATACAACAGCCCCATAGACCAAAAACAATAGCTTATCGAAAGTGAAATTGATATCATTCTCAACAGACTCACTAGGCTTAGTAATCTTATCAGCAACGGCTATTAAAGGTACATCGTACAATAACTTTTTGGCCGACTGAGCAACAATAGGCTGTGAAATTGGTGTGGTATAACTCACTGTTAGTAGAGGCAACACAAAAGCCAGAACAGCCGTAACCAATAAATACCATCTGATTAAAACATACAATGTTTCATTCTTTAAAACGAAATAATAAAAAGCATAAAAAATGCCTAAATAGATATTTGCTTCAATCAGATAGTACAACCAAGCCATTTTATAGATCTTTAAGTTTATCTGCCAATTGTTTTAAGCGCTCATGCGTCACTTCATCTAAGTTCTTTTCTTCTACCAAAAAAGAAACCAAACTATGGTAAGAACCACTAAAGTAATTGTCGAACACTTTGTCGAAAGCAAAATGTCTGTAATCCTTTTCGGCTACTAATGGATAATAGGAAAAGACATTGCCATTGGCCTCCAACGCAACAAAGTTTTTTCCTTTTAAAACTTTTAATACCGTAGCCACTGTGTTGTAGGCAGGTTTAGGCTCGGGCATACCATCAGTAATTTCTTTGATCGTTGCCTTTTGCAACTGCCAAACAACCTTCATGAGCTGTTCTTCTGCCTTAGTCAATTCCCTAATTTCTTTCATAGTACTATAAATATAATACTACAATTATAGTACTATATTTATAAGAAAAGAAATAAAGAGTTATAAATAATATAAGTAATTGATAATCAATAATTTAAATTAATTCAATTGCTCAGTAAGCAAGCGCATTTCGATATGTGGCGAGTGTTTTTCGTACAAGATGGCATAAACAGCCCGACTGATCGGCATTTCTACCTTATATTTTTTATTGATGTGATGCATGCAGCTCACTGCATAATACCCTTCGGCAATCATATTCATTTCCAGCTGGGCTGATTTTACGGTATAACCCTTCCCTATCATGTTACCAAAAGTACGGTTGCGGCTAAACTGCGAATAGGCAGTTACCAATAGATCGCCTAAATAGGCCGACTCCTTAATGTCTCTATCAATTGGGTGTACGGCATCAACAAAGTCTTTGATCTCTCTGATGGCATTAGAAATGAGCACTGCTTGGAAATTATCGCCATAACCCAATCCATGGCAAATACCACTGGCTACAGCATATATATTTTTGAGCACCGCAGCGTACTCCGTTCCAAAAATATCATCAGAAACATTGGTTTTAATATACCTGGTATTCAAAAGTTTGGCAAAGGTATCTGCAAAAGAAAGATCTATACTTGCAATAGTTAAATAAGACAGCTTTTCCAACGCTACTTCCTCAGCATGGCAAGGCCCACTGATCACAGAAATATCTGTTATTGGCACCTCGTATTTTTGGTTGATAAATTCGCCGATGATCAGATTTTCATCTGGTACAATTCCCTTGATGGCCGAGATGATTTTTTTCCCTTTCAAATCGGCAGGACTAACGTCTTTTAAACTTTCTTTTAAAAAGGCCGCAGGAACATTTAAGATCAAATAGTCTGCGTTCTTGATAATTAAATTAATATCAGCCGAAATATTAGCTTCAGGCACTTTAATTTCTACTGAACTTAGGTAATTAGGGTTATGTTTAAATGCTTTGATATGCGCTATAGCTTCTTCATTGCGCATCCACCAAAAAATCTCCTTTTCGGCTAAATTATCAGACAACATTTTAACGATGGCTGTGGCCCAACTTCCGCCACCAATCATTGCAATTTTAGGAATCATATCTCTTAAGATTTAACGATAGGTTCAAATACTAATATCCAAACCATCTAAAAAGGCAAAAGGTTTAAAGTAAAAGCTTTTATGCAATTACTTTAAACCTTACCTAACTTGCCTCAAAAATACTTAATTATTATGATTTAAGCTGATTACTTTTTCTTTTCAGTGCTAAACAACTTATCCTTAGCAGTTTTCTCCACCTTCATGTTCTCTTTTAACTTGTTCTGAATAGCAGAATATGGTCCTGTAACAATCTCTTGTCCAGCCTTAAGTCCGGTTTTAACAATAATATACTGATCATTCTGAATACCAGTAGTTACTTCTGCTTGTTTAACGGTAGAAGTTTTACTGTCAAATAAATACACAAACTGTTTTACTTTTTTATCAGTTAATTTACTTTTTTGTTTATCCTGGTTCTGATCGTTTCCTTGGTTTGCCATCGGATCAGTAGATTTATCTTTATTGCTGGTAAATACCGCCTGAATTGGAACAGCTAAACTGGTTTCTGATTCGCTTTCGATATCAACAGTAGCTGATAAACCTGGTCTGAATGGAGAAGGTAAATCTTTTGCACCACCTTTTACTGAACTATAAGAATCTGCAATTAAACGAACTTTAACAGAGAAGTTAGTTACTTGATCTACTGAAGTAGTTGTCGTTCCAACACTAGTTGATGAACTTGCGATTTCAGTAACTACACCTTTAAATTTCTTATCTGCAAATGCATCAATTTCAATCGAAGCACTATCGCCAACGTTTACACGGTTGATATCATTTTCGTTTACTTCCACATTAACTTCCATGGTAGTTAAGTTAGAAATACGCATAATTTCTGTACCAGCCATTTGCGATGTTCCCAAAATACGATCTCCCAATTCGATAGACAATTTTGAAACTACCCCATCAACTGGAGAATAGATGGTGGTTTTAGCCAAGTTTGCACCTGCTTCTTTTACGTTTGCACCATTTTGCTCTAAGCCAAATTTTGCACCAGTTACATTTTCTTTTGCACTAGCCAAGTTTGATTTTGCAGTTAAATAAGCGGCTTTTGCAGCATCAAATTCAGATGCAGAAATTACTTTTTTATTGAACAACTCAACATTACGTTTGTAAGTTGCCTCAGCATTTACAAAGTTAGCTTGAGACTGGATCAGTTGCTGCTCAGAAGCTGCAACACTTGCTTTTTGCGAGTTGTAAGAAGCTACTGCTCTCTCATAACCCGATTGTAAAACATCTGGTCTAACTTTACAAAGTAATTGACCTTTCTTTACTACATCGCCTTCTTTTACCAAAAGCTCTGTTACCTCTCCTGAAACCTCAGAACTTAATTTAACCTCTGTTTCTGGCTGTATTTTACCACTGGCAGTTACTGTTTCAACCACTTTCTTTTCTGCTGCTTTATCTACAGTAACTTTTTCAATCTGTTCGCCACCAATAACGCCAGTAAACTTTAAAACTAGTAGTAATACAAGTATTAAACCGACGCCAATTAAAATGTGTTTAAGTTTCATAATTAAGGATAAGTATTGTTTGTTTGCTTTATTTAAAATGTAATTTGTTTACCTAAATAATAATCTATCACTTTTGCTCTAAAGATCAGGTCATATTTAGCTTGAATGGTATCTATTTCTGCTTTGTTTTTATTTGTCAATGCAGTGCTATAATCTAAAGAGTTCACCAAACCTACATTGTAACGTTGTTCGATCACATAAAAGGCATCCTTTTGTGCTGCAAATGCATTAGTTGTCGATTCATAACGACCTTCTGCTGCCTTTAAGTCGGCAATTGCCTGATAGATTACCTTATTCAAGGTATTTTTTGCCAATAGCTCGTTTGTTTCATTTCTCATCAACTCAATTTTGGCACGGGTTACACCAGATCTTGCCTGTAAACCATTAAAGATCGGAATACTTAAGCTAAGCCCTAGTCCTTTACCTAAGTTGTTTTTAATTTGATCGTGAAATGTTGCATTGGCACCTGCAGCATTATAACTGTAAAAATAATTACTGCCATAACTTGCGTTGAATGAAAGCCTTGGATATAAATTACCTTTAGCTACTTGAACAGAAATCTTTGCGCCAGCTGTATTTATAGCCGCCAATTTGATATCTGGAAATTGGTTCATCGCATTGCTAAAAACCTCCTCAGCGTTATATTGAGCTGATGGTTTTTTAAAGCTATCAATTAAGGGCACCTGGATATCATAAACAGTTGATGATGGTACATCCATTAATTGCGCCAAGGTTAAATATGAAATAGATAGTGCATTAGCAGCATTGGTTACACCTAGCTCTGCAGTGGCTACTTGTGATTTAGATTGCGACAAGTCTGCCAAAGTTTTGTTACCCACATCTAACAACTGTTGTTGTTGGTTCAATTGTTGTTTGGCTACAGTTAACTGATCTTGTGCTGCCTTTAATAGATCTTTATTATACAAAATCTGTAGATATGAAGTTACTACAGATAGAATCAAGTCATTTTTTACTTTTTCGGTAGCTGTTTTACTACCATCTACCAAGTATTTGTTTTCCTTAATCCTATTTATTTTTACAAAACCATTAAATACATCAATACCTGTACCGATGTTACCGCTTAAGCTATAACGCTGGTTATTCTCAAATAGACCTGAAGCCGACTGGTTCCTTCCCCAGTTCATGTTTTGGCCAATTGATCCATTTAAGGTTGGCAAAAGAGCCATTTTAGCTTGTTTCAAATTCTCTTCAGATAGACTTTCGTTCAATTTTGATTGTCTAACCTGTAGATTGTTTGTTAAAGTTTTATCTATGGCCTGTTGTATGGTAATTACTTCTTGCGCATAGCTTTTTTGGCTTAAACTAGTTAATGCTGTTAAAGATAAAATAAATGTAAGCCCTTTTAAAAAGCTAGGATTGGCAACTTGTTTCATAAAAAATAGTTTCACAATATTAAATAAACAATTAATTGAATTTTGTAAATTTTTAAGTACAGCCGTTATTTGTTTACTTTTGGCTATGTACTTGGTTAAATCTCCACTTCTACTCAAATGGTTCTATTCTGCTTTAACATGGAATAAGAGCCGCTCGAAAAAAATTATTTATTTAACCTTTGACGATGGACCTATACCCAATGTTACAGACTTTGTACTAAATACTTTAAAAAGCTTTGAAGCAAAGGCAACTTTTTTCTGTATTGGCCACAATATAACCAAACATCCTGAAGTTTTTGAAAATGTAAAAAATGCTGGTCATGCCATCGGAAACCATACCTTTAACCACTTAAAAGGCTGGAAAACAAATGATGAAACCTACATTGCCAATTTTCTTCAATGCCAACAGCTTACGCAAAGCGAGCTCTTTCGTCCTCCATACGGAAAAATAAAAAAGAGCCAAATCAAAAAACTAAACTCGGTTTACAGTTCTCAATTTTCGGTTTACCCTACTGAAACCTCGAATCGTAAGCTGCAAATTATCATGTGGGATGTTATTAGTGGTGATTTCGACCTCCAACTCTCCCCAGAAAAATGTTACCAAAACGTAATCAAAAATGCTAAAAATGGTTCTATTATTGTCTTTCACGATAGTTTAAAAGCTTTTGATCGTTTGCAATATGCCTTACCCAAAACATTAAAATATTTAAGCGAAAAAGGTTACCAATTTGGCACACTTTAACATTTCGGCTATGAGCGAAGTTAATGCCAAGCCTATCACAAAACAATAACACGCTATATTACAGTTAATTAAGTTTAAAAATAAAACAATTACTGTTCATAAATGCACAAAAGTGTTCGATAGTGGACATAATTGGAGTTGAAAGTGAAAAGTTGAAAGCCCAAAGCGGAAAGCTGTTCAAAGTTCACAGTTTATGGTTTAAAGTTGTAGTTTTCTGTTCTTTAACATGCCATAAAAATTATTTAGAATATTTCCAAATAATATAATGAGATAGAGATGATAGCGTTACGCCTGTTTTTTTTGTAAATTCGCTACCAATTAGACGAATAGATTACTTTTAACACAATTTATCAATGGCTTTTGATATAGAAATGATCAAAAAGGTATATGCTAATTTTAGTAGCCGTGTAGATGCGGCACGTAAAGTAGTAGGCAGACCTTTAACACTTTCAGAGAAAATATTATACACACACCTTTGGGATGGAAATGCAAATACAGCATTTATCCGTGGTACGGACTATGTTGATTTTGCACCAGATAGAGTTGCAATGCAAGATGCAACTGCACAAATGGCCTTGCTACAATTTATGCAAGCTGGTCGCCCACAAGTTGCTGTTCCTTCTACTGTTCACTGTGATCACTTAATTACTGCAAAGTCGGGTGCTGAAATTGATCTACCTCATGCCAATAAAGAAAGTAAAGAGGTTTTTGATTTCCTTGCTTCTGTTTCAAATAAATATGGTATCGGTTTCTGGAAACCAGGAGCTGGTATTATTCACCAAGTGGTATTAGAAAATTATGCTTTCCCTGGTGGAATGATGATCGGTACGGATAGCCATACTGTAAATGCAGGTGGTTTGGGTATGGTTGCCATTGGTGTTGGTGGTGCTGATGCCTGCGATGTAATGGCCGGCCTACCTTGGGAGCTTAAATTTCCAAAATTGATTGGTGTTAAATTAACTGGTAAGCTAAACGGCTGGACATCGGCAAAAGACGTGATCTTAAAAGTGGCTGGTATTTTAACCGTTAAAGGTGGTACTGGTGCCATTGTAGAATA
Organism: Pedobacter sp. Hv1; assembly: GCF_001412215.1. Lineage (GTDB taxonomy): Bacteria > Bacteroidota > Bacteroidia > Sphingobacteriales > Sphingobacteriaceae > Pedobacter. The sequence continues at coordinate 622,124 of NZ_LLWP01000001.1, forward strand.
TTTTGGCGATGGTGCCATCAATTTAAGCTGTACTGGTAAAGGTACCATCTGTAATATGGGTGCCGAAATTGGTGCAACTACTTCTACTTTTGGTTACGATGACAGTATGGAGCGTTATTTACGCGCTACAAACCGTGCTGATGTTGCTGATGCAGCCAACCAAATTAAAGAACACTTAACTGGAGATGCTGAAGTTTATGCAGATCCTGAAAAATATTTTGATCAATTGATCGAGATTAACCTTGATGAATTAGAACCTTACTTGAATGGTCCTTTTACACCAGATTTGGCTACTCCTATTTCTCAAATGAAAGAAGTTGCAGCTGCAAATGGCTGGCCTTTAAAAGTTGAGTGGGGTCTAATCGGTTCTTGTACCAATTCTTCGTACGAAGATTTATCTCGTGCAGCCTCTATTGCCAAACAAGCCATAGACAAAGGCCTAACTACCAAAGCTGAGTTCGGTATCAATCCTGGTTCTGAGCAAGTACGCTATACTGCAGATCGTGATGGTTTATTGGGAACTTTTGAAGATTTGAACGCTACAATTTTCACCAACGCTTGCGGACCATGTATTGGTATGTGGGATCGTACAGGTGCTGAGAAAGCTGAAAAAAATACGATTGTTCACTCGTTTAACAGAAACTTTGCTAAACGTGCCGATGGTAACCCTAATACTTATGCATTTGTAACCTCTCCAGAGATTGTTGCTGCTATTGCCATTGCTGGAAATCTTGGTTTCAATCCATTAACGGATACTTTAACCAACGATAAAGGCGAACAAGTAAAATTAGATCCACCAAAGGGTGATGAATTGCCATTAAAAGGATATGCAGTTGAAGATGCTGGTTTCCAAGCTCCGGCAGCAGATGGTTCTGGAGTTCAGGTAATCGTTTCTCCTACCTCTCACCGTTTGCAATTGTTAGATCCGTTTACTCCTTGGGAAGGCACTGATCTAAAAGGTTTAAAATTATTGATCAAGGCTAAAGGAAAATGTACTACAGACCATATCTCTATGGCTGGACCTTGGTTAAAATTCCGTGGTCACTTAGATAACATTTCTAACAACATGTTAATTGGTGCGGTTAACTTCTTTAACGAAAAAACCGACAATGTTAAAAATGAATTAACAGGCGAATATGGTCCAGTACCTGCTACACAACGTGCTTATAAAGCCGCTGGTTTAGGTTCTGTTGTAGTAGGTGACGAAAACTATGGCGAAGGTTCATCTCGTGAACACGCAGCTATGGAGCCACGTCACTTAGGCGTACGTGCAGTATTGGTAAAATCATTTGCCCGTATTCACGAAACCAACCTTAAAAAACAAGGAATGTTAGGTTTAACTTTCGCTGATAAAGATGACTACGATAAAATCCGTGAGGACGATACATTAGATATCATTGGCTTAACAACCTTTGCACCTAATGTACCTTTACAGATGGTATTGCATCATGCAGATGGAACTTCTGAGACAATTACAGTTAACCATAGCTATAACGCACAACAAATTGAGTGGTTTAAAGCTGGTGGTGCATTAAATATCATTAGAAAAGAAGCTGCTGCTAAGGCAGGTTTGTAAGAGAAAGAGCAAGGAGTAAAACTTCGTCTTTAATCTTTCTTCAAAAAATCCCATTTGGAATAAAATCTAAATGGGATTTTTTATTTAATTTTAAACCTAAGCAACATTTAATTTTTATCGATGTCATTTAAGCGATGAGCCATATTTTTGAAACGATAGAACCTTGCAAGGCACTTAAAAAATATGTAGCCTGTTATTATTTCATCAAGAGCGACGATCCTAATTTTACGAGCCGACATTATTCCTTTCCCCATACTTATAATGCATTGAGCATTTATAAGGATAGCTACTTCGATTCAAATCCTTCCTACTTTAGTGCCAAGCAAAGTCTAACCCCAAACTATGAAATGTTTGTACAGGTTAAAAGACAGGCACCACTAATGGTTAACATTTCTGGCAAAATCAATAGGATTACCATCTTATTTAAAGATTTCGGCATCAATCATTTCATTACCGAAACACTGTCTAAAATTATGGGTTACCATACCTCTGAATTTAATTCATGGAAAAATGACCCCCATTTTTCTGATTTCATGACAGACTTATTTCTTCATGAAGATGGAAAAGAAAAGGGAAAGATCATCGATGAATTTTTGTTGCAAAGATTGGCTCCCATTCAGCTTTCTTACCTCGAAAATGCCGTTGCTTTACTTTGCAACTTTGAAGAAAACCTACCCATCGATCAAATAGCGATGAGTTTTAATGTTTCATTGAGATCATTTAATCGCAGGTTTAAAGAGGTTTTAGGTGTATCTCCAGTAGAATACCGTAGAATTGCACAGTTTAGGCAATCAATTGACAACAAACTACATCAATCGCAATTTAAACGATTGACCGATATTGGCTACCAAAGCCATTTTTACGACCAAAGTTATTTCAATAAGATCTACCAAAAATTGACTGGATCTAACCCTAAAGCATTTTTCAAGTCTATTGAGAGAATTGGCAATGACAAATTGATCTTCCAATTTGTGACCAAATAAAATGGCTGAAAAATACAATTCTCTGTAATCTAACTCTTCTTTCTTTGTACTCAATCTGAATCTTCAGGTTAAACATCCCATTCTTTAAACTTTAGTTTTATGAAAAGAGCAGTCCTTATTTTTGCAATCATTCTACAATCGTCACTTTCAGCCTACCTTTTTGCTCAAGAAAAAAAAGTCGACTTATTAGATTCAGCTAGGGTTTATTATGAGAAAAAAGATTATAAAAAAGCTTTTGATTTTTATGAATCTTATCATGCAAACCCAAATCGTGGCACAAACAATATTGATACTTATTATGCAGCAGTAGCAGCTTGTCACGTTAACAATATGGAAAGGGTTAAATACTACCTTAAGTACTCTGCCGAGATTGGTTATGAAGTACCTGACTATAAAAAATATGAATTGGACAGTGCAGGTTTTTGCCTACACGACCTACCCGAGTGGAAAAAATACATGAGTGTTTTTAAATTCAAGTCTGATTCTTTACTGGCTGCACATGCTAAAATAATCGCCCAGATTACGGATACTACAAATCGAGTGAATAGTTCTTTACTATTGGATCATCAATATTGGAAAGAATTGGCCTCAAAAAGTACCAGTAGCCAATTAATTAGCAAAATTAAACAGTACAACAGTTATCCAACTACTAAAAAAGATGATTTTTGGACCTTATATCAGATCAAAGTAAATGATGCATTAACCGTACCTTTTCTGGTGCACATTCCTAAAGGTTATCACCCAAAGCAAAAAAATCCATTGTACGTCTACCTTCATGGTGGAGTTGTCAATCGCCCCGGCTTTGTTCCTCCACAATACGTTATTGGTCAGGCAGAAATTAAAATCATGGATAAAGCTATTGAGCAAAATGCCTTTATCATTTATCCCTTTGGCAAAAAGGATTTTGGTTGGCTTTACCAACAGCTCGCATTTGAAACCATTTTAAAGGAAATTACCTATGTGAAGTCGTTGTATAACATTAATGACAATAAAGTTTATATTGGTGGACACTCTAATGGAGGGAGTGGTGCATTTTGGTTTGCCATAAACCAACCCTCTTCATTTGCTGGTTTTTTCGGCTTGAATTATCTGCCCAAGGTCTATGGCTCAAATACGCCAATCAGCAACCTCAAAAACAACACTCCTTTTATAGGTGTTAGTGGCACTGAAGACTCAATATTTCCTTTAACTATGGTAAAAGGCATTTATGATCTTGCTATAGCGAATGGTGCAAACTGGCAGAACTTTAGCAAAAAAGGAAACCATGGTTTACCTTTCGCAAGTAAAGACTCTATCAATTTTATTTTCGATATGCTTGCCACTAAAACTCGGAATCCTTTTCCTAAAAAGATTGAATGGGAAACAGACAATGTAAAAAATGGCCGCAATGCATGGATAGAGATTGCACAATTAGATACACTTGCAGAGAAAGCGGGTTGGCATACTACATTAAATCCAACACTTACTCAAAATGGAAAAACCGGTTTAGTAGATTTTAACAAAAATAAGTCGGGAGCTATTAAGGCTACCATAGATGGCAATCAGATCAACATCGAAACATCGAGGGTAAAAAGCATCAGGTTATACATTTCTCCAGATATGTTCGATTTGAATAAGCAGGTAAAAATCACCATCAACAATAAAGACTTCTTGAATATAAAGCTCGATGTAGATAAACAGACTGTATTAGAGGAGTTTTTAAAGACCAAGGATCGCGACTTTATTGTGGCTAACAAAATAGACCTGACCATAAAATAAAACAAGCTATATTATAAAAAATCCTGCACTAACTTAATTTAGGCAGGATTTCTTTATTTAAACTCGTGACCACAGTTATAACAATGGTAACACTTATTCGCTTTAAAGGGATAAACGATGAAGAAAATAGACAAAACAGTTACCCACCAACTAAATCTTTTTTTGGTAGCCTGGCCATAGCTTACATTATCAGAGCCACAATTTTCGCATAAAACTTTATTTGCATCAACATCATCGGTAAGTTCAGGCTCAACCTCAAATTCATGCTCTGCAAGTAATACATTAATTCGTTCAACATCTCTTTCAAAAACATTGAGTTTCACTCCTCCAATTGCTTGGTTATACAAGGGGTTAATTGTGGCTACATTCTCGTCGGTTAAAAAGCAGGGAATATCGCTATCCTCCAATCTAGCTTTCACAATATTGGCTTCAATTGGGTTGTAATAGGTACTGTAAACGATGATCTTATCTTCCATAGCTATAGATCTACGTCCTCAGCTAAAAGTTGATCAATAGCCCCTACTTCATTCTCAAAAACATGCAATTGAATTCCACTGATCGAAGAATCTAAGAGTGGTCTTAATCCAGCCGTATTCTCTCCAGAAAGAAAACAATCGAAACCTGCATCTTTCAGTCTTGTCATGATGATATTGGCTTCTATTGGATTTTCGTAAGTTTTATAAACGATGATTTTGTCTTCCATACCACAAAGTTAAGGTTTTAATTTATCTTCACTCCTTTACAAATTTGAAAGTTGTGATAGCTGTTCATATAACCTGTTGGCGAGGACGCCCACGGCAGCAATTTTACTCTTGTTCCAAAAAGCTCTTCCACCAATAACCAGAGTCTTTAATGGTGCGTTGCTGGGTCTTAAAATCGGTGTGAACCAAACCAAAACGAGCTTGGTACCCTTCTGCCCACTCAAAGTTATCCATTAAGGTCCAGGCCATGTAACCTGTAATATTTACGCCTTCGTTTTTGGCCTTAAGCATCGCCTTAAGGTAAGAAGAGAAATAATCAATCCGTTCATTGTCTTGCACATAATTATCAATCAGCTTGTCGTTAAAAGCCGCTCCATTTTCTGTGATCATCAAGTTTTTAATATTCGGATAGGCCGCAAATTGTTTAATGATATTGTAAAAACTATCTGCATTAATCTCCCAGCCCATGGCCGTGTGTGCTTTTTTTCTGTTTTTTGCTTTTACTTCCCATGCTTGGATTACTGGAATGAAAGCATTGAATTTAATAACCAATGGAAAATAATTTTGCAGACCAATAAAATCAAAATCGAAGGTCATTCTTTCTTTATGTCGCCAAGCAGAATGACTTACTGTAAATTTCTCCAATACATCCCAATCTGCAGTTGGGAAACCCATACCCAGCGCCGGCTCAATAAATAAACGATTCATTAAACAATCTACGCGTTTGGCCGCCAATAAATCGGCCGCATTTTGTGTATATGGGATAATCTCTGAACAAGAAAATGTGGTTCCAATATTCGCATGGCTAACTTCCGACCTTAAAATACGGCCTCCATCTGCTTGTGCAATGGTAGCATGTTGTACGGCAGCAAAAAAGTTGGTTAGTCCCGTTTCGCCGGGTGCATGCACACCTAGCATATAACCTAATGAGGTAAAGCCAAATGGTTCGTTAATTACAATCCAATTTTTAACCTTATTGCCATAGGTTTTGGCACACAACATTACAAACTCATTAAAATCAGCATTGACACTATAAGATGTCCACCCTCCATTTTTGGCCAATGCTTCTGGCAGGTCCCAATGATACAAGGTAACATACGGAATAATTTCATTGGCTAGACACTCGTCAATTACGTTATGGTAAAAGTTGATGCCTTCTTCATTCACCAATCCTTTGCCCAATGGTAAAATGCGTGACCATGAAATAGAAAAACGGAATACCTTAAACCCTAAGATTTTTACTAGGGCAATATCATCTTTATATTGTTGATAAAAGTTGCAGGCAATTTCTGGATGATGGCCCTTTTTAACTTTTCCTGTTCTTTTGGCGAAAGTATCCCAGATGGAGGGCCCTTTACCATGTGTAGTTGCTGCACCTTCTATTTGTGCAGCTGCTGTTGCAACTCCCCACAAAAAATCGGCGCCAAAATCTGCAGCTTTCATTTTAAATTTTAGTTCCCAAAATGAAAAAGAGGTATGAACTTTATGTTAAGCTTGCAATATCATTTACATTGTCGAAACATTTAATCAACAGACAAACCGATTTCTTTTAACAGGATAGCAGCATTAAAGGTGGTACAAGGGCCTAATTTAATTTTATAATCAAAATTCATTTCACCTCCATCTATCTGAATATCAAAATGATAATTACGAACGGTATCTGGATGAATTTCTTTCAGTTCCGACAATTGAAGATCGTGTGTGGCAAATAAAGTCGGCGTACCTATATCAATGAGTTTTTCGATAAATACCTTTGAACCCAAAAACTTATCCTTGCTGTTTGTGCCTCTTAACATCTCATCTATCAGTACAAAGGAATTTTGATGGAGTGCCACATTGGCCAGAATCATCTTTAACCTATTTAATTCTGCCTTAAAAGTAGAAGTGCTTTCATTTAGCGAATCCTTAATCCGCATATAAGTAAGGATTTTAAAGATTGATAGGTTCATTTGATTTGCACAAACTGGTGCCCCAGCATAGGCCAATACCATATTGATACCTAATGTTCTTAAAAAAGTACTTTTACCCGCCATGTTAGAACCTGTAATGATATCAACTGTTGGCGTTTGTGCAAAGTGGAAATCATTGGCCACCCGATGTTGCTGTTTAATTAATGGGTGCCCCATCTCTAGACTAACTAAGCAAAATTGATCTTCAATTTTTGGAAAGCTCCAATTGGGATGGTTGTAGTTTAAGGTAGCTAAAGAAATCAATTCTTCGAACCTGCCAATTCTATCCAGACCATTCTCTACTTTTTTTGAAGCCAACTGATGCCAGATGTCTAGTTTAATACAACATTTCAAATCCCATAACAAGAAAAAATTTAAAACTGCACTCAACAGAATATTTAATCTCGCATCAAATGCCTGAATGATCTTTGAAAGCTTTTTGATCTCTTCGCTCACCTTGTCTTTCGACTCGAATAAACCTTGTAGGTAAGCACTTTGCCAATTGGTATCTTCTGTCCATTTGATGGCTGTAGCGTAATCACTTAGCAATGCCGAATTGCCACTAAAGCCATAATATACCTTATCTATTTTCTTGGTCAAGAAAAATATAATCGATGCATTTAACAACGCCACTAAAGCAATAACACCCCATAATTTACCACCAAAAATAACTGCAGCCAGAAACAAAATACTGATCAGGGTTGGTAAAACTTTAACATATGTTCTTAAAAAATTTTGGTGTGTAAATAGGAGCTGATCGGCCAGTTTTCCTCTTAACTTTTCTTTGATCTGTTCGATCTTACTTACATCGTGGCCCTTTAAATTTGCCCGAAACCCATAAGTACTATCAATATGAGTGGTTATTTCTTGTACCGCCTCTTGTCTGGCCAATATTTCTACTTTGGTATTGGGCTCAATCAAATTTTTGGATAAATGGTCTACCCCATTTTTGGTACTACATCTATTGATCAATGCAAATAACGATGAGCTACCAAAAATATCCAGATCGGCTAAATAAGGATGGTTTTCATCTTCAAAAGCTACACCATGATCATAACCATTTTCCTCATCATTGATAAGGTTGACCTCATTTTTGTATACCCATAATAAATGTCTAAGGTAGGTTTCGGTTTTTTGCAATAGATTTTGCTTTTTTACTACCATTACAAAAACGGCAATAGGAATAATAAAACAAGTACCCACTATCAAAGTGGCCAGCTCATTTTCAGTTTTTACAAAAACGATAAACACCAAGATTTCGGCAATTAACAATGCTACCCGGATAAATGAAAATTTATCGATCTTGATTTTAACCTGTGCTATTTCGGCTGTAATGTCTTTAACTAAAAGTTCGTACTTGGTTTTGATTTCTTCTTGGGTTTTTAACATTATATTTGAAGTCTTGAGGGTATAAAGATAGAAAATACCACCATGATAAAGGGATGAAAATAACACTCATAGCTGTAGGCAAAACAGAAGACAAATATTTAATTGAAGGAATAGACAAATACCTGAACCGTTTAAAGCATTATATTAACTTTAGCCTTCAGATTATTCCTGATATTAAAAACACCAAAAACCTAACTGAAGCCCAACAGAAAACAAAAGAGGCCGAGTTAATTGCCAAACAAATCAACCCTACAGATGTTGTAATTTTGCTAGATGAAAAGGGCAAAAAGCATAGCTCTGTATCTTTTTCAGCTTATTTAAATAAACAAATGATTGGAAGTGTACAGCATTTGGTGTTTATTATTGGTGGGCCATATGGTTTTGACGAAAGTATTTACAACAGGGCTAATACCAGTCTTTCACTTTCAGACATGACATTCTCCCATCAAATGGTGAGACTATTTTTTGTAGAACAACTCTATCGGGCATTTAGCATTTTAAAGAACGAGCCTTATCATCATGCTTAGTCGATTTATGGAATTACGTCCTATTTTTCATCATTTATAAAAGATCAAAACTATGTTACCAAGTGATTATAAAAGAAAGTATAGGTTTAGAACCGATACCTCTAAAGAAAGAAAATACATGAATATTGCGATTATCGTAACCTTAATTGTATTAATGGTTTTATGGTATCTGATTAACTAATAGGCTAAAAATTAGGACATAAAAAAACATCAGCCCAATAGAGCTGATGTTTTTTTTTATAATCAGGTGTATTAAACGCCTTTTTTACTTGTCATGTTTGCCTTTTTTGCTGGCGCAGACGTTTTAGCTGTTGGAGCCTTTGCATTTGAAGGTTTAGCTTTTGGAGCCGCTTTTGGCTTTACATCTACTTTATCTTCTACTTTAACTCCAGCTTGTTCTTCTTGTTCGCCTGGGGCTGCCTCAGTAAATAAAGGCAAATCTTTCAAGATCTGATACCAGTTCAAGATTTTCTTCATATCAGAGGTGTAAACCTTTTCTTGATCATGACCAGCAGCTACTTCAAGAAAGAATTTTTTCAAGGTACCACCGTCAGCTTTTGAATCTGGAATATTTGCCTTAGCCTGGTCAATATTGGCTAAAACATTAATTAACTTTAATTCTTCGTCTTCTCCGTAGATTGTAATATCTTCTAGAGAAGCTAACTTGGTAGTTGAAACGCTAGCTACAATCTTTAATTTTTGCGCATCTAAACTTTCTAAAACATAACCAGCTTTATTTTGGCCAACTAGCTTAAATAGTCCTGGTCTGCCTGATACGGCTACAATTCCTCTTAAATTCATATGTTGTTTGTATGGCGTAATGTGTAGTGTGTATTGTTTGTATTTCAATACCTAGTACCCAATACTTTAATTAATCTTCTAAAACTTCTATTGTTAAGATCTTATCCCCTTGTCTAATGTCGTCAACAAGATCAACATTCTCAATAACCTTGCCAAAGCAAGTATGGTTACGATCTAAATGTGCGGTGTTGGCTCTGCTATGGCAGATAAAAAATTGTGAACCACCAGTATTTCTACCAGCATGTGCCATAGATAAAACACCACGATCATGATATTGGTTCTCTCCATCCAATTCACAATCAATTTTATAACCTGGGCCACCTGTACCTGCCATATGCGCTTTTGCCGGGTCTTTAGAATTAGGGCAACCGCCTTGAACCATAAAGTTAGGAATTACACGGTGAAAAGTTACACCATCATAAAAGCCTTCACCAGCTAATTTTTTAAAATTGGCAACAGCCTTTGGAGCATCATTTTCATAAAACTCAACTGTCATGTTACCTTTATCGGTTTTAATTATTGCTTTACTCATAGTATTTTTTGTGAGGGCCAAATTTAGTAAATAGAAACGATTAGCAATGCGATTACTGTATAAATACTGTTAAGAAATTTAAATCTGTATCAAATATTGTATTTTAACGTTTTAAGAGCACAATAATTTTAAAATAGACAGTAAAAAATTTACATTCGCATTAGGTAATTCATCATGATTCTGAAAAAATATAGCTTTTTATTACTGTTCATCTTATTGTCTTCGCTTGCAAAAGCCTCGTCGATTCTCATTTTTATGGATGAAGGACAGAAAAATCATTTAAAGGCTTATGGCATTGCCTATTGGAGCATTAAGCAAGAAGGAGAAGTAGATTGGCTGCTCAACTATCGTGGCGGGAGTTTTTTGATCAAATATGCCAAAAAAGTGGAAGATGAATGTAAAATCAGGGGCGTTTCTTACGAAGTGTTACCTGATGGAAAAGTAACCGCCATTTTAAACGAGATCAATAATCCAGATGTAAACATGGAAATGGTAAAACTGGAAAAAACACCGAAAATTGCAGTTTACTCGCCAAAAAGCAAACTTCCATGGGATGATGCGGTAACCTTGGTATTGACTTATGCTGAAATTCCTTACGATCTGATTTATGATGACGAGGTACTCAAAGAGAAACTATCTGGATACGACTGGCTGCACCTGCACCATGAAGATTTTACAGGGCAATATGGGCGCTTTTGGGCCTCTTTCAGGACTTCTACGTGGTACCGCGATGATGTGAAGTACCAAGAGGATGCCGCTAAGCGAAATGGCTTTAAAAAGGTAAGTGAGATGAAACTTGCCGTAGCTAAACGAATTAAAGAATTTTGTGCAGGTGGTGGCTTTTTATTTGCCATGTGCTCAGGTACCGACAGTTTTGATATCGCCCTTGCTGCCGAAGGGATTGACATTGCAGAAAGCATGTTTGATGGCGACGGAACAGATGCAAATGCACAATCGAAACTTGATTACGAAAAAACATTAGCCTTTAAAGATTTTAAAATTGATATGAATCCTGAACGCTATGAGTTTTCTGATATTGATGTAACCCAGACCCGACAATTTAGAGCAGAAAATGATTATTTTACGTTGTTTGATTTCTCTGCCAAGTGGGATCTGGTACCTACCATGCTTACTCAAGACCACGACAAGGTAATTAAAGGTTTTATGGGTCAAACTACAGCATTTAGAAAGAGTTTGGTTAAACCCAATATTACTGTTTTAGGAGAAAACAAAGGTGGTGGCGAAGTACGCTACCTACACGGAGAAATAGGAAAAGGACAATTTACTTTTTATGGCGGTCATGATCCAGAAGATTATCAACACCAAGTGAGCGACCCCCCTACTGATTTAAGCTTGCATCCAAACTCGCCAGGTTACCGATTGATCTTGAATAATGTATTATTTCCAGCTGCTAAGAAAAAACCGCAGAAGACCTAGTTTTTCAGTTTGCAGTTTTTAGTTAGTGGTTGCTAAAACAGTCCCTATAAATTAATCATAGAAGTTCCAAGTAAGGCCTAACTTCAATAGGCGATCTGGCATAGGGTACCTGTCTATGGTATAATAGCCTTTGCTAAACAAGCCCTGATTTGCGTAATCGTATTTAAGAAACAGGTTTGCTCTTCTTAATCCTGCTTTCAACCAAACATCCACCACTGGTTTAGAACTAAATACATGTCCACCTTCGGTATTATAAAATTGGCTTACTGCTGGCGAGTAACCTGCAGATTTATAAGAAGTATTGTACCTTACATCAAATCCTATTTGTGTTTTTAACACTTTAAACAGTGTCCAATCTTTATAAACGCTATTAAAAGTATATATTTCTGGTGTTCTCAGTACATCTGCATTATCCGTTTTTTGGTAAACCACATAAGCATCTAAGTGAATACCCCTGAAAGTGAATTTTTTACCTACGCTTAGTTTCAATAAGTTGATATCTCCACCTTGTTGCGCTGGGGTAATACTATTTGTTGTTCCAACCTGTTTAAAATAAAGATAACCGGTAATCAAATAATAATTTAAGGATGCATCCAATTGCAGAAAATCATTGAGATAGTTAAATGATAAGTTAGCTGTTTTGGTTCGATCAAAGTCTTTACGCTTATCCCAATCAAAATAATTTCCAAAATACCGCATATAAATTTCTTCTGGAGATTTGTTTTGAATGTATGCACCTAAAGCAATTCTACCTGCTTTATTGCTTAACAAAATATTACTCTTCGCTTCATATAAAAAATCGCCGGTATTATTTCCCTGAAAGATTTGTTGAACGTCCAGGTTTAAGTCAATCCGGTTGCTAAAGCGATAACCCAACGATCCCAATAATGTAATATTTTGAAAAGCTGAGGTACGGCTGTAGAAAAAACTTTTGTCTCTTGAAATTCCATATTGTGCAAACTGATAAAAATCATGACGAATTCCTGCATCAATTTTCAACTCATTTTTAATAATCGAATTGCCTTTAGCTCTTAAGAAAAAACTATAAATAAACTCATTCTGCAAATGCTTCACATTCGTTGAGTCGTTGGTAAACACTAGGTCTACCGGCTTTTCGCTACCAGGAAGTTTTTGAGGAAAAACATTATAATTATCAACTTCATCCTTTTTAAAAGAATATTGACTTTTGGTGTAAGTTAACGTATGGGTAATTTTATTAGTTGGTAAAATACTCTGGGTGGTGTTTACGCCTGTAGTATCTATTCTACCTACAAAATAACTTTGTTTCAATAAAAAAGAGTTCTTTCTCCATAATTGTTTGGCACTAGTTAAACGCACAGGTTCTGCCATTTTATCAACAAGCGCAACATAATCTGTACCGAATATATTCTCATTTACAGTCGATCCATTTTCTTGTGCCTTTAGGGTATTAAAAACGGCATCTGCCCATAAATTATATCTTTTACTTGGAGATTCGTACCATGTAAAAATCGACGCATTTAAATCATCGCCCCTTTGGTGTGTGTAAAAGCCATTTGCACCGATTCTATTGTAATTTGCACCAAAATTCCAGTTCTTTTTGATATTTTGGGTATGGATCAATTTTAAAACCTGTTCTTTCTCTCCTGCGTTTACATAATATATACTCGAAAAAGGAGATCTGGCTCTGTAAAATCTAACGTCGTCTTGGTTAAGCATATAAAAATCCAGTGCATGAAAACCTGCATCAAAACCAATGGTTTTGCTCGGCTCAAATAACAAAGGCATAGCTGCCAAACCCATTACCCCTGTTCCAACGGTTGGTCTGCGGGGCTGATGAAGCACACTAAAGTTTTGGATGCCAACTAAGCTCGTATCAATAGGGAATGTCTGTGTACTATCTTTAGTAAGTTTAAGCGTTGTGAACCGAATAAATTTAGACGTATACACCAGCGAGTCCTTTTCAGCATCTAACGTTTTCCTTAAAGAATCCTGTTCTTTTTTATTGGCATTGATATTTGTTCTTAAATCCTGTCCGAAAGCATTGCTTAGGCCAAGGGATAAACCACAAAAAAGAATGAATTTTATTATTTTTCGCATTATAACGTCGAGATAAGCTTGCTAAGGATATGGGTCATTTTGGGCTCGGCATGCGCAGCAGTTTCTAAAATCTCTTCCAAATTGAAAGGTTGTAAGTCTTCTGGAAATCCTTCATCTGTTAATACAGAAATGGCGAAAACTGGCAAGCCCATGTGGTTGGCTACAATTACTTCCGGAACTGTACTCATCCCTACCGCATCACCGCCAATAACCCTTAAATACTTATATTCTGCTTTAGTTTCTAAATTCGGCCCTGTTACCGAAACATAAACGCCTTGGTGACAGGTAATATTTTCTGCCTTTGCAATTTTTAATCCTTCAGCAATTAAGCCATGGTGGTACGGTCTGCTCATATCCGGAAAACGAGGACCTAAGTCTGAATCGTTAATCCCACGAAGTGGACTCTCTGGCTGCAAGTTGATATGATCATTAATGATCATGAGATCACCTTTTTTAAATTCAGAATTTAAAGAGCCCGCAGCATTTGAAACAAACAGATGTTTAATACCCAGTGCTTTTAAAACCCGAATTGGGAAAGTAATCTGTTGCATTGAATAACCCTCGTAATAATGCAACCTACCCTGCATGGCTACTACCTTTTTGCCTTCGAGCTCTCCAAAGATCAATTTCCCAGAATGAAATTCTAAGGTAGAGATCGGGAAATTTGGGATGCTAGAATACATAATGCTATGAGACACTTTGATATCTTTTACCAAACCACCTAGGCCAGTACCTAATACAATGCCTACTTCTGGTTCAAAATCACCTATTTTATGTTTAAGGTATTCAACCGATTCTCTTAGTGTTTGCAACATAGTCTAATATATTTTGATCAAAGGTAATTTTATCTTTCGTTGCCAATTCAATTTCTATTGGCAAATAGAATATCGGCAAATTTAACAGTAAATCTTTTAAATTATCACCTAATAAACGCTGGCTATCCTTTTCTGTTGTAATTATAATTTTTTCTTTGGCAGGATGCTCATTAAACGCTTTGATGAGCACTTTGATATCTTGCACCGTAAAATCATGATGATCTGGGTGCTCAAAGCTATGGATATTAGAAGAAAACTGGCTTAAATATTCAACTAAGGGCTTTGGATTGGCAATACCGGTCAATAAAAATATTTCGTTATTACCAATATTTACTTTTGTTTCATTCGTAAACAAATGGATAAGCTCGCCATATTTGATGGAAGAAAAAGAAAGTCTTTGGTCTAAGGTTAAATCGATCTTACGTCTAATTTCAATCTGGTCTACAATGTTTACTGGACTAGGGCTCTTAGTAATCAATACCGCATTTGTTCTGTTGTAGTTTGAAAACGGTTCTCTCAAATTACCTGCCGGCAATAAAAATTGAAAATTTTTAAGCTTGGCAAATTCAAAAAGCAGAACGGTAAAACCAGCTTTTACAGCTCTATGTTGATAGGCATCATCCAATAAAATCACATCGTGATTTGCTTTGAGCAAATTGATTCCCTTCACCCTGTCTTCACATACTGCAACGGTAATTTTTGGGAATTTTTTATAATACTGCATGGGCTCATCGCCAATGGTTGCTGCTGTTGCCTTTTCGTCTGCCAATACAAATCCCTTGGTTTTACGACCATAACCACGACTTAAAATTGCCACCTTGTAGTTAGACAAAAGCCTAACCAAGTATTCGGTAGTAGGTGTTTTACCAGAACCACCAACTACCAAATTACCCACACAGATTACTGGCAAATCAAACGCTGTTGATTTGAATACCTTCCAATCATATAGTTTATTCCTAACCAGGATAATTAAACCATAGATTAAAGAGAAGGGCAACAATAAGAGGCGTAAGTATGTAAACATGTTAGACTTCAAAAATAAGGATTATTTTAATTTAAAAGCCATGTCTGCCCCATTCCTTTCTACTGCTCTTCTAATTGAACTTCTACTTTTGGTGGCATCAGTTTATAAACAACAGGTGTAACAATCCTCGACAATAAGGTAGAACTAATCAATCCACCGATCATTACTATAGCCAATGGCGAAATTAATGGGTTACTAGACAATGCAATTGGCAACAAGCCTCCTATAGCCGTAAAAGTGGTTAATATAATAGGCAAGAATCTAATTTCTCCGGCCTCTTCTATGGCATCGTTTAGTGGTTTGCCTTCTGCACGCAATTGGTTGGTAAAATCGACCAATAAAATGGTATTCTTAACTTCAATACCTGCCAAAGCCACAATACCAATAGTAGCCACGAAAGAAAGTGAATTGCCGGTTACCAGCAAAGCCAAAACTGCACCAACAATACCCAATGGGATTACCGATAATACGATTAACGTACTTTTAAAGGTCTTAAACTCTAACACCAACACTGCAATAAACATAAATAAGGTAACTAAAAGAATGCTGCCAAAACCACCAAAAGACTGGTTCCTGCTTTCTATCTCTCCACCCATTTCATAATGATACCCGGCAGGCAACTTGAATTTATCCATCTGATTTACTACATCCTTAATCACCTTATCGTTTAAAAAGCCCTTTTGCACAAAAGCATTTACAGATATGGTTCTGGTTTTGTTATGGTGGTTGATACTTAATGGCGAGGTTTCTAATTTTAAGGAAGCTACTTGCAATAAGGGTACTGATAATCCCTGACTATTGTTAATGTATAAGTTATCGAAAACACTAAGGTCTGGATAAGATGGTCGGTTGGTGGTTAGCAAAATATTATAGTCATCACCAGTAGATTTGGGATTGATAAATTTACCTACCTCAAGACCAGCTACAGCCATTCTTACGGTTCGATCTATATTTACGGTAGGTATTCCTAGAGCTTGTGCCTTTTCTTTATTGATATCGACCTTAATATCGGATTTTAAGTTTTTAAGTGGGTTGTTGACGTAGATTGTCCCTTTGGTTTTCAGGAGCATGTTTTCTATTTTACCTGCCAAATTTCTAAGGGTATCCAGATTATCACCCAATAAACGCACCTCAACTGGAGAGATGATCGGTTGTCCCTGCTCAAAGTCTTTTACCTCTACTTTTGCGCCCGGATAAGGTGTCCACTTTTTGCGCAATTGCTCAATAATCTCCACTTTTCGGTCGGCTCTTACCTCAGGCTGTAACAATACAAACAACTCTGCAAAATCGGTTCTTTCATTTTGCGGCAGTACATTGTAATAAATTCTAGGATTACCTTTACCCACATTGGCTGCAAAATATTTCACTTCTGGTATTTTTTTCAACTCCTGCTCAATCTGTCGGGTTACGCTATCTGTATATTTTAGATTTGATTGTAATGGGGTCGAAATATTGATCAAAAACTGTGGTTTTTCTGAGGCTGGAAATAAGCTGACACCAATAACTGGAATTAATGCTACGGAGCCTGCAAAAATCCCTATGGCAATAAAAATAGTGAGTACAGGTTTTGCCAAAGCCTTATCTAATAATTTGGCATAAGAACCATGGATAATTTTCTGCAAAGTTCTTAAAAAGATATTCCCATTTACATCGCTATGCGGTCTTAAGATTTTGCTGGATAGAAATGGAACTACCGTTAAAGCCACTAACATAGAAGCAAAAACAGAGCAGATTACCGCAATAGGCAAACTTCTGATGAATTCGCCAGAAGCTTCTGGCATAAACATCAATGGCATAAAAGCAATAACAAGGGTTGCAGTACAACCGATTACGGCCATGCCGATTTGTTTGGTTGCTTTAAGGGTAGCGTCTAATCGGCTGTGCCCTTCTCGCATCCACCTTTCTATATTTTCTACCACTACAATACTATCATCAACCAGCAAACCTAAAGAGAGCACTAAACCAACAATACTAAGCTGATTTAAGCTAAAGCCCAAAGCGTTGATCAAAACAATACCAATGGCCAGAGAAAGCGGAATAGAAACCATTACCACCAATGATGCTCTTGTACCCAATGGCAAAAGGGTAACCATTACCAATAAAATTGCAATTAAAAAGTCGGTCCCCAATCCACCCAAACGTGTGTTTACATTCTCGGCCTGATCAAACATCAATTGCTGATCGATGTTATTGGGCAGGGTTTTCTTAAAATTATTGATCACCGGCAGATAAGCTTCTTGTGCTTTGGTAATATTGCCACCAGATTTTTGGGCTGCGACTACAAATACGCACCGGTGTCCATTTAAACGAGTAATGTCTTTCTCTTGCGAATAGTCAAAATAAACATTGGCCACATCTTTTAAGGCTGTATTCTTACCATTACCGCTAAATACAATGGTATTTTTAATTTCATCGATGTCTTGGTAATTGCCACTTGTTTTAATATTGAAAGATTTACTTCCTGCATTTACACTTCCACCCGGAATATTTGCCACCTCGCTTTGAATGGCACTGGCAATAAAAGTAATTGGGATATGGAGTTGGGCCAATTTCTCCAGATTTAGATCAACCCTAACCAATTGATCGGGCAAGCCCACAATTTCTACATTTTTAAGTGCTGGAATCTTTTCTAAAGCATCTTGTAAATCCTCAGCTTTGCTCTTTAATTTATCTCTCGATGCGTTTTCAGAAATCAAAGCAATTTGTAACACATTTACATCTGATGGTGAAATTTTCTGCACTTCCATGCTATAAATTTCCTGAGGTAGGTTTGCCCTTTCGCTATTTACTTCCCTAACCAGCTCTTGGTATTTGTCATCAACATTAACGTTGTATTTATATTCGATGAAAATAACAGCCAGACCATCTCTAATGGTGGTTTTAATGGATTTGATATTATCTAAACCATATATTCGTTTCTCTAGCGGTTTTACAACGAGCTCTTCCATATCCTTAGGACTTGCCCCAGGATAAACCACCACCACCGGAAAGTTGGGTGCATTCATGTCTGGATCTTCAGCACGTGGCATATTGAAAATTGTAGTGATACCAAGCGCTAAAACCATGAGCACCATGATTAAGGTAAACTGGTAATTTTTTACAGCATATTCAGAAATCTTCATTGAATTAGATTTGAGTGGTAATGAAATGTGAGTTAGTGATAAAGAAGTATACGCTTTATCTTACTTTAAAATCCTGATTTTAGAGCCATCTGTTAAATAGGCACTTCCCGAAACAATTAAGGCAGTTGCATTTTCTAGCCCACCAGTAATGCTGATTTTATCATTTTGAATAGCGCCAAGCTGCACCTTAACTTTTTGAGCAGTTTGATTGTCATTGGTGATAAAAACAAAACCTTCATTTTCTCCACCATCTAATAAGGCGTCGTAAGGAATGGTATAACCGCTGCTACTTTTGGTAGGGATAATGATGGCTTTACCAAAAAGCCCTGTGGCCAAACCTTGTGTTTTAGGTTGATCGAGTGTAAGTTCCACAGCAAATGTTCCACTTTGTGGGTCTATCCCTTCTGATTTGCGGGTTATTTTGGCCAATAAGTTTTGGTTTGGCAGTGCATCGGTAGTGATGGTTGCCCGATCATTGATCTTCAATGTTGCCCATTGTTTATCGCTTAAGCCTACTTTCAATACCCACTTATTTTGTTTGGCGCCATTGATCTGTAGCACAGGAGTTCCCGGACCAACAATCTGACCATCGTTTGCCAGTTTTCTCAGCACATAACCACTACTGGTTGCTCTAATTTCTGCATAGTTCTGGTTAAACTTGGCAGCATCTAATTGTTCCTTTGCCACCTGAAAAGCCGTTTTTGCATTTTGCATCTGCTCTAAAGTAGCTACACTGTCTTTGTACAATTTAGTAGCCCTATTGTAATCTCGCTCTGCTTTTTGATAGGCCAAAGTTACCTGCTCAACTTGTGCTGTGATTTCCGTTCTGTTTACTGAAGCCAACAATTGGCCCTGTTGGATCTGATCTCCTTCTTTGACGTAAATTTTATTAATGATACCGCCATTTTTGAACGATAATAAGGTTTCATCGTTAGTGGTAAATTGTCCAGCTACAGCAATGGAATGATTGACATCCTCTACTTTTAAAGGTAAAATTTTAACAGGAATGATATCTTGGTTAACAATGGTATCCTGATCTTTTTGATGGCGATTACATGCCCCTAAAAATAAAGTGGCCAGTACTAATGTTGAGTAAGCTATTTTCTTCATGGTCTAATTAATTTGGTAGGTTG
This sequence comes from Pedobacter sp. Hv1, assembly GCF_001412215.1. Taxonomy (GTDB): domain Bacteria; phylum Bacteroidota; class Bacteroidia; order Sphingobacteriales; family Sphingobacteriaceae; genus Pedobacter. The sequence goes on from NZ_LLWP01000001.1 coordinate 641,950, forward strand.
CGGTTTCTCGTTCTAGTTCGGCAAGAGCTGACAATAGCTTATACCTGCAGATATTGGTAAAGAGTTGTGTTGTGGTCAATTGGTTTCTGGCGTCAATGGTTTCGATAAACGAATTTGAACCAGCATTGTATCCTTTGTCTATTAATCTTTGGTAGCTCGAAGCCGCCTCAAATTGTTTCAACGATGACTGGTAGTTTTGATAGGCCGACTTTAGGTTATTTTGTGCTGTTCTTTTGGTTAGATTTAATTGTTGAGCGACCAGATTTGCATTGAGTTCGGCATTTTCAACATCCAAAACCGTCTGTTTGATCTTTAATGTATTTCTGTTTCCGGCAAATATTGGAATATCCAATTGCAGGCCCAACATGTAATAACGAGAGTTGCTATTAAATTTAAAGCCCTCAGCTTGCGAGCCCAGATCGAAAAACGCTCCCAGTTTTGGCACCGCAAATCGATTGTCCATTTTCAATACATTTTTATTAATGGCAATTACCTGCTCTAGCTGCTTCAGTTCTTCTCGGCTATTTGAAACTGGTACATCAAGCAGCTGTCCTTCAACTTTAGCTACATCTATTTGAGCTTTGTCTGAATTGATTTTTTCGTCGGCACCCCTGTTCAATAAAAAATTAAAATACAATTGTGCATTAACCACTTGTTGTTCGGCAGCTACCAATTGTGCGTTGATATTTTCGACCTCACTTTTCGAACGCAACACATAGGCAGGCAAACCTTTACCCCCTTCTAACAATTTGGTATTTACCCTAAGTCCTTCATTGGCCAATTGCAGACTAGATTGATAGATTTCTACTGCTTGCAATGCATTGAGGTAATTGTAATAGGCAACTTTAATGTTCTTTACCAAGTCTCTTTTATAAATTAACACTTCTGTTTCCTTCAAAACCAATTGCTGTTCAGAGATGCGTTTGTTGTACACCAAATCTGAATTGATGATTGGAACAGTTGTCCTAATTTTTGCATCATAAAAATTCTTTGGCAAAAAATCGATGCTTTGATTCTCTAACATCTGAAACTTGTTGGTAGCAGTCATCTGGTTTAGTGTACTGTAAATTGGGTTCAGTAAATCGCCCAATGGCAAAGGAATATTCCGACCTCCATCTGCAGTCTGATACCCACCCTGAAAAGCAATGGTAGGCAAGAACAAACTTTTAGCACTTTTTAAAGCATATTGTGCCTTTTCTAAGGAGATATTTTTTTGCTGTAGTACAATGTTATTTTTAAACGCTTCTTTGATATAGTCATCAACTAAAACCTGCGCCTTCACATTCAAACTTAAAACGACTAAGGTTGTTGACATCAACCCTATTTTTATTTTATTCATTAACAGTGTTAACATAAAATTATTTTAAACTTTTTAAAATCAAAACCAAGCTATCAAATGCTTCATCCAGAATGGTACTATTTTCAGGAACGGTTACATGTGCACTTGCCACATGGTCTAAATGCCCCTGTAATTTCAAACTGCATAGGCCGTGCATAATTGCCCAGATATTTAAAGCCATATTATTAACCTCTACTTGCTTAAAATATCCTACAGCTTTACAAGCTGCTACCGTATTTACCAAAGCTGTAAAGGCAAATTCTCCTTCTTCCCATTCGCTACCACAATGTTTCTCTACAAAATCCAAAGGTTCTTTCATAATGAACATTAGCTCATAAAAATCAGGGTTTTCTAAAGCAAAAGCCATGTAAATTCTACCCATAGCCATTAACCTTTCAAATGGATCCTCTACTTGTAGCAACACTATAAATTGTGCACCAAGCATTTTAAATCCTTCTTGATGCAAAGCATAGATGATATCGCTTTTATCCTTATAATAGAGATAAATGGTAGTTGGACTAATCTCAACCTGTTCTGCAATTTTCCTTAAAGAAGTTGCTTCGTAACCTTGCTTTAAAAACAAGTTCTTTGCAGAATCTAAAATCTTCAGTTTGAGTTCTTCTTTGTGCTTTTCTTTTCTCTCTTTTATTCCCATAACAAATAATAACAATGCAAATATAATTAACGGTGTTAATAATGCAAATATTATTCATCTTTTTCTGACAATTAAATAGATTTGCCTCAAAACAAAAAACCTATCTTTGTAAAAACAAGAACTTAATTTATGCTTAAAGGATTTTTTAACGTACCAGCACCTGTTAATGAGCCCATTTTGGGTTATGCTCCAGGAAGTAAAGAACGCGAATTATTAAAAGCAGCATTAGCTGATGCTCGCTCTAAAGTAATCGACATACCTATGTATATCGGTGGTGAAGAAGTTTATACCGAACAAACGGGTAAGATCACCCCTCCACATGACCATCAACATGTATTGGCCAATTACAGTAAAGGAACTAAAAATCATGTGAGCCAAGCAATTGATGCAGCCTTAGCGGCAAAAAGCGATTGGGAAAATTTAGCATGGGAACATCGTGCTGCAATTTTCTTAAAAGCTGCAGATCTAATTGCCGGACCATACCGTTATAAATTAAATGCAGCCACCATGTTGGGGCAAAGCAAAAACGCCTATCAGGCAGAGATTGATTCTGCTTGTGAGCTGATTGACTTTTTGCGTTTCAATGTGAGCTACATGTCTGAAATCTATAAACAACAACCACCAGTATCTCCACGTGGCAGTTGGAACAGAGTAGAGCAGCGTCCGTTAGAAGGATTTGTTTTTGCTTTAACGCCATTCAACTTTACTGCAATTGCTGGCAATCTACCTACTTCTGTAGCCATGATGGGCAATGTGGTAGTTTGGAAACCCGCAAACACTCAAATTTTCGCTGCTAATGTTTTAATGCAAATCTTCCGTGAAGCAGGATTACCAGATGGAGTAATTAATTTGGTTTATGCCTCTGGTCCAGATGCTGGAGATGTTATTTTCTCTCATCCAGATTTTGCAGGTATCCACTTTACAGGTTCAACTGGTGTGTTTCAGGATATCTGGAAAACAATTGGTAACAACATTTATAAATTTAAAACCTACCCACGTATTGTAGGTGAAACTGGCGGTAAAGATTTTATTCTGATCCATGGTTCTGCAGAGCCAGAAGTTTCTAGCACCGCAATTATTAGAGGGGCATTTGAATATCAAGGACAAAAATGTTCTGCTGCTTCGAGAGTTTATATTGCTAAAAGCGTTTGGCCACAGATCAAAGAATTTATGCTTCGTGATTTGGCGACCTTTAAAATGGGCCCAACTGAAGACTTTAGTAACTTTATCAATGCAGTTATCGACGAAAAATCTTTCAATAGCTTAGCTAAGTATATTGATGCTGCAAAAAAAGACAGTGGTGTAGAAATTATTGCTGGCGGAAATTACGACAAGAGTAAAGGTTATTTCATTGAACCTACTGTGTTGGTAGTTGACGACCCTAAATATACCACCATGTGTGAAGAGTTGTTCGGACCAGTTTTAACTGTGTTTGTATATGAAGACAAAGACTTCGAAAAAACTTTAGACATTATAGATACCACTAGCATTTATGCTTTAACTGGTGCAGTAATTGGCCAAGATCGTTATGCGATAGAAAAAGCTACACAACGTTTACGTAATGCGGCTGGTAATTTCTATATCAACGACAAATGTACTGGAGCAGTAGTTGGTCAGCAGCCATTTGGTGGTGCTAGAGGTAGTGGTACAAATGATAAAGCCGGATCGATGATCAATTTATTGCGTTGGGTATCTCCACGTACCATTAAAGAAACTTTCGATCCACCAAAAGATTATCGCTATCCTTTTTTAGCGGAGTAAGCTTAAAGCAAAAGACTTTAAGCTTAACGAAAAAAGCCATACATGGCTGGGAATTCATTTTTGGATTTACACTCTAAATAAAAAAGCCTCCAAATTGGAGGCTTTTTTTTAATGGCATTAAAATACTATAACCAGCTTACAATGCCAGTTTCGACATCATAATTGGCACCTACTATTTTTATTTTCCCATCTTTTTCCAGTTGGTTTAATGTAGCGCTTTGGTTACGGATATCCGCTATGGTTTGTTTTACATTTTGCACGTTCAATCTTTCCAACAAATCACTATTTTTCGACGAACGTTCTTCTCCATCGGTAATAATTCCATCAATAATTGGAGTAAAATGATCTACTAAATGACTAAGATTTTCCATTCCTGTCTCTCTGATTGCAGCAGCGTCTAACCCTCCTTTTAAAGCACCACATTTTGAGTGCCCTAAAACAACAATTAATTTAGATCCTGCAACATTACAACCAAATTCCATAGAACCCAAAATATCTTGGTTTGCAAAATTCCCAGCAATTCTCACGCTAAAAATATCTCCTAATCCTTGGTCAAAGATCAATTCGGCAGAAGTTCTACTATCAATACAGCTTAATATTACTGCAAATGGCCATTGTCCTGCTCTTGTATCGTTTACTTGTGCTAGTAAATCTCTATTGGCTTTTAAATTTTGTACAAATCTTTCATTACCCTCTTTAAGTATTTCAAATGCTCTTTCTGGGGTAATTGTTGTTTGTGTTTCTAAAGTATGTGCCTTCATTATCTTAGTTATTAATTTCTTCTACAATATTTTTATTTAATTTTGGCACAGTATAATGACTTCTAATGTGCTCTAAAGTTACGATAATGCCTTTAGTATAAGCATTATGCTTGTAATTAAATATGGTCTCCAATACATCGGGGTCTATATACCTCGAGTTTGAGCCATCAATAATTACATTTGTTTCATTTGGTATGCCAGTTAATAAAACCTGAATTGCGGCTTTATTCAAAAACGACACTTCTTCTGCCAATTTGATCCTGATATTCTTTTTATTTCCCTCTTCTTGTATTTTATAGAAGTATGGGTTACGCATATTGGTGCGTAATAAATAAAATATAGAGAACAACATACCTACTGCTACACCTTTTAATAAATCGGTAAATACTACTGCAACTACAGTAATTACAAAAGGTAAAAATTGGTCCCAACCTTTATGGTACATGTGTTTGAATAGCGAAATTCTGGTCAGTTTATAACCTGTAACCAAAAGGATAGCTGCCAAACACGCCAACGGGATCATGTTAATTAACCCAGGGATAAACAATAATGACAACAACAACCAACAGCCATGAATAATAGATGACATTTTTGTTCTTGCACCCGAGTTTACGTTGGCAGAGCTTCGCACAATAACCGAAGTCATTGGTAAACCACCCAACATACCACTGGTGATATTTCCGACACCTTGTGCCAATAACTCCCTATTTGTTGGCGTAACACGTTTAATTGGGTCGATTTTATCAACTGCCTCTACCCCTAAAAGGGTTTCTAAACTTGCTACAATAGCAATGGTACCTGCCACAATCCAAACTTCCTTATTGCCAATGGCAGAAAAATTTGGTGTATTGAACAGACCTAAAAACTCTCCCCAACCATTTACAATTGGAATGTTTACCATCTGTTCTGCTCTTAGTGCATAATCTGTTTGTTGAAAAGCTAAGCTTAGTCCAACACCCAAAATAACCACCAACAAAGGAGCAGGAACTACATTTACCTTTTTAATTTTTGGCCAAAAGATCAAAATCAGAATAGATAACAAACTGATCACAATGGCACCCAAACTAAAGTGGCTCAAGGCATTGCCAATAGCAGAAAAGGTATTCTCTTTATCTCCTTGAAAGAATTCTTCATCTCCCAAGAAATCGCTATCTACACCTAAGGCATGCGGCAATTGTTTTAAAATAAGGATCAATCCAATAGCGGCCAACATCCCTTCGATTACACTTGATGGAAAGTAATTCCCAATAGTGCCGGCCTTAATAAGGCCGAGCACCAATTGAAAAACACCCGCCAAAACCAAAGCAAGCAAAAAGGTCTGATAGCTGCCCAATTGAGCAATACCACCTAAAACAATAACGGTTAATCCCGCAGCCGGACCACTTACACTAAGCTGCGATCCACTTACAAAACCTACTACGATACCACCAACGATACCTGCAATTAAACCTGCAAATAGCGGCGCACCAGAGGCCAATGCAATACCTAAACATAAAGGTAAGGCTACCAAAAACACTACTACACTTGATGGTAGATCGCGTTTTAAATTCTTTTTTAATATATATTTCTTCACTTCGAACCTAGAAGAGGTCGAATTATTATTTTCCATGACACTATGCGTTAAATTTTATAATTTTTAAGACATCATATTACCGCATGCAAAATAGAATGCATGATTGAAGGTAATAAAATAAAAACTAAGAAAAGTTAGGCGGCGGTGTTGGAACTTGTGGATGATAAGGATCTACGTATCTCCGAAAATGATCTATAAAACTATTGTCAATCCCGTAATCGATTACTACAGGTACATAACTTAAATCACAACGATGAAACATTAATTTATGATCGGCAAATTTGACATTGCCTTTGGCACCACTATCATCTCCATGATTTTCTACTTCAAGCTGCATAATTACGGCATTCATTAAACTCTTGTCTAAATGCGCAAAAAATACAGGGGCACCAGAAATTACCATCTTTGCAGTAAAGATGCCCATAAAGGCAATTACTATAAGTATACGGTATTTTCTCAAAAACATAAATCTTTTAAATTTGTTTGATTTCTTCAAAAATAGTTCCAAAACCCTTAAACTGACAAATAAATTCGTAATTAAATTGTAAATTAAAACGAGATTTTTACAAAAAGGTGCTATTATCCATTAGTTAAAAAAAAGAAAATTATAAGATTAACAAGGTAATAACCGTAATTTCACCCCTCGAAACAAAAGTTTACCTTGATGAAAAAATATCTTATTTTATTTCTTCTCTTTTGCCCATTTCTAGGGTTTACCCAAAACAACAATGCGCCATCATCTTATGATCTTCATGACATTAAGATCACTGGTTATCTGCAAACCCAATTTCAAAAGGCACAATCTGCTGGCATTACCTCCTTTTCTGGTGGAGATTTCTCACCAAATAGTGATAGTCGTTTCATGATCCGTAGAGGAAGGCTTAAAATTGATAGGGTTGATAAATATTCGAGCATCGTTTTTCAGATTGATGCTACCCAAAACGGTGTTAACCTGATGGATGCCTTTATACAGCTCCATGCGCCAAGTGTTAATGACTTCCTATTTACTGCAGGTTTATTTAACCGTCCGTTTGGTTATTCAATCATTTATTCTTCAGGTTATAGAGACTTTCCGGAGAGAGCAAGGGTATTTCAAACTTTAATGCCCCGAGAAAGGGATTTGGGAGCAATGGTGACTTTCCATCCGAAGAAAATTGCCAAGTTCTTAATTGCCGATTTGGCAGTAGTTAATGGAAGCGGCTTATCTGCAAGAGATTACGATTCTAAAAAAGATGTCGTTGCCAATTTAAACTTCAAATTTGACAGTTTGGCCAACAAAAAATTCCATGTTGCCTTTGGTGGCTCTATCTACAAGGGCACCGTACGCAGCAATACCGATACCTATTTTGAGGAAAAAAGTGGAAGTTTTACCACGAACACAAGTTCAGACAATGTTGGTAAAAACCTTAACCGCGAATATTTTGGTGCAAACCTACAGTTACAATACGACAATAGTTTTGGCACCACCACTTTTAAAACCGAATATGTAGAAGGTACACAACCTGGAGTGGCCAATTCTGCCAGCATTGCAGGGCCTTATGCCAGTCAGAGTTTTGCTACGCAGCCGCTAACCAATTTATACCTCCGTCATTTTAACGGCTATTATTTCTGGTTAACCCAGCAAATTGCTAAAAGTAGGTTTACCGCTTTATTGGCTTATGATGTATATGATCCAAATACTGACATTAGTGAAAGCAACATCGGCCTAGCAGGAAACAATACCACAGCAGGTGATATTAAATATAGCACTTTAGGCTATGGCCTTACCTGCTCGTTAAACAGCAGATTAAAACTAACGGTTTATAATGAACATGTGGTGAATGATGGTACCGCTTTATCAGCATACCAAAGCGATTTAAAAGACAATGTCTTTACCACCCGTTTGCAGTACCGTTGGTAATATTATTTTTAAAATTGGCCAAAAATTAAGTTATTGCAATTCTTACAGCTTATTATCAAAGAAATTAAATACAATGAAGAATAAGATAGAAATCTTACAAGATAAAATACAAAAAGCACATTTAGGTGGCGGACAGGCCAGAATAGATAGTCAACATAAAAAAGGAAAACTAACCGCTAGAGAACGTATCCATTTTTTAATGGACGAAGGCAGCTTTGAAGAAATTGGCATGTTGGTTACCCACCGCAGCACCGATTTTGGAATGGAGCGTGAAAAGTATCTTGGTGATGGCGTGATTACTGGTTATGGCACAATTAACGGACGATTAACTTATGTTTTCTCTCAAGATTTTACCGTTTTTGGTGGTTCGCTTTCAGAAACACATGCCGAAAAAATTTGTAAGATAATGGAAATGGCCACTAAAAATGGGGCGCCAATTATCGGCTTAAATGATAGTGGTGGTGCACGTATCCAAGAAGGTGTAGTTTCATTGGGTGGTTATGCAGATATCTTTTACCGCAATGTGCAGGCATCGGGTGTTATCCCTCAATTGTCGGCCATTATGGGCCCATGTGCCGGAGGTGCCGTTTACTCTCCTGCCATTACCGATTTCATTTTAATGGTCGAAAATACCTCTTACATGTTTGTAACAGGCCCAAATGTGGTAAAAACAGTTACCCATGAAGAAGTAAGCTCAGAAGAATTGGGTGGAGCCGTTACACATGCTACCAAATCTGGGGTTACCCACTTTGCTTGTGCCAACGAATTGGAAGCCATTGGCCATGTTAAAAAATTATTGAGCTACATGCCACAAAATTGCGAAGAAACGCCTGCTAGCTTGCCTTATGAAATTGGAGACGAAAATCGCCCAGCCTTAAATGAGATTCTGCCTCAAAATGCTACCCAACCTTATGATATTAGAGATGTAATTTCTACAGTTGTTGATACCGATAGCTTTTTAGAAGTGCACAAAGACTATGCAGAAAACATGGTGGTTGGTTTTGCCCGTTTGGCAGGCCGAAGTTTAGGAATCGTAGCCAATCAGCCTGCCTATTTGGCTGGGGTTTTAGATAGCAACTCATCCACAAAGGCTGCACGTTTTGTCCGTTTTTGCGATTGTTTCAATATTCCATTATTGGTTCTCGAAGATGTACCTGGGTTTTTACCTGGCACAGATCAAGAGTGGAATGGAATTATTACCAATGGTGCTAAACTCTTATATGCCTTTAGCGAAGCAACGGTACCTCGTATTACGGTAATTACCCGTAAAGCTTATGGTGGTGCTTATGATGTAATGAACTCTAAACATATTGGTGCCGACATGAACTATGCATGGCCAACTGCCGAGATTGCCGTAATGGGTGCCAAGGGTGCTGCAGAAATCATCTTTAAAAAAGAGATCACTTCAGCCGAAGACCCGCAAGAGAAATGGTTGGAAAAAGAGAAATTATATTCTGATATTTTCGCTAATCCTTACCGTGCTGCCGAACGTGGTTTTGTTGATGAAGTAATTGAGCCTTCACAAACACGCATCAAGCTGATCAAAGCGTTTAAAATGCTAGAGAACAAAGTGGTGAACAACCCTAGAAAAAAACACGGGAATATCCCATTATAAGGCAAAGGGTGTAAGGTATAGGGCTTAGGGCTCTTTGCAACCTTACACCTTAAACCCTAAACCTCATACCTCAATGTTAAAGAGAGCCGATATCTTATTAATGGCCTTTTGTACTGGCCTTATCGTTGCAAATATCTATTACTGCCAACCCTTAGTGATTTTGGTGGCCAAAGAGTTTAATTTAACCGAAACTTTTGCCGGGCGGATTACTTACCTCACTCAAGCTGGTTATGCTTTAGGCTTATTCCTATTGGTGCCGTTGGGTGATATGTTTGAGCGCAAAAAGCAGATCCTGATCATTACAGGATTAGCCATATTGGCCTTACTTATTGCTGCATTTTCCCACACTTTTTTACTGTTACAAGTGGCTAGTGTATTAATTGGCGCCTGCTCTATCGTACCCCAACTGATTTTGCCTTTGGCAGCCAATTTAAGTAACGACGAAAATCGTGGGCATAACATTGGGATCATTATGAGCGGTTTGCTTGTCGGTATTTTGGCCTCAAGAGCAGTAAGTGGCAGTATTGGCTTTTGGTTAGGCTGGCGGGCGGTTTATTTTATTGCTGCAGGCATTTGCGTTTTGTTAATTGCACTAATGGCTAAACGTTTTCCGCAGAGCTACCCCTCTTTTAAAGGTACTTATAAAGAGTTGATGAACTCTATGTTTGGTTATATCAAAACCCAACCTGTTTTAAGAGAGACTTCCATCATCAACTTTTTGGCTTTTGCCATCATCAGCGCATTCTGGACTACCATGGTTTTGTTTTTGGCAAATCCACCATTCAGTTTCCAGACCTTACAAATCGGTTTATTTGGCATTGCAGGAGCAGCAGGAGCATTGGCTGCACCATTGGTAGGCAAATTAAGTGATGCAGGTAATCCACGTAAAAATTTGATGATTGGTTTCATTCTTCAAATTGTTAGTGTGGCCTTATTCTACTTTACAGGAAGTTATCTTTATCTTTTTGTAATCGGCATTGTATTGATCGACATTGGTCAACAGGCCATTCATGTAACTAACCAGACCCGAATTTACATGCTCATTCCTGAAGCTAGAAATCGGTTAAATACCATTTTTATGTCGGTAAGTTTTATTGGAGCCAGTTGTGGTTCTGCTTTAGGTTTATGGCTTTGGGATATGGGTGGTTGGAACATGTTCTGTTACGGAATTACTGCCATTATTATCCTGAACATGTTGATTTATAAATTCTATTCGAATAAAAACTTTAAATCTGTGGCATAAGGTGGCAGTGGTAGAACAAATATTCCCCTCACTTACCTGGCGCATTCGGCATTTAACCATGTATCCAGAAAAGCCTTACGATTTTGTAAAGCTCGAAAATGATTTTGATGGGATTCATTTTGGCATTTATGTAGATTATGAACTTACAGGTGTTGTTTCATTATTTGTAACGGATGGTGTTGGACAGTTTAGAAAGTTTGCTGTTTTGCCAGAGGCACAGCACCACGGCCTAGGTTCGCAACTGTTAACTTACCTCATCGATTTTTGTAAAGTTCAAAAACTGACAAAACTCTGGTGCAATGCCCGTGTAAATGCAAAAGAATTTTATGTTAAATTTGGCTTTTGCGAAACGGACCAAACCTACACCGCAAGTGGTTTCGATTTCGTAAAAATGGAGCTAGAAATAGTTTAAACATAAGGTAGATCAAAGATCAACTTTGTGTAATTTGTAGTCTTAATCATAAATTGGTGTAATTATATTTAACTATGGCAAAGAAAAAAGAAGAAGAAAATAAGAAAAAACACGTTCCAGTAGTGACCAAAAAATCATTACAGTTTTTAGAAGCCTATATCAACAACCCCGCCCCAACTGGTTATGAGTGGGGAGGTCAAAAACTTTGGTTAGATTATTTAAAACCATATATCGACGAGCATTTTATAGACAATTATGGCACTGCAGTTGGGGTAATTAACCCAAAAGCCAGCTATAAAGTGGTAATTGAGGCACATGCCGATGAAATTTCTTGGTATGTGAACTACATTACCAGTGATGGTTTGATCTATGTGATTCGTAATGGTGGTTCTGATCATCAAATTGCACCATCTAAACGGGTAAATATCCATACAGAAAAAGGCATGGTTAAAGCTGTTTTTGGTTGGCCAGCCATCCACACTCGTAGTGGCGAAAAAGAAGAAGCTCCTGCTTTAAAAAACATCTTTTTAGATTGTGGTTGTACTACCAAAGAAGAAGTAGAAAAATTAGGCATCCATGTAGGCTGCGTCATTACATACGAAGATGAATTTATGGTTTTAAACGACCGTTACTACGTGGGTCGTGCGCTAGATAACCGTGCTGGTGGTTTTATGATTGCCGAAGTAGCTCGTTTGTTAAAAGAAAACAAGAAAAAACTCCCATTTGCTTTATATATCGTTAACTCGGTACAAGAAGAAATTGGTTTACGTGGTGCCGAAATGATTGCGCAACGCATTAAACCGAATGTGGCCATCGTAACAGATGTAACACACGATACCACTACCCCAATGATCAGTAAAATTACACAAGGTGATTTATCATGTGGTAAAGGTCCGGTAGTTTCTTATGCACCAGCAGTACAAACCAATTTGAATAAATTGCTGATCAAAACAGCGGAGAAAAACGATATCCCTTTCCAACGTCAGGCTTCTTCTCGTTCTACCGGAACAGATACCGATGCCTTTGCGTATTCAAATGGCGGAGTTCCTTCGGCATTGATCTCTTTACCTTTGCGCTACATGCACACAACAGTAGAAATGGTACATAAAGAAGATGTCGACAATGTGATCAGCTTAATTTACGAAAGTTTATTGAACATTAAGGCTGATCAAGATTTTAGAGAATTTAAGTAAAAACAGAAAGCACTAAAATTGGGTGCTACTGAAACCAAAGAACATGACTACAGCAATCAAAATAGATTACAAGAAAATCATCATTTCAACATTGATAAAGATGTTGGTCGTTGTGATCCTTGTTTTCACGCTCAATAACTGGGGCCAAATTAAGCAAAGCTTTGGTGGTGATGTTCCTCCATTGCAGAGCTGGATGAAAGAAACATTTACCTCCAATAATTTAATTGTAATGGTGGTTTTAACCCTGTTCTTTTTCTTTAGAACATACGTATTACATAAAAAATTGGCCGAAAAACGGTCAAACTATACAGCATTATAAAAATAAAGGTCTAAGTTTAATTTCTTAGACCTTTTTTATGACCTCAGCAACCCAAACAGAATGCTCCACAATAAAACATTCATCTTCCAGCTATCTTTTGTTGAACTGTTTAAGCAGTAAATCAGTATTTTAACTACTTGTATTCTTTGTTTACAAACACTATTTTTGGTAACTCAACATATTTTAATAACCTAATTGCCTAAAAGTATACATACCGTAAATTCATTTGAAAAATTGTTTAAGGACAACTATGCCAAACTATGTCATTTTGCATTGCAGTTTTTAAAGGATGAGGATATGTCAAAAGATATCGTTCAAGAAACGTTTGCTGCCTTTTGGGATGCCCAAGAAACCCTACAACTTGAGGAGAAAGCCATCAATAGTTTTTTATATACTTCGGTTAGGAATGCCTGTTTCAACAAACTGCGCAGGTTAAAACTAGAGAATACTTACCTCAACAACCAAGATGCAGACCCAATAGAAGATGCCATTGGATTAAATGCCATGATCAGGTCTGAGGTAATTGCAGAGTTGCACAAAGTGATTACTACCCTACCTAAAAACTGTCAGACCATATTTAGGATGGGCTATTTAGAAGGCCTAAAAAACCCACAAATTGCCCAAGAGCTCGGCATTAGCATCAATACGGTAAAAACACAAAAAAAACGAGGCCTACAATTGCTAAAAATGCGAGTAAATCCAGATTTTTTAGTGCTGGCAACTGCTATGCTCCTCATCAAAAATTAATCAGCTAAAAATAATTTAATTCTTTTTCACCCCTTTTTGCTTTTCAAGTTTCTTATCAATAGATATGAAAATGCAACAAGACTCTCAATTAATAGCAAAACTCATTGTTAGTTTCCTAAAGGATGAGCTTTCTGAAAATGAAAAAGAAGATTTTAAGGCTTGGCTAGATGCCGACCCTAAAAATGTTGAACTTTTAGAATCTTTCAAACAGACATCATCTGTTCAAAAAGAAATTGATTTTATTGACAAAATTGATTCAAATGATGCCTGGAACAAGTTTGCCAAGCAACACACAGCTCAACCGATAACCAAACTGAACTGGAATAAATGGATTGCTTACAGCGCTGTTGCTGTATTGTTCATTGTTGCTGGTCTCGGACTTTATACCTACAAACTTAAAGGCACTACAGCATCTGCTGTGCTTGCCCAAAATTATGATATTATGCCAGGTAGTACAAAAGCTGTATTACAAATGGCCAACGGCACTTCAATACATCTTGACCCTACTGCCCGCCTACAGAAAAACACAAGTATTGAAATGAAGAATGGATTTTTGGTATATAAGGCCAAAAATCCTACCCAAAAGGGTTACAATCTATTAAAAACGCCGAGCGCCGGAGAGTATAAAATGATTTTACCCGATGGCACAAAGGTCTATCTAAATGCATCATCAGCCATTAGATTTTCTACAGATTTCAATAAAAACGATCGCCGTGTCCAATTAACAGGAGAAGCCTATTTTGAAGTGGCCCATAATAAAGACTTACCTTTTATAGTAAGTTTCGATCAAAACGAGGTTGAAGTATTAGGTACACATTTCAACATCAGCTCTTACAAAAAAACGAGCAAGGCTACCTTACTAGAGGGTGCTATCAAAATTCGTTCTGGTCAAAACCAAACCCTCCTTAAACCTGGAGATGAAGCAGACATTAACAATGGCGATGTAACCGTTGCCAAGGTAGACACCTATAAATCAATCGCTTGGAAAGAGGGCGTATTTTATTTCCATGAAGATGAGATGACCGATATTTTAGAGCAGGTAGCCAGATGGTACGATGTTAAAATTGCCTACAAAGGTACACCAACAACAAAAAAGTATAGTGGAGACATCAGAAGGCAGGCCACTTTAAACCAAGTATTAGAGATGCTGAATGCAGTAAGTGGTACAACCTTTACTTTAAAAGATAGAACTGTAACTGTCAATTTTTAAACAAACAAACAACTAAACCGATCAAATATGTAACAAAACCAACTCAAACCACCATTAGAGAATTGGCATAAAAAAGCCGAGAACACTGCAATGTTCCCGGCCTAAAAAAATGTGCTATTCTGCATTGACAAATTATTGAAATAAACCAATTTAAAAACTAACACATACAAAAATATGAAACATTTCCTTCTCGGCAAGTGCCCGGGGGTATATAGGTTATTTAATAGAAATACACTATTAGTTATGAGGTTAACGATTCTTTTACTAGTTGCTAGCTGTTTTGTTGTACAAGCATCAAGTTATGCACAAAAAGTAACCTTATCTGTACGTAATGCAGGTATAGAAAGCGTATGTATCAACATTAAAAAGCAAAGTGGCTTTTTCTTTCTGTATGATGCCGCTGTGCTTAAAAAATCAGGTACGGTAAGCCTCGAACTCAAAAATATTGAACTTGAAGATGCCCTTAAACAAATAACGGCTGGTAAAGCGTTAACGTATAAAATAATCGACAAAACTGTCATCATTAGCGAAACAAAAGCTACTACAACCATTACTGCCGAAGATATCACCATAACTGGAATAGTGAGATCGAAAGAAGGGCCCGGCAAAACTGACCTGCCCTTACCAGGCGTAACCATTTTTGTAAAAGGCACCAATAAAGCTGTTTCTTCTGCTGGCAATGGTGCTTATAGCATTACAGCTCCATCCAATGCAACCCTTGTATTTGCCATGATCGGTTATGGCACAAAAGAAATTGCCATCAATGGAAATAAAAACATCGATATAGCACTGCTTGAAACCGCAAGCGATCTCCAAGAAATTATCGTTACCGCTTATGGCAGTTCCGAAAGAAAAGAAAATCAGATCGGAAGTGCAGTTCAATTGACCAGCGCAGACCTGCAACGTAAACCTGCAAACAGAATAGATCAGTTAATGGAAGGAATGGTTGCAGGCCTACAGTATGAAGTACAAGGAGGTGGTACAAGTACGGCCAGACCTAGATTTTCAACCACTATTCGTGGCGAAGCTTCATTTAGTGCATCTAACGAACCATTATGGGTATTGGATGGAATTCCATTAAATACGGGCAACGAAACCAATCTCATCCTCGGTGTAAATACAAGTATCAGTCCTTTAACCTATTTAAACCCAAATGATATCGAATCTATTGTGGTATTAAAAGATGCAACGGCCACTTCCATTTATGGAGCAGATGGTTCTAATGGCGTAGTTTTAATTACCACTAAAAAAGGGATGGCTGGCAAAAGAAACATCAGTTATAGTTTCAGAACAGGTATCAATTTAATTAACGATAGCCGTTTCCATGTGTTAAATGCAGATCAATATAGAGAACTGTATAGAGAATCATACCTCAACAATACTTCTTTAGACCCTAACAAAATACCAGATTTGGGCAATACCAATACAGATTGGTATGATGTATTTTTCCGCAATGGGATTACCACTAACCACGACATCTCTTTCTCTGGTGGGAACAAGAAAACAAGATATTATGTATCAGGTGGTTATTTTGATGAGAAACCAATTATGATTGCCAACCAGACGCAAAGATTTTCTGCCAGGGTAAACATCGACCATACACTAAATAAATCTATTAATCTATTTTTAAGGGTTGGGGGTTCTTATAATGTGAACAATCTATTCTATCCCGGCGATGCCTATTACAACAACAGACCTATAGATAGTCCTTTTGATGCCAACGGAAATTACGTGATGGCTTTTTATAACCAATTGGCCGATGCAAAATTAGATGATGATGTGCAACGTACAAAAGCCCTACAGGGGAGTGTTGGTGGTACCATACAGATTTTACCTTGGTTAAGTTATACCACCACTAATGGACTAGACCTTAGCACCATCAGGCAAAAAAATTACAACTCGATGTATACATTTAGCGAAAGGAACAACGGAGGGTATATGATCCAAGGGAAAACCAATTTCGTGAATTGGAATAGCCAACATCGGATCAATCTGGATAAAACCATTAAACAGCATAATTTTTCTGCATTGTTAGGCGGAGAAGCCAGAAGTCAGGAAAGAAGATCTTATAACATCAGTGGGTCTGGTTTCCCTAATGATGAGGTTAGAGACATTACCTATGCAACTAAAAACATTCAAGAAGTTAATAGTGGAGATGATAAAACCAGTGTTTCTTATTATGGCCAATTGAGATATACCTTGGCTAACAAATACAGTTTACTGGGCAGTTTCCGTAGAGATGCAAATTCTGATTTTGGTTCTGATGTAAAGTGGGCAACATTTAATTCTATTGGTGCTTCTTGGACCCTCAGCAATGAAAAATTCTGGAAAATCAAACAGATTGATTTTGCCAAACTTAAATTGAGTTATGGATCAAATGGTAACTCTAGAATTGGCGCCTATAAATCAAAAGGAATCTATAGATTCGATTTAGACCATGGCTATAATGGGCAAGAAGGTGCCACGATGATTAGTGGAGAAAACCCATTACTTTCATGGGAAACCACTTACATCATTAACGGAGGGCTTAGCATAGGACTATTCAAAAAGATTTCGATGGAAGTAGAATTCTATCAAAATACCACCAAAGGTATGTTAGATGCAGTAGATGTAACCCGTACTACCGGTTTTACCAAAATACTACAAAACATTGGTTCGGTACGCAACAGTGGTGTTGAAGTGACCTTAAACACGCAGAACATTGTTAGAGATAATTTTGAATGGAGAACAAAATTCAACATTGCCCATAACAGAAATACAATTCTCAAATTGTACAATGGCAATGATAAGATTTTAGACAAGACGATTAGAAGTGTTGGAAAAGATGCAAATGCTTTTTACCTGATCCGTTGGGCTGGTGTTGACCCACGTGATGGTGGCCCGCTTTGGTACGACAGGAACAACAACATTACCAAGGAGTTTGACCTGAACAATAGAGTAGTTTTAGGTTCAGGTACACCTGATTTTTTTGGTGGCATGACCAATACCATTACTTATAAAAATTTCTCTTTGTCGGCATTGCTAATTTACAATGTTGGGGGTTATGCATTTAGCGATTTTCAACGTGATGCAGAGTCTGATGGACGTAACCTGGCCGCAGACAATCAATCTACCAACCTGTTAGATCGTTGGAGAGAACCGGGAGATTTAAGCAATATTCCTAAATCGACACTTTTTATGAATGAAAACAATGGACGTAACTCTACTCGTTTTCTGCATAAAAAAACAAGTTTAAGGTTACAGAACATTAGTGTAAATTATAACCTACCTAAAAATTGGATCAGTAAGGCAAAACTTTCAAACGTAAGCGTTTATTTCCAAGCCGATAATGTTGGTTTCTGGACCCCTTACTCAACACCATCCAATCGCAACGATTTTAGAAATTCATTTAATCCATATCCTCAACCACTTATACTTTCATTCGGTTTAAATGTTGGGTTTTAATAAAAATATTGAAATGAAAAAAATTAACTATACCCTAATCCTGTTCATGATATTTTGCATTACATTCATCTCCTGCAAAAAATTTCTGGAAAAAGAGCCAATTGGCAGAACGGGAAAAATCACACTTTTCGAAACCGTTAATGGGGCCAAACTCGCAATCAATGGGTCTTATAATCTGATGATCAATTATTACAAGGATTATTTTGGCATGTATGCCGACATCAGTTCTGACAATTTGATCCGCAATTCGAAAACCAACCGGATGTTGCAACAATTCAATTTCCAAAGCTCACCTGGCGATGATGAATTTGCTGTAGGAAATATTTGGGAAGATATTTATGGTGCAATAAATAGTGTCAACAACATCATCAATTCGTTACCAGATTTAAAGACAAAATTCCCAGATCAAACCAAAACAATAGATTCTATTTATGGACAAGCTTTGGTAATGCGGGCCTTGTTTCATTTTGATGCAAGCAGGGTGTATGCACAACCTTATAATTTTACAGCAGATGCTTCTCATTTAGGTATTCCTGTTTTGTTAAAAACACCCAGTCCTGGCGAGGTTGTAGCAAGAAAAACAATGAAAGAGACCTACGCACAAATCATTTCTGATTTAACCGAATCTCTTCCCTACCTACAGCAATATGCCAATCAGACTACACAAGCTGCCATTACCTATCAAGCAGCTTTAGGTCTACTTTCTCGTGTCAATTTATACAAAGGAGATTGGGCACAGAGTGTAACTTATGCCAATATGGTCATCAATGACAATGCTTATCAATTGGGAAATGCCAACAACTACAAATCATCATTTATTAACTATCCCGCAGCTACAGCGAGCCCTAAAATTGAAGTGGTATTTCAATTGAACAATGCTACATTATCGGCAACTGCACTTGATGTTTTTTCCATGTTTTCTGATGGAACTGCAGCTCAATATACAGCCACAACTAAAATATTGAACCTATATGATGAGGATGACCTTAGGTTGAAGACCATGTTTAGCAAACCAAAAGCGGGAGAAAATATTGGCAGATCGTTAACTACCAAATATGGTGATGGAACGGTAAGTAGCACAGGACCACTAACGATCAAAATCCTCCGCTTATCAGAACTTTACCTCAACCGTGCTGAGGCCAATTGGAATCTCCAGAAATACAGCGAAGCTGCAGAAGACCTGCGAATCATTTCCCAAAGGGCTCATCCAGATAGAACAATAACGATCAGTTACAGTTCTAATGACGATCTATATAAACAAATAGCAAATGAGAGAAACAGGGAATTATGCTTTGAAAACCATCGTTTGTTCGATCTGGTAAGAAGGAAAGAAAACCTACAAAGAAGTGCAGATTGTAATGCAACAACTTGTAGCCTAACCTACCCTAACAACAAGTTTGTGTTGCCCATCTCTGTCAAAGAGCTCGAAGCAAACAAAGCAATGATCCAAAACCCTGGCTATAATTAATTAAGACAATGAAAAACAAAATAACATACTTCATTCTATCAACAATAATTGCGAGCCTAACATTTTTATCATCTTGTAAAAAAGAAGTGGAACCTTATAACCATCCTTTTTTCCATATCATGGTAGACAATAAGGCTGCTGTTGATGTTTTATCGAACCGTAAAGATGTGGTCAACTATAATGTGTATTTGAGTGCCGAATTGCAATTTGAACCCATTGATGTCAACTATGAAGTTATAGTTGGTGATGGGCTTAAAGAAGGTCGTGATTTTGACCTGATTACCAAAAGCAATAAACTTACATTCCCACAAGGCATTTTCGAAAGACCAATTACCATTCAATGGAAAGAGGCAGCCTTAGATCCTACAAAAAATAACACCATCATTATCAGGCTGATCAGCAATAGTAAAAATTACACACTGGGTTTACCAGGGCCTGATCAATTACAGAAACAACTAGTCATCACTAAAAAATAAAGCGAAACAGATGAAGAAGATTAAAAATTTTAGTGCTTTACTATTGATACTCTTAACGGTTAGTTTGGGTGTGAATGCACAACAGTTGAAGCAAAACCCGAATTTGGTTACCGGAAAACTTAAAAATGGCTTTACCTATTACATCTACAAAACTGACAGAGCCAAAGGTAATTCTGTTTTAAGGTTATTTTTAAATGCAGGTTCATTACAAGAAGACAATAGCCAGCAAGGCTTAGCACACTTTATTGAGCATATGGCATTTAATGGCACCAAACATTATTCAAAAAATGATGTCATCGAGTTTTTAGAATCTAAAGGTGTAAAGTTTGGTGCAGATTTAAATGCACATACCAGCTTTGACGAAACCGTATACAAGATCAGCATCAATACCAAAGACGAGAAGAACCTAGAAAAATCAATCGACATTATGGGCGATTGGGCCTTTGGCGTCACCTTTGACCAAAATGAAATTGACAAAGAACGTGGTGTAGTGATTGAAGAATGGAGAAGCAAACAAGGTGCAGACAATCGCTTAAGAGAACAATACTTACCTGTTTTGTTCAATAAATCTCGATATGCCGAACGTTTACCTATTGGGAAAGTTGAGATCCTAAAAACTTTTAAACGTCAAACGATTGTTGATTTTTATGAGAAGTGGTACCGCCCAGATTTGATGTCTATTGCCATTGTAACAGATATCGACCCTAAAAAGGTAGAGGGCTATATCAAACATGAATTTAACCAGTACCAAGCTAAAAGCAAAGCACCCCGGGTTTATTACGAATTGCCCCCTCATAAAGACACCCTATTTTCTATCATTACAGATAAGGAAGCCTCTTCGATAGATTTGAGCATTTTTAATAAAATCAAATCATTTAAGGGCATCCAAACCGAAGAGGATTATAAGAACCAATTGACCAGATCATTTTTCAATGCTTTGGCAAAAAACCGTTTCAGTAGAATTGCCCAATTACAAAATGATTTTAAAGAAGGCAGTTTTTCGGTAAGTAACCTGGTCTTAAAAAATGGGATCGTATCTGGTGGGGTATCACTCTATCACGATCAAATTAATGAGGGTATTGCAAAATACCTTACAGAAACCCAACGAATTATCCGTTATGGTTTTACCAACGACGAGGTAATCAAATTAAGAGAAGAGTATATTGCTACCATTAAACGTGCTGCAGCTACAGAAGATAAAACAGAGCCAGAAACGTATGTAAATGAGATTCACGATCTTTTTTATAACGGTACAACCATGTTGGCCAAGGCAGAACGCAATAGATTGGCGCTTAAATACGCAGCACAGATTGATTCAACAGCCATTATCCATTTCTTAAAATCGGTAAATAACCAAGGAAATACGGTGGTTTTACTTACCGCACCAGAAAAAGATGCGGCCAACCTGCCTAACCAATTGGCATTAAAAAAGATGTTTGCCAAATCTGTGGCAGAAAAAATCTCGCCATGGACAGACAACATTACTATTCCTAAACAATTATTGGCAAATGAGCCAAAGGCAGGAAAAGTGATCAAAGAAGAGCAAATTTCAGCAATAGGTGTTACCAAGTGGACTTTATCTAACGGAACAACAGTTTACCTGAAACCAACAAACGAGAAAAAAGACTACATTTCGCTATCTGGTTTTAGGGCTGGTGGTATCTACGCCTTAGATTCTACACAATTTGTAACTTCACAATTTGTAAAAGCAGTTACTGGATTAAGTGGTGCAGGCGAATTTAGCAGAAGAGCACTCACACAATTTTTAGCAGGCAACACAGCCTCTGCTACCCTAGTATTGTCGAGCACAAGAGAAGGTGTAGTAAGCAGCGCCGATTGGAAAGATGCCAAAACCATGTTCCAATTGATGTACCTGAAATGGGTGTATCCTAATGCAGATCCATTAACCTTTGAGCAGGCCAAAAGACAAACAATTGAACGTTTAGACAACAACAAACAATCGCCAACTTACGAGTATAACAAGGCAATTGCCGAACTTTTAAAAGGTGATGATGATTATGCTTCCGACATTTCTGCCGAGCGCATCAATAAAGAGCTTCATTTTAAAGATATCATTCCAGTTTTTAAAAGTCGTTTTGGATCTGCAAAAGATTTTCAGTTTGTAATTGTTGGTGGTTTTAGTCCAGATAGCATTAAGCCCTTAATTGAACAATACATTGGTGGTTTGCCAGCTGGCACCTACAACAATAAGTTCGAATACAAAGGGCCAGCAGGTGGCGATACTGCAAAAGACATCTTGGTTTTTGCCGGCAAAGCACCTAAAAGTACCGTCAACTTATTTTATCAGAGCAATGAGGTAAATTACGATTACCCCGAAATTTTAGTACAAACTTTATTACAAGAAGTACTAAAGGTAAAGCTTAGGTTAAACCTACGAGAAGAAAACTCAGGTGTATATGGTGTAGGGGTTTCTATTTCCTCAACCAGTATTCCTGCTCCATTAATCAGGTCAAGGATCTCTTTCAGTTGTGCACCAGAATCAGCAGAGTTTTTAATTAAACAGGCGCAACTAGAAGTTAAAAAAGTAGCAGAAAATCCTGATTATTTTTTAAGTGACTTAACCAACATCAAAGTACAGCAGATAGATGGTTATAAAAAGCAGGCAGGCAAGAATTTGTTCTGGAGCTCGTCTTTAAGAAACCAATTTTATTTTGGCTTTAAAGACTACAGTTTCTTTAATGATTATGAAAACATGATCAACAAAATTAGCCCTGCCATGATTGCGGATTATGCAAAAAAGTATCTGGTAGAAACACCAGGTATCAAAGCAGTCCTGATGCCAGAAAACTTGAAGAAATTAAATTAACAGAGATAGACCTCCCTATCCAACAAATAGTGTTTAGGAGAACTATCATCTTAAAACAAATTTTAGACTGATGAAAAATATTAAAAATAGAACAATATTGACCCTGTTAGTAATTGCAGGTCTATTGGGGAGCTGTAAAAAAGATGTCGTGATGTACGACAAAGGTTTTACCTCTTTTAAATTTATCGTTAAAGACAATTTGGGTATAGAAAAAGAATACCCGGGTGTAATTAAAGATGGAGAAATTGTGGTTGCCTTACCCATTGAAGTTGATGTAACCAACCTCAAAGCGAGTTTTGCAATGGAAAACCCACGTACAATTGTACAGGTTGGAACAATTGTACAAGAACCCGGAATCTCAGTTCAGGATTTCACCAAAGCTGTGATCTATAAAGTAAAGGCAGAAGACAAAACTACCAGAAGTTATGCAGTTAGGGTAGAGAAAAAAGTGGCCTTAAAATCTTTTGGTTTCTTTATAGATGACAATCCGGGGTTGACCGAAAATTATGTCGGTATCATTAGAGGCACAGATATAGAAGTGAATGTGCCAGAAACAGTAAACTTAACCAAATTGGTTGCCCGTTTTGAAACCACCACTGGAGCTGTACTAAAAATTGGCAGTACCACACAAGAAAACAAAGTAACCATTAATGATTTTACCACTCCTTTGATATATTCATTTAATGATGCCAGCTTAACCACACCTTTAAATTTTACGGTAAGTATTGATTTCTTGGGCCGTCAATGGAGCCTTGTTGCAGCGGACTTAACAGGTTTAGTAACCGCATCAGGTATCAAAATGACGATCAATCCATTCAACAACTTCCCTTATTTTGTGTACCAACGTACTGGTAAAGATGAGGCCGGAGTAACAATTGAAACCGATAACAGAAAAGTAGCAGTAATAGGCTATGATGGTAAGGATTGGAATAATATTGGCGCCATGACTGGTGTGTCAGAATTTAGGGCCGATGTACCAGGAATTGCTTTCGACTCTGAAGGAACCCTCCATATTGCTTATAAGGATTACCTAAATGGAGACCAAAAAGCAACTGTACTCAAATACAATGGAACAACTTGGAATGCAGTAGGTAGCCGTAGGTTCACCCCAATCAAAGTTGATTACTTATCATTTGCAATGACAGCCAACGATGTTCCATTAGTGGCCATGGCAAAAACTGGAACCGATGCGTCAGGAATTCCTGCAAGGGGTTTATATGTATCTAGTTATACTGCTAACACTTGGGGTTCAATAACGCCTCCGGGTGGAATTACAGTTTTTTACGACCAGATTATTAAAGGTTTGGATGGTAAAAACTACCTAGGCATAATGGATAGAAGCACTGGTGTAAACAAACCATCGTTATTTAAATACCAGAACAATACTTGGGTAGCTGTTGGACTAACTTCATTTACAGCTCCAGATGGGCTAGTTGGTTTCCAAGGTGTAAGTATTGCTGTTGATAAAGAAGGCGAAGCTTATTTGGCCTACCAAGTTGCCCCAACTTCTGGCAGATTAGACCATGTAATGAAATTCAACAAAACTACTGGTAACTGGCAAGAACTGGGCAATCCAGTATCAAGCGGTGGTGAAAGAGACAAATTTGCGTTGGCTGTAGACGACAATGGAGTTTTATATTTTGCTTATGCAAATGCGACCTCTGTTTTAGTTAAAACCTTTAACAAAGCCACCAACAACTGGAACACCGAAAGAAGGGTAATTAGCGAAAAAGTAAATGAATTTGATATGCAGGTGGCTGCAGATGGAACAATTTATATTGTGGCCAGCCTTACGGGTAGCAGTAAAACTGTGATGTATAAATATGCAAAATAACCAATTTCAATTATGGTGGACGTGGATCTTATAGATTACAGTCTAGGTGTTGTAGCCTGGCAAATCCTTAATGGTATTTTATTGGTACTCATTATTTTTTTAATCATCAAGTTTTTGGTTAAAAACACTAGAAATTAATTCGTATACTGATGAACAAAATTCAACCCCCATTAAGAACAATGCTTAATGGGGGTTTTTGTTACTGTGTTCTTCCTTGTTCTTCTGTAGATCCAGAATTCCTTTTTCTCAGCTCTATTTTAGAATTACCAAAACGATAATTGAACCTTAAGCGCAAATTACGGCTATCATATTGGCTTCTTAACTTATAGTTTACATTGCCGTAATTGGCTTCACTACGGGTTATAGAAGTAAAAAAGATATCATTAACAGCTAAAGATACCGTTGCCTTGTTTTTCCATAGGCCTTTTCCAATAGTAGAACCAATATGGTAATAAGGCAAGTTGATCTGATAACCATAAGTTGCTCTACTTTGTCCATAATAACTTACATCGATCCACCAGT
The DNA here is from genome assembly GCF_001412215.1 of Pedobacter sp. Hv1. Taxonomy (GTDB): domain Bacteria; phylum Bacteroidota; class Bacteroidia; order Sphingobacteriales; family Sphingobacteriaceae; genus Pedobacter. The sequence continues at coordinate 667,249 of NZ_LLWP01000001.1, forward strand.
CTTTTGGCAGCTTAAAATGGTTATCTATAGAAAGATAAGCGGTCAATTGTTTAACCTTTATTTTGTCGCCTTGGTAATCAAACTGATAACGGTTTAATGATGAACCCCCACTTATATTCAAGTCCCACAATTTGAAAAATTGATTGTAATAGCTCATACTCACCCCTGTATTGTAGTTTTGATTCATATTGGTCTTATAACTGGTAGAAACCTTGGTCAGGTCGTTTATCTCTCGCAAATCTGTAATTACATCATTCACCTTACTATACGATACACCAACAGAAAGCCCAATACTAGAATTGAAGCCTAGCCTATAACTATTGGTAAAAGAAGGATTAAGATAGGGATTGCCTCTACTTACATCATAAGCACCATTTACAATTACAAATGGATTTAAAGCGTTATAAGAGGGTCTGCCAATTCGCTTTCCATAAGAAAACGACAAACTGTTTTTACCAAACTTATAGGCCAACAAAGCATTAGGAAACAGGTTAAGGTAATCTCGTTTAACCATATTGCTCAAGGTTAGTGAATTTCCACTGGTGATAGTTTCTTCTGCCCTTAAACCCAATTGTAGGGTAAATTTCTGATAGGTCTGTCTACTGCTCACATAGGCTGCCAATAAGGTTTCCTGATATAAAAAATCGTTACTTCCACGGTCTTTAAAAGCCCCATCTTCATATTTGCTCACAGAATTAAATTGATTGCTCAGGTCTACATAACTTGTTTTAAATCCAGCCTCTAAAGTTCCCTTATATAATTTCTGGCTATAATCTGCCTTATAGCTATATATTTTAGATTTGGTATGTCCACCTTGAAGAAATTGCTGCATTGAAAAAATAGGGTTTCCTACGGTATTCAGCAGTTGGGTACCCAATTGGTTATCATTGGTAAAATCAAATATCCCAATATCCGCATCCATGGTCAGCTCTTGTTTTTTGACCGAATCTATGGTTATTTTATAATTCAAGTTCAAGTTGCCCCCTTTGCTATTGGTTTTATTTTTTGCATCCGCATATCTTATCGAATCTATAGCAGCAGCACTAAAAGCAGAAATATTGGTTTCCGTAATCAAGTTCGATCTCCTATTGTTATCATAAGCTGTTAACAAAACACCAAAAACAGCTTTGTTCTTAAGGTAATGGTCCCAACCTAACCTAACATTATGCCCCCCATATGGAACGCTATAGGTCCGTTTTTCATCTAAACGCTGGTTGGCTACCTGGAAAAAAGTATGCATCTCTATTTCTTGAGATTGTTTGCCAAAGCCATAGCTATAAGTGCCATATAAGTAATCATTTTTGCTTCTATAGGTTAAGCCTGCCGAAATAGATTGACTGGTAGGGTACTTCCATCCATATCCGGTAGTTAATCCCAAATTCATATCATAACCCGGAGTTTGACGTTTCAATGTTTTGATATTGATTACTGCACCACCATCTTGTGCATCAATTTTTGCCGAAGGACTATGGATTACTTCGATCTGACTGATTGTTGCCGGACTGGTACCACTTAATAAATTCATCAGGTCATTTCCACTCATCCTAACCGATTTGCCATCTATCATTACATTTACGGCTTTATTTTCCAATAAAATCTCAGTTCCATTTTTAATCACTACACCTGGTATTTTTTTAAGGATATCTGTGGCATCCATTCCCAAACGCATATTGCCATCAACATTGACCACTGTCCGATCAAATTGTTGTTCTATCAGCGGCCTTTGCCCACTTACCTTAATTTCTTTTAACAGTTGCGTTTGCTCTTGTAGGTAAACGATCAATTCATTTTCAAAAACAGGTTTTGCCCTATAAGGAATATACCCTAGATAGTTTATTGCTAAATAAACTGCTTTAGAAGGCACTACAATACTGAAAACTCCCCTTTCATCTGTAATTACTGTGCTTAATTTTTTGTTTGTACCTTCTTCATACAGGTTAATGTTTACACCACTTAGGGCGATGCTATCCTTGCCAAAAACCTTGCCCCTTACTTGTAAGGTATTTTGCTGGGCCAATACATATAATGGAAAAATAAGCCATAAAATGATCACAATCTTCTTCATAAATTTTTAATCTTTATCGAAAATATTGTTCCAAACTAGCCTCAAAGAGCAAAATCTTTTAACCGTTAGATGTCCTCTACCAATTAGCCAATTTCATCGGCAATGGTTTTGAAGACAGATTTGTGGTTTTGGCAGACGAATAAGTTTGAAATATGGATTATGAATAGCTCGATAAAATCAAATCACTTAACTTTAACCATGAAGTTTAAACTAGGCTGGCTGTCATTTGGCTTTTTAATTTTTTATGCCTTTCAGCAGGTGACATGGAGTATTGGTAACCATTTAAATAATGGCGATGACATATTCTATTTCCTTCGTGGTAAGGCAGGCTTATACTATCCATTTCATTTACTGGTTTGGCTCTTATGTGCATTGGTTAGCTACAGCTTATTTTACATCCTTTTTTACCGCTACAAACAAAAAACCATAGCTATCATATGTTATATCCTTATTGGCATTCCATTAATGATTGGTATCCGATACCTGATGGAAGAAGTTATCCTTTTTGCCATTAAAGGGAAACATAATTATAGTGCAGACATGCTCATCCCCTTGAGATATTTCATCGATAATATCTACTTCACCATCTATTACAGCGCATTTGGGATTGTTTTCTTTTTCATTCAGCTCAATAACTTTCAACAAAAGATGCAGAACGAGTTGATCATTAGAAACCGACAGGCAGAACTTTCTTTTCTACGGTCGCAGATCAACCCTCATTTTTTATTCAATAGCTTAAACAACGTTTATACACTGGTTTATCAAGGATCTGAAAAAGCATTGGCATCCATTAGTAAATTATCTGAGCTATTGCGTTACATGTTGTATGAAGAAGAGGAAAGAGTTGCACTAATCAAAGAAGTCCGTTACCTGCAACATTACATCGACCTTCAATTGATGCGGTATGATTTTGTGCCTGCTACCAAAATCAACATCTCGCTTCCTGCAGATTGCACCTTAAGAATTGCGCCTTTAACCCTAATTCCTTTTGTTGAAAATGCTTTTAAACATGGCAACCTACGCGATGAAAACTTACCTTTGATTATCGACCTTCGTTTAAATGAAGAAAACCTGTTGTTTAATGTGAGCAATAAAATAGGCAATTTTAACAAAGACCATACAGGCGGCATTGGTTCAGAGAATGTGAAAAAAAGATTGGACCTGATCTATGGAGATCAACACACTTTGGCCATAGTTGATTTTAATGAAGAATACAGCGTTAAATTAACCATTAACCTACATGAATAATTACGAAAAGGAAATCAATTGTATTGTGGTTGACGATGAGCCATTGGCCATTGCCCTCTTGAGTGATTATATCCATAAAACCCCTGGTTTAACATTGATGGCTTCTACTTCAGACCCGATGAATGCCCTTAAGCTAGCCAAGAATGACAATGTCGACCTTGTTTTTTTAGATATGCAAATGCCAGAGTTAACTGGCCTTCAATTCATGAAGATCCTACAAAAAAAATGCATGGTTATTATTACCACAGCCTATAGCGAATATGCGTTGGAAAGTTATGATCACCATGTGGTAGATTACCTTTTAAAACCAATTACCTTTGATCGTTTTCTGGTTGCTGTAGAAAAAGCTCAAGAAAGAGCTACAGTTGCCACCTCTATTGTACCAGTACAAACCAGTACTCCTTTACAAAATCAATTCATCTTTGTAAAAACAGATTACCGCCTGGTTAAAATTTCATTAGACCATATTTATTACCTAGAAGGAGCCAGAGATTATGTAATTATCCATACCATCAACGAGCAAATCCTTACTTTACAAAGCATGAAATCGTTAGAAGATGAATTGCCTAGTGATCAATTTATGCGTATCCATAAATCTTATGTGATTGCACTTAACAAAATCAGTTTCATTGAACGTGGGCGTGTATCTATCAACGAACAACTCATCCCCATCAGCGATACACATAAAGACCGACTCCTCGAAAAGCTGAAATTATTGCGTTAAAATCCAACAGATTATACTGCTTTCTATTTCAGTAAAAGATAAATTTTATAATTTTACAGGTATCTTAAAATACCAATTGAAATGACCAATATCAAAGTAATCGCATTTGATGCCGATGACACTTTATGGGTAAACGAACCTTATTTTAGAGAAGCCGAAGAAAAATTTTGTGCCTTATTAGAAGATTACCTACCCCTACACAGTGTAGCTAACGAATTGTTTAAAACAGAAATACGCAATCTGCCTTTATACGGATATGGCATTAAGGGTTTTATGCTTTCAATGATTGAAACCATTTTAGAAGTTACCGAAGGAACCGCAAGTTTAGAAATGATCAGCAAGGCCATACAATATGGCAAGGAACAACTGAACAAACCCATTGAATTATTAGATGGAATAGAATTGGTGCTTGAAACGCTGAAAGGAGATTACCGTTTGGTAGTAGCTACAAAAGGTGATCTGCTAGACCAAGAAAGAAAACTACAGAAATCTGGCTTGGAAAAATATTTTCATCACATTGAAATTATGAGCGATAAGCAAGAAAAGGATTATTTAAAATTGTTAAAACATCTAGATTGCAAGCCAGAAAATTTTTTGATGATTGGTAATTCTTTGAAATCTGATGTGTTACCAGTTTTACAGATTGGTGGACACGCAGTTCATGTCCCCTTCCATACCACATGGGCGCATGAAGAAATCGAAAATAATGTAGAACACGAGAATTTTACACCAGTACAAACCATCAGCGATATTTTACCCCTACTGAAATGAGACAGCTTTTTGACTTAGAAAATTGGCCTAGAAAAGACCATTTCAATTTCTTTAACCAATTTGAAGAACCTTTTTTTGGTGTGGTGGTAGAAATCGATTGTACCATAGCCTACGATAAATGCAAGCGAGAAGGAAAAGGCTTTTTCTTGTATTATTTGCATCAGGCATTGGCTGCAGCGAATGCTATTGAAAATTTTAGGTTAAGGATTGAAGACGATCAGATTTATCTCTATGATGCGGTGCATGCCTCGGCAGTCATCAATCGCCCAGATGGCACTTTTGGTTTTTCGTACATCGATTATGCTGTTCAATTTGCAGATTTTCAGGTCGAAGCCCAAAAAGAAATCAAAAGAGTTAAAGATTCTACTGGATTGGTACCTGCAAGTTCAGGGGCTAATGTGATCCATATTTCGGCCATGCCATGGTTAAAGTTTACGTCTTTATCACATGCCAGAAGTTTTACCTTTAAAGATAGCTGTCCGAAGTTTTCTTTTGGTAAAATGATCGAGCAAAATACCCAAAAAATAATGCCATTGGCTATCCATGTCAATCATGCACTTATGGATGGTTACCATGTAAGCCTATTTGTAGATGATTTTCAGCAACGAATGAATTCACTTTAATTTAAAACATGGAAGTACAAGAATTTGAACTGATTGGTTTATCGTTACCAGCTAAAACAAGCAATATCAATCAACAGGCTATGATAGATTGTGGAAACTTGTGGCAACAATTTGAGACAGAAAATATAATAGCTAGCATTCCAAATAAACTAAGTGAGGAGATATTTGCTGTTTATCATAATTACGATGGAGATTATACCCAACCTTATGCCTATTTTATTGGTTGTAAGGTAGAAAAAGGCACAGTTGCAACAAAAGGGCTCAGCCAGCTTACCATTCCTCAAAACACCTATCAAAAAATAATAGCCAAAGGCAAAATGCCAGATTGTGTAGCCAATGCATGGATAGAGATCTGGAATACTGACCTACCCAGAGTCTATGCCCCAGATTTTGAGGTATATGATGAACAGAGCAAGGATTGGAATAATGCTACCGTATCCATTTATCTATCTGTAAAATCTTAGTTTACATCATTGATCTCACTCCTCAAAAAGCTAAGCTATTTTAACCTCCTCATTGGAATAATTGATTTTATGATATCAAAATCCAATTATACGAGTTGGCCAAATTTGGCATTACTGCTATTTCCCCTTCTTTTTAATTGGCAGATACTTCAAAAGATCAAGTTACAGAGTCTTAAACTTAAAGAATTTCATTTAGGTATATGGCAATATATCTTTGGCACTTTAACTGTCATTTATGCCTTGATCCTCATTTCTACTAGTTTTAGTTTACTGATAATAACAAATCATAACTACATTGGTCTTTTTTTTGGCGTTAAAGACATGCTTTTTGCTTTAACCATAAGTATGCATTTTATCCTCTCTATAAGATTGAAAAACTCGCTTGGTAAAATAAAGCAGTTTAATCCATAACATCCCCTTCTCTTTCTGCTATTTCTTTCTTAATTTAAAGGCGAAAAACAAAATCCTATGAGTGATCAAAAGACTTTATTTATAGAAAAAATAAAAGCATCGTATGCCCCAACAGGTGCATCAATTTATTTGGGTGCAGGCATTTTAGATGGTGAAGTATTGGCCGAAGCTGAAGTTAATCTGCCTTTGCGCATGATGAACCGCCATGGTCTAATTGCAGGTGCTACAGGCACAGGTAAAACCAGAACCTTACAATTACTTGCCGAACAGCTTTCTGATGCTGGAGTGCCTGTTTTTATGTTAGATGTGAAAGGTGATCTTTCAGGTCTATATCAGGCTGGAACGAGCAACCCAAAAATTGAAGATCGTGCAAAGCAACTAAATAAAACTTTTACCCCTAGTGGATTTCCGATAGAACTTTATTCCTTAAGTGGAAAAACTGGTGCACAAATGCGTGCAACGGTAACTGAATTTGGCCCCGTGTTATTGGCCAAAATTTTAGAATTAAATGAAACCCAAACGGGCGTTTTGGCGGTAATTTTCAAATATGCCGATGACAACAAAATGCCAATTGTTGACTTAAACGACCTGAAAAAATTATTAGGCTATTTATCAGAAGGAACTGGAGCTGCTGAAATTAAAAGTAGCTATGGTTCTATTTCAACAGCAACATCCAGTACCATTTTAAGAAAAATTGTGGCCATAGAGCAACAAGGCTTAGGAGGTATGTTTGGCGAAACTTCTTACGATATCGCCGATCTTTTCAATCGCATTGATGGCAAGGGTGTAATTAGCCTATTGAACATTGCCGATGTACAAAACCAACCCGTTTTATATTCCACTTTTTTACTGAGTTTATTGGCAGAAATTTACCAGTCGATGCCAGAAGCTGGAGATTTAGATCAACCTAAATTGGTTTTCTTTTTTGATGAAGCACATTTGCTTTTTAACGATGCACCAAAAGCATTTTTAGATCAGGTCAATACCATTATCCGTTTAATCCGCTCTAAAGGTATTGGTGTTTTCTTTTGTACGCAATCGCCAATGGATATTCCTGAAAGTGTTTTGGCGCAATTAGGTAACCGTGTGCAACATGCATTAAGGGCATTTACACCAAATGATGTAGACGCTTTAAAGAAAACAGTAAATACTTACCCTAAGTCCGATTTTTACCAGATAGACAAAATGCTAACGGCTTTAGGTACAGGGCAAGCTCTAGTAACTGTATTAAACGAAAAAGGCATCCCTACAGAAGTTGCGGCCACCATGCTAACCCCACCAAGAGCTGTAATGGGACCAATGGCAGCCATAGATTGCGAACGCTTAATGCAAGCCAGCCCTTTGTTTACAAAATACCAAGAAACAATTGACCCTGTAAGTGCATTTGAAATGCTTACAGATAAGATAAACCTGAAAATGGCCGAAGAAAATGAGGCAAAGGCAGCAGAAGAAGAACAGAAAAGAGTGGAAGCCGAAAGTAAACCCAAACCAGGAGAGAAAAGCATTGTTGAGCAGGTAATGGGTGCAACGATTACCCGTCAGATTGGGAAAGAAATTGTTCGTGGTCTTTTTGGCATGCTTACAGGCAAAAAACCTAGGACAAGAAGCGGTGGCATTTTTGGCTTTTAAAACTTACCTTTGAAATTACAATAATTAAGATTTTCCAATTCTAAATATACTTAATGAAACCCACTTTATTAATTTTGGCCGCAGGAATGGCTAGCCGTTACGGAAGTATGAAACAAATTGATGGATTTGGCCCGAACGGCGAAACCATTATCGATTACTCTATATATGATGCAATTAAAGCCGGGTTTGGCAAAGTTGTATTTATCATCAAAGAAGAATTTGTAACTAATTTTAGAAATATATTCGACCCTAAGTTAAAAGGCAAGATTGAAGTTGATTACGTTTTCCAAAATTTCGATTTGAAACAATTTGATATCGAAGAAGAAATATACCGCGAAAAACCTTGGGGTACAGCACATGCCATCCTATCTGGAAGAAAAGTGGTAAAAGAACCTTTCTGTGTAATCAATGCAGACGATTTTTATGGTTTTGATGCTTATCAAAAGATGGTTGATTTTTTAACCACAGAAGCCAATGACAGCAATTATTCGATCATAGGTTATCAAATCGGAAAAACACTCTCTGATTTTGGTGCAGTATCTCGTGGCGTATGTAAAGTTGATGAAAGCAATAATCTCCAAGAAATTGTTGAACGCACCAAAGTTTTTGAAGAAAACGGGGTAATTGTATATGAAGAAGAAGGTACACAATATCCATTGACTTTTGAAACACCAGTATCGATGAATTTTTGGGGCTTTACACCTGCTGTTTTTCAAATCACAGAAGAGCTATTCAAAGAATTTGCAATGGCCAATAAAGACAAACCTAAAGCAGAATTCTTTATCCCTTTAATTGGAGAAACCCTAGTAAAAAACAATACAGCAACCTTTAAAGTTGTACCAACTTCAAATCAGTGGTTTGGCGTTACCTATAAAGAAGATAAACCTTTCGTGCAAGCTAGCATTGATCAGCTGATCAAAGATGGAGCGTATCCAGAAAAACTATGGAGTTAAATATTGATGAAGATATTTTAAAGGCTTACGGATTTACTTTAAATATCACTACTTTACAACAAGTAGGTTCAGGACATATCAACCGAACCTATTTGCTTTCTACATTGCAAAATAACAAACAATACATTCTTCAGAATATTAATGTACATGTTTTTAAAGATCCCTTTGCTATTGCCAACAATATCAAAGCGGTTGCTGATTATTTAAAAGCAAATAATCCAGATTATCTTTTTCCAGCTCCAATTCCGACATTAGATGGCCATTTAATGTTTGCCCATAATGGCGATTATTGGCGTTTACTTCCTTTTGTAGCCAACACCATGGCCTTTGATACTTTAAGCGATCCAAAACAAGCCTACGAAGCCGCTAAACAATTTGGCAAATTAAGTAGACTCTTAAATAATTTCGATACGGAAGTGCTCCAACCTACAATTCCAGGTTTCCATGACTTGGCTTGGCGTTATGAGCAATTCACCTTTGCACTAAGTCAAACCTCAACAGAACTAAAGCTCAAAGCTAGTCATGAAATTGAAACTGCATTGCGCCATCATTTTATTGTAGATTATTATAAATCTTACGAACATCGTAAAGATTTCCCTAATCGGGTAATGCACCACGACACTAAGATCAGCAATGTACTTTTAGATGAAACTGATTACCATGGCATTTGTGTAATTGACTTAGATACCTTAATGCCTGGTAAATTTATCTCAGATCTGGGCGACATGATGCGCACCTATTTATGTGCCTATGCAGAAAATGAGATAGATTTAGCTAAAATCAAGATCAGGTTACCTTATTTTAAAGCTACTGTTGAAGGTTATTTGTCAGAAATGGCTGATATGTTAACCCCCACAGAACAAGAACTGATCTTATTTTCTGGCAAATACATTGTGTACATGCAAGCCCTACGTTTTTTAACTGATTACTTGAACGGAAGTATTTACTACCCTATTTCTTATCCTACACAAAACTTGGATAGAGCTAAAAATCAATTGAAACTCTTAAATGAATTATTCGAGAATGAGAAGATTCTTCAAGACATCATTGAAGAATGTTTAGCTTAAAGCATATAAATTAGACGCCTCTTTATGTCACAGATCAACAATGAATTAAAAAAAGAATTCCAGATCGAAAGAATGATTTTATTTACCGATGCTGTTTTTGCCATTGCAATTACACTTCTGGTCATTGAAATCAAACCACCCCATATTGCACATGGCATGAGCAGTTCTCAAATAGCCCAGCAGTTATCAGATCTTCTGCCACTATTTATAGGATTTATCATTAGCTTTTTTGTCATTGCTATTTATTGGCGCTCACACCATCGTTTGTTTTCTTTTGTTAAAGATTATGATGACAGGTTGATCTGGTTAAACTTCTTTTTCCTGTTTACCATTATCTTAATGCCTTTTAGCTCGGCTTATTATAGCGAAAACACGGCACTTACCATTCCCTTCTATTTCTATTGCATAAATGTTGGAGCCACAGGTCTATTTAACTACGCCATGTTAAGTTACATTATTAAGCATAGAGGAAGAATTTCTGATGGTTTTGACAACCTCAAAGCACGCCAATTGGCACGTTGGAGAACATTAACTGTTCCTTGTATTTTTATTTTTGGATTAGTACTTGATTTTTGTTTGCCCTCAGCTAACGGCTTAAATATGCTCAGTAGGTTTGCACCTATGCTAATTTGGCCAGCTATCCTAATTTTAAATAGAACCTTCGGAAAGGTAAAAGAATTAGAATATCAACCTAAACCAGTTGTAAAACGCAAGAAATAAATTAAAATCATTATCATAAAAAAAGCGTCGCTGAACTTAATCAACGACGCTTTTTTATTGTTTTACGGTTTATTCAGTTCCAAACTCAGAACTGCAAACTGAAGACTGAGAATTGAATTATTTCTTCTCTTCGTCTTTTACTTCTTCAAAATCAACATCAGTCACAGTATCGCCACCTTGTTGAGCATCAGCTTGTGGTGCTCCTTCTGGTGCCTGTCCATCCTGACCTGCTTTGTACATCTCTTCAGAAGCTACATTCCAAGCATTTTGCAATTCTTCTTGTGCAGCATCGATATCAGCAAAGTTGCGAGACAAATGTGCTGCTTTTAATTTCTCTAAACCAGCTTCGATCGGTGCTTTTTTATCAGCAGATAATTTATCACCAAACTCTTTCAATTGTTTCTCAGTAGAGAAAATTAAAGCATCAGCGCCATTAATTTTATCTGCTTCTTCTTTAGCTTTAGCATCAGCTTCAGCATTTGCTTCAGCTTCTTCTTTCATTTTTTTGATCTCTTCATCAGTTAAACCAGATGATGCTTCGATACGGATTTTTTGCTCTTTACCAGTAGCTTTATCTTTTGCACTTACGTGTAAGATACCATTGGCATCAATATCAAAAGCAACTTCTACTTGAGGCACACCACGTGGTGCTGGTGGAATTCCATCTAAAATGAAACGACCAATAGTACGGTTCTGAGCAGCCATCGGACGCTCACCTTGTAAAATATGGATTTCTACACTTGGCTGGTTATCAGCAGCAGTAGAGAAAGTTTCTGCTTTTTTAGAAGGAATAGTTGTATTGGCTTCAATTAATTTAGTCATTACACCACCCATAGTTTCAATACCTAAAGAAAGCGGAGTAACATCTAATAACAATACGTCTTTAACCTCACCAGTTAATACACCACCTTGAATAGCAGCACCAATAGCTACAACCTCATCAGGATTTACACCTTTACTTGGCTCTTTACCAAAGAAAGCTTTAACTGCATCCTGAATAGCAGGAATACGAGTTGAACCACCTACTAAGATAATTTCGTCGATATCACTTACTTTTAAACCAGCATTTTTCAAGGCAGATTTACAAGGATCAATTGTACGTTTGATCAAATCGCCAGCCAATTGCTCAAATTTAGCACGGCTTAAAGTTCTAACCAAGTGTTTCGGACCACTTGCATCAGCAGTAATATAAGGCAAATTGATTTCTGTAGAAGTAGTGCTCGACAATTCAATTTTAGCTTTTTCAGCAGCTTCTTTTAAACGTTGTAAAGCCATTGGATCTTTAGCCAAGTCCATTCCGTTTTCAGTTTGGAATTCTGCAGCTAACCAATCAATAATTACGTGATCAAAATCATCACCACCTAAGTGTGTATCACCATCAGTAGATTTTACTTCAAAAACGCCATCACCCAATTCTAATACAGAAACGTCATGTGTACCACCACCACAGTCAAACACCACAATTTTCATGTCTTTGTGTGCTTTATCCAAGCCATAAGCTAAAGCTGCAGCAGTTGGTTCGTTAATGATACGTTTTACAGTTAAACCCGCAACTTCACCAGCTTCTTTAGTAGCTTGACGTTGTGCATCGTTAAAGTAAGCAGGTACGGTAATTACCGCTTCAGTAACTTCTTGTCCTAAGAAATCTTCAGCAGTTTTTTTCATTTTCTGCAAAATCATTGCAGAAATTTCTTGTGGAGTATATTTACGGTCGTCAATCTCTACACGAGGTGTATTGTTGTCGCCTTTAACTACTTTATAAGGTACTCTAGAAATTTCTTTAGCAACCTCAGCATAGCTGCTGCCCATAAAGCGTTTAATAGAATAAATTGTTTTTGTAGGGTTCGTTATCGCCTGACGTTTAGCAGGTTCACCCACTTTACGCTCGCCGTTCTCTGCAAAAGCAACAATCGATGGCGTAGTACGTTTACCCTCACTGTTGGCTATAACTACAGGTTCGTTACCTTCCATTACAGAAACGCAAGAGTTTGTTGTTCCTAAGTCTATACCAATTATTTTTCCCATTTTATTATGTATTTCTTTTAAATTTTTAATGTTTACAAGCTAATAACAAGCAATGTGCCAATTAGGTTTTGGCAGAAATAACAGCAAAAAAACTGTTAAAATGTAAAAAATAGTCCATTATTATGCTGACAGCTTGGCAGAATTAGGATAAAAGGCAGTACGTTTAAAGATTCAAGGTTTTTGGCATTCGGTAATGACAGTCCTGCCAGCCTACCGCAGGCAGGCTGTTCGCTTTACTTCGTGTTCGCTACCATCAGGTTGGTGGCACAAAAGGCTGTGCATAGCTTTTACATCAGACTTTCTAAGGTGTCGCAAATTGCGACACCTTATTTATTTAAATCCCTAAAAGTTTTTCCAGATGATGGTAACTTATTCCAAAGTAAGTCTTGGTATCCTTTATTTTCTTTAAAATCTCTTTTTTCCTTTCGCTTTCAGCTTTAAGCTTTAAACTTTCAGCTCTCTTCACCCCTACTACCAAAACATTCTTCGGCGTATGTGCATCAGAAATAAATTCGAACACCTTTGTTTTATAACCACAGTATTCTAAAATGAGGGCTCTTAATCCATCGGTAACCATTTCGGCCTGACGTTCTAAAAATATCCCGTATTTGGTAAGAAAGGAAACATCGTTTTTAACTTTGTTTTGCTCTATCTCTCGTCTAATCTGCTTATGGCAACAAGGCGCAACAACAATTAATTCTGCCCCGGCCTGTATCCCTTTGTAAATGGCATCATCGGTAGCGGTATCACAAGCGTGTAAGGCAATCAATAAATTGATATCAGCTACTGCGTAATCTTCAATTGTACCCTGCACAAAATTCAATTGGTCAAAGTTAGCCTGTTTAGCAATACCATTACAAAGAGTAACCAGGTCTTCTCTAAACTCTACACCAGTTACTTTCGTCTTTAACGCTAATTGTTGATGCAAATAATCGTATAAGGCAAAAGTTAAATATCCTTTACCCGAACCCATATCTACCACATTTTTAATTGTCCCTTCGGGCAATTCCTTAATCAAGGAACTCAATATCTCTATGTATTGATTGATCTGTTTATACTTATCTTGGGCATTTTTAAAAACATTCCCTTCTGCATCGGTAATTTTCAATGCAGGCAAATAAGCATTCCCACTAGGTTTAATCAGTCGTTTCTTTTCTTTGTTATGCTCCAAACTCGGTTGCAGTTTTACATTTAAATCTCTTTCCCGAATCTTGATTACATCCTTTTTATCATGCTCCAAAATTACTTCCTTATGGGTAGTAAATAAAGTAGCAATCTTAAAATCATTACTTAACAAATTGATTATTAAAGCAATTCCTTCTGTTATTGAAAGATTTTTAAATATGTCTCTAGTTTTATAACGGTAATTAAACGAAAGCATGTCTGCTCTTTTAATGATCACCTTTTTAACGTAGAGATTTTTTAACTCTCGATCATTCCCCTTGTAATTACCCAAAGAAATTTTCACTAGTGTACCATCAGCAGTTACTGTGTTTAAAAGATCCTTAAAAATTGCCAATGTCCCCGTATTGTCCATATCAATAGCTTAATAATTACTTCGCTATTATATGATCAAAATAGCTACCGTATCGTTTTTATTTAACAAAATTAAGCTTTAAATTAGGATATAGTTAAATTATAACCACTTATAATGACCGACTTTCAAATAAAAAAATCTTCTACTGTATATGATGCCATCGTAGTTGGCTCTGGGGCAGGCGGAGGAATGGCTGCCTATGTATTGGCTCATGCCGGACAAAAAGTTTTAATGCTCGAGGCTGGCCAATATTTCGATCCAAGAACTGATGCCCAACAACTAAAATGGCCTTGGGAATCGCCTAGACGAGGTGCTGGTACTACCCGCCCATTTGGCGATTTCGATGCATCTTATGGAGGTTGGCAATTAGATGGCGAGCCTTATACCACTAAAGATAAGACAGAGTTTGAATGGTTTAGGTCGCGTATGCTAGGTGGCCGTACCAACCATTGGGGAAGAATTTCTTTAAGAATGGGTCCTGTAGACTTTAAACCAACAGACGGATTAACAGATCCTTGGCCAATAACCTATGATGACCTGAAACCATTTTATGATAAAATTGACAGGATGATTGGCATTTATGGTACCGCCGAAGGAATTGAAAATGAACCAGATGGTATTTTTATGAAGCCACCTAAACCCCGTTTGCATGAGCTTTTTATTAAAAATGGGGCTCAAAAAGCAGGTGTTCCTGTTATTCCGGGCAGAGGTGCAGTAATGACCGAAAGCATTAAGGGCAATAATGATCGTGCACCTTGTTTTTATTGTGGTCAATGTGGTCGAGCCTGTAAAGTTTATGGCGATTTTTCGGCATCTTCATGTTTGGTTATCCCAGCAGTAAACACTGGAAATTTAACAGTAATTACCGATGCCATGGTTAGAGAAGTAATTACCGACAAAGATGGCACTGCGAAAGGTGTTTCTTATGTAAACAGAAAAGATTTACAAGAATACCAGGTAAATGGCAAACTTATAATTTTAGGTGCCAGTGCCTGCGAGTCGGCTCGGATTTTATTAAATTCAAAATCATCACAACATCCCAACGGACTGGCAAATAACAGTGGTGTAGTAGGAAAATACCTTCATGATTCTACTGGCGCTAGTGTTTCTGGCTTTTTACCACAACTTTTAGATCGAAAAAGGTATAATGAAGATGGTGTAGGTAGCGTACACATTTATTCTCCATGGTGGTTAGACAATAAAAAATTAAATTTTCCTCGAGGTTACCATATTGAATACGGCGGTGGGATGCGTATGCCTTCTTACGGCTTTGGTGGAGGTGTTCCAACTCAAAACGGCATGGTACCTGATCGAAATGGTAAAATGAAAGAAGCTGGGGGTTATGGAGCATCACTTAAAGATGATTACCGTCGTTTATATGGAACAGGAGTAGGCATGGCTGGTCGTGGTACTGCAATAGCTAGGGCCGACAATTATTGTGAAATTGACCCAAATGTGGTTGATAAATATGGCATTCCAGTTTTAAGATTTCATTACAAATGGGCCACCGAAGAAATTCTTCAAGCCAAACACATGCAAGAAACATTCCTCTCTATTATGAAAGAGATGGGAGCTGTTGTTACCTCAACAATTCAAGGTCCTGAAACCAATTATGGTCTCGAAGCTCCAGGAAAAATCATTCACGAAGTTGGTACGATCAGAATGGGCGATGATCCAAAAAAGTCAGCCTTAAATAAATATTGCCAAGCACATGATTGTAAAAATCTATTTGTGGTTGATGCTGGTCCCTTTGTACAACAAGGTGATAAAAATGCAACTTGGACTATCCTAGCCTTGGCAATGAGAACAGCCGAATACATTTTGGCAGAAAAGAAAAGACAAAATATTTAATCGTATAAAATGAATAGACGCGATTCGCTTAAGGCCATTGGCCTTACCGCATTAACCACTACAGTACTGCTCGAGGCATGTAAACAACCTGCTACTGAAACCACGACAACAGCTAACCCAGAAAAAGAAGCAGGCCGTGAGCAGTGGGAAGTGGAAAGAGATGTAAAATTGAAGTCAGAAACTTTTTTCACCAAACATGAAATGGCTACTATTGCTGTTCTGGCAGACATCATCATTCCAAAAGACGATTTTTCTGGAAGTGCCACAGATGCCAAAGTACCTG
This sequence comes from Pedobacter sp. Hv1, assembly GCF_001412215.1. GTDB lineage: Bacteria > Bacteroidota > Bacteroidia > Sphingobacteriales > Sphingobacteriaceae > Pedobacter. The sequence continues at coordinate 683,620 of NZ_LLWP01000001.1, forward strand.
ATTTTATAGAATTTATAGTGAAAGACATTCCGGAGCATCAAGTACCGATGCGAGGTGGCCTTAAATGGTTGGACCTTCATTGCTTTAACAAATATGAGAAGTCATTTATTGAGGCTTCGCCGAAAGAACAAATTGCTATCATCGACGAAATTGCCTATCCGAAAAAGGCTAAACCCGAAATGTTGGCTGGAGTATCTTTTTTTAATAGAATGAGAAGTTTAACTGCTTCAGGATTTTATACCAGTGAAATTGGCGTGAAAGATATTGGTTATGTAGGCAATGTCCCTAATCAATGGCCAGGTGTTCCACCAGAGGTACTTAAACAATATGGCATGGAGAACATAAAGATCTAAAATGGAATGTGAGTTCCAATAAAAGAACCAAAATGTAATTATAGTCGAAAGTTGATTATTGCTTGCTCATTCTCTCTATCTTTGAAACCATGAATGTATTACTGGCCTCAACATCTACGCTATTTGGTGAACAATACCTTGCTTACCTCAAAACTGAAATTGTAGCTTTATTCAAGGGAATTGACGAAATCATCTTCATTCCATTTGCTAGACCAAGTGGAATTTCTCATGATGACTATACCTTAAAAGCAGCAAACTTCTTTGCTACAATAGGAATTAAAGTAAAAGGACTTCATGAATTTGACAATAGAAAAGAAGCAATAGAAAATGCCACTGGATTTTTTACAGGAGGCGGAAATACCTTTTTATTGGTTAAAACGATGCATGAATTGGCTTTAATGGATATATTAAAAGTTAATGTTGAAAAAGGTAAACCCTATTTAGGTTGCAGTGCTGGAAGCAATATTGGCGGGATGACTATGAAAACAAGCAACGATATGCCAATTGTTTATCCACCAAGTTTCGATTGTATGGGCCTAGTTCCGTTTAACATTAATGCTCATTATTTAGATCCTCAACCAGAGCTTAGGCATAATGGGGAAACAAGGGAAACACGAATTTTAGAGTTCCTAAGTCAGAATGACACCAAGGTAGTAGGACTTAGAGAAGGAAATTGGATAAGAAGAATAGGCAATCAAATAACCGTAGAAGGTAAACACACTACTAGGATATTTGAAAAAGACCAAACTCCTTATGAGTTAGCTTCTGGAAATAAGCTTTAAACAAAAAGCCCTTTAGGAAATCCTAAAGGGCTTTATATTTTTAGATGTTAAATCTAACTATGCTTTTGGAGCTTCTTCATCAGCGTTAGCTTCTGGAGCAGCTTCTTCAGTTGCAGGAGTTTCTTCAACAGCTGGTGCTGCTACTTCTTCTTCAACAACAACTGCATCTTCAACTACCGCTTCTGCTTTAGGAGCTTTTTCAGCTTTCACTTCAGCAGCAGGAGCATCAGCTTTTTTAGCTTTGCTTCTACCTCTACGTGTAGTTTTCTTTTCTTCAGCTGCAGTATCTTTACCGTAAACTTCGTTATAGTCAACCAACTCAATTAATGCCATCTCAGCATTATCACCTAAACGATTGTTCAATTTGATAATACGAGTGTAACCACCTGGACGGTTGGCAACTTTAGCAGCTACGTCACGGAATAATTCTGTAACGGTTTCTTTATCTTGCAAGTAAGAGAATACTGTACGACGAGAGTGTGTAGTATCATTTTTAGATTTTGTAATGATAGGCTCTACATAAACGCGTAAAGCTTTTGCTTTAGCTAAAGTAGTTGTAATTCTTTTGTGCTTAATTAAAGATGAAGCCATGTTTGCCAACATCGCTTTTCTGTGCGATGTAGTTCTGCCTAAATGGTTGTGTTTTTTACCGTGTCTCATTTTTTGTTTTGTAAAGTGTATACCGTCTCTATGAAATTAATCTGAGGGAATTATACACAGTGAATATTTGTGTTAAGTTTTGAGTTATAAGTTCTACGTAATACGTACCACTTATAACTTAAAACGTTTTTATTCTTCGTCTAACTTAAATTTAGAAAGGTTCATTCCAAACGATAATTGTTTAGATTTTACCAATTCCTGAATTTCAGTTAAAGATTTTTTACCGAAGTTTCTGAATTTTAACATGTCAGCAACATCGTAAGATACTAGATCAGCTAAAGTGCGGATATCCGCTGCTTTTAAGCAGTTTAAAGCACGAACTGAAAGATCTAAATCAACCAATTCGGTTTTAAGGATTTTACGCATGTGTAAAATTTCTTCATCAACCTCTTTAGTTTCTTCTTTAGCTTGAGATTCTAATACTAAATTCTCATCAGAGAACAACATAAAGTGTTGGATCAAAATTTTAGCTGCTTCTTTTAAAGCTTCTTCTGGGTGGATAGATCCATCAGTAGAAATATCTAAAATTAATTTCTCGTAATCTGTTTTTTGCTCAACACGATAGTTTTCAATCGTGTATTTTACATTTTTCATTGGGGTAAAAATCGAATCGATTGCAATTACACCAACTACTGTATCAGTAATTTTATTCTCTTCTGCAGGTACATAACCACGTCCTTTATTGATAGTTAATTCTACTTCTAAAGTAACTGATTTCTCCATGTTACAGATCACAAAATCAGGGTTTAAAACCTCAAAGTTGTTAGAGAATTTTGTAATATCACCAGCTAAGAATTGATCTTGACCGTTAACGATGATGAATACTTTTTCTGAATCTCCTGATTCACCTACTTTCTTAAAACGAACTTGTTTTAAGTTTAAGATGATTTCAGTTAAATCTTCTACAACACCTTTCATGGTAGAAAACTCGTGAGAAACGCCTGAAAAACGAATACTTGTAATAGCAAAACCTTCTAAAGAAGACAATAAAATTCTTCTTAAGGCATTACCAATTGTTACACCGAAACCGGGCTCTAAAGGACGAAATTCAAATTGACCATCGAAATCAGTTGATTTCTGCATGATTACCTTATCGGGTTTCTGAAATGCTAAAATTGCCATTTATAATGTTTTTAGATCGTTATATGAATGTTGTGTAACATAAAAAGTTAAAGCCACAAGGGCTTTAACTAAAATTATTACTTAGAGTATAACTCTACTATAAGGTTCTCTTTAATGTTTTCTGGGATCTCATCACGGTTAGGATAAGCTAAAAACTTACCTGTTAACTCACTTGCATTCCAATCTAACCAATTGAATTTATTGATTACTCTTCCTGCTACAGAATTTGTGATCGCTTCTAATGATTTAGATTTATCACGTACTGCGATTACATCACCAGCTCTTAATTGATATGATGGAATATTTACAACCTCACCATTTACAGTTACGTGTTTGTGGCTAACCAATTGACGTGCACCTGAACGGGTTGGAGCAATACCTAATCTGTATACTGTATTATCTAAGCGTGCTTCTAACAATTGCAATAAGTTATCACCAGTGATACCATCGCGAGATGAAGCTTTAGTAAACAAGTTACGGAATTGTTTTTCTAACACACCATAAGTGTATTTTACTTTTTGTTTTTCCATTAACTGTACTGCGTACTCAGATTGTTTTCCTCTTCTTTTTGAAGCGCCATGTTGGCCAGGAGGATAATTTTTTCTGTCTAATACTTTGTCAGGACCAAAAATTGGTTCTCTGAACTTACGGGCTATTTTGGACTTCGGTCCGGTATATCTTGCCATTTGTTTGTGATTTTAAAGTATCGTACAACCTGAAGTTGCAGACTCTTAGCTTTAAAAATGATTAATTAAACTCTTCTTTTCTTTGGTGGACGACATCCATTGTGTGGAAGCGGAGTGATATCTTTAATAGAAGTCACTTCGATACCTGCAACTTGTAAAGTTCTGATTGCAGACTCACGGCCTGAACCTGGACCTTTAACAAATACATCTACTTTACGTAAACCTAAGTCGAATGCTACTTTACCGCAATCAGATGCAGCTTGGCCAGCAGCGTATGGAGTGTTCTTTTTAGAACCCTTGAATCCCATTTTACCTGCAGAAGACCATGAAATAGTTTGACCGTTGTTATTTGTTAGGGTAACAATGATGTTGTTGAACGTAGCATTGATGTGTGCCTGACCTACAGACTCAATTACAACAATACGCTTTTTGGTAACTTTTTTACTTTTAGCCATTTTTTCTTTTAGATTTTAGATAGGAGAATTGAGATAGGATAAATTTTCTAGCCCGGCACTCGCCATCTTATTTTTTATCTTTTATTCCAGACATAAAAAGATTTTAGATATGAATACACACCTAAAACCTCTCTTATCTATCTATTATTTAGAAGCTTTTTTCTTGTTAGCAACTGTTTTTCTCTTTCCTTTACGGGTACGAGAGTTGTTTTTGGTACGTTGACCACGAACAGGTAAACCTTTTCTATGACGTAAGCCACGGTAACAACCGATATCCATTAAACGTTTGATGTTCAATTGAACTTCTGAACGTAATGCACCTTCTACTTTGATGCCGTCGTTAATGATGGTACGGATAGCCGATAATTCATCATCAGACCAATCTTGTACTTTTTTATTGAAATCAATACCTGCTTCAGTTAAAATGTTCTGTGCAGTTGTTCTACCTATTCCGAAGATATAAGTTAGTCCGATCTCACCTCTTTTGTTTCTTGGTAAATCAATACCTGAAATCCTTGCCATATTTATATTTTTGTTTAGAAGAACGCTCGAACGGCGGGCCACCGTTGTACGAACACGTTCAATGTTTTAATTATCCCTGACGTTGCTTAAACTTCGGATTTTTCTTGTTGATTACGTAAAGTTTACCTTTACGGCGAATAATCTTACAATCAGCGCTACGTTTTTTAATTGATGACCTAACTTTCATTATAATATTTATTTATATCTATAAGTGATTCTACCCTTTGATAAATCGTAAGGCGACATCTCTAATTTAACTTTATCCCCAGGTAAAATTTTGATGTAGTGCATCCTCATTTTTCCTGAAATATGAGCAATAATCTCATGGCCATTTTCGAGTTCAACCCGAAACATCGCATTCGATAATGCTTCTCTTATTACTCCGTCTTGTTCAATCGAGGCTTGTTTAGCCATATTATATTGATTTTTACTTAATTAGCTGCTATTAAACAGGGTTGCAAAATTAAATAAAAATTTTTACTTTTTTACTTTTTTTCTTTTAAAACTTCTTCAATAAGTGAAAACGTTGATAAAACGTCCGCTTTCCCCTTTTTGATAGCAACCGTGTGTTCAAAATGTGCTGAAGGTTTATTGTCCTTGGTAGTTACCGTCCATCCATCTGACCAAAATTTTATTGCAGCAGTTCCTGCATTAATCATTGGTTCAATAGCGATCACCATTCCCTCTTCCAATTTCACTCCACTTCCACGCTTACCATAATTTGGCACTTCTGGTTTCTCGTGAAGTTTAACTCCAACACCATGTCCTACTAATTCTCTTACTACGCCAAAACCATTTGTTTCTGCATGGTTTTGTACCGCAAAAGCGATATCACCAATTCGCATTCCAACAACTGCCTTTTCAATAGCCAAGTTTAAACACTCTTGTGTTACTTTGGTCAATTTTTGCTTTTCGGCATCAACTTCTCCAATAGAAAACGTGTAAGCAGAATCTCCGAAGAAATCATTTTTGATTACACCGCAATCAACTGAGATTAGATCTCCTTCTTTGATTACATATTCATTTGGAAAACCATGCACTACCTGATCATTGGGCGAAATGCACAATGAGTTCGGAAAACCTCCATAGTTTAAAAAGGCTGGGATTGCACCGTGATCCTTTATAAATTCGTAGGCTAATTTATCTAATGCAATGGTTGTAATACCTGGTGCAATAATCTTCGCAACTTCTGCAAGGGTTTTTGAAACCAGTAAAGAACTTTCCCTTATTAATTCGATCTCCTCCGGAGATTTATAATAAATTTTAGACATGTTTTTAAATTTTGAAGGAGTGAATTTTAGTTTTTCATACTATTATTCACTCCTTCTATCATTTCTTATAATGCAGCACCGCTACCACTAGCCGCAGGAATTCCTGTACGACCAGTTACTCTTCCGGTTTTCATTAAACCATCGTAGTGACGCATCAATAGATAACTCTCTACTTGTTGTAAAGTATCTAATACTACACCTACCAAGATCAATAATGATGTACCACCGAAGAAGTGTGCAAATTCTTGTTGTATACCAAGCTTAACAGCAAATGAAGGTAGAATAGCGATAATTGCTAAGAATAACGATCCTGGGAAAGTAATCTTAGAAATCACATCATCAATAAAAGAAGAAGTAGCTAAACCTGGTTTAATACCTGGAATAAAACCACCATTCTTTTTCATATCATCCGACATTTGAGTTGGATTAACTGTAATTGCAGTATAAAAGAAAGTAAATGCAATGATTAAAAATGCAAACGTTAAGCTATACGTTAGTGAAGTAATATCAGTATACTGATGCAACCAACTATCTGTTAACTTAGGGAATACACCAATTAAAGCATTCGGGATAAACATTAATGCTTGCGCAAAAATGATTGGCATTACACCAGCCGCGTTAACTTTTAATGGAATATACTGTCTTACACCTCCAACTTGTCTATTACCAACAATCCTTTTAGCATATTGTACAGGCACTTTACGTACACCTTGTACAATTAGAATTGTAAACATAATTACTGCAAATAAAGCAACAATCTCTAAAACAAGTCTGATTAGACCACCGTCATTACCAGTAAATACAGAGCGTACTTCCTGATCGATAGCCATTGGTAAACGAGCGATGATACCCACCATGATGATCAATGATGTACCATTACCAATACCTTTATCAGTTATTTTTTCACCTAACCACATTACAAACAAGGTACCTGCTGTTAATACAAAGCCAGACAAAACATAGAACATGGTATGATCTATCATGATGGCTTCTTTAGGCACCTGTGTTTTAACATAACCTACTGCTTGTACAGCAGTAATGGCAACAGTTAGGTAACGAGTAATTTGAGTTAATTTTTTTCTGCCACTCTCACCTTCTTTTTGCATTTTCTGGAAAGAAGGCACTGCAATACCTAACAACTGAACAACAATGGATGCAGAGATATAAGGCATTACACCTAATGCAAGGATAGATACTTTAGAAAAGGCACCTCCCGCAAACATATCTAACAAACCTAAAATGCCAGTTTTTTCGGTATTCACTAACTGAGCTGGGTCTACACCTGGTAGAACCACTTGACAAACGAACCTGTAGATTACAAGAATCATAAGCGTAAATAAGATACGCTCTTTTAATTCTTGTATTTTCCAAATATTACTGAAAGTAGTAAATAGCTTCTTCATTAATTACAATTTTACGATTGAGCCTCCAGCAGCTTCGATAGCTTTTTGTGCAGTTGCAGAAAAAGCGTGAGCTGTAACTTCTAATTTAGCTTTAACTTCACCACGACCTAAGATTTTCACTAAGTCATTTTTTGAAGCTAAACCATGCTCTTGTAAAGTAGCGAAATCAATACTTGTTAGATTGAATCTTTCTACTAAACCTTGTAGTACGTCTAAGTTAACGCCAACATACTCTGTACGGTTGATAGGTTTGAAACCTACTTTAGGCACACGACGTTGTAATGGCATTTGACCACCTTCAAAACCGATTTTTGTAGAGTGACCAGAACGTGAACCAGCTCCTTTATGACCACGAGTGGAAGTACCACCACGACCAGAACCTTGACCACGACCAATTCTTTTAACTTTTTTGATAGAACCTTTTGCAGGTTTTAAATTACTTAAGTTCATTTTTTAAACTTTTGTGCTGCCCTTCGCTTTCACTAATCAGGAACAGCGATAAATAAATAAAAATCTGTTTAGGGCATTTTCGTGCATCCTAAACAGATCTTAATAATTAAATAGTCTCTATAGCTACTAAGTGATTAACTTTTCTTACCATCCCAATAATGGCAGCGTTAGCCTCAACTTCTACACTTTGGTTCATTTTAGTTAAACCTAAAGCTTTCATTGTTCTTTTTTGGCGTTCGCTTCTATCGATAATGCTTTTTACTTGGGTAATTTTAATTTTAGCCATGATATTATCCGTTAAAAACTTTGTTTAAATCCACACCACGGTGCTGTGCTACTGTATAAGCATCACGCATTTTAGTTAAAGCATCTACTGTTGCTTTTACCACGTTGTGTGGGTTTGATGAACCTTTTGACTTTGCCAATACGTTGTGTATACCAGCACTCTCTAATACGGCACGCATTGCACCACCAGCAATTACACCGGTACCTACTGCTGCAGGTTTGATTAAAACAAAACCTCCAGAGAACTTACCAATTTGCTCATGCGGTACAGTACCGTGCAAGATAGGAACTTTTACTAAGTTCTTCTTTGCATCGTCGATACCTTTTGCAATTGCTTCAGTAACCTCTTTTGCTTTACCTAAACCATAACCAACAACACCTTGCTCATCTCCAACAACTACGATAGCTGAGAAGCTGAAGGTACGGCCACCTTTGGTTACTTTGGCAACACGTTGTATGCTAACTAAACGATCTTTCAATTCGATTTCGCTAGTCTTTACTCTTTTTATATTGATAGTTGACATCTTATCCTATTTCTTAGATTAAAATACTAAACCAGCTTCGCGAGCACCATCTGCCAACGATTTAACACGACCATGGTATAAGTAACCATTTCTGTCGAAAACAACTTCTTTAACACCAGCTGCGATTGCTTTTTCAGCAATTAACTTGCCTACTGCGGTCGACTGATCAGATTTGTTTCCTTTACCAGTAAAATCTTTAGATAAAGATGATGCTGAAACTATTGTATTACCAGTTACATCGTTAATGATTTGAGCATAAATACCTTTATTGCTTCTATAAACTGATAAACGTGGACGGCTCTCAGAACCAGTAAGTCTTTTTCTGATACCTTTTTTGATACGATCTCTACGAGATAATTTTTTTCCTGCCATTTTAATTATTTTTTAGAAGCTGATTTACCTGCTTTTCTTCTTAACACTTCACCAACAAACTTGATACCTTTACCTTTATACGGCTCTGGTGTACGTAACGAACGGATTTTCGCTGCTACTTGGCCAATCAATTGTTTATCGATACTCTCTAAAATGATTTTAGGAGTTTGACCTTTTTCAGATGTGGTGGTTACTTTAATTTCTTCCGGCAATTGGAACACATAATGGTGAGAATAACCTAAAACTAGATCCAAAGTATTACCTTGGTTAGTAGCACGGTAACCCACACCTACTAATTCTTGTTCTATTTTATAACCATCTGTTACACCAACAACCATATTATTGATTAAAGAACGATATAAACCATGTAAGGCTTTATGTCTTTTTTGCTCAGTTGGACGGTTTACTGTAAGTACACCATCTTCTTGGCTTATAATAATATCAGCGTCTACCGCTTGAGTTAATTCTCCTTTAGGACCTTTAACAGTAACTACGTTATCTTTTGATACAGTAACAGTTACACTTGCAGGTACATTAATCGGGTTCTTTCCTATTCTTGACATTGTGCTATCCTCCTTTAATTAATAAACGTGACACAATACCTCACCGCCAATGTTTAATTTGGCTGCTTCTTTATCAGTCATTACACCTTTAGAAGTAGATAAGATTGCGATACCTAAACCATTCAATACTCTTGGCATGTTTTCTACACCTGCATATTGTCTTAAACCTGGTTTGCTGATACGGGTTAACGTACGGATAGCAGAGATTTTAGTAATTGCATTGTACTTTAAAGCGATTTTGATTACGCCTTGTGCATTAGTGTCTTCAAACTTGTAGTTTGCGATGTAACCTTTATCAAAAAGAACTTTTGTAATTTCTTTTTTCAGGTTTGATGCAGGAATCTCAACGATTCTGTGATTTGCCTTAATGGCATTTCTTACCCTTGTAAGGTAATCTGCTATTGGATCTGTATTCATTATTATTGATTTGTGATAGTGGTTTCCTTCCGTTACCCAACGGTGGGACCTGCTATCGGTTAAAATTCTAATTCTTGTTATATACTAATGAGCTATAAGCTGTAAGGGCTGCAAAAGTACAACTTACAACTTATAACTCAAAATTATAACTTCTTTATTACCAGCTAGCTTTTCTAACTCCAGGAATTTTTCCTGCTAAAGCCATATCGCGGAATAAAACCCTTGAGATACCAAAGGTACGCATGTATCCACGAGGACGACCAGTTAACTTACAACGGTTGTGTAAACGTACAGCCGATGAGTTTTTTGGTAACTTGTCTAATCCTTCGTAATCACCTGCAGCTTTCAATTCTGCACGTTTGTCTGCATATTTAGCAACCAATTTTTGGCGCTTAATTTCGCGAGCTTTTACACCTTCTTTTGCCATTATTGCTCTGTTTTTTGATTTTTAAATGGTAATCCAAATTGTTTTAAAAGTTCCAATGCTTCAACATCAGTGGTAGCAGAAGTTACAAATGTAATGTCCATACCTAAAATCTTGCTGATTTTATCGATGTTGATCTCTGGGAAAATGATTTGCTCAGTAACACCTAAAGTGTAGTTACCTTTTCCATCAAATCCTTTATCATTGATACCTTTGAAATCGCGGATACGAGGCAAAGCTACAGAAATTAATCGGTCTAAAAACTCATACATGTTATTGTCACGTAAAGTTACTCTTACACCAACTGGCATACCTTTACGTAATTTGAAGTTTGAGATATCTTTTTTCGATTTTGCACCTACTGCTTGCTGACCTGCAATGGTTGTCATTTCTAAGATAGAGCTATCCATAACTTTTTTGTCAGTTACAGAATAACGGCCAACACCTTGGTTGATGGCAATTTTCTCTAATTTAGGAACCTGCATAATGCTTTTGTAATTGAACTTATCTTTAAGAGCAGTTACAATTTCCTCTTTATATTTACTTTTTAATCTTGGTACGTATGCCATTATTTGATCTCCTCCCCTGATATTTTAGCAACTCTAACTAATTTTCCGTCAGCGTTTAATTTACGACCAACACGAGTAGTTTTACCAGATTTTGGATCAACTAATTGTACGTTAGAAATATGAAGAGCAGCTTCTTTTTTAATTATACCACCATTTGGTGTAGCAGCATTTGGTTTAGTATGTTTTGATACAAGGTTGATACCTTCTACAACAACTCTACTTTTGGCAACAAGTACTTCTTGTACTTTACCTTGTTGGCCTTTTGAATCGCCAGCTATAACCTTTACTAAATCTCCTTTACGGATTTTTACTTTGGCTTGTGTTACTTTATTTTTCATATTATAATACCTCCGGTGCTAATGATACAATTTTCATGAATTGTTTTTCACGCAGTTCTCTCGCTACCGGGCCAAAAATACGTGTACCACGTGGCTCGTCTTGTGCATTCAACAATACTGCTGCATTATCATCAAAACGAATATAAGAACCATCCTTACGTCTGATTTCTTTTTTAGTTCTTACTACAACTGCTTTAGAAACTGTTCCTTTTTTAATGTTACCAGATGGCAAAGCGCTTTTTACAGTAACAACAATTTTGTCACCAATAGAAGCATATCTTTTGCCAGTTCCACCAAGTACACGGATAACCAATACTTGTTTTGCGCCGCTATTGTCGGCTACGTTTAATCGTGATTCCTGTTGTACCATCTTATTTAGCTCTTTCTAAAATTTGTACTAATCTCCAGTTCTTGTTTTTACTCAGCGGACGAGTCTCTTGTATCAATACCGTATCACCGATACCACATTCGTTTTTCTCGTCATGAGCCATAAATTTGGTAGTTTTCTTAACAAACTTACCATAGATCGGGTGTTTCACTTTACGCTCAACCGCTACAACAACAGATTTATCCATCTTGTTGCTTACCACCAACCCGGTTCTTGTTTTTCTTAATTGTCTTTCCATTTCGACTCTAAAGTTATTTAGTTTCAATTGCAGACTGAGCTTTAAGCTTAGTCAATTCAGTGTTTAATCGGGCGATATCTTTTCTTACCTTATTGATACGGGTAGGATTTTCTATAGCCGAAATTGTATGTGCAAATTTTAACTTTACTAAGTTTTCTCTTTCTTCTGCAATCTTAGCTACTAGTTCTTCTTGTGAAAGCCCTATGATTTCTGAGTTCTTCATTTTATTATTTTTTATGTTCGGGTCTAGCGGTTATAACAACAAGTTATTTACAACATTGATCCCTAAACTTTTTTATGCTTCTACGTAATCTCTACGTACTACAAATTTGGTTTGAATTGGTAATTTCTGAGCGGCTAATCTCAATGCTTCTTTAGCAACTTCTAAAGGCACACCTTCTGCTTCAAAAATTATACGTCCGGGTCTAACAACGGCTACCCAATACTCAGGCGCACCTTTACCTTTACCCATACGTACCTCAGCTGGTTTTTTAGTTACCGGTTTATCCGGGAATATTCTAATCCAAACTTGACCTTCACGTTTCATGAAACGAGTTACCGCAATACGGGCTGCTTCTATCTGGCGACTTGTAATCCAAGTTGCCTCTAAAGATTTAATCCCGAAAGAACCGAATGACAATTCAGCACCACGAGTTGCTAAACCTTTCATTCTGCCTTTTTGCATCTTTCTGAACTTCGTTCTTTTTGGCTGTAACATTTTATTTTAATATTATCGTTAAACGATCTTGTTAACTATTTGCGTGGACCTCTATTGGCACCACCACCTTTATTATCTCTTCCAGCACCAGCGCCGCCTTGACCCGGACGACCACCGCTATTGCGTTTGTCATTCCTTCTGTCGCCACCGCCTCTGTTGTCTCTACCACCATCTCTGCCACCAAAAGCACCTTGAGGTCTGTCGCCACCTTTACCTGGAGCATTGCTCGCAGCACCGATGTTTGGAGAAAGATCACGTTTACCGTAAACTTCACCTTTACAGATCCATACTTTAACACCTATTTTACCATAAGTAGTTAAAGCTTCTGCTAATGCATAGTCAATGTCTGCACGGAAAGTATGCAAAGGAATTCTTCCTTCTTTATACTGTTCGCTACGAGCCATCTCAGCACCACCTAAACGACCTGAAGTCATTATTTTGATACCTTCTGCACCCATACGCATTGTTGATGCGATAGTAGATTTCATTGCTCTACGGAATGAGATTCTAGCCTCAAGTTGTTTTGCAACACCTTCTGCAACTAATTGTGCATCAAGCTCTGGGCGTTTAATTTCAAAGATGTTAATTTGAATTTCCTTTTTAGTCAATTTCTTTAACTCTTCTTTGATTTTATCAACCTCTTGGCCTGCTTTACCGATTACAATACCTGGACGAGCTGTGTGAATAGTAACAGTGATACGTTTTAACGTACGCTCGATTACTACTTTAGCTACACCACCTTTTGCAATACGTGCAGAAAGATATTTTCTTATTTTTTCGTCCTCAACTAATTTATCAGCATAGTTGTTGCCACCGAACCAGTTAGAATCCCAACCTCTGATGATTCCTAACCTGTTACCTATTGGATGTGCTTTTTGTCCCATTTCTGTTAATTAGTTTGAGTTTCAACGTTTTTACTATCTACTACCAAGGTAACATGGTTTGAACGCTTACGTATTCTGTAACCACGGCCTTGAGGAGCTGGTCTTAATCTTTTTAACTGACGACCACCGCCTACCATTATCGTTTTCACGTATAACTGGTTTTCTTCAGGGCGAGAACCTTCATTTTTAGTTTCCCAATTTTTGATAGCTGATAATAATAGTTTCTCAACTCTTATTGCTGCATCTTTATTGGTAAATTTTAAAATATGTAAAGCTTTCTCTACACGCTCACCTCTGATTAGATCTACAACCAAACGCATTTTACGTGGTGAGGTTGGACAATTGTTTAATTTCGCTACTGCTTCCATCTCTTAATTATTTTTTCTTATCAGAGTGACCCCTAAATGTTCTGGTTGGAGCAAACTCTCCTAGCTTGTGACCAACCATGTTTTCTGTTACGTATACCGGTATAAATTTATTACCGTTATGTACTGCAAATGTATGACCAACAAAATCTGGTGATATCATTGATCTACGAGACCAAGTTTTGATCACAGACTTTTTGCCTGAATCATTCATAGAGACTACTTTCTTCTCTACGTTATGGTCAATATAAGGTCCTTTTTTTATCGAACGAGCCATTATTTCTTCCTTTTCTCTATGATGAAACGATTTGAGTATTTTTTAAGTGTACGGGTTTTGAAGCCTTTAGAGTAAACTCCGTTTCTTGAACGAGGTTGACCTCCTGAAGAGCGACCTTCACCACCACCCATTGGGTGATCTACTGGGTTCATCGCTACTGGACGAGTTCTAGGACGACGACCTAACCAACGGCTACGGCCTGCTTTACCTAATACTTCATTAGCGTGATCAGAGTTAGAAACAGCACCAATTGTTGCTAAACAAGTAACTAAGATAGATCTTACTTCACCTGATGGCATTTTAATCGTTGCATATTTACCATCTCTAGCTGCAAGCTGTGCATAAGCACCTGCGCTACGTGCCAATTGGGCACCTTTACCAGGATGAATTTCTAAATTGTGTACAATTGATCCCAAAGGAATATTTGCCAATTTCATCGTGTTACCTACTTCTGGAGTAGCTTTGTCACCCGAAAGCACTGTCTGTCCTACTTGCAATCCCTCAGGAGCAATAATGTAACGCTTCTCGCCATCTGCGTAGTGCAATAATGCAATACGAGCGGTACGGTTTGGATCGTATTCAACAGTAGCTACTGTTGCAGGGATATCAAACTTATCACGTTTAAAATCAATTAAACGGTAAGATTTTTTGTGACCACCGCCCATGTAGCGCATTGTCATCTTTCCTGTATTGTTACGACCTCCCGATTTCTTAGAAGATACAACCAATGATTTTTCGGGCTTGGTTGCTGTAATCTCCGTAAAGCTTGCGCCTACCCTAAAACGGGTTCCCGGAGTGACTGGTTTAAATTTTCTTAAGCCCATAGTTATAAATTATTCTATTCTTATTAAATATTCGCGTAATAATCTATTGTTTCGCCATCTTTCAATGTTACAATAGCTTTTTTGTATTTCGGGCTACGTCCCGATACTAAACCACCTTTAGTGTTTCTAGATTTAACTTTACCTACAACAACCATAGTGTTTAAGGCAACGATGTTAACTCCGTACATTTGTTCGATGGCCGATTTAATCTGCAACTTGTTAGCTCTGTGGTCTACTCTGAAAGTAAAACGGTTAGCTTTTTCAGTTAATGCAGAAGCTTTTTCGGTTAATATTGGTTTTTGTAAAATTTCCATATTACTTGGCAAATGCCTCCTCCAATGTTTTAAGCGAATCTGCAGTGAACAAAAGTTTACCTGCGTTTAATACATCGTATGTATTTAACTGATCTGCAGTAGTAACTTTAGCTTTCTGAATATTTCTGCTTGATAAATAGATATTATTATTTTGTGCAGGCAAAACTAACAATGTTTTCTCTCCGGCTAAGTTTAATGCATTAACCAAATTGATATAATTTTTAGTTTTAATGGTATCGAAAGTAAAATCTTCTAATACGACTACGTTGTTATCAATTGCTTTGTATGATAAAGCTGATTTACGTGCCAATGATTTTAATTTCTTGTTCAATTTAAAACTATAGTCTCTTGGCTGTGGACCAAAAACACGACCACCACCATTGAACAATGGAGATTTAATGCTTCCGGCACGTGCACCGCCTGTACCTTTTTGTTTGTATAATTTACGGGTAGAACCTGCAATTTCGTTACGTTGTTTAGATTTGTGAGTTCCTTGACGTTGGTTAGCCAAATACTGTTTTACATCTAAATAAATCGCGTGGTCGCTTGGTGTGATACCAAATACCGACTCAGGAAGCTGCACCTTGGCACCTGTCTCTTTTCCTGAAATGTTTATTACTTTAACTTCCATCTGCTTACTTATCTAAGATTACGTAAGAACCTTTAGCTCCTGGAATGGAACCACTAACTACAACTAAGTTTTGCTCAGCATAAACTTTCAAAACTTGTAAGTTTTGAACTTTAACTCTGTCTCCACCAGTTCTTCCAGCCATACGCATACCTTTAAATACACGAGCTGGATAAGATGCAGCACCTAATGAACCTGGCGCACGCAATCTGTTGTGCTGACCGTGAGTTTGACCACCCACACCACCAAAACCATGACGTTTAACAACACCTTGAAAACCCTTACCTTTTGAAGTACCTACAACATCAACAAAATCGCCTTCGTTAAAGATACCTACAGTTACCGTATCGCCTAAATTTAACGATTCTTCAAACTGTGGAAATTCAACTAATTTACGCTTTGGAGTTGTGTTTGCTTTCGCAAAATGACCCTTTAAAGGCTGAGTAGTGTTTTTTTCTTTGGCTTCGTCGTATCCCAGTTGAACTGAAACGTAACCATCTTTCTCTTCGGTCTTAACTTGTGTTACAACACAAGGTCCAGCTTCGATCACCGTACAAGGAATATTTTTTCCTTCGGCGTCAAAAATGCTGGTCATTCCTACTTTTTTTCCAATAATACCTGACATTTTCTATTTTTAATTTAACACCCATCGAAGCAGTAGGGCTTCGTTCAAGGTGGATATACATCCCCGCTAAGGGACGGCAAAAATAGGAAAGAATTCTTAATTTTCAAATAGTTAGCTCATTATTTTTTCAAATAATTGCATTTATTTTTCTAAGGGCCAGCACAATAGCCCTAAAAGTGGTATTAATGGGCTACATCGAGATATAAACTGGTGATAATCACACACAATACGATTACACCAATAGTCACATACATGTAATCTCGCTCCAGTAGAAAACTGAAGATAGAAAAAACCACTCGGGCTATTGGGGTAAAGATGAGCAACAGCACTCCAAATTGGATAATAGCCAACCCATCAAATGTTTTTAAACCGCGAAATATTTCAACAATTGAAGAAAACTTTGCTTCTTCTGGTTTGAAATTTCCAAAAGCAACTGTCTCTCCGCTTCGTTCTATTAAAAAGATTAACCCTCCAATTAAAACCACACCTGTAGAGATCAGCACACCAATACGCAACAAGGTACCCAAGATCACTTGCACATCCTTATCTCCTAAATAATGTTTAATCTCTTTACTCATGCTTGTCCTGTTAATCCTTTATATATCATCTGTAGTGCCAAAAAGGTAACTACAATAGCAAAAACAACCTTTAATTTATCTGTTTTGGTTCTGATTAAAATCTTGGCCCCTAGGGTAGCACCGGTAATTACACCAATAGTTACTGGCATGGCAATAGCCGGATCTATTTGGCCCTTATGCAGGTAAACCAATGCACTGGCCGCTGCTGTTACCCCGATCATGAAGTTACTGGTAGTGGTAGAGACCTTAAAAGGTATTTTCATGATGTTATCCATCCCGATTACTTTTAAAGCACCTGAACCGATCCCTAGCAGTCCGGATAGCGTACCTGCCACAAACATCATGGCAAAACCACCAACTACATGGTGCACCGCATATTGTTTGATACCACCTTCTGTTGGATAGCTGCCATTTAATTTGAAGTAATTGGCCAAAACACTTGTTTGCTCATTGTTAGAGTGATCTACTTTTTTCTTTAACATCATAAATGCCGAGAATAACAAAATCAGTCCAAAAATTACAATGATATAATCTGCTTTAATATAAGTGGCAATTACAACACCTACAATGGCGCTCATGGTGGTTGCTATTTCTAAAAACATACCAATTCTGACATTGGTAATCCCCTCTTTAACATAAGCTGCTGCAGAACCTGATGAGGTTGCAATTACAGATATAATAGAAGCTCCGATGGCATAATGGATATCAACACCCAAACCCAAGGTCAATAATGGAATAATGATTACCCCACCACCCAAACCTGTTAAGGAGCCTACAAGGCCCGCCAGGAATGCACCAACCAATACAATAATGGTAAAAAGTAATACCGTCATGCCTGCAAATATACCTGCCATATTCGGCTTAATCTAAATATTTTTGATTTAAGTAAACTACAAAAAAGGTGTACTATATAGTGTTTAAGCTCCGATTTGAACCTTTATAAACTGATACAACAAGGTCGACAAACCATTGAAAGACAATTTTTTTTGATTATAATTGTTAAATTAATAACGAAAGATTGCGATGAAACAAAAGCTACTCCTTATTTCGAGCGTTTTAATTTTGAGTTTGTTTGCTCAGGATTTATGGGCACAAACTCCGGTAAAAGCAAATCAAACACCACCAAAAGTTCAACAATATCCTGCTAAAAAGAGAGCCTATATTCCTCGAACAATAGATACAGCAAAAAATACAGATCCTAGTTTAAAAGGGCAGTACTTATTTATGCTTTCGCGTTCTAAAACGATAAATGGCTATAAGTTGATCAATCCTACTCGATTGGATGCAGTTTGGCAAAGCGTAACCGATACCCTACGCAAAGAACGTGTTGAACTGGCTAAGGCTAAAGCTAAGATCACAGAACAGAATAAATCTATAGGTGGTTTGCAAGGCGAAATTACTGGTAAAGAAGCTTCTTTGAGCGACACCAATGCCAAAATAAACGAAATCAACTTTTTAGGTCTCTCCTTTACCAAGGGCACTTATAATATCATTGTTTGGTCTATTATTCTTGTATTGGCTCTCGCTTTATTTATCGTTATTGCCAGATCTGCCAAAAATATTTTGGAAGCCAAACACAGAACCCAGCTTTATGATGAAATTTCGTCAGAATACCAGGCTTACAAGGCCAAATCAAATGAGCAGCAACGCAAATTGGCTAGAGAGCTGCAAGATGAACGGAATATTGTAGAAGAATTGAAAAATAAGAACAGATAAGTTCTTAATCATATAATTGGATTGAGAACAACATCTTCTTCAATCGACCATACTTTTTAACAGTAACACCCCCAACCTAAAAGATTGGGGGTTTTTATTTGTTTTAAGTTTTAAATTCTATTTTAAGACCAACAGCTAATTCAAACTCCACTCGCTTGCATCCTTAACAACAATGGCATATCCTCAAATTCAAATGAACACAAATAATTTTACGAATATTTCGTAACTTAATTTTAAGTTAATATATTTACTATAAGGTGATTACAAAATGTTTTTCACTTTAAACAAACCTAACAAAACAACAAATTATGAAAAAAACAAATGATGCTGGCTTACGCTTAAAAAAGGGTGAGCAGCTAGACAGGAAACAACTGAAACAGGTATTAGGTGGTGGACCAGGTGGGCCAGCTGGAGGTGGCTGTTTAGAATGTGTAGTAAATGGCAAGGTAAAAGAATCTACTTGGTATGAGGCCTGTGGATCGATGTCTGTAGATAGTTACTGCAAGGGCAAATATGGCTATGAGGCTGTTGGCTACTGCGCCCGTGAATGCAGCAAGTTAGGTGAACTTGACAATGGCGATGGTCCAGGCCCTATACAGCCATAAGGAACTAAAACAATCAATAAAATAAAAGAGCTCTTGATTTAAACCAAGAGCTCTTTTATTCAACTTTAATCTCTAACTCACTACTTTTGTTTTACACTTAAATTAATTACGCCAAAAGGTGTAATACTACGGTTAACTTTAGGATTCTGGTGGTCTAGATATTCTATTTTTACAATATCACTTAATGTTAATTTCGCCAGCAAACGTTCCTTTTCATCGTTCAATATCAGTTTATTGCCAATTGAAATCGGCAGCCGAATATCTAATGGATATTGATAGTTTTTAATAAAATCTGATCTTGAATATAATACGCTATCTACTTGATGTGCTATCTCGGGCACTTCAAGTGTAACGATCATGAGATGCTTATTCCCACTGAAACCAAGCTGCTTGGAGTCTTCTTTAGTCTTAATCTTAACACCCTCAAAGCCCTTTATTCGGTAATTGTTGTTGACAACTATACCATTTAAAATACGAACACAAGTAGTATCATTAACATTTATGCGACTACCTACATTTGAATTTAGCATTACATATTGGTCTTGCGAAAATAGATTTAAGCAACTAAAAATAAATAGAATTAGCAGACAAGTTCTTTTCACATCGTTCCTCTTAATATTTCAAGGTACCCATATTTTACCAAACAAGAAATAAGTAACGGTATTAAAGTCCAGTTGCCTTTCCTAAAATCATCCTAAATATCCCCTTGCTATCAACATAACCCTTTACTTCATTATTATTTATAGTTGCTTCAGCATAAGCTAATTTGGAAACAGGATCAAAATCATTTAATAAATTAAAAATTGGAGGAATAATTACACTACCATTTATATCAATCAAACCAACTTTAAAAATAGCTTTTGCACCAGAATACCCAAAAACCCTGATCATATTATCATTAATTCTATTTTCCCAGGACACTATTGTAACCCCATTTCGTTTTACAACGTCGTTTAGTATTTTTATTTTTCCAGTTTTGTCCATCAATGCCAGTAAATTTGGATCCTTCATTTTCCAAAATGCATATTGTCCAAAGAAAATTCCAACATTGGCATCATTTGATGGGGACCAACTCATTTCATAAGGATCATTTTCCTTCATTATTTTCATTACTATATTACCTAGTTTATCTATATACCCATAAATATAATCGGGCATATTTAATGGTTTTATTAGGCTTAAACCAGAGGAAAAGGGGTATGGCTGATTGCTAAACTGAAATGGAATAACTGTTTCTCCATTCATATTGATGAAGCCCCACTTTTTGTTTCCCATTTCATCTTTTTTTGAAACTGCTGCAAGGCCTTCAGAAAAGTCCGTTATCTCCTCAAATACAGGTTTGATTATTTTCCCCATATAATTAATATAACCAAATAAGTACTTATCCTTATCTACTATACGTGACATCCCTAGGTGCCATTTAAATGGGTCATCCCACTCGAATAGCTTTTTTCCCTGAGCATCATAATTATTAATCATTGTTTTTGTACCGTCTTTTTTTAGCACATAGGTTGTCCAGTTCCATTCAGATTTATATTTCCATACAGTAGCGAAACCTTCATTTTGAAAGTTTACCCCTTTTCTATGTTCAATAGGAAAAACTAACACACCTTTGGTATTCACAAAACCATAATAGTCTTGATCTTTTTTTATTCTAATCATACCATTGAAATACCTTGGATAAGGTCCGTCGTTATTTGTATATTCAAATTTACCAAAGGGGATCACGATTTTTCCTGTGCCATCAATTATTGCTGCCGAACCTTGTGTATTTACAACGGCCAATCCATCATGAAATGGATAAAGTTTAGTAAAATATAATATTTTAGCATCTTTTGCTACTGTTGGTTCAGTTTGCTGTGCATGAGCACCGAAAACCATTAACGAAATAATTAATGTGTAAAGCTTTTTCATGATTGAATTTTACATTCCTGTTTTGTTCGTTTTTATAATTACAAATGCACCGGTTAAGTTGATATATCCTTCTTTACTTTCACTTCCATTATATATTGCGGCGTAAGCCAAGCCACTCTTTTTATCAAAATGCCCTAAGTAAGAATAAATTGGAGGCAGGATTACTGTGCCATCAGTGTTGATCATTCCAAGTTTTTCATTTTGATTAAAAATAATGTGTTCATCTTTAATATAAGGACTTGAAAGACTTGGCTTATATTTGTTTTTCGACACAAAACCCTTCGATTCTAAAAAACTGCGAAAATCTGTTACCTGCCCATTTCTAGAAACCATAGAAACTTTTAATGAAGACGATACCCAGAGCATAAAATTTCCTTGAAATGGATTATTTATCTCACGATATTGTTTTCTATAATTTTCGTGCCCTTTACTGGCAGGATTCACTGCTGACAAAAAATTGAAGTCTGAATTAATTTTCCCCGTATTCTCATCAGAAATCTTAAATTGAACAGCACCAGTTTTGTCAATATATGCGTAGGTAAAATCAGACTTATCAACCGCTTTTATATAACATAAACCACTATGAAACCCCCCTGGTTTATTTCTATATTGAAATGGAATTACTACCTTTCCTGTTTTATCAATAAATCCCCATAGGATTTCTCCAGTAGCAGACCGCTGCGCAACTGGAGCTAAGCCTTCACTAAATGCACCAGCATCAACATATTTTGCCAGAATTACAGGTTTCCCTAATCGATTTGCGAATCCATACATACTCTTTCCATTTGTATATTTCACCTCATATCCGACAAGACCTTCATTAAAATCAATTTCTGCGTTCATAAATCGGTAATAAAACCTTACAGGAGTGCCATTTATATGTTTATAAAGCGGAATGATCTTACCTAATGAAGATATGTTATTATCAAAATCTTCGTTCTTACTATTTATTTTACGATTGAAAGCATAGCCATCTGTATCAAAATCTGCATCCCAAATGAACATAAATGGAGTAATAACTTCCATTTTCGAGTTCATATATGCGTAATTTGAACCTCCTCTTTCTTTTACTAAGATAAAATTATTGGCAAATGGCTTTGTAAAATAATATTTGTTAAAAGGAACTACAATCTCACCTTTACTATTTATCAATGCTGTTTCATTGTTATTAGTAATAATAGCAAAGCCCTCACTAAAATCATCAAATTTATCTATTGCTAAGCGCTTAGCATCATGCTGAATAGTGCCCGGTTCTTGCGCATTTAGCTGTTGAGTAAAAAACAGAAATAAGCCAGAAATGAAAAAGTACATCTGGCTAAAGTTAAAATATCTAATGTTTTTTCTAGTTTTAATCATTTAGGTAGGATTTAATGTGTAATTAATTGTGAGGTGATTAAAGGTATTTATTTAAATAAATTTTTCCATTTCATTTATCAATTAATAACAAGTTCGATAAAAATTGCTTGTATAACAAAAAAGCCCTTAGAAAATTCTAAGGGCTTTTTTATTTGTTTATAAAATCATTAAACTTTGATTTCTACTTCAACACCGCTAGGCAATTCAAGTTTCATCAATGCATCAACAGTTTTAGAGTTAGAGCTATAAATATCTAAAAGACGTTTATAAGCACACAATTGAAACTGCTCACGTGCTTTTTTGTTTACGTGTGGTGAACGCAAAACAGTGAAGATTTTCTTTTCTGTTGGCAACGGAATTGGTCCGCTAACTACTGCACCCGTAGGTTTAACAGTTTTAACGATTTTCTCAGCAGATTTATCTACCAAGTTGTAATCGTAAGATTTTAATTTAATTCTAATTCTTTGGCTCATGTTCTTTTTAATTATGACCGTTTGTTAGAGCTATTAATAACAAGGGTCTGTTTATTTTTAAGTAACTAGTATTGAGTATCAAGTAATAAGACCAAATTCCGTCTTGCTACTTGATACTTTTATCTTGATACTAATTAGTCTTCAGACTTAACTTTACCTTTTGATTTCGCAATTACTTCGTCCTGTACGTTTTTAGGCGCTGCTTCATAATGGTCAAATTCCATTGTAGAAGTTGCACGTCCAGAAGTGATTGTACGTAACTGAGTTACATAACCAAACATTTCTGACAAAGGCACAGTTGCTTTAATTACTTGAGAACCATTACGTGTGTCCATACCTAAAAGTTGGCCACGACGACGGTTCATGTCACCGATTACATCACCCATGTTTTCTTCAGGGGTTAAGATTTCGATTTTCATGATTGGCTCCATCAATGTAGGTTTACATTTTGGTAACGCTTCACGATAAGCCATTCTAGCTGCAAGCTCAAATGACAATGCATCTGAATCGACTGCGTGGAATGAACCATCAATTAAACGAACTTTCATGTCAGGTAGTGGATAACCAGCCAATACTCCATTCGCCATTGCCGAAGCAAAACCTTTCTCTACAGAAGGGATAAACTCACGAGGGATTGAACCACCGGTAATTTCGTTTACGAATTGTAAACCACCTTTTTCGAAATCAGAATCAATTGGAGAGATCACAACTTGGATATCCGCGAATTTACCACGACCACCAGATTGTTTTTTATACGTTTCGCGGTGTTGAGTTGAACCAAAGATAGCCTCTTTGTAAGCAACTTGTGGTGCACCTTGATTAACCTCTACTTTAAATTCGCGTCTTAAACGGTCAATTAAAATATCTAAGTGAAGCTCACCCATACCAGAGATAACTGTTTGACCAGTTTCTTCGTCAGTTTGAACTCTAAACGTAGGATCTTCTTCAGCTAATTTACCTAAAGCCATACCTAATTTATCAACGTCTGCTTGAGTTTTAGGCTCAATTGCTAAACCAATTACTGGCTCAGGGAAGTTCATTGATTCAAGGATGATTGGGTTTTTCTCTTCGCAAAGTGTATCTCCAGTTTTGATATCTTTAAAGCCTACTACCGCAGCAATATCACCAGCACCTACGTTAGGAATTGGGTTTTGCTTGTTAGCGTGCATTTGGAAGATACGAGAAATACGCTCTTTGTTCTCAGAACGAGTGTTATAAACGTATGAACCTGCTTCTAAGTTACCAGAATAAACACGGATGAAACATAAACGACCTACGAAAGGATCTGTTGCAATTTTAAAAGCTAAAGCTGCAAATGGCTCTTTTTCATCAGGTTTACGCAAAATTTCTTCACCAGTTTCTGGGTTAGTACCAGTTACACCTTCGCTATCCATAGGTGAAGGCAATAATTCCATCACATAATCAAGCATAGTTTGTACACCTTTGTTTTTGAAAGATGAACCACAAACCATAGGTACAATTTTAGCATCTAATACTGCTTGACGTAAAGCATCTAAAACTTCACGCTCAGTAATTGTTTCAGGAGCTTCGAAGAATTTCTCCATTAAGCTCTCATCATACTCAGCAACAGATTCTAATAATTTCTCTCTCCACTCAGCAACCTCATCTAACATATCTTCTGGGATAGGCACTTCGGTAAAGGTCATTCCTTTATCGTGCTCATTCCAAACGATACCACGGTTGTTGATCAAATCAACCACACCTTTAAAAGTATCTTCAGAACCGATAGGTAATTGCAATGGAACTGCGTTACTACCTAACATATCTTTAACTTGTTTAACAACTTTTAAGAAGTCTGCTCCAGAACGGTCCATTTTGTTAACGAAACCGATACGTGCAACACTATAGTTGTTAGCTAAACGCCAGTTGGTCTCAGATTGAGGCTCAACACCATCAACCGCCGAGAATAAAAATACCAAACCATCTAATACACGTAACGAACGGTTTACCTCTACGGTAAAATCTACGTGTCCTGGTGTATCGATAATGTTGATATGATAATTCTGGTTTCTGTATTTCCAATTAACAGTTGTAGCAGCAGAAGTAATGGTAATACCACGCTCTTGCTCTTGTGCCATCCAGTCCATTGTTGCAGCACCTTCGTGCACCTCACCAATTTTGTGACTAACACCAGCATAATAAAGAATACGCTCTGTTGTTGTGGTTTTACCCGCATCAATGTGAGCAGCAATCCCGATATTTCTTGTAAATCTTAAATCTCTTGACATTTTTATATGTTTGCTCTAATTAGAAACGGAAATGTGAGAACGCTTTGTTAGCCTCAGCCATTTTATGCGTATCTTCTTTCTTTTTAACTGCTGCACCTTCACCTTTAGCTGCTGAAACGATTTCACCTGCTAATTTTTCTTTCATGGTTTTTTCACCACGTTTACGAGCGTAAGAAATTAACCATTTCATGCCTAAAGCAATTTTACGGTCTGGTCTTACCTCTGTTGGTACTTGAAAGTTTGCACCACCTACACGACGAGATTTAACCTCTACTGCAGGCATAATATTTGACAAAGCACGTTTAAATACTTCTAATCCGTTCTCACCAGCTTTTTTCTCAGCCAATTCAACTGCATCATAAAAAATAGAGTAAGCGATAGATTTTTTACCGTCAAACATCATATTGTTTACAAATCTGGTCACCTGAACATCGTTAAATTTAGGATCAGGAAGGATAATTCTCTTTTTTGGTTTTGATTTTCTCATGTCTGTTTCCTCCTAATTATTTCTTTTTACCTTTTGTTGGTGCTGCAGCAACTTGTCCTGGCTTAGGACGCTTAGTACCATATTTACTACGACGTTGGTTACGACCAGCTACACCTGATGTATCTAATGCACCACGGATGATGTGGTAACGTACACCTGGTAAATCTTTAACACGACCACCACGAATTAACACGATTGAGTGCTCTTGTAAGTTGTGACCTTCTCCAGGAATGTAGGCATTCACCTCTTTTCCATTGGTTAAACGTACACGGGCAACTTTACGCATTGCTGAGTTTGGTTTTTTAGGGGTAGTAGTATATACACGTGTACATACACCTCTTCGCTGTGGACAGCTGTCCAACGCCGGAGACTTACTCTTGAACTCCAGTGCTACTCTACCTTTTCTAACTAATTGTTGAATGGTTGGCATTTCTTGCTTTTTGTTTCTACTATTTTTATTTAAAAAACTTCCTTAACGGCCAGCCTACAATGAGGCCACATTAAGGGACTGCAAAAGTAGGAACTTATTTTGTGATAATCAAGGCTTTGTGCGAGTTTTTTTAATTAAGTAAAATTTCTTAATCCTTTGTTAACATATTGACACATAGTGGATCATTTTAAGAAAACCAGCTTATAAAATGAATGCAGCTTTCTAGCAATTAAAATCTACTTTTCTTAAAATAATTTGAATTCAAAAAAATGTTTATTCGATAATCATCATTATATTTAATTCAACAACGCTTGATCAAATGGCTTCTTCTCCTAAAATTTCTGCCCTGCTTTTGGCTATAATTGCTTGGTTCGGCATTATCTTACAATTGTCTATTACTGCTGAGAACTACCTCAACGTATTCAGTTACTTCACCATTTTAAGCAATGTTTTAGTAGCGGTTAGCCTCACCTGTTACACCTTAATACCCGATACAAAGCTTGGCAGGTATTTTTCCTCAATTAGCGTACAGTCTGCCATTGCACTTTACATATTTATTGTTGGGCTGGTTTATAATTTGGTATTAAGGGGTATTTGGGAGCCTAAAGGCTGGCAATTGGTAGCCGATGATTTATTGCATGTGATCACTCCAGTACTATATATGCTCTATTGGCTTGCTTTTATGCCAAAGGGCCGCTTAATTTGGAAGGATGGAATAGTTTGGGCTTATTTTCCTTTGGCTTACCTGATCTATTCTTTAGTTCGTGGTCATTTAATGGGTTGGTACCCTTACCCCTTTTTAAATGTTACTAAATTGGGTTACCAAAAGGTATTTATTAATTCTGGGCTAATGGTGATCGCTTTTGTGGTAATTGGCCTCTTGTTAATTACTTTCAATAAGTTTCTAGGTAAAAAAGCTTAACGTTTGGTGGTAATTATTCTACCTGTAACCAGATAAAACTCATATACCTTATACAAACCATCGTCTGAAGTTTCAATACTTTCTACCAAGCTCGTTTTGCTAAAACCGTCTGTTACCAGATCACCAACTTTGATATCTTGGAGTATTTCTATTGGGGTTTCTTCGTTTATTCTAATCATAATGGCTGATTTCTCCTCAAAGCTAAAATCTTTATCTTCGTTAACCAAAATTAAAGTTCAATGAAATCTTCATTTGTACAATTATGAGCAATTTCACCGCAGCACAATTTATCGAACGTTTGAAAACCCACCAATCTGAGCTAGAATTGGCAAAAATTAAACGTTACTTTAAAAGTGAAAAGGACGAATATGGTAAAGATGATGAATTTATGGGAGTTAAAATGGGGCAGGTATTTGAACTGGCCAAAGCATTCATCTCCATGCCACCTGCCCAAATAGAGCTACTGATGGAAAGTAGTATTCATGAGGTTAGAGCGGGCGCATTGAGCATTATGGATAAACAAGCCCGAAACAAAAAAACAACCCCCATTAGAAGAAAAGAGTTATTTGAACTTTACCTAAAAAGACACGACCGCATTAACAATTGGGATTTGGTAGATTTAGGTGCAATCCATGTTGTTGGTGGCTACTTGGTTAACCAGCCTCGAGATATCCTCTATCAGCTTGCCCTTTCAGCAAATGTTTGGGAGAGAAGAACCGCCATTGTAAGCACAGCTTATTTTATCAGACAAAAAGACACCACCGATACTTTTAAAATTGCCGAGATATTGGTACATGATCCACATGATTTAATACATAAAGCTGTAGGCGGTTGGATTCGCGAAGCAGGTAAAAGTAAGCGTGAATATTTAATCGGTTTTTTAGACAAGTATGCAGCAACTATGCCCAGAACCATGTTGCGTTATGCCATTGAACATTTTGATCAAGCGGAAAGAACTTATTACCTGGACTTAAAAAAACATAAGCCATAAAAAATGCGCTAGTTTTAAAACTAGCGCATTCAACTAACAAAATCCTTACCTAAAACCTATTTTTTAGCAGCTGGTTTTTTAGCTTCATGTTTTTTATGCGCTTTTTTCTCAGCTTTCGCTGCTTTTTTCTCAGCTTTTTCTTCTTTCTTTTCTTCTTTTTTAGCAGCTGGTTTTTCAGTTTTTGCTGCTGGTTTAGCAGGTGCTGTTTGTGCATTAACAGTATTTACTGCAAAAGCAGCAACTAGAGCGATCATTAAAACTTTAATTGTTTTCATTTTTTTATGATTTAAGTTATTGTTATAATTAATTAACAGTACTAAGTTCCATATCCAAAATGAAGATTTAATGAAGTTCATTCATCAATTAAGAAAATTGTAAATCAGCTGCTTAATGCATGGCCCATTTAAGGCCTGCCCATACATGACTGAGGAATAAAGGGTCTGTATAACATTCTTTAGTATGTCCTAATGCGGTATAAAAAACCCTTCCTCCTTCAAATTCATGATACCAACTAATAGGATGATCATTTTTCATGTTACCCCCCTTGTATGAAGTTTCATCTACTTTGATCAATACTTTAACTGCTGTATTAAAAGATTTAAAATTATACCATTCGTCTTTATGCAACCAGGGTTGTGGTAAACCTTTTACGATCTTATGTTTTGGGTCTATAATATTCAGTTTTGCTTGCTGTACTTCCGGGTGACTTTCGAAATAACCACCTACCATCTTTCCATACCACTCCCATTCATAATTAAAATCGCTTGCGGCATGAATGCCTACATAACCACCACCATTATTGATATATTGTTTTAATGCCTGTTTTTGTTCATCATTAAAAACATTAGAGCCTGTAGGGTTCAAAAAAATTAAAGCTTTATATTTTTTGAGGTTTTCAGTCGTAAACGAATTGATATTTTCGCTAGTATCCACCTCAAAACCATTGGTTAATCCCATTTTCTTTATGGCAGCAATTCCATCTTTAATGGAAGCATGTCGATACCCCTTGGTTAAAGAGAAAACAAGAACGGTTTGTTTTTTGGTGGGTTGGTCGGTTTTAAAACCAAAAAAGATAGCAATAATAAGGACGAGAACTAAATTCGATTGGATTTTCATTGAGTTGAATTAGCGATGGGTAAACAAAGCTAATCTACTCAATATCTTTTGCTTTTAAGGAGGTGATGATCTTCTTTTCTGGTGGCAACAATTTAAACTTATTGTAAGAATCCATTAAATAAAATTTAAATTCGTCGGCACTGGCCTTAGTTACAAACTTTAAGGTTGGTCTGTAAAGAAAAATAAAGGCATCCAGTTCTGGCTGTTTGAGGGGCAAATAGGCCGTAATGGTTTTGACATTGAACCGTTGATCAATTTTCTTTTCCTGTTCGTCTTGTTTCAACAGTCGTTTAAAGTGTCGAGCCTGCCTTCCTTCTCTACTAAACAATGTAGAAGGATAAAGCAACAAACCTCTTCCCTTTTGCAGCAATACCCCATTTGCTTTATTAAAGGTCTGGGCATATTGTTCTCTGATGTTTGTTTTTTCTACAACTGATATCGTATTCAAAGTATTCACCGCTACCTCCAAGTATCTTCTCATGGGTTTTAGGTCAATAAGAAAAACTGTATCTGGCCTATAACCCGGCATACTAAATACCAAAAGATCGTTTACGGCAGCCTTGATATTAAATTCACCCTTGGCATTGCTTATGGTTTGTGTTTGATTATTGAGGTTAAACACATCAACTTTAGCCATTGGTTTTCTAGAAGAACGGTCAAATACAAGCCCGCTCACTTGTGCTTGCACTTTCAGGCCTAGGAAAACAAAAAGAATAACAGTGCTTACAATCTTTAATCTCATTACTCAAAACTAACCAACAACTTTATTGATTTGTTTTTTTTAACGCTTTTTAACAATGATTGTAAAACGATACTTTCTGGCAAACACCATTGGCTATTAATGGAAAGTATTAAGGTATAACTTCTCTACCTTTTTTCTGGCCCAATCTGTTTTACGAAGAAATTTAAGGCTTGATTTTAGAGAGGGATTATTTTTAAAACAGGAAATGTTAACCAAATTGCCCATTTCTTCCCATCCGTAATGAAAAAACAATTGCTTCACAATAAACTCAAGTGTTAATCCGTGTAAAGGATTGTTTTTTTGTTCTTTCACCTCCATTGTACAAAGGTAGAAGGTTTACTTTAAATGACAAAGGCTTTTAAATACAGGTGCAAGGCAAATATAGCTTGCACCTGTATTTTGCTTAGTTTACTGTACTTCTCGGGTTACTTCTGGTATTGGAAGCGCCAACCTTAGCAATTTTATAATTTAAAGAAAGATAAAAATAACGTGTGATGTTGTTATAACGTACATCTTCTATCCTACTGTTATTGACCAATCGATCGATATTGGTATTCTGTTTTAAAATATCAAAGCCTTTTAAACTTAGAGTCAATCTCCTATCCATCATGTATTTTTCTAAACCAGCATTTAACAAAAAGGCATTGTTGTTAAACCCTCCTGTTCTACCAGCTGAACCCGTATGTTCCAGTTGGGCATCAATACGGATATTCTTGAAAATCTCGTAGCTAATGTTAGCTGAATTATTAAAGCCAAAAAATTTATTGTCTAATGCCGTAGGGATAGAATTATTTACCTTGTTGTAACCTACATATAAATAGATACTGGTATTCAATTTATCTTCAATATCGTAACTGAAACTTGCACTAGGCCCCACATTATAGCGATTGGTAATGTTTTTTTCTGTGTTGATAAAACCTGTTAAATGCGACATAGAAAAATTAATACCATAGCCCATTCTGAGACCTTTTAATTTAGCTGGCCTACCAAAATAACTCCCCGCATTGATGTAATAATTACCATCAACATTTACTGGTTTTACAATTTGAACCCCA
The DNA here is from genome assembly GCF_001412215.1 of Pedobacter sp. Hv1. Classification (GTDB taxonomy): domain Bacteria; phylum Bacteroidota; class Bacteroidia; order Sphingobacteriales; family Sphingobacteriaceae; genus Pedobacter. Next base: position 714,711 of record NZ_LLWP01000001.1, read on the forward strand.
TTTACATATTTTACTTCATTGCCAATATCATCAAATGAGATGTTGTAAAGAAAGTAGCCATTCCAGTATTTATTGTTGTCTGGGCTAAAAGTGTTAACGTTAATCGAGATCCTATGGTTTTTCCTTGCCTCTAAATTTGGATTTCCAATACGTTGATAGAGTGGATTGCTATTGTTTTGCACAGGTTGCAGGTCATTTACCGACGGCAGGTTTACACTCGAATTGTAATTTAACTGAAGCGTTTGGTTGGCCTTATTTTTATAATTGATACTTAAACGAGGAAGCACATTGTAGTATTTTTTATCAATAGTTCCAGTATTTACACCACTATTATTAAAAATTGCTGCATCCAAACCTGTTTCCTGTAAGCCAACACCAAAATTATAACTCCAATCGGTAAGGGTATAGAGTAGGCCCACTCTGGCTGCCTGTAACCAGTTATGGTTGGTTAAAGTATTGCTAAATGCAGGCACTATGGTTTCGTATTTTCCGGTGATGGTATTGTAATCGTAAGTTGCTTGTGTAGCATCTATAATCCCCCTGTTGTAAACATAACTAATGTTGCCATTCCATTTACTATTGAAGATAGGTCTGATATAGTTTGCGTTTAAGGTATAGGTTTTAGATACATTTTCTTGTGCGGTCTGTTGATTTAAATCAGCAGGTACAGGCACGCCATTGTTGTAATTGTTAATTAACGAACGATTTACCCAATCTGAGTTAAAAGTGTTCTGTGTGCCATTTAACCTTAAAGAAACCGAACCTTTTTTATTGGCCATACGGCGAAGGATGGAAAACTCGCCAAAAAATGAAGGTGTAACATTTTTTTGGTTCAAATATTGGGTACCATCATTGCTTTTTCCATTGGCATCAAACGTTGAATTGAAATTTCTGTGATTTGTATTGGTGGTATAATTTAAAATCACATTCGGTCTCAACACCACATCAGTTAACGAGTCTGGATGGTATTCTGCTTTTAAGTTAAGTCGGTGTGCTTGGTTATTGCTAATTCTATTAGAAAACTCTGCCGTTCTTAAAATATCCGATTGACTGATGTCTTGCACATTAGAAAACCTATTGCCATCACCTGTAGAAAAATAGGTAAAGTAACTTGTGCTTAATGCTAATGTACTTTTCTTGCCCCAAGTATTGCTATAGTTTAGCCCCCCGCTATGTGTTTTCACCTCGCCAATGGCACTGTTATCAAAAACGCCAGAACCGCCAATTGTTGTTCTGCCATTGTTTACATTGATCGAAAAATTTCCACCTGCCGGCGGAGCAAAAATATTACCTATGTTTCCGCCAGAGAAATTGTTCAGGTCTGTGTAGGCAAAACTGGCATTATTGATATTATTACTCATGCCCAATACGGCAAATTGTAGGTTTTTATTAAAATGATTGGCGCTTAAATAACCATTATATCGATCTGTAGTACCGCTGGCCGCACTTGCATTGCCAAACCAGCCATTCTTTTTATCTTCCTTAATGGTAAGGTTCAACACCTTTTCTCTTTGGCCATCATCAATACCCGTAGCCTTTGCTTCTTGTGTTTTGCTGTCTACAATCTGTACTTTGGCAATGGCATCAGCAGGAAGGTTCTTTGTAGCCGTTTTGGGATCTGTACCAAAGAAATCTTTTCCATCAACAGTTAAACGAGAAACTTTTTGTCCCTGTACCATAATATTGCCATCTCGATCAATTTCAACACCTGGAAGTTTTTTCAACAAATCTTCAACCGCAGCATTTGGTTTGGTTTTAAATGAACCTGCATTAAATTCTATGGTATCTTTTTTAACTTTTACGCTGGCTTGTTGACCAACAACATTGAGCTCATTTAAGGTAATGGCTTCTTCTTCTAGTTTAATGGTGCCTACATTAAGCACATTGGTATTTGCATCCACTTTCATAGTGATCGCTTTATAGCCCAATGAAGAGAGCTTTAAAATGTACTCGCCTTTTACAACGTCCTTAAAGCTAAATTCGCCCGATACATTAGTAAATACAGCTGTTCTTTTTGTAGAATCATTCGGATTTACCAAAACTGCTGCCGTATAACCAATAGGCTCATTGCTTTTGATACTAATCAATTTACCATTGATAGAAGCCACATCTTGTGCGAAGACTTTCGTACATAGAATGCACCAAAAAGCCATAAAAATAATTTTAAATTTTAGTTTCATTTTGTGTTTGTTTGGAAATAGGGTAAGGCTCTTCTTTTGATCTTATCACCTACAAGACAACACAAAAATTAAAATGTGACACTTTTTCTCTAATTTTTGCTTTATAGTTAAATAACACACTGGAACAAAGACATATAAAATGAAGAACACTAAGGAACTATTATAAACCTTTTGTGTTTTGAATCGAATCCTTTTTTCGGATACTATCCAGCTCTTTCTTCTGATAAGTGGTGTCTATTTCTGCACCATTAGGTTCAAAAGATGATTTATTTTCAGCCTTATTAAATAGCATTGAAGCAATCCAAACTAAAAGCAGCAATGCAATCACCAACATCAAGTAGCTTAAAACGGGTTTGCCAGATTTACCTCCTTCACTTACCTCAGCATTTAACCTATATCCTTTTTTCGGTACTGTTTCAATTAGCTTTTTATCGATGTCTCCTAACAGTTTTCGTAAGGAAGATATGGCCTGATTTAAACCTTCTTCTGCCCCACCATAGTTATTCCAGATATCATTGATCAACTGTTCTCTGGAAACTACTTCTCCTTTTCGCTTTGCCAACAGACTCATCAATAACAAAAGCCTTAATTCCAAGCGAGTAGTTGTACCTGTTTTGGTATCTTTTAAGGTATGAAGGTCTTCATCTAGGATAAACCTCTCATTGATGAACAGTTGATGTTTTTGCATAGTCTAAATATAAAGAAATGTCAAAACAATAATTACGATTATAAAATCTAAAGCTTTTCTTCACTTATTCTAAACATTGATTATCAATAACTTTTGACTTTACAACATAGTTTTGTGTAGGCCAATTACTGAGGTTTTCAAATTAAACAATATGAAAAAACATTATTCTATACTACTCATTACCCTAGTTACCCTTTCTGTTTCTGCCCAAAACCCTGCTGCTTATTTTCGGTTAGATGTAAAGTATTATACAGAAGAAAATGAAAAATATTTAGGCGTATCGCCCGACATCAGAAGCGATGCTCCAGGACTCTTAGGCCAAGGGATGCGCAAATACCCAAGGCGTTTCAGGTTTATCTTAACCAATAAGAGCAAGTTTCTAGATCAATACGAAAAATTATATCCAGACACCGTTAAAATCAATAATTTGTATACACAAAGTTTGGCTGCAGATCCCCTATTCATGTCGTATTTTTCGAAATTGTCTCTTCCATTTCAAAATTCTAACCAAAAAAAGATGCACATCGGGCTTAAAGAATTAATGTTGGTGGCCTCTAGGTTCTTTTACTGTGAAAGTGTGAAGAAGGATTCTACCATCAACGCTTATGTATGTGTTCATCTCAATGGCTTAAAAAATGCATTTGATAAAGATTATACCTTGATTGAGGCATTTTGCTTTGAAGCCATTTTTGAAAGTTACAAACCTCAGCCTCAACCTACTCCATTTGTAGTCAACTTTAAATCATACATCAAAGAGGCAGAGCGAAAAGAAAAACATTTATTTAAAGACAAGGCCGTTTATTTAGAGAAAATTAGACACTATTGTTTTAATAAGATGGCTAAGGATAAGGAATTACAAAAAGCATTGCTTGCCTATTATCAGCTCAATAAAAACAATCTGCCATTCGAACTTCAGTTAGATTAAGGAATTACAGATATCATTGTTTAAATCGGCAACAACTCCCTAAACAAAAAATCCCCCTGGTTATTGGCCAGAGGGATTGATATCATTTAAAATGTGATCTTTTAGTTTGATGCCGGCGCTACAACAGGCCATTTGTTATTGTCAGGGTTGCTGTCTGGCAATACTTTATCAGGATCTAAAATAATCTCGCTAATTTCTTCTGTGGTAGGGAAACGTACTGTCCATACATTGTTTCTCATCCAAACATCTACCGGAACCTTAACACTTTGTATTTTTCCACTTTTGCTGGTAATTTTCAAAAGAATTGGCATTGGCATTTTTTCTAAGTTTCTTACCTGAATGGTATAACCTGTTAAATTACCATCGGTTCTAACTTCTTTAACTTCGCCAATACCTTGGTCCATTTTCCAGTTGTTTAAGAACCAACTTCTCCAGAACCAGCTTAGATCTTCTCCAGCTCCATTTTCCATCGAGCGGAAGAAATCAAAAGGAGTTGGGTGTTTGTACGCCCAGTTTTTAATGTACTGCTTAAAAGCATAATCAAAACGATCAGGCCCTAAAATTTGGTCTCTTAAAATATTCAAAGCCCAACCTGGTTTGCTATATAAATTTGTACCGATATTCCCCTCATTCATTCCATCAGGCATTAACATCATATTCTCTGTACGTGGGTTACCAACTGCATTTCTGCCATTTCGGTTCATATCTGTTGGATTTTTAGGCGCATATTCTCCATTGTTGAAGTTTTTTGTTGAGCCCCCATTGATAAAAGTATTGAAACCTTCATCCATCCAGCCATATTTACGTTCGTTAGAACCTACAATCATTGGGAACCAAGTATGGCCAAACTCATGGTCAATTACACCCCATGCCGAACTTTTTTTCGCAGTCCAACCACAAAACACAATACCTGGATATTCCATACCACCAATATTGGTAGCTACGTTAACCGCCATTGGATAAGGGTATTCAAACCATGTTTTTGAGTAGTACTCTATACTTGCTTTTACATATTCTACACCACGGCCGTAAGAATCCATTCCATTGCTTTCTACTGGTTGTGCAGAAACGGCTAAAGATTTTTTACCACTTGGCAAATTGATACGAGCAGCATCTAACACAAAAGATTTCGAAGAAGCCCATGCCGCATCTCTGGCGTTGGTAATTTTATATTTCCAAGTTAATTTATCTTTTGCAGGACGTGATTTAGGGTCTGTAACCTCTTCTTCTGAACGGATATGAACTGTTGCATCACTTAATTTTGCGGCATTCCATCTTTTCAATTGCTCTGCGGTAAATACTTCTTGTGGGTTTAATAACTCGCCAGAACCTACTACAATATGACTTGCAGGGGCAGTAATTGCAAAATTAATATCTCCAAATTCGCAATAGAACTCACCACCACCCCAATAAGGTAAAGTGTTCCATCCAATTACATCATCATATACACACATGCGTGGGAACCATTGCGCAATGGCGAAAATCTCTCCATTTTTAGTAGTCAAGTGTCCTGTTCTATCAGACCCCTCTTTTGGCAAAATGTAAGAGTAATCCATCTTAATGGTAATCACATCGCCATTGGCAGCCATTGGCTGATCCAAGCGGATCTGCATACGTGTATCTTCTACTATTGAAGTAAACTTTACTGCAGCAGCTTTTTGCGACACCGTGATGCCTTTAATTTTATAACCTCCATTAAATTTCTCACCCTGTGCACCATAACGGCTACGTGCAGGTGTAATTGCATAACCACGAGAGGTTTCTTTAAATGTATTCTGATCTAACTGCAACCATAGGTAAGGCAATTTATCTGGACTATTGTTTTTATAGGTAATCGTTACACTACCGCTTACCATATTCTTGGTTTCGTCTAACTCTGCGGTAATGTTATAATCAACTCTATTTTGCCAGTATTTAACGCCAGGCGCGCCATTTGCAGAACGATATTCGTTTCCATTCTGTGTGTAAAACAAAGGCCCAAAAGCCTCTGCCTGGTTGTAGTTGGTAGTTGGTGGCGTTGTTGTTGTAGGCTGTTGTGCGAAGCTGGTTAAGCTACATACACCCAATACCAATGCCCCCATAATAGGTTTAGTGATAAATTTAAGCATGTTCTTGTTTTTTTGCTAAAGGTAAATTGTAATTGATTACTTTCAAATAAATATGCAATAATGTTACTGCATTTTACGACCAATTACCTTATAAAAGCCTCTTTAGTTTGTTTTTTTAACCAATGGAGGCAGCTTTCTTTGAGAAGGTGGCAGTTTTAACCAGGCGTGGTAAGCCTTTACCGTATAAAATGAATAATTAAAAGGTCTGTCTGCTTTAACCTGTTCTACTGTAGGCCTAAACATTGCGATGAAGTTTTTCAGATCTTCTCCTTCAAACTTGATTAGATTTTTAACATATTCAGCATTAAAGTTCTTGTTAATTTCTTCTTGATACTTTTCATCTTCTATTAAGGCCTGCAACTTAGCTTGCTCTCTTCGGTATTTACCATAGCCCAAATTTAACCTTAACCCACCCCTATCTTTACTGTAATCTACTCCACGTGCAGCTACAGCATTTGGATCTTTAAAATTTAAGTATGGAGATATTTTTGCAGCGGTAACATTTACGGCATTTAAACTAGTTACCTGCACTCTTAAATAAACATTGCGGGGAAATAAATTGATGAGATATACAGTATCTGTCTCAAAACCTGCCATGCCAAAAGAGATCAGATCACCCACTTTAGCAGCAATGGCAAAATGGCCATCTTTATCTGTCAATACAAAAGACTTGTTGCTTAGGTTTTTTACAGCTACTCCCTGTAATAGGTTAGTCCTATTTTCATTATCGAATATATTACCTGTTAGGGCAGTTTGTGCAAATACGATGGTTGGTAGTACCAACAGAAATAACAAGAGTAACTTTTTTAGCATCATCAAATTTAACACTCCTTTTAGCTTAATGTTTGCAATTAACAAAATTTAACAGAAATAAGACGCTTCCAAATCAACACCTGATTAACTATTCGGAATAATGAAGGTAAACACTGTTTTTTCATCAGTAGAATGGACAGTTAAAGTACCTTGATGGGCTTTTGCAATTTCTGAAGCAATGTAGAGCCCTAGTCCTAAGCCTTGTTGGCCTGCCTTCACCTCGCCTCTAGAGAAAGGATGGAATAATTTTTCCATGGCTTGTTCAGGTATTTTTTCGCCAAGATTAGTTACTGTTAGCATAAATTGGCTATTGTTGCTTGATGCCAACACTGCTACTGGCGAGTTTTTTAGACCATGCGATAATGCATTTCCTAAGATATTCGAAAATAGCTGGGCAACTCTAGTACCATCGCAATTTACTGGGCGAATAAAATCAAATTCGACCTTAATTTCACGTTCTGGCCAAACCATTTTCAACTCATCTACCACTTGACTTAAAATTGGCGCTAAAGGTTCATTAGAGTTATAGTCTAAGATAATGCCTTCGCCTAAACGCCCTCTGGCAAAATCTAAAATATTTTCAATCAAACTTTTCATCCGATAAGATGATTCTTGAACAAGATGTGCCAAACGTTTGGCTCTTTCGTCTAAAGGCATTCTTAATAATACCTGTGCGGCATTAAGGGCCGCTGCTACCGGATTACGTAAATCATGCCCAAGAATGGCAATAAATTGTTCTCTTAATTCTGCAGTTTTGCGTTCTTCTTTGAGGTTGATTTCTGAGATTTCAATCTGCTTTAACGCATCTAAATGAAAGGCAATCAATTCTGCAAACAGATTGAACATGCCCACTATTTCGATGGTATTTAATTTTGCAGGATTTGGATCTATTGCGCATAAAGTTCCAAAAAACTCACCATTCTTAAGTATAATGGGCATGGAAATATAACTCTGAAAGCCATACATTAAAGGCGTATGGTGATCTGCATAGGCTTCATCTTTGGCCACATGATCAATCACTACGGCTTTATGGTGCTGATGTATTTCGTGGCAGATGGTAGTCTCCAATTTGAGTTCACCACCAGGTTTTAAGCCAAATTCAATCAAGTCATTTACCGCACAAGCCATCCATTTCTCTTCAGTAACTCGTGCTACCGCAGCAAAACCCATTTTGGTTGTACGACATACCACTTCTAGAATATTTGCAATTGCAGGAATACTGTTAATGGCTTTAACATCCTGAAGAAGATTTGCTTGATTTATACTCACCTTTGAATTAATTATTGCTGCAATCTACAAAAAAAGCCCTACTTAAACCTTTTTGACAGCAACTAGCTTATTCTCAAAAAGAGTATCCTCTTTATTTGAGTTGTGCCTCATAAGCTTCTTCATTAAAGCCTAGTAGGATTGCTTTTCCATTTTGTTCTACAATTGGACGTTTGATGGCACTTGTGTTTTGCATTAAGTACGCAATAGCTGCATCAGGTGTATTGATAACTGCTTGTTCTTCTTTGCTTAGTTTTTTAAAAGTAAGCCCATTTTTATTGATCACTTTTTCCCAGCCAAAAGTATTAAACCAGTCTGTTAGCTGTGCAGCTGTTACGCCTTTCTTTTTAAAATCATGAAATTCATAACTCATCTGATTTGCTTTTAACCAATCTAAACCTTTTTTTACCGTGTTGCAATTTGGAATACCGTATACTGTCATTTTTGAATTGTAAATTATGGGTTCTAAGTTAGAAGTCTAGCGGCTAAAAAGCTAATGTGCGGATATTTTCTTACTCAAAACTTACAACATAAGGTAAAGCGCTTTAAAATCTTCTTATTCATCACATTTTTTCTATAATTGATCACATTTTTAAAATAGGTAGATTTATGCTGCTTAAAATTGCATGATCAAATTCACATTATGAAAATAAAAGATATACAAAAAGCAGAGTTCTGGACTGCAACCATTATCTACATATTTGCCATTATCAATTTAATCTCGAATGCAAATAATAGACACCATGGTTATGGTTATGAGTATTACCATTTTAAGGAAATTGGGCTTACCTATTCTTACCTTTCTAATTATTTTATTCCAGAATTATTTAGGTTTTCTCTTTTGTATATCAGCTTCTTGTTGATTAATTTTTGTGTCATTCCATCTTTAATCAAAAAGAAAGACGAGCTCCTCAATTATTTTCTTGTCTTTATTTTATTCATTAGTTCGGGGATCATTACCGGTATCTGTAAAACGTATAGCCATGCTTATTTACTCCTAGAATACGACACACTTCAACAAGCTTACAATCGTATTTTCTTTAGTGCTTTTACTTATACCATTTGGTTAATCATTGTAATTGCTGCTTATGGTTTAATTAGAGAGCTGACCATATACTTAATGGCAAATAAGCACAAAAACATGGAAACCCAAAACCAAATGAAGGTAGACATTGCCGTAGGGCTTGCTTTTTGGTTGGTAGGTTTGTTACTTTGGGTAACCTCAAATTCTGCCTTCGAGATTTGTATCATCTGGACATTGGTGATCTTTGCAGCAGTTGGCATTGTGGTTTATGCAATTTATTACTTACTGCCGCATATGCCCTCTGAAAACAGAAAGTTCAGACCCTATTTTTGGCAAGTATTTTTCATCTCTGCACTTTTAGTTATTCCCATCAGTTTAATTTCTCTGTTCTTTTTTTACCCTCGTGGAGAAGGTGTGCTCATTACTCTTTTGTTCCACTTGCCAACGCAATTATTGGTGAGCGCTCCATTAGCCTGGTACATTTACAAAAGAAGATTGGCCAATACCAATGAGTTAACTAGTTTAAGAACAGAACTTGGTAAATCTGACGCTAGTTTAAGTTTTTTACAATCGCAGATTAACCCACACTTTTTATTCAATGCGCTAAATACACTATACGGTACAGCTTTACAAGAGAATGCCGAAAGAACTGGCGAAGGCATTCAAAAATTAGGTGATATGATGCGTTTTATGTTACATGAAAATGTACAAGACAAAATTTCATTAACACGTGATGTAGATTATTTAGAGAATTATATTGCGCTACAAAAGCTAAGGACATCGAGGTCATCGAGTATTGTGATAGAAACACAAATTGACGAACAACTCAATAATCTGCAAATTACACCCATGTTATTGATCCCATTTGTAGAAAATGCTTTTAAACACGGGATTAGTTTACAGCAACCATCACACATTAGAGTAACCTTACAAACTAAAGAAAGTACGTTATATTTTGATGTGCACAATAGCATCCACATTAAACCAGATAACGACCCTGAAAAGTTAAAGAGTGGTATTGGCTTGGCCAATGTTAAGCAAAGACTGGCCTTACTTTATCCAGGTAAACATGAATTGATTATCCGCGAAAGTGCCAAAGAATTCTTTATCCATTTAACCATCCAATTGCAGTAAATACTTTTTTCAAGTAGTCCATTTTTTTATTCACCATTAATGAATATGGAATAGTTATGCTTAAATTTTTAAAACTAATTGCACTGCTGTTGATCAGTAAGGCAGTAATTGCACAACCTAAAATTGCTACAGACAGCTTGGTTTTCACTGAGTTTCAATCGAACATCTTAGCCGAAAAGAGAAGGGTTATTGTCCATCTGCCTTTAAACTATTTTAAGGAAACCGATAAAAAATACCCTGTAATGTATGTTTTAGATGGCACCAGTCAAGATCAACACACCTCGGATAAGATTGCTGTTTTAGCTGCAGCCAATTTAATACCCGAATGTATTGTGGTGGGTATCCTTAACTCTAAAGGCAACAGAAACAGAGATCAAACCCCTCCTTTTATGCAAACAGAAACAGACGACAATCAAAGTCCTCTGGGACAAGCCGATAACTTTCTATCATTTATTGAAAAGGAATTGATCCCAAAAATAGAAAACACCTACCGTTTCAATGGTTACAGAACATTAAGCGGACACTCTAGAGGAGGGCTATTTGTACTGTATTCGTTATTAGAAAAACCCGATCTATTCCATGCTCGCTTTTGTTACAGCACCCCAGTATGGCGATTCAATGACCTAATGATTAACAAAATAGCTGATTTTGCAAAAACCCAAAAACCGATCAAAGATTCTTTCCTCTTCTTAAGTGCGGGAGCTAATGAAACCGACAATATTGTGGGTGGTTTTAATAGGCTTAACTTATTATTGAATACCCATAAAATTAAAAATTTAAAATTATCTATTTTCCTCACTCCCCTTGCAGACCATCAACAAAACCCATTTTTTGCTACTTCAAGGGCATTGACCGAATGGGGAACATATTATGCATTACAATTAACTAAATAGCAACCAATTTTATTGACCGTACCATGAACTTCATTTTAAAAAGAACATTTGTTTTGTTAATTGTACTTAGTTTTGCTGTGAGTAGTTTCGCCCAGTTCAGGCTTAGCGGAAAAATTATCAACTACACTGGCAAGGAAGAATTAAACATCAATATCCCTGTAATCTCTGGTTTTTATAAAGAAAATTCTATCCACATCCCAATTACAAAAAAAGGTGCATTTTCCATTGATATCCCCATTAAGGGGCAAAAATTTGCGAACCTAATCTTTCAAAAAAAGTTCTATACTTTATTGTTAAATCCTAACAAAAATCTAGTGCTTAGCCTCAACGAAAGTGATCAAACCTTAAAAATTTTATACGGAACAGCTTTAGCAGAAAACACAGTAATGCAGACTGTAGACTTAGAACAATATCCATTTTTTATGGACAGCGATGGGAGTAACAAATTAGCCAAATTACCCTTAAAAGAACTGCAAAAACAAGTAGTATTGCCTTATTTTACCCAGCGAGATGAGAAAATAAAAAAAGTACAATCTGCTACCCTTGCTGTAAAAGACAAACAAGCTATTATTGCCGAACTTAAATACATCAGTTATAATTACCTCAACGATTTTATCAGAACACAAGCATTAGATAGAACTATAATGGATAGCTTGATCTTTGAGATTTTTGACAACGTTGACCCTAAACCAGAAACATTTCCGGCAGGCCCACAATACTATGGCTTTGTGCGTAATTACCTAAGTTACCTAGAAACTAAGGCATTTAAACAAATCAAAAAGGAGAACATTAAACCAAATGAGCCCATTCCTTATTTTGGCATCAGCTTAGACAGTGCAAATCACATTGTTAAAAATTACGGCAAACCTTATTGGCGTTGGATCGGGAGCAACAAAAACTTCCCAACAAATGTGGTAGAACAGTACAACTATCATCAGCTTATAGGTTTATTCATTGACAAAGACCTCCGTCAATTTGAAGGCTTAGCAAATGCTTACAAAGCCAAATTTCCAAATGGTATCTACATTAATGATATCAATACCAAACTAAGTTCACTTCAAAAAATGCTGTTACAGAATGAGACCAATACCCAAATTAAAATTGTAGATGGTTATGAAAAGATGAACTCGATCTATGAATTGATCAAAACGCTTAAAGGCAAAGTAGTTTATCTTGATGTTTGGGGAACCTGGTGTGGGCCATGCAAGGAAGAATTGACCTACCTACCATCGCTAAAAGCAAAATTTAAGGATAAAGAAGTGGTTTTTGTATATCTGGATATGGATGAGAACGATATGGATTCTTCATGGCGACAATTTATTAAAGTAAATAACCTGACCGGGATACATTTGCGCAAGAACAGACAAGCCATTGCTCCTTTTTGGGCAGAACTACTGGCCAATACAGCCGATAAAGCAGAATATTACCCTCAATATTTCATCTTTGATAAAGAAGGAAAATTGGTGGTTGCCAAAGCCAAACGCCCAAGCCAAAAAGAAGAATTGTACACGCAATTGAACAATGTGCTGAACAAAAATCAATGATTATTTTGCACCTTTATCCAAAAATAAAGCCAACCCCAAATTATAAATGATCGCAATAGCAATAGATGATGAACCAATAGCACTAGATATAGTTGCTGCCCATGCAGCTAAAGTGCCATTTATTGAACTAAAAGCTAGCTTTACCAATGCTTTTGAAGCCATCACCTATTTGCAACAAAACAAAGTTGATCTGCTCTTTTTAGATATTAAAATGCCTGATATTAGTGGGATAGAGTTTTTAAAGGCTTTAAGCAAACCACCAATGGTTATTTTTACCACCGCTTATAGTGAACATGCTGTTCAGAGTTTTGAGCTCGATGCGGTGGATTACCTACTGAAACCCTTTTCACTTTCGAGATTTTTAAAAGCCTGTAATAAAGCAAAAGAACTGTTCGATCTTAGAAATCAATCGCCAGAGCAGAAGGCAGATTTTATCTTTATCAAAGATGGTTATGAGCAAATCAAAGTCAGCTTAACCGATATCTTATACATTGAAGCATCGGGCAATTACACCCAAATTCATTTAACCCAAGATCGTTTATTAAGCTCTAGAATAACCATTAATGAATTGGCCGACATTTTACCTAACCAACAGTTTTTACGTACCCATAGGGCCTTTATCATTTCTAAAGATAAAATAAGCCGATATGATCGGTCGCAGGTATTCATCGGAGACAAATCCATTCCCATTGGCATTACCTACTTGCCCAGCTTAAAATTACCTTAGCTATTCGGAATATAAGTTTAAACTTATATTTTATTTTGCCAATTAATTATCTTAACCATCAATTCTATAAAACACTATCTTAGTGCTTTGAAATAAGATAATCAGTCATTCTATAAAAGATGTTTAAACTCACATTCAAGCAGCAGGTACTCACAGGTTTTGCCGTTTCTTTGGCATTTGTATTTATCTCTGCACTAGCTTCTTATTTGAGCGTGCAATCGTTAACAGATAGTTCCAATTGGATTACGCATACTTATAAGGTTATTAATGTAGCTGAAAAAGCGGAAATAGAGCTGATCAATGCCGAAACAGGGTTAAGAGGGTTTGTAATTACCCAAAGCCAAAGTTACAAGGCACCGTATAATAAAAGCATCAATCAAATTCTTGCACGCATAGCCGATCTAAAGGTACTTGTTAGCGATAATCCTAGTCAAAGGAAAAAAGTTGATAGTCTAGAAATCTATGCCAGTCAGAAAGTAGAAGACATGAAGAATATCATGGCACTTGCCAATACTTCAGGTTTTGAGGCTGCACGTCAAGATATTTTAACCAATAAAGGCCAAACTTATAAAGTTAACTTTCTTCGTGTAAGTGAAAATATCATTACTAGAGAGTTAGAATTATTAAAAGAACGACAAGCAACTAACACAAAAAGAAGCGACCAGACCGTAATTGTAGTGCTGTTAAGTGCACTCATTATCTTCGCTTTAATTTTATTCTTACTGCGTTATATCCGCAGAACATTTGACCAACAAAAGGAAACTGAACGCGAAATTCTATTAACCAATACAGAATTGGCACAAGTATCTGCCTTAAACGAGCACAATAACTGGTTATTAACTGGGGCAGCCGAAATAAATGAGGCCATGCAGGGCGAACAAGAAATAGAAGCGCTTTCTGCAAACATCATTACCAAAATTGGAAATTATATTGATGCTGCAATTGGTGCCTTATTTTTGGTAGACAATAAAAAGAATATCTTATACCTTACTGGTGCTTACGCCTACCAAAGCAAGGCCAAACATCAGATTAAATTTGGAGAAGGTCTTGTTGGACAAACGGCTTTAGAAAAAAAATCTAAACTGATTAGCAATGTTCCAAATGACTACATTAAGGTAAACTCTGCCCTAGGCGAAACTACTCCAAACCATTTGTTTTTAGTGCCTATTATTTTTGAGAACAAAACCATAGCTGTGGCCGAACTTGGTTTTTTAAGGGTACCACAAGAAAAAAAGCTCCAACTAATTAGCAATATTGCCGAAAATATAGGAATTGCACTGAATAGCGCCTTGGCACATTTACAACTTAAAGAGTTATTTGAGGAAACCCAACAACAGGCCGAAGAATTGGCAAGTCAGCAAGAAGAATTGCGTACCACCAATGAAGAACTGATCTATAAAACGGAGGCACTACAAGCCTCTGAAGAAGAGTTAAGGGTACAACAAGAAGAGTTGCAACAGACCAATACCGAATTGGAAGAAAAAGCGCAACAATTAGAAGAGCGAAATTTATCTATCAATGAGGCCAAAGAGGCCATTAGCATTAAGGCTGCAGAATTAGAACTGAGCAGCAAGTACAAATCGGAATTTTTGGCTAACATGAGCCATGAGTTGAGAACACCTTTAAATAGCATTCTCATTTTAGCAAGAATACTTAAAGAAAATAGACCCAATAATCTTTCTGATGAGCAAATTAAATATGCAGGTGTTATCCACAATGCAGGTAATGATTTGTTAACCCTCATTAACGATATCCTTGATCTTTCTAAAATCGAATCGGGCAGTGTAGACCTACACTTAGAAAATATACGCCCAAGCGAAATAAGAAACAATATCGAATCGCTGTTTATTGAACTTGCCAACCACAAGAAAATAGAATTTAAGATTAATCTGGCACATGATCTTCCAACTGATTTTGTATCCGATCAAGGCAGGCTCGAACAAATCATCAAAAATCTACTTTCCAATGCCTTCAAATTTACCCCAGAGAAAGGTAAAATTGGTGTAGAAATAGGTTTGGCAAAGTCTAGTGTCATCAAGAATAATGCTTCTTTAAAAACCAGTGGCGATACCGTATTGTCTTTTGCCATTAGCGATACCGGAATAGGAATCTCGGCAGACAAACAACAAGTTATTTTCGAGGCCTTTCAACAAGAAGATGGTTCTACCAGCAGAAAATATGGTGGCACAGGACTTGGCTTATCCATTAGTAAAGAATTGGCAAATATTTTGGGTGGCGAAATTCAGATTAAAAGTGAGCAAGGTGTGGGAAGTACTTTTACACTTTTCGTTCCGCTAAATCTCACCGTTGCAACTGCTGAAGATAAGGACATCGAATTACCAGAGGTTCCGAATGACATTACTCCAGAAATTAAGTCTAGTGCCAACAGTATTGAATTGCTACCTGTAAGCTCAGAAGGCAATACCCTACTGATTATTGAAGATGATGTAGACTTTGCTGAAATATTAAAAATTTATGCTACCGATAAAGGCTTCAATCCTATACTAGCCCACAGTGGCGATGTGGGTTTGCAAATGGCAACTGAACTATTGCCAGATGCTATTGTACTAGATGTAATGCTGCCGATTATGGATGGTTGGACCATCTTGAAAAAGTTAAAAGCAGATCCTACTACACAACACATTCCAGTGCACATGATGTCGGCTGGAAACGAGAAAGAAACCAAGGCTGTACAAGAGGGCGCCATTGGCTTCTTAAAAAAACCGATCGAAAAAGACAAATTAGATCATGCTTTTGAATTATTGATCAACCAGCATCAGTATACTTTTAAAAATGTTTTAATTGTAGAAGATCAAATTCTGCAGAGTAATGCTTTAACCGAACAGTTAATTGAAAGAGGTGCTAAAGTATCACAGGCGTATACAGGTAAAGAAGCGCTAGAGATTTTGAAAGAACAGCACTTTGATTGCATTATCTTAGACCTTAAACTTCCAGACATTTCTGGCTTCGACCTCTTAGACCAAATCAAGGCAAAAGAAGAGCTCAAACACATTCCAGTAATTATCAATACTGCGATGGAACTGGACAGGGATAAAATGGCTCACATTATGCAATACACTGAAGCCATGGTTTTAAAAACCAATAAATCTAACGATAGGTTGTTAGATGAGGTTAGTCTATTCATCAATAAATTACAAAAACAACCTTCAACACCTACCATTGCAGCAGCAAGACAGACACCTACGAAAAAGAAACATGCCAATACATTAGAAAAGGCATTAAAAGATAAAACCATCTTAATTACAGATGATGACATGAGAAATATCTTTGCACTTTCTAGTGCGCTTCAAGCATATGATATTAAGATCATCATCGCGAACAATGGCATTGAAGCGCTGGCCAAAATTGAGGAGAACCCTCAAATCGATTTGGTGTTAATGGATATTATGATGCCTGAGATGGATGGTTATGAGGCAATGCGTAGAATAAGGAACCAAAAACAACTGGTTAACCTTCCTATTATTGCGCTTACCGCTAAAGCAATGAAAAACGATAGAGAGAAATGTATAGAGGCAGGAGCCAACGATTATATCTCTAAACCTGTTGATGTAGACCAACTATTATCAATGCTACGTGTTTGGTTAAGTTAAGTGTGACCATGAAGAATAAAATACCGGCAGAAAGCATCTCAGATGAAGAATTAAAATCACTGATCCACTTGGTTAAAAAGGTGCATGGTTTTGATTTTGGTGATTATACCATGGCTTCTCTTAAACGGAGAATCACTAGAATTATTGAACTACAAAAGCTGAGTTATTTCGACCTTACCGATCACTTGATTAACAATGCCGAATATTTCGATCATTTTTTGGCCGAGGTTACGGTGAACATTACAGAAATGTTCCGTGATCCATTGTTCTTCAAATCTTTAAAAGAAAATGTAATTCCTTACTTAAAATCTTACCAGCATATTAAAGTATGGAGTGCTGGTTGTTCTACTGGCGAGGAGCTTTACTCTCTTGCTATTTTATTTACAGAAGAAGAATTATATAATCGAAGCTTCTTTTATGGCACAGATGTAAACCATGAAGTGTTGATACAAGCCAAAGAAGGTATCTACGACCTTCAAAAAATGAAACAATATTCTGAGAACTATATTGGGTTTGGCAGCACCAATTCTCTTTCTAATTATTATACCGCAAAATACGATGCCGTATCTCTAAACCGGAAACTTAAAAAGAATGTGCTCTTTTCTATGCATAATTTAGTTTCTGATGGTCCCTTTAATGAGTTCCAGCTTATTTCTTGCAGAAATGTGCTGATCTATTTTAACACAGAGCTACAAGCAAAAGTAATTAACCTCTTTTACAATAGTTTAGCTAACTTCGGATTTTTATGTCTTGGCACCAAAGAAAGCATTAGGGATGCCGAATTGGCCAAAAAATTTAAAGTAATCGATAAAAAGAATAACATCTATCAAAAAATAACCTAAATGTTACCTACCCATGAATAAAATTAATCTTTTAATCGTAGATGATAAACCTGAGAACATTGTTGCGCTAGAGGCACTCCTAGATCAACATGACATCAATATTATCACTACTACATCACCAAACGAGGCATTGCGTATCTGTTGGGAAAAAGATATTGCCATAGCCTTGGTTGATGTACAAATGCCAGGTATGAATGGCTTTGAACTGGTAGAGATTTTGAAAAACAATTCGCGCACCCAAGAGATCATGGTTATTTTTGTAACCGCCATTTCACTTGAGGCCAAATATGCCATTAAAGGTTTAAATGTTGGGGCTATAGATTACCTCTATAAGCCTCTAGATCCATATATTACTTCGGCAAAGGTAGATTCGTTTATACAGCTGGTTCGTAGCCAGCGAGAAATCAAACAAAAAAATCTACAACTAGAAAGTTTTAAGGCCGAGTTGATCAAAGCTAAAAACGAAGCCGAGCAAAGTAAAAAAGCAAAAGAGAATTTTATGGCCAATATGAGTCATGAAATCCGTACCCCTATTAATGGAATTATTGGACTTGTACATTTGCTCAATAAAAGTACGTTAGATGATGACCAGAAAGAAATGCTGGGTCTTTTACAAGTGTCATCAGAATCATTATTAGGTGTAATTAATGACATACTAGACATCTCCAAAATAGAAGCGGGCAAGTTTAGGATCAATTACGCTGAAACAGACATTCGTCTTTTGATTAAACAAGCTACTAACCTGTTAAATATCAGAGCCAGAGAGAAAGGTTTGGATCTGGTTTTAGACATTGACGAAACCTTACCTAATATTATCATTGCCGATTCGTTACGCCTCAACCAGATTTTCATGAACCTGTTGAGCAATGCCATTAAATTTACCAACGAGGGGATGATTACATTTAAGGTGGAGGTTCTTGATAGGAAAAGCAATACCAGTCAAATTAAATTCTCTATCATTGATACAGGAATTGGGATTTCTACAGTTAATCAAGATAAGATTTTTGATAAGTTTGAACAGGTAGAAGACCATAGCATTTCGCAACATGGTGGTACAGGATTGGGGCTATCAATTGTTAAAAAACTGGTCGAGTTAAAAGGTGGTACACTAGAACTAGAAAGTAAAGAAGGTAAAGGCAGTACCTTCAGCTTTACAAAATGGTATGAGTTTGCCAAAAGCAAAAAGATAGAAAAGGAAGAAGACGATCCAGAAAACCTCCCTGCATTAAAAGGTTTAAAGATTTTAGTAGCCGAAGACAATCTCATCAACAAATTCTTGATTCTTAAAATTTTAGAGAACTGGGAAGTTGATGTGAAAGCTGTTACCAATGGTCTTGATGTTTTTGAAATGCTCAAAGACAACGATTTCCATGTTATTTTAATGGATACCTATATGCCTGGCATGAATGGTTTAGAGGTAACCAAAAAGATCAGGTCAGGATTTATTGCAGGTAAAGAGAACATCCCCATCATTACTTTTACCGCTGGTGTGCTCGATACAGATAAGGAGATTTCTGTAAAAGCTGGTGCTAATGATATTTTAAGCAAACCATTTAACATTAACGTTTTACACCAAAAAATTAAGACCTATTTTAAATAGCTGAAAACTATTTATTGAACAAGGTCATGGTTTGTGCTGGCCCGATGGTTGCAAAACTTTTAATCATGCTTACACCACGATTAATGAGTGTTGGCAGTTCCTTTTGCTCGTTTTTATCAAATAGCCCTAAAACATAGTCTGCTTGTTGGCCTTTTCTAAAGTTATCACTAATCCCAAAACGCAGGCGGGCATAGTTTTGTCCGCCACAAACCTCTTCAATGCTTTTTAAGCCGTTGTGCCCAGCACTGCTGCCTTGCAGTTTCATTCGGAGTTTACCTAATGGAAGTGCCAAATCATCAACCAGTACCAACACATTTTCTGGGGCAATTTTAAGGTCTTTCATCCAATAGTTAACTGCCTTGCCACTTAAATTCATAAAAGTGGTAGGCTTAATTACATGAAGCTTTTTGCCTTTAAAACTTACTTCAGCATAATAGGCCAAACGTAAAAGCTCGAAACTTCCACCTAAGTCGTCTACCAGTTCATCGGCAATATTAAAACCAATATTATGTCGGGTGTTAGCGTATTCTGGGCCAATATTACCCAAACCAACAATCAGATATTTCATGCGGTAAAGGTAAAAAGAAAAGTCGGGAAGTGAGAAAGTGAGAAAATTTTAAAACAAATATTGATTTTACCAACAGCTGGCAGAAAATCTCAACTTTAAGATATTCAGAAAAACAATGTTAGTAGCTCTTGGCAATTTCAGTCCTGCTTTTTGTTGCTGCCGAAGAAAAATCGGCATCCACTCCAATCAGGTTTATATTACACAGCCATTGGTTCCATAACTTTGGTTCTTGTCTACACGAACCAATTACCGTCATTGATGTCCACAACAAAATCCTATCCCATAAAAAAGCGGTACAAAATTGCTTCTGTACCGCTTTGTTTATTTAAACAACTTAGGTTAATTATTTACCTTTAGCTGCTTCAGTTTCTGCTTGTTTCAATGCTCTAGACATACCTACAGAAACGATTGTATCTTCTGGTGTATTGGTTACAACGTACTCACCTTTTTGCAAATCACGAACGCGGAACAAGTTTCCAACTTCCATTTTAGCAATGCTTACTTCAACTACTTGAGGCATGTGCTTAGGTAATGATTTAACACGTAATTTACGTAATTTCTGAACCAATTTACCACCCATTTTAACACCTGGAGAAGTTCCAGTTAATTTAACAGGGATTTCCATTACAATTTCTTTATCATCAAATAATTGAAGAAAATCTACGTGTAATAATAAATCAGTTAAAGGGTGAAATTGAGCTTCTTTAATAATAGCTTTAGTTTTTGTACCACCGATAGTGATTTCTAAAAAGTTAGCTTCTGGAGTGTAAATAGCCTCATTTAAATCTGTGCTTGTTACTGCAAAGTGCACTTGCTCTTTACCACCATACAATACTGCAGGAACTTTACCTTCATAGCGAAGCTCTTTAGCATCGCGTTTCCCTACGTTCTCTCTTGGAGAACCGCTAATTGCGATTGTTTTCATTTTATTGTTATTTATTGTTAAAATTAAATTCTTTCTAATGGTTAACTAGTTAATTGCATAACTGGTTAACTCTTACTATAAACGATTAACCAATTTAAACAGTTAACCGATCAACTCTTCTAAACTTTGAAAAGGTCGCTTATTGAACCATGCTCATTTACATTGGCAATTGCCTTTGCAAATAATTTTGCAGTGCTCAACACTCTTATTTTACTACTCTCTTGTTTTAAAGGAATGGTATCTGTTACAATTAACTCTTCTAACATCGAGTTTTCTATGGTTTCGTAAGCTTTACCAGATAAAACGGCATGCGTACAAACTGCTCTTACACTATTTGCACCGTTCTCCATAATTAAAGCTGCTGCTTTAGCTAAGGTACCAGCGGTATCGCAAATATCATCCATCAACACAATATCTTGTCCAGTTACATCACCAATAATCGACATCGATTCAATTTCATTGGCACGTAAACGGCGTTTATCACAAATTACAACTTCAGCATTAAAAAACTTTGCAAATGTGCGAGCTCGGTATGAGCCTCCCATATCAGGCGATGCAATGGTCAAGTTTTTCAAGCCTAAGCTCTTGATATAAGGCACAAAAATAACCGATCCATCTAAGTGATCTACCGGAATATCAAAGAAACCTTGTATCTGTGCAGCATGCAGATCCATTGTCATAATGCGATGGATACCTGCAGACTTTAATAAATTCGCAACCAGTTTTGCACCTATCGCTACACGAGGTTTATCTTTTCTATCTTGACGAGCTAAGCCATAATAAGGAACAACCGCGGTAATGTAATGTGCAGACGCTCTTTTTGCAGCGTCAACCATGAGCAAAAGCTCCATTAAATTATCAGTAGGTTGATTGGTAGATTGCACCAAAAAGACATCACATCCTCTAATCGATTCATCAAATGAAGGCTGGAACTCGCCATCGCTAAACCGACTTAAAGTTACATTTCCAAGTGGTTTGCCGTAAGCGTCGGCAATTTGTTTCGCTAAATCTTTTGTGCCACTTCCGGCAAAAATCTTAACTGGGTTAAATTGCAATGGCATGATTTGCGGGTATCAATGCTGGTTAAAAAAAATCGGATTGCGGTTTTATTCACAATCCGAAAAAAATTTGTTGTCCGACCTGGATTCGAACCAAGACAAACGGTACCAAAAACCGTTGTACTACCCTTATACTATCGGACAATTTTCCATCACAACCGTTGTTCTGAAATGGAATGCAAATTTACGCACATTTTTTACATCTGCAAGTCCGAATTAAAAAAAAATTAAAATATTTTTAAAAGAGCTCCCAAACGCACAATAAACGGTTAATTTTTGTTAAAAGACCTTAAATCTTTACGCTAATATCAATCTAATTCTTTATTTTCGGCAGCATTTTTATGCGCCAAAGAATTTTATTTTTACCATTTAGACAATGAAATATTCAAAAATAAACAACGTAGTAGGCTGGATTTGTTTCTTTATCGCCACTTTAACCTACATTCTTACCTTAGAACCATCAGTAAGTTTTTGGGATTGCGGAGAGTTTATTGCATCTGCACTTAAAATGCAGGTTGTACACCAACCAGGTGCCCCACTCTTCTTAATGATCCAACGCTTCTTTTCTATGCTTGCCATGGGCGATGTAACTAAAGTTGCTTATTTTATGAATGTTGGCTCTGCTGTTGCCAGTGGTGCCACTATTTTATTTCTATTTTGGACCATTACCGCATTGGCTAAAAAAGTACTCGTTAAAAGAAATGAAGAAATTAGCACTAGCAACTTAATTACCATTATGGGTGCTGGCGCCGTTGGTGCCTTAGCTTATACTTTTTCTGATAGTTTCTGGTTCTCTGCAGTAGAATCTGAGGTATATGCACTTTCTTCATTAGCTACGGCAGTTGTTTTTTGGGCTATATTAAAATGGGAAGCACATGCAGATGAGCCTCGTGCCGACAGATGGTTGTTATTTATTGCCTATATCATGGGGCTTTCTATTGGCATCCACATCTTAAACTTGTTAACCATTCCGGCTATTGCATTTGTTTATTATTTCAGAAAAACAGAAAAACCTACCACTACCGGCATCTTTAAAGCATTTGGGGTTGGTATTTTAATCTTGGCCGTAGTACAATATGGCATTATTCAATACCTGGTTTCTTTTGGTGCCTATTTTGACCTTTTCTTTGTGAATACCCTAGGCCTAGGTTTTGGAACCGGCGTACTTTTCTTTATCATCTTATTGGTAACAGGCTTAGTATTAGGTATTAGATATTCTATCAAACACCAGAAAAAGATTTTAAACCTCGCTTTATTATCTACGGTATTGATCATTTTTGGTTACGGTTCTTTTGCCATGATTTTAATCAGAGCTCAGGCAAAACCTAACTTGAACAATAGTAATCCAGACAATGCCTTCTCATTCTTAAGTTACCTTAACCGTGAACAATATGGTGATAGACCTTTGTTAGTTGGTAAAAACTATAACTCGATCCCTAAATATAAAGACGATGGTAGTAACCCAATCAGAGTAGAAACTGGAAACATCTACAGAAAAGGAGCTACGAAATATGAAATCGCTGGCAAAAAAACTAAAGAAATCTATGGCGAAAACGAAGGTTTCCCAGATAGTATCCGTCGTTTACAGCACGAAGTATTATTCCCTAGAATGTATAGTGAAGAAGATCGCCATGTAAATTACTACAAAGATTTGATGGGTTTTAGTGATACCCATTTCCCTAGCTTTTTTGACAATGTTGCCTTCTTTGCCCGTTACCAAACAGGTTTAATGTACATGCGTTATTTCTTATGGAATTTTGCAGGCCGACAAAATGAAGATCAAGGACAAGGTAGTATTTACGAAGGACAGTGGTTAAGTGGTATCAAACCAATTGATGCCCTACACCTAGGAGACCAATCGCACTTACCTCCTTCCATTACAGAGAGTAATTCTTATAACCGTTATTTCTTTTTACCCTTAATTTTAGGTCTTTTAGGCGCAATATGGCACTTTAGAAGAAACCAAAAAGATGCAGGTATCATTGGTACTTTATTCTTCTTTACCGGCTTGGCCATTGTATTATACCTTAACCAAAAGCCATTAGAACCTAGAGAGCGAGATTATGCTTACGTAGGTTCCTTTTACGCCTTTGCCATTTGGATAGGGCTTGGGGTAATTGCTATCAAAGAATGGGTATTTAAAAAACTGAGTCCTCAAACCGCAGCAATTGGCGCCACTGCCATTTCTTTATTGGCAGTTCCTTTGTTAATGGCCAACCAAAACTGGGATGACCACGATCGTTCTACCAAAATGGTTCCACATGATATTGCAGTAAGTTACCTGCAATCTTGTGCACCAAATGCTATTCTCTTCACTTATGGCGACAATGATACCTACCCATTGTGGTATGCACAAGAGGTAGAAGGCATTAGACCCGACATCCGTTTAGTTAACCTGAGCCTATTTGATACTGACTGGTATATCAACGGCATGAGAAGAAAGGTACACCAATCTGAGCCTTTGCCTATTAGCATGAAAGAATCGCAGTATGTTTCTGGAGAGCGAGATGTAATGTACTATAGAGAAATGCCTGTAAATGGTTCTGTAGAACTTAAAGAAATTGTTGACCTTTTGTTATCCGAAGATCCAGATGATAAAATTGGATTGATTGATGGTAGCAAAACCAACTTTATCCCAACCAAAAACTTTAAGTTAACTGTTAATCCACAAGATGTGATCAGTTCTGGCACCTTACCTGCTTCAGACTTGACCAAAATTACACCAGAAATGGACTGGAAATTTAACAAGGGATATGTAACCAAAGGTACTTTGGCCATGTTTGATATTCTTGTACACAACAATTGGAAAAGACCGGTTTATTTCTGTAGCACCGTACCTTCTGAGCAGTTTAATGGTTTAGACAACTACCTTTACAATGAAGGTTTAGCTTTGCGTTTGTTACCACTAAAACAAGATAGCATTACTGTTAACAGAGGTGAAGATTTGATTAACCTAGATCCATTGTATAATAATGTAATGAACAAATTTAAATGGGGTAATATTAAAAATGCTCGTTATTTAGATTCTCAATCGGTTGATGACATTTCGATCTTCAATAGACTTTTTAACACTTTAATTACTGGATTAATTAAAGCAGGTAGAATTGAAGATGCTAAAAAAGTGGTACGTAAATATGATGAGGTAATGCCTACAAAAATTTATGGTATCCGTAACATGATGAGTGTACCTACCATGGCACAAAACCTATATATTTTAGGAGAAACTGATAAAGCGAATAAATTACTTACTACTTCTGCTGCTTACATACAGAAAGAGATCGGTTATTTGGCAGATGTATCGAAAAGCAAAAACCAACTGATCGGAATGCAAAATGTTCAAATGGGTCTCACCTACGGACTGGAGCCTATGATTAAAATTTCAGCCCAATACAAACAAACAAAGCTATCACAAGAGCTGAATAACCAATATGAGGCGCTTTACAATAGATTTAGCATGTTCTTTGGCCCTGGGCCACAACATTAACAATCATCAAAAAAACATCGAAATGCCACAATTTAATTGTGGCATTTTTTGTTGAACGCAAGCTAAACCTTTTGTGTATATTTAACTCTAACATACTTATCTTGGTTAAGACTAAATAGAAATTTTCTAAAATGAAATCTTAACATATGATATTTTTTACCTAAAACTATTTAAATACCTTTACAAAAAAATTAAAAAATCAGATGAAATTAAAAATCACCTCAATCCTATTACTAGCTGTTGTAAGCAGCTTTTCTTTCCTTGCGTTTGCTCCAAAAGCAGATGTTTACACTGTAGATGTTACTAAATCGTCTATTACTTGGGAAGGCAAAAAATTTGCAGGTTCTCATAACGGAACTGTTAACTTAACCTCTGGAACTTTAGGCTTTAATGGAAAAAAACTTGCTGAAGGCGGTTTTGTTGTAAATATGACAACAATTAAAGATGCAGACAAAAATGCTGGTTTAGAAAAACACTTAAAAGCTGATGATTTTTTTGGCGCTGACAAATTCCCTGCAGCTAACTTTGTAATCAAAAAAGTTGACGGTTCTGGTGCTAGCGTAAATGTTACAGGAGATTTAACCATTAAAGGTGTTACTAGTTCTATCACTTTCCCAGCTACAATTGCATGGAATGCAGATAAAACTGTTACTGCTACTGCCGATAAAATTACCATCGACAGAACGAAATTTGGTATTCAATTTAAGTCAAAATCAGTATTTTCTAATATTGGTGACAACTTTATCTACGATGATTTTACTTTAGCAGTGAAATTAGTAGCTAAAAAATAAGTTGAATAAAACACAAACAAAAAAGACCTAATCACAATATTAGGTCTTTTTTGTTTATAAAAACTTATTGCTATTTCAACTTGCATTATCTACCTTTAAATGCATTAGAAAAGGTATTTCTAATTTATACAACCCCCTCAATGTTAGACGATAAAATCAATCTGTTAGTGATAGACGATGACGATATTAATATTTTCATCATCAAAAAGATTGTAGAGAAGACAGGATTTGATATTGATATGGTTGCCAAAAGCAATGGACAGCAGGCTATAGATTATCTAAGTGAAACAATTACAGCAGAAAAAACCCTACCAAACCTAGTATTAATAGATATCAATATGCCGGTAATGAATGGTTGGGAATTTGTAGAGGCCTACCAAACTTTAGGGATCGAACAAAATGTTGACCTCTATATTTTATCTTCTTCAGTATACGAAAACGATATTGAACGAACAAAGAGTTATTCAACTGTTAAAGGTTTTATATCGAAACCTCTTTCTATCGAACGGTTATCAGAGTTGATCAAAGCGTTATAAATTTAGCGCTCTATACTTATACAATTTTAAAACGATCTTCGTCTAGTTCAACATAAGCCTGAGATTTTGATTTGGCATGGTAAAACAAACATTTCCAATGTTCTGCTACAGCCCTTTGCCCAAATTCTTCTCTCAACTCCATCGCCTTTCTGCCATCAAAATCATATTTGGCAATAAACTTTCTGATCAATTCTTCAGGTTCTGGCAAAACATCGCCACCAAAAAACACTTTATCATGGCCATCATCAATTAAAAATACTTGGTGATATGGACAATGTGCTCCAGTCAATTCATAACTAATCTCTGCTGTCAATTGTCCAGACCCCTCTACAAATTTCAGTTGTGCATTGCGTTGTAGGTAATCGAAAATTTCGGTGTGGTATGATGATGATGAACTGGTAAAAGCACTCTCCCACTCTCCTCGCTGTATTACATAGGTAGCATTTGGAAAACTTAGCTCCATGTTACCATTTAAATGATGCACCATTCCACCCGAATGGTCAAAATGCAAATGAGACATCAATACCATACTAATATCATCGGGGTTAAACCCTGCCTTTTTGATATTTTCGTGTAAATGTAGATGACCTTGATCATTGCTATAGCCCAAACCTGTATCAAACAAAACCAATGTATCTTTTAACTTCACCAAAAATGGCTGTACATGAATAAATAAAGAAGCAGGTCTATCTTTGGGATTATCTTTTGTAGGATCGAAAGGCAAAAACTTTTTGGTAATATCCACAGAATAAGACCCTTCGTGTAATGTATAAACTTGCAAAGACATAGCTATTTTTTGAAAAGAAATTAAATGATATATTTACGAACTACAAGGCAAAGATAGGGAACCTGTATGAACTTACCGTCATTGAAATCTTGATAAACGGAAGTTCAGGCAAGCTAAACAGAGATTAAACAATAACAGAAATAGATGGAAAAAAGATGGGTGCAGGTTGACCAAGAGGAGAATGAAACAAGTGAAAAACTTGCCCGCGAATTGAATATAGACCAATGTTTAGCTAACATACTGGTACAAAGAGGGGTTACTACTTTTGAAGAAGCCCGATACTTTTTCAGACCTCAAATAGCCCAATTACACGATCCTTTTTTAATGAAGGATATGGAACAGGCCATAGAAAGAATTACCAGCGCCTTACAAAATGACGAACACATTTTAGTTTATGGCGATTATGATGTTGATGGTACTACCGCAGTTGCCTTAACTTATAGTTTTTTCAGTCAATTTACCAACAAAATTGCCTATTACATTCCTGATCGACACAAAGAAGGGTACGGAATTTCTACTGCTGGAATTGATTTTGCAAAAGAAAACGGCTTTACCTTAATTATTGCGTTAGACTGCGGAATTAGATCAGTTGATAAAATTGCCTATGCCAATACGCTAGCTATAGATTTTATCATTTGCGACCACCATTTACCGGGTGATGAATTACCTGATGCTGTGGCTGTGCTTGATCCAAAAAGAGCAGATTGTGAGTATCCGTTTAAAGAATTGTCGGGTTGTGGCATTGGTTTTAAATTAGCGCAGGCTTATTGCCAAATCAACAATTTACCAGACCAATATTACGAGCAATATCTAGATCTCTGTATGGTGAGCATTGCTGCTGATATTGTACCCATAGTAGACGAGAACAGGGTAATGGCACATTTTGGATTGGCCAAGCTCAACTCCAATCCGTGTACAGGTTTAAAAGCATTGATGCAGATTTCTGGAAAATCAGACTCTTATACCATTACCGATGTGGTATTTCTATTGGCTCCACGCATTAACGCGGCTGGAAGAATGGGACATGCCAAAGATGCTGTTAAAATGCTGCTCAGTGACGAGGTGATACTGGCAGATGAGCAGAGTACATTTATCAATTCGCAAAATACCGAGCGCAAGTCTTTTGATCAGAACATTACTCTCGAAGCCTTAGCCATTATTGAAGAAAGCGAAGTTTTAATGAACCGCAAAACAACCGTTGTATTTCAGTCAGACTGGAACAAAGGCGTAATTGGCATTGTCGCTTCGCGTTTAACAGAAAAATATTACCGACCAACCATTGTTTTAACCGAATCGAATGGAAACTATACTGGCTCTGCACGTTCGGTAGTAGGTTACGATCTATACGAAGCCCTTTTGGCCTGTAGCGATTTACTAGAACAGTTTGGAGGCCATAAATATGCCGCTGGTTTAACCATTAAGCCAGAAAACCTAATCCCATTTACCGAAAAATTTGAAGAAGTGGTTTCGGCTAGCATTAGTCCTAACCTGCTCATTCCAGAAATTAAAATTGATGCAACGATTGAATTATCGCAAATTGATGCAAAATTTTATCGGATCTTGACACAAATGGCTCCTTTTGGACCTCAAAATATGGCGCCAATTTTTGTAAGTAATGGTGTATCTTTGGCAGGGAATGCCCAAGTTGTTGGTGCAAACCATTTAAAACTAAGCATAAAGCAACAAAATTCAGCTATTTTTGAGGCCATTGCTTTTGGATTAGGAGAGTTTGAAAAATTGTTGCAACCAAAACAAACTTTTGCTGTTTGTTATACAATTGAAGAAAACGTTTGGAAAGACAAAAAACGATTACAATTAAATATTAAAGGAATTAAAATAGAAGGTTCGATTTAAATAAAATCGTAGCGCTAAAATTGCAAATCTAAAATCACAGAATGATATTAAAGGCCGAAAATCTGGTTAAAAAATACAAACAACGTGTTGTTGTAAACAATGTTTCTTTTGAAGTTAGCCAAGGAGAAATTGTGGGTTTACTTGGCCCCAACGGAGCTGGTAAAACAACCTCTTTTTACATGATTGTAGGCTTGATTAAACCAAATGAGGGCACAATTCTTTTAGAAGGAGAAGACATTACCAAAGATGCCATGTACCGTAGGGCTCAAAAAGGGATTGGTTACCTGGCGCAAGAGGCCAGTGTTTTCAGAAAGCTAACGGTTGAAGATAACATTATGGCCATTTTAGAGATGACCAAACTGACCAAAGAAGAACGACACGAAAAGCTAGAAGAGTTAATTAATGAATTTAGTTTGCATAAGGTAAGAAAAAACAGAGGTGACCTACTTTCTGGAGGCGAACGTAGGAGAACCGAAATTGCCCGTGCTTTAGCTGCAAACCCAAACTTCATTCTATTAGATGAACCTTTTGCTGGGGTTGACCCCATTGCGGTTGAGGAAATCCAAACTATTGTTGCTAAATTAAAACAAAAAAATATCGGCATCTTAATTACCGACCATAACGTACAAGAAACATTGTCTATTACAGATAGAGCATACCTGCTTTTTGAAGGAAAGATTTTAGAATCTGGAACACCAGAAGTATTGGCAGCAAATGAAATGGTACGAAAGGTGTACTTAGGATCGAACTTCGTACTGCGTAGAAAAAAAATATAAATTACCGATCAAATGGCAATTGTAAATTCGATTTTTACTTGGTACATGAAAAAGCGCATCCATCAGATTGAGCTTTTCATCAAGTACCCCCTAGATGTTCAGGAAGAATGGTTCCATACTTTGATTTCGAGTGCAGAAAATACAGAATGGGGTAAATTATTTGATTATAAATCTATCCTTACCATCAATCAATTTAAGGAAAGGGTTCCAATCCAAAACTACGATACCTTAAAACCATATATCGAGCGCATGCTCCAGGGCGAACAGAATATTTTATGGCCCTCAGAAATCAAATGGTTTGCCAAATCATCTGGTACAACAAGCGATAGAAGTAAATTTATTCCAGTATCTGAAGAAGCTTTAGAAGAGTGCCACTTTAAAGGTGGAAAGGACATGATTTCCATTTATTGCAATAACAGGCCAAACACCCAGATGTTTACTGGAAAAGGGCTGGTTTTAGGTGGCAGTCACCAGATCAATCAGCTTTGCGATGATATCCACTATGGCGACCTTTCTGCTGTATTGATTAAAAATTTGCCGATGTGGGCAGAATATTACCGAACGCCTGATATTTCCATTGCACTAATGGATAATTACGAAGAAAAGATGGATAAAATGGCCGAAGCTACCATCAAAGAGAACGTAACCAATATTTCTGGTGTACCTACATGGACCATTGTACTGGCCAAAAAAGTACTTGAAATAACCGGAAAAAATAACCTATTAGAAGTTTGGCCCAATCTGGAACTTTATTTTCATGGTGCTGTAAACTTTGCACCCTATAGAGAACAATTCAAAGAACTCATTCCTTCTGATGAGATGTATTACCTAGAAACCTACAATGCATCTGAAGGTTTTTTTGGGATCCAAGACCAGGATCACTCTGAAGAGCTGCTATTAATGCTTGACTATGGTATATTCTATGAGTTTTTACCCTTAGAAAACTTAGAAGATGAAAACCCAAAGACCCTTTCTTTAGAGCAAGTAGAGCTGCATAAAAATTACGCCATCATTATCTCTACCAATGCAGGTTTATGGAGATACTTAATTGGAGATACCATTCAGTTTACTTCACTTTCTCCTTTCAGAATTAAGATTACAGGACGTACCAAACATTTTATCAATGCTTTTGGCGAAGAGGTGATTATTGACAATGCAGAGAATGCCTTAACCAAGGCCTGTGCAACAACCGCAGCAAAGGTAAAGGATTACACGGCCTGTCCTATTTATTTCAAAGGTGAAGAGGCTGGAGGACATGAGTGGATTATTGAATTTGAAACACAGCCAACAGATTTTGAGCAGTTTATTACCATATTGGACGAAACCTTACGTGAGGTAAACTCTGACTATGATGCCAAGCGTTTTAAAGACATGGCACTCCGCAGACCAAAGGTACACAATGCTCCACCAGATACTTTTTACAAATGGTTAAAGGCCCGTGGAAAGCTGGGTGGCCAACATAAAGTACCACGTTTGGCCAATGACCGCAAGTATGTGGATGAGATTTTAGAAATGTTGCCTTAACATTATGGTCGAGATTGTAAATCCCGACCAACTTAAGCCAGTCGAAGACCAGACCAAAAGCACTATTTACAAACGCTCTGTAAGGAAATTGATTTAGGTACGTTTATTGACAATAGTTGATAAACAAAAACCCTATGAACCTCAATCGACTTCAAACCCTTTTTAATTCTTTTGGTAAAAAGGCCAAAAAATTGGTAAAAGACAAAGATCAAACGTTAGCAAAAATACAGGAAGGTATTAAAAAAGCTACCTTACACAAAGGTGCCCTAACCGATGTTTGGCAGCAATTACAATTGCTTTTTTCATTAGCCAAAGACTATGCTAACGGAAGTTATACACAGCTGTCTAAACGTTCAGTTGTTACCGTTATCGCAGGCCTATTGTATTTTATTTCCCCTATAGATCTGATCCCCGATTTTATAGTTGGCCTAGGTTTTATAGATGATATCTACATTTTAACACTGATTTATAAACAAATAGCTAAGGATCTTGAAAAATATCAGGTCTGGAAAGATGGACAAAGAACCACCATCCATATCTAACTTTTTGCGCAAGATGTTTATAATTGTTGCCATTTCTTTCTTGTGATTGCTGTTTTTTTAAGTTATATTTAAGTAGCTAACAAACAAAGGATTATGAAAACAGTTCAACAGATATTAAACGCTAAACCTGTTCAGCTTTATAGCGTTATTCCAACTACTTCGGTTTTAGAAGCCCTAAAGATAATGACAGAGAAAAACATTAGTGCTTTGCTCATTATGGAGAACGAACAGTTATTGGGCATTTTTACTGAGCGTGATTATGCCAGAAAAATTATATTACATGGTAAATCATCAAAGGATACCCCTATTAGTGATGCCATGACGGTAACACCAATTACAGTTGGTCCTGCAGATAGCATAGACACATGTATGCAGATCATGACAGATCAACACATTAGGCACTTACCTGTAATGGTCGATAAGCAAACATTGGGTATGGTTTCTATTGGTGATGTGGTGAAATTTATTATCGCAGATCAAAAACAGACCATTTCGCAATTAGAAAGTTATATCAATAGCTAGTTAGCGCTTTTAGGGTAAGGATAATAAATAAAATTAGCTCCTTCGGGCACGATTACGAAAACACACATGTAGTTTTCTGGCTTTTTATAGGTCTTTAGAAACTGCTCTTTTTTATCAGGATGAATGATCCCTTTTTGAACAAATTCTTCTAATGTAGAGGCTTGTATAGTCCAATCGGTATTCAGGTCTTCTTTATTTAAAATCACTTCACCAATACTTACCTGATGTTGGTGTGCAATAAAAATTGGAGTTTTAGAAATCCCTTCGACCATAATCTCTACCGCAACTTCTTTGATCGATTCAGCATAAAATGTTAAATCCTTCTCTAAACTGATTAACGGGCTTTTTTTCTTTTCTTTATTTTCGCCATTTCCTTCTTGGCCAAAATTGCTCAATAACTCTTCCGATTCCATATCTCTTAAAACTTGATCGTTTTCTTTAGGGTAATAAATTTATCATCGGTTAAACTATCGGTTAATAAACCATAACCTGTATCCGTTTTAACCACACGTTTACTTAATGGATATTGATCTGAACAAAAATACATACTGCCATTTTTGATCATTTTCCAAGTATGGTTCTTTAAGGAGAACAAATTAACAGTTGACCAACAACTGCTAAACCACTCTGGTCTGAACAATAATTCTGGCAGATGATCTCCATCTAAATCTCCTGTCAATGCCAAATCTGCTCCAATTGCATTTTTAAAAGAGAGTTTTGGCCAACTCAGATTGGTAAAATAAACCTGGATGGTGTAATCCTTTTGTTTATCTCCCATATCATCTTTAATTGCTTTATTTTTCACCACAAATGCCGAATCTGTTGTACTGAGTACCACAGTATCCACTTCTTGCTTGCCATAATCTACTGTAAAACCATTTTTAGTGGTATCGGCAGTATTTGCAGCATTATTTACTGTTTGCTTATTGTTGTTACAAGCAATCAGTAGCATTAGGGCGCCTAAATAAATGCAAAGTTTATTCATTATTTAAGTTTTAACAACACCACGTTTTCTACGTGCTGTGTATGCGGAAACATATCTACTGGTTTGATACGTACCACATCATATTTTTCTTTTAGCAAAGCCAGATCACGAGCTTGTGTAGCAGCATTACAACTTACATATACAATTTTCGGTGCTTCCATCTCCAATAATCGGGCTACCACATCAGCATGCATTCCAGCCCTCGGCGGATCTGTAATTACCACTTCTGGTTTACCATGTGCTGCAATAAACTCGGGAGTTAAAATATCCTTCATGTCTCCGGCATAAAAAAGCGTATTGTCAATTCCGTTTAAGGCAGAATTAAACTTTGCGTCTTCTATAGCTGTTGGCACATATTCTATCCCTACTACTTGTTTCACACTACCTGCAACAAAGTTGGCAATTGTACCTGCACCTGTATATAAGTCATAAACCAGTTCATCGCCTTTAAAATCAGCAAACTCCTTGGTTATTTTATACAGTTCAAAAGCCTGTTCAGAGTTGGTCTGATAAAAAGATTTTGCACCTATTTTAAACTTCACCACTCCTCCTGCCAAGCCATCAACTGGCATTTCTTCAAAAATATGATCTCTACCTGCATAATTGATCACCTCTTGGTCGAAAATGGTATCGTTCTTTTTCTGGTTTACAATATATAAGAGTGATGTAATTTCTGGAAAAGTATTTTTAAGGTGTTCCATTAATCCATCAATCTGTTCTTGTTCTACATAAGCAAAAACTACCACTACCATTACTTCTCCGGTTGATGAAGTCCTGATAATGAGGTTACGCAATGCTCCTTCGTGGTTACGCAGATCGTAAAAGCTCAACCCCTTTTCCAATGCATATGCTCTTACACTTAATCGGAGGTTATTACTTGGTTCGGCCTGTAAATAACAATGTTCTATATCTAAAATTTTATCAAAGCGTAGTGGAACATGAAAACCTAGGGCATTCATTTCTCTGCCTTCAGCTTCAAATTCCATATCAGTAGCATTTAACCAACGTTTATTAGAGAAAGTATATTCCAGTTTGTTACGGTAGTACTTGTTTGCTGCAGAGCCCAAAATTGGTTCCATTACAGTGGTATCTACTTTGGCTAAACGTTGCAAAGCCGCCTCTACATTTTTATGTTTGAAACGCAATTGGGCATCGTAATCCATGTGTTGCCATTTGCAGCCACCACAAGTACCAAAGTGACTACAGAAAGGATCTTTACGAAATTCAGAAGGGGTTTCTAATCGTTCAATAATGGCTTCGGCAAAATTCTTTTTCTTTTTAACCAAACGCACATCCACCACATCGCCTGGAACGGCCTTGTCTACAAAAATAACCAATTCGTCGGCCTTGCCCACTCCTTTACCTTCTTCGGCAATATCAATAATACTCAATCCGGCAATCCGGATAGGCTCAGCATTTCTTCTGTTTCTACTCATTGCTGCAAATATAATAAAAAGGTGGAAGGTAGAAGGCCTAAGGTTTAAGGCAGAAATAGGTAAAGTAATGAGGTGTTAATGCCATTTTTAGCACATACCATCTCTATCGAGTTACTTAACTCGATTATTTAAACAATTAGTGAACTTTTTTACTTCCCAAAAACTTTAAGGATTAATCCAAAAATGCCTTCAACCAAGTTAAAGCTCATGTCAAATTGTTCATCAACCATTACAGAAATTTCTAATACTTCTTTACTCATGACGAATTACATTGATAATTATGCAAATATAGCTAATTATGAACCAAAAACCAAAACGGTATATGTTAACTTTATGTAAAGTAATCCTCTCCAAAAATTTGAGTTATTTAGCCAATGTGATATGAAGATGTAGCAATTGAACGCAAATTACTACCTCGAATAACCTTATCCATGTGATTGATTTCTTCTTACTTTTTATAGCTAAAGTTAAAATGGTGTTGCAAGATCAATCATTTTGGCTTGTCCAGTATATCCATTAAAATATTTTAACAAATTCGACTCAAATAAATAAAGTTAACTATATAGTTAACTTTATTTATTATATATTTGCCTTAAAAATGTAAATATGAATATTGATCTTATTAAGGAACTGGGATATAAGGCACTCGATAGTAGGTTGAAAAGGATTAGCGACCGGATGTCGCATGATGTTAGAAAATTCTATAAAGAGATGGGAATAGATATTGAACCAAACTGGTACCTAGTGTTCATGCTTTTGCAGAGAGAGGGGGAAATTTCGATTACGGCCATTGCAGAGCCTTTGGGTTACGCACATCCTTCTGTAGCAATTATTGTAAAAAAGATGACCGATAAAGGTTATCTGTATGTTAGAAAAGACAGTATTGATAAACGTAAGCAACTAGTTTCTCTTTCTGAAAAAGCATTGAAGATGTTGCCCCAACTTGAAACTATTTGGCAGAGCTGTGAAAGAGCGATATTGGAGATTTTGGATGAAGATCTTAGCATACTCCGCTATCTCGACCATATAGATGCAAAGCTGGAAAGTACCTCTTTTCATAAAAGATTTAAAAGCGAATACCTAAAAAAAGAAAACTCATGAAGAAATTATTATTTGTTATAGCACTCCTTATTTCTGTAAAAGCCCTATCTGCTACTGAAACTAAAATTATGGTAAGGGCCAAAGCGAGAGATGCCAAATTCATTGGCAGTTCGCTTGGAGGCGCTTATGTAATCATTAGAAATAAAACAAACCAGCAGATTTTGGCTGAAGGCAAAACAAGTGGCAGCACAGGTAATACAGAACTGATTATGAAAGCAGTGAAGACTAGAGAAAGTTCAATTGTTGATGCACAAACGGCAGGTTTTTTGGCCAAAATAGATATTGATGAGCCTACATTTGTAAGCATAGAGGTGGTCTCCCCTTTCAACCACAAACAGGCACAGGCAAAAGTAAGTACCGAACTGTGGCTAATTCCGGGCAAGGATATATTGGGAGATGGAATTATCCTAGAAATCCCAGGCTTTATTATAGATATATTGAAACCTCGCACTCATCAGTACATCGCTCTTAGTTCGATTAAGGACAAGCCATTCCAATTTGAGGCCAACGTTGTAATGATGTGCGGCTGTGTGATAGAAAAAGGAGGTGTTTGGAATGCTGAAGAATTTGAGGTGAAGGGAATTCTTAAGAAGGATGGCAAACAGCTGAAAGATGTTAAAATGACATTTGTCTCGACTAATCTTTTCGAAGGGCAAACCCAAATTAATGCTAGCGGAAATTATGAACTGATTTTATATGCATATGATAAAAAAACAGGCAATACTGGTGTAGATAAAATAAACTATGTAATTTATGAATAACTGCACTTACACGATTTTAAAATAACCGTGTATGATATTTCTGATCATTCTAAAGCGTACACTGTGTTGTCAATTAAATAGATATGGGGAATTTATATTTTAACTCATTTTTAGTGCGGGAAGAAACAGTAAAAAGAAATGGCAGCTGTTGAAAAAATCAAAACTTATCACTTTCTCCCCTATAAGTACGGTTCTGAACTCTTATTAGATATTGGACGTATTGAAACATTGAAAAATTATGTATCAAATAGTACGTTACATCAATTTAGTTTTTACGAGATTATCTTTATCGAAAAGGGAACTGGCACTTTTACATTAGACGAAAATAAGGTATCAATTACTCCACAAACCATTATTTTCACAAGTCCAGGACAAATGCGCCGTTGGCAAATTGAGGAGAAAGTAAGCGGCTATACGCTATTCTTTGAAAAAGATTTTCTCCATCTTTTTTTTTCAGATGAACTATTCCTGTATCGATTTCATTATTTCCATCAATATTTACGTCCTACCAACATGCAGCTCTCTGAAATACCATTTGGAAAATGTCTAGAACTTTTATATGGAATAGAACAGGAATTCGGGCAGCTTCATAATGATAGCAATCATTTGATCAGGGCACTTTTATATCAGTTACTTGTTATTCTCAATAGATATTATATAGGTGTCTACAATGTTCAAAAGGATCCCTATGTCCACTCAGATTTTTATAGATTTCGATCTTTACTGGAAAAGAAATTTGTGGATAATCGGAGTGTTGAAGCCTATACAAAAATGCTTAATGTAAGCCCAGGCTTCCTTAATAAAATTTGCAGACAGTTTAGCGGGCTATCAGTCCAACAAATGATCCATTATAAACTGATTTCAGAAATAAAGAAACAGCTTTACCAAAACAAATCAGCAAAAGAAATTGCTTATGAGTTTGGCTTTTCAGATCCATCTAATTTTAACCGTTTCTTTAAAAAATTTACTGGCACCACCCCTCAACAGTACCGAAAGGAGATGTAAATGATCATTTTAAAGACAAAATGACCATTTTAGTAAGCTAGGCATGTTCTAATTTTACAGAAAAAGGAATAGGATCAAATCCACGCTTTGCCTCCTATTGTTTAGAAAAATTTAAAACCATATCTTATGAAAACGATTAGAAATTTAATTTTATTGATGTTGCCTGTTATGGCAATGAATGCACTTTCATCTTGTAAAAAAGATAAAAATGGGGGCGACAGTAATAAATCAGCCAACATGAAATTTACAATTACCGCAACAGGAATTCAAAATGCCGAACATTTTGCTTTATCCTTTACGGCAGCCGGTGCAAACCAGGGGAATGTCTTTTTTAAAGTCAATGGCCAAACACAAGCAGATAAACCAGTAGTGGATATCACTACAGCGCAATTGTCTGCAGGACCTGTAGTTGTAGAAACGGCTATGCCACTTGATGGCACAATAGTAGGCTTAGGTGCCTCAGCAAAAACAGGCACCAGTTTCAATATCAAAATCGTACCTGTAATAGAAGGACAAGCAAGAGCCGAAATTAACCAAACCATTACACAAAATGATTTTGCCCAAGCATATACTTATACCAAGTAAGCTGGTTTACTGCTTACAACTATTGTTGATTAGCAGAAAGCAAACTGCTGGAAAAGAATTTCAGTAAAAAGTTGGAGTTAGCAGACCCCGACTTTGCAACAGTTAAATAAAGTATTGAAAACAAAAAGGACTTCTTAAAAGGGTCCTTTTTGTTTTTGCTATAAAAATTAGATAGCTAGTGATAAATAACAGTCTTGCAAAAAATAATTACCTTCGACAAATTTTAACGAGAAGTGGTTCATCAATAACTTAAACCACTATTCATTTACCTTAAAATGACTGGATCAGATCAATTCCTCTTCTTTTTTAGTGCCTTGGGTGCTTTTAATGGTTTCTTGCTTTCGGTTTATTTTGCCGTACATGCCAAAAAGAAAATTTTTACGAATTATTTTTTATCCCTGCTGCTGCTGGTTTTAAGTATTAGGATCATTAAGTCTGTATTTTTTTATTTCAATCCACATCTATCTAATATTTTTATCCAGATTGGGCTTTCTGCCTGTGTGCTAATTGGTCCATTTCTTTTTTTATACCTCAAAACCTATACAGAAGATCAAAAGCCCAATTGGGCAAAACACGTGATACCTTATGTGGCCATCATATCTATTTTAGGCTTTTTCTATCCCTATGTTGAATATCGTAGCATTTGGAGCAAGTGGATTTTATTGGCAATCTACGTCCAGTGGTTCATTTATATTGTTTTGTCGGCAAAATACCTTTTGCCAATTGTCAAAAAAATTAAACAGAGAGAAAGCCTACGCAAAATAGATATATGGATATTGAGCATTTACCTGGGGGTTGCGCTGATATGGCTGGCCTATAATACATCAGCCTATACCTCTTATATAACTGGAGCACTGTCATTCACATTTATTTTATACGTAATTGTGCTCCTTTTAATTTTCAAGAACAGCCGTGAAACCAGTTTTTTCCAAGAAAAAGAGAAGTATAAAAACAAAGAAATTGACCCAAAAACGTTGGATATCATTGGTCAAAAACTATCCATCATTATTGAAAAAGAGCTGTTCCTTAATCCAAACTTTACACTCGAAGAAGCTGCAAAAGAACTAAAAGTAACCAAGCATCTCTTGTCGCAATACATAAATGAAATATTAGGTAAATCTTTCTCCAGCCTGATTAAGGAATATAGAATTGAAAAAGCAAAAAAACTATTGGAAACTGAAAAAAACTATACCATTGAAAGTTTAGGCTATGACAGTGGCTTTAATTCAAAATCGACCTTCTTTACAGCATTTAAAAAAACAACAGGACTAACCCCTGCCGAATACCAGAAAGCCTACTCAAAATAAGTTCAGTTAAACTTCCTCCTTATAAACCAAAGCCTCTAAAAGACATTTAGCCCAGGTACTTGTCCCCATTATTTAACAACTTCATCAATTTCACACATAGTCACTACTACATCTCCTTTCTTTCGGCCAGCATCAACATAAGCATGTGCAGCCACTATGTCGCTGAACGGGTATACCCTATCAATAATAGCCCTACATTTCCGCTTTTCAAATAACTGTCTAATAAATTGAAGGTGAATAACTTTCTCAGTTGCCATATCTAAACCGCCCACTGTTACAAAATTCCCTCCTGTATTGAGCAAATGTTTACAAACAGGCTTGGATGTTTTACCTACGGCATCAAAAATGATATCGAACTTTTGAGGTGTTTGTGTAAAATCTTGCAGGTCATAACAAATAACGTTATCAACGCCTAAATTTCTCATCAATTCCCTACCTTCAGAACTGCAAACTACAGTTAATGCTACATTAAAATAGTTAGCCAATTGTACTGCTGCCACACCTACCGACCCTGTTGAACCATAAATGAGCACTTTTGGCTTTTTAACGTTCTCAATACCCGCTCTTTCTAAAAAATGAATGGCAGTATGCCAGCCGAAAGGCAACGAGGCCGCTGCTTCAAAGCTCGCATTGATCGGCATGTGGGTTACAATACTTTTTTCATTCACACTAATATATTCTGCATAGGTACCAAACTTGAAACCCGTTATTCCAAATACCTTTTCGTCTACTTTAAACTGGCTTATATTTTTTCCAGTTTCTACAACAATACCTGCATAAACAGTACCTAAAATTGGGCGACGAGGTTTAAAAAAACCCAAAACCAATCGCATAACTATTTTTAGAAAACCACTCACGACAAGGCCCCGAACTCTAACATCGCCAGAGTTGACAGCTGTAGCCATAATTTTTACTAATATTTCATTGTCTTTACACAAGGGCATAGCTACTTCTTGTAACTGTAAAACCTCTGGGGGACCGTATTGACTACATATCGCTGCTTTCATCATTTGCATATTTTAGAATGAAATGTATAAGAGCGGTGTATAACTGCAATAGAGGGTTCAACACTAATGT
Source organism: Pedobacter sp. Hv1 (assembly GCF_001412215.1). Taxonomy (GTDB): domain Bacteria; phylum Bacteroidota; class Bacteroidia; order Sphingobacteriales; family Sphingobacteriaceae; genus Pedobacter. Next base: position 755,690 of record NZ_LLWP01000001.1, read on the forward strand.
GAGTGAAACTATTCTTGTTTTCATAATGATTACAAATATTTCTACAATATTATGAACCGAGTTATACTTAATCCGTTAACTAAAGTTAAGAAATGAAGCCCTCTGAAAAATTATAATGGGAAAGTTGTTACTTTTTCACCAACCTATTTCGTAACCTGCTCAATGATGGAGGGGTAATACCTAAATAGCTTGCCAATTGATGTTGAGGTACTCTTTGAAAAAGATCAGGGCGGTTTTGTAATAAAGTGAGATAACGTTTCTCTGGATTGGAGGTTTTAAAACTGTCAAATTCGAATTGTATTTTGGCTGCTAATTTTTCCGACAGTACCCTACATAACATTTCAAATCTTGGGAATTTAGCAAATCCTTCTTGCTCAACTTTGGGATTGGAAACCAGCAACACAGTATGCTCTACACAAGAGATATAATACTCGGATGGTGTTCCTTTCATTACACAAAGTGGAGCCAATACTTCCAGTTCTGTATAAAATCCAGTGGTCTTTTCTTCGCCATCAATTACATAATAGCTCCTTAAACAACCTTTTAGCACGAAATAGTTATCCTGTGATTTTTGCCCTTCTGCTAACAATACCGTTCCTTTCTCGTAAGTTTTCATCAGACTCAAATCTTTAATGATCTGCTTTTCTTCTACTGAAAGTTGAATATAGTTTTCTATGTAATCAAAAAGTATTTGTTCCATCAGGAGTATTGACGTTTTTAATATAGCAAATATATTGAAAGAAAAATCAGAAGGGAGTAAACAGGATGGCAAATCCAATTTAATTTGTGATCATCAATAGATTAATATCAAACGTGACAATCAGTTTTACATCAACAAAAAACTACTGTGTCAACATATCTAAAGTATTCTTCTCTAAAGATTTACTCCATCCATTAAAATCCTTAACGAAAACTTAACTTTTAGGTACAACAGATTTTGCTACATTTGAAACATCTACTATTGAAAATATGAAAACATACTTGCCCCTTTTGTCATTATTGGCAATGAGCTTGCTTTTTTCTTGCAAGAAAAAAGATGCAGAACAACCAAAACCAAGCAATTCTCCAATTGCAACCTTTAATTACACCGGAAAAATGGAAGTTTCTGAGTTTAAGGTGTACAAAGGCGATCCCACTGGGGGCAAAGAAGTTTCTAAAGATTATACGCCAGAAGGATTATTTTTAGATAGGTTAAAGAATTTTACCCCACCAAGCCAACTCATTTTTAAATCTAAAGATTCACTATCGCAATTACCTAAACGTGTTGAAGTAGATTTGTTAAAGTATAAATTTAATGGCGATACTTTAAAAGGCCACAACAGGTATGTCAATACTTGGGAAGTGTATGGCTTTAAATCGAAAAAGCGTTTGGCTTATAGCATGACCTTCTATATCTATACTAGGGTTAGCCCCCCATACCTTACCGCAGCAGTAGGCACAGAACATGGCTTAACTTTAGCTCAAAACATGTTCCGTTCTGAAGGCGTTAATTTTAGATCGCCAGCAGAGATGACCAATACCAACGATCTTGTAGGTTGGTACAACGTTTCTTATATTTATGAGGGAGATAAGGAGCTTTAGCAGCTTATTTTTAGTATCCTACACTTATATATTTCGACTTTAACCTTTCAATAAAAGGGTTAAATTTCATTAGCTATTGTACGAATATCTGCATTAAGATTGAACTTTTTACGCATCCGACTAATCACAGAACGAATGGTTTCTGAAGAAACACCAGTTGCATTGGCCATTTCTTTGGTGCTAAAACCTAGCTTGGTAAGCACCATCACTCTTTGCTCTCCTTGAGTAATTTGGGGCATTTTTTGTTTCAATCGATATAAAAACCGTGGGTTAATTGTTTCAAAATTAACTTTAAATTTTTGCCAATCTTCTTCGGTAAGAATAGTGAAATGGTTAAGTGCCAACGTAACCTCTGCATTGTCGGCCATGGTTAGTTGGGTCTGCAACTGTTTAACCAAATTGTTTTTTTCTGCAATATTCTGAATAAAGAAATCTATCTGTTGTTGAGCATAAATTATTCCAGCATCCGATATCTGCTTTTCTTTTTCCAGCTTCTCATTTTGTAAACTCATTTGTAACCTTTTACGGTTGTACAGTAATAGGGCTATTGCAGTTAAAAATACAATAGTGATCAAGATAGAATTGCGGATCCTTTTTTGGTTAAGCAAATTATTTTGTGATTGCAATAATTCCTTTTCCATCTTCTCAAAATCTACCTGTGTTTTTACAATGTCTAAACGGCTTTGATTGATATTTTGATCTAATTTACTTTTCCATTGCAGGTATCTTTTATGATAAATGTAAGCACTGTCGTATTGCTGTTGAGTGGCAAAAGCAGTCGACAAACCCTCTGCAGATGACTCTAAAATAGCTAATTTGGAGCTTTTTGATGCCAAATGGTAAGCTTGCAAATACCTTGATATGGCCAAAGGGATACGCTGTTCTAGTTCATCTATTTTTGCCAACGAATTTTGAACTCCCGCAACATCGTCCCATTGTTCAAAATGGGTGCTTGATTTCAGGTTTTGTAATAATAAAGTATAGGCAGCGGCATACTTCTTTTGAAGCATATAAGCTTTTGCCATTCCACCTTTAACAACACCTCGCCATACTTCGAGCATTTGTGGGGTCATTGGCGATTTATAGCGACTTGGATTGGCTATGCGGTCATCAATCAGATTATTGATATGTTGATAATAATAAATTGCGCTATCAGGTTGATTGATTTTTAGATAAGAGGCCCCAGCTAGGTCTACCGCTAAGATGTAGTGGAGCAAAAAATCTCGTTTATCTTTTTCTTTATACAAAGACACACATCGTGCAGCATAAGTACTACTACTTCTATAATCGGTGATACTATATAATAACTCACTTGCCCAATAATAATTTGCAGAAATATCCGAGAAATGGCTCAAGCCGATATGTTCCCTAATTCCTATGCATTTCAGCAGGTAATATAGTTTTTCACTTGGCGCACACAATGCTGCATATTTACTATACAGTTCTGATAAAAGTTGTTCATCTTTTAATGGACCAGCCAGCTTAATCATCTTAAAATAATGAATAGCAGTGTTCAGGGTATCGGGCTTGTTTATTTTTTGATAACCAAACCGCTCATACATAAACGTCCTAATTCTTACCCTCTCATCGGTATTGTTGCGTAGATATTTTTGTATTTCTCTTACACGTAAATTAAAATTACGTTCGTTAAAATTTAAAAGTAGTTCACTACATAGATCTGCAAATTTTTGAGTTTGGTCAACATCAGACCTTTTAAATACTTTAATTAAATTTTTAGAGGGAATGGTTTGCGAAAAAGCGCTAACAGATATAAAAAATACCATTCCACACAGGTTTAATAAGCTATACTGTAAAAATGACTTGGAACGGAATACCATAAATTGACACCATGGGCTGGCAAATAAAGATACACAACTATTCTGTTTATTCTTTTTCAGATTAAAAAAGCTTGTCATCATCAGCTGCTGGTGTATGCTTCAAAATATAACCACACCAAAACCATTAACATGACACCAATGATAATGATCCACCAGTATACCCGATAATTTTTTGTAGGCTTATTGCTTGTTGTCGTTAAGGATTTCTTTTTAGCAACCATAGTTCTAAAGTAGCAATTTCAAACAAGCCAACTACCCACTTAGACCGTTGAAAAAACGTTGAAACGGGGTTATTGCTACTGCTGCCTCACATTTTATAAATAGTTTTACTTCGTTCAGATCAATATTGAATTAAGAACCAACAAGCAATCTTATTTATACTAATTGTTAAAAATGAAAAAATGCCTCTCTTTAATATTTCTTGCTGGTAGCATTTTCGTGCACTTTATATATACAAATTCTTATTCTGAAGAAAAAAATAGTCAAAGACCTCATTCCAAAAGAACCAGTATCGACACTTTAAAAAAACAGCAAATTGCCTTACGAATTGATAGCAAAACAGCAGGTTTAAGTGCAAGTAAACCACCTCCGGCTGATTGAACCCTTACCCAACCTCAATAGATTTAATAACCAAACATTCAATTTTTTTTAAACATGAACAAAACGCTTCTCTATACATTTTTACTGGTGCTATTGATGATATCTGCCAGTGCACAAGAGCCATCAGCTCCGGTGGGTAAACCCACCAACCTTGGAGATCATCGTAAACCCTATATGGGCGTACACTTGGGTAGTACGGGTGCAGGCCTTCAGTTTGCCTACCCCATTGCCAAGCGCTGGGACCTCCGTTTAACGGGTAGTTATCTCCCTCAATTACCCTATACTACCAGTGGAACAGAAGGAACTGTAGATTATAGTGCCAAATACACACTTCGGAGTGGTATAATAGGCCTGTTCTCTGATTTTGCATTGAGCAAAAACCGTTCTGGTATCAAGCTGTCCTTTGGTGCAGTGTATTCGTTTTTGAAGATTACGGCATCGAGAGATTTTCGTGAACCAAACTACAATTTGGACCTGGGCAACTTGTACCTAGAATCGAAGAAAATGCCAATTAGTCCCTATCTAGGTTTGATATTGGGCAACCAAGCAAAAGCCAGAAGGGTTTCATTTGCCTTTGAAATAGGCACATTTTATCAAGGTAAACCACGGCTAGGATTTACCGGAACCGGACGCGTTGCCCCAACTGCCAACGAAAGCAATAGGGCAATTATCGAAAGTAATGTAAGCAGCCTACAATTCTATCCTTATGGCAACTTACAGCTGAATTTTAAACTAGGAAAAACACAATCGACCAAAGACCAAAAAAACTAAGAAAATGACAACTGACCTATTAAAACGTATACTGCTACTCTTTTTAACAGCAGCAACAATGACCACTTGTAAACGCATACACCCAGGAGCAGGGGTAGTAACCATAATAGATGGCTCCTTTTCTAAAGCGACAGCCTCTTTTCAGTTTGTAGATGCCAAAACGGGTGCATTATTAGACGTTAACGGAAACGAGAAAATCAAGATATCTATTTATGGCAAAAATGCAGCCGATGTGGTAGACAACCTTGGTGGCAAGAACCTGGGCACTGCATCTGGGTTTTTGGCCGTTGCTTTGAATGAAGGAGTACTGCCCAGCACCACTGCACCCACCGAATTTACGATACATGCCACAGCCAATGGCTACTTGCCTGCAGATGTACAGGCAGTACTTGTGCAGGAAGGACACCGCCACTTTATTGTATCGATGGTAAAGGTTAACGATACACCCGATGGAGTAAGTGCCAAACAGGGGGCATTACCAGCGGTTCCGAGTTCTGGTGTAACCGTGGGTAGCACTACCTTTGCTCCAAGCCCTGTAGCTGCAACAGGCACAACCGCATCAGTGAACATCCCTGCTGGAACAAAGCTGATGGACAAAGACAATGCCGCCGTATCTGGTAATGTAAGTTATACGTTGGCCTACTTTAACCCCATAAACAATAAGGCCAAGGAAAATTTTCCGGGTGGCATGCTCAACAGCAAAACAACGGATAATAAAAATGTATTTTTCGATACATTTGGCTGGATTTCGATGGAGATGGCTGCCACAGACGGTACAGCTGTAAAGAAGTTTGGACAAGCAATCCAAACGACGATATCTATCCCTACAGGAGCAAAAAAGATAGATGGAACCTTGCTTAGCAATGGCAGTAGCCTAAAGGTGTACAGTTACGACGAGGCTTTGGCCGCATGGAGATACGAGTCTGATGTAGTAGTGAAACAGAACAGCACAACTGGAAAATTGGAAGCTACCTTTGAAATGACGCACTTATCTAGTTGGCAGGTTGCTACTTCAAGTGAGCGTAATGAATCTGGAATTCAGTATACAAGTGTAACAATGTCTGCAGATTGTCCTGACTATTTTAATACGACACAAGGCATCTTAATAAAACAATATATCAAGGGGTACGACGGAGTCAAAGTTGATTTTGGTAAACCAACAGAAAACGCAGTGATTTCCCTAGACAAAGGCAAGCCCATTCATATTGCACATAAAGCAGTTTTTTTCACGGCTAGTAACTTTTTACCTCTGGTATATAGTTATTGGAGAAAGGATTTCCCGAATGATGTGTTGGAGTTTGACCCTGCTAGTTCGAACACTATTAAATTTCCATCGAGTTGGTGCCCACCAGAACCCGCCAAAGAATTTGAGATTGTACTTGAAACATCGTGTCCGGATAATCCCGGCAGAAAGATTAGGCCGCAATGTTTTGTAACAGCTCTAGAAGAAGGTAAAGATTTTGCCAAGGATATTATTGTACTGGGCGAGATGAAAGAGGGTGTGTTGAAAACGAGTACAGCGATGCTTAAAAAAGGAAAGAAATATGCCATATTGGCCATGTACCAAGGTAAATTTGTGGCTTTAACAGGTAAATTGGCTACTCCATTTGATTTTGGTTCTGTTACGATTGATGGCAATAAAATAGATCTTAGCCGACCATTAACTGATGATGAATGTAGCTATCTGAGAAAAAAAACAGGTTCATAACTCAACCTTTTCATCGGTATTGATCTCAACAATTGAGTTGGGATCAATGCCGATACTCATTTTTAGGCTTGGAATACAACCATTTTAACAATTATATGTTCTTTGAATAGGCACATCAATGCTATTCCTTACAGCTCAGAATGTGGACAAAGTTATAGCTATTTCATTTACAAGCTAGCACCAATTCTTATGGGGATAAACATGGCCATATAAGCAAACATTACTCCTGTTTTCAGGTACAAGTTGAGCTTTGGTGTAGCCCTATGGTTATTTAGTTAAACGATTGAAGTATAAAATTAAAACCCAACACCCAACCTCAGCGCTGTAAACGACGAGCTGTATGCAAAGCTTACCCCTCCTTTTAGATAAAGTCTTAATTGGTGGATAGGCCTATAGTTAACGCCTGTATTAAATTCTACCGTACCCGATTTTTTGTAATCTTTAAGGTTGGAGGTACCTGCCCTAAAACCAAACAAGGCAGCCCATTTTTTCTTGGAGGTCAATGCTTCGATGTCGCCATAAATGGAGTATCCTTTAGCGCCCTCGTAATTTAAATAACCTACACCCACACCTACAAGCAATACCTCTCTAAAACGAAAACCATTTACGACGTTGATCTCTGTACCATCTTTACCTTCTTCCAAGCGGGGGCGTCCAAGATTTGGCCCTGTACTTGCATTTCCACGTATGGTTTTACTGAGGTACGACATTCGGCCAACTTCGATTTTGGCACCATATTTAAATTGCGCTTTAAGTTCGGCATTTATTAAAAAAGTAAGGATCAAAGTAATCCTGAAGAGAAGAGTGTGAGTAGCGTTTATTTTCATTAGTTAAGTATTTAGCTCAACCAAGCTAGCCAATTTCTTAAAAAAAACAAACTAACCAAATAGTTTTATTTTGATTTCCATCAAATGCGCTTATCTTGTGGTTTAAGTTAAAATCATGAAAAAGTACCTTCCCCTTCTTATCCTGCTCTTGTTAGTGAACATAGCTGTATCAGCCCAACAAAAATCTGGCGCAGAGCAGTTTTGGAATAACCTGAAACAACATTGTGGCAAGGCTTACCAAGGAGAAATTACGCAAGGTTTAACAGACGATTTCAAAAATAAGTCACTGATGATGCATGTAAGGTCTTGCGAAGACGGTCTGATTAAAATTCCATTTTTTGTTGGTGAAGATAAATCGAGAACTTGGGTACTGAAACTTAAAAATGACAGGATCTTACTGAAACACGACCATCGACATAAAGATGGCACACCTGATCAAATTACACAATACGGCGGCTTGGCTACCAATAGCGGACAAGAAAGCATCCAAATTTTTCCGGCAGACCAAGAAACCTTAGATCTCTTGCCTGCAGCGGCTGGCAATGTATGGTGGATTACCTTAACTAAAGACTCGTTTACCTACAACTTACGAAGAATAGGTTCTGATCGTTTGTTTACCGTAAAATTTGATTTAACTAAACCCATTGCCACTCCATCTGCTCCGTGGGGAACAAAAGACTAACCTTACAAAGCAGCTTTTACCAAATAAGGTAGGATTTCTTTCTGGAAGGTGACAAAGTTCTTGCGCACATCGGCATCGCTTACAGAAGTAAAGGCAAAAGAAAAGACAATGCTTTTACTTGCTTTTAATAGAAATGCCAATCCGCCTCTACGTGCCGGGTTCTTTTTAAAGTGATCTAATTCTAAGTATGCTGACAATAAAAGTGCTTCCAATTGATCTGAAAGATGTTTCAAAAACTCTTGAGAGTTGGTGTTTTCTCTCACAAAATCCCAACCGATAAACTCATTACAAACGGTATAAGATAAGCGGCAGGTTTTCATCACCAATGCCTTTAAATGTTCTTCTTCGTTGGCAAACTGTACTTTATTACTTAAAATTTCGTGAAGGTTTACATCCAGATAATCCATTAATATGGCATCTAAAACCTGTTCTTTGCTGTCAAAATATTTGTAAATGGTTGCTTTGGCTATTCTTGCTTTTTTTGCAATCTCATTTACACTGGTTTTATGGTAACCATATTTACGAAAGAGCTCTTTAGCTGCTCTGATGATACTTTCTTTAATTTTTTCTGGTTCCATTAATTTGTTACCTGTATAGTATTACCTGCAATGGTAACGCTGTATTGTCTTAATGATGTGGTAGCTGGCGCTTTTACCGGGCTCCCATCATACAATGAATATTTAGCACCCGAAGCTGGGTCGGTTGCCGTTAAATTAGGATCGTCTATATTGATCGGATTTTTTTTCTCTGGATTAACAGTACTGCAACGATCATAGGCCACATAAGCATTATCAGCTCTACGGTAAATAATCAGTCCTGCTACACCATAACCTGTTAAACTTACCGCACCACCGGCAGTACTTAGTCTGCTTAATCGTGGGTCTGTTAATGGCGAACTGAAGTTAACTGGCACATTAGGGATCAGGTTTCTTTCTTTTGCACAAGAAACACCAAGTATAAGAATCAATACTAAACCAATTACGTTTTTCATGTGCATATTATTATTTAAACTATTAAACCCTAGTAGGCCTGAATTAAATAACAGCCGATTTATACTGTTTTAAGAAACGTACATCATTCTCAGAGAACAAGCGTAAATCTTTGATCTCAAATTTTAAGTTTGCAATGCGCTCAATACCCATTCCGAAAGCAAAACCACTGTATTTTTTTGAATCGATGCCACAGTTTTCCAAAACATTTGGATCTACCATACCACAGCCTAAAATCTCTACCCAACCACTGTATTTACACATTTGGCAACCTGCACCTTTACAAATGGTACAAGAAATATCCATTTCTGCTGATGGTTCTGTAAAAGGAAAATACGAAGGACGAAAACGCACTTTGGTACCTTCGCCATATAATTCTTGAACGAAATAGAATAAAGTCTGTTTCAAGTCTGCAAATGATACGTTCTCATCTACATACAAACCTTCTACCTGGTGGAAGAAACAGTGTGCTCTTGCAGAGATTGCTTCATTTCTATATACGCGACCAGGCATTAATGCTCTAAAAGGGGGCTGACCAGCCTCCATCATACGCACCTGTACAGATGATGTATGTGTACGCAAAGCGATGTCACCTTTCTCTCCTCCTTTTTTAATGAAGAAAGTATCTTGCATATCTCTTGCAGGATGTTCTTCTGGAAAATTCAAAGCCGAAAAGTTATGCCAATCGTCTTCTATTTCCGGACCTTCTGCTACACTAAAACCTAGTTTGTTAAATATCTCGATGATCTCTCTTCGTACCAAAGCCAATGGATGGCGAGCACCAACTTCAAATCCTTCGCCTGGCAAAGTTAAATCTACACCAGAATCTTCAGTTTTTGGACCAGAGTTGGCTACAAGCTCATTAATTGCTTGATATTTAGCTTCTGCCAATTGCTTAAACTCATTTAATACCTTCCCCAATGTTCTTTTTTCTTCAGGAGAAACAGCCTTAAACTCATCAAAGATATCTTTGATAATGCCTTTTGTTCCTAAAAAACGGATACGAAATTGCTCCAGCTCATCGGCACTTGTAGTGTCAAATGCATTGATCTCTGTGGTATATTGTGTGATCTGGTCTTGTAACATCTGCCAAAGATACAGCATTTATAAGAAATATTTTACAGCCAGCGAGTCCAAAAATTAACTTGAAGTGTATTTATTACAAGAAAATGAACTAAGGAGACTAAAAAAACGATCTCAACTTGTGTACTATTTTAAATTGGCATTCAAATAGGTCATGGTTTCACTCAATACAATATCAAAATTACCCATTTTGGTAAACTCATGATCGGCACCAGCTACCATCACAAATTTATTGGGCACATTTAAACTGTTCAGTTTTGCTGTAAAAGCATCAAATGTAGCTCTCCCCTGTTTAGGTAAGGCTCCTACAGCATTATTTTCTGGAAAGATATTTAAGGTCGGAATTTTTTGATTGGCGTTGGCCACATACAAAGGGCTGATGGCTCTATAATATTGTTCATTTGCTGCTTCTGCCACGTAACCTGTATAGCGGTAACCTGCCTCTAGTATATAATCTGGTAATAAATAAAAGTAAAAAGGAATATCCGAAAAAGTTTGGTCTAAGGCCCCAGCCAAATTTGCCACCACTTTTACTTTATTGGTATTTCGGCTGCCATAAGTATATAACAAAGATAGTGTTGCACCTGCGCTGTGACCTGCCAATGCAATTTTACTTTCGCTAACCTGCCATTCTTTGGCATGTGCAATGGCATAATCTACCACCTCACTCACATCACTTACCTGATCTTGTACCAACACCTCACTTCGTTTATGCTTTGTTGGAGAATCTGTTAGGCCTGTAGCATCTACCAAACGGTAATTGATATTTAATACAGCATAATCATTTCTTACCAGCTCTTTTACAAAAGTAGTAAAGTCACTCTTATCACCTGCAATGAAACTTCCACCATGTACAAAAACAACTACGCCGGTATTTGCCGTACGATTAGTTGGGAGGTACACATCCATAATTTTTGAGGCATGGTTTCCATAAGAAACATTGAGCATTGTTTTGGCCTCAGTTATAATTTTTGGATTACTTTCGGTTGCTGCATCCTTTTTACAAGAGCTACCGATTACTATTAAAAACGTAAGGGCAAATAGTGCTTTAGAGAAATTCTTCATTGATTTGGGGTTACTTCAATTGACAACAACGTTTGCTTGCGGATATAAAAATAAACTATTTGGTTAAAATAAAGATAAAATTTCCATTTGTTAAACATTCTTGGGAGCAAAAATTGATCATTCTTCTTTTCTGGAAAGTAAATTCTGTAGCGCTTCTGTTCCGATACTCCCGCTGTACGCTCTACTGTGTGCCGCTCCCATCGGGTTTAATATACAGAAGATGGTAGCTCTTTGAACCTTCGCCTTGCAGCAGTCCCCTTGTTAATTAAACCTGATTGTAGCGAACACGGAGCCGTAGGCGGAGTAAAGCGAAAAGCAGGGCTCATTTTGCCAAGAATTACTGATATTCGTTTCCTGATCAATCTAAGAATATCATGGTTCGTGCGGACGCGAACCATAATATAAGCCCTACCTAGGGTTCGTGTCTACACGAACCCTAGGATAACAAAAAAGCACCTGTAAAAGGTGCTTTAAATTCTATTTGATTACGCCAAGTTCTTTGCCTACTTTGGTAAATGCGGCTATTGCTTTATCTAAATGATGCTGCTCGTGTGCGGCCGATAGTTGAACTCTAATTCTGGCTTTACCTTGAGCTACAACCGGATAAAAGAAACCAATCACATAAATACCCTCTTCGAGCATTTTAGCTGCAAAATTTTGCGCTATTTTGGCATCATATAACATTACCGGAACAATTGGGTGAAAGCCCGGTTTAATATCAAAACCTGCTGCTGTCATTTTTTCGCGGAAATACTTGGTATTGCTTTCTAGTTTATCACGCAAGGCTGTTGTACTGCTTAACATATCTAATACTGCAACAGAAGCCCCTGCAATTGCTGGCGCCAATGTATTGGAGAATAAATATGGACGAGAGCGCTGGCGCAACATATCGATAATTTCTTTTTTACCAGAAGTAAATCCGCCAGATGCACCACCCAATGCTTTACCCAAGGTACCTGTAATGATATCAATCCTATCCATTACGCCAAAATGTTCGTGGGTACCTCTTCCTGTTTTACCAATAAAACCAGAGCAATGCGATTCATCAATCATTACCAATGCCTCATATTTATCGGCCAAATCGCAAATTTTGTCTAAAGGTGCCACAGAGCCATCCATAGAAAAAGCACCATCGGTAACAATGATACGGTGTCTACAACCTTTTGCAGCAATTAACTGCTGCTCTAAATCTTCCATATCGCTGTTTTTATAACGGAAACGTTGAGCTTTACAAAGTCTAACGCCATCTATAATAGAAGCGTGGTTCAATTCATCAGAAATAATGGCATCTTCGGCATTGAACAAAGGTTCAAAAACACCTCCATTTGCATCAAAAGCTGCTGCATATAAAATAGTATCTTCTGTACCTAAAAACTCAGAGATCTTTGCTTCTAACTCTTTATGTATATCTTGAGTACCACAGATAAAACGAACTGAAGACATTCCATACCCATAATCGTCTATTGCCTGCTTGGCAGCAGCAATAACCTTAGGATGAGATGATAGCCCTAAATAGTTATTGGCACAAAAATTAATTACCTCTGCACCAGAACTCACTTTAATATCAGCTCCTTGAGGGGTTATAATAATTCGCTCACGTTTAAATAATCCAGCGTTTTCTATTTCTTCAAGTTCCTTTTGTAGAACGGGTTGTAATGTTTTATACATATTTATTTTTTTTTGATGCAACCATTAGTCCGAAAAATGGCTCTACAAATATAATATATTACCAGTTAACAAACTTTAACAGTTTATTTGCCTAAAATCAAAACTTGATATTCTATCTTTAACCCTATATGAAGAAAACCTACTTCCTACTCTTATGCTGCCTGGCAACCTTTAGTACTGCTTTGGCGCAACATCAAGTTTCTGGTAAAATTATCGACACCAATGGAGAAATTGTTCCTTTTGCTTCAATTTATCTTAAAAACTCTACCAAAGGGGCATCTGCCAATGTTGACGGACAATATCAATTAACGGTTGATAAAGGCAATGCAACCTTAGTTTTTAAAGCTATTGGCTACAAAACTGTAGAAAAAAATATCAATGTAACTGCAGACATGGTGGTTAACCAAACCTTAAGTATTGAAAGTTATACCTTAAAAGACATTGTAGTAAGGCCAAATGCGGAAGACCCTGCATTTGAAATTATTAGACAAGCCATTAAAAACAGGAAAAAACACTTAACAGAAGTAGAGTCTTTTAGTAGCGACGTATATATTAAAGGTCTTCAAAAATTGGTAGGGGCGCCAAAAAAATTCTTTGGACAGGATATCCAAAAAATGCTGGAATTAGATACCAATAGAAGAGGTATTTTATATTTATCAGAATCTCAATCTATATTTAGCTTTAAACGTCCTAACAAGATCCATGAAGAAATGGTGTCTTCTAAAGTTTCTGGAAGAAATAACTCTTTTAGCTTTAATAAAGCCTCAGATCTGATTATTAATTTTTACGAAAACTTAATGTTAGAAGGTAGTGGTTTAAGCTCAAGAAGCTTTGTATCGCCAATTGCCGACAATGCTTTATTTTATTATAAGTATAAGCTCTTGGGTACTACGGAAGAAAATGGAGTAACTATTAATAAAATCGAAGTCATTCCACGCAGAAAAAACGATCCTGTTTTTAGAGGTGTGGTTTACATTGCCGATAACAGCTGGCGTTTAATGGGTACCAGCTTAGATTTAACCCAAGCCGCAGGAATTAATTTTGTAGACACTTTAAATATTAGTCAACAGTATAACAAGGTTGAAAGTGTATATATGCCAACAACCGTTAGATTTCAATTTAAGGGCAATGTATTTGGCTTTAAGTTTGAAGGTTATTATATGGGTATTTATAGCAATTACAATATTCATCCCAATTTTCCGAAAAACCATTTTACTGCAGAGATTTTAAAAGTAACCAGAGCGGTTAATAAAAAAGATTCTTTGTACTGGATGAACAACAGGCCAATTCCTTTAACAGACGAAGAAAAATTCGACTACAAGAAAAAGGATAGCATCGCCCTGCGTAAAACATCTAAACAATACCTGGATTCGTTGGAAAAGAAAAACAATAAATTTGGTATAGGCAAACTGTTCTTATCTGGCTATAGCATCAATGACAGGTACAATAAAAAATCGATCTATTTCGATCCAATTTTAGGTTCTGTGTTTTTTAACACCGTTGAGGGAGCTGCACTTAAGTATGGGGTAACCTACAGAAAAACTTTAGAAGATAGAAAGTACTATAGTATCAGTCCTGAAGTGAGGTATGGTTTTTCTAACCGCATGTTTACGGGCAATATCAGTGCTAACTATTATTACGACCCTTTAAAAAGAGCGAGTGTTAGTGCAAGTTTCGGTTCATCAATTTCAGATCTCAACAGATACGGATCGATGAGTCTTCGCTCTAATACCTTCAACTCTCTGCTATTTGAGAGAAACCTTGCTAAATTCTATAAAAAAGAATATGCTACCGTAGCTACCACCAGAGAACTGGCCGACGGTTTACAAGGATCTGTAGCGATTAATTATGCTAAAAACTACACTTTAAAAAATACCAGTAACTATAAATTTAGAGACGTTAAGGATGAAGAATACACTTCGAACAATCCTTTTACCCCAACTACCGAAACACCTTTGTTTCCGACCTATAGTTCGTTTAACATTGCTGCAGATTTAACCTACACTATTGGTCAAACTTATATTACCAGACCTGATGGCAAGTTTTACCAAGAATCTAGGTTCCCACGCTTAAGCTTAGGTTATAGAAAAGGAATCAAAGGTATATTGAGCAGTGATGTAGATTACGATCTATTAAGTGTAGAAATTTATCAAGAACGCATTAGTGCAGGTCTATTTGGCTATACCTCTTTTGTAATTGGTGCAGGGAAATTCTTAAACAACAATGCCGTTTACTACCCAGACAGCAAACATTTTAGAGGAAACAATTCTACCGTATTCCCTCCTAACCTAAGAAAGTTCAGGTATCTTGATTTTTATCAGTACAGTACAGACAAACAATATTTAGAGGCCCATATTGAACACAATTTTGCCGGTTTCTTTATCAATAAAATTCCTTTGTTGCGCAAGTTAAAACTAGAAGAGATTGTTGGCGTGAACTACCTAACCCAACCCAACAAAAAGAATTACAAAGAATTCTATTTCGGTATTGAGCGTTTAGGTTTTGGCGTAAGTTATGGCTATGCTTATGATGGCAATAAAAAAGTAGAAGAAGGAGTTAGAATTACCTATGGTTTTTAGCAAAGGTTAACAATCTACTGAAGAGATAAGGTTTAGGGTATGGCATCCTAAACCTTATTTTTTTGCCCTAAATCTTTTTTGCTATCTTTGCCAACATTAAACGCCGTTTGCAACGGTATCAATGAATTATGACAACATATCACACCCTACTTTATTACTGCTATTCTCCAATAGCAGATGCAGAACAATTTGCTGCAGACCATTTGGCTTTTTGTAAATCTTTAGGATTAGTTGGCCGTATTATCGTTGCCGAAGAAGGCTTAAACGGAACCGTTTCCGGTACTGTTGAAGCTTGTGCAACCTATATGAACCACGTTAAAGCTGACGAAAGGTTTGCCAAAACCGATTTTAAAATAGATGAGGTTGAAGAACCATCATTTATTAAAATGCATTGCAGATATAAACCAGAAATTGTGCATTCTGGCTTACGCGATACCAGTATCATTAACCCTAATGAAAAAACAGGACAATATTTAGAGCCTAAAGAATTTAGTGAAATGTTAAATCGTGATGACGTGGTGGTACTTGATGTACGCTCCAATTACGAACATAACCTTGGGAAGTTTAAAAATGCCATTACATTAGACATTGAGAATTTCCGCGATTTTCCAGATCAGATTGAAGCATTAGCCCAATACAAAGATAAAAAAGTGATGACCTACTGCACAGGCGGCATCAAATGCGAAAAAGCATCGGCTTTATTATTACATCATGGTTTTACAGATGTGTATCAATTGCACGGTGGCATTATCAAATATGGCAAAGAGGCTGGTGGTAAAGATTTCGAGGGCAAATGTTATGTGTTCGATAATCGGATTGCAGTAGATGTAAATTCTGTAAATCCAGTAATTGTTTCTACCTGTTTAAACTGTGGTAAAACTACACCTAAAATGATCAATTGCGCCAATCCAGAGTGCAATGAGCATTTTACACAGTGTGATGAATGTGGTGATGAACTACAAGGATGTTGTTCTGTAGCTTGTACTACACATCCACGCAAACGCCCTTATGATGGAACTGGGTATTATGTAAAAGTGCCTCAACCCGTAGCAAAAAACTAGACCCAAACTAAATTGTTAACTTATACACAATGATATGCGTGCTTTTTTAACAGTAGTTTTCCTTTTAATTTCTAATACCTTCATGACTTTGGCCTGGTACGGGCATTTAAAGTTTAAGGATATGGAGTGGAGTAAAAGTTTAGGTTTATTGAGCATTATTGCCATTAGTTGGGGAATTGCCTTGTTCGAGTACATTTTTCAAGTACCCGCCAATAAATATGGGTTTAAAGAGAATGGCGGTCCTTTTAGCTTAATGCAATTAAAAGTAACCCAAGAAGCCATTTCCATTACTGTATTCCTTATTTTTTCTATCCTGTTCTTTAAAACCGAAAAAATAGCCTGGAACCATATCGTTGCTTTTGTGCTGATCATTTTGGCTGTATTTTTTGCCTTTATCAAGAAATAAGTCCTGTTTTGTTTTTTATCTCTATTAATTATTTATTTTGCACAACAATTTGACTAGCAGCGCCTTTGCATACATGAAA
The DNA here is from genome assembly GCF_001412215.1 of Pedobacter sp. Hv1. GTDB lineage: Bacteria > Bacteroidota > Bacteroidia > Sphingobacteriales > Sphingobacteriaceae > Pedobacter. The sequence goes on from NZ_LLWP01000001.1 coordinate 772,627, forward strand.
AACAATACATTCAGATATTTCATCACTTGTTTTGCTTTTTTGTTGTTATCAATTGGTCTTTTTGCCAATGATATTCAAAGTATTGGGGTTCCCTATGTTCAGAATTATCCAAAATCATCTTATTTATCGGGTAACCAAAACTGGTCTATTGCCAAAGACAAAAATGGTTTGATGTATTTTGGTAACGCCGAAGGACTTTTAACCTATGATGGCAAATATTGGCAACAATATAAAATGCCAAATCGTCAAATTGTACGTTCTGTAGCTACAGGTAGCGATGGTACCATTTACACAGGTAGTTTTGGTGAGTTTGGCTATTGGTCGTACAAAAACAAACAATTAACCTATAATTCGTTGGTTAAACTCATTCCAAAACCTTATCAATTAAGTGATGAGATCTGGAAAATATATGTTGATGGAAAGCGAATCCTCTTCCAATCTTTTTCTACCATCTATCTTTACGAGAATAAAAAGGTGGTGGTACTAAAAGCCCCAAATGCTTTCTTGTTTTTACATCAGGCTAATCAAAAACTCTTTGCCGAAGTATTGGGCAAAGGTCTTTTTGAACTTAAAGGAAGAAATTTTGTACCCTTAGCAGGAAGTGAAATATTGGGCAATACGGGTATTCTATCTATCCTGCCATACAAAAACAACAGCTTTATTATCGGCACCAGTAAAAATGGCCTTTTTATATACGATGGTCAAAGTTTTACACCGTTAAACAGCCCTGCCAACTGGTTTTTAAAAACCTACCAACTGAACAATGGCGTAAGAATTTTAGATAAATATTATGCTTATGGTACCATTTTAAATGGGCTGATCATTATTGACGAGAATGGCAAAGTTGTGCAGCGCATTAATAAATCTAGTGGTTTACAGAACAATACCATTCTAAGTTTATATGCCGATAATGAACAGAACCTTTGGGCAGGATTAGATAATGGTATAGACCGCATTGAACTAAACTCACCCCTATATTTCTATTTTGACAAAGCCGGTCAGTTTGGGACTGTTTATTCTAGTTTAATTGTTAAGAACAAAATTTATTTGGGTACCAATCAAGGGCTGTTCTGGAGTCCGTGGATACCTGAGAATGGAAATTTATTCAATTCTTTTGATTTTAAACTCATTCCAAATTCGCAAGGGCAGGTTTGGGACTTGAGCGAAATAGACAACCAATTGATTTGCGGCCATAACGATGGTACATTTAACATTGTGGGCGATAGGATGGAGAAAATATCAACCATTAGTGGAGGTTGGACCATCAAAAAACTAAACTCAAATCCCAACTACCTAATTCAAGGTACTTATACTGGTTTGGTCATTTTTGTAAAAGATGCTGCCGGCAACTGGAAATTTAGCCATAAAATAACAGGTTTCGGAGAACCATCACGTTATGTAGAACAAGATAGCAAAGGCGATATTTGGGTGAGCCATGCCTATAAAGGATTGTACAAACTGACTTTAAGTGCCGATTTAAAAAAAGTAACCAGTATTAAATATTTTGATGAGAAGAATGGTTTACCCAGCAACTTTAACATCAATATCTTCAATGTAGAAAATAAGATCATTTTTTCATCAGATTCTGGTTTTTTAACTTATGATGAAATTGACAATAGCTTTAAACCTTACGAATCGTTAAATAAGAATATTGGCAGTTTTTATGCTTCCAATAAAATCATCAATGCCGGATTAAAAAAGTACTGGTTCATTAACCACGGTAAAATGAGTTTGGTAAACTTAACAGAACCTGGTAAAATAGCTATCGATTCGAGCAGGTTTAGCATTTTAGATGGCCGAATGGTGCAGTATTATGAGAACATTAGTCAAATTAGTAGTAAAATCTATTTAATTAGTGTTGACGATGGCTTTGTAATTTACAACACTACCAATACCGAAAATAAAGCACAAACATTAAAACTACCCTCGGTACTGATTAGAAAAGTAGAAGACATTACCGATAAATATAGTACCCTTACTGAAAATGGAAGTAGTGAAGAAGCCATAGAAATTCCATTTAGCAGGAACAACATTCGCATTTCTTTTTCCCTACCCTATTATCGCCAATCTAAAATCAAGTTTCAATATTATTTAGAAGGTTACTCTAAACAATGGTCTGATTGGAGTTCAGCTACGCAAAAGGATTTTACTAATTTAAGTCGTGGCACTTATGTATTTAAGGTAAGGGCAAAAATTAACGAAGGTTCGATTAGCGAGATTACCAGTTTTGAATTTGTGGTTTTACCACCTTGGTATGGCAGCAATTGGGCTATCGCATTTTATGCCTTAATTGGTGTGGTAGCACTAATTGCAGGTAAACGAATTTATGAGGCTAAGCTTAACAAAGACCAACAAGCAATTAGCCTTAAATTACAAGCCGAAAAAGAAGAATTTGTAAAGAAAGAAGCAGAAGCCAACGAAAAACAGATTATTAAATTACGAACAGAAAAACTTCAGGCAGAATTAGCCTCTAAAAATAGAGAATTGGCAAACTCTGCCATGAGCCTGGTTTATAAAAACGAGCTCCTTCAAAAACTCAGCGAAGAGATGACCAAACTTAAAGATGAGAATGGCAAGAAGCTTTCGGAAGACCAATTGCGAAAATTGCAAAAGGTAATTGACGACGGTATGAACGATGAACGAGATTGGAACTTATTTGAAAGTAGTTTCAATGAAGCGCACGAAAGTTTCTTTAAAAAGCTCAAAGCTAACCATCCAGATCTTGTACCAAACGACCTCAAACTATGTGCTTATCTGCACATGAATATGAGCAGTAAAGAGATGGCCTCACTCTTAAATATATCACTTCGAGGTGTAGAAATACGTCGGTACCGCTTGCGTAAAAAACTAGAAGTTCCACACGATAAGAACTTAGTTGAGTTTTTAATGGAATTGTAGCACTACATCATTACCTCTCATAGCTTAATTTTAAACACACTACAAGGCCATTCATTTTTCGGTTTTGTAGTACCCCCATTTTTTCTATTATTTACCTAAAAACGCCATTTTTAAGCAAATAACCCACTTCAAGCTCTCGCTTGTGAAAGTACGTATCAGTACTTTGATGTATTAATGTATAGGTGTCTGAACTTGTAGTTACCAAACAAAAACAGAAAATTAGAACAATCAATTAAATCAAATATGATAACAGTATGAAAAAAATCTTTACAAAATTTTCTGTTCTAACTATTCTTTGTTTGTTTTTGTTTAGTGTTGCAAATGCCCAGAACATTACAGTTACGGGTAGTGTCAAAGATGATGGCAATATTGCTATCCCATTTGTAACAGTACTCATCAAAGGAACAAATCGTGCAGTTCAGTCAGATGCTAGTGGAAACTATTCCATTAGTGCCCCGAGCAACGGTACATTGGTATATTCCTATTTAGGATATATAACACAAGAAATTGCGGTCAACAACAAAACAAAAATTGATGTTACCTTAAAAGCAGATACCAAAAACCTAGAGCAGGTTGTGGTAGTTGGTTACGGTACTCAAAAACGAAAAGATTTAACTGGTGCCATCTCAAGTGTAAGCGGAGATGATGTCGCAAAAATGCCTGCAGTTAGTCCCTTGGCTTCTTTACAAGGAAAAGTAGCCGGTTTAACCGTAGTTAACTCTGGTGGTGCAGGTTCTCAACCAGTAATCAGGATCCGTGGTATTGCAAGTACAAACGATGCAAATCCACTTTATGTAGTTGATGGGTTAATACAAGACAATATCGACTACCTTAATCCTGCTGATATTGAGTCGATAGATTTATTGCGTGATGCTTCATCATCAGCTATCTATGGTTTAAGAGGAGCAAATGGTGTAATTGCCGTTACCACCAAACGTGCAGCAAAAGGTCAAACCCGTATTAATTTTACCAGCAATGTGGGTGTTCAAAAAGTACTCAATAAAATTGCAGTTACCGATGCAGAAGGATTTAAAAAACTATATTCAACCCAACTTGCCAATATCAATGCAGCGCCTTTCGATTTTAGTAATTATACAGGCAATACAAACTGGCAAGATCTGATCCTTCAAAATGCAATCATCAATTCAAACAGTTTAAGTGTTTCTAACACTGGCGAAAAAAGCACCACATTAATCAACCTTGGCTACAATAACCAAGATGGAGTGGTGAAGTATGAAAACTTTCAAAAATTCGTACTTCGTTTAAGTGAGGAAATTAGAGTAACTGATAAATTTAAAATTGGTGGCGATTTTACTGGATTTCATTCGAAGTACAATCCAGCTTCTGCAGGTTTAAACAATGCGCTTTGGGCCTCCCCAATCGTTCCAGTTCAAACCAATGCTTCTACATTTTATGCAATGCCTTCTTTCCAAAGAGCGCAAGTTGGTAACCCAATTGCAGCTTTAGAACGCAACAATAGATCAGCAATCAATAAAAATTTCAGATTCAACGGAAGCATTTTTGCAGAGTTAAAATTCCTTAAAAATTTCACCTTACGTTCTACTTTATATGCTGATTATGCTTTTGGTACTTCAAGAGGATTTTCTCGCCCACCTTTTACCTTTATCAATGTAGGCGAAAATGGAGGAGCAACTACAACTACCAAAGACAACCTGTTCCGTTCTACAGTTACCCAAGGTCAATCAGAAAGCCATAGATACCAACAAGATCATACTTTAACCTATGAGAAATCTCTTGAAGGCGGCCATAGACTAACTGCAATGGCTGGTTTCACGTCTTTACGTTTTGCCAACTCAAGTGTAAGTGGCTCTCGTACAGATAGTACTTTAGTGGTACCTGGCGATCCAGATCTTTGGTATTTAGGCATCATTAACCCGAACAACATCCAAAGCAATGCTGGTGGTGGTGGCGAAGAAAGCAATGCTGGTGTATTTGGAAGAGTAAGTTATGCCTACAAAGACAAGTACTTATTTAATGGAACGATCCGTAGAGATGGTAGTTCGAGATTTGCACCTGCAAACAGATGGGGAACCTTTGGTAGTGTTGGTTTTGGTTGGGTAGCTAGTGAAGAAGATTTCTTTAAAAACAACATCAAAGGCATCGATTATTTAAAGATCCGTACCTCTTGGGGTAGATTAGGAAACTCAAATAGTGTTCCTGGAAACCTTTATCAACAAGGCCTTTCAACTGGTTCTACTGCTATATTTGGCGACAATATCTATACTGCCGTACAAAATGCTTATCAACCCGATCCTAACCTTCATTTTGAGATTGTACAAGGTACAGATATTGGTTTAGAGGTAAAAGCTTTAGATACCCGCTTAAGTGCAGATATCAATTTCTACAGTAAAACAACTACTGGTCTTTTAACTACTTTCCCTTTACCAGCCGCACAAGGTGGATTAACTTATTTTACCAATTTGGGTAAAAATACCAACAAAGGTATTGAAGCAACTTTAGGATGGTCTGATAAAATTGGCAAAGAGTTTAGCTATAGCCTTTCTGGTAATTTCAGTTATAACAAAAACCGCATTGTATCTCTTGGTAATACTACCGAATTCCAGATTACAGGAAATAGTGGCATCAACTTAACCAGCACAGGTCAATCTATCGGTTATTTTTATGGTTACAGACAAGTAGGTATCTACCAAACTGCTAAAGATATGTTGAGTATGCCAGCATTCTCAAACTCACAATTGGGAGATATCGCCTATGAAGATATCAACGGCGATGGAATCATATCTCCTTTAGATAGAACTTATTTGGGTACTCCATTTCCTCCATATAGCTATGGCATGAGCCTTTCATTAGCTTACAAAGGTTTTGATGCTTTGGTAGAAGGTCAAGGTGTGGTAGGCAATAAGATCTATACCCAACGTCGTACAGCCAATTTTGCTACTTTAAACTACGAGAGCAACAGGTTAAACGCATGGACTGGTCCTGGTACTTCAAACGTAGAGCCAATTTTAGACAATACACGTGGAAACAATTTCTTGTTTAGTTCGTACTTTTTAGAGCCGGGAGATTATTTCAGATTGCGTACCGTTCAATTGGGTTATACTTTCGGTAAAACATTAATGACTAAAATAGGTGCTCAAAGATTGAGAGTTTACGTTAGTGGCCAAAACCTTAAAACTTGGACCAAAGCAACTGGTTATACACCAGAAGCACAAATTGGAAGCATTTTAGGTGGTGGAGCTGATAACGGAGTATACCCTGTTCCAGCTGTTTACACTTTTGGATTAAATATTACTTTTTAATTGACCTCATTTTAAATTTTTATCAAATGAAAATATTTAATAATTATAAAAGAAACCTATGTGTGGCCTTAACTGCAGCAACATTTGTTTCTATCAATTCGGGCTGTAAAGATTTCTTGGATACACAGAGACAAGGAGCATATACTGCCGACAATTATCCTTACCCTCAGGGAGGAACACCATATGATCAATTCTTGTTTTCTGCTTACGATGCCTTAAGAGCCTACAATTATGTTTCTGATGGTTTTATGGTAGTAACCAGTATTAGAAGTGACGATGCCGACAAAGGCAGTACCCCTACTGATGGTGGAGCCGATGTAATTGCAATGGACAATTTCCCAGCTTTAACCAACGGAAGGGTAAACAGTTTATGGACAGAATACTATGCCATGATTGGCAGATGTAATACCATTCTGGATAAAGTGCAAAACGATAAAGATATTATTGCTACAGATCAAATGAAGATCCAAGCTGAAGCAGAGGCCAGATTTTTACGTGGTTACTCTTATTTTGTATTGGTTAGAGCATTTGGCAGGGTACCTAAAATTGACAAAATACAAGCTGTAGCTTCAAATGTACCACAAAGTACACCAGCAGAGATCTATGCTTTTATAGAAAGTGACCTTCAATTTGCAGCGACTAACCTACCAGCGGTTTGGGACAAAAAATTTGTGGGCAGATCAACAAAAGGAATGGCGAATGGTATATTGGCTAAAGCCTATTTATATCAGCAGAAATGGAATCAAGCCATGACAACTGCAAACATTGTGATGACTTCTGGCCAATACGACTTGTCTACACCATACACTACCATTTTTGGTGAGGCTGGCGAAAACAGTAAAGAATCGATTTTTGAAATCCAAGGTACAGCTAGTGCAACAGTACCAACTAACAATGGAATTCAATATGCAAGTATCCAAGGCACAAGAGGAAGCAGTACAGAATGGAACAGAGGTTGGGGCTGGAATATGCCTAGCGCCATGTTAGAGGCTGCTTATGAGCCTGGAGATCCACGCAAAACCAGAACGATTTTGTATAGCAGTACGGCTTCAACACCAAGTACTACTATCTATGGTCAAACAGCTCCACTTTTCCCTACAGATGTACCAAATACCAAATACAACCAAAAAGTATTGGCTAACCCTACCTATATTGCCATGTACAATAACAGAGCTGGTTGGTGGATGAATGTTCGTATTTTGCGCTACGCTGATGTTGTTTTAATGTATGCAGAAGCTGCAAATGAGTTAGGTGGTACTGCCAACACTACAGCAGCCTTAGCTGCAGTGAACAGTGTACGTGCAAGAGCAAGAGCGGGTAACAATTCTATTCTTCCAGATGTAACCACTACAGACCAAACGGCTTTGCGTAATGCTATCCGTCAGGAAAGAAGAATCGAATTGGCAATGGAACACGAACGTTTCTTCGATATTGTACGTTGGGGTATTGATCAAGATGCAATGATAGCTGCCGGAAAAACTGGCTACAATCCAAATCGTGATCGATTGTTACCAATCCCTCAACAACAAATTGATTTAAGTAAAGGTGTATTAACGCAAAACCCAGGTTACTAATCACTTAAAATAGTAGAAACATGAAATTTTCAAATTTATATAGAACAGTTTGTGCACTAGGTATTTTACTTACTGCTACAACATTTTCATCTTGCGAAAAAGATGGCAATCCAAATAATCTACCAGAGCTAGACCCTAATGATTATGCAGGAACGATTGGAGGTTTTAGAACCACCGATGAAATTCTAAAAGATAATCTAGTTGCCTATTTTAGCTTTGACGATAACTATTCGGAAAAATTGAGCAACACAGCACCAACTACAGCTGCTGGAAACTCGTTGGTTACTGGTTTTAAAGGAAAAGCATTGAGCTTAGATGCAGGTTTCCTATATTTTGCCAACCAATTTGCTGCATTTAAAACCGATCCTTTTAAAAGTTTCACCATTAGCCAATGGATTCAAATTTCTAACAATGGCTCTAAAAGAACCATGTTAATGCAGTTTGCACGTCCAGGTATGTTTGATGGAAGTTTAGATGTAAGGTTAAACACCAATGGTTATCCTGCTAGTAATATCGATGTATTAAAAGTAGGTCCGAGATTTAGCACTATAGGTGGCGGTTCTCAAGATAATTTGAACGCTACACTATCTCCAAAAATTGGTCCTGATAACTGGGTACACCTTGTATTAAGTTACAATGGAAAAACTGGCAGGTTCAACGTACTTACCAATGGAATAAACATTGGCAGCTATTCTGATAGAGGCGTTGGCAACAACTTATTCAAATCTTACGAGCCAGGAGAATTTATCATTGGTGGCAATTACAACGTTATACCAGGCAAAACTGTAAACACAAGTACAGAATATGCTGCCATGACTGGTAAAATTGACGAGATTAAAATCTACAATGCTTTTATGCCAGACGCCGTTGTAAATGCAATGTACAAGCTTTATTTAGACAAAAAATAACTTAACCCTATGTTTTACCACAGTAGTGCAAATGCGCTACTGTGGTATTTATTGAACACCCACAGCATGAAAATAATAAAAACCTTAAATGTTGTCCAGCTCTTATTGGTCATCCTCATTTTTTCAGGCTGCAAAAAAGGCGGTAAAGACACGCCTGCAAATACCGATACTTCCTTATCGTTTACAGTAAATGGTGTAAATAATGGCACCTTAAAATATACTGGCCTCACCTTAAAACCTAATATCAAATTTACCTTTACCGAAGCCATCAATACTTCAACCGTAGCAAGCGGAATAACTTTAACCGATGCAGGTGGCGCTACAATGCCAGTTGCAAGTTCATTCCAAGATGGTAATAAAACATTAACCATTACCCCGCAAAGCGATTTCAAGTCTTTTACCAGTTATACCTTAACTGTAAACGACAATCTAAAATCAGCAGGTGGTGGTAGATTGATCAATCCGATCAACATTAACCTCGTATCTGGTTTAGACAATAGCGACAAGTTTACTCGTATTACAGACGATGAGCTGTTAACCTTGGTACAACAACAAACCTTTAAATATTTTTGGGACTTTGCACACCCAGTTAGTGGCTTGGCCAGAGAAAGAAACACATCAGGCAACACGATTGCTATTGGTGGTTCTGGTTTTGGCATTATGGCCATTGTAACAGGTATTCACCGTAATTTTATCACCAAAGCAGAAGGATTGGCAAGATTGCAAAAGATTGTCGACTTCCTTAAAAACAAAGCAACCAGACATCATGGTGCCTACCCTCATTGGTTAGATGGAAATACCGGAGCTACCCTTCCTTTTAGTGCAAAAGACAATGGTGCAGATTTGGTAGAAACTTCTTATTTAATGCAAGGCCTAATTACAGCTAGGCAATATTTTAATGGAGCCGATGCTGCCGAAGTTGCCCTAAGGGCAGATATCAATGCCATTTACAATGGTGTAGAGTGGGCATGGTTTAGAAAAGACAACAGCAATGTACTGTATTGGCATTGGAGCCCTACAAATGCTTGGGAAATGAATTTACCCATTCAGGGCTGGAACGAGTGTTTAATTACTTATGTATTGGCTGCCGCTTCGCCTACCTCATCTATTCCAAAAACAGTATACGATCAGGGTTGGGCAAAAAATGGCGCCATGAAAAATGGCAACTCTTATTATGGCGTACAATTGCCATTAGGTATTGCCAGTGGGGGCCCATTATTTTTCGCCCATTATTCTTTCTTAGGCATTAACCCAATGGGCTTAACCGATGCTTATGCCAATTATGAAACACAAAACAAGGCGCATACCTTAATCAATTATAACTATTGTGTAGCCAATCCATTAAAAAATGCTGGCTACAGCGCAGACTGTTGGGGTTTAACTGCAAGCGATCTCCCGAATGGTTATGGAGCAAGCTCGCCTACAAACGATAAAGGTGTAATTGCACCAACTGCCGCTTTATCTTCTTTCCCATATACCCCAACAGAGTCAATGCAGGCACTTAAATTCTTTTATTACAAATTGGGTGATAAAATATGGAAAGACTATGGCTTTGTAGACGCATTTAATTTAAACGATCCGTGGTTTGCCAGCTCAACATTGGCTATAGACCAAGGTCCAATTATCATCATGATAGAAAATCACCGCAGCAAATTGTTGTGGAATTTATTTATGAGCGCTCCAGAAGTAAAAACAGGAATGAGAACACTTGGATTTGCAAGTCCTAACCTATAAAACACACACAAATGAAATTAGTATATACATTTTCCTTACTATTTATATTAACGATCAGCTGTCAGGCCCAGCAAAAAAATAAATCAACCACCAAAAAGAAGCTAAGCGACAACGAGTTGCTGACTTTGGTAGAAAAGCAAACTTTTAATTATTTCTGGGATGGTGCAGAACCCATTTCTGGTTTAGCAAGAGAACGTTTCCATAGCGACAATGTATACAGAGAAAACGACAAAGATGTAATTGCCACTGGTGCTGTTGGTTTTGGTGTAATGGCTATCTTAGTAGGCATTGAACGTAAGTTCATTACCAGGGAACAAGGATTGGAACGCCTCCAAAAAGGGGTCAACTTTTTGGAGAAAGCAGACCGTTTCCATGGCGTATGGCCACATTGGATTTACCCAAGTGGCAAAGTTAAGCCATTTAGCAAGTTTGATGATGGTGGCGATCTAGTTGAGACTGCTTACCTAGCACAAGGTTTACTTTGCGTTCGTGAGTATTTTAAAAATGGAAATGCAAAAGAAAAAGCATTAGCTGCTCAAGTAGATGAACTTTGGAAAGGCATAGATTGGACTTGGTATAGAAACGGCAATAAAAATGTATTGTACTGGCACTGGTCGCCAAATGTAGGCTGGAAAATGAATTTTGCCCTAGAAGGTTACAACGAGTGTTTGATTACCTATATCATGGCTGCTGCCTCTCCTACCCATACCATTCCTGCTGAAGTTTATCATGAAGGTTGGGCAAGAAATGGAAAGATCAACACCAATATCAAGCCTTATGGCCATCCCATTAAATTGGCGCATAACGGAGAAAAAAATAGTGTAGGCCCACTTTTTTGGTCGCAATACTCTTATTTAGGTTTAGATCCCCGTGGTTTAAAAGACCGTTATGCCAACTATTGGGAAGAAGGTAAAAATCATACCCTTGTTAATTATGATTATTGCGTTGCAAATCCGAAAAAATTTAAAGGTTATGGTCCTAACTCATGGGGTTTAACAGCAAGTTACTCGGTAAAGGGCTACTCTGGCCATAGTCCAACAAATGATTTAGGTGTAATTACACCAACTGCAGCCTTATCATCTTATCCATATACGCCAAAAGAATCAATGAAAATGATTAGGCATTTATATGAAGATTTGGGCGATAAGGTTTGGGGAGAATATGGTTTTTATGATGCCTATAGCGAAACAGACAACTGGTATCCAAAACGTTATTTGGGCATTGATCAAGGTCCTATTGTTGTGATGATCGAAAATGGCAGAACTGGTTTGTTATGGAAATTATTTATGAGTGCCCCAGAAGTAAAAACTGGGTTAAAAAAATTAGGTTTTACTAGTCCTGCCATTAAATAAAAAACACTTTAAATAACAAAGTAGCTGGATAATAAACTTAAGAATAGATTTAAAATGTTTAGCCAATTATAATTTTTTAACCCTAAAACTTAAATCATGAAAAAAACTATTCAAGTCTTATGTCTATTTGTAATTGTTGTAGGAGTAACTACCCCTATTTCGGCCAGCAAAAACAATCATAAAGTTATTAAGATAGTCAAAAAACAAACCATGGTAGACTTTGTAGCTTATAACAGTACCTCAACTACTGCTTGGGTCTATTTATACAATACGGTAACAGACGAAGGAAACTATTACAGTGTACCTGCCAATACCCCATCGCATGGTACCGTAATTGGCCAGATCCCTTACAACGATGATATTTATACCGGAACTGTACAATTGGAAGATGCAAGTTATAGAACCATTCAACTTTACCACGCAAGAGGCGTAGGAATAAACACTTTAAATGGCACTGACCTAGCTATTGGTTGTGGCGCCTGCGCATTTGTGAGCATCGACTAAATCAAATCAATTGGTTAAACATTTTATTGACCATGTAACCTAACAAAACCAACAAACATCTATAAAAACAACACACAAATTATACTTCAATGAAAAAAATTAGTCTCCTTCTTTTATTAGCCGTTTTCAGCACTGCTCAGGGTTTTGCCCAGCAGAAAAAAGCAGTTCCTGCTGCCCAACAACAAATGGATACTTTCATTAGTACCCTCATGTCTAAAATGACCATTGATGAAAAAATTGGTCAATTAAATTTACCGAGTTCTGGCGATATCACTACTGGGCAGGCCAATAGCGCTAACATCAGTAAAAATATCAGAGAAGGACAAGTTGGAGGGTTATTCAACATTAAAGGTGTAGATAAAATAAGAGCTGTACAAAAGATTGCCGTAGAAAACAGCCGCATGAAAATTCCATTGCTTTTTGGAATGGATGTAGTGCATGGCTACCATACCGTATTTCCAATTCCGCTAGGTTTGAGTAGCACTTGGGATATGGCAGCAATCAAAAAATCTGCCCGTATAGCTGCTGTAGAAGCAAGTGCCAGTGGTATCAATTGGACCTTTGCACCAATGGTAGATATTGCAAGAGATCCACGTTGGGGCCGCGTTTCTGAAGGTAGTGGCGAAGATCCTTATTTAGGCTCTCAAATTGCCAAGGCAATGGTTACAGGTTTCCAAGGCAGGTTACAAGCCAATAACGAGATTTTAGCATGTGTAAAGCATTATGCCCTTTATGGAGCCGCAGAAGCAGGAAGAGATTATAACCCAGGAGATATGAGCCGTGTAAAAATGTTCAACGAATACCTTCCACCATATAAAGCCGCTATTGATGCAGGTTCTGCAAGTATCATGGCTTCTTTTAACGAAGTAGAAGGCATCCCTGCTACAGCCAGTAAATGGTTAATGACCGACATATTACGTAATCAATGGGGCTTTAAAGGCTTCGTAGTAACCGATTATACTGGTATTCCAGAGATGATTGACCATGGCATGGGCGATTTACAAGCTGTTTCTGCTTTGGCCTTAAATGCCGGTGTAGATATGGATATGGTTGGCGATGGTTTTGTGGGCACCTTAAAAAAATCATTGGCAGAGAAAAAAGTAACCTTGGCACAGATCAACAATGCTTGCCGTTTAATTTTAGAGGCAAAGTATAAATTAGGTCTGTTCACCGATCCGTATAAGTTTTGCGATCCATCGAGACCCGCAAAAGAAGTATTCACCCCAGAAAACCGCCAAGCAGCTCGCGAAATTGCCGCTGAGAGTTTTGTATTGTTAAAAAATAAAAACAATGTATTGCCCTTAAAAAAATCAGGCACCATTGGTTTAATTGGCCCATTAATGGACAATACAGCCAACATGTTTGGTACTTGGAGTGTGGCTGCCATGCCAGACATAGCCGATAAATCGATAACGGTATTGCAAGGATTGAAAAATGTGTTAGGGACAAATGCAACTATTTTAACTGCTCGTGGTTCTAATTTCTTGGCAGATGCCAACTTAGAAAATCGCTATGTAAATATCCATAACCCTACCTACAAGCACGATTCAAGACCAGAGGCCGAGATGATTAAGGAAGCGGTAGAAGTAGCTAAAAAATCGGATGTGGTGGTAGCAGTAATGGGCGAAGGTTCTGAATTTAGTGGCGAGAGCAGCAGTGTAACTAATATTGAAATTCCTGAAACACAAAAAAACCTGTTAAAAGAATTGGCTAAAACGGGCAAACCAATTGTGTTGGTTTTATTTACTGGCAGACCATTGGCTTTAAAATGGGAAGAAGAAAATATTCCTGCTATATTAAACGTGTGGTTCCCGGGTAGCGAAGCTGGAAACTCGATTGCTGATGTCTTATTTGGCGAGGTAAATCCTTCAGGAAAACTAACGGCAACTTTCCCTCAAAACATTGGACAGATTCCTTTTTATTATGCACACAAAAATACTGGTCGCCCCTTGGCAGAAGGTAAATGGTTTACCAAATTTCGCTCTAACTATTTAGATGTAAGTAACGATCCGCTTTATCCTTTCGGATATGGTTTAAGCTATACTACTTTTGGCTTTAGCGACATTAAATTAAGTTCAAACACGCTAAGCAAAGGCAAAAGCATTACCGCCACCGTAACCTTAACCAATACCGGAAAATACGATGGAAAGGAAGTGGTACAGCTTTATATCAGAGACATGGTAGCCAGCATTACCCGCCCAGTAAAAGAATTAAAGGGTTTCCAAAAAGTGAATTTAAAAGCTGGAGAGAGCAAACAAGTAAGTTTTACCCTTACCGAAGAAGACCTTAAGTTTTACAACTCTGATTTAAAATTTGTAGCCGAACCTGGCGATTTCAAATTATTCATCGGTGCAAATTCGAGGGATGTAAAACAAGCTGATTTTAAACTGACCAAATAAACCAAAAAATGATTTTGTCATTCTGAGCATGGCGAAGAATCTATAATTAAAGAAACTTCTACACTAGTTGGAACGATGAGAATTTGATTGAATATGAAAAAGATTATCCCATTTCTACTCTTTTGTTTTGCTATTTCTACTGCATTAGCACAAGACCTATCCCAATTTAAAAAAGAGAATTTTATTGAGGGAAATGATACCTTAAAGTATAGGATTCTATATCCAGAGAATTTTGATGTCAATAAAAAATACCCTGTGGTATTATTTTTACATGGCCGGGGCGAAAGCGGAAACGATAATGAAAAACAATTGACCCATGGTTCTAAAATGTTCTTAACAGACAATTTTAGAAAAACTTTCCCAGCAATTGTGATTTTCCCGCAATGCGCTGAAGAAAGCTATTGGGCCAATGTAGAAATTGATATTGTGAACACTAAACGTTTTTTCACGTTTGTAAAAGATGGAAAACCAACAAAATCTATGGGTCTTTTATTAAAACTTACTGACCAGTTTGCGAAAAAACCATTTACAGATCAAAGCAAGATTTATGTGGGTGGCCTATCTATGGGTGGTATGGGAACATTTGAGATTTTAAGACGTTTGCCTAAAACTTTTGCTGCTGCATTTGCCATTTGTGGGGGCGACAATGTTGCCAATGCCAAAAAATATCAGCATGTACCTTTATGGATTTTCCACGGAGGATTAGATGATGTGGTAAGCCCTCAATTTTCATTTGGTGTTTATAGAGAACTGAAAAAATTAGGGCACGAGCCTAAATTTAATGTGTATCTCAAAGCCAACCACAACAGTTGGGATTCTGCATTTGCAGAGCCAGAATTATTGCCCTGGTTATTTAGCCAACAGAAGTAGTAGTATTAAGTCGGGATTACAAATCCCGACTAACGGAACAAAAGCAAAGTTTATATAGTTAGTGGGTCGGAGTTGTAAAACTTCGGCCTTTTTTATGTGTTGGTCGGGATTATTGTTGGTCGGGATTTGTAATCTTTCGTTGGTTGGGATTTGCAATCTCTATTGTTGGTCGGGATTTGCAATCTCGACCTATTCAACCAAAAAGCCCTGAATAAATTATCCAGGGCTTTTCCATTATACTAAAATTAGTAATTACTCTGCCATATTGTGATAAACTGCCTGCACATCATCATCCTCTTCCAATTTATCAATCAGTTTTAAAACATCAGCTACTTGTTCTTCAGAAACTGGGTGGTGCGAAAGCGCAATACGCTCTAGTTTAGAACTTTTAAGCTCAATTCCTTTTTCTTCTAGGGCCTTTTGCATCGGACCAAAGTTTTCAAAGGCCGCTTGTGCCACTGCTACATCATTTCCTTCTTCATCTGCTTCCACATATAACTCCTCCAAACCTGCATCAATCAGTTCAAATTCCAATTCTTCAAGGTCCATGTTTTCTACAGGTGTAAACCTGAAAATAGACTTGCGGTTAAACACAAAATCTAATGAACCTGTTTTACCCAAAGTACCATTGGTTTTATTAAAGTAACTGCGCACATTGGCTACCGTACGGTTAGTATTGTCAGTTGCGGTTTCAATGAGTACGGCTACCCCATGCGGCGCATAACCTTCGTACACAATCTCTTCGTAATTGGCCAATGATTTATCAGAAGCACGCTTAATAGCCGCCTCTACCCTATCCTTTGGCATGTTTACCGCCTTTGCATTTTGCATGGCCGTGCGTAAACGAGAGTTAGTTTCTGGACTAGATCCGCCATCTTTTACAGCCATTACAATATCTTTTCCGATACGTGTAAACTGCACGGCCATTTTAGCCCAACGTTTAAATTTTCTTTCTTTTCTAAATTCGAATGCTCTTCCCATTTTAGTATCAAATTTTTATTGGTATGGAGTATTGTGATGGCCAACCTTAAGCCTTAAGCCATATACCCTACACCCTATCTTATTTTTTTAAATTCTTTAACATATTATCTGTCATGTTCGCCAGATCAAATTCTGGTTTCCATAACCAATCCTTTTTTGCAAAACTATCATCGATAGATCTTGGCCAGCTATCTGCAATAGTTTGGCGTGGATCATTTTCGGTGTAAGTTAATTTAAATTCTGGTATATGTTTACGAATTTCTGCTGCCAACACTTCTGGCGTAAAACTTACTCCTGCAAAATTATAGCTCGATCTTATTCCAATCTGCGCTGATGGCGCATCCATTAATTCAATGGTACCTCTAATGGCATCATCCATGTACATCATTGGCAACTCTGTTGTTGCAGATAAAAACGAAGCATAACTTCCTTTTTTCAAGGCTTCATGAAAAATATGAATGGCATAATCGGTAGTTCCTCCTCCTGGAGCAGCTTTCCAACTGATCAACCCTGGATAACGGATACTTCTCACATCTAAATTATATTTCTGATAGTAATATTCGCACCAGCGTTCTCCTGCCAACTTACTAATTCCATACACCGTATTCGGATCCATGGTGCAATATTGTGGCGTATGGTCTTTAGGCGAATTTGGTCCAAAAACAGCAATTGAACTTGGCCAGTACACCTTTGCCGTTTTATAAACCAAGGCCAAATCAAGCACATTCAATAAACCATTCATATTCAAATCCCAAGCTAACTTCGGATTTTGTTCGCCAGTGGCCGACAATAAAGCCGCTAACAGGTAAACTTGTGTAGGCTTATATTTTTGAAAAATCTCTTTTAAGATTTCCTTATCCAAAACATTTACAAATTCAAATGGACCTGCATTTTTGGTTTCATAATCAGGCCTTCTAATGTCGCACGCAATTACATTATCATTCTGATAAGCCTTGCGCAACGCAGTAACCAATTCGGTTCCTATTTGTCCATTAGAACCTAAAACTAATATCTTTTCGTTCATACAATCATGGGTATTGCAACAAAGGTAAAAAAATGCGTCAAACCTTATAATAGGTAAAACGATTTATTAATGTAAACTAATTTTTACATTGGCCATACTGTCGCCAAATAACACCTAAGTGTACTTTGTACAATATTAAAGCCTAAAGTTGTGATAAATTAATGCAATAGGTGCTTAATCTTCATATTTTTTAATTAATTTAAGTGCACAAAACTAACTATAAACGTATGGACAGAAGAGAAGCCGTAAAAAGTGTCGCTTTTTTAATTGGAGGGGCATTATCTGCCACCACAATAGCTACTTTATTCGACAGCTGTAATGAACCTGGAAAAACAAATGGAAGTCTTTTCACTACAGATCAAGAAAAATTAGTTTCCGAAATTGCCGACATCATCATTCCTACTACCAAAAAATCGCCAGGGGCTAAAGCAGCCAATGTAGGACCATTCATCACCATGATGGTTAAAGATTGTTACCCTGAAGATGCTCAGAAAGCCTTTGTTAAGGGACTGGAAGATATCGAAACCAGGTCTAAAAAAGATTTCGGAAAATCGTTCTTAGACATTTCTGTTAAAGAACGTGAGCAGTTGATTACCAAGGTACGCGACGAAACTGTTGCCGCCCAAAAAGCAGAGAAAGATAAAAATGATGCTGCTGCAAAATTGGAGCAAGACACCAAGGCTGCTGCACCAGAAAAAGAAAAAGCAGGCAATCCGATGGCAGCCAAAGAAAAACCAAAAACTGTTCCTCAGTTTTTTGCCATAGCTAGAGACTTGACCATGCTGGGTTTCTTCACTTCAGAAATTGGTGCAACGCAAGCTTATGAGTTTGTTGAAATCCCTGGCCGTTACAATGGCTGTGTTGACCTTAAACCTGGTCAAAGAGTTTATGCATAAACCTTATCTCATTTTATAATGAATTTAAATACAAAAGCAACAGCACAAAACACTTATGATGCCATTGTAGTAGGATCTGGAATTAGTGGTGGTTGGGCAGCTAAAGAATTAACTGAAAAAGGATTAAAAGTTTTGTTACTAGAACGTGGCAGAAATATAGAACATATTAAAGACTATACCACGGCCATGAAAAAGCCTTGGGAGTTTGAACACCGCGGTAGGTTAACCGAAGCACAAAAAGAGACCCACCCGGTACAAAAAAGAGATTATCCTTACCAAGAATACAATGAAAGTTTTTGGGTAAACGATTTGGAATGCCCTTATACAGAGGTAAAGAGATTTGATTGGTACCGTGGTTTCCATGTTGGTGGAAAATCTTTAATGTGGGGCCGCCAAAGCTATCGTTTAAGTGACCTTAACTTTGAAGAAAATGCAAAAGACGGACATGGCGTAGATTGGCCTATCCGTTACAAAGACATTGCACCTTGGTATGATTATGCAGAGAAATTTGCTGGCATCAGTGGCTCAATAGAAAACTATCCGCACTTTCCAGATGGACATTTCTTACCGCCAATGGAGATGAACTGTGTAGAAAAATCGGTAAAACAACGGATTGAAGAAAAATACAAAAGAGCAAGGATCATGACCATTGGTCGTACAGCCAACCTCACTGTAGAACATGGAGGCAGAGGAAGCTGCCAGTACAGAAACCTATGTAGCAGAGGCTGTCCGTTTGGCGCTTATTTTAGCACCCAATCTTCTACCCTTCCGGCAGCTATGGCTACGGGCAATTTAAAATTACGTCCTTTCTCTATTGTGAATGAGATTATTTATGATAAAGAAACCCAAAAAGCAAAAGGTGTACGAATTATAGATGCAGAAACCAACGAGCACCATGAGTATTTTGCCAAAATAGTTTTCGTTAATGGTTCTACTTTAGGCACAACATTCTTATTGTTAAATTCTACTTCGGCCGAACATCCCAATGGTTTAGGAAACGGCAGTGGAGAGTTGGGTCATAACTTAATGGATCACCATTTCCGTTGTGGCGCTTCTGGTCAGGCAGAGGGTTTCGACGATAAATATACCTTTGGCAAAAGAGCCAATGGAATTTATATCCCTCGTTATAGAAATGTAGGGAACGATAAACGTGATTATGTACGTGGTTTTGGTTATCAGGGCGGCGCAAGCCGTTCGGGATGGCACAATGACATTGCTGAACTGGCATTTGGTGGCGATTTTAAAGACCTAATTTCTACTCCAGGCAACTGGAACATGGGCTTGGGTGGTTTTGGAGAATCATTGCCATACCATGAGAACAAAGTATATATTGACAAAAGCAAAAAAGACAAATGGGGACAACCTGTATTGGCAATTGATTGCGAATTTAAAGACAATGAGTTTAAAATGCGTAAGGACATGATGAATGATGCCGCAGAAATGTTAGAAGCAGCAGGAATCAAAAATGTATCAACTTACGATAATGGTTCAACACCTGGTATGGCCATCCACGAAATGGGTACAGCCAGAATGGGTCTTGATCCTAAAACTTCGGTTTTAAATAAATGGAACCAAATGCACGAAGTTAAAAATGTGTTTGTAACCGATGGATCGTGTATGCCGTCTGCAGCTTGTCAAAATCCATCATTAACATATATGGCTTTAACAGCCAGAGCATGCGATTATGCAGTTAGCGAATTAAAAAAAGGAAACATTTAAAAAGGCAAAAAGGTAGAAGCTTTAAGGTATAAGGTTTGTATGGTCAAACCTTACGCCTTAAGTCCCAAACCTTACACCTATACAATTATGATGCAGCAAAAGATAAGAATGGGAATGATTGGTGGTGGTAAACAGGCCTTTATCGGTGCTGTTCATCGCATGGCGGCCAATCTAGATGGCTTAATAGAACTTTGTTGTGGCGCATTAAGTAGCAACCCAGAAACGGCAAAAGAATCTGGCAAAGACCTGTTTCTACCTGCAAACAGAAGTTATAGAAGTTACAAAGAAATGTTTGTTGCCGAAAATCAGCTCCCTGAAAACGAAAGAATGCATTTTGTGAGTATTGTTACTCCCAACCATTTGCATTTTGAACCTGCAATGATGGCTTTGGAGCATGGCTTTAATGTGGTTATCGATAAACCAATTACCTTTAGCCTTGCCGAAGCAAAAGCCTTGCAACAAAAGGTGGAAGAAACTGGATTATTGCTTTGCCTCACACACACCTACGCTGGTTACCCTATGGTTAAACAAGCCAAACAGATGGTAAAAGAGGGAGCTTTTGGTAAGATTAGAAAAGTTTGTGTTGAATACCCACAAGGCTGGTTAAGCCAACCTGCACAGGGCGACAATAAACAGGCTGCTTGGCGCACCGATCCTAGTAAAAGTGGCATTAGCGGTTGTATGGGCGACATTGGTACACATGCTGCACAACTGGCAGAATATATTTCTGGATTAGAAATCAGTAAAATATGTGCCGATCTCAACATTGTTGTAGCAGGTAGAGCATTAGATGATGATGGCAATATTTTGTTAAAATTTAACAACGGTGCCAATGGTATTTTAATGGCTTCGCAAATTGCAGCCGGTGAAGAAAATGCCCTAAAGATTTATGTGTATGGAGAAAAAGGCGGACTAGAATGGCACCAAATGGAGCCAAACACTTTAATTGTAAAATGGCTAGACCAACCTACCCAAATCTATAGAACAGGCAATGGCTATTTAACCAATATAGCCAAACACAATACCAGAACACCAGCTGGCCACCCAGAAGGATATTTAGAAGCTTTTGCCAATATTTATAAAAACTTTGCCCTAACCTTAATGGCCAAACAAAATGGCGTACAACCTAGCCCTGAAATGTTAGATTTCCCTGATGCCAAAGATGGTGTTCGAGGAATGGCTTTTATAGAGAATGTAGTGGCTTCGAGCAAATCAGACCTCAAATGGTTCGATTTTAAAATTTAAAACAATGACAACTATACAAGGACCTGCCGTATTTTTAGCCCAATTTATTGGAGATGAAGCCCCATTTAATTCGTTAGATGGAATTTGCCAATGGGCAGCCAATTTAGGCTTCAAAGGCATACAATTACCCACTTTAGACAAACGTTTTATAGATTTAAAACTCGCTGCAGAAAGTAAAACCTATGCAGACGAGCTTACAGCTAAGGTTGCAGCACATGGCTTGGTCATTACCGAGCTTTCTACGCACCTGCAAGGGCAATTGGTAGCAGTTAACCCTGCTTACGACCAACTATTTGATGCATTTGCTGCCGATGAGGTAAAGAACAATCCAAAAGCCAGAACGGAATGGGCTGTTCAGCAATTAAAATATGCGGCTAAAGCTTCGCAGAATTTAGGGCTAAATGCACATGCTACTTTTAGTGGTTCTTTGTTGTGGCATACTTTTCATCCATGGCCACAAAGACCAGCAGGCTTGGTAGAAGATGGTTTTACTGAACTGGCCAAACGCTGGTTACCCATTTTAAACGAATTCGACAATTGTGGCGTTGATGTTTGTTATGAAATTCACCCTGGTGAAGATTTGTTTGATGGCGAAACCTACGAAATGTTCTTAGACAAAGTTAACCATCACCAAAGAGCTTGTTTACTTTATGATCCTTCTCATTTTGTACTGCAACAATTAGATTATATCCAATACATCGATTTTTATCACGAAAGGATCAAAGCCTTCCATGTAAAAGATGCAGAGTTTAACCCAACAGGTAAACAAGGCACTTTTGGAGGTTACCAAAGTTGGGCAAACAGAGCTGGCCGTTACCGCTCACCGGGCGATGGGCAGGTAGATTTTAAACGGATCTTTAGTAAACTGGCCCAATACGATTTTAAAGGCTGGGCCGTAATGGAATGGGAATGTTGTATCAAAGACTCCGAAACAGGTGCAAGAGAAGGCGCAGCATTTATCAAAAATCATATTATTCCAGTAACCACCAAAGCATTCGACGATTTTGCGGCATCTGGAGGAGATTCAAATTTTAACAAAACAATTTTAGGCATATAAATTACCATGAAAAAAACACTATTATTTTTAAGCGCAATTACCTTATTTTTAGCTGCATGCGGTGGCTCTAGTAGCGAAACCAGCAGTTCAAGTTCAACAACTTCTACCCCAACAGAAGCTCCGAAAACAGCAATGGAACCTGGTCAATTACTGATCGCCAAATCTGATTGTGTAGGCTGCCACCATAAAGAAAACAAATTGATCGGTCCTTCTTATCAAGATATTGCAGCCAAATACCCTGCAACAGAAGAAAATATCAGCTTATTGGCTGGCAAGATCATCAAAGGAGGCAAAGGTGTTTGGGGTCCAGTACCTATGACACCACATTCAAAAATAACCGATGCCGATGCCAAACTCATGACCAAGTATATTTTATCCCTAAAAAAATAACATTGAACATAAAAAAATCAGCCTAAATGGATAATGTAAAAAAAGAAACCGAAGCAACAAGCAGACGCGATTTCCTGAAGACTGGAGCAATTGCAACTGCAGCATTTATGATTGTGCCACGCCATGTTTTGGGTGGACCAGGATTTTTAGCACCAAGCGACCGTTTAATTATTGCGGGTGTAGGTGTAGGTGGTAAAGGCAAAAGCGATATTGCCATGTTTGCACAAAGTGGTAAAGCCGACATTGGTTTTCTTTGCGATGTAGATACACGCAGGGCTGCAGATAGTGTAAAGGCTTTCCCTAAAGCAAAATTCTATAAAGATTGGCGAGAAATGTACGACAAAGAACATAAAAACTTCGATGCTGTTTCTGTTTCTACTCCAGATCATAACCATGCCGTACAAACTTTAGCGGCCATGCAATTGGGCAAACATGTATATGTTCAAAAACCATTAACACATGATATTTATGAGGCCCGTGCTTTAACTTCGGCCGCCAAAAAATATAAAGTGGTTACGCAAATGGGTAATCAAGGTGCTTCAAACGATGGTCCCCGCCAAATGAAAGAATGGTATGATGCTGGCTTAATTGGCGATGTACATACCGTTTATGCATGGACAGACCGTCCGGTTTGGCCACAAGGTATTCCATGGTCGGCCAACAGAGCCGATATTCCTAAAGAATTGGATTGGGATTTATGGTTGGGAACTGCTCCTTTTAAAGATTATGTAGAAAAATTGGTGCCTTTTAACTGGCGTGGATGGTGGGATTACGGAACTGGTGCTTTAGGCGATATGGGTTGCCATTTATTAGAAGCTCCTTTCAGCGTACTGAATTTAAAATATGCAAGTGAGGTACAAGCAAGTGTAGGTTCTGTTTATGTAGACGAATTTAAACGTGGATATTTCCCAGATAGCTGCCCTCCTTCTAGTCACGTAACCTTAAAATTCCCTAAAACCAACAAAACCAAAGGCGATGTAACCGTACATTGGATGGACGGTGGAATTCAGCCAGAAAGACCTGAAGAACTACAGGCCAACGAAACTTTTGGCGATGGTGGCAATGGTACTTTATTTATTGGTACAAAAGGTAAAATGATGAGCAGTACTTATAGTGCCAATCCGCGTTTATTGCCATTAAGCAAAAATGCAGACATTAAGGTAGCACAAAAATTTGCCCGAGTAAAAGATCAAGACAAAGGTCACTATGCACAATGGGTAGAAGCTTGTATTGCAGGTCATGGCAAAAATGAGCTGAGTTCTCCTTTCGAAATTGCAGGGCCTTTAACCGAAGCTTTATTGATGGCAAATCTGGCCATTCGCGGTGCCGATGTACAACGCAAAGCTGCCGATGGTAAAATTAGCTATCCTGGCAGGTACACCAAATTGCTTTGGGATAACGAGCAAATGAAAGTAACCAATTTTGATGATGTCAATCAGTTTGTAAAAAGAGAATACCGAAAGGGCTGGACTTTAGGCGCTTAATATTTTATAAAATTTAAATAAGATCAACAATGAAACAATTCTTATTATCAACAATAATCGTAGCTACGATAGGTTTTAGTGCTACTGCACAAACTAAAAAAGAAAAAGGTTTTACCTCGCTTTTTGATGGAAAAACAACCAAAGGATGGCATACCTATAACAAAACCACAGTAGGTTCTGCTTGGGAAGTACAAGATGGGACACTGCACATGAGCCCAACAAAAAAAGGCAAAGATGGTGGTGGAGATCTAGTTTCGGACAAAGAATATGCTAATTTCCATCTTAAGTTAGAATGGAAGGTGGCTCCAAAAGCCAACAGTGGCATTATCTTTTATGTACATGAAGACCCTAAATACGGACAAACCTACCTTACCGGACCTGAAATGCAGGTTTTAGACAATGATGGACATCCAGATGGTAAAATAACCAAGCACAGAGCTGGAGATCTATATGATATGATTAAAAGTACTTCTGAGCCAGTTAAACCAGTTGGCGAATGGAACAAAGCAGAGATCATTAGCAATAAAGGAAAATTGACTTTTATCCTAAATGGTGTAAAAGTAGTAAATACTACCCTATGGGACGACAATTGGAAAGCTCTAATTGCAGGTAGTAAATTCGCGAAATGGGAAGGTTTTGGAACCTATAAAACTGGCAAAATTGCCCTTCAAGACCATGGAGACGATGTATGGTATAAAAACATTATGATCAAAGAACTAAAATAAGAGGTGAAAGGCTGTAAGGCAAAAGGCGTAAGGTTAATTACGCCAACATACCTTACACCTCTAAACCCTATACCCTAAACCTTAAAAAAATGAACCCAACTATCCGAATTAAACTTTCATTCATGATGTTCCTAGAATTTTTTATCTGGGGCGCATGGTTTGTAACATTAGGCACTTTTTTAGCTTCAAATTTAACAGCTTCAGGTTCACAGACCGCAGCAGTTTTTTCTACCCAATCTTGGGGTGCTATTATTGCACCATTTATTATCGGACTGATTGCAGACCGTTATTTTAATGCAGAGAAAATTCTTGGCATTTTACACCTTATTGGAGCTGTTCTAATGTATCAAATGTACAATGCGAGCGACATTACCGTATTCTATCCTTATGTGTTTGTATACATGGTATTGTATATGCCAACATTGGCCTTGGTCAACTCTGTTTCATTTAACCAGATGAAAGACCCTGAAAAAGAGTTTTCTACCATTAGGATTTGGGGTACATTGGGCTGGATAGCCGCTGGTTTATTGATCAGCTATTACTTCCACTGGGATTCGCAAGAAGGTACAGGTGCTGGTTTGTTAAAAAACACTTTCTTAATGGCAGGCATTGCCTCTTTGGTTTTAGGCATATTTAGTTTTGCATTACCAAAAACACCACCTAAAGTGGCCAGTGGAGAAAAAGTAAAAGTTTCGGAATTATTGGGTTTAGATGCTTTAAAATTATTGAAGGACAAAAACTTCCTCATCTTTTTTGTATCGTCTATTTTGATCTGTATCCCTTTGGCTTTTTATTATCAAAATGCCAACTTGTTCCTTTCTACCATTGGTGTAGACAACCCAACGGGTAAAATGACCATTGGTCAAGCTTCAGAAGTATTGTTTTTGTTATTTATTCCAATATTCTTCAAAAAATTTGGGTTCAAAAAAACAATCTTGGTGGGCATGCTGGCCTGGGCATTACGTTATGTCTTTTTTGCTTATGGTAATGCTGGCGAATTGAGTTTCATGCTGATTTTAGGCATCGCCCTGCATGGTATTTGTTACGATTTCTTTTTCGTATCTGGTCAAATTTACACCAATTCTAAAGCAGGTGAGCGTTTTAAAAGCTCTGCACAGGGTTTAATTACCTTAGCAACTTATGGTATTGGCATGTTAATTGGCTTTGCTATCGCTGGTATGATCAAAGATAATTATGCCTTAACAGAAGGAGGTTTCGATTGGAAAATGATCTGGATTATTCCGGCAATTATCGCTTTTGTGGTATTTATCTTGTTTGCCCTTTTCTTTAACGACAAAACGAAGCCAGAAACCAACGCCTAAACCTTATTTATTTACCTTTTCAACTCTAATCATATGAATTCTAGAAGAACCTTTATCAAACAATCAAGTATATTGGCTGCTAGTATCGCTTTAGCACCTTCTTTGGCCTGCTCAATGGATAAAGCCAAACATGCAATAGGTTTGCAATTGTATAGTTTAAGAGACTTGATACCTAAAGATGTAAAAGGGATCATTGCCAAAGTAGCTGAGATTGGTTACAAAGAAGTAGAAACTTATGGTTACTCTGTAAAAGATAAATTTTGGGGCTTGGATGCCAAGGCTTTCAATGCCCTACTCAAACAACATGGATTAAAAGCGCCAAGTGGCCATTATGAAATGGACCATTTTATGGATGGCAAAAATCCAGATGTACTTAAAACCTATATTGAAGCTGCCAACACCATTGGCAGCGAATATGTAACTGTTCCTTACCTACAACCTGCAATTAGAAAAACTGCAGACGATTTTAAAAAGATTGCTTCCAAACTAAACGAAGCTGGCGTATTATGCAAAGCTGCTGGTTTAAAATTAGCCTACCACAATCATGATTTCGAGTTTACCAAATATGGAAATACCACAGGGTATGAAATTATGTTAAATGAAACCGATAAAAACTTGGTAGATTTTGAACTGGATCTGTATTGGGCAGTAAGATCAGAAGCCAATCCGTTGGCTTTGTTTAAGGCACATCCCAATAGGTTTAAGATGTGGCATGTAAAAGACATTGATAAAAAGGATAAAAATGTAAATACCGAAATTGGGCAAGGAGCCATAGATTTTAAATCCATATTTGCCGAAGCAAAAATGGCTGGTGTAAAACATTATTTTGTAGAGCACGAGTTCAACTACAAGCCTGATGAATTAGGTTCAATCAAAACAAGCTTTAATTATGTAAATACACAATTATTGTAATTTAGGCTCTAATTTGATCCACCACCAGACCAATCCATTCTTTAAAAAGAAATTCCCAATTGCTTAAGGCTTCAGCATTGGGGATAATAAAATCTGTCCAACCAAATTCGGTTTTGCCGATAAAATTGGTTGGATAGTAATTTAACTCTTCGCCAAAATATTTAGAAAAGATAAGCTTAGCCCTTGGAATATGCCAAGCGCTGGTAATGACCACGATTTTGGCATTCGGCGCCTTTCTTTTTAAAAGCTGATAACAATTGGCCGCATTTTCGATGGTGTTTCTACTTTGGTTTTCAATAAGGATTACAGAATCTGGAATACCAATTTTTTGAAGATAATCATGCGCCATATCTGCCTCTTTTATCCCCTCTCCTGTTAAACTGCCATTACCACTGGCAATCATAATCTTTTTTACCTTTGCACTTTTGTATAAAGCCAATGTTTGAAATAAGCGATCGCCACTGGCAGCAAAACTAATCTGATTGTTTCTACTGTTTATTCCAGAAAAACCTCCTAAAACAATCGCTACATCGTAAACGTCGTTAGGTGGGTAACTGGCCTCATATGCATCAGCTACTTTACCAAAAATAAAACCATTAGAAAAAAATAGTAACACCACCACCCCTGCAATTAACAATCGTTTACGGCGCAATGTATGTTTACTGAATAAAGCAATCAGGAACAAACAACAAGCCCAGATCAAGGGTTTGATCAAAAACAATAGTACTTTGGAAAGAATGAAAATCATAGCCTTAGATAGACCCTAAAAATAGGCTTTTAATTTATCTTTAGCCGATAGCTTGTTCTGTATGATCGTCGTTACTAGCTTCTCTAATGTTGTTTTTAAGGGCTGGTTTATTCTTTTTTGGGGCTTTACGTACAAAAAGAGGGCCTTCTGTTTCGGCCTGGCTAGCACCATTCATTTTGTCCATTATGGTAGCGTAAGAATCTTTAACATTATTACCTAAATCTTTCGCTTTTTTCGAAATCAATTTACGCGTATCCGTTCCTTGAGCCGGGGCAAATAAAACACTAATTACGGCACCCGCAGCTAAACCTGCAATTACGGCAACGGCAACTTGGGCATTGTTATTGGATCTGTAGGCCAAACATTGGGCAATTAATTTTCTGTATTTCATAACGGTATCTTTAACAGAAAGAACAATCCTATTTACATATTGTTTAAAAAATATCCTTTTGTTAGTTCAATTTTGCCGCCAAAACACAAACCTGCTTAAAGCTTTCCATCTTTCCATTCAGGGCAAAAGCATCAAATTTAACCACGTAAATACCTACCTTACTTTTTTGTCCATTGTCATCCATCCCGTCCCATGTAAAATTACCTGCTGTAGCAATAGACGTATTTCTTTCCAACTTACGGATCAATATGCCACGGTCTGTATAAATATTTACGGTAGCCAAATGACCATTTTTCACAAATTGATAATTGATCTGGAGCAGATCTTCAAACCCATCTCCATCTGGTGAAAAAGTTTTACTTGCCAGGTTTACCTTATTTTGAACAAGATTCGGATCTTCCTCTTGCGAGTTGCGATAACTTGGTGTGGCGAAACCAACTGCTGCTGCCGCCGATTTAAAATTTCCAATCTCCTGAGTTGGTTTAGCATAAGAAACCCTTTCTAACGATACACCATCTGCATTTTTCAAAAGTGGCAAATGCATCCCTTCATGATAATCCAACTGATCGATAATACCATTCTCCCCTAACAAAACCACAGTTCCCTTGTCATTATTATAGGCTGGAAAGCTATTCATCTCTACAAATTGATTAGGAAAATCGGCCTTATAATTTTGTTTGATTAGGGTTGGATTTGTTGTTAAAACCCAATGTGTTTTGGCTGGCATATACAGCGATTGACTGCTGATGATTTTACTTCCATTGAGTTCTAGATTTGACAATTTCAGTTCTTTTAAATCCAATACATGATCCGTTTGGTTGTAGACTTCTACAAAATCTACTCCTCCATTTTTGGGGTTCACCAACACCTCGCTAATTAAAATATCCCCTTTAAGAATGGTTTTGGCCTTAAATATCTGCGCTGTATTTGCCAAGGGGTCTATTAAATTGCCTGCACAATCGGAAAGGTTATTTACTGTAATTACATTTTGTATTCCCCTAACCAAAGGGCTTGCCAATTTGAGTTCTACTGTAGTAAATGCCGGGCTCATAGGTAACGCCGTAACTGGAAACCCAATACCATTGTTGATATTGTAATTGCTTACCATTGCTGCCGTTGCCGCATCTATATATTTGCTAAATTCTAGTTGGATGGTTAAATCATCAATGATATTTGCCAGTAGCAATTTGGGAGCCGTAGTACCTAACTGACTTTGGTAGCTAGCATTTTGTTGCCCTGGTGTACCTCCCGATAGTGAGGTGCTTGCCCCCCAGTTTTGAATGCCTTTACAAGCATTGTTAGGGTCAATCAATTCTAAACTATAACCACCTTGTTTTTTCACCTCGTCTTTGTACCAATCTATGTTGTAAGCCACCTCATCAATCAGCGTTCCTGTGGAACTGGTTAACTTTAAAACATCTTTGTCGTTATTTAAACTTGGCCAAGTACTTAATCCAATTGTTTTGCCATAACCTTTAAATGCACTGGCATCTGCATTGGCCGTGAGGATGAGGTATGCTTTTGGCTTTAAAGTATCACTTGTGAAAGTATAGGTACTCGTTAAATCTTCATACTTCCATCCATTTAAAAGAATATAAGCATCGGTGGTATTCCATAACTCTACAAATTCGGCATTGGGTAATCCAATCTGTGGAGAAGGGTCGGCAAAAATCTCGTTAATCACAATATCTCCTTTTTGTGCCAAGTAAGGCTTCACGTAAAATATCGAGGCCTTATTATTTGTTCCAATCTCATTCCCTTTAAGGTCTGTTACCTTATTTACAGTTAAGGTATAATCTCCAGATGATAATGCTGTAGCAAAGGTTAATTTGTAAACATTAGGCAAATTTGTAAGTACCACATTTGTCGGATTTCCAATTTTACTCAACTCATAATTGGTATTGATTAAGGCTGTAGTACTTGTTAAACCTTCAGAAAATAGAGCTTCAACAGTAAACTCGTCTACTACTTTGATACTGAGTAAGCTTGGTGCAATCATATCAGGCATGAGTTCTTCTACCTTAAAGTCGTCAAAAATAAAACCATCAGATCTTGTTGCCGTATACCTGCAGTACACCCCAAACCAATTGGTGGTGGTAAAGCTCAAATCAACTGTGGTTCCATCCAACACATAATTTCTACCCCCAGTAATATCCGTATAGATTTCCCATTTGCCAAGTTCATTTCTTGTTACCTTAACTCGAGCTAACAAGGTGTTGACATTTGCTCTGGTTTTGGGCGGACCATCTATAATTTTGACCACAGTTGTACCTGTTTGCCGATACAAATCGTAACTATCTGTGCCACCGCTCTCTCCGATTTGAATAAAATAACCATTTAAGGGGCCATTTAAATCCTGCTGATCAGCAATTAAATAAATTCTTGTCTGATTGGTAGCAGTAGGATCAAAATTCATTTGCACACCAAATTCCCACTTTACGTTGAGGGCCATTGCGTTAGCCGTAGCCAATGTAACTGTTTGAGCATTAGCACTTAACCCTGACTGCAATTGCTTGGAATTATTGATTTTAAACGAAGTTTGATTGCCCAGCCAAGTGGGATTTGTGGTGAAATTACCATCGGTAAAATCATCAGAAACCTGACCGAATGTAAGTTTAACACTCAGTAACATTAAAAAAAGTAAAGTTTTTCTCATATTTGGTAGATATTAAGAATGAACTCAATATAATAAAAAAACAAAGAAAAATGAAAGTTGCAGTAGTAGGTGCTACCGGATTGGTAGGCACCGTTATGTTAAAAGTATTGGAAGAAAGAAATTTCCCTATCAGCGAATTAATTCCCGTTGCTTCAGAAAAGAGCGTTGGTAAGTTAATTACGTTTAAGGGTAAGCAGTTTCCAATCGTTAGCATGGATACTGCAATTGGTATGCGACCAGATATCGCTTTGTTCTCTGCTGGTGGAAGTACTTCATTGGCACATGCACCACGTTTTAAAGAAGCAGGCACTACTGTAATCGATAACTCATCTGCATGGAGAATGGACCCAGCTATTAAATTAGTCGTACCTGAAGTGAATGCCAATACCTTATCTATCGACGATAAAATTATTGCCAACCCAAATTGCTCAACCATTCAAATGGTGGTAGCCCTAAAACCTCTACATGACAAATATCGTGTTAAGCGTGTAGTGGTTTCTACTTATCAATCGGTTACAGGGACAGGTGTTAAAGCCGTAGACCAGATGATGAATGAGCGTAAAGGAAATTTTGATGGAGAGATGGCTTATCCTTATCAAATTGACCTAAATGTAATTCCTCAGATTGATGTATTTACCGAAAATGGATACACCAAAGAAGAGATGAAGATGATTAACGAAACCCGTAAGATTATGGGCGATGAAAATATTCGTTTAACAGCTACAACAGTTCGTATTCCAGTAATGGGTGGTCACTCTGAGTCGGTAAACATCGAGTTTGAAAATGATTTCGATCTAGCTGAAGTAACTTCGTTATTAGAAAAAACAGAAGGCATTATCGTTGTTGATGATATTGCCAACCTTAAATATCCAATGCCTAAAGATGCACATGAAAAAGATGAAGTTTTTGTAGGTCGTATCCGTAGAGACGAATCGATGCCAAATACTTTAAACATGTGGATTGTTGCCGATAATCTACGCAAAGGTGCTGCTACAAATGCCGTACAAATTGCCGAGTATCTGGTAAGAAAAGAATTGGTATAATTTTACCCGGTTTTTAAAAGTGATGCATTAAATTGCATCACTTTTTTTATGCCGTTTAGTTTTATAAACTAAAAATTATATAGATCCTACCCTATTAATGAAATGGTCGTAATTAATAGAAAAAATTACTCAAGCTTTTTAATGTAAATCGTAAAATGAAGATCCTTAAATTAATTATATCCTTAACTGTTCTATCCTATCATTGTTTTGCCCAGTTTCCCGTTGCAAAATTAGATCAGGCTTATCAAAATTTAGTAGCTGATGAGCAGGCAAAATATGCCATTACCTCGCTCTGTGTGCTCGATGCCCAAACGGGAAAAATAATCTATGCCAAAAATGAGAACATTGGTCTGGCCACTGCTTCTACTTTAAAAACCATTACATCGGCCACTGCATTTGGCATATTGGGCAAAGATTTTAAATACCAAACTACATTGGCCTACAACGGAAGCATTACACCCGATGGCACTTTACAGGGCGACCTGATTATTATCGGTGGTGGCGACCCTACACTAGGCTCATGGCGATATGAGCAAAGCAAGGAAAAAGTAGTATTGAACGCTTGGGTAACAGCCATCAAAGCAGCGGGGATTAAAAAAATTAGTGGCGCCATTATTGGCGATGATAGTTTATTCGGCACCCAATCTATGCCAGAAGGCTGGATTTGGCAAGATATGGGTAATTATTATGGTTCAGGCGGTTCTTCATTAACTTGGCGAGAAAATCAATTCGACATTCATTTAAAACCCGGTGCTAGCACAGGTGCAGAAGTAAGCATTAAAGAAATGGTACCTGCCATGCCTTATCTAAAAGTAGTGAATGAGCTTAAAACAGGCAGTACAGGCTCTGGTGATAATGCTTATGCTTTTTTGCCTCCTTATGGTAACCTGGCCTATCTGCGTGGCACCTGGGGTATGGGAATTAGCAAGGCTGGCATTTCTTTGGCCCTACCAGACCCAGCTTATGATGCAGCTTATCGCTTACAAGATACTTTGGCGAGGTTAAACATTGCCAGCAACGAAGCTACAACAGCCCGAAGATTAAATCTAGAAGGAAAAACCGTACCTAGTCCAACTCAAAAATTGTCTACCATCAGTTCACCAGATTTAAGCGAAATCATCTACTGGTTCAATAAAAAAAGTGTCAACCTTTATGGCGAACAGCTTTTAAAAACCATTGCCTGGAAAGCTGGCAAAACACCGAGTACTAAAAACGGAGCAGCTGCAGTAATCAATTATTGGACGGCTAAGGGTTTAGATAAAAATGCCCTAAATATTTTAGATGGCAGTGGGCTTTCGCCTGGCACAAGGGTAACTTCTTTAGCCATGGCCAATATCTTATTTCAGGTGCAAAAAGAAGATTGGTTTGCTGCCTATCAAAACTCCTTTCCAGAAAACAATGGCATGAAACTAAAGAGCGGTAGTATCAACGATGTTTCGGCCTATGCAGGTTATTATACCGACAAAAATGGCAATAAATACATCGCCGTCATCAACATCAACAACTACAGTGGTTCTGGCATTAGTAAAAAACTATTTAAGGTTTTAGATGCGCTGAAATAAAGCAGGGAAATCTCTTTAAATTTTTCTTGGATTTAAAATCATGAGTAGCGCAATGGCACTGTTGTTCACAACGCCAGTCCCGTCTTACGTTCCAAGTCCTCGTTCGCTGTGCTCACTGTGGGCTTTCCACTGCAATCGGGGCTATCAGAAAACCAGCTGGGGCTGAAAGAAATGATACGAAAGAGCTGAGAATTTTATATCTTCATCCTTTGAACCAAACCACAATGCAATGAAGACCAGAAACTTACTTTATACAGGAATTGCTGTGCTCTGCATTTTACTGTATGCCTGCACCCCAAAAAACACAACAGAAAATACCTCCACTTATTTTGCAACAGCAGACACAGGTGTACTTGATGGTGGGGCAAAGCTAATCCCCATCGAAACGCCAAAAGGAAAGTTCAACGTATGGACCAAACGTTTTGGCAATAACCCAAAAATTAAAGTACTGCTTTTAAATGGTGGTCCCGGGGCTACACACGAGTATTTTGAATGTATGGAAAGCTTTTTACCCAAAGAAGGCATTGAGTTTATTTATTATGATCAATTGGGCTGTGGTAATTCAGACAATCCAAAAGACACTGCCATGTGGGATTTGGGTAGGTATGTAGAGGAAGTAGAACAAGTTAGAACGGCATTAAACTTAAACAAAGATAATTTTTATCTATTGGGCCATTCGTGGGGCGGAATTTTAGCCATGCAATACGCCCTCAAATACCAGCAAAACCTCAAAGGACTAATCATTAGCAACATGATGTCGAGCATTCCAGATTATGGAAAATATGCCGACGAGGTATTGGCCAAACAAATGGATCCTCAAGTATTGAAAAAGATCAGAGCTATGGAAGCCAAAAATGATTTTGCAAACCCAGAATATATGGGCCTTTTAATGCCAAATTTTTATGTCAAACACATTTGTCGCATTCCATTAGATCAATGGCCTGAACCAATTAACCGTTCTTTTAGCAAAATGAATCAGTCATTATATGTTACCATGCAAGGACCAAGTGAGTTTGGTGTTTCGGGTAAATTGCTAAAATGGGATATCAAAGACCAGTTAAAAAATATTACAGTACCTGCTTTAAGTATTGGTGCACAATACGATACGATGGATCCAAAACACATGGAATGGATGGCATCTGCCTTAAAAAATGGAAGCTATTTGTACTGTAAAAACGGGAGCCACATGAGTCTTTACGACGATCAACAAACCTATATGAAGGGTATCATTAAGTTTATGAAAGGTGTAGATGCAGGTGAAAGTAAAATCAAATTTTAAAATTCAACCATCAAAACACAAAGCACATAACAACTTAGTGTCTTTGCTCCTTTGTGGTAAAACAAATAATAACCACCAAGACACCAAATACACAAAACAATTGACAACTATGTGTACTGTGTACCCATATGGTAAAACAATCGAACTTAAAAACAGAACCACTAAGACACGAAGTACACAAAGCAATTAACGACTATGTGGCCTATGTACCTATGTGGTAAAACAAATAATAACCATCAAGACACGAAATACACAAAGCACTTAACAACTTAGTACCCTTTGCACCTTTGTGGTAAAAACAAATAGAACCACCAAGACACGAAGTACACAAAGCAATAGTAATTATGTGGTCAAACAAAATACAATCACAATAAACAGAAATTATGGAGTTTGAACTTCGCCCCTTTCAACATACCGATCTACATAGTTTGGTTAAATATGCCAACAATTACAATATTGCTAAAAACCTCAGCAACAAATTCCCCTTTCCTTACACCCAAGATGATGGCATTGCATTTATCAACTTGGCACTATCATCAAACCCATTACAAATTTTTGCCATTGTGGTAAATGGCGAAGTTGCAGGCTCAATTGGTGTGCATCCCCAAGCAGATTTTTATTGTAAAAATGCAGAAATGGGTTATTGGATTGCTGAAGATTACTGGGGTTTGGGCATTGTTCCAAGTGCCATTAAATTGATGCTGAATTATGGTTTCAACACTTTCGACATTACCCGCATCTATGCAAGAACTTTTGATACCAATATCAAATCGCAAAGAGTATTGGAAAAAACAGGATTTAAACTAGAGGCCGAACTAAAGGAGACTTTCTATAAAAATGGAACCGTTTACGATGAAATGGTATATGCCTTTAGAAAACCCGTTAACCGATAATAATATGAAACCAATCAAATTGATTATTAAAGCAGCACTAATTGTAGGCACCTTAGATATCCTAGCTGCATTTTTGAACTTCTACATTCAAACAGGTAAAAACCCAAGTATTGTGCTTAAATATATTGCCAGTGCGGCACTAGGTAATACAGCAGCATACGATCCTACAGTTGTAATTTTATTAGGCTTATTGTTCCATTTTGTGATCGCCTTTGCTTTTACGATTCTCTTTTCATTCATCTGCGACAAGCTATGGTATTGGTTTAAAAATGGGTATGTTATTGCCATTCTGTATGGCATTTTGATCTGGATGGTGATGAATTTATTGGTTGTTCCCAATTCTTTGGCTCCAGAAATTCCATTTACATGGACAAAGGCACTTTTAAACTGTGCCATCTTGATCGTTTGCATCGGATTTCCACTTTCTTACCTATTCTTTCAAAATAAGCAGGCTAATTCGCACAATAATTAATAAATTGCAGTTTAATATTTAACCGGATATCCTATTCATGAGACTTATCGTATCTTTTTTCCTCCTTTTATTAGCGAGCACAAATATTTCTGCGCAATCTATAGAAGGTACTTCAGAAACTTTTTCGAACAACGAACCTGTAACCAATACAGAAATTGCCATTATTCCAGAACCTGTAAGTGTAATCAAACAAACTGGTCATTTTATATTACCAGCTAATATTACCATACAAGCTGGTAGGTCTGCAGAATTGAAACAGACTGTTGCTTTTTTACAAGAGCGCTTAACAACAGCAACCGGGCATTATGTAACTACCATTTCAACTCCGTCGCCTACAGCTACATTTAAACTGATCTTAAATGAAAAAACTGATGCCAGTATTGGTGCAGAAGGTTATCAATTAAGTGTAGGTTTAAAACAAGTAACCATTAGGGCCAATAAGCCTGCTGGTTTATTCTATGGTGTGCAAACCTTGCTGCAATTGTTGCCAAAAGAAATCGAAAGCAAAGAGTTGGTAAAAGGTATCAAATGGACAATGCCATGTGTAGAGATTACCGATTTCCCTCGTTTGGGCTGGCGTGGACTTATGTTTGATGTAGCCAGACATTTCTTTACCAAACAAGAAGTGAAACAGTATATTGATGCAATGGTACGTTACAAGTACAACATTTTGCATTTGCACCTTGCCGATGATGAAGGTTGGAGAATTGAGATTAAAGGTTTGCCTAAATTAACCGAAGTTGGAGCTTGGAGAGTAAATAGAACAGGTACATTTGGAGATTTTATTCCACCAAAACCTGAAGAGCCACGTAACTACGGAGGTTTTTATACACAAGAAGACATTAAAGAATTGATACAATATGCCAAAGAGCGTTTTGTAAATATCATGCCAGAGATTGATGTACCTGGACATAGCTTGGCTGCAATTGCTGCTTATCCAGAATTGTCATGTACACCAGACGCAGTAAACTACAAGGTACGTAGTGGCGAAAAGATTATGGACTGGAGCCGTGGTGCCCCACCATTAGGCATTGTAGACAATACACTTTGCCCTGCTAACGAAAAGGTTTATGTTTTCTTGGATACTGTATTTAGCCAGATTGCTAAATTATTCCCTTTTGAATACATCCATGTGGGTGGCGATGAGGTTGCCCGTAATTTCTGGGAAAAAAATGATCAGGTTGCGGCCCTAATGAAACGTGAAGGTTTAAAGACCATTCCCGAGGTACAAGCATATTTTGAAAAAAGAGTAGAACAGATCATCACGGCTAAAGGCAAGAAATTTATGGCTTGGGATGAAGTTTTAGAAGGTGGTGTTTCGCAATCTGCAGCAGTAATGAGTTGGAGAGATATGAAACACGGCACTGAAGCGGCCAAAGCAGGGCATGAAGTAGTAATGAGTCCAACTCAATTTGCCTATCTTGATTACATGCAGGCCGATGTGATTACTGAACCTAAAGTATACGCTTCATTGCGTTTGAGTAAATCTTATGAATTTGATCCAGTTCCAGAAGGTGTAAACCCAATCTACATTAAAGGTGGACAGGCCAACTTATGGACAGAACAGGTGTATAACATCCGTCAAGCCGAATACATGACCTGGCCAAGGGGTTTTGCTATCGCCGAATCAGTATGGAGCCCGAAAGAAAAAAAGAATTGGCCAAACTTTTTTGCCCGTACCGAACAACATTTTAAACGCTTAGACATTGCCGAAACTAAATATGCTCCAAGTGTTTACGATCCAATTTTTGCCGTAAAACGAAGTGCAGACAGACAGTTAGCAGTAAGTTTGAGTACAGAAGTAGAAGGATTAGACATGTATTATAGCTTTGATAACTCTTTCCCAGATCATTTTTATCCAAAATATACTACGCCATTGGTACCACCAATTGATGCTAAGGTTTTAAAAGTAATTACCTACAGAGGGAAAACTCCTGTTGGACGTATGATGAATATGCCAATTGAAGAATTAGAAAAAAGAGCTGGCAAAAAATAACTAGCACAGCTCATTTTTGCCAAGCAGAATGTTGTAACAATTGGTTTGATGTTGGGGTCTAAATATTAAATATCCTATGTTAAAGAAAGGTACAGTTTTGCTTGGCATTTTCATTTTAGTTAAAATGATTTTGCAGTATGTACTGGTTCATCCAGTATATGAACTTCATCGTGATGAGTTTCTGCATTTAGACCAAGCTAAACACTTGGCATGGGGTTATCATTCAGTTCCTCCACTTACCTCATGGATTTCGTGGCTCATCTTGCAGTTGGGTAATTCTGTTTTTTGGATCAGGTTCTTTCCTGCCCTATTTGGTGCCCTCACAATTTTGGTGGTTTGGAAAACCATTGAAAGTTTAAAAGGCAGTTTATTTGCTTGTTTCTTGGCTGCTTTGGGTCTTACTTTTTCTACCTTGTTGAGGCTTAATATTCTATATCAGCCTAATTCATTAGACATTCTCTGTTGGACATTGCTATTTTATACCTTAGTTCGGTTTATCCAAACTGAGCAATATAAATGGTTGTATTTAATGGCTATTACCTTTGCCATTGGTTTCTTGAATAAATACAATATTGCTTTTTGTCTGATCGCTTTACTTCCTGCTTTAGTATTGAGCCCTCAGCGAAAAATTTTACTAAAGCCACAATTTTATGGCGCATTGGCCTTGGGCTTGTTGATCATTAGCCCAAACCTGATTTGGCAATTCCAAAATGACTTCCCAGTATTCAAGCATTTAAAAGAGTTGAATGACACCCAATTGGTTAATGTAAACCGACTAGATTTTGTAAAAGAACAAATCTTTTTCTTTTTGGGCTCCATTTTCATCCTAATTGCGGCCTTTGTCTCTTTCTTTAGTTATCCACCATTTAAGCCTTATAGAATCTTATTCTGGACTTATGTTTTTAGCCTTACCATTTTTATTTTTTTAAGAGCAAAAGCATATTACGCCATAGGGCTTTACCCTATATTTTTTGCTTTTGGTGCAATTTACCTTAGTCAGATTTCGCAAAAAGGCTGGACCTATTGCCTCCGTTTTGTAGTGATTGCGATGATCTTGTTTTTCTTTTGGCCTTTGTTCAGGATTACCATGCCAACTCGTACACCCGAGGCCTATGTACAAGCAGCAAAAGAAGGTAAACCATTTAGCACACATACTTGGGAAGATGGTAAAAAACATCCGCTCTCTCAAGATTTCGCAGATATGTTAGGCTGGGAAGAACTGGCCCGTAAAACCGATTCCGTTTACAATAGCTTACCAGATCAACAACATGTTTTTATCCTTAGCAATAATTATGGAGAAACCGGAGCAATTAATTATTACACCAAAGTTAAAGGCTTAACGGCCCATTCGTTTGATGCAGATTATATCAATTGGATGAAACTGGGACCTGAAATTAAAACATTGATCCGTATAAAAGAAGCACACGACACCGACCTGACCAGAGAACAAAGCTTATTTGGACATATAGTCGCTGTGGCCAAAATAGAAAATCCTTATGCCCGCGAAAAGGGAACACAGATATTAGTGATGACCCAGCCAAAAGTTGATATCAATAAAATTATTGTACAAGAGCTAGCCCAAAAGAAAGCGGGTAAAGATTAATTTGATGAAATGAGCTTCATCGAAAACTCGGAATGATAAGAAATTATAGCTCAACACACAGCAAAGGCACCATAAAACTATGTGTACTATGTTCCTATGTGGTAAAATAATTGAACTTAAAATAGTTACCATCAAGACACCAAATACATAAAACAGTTAACAACTTAGCGCCCTTTGTGCCTTTGTGGTAAAAACAAACAGACCCACGAAGACACGATGTACACAAAACAATTAAAACTATGTGTCCTATGTTCCTATGTGGTAAAGAAACCTTCGAAAATCAGCAATAACGACTAATCAATATTTTGATGATTACCCTCACCAAATATTTAAACTAAATCTCTCATTTTCAGTCTATACCTTATATATTTATTTGTTAAACTAAATATATTTTGTAACTTAATATCAGCTTAAAAAAGGAGGTTTATCATGAACGTTATCCAAAAAGTTGAGCACTGGGGCGATGCCCATCAAGCAAAATGGTTAGCTGTAGTTCGCATCGTGTTAGGCTTAATAATTTTTAGTAAAGGTATTGCACTCATCAGCGATACAGGCCAACAACAAGAACTTTTATTCAGAAACAGCGTATTCGGGTTTTCAGAAATGATGTCGAGTGTGGCCATTCATTTGGTGGCTTTTGCCCATTTGGTTGGCGGTATTTTAATTACCATTGGTTTAGTTACCCGCTTTGCAGTAGTTATTCAAATTCCAATTTTAGTTTGCGCTATCCTGTTTGTGAATATCAGCAACGGATTTTCTGCCCTAAATTCGGAATTGTGGCTATCTGTAATTGTGCTTTGCCTCTTAATTCTATTCTGGGTTGTTGGTTCTGGTGTTTTT
Source organism: Pedobacter sp. Hv1 (assembly GCF_001412215.1). Lineage (GTDB taxonomy): Bacteria > Bacteroidota > Bacteroidia > Sphingobacteriales > Sphingobacteriaceae > Pedobacter. The sequence continues at coordinate 813,385 of NZ_LLWP01000001.1, forward strand.
TCTGTAGACCATCAAATTAGAAGGAAACATTAATAAGCATTCAAAAACGATGCTGAATTTGTAATTGCATTTTCAGTCAAAGAATCATGTATAAAAAAATGCGTTTCGATTGGAAACGCATTTTAAAATTTTAATTATTGGTCTTCTTGTTAAACAGACCTTTCAGTTTGTTTCCTATTTCTGTAGTCGCTTTTTCTACGGCTTTCTTCTTCAAAGTATCTACCTTCTCTTGCGCTTTGGCTTGCAGCTCCGCCTTCTTTTCGGCCACTACCTGATTAACCACCTCTTTAGTACCACTTTTACCTTCTGCTGCACCATATTTCAATTTAATACTTGGTTTAAGGAATGTACCCCCTAGCACAGCATTGATCTTAATATTTTCGCTAATGGACACATTGGTTCCAGCTTTGCTATTTAAGCTAGCAATAAGCGTATTAGCTGCATCATTGGCTTTGCTGCCCAACATTGCCCTAGGCACATTTAAGCCTAACTGGTAGTCCATGGTTTGGTCAATTCCGTTAGAGCCCTGCACATTCATCAGTATCCCTTTAGTTTTGATATCAAACGGCGCCACATTTAAACGGCCATCTTTGATCTTGAACTTAGTGAGCACATTATTTAATTCTAACTTTTTAAATTCATTAGAGCCTAAAGATGCCGCCAATTTGTTCATGGGTTCAAAACCATCAACAATGGCCTGTATGATATTGGTTAAACCTTCCGCATTGATCGAAGAATAAACAGGCATCATGTGTTCATCCAGATCAGAATTGAATTTTAAATTGGTAGAGAAAATCCCTTTAGCAAATTTGGCAATCGGCGCCAACATTTTAACCGTATTAAAAGCACTAAAGGCTTGTTGAATATCCATTTTCTCAATCCCAAAATCAATGTCAACTTTAGGCTTTTTAGGGTTTACCGTAGCATAAGAACCATTCATTTTCACGGTTCCATCCAACATGCTCAAAGCCATGTCTTTAAAATAAACTGTTTTGTCTTTTACTTGTAAAGCACCTTTTGCATTGCTGATGTCGTATTTATCATAAATTACTTTAGCCGCTTTTATAGCCAAATTAAAGTCAATATTCCCTGGCACTTCAAAAACCGACATCTTTGCACCATCGGCAGCAGGTTTAGCAGCAGTACTTGGTGGCCCCATCAATTCGTTTACATCAATTAAACCTGATGATAAATTAAAATTTCCTTTTAACAACTGGTTTTTCTTGAATACATAGTTTAGGTAATTATTTATTGCGCCATTTGCGGTAAAATCGCTCTTCCCTACTTTTGCAACCAAATTGCTCAAGCTAATGTTCTGCGGACTGAAAGTCATTTGAGCAGAAGGCACGCTTACTGGCATTGGTACATTTTTACCAGCATATACAAAATTGCTGGCTTGCATTTGTCCAGAAGCTTTAAAATCTTGATATTGTCCTTTGTCAATGGCCGATTTACGACCCGCAGCCTGCACATCAGCAGCTAAAATTCCACTCAGGCTCATGTCTTTGATCGGAAAGATAGTAGTCAGTTGTTTAAGATCTAATTTGCCTTTCAAGGCCATATCCACAAAAGGATCGCTCATTGGTGTTTTAACCAATAAACGGCCATCAATTGGCGCAGCTCCAAATTCAAGATGGAAAGCAGGAACATCAACTACAGTATGGTCTAAAACACCATCAGGGTTAGAAATAGTAGATTTTACCTGAATGTTATTGATAGCCGATGGTAAAGATGGATATTTGATCTTTCCATTTTCTATCGCCAAATTCACATTAAAAGCAGGGATAGAATGATCATTATAAGTACCTTTTGCAACCCCATTCATTGCAAATTTTCCACTAGCCGCTAAATCTTTAAAATTGGTAGCATAAATGGCTGGAATTAAAGAAAGAAAGTTTTTCAGGTCTGATTTTTCTGCGTTAAATTTAAAATCCATCACCATGTCTTGATCATTTGGCATCGCTAGGTAACCAACAGCCGATAACAGAAGTTCGTTCAGTTTGATATGGTTTTCGCCAAACGTAAACTTCATCTGTTTCATGTCGATATCCAAAGGCAATTCAGCATTTAACTTTACTTTGTTCAAATAAGGAACCCCACCATATTTCACGGTTAGTTTTTCGATATCAGATTGTGTTTTCAAAGTGAAAAGGTCTTGTGTAAAATCACCTTTTCCACTGTGATTTAAGTTCTCGGCTTGTAAAAACACACCTAAAGAAGCATCATCGTAAGTCAGTTTTCCATTTTCAATTCCATATTGTTGTAAAGCCACTTTAAAAGAACTTTTTGCAGTATCAACTGGTGCTACAGCACTATCTGGCTTCATGATATCCCAATTGGCTTTACCACTTTTCAATACTTTTGCATAAATGGTAGGCTCGTTCAAATTGACAGACTTTATCTCATAAGTTTCCCCTTTGATTACACTCATCAGGTTTAAATTTAACTGGGTCTGTTTAATTTTTGCCAAGGTATCTAGTGCAAAGCTATCGACCCCTACCACAGTCAAATTGTTCAATTTTATACCCAAATTGGGGAAAGAACTAATAAGGCTTAAATCAAAATCGCCAAAATCTATTTTGGCATTTACCTTATTATTGATGGATGATTTAACCTTAGCGACAATTTCTTTTTTAAAAATTAATGGCACACAGGCCGCTGCTGCAAATAAAACAACAAGGAGAACCGCAAAGGTGATGGCAATTTTTTTAAACATAACGTTTGAATATTGATATTTTTCTTCCTTAAAAGGCAAATCGTAAGCCAGTAAAGTAACTTAACTCTCTTTTACAGATTTAGGTATTAATATCTATAATTTTATTGATAAACTTACTACCTTTCAGCTTTATAAAACTCCAATGAAAAAAATTCTACTTTCCGCCTTATTGTTCATATCGGCAAATGCTTTTTCGCAAAGCCAAACTGCAAATTATTTTAAGCTTACACGAGCAGCCTTCAATGAGAAAAATGCCTATGCTACCACTGCTTTTGTAGAGCAATATTTTCGAGTACCCGGCAATACAGGTTTCGATGCCAGTATCCATTATGTAGAAAACATTTTGAAAAAGGCAGGTTATGTACAAGAAAAAGCGAATGAATTTGAAGCTCCACTCACCTATCGCATTGAAAAAAGACCCATGAAACGCAATACTTGGGAACCCGTTAATGCAAGCGTAACCATAGTTGGAGAGGCACAACCCTTAATTGCTTTTAAAACCAACCGCAATATGATCCCGATCAACTGCCCTTCTACACCTGTAGGTGGCGTAACCGCAGAAGTGGTTTTTGTAGGGAAAGGTACAGCTGCTGAGTTGGAAGGTAAAGACCTCAAAGGAAAGATTTTATTTGCTGATGCCTCGGCTGGAAGATTGGTGGCCTTAGCTGTTAAAGCGGGCGCTATTGGTGTAATGGGCTACTCAGTACCTAAATACAACCAACCCGAGAAATACCAAACCTCTATCTCTTTTGGCAGCATGCAAGCCAATGCAGGTATCTGGTCGTTGTTTTTATCTTATGGCGTAAAAGAGAAACTAAAAGCAGCCTGTTTAAAAGGTGCTGTAAGTTTAAAAGTTGATATTCAAACCAAAATATACCAAGCTGAAGAATTAACCATTGTAGCCAATGTAAAAGGAAGTATAAAACCTGATGAACGTTTTGTATACAGTGCACACGTACAAGAACCTGGAGCCAACGACAATGCCACAGGCGTAGGAACTTTAGCAGAGATGGCTAGGGTAACCGCCAATTTGGTTAAGTCTGGTCAATTTAAACCACAAAGAACCTTAACCTTTTTATGGGGTGATGAAATCGTATCGACCGGAAGGTACATTACAGATGATAAAGAACGTGCCAAGGGAATTTTATGGGGCATGAGTTTGGATATGGTTGGCGAAGACACAAAAAAAACAGGAGGTTCTTTTTTAATTGAAAAAATGCCTGACCCTTCTGCCATCTGGACCCGTGGAACAGATAAACATTCTGAGTGGGGAGCTGGTGATGTAAAAGAAAAAGACCTTTTCCCTCATTATTACAACGATTTTATCTTCGATATCTGTAAAGCACAAGGAAAATTTGCCAACTGGACAGTAAACTTTAATCCTTTTGAAGGTGGTAGCGACCATACTCCATTTTTACAAAATAAAATTCCAGGTCTCTTGATGTGGCATTTTACCGATGTATTTTACCATACCGATAACGACCGCATTGATAAGGTATCTGCAACAACGATGAAAAATGTTGGCGTTAGCGCATTAACTGCCGCCTATACTTTAGTTACGGCCAATGAAAGTACAGCCGTAAGTACTGTTGATCAGGTTAAAAATGATGCTTTGATCCGTTTAAAAACAGAGTTTGAATTGAGTAAAAAAGCAATTGCTGAAGGTAAAGCTGCTGCAGATGAAAAACACATCATCGAAGTTTGGGGCAAATGGTATACCGATGCCTTAGCTACCATTGGAAATATGGCGGTGAAACCAGAAACCACAAGAGTGGGTTCTGCAATTAAAGTAGCCACATTAGCCATTGAAAAACAAACCCAAGAATATTTGGACTTACTGAAATAATGAGATTAAGATTAATGTCTTTTGCGCTTCCAATAGGATTATTTATAGTCCTGTTGGTTGGCGGTTTAAAAGAACCTCAAGTTCTTACGCCAATTGCTAAAGACAAATCTTTTAAAATTGCAGTGATTAGCGACCTGAATTCTGGTTATGGTGATACCAATTATCATCCAGATGTTGCGGCTACACTCAAAGAACTAGCCACCATAAAACCCGACCTCATTTTATGTGCTGGCGATATGGTAGCTGGGCAAAAATCGACCTTAACTGAACAAAATTTAGCCGAAATGTGGCAAAGCTTTGATGCAAATGTGTTAACCCCCATCAAAGCGATGAAAACTCCTTTTGGTTTCACAGTTGGCAATCATGATGCTGCCCCTAGTTTTGCCAAAGACAGACAAATGGCCAAAAAGTTTTGGAGTGAAAACCAGGATCAGTTGGGGCTAAGCTATATTGACAAAACCAATTTTCCTTTCTATTACAGTTATTTGCAAAATGATGTCTTTTTGATCAGCTGGGATGCAGCAGGTGCGAATGTACAAGCCGATGTTTTCAAGTGGATGGAGGATCAACTCAGTTCTGAAACAGCCAAAAGAGCCAAGCTTAGAATAGTACTTGGGCACCTCCCAATCTATGCCATTGTGGCGAGTAAAAACAAACCGGGCGAGGTTTTAGCAGCTACGCAACAGATTAAAGTTTTTTTTAAACAACACAAAGTTGATTTATACATTAGCGGACATCAACATGCCTATTATCCTGCTCAAGAAGATGGATTAAGAATACTCAATATGGGCTGTATTGGCGAAGGTGCCAGACAGCTCCTTGGCGATTCTACCGCAGCAACCAGAGCGTATACCCTTATTGAGGTTCCCCTAAAAGATTATAAAAATTTCAAATACAAAACTTTTATTCCAAGCAAAAAGACTGAAATCAAGTTGGCCAATCTTCCTGATTCAATAGTTGGCTTTAATGGGCTTTCAAGACGTGAAAGAAATTAAGTTTCTTGCATTCAGATGAGCATTATCGATCGGCCAATGCTTAACTTAGCTTCAAACACAACGATATGAATTTCCATACACGCAAGTGGGTAAAACCCGAAGACCTTAACCCGAATGGTGCCCTATTTGGTGGCAGCCTATTAAGGTGGATTGATGAAGAAGCTGCAATCTATGCCATTGTACAATTAGAAAATCCAAAAGTGGTGACCAAGTACATGTCTGAAATCAATTTTGTAAGCTCGGCCAAACAAGGTGATATTATTGAATTGGGGATTACAGCCACCGCATTTGGCAATACTTCCATTACCATGTGCTGTGAGGTAAGAAATAAGATCACTAGAAAAAGTATCTTAACCATAGACAAGATTGTTTTTGTAAACATTAACGATTATGGCGACCCTACTCCGCATGGCAAAACCACAATCAAGTATATTGAAGAACAATTTGATGATTTAGGATAGTTTAAATTATACCAGCTAAGCTTAACTCAGCATTCTTAGATGGTAAACCATCAATAAATACCTATCCTTTTAATCTTTCCTCTAGTAGCTCTGCATCTAGATCAAAGGCATTGACCACCAATTGAGCCTGGGTATAGAATTGGTTTCGTTCTGCAAGTTTATGTTGAATAAAAGCAAACAGTTGTTCATCGTCCATATCTTTAATCAATGGGCGTTTTTGCCGATTGTGCAATCGAGAAACCAATTGGGCAGGTTCCATTTGCAAATAGACTGTTCTTCCATTTGCATTCATCCAATCCATATTATCGAAAAAGCAAGGCAAACCTCCACCTGTAGCCACTACACAAGTTTCTGGGTAAGGATAATTTTTTAGAGTATCGCTTTCTAATTGTCTAAAAGCAGCCTCACCATAAGCCGCAAAATATTCGGCAATGGTTTTACCTTGTTCTGCTACAATTACAGCATCTAAATCAATTACAGGGCAGGCCAAACGACTGGCCAATTGTTTAGCCTTGGTACTTTTGCCACAGCCCATAAATCCGATCAAAAAAACTCTCATAATTGATGATTGCGTTTAAGTATAACATAATCTGTTACAGGCGGCGTAATTCCATCTGCCTTGAACAAGGTAGCAATTTGCGCCCTATGGTAAGTAGAGTGGTTAAACGCATGAAATAAAAGATCTTTGGTAATGCCAGTATATTTGTCGCCGTTAGAAGTGGCATAAGTTATTTCTTCATCTAACGGAACACTCTTCAAAATCTGGTCAAATAATTGGAAGTTTGTGTTAGAAATTTCGGCAAATCGATCAACCTCATAACTCTCCCAAACACCATACTTAGGCTGCTGTTTCAAAATTCTATGACTCCAAATGTGTTGTGCATTGAGTACATGGCAAAAAAGAGCATGTGCCTTTGGCGAAATATTTTTTTGGTTTTGAAAAATGTCGATCAACTTTTGATCGGCAATTTGGGTATAATGCATGATCTCTTCTAACATATTAGGCCAATTTAACCCTAGGATCTACCCAGGCGTACAACAGATCTACCAAGATATTCACAATCACAAATACAAAGGCAATAAACAAAATAGAGCCCATTACCACCGGAAAATCGGACATTTCTAATGCGTTAACCGTTGTTCTGCCCAAGCCATTGTAACCGAAAATATATTCAACAAAGAAAGAACCAGCCAATAAAGAAGCAAACCATCCAGAAATAGCCGTAATTACTGGGTTTAGGGCATTTCTTAAGGCATGTTTATAGATAATGGCATAACGGCCTAAACCTTTGGCTTTAGCTGTACGAATATAATCTTGGGCCAATACATCCAACATCGCACTGCGTGTCAATTGAACAATAATGGCTAAAGGCCTTAAACCCAAAGTAATCATCGGAAGCCATAAATTTCTCCAGGTAATGATCTCTCCTTTAAAAGGATCGTAACTATACAAACTTCCACTCATGTTTAACCCTGTATAATCTGCCAATACAAAACCAAAAAGCCAGGCAATAATAATCCCTGCAAAAAAAGAAGGTGCAGAAATACCTAGAATGGCAAAAGAATTGGCCGCATTATCTATCCAAGTGCCTTGATGAACCGCTGAAACTACGCCCAATAGTACACCAATCAATGTGGCAAATATCATGGCTGTTAAAGCCAGTACAAACGTATTGGGTACCGTTTCTGAAAGTATGGTGGTTACATCTCTTTTGGTTTGGTACGATCTTCTCAAATAGGGAATTTTAACCACCACCACATCTTTACCCACTTTAAACAATTGTTGATAATGATATTTCTGTTGATTTTCTTCAGTAGCTGGATGGATACTAATTGGAGAAAGGTCGTTGATATAAAGAAAAAACTGAACTGGTTTAGACCGGTCTAAGCCAAACTCTTTACGTACAGCCTCTAATGATTGTACATCAGATCTTTGTCCCATGGTCATCCTTGCCGGATCTCCAGGTAAAATATTAAACAATACAAACACCACCAATATCACCCCTGCCATTACTGCAAGGCCATATACTAATTTTCTAATTGCGTAGGCACCCATTTACTTAGCGAAGTATTTTTTAGACAGTTCTTCAAATGATGGCAAATTGTGGTAATGCCATTTATTGATCACTACACCATTTTTCAATAACAATATACCTGGGTTTGCCCTTACCATACTTTTTAGAGGAACAGCATCAGCATAAAATACTTCCATAAAAAGTTTCATTTTTTTGCTAAAGGCATCAGCATCTGCTGCAGAATTAGAGGTTAATAACACCGTGCGGATGTTAAACTGCTCTGCAGCATTTAAAGCCAAAGCATTTGTTTCTGCAATTCCCTCTTCATCTGTATGCCTTAGGTCGTAGGCAACAATAACGAGGTTATAATAGGGGTTTTCGATCAGTTCTTTGGTATAATCGGTACCAGATGCATCAGAAATCGATAGATCTTTGATTTTCACATCGTAGCCTTTTTTAATCAGTTTTTTTTCTGGATCGCCCACTACTTCCCAATTGTTATCTTTCCATATCTCCAATTTCATGTAGTCTTTATCGCTCATGGTTTTGGTTTCGCCAGTTGCTTTGTTTTTAAGCTGGTACATGATCAGAAATTCATCTTGTGCCGCACCTGGCGGAATTTTCATCGATTCTGGAATACTTGATCCCACTTTATAGGGCAAGAAATCTATAATTGGCAAATAGTTATAAGTAAATGTTCCAAAGAATAGAGAAGCGGCGAAAACAGCAGAGAACAATCCACTCTGCCAACCCGGATGATTGGTTACCGGGTGAATGTGGATGCGTTTAATAAAGAGATAAACGATCATCACCAATAAGATCAGATCTTTATCAAATGACTGCCATGGTGTAAGTGGGATGGCATCGCCAAAACAACCACATGAAGTTACCACTTTAAATGCGGCAGAAACAAAGGTTAAAAAAGTAAAGAAAACTATTAAGGCCAATAGCCCTTTCAACACCTGATTGCGCCAAAATCCGAATAACAATAAAGCACCTAAAACAATTTCCAGCACACAAAGCAAAATGGCAATGCCAGTTGCCCAATTACTTAAAAAAGTTAAATGGAAAACCTCAAAATATTCTTGCAGCTTATAACCAAAACCTAATGGATCGTTGGCTTTGATCAGCCCCGAAAAGATAAATAGAACCCCAACAAACCACCTACAAAAGTTTAAAGCTATTTTCTGCATTTTTTTAAGTTTTATTTGACACCTAGTTTAATCAACGCAAAAACCGAATAATTTAGCATATCTTGATAATTGGCCTTTACCCCTTCAGATGCCAGTGTTTGGCCTAAATTATCTTCAATCTGCTTGACTCTTAAAATTTTCATCAAGATCAGATCCGTTAAAGAACTAATGCGCATATCTCGCCAAGCTTCACCATAATCGTGATTCTTAGCAAACATCAATTCCTTAGTCTCATTTACCCGTTTATCGAACAAATTCTCTACCACTTCAACCTCCATTTCATTTGGATCTTCAACCGTGAGCTCCAATTGCAGAATGGCAATTACACAATAGTTTACAATACCAATATATTCAGAAGTAATATCTTCTCCTACCTTAGAAACTTTCTTTTCTTCTAAGGTGCGGATGCGCTGTGCCTTGATAAAGATCTGGTCTGTAATAGACGAAGACCTAAGGATACGCCAAGCGGTTCCATAATCTTTGGTCTTCTTTAAAAAAAGCGATTTACATACCGCTATAACGTTATCGTACTCTTGTGATGTGTTTAGGGCCAAAACAATTAAAATATTTAGTTTAAAGCTATTTTAATACCTATTTTTGTATTAAATGATGGCTAAAGATACATTTTTAAACCGAAAAGTAACACTAAATAGTAAAGGCAGATTGATAGATTTGAGCAGTCCTGCTGTAATGGCCATCTTAAATATTACCCCTGATTCTTTTTATGGCAACAGCCGGATCAATACCATTGATGAAGCTTTAAAAGCCACCGAAAACTTTCTAAATGAGGGCGCTAAGTTCATCGATATTGGGGCCTATTCTTCTCGTCCGGGTGCCGCCGATGTCAGTACAGACGAGGAACTCAAACGACTCATACCCATTGTAGCTGCGATTGCAAAAGAGTTTTCAACAGCCTTGATTTCTGTAGATACCTTCAGGGCAAAAGTAGCCAGCGAAGCCATTGCAGCTGGTGCACACCTCATCAATGATATTGCAGCTGGCGAATTGGACAAAAACATGTTCGAAACTGTAGCTCGACTACAAGTACCTTATATTTTCATGCACATGAAGGGTACACCTCAAACCATGCAGCAAGACCCAAGTTATCAAAATGTAACCCAAGAAGTATTTACTTATTTCGAAGAAAAAGTTGCTACCCTAAAAAAGCTAGGCGTTAAAGATATGCTGATTGACCCCGGTTTTGGTTTTGCTAAAACAATAGCCCATAATTACGAGCTTTTACAACAGCTACAGGTATTTAATACTTTCGAATTACCAATCTTGGTTGGTTTTTCCAGAAAATCTATGATCACCAAAGTATTGGACATTAAGGCTGCAGATGCCTTAAATGGCACCACGGTTTTAAATACCACTGCCCTATTAAAAGGCGTTTCGATTTTAAGGGTACATGATGTAAAAGAAGCTGTTGAGTGTGTGAAATTGGTTAATTGTTTGGTTGGTTAATCGGTTAACTGTTTATTTCCATATCATCAAAAAGGTTAACTGTCTAATCGGTTAACTGTTTATTTCTATATCATCAAAAAGGTTAACTGTTTAATCGGTTAATTGCTTAAATTGACATAGCCATCCCAAAAAACTAATTTATCGTTTTGTATAATTCAACCACATCATTATGCACATCTATTCATTTGAAAAACTGGAGACTTGGCAAAAGGCACGAATTTTTAGAAAAGAGATCTATATGTTGGTCAGGAAATTTCCTAAGGAAGAAATATTTGGATTGACAAGTCAAATTAAACGCTCAGCAGGTAGCATTGGCGATTGTTTAGCTGAGGGCTCAGCTAGAATTACCGCAAAGGACAAGGCCCATTTCATAACCATGTCTTATTCAAGTGCTATTGAAACTGTAAACCACATCATAGGTGCCTTTGATTTAGGGTTTATCGATAACGAAGAGTACAAGCACTTTAGACTTAAACTAGACGAGCTGACCAACAAATTAAATGCATTAAGAAATTCAATATTGAAATAAGTATTCATTCAGTTATTAACTGAAAGAGGTTAACTGTTTAATCGGTTAATTGTTGAAATTAAACATACTGTAAAATTAACCAATTTGTACAGTTAACCGATTTGTACAATTAACCGATTAACCACTTTATCCAGCTAACCATTTTACACAATTAACCTAATATTTCCTATCTTGTGCTGCAATGAAAAGCCTCGACTTTGACTTCCTAAAAATTACATGGATTGATGGAATAGACATTATTCTGGTCGCCATTTTAATCTATTACATTTATAGCCTAATCCGCAATACCTTAGCCGTTAACCTGCTATTGGGCATGTTCATTATCCTCATTGTTTATTATGCGGTAAAAGGTCTCCACATGAATTTGTTGTCGGCCATTATCAACAAATTTATGAGTGTGGGTATCATGGCGCTAGTGATTATCTTCCAACCCGAAATCAGGCGATTTTTACTCCACATTGGAAAAAATACCTTCCTCCAAAAAAACAAGGCTTGGTGGGGCTACTTATTTGGCAGTAAAGACCTAGAAAGAGATAACCTGATTAGGATCAAGCCAATTATTGATGCTTGCAAAAGCATGAAAAAAACCCGTACAGGTGCATTGATTGTATTTGTTAAGTTTTATGACGATGAGCTTTTTACCAATAGCTGTGAAATTATCGACTCTAAAATTTCCAAACGATTATTGGAAAGTATCTTCCAAAAACATAGTCCATTACATGATGGTGCGGTGGTAATTGCCGAAAATAAAATTAAAAGTGCCAGTTGTATTTTACCTTTAACGGATAACGATAAACTGCCACCACAATTTGGACTAAGACATAGAGCTGGTATTGGCGTTTCTGAAACCACAGATGCTGTTGCCGTAATTATCTCTGAAGAAACAGGTGAAATTGCTTATGCCAAACAGGGCCGAGTAAGAATGAATGTCTCTTTTGGCGAACTGGAAAAACTATTGAATAAGGATTTTTAGTATCAAGTAGAAAGTATCGAGTAAGAAGTACAAAGTAGCAAGTATCAAGTAGCAAGACCAAAGACTGATAAGCTCACCATTGATTTCATGTAGCTTTAGGCTTTCAGCTTTACTAAACTATTTCCTATTCCCCATTTCCTATTCCCTACTTACTATTCCCCATTCCCCACTATACAAAAAAAGGACAAAAACAGGCTTCAACACCCATTCTTATCCTCTTTTTCTTGATTTTTATCTAATTAGCAGTACTGCTCAAAAGCACCAATCAGGCTATCAGCAATCATTTGTGCCGGACGGCCTTCAATCTGGTGACGTTCGATCATGTGTACCAATTTACCATCTTTAAACAAAGCCATTGAAGGTGATGAAGGAGGGAAAGGCATCATATAACCTCTTGCTCTATCTACCGCATCTTTTTCCATACCTGCAAAAACGGTTACCAATTTTTGAGGGTGTTTAGCATTTGAGGCTGCCAATTTTGCCGCTGGGCGAGCATTTGCTGCTGCACAACCACAAACAGAGTTGACTACAACAAATACGGTTCCTTCGCTTTTAATAGCGCTATCTACTGCTTCTGCTGTTTTTAATTCTTCAAAACCTACGTTGGTTAATTCGGCACGCATAGGTTCTACTAAATATTCAGGATACATCTTTTCTATTTTTATGAATAATACTGCAAAGATAGCAAATATGATGCTGTAAATATGGCCACAATATAAAATAACAATTTACTGACGTACAGGGCATAAAAAAAGCAACCCTTTAAATGAGTTGCTTTCTAATATCATAATAAAGTTTATTGAAGCATGCCTTCCATTGCTTTTTTCATCGCTTCTTGATCTGATAACGTGGCTACCCCAAACATGGCAATAAGCGCAATACATAACAAGAGATAGAGTATGTTTAAAATTAAACCGATGATAGCACAAACTCTACCTGCATTTAAGTTTTTAAATGAGCTTTCGGTATAATAGGCAACATTAGCCGCGTACAAAGTCCTGTCCTTTTTACTTAAAATCAATGCTACAATGCCTAATATTAAACCAATAACTCCATAACAACAACAGGTTACAATAGATAAAATACCCAAGATCAATACAATGGTTGCATTGGGCAAGGCTTGTTGCATACCGTAACCGAAACCTCCATTTTGAGGCGGAAAAGGATTTTGCGGTTGTGGATTAGGCGTTGGTTGAGGGTTTTCTTGAGGTGGTAATTGTTCTTCAGACATTAGGAATTAAATTAATTGGTGGGTAAATATTTTATAAATGTAATTGATTACAATAATTAATGTGACAACAATATAAAGGAATTTTATAATAAAAGCTCCGTTTTTCAGCTCAAATTTCAAATGGATTGCAGAAAAAACCAATAGCCCAATTATAGGGAGGGTTGCAGGGTATAATTTAAAGGAAGTTATCAAATCGCCCCGCAATAAAGCTACAACAGAACGTTGTGCCCCACAACCAGGGCAATCTAAACCTGTAAGGTGTTTAAAGGGACAAGTTAGCAAATGGTTTTCTAGCCAATGGAGAACTCCTTTACTTTCGCTCCACAACACCAGAAAAAACAAGAATAGAGCTGCCTTCATTTGGCTATAAAAATAATGATTTTACAGTGGGCAGCAAACATTTACATAGTTAGAGTGAATTATTGAGACCAGCTAAATTTAAAATTTACAATTTTAAAACCATTTACGGCTCTGTAGTGTTGCTTATCATTTGGGTTTCACAAAGCTATCCTGTAACTTTGCATCACATTTAAAAACAATAAATTATGTCATCAGTAGAGACAACTTACGTTCCTTACAAAGTTAAGGACATTTCACTGGCAGAATGGGGCCGTAAAGAAATTGGATTAGCAGAAGCAGAAATGCCTGGTCTAATGAGCTTACGTAAAGAATTCGGCCCATCAAAACCTCTAGCGGGTGCTCGCATTGCTGGATGTTTACACATGACGATCCAAACTGCAGTTTTAATCGAAACTTTAGTAGAATTAGGTGCAGAAGTTACTTGGTCATCATGTAACATTTTCTCAACCCAAGATCACGCTGCTGCGGCAATTGCTGCTGCTGGCATCCAGGTTTATGCTTGGAAAGGCTTAAACGAAGTTGATTTTGATTGGTGTATTGAGCAGACATTACATTTCGGTGCTGACCGCAAGCCATTAAATATGATCTTAGATGATGGTGGCGATTTAACCAATATGGTATTCGACAGATTCCCTGAATTGATCGCAGATATTAAAGGTCTTTCTGAAGAAACGACTACTGGTGTACACCGTTTATACGAAAGAATGAAAAACGGAACATTGCACTTACCTGCAATTAACGTTAACGATTCAGTTACCAAATCTAAATTTGATAACAAATACGGTTGTCGCGAATCTCTAGTAGATGCAATCCGTCGTGCTACAGATGTAATGATGGCTGGTAAAGTAGCTGTTGTTTGTGGATATGGTGATGTGGGTAAAGGTTCTGCAGAATCTTTAAGCTCACAAGGCGTACGTGTAATTGTTACTGAAATTGACCCAATTTGTGCTTTACAAGCTGCAATGGAAGGTTATGAAGTAAAACGTTTAGACACTGCGATTAAAGAAGCTGACATTGTGGTAACCACTACTGGTAACTGCGATATCGTTCGCGAAAAACACTTCAGAGCACTAAAAGACAAAGCTATTGTTTGTAACATTGGTCACTTCGACAATGAAATTGACATGGCTTGGTTAAATGGCACTTATGGAGATACCAAAGTTGAAATTAAACCACAAGTTGATAAATATACCATCGATGGTAAAGACGTAATCGTTTTGGCCGAAGGTCGTTTGGTTAACTTAGGTTGTGCAACTGGTCACCCAAGTTTTGTAATGAGCAACTCGTTTACCAACCAAACTTTAGCTCAATTAGAGCTTTGGACAAACCCTGGTAAATACGAGAACAAAGTTTATGTGTTGCCTAAACACTTAGACGAAAAAGTTGCCCGTTTACACTTAGAAAAAATTGGCGTAGAATTAGACGTTTTAGATCAGCACCAAGCAGATTATATCGGTGTAGCTGTAGAAGGTCCTTTCAAACCAGATACTTATAGATACTAATCTCAAGCTTTAAAAGCTCACAGTTTAAAAGGGATTTGCAAATTGCAGGTCCCTTTTTTATTGCGACAACAAAATCAATAAAAAACCTATATTCGTCCAGCAACCCACTTCATCAATCATCAAATGAAAAAAATAGGTATTGTTTTTTGCTTCTTTCTTTTTACAGCCATTTCTAGTTATGCCCAATCGCCACAAAAAATAGAGAACGATGCATTATTCGGTAATGGATGTTATTATTTTCAGGCTGTACCCAACCACAAAGAACTAAAAGGTGTTTTGGTCTTAATACCAGGTTACTTGGAAAACCCATTATCGGTTTCGGCACAAAGTACTATTTTACAAGAGGCCGCAAAAAACAACCTTGCAGTAATGGTGGTCAATCTTTCAAAAAACAACGAAGAATTTCCAATTGACCAAACTTCATTAACCAGATTGGGTGTGATGATTAAACATTTCTATACGGGTCAGAACCTGACTAGCGCCACCAAGCTATTTATTGGTGGTTTTTCTATTGGTGGCACTTGTGCTTTAAAATTTTATGCAGAAAAGCATCAGGAATATAAAATTGATAAGGTTTTTGCCATCGATCCACCTTTAGACATGGTAAGGTTAAGAAAATCACTTTTAAAAGGAAGGGAAAAAGATTTCGTATCCAAATTAGATGTTTTAAACACACAAAATAAACCTGCAGAACAAAGCTTAAAAGAGCTATCGGTTTATCACCCTGATTATACCACATTAGCAATGTTACCCGATTATTCCAATACAGCATTAAGGATCTATAGTGAACCTGATATTTTATGGTGGATCAAAAATAGAAACATGGACCTGTCAGACATGAATATTACTGATGCTGCGGGTTACATTAATAAACTGCTCCAAAAATCGCCCAACCAAAAGGTTGAGTTAATTTTAACCAAAAACAAGGGCATACGGAACGGAGGACAAAGACACCCCCACTCCTGGAGTATTGCCGAGCCCGTAGACCTAATGAAATGGCTGTTAAATTAGCGATCAAGTTTCATTTTTTGGTGCTTTATTAGCCACGTTAAAACCTGGAACCTCGTAACCTTTTGGTCGGTAAGATGGAGGTATTGCAATCTCATTCCCATCTCTTAAAGTCTGGTAATGTGGCGACATGATCTCTACCCCTGCTTTATTAAAGTTATCCTGTATGTTTTGGTGCAGGTTAGAATAAATCTGTGCCATTCTATTGGGTTCGTTCGTGTAAGCATTCACTTGATAAGAAACATACCAATCGTCTAAACTGGTTTGCAATACAAAAGGTTTTTGATCCTTATTTATTCCATCTGTTTCTAATGCCGCTTGGATCAATAGTTCATGTACGGTCTTCCAAGGATTGTCATAACCAATGGTTACTGTAGTATGTACAATTAATCCTTCATTTGCGGCCAGCACATTGTAATTTAAGGTATTCCCATTTAAAATGGCACTATTAGGGATGGTGATGATTTCGTTCTTAATGGTTCTCAATCTGGTTACCAAAAAAGCTTTTTCAATTACATCGCCTGTTACATCTCCAATCTTTACCCTATCCCCCAATCTAAATGGTCGCATGTAAGTAATGACCAAGCCTGCAACAATATTTCCAATAGCAGTAGATGAGCCCAAAGAAATCAACAAACCCAAAAACACAGAAACTCCTTTAAAAATATCAGAATCAGAGCCTGGTATAAATGGCCATATCACCACCAACATAAAAGCATACAGTACAAAACGTACAATGTTATAGGTTGGCTTGGCCCAATCTGGGAAAAAACCGTTAATGGTTAGTTTTCCCATTTCTATTTCGGTGGCTAAGAATTTGATCAGTTTGTTGATATAATGGAATACAAAGTAGATCACAATGATACTAATCAGATTAGGGATAAATTTAATGGTCTTATCCAAAATTTGATGCAGTGGGTTCAAGATAAAATTGAGTAAAAGATCACCCCAACTTTTAGTCCATGGGAAAAGCCTAAAGATGATCGGCAAGGTCAAATACACAATTAGAAGAATGAAGATATACTTTACCACATTAAACATCCTTCTCAGAAACAGCAATTCGCCACTTTTTGAAACTAGTTCGTAATCTTTGATCTTGATTCCATTTAATCTGCTCGACAGGTACTTTGTAAAGAAATTACGGATACGATTAGAATACTTATTTAACAAAAAGATGGCTGTACCCAATAGGATCAGAATCAATAGACCTAAGGCTCCTCGGGTTAGTAGTTCTGTAATGTCATTTTGCGATTTATATTGTTGAATTGAGCTTACAATTTTGCCTCGGTAACTTTTGGCCAAGTCGGTTACATTGGTCGCTACACTGTCTGCATCTGCTTTTGATATACTTACAATAACATCATCATTAAAAGCGAGCTGTGCATTTTCACCATCAATATTTACCTTAATAGAATCGGGCACCATTGTGAGGTTGTCTTCCAATTTTTGCAATAGACCAGAAGTTCGCTCTGCTCGTTCTTTAGCAGAAAGCGACCCAAATTTATTTAGCACATAAAATAAAGTATCCCGATTTAAAACAACTGGATAACCTTTTTTTGTAGTTAATGTATCCGTTTTAACTTGTGCATTAACAACCGGATGTAACAATAATAAAAATAGTATAGTCTTTATCAACTTCATCTGCCAAGGTGCTTTATTTAACAAATTACAAATAAATCTAGATAAATATGAATAGTATCTCCATTCTTAGTCTTAACTTTAAGAAACTTAACATAAATACTGATGAAACGACTAACCCTACTCCTATTTTTAGGTTTGTTCGGTTTTGTAGCCAATGCACAAAGCCCAACTAAAAAAACAACTACCGCACCAAAGGTTTTAAAAAATCAAATTGTAGATATTTCTTGTGGCACCTGTCAATTTAAGATGAAAGGTAAAGACTGCGAACTTGCGGTTAAAATTGATGGAAAATCGTACTTTGTAGATGGCAAAAAAATTGATGACTTTGGCGATGCACATAGCGAACATGGTTTTTGTAACGCTGTAAGCAAGGCTGAAGTAACAGGAAGCATTGTAAAAAATCGCTTCAAGGCTACCTCGATAAAATTATTAGACGATAAGGCAAAAATGTAAGGGAGCGAAACTCCTTCATGTAAAAAGGCATCCCGATTGGGATGCCTTTTTTGCTTTTACTCGATATTAACAGGTTTATTTTTAGGATACTTGACCTGGTACTTCAACACCAATTTTTTCTGTTCATTAGGTTGGAGCAGCATTTTCCAGGTTAATAGCCCATTAGATTCATCCAGTTGGGCCTTCGAAATTTCCTGTTTCTCTACGCTGATATCATTGCTTGTAGAAATGGGCAATTGATCTTGTACAATAAGGTTAACGGCTTGGCTTTTTCTATTTTTGATATCGATTACAAAGTGTCTGCTGTCTCTTTGCGATGAACCCATAAACTGTCTTTCGTTGAAGTCTTTTTGTTTTTCTCTTTTGATGACCAAGTTTTTGTCAACCCCCAAAGATAGAGTCAACGTATCCGCAGCATTTTGAACATCTAATAAAGTTTTACCTAAAAACGTTCCCTCAAAGAAAACATTGGCCTCGCCACTAATCAGATTGATTTCATTAAATCCACTGATCTTTGCAGTTAAAAATGCTTCACTGCTAATTTTAGGTGCAGCATAATATTCATAATCTGCCTTAAAATCATAATTGCCAATATCTACAGAAAACTGTTTGCCATCACTTAAAATGGTGTATGGATTTTGGATGTCGAAAGTAACATTGGTCTGTTTTTCAACTGTACTTACTTCTACTGCATTAGAGGTTAAGCTATTCATCCCTCTTAATGCTACTGGAGCAGGTTTTTCTCTCATGGCCTTAGCCTCTCCATAACCTGTTACCACAACTTCTTGTAGCATTTGTTGGCTTGGTCGTAATCTGATATTGAACTGGTTGGCATTAATGAGTTGTTCTTGCGTATCAAAACCAATGTAACTAAACACTAAAACATTAGCCCCAACAGGGATTTGTAAGCTGAAATTACCACTTGCATCTGTTACTGTACCAACTGAAGTGTTTTTTACACGAACTGATACACCAGGTAAGACTTGGTTAGCATCTGTATCTACCACTCTGCCCTTTACTGATCTGATGGCAGAATTTGTTCCCGTACCAAAATAGCCTGCGCTGAGAAAGCCGATGTTATAAGAACCTAAAGAAGGTTTTACACTGCTCGTTGTGGGGTTACCCGAAGAAAGCGTCAGTTTAACATTTTTCCAATCTTCTTCAGAACTTTGCGAAACATTGGCCTTGTATACTAATGCGATGGGGCTCGAAACATCTGTGGCCCTAATATCATAAGTAGGATACCAACCCGCATTGTTCACCATATAAGTCAACTGAAATTTTCCTTTGGTAGCGGTTTTGGCCGAAACTTTAACCACAATATCGTTAGAATTTTTAGGCCCCTTGCTATCTATTTCGTTAATCTGCTTTCTATATTTATCCAACTCTATCTGAAGTTTGCCTACCTCTTTGTTGATTTCGATCTGCTTGTTTTTAGCTTCAGTTAAACGTTGCTTCTGAAAATCTAAGGCCTGTTTCAATTTTACAAGATCATAGTTCACATTTGGCCCCATTACTACCTGGTTCTTGATCAACATCTCTTCTTCTGCCTTATATACGTCACTTTCGTTTCTTAATGCAATGATCTTATCGTTGAGGCTGGTCACATTATTTAAATAGGCTGTTTTTTGATCTGAATTTTTTCGTTCCAACAAATAGTTTTTCTGTTGGGCAACAGATAAGATCGTAAAATTACCTTCGCCTTTGGCCTGTATACTTTGTGCTTCGATAACAGAAGAAACGCCTGTAAAAACAAGTTGACTTACGCCTTGCGGGATATCTACACTTTCGGTCTGTCTTTGTATTTGGGCCCCACTGATGAAAACCGTTACATGACTAATTTTGGAATTGACGGGAATTTGTGTCTCTTGGGCAATTGCACTTGTACAAATCAATAGTGCCAGCACGTTAAAAAAGAAAAAGTTTTTCATAAAAATTGGATCAAGGTTTCAAATTGGGATTTTCATTGACAAAAATCTATATACAGATTAGATGCAATTCAATTGGTAATTACATAAAACTATAAAATAAAAAAGTATCCCGATTGATCAGGATACTTTTTTATTCCATTTGGCAAAGAAATTTTAATGGATGCCTTTGAAAATCCTACTCCAGCGAATTTTACTGAACCATGATCCATTGGTATCAAAACTCATCCAGATGAATAAGGCTTTACCTACTACATGGTCTTCTGGCAAAAAGCCCCAATAACGAGAATCGATTGAATTGTGTCGATTATCGCCCATCATCCAATAATAATCTAACTTAAAGGTATACGAAGTAGCAGCTTTATCATTGATATACCACTCCTTGCCTTTCTGTTCTACTTTGTTACCTTCGTAAGTACGGATAGCCCTGTAATAAATGGGCATGGTTAAATTATCCAACTGAACCGTCCAGCCTTTTTTAGGGATGATCAATGGTCCAAAGTTATCCGTGTTCCATTTATACTGTGTATTAACCGGAAAAATATCGCCATCATCTTGTGATGGAGGTTTGACATCCAAAGTAATTGCATTTACAAAATCGAGTTTTTTCACTTGATTGGCCATCTCTGCCGTACCAAATGCTGTATAGGTAGTGGCGTTGAGCTGTTTCATTTCTGCAATACTAAAGCCCAGACCTACTAAAACATCCAGATTAATGTCTTCAGTTTTAAATTGTATTCGGTAGGGCATTTTTCCGGTGCCACTTAAAGGTTCTGGTTTGCCATTTATGCTGACCAATCCATTTTTCATGCTCACGGTATCGCCGGCAATACCAATACATCTTTTAATAATGTTCTCTCTTTTATCTACTGGCCTTGTTGTAATGGTATATTGGCTATTTACCTGTTTCCATCCCAATTCTCTAACCAACTTATAATAACTTGCATCTTGATTTTCTAAAGCCACGGTATCGCCAACAGGCAAATTAAATACCACAATGTCATTTCTTTTGATTTTTTGCAGACCAGGCAAACGTCTGTATTTCCATTGAACACCATCCCAATAGGCTTTTGTACCTGTTAAAGGCATGGTATGGTGGGCAAAGGGAAAAGCAATTGGTGTCATCGGAACTCTAGCACCATAATTCACCTTGCTTACAAACAAGAAATCGCCCACCAACAACGATTTTTCCATTGAGCCAGAGGGAATAGTATAGGCTTCAATAAAAAACACCCTAATAATCGTAGCTGCAATAACAGCGAAAATAATGGCATCGGTCCATTCTCTGGCTTTACTCTTTTTCTTTTTTGGTTCGGCACTTTTATTTCGCTGCCAGAATTTCCAATTCATAAGCTCTTAATTTGGTTCAGTTTAGTATTCAATTAGATGGCCATTCGACCACTTTGTTACGCTAGTAACTGCCATACTTTAACTACACTAAGCCATTTAAAAATTAGGCATAAAAAAAAGCACCCTGATTGATCAGGATGCTTGTTATTTCATTTGCTAAAAGCTTAATGAATACCTTTAAATATTCTGCTCCAACGAATTTTGCTGAACCAAGAACCTTCGCCGTCAAAGCTCATCCATATAAATAGGGCCTTGCCAACAATATGGTCTTCTGGTACAAAACCCCAATAGCGAGAATCGAGCGAGTTATGACGGTTATCGCCCATCATCCAGTAATAGTTCAATTTAAAAGTATAAGAAGTTGCTTCCTTATCGTTAATATACCATACCTTACCTTTTTGCTCTACTTTATTTCCTTCGTAGGTTCTTATTGCTCTATAATACAATGGCATGGTATTGCTATCAATCTGAACCGTCCAACCTTTTGCCGGAACTTTAATTGGCCCAAAGTTATCTCTGTTCCATGGTCTGTTTGGATCATGAGGGAATATACCACCCGATTCTACTTCAGTACTGCTTGCCGCACTTAACGCTGCAGATTTAACAAAATCAAGCTTTTTCACCTCAGTAATGATCTCTGCAGAGGCGTTAACGATGTAAGCCTGTGGATCTTCTGTACGTTGAATTTCGGCTGTATTTATGCCTAGATCTGCTAAAACTTGTGGATTAAAATCGGTAGAGCTAAACTGGATCCGATAAGGCATCATTCCGGTATCTTTTAGTGGCTCGTCTTTGCCGTTTACATTGGCAATCCCATTTTTCATGCTCACTACATCGCCAGCAATGGCAATACATCTTTTAATGTAATTTTCTCTTTTATCTACCGGTCTACTGCCGATGGTATACTGGCTATTGACCGTTTTCCAACCTGCACCACGAACCAAATCGTAATAACTTGCATTTTGGTTCTCTAAGGCAACCGTATCACCTTCCGGGAAATTGAAGACCACAACATCATTACGTTTAATATCTTGTAGTCCTGGTAATCTTCTATACTTCCATTGTACGCCATCCCAAAATGCTTTGGTACCGGTAATTGGCATGGTATGGTGTGCAAATGGGAAAGCAACAGGTGTCATCGGAATACGTGCACCATAGTTTACCTTACTTACAAAAAGGAAATCGCCAACCAATAGCGATTTCTCCATTGAACCAGAAGGAATGGTATAGGCTTCAATAAAAAACACCCTGATAATGGTTGCTGCTACAACAGCAAAGATGATGGCATCAGTCCATTCTCTCGCTTTACTTTTTTTCTTTTTTGGTTCGGCACTTTTATTTCGCTGCCAGAATTTCCAATTCATATCTTAACTATTAAAATTAAAAACATCGGCAATACTATAAAAGCCTTGTTTGTTTTGTAACCACTCTGCTGCAACCACAGCTCCTAAAGCAAAACCTGCCCTACTGTGTGCAGTATGCTTAATTTCTATCTCATCAACCTCCGAACTGTAAACTACAGTATGTGTACCGGGTACATTTTCAATCCGATGCGATTCAATCAGCAACTGCTCATTTTTAATCACATCTGGTATTGGCGTACCTACAACTTCATTTAACCATTCTGTTTTGCGGTCTAGCTCTTCTATAATCCCTTCGGCAATGGTCATGGCTGTACCACTTGGCACATCTAGTTTTTGGGTATGGTGTATCTCTTCAACCTGCACCTCGTAAGCCGGATAATTGTTCATCAGCTTGGCCAGCACCTTGTTTAAATGGAAGAAAAGATTAACTCCAATACTAAAATTAGAGCCATAAATTAACGAATTGCCGCCACTTAAGCAATCATTTTTAATTTCCTGTAATTTGCCATACCAACCTGTAGTACCCACTACAACGGGTACACCAGCATCAAAACACTTATAAATATTGGCTACAGCCGCATCTGGCGCACTAAAGTCTATAGCAACATCTGCTTTTGCCAAATTGTCTAACGTAAAATCATTGATGTTATCTATGCTAATTTTAAGCACAATTTCGTGGCCACGTTCTAATGCAAAACGTTCAATAATCTGACCCATTTTGCCGTAACCTAATAAGGCTATCTTCATAGTTTGAGCGTAAGTTTTAATCCGGGCAAGGGCTTAAAGCCATACATCGGACTTGCGTTAATTAATGTTGGAGAAATTTGATATGAGAGTTCATTTTCCACATTGTGGTATTTTAAACGAGCTGTAACATAGGCATCAATTACGTTTGCGCCATATAACACCGCTAACGAAATGAGTACCACCTCTCTATTGTTCTTAAAAATTGCTTTAGCTGTGGTTAAATAGGAAGTTTCATATCTCACAAATTGATTGTCGCGATTGGCTGCGCCAGGATTTTGTTGCCTCCATTGTAATTCGGCTAATGAGGCCCTGTACATTCTATTGTTGTCAATAAAAGAAGACACCAATAAGGCTCCACCAGTATAAATCAGTCCAATTTTACCAACGATATAGATTTTTTGCCATACCCTTTTATCTTGATAAACGCCTCTTTTCACATCATCTACAACTAAACCATAATTGTAAGCTTGTCCTAAACCAGGCAAAATCAACGATCTTCTGATCGCTTTTCTTCCTGCAATTCTTCCTTTGTTAATGTATTTTGGACCTTTTAGGGTGTCCACTCTACCTGTAGTCGTATCGGCATTTTTATTACCGATCACTTCTTGGGCCTTTACCGAGGTAAAAGTTAAAACACCTACAATTAAAAGGAATAGAATACGCATTACCAATCTAAAAGCTCTAAAATTCTGTTCAGGTCATCGTTAGAAACAAAAGGAATTTCTATAGCTCCCTTGCCATTGTCATTCACCTTCAATTTCACTTTGGTTGCGAATTTAGAGGCCAGGTCTTTTTGAAGTTTTTGATATTCAAAAGTAACTGCTACTGGAGCCGATTTGGGTTTAATCTGCACGTGGTTAATGCTACGCACCAGTTCTTCTACCTTGCGTACCGATAAACCTTTATCTAAAATTTCCTGGTGCAGGAAAAGTTGTTTGGCTTCTTCTTCTACACTGATCAAAGCACGGGCATGGCCCATTGATATTTTGCCATCGCGTATAGAGGCTTGAATAATTGGTGGTAATTTTAACAAACGCAGGTAGTTACTAACCGTAGTACGGTTTTTACCTACACGCTCTCCCAATTGTTCTGGTTTGAGGTTACATTCGTCAATCATCATCTGAAAGCTCAAGGCCACCTCAATCGCATTCAGATTTTCACGCTGGATGTTTTCAATCAGTGCCATTTCTAGCATCTGTTGGTCATCAGCTGTTCTAATGTAGGCCGGAATTTGTGTTAAACCCGCCAATTTAGACGCCCTTAATCTCCGCTCTCCTGAAATCAATTGATATTTTGCACCGTGTTTTCTAACGGTAATAGGCTGGATTAGCCCTTGTACTTTAATAGATTCTGAAAGTTCGTTTAAGGCAACCTGATCAAATTCTGTACGTGGTTGATAAGGATTGGTTTCAATATCATTGATATTTACATGGCTGATGCTACCAATTTGTGCAGTTTGCTCAAGGCCATCGTTACCATTTTTTGGTGGATGGGCCGCATCAGTATCATCTAAAAGCGCACTTAATCCTTTACCTAAACCTGTTTTTCGCTGAAAAGATGTCATCTGTATAAGTTATATAGTTGCCGTATCTACATCTTGTTCTTCGGTTACCAAACCGTTTTTGCGAACAATCTCTCTGGCTAAGTTTAAATAATTGATAGCTCCTTTGCAATTTGCATCATGCATGATGACCGATACACCATAACTTGGTGCTTCACTTAATCGGGTATTGCGCTGGATAATTGTTTCAAAAACCAATTCTTGGAAGTGGGTTTTTACTTCTTCTACCACCTGATTAGATAAACGTAATCTTACATCATACATTGTAAGCAAGATTCCTTCAATTTCTAATTCTGGATTTAAACGATTTTGTACGATTTTAATTGTGTTCAATAATTTACCCAATCCTTCTAATGCAAAATATTCGCATTGTACAGGGATAATTACTGAATCTGCTGCTGTTAAAGAGTTGATCGTGATCAAACCTAAAGATGGAGAACAGTCGATAATGATAAAATCATACTGATCTTTTACCTTTTCAAGCACCGCTTTCATTTTGTACTCACGGCTGCTCAGGTTAATCATCTCAATTTCAGCACCCACCAAGTCAATGTGCGCAGGCAACAGATCAAGGTTTGGTGTTTCGGTTTTAACAATGGCATCTAGCGGATCAACATCATTAATGATGCACTCGTAAATGCTATTTTTAATGTTCCTTGGATCAAAACCAATACCTGAAGTAGAGTTTGCCTGTGGATCTGCATCAACCAAAAGTGTTTTATACTCTAAAACCGCTAAGCTGGCTGCTAAATTTATAGACGAGGTAGTTTTACCTACACCGCCTTTTTGGTTTGCTAAAGCAATAATTTTACTCATCTATCTTTTTAAAAAATTGCCAAATTTGATTATGGCCTAATTTTACAATAAAAATCTTCAAAAAATGCTATTTTTGTATCGATTTAGGCATTTTTTAACAATTAGCTAAGATACAAACTAAATCACAATATCAGTATTAAAGCCATAAGTGTTTTACACATCTTATCAACAATTTGAACATGATCACTATCATATCCGGCACCAACAGACCTGCAAGCAATACCTTAAAAGTTGCAAAATACTATCAGAAACAACTGACAGAAAAGGGCTTGGAAACCAAATTGTTAAATTTACAAGACCTACCAGCTACTTTAATTGATACAGATCTATACGGAAAAAGAAGTGCCGAATTTCAAAAGATACAGGACTTGGTTAGCGAGACCAGCAAGTTTCTCTTCATTATACCAGAATACAATGGTAGTTTCCCAGGTGTACTAAAAACTTTTATCGATGCTTGTGCTTTCCCTGAAAGTTTTTTTGATAAAAAGGCTTGTTTAGTAGGAATTTCTTCAGGCAAATATGGCAATATTCGTGGCATAGAACATTTTAATGGGGTTTGTGCTTATTTGCACCTTAACATTATGCCCTTACGCCTGCACATTTCGGCCATTAAAACAGAATTGGATGAAAATGACCAACTTTTTAAAGAAGATACCTTAAAATTTGTAAA
The DNA here is from genome assembly GCF_001412215.1 of Pedobacter sp. Hv1. Taxonomy (GTDB): domain Bacteria; phylum Bacteroidota; class Bacteroidia; order Sphingobacteriales; family Sphingobacteriaceae; genus Pedobacter. Next base: position 840,208 of record NZ_LLWP01000001.1, read on the forward strand.
CCAACAGGTAGATAAGTTTATTGTTTATTAAGTTCAATGGTTCATTAGTTCAATGGCTCATTGGTTCATTAGTTTCTTAACCTATTCTCTATTTCCCATTCCCTATTTACTATTTCCTAACTTACACTCCAAAATTAATCCAGTTCTTTCCTTCGTTACCAAATACAAAAAAGCCTGGGTGGAGCATTTCGGCAATATCTTCTAAAACAGTAACCATTTCTGGCGCCAACTTAACTAGACTGTGTTGGTCATCCATAACGTAAACGTGGTTATAAGTTACCGCAGGCCATTGTGGCGAAATTGCGCCTACCACTTTACCGATCAGACTGCCTATTCCAGCTTGGTGTTCAAAATAGATGATCACTTTTGCCTCTAAAGCAATGGGTACCAATTCGCCACCTGCCAACTCAATTAAATGATCTAAAGCATGTTGGATTTCGTTACCCGTAGTTAAACAAATTACAGGCACCTTATCCATAAATTTGATCTTATGTGTTACAATATCTACCCGATCATGCAATTCTTCACGTAAAAACTCATCATTTTCACTATTTATAACCTCATTTAAAAAAGACATCTGAATTATTTATTAATTTGTGCAAAAATAGTATTCCTAAACTGATGCGTAGAATTATAAGTGATATATTTTGGATTTTTTGTGTAGCGTTAATTGTCTCTTGTAAAGGGAAAAACGCTGATGATGGCAAAAAAGTTTTCAATATCAATCTAGACCAAAATGTAACCTCTCTTGATCCGGCCTTTGCCCGTAACCAAAATGCCATTTGGATGATCAACCAGATCTTTAATGGACTGGTACAGGTAGACAAAGACTTGAATACCATACCCTGCATTGCCAAAACCTGGCAAATGTCTACAGACGGGCTAACCTATACTTTTAATTTAAGGGATGACGTGTACTTTCAGGACGATCCTTTGTTTAAAAATGGAAAAGGAAGAAAAGTGGTTGCCGAAGATTTTGCCTATAGTTTTTACCGTTTAATTGATCCAAAGGTAGCTTCTTCTGGCGGTTGGATCTTTAGCGATAAGGTAAAAGACGCCAATAGCTTTAAAGCACTAAACGATACTACCTTTCAAATTACCTTGCTTAAACCATTTCCTGCTTTTATGCAGCTGTTAACAGCACAATATTGTTCGGTAGTACCTAAAGAGGTGGTAGAGCATTATGGAAAAGACTTTAGGAGCCACCCAGTGGGCACTGGCCCATTTAAGTTTAAATATTGGAAAGAGGATGAGATTTTGGTATTGGTAAAAAACGACCATTATTGGGAAAAGAATGGCGATGTGCGCTTACCTTACCTCGATGCGGTAAAGGTTACATTTATCAGCGATAAACAAAGTGCCTTTATGAATTTTATCAAAAAAGACCTCGACTTTTTTAACAGTGTCGACGGAAGCTATCGCGATGATATTTTAACAAAAAGTGGCAAGATGACCAGCAAATATGCGGGCAAGTTTCAACTGATTAAAGGTCCGTACCTGTGTACTGAATATGTAGGAATCTTGGTCGATACTTCTAAAACGATTGTTAAAAATTCGCCATTGCGATTTAAAAAAGTGAGACAGGCCATTAATTATGCCATAGACCGTAAAAAGCTGATCAAATATTTAAGAAACAGCGTAGGTACTCCTGCAACCTCTGGTTTTATTCCGAGAGGAATGCCGGGCTTTGATAACACCCGTGTGAAAGGTTATGATTACAACCCCGTTTTGGCTGCCAAGTTATTGGCAGAGGCTGGCTATCCTGACGGGAAGGGAATGCCACAGGTAACATTGAGTACTTCTACAACCTATAAAGACTTGATTGAATTTATACAGGGCGAACTGGGCAATATTGGTATCAAGGCGAAGGTTGATGTTAGTCCAAATGCCAGTCTTAGAGACATGATGGCCAAAAATGAAGTGAACTTTTTTAGAGGATCTTGGATTGCCGATTACCCTGATGGAGAAAACTATTTATCTGTATTCTATTCTAAGAACAGAGTTCCTTTTGGGCCTAACTACACTGGCTTTTTCAATGATGAATTTGACCGTTTATTTGAACAAAGCTATTTTGAAAGCGATCCTAAAAAGCGTTATGAGTTGTATTACAAGATGGACAATATGATTATTGAACATTCTTCTGTAGTACCTATATTGTACGACCAAGCTGTGGTTATGTTACAGAACAACATTAGTGGCTACCCCATTAACCCTTTAAGTTTAATGATCTTAAAAAGGGTAAAGAAAAAGTAGATAATAACAACAGAAGTGTATCATTTAACCATCTAAGGCACCTTAGCCGCATCTAAGTCTAAGCATTTCTTAGGTTTCTTAGGTGGTGAATAATTAGAAGATACAACCACATAGAAGCATAGTTCACCTAGGCTTTAACCATCTAAGGCACCTAAGTTACATCTGAGTCTGAGCATTCCTTAGGCTTCTTAGGTGGTAAATAATTGACTTGATTATCAAATAGATACATGGCTCACATAGGGTTTTAACCATCTAAGACACCTTAGTCACATCTAAGTCTAAGCATTCCTTAGGTGGTAAACACAAAACTGCTTCATAAAATTACAAACGCACAAAAAAAGCCTCTGATACAATTGCACCAGAGGCTAGAATTTATATTTGGTTTGTTTTTGATCTCGTTCTGACCAGTTAATTGACACATCAACTAACTCCTATAATCAAAGATAAAATAAAATTTGATATAGAACGAGTTTCAACCTAATTATTTTGCAGCAACATTATTGTTGCACGCCCCCCATCTGGCCACCACCTTGTTGATCTTGTTTAACGTCATCATTTTTGATCTTTTTCTTTTCTGTAAATTTCAACTTACCAAAGCTATAGCTAAAGGCCAAGTTAAATGAACGCAAAGGGTAAAAAATCTGTGTATTTTGGTATACTGTACCTGAACTATTTACAGCGTTGTTCTGTGTTTTGATCTCAAGATCGCGGGTAAATGGATTCAATACATTGAAACCGATACTTCCTTTTTTGTTCAGGATATCTTTCTTAACCGTTCCACCATAAAAATAAAATGCATTTGTTTTACCTTGGTAAGTACGACGTGGTGAAGTGGCTACACCGAATAATTCGAGGTTCCAACCTTTACCAAAGGCGTAGGCCGAACGGGCAAAGATATTGAACATATAATAGGTTTTGCTCACATCTACAAGCTCACTATTGATGTCATAACTGTTCATCCCTATACTGCTCATTAAAGTCCATTTTGGTTTAGGGTTATAAGACCCGAAGATGTTGAAACCAAAGGTTTTTAAAGAACCTACGTTAATGTACGAGGTTAGGGTTTTGTTTACACCATTTTCAACAATTGGTGAAATTGAGTTTTCAATGATCCCGTTGGTACGACGATAAAAAATAGAGGCATTGATAATAGAACCTTTGATATAGGTAGAATAAGCTAGCTCTAAGTTATCGCTCAACTCTGGATTCAATTGTGGGTTACCCTGCATGATATTGAACTGATCGGCCTCGTTACGGAAAGGATTCAAGTGAATCTGACTTGGTCTTTGTACCCTTCTGTTATAGCTCAGTTTCAACATCGAACTTCCTTTTAAGGTCTGCGCTACAATTACACTTGGGAATAAATTCAAGTAATCATTCGTCTCTGTTCCACTGGTTTTGGTATTGAAGTCGATCTTCGTATACTCTCCCCTAACGCCACCTTTTACCTGTAGTTTTTTGGTGAGGTTAAAGCTAATTACACTATACACCGAAGCTACATTCTGATTGTATTTGAAATCTTTTGCAGCAGCATCAAATTGACTATTAAAATTACGGAAAATCCCTTTTGCTCCAACCTCTAAAGTAGTTGCTTTGCTAAACGGATAAGTGTAATCTGTTTGAGCGGTATACTCGTTATTTTTACCAGTATTGCTACTAAAAGTCTCTAATGCACCTGGATACAATGGAGAGGTTAAGCTATTGCTAAAAGTTTGTGGTGCACGACCTGTAGACAACTGTGCTGAAATTGAAAACTCTTCGCCAGCTTTTTTACTGGTTTTTCTGTAGTCAACGTTCCAATCCAAATTGTTCATGCTGGCATCCATGCTACTGATATTCTTCGAAGCTACACCATTAATGATATAGTTAGATTCACCAGGGCCACCATTCGAAAAACGGTTGAACTTGGCATTGGTACTGATGTTGTTATAGGCGTTAAAATCGTAATCTAAACCTAAACTACCATTGAAACCACTTCTATCCCATTTAGAAACACCATCTTGCTGAATGCTATTGGTACCACCACTGTTTAATTTGGTATTGTTTACCGACAATACCCTTGTGTTTTGGGTAAAGGCATAGTTACCACCAAGGGCAGTGTTCATGCTCAACCTACCGGTTTTTGCAGTAAGGTTAAATGAGCCATTATTTTGACGGGTACCTGCGGTTGTATTTAAACTACCACTTACGCCTTGGGCATTCGATTTTTTGGTAATGATGTTTACAATACCACCAGAACCTTCTGCATCGTATTTGGCCGAAGGGCTTGTAATTACCTCTACACTTTTGATCTGTTCTGCTGGCATCATCTTTAAGGCATCGGCTACACTGTTGGCCATGGTTCCAGATGGTTTACCATTGATCAACACTCTTACCGCAGCGCCACGTAGTTGTAAATTTCCATTCATATCAACCGATAACATAGGCACTTTACGCATCACGTCGGTTGCATCGCCACCCACATTGGTTCCATCTGCTTCTGCATTGTATACCAACCTGTCAATCTTATTTTCGATCATGGCTTTTTTACCTTCAACGGTAATCTCATTCAAAGTATTAGATGAGGCCACGATAAACACATTACCTACGTTATTGTCTAACTTTTCTGGTGTTGTTTTTACCAGCATGGTTTTGCTTTTGTAACCGATAAAGCCCACCACCAGTTTATATTCGTCTGGTGCAATGTTCTGTAATACAATTTTACCTTTATCATCGGTTAAACCACCATTCACAGTTTTATTGTCTTTTACTTTAATTAAAGATACTGTTGCATAATCTATAGGTTGTTTGGTTAAAGAATCCAACACCAAAGCAGTGATACGACCTGTTACAGTTACTTTCTGGGCACCCCCTCCCATACCGGGAAACTGGGCTTGCGCACCGAACATCATCATTAAACCTGCACACAGAAGTATAATTTTTTTCATAGTTTTATTGTTTGTTTGCTAATTAGTCTAACAAAATTAGTTTTTGTTACATCGACCTAAACTCATTTTAGATCATTTGAATTGAAAAGGCGGTGAATGGCAAAAAATAGTCGGTGAATGGTTTTACACCACTTCAATAGGCAAACCTGTGCGATTTGCAGATTCTGGCTGAATATGAGTTGTTTATTACGGCAACCTGATTAGGGAGCTAAAATCTGCTGGATTTTGTACTTTGATTTGAATGCTTATTTAGAAACTTTTTAAATTTCAATCTCTTGGGGTTCATGTATCTACCATTGCCATGGTTAACATCTCCACTAACCATGGGAAACTAGTTGTGTTTAAAGCTTTCGATCTCTTCTAAAAACATAGCTGATTTAATAGTTCCATTCCATTCAGGACCACTAAATAAGAGTTTAAACCATTTTTTATCAATATTTTTAATGTTAATATTTTTGTAAAGCCAAATTCCGGCTGCAGTAAATGCCAATACAATTGGTACCTGAATTAAAGCAAAATTTAATGGTGCCTCTATTATCCATTTCTCGGTGATGAACCAAGTGGTAAAAACGGGCATCTGTAAAAAGCTAATACCAACAATAGTTAGTGATAATGATTTCAAATTAGCCAGTTTTTGCTGCATTTCTATTACATTTTCACTATTATCTATTTGATTAATTAAATATAATTGCCTAATATATAATGCAATAGCCGTTACAGACACTAATAAATGAATAACAATTGAAGCTGTAAAAAATATTGAAGCATGATGTTTTATTGCGCCATAAATAATCATGCCTAAAAAAATAACATATAATATCCCAATAAAAACAGCCCATTTTTTTATCCGTTTAGTTGGCTTCAATGCACCTTTAGCCTTTTGCAGCTGCAGCTCAGTAATAATTTTCCGATTTAAAGAAAGGCTTTTTTCTAACTTCTCATCGTATTGTTTCCAAAGGTTGATCATTTCTATATTGTCCATGTCTTTTTAATTTTGATTGTTAAATTTTTGTTTCAATTGTTCTTTAATCCTTCCAATTTTAGTGGCCACATTGGTTGTACTAATTCCAATAATGTCTGCCATTTCCTTGTGCGGTTTTTCTTCTAGATAAAGGATCATCAATGCCCTATCTAAAGGTTTGAGTTCGTTGATAAACTGTTGCAATGCATTGAGGTTTGCTTCCAAGCCGTCTTCTAAATTTTCATCACTCAGTTCGATCAGGTGATCGCCCATGGAAATGGTTGGTGTGGTTTTCTTTTCGTTCCGGTAAAAAGAAATCGCCACATTTAAGGCAATTCTATACATCCAGGTAGACAACTTATAAGTCTCATCAAAACGCTCCCACGATTTCCATAATTGAAAAATGATTTCTTGGGCAAGGTCTTCGCGATCGATCGCATTGCGACAGTAAGAATTACATATCTTAAATATGATACCCTTATTGGCCTCTATGGTAGAAACGAAATCTTGTTGAACTGTTGTTGTGGTCTGCATTGATTTTAAATCATGTTTCCCTATTATTCGTAACAAGTTCTAAAAAATCACAACCAAACCGAAAATTATTTTTTGAGGTGTAAGAAAATGTCATTCAAATACTTAGTGGAATATTAATTTCATTGATCAATCTCCTAACTTTATTGAGCTAAAAATCATAAATACAATACTCCTCAACTTGAAGCATCGGTTAGAAGTTTTGTCTAAAAATTTTGGTTATCAATTGTTAAGTTATATTTTTATCAAAACAACTAAAAACATAGTGACAATAGTGGCTTCACATCAAAACCTAACCTGTGGTTACTATTGCACATCATTTACCAAAACTTAATTTAAACATCAAAAACTATGAAAAACAACACTAAATTAATGCTAATCTGTCTAATGGCCGTATTGGGTTTTGCAAGCTGTAAAAAAGGAGGAGATGGCGAGGAGAAAAAGAAAACAACAGCAGAAAAAATTCAGGGCAAATGGAATCTCACCCTAAGAGAAGATATCGAAACGATAAACGGGATAATAGAAAAAGACAGTGAAGCTGGTAAACCTGGAGAATATCTTGATTTCCGCACCAGTAACATGGTGTACTTAAAAGAAAGTGGAAGTGCCGAAGAAGGAACCAACTATACCATTGACAATGATAAACAGCTCACATTTATATTTGGTGCGAATGATAAAGAAATTTATGCCATTGATGTGCTTACTGACAATAAACTGGTATTACACTCTAAAGAAGTTATTGTTCCAGTTAAAAGCAGCATTCCTGGCACTAGTGATACTGGTCCTAAAAATACCCGCGAAACCATCATTACCTTAACCAGATAATCAACAACTAACTTTCGATATAAAGCAGCCTCATTAAAATAGTTAATGGGGCTGCTTTGGTTAAGTAGGTCATAAAAATTTTATGCTTTAGCAAAGCGCATAAAAAGTTCGGCCAAAGAATCAGGTTGGCCATGCAATTGGATAAAATGAAACGACCTTTCTATTGTTAATCCTTTAATATCTATAATTCTACATTCGTTGTTTTTCAATTCTTTTAAAATAGATTGTATAGATAAAAAAGCCAGGCAGTTGCTTTGCATTAGATACGACTTGATTCCCTCGGTTCCTCCAAGCTGCATTTCTACAGTAAGGTCTGCCAGTTTAATATTTTGTGCCTTCAGGGCATAGGCAATCACATCAAGTGTACCTGAACCGGGTTCGCGAAGCACCAAAGGATAGTTTTTAAGTTCTTCTGGTTTGATGGTATCTTTTTTAACCGTTGTATTGTTTTGGGAGCATACCAACACAATTTCGTCTGTAAAGTATTTTTCGTACCTGATTTGTGGATGACGTGAGATGCCTTCTATAATTCCAAATTCGATTTCTTTCTGTAACAATGCTTGCTCTATATCTTCGGTATTACCCATTTTGAGCTGAATTTGTATGTCTTTAAACTTTTGATGAAACCTGGCCAGTACGGCTGGTATTACATATTGTGCTACGGTAGTACTGGCTCCAATATGCATAATGCCCTTATTTTGTTTAACCAACAAGTTCATGTCAAATTCCAATTCTCTGTAAATACCAACAATCTGTTCTACATAAGACATTAACAGTTGGCCTGCTGTAGTCAGTACGATTTTCTTATTTCCACTCCGCTCAAACAAAGATGCCTTAAACTGGTATTCCAATTCTTTGATGTGTTTGGTAACAGCTGGCTGACTAATAAATAACTCTTTAGCAGCCTTAGTAAAGTTCAATCTTTTGGCAACAGTATAAAATACTTGCAGTCTAAAATCAATCATATCAATAACCTTAAGTTATCAAAGATAATAATTAACGATTTTAAACAGGCTAAAATGTGATGGATATTTGCATTCAAGAACAAATCAATATGCAACAGTTATTTCTTCATCCAAATACCCGAAAAATCATATTCCTTTTGGCAGCAACATTATGCCTTTTCCCTTTCATTTCACCACCATTGGCCTTGCTTTTAGGTTTAATCTTTGCTCAGTTAATGGAACATCCCTTCCCACACCTCAATCACCGAGCAACCAATTGGCTATTGAAAATAGCTGTAGTAGGGTTAGGTTTTGGGATGAATGTTTTCAGTGCAATAAAAGCTGGGAAAGAGGGCATACTTTTTACCATCGTTTCTATTGTTGGGGTATTGACATTGGGTTATATTTTAGGCAAACTGTTCAAGATTAATCTCAAAATATCTTATTTAATTTCGGCTGGAACAGCAATTTGTGGTGGAAGTGCAATTGCAGCATTGTCTCCATTAGTGAAGGCCGAAGAGAAACAGATCTCAATTGCCATGGGAACTGTGTTTATCTTAAACTCAGTGGCTTTGTTTCTATTTCCTGCAATAGGGCATTTTTTCAACCTCTCACAAACTCAGTTTGGTTTATGGTGCGCCATTGCCATACACGATACCAGCTCTGTTGTAGGTGCGGCAAGTAGGTATGGCGAACAAGCTTTACAATTGGCAACTACGGTAAAATTAGCCAGAGCATTGTGGATTGTACCTTTGGCATTTGGTACAACCTTTTTATTTAAAGGAGAGCAGAAAAAAATCAAGCCACCTTATTTTATTGGTCTTTTTTTATTGGCCATGCTAGCCAACACCTACCTGCCTTTTATACAGCCTATTGCACCGTACATCTTACAGGTGGCCAAACTCGGACTAACCCTAACATTATTTCTGATTGGCAGTGGATTATCTTTTAACACCTTAAAAGTGGTAGGCATATTGCCTTTGCTACAAGGCGTTATCCTTTGGGCAGTAATTTCCGTTGCTGCTTTATGGGCAGTGATACTACTAATTTAATTCAATAGCGACATCAAAAACGGGACAAATTAACCGCTATTAATTTGTCCCAAGGTGTAGTTCGTTAGCCTTAAACACCATTTCTTCATACTTTGTCTTTAGCAATAAACTAGAAAGTATGAGTTACTGCAACGGTAAGTGACGTACCACTACCTGTAGATTCTTTTTTTAATACCCCGTCTACATAGATCTGCATCTTAATTGTAGAAGCTGCACTGGCTCCATTGCCCCCTGCGCCACCTGCAAGCACAATGGTTCCGGCCGGAACAACAATTTCTGGACTTGTCCATGTGCTACCACTTAAAGAACCAACTTGGGTTACCTTACCATCATATCCATAATTGGCTACAAGAAGATTACTTCCTGCTGACGCTTCAACCTTGAAAACAACATTATGGGCACCATTGCTAGGTGGTTCTTTTGGTATTTTAGAACAGCTCAGTAAAACTACAGCAAAGGTTAAAGCCAGGCCTAAGCACAAATAATTTTTAAAATTTTTCATAGGTAAATGATTAGCGCCTACTCTTTCAACATGCAGTTTTCGGCTTCCCTGATTGCTAAAATTCCTTATTAGCTATTTAACAATCAAAGTTACGTGGGCCCATTAGCCGTAACAATACCAACATTCTAGGAATTTTTTATACCTGTTTTCTGGTATTTTTGATAAAGATGGCAAGGTGTTTAAGATTGTTCCATATACTTGTATAGCTATGGCCCGGTATCTGTTTGTCTTTTTGTACTTATTTTCTATTTCGTTCTGGTGTGCCGGACAAATGCCTATTGTTAAACAAAGTGCTGCCGATAGCTTGATATACATTTTGCAAGACACAAAATCTGATAGTGTTAAGGCCCGAGCAAATTTTCTTTTATTTGAGTATTGGCAAAATAGAGCACCTGCAAAAGCTAAAAACCATTTAGATGAAGCAAAAAATTTAAGCGAAAGGTATCCTTATCTAAAAGCCATTTCTCCATTTTACGAAGCAAAATATTATGCAGCTTCAGATCCAGTTAAATGCGAAACCTTATACATGAAAGCAGACAGTTTACTGTCTAGATACAATACCAAAGATGCCTATTTATTGAGGGCAAGAGCATGGTATAATTGTTCTGTGCTGATACAATTGAATGATAACAAACGAAGTACAACACTGATATTGGATAAAGCCATTCCACTAACCAAGCGAAGTGGCAATAACGATCTTTTAAGCAGAATGTACCTTGGTTTAGGAAATACATTTAAAAATAACCGTCAATATAGTTTAGCAGAATTCTATTACAGCGCTGCATTACAATTGGTGAGGAACCAATTTGACGAAGGCACAGCTGATCTTTACCTGTCGCTGGCTTCTACCTATTACCAGCTCAAACGTTATCAAGAGGCAAAAAAAATGCTTGATAAGGCCAAAATGATCCTTTTATCTTTTCCCAACTCTAGGTTAGCACCATTGTACTACCAAACAGAAGGGCTTTATTTGGCCAAACTTTCAAAACTTGAAGAGGCATTAAACAGCTTTAACAAGGGGATAAAGGCCGCTGAGGTTTTAAAAGAGGAATATGAAAGACAGGCGATCATGTTGATGAAATATTCGGTGCTCTATAACCAGAAAAAATACAACGAGGCCAAACAAATTATCATCTACCTCTCTGAGCAAAAAGAGATCATGTCTACCGTAAATAACAGAAAACGCATTTATGCCGAGCTCGCAACCACGCTAAACCAGTTAAAGGAAACCTCTGCAGCCTATAAATTTCAAAAAGAATACAGCAGGTTAAGCGATAGCCTGAACGATAGTAGACTGAAGAAAGACATTAATGCTTTGGAAATAAAATTTAGAAATACCGAGCGACAAAAAGAAATAGAAGTATTAAAGGTTAAAAACGAACGTGCTTTATTGGCAGCAAAAAACACCAAGCTAATGAATTGGCTAATGAGTGCCGTAATCGCAGTACTATTAATGTTGCTCTTGTTAGGAATTTGGTATTATCGAAACAAGAAAAAACGTCGCGAGCTGAGTTACCAAAAACATTTAAACGAGTTAGAACAGCAACAACAGCTCAAATTTAGCAAAGCTGTATTGTTGGGAGAGGAACAAGAACGCAGAAGACTGGCCCGAGACCTACACGATGGTTTAGGTGGAATGTTGGCAGGTATAAAAATCAATTTATCGCTGCAAGTAAAAGAGCCCTTTGTAGAGGCTAAAAAAATAGAGCTACAAAAAGTAATGGCACAATTAGACAGTTCTGTTACCGAGCTTCGTCGTATTGCCCATAACATGATGCCAGTAAACCTGCTTAAATTCGGCTTAGAAACTGCTTTAAAAGATCTTTGCGAGGTATTGATGACCGAAAATACCAGAATAGATTTTCAGGCATTTGGCATAGAAGATACTATTCCAGAACAGACCCAAATTAACATTTACCGTATTGCGCAAGAAATGTTGGCCAATGCCATCCGTCATGCCAATGCCAGCAACATTATGCTGCAATGTAGCCAGCACGAAAATGTTTTCTTAATTACGCAAGAAGACAATGGCAAGGGTTTTGACCTCAATTTAACCAATAATGAAACTGGCATTGGCTTAAGCAATATCAAAAACAGGGTAGGTCTTTTAAAAGGAAAGATGGATATAGAATCGGTAATGAACGAAGGAACCACAATTAACATAGAACTATATGTCGATTAATAAAGTAAGATTAGCCATCTTAGACGATCATCTTATTGTACAAGAAGGACTACAGCGCTTATTGGTTAATGTTAAAAACATCAACATTGTTGGCTGTTTTACTTTTGCCACCGATTTTATCAATTTCTTACACAAAAACAACGTTGATATTGTACTATTAGACATTACCCTTCCAGATGCCAATGGTATAGACCTGTGTAAGGAAATTAAAAAGATTTCGCCAAAAACCCATGTACTGGCCTTGAGCAACCATAACGAGCGGAGTATTATTTTACAGCTGCTACAAAATGGAGCAACTGGTTATGTATTAAAGAACGTAGCTGCCGACGAATTGGTAACTTGTATCAATGAGGCGATGAGTGGATCTGTTACTTTTAGCAAAGCTGTAAAAGAGATCATGGCCCACCCTTTAGCCAATGAACTCAATAGTCCACCACAATTGACAAAAAGAGAAAAAGAAATCTTGAACATGATTGCCAATGGACATACTACCATTAAAATCGCAGAGATTCTTCATTTAAGTCCATTAACAGTAGAAACACATCGTAAAAACCTGTTACTCAAGTTTGAAGCAAAAAATGTGGCAACTCTTATTAAAACTGCTGTAGAAATGCGCTTAGTTTAAAATCTCCGCTCTATTATTTTGCAAATTTCTTGGAAGCTGCTACACATAAGATTACGCCAATTGTAATACCCAACATACCAACGCTCACCTGTTCGTGCAATAAAGTAGCGGCCAGTGCCAAACCAAAAAATGGCTGTAGCAATTGCAGTTGCCCCACCGCAGCAATTCCACCCTGTGCCAGTCCTTTATACCAAAAGATAAAGCCAATTAACATACTAAATACAGAAACATAAGCCAAACCGAACCAAGCAGAACTATCAATGCTACTTAACTGAGCTGGAACTAAGAAAAACACCAATGGTGCCATTAATGGCAACGACAATACCAAGGCCCAAGAAATAACCTGCCAACCGCCCAATGTTTTTGAAAGTTTTGCACCTTCGGCATAACCTAGTCCACATAAAATCACTGCCAATAACATCAAGATATCGCCAATAGGTGATGCGGAAAGTCCTTGAGCAATGGCAAAACCAACTACCAACAAACTCCCGATAACTGAGAAGATCCAAAATGCCGGATGTGGACGTTCTCCTCCACGCATTACACCAAATATGGCCGTGGTAAGGGGCAACATCCCTAAGAATACAATAGAATGTGCCGAAGTTACATACTGTAGTGCCAAGGCCGAAAGTAATGGAAAACCGATCACCACGCCTATCGACACAATAACCAACGAAAAAAGATGCGCTCTTGAAGGTCGTTTTTCTTTAAAAACCAGTAACAAACCAAGTGCTAACAAACCAGCTATGGTTGCTCTGGCAACCGTTACAAACAACGGACTGAGTGCCAATACTGCCACACGTGTGGCCGGCATCGAACCACTAAAGATCAGTACGCCAATAAATCCGTTGATCCAACCACTGTTACTTGTTGTGATTGGCCTTCTTAAAAATGAGATGCTATGTGCCATGTTGTTGTATTCAATTGTTGCAGTAAAAGTAGCCTGCTTACCAGAACAATAACAGTATCAGTTTTGCATTTATAAATAGACACAGTTACATTTGTAACATGAGTAAGGATTTTCTATACAATGACATTGCCAATGGGATTGCCAGTCAGATCAGAATTGGAATTTTAAAAACTGGCGATCGATTGCCTTCTGTAAGAATGTTATGTAAAAACCACAACATTGGCATGAATACGGCCAAACGGGTATTTTTGGAATTAGAAGCTCAATCGCTAATTGATTCAAAACCACAATCAGGCTATTTTGTAGCACAGTTGCCCCATTTCAAACTCCCTTTGCCCGAAATCAGTCAGCCTTTATCTTTAGCTAAGGATAATGAACCTGATGAATTGATCAGTAGGGTTTACGCCAATATGGGAAATGATGAACTCACTCTTTTTTCTATCAGTGCCCCATCTGGAAGTTTGTTACCCTTAGCCAAACTAAAAAAGGAAATTGTACAAGCTACCCGTGAACTTAAAGAAGGCGGTACTGCTTATGAACCTTTGCAGGGCAATATCAAATTGCGAAGAATGATTGCCATGCGTTCGCTTGCTTGGGGAGGGAACCTACAAGAAAACGACTTAATTACCACCAATGGAGCCATGAATGCCGTGTCGCTTTGTTTAATGGCTTTAGGAAAACCTGGCGATACCATTGCCATAGAAAGCCCATGCTACCCAGGCACATTACAATTGGCGATTAGTTTGGGTTTTAAAGTACTGGAACTGCCTACCCACCCAATTACAGGTGTAGCCATTGAAGCTTTAAAGGAAGCCATTCCAAAAATTGATCTTTGCTTGTTGGTGCCCAACTTTAACACCCCGCTTGGCTATTGCATGCCCGACGAACGTAAGGAAGAAATTGTTAAGCTATTGGCCCAACATCGTATCCCATTAATTGAAGATGACATCTATGGTGATTTGTATTTCGGTACCCAACGCCCTAAATGCTGTAAATCTTTTGATAAGGAAGGGAACGTATTATGGTGTAGTTCTGTTTCCAAAACCTTGGCTCCGGGTTATCGTGTGGGTTGGGTTGCACCGGGTAAGTACAAAGACAAATTACTTAAGTTAAAGCTGATCCATTCGATATCTTCTGCTGCCATTATTCAAGAGTCGGTAGCCAGTTTCCTCAAAACAGGAAAATATGAAAACCATTTGCGTCAACTTCGTAGAACTTTACAAGAAAACTATCAAAACTATGTGAGTGCAATTGCCGAGTATTTTCCAGAGGGCACCAAAACGAGCAGGCCACAAGGTGGGCTTACACTTTGGGTGGAGTTTAGCAAAGCAATTGATACCAAGAAATTGTACGACCTTGCCATTAAACAAAAAATTAGCATTGCCCCTGGCCGCATGTTTACCCTGCAAGATCAGTTTGAAAATTGCATGCGACTTTGCATAGGCCTACCTTGGTCTGAAGAGATCAGATTTAAGCTGAAACAGCTAGGAAGCTTGGCGAAGATGCTTTGAGGTATTTATATAATCCTTCAGGGACTAGAAGCTAATCCGAAAATAAGTGCTTAGATAGTAATTATAGATATTTTAAAAATCTACTAAACATTTTTTTTTAGTGCGTGATTGAATACTTTTCTAAGAAGATCCTGAATCGTCAATTTCTGAATCATTGCTTTTGTCGAATCTAGATTGAAGAAGAATAGGCATTTTACCCTTTTTTCGGCATTGAGGTTCTAACATCCTTCACAATGAATAATGGTAAATAAATTAATATCCCAATTAATGAAAACAATAGGCCTCCAATAGAACCTACGGCAAATGAAAACCAAAATGCCTCATTTTGTCCATTCCAAACAAAAGGGATTAAACCTGCCATAGTAGATATAATTGTTAACAATACAGGAATTATTTTATAATTAAAGGCTTTAAAATAAATCAATTGCGTATTCCTTTTTGGATATTCTTTTTTTAAATTATTATAATCATTAATGATATACAAGGCCGCATTAACGCTAATTCCACACAAAAGAATGAAAGATGCATAGCCACCTTGATCAAAATTAAAATCGAAAGCATAAAATGTTAAAAAAACCCCAATAAAGGAAATTGGGATCATGCTTATTATTGCAAAAGGTTGCTTCAAAGACTCTAGTAAAATGGAGCAAATAAAGAAAATGATCAAAATGACCATGAAAATGAAATAATATTGTTGTTTATTTTTTATATCCCATCTACCAGAATCTTGCTCAAAGACTCTATAACCAATAGGCAAATTGTTTTTCAATTCTGTTACATTATCTTCTCGTACTTTTTTTGCTAAGGGCTCTGGTCCAATAAAGTCATATTCTACTTTTAAACGATATTGCTGATTGAATTTTGAAATTGAGTTTCCTGTTTTTCTTTTTTCAACAGTTGCCATTTGATCTAATTTATATTGATTGTTCCCCATACTAATAGGAACATGTTTTAAATCCCAAACATTAACTTTTTGGTATTTATCAGAGACTAATTTAACTTGTTGTAATTCATTATTGCTAATAAATGAGGTTACACCACCGGCATGTGTTTGATTTCTTAGATAAGAGTAGATTCCTGTTTGATAAACTTCAGCCATTGCCATTTTTTCGGCATCAAATCCTAAAAAGTATTCATACGAATTAGAATTACGCCAAGAATCACCATTAGTTATATCTACCTCATCAATTCTAGAAGAGTTTGCTATCAATTGTGATTTTAAAAGTTGGGCATAGGAGTATAATTTATCATAATTATAGCCTTCAACTATAATTCTATTATTCTTATAGTCTGAACCTAAGGCATTCGAAAAACCCTGGCCAACACCGGTAACAGACCAATCTAGACCTCCCAAACTAATGGCTTTTGTTTCCAACAATCCTTTTAATTTAAGTGGGAAGCCACTAAATTCAATCTCTTTTTTAAAATAAATGGAAATAGTTGATTTTTTATAACTGCTTATATTTGTTTCAAACATTTCCACTTCTTTAAAGCTTCCGATGTAATTTTCCATTTTAACAATTACATCATTTAATTGCTCAATAGTACACCCTTCAGGCATACTGCCCCAAATTGACAATTTAGTTCGCTCTGTATCAGCATAATAAGCATTTTCATAAACATTTTCTGTAAACAGTCTAAGAGAGCCTCCAAGTATTTTTTCTAATGTAGGTTTAACTTCATCATAAAACCATTGATTGCCTATCGTATTATTGTACGTCTTTTCTAAAAAACCATCTCCATCCATTGTTTTAGGAAAAAGATATAATGGCAATCCAAATCCAAGCAATACAGCAACAATAAATACCCATTTGAAACGCGGTTTTTTAAATGTTAAAATCAATTTATAATAATAGTCTGTATATCTAATTATTGTTTTTTTTCTTTTTCTTGAAAATTGTTTCTTTTTTTGATTGACAGCCATTTTATCCAAAAGAGCAGGAACAAAAAACAATGCAACAAATAATGAAACTCCAATATTTATGGCAATAACTAAGGTAAAATCCCTTAAATTGGATTGCAAGGATTCATCTAATAGAAAGGTTGACAATAATGCACCTGTAGTGGTTAAAGTTGTTGCTAAAATAGCCAGAAATACTTTTTTATCACCTTTGTTTCTCAGGTGATCTATCATGATGATACAATTATCTATAATAATTCCTAAAGAGATTGTAATGCCTGCAAACGAATATAATTGAAGTTCTACTTTGAATATATAATAGAATATTACAGCAATTAACAAGTTGGTAACAATACTGAAAAATAAAATTAATATGTATTTTAAGCTTCTAGTTGTAATTAAAATGAGAAGAAATAATATCAACAAAGAAAATAACATCTTTTCTTCAATTTTTTGTAGTTCTTCAGTAATATATTGAGAAGTATCATTAGTTAATTTCAAAGAATACTCCCCTTTTAGCGATCTTTTTAAATTATCAATTTCTTTTTTCACCTCTTTAGACACATCAATAGTATTGGCTCCTTTTTCAGCATACACCACCATGTTTATGGAATTTTTCCCATTTATTCTAAAGTAAGCTTGCATAGGGGCTTCTTTAAATTGAACCTGAGCTATATTTTTGAGATAGATAATTCTATTCCCTATTTTTTTTACCGGGATGTGATCCCAATCAATCTCATTTTCATATTTATAGCTTAAAACGATGGATATTTCCTGAATCTCAGCATTATTTGTAGAGTTTAAACTTCCCTGCCCTAGCTGTTGTGTTTGAAAATATTGACTAATGGCGTTTTCTATTTCATTAACCGATATAGAAAGTTGTGAAAGTTTGTCTGAATTATACTTTACAACCCAATCAAAAGGATCTGCACCATATACATATACTTTGTTAACTCCTTTTATTGTTGCTAATTTTGGAAGTATCTGATTTTCGGCATACTTCTTAATGAGATAAGAACTTTCATTGGCATTAACACTATAAGTCAAAATTGGAGAAGAGTTCTCGTTTGCTCCACTAACAGATAACTGAGGATAACTTACTCCTTGAGGAAGTTCTGAATAAACTTGACGAATTAGATTGGCAATTTCAAATCGAACAGCATCCAGATTTGTATTTTTTTTAAATTGAATATTTATGGAACCATTTTCTTTATTTGTGGTAGAATTTATTTCCTTGATCCCTTTAACCGTATTGAAAACACCCTCCAACTTAGAAGTCACTTCTTGTTCAATCACCTTTGCTGAAACATCACGCCAACTAAAACTAACACTCAATGATGGTAAAGCTCTTGACGGATTTAATTGAACACTCAATAAAGGAACCATACTAGCACCAATAATGCTTAGACAAATAAAGCAAGTTAATATGGTAAAAGATGGAAGTTTTAAATTCATGTAGATTTTTTTTAAACCCAGAGGATCTTTATTTGTTTATCATTTCATCAAAGTTCTTACTGATAGTACTTTTGCTTTGAAAATCGTAAAGTGTTAACTGCTGTACTTCATAATAAAATTTCCAATAATTATATAAACACATTACATAATTTTCGGAGGCAGCCTGCCAAGCTTTTCTGGCACTAGTAAGCCTTAGCAGATCGATGCTTCCTGATAGAAATCTTTTCTCAGTTAATTCATAAGAAGATTTCGAAATTTCCATAGTTCTTAAAGCAACCGCTACTAATTGTTTCTGAAGATTGAAATCGATAATTTTCAAACCTAGTTGTTGGTATATTTTATCTCCTTCCTGTTGAATGGCAATTTCGCTCACTTCATTATTCATTTTTGCGGTTTTAATATTCCCCTTACGTTCACCCCAATCTAGGATAGGGATACGCAATTGAATTGCAATCATTTGTTGTGCTAACAACCTACCATATGCATCTTTAAAAGTCTTCGCATTTTGGTTCAGACCATAACTCCCTATCACTGACAAATCGAAACGGTTATCTTTGATTGCCTTATCCAGATCTCTCTTTGCTTCTATCCTTCTTATTTTTAAATTGAAGATTTCAGGATTGTTTATTTCAACAAGTGCAGTAGCTTCTTTAGGGTCAATTTGTAGATCTGAAATTGATTCTGGCAATTCTGGTAAGGAACGCAGAGGGCTGTCTTCCCTCAAAAATAATCTTAATTCCGATTCTGTTTTTTCCAACTCTCTCTCATTTCTTATTAAGTTGGTTTCTGCATTATACACATCTAATTCTAGATTAAGAATGTCATCTTTTTCTATAGAACCTAATTCATATCTTTTATTTCCAATTTTAAAAAGTTTTTGCGTAGTTGTTACATTTTCTCGAGCCAGTTCAACTCTTTTACTTGCTGAAGCCCAATTAAAAAAGTAATTAACTGCTTTTAGCTTTATATCTTGCAATTCATAGAGGTATTCTTTTTTAGCATGTTCAAATTGAAGGGGGGCAATTTTACGTGCCCATTTGAAACTATTAAAAGCCATAATAGGTTGAATCACTCCTATACGAATGGGTACAGCGGAGAAATATTTTGAATCAATTAATCCAAAGTTAGCTAACCTGTTGAAACTGGAATTGGCATAAATTGTTGCTCCAGTAGCTTTAATGTTTTGATTAATACTAATATTTCCGTAGCTGTTTAAATTCTGTTGTGGTCTATAAACATCAATGTTATTTTCTGAATCGTATCTTTTTAAAACAGACTTATTATAACTTAGCGGCTCTAGCTCCAAATTTACTTTAGGTAATAGGCTTGCTTCAAAAGACCTAAACTGCCAATAACTTGCCCCATATTGTTGTTTGGCTTTAAAAGCATCTAAGGATTTTTTGCTCGCAATATCAATTATATCATCTAGTGTAATTTTTTGTCTACTATACTGTATATTATTTATTTTCTGAGCGTTACCTTGTAAATTGTGTAAAATAAAAGTGATTAGTAAGGCTACTTGTATCTGGTTAATTAATCTCATTACTTAAATATAAAACTGTTGCTACTATCTAATGTTTTTACCCTATTTACTATTAAATAACCTTTGGGAGTGTGGACTTAGTTTTTTCAGCTCTGATTTCAATCCTCTTAGCGAAATAGTAATAGCATAAGGGGGTAAAATAAAGACTTATAATGGTTCCTAATATCATCCCTCCAGTTAACACAGTTGCCAATGGAGCTTGAAGTTCTGCTCCTAAGCCACCGGTAAAAAGAAGTGGTACTACAGCCAAAATGGTAGCTAAACTGGTCATCAATATGGGTTTTAATCTTCGCTGTCCTGCAAACAAGAGTGCTCTTATTAAAGAATATCCTTGACGCTGCAATTGGATAATAGTATCTATTTTCAAGATGGAGTCATTGATTACTATTCCACTCATTACCACAATACCGATCATAGACATTAAATTAATACTCATACCAAAAATTTTCAACAACAGAAAGGCCCCTGCCAAATCCAATGGAATTTCGATTAAAATGATAAACGGCAGAATTAGAGATTCAAACTGAGAAGCTAAAATGAAGTAAAGTAGGATTAATGAAATTAATAAAACGGCAGTTAACTCTCCCATTAACTCCTTGTTGCTAAAAAAACTACCACTAAATGAAACGTTGTACAATTTACTATCTTCTACCACTTTTTTTACATTATCAATCGTGTTATTCACATTATCTTCATAGGTATTTAATACGATGGGGTAATATTCTCCTTCTACACCTCCTACTATGGTTTTCATATCTTGTGAATTGACCACTTTAATAAAATCGCTCGCATGGAATAAAGCACTGTCTCTAGATTGTACAACTGTTTCACTTAAGACTTTCTCTATTGTTTTGGTTTCGCCTCCAAGTATGACAGGTACAAAATTTTGATTGTCTATTATTGATAGAATTTCACGTTCATTAAAAGCACTTTTTAAGGCATCAAATAGCGTATTTGTTGATATGCCATAAACCATTAATTTTTCTTGGTTTGCAACAAGATTGATATGCTCTTGCCATGCAATACGGTTTATTTGTATGTCTCCTATATTTTGTTGCACTTGCCCCCAAATTTTTTTTAATTGCTCATTTTGTGCACTTCCTATATTTTCTGCATTTTGTAGTCTGGCAATTAATAGCGCTTGTTTGTCTGAGAAAATCATATTAAAAATATTATCCACATTGCTATAAGAAGCAACTGCATTCGCATATTTCTTTTGAATAAAAAAAATGATTTCTTTTTGAACCCTTGCCAATTTTTCTGGAGATTCACAGCTAATATAAATGGCACTTTCTGAAGTTAAAGAAGTTGATGCTTTGTCTAAAATAAATTGTTGCGAACCTACTAATGCAGTATAATTTAGTATTTCTGTTTTTACTGGCTTTAGTAATTCCAATACCATTCGTTTGTTTTCCTCTACATTAATTTGTTTGTTCCAATCAATTTTTAATAATGTTTCTGTAGTAGTTAAATAAGGCATCTGGGTTTTGGGTAGTACTTGAAATAAAACGGCACCCACTATAAGTAAAAAAATACAAATGCCCCAACAAATCTTTTGTTTTCTCATCACAAAACGGAATCCTTTTTCGTATAATTCGGCATAATCCAAAGTATTTGTTTTTTCAAGAAAACGATTTATTCTACTTTTCTTTCCTGATTCTTTCAAATGGAACAAATGATATAACAAGGGTACCAGAGTAACTGAAACCAGTAACGAAACAAATAACCCTATAGTTATAGCCATAGCTTGATCATAAAATAAGGCGCCAGAAATGCCACTCAAAAAAGAGAGTGGCAAAAAAACTGAACATGTTGTCAATACGGAGGAAAATAAGGGTTTGATGACTTCGTTGGCACCCAAAATGCAAGCTTGGACTAAGCTGTATTTTTGCTCTCTATATTGTATAATATTTTCAATTACAATAATGGAATTATCAATCATAAGGCCAATTCCTAAAATTAACCCAGATAAAGAAATGATATTAATAGAAATATTAAAAACATGAAAAAATGCTAGACTAACTATAAGGGAAACAGGGACTGATATTCCTATCAATAATGGAGATTTGACATCTTTCAAAAACAGAAACATGATTCCAAATGCCAATAAAATTCCCCAGATCAAATCTTGTTTTATATTTGATATCGCATAATCTAATAATTTGGTTTGGTCTCTAGTTATGGAAAAAGTAATAGTAGGATAGTCGTTTTTAAGTCTCTCAACAAGAGAATTTAATGATAATTTTAAATTTTCCATTCGGGCATCACTCTGCTGAATAATTGCCATTGTAATGGCTTCATTATCATCAGACAAGACCAGTCCCGTGCGTTTTTGAGGATGTTCTACTACTTGGGCGAGATCTTTTAACTGGAAAATTCGATCACTTTTTTTGATGTAAATATTTTCAATTTCTTGGATACTACTCAGGTTTGACCCTAAACGAACATTATATTGATATTGATTGTCTTTAATTAGTAAACTCCCTACCTCAATATCGTAGGTTTTGATAGCTGCCTCTAATTCATTCAAACTAATACCTAGTGCATCTAGTTTCTCTGTATTAGGGACAATTAGAATTTCAGAAAAAACCAGTCCGCTTACATCAACCATGGCTACCTCATCCACTTGCTCAATACGTTTACGAATAACTTGATTAGCAAAACGACTAAAATCAACAAACTTCTGAGAAACTGGATAAAGTTCATTATCAGAAATATCAGTTATTGCTCTACTGTGATCTTTTAAGCTTAAGTTTAAGTAAAAGACAGGAACATCTGTAATGTTAGCCTTTATTACTTTGGGACGTTTGATTGTTTTGGGAAGATTTCCCATTGCACGATCAATTTTTTCATTGACCTCAATAAAAGAATAATCAATTTTAGTTCCCTGATCAAAACTTAACCTAATGATACCGTTGCCATTGCTTGATTCTGTTTTAAGATCTTTCAGATGGCTTACCTGCATCAAGTTAGCACGTAATTTTTTTATAATGACATCTTCTACTTGCCTTGCAGACATATTATCTGCTTCAACCTGTACCGTAATTTCAGGAATGTCTATATTAGGCATTAAAGATACGGGGATGAAGCCAAATGAATAAAGGCCTAAAATAAGCATACAAAGCGTAGTCATTAGAACCGCAATGGGCTTATTGATTAAAAATTTTACCATAAAAGGCTCTTATAAAGTAAAAAAATTAGTTCTTATTTTTCTTATCAGAGCGAACAAATACTTTACTATCATGAGCGAGGTTTAAATTTCCAGCCACAATAATGGTATCTCCAGGCATTAGGGTTACATTGCTTTTATCTGGATGGGAAATTACCGCATAAGAACTACTGTTCTCTAAAGTAGTTTGTATATAGGTCCAATAGGCTTTGCCAGATACCACTTTAAATAATACTTCTTGATTATCTCTTAATATTACTGCCGTTTTGGGCACCACTAGCTGTTCTGGCACCTCTTTTCCAATTCGAACTTTTACGTTCATGCCTTCGGTAAGTTTTCCATCATTTTTTACAGTCGCTTTCACCAAGATCGTTCCGTTTTTCTCCACCAACGGATTAATAGAAGATATGCGCCCATTATAGGTTTTACCCAATGCAAAAGAAACGATTTGTACACTACTGTTTAAGGCAACATCTCCAATTTCAGATTCTATCAAATAAAATTCTACCTCAAAAACAGCATCATCAATCAGAGCCATAAAGCTTTTTCCAGCATTTACATTCTCATGAACTCTACTAACAATATTAGCTACTTTCCCACTAAATGGAGCGATTAACTTAGTAGACTGTAATTCAAACTGAGCTGTTTTTAATCCAAGTAATGCGACATCATACCCCGTTCTACTAGCTGCCATATCATAAATAGATTTAGGAATACTGTCTTTCTTCGTGGTAAAAATCCCCCTCCCTATCAGCATATCTTCAAACTGGAATTTGGCTTTTTTCAATTCGATTTCTGCTCTTGCTAGACTTTGTTGGTATTTAAATGAATTTAAGGAAGCTAACAATTGTCCCTTCTGAACATTATCCCCATTTTTCACATACAGATGTTCTAGTTTGTCACTAACTTCAAATTGTACACTACTCTTTTGAGTTGCTATAATTTTACCATTACTTACCAACTCTTTTTGGAACGATTCTTTTTTCAAAACCACGGTTTCAACTTCGTTTTTTTCCGCTATATAAGCTTTTTTTTCGATAGCAGTTTCGGTATTGGTTTTGGATTGAGAGCAGCTATGAAACAATAAAGAACCTAATATTACAAAAAAAACAATAGTTATCTGATGATTCTTACGATTACAATTTTTGCTCATTTATATAATATTTTAGTTGGATTTATTTGAGGTATGTTTTACTTCTTTTTTAGGATAAGGAACTTCTCCTCTGATGGTTAATTCTAAGGGAGAATCTTTACCGTTGTAAATTACAGTAACTGTTTTGTTAAAACGTCCAGGATCTTTGGCATCATAGACAATCTTAATTTCTCCACTTTCATTAGGTTTTATTGGCACTTTAGGCCATTCTGACACAGTACAGCCGCAGCTAGTGGTTACTTCCTTGATTATCAGCGCATTATTTCCTGTGTTTGAAAACTCAAATACAGCACTCACATTTTTTTCAGCGGGTATATTGCCAAAATCATATTCTTTTTGTTTAAAAACCATGTTTGTCAATTCACTATTGGTAGTTGCATTGTTGTTTTGTGTTTTTGAGATACAAGAGACACAAAGTATTGCAAGCATAAACAATAAGAAATGTTTCAATTGAATATTGGTTTTAGAAATCATGCTTTAGTATTAATGGTTAATCTTTGTTAATTCTTTTTTGTATTTCTTTTAGATACAACTTATTTATTGCTTTAGAAACTGCTGGGTTGCCCAATAGTAGTATAGTATTATTTTTATCTGTTAATACAGTTTCGAAATTTTTACTTGCGGCCATGAACTTATTTTTTTTCACAAACTCATTTTTCCTGTCAAGAAAAAAAGGATAGGAGAAGCTTTTAAGCTTGCCCGTTTCGCAGAAGTATTTTATCAATTCAAATTGGTCATCAGAATTACAAACCAATATTACAGGTATCTTATATTTGCTAAATTCAGCAATCAAATTCTTCCATAAATTAATGTGTGTTATACATGAACCACATGACGCATTTACTTTAGAATAAATTCTGTACTCGGAATTAAAGATAGCCGCGCTATCAGCAATATAATTTGTAAATGGGGAATATGTTGGCAAACTAGCTGGAATAATTAACTTTTTCCCTAAGGTATTTTCAACCACAGATTTTAAAGATGCTATTTCGTCTGTTTCTTCCTTATTTTTGCAAGATATAATACAGCACATCCATATCAACACTAGTATGGACTTTGAGATATGATACATTTTCATCTTAATTTATTTTGGCTTCAACTAAAAATCCTTTATCAACATCATATGAATACATTGTCTTGTCATCTTGAGAGACAGTCAAACCTGAAATGCGTCTATCTAGATTTAGTTTTTTGACAGGATTACCGTCCCAATCATATACATAAACAAATTTGGCATAGCTCCAATCAGTCTTTTTAGTATGGCTTATACCTGAATATGCTAAATAAATATATTTGTCAGTGACAGCTCCCGCTATAAAAGCTTTTTTTGTCTCATCTGTTTTTTCCATGTAATTATACTTTCCTCGTTTCCCAATTTTAAAGTCCAAATCAAAACCTACGGGTCCTTGTACTGCTTTACTTTTAAATGGTTTTTCCATATCATAAATTTCTAATACATCTGTATGTAAATATGACATCGCAACCTTACCTCCAGAAGGTTTCAAAAAGAAAAAAGAATGACAAGCATCTTTTAATGCACCCAAAGGCATGTCTGCGGG
Organism: Pedobacter sp. Hv1; assembly: GCF_001412215.1. Lineage (GTDB taxonomy): Bacteria > Bacteroidota > Bacteroidia > Sphingobacteriales > Sphingobacteriaceae > Pedobacter. The sequence continues at coordinate 866,210 of NZ_LLWP01000001.1, forward strand.
AATGTGTTTAAACTCGCCGAACTCGGTTATTACTTCTCCCGAAGCATCAATTTCTTGAATTTTGAATTTTGAATCCTCTTTTCCATTAACCAAAAAGCGATTACTGTCAAGAAGAATTATATTATAGAAATCTGTTTTTAAGGGGCTGACATGGAATGAAGGATTATTGTTAGTTATAGCTTTTGTTTTGTCTGTAATAAATATTTTTTTAAGCGTTAGATCGTATGCCCATAAATTATTGCCACTTAATCCAGAACAAAATCCTCCAATGGCCTCATTAGGGCCTCTACCTTTTTTTAAATATCCCTCAGAAAGTTGACCAGTTTTTAAAGAATAGTTATAAAAAAATGATTCAATCTTATGACTAACGTTAAAAATTATTAGAGTTGAATCTAAAGAATGCATGGACTTAGGGGTTCCCTTATTGTATTCATATAGCTCCTTAAAAGAGACGTTTATCTCTTTAGGAAATTTTGAAAATGAAGTAATATTTTCGTGTAAAACAATTTTATCTTTGTTTTTGCACGCCATCAAAAAAAAAAATGGGATCATACTTAGTATTGTTAGTCTACTATTTTTTTTTTCATTATTATAAATACTCATATTTATTCCTTTTAATTATTTAAATGTTTAATTACCTTAAGCATTCGTCGTTTTTAGCAATTTCAAGACTTTTAATACTCTCCATTTGAGATTTTGCTCTAGGAAATTTTCTTTAATGATTCTGTGCTATTTGCTTTTATTGAGTTGTAATAGTTTCAATTATTTAATGTAGTTAGCCGGTTTAAAATAGACTTTAAACCAACTAACTTACATTCAGAAATATAATATACCTAGTTTTAGATATTATGCTTATGCTTCATCATCTACAGGATCGCCACATGTATCCCAGAAGCTTGATGGATCACAATCTGTGTATTTTACACCAGTCTCTTGATTCCAGCAAACATCATTAGGGTCATTATCACAATCTGTATCATTTTCTGCTGCTGATTTTGAGTTTGCAGTATCTGTAGCAACTATACTTGCTAAACTTGAATCATTAGCATTGGCATTAAAAAACATTGTTGAAGCTATCATAACAACAGCTAGAGTTCCGATTACTTTTTTCATTTTTATAAAGTTTAATTTGTTGTTTAGGGTATTTCTACCTTTTATTGATTAGTGTTTTATTGTTTTTGCAAAGTCATATAGGAATGCTACTTTTGCCAAACATTTCAACTGCTTATACAAAAACAGTTGAACGAAATTACAAGTCATTTTCGTTTATAAAATCTTCCTTTGGGGCTAGTCTATGTCATAGGCTACATTTTTTTAAGTTAAACATTGTGAGATTTATTTAATTTTTAAAACCCAAAGGATTTTTATATTTTATTATTATCTATTCTTATTTTTTGATTGGAATAAGAGAATTTTTTATTTCTTTATTGGTTTTGTAGCTATAATGGCTGTCTTAAAATTTTGCCTAAACTATCCCAGAGTTTCCGTATCTACATCTCCACAAGTATCCCAGAAAATTGATGTATCACAATCTGGAATTTTTTGGCCAGTCTCGGCATTCCAGCAAGTATCGTTAGGATCATAATCACAATCCGTATCATTTTCAGTTGGATTGTTTTGCGCATTTAAAGTATTTGATGCTACAATACCTGCTAAACTGGTATCATTAGCCTTAGCGCTAAAAAACACTGTGGAAGCTATCATAGCTAAACCTAAAATTCCTACTAATTTTTTCATGTTGTAAAATTTATGTTGTAAAGTTTAATTTGTTCTTCGGAATACCCCACCCTTTGGTGATCATTTATTATTGCTTTTGCATAGAAGTATAGTAATGGTACTTTTGCTAAACATTACAACAACTTATAAAAAAGCCACTTTAAGAATTTATAAAATCAATTTTTATAGATTCCTCTTCTTAGATTTTGATTTTTTTCAAACTGGCTCCAATAGTTGCCTTTTACTTCCTTAAGTTCCTTTAAATTGAATTGGACGATCTACGTCGGGATAGCATTTTTTTTTGATCGAATCTGCTATCTTTTCAAAATTCAAGTTGAAAATGGATTGCGAATTGGTACTGAGCGTAAACAAAGACGCCTCCGATAGCAAAATGAGAGCTTTCATAATATATTCTTTAATTGTGTACCCAGTTTTTTTCCCTTAATCTAATCACTGCGATAGGAAGAATTCCTAAATCGAATGAAAAGTAAGTTTAATGAACAAAACTTTTGCAACAAAAAATATGGGACGAAACTGCCATTTTTGTTACCAAACCTAATATTATAGTTCTCAAGCTTGCCTTATGACAAATGCTGCACATTTTTGCTAACTTGTGGCAAATTCATCCCTTATGTTACATCATTGCATCATTATAGACGATCAGCAACATGCCATTAATGCCCTCGCCCAATATATTGATAAACTGCCACAACTTATTTTAATTGCCACCTATACAGATCCTTTTGAAGCATTGCTGAAGATTGATGGTTCTCAGCAGGTTGACATTATCTTTATGGATATTGATATGCCCGGTATCAACGGAATCGAATTGGCCAGCCAACTAAGACCCTTTACCAGGTTCTTGATTTTTAATACTGCACACGCACGTTATGCGCTGGATGCTTTCGGAGTTAATGCAAATAATTACCTACTCAAGCCTTATCCATTCTCCAAGTTCGCACTCACCATAGGCTCACTCATCACTCCACGTTTACCTGATTATCACCAGCGACAAGATGCTAATCTGTCTAGATTCCGCTTTATCAAGGGTGAAGGAAAAGCGGATTTCTTATCAGTCAACCTTGACCAAGTGGTCCACGTCCAAGCTGATAGGAACTATGTGGAGATTCATACTTTAAAACCCTCTAAACCTCATTTGATCCGCATTGGAATCAATCGAGCCGAAAAACTATTACAGGATAGTGGATTCATTAGGATCAGCAAGTCAGTAATTGTTTCGAAGGCATACATCAAACAGGTTAAAGGCAATACCATCATCCTAGACACTGAAAAGGTTTTTCCAATCAGCCCAATTTATCGTGCTGGTTTTTTGGTTTTCATGGATCAAAACCTTTTAAGATAAAAGCGAATACATCATATTAAGTCGGCATTAAATTGAATAAAAAAATGAGGTAATTGGGAACTGAAATTCTACACTATGGGCTCTTATTGCTTAAATCGTATTAATAACACTATTTATTCTCTTCAACCTTTTGATAAATGTGTATTGTTATTAGTTATATTTTTCTAATAATCTATCATTCAACTTTCCATCGGGGTATAAACCAATAAGTCTAGTAACAAGTTCCTTTGTTTTTTCATTGTAATTTATATGCAAAAGATTATTTGCTAAATAATAATATTTTGATGCTTTTGGAAGTTCTTTTAAAGCAAAGTCGAATTTTTCTTTATCAAAATCTTTATAGCTAATCAATTTATTTTTGAGTTTGCTAAACTTAAAGGTTAAATATAATTCAAGAAACTCATTGTATTCTTGACCAATCATAGTAGCATAATCGACCTTTCCTTTATTAAATTCAATAACATTATTTATTTTTTCCGGAATTTCATCTCTAAATATTTCCGATATTTCCTCTTTATGGTCTAATAGTAAATATCTAAGAAACTCCTTTTTGGCTCCAAATTCGATTTCTGACTTTGTGTATTTATATAAAAATGGGCTTATATATTTCTGCTCCTTATCTAATTTGGTTGATAATTCATTTAATTTATTGTTTAAATTTTTAATTGCATTATCGATATTTCTAAGATCTTTTAATGTTGAATCAAATTTCGAATCTAATACCTCCTCAAGTCCAGCATCTAATTCAAATGTAGTTTGATAATATTCTGAGTTATATGTATTGTCATTTAAGAATTTAATCTGTGTTTTACCGTAGCGTTTCGTTTTTGTCAATTCTACTTTTGTTTCAGTTCCTGGTTCTATCAAATATGTAGTAATTGGATAATCATAGAACTTTTGGCAATACCCTCTATAGTACTTATCAGTTAAGTTCTCAAATAAAACATCATTTCTTAAATCAAGGAACTTTCGCTCTGGTGTTAGAAAAATAATGAATGGTTTATCTACTTGATCGAAGGTGTATTCAAAGGTTTTATCTGAGGTGAGTACTTGAAAACCTTCTGAGGTGGAATATGGAGAATGGAATGTAAACGTAGCAAAATATACCGTATCTGTAGGCCAATTGTGAACTTTACCTTTAATAACAGTCTTCTTTGTATTTAATTTGTTCTTAAATGGTGTTTTTGAAGGTTCTTCAGTAAAGCCTAGGGTGAATAACAGGAATATAGAAATAATCACAAAATGGTTTTTTTTCAATTGAAAAAAAATTAGGTGTATGAAATTTATCATAATGTGAGGATAATTAATAAAAGTAGATGAATAGAAATAGAATATTTAAAGCCCTATATATTTTCATTTTTTGAGTTGTATAAGGTTTCCATAAAAAAGGATGGAGAGACCTATTAATGAGGATAGAATAGCACCACTAAGCACCGCTGTTGACATCTTTACTTGGAAAAGCAAGAAAATGATTACAAAAATAAATCCTGTTCCAAATTTAACAAGTCTCATAAGACTTGTAGAACTACGTGTTAATAATACGATAAAATATGGGAATAAAACGCACAGAATGAAGGCACCTATTCTACTATAGATATTAGCATTATCATAAACTGTCAAGTATACGATAATAGCTGCTATTGTAACATTCAATAATATTGTAAATATAACATTTATTGATTTTTGAACTAGATGACCAAAATCATTCTCTTCTACTTGTGGTTTTAATTCATGTTGATCTATTTGCAGTACGTTACAGATCAAATTAATGGTAGTACCTCTAGGTTCGTTAAGATCGTTTTCAATTCTTTGTATTGTCCTTAAATTGACTTTGGCCATCGCCGCCAATTCCTCCTGAGAGATTCCCTTTTTCATACGAACTTCGTAGATTATCTTTCCGGTTGATTTCATAAATATTCTATTTTGTATGGTGTAAAACTATAGAAATCAAGCGATAATCTTATGGAATTTTCTTGACTTTTCACGACATTCTCGTGACTTTCCAAGACATTTCTTCGACTTTAGCTAACTACATCATTGTCAAGACGGCTCTCAATCACCGGTTGTCGGCAAAGATAAATGTCGCTTCTAACCTAAGTCTCTAACCTTTACTTTTATTCTTTGGCGACTGTCATGTATCTGACCTTGGTGTTCTATAATTTCGAGTTGCATTCTCTATTGGTCGAATTTTCTAATGAATTACTTATTTCTTATGTTTTCATTATTATTTGCAATCCCGTTGAGTTTAGAACTCAGATGTCCAATAAAACACCTTTACCTCACCTCCTCTACCGGAAAATCTTTACCAAAACCATAACTAACTGGAAACTGTTCTGAGCCGTTGTATTGTTTCATTAATTTAGGGATAATTTCACTAATGTAGTTCTTTAGGCCGTTAACGGTAATCAAGTTTTGAACCTTTGCCTTGCCATCAAGCCCAGACAATAAGGCATAGGTAAACGCACCATGACCTAGCTGGCTAAACTCTTGTGCATATTGCTGACTTCCGCTGGCTGCCATCCAATGCGTTCCGGTACTTCTGGCTACAATGGCTAAACTTTTTTGTTGGGTGGCATCACTTTCAATCAACTTAGAAAAAGCACCTGCACTTTGGCAAGCATCTAAAATAAACAACTGTTTCTGCGCCTTGATGTTCACCGCATATTGTTGTAAAAACTTAGAAGAAATCCCTTTGCTGGCCAAACTCTCGTCCATATTCTTTAGATCAGCTACATCATTTGGCACTAAATAGAACTCTTTGTTTTTCTCACTAATCACCCCATGCCCTGCATAATAAAATACAAATACATCTTGTGCTTTGGCGGCCTTCTGAACAGTTTCAAAAGCATTCACAATGCCCTGTTTATTGGCCAGATCATCCGTCACAAAATAGGTCTTTACATTTTTGATTACCGTTTGGGCTCCTTTTTCCATTTGATCTTTAAAGGCAGTGGCATCTGCCAAAGCATAATTTAAACGCATGTTAGGGTTTTTGTAGGCATTGATCCCAATGACAAACAAATGCAGGGTAGCCTCTTTGTCTATTTGGTCTATATCTCCTTGTACCACCACAGGCGAAACATTTGAACCCGCAGCATTGGCACCTATATAATTGATAGCAATCTGGTCGGGTGCGCTTTCTGTTCTTTGTCCGTTTAATGCCACCCCTCTAAATGTATTCATGCCTGGTAAAAGATTGATGGTATACAATCTCCTTACCCTACCTGTTTTTTCGTCTGTTACCACCAAGTTACGGTTAACCACATTTACAATTTTACCATTGTGGAACAACCTTACCTCATCTACCCTATCGTTTTCTGCCGAAGCTTCGATGGCAATTTCTGCCAAACCTGTGCTATTGGTAAAATCTGCTTGTTGATCATCAGTTACTTTAAGGTTACGTGTTTTTACCGCATAATTAAGTCGGGCTTTGGGTCTGGGATGCAAGTTTCTAACATCATTAACAATAGGCAGTTTTTGTCCACTTAAAATACGGGCCAACAGATTTGGAGTATAGTAGGTTTCGTAAAACGACTCTACCGGAACTACTTCTTTACCCTCTACAAAATAGATGGAGCGAATGGCTTCTTCTGTACCGTCAAACAATCCCTCTGGAGTAATAACAATATAAGCACTGGTTTCTTTAAACACATAAATGCTGGCCAGTTCTTTGCGGGCATAAATGTCCCAAATTTTCAAGGTACTGCCTGTACCTGTTACCATTAAGCTATCATTTTTCAAGAAAATCCCTTCTTGTAACCTTGTCGGAAATCTGAACAATTGGGTCTGATCAACCGTATTGTATACACAGGCTTGTCCATCTGGCGTAAGAATATATGCCTTAGTAGCATTTTTACTCAAAGCATAAATGTAAAAGCCATCAGGACTTTCCATAAATCCTTTAAACTTCTTGGTGTTCAGTACACTTCCTGTTACTGGTTCCAATTCTTCTATGGTTAATCCATAACAGGCGTATAATTTTTTTCCATCCTCACTCAACTGCACCAACGTGCATTCTTCAGGCAGTCTCCTTCTCCAAATAGCTTGCCCTGTTTCTACATTAAATGCGGCTACAAATCGTAATTCGGTTCCTGCATTGTTTTTGCCCCCATACATGGCATACACCATCTTTCCATCGGCCGAAATTGCCCCATATTTATCACCATGTGCTGCCATATCTCCACCCCCAGTTGTTATCTTTTTGATAATGGTAGCTGTTTTGATATCGTAGATATATATCGTTCTATTGTTGAAATAGGCTATTAATCCATTATTTGAATAATCGATAGTGTTAATGTTGCCCGTAGTTTTAGATTCGAAGATCTTTTTTGCGGTTTGGCCTGAGCCATATACATCGGCAATCATATTGTAGCCAAAATAATTGGCTGCGGTAATGTATTTGCCATCGGGCGATAATGTAGCCGTTTCGCCAATGCTATTGAGCAATTTGGCACTGGTTTTTGCACTTCCCCAGGTTAACAGTTTAACTTGTTTACCCGATTCAGTAACATTGAAATATTTGATATCGTCTGATACTTTGGGGCTACAAACAAATCCATTGCTATGTTGTGCTGCACTGAGAAATCTACTTTCAAAACCACCTTTAAGCATCGGTTCTGAAATGACATTGCTGATCGGATTATAAGCTCTTACATCTAAAGTGCTTTCTCCCCCACCAAAACCGATAAACCATTTGTTTGGGTCGGTATTGCTCACTACTACCGAAGTGGCAAAAGGCATGCTGTATTTTGGCAATTGCGTAACGGTATTTTTTTCATAATCGTAAACAATCCCTTCCTGCTTGTTGCTTAAGATTACCCGGTGCCGTTTGGCATCAATGTTCCACCAATGGAGCATATCTAAAGGGGGCCAATCTTTGTATAACACATATTTAAACCGCCAAGAATTTCCTGTAAAGGTGAGCTTGCCAACTTCTTGTAAAGTATAAGGATTGTAACGGACAATGTTGTACAAGTTTTTATCCTCATCTAACAGATTAAAGGCAAACAGTTGCCCATTGGGCAAAACATCATATACATTTGGGATATTAAATACGGTTGTTTTTTTGAGGGCAATGTCATATTTGGTAACGTTCACTGCTGTACAGAAATAAAGTGTTCGTCCATCTTTAGCCACCAATACATTGGTAAATTCTACTTTTTGCTCCAATTCAAACAAACTTATTGCTTTTCCAGAAGCAACATCTATCTGGTGAGCACCATTTTTTAAAGGAAAATCAACTCCTCCTTCTTGGTACCCTCCAGTTCTAGTAGCCACATAAACAGACTTGCCATCGGGCGAAAAGGTACTCATGATGACCCCTTTTTTTTGGAAGAGCACCTTACAAATCAATGTTTCAACATCTAATATAAAAATTGCCCAATCACCAGAAATCAGCACCTTGGTCTGTGTTGCATTGAATTCCAGTTTTCTGGGATCTACCCGTCCAAAATCTGAAAGGAGCGGAATGGCTTTTAAGAGTTTCTGTTGTTTTTGATCATAAAAATTAACAATCCCATCTGCTCCACCACTAATCAGGTAACGATCATCTTTGCTCAAGAGCAAACACTGTACATCGCTGGTATGCCCTTGCGGAATAACGAGATGCATTTTCTCTTGACCATAACTTTTGGCAATAAGAAAAAACAAGATAAAGACGCCAATAATGTACTTTTTCATAACAGACAGTGATTGAGTTGGGCTTTTAGTTTGATTAATTGTGTTTGATCTCTACCATTAAAGGCACTACACTACCTGTGGTAGGTTTGCTATCGTCAACTACAGTTAGGTTTCGGGTAGAATGGCCTTTGGTACTAAAGCCTACTTTATCGGTATTGTACGTAATTTTTGATTTGTCGATCAGCTTATTGCCCAAAACAGTTTTGATTTTTGTGCTCAATGCCCCTTGCATGCTGTTCATTTGGGTGGCAATGGCTTGTGCATCTAACTTTTGTGCAGCATATAAAATCAACAGGTAATCTGTTCCTTTCTGCTCATCCAATTGGATCACTTTACTATCAGATGGAAAAGCAATGGTACTATTGGCGCCCACATGGGTAGAAATGTTATCTGCAAATGGCAAGATCAGGTTTACTTTTCCTGTTAAATCTGTGGCAAAGGCATATACATAAGCTTCCTGATCTATGTTCATGTAAAACCTAAACTTGGTACCACTTGCATATACTCCGTTCATGGTATAGGCTACCAAGTCTTCTTTGGGTCCTTTTACATCTTCTTCAACAGTTAAATTACGGGTTGAAGTTTTGTTAACCGTCATATCTGCCCCCGTATTGAGCTTAAATTCTATACTTCCACTTAAAGCAAAGGTAGCTTCACTAGGTTTTGGTACAGGTACTGGCTGTGGTGTTGGACTTGGTGTAGGGCTTGGTTTTGGGGCCGGTTGAGGTTTGTTCTCTTCTGGCGCTAAGGTATTGGGATCGGCAAAAACCTGTAAAGCAATAACGCAGTAACGGGCAAAGTCGTTGTATTTCATCCACACAAAACCTCCATCGGCCCATTGGTTGCCCCAGCTGTTCAAAACCCTAAAAGCACCTCCAGCAACATTGTCGTCGTAACCTACAACGGCCATGGCATGTCCATTGTGTTTCCAATCTTTATTTACTTCGGCCGGATCGGATGTCCAAATGGGCGATTTAATGGTGAAGAAACTTTCTGGAATATTAAAACCTCCAGAAACTGGTGTGCCTTCTGTAAGTGCTTTTTTGGTAATGTTGATGATATCTTGTGGTTCTTTGTAATAGGCATCTTCTTTCATCATCCCTTTGGCTGCAAACAACATGGCTGCATCTTGGATCTTATAGTTAATGGCCTCTGCCTTTGCAGAACTGGTTAATGCAACCCCACATTGATAGGGAACTGTTCTCATCAAGGCTTCGCCACCTTTGATCATGGTGATGATGGCCGTAATTGGGTCTGCCCCACTTTGGCAGTCTTTATCGTTGGTATTTTTAATCTGCTCGTACAAAAAAGTAGGCGAAAATGCATATTTGTTAATGAGTGCCTTATCGGTAAGGTTATGTGTTTTGGCATACAGAATGGTTGCAATACCATAACCATTGGCAAAAGCTACACAGGTACCATGGTTACCTTGGTTTGCTGGCGTTGGACAATATTTTTCCAAGCTATAGCTGCTCGGCATTGCTGCAAAACTTCTAAAAGATAGAGTCACTTTTTGTGGAGTGGCCTCTATGGTTGATGCATTAAAAATAGCACCAGTACTACGTTGTTGTGCATGAGCTTGGCATAGGCCAAAAACTAAACCGAGCAGGAGAAAATATCTGAATATCATAACTATATTATTTATGATGCAATGATATTGGATATCTCAACAACTGTAAATACCCTCTAATGGGTATATTTATGATTAGCGCACTCCATCCTTTTTGAGAAATGGCAAAACAAACAAGCCACTCCTTAAAGAAGTGGCCTTGTATTATTTGGATGAAAACAAGTTTCCTTAAATTACTATATTAACAATCTTGCCTTTTACGAAGATCAGTTTTTTGGGTTCCTTACCTTCCAAGTAACCTTTAACTTGCTCGTTGCTTAAAACGGCTTCTCTCACTTGAGCTTCATCTAAGGTTAAGCTAAGGTTCAAGTTCATTTTCATTTTACCATTTACCGAAATAGGGTAAGCAAATTCGTCTTCTTCTAAATAAGCTGGGTTAAATGTTGGATAAGCTGTGTTAGAAAGGTCGGTATTGCCCAATAAAGCCCAAAGCTCTTCGCAAATGTGTGGTGCATATGGAGAAAGTACCACAACCAGATCTTCCAATACCTGACGGTTTTTACATTTCAGGTCGGTCAATTCGTTTACCGCAATCATAAAACTAGATACCGAAGTGTTGAACGAGAAACGCTCTACATCATCCTGTACTTTTTTAATGATCTTGTGTAAAGCTTTCAATTCTGCTTTGGTAGGAATGCTATCGCTTACGCTAAATACCCATTCTTCGTTATGGAACAAACGCCAAAACTTGCGCAGGAACTTGAATACCCCTTCAATACCATTGGTATTCCAAGGTTTGCTCTGCTCTAATGGGCCTAAAAACATCTCGTACATGCGCAAGGTATCTGCACCGTAGTTCTCAATCAAAACATCTGGGTTAACCACATTGAATTTTGATTTCGACATTTTTTCTACTTCAACCCCACAAATGTATTTACCATTCTCGAGAATGAATTCGGCATTGGCAAACTCTGGCCTAAACAGTTTGAATTTTTCAATATTTAAAACCTCATTCTCTACAATGTTTACATCAACATGTAATGCAGAAGTTTTATAATCCTTTCTTAAACCATAAGATACCAAGGTATTCGTGCCTCTTCCTTCTTCATCAACCACACGATACACAAAGTTACTTCTACCTTGGATCATCCCTTGATTGATCAGTTTTTTAAACGGTTCTTCTTCGTTTACATAACCTAAATCTTTTAAGAACTTGTTCCAGAAACGGCTGTACAACAAGTGACCAGTTGCATGCTCTGAACCACCAATATATAAGTCTACCGCTTTCCAGTATTCAATTGCTTCTTTCGATGCAAACTCACATCCATTTTGTGCATCCATGTAACGGTACCAGTACCAGCTACTGCCTGCCCAACCTGGCATGGTAGACAATTCATATTCGTATTGTTGCTCATAACTCCAACCCGTAGCTCTGCCCAATGGTGGCTCACCACTTTCGGTTGGCAAATACTTGTCAATTTCTGGCAACATCAATGGCAATTCCTCTTCCTTAATTAGATAAGGCAAGCCATCTTTAAAATACACTGGAATAGGCTCTCCCCAATAACGCTGGCGACCAAAAATAGCATCACGCATGCGGTAATTGGTTTTGGCCTTGCCCACCCCTTCTCTTTCTATCCAATGGTTAAGATAGGATACTGCTTCTTTGTAACCCAAATTATTTATAAAATCAGAGTTGATGTATTTTCCTTCTTTAGTTGGATCAGCTTCTACTTCGATGTCTTTTTGCGCATCTAAAATCTGGATAATCGGCAAGTTGAAATGTTTGGCGAATAACCAATCGCGTTGATCGCCACTTGGCACACCCATAACCGCTCCTGTTCCGTAACCTGCCAATACGTAATCTGCAATCCAGATCTGTACCTTTTCTCCATTAACTGGATTGGTTACATAACTTCCTGTAAATGCACCAGAAACTGTTTTGGTATCGGCCATGCGGTCCAATTCAGATTTCTTTTTGGTTTGGGCAATGTATTGATCAATGGCTTCTTGTTGTGCTTCGGTTGTTAAAGGTTTTACCAACTCGTGCTCTGGTGCCAATACAATAAACGACACGCCAAAAATGGTATCGATACGGGTAGTGAATACCTCAATATAGTCTAATGGAAGAGGGAAAATGGAAGAGGGAGTGTCAATTTTAAATTTAACGCTCGCACCAACGCTTTTACCAATCCAATTGCGTTGCATCTCTTTTACCGGCTCTGGCCAATCGATGGTATTTAGGCCCTGCAACAACCGTTCGGCATAAGCAGAAATTCGCATGCTCCATTGCATCATTTTCTTTTGCTCTACAGGATAACCTCCACGCTCAGAAAAACCATCCTTCACTTCATCGTTCGCTAAAACGGTTCCCAAGGCAGGGCACCAGTTTACCGTACTTTCTTTTAAATAGGTTAAACGGTATTTTAAAAGCTCACTTTGTTTCTCTTCAGGGCTAAAAGTTGCCCAATCGCTAGGCAAAAAGCTACGTACATCCTCATCGCATACGGCTTTGATACCATCGCTACCTGCAGCATTAAACTTTTCAATCAAAGTGGTGATATCTTCTGCCTTGTCTGTTTCTAGATTGTACCAAGAGTTAAACAGTTGCATAAAAATCCACTGTGTCCATTTATAATAGGATGGCTCGCTGGTACGCACTTCCCTACTCCAATCGAAAGAGAAACCAATCTGGTCTAACTGACGACGGTAAGTAGCAATATTAGCTTCGGTAGTAATGGCCGGGTGCTGCCCAGTTTGGATGGCATACTGCTCTGCTGGTAAACCAAAAGAATCGTAACCCATAGGGTGCAGCACATTAAAGCCTTTTAGTCTTTTATATCTAGAAAAAATATCTGATGCAATGTAACCTAGTGGGTGCCCCACATGTAAACCAGCCCCAGATGGGTATGGAAACATATCCAACACATAATATTTAGGCTTGCTCGAATTGGTATCAGCTTTGAAAGTCTGATTTGCTGCCCAATACTTTTGCCACTTTTGTTCTATCTCTTTAAATTGATAATCCATTAATCTGCTCTTTCTTAAATAGTTTGCGAAAATAAGGAAATTAAGCTTGTGATTAAAGTTAAATGATTGCTTTAGTTGAAGAATTTTGTTTGAACAAAATACCAGATCAAGGGAGATTAAAATTACATTCCAATTTTAAATTTTCTTATCCTGTTGCTTAAAAAACCATTATATTCGTTCAGAATTAAAACAATAGCGTATTTAAATGATTATCCCCTTAATAACATTTTAAAGGCTCTATTCTACATTGAATATTGATGAAGGAAGATCACTTAAATAAAACCTACAAACTAGAACCTTTTTTTGAACTTTCGCCAGACCTACTGATTATAGCAGGGTATGATGGTTATTTTAGAAAGATCAATCCTGCAGTAAGTAACTTATTGGGCTATAGCGAAGCAGAACTGTTTGCCAGGCCTATCAAAGATTTCATCTATCCAGAAGATAAGGACATTACCGCTAAAAGAAGGGCTAACCTCACCAAGAACAATCCGCTCTTAAATTTTGAAAACCGTTATGTAACCAAAAGTGGAGAGGTTGTATGGCTATCCTGGACCTCCATCCCTTTGGATAGTGAACAGCTGGTATATGCCATCGCTAAAAACATTACCCATAAAAAGATGTTGGAAGAACAACGCAACCTGTTGTTGACCAACTTAACCCAAGTAAATAAGGACCTTAAACAATTTACCTATATTACTGCACACGATTTGAGGGCACCAGTAAACAACTTGCTTTCTATTTTTAGTTTGTTAGACCCCACCAAGATACAAGACAAACAGACCAGTGGTTTTATTGAAAAATTGAAATCGGCCACCAGAAGCTTGAAGGAAACCTTAAACAATTATGTAGATATCTTAATTCAAAACGACAGGTTAAACCTGCCAATTGAGGAACTCCGTTTTGATGACACTTTAAAAGCTGTACAACAGAGTATTGGAGCACTGATATCGAGTTCGAGGGTAACTTTTGCCACTAATTTTTCGGCTGTAGAGAGCATTCCTTTCAACAAGTCGTATCTAGAAAGCATCTTTTTGAACCTCATTACCAATTCTATCAAATATGCTAAACCAGACCAATTACCAGCTATTACCATCTCTACCAGAAAAGAAGAAGGTATTTGCCAGCTCATCTTTTCAGATAATGGGCTTGGTTTAGATGTAGAACAATTTAAGGATAAGGTTTTCGGGCTCCACCAAAAATTTCATCAAGAAACAGACAGCAAAGGAATTGGTCTTTACCTCATCTATAATCACATTACCAATTTAGGTGGTAAAATAGAAATCGTGAGTAAAGTGAATGAAGGGGCAACTTTTATCATAACCTTTAAAGGACAAGAATATGATATATAATCACCAACCCAACCTATGTGAACTATGTGTGAGGGTTAAATTGCTAAATTGTTAGAATTGTTTAATCGCTAAACTGTTGGAATTGGTTGGTTGTTTAAATTGAAAATCAAAGCAACCTATCAATCTATGTGAACTATGTACCTATGTGGTGAAGGTTAAATTGCTAAATTGTTAGAATTGTCAATCGCTAAACTGTTGGAATTGGTTGGTTGTTTAAATTGAAAATCAAAGCAACCAATCAATCTATGCGAACTATGAGCCTATGTGGTGAACAAAATCGGCGCATCAATAAATTAATTTAGATTAACCAAACATGAGCTTAGCCCAAAATGTTAAATATCGTTAAATATGGGGTTCAAAAAGCTACATATTAATTAGCTATTGTTAAATTAGCATGGTTCATATTTTGCTTTCTACAAACAAAAGCCATTTTTAAATATACATTTTACTTATCTTTCTTTATTTTCGCAAAACAAAAACATAAATACATGGAAGAATTCGAAGTAAGCGAGGCAGCTAAGAAAACCAAAACCATTTATATTTCTACCATCTTTAGCATTGCCTTGGTATTGTTAATGTTGGGTATGTTGGGTTTAATTTTAGTTCACGCTAAAAATCTATCTAATTATGTTAAGGAAAATATTGTGCTCAATATTATTGTAGACGAGGGTGCTAAAGAAACCGATATTATAGCCTTTCAGAAAGAATTAAATGGCAATCCGGCTATTAAACAAACGGAATATGTAAATAAAGAAGTTGCACAACATAACTTAACCAAAGATCTGGGCGAAGATTTTGTAAACTTTTTAGGTTACAATCCATTACTTTCCACCGTTGATGTGTATATGAAAGCTGATTATGCCAATAACCAGAATATCGACGCATTGAAAAAGAACATCGAAAAAAATCCTATTGTTAAAGAAGTAGTTTACCAAAGTTCTTTAATTGATATGGTGAACAAAAATATCAACACCATTGGTTTAATTGTACTGGGATTTGCCATTATTTTATTGGTAATTGCTGTGGCATTGATCAACAATACCATTCGCTTGGCCATTTTCTCGCAACGCTTTTTAATTAAGAGCATGCAGTTGGTTGGCGCTACCAAGAACTTTATCAGAAAGCCTTTCATTTTAGTGGCTGCTTTGCATGGTTTAATTGCATCGTTTATTGCCATCATCATTTTATTGGGACTTTTGTATTATGCACAAAAAGAAATTCCTGAGATTTTAATTCTTAGAAACTATACCGAATTTGGTTTTGTACTCATTGGCATGGTTGCCGTTGGCATATTCATTACCTCAATGAGTACCTTATTTGCGGTAAGCAGATATTTACGTTTAAAAATTTACGATCTTTATAGATAATGGCACAAAAACAAGCAGCTCCTGTAAAACAGGAAGAAAAAACAGAACTGGTTTTTACCAAAAAAAATTATCAATTGTTATTAATCAGCATCGCAATTGTTGTAATTGGCTTTATCTTAATGATAGGCACAACTGGCGACATCTATGATGTAAGAAGAACCTTAATTGCCCCAATGGTGGTGTTGTTTGGCTTTGCTTTTGGCATTTACGCCGTACTCAAAAAATAAGGTTACATGAGTTTTTTACAAGCCTTAATCCTTGCAATTATCGAAGGATTAACCGAGTTTCTACCTGTTTCGTCAACGGGCCACATGATTATTGGCTCTTCGATAATGGGCATTGCTTCAGATCCTTTTGTAAAATTATTTACCATTTGTATCCAACTGGGTGCCATCCTATCTGTAGTAGTGCTGTATTTTAAAAGATTCTTTAAAAGCATCAATTTCTACATCAAACTTTTTATTGCCTTTATTCCAGCAGCTATTTTTGGCTTTTTGTTAAGCGATAAGATAGACGAGATGTTAGAAAGCCCACTTACGGTTGGTGTTTCTTTAGTGGTTGGAGGTGTTATTTTATTATTTGTAGACAAGTGGTTTAACCAACCTACCATTAATGAGGAAGAAGAAATAAATTACCTCACCGCTTTAAAAATTGGTTTCTTCCAATGTTTAGCCATGATACCTGGGGTTTCTCGTTCTGGCGCTAGCATTGTAGGCGGAATGAGCCAAAAAATGAGTAGAAAGGTAGCTGCAGAGTTTTCTTTCTTTTTGGCAGTACCAACCATGTTTGCGGCCACTGGCAAAAAACTATTAGATTTTTATAAAGAAGGTCATAGCATTACCACAGACCAAATGCAGATTCTAGCTTTTGGCAATGTGGTGGCATTTATCATTGCCTTATTGGCCATTAAAAGTTTTATTGGTTATTTAAACAAAAACGGTTTTAAAATTTTTGGCTGGTATAGAATTGTAGTGGGTGCAATTATTATTGCATTGATTTTATCTGGACACGAGCTGTCTATCATTTAAACCCGTACCTTTGCATAAATTTAATTTAAGCTTTTGGATAACGAAAACCCACAATTCCCTGATTTTAACTTTGCCCAAGGCGAGCTGCTCCTCATCAACAAACCCTATAAATGGACCTCTTTTGATGTAGTTGGAAAGATCAGAAATTCACTCAAACCATTGAAACTAAAGGTTGGCCATGCCGGAACTTTAGATCCTTTGGCTACTGGCCTATTGATTATCTGTACAGGCAAACTAACCAAACAAATCGACACTTTTCAGGCAGAAGAAAAAGAGTATACTGGCACTATGATTTTGGGAGCCACTACTCCATCTTTTGACATGGAAACTGCCATTGACCAAGAATTTGCGATTGATGACATTACCGAAGATGCAGTTTATGCAGCAACAACCCCATTTAAAGGAGACATTGCACAATACCCACCAGCACATTCTGCTGTAAAAGTAAATGGCGAAAGGCTATATGTAAAGGCCCGTTTAGGAGAAGAAGTGGAGCTCCGTCAGCGCTTTGTAACGGTAAATGAATTCGAGATCACCAGAGTTGCCCTACCAGAAATAGATTTTAGGATTGTTTGTAGTAAAGGTACTTATATCCGTTCGCTGGTTTCAGATTTTGGCAAGCAACTCAACAACGGTGCATACCTCTCTAAACTTACCAGAACTAGAAGTGGTAATTTTTTACTTGCCAATGCATTTGAAGTAGCTGATTTGGTTCAGTATCTTCGCAATAAGAAAGAGGAAACTAACGGATAAGGGTTTTATGCAGCGCAAAGCACAAACACAAAATTTGCAAAGATTAAAAGAAGTAGCATTGATTGTATGCGGGGTGATTTCTGCCTGCTTTGGTCTTAAAAGTTTTTTAATTCCCAATCATTTTATAGATGGCGGTGTAACTGGTATTTCACTACTGATCAGCACCTTAACCAAGTGGAATTTATCTTACCTGATCGTGGTGATTAATATCCCATTCGTTATTTTAGGTTACAGGCAAATTGGCAAAGGTTTTGCCATTAAAACATCCATCGCTATTATAGCCCTTTCTCTAGCTTTGGTCTTTATTCCATTTGTACCCATTACGCATGAAAAGTTATTGATCGCCTTTTTTGGTGGTTTCTTTTTGGGTGGTGGTATAGGTTTGGCCATGCGTGGTGGTTGTGTAATTGATGGCACTGAAGTTCTGGCCCTTTATATCAGTAGAAGAAGCCAATTAACGGTGGGCAATATCATCTTGATCTTAAACATCATTATCTTTGCCTTTGCCGCCTATTTTATCAATATCGACACCGCTTTATATGCCATTTTAACTTATTTATCGGCATCTAATACCATCGATTTTATTGTAAATGGATTGGAAGCTTATACAGGTGTAACCATTATTTCTGATAAAAATGAGGAGATCAAACATTTCATTATCTCTGACATGAAAAGAGGAGTTACCATTTATAAGGGCGAGGGTGGCTATTTAGAGAAAAAAGACATAGACATTATTTATACCGTTGTAACCAAGCTCGAAATGAGCAAACTACAAACAGAAGTGAGGCGCATAGACCCTGATGCTTTTGTAGTACAACAACAAATTGCAGATATCAAAGGCGGAGTTGTTAAACGCCAAGCTTTCCATTAATACGATTACTTTGAAAATATATCACCAGCTTTCTGATTTTAAAAAACTGAGCAATGCCGTAGTTACCATTGGCACTTTTGATGGCGTACATTATGGTCACCAAAAAATTGTGAAACGCCTGTGCGAATTGGCCAAGTCTTCTGGCGGAGAAAGTGTAATCCTTACTTTTTTCCCGCATCCACGGATGATCATCGATCCAGAAAACCAAGACCTGAAATTGATCAATACCATTAAGGAAAAAGCCGAAATCCTAGCCAACCTCGGAGTAGACCACTTGATCATTACCCCTTTTACCAGAGATTTTTCTAATCTCAGTCCTACTGAGTATATCAAAAATATTTTAGTAGATACCATTGGTACTAAACAAATCATTGTAGGCTACGACCATCGTTTTGGTAAAGACAGAAAAGGTGGCATGGCCGAATTGGAAGCTTTATCTAAAACCTATCAATACAACATAGAAGAAATACCAGAGCAAGACATTAATGATGTTGCCGTAAGCTCAACCAAAATTCGTAAAGCCTTGCTAGAGGGTGATGTTGCTTTAGCAGCTACTTATTTAGGTTACCACTTCGCCATCAATGGACCTGTAATTAAAGGAGATAAAATTGGCCGTACCATCGGATTTCCAACAGCCAACATCTTTGTAGAAGAAACGTATAAACTCATTCCGAGTGATGGCATTTATGCGGTAACGATTGAAATGCAGGAAGAAGAGTCGGAAGTCCATAGTCAGGAGTCTGAAGTCGGAAGTCAGAAGTCCACAGTCCAAAGTCAGAAGTCAGGAGTCGAGAGTAAAGGATTGGAAGTAGAATCTAACTCAAGACTAAGGACTAAAGACTCTAGACTTCAACTGTACAAAGGAATGGCCTACATTGGGCAACGACCAACTATTAACGGAATGACACGTAATATAGAAGTAAATATTTTTGATTTTAACCGTGAAATCTACGGACAAAATATCAAGATGAATTTCTTAAAATTCCTACGTCACGATGTAAAATTTACTGGTTTAGAGACCTTAACACAACAGCTCCATCAAGACAAATTAGACACTTTGGCTTTCTTTGAAACTTACCAAGCATTGTAAGAGTGCCTTCTATCGTTTAAAAACCAATTATTTTTATTATTTTTAAAGCAATGAGGTTTTTTATTGCTTTTTTATTGTTGGCCTGTTTGTATTTTCCTAGCGCAAGCGCCTCGGAAGATCTTACTATTGCAGTTCCACAAAAATCCATCAAAAAATCCAGTCCAATTTTTGATAAGGTAACTACTTTAGCTACAAAAAGTAGTAATTCGTTAAGCAAAGAACCTTTTTCAGACCATTTAGACCGTATTTATCAAACAGTAAATAACCATAGCATGGCCAATGTAGTGGGCTTAATGCAACGCATGGTCAATTATTTGTTTGCGCCTATTCTGATTGTTTATTTTTTTAATAACACCAATAATTATAGTTATCAGTTTATTTTTAACTGCCTGTTTCCGAAGCATACTTTTTGGTAATTGTTTTTGCCCATCCGCAATAACCATTATTTAACAAAAAAATATTCTTTATGATCCACTTACCAGTATTGATCGCCGATTTAGGCCTTATACTTGCCGCAGCTGGGGTAACTACGCTCCTATTTAAAAAAATTAAACAACCTTTAGTACTTGGCTATATTTTAGCCGGGGTTTTGGTAGGCCCCTACATTGATTTTATGCCTACCGTTACCGACCATAAAAGCATTACCATTTGGGCCGAGATTGGCGTTATCTTTTTACTCTTTAGCTTAGGACTAGAATTTAGTTTCAAAAAACTGGTTAAAGTTGGGGGCTCTGCCTCTATTACCGCCATAGTTGAAGTTGTATTTATGCTACTGATCGGTTTTGCCGTTGGCAAGATGCTGGGTTGGAGTACTATGGACAGCATATTTTTAGGGGGAATTTTATCGGTTTCCTCTACTACCATTATCATTAGGGCATTTGAAGAGCTTGGGGTTAAACATAAAAAGTTTGCAGGTCTGGTATTTGGTGTATTGATTGTTGAAGATCTGGTGGCCATTTTGCTGCTGGTTTTATTGTCTACACTTGCTGTTAGTCAGCAGTTTGCGGGCACAGAAATGTTAGTCTCCATCCTTAAACTGGCCTTCTTTTTGGTACTTTGGTTTTTAGGAGGCATTTTCCTGATCCCTACTTTTTTAAAGGCCACCAAAAAGTTAATGAACGACGAAACCATGTTGATCGTTTCTCTAGCTTTATGTTTAGTAATGGTATTGCTGGCCGTTAAAGTTGGTTTTTCTCCTGCATTAGGGGCATTTATTATGGGTTCTATCTTGGCAGAAACTACTCAGGCCGAAAAGATAGAACATTTAACAAAATCTGTAAAAGATCTATTTGCAGCTATTTTCTTTGTTTCTGTAGGGATGTTGATTGATCCGAGTATTCTATTGGAGTATGCCTTGCCTATTGTAGTGGTTACTTTAGCTACTGTTTTAGGAAAACTACTCAGTTCTACTTTGGGTGCATTGCTATCTGGTCAACCGCTTAAAACATCGGTACAGACCGGGATGAGTTTGGCGCAGATTGGGGAGTTTTCTTTCATCATCGCTACCTTAGGATTAACCCTAAAAGTAACCAGCGATTTTCTGTATCCAATTGCCGTAGCCGCATCGGCCATAACCACTTTTACTACCCCTTATCTGATCAAAGTATCAGAACCTTTTTATGATTTTTTAGCGAGAATCCTTCCACAAAAATGGCTAGATGCCATTAGTAGATACAGTTCCAGTACGCAAGGCATTACCACTTTTAGCGATTGGAAAATTTTATTGCGTGCCTATGCTTTCAATACCATTATCCATGGGGTAATTTTAGTAGGCATTGTTTTACTTTCTTCAAGATATCTACAACCATTTGTAAGCGAACATTTGCTCAATGGCAACAATGGTATTGTAGTGAGTTTAATTATTGCATTGATCTTTATGATTCCATTTTTATGGGCTTTAGCCATTAGAAGGATAGAAAGAAAGGCTTATTCTCACCTTTGGTTGAATAAAAAATATACCCGTGGACCTTTAGTTGCGCTAGAATTACTGCGTATTGCCTTGGCTATTTTCTTTGTGGGCTTTTTAATTGTACAGTTCTACAATACTTGGATTGCCGTTTCTATTGCCTTGGGACTAATTATTATTGGCATGATTGTATTCTCCAGAAAACTGCAAAGTTTTTACGAGCGTATGGAAAATCGTTTCTTGCACAACCTGAATGCCCGTGAAGAAGCCAGCAGACAACCAGAGATTTTACCTTGGGATAGCCACTTGCTAGAGCTCACAGTTGCGCCAGAATCAACTTTAGTAGGACAAACTTTAGTAGACCTTGCAGTGAGGGAAAAATACGGGATCAACATTGCCCTGATTGAGCGTGGTAAAATTATGATCCCTACACCAAACCGTGAAGAAAGACTTTACCCTAATGATAAGGTTTTGGTAATTGGTACCGATGATCAACTGGCAGCAGTAAAATCCCTTTTCGAAGGTATTGTAGAAGAAAGTGAAAGTACCTTCCCTAAGCAAGACATGTCATTGCAAAAAGTAATCATCAATAGTAAATCGCCTGTTTTTGGGCAAAGTATCCGCAGCTCTGGCATTAGAGAAAAAACACAAGGATTGGTTGTAGGTATTGAGCGCAATGGCCAACGCATTTTAAATCCAGATTCTAATTTGGTATTCGAAAACGAGGATATTGTATGGATTGTAGGTAACAATAAACGAATTCCAGATTTGCTGAAATAAAGCTAAAATTGTCATTCTGAGTGGGGAAGTTTTGAAATGAGATACTTCGTTGCGCTCAGAATGACAAAATAAAATGGTATTTTTTACTTTCCTAAAACTGCTTTTACGCTATCGCGGTTAGGTTTAGATACGGGAATTTTATCTCCATTTTTTAACAAAAGCATTCCTCCGTCTTCTTTCAACCAGCTTTTTACAAACTCTGGATTAACCAAATGACTTTGATGCACCCTTAAAAAACCTTGTGGTTTTAAAAGGTCTGAATATTCCTTTAGCGATTTTGAGATCAATATTTTTTCACCATTTGCCAAAGAGAAAAAAGTATAGGTATTATCAGACTCACAACGTAAAATATCATTGATAGCTACGTATCTAATTTCATTCTGCTGTGGCAATGCAATTTTTTGGACACTAGCCTCTGGTCTTTTGAGCTGTTGTAGCAAAAAATTCAATTGTTCATTCTGTATTTTGTTTTTAGTTTTTGTTTCAGCCTTTAAAACAGCATTGATCAGTTCATCAGGATTTACAGGCTTTAATAGATAATCTAATGCCGCAAATTTTACGGCCTGAATTCCATATTGATCATAAGCGGTTACAAAAATCACTTCAAAAGATTGATCCTTAATCTTGTTCAATAAGTCAAAGCCCGATTGTTTACCCATTTGAATATCTAAAAATAGCAGGTCAGGCCGATGTGTGTTGATCTGCACCACGGCTTCTTCTACTTGGTTAACCTGTGCAACGATATGAATATTTGGACAATATTTGACTAGCAGCACCTGTAGGTTCACTAAGTTTGCACGCTCGTCATCTACTAAAATTGCCCTCATTTTATAGCCATTGAGTTAAAGTGATTGTAACCTCGGTTGCCATTGTATCCGATTTGATGACAAGCACAAGGGGGGTAATTGAATAAATCGTATTCAATAAAGATATCCTGTTTTTGCTAAGTTGCAAACCTAATCCTTCATAATCTTTCTCTACATCAAATCCATTTCCATTGTCCCGTACTGTCAAAATCAGATCTTGGTCTTTTTTGGCAAAAGATACAATGATTGTTCCTGCAGTTTCTTTTTCCGCAATGCCATGTTTCACTGCATTTTCTACAAATGGTTGTAATAACATGGCCGGAATTTCAATATTTTCAATATCTAGGTTAGCTGCGACTAATAATTCATAACTGAAACCGAAACGCAGTTGTTCCATTTCTAAATAGTCTGTTAATAACGCTTTTTCTTCCGTGAGACTAACCAATTCATTATTATCAAGCACATTACGTGTCAACCTCGCAAATTTCCCTAAATAACGATTGGCTTCATCAATTTTATGCTGGTTCATGAAGCTTTGAATACCAGCTAAAGCATTGAACATAAAATGTGGATTGAGCTGAGAACGGACACTACTTAGCTGCAATTGTGCAATCGTCTTCTGTTGATATTCTTTGGCCAACCGTTTTCTTGCCCTTCTTCTTATAAAGAAAATAATCAAAAGCACAATCCCTATCAGTATAGGTGCAGCTACCACTCCCATTAACAGTAACTCCCTTTTAGAAAATAGTTTCTTAGGATTCAGCTCGGGCAATACCGTAAATTTATAGGTTACACCTTTTTCACTTTGATATAAAACAGGTTTACCTCCAACACTACTTAGTTTTGGTGTAAAAGTAATTTCATATTGGCCAGGTTGGTCCCAAAATTCCTTATAAAGAAAATAGGTTCCGTCGCATACCCCTAAATCCGTACGCTCTACTTTTTCATTAATAGTTCGTTTATAGTTGATCTGATAATCATAAGGAGTAGCTTGGTGATGTGAACGAAAACCCAATCTCACCAACGAATCGCCCAATCTGAATCTGATATCCTTTAAAGTATCTGTTTCAATAAAATTTACCCTTGCAGATTCCTTATCGTTCCCTAAAGAAACTGAATATACATTTGTTTTTCTCCCTTTTTTCCGATAATCAACCGTTGTCCAAAAAGCCATTTTTCTAGTTGGCCGCCAATCGATAATGATGGCATCTCTATCTTTATAATTTTTTACATTATAGATTTCTATCAGAATGAACTGGTTTTTCTGATATGGAATATTGCCCAAGTAACAATAGGTAGTCAATTGATTGGCTGTTTTTTTAAAGACAGTAGGTGTAGTCCAACTTACCAACTCCTTATTATCGTTCTGTATAATTCGATAACGATAATCCTTAGCGTTTTCTGCTGTAATTAAACCATCGATCACTTCTACATCAGATTGTCCATCAATTAAAATGGTATTTCTATATAGTGTACCCCATTTCCATAATCTACCCTCATATATCTTTGCCTTCGTATTTTGCTGAAACCTAAGCCCTAATGACTGTCTAGGAAAAGGGAATTGATAAGAAAATATAGATAGCCCCCAAAAACGATCATCGGTCAAGATGTTAATTCTTTCCCTATTTTTAAGTCCTGCCAATTGGCCTTTAGTGGCTTTACGAATATCAAAAATATCTTCCCCATCATATCTTAAGTATTTACTCGAATCGCTTTTTACAACAAAATAGCCTGAACCTTTAATTTGAACATATTTCCCAGTGTCAGTTTGCATTTCCTTTTGCGCTTTAACCAAAACACTACTCAACAATAAAATAAGCCATACTATATTTTTCATCTTATTTGTTTATTTCTTGGTTTAAAATAGCCATTAATTTTTCTGGTTCACTTGGTCTCACCGCATCACTATCTACAATATTACCTTGTTTATCTATGATGATAAATCTAGGAATAAAATTAGCTTGATATGATTTAGCAAAACTGTCATTGGTATCTTCTAACTGTAACCAGCTCATTTGGTCTTTTTTGATGATTCCATATCTACGTTCTCTATTCTTGGCATCAAATGCAGCAATGCTAATGATCTCGATTTTGTCATTACCCTTATATCGATCAACAATTTTCTTTAAATAGGGTGTTTCTTCTTTACATGGTCCACACCAACTTGCCCAAAGATCTATATACACCACTTTACCTTTAAATGAAGCCAGGTTATGCAACACCCCACTTGTATCAGGCAGGTTAAATGTTGGCGATGGTGCACCCGCTTGTAGTTTCATTGCCTCTTTAACCCTTGCTGCTCCGATTTTCAAGATCGATTTTTTAAGTGCTGGATCACTAATCTTATCAATATAGGGTTGTAGTTTCTGAAAATCACCCAATTTATAGATAGATGATAAAGTTGATTCAATTTTTTTACTTGCTACATAGTCATAAACACGTCCTGTATAAAATTTTGATGCTAGATATAGACTATAATTCCCACTTTTCTTAATGAGGCTATCCGCAGGAAAAGCATTATAAATATCACAATAGAAAGGATATTCGTTAACAAAATACGAGAATGCATTACTGCTCAGATTGTCTGCATTGTTAAGCTCGCTCATTAAAGGTTTAAAGCCAAGTTGAGCTGCCATTTGCGTTATCTGTTCCCATTTGTAATTATTTTCATAAGCATAACTATTATAGATAGACAGAAATGTGCCATATTTTTTATCAATCAATAATGATTTTTTAAAATAGGCACTATAGGGTTCTTTATTGGAAGAATTAAAAACCTTGTCGATCAATGTTGTATTTTTATTATTGCTCAGTAAGTGATTGATATATACATCTGGAGTCTTCAGGCGCCACTTTACCGTATCTGCTTTAAAATTGGCCAAGATCTCTTTCCAATACGCATTGGTTTTGCTACCTATTCCGGTATAGGTTAAAGTAGATCTGCTGGTTGCATTATCCTTAACATCTGCTTGGAGCTGCAGGTCGTAACCAGGTGCCAAAAATAATTGAATCTGGATTTGTTTTCTGTTGGTCAGATTTGCCCTAAAAGGTGTTTGAATGGCAGTGGTTTCATAAGTAAATGTTCCATCGGTATTAATGAGCACGCTATCTTTAAAATTGCCTGTACTTGGCATAAGTTCCAGTATGCGGTCTGTACAGTTCAATAGCTTGCCACTGATCTTGATTTTTTGTTGGGCAATAGCCTGAAAAGCTATGATACAAAACAAAGTAATTAAGGATATCTTTTTCATATAAAGTTAATTTGATGATCAAAACTCATCAATAAGCTACAGCTTAAAAAGGCATAAATAGAATGTATGCGTTTCTATCTAGTAAAAGAACCATAATAGAAGGAATTTTAACTATATGATGCTAGTAATTATTCAAAATAATAAATAAAAGGGGTAACAATTAACAATAACGATTGATATACCCTAAAAGGAATACTAACTATTAACTCATCGCATTATGAAAACACTTCAACTAACGATCTTCCTGCTCATAGGATTATCTATTCCATTTGCAAAAGCGCAGATGGTAACAAAGCCTGAACAGGCAAACTGGCATTTTTCGCCCCGGGTGGGCTACGATATTCCAAAATACCGTAACAACCTACCATACATAGACTATAAAGGCGGAATGGATTTAGGGCTATCTATAGACCATTATTGGAAATGGTTTGGATTGGGTATAGACTTAGATTACATTAAAAACAAACCCAAAAGCACTTATCCTACCGATAACTTACTCAACTCTTTATCCACTCCATTAACCAGTTTTTCTACATCAGAGCATTCCATTACCAGAACTTTTGCAGGCATAGGCCCAGATTTCAGGTACCAAAACCAAAGCGGAAAATTTTCTGCAGAATTGAATACCCGAGTTGGGTTGGCCTATATCAAAGGAGGAAGAACAGAACTGCGTGAAACAACAACCTCACTTAACCAGTTACTCAATTTCCATGCGGGATATGATGTAAAAAACCTTTTATCTGCAAAGGCACAGTTAAAAGCCAATTACTTTTTTAACGACTACCTGGGTGTAAATGTAGGCGCATACTATCTACAACATTTCAATACCCCAGAAATAGTTGATCCTGTTTTAAATGTATCGGCGAGTTACCAGCCATTTAGGAGTAGTGGCACTTCCAATACCTACAATGGCTTAAGGATTGATAGAATCAAACCATGCAACTGTGATATTGCTTCTATTGGAGTTTTTGCAGGCATTGTGGTTAAAATCCCTAAATCGAAAGAGAAACCTGCTAAAGTAAACTACACTTTAAAAATTACGGCCAAAGACAAGTATACGCATGAGTTACTACCAGAAACCGAGGTTCAGATTAAAAACAATATCGGTACCGTAGTATATAAAGGTATTACCAATTCGGTGGGCGTAGTTGTTTTTGAAAATGTTAGCCCAGAAGATTATGTGGCTTATGGCACCTTATATACTACTCCATTAGATCCCGCAATGGTAGCCAAATCAGAATTTAAAAATCAAGGGTTGGTACAGAAAGAAATATTATATGCCGATAGAAATTTCATCATCAAAGGAAAAATATTTGCATGCAATACAGCCAACCCACTTTCTTCAACCAGTGTAATTTTAGAAAATACCGAAAAGGCATTCAAAAAAACCTCAATAACCGATGCACAAGGAAGTTTTGTATTCCAATTGGCAGAAATAGGTAAATATACCCTATACGGTAAAAAAGACAACTACTTCTCGCAGTTTGAAGAAATTACAACTTCAAATTACGATAGGTCTAAAAATCTGTTCATCAAATTAGAAATGTGTGCTGAACTGATCGATTGCGATAAAGCGATTAGACTGAACAACATCTTATTCGATCTTGATAAATACTTCATCAAAGAATCTGCAAAACCAGAGCTGAATAGATTGGTGCGCTTTATGAAAGATAATCCAACGGTGAGGGTCGAACTGAGCTCACATACCGATTCTCGTGCCTCAGCCGAATACAATCAGGTATTATCTCAAAATCGCGCCAATGCCTCTGTTGACTATATCGTTTCGCAAGGTATTGCCAGAGACAGAATAGAGGCTAAAGGTTACGGCGAATCTAAGTTATTAAATGGCTGTGCCGATAATGTTAACTGTACCGAAGCACAACATGCCATTAACCGCAGAACCGAAATGAAAGTAATTTGTAACGATAAAAAATAATTAAGGAGACCATCATCATGAAAACGATAACAACAATTAAAAATGGTATTTATAAAAGTATCATTCACCCCAGATCAAAATACATTATGATATTATGTATGCTCTTATTAACCCAAAACTCTTGCAAAAAGAGCACCTGTGAATATGACAACAACACCTTACCTCCTGCGTGTACCAAAGGAATGGATGTAGTATTTGTAATTGATTATACAGGAAGCATGGGTGGTGCAATTGACAATATCAAAAGTTCGATCAGTAATATTGTGAGTACGATTGTCGCAAAATCTGCAGGTGATTACAGATTGGCACTCACCATTTTTGACGAAGCTGCAAAAGGTGGTGCACCAGCCTATGTAGGTCAAGTGCCTTATACCAGCTTGCCCGCTGCGAATAAATTGGTGATCACTAGCGGACCAACAACAAATCAATACCTAACCGTAATGGAGAATTTTGGTTATGCCAACAATACTACATTTGCCACGCAATTGGCCAAACTAAATGGCCCAATGTCTTTGGGCAACGGGAATGGTTTTCCAGAACCTGGAGATTTGTTAATTGACAAACTCATCAATTCATCATTTGCTGGTGCCTGGCGACCAAATATCACCAAACTGGTGATCTTGATTACCGATGCTCCAGCCAGTGGCGATGACGACATGAATACTGCTGCAGATGATACTTTTTTAAATACCCTCGCTACAAATGCGAACTCGTCTGGTGTGCAGTGTATTTTAATTTCGTCGCAGGCTACTACCAATTACGAAACCAAATTGATCGACAATAACACTGGTGGACTAAAATTAATGTCGGCAAATTTTGCCAATATCTCTCCCGATATTATTAAGATGATCAATAACCTGTGCCAAAACAATAGCCAGAATAAATAATCAATAAAATTGTTTATTCTACAAACTAAGTTCTTAACTCTGATTAGCCCTCTGTTTCTGAAAAGAAATGGGGGGTTTTTTATGATAGTAACCTATCCAAAATAAACCAAGGCTTGTTTAATGATCAGATACAAAGCCAATACCCATAAAAATATAGCGATAGATTTATTAACCAAAAGACTGCTCAATGCAAATTTTTCTTGAATGTATTTGGCAAAATGGGCATAACCATACAACGCAACTGCAGAGCCCATACCCGAGCCCAAACTAAAAATAACTAAGGATAGGTAATCTGTATGGATCCATTCGTGAAGGATCACATAGTTGCCAAAAAACAACCAGAATGGAATTTGAACCGGGTTTAAAACACCTAGCAACATGCCATAAAAAACACTTCCCTTTCTACTCCTGTTATCTTCTGCTTTGGTTTTAGGCACTTTTTTTCGGTTAACCCAAGTAATTGTACCCATTACAATAAACAGCATGATCATAAAGGCATCCACATAGGTGCCCAATCTTACTTCGCTGATATTAGAATCTAAGTTAACATCGCTTGATACCCAACGGGCAAAACGCATCATCCCAAATGTGAAAAAGACTTCTACACAAGAAAAAGACAGAATAAAGTACAAGGCTTGACGCATCCCCTTGTTAATGGTCAATTGCGCCACAGTCAAATTGATATTTCCTGGCGGAATATATCCCATGGCATTTAACAGGATGCCTATAATTAAGGTTAGGAAGAGCATAAGTCGCTAAGTTACTATTTCAAATGTGCTTTTAAAAATTGACCTGTATAAGATTCCTTAGCTTTGAGCAAATCTTCTGGTTTGCCTTCAAAAACTACATGCCCCCCTTTATCTCCACCTTCTGGTCCAATATCAATTACCCAATCGGCACATTTGATCATGTCCATATTGTGTTCGATCACTAAAATAGTGTTTCCTTGCTCAATTAATGTATTTAATGCTTTTAATAATTTTTTAATGTCATGAAAGTGAAGGCCCGTAGTCGGTTCATCAAAAATGAAGACCGTTTTTTGGGCATTGTTGCCCTTAATTAAAAACGATGCCAATTTGATCCTTTGTGCCTCACCTCCAGATAATGTATTCGACGATTGCCCCAAATGTACATACCCTAAGCCCACGTCCAATAAAGGATTCAATTTTTGTAAGATTTTTGGCTCTTTCGCAAAAAACTCAACTGCTTCTTCTATGGTTAGGTCTAAAATATCCGCGACGTTTTTATCTTGATAGGTAATATCTAATACCTGTTGTTTAAATCTTCGTCCTCCACAAGTTTCGCAAGGCAAATAAATATCTGCCATAAACTGCATTTCTATCTTTACTTCACCTTCGCCCTGACAAACGTCGCAACGACCACCCTCTACGTTAAATGAAAATGCTGCTGGTTTTAACCCACCTGCTTTTGCGGCTGGCAATGCCGAAAACAAAGCCCTTACATCATCCCAAGCTTTTACATAGGTTACCGGATTGGAACGTGAAGAACGCCCGATTGGGTTTTGGTCTACCATTTCAACCTGGCTTACCAGATCGATATTTCCAAAAATACCATCATAGCTCCCCGTTTGTTCGCCTGCATAATTGCCAATGGCCTTTTGTAAAGCTGGATATAGAATCTTTTTAACCAAACTCGTTTTTCCAGATCCAGAAACTCCACTTACACAGGTAAACACACCCAGTGGAAATTTAACATCAATGTTTTTAAGGTTATTTTCTCTCGCTCCTTTAATCAGGATATGGTCTCGCCATTCTCTTCTTTTGGCAGGAACTGCAATTTCTTCTTTTCCTGCTAAGTAACGACCTGTTAAGGAGCTTTTATCTTTAATAATCTCATCATAAGTACCACTAAACACCAGGTTTCCACCATGTGTACCCGCTTCCGGACCAATATCAATAATATGATCTGCAGCCTTCATCATCTCCTCTTCGTGCTCTACCACCAAAACCGTATTGCCTACATTTCTCAACGATTGTAAAACTTCAATCAGCTTATGGGTATCGCGTGGGTGCAGACCAATACTCGGTTCGTCTAAAACATAAACAGAACCTACCAAACTGCTACCTAAAGAGGTGGCCAGATTGATCCGTTGGCTCTCGCCACCAGATAAGGTATTAGACAATCGGTTTAAGGTTAAATAGCCCAAACCCACATTATTTAAATACAAAACCCTATTGGTAATTTCTGCCAATAATCGTTTGGCAATTTTAGCTTCAGTTTCTGATAATGTCAATCCTTCAAAAAATGGAAGAATAGTAGATAATGGCATCAATACCATATCTAAAATTGATTTTCCATTAATTTTCACATAAGAAGCATCTTTGCGCAAACGGGTACCCTTACAATCCGGGCAAACCGTTTTCCCACGGTAACGCGAAAGCATTACACGGTACTGGATTTTATAGGTTTGTTCTTCTAATTCTTTAAAAAACTCATCAAGCCCAGCAAAATACTGGTTACCTGTCCAGATCAGGCGCTGCTGTGCTTCTGTTAATTCGCTATACGAGCGATGAATAGGAAAATCGAATTTATCGGCATTTTTAATAAACTTCTTTAACCAATCGCCCATTTTTTCGCCACGCCAAGGTGCAATGGCATTGTCGTATAAACTTTTGCTCTTATCAGGAATAACCAGATCCTCATCAATACCAATTACATTGCCATAACCTTCGCAACGTTTACAAGCCCCATAGGGATTATTAAAGCTGAAAAAGTTGGGTGTTGGTTCTTCAAATTTTACGCCATCCAATTCAAAACGATCGCAGAAAAAAGTCTGTTTGCCTTCGTGTTCTACAAAACAATCGCCCTTACCCTCAAAAAATGCCGTTTGTACCGAGTCTGCAATCCTACTTAAAGTTTCCTCTTCCTCGTTAACTACAATACGATCAATTAAGATCCTAATGGTTGTGGTATCCGTTAATTCGATGTCCTTAACAGATTCGTCTTCCAGTATGTCTTCAATTTTTGTAATTACATTATTGAAATAGACCCGCAAAAAACCTTTTTGTAAAAGCACGGCCAATTCTTCTTTAATGCTTCTGTTATTGTGCGGATGTAATGGACAAAATATGGTTACTACACTATCAGTACCTAAACCGATAATATAATCGACAACGGTAGTAACCGTATCTTTTTTAACAATGGCACCAGAAACTGGCGAATAGGTTAACCCAATTCTGGAGAACAAGAGTTTTAAATAGTCGTAAATCTCTGTTGAAGTACCCACCGTAGAACGTGGGTTAGACGTAATTACTTTTTGCTCGATGGCAATTGCAGGCGCAATACCTTTAATATAATCGACATCGGGTTTATTCATTCTGCCCATAAATTGGCGGGCATAGGCTGATAAACTTTCTACGTAACGACGCTGACCTTCTGCATATAAGGTATCAAAAGCCAAAGAAGATTTCCCAGACCCAGACATACCAGTAATTACAACTAGTTTATTTTTAGGGATAGCAACATCAATGTTTTTAAGATTGTGCACTCTTGCCCCTTTTATGATGATATTTTTGTGTGGATCTTTCTCTATTTCCTTGCTCATGTACCGCTTTCTAGAATATGGCTAATATACCCCAAAATTACAATTTTGGTTTCAACCAGCTCAAAAATAAGATGGGTTTTATAAAAATTTACATTTTTTAACATATTTTTTATTGGATTATCAAAAAAAAATCCGTCATTTGGTGTTACAACTCACACAAGTTAGAAACCAACATCTTAAAAACAAGGAGATCAGCTATAGATTAAAACAGCTACTTATTTATTATTTAATAAAAAAAGAGATTTTAATATACGCACTCCTATGAACATACAACAGCATAGTGATCAGGAATTGGTGAAGTTATACCTGAACGGAGAAGAAACTGTTTTAGAGGAACTACTAAGAAGACACAAATCAAAAATTTATACTTCTATTTATCTATTGGTAAAAGACCAATATCTTGCTGAAGATATTTTTCAAGACGCTTTTATTAAGGTGATTAAAACCTTGCGCAGCGGCAGGTACAACGAAGAGGGCAAGTTTTTACCTTGGGTAATGCGTATTGCGCATAACCTGGTAATCGATTATTTCCGTAGAGAAAAACGTGCGCCCGTAATTACCAGTGCCGATGGTACTGATGTACTGAACCTCTTACAAATTCATGAGGAAAGCGCTGAAGAACGCATGTTGAGGGAGCAAACACATGTTGACCTGCGTCTAATGATCCAATTGTTACCAGACGAACAAAAAGAGGTATTAATTATGCGCCATTATGCAGACCTCAGCTTTAAGGAAATTGCAGACCTCACTGATGTAAGTATCAATACTGCATTAGGCCGTATGCGTTATGCTTTGAGCAACCTGCGTAAGATGATGAAGGTAAAAGAAGTTTCGCAACGCAATTCTTAATTTTTCTTCAGCAGCAGTCTAGCCGCTTTCTAATTGAGCAGGGTTAAAATTCAATAATAGCCAATTGAATTTGCAGAGGTGATTTGCACTTTTTTAGCAAGATTTATTTTTAGGCATATTTTTATTTTGAATAAAATTTTAAAATTTAATATGCCAATATTGCTTTTAAACGAGGATTCTAAAAATTTTAAATTACTAATTGTTTAGTTTAAAGAATTTTATTTGGTTACAAAAATTTTATACGTAACTTGAATGAAATAAAGTCAATTTAATTGCGTTTTCTTTCTAAACTAATTATTGTAATTGCGTATGATTAAAATCTCTACTTCACTTAACACTGTAAATTATCAAGGCCAACAATCTCCGGACGAAGCTGTGGAACAAGCAACAACTGAAGACAAAATGTTTTACAACAGCATTAAGCCACAATTAGACAAGCTCATTAAAAATCCATCGGATGAGACCATCGAAAAGATTTTAGCTTTTTCTAAAAAGAAATAATTTACAAGAAAAAAATTCAGCTGTTTAACCCAAAGTTAAACAGCTTTTTTTATTCCCCTATCTATCCTAAACACCCTTTAAAACAAGCCTAGGGCTACACCTGCAGATACGCCTTTAAAACTTTTAATTGGATTGGCATTTACATGCGTACTGCAACTAATGGAAAAATAACGCTTAAATTGGATCACAAATCTAGCTTCAGCTGGAATACCCACGGTTCCACGTTTTTTATACCTTTCTGGCTCAAATTCATGTTTTTGGCTATTAAATGCATCATCTTTATCTGTTTTAGAAACAAAAGCCAAGCCTGCACCAAATTGAATCTGACATACTTTGAAGAATTGATAACTTTTACCATAAATTAAGCTTACATCAGAAAGTTGCCTGGTTTCGATGCAGTTACAATCCTTACTGTGGTTTTTATGCAATTGTTTTTGTTCTGCAGTGGCAGGATCGGCAGCTACCGCCGACATAATCTTAAAATAATCATGGTCAATTTGAGCCCACATACCTCCTTGTATAAAGTTCTGGTAACCAGTCGATACGCCATACTCCCCTCCCATATACAGATTATTAAACAAAGAGATCTTTTTTTCGCCGGCATCTAATTTGTTGTCGACAGTGATAAGGCTATCCTGGCTCAAGTCTTTTTGTTTTGCAGGCGCCGTGCCTCTATTCGTTTCATTTTGTGCATTTGCAACCCCTTGGATTAAAGCAAAGCAGCTGATCAATGTAAATACATTAGTTTTCATATCGTTGCTAAATTGATAGTCAAATATAGTCTCGATAAAACCAGTAAATTATCTTAATAAAATATCAAAAAACAAATTCATAACTCTAAAGAATAATTAAATAAAAATTAATCAAATAATTATCCTTAAAAGATATTTTATAAAACATATTAATCCATAATAAGATAAATAATTCTTATATTCACCTATAAGAATATTATTAGATGCAAAATCTTCAAGTTACTTTCTTTAATGCTATCAAATCGGCCCTGCCCGATTACCAAAACCTGGCACAAAGTGTTGCAGAGGTTTTAGCCATCAGCATTAATGAGGCTTATAAAAAAATAAGAGGGAACAGCGCTTTAAGTCTTCAGCAGATCATTAAGCTTTCTGATCATTTTGCTACACCCTTTTTATATAAGCCCAGTCAACTGCCAACCGTTACTTTCGATTACCTGAGCGTAGATCAAGAAATCCCCAACATGCTTTTGTACCTACAAGATCTGTTAAAAAACCTGAAGCAGATTCAGCAGAGTAAACAAAAGCATATTACCATTACCACAGACGATATTCCGCTCTTTCACTTTTTCAAATACCCCGAGCTTACCTGTTTCAAGCTTTTCTTTTGGTCTGACAGTGTAATGAATGCCGAATTTAAATTTGACCCTGGTACATTCGACCAAGAAATTATTACACTGGCCAAAGAGCTGAATCAAATTTATTTAGAAATTCCAAGCACAGAAATCTGGGCAAAAGATACTGTACATGGCACAATAGAACAAGTGAGGTATGCTTTTGAGGCAGGATATATTACCGATACCTTAGCCAAACAAGTGATAGAACAAGTACGTTACTGCCTTACAGACATGAACATGTATGCCATTAGCAGCAAGAAGACCATAGATCCAAACCACACCTTTAATTGGTACAACTGTGATGTGTTGGGCAGTATCTCTTATTTGGTTGAACTTAAAGAAACGATGCTTTGCTACAATCGATTTAACACTTTCAACTATTTAAAAACTGAAGATCAATCTTATTGCCAGCAAACCAAACAATGGATGCAAAGCCAGATTAAAAAATCTGTTTCCTTTAGTGGACAAGGAGAAAAACACCGCAACAAATATCTTTACAATGCTTTTGCAGAGTGCGATGAGCTCTTAAAAGAAATCGACCGTTAATTGACCAAATTCTAGCCAACAGATTTTAAACCCACAAGCTAAAAACCTTATCTTTGTTTATGCTCAAAAAAGAACGCTACCAACAGTTTGTAACTCATTTCGCAGCAAAACAACCCAACGCAGAAACCGAGCTGCACTACAACAATCCATACCAATTATTGGTAGCTGTAATTTTATCTGCTCAATGCACCGATAAAAGAATAAACCAAGTTACACCTGCTCTTTTCCAGCGTTTTCCAAATGCCAAGGCATTGGCAGAAACTACACCCGATATTGTTTTTGACTATATCAGAAGTGTAAGCTATCCTAACAACAAAGCCAAACATTTGGTAGGCATGGCCAACATGCTGTTGCACGAATTTAATGACCAAGTACCTTCAGATATAGATCAATTGCAAAAAATGCCCGGCGTGGGCCGTAAAACAGCCAATGTAATCGCTTCTGTCATTTACGATGCACCCGCCATGGCTGTAGACACCCATGTTTTTAGGGTAGCCAATAGAATTGGCTTAACCAAAGGCAAAACCCCATTAGCGGTAGAAAAAGACTTGGTTAAACATTTACCAGAACATACCATAGCTATGGCACATCATTGGCTAATTTTACATGGCAGATATGTTTGTGTAGCCAGAAGCCCGAAATGCAATATTTGCGAGCTTACCCATTTTTGCAAATATTACGAACAGCATTTTAAAACTAAAGAAATTAGCCAATTGTAAATTATTAAAATATTTTTTAGATTTTATTTGCAATAATCAAAATTAAATTAATATGTTTGCTAAAGTTATTAGTATTTATAAATAACATTTTTAGCCGGTACTTATCTTTTACTTAATTAGATTGAACATGAACCCAAACGCAGAAAAATTAAAAGCACTCCAACTTACTTTAGATAAATTAGAAAAATCATACGGTAAAGGTTCCGTAATGAAACTAGGCGATGCAGCAGTAGAATCTATTGAATCCATTTCAACTGGTTCTATCAGTTTAGATATTGCATTAGGCATTGGCGGTGTACCGAAGGGTCGCGTAATTGAAATATATGGTCCAGAATCATCTGGTAAAACTACTTTGGCTACGCACATCATTGCCGAAGCACAGAAAAAAGGCGGTATTGCCGCATTTATAGATGCAGAGCATGCTTTTGATAAAATGTATGCCAAGAAATTAGGTGTAGATGTTGACAATCTTTTAATCTCGCAACCAGACAATGGTGAGCAGGCTTTAGAAATTGCCGATAATTTGATCCGTTCGGGAGCGATAGATGTGATCGTAATTGACTCTGTAGCGGCTTTGGTACCAAAAGCGGAGATTGAAGGTGAGATGGGCGACAGCAGAATGGGATTACAAGCCCGTTTGATGAGCCAGGCCTTACGTAAATTAACAGGAACGATCTCTAAAACTGGATGTTGTTGTATTTTCATCAACCAATTGCGTGAAAAAATTGGAGTGATGTTCGGTAACCCAGAAACCACTACTGGTGGTAATGCCTTAAAGTTTTATGCTTCAGTACGTTTAGATATTCGTAGAACTTCTCAAATTAAAGATTCTGATGAAGTTTCTGGAAACCGTGTTAAAGTAAAAATTGTAAAAAATAAAGTTGCCCCTCCTTTCCGAATTGCAGAATTTGACATTATGTTTGGCGAAGGAATTTCTAAAACTGGAGAAATCATTGATCTAGGTGTAGACTTTAACATCATCAAAAAAGCAGGTTCTTGGTTCTCTTATGGAGATACCAAATTAGGACAAGGAAGAGATGCCGTAAAACAATTATTATTAGATAACCCAGAGTTATCAGAAGAAATTGAAGCAAAAATCCGTACAGAAGTAACCGGAGAAAAATTAGAAGAGAAAGCTTAAATCTATATCGTCATTTCGACAGCCCATACATCACCTACCGATCGTAATCGGGAAAATGATTTCTCAATGGCAGCGTTACCAAAAAGAAATCCGTTGCTAAAAGCTGTCGAAATGATTTTTTTATCTAAAACTTGAAGATTTTGGAGCATCAGCAGCTTTTGCGTTTTTCTCCATAAAATCCTTATCCAATCGGATAATCGTATAGGTAGCAATGAGCACACCTAATATCAAAAAAAACAACCCCAAATAGTTTTTCTTTTTATCCTGTTTAATCATCCATACCAGAAAGATAATTGCTGGAATTAACATTAAACCAAAAAAGATATAACTCATCGTTCCCATATTTCTATTATTTAAAAGTTCATTCTTGCCATTGGCGATACTTCTTGGCCAATAAAATCACCCGCTAAAAACTTGTGGTAACCCGCAATCGCAATCATCCCCGCATTATCTGTACAATACTCAAAAGCTGGAATAAAAATATCCCAACCTAATGCTTCTTTCTGTTCTAAAAGCGCATTTCTGAGCCCTGAATTTGCAGAAACCCCACCAGCAATCGCAATTTGCTTAATTTGATATTGTTTTGCTGCTTTTTTCAATTTATTTAACAAGATATTGACGATACTGTGTTGAACTGATGCACAAATATCTGCTAAATTCTCTTCTATAAATAAAGGATTTTCTTTTTGTCTGTCTCTAATAAAGTACAAAATAGCAGTTTTAAATCCGCTAAAACTATAGTTCAGACCTTGGATTTGTGGCTCAGGAAACTTAAATGCTAAGGGATTACCTTCTTTTGCATATTTGTCAATTAGAGGACCACCCGGATATGGCAAGCTCAATATTTTAGCTGTCTTGTCAAAAGCCTCTCCTGCCGCATCATCCAAAGTTTCACCCACTATTTCCATATCAAAATAATCTTTAACCAGTACAATTTGAGTGTGACCGCCAGAAACTGTCAAACATAAAAAGGGGAAATTGGGTTTTGGCTCATCTATAAAATGCGCCAAAATATGTGCCTGCATATGATTCACTGCAATTAAAGGTAAATCTAAAGCCAATGCAAAAGATTTTGCAAAAGACACTCCTACCAATAATGCACCCAATAAGCCCGGCCCACGCGTAAAAGCAACGCCGCTTAATTCATTTTTGTTAACTTTGGCAATTGCCAGCGCTTGTTGAACAGCTGGCACTATGTTTTGTTGATGAACCCTTGATGCTAATTCTGGAATTACACCTCCATAATTTTCATGAATTGTTTGGTTTGCAATAACATTGGCAGTAATTTTGCCGTTGATACATACAGCAACGGATGTTTCATCACAAGAAGATTCTATGGCAAGTATTACAGACACGTTGATTATTATTAAGCTACAAAACTATTAAAAAACTATTAAAAATACTGCTTTGGGTCGTTGCATCAATAATAATATTGCTTGCAGCTGTTTTATTCTCGCTTCAATTTAAGCCAGTACAGACCTATGTAGCAAAAAAAGCAGCGGCATACCTATCTAAAGAACTCAAAAACACGGTATTGATAGGTGGTTTATACGTTAAACCATTTAAGTCTGTTGTGCTGGAAGACCTCGTTGTACTCGATCGCCAAAAAGATACGCTTGCAAAATTTCCAAAATTCATGGTAGACCTCAATAGACTTTCCTTAAAAGAAAGAATATTAGATGTAAATACGGTACAGATTAATAATGGCTCATTCTTTTTAAAAGACAATCAGGATGGTTCATCAAATCTTGATTTCATTATTGATTATTTCGATAGCCCCGCTCCCCCTAATCGACCAAAGAAAAAGAAATTCCAATTCTTGTTTGATAGGATCATCTTAAACAATGTCAACTTCAAATACAAAAATCTAAAAGTAGATACCGTAATTAAAGGGATCAATTTTGAAGATATTGAGCTCACTAAACTCAATGGTATTTTTGAGAAATTGAATACCAATGGACATTTGATACAAGCCAACATTAAAAATTTAACTTTTAAAGAGAAAAGCGGCTTCCATCTTAAAAATCTCTCTGCTTTTACGACCATTGATACCAATGCTATTGAGTTGAAAAATCTTTTGTTGGTTACCAACCAGACTAGGTTAACCGATTATTACCAGATGAAATTTGGTAGGTTCAGAGACTTTAATGATTATGTGAACAAAGTGAGGATGAAGGCTAATTTTAAAAACAGCCATATCTCCTCTAGCGATGTAGCTTATTTTACGCCTGCACTAAAAAAAATGAAGCTCGATTTGGACATTGATGGACAAATCAGTGGTTATGTAAATAATTTAAAGGCAAAAAAACTATCCTTAAAAGCAGGTAAAGCCACCTACATTAAAGGCGATTTCTCTATGAAAGGTCTCCCAGATTGGGATCAGACTTTTCTGGATATGAAGGTTGAAATGGCGGGCACCAACAAAAAAGACTTGGACGAAATCTTAACAGACATTACAGGAAAACCTATGAAGTCTATCCCTGTAATTGTAAACAAGTTTGGCAATATCAATTTCAATGGCTCGTTTACTGGTTTTCAAAATGATTTTGTTGCCTTTGGAGAGTTCAAAACAAAATTGGGCCGCTTCAAATCTGATGTAAACATGAAAATCGACAAAAAAGGCATTCCTTCTTATACAGGGAATGTAAAAACCTTCGATTTTAATCTTAGAGAGCTTTTAAATGAAAAGAGCCTAGGTAGAATTACATCTGCACTTTATGTAAAAGGAAAAGGTACCGAAATCAAAGACCTTACCGAGCAATTAGATGGTGACATTTCTTATATTGATTTTAATGACTACCGCTATCGTAATGTTAAAATCAATGGCACATTCGACAAAAAGTACTTTGATGGCAACTTAAAGATCAACGATAAAAATGTGCAGTTGGATTTTGATGGTGGCGTAAACCTCAATCCCAAATTGCCTGTCTTTAATTTCAAAGCATCAATTAAAAATGCAAGGTTAAAGACTTTAAAATTATTTAAGGATTCGCTAATGGTAGATGCTACTTTTAGCACCAATTTCTCTGGTAATAACCTCGACAATATACAAGGAGAATTGGCTATCCAAAAGATCAGGTTAAACAATGTGAAAGGAATCTACACCATTGATTCTGTTCAATTGAATGCAAATGGCATTGGTATCAATAGAAGTCTAACTGTAAAATCCGACATTTTAGATGCAAGTATCAAAGGACAATATGACCTTAATACCATCATTTCTTATTACAAGGCCATTGCCAAAACCTATGTCCCTTCATTAGACACCCAAATTATCAAATACAATACCCAGATCTTTGACTTCAATTTAAGAATAAAACGATTTGAACCTATTGCCGAACTTATTGTTCCAGGGCTAAGCATTGATGACCAGGCTATCCTTATAGGAAATTTCGACTCGAGAAATAATACCGCCACCTTAAATGGAAGCATCAAAAAGCTAACCTATAAAGGCATTACCGCAAACAACATCATTATTGATGAAAACACAACCTCAAATCAGTTACAAGCCATTATCACCTCAGATAGGGTTGACCTGAATGATAGTTTATACATCAAAAATGTCAATATCTTAAATATCCTAAGAAACGATAGTCTTTCTTTAAACGTAAAACTTTCTAATGCAGATGATGCCAACCAACTGGATTTAAACGGCTTGGTAGAATTTGCAGGTGATACTACTGCGAAAATTAGCATTTTACCATCCAACTTAAAAATCAATAGTGAAGATTGGACCATCCAAGAAAAAGTAAGGATCAACTTTAACAATGGAAAAACTGAAATCAGCAATTTTGATTTGAGTAATGGAGGTCAGCTGTTAACTGTTGATGGAATTTTATCCAATGATCCCCAAGACCTGTTGTTGGTTGGTTTTAAGAACTTCAATCTTAAAACCATTAATCCTTTTGTTAAAACACTCGGCTTAAAACTGGCAGGAAATGTAAATGGCAAAACACGACTCTATAACGTCTTAAACTCTGCAAGAGTTACCGATAGTTTAGAGATTGATTCGTTAACATTTAACGACACCTTTATAGGAAAACTCACAGATACCAGTTCTTACGACAAGTCTAAAGACAGGGCTAATGTGTATACTCAAATCTTAACGGACAATAAAGAAACCTTCAAGATAACTGGAAATCTTGACCTAAAAGATAAAAAAATTGACTTAGGCGTAAGATTAAATGATAGCAAACTCGCAATTCTGGAGCCTTTTGTTAAAAAATTAGTTTCCAACCTGAAAGGCGAGGTATCTGCAGATCTTACGGTAAAAGGAACTTTTGACAAACCCGGAATTGACGGCAGTGTATCCTTCAATAAAGGGCAGCTAACAGTAAATTATCTCAAGACGGCTTATACTTTAGATGATAAAGTAAAGGTTGAAAACAGTGTAATTGGTATCGAAGATTTGGTATTGGAAGATGTGGATGGTAATAAAGCGACAGCTACAGGAACGGTAGACCTTAACGACCTAGACAATCCAAACATACAGGTTGATTTAGTGGCCACTAACTTCATGGCGTTAAATACCACTTCTAAAGATAATTCCGTTTATTATGGTAAAGCTTATGCAAGTGGCAATTTCTCTTTTAAAGGGCCAACCAATAAAATGAGGATTGATATCAATGCCAAAACCGAAAAAGGAACCATTTTTAACCTTCCGTTAAATAGTTCTGAAACGGTTTCTGATAAAGACTTTATCACTTTTGTGAGTAAAGACACCACTAAGGTGGTTAAAAAACAGGCCAATTTTGATGGTCTGACGATGAATTTTAAACTAAAGGTAGATCCTAACAGTACAGCAAACATCTACACCATTTTAGGAAAGTTAAGTGGAAAGGGAAATGCCGAACTCGAACTAAATATCAGTAGTGTGGGCGATTTTGAAATGAAAGGCGACTACATTATTGAAAGCGGTATCTTCGATTTCACGGCACAAGAAGTGATCAATAAAAGGTTTGACATTAGACAAGGTGGAACAATTAGGTGGACTGGAAACCCGACCGCAGCACAAATTAACTTAAAAGCCATTTATGCATTAAGGGCAAGTACTACAGACCTTTACACAGCGGCGAATCAGGAACAGGGTTCAAATGTAAACGAGAGGGTACAAACGGAAGTAGAAATGGGCTTGAGTGGGTTATTGTTAAAACCTGATATTAAATTGGACATCTTCTTTCCTGCCAACCCAGCTATTAAAGAAAAGTTACAATCTTACTTTAATGATGGTAATAACCTAAACACCCAAGCATTGAGTTTGATTATCCAGAGGCGATTTGCACCAGGGTCAGGTCAAGAAAACCTTGGGCAACAGTTAGGCTCTGTAGGAACCAGTACGGCTACCGAACTTTTGTTCAATCAGTTTAACAACCTGCTTTCTTCATTAAATTTAAGTTTTGTCGATATCAATTTCCGTTCGTTAAATGATGCCAGTGCTTCATTCAAATTATTCAACGACCGTATTATCATCAATGCAGGTATTACCGATACCAAAAGTGCGAACGATTTTACACCAATTGGTTTTTCTAAAAACAATGTAGGTGGAGAATTGGAGGTTTTAGGCCTGATCAAAAAAGATGGGACGTTAGTTGGCAAAATAGCCACTAAACCACCTACGCAACAAAGTATTTTTGCCAACCCGGGGATAGATCAAAGCGCAAATGTGAACTCTTTTGGACTGATCTATAGTCAGCAGTTTGATTCCTTTAATGAATTTTTACAGAAGATTACTGGAAAATATCGTAGGGAGCAGAAAAAGAAAGAAGCGCAAAAGGCTAAAGAAACATTAAACAAAGAAGCCATTATAAACGAAAGCAAGAAAAATCAAAAGAAATAAGGCTTTGATTTTTCTTGCTTAGCAATATATTTAACTAAATTAAGATGTTAGCGGTTCATGATTTGATGACCCATTTTATCTCTTTTAGTTTTAAGGTAAGTTTCATTGTGTTTGTTGCTTTCTATTTCAATTGGAATATTTTCTACAATTTCAAGTCCATAGCCAATTAAACCAGCTCTTTTTGTTGGGTTGTTAGACATTAAGCGCATCTTACTTACACCCTGTGCTCTTAAAATTTGTGCACCTACTCCATAGTCGCGTTCATCGCCTTTAAAGCCCAGTTGAAGATTGG
Source organism: Pedobacter sp. Hv1 (assembly GCF_001412215.1). GTDB lineage: Bacteria > Bacteroidota > Bacteroidia > Sphingobacteriales > Sphingobacteriaceae > Pedobacter. The sequence goes on from NZ_LLWP01000001.1 coordinate 910,410, forward strand.
CTTCAACCGTATCGAAACCAGCATCTTGTAAATTATACGAACGTAATTTATTGATCAGTCCAATCCCTCTACCTTCTTGGTTCATGTATACGATCACCCCTTTACCTTCTGCTTCTATCATTTGGAAAGCTTTATGAAGCTGAGGGCCACAATCACAACGGCATGAACCAAATATATCACCTGTAACACAAGAGCTATGTATGCGTGTTAAAATCGGCTCACCTTCTGTCCATTCGCCCTTACTAATGGCCAAGTGAGTTGCATTGTTACTCAATTGCGTGTAGGCCGTCATTTTAAAATCGCCCCATTGTGTAGGCAAACTAACGGTAACCTCTTCTCTAATTAAACTTTCAGCAGCTAAACGATAAGCAATCAGATCTTTGATGGTGATGATCTTCAATTCGTGCTGTGCCGCAATTAACATCAAGTCTGGTAAACGGGCCATTGTCCCATCTTCATTCATGATCTCAACCAACACTCCTGCTGGCTCAAAACCTGCCAAACGGGCTAAATCAATAGTAGCTTCAGTATGGCCAGTTCTTCTTAATACGCCTTCTCTTTTTGCTTTTAAGGGGAAAATATGCCCAGGTCTACCTAAATCTTCTGGCTTAGTATCTGGATTGATCAAGGCCTGAACTGTTTTTGCCCTATCGTGTGTAGAGATTCCTGTAGTACAACCATGCCCAATTAAATCTACTGATACAGTAAATGGGGTTTGGTGTAAAACAGTATTGTTTTGAACCATTAAATCCAATTTCAAGTCATTGCAAAGATCTTCTATCAATGGTGCACAAATTAATCCACGGCCATACTTAGACATGAAATTAATTACCTCTGGTGTTACATTTCTGGCAGCAGTAATAAAGTCTCCTTCATTCTCACGATCCTCATCATCCACCACAATAATTATTTTACCTGCTTTGATATCTTCAATAGCTTCTGCTATCGTATTCAATTTAATTTCCATTCTATTTTGGTCTTAATTATAAGCAAGGCCATTAAGGTCATCTGCATTATAAATATTTACAAAGTTACAATCTTTTGAGAGCAATATTTTACTAAAATATCATCATTAAGTAATGAATAAGGCTAAAAGAAGTTTACTATATTAATTATTGGCTTTAAGCTTTTTACGTTTGAACAGCCCTAAGATCAGTTGCTTGTAATAATCGATATCGAACAAGGCAGAATCTACTGTAGCCTTATAGGTTAAGAATATTCCCAATGGTGTTAAAACGATAATTGCCATCCACATCCCAAAAATAGGCTCCAAGGTTCCTTCCTTGGCAGATTTTTCGGCAACGGTAGAGATAATATGGTAGACCAAAAAGAATACTACAGCAATTACTACTGGCAAACCTAGGCCACCTTTTCTGATAATTGCACCTAAAGGCGCTCCGATAAAGAATAATAAAAGACAAGAAAAAGCTAATGTATATTTTCTAAGGTACTCTACCCTAGCTCCAATAATTTCCTTTTTTTCATCTTGATAGCTAAGAATTCTATTATTAATTACCTGTCTGATACTGGCTGTAAGATCGGATGCATTTTGCAATACTTGCGTAAGGTCTTTTTTAGGAATTGAATTGAGAATATTGCCCTTAATCGTTTTTTCTTTACTCTTAACTTTCGTATATCCTTTCACATAGCTCGTAGTTTTATAGTAACTACTCACATTAATTTTAGCACTTCTATTGGCACTGTCTAGGCTTTTGGAAAGTGAATCTTGCCTCCTGATAAGCCCCTTACGATTAAGCATGGGTGCATTGTTTCTAAAACTCGATTCATCAGTACGGCTCATGTCACCAAAGGTGGAGAAATCTAGCTTTACCTCCGTTTCTTTAAAACGCATTCTGGTTAGCGTTTGTCTATTGTTATAGCTATTTCCCCTACCCCCATCTTCTTCATACCTAATTCCGTCAGAAAGTTTGAGCAGCATGTATTTTCCATCTGTTGTTTTAGTCATTCTGCCTTGTTTGGCAATAATGATCTTAGGAATGCCATTTGTACCACTATGATCGTAAATCATAATTCCATATAGAGAATCTATTCCTCCCTTTCCTTTATGATCTACTCTAATGGCATAACCTGGAATACTGTTGTTAAAAACCCCTGGTTTAATTAGAAATGACAGTTTTTTATTTCTGATATCGAAAAGAAGCGAGTAGTATTTTGTATTCGCTTTTGGCAGCATGTAATCTGAGAAGTAAAAAGAGGCTATTGATAATATAATGATCAACACAAATAATGGCCTCATGGCCTTTTGTAGAGATACTCCAGCAGATTTGATGGCAACTAATTCATAGTTTTCTCCTAAGGTACCAAAAGTCATGATGGAGGAGAGCAGAACAGAAAGTGGCAATGCCATGGCAACATTTGATGCTGAAGCATAAATCATTACTTCAGCTATGGTATACCATTCAAATCCTTTCCCTATCAAATCATCAATATATTTGAACAGGAAAAACATCAAAAGGATAAACATCACAATAAAAAATGTGACGATAAAAGGCCTAATAAATGCCTTAATTAACAGTAAATGTATCTTTTTCAATATGCAAAGATAGACAATACCGTTGAAAATTTAAGCACCAATTACACTCAACAGATAAGTAATCTGGTTGTCCCAAATTTGAGTTTTTTCAGTGCGAGTTTCGTCGGTAGCAAAATCAGTAATTGCTAATGCTACATCATTGGTCAATTCATCTTGCACAATCTCCATTTCAAAATAGCAGTGGGGTTCATCGTCGAGCCATTTAAACTTCACCAACTTGTTTTCTTTTATGCTGAGCAATTTTGCTTTCTGAACTTCATCGTCCCATGTAAAGGTATATACTTGATCTCTGAAAATCACATCATCTGCAAACCATTGCGACAAACCATTTGGTTCGCTAATGAAACTAAATAATATCCGTGGAGATGACCTTAACTCATATTCTAGTGTAAATTTTTTCTTTTCTGACATCCTTAAACACCTCTATCTTAAAAATATTGGACTATTTTTTATTTATTATTTCTAAAGAAAAGTAATTTATTCTATATTTGCAACTCTTTAAAAAATAAGATGCCCGGCGGGGTAGCTCAGTTGGTTAGAGCGCAGGATTCATAACCCTGAGGTCACGAGTTCAACTCTCGTTCCCGCTACTTGAAAATCAAGCCTTTAGCTTTAAAAAGCTAGAGGCTTTTTTGTTTTAACACAACATAGCTAAAACATTTTGCCGCTTTTATTGGCAACTTAATAAGTTTCTAGCATCCTTATTTTGCTTGTTATCCCATTTAATTTTCCTCATCTTTTATCACAATATGATTAATAGGATCCGGACTTATTTTCTCCAATTTTAATTCAAGCTTATATTACATTTTCAGCTAGCACTTAAGCAATTAGCAACTACATCTAGCTCCTATTCTCTAAAACAGGCAGGATGATGATATTTCATTTAAACTTGTTATCTTGTATAAGAATTATCTTAAATACGGGATGTGATGCGGGGTTATTAGACAAACAACAAACATGAATACACACGCCGATAAATCGCAGGAAAACAAAACCAAGCCTGCTTCTGAAAACTCATCAAAATCACCAAGCAATGGTCCTTCTACATTACAGCTTGTAGACAATAGACCAGAAGCTATTGCACAAAGAAAACTTCAGGAAGTTATCAGCAACAACCCATTAGTTAAACAACTGAAAACCAAACAAAAATCAATAACCAATAGTCCTAGCACAACTCCATTACCCAATCAGCAAGCTACAGCTGATCAACATACCGTACAACGAAAAGAAAACCATACTGGCCTACCAGATCATTTGAAATCGGGGATTGAGAACCTTTCTGGCTACTCACTTGATGATGTAAAAGTACACTACAACTCTAATCAACCTGCCCAATTACAAGCACATGCTTATGCACAAGGTACAAATATTCATTTAGCCGTTGGCCAGGAAAAACATTTAGCACACGAAGCCTGGCATGTAGTACAACAAAAGCAAGGAAGGGTTAAACCTACCGTACAGATGAAAGGCAACGTAAATGTGAATGATGATGCTGGACTTGAAAAAGAGGCCGATTTGATGGGTGCCAAAGCGATGGCTCATACTGTAGCGGATGTACCGCTTGTTTCTTCCAAAATTAGCAGCAATACTGTACAACGTGAACGCATGCAAACCAGAATAACTGGGACAACACATTTGGTTCATGCTTTACATGGCTCCATTTTTAATGGAACTCAAGGTAAGCTACTGCCACATGGAACACCTATTGATGTTGAAACATCAGATAAAATAAGGTCAAGACTCGGACCAAATGCAGAGATATTCAGACATTATGATGCTAAAAACGCACCAGAATACCGTTGGGTAAGAGTGATTAGTGTGGCTGGAGAGTTGCAGCGCACTTTAACTTACGTTAGAGATGATACATTTATTGGAGGCGCTAACATCCCTAGAGGATCCGCATTCGCCCCTGCCATAGACCATAGAGGAAGAACACAACCTGCACTTCCGGAACGAGTATTTGCACCAAAGAATGCTCCTGAATGGTATGAAAGAGGATTAGGTCATGATAAATCAAGTACAGCACATCGCAAGCATGCAAAATTATTAGCTGTAGCTTTTAATAGCAGACCTGAACATCTTGGCCCCAGCATGTTAGCTAGCGCAAAAGATCCAGATACAGGCATTGCATTAGAAACGCTTGGCCAACATTTAACCCATGTTACACCTTGGATACCAAGTGATGTTGAACACCATGGCAAAGATCGTCATGAGAATCTCAGTAAACCTGGAGAGTATTTTCGAAGTAGCCCACACCACCCCCTTCATCATGATTATGAAAGACACCAACGTGTAATGGGTGTATATAAAGAGGGTGTAACAACTGAACCGGTTAATATAGGATGGGAGCACATTGCTTCTACGGTTATGGGTGTTCCTAACATGAAAGATAAAGCAATGGAAGGCCCCATGGGCATAAGGATTCGAATGGCAGAACATCCAGATAGAATTGCAAGGGGGCCTGGAGCTGTTATTGGTCATGAAGAAATGGCTCGAGAAACCGCAATCATGCGCCATAAACTATTAATAGAACAAGCTCAACGTGATCCAATACCTCAAACACGAGAACATCTGGAAAAAATAATGTCTGAACTTAGACCTTTAAAGGATAGTATTGCAAAAAAAAGAGAAGAGTTAGATGGATATACCAGAAAACTAGATGAACTTTCTAGAGCAAAAGTGTTACTATTAAAATCGCTTGGCCCTGCATCTAAACTTGTGAGCAAAACCAAAGCTGAAGCCGAAGCTGCAGGAAAAATTGCAGCTGAAACCGACGGAGATGGTAAAGCTCAAGCTGAAACAAATGCAGCTGCCTTGGCGAAAGACGCAATAGCGGCTAAAGGAGCCTTTGATCAACTAATAATGCAAAGGGATCAAATGCTAGAAAGTGAAGCGAAGATGGGGGAAGGGCAAAATAAACTACACACTGAATTGCAATTAATGCTTAAAAAAGAAAGGGAGTTAAATGCATTACATCACCAATTAGTCGAAAAACATGATTTCTTTCTAAGATCTAGCAAAAATCCTATGTCGGATATAGGACCAAAGAGACTTCAAGATTCTCGAACAACAGATTTACGACCTTTAACTACCATTACGCCTACTGCACATCGCCCCATACGTGATAGTTTTGCCAATCATTTACTTAGAAACAGACGTCAGGTTAAATTAGAACATTTTTTTGGAGGGCCAACTGTGGGTCCAATAACAGATCGTAGTGGTAGAGAACATCCAAATCTTGTACTCCATAACGGCACTTGGATAAAGAAAGAAGACCAAGGAGTAGAAGAAATTCAAAAAGGATGGAATGCAAGTGGCTTGAGAACCAACCTTCAGGTTAGAGGCAGCTTTGGTCACCATAGACCATCAATTTCTCCACTCCTAAATGGCATGATAAGAATTAATCCTGGCCTGTATCCAATGAGTTTATTACAAATTGGAATAGGAAGTGCAATTGGTGCTAAGCCAACTCATGCAATAGATCCGAGGTTGGATTTTGTACACAGAGCTGCATTAAATGTAGCTGTACATCATGCATTATCTGTTATCGCTGTTGACCGTCCGAGTAAAAGTGGTAAAATACATCGAATTAAGGAGTTTGCGAAACATAGCTTGATGATCAATCTGCTAAAAGCACAAACAATCCTCAAAGCACACGGCCCTAATCCAAGAGATGGTACAGCCTATATCACTTGGCTCGAAAAAGATTTTACCAAAACAGCCCAAGCACTTGAAAATTTAAATGAATCAACGCATTTATTGCTCTCAGCCAGAGTTAATGAAGAAAGACATCAAAGAGGACTTGAAGAACCCTTGATGTTGCGCCTTGGTCCTTTTAGACAATTTGTTAGTCACACCTTTGCTAAGGGCGGTAGAGTGGTTCATATTTACTATGTAGCAAGCGGCATGCAGGCTATTACTACGGGGGCTATAGCTGCTGTTGACTTTAGAAGAAAAAAGGCAAGAGCACCATCTGGTAAAAATGCTGGATATATAGCTTTACACCCTTATTTTGAGATGAAAGGTGCAACTGCAGCAGCTGCAGGATTTAAATCAGATTTACCTCCTGAAACCATTATCGCAGACCTTTCACCATTAGATACCACCGCTTCTGTAGCAGAACAATCTCATACAGCAATTAGAGCTAACTTACACAAAGCTGTTAGTGAAAATGTTGGGCTAGTACCTGTGCTTGATGCAACAACCATTCCTTTAGATGAAGTCCCTTCAATGGTGCCCGATGGAGCCAGAAACTACATCATTGTAGAAAGTCTTACTAAATATGCTCAGCTTGGGTCTGATAAAGCTTTAGGAGGCAGAATTATTGTTGTGGGGACTGAAGAATTTTTAAAAATCACATCGGAAACAATTGGACCTGTAGAGCAGAATGCAAACATGATTGTTTCAAGAGTTTGGTTCGAATCTATGGAAAATATGCGGCATAGTCATTAAATACGAATGCAGCGGCATCTAGTTTCTATTTTACCAATGTATTTGCAACCTAGCGCTAAGAGATTTTATTTTAATGGAGTGTTTCTATTACACATTTAATTTCGAGCTAGTATTAGTGAGTATATCGATTTGTGTTGTTCAATTTCCCATCGGCTATTTTTTTAAAATTTAGCATTATTTTTTTGTTCTGAAATGATGATTTTAAACCACAAACCAACTAACATACCAATTACCAGCGAAACCAATAGGTTAAAGAGTGTAGGGATTGGATGATCCCCATTTTCTGCTGAAAGTTTATAAAAAAAGTTGAAAAAAAAGTTTGTTTTACGGTTGTGGTAATAACATGGATCAGGAGTAAAAAGTTCTTGTACTAACGTCAGGTTTAAAAGCACTGCAATTACCCCACCTGCTAACATAGAGAAGGCAAAACCGATTTTTCTATATTTCATTTTATACATTTTATTTTTCAAGAAGTAGTTATTTTATTAATCTTAATATTGCTTTTAATTGGGATTTAGATAATTCCATAAATGATTACTCTATTTCTCCCCTTAGGCTATTCACTAAATTTGTCGTACACTAAAAAATTCAATTTTATTAAAATCATTTTCGTTTGAAGCATCACTTTCATTAACGCTATAGCCACTAAGATTATCAAATTCACCTAGTTCAATAGCTTTCATAAACTCAGCTATTTTGTTTACAATAATTAGTTTACTTTTTGAGCGGAATTTCTCTAACAATTCGGCGTTATTCCAATTGTCTCCTCTGAATAAATGAATGCAATAACCTGTATGCTCATCGCTTAGGTTATCACTACCATACCAACCAAGGTCTAAGTGATAATTGTCTTTGATTAGGTATAACAAATCTTCTTGACAGTAGATATGTACATATTTATCTTCTTCGTTAACATTGTCGGCTGGGTCAATGTCGTAAAACACATTTCGCACAATTGCCCAGTTTGATGAAATATCAAGTTGCTGTAGCGCTATTTTTGTTTCCATATTTATTCATTTAAAAATTATCAGCCTAGCCAATTGCTTTTATAGACATTGTTACTTATTTATTTCAGCATAAAAACGTTCAGCATATTTTTTAAACTCCTCCACCTGTAATAGTCTTTCGTAAAAGGATTTTATTTTTTCCATATCCTTAGATTTTTTAATTACACCATAAGCACAATGCCTTAAGTCTAAATCTTCGGTTATATTTTCAACAGTATGCATACATAAGTCTAGCACATCGTGGAAGTGAGAAAAATTATTCATTAAACTGATAAAACCCCATTGACGAACCAATTCATCCTCTTCATCATTTAAAGCAACAAGAACTTCATTTTTAACCTTTTCTAAGCCAAAGCTTGAAAAATCTGCAAGTTCAATCATCTTGTACACATTAATTTTCACAAGATCATAGGTATCTCTTTGCTGGATTAGCTGAAGTAGAAATATCCATTTTTTGTCGTCTTCTATATCTTCAAATTCGCTGGCAATCAGCATTGCTTTGAGATCATCGTTCAATTCTGAATTGTATTTTTCAATTGATTGTTCAAGTGTCGTCATAAGTGGTTTTATTTTAAAAACTAATCTAATTTATCAATGCACTCTGTAATTCGTATTTGCAGTACTCCGGCCTTCAACTACCAATTACTTTAAACGTCCTGTTTGTTATTGGTGAGTGTCTCCTTTTGTCCAATTTCGAGGTTGTCCTTCCCCTATGTAAATAATTTTTACTACTAACACTTGCTGCAATTTTTGGGCCTACAAATAAACCATCAATCCTATCCTTCAAATAAAAATCTTTCGGGAATGTTATACCCGTTACGGTAAAGAATACGTACACTATCAACTTTTACAGCCGAATTATTTACACAATTGTATCGATCAATAATTAGATCATAGTTTTTATTATTGGTGCTTTTTTTGAAATAATATTTGTTTTCATCGCACACCGTTATTTTATAATCATCTCCTGCCCCTTGTCCATAATCATGATAGATTGGCAAAAAGAAACTTTTTCCAAGCTTACCATGGCTCAATTCAATAATGGTCACATTGTAATTCTGGCCCATATGTGATTGTCCACCCGAAATGGTAATACCTAGACTTTCATCTCCAATCTTAACCAATTCTTTTAAAGAACCAGAATTTCCATACATACCTCCACCCCCAGCCTGCAACCTAAAATCGTTCAACTGCCAATTGTTGTTTGTTTTTTTAAGAATAAAGACATCGCACCATCCAGTTGATACACCGTACATTGGCCCTCTGTTTTCTACCACGTACACATAATACTTACCCGAGCTATTTTCAAAATATTTTAAGGAAACATCATCTCTTGTAATGGTATCGGCTACATTCTCTGTTGAAGGTTCGTTTGCTACGGTATCGTAAATACTTTTTACCAGTAGTAAAGCTTCAGTTTTATTAAGAGAATCTTTGTTAAAAGATAGCGTTTCCCCTTTTGTACTAGCCTGATGAATCTGAGATAAGGTATCGCTTAATTTTTCTTCAGATTTTTCATTGTATTTGCAGGCAAACATTGTTAACACTACAACTAATAGAAATAATTTCTTCATTTGAATAGCGATTAAATACTTTGAGGAAAGGTTTGAAAAAGGTAAACAAATAGAATAAAACTAGGCAGAGCAATAAGATAAAACATTTTAGCTTTATAAAATTTCACTTTTTTGCCTTTTAAAACATTCACAAAACAATAGAGGTACAAAGAGATAATAAGCAAGGTTATAGGAAATAGGAAGAAAGCAAAAAGCAACAGGTATTTAAAATTAGCCTCATCGTAATAGTGATCATACCATCTTGTCCATAGTTTAGGTTTTAAATTATTTTTGATGAGGAAGGCTTCAAACTTAACACTATCTGTAAATTTTAACACCGTTGGTTTACGCTCATTAGCCACAAAGAACAGGCTATCGGCTCGTCCAACGATGTATCCTTTATAAAAATAGAATTGTTTGAAATAAGCATTTTCTTTTGTATTCGAATTGCCTATTGTTGATGAATTACTATCGCTATATTCCAGATAAACCAAATAAGAAGAGGAACCATCGTATACCAAAAGGTTATGATATGGTGTTCTTTCCTCAAAAGCGGCGTAACCACCCGCCATTGATTGTTGTTTAAAATACAGCAACACAATTAGTACACATCCTATTTTTTTTAAACTATCCTTCATCATTTTCACATATATTTTTCAGGATTCTTATAAAGGTCAAAATATGCTGGATCTGACCCTTTAAATACATGTTGGCCACCTGCATCATAGGCCATTTTAAAATGAATGAATGCTTCCACATAATTTTTCCTGGTAAAAGCCATCTCTCCTTTGTACATTCCTACTTCTATTGGATTGTCCAATCGGTCCATCAACAAAATGTCGGTCCATTTATCCGCCATATCCAGCATAGAAAGACCAAGTGCCGAATTAGTCATAAAAAGAGCAAGCTTTGACTTTTCATTACATTCTAGTTTGGCCTCAGGTAGGTCATCCCACTGTTGATCTATTTTCAGAAGCACCTCTTTTTTTTGTATTTCATTCATTTCTGTATACCCATTAGCTTTGTCTAATAGGTTAAATAACTCGGCGGTAAAATCCATAGTACATATCTTATAAGTTTCAGTTTGTTAAAAAAGTTTATTTTTTCTCTAAAATATCAATCAGCGATTGCCACCCCACTTTTTTTGCAAAGCTCATTGGGCTAATCCCCGATTTATTTTCGCGATAAGGGCTGGCATGATGCCGTATGAGCAACTCCACCAACTGCAAACGATCTTCAATACCCATAGCCGCATGGAATACTGCAGCAGATAAAGGGGTATTATGATAATGATCATCGATTGAAACATCAGCACCGTGCAGTAACAATAACTTGGCGATGTCTAGTCTTTTTTGGGCACTTGGTTCTTTTATAGATTGAGGTTCTGCTACAAATGCGAGTGGGGTAATGCCATTATGGTCTTTGCTATTGGGGTTGCTACCAAAATCTAAGAGCAGCTTTACAGCAGCTACCTGCTCTCCACCTATGGCATAAAACAGTGCGGTATGACCAATATTATCTGCCTCGTTAATGATTTGCCTATTACTTGTTCTAAGCAATTTTTCTAAGGAGGATATATCACCTTTAAAAGCTAGTTTACGAATGGATTTTGATTGCATAGTGGAAAAAATCTGCTTTTTGTAGATTCTATATTTTTGCATCACGAAATAAACAACTATGCCATAAAGAGCTGCACAAACCAATGCGGGTAACAACGATAGTTGAATAGTCCCAATCCATGTTTCAATAGGAGTATAAGTACCCCATGTCACTTCTCTGGCCTCAAACAATTGTTTGTTGAGCAATATTGAAGTTGCAAAGAACAGGCTTGTAGCTATAAGAATAGTATTTAACAGACGAGGTTTAAAAACACGAAAAAGCAACAGTGCTGTTGCCTGTACCAATACCGTCAACATGCTCGACGAAAGCATTTCAAATACCATATTACAGTCCATGCAGTTGGCCAAAGACCCTTCCATGTACGCTTTCGTGGCCCAATAACCTTGAACTATGGCGAGTATGATGATGACCATTGTTACACCCAACAGGAGCAATAACTTAATTTTCTTTAGGGTTTGAAGTCTTGTTGACTGCATATACTTTTATTTTGATGAAGGAGTACAATTTGCTTTTTTGACACCAAAAATAGTTGCTACTGGTATCTGTTAATTTCATGCGTTTTATCAATTTCTTTTTATTGAAATAAAGAAAGATGAAAATAGCTAACAGCAATATTGTATAGCAGGTTGCTATGAGAGTCCTTTTTTTCATTGCTAAAGCAGATTAGACATAAACATATTTTCTGCTTTGAGCTAAAAGACATTCCTCTTTTTCTTTTTTGTTCTTGTAGGATGACTGATTACAAAATCAATTAACACTTCCCTTAGCCTTTCATTTTCAACTTTTAACAAACTCAACTCTAAAGCAATAGGTTTATATTCAGCCAACCAATTATGAAATGTAACCAGTGGAATCATATAGGTTTCACATATGTCGCTAATTTGTCTGCCTCGATAATATTCTTCAACTACATGCACGATTGCTTGTACTGATGTTTCTTTGCTTTCCATTTCAATCTTACAGGGTATACCCAATACCTACATTTGTTAAGCTGATAAAACACTATTTATAAATACACTTCTATAATTTCTGTTGATACGGATGGCGTATATCAGATATACACCTACAGCCATCAACAGCATGGCTAAATTGCTATCAATTGAACAATAAACTGGAGATGAGTCTATATTCCCTCTTATTCCAATTACACCATTAACGCTACAACTATGAGTTGGTCCAGAAATATTCTGAAACCTATAACATTTATATTCGGGTCTTAATGCATAATCATCATCCCATTGTGTATATTCTCCAGATGGATTGAAGTGATAATAAGTAACTCCCCCACTAACATTAAATGTACCTAACCAGTTCCAATAAACCTTCTGGCCAATTTTACATCCCCAAGTAGTAGAACTTTTCGGGGGCACATTTGTTGCAAAAGAGTTGTTCAGTATCAAAATGAAGCAAAAAGACAAGAATAATTTTGGGAAAAAAGATAATTTATCATCTTTTCTAAAGTAATTATCAATGGGTAAAAAGTTATACATACAGTTTTTATAATTTCTTATTCCCTTTATTTAATTAAAAAAGGCAGGTCAAAATTATTGCGATCCACATGGTGAAAAAATAGCTAATGTACAGACAGGCAATAACTTTTGCCGAAACGGCAAAAACATTGGCTTAATCAATATTGGCACTTCGTTTATTTCAAAGAATCAACTGGATAATTTGATACTAAAGCTAGATTAAAGAAGAATAGTACATTATTTATGCAACGGCCCATCGGCAGGCTATAAGGAATAGTTTGAAAGCTATTCGGAGAACATGTGAAGTCCTCTTACGTCTTTTAGAAAGAACATATTAACTTGCATTGAATTGGCAAGCATTGCTCAATAATATTTCATTTTGGTATAAAAAGAATAGCTATAAGATCAGCATTCTTTCATTAAGATTAGATTTATAGGCATCCGCAATTGGCACCGTCTCTTCATTTATAATCAAAGTTTTGCCTTCCATTTTATCTATCTTACCCAAATTAACAATAAAGGAACGATGAACCCTTACAAAAAAGCTTTTGGGTAACTTTTGCTCTAAGGAACTAATGGATGAATGGATGGAGTAGATATGATTGGAAGCCATGTGTATTTCTACATAACTTCTATTGGCTTCAAAGTAGAGGATATCATCTATCTTAATTCTTTTAATGGTATAAGAATCTCTAATAAATACGAATCCATCTTTTCCACTTTCGTTAGCAACGATCAGATCTTTACTCTTCCATATGCTTTTGGCCTTTTCAATCGCTTTTAAAAACCGATCTGGCTCAATGGGCTTAACCAGATAGTCGACCACATTCAGATTAAAAGCTTCAACTGCGTATTCTGCTCTAGAGGTAATAAAAATGATCAATGGCCCTTTATCTCCTAATATCTTTGCCAATTGAATCCCATTCATTTCTGGCATCTCAATATCAAGTAACAAAAGATCAATGTCGTTTTGCTGAATCTCTTTATGTGCTTCTAAAGGGTCTAAATAGCTACCTATGAGCGTCAATGATGGCTCTAAAGCCATTAGATTAGCTAAAATCTTAAGAAAGATTTCTTGGTCATCTATTATCAAACATTTCATAGTCTGATAAATATATCTAAAATATGTTATAAATGGGTTATCAACTCGTTGTTTACAGCTATTTCTACACCTTCAATCTCTATTCCATTTTTCAAAAATACCATCTAAGCGACATTAGAAGCACATTAAGGTAAAATTATGCGTGTTCTTGCGTTTTTTTATTTTAAATATGCATAAATTGATTTTTAAAATTCCATATATTTACACTAGCAATAAATAAGGCACATCAGAACTGCGTTTTTGTGCCTGTTTCAATTTATAGCACCAAATATTTAAACCTAATAGTAGATGAATAGACACATACTCAGACTACAAGAAATAGCTAATGCTCCTTCAAGGGTCATTATTGGATTAATGTCTGGCACTTCTCTAGACGGGCTCGATATCGCTTTATGCGAGTTTAAGGGCGCAGGAATTGGCACATCAATCAAAACCATTAATTTTAAAACTATTAGTTATAGCCCCGAATTTAAGGCCGAACTGAGATCTGTCTCTTCAAAACCAATGGTCGACTTGCAAAAAGTGACCTTGTTAAATGCTTATATTGGTACTTACTTTGCCGAGTTGATCTTACAATGCCTTGAAGAATGGAAATTTCCGGTAAAGGATGTTGACTTGATTGCCAGTCATGGACAAACTATTTTCCATGCGCCCATTTCAATCCATGGCTTGGATTCTTATCCCAATGCTACCCTCCAAATTGGAGATGGCGATCACCTTGCTTTTAAAACGGGTGTAATTACCCTGAGTGATTTTAGGCAAAAACATATTGCGGCTGGTGGTGAAGGTGCCCCTCTTGCTGTATATGGAGATTATCTTTTATTTTCGAGCTTAACTGAAAACAGGATTTTATTAAATATTGGCGGCATAGCCAATTTCACTTTTTTACCAGCAGGTAAAGAATCAGACCTGATCTTTTCTTCAGATGTTGGCCCTGGAAACACCATGATGGATCAATTTGTACAGTTGAACTATGAAAACATGTATTACGATGCAGATTCTAAACTCGCTCTAGCTGGAACCGTGAATGAAAAGCTATTAAATGCTTTGCTCGACACCCCTTTTTATGATTTTGGTTTCCCTAAAACAACAGGACCTGAATTATTTAGCCTTACTTATTTGGATGAGGCCATTGAACGCACTCAGTTGCAAGGCATTTCAAATGAAGACATTATGGCTACACTTTCTGAGTTTACTGTACAAGGCATTGTAAGGGCTATTGAGCAATGCGTACCGAAAGACAATCCATTTACCATTTACTTAAGTGGTGGTGGCATGCACAATCCTTTATTGGTTAAAAAGATTGGCGATTATCTAAAATGTGAGCTTAAAACCACTTCAGATCTTGATATCAATCCAGATGCGAAGGAAGCCATTCTTTTTGCTTTATTGGGCAACGAGTGCATTGCAGGAGAAAAGCCAGCATACAAAAACAGACCCGAAATGCCTGCGGCAGCCATGGGCAAAATCAGTTTCCCAGAATAATTAACAGCATTAAACTTACCTCAAATAAATTTTAATTTATGAAAAAAAACCAACCCTTTAAAGTATGTAGGCATAGCCTTTTGATACTTTTTCTCTCACTGTTTACAGTGAGTTCCCTTTTTGCCCAGAATGCCCCCTATCTCATTAAAGGGGTAGTTACTGATAGCAGAACAAAACTGCCTATTGCTGGGGCAAGTGTAAAAATCAGTAGCAAAACAATTGAAACCACTTCAAACGAGAGTGGAAATTATGAACTCACAGCAAAACTTCCTGCTGGTAAATATGAACTTATCGTTAGTTATTTAGGTTATACGCAATATACTGTAGACTTCAATTTAGGAGATCAGAAGAACATTATCTTAAATGCGAGCATTGCAGAAGATTTGGTACGCTTAAATGAGGTGGTAGTAACAGGTAACTCTGTAGCAACAAGCAAAAAAACCTTAGGTAATGCCATCTCAACTGTAGGAGCTAAAGATTTTGCGAATAGTAACGCTACTTCTATTGATCAGGCCTTAAGTGGTAAACTTGCAGGCGCACAAATTACACAGAACTCGGGTAACCCCGCAGGTGGCATGAGTGTAAGGTTAAGAGGTTCTAGTACAGTTGTAGGCGCAGGTGACCCATTATATATTATTGATGGGGTAATTGTGAACAACACTTCTACCGAATTGCTTGATCTTGGCGGTTATGCCCAAAACAGATTGGTAGACATCAATCCTGCAGACATTGAGCGTGTAGAGATTATTAAGGGAGCTGCTGCTGCTGCCATTTATGGTTCTAGAGCGAGTAGTGGGGTAGTACAAATCTTTACCAAAAAGGGTAAAGAGGGTAAACCCACTTATGCTTTTTCTACCAATATTAAGGTAAGTGATGTAAGAAAAACATTAGATGTAAATACTTACCCATTTAGATTCAACAATACAACGGCTACTGATCTTTCTCAAACGGCTGTACAACGATACGATTATCAAGATGATATTTTTAGAAGTGCAGTAGGCGTAGAAAACAACCTGTCTGTTTCTGGTGGCGGCAATGGTACCCAATATTTTGTAAGCGGCAATTATTTATTTAACCAAGGGATTATAGACAATTCTGATTTCAGCAGAGTTGGTGCTAGAGCAAGAGTAGATCAAAGACTAAATGACTGGTTAAAAATATCTGTTGGAATGAATTACACTTTAAGCTCTAGCCATGAGATTCCAAATGGCGGTTTGAACGAGGCTTATGGTGCCTTAACCGGTTTTATCTTCAGCAATAACTTTGTTAATCCAGCAAAAGACCCTATCACTGGTATTTATCCATCAACATCACCAACTGCTGTACAAAGAACCAATCCTCTAGAAGCTATTAATCGTTTTAAATTTGCACAACGTACCAGTCGTTTCATTGGTAATTTCCAGGCAAATGCAACACCTATAAAAGGTTTAAATATCAATTATACCTTAGGTTTTGATAATTCTACACAAATTGGAACAGGTTATATTCCTGTGGGCAATACCACCCCTACCTATAATACTGGTTTTGCACAGAGAGCAGATAAAACCACCTTCTTAATGAATAATGACCTGACTGCATCTTATCAAACCCGTATCAACGATTGGTTAGAGTCGACCACCGGAATTGGAGGTACAGCACAATCAGACAAAACCTTCCAAACAGGATTAAAAGCTACACAATTAGGATTAATTGGAGAAACCGTTAATAACGGAATAGTACAAGGAGCAGAAATGCGTTATGACATTAATGTAATGGGTGCTTACCTTCAACAAACATTTGGCTTATGGGACAAACTCTATTTAACGGGAGCCTTACGTTATGATGTTTCTTCTGTTTTTGGGAGAGACGATAGAGCACAGTTTTATCGTAAATTAAGTGGAAGTTATCTCTTATCTAATGAAGATTTTTGGAAAAATTCTAAAATATCCAATGTCATCTCTAGTTTTAAGTTGAGAGCATCTTATGGACAATCTGGAAATCTAACCGCTTTAGGTGCATACGATCAATACACCTCTTATATTCCGGTTAATTCTGGGGGGTTACCTAGTGTTTATTCTCCAGTTTTATTGGGTAATAATGTAATTAAACCTGAAAGTCAAGAAGAGTTTGAAGTTGGTACAGACATGAGTTTTTTTAAAGATCGATTAGGTATAGAATTTTCTTACTATAAAAAAGATGTAAAAGATTTATTGTTACTAGCTAATCTTACCCCAAGTACAGGCTTCACTAGCCAGTATGTTAATGTTGGAACAATGACCAACAGAGGTTTTGAGCTAATGGTTAGAGGGGTACCAGTACTTACCGACAAAGTAAGATGGGATGTGACCGCTACTTATTCAAGAAATAAAAATGTGGTAAACAATATCCCTGGTGGTATATTAACTTTTGCTGGAGGTTTTGGTCAAGTGGCTGCTGTAAATGGTTATCCACTGGGTGCATTTTACGCTACTTATTTTGCTCGCAATGCTGATGGATCTCTACTACTTACACCTGGTGGTTTACCACAAACTGAAAAAGTAGGAAGAACTGGTGGACAACCTTCTGGCGCTACATTAAAGAAAGTAATTGGCGATCCTAATCCAGATTGGGTAGGTTCATTAATCAATGAAGTAAGTGTGGGAAAACACTTCTCATTTAGAGCACAATTAGATGCTTCTATCGGTGCTGATGTATTTAACTTTACCAGACGTGTAGGTGATAGAGATTTATATGGTGGATTAAAAGGTTATGAGCCTGAACTAAGAGGAGAAGTACCAAAAGGAAACTCTGCAGCTTTATTTTCTATTTTCGAAAATTGGATCGAAGATGGTTCATTTGTAAAATTGAGAGAGGTTTCTGTTTCTTACTCATTTAAACCAAAGTTTCTTAAAACAGGCAACATGAGATTTAATCTTGCCGGCAGAAATCTATTCTCTATTGACAATTACAGTGGTTACGATCCTGAAATTAATGCTGCAGGACAAAGCTCGGCAGTAAGAGGATTTGATTTTGTGGAGGTGCCAATCCCGAGACAAATTATTTTAGGATTCAACATGACCTTTTAATTGACCATAAATTTTAAAAAAATGAAAAATATATATAAAATAAAAGCTGGTTTACTAGTCGCTATAATGTTAGTGGCCAATAGCTGTAAGATGGATACCATTAATGTAAATGCACCCACAGATGCTGATGTGTTGAAGACTAGAGATGGCATCATTGGATTAAGTGTTGGTTTAAGACAATATTATTCTACCAACGGCATTGCTGCTTCTTATTTCTACCCAGCAGTAACCAGTCGCGAATTACAAGGGGTGGCTACATTTACCAATGTATTGGAACTAGAAGCTGGCGGAACACAATTTCCAACTGCAAACGGAAGTGTCCTTACTTTATGGGCTAATATGCAAAAACTGATGAATATGAGTGAAGACATCATGAGCAATGCAGGAAATATTAGTACTATAACTGGGGGTACCTTATCAGGTGTGATGGCTCATGCAAAACTATACAAAGCTATTGCTTTGGG
The DNA here is from genome assembly GCF_001412215.1 of Pedobacter sp. Hv1. Classification (GTDB taxonomy): domain Bacteria; phylum Bacteroidota; class Bacteroidia; order Sphingobacteriales; family Sphingobacteriaceae; genus Pedobacter. The sequence goes on from NZ_LLWP01000001.1 coordinate 929,160, forward strand.
TACGTTAGCAACTTCATTCGAAAAAAGTAACATCAATACCGACAAAACTGGTAAAGCTACATTCCTTCCTCGTCAAGCTGTATTGGCTGAAGCTATTCGTTTATTAAATGATGCCATTGCACAATTGACAGCCACACCAGTATCTGCAGAGTTCACCACCAATGTGGCTGGCACAAATTTCAACCTTAAAAATGTACTTTATGCTTTCAATGCAAGGTATAATTTAATGGCTGGCAATTACGCTGCTGCAATAACCAATGCAACTGCAGTTGATTTAAGTAGCAAAAACCAATTTGGGTATAGTTCAGTAAGTGTAAACCCATTATGGAATACCGCTAACATTTTAAAATACTATGTACCAAGAGCTGGCTTTGGTCTTCCAGCTTCGTTATTTGAAGCTGGCGATCAACGTGAAGCATTTTATATTACAACAACAGGTTCTGGTTCAACCGCAACCAGAACTTTAAAAGGTTTTACAACCGACCAAACTGGTTTTGTACCGGTGTATCTACCTGATGAAATGAAGTTGATCAGAGCTGAAGCCATTTTAAGAAGCAATGGACCATTAACTGATGCTGTAACATTGATCAATGAAGTGAGAACACAAACTTCTGGAGATATTTTTGGTGTCAATGCTGGTTTACCTGCCTATAGCGGTGCGGTAACCAAAGATGCTTTATTAATAGAAGTTTACAAACAACGTTGTGCCGAATTATACCTAACTGGCCAAAGACTAGAAGACAGCCGCAGGTTTGAGCGCCCAGCGCCACCAGCTGACTTTACAGAACGCAACAGAAACTTCTATCCGTATCCAGATCAAGAGCGTATTACCAATCCAAATACCCCTGCTGATCCGGCAATCTAATTCAAATTTAAAAGCATGTGCACCAATTGCACATGCTTTTTTGTTTACCCAAAATGATACTGTAAAATGATTACTTCAAAAAAGATCTACCTCTTATTTATCTGTTTAATATGCACGCTTTCTGTTATGGCACAAAACCATATCGAAAACTTAGCTCGGATAAAAGAAGAAGCTAACACCATTAAACAAATCCTCATCTTTAATAATGAGAAAGCTCAACTTCCTATAGTTAAGTTAACGGATTTGAATATGGCAAGTGTAGATCTTGATTTTCAGTATACCCACATTTTTGATAGTCTTGCCAATAAGTTCACAAAAGTTGAACCCTTAGTTCAGTCCTACAATAGTGAAAGTATTTCTAGTCTCAATCTCCTCAACGATGATTTGAAGTTATACAATTATGCCATCCTTAAAACATCAAAGCCATTAACCAAAGGCTTAATCAACTTGATCAAAGAATTGGAAAAAACTAAACAAATTGTATTGGTACTAAGTGGTGCTTATCAAAAAGCTGATTTTAACAATTTTCGTTCTCCTGTGATCATTAATCCAACACCTAGCGCAAATGGAGCATCTTGTTTGGCACAGTTTATTTTTGGTGCCATTGCAACCAATGGCAATGCGATTAGGTTAAAGTATACTGTACCAGAAGAGGTAGGCATTAATATCAGTGATCTTGACAGTATTCCATTGATCGTTCAACAAGCTATTGCTGCCAAGGGTGCTCCTGGTGCTGTGGTAATGATTGTAAAAGATGGCAAGGTTATTTTCAACAATGCTTATGGCAAACATACTTATACAGGAAATAGAGCCATGCGTATCCAAGACATTTTTGACATGGCATCTATTACCAAAGTTGCAGCTACAACTGCCACAACAATGGACTTATACGAAAAAGGTAAAATAGGCATTGACAGTACAATTGGCGTTTACATCGCTCGAACGAGAGAAATGCCCGAAAAGAAAACCATCACCGTAAAAGAAGTGCTTTTACATCAAGCTGGTTTTTATCCTTATATTAAATTTTACGAACAACTTAAACCAAAGGATACAGATACAGTATTTTCAGATCGTTATCCAACCCAATTGGCAGACAAATATTACTTGAGGGCAAACTATTACAACGAAGTAATGTGGCCCGAAATGTTAAGAGATAAAGTTTTAACCAGAGGTAAATATGTATACAGCGATTTAAGTATGTACTACATGAAAGAAATGGTAGAAAAAGCTGCAGAAACTCCATTAAATAAATACGCTGATCAAAAATATTATCGCCCGCTCGGTATGCAAACAGCTGGTTTTTTACCTAGAACACGTTTCAAGAAAGATCAGATTGTACCTACTACAGAAAATGATGGCTGGTTAAGAAGCATGTTGGTTCAGGGCTTTGTAAATGATCCTGGAGCCGCGATGTTAGGTGGCGTAAGTGGCCATGCTGGCTTTTTTGCAAACTCTAACGACATGGCTATCTTCTGCCAACTGTTACTTAATAAAGGTAGTTATGGAGGTACATCCTATCTTCAACCTGCTACCATCAATTTATTTACCTCCAAACAATCGAATGTAAGCAGAAGAGGTTTGGGTTTTGACAGAAAAGATCCTGATTTGAGCAAGGGATACCCTTCTACTTTAGCATCTGACGAGGTTTTTGGGCATACAGGCTATACAGGAACAGCCATTTGGATTGATCCCAAATATAACCTGATCTATATTTTTCTGTCTAATAGAGTATATCCAGACGATGTCAACAAATCTTTAAATACATTGAATATCCGTAGCCGTATTCAAGATGTAATTTATAGGGCAATTAAAAAGTAGTTATTTGTTTATAAAACCGTAACCACCTTTGCGTAGTTCGCTAACAATTGATCATTGGGATCTAAATCCGTAATGAGGTAGTTAATCGCATTTAGGTTACATACCTTCATTTTATGAACAGAATCTATTTTCTCAGCAATACTTACCAAAATGGTTTTTTGAGCTGATTTAACCATTGCTTTTTTGATTTGAACTACTTCCCAGTCTGAATCAGAAATACCATTTTCAATAGACAATCCATTTGTTCCCATAAAACAAAGATCAGCTTTGATGTCTGATAATTGATTGATCACTTGCGATCCGATACTGATTTGTGAGTTTTTTGAAAGTTGGCCACCAATTAAATGCACATCAATGTTAGAACTCTCAATTAACTCTAGTGCCAACAAAGGACTTACGGTAAATAAAGTACAACGTAGATCGCTGGGTACCATCCGTGCCAACTCTATCATGGTTGTACCACCACCGGTTAGGATCACCATTCCATTCTGGATAAGTTTGAGTGCTTTTCTTGCGATCTCTTTCTTGGCATCTCTGGCATAAACACCATCTTGCTGAAAAGGATAGTGAAATGATTTTGAAATTGCCCCACCATACACCTTTAAAACTTTACCTTCTTCGGCCATCTCATTAAGGTCTCGCCTAATGGTATCTTCAGATACATTTAATTGCAAGGCTAAATCAGAAGAAAGTACTTTATTATGTATGTTGATCTGCTTTATAATAAAAGCCTGTCTTTCGTCCTTGAGCATTAGAAAGTGGTTTTAATTAAACCAAATATACCAAAATTGGCTCAAAATCAATGTATCAATTGCAAACTAATATCGTAGATTTCTGTTAGGCATTGTGATATATATTTCTATATTTGGTATGGTCATCCATCCCGTTTGAAATCATTAAAAAATTACATTACCGCTCAATGGTCTTCCATTATTGGGACCGAACTGCAATTTTCATTGGAGGCTAGAATTTTCCATGCCATTAGTATTTTGGCTATTTTTACTGCATCAATAAATTCAATCATCAATTTTAGGCTTGGGCTTATTTTTTATGGATTGATTATGCTTCCACTCATTGCTGTATTGGGCTTAGGTTATTACCTCTCAAGGTACCGCAACAAAATGAACATTGCCATTGGTATATTTGCTGTTGTTTTTAACCTGCTTTGTGGCGCTACTTATTTTGCAACCGAAGGCTCTGGAAGTGTCAATCTGTTTACCTTTATACTGATCATTTTCCTGCTCAGTTTGCTCACCTCAAAAAAACAGTTCAGCATATGGATTCCCCTAAATATTCTACTAGTAATCGGTTTTTTTGTTTTAGAATATTTCTATCCAGAATTGGTTAAACCACTCTATCCAGATCGGCGACATAGATTAGTTGATATTGCACAAACCTGGGTCGAAGTTGCCGGGATGATTGCCTTGATTACCATGTACATCCAAAACAATTACAACCGAGAAAAAGAACTAGCAAAAAGCAGATTGATTGCATTAGAAGAAATTAATGAGACCAAGAATAAATTATTTTCTATTGTTGCCCACGACCTCAAGGCCCCTCTTGCTTCGGTAGAAAACTATCTATCCTTATTGAATAAAATAGATCTTGATCCGGAAGAGAAAAAAACAATTGAGCAAAATCTGTTGACCTCAACTCGGCAAACTTCAGCCATGTTGCAGAACATTCTACATTGGTCAAAAGATCAAATGCAGGGCATAACGGTAAACTTGAGCCCAATTCCTTTGCTAAAAACCTTACATCAAACTATTTTGTTGCAACAGACATTGGCCTCAGAAAAAAATATTGAGCTCGATTATTCAATTGACAACGAGATCAGGGTAATTGCAGACCCAGATATGTTGCAATTGATTGTAAGAAATTTATTGAACAATGCCATTAAATTCTCTTCAACAGGTAGTCAGATCAACTTGAGTATACAGCAAGAAGCAAACAAGTGTATTTTAAAAGTCACCGACACCGGAATTGGCATTAGCGAAGAAGATCATTTTAACATCTTCTCACTAAAAAACAAAGGTACTTACGGCACCGATCAAGAAAAAGGTGTTGGGCTTGGCCTCATGTTGGCCAAAACCTATATCGAACAGCAAAATGGTGAAATTTGGTTCGAAAGCAACCTCAACAAGGGTACTACTTTTTTTGTAAGCTTAGACCTTGACCAGACCCAACACATCCATCCTTAGTTAAAACTACCATCTCCCCTTCTAATCATTTGTCTACCATTACGTGATTGTACGCCTGTCCATTTCTGCAAACGAACTGTAAAACGAAGCATAAAATACCTGCTTAAAGCATTCGTTTTGGTATCTGTAATACTTTCGTCGGTAATATTTCTATTCACAAAATTGTTTTGATTTAAGATATCAAATGCCTGAAATGTAAGTGTAGCCCTTCTTTTCCAGATTTCTTTCTGTAGATAGCTATTGATAACCAATGGATTGTTTGTGACATTGGCATTTATTCCGCTTACATAATTTTTACTTGCACTGTATCCAAATATCAATGTCTTCCACATGTACATTTTTCCATCAATATTAAGCGCAAAAGTATTTGTTCTGCTATCGATAGAAGTTGGCAACGTATTATTTGATTTGGTAAAAGCATAAGAAACATTTGGATTGACTTCTAACCATTCTGTTGGATTAATTCTTGGTCCAAATCTTTGATTAAAACTCCAAGTAGTGGTAATGTTTTTAATGTTATTACTCATTGACACCCCATGGTTATGATAGATGTTTCCATTATAGGCTAGGTTATATTTACGATTGCTCAACTGTTTACTGATCGAATAATTGGCATTGATCCGATATACACCTCCAATATTTACATAACGGGTCTCATTTTTTAAACTGTTATAGGCATCTGCAATTTGTACCGTATTTCTTACTACAGAATTCTCTACAAAAGTGGCGTTGGCATTGATAGAGTAATTGAGTTTCTCGTTAGCGATGTAATTATTATAACTGGTATTGATAGAGTGGTTGAAAGTTACTTTTAGATTTGGGTTACCAACTACCGGGTTTTGCGGATTGGACACATCTCTAACAGGTTGGATCTGATCGAAAGTTGGTTCAGTTGCATTTCCAGAATAATTAATCTGCATGCTATGTTGTTTAGACCACAGATATTGAAAACGAGCAATTGGGATTAAATTAAAGCTATTTCTATGGGTTGTAGTGCCTAAACTTACCTTAGTACCACTTAAAACTGCAGGTACTGCGGTTAATCCAACAGAGAACTTAACTTTTGAAGCATTGCTAATACCATAACGATAATTTAATGCCAAGCGGGCTTGTGTAAAAGAATAATCGTAGATATTACTCAGAGAATCGATGATATGTGTACTCCCGTTGGCAAAAATATTACTTGTGGTTGCCGTATTATCATATCCATTGTAATTCACCTGTCCATTAAATTCAAGTTGGGTGTTGGCACTTAATGGTTCTGCAAATGTTAAACTTGCCCTGTACGTTTTGGTCAAGTTTTCTCTTTCTACCAAGCGGTGAATCAACGAATCTTTAACAACAGTATTGCTGTTATCCAAGTAATAAAGAATATTCGAATTTCTTTCTTGTTCAGATTCTTGTCTCGAATCGTTTAAGCTCAACTGTACAGATAAATTTCTTCTGGGTTTTTGGAAAATGTGCTGGTAAAACACTGTTGCGCCAAAAACGGGTCTGGTATTGGTACTTGTATTTTTTCCAGTCTGATCTTGGTGAATTAAACCAGTTTGCATAATTGCAGATTGACTTCCACTTCCAATTGATGAATAGCTTATTGTGGGTACTACACGTAGAAAGTTATTGCTATCTAAATCGGCCTCAAGTTCAAAACTAAAATTGTGTGTTTTATTATTGCTGTTACTGGAGCCATTGTTAGTAGAAAATGTTGTTCCATTTGAGCTGAAAATTTGAGAAACACTACTGTTTGTCAGGTTGTTATTGGTAAAATTATAGCTGTAATTTGTATTTATCCTTACTTTTTTGCTCAATTGATCGCGGTACGAAAAAGAATTATTTCCGGTATTATTGGTACCACCACTTCCAGATGATGAATTTCCGTTGTTATTTCCACCTCCTGCATTGCCGCCACCACCAGCTCCACCTCGACCACCACCTGCATTGCCACCTCCAGTGTTTCCACCACCTGTACTACCGCCATTATTCCCTGTTCCACTGTTGGCTACTCCGTTTATCGTATTGTTTATTTTTGAGTTGACCCCAATGGTCTGGTTGGCATTTAATCGGGTTGCGAATAAACCCGCCTCATAACGTTCATTATTTCCGGCACCCCCATTTAGGTTAATTGTATTCCCTACAGATTTATCAGCCCTGGTTACAATATTCAATATCTTTTCTGGATCACCATCTTTGATACCTGTTCTTGCTGCCTGATCTCCATAATCATCAACCATTTGAATTTTATCTACAATTTCTGCTGGTAAATTCTGAATAGCGGTAGCCACATCTCCACCTAAATAAGTTTTGCCATTAATTTTCGCTTTGGTTACTGCTGTACCTTGGTGAACAAGCGAGCCATCTGTACCTACTTCCATTCCCTCCATTTTTTTCAACAACTCATCAACCGTAGCATTTTCTCTAACAATATAATCTTTGGCCCTATATTCTACCGTATCTGTTTTATAGGTAATGGAGGGTGTACCATTTACAACGATTTCGTTTAAGGTATTCGCTTGATTTTTAAGGGTTACCGGATCCATTACTATCCTTGGTACAGCATCGTTTTGTTTGTACTTTCCTACTAAGGATTTGTAACCGATACTATTGATATTTAAAGTATAACTGGCCGATTTTACATTCTTAAATACAAAAATGCCATCCACATTTGTGGTCACTACCAACGTATCTTTATCCGAAAATAGACGAACGGTTGCATAAGGAATACCAGTGTCTGTAGTATCTTTTACAATACCACTAATTTCTCTAACTGCTAATGGTAGTGGAGTTTGTGGCTTTGGGGCAGTTTGCGGTGTTTGAGCAAATAACTGGCTTGTGAAAGCTAAGCATAGGGCACATAAAAATAACCCTTTAACAATATGGCGATATGAATTGATCATGATGAGCTGATTATAGATGGTGGAATAAAGGGCTTAAAATTATTTTTTGGTGAAACTATATTTACCCCAGAAATCTGTAGGGCTCATCATGTCCATTCCTGAACCACCACCATTAAATCCAGCAGCATTTCCTCTTGCTGCACCAAAATTTCCTCCACCATTGCCGGCAAATGTTCTTCCGCCATTGTTACCCCCTCCGAAACCGCTATTGCTTAACCCATTGATCTTTATTTGATATGCAAATTCTTTACTATCATTTACAGACAGCTCCAATAAACTTAGTGGAATGGCAAGCTCATATACAAAATCGCCCTTTACATCAAAAGTGCCAACGGTTTTAATGCCATACTCATTATAAATAGAGATTAAGGTATCTGTTATACTCTTAAAGCCTGAAATTTTGATTTCCTTTACTGTAGCCAATTGATTTTTTCGTTGTACCAAAGCTGCAGAATCACGTTGTTGTTGAGTTTGCTGCGTTCTATTTTGAAAACCTCCTTGCCCGGCACCTTGTCTGTTCTGTCCTTGGCCCTGACCTTGTCCACCCCCTCTACCACCCGGTGCTCTTTTGATTAATGGATAAGTAATGCTAAAGGCATCTTTTTCTTTCTTTTTACCTTGCGTATTCACATTAAAAGTAATTCCTCCTGCAATAATTTTTCCTGCATTGGCAGAGCTTGATGATTTTAAGATCAGATAAAGATTTTTATCATCATTGGCCAAGGTATAATAAACTTCAGTGCGTTTGTTTTCTGCAGCAAAAGTATCGTTCCATTCCGTAGTCTTTCCATCAATTTTCACATTTGATGGGGCACTTATGGCTGAGGTTTGGACATCTGGCAACTTTTGCGCAAAACATGGAGCTACTAAAAAACAAAGGATCAAGATGGAGTAAATTCTTTTCATGTCTAATTTGGTTATCAGGTTTACATTGATGTGGTTTAAGCGAATAGACTGACGAAAGAGGCAATAGCTTAATTGCAAAAACTAAAAATTGTCCTTTGTTTAAGCTAAAATATTAAAAAACCCATTTTTCTAACTCATAAACGCCTTTTTTAAAATATGAAGTAGGTATCCATCGCTAAATTGTTACCATTTAAAAAAATGAGGATATAAAAAATCCCCTGACTAAAAAATAATCAGGGGATTTTAACGCTATTTAAGTATTTATTTAGATAGCTGATAAGTATCAGCCAATTTCAATGCATTATAGGCATTAACAATACCACCACTTACGCAAATTTCTGAAAAAAGCACACGAACATTTTCATCTCTCTCGTTTTTATATTTTACTTTATGGTTAACCTTAGTCACAGATTTCATAATGATCTCTTTTACCTCAGCAGGTTTAAGTTCTGGATGGTAAGTCAAAATTAAGGCGCATAAACCAGAAACCACAGGTGCTGCCATACTTGTTCCGTCAAATTCTTCATATTTAGAACCTGGAACTGTAGAGTTGATCATATAACCTGGTGCAAAAACATCTACATTGTATTTGCCGTAATTTGAAAAAGAGGCCTTGAGGTCTTCATCATCTTTATACGAACTGGCACCAACTTCTATCCAATTACTAGCATGTGGTAAATTAAACTTGGCTGGGTCAGGTGGAATTGGTTTTGCAAAAGGGTCAGGTCTACGTTGCATTCCCTGTCCATTTTGGGCCATTTCCATTGGTCTTGGTGGTATAATACCAAGCTCACCTTTCTTTGGATGAGCTTTTGCATAAGCATCAGCTTCAGGACTATCATAATATTTATTTGGATAGTTCTCTTCTGTATCGTTGTTTTTATTGTCGTTCCCAGCAGCATGAACAAGGATTACACCCTTTGCTTCAGCATATTTGATCGCTTCATCCACTACTTTTTTATCCCACTTATAAGCTTTACCGAAGCTCATATTTATTACTCTAGCACCATTGTCAACTGCATATCGAATACCATTCGCTACATCTTTGTCTCGTTCATCACCTTCTGGTACCACTCTAATGGTCATAATGCTTACATTATTGGCCACACCCAAAATTCCCAACTCGTTTGTCCTATTTGCTCCAATAATGCCAGAAACATGCGTTCCATGCTCTGCGTTTGGACCAGTAACATCGTTATTTCCATAAAACCGTTCAGCCGAATTTTCATAATCATCACCTACCAGCTCAGCACGTTGGTTATAATTTTCATTCAAATTATACTTCATCATCACTTCTAGTTCGTGGTAGCCTTTGCTGATATTTTTATAAAACTTCTCTATACTTCCATCTTCTTTAGATCCCTTTCTAATAATTTTTTTAATGTATTCCTCCATCTCATCATCAGCTTTATACTTTTCAATATCTTCTAAAGATGGAATCGGTTTATTATTAATGAAGGCGACTGAATCTAATACCTTTTTAATCGCAATATAAATTGGGAAAGTTGAACTCGCATCGTCATATTTTTTACCAAAATCGGCTAGTACTTTTTTATATAGGGCATATTCTTTCTTCTCTGTACTATCTAAAACAGTGCTCGGAATGGTAGATCGATATTTGGCTTCATATTTTCTTTTAATGCGAACCAGCTCAAGGTTATCATAAGCCAAATTGCCCTTTTTAGACCCAATAAAATTCCATCCATGGATATCATCAACATAGCCATTACCATCATCATCTATCCCATTGCCCGGAATTTCTTTGGTATTTGTCCAGAGTACATCTTTTAAATCTTCATGTTTAATATCTGTACCACCATCAATTACGGCTACAATGATCTTTTGTTTAGGTTTCTTGTCTTTTAACAATTCTAGGTATGCTTTTTCGGTGCTAATTCCAAAGTACCCATTTGCCGTTAAATCAAGATTAAACCAATTAGGTGGTAAAGTAACGTTCTTATTTTGTGCAAAAGCGCTGACACTTATCCCTATAAAAAATGCAAAAAATAAACCAATCCTTAATTTCATAACAAATACTGTTTTTAAGATTAACGTAATTTACAATAATACAGTTTTAAAATAGCTAGATTAAAGATTTGGGCTATTTTAACAAATATTTAACAAGCAAATATAGAATAATAATTGCTTTAAAACAGCGATAAGGATTTGAGGATAATAGTGTAAGCAGACTGAAAGGTAAAGTTGTATCAGGGCTTTAAAAAAGTTTGTATAAACAACAAAACCCCTTAGTTTTCACTAAGGGGTCTGTTTAAGATTTGGCACCGACCTACTCTCCCACATGTTACTGCAGTACCATCGGCTCTGGCGGGCTTAACTTCTCTGTTCGGAATGGGAAGAGGTGGACACCGCCGATATAGGCACCTAAATATTTTTATATAAGGTTGAGGGTTTGAAGGTATAGGGTATAAGGTTTTCACCTTACGCCTTAAGCCTTTTACCTTAAGCCTTAAATGACATATTATTGAAAGAAGTTATTTTGGAAGAGCAAACAACGTTCTGCTCTTGAAAGCTTCGGATGATTAGTACTACTCGACTGTGCTGTCACCAGCTTTACATCTATAGCCTATCAACGTAGTAGTCTTCTACGGTCCTATATGGAATTCTCATCTCGTGGCTAGTTTCGCACTTAGATGCTTTCAGCGCTTATCTATCCCCAGCGTAGCTACTCTGCAATGCCCCTGGCGGAACAACAGATTCACTAGAGGCTAGTCCAACCCGGTCCTCTCGTACTAAGGTCAGCCCCACTCAAAATTCCTACGCCCACAACAGATAGGGACCGAACTGTCTCGCGACGTTCTGAACCCAGCTCGCGTGCCACTTTAATCGGCGAACAGCCGAACCCTTGGGACCTTCTCCAGCCCCAGGATGTGACGAGCCGACATCGAGGTGCCAAACCTCCCCGTCGATATGAGCTCTTGGGGGAGATCAGCCTGTTATCCCCAGCGTACCTTTTATCCTTTGAGCGATGGCCCTTCCATGCAGAACCACCGGATCACTATATCCGTCTTTCGACCCTGCTCGGCTTGTCTGCCTCACAGTCAAGCAAGCTTATGCTATTGCACTCCGCGTACGGTTACCAAGCGTACTGAGCTTACCTTTGAAAGCCTCCGTTACCTTTTTGGAGGCGACCACCCCAGTCAAACTACCCATCAAACAATGTCTCCCGCTGAGCGGGATTAGACACCGAATACAGAAAGGGTGGTATTTCAACGTTGGCTCCACGACGCCTAGCGACGCCGCTTCAAAGCCTCCCACCTATCCTACACATCCTGTATCCAATGTCAATGTTAAATTGTAGTGAAGGTGCATGGGGTCTTTCCGTCCCGTTGCGGGTACCCGGCGTCTTCACCGGGACCACAATTTCACCGAGCTCATGGCTGAGACAGCGCCCAGATCGTTACACCATTCGTGCAGGTCGGAACTTACCCGACAAGGAATTTCGCTACCTTAGGACCGTTATAGTTACGGCCGCCGTTTACTGGGGCTTCGATTCAATGCTTCGCCTTGCGACTAACATCCCCTCTTAACCTTCCAGCACCGGGCAGGTGTCAGGCCTTATACTTCATCTTTCGATTTTGCAAAGCCATGTGTTTTTGTTAAACAGTCGCCTGGGCCTTTTCACTGCGGCTGATATTGCTACCAGCGCCCCTTCTCCCGAAGTTACAGGGCCATTTTGCCGAGTTCCTTAGCCATGATTCACTCGAGCACCTTAGAATTCTCTTCCCGGATACCTGTGTCGGTTTGCGGTACGGGTTTTTATAACCTGGAGCTTAGCGGTTTTTCTTGGAAGTCTGATTACCTGCACTATCCACTTACCCGAAGGCTCGCGGTACTATCAGCGTTCAGCAGGTCTGGCGGATTTGCCTACCAGTCCTATACCTACAGCCTTCAACGATCTATTCCGTCAGATCGCGGCAGTGTCACTACTCCGTCCCCACATCGCAGTTATAAAAAGTACGGTAATATTAAACCGTTGTCCATCGAATATCCCCTTCGGGTTCTCCTTAGGCCCCGACTAACCCTGATCCGATTAGCGTTGATCAGGAAACCTTATCCTTTCGGTGGGCGGGTTTCTCTCCCGCCTTATCGTTACTTATGCCTACATTTGCTTTTCCAGAAGCTCCACCATAGCTCACGCTACAACTTCGCTGCCGCTGGAATGCTCCCCTACCGTAATATTAATATTACCCATAGCTTCGGTATACCACTTAATGCCCGTTTATTATCCATGCACGATCGCTCGACTAGTGAGCTGTTACGCACTCTTTAAATGAATGGCTGCTTCCAAGCCAACATCCTAGCTGTCTATGCAATCGCACCTCGTTAGTTCAACTTAGCGGTAATTTAGGGACCTTAGCTGATGGTCTGGGTTCTTTCCCTCTCGGCGCGTGACCTTAGCACCCCGCGCCTCACTGCCGTGTATATTATATAGCATTCGGAGTTTGTCTGGATTTGGTAGGATTTGACTCCCCCGCACCCAATCAGTAGCTCTACCTCTATATAACTTAACCACGACGCTGTTCCTAAAAACATTTCGGGGAGTACGAGCTATTTCCCAGTTTGATTAGCCTTTCACCCCTACCCACAGATCATCCGGAAACTTTTCAACGTTTATCGGTTCGGTCCTCCAGTACGTGTTACCGCACCTTCAACCTGTCCATGGGTAGATCACAAGGTTTCGCGTCTACCTCCCCTGACTATACGCCCTATTCAGACTCGCTTTCGCTTCGGCTGCGTGTCTTAAACACTTAACCTTGCCAGAGAAGAGTAACTCGTAGGCTCATTATGCAAAAGGCACGCCGTCACGCCACCTGGACGCTCCGACCGCTTGTAAGTATACGGTTTCAGGTTCTATTTCACTCCCCTGTTCGGGGTTCTTTTCACCTTTCCCTCACGGTACTGGTTCACTATCGGTCTCTCAGGAGTATTTAGCCTTACCGGATGGTGCCGGCAGATTCCCACAAGGCGTCTCCGACCTCGCGGTACTCAGGATACTACTAGGCTAGCATTACTTACGTGTACCGGGCTATCACCGTATATTGCCAGGCTTCCCATCCTGTTCCACTTCATTTTGCTAATACCACATCGTAGTCCTACAACCCCAGTTATGCCGTAACATAGCTGGTTTGGGCTCTTTCCCTTTCGCTCGCCACTACTTAGGAAATCATTATTATTTTCTCTTCCTCTGCTTACTTAGATGTTTCAGTTCGGCAGGTTTGCGCACTATGTGCGACTAGTCTTCAACTAGCCAGGTTTCCCCATTCAGAAATCTGCGGATCAATTCATATTTGCTGATCCCCGCAGCTTATCGCAGCTTATCACGTCTTTCATCGCCTCTGAGAGCCAAGGCATCCCCCGTATACTCTTTCTTACTTTCTTCTCTATATAGCCTTTTGCGCCTATATAAATGCTTTTTTTGATTAGTTGTCAATTCTAGCCCCGAAGGACTTCAAGCTGACAACGTCTCTATTGTTGTTTGCTCTTCTTTTTTAACTTCTTCCAATATGTCAAAGAACTTTTCAATCCCGGGAACAATCGTTCCTATTATAAACGTGCCTTTTGTAACAGGCACCGGTGATGGTGGAGAATAACGGAGTCGAACCGTTGACCTCCTGCGTGCAAGGCAGGCGCTCTAGCCAGCTGAGCTAATCCCCCAAAAAAACTTTCGCTTTTGTAGTCCCGTCCAGATTTGAACTGGAGACCCCTACATTATCAGTGTAGTGCTCTAACCAGGCTGAGCTACGGGACTGTATAAGATACGACTGTGGTGATTTACGATTTTATCTTTCGCGTCAATCGTAACCCGTCAACCGTAATTCCTTTCCAATCTCGCTAACCCACTACCTTAATAGTGCTTTCGCGTCATCTTTTTGGTTTTCTTTAGAGATATGTATCATTTTTTGCGCAGCGAGTAGTCTATACTACTCCAGAAAGGAGGTATTCCAGCCGCACCTTCCGGTACGGCTACCTTGTTACGACTTAGCCCCAGTTATCGGTTTTACCCTAGGACGCTCCTTGCGGTTACGTACTTTAGGTACCCCCAACTTCCATGGCTTGACGGGCGGTGTGTACAAGGCCCGGGAACGTATTCACCGCATCATTGCTGATATGCGATTACTAGCGAATCCAACTTCATGGGGTCGAGTTGCAGACCCCAATCCGAACTGTGAATGGCTTTTTGAGATTTGCTTGCTGTTGCCAGCTTGCTGCCCTCTGTACCATCCATTGTAGCACGTGTGTAGCCCCGGACGTAAGGGCCATGATGACTTGACGTCGTCCCCTCCTTCCTCTCTGTTTGCACAGGCAGTCTGTTTAGAGTCCCCACCATTACGTGCTGGCAACTAAACATAGGGGTTGCGCTCGTTGCGGGACTTAACCCAACACCTCACGGCACGAGCTGACGACAGCCATGCAGCACCTAGTTTCGTGTCCTTGCGGACGCATCCATCTCTGGATACTTCACTAACTTTCAAGCCCGGGTAAGGTTCCTCGCGTATCATCGAATTAAACCACATGCTCCTCCGCTTGTGCGGGCCCCCGTCAATTCCTTTGAGTTTCACCCTTGCGGGCGTACTCCCCAGGTGGAATACTTAACGCTTTCGCTTAGCCGCTGACTGTGTATCGCCAACAGCGAGTATTCATCGTTTAGGGCGTGGACTACCAGGGTATCTAATCCTGTTTGATCCCCACGCTTTCGTGCCTCAGCGTCAATAAGACCATAGTAAGCTGCCTTCGCAATCGGTGTTCTGTGACATATCTATGCATTTCACCGCTACTTGTCACATTCCGCCTACCTCTAGTCCATTCAAGCCCATCAGTATCAAGGGCACTGCGATAGTTGAGCTACCGTCTTTCACCCCTGACTTAACAGGCCGCCTACGCACCCTTTAAACCCAATAAATCCGGATAACGCTTGGATCCTCCGTATTACCGCGGCTGCTGGCACGGAGTTAGCCGATCCTTATTCCTTCGGTACATTCAGCTACTTACACGTAAGTAGGTTTATTCCCGAATAAAAGCAGTTTACAACCCAGAGGGCCGTCTTCCTGCACGCGGCATGGCTGGTTCAGAGTTGCCTCCATTGACCAATATTCCTTACTGCTGCCTCCCGTAGGAGTCTGGTCCGTGTCTCAGTACCAGTGTGGGGGGTCATCCTCTCAGATCCCCTAGTCATCGTGGTCTTGGTGGGCCGTTACCCCGCCAACTAACTAATGACACGCATGCTCATCTCTATCCTATAAATATTTGATCATTGTACGATGCCGTACTGTGATTTTATGCGGTGTTAATCCGGATTTCTCCGGGCTATCCCCCAGATAGAGGTAGATTGCATACGCGTTACGCACCCGTGCGCCGGTCTCAGGTTAGCAAGCTAACCCTACCCCTCGACTTGCATGTATTAGGCCTGCCGCTAGCGTTCATCCTGAGCCAGGATCAAACTCTCCATTGTAAAATGTTTTGTTTGAACGCTGACCATTCTTATTCTAGTATTATTAAAATTAAATAGTCTTTATTCTATTATGTTGTCTGATAGAACAGACTTAAGAAACAGCTCGGTATCATGTACTTTGAAATCGTACCTGTTTGCCTCGCTGCGCTGTATAAATGATATCTCTTTAATGAACTTTTCGATCTTACCTCGCGGTGATCTTTATATGTTGCAATGTAACGTTTCGCTTTCCATCGGTCTTTATTGTTCCGATCGTCTGCCCGACGTTTTCATTGTTTCAATCTTGTTGTATTTGTCCTTTCAACATCCGTTGATGAACTCCCGTTTCGTTTGGGACTGCAAAGGTAGGAAACTTTTTTAAACTTGCAAACTTTTTTTTATTTTTTTTCGAAGCTTTTTAAACTTCTTAAAAACGTTTGCCGTTTCTTATTTCCCTTATTTCAAATCTCTCTCCTCCTAATCTCTTTCTCCTTCTGTCGTTACCTCCGTAGCGGGTTGCAAAGGTAGGAAACTTTTTTGCTTTCCAAAACTTTTTTTGAAGTTTTTTTCTGCTTTCC
>NZ_LLWP01000002.1 GCF_001412215.1 Pedobacter sp. Hv1
TTGTTTGCTAATGCAGCAAAGCTGATAATTTGACTAGCTTTACCCACCGTCAAGGTCTGATCAACAGGTGTTGCCGCATTATAATTCCCATCACCAGCCTGCGAAGCCGTAATGGTGGTATTGCCAGCGCCTACAATGGTAACGAGGTTACCCACAATGGTAGCCACGCTAGTATTTGAGCTTACATAAGTAATGGTTTGGTTTGAACCACCACCAGTAGCTGTCAATACAAAAGGTGCATCATTATAAGTTTTGTTCACTAATGCAGTGAAGGTGATCACTTGAGCAGCTTTACCCACTGTCAAAGTCTGATCAACTGGGCTTGCTGCATTATAGTTTCCATCTCCAGCTTGTGAAGCCGTAATCGTAGTATTGCCAGCACCAACAATCGTAACTTGGTTGCCAACAATGGTGGCCACGTTGGTATTCGAACTTAAATAAGTAATCGTTTGATTTGAACCACCACCTGTAGCGGTTAGTGCAAAAGGCGCGTCATTATAAGTTTTGTTTGCTAATGCAGTGAAAGTGATCACTTGAGCAGCTTTACCTACCGTCAAAGTTTGGTCAACTGGGCTTGATGCATTATAGTTTCCATCTCCAGCTTGTGATGCTGTAATCGTAGTATTACCTGCACCTACAATCGTAACTAGATTACCAACAATGGTGGCCACGTTGGTATTCGAGCTCACATAAGTGATCACTTGGTTTGAAGCCCCACCTGTAGCACTTAAAGTAAAGGCAGCATCACCATAGGTTTTATTCGTTAATGCAGTAAAGATGATGCTTTGAGCAGCTTTACCCACGGTCAAAGTCTGGTCAACTGAAGTTGCCGCGGCATAGTTTGCATCACCTACTTGTGAAGCAGTAATAGTGGTATTACCAGCACCTACAATCGTAACTAGGTTACCTAAAATAGTAGCCACGTTGGTATTAGAACTCACATAAGTGATGGTCTGGTTTGAAGCGCCACCTGTAGCACTTAAAGTAAAGGCAGCATCACCATAGGTTTTATTGGCTAATGCAGCGAAGGTAAGGGTTTGAGCAGCTTTGTTCACCGTTAAGGTTTGGTCAACAGGAATTGCCGCAGTATAATTTGAATCACCTGCTTGTGAAGCAGTAATCGTAGTATTGCCTGCACCAATGATAGTAACTAAGTTTCCTACAATAGTAGCTACATTCGTATTTGAGCTTAGATAAGTGATCGTTTGATTTGAACCACCACCCGTTGCATTTAAAGTAAAGGCTGCATCGCCATAGGTTTTATTGGCTAGTGCAGCAAAAGTAATCGACTGAGCTGCTTTATTCACCGTTAAGACCTGATCAACAGCTATTGCCGCATTGTAGTTTCCATTACCAACCTGTGAGGCAGTAATGGTAGTATTACCAGCACCTACTATCGTAACCTGGTTACCTACTATAGTGGCTACATTGGTATTCGAACTGATGTAAGTAATCGTTTGGTTGGAGCCGCCACCTGTTGCCGTTAATGCAAAAGGCACATCACCATAAGTTTTGTTGGTTAATGCCGTGAAAGTAATGGTCTGATTAGCTTTACCTACTGTCAGAACCTGATCAACAGCACTTGCCGCATTGTAATTGCCATCGCCAGCTTGCGAGGCGGTAATGGTGGTATTACCTGCCCCTACTATGCTAACGATATTGCCAACAATAGTTGCTACACTGGTATTTGAGCTGATGTAAGTGATCGTTTGGTTGGAACCGCCACCTGTAGCCGTTAATGCAAAAGGTGCATCGTTATAAGTTTTGTTGGTTAATGCTGTGAAGGTAATGATCTGATTAGCTTTACCTACTGTTAAAGTCTGATCCACAGCACTTGCCGCATTGTAATTTCCGTCACCAGTCTGCGAGGCGGTAATCGTCGTACTGCCTGCCCCTACTATCGTAACTAGGTTACCAACAATGGTAGCCACATTGGTATTTGAGCTTACATAAGTAATAGCTTGGTTTGAACCACCACCTGTAGCCGTCAATGTAAAAGGCACATCGTTATAAGTTTTGTTCGCTAATGCAGCGAAGGTAATGGCTTGAGCTGCTTTACCTACCGTCAAAACTTGGTCAACAGGTGTTGCAGCGTTATAGTTGGCATCACCAGCTTGTGAAGCTGTAATCGTCGTATTGCCTGCCCCTATTATCGTAACTGTATTACCAACAATAGTGGCTACATTGGTATTCGAGCTTACATAAGTGATGGTTTGGGTTGAAGCACCACCTGTGGCACTTAAAGCAAAGGCTGCATCGCCATAGGTTTTATTGGTTAATGTAGTAAAAATGATCGACTGCGAAGCTTTGTTAATTGTTAAAGTCTGTGGCACATCCGTTGCAGCAGCATAGTTGGCATCCCCAATTTGTGAAGCGGTAATGGTGGTATTGCCTGCACCTACAATGGTAACCGTATTACCCGCAATGGTGGCCACATTGGTATTCGAGCTTACATAAGTGATAGGTTGGTTTGAAGCGCCACCTGTGGCACTTAAAGCAAAAGGCGCATCACCATAGGTTTTGTTCGCTAATGCAGTAAAAGTAATTGACTGAGCTGCTTTGTTCACCGTTAAGACCTGATCAACAGGGCTTGCAGCATTGTAATTTCCATCACCAGCCTGCGAGGCCGTAATCGTTGTATTGCCTGCACCTACTATCGTAACTTGGTTACCTACAATAGTAGCCACATTGGTATTCGAACTTAGATAAGTGATGGTTTGATTGGAACCACCACCTGTAGCGGTCAAAGTAAAGGCCGCATCGCCATAGGTTTTGTTCGCTAATGTTGTGAAAGTAATGGTTTGGGCAGCTTTATCCACGGTCAAAACCTGATCAACAGAACTTGCTACATTGTAATTTCCATCGCCAGCCTGTGAAGCGGTAATGGTAGTATTGCCAGCACCTATAATCGTAACTTGGTTACCCACAATGGTCGCCACATTGGTATTTGAGCTTAGATAAGCGATGGTTTGATTTGAACCTCCGCCCGTAGCATTTAAAGTAAAGGCTGCATCGCCATAGGTTTTGTTCGTTAATGCCGTGAAAGTAATGGTCTGATTAGCTTTACCCACGGTCAAGGCTTGATCAACAGGGCTTGCCGCATTGTAATTTCCATCACCAGCCTGCGAAGCGGTAATCGTCGTATTGCCTGCACCTATAATCGTAACTTGGTTACCCACAATGGTGGCCACATTGGTATTCGAGCTGACATAAGTAATCGTTTGGTTGGAACCGCCACCTGTAGCGGTCAATGCAAAAGGTGCATCGTTATAAGTTTTGTTTGCTAATGCAGCAAAAGTGATGGTTTGAGTGGCCTTATCCACAGTCAATCCTTGATCAACAGGGCTTGCCGCATTATAGTTGGCATCACCAGCCTGAGCAGCCGTAATAGTCGTATTGCCAGCACCTACAATAGTCACTGTATTACCAACAATAGTTGCCACGTTCGTATTAGAACTTAGATAAGTGATCGTTTGGTTGGAACCACCACCTGTAGCACTTAAAACAAAAGGTGCATCACCGTAAATTTTATTCGTTAATGGAGCAAAGCTGATGGTTTGTGCAGCTTTACCTACGGTCAAAACCTGATCAACAGGATTTGCTGCAGCATAATTGGTGTCCCCTGCTTGTGAGGCCGTGATGGTGGCATTACCAGCACCTACAATCGTAACCAAGCTACCCACAATAGTAGCTACATTGGTATTCGAGCTCACATAAGTAATCGTTTGGTTAGATGCCCCACCTGTAGCACTTAAAGCAAAGGCTGCATCACCGTAGGTTTTGTTGGTTAATGCAGTAAAAATGATCGACTGCGAGGCCTTGTCAATCGTTAAAGTTTGTGGTACATCACTTGCCGCAGCATAATTGGCATCGCCTGCTTGTGAAGCTGTAATGGTGGTATTGCCAGCACCCACAATCGTTACAGTATTACCTACAATAGTAGCCACATTGGTATTCGAGCTCACATAAGTAATGGCTTGGTTAGATGCCCCGCCTGTAGCATTCAAAGCAAAAGGTGCATTGCCATAGGTTTTGTTCGTTAATGCTGCGAAAGTAATGGTTTGGGCAGCTTTATCTATTGTCAAAACCTGATCAACAGCTGTTGCTGCCATATAATTCGCATCACCTAGCTGTGAAGCAGTAATTGTGGTGCTACCCGCACCAACTATTGTAACCGTATTACCTATAATTCTAGCCACATTGGTGTTCGAACTCACGTAAGTAATGGTTTGATTGGAACCACCACCTGTAGCCGTCAAGGCAAAAGGAACATCACCGTATATTTTATTGGTCAATGCCGCAAAGGTGATCGACTGCGAGGCCTTATTAATTGTTAAAGTTTGGTCTACTGCTATTGCCGCATTATAGTTCGCATCACCAACTTGCGAAGCCGTAATGGTAGTACTACCGGCCCCTACAATGGTAACTGTATTACCTACAATGGTAGCCACATTGGTATTTGAACTTACATAAGTAATCGTTTGGTTAGAGCCACCACCCGTAGCATTTAAAGCAAAGGCTACATCGCCATAAATTTTATTCGTTAACGGAGCAAAGTTGATGGTTTGAGCAGCTTTACCTACAGTCAAAGTTTGGTCAACAGCTATTGCCGCATTGTAGTTCGCATCACCAGCTTGTGAGGCAGTAATGGTGGTATTACCAGCACCAACTATAGTAATCATATTACCCACAATGGTAGCCACATTGGTATTCGAACTTACATAACTGATCGTTTGATTGGAACCGCCACCTGTAGCCGTCAAGGCAAATGCTGCATCCCCGTAGGTTTTATTCGTTAATGCAGCGAAAGTAATCGTTTGCGCAGCTTTACCAACAGTCAATGTCTGATCTACAGGACTTGCTGCATCATAATTCGCATCGCCAGCTTGCGAAGCTGTAAGGATAGTGCTGCCTGCACCCACCATAGTAACCATGTTACCTACAATAGTGGCTACATTGGTATTCGAGCTTACATAGGTAATGGTTTGATTGGAAACTCCACCTGTAGCGGTCAATGCAAAAGCAGCATCGCCATAGGTTTTGTTCGTTAACGCGATAAAGGTAATGACTTGGGTAGCTTTAGCCACTGTTAACGTCTGGTCTAAAGGTGTTGCAGCAGCATAGTTTGCATCACCTGCTTGTGAAGCGGTAATGGTGGTATTGCCAGCACCTATAATGGTAACTGTACTACCTACAATCGTCGCCACATTGGTATTCGAGCTCACATAGCTAATTGGATTGTTTGAAGCTCCACCTGTGGCGGTTAATGCAAAGGCTGCATCGCCGTATATTTTGTTTGTTAATGCCGTGAAAGTAATCGTTTGAGTAGCTTTAGCTACAGTTAATGTCTGGTCAACAGGTGTTGCTGCAGCATAGTTGGCATCACCAACTTGCGAAGCCGTAATGGTGGTGTTACCAGCCCCTACAATGGTAACCATATTGCCAACAATAGTGGCCACATTGGTATTTGAGCTTACATAAGTAACTGTTTGATTGGAAGCCCCACCTGTAGCACTTAAAGCAAAAGGTGCATCGCCAAAGGTTTTATTTGTTAATGCAGCGAATGTGATGGTTTGGGCAGCTTTATCTACCGTCAAAACCTGATCAACCGCCGTTGCTGCGTTATAATTTCCATCACCTAACTGTGAAGCAGTAATCGTAGTATTGCCAGCACCAACTATTGTAACCGTATTACCTGTAATAGTGGCCACATTGGTATTCGAGCTTACATACGTAACTGTTTGATTAGATGCACCACCTGTAGCTGTCAAATTAAAGGCCGCATCGCCATAAGTTTTGTTGGCTAATGTAGCGAAGGTAATCGACTGTGTGGCCTTATTAACCGTTAAAGTCTGGTCAACTGAAATTGCAGCATTATACTGCGCATCGCCAGTTTGTGAGGCAGTGATCGTGCTACTACCAGTGCCAACAATGGTAACTGTGTTACCTACAATGGTGGCCACATTGGTATTTGAGCTTATATAGGTAATGGCTTGGCTAGAGCCCCCACCTGTTGCGGTCAATGCAAAGGGGGCATCGCCATAGGTCTTTGCTGCCAAGGCTGCAAAGTTGATCACTTGTGCAGTCTTGGTAACCGTTAGCGCAGTGGCATTGGCACTGGCCTGTGCAAAAGTATAATTTCCATTGTTTGCGCTTATGCCACTGCCGTTAATGGCATATTGCCCTGTGGGCGAGGTCAAATCGGCACTGGAAGTAAAAGTTAAGGTACCTGTAGTGGCATTGGCCTGGTTATCGCTCAGCGCAAAACCTGTTAAGGTACCCGTAAAAACAGGGTTAGCCATTCCATACCCTCTGCTGGCTGCATTGGCCGTATAAGTTAAGGCTACAGGTGTAATGGCTAAAGCCGTGTTATTCCCTCCTGCTTGAGCAAAAACATAATTCCCATTATTAGCCGTTAAACCACTGCCGTTAATGGCATAAGTACCCACATTACTGCTGTTGGTAGCGTTAGAACTGAAGCTTAAGCTACCTGTGGTGGCTGTAGCTAGGGTTTCCCCATTTACAAGCCCAGTTGCCGTACCCGTAAATGTAGGGTTGGCCGTGCCATAGGGCCGACTGACCGAATTGGCCGTATAAGTTAAAGCAGCAGGGTTAATGGTAAGCGCAGTAGCGTTAGTACTGGCCTGTACAAAAACGTAATTGCCCCTGTTGGCCGTTAAGCCACTACCAGTAATGTCATAAGCCCCCACATTACTGCTGCTCGTTGCGCTCGAACTGAAAGCAAGTGTACCTGAAGTCGCAGTAGCCAAGCTTTGCCCATTTACAAATCCAGTTACCGTACCTGTAAATGTAGGGTCGGCAGCACCATAGCTTCTGTTGGCAGCATTGGCCTTATAAGTTAAGCTGGCCGGTGTAATGGTTAATGCGGTACTGTTACCTGATGCTTGTACAAAAATATAATTACCATTATTAGCGATCAAGCCACTCCCAGTAATTGCAGACTGCGCCACATTAGTGGTAATGGAAGCATTTGAATTGAAACTTAAGGTACCTGTAGTAGCCGTTGCTATGGTTTCCCCCAATAAAAACCCGGTTACCGTACCAGTAAACACAGGATTGGCAGTACCATAAGTTCTGCTGGCAGCATTGGCCACATAAGTTAAAGTAGCACGATTAATTTGCAAAATATATTCATTTTGCTGATGTTGTACAAAAACATAATTACCATTATTGGCCGTTAGGCCACTGCCATTAATAGCATAGAAGTCCGCATTACTGCTGCTCGTTGCAATCGAACTAAAAACGATTGTACCCGTGGTAGCAGAAGCTTGGGTTTGGCCATTTACAAATCCTGTTACCCCACCAGTAAATACAGGGTTTGCAGTCCCATAAGTTCTACTAACGTAATTGGCTATATAAGTTAAAGTAGCAGGGCTAATGGTAAACGCAGTAGCATTAGTACTAGCCTGTACAAAAACATAATTGCCATTGTTGGCAGTTAAGCCACTACAATTAACCGCATAATTACCCACGTTACTGCTAGTGGTAGCACTTGTACTTAAAGTTAAGGTGCCCGTAGTCGCGGTAGCTTGGCTCTCGGCATTTACAAAGCCGGTTACCGTACCTGTAAGTGTAGGGTTTGAGGCACCATAAATGCGGTTTACCGAATTGACCACATAAGCTAAAGTAGCTGGACTAACCGTAATGTTACCGCCCACATAGGTAATGTTATAATTACCCGCTACAAAACCATTGGCGCCTGTAGCTGCTGAGGGTATTAAAGTATTGTTATAAGTATTTACATTGTCATTTGCCGCCCCTCCATTTCCGGGCGTAAGGGTAACCGCGCTAATGGTATTTCCATTTTTTAAAGTACCAGAGGTGATGGTATAAGCAGTAGAACTGCCTGTACTCAGTGCCTGCCCATAAATTTTAGCCCCATCATCGGCCCTGATGGTTAAAGGGGCGGCACTAACCGAAACGCTATTAATTGCCGATGTTTTGGCTTCCGCATAGGGACCGCTGCTCACGTTCACCACACTCGACGAATAGCTAGCAACTGCAGCTGTTGCCGAAAGACGCACATAAACCCTTGTCGAACTTAGGTTACCCGCAGCTCCTACAGTTAACGTACTGGTATAAGTGCCATTACTACTTAAGCTCACTTCGAAACCCGTTGGTGCACTTATCAAAATCCCCTGCTCCAGGTTTGCCCCAGCCAACGTAAAACTACCCGATCCTGATGGCGTACCATAAGTTGTATTACCTACCCCAGTTGTACTCGGGGCCGAAATAGCAGGCGTGGGCATGGTAACAAATTCATGATCACCAAGTGTAGTGCCACTGGCATTTATGGCATAGGCCCGCGCAAGATAGTATCGTCCAGGTATTAAACCAGTAACCAAACTGCTAAATGCACCCTCGCCGCTGCCTGTAATGGCCACTTTGGTATTTCCTATTCCCGGTACGGCGTTATCCGGAATGGGGCTGATTGAGTAAATCACCCCTTTATCCAAGGTTTGTCCCCCATCCGAAACCACGGTGAGCCCCATGGTGGCGCTCGTAGAACCTGTAGCGCTAGGTTTACTTGTAGTAATGGTGGCCTTGCCATAGGTGCCCGTACCAGAAGCATACAAGGCCCCACTGTTTGGTGCGCTTACCCCACTAACCCCAGGTCGTTCCCAGCCACCATAATCACGGCCGGGCGGCACACTGGTATTGGCCCGGTTAAACCAATAGGCATTGCCTACGGCGCAGCCTGCATTATCATCCTCGTCGGCACCGATCATCCAAGCAGCAAAACCCAGGTTTTTATAGTTGGGGCACCACCTTAACCGGTAGGTAAAAGTTATCCCCCTAAAATCTGTTCCAGTTCCGGTAAAGGCAACTTTGCCATTAAAGAGTTGTGCATCTTTTGTTAACGTTACATCTGTGGTTTGCACCCCATCTTTATACACCACTGTTACTTGCGCAGACAGGGCTTTTGAAATTAACAAGAAAAGAAAAAGAAAGTAGAAGTTTAGTTTCATAAAAACCGGAAAGTTAAACTCGGATAAGGAGATGAGATAAATAGGATAGGCTATCTCCCCAAAGAGAAGATAGCCTATCAGTATAGCGTCTAATGGTTAAAACGGAGCATATCCGTCTACACAAATAATATATCTTAAGGCTACTGAAGTTTGTTCGATACTAACTGGGGCCGATTTACCTACTGGTAAAATTGCACCTGTTTTAAGCTTTGTATTCACCGTAGCGAGTGAGGTGCCGTAATAACCTTCTCTCGAATTCATTTTGGCAAACATATTGCCCTCTGGGCTTGTGCTGTTGGCCGCAACATTTGCGCCCTTCATTTCATGGCCATGTGGAGGTACTTTTGTAATAACCGCGCTTGATTGCCCTCCGGGTTTGCCTACAACATATTTGGTATGTGAGGGAGCCTCTCCGGCACCTATCATTACCCTGCCTCTTAAATCGGGCAGGTTAAACCTTTGTGCATCTCCACCATATAAATTCCCGATCACCCTGTACAATGGATAAAAACTGCTTACGTTCAGCAGGTCGCCTTCACAGCGCAGCCAACCCCTTGGCACATAAGTACCTAAAAACACTCTAATTTCTCCTATATATGCATCCATATTGATTGTTTTTTAAAAAAATTGATAAATTAACTTGGTGTAGGGAATATGCCCTTTAAGGCAATGCAATACACCATTCCAGTTACCCCTTGCGAAATGGGAAGAGGTGTACCAAAAGTAACCGAGCTACCCGTAACCGAAATGGGACCACCAATGGTTCGGTCATCCATTTTCGTTAAACTATCGCCCTTAGGACTATAGTATTTAATCGGCACTTCTTTTGAAGGGTCGGAGTCGACCGTTTTTGTTTTGGCAAAAACACCATTGGCCACAAAACCAGATACAATATCCTTATCTGAACCCGCTATATCGTGCGTATGGGGTGGCAACTGGTCAACCGTTAAGGTAATCCCTACCGCACCTGTCTTTTCACCAGGCTTACGGCTTCCTGTATCTGGCGCCACTTTCTGGCCTGCACCAATGGGCAATACCCCTCTTAAATCGGGCACCGCAAAAGTACCCTGGCTTTCATCGCCCCCATATTGGTTAAGCAGTATTTTGTATAAAGTATCCCTGTAGTCGGCGATCCTTAGTAGCTGTCCATTGCATTTAATCCAATCTGGTGGCACAGCATCACTTGAAAATATTTTGATATCTCCTACGTAGTTTTCCATATTTATGCGTTATTGTGGGCGAACTGGGCGTCCAGAAGTTGAAATGATATAATTAATTGGCATGTAATTTTGCATCACCAAAATGGTGTTGTCTGTATAGCCATAAGGCGCCACATTCTTGTCGCTCATTTTTACTAAAGTTTCAACTTTTGCTTCACTTACAAAGGAAACAGCTGTTTCAGCTACGGCAATCAGATTATCGGTTGGCACATTGGTTTCTGCTACAGCCTTCGAAGCCTGCATCCCATGGTTATGCACAGGAATATGCGTAGGCAGCACGGCTGTATATTCGCCCCCAAATTGCGCAAACATGTTTAGGTTTAACGCCCCTGGCTGTGTACCAATATGAATTGGAACCCTTCCACGCAGATCGGGTACGGCAAAGGTACTATGGCCATCGCCACCATAGGCGTTGCCAATTTGAATAAAAAGTTCATAAAAATGATTGACGTCCAATAGCGATCCATCACAGAATACCCAGGGCCTGGCGTCGGGGTTTTGCGGATCGATAGGAATGTTAATTCCCCCATAGAGCCTGATCTCTCCTACAAAAGGATAAATGTCCATAATTGAGTTTGTTTAGTTTATAGGTTTAAATTTGATTGTTTCAAAAACATGCACTATAAAAACACAGCCAATTCTTTGGGCTACATTTTCTTATTTTTAATAGTTAAGTTAAGCGCAACGCCAGCAAGGAGGTATAACATTGAGAGCGAGCGGATAGCCCGAAGGTAACTATCCTCTCTCAAATGAACAGTGGCCTTTAAACCTAATTTTGTCCGTATTTATAACTACGGACAAAATTTATTAGGATGATGTATCCCTTAAAATATCTCGAATTTTTATTCTAGGTTAAGCACTGGCATAATCTGCCATCATTATTTCTGGAACCTCAATAAGCGCTAAACTTTTAACATACTCAACAGGGCTCATGCCAACTATTTTTTTAAAGGCATTGTAAAAGGCACTTCTTGATGAAAAGCCGGCATTATTGGCTATGGTTTCGATGGTGTAATTATGTAATATACCAGGAGTGGCAATCTGAGCTTTGATATAATTGATACGATAAGTATTTACAAAGTCCATGAATTTTTGCTGAAACTGGTTGTTGAGCAATGAGGATAATCGATGCGTTGATAAATGTAATTGTTTAGAAAGGCTATTGAGACTCAAATCCCTGTCTTTAAACACCTCCTTTTCGATCATGCAGATTTCAAGCTGTTTGCACAGTTTTTCAATCTCTTTATCATTCTCTCTCGACAACTCATATTGTTTTTTGATTTTGGCAAAGGTTAAAGGGGTCATATCTAACAAACCCGCCACGTACTCAACAGGTAAACGTTCCATATACCCAACCGTGGTTTGTGCAAAATAGAGGTAACGCTCTTTTGCACTGCCCACCCGCACAATGTGTGCACGCTCTTGGGCATCCTTATAATATTGTTCTAAAATGATCCTGAACAGAAAGTTAAAATCAAAATGTGTTAAAAAAAGTTGCTGTAGGGTATCTGTAGATAGCGCCAATACTTCCGAATCTTCTATGGCCGTAATTTCCTCTTTCGAAACATTCTTTGCATACAGACCAGAAATCGAGCTTACAAATTCATTTTCGATCGAGATATAGGTAACAATTTTCTTTCCCTTGTAGATCGTTCTTCCCATCAATGCACCTTTTTGTATAAAGTACATGTAATGACAATAACCATTATCTTCAACAATGAGTTCGTCTTTTTTGAATTGAAAGGCAACAATGTGGGTTCTAATTTCGCTTTTAAGCAAATCACTTATAGGGTGAATACTATCCATTAATCCAATAAGATAGTTAACCTGAACTTCACTTGCCTGCTGAGAGCGATGAATTGGCATAAAGACTGATTTTTAACTATTTAGCAATAAAAATTTAATGCAAAAAGTAAATCTCTAAAAATAATCTGGTATTTAAAAGTTTTAAATATGAATAAGCCCATTAAAATTTAACGAGCTCAGCAACTCAATAATTAATTATTAGTTAAAAAACGAGCCGTATCAGCCTCTAGTTTTCTCCAACCAGAAATGGCGGCTTTTAATTGTAGGCCCATGATAAATGCCATGTCTATATCACTTTCTAAAGTAGCATAATCTCGCAGTTCATTGTATAGGGTAAACCACCGCCCTCTTATTCGGCTATTGGCTGCTTCTAAACGATTGAGGTTTTCAGTAATCGTTTGCATCATAAAACCCAATTTTTTACTCGCAATCTGAAAATCAAGGGCTGCATTGGCAACCACAAAAGTAGCCAAACCCGCATTTAATGTTTCCAAACGCGTGTATAAAGGTTTCAAGTTTTGGCCTAAATTATCAATCATTTTTTTTGTTTCCTGTTTAAGTTCAATGGGCAAGATAGCTGTACTTTCTGGTAAAGCTTCAATTTGGTCTTCTACGAGAACAAATGCGGAGATGGTTTGTTCGGTAAAAGCATTCAGCTCTTTGGCTAGCTTTTTTAGTTCAGGCAACAGGGTACTTTTCCATTCGGCCGCTGCAGCTACTGCGCCCCTAAATGCGGGTAAACTTCTACAAATGGTTTGTATGGCAACTTCACCTACATCACATGAATTTACTCGCAACTGAATTTGTTTAAAATCATCCTCACTAAGTGCAAATACCCCACTTAAATCTGTTGTAATTAAAGGTTGAAAAGATATTGACATTAGGAATATTTTTTTGTGATCTAATAGGTACTAGTTTGAGAGCTCAACTTAACGCTTTAGCTTTTGCAGATAGGACTCATCAATGGTGATCCCCAGTTTTTCTGAAATGGCCCGAAGCGGTTTGGCATCCCTTAGACTGTTGATCATTTCTTTGCTGGTGGCCTGTTCGTCTATAACTAAAAACCAAGAAAAATAGCGAAAAGGCAAATCGGAAGCTTTCCTAAAGGCATCATCAATTTCGCCACATTGTACAAGGTTAAACGGAACATCGTCAATCTTATAGGGAGAATTAAAGCGATCAGGAATACAGTAATGGCCGGTAGATGAATTTATCTCGAAAAACAATGGGCTACCCTCAATATATTTTACTTTAAAGCGCGAAGCTGCTGGCACCTCTTCCTCATTGGCCGGCAACGCTTTTTCTTCTACAATGAGCATTAACCTATTATTTAAATTGGTTAAGCTCAATATTCCATTAAAAGCCTTTTTTGGGTGCGAACAACTGATCAATACTTCGCGGTTATTTAAGGGTGTAACTTTCCACTTAAATTTCAACTTCAGTTCTTTATCGGTAGTACCTACCCAATAGTAAACCTTTCTGGTTTGGTAATCGTTTAGCGGAAAACTATAGAGAAAGCCCATGTGCCCAATTTCATTGGCATTATCGGTAAGTGGAAAAATCTCACCTATCAGGCTTTGGTTGTAATCAATTTTACCCATTTGTAATCTATTTAGAATTAAGTGAGCTGAAAAGGAGCTATGTTTTCTGACAAATGAGCTGTCCCTTTAATCTTGGCAGGAATGGCCTTGCCCGAAAAGATGACCACTATTTTTTGAATGGATTTCAAATGCGCTTTAAATTCGTCGGTTTTAGGAACGCTAATGTTCCACTCGGTATAAGGTGTAGGTTCAAAGTATTTCCCAGTTAATTCGCTAGCTATTTCGCCATCCATGATAATGCCTGATACCTGACCTGCTGGTTCATTATAAGAGAAGTTGAGTTCGGTAGGCTTGCTGCTAAAACGATAGGTATCTGCTCCATTTCTATCGGCATATTGGCCAGAGTTTGAAATGGTCAATTCTACTTCGGTAGTGGGCAAACCATACAACCAAACCCTTATGCGGGTAATCCGCACCCGGTTCCAAGATTTTAAAAAGGGATCGTTAATGTTAATGGCAAAATTAACATTACCTGTTTCTTTAAATGATTTTAAAATGTCGGGCGAAATGATTTCTACAGTGGCATTGCTACCGGTTTGATTGCCAAAATCTTGCGGAATCCTATCAAAACCTGCCAAGGCATCTGCATAATCGAGGTTCATTCTGCCTATATCAATCAAGAGGTCGTTTGCCGATTTTAAAATAGAAGGTGTAATTGTCGATTCTCTTAGTGCCCAATACTTATAGGCCCTTATATAGTTGCGTTCGGCGTTAAACATATTACGTTTAATGTTCATGATCATTACGAAGGCTTCATATTTTGCCTTGCCATAGGCTTGTTGATCGTCTTTTAAACTAGTCAGGTATTTTTTAATCGTCGTTTCCATCTCCAGATCGGCCGCTTGTTGCAGGTATAAACGGGCCGCCTCTTGTGTAACCTGTAGCAATGCCGCTTGGGATTCTGCTTGGGCCTTACCATAAATAGAAAGTGTAGCCAATGCTAACCTATATTCTCTGGCCCCATCAATATTTTCTTCTACAACAAAAGCCAGCATACTATCTACTTGCTCTCTAAAAATGTTCCACTCGGTTTGGGCGGTAATATTGTCGCTAGAAGGGATCACGAAATCACCAATATGTTCGGCCTGCGAAATCTTTTCAGCTGCTTTTCTAACCTTATTGATAAATACAGACAGTCCGCCCAAAAGCCGCCCAACCTTGGTTAGGTTTTCCATAGATTTGGCTAATGTTTGCATAATTTTATCAAACTTCTCCCAAGCAGAAATGGT
Source organism: Pedobacter sp. Hv1 (assembly GCF_001412215.1). Taxonomy (GTDB): domain Bacteria; phylum Bacteroidota; class Bacteroidia; order Sphingobacteriales; family Sphingobacteriaceae; genus Pedobacter. The sequence goes on from NZ_LLWP01000002.1 coordinate 14,847, forward strand.
CTTTACTCCTGCATTGGCTGCATTGGCTGCTTGTGCGGCGGCGGCACCTGCACCACTGGCTGCAGTGGCATCGCCCATAAACATTCTACCCATTAGTGGGGCGAAAGTAATTACGGCGGTACAAATGCTAAAAGCAGCACTCAGCTTTTCTTTAGCTACCCAAACCTTAATGCCTACATTAAAATCTCCGCCGGCAAATGTGGCAGCAAGTGAAGCATCACGCATATTTTTTTGGGTATTTTCGAGTGCGTTTTCTGCAATCTTCATATTGTTCTCGGCCTGTGCAATTAAACGGGCAGTAAATGCTTGGCTGGTTTTAAGGTTATCGAGCATTAGTTGCCCATACTTCAGTTGGTCTTCCTTATTGTCTACCGCAGCATCAAAATGATTATAATTGTCTTCAAAAGCCTTCAATGCCGTTACAAAGCCAACCGCAACTTCCTTATAGGTCTGTGCATTTAAAACCGGAACAAAATTAAGCTGAGCCCCTTCTAAATTTAACTCGGCCAATAAAGCACTGCTCTGTAAATACTGGTCGTAAAACATTGGCGAATCTGTACTGAATGTTTTAATGCCCTGTAATACCTTTCTGGCTGTGACCGTATCCTTACCTATCATGGCGGTAGCCATTTGGTAGAGGATGGAAAGCGACATTTCTAGCTCCTTGGCAATAAGGGTAGGTACTTTACCTTTGCTTAAGAGCGAAATAAGACTGGCTTGCTGAAGGATTTTAAATTGAAGGTGCTGGTCTGAGTCTTTCGAAATCTGAATACCAACCCCTGTTTTATAGTCTCCGGCATCTAAAATTTCGCTTCCGCCCTGCGCACGAGAAATATTGGCATAAAGTACACCCCCTACTTCGGCACTGTAAACACTTAAAGACGCCAATCGTTTGTCTGTTGGCGAAAATTCTAACTGTGAGCCCGCATCGTTTAAGGGCTGGTATTTAACAAGGCGTGTAATGATAATATAAGCCTGGTTTACAATTTTAATCCTTTTCGGAAAACAAACCACATCGGCAATGATCACCACAAATAGCGGTGCTTTAGGCAGTGCATTAACTTTCTCTATCAATGCATCTAGCTTTACCACCGCTTCGCGGCAAATATAATAAGCTCCCTCTTGGTAAGTTGAGCTGGTATAAGGTGCTTTTAACTTGAGCTGCAACAATTCATATTTTGCTGCCCAGTCTATTTGATCGGGATAAGGAGAAAATTCCATGTATTAATTTGATTTAGGAAGACCAACAATTGGGTTAAATGTAAATTGGTTCAATATTTATTTGGCCAGGTGTACAACTTTTAGGTGCTGCATAAATTCATCAGCAGCTCTGCTTAGTTTTTTGGTATTAGCTGCCGGGATCACTTTAATAAAGGCAATTTCGGTATATTTTGCAGCCGCAACACTGGCTGTTTTCCATTCCAATTGTGCATTTTCGAGCCCCAATGTTGCCATAAATGCTGGCAAATCCTGTACATTATCTTTAAGAATTGTTTTGGCCTCCTTTAACGAATGTTCCATACTAAACCATAACCCTTGTATTTTGCCAATGCCCGGTAGTGCTGCATCAATTTTACTTTGTAGGTTAACCAAGTCTTGTTTTACACTGGCTAAAGTTGCCGACACAATCCTATCAGCAGCTAGGGTACCCTTCAGTTTATCTGCCTCTTCTTCATAACCTTCTATCTGCGCTTTAATTTTAATGGCCTTATCGGTATAAACGCCCATTACAATGGCAGCAGCGATGGTGCCAAATGGCGGCATGAAGGCATAGGTTGCCGAGGTTGCAGCTACAATTACATCATGTTCGTACTCTTTCTGTAGCTCATCTATCAGGTCTTTAATAAATTTTATCCTTTTTTCCAGTTTGGCTATCACCCCTTCTTCGGTATCAAATTCGTTGCTAAATTCAAGGTGTAAATTCACAATATCCTGTCTGCTCACTAAGGTTTCGGCTGAGAAACTTTTTAGCGCATTGTATACTTTTTGGGCATGTTCATGATGCTTGGCCGCCTCCCTGATCAACAAATCGCAAACGGCTGCAAAACGTTTCATTATCGTTTCATTCGCTGCAATTTCTGCTGCAGTAGTAGCGTCTTCATTGTATTTTTCTAGTTCTTTAATCAGGGCTGGGTAATAGGTTTGCACCTTATTGTTATAGGTAACCACATTGCTGGCGCAGGTTACGCTATCTGGCAGTGTTATTTTTTCGAATTGGTCGCAAGAGGTTTTTAGTGTCTTATAAGCAGTTAACAATTTAGCAAATAAAGCATCCGTACCCGATGGTTTAGCAGGTAAAGTGGCATCCATTGTAGCTTTGGTGGTAGGTAGTTGCTGTGCCGTACTTATAAAAGTCTGGATGCCCAACCACTCGGGGTGTGGAAGCACAAAAGCCTTGCCCTCATTGGCTACCTTACTTGGACCTAAATCAATTTGTTCTGCTGCTAAATTTGCCATCATTGGTTTGTTTTATAGGTGATACTTAAATGTATTTTATGGAGGTTGGGCACAAATCATTATTCCTGTTTGTGGTAGGCTAAATTAGCAACTCTGTTTTTGAGGTAAGGCACAGAACTTGTCCTTAACTATAGATCGAGACAAATTACCTTTCTTTTAGGAAGAACATCTATCTCATACAGAAATCAACTTTATTGTTAAAATCACAATTTATTTAGAACAGCACAAAACGCACAGCTTTCCCGCTTAAAGATTGTTACCTTTGTAATTCCAAACTGTTGGTTTGTGTCGACATGAAGCAACAGTTTGGTTTAAGATTAATAAAATGATTGAAATAGGAAAATACAACGACTTAAGAATTGTAGCAAAAAATAGTGATGGTTTAAGTTTATCTGATGGTGAACGGGAAATTTTATTGCCCTACCTTGATGTACCTAAAAATGCAGAACTGGGCGACAACATCAAAGCGTTTGTATTTGTAAATAAAGATGGAAATACAATTGCCACTACTAAACAGGCTCTTGCTGAGGTTGATGATTTTGCTTATTTAACCGTGGTTGACGCAAGCGAAGATGGCGCTTATATGGACCTTGGTATTGGCAAAGACATTTATGTTCCGGTACGCGAACAAAAAAGACCAATGCATAAAGGAGAAGCTTATGTAGTATATGTTTATTTAGATGAGAATAACCAGCGCATGTTAGCTTCTTCCAGATTAGATAAATTTATTGAAGAAGATGATTTTGATCTGGACGAAGGTGATGAAGTAAATTTATTGATCAGCGAACAAACTGATTTAGGTTTTAATGCCATTATCAATAACAGATATACTGGATTACTTTATCACAATGAGCTATTTGCCAATTTAAAACCTGGTGAGCAACGCAAAGGCTGGGTAAAAAAAGTGCGTGTTGAAGGTAAAATAGATTTGAGCTTACAACCCATGGGTTATGGCCATATCCTCGATACCAAAGAAGTAATTTTAAAAGAATTGAGAGAAAATGGTGGTGTTATTCTATTGGGCGACAAAAGTACACCTGAAGAAATCTATGAACGTTTCCAGATTAGCAAAAGTGCATTTAAAAAGGCAATTGGTGGTTTATACAAAGAGCGGGTCATTACGGTTACAGATAGTGAAATTAAGATCGTTGTAGATCAATTGGCAGATTAATGCACAATGCAAAGAACTTTTGTTGACCAACTTCACAGAACGGTAACCATCAATTACCCACCTCAAAGAATTGTTTCGATCGTTCCATCGCAAACTGAGCTGTTATTTGATTTGGGCTTGGATGAAGAAGTAATCGGCATTACCAAATTTTGCATCCATCCCATAGAAAAATTTGCCACTAGAACAAAAGTTGGGGGTACCAAAAAACTAAGAATTGATCAAATTAGGGCCCTTCAGCCCGATTTGATTATTGGCAACAAAGAAGAAAACACGCAACATGAGGTAGAATTACTGATGGAAGAATTTCCGGTATGGATGAGCGACATCAGTAATCTGGAAGAGGCCATGACTACCATAACACAAATTGGCGAAATTGTAAATCGAGAACCAGAAGCTGCTTATTTAAATCATTTAATCAATGCTGGTTTTACAGACCTGCAAACTTTAGCCTTAACAAAAGGTATTCATCAAAGCGTAGCGTATTTAATTTGGAAAGACCCTTACATGTTTGCCGGAAGGGATACTTTTATTGATGATATCTTACGTAAAATTGGCTTGCAAAATGTAATGACCCAAAGTAGGTATCCCGAAATTGCACTAGAAGAACTACAAACTGCAAACTGCAAACTGGTTTTCCTCTCTTCAGAGCCCTACCCTTTTAAAGAAAAACACCTCAAAGAAATCAAATCTATGCTACCAGAAGCAAAAGTAATGTTGGTAGATGGAGAAATGTTTTCGTGGTATGGCAGCAGGTTGGTTAAAGCGGTAAACTATCTCTTTCATTTACAAGACGAGCTAAAACCTTAATAATTAGAATAATAAACAAAAGAGAATTCTGTTCTTATCAAAATGACGAATTTTTATTAAAAATAAATCATTTTACTTTTTGATAATTGATGCAAAACGCTATCTTTGCAGTCCTTAATAAATCCTAACTGCGGAAGTGGCGTAATTGGTAGCCGCACCAGACTTAGGATCTGGCGCTTCACGGCGTGGGGGTTCGAGTCCCTTCTTCCGCACAAAAAGATAAAGGCCGTTCCAATGCAAATTGGAACGGTTTTATTTTAAAAGGATTTATTTAGAAAAGAATATAAATCCAGATGTGTATGAAGAGCGGTTAACTGTCTCGAAATCCATATCTCCATACTCAGATCTAGAATAGAATGAACATCACACAGGAAAAAATTGACGATTTAAACGCCGTAGTTAAAGTGACTATCGCCCCTGAAGATTACAGTCCAAGAGTTGATAAAGCCCTAAAAGAGCAAGCTAAAAAAGCAAATCTACCTGGTTTTCGTAAAGGAATGGTTCCAGTTGCCCACATGAAAAGAATGTATGGCAAAAGCATTTTGGTTGAAGAAATCAACAACATGTTGAGCGAAGCCTTATCTAAACACTTAGCAGACAACAAAGTTGAAGTTTTAGGTCAGCCTTTACCAGTAATGGACGACACCAAAGAGTTTAAATGGGACAATACTGACGAGTTTGAGTTTACATATGAGTTAGGTTTAGCACCAAAGGTTGATGTTGAAGTTACTTCTAAAGACAAATTTGTTCAATACAATGTTAAAGCAGACGATGAGACTTTAGCAGCTCGTATCAAAAATATCCGTAAAAGCTATGGCAAAATGACAAACCCTGAAGTTTCGGCAGAAGGAGATGTACTTTATGCTGAATTGGCACAACTTTCTCCTGATGGTTCAGTTTTTGAAGGAGGAATAAATAGCACAGGTTCTATCCGTTTAGATTTGGTAACTGATAAAAAAGTTTTAAAATCTTTAGTAGGTGTAAAGAAAGACGATGTGTTGGAATTAGACATCCAAAAAGCTTTTGACAATAATGAAGCAGTAATTGCTAAATTGTTAAACATTGGCGAAGAAGATGCTAAAGAATTGAAATCAAAATTCCAGGTAACGGTTAAAAATGTAAACCGTTTAGAAGAATCAGATTTAAATCAAGAGTTCTTTGATAAAATATTTGGTGCAGATGTAGTAAGTGATGAAGCTGGCTTTAAAGCTAAAATTACTGAAGAAGTAGAGAGCATGTTTAAGCAGGATGCAGATCGTAAATTACAAAACGATATTTATACCAAGCTTACTGAGCAAACTAAAATGCAATTACCTGACGAATTTTTACGTAGATGGTTAAAAGCCACCAACGAGAAATTAACCGATGAAGAATTGGAACAAGGTTATGCTGATTTCGCAAAGAACCTGAAATGGACTTTGATCGAAAACAAGATCATTACTGATAACGAAATTAAAATCGATTATAAAGATGTTTTCGAAACTGCAAAACAACGTTTAGATGCGCAGTTTAGAATGTACAGCCCACAACCAATGCCTGAAGATCAATTGGCACAGTATACTGCCAACTTCTTGCAAGAAAAAGAAAATGCCAACCGTATTTTCGATGAGGTGAAGGCCTTAAAGGTATTCGAACACATCCAATCTGTTGCAACTTTAGACCAAAAAGACATAGACTATAACAAGTTTATTGAGTTGAAGTAAGCGATAAGCGTAAGGCGTTGAGCGTTTTATTGTTCGATTGTTTATATTTAACAATGGCACAATTTAAATTCCAATCGCTCGAGGTTTGGCAGTTGTCGATAGAACTTACCGATCAATTGCTTGATATAGCTGACCAATTGTCAGCAGATAAAAGATATAGATTTGCAGAGCAGCTCAATGGGGCTGCTCTTAGCATATCCAATAATATAGCAGAAGGCTCTGGCTCGGTTTCTAATAAGGAATTTGCTCATTATCTGAACATTGCACATCGTTCTACATTTGAGAACGCAAATATTTTAGTAGTATTAGAAAGAAGAAAATTAATTTCAGACATTCAGTTAACTTATTATCTAGAAGAATTAGATAAATTGGCACGGAAATTAACCAATCTCAGAAAATATTTATTAAAATTATAAATCCAGTTTGGAAGTCGAGTTATCCACAAACCGCTTTACGCCAAACGCTAAACGCAAATAGCATGAAAATAGATAAAGAAGAATTTAGAAAATACGCAGTTAAACACCATAGAATTAATGGCTTAAACGTTGATAGATTTATATCTGCAACAAATAATTCGCCTAAATCAATGACACCTTACATCATTGAAGAGCGTCAATTAAATGTGGCGCAAATGGATGTATTCTCTCGTTTAATGATGGATCGTATCATCTTTTTAGGAGATGCAATCTATGATCAAAATGCGAACATTATTCAAGCTCAGTTGTTGTTCTTACAATCAACCGATGCCAATCGTGATATCCAGATCTATATCAACTCTCCAGGAGGTTCGGTTTATGCAGGTTTAGGTATTTATGATACCATGCAATACATCACACCAGATGTAGCTACCATCTGTACCGGTATGGCCGCTTCAATGGGTGCAGTTTTATTGGTTGCTGGAGCAAAAGGTAAACGTGCTGCTTTAACTCACTCAAGAGTAATGATCCACCAACCATCTGGCGGTGCACAAGGTGTGGCTTCAGATATGGAGATCAACTTAAGAGAAATGTTAAAATTGAAAAAAGAATTATACGATATCATTTCTACACACTCAGGACAAAGTTACGAATGGGTGGAGAAAGCCTCAGATCGTGATTACTGGATGAAAGCTGACGAAGCTAAAGATTTTGGTATGATTGATGAGGTATTAGGGGCAAACAAGTAAGAATGGTTGTGGGTTATAAGTTATAAGTTAAATGTCTAAGCTCACACCTATTAGACAAACAGACTGATAACCTTCAACCCATAACTTTTAACATAAAAAAATGGCTAAACAAAATAAAGATTCGCGTTGCTCTTTTTGTAACTCTCCAAAGCAGGAAACTTTAATGCTGATAGAGGGAATGGACGCATACATTTGCGACAAATGTGTAACGCAGGCTAATGTTTTGCTCGCTCAAGAATTGGGCAACAAAAAAAGTAAGGCATTTGACGATTCGTTTAGATTGTTAAAACCTGCCGAAATTAAAGCACACATAGACCAATATGTAATCGGTCAGGATGATGCAAAAAAAGTACTTTCTGTTGCTGTATATAACCACTACAAACGTTTAAGCCAAAAAATTGACAAAGATGAAGTAGAGATTGAAAAATCAAACATCATGTTGGTTGGCGAAACAGGGACCGGTAAAACACTTTTGGCCAAAACCATTGCCAAAATCTTACACGTACCTTTTTGTATTGTAGATGCTACCGTTTTAACTGAGGCTGGTTATGTAGGCGAAGATGTAGAAAGTATTTTAACCCGCTTGTTGCAAGCTGCAGATTACGATGTGGCTGCTGCAGAACGAGGCATTGTATATATTGATGAGGTAGATAAAGTTGCCCGCAAGAGCGATAACCCTTCTATTACCAGAGATGTTTCTGGCGAAGGGGTACAACAAGCACTCTTGAAAATTCTGGAAGGAACAATTGTAAATGTTCCACCACAAGGCGGAAGAAAACACCCTGACCAAAAAATGATCCCGGTAAATACCAACAACATTTTATTTATCTGTGGTGGTGCATTTGATGGGATAGAACGCAAAATAGCCAACCGTTTACGTACACAAGCGGTGGGTTACAAGGTTAAAAAAGACGAAGCAGATTTAGATTTAAAAAATCTGTACAAATACATTACACCTCAGGATTTAAAAGCTTTTGGATTGATACCTGAACTCATTGGTCGTGTACCAGTGCTTACACACCTTAATCCTTTAGATATACAGGCCTTAAGAAATATCTTAACAGAGCCTAAAAACTCATTAATGAGACAATACATTAAGTTGTTTGAATATGAGAATGTAAACCTTGTATTTGATGATGAAGTATTAGATTTTATCGTAAACAAGGCAATGGAATATAAATTGGGTGCAAGGGGACTAAGATCTATTTGCGAAGCAATTATGCTCGATGCCATGTATGACACCCCATCGAATGAGGAAATAAAAGACTTGCATATTACGTTAGAATATGCAATTGAAAAATTTGAAAAAGCAGATTTTAAGAAATTAAAAGCGGCCTAAAAATGAAATCCTCTAGTTAAACTAGGGGATTTTTTTTAACTTACAAATACGCGTCTTGCTGAATTTGTTTTAGCAACTGATTAAAAAGACCATGAAACAAGTTCACGGTGACGTTTGAATAAGAATTTATAAAAAGGAGTACAATATGAACGAAGAAAAAGACGTAAAAAAAGATGAAAATGTGGTGGCAAAAGCCAAAAAAGTAAAAGAGATTGAAACTCCAGTAAAATCAGGATTAAAATCAAAAGATGACATTGTAAAAAACTGGCTGCCTCGTTACACCGGCAGAGCTTTAGAAGACTTTGGCAGTTACATCTTATTGACCAATTTCAGTAAATATTTAACCATGTTTTCTGAGTGGAACGACAATGCGCCAATTTTAGGTTTAGACAAGCCTATGCAGAGTTGTTCGGCAAATGGCATTACCATTATCAACTTTGGTATGGGAAGCCCCTTAGCGGCAACCATGATGGATCTTTTAACCGCAATCAACCCTAAAGCAGTGTTGTTTTTAGGCAAGTGTGGTGGATTGAAGAAGAAAAACCAATTGGGCGATTTGATCCTTCCTATTGCTGCCATTAGAGGCGAAGGAACATCAAATGATTATTTACCGGCAGAAGTACCTGCCCTACCCGCATTTGCTTTGCAGAAGGCAATTTCTACAACTATAAGAGATCACTCTAGAGATTATTGGACAGGAACTTGTTATACCACCAACCGCAGGGTTTGGGAACACGATAAAGATTTTAAAAAGTACCTTAAAAGTTTACGTGCCATGGCTGTAGATATGGAAACGGCGACAATCTTTACTACTGGCTTTGCCAACAAAATTCCAACTGGTGCTTTGTTATTGGTTTCAGACCAACCCATGATACCAGAAGGTGTAAAAACTGCAGAAAGCGACAGTTCAGTAACGAGCAATTATGTGGAAAGTCACCTTAAAATTGGAATCGATTCCTTAAAACAATTGATCAATGGTGGTTTAACAGTTAAACACTTGAAGTTTTAATTGCTAACCAAACCAGCAATTCATATATAAATAGAAAAGAGAAACTTAGTGGTTTCTCTTTTCTATTTAATCTTCCTCATTTTTAGGATAATCGAACAACATCACTTTACCTGTATCACTACTGATCTCCTTCCAACTTTCAAATGGAAACTCAATAATTATAATACTACAAGTTGGCATGTTATAAATATGGCCATTGCTCAGGTAATTGGCTAAGTCTGTTAAGCCGGGGTTATGGCCAAACATGGCAATCTGCTCAAATTGATCGGGTAAATGATTAACTACCCCTAATAACGTTTTTACATTCGCTTCGTAAATTGCTTTTTCTTCTACAATATCTTCATTCGCAATATGCCAGGTTTTGGCAAAATAACGTGCTGTAGTGAGCGCTCTAACCGCAGGACTACTTACGATCAATTGCGGTACAATTCGTTGCTTAACCATTCTTTCTGCCATTTCTGGGGCATTGGTATTCCCTCTCCTATTTAACGGTCTGTTAAAGTCTGTTAAGCTTGCACTGCCCCAGTCTGATTTAGCATGTCTAATTAACAATAATTGCTTAGCCATTGGTTAACCTTTCTTTTATTTTATTTACGATGGTTTGAGGTTCAATGAGTTCTATACATGCATCAACACCGCAAAGGCATGGTTTGTTTCCGTAAATTGAATTTGGCCTATTGGGATGGTCTATTTGAATACAATCTAACTCAGACTGTCCGTAACCCAAAAAACCCGCATAAGGATGTGTTGGACCCCAAATAGACACCACTGGAACACCCATTAATGAGGCCATGTGCATACCAGAAGAATCCATGCTCAGCATCAGGTCGAGATTCGAAATCGTATCTAATTCTTCTCGCAATTTAACTTTAGCAATGAGGCTGCTAACGCTTTTATATTGATCTTGCCAACGTTCGGCAATTTCCTTTTCTTCATTACCACCACCAAAAACAAACAATTGATAACCCATGGTATCCAAAATTGCAATTACTTCTTCCATTTTTGCTAAAGGATAAACCTTAAATAGATGCTGCGCAAAAGGCGAAATTCCAATTTTTTTGGTGGATGGTGCTTTAAACAATTCTTTAATTGAGGTTGGGAGTGCTTTCGGAGCATGCACCAACTCATGACTTAAACTCAATGGAAAAGCTAAGGCTCTAAACACATCAGCGTAACGCTCAACTGTTTGTTTTAATGGTTTAAAAATCTTGTTCTTGCTTCTGGTGAGTGCCCATTTTTCGGTTCTACCTTTGTCAATTCTTTCAATTTCAATACCAGTTAAACGGAAAAATGTACACAACGTTCGGCTTCGCAGGTTATCGTGTAAATCTGCTATGGCTACTGGTTGATAGGTTTTAAGCTCCTTGTATAATTTATACAGCCCATTAACCCCCTTGTGTAGGCTTTTTGGATGGATGGCATGAAAAGTCAGGTTTTTAATCCCATCAAAAAATGGTTTAAAAGCTTCTCTGGTTACCATTACCATTTCTGCTGCCGGATTTTGGGCAGAAAATTCACGCAATACCGATGCCACCATAGCAACATCGCCCATGGCAGAAAAACGTAGAACGATGATTTTACCCTCTAGAGGCATTTATTTAACTTTATTATATAACACTGGATTTAAACTCGGGTCGTTATACATTTTCATCTGCTTGTACACTTTCATGTACTTCTTTCCTGCTTCAATATCTGCTAAAAGCTCGTCGATACTTGTGGATAGATCTGTTCTTTGTGCCAATAGAATAGTTAATTTCTGTTGGCATTGCTGGCGGTGTTCTGCAGTTGCACTTGGTCGATCTACTTCCTCTTGCATGTGATAAATTTTCAGGGCCAAGATAGACAGTCGGTCAATTGCCCATGCAGGGCTTTCTGTATTCACTTTTGCAGTGGCATTGGCTACTACATCTTTATAAAGGTCAAGAAAATAACCATCAATAAACTCTACCATATCGGTACGCACCTGGTTTTGGGCATCGATACGTCTTTTCCATGATAACCCTTCTACTGGGTCAATTGAAGGGTTTCTAACCACATCTTCCATGTGCCATTGTGCAGTATCAATCCAATTTTTCAGGTAAAGCAAATGCGCCAAACTACCCTTGTCATGAGGGTTCGTTGCCACTTGATCTATATTGTCAAATTGATGGTAATCGGTTATGGCCTGATTAAAAATTTGATTGGCTATTTCACTTATCATACTGCAAAGTTATTAAATGATTATACACATTGAAACGATTTTTAAAAGATAAAATCAACTCCATTTATTTAATGTTGGCACTTTTGTTCGCAAAATAGTTGGTAATTTCAGCTAAAGAAAAGGCATTTAAGCAATTAACTGCTGTTAATCCACCCTTACGCCCAACCATTACACCATAACGCATATCATGAAAACCTTCTTTTCTGTGTGCATCTGGATTAATTGACAATAAAACTCCTTTTTCTAAAGCATAACGATGCCAACGCCAATCTAAATCTAAACGCAATGGGTTTGCATTGATCTCTATCACCACTTGGTTTGCCGCACAAGCATCAATTACTTTTTGATAATCAATTTCATATCCCTTTCGGCTCAACAACAATCTACCAGTTGGGTGCCCTAAAATGGTGGTATATGGATTTTCTATCGCTTTGATTAATCGTGCTGTGGCTTTTTCTTCCTCCATTCTTAAATTGCTGTGTACAGAAGCCACCACAAAATCGAATGTTTTTAAAATCTCATCACTATAATCTAAAGAGCCATCATTTAAGATGTCACTTTCTATACCCTTAAAAATTTTGAAAGGAGCCAGTTTGGCATTCAATTCTTCGATTTGTTGGTGTTGGGCATATACCCTTTGTTCGGTTAAACCTTTGGCATAAAATGCAGACTTAGAGTGGTCGCAGATCCCTAAATATTCTAACTTTAAATTGTCTTTACAATAAACCGCCATCTCTTCTAAGGTATGCACACCATCACTCCAATCAGAGTGGTTGTGTAAACTTCCTTTAAGGTCTTGATCTGTAATCAGGTTTGGCAATTGGTGTTGGGCAGCCAGCGTTACTTCGGTTAAACCTTCTCTTAATTCTGGTACAATAAAATCTAATCCAGCTTTGGCATAAATTTCATTTTCGTCTTTAAATGGTCCATTTCCAGCCAGTTTCAACACTTCATTTACATGAACTTCATTACCAGTTAATGTAAAATAATGCAGATAGAAATCTGATCGTGGTACCACCACTATTTTTACCTGCAAACCGGTTTCGGTTTGTGCAGTAAATACCTCATCACCATTAATGGTAAAAGTTAAACCTGTATGCAATTGCAGCTGATCAATCAGATCGGCATTTTTGTCTGTTCCAATTACAAATACAGCTTCTTCAATAATTTCAATGAAACGTCTAAAATCTCCAGCAATACCCAATAAAGCTTGCTCATCGCCTGTTTTTCTCAGGCCTACAGCTAAGTCAGTAAAAAGTTGGTTAATTGTTCCTTCTACATGGGCATATAAAAACTTACCATTTGCCGCCATCTTAAATTCGATGACTTTTTTAATTTCTTCCTGGGTTTTAAGACCAAAACCCTTGGCTTCAATTAAACGATTTTCATTACAGGCGTAATAAAGCTCCCCAACATTTTCAATCCCCAGCTCATGCCATATTACGCTTATTTTTTTTGGACCAATGCCTTTTATACCTAACATTTCTACAATGCCCGGAGGGGTTTGGGCCAAAACAGTTTCTAATTCCTGAATGGTGCCTGTTTCTAACAGTTCAATTATTTTAGCGGCAATACTTTTGCCAATCCCATCAATTTTATCCAAATCTTCGAAAGCTTTTTTGGCAATTGGGAAAGGTAATTTATCTATTTTGAAAGCAGCATTGGCTACCGATTTGATCTTAAACGGGTTTTCTTCGTGCAACTCCATCAGTTGCGCCAATAATTTTAAGGTGCGGGCTATTGCTTTGTTTTCCATTAATACTAAATTAAGGTTTTTTGTCAGCGTTTAAATAAGATAAGAATTTAGAGCAGTACGCCTTTTAACACTAATACGGCAATACTAAAGTAAATCACAATTCCGGTAACATCTACCATGGTAGCTACAAAAGGAGCTGATGATGTGGCTGGATCGAGTTTCAAGCGTTTCATGATAATTGGCATCATTGAACCAATTAAACTGCCCCAAAGCACAATACCAATTAAGGTAAAGAATATGGTTAAGGCAATTAAAAACCAATGTGTTCCGTAATCATATAAATTGAGGTTTTGCCATAAAGAGATCCTTACAAAACCAATGGTTCCTAAAATCAATCCTAATAACAAACCTGAAATTAATTCTCTTCGCATTACCCGCCACCAAGCAGCAATTGTTACTTCGCCCAATGCCATGGCCTGGATAATTAAGGTTGAAGCCTGCGAACCGCTGTTACCACCACTACTCATGATCAATGGAATGAACAAAGACAACACCACTGCTTTTTCCAACTCAATCTCAAAATGTTGCATGGCTGTAGCGGTTAGCATCTCTCCCAAAAAAAGAACAATCAACCAACTGGCCCGTTTTTTAACCAGTTTTAAAATCGGCATGTCTAAATAAGGTTCATCGAGTGCTTCGGTACCCCCTATTTTGTGCATGTCTTCGGTATACTCTTCGTGGGCAATCCATAAAATATCATCGATGGTTACAATACCTAAAAGGATATTCTGATCGTCGATAACCGGCAAAGCCACCCGATTATTCATTCTAAACACGTTGATGGCCTCTTCTTGTGGATCTTTTACATTTAAGGCAATTAATCGGTTATCGGTCAGTTCGCCTATTTTAACTTCTGGATCTGCCAGGAGAATTTCCCTGATCCTGATATCATCCAATAAAACCCCATCTTTATCAATTACATACACCACATCAATCGTTTCCGAATTTTTACCGTACCTGCGGATGTGCGAAAGTACCCTACTCACCGTCCAATCTATTTTTACGGCAATAAAATCTGGGGTCATCAATCGACCCACACTATCTTCTTCGTAACCCAAAAGATGTAAAGCTTCAATCCGATCGTTATCGGGCAAAAGGATCAACAGTTTTTTTACGGCATCACCTTTGAGCTCACCCAAAAGTGCAGTTCTATCATCTGGAGGCAATTGCCTTACAATTTCTGTTAATTTATTGCTTTGCAGTTTTTTGATGATCCGTTCTTGTGTCGGGAAATCGAGGATCCGAAAAACGTTAACTGCTCTTTTGATAGAAAGTGTTTCGATAAACTTAACTGCATGTTGTGGAAGCTCATCTATTAAATGCTCAACGTCTGATATATTGAGTTCATTTAAATAGACCTTTAACTGCCTATCACTTTCGTTTTCTAACAATTGTAATACTTCATCTACTAGCAGCTCTTCCATAACTCAACAAATTAAAATTTACATGTTTCTTCCTATTTATATCGTTTTGCAAAAGTGGCTTTTTCTTTTCAGAAAAGCCAATTATTTATGTGAAGATGTAAAATCTTTATTAGCAAATTATTCTTGTACTTACATTTATTTCGTTTTTTGAACTTAATGCAATTTTATCGCTTTGCTTTGCTGTCTTACGTACAATCTTTTTCTATATTTGCAGTTATGTCCCCGTAGTTCAATGGATAGAATTATGGTTTCCGGTACCATCGATATGAGTTCGAATCTCGTCGGGGACACTGAAAGGAAATACGAGAAGATCGTGTTTCCTTTTTTTATGTCATACCTAAATTATGGCAATTAGAAAATTTCATACAAAAGAGCCCCCAGAAAGTAACTTACTTTAAGGGGGCGAGCATGAAGACGTTTTTTTCTTTAAGCTATTATTTAATTTTTTTTGTTCAAATCGGTAAATACAGCGGCTTTATCTTTAGACACTTTTTTTAATTTGAACGAGTCGAATACTTCTCCTGATGCTTTGTAAGCGGTATAGACCAGGTTTTCATGATCTATAGAGATAATTTGAAAAAGCTGGGTATCTTCTGCAAAGATGTCCATCCATTTGGGCGAAACATCTACTTTGTACATTTTAGGTCCTGCAACCGAAACCACATACATTGGGCCACCTACTTTGCCAGAAACACCAGTTGGCAAATTCTGTCCACGGCTATACGTATGATCGTGCCCCTGCATTAAAAGATCTACATGATATTTATCAAACAAGGGTTTGAATAGTTCTCTGAACTCTTTGTTATCTCTTCCCTTTGCTGTAGAATAAATAGGGTGATGATAGGTAACCATGGTCCATTGCTTAGGATTGTTTTTAAGCACTTCTTCTAACCATGCGGCTTGAATTTTAAGCGAATTAGAATCCAAAACAATCATTTGCGAATTTAAGGAGATGATCCTCACATTGGCATAATCAACATAATAGGTAGATTCTTCCAAACCTTTTGGCCCATTTTCGGGCAAGGTGTATTGGGCACGCCAGTGTGGATCTAAGGTCAACACCTTTTGCTCATCGCGAAAATATTCATGATTTCCTGATGATGGAATACTTGGGATCATGCCATTGATAAAACCACCACCAAAATGCCATTCTCCCCACTCATTGTCATTGTTTGAACGATTAATCAAATCGCCAGCATGTACAATAAATCTGGCATCGCCATAAGTAGCAAAGGCACGTCTGATTACCCTCGACCATTTAGACTTGATATCATTCTGGGCATCTCCCAAATAAATAAAAGAAAATGGTTTCGTAACTGCTGGGGCAGTTCTAAATTGAAACCACTCGCTCCAATTGGTACCATCGCCAACACGGTAAGTATACAACTGATCTGGCTGCAAGTCACTAAAAGTAACACTGTGGTAATTGGCGGTTCCATAATCCTTCCCTTTTAATGAGGAAATACTAGCTACATATTCCTTTGCTGCTGGTTTTTCCAATTTTGGCGAACTGTCTTCTACCAAAATCTGCGCAAAGCTTTTGGCAACTGTACTATCTGTTCTCCAAGTTACAGATTGGGTTGTTGTCGGATCTTGGCTCCAAGTGAGGATAATCCGATCAGGGAGCGGGCCAGCTTTAAAAGATTGCGCTTTTGCCGTTTGTATAAATACTACAAATGATAGAAAAAAGAGCTTTACAAAAACTGCACTGGATTTAACTGTGGTGTGATTAATTGTCATTATTTAAAAGGATTGTATTTCAAGCCTACATTGGCCCAAGTTGAAAAATATTTATGGTCATTTGGTCTGCCATCGCCATAATCAAGAATAGTTTGTGCATTGTTGATATTGCTGATACCCATGAACACGGTAAACTTCTTGCTAATTTTCTGTGAGGCCGAGAAATCTAACTGCATTCTGCCTTGTTCCATCAAATCGTCTTTTTCTTGTTCTGCCAACTCATTGATAAATGTTCCGTAGAAGTTCAATGAAATTCGACCAGAGAAACCATATTTTTCATACGAAAGTGAGGCATTACCCACTTTTGGACGCATTGATGGCAAACGAACCGTTCTTGCACTTACTGAACCTGGCACGGTAAATTTCGATTGGATCTGCGTAAAGTTTCCATAGATACCAAAACCGTTTAAGAATCCTGGAAGGAAAGTCAACTGTTGTTGCCAAGCAATTTCGTAACCATATACATGTGCATTAGCACCATTTACGGTTTGTGTAACTTGGTACTTATCAAACTCTCCGCCTTGACGAGTAGAAATACTTTGGAAAATGTAGTTGTCGATATTTTTATAAAATACACCTCCAGAAATCAATCCCAAAGAATTCAAATAATGTTCAAACAAGAAATCATAATTGGTTGAAGTGGCCTGATCAAGGTCTGGATTACCAATTTTCATTCGTTTTCTGCGTGGTTCAATTTCCTGCCAAGGCACCAAATCATAATATCCCGGGCGAGATAATGATCGGGTAACTGCTGCCCTTAAATTGGTACTTTGACTTAATGAATATTTAAGGTTTAAGCTTGGGAAAAATCCATCGAATGCAGAGTTTACAGCTACCTTATTTGTGCTTACATATTTACCGGTGTTATCAAATGATACGATATTTCCATTGTATTCAAAACCAGTACGTTCGTAACGTAAACCTGCAATTACATCTAATTTATTCAAGGTTAATTTCCCCATTACATAACCTGCGCCCATGGTTTCAGATCCATTGTAAGAATCTGGATCGGTATTTTGACGGATATAGGTTTCGTCTGTTTGGAAGAGCGAAAGATTATTTTGATAGTATTGTTCCATCAAATAACCATTGGCAATTGCACCTGAAAGGTTGTATTTACCATTAAAGTAACTTGTTCTACTATAGTCTGACAAGAAATTTTCCATGCCAACTTTCCCTGTTTTAAGGGTGTACTGAAAATAATTTCTGGTATGGTCGTCTTCTTTGTATTTATAACGTCCACCAAACTTGAACATCAGTTTATTTTTAGGGCTAAATTCGAAAGTACGTTGTACATTTAACGAAACCTGTCCATCTTTATCGTTCGCAAATTGGTGTCTGTTTACATAAGATGATGTGGTATAATTGGCTGGATTGTTCACATTAGGGTTTGTAAAACCAAACTGTGGTGCACGAGGGTCGCTCATGTCCATTGCTGCTGCTAAACCACCATACGTAAAATAACCATCATAATAGATCGGTTGATCGTATTTGCCACTGGCGAAAGTAAAATCGACATTGGCAATCCAGTTATTGATGTTTGTTTTACCTCCTAACGATAAACTTAACAGATCTCTATGGTAATCGCGTGGCGAACCTGAAGAGCCAATTGTAATTCCGGTTACGTTAGTGGCATCTGTATAAGCGCCAATACTGTAACTTTTTGTACCCCTGGTTTGCAGTTCGTAAAATTTATTGTAGGCTCCTCTAAAGTAAACCTGACTTTTTTCATTCGGGAAAAAGCTTATTTCAGTTTGAATACCTGTATTTTGACGGTGCAAATCTGTTCCTTCTAATTCAAGATTAGAAAGTTTAACCTGATCAATTCCGCCTATTTTATAGGTACCATAATCTTTTTGTACACGGTCTTCACCACGAAAGGTATTGCTATAGTTTACTCCAAAAAGATAGGCCCATTTGTTTTTACGTTGTCCATAGCTGAATGCACCATCAAAATTTTGTTTACCCAAAAGGAAGTTATTACCAAAAGAACCTTTGGCCAATAGTTGTTGCATGCCTGGTTTTGGCGTTTTAGAAATGATGTTCACCGAACCTGAAGTTCCATCTGCCTCCATATCCGGAGTTAAAGTTTTATTTACTTCAATGGCTTCAACCGTTGATGACAAGATACCATTCAGGTCAATATCTCTAGAGTTGGTTTGGGTTGAAGGCAACCTGTTTCCATTTAAGGTAACAGATCCCATGCTCTGGTCTAAACCACGGATAATGATATTTCTTGGTAATCCATAACTATAATCCATGGCAATACCCGGTACACGTTGCATGGCTTCACCTACGGTTGCATCTGGGAAACGTTCAATTTGCTCTTCAGACAAAACATATTTAATATTGTCTGCATTTCTCATGTTACTTAAAGCCACTGCTTCACCTCTTCTGATCCCACTAATGGTTATTCCTTTCATCTGGTTATTCTGGCCATCTAGCAAAACCTCCACTTTCGTAGTTTGGTCTGCCGGGCTGGCCACCTTTATTTCTCTAGACGAATAACCAATATAACTTACCTGTAACACCACTTCGCTTTCTTTGATATTTCCGATAACGAAATAACCATTCACATCTGTTAATACTTTACGGTTACTTCCTTTAATGATCACCGTAGCATAAGGCAAGGTCTGCTGGTTGGCTTTATCTTTTACATAACCAACAATAGTTGCAGGTTTTGTTTCAACAACTTGCGACTGTACCCGCTTTAAAATTACCATCATCCCCTCTTCAATTAAAGAGAGCTTATTCTTTTGCAGCAATGGCATTAAGATCGTCCTTGCGCTTTTGGTTTCGTTAACCGAAACTTTACTATTTACAAATTCTTTATTGCTGTATACAAAGTTTACACCTGTCTTTTTTTCAATTTCTTTTAAAAAATCTGTAAACGCAACTTGTTTCAAATTGATGTTGACACTTTTATCGAGTGCCGATTGTCCCTTTGCAGGTGATGCCTGTACAAAGTTCAGGAACAAAATAGAAAAGATGCTGCATATAAGGCTTGTACGCATAATTAGTTTGATCAGGCCTTGGGGCCTATTCATTTTTTTCATTGTTTGGTTATTTTTTCAAAAGAGCAAGCATTCAGTCAACTAATTTGTTTGTTGAAATGAGAATGCTTTCCTACATTTGAGTGTTTAAATTTTTAACTGGATTTAAATTAATTCGATCTTAACCAGTTGGTTGGCGCCAAAAGGTTAAGCACATAGACCGTTCTCGGACAAAGGGAACGGTTTTTTTATGGTAGTACTTTTACATGCAATTCCCTCCTTTTAAATAAATAGTTTGTTCTACTTGTGTTGACTGTATGTGTAGCGAGAGCTGAAGCGCTTTGAGAATAGCGGTTATAGGCTGATTGTTAAACCTAGCGGTTAACCTACAGCCAGAACCAGCTATCTTTGAGGCGTCAATATTTACTTTATACTTTCTGGACAATGTTTGAACTACTTCTGTTAGAGGAGTCTGTTCAAATACAAGCACACCATTTGTCCAGGCATCTACATCGCCATTGGCAATGGTTGATTTTATTGCTTTTTTATTTTTGAGATTGTAGGTCAGTTGATCATTGGGCAGTAGCATAATCGGGGCATCTTTATGTATTTGATCTGCTCCCAATACCCCTACTTTACCCGAATTTACGGCAACAGAAGTATTCGCCTCATTAACATAAGCCCTAACACTAAAACTTGTACCATATACCGTAGTGGTTAAAGCACCACTTTTAACCACGAAAGGGTGTTTTTGATCGTGTTTAACTTGAAAATAAGCCTCTCCACTCAATTTAACCAATCTGGATGGCTGATCAGCGAAGGTTGAAGCATAACTGATTTCACTGGCAGAATTTAACCAAACAGCAGAGCTATCTGGTAAGATAATCTTCAACATTTTGCCAGCCTCTGCTCTTTTCACGATCCAATCTATTGGCTGATTTTTTGTTTGATTTTTTTTGTAGGCAAATAACCCGCCCATCAATACAATTGCTGTAATAGATGCTGCAATTCCGTATTTCCAGAATGAAGTCGTCTTTTCAGGTTTATGTACAGTTAAGGGCGTTAGCGTTGCTGAAAATTGCTGAAATGAAACTTCCGGTTCTTCAGGTGTGATATGCGCACTCAGTTCCCAAATTGACTTGCTTTGATTGTATTTTTCTTGGTTCAGCTCATTTTCAGCCAACCATTGGTCTAACAGTTCTTTTGACTCTATGGTTTCTACCCCACTTAACCGTTTCACTATGCAATTCCATATTTTTTCTTCCATATAATGATGTGCTTTCAAGAGTAAAGACAATAATTATGGACTTAAATACGGGTTGCTACCAGTTAAGCTTCTGTTAAGTTTGTATAAAGAAAATGTTTGGCACGGGTATGGATAAACTGCATGGCTTTGGCCAAGTGGTCTTCTACCGTTCTTGGAGATATCTGCATCAGATCTGCTATTTCGGCATAGCTGAAACCTGCTAAGCGATGCATTTTAAATACCAATTGTCGTTTTTGGGGAAGCAAGGAAATGGTATGCTTTAAGAATACCAAATGAGCTGTTTCTGAATCATCATCTTCCTGTACGGTCATTAGATCGGACAATTCGGTCAAATCATCCTGTTCTACATAACTTATCGGATTTTTTTGATGTTGGCTGAGGTAATTGAGGCAAGCATTTTTAACCGATCGGTACAAATAGCCTTTGATATTTTGGATTTCTTGTGGTTTAAACCACAACTGCACAAAGAGGTCGTTGATGATACTTTTAGCGGCTTCTTCATCATGCACATAATACACCGCATATTGCTGAAGTGAGCTGTACAACTGATTGTATAACAGTTCGAATTGTTTGGAATCAAATGAATTGAATCCAACAGATGTTAAATCATGATCAACTTTCAACATACCTCATCTTGACCACAAAACTCGAAAATGAATGTAAACACAGGATTAATGCACTGTTATGATACTGTAGAAAAAAAGGTTTGCAAATGACTTTGCAAACCTTTTTGATGGAGTGATAGGGCTATAAACTTATTGCCATCCACCACCTAATGCTCTGTACAGTCCTAAACTAGCATTCAGTTGTGCTGTTTTTAAGCTGGTTAAATCTAGTTCACCTTGTAATAGGTTACTTTGTGCGGTAATTACTTCTAAATAGTTGGCCATTCCACTTTTAAAAAGTAAGTCAGAATTTTTAACAGCCAACTGTAAAGTCTCCACTCTATTTTGAGCAATGGCATATTCATTTTTTAGGTTTTCAATCTTCGCTTGCTCATTGCTTACTTCTACAACTGCAGCAATTACCGATTGCCTAAATAACAATACCGATTGCTCTCGTTCTACTTTTGCCAACTCAAATTGAGTTTTGAGTTCTTTACGTTGAAAAATTGGTTGGGTTATCCCTCCACCCACAATACCAAATAGTGAAGCCGGAATGTTAAACCAGTTACTGGCCTGAAAAGAATTTAAACCTCCACTTGCAGAAATAGTCAAACTTGGATAGAGTTTGGCATTGGCCACACCAACTTTAGCATTGGCTATTCTTAAACCCAGTTCCATACTTTTTACATCAGGTCTAATGCTCAATAAAGTTGCCGGAACACCTGTTGCCAATTTTTCTGGCACTGTTAATTGTGCCAATGTTGTAGAACGTTCAATTGCTGTTGGGTATTTTCCGGTTAACTCACTCAATGCATTTTCTTGAATGCTGATTTCTTGACTAAGTTGTGGGATCAATTGAGCTGTTCTTAGTTTTTGTGCTTCTGCCTGTTGAATGGCCAATGAGGTTACCTGACCTGCATCAAACTGCATCTTGATCATTTTTAAGGTATTTTCATTGAGCTCAACATTCTTTTTGGCCACATTTAACTGGGCATCTAACATCAACAAACGATAAAAACCAGAAGCCACTTGCGCCACTATTCTTGTTTGCACCGCTTTTTTTACCTCGGCCGATTGTAAATAAGTAGCATAAGCCGCATCTTTTTGTCGACTAATTTTACCCCAAATGTCTGCTTCCCAACTTAAAGCCAAATTGGCATTGTAATCTTCAATATGGGTAGTTTTCAGAAACTGCGAAGTACTTAAACCATTGATGCTATTATCAGATGGTCTGCTCGAATTGGCCGTAACCTGTAAATTCAATTGGGGTAAATTACCCAATTTAGCTCTTTTCAAGATCAGCTCTGCGGCATCAATATTCTTGATCGCTATTTGTAGATCAAAATTTCTCACTAATGCACTATCAATCAATTGTTGAATGGCAGGTGTACCAAAAAAGTCTTTTACAGGTAAAGCACCAATGCTATTGGTATCTGTAACAGTGCTGTGCCTAAAATTAACAGGCACATCTTTGATGGGGTTTGTGATGTCTTTTGTAATGCTACAGCCACTTAAAATTAGCAATAACATTACCAAAGCACTATTTATAGTTGTCTTCATTTTCTTAATTTATTTATTGAACCATTTGTTTAACCACTCTGCTACCAAGGGTAAAAACTCATTTAAAACCGTTGGTTGTTGAGTTGACGAGGAAGTGTTTTGATTAGTGTCCATGATCTTCAATTTGATGATTTGCATTAGCTACCGCAGCAGGTACGCCTTTGATTTTTTCTTGTAAATGTTGGAAGATGACAAACAGTACAGGGATGATGAATAATCCGAGTAGGATACCCGACACCATGCCTCCTGCTGCTCCAATACTAATAGAATGGTTACCTTGTGCTGATGGGCCTGTAGCAATGCTCATTGGGAACAAACCTACAACGAATGCAAAAGAGGTCATCAAGATTGGTCTGAGCCTTAATTTTGCAGCTTCAATTGCAGCTGCTACTAAGGTTTGTCCTGCCCTTCGGCGCTGGGCCGCAAACTCGACAATCAAGATGGCGTTCTTAGCCAATAAACCGATGAGCATGATCAAAGCAACCTGAACATAGATGTTGTTTTCTATACCTGTAAAACCGATGGCAATAAATACACCAACAATTCCGGTTGGGATAGATAAGATAACCGCCAATGGCAACACATAACTTTCGTACTGCGCAGCCAATAAGAAGTAAACAAATATCAAACACAAGATAAATACTACCGTTGATTGGCCATTTGAAGAAATCTCTTCTCTTGTTTGACCTGAAAATTCAAATCCATATCCTGCAGGCAGTTGTTGTTTGGCCACCTCTTCAATTGCTTTAATGGCGTCACCAGAACTGAACCCTGGTTTAGGAATTGCATTGACCTGAATAGAGTTAAACAAGTTATATCTTGATACCGTTTCTGAACCATATACTCTTGATAATTTAACCAATGTATTGATTGGTACCATCTCTCCCGATCTATTCTTTACAAATACACGTTCAATTGCAGTTGGATCTGCCCTATCTGCAATATCTGCCTGTACAATTACACGGTAGTATTTACCAAATCGATTAAAATCTGAGGCCTGTGCACTACCGAAATAGGCTTGCATGGTTTGTAGAATGTCCCTCACATTTACACCCAATTGGTTCGCTTTATTGTCGTCGACCTCTAATTGCAGTTGTGGATAATCGGCTTTGAACGAGGTAAAGGCTACCGCGATTTCTTTACGTTTCATCAACTCGCCAATAAAGTTATTGGCAATACCGCTAAACTTATCTAATTTACCACCTGTTTTATCTTGCAACACCAGATCTAGCGCTTCCACATTACTAAATCCGGGTACGGTTGGGAAACTGAACACAAAGAAACTGCCCTTGCTAATGGCACCCAGTTTACCTCTAATTAAATCCATTACCCCATTGATGTCTTTGACTTTACCTCTTTCTTTTTCGGGTTTAAGCAATACAAATACCACAGCCGATGATGGACTGGTTGAATTGGTTAACAAGTTAAAACCAGTAATGGCCGTTACAAATCTCGATGCATCTAATTTTTCGAGCTCTGCTTCTGCTTGTTGCATTACACTAGAAGTTCCACTTAACGAAGTTCCAGATGGCGTGTTTACGGCAATGGCAATAAAACCTTGATCTTCTGTTGGAATAAAGCCTGTTGGTGTTCTTTTCACCATCCAAATGGTAGCCAGAATAACAATAGCCAAGCCTCCCATACTCACTACTTTATTTTTGATCAAAAATTTCAAACCACCAACGTATTTACCTGTCATGGCATTGAAACTTCTATTGAAACCTGCAAAGAATTTCTCTTTGAAGCTTGTTTTTGGCTGATCTTCATGACCAGCATGATTACTTTTCAAAAATAAGGCAGCCAACGCCGGACTTAAGGTCAATGCGTTTATCGCCGAGATGATGATAGCAGTTGCCATGGTAAAGGCAAACTGTCTGTAGAATACACCTGTAGAACCTTCTAAAAATCCTACTGGTAAAAATACGGCCGACATGACCAAGGTAATGGACACAATTGCTCCACTAATTTCGTGCATGGCCTCGTGGGTTGCCGATTTTGCGTCTAAGCGTTTGTGTTCCATTTTTGCATGAACGGCCTCCACTACTACAATCGCATCATCTACCACAATCCCAATGGCCAATACCAAGGCAAATAGGGTTAACAAATTGATGGAGAAACCAAACAACTGCATAAAGAAGAAAGTACCTAGAATAGCAACAGGAACGGCAATGGCAGGAATTAAGGTAGATCTAAAATCCTGTAAGAAAACAAATACCACTAAGAACACCAATATAAAGGCTTCTACTAGCGTATGCTCTACTTGCTCAATAGATTGATCTAAAGCAACTTTTGTACTGTAAAAGATATTCTGTTTAATGCCTACTGGAAAATCTTTTGCCGATTTTTCCATCAATTTATTAATGGCAATCTGAATTTCGTTGGCGTTTGAACCTGCCAACTGAATAATTCCAATTACAATCCCTTTTTTACCATTTAAACGGGTTAAACTGTTGTACGAGTAAGAACCAAATTCGATCCTTGCCACATCCTTTAAATGTAAAATAGAGCCATCGGCATTTGCACGGATCGCAATATTTTCATACTCATCAGTTTTGGTCAGTTTTCCTTTGTATTTAATTACATATTCAAAAACTTCATTGCTTTTTTCACCAAAACGACCTGGAGCCGCTTCCAAACTTTTATCTTGGATGGCAGCCATTACTTCGTTTGGAGAAATTTTATAGGTAGCCATTTGAGCCGGATTAAGCCAAACTCGCATTGAGTAATCTTTAACCCCTCCAAAAATACTGGCCGCACCTACTCCTGGAATTCTTTTAATCTCTGGAATGATATTGATTTGTGCATAGTTGGCCACAAATGTTTGATCGTATTTGGCCTCATCTTCGGTGTACATGCCAATAGCCATGATAAAGCTATTTTGTTGTTTTGCGGTGATGATCCCTTGTTGCACTACCTCACTTGGCAATTGACTGGTGGCTTGTGCCACACGATTTTGTACGTTTACCGCAGCCTGATCTGCATTGGTACCCAATTTAAAGTAAACAGTGATAGCCAATGTACCATCGTTACTTGCAGTAGAGCTCATGTAGCTCATGTTCTCTACCCCATTGATTGATTCTTCTAATGATGGGGCTACCGAACGCAAAACGGTTTCGGCGTTGGCACCAGGATAATTTGCAGTAACCAGAACCGAAGGTGGTGCAATATCTGGAAACTGTTGGAGTGGTAATTTGGTAAGGCTCAGTACACCCAAAATCACCAATATAATGGAGATTACGGTTGCCAACACTGGCCTTTGTATAAATATTTTAAACATGATCGTTATTAGATTATAATTGGGGATTAATTTTTAGCAACTTTCTCAATTGCTTTTTGAGGAACAATAACAGCACCTTCTTGCAAACGGTCTAATCCGCTTACTACGATCTGTTCTCCTGCTTTTATACCATCTTTTACCAAGTAATTGATACCACTTTTACCTACAATAGTGATGGCCTGTTTTTTAACTTTATTGCTATCTGCCAGGGCAAACACAAAGATTTTATCTTGAATTTCAACAGTTGATGCCTGTGGAACCAACATGATGTTGTTGTGTGCAAGGGCTAATCTAACTTTACCTGTATTACCAGACCTCAATAAACCTTTGCTGTTGGTAAAACTTGCTCTTAAAGTAATGGCACCAGTTGTTTTATCAAACTGACCATCAATCATGTCAATTTTACCTTCAACCGGGTATAAAGTCTGATCTGCTAGTACCAATGATACTGCAGGCAAATGTTTAATTCGATCGGCTACCGATGTACCTTGATATTTAGCATTAAAGTTCATAAAATCGTTTTCTGCCAAAGAGAAATACACATGTACTTCATGCACATCAGAAAGTTGTGTCAATGCTTCTGGATCTGCAGGGCCAACTAAACTTCCTTGTTTTTTTGGAAGTCTACCAATATACCCAGCAATTGGCGCTTTGATTTGGGTATAGGCCAGGTTGATTTGTGCACTATTTACACTGGCTTTGGCTTGCTCTACATTTGCCAGCGCAATTTGATGAGCGGTTTTGGCGGTTTGTAATTGAAAAGCTGATACTACTTTATTTTGTACCAATGGCATTAACTTGTCTACTTCTAATTGTGCATTTAAAACTGCAGCTTGTGCGGCTTGCAATGCTGCTTTGGCATTATTTAATTGTGCTCTAAATGGCAATTCAGAAATTTGGAACAGCAATTGGCCTTTGCTTACCAATTGACCTTCGTTAACATATATACGATCAATTGTACCAGCAATTTGTGGTCTGATTTCTAGATCTGCAGCACCTTCTATAGCTGCCGGATAGTCTACAAAAGTTTTTTCTGAACTTTCGCTTACCGTAATTACCGGTAACGCTGGTGCAGGTGCTGCTGCCATTTGCTCAGGTTTGCTGCTGCAACTGGCCAAGAATAAAACGATAGTAATAGCAACTAAGATTATCCACTCGTTAAATAATTTAACATTGTTAGATAATGAGAGAAATTTGGATATATTATTCATAATTATTGGGGATTTTAATGTTTACTTTACGTTAATAAATTAATCTAACAGTGTTAAATAGAAATTGAAAAAAATTTTAATCGTTTATAGTAGCAATAATTGCTTTGATCGCTCCTATTAAGATTTGCTGATTGATCTCTTCGCCTGTTCCCTTTTGTACCAGGTTAATAGAAATTAAACCATGAATAACAGACCAAAAAGTATAATACTTTAAACAAACAATATTTTCTGGTACTGGATCTTTGGTAATCAATTTTGCAATTTCCTCATTAAAAAGCCTAGTGGTATACTCTGCTTCTGGTAACGATTTTTGCAACTCACAACAGTTCATGTCTACGCCAAACATGAGTTTGTACAATTCTTTTTCTTCAAAAGCAAAATTCCAGTAAGCAACCCACATGGCTTCTAATTGTGCAGCAGTTGTTGTTTCGCTTTCTTTTGCTATTTTAATTTTGATACCTAGATTGATGTAACCTTGTCTGGTCAATTCAATTAGGATACCTTCTTTATTAGAGAAATATTCGTAAATAATTGGAGCAGTGTATTCGATTACATCTGCAATTTTGCGCATGCTTAGGGCATGCCATCCTTCTTGTTTTACGATTTGTAAAGCAGCGTCCAAAATACTTTTTCTGGTTTCGTCTTTCTGACGCTGTATTCTTTCCTTACTTCCCATGATTTGTTAAATGATATAAAATAATCTAACACTGTTAAGCAAATGTATAAACACTTTTAAAAAAGCATATCATCCATTTGTCAGATAATTTATAAAGTGCTTTTAATTGATTTCTTGATGCTTTTTTCTGGATTCTTTTTAATTGTTTTCTTCAACTTGGTCCACTGTTCGTCAAAGAAATCGCAAGCCATATAATTTACACCTACCCTTAATGCCTTTAATCCACTTACACCTTGTAGCTCTTCTAAGTCTAATGTTTCCAGATCGTCTTGTAAAAACCCTTGCTCCTGTAAATATTTAATGTATTCTCTATACTCTAGTGCCTCGTAATTGTTAAAGTACACCAATGCAATTTTACCTGGTTGGGTTAAACGCTCATCAGTTCCTTTAACCAGCACTTTGTCTATTCTTTTCTTTACCACCTCATAGCGAATATTGTAAGCCCCTTCTACGTCAAACCTCCGCTCATCATTTCTAAAGCTAATGTCTATTGGATTAGAATGGATAAAGATCAATTGTGTGGTTAATAAAGCTCTTGGCATTTGGCTCACCAAACTATTGGTTAAACGGGCTACTTCTACCATGGCCGTTAATTGCCAAAGGCGAATGTTTTTGAGGTATAAGAGATCGAAAGGGACGTCTGGCGCAATATCCTGACCAATATAAATATCGTATTCTACCCCATCTGTTCTGAACTTTGCAAAATAACAAGGGTATGATGATTGTAAAGTTTGTTGGGCATCCTCTAAATACTCGCTCACAGCGGTATTGATAAACTGCATCGAAGTTTCTAGCGTTCTTCTATTTTCAAAAGCTACCCCATTTTCAGTATTGATGCTTTCAAAATAAGATTGAATAAGCCCACTGGTTTGCGGATGTCCTTTTTCAATGTGTTTTAACATTGGGTAAACTTCCAATTCCAGAAACTCATTCAATAATGCCTCTTCACTTGAACTGATAAAATCTTCAATCCTTTTGAGCCAATCTCTGCAATTGAACAAAATTTTATCAATCAGATCTAGTGGAATAATTACCCTTAGCTCATTTAATGTTTGACATAAAAGGGCAATCTGTATTTTTAGGTCTTCTTTTAAGGCGTAGTTTCGCTCTATAGTTGAATTGCGGATATCTATTGCACCAAATAAGGGATAAAGTCCTTTAAAGGTTACCATTTCTATATCTTGTGCTTTCTTTTTGCCTTTACTGCTTTTTAGAAAATCCCATACCACCTGGTTAAATTTCCATTGCACTGAAGGTTGTAAAGCCGTAAATTTATCTTTCAGCACTTCGTCCATTACCGCATTAAATTCTTCTATCCGGTATTGTAACAGCTGCCCTAACAAAGGCATGGCCGAATGTAACCTAGACAATAACCTTTCGTCAACTTCTAGCTCTTCTTTAGAATAAATCTCGAGTATACCAGCCAATTGGTTGTTGTAATAGATAGGTAGGAAAGAATAAGAACGAACACCTTCTTTTCTCAGTACATCTAAAAATGGGAATTGCGCTATCTTATCATCTGTAAGGTTATTAAAGAAAACTGGTTTAGGACTTTCTGCATACTCACTGGCCAAACTCTCAAAAGCTTCTTGTTGTAGGTTATATTTCCGACTAGAGTTTAAAAGGATACTTTGGGTGTCTTGCTCATCATCGAAAACAAATTTATTATTGACCTTTAAAAAGGGGAATAAACCAAATTCGATACGGCCATTTCCGGTTAAGGTTTTTAAAGCCTGAATAACATGCTCATAAGCTTCATCTTGATAGGTATGGTTAACCAAAGCATTCCTAATTCCATCAATGGCATGTTGTAAGGTAACATCGGTTAATGTAATTACACTAAAACCATCAAACTTAAAATTGCATAACGGAATGATCGTTTGGAGCAATTCTACTTCATTTCCTTCTTGAATAGCGGCTGCAACCTGCTCGAAATTCAGTGCTGGTATTTTTCCCTCGTATTTAATATCTATAAATTGGCTATAGGCTTTGATGTTATAATAGGTAGTTAGGTTTGTTTCTGGATTGGTATAGGCATAGAGGATATCATTCTTATCTATAGAGGTATAATTATAGAACTTCTCTAAAATCATCCTGTAGATGAACTGCAACTGCTGCCTTTCCTTATTTTCGTCCTCTGGCATATTACTGCGTTCTTTTTGCTCTTTGTGCAACAATAAAAACTCATAAAAGCTATCGGTACTAAAAAATATCTTATTCGGAATAGGCGTGCTTAATGCCCAGTACAATTCTTTTTCGTTGGCCATTAAAGGCGTTAAAATGGTAAAGATCAGTTCTAAGGTATCCTTATATTTTGCCAGATCGTCAACTTCAATGTCATTTCTTAAGGCTTCTTCTCGTTCTATCTTTTCTAACAAGAAGCGATAAAACTCAACCTTTAAGGTCTGCTCTGTTTTAAGTCTACCTTTTAAATAAGCAATCAATGGCCTAAAAGACAAAGTAAACTTGATCTCGCAATTGATATGCTCGTTTTTATTAATCTGAACAACCGTAGTATTCATCTCTTTCTCTAATTAATATCTAAAATTCATCGACACATAAGGATACCATCCCTCTGTCGAATGCCCCATCACAAAACGGAATATTGTTAAAGATGCAGGTGCAAAATATATGCCAGCCCCAACGCCATGGTGCCATTTGTCAGACTCTTCATTATTATTCCAAACCCTACCCACATCATAAAATCCCATTAACCCAACTTGTCCCGGCAACACATAACTCACAAAATCGCCTAATTTGGCCCTTAACTCTAAATTATTATAGAAACTATGTTGCCCCGCAAACCTAAATTGTCTGTAACCTAATAAATTGCCCTGCCCACCTAGAAATTGGTTCTGATAAAAAGCTGGTTTGCCAACTGTAACTCCACCACCAAATCTATCTGCCAATACAAACTTAGCTCTGCCATCTAGGTTTTTATAGAGTGCTATACTTCCTGTAAACTGACCAAACGAGCTGGCATATTTATTTAAACCTTTAAAGGCCGACCATTTAAAATCGATATAACTGCCTAAGGTTGGCAGTATTTCGTTATCTCTGGTATTGTTAATAAAGTTAACAACAACCCCTCCATACCATTTATTTTGGGCTACGGTTAAACTATCGTACGAATGTAATTGAGCCGTATTGGTGATGAAGCGGCCTTCATTATCTTCACGGTCGTATTTATACAATTGAAAACTCGGACCAATGCTAAATGTCGATTTTGGTCTACGCCACCTCAATGTAGATTCTACTTGATAAATGTTAAACCTTGCCCGATAATACTTGATCCGATCGTCAAATTTGGTTTCGTTGCCTACGCCAAAGAAATTTTGGGTATTGTCTGGTGCAAAAGCATCTGCTTTTAAGGTAATGTCTGCTTTGCCTACTGCATTTAACCAGTCGCCACGATAATTAAACCTGAATGCTGTAGTGGCAAATGAATGTAAGAACGAAAAATATTGCGAATTGCCATAAGGTTGTTTCCTAAAACCCGGATTGGTAATCTTAAAGCTCAAACCCAACAATAAACCATCATCAGCATTAAAGCCCGCATTTAGCAAAGTAGAAGTTCTGCTATACATGTCTTTCCCTAAATAAGATACATTACTGGTATCTACCTCTAGTTTTTTACGGAGTTTATTTTGATCATTGCCAGCAAAAGTGGAGTTGCCATTTTTTCTACCAAACAACTGAACACCTCTTGCAGCATTTGGCACATCATAAACTTTTTTACCCTCTCCAGCAATTATTCTCAGCTTAATGTTAGCCGTTTTGTTGTCTATTAAAATGCTGTCATTTCCATCTTTTACGTACAAACGGATTTCTTTGGTAATGGCCGGATCAAAATTTCGACTAAAAATCTCTTCTTTGATATTGCCTTCTTTAGAAATTTTATTGATCTGTACTTTTAAATGTTGGTTGGCAGAATCTGTAATTAAAACACGTTCGTTTTTATTACTGGTTTGGATATCTACAACCCGATTAAAGAAATGGTAATACTCGTTCATCAATTTTGGCAATGATGCTCTTCTTTCTTTTAATCTTATTAAAAACTGATCGTGACGCAAACTGTAATTAGGTTCTGGTAGTCTTTTTAAAGCTTTTTCAAAAACATCGTCTGTTAATTTTGCACAAAAATCTGCAATCACTTTATCCCATTCGGCTTCGGTAAACTGCGACATTAACCTGCTGTTCATCGCTCTTCCTTCCCACAAAAACCAATCTATATTTTTAATCCCTCTCTCATAGCCCTGCATCATTGGTAACAATGAAGAACCTTGGGCATAACGTTGGATAAAACCATCAGAACTATAAAAAACTTGATCGCGGTCTCTAGGTACAGCTAAATATTTCTTTCCTTTTTCGGTCTTTTCAGGGAACCATCTCCATTGGTCTTCGTGCCTATCCCAATCGCCCAATAAAACATCTAAAGCCCTTCCCCTAAGTAATAAGGCTGCATCGTAGGTATTGTCGTTGTCATCATCTAATTTCTTAAACATTTTGGCGGTATTATCCGAATCGCCAATGGGTTCACGTTCTTCTAACAAACAAAGGGTATTGGCAAAAGCGCCCATATAATCGCCAAGGTTAGAATCTGGAGAAACCCAACCAATAATTGGTGTACTGTGCGGAACATCAACAGCTTTGGCCAAAGTAGGTACCACCAATGCACCAAAAGGATGTTGGGCCGACATGTTGTCTTTTAAAATGTCTTTGGCAAAGGTTTGTCTCAATCCCTGCGGCAATAATACTTCAGGATATTTCTCTACACTTCTTAATACCCATTCTTTGCCCTTTTTATCTTTCAAACGCAATGATCTGGATTGGTTCCCTCCACCTAATTGTGTGGGTGTTAAACCTCCATGTATTTCAGAAATCCGCAATACAGGCACTTTGGTATCCATTGCGTAGTCTTTACGGTAGTTTTCGCCAAAAAGAAAACGGTGAAATTTACCTACACTATCATAAGAAGGATGGATTTTGATGCTAATGCTGTCTGCTTTGATGACCTTGTATTCGCTTTTTTGCTTGGCCATGATCTCTTTATAAGGTTGCACATACGTAAATACCTTTACCACACCTGTATCTGCGTAGATGTAATACTCGTAACGCATGTTGTTATTGCGCAACTGATCGGCAATGACATAACCCTGTCTCATTTCATTGAACAATGAATTTTTACCCAATTTATTAGGATTCATTTTTGAACCAGAACCACTTACAATCTGCAATTGTTTGCTTTTAATAAGCTGTAACCCATGTTCGTGCCCTGCCACATAAATTACATTTGGTTTATTGCCAAAAACACCATTGATACTCTTGATCATGTCCTTATAAAGTGGGTGTTTTAAATCCTCAGGACTTAACATGGTAGAGCGTAAAAAAGGATAAAGTGAACCAATTATTGGCAATGGGATATATAGGTTTTTGTTCAATAAGGTTAATGGGAACAAATGGTTTCTCCAGGTGAAATATCCGCCATGCGAACCATAACTCTGAAATGGATGATGCGAAGCCAACAAGATAATTTTATCTCTATTCTGCTCCATCAAATCTTCCATTCTAGAAAGTACCTCGTCTTTAGTTTGGCAGTCGCAATCTGCACCTGGATTGGCTTTGTTGTAGGGAAATAACCACCATTCGCTATCGTAAGCAATTACGGTCAATTTATCACTCAGTTGAATGGCAACTGGATCTGGGCAACCATTTGATGGAATGAGTTTTAAAAGCGGATCGTTAAAAGAAGCTAAATAATCACTCTGTGCTTGTATTTTTGCCAAACCATTCGGACCCGATTTATCCCAATCGTGGTTACCCGGAATAAAATAAACCGCTGCACCAGCATCTCGCATAGGCTGAAACTGCGATTGTAAAATCTTGCTGGTTTCCTTAAAATCGCCAAAACCCGGAATGGCCATACCAACCGGATAAATATTATCGCCCAAATAAAGTGTAGTTGTTTTACCCTTGATGACATGTTTGGCGGCATTTTTTAGCGATTCTTTCTGGCCATCGTTCATTTCTCCGGCATCACCAATCAAAATTACCCTATACTTTATCGAGTCTTGCGCAAAACCAGCAAAAGCCTGAAGTAAACATAAAATAAAGAGTAGCTTTTTTAACATATTGATAGTTTGATGTTTAACAAATTTATGGTTTTTTATAATCGAACCTTAAGATATTTCCCAGTTGCGTTTCGCTGCCTTCATTAGAAATATAGAGGTTACCATTTTTATCAAATGCAATCCCCTCTGGCTGATTGAAGGTGTTGGAACTTAAATGATATACATTTTTAACTTTCCAATTTTGGTCTGTTACCAATAAAGCCTTATTTACCGACGAAACAATGTACCATTCTTTGGTTAATGGATTAATAGCCAATGCTGATGGATGGAAAGTGCCTTTTTTCTTGCCAGATAATTTATCTACTTGGCTCACATCAACACTAAATGTTCCCTTTGGTTTTATAGAACCATCCTTTTGTAAGCTCAAAATATAACCACTAGTTAATTTGGTGCCTTTGTCTTGTTTACAGTTTTTACAAAGCACATAGATATTTCCAGAAACCTCATCAGCAAACATTCCTTCGTACTCTCCTTTGGGTACCAAACCTTTGGTTTCTCGCACATTTGTAGTCTCTGGTTTGCTAGTTTCGCTTATTGGCAATGAATAGAGGTCGCCATTACTTTTTAATACAATTACCCAACCTTGCGCTATCGAGATATCTTCGTAATCGCCTTTTTTACCAAATTTGGTAACTGTTTCATTTTTTGTACCCAATGGTAATTTAAATACACTTCCATCTTCATCCATCTCTGCGTACACGATTTTATTGTCGCCTTTATCAAATGCGATACCCGAAATTTCTTGTAGAATATCGGGCATACTGTATTTTAAAGGTTTATCTAAATTGTAGCCCATCGGACTTGTTTCGCCCTTTGATTTCTTTTCTACACAAGACAGTCCGGTTAGTGTGACCAAAAATGCCAATACCACAAGTAATAGCACATAATTTTTCCGGGTTTTAGTTTTTGAGCTGTTGATCATCTGATTTAGCTTTTAACAATTCATAAATACGATATTGAGATTGGATCGGTTCCTGTTTTGTTACGATTGGAACATTAATCATTTTGTCATTTATTACTACAGACTTAACATTATCTGCAAGCTGAAGTTTTAAAATAGATTTAATTTCTGTTTGGATCTGTGCATCTAAGATTGGAAAACACACTTCAATCCTTCTATAAATATTTCTATTCATCCAATCTGCCGATCCCAAATACACTTCTTCCTTACCTTGGTTATGAAAGACAAATACCCTGCCATGTTCTAAATAGCGGTCTACGATCCTATTTACTTGAATGTGTTCGCTCATTCCTTTTACACCCGGAATTAACCTGCAGATACCTCGAATAATCAGGTTGATTTTAACCCCAGCTTGCGATGCTTCATACAATTTGGCAATCAGCACTTTTTCTTCTAGGTTATTTAGTTTAATGGTTATTGCTGCACTATTTCCTTGTTGTGCCTGCTCAATTTCTCGTTGTATCAATTCGATAAATCTTTGTTGCAGGTTAAATTGGGCCACTAAAAGATAGTTGAACTGAATGAGATTGGCATCAGTTGGCTTTACTCTTTTAGCCAAGAATATAAAGAGCAATTCCATTTCTCTCAACATTTCCTGATGGGCTGTCATTAAAATATGGTCTGTATAAAAGTTGGCCGTAGTTTCGTTAAAATTACCTGTAGCAAACAATCCTGTGTAAACTTTACGTAAACCTATTTTTCGTTTAACCAGTGCTATTTTGGCATGTACTTTTAGTGCAGTAACACTGTAACTAATTTCAACCCCCACCTCTTTCATCTTTTTTGCCCATTTAATGTTATTGGCCTCATCAAAACGTGCCTTTAGCTCTACCAGCACAAACACTTTTTTGCCGTTTTTGGCGGCACTGATTAAGGCATTTACAATCTTTGAATCGGAAGCTACTCGGTATAGTGTTACATAAATTTCTTCTACACTAGGGTCTGTTGCGGCCTCATTAAAAAAGCGCAATACACTATCATACGATTGATACGGAGGATTAATTAAGATATCTCTTTCTAAAATCTCCTCGTACAACGATTTTCCTTTTGTTACAGCAGGATAATATATTTTAGGCCACGATGGGTTGGAAAGGTCTGGAATATTTACTGGAAATGACGATAGATCTTTTAGGTTGTGATATTGGCCACCAGCCACCAAATTGGCATTTTGTAAATTCAATTTATCAGTTAACAAGGCAATGGTTTCTTGCGGAACACCTGGTTGATATAGAAAGCGGGTAGCCAAGCCAAAATCTCTTTTCTGCAATTGTTTTTCAATTTGTTCTGCCAAATTGCCAGCATATTCGTCCTTTAAGTCAATTTCTGCAGTGCGGGTTATCTTAAAACTATAACAGCCCTTAAGCGCTGCATCTTTAAAAAGTACCGCTAAGTTTGCCCTAATGATATCATCTAAAAGCAGTACAAAAGTTTCTTTACCTTTGATCACTTTGTAAAATCGTGGTAAATGGCTAGATGGGATATTTAAAATAATGGTTTGCGGTGCTCCATTTTGAACCAAGTCGATTAAAAAATAGAGTTCGTTATTATCTGGAAAAAATGAGGATTTGGCTTCGCCCAAATTAACAGGCTGTAGAAAAGCCAACACCTGACTTAAAAAATATCTACAAACTTCTTCCTCCAATTCTTTTGGAATAGCCGTACCATATACAAAATTGATCTGCTGCTGCTGAAGCTGTGGAATAATGGTCTCTTTTAAAATGCGTCCATAAGCTTGTTGTTGGCTTTGAATGGCTTGATTTGCTTTTTCTAACAAATCATCAGCTACAGCGATGGCATTGTTCTCTTTTTTGCTCAATTTGGCCAAAGCCAATAACACAGGCATCCTTACCCTATAAAATTCGTCTAAGTTTGAAGAATAAATGGATAGAAATTTAATCTTTTCTAGCAAAGGCACAGTTGCGCTGTCGGCCTCTTGTAAAACCCGTTCATTAAACGACAGCCAACTTAGATCCCTATCAAAAAATTCGTTTTCAATTGTTGTACCCGACATCTTAATTTAGTTTTCCGTAGGCAATATAAGAGGTTACATAAGCTAAAACTGCGGCAATTAAGCCAAACATAAAAATGTTGTAAGCAATCCTGATCAATTTATATTTTCGGCCCAATACTACGCCCTGAGAGTATACATCGGTAATTAAGGTGCCATATAAAAACTCATTATCGTTCATCACTTTTACCATTCCTTTGGCATAATCGCTTAAGGCCATTTTATAAAAATTGCCAAAAAACAAGAGATTTACTTTTTTGCGTTCCAAATCATTATCGGTAAATACCCCATCTGGAATGGATGGTCTGGTAGCCAAAATTGAAAAAATGATGGTAGATAAACTCACCATTAACAAAATAAAGGTAGGTACAATTAAAAAGGCGTTGTCTTCCAATCTCCGTAACACCAAACTCACAATTAAAGATAGGATAATGGAGTTTACCGTAATCAGCAATTGTGCTTTATTATCGGCCATATCGCTTAAACGCTGGTTGTTAGAAGAAGTAATCCTAAACATCGTTTCAATGCCTTTATCTGGTCGCTCTTTGTCTTTCTGTTTCAGTAACTTTTCAGTTTTTTCATCATCAGTGTTACTTACTTCTTCTACAACAATCTCCTTTTCTTCTTTAACCCTGCTTTTTAACCATTCAATGTTTTTTTCTTTTTGTTCATTTAACAGCAACATGCAATAATCGGTATGGTAGTGTTGTTGTTCTAAAAACTCAATATCTTTTTTACGCCATTCATTTTTACCAATATCTTTATTGTAAAGCAGCTCCACTTCTTTGTGCATCAGTTTTCGCTTGTCTTTAAATTCTGCTGTACCTAAATGAAAAAGGTCTCCATCACATAAAATGTTCTCTAAAAGATTGGTTGGTCTTTGCGGCATTTTTGTAGAAAGGATCACCTGCATGATGGCGTCTCGCATTTCTGCTGGCACTGCTTTATTTTTCAGAAACTCTACTGCTAAATCGGCGCCTTTGGCTTCATGGTTCTGGGCATCTTCAAAATAACCTGTATCATGAAACCAAGCTCCAGTAGTTACAATAAAAAAATCTTTATCGTTTAACTGATAATGATTGGCAATTTGCATGGTGGCATTCACCACGTTTTGCGTATGTTCTAAGTTATGATAAACCAATCTTGCATCGTGATGGGTATGGAAATATTCCAATACATGCGCTTTCACTTCTTCCTGCAATTGTTTGTAATTCATATGGATGTTTTGGCGTTTTAAAAATTTAATTACCTCATAAAATGATAGCAATTTTCAACTTTAGGTAATTAATTACATATTTACGAAATATAAGAATTTTTATTGAGGGCGATCTTATCAACCTTGTTAAAATGAATTTTGATCTACATTATTTTATCATACAATGTTACTCATCAATTCCAATACTTACCATTACCATAGATCAATAAAAAATGAATTTGTTTAAGCTTCTTTTTGTTACCTTTTTTATCGTTGTGTTCAGCAGTTGGAAAACTGATGATCCTTTTAAAGCAGAAATTACAGCAACAATTAGAAAGCAAGTTATTGCAGAAGCAAATTGGGCCATGCAACAAAAACCCATTACGGTAACTGCCGAAACTTCGAGCAGAAGTACTGGAGGTAAAAACGATTTTTATTCTGAAGGCGATTATTGGTGGCCAAATCCAGAAAAACCAGATGGTCCATATATCCAAAAAGACGGACTAACCAATCCACAAAACTTTGTAGCACACCGTTTGGCAATGATCCGTTTTAGTCAGATTATTGGTGCATTGGCCTCTGCTTATCAAATTACGGGTAACGATAAATATGTGAAACAGGCATTGGTACATCTCAATGCTTGGTTTATTGATCCAGCTACAAAAATGAACCCCAATCTCTTATATGCCCAAGCGATAAAAGGAATTGCTACAGGGCGAGGAATAGGCATTATAGACACCATCCAACTCATGGAAGTAGTGCAGGGAATAATCGCCATGCAGAAATCTAAGGCAATGGCAAAATCGACAGTTGATGGTACCAAAACATGGTTCTCGGCGTATTTAACTTGGTTAACTACACATCAATATGGCAAGGACGAAATGAACGCCAAAAACAACCATGGTACCTGTTGGGTAATGCAGGTAGCTTGTTTTGCCAAATTTACCGACAATAAACAGTTGATCGATTTTTGTGTTGACCGTTACAAAACGATATTGTTACCTCAACAAATGGATGCAGACGGCAGCTTGCCTTTAGAACTTAAACGCACCAAACCTTTTGGTTATTCGATCTTTAATTTAGATGCGCTAGCCACCATTTGTCAGCTGTTGAGCACTACAAAAGATAATCTTTGGAAATTTGAAACTGCAGACGGAAAAGGGATAAAAAAGGGCGTGAGCTTCCTTTATCCATTTCTTGCTGATAAAAATAAATGGCCTTATGCAAAAGATGTGATGCATTGGAACAGTTGGCCAGTAGCACAGCCAGCACTTTTATTTTCCGCTGTGGCCTTCCATCAAAAAGATTGGCTCAATACTTGGAAAAAGGCTGAGCATGATCCAAAAAATGAGGAAGTAATAAGAAATTTACCTGTTAGGCACCCATTAATTTGGTTATAGTGATTAAATTGAACTTCACTAAAAACAACAGTAACGATTAATTGTTATTGTTCAAATAAATTAGAAGCTCGATGCCAAATCAACACAAGAAATTTCAATTTTTTCCTTTTCTGCTCTGCTTAATCATTCCCCTTAGTATTGGTGCAATTGGTGGTTTCTTAACCTTCGATTCTGTTAGAACTTGGTATCCCACTTTAAATAAACCTGCATTAAATCCACCCAATTCAATTTTTGGTCCTGTTTGGTCTGCACTTTATATCATCATGGGTATTTCTTCTTATCTGATATGGAGCAAACGCAAAATTGTTTCGGGCTATTGGTGGGCCGTAGGCATTTATGTACTGCAATTAATTTTAAATTTAACCTGGTCTTTTTTGTTTTTCTATCAGCACCAAATTGGTTTCGCCTTGGTAGAAATTGGGGTATTATTATTGACCATTATCATTAATGCCTTTATTTTTTTCAGGATTGATAAAGTAGCGGGTTGGTTATTTTTACCTTATATTCTTTGGGTCAGTTTTGCGTCTTATTTAACCTATTCTATTTTTATTTTAAACTAATTACAAAAGAAAACGATATTTTTATGGTGTGAGTTATCCTAAAAAGCTATTCGTTTTGTTCTTGGTACTTTTTGTGCTACAGGTTAAGGCACAAAAAGTTGGCTTGGTTTTAAGCGGTGGTGGTGCCAAAGGCTTGGCACACATTGGTACACTTAAGGCATTGGAAGAAAACAATATTCCGATAGATTACATTACCGGAACATCTATGGGCGGCATTGTAGGTGCCATGTATGCCGCTGGTTATTCTCCTACCCAAATAGAAAAAATTGCTTTGAGTTCTGATTTTCAAGATTGGGTGGGCGGAAAGTACAAAAGCGATTACAGTTATTACTTCCAGAAAAATAATGCCAATGCTTCCATTCTCACGGCAAAATTATCAATTGACCAAGGTTTAAGGTTAAGTTTTAGACCAAACATTGTAAATGATATTCCTTTAAATTTCGCTTTGTTAGAACTGTTTTCGCAGGCTTCTGCTATTTCAAAAGACAATTTCGATGAGCTTTTTGTTCCTTACCGTTGTATGGTTTCTGATGTGCTTTCGCAAAAAAGCATTACGGTAAGCAAAGGCAGTTTGGCCGAGGCTGTAAGGGCAACTATGACCGTACCCCTTGTGTACAGACCCATTAAACTAGAAGATAAATATGTTTTTGACGGAGGCTTATATAATAATTTCCCGGCAGACATTATGAAAAACGAATTTAAGCCCGACTTCATTATTGGTGCAAATGTATCTTCAAAAACGTTTAACGAATACCCAAAAGATGATGACCGCTTAATGAACAGATTTTTGGTCTATATGTTCTTATCCAAATCAGATTCTACCTTGGTTGGCGAAAATGGCATCTACATCCAACCTAACCTGGCAAATTTTAGTGTAACCA
The DNA here is from genome assembly GCF_001412215.1 of Pedobacter sp. Hv1. Classification (GTDB taxonomy): domain Bacteria; phylum Bacteroidota; class Bacteroidia; order Sphingobacteriales; family Sphingobacteriaceae; genus Pedobacter. The sequence continues at coordinate 56,343 of NZ_LLWP01000002.1, forward strand.
ATTTTACACCTGTAGAAGAACTGATTAAACGAGGTTATGATGCTACAATGGCCGATATGAACAATATCAAAAAAGCAATTGCCAGAAGAGTAGACCCTAAGGAACTGTTAACCAAACGCAATAAATTTAATGAGCGTAAACCAGACCTCATGTTTAGCAATGTAACGGTAACAGGTGTAAACTCTCAACAGAAAAAATACATAGAAAGATTGTTTAAAAGCGACAATCCTACTTTTAACTTGGCAGATATTAGGCGTGGTTATTATAAATTGGTAGCTGATGAAACATTTGAAACGGTTTATCCTAAAATATCCTATCAACCAGAAACAGACAGTTACAACTTCGAAATTGTAGCTCAACCTAAAAAAAGTTTGAAGATCGATTTTGGAGGTAATATTTCGTCGAGACCAATTAGCAATGTTTATTTAGGGTTACAATACAATTACCTCAATAAAAAGGCCTATACATTTGGAACCAATTTTTATTCGGGCAGATTTTACGAATCTGTTCAATTGAGTGGTCGTGTAGATTACCCATCTGGTCTACCTCTTTTTCTTGGCGCCGATGTTACCTACAACCACTGGAATTATTACAATACTAGTCAGATCTTTTTAGAGAACCCACACCCTACCTATATTGAACAGGCCGACAGGAAAATAGACATTAAACTGGGTATGCCTTTAAATCGCAATGCAAGAATTACTTTAAGCACATCCTTTATCAACAACAATGATAAATATAGCCCTACCAATAGTTTCGCCATTGGCGATATTTTAGACAAGACAATTTACAATGGATTAAGAGGGAGCTTGGTTTTTGAGCAAAATTCATTGAACCGTAAACAATACCCTACCAGGGGCCATAGCTTTTTGTTAAGTGTTAATTATTCTACTGGTAAAGAAAATTATACTCCTGGCAATACGTATACTGGAAAAGCTGACATTAGTCAATTTCCTGTTTTTAGAAAATTTAGAGAATGGGGCCATATCAAACTAAGTGATGAACACTATTTCTTCCACTCTAACAGATATACTTTAGGTTACCTGGTTGAGGGCGTAATTTCAAATCAGCCACTGCTGGCCAACTATTATTCGACTTTGTTGGCTGCACCTGCATTTTACCCTTTACAAGACAGCAGATCATTGTTTTTAGAAAAATTTAGAGCTTCCAGTTATCTTGCTGGCGGATTAAAAAATATTTTTCAACTGAAAAAAAACCTCGATTTGCGTGTAGAGGGCTATCTATTCTTACCTTACAAAGCGTTTGAGCAAAGTGGTCAACAAGATGTTAGATATGCAAAAGCCTTTAGCCAATGGCGTTATGCAGGCACTGCAGGCCTAGTTTATAATACCCCAGTTGGCCCAATTAGTTTTAGCTATAATTTATACAACGATCCTATAAAAAGAAGCGGTGTTTTACTACATTTAGGCTATCTAATTTACAATAAAAGATCTATAGAATGATGTTACGCTCTATTTACCAGCAGTATCCATTCGTAGTACGCACTCTCTTAAAAATAAAATTTATACAATGAAAAAAATAGCTCTATTGTTTTTGCTGTTTATAACAAGTAACTGTTTTGCCCAAAATGCCAATGTCAACAACTTCTTAGTTAAAGAAAGCTTGCTTAAAAATAGCAAATTGGCCATTATTGCTGCCGATTCGCTAGACCAACCGCTCGAGAAGATCAATGGATTATATACCTTTAGTGTAAGTGGTTTTACGCAAGAGCTGACATTTAACAACGGTGTAGCTATTTTACCTTTACAGGTAGACAAATCTACCTTTGTTTACATTAAACATCAAAATGATCAGGGTACACATAGTAAATTACTTTACGTTTATAAAAAGGATGGCAACCTGAACCCATTTACCATTAGCAGAATATTTCTGATTATTATTCCACTGCTCTTAATCATATTGGTTTTTGCCTTCAAAAAATTCATTTATATAGGCCTTATCCTCTTGCTTATTTTTATGTATTTCACCTATAGTAATGGCCTAAACATTTCTACATTTTTCGAAACTACTTTTGATTATTTGAAGAATCTGATTTAGAAAGGTAAGCCAATACCAAAGTTATATTGCATAAAACGATAGCGATCTGGGGCATTTGTTACTTTATACAGATCTTTAAACGCTCTACCTCCGTTAATAAATTTGCCTATAACCCATTGTTCTGAGCCTTCAAACTGCGGATCTTTTATTTTTAAACCTAGGTCAAACCTGAAAACAAAAAACTGCACGTCGTATCTAAAACCAACACCTGTACCAATGGCTACCTGTTTACCCAATTGATCTAATTTAAAATAGGTTTCTGGCTGTGGGTTATTTGGAGAAATATTCCATACATTTCCCATATCAACAAATACAGCTCCTTTTAATCTTCCACCCATTATCTTATTCACCAATAAATAGCGATACTCAAAATTGGTTTCGATACGCATTTGACCAAGTTGGTCTATTCCAAAAGAAGAATTTCTTGCTGCCTCACTTGCAATTACCTTTCTATTGTAATTACCTGGACCTAAAGTTCTGGCCTGCCAAGCTCTAATGCCACTAGATCCGCCAGCATAAAACAATTTTTCGAAAGGGATAGAAATCGAGTTTCCATAGGCATAACCAATACCTGTGTTTAACCTGGCAATAAATTGGCGCTCGCCACCTAAACTTTTATACCAGCGCACATCAATCTCTGGACGAACATATTGGTTAAATGGCAAACCAAACAAGGTGCCAAAATCTCCATTTTTCGGATCGTGGGTTTGCCCGAAAAGTTTCGATGTCAATTGCAATAAATTACCTGCAATGTCAATGTTTCCCCTAAAATAAATAAACGACCTATTTTCTAATAGTTTATTCGCATTTAATGTATAGGCATATTTCATACCTAGCGTAAAGTCTTTACGACCAATTAATCTAATATTATAAGAGTTGGCCTCTAAAATCTGTTTATTGTTATTGTACTGCTCTAAATTTGATTTATCTAGGGTATCAATCAACACATTACCAAAGCGATACTCGATATTTAAGGGCGTAAATGAGTGTAGTTTTGATTTTGTTTCTACCCAATCGTAAGTAATGGCATTGATAAATATTTTACGGGTAGTAATGTCTTTTTGCAAAGCATATAAATAGCTAGATGAAAAGGTGGTAAAAGGCATTCCATTTTTTCCCATTTGGGGGATGGTTACAAACGGGATCATTAACCTAGGTACGGTTAAACTTGCACTTACAGAAAAGTCTCTTTGGTAGATATCTGTAAATATCGATTTTCCAGAACCTATCCTTGATTGTAGTCCACCTTTAACCTGAAACTGAAATCGCTCTGCACCCTTTAAAAAGTTATTGTTGGTATAGGTATTACTGAGGGTAAAACCTACAGTACCACTATTAAATGGCACCTCTCCTTCTATCCGGTTGCTCATCCGTTTTTGCGGAATGAGTAAGATATAAGGATTTAATTTGTTACTGCTATCCTTTGCCTTGGTGTATTCTATCTTCACATTTTTAAATACATTAAGCTCGTACAATCGATCGTAGGTTAGGTTTTCCTTTCTAACATCGTAAACTTCACTTTCTTTGATAAAATTATACCTTACAATCGGATTTCTTCTAAACCTACCCGATAAATCTGTAAATCTTATGTCCCTTATTGCTCTTTTTAACTTTAACGAATCGGCCAATCTTTCCATATTTGAAAATCCATCAGAATTTTCGGCAATAATTACGTTGGTGGTATCTATGGTATATACTTTATGTTTGCTTCCATCAAGTGGATCGTCAATAATTAGCCTTACGCTTACCTTACTACTTTTTTGACTCGAATCTGGTTCATACCTTACATAAGGGCGTTCAAAAAATCGATAACCATTCTGACGCATTACCGTATAGATCTGTTCTCTTTCATAGGCCAACGAATCTTCATCGTACTGCATACCTTCACGCAAATGGGTAAATGCAGTTTTATTGGAAAGATAAAGTGCTTTAACTGTAGGATCTGGAATTTGGTAGGTGATCTCGTTGATCTTGAAAGCCGGTCCCGGTTTGGCAATAAATTTAAGACTTGCTTTTTTCTTAGCAACGGTAATTTCCGACTTTACCTTTGCCATAAAGAAGCCTTTGCTTTTGAGGTATTTTTCGATTTGATTACGGGAAATTTCTACTAAAGTACTGTCTAAAATTGGAGGTGGAGAACCTAGTTGTTGCTTAATGCCAGAGGTTTTATATTTTCCGTTTTTGGTGTTGAATATGTTGTATATCGCTACGTTAATTCCTATGCCACCAGAAGGGCGAATATCTTTTTGTACATAATTATAGGCTTGCTCCTCAAATTGTTTATCTATGCTGTCTATTTCTACCTTTTTAACAATAGATTGATAGTCTTCAATGTACTTTGTTGATGAACATCCTGCTACAAAAACAAGAATAAATAGTAATATTGCAAGAAATTGTACCTGTTGCTTATAGTTATACTTGTATGCTTTCAAAATCTCAAATCAGTTTTATAAAATCCCTACATCAAAAAAAGTACCGCAAAGAAAGTGGAATATTTATTATTGAAGGTATAAAATCTATCACAGAATTCATAAATTCAAGCTATCAGCTCCATAGCATTTATTACACCCCTCAGTACACTTCTTCTTTACCCAAAAACACTGCAAATATAAAGTTATTTGAAGTAAACAACGTTGAATTGGAGAAGATTAGTACTTTACAAACCCCACAAGGAATTTTGGCCCTGGTGTATATCCCATCTGATCAAAAACTTGACCTTCAAAAATTAAACAATTGTTTTTCTTTGGTATTGGATGATGTACAGGATCCAGGCAATTTCGGGACCATCATCAGAACTGCAGATTGGTTTGGCATTACCAACATTATCTGCTCTGCACATACTGTAGAGGCCTACAATCCTAAAACTGTACAATCCACCATGGGCTCGCTGTGCAGGGTAAATATCAGTTACACTAACCTCTCTACTTTTTTTGAAACAGTAAAACTGCCTGTTTTTGGCGCTTTATTAGAGGGCAATAATATTTACACAACCAATTGGGGTAAAGAAGGATTAATTTTATTAGGCAACGAGGGGCATGGGATTTCTGAGGAACTCATTAAAAAAATAACTATTCCGGTAACCATACCCCGAATTGGACAGGCAGAATCGCTAAATGTGGCTGTTTCGGCAGCTATTTTTTGCAGCGAATTGGGAAAAGTATCGAAATAAAATAAAATATTAAACATTCGGCTTTGTATACTAACTTATAATTGTTATTTTTGCAACCTTGAATTTAAAAAGGTCGAGTGGCCGAGTGGCTAGGCAGAGGTCTGCAAAACCTTGTACAGCGGTTCGAATCCGCTCTCGACCTCAAGATTAACAATAATTAAAAGAAAATAAAGCTCATTATCATGGCAGTAACAAGATTAAAAAGAAAAGACAGATACAATAAAACAGTTTCTCGTTTAGAAGTTAAAACTTTAAAATTAGCTACTAACCTAGAATTGGGAAGCCGTTCTAAGCAATCTACAAAAGATCAATTGGCTAAAAACAATGCTGTTTTAGCTCAATTAGAAGCTAAAGCTTAGTCTATTTCTTTCTTTTAAGACTTTTAAAGCATCTTAGATTCATTTCTGGGATGCTTTTTTGTGCGCTCTAATCTCTGAAGTTCATGATGAACTATTTAAACCCATAACCTGTAACTTATAACTCATAACCAGCAACGCACAACCTGCAACCCGTAACCTAATTGTGAACCAGCTTATAAATGTTCTGCATGTAAATAGCTTCCTCAATTGCGCTCGCAAAATTATCGAGTTCCACTCTGGTAAACATTAAACAAATATCATTACAAGGGGTAGATAAAATAACAATCTCAGTACCATCTGGTGCATATTCTACATAATTATCAAACTCTATACGATTGGTAATTGCTGCAAATTGGTCAAATTGATCAAAAGTAAACCTCATCAACAAACCTGTTTTCCAAATATTTACGGTTTTGCAGTTTACACATTGTGTGATAGCTACTCCTTCTCTCTGGGCGATAATTGTCTTTTTACACATACGCTGTTCTTCAATTGTTAAAGATACAAATATCACCTTATTTAGAATAATTCCAAATAAAAATGAAATTTACTATTTTATTTGCGTAAGCAAATACTTACCTATATATTTGTGTAAGCAAACACTTACATAATTAAAATGAGAAGAGATGTATTTCAGGCTATCGCCGACCCTACCAGACGAGAAATTATCAACTTAATTGCCACTCAGTCGTTAAACTTAAATGCCATTGCAGATAACTTTGAGATGAGCAGGCCAGCTATATCTCAACATATTAAAATTCTGACCGAATGCGGTTTAATTAGCATTAAAAAGGAGGGCCGAGAAAGATTTTGTAAGGTCAAATTCCAAAAACTAAAGGAAGTTTCTAAGTGGGTAGAACAGTACCGTATTTTCTGGATTGATAAACTAGATGCGCTCGAAAACCACTTATCAAACAGTATTAACGAAGTTAATTTTAAAAAATAATCGATATGAAAAAAGAACAAGTTGTTGTTGAAAGAACATTTAATGCGCCTATCGAGAAAGTATGGCGTGCCATTACAGATAACAATGAATTGAAAAACTGGTATTTCCAGTTAAAAGATTTTCAGGCCAAAGTTGGATTTAAGTTTGATTTTATCGGTGGGCCGGAAGACGGTACCCAATACCTGCACTTGTGCGAGGTAACCGAAGTTGTTGAGGGCAAGAAACTAACTTACAGCTGGAGGTATGACAACTACCCTGGCAACTCTTTTGTAACCTGGGAGCTCTTTGACAAAGGAGAACAAACCTTACTTGTATTAACCCATATTGGATTGGAAACTTTTGAAGAAATTGGACCAGATTTTGCCAAAACAAGTTTCAATGGTGGCTGGACCTACTTTATGCATACTGCTTTAAAAAACCATTTAGAGCCAGCAGAAAGCTAGACTCATTATTATGCAAACAAAGCCCTAATCCATTGGCGGTTATGGCTTTGTTTTATTTTTCTTGTTATAAGTTACACGCTGAGGCTTGTGTAGTTATACTGTCGCAATAAACCCTTTAAATTGTCTTATTTAGGTACCAAAACTTAGTATATTACATGGTAAGTTTGTTTGATCAAATCAAAAGAACCATGAATATATTTAAAAATATAGACGAGTATATCGCTACCTTTCCAGAAGAAACACAAAAGCTCTTGCAGCAGGTTCGGTCTACCATCCAAAAGGCAGCACCTACAGCAGAAGAGAAAATTAGCTATGCCATGCCAACTTTTGCCCTAAATGGAAACTTGATCCATTTTGCAGCTTACAAGCACCATATTGGCCTCTACCCTGCCCCACAAGGCATTGAAGCTTTTAAAGAAGAGCTCTCTGCCTACAAAGGTGCCAAAGGCTCTGTTCAATTTCCATTAAACAAACCCATGCCTTTAGATTTAATTGCCAGAATTACAGCCTATCGGGTAAAGCAAAACCTAGCCAAACCTCTGAAAAAGAAATCATCTTAAATTTAGCATAGAGAAAAGCTTTATTTTGTGTTTTTGTATCTTTGAACCCAACAATGAGCAATGACACCAAACGGCTTTCGCGATTAACCGCCATACTTACCCAATTGCAAACCAAACGGCTTTTGACGGCTACCGAGTTGGCTAAAAAGTTTTCGGTAAGTATCAGAACGATTTATCGTGATATGAAGGCATTGGAGCAGGCTAATATCCCTATCATTACCGAAGAAGGAAAAGGCTATACCTTAATGGAGGGTTATAGAATTCCGCCAGTAATGTTTACAGAAAGTGAAGCCAATGCATTGATTACTGCAGAACAATTGGTGCTCAAAAACAAAGACTCTTCTTTTGTAAAAGAATATACGGCCGCCATCAATAAAATCAAATCTGTATTACAATACGGCACAAAAGACAAAGCAAATTTACTGGCCAACCGAATTGTTTTTAGAAACAATGCGGAAAACAATCAGACCAGTAATTACCTATCTGCATTACAATTGGCATTAACCAATTACAAACTTACCAAAATCAGCTACCATGCTATAGAAAAAGATGAAAAGACCAGTAGAATTGTGGAGCCCTTTGCGGTATACAACACCCAAGAAAATTGGCTACTTATCGCTTTTTGTCGGTTAAGAAAAGAGTACCGAGCATTTAGGTTAGATCGAATTCAAACGTTGGAAATATTGGAAGAGCAATTTGAGCCACATCCAATTTCGCTGCAAGAATACTTTGAAATTTGCAAACAAAAATCTACTCCAACACCCCTGACATAAGGCTGTCAACAGGCCCCATTACTTTTGTGTTTTAATCTTAAAACCCAGAAAGAATGAGCACTCAAAAAATTCAAACATTTAATGTAATTGGCATCGCAATTAGAACCACTAATGAAAATGAACAGGCAGCAACGGATATTCCAGCGCTGTGGGAAAAATTTATGGACGAAGGAATAGCCGAAAAAATTCCGAATAAAATAGACCATTCGTTGTATTGCATCTACACAGACTACGAAAAAGACCATACCAAACCCTACACTACCTTGCTTGGTTGCAAAGTTGAAAGTTTAGCAATCATTCCTGATGGCATGGTAGGTAAAACCTTCGAAACTGCCAATTATGAAAAACATGTAGCAAAAGGAAATATATACCAAGGACTAGTTTACAATGCATGGCTAAAAATTTGGGAGGCTAATTTACCCAGAACATTTACAGCAGACTTTGAAATTTATGGAGAAAAGGCACAAAATCCTGAAGATGCAGAAGTTGATATTTTCATTGCTGTTGGCCAGTAAACCGCAGCGTTAAGCCAATTCCTTACAAATCCTTTTAATCAGGCCTGGGCCTTCATAAATAAAACCAGTATAGAGTTGAACCAATGAAGCTCCAGCCTCGATTTTATCTTTTGCATCTTGTGGAGAATGGATACCACCTACCCCAATAATCGGAAATGACTTTCCAGATTTTTCGGCTAAATAACGGATCACCTCGGTAGATCTTTGGGTTAAAGGTTTGCCGCTTAAACCACCCGTTTCACTTTTCATGCTTTCTTCTGCATAAAGGCCATTCCTATCTACGGTTGTGTTGGTGGCTATTACGCCTGCAATATTTGTTTCCTTAACTATTTCCACAATATCATCCAATTGCTCATTGGTTAAATCTGGTGCAATTTTAAGGAGAATTGGTCTAGAGATGTTATTTTTAAGATTGCGTTGTTGTAGTGTATTCAACAATGCTTTAAGCGGTTCTTTTTCTTGCAATGCCCTTAAGCCAGGTGTGTTTGGCGAACTTACATTAACCACAAAATAATCAACTACGTCGAATAAACGATCGAAACATTTAATGTAATCGTTTACTGCCTCTTCATTTGGGGTATTTTTGTTTTTACCAATGTTACCACCCACCACAATCTGTGGATCTTTTTCTTTAAGCATCCGTAAACGCTCGGCCATTACATCAACACCCTTGTTATTGAAACCCATGCGGTTAATGATCGCTTCATCTTCTTGAAGCCTAAACATGCGTGGTTTATCATTACCAGGTTGTGGTAACGGTGTAACTGTACCTACTTCAATAAAGCCAAAACCCAAATTACTTAGCGCTTCTACGTATTCGCCATTTTTATCAAAACCTGCAGCTAAACCTACTGGATTTTTAAATTTGATACCAAAAACCTCTCGCTCCAATCCCTTCAAATGAATATCATAACTCCCTCTCAGAATTGTTTTACCTAATGGGAAATAATCATGAAACCATTTGAGGCGTTTTACTACAAAGTAATGAACGTTTTCTGGGTCGAACTTAAAGAAGACTGGCTTTATGAGGCGATACATGCCACGAAGATAGGCAAGATATAGAAGATGTAAAAGAGAAAAGGGAAAATGTGTTTAAAAACATAAAATGGGGAATATAGTTAGTACTACATTCCCCATCTTACATTTAGCATTTTAGTTATTAATAGGCTGCAGTAAATCTTTGTTGTGAGTGTTGATTGTTTTCTACCTCATCCGCAATCGCAACAGCTAAATCTTGTACTGATAAAATGCTACGACCTTCTTCATTAAAAACCGGATTTTCTAAGCTTAAACGATAGTTCCCTGTTCTACCAGTGGTAATACCTGGGTGCATTTCTATGGCAGGACTAAAGAATGACCAATTTAAATCTTTCTCTTCTTTAATTAAATTCAGATAATCTCTAGCTGCAGTGGCACCGGCTTTGTAATCAGCCGGAAAATCGGGCCCATCTACCAATTGTTTTCCATCAATAAACAAACTGCCCGCACCACCTATTACAATTAGTCTGTTTACACCAGCATCTTTAACTGCTTGTTGAATATCTTTTGATCCTTTCAAAAAATCATTATACAAATTTGGGTTTGTCCAACCTGCATTAAATGCACTTACCACTACCTCTGCTCCATTAAGTGCTGCTGCCAATGCAGGCACATCATTTACATCGGCTGCTTTAGCCGTTACATTAGCTTTACCTTCTAATGTTGCTGCATGGCGGGCAATGGCAATCACTTCATGACCACGATTGCTTAATTCTTCTACTAAATTTTGGCCTACAAATCCTGTGGCTCCTATTACTGCTACTTTCATATGATTTATTTTTTATATTGTAATTAATTTTGTTACAGTTTAAGTTAAAAAATTTTAATTGAAATGACTACTAAAATCTGCCAAAGTTTGTTTGCTCAGCTGATTAATTAATACCAATTCTGTATCATTATATAAACGATCTAAATGTGTATTGATGTTTTTCCCAACAGGGCATTGCGGATTGGGTGTGTTTTTTTGATGTCCTAATAAAGAGATTTGTTTTACACTTTGGTAAATGGCCCCTAAAGTAATCTCATTCGCGGCATTTGCTAAAGTTGCCCCCCCATTTTTACCTTCTTTAGTTTGCACAAATCCGTGTTTACGTAAACTGATCAGTTCTTTACGCACCATTGCAGGGTTAATATTAATACTACCTGCCAAATACTCAGAAGACAATACCTCTCCCTTTGCTTTGTCTAGCAAAACCAAAATATGCAAAGCGATGGCAAATCTTCCGTTATTCATTCTGTAATTTTATTTGTTACAGTACAAAGGTAGGTTTATTTTTTGAATTTCCAAATTTATTGTTGAAGAGAGGGAATGAGGGGGTAGGAAATGGGGAATGGGAAATAGGGAATAGAGGATGGAAAATGTAGCTAGACCAACCATTTTACATCTTACCTCTTACATTCATATATGGAAAAGGGAAAATGGAAGATGTAACCAGACAGGCCATTTTACATTTTACATCCCACCTCTTACATTTTGACATGGAAGATGGAACGGGGAAAATGGAAGATGTAGCCAGACTAACCATTTTACATCCTACCTCTTACATTCATACATGAAACAGGGAAAATGGTAAATGGAACATGTAGCCAACAAAACATCTTACATTTTACATCTCACCTCTACCCTCTTACATTTTAACTTATTTTATTGGGCTTAATTTTCAGAAACTTAGACTTGAAAACGGCCTTAAAAAATCGTATTTTTGCGGCGAAATGATTTCTATAAACGACTTAACCTTCTTAATTGGCTCTAGAGCCTTATACGACGAAGCGAACTGGCACATTAAACCAGGCGATAGAGTTGGACTTATTGGTGCCAATGGTACCGGAAAGTCTACTTTACTAAAAATAATTGTGGGAGAATATGCACCATCTTCTGGTAGCATATCGATGGCGAAAGATTTAAAAATTGGTTACTTGAACCAAGATCTACTTTCATATGATTCTCATCATAGCATTTTGCATGTGGCCATGGAGGCTTTTGAGCGCCAAAACCAATTGCATGATGAAATTGAAGACCTTTTAAAACAAATTGAAACAGATTACAGTGAAGAGGTTTTAAATAAACTGAGCGACAAACAACAGGAATTTGAAGCTTTGGATGGTTACAATATCGAATACCGTGCAAATGAGATTTTAGCAGGTTTGGGCTTTGGCACTGAAGATCAGCACCGTCCACTAAATACATTCTCTGGAGGTTGGAGAATGCGGGTAATGTTGGCCAAAATCCTTTTACAAACTCCAGACATCTTATTGCTCGATGAGCCGACCAACCACATGGACTTACCCTCTATTAAATGGTTAGAAAGTTATTTGGCTGGTTTTGAAGGTGCCATTGTCATCGTTTCTCACGATAGGTATTTCTTAGATAAAATTGTACGTAAAACCGTTGAATCTAGAAAAGGAAAATTAACTGTTTATGCCGGAAATTATTCATTCTATTTAGAAGAGAAGGCTTTACGTGGTGAAATCCAAAAAGGGGAATTTAAAAACCAACAGGCCAAAATTAAGCAAGAAGAACGTTTAATTGAACGTTTTAAGGCAAAGGCGAGTAAAGCTAAAATGGCGCAATCGAGAATGAAAGCGTTAGACAAAATGGAACGTGTAGAAGATGTTGATGACGACAATCCGACGGTAAACTTTAGCTTTAAGTTCTCTAAACCATCTGGCCGACATGTGATCAAGATTGAGCATGCCAGCAAAAGTTATCCAAATATTGACATTTTAGATGATGCGGAAGCTTTAATCGAAAAGGGAGATAAAATTGCCTTAATTGGTGCCAACGGTAAAGGTAAATCTACATTATTGAGAATGATTGCAGGAACAGAGAAGTTTAAAGGTTCTTGCGAAACTGGCCATAATGTAACCACTACCTTCTTTGCACAGCACCAGTTGGAATCGTTGCATTTAGGCAACACGATTTTAGAAGAACTGCAGGCTTTCGCACCAAAACATACCGATACAGAACTCCGCTCTATTTTGGGCTGTTTCTTATTTACGGGTGATGATGTATTCAAAAAGATCAAGGTATTATCTGGTGGAGAAAAATCGAGGGTGGCCTTGGCAAAATCTTTAACTACAGATTCGAATTTCTTGATTTTGGATGAGCCTACCAACCACTTGGATATCCAATCGGTTAACATCTTAATTCAGGCCTTACAGCAATACGAAGGTACTTTCATCTCTGTATCTCACGATAGGTATTTCTTAGATAACGTAGCCAATAAAATCTGGTTCATTGAAGAAGAAAAGATCAAAGAATATCCTGGAACGTATGCAGAATACGAAGAATGGAACAGTAAAAGGGTAATTCCGGCACCAAAACCAATTCCAGTTAAGCCTACTGGCGAAGAAAAGAAAAAAGTAGTTGAACCAGCTCCAGCTAATATCCAACAACAACTTAAAAAGTTGAACGAAAAACTGAAAAGAACTGAAGAAGAAATTTCAGCTTTTGAGTTAAGCGTGAAAGAAGTAGAGGCAGAACTGGCTAAAGAAGAAGTTTTTTCTAATCAACAAAAATTGGAAGAAGCCAACAAAAAATATATAGCAGAAAAAGCTTTGTTAGACCATGCTCAAAAAGTTTGGGAAGATTTAGCAGCTGAAATTATGGAGTTAGAAGCCTAATGAAAAAAACAGGATTGATATTTTTTATTATAATGTGCTATTACTTGAGTGTTAGCGCACAAAACCCAGTTCTGGTATACGATAATAAAATATATCAATCCAATATTAAAACCGTAGAGTGTTACAATTCTAAAAAGGAACAATCTTTCCCGATCATTGCCTTACGCAGTGGAGAAACAATCACATTTGGCTTTGACGATCTGAAGGGTGGCAATAAAAACTACAGTTATACTATTGAACATTGTAGCAATGACTGGAAACCAACCCGAATTAATTCCTTAGATTATTTGGATGGTATGAAAGAGGATATCATTTTCAATTACCGCTATTCTTTCAATACGCTACAGAAATTTACACATTACCAGCTCACCTTACCTAACGACCAAGTTAAACCTAAAATTAGCGGCAACTATCTGTTAAAGGTTTATGAGAACAACAATCCTCAAAAAATTGTGATTACCCAACGTTTTTATGTGGTAGAAAATGTAATGAATGTAGGTGCTGAAGTGGTACCCAGTAGTCAGGTTCAATCTCGTTTAACCAAGCAAAAGGTAAACTTCACTATCTTTCATCAAGCCCCTATCCAAAATCCCTATCAGGACATTAAAGCGGTGATTATGCAAAATGGCATTCCTCAAACTGCCATTGTAAATACCAAACCTACTTTTGTACGTCAAGGTTCTTTGGTTTATAATGAGCTGAATGCCAATGAATTTTGGGGTGGATATGAATTTAGAAAATTTGATATGCGCAGTTTCCGTTATAAGGCAGAACATGTGCAGGATTTTTATAGAGACAGCACTTTAAATGTAATCCTTTTTACAGATCAACCCAATAATTCGACCAAATACGCAAATCAATTTGATGAAAATGGCAATTTCTTTATCCGTAACCAAGATGGCCGAGACAACGTAACCGATAGCGATTATGCCAGTGTCTTATTTTCGTTAAATGCTACTCCTCCTACCCCAAAAGGGAATGCCTACGTTTTAGGAAGATTTAACAACTATATCCTAAATGACGAAAGCAAAATGGAATATGAACCTTCTAGAAAACGGTTCTACACGAACATTAAACTGAAACAAGGTTTATACGATTTTAAATACATTTGGGTAGACGAAAATGGAAAATTCGATGATACTGTTTTTGAGGGTTCATTTTTCGAAACCGAAAATAGCTATCAGATCTTAGTCTATTACCGTAAACCTGGTGGTAGATGGGATGAGTTAGTTGGGTTTACGAACATTAATAATATCAAGAGATAGTTGGTTCAGTTGTTCGCTAGTGTCATTGGTATCATTGGTTCAATTGTGTTATTGGATCTTTAACACCCAAACACTTACACTGCCCGCATCACAAAAAAACTCACCGCAACCGTTTTCGTCAATGGTTACTTCTTCTGTTCGTTTGCCTAATACATCGATAAATATTTGACCAGCAAATTTCTTGTCGATTTCCATTTCCTTAAAACCTTCATCACCATTGCTCATCAATATGGCAAGTCCAGAATTTGGATGTTCCTCATCACCTGCCCTAGTCCAACCAATACAGTTATGATGGTCTAGGTAATCAATCTGCTCTCCATAAGCCAAATTTTGTCTTGTAATTAGCATTTGCGGCAATTCCTGAACGGGTTGCAATTCAATTGTTTGACCATCGTCTTCATAACTTGCACCGTAAATATCTGGATAGAACACACAAGGAATACCTTGAATTCGCAATAAAACCATTGCGTAGGCCAATGGCCTAAACCAAAAATCGATGAACGACTCTAAGGCCTGTAAAGGCTGAGAATCGTGGTTATCTACAAAAGTGATCGCTAACATTGGATTCCTATGGGCTAAAGTATTGTCCAATATGGTCTTCAAATCGTAGTCTCTTCCCCCTATCGATGCCAAATAAAGATTATGGTGCAATAAAGAATCGAAAAGTTGGGTTCTTCCACCTGTTATTTCTATGTAATGTTCTAGCTCTTCAACACTTTCTATATTCCAATTCTCCGAAATAATGAAAAAGTCTCTATCGCAATTCTTTTTCATATCGTCTATCCATTCGATGATAAATCCTGGCGAAATATGTTTAACTGCATCTAGCCTAAAACCATCAACATTAGTGGTTTCGTAATACCATTTCCCCCACTTTTTCAGTTCGGCTCTAATGGCTAAATTTCGAAAATCAAGATCATCAAACATGAGGTAATCGTAATTGCCCAGTTCTTCTGAAGGCACCTCTTCCCATCCTTCTCCAAATTGATTTTGAATAGCATAAATTGCTGATTCTTTAAGATCTTCGGCCCAGTCTACGCCACTAAAACAAGTGTGGTCCCAAATAAAATCAGAATACTTCCCTTTCCGCCCCGGGAAAGTAAACTTCGTCCATGCTTCAATTTCAAATTCATCAGAGATAAATTCGTTCCTATCTTCTTTATTTACTTTTCTAACAGGCACCTTTTCCACCTCGTCTGCTCCTGCTTTGTGGTTAAAGATGGTATCTGCCAAAACCATAATTTGTTGCTTCTGTAAGGCGTCTATTGCGGCCAAGTATTCAGATTTACTTCCATATCTAGTAGGCACACTATTTTTTTGATCAAACTCGCCTAAATCAAATAAGTCATAACTATCATAGCCTATTGAACTTTTGCCGTTTGCAGCTTTATATGCTGGCGGAAACCACACGCCTGTAAATCCCATTTGGGCCAGATTTGCAGCCTCATTTTTTGCTTTGGTCCATAGATTGTCTTTTTCATTGTAATACCAATGAAAATATTGGATGAGCGTTTGATTTTGCATGGCTAAAATTGGGCTTTTATATACTAGAACGTAAAAAACAGCTTTATGTTTGACGAACTTTAATATTAGCTAAAAGCATGTTTTATCAAATAAAAGCATCGAAAAACTCTCAATTTTACTTAATTTCGCAGCATTATGAGTATAAAAGCTAAAAGCCCGAAAAATTCTTTCACTGTAATGAACGAATTAGTGTTGCCAAACGACACCAACACTTTAAATAATTTAATGGGTGGTAGATTATTACATTGGATGGATATTGCAGCAGCAATTTCTGCTCAAAAACACTGTAATAGAATTGTGGTAACTGCATCTGTAGATAATGTTTCTTTTAAACAAGCCATTAAATTGGGAGATGTAATTACCATTGAAGCCAAAGTTACTCGTTCTTTTAATACCTCTGTAGAAGTTCGCTTAGATGTTTGGGCAGAAAACATTCCTTCTGGAACCCGAGCCAAATCTAACGAAGCTTATTACACTTTTGTTGCTGTAGACCAAAGTGGCAGAACCATACCTGTTCCTGAACTGAAACCAGAAACTGAAGAAGAAATAGAATTGTTTAATGGAGCCCTACGCCGCAGACAATTGAGGTTAATTTTAGGCGGAAAAATGGAGCCTAATGATGCAAGCGAATTAAAGGCTTTATTTTTTAAAGATTAATACCGACCTTTTGGTTGCCTAAAGTTTAATTATGACAACCTATACCGTACTCATTATTTTAAGTGGATTAGTTATATTTTCCTACTTATTTGATCTTGTTGCCAGCAAAACGAAATTACCTTCGGTACTTTTACTGCTATTATTGGGTATTGGACTGCGTTTGTTAGTTGACAATTTAAACCTTCATACCTTTAATTTTTTACGCATTTTACCTGCTCTAGGTACTGTGGGTTTAATTTTAATTGTTTTTGAGGGATCATTAGAGCTCAAATACGATAAAGCGAAAAACAAGGTAATTAAGGGAGCTTTTTCTGCGGCCATACTGATTTTACTGCTTACGGTTTCGGTAATTACTTTCATCATTTATCAGATTACCGGAAAAGAATTATACCTCTGTTTTGTAAACGCCATTCCTTTTAGTGTAATTAGTTCGGCTATTGCCATTCCTTCTGTAGCTGGCCTGCAGAAAAGCAGTAAGGAATTTATTATTTACGAAAGTTCTTTTTCTGATATTTTAGGGATTATCTTATTTAATTTTGCCGTTTCCAACCCTCATGTTTCGGCAAGTTCTTTTGCAAGTTTAGGTTTAACCACCTTACTGATATTAATCGTTTCTGTTATTTCTTGCATCTTTTTACTGTATATCATGGGCAAGATTTCCCATCATATCAAGTTCTTTTTAATCATTTCAATTTTAATATTGGTGTATGCAATTGGACAATCTTACCACTTGTCTTCGCTCATTTTAATTTTGTCTTTTGGTCTATTTTTAAACAATGCAGATACCATTAAGTATGCTTGGTTTAGGACAATCTTTCTTTATAAAAACCTGTCAAACGACTTGACACAATTGCACCAGCTTTCGGCAGAAAGCGCCTTCATTATTCGTACATTCTTCTTTGTGATTTTTGGTTTTACCATGAATATCTATGAGCTCAATAATCAAAACTTATTGATCAATGGTTTCTTAATCTTATTGAGCATTTACATTATCCGCTTTGCCTATTTATTAATCTTTAAAAGGCAACATGTTTTACCGGAAGCGTTTGTAACACCACGTGGTTTGATTAGTATATTACTTTATTATAATTTACCAGAGCATCTAAAACTGCCAGAAATAAGCACAGCCTTTTTATTTATGGTAGTGTTAGGCTCTAGCTTAGTAATGAGTATTGGGTTAATGACTTCTAAAAAGGGGAAGTCAACCGCAGTATCAGCGTAATTGCTAAAAACGTTCAGTATTGATGAGATTGATATATTGCTCCAGTTTTTTATAATTCTGGTGATATTTCTCTTCGTTCCCATCTATGTTGAGGATTAATTTTGAATTGATAATCTCAGCTATTACACCTGTTATTGCACCTAGTGCGGCTCCACTTGCTGTTAAAACCCCGGTTAACTTTAACATTTCTCCGGCTGATTCGCCTTCTTTATCTAAAGACCATATTCCTGCTCCAATGACCAGACCTGTAGTAGCTCCTGCTCCAGCACCTTCGCCTACGGTTAATCCTCTCCTCCTAATTTTAATCTTCACAATTTCGGTTGGTCTAAAGATCAGGTAATTGCCTTTGTAATCAACCATTCCAATTCCCTCTGGAGATACCTTTTGCAGTTTTCCTTTTACATTTTGGTATTTTTTAGAGACCACTTTCACTTCAAAATCTGCGTTTTGCGCATGGAGTACCAAACCAGAAAACACCAATAGAAAGGTAAATAGCAAAGCTTTCATTTAGCTGCCCATTTCTAAAATTTTATCAAATTCAGTCACTTTTAAAGGCATTACAGATAAACGACCTTGTCTAACCAAGGAGATATCTTTAAGGCTTTCTTCTGCCTTGATCTGCTCTAAGGTAACTGGGTTTGCTAAAGGTTGAACCGGTGCCAAATCTACCACAACCCAATTTGGATCGCTAGTAGTTGGATCTTGATAAGATTCTTTAACTACTTTGGCTACACCCACTACATTTTTACCCTCATTACTGTGGTAAAACAAAACCAGGTCTCCTTCTCTCATCTCTCTGAGGTTATTTCTAGCCTGGTAATTGCGCACTCCATCCCAAAAGGTACGGCCATCTTTATTGAATTTCTCCCAACTGTATTTAAAAGGTTCTGATTTGACTAACCAATAATTCATAGTATATTTTTATAATGCCCGAATTTACGATTTAAAGTTATAATCGAAATATGGTTGATGGTTAAAACGCTACTTTTTGTACTCAACTATCAATCAAATTGGTAAAATGCAGACACCTTTAGTAAATCCTAACCTCGTTTGGTATATTCGTATTTTAGTTATATCCTTTGAAACGTATTTTCACCTCTATCCTTTTTTGCTTCCTTTTCTGTGTGAGTGTAGCTGCACAACCATCTCAAAGCCAGTTTCAAAAAGGCAAAGCTCAAGATTCCTTGCGCAAGCTTTACCGTTTCAATAAAACACAAAGAAAGGACATCGAGCATAAGCTCTTACAGCAATACAACAAAACCCACGATAAAGAACTATTTGCATTTCTTGAAGTGCTCAAGTCTATGGTATTAATGAAGCCTAATTCGCCCTTTGTAGAAAAATTCAGGAATGAAGTGGATGCAAAATACAGCGCATTCCCCAATGTACAGGCCAGGGCATATCAAATACTAGGTTACCACTATTTTATTGGAGATATCAATTACGAAAAGGCTTTCGATGCCTATCTCCAACTGGAAAAGCTACTTGAAATTTATGGTCCAAAGGTAATTACCGATTATGCAGATTACTGCAGCGAAATTGCATCGGCCTACTACAAATTCAAGAATTACAAAAAGGCTGTTGAACTTGCTAAAAATGGCGTAAATTATGCCAATGACAAGTGGGATTTCTACAATACCATTGGCTTATGTTATGGGGAACTGTCTCAAGCAGACACCTCAATCTACTACCTAAAAAAAGCAGTAGCAGAGGCTATTCAAAGAAAAAAACCAGACATTTACCGTACCATATCTTTGGGCAATATCGGTAATAGCTATTATAGTCAGCAAAAATTCCAATTGGCCAAGCCACTGTTAACTGCCGATTTAAAAGGAGCACTACGTATAGATGATAAAGGTTTGGCCGTTGGGGCAGCAATTCCATTGGCAGACATCTATCTTTCTGAACAAAAATGGAAACCTGCAGATAGCCTGCTTACCATGGCGAGAACCTATATTGCTCAGAGCGGACAAACTGAAAGACTCGAACGGTTTTTCCCTATACGCAGCAAGTATTACCAGCTTCGAGGTCATCTTCCATTAGCAATTGCCTACCGAGATTCTGCAATAAACGCCATTAAACGTAACGATTCTATTTTCAATAACCTACTCGTAATGCGTGTACAGCAACGTACAGACATGGAAAAATTGACTGAAGAAAAAAGCAAGCTCGAAAACTATAGAAAGGTCTCGCAAATTCGGCTTTGGGCAGTATCCATTATTTTAATACTTACAGCAATGGGTATTTTGATAGTGAGAGGCTACAGAAGCCGTTTAGAGAAAAACAAAAAACATATTGAAGAACTTAATCGTTTATTAGCGCTTAGACAACAACTTAGTGCAGATATGCACGATGATATTGGCAGTACGCTTAGCAGTATATCGTTATACACGCATTCTTTATTGATGCAACCCCAAACAGCAGCACAACAACTCATTCTAGAAAAGATTAAACAGAATGCCCAACATGTACAAGAGAGTGTAAGTGACATTATTTGGAGTGTAAACCCACATATGGACCAGATGGCACAAGTAGTGGCCCGTATGCGTGCTTTTGGCGCCGACATGACAGAGCATGCCGGGATAGCCTTTGTATTTAATTTTGAGGAGGAGGTCATCAAACTGGTCGTAGAAATGTCGGCCCGCAGAAACCTTTACCTGATTTATAAGGAAGCCATTAACAATGCAGTAAAATATAGTGCTTGTAAACAAATAACGGTTACATTAACCGGCAGTAATGATCGGTTTGGAATGGAAATTTCGGATAATGGAATAGGATTTGAAATAGCAACACAACATCAGGGAAATGGGCTACAGAATATGCAGCACAGGGCTGATGAAATGAATGGAACCTTAGCAATTATCAGTAAACAACAGCAAGGAACAAGGCTTACACTTAACTTTACCCTTAGCAAGAATAGCTAACATTAGCTATTGTGTAACGTTTCAATAATACTAATTTTGTCTGTTAAACACCCTTAAAAAAGCAATGATCAGTGCCGCAGTCAATTGCTTACCAGATACCTTAATGGCAGACAGCGTAAAAAAACGAATAATCATATTTGATGATGACCCTAGCCGAAGGGACAGCCTTTCGATGTTACTGAACATGTGTCACGATATGGAATGTGTAGCTACTTTTGAGAATGCCATTAATGCTGCTGAACAGATTAGACTAACCAACCCAGATATGGTACTGATGGACATGGATATGCCCAAGGCCAATGGCATTATGGGTACTCGAGAAATTAAGGTACATTTTCCTCATCTACCTATTATTATACAGACTGTTTTAGACGATAACCAAAATATTTTCGAAGCCATAAAAGCTGGGGCAAATGGCTACATTTTAAAAACAACTCCTCCCGAGAAACTATTGGCACAGCTCCGTGAAGCACTGGAAGGTGGAGCTCCAATGACGAGCACGGTTGCCATTAAGGTACTGCAGTTTTTTAGAGACGAGCCCAGCACTACAGACTATAGTTTGAGCGAACGCGAAAAGAGTATTCTTAAGCTGCTTGTTGATGGGCACAGCTATAAAATGATTGCCGACAAGAGCAACATTTCTTATTTTACAGTCTGCAATCATATCAAAAAGATATATGAGAAGCTACATGTAAACAGCGCTACCGAGGCCGTTCGTTTGGCCATACAACAACGGCTGATCAATCCTTTTTAAACCCCTACAGAAAAGGTTCAATTACCATTTACCAAAGCATGCCACCTGGTCGATGACGGATCGGTGCAATTTCTGAAAACATTATACGCTCAGCAATAGCTAGTATTAGCTATTGCTGGCTAACTGTATTTATTTCTTTTTTGCAATTGATAAACCAATTATTTCATCCCCATGAAAAAAACAATCAATTTCATTCTTTTGCTAATGGTATTACAGGCCACTACAGCTTTTGCTCAAGTTGCCGATAGCATTAAAACCAAGAACAGGCAAATGTCTATACAGGTTCTGGCTGGCAGCCAAGGCATAGGCGCCAATTTCAGATATGTCTTGAACAAAAATATTGCCCTTAGATTTGGAGGCAGCTATGCTCAGGCAGGAATTAATGACAAACTAGCTGTTGGTGCATTTAACTCCAAGAACAGGTTATCTGGCAAGCTTGGTACCATACATGCCCTAGCAGAACTGATGCCCCAAAAATTCATCCGCGTGGTAGCTGGTGCAGCCTACCTTCCGAATGCAAGGATGGCTGTCTATTTCGAACCAAAAGACGCCTACTCTTTTGAAGGAATTACATTGACACCACAGGAAATTGGCTCGTTAGAATTTCAAATGAATTGGGCTACCGTAGCACCTTACTTAGGTGTAGGTATAGGTAGGGGCATTCCAAAGAACAGATTCAATGTTAACGTTGACCTGGGCGCCTATTATATTTCTACACCAAAGGTTACCGCTATAGGTACCAAATTGCTTACCAATAACGATTCTAATGCAATAATTATTCAAAACAACATGAAATCCTACCGTTTTTTACCGGTAGCTCAGTTGAACTTTAATTTTAAATTCTAACCATACACCCAATGAAATTATTCAAAAAAACAGCTATAGCATTAACGGTTATGATCATCCTGTTGAATGGGTGTAAAAACCCTGCAAGAGATATCAATGTTACTGTAAACACCGATATCTTTAAATCGCCCATGCTCTTTCAATTTGTAAATGCTAAAAAGGGTGGCGAAGAACCCAAAGATTTTACCGTAGAAATCAAGGGCCAAAATGCCGATCTGGTACGTACACCTTCTGGGGGGAAAGTATTTAAGGCAAGTAGTAGCCTTTTAAACCTGATGTTAGATCGAGCTGCCAACCCTACACCAAACAACCCAGTTAAGTTTACGTTAATTATAAATACAACAGGCTTTGCCCCTACTTTTCAGGATGTAGAGATTACCAGTGCTACCGATCCGATGTTATATAAGGTAGCCATGATACAATATACCAATCCGGCAATTGGCAGCGGAACAATAGTTGCTACCAAAGCCATCAGTAACGGAACTGCCAATAGCGAACTGGCCTTTACCACTGCTACAAATGCAGACCTGAGCCAAAAAGCAGAAATTACTATCGCTTCTGGAACGGGCTTTTTAGATGCAGCTGGCCAGCCAATAGTTGGTTCACAACTGGAAGCCCGTATTGTATATACTGGTACAGCAACCAACGGAAAATCTCCTATTGCAACTGGAGGAAATATTGCCAAAAACGTGATTGGTGCAAACGGACAGCCTATAGCTGAAGGTGTGTATTTTTTCACGGCAGGAGTAGCTACGATAGATATGTTTGCAGGCACAAAAGAAGTAAAAAGCTTTACCAAACCGGTTAATCTTGATATAGAAGTAAACAGCAATATGGTTAATCCAAGTACTAACCAGCCTATCCAAGAGAATGAGAGCATTGAGGTTTGGAGCTTGAACCAAGAAACAGGACAGTGGAAAAATGAAAGTAATGGAAGAATTGTAAAAAATACAGCTGGTAAATTAGTGGCTAGAACACAAATCACCCACTTATCAGCTTTTCTTTTTGGCAACTCAACCCGCATTGTACCTGGTGCAATACCAAATAGTTGCAATGCACAAATCACCATTAACAGAGCTAATGCCGATGTAGCTCAATATTTTAGAATTAGTCCACTTGTTAGCAACAGCGACATGAGTTTAGCAGTAGGGGAAAAAACCAAAACCTTTCAAGTGAAAGTAATGAGGTTTACTGTTCAAGATTTAACTGCGACGCCGCTACCTACTGAAGGGTCTCCATTGTACCAAACTCTGACCAGTGAGGTTTATTTAGGTCTATGTGATCAGAAAATTACATTCACGTTCCCAGCCCCTCCTACAAATCAGATCAATGCAACTATCGATTTGATGTTCAAATGCAATAATAAAGATTTACGTACAGGTGTAAATGCAATGATCACTATTAAGCCAGAAGGCGCACCTGCAGATGAGGCTATGGTATTTACCTTGGTAAATGGTAAAGCCAGAGGTGTGCTTACAAATGGGGTAACTTATGATGTTACAGTAGCCATAGATGGAAAAAGCTACACCCAAAAATTTACAGCAACCAAGAATAGTGTGCCAATGATTCCAGCACCTAATTTTACTGGAGCGATTGCTTATAATGATGAAACTAACACTTTAAAATTGATTGGGTTGATCAATAAAGACTGTAATTAAAACGAATACAAAAAGTTGAAGTGTAATTCAAAAGCCGAACAAACGCTATCTTAACATTGCGTTTGTTCGGCTTTTTTGCTATTGATGCTTCTAAGTAATAATTACTTTATTCGTATTTTAATGTATTAACCGGATTAGCCTTAACAGCGTAATCATTTATGTCATAAAAATCACCTCAGGTTATCCATTTCTTTGATGTGCTAATTGATAATAATCTGCCCCCTTTTATTTTCCGTAGGCCTCCCATCGATCTTCATGAAATAAGTATAGGTACCTGCAGCCAATTTTTTTGCATCAAACTCCTTATAGTTCCCGGTTTCAGCTTTCCAATCGTCACGATAATCTACATTGTTATAAACAATAACATGCTTACTATTATAAATGGTTAGGGTTTTGAGCTCTGCTTCAGAATCAGGAATCTTCAGTAGGTCGCCCTTGGTCCTGTCCAAAGTAAGTTTTCCATAAAATGGAGGTGGGCCAATGGGAGGTGAATACTTGAGATCAGCACCTTTGATTTCCACAGCTCCATTTCTACCTATTTCCTTTCCATAAATCTTACTGGCTTGATCCTTACTCAAAATCGTTACACTTTCTGCGTTGATAACTCCATAGAAAGTAGCATTATCCTTCACTGCTTCACCATTGATCACAATGTATCTTTTATCAACTTCAACAGGAATATATTTTTCTCCATCGTATTTATATCCGTTCCTAGGCTGAAATCTGGTCTGAGCGACAGATTTCGCTATGGGTGGTGGAAACAATACCTGTTCTTTTTTGGATGTATTCGGTTCCTTTAACCAATTGATATTGTTACCAGTAATCTCTACCGCTCCAAATCCAGCCTCTTTCCCATATTTTCTTGTCGCTACTTCGGCATTGAGGTGCAATACTTTTTGAGCATTGGTTACGCCATAGAAAGTACTCAAGTCTGATACTTTTTTCCCATTAACTAAGATATATCTTTTCTCCACACTGTGGGTTTTACCATTCTGGTGTTCGGTTACCAACACGGGAAAGAAACTTTTTTTCATCGGTTTCTTTGCAGCTTCAGTTCTGTCTTTTTTTACAGGTAGTGATCCCTGTTGGGCTTCCTGAAAATCGGCTTTGAGAACTGTCATTTTCTTAGTATACAGTACTACATCACCATCATTTTTGGCAAACGCCATTGTAGAGGTAGTCAACATTATGCCACCTAGTGGCAGTGCCACTAACCACCTGAGGCTGGCCCAGACAGTAGTTCTTTTTCTGTTCAACATGTTGATTTTCATTTTTTATATTTTATGGTTTGATTTCTTCTGTTTTTGCAATAAGTCTTTCCCTAACAGCGCTTTGAATTATCTCTCAAAACCGATAGCACCTGGGGTATAGCTGCTGTCAATACTAGTTACAGTTTTTTTCTATGCGCTTACTTAAAGCTACAACTATTTTATTAGTTAATAAATTATTTCCATAATTTGTTTTTAAACAACTAATTATCAGCTAATTAAATTAATAAATCCAATATTTTTTTGAAATCGAAATGTTCCATTTCATCAAAAGGATATATGCATAACGATCCAAATCGATATCAATTTGTCGCAACTGATCCACGTGATGTACTCAAGAAACTTCTTTGGCTTTTGAAAGAAGGGATATACAAGCTCTAGTAGGTTGATCAACAGCACACCTAGATGTACTTGACGCATCGCTGATGGTAAGCAACCAAAATAATTAGTTAGGTAGTTTATTGGTTCATTAGTCAATGGTAACTCCAAACTGAATACTTATAACTCCTTTATTCATTGTCTTCGATAAGTTCAGACTGACATTTGTTGTTGATTCATTGGTCATTAGTTGATTTATCGTTGGTAATTGACAACTAAAAACGATGAACTGAATATTCCCAACTCCCTCTTCAGGACTCTCGACTCCTTACGCTAGACTATAGACTTCAGACTTCTCTACTCCAACCTAAATTTTTACTCGTATTTTAGCGCCTTAACCGGATTTGCTTTAACTGCACTTAGGCTTTGTATACTTACAATAAATAGTGTAAATACGATGGTAACTATATTAACCATTATAAATAAACCAATTGGCAAATTAATTCTATAGGCAAATGTTGTAAACCAATTTTGAATGTACAGGTAAGCAAACACATCTGCCAGAATATTAGCCATCAAAACCAATTTAATCAAATCCTTATTTAGTAATCCCAAAATCGCTTGGGTAGATGCACCTAAAATTCTCCTAATCGCAATTTCTTTAATTCTAATTTTCGCATTGAATGCGGCTAATGTTAACAAGCCTAAAAAAGAAATCAAAAGCGTAATGATACTGAACGAAAGCATTATTTTACCCATTCTTTCATATCCTACAAACAGATTCGCAAACTTTTCACTTTCGAATTTAAGGATTGGTGTTTGTTCAGGCTCTATTTCCTTCCATAAGGCAGTAATTTGTCTCATAGTATTAGAAACATTTTGGGGTTCTAGGCTCAACAAAATCCTACTTCTCCAAATTGTAGTAAAATTTCCGGCAAGGTAAATAGTCGGTTTAATCTGTTTTTCAAATCCTTCAGATTGAATATTTTTTACAACACCGATAATTTTTATCTTCTGTTTATTTCCATCATTGTCGTAACTTAAATATTGGCCTATACCACCATTCTTTAAACCTAGTGTGTTCACTACGGTTTCATTCACAATGGCATTATCAATCGTATCAGTTGCATAAAGTGATTTAGAAAAATCTCTTCCTGCAATAAGCTTTGCATTTATTAATTTAAAATAATCCAAATCGGTATATCGAGCAATAAACTGCGTTTTAACACCATTATAGGTATAGTCTTTTTGCCAAATACCCTCCCCTATTAGACCATCGGTTGCTCTGGCCAACATTTTCACTCCATTGATTTGTAAAAGCCTATTTTTAATATGTTGAAATTGTTCAGGATTAAGTCTTCTATTGTCAAATTTCCGCACACTTAAAGCAACCACTTGGTCCATCTGCATACCCATATCTTTATTTTTCATGTAATTGAGCTGTGCATTCATCACTAAAAAACAAATTACCAAAGCACCAGAGATCGTAAATTGCATTACCATCAACCACTTTCTCACCCTTCCTACTTCAATATTGGTATAAAAATTACCTTTAAGTACTTTAATAGGCATAAAACCTGATAATATTATGGCAGGATAAATACCAGAAATTATAATCACAAGCACAACAATACACAAGGCTTGGCTAAGCATTTTAAAAAACTCATTGCTATTAAATAAGCTCAATTGGGTGCTTAATAAATTGTTAAATATTGGCAAAAGCAACTCTACCAATACTAAAGAAAAAAAGAATGCGATTATACACTGTATAGCTGTTTCTGCTAAAAATTGTTTGGCCAAATTAAATCTAAATGCACCCAATACTTTTTTAATACCTACTTCTTTTGCTCTTCCTGTAGCTTGAACAATTGCTAAATTGGTAAAATTTACACATGAGATAATGATCAAAAAGCTGGCTAAGGCTGTTAAAACATAAATTGTATTTTGCTTTGGATCTTTCAAAAAATAAGAATTTATGTTTAGGTCAGAAATTGGCTCAATAATAAGTTCATGTGTTGTAATGCCTTCATTCTTTTTTAAAATAGCTAGCGCCTCTGTGGTACTTAATTTAAAATTTGGACTGCTATTTCTTACTGATCTTTTTGCTTCTTCTTGTAGGAAAGCTGCATTAATTTTTGGTGTCAACGCCTCTACATCGGTCCCAGGTCTAAATTTAATCAGCACATTAAAATATCGAAAAGGAAATTCAGCATCATCAGCTTCATTAAACTGCTCTCCGCCAATTAAATCTAAGGCAAAAACTGAGGGGTATTGGACATCATCCCAAACCGCTTTAATCAGCATCTTCTCATTAAAATTACCATCATTCATGGTAATCACCTTATTGATGGGACTCTCGTTTCCAAAGATCCTTTTAGCCTGTGATAAACTAATGGCATAAGATTTTGGGGTCTTATATACTTCTTCAAAGCTACCTTCTACCGCTTTAAGTGGATAGGTTTTTAGAAAATTATTTGTGGTAACTGCAATAGTAAAAGCGGTTTCAAATTTTTTACCGTTATAATCGTAATTTCTTATTGGACCTTTTCCAGCCCAAAGTCCAAAAGAAATAGCTTCTACTTCGCTAAAATTAGTGGTAATGACCTTGGCGAAACTTCCTTTTACCGCTTCTTCTTTCTTTTCTGCATCGTTAATAACGAGGTGTGTACCCACACGATATACATTCTTTAGTTCAGGATCCCATTTATCAAAATTTGTTTCGTAATTAATATAGAGTAATATTATTACAAAACCAGCCAAACCAGCGGCCAACCCAAATATATTTAAGCTTACATATATCTTGTTTTTCCAAAGATTTCGCCAAGCAATTTTTAAGTTTAATCTAAACATAGGTATAAGGTTTAAGGCTTAGGGTGTAAGGTTAGGTTTAGCGCATAACCATACGCCTTATACCTTTTACCTTACACCTTTATTCGTATTTCAACGCATCTACTGGATTATTAACGGCCGCTTTTCTGGCTTGTAGGCTCACGGTAAATAAAGCAATCATTACTGAAGTTAAGGTAGCTATCAAAAATGGCCATATCGGCATATCAATGCGGTAAGCAAAACCCGATAACCAGTTTTTGGTTAAGATAAAAGCAATTGGCCAACTGATTAAATTGGCAGCCAGTACCAAGATCAAAAAAGATCGATTTAACATGTTGATGATCTGGAAATCTGAAGCCCCCAAAATTTTTCTGATGGCAATTTCTTTTGTTCTCCGCTTGGCCATGAAAGTTGATAGGGCAAACAAACCCAATAGTGACAATACAACCGAAATAATGCTAAATAAAATAACCAGCTGCATCAATCTATTCGTTGACTTGAGTTGTTCTTTAAATGAATCTTCTACTGACGTATATTTTATCGGAAAGTTTGGATACAATTTTTTCCATTCGGCTTCTATCGATTTAATTACAGGCTTATAATTCTCGCTATCAAAACGTACCAATAAGTTATTGGTATTTGAGGTACCTCCTAATCGGGTAACCTTATAAATGGTAGGCAAAACTGCTTTGTCAAAACCTTCGTTGTGGTAATCTTTAATTACACCTACAATCTGAAAAGTATATTTTTCTTTGGTATCAAGCACATCATATTGTTTTCCTATTACATTTTTGCCCAATAATTTAGCTGCAGTTTCATTTAATACTACGGTGTTAACGGTATCTTGCTTATACTCTGGAGCAAAAATTCTACCACTCACCACCTGTACCCCTAATGCAGGTAGGGCATCCATGGTTACCGTAACCGTATTGAACTGAAAATCTTGATTATTATACCTGATCTCTTCAGGCACATTAAAAGCATTGCCCATTACCTGAGTAGTTGTAGCTACATATTTTACCCCAGGTATGCGTTTAATTCTTTCGGCAAATGTATCTTCATAATTCGTAGCAATATTGATTAGTTTATCTCTATTAAACCCAAGGTCTTTATTGGCTACATAATCTGTTTGTTTATAGATTACCCCTATGCCAATGATAAAGGTTACAGCGATGATAAACTGAACTACAACTAATCCATTTCTTAGGGCAACTCCACTAAATCCACTTTCGTAATTGCCTTTAAGTACTTTAACTGGATTGTATTTCGACAAAATCCAAGCTGGGTAAAATCCGGCCAAAAGTGTAATCAATACAAATACACCAAACAATTGCAATAACATACTGGCCAATTGTTCACTGTGCCAAAAACTCAATTGTACATCGAACTGATTGCCAAAAGTGGGTAATAAAACCTCAACCAAGATAACGCTGATAAATAAAGCCACTAAACTTTGTATGGCCGATTCTAACAAAAATTGAACTACCAACTGTTTTTTATAAGCTCCCAGTACTTTTTTAACCCCTACTTCTTTGGCTCTTTGTACAGATTGTGCGGTAGCTAAATTCACAAAGTTGATGATCGATACCAAAAGCAAGAAAATAGAAAGTGCAATAATGGGTTTGATCTTGGTTAACCAATTTGTACCTAATGCTGGTTTTGCATGCACTTCTTGAAGTGGAACAGCTTTTAGTCCAGGTGTTTTTCCATTTTTATAAAAATCGTTAAAAGATATTTTTCGCTGAACAAATGAGGCCTTTTTAAAATCTACATATACTTTTTGTAAGGTTTGATTAATTGCTGAAGTGTCTAACGTTTCATTGGCTAGGGCATAAAACTGACAATAGTTAGAACTACCTACCTGCTCAGGATCCGCTTCTCTTCTTCCACTATGGGTAATTGCATTAAAAACTACACTTTCTGCAGTTGGTGGGTCTGCCACCACACCAGTAACCGTCATGGTAGTTCCCTCATCACTTTGCCACACTACAATTTTAATTTGCTTACCCAATACCTTATCAGTTCCAAAAAGCCGCATGGCTAAACTCTGTTTAAGCACAATGGTGTTGGGGGCATTAATGGCTGTTAATCGGTCTCCTTGTATAAATTGATAGGGAAATACTTTAAAGAATAAAGAATCGGCATCTTTAATTTCTTGTACTATGATTGGGTCTGCATTGGCCACTTTAATGGCACGTCCACTACCCCAGCCTTTATCAATTTTGGTTACATATTTAAATTGGGGTACTTTTTCCTTTACTAGGTTAGCAATTCTCGAATCTCCATTGTCCTGCCAATATTGTTTATTGTCTGGCGTAAAAAAATCGTGCCTTTCTCTAAGCTCATACACTTTGTCTAGTTCTGAGCTCCATTTATCGTAGTTAGCCTCGTGATTGATAAATAAAAGCAATAACACAAAAGCAGTTAGCCCAATTGCAAGGCCTCCAATGTTAATGGCTGCATAAACTTTGTTCTTAAACAGGTTACGCAATGCGATTTTAAAGTTTAATCTGAACATAAGGTATAGGGTTTAAGGCATAAGGTTTGGGGTTTGGGCGTATCAACCTTACGCCTTTTACCTTAAACCTTTAAGCAATTATTCGTATTTTAAAGCATCTACCGGAGATTTTTTTACTGTTCTAATGGCTTGAAGTGAAACTGTTAAAAGTGTAAGTATAATACAAAGCATAAGGGCTGCAACAAATGGGACATAAGAAATTTCTATCCTATAGTAGAAGCTATTTAACCATTCTTTGGTTAGGTAGTAAGCTATTGGCCAGATGATCAGGTTTGCCAGAAGTACCGCCTTCATAAAGCCACTATTTAACAAAGTCAATAAATCTTTTACAGAAGCCCCTAGAATTTTACGCACAGCTATTTCTTTTGTTCTTTGCTCTAGATCAAAGTAGACCATTCCAAACAAGCCAATACAACATAAGAATATCGCAATTGCTGCAAAAGAAATAAAGATAGAACCCAAACGCAACTCGGCCATATACAGTTGTTGCAAATGCTCATCCATAAACTGAAGGTCAGGTAAAATTTCTGGAAAGTGTTTTTTCCATATCTCTTCTATTTTTGCCTTAGTGGCCACCAAATCTTCTGTATTGGTCTTGATGTAAAGATATCCAGATGTTGGGTTCAAACTAACTTGAATAGCCACAGGTTTTACTTCGGTATGCAAAGACATGCCGTTAAAATTGCTCACTACTCCTATTACCTTTCCTTGTAAACCTCCATAACTTAAAATAGTATCAATTGGTCTTTTTAAATTAAATGCTTTAACCGCTGCCTCATTTAACAGAATAGGCTTTTGATCGGTCAATTTTCTTGCCTCTTCTCCAGAAAGGTTTTCTGCAGCTTTGTAATAATCAAAAACATCACTACCATATTTTTCAGAAAACACTCTCCCTTTTAGGGTTTTAATGTCTAAAGTTTTGATGAAATCGAAATCAGCGTCAATAAAATCCGCAGTATAATTGGTGGTATCATTGTCATTCGTCCATGAAGAGGAGCCACCAAAAGTCTTGCCCGGATCAAAAGAAGAAAGGCTTACAGATTTAATCTCTTTATTTTGGAGCAGTTCTGCTTTAAAAGCAGTAAAATTATTGCCAAACCGCCTATAAGAAGATACCATTAGCTGGTTTTTATCAAAACCCAAGTTTTTGGTTTTAATAAACTTCAGTTGTGCGTAGATAATTAATGTACAAACGATTAAAAAGGCCGAAATAGAAAATTGAAAAACCATTAAGATTTTCTTAAAACCAAATCTGCCAGAAGTATGCCCGGTATATCCCTTTAAGGTTTTAACAGGCATTAATTTAGAAAGAATAATGGCTGGATATAAGCCTGCTACAAATCCAGATATGATAATTACACCTATAGATATCCAAATTGTTTTTACATTAACCATATCTGCTAAAGAAATGGCAATTCCTATTTTTGAACCGATAACTGGTATCAAATCATAAGTTAATATTAAAACCAAAACAGTTGCCAGCAAGAAATACAGGTAACTTTCGCTTAAAAATTGTATCCTCAATTGTCCAACAGAGGCTCCCATTACTTTTTTGATCCCAATCTCTTTACCTCTTTTTAATGAAGCTGCTACCGTTAAGTTGATAAAATTGACTATGGCGATTAAAAGGATAAAAAAAGCAACAATAGAAAAGATATATACATACTTGATGTCGCCATTGGCTGCTAATTCTCTTGTTGTATGAGAATATAGGTGGATCTTGGTCAGAGGCATCAGCTTGATCGAGACTCCTTCTGGAAATTGATATTTTTTATAGAGCGATTTTAATTTTTGTTGTACAAATTCAACGGATGTACCCTTTTTGATCTGAATATACTGTGGAACCGAAGAATAGGCCCGCCAGTTCAATTCTTTTTTCAAATCAGACTTTATAACAAGGTCTGCATTAAAATGTGAAGCCTTGGGTACATCTTTCATAATCCCTACAACTTGAAAAGGTTTCTTATCATTTTCAAGTAATATACTTTGCCCAAGCGCATTACCCTTTGGAAATGCAGTTTTGGCAAATGTTGCTGAAACAACAATAGTATTGGGCTGCTTTAGTACAGATTTTAAATCTCCAGCAATTAATGGGATGCTAAACATCTCAAAAAAAACAGGGTCTGTAGTTAACAACTCTCTCTTAAAAAGAGTATTGCCAACTTTTATCTGTTCGTTATAGGTAAATAAATTTGTCGTTTTTTCGATCTCTGGTATTTCTCTCAATAGCATTTCGGCCAAACCAGACGGCAGTTGTATATTTTCTTTTTGACTTTTTGCTTCAATAGATTGTAAACGGTAGATCTGCATGGCATTTTGAGCATAGCGATCAAAAGAGAGTTCAAACATCACATAAGCTATCAATACCACAACGGTGCTTAAACCAATAATTAAACCAACCAACTTTATGGCTGTTGTTAATTTATGTCTCCAGATATTTCTTAGTACAATTTTTAGGTTAAGTTTAAACATTGGCCTATTGTTTAAGTATCAATTGTTAGCGTTACATCAAAATCTATTAAGGGTAAACCATTAACTACTTACCTTAACATCTTCTTTAATTACTCCATCTTCTATGGTTAAAATACGGTTGCCATATTGGGCGTTCCTCTCAGAGTGGGTAACCTGAAGAATGGTAATATTTTCTTCCTCATTTAGTTTTTTAAACAGATCCATAATTTGCTCTGCCTGTACCGACTGTAAATTACCAGTAGGCTCATCTGCCAAAATAATGGAAGGTTGCGCTACCAAAGCTCTGGCAATACCCACCAATTGCTGTTGCCCACCAGAAAGCTGGTTGGGGAAGAGGTCTTTTTTGGCAACCATATTAAAGCGATCTAAAATATCGGCAATACGGCTTTTACGCTCAGAGCCTGGTATTTTTTTATACAATAATGGTGCTTCAATATTTTCTGCAACTGTCATTTCATCAATTAAATGATAGGCCTGAAATACAAAACCAATATGGTTCCGATATAGCTCTATTCTTTTACGCTCGTTCATGGCAGTTACATCTTCGCCCATAAAATTATATTCGCCATAGGTTGGCTCTTCGAGCATACCTAATATATTTAACAGTGTTGATTTTCCTGCACCAGATGGCCCCATAATGGAAACAAATTCGCCCTGTTTAATTGTTGTTGTTACATGACGAAGGATGTAGCTCTTTACCCCTTTATTGGCGTAGTATTTTTCTATATTTTTTAATTCAATCATAATTAAGTTATAGGTTAAGGGTTGCAAGTTATGAGCTTAGACCTTTAACTGGAAACTCATAACTTGTAACTCGTTTTATTCATATTTCAAAGCATCAATGGTGTTCGCTCTGGCGGCATTGTAAGATCTTAAAGTTACCGTAACTAAGGTAATGACCATAGAAATAACCATTGCAATAATAAATGGCCAGATACTTAAATCAATTCGGTACTGAAAACTGGCTAACCATTTGGAGATAAAAATGTAGGCAACTGGCCAAGCCACCATATTGGCAATCAATACCATCCATAAAAATGTACTGTTTAACATTTTGATCAATTCGAGATTTGAAGCACCCAAAACTTTACGAATGGCAATCTCTTTGGTGCGTTGTGTAGCCACAAAAGAAATCAAACCAAATAGACCTATAAAAGAGATAAAGATCACTACCCCGGCAAAAACTTTAAATAAAATCCCCATTACCCGTTCTGTTTGATAGTAATTGCTAATTTGATCGTCTATAAACCTCAGGCTGTAT
Source organism: Pedobacter sp. Hv1 (assembly GCF_001412215.1). Classification (GTDB taxonomy): domain Bacteria; phylum Bacteroidota; class Bacteroidia; order Sphingobacteriales; family Sphingobacteriaceae; genus Pedobacter. The sequence goes on from NZ_LLWP01000002.1 coordinate 91,344, forward strand.
ACATAATCTGGGAAAGTACTGTTAAATGTTTGTTCAATAGATTTAACGGTGCTCACCATCTCTTTAGATTCTAGTTTGATGGCCATTGTACGGTAATTATTTTTTGTAGAAAAAATAACAATTGGCGAAATCGCATCGTGCAGCGAGGAGTTATTAAAATCTTTAACTACCCCAACAACTGGAGCTTTATGACCATTTACATTAATTATTTTCCCTAAAGCCTCGCTCGGATTAATTACGTTCAGTTTTCTCAGTAAGGTTTCGTTTACCACAAATTCTTTTGTAGTATCACTTTTCGACAATTGCTTACCCGCTACGAACTGTAGACCAAATGTTTTAAAATAGTCCTCATCAGCCATTTTTAAATTGACCTGAAAGTCGGCATCTTTTGAGCTGTTATAAGAGAAATTGGTTTCGTTATTGTTGCGTGATGAAGGAGCCTCATTACAGAAACTTACCCTATTTACTCCAGATTTTTTTAAGATTTCTTCTCTAAAACCATTGTATTTTAATTTGCTCAAACTATCTGTTGGCACACTGATTAAGGCGATAGCTTTGGTATCAAAACCTAGAGATTTATCACGAATGTAGCTCATTTGTTTAATCACTACCAAGGTACTTACAATTAAAATAGCAGTAATGGCAAATTGTACAACCACCAAGGTTTTACGTAAACCAACACCTCCAGACTTTGTGCTGCTCACCTTATTTTTAATGGCCAGCGCCGGACTAAAGCCCGACATGATTAAAGCAGGATATAAACCAGCTAGAAAACTAACTAATACAAGCATCACCAGTAAAAACACAAAAATAATAGGATGGCCAAAAAGGGTAAATTTAATATTGGCTCCAAATAAGCTTTCCATACCCGGAAGCGCTAGCTCTGTAAATACACAAGCCAATAGCAATGCTATTAAAGTAATTAAAGTGGTTTCGCTTAAAAACTGCCAAATCAATTGGTTGCGTCTGCTACCCATTACTTTCCTTACACCCACCTCTTTAGATCTGCTAATGGCTTGGGCAGTAGCCAAATTCACAAAGTTAATACAAGCTGTAAGCAACAAAAACAATCCAATGATACCAAGACCTATTAACTGCTTATAAGGGGTTACACTACCTACCAAATTTCCATAATCGGTATTGTGATGGATATTACTTAAAGGTTGAAAAGTGTGGCCTTCTTTTCCAGGTCCTTTATCAACATAATATTTTGCAATAAATTGTGCCAAAGGGCGATTGAGCTGATCAATAGTCACACCCTTTTTTAAGAGGACATAACATTCGGTACCTGAAGAAACCGAACCCCAGCTTTTGCTGTTCCTACTTGTATAACTTGCATAGCTAAACACAATATTGAGCGGGAAACTGCTATTCTGTGGGTTATCCTTAATAATCCCTGTTACCTTATAATCTGTTTTGTTATCGAAATTGATGCTATTTCCCATCGCCTTTCTCCAATCGCCAAAATAAGTATTGGCTGTTTTTTCAGAGAGCACCACTGTGTTAGGTGCACTTAACGACTGATTGGGTTGACCTGCCAACCATTGGTAATTGAAAATTTCAAAAAATGAAGGTTCAGTATAATGTACATCTTCAACTGTTTTGATTTCGGCCTTGCCTGCTTGGGCACGAACTTTTATAATTCCGCCCGCTTGTTGTATGGAAGCTACCTTTTCTAATTGCGAAAAATCATTTCGCATGGCAGGTGCCAATGGTCTTGGTACGCCTTGCGAATAAAATTCATTTCCATCAGCATATTTCCAAGAAGAAACCACACGATAAATTCGATCAGCATTCTGATAGTCTTTATCATAACTCAACTGATAGTTTATAAATATGAAAATAAGGATACAGCTGGATAAACCAACGGCTAAGCCAAAGATATTAATGGCAGTATAACCTTTATATTTCCAAAGGTTTCTCAGTGCGATTTTTAGGTTTAATTTAAACATAATCTGGTATGGTCAACAATATGCTGTTTCCTATGCCAATTTTATACCAAGTCAAAAATAAAATACAAACACCTAATAATCAGCTGATTAAAAACTAAATAAAATTCAATATGTTCGTTTTCGTACAATACCTGTACGTAAGCGAACTACGGCTGGTTATTCATATTTTAAAGCATCAATTACATTAGCCTTAGTTACCTTATAAGATCTTAAACTTACGGTAATGATGGTAATTAGAAGTGAAACGCACATTGCCAATACAAATGGCCAAACACTCAGCTCTATTCGATAAACAAAATTGGATAACCATTTTACAGCCAGCAGGTAGGCAATAGGCCAAGCTACCAGATTAGAAATCAATACCATTCTTAAAAAAGAGCTATTTAACATTCTGATCAGTTCAATAGTAGAGGCCCCCAATACTTTTCTAACAGCAATTTCTTTTGTTCTTTGGCTAGCAACATAAGAAACTAGGCCAAACAGCCCAATAAATGAAATAAAGATAATAAGTGCTGCAAAAAGTTTAAACAAAACACCTGTAACTCGTTCTGCCTGATAATAGCTATTAATCTGATCATCTAAAAAGCTGGCCCCGTACACCCCATCTGTAAATATAGACTTCCATTCTTTTTCAATTGATTGCATGGTTTGTACTACATTAGTAGACTCGAGCTTAATTGCCAATGTTTCATACTCTGAATTTGCAGAAGAAATCACAATTGGCGAAATGGTTTCTTTAAGTGAAACATTGTTAAAATCTTTAACCACTCCTACAATCAAGGCTTTCTTGCCATCAACAATTAAGGGTTTGGCCAATACTTCATTTGGGTTTGTGATATTCAACCGCTTTAACAAGGTTTCGTTTACCACATATTCTTTAAGTGTATCGCTTTTTGAAATGTTTCTACCTGCTATCAATTGCAGGCCGAATGTTTTAAAATAATCTTGATCTACAAATTTTGTATTAATGGTAAAATCTGCTGCTACCGGACTATTGTAAGAGAAATTGGTATCGTGGTTTAATGCCGAAGAAGGTGCTGTATTGCATAAACTTACTTGTTTTACACCTGGAATGGCCAATATACGTGCTTTGGCTAGTTGATATCTGGTCTGACTTAAACTATCATACGGAAGATTTACCATGGCTATCGATTCTCGGTTAAAACCCAAAGGCTTTTCACGAACATATTTCATTTGCCAGATTACAATTGAGGTACCCACAATTAACAAGGTGGTAATTGCAAACTGCACCATCATTAAGGTTTTTCGAAGTACCAAACTACCAACACCTGCCGAAATAATGCCTTTATTTTTAACAGCCAATGCCGGACTAAATCTTGACATGATTAGCGCTGGGTAAAAACCTGCCAAAAAACTAACTAAAAGCAATAAAATTGCAATAAACACAAAAATACCTGCATTAGAGAAAAAGCTAAAAACAACCAAGGTATCCATCAAATTTGACACAATTGGCATACTTAGTTCTGCTATTACACAGGCCAATAATATGGAAATAAATGTGATCAGTGTGGTTTCACTCATAAACTGTATCATCAGTTTTTTTCTTGAACTTCCCATTACTTTTCGTACACCTACTTCTTTTGATCTGGCAATAGCTTGGGCGGTTGCCATATTGATAAAATTAATACAGGCGGTAAGCAATAAAAATATACCAATTATACCTAAACCGATAATCGATTTCATTGGCGTAGTTTGGTTAGCGAAGTTCATTGTTCGCTCATCTTTATGAATTTCGGACAAAGGCTGTAATAAATTCCCTCTTTTTCCCGTAATCTTCGGATCGCTATAATGCTTTTTAGAAAATTGTGTTAGGGCTTTATCAAATTCTTGCTCATCAACTCCTTCTTTCAATAGCACATAACAGTTTGAATTTGTTCTTAATGATCTCCAACTGGTATTGGTACTTCTCGGAAAGGTAGCATAACTTATAATGATTTTTAATGGAAAACTACTGTTGATTGGGAGCTCGTCTATAATACCACTAACTTTCAAATCGAGTGTATTTTCAAAACGAATGGTCTTGCCCAACGCATTTTGCCAATTGCCAAAATATCTATTCGCAGTTTCCTTAGTCAATGTAACCGTATTGGGCTGTTGTAAAGACTGCATAGGATTACCTGATAACCACTTTACTTTAAAAATTTCAAAAAAATCTGGTTGGGCAAAATATACATCTTCATTTGTTTTGATCCTTTCTTTGCCATTCACATCATCTACTTTGACAATACCTCCGCTCTTTTGGATAGCAGCCACCTTTTCAATCTGCGGCAATTCTTCTCGAATAGCTGGTGCCAAAGGAATAGGAACGCCACCAGAATAGTCTACAACCCCATCTATATCCATTTTAGTAATCACCCTATAAATACGGTTCTTATTGACAAATGATTGGTCGAAACTTAATTGATAATTGATAAAAACATAGATCAGGATACAGCTTGCCATACCAATAGACAATCCCATTACATTGATCAAAGTATAGCTTTTATTTTTCCAGAGGTTGCGTAGGGCGATTTTTAGGTTTAATTTAAACATAAGGTAAAAGGTTTAAGGTATAAGGTTTAGGGCTTGGGCGTATCAACCTTACGCCTTTTACCTTAAACCTCTAAGCCATTATTCGTATTTCAATGCATCTATAGTATTGGCCACAGCTGCTTTATAAGAACGGATGCTAACCGTGATCAGAGTAATCAGCATGGTGATAAACATGGCCAATAAAAACGGCCAAATGCTCAATTCCATACGGTAGGCAAAGCTCGAAAGCCAGTTTGAAGCAAAAAGGTAGGCTAATGGCCATGCAATTAAATTGGCTACGAAAACCATTAACAAAAATGAACTGTTTAACATCTTCACCAGTTCAAAAGTAGTGGCTCCCAATACTTTTCTGATCGCCATTTCTTTAGTGCGTTGTGTGGCCACAAACGAAATGAGACCAAACAATCCAATAAATGAGATGAAGATAATTACACCTGCAAATAATTTGAACAATACCCCTGTAATACGTTCACTTTCGTAATAATTATTAATCTTATCATTTAAAAAATTGGCTTCATAAATTCCATTTGGAAAATTTTCATTCCATATCGTCTCTAGCTGTTTCATTACCAAGGGTAGTTGTTTTCCGTCAACCTTAACGGCTGCATTCCAATACTGACCTTTACGTGGGTAGATAACCAATCCAGAGATACTTTCTTTTAGTGATTTATCGTTAAAATCTTTCGCTACACCAACTATGGGTAGGTTTCTTCCTGTAGCGTCTATCATTTTCCCAAGAGCATCTTGCGCATTGTTAATGTTCAACTTTCTAATAAAAGTTTCATTAACTACATAACCATTAACAGTATCGCTTTTTGCATAGACTTTTCCGGCAATAAGCTTGATATCAAAAAGATCAAAATAGTTTTCGTCTGCCGCAACAGTCCGAAGCTCAAAGTCTTTATTTTTGACATTGTTAAAAGTAAAATTTGTCGAATTAATATCATTAGAGAGCGGTGGTGCCATGCAATAGCTCAACATCTTCACCCCTGGTATTTGCATTACTTTATCTTTAAAAATCTGCTGCTTGCTCCTTCCAACACTATCGCCTGGAATTCCGATCATCACCACTTCATTGGTTTTAAAACCCAATGTTTTTTGTTGCACATATTTCATTTGATACACTACTACCAATGTACTAATGATCAATATGATGGTGATTGAGAATTGGGCCACCACCAAAATCTTTCGCAAACTTAATCCATTGTTGTTCAGCACCATTTTATTTTTAATGGCCAGAGCAGGATTAAAACCCGACATAATTAATGCTGGATAAAATCCGGCTAAAAAACTCACAAAAATGACCAATAGCATCATGAAGACAAAAATTAACGGATGACCAAACAGACTTAGTGATACCTGGTTTTTGAATAGGTGGTGCATTACTGGAAGCATCAATTCACTGAATACGCAGGCAATGAGCAAAGCGATAAAAGTAATTACAAAGGTTTCGGTTAAAAACTGAACTATCAATTGTTTACGCATGCCTCCCATTACTTTACGCACACCTACCTCTTTAGAACGGTTAACAGCTTGTGCAGTATTGAGGTTGATAAAGTTGATACAGGCTGTTACAATTAAAAACAAGCCAATAATGCCCAAACCATAAATTTGATATCTACCGATGCTTGTGTCGGCAAAATTATCGTAACGCTCATCAAAATGGATATCCTTTAAAGCTTGAAGTTGGTTATTCTGATTGCCTGAAATTTTAGGCTTGTGGTAATATTTTTTATTGAACTGGTCTAAGGCAGGTTGCATACTGGCTTCGTCAAACCCCTCTTTCAGCAAGAGGTAACTACTGGAACTTGAATTTACACAATCCCAGCAATCGGTATTCCCTTCTTTAAGTGTTTGATGGCTAATGACTATATTTAAAGGAAAACTGGTATTGGTTGGTAGATCACTAAATACACCTGTAACCTTTAAATGTGTTCTGGTATCTAGTGTTATGTTTTTCCCAATTGCATTTTTTGCACTTCCAAAATAGGTAATGGCCCTAGATTCTGATAAAGCTACAGTATTGGGTTCTTTCAAGGCGGTTAAAGGTTCGCCCAATTGCCACTTCACATCAAATATTTGAAAAAAGGAAGACTCCGTATAATAAACTTCAGATTGCTTTTTAATCAACTCTTTGCCACTTTGATCTTTAACATGGACAATGCCCCATCTTTTGGTGATGGCAGCAATTTTTTCTATACCTGTTAATTCATTTCGAGCCGCTTGTGTAAAAGGATAAGGCACACCAGCAGAACAATCATCAAAAGAATTATATTTCCAATTGGTAACTACACGGTAAATCCTATCCTTATGTTTAAAACCAGTATCATAACTCAATTGGTAACGGATAAATATAAAAATCAGAATACAGCTGGCCATGCCAATAGAAAGCCCCAGAACATTAATCGATGTATAACCTTTATACTTCCAAAGATTACGTAAAGCTATTTTTAGGTTTAATCTGAACATAAGGTATAAGGTTTAAGGCATAAGGTTTGGGGTTTGGGCGTATCAACCTTACGCCTTTTACCTTAAACCTCAAAGCAATTATTCGTATTTTAAAGCATCAACAGGGTTGGCTTTTACAGCTTTCTTAGCTTGTATGGTTACCGTAATAATGGTTAAACAAATGGTAATTAGGGCACTCAATACAAAAGGCAGCACAGGCATATCTATCCTATAAGCAAAGGTTTCCAGCCATTTTTTTGTTAACACATAGGCTAAAGGCCAAGAAATGAGGTTAGCGATCATCACCATTACAAAAAATGAGGTGTTGATCAATTTAAATAACTGTAGATCGCTTGCACCCAATATTTTACGTACTGCAATCTCTTTAATTCTACCATTGGTAATGTATTTAGCAAAAGCAAACAAGCCTAATACCGCAATGAAGATCGTGAGCATGGCTGCTGCAAAAAATACAGATTGTAGCTGTTCTTGTTTTTGAAAAAGCTTGCCATACATTTCGTCTAAAAATTGGTAGCGAAAATGATCTCCATCTAATTTATTGATATCAGACCATTGCGACTTTAATGTAGCCAGTGCCGCTCCCATTTGGGTTTCGTCTATTTTAAGCATAATTTCGGTCTTCGCATTGCCACAAGGATCGTTAACCATATAAATTGTTGGCTCTATTGCTTTTTCAAATCCTTCGGCCTTAAAATCTTTCACTACACCTACAATGGTATAAGCCATATTACAACCTTTAATCGTTTTTCCAATAGGATCTACCAAGCCATATTTGGCAACCGCGGCTTCGTTTAAAATAGCCGAGTTTTCGACATCACTTTTAAAAGTGGTAGAGAAAAATCTTCCTTCTTTGATGCTGATACCTAATGTTTCAAAATAATCAAAATCTACATCTGCCATATTGATGCTATGCTCTTGCCCATTAACCGCATAGCGATTATAGCCCATTCCGCTACCATCTGGGATGGCATTGGCAACAGTTACCGATTTTACACCAGGAATTTTCATTATTCGCTCTCTAATAGGTGCAAAAACTTCTGGTTTTGTATACCAAGCAATATTTTTTACATATACCACCTGCTCGGCCTTAAAGCCAAGATCTTGTGTACGCATGTATTTTAATTGTGAGTTGATGATCAATAGCCCTGAAATAAAAGTAACGGCAACACCAAATTGTACAATGAGCAAACTATTTCTTAGCCAATAACTTTGTCTACTGGTCTGGAAATTACCTTTTAAAACAGCAGCTGGCTTAAAACCACTCAATACCATTGCTGGATAAAAACCTGCAATTAAGGTAATAAATACCAAGATTAATGGCAATTGCCAAAGTAAACTATTGTCCCTATTCCAAATAGATAATTCTACCAAAAACAAAGAATTGAATTTAGGGAGCACAAGTTCTGCTATAATCAGTCCTAAAACTGTAGCTACCAAACATTGCATTAAAATTTCTGCGATGAACTGAATGGTGAGCTGAAAACGATAAGCACCCATTACTTTTTTAATCCCTACTTCCTTAGCCCTTTTAGCTGCTTGTGCAATGCTTAAATTGGTAAAGTTGATACAAGCAATTACCAAAATCAAAAAGCCCAATACAGACAAAGCAATCAATACTTTATAATTGGCATCATTACCAGCCTTCGGTCTTAAATGTTGGTTTTTTAAAGGATCTATAAATGCCGTTATGGTGGCAACTTTCTCCTTCTCCATTCCTGCCTTAATGAGCTCGGTTTTGTATAACTGATTTATTTTTTGCTCAAGATTTTGGATATCACTTCCTGGTTTAACCTGTATATAGGTAAAATAATTATTTTGCCCATAATCATCGCCCTCACCTATTTCATTTACAATAGAAACCGCATCAAAAGTGATGTTAGAATGTGGATCTGGTGCAATGCTACCACTAACTTTACCCATTTGGCCGGCAGATTTACCCCCAACAAGTACCATTTCTGGTTTATCATCTTTTTTATCAGGAAAAAGCACTTGCATAAAAGGCTCACTCAAGTAATAGAGTACTTCGGTTCCCTCTGGTTTTTGCAAGCCATTTTTTGGGATCAGGTTAAACATTTTAGCTGCTTCATATTCTACAAACAATTGTTGTTTGCTAAAAACAGTGCGCTCATCTTTAGAAACAGCAAACTCAAAGCCCCCCTTTTTCATTTTACCAACTGCAGCCACTTCTGGAAAGCGCTCTTTAATTACTTTTCCAAATGGCGCTGGTGTGAAATTGGTTTTAAATTCAGGAAAAGTCCTGCCAATGATATAGATATTGTCATGATTAGGATTCTTTTGATCAAAGGTCGTCTCATAAGTAAAATACATCATTACTAAAATAAAGGCAGCCAAAGCAATAGACAATCCACCAACATTGATAGCGGTTATCCCTTTATTTTTCCAAAGGTTTCGTAGGGCAATTTTTAGGTTTAATCTAAACATAGGGTATAAGGTTTAAGGCGTAAGGTTTGGGGTTTGGGCGTATCAACCTTACGCCTTTTACCTTAAACCTTTAAGTCATTATTCGTATTTCAAGGCATCAACCGGATTGGCTTTGGCTACTTTTATAGATTGTATACTTACTGTTAAAACGGCTATTAAAATTGAAATAATGATCGCTAATGCAAAAGGTAAAAATGATATAGAAACCCGATACTCAAAAGCAGATAACCATTTATTAATCACAACGTAAGCAATAGGAATTGCAATCACATTTGCTATAGCTACTAACTTTATAAAATCTTTATTTAACAGTGTCAGTATATTTCCTGTGCTGGCTCCCAAAACTTTACGAATACTGATTTCTTTTTTACGTTGCTCTGCCATAAATAAGGCTAAACCAAGTAGGCCTAAACAAGAGATAAAAATGGCAAAACCACCAAACCAATTGGAAAGTGTACCTAGCAATTTTTCATCTTGGAACTTAACTTCAAATGATTCGTTTACAAACTTGCGATTGACAGGATAATTAGGCTCAATTTGTGTAACCAACTCATCAATAGTAGCTAAAGAAGAGCTTATATTCTGATTTGGGTTTAAACGTGCGAGTATCACTGTAGCATTCTCATGGGTATCTAAGTAAAAAATCATTGGTGCTACTTTTTGATAGGCACTTTCTACCACAAAATCTTTAACTACACCTACATTAGTTAGCTTATTGCCCCAAAAGGTAATTGTTGCACCAATTGGTTGCTTTAAACCCATCATTTTCACAGCGGCCTCATTTAACATTACGTTATTGGTATCACTTTTAAATTCACGTGAAAATTCTCTTCCACTAATTAATTTGGTTCCAATAGTTTCTATAAAATCATAACCTATTGCCCTGTGATTAAACGAAATCAATTCCTTAGGATTTTTTCCCTCCCACTCTATGTTTGTGGTATTATTTCCTCCTTCGGTAACATCCGAGCTGAATATAGTTACGTTAGTTGCTGCACCAGATTTTAACAATTGAGTTTTGAGCAATTCGAATTTTGAAGACTCACGCATTTTGCCATCTATTTTGATTTGTATCAAATTTGATTGATCGTAACCAATAGGCTTATTTTTCACATAGTTCAATTGCTGATAAATTACTGCAGTACATACAATTAAACAAGCAGCAAAAACAAACTGCCCCACTACCAGTATTTTTCTTACAGAAACTGATGAGTCTGTTTTAATTTTGAGACCTTTTAATACCTTAACCGGCTCAAAAGAAGAGAGATAAAGTGCAGGATAACTTCCGGCAACAAATCCAGTAAAAATCATTAAGGAGAACAAGATGATCCAAAATTCACTATTGGTATAATCAATTGTTAATTTGATGTTTAAAATATTGTTAAAATATGGCAAACTCACTTCAACCAGGATAAAGGCTAAAACAGTAGAGATAAATGTAATGAGCAAAGATTCTATAAAAAACTGGCTAATTAGTGATTTACGTGTTGAACCGATCGCTTTACGAACACCCACTTCTTTTGCTCTCCGCTCAGACCGAGCAGTTGATAAATTCATAAAATTTACACAGGCGATTAACAATATACAGAAAGCAAGGAGCAGAAATATTTTAAGTTGATCGATTTTACCGCCAATAGACTTGCCATTTTCAAAATCGGCATAGAGATGCCATTTAACCAAAGGGTGCAATAAGGCTACTGCTACATTGTCTTTTTGGTTGCGTTTATAAATTCCTTCCATCGCAGCATTTGCTTCCTGAAAAAATTTATTATCCTGCAATTGCACCAGCGTTAAACACATGTTGTTGCCCCAATTGCTATCTTTTGCCCAAGGTTCATTTTTGATAAATAATTCCCATGGCATGATACATTCGAAAATGATGCTACTGTTTGCAGGTACATCTTCAATTACTGCCGAAACTTTTAAAACCTCCTTATTTTCGAATTTTACGGTTTTATTAATCGGATCTTCATTACCAAACAGTTTCTCAGCAAAAGACTTGGTGAGTATAATCGTATTGATATCATTTAAAACCTGTGATGGATTACCTTTAATAAATTTGTAATCTAGTATTTTAACGAAATTTGGATCAGTAAAAATCACCTTACTGCTCAATTTTTTATCTCCAACGGTTATTAAATTTGGTCGTGGGTAAGTAGAATGCGAAGCGTATTTAACTCCAGGAATTTTTTCTTGAACTTCATTTGCCATTACATTTGGTGTCCATGGCCAGCTAAAGGTTTTACCACTGGCAACCACACTTTGATAAACTACATAGGTTTTATCATGGTTTTTAAATTGTTTATCATAGCTCCATTCATAAGAAACATAGATAAGCAGTATCATGCAGCTGGCTAATCCAATTGCCAAGCCACCAATATTAATTAACGAGAAGCCCTTGTTTTTCCAAAGGTTTCTTAGGGCTATTTTTAAGTTTAATTTAAGCATAGGGTATAAGGTTTAAGGCCTAAGGTTTAAGGTTTGGGCGTATCAACCTTACGCCTTTTACCTTAAACCTCAAAGCAATTATTCGTATTTTAAAGCATCAACAGGGTTGGCCTTTGCCGATTTATAGGCTTGGAAACTTACGGTAACTAGTGCCATTAATAAAGTTCCAAATGCAGCAATCGGGATAATCCACCAACTAAATTCTGTATGGAATTCAAATTTTGTTAACCATTTATCCATGGCAAAATAACTCAATGGGGCAGCAATGATAATGGCTACTACAATCATCTTTATAAATGAAAGTGACAATAATTGCATCAGGTTGGCTACAGAAGCACCTAATACCTTTCTTACGCCAAATTCTTTGGTTCTTTGCTCGGCACTATAGGCAACCAAACCAAATAGGCCCAGGCACGACACAAAAATGGCCAGTCCACCAAAAAGATTAGACAAAATTCCCAATGTCTTTTCGGTATTGTATTTCTCGGTATAAATCTCATTTAAAAAGTTGATTTCCGTTGGATAAGCAGGATTGATCTCTTTAGTAACTTTGGTAATGAGATCTATATTTTGTTGAAGACTATTGGCTTCGTTTAAGCGCATGGTAATGGTTCCAGTACGTTGTTTATCAAAAAATACGACCATGGGATTATTTGAGTTGTAGGGCGAATCCCACACATAATCATCAAAAACACCAATAATATTAAATTTATCGCCAAATACGGTTACTGTTTTTCCTACCGGATTGGTGTAACCAAACATTTTAATAGCCGAAGAACTCACCATTACTGCAGCAGTATCTGAAGCAAAGTTTTCAGAAAAATCTCTTCCAGCTGTTAATTTAATTCCGTTCGTTTTGATAAAATCGTAGGTAGTGATCACCTGATTAAACAATTGTGTATTTTCTGGTTTGGTCATTGCTTCCCATCTGATGTCCATAAAATTATGTCCACGGTGCGATAAACCTACAGAAGATTGGAACATGGAAGTAACAGCACCAGACTTTAACAATTGCGAACGAAATAATTCATATTTTGTTTTCAATTCTCCATCCTGTGGTATTTCTACCAATGCATTGATATCAAAACCTACTGGTTTGTTTTTAATGTACTGGATCTGACGATAGATAACTAAGGTAGAGATGATTAAGATAATGGCAAAACAAAACTGACCCACCACCAATACTTGTCTTAAACTAACAGTAAAGAAACTGCTAGATTTAATTCTTCTTTTTAAAGTTTGAATTGGATTAAAGGCAGACAAGTAAAATGCAGGGTAACTGCCAGCAATGAGGCCAGTTGCAAACACAATTGCTAAAATCCCTATCCAGCTTGTGCTGCTGAAATAACCAATACTCAATTTAATGTTTAAGAGGTTATTAAAAGTGGGTAAGCAAACTTCTAACAGCGCAATGGCAACAATTACAGCAATAAATGTAAGCACCATAGATTCGGTCAGGAACTGTGTAATTAGTGAAGTACGAGTTGCACCAATTGTTTTTTTGATGCCTACTTCCTTAGCACGTTTTTCTGATTTTGCAGTAGTCATGTTCATGAAATTGATACATGCAATCAAAAGGATGCCAAAAGCCAAACCCATAAACAGGTAAATCTGCTCTATGGCGCCACCTACACTTTGTCCATTTTCAAATTTTCCATACAGGTGCAATTTACTCAAAGGAAATAAAAGTTGCGATTGTACTTCTTCTTGTGTGTTCTTTTTGAGTACCGCTTTTATCTTTTGGTTAACTACATCAAGGTTAGCATTAGCTTTAAGCTGTACCAAAGTTAAAAAACTATAGTTTGTCCAATTGAGGTCTTTAGAGCTCACATCAATAGTTTCGTACAAAGCCCAAGGCATCAAGTAGTCAAATTTATTGGAACTATTATCTGGTAGATCTTTGATCACCCCTGTAACATTTAGGTCGATCTTATCTTTAAACTTTACCGTTTGATTGAGCACATTGGTGTTCCCAAAGAGTATTTGAGCTGTAGACTCTGTTAAAATAACCGAATTGGGATTATTTAAGGCCGTTTCACGATTGCCATGAATAAATTGGTATTCGTTGATCTGAAGTATGGCCGGCTCAGCAAACCTCGAACTACGTTTAAATGAATTGGTGCCATTGGCAATCAGATTTTTCCTACCATAATCCATTCTTGCCATATATTTAACCTCGGGTACATCTTGTTTAATGGCAGGGCCAAAGGCTGTTGTCGAGCCTTCAAAAGTTCCCGAAATCTTTTTATTATCGCCGGCAATATTGGTCATTCCTGTATACACATCTGCCGAATTCTTTGCTTGTTTATCAAAGTTCCATTCGTAGGTTACATACATCAATAACATTAAACAGGCGGCAAGCCCGATAGACAAACCAATTATATTGATAAATGAAGAAGTTTTGTTCTTCCACAAGTTGCGCAAAGCGATCTTTAAGTTTAATCTAAACATAAGGTATAAGGTTTAGGGTATAGGGTTTAGGGTTTTGGCGTATAATCCTTACGCCTTTTACCTTAAACCTCTAAGCCATTATTCATATTTTAATGCATCTACTGGTTTTGCTTTGGCCGTTTGATAAGCCTGTAAACTCACCGTAATAATGGTTACTATAATAGATATTGCTATGGCAATTAAAAATGGCCATATGGTAATTGTGGTACGATAGGCAAATCCAGACAACCAATTGTTAGATAAAATGTAAGCAATTGGGATAGCAATGAGGTTAGCAATCACCACCAAAATCAAGAAGCTTTTGTTCAGCATCTGCAAAATATCTCTGGTTTCTGCGCCCAAAACTTTTCTTACCCCAATTTCTTTGGTACGTTCTTGAACTGTAAATGAGGCCAAAGCAAACAAACCCAATATGGCAATAGAAAGCGTAACATAAGTAAAGATGTTAAACAACTTATCAAGCCTTACATATTGGATATACACATTCGCAAAACTTTGATCTAGCCACGAATATTGGAAAGGAAATGGTTCTATCGACTGCCATACTTCTTTTACTTCATTTAAGGTTTGTTGAATGTTAGCACCATTAACCTTGATGATTACATTATTTGCACTATTGGTATTTCTACCTTCAATTACATAAGCAGTAGGTTCTGCATTGGTTTCCATTCCTTTTTGTACATGGTCTTTTACCACACCTACAAGCGTTCTGCCTTCAATCCATTTATTACCTACTTCTTTTTGTAAGCCATATTTTTTTACAGCTGTTTCATTTACCATAATGGCGGCACTATCCGTTGCAAATTGCTTAGAGAATGCCCTACCCAATTGTGCCGACATGCCCATTACCTTAAAGTAATCAAAATCAACGGTGATCATACTTAAGTTTTGTACACTTTTGCCATTGTATTCTCTACCTACTACCTGCATCGATTTTACACCAGGATAATAGTTTACTCTACTTACAGCCGTAACTCCCTCTACTTTGGCCAATCTTTGTTTAATCTGATCGAAATTGTTTCGGGTCTCACCTTTCCTGATTTTAAATACCAGTACGTGTTCTTTATTAAAGCCTAAATCTTTATTCTTAATGTAATTGACCTGTTGTTTAATAATGATTAAAGAAACCATAAATATGGTGGCTACAGCAAATTGAACCAACATTAATGTCTTTCTCATCCATAAACTACCGATACTTCTGGATAGGTTACCCTTTAATACTTTTACCGGCTCGTAGCTCGAAAGGAAAAATGCAGCATAACCACCAGAAAGCGTAATTACCAATAACATTACGATTGACAATTGGAAAATCAGCAACTTCGGATTAGCAAAACCGAACAGCGAAAGTTCTGTTCCCATTAGGTTATTTAACACTGGCATCCCTATCTCTACCAAAGCAAACGACAGCAACAAGGCCATAATGCATTGCATTGCCGTATCTGTTAAAAAGTAGGTAATGAGGTTGCTTCTTTTGGCACCAAGCACTTTACGCACACCTGTTTCTTTGGCACGTTTAACAGATTGTGCAATAGACAGATTGGTAAAATTGATACAGGCAATAACCAATAACAAACCAGAGAACAACAATAAAATAGTAATGATGGCTGGATTACCTCTTTTTGCCGGATCTTGATCTGTTTTAGAATGCAAATAAATATCTGGAACTGAGGTAATAAAAATCTGTGCTTTTTTTAGATCAGAATCCTTTTTAACAATAGGTAGTTTTAAAAAGGTTTTGTTGATTTTTTCTTCAAAGGCTTTTCTGTCTATTCCGTCTTTAACCAAAAAATAGGTAAAGAAATTTCCATTGCCCCAACCATCACCGGCAGAAGATTTTTTCACGAAACCATCAAAATCCATGTGCTCAGGTGTATTGGGTTCTTCGTAAACACCACTTACAGTATATCTTTTGTTGGTATTGATCAGCAAGGTTTGTCCAACGGGATTGATATCGCCGAAAAACTGTTTACTGGTTTTACTGCTCAATACAATTTGATCTGGAGTTAAAAGGGCCTTTTGAGGCTCACCATAAACAAATTTATAGGGGAACAAGTTAAACCATGTGCTGTCTACCCCCATAATGTGGTCTACATAGGCTTCGTTTTTATCTTTACTCACCAATCTCTGGCTCATATCCCAAACATAAAAACGGCCATAATCTAATATTTCAGGTAAGGCTTCTTTTAGTGCTGGCGCTAGCTCTGCCGGACTTGATGAATATTCAGCTTCGCCCGGACCCCATTTTACAGAAACGCGATACACATTTTTTGCTTTTGGGTTCCAAGTGTCGTAGCTTCCTTCGTGGTTCGCAAATAACAAGATCATAATGAAACCT
Source organism: Pedobacter sp. Hv1 (assembly GCF_001412215.1). Classification (GTDB taxonomy): domain Bacteria; phylum Bacteroidota; class Bacteroidia; order Sphingobacteriales; family Sphingobacteriaceae; genus Pedobacter. Next base: position 107,994 of record NZ_LLWP01000002.1, read on the forward strand.
GTTAAACCAACAGAAAGACCAAAGATATTCAGTGCGGTATATCCTTTGTTTTTCCATAAGTTGCGCAAAGCGATTTTTAAGTTTAACTTAAACATGCTGTATGAGATTTATTTGTGTGTGTGTGTTTATATGTTATGGTTTGAAGTTTCATTGTCAATGGGATAATGGTTGGTGGCCTAACCCCACCGCCCATTTATTCTCCATTTTTATATTTTACTCCTTCATTTGGTGTGATTAAATTAGTTCTTCGGTTCTTCCTTTGTTCACCTTTTCCGAAATTACATGACCATCTTTAAGATTGATGATCCGGTTAGAAAAACTTGCATCGTGGCTAGAGTGTGTTACCATTACAATGGTGGTACCAGTTTCATTTAGTTCGCAAAGCAATTCCATTACTTCGTTACCATGGGTACTATCCAAGTTTCCAGTTGGCTCATCGGCCAAAACCAATTTTGGTTTGGTAACCAAAGCACGTGCTACTGCAACACGTTGCTGCTGACCACCAGAAAGCTGTTGAGGAAAGTGACCACTGCGGTTCACAATGTTCATACGACCGATAATTTCGTTTACTAATTTTTTACGTTCACCAGCTGGAACTTTATTGTAGATCAAAGGCAGTTCAATGTTTTCGAAAACGGTTAATTCATCAATCAAATTAAAATTTTGGAAAACGAAGCCCATATTTCTTTTTCTGAAATTTGAACGTTCTTTATCATTCAGGGTTAATAATTCTGTTTCGATGAATTTATAACTTCCACTTTCAGGTTTATCTAAAAGTCCCATTACATTTAGCAAAGTTGATTTTCCACAACCAGATGGTCCCATAATGGATACAAATTCTCCTGCCGCAACGTGCAGGTTAATGCCATTTAAAGCTGTAGTTTCAATTTCTTCAGTTTTGTAAACTTTTTCCAGATTTTCAATTTTAATCATTGCTGTATTTTTATCGGTTTATATTTTTAAAGATTGGTGCCCCGACCAAACGCAAAGGCACGAGGCTTAACCAATCTAAATTTTTATTTTAAGGTGAGTTTGATATTTTTATGATCACCCTTTTTAAGGTTCACTTCAAATTCTTTTTCACCAATTTTTTTATGGTAGAACTTCAATGTATAAACACCTGGTTCAACATTAATTTCTTGCACCGCTTTACTTAGCGCCAGAGTCATCATTACCTTGTCTTTCTGAACCAGAACAACTTTATCTAAAAGCGCTACTTCTCCACCAATACTAAATACTGCGTTGGGCTTTTCGCCAATTTTACTTTGAAGCTGTTCTTCAGTCACTTCCATTCTATATTTACTCCCATTTCTAACTTCTGACCATTTAGAATAGTTTGATTCCTTTTTTTGAGCAAATGCAATACTTGCTGTAAATAAAAAGGCCATTATCATCATAAATTTCTTCATTGGGTTTAATATTTTAAATGTTATTTATTGATTTCAATAATATCATATTGGTTAAACTGATCGTATGATGAGGTAATTACCTGTTCATCTTTTTGTAAGCCTTCTAATACTTCATAGTATAAATAGTTTTTACGACCAATTTTTACATTTCTTTTGGTTGCTTTGCCATTGTTTACTACAAATACCCATAATCCGCCAGTACTTTGGAAAAACTGTCCCTGCGTTAATAAAAGTGATTTACTGTTATCAGACAAAGTTAATTTTACCTGCATAGATAAACCTCTTCTCAATTCATCAGGAGACTTTCCTTCAAAAACCAACTCTACTTGAAACTGACCCGCAGTAACCTCTGGAATTACTTTTCTTACCGTTAATGAGTAAGTTTTTCCGTTAAACTCACATTGTGCAGTCTGTCCTTCTTTTACACGGTTGATATAATATTCATCAACCCCTGCTTGTAACTTATAACCTTGCATTACATCAATTTTACCCAACATCTCATTGGCGCTGTATGATTTTCCAATAACCGGATCGTAAGATGACAAACGACCTGAAACTGGTGCCTTAATGGTCATGTTCTCAATGTTTTGACGGATAGTTTCTAAGCTCTCGTTCATTCTGGCAATAGAAGTTTCTATTTGCTGCAATTGCATGGTACGGCTTTGGTTTTCTTGCTTAACCGCTTGTTTCAACAATGCTTTTCTACCTTGATAATACTCATAGTCTTGACTAGAGGCATTAAACTCTTGCTGGGTAATTACCTTTTTGGCAAATAATGTACTGTCTATTTTATATTTACGGGTTGAGGTTCTTAGGCTATTTTCAATGTCCATCATATCTTGGCTCATTACCCTTTGGTTTTGCTCTAAATCTAATCTCAATTTACGCAATTGATTAATCTGCTCGGTAATACTTGTTTCGCTTGCTGTATAGCTCGATAAAGCATTAGGGTTAGCAATTCTTAAGAGTGGGGTTCCTGCCACTACAGATGCTCCATTTTCTGTAAAAATCTGTGCAACTGTACCACCTTCTGATGAACTTACAATTACAGAGGTTAAAGGAACTACACTTGCATTAAGTAAAACTACATCCTCAAAATCTCCGTATTGTACTTTACTAATGGTAATTTTATCTGCATCTGCTTTAAACACTTTATTTAACGATAAATTGTATCCATAAGCTACGAGTGCTAGAAAAACAACGGCACCAACAATAATTAATATCGTTTTTTTATTAAATCTTTTTTTCTGTATTACTTTGTCCATGTGGGTATATTCTGTTATTGTTATGCCTTTTGCCAAGTTTATGCCAAGAGCGATAAAAATTTTAAAACACTGTAAATCAGCTAATTATTTTTAATGACTGTAAAATTATGTCCAATATCGAACAGTAGCTGTACACCATCGAACAGTTTCTTATAAATTTGTTCTTGAAAATAAGGTAAAAGGTGTAGGGTATAGGGTTTAAGGCTATACATCGATCTGTAAATAGGATTAAAATGTTAAAGCTCCTAAGATGATCATGAGCCCCGTACCATAACTCACAGCCCGCAGCCCATATCAATCTTTATACTTAATACTTTCTACATGACAGAAGCCAATATTTTAGTAATTGATGACGATGACGATATTTTATTAAGTGCTCGTTTATTTCTAAAGCAACATTTTAACCAAGTGTTAACTTGTAAATCGCCGAGAGAAATAAATGTATTGCTAAGTAAAAACGAAGTTGATATTATTTTATTAGACATGAACTACCAAAAAGGGGCAAGTGACGGTCGCGAAGGTTTATATTGGTTAGAACATATCCTGTCTATTGATAAAGATTATGTCGTGATTTTAATGACTGCATTTGGTAATGTAGAATTAGCTGTGCAAGCGATCAAAAAAGGAGCTACAGACTTTATCTTAAAACCTTGGGAAAACGAAAAATTATTTGCCACTTTATCTGCTGCTGCCAAACTCAGACAATCTAACAAAAAGGTTAAAAAGCTAGAAAAAATACATACCTCTATCCAAAGTGATATGGCTCGGAAGTTTGAGCACATTGTAGGTAATGATGATAGCGTGCAGCAACTTCAAAAAACCTTAGTAAAAGTTGCCCCAACAGATGCCAATGTATTAATTTTAGGCGAAAATGGTACAGGAAAACAGGTTTTCGCCTACGAACTCCATAAAAACTCATTGCGTAGGAAACAGATTTTTATGCATGTAGATTTAGGTTCGCTAAACGAAAATCTATTTGAAAGCGAACTGTTCGGTTATGCAAAAGGCGCTTTTACCGATGCCCGTGAAGATAAACCCGGTCGTTTTGAAATGGCTGATGGAGGAACGATCTTTTTAGATGAGATTGGAAACCTTTCTCTACCCTTGCAAGCTAAATTACTCAGTGTACTGCAAAACAGAACAGTAACCAGATTAGGAGAAAGTAAGGAAAGAAAAATTGATGTGCGTTTAATCAGTGCCACCAATATGCCATTAAATGAAATGGTAGCCAAAGGAACCTTTAGACAAGATTTACTGTTCCGTATCAATACTGTAGAATTAATTCTACCTCCATTGCGTCAACGTGGCAAAGACATTATATTGCTGGCCCATCATTTCTTGCAAACCTTTAGCAACAAATACCATAAAAATTTAAAGGGTATTAATACAAAAGCTGAACAAACCCTGCTTCATTACAGTTGGCCAGGTAACATTAGAGAATTGCAACATGTATTGGAACGGGCCGTAATTATGACCGATGGTTTGGAAATCACCGAGAATGATTTGCAACTTTCTCCGCAGAAATTTGGCAACCAAGCTGTTTTGCAAACCGATATGCCATTAGATGAGATGGAAAAAATGATGGTCAACAAAGCGATAGAGAAACATAAAGGCAATATTTCTAGAGCGGCGGCAGAGTTAGGCTTAACCCGTGCGGCACTTTACAGAAGAATTGAGAAATTTGGCTTGTAAGTGATAGGGAGATATTAGAGGTGAGATGTGAGATATGAGATTTGGGTATCAAGTATGGAGTATCAAGTATCAAGACCTTGCAACCTGCAATACAAAGCTTTCAACTTTTTATACTATGACTTTGCTCTCCAAACTCCAGCCTCCAAACTTCAGACTCCCGACTTTAGAACTATAGACTTTTAACTAAATACTTACTACTTTTAACCCAGAGATGTTTTACCAAAGATTTACCTTCCGTTTAATTAGTCGCTTATTGTTTGTTAACATATTGGCGGTGTTATTGGTTTATCTTATTAGAAACACACAACTATGGTTTACCATTACCGGTGTTGGTTTGGTTTTATTGGGCAGTACCATTTCTCTTTATTTTTACATCAACCAGATTAGAAATGACATTAAACGATTTATTCTCGCAGTAAAAACTAGAGATCATACTTTAAATTTCAAAAACAAAATTACCAAAGGCAGTTTCCCAGAGCTCTATGAATCATTTAACGACATTATTCAAATTCATAAGGACATCCAATTAGAACAGGACGCTATTTTTCAGCTAATTAAAACTATTCTAGAGCAGGTTCCGGTTGGAGTAATTGTAGTTAAAAAAAGTAAAACTGTTAATGAAAAATCGGAGATCTCTTTCTTCAATATTGCCGCAAGTAACCTTTTAAATGTACCTGCTTACAGTTATTGGAACCGTTTTGAAGAACATTTACCAATTTTTGCTGCCGAGATAGAAAAGATCAATTCTGGTGGAAAACGTTTTTTGGAATTGAAGATCCAAGATAAGTTTATCCAACTTTCTATAGAAGTTATTCCGCTCAATCTTTATGGGGCTGATCACATCATTATTTCTTTCCAAAATATTAAGGATGAAATTGAGCAAAAAGAAACAGAAGCATGGAACCGCTTAATTGGGGTGATTTCTCATGAAATTTTAAATTCGATAACACCAATTAGCTCTTTATCAGACACGGTTAACCAGATGATCACTAACAAACTGACACTGAACCAAGAAGATTTGGAGGATTTAAAACCTGCGCTACAAACCATTAAACGACGTTCTGAAGGTCTTTTAGATTTTGTAAAAGATTACCGCTTGATTGCCGAATTACCAACTCCAAATGTTGAACAACACAGTGTTGGCGAAATTTTACAGCATGTAAAGGTGCTGATGCATCCAATGGTGAGTGCCAAACACATTAAATTACAAGTACTGCAAACTGCCTCTAAAATATCCCTACAAATTGATTTTAAGTTGGTAGAACAAGCGCTGATCAATTTAATTACCAATAGCATGTATGCATTAGAACATACAGAGCAACCTGTAATAGAAATCACCTACAGATTGGCACATAATAAGGTTTATGTAGATGTAATTGACAATGGAAAGGGGATTGAAACCGCCAATATTGAGAAAATCTTTGTGCCCTTTTATACTACCCGAAAAAATGGTTCAGGTATAGGCCTCACCATCACACGCAACATTATGAAAATGCATAGAGGCAGTTTAGAAGTCGATTCTATTCCGAATGAACGCACCACTTTCTCTTTGGTATTTAACTACGCTTAGTGTATCAATAGCAAGCCTTGTTTCGTGTGGGCACAAACCAAGTCTATTTCCTATTCCCTATTTACTATTCCCCATTTCCTACTCAGCTATTCAAATACTTACTCTTCTTAAAGTCAATTCCTTTTCTAATTAAAATGGCATGGTAAAAACTAGGAATATCATGCGTCCATTTAGGTAGAAACAGAATGATAAGCACTACATCCAATTGCGAGATTAAGCCCAAAATAATACAAGCTTTCATCATCCATCCACCATAAGCAAAACCCAATAGAGAAGTAAATGTTGCCAGCAAGGTTAGTCCCCACATTTTTGACACAAATGCGTGAGTACAGGCTTCCTTTCTAAACTTGACTAAACTAACCGCATTACACATCGCTTCCATTACCAATACTGCAATAACACCAATCCAGTTTTCTCTGATTAAATCTGGATAAATCAAGTAACAACTAAAAGCAATACTCAACCAAAATATCAAATCAGTCTGACTATCTAATCTTCTCATCTTTTCGGTATCAATTTTCATTTTTCTGGCAATAATGCCATCAAAAACATCAGAAAACAGCCCTAAAAACATCAGAACCAATACAATGTAAGCCGCTTCCTCTCCCATCAAAAAAGAAAGACCAATAATAGTTGGCGCTAATAAAAACCTGAAAAGAATTAACAGATAAGGAATACTCATAAAACGTGGGTATAATGAACAGATTTTTCAAGGTAATAAAAAAACCTTGATTCGTATTAACACGAACCAAAGTTGAAAGTTCATATTGACACGAAGCAAGGTTAAACTATTTCCTATTTCCTATTTACTCCCCAATTTAAATCACAGTGCCATTCGGTATAGTAGCTCCTTTTTTAACCACTACAATTCCATCTTTAACCACATATAATCCATAATCACCTTCAGTTAAGTGAGAACCGCCATTAATGCGCACATCGTTTCCAATACGACAATTTTTATCTACAATGGCATTATTGATGTAACAACGATCGCCAATCCCTAATAGAGGATGTCCGATACGTGTTTCTTCATTTATTTCTGGGAGGGTTTGGTAATGGTCGCTACCCATAATATACGAGTTTACAATCGTGGTTCCTCTTCCAATTCGAGAGCGAATTCCTAAAACTGCCCTTTCTACCCTACTTGCCTGAATGATACAGCCTTCGGCAATAATAGTTCGCTCTAAAGTTGTACCTGATATTTTAGAAGGGGGCAACATCCTTGCCCTGGTAAAAATAGTGTGTGCACTATCAAACATGTTAAACTGTGGCAACTCATCTGTTAAGCCCAAATTGGCTTCAAAGAAAGAAGAAATATTACCAATATCTGTCCAATAACCTTCATATTGATAGCTCAATACATGATTGGTTAATAAAGCACGTGGAATAATCTCTTTACCAAAATCCTTTTCTTCCGGATTTTCATTCAGCATTTTAATCAGCAAGTCGCGATTAAAAATATAAATCCCCATCGAGGCCAAGTAATTTCTTCCCGCACCTTTCATTTCATCACTTGTTTCAGAAGTCCAATCTGGCAATAAATCTGCCTTTGGTTTTTCGATAAAAGAAGTAATAAAGCTGTCTTCGTCTGTTTTTAAAATACCAAAATCGGTAGCATCTCTAGCACTTACCGGTATGGTTGCAATAGAAATTTCTGCGCCTTTTTCAATATGGGCCTTCAACATCTCTTTGAAATCCATTTGGTACAACTGATCACCAGATAGAATTAAAATATAGTCAAACTCATGGTTCACAATGTGGTGCATACACTGACGCACCGCATCTGCCGTACCCTGAAACCAGGTTGGATTATCTGGCGTTTGTTCTGCTGCCAAAATATCTACAAAAGCCTTAGAAAAATGGCTAAAATGATAGGTGTTTTTAATGTGCTTATTGAGTGATGCAGAATTAAATTGTGTTAAAACAAACATCCGATGTATGCCCGAATTCATACAATTTGAAATTGGAATATCAACTAAACGATACTTGCCACCTATTGGCACTGCTGGTTTAGAACGGGTTTGTGTAAGTGGAGACAATCTTGATCCCTGGCCACCGCCAAGAATTACACCCAATACTTTATCGGTCATATATATTTACTTTTACATTTGGTATAAATCTATGTACTGTTGCGCTGCTTTATCCCAAGAGTGATCCAAAGCCATGATAAACTTACGGATTTCTTTTACTTTTTTCTGGTCTAAAAACAACTCATAAGCTCTTCCAATGGCATGTCCTACGTCCCAAATACTGGTTTGATCGTGGCAAATACCAAAACCTCCATCACCAATATCTATAATGGTATCTTTTAATCCGCCTATGCGCCTTACAATAGGAATAGTTCCATAACGCAAAGCATACATTTGGTTCAAGCCGCAAGGTTCTACCCTCGATGGCATCAAAATAAAATCTGCTGCAGCATAAATTTGATGCGACAAAGCCTCATTATAACCGATATAGGCATTATAACTGCCCGGAAACTGATGTGTAAGCTCATTTAGCCTATCTTCAACATGTGGATCTCCAGATCCTAAAGCGATAATATTAATTTCGCCATCACTTTGTTGTAAGGCATTGTAAAAAATATCGGGCAATAAATCCGCTCCCTTTTCTCCAACCAAACGACCAATAAAAGTAAACAATGGCTTTTCTTTATCTAGGTTAAAGATGGCACAAATTGCATCCTTGTTTGCTTTTTTACCACTCTCTACAGTTCTTGCATTAAAGCCTTTGGTTAACATTGGGTCTTTTTGTGGGTTCCATACCTCTACATCAATTCCATTTAAAATACCAAAAGACTTGCCTCGCTCTTGCGCTAATAAATTTTCCAATCCGTTGGCATTGTAACTGATTTCTTCCAAATAGCTCGGAGATACCGTAGTTACCCGCCATGCACATTTAATGGCCGATGCCAGTGGATTGATACAATTGCCCCAATCTAATTTGCTCGAATTTCGAAGATCAAAAGCTGGCAGATAATATAGCTTGTCCCAGCCAAACTGACCTTGGTATTGTGCATTATGAATGGTGAGTACCGTTGGGATATGATTTAAATGTCTATAATTATGGCAATTGCCCAACATAAATGGAATTAAACCCGTATGGTGATCATGACAATGGATAACATTAGGCTGATGCTCCCATTGGGCAATCCAATCTAGTGCCGCAATCTGAAAGGCTAGGAAACGCTCTGTATCATCGTCATAGCCGTACACCTTCTCTCGGTCTAACAAACCTCCAATATGAACCAGATATAGATCAAAACCTAGTTCATTTGTTTTTTCTCTGAAAATTCTAACCTGAAAATTAGTATAGCCTAATCTTACCCAACCATCATACACCACTTCAAAATCATGCTGGTGCAAAAACTTGGTCTGGTAGGCTGGCATAACCACTTTAGCTACATGTCCGAGCTTATTTTGATATTTTGGTAAGGCACCAACAACATCGCCTAAGCCCCCAACTTTTGCAACCGGATAACATTCTGCACTAAAGTGTATAATTTCCATAATTAGGGCTTTGAAAAACTTACTCAAAATAGGCAATAGATTGAGTATTGCAAACATTTACAAAAAAATATTTTTTCAATAAAAGAACACGAGCAACTGCATTTTGTTTAAAGAAAATAAATTGCATGAAAAGAAAAAGCCAGGTGATTAAACCTAGCCTTTTACAACCAAACAAAAATAAATATGAATTTTACTAATAAACTGATGAATTAATATTCTTCTTGTTGAAGAATACTATAAAACTGATGAATGGGATTAAACTGTGGATGCAAAGAAACCACCTGACCAAATACCAATAAAGCAGGCGAAGTAATATTTTTTTCTACAATGAGTTCTTCTATCGTTTCTACCACACCAACTACCACATTTTCTTGAGTAGAAGAACCATTTTCTATAACAGCCACTGGTAAATCGGCCTTGCCCTCTGCTTTAAATATGGCGGTTATGGCAGCAATTTTTTCTACACCCATTAGTACTACTATGGTGGCGTTAGACTTTGCTGCTACATACAAGTCTGGCGAAATCTCTCCAGCAGCGTTGGTTCCGGTAACTACCCAAAAACTCTCGCTCAGCTTGCTGTACACCATAGGGATTTTCTGTAGGCCTGGTACACCCAAAGCACTTGAAATACCTGGGATAATTGTTGTAGGAATGCTATACGATTCTGCAATATCTATTTCTTCGTAACCACGGGCAAATACAAATGGATCGCCACTTTTTAAACGCACCACATGCCCATAATTTAACGCATAATCAATCATCAATTTGTTAACCAACTCTTGCGAAAATGTTTCATCATCAGAACGTTTACCTACATAGATCTTAATGGCATGATCTGGAGCAAAATTTAAAAGGGCTTCGTTTACCAAAGCATCGTATAAAACTACTGCTGCAGTTTTTAAGGCCTTAACGCCTTTTAAGGTCAATAAATCTGGATCTCCAGGACCTGCCCCTACCAAAGTTATTTGAGGTTCTACTGTTTGTTTTTCAATCTGGTTCAAAATCATCGCTTACTAATTATGAGGTCAACGACACAAATGTATATAATATCTATAGTATTAGTAGTATTTATTTTAAAATAATTTAATTATTCTTTTTAGCAATAGCCAAAATAAATAACAAACAACTATCAATCAATTAATTACAGATTAAACAGCAGCTCTAAACATCAGTGCGCCAATGGTTAAATTGCTCCGACTATCGATTAAAATGGCTGAACCATTGGCCCTATTTTCTTTATAAAGGTCGAATGCTAAAACATCTGCAGTTTTTAAAACTACCCTACCAATGTCGTTGAGCTTAAACTCAGTTGCACCATGTTTTTCTAAAGTATTGATATCTACTTTGTAAATCACTTCGTCAATTTTACAGCGGGTAGTTGTGCTGTTGTGCTGAATAAGGTAGGTTAATGAAGTATCTAAAGCCCGAGCGTCCATCCAACATAAATCTGCTTCAATTAATTTGGTTTCATTGGGCAGGGCCAACGAATTGACCAAAGTATCGCCACGGCTAATGTCGATATTGTCTTTTAAGTGAATGGTAACAGACTGTCCGACCAATGCTTCATTCAATTCCTGATCAAAAAACTCAATTTTGCTAATGGTAGAACTACTTCCTGATGGTAAAATAGTAACCGCATCATTTACTTTAAAATTACCGCTCAATACTCTTCCTGCATAACCTCTATAATCGTGAAGCTGGTCTGTTTGTGGCCTGATTACCCATTGTACTGGCATTCTAGCTAATGAGGTTTGATCTTGTAGATCGGTATCTACCTGCTCCAGAAAATGCAGTAGGCTTTCGCCTTCATACCAGTCCATCTGCTCAGATTTTTGCACAATATTGTCACCTTTTAAAGCACTCACAGGAATATAGCTTACCTCTTTTAAATCCAATTGCTGGGCCAAAGCCTTATACTTTTCAATAATGGCTTCGAAAACTGTTTCGCTATAGGCTACCATATCCATTTTATTAACACAAACCACAATGTGTTTGATCCCTAATAAGGAAACTAAATACGAATGGCGAATGGTTTGCTCTACCACTCCATTTCTGGCATCGATTAAAATAATGGCCAAATTTGCAGTAGACGCTCCTGTAACCATATTTCTGGTATATTGGATATGCCCGGGGGTATCGGCAATGATAAATTTTCGTTTCGCTGTCTGAAAGTATTTATAGGCTACATCTATGGTAATACCCTGCTCTCGTTCTGCTCTTAAACCATCTGTTAAAATGGCCAGATCTATGGTTCCATCGTCATTTTTTCTATTGGCATGTTGCAAAGCTTCTAGCTGATCTGCCAAAATCGAGTCTGTATCGTATAACAAGCGACCAATGAGTGTACTTTTACCATCATCTACACTGCCCGCTGTAAAGAATTTTAATATGTTCATTTTGTTAGTATTAAGATAAAAGTATCAAGTATCAAGACTTGGATCTGTCTTTATACTTGATACTAACTACTTGGTACTTCTTAAAAGTACCCTCCTTTTTTCCTGTCTTCCATCGCTGCTTCAGATACTTTATCGTCCATACGTGCTCCACGTTCTGAAATTTTCGATTCACTGATTTCCTGAATAATATCGTCAATCAGGTCTGCATCAGATTCTACTGCAGCTGTACAAGACATATCACCCACTGTTCTAAAACGCACTTTTTTACGCACTACAACGTCTTCTTCATCCATATTTAAGAATGGCGAAGCTGCCATTAACTGGCCATTTCTGGTAATACAATCACGCTGATGTGCAAAATAGATACTTGGCAAAGCAATATTTTCTCTACGGATGTAATTCCAAACATCTAATTCTGTCCAGTTACTGATCGGAAACACCCTCACATTTTCGCCTTTATGAATCTTTCCATTGTAAATATTCCATAATTCTGGGCGTTGTCTTTTTGGGTCCCACTGACCAAATTCGTCCCTAACCGAAAATATACGTTCTTTGGCTCGGGCTTTTTCTTCATCCCGCCTTGCACCACCAATACAAGCATCAAAACCATTGGCTAAAATGGTATCCAAAAGTGTAACGGTTTGCAGCGCATTTCTACTCGCATTTTTACCAGTCTGCTCCACCACCTTTCCCTCGTCAATAGATTGTTGTACAGAACCAATAATTAGCTTCTCGCCAATTCTTTCTACCATCTGGTCGCGGTATTGGATCGTTTCTTCGAAATTATGACCAGTATCAATATGTACCAGTGGAAAAGGAAATTTACCTGGTCTAAATGCCTTTTCGGCCAACCTTACCAAGGTAATTGAATCTTTACCACCAGAAAAAAGCAATGCCGGTTTTTCAAATTGCCCCGCCACCTCACGTAAAATGTGGATCGCCTCGGCCTCTAATTCGTCTAAATAATTTAAATTGTATGCACTCATTTAAAGTAGTTGTTATTTGTTTGAAGGTTAAGTTTTAACACTTTAACCTTTTACTACAGTAGCGTGTAAGCCACATTCTTTTTTACTTTGGTCTTCCCACCACCATCTTCCTGCCCTAAAATCTTCGCCGGGCTGTACGGCTCTGGTACAGGGTGCACAACCAATGCTCGGAAAGCCTTTATCGTGTAGGGTATTGTAAACGATATTGTTGGTAGCAATGTACTGCCTTACTTCTTCCAAACTCCAGTTAAACAGGGGATGGAATTTGATCAACTGATTCCCTTCATCCCACTCCAAATCATACATCCCCTCCCGGTTAATACTTTGTTCTGCTCTAATTCCTGTAATCCAAATCTCATTACCTGCCAATGCTCTTTTTAAAGGCTCTATCTTACGGATGTGACAACATTCCTTTCTATTGTCTACAGATTCGTAAAAGCTATTTGGCCCTTTTGTATTCACCAGCTCCTGAACCAAATCTGTTTGTGGATAATAAGCATGAATGGGCTGTTGATAGCTCTCTAAAGTTCTGTTCCATACATAATAAGTTTCTGGAAATAACCTTCCGGTTTCTAGCGTAAACACCTTAATTGGAATCTGATTGGCAAAAATGAGGTCTGTAACCACCTGATCTTCTATACCAAAACTCGTACTAAAAACAACCTTATTTTGATATTTTCGAGCTAAAAACCAAAGCTTGTCAACAATGTCTAATCCTTTTAATTCCCCTGCTATGTTTTCCAAAACACTCATCCCTATATCAATTTTAAAATAAACAAAACCACGCTCCTTAAGCTCACCACCATTACAATAATGCCCACAGCTACCATAATGGTTTTGGCCGAAATTTTATTAGATACCCTTGCTGCAATAGGCGCCGCCAAAGCACTGCCGATGATCAACCCAAGTACGGCTTCCCAATATCGGCCACCCAACATGGTAAAAAAAGTTAGCGAGCTTAAAGTGGCAATGAAAAAGCGACTAATTTTAACTGTACCTAACGAAAATAAAGGATGCCTACCCCCAGCAATTAAACTAGACAGTACAATAGAGCCCCAGCCCCCACCAAAAGCGGCATCGATAAAGCCTCCAAAAAAGCCCAATATTCCAATTCTTTTAATTTTTTGACCATTTCTTTTTCTTTTGATGTTAAAGGCTTTCATTAAAATAACAGCACCTAATATTAGCGTATAAATAGCCACTAATGGTTTGGTATATTGACTATAATGCTCTAATGACGACAATAGGTAAGCCCCAATAATTGCCCCAACTACTGCCGGAATAATCAATAACTTAAAGAGTTTCCAGTTCACATTTCCCATTCGGTAATGCATCCAGCCTGCGATACCATTGCTTAAAACTTCCGAAATATGGATGGCCATGCTGGCCGATGCTGGAGGTAAGCCCATAGCTAAAGAAAACGAGGCAGAGGTTACGCCATACGACATGCCAATTGCACCATCTACCATTGCAAACACAAAACCTGCCCCTAAAAACCAGTAAAACAAAGGATCGATATGGATGAGGAACGATTGAAACGCGGGCTCGGTATTCCATAGGGTTAAACCTACTGAAGCAATAAAAAGTACGGTAGACAGCCAGATCAACCATTGGATATTTGTCTCTACAAAACTCTTTTTAGGGCTAACTAAACTAGCTGTAACCTGATTTAGTTTTTTTACCTTCTGTGCAAAATCGCCATTTAGCGATTGTCGCAAAACATTCAATTGTTGTAAAGAAGTATCCAATTCTGCAGGCAAACCTTCATTTAAAATCTCCTTTAAACGTTTGGCCATTGTTGGCGATTTACCATTGGTAGAAATGGCAATCTTTAAATCGCCCTTTTTTACAATAGAACCTAAGTAAAAATCACATAGGTCTGGTTGGTCTGCTACATTAACCAACAAACTCCTGGCATGTGCTGCTGTTCTTATCTTTTCATTTAAAGTAGCATTGTTTGTGGCTACAAAAACAATGTCAATATCATCAAGGTCATCCGTTTCAAAACTTTTTTGTTCAAGTTTTAAATGAGGGTATTTATGCTTTAATTGCTCCACTTCTGGAGCTATATTTTCTGCAATTACAGTAATAGCTGCCAATTGACTATTATTGACAATGGCATTTAACTTTTCGAACCCAACATAACCTGCACCAATTACCAATGTACGCAACTGGTTCAGTTTAATAAAAACTGGAAACAGTTGGTTCCCTTTGCCAGTATCAGCCAAAGGTTGCTCATTATATTGGAGATTAGGCAATGGAAGCATATTGTTTAACCAATGTTTTAAATGATGGATGAAGGGATACCACCTCGCCAAAAACCAATAGTGCTGGTGCTTCTATTTTTTCTTTTTTAACCATAGCTAAAATGGTGGCAACTTTACCGACTACCAATTTCTCGCTGGTAGAAGAGCCATTTTGTACAACCGCAGCAGGCAATTGATCTTTTCCGGCAGTTTTAAAAATCTCTACAATTTGCGCTAACTTATTTAAGCCCATTAAAACGATAACCGTTGCACTAGATTGACTGGCTTGGTAAATATCTTGCGAGATTTCTCCATTTGAAGTAGTTCCGGTAATTACCCAAAAACTTTCGCTCAAGCCACGATGCGTAACTGGAATTTGCTGTAAACCAGGTACACCAATTGAACTTGAAATACCGGGGATTACACTAACAGGAATACTGTAAGAATCTGCATAAGCCAACTCTTCATAGCCCCTACCAAAAACAAAAGGATCGCCACCTTTTAAACGCACTACATGCCCATAGTTTAAAGCATAATCAACCATTAATTTATTGATGGCTGTTTGCTCATACGAATGTTCACCAGAGCGTTTACCCACATAAACCTTAATGGCATTAACTGGTGCATGGATCAACAAGGCTTCATTTACCAACGCATCATAGAGTACTACATCGGCAGTTTTTAATGCATTTACACCTTTTAGTGTCAACAAATCTGGATCTCCGGGCCCTGCACCCAAAAGGGTTATTTTTGGTTCGCGATTGATATTTTGTATTAAACTCATGCTATTTCTACTGCCCTAAAGGCTTTAATTTGATTTAAAAATTGGGTTGCTTCTCCAAAGTATTGTACGGCAAAGAGCGTGGATGGCTCGTTTTTATTAATCTGCAAAACGAGCTCAGAAAAAGTTGTTCCGAAATTAAATTCGCCTGTTGTCACAAAGTGATTATCGAACTCTTTAATTACACCTGCCTGTGTACTGCTGTTGATGTTTTTATCTAAGAGTAATGATTTGGCAGCATTTACAAAAACACTATATGCATGATAAATGGCATCAGCGTATGCTTTATTTTTCAAGGCTTCGGCAGCCCAAGTCAATTTATCTTCGGCTTCTAACAACAAAGTGGCCACCAGATCAATCACTACTCCGGCACATTCTCCAACACCAATTGCTGTTTCGAAAGTTTCTTCGTGCCCCCAATCCACAAACTCAGTTGTTTTCAGATTGGTTAAATCGGCTAATGGTTTTAACAATTGGTAAAAATGATCTTTACCCTGTCTATCATAATAAGTATGGAAGTTTTCTGCTGCTTGTTGGTTGGCCTTAAAATCATTTAACAACAAATGCAGAACCTGGGTTGCCCTTTTGGTAGGCACTTTAATTACACGCTCTGCCACTCTGCCTACTCCATTCCCAACTGTTCCACCGCCCAACATTACTTGTACGGCTGGTACCACTTTGCCATCTGCTTTTACCGAACTACCGTGAAAACCAATTTCGGCCAAACTATGTTGTCCGCACGAGTTCATGCAACCACTGATCTTGATCTTGATATTTTTCTCGTAAATAAATTCAGGGAAATCTTCATAAACCACTTCTTCCAGCACTTCTGCCAAAGTCATGCTATTGGCAATACCCAAGTTACAAGTATCCGTACCCGGACAGGTGGTAATATCTGCCAGGCTATCAAAACCGGCATTGGCTAATCCGATGGCACTTAGCGCTTGGTACAAAGAGGGCAAGGCATTTTCGGCTACAAATTTTAACAATAAGCCCTGATTTTGAGTAATCCGAATTTCGTCGGCCACATAAGGTGCTATGGCCTTTACCAATGCTCTGGCCTGATCTGTTTTGATATCGCCAACCTGTACTTTTACATACACCCCATAAAAACCTTTTTGTTTTTGCGCTATGGTATTGGTAGCCAACCAATGTTTGTAATGAGTTTCATTGCTTGGTGTTACTGGCAAATAAGCCAACTGAGGTGGTAAAGCAGGTTGTGGAACTGTGTTCAGGTCAATCTTGAAAGTCTGCACCTTATTGGCCGTTCTTTCTTCATCAATCAACCTTAAAACCTCATCTAGCCCAAGTTTCTGCACCAAATATTTTAAGCGGGCTTTATTTCTATTGTTGCGTTCGCCATAACGGTCAAAAACCCTCAATACCGATTCTGTAAATGGAATCAATTGGTTTTCTGGTAAAAATTCGTGTACTGCAGTAGCCAAAAAAGGCTGCGCCCCTAATCCCCCAGCAAATAAAACCTTAAAACCACGCTCGCCATTGTTATTTAATTTGGGGATAAAGCCCAAATCATGTATATAGCTATACGCCGTATCCTTATCGCTAGACGAAAAGGAAATTTTGATCTTCCTTCCCATTTCCTGACAGATTGGATTACGTAAAAAGTAAGCAAAAACTGCTTGTGCATACGGAGAAACATCAAAGGGTTCTTCTGGATCTATGCCTGCATTTGGCGATGAGGTAACATTCCGAACGGTATTACCGCAAGCCTCTCTTAAGGTAATGTCATCCAATTCTAGCTTGGCCCAAAGTTCTGGTGTGCGGTCTAAGCTTACATAGTGGATCTGGATATCCTGACGGGTGGTTAAATGAAGGTTTCCACTTGCATACTCATCAGCAATATCGGCAATGCGCAATAATTGTTTAAAAGTAACTTTACCAAAAGGTAGTTTAATACGGATCATTTGTACACCGGGCTGTCTTTGCCCATACACTCCACGGGCCAAGCGCAAACTCCTAAAGCGCTCTTCATGTATCTTTCCTGAACGAAAATCATTGATCTTTTTTTCCAAATCAATGATATCTTTTGCTACAATAGGATTTTCTAACTCGGTTCTGAAACTCTGCATTTGGTCTGTTTTTTATAGGCGATATTTTCATCTTTAACAAAAGCCGCCTCATAAAGGCAGACTATATATCAAAATGAAGTAGCAAATATATAAAATCCATAGAAATAGTAGTATTTATTTTGAAAACAAATTTAAATCCTATTTAAAAAGCTTAAAATAAGGGATTTACTACAATAATGAGGCAGCAGTTTTTTCGCTTTCGATGATGTGAGCGATACTGGTTTCGCTTAAAATCTGTAAACTGGCATCCCTAACTTTAATAAAAGCTTTACGAATACCACAGGTAACCTCGTCATGGCACTCTTCACATTTGTGGTAAAATTTGATGCTGGCACAAGGTAGCATGGCGATAGGTCCATCAGTAATCCTTAAGATATCTACCAAATAAATATCCTCTGGGTTTTTGTTCAGACTGTAACCTCCTCCTGCACCTTTTTTACTGTATAAGTATCCTGCATTGCGCAGGTCGAGCAAAATCTGTTCAAGAAATTTTTTGGGAATATGTTCTTCTTCCGCAATACGGGCAATCTGCATGGGTGGCTGTGTTAGGTTTCTTCCTAAAACCACTAGTGCTTTTATAGCATATTTTGTTTTCTTAGATAACATATACCAACAAAGCTAATAAAAGATTTATGAAATACAGAAGCTTAACGTGGAGTTAAAGCTCAAATTATTTTTCGCTCCAATAAGTATCTATAATATTACATTATTTAATTAATTTGCTTATATTTAAGTATAAGAAACATCTCAATGCGTATATTCTACATATTTATAACCGTTTTAAGCTTATGTTCTATCAGTTTAATGGGTTATGCACAAACTGGTTGTGTAATTGTATACGGTCCAGGATCGGCTGGTACTGTAGTTTACACATCTAGCAAAGGCACATCCAGTACTTGTAATGGACAAACAGTTGAAAACTTTAATACTTCGCCCTCTGTAAACTTGGCCTCTGGCTGTCAATGGAGCCCCTACCCTGCTACTGCCCCTGCAACTTTAAGAAACTGTATTGTTAATGGTTCTTGTGGAGTTAAAGATAACTACACCCAACAATGTCCTATTGATGATTATGCTTGGATTTTACTGGTTATTGCAGGTGGTTTTGGCCTTTATACCATTCGGCATCAGTTTTTAAAATTGCCAATTGGCATTGCTTCTTAATTATTTAATCTTTTCGTACTGCAGCACATAATTACGGTACACTCTGCTTAAAGAGAAAGTACGTTCTAAGGCAATCAATATAATTAGTGGAACAAAAATCAAGTTCACTAAATCTAACTGATAAAAAACATAAGCCACTAAAAGCATCAATCTTAAACATTCTAAATAGTAGATCCATTTTCTTTGCTCTAACAATGCCCCACAATTGATGAGGGTAAGCAACACGAATGAAAGCACAAAAAGTTTGTCGACGATTTGAAATGAATTAAAAAAAGCTGTAGTAAAGGTTAAAATTGCCACACAGACTACCAATTGTATATTGAGGTATTTTTTAAATTTAAACCGATAAACATCTTCAGATTTATGCTGTAAAAATCGTTTCTCTAAAATGGGCCTAATGTCTTGATCTAATAAAGCTGGGCTACCAAAAACTACTTTCCACTTATTCTTTAAGCCCTTTTCTCTTTTAAAAGCTTCGGCCAGTTCAAAATAGTAATGAAAATGCTGCCATAAAAAACTATAACTTTTTATAGGGTGGGTTAAGCCATATTTGGGGGCCTCTTCTTCTTTTTGAAAAGTGCCGAACACTTTGTCCCAAAAAACAAATACATCTCCATAGTTTTTATCTAGGTATTTTTCATCGCTGGCATGGTGCACCCCATGCAAAGAAGGCGTAATTAGCACATGCTCTAACCAACCCAGTTTACCAATCATTTGTGTATGGGTAAAAAAAGAATAGGCCCCATGCACCGTCAAAATTACCACCACCATTATTGGATGAAAACCGATAAACGGCAAAATACACCAGAAAACATTTCTGATCAGTGCCTGAAAAGTGGTAATCCGTGCCGACACGCTAAGGTTAAACTCTTCACTTTGGTGGTGCACAATATGGGCTGCCCATAAAAAATTAACCTGATGCCCCAATCGGTGGTACCAATACCAAACCAAATCTGTAGCCAAAATTAACAGCACCCAAACCCACCAGGTATTAGGGATATTGAAAATGGCATATTTTAGGTAGATGTAGTTAAACAAATCGTAAAAACTAGCTGCAATAAACAAGTTTAACAAGCGCTCTGCAATACCAATACTTACATTTGACACTGAACTCTCGTACTTAAAGAGATGGGTCTTTTTTAAATGGACTGCTAATGCATATTCCAAATACAAGAACAAAAAAAAAGCAGGTATGGCAAAAGCCAGGTAATTGATCTGCTGCATACTAGGCGCTCAAAAAATTATGAACATGGTGATTAAACAACTCTGGTTGTTCCATCATAGGTGCATGGCCGCATTGGTTGATATAGTGCAAAGTAGCATTGGGCAATAACCTGTGAAATTGTTCTGCTACTGTTGGCGGTGTTACCACATCTTGTAAACCCCAAATTAACAATACAGGGATGTGAATGAGTGGCAAAAAATCTTTGAGGTTTTGTTTTTGGGCATCTCTGGCCAAACCAATAATAGACAGTACTTTTAATTTCTGCTGTACAATACCAAACACATGGGCCACCATTTCTTCATCAACAACTTCTTTCCGATCAAAAACATCTTCAATTTTAGTTCTGATGTATTGATAGTCTTTTACCCTCGGGAACGAACCGCCAAAAGTATTTTCATACAAACCAGAGCTTCCGGTTAGTACCAAACGATCTACTTGATCAGGATGTTTTAAAGTATAAAGCAAGGCCACATGCCCACCCAAAGAATTACCAATGAGCACTGGTTTAACAATGTGGTTCTTTTCTATGTACTGCTCCAAAAATAGCACTAGCCTATCTAAACCTTGTCCTACAATTTTACTAAACAGGGGCAGTTCAGGTGTCCATACCTGATGTTGAACAGCAAATCTGTGCTCTACTTTTTTCCAATTGCTAAGGTTGCCAAATAAACCGTGAAGCAGAATAATGTCTTTAGTCTGTGCAACACAATGTGGAAGAAAGGTTTTTGGAGTGTGATTTAATTGTACCTGCATAATCTGGAAATTTTGAAATGAAACACAAAACTTTCCAAAAATAGCAATATTTTAAATAAAGACTACTATTTCTATAGATTATATATTTAATTAAATCTATTTGGCTGATAATTATCGATTTGGATAGACAATGGAGCATTTGTTGCCAACTCTGTAACCAATTTACCGGTAACAGGTGCCAAACTTAGCCCCATCATTCCGTGCCCGCCTGCTATAATTAAATTAGCCAATTTGTGGCTATAACCGATATAAGGCAAACCATCTGGCGAACATGGCCTAAAACCATACCAGATTTTTTCTACTTGTGGTACGGCCACTTGGTAATCTGGATAATATTGGGGTATGGCATTGACAATTCCTTGTACCCTATTCATGTTAATTTGATGGTTAATTGGGGCAATCTCCATGGTACCACCAAAACGAACTTGTGCGCCCATTGGGGTTACAGCTACCCTAGCCTCTAGCAATAGCGATGGATGATGAATTTGATGGTAAGGATCTACCATAAAAGAGTAACCTTTGCCCGGCATCACTGGAATATTTAATCCAGCTTTTTGAGCCAGTTCTGGTAACCAGGCACCACCTGTCATCACTACCAAATCACATTTAAAAGTTCCGTTTGTGGTATGGATTTCGGTTATTTTACCTTGGTTAGTTTCGAAGCCGTTTACTTTACAATTGGTGATGATTTCAACTTCTTTGTTTTTGAGATAGGCAATGAGCTGTTTAACCAAAGTACTTGGGCTCAGGTGTGCATCGCAACGGTAATGTACTGCACCCAAAACAGCTAAGGCAGTGTCTGGTTCTAAATTTTGCACTGCACCTGCATTTAAAACATCAACATCAAGGCCCATTTGTTGTGCTTTTTTGGCTAAATGAATCTCCTCTTCTGCCGCAGCTTGCGTTTTATACAACATTAGGATGCCTTTTTTCTCTAAACCAAAATCTAGCTCTGGTTCTTTGGCCAATTCATCATACAGTTGTTTACTTAACAAGTGTAAATCACGCAACGGTGCGGCCGAATGTTCTACATGTTGTGGGTTGGCATGTTTCCAGAATTTTAGGCCCCAAGAAATCAATTTCGGATTTAGAGAAGGTTTTACATAGAAAGGGCTCTTGTTATCAAACATCCATTTTATACCCTTACTGATCATACCTGGAGCTGCCAAAGGCACAAAATGGCTTGGTACGATCATCCCTGCATTACCAGACGAGCAATTATTGTATAAATCGCCCTGCTCTAACAAGGTTACTTTAAAACCTGCTTTTGTTAAGTAATAAGCACTACAAAGGCCAATAATACCTGCACCTATAATGGTTACCGTGGGTTTTTGTTGTGGAAGACTCATTCGGGGTTAACTGTTTAATTGTTCTATTGCTTGATTGGTTAACTGGTTAATTGCTTAACTAGTTAATTGTTATATTGTTTTATTGCTTAACTGTAAATTGTCAACTGAAAACTGCTAACTGGTTAATTGTTCTATTGCTTAATTGAATAACTGGTTAACTGGTTAATTGTTTTATTCCTTAACTGTAAATTGTCAACTGAAAACTGCCAACTGGTTAATTGACAGCTTACAGACTCCCGACTATTGACTATTGACCATGGACTAAAGACTACAGACTTCTTACTAAATAACCTGAAATCCATGTGCATAAGGGTCATCATCGTCTATAAATATGGTATTGTAGCCTGTTACTTTTGCCCAACCTTCTATACCCGGTACAATGGCGGGCTGTCCGTTAATGGTAGTTTCTTCTTCAATGGTGCCAATAAATTGAGATCCGATAATACTCTCATGAATAAATCGATCTCCTTTTTTGAGCTTGCCCTTTGCAAACCATTGTGCCATACGGGCCGATGTTCCGGTACCACATGGTGAGCGGTCTATTGCCTTATCGCCATAAAAAACAGCATTACGTGCAGTTGCCTCTGGCGAAATGGTAGCACCAGCCCATAAAAAATGACTTAAACCATTGATGTTTTTGTCTTCGGGGTGGATAAAAGTATATTGCTCATTCATCAACTTGCGGCAGGTTCTGCTCCAGCTGATCAATTGATCGGCAGTAAAATGTTCCAAACCCTTAAAGTTCTCTTGTGGATCTACAATGGCATAAAAATTTCCCCCATAGGCTACATCTACCACCAGTTGGCCCAAATCTGGACACTGAACGGTTAAACCTTCGGCCGCTAAAAAAGATTTGATATTGATCAGCTTTACCGATTTAACTTTTCCGGCTTCTTGCACATACTCTACCAAAACCAAACCTGCAGGCGTTTCTAAACGAAGTTTGCCCGGCACTTTCGGAATCACCAACCCTTCTTCTATGGCAATGGTTACCGTACCAATGGTACCATGACCACACATGGGCAAACAGCCGCTGGTTTCAATGTACAATACACCGATATCATTTGTAGGATCTATTGGTGGATACAAAATGCTTCCACTCATCATGTCATGGCCCCGTGGCTCAAACATTAGGCCTTTACGGATCCAATCGTATTCTTTTAAAAAATGTAAGCGGCGCTCCATCATGCTATTGCCTACCAGCAATGGACCACCACCAGCCACAACCCTAACTGGGTTGCCGCAGGTATGTGCATCTATACAACTAAATGTTTTCTTCATGGAGTTGGTTGCGGGTTAATTCGTTGTTTACAGTTCGCCAAATGTTTAAAGGATTGGCATTTTGAAGTTCTTTTGGCAGAAACTCGTCATCCCAATTCTGAAAGCTCAAAGGGCGGGCAAAACGTTTAATTCCATCTGCACCAACCGAGGTAAAACGGCTATCGGTACTTGCCGGAAAAGGGCCTCCATGTTGCATGGCTAAACAAACCTCTACTCCAGTAGGTACATTGTTAAGGATAAAGCGTCCGCAAATGTCTTGTACAAAATCTAACAATGGTTGATGCTGTCTAATGTCGTTTGGCGTAGCCATTATGGTAGCCGTTAATTGACCTTCCATAGCCTTAGCAACAGCCAGCATTTCGGTTTCGTCTACACATTGAATAATGAGCGAGTATGGGCCAAAAACTTCTTGGTGCAATATAGGGTTTGCTAAAAATGTTTGTGCCTTTGTGGTGGCTATGCTAATTAAGCCTTTTCCTTCGGTTAATTCTTCCTCATCTGTTTGTCCCACCAGCTGCACCCCTTTTTGTGCCAAAGCTGTTGCCAATTTTTCTGCATAATTGGTGGCTATACCTTGATGAAGCATCTTGGCAGGGCTTATTGGTTTAATCTCTCTTCTAAAACCCAGAATAAAACGTTCTAATGCCTCGTTATCTATAGCCACAATTAAACCCGGATTGGTACAAAACTGCCCCATGCCCAAGGTTACCGAAGCGGCTAATTGTTTAGATAGCGTATCTGCCTCTTTAATTAGTTTTTCTGGTAAGATAAATATCGGGTTAACGCTGCCCATTTCTGCAAATACAGGAATTGGGGTTTTGCGTTGGTTAGCCAAATCGAACAATGCTTTGCCACCACTATAAGAACCTGTAAAACCAATTGCTTTTACAGCTTCGTGTTTGGCCAAATAAGTTCCTACTTCAAATCCAGCTCCATAAACATGTGCAAAAATACCTTCGGGCATGTTACATTTTTCTGCTGCCCTCAAAATGGCATCGGCCATTAAGGTAGAGGTTTTAGCATGTGCAGGGTGTGCTTTTACAATTACCGGGCAACCTGCAGCAAAAGCACAAGCTGTATCGCCACCAGCGGTAGAATAAGCAAAAGGAAAATTACTAGCCCCAAAAACCACCACAGGGCCCAAAGGCACCAACATTTTGCGTAGGTCTGGTTTAGGAGGGGTACGTTCTGGCAAAGCGGTATCAATACTTGCCTCTAACCAATTGCCTTGCTCTGCAGCGGCGGCATAACTGGTTAACTGGAACATGGTTCTTGCTCTTTCTCCCTCTAAACGTGCTTGCGGCAAGTTGGTTTCTTGCATGGCAGTATCAATCAACTCAGGGCCCAAAGCCGCAATTTCTTCGGCTATGGCACGCATAAAATCTGCACGTTGTTTTAAAGAACAGGTTTTATATTGATGGTATGCTTTTACAGCTTTTGCCAATACATCGTCTAGTGCTGTTGTACTTGTATCTTTATACATGGTATTATTTTTTTATTCTCTTTTGGCGATTCCTCTGTGCCTATGTGGTTAATTTAACTCTTAACATCATCGTTGGCGAGGACGCCAACTAGAGCATTAAAGGCTCTATTAACTAAACGTGTTCTACCTGCAAGTGTAAATAAGCTGGTAATTCTGGTCTGTTGGCCAATCCATCGTTAATTACTTTCAATACTTGTACCCTTTCCTCTCCTTTTAGCACTAATCTTGGTGCTCTTACTATTTCAGAACTGATACCTGTAGCCTCGCCAGCTAATTTAATATACTGTACCAACTTGGCATGGATATCCAACTCTAAAATTGGCAAAAACCAACGGTAAATGGTAAGGGCCTCTGCATAGCGATTGGCTTTTACCAAACGATAAATGGCTACGGTTTCTGCCGGAAAAGCATCTACCAAACCTGCTACCCAACCATGCGCACCTAAGGCCAAACATTCGAAAGCCAAAGGATCTACACCACATAAAATTTTAAAACGATCACCAAATCGGTTAATCATTCGGGTAACATTAGCTACATCTCTGGTACTTTCTTTTACGGCCTGAATATTGGGAAACTGTTCCAATTCTTCAAACATCTCTATTGATACTTTAACTCCATAATCAACTGGGTTATTATAGATCATGATAGATAAAGTAGTTGCTTTTGCTACACTTTTAAAGTAGGTTAAAGCTTCTTCATCATCTGCCTTATAACGCAATGGAGGCAATAACATTAAGCCATCGGCACCTATTTCTTCTGCTTGTTGGGCCATGGCCACAGCATCTTTGGTTACTTGTTCTGCTATGTTTAAAATTACAGGTACTTTACCACCGATACTTTTTACGCAATAAGCCAATAGCTCTAGTTTTTCGGTACTGCTTAAGGTACTTGCCTCGCCCAAAGAGCCACAGATAATAATTCCATCTACTCCAGCTGCCAATTGTGCATCGAGGTTTTTCTGGAACAAAGGATAATCGATGGTATCGTTAGTGGTAAATGGGGTTAAAAGTGCAGGGTATACACCTTGCCATGCAACGTTTTTCATAAATATTTATTTTAATGTGGTGTTAAAGAGGTTTTGCTGTTATTTATCAATTAGCTACGCTCTGTGGTTCTTTGTCAATTTTGTATACACCAAAAGTAGCTAGTGCTTATTGACTATTTTTAACAGGTTTTAATGAATAATTGACAGATATTAACCGCAACATTTAAAGGACATATTCGTCTTTTTTATAATCAAACAGATAACCACATAGAAACATAGTCCACATAGACTATTGTGTAATTATAAGTAAAACAAAGAAGCTAAATGAACGAATTTACATATAAAGATGCTTCGACAGGCTCAGCATGACAACAAATTAAAAGATTTTGCATTTCAAAAATCCTATTATAGAAACGGCCACATCGCAACATAGCCCACATAGACTGAATGCTTAGCTCTATTCACACTAATAAAATTAAACCTTAATGTTTTTAAAATAGTGGTTAAGATAGGCTTTTGGAGCTTCGCCTTTTTTGGCTTTAAATACCCTGTTAAAGTTGGTTACACTATTAAAACCACAAGTATATACAACGGTAGCAATGTTTTCGAACTTACCACTGGTTAGTTTTTTACAGGCTTCGTTAATGCGCAGTTCATTTAAAAATTCAACAAATGTTTGTCTGGTATGTTTTTTAAAATATCGGCAAAAAGCCTGCGGGGTCATGTGCGCTTCGGCTGCAACCTCGTCTAAACTAATCGGTCGTTCGTAATGCTGCATCAGGTAGTTGAAAATATGTCCAATCCTGATCCCCTCACTTTCAGAAAAACTTGATAAACTTTTATTAGAGAGTCCTTCTGCTTGGTTTCCAATTTGTTGTAAGGTGTGCAGCAGGTTTAAAAATTGGATTACAATTTCCTGGTTTTTGGCATATTGCATACTCAACATTTTCTGTATCACAGTGTCTACATGTTCTGCCGGCACTTTGTAACCGCTTTGGTGCTGTTGTAAAAACGACCTTAACATTTGCATTTCTGGCAGTGCCAAAACTGGCATCAGCTTTCCATTGGGGTCAAAGAAAATCATTAAAGCCTGCACTTTTAAATCGCTTCCCTCATTAAAGTATTCTGCATTGCTTTTAAAGAGGTGTGGTTGGTTGGCACCTAGTAGGTAAATATCATTTTTTCTAAAAGCATACATGTTATTGTCTACAACCAATGTACCTTCTCCTTCTTTAATCCACATCAATTGTACTTCCTTATGGCGATGCAGATAAGGGTAAAAATGGGCCATGTTATCTTCTTGCACAATAATGGTATTATCGTGTGCTACCGGAATGGTAAATTGTAAAACTTTCATTTAGCTGAGTTATACCAACCCAATATTAACTTAAATATTTAATAAAATGAATTTATGGGTTAAAATATTCTTCATAAACACATACTTATTACATTAAATAACATTTGGGGGTATTATTTTTGTAAATCGTTGTTAAGCTCGCTACCGCTCAGGTACTTTCTTTTTATGGAAAAGGTGAGATGGAAAATGGAAGATGGAGTAGAAAGTTAAAAGTTGCAGGTTATAAGTTGAAAGTATAAAGCTCAAAGTAGAAAGTATTCACAAAGTGTGATGATTATTGAATCTATTCACAAAATTGGGATGTTTTACAATACCAATATCTCTTTACCAATGATTTTGTCAGTCTGAGCCTGTCGAAGACGATGAACCAATAAGTACATGGAAGATGGAATTCAAAGTAAAAAGTTAAAAGTGGAAAGTTATAAGTAATAAGTTATCAATTGATATTCTTTAACTTGGACACCTGGCTATTGACTAATGACCAATGAACTAATGAACCATTGACTATTGAACTAGTGACTATTGACCATTGAACCAATAAGTAAATGGAAGATGGAGTTCAAAGTGATTAACGTCCACAAAGTATGATGATATGCACACAGAATTGAGGCATTTTATATCTATTCCCTATTTACAATTTACTATTCCCTAATGACTAATGAACCATTGAACTAACAAACCAAAATGTCAAAATATTTGAAACAATTTCTTGGTTTCCCATTTCTTTCTCACATTTGTGCATGACTTATCCTGAAAAACTACATGCCATCCGCGAGCAAATGAAGGCTGACGGTGTTGCTGCCTACATTATTCCTTCTGCCGACCCTCATATTAGCGAGTATCTGCCAAACCACTACAAGTGTATCTCTTTTGCCACGGGCTTTAAAGGCTCGGTAAGTACCGTAGTAATTACCTTAGATTTTGCTGGTTTATGGGCCGATTTTAGATATTTTGAACAGGCCGAAGAGCAATTGCAGAACAGTGGCTTTGAACTGGTTAAGTTAAAGGTGCAACATGCACCAGAGTATATCCAGTGGCTGGGCGAGGTTTTACCACAGGGTGCTACAATTGCATTCGACGAGAAACTGGTCTCTATTTCATTGGGAGAGTTATTGCACAAACAATTGGCCTACAAGAGCATCAATTTTCAACATAAAGATTACCTGAACCCAATTTGGGCAAACAGACCTAGCCTACCTACCAACCCTGCATTTTTAGTAGCAGACGAGTTTGTTGGCCAATCTGTTAGTGCCAAGCTTAACGAGGTTAGAAAGGTGATGAAACAACTACATGCCGATTACCACCTCATTTCTTCTTTAGATGATTTGGCTTGGTTGTTCAATATGCGTGGCGATGATGTGAGCTACAACCCTGTAGTGCTAAGTTTTGCGCTGATTTCGGCAAACCAAGCTACCTTGTATATCCAACACGATAAGTTAAGTGCTGATGATAAAGCCAGTCTGGCTAAAAATGGTGTAGAAATTTTAAGTTACGATACCATTGCCAAGGACCTGGGCTTTTTACCTGCCGAAAGTTCTATTTTAATTGACCCAAAACGCAATTGTTTTGCCCTTTATAAATTGATCCCTAACTCGGTACAGCGTATTTTAGAGATCAACCCTTCTACCCAGTTAAAAGCGGTAAAAAATGCAACCGAGATTAACAATACCCGTTTAGCCATGATTAAGGATGGTGTTGCCATTACCCAATTTTTAAAATGGGTTAAAGACAATGTAAACGAGATAACCATTACCGAAATTTCTGCCGCTGCACAATTAAAGGCTTTTAGGGCCGCACAAGATGGTTTTATTGGCGAAAGTTTCAATACCATTGCCGGTTACAGAGCACACGGGGCTTTACCACATTATGCGGCTACTACTGCTAGCGATGTAACGGTTAAGGCCGAAGGTTTGTTTTTGGTAGATTCTGGTGGCCAATACCGTTATGGCACTACAGATATTACCCGTGTTTTACCTATGGGCAACAATACGGAAGAGGAATGCATTGATTATACCTTGGTATTAAAGGCCATGATAGAGGGTTGTAAAACCCGTTTCCCGAAAGGCACTTGTGGTTATCAGATTGATGCCATTACACGCAGACCGATGTGGGATTATGCCTTAAACTACGGCCATGGCACTGGGCATGGTGTGGGTTATTTCTTAAATGTACACGAGGGGCCACAGGTTTTTAATGCTACGGCAACACCTGTACCTGTTGAGCTGGGCATGATCACTTCTATTGAACCTGGCATTTACCGCTCCGGCAAACATGGTATCAGGATTGAAAACCTAGTGCTTACCATTGCCGACCAAGCCAATGAGTTTAACGAGTTTTATGCATTTGAGGCCTTAACCTTAGCGCCTATAGATACCACCTTGGTTAAAAAAGAACTGTTAGAACAAGCACATATAGATTGGTTAAATACGTACCACGAGAATGTGTATACTAAATTGAGTCCGTTTTTGAATGAGGATGAAAAGGCATTTTTGGCAGGAATGACGAGCGCTTTGTAGGTTGATGGTTCATTAGTTCATTAGTCAATAGTTCATTTACCCGTGGTTAATGGTTGATGGTTGATAACTAATAGAAAGCGCTTAAAGTTCATTGACTGAATACGTTTACAATACAATATTTTTAATGGCCAATTTGATTGCGGTGCAATTGGATTGGCCATTTGCATACCCCCCTCTTCAATCTGCCAAAAACCTTATAGCAAGTTTATTATAGTTACAACAGAAAAACCGTAGTCTCAGTAACAAGAAGTATGGTATCAGTAGCGAGAAGTATAGGCTAAGTAGCAAAAAGTATAGTCTAAGTAGCAGAAAGTATAGTCTCAGGAGCAAGAAGTATAGGCTAAGTAGGTAAAACTATACTAGTATTTAGGCATATTGAACAATTTGTTAGGGTTTCTATATAATTTGTTAGCAATTTATAATAGTAGCAGCGAGCATGCACTGTATATATGGCAACAATAGAGACAATTGTTTATGAGCTATTAAGTTAGATCAACCAACACTTAATTAACGTATTCTTCGTCTTGGTAACTGCACCAATCTTCTAGCGCTATAACCAGATAATCTTTAAGTACAATCTGTTTTTTCTTGGCTGTTTTTAACAACTGGATTAGCCATAAAATATCTAAGTGGCTAAGCTTGGCATGGGGCTCTACATCTATACGGGCTACAATTACCTGCTTGGCATTGATACTAATGGCAGTACCCATAATATTTCTGGCACTTGCGGTAATGTCTAAAAAGTTTTCTAAAAAATGCCAGCATTTAAACTGTTGTTTGGCACCCAGAAAAAGCACACACCAACCATCTTGGTGGGCTTGGTATGCATATAGTTTTAAAAAGAGTTCGTGGGCCTGTTTGGCGTCTTTAATAATCAGGCTATCTGCGTATAGCTGATAACTGATGGAGAGCTCGGCGGCTGTGGGGTTATTTTTTGGGGTTCGCATGGTAGAAAAATTGTAAAAAGCCCAGGTCGCTGCGAACCCCAATCGGAAACCGATAGAATACAGTACTTTCAACTGCTCGCCTAGGATATTGTAAATAAATTTATTTATTGGATTGCTCCAATTGGGATTCGCATTATAAAAATGCAAATTATGTTTTTAACTACCCGTATATAATCGGATAAAGTTATGGAAGTAATCCAGATTTTAACAAATACCAAATCCTTTAAATCACTTTTAATTTAAATTTCCCTATGTTTATAAAAATTAAAGTCAATAAAGAACATCTTATTTAATTCTTACTTTAAGCTATTAGGTTACAAAATCTTGACTTTTCCTTTTAAAAATCAACAATGTTAAAATTAGATAATGCTAAATACTATTCCTGAATTACTACGTAAGAAATCTGTTCAAGCTATATTTCAAACTCCTACTATGCAAAATGTATGGCCAACTTGGTTAAATGAAATACATCACCACTTAGGTGCAAATTTTGCAGAAAATGATATAATTAACTTAGGGGATAACTTAGGAAATATATTTAGATCTACTGCAATAGCAGGGAGAGATCAAGGCGCACTTTCGAGTGGAGGAACAGCATGGGAATCACTTGTTTGTTGGTATATAAATCTATGTTGTGTAGGTAGTCGTATCGTTGCTATTAAAACTATGAGTATGGTTCCTAAACCTATTCAAGATGCAACAACAATTAATTATGCAAATTTTGCCTGCAATACCGAATCAGATATTACTGTAATTATTTTCCCAAATGCTAATGATTATAATCAAGATGTTAATAATTTAAACATTATTGATGACCACGGAAACACAATCCCAACTACTGTGACAGGAAGGATTAACCCTCATGCCCTTAACTTCCTAACTGAAAGAGATTTTTTAAATCTAGAAATTGGAGTAATACAATGTAAAACTAATTGGAACGATAATGCACAAATTCCAATGCTTTGGGATATGATATATTCTGCTGGCGGATTCTCCGGTAGAAATATAACAATTGGCAGAAATAATTTCAATATTCAGCATGTTAGAAATTTCACATATTCTTTTGTAACTGTCCCTTCAAACGCAAGGGCTAATTATAATCAAAATTCTGTAGCTGTTAAACGTGTTACAAATTTGTCAGGGGGTAATTTTTGGGGTCAGCATACAAATGTTGGTGTCGCTAGATCGGTAAAAGAGATTTTTAATAATAATTACTCTTCAGGCTCTAGAACAAATTTAAGAAATGATCTTCGTCAAGCTTTACCCGATTTTAAAAAGAATGGTGATTTGGAATATTTTAAGTTATTATGATTTAAAATGATCTTTTCGTATGAGTATAATAAAATATCTTAAGATCCGAATTTATCCCAAAATACAATTCATCATTCATATTAAACACTTCTAAAGCAAATACCAAAATCCATTAAGAAAAAGTACTATTCAATATTCTTCAATATTTCCATAGCAACAGCTCTCGCCATTAATGGTGGCACTGCATTACCCACTAAAGTATATTGAGGAACTTCCGTTTTTCTTTTATCACCACCAGTTGAACGTTTGCCTTGAAATACAAATGAATCATCAAAAGATTGCAACCTAGCCATTTCCCTAACTGTTAATGATCTTGGGCTTGCATAATGAATATAATCATCGGCAATGGTCATAATAGTAGAACTTTGAGAATCAGGTTTTAATACATTATAATTTCTTTTTTCCGAATCCAATCCTTTAGATTTTAATTTTTCTTTTGCAGTTTCGTAGTTCCCCTCATCAAGTATTATCTGTAACCTATTTATCACCTCTTGGTTTTGCTTGCTAGTTTTATGATTATGAAGAGGGGCCACTTGATGTGCCAAGATATTCTTTAACTCTTCTGCATTTCTAACATAGAATGGATTTTTAGCATTTAAAAATCGATTAGTTAACCTTCCATTCTTCGACCAGTCAGCATAAGTTAACCCTGCTTGCAAATCAACATCACCATTTATTTTTCTTTTACGCAAAAGAGATGTCATTTTTTCAGTTGAGCCATTATGCCTTGCTTTAAGATCAATATCTTCGTAATCAAACTTCTCATCATTGTTACCAACAAAATCCAAATCATATAATGCTTCAAAAACGGTAACCTTATCTTTTGCATTAACGGTTGTAGGTATACTATGTATCATTTTCTGATCCTTTCTACAGCCAATAAATAAAACACGTTCGCGATTTTGAGGCACTCCATAATTAGAAGCAAGTGCTACAAATGGCTGATCAATTTTGTATAACCTGATGTGGGATAGAATTTCTTCAAACTCTACTTCTTTATTTAGATTCTTAACATAAGGGTCTAATCCAGATATGCATTGATCAAAAGAATAACTAAAAATCTCTAGAGACTTTATTATCTGAGATACTTCTTCGTTGTGTGATGAGGATCTTAACTTATTAAATGCCAACTGCACTTTTTCAACTATCGATTCCGGTTCAATAGAAGTAAGAAAATTATCAAAATCAGCTGCAAAAAAATCATTATCTAGATTATTAAAAGCTTTTTCATTGATCACTTTCTTTCTCAGATAAGCAAGCTCAGTAGTTCTTTTGAGTAGATTAAACCCATGTCGAATTGTACTAATATTTGGATCAGTTTTGCTCGTTTTATAATCTACAATTTTAGGAACTAGTATTTTAAACTTATTTTCAACTGTTTGAATATATTTTTCTCTTACTGCTTCAATATCTTTCTCTAAAGTAGTCTCAAACTGCAATCTTAACAGATAACTATCTAATATAAACAGATCTTCTTTATGAACTTTTTTTATCCTAGCTATAAAACCTATAAGTTGATGAAATTCTTTCAAATCTACTATTGACTTGATTTCTTGTAAAATCATCTCCTTAATTTTACCACCTTCCTTTGTCAAAATACCTTTAACGTTTTCCATTACAAAGTATTTAGGCCTTAATTTTTTAATTACATTTAGATAATTTGCAAAGAGATCATCCTTCTTATCGAATTTTTTTCTTTTGCCTGCTAAGCTAAAACTTTGACAGGGTGGTCCACCACAAACAACATCTACATTTTTATCACCAATTTTGCCTAATAAATTCTCCAGAAAATCAGGCTCGGTAATATCTTGTTTTAAGAATTCTGCACTTAAACCTAATTGATAATTATATCTGGCCAAATGTGTTAATTCACAGTTTTCGTTAATATCACTTCCTAAAAGGAAATCATAATACATATTCGCATGCTCCGCCTGAAGAAAGCCTTCACTAAAACCTCCCGCTCCTGCAAATAAATCTACCAAAGTAATTGCAGTTTTACCTTCGTAAAAAGCCAAATCTTCTTCGACTATTCTAATACCTGTATTGGCTCTACGCCCACTAACCAAAGAAGAGATTTTCTCTTTTAGTTTAACATCAGTTAATTGGCTATGTGGAGTTGTTTCTAAGTGTTTCTCTATTTCTACTTTTAAAAACAATAGAAATTTATTGATAGCATTATATCCATATAAAGAATCTTTTACAACTTGATTTTTGTTATCCCAATCTTTCTTTTTTATTTTTTCACCAGTAAAAACTTTTACTTGTATATCTTTTTGCCTAATAACTAGGTAGATGGGAAATTTATTGCTTTTATCAGCCTTATCAAGGTAAAATTTAACATTTATCATATAACGGACAAATTTACGGACACGAACAAATCTACGGACATAATTGAAAAATGCAAATATTTTTAGCAAAATAAATATGAGTATTTATCAACAATTTCGAATTTGTTTATTCAGCTCTATTAGGTATACTACCTATCCTAGCCGTCTCCAAATACAACGCTACCTGATTTACACAAGCCGCTATATTTTCCTTTACCTCATGCTCCCAAAAGCGCATTACCGCAAAACCCATACTTTGAAGCTGTTGGTTTACAAACTGGTCTCGTTGTTGGTTACGTGCTATCTTGGGTATCCAAAAAGCGGCATTGGTTTTTGGCTTACGCAGGTGCCAGTTATAGCCATGCCAAAAATCGCCATCAACAAATATGACCAGTTTGTACTTCTCTATTACGAGATCTGGCCTGCCGGGCAAATCTTTTCTATGGATACGGAAACGGATGTGCTGTGCCCATAAGGCCCTACGGAGCAAGAGTTCTGGCAGGCTATTTTTGCCCCTAATCTTAGACATGGTTTTGCTGCGCTGCTTGGTGGTGTAAAAACCTGCACTTTCTTCAAAACGGGGCACCTTAATTACATCTTCTTGTATAGGGTAGGGTTTGTTCATTATTGTTAAACACCAACAGACGGGCATTGTTTATAAGGCCTAAATTTAAGCCAATAAAAACAAAAATCAAACCCTGTTACTTCACCTCACAACCCACCCGCTCAAACACAAACCTGCCTTTATTGTAATCAATGGGTATATTTTTATCAAAATAGCCTGAGCCCCAAAGCGTCATGATTTCGCCAATGCCCATGGTTAAGGTGTTCTCCTTTTTTAATAGCGCAATTGGGTTTTTGTACCATTTATCTACATTGTTTAACTTAAAAGAGAAATTACCTCTTAAGGTATCACCTTTCATTATTGCTTTAACTGGTCCTTGGTAATGGTTTTTGTTGGCGTAGCTGAATTCCATTTCGCCTAAAATATTTTTCTCTGCGGTATCTAATTTCAACCAAGCGGTGTCTGCTTTGTCTATTGCGATGTAACAGACTGTATGTTTTTCGTCAATTTTGGTTTTAAATGGTTTGGGTTGGCTACAGCTAAATAAAAGAATGGTTAGGACACTTAACAATAAGGTTGGTTGGTTTCTTTTCATGTTAATGGGTTAGGTTTAGATTGACATTTGCACTAAGGATGCCAAAACCTAATAGATTACATAAATTAATATTTTAAAAATTATAAAACATTAAGAAAGATTAATTCAAATTACTTAGGTGGCTAATTCATCATCCCAGAAACCTATTTTAAAACATTAAGGCATTAAGAAAAGTTAACTCAGGTTACTTAGGTGGTTAATTTTCACCATCTCAGATACCTAAGAACAGCTTAGGAGTAGATGTTTGTCAGTCTGAGCCTGTCGAAAACTAGTTGGTAAATTTAGATTAAACATTTTTACTTACACGATAAACCTCTTAACTTCTTAATGTTTAAACCCCTTAAGGTAATTTAATTACACAGCCAGTTTGTTTAAATACAAACCTACCTCTGTTGTAATCTATCGCTTTCTTTTCATCAAAAAATGGCGAGCCCCAAATCAGGTTGATATCGCCCACCCCCATGGTTAATGTTGCATCTTTTTTAAGAAAAGCCACTGGGTTTCTGTACCATTTATCTATGTTGTTTACTTTAAAATCGTAATGGCCTTTTAGGGTATCGCCCTTAATAGCTGCCTTAATCTGGCCTACATAATGTTTTTTATTGTCATAGTTAAATTCTAAAAGACCTAAAACTTCGTGTCCGGCGGTGTCTATGCTAAGCCAAGCAGTGTCTGTTTGGTCTATAGCAGTATAACAAATGGTAGTTTTTTGGTCCATCTGGTCTCTAATGTCTTTTTGTTGCTTGCAACTAGCCAGCAGCACAATAGACAGGATACTTAACAAAAGATATAGGCTATTTTTTTCCATGTTTAATTAGTAATTGAACTAAAGATGCCAAAACCTAAAAGTTTACATAAATTGATGTTTTAAAACATTAAGGCATTAAGAACAGCTAAGGTTTTTCTGAGCATATTTTTTTCACCATCTCAAAAACTTATCTTAAAACATTAAGGCGTTAAGAAAGTTTAACTCAGGTTATTTAATTGGTTATTTTTCACCATCTCAGACACCTAAGAACAGCTTAGAATTAACAATTTAAGCTAAACACTATGTGTTACTATGTGCCTATGTGGTGTTTACAATTGGATAACATCACACGATTACTTAGCTTAACTTAGGTGGTTAATTTTTACCATCTCAGAAACCTATCTTAAAACATTAAGGCATTAAGAAGGGTTAACTCAGGTAGCTTAGATAGTAAAATCCTTAATTTCTTAATGTTAAAACCGGCACTTAGCTTAACCCAGATACCTTACGTGACAAAACTCTTAATTTCTTAATGTTAAAAATGGCAGTAATAAAATTCTTCAATCATCCCTACAACAATCCCTTCAGTTTTACCCAAACATTTTCGGCCAGTATTTTATCGCCTTCAGCTGTTGGGTGTATCCCATCGGCCTGATTAAGCTTAGGCACACCCCCTACTTTATCTAACAGAAAAGGAATAAGTTCTATTTTGTTCTGCGCAGCCAACTTCGGAAACATTTCTTTAAAGCTATTGGCATAAGTACTGCCCATATTTGGTGGCACCTGCATACCAGCCAACACCATTTTAACATTGGGGTACTTGGTTTTAACCTGATCAATAATAAACTGTAGGTTTTTGGTGGTTTCGGCTACCGGAATACCCCTTAAACCATCGTTGGCACCTAACTCCAACACAAAAATATCTATAGGTTGTTTCAGTAACCAATCTATACGCCCCTTGCCGCCAGCAGAGGTTTCGCCACTTAAGCCCCCATTAATTACCTTATAAGGTAGTTTTAACGAATCAATCCGGTTCTGGATCAATGCCGGATAAGCCTCCGTTGGGTCTAAACCATAACCTGCAGTAAGGCTGGTTCCAAAAAAGAGGATATGTTTCAAGGCCGCTGTTTTTTCGGTCTGGTTTGCAGTACTATCTGCCAATGTTTTGGCTTTGTCATTTTTTGTATTAGTACAGGCCATTAAAAGGGCTGCTAAAACAAGTATGGCTATTAAACGTTTTCGTAACATATCTATTTATTCTATCTCTAATCATCAAAACCCATTATCTTTAACAGGTAAACCGAATTAATGTTTGTATTTCAAATATAGCTAAAACTTAAATAAGCATGCCATTAGAAAGTATTCTCGAGATTAAAAACGTAAGCAAGATCTATCAAAGTGCACACCATAACCTAACCGTTTTAAATGAAGTCAATTTTGTAATTAACAAAGGTGCTACCGTAGCCATTACAGGCCCATCTGGTAGCGGAAAAACCACTTTACTAGGCTTATGCGCTGGTTTAGATAGAGCTACTACCGGAGCAGTTACTTTAAATGGTATTGAGTTGACCAATTTGAGCGAAGACCAAAGAGCCGCAGTACGTAACCAGTATGTAGGTTTTATCTTCCAAAATTTTCAGCTCTTGCCTACCCTTACCGCTTTAGAGAATGTAATGGTGCCACTAGAATTAAGAGGTGCTAAAAATAGCAAGGCCCATGCCTTAGACCTTTTAGATAAAGTAGGTTTGGCCGAACGTGCGGGCCATTACCCAGTACAGCTTTCTGGTGGCGAACAGCAAAGAGTTTCATTAGCTAGGGCTTTTTCCAATCAGCCTGCTCTACTTTTTGCCGATGAGCCAACCGGTAATCTAGATAGCGAAACGAGTGAAAAGGTGATCAAACTTTTGTTCGATTTGAATAAAGATGCAGGTACTACCTTGGTTATTGTAACCCACGATCTGGAACTTGCCGCTAGAACAAACCGAATTATTAAAATTAAAGGTGGCCATATCATCGCCGATGAAAACCAACAACATGCCTAAACCTACCATCGAAAATCAACGCATTGGCATGGCTTGGCTATTGCTAATGGCTTGGCGAGACAGTCGCAAAAACCGTTCTAGGTTGCTACTCTTTATTTCGTCTATTGTATTGGGCATTGCCGCACTGGTGGCCGTCTATTCATTTAAAGACAATTTACAACGCGATATAGACGCACAGGCCAAAGAACTAACAGGTGCCGATCTTATTGTAGAGAGCAGAAGAGCCGTTACCTCTAAAACACAACAGCTTTTGGCCCAAATGGGCGATGATCGATCTGAAGAAAGGTCTTTTGCCTCTATGATCTATTTTATAAAAAGCCAGGGAAGCAGGTTGGTACAAATTAAGGCTTTACAAGGTAAATACCCTTATTATGGCGCAATAGAAAGTAGTCCTACCACAGCGGCCAGCACTTTTCAAAATGGCAGAAACGCTTTGGTAGACCAAACCTTAATGCTCCAATTCAATGCCAAAACCGGCGATTCGATTAAAGTAGGCAACCTCAACTTTGCCATTGCTGGGGTTTTAAACAAAGCACCTGGGCAAACAGGTATTTCGGCTTCGGTGGCCCCTACCGTATATATTCCCTTAACCTATCTAGAAAAAACAGGACTTACCCAAATTGGTAGTCGCATTACCTACAGGTATTATTATTTGTATAAAAATGCCGATTCGTTAGCGCAAACAATTAAAAAACTAGAACCCAAACAAGAAAAAGAAGGTTTAGATATTGAAACTGTAGCCTCTAGAAAGGAACAAACAGGTCGTTCTTTTAGAGACATGAGCCGTTTCTTAGCGCTGGCAGGTTTTATTGCCCTATTGCTAGGTTGTATTGGTGTGGGCAGTGCCATCCATGTATATATCCAAGAAAAATTAAGTGCCATTGCTACCCTGCGTTGTTTGGGCTTAAAGGCTAGGCATGCATTTTTCATCTACCTGATCCAGATTTCTTTTATTGGTTTAATTGGTGCAGTGCTCGGTGCTGTATTAGGCACTTTAATCCAGTTTCTGCTACCCTTGGTACTAAAAGATTTTTTACCCATTACCATTAACATGCAAATATCATGGTTGGCCATTGGGCAAGGGATTATTTTAGGCCTCATCATTTCCGTGTTATTTGCCTTACCTTCTTTACTTGCTGTACGTAAAATATCACCCTTAAATGCCATTAGAGCATCTTTTGAGCATACTGCAACCAAAAGAGATCCTTTAAAATGGTTGGTTTACCTTTTAATGGTGGTTTTTGTATTTGGTTTTACCTACCTACAAATGCGAGGCTGGGTACAAACCATAGCTTTTACCATTAGCATAGGCATTGCATTTTTGTTATTAATGGCATTTTCTAAGTTGCTGATGTTTTTGGTGCGCAAGTTTTTACCCATGCAGTTAAGTTATTTATGGCGCCAAGGCTTTGCCAATTTGTATCGCCCTAACAACCAAACCTTAATGCTTACGGTATCTATTGGTTTATCTACTGCCTTTATCTGTACCTTATTTTTTGTACAAGGTATATTAATCAAAAGGGTAACCTTATCGTCTGGTGCCAATCAGCCCAACATGGTTCTGTTCGACATCCAGAATACACAAAAAGAGGCATTAAACACTTTAACCAAATCGTACAAGCTCCCTTTAATGAATCAGGTTCCGGTAATTACCATGCGGATTGAAGAAATAAATGGTAAAAAAATAGACGCAGATAGTACCAATGCAAGGGCATTTAGAGGTGAGATTAGAGCTACTTATCAGGATACTCTTACCACAGCAGAAAAAATAACAGATGGGGTTTGGACAGGCAAGGTCGAATCGGCCATGGCGCCTATCTATATCTCTTTAGATCAAGATTATGCCCGAAGGATTAAGGTAAAACTGAACGATCAGATTTTGTTCAATGTGCAGGGCATGTTAATCGCCACTAAAGTAGGTAGTTTAAGAGAGGTAAATTGGGGTCGTATGCAAACCAATTTCAGAGTGGTTTTTCCTACTGGTGTGCTAGAATCTGCACCACAATTTCATGTATTAATGACAAGGGTACCTTCTAAAACCGTTTCGGCAGAGTTTCAAGGTGCGGTGGTTAGGGCATTCCCCAATGTTTCGGTTATAGATCTAGATCTGGTGCTACAGTTATTAGATGAAATTTTAGACAAAATTGGTTTCGTAATTCGCTTTATGGCTGGCTTTAGTATGGCCACAGGGTGGATTGTGCTCCTCTCTGCCGTGCTCACCAGCAAAAACCAACGCATTAAAGAAAGCATTTTATTGCGCACTTTAGGAGCCAGTAGAAAACAGGTATTGGTAATTAATGCCATCGAATACTTCTTTTTAGGTGTTTTTGCCGCTGGTGCTGGCTTAATTCTGGCATTGGGTAGCAGCTGGCTCTTGGCCAAGTTTAGTTTCGAGGCTGCTTTTGCCCCACCACTATTGCCCATCTTTGCTCTTTTTGCCACCGTAGTTGGCCTAGTTGTAATTACTGGTGTTTTAAGTACAAGAAACGTGTTGAACCAACCGCCGTTAAAGATTTTGAGAAGTGAGGGATAGGGGGAATGGGAAATAGGAAATAGAGAATGGTAAGGGGAATGGTAAATAGGGAATAGAAAGTGGGAAATAGGGAATAGATTGTATACTATAAATTAAAAAAGAATCTGGTGCGCAATAATTTTTTAGCGAATTAGGTTCAAAAAATCAACCTATTCCCTATTTCCAATTCCCTTAACACCCTGGCTTTCTAGCCAAAATACTTTTTTAACAGATTAAGGTAACCAACCTATTCCCTATTTCCTATTTACTATTATCTTAATATCCTAGCTTTCTAGCCATATAATTTCTTTACTTGATAATATTTGGTTATTTTGTAGGTTCGCTCATTTTTAGATAGAATTGATATGAAATTTGCACACACCGTAAAGCAAAAAACAAAAATTGCTGCCTTACTTTTTGGAGTAATGGCCTGTACCATCTTAATTAGATTTTTAGAGGATAAAAGTATCAAGAGCATGAACAACGCTTTTATCTCTTTGTATAACGATAGGCTAATTCCGGCAACTGATTTGTTTTATCTGGCCGAGAATCTTTATGCCAAACGTTACATTTTGGAGGCTTTTATCGAGCATCAGCCTAAAAAGGAAAGTGAGCACGAGCTATTGCAACGTTTGGTTAAACACGATGCCAACATCAATTCTTTATTGCAGAAATACGAAAAGACCTTTTTAACACAGCAAGAAAAAACCTATTTGGCAGAGCTGAAGGCTAAACTGAAAGAAAACAAAACTATAGAAGACCGAATTATTGCCGCAGAAACCACTCAGGCCAACGGGGCTACCAAATCGTTATTCGAAACTACTGGCCTGGATTCTTTCAACAGCATTAACAGCAAATTGGCAGAATTAACGCAGCTACAAACCAAAGTTGGCGAAGAATTGATGAAAGATTCCAAATATTTGGTCTCTGGTAGCAAGTTATATTCAGGTATTCAGTTTGCTTTGGCCATTGTAATCGGGATTTTAATCGTCTCAATTATCTTCGCTTCTAATGTGGTAAAAACTACTAATCAGAAGTTTAACCTAAATTAAGACTGTGCTAAAAAAGCGAAATCAGAGAATATGAAAATAATCCTTGTTATTTAGCCTTGCATTTGATAGATTTGCATCCCGCTGAATAAGCAAATGCCCAGCTGGCGGAATTGGTAGACGCGCTGGTCTCAAACACCTGTGGGAAACCGTGCCGGTTCGACTCCGGCGCTGGGTACGTAAAAAAGCCTTCGAGAAATCGGAGGCTTTTTTTGTTTTAAATCTTTTCTGGCTATTTAACAATAGCAACAATCTGTACAAACACTCAATCCTCTCCTTTTGAGCAGTTTTTCGCTCTCAAACCTCCCATTTTGGATTTATTTACAAAGTTTACATTTTTATTTACAATCCAAATCGCTTAACCGCTAAGGCTTCAGAGTAGTTTTGTGGTATCAAAAAGTTAGAAAAAATCAAAACCATCATCTTTCTCAATTGATGAGCAATCAATTTAATTTCCGTAATATGAACAACAAATTATCAACCTTAATTTTAATCATTACTCCTTTCTTCTTCGCTTGCAGTGGATCTGTAAAAAACGAAAATAAAAACAAGGCATCGGCAAGTGCCTTATCCTTACATGTTGACGATGAAAAATATATTCCAATAGATACGAAACAAAGTGTAGTAACATGGAAAGGTGCTAGTTTAATGGGTTCAAATAGTCATACTGGGTATGTCTATCTATCACAAGGAGAATTGATGATCGAAAAAGGCCAACTTGTAGGTGGTACAATTGAAGTAGACATGAATACCATTGAAGATAAAGACCACGGGCGTGATAATAACCTAGTTAAGCACTTAAAAGATCCCGATTTTTTTGAGGTTAACAAATTCCCGTTTGCTACAATTGCCATTACCAAGGTTACCTCATTAAATGCCGATGATAAAGAAATTACAGGAAACCTCACCATCAAAGGCATCACACATCCCGTTACTTTTACTGCCAAAATAGCAGTTAAGAACGGAATTATCGAAGCGACTGGCAAGCTGATCATCGATCGAACAAAATGGGATGTCCGCTATAAATCACAAAAGTTTTATGATCTTGTAGCCAATCAAGCTATTTCAGATGATATTGAGTTCCATATAAAGGTGGTAACAAAGCCATAAATAAGGTGGCTTGGTGTAAGCTTTTTAACTTATAGACCAAATTGCTAAAGAAAGGGAATTGTTAAACACTAATACAACA
Source organism: Pedobacter sp. Hv1 (assembly GCF_001412215.1). GTDB lineage: Bacteria > Bacteroidota > Bacteroidia > Sphingobacteriales > Sphingobacteriaceae > Pedobacter. The sequence goes on from NZ_LLWP01000002.1 coordinate 151,333, forward strand.
TCAACTTCATCTAATATTTGTATAGATTGCAACCTTGATCTACAAAAATTCGTCTTTTATATATGAAAAGAACCCTTGGAATACTGTTGATAGTAAGTTTAGCCCTCCACCTACCCGCACAAGAAAAATTAACTGCCCAAGATAGTATCAAAGTATTTTACGATCAACTTTTTTCGGCCTTAAAAATTGGATACTTACACAAACAAACGGTGAATTGGAAACTTGTTGAAGCTGAAACCAAGCAGCGTTTAGCAGCATATCGCAACTTTAAAAACTCATTAGACGAAATTAAGCCATTGTTCGACAAAATAGGCGCTACCCATTGCACCGTATTCGATCAACAAAATAGATACACCTCTACAGCAAAGATCATATCAAAAGAAGACTACAGTACACAATGGCAAAAGAAATACGACACCAAACCTGGTTTTGAAGCCAAAGTGCTCAATGGAAAGTATGGCTACATTTTAATGCCACGTATGCTGTTTTTCGACACAAGTGCAGCCAACATTCATCAAATAGCCCAGCCTTTATATGATCAGATTGCCGATATCAAAACCAAGCATCAAATTGAAGGCTGGATGATCGATCTACGTTTTAATACTGGAGGCAACTCAACACCAATGCTTTTGGCCTTATATGATTTTCTGGGCGATAATGAGGTTTGGGGTTCACTTAATCTCAACAAAAAAACAGAACGTAGCGCTAAACTGAAAAAAGGAAAATACATCGACCGGTCTAAAACAGAACCCTTTATTAATCCTAGTGGCGCCCTGTTAGACCAAGCAAAAGTGGCCGTAATTACCGGCATATTTACCGCAAGCGCTGGAGAGGTAACTGCATTGGCATTTAAAGGCAGGCCTCATACCATATTTATCGGAGAAAGCACTTATGGAGCTACTACTGGAAATGTGATGTGGCCTTTACCTTTTGAAATGACCATGGCTTTAACAACCTCTTACGATAGCGATAGAAACGGCAACTACCACGAAAAAATTATTCCAGATATCACTATTCTAAAGCAAGACAATTATGATGAGCTGCTTTTAGATCAAAAAATTCAGGAAGCCATTAAATGGATAACGAACAAATCGTAAAAAGCTAAAACTTTAGCAGTTTGTAACACTATTGAGATCAAACTTAAAATTTAAAGTCTCCATACACTAAATAGGAAACATCTAGTGTTTACGTTAGGTTTATGATACGTTTTGTTTATTTTAGCCAATAGATCAACCCTTTTATACTCCTTGCCATGAGACTTTTTTTACTTTCCTTAACTTGCTTATTCCCTCTTTTTAGCATTGCCCAAAACAACTATCAGGTAAACGCACAAATTAGCAACCTTAAAAACGGCGACATCATTTATCTCACTTATCCAGTCGAAGGAAAGCAAATTACAGACTCTTCTATTGTTCAAAATGGAAAATTTGTTTTCAAGGGAAACCTTCAATATCCTGCACTTGCAAGTTTATACCTCAACAAAAATCCTTATGTAAAAAAAATGGCAAAGGGTGAAGTATTAGATTATGCAAGATTTTACCTCGAACCATCAAAAATTACGATAAAATCGGCCGATTCGCTAAAGAAAATGACTGTAACTGGCTCAACATCCAATACCCTTTATGCCGATTTAAAACAGATGTTGAAAGGCAACGATGATAAAATTACCGCAATGAGAAAGGAGTACAATAACTTATCGAAAGAGAAACAAAGTGATTCTATCGTATTTGCGGGTTTTCTTGCCAGAGAACAAAAACTGTTTGATGAAAATGCTGCCATCCATGTAGCTTTCGCCAATAAATACCCAAATTCTTATCTCAGCATAATTAGTTTAGCCTTTGCTGCCACTCAACCAAATATGATAACTGCTGTTGAAAAAGCCTATAAAAAAATGCCCGAACAACTTAAAAAAACGACATTGGCAAAAACTATCCCCGTTGTACTCAAATCTCATACGGCAGTAGCAATTGGACAAAATGCACCAGATTTTGGGCAACAAAATACGGATGGAAAATTGATTAAATTGTCAGATTTTAAAGGAAAATATGTGCTATTAGACTTTTGGGCTAGCTGGTGTGGGCCTTGTAGAGAAGAAAATCCAAATGTGGTAGTGGCATTTAACAAATGGAAAGATAAAAATTTTACGGTTTTGGGTATTTCTTTAGATGGCGGTGCAACCGGAACCACAAAAGAATCTTGGTTAAAAGCCATTGCTGCCGATGGCTTAACGTGGACACATCTTTCCGATTTGAAGGGCTGGGACAACCAAGTTTCAAAAGTGTATGGTATCCAAGGTATCCCAGCTAATTTTTTGATTGACCCAGCAGGAAAAATCATTGCAAAAGACCTAACCGGCAAATTGTTAAACGAAAAATTAGCAGCGATCTTTACCTCAAAATAGCAAAAAACAATAATTATTCTTGGCTTGCCCAAAAGAAAATCACCGCTAATCAAACTTAATTAAAGAATTGCTTTCCCAATTTTTAAGGCATAATCACCCAGGTCGGTCAGATTGGTATTCGATAAGATAATGATACTCAAATCGCTGTTTAAGTAATGAAACCAAACAGCATTGGCACCTGCTATTCTACCATACCTTTCCATGCGTTTGTATTTTTGCGTATCCCGAATCCAAACACTATAGCCATAATTATCTAGTCCAGGTGTTAAAAGCTGGTCTAAAGTTTCTTTTTTGATTAGTTTAAAGGCAAATAGGGCATTATTAAATTTAATCATGTCGGCAGTACAAGAATACATTGCACCAGCAGCCGAGAAGTCTTCTACATAAATTGGGATGTTTGGAATTAAATGGTCAAGGCTTTTATCCTTATAATAAGGAGTGGCAAGGTTTTTTATCAATTTATAATGAGAAAGCAATCCCGAATTGTGCATTCCTAATGGAAGAAGAATTTGTTGCGCTAAAACCTGTTCAAATGTCTTTTGATAAATAACCTCCAAGATTCGACCTAAAATCATGTATTCGCCATTGTTGTAATCGAATTTTGTTCCCGGCTCATTCACCAGCTCATTTGAACAAAAATTAGTTACGATTTCCTTTAATTGATAGGGTTTATGATAAAAGCCAATGCCATACTTCAAAAAGTTTTCGTCTTTGGCGGTATCTGTATTTTTCATTCCGGATGTATGATTCAACAACTGATGGATCGTTACTTTAGGGCCTGCTTCTCCTTTGTAATCGGGTAAATAGTCGACTATTTTTTTATTCAAATCAATTTTTCCTTGTTCAACGAGCTGAAGAATTAGAACAGCCGTAAATGTTTTGGTGAAAGAGCAAACCTGATATTTGGTGTCATTTGTAATCAATGAATTGAACGAACGTTCGGCAACGCCAAAGCTTTTGTGATAAATTATTTTTGAATTCTTTTGAATTAACACTGTTCCATTAAATTGATGTTGTGCAGCATAGGTTTCTACCAGTTGGTTAATTTGCTGCGTTTGGCCAAAGGCATAATTACTCAGTACGAAAAGGAACAATACGTTTAAAATTTTCTTCATTTTAACTAATTTAAGTTAATGATTAGACAACAATTAATTTTTTAAGTTGCATCTTCAGCAGAAATACAGTTTTTAGGCGATGAGGCTATTGCCTATATTTACGGATTGAGGCAACAACCGGAAATCCCAAACAAATTCATCAATGAAAAAAGCATTAATTTTAGTTTCTACCGTAATCATCACCAGTGCCTTAATTTACATCGTAATACATTATATCGGGATGCAGGGTTTTGCATTTGCTTGGACGCTCAATTTCATATTAATGGCCGCTGCGCTTACCTTTACCGAAACACTAAAAAGTCCACTTAATGCTACCTATTACCATGAAAAAGGATGGGAAAAAGGCGGAAAAATATACGAACAGTTGGGCATCAATTTTTTCAGAAAATTATTGATTTGGATTGGTTGGGAGAAACTGAACAAAAAATCCAATCCTGTAGCAAAGCATACCAATACCTTAATTCATCTCCATAACCGAACAAAACAGTCTGAGTTGGGTCATCTCCTTATTTTGATTATCGTTTTGGGCTTTACCATTTTTGTGGCGTTCAAATTCGGGTTTGTCAAAGCTTTGTGGTTAATCCTCTTAAATGTGTTACTCAACCTTTATCCCATTTTACTTCAACGTTACAACCGTCCACGGTTAGAAAGGGCGATCAACTTAAGTAAACGGAGATAAAAACGTTGCCATCGCCATAAAATTTTCAAACCCTCTAAGGATTGGCTCGAAACAGTGATCACTCCTTTTATTTCTCTCCTTATAATCCGATGTCTTTCCCTTATCTTTGCCAAAAATTCAATACTCCATACTGTGATTAATGTAAATAACATCTCCGTTTCATTTGGCGGAACCACCCTATTTAGCGACGTAACCTTTTCGATAAACGAAAACGATAAGATAGCCCTTATGGGTAAAAATGGTGCAGGCAAGTCGACCATACTAAAAATCATTGCCGATGTGGCTAAACCTACTTCTGGTAACGTAACTGGTCCAAAAGATGCAGTGATAGCCTATTTGCCACAGCATTTGCTTACGCAGGATAAAGTAACCGTTTTTGAAGAAACGATGAAAGCTTTTGCTGAGGTAAACCAGATGCAAAAAGAACTAGATGAACTGAATGAGCAATTAACTGTTCGTACCGATTATGATAGTGATGACTACATGAAGTTGATCGAACGGGTATCGGAACTGAGCGAGAAATTTTATTCGATCGAAGAGATCAATTATGATGCAGAGGTAGAAAAAGTATTGAAAGGTTTAGGTTTCGAGCGTAAAGATTTTACCCGTCAAACCTCAGAGTTTTCTGGCGGATGGCGCATGCGCATTGAGTTAGCCAAAATTCTGTTAAAGAAACCAGATTTGATCTTATTGGATGAGCCTACCAATCACATGGATATTGAGAGTATCCAATGGTTGGAAGATTTCTTGATCAACTCGGCAAAAGCGGTGATGGTGATCTCTCACGATCGTGCCTTTGTAGACAATATTACCAATAGAACCATTGAGGTAACTATGGGCAGGATATACGATTACAAAGCCAAATACACCCATTACCTTCAATTGCGTGCCGACAGACGTGTACACCAATTGAAAGCTTATGAAGAGCAACAACGTTTTATTGCAGACAACCAAGAATTTATAGATCGATTTAGAGGAACCTACTCTAAAACCCTACAGGTACAGTCGAGGGTAAAAATGCTCGAAAAATTGGAGGTTATTGAGATCGATGAGGTAGATACTTCGGCCTTGCGATTGAAATTTCCACCATCGCCACGTTCTGGTCAATATCCGGTAATTGTTGAAGAACTTACCAAAACCTATGGCGACCATGTGGTGTTCAAAAAAGCATCAATGGTAATTGAACGAGGAGAAAAAGTAGCTTTTGTGGGCAAAAATGGCGAAGGTAAATCGACCATGATCAAAGCCATCATGAACGAAATAGATTTTGAAGGAAGTTTAAAAGTAGGCCACAATGCTAAAATTGGATACTTTGCCCAAAACCAAGCTGCATTGCTTGATGAGAATTTAACCGTATTCGAAACCATTGACCAAATTCCACTAAGTGATGGGAGCATAAAAATCAAAGACCTTTTAGGTGCCTTTATGTTTAGTGGCGATGATACTACAAAAAAAGTGAAGGTACTTTCTGGTGGAGAGAAAACCCGTTTGGCGATGATCAAGTTGTTATTAGAACCAGTAAACCTGTTGATACTGGATGAGCCAACCAACCATTTAGACATGAAAACCAAAGACATTATTAAAGATGCCCTTAAGGATTTTGATGGCACTTTGATTCTGGTATCCCACGATCGTGATTTCTTGGATGGATTGGCAAAAAAAGTATTCGAATTTGGCAACAAACGTGTTCGCGAGCATTTTGAAGACATCAAAGGGTTCTTGGCCTACAAAAAGATGGATAGCTTAAAAGAAATTGAACAAAGTTAGAATAGACGCCTATTTCAATAAGTAGCTATTTAAGTATACTTACTAAAGCCTTCGAGAAATCGGAGGCTTTTTGTTTTGTCAATTTATCTCCAAGACCTCAATTATTGCAACAAGTCTTGCTATGCACTACCTATATTTGTGAATAACAACTATAAGTAGCGTAAATACAACTAGAAGTATGCTGCTTTTTTCGATTCTGGAAATATACCCAGATACTTTTGCTGTGTCGAAAAAACAAATAAAAAGACAGTAGCTATGTTAAATACAAAAATGATTGGCAATAAAATTGCCGAAGCAAGAAAGAAAACAAATCTATCTCAAGCACAACTTGCTCAATTTCTATTTATCAGTCCACAAGCAGTTGGAAAATGGGAAAGAGGAGAATCTAGTCCAGACATCATTACTTTTAACCGACTCTCGGAAATTCTGGGTGTAGACCTGAACTATTTTTCAGAAGATTTCCAAGCTGTGGATGATGGATTGCCTTTTAAAACACCCATTGTTAGTATTGACGATATGGAGCAAACCATACCAGAAGTGACCAAACTATCCAATAATCAGGAACGCCAAACCCACATCAACCTCAGCGCAGTTGATCTGCAAAAAAGTGATTTCGCAGACGTTATTTTACAAAAAGGAAAATTCAAAGCCAGTTTATTGTATGAAGCCAACTTTACCGGTGCCGATTTAACAGGTACCTCTTTTGAAGTATGCGATGCACGTAAGGCTAATTTTGACAAGGCAACACTCACAGACTGTAGCTTTTCTATTACCGACCTCACAGATGCAAGCTTTTACAAAACTATTCTGGTAAATACCAATTTCAACAAGTCTTCATTGGTTGGAACAAAATTTACAGATGTAGAATTAACAAACGTGAAATTGACCATGACCGACCTTAAAGAAACAATTTTTACGAACTGCATTTTTAATGGAGTAGACTTCAAATATTCCGACTTGCGTGGAATGCACTTTGATGGCCATGCCTTTATCGGTGTCCATTTTGATCAATCTGCACTAGATAACGTTTCATTTGCCGGAGCAACACTCAGAAATGTATCATTCAAAATGCCTTTTTCTATCACAAACAAAGCTTATCGTGCCTTTAAAACAGTTTGTTTTGATGGTGCAATAATGGATAAATTAACCTATGCTGCACTTCAAGGCTTAAGGGTTGCCGACTTATCAAAGGTTACACTTATTTAAATCAGATGAATTGCCTTCTCCATATTTTTAAGTCTCCACAACCCTTACAAAAACCTCTTTATGCAAGTAGAGCGGTTTTTTGTTTAAAAAACGACCACCAACGGGCAACAGCATTTTTCAATTCATTATAGTCTGGGTCATTTTCAGCAACCCAGACAACAATTCCATCTGGGCGTATCAGTAAGGCGCTGAAGCCTAATTGATCTTTTACCTTAGCAGAAACATACTTGATTCGATCATCATAACTATGCATTAAAGTCTCAAGTGAATCATTTCCCTCAAAATCAAGCAAAATCCCTTCACCTTTGTGCATTAACGCTCCAATCGTTGTTCCATCTTCGAACTCAAAATTCGGAACGCTATGCCCTATTAAAGGGTGGCTGCCACCAAGATTGTAGTGGGTAAAAATACCCCATACTCTAGCTGCAAAATAGGTAGCACCATCAGTTGTATGCACTAGGTCGCGAACAATGGCATTCAGTGCAGAAATAGCGGGGTCTGGTTTCATAATGGCTACCTGAGCTCTAGACCAATTTAAAACCTGCGCACCAATTGGGTATCGCTCGGTTTCATAGCTATCCAATAAGCCTTTAGGTGCTTGCTTGTGGATGGTTGTGGCAAGTTTCCAACCCAAATTCATGGCATCTCCTAGTCCAAGGTTAAGTCCCTGGCCTCCCAATGGCGAATGAATATGGGCAGCATCGCCAGCTAAAAACACTCGTCCATTGCGGTAAGTGGTAGCCTGCCTTGCTCGGTCTGTCCAGGTGGTTGCAGTATGCAAAGTGTTGATGGTTACGTCGGTGTTCGAGATGCGGCGTAATACCTCTTGCACGTGTTGGAGTGTGATTGGTTTTTCTGAGCTGTGAAATTCCCCACCATCAAAATCCTGTATCATTACATAACCGGGTTGCGATTGCAAGTACATCCCCGTTGGTGTTTGGTTACGGCCTGGAAGTAGTTTTTCCGGATCGGCAATAGCAATGTGGGTGCTGTAACCTGTAAATTCTGGCTCTGTACCAGCAAATTCAAAACCGCCCATCTTGCGCACCATGCTCCTACTCCCATCGCAACCCACTAGCCATTTACCTTTAAAAAATCGGTCTCCAGAGTGAACAGTTACCCCATCTTCAGTTTGCTGAAAATTGCTAAGGGCAAACCCACGCTCAATTTGAACTCCCAAAGCTACTGCTCTACGGGTTAATATGATTTCTAATTCTTCTATTGTAGAGATCAAACTGGTAGCTATTGAGCTTGGTAAACGGTAAGGCCACTGTGCAGTATCAATATCACCAGCATAGAAAGGAATGCCAGCGAAGTGCCCTACCTGACGCTTTGCTCCTTCTCCAGCATTTTGATGCGGATTTTTAAGATGTTGATGTACCTCTAGTTCATTGAGCAATCCACGTCGATAAAGTGCTTCAATAGTAGGTGCAGAAAGTCCACGTATACCAAAAGGAAGTTGCTTTAAGGGCGAATATGGATTTTCTGTCTTTTCTAAGATCAGTACTGAACATTTGGCCAAAGCCAACTCGCAGGCTAGGAAAAGCCCTACGGGTCCGGCGCCAGCAATGATCACATCATAAATAGTATGGTTTTGTATTATTTTTTTGTTTGCTTGTGTAGGTTTCATATCAAATAATGGAAACCCAAAATTCTACAATACCCTTGAACTAGGCTTGTACAAATGCGACAAAATCGTGGTTTATTGCCTCTTTCTTTACCTTTCTAGCAAATGCCGCTGGTGTGCTACCACTGTAGCGTTTAAATTCTCTACTTAAATGAGATTGATCGGTATAGCCAAATTCATGAGCCAAACTGGCAATATTAGAATTTGGGTAAAGCCATAACTGATTTCTAACCTGCTCAAAGCGCATCAGCGCAGATACATCTTTAACCGTATGACCAGAAGATTGTTTGAAGTTTCTTTCTAGTGTACGAACCGTTGCATGAGCCGCCGCTGCTACCTGACTTACCGGAATAACGCCATTTGCTTTCCGCATGGCCACTCCTGCTTTAAACAACATACTATGAGGGTTAACCTTTAACCTTGCATTTAGGAAATACTGTTTGACTTCAACTATCGCTTCGGCTATCCTACCTGCATCAACAAGCTCTTTCAACAGCGGTTGGAGCTGGGCAATAGGGTGCTCAAATAGGTGCAAACTATCCTTACCTGACGGTAGGCCAAGCAAATCGAACACCGTCCACGGAAAGCATCGAATACCAATAATCTCTAAACGATTCTTCGCATAAAAAAGAGCAGGTTGATTGAGCAAGCCTATCATAAACGGCGATGGCAATAATTGCAAGGTTCCATCATAAGAAATGCTACAATTCCCTCCAAAATGAAAAATAATTTCAGCGTAACCATCTGGTACTACCTCAAAACTCGTTTGTTGTGCTCCAAATTCCTTACTGTTGTACCAAAAACATCTAATGGTATCTCGTAGCGCTTCAGGGGCTTCAAATTCTTGATGCTGCATATTGAAAGATAGCACATTTGGAGCATAAGCATACCAGAAAGATGAAAAATGTATGGTCTACCCTCATCTTTAATCAATCTTCTGTTTTTACAGCAAGATCATCGAATTCATCTGTACCAAAGCTAAAATTGAGCATTTCTGCACATCTTTAGCAATTGATAAGGGATAATTTTGATCAATTTTCAATCCGCATTTAATTGTAAAATGCATTAACACAAAAATCTATGAAATCAATTCAAAAAAAATTATCCATCGTATTAACCGTATTGGCTTTAACTACAATGTATGCTTGTAAAAAGAAAGAAGGCAGTTCATCTGGAAACTCTGATGAAGCGGCCGCAGCAAGAGTAGTAGGAACCTATAAAGGAACCATTGATATCACAAGCCAAGAATACTTTAATGCCACCATTGTAATTACCAAAGAAAGTGGCAACAAGGTAAAAATTGCAGCTAAATCTGGCGAAGCCTATTCTAATGTAGCCACCAAAATTATCGCCATTAAAGCGATTCTAAATTCTGATGACGCAGAAGCTATTTCATCACCAGAAGGGGTAGTTGTATACCAACACTCTGAAAAAGCAATCAGGATCGTTACTCAACCTACAGCACAAGGTGAGGTTACCTACATTTTTAGAGGAACAAAACAATAACCATTTAATTTAGGCTATTTACATCTCAATGGATGTAAATAGCTTTTTAAAGCTACATTTCGATTTTATACCTGCTCCATTTTGAAATCACGGGCAGTAGCCCATTTTACCATTTCATCAAGCATTGGCCTTAGCTGTTCGCCATCGGCACTTAAACTATAGGTTACAAAAGGAGGCACTACATTTTCAGCCTTTCTAATCACCAATGTATCTTCTTGCATTTGCTTGAGGTGTTGGATCAACATTTTTTCTGTAATTGCCGGAATTAACCTTTTCAATTCACTGTATCTTTTTGGGCCACTCATTAAGTGAAAAAGTATAATCGGTTTCCAATGACCTCCCAACTTGCTCATTACATAACTGATAGGACATAAAGCCACGTTTGCCTTTTTATTGCTATTTAATGTTGAATTTTCTTTGATGGCTGTCATGATACATACTTTAGGGTAAGTACTTGTATAAAAGTAAGTACAAATATAACTTTGCTATTAGAAAAAAATAGCATAATCATGAAAATAATTTTAACCGGTTCTTTGGGCAATATCAGCAGACCACTTGCCATTAACCTCATTTCACAAGGTCATCAGGTAACGGTGATCAGTAGCAATAATGAAAAATCAGCCGAAATCACAAATCTAGGCGCAGTACCAGCTATCGGCTCAGTAAGCGACGAAGATTTTTTAACTACAACTTTTAAGGGTTCAGATCTGGTCTACCTCATGGTACCCAACGATCTAACTGCAAGTGACCTTAAAGCACATATCAAAAAAACTGGCGAACATTATGTAAATGCCATCCAGAAAGCCAACATTAAGAAAGTGGTCTTATTAAGTAGTATTGGTGCACATCTTGATGCAGGTACAGGCCCGATTGCTGGTTTGGCTGCTGTTGAAAAACTATTTAGAAAGCTTAGCGATATCGATATCCTTTTCCTTCGCCCTGCATACTTCTATAATAACTTGTACGGCAATATAGATATGATCAAACATATGGGCATTATTGGGGGTAATTATGGTGCAGCTCAAGAAATTGTATTGGTAGACCCACAAGATATTGCCAGTATTGCAACAGATAAAATTAATGAGGGTTTTAACGGACACCAAACATTTTATATTGCCAGTGATAGACGTACCTTAAAAGAAGTTGCCGAGCAGCTTGGGCAGGCCATTGGAAAACCAGAACTACCATGGATAGAGTTTGACGATACCCAATCGTTTGATGGAATGTTACAAGCTGGATTATCTGAAGATATGGCCAGAAACTATGTAGAGATGGGTAACGCCGTTAAGAGCGCTATACTTTGGGAAGATTTTGATTTGAACAAAGCTGTGCCCCAAGGCAAGACCAAATTAGAAGATTTTGCCCTAAAATTTGCCGCTGCTTATAATGGGTAATGAATGTAATTAAATAACATAGATAAGCCTTCGATGTGTCGGGGGCTTTTTTATTTCCAAAACTTATCGTTGAAATTAATTTAAAATTTCTTTTTTACACTGCCATAGGGTTGTCAGTAAGGCCTGTTATTTTTGAGTATATTCAATCAGTATTCACCTAAATAAAAAATAAGATGACCAAAGGAAATGTACTACGAGGCTTAGCCACCATCAGCTTTTATGCTGCAGACCATGCCGCTGCAAAAAAATGGTATACCGAATTATTGGGCATGGAGCCTTATTTCAATGTACCAGGTTATGCAGAGTTTCGCATTGGCGATTACCAGCATGAGTTGGGCTTAATTGACAGTGCTTATGCACCAGAAGGCGCAACAAAAGGTCCGGCAGGTGCCATAGCTTATTGGCATGTTGATGATTTAAAAGCTACGCTTGATCATTTAATTACTTTAGGCGCAACAGCGTACCAACCTATTACCGACCATAGTGGGGGGAGTGGTAGTTTTGTTACCGCTTCGGTAGTTGATCCTTTTGGCAACATATTGGGCATTATGACCAACAAACATTATCTAGAAATTTTAACCCAAAAAGCATAGTGATGGAAATGAAAGACGGAAAACCAGCTGTTTATGCACCAACTAGGGCAGAATGGCGTACTTGGTTAACAGAAAATATTGAAACAGAAAAATCGGTTTGGTTGATCCAATACCATAAAAAAAGCAAGGTAGAAAGTGTCAACTACAACGATGCGATGGAAGAAGCCGTATGTTTTGGATGGATAGACAGCAAGGCAAAAAAGAGAGATGCTGAAAGCTTTTATTTAACCTTTACCCCACGCAATCCAAAAAGCAAATGGAGCGAACCAAACAAAGAACGTGTGGCTAGAATGGAAGCAAAAGGATTGATTATGCCACATGGGCAACGCACGATTGACATTGCCAAAAATACAGGCAAATGGGACCATTTAATGGTAGAAGCCTAGACCAACACAGTAACCAGATCTTTGACAAAGGTTTGAAGATCTGGTTATTGACCTGTGTATGATCGCAATTAACTACAGTTTTTCTATAAAATCAATAGAAATGCCTATAAAACAATCGTCTGCGCAATTGTTCTCCACATAACCACAAGAAGAGATCATGCCGTTATTTTTGGCTTCAAAAGATGATTTGGCATCCTTTCTTTTGAGGAGCCAATCGGTTTTGGCTTTTTCATAGATCTCATCTAAAGTTAAGGTTTTTGCGCCCTCTTGATGTGAATTTAAGTTTTCTTGACTTTCTTCCCATTGTGCGTAAACCACCATTGCATTTGTTGTACGATTGATCCTCTTTTCAACATAAGAACGTCCAATAACTTTACCATTTTTTACGGTAATGATGGTTTCAGTCTTAGCCCCTCCCCATGATACTGTTATTGTTTGATAACGATAAGAATTGTTGCTACTCGATTTGAAATTTAACCAAGTTTTGAAACTTTTGTTAAAATCATTTTCTTGAACAAGATCGCTTTTCTTGCAAGCCGTAAATAGCGTAGCAATCAGTAATAAGATAATAAAGTAAGGGTTTCTTTTCATCATATGTTGTTTATAGCCTAAACGAGTAAAATACATTTTACGCTACAGTTAATAAAGATATTTAATTTATGTAGAATGTTCAGTAAATTTGGGTATGATTAAATTTGCCTATACCATCCTCTATGTGAAGGATGTTACCCAATCTATCACTTTTTATGAAAATGCTTTTGGTTTTAAACGAAAATTTATTTCGCCAGATCATGAATATGGGGAGCTAGTTACTGGAGATACTGTACTCTCTTTTGCCGCAATAACGTTAGCAAACACTAATCTTTCTGATGGATTTGTAGAAAGCAGTACCAAAGGAAAACCATTTGGTATAGAGATTGGCTTTGCTACCGAAAATGTACCAGAAACTTTCGACAATGCCATTAAAGCCGGAGCCATTGCGGTTGAAAAAGCAAAAACCAAACCATGGGGCCAAGTGGTGGCTTATGTAAGAGACCCTGATGGTTTTTTAATAGAGCTCTGTACCCCAATGGGCTAATGCAATTAGTTTTTGCTAAAGGATAGCGATACACCATCCTTTAGCAAAAACAATTAAAATTTATAGCTGTATCCGATACGGAATACTTGTGTTTCTAAATAATCGGTACTCTTTAAGGTAAATCCATTACCCTGTATTTCTCTTTTAATTTTTAAGGTATTGAGGATATCCGTTCCGTTTAAGAACAATTCTCCCTTCCCTTTTTGAATTTGTTTTTTAAAGCCCATATCCATTGAAAACCTTGCTCCTATGGTACCCTGTGGCACAATGTCTTTAGCCAGATAAACAGCAGAGAGTTGGAACTGTGTTTGTTTTGGCAATTTGAACATTCCATTTACTTTTGCGTTACCAGAGGTTATTTTTTCCTCGCCCATCTGATAAACTGTAGGCACCGGGTATTTATTTGTAATGCTAAAAGCTTTAATGGTATTCTGGTAAACGGCTACACTAGCATTGAAAGAGAACCAACTAGTAAGTTCTTGTTGTAACATCAATTCTGCTCCGGTATTGTAACTTCTACCTGCATTCTGAAAGATATTGTAAAGGATGGTGCTTCCCGGAACAGCTGTTGCAATTCGGGTAATGGTAGCATCAATCTCTTTATGGTAAAGTGAAGTAAAGATACTGCCCTTTTTCCAAGTTAAACGATGGCCCAGTTCGTAAGTATTGGTAAACTGCGGACGCAATGTAGGGTTACCTACCTTAAGCAATTCGGGTTCATCGTACTTAGGAAAAATACGGATATCTACTTCATTCGGTCTATCTACTCTCCTGTTAAAGAAAACCGATAGCTTATTTTGATCGTTTATTTTATAGGCAAAACGCAAGTTTGGAAATGGACGAGCATAATCGTAACCATCGCTTTGATAAGTGTTATGATTGGGGTTCACATCATATTGAACTTTTACATATTCAAACCTTAAGCCCGCCTCTAATTCGAAATGATTGCTCTCTAAAATATAATTGGCATATACCGCAGGGATCGTTTCTTTATAGTCTGCCCAACCACCTGCATTTACATCTATTGGTGAGTTTAGCCCAGGAAAGAACTCCATATTAGTTGGAATTGTCCTTCTTCTCAACTTTAATCCAGTTTCAATTCTACCCTGTTTCAATGGCTTAATGTAGTCGAGGTTAAAATCTGCCACATGCTCATCAGATAACAGTTTGAAAGAATCTTCTCCTGTAAAAGTGGGCATGATATTGGTAAAAAAGTACTTTTCGTCTTCTCTGTGCCAAGTATAATTGAAACCAGCGTTTAACAAGTGCCCCGGTTGTTTAAATTTATGCTGATAAATGGCAGAGCCTGTTGCAGTGTATTTTACCTCATCTTCTAAAAACTGCCACAACCTTAAACGTTGAGAAAAATTGCTGTTGAAATAAGGAATATCGCCTCTATCCAATATTTTCTCTCTATTGAAGTAACCAGAAATGGTAAAAGAATTTTGTTCATCTGGGTTCCAATCTATACCTGTTTTTACCGTGGTGTAGGTAGTGGTACGATTTCGTTTCACTTGTTGGTTAATTATCGTTCCATCGGCATAGGTTCTGGTAGCAAACTCATTTCTGTTGAGGGTTTGTGTATACAACCAATCGCCCTGCAAAAAAGTATTGAGTTTATTTTTTCTGTAATTGACAGAGATAGATGGATTTATTTTTGGCGTAGCCTGATATTGTGGTCTAATTGTAGGCAAGTTTTCTTGTCTCACCCAAAGCGCACCTAAACCTGTGGTGAGCCCAATTTTGCCATTAAAACCTTCTTGTTTATTTTTCTTGTAAATGATATTGATAATCCCGGCATTTCCATTGGCATCATATTTTGCAGAGGGATTATTGATAATTTCAATTCGTTCTATGGCAGAAGCCGGAATATTGTCTAAACCTGTTTGTGTACCAAAACCAGTCATTGCATTTTGCCTTCCATCAACCAATACGGCAACTTTATCATTGCCCCTCAATTGGATTTTACCATCTTGTATGGTTACACCTGGCAGGTTTTGCATGGCCTGTAAAACTGAACCTCCTGCTTGGCTTACATTATTGCTTAAAGTAAAGGTCTTTTTATCCATTTGTTCTGATAATCCATCTGCACTTTTAGCAGTGACCGTAATTTCGTTGAGGCTTTTGGCATCTTCAGTTAAAATAATTTCCCCCAGATCTAAAAAGGCATTTAAAGTTCCGATGGTCATTTCTTGTGTTTTATTCTGGTGCCCGATGGAAGAAAAAGCGATGGTATAAGTTCCACTTGCGATATCGGCCAATTTGAAACGGCCTTCTTCATCTGTAATGGTACCGGCAATAAATTTTTGGTCGCTTTTATTTTTTATGACCACATTGGCATATGGAATAATATTTTTTGATTTTCCATCTTTCAATATACCGGAAATTGTTGCTTTAAAAGTCTGTGCTTCTACTTCCATGGCAGAAGCGAACATTAAAAATAGGATGAGCGTAACATTTTTCTTAAGTTTCAACATAATATATTCATTTAAAGAGTTTAAAGTGTATTGTCAAAAGTGAGGTCTTTCTTTTTCTTTACGATCCCAAAATTATAGCTCATACCAATGTAGGCAATCCTCGAGTTGCTTCGGGTAAACACATGCTGCGTTAACATCGGGCTACTTAATTCGGCTTCTTGTCTTTGGGTTTTAAACACATCAGAAACGGTTAAATAGATAGACCCTTTCTTTTTAAGGATTTCGTGCCTAGCACCAAAATTGAGCACAAAACTTGGCAGATATTTGCCTTGGGGTGTTAAACGTGCAGATTTATAATTAGAATTGACCTGTACAACCGTGCTTTTGCTAACTGTATAGCTCGAGTTGAAATTGGCACTCCATGTAAACGTATTTCTTTTGCTGCTGTAGCCCAAATTAGACGCATCAATCTGACTGTAAAATGCATTCGGCGTAAAATTGATGTTCACCTTATCATTCAAATTTGCAGAGAAAACCACATCGGCACCGATAGCTTGATCATTGGCTAGATTTTGTTGTGTAGTAATTAAAGTTGTGCTATTTAAAGGAGTGGTAATGGAAGTAAAACCATTGTACTTATAACGGTAATAGATACCTGGTAAAATACTAAAATTGTCATTTTTCCATTGATAGCCCAGCTCTACAGAATGGATAATCTCTGGCAAAAGGTATGGATTACCTACCCTGATATTTGTAGGGTCTGCATATTCTGCAAATGGGTTAAGGTCATCGCCCTCAGGTCTGCGCACCCTGCGGCTGTAGTTCAACTGCAGTTGTCTGCTATCTGTTAATTTATACGACAAATGTAGTGTTGGATAAACCTTAAAATAATGATTAGGGATGGTTACATCGGTGGTAATGAGATGAGAGTTCAGATCTGCATACTCTCCTCTTAACCCCAACATTAACCCAAATTTTTTCCATGATTGTTCAATGGTACCATAAATTGCATGGATATTTTCATTATAGATAAAGCGATTGGTTTTTGCCTGATCTGTGATAAATCTTTGTTGACCATCATCGTACGCTTCGCCAAAGAAGTCCATATCGTGTCTGCTGTATTGCCCATCGTAACCTAGTTCTAACTTGGTATTTTCTGAGATGGGGTTTTCGTAAGCCAATGTCAATTGTTGGTTATCGGCAATCTGTTTGATAATGGTATTGTCTAACTGGTTAACATTGCTCGGAAATTTATAAACATTGGTATAACGGTTATCCTCTACCTCTGGCGAATGCGCAGCATTAAATTCTAACCTGATTTTGTGGTCTTCTTTTTTGAAATTGTGCTCAAAGAAAAAGGTAGCATCGGCTTCTCTTTCGTATTCGTAGTTTTTGCGGATCCGTTGATAATCTGAGACTAGACCGTTGCTGTTGCTCACCATTTTAAGGGTAAGGTCATTCTTGTGCATGTTACGGAAATAATAGTTTCCAGAAATACCAATGGTATTCTTATCATCAATAGCATATTCTAAGCCTAGTGTTGCCGTATTAGAAAAGGGTCTTGAACTGGCACTGATCTCGTCTTGATAATAACTTGATGTCCGACTGGTAGGATCTACCTGCGTTCTGTTATTGGTGGTTTGCCTTAACCGATAATCTTGCTTGATGCTGTAACTCCCAAATAAATTCACTTTACCTGGCTTATAATTCAGGTTAATACTAGTATTGTAGCGTTCTTGATTGCCAATATTAGCGGTAACACCGCCATTTAAACCATTTTTACTGTTCTTTTTTAGTACAATATTGATAATGCCTCCGGTACCATCTGGTTTATATTTAGCAGATGGATTGGTAATTACCTCTATTCTGGCAATGCTATTTGCTGGAAGCTGTTGCAAAGCTGCAGCTGCATTTTTGCCCATAATGGGCGAAAGTTTTCCGTTGATCAATATCATTGCAGAAGAATTTCTGAGACTAACATTGCCATCAATATCAACCTGAACCAAAGGTACATTTTGTAATACCTCGCTTGCTGAACCTGATTTTGCCATTACATCTTGATCAACATTATACACTTTACGGTCTATAGAATTGCTGTACAATTGCTTCTTAGCCGTAACCTCAACTTCTTTTAAAATTTTGGTGTCGTTTTTTAGTGTAATGTTTAAGGCTAGCTTTTGATGGCTTTGGTCTACGATTAATGCAGCCGATTTAAAGACTTGGTAACCTACAAAACTTGTTTGGATGTAATAACTTCCATCTGCAACACCTGTAAACCTATAATTTCCTTTTTGATCGGTTACTTCCTTCTTGATTACAGCATTGCTTTTCAGCTCTCTCAACTCTAGCGTTACAGATTCTAAATTTAAGTTGCTGGCCTGCTCTTTAACCACGCCAACAATCTCTCCTTTTGATTGTGCAAAAGCTGGTAGGGCGAACATTAAACTGATAAATACTGTAATTAATCTAACTAGGGGCTGCATAAAATTATTTTCTGCATAATTAGTGTTCAATTCTGTAGCATTCTTGAAGTTTGCAAAGCAGAGCAACAGATTGCATCAATTTTTAGAATTATTTTAAATTATATCATAAATGTTATAGTGAATTATCATTTTTTGTTGCAACTTTGATGCAATTGTGAAAGTCACCCTAAACACTTTTTTCAAAACCCTGATCAGGCAATGCTTCGGCATGGCCCTGTTATTGGTATTTGTGTTTTTCCAATGGTTTCAATTTCACCACCACCATCCATCTTTTGGTACGAGCACACAAAGCTCAAAAAATGCCCAGCTTTATCAGAAATGTGAAGTCTGCGAATTTGTACTGAGCAAGGAGAATAGTTGCATTACAGTCTCTAGCTTAAGTGCCCCTACACCTACCTCTTTTATCCTTATTGCAATTCAATTTCTTCCCTATCAATTGGGAAAAACAAATTTAGTTGCCATACCTCTTGACAATAAGGGTCCTCCTTTGGCCTAATCATTCTCACCGCAACGCATGGGCGTTGTTTACTTATTTCTACAATACAATCAAGATTATTTAAACGCTAACTGGCAAAAGCTAGTTGGAAATCAACACTCGTAAATGAAATTTTTATACTTATTCTGCTGCCTTTTGGTAAGCAGCTATTGCTATGGACAAGGAAGTCTAAAAGGAAAGATCAAACAAAAAGATGGCGCTCCTGCAGTAGCCGTAACTGTATCTCTAGCAAAAACCAATGCCACTACGGCCACAAATGAAAGTGGCGAATTTTGCTTTCAACAACTTCCTGAGGGAAATTATACCTTAAAAGTGAGCAGCATCAATTATGCTCCACTAAATACAGCTGTTAAAATTACCAATGGCAATACAACGGTGGTAAATCTAGAACTAAATATTGCCGACAATTTATTAGAGGAGCTGGAAATCAGTAAAAAAATTGTTAAAAAATCTACTGCACTCACCAGAACGTCAACTCCTTTAAAAGACTTGCCACAAAGTATCCAAGTGGTAAGCGAAAGGCAAATCAAAGATCAACAACTGTTATATGTTGAAGAGTCGCTAAAAAATGTAGCTGGAGTTAATTTTTCTTCACCCTATGGCACTTTCAATTATAGGGGTTTTGAAACCGGACTACAAGATATCATGTTCAATGGAATGAAAGGTAGTCCTTACCCAGAAGGCGTCTCTCCAATGCTTTCCAATGTAGAACGCATTGAGGTCATTCATGGGCCTACAGCCATTCTATATGGTCAGGGCGCATTGGGAGGCAACATTAACCTCGTTACCAAACAACCTAAAAAGTACACTTCTTTTAATGTAAGTGCTGCTGTGGGTAATTTAAACCTTTACCGTACCATGGCAGATGTGAGCGGAAGCTTAAATAAAGCCAAAAGCCTCTATTTTGTAAGCAGTGTAGGTTATCAGGATGGTGGTGTTTATCTAGACAATTATAAAAAGAGAAACCTGCAGTTATATGGTGCATTGCGATGGGACATTAGCCCCAAAACATTTGTACAGGTAAATGGAACTTATTTAAATGATAAACAGACCAGAAATTACCAACCTACCCTACCCATTGTAAAAAATGACCTGTTTGCTGTTCCTTATCGTTTCAACTTCTCTAGCTCTGATGCTTATTACAAAGGCAATTCTTATCAGGTACAGGCAGAGGCACAACACCAGTTCAATACAAATTGGAGCCTGCATTTATTGGCTAATGTTGCCGAAAGCTCTTCTAAACGAAATGAATATGGTTCACTAGGCTATTACAACCCTAAAACAACGATGTTGTCACGTTCTTATACCAAAAAAGAGATCAATTCTCCATCTATATCTATTAATCCTTACCTGAATGGTAAATTCAATACTTTAGGCATCAAAAACAGCTTTTCTTTTGGTATCAATGCAGATTTTAAGCGTACCAATTATCCAAATGGATTTTTCCAGTACTCGGCAAATCCCATTTTCTTAAACAATCCAGAGGATCGTCCTTTTACTATAGAGGGACAAACCCTATTTTACCTTTCTACCCAAGAAACATTTACCTATAATATTTTTGGGGCCTATATACAAGATCAGATAGAAATTACGCCAAAGTTAAAGGGTCTGGTTGGCTTACGTTATGCGAACTATTATGCAAGATACCATGTACCCAGCATTACTTACGATGGGGTAGAATTTAACGAGTACAATGAAAACCCTGAGGTTACCAGTGCCTTTATCCCTAGAATTGGATTGGTTTACCAGCCTTGGAAAAACACCAGTCTCTATTTCGACTATAATCAGGGTTTTACGCCTCAATACAACAACGCAAAATTATATGGTGGTCCATTTGATCCTGAAACTAGCAACCAGTATGAGTTTGGTTACAAAGGCAGTTTCTTAGACAACAGCCTATTGGCGGGTGTTTCTATTTATCGAATTGATAAAACGAATGTATTGACCAATGCATTAGACCCCAGCAACCCCAATTTATTAAGGGCAATTGGACAGGTAAGAAGTCAAGGAGTAGAGTTGAGCCTTACTGGTAAGGTTACTAACAGTTTATTTTTAACAGTCAATTACAGTAACAATAGCACTAAGGTACGCAAGAGCAATAAACCAGTAGAAATTGGGCAGACTTTTAGCAATTCGCCAAAACATATGGCCAGTATCTGGGCCAGTTATCAGTTTGAAAAAGGCAGTTTAAAAGGGCTACAAATTGGCATGGGACCACGTTATACCGGCAATAGGTTTATCAATATCAAAAGATTAAATACTGATGTATTGGTATTGCCAAGGTACACCATTGCCGACGCGATGTTGGGCTATCAACGCAACCGTTATGGCTTTCAGTTCAATATCAATAACATTTTTGATAAACGATATGCCCAAAGCGGAGTGAATACCATTTACGCACCTGGCATGCCACGAAATTTCATGTTTACCGCTACTTACAGTTTTAAGAAATCATAAAAATGATCAAGGTTATTGCATTCAACGAAATCAGATCTGCCCTTCGCAACAAAACAATGGTGTTGTTAAGCATTATATTTTGGTTACTCATTGTGGTAGCCACATTTGGTGGATTTAAAAACTATACGCTCGCAGACCAGAACAGAGAACAGGCCAAAGCCATGTTCAGAAAAGAATGGGTAGAACAAAAGGCCAATCCACATTCTGCTGCACATTTTGGCACGTATTTATTTAAGCCATTTTCTCTATTGAGTTTATTCGATACTGGCCTAAACAATTATACTGGCACCTCTTATAGAGTGGAGGCACACCATCAAGCAGAGATGAATTATGCTGCTGCACAAGATAGCGATACCGAGATGCGCTTTGGCGAATTGACTATTGCTTCACTTTTACAGCTATTTTTACCACTTTTGATTATTTTTCTTTGTTTTCAATCGGTAAGCAAAGAACGCGAAAACCACACGCTAAAACTTTTGTATGCACAAGGATTAAAGCCTTCATCCTTGTTATGGGGTAAAATTGCAGGTAATTATTTATTGATAGGCTTCATTACCATTCCTGCATTTTTAATCATGTTATTGGCCGTAGGCCTTAAAGAACCGAGTCTATTGGCCAGAACACTTGCTTTTAGCATTTGTTATCTGCTCTACTTTTTAATACTGATCAGCATTTTTGTTTATGTCTCTGCATTGAGCAAAAGCTCTAAAAATGCGCTTTTAACAAGCTTAGGGCTTTGGGTTTTCTTTTGTGTAATGTTGCCCAAAATTGTTACGGGTTTAGCCAACAATTGGTACAGTTTACCATCACGGGGTGCATTTAATAAAGCCATAGAAACAGGAACCAAAGAAGGCATTAATGGTGATAAAGACCGAATGGGTCGTTATAAAGATTACCTGAGCCAAACCCTGGCTAAGTATAAGGTAGATAGTGCCAGTCAACTGCCCATCAATTTTGATGGTTTGAACATGCAAAATGGTGAAGATTACTTAACCAAGGTCTATTTAAATTATGCCAAAGAAGTAGAAAAGAAGATTGAACAACAACAATTCGTTCAGCAGGTGCTTGCTTTTATCGATCCTTTTTTGAGTATCCAGCAATTATCTATGGCCTACGCTGGCACTGATTACGAGCATCATATCAATTTTCATCAACATGCACAACAATACCGAGATGAGTTTATCCGAAAACTGAATTTCAAGATGGCTTATGGTGACAAAAACTATCTCAAATATGACTATCAGGTTGGCCCTGACTTCTTTAAAACCATGCACGATTTTGAGTACCAACAACCCCAATTAGGTTGGGCTCTTCAAAAACACCAATATGCCCTTTATGCCTTGTTGTTGTGGTTAGCTGTTACCCTATCTCTTGTTCCAATTATTTCTAAAAAAATAGCCATTAACTGATATGAAACTATTTAACACCATCTTTCATTTTGAATGGATACAGCTTAAAAGGCAAAAAACACAATGGATCAGCTTATTTGTCTTTTTTATAATTGGATGTTATGCCACCTATGCTGGCCATCGCACCATTCAAAAGCAAAACTTGGTTCTTACCAAATTGCAACAGCAGTATAACCAAGACCATGTGTTGACCCTACAAAAATTCACGGATACTTTAACCGCCGAAACAAAGGCGCAAGCTGCACAGGCAGGAATGGCCCAAATTATTAATTTTCGAATGCCACCTTTGGCCCTAGACCATCCTCATGCTTTAGCAACATTATCCATTGGCCAGCGTGATGTGAACCCGTATTATCAAAAGGTAAAATCTTCTGTTAATTACCTAGATCAGGAAAATGTAGAGATCAGTAACCCTGCCCAGCTTTTTGCCGGAAATTTTGATCTCGCTTTTGTGTTGATCTATCTGCTGCCTTTACTAATTATTACACTTTGTTACCCTACCTATGCCGAAGAAAAGGAACAGGGCACCTATGCGCTATTGAGCATTCAAGCAAGTAATTTAACCACCATTTTGAACTATAAACTTTTGTTCAGGTTAACAGTTGTGCTTGGTTTGGTCTTGTTACTCAATTTGGTAGGTTTTGCAGTTGCAGGGCAACAAACCGTACTCTCTTTAAGCTCAGCTATGTTATGGCTATGGTTGAGTTTGGCCTACATTGCTTTTTGGTTTGCCATTTGTTATTTTTTCTTGCAGTTTAAACGAAGTTCTATTGTTACGGCCTTACAATTGATAGGTGCTTGGTTGTTTTTTCTGATCCTGCTCCCTTCGTTAACTAACAGCTACATCAGCCTTAAACATCCCATACCATTAAGGGCAAGCTTGGCTTCGTACCAAAGGCATGTAAGTGAAGAAGTATGGGAAATGAAGCCTATTGTACTGGCCGATTCTTTTAACAGATACAACCCACAATACAATTCTTCGATCAATTTGGCCAAAGACAGCACCAAAAATGGAGAAAGGTTTATAGCAGGATATTACGATCTATCGGAACGAAAAGTAGCAAGGTTTGCCAAACACATAGACCAGCAATTGGTTCAAAAAAATCAAATGGCGGCTCAGCTAGCTGTAATTAATCCGAGCATCCAATTACAATACCTATTCAATGCTTTGGCCCATACAGGGCGAAATGATCATCAAAACTTCAAACAAGCAGTAAGCCGTTTTCAAAAAGAATGGAAACATCACCTACTCCGTTATCAATTAACAGGCACTTATTTTACTCCAGCAGAATTGAAACAGCTACCAAAGTTTAAGCTAGAAAATGATACAAATAATTTATCCATTTGGATGGGCAGTTTAAGCTTATGGATAGGTACTATGCTATTTCTAATGCTCTCATTAATGATCAACAAAAAAAATTAAACCGAACAAAATGTTACAAGCAATTAATTTAACAAAAAAATATAATGATCAACTGGCTTTAAACAAGCTTAATCTCACCATTAATCAAGGAGATGTATTTTGTCTTTTAGGCCAGAATGGCGCAGGAAAAACCACTACAATTAATCTTTTCTTAGGTTTTATCGCACCTAGTACCGGACAAGCTTTAATTTATGGCACTTCTGTAGCAGAAGATCCGGCAGTTACCAGAAAACATTTAGCCTATATACCAGAGGTTGTCATGCTGTATGCCAATTTGACCAGTATTGAAAATCTAGATTTTTTTAGTCGATTGGCAGGGTTTAAATATTCGAGAAAAGAACTGGAAAAATTTTTAACCACAGTTGGTCTCCAACAAGAAGCATTCGACAAAAGAATGGGGGGCTATTCTAAAGGGATGCGTCAGAAAGTAGGCATTGCAATTGCTTTGGCCAAAAACGCAGATGTATTGTTAATGGACGAACCAACTTCTGGCTTAGATCCTAAAGCTACCAATGAGTTTACAGAATTGGTTAAAGAACTGGGTAAGCAAGGTAAGGCCATCATAATGGCTACCCACGACATTTTCAATGCTGTAAATGTGGGTACCAGAATAGGAATTATGAGAAGAGGCGAACTGGTTCACGAAATGTCGACAGAAAACCTAGATGCCAACGATTTACAAAAACTCTATCTGGAAACCATTTAATGTATGGGTAACAAACAATAGAAATTTCTTCTGGTGTATATTTAATAGTTAAAAAATGATCAAAATATTTTTCAGCCTAAGCTTATGGTTCTGCTTTACCTATGCTTTTGCCCAAAGGACCCACAATCCAAATGACCAGATCAGGTCTATCAATTGGGATGCGATTGGAAGTGTAACTTATGTGCTAACAGAGAAAAATGAACTTTCGCCTATTTATACCGAATTGATTCTTAGGTTCGAGAACAAGTCTTTTGATTTATTGGGCTATTTAATTCCCATAAAAAGCAAGTTGAAACATGAACGTTTTCTATTGGCATCTTTACCCATTAGCCAATGTTTTTTCTGTGGCAAAAATGGTGTGCCATCAATGATTTTGGTTGAAATGAAAAACCCCATTTCATTTACCGATAAACCTATCCGCTTAAAGGGTATACTTAAATTGCCCAGAGGAAGTAATCAAACTGTAATTACCCTAGCCGATGCAGAATTAATACCCGACCAACGCTATTGATTGGAAAAGTAAAACATACAAAAGCCCTAGATTGCGCTAGGGCTTTTTGTTTTTCCAATACCCACAATGTAAATGAGATAAGGAACATTATTACTATTAACAAGTGAGGCGTTAACTAGAAATAATACGATTAAAGTATAGCGAGCAAATTGATATTTGCTTCTTTTCTTCTACTGAGTTCTTTTAACATGTCGCTCTCTTTCATGGTTGCTGCCCAAGCTGGTCGCAAATGAAAGTGAGGTTGACTGGTAAAGGTTTTGCGATCACCAGCCCAGGTAAGACCTATAGATTCTCCCAACACGGCCAATTCTGTGTAGTGTGGCGAGTCGTCTCTATAAGTAAATTCTCCTGTTGTAGTTTTTTCAAAAATCCCGATGCCAAAGGTGAGGCCAAAGTTATAATCACTTGATTTTTTTTGGTCATCATCTTCACATAAGCAATTCATTAACCTAATTTGTATGCCTTTAGCAGTAGCCAATTTGATCAGCTCCTTTGCAAATGGCATTACTTCTTTTGTCATGGTTTGTAGAATGCTGTCATTGTACAAATCAATTGACAAAGTGCCTTCATCTGTAGCAGGCTCGTTATCAATTAATAAATCGTACAGCACATCCCATGTTTTAGACCAAGGGTAACCATCTGCCCTGACATCTATTTTTTGTTGTATAGCTTTAATTAGCGAATTAATATTGATGTCGTAGGGCAAGCAGTTAAACAATAGGTAATAAATATTAAGCCATGTTTTTGACGATGCTTCACCATCGGCTTCAATACCAGCTTTAAGTTGTAAGGCTTTAATTTTGTCTGAAGAGGTCATCTGTTTAATATTTAGCGTAAAATCGAAATCTTATTAATTAGCTAGTTATTCAGGCCAGTTTAAGACGGCTTATAGGCATGAATACTTAGCGAAGCTAAATGACAGTTTTTTTTGAAGAGATTTGAGCGTAGTTTCGCCTAAACGGATAATCAGGTAAATTAACGCGGGCATACAGGTAAAAATACCTGGTTTTGATTTGATATGGTAAGAAGCAGCTTAATGGTTGAAACCATCTAGCTCGATCAACTTATGTTTAAGGGCATATAATACCAAGCCAGCGGTATTACGGCTACTGGTTTTTAACAAGAGGTTATTTCGATGTCCTTCTACCGTTCTATTGCTGAGAAATAGTTTTTCTGCTATTTCATGACTGTTAAATTGCTTGCAAATCAATTCTAACACTTCTTTTTCTCGGCCTGTTAACTTGTTTTCAGTTTCGAGGGTTGTGGGCGCTTTTTTAACCAAACCTTTGCGCATGATCTCTAACATGGGCATGGTAAAGTAAAAGTCGTTTTTAAAAACCTCTCTAATGGCCAACTCTACCTCTTCAGGCTCTGCATTTTTGGCTAGGTAACCATTGGCACCAGCCTGTATGGTTGCCAAAATAAAGTTCTCTACCTCGTGGATAGTGAGGATTATTACTTTAATTGCGGGGTGTTTTTCTTTTAATATTTTTAAGGCTTCCAATCCGTTGAGCTCTGGCATGGAAAGATCAAGTAAAATGATGTCTGGCTTTTCAACTTCTTGCTCACATAATTGAAGTAATTCATTTCCATTTCCAGCTTCAAAAATTAGCGACATTTGATCAAATGAGCTGATCAATGCGGCCATTCCTTTTCTAAAAAGTTTTTGATCGTCGGCAATAGCAACGTTAATTTTCATTCTAGCGTGTTTAAAACCTGAAAGTAGAAAAAATACAAACCATTTAAGCATATCGTAGCTCTTTTTTTAGAGTTTAGCTCTTATTGCTTGTGTTTTTTCTCTTGACATTGCTTCTGGTTAATAAGTGATAACTACAGGATTGATTTTTTTTCGAATGTTCAATAATTCTTGTTTATTGGGGTTAAAAACTGTAAAAAATATGTTTGAGCATATATAATGTAGATTTGTTTTTCTAGTTTTATAAAAAAATCAAATTATGAAATCTCAAATTACCGTACCAACCATTCCACTTCCAGATGCAGTAGCAAGAGTTACGCGTTTCAGAGCACAATTAGCAGGTTCAGTACCTGAAGCTAACATTCCGAGAGCAATTTTAATCCCTATTGCTGATATTTTAGCAATTGTAAACAAGTACCAAACTATAACCCCAAAAGGAGACATTACAGTTGCCCTAAAAGGTGTACGTGCTTATTTTGCAGTTAAAAGAGAAGATGAAGATCTACCAGATGATATCACAGCGTTGATTGTACCTGTTAATCTTCAAGGAGATGACATTATCACCACTCCTCCAGGGTTAGGTGATGGAGATGATGATGGTTCTGAAATTTATGACTTTACAACACCATGTCCAACTGAATGTGATGTGAAAAGCCCTTTATTTGTTGGACAACCAGGATAATCTTTAAGTAAATCACTTTAGGATAACCTTTCTTATAAACCATAGATTCACTTTTCTGGTTAGAAAAGTGAATCTATAAAACCAAACTCTCCAAAAAAGCCATAATGCCAATCAAATATATTTTTCATGCGATTATAGTTCCTTGTAGTATACTGATACCTATATTCTTATTTCTTCCTAAATTTAAAATTGCTAAAAAAGAGGCTCGCTTACTATTTTATTATCTCTTAATATCTGGAATAATTAATACAATTGCTATTGTAGTAAGACGTTACCATGTAAGCAACTTACCGTTATTACATTTATATACCATTGTTGAGGCCGTGTTTATTTTAAGCTATCTAAGGCAAATTTTTGTAGAACCTAAAATAAAAAAGATACTGCTATTGATCATTTTTATATTCCCCATCGTCTGTATATTGAATTTCACCTTTTTACAGAGCATCTATACCTTTAATACCTATACCAGACCATTAGAAGCCATATTGATTACTTTTTTCTGCTTATTACATCTATATAAGAGTGGCTTTTCTGAAAATTGGTTACGTCAACCAAATAATTGGTTTAATGGTGGTATTTTAATCTATTTTCCTGCTGCCTTCATTATATTTATATTATCAAATTATTTAACGAAAAGCTCAAATTCAAGTATGAATACAATGGTATGGAATATCCATGCGGCATTGGTACTTTTCATGTATCTCATTTGGGCTAGGGGCTTTAAGTTAATTGGAAATGGGCGATAATATTTACATCCTTATTTTCTATAGTGTAATCGCCATTTTTATCATGGTTACATTTTTCTTGGTATTATATATTCGCAACCAGAATATGTTATGGCAACAGCGAAGGTTATTTCAGGAAACCGAAATTCTTCAACAAAAGCAGTTGCTGAGTGCGGTAATCGAATCTCAAGAAATAGAACGTAAACGGATTGGTGAAGATCTGCATGACGAAATTGGAGGCACTTTGTCTGCCATCAAATTAATGTTGGGTGCTTTGAAACAACAAGATGGCGTTAATCAGGATTCAGTTTTACCTGCAAAACAACTCATAGATAAAATGATTGTAGATGTGCGCAATATTGCACACGATCTTTCGCCTCCAGGTTTAACCATGTTTGGTCTTTACACCACAATTGAAGGCTTTGTATCTTTAATTAACAATACTGGTGAGATTGAAGTTGTAATTACCCATGATCCGCAAATAGAAGAAAGACTACTTTCTGACAAAGCAGAGCTGGCGTTATTCAGGATCATTACACAACTGATAGCCAACACCTTAAAACATGCCAATGCAACCCGAATAGAAATTTGTTTCAAACCGACTGATCAAAAAATGGAGATCAATTACAGCGATAATGGAAAAGGTTTCGACCCAGTTGTATTAAATGCCAAACAAGGAATAGGCATGCAAAACATCAAAAGTAGATTACAAATGATCGATGCCAATTATACCCTCACTACAAGTTTAAATAACGGATTTAAAATGGATATCATTTGTCCTATTGATCGCGTAAATTAATCAGCCATTTAACTACATTGAATTCAAAGCTCTGGTTGAAATCAGGGCTTTTTTATTGACAAAAAGTTATAAAAAAGGACGAGAACAATCCGTCCGATCATTCTCGCCCATCTTAAATTATACGCTCTCTATTATAAGACGTTAAATGGAAAGAAATCGTATATCTAAAGAAAGAAATTTTATTTTTTATTGATTTTAAATTGGATTCAGGATTTATTTTTGTCTTTGATACTTTTCCAACCAAGCCCACAGATCAATAACACGATAATGGAGACATAGTTATCTAAACTACATTCTACTACATAAAAACCCTCATAACCGCTGGCCATGCCTCCATTACAACCACTAATGAGACCCAAAAGATTATAATCTAAGCCACCCGGGCAAACTTTACACACCACTGTTCCACTACTGGGTACGTAGTTACAGTTTTCGTTAGATAAAACTTGGGTAGTTGATTCTGAATAAAGTGGGCTACCACCCAAAAGCGCATTAATTAATGAAGTGAGTGCACCACTAACTTTTTGTGTGTAGATAACTTTAGTGTTGCTAGGCAATACACAGCCTTGAACCTGTTGTCCGAATGCATTGAGACATGGTATAAAGAACAGTAGAAAAACAATTATAATTTTTGAACTCTTCGTCATGTTTGAACTTATATCCACAAATAAGCTCATTAGAGGCGAATAAATGCCTATTCATTTTGTTCAATAAAGCAGTGTTTTTTCTATGTTAATCGATCTTTTTGTTCAATTATTAATGAGGTAAAGAAAATGTTGCTCCAAACCAAATCTCTCCCATTTTCGTAACTTTACCAGAGTTTTAACATATATCATTTGCCTTGAGAATTAAATTTACCTTAAGCTTTATTGCTTTATTGATCAGCATGGCCTGCTTTGGCCAAAAAACAGGTCTGATAACCGGAACTGTACAAAATGCAAACACCAATGAACTATTATCCAAGGCAAGTATCCTCATCAATGGAACCAATGTAACTGTACTTTCAGATACCTCTGGAAAATTCAAACTCTCGCTACCCGTTGGCACCTATAGCATTACGGCCAATTATGTAGGCTATGTTTCGCAAACAAAATACAACATTGTGGTAAGCTCAGGTAATGTTCAATTGGTCAATTTTGAACTTCAAACTGCAGCAAAAGCATTGAGCGAAATTGTGGTACAAACCAACAGAAACAAATCGGCAATTGCAGCAGATATGGTAACCCCTTTATCTGTACAACAATTGACTACGGAAGAGATTAAAAGTAGTCCAGGTGGCAATTTCGATGTATCTAAAGTGGTACAAACGCTGCCTGGCGTTGGTATAAGTAATGGCGTAGGCGAACGCAATGACATCATTATCAGGGGTGGCGCACCTAACGAAAATGTTTATTACTTAGATGGAATAGAAATTCCGGTACTTAACCATTTCCAAACACAGGGCAGTTCTGGCGGTGCACAGGGTATACTTAATGTTTCTTTTATTGAAAGCTTAAAACTCTCCTCATCTGCTTTCGATTCAAGATATGATAATCCTTTAGCCTCTACTTTTGTAATTAAACAAAGAGATGGCAATTCCGAACGTTTATCTGGCAATGTTAGAATTAGTTTTACCGAATCTGTATTGACTTTAGAAGGCCCTCTTTCTAAAAAAACCACTTTCCTAGCCTCAACCAGAAAATCTTATCTTAGTTTTTTATTCAAATTGATCGATCTTCCAATCAGGCCCGACTTTAATGACTACCAATACAAAGTAACTCATAAATTTAATGACAAAACCACACTTACCGCAATAGGTTTAGCAGCTGTAGATCGTTTCTCTTTTGCACCAACCAAAGAATCAACCTTAGAAAACACTTACGTTTTAAGATCTACCCCTTATATTAACCAATGGAACTATACAGTAGGTTTTAACCTTAATCGGAAAATCGAAGATGGTTTTATGAATTTTACCATCAGCCGAAATGTATTTAACAATACCCTAGACAAATTTGAAGATGAACAAAAAATAGAGGCAAAAAGAAGTTTATTGGTAGAATCTCAAGAAGTGGAAAATAAATTTCGCTTCGACATCAATAAATTTATCAATGGTTGGAAACTTTCTGCAGGTGTAATGACACAATTGGTTGGTTACCACAGCAACCTATACAATAAAGTTTCGAATGCGCTCAAAGACCCACAAGGAAATGTGATCAGTCCGGAGCAGGTAATTCGTTTCAACAATGATTTCAGTTTTTGGAAATACGGATTGTTTCTGCAAGCATCAAAGAACATTTTCGATGAGCGCCTTCTGGTTTCTGGTGGAATTAGAACTGACATGAATACATTTACTACTGGAGGAAACAATCCATTAAGCACATTATCTCCTCGTCTTTCTGTTGCCTATCATGTTACTTCTAAATGGGACATCAACGCTTCTGTTGGCACTTATTTTAAAATCCCACCTTATACTGCACTAGGGTATTTAGACAATAATCGATTGGCTGCGAATAAGGACATGAAATACATCCAATCTACCCATTATGTTTTGGGCACTCAATTTCTTCCTAAAAACGACCTGCGTTTTACCTTTGAAACCTTTTATAAACAATACCATAATTATCCTGTTTCTGCTGCTACAGGCATCTCATTGGCCAATCAAGGTGCTGAATATGCCTCTGTGGGCAGTGAACGACTCATCAGTATGGGTGATGGAGAAACTTATGGGTTTGAAATTTTTGCACAACAAAAACTGATCAAAAATCTGTTCTATGTAGCCAGTTATTCTTATGTAAGAAGTCGGTTTTCAGGACTTGATGGCAAACTCATCTCTTCTTCATGGGATAATGAACACCTACTATCACTTACTTTAGGTTATAAGCTGAAAAGCAATTGGGACTTAGGTCTTAAATATCGTTACGCTGGTGGCTCTCCATATACGCCATTCAATTTGTTGGCATCGCAACAGAATTATGTTACTTTAGGTACAGGCGTGCCAGATTACAGTAGATTAAACAGTG
Organism: Pedobacter sp. Hv1; assembly: GCF_001412215.1. Classification (GTDB taxonomy): domain Bacteria; phylum Bacteroidota; class Bacteroidia; order Sphingobacteriales; family Sphingobacteriaceae; genus Pedobacter. The sequence goes on from NZ_LLWP01000002.1 coordinate 183,888, forward strand.
AGCGGTTAACTGCCTTTAGTCAATTAGATTTTCGTGTCGACAAAAGGATCAATTTCAACAAAACTGCTTTGAACTTGTATGTAGATATCCAGAACATACTGAAAAACCAGAATGCCAACTTCCCTAAATATACTTTTAAACGTAGTGCAGATAATGCTTCTTTTTTAACTACTGACAACAAACCTTTACAAGCAGATGGTTCTAATGCAATACCCTATATCTTAAATACAAAATCTGGCAATCTAATTCCATCTATTGGACTTATTTTCGAATTTTAAGAGTCTCAATTTAGATCATTTTATGTTTTAGTTCTTTATACCTCGACCTGCCAATGGGCAAGATCTCTCCATTTTTAAGCAATAGGTGATATTTGCTTCCAGGTTGCACAATTATTCGTTCTGCTACCTGCAATGGAATAAGGTAAGATTTGTGGATACGTTCAAACGAACCCATCAGCAATTGCGCTAGTTTTTCTAATGATTTATCATGCAACTCTGTTTGGCCATTCTTTAAATGCAACTCGCTATAAATACCTGCACCTTTGATATAAAACAGCTCTTGAATATCAATTAAGCAGACGTTACCTGCCTTTTTTACGGCGAGGAACTTGATCTCATTTTCAATTTTTACACCAGAGCTGGTTATTCTTTTAAATGCCTGATCCAATCTCGTTTCATCAAATGGTTTGGGTACAAAGTCTAACACGCCATAGGCAAAAGCTGTTATTGCCTTGTCTGTATTGGCAGATACTATAATGGTATGAAAAGATCCCGACACTACAGTTTCCAATACCGTAAAACCATCTTCACCATTTAAATTTAAATCCAACAACAAGATATCAATGGGGTGTTGAGCTATATAATTCAATCCCTTTGTCAAAGAATCGCAAATAGCTAATGATGATAAGTTGTGTTCGAAGAATTTACGTGTCATCCGTTCCAACCTCTTGGCTATCCTGGCTTCATCTTCAATAATCAATATCTTCATTTGTTGTAAATTTTAATTGTGGTTTCCCAGCCATCAGCTATTGCTTCAGAAAAAAACTGCCAATTGTTTCCATAACTTTCGGTTAAACGGGCCTTAACATAACCAAAGCCATTGCCATCTGCTGTACCACTGGTATTCGGTCTATTTTGCGCTTTGGTCTTAAAAACATACACTTTACTTTCTTCTGTTCTCCTAAACTTCAAGCTAAATCCAATTGTACCATCGGCCAATGGTATGCTGTGGGTAATCCCATTTTCTAAAATGGTATGAATCAAAGCTGGAGGGATCTCTTCATTTTTATCTATCCCTTCATCGTCCCAGGTATATTGAATTTCCTTTCTATAATGCATTACGGTTAAATGGGTTTTGCAAAGGGCGATTTCTTGTTCGATAGGAATCAGTTTTTGCTCTGCAATCGAGTTCATGATATCAAACTCACCTGCCAATGCTTGTATAAATGCTGCGCCTTCCTTTGGCGATTCTTCTACCCAATCGATCAAAGAGGTTAAGGTATTTTTAAGAAAGTGAGGTTGAATATTCTTTTTGATCAGCTCTAATTTTAACCTCGAAGAAAGTAAGAGCGAAGATTGATATTCTTCTTCTATCGCCTTGGTGCGCAAGGCATGGAGATAGAGCATACACAGCACAATAATGGTGAAGCTAATAAACAGTCCAAAATCATATCCTAGATATTGGTGAACAATTATTGTAGCAAACAAGCCAAAAAATACAATTACGGCGCCTCGCTCCTTTTTATAAATGGCTATTAATACAATAAAGACCGAAGTAAGCCACATTACAAAACTGTAAGTGAAAGCAGTATAATCGTAATGATGATAGTTAACAATATAAACTGTAATTAAGGTCAAGAAAAGTGCAATAAGTAACCATCCTTTTTTATAAAAATTAAATTGGATGGTAAAATAAGAAGGTACCAACAAGGCAATAGCAAAAGTTAGCCAGCCTATAATTTCTAAACGCCAAAAGAACTTGGTATAAGGAATATCGATATAAAACTTTAAATACTCCATCATCAATAAGGCAAAGAAAAACAAGCAGATGACGCCAAAAATTAACACTGCATAAACTTTATTACGGCTACTCAGGAATAAGAAAAAATAGTAGATTGCTGCAATGAGAAAAGCACCAGCCATCAGGTTCATAAAAGAAATGATAATAAGTGGTCTTTTTAATAAGGTGACATAATTATCAAGCTTAATTCCTATTGGTCTTTTCACCTGTGGCAGATAAGATTGCGACATTCGAAGGGCTACGGTGTGCATCCCTATTTTGGTTAACGAATCTGGCACATTTAAATAAGTAGTTACTGTGCCCGGTATTTCAGGGCTGTTTTTGCCTATTACTTTTCCATTGCGCCCAATCAATACCCCATCCCAATACACCTCAAATGCACCGAAAGATTCGATGTGTAAACCAAGTGGTCCATCTGGAATCGTCATTAATTTAACTGTAGATCGAACCCAAAAAACCTGGTTACCGGTCTCTCCCCTTTCGCTTGTCCATTTCGAATCATCAAAATCTTTACTTGCCCACAATTGATCATCCCCAATTTGATAGCGGTTTTCATCAGCCTTGTACTTCATTACAGACTCACAAGAGGATAGAAATAATAGCGCAACAATAAAAAACAGGGTCCTTTGCATAGCGTAAAGTTAGCACTAAGATAGTGCAGAATAGTGCATTTCAAAAGGCCATAGAGCCATTGGCATGTTTTTCTTATATCTCATCAAAAACAGGAATTAAACTTGCAGCATGAAACGATTATTACTCACTTTATCAATCTTCTTTTGCTGGATGTGCAGCATGGCACAACAAACTGTGGTAACAAAAGGAATAACAGTACATGGTTTGGTACATGAGCAGAAGGCCAAAGCACCAATTGCTTATGTTACAGTAAGTATTTTAGATCAATCGGCCAAATTGATTGCAGGATCAATTAGTGATGAAAAAGGAAGTTTTAAACTGGAAGGCATCCCTGCGGGTAATTTAACTATCCAATTTAGCCTAATGGGTTATCAAACCCTGAATAAACCCTTACAGATTACAGCCAGCGACAATATGAACCTTGGCACAATGATACTTATCCCCGATCCTTTGTTGCTTAAAGAAATTGCTGTGGTTGGCGAGAAATCTGCAATCAGCCTTAAATTAGACAAAAAAGTATTTGAAACTGGAAAAGATATTTTGTCGCAAACGGGTTCGGCAACAGACTTGCTCAATAGCGTACCCGCTGTAAGTGTAAGCCCTACTGGGACCATCAGTTTACGAGGCAACGGAAATGTACTGGTGCTGATCAATGGTCGTCGCTCTGGTGTGGTTGAGGGCAATGCTTTAGAACAATTACCAGCAGATCAGATTGAACGCATTGAAGTCATTACCAACCCTTCTTCAAGATACGATGCCGCAGGTTCTGCCGGAATTATCAATATCATTTTAAAAAAGAATAAAAAAGCAGGTATCAATGGACAATTGAGACTAGTAGGTGGTATTCCGAACGAAACACGAATTACACCCAGTTTAAATTATAAATCAGACAAAATTAACCTTTTCTCTACCTTCGGTATTCGCTTGTCTGATTATGTTGGCCTTTATAAAACCAAACAAGCGATACAAAATGGCACCAACACCAATTTGTTGAATCAGGTGCAAGATGAAAACCGACATGATGATGCCAAAATGCTCTATTTAGGCGCAGATGTGATCTTGAACAACCACAATACCATTACTGCCGCATTTTTAAAAAATGCAACGAATGATCACGACAAAACGGTACTGAACTATGCTTATGCAACTGCAGGAAAAGGAAGTGACAGCAGTTTGGTTCGCAAAGGCGAATCGTGGGAAAAACGCAATTACAATCAATTGGAATTTAACTACACCAAAACATTTTTAAAACCAGGCCAAAAATACACTATTGATATGCAGTACGATTTTTGGAACAGCGACAAGGATTGGAGCTTAAGTACCAGCAAATTATCGCCAGCTACAATCAATAAAGCAGGTATCCGCACCAGCTCTATTGGCACCAGTAAAGATTTACTGCTACAAACCGATTTTATACAGCCGCTAGATAGTATTGCTACACTAGAACTTGGTTTAAAAATGGAGAATAGAAGAGTAACTAGCGATTTTAAAGCAGAGCAACAACAAGATAATGATTGGGCTGTTTTTCAAGGCATTAACAATAGACTGGCTTATAATGAGTTAATTGGTAGCGCTTACGCACAATATGGAAGTAAACTGGGAAAAATAGCTTATCAGTTGGGTGTACGCACTGAACTTACCAAAATTAAGATAGAAGATAGAACCGGAACTTATCATAACGACAAGAACTATACCCGATTATTTCCAACCCTAAACTTGAGTTATCCATTTTCTAATACATCAACCTTACAAGGGAGTTACAGCAGAAGGATCAATAGACCATCATTAAATTTGTTATATCCATTTAATGAGCTTACAGATTTTAATGCCCAATTTGTAGGTAATCCAGAATTAGACCCTTCTTTTGCCCATGTGGTTGAAATAGGGTATCTTAAAAATTGGTCTAAGTTTACCTTTAATCCATCTGTTTATTTTCAAAAAAACAATCAGATTATTGTAGAGTATACTACCAGAAACCAACAAGGAATATTCATTACCTCACCGATCAATATCACTAGCGAAACCCGCATGGGAATAGAACTTTCAACCTTGTATAATCCTTTAAAATGGTTGCAGTTTAATTTCGAAATGAATGCCTACCAATTCAAACAAATTGGAAGTTATAAGGATCAAAACTTCGATTTTACGGGTGAAGCATTGACCAGTAGAGTTGGCACACAGTTAAAATTGCCCAACAAATTAGCTTTTCAGGTACGTTATAATTTTACTGGGGCACAAAGCAATGCACAAAGCCGTACGCAAGCTGTACACAATATTGATTTTGGTGCCAGTAAAAACCTATTTAAAGACAAAGCAACCTTATTATTTGATGTGACCAATTTATTCGACCTTCGTGAGTTTACCACTACCACCACCGGAGTTAATTATGTATTGGCACAAACCAATAGGCCAAATGCCGCAAGATATCGTTTAACCTTTGTATACCGACTAAACCTAAAAGAGAACCAAAGTGTTAGACAGGCTAAAACTGGAAATAGAAATTAAACAGATCCGCTCTTTGTAAATGGAGAGCGGATTAATTTTATTCATAGCCATTTTCAAACACCACAGTTTGTCCCTTTTTAAGATGTACACTAACCACTTGGATACCATTCACATTTGCCATTGCTGTGGGGGTATCTTTGACAATAAATGTTCTGAATGGTAATTTAATATAGAGGTCACCACCTTGTTCGGCATAAACCTTTACCTGAGTAGGCACCCCATTTTCTTTATTGGCACTTACCAAAAAAGCACCTTCTGTACGTAAATTGGTAAAAGATACATCTTTCCATGTTTTTGGAACCGCAGGAAAAACCTGGATATAACCATTTCTAGACTGTACCAATAGCTCTTGCACCCCTTGCGCAAAGGCAAAATTACCTTCCAAGGTAAAAGGTCGGTAGGTAAAACTTGAATATTGACCACCTTTTTGATCTCCATTTAAATGAAAACTATTGGGCGAGCAAAAATTAGCGGCAAAAATCTGTAATTGTTTTACTGCCTTTTCTGCTTCATAAGCACGGGCATATAATGATGCCATCCAGCTGAAAGAATAACCAGTCCATGCTCGTGTTCCTTTTTCTTCTATCCGTTTTAAAGAGTTTTTGATCTTAACCCCATCTTTTGGCAAGTTCACATCCAATAAAGCCAATGGATAAATGGCCATATATTGAGACATGTGTCGATGTGATTCATTCAGATTTTGTTGTGGAGCTATGGTAAATCCAGTTTCATTTACTTCATAATCTGGCAATTGCTTTAACAGCGTTAGCCAATGTAAACTTTCTTTACTTTGCTTATTTGCAGCACTTACCTCTGCTGCTGCCTTAAATAGAAATTTGGCTAAGCTCAAATCGAAATTACTCCAGTTTAAATACCAAGCATTAATGCTATTGTCATTGTATTCTGGACTTGAACTTAAAGGCAATTTACGTACGCCTTTTTCTAAATAAGTAATGTTCTCTAAATAGGTCGCCGCATCATGGATGTAGGGATAAGCTCTCGTTTTAAGAAACTTTTGGTCCATGGCATATTTCCATTGCCAGTAAAAATGTTGGGCTGTCCAAGCGCTTACTGTTGGCGATAAAGAGTATTGGATCCAGCCACCCATCGGATCTCCATTTAAAGTTACTACCCCAGGTACGTTTAAGCCATTTACCCCGAAATATTGTTTCGTATAAGCTAAATTTCGATCTCTAATTTTCCACAACCAGTCTGTAAATGTTGCACCCTCTGCCAAATGATTGGCAGTGTATGTTGGCCAATAGCTCAATTGCGTATTTAAATCGTTATGAAAATCACCTTTCCATGGTGGCAAACTTCCATTGTCTGCTGTCCATACCGCTTGCAAGGTAATAGCGGGCGCTCCTTTTCTGGCTACACTGCCCAGTTTATACATTTCGAGCTGATATTGCTTTCCAATTAGCGAATCGGGTAAAGTGATGTTAGATTTGCCCCAATAATTTCTCCACCAATTGAGGTGGCTCATCAAATCAAGCTTTTCTTGATCAAGAGTTCTAATAGGTGACAATACTGCTTTTTTGGTATTACTGATCGTCCAAGCACCTACTATTTTAGTATGGCTAATTTTCTTCCATACAATTTTAACTTCATAGAATTTCCCTTCTGCCGTAGGCTGAACGTAACTGATGCTATTTGCAGTTTGAGTTACCTTCCCTTTGGCATAACCTAGTTTTTGCAAACCTTCTCCAGCATGACTATTGTCATTTGTACCTTGGTTGGTGCTGTTGTAGTTATGAACAATAAGTTCTGGAATAATTTGATCTGTTTTTAAATTACTGAAGCTAAAAACGCCTTTAGGTTCAATGGCATGGATATAACAGTTAAAAACAGTACCATCTTCAAATTTAATGGTATTGATGGCTGTTTTAATATCTAAAGTGTTGGTGATTACTTTACCAAATGGAGCAATATTAAATTCAATGGCAGCAGCCGGAAGTTTGGTTGGATAAGGGATCTGATCATAAGGTTCATCGCCAACTTTTTGAACCACTGCATAATTTTTATTTAAAACCTGCTCTTTAACCCATTTGAAATTAAGTTTAGAGAGATCAAGGGCCTTGCGTTCATCCCATAAATCTGCCCGATCTAACGACAAACGGAGCTGATTATTTTTACCCCAAATCAAAGCGCCCAATTGGCCATTTCCCAAGGGCATGGCCTCATCCCAACGCGTAGCCAGTTGCGTAAACGACAAATGATTAGCGCTACCTACCTGAGCGCTAATTGTACCTACCGAAACTAGTAGCATACCTAACGTAAGAATCAAATTTTGGAGGCTACTTTTCATCATAGATTCTAATATTTAAATATTAAACCAATATAACATTTATATGACATTAAAAATAGCTAAAAAAAATAAATAACTAAATATCAATGTTTTAACTCCAATTAAAAATATTATATAGTACTATGTATTGCATAATACTATATAAAGCATATATCTTTGTTGGGTTACATAAACAATCAAGCAAAAATGAAAATTAAGCCTATAGTACTTCTTGCTTTGTGTGTATTGATCGCACAACAACTGACTGCTCAGCAACCCTTGCCAATATTGAAAACCAATTCCAATGTGGTATCCATTCGCGATGGAAAAAATTATCGGAAAAATACTTGGAAATTAACACCGCAAGCAAAACTAGATATCTATTATACAGGGCTTCCTCAAAAAGAAGGCAAGGTTACTTTTATTAGCGATATAGATTCCATTTCTTTTAATGTAAAATATGGTAAAACCTACGATTTTATAGTGCTTTTAAATAATAAGGATACTTGTTATACCCGCATATCTGCTAATTATGATGGCATCAATAGCCCCATTAAAATCAAAAAACAGACCAACAGCTCCGATACCATTCCTTTTACCCTTCATAACAGTCGCATTTATTTAAACGGACAAGTAAACGGAAAGAAGAACCTCTCTTTTCAATTAGACCTTGGTGCAGGAGCAACATGTATCAATTACAAATCAGTGGCTAAGGCGGGGATAAAATTTGATGGAAAAACACTAGTTACCAATAGCCATGGCACCAATGAAGAACCTACCAGTAACAAAAATGCAATTAGCATTGCGGGCTTAAGATGGGAAGATGTACCAATGGTTCAGGTTAAAAACATGAACAACGATGAGGATGTAATTATAGGAAATTCTCTATTTGCGGATAAGATCATTGAACTGAACTATGATCTGAAAATATTGATTGTACATGATCAACTTCCCAACATAACAAATGGCTACACCAAACATGATGTGATATTTGAGCAACATCGCCCCAGTATACAGGCCACCATCCATGTTAATGGAAAAGACTATACAGACTGGTTTTTGTTTGACACTGGTAGAGCTGGTACAATGGTAATCGGTAAATCTTTTGTAACTAAATTTGGATTATGGGATAAGTTTAAAACGATTTTAAGTTTGGGTGATAAAAAAATAGTGGTCATTCCTAAAACGACTATAGGAAAATTGAGCTTTACCGATATTGTTACCAATGCACAAAGCCCTAAAAGCAATTCAGAAAGGCCTACCTTATTGGGAAATGAATTATTAAATCATTTCAATGTGGTTTTAGATAATGTAAATGGGATCATCTACTTAAAACCAAATAGTTTACAGAAAAAAAATTATGCCGATTTAAATGAGCTCAAAGCAACAGCTTTGTATCTCTTTATCGGAACATTACTTTTAATTGCTGCGCTTGTCATTTGTATCAGAAAATGGGTCAAGTATTGGAAAGCCTCAAAAACAAAAAAATAGCTTTAATTGCATCAATATCATTCATTTAAAATGTTAACTTTAGGTATTCATCCCAATTCAATGTATTATACCCATCGCTTAAAATCTCTTTTTACTTTATTTATTGTATGTTTTTTTTCAACGGCTAGCTTTGCGCAAAAAGAAAAAGCTGAGGCAGAAATACAAGAGCTCATCAAAAAGTTCGATGTTGTTGGGCTTTCTGTTGCTGTGGTAAAAAAGGGCGAATTGATCTATAACAATTCTTTTGGTTTAAAAGATATTGAAAGTAATACTGCACTGCGTAATACAGACATATTCAGGATTGCTTCCATCTCCAAATCTTTTTCGGCAACATCGATTATGCAATTGGTAGAGGCTAAAAAATTAGCGTTAGATGATGATTTTAGTAAACTGGTTGGTTTCAAAGTCAGAAATCCAAAATATCCAGATAAAGTAATTACCCTCAAAATGGTGCTTTCTCACACCTCTAGTATCAATGACAGCAAGGGCTATTTCGACTTGGCCGTAATTAATGCAGACAAAAGCAGCGATTGGGCTAAATGTTACAATGATTATGAACCCGGTACCAAGTATCAATATTGCAATCTGAACTTTAATTTAATTGGCGCTGTGATAGAAAAAACAACAGGCCAACGTTTTGACAATTATGTAAAACAGCATATTTTAAATCCATTACAATTAGATGCAGGCTATTGTGTCGATTCGTTGGCCAGTAGCAGATTTGCTACGCTTTATGAATATAGTGCCAACCCCAAGAAATTTACAGCAGCCCCAGCAGCTTACGCTCCACGTAGAGAGGAAATTAAAAATTATACCTTAGGTTACAGTACACCCGCATTTTCGCCAACTGGTGGAATGAAAATTTCTGCAACAGATTTGGCAAAATACATGACCATGCACATGAATTATGGGAAGTATAAAGGGGTTAAAATCATTTCTAAAAAAAGTGCCAAACTTATGCAAACCAAAATTTCAGACGAAGAAGGTTATGGTTTGGCCATCAGAACAATTGACAACCTTATTCCAAACAAAATCTTAAAGGGGCACACTGGTTCTGCCTACGGATTATATAGCGCCATGTTTTTTGAACCTAATGAAAAGTTTGGAATTGTAGTTATTACAAATGGCTGTAATCCTATTTACGCCGACGGGATGAATACTGTATTAAAAAGCACCATTAATGCACTTTACAATAACCTAATTAAATAAAGTGCTTATTTGTTTTTGATAAACAGGTGGATTGTTTTGTCGCAATTGTCACATCTGTATCTTTTAACCCTAACAAAAGGTATCAGTTTATATAAACGAAAAGATTTAATCCTTTCACTTAAATTACCTTTCTTGCAATATGGGCATTTTTGGTATCTCTTGTCTTCTTTAAGCCAGGCTAATGATGTATTGTCCATAATTTATTTAAGTTAAACAACCATTATGGTTATTTAATTAACAGCAAAAAATGCATCTAGTTTTGTTATTTTATTTTTTCAATCATTTGTATTCCAATAGATTTCAAAAATAATTTGAGGAATACAATTACCTAGCACCCTTAATACTATTTAAGAGTATTCCATCAAATTATTATAATTTATCAACAATAATGATTGAATTATCGCGACTTAAAATTGCTAAATAAGAAGTTTTAATCCATACCTAATCGATGAACAACAATAGATAGTCGATTAAACCATTACAGGAGTCTAAGAAGCTAATTTGAGCTAAAAAATAGGTTACCGAATCATTTAACAAAAAAAAGAGGCTGTCCGAAAAGGTCTGTATGTCGCCCAGATATAAATTCAGGACGATGCAACACACAATTAAACAGCAAAATATACCTTTTCAAACAGCTTCTTACATAATGATTATACCGCAGGTTGTAATTCTTCCATTATTACCCTCATTTCTACCATAATTTACTGATCATTAGCATCTGACCTGAGAAGCTATTGATTAACGTTTTGATCTGTCCCTATATGGATTTGTCACTTCTCAGAAGTAATATGAAGGTACTGTAAAAACTAAATATCCACGAAAGAAAAAACGAAGATATATATTGTGGAAGGCATTTCGTACTCGTTGAAAGGCATTTCGTACAATAAATTTTAATCAAATAGATAAAATTATATTTTCGAAGAAAAATTAATTAAAACATCAAACAACTTATGAAAGTAAAAAAATTACCACTTATTATTGCTAGTGTATGTATCATGAAGAAATGGTTGATCAATTAGAGCAAACGCCGGCGTGGCAAGAATTGACCGAGGCTGAACGAGTTGAAATAACAGATTATGATGACGCACAATTAGCTCAGTTATCATTTGTAATGAGTGTTTCTGCAAGCACATCTTCTGTAGATTGGCCAAGAGTTAGGTCATGTGCCAGTGCTGCACTTGGGATTGCTGGTATTGCCGAATTATGGACAAATACACTTGCTCTAGGTACGGTTGAAACTGCAATTGGAGCACTTAAACTTATTGGATGTAGGTATCTTGGTTATATTGGTATTGCTCTTATGATTTACGATTTTGCCGACTGTTTCTATGGTGATTGAGAACTTTAACTATTAATAACTTTTAAATGATAAACCTTAGATATTACATCACACCAATATTTTTAATCTCTTATATTCTTTATTTCCTTGAACGACGAATATTTCAAAACAAATACTTATTGATTGGGATTATCATATTGCTTATTTTAAACGTACTTATGATTATCTATGAATTGCTTAATTTTTCAAAAACAAGAGATAATTACAAAAAACCTAATAGAGTGCTTACAGTTTTGGCACTTCAATTATCGGCAAATGTAGGTTTATTAGTTTTGATTTATTTTACTTAAAACAATTTTAATAAAGCAACATTAAAAGAAAAAGGGTGTCCAAAAAATTTGGATACCCTTTTTAGTTGATTAGTCTTTATTTCCAACCACCACCTAGTGCTCGATATAAATTAACCACTGCCTGTAATTTTTGTAATTTATCACTAACACCACTCAATTGTGCGGCAAGTAGGCTTTGCTCTGAAGTTAATACATCTGTATAATTAGTTGCCGAACTGTAACGCAACAACTCTTGTGTATAATCTACCGCTTTGGTAAGCGAGGCAATTTGTTTTGCCCTGGTACTTTCTTTCTCTGTAGCTGTTTGGTAGGCATACAATGCATTAGAAACTTCTTGACCACTTGTTAAAAGGCTTTGTTGAAATGCATAAAATGCCATTTGCTGTTGAGCCTGCGCAGTCTTTAATCTTGCCTTATTCTGTCCCTTTGCAAAAATAGGTTGGGTTAGTCCACCCACTAAGTTGTAAAAAATAGATTGACTAAAAAAGTCTTTCAATTGCAAACTAGACAAACCACCACTTGCTGTTAAGGTTAAAGCAGGATAAAAATAGGTTTTTGCAACATTGGTATTTTCAAATGAGGCTCTAAAAGCAAATTCTGCGGCTTGTACATCTGGTCGGTTTTGCAATAACTGTGCAGAAACACCTGTTTGTAAATTACTATAGGCTATTTGCTGATCTAATGATGATCTATTAATTGAACCAGGCGCACTGGCAATCAAAATACTTAATGCATTTTCTGTTTCCCTAATGCTTCTTTTCAAATCGGGCAGAGTAACTTCTGCCGCATATAAATTAGCTTCGCTCTGTACAACCGCTGCTCCATTTACAATTGCCCCATCTTTCAGTTCTTTCATAGTAGCAACACCCTTCTGTCTGATTTTGATGGTTTGCTCTGTAATTTTTAACTGTTGGTCTAATGCCATTAGGTTATAATAAGCGTTGGCAATATTTGCAATCAATTGGGTTTGAACTGCTCGTTTTGCTGCATCACTTTGTAACAAGGTAGCATAAGCAGAACGTTTGGCACTACTCAATTTGCCCCAAATATCAGCTTCCCAACTGGTGCTCAACTGCGCCCTGTAGGTTTGCGTTTCTAAATTGATATTAATTCCTGGCGGAAAGTTTAAAGCAGCACGAGATTGTTTTGCATCGGTTACTGATACATCGCCCTGCAAACTTGGTAAAAAGGCTGCACGACTTTGTTGTAAAGTAGCTTCAGCAACTTTAATGCGTTCAATTGCTTGTTTCAGGTCTAAGTTTTCTACCAGCCCTTTCTCTATTAAGGATTGTAAAGTTGGGTCGGCAAATAAACTTTTCCAAGGTAAATCTGCAATTGTGGTACTATCTGTAGTTTTTTGATCACGGTATAGATTGTCGCTTTTTACCTCAGGGCGATTGTATTTTTGAGTTACACACGCACTTAAAGTAAGGATGACCAAACCGATGATTAAAAACGAAAGTTTATTTCTAAGTTTCATAAAATTTAAATTAATGTTCACGGCTATCAATAGCTGGGAATTCAAGTTCTGACTGTTCTACATGCACATCATCATCAAAAGGAGATTTATTACTCACCTTCTCTTGTAAAGTTTGGAAAATGATAAACAAGGCTGGGATTACAAAAATCCCGAAAATTGTTCCAATCAACATTCCACCAACCGCACCAGTTCCGATAGACTTGTTACCTGCGGCACCTACACCTGTAGAGATCATCAATGGCAACAAACCTAAGATAAAGGCAAATGAGGTCATTAAAATAGGTCTTAAACGAGCGGTTGCCCCTTCAATAGCTGCATTTACAATACTCATTCCTTTTCTTCTCCTGTCTACCGCATACTCTACAATCAAAATCGCGTTTTTGGCCAGTAGTCCTACCAACATAATCAATGTAATTTGTGTATAGATGTTATTATCTACCCCAAATATTTTGTCGAAAATGAATACCCCTGCCAAACCAATTGGTAATGAAATCAATACTGCCAATGGTAAAATGTAACTCTCGTATTGTGCACAAAGTAAAAAGTAAACGAAAATTACGCAGAGCAAGAAAATAAAGATGGTTTGACTTCCACTACTCATCTCCTCTCTTGATAGGCCAGAAAATTCATAACCATAACCTGCAGGCAAGTGCAATGCCGCTTCTTCTTGTACCGCTTTTAATGCATCGCCAGAGCTGAAACCTATATTTGGCGCACCTGTTACTGCAATTGAAGTAAAGAGGTTAAAACGTGATATGGCTTGAGGCCCATAAACTTTCTCCAGGTTGATAAACTCGCTGATCGGTGCCATGGTACCACTCGAATTGCGTACATAGATGCTATTTAAGCTCTGCTGATTTGCACGATATTGCGCATCGGCTTGGTACATTACCCTAAACTGTTTACCAAACTTATTAAAGTTAGAGGCATATACACCGCCATAATAACCTTGTAAAACACCCAACACATCATTTACAGTTAAACCTGCTTGTTTAATTTTGGCTACGTTTACATCAATCTGATATTGAGGGAAATTAGGATTAAATGAAGTAGAGGCATATTGAATTTCTGGGCGTTTGCTTAATGCCGCTAAGAAAGCATTTCCAACTTCATTAAATTTCTTAATGTCGCCACCAGTTTTGTCTTGCAACTGGAATTCAAAACCACCACTGGTACCAAAACCTTGAATGGTTGGTGGTGCAAAGAAGATAATTTTGGCTCCTTTGATACTTGCAGTTTTTGCAAACAGTTCGCCAATAATTGCTTTTACATCTCGTTTACGTTCATCCCAAGGGGTTAAACGAGAAATTACCATTCCATACGAACTTCCTGAACCACTGATCATACTTCTACCTACCACTCTTAGTGAGCTTTTTATTTCGGGAATGGTATGTACAATACTATCGATCTTTGTAATCACTAAAGCCGTTGCTTCTTGCGAAGTTGATGGAGGTAAGGAGATATCAGACATGATTGTTCCTAAATCTTCATTGGGCACGAAACCTTTTGGTGTGGTATTCATCGTCCAAACCAAAACCACTGCAAAAAATGCAATTCCTAATATAGCCACCCACTTTTTACGTGATAAAAACGACACCGATTTTTTGTAACGATTGGTCATGAGATCGAAAGAGGTATTAAAAGCCGTATAAAAACGCTGTAAAAAGTTTTTCGACTTTTCATGTTCTTCTTTATGCGGTTTTAACAACAAAGCACACAATGCCGGGCTTAATGTTAACGCATTAATTGCAGATAAAATAATGGCGATGGCCAAGGTTAAACCAAATTGTTTATAAAATACACCAGAAGAGCCTTGAATAAAACTTACCGGAATAAATACCGCTGCCATAACCAAGGTGATGGAAACAATAGCCCCACTAATGTCGTCCATGGCATCTAATGTTGCCTTCTTGGCCGATTTATAGCCATGGTCCAACTTCGCATGGACGGCCTCGACGACCACAATGGCATCATCTACCACAATACCAATAGCCAGTACCAATGCAAACAAGGTTAACAAGTTAATGGTAAAGCCAAACAAACTTAAAAAGAAGAATGTACCAATAATAGCTACCGGTACACTAATGGCCGGGATTAAAGTAGAACGAAAATCTTGAAGGAAGATAAATACTACAATAAATACCAGAATAAATGCCTCTACCAAAGTATGGATTACCTTTTCAATAGAAGCATCAAGGAAATCGTTCACATTTACCAACGACATGTAATGCATGCCTTTTGGAAATGATTTAGAAGATTCTTCTAAAGTTTTGATCGAGTTTTCGATTACTTCTTTTGCGTTAGAACCTGCCGTTTGGTTAATGGCAATACCTAGAGCAGCTTTACCATTAAATCTAACAGAACTGGCATAACTCTGTGCGCCCAGTTCAATTCTGGCAATGTCTTTTAAACGAAGCACCTGACCATTGGCCCCACTTCTGATAATAATATTGCTAAATTCTTTTTCGTCTTTTAATCTACCTGTGTACTTTAAGGTATATTGAAAAGCTTGATCGCCCTGTTCTCCAAATTGACCTGGGGCAGCTTCTATATTTTGTTCTGCAAGGGCCACACTGATATCGTTTGGCACCAAACCATAGGTAGCCATTACATCTGGCTTTAACCAAATACGCATGGTATAATCCATTAAACCAAATGCACTCGCATCTCCTACCCCATTGATCCTTTTAATTTGCGGAATGATGTTAATGTTGGCATAATTCTGCAAAAATTTCTGATCATAAGAGAGGTCATCGCTATAGATGGCAAAAATCAATACGTTACTCGCTTGTCTTTTGGCTGTAATTACACCAGAGCGTGTAACCTCTGCTGGTAATAAACTACTTGCTCTTGCTACTCTATTCTGTACGTTTACCGCAGCCAAATCTGGGTTGGTACCCAATTTAAAGTTTACGGTAATGGTTGCTGTACCATCGTTACTGGCAGATGAGGTCATGTAGGTCATGTTCTCTACCCCGTTAATTTGTTCTTCTAGCGGCACAACAACACTATTCATTACCACATCGGCATTCGCTCCTTGGTAGGAAGCCGAAACCTGTACGGTTGGTGGTGCAATTTCAGGGTATTGAGAAACTGGCAAAGTGACCAATCCTAATCCCCCTAGTATGACGATGATGATGGAAATGACCGTCGATAAAACTGGTCTTTCTATAAATTTCTTAAACATATGCTAAATTTCTTCCAGCTCAACTGGCATCTAAATGAATATTATTTTTTTATTTCAGCATAAACTGAATCGGTGCTCAATTCTTCTGGTTTGATCATTGTACCATTTTTTAAAGATTGGAAACCTTCCAATACAATTTTATCACCTGCTTTTAAACCTTTGGTTACCACATAAAACTTGCCTTTGGTAATTTCCATTACTTGGATTTCGGTGTTTACCACTTTAGCCGAATCTCCAAGAACGTACACAAATTTCTTTCCCTGTAAATCGATGGTAGATTTTTGAGGAATTAAAATTACGTTATCAATGTGCTGTGGAATACGAACTGAGGCACTTGCACCACTTTTCAAAATGGCGGTTGGGTTTGGAAATGTAGCCCTTAAGCTTGCTGAACCTGTATTGGTATTGATCTGGCTATTGATCGATTCGATTTTTCCATTTTGTGCATAAGTACTACCATCAGCTAAAATCAAACTTACTGCAGGTATGTTTTTCATTTGCGCCGCCAATGTTTTGCCTTTATACACATTGGCAAAATCTAACAGTTGTTTTTCATTTAATGAGAAATAAGCATATACCTTAGAAATATTAGATACTGTTGTTAATGGTTGTGCGCTAGTACCACTTACCAAACTTCCGGTTTTAAATGGAATGCTACCTACCACTCCATCAGCTGGGCTAGTAATGTTGGTATAGCTTAAATTTACTTTCGCATTTACCAATTCTGCCTTAGCCTGAGCTAAAGCAGCTTTTCTGCTTTGTAAGGTTAATTGCGCTGCTTCTAACTCATATTTGCTGATGATGTCTTTATCAACAAGCGGTTTGGTTTTATTCACCTGAAGTTGTGCAGCATTTACATTCGCTTCAGCATTGCTGATCGAAGCATTCGCAGTTCTAACTTGTTGTTCGTATTGCGGTGCATTGATTTTGAAAAGTAACTGCCCCTTCTTCACCACAGCCCCTTCATCTACATAAATCTTTTCAATAAAACCATCAACCTTTGGTCTGATGTCAACATCCTGAATACCTTCAATTGTTGCCGGATAATCAGAATCAAGTGTGGTAGATTGGGTAGCAACGGCAAATACTGGGTAGGCCTGTGGCTGTGCTGCAGCTGCCGCCTTCGCTGCTTTATCATCTTTACCTCCTCCGCAAGAAGCGAGAATGGCTCCTAAAAATAAAATCGATAGTCGTACTGTTGTTTTCATGTTTATGTGGGGTTACTTTGTGTTCTTTTTATTTAGTTGTGGATTGTGAGTTATAAGTTGTGGGTTACGAGTTGCAAGTTAGAGCGTTTAAACCTTACACCTTCTGCCTTTAGTTACGAGTTGCGGGTTATGAGTTGCAGGGTTAGGCATCCAAACCTTTCACCTTAAACCTTACGCCTTTAACCATTACCGGTAAACCATTTCAAAAATCAATCGCTTTCGCTCTTTCATCATTTTTAGATATTCTTCGTCATTCACATTAAATAATGTTTTGTTCAAGCCATTGGTAATCAAAGGATGTAACATTAGTGCAAATAAGTTCATACAAAACTGTCTAGGATCCATTTTTTGAATTCGGCCAGTTTCCATTTCTGCACCGATCTCTTTTAAAAATAACTTGGATCGTGTTTTCTTTTCTTCGGGTACTAATCCCGTACGGTTAAGTTCGGTAATTACATACATTTCTCGGTACGGAAATTCAATGGTCTGGTCTATAAATACATTAATCAGTTGTTGCAACTTCTCTTTGAAAGGTAATGCCGCCATAAAAACAGAATCCATAATTGCCGACATCTCTGCTCTTGCTTCTGTTGCAACTTGTTCAAAAAGAATATCCCTTGATCTAAAATAGTAATTTAAAAGCGTTCTATTCACACCAGCTGCATCTGCAATATCTTGTGTGGTTGCATGTAATTTCCCCTCAGAAAAAAAGATCCGTTTGGCCGTTTCTTTAATGTGCTGCTCTGTTCCTGTTTCTCTCTGCCCCATTTACAATTATGTTTAACATTTTTGTTAAACGACAAAAGTAGAGATATGTTTTTACAAGAATCTACTGTATCAAAAAACTAGCCGATTTATGACAGAGGATTGATAAAGACAAAATCATTAGTTGCTGACAGCCCATTTCTTCCTTCAAAATAAAAAAATCAATTGCCATAGGGGTAAAAATACTTTCGGTTGTATTAGGTATAGAAACACGAATTTTTTACTCCTATAAAAACAAAGATTATGGTTCCAGCACTTTTATTTTGGTTATTAAAAAAACATGCATTTCCTGTATTCAATAACTTGATTATTCAATTTCAGGTCAACAGTTTTCATAAGTTATTAAAGAAGAGAACTGCACTCTCCATCTTGGTTCTTCTCTTTACTATGGCTGCTTATGCTCAAGAAGAAACTTCTACCTATCAAATTAAGCGAAATGGAGATGTGATTGGTCAGATGCAATTTAAACAGAAAAGAAATGGCACAGACACTTACCTTACCATGAACTCGAAGGTAAAAACCCGTTTTATTTTTGAAATTAATGTACAAACAGCTGATGAAGCTCATTTTAAAAATGGACAATTGATGTATTCGGCGGTTTACAGAAAGGTAAATGGTAGAGAAAAAGAACACAAAGAAACCAAGTTAACCAATCAAAATTATCAGCTCCAGGCCGGTAATAAATCAAACTCCATTAATGGTAGCATTAACTATAATATGATGTTGCTGTATTGTAAAGAGCCTGTTAACATTGCCCAGGTTTATTCTGATAGTTTCCAACAAATTTTGGCCATTAAGCGAACCGCCCCTAATACTTACCGCATCAATTTGCCAGATGGCAACTATAACGATTATTACTTTCAGAATGGGGTATGCAAAACGGTTAAGGTGCATCACCCTCTTTATACCATTACCATGGAATTGGTTTAATCACTCAAAAAACACATCAAATGAAAACAAAAATATTTGTTAGCGGTGCCTCTGGTTTTATTGGCCGAAAGTTGTGCATTGCACTGGCCGATCAAGGTTATCAGGTACATGCTTTATGCAGAAAGTTAGACCATCCTTATCTCATTCAACATGAAAATGTTCAGTTTTTTGTTGGAGACATTTTAGACAAAGAAAGTTTAAGGCATGCCATGCGGGGTTGCGAGCAAGTTTACCACACCGCCGCCCTTGCAAAAATGTGGTGCAAAAACAAGGACGATTTTTACCAAGTTAATGTCATTGGAACCCGCAACCTATTGGAAAGTGCAGTGCAGTTAAATGTAAAACGGATTGTTTATACCTCTACCTGTGGTGTTTGGGGGCCAACATTTAAACATCCAATGGTTGAAAGCGATCCTAGGATAGCTGGTTTCCCTATTGATTACGAAAGAACAAAATACTTGGCAGAACTAGAAGTGAATACCTATGTTCAAAACGGATTGGATGTAGTGATTGTTAATCCTTCTCGTGTATTTGGCGAAGGGCCGATAACAGATAGCAATACGGTAAGCAAAATGGTAAAAGGCTATTTGAAAGGAAGTTGGAGGGTGATCCCAGGCTCTGGAGAAAATGTGGCCAATTATGCCTTTTTAGATGATGTAGTAGCTGGGCATATGGCTGCAATGGTGTATGGAAAATCTGGAGACCGGTACATATTGGGTGGTGAGGATATCAGTTTCAATCAATTTTTTGAGACTTTGGGCAATGTTTCTCATCAACATAAAAAAATGATCAGGGTATCTCAGAAACTCATCAAATTCTTTAGCCATATCGAGTTGCTTAAAACAAAAATTACGGGTCTAGCTCCCTTCTTTCTGCCTGAGTTTGCCGACAGGTTAAAGTACGATCAAAAATACAGTAGCCACAAAGCCATTACCCAACTTAACTATAGAATTACCCCTTTTGCCGAGGGATTGGAAAGAACGGTTCATTATATACAAAAAAACATATCAGCTTAAACAAATGAAAAATTTAACCGCATTAATTACAGGTGCCAGCGAAGGTTTGGGCAAAGCTTTTGCCTTTGAGTTGGCTGGTAGAGACATCGATCTTATCCTAGTTGCGCTTCCCAATTCAGGCTTGCCAAAACTGGCCAATTTTATCAGGGTCAATTTCAATATTAAGGTTACTTATTTTGAGTATGACCTGACGCAAGCAGAAAACTGTTCGGCAATTTTAGCGCAGCTCAAAGAAAAACAAATCACAGCCGATCTCTTGATCAACAATGCTGGATTAGGCAATTGGTCGTGGTTTGAAGAAAAAGATATCTTTTTTTATAAAAAACAGATCGACTTAAATATTACCAGCACCGTGCTGTTAACCCGGTTATTTTTAGATCAGGTTGACAAGAGCATTCCATCTTACATTTTGAATGTGGGCAGTTTAGGAGGACGTTTCGTTGTACCCCGAAAATTGGTTTATGGCGCTACCAAATCATTTATCAGCTACTTTACCCGATGTTTACAATTGGAACAATCGGGCACCAATGTACATGTAAGTTTGCTGAGCCCTGGTGGTATCAATACCAAAGCAGAGCTATTGGTACTTAACCATACTTTAAAAGGCTTGGCTAAAGCCACCATTTTAGAACCCGAACAAGTAGCCAAAACAGCCATCGACGGATTATTTAAAGGAAAAAAGGAAATTGTACCCGGCCAAATGAATAGGCTATTGGTTACATTCGATATGTTATTACCCACATTTATCAAAGAATTGATCATTAAAAGAAAACTGACCATGAACTTAAACCCTCAACATTAATGACTGAAACTGCATTTCTCCAATCACAATTTTGCCTATAAATTTAAGACAAAAGTTTACCTTAGATTACGATTAGCAAAGCATTGGAGCATACCGACAATCATCTTATTCCGTTGATAAAAAGAGGCGATAAAGCAGCTTTTGATACCGTTTATCTTAATTATTTTAAACGTTTGCATCAGTATGCCACTAATTTTATCAAAAACCAAGATGATGCAGAAGAAATTATCCAAAACGTTTTTTGCAGGATATGGGAAAAGAGAGACCAGCTTGATGCGGGCGGCTATCTCAAATCATTCTTGTATCGTTCGGTTCATAACGAGTGTTTAAATTACCTTAAACACGAAAATGTAAGGTCTAATTTTAAAGTTCACCATAACCAAAGCGCTGTGAATGAACAAGATTTATCTAAAGAAATATTAGCAATTGAATTGGAAAAGCAGATCCATTTGGCCATTAATGAATTGCCAACACAATGCCGGATCATCTTTCAAATGAGCCGTTTAGAACAACTTAAATACAATGAAATTGCCAAAGAACTTAATTTATCTGTTAAAACCGTAGAAAATCAGATGGGAAAGGCCTTAAAAACACTGCGTTTAAAATTGGTCGATTTTTTACCCCTTATTTTAATTTATTTAACTCAAAGCCTATGAACTGGAATGCTACTAACGTGAATGATGACTTGCTAGTTAAATACCTGCTTAATGAAGCTACAATAACTGAGCAACAACAAGTAGAAAACTGGATCAGTTTAGACCCAGCCAATCAAAAATATTATAACGATTTTAAGCTCATCATTGAAAAAAGCGAATTGACAGACGCAGATGAAAAAGATTATGATGCGCTAGACCGTCTTAACCAACGAATGGAAAAAGAAGGGCTAATTGCGAAACCAAAATCTTGGTTTACTTGGACAAGAACAATTGCTGCCATTTTAATTGTGAGTGTATCTGGTTGGTTAGGTTATACCTTATTGAACCAAGGCAAATCGCTGATAACTATCCAAACTACCACTGCTACCTTAAAACAAGAACTTCCAGATGGTTCTATCGTTACTTTGAACAAAAACTCACAGCTCTCTGCCAATTTTTCTGGCAAAACAAGAGCTATTGAATTAAAAGGAGAGGCTTTCTTTAAAGTTGAACCAGATCAAAGTAAACCTTTTATCATTAAAGTCAATAAAATTACGGTTAAGGTAGTGGGTACTTCTTTTAATATAAAGAGCAGAAATAACCATACCATTGTAGTAGTTGAAACAGGTATAGTAAAAGTGAGCAAATCCAATCAGCATATTGAATTGCACAAGGGTGAAAAAATAGAAATTGACGACCAAGACAAGCAACTCTCCAAACAGCCCAATAATAGTAAGTTGTATAATTATTATTACAGCAACGAAATTGTTTGCAACCAAACCAGGTTAGATGAGCTTGTACCTATTTTAAACGAAAAATTCAATGTAAAAATAACCATTACCAAACCAACGCTCCTAGAATTACCAATTAACACTACCTTTAAGCAAGAAACGCTGAATCAGATTTTAGATATTATTGCTAAAACCCATGCGCTTCAGGTAGTTTATGCTGGCAACCAAATTCTATTAAAGTAAGCGGATGACTCTATTGTCTAAAAATTGCTATATCCTTACATTGATCTTTTCTATTTTATGTGTAACACAAATAGAAACCAAAGCCCAAAGCATATTAGGCAAGCCCATCTCTATTACCGCTCGTCAACAAAAATTAGCCAAGGTATTGAGCTCCATTGAACAGCAGGGAAATTTTCGGTTTTCTTACAATAGTACCATTCTTCCACTGGATAGTTTGGTTGACATTAATGCCGTGAATTTAAGTGTTGAAGAAATATTAGATCGATTACTCAAACAAAGGTATGAATATCGGCAGGCTTATGATTTTATCATTATCCGATATGCCCCGCTACAACTGGCTTTAATTGTTCAAGAATCTGTTGGCGACCAAAACCACTATACCATTACTGGAAAAGTAGTAGACGAACAAAGTCGCAAACCCATTGCTAATGCCAGTGTATATGAAAAAAACCTCCTACAATCTACTTTAACAGACCAAGATGGATCATTTACCTTGAAACTTAAAAACATCTCGCAAACCGTTACAATTACCATCAGCAAATTAAATTACAAAGACGCCACTTCTTTCTTTTTACCAGAAATTACAGTACACAAAGGCAAAAAGAGAAACAGCAATAGATATATAGATGATGAGCCATCAGAAATAGATCAAACATTTTTAGGCCGTTTGTTAATTACCTCCAAACAAAAGATACAGTCTGCTAATACTGGTGGCTTTATTGCCAACGCCCCTGCTCAAATTTCTTTGGGTCCAGGTTTGAGCACTCACGGCTCACTAAGTGGACAAGTGATCAACAAGTTTTCTTTTAACATTACCGGCGATTACAATGCTGGGGCAGATGGAATGGAAATAGGCTTACTGTATAACATTGACAAGAGAAATGTTCGGGGTTTTCAATTTGGTGGTGCATTTAATCTGGTAGGCGGTAAATTTACAGGGCTACAGATCAGCGGTCTTCATAACGATGTACTTAAAAGCACTGATGGTGTTCAAATTGCGCTTGCCTATAACCAAACACGTGAAGCGCTCAATGGTGTTCAGATCGGTGGTTTTTATAACGATATCCGCAAAAGTGTAGCAGGTGTTCAGCTTTCTGCTGGCTACAACCAAATACGTGAAGAATTGAATGGTGTTCAGATTGGTGGTTTTGTAAATGTGGTGCATCAAAATATAAGGGGCTTCCAGTTTAATCCGTTATACAATCTTGGTAAAAAATCGATGTCTGGTGTACAAATAGGTGGTTTCCATAATAGGATACTTCAAACTTTCAGAGGTTTACAATTTGCTGTGCTTTACAACCAAACCAATGGCAATTTTAAAGGGATACAGTTTGCCGGATTGTTTAACAATGTAAATGACAATTTGAATGGGCTACAATTTTCGACAGGCTATAATCGCACCAAAAACAATATGGATGGTTGGCAAATTGGCAGCTTTAACACCACAGGAAGCGTAAGGGGTGCCCAACTTGCTTTGTTAGGCAATTTTACCCATAAAGAGGTAAAAGGATTACAGTTGGGCGGTATTTTTAATTATGCCAAAAAGCTAAAAGGATTACAAATTGGATTGCTCAATGTAGCCGATTCCTCTTCGGGTTATAGTATTGGGTTGATCAATTTCATTAAAAAAGGATACCACAAAATTAGCCTGAGCACCAACGAAAGTATTGCTTTTAATGCGGCTTTAAAAACTGGAAACGACAAATTATACACCCAATTGTTATTTGGCAAAAACCTGAATAACAACCAAAAACTAACAGCACTGGGTTTCGGTTTGGGTAAAGATTTTAATATAGGCAAACACCTTTCCTTAAATCCAGAAATCAGTAGCCGTTACATTTACCAGGGCGATTGGAAATATAGAAATATACTGAACAGATTAGATGTCAATGTGGGTTATCGATTGGGCAAGTGGTTGGCTATAACTGCAGGGCCAGCATTAAGCATGTATCATTCTACACAAACCAACCGAATTAATGGTTATGATTTTATTGGTAACAGATCGAGCAGTTTTAAAATAGGCAATACGAATAAAGGTTGGTTGGGTTGGAACTTTGGGGTTACGCTACTCTAGTCCCTATTCTAAATTTAATTTAAGATAATAAAGAGCTACTAAAATAAATTAGTAGCTCTTATTGTTTAGTATTCTAGCATTGGGGTAAACTTAATAAATTATCTTTTTCAGTTCTGTCAGGTACTGTTCGGATGTATGGCCTGCGACCATTAGGTCTTTCTACCTTAACATAAGCAGTACCTGCTGGCGTACTAACATAAAACTCTGTTGAATTTCTATCGATACGTTGAATAGCCTCTTCGACAGTAATTATTACCTTAGGTCTTAATGCGGACTCGTAATATCCGATACGTGTGATGTGTTCATTAGAACTCTGTACATCAGGTTTAGTGATGCAAACAACTCGATAACTTGCCATAATAGTTTATTTAAATGATTAATAAATGAATTGGCAAATTATCAATTAAGCAATACTGATAAATATGGTTAACCGTAAACAGCTGATTTAAAATTCAATTCTAACTTATATAGAGAAATTTACAACGCTGCTTCCAATAACTTTACTGAAGGTCTTTTCTTATAATCTTTATCAAAATAGGCAAATTTGATTTTTCCATCTCGGCCAATGATATAAGTAGCTGGCACCGGCAAAACATAATCTACTTGCCCATTGGCTAAGGCCACATCAAGTCCTCCTTTTTTATATTTATCTGCTAAACCTGGCTCCATGGCATAGTTAACTTGGTAAGCTTTCATAATCCCGTAATCTCGATCGCTGATGATACTAAATGAGGCCTTTGTTTTAGCGATCGTTTTATCAATGCCTGCCGCATTTTCTGGAGAAACCCCAATTACATAAGCACCTTTGGCTGTTAGCACCTGCAGGCTATCTTGTAAATTTTTAATGTGTTTGCTACAAAAAGGGCACCATTGGCCACGATAAAAGAAAAGCACTACAGATTGGTGTTCTTTTAAAACTTTCTTTAGGTCTATCAATTTGCCATTATTGTCTTTTGCACTAAATAATGGGGCTTTCTCTCCTACTTTTAAAGCGGTTTGGGCAAATAATTGTGCAGCAGTAAAAATGATGAATGCAGTGAATAAGATTTTTTTCATGTCTATTAATTTTCTGATTAAATGGAAAGCTGCTCAGTTCATTCTGAAATGCTTTCGCATTGTATAGTCGAGAAAGTTAACCGATCCTTACAAAAAAGATATTTTTATTTAGAAATTGTTTAAAGTTCGTTTTTTACTTTACTTGTCATCCTGAGCTTGTCGAAGGATTGATTTTAAAGGCGTTTCGACAGGCTCAACGTGACAACCTGTATAAACAGTTTTTTAATCTATTGATCTAAGGCACTAGCAATTGAGAAATTTGTCCTTTGTTTCCGGTTAAAAGAATCAGCTTACCCTTTTTCGCTTTTTGTAAAGCATTAAAGTTTTGTGTAGAAATATTGGTCCAGGTTTTACCACCATCAGTAGAGAAATCTGTTCCAGAAGAACCTGTAGCGAAACACAATTGATCAGTAATATATTCAACCGCTGAGCGGTAGCCCAGCACTGGTTTTGTAGGCTTGCTCCAGCTTTTGCCACCATTACTGGTAAGCAGCACATTGTTGGTATTTTCTTTATCTTTTAAATAATTACCACCAACAGCTAATCCTTTTTTAGCATCGTAAAAAGCAATAGAGAATGGTCCGGTACTACTTTCGCCTTGTATAATTGGGCATGGATATACTTTCCATTTCTTGCCATAATTGCTAGAAAAATAAATATTAGAAGCAGAACCTCCACTGGCAATCCAAACTTTACCATCTGTACCAGTTCTAATGGTAGTACCACTGGCTGCAAAACCTGCCTCACCCATTTTTAAATCTTTCTTTAAATTGGCCGAAATATCTTTCCATGTTAAACCACCATCGGTAGTTTTAAGCAGCTGCATTTTATTTTTAATCGGGTCGCCAAAAATTATTCCTTGTTGGTCATCCCAAAAAGCCATTCCATCTAAAAAAATGGCTGAATCTGTATTTTTATAAACCTGTTGCCAGTTTTTACCACCATCTATTGTAGAAAGGATATAAGCTGGCGAACCTGCATTAACCACAATGGCCTTAAGGTTATCAAAGGCTTCAATATCTCTAAAATCTAGTTTTTCAAATCCTTTAGGTTGCGTCCATTCCCAAGTTCTGCCTCCATTTAAGGTTTTACCTACATAACCATTACTACCACTTACCCAAGCCACAGAATCAGATACAACAGATAATCCCCTCATACTTGTATTTTTGCCAGTATGGAGCGATTTTAGTGTATAGCTTTGAGCAAAACAGATTGCAGGGAAAAGTAAAAAGAAAAATAAGGTGTTTTTCATGGTCAGGTAAATTAATTCATGAAGATAGCAAAATAGAAAAGATTATTTAGCTCTTTTCCAACTTTCTGATCTGCCAATTAAGGAGATACCCACATAACCCCTAATGTTCAATTGTCCGTCGTTTTTGATATTGAGGTTACAGCTATAAGTTTTACCTGTTTTAGGATCGTAGATTGTGCCATCGGTCCATTTACCATCTTCGAAAACAAAATCTTTTAAAATTTCCAAGCCGAGGATTGGTTTTGATCTTAAATCGGCATTTGGATTTTTAAGGTCAGTTTTAGGTTTGCCTTTTTCATCATTTGGCTCTTTGATCCAAGCCAATTTACCAAAGTATTTATCTCCTTTTTTATAAATTTCTATCTGACCTTCGCCAGATGGGTTAACCCATTTACCCAAAACATCATCCTTTTTTTGAGCAAAAACAGAGAGTGTGCAAATTGCGAAAACGAGCAGTAGAGATAATTTCTTCGACATAGGATATAGATTTAACTATTTATAAAGTTAGTGAATAGGTTTTGAAAACAAAACTTCTCTATATTCCTAACTCTAAAATGACATTTCTATTGTGTGTATGCTGCAAATCAATCGGGTAGAATGGTCCTGATCAGGGAAGAAAAATACATGGCAGGGCTTGCTTTTGGCATAAAATCGTCTGGCAGAACTTCTGCATGAAATCCATTCTTTTTTAAAAGCTCAATAATAGCTAGGGCACAAACTAGCCCATTGTGGCATTGTATTCTTAAAATATGGTCACAATCTTCTAAATCGAAGTTGGCCTGATAGTCTTTAAAATTTTCATGTATTTGCAGCATGAGTCTTTTGGCCGCTTCGCTAGTATTTACATCTGTTTTAAAAACTTCAATCATGTGGTGTTTACCTTAGGGAACCTGCTCAGTTTTTGCTCAACAGGTTCCTATGGCTTTGTTTTATTGGTTTATCTATGATTTTCTTTCATCAAAATTCACCATCCATTGGATACCGAACTGATCTGTTAACATTCCGAAATAAGCACCCCAGAACATTTTTTGTAAAGGCATTTGTACGCTACCACCGGCTGCCAAACCATTAAATAGTTGATCTGCCTCAGCTTCGCTATCGGTATCAATTGAAATTGACATGTTGGTTCCTAATTTTACTTGTTCCATGTTTTTAAGTACATCAGTACCCATTAAAATGCTATTTGGACCAATAGGTAATGCTACATGCATGATGCCATCTTTTTCATCGGCCGGAACTTCTTCACAACCAGGAGTTCCATCAAAACGTTGAAGGGTGATAAATTCTCCACCAAATACTGATTTATAAAAATTGAATGCTTCTTCGGTATTTCCGTTAAAGTTTAAATACGTGTGTAATGTTGCCATAGTGCGAATTGTTTTTGATTTGATTGTTTTATTGATTTATTTTTTGTTCTAAAATATGCAATCACAATGACCTAGGGGCCATAAGAATGATCTTTATATTTTCAAATTTAGTAAGACTAAGTTAGGGGCTATTTGGTATAAACAGCCTTGCCTAACCAGTCAATTTTAAGGGTGATTTAAGACAATTTTTGATTGATATTTTTCAATTGATGTGTATGCCGTTGCGTATGATAAATAACAAAATAGATCGCTTCCAATCTGGTTAAAAAGCCATAAACAGGCAATTCAAAGGCTAGGCAAGTTTTACTCAAATCCAATGTTTCAACTTCCTTCGCCGTTAATTCTTGAATCTCTTTTATTTTGGCCAACTGTGCAGTTTGATCATAAGCTTTACTTTCAGGATAGATAAAATCTGGCGACTGCATTTTAAATTCAAAATTTAAGAAATCTGATTGTAAGCGGGGAACCAGTTCATCAATTGCTCTATCGGTCTCTTTAACCTGGGCATTTAAAACTGCCGCAAAACCTGTATTGGCTAAAATTAAATGTTCTGCCACCTGCCCTGCGGTCCAGCTGTTTTCGAAAGGAACCTTATTAAAATTTTCGGCATCAAATGCAGCAATTAAATTGCTTAGGGCGGAAAATGTATCCGCAAAATCCTTTAAAATTATTTCTTTGTTCATCACATTTAGTTTAATTACATGTATTTCATTCCTTCGTAACCCAATAGTCTTCTCCAAAGTGCAATCTGTCCAATACAATTGGCCTCTCTGTACATGTCAAAAGAAACCATTTCGTACATCGGAAAACTCATTCCCGGAAACTCCAATACTTTATCCAATACTGCATCTGTAGCATTGAGCATATAGTTTCTTAAAATGGGTGTAATTTGCTCCCAATCTTGTTGATAAGTAGCCAAAGATGGGTAGGTAACCTCATCTTTAATGCCTTGATGGTCTTTAAAAAGTTCGTGGCTGCTCGACTGGATTTCGGCGCCAAACAAATTGGCAATCTCATATCTTTCCTGCACCAAACTTCCCGCAATCCATGCAATATGGTTTGCTTTGGTATTTAAACGTTTAGTTGCATCCTCGGCCGAAATTCCTGCCAAAGCATTATAGAAATAAGTGGTATGCATATCATATAATACAATGAGTGCATACATACGGTTACTTGCAGTTTTAATTTCCATTTTTATCTATTTTTTGTTTACACTAAGGTAGCTCATCTTTACCTTGAACATGCTTGCGTAAGACGTCAATATTCGGGGGCATTTAAGACAATTTTCCTATCTTAGTTGATCAAACCATTTCATTGTATGAAACTATTAGGTGTTTTACTCAGCAAGAATTATAAGTTATTGAGCGTAGCTGCTATTTTAGAAGTTTTTGAAACCGTAAATAAGTTTTATGAGACAGCTGGAGATGCGCAACCCTTCGAAATCAACTTGTTGGCTTCAGAAGAAACCACGCGCCATCAGCAAGAGGCCTTTGGTTATCCCCTACAATCTATTCAAGAAGTTAAACAATTGGACATGATTTTAATTCCTGCTTTTACATCAGATAACATGCCCGAAACCCTACAAGCAAATGGTACTTGTATCCCTCATCTCATTAAACAATATAATAATGGAGCTAGCCTTGGTACGTTTTGTACGGGTGCTTTTTTATTGGGTGCAAGTGGTTTATTAAATGGAAAGATTGCGACTACACATGTGGATGCCAGCAATGGTTTTGCCCATGCTTTTCCGGCGGTAAAGCTAAAAGCTGATAAAACCGTTACCCAAGACGGACGATTGTATACCAGTGGTGGAGCCACATCTTCATTTCACCTCCTGTTACATTTGGTGCATGAGTATTGTGGTAAGGAAATGGCCATTAAAATTGCCAAGGTTTTCGCCATCGATATGGATCGTGATAAACAATCGTATTTCAGCACCTTCCAACCTTCTCGTAGCCATAATGACGAGTTGGTGGCTTCTGCCCAACAAAAAATTGAAAGCAATTACCATGATGCCGCAACCATTGAAGAACTGATCAAAGACATTCCCTCAAGTCGCAGAAATATTGTACGCCGATTTAAGCAAATTACAGGCATTACTCCAATAGAATACCTACAACAAACCCGGATTGCCGCAGCAAAAAGATTGTTGGAGCGTACCGGGCAACAAATGACAGAGATTATCTTTAACTCTGGTTACAGCGACCCTAAGGCTTTTAGAAAGGTTTTTAAAAAGAGTGTTGGCATGACACCTTCTCAATATAGGGAGAAGTTTCAGGTAAGGTAAGGCTCTATTTTAAATGCAAAAGCATCTGAATATCCGATCGCTCATAAGGAGAAGTATGCCCCTCTACCCTTTCGAAACCCAATTTATGGTACAAATTAATAGCAGGCTTCAAAATGGTATTACTTTCTAGATAAAGCGTTGTTGCCCCCAAACTTTTCGCTTTTTCTACGATAGCCTGGCCTAGCAAATAACCAATATTTTTCCCCTGTACCTTTGGCGACACGGCCATTTTTGCCAATTCATAATCATAGGCATGGTTAGTGAGTTTAATCAAAGCACAAACGCCTACTGGTTCATTGTTAAATAAAGCAACTTTAATATGCCCACCCTTAGCCAAGATATAGGCTTCTGGTTGATCTAAGGATTCATAATCTTTGGCTTCCATTTTAAAATAATTGGAGATCCACTCTTCATTTAAAGCCCTAAAAGAGGCGTTGTATTTTGGCTGGTAGTCTACAATTTCAATTGCACCAGATAGGGCGTTTTTTTCTTTATCCTTAACGGGAGGTGTAACTAATGTCAGATCTTTGATAAATTCATCAACCGCATTAAAATCAGTAGCCCAACAGGTAACCAATCTAACTGCCGAAAATTGGTCGTCAATCTTTTTCCATACATAAAAGGCATAGTCTTGGTTAATTTTAGCAATTACCTCATTCGGAAATATAGGAAAGGATTGGTTGGTTTGGGTCTCTGTAAGGAAAGCATAGCCCAGTGCTTTTATTCCCTGATGCAGTTTTTGTGCAGCTTGGTTGGCATGATCGCCCAGTTTAAAAAAGAGATCGTCTTTAAACAGTTCTAAGAATTGGATACCCAACAACCTGCCTTTGGCCAATAAAGCCCCTCTTTGTTTGATATTGTATTTAAAATTTTGTTGAAGCGATTGGTTATTGATCACAATGGCCTCACCCAAAAGAGCGCCTGTTTTGGTGCCACCAATATAAAACACATCGGTATAAACGCCCAAATCTTTTAAGGTTAAACCACTATTTTTTGCCATTAGGCCAGATGCCAGTCTTGCTCCATCTAAAAACAACAAAAGGCCTTTTTCCTTACAATATGCTGATAGTGCTTTCAGTTCATCTTTGGTATAAAATGTACCCACTTCTGTTGAATTGGAAATGTACACCATTCGTGGCATGGTGGTATGTACCTCCTCAAATAAATCTAGTTTATCCTGAATATCTTGTACCCTTAATTTACCATCTGCGGTATTTACCGTTTGTATCCGATGGCCTGTGGCTTCAATGGCACCAGTTTCGTGTACTTGAATGTGTGCTGTTTCTGCTGCAATTACCGATTCGTAAGGACGAAGTAAAGCTGAAATAACCAATAGATTAGCCTGGGTACCTCCAGAAACGAAATACACCGCAGCACTTGGATGCTCCATCTTATCAGTAATTAGTTTGGCAGCAGCCAACGAGTAAGTATCTGCTCCATAACCTTCTTCTACAGTGAAATTACTTTCTGCAAGTGCTGTTAAAATATTGGGATGGCAACCTTTAGTATAGTCGTTTTTAAAATTGTATTTCATGTCTTCAATCCTTTTGAATAATGAGGTAAAGATATCAAATATTTTATATATGTTAATATTTACGTAAAATATTACATATATTTGATTTCAATTCAATTTCAGATGAACATTATTGAAAAAGCAGGCATTTTAGCCATTGGAACACGATTATTGAGAGTGCACGATTTATTGAGAATTGATGCAAATACCTTTTATAAAGCACAAGGTTTTGATTTCGAAACCAAATGGTTCTCGGTAATGTATGTACTTTCTGTTCAATCTCCTTTAAGTGTAACTGAAATTTCGGCCGAGATTGGCTTAAGTCATCCCACTACCATTACCTTGTTAAAAGAGTTGGAGAACAAAAAGTTCATCGAATCGATCAAAGACGAAAAGGATGAAAGGAAACGGAATATTCAGCTTACCCCAACCGGATCAGATTTGGTTAAATCGTTAAAACCAATCTGGAAAATGATTATCAACGTATTGACCAAATTGACCAGCAACCAAAACAATTTATTTGAAGCCATTAACGAAGTGGAAGACCGATTAAGGGAAAGCAGTTTTTTACAGCGAATGGAAGCCCTAGCAACTGACCAAGGACAGGTTAAATCGGACCTGATCACTATCAAAAAAATTGAGGTCCAAGAAGAATTGGCAATTGCCCAAGCCATTCTACAGCAAGTTCAATTGCAAAAAGGCGAGCTGAATGAATATGATCCTATTGATGGTTATATTTTTTACATGGCTTTTGTAAATGGTTTACCTGCTGGCACCGCAGTAATTAGCTTAATAGACCACAATGCCAACTTAGATGAATTGGCTGTATTGGACAATTATAAATCGATGGGTATTGAAGAAGCTTTATTGGAAGCGATTAAAACGTCCTAAATCAACTGTACAATAACTGGGCTTTTTGCACCTGTATAATCAATGGCAGAGCAATACTGAGCAGTATGAACCTTTTTCTTTAATTTCTCTATTGTTGGGCTAGTATAAGGTAGGTTTATAGATTTACCAGTCATCAGTTTGATCAAATCTTCATCATACAAAGCGTATATTTCAAACAAATGCAACAATAACATTTCGGTGCGATAATTATCAATGTGATAGTGACCATCCAAATCAAGTTGCTTAACCTCTACATGGTGTGCTGTGACCTCCATTTTCAAATATTCATATATAGCAGTTAACATTTCATCTAGTTTTTCTTCTTCAATTTTGATCAGTAGATATACACTACTATTGGTAATGAGGTAGCCATTTAAGATCAATTCTCCATACCAAGTACATTTATTTAGTGCTCTAGCGATTATCAATTTGCATTGATCGGCTTCAAACAACTCCTTCCACCCGCCCAATCTCAGCACCACAGCTTGGTTATGCTTTTTGTGCACTGGCTTTTTCTTTACCACCGCACCTAAATCGACCTTTTTTTCCATTTGATGCTAATTATTGAAAATGTTGATGGTTTTGTTCTCTTTTTTAAACTCTTTTTTAATGCCGCTAAGCAAATCTATTTTACTTACCATCGTTTCATTTTTACCAATGGTTGCTAAAGCACAATACCGAAGTACATTGATAATAGCCCCACCCGTTAGCTCATATTCTTCTGCAATTTGATGTAAATCGATATCAGCATGTAAGGTACAAACTCCAGCAAATGCGTTTAACCACAATTGGTAACGTTCTGTTACTGATGGCATTTTAAAATTAATGATCGACTGGAACCGTCTGGTAAAGGCATCGTCCATATTTGCCCTTAAGTTGGAGGCTAAGATCACAACGCCAGGAAAATCTTCAATCCGTTGCAAAAGGTAAGCAGTTTGCTGGTTGGCATGTCTATCATTTGAGGTAGTAGCAGCTGTTCGTTTCCCAAATAATGCATCAGCTTCATCAAAAAATAAAATCCAGTCTTTATGTTCGGCAATATCAAATATCTTGGATAGGTTTTTCTCCGTTTCGCCAATATATTTAGAGACAATCATCGATAGGTCAACTTTATATACATCCCTTTGGGCTGCTTTGCCAATTAGGGTGGCAGTAAGTGTTTTCCCCGTACCCGGTGGACCGCAAAATAAGGTTCTGTAACCTGGCTTAATTTTTTTAAATAAACCCCAATCGTTCATTAAAGTATGCCCATGCGCAAGCCATAGCTTAATTTCTGTAACCTGTTCCATAACTAATTCATCTAACACTACATCTTGCCATTCCAGATGTGTAGTAATTTTTTGGGCCGGAAAAGAAGGACTACTTTCTGGTTGGATTTTTTGACCAGTTAAAAAATAATGGAGCCAAGTTTCATTGATGGTTAAAATACCATTGAATCTGGGCAGATAAGATTCTGTATCTGTTAAAGAGAGTACTTGTTCTTTTACCAATATACTTTCTTTATCAAATAGTTTGATTACTTCTGTTCTGAGGGTTGGATCTGTAACTGTTAGGACAAAACATAAAGTTTGGCCTGTAGGTAAAAAACCGCTATGATTTTTATCTACCACCCCACCGAACTCTGTAAAACCTTTATCGTAAATTTGGTTCTTACCAAAAAAGATATCTAATATTTCGGGTTGTACGTGTGGTGCCATGGCCAGAGCCAAAGCTAGTCTGCCATAAAGATCCAAATCCCACTCTACTAAAGTTTTGCTATACGTACAGTTTGCCCCATCTAGCTCTGGCAGTGGAATATCGTGCCAATTTTGCTCGTGACCTTCTTGAAGTAGGTAAGTTTTAATTGCTTGCTCAATAACGCACTGCAACCAATTCATTTCTCTAAAAATTGTAGGTATAGCTAAATTAGTTTCCATAACTGATGAACAACTTTTCTATATCATCTAAATTGGCATCGGCCCACCTAAAATATTGCAAAGCGGTATTCGGATTTAATTCATTTGCCTGAAGCATATCTAACACGCTAACCTGTGCATGAGATTGAATCTGTGGTGCATACTCATTATCGTAATGAAATTCGTGCTTGTAAAAACTCCTCGCCCACTCGTTCTGAAATTGTCTTTGCGCAATGAGTTCGCTAATGAAAACCTCTAAGCGTTCGTCTTGAACCATTAGTTTTTTGGCCTTAAAAAAACTTGGTTTGCGATTGGTTTCTCGGTGATAATATTCCAAATCTTTGGAAAGGATGGTTTTGGAACTATGGTGACCAAAAACATCAATCAATCCGGGGCCTTCGGTATCGGTAATGATTTCCAATTCGGCCTTATGATCGCTAGAAATGGCCAAGGTCCAATCTAATGTAGACACACTTTCGGTAACCACATAAATTTCGCGAAACGAAAAATGGGTTTGGGTTAACCTAATGATGAGCAGATCTTTGATGGATCCCCAGTTCATAATTTTAATGGATTCTGGTTCATTTGCCTTGAACAAAAAGCTACCCGTAGCGCCAAAAGAGATCAATTGTTTACTGTACTCGTATGCTCCTTCCTCCGAATCGTGACCACGTTCTCTACTGGTATAAGGTTTGGTTACACCATCGTGAAATTTCCAGCCAATTGGATTGAGCTTCACGTTGTAATCAATTTGACATGAATCTGGATCTACGGTATTGTTTCTAAAAATGTTGCCCAATATGATCATTTCTCCATTTCGGATTTGAAAAAAATCTCCAGGATAAACCTGTTGGTTCAACGGCTTTGTAGGAAGAAATC
Organism: Pedobacter sp. Hv1; assembly: GCF_001412215.1. GTDB lineage: Bacteria > Bacteroidota > Bacteroidia > Sphingobacteriales > Sphingobacteriaceae > Pedobacter. The sequence goes on from NZ_LLWP01000002.1 coordinate 219,872, forward strand.
CACCAGTTTGCAGATAAAAATTTCTATAAAAATTCTTGTAGTTTGCATTCATAACACGCTGATTAAAATCAACCCATCGCCCTCAATTGATCAGACGATGGGCATAAAAAAATTAAGAGGCTAAAGCAGCAGCATTGGCAGCAGCTAAACCAGCTTGCAACGATTTCAATTTCACTTGTGCTTTATTCAAATCTGCATTGGCATCGCCAAGTTGTTTAGTGATCAGTTTATAAGCTTTTTCCATTTGTTTGTAATTACCTCTGGCCACCGTATAGGCATTGTCTAGATACCAGGTTAAAGAGGTTTTATTTACAGTATTGTTGGTTTCGGTGGTACCAGTTAACAAATGATAAAAATCTTTGGCCTGATCTAATTCTAATGCCATGGCCATTTCAGTTTCTCTATTAGAAGCTTGAGCTGCAAAAGTAGATTTCAAAGCAATTAAGGTCAGTGCAACGGCATCATTCGCATTTTTACCTGCCACACCAACCATAGTAATCAAATCGTCGGAAATGAGTGGGTTCAGTGCTTTTTTTCTAATGATGATATTGGAAAGTTTGTTGATGATTTCTGCAACATAGATGAGCTTATCAATCAGCACCTTAATTTTTGGCGCTAAATCTTTACTGTTTGTTGTTGCTTTGGCCATTTCTGTAACCGCGATCTGAGAATTATTTTTAAGGTCTAGCGCATTCTGTACCATTTGTTCTATCAACAATTTGTTGTTGTACGTTTGCGATCTGATCTCTTCGTCAGTTGCTAAAAAGCCCTGAATTTTAGTTGATTTTTCTGTTAAAGAATCGACAATTGCCTGAAACTGCGCTACATTGTGTTGCGCATCGATCACCTTAATTGTCAACTCATCTAATTCAGCTTTTTTCTGTTCGGTAACACCACTTCTGGTGCGAAAAGTAGATTTTATTGCAAGAGTTTCCATGGTCTATTTTTTAGGGTTATTTCCATTATACTTAAAACTATCAGTAACCTTAATGCTCGAAATTGCATTGGTATAGTTATTCGGATTGTTGATCGCATCCGTAGAAACGGTAAGGATCACCGGATAATAGGCATTGTCTTCAATAAGCAGGTTGCCAAAATTATCTGTTGTTTCTGGACCGATAAATGCCGCCCAATTTTTATGGCGTTTTTTATTGGCGATATCGCTTTCGTCGCTAATATCCAACAATTCGTAAACTGTGGTATAATTACTTGGCGATACTTGTTCTGCCAGGGTCAGGTTAAAGAAGAAACCTAAATTACCATCATCGTAAGTATCGGTTACCGCTGCAATAATTTTTGTTTTATTCTCGATTGCTTCTTTTTGGAAACTTTTGGTTTCTTCGAGTACAAATACTAAATCTGCTTCATTTTGCGTCAACTTTGTCTGTTGAACCAATAATTTTTTAAGTTCGGTCTCCTCTTTACTTTTAGGTTTTGGGTTAGCTCCATTAAGTTTATCTATCTGCAGTGCCAACTGGTGCAATTCGTGTTTAACAGTTGTTTGTTGGGCTTTGATATCCTTAATTTCAGCATCGTAATTGCTAATCGTTAGCTCAATATCCTTAATTTTTCGCTCGTTGTTTTTTGCAGTTACCTTAGCCTCGTCTATGATACTCAACAAACGCTTTCTTGTTAAAAGGCCCTTGGTGAGCTTTTCGGTTGCAGGTAAAAACAGGCATTTGTACAGCGGAGAATTTTCAACCTTTATGGGCGTTTGAAATGTCAATTTGCGGGTATAATCAGAGAGATCGTATACTTGTTCAATAGTGTCTATTTCGCCCATCAGAACCGGAATGGTATTGGCATTCACATCAACAGTAATTTTTTGCTTCTCATGGCTATCCGCTACTTTTCCAATCTCGTAAGTTTTAATTTTAGCCCCATCAACTGCCTGTAATTGGTTGGTTAAGGTAAATTTCCTTGAAGGTGCCGAAAGGAAATCGCTAAAATCATTCACTTCTCTTTTATAACCATCTTTATAAACGGCCAATACAAAAGCTACATAGTTGACACCAAATTTGATCGGTTCTCCATCAGAATCAATCACTTTTGTATATTCAGAGACATTTGAAATGACCAAAAAGTTATTGAAATCAATTATTCCGGTCATTAGTTTTCCATCTGCTTCGTCTACCTTAATAAACTGGTTCTGAATGTTATTGATTCGAATAGTTTCGGCATTGGAAAGGGAAAAGATAGATTTTTTGTTTTCTTTGACAAAAATGACATGGTAATCTTCAATAATTTCAAGATAATCAAATGGATTTGTGATGGCCTTAAAGGAAACAATGTAACTGGTATCTGTTATTTGCCCAACCATTAAATTGATGTTCAACTCCTCATTGGTCGAATCGTAAGCTTCTGTAGTGGCCTTAAAATCGACACTAATGTCTTCTAAAACGCCTTCGGCTAGTTTTTCTTTGGCACTGGCACTTGCCAATGTCACATTATCTGCGTTTACAGTTTGAGATACCGTATCAAAATCAGTGGATGTAATTTGGAGTAGGTTATTGATGGCCGTATTGACACTTTTTGCTTTGTCAAACACCGTTGGAGCCGAAACTTCAGAAGTATACATGGAGGTTTCCATGGCCAGTTTAGAGGCTTCTTCTGCTTCATAAGCCGTATTGTCTATCAAGGCACGTACTTTATCGGTATCTGCAAAAATATCACTGTTCCTGTCTGCAGCATGTACAATGCTAAAAATACTACCAATATCACTGGCCAACCTTACAATAGAATTGGCCGCAATTTGTACGTTGGATGCGCAAACAGCCATGTTATTGATCGATTGTTTAAAATACTGGTTGGCCTGATTTGCTGAAGCCAACAGATTATTGCTCAAATTGGTATTGTCTACAGCTTGTGTTTTTACTTTTGCCTTAATTTTCATTTCATGTTTTGCAGCATTTAATTTTTCTTCTGCAGAAATGGTGGCTCCTTCGGCATAATAAAGTGTAAACATCGAAGCATTAAGTTGAGAGTAAATTGCTTTCTCTTCTAGGGCCTGACTTTGTAAAGAAGTCACGACGACTGCGTTTAAATTTTCGTTGTATGAATTCATAATATTGTTTAATTTTTAAATAAATGATTATTGATTAAGATCGTTGCTGTCAAATTCAGCTACTGTCTATTTTCCTGTGATTCAATTTTATTAATTTCATCCTATCTTAATTTTTTAATGTGGCCATTGTACATAAAGTGGTTTATTCATCCAGGGGTATTTAATGATCGAAAACGTGAATGGAGATTGATGAATGAGTAGATCATAAGCCCTTTTTTCGATCGTGAGTTCCCACTTGTCTTCATATTCTATCAATAGGCCATCACGGATCAACCAATTGCCTCTAAAACCATCTATAGACGATGAGCCTATTGCGCCCCAATAGCCAATCATTGTGGTAATTAAACCTTCTATCAAGGAGACTTCTTCTTCATTGATTTCGATTTCATTTGTGATGGGTTCATTCAATGGAATTCCGCACAAAATTTTGTTCAATGCCAAAGCAGGTTCCTCTGTTTGGGTTAAACCTGTGGCTACAAATTGCAGGTAATGTACAGCCGATTGTTGTTGATCCGTCAGGAATTTTTTATCGTCAGAAATGATACCCAAACGCTCAAAAAGCATCGGAATATAATGGTTAATGAGCACCAAGCCTGCATTTTGAATATAGATGCTATCTTTAAGTAGTTCGGTACTATCTATAAAAGTAGGCTTTAAAACCTGTTTTTTAACTGTCAGGTTTTGTACGGTCTGCTTAGTTTGCAGCTGTTGATCTGCTAGCTGAGCAAATGTAATTTGTAATGCAGGTGGAAACTGAAGTTTGATTCTATCAAAACTTTGGATCAGTTTTGTTTTGTCTACCCCTCTTTCTAGGCAAATATCCCAGGTCAGTTCTTGCCAAATGTGCTGTGCCGAGAGTATTTTCCAGTTCCCATTTAACCAGGTTTTTAGTGCCTTTTTAAACAGCAGGTATTGTATTTCTTTTGCAGAAATGCCTTGAGCCATAAAATTACCTAATGAAAAATAGAAGGCTTCTATCCCTTTTAAAGTTGTGTTTTGGGCTTTGTTTAAATTGGTAACTGCTTTGATCAATACTTTAAAATCGATATTCTGGCTCAACCACCACAGTTGTGCTTCGCTAATCACTTCTTGTTTCAGCACTAGAAAAAACTGCACAGGGTGATTGACCATGATTTCATGAAGCAATTCCTGCACTTCTTCTTCCTGAGTACTGTTATACCAGCTAGGAATTTGTTTTTTACAGATGAGCTGATAACTCAATTCGTAAAGCAATCCTTTATCTTTTGATTTGGCTATTTTTTCGGCTTGTAATACTGGACGTATATTTTGATTTAACTTGCTAAAATTAGGCAAATGCACTTCAAGTATGTTAGCCAACATTGGTGTAATGTTCAATTGGCTATCCTTTATAGCCGCTATGATCGATGCTACATGGAATGAGTGTAGTCTTGTCATTTCAAACAAGGAAGTTTGCACCAGCTGATTTAAATCGGTAGTAGACAGCCGGTTTGTTTTCAGTGTTTTCCATAATAGATTCCAAAAACGATACTCGATCAACTCAGGCATGGCCCCGCCCAACAAATGCTCAACCAAGTTAAACCATGCTTTTAATGTTTGAATGGACTGTGTTGCAGTGGTATCATTTACATCAATCATCCATAACGTAAGCTGATCAAAAGAAATGGCCGAATGGAGTAATATAATCCGCTTCTTTGAAATGCTAAATGAAGCCAATATTTTTTTAACCTGTTTGGCATCTGTTTCTAATGCGATAGCTATAAGCGCATTGAAATTTAACTCAACACCATCTTTTGTGATGTGATTTGAACCCAATTTCAAACAGGTTTCAATGGCCAGAAACAAATCTCTATAGGCTATTTCTTGCCCATTTTGTAACTGGATCAATTTTGTTTGTTGAAGAGGGGATATTGAAATTTCCTCGCCTTCTATTTGTGGTAATGAGAGGTTAAAATGATATAAAATGGCTGCTTTAAAAGATCTTTTCAGCATTTCTTGATTCCCCATATGGTTTTGATAGGCCAACAAACACTTCCAATACAGTTCGGCACTTAACTTTTCGATATCTGCTATTTTACTCTCCCCTAGCTGTTTAACTAAAATGGCATTGTATTTCGCTAGCAAAAGTTCCATCAGTTGGGCGCCCCCACGCATTAAATAATTGCTTATTTTTTTTCCTGCCACCTTATTTTGCAGGTTAATGATGGTCAATTGCCTACGGGTTAAAGCATTTAGCAATAATTCACCAACGGCCGTTCTATTGTCTCCTGCCTGCACCATTAACGAATAGACTTGCTGCCATGTAAATTCTTTTTGATCCTTTTGGAAGAGTTGAGCAACATTAACCAATGCACCATATTGAGTGTTAGCTACCAAATAAACAAATCGTTTAAATTGATTGATTTGACTAGCCGACAACTGTTTAGCCATTTTAATCAGGATCAATTCTACCAGTTTTTCGGCTTTCAATTGTGGCTGAGTGATTATTCCCATTAAGCCAAAGTAGCTGATGTTTACATGGAGCCAATGGCTAAAATCGGCATCACCTTTGCCTTTTTTAAATCGCTCTGTTAGTTGTTTCAATTGCGAGAAAATAACAGTGTGGGCATTACCTACTTCTTTTAACAATACCTGCGTAATATGATGACTTAACAAATAGGGAAGCATTTTTTCTAAACCGTCTTTTTTAGTATAGGCGATCAGCGCTGCTAAGGCTAATTTTGGGTTTTGTAAAATGCTTTTCGACAATTGATTTTGCAGCAACAAAATGCTTTCTTTTGTTGCCGAATTATTGTTTAATGCACCTATAAATTTGGCAATCAGCGTTGTGATGTGAGCTGTGGGTAAACTTATACCTTTGGTAACCACACCTTCTCCCATTGCCTTTGTAAAATTGCTATAATGTGCAATATTTACCAATGTTTTGACTGAGCTTGGAACATGTGCGGCAAGCAATCGACTGGCGAGTTGCTCTTTTTTCAATCCACTTTTTTTACTCAACTGATCGATATAAAAAGCCAAAAACAGGGCGTTGGTAAAAGTGCTTTTTTGATGGAATTCTAAAAACTGCAATCCGATTTCCCAAACTACATTTCGTTGTACATTTAATTGGAGTTCTTTATTCAGGCTAGTTAAAAAGTATACATTTTGGATCAGGTCATTGGCACTTGTTAGGTTCAATGCCTTATAGATCACTTCCAACGATTCCTCATTTAAAATCTGGGCTAGATTTTTCCACCAATTTTTGCGATTTGCGTGTGCTAAAACCAAACGTTCAAATTTAGATTGATCTGCTCTAGCAAGGTTCACCATTAATTCGTTAAATTCAATTTGCTGATCTTTTGCTTGGTTGCTCGGGTATTTTAAAAAGTAACGCTTTAGTCTTTCCCAATAATCTATCTCCTTGCTTTTTTCACTTTTATGCTTCCCTTTTGCAATCTGATGTGCAGTAGAAAGGGTATGGATAATGGTTATAAACTCGTGTTGAATGGCATGTTGCAAACTAATTTGATCGGCTGCACTTTCAATCAACATTAAAAGTTCATCGTAACTTACATTGTAATGAGCCGCCATCTGTTCAATATTGCTTTTCATAAAAGCTACTTTGTTAAAGATGGTACCTCTTTCTGTTAAAAGGTAATCCAGTATCCATAACCAGAGATGCTTCTTAAAATCAACACCATTTGCCCGAACTACATTTTCTTTCGTCTGTATTTTGATCAATTCGTTTGAAAAATCAATAACCTGTATATGGTGATGAGGTTCTAGCCCAATCACAATCATCTTTAAGTTGGCTTCATTTGCTTGCCAAGCTATTCTCTTTCTAACTTCAAAGTCAGTCTGCCCTATTTCTCTTAATAGGACAGCTACACTTTTAAGGTTGTTTTTTAACTGTTCTGCTAAAATTTGGTTAATTGATCCATCGGTAGATTTGTAGCTCCACGGCAGTAGTCCATTGAGCAGAAAATAACGCAATAGTTGAAGATGGGAAGTAGGATGATCTTCTATCTCAATTTTTAAACTGCCTCTATTGCCATTAATGATCAATTCAATTAATTGTCGATTCAATTGAGCTCTCAATTGGGTAGTCAGTTCAAATTCAAGGTGATCAAAATTAATTTGACCAAGATCTATGGCTAAGGTCTTAATTTTCCAAGTTTGGGCTATCGGGCAAAATTGATCAAAAATATCAACCACATTTTGGGGCATTTTAATTTTGCTCCAAGTACTTAAGCGTTCTTGTAATTCAATAGCTTTCTCCTTCATGTCAAAAGAAGTGTCCCAGCTCAGCTTAGCAATGATATGGTTCAAATTTTCTCTCATTTTGTTTCGGCATGATAGTGAATGAGTAGATTAGCTAAAATTATAGCAGTTTGTGTGCGCAATTGGTTGTGGTCAATCTGTTTTGGTTTTTCGTTAATCAAACAGTTATGCCAGCTCACAAATGCCTTAATCAAATTGAGCAGATCTTTACTTTCCTTAAAATAATAGCTACAGCTCAGTGCAACTGGAACTGTCTGTTGTAAAAAGAGATCCAATCGTGCTGTAAAGTCATTGCTTTTAAGAAATGATGGAAGAATCAAGATTAGTTTATTCCCGAAAATGAGGTCATCATTTGCTAAGTCTATTTGTGCTCCTCCCTTTATTTTTACGGTATAGGTATACGCTGTATTTTTAATTCGGGCACTTAAATGATCATTGTCTTGCTGAATTGCTACCCTTTTTAATGGATAGGTAACTTCAGCTGTTTTTAGCGTAGGCTGGTCTGACAACGTATTTAAACTAGTCTGCCCATTTTGGGTCAATAAATCATGCAGTTCTAGAAGCTGTTGATAATTTAGCGCAGTGTCTATCTGCCAGTTTTCTTGCCCAATTTTTACCACCATTTCGAAACCAATAAATTGCCAAAGCACTTTAGTTTCAATTAGGATGAAACCTTTTCGGTGTTGAATTAACCATAGGGCCACCTGAATTTCTAAACTCCAAGCAATTTCGTTCCTACTTTCGTGGTAATAGTGGATGAGATAGTTTTTAAATTGAGCTTTTAAACCAAAAAGCAAAGCAAGTTTTAACTCTAAAGCTGCATAATTGATAAAATCAGATTCTTTTAGTTTTTCAAGTCGATCTATCTTTTGTACATCAAAAATAAAGTCTGAGGTATCTCCACTAAAAAATGCCCTATTGAATGTTGCCAGAATTTCGATATCCAAGCCCTTTATTTCATTTGCAGCCAAATAGTTATAGGCTTTTTGTCGGTAATAAGACAACAAGCCAAAATTTTGCAGGTAAAGGCTTTTCAAGATCACTTGATCATTTAACTTGTTTCCGGTATAAACCGTTCCCTTAATCACTGCATCAATTACCAAAGGAGATTCGCCGTGTCTGGCCAGTAAATGATCCAATAAATCATTTCTTCTCGATAAATTGACCGTTTTATCTTCCATCAATTCCATTAAACCATGAATGTATGGGTTGTATGGATTTTGCTTATAAGCCTTCCAAGCATTAGCCTCTACCTCTTTGTCAGATTCTGCGGTGGTCATTATTCGCAAAGCCTCGTTATCTTTTAACAAAGGACCAATATGAGGTACATTGTAAAGAGATTGGTAATAATAAGTGGGCGAAAAAGTAAGGTATGGTGCCGGATAGGCCAAATGCTGTTTTTCGTAGGCATCTTTCACGTCGTAAAATTCTTTAACATCAGAAGGATTGCCGTTAATGGAATTTTTAAAAGAAAAGAGCTGATCGATATTGGCCAATTGCGAAAACTGGTTGGCCAGTACCTGATCAAATAAGGTTAAATATCCTTTTAACTGTCTGGATTGCGCTATTTGAAACGGAGTTGCATTAGCAGTAATGGCATTGGCACCCACGGCATACAGCTCTGGAAAAGTATTTTGGATGGAATAATAGTTATTGATATCTCTGTATTTACCTTTTGGCAAAGTGGTTTGAATGTTAACCGCAGCCCCCAAAACGATATGCATTTCTGGTGGCCTAGTTTGGTTCAGTGCCAATTGGAGATCAAAATTGATACTGTTCCCTTTATAGTTGATGGTGAGCTCACTTAAATCAATATGGAGAATTTCATGTTCCCTTGTTGCTGGCTGATCCTGCCCTTCTTTAAATGCCAAACCAGTAACTGTACTGATCCCTTTAATTGACCTCATTACATTGGTGATTTCGGCAATGGTCAATTGATCTTTTTTGGTACCCAATGCTGCAGTTGTAATCCATCCATTTTGGAGCAAGGGCCCGTTAAATATCTCATTGGTATCGTAACCATCTTGCTTTAAGTGATCGTAACTTACTTGGTCAGCTTTTGGAAATATGGCATTCTGAATGGCCGTATTGAGCTCGATTAAAATATTGGTCAATTCACTTTCATTTTCAATGGCCAGTTCACCAATCAATACCCTATTTACCTTTTCATACACCTTGGGCATGAAAAACAACTCACTGGTATTTCTACATTTGTTCAGGCAATAAAAAGCTTCTTTTTCAAGGTCTTGATCGCTTGCTTGTACTACATGTTCATCAATTGATAAATAGGCCTGATAAAATGTATTGCATTTGGCATAGATCATTACGTTTTTAAGCCCCTTCACATTATCAATTAAGTATTTCCTGTAATCGTTTAGGGTAACTGGAGAGCTGGTTAAAATCTGTTCTGGTAAATAAAATTGATTTTTGATTTTCAGTTTTCCATTTGATGCGGTAAGCATATCATTGATCGAAAAATCATTACAATAGCCCAATTCTGTAAGTGCATAACAAACCTGATCTAAAATGGTTACTCCGGGATCACTCGGGTTTAAATTGGTCCACTCGTTTCCGCCATGCTCCTGAATAAAAGCCAAAGCTTCCTCTTTCAGCGATTTGAAATCCTGCGTAAGGGGCAATTGTTCAGCTATGATATAATATTGCGCTTCCATATCAGTTCAATTGACTAAGGTGATGTTCCATACAAGACACGATCAATTTTCCCGCTCCATAATTGATTTCGTTGGTATAATTCCAAGTCACATTTTTTGCCTCATCAACTCCGGGAATGCCTTTGATAAACGTAATTAATGCAGCCAAATCGATCCCTTGATCTATGGTAATTGTAGGTTGATCACTGACAATCCAGGGCGATAAATAAAGACATAAGGCTTGGTTCACTGTTCTTTTAACCCCATCCCAAGCATAACCTTGTTTAATTAGTAAATCTGCTGTGATGTAAACAGGATTAAATTCAAAATTAGAGACTTGGATTGGCGACAAACCTGAAGCGCCTTCCGTTAAAAGTTGATTGATTTCTTTGAGTTGACAAGTGCTTAGCAAAGGTGTAAAGGCATTAGCTTCTTGCCAGTTTGAATAGGCTTTTACAAGGTATACCCTGCTTATTTTTAACCGATTATCAAATAGGGTTTTAGTATAATAAACATCAGGATAGTTTTGCTTAATTGTCCAGAAATAATCTTCACTGGTGAGCACCCGGTCTTTTGTTTTTAACCGCATGCTTACCCTTTGGTTCATTTGCGTTGTATTTTCTTCAACCTTACCGCCAAATGATGGGAAGGGTTGTATGAGGGTTGCAATTTGTGGAATAGCAAATTGAGGTTTTGTAATGCTTTGACTTGGCAGTTGCGTTGACAAAAACGGGTGACCCTCACGTTGCACTACAAAACCATTGGTTTGTAAAAACACCACGTTGGCAAATGTGGTGGTACTGGTATCTGCGGTAATACAAAACCAATACTTTTTGCCCTTGCCCATAAAGTCTTGTTGGGCTATTTGTGTTGGAACAGCTAGGCTTACGATACCCGAACAACTAAAATTAGCTGTTTCGTCAGCCACAACTGTTAAAGCATGCCAGCCATTTTCATTGAGGTAATAATAGGCGGCTTTGCTCTCTGATTGGCTTAGCGCTACCTGATCTCTGGTTAATTCAAAATAAAAGTTAAGTGATTCTGTTGGCGCCAAGTTGTCCATTTCCAGAAATAAAAATCCGTTGTAATTCGGAGCAAATAATAAACCGTTGGTTGAGGTGCTTTCATTGCTGTTAACAACTGACCCTATTGCTGCGCTTGTGCTCACAGTAGTTTCTTTCAAATTAAAAACGAAAGGATCTGTTGCCATGGGCGAATAAGAATAACATTGAAAGGGATATTTCAATTCGCCATTTAACTGTGCACTGGCACTATAATTTACGGTTAAACCCGATACTTTTGGGGCAAATGGTAAATTGGCGGGAGGAATTAATTCATCAATAGTTGCGCTGTTATATAAAAGCCACGAGTTATAGGTGGCCACTTGGGCTACAACATTGGAATAGATACCAGAACCAAAACCATAAGGATTTCCGCTCAACACAATTTTCATAAAACCAGAAGTACTGCTATCGGTATATTTGAATGCTGTGATGTTTTGAATACTTGGATCCACTACTGTTGGATCTGCAACCGTAACCGCAGGATTGCTAACTGGCAAATAAGAAAAGTAACTTTGAGCTACCAAAGATTGGTCTTGTATGGCAAATAATGATGGCAATATTTCATTTACGCTGGCTGTAGCATTAGGAGCGGTTACAGCAACAGTAGTAGTTAAACCATCATTGAGTTGAGCAGTGGCCAACATGCCAAATGTTTTCCATTCTCCATCTTGCAGCAATTTAAAATCGCCTGTAAAACACTGGTTATGGAATGGATATCTTCTTAAATCTGCAGTTTTGTTTTTGCCAAACAACCAATTGGTAAAGCGCTTTAACAAAGGCAATTTGACCAAGCTACCCACTAAGTATTTGTTGTAAGTTAGATAATAGAATAAAAAACTTGGTGGTAAATTGTTCCAATCAATCTCCATATTGAAAGACGACAGTTGTTTGCTAAAAATTTCATTGTTGCCAATGATAAAATTGCTGTTGAGTAGTGGAATTGAACCAAAGGGCTGATAAGGATTTTTAGCGCTAATTGGACCAAAATCATTGTACAATTGAAATGTTTTAACACCAGTAACTGTTACAGAAAGATCAATAGCGCTAATGGTTTGTAATAATGTGGTAAGATCGGCTACTGCTGCAAACTCCATTTTCAACATTGGCCAAGAGCTTGCTATTTTTTCAGGATTTTTTAAAAAAATTTCAATTTCTGGTGCATCAGCATGAATGGTAAGCTGAATTGAATTGTTAGCAATCAATTTAACATCAACTGGTTTATTGACCAATAACCATCTGTTTTGGGTACTGAGGTAAAAAGTTATTTGCTCAAAAAATGGACTAAAATCAATATTTTCAAATTCGAGTGTCACGGTTCGTTTTCCTTCTCTTAACAACAGTAATGGCGAAGAAATGATAAAACCAGTTTGCAATGCATTTGCAATTGCTAGGCTTTGGTCGCCAAAAAATTTCCAACTTTTTACTTTTCCATCTTCATCCTTTTGGATACTTGTTGGATTTGAAACAGCTTGGAGTGCTGTAAAAGGAAAACTGCCTGTATCCTTACATTTAGCAATGGTATATGCTCCAGTAATTGTTGCAGGATTAAGATTGACAGCGGTCTGATTAGCAAATAAGATTGGATTTTTTTGAGCATCTACCCCACCGTTAAAAGATGTATAGGCTGGCAGCGTAAAAGTGGTATCGGTTTTAGCCAAAGTTGCAAAAACAAGTGCTTGGTCTGCAACTGCGGGTTGGATAGATTGTTTTAGAATATCTTGGTAATAAAATTGGAGGTGTTTTTGCGAAACCTCATTCAACTGGTCTTTATAATTGCCCAAAAGATCAACAAATGTCCTTAACAAAAGCGTGTCTGGATATTTTCCTTTTTCGCTTTTAACAGTTTCATATTCTTTTGCTGCATAAGTTACAATGGCCTCTAAGAAATTTAAGAGTTCATTGCCAATTTTTTGAATTGCTGTATATACAGTTAGGGGTCTACTATTTTCATCTACTTGATGGGCAATACCCAATACCTCCCAATAGGGAATCTTATTTCTACTCTGTTTCCAGATCTGCTCATCAAAATGGTTAAACTGCTCATAAGGAACAGCTTTGATTTTAAATCCATAAGGCAATAAGGAAAGGTCTTCTCTAATGGCCATAATTGCCCAGAAATAAGCACTATAAGTATTTTTAACTTGATGAAGCACATATTTTTTTAGCTCATAGTCTATGTCCGTTACCTGCATGTAATGAGTCCATCTTTCTATGCGCACAAATATTGTAGTCAATTGATCAAACAGGTTATTCATCCCAATAAAAAGTGCCCTATTGATTCGTTGTTTTTTAACAATGGGCTCAATTTGGTTACAGGTAATGAGATAGGCAGATAGTATTTTTTCGACTTTTGTTTTAGAGATATGGGCCAAAAGAAAAGCTGGATCTTTTAATAAAAATGGAGCCCAATTGCCATTGATGGTATTATCGTGGTTATAAAAATTAATCACCGACGCAAAATTAGACAAGAAAGAAAGCCGATCAATTTCAGTTCTTCCATCTATTAGGGAAGAGCCTGGAATGAGAGCCATTTCCTGAGCCAATATTGCGCTATTTTGGTCCATAATTTTCATTTATGCTCAACTCAAATTTGTCCCTTCATTGATATGGAAAGGGAACACATAATTATGTCTGGTGTTGGTTTGGTTATACATGTACAAAATGGAGATTTCAGTTAAACCATTGTACAGGTCTATAAATTCTACTTTCACATCATATACTGTTATTCTGGGTTCATTATTTAAGAGCGAGATTTTAACTGCTTCTGCAATCTCTCCTCTTAATGTTTCGTCCATCTTTTTAAAGAAAAATTGTTGCAAACCCGAGCCAAATTGTGGTTCAAAACATCTTTCTCCATTTTTGGTCAATAAAATAATATCGATACTATCATTGATATTCTGCTCATTTGCCGTCAATTCTAACTGGCTATTGCCCGCAGAGAAAGTAACAGGAAAGGCCCAGCCCGATCCTAAAAAATTATGCTCATATTTGATTGATTTAGCCACCTATTTCTACATTAAATGCCCCCAAAAGAATTTCGCCACCATGTGCGGTTTGGTCGCCAAGCCTTGCAGCTGGCATACCACCAATGAATACCGTTGCCGATCCTTTCACAATCGAATCTGGCGGTCCTACACAAATCAGCATGTCGCCCACTTTTGCTGCCGGCAAGCCAGCAATTAAAACCGTAACCTCTCCAGGACCAACAATTGGTCCGCCTACATGAGGAATTGGAGGTAATCCGGGGTCCATCATCGGACATTCATGAAAATCTGTTAATCGAGCTGCTGGCGGCATAAGTTTTAATTGATCATTATCATGGCACTTTTCAGTGTCAGTTCCATTCCACTATTAATTTGCGCCATCTCTCCGCCTTGGCAGGAGTATTGGCTATCTGCTGTTTCTTTTATATTGATTCCACTCGTTTCTACATCGCCAGTAGGTGCTAAAATCTTAACCCCTTGTTGGCCTTGAATGGTTACTTGCTGATCTGCCTCTATCTTAATGTCGTATGGGCTTTTCATTACGATACCGCCAGACGACATGACCACACTGTTGTTATTTTGGTCGGTAATGGAAATTTGCTTGGCATCATCGCTCAAAACAATGGTATTTTTACTAGGTGTAGCAATGGTGAATATTTTTTTATCGTCATTAAACTCTACAGAAATACCCGATTTGGAAACGATGGCTTTAATTGTGTTTTTCTGATCTGCAGTTAAGCCAGTAAAGGGAACATTTTTGGTACCACTGTATAGGCTACCGAGAATGATCGGATAGCGTGGATCTTCATTTAAAAAGCCCAGAATAACTTCATCACCTACTTCAGGCATAAAGAATACGCCCGCTCCATTTGTCGAATAAAAATTAGAAAGCCTCGCCCAAATCCCCTCTCCATTGGTATCAAATAAGGGTACATCTACCAAAATCCGAAATTGGGTATCGGGGTCTTCGTACATTTTTTTTACGGTACCATTAAATAGGCCTCTTGCACCAGGCAAAAGACCTGATGCCGATTGTGCCATGATATCTGGCTCGTCCATAAACCAAGTAGGTGGAAGTCCAATACTTACTTCTGTAACCCAATTTCCATTCGAAAAATCGTGTTCTACACCCGAAACAAGGTGGTTACCATTAAAACGATCGCCCAAACCTTGTAGAGTAATATAAGTACCGGGTTCAACCAAATTTGTTCCCTGAAACTTGGCTTCACCTTGTATTTTCGAATACTCGCTTTTAATTAATTGTGCTTGGCACCAAGTGGTTAAATCGGCCGATTCCATTGGAGCGGTAGTTTGTAACTGATAATCTGCCAAACCAATTACTGCAGACAAGTCTTTTGAACTGATATTTCCAGGACCTGCCAAGTCATTGGAAGCTTCACCAGAACTAATAGTCTGATTTTTAAAATCCCATGTACTGGCTTTAACCGCTCCAAGTTGGGTAACCGCATTCATTTCAGCATTAAAAGAGAGCAGGTTATCACCATACTTTACTATCAATACTGGTGTTGGGGTTGCATCTGGTTTTTGGACAGAAATTTTGCCATTAATTGCATTTACCACCAAGCTATTTACCTCGGCTCTGGCCAATATAAAATCCCAATCGGTTACATAATATTGTACCTGTTCTGGCCAAACGGTTGTGGTAGCCGCTACATCAGCGCTTAGATCGCTGTAATTACCAAGAATGGATTCGATAATATCGCTATCTTTCTTTTTAGAAAAAGTGAGGCTTTTACGACCAATGATAGTTTTGATGGCTAAATCTCTACATTCAACTTCCAAGGCAGAACCGATTGTTTCGTCGATTCTGATGGTTTGTTTGGTAATGATGCCACTAAAAATCAATTTGTTATCAGAATCATAACCTGCTTCAATGGTTACTTTACCACCGGGTTTAAAAGTAGCTGAAGAACTGGCATCGAACATCCCGGTTTCTGCCTTTCCATCTAAGACAACGATTTTGGCAAAGGGTATTCTATTGGTTTTCTTTTCTACCGTAATGGCGTATATGCCAAATACATCAGGTATCAGATTCCCATCAACCTTAATATCATAAGTTGCTACACTCCCAGTTTCTATGTTGTCTGAAGCTGCCATTATTGAGCTTGTATAATGGGTGGAAAAACAAGTTTTTCGCCCCCTTTTAAATGTCTAAATTTATTGAGGTCGTTGTATTTGGCCACTTGGATATAATACAACTCATCATTCCAAATGGTATGACACAATTGTGGTAGGGTAATGCCCTTTACCACGGTAACCAAATGGCTCATATCTGGCGATAGTTTCTTGTCTGTTTTTTCGACCGTTGTAGGGGAAATATATTGACAAAAAGCCAATGATATTTTAGCTCTTAAAGGGCTGCCATTTGGTTTAAATAAGGTATATGAGATATCGAATGATGTCAATACCCCATTGAAGCTTAAGTTTTGCCCCCATTGTATTTTCACAAAATTGGGTCGGTGTATTTTTCCATTGTAGGTAAATACGATGGTTTCGAGCTTATTGATTTCTACAGACATGTCTGTCCTGTCTGAATCAACCACACCTGTACAATCAATTACGATATCGAAGTTTAATTTATCGCTAGGTGTACTTTTGTATTTTTGAGAGGGCGAACTTGTATTGGGCACCTGTTGTTGGTTATACTCAATGCTTCGCTGTATTTTAAGCGATTCGGGATTAATCATTAAATAATAGGGGCTAATAACGATCGAATTTGCATCCTTTAAGGGTGTTTGAAAGTTCTCGTCTGTAAAACCACTAATCTTCATTAATTCCATTTCAGCTCCTATCTTTTATAATTGTTCTTGTTTGTTTTAGCAGCAATTATCCGCTTACACTCTTCTAACAACTGTCTTTTCAATACTTCTAAATCCTTATCGGCTATTGCAGCATGATCATTTTTAGTTGTTGTGGATATTTCTGTTTTAATAATCAATTCTCTAATCTCAATGGGCATAGTTTTAATCAAATAAATTTCCGAACATCGAAGTTGGTGCAATGGTAAAGTAAGTGTAGGCCAATTCGATAGACTCGATTACAATTCCGTTCTCTTGCGATTTCAAATCAGATACTGCGTATTTAATGGGGTAAGCATTATGGAAAGTCCATTTTACATACACCGTACCATCTGCATCTAATAAGCTCACAGAAATGTCTTGCGTAGTAATCTTATTGGCCAAACCATCATCTATACAACTGGCACACCAATCGTTCAACAATGATCCTTCGGGAATAAGAGCTCTTTTAAGTACCAAATTCTGACTTGAAGCAACGGTTGGCAATCTATATTTAAATCTATTTTCGCCTCCGCATACTACTTCTTCTACACTCATTTCTTTAGAGATACCCGTTACTTCTTGAAAAGAGGCGTCTTCTCCTTTAAAAGAAAGCTCAAAGTAAAAACTTACTGCATATTCCTTACTTGCCATTGGTAATGGTCAATTGCTCGTGTGCAATCTCAATGGTATCAATAGCTACTTCATTGCCATCCGATTTAAGGTCTGTACTGGTAATTTTTGTTGGCCAGGCATTGCTCAATGTCCATTGCATGGTCACTTTGCCGCCCTCATCCAGTAATTTGATCAAAATTGTTCTTCTTTTGATCGTGTTCATCTTAATTTCGGCATGCCAATTCCAAAAGGTATTGTCGTTTACAAAAATCCCTCTCTTCATGGTAATGTTTCCATACTTTGAAATACCCGGCATTTTTTCGGTCGAAAAAAGTGGACTATTACTCTGACGGTATTCTATAATCTGTGTTTCTACATCCATTCCAGACACTTCCTGGAAGGCCACACCTTTTAATTCTGTACCTAGGTCTACTTCAAACCTAAACTTGGGCATCGGCCACGTTGAGCCTTGTTTGCTGCCATCATCTGCCATAATCTTATATTTTAATGGTGTAAATTAATCTTGTGAGTTTAAATTAGCCTGAAACTGGCATTTGTTGTTGGAAGGTAAGTACAATAAACTCTGCCGGACGAATGAGTGCTACTCTGACTACTACAGTCATCCGTCCATTAAGGATATCATCACCCGTCATGGTGGTACCTAATCCGCAGCTTACCGAGAAAGCATCTGTTGGTGTACCTCCCATTAAACCGCCTTCTTTCCATAACGAGGTTAAGAAACTAGAAATCATCGATTTCACCGCTTCCCACGTATTTTTATCATTGGGTTGAAAAACATAAGGATGTGCAGCCAATTTACAAGATTGCTCTATAAATGTAAGAGTTCTTCTTACTTGCATGTATTTCCAATCTTGGCTATTTCCTTCTAATGTTCTAGCTCCCCAAACCAAAATACCGATACCATTAAAAAAACGGATGGCATTGATAGATTTACCCGAAACCGCATCCATATTTAAATTGGCCTGTTGGCTTTCTGATAAACAGATGGGCAATGAGGTGGCGCCCACAATAGAAACGTTAGCTGGTGCTTGCCATGGGCCAACCTGATTATCGGTTGTGGTAATTACTCCCGCCATGGCTCCACTTGGAGGCAAAATATTTGCCCCTGCTAAAATTTGGTTAATCAATGTACTGTAAGTTTTACTGGCATTGATTAACGCATTGTGGTATTGTAATACAGTTAAAGGTGTACCCGGAGGATTCTCTATATTCGACAAAATGGTAGCAGCCACTGGATTTGGGTTGGTTGGCGAATTTAATAGTGGTGCCAATTGTTTTACATCTCCACCAAAAAGATTGGTATAATCAATATCATTGGTTTGCATAATCGATGTACCAATAAATGGATAATAGGCAGCTCCATAATCTAAACCCGTAACCCCTGTATTATTCCTAAAAGTTGTAATATCGTTGGTATATAAAATTGGATCTGGGTTTCTGCCACCAATAATATCAAACAAACACATGGCCGTTTGGGTCTGTGTACATTGCAATAACATGGTTTCCATTAAGGTGCTATTGTCGCCAATAGACAGCAATGTGGCTTCTGGACAGATGTACATGGTTGGCTCCTGTTCATTGATCAAGAGTTTAAGCCCAGCTGTTAGGTCGTTTAGTTTAACATTAGGGTTGATGATCTGTGTACCAGGAGTCATTGGACTTTTTGAAGGCGCACCATAAGTACCAACAGAAACAATGTAAGCATCGCCCCCACCATTGTCGTAAAATAACTTAATGCTATTGTAGAGGTAATAAATAGTGTTAGGATCTGGAACAATAGAATAAAAAGCACCATCAATAACCAAGTAGTTTGGATCTGTAGGCTGGCTTTTTTGTTGAACCAGGTAATACTCAGGATTGTATTGTTTTGATGGACTAGCTGGTGCCGGTGGATCAGGGTAACAATAAAATGCCACAAAATCTGATAGGGAAGTGATTTTCTGTGGTACGTTCAAATAAGATTTTCCTTCGTACACAGCTTGCGGCGTATAACCAATAAAAGCTGGAACAGCAGTTGCAATAGGCACTACCGAATTGGGAAAAGCATTAAGCTCGTTTATGTAAACCCCAGGCGATTGGATATTAGATAAATTCATAAACTTATAATTTTAAAACTGTTTGATTTTATACATATACATATATTGGTGATGAAACCAAGTCTTTTGTGTTGCTATTTACATTTCCAATTTGTTTTGCTTCGGGGTTTGGAAGTCCCTTAAATATGGTTTTAACCATCCGATTTTGTGGCATTCGATCATCGCTTCCAAAAGGTGCATCAACGAGATCAAGTTTGTATTTTGGGTATTTGCTTAAAGGAAGCAATTGGGTACCTGAAGAAAAAAACAGAGCCTTTTCTCCTGTCTCTATCACTACGTTTTCTGGCCCGTCAAACTCAATTGCCAATTTGCTGTTGATTTTTGGGCTACTCCATTGGATGGCACTCTTATTAATGATGAAATATTGCCATTGTGTAGCTCTTGCACTAAAATTGATATTAAACTGTGCGGCTAAACTTTCCTTAGAAAATTTGATGATATCGTTGAAATGCACCACCAAACTTCCTAAAATTGAGGTGTGATAGGTTTCTTCCAATTGTACAGCTAGTACAAGCGCTTCATCTTGTTGCTCATTTAAAGCCGACTGTGTATCGTAATGTAACTGCCCCAACCAATTGATCGGTAAGTCGGTAAAAATATTGAAATAGCTATTGCTGCTGGTGATATTAAATTCGAAGGCTGTTGTACCTGTAACTTGATTGATGTATTGTAATAGAGAAACCACAGATTGGGCATTGGTATACAATTCAAATCCATCAATCTTTCTTCTCATTTTAAAATCGAATCTTGTAAATAGCTGTACCGTTGTAGCTGAGGCATTAAATTGCAAACAATCGCAAATGTTCTGCTCGAAGTAAGCATGTTGCACTTCTACCTTAAAAACGATATTGAATTTGTTTTGCATCATTGTGCCAATAAAGTTGAAGTTTGTGTAATACCCGAAGTAATTTCTTCTGCTTCGTTTCCTTGGATGGTAATTAATCTCATCTTATAGATCACAGATGGTTGATATTTGGCACCCATAGCAGTCCATAAACCTTGCATCTGGTGATAGGTGATTTTTTCAATGTCAAACTCTAGTTTATCAATCCCTGGTGGGACATTAGCCGAAGTGTTGGCATCAAGTGTGTTATTGATCTGAAAAAAAACAATCACCGCATTTAAAAATTTTAAGGTTTCACTATAGTCATCAAAATTTGAACTGATCAATACTACAAGGTTATATCTTTCTGATGGATTAATGGTTGCATAATTTCCGTTTTCTAACAGTTGATTGCGGTTATAAAAAGGCCTAACGCCTTCTTTCTCTATATTGATTAAAGAGATGACTATTTTATTTTGGTTGATCTGTGGTAAAGCCCCATTGCCTTCAATCAGCGTGTTCAACAATACCTTGCTGTCGTCTAAACCAAACCTGTTCTTGATGAACTGGTCTAAAACATCTTTAGTAAATTGAAGTGCCTTACTGATCATCTCTTTAGTTATTTTTTTTGAATTGAGTAGCAACGATCACCTGAAAATTGAAATCGCTGATGTAAAGCTATAGAGAAGAGTGAGTAGATGCTAAGATTGGCCATGTACCATTCGTAGACAATAATTGATGTTTGTCTCAAAGGCATAGACAAATCGTAGACAACGAGAATTCGTGTCTATTTTTAGTAGAAAAACCTAAAGGCAAATTAACCTACAGATCTTAAGAAACCTTTAAGGTCTTGATCTTTAGGCAGAGACATTTTCTTTTTTAAACGGTATTTGTGGGTACGCACACTTTCTTGGTTAATTCCCAACAAACTCTTGATATCGTCATTAGACATATTCATCACCAGATAACAACAATATTTGAGGTCTATGGCAGTTAACGATGGATATTTTTTGGCCAGCTGCGATAAAAAATAAGGATTGGTCTGCTCAAAATAAACTTTAAAATCTTCCCACAGTTTGTGGTCGTGGGCGGCCATTTTAATAGAATTAACAATAGAAGTTAATTCTGCTTTGGTCGGATCGTCAACATTTGGATAAAGATTCGAGATCCGGTTTTTTATTTTTAGCAATACTTCTACTTTCTGATCGAGCTCTAAAGCATATCTACTCAAGTTTCGATGATTTTCTGGTGGTGCATTTCTAGCTACAGGAACTGTAAAATGAGGTTCTTCTACCTTTGGCAAAGGCTTTGACCGCATTAGAAATATAGAATTAACGGTAGAATTGAAATATTCGTTATTGGCCAAATGCTCTAATGGGTAGGCAAATACAATATTGGTTTGGGTTACACCTAAAATTTCACTCTCAAATTTACGGGTTAGACAAAGAATTGGAATCTCTGGTTTTTTAACAAAGATATTAAAGTCGCTCAGCGCATTTTGGTTGTTGCGAAAACACATGATCAATAGATCGGGGTTCATTGATCTGGCAATGGTCATCAGATCAGATGTTCTGGTCACAGAGATGACATTGGGCACAAAGAAATTAGTGTCCTTTATCCTATTTAAGATAGAGAACATGGTTGTATTGTCATCACAACCAATAACGATCAGTTTTTCTTCAGCCACGTTTGGTAGCTAAAAAATTTAATTCCGTTATCCAATTGTATTTGGGATATCGCAATTTATTTCCAGAACTACCTTTTGTATACATCCATACCAAAAATGCATCTTGTTTAATGCCATTAACTGGTACCATTAGCGCTAACATATCCATCACCGAGATGGTTGTCAATTTTTTTTTCATTTGGAGAGAGCGTTAAAATTTGACTTAGGATTTATGGACTACATTTCTTTTGTCTTCATGATAAGGTAAATATTTCAACTTATTTGGTATAGGGATATCCGAAACCATCTACTCCTTATCCTCTCTCTGGATTTTATCATTTTGATACCAATAATTTGATCAGTTAATTAATTTGTATTGACAGCATAGCACATGGCTATCTATCACACATGGGTAGTAGTATTCAAGCAATTTTGCAGCTAAAGTTTAGCCAAAAACAAATTCATGTTCGTACAATTTGCTAGTAAGGGTTTGTAAACGAATTTAGGTAGCCTGCGCATTTACAAAGAACTTTTTTCTTGAAACTACATATTTAATACATTAACTGCCATTTTTCATACATTAACATCCATATCTTTTAAATTTTAAGGATATATTTTTCATTAAGCAACAGAACTCTAACAAGTTATCTGTACATTAGAATTTAAAATAACAGTAAAGAAGAGTTGGCCCCAAATAACTTATGAACCCTACCCAAAAATTCTCTTGTGTAATTGTTGATGATGAACCGCATTGCATTGAAAAGTTAAAAAAATGCATTGCCAACTTGCCTTATCTAGAACTACTACATACCTATGATGATCCCTTGGAGGCAATTAAAGAAATTTCGGCTTCAAAAGTACCTATCGATTTTCTTTTATTAGATATTGATATGCCAAAAATATCTGGGCTAGAGCTTGCTTCGGTGATTAGAGATAAGGTAGACAAGTTGATTTTTGTAACCGGACATGCCAAATACAGCCTACAGGCTTATGATGTGCTTTGTAACCAATATCTATTGAAGCCTTTTTCTGAACAAAAGTTTGCAGAAACGATCAATAGGCTAATAGAGCCACCAAAAGAAGAATTTCCTGGGGCTAATAAAGATATTCTATTTATCAAATCGGCAAGTAATGGCAAATACCTGCAAGTAAAATGCGATGATATTATTTCTATTAATGCCCTAGAACATTATGTAGTTGTACAGACCACGCTTACCCAATATGTACAACATAACTCTATGAAAGATGTTGAATACGCCCTAAGGCACAACAACAATTTTATTCGGGTACATAAATCTCATATTGTAGCTAAAAAGCACATCCAATCTATTCATGGAAACAATATCGTGCTCACAAATAATTACGAAATTAGCATTGGAACCACATTCAAACAGTCGTTTCAACAATTTTTAGGCAGCAATTCTTTAAGTTGAGTTTCTGTTTTAATTTGTGCCTGCGTTACCCACACCACATTGAAATGGCATGGGTAAACAGGACTTCATCAACCAACCAGGTTAAGCCATTTATACCAAACGACGGGCTACTTCATCCCAGTTTACCACCTGCCACCAAGCAGAGATATAGTCGTTTCTTTTGTTCTGATAGTTGAGGTAATAGGCATGTTCCCACACATCTAGGGCCAACAATGGTTTTCCTTTTACTGGTGCATCGTCCATCAGTGGATTATCTTGATTAGGGGTTGCCGTAATTTTTAAATTGCCTTAATCATTGATGAGCCAAGCCCAGCCAGAACCAAATTGCCCCAGAGCAGCTTGTGTAAACAATGTTTTAAACTGATCTACAGATCCAAATGATTTTTCAATTGCGTTTTTAAGTGCTCCAGATGGTGCGGTGGCATTAGCTGGTTGCATACACTCCCAAAAGAAATTATGGTTCCAAGCACCACCTCCATTGTTTCTTAATTTTGCAGATAAACGAGATGTTTGGTTAAAAAAATCAAACTCATTAGCAAAGCTGAGGTTTTCTTTAACCAATGCTTCATTCACATTTTTGATATAAGCCGTATGGTGTTTCGAATAGTGGATTTCCATGGTAAGGGCATCAATATAAGGTGCCAAAGCATCGTAGTTATAAGGTAATTTAACCTGAGTAAACTGAAACGGTGCTTGCGCATTTGCAGTGCTTACATTTTGAGCACCAAAGGCAGTAAAAACAGAAAGACTTGGCAATACCACTGCGCCTACGCCAAGGCTAAAGGTCTGTTTTAAAAAAATACGTCTATTTTGCTGATCCATATCTTTAGGTTTAAATCAAATGTAGATTATTATTTATAATTAATCTAAATAAACGTTATTTTTGTTCAAATTATTATCCAAAACGTTGAATTGAACATGAAAAAGCTTTTATTGATTGCCCTACTCCTTTCTAGTCTTACATCTTTTTCGCAGGTATTGAGAAAGAGAGCGGTAACCCTAATGGGCAGCAGGTTCGACATTACCATTATTGACAAAGACTCTGCTGCCGCAGAAGCCAATATCGATGTGGTAATTGCAGAAGTAACCAGGATAGAAAACCTCATCTCAGATTGGCGTCCTTATACACAAGTATCTAAAGTCAATCAAAATGCAGGCATTGCCCCTGTTAAAGTAGACAAAGAAGTTTTTGAGCTTACCCAAAGGGCAATTAAATTATCTAAACTTACTGGTGGCGCTTTCGACATCAGCTTTGCTGCGATGGATAGGATCTGGAAATTTGATGGTTCTATGGTAAAAATGCCTACACCAGAGGCCATAAAAAAATCGGTTGAAAAAGTGGGCTACCAAAACATCATCTTAGACCAAAAGAACAGCACCATTTTTTTGAAACTAAAAGGGATGAAAATTGGCTTTGGTGCATTGGGAGAGGGTTATGCTGCCGATAGATGCAGAGAAATGATGTTGGCCAAAGGGGTGAAAGCTGGTATTGTAAATGGATCTGGCGATATGAACACTTGGGGCAAACAACCCGATGGTACACCATGGAATATTGGCATTACCAATCCAAAAAACACAAACGAGCTTATGGCGATAGTTCCTTTAGCACATGGAGCAGTAGTTACCTCTGGTAGTTACGAGAAGTTTGTGGTGTTTAATGGCAAACGATATGCACACATTATCAACCCTAAAACTGGTTACCCTGCTACAGGCTTATGCAGCGTTACTGTTTTTGGCCCTAGTGCCGAAATGGCAAATGGATTGAGTACTTCTATTATGGTAATGGGTAAAAAGGCAGGTCTGCAGTTGTTGAAACGTTATCCAAAAATGAGCTGTATCTTGATTACAGATGAGGGGAAGACTTATACTTCACCAAATTTGAACATCTCGAAATATTTGGTCAAATAAAGTTAAAACAAAAAGCGTGGTTCGTGTCACCACGAACCACGCTTTTGACATGAAATACTTAATAACAATCCATCAATATCCGATTGTGCGATTGATAATAACTTACTTCTTTATTGTCGCTTTGCTGGAAGATGGTTTCCAATAGTTCAATTACATCTTTTTGCATGGCCAATGAGCCACAGATCATGATCACTCCGTCTTTTTGCATGGCTTCTGCTATCAAATCTTTATCGCGACGTACCAGATCGTTTACATATTGTTTATTGCCCTCTCTAGAGTAGGCTAAATTTAAACTCTGCAGTTTCTGATTGGCTAAATTTTTATCCATAGCCTCCTGATAAAGCTCAAACGAAGTAGCTGCCCTGAAACCGCAATACAAATGGCAGTTTACTTTTTTATGGTTATCGTCAATCATTCCCAAAAACGGTGCAATACCTGTTCCATTAGAGATCATGATCACTGTGGATGCTTTTTTAGGGAAATTAAAATGTGGATTAGGATTGATGCTGGCTTTAATGGTTTGCCCAGGTTCAAGTTGGTACAAATAGCCAGAGCCTAAACCATTGGCGTGTAGTTTTACACTTAATTGTACAGCCTTATTTACTTTACCTATCGAATACAAACGTTCTCTATGGTCGCTTGCAGGGTAGATTGCCAAAAGGTCGCCCGAGGTAAAGCGAAGTCTGCGCTTAGGTTTCAGATGGATCAAAAATGAGCCCTCTTCATGAGCAATGGTTGTTTTTTCTGTTACCATTAGTTTTTGCAAACGTTTTGGTTTGATGGCAAACAATTTAGGAGAAACCTCAAATGGCATTGCTGTTTTTTGTGACCAAAGCGTAGCCCATTGACCAAATTCTTCAGGAGATTTATCATTAACGGTATGTATTTCTAACAAAGGTGTTGCCCACTCTTGTACAGACAATGCATTATTGATCTCAAAGGCATATTTACAAAAATCGGGATAAGATTTTGAGCCGAAACCTAATACCGAAAAATCAACTTTTAAAGGTTGTGGATATTTTTTAAGCAGCTCCATAAATTTATTGGCATTCGTGGGTGCATCACCCAAACCATAAGTAGCGGTCAATACAATTAAATGCTCTGCCTTGGCAAAAACCGAATAATTATTCAACTCTGTTAAGAAACATTTTTCTCCATTTTTGATCAGTTGTTGATAAATGGCTTTGGCAAAACGATTGGTAGTGCCATTTTCAGAACCTACCAAAATGATATAGTTACATTCGTCCTTTTTGTATTTGTTTCTAACATTCCCTGCTCTGCGCTTTAAGGTAATGGCAAAACCAGAATAGATAAAAAACAAAATATTGGCCGAAGCAATAGCCAAAACAATGGCCCATACCGCATTGATTCTGCCAGTATGTAAATCAAGGCTTAAATTGGTTAACAGCACAGTTGTAGGGTATAATACTTCGGTAAGGGTATCGCCAGTAACCTGATTAACTGTTAACTCCCGATCTTTTAACTTCAGTGTAAAATAATCTTCTACATCTTCTGAAAACGGAAATTCTATAGAGTTGACTTCCGATAAATGGATGTTTTTAAAAATAGAAAAATCTGCTAGCTTTTTTTCAGGCTTTGACTTAATCGCATCAAAATCTACTTTTTGTGATACGGTAAAATCGGGGATGATTTTAAAACGTACCAACGATAAATAAGTTCCGCTAAGGGTGATGATGAGAATCGGGATCAACAGCAAACGCCCTAAGGTAACATGGTAGTATTGTGCAAAGTTTTCTCTTACAATTTTGGTAAAGAAGCGTTTAATACCTCTTTGCCTTTGGATAATGAGCACAATACCCGAAACGGTAATCAATAATAACAAAAAGGCTGTAAGACCGATAAAGAACCGACCCAATTCATTTAAAAAAAGAGAACGGTGAAAAGAAGTTACCCACTGAAAAAATTCACTTTTCTTTTGCGGAACACCTAAACTTTTACCTGTTCTTGGGTCAACGTAAACTGTTACATCATCACCATTTAGGTCAATACCTTTTACCACTACAAATTGATTGGCATCAACAGTTACATCGGTAATTTCTTCAAAACTTTTTTTAAGTGCAGGTATGGCTTCGGCCAGGGTAACCTGATTAAAATTCTCCACCTTGTATGGCAGTGTCTTTATTGAAACTGGCTCAAAAGCAAGGATAATTCCTGTAATGGAAGCCAATGCAATGATAAGAAAAGAAGATAAAGCCAAAACTAAATGGCTATATCTCCAAATTGAAATCGTCATATGTTCAGTTACTCTTAATTCGCACTAAATCTTACGTAACGGATATAGTTTGTTCCTTCGGTTTTTCCAGAAAGCCCTTCTTTGGTTAATGGAATTTCGATGTCTTTTACATGGTACTCCTTATCTTCTACTGCAGTTTCGAATCTCAGTTTATAACCAGCATTGATTTTCGAATCCTCTATTTCAAAAGTGGTTACACTACGGTCTCCACCCGCTACAGATGCACCAGTAATGGCACTGATGTTGGCTGGTTTTTTGGTGTTAAACTTGTGCCATTCTTTGATATGGGTATACCATTTTTTATCGGGTCCCATTACATATAAGGTTTTCTCGTAAGCACCAGCGGGGTTAACTAAAGAAACTACGATATAGGCTGCCTCGCCAACGTAATTGGTCATTTGTACCATGCATTTGTATTTGGTAACGCCTGGTTTTTGTGCGGCTGAGGTAAAAGGGATCATGAAGACTAAAGCAATTGCTAGGACTATTTTATTAAGGTTATTCATATCTATTTTAAAAAATCAATTGAGATGTGTTGTTTAGTTAAGTATTCGTTTTCGTGGGCCAAATCAAATGCCGTTTCTTTAAAGTCGGTTGTCACGTCTTTTTTTGCACCAATAGCCAGCAAATATTTAAGAATGGTATCGTCTTTGGCTGTCATGGCTGCTTTATGCAATGGCGCCAAACCTTCTTTGTTTTTAGCGTTTACATCTACTTTAAAACCTTCAATCCGTTTCAGTAAAGGCAAACCGTTTCTTACCAGCACAAGGTGATATAAAGTATTGCCATTGCCCTGTGTTGCAGCAATATCAAAACCTTTGTCTTGCAATACTTTCAATTTGGCTTCAAAAGCTTCTGGTCTTTGTGCATTGTACGATGGCACCAAATAATAAGCAAGGTTATAGCCATCGGCATCAATAACCTTTACGTCTGCGCCTTTTTCAATCAATAGTTTGACCACTTCTGGTGTATTTCTACGCACCGCCATGGCCAAAGCAGAAGTTCCTTTTTTGTTTGTTTGGTTAATGTTCTTTACCATAGGAAGCAACATTGTTATACTTTCAACCGATGTATTTGCACTGGCCGCATTCATAAATGGAGTTATCCCATCATTGTTAGGCTGATTGATATCCAAACCTTTGGCCAAGAAATAGTTGATGATCTCGTCCTGTTTTGCACGTCTGGCTACATAGTGAAGCGCATTATCGCCATTGGCATTGCTTGCTTTAGGATCTAATTTCAATTCTTCTAAATATTGGTATACCTCTAATGAATTGCTTCCGGCACGAGAGCCAATACTAGCCGTAACCATCGCATTTGGGCTATACTTCACTCCTTTTGCTACCAAGGCTTTCAATACTGGAACCGTTGCCGATCTCAGCGCAAAATCAAAAGCGGTATTACCTGTTGAGTCTGTACTTTTTACATCTACTCCTTTTGCTATGAAATAGCTGATGAGCGAAAAATCTTTATCGTATGGGGCTACCAATAACAAGGCGTTGGCCCCACCACGTACACGTTCTTTTTTAGGATCTGAACCTTGACTGATGCAAATGTCGTATACCTTTGTATTGGTTTGTCCGCCAGATGCGGCATAAGTTAAAACGGTATAACCAACTTCATCTTTAACGTTCACTTTAGCGCCTTTAGCAATCAAATACTCCATTAGTGTTACATTGCCTCTAAGGGCTGCCCAAAACATATAGGTACGACCATTATTGATGATTTTATTTACATTGTTTCCATTTTGTGTTAAAAGAAACTGGATAGACTCGTTGGCAGCTTGTGCATTGATCGCTGTAACCACTGCATCAGCACCTTGTGTATTTTGCTCAGATGGGCTGTTACCTTTAGCAATTTCGGCTTTGATTCTTTCTAAAGTTGGGCTCTCCTTCCAGAAAGCCTGGTCGTGAAAAACATTTTTTTGTCCATACACGGACAAAGAGAGGAGGGTAAGTAGGGTGAAAACGATTTTTCTCATTGTTTGTGATCTATTTTTTTAATGAAGATGGGCTAGCATAGGTGGAGATGAATGCGCTCAGCAAATTTAATAAGAATTAGTCTAAATAAGAATAGTGTTAGAAAAAATTAAACCTCATTTGTTCAATGCGTGGTGTTTCATCACTTCTTTTTTACAAAACAGGTCAAAAAACAAGCTTTAGGAGGTATTGACTACATCGCAGGGGTATAAAAAAAGGATTGCCTGTATCAAGCAATCCTTTTGGTTTTTAATTTGTTGTAACGCTACAACTATTCGTCGATGGTATTTTTGAGTTTCATTAAAAGAGAGTATGCTCCTTTTATCACCACCTTTTTGCCTTTTAAAGTCGAATCAACCGCAGTAAAACCATCTACCGACTGGCCTTTGCTAATGGCCGTCATTTTAAAAGTTTGATCTGCCAATGCCACAAATACAAAATCTTTGTTTTCGAAATTTACAATTGCTGCATTGGGCAAAGCCTCTACTTCTTTATGGTCTAGTTGTACCTCAGCATTCATATACATGCCAGGCGCCAATGCCTTATCGTATTTTTCAATATGGCAATGTACCTCAGTACTTCTATCGCTATTTAAGGAGTGGCTAACCAACACAATTTTGGTGTTATATTTCTGTTCTGGTTTGGTATTGGCATAGGCTGTTACCTGTTGCCCTATTTTAAGCAGGTGAAGGTCTTTTTCGAAAACGATCAGGTTCAAATGAATATCTGTTGGATTGACCAATTCAAAAATCACATCTGATGGGGTTACATATTTACCGATGTTCACATTTACCTTACTTACATAACCGTTAATGGGCGAATAGATATTGATTGTTCTGCTGATCTTATTTTCTGTAAGCTGCGCAGGATTGAGCCCAATTAATCTCAATTTCTCGGCCAATCCCTGACTTTCGATCGTCAATTGTCTCAGTTCATTTTCGGCCTGTTGCACCACTTTATCGCTATTCGCCTTACCTATGTTCAGCTCTTTTTGTCGAGCATACTCTTTAGTAGCAAAAGCTACTTTGTTTTTAATGATCAGGTAATCTTGCTGCAACTGGATATATTGCGGATCTTCCATCACTGCTAATAATTGACCTTTGCTTACCTGCGTACCAGGTAATAAACTGGATGATTTGAGGTAACCACCTAAAGGCACGCTCACGGAGATTAAATTTTGAGGTGGCACATCAATCTGGCCATTGAGCTTTAATGTGGCGCTCATTTTTCTTGGCTGTATTTCTTCAACCATCAAATCGATCTGTTTGGCCTGTGCTGCACTCAACTGCACCATATCCTCATCAACTAGTACAGGTTGAGCTTTTGGTTCTGGTTTTGAGCTTCCACTACAACCCAATATATTTACAAGACAGATGATACAGGCATATTTAATAAGTAATTGCTTCATTTTTTATTTTGATAAGAGATAATTCAATTGGATAACACTATTGTTCAAATCTTTAACGGCATTTAAATAAGCTAGTTTGAGCTCCATTGCTTGTTGGTTAAGCACCGTCCATTCTAGGTAATTGATTTCGCCATTCTGTAATTGCCTGTTTAAGGTATTGGTAATCGTTTTTGCATTTTTGATTGCCGTATTTTCAAATTCCATTACAATTTCACGGTTTCTTAAAAACTGATGATATGCATCTTGCATTTCTGTCTGCAATTGTTTTCTGATTAGGGTACTTTCATTTTTAGCAATGGCTTCTTGCGTTTTGGCCGACTTGATCCGGGCTTTCTGTGCCCCAGCAAAAAGTGGGATGCCAATACCCAATTGCACCGAATTGAACCTATCGCTACGGGTATGTGTTCCATCTTGAATGCTCATATTGTTATAACCCAACAAAAGCTCTGGCAGCAATTGAGCTTGTGCCAGTTTGGTGCTGGCCGTTGCTATTTGCTCATTTTGCAGCTGCATTTTTAAATAAGGATGCTGGGCTAGTGCAGCCGTATCCAATGTTGGTAAACCCAATTGGTAACTATTGGCTTGTGCTTGTAACAATTCGCTACTATTGGTCAATAACATTAATTGTTGTTGCAATAGGCCAAACTCTTTTTGCAGTCCTTTTAGCTGTATCCCAATTTGGGTAGATTGGTTGGCAGCACTTGCTTTTTCCAATACATTACTTTCCCCAGTTTTTAAACGCAAATTGGCCACTCTAGAAAATTCTTGGTAAGCACTGTTAATGGTATCCAATACTTTTTTTTGCTCTTGCACCAACAACATTTCATAAAAAATTGTGGTTGTTAGTTTTTTAATTTCTGCTTGTTTAAGGTCAATCTGGAGCAGGCTAACCTTCCATTCTTCGGTTAGTTTATCTTTTTGTCTGCTATAAACCGTAGGGAAACTAAAACTTTGGCTAATGCTCAAGCGGTCATCAACAAAAGGGCTATTGAACTTTCCATATTCGCCCATTAAACTTGTTTGTGGTAAATCTGTTGCCGTTTTGATCAATTGCTTGGCTTGTTCTGCTCTTAATTGCTGCCCTTTAATGCTCAGATTATTGGTCATCGCCATTTCAATTGCTTCGTTTAAACCGATCCTTTTTTGCGCTTGGGCAGGTATCATCAATACAAAAAGTAATAACGTTGTTGCCACGACCTGTTTTTTTGATTTGCTTATTTTCAGGCCTTTTTCAAAACTGATATATAAAATAGGCAGTACAAACAAGGTTAACAAAGTGGCAATCATTAGGCCACCAATTACTACGGTAGCCAATGGTCTTTGTACAGCTGCCCCTGCCCCATTACTAATGGCCATTGGCAAAAACCCTAATGAAGCTACAAAAGCGGTCATTAACACCGGTCGTAACCTGGTTACCGTTCCTTGCAGTACAATTTTTTTCATGTCTTGTTCTCCTGTCTTTTTAATCCTGTTAAACTCTGCCACCAATACAATTCCGTTGAGTACGGCAATGCCGAATAGCGCAATAAAACCTACACCAGCACTAATGCTAAACGGCATGCCCCGCAAGGCCAATAAGAAAATGCCCCCAATAGCAGATAATGGAATGGCTGTATAGATCAAAAGGCCATACTTGATCGAATCGAAGGCAAAATAGAGCAACAAAAAGATCAAGATCAACGATACCGGAACCGCTACCGAAAGTCTGGATTTGGCCTCATTCAGGTTTTCAAAAGAACCACCATAACTAATCGTGTATCCGGTAGGCAGTTTTATTTTCTGGTCTACCTGTTCTTGAAGCTCTTTAACAATACTCTCTACATCTCTACCATTTACATTGAAACCAACCAATACTCTTCTTCGGGTATCTTCTCTTTGGATCTGGCTCGGGCTGTCTACCAATTCTACCTCGGCTACCTGAGTTAAAGGAATTTGTTGGCCATTGGCTGTTGGGATTAACAAATTCTGTACATCGGTAATATCTGTTCTTTTCTCATTCTGCAACCTCACTACCAGTTCGAAACGTTTTTCGCCTTCAAATACCAACCCTGTACTTTGCCCCGCAAATGCAGCATTTACATTTTTATTGATATCGGCAATGTTAAGCCCATATTTTGCAATGGCAGCACGGTTGTACTTGATCACAATTTGTGGAGTTCCGGTAATCTGTTCTACATACAACTCGGTTGTCCCCTCAACTCCGCGTACAATATTGCCGAGCTGTTTGGCATAAATACCCAGGGTATCGAGATCTTCTCCAAATATTTTACAGACTACATCTTGCCTTGCCCCTGTCATGAGCTCATTGAAACGCATCTGCACCGGAAACTGAAAACTAGTGGTCACACCAGGTACTTCGTTGGCTGCTTTACCCATCTTTTCAGAAAGCTCTTCGAATGTTTTAGCAGAAGTCCATTCGCTCTTTTTCTTGAGGTTGATGATCATATCGCCCATATCCATTGGCAAAGGTTCTGTTGGCACCTCACTGCTTCCAATTTTGGTTACAATGTTTTTCACCTCCGGGAACCTCGACTTTAAAATGGCCGCTACTTTTTGTACATTTTCTATAGTAGTATTGAGGTTGCTACCAGAAAGGACCCTGGTTTCTACCGCATAATCTCCTTCTTCAATGGATGGGATAAATTCGCCACCCAAACGGGTCAATAAAAAAACCGCCACCACAAATAAACTGATCACTACGGTAATGAGTATTTTTGGAATAGTTAATGCTTTTTGCAATAAGTTACTGTACTTACTTTCTATTTTGGCCATTGCCCGATCTGAGAAGTTCTTTTTCAAAGAAATTTTCTTGCTCAAGAACACACTGCTTACCATTGGGATATAAGTTAACGAAAGGATAAAGGCACCTAACAAGGCAAAAGCTACCGTTTGTGCCATTGGTTTAAACATTTTTCCTTCAATACCTTGTAAACTAAAAATAGGTAGGTAAACGATCAGGATAATGATCTGCCCAAATACAGCGCTGTTCATCATTTTGGAAGAGGCACTTTTCACTTCCTTGTCCATTTCGTGTTGCGTAAAGAGGGTTAATCCACCGAGTTTTTTATGGTGGCTCAGCTGGTGCATTACGGCTTCTACGATAATTACGGCACCATCTACAATTAGACCAAAATCTAGGGCGCCAAGGCTCATCAGGTTGCCACTTACACCAAAAAGGTTCATCATGATAATGGCAAACAGCATAGAAAGTGGAATTACGGAGGCCACCAATAAACCTGCCCTAAAATTGCCCAAGAAAAGCACCAGTACAAAAACCACAATCAATGCCCCCTCCAATAAATTGGTCTGTACCGTGTTGATGGCATTGCTCACCATATCTGTACGGTCTAAAAATGGCTCGATCACTACCCCTTCTGGGAGGGTTTTCTGTATTTCGGCAATTTTATGTTTGATGTTTTCGATCACCACATTGCTATTGGCCCCTTTGAGCATCATTACAATAGCTCCAGAAACCTCTCCTTCGTTGTTATAAATTAATGCGCCGTATCTGGTGGCGGCACCGATTTTAACTTCTGCTACATCTCTGATCAATAAAGGAACCCGATTCTGGGTGTTTTTAACCACTACATTTTCAATGTCTTCTTTGCTGGTAATCAGTCCTTCGCTTCTGATGTACAACACCGTTTCTTGTTTTTCGATATAAGAACCGCCTGTATTTTGGTTGTTGCCCTCTAAGGCATTGAATACATCGGCTATGGTAATGCCATGTGCCTGGAGCTGATTGGGGTTAATGGCTACTTCGTACTGCTTTAACTTACCTCCAAAACTACTTACTTCGGCAACACCTTTTACCCCTAAAAGCTGTCGGCGTACCACCCAATCTTGTAACGTACGGAGTTCGGTAATGTCGTATTGTTTTTCGTAGCCTTTTTTGGCTTTCACTACATATTGGTAAATTTCTCCCAATCCGGTAGAGATGGGGCCCATTTCTGGTTTGCCTATCCCCTCTGGGATGTTGGCCTGTACGGTTAGCAAGCGCTCAGAAACCTGCTGTCGGGCCCAATAGATATCTACATCATCATTAAATACTAAAGTAACCAAAGACAGACCAAAGCGGCTATAGCTCCTGATCTCTTTAATGCCTGCAATATTACTGCTGGCCTGTTCAACTGGAAAGGTAACCAACCTTTCGATATCTGTGGCCCCATAAGAAGGTGCCGTGGTAATGATCTGTACCTGATTATTAGTAATGTCTGGTACAGCATCTACCGGGAGTTTGGTCAATTCAAAAACGCCGTAGATGACTAACGCTATGGTAAATAGCGCAACAATGAGTTTATTCTTTACAGAAAACCCAATAATTTTATTCAACATGAAAATTAAGTTTAATTGATGCTCATTCGATAAGGTCCAAAACCTGAAAAGGTAATGGCTAATTGGAAATGAATTAAACTTTTGGCGGTTGCCAGATCTTAGATTGGTAAGAATTAGGGATATGTTCTTCCTCATAGCCAACTGCTAGTTTAACAGCGGTAGGAATTGGGAATTTTAGGTTTACCTGATGGTATTGTGGAATGGCTAAACTGCCCAAACCATTTGGTGCTTGCTGATTTGAAGATTTAAAGGGCAACTGGTTATCTCTCTCTTCGTCATTATCTGTATGAGGTACATCATTGTAATGGTCTACCAAATATGTTGCAAAGGTAAGCTGATTGTTTAAGGCCTTGTGTTCAAAATAATGCTGAAAAAGTACAGGCAATTTCACCAGCTCGTGTAAGGCTGTGGCAGAAACCAGGTGAAATGAGAGAATAAATAAGATAAATAGCTTTTTCAACGGTTCAAAGTTATTATTTTCTTTGTTTTTAAGAAAAATAGCATCGCTATTTTTACATTCACAAACCCATGGTTCGTGTCCCATGGTTCGTGTCGACACGAACCATAAAGAAAAAGCGCCGTTTAGTTAAACGGCGCTTTTTCTGAAATCTATTTCCAACCTCCACCGAGGTTTCGGTAGATGCTGGTTCTGGTGGTCAACTGATCTTTTTTGGTTTCGATCAGTTCCAACTTCGATTCTAAGGCATCTCTTTGTGTCATCAACACTTCGAGATAATCGGCCCTTGCCGATTTGAACAAATCATTAGAAATGTCTATGGAGCGGGTCAATGCCTCTACTTGTTTCGACTTCAAATCGTACTTTTTCTCTAAATTATCCGCTTTAGAAAGTTGTGTAGCTACTTCCAAATAAGCATTTAAGAGCGTACGTTCATAATTGTAAATGGCCTGGAGCTGTTTGGCATTGGCTGCTGCAAATTCAGCCTTGATGGCATTTCTGTTGATCAGTGGGGCTGCCAGATCGCCTGCTAAAGAATACAACATCGATTCTGGGAATTTCACCAAGTAGGAAGGTTTAAAAGCCTGTAAGCCCAAACCTGCCGAAATATCCAAAGAAGGATAAAACTCTGCCCTTGCTACTTTTACATCTAATTTAGCGGCAACCAGTTCCAATTCGGCCTGCTTCACGTCTGGTCTATTGGCTAACAATTGTGATGGAATACCTGCCTGCACAGCCATCGGTGCAACGCTAATGAAACTGCTCTTGTCTCTCGGAATCCCTTGTGGATAACGTCCCAGTAGCAGATTGATCCGATTTTCGGCCTCTTTGATGCTTTGCTGTAAATCAAATTCCAAACTTTGCGAGTTTAACACCTCTGCCCTAAATTTCTGTACGGCCAATTCTGTAACTCTACTGGCCTCTTTTTGTACTTTAACCAACTCTAAGGCATTATTTTGTAACGCAATATTCTGCTTAACCAGTTCTAGCTGATTATCCAATGCCAACAACTCGTAATAAGAATTGGCTACTTCTGAGATGAGGTTGGTCAATACAAAATTTTTGCCTTCTACACTAGCTAGGTAACGGGTAACCGCTGCTTTTTTGGCATTACGGAGCTTTTTCCAGATATCAACCTCCCAGTTGGCATACAGACCTACAGTTAGATCGGTTAATGGATCTGGAACTGCTTTACCTGGGGTAATTTCTGTACCGGCATCGCCTGCACCCTGACTGGTGTACCTTCCTACCTTTTCTACACCTAAGCCTAATTTAGCCCCCACGGTTGGCAAAAGCTGTCCATGTTTCAGTCTGATTTCGCTCTTTGCAATTTCAATTTCCTGTAAGGTAATGTTCAGCTCCTGGTTATTTTTAAGGGCTGTATCAATCAGGTTCGCTAAGTTTTTGTCGGTAAAAAACTTACGCCATTGCAGGTTTGAACTATTCGTGGTGTCACTGTTTTTGTTATAGGCCCCAGGAACAACCCTGTTTTCGGCCCTTTGTGTAATCACCGGAACTTTACAGCTGGCTACGGTTAGTACCATAGCCACCAGGCCCAGTAGTGGATATTTCTCTTTAAACATTGTGATCAATTTCTTCGGTTAACGGATTTTCTTCTTCATCTTTAACAAGCTGGCGTCTTTCGGCTATTCTACCGAAAACATAATACAGTCCAGGGATAATCAATACCCCGAATAAGGTACCAAATACCATCCCTCCTGCCGCAGCAGAACCGATAGTTCGGTTACCATTGGCACCTGGCCCTGACGCCATAACCAATGGAATTAAACCAGCAATAAAGGCAAATGAGGTCATTAAAATTGGACGGAACCTTACTGCCGATCCTTCTATGGCTGCCTGTAGCACAGAAGAACCAGCTCGGTGTTTCTGTACCGCAAACTCTACAATCAATACGGCATTCTTACCGAGTAAACCAATGAGCATTACCATGGCCACCTGTGCATAGATATTGTTCTCTAGTCCTAACAATTTCAAGAGCAAAAAGGCGCCAAAAATACCCGCCGGTAGCGAAAGGATTACCGCAAATGGCAGTAAAAAGCTCTCGTACTGTGCGGCCAATAACAGGTAAACGAAGGCCAAACAGATTAAGAAAATATAAATGGCCTGATTGCCTCTACCTACCTCATCTTTTGAAATCCCTGCCCAGTCTATCCCATAACCTCTTGGTAAGGTTTTTTGAGCCACTTGGGTAACGGCCTCAATGGCAGCACCACTACTGTAACCCGCAGCAGCTGCACCACTAATTTCAGAAGAATTATACATGTTATGTCTGGTAATCTCTGATAGGCCATATACTTTTTCGATATGCATAAAAGCAGAAAATGGAACCATTTCGCCATGCTCATTCTTTACATAGAGTTTTAAGATATCTTCTGGCAATGCCCTATATTGTGGCAAAGCCTGTACCATTACCTTGTATTGACGATCGAACTTGATAAAACTGGTTTCGTAATTACTCCCTACCAAAGTAGACAAGGTATTCATCGCATTTTCAATAGTTACCCCTTTTTGTTGGGCAATATCGTTATCGATTCTGAGCATATATTGCGGAAAACTGGCACTGTAAAAGGTAAATACCGATGACAGCTCTGGTCGTTTGTTCAGCTCACGCACAAAATCTCTACTTACGGTTTCCATCTTTTTAAAATCTCCAGAACCATCTTTATCTAACAAACGCAATTCAAAACCACCTGCAGCACCATAACCCGGAACCGCTGGCGGTTGGAAAAATTCAATGGTGGCACCAGAAATGTCTTTAGATTTTTCTTCTAATTCATTAATTACTTCTTGCACCCCATGTTTACGATCTTCCCAACTTTTAAGGTTAATTAAGCAAGTACCTGAGTTGGCACCAGTACCTTCGGTTAGGATTTCATATCCTGCTAAAGAAGAAACAGATTGTACATCTTCCATACCTTCTGCAATTTTTTGCAGTTTTTCGGCAATCTGATTGGTTCTTTCTAAAGTAGAGCCTGGTGGGGTTTGAATTACCGCATAAAACATCCCTTGATCCTCATTCGGGATAAAACCCGAAGGCAGGTTGTTGTTCAATAACCAAATGGCAGCACAGAAGGCAATAAACATAGTTAGGGTAATCATCCTGCGGTTAACAATTAGTCCCAATACTTTTTGATAACGACCAGTTAAACGGCCAAACCAATTGTTAAAGCCATCGAGCACTCTATTTAACCAAGTTTTTTTACGGGCTTTGCCATGGTTGTTCTTCAACATTACGGCACAAAGTGCTGGTGTAAGTGTTAAGGCAACTACACCCGATAAAATAATGGAAGTTGCCATGGTAATAGAGAACTGTCTATAAAAGATCCCTACCGGACCAGACATGAATGCTACGGGAATAAATACCGCCGCCATTACAAAGGTGATGGCGATAATAGCCCCACTGATTTCGTGCATGGCTTCTTCTGTAGCCTTCAATGTCGAAAGATTCTTCTCTTCCATCTTGGCGTGTACGGCCTCAATTACCACAATGGCATTGTCTACTACAATACCGATGGCGAGCACCAGTGCAAACAATGTAATAAGGTTAAGCGTAATGCCAAAATATTGCATAAATACAAATGTTCCAATAAGCGATACAGGAACAGCAATGGCAGGAATCAATGTCGAACGCCAGTCGCCAAGGAACAGGAATACTACTAAACCTACCAAAACAAAGGCTTCTAGTAAAGTGTGGATTACCTTTTCTATCGATGCGTCTAAGAATTTAGATACGTCATAACTGATCTCATAATCTACTCCTTTTGGAAAGGATGCCGATTTGATTTCTTTTAATTTGGCCTTGATATCTTTAATTACCTGACTGGCATTGCTACCATAAGATTGTTTAACCACAATAGCTGCCGACGGTTTGCCATTTAGGTTGGAATATAAATCGTAGTACGAACTCCCAAACTCAACATCGGCTACATCTTTTAAACGAAGAATTTCGCCATTTGGCGTAGATTTAAGGATAATGTTTTCATAACCTTCTTTGGTACTAAAACGACCGGGATATTTTAATACATACTCAAATGCTTGCGATCGTTTACCAGAACTTTCGCCCGTTTTACCTGGCGAAGCTTCTAAACTCTGCTCATCGAGTGCTTTCAATACCTCGTCTGCAGAAATTTTGTGAGCCAGCATTCGATCTGGTTTCAACCAAACCCGCATGGCATATTCACGGTTACCTAAAATATCGGCAACACCCACTCCATCAACACGTTTCAGCTCAGACAGCACATTGATATCTGCAAAGTTGAACAAGAATTTCTGGTCCATCTTTGGATCTTTACTGTAAAGGTTGATGTACATTAACATATTTGATTCTTCTCTGGTAATTTTCACCCCTTCACGTACCACAATTGGTGGCAACTTATTGATTACCGATGCTACCCTGTTCTGGATATTTACAGAAGCCTGATTAGGATCGGTACCTAGGTTAAAAATTACTTGAATGGTCGCCTCACCATCATTTCCAGCATCAGAGGCCATGTATTTCATGCCCGGCACCCCATTAATGGCTCGCTCTAAGGGGATGATTACTGATTTGATCATCAGTTCGCCATTTGCCCCCGGATATTCGGCGGTAATGTTCACCTTTGGTGGAGAAATGGAAGGAAACTGCGTTACTGGCAGTTGGGTAATGGCCAAAACACCTAAAAAAGTGATGATCAGCGATATCACAATAGACAGGACTGGCCTGTGTATAAATTTATTAAACATAAAATCTTTTGATTAGGTGTGCAACTATTCTGCTTTTAACTGCAAATGCGAAATCACCTCCTTTGGAGATACAACTGCGTATTTGATTCGATCGTCTTCTTTTACTTTCTGCACCCCATCAAATAAGATCTGATCGTCTTCTACCAAGCCACTGGCCACGATATAGAGGTCTGGTAACGATCCGCCTAGAACGATGTTCCTTGCATGCACTACTCCTTTTTTATCGATCACATAGACATAGATCTTATCTTGAATCTCGTAGGTAGATTTTTGCGGAATGATGAGCGCATTACGCAATGGCATTGTCATCAACACTTTACCGGTCTCTCCATTTCTCAGCAATTTATTCGGATTTGCAAACCTCGCCCTAAAGGCAATATTTCCGGTTTCATTATCAAATTCGCCCTCTACAGTTTCTACATTGCCTTTAACCCCTAAGGTTTCGTTATTGGCCAATACTAAACTTACCTGGGTATTGCCACGGCCTTTCACATTAGTCTGATAATTGAGGTATTCTGGCTCTGACACATTGAAATAAGCAAGCATCTG
This sequence comes from Pedobacter sp. Hv1, assembly GCF_001412215.1. Lineage (GTDB taxonomy): Bacteria > Bacteroidota > Bacteroidia > Sphingobacteriales > Sphingobacteriaceae > Pedobacter. Next base: position 260,962 of record NZ_LLWP01000002.1, read on the forward strand.
GCTGTTGTCTGATAAGCTGGTTAACAATTCACCTTCATCTATCAAACTACCCAATTTCTTTGGTATACGGTCTATCGTACCATCAAAAGGTGCACGAATGTCGGTAAACGACAAATGTAACTTGGCCAACGATACACCAGCTTTAGCCTGATCTAATTTGGCCATGGCCATGGCGAGTTCGTTTTTAGAGACCACATTTTTATCTACCAAGGTTTTGGTATTTTGCATTTCTATTTCTGCTGCCTTTACTTCGGCCTGTGCTTTTAACAATTCGGCTTCGTACATTTTAGGCATAATCTTAAAAAGCAACTGACCAGCTTTTACCGTCTGGCCCTCATCAACAAAGATTTGTTGCAGAAAGCCCTTTTCTTGAGCACGGATTTCGATGTTACGTACAGAACGGATCTGCGAAACATACTCTTTGGTAAAAGAGGTATCGATTTTTAATGGACTGGTTACCGTGTATTTGGTAACTTCTTCTTTTTCTTGTTTTTTTTGGGTACAGCTGGTATGGGCTAATAGCGCACACAAGCCAGCGAGCATTAAAGTTTTCTTTATCATAAAAAATTAGTGAATAAGCTATTCTATATTGGGATACAATGTTTCTAAAGCATAAAAGAATCGGGTCTGGAAAAAGAAGATACTAAGCTATTGAGCAGTATTTTTTTAAGTTATTATCCAAATCCGAAAGTGCAGATCTGCTCTTAAATTCTTAAAACCCTTTGGAGCAGGTAAGTGCGAGATGCAAGATCAGATAAATGTTTGCAGAAGGGCAAACGGTGTTTTACCTCGTTGAAGAAGCAAAATGTTAATGAGATATAAACTAGTATCGCAACAAATGGTAGGGATTTACCAAAAGTTACAACGTCATCATCTTCTGTTTCGATGGTATACAAATCTTCGAGCCGATCTGTATTGTTTATTTTTTGTAGAATGGAAGAATCGAAATTGGCAAAGTCGCTATGGCTTTCTTTTTGAAGGTGTTGTAAAGCAGTATAGGGTTCTACATTTTGGAGCGTTTGGGCATGCGCTTCATTTGAACCTCTTAATAAGAAGAAACAAAAGACGATCAGCAATGTAAAAACGGTCTTCATAGCTACGGCAAAAATAAAATTGAATCGGAAAGTTTGCTTTGAAGCAGTCCCATTATCTTAGTTATCATATCTGTAAACATAATAGCTGGCCAAGCCAGTTTATTACAGCAACAAATTTCTGATCCAATTATTAAGAAATGATGAAGAATTGTCTGATCTGCATTTTTTTTCGATCAAAGATTTATTTAATACCCTAGTTTTTTAAGGAAATCGTTTCTAGTCTTATTCACTTCTGGCGCATATTTAGGATCGAACCAAATAAAGTGTCCAGCTTTTTCCAATGGATAAAATTCAATGCTGGTATTTCCTTTTTGTTTGCTTTGCTCCACAAATTTTTGCGCACTTTGATAAGGAACACTTTGATCATCAGTTCCGTGCAAGATTAAGGTTGGAGGTAAATTTGCTTTAATAAGGAAGTTAGGAGAGATTTCTTTTACCATGTTCTTATCCTTCAAATCCTTTCTTATCCATGCGGTAGGTCGGTCTGTTAAGTCGTATACGCCAGCATTCACTAACAACACATTAGGAACAGAACTGAAAGAAAGGTCATCCGTTTTTTCATTCCATTGATCGGCCAAAGCAGTACTCAATACCAAATGCCCTCCAGCCGAATTACCTGAAGCTACAATGCGGTTAGGGTCAATATTCAATTCATTGGCATGTTGACGTAACCAGCGTATGGCCGATTTTGCATCCTTTACTGCCTCAAAAGGTAAAGTCCCCTGTCTGCTATAGGTTCTATATTCTACAGCGCAAGCTACCCAACCCTTTTTTGCATAGTTTTGGCAAACATCAAAGAACCAATCGGGTTTACCTTCAGACCAGCTTCCACCATGAAAATAAACCATCACCGGTCTCTTGCTATCTTGTTTTAAGCTATCGGGCAAAAAAATATGCAGGTCAAGATCAAGCGTACCTATTTTTTTATAAGCCTTCACTAGGTGTCCCCGCCTCCCCGCCAAATCTCCAGCATATAAAGTGGCTACTTTATTTAAAAGAGCTGTATCTCTACAAGATGATTTGAAATTGGCATAAATTGTCTGCAGGTTTTTGACCCCATTATTGTCCATGTGCTGATAAAGGTATTCGGCCGTCCAAAAATCTTTACATTTTTGATTGCTGACATAACGTGGAATTAATTTCCAAATGGCATTGAGTTGTTGGTTATCTATATGTCGGTAAGCAGGTTTCCTTAACTCCAAATTAAGCTGATAGGCAAAAAATGCTTTTACATAATTTACAAAATCTCCATTTGTAAGCAATTGAGGATCATTAAAACCTATCAAATTTTTCTTTAAGCTTTCTGGGATTCCGGAAAGTTGTTTTGAGGTTTTACCAATATAAATATCATGATTTACAGGATAATCGATCAACAGTTTATCAAAATAATATTTGATCTCCAATTGTTGATCTTCCACATAGGTCTTGTCTAATGTTTTTTGATACTTTAATAATACCGCATCGAATTTTGATCGGGCTTGCTCTATTTTAGCCCTAAATTGTTGACTAGGCAAGGCATAAATCTTATCGTATTGCGGATAAAACTCATTAGAGAATGATTTACCAAGTAATTTGAGTTCGGCTAAATAAGTTTGTTTACTATCTAACTGCTGCGCAGATAATGATGTTGCAAAAAGAAGACCTATTAAAACGATGATCGATCTCATTAAATTTAATAACTAAAAGGTTTACTCATTTTCTGCACCACCAAACCAAGCCTACCAATTTATTGAAAATTAATGATTTAATCAAACAATAGGTTGATTGGACGGCTAAAATAACAGCCAAATTAGCGTTAAATCGAGATGTGCAAACTAGACTAAAAAGTAGCAGTTGAATTTATTGTAAAGTATAATCTCAATTATAGTTCAACTTCAATTGCCGATAATTTAAATGTTTAAACAACAAAAAATCAAAAAAAGAGCAAACAACAAACTGAAAACAAAAGGCTTATCATAACACCACAACATCTATTAAAAAAACAGTGTTAAAAATAAGAGCAAAGCCTAGCAAAAACCCGGCTTTATCCAACACTCCAATATTAAAAAACCTTTACCATTTGAAGAACAAGCTCCAAAAGCTTAACACAAACTTTGTTTAGCCTTAACCCAAAAGTGTAGGCCACCGACCTTTCTTTGTAACATTAATTGTGGTTAAAATCCATCGTTATTCATACAAGTTCTTATTGACAAGCCTATCAGGTTTTGCTCTTTAAAATTATTACATCACCAAAAATTGCTGGAAACAGTAACAGAAAAATCAAAAAACAATTTTAAAAAAAATGAAAATCAAACATCTACATTTCACAGGCATGCTTATGCTCGTGATGTTCGGTACTGCCTGCCGAAAGGAAAACACCCCAATTATTACAAACGAAAACAGCACAGCCGTAAAGTTTTCATCAACCATTAATGGACAGCCCCAAACCAATGCTGTTGACAACAGTTGGACAGCCAACGACAACATTGGTGTATTTATGAAAACCGGAACTGGCCTATCGAATGTGATATCGGCCAATAAGGGCTACAATACCCCTGGTAATGGTGCATTTACACCTGCTACAACAGATCAAACCCTTTACTATCCTGACAATGGGAGTTCGGTCGATTTTATTGCGTATTATCCTTATCAACAAAATCTTACTGCAAATAAATACACGGTTAATGTAAGCAACCAAAGTGCACAAGCTGCTATAGACCTTTTATATTCAAACAATGCAATAGGGCTAAGTAAAACGAATAGCAATGCAAACCTAATTTTTACGCATCAACTGGCTAAGGTTGAATTTACTGTAAAAAATGGGGCTGGTGTGGCCGACTTAAATGGCCTTGCTGCAAATATATCTGCCTTAAAAACAGGTGCCGAATTTGATTTGGCTACCGGGATCTTAACTGCCCAAGACCCCACCGCAGATATTGCACTAAAAACAAGTGTAAAAAATGGTACAACAATAGCCGAGGCCATCTTAATTCCAACTACAAACGAAACAGGAACAAAAGTGGTATTTACCTTAGGTACAAAGACATTTACATGGAAACTACCTACAGATACCAAGTTTGAAAAAGGTAAAAAATATACCTACGAAATAGAACTTAAAACTAGCGGAACTGGTACAAGTGGTACAGCAATATCGGCAAGTTCAACCATCACCAATTGGACAGACGTACCTTCTGGCACTTATTCTCTTGATCAAGAAACGGTAACTACCACACCTATCAGCTCTGGTTACATGGAAACACCATCCATCGCTACAGATGAAAATACAGTTTACGTAAGCCATGGTTTTCCAGGAAAAACGAATGTAAGAAACTATGCCATGTTGTACGACAAAAAGTATAAAGTGGCTTATTGGGTAGCCTATCCAATGCATTCTTCTTACATAGGTAGTTCTGGCCGTACAGATGCATGGGCCTATGACCCTGCTATTGCACAGGCAGATCAAGTAAACCTGAGCAGCTCTTTTGGCAATGGTTATGACCGTGGTCACCAAATTCCAAGTGGCGACCGTACGGCTACAAGAGACCTCAACGCTACCACTTTCTATTACTCGAATATGACTGCACAAGTATCGTCAATGAACCAAGGAATTTGGAACAATTTAGAGCAACAGGTTAGAACTTGGACTGCGCAGAGCGATACACTTTATGTAGTAACTGGTGCTGCCATCCAAAGCAAAACCGACCAGACCATTACCTATTCAAAAGGATCGGCCATTCCAAAATACTATTACAAAGCTTTGGCCATGAAAAAAGGTGATACCTATTATACCATCGGTTTTAAGATCAACAATGAGATTATTCCTTCTGGAAGCTCATACAATAGCTTCAGAATCAATGTAAGCGATCTTGAAAAAGAAACAGGTTATACTTTCTTCCCTAAGTTACCTACTGAGACCAAGACTACCATTGATAACAACATCTGGAAATAAACAAATACTTAAACAAAACCTTAAAAAACAATTGACATGCTATTGAAAAAACAGAACATTCTATTGGCAACGGCCCTTTCGCTGTTGGTAATGAGCAGCTCTTGCAAAAAAGAAAATACACCCGAAGTTGTAGATCCAAATGCTACTTCAGTAAAATTTTCGTCGAGCATAAATGGTCAGACCTTAACCAATGTAGCCAACAACAGTTGGGAAGCTAATGATGCCATTGGTGTATTTATGAAAAGTGGTACAGGCTTATCAAATGTATTGGCAGCTAACAAAAACTACAATACCACTGGCGATGGTAACTTTAAACCTACTACAAGCGATCAAACGATTTATTTCCCTGAAGACGGAAAAACAGTAGATTTTGTTGCTTACTACCCATTTAAGCAAAGTCTGAGCAGTAATATTTATCCTGTTGACTTGAGCAACCAAAGCCAACAGAACAGCATAGATCTTTTATATTCAAATAATGCTACAGGCTTAAGTAAAAGCAATGCTAACGCTAGCCTGACTTTCTCGCACCAGTTAGCTAAAGTAGAGTTTACTGTAAAAAATGGCGAAGGTGTGGCCAATTTAACCGGTTTGGCGATGAGCCTAGCTGGCTTAAATACCAAAGCAGACTTTGATCTAGCTACAGGTGTATTGAGCAATCCATCGCAAGCTGTGGATATTGCTGCAAAAGTAGGTACTAGAAATACCTTAGTTATTGCCGAAGCTATTTTATTGCCTGTTGCTGATGCCAGTGCAAAGCTAATTACCTTTACCTTACCTGGCACCAAATTTAAGTTTACCTTACCTAGCAACACTAAATTTGAAGCTGGCAAAAGATACACTTACGAGATAGAATTGAAAAATGTAGTGGGTACAACTCCTGTTGCTACGGCATTAAACGCTGTAATTACCGATTGGACTACTGTACCTTCTGGTTCTTATACTGTTGGCCAAGATGAGGTAACCCCTCCGGTTACTGGTGTTGAAGAGGTAGTATATACCGAAACTTTCGGTACGGGCGCTGCAAGTTCAAAACCAAAAGTAAGTGCTTACACTGGGTGGGCAAATAGTTCATTAACCTTTAGTGATAGTTTTGGTACTGCCGACTTAAGAACCATTAGTGCTTATCCAGACAATATTCATGTTTGGTTACCAGCTACAAAAGATGCTTCGCTTAAAATTGAAGGTGTTAAATTATCTGGTTATCAAAAATTGAAATTGAAGTACGATCTAGCTCCAAACGCATCATCATCAAGTTCAGCTTCTGATTTTAATGTAATTACAGTGAAGGTAAATGGGGTAGCTATTACTGTTCCAAGCCGTCCGGTTGACTTTGCCGATAATAATAAATTTTCTACTATAGAACTTACGGGTATAACAGCATTGGCAACTAACACGATAGAGTTTATCGGTACTACTAGTACAAACAACTTAGGTATGCGATTAGATAATGTGGTAATTATTGGCATCAAATAACCGCTAAAAAACGATTTCAAATATTTCCTTTTTTAGTTAAGCCAAGCCTTTTTCATATTGAAAAAGACTTGGCTTTTTTTGTCGTTTCACCTATAAATAGATTTTTCGAAAACACCAATTTGGTGAATTTTACAAAATTTACAATTTTATTTACAATAGTTATCACCCTAGGTTTTATAGGGATCGCTAGGTTTGCTGTATCAAAATCTAAACTTTATGATAAAGAAAACCCAATTGATTCTCTTGTTATTACTTGTGCAATTAGGTGTACAAGCACAACAACGTTACACGCTCGACAACAAAAAAAGCAAAATCTTATGGAAAGTAGAAACCATTGGCAAACACCATGGCTACATTCTATTTAGCTCGGGCCGAATAGATTACTTGCCCAATGGCAACCCCGCTGTTGGCTCTTTTGTAATGGATATGAAAAGTATGCGCAGCAGTGATCGGCCTACACCAAAAGGTAGAGGGGAAATAGACAATCAACTGAGATCACCAGATTTTTTTGATGTAGCGCATTATCCGTCGGCAACTATGGAAGTGACACAGCTTTTACCCACAAGTACCCCTTTGGTTTTTAGGGTAAATGGTAAGCTCACCATTAAGGGAATTAGTCATCCCATAGAGTTTAATGCTACAATTAATAAAAAAGGTGATCTGGTTAGTGTAAAGGCCAATCTGAAAATTGATAGAACCAAATGGAACATCGACCACAAACCAGACCCTAAACCAATGGACTTCTTCGGCACCATTAAAGATAAGATCATGACCGACGATATCCAGATTACTTTGGACCTTGCCTTTCACAAATAAAATAAATTGTTTTAAACATTAAAGGTGCCGTTTATGGCACCTTTAATGTTATATCTTAAAGAAACGAAAAAAGATAAACATACCTATTGAAAATAGGATAATTAGTCCCCCCGTAATATATTTACTCTTATCAAAAACACCTTCAGCTTTTTCTCGCTTCATCTTAAAAAATATTGCAACGAGCATCACGGCAATCGTTGGAAATATAATGTAAAGAGATACTTTCCTATCAAACTGACTTGCAACCACTATTACCCACATGCCAATTATACCTATTGACGGATGATTGAATCTGCTGATTTTCTTGGTTTCCATTTGTTAATTGTATATGTTATTTTGAAGCCAACAAGGCACTAATTTCTTTTTTAGAGAGTACCGAAACTTTTGTACTCAATTTCACCAATGGTCGATCAGTTTTGTCTTTTTTTGCACTGGCAATCAGTTCTAAAACCTCCCAACCCTTAACCAGTTGTCCAAAAACAGTATAATTTTGATCTAAAGAAGGTGTACCCCCAATTTCTTGATATACCTTTCGGGCTTCTGCCGAGAAATGAAAGTCTTTACCCACTCTTTTTTCCATTGCATCTAACTGGGCATCTGTATATTTCTTTCCATCTACCACATAAAACTGACCAAAAAAGGAAGATTTGTCCTTGTTATCATCGCGACCAGCGGCTAATGCTCCTTTCTGGTGAAACAGTGCTTTATTGAATTCTGCAGGCATTCGTTTAATTATTTGTCCACTCTTCTCCATAGCCGCATAGGCCGAATCGGTTTCACCACCTTGGATGACGAAGCCTTTAATTACCCTGTTAAAATCGTAGGCATTGAAATAGCCCTTTTTTGCCAACTTGATAAAATTAGACGAATGGTTAGGTGTTAATGCCGACAGTTTAAATACCATGGTACCTAAACTGGTTTCTATTTTAACATATTGATCTGCTTTTATGGATTGTGCATTTGCTAAAGAAATATTGATCAACAAGAGCAATAAGGCACAAAAAGTTTTAAACTGGTTCATTTTTAGAAGGATTAAATGGCTTATCAACGAAAGTAGAAAAAATCTCTAGCATCAAGAAATCTATTCAATTTCCAAGCTTTGTACTTCATCTATACAAAAGCCAAGCCCTTAATAGTTCAAAATTATCTAAAATTTGCTAGCTTTAGGGCTTACACACCATGCGTTTAAATGAAATACCACTACCAGCTTGTTTCCAGAACTAAGGTACGGATAGAGCTCATTCCAGAAGACCAAAAAGAAATCAGCATATTCGAAAGCTTTACAGCAAATGAAACAAGCAATGAACTGGCCGAATATTTTCGCAAAGGCCTAGCAAGTTATCACCCTGAAACTGTTTTAGTAAGGATCAACTTTATGCAATTTCCAAAAGTTGCGCTCTGCAGTTTTGAAACTATTAAACAATCAACCCCAAGCTTAATGTAAATTATTAGCGCTTGTAATGGCAGTTAGATCTTGCAAATGTATGATCAGGCCATTACTTAGCCATCAGCATGCCTTACCTACATGAATAGAATATTTTTCGTTAGCCTATCCATATTGTGTTGTATCAATACCTGCTTCGGCCAACAGGCTCTTACTGATAGTGTACTGGTTTTGCCAAAAACTAAAGCTGCAGAAACTAGTTTTTTAAAATCTTCTATTGCCCCAATAGTCCTTTTTTCTGCTAGTGCCGCCAGCTGGAACCAGCGAGAAGAAATTCGTAGGTTTAGAAACCGTTACTTACCGAACTTCAAAAACCATTTTGACGACTATTTACAGTATGCCCCAGGTTTAATGGTATATGGGTTAAATGCTGCAGGTGTAAAAGGCAAACATTCTTTAGAACGCACAACCGTTTCTTATTTGTTCTCTGCAGCTACAATGACACTACTGGTAAAAAGTATCAAAGGTGCTGCCAATGTCCAACGTCCAGACGGAAGTTCTTTTAATTCATTTCCCTCTGGTCATACGGCAAACTCTTTTATGAATGCCGCATTTTTAGATAAGGAATATGGACAATATCGACACCCACTGTATGGAATTGGGGCTTATACCATGGCCAGTGCCACCGCTATTGGCCGACAAATGAACAATAGGCATTGGGTTTCTGATGTACTTGCTGGTGCAGGCATTGGCATTTTATCCACAGAAATTGGTTACCTCATTGCTGATAAAATTTATAAGGGAAATGGAATCAACGAACCCTTCTCCAAAAAATATTTGCCCAGAAGTGAAAAACCAAGTTTTATTGGCTTAAACATTGGTATAGCCAGAACCGTTACAGACGATCTGAACAACCCCAAAGGCAATATCAATGCAGAACACGGTTTTGGTATGGAACTGAATGGGGCTTGGTTTTTTCATAAAAACATCGGTATTGGTGGTCAATTTGCGTTTTCTAGCTTTCCGATCATTAACGACAATTATCGATACTCAGACCCTGACATTACCGAAATTGCCGACCACATTTATACCCAGCCTACCGGTGTAAGGTATCTTCACCTTGGCCCCTATTTTTCTCTTCCACTAAAAAGAGGCTTCTCTCTAAGTGCAAATCTATTGGCTGGTAAATCTATTGGTGCCGATGGTAACATCATTTTAGATTTAAAAGAAGAATACCAAGCCATTTTCAATTTGGTAGAAGTACCCTATTTTAAGTATAAACCCAAACCTACCACAAGTTGGTCTACAGGTTTCAGTGTGCAAAAATTATTGAGCAGAAATCTGGGTTTAAAAGCTTATGTCAATTACTTTGGTTCTAAGCACCTCTTTAAAGTCGATTACCTGAGCGAAATTGATCCCGATGGGAAATACATTTACAGCCCTAAAAACGAAGTATCCATTCGTTATAACCATATTGTTTACGGTTTAGGCATTTCTGCATTGTTATGGTAATGCTACCTATCTAATGCACTCCTTTTTTACATTTGATTAAAAAAAATGGCTGGCTCTCATTAACCGCTGTGATCTCAAATAATCCAACTTTGGCAAATGCCATTTCAATTGATGCTCGATCGTAAAAAAATAGCTTCACGCCATCAAATACCTCATAACAATCTTCACTTACAAATTTACCCTTTCCATAAGTTGAAGCTGTTTTAGAGATTGCTGTAAAAACCATATAACCATTTGCCGAGAGTTGATGATAACAATCGCTGATCAGTTTTGCCCTTTCGGTAGCACCCAGTAAATGGATTAAGGCATAGCAGAATATTCCATCGTATTTCACATCATCAAAGGGCATATCGGTTACAGAACCATGGTAGATAGGTATGGTTGTACCATAATGTTTTCTGGCCATTGCTATGGCTGTTTTCGAAATTTCAATGCCGGTAACTGCCATTCCGTTGTCTTTAAAAAGCTGTGCATTACGGCCATAACCAATTCCAGGAACAAGGATGTTTTTTAAGGATTGTTGTACAAAGAAATCTTTTGTTAATATCGCAGATTTTGCGGGTTCAAAGCCCCACATCTCCTGCTTTTCGCCAAAGGCTGTTTCCCAAAATTCTGGTTTTTCGTTCTCGTCTATCATGATCTCTTTGCTTGATGCTATTGAGTTGGCAATTTACGAAGAAACATTTTTATTGCAACAATGTTTCATTAAAAACACCTAGATGATTACATCTTATCAACACAAAAAAGCTAAAACCTTCATAATTCATCATTTTTTTGACTGGTAATAAGGAACATAATCTTGCCATTTCCAAGGAATGCAGGTTTGACCAACCAAAGTTTCGATCAGTTCTTGAAATATCTTTTCGCCATTCTCACTATTGGTCATGATAATGATCGCAATGCCTTTGTCAATAAAATTGATGTTATAATTTCGCCATGAGCCACCATTGCCCTCTTTAAAAAATGCTTTACCGTATGGCTTACAATCCAACAAACCCCAACCCAAACCGTAGGCCAAGTGGATGGCATCATTTTCGGTAGTGGTTTCAAAGCTAATTGGCGGAAACTGGGTTTTAGAATGAATGCTGATCTGCGGTGATAACATTTCTTCGTACATTTTTTTGCTCAACCCTTTTTGTTGCATCACGGCACTGATAAATTTACTGTAATCAGCTATGGTGGTTACCAAAGAGCCTCCGGCAACGGCTTCGGTACGTTTCCTTTTTTGATCGATCAAACCATTGTTCAAATGACCAACAGCTACATTATCATCGCCAAAGGAACTATGCCAGATGTAACCAGTACGGCTCATGCCAAGTGGTTTAAATATCCTTTCTTGTGCCAGTTCTTCTGTTGTTTTTTGGGTCAGCTCTTCTACTACCATTTGCAGAAATTTAAAGCCTTCGCCAGAATAAGCATACTTGGTACCTGGGGTAAAATAAATTTTAATGATCCCTAACGAATCCATTGCGCTGGTTATCGGATTAAACTGCCTTACATTGGGCAAACCTGTGGTATGGCTCAGGCACATCCTTGCCGTAAACAACTTCCAACGATCGTCATTCTTTAAATCAGAAAAATAAGGATAATCAGGCACAGGTTTTTTTAAGTACTGATAAAGTGGTTTATCCAGATCAATTGTCTTTTCTTGTACCAATTTCATCATTAAGTAGCCAAAAACAGCTTTACTAAAAGATGCACCGTAAACAATGGTTACCGTGTCTAATAAGCTATTTTGGGGTTTGTTTCTAAAACCGTAGGCTTTAACGAATACTGGTTTATTATTGTTCAGTACAGCAAGGTTCAGTCCTTGAACATTTGCAGCATCCATTATGCTTTTTACCTTGTTGTCAATTTCGGCAACTGATATTTTGCTGCCATCAAGCCTTTTAACCACATGTACTTGGGCACATAAGGTGTTAGACACCAACAAAAAGATAAAAATAGGCAGATAAAAAATTGGGTATTTAAATGGTTTCATATCGGATAAGTTTTTGTTATCCAAATATCTAGGTAATCCATTAGGCCTACAACGACACCTGCCCGTCAGTTACCTGACATTTGCACGACTGCTTAAGATTTTAATGGTAAAAAGTTATTGGATCGCTACAGGAACACCATTCATACTAGTTGGGTACATCATCCGCTCGGCAAGATAATTATCCATAAATTTTTCATAAACTAGACTATTTACCTGCTTCGCAAACCAAAAATCGTAAGAACCTGCTACGATCCCCAATTCTGGAACATATAGAAAACGCTCTGCTCCTCTTTGGGTATTGTAACCATCCATCACTCTCCAATCTGAATAATGCCAAAAACGGTAGGCTTTTTTTGCTAAAATAGTTGTTGTACCTGAAAGAAAGTTGAGTGGCTTTACAAAAAAAGGATAGCTCATCATATGGTGATCCGGGTCTCCAATGGCATTAGGCGAATTCTTTTTAAATGTCTGCTTAAAAAGAATTTCGAAGTCTTTAACATTGAGTATTGGCGATTTGATATTGATAAAGGCTTCACCCATTTGATTGGGAAACAATAATGGATTATTGGCAATGACAAAATATTCACTGATACAAAAATTTGCAGCTAGGTATTTTCCATTTTTGGCCAGCACAATTTTAATATCCTCTCTTTTGATGCGATCGGTATTTGAATATTCTGCTTTAAGGGAAGCCTGCAAGCTTCTTTCAAAAAGTTGATCAAGAGCTTTAAAATCAATCAGCCCACTTTTCAGTTCATTTTCGTCAATTTCGACCCATTTAACTTTGGCAGGTAGTACAGAAAAAAGCAGCAACCTATCTTTATAGTGCAAGTTGTAGAGCTCAACTTCAACCGGCAGGTTGTAGAGCTGTTTTGCACTTAATGTTACCCTATTTACGCTATAGGCATCACTTTTAGTATCCAACAGAAAATAGCTGTTTTTTGCTTGTACTGTATGATTTACAATAACAAATGCGATGATCGCTACTAAAAACAATAAGATTTTATAACTCTTTTTCATAGTAAAGGGCATTTGGTTCCGGTAAGTTTTTCCTGCTATCGTAGCTCCTCTGAATTTATAGCCCATGGCACTTACAAACAAGAACCATGGGTTAAATTATTTCTTATCAATCTACGGTCCTTTTATCAACTAAACAATGAATCAGTCCAGCAAATAAAAAACTATAAGGTATAAAATAAGCCAAATAGTAAATGTTTTTCCAATAGGGATAAAACCACACATTAACAAAACAGCCCACCATACATATCATTATCACCATTACTGAAAGAAAAATACATGTTTTACGTAGATAGTTAAATTTCTGTGGACCAATTTTTAAAAGAATCAAATTATAGGGTAGCAATATTAGTATTAAAAAAATTAGCGGGTTAATAATTATTCTCATAGTTACATCCAATTGAATATATTCTAACCATGATCCTGAGAATGAAGAATGGTCATTCAATATTTCAAATTTGACATAATCTCTCATTAACTGAATTAAGATTTCCAAAACAAAAGCGAGAATTATATTTATGATGATTCTTTTTCTCATTTCGGTAAAAACTAATGGTTATTTAAGGCAATCATTCTATTTCATTTCTTTCTATTATCAATTAGAATATATAAGTATTGATAATTTTAGCTGCAAAAAGTATAATAATTGATAGCGTGGCCAAAATAACACCAATTTTATATTTTGTATTTGCTTTTAGCTTATAACCTAATGGCAACAATGAACAGGCAAATATTGAAAGAAAGTATAAAAAAGTGAAAGCCGAACTAAAGAATTGAGGCATACCTGAAAGATGCTCAACATTCTTGCCAATCATTTCTGTTTGAACTGCCCCCCCAAATAGACCACCTTTTATCAAATTCATAACCGTAACAAATCCCCCAAAAGGAAAGAAAAGCCAAAAGAAAGATTGGATAAGGCATATCATAACAGCAGAGTAGAATGTGATCTTCATATTACTATTAAAATTATCTATTCAGTTTTTATATAATTGGGTTAAATTATTTCTTATCGATCTACGGTCCTTTTATCAACTAACCAATGAATCAGTCCTGCAAATAGAAAACTATAGGGTATAAAATAAGCCAAATAGTAAATGTTTTTCCAATAGGGATAGCTCCATATATTCATGAAAGTTCCTAGCAAGCAAAAATCAATAATTAATATCAATTCAAATAGAAGTACTTTCATGAAAAAACTTGTGACTTTCTTATATAGAACAATTATATTATAGGGTAATAATGTAAAGATTATGAAAAATATAGGTACCACTAAAAAAACAGACGAGGCTATCATTTTTTCGTACTCCAAAAATGAACCCGAAAAAGCAGAATAGTCTTTATTAATTTCAATTCGAATATAGTCCCAAATCAATTTTATTAGTGGTACTAAAATGAATGCCAAAACTAGATTTACAATAATTCTCTTTTTCATTTCGGTAAAAACTCATGGTTATTTAAGGCAATCATTCTATTTCATTTCTTGTCATTAGCAATTATACTTTTTATTAATCCTTCAATAAATAACGAATATGGTTGTCGCTGTCTTTAATAAAATCGGCATACGATTTAAAAAGTTCAGTTTCTTTATATTTTTTAATGCTGATGCCTGTTTGGCTAAACTCGTAAACAATTGACCCAGGGTAAGCAATAAGTATTGGAGAGTGTGTGGCAATAATAAATTGCGAGCCTAAACCTATCAGTTCATCCATTTTACAGAGCATGGCCATTTGGCGGGTTGGCGACATTGCTGCTTCGGGCTCATCGAGAATGTAAAACCCATTTCCACGAAGCCTATGCATAAACAAAGCCCAAAAAGACTCGCCATGCGATTGTTCGTGCAAAGATTTACCACCATATGAATCAATAATCCTTGGACCTCCCGGCTCTGCATCCAGATGCTCAATCTCTGTAGCTAGGTTAAAGAAACTTTCACTTCTCAAGAAAAAACCATCACTATGGCGTTTTGTACCTCTAGCTGTTCTAATATGCTGATGCAGATCTGAATGGGATGCCCTTGTATTGAAATTAAAGTTTTTTGTACCACCCTCAGCATTAAAGCCAGAGGCAACTGCAATGGCCTCTATTAAGGTAGACTTGCCCATTCCATTTTCGCCAACAAAAAAAGTAACTTGTGGGTGTATTTTAAGTTTTTCTAAATTTCTTAAAAATGGAAGGTTAAATGGGTATTGGTATGAAGCCGCTTGCGGTATTTGAAATTGAATCTCTAGAAGTTCGCCACTTGAAATCATAGGTTATACTTAATTGATTAAAGATATCAATTAGAATAGAAATTGTACTTTTACCGACTATCAAATTTTTATTTAACAACTAATTGCTAAACCTATTGCGCCATCAAAAACAACTCTTCCTTATCTTTCTATTTTTTGTGAGTATGCATTCTTTTGCGCAAATGACCATTTCTGCCAAGATTGATACCAGTAAGGCCAAAACACTTGACAAAGTTAAATTCATAGAATCTTACCTCAACAAAAATGAGATCAACAAAGATTTATGGCACCCAAAATATCAAAACAAAGAGGTATGGGATTATAGCATGGACTGGATCTGGAACCGATTTTCGCCAAAAAAAATCACCACCTTGTTCGACATTGAACTTGTAGAGTTACAACAGGTGAACGATACCCTTTCTTATTTTAAAATTTCGGCCAAAAGTAAACCAGAAAAACTAGGAGAGAATTTTACGAACGTATACAAATATTATATCGTTGAAATTAATGGCAAATACTTTTTAGATAACTGTAAGGAATATGATCAAGTTCGATTCAAAGAATTTAAAACCAAGTCGATCAATTTCTATACCTCTCCATTTTTAAATATCAAGCAGGCAGAGCTAAAAAATGCAGACCGTGAATTTCGGAAACTCAATCTACTCCTTAAAAGACCGAAACTTACCAAACCAATAGACTACTACATGTGTGCAACCGAAGAGGAATTGAACAATCTCTCTAATATTGTGGTTTGGAATGGTGGCCTTGGTGGTTATACCAATATTCCCGAAGGTTTTATTGTGGCTATCGGATCCAATCCCAATTATCAACATGAGTTTGTACATGCCATTTTAGGCCAGAGTGCCAATTGTTTCTTTTTACAAGAAGGAATGGCATCGCTTTACGGTGGAATGGATAAGGGAACTAAAAGCTATGAGCAGGGTATTGCAGAATTAAAAGATTGCTATGCTAAAGGCAACTGCAATTTCGATAAGCTGTATGCCAGAGAGGTTGACCAGAAATACAGTAGCAGCCTAACTTATGCTTTTGCAGCAGTTTGTTGCAAGTACCTGATTGAAAATTATGGCTTGGAATATTTTTATAAAATCTATTACGATAAAGAAATCACTACAGCTAATTTCTTAGAAAAAGTAAGCGTCATCACCGGAAAAAGCCAAGCAGAGCTCAAAAAAAGCATCGAAGCACTAATCCTTAAGTAATAAGCTTAATTTAAACTTTAAAGTATCCCATATTTTGCAGCCAAAAAATCAATGGTCGATTGCATTAATTTTTTAAGCGTTTCCTGATTGATATCAGCCAGTTTGTTTACATAAATACAGCCTTTGCCCATTTTAAATTTACCCAATTCCTTCAATAACTCATCTTGCCCTGGGCAACCACAATAAACGTATAATGAAATGGCTGCTTTACGTGGCGAAAATGCCGCTATTGGCCAATCTCCTTCTTGTTTGCTTCGTTCTGATTTGTAATGGTAACGACCAAAACCGATAATGGATGGCCCCCACATTTTGGGCTCGTAACCTGTAAAGGTTTGCATCATGTTCATAAGTTCGAAAGCGTCTTTACGTTTCTGCTCTGTATGGGCAAACGTATTGATGAATTCAGTAACGTCTGCATTGGTTTGTTTAGTTTTTACTTCGGCCATAATGGTATTCAATTTTTGGGTTGCGGTTCTTTACCTCAAGATACAAAATAGCTAAAACTAAGCAAAATCACCTAAATGAAAACTATTTAGGAAACGGGATAACCACATTCTCCCTTACATCTACTTTTGGCTATATTCAAATACTGTACAAAACCATACTTCTACTATTTCAAACAGGGGCTTTCCTGTTTGATGGTTTTAGTTTTGATATAATTAGTATAAGTTTGATTGAAATTAAACATTATGAAAAAGTTAACCATCATATTCCTCTTGTTCATTATTGCACTATCTACCGTAAATGCACAAATAGATAAACAGTCTGTGCCTATGGTAGCAGATATACCTACCATAGTGGCGGGTACAGCTAAATTAACAGGAAGAATAATAAGTCCAAATAAGACAGGCAAGGATAGCATTTTTGTAAATATTACTGTTCCAAATCCAATTTCCGGAGAATTTGTTAAATATAAAGCATTGGTCGATCAATCAGGGAAATTTTCTATTGTGGTCGAAATGGAAACAGATATTATTCTGGTTCATTTAAACACAACTTTAAATTCCGAAAAGCCTCTTCTTGTGAAATTGACAAGTGGTGGTATTACTAACATTGATATTTCTTATAATTCCGGTGATGATATCAAAAATATTGTCGTTACCCCTGCTATGAATCAAAATGACATGACCAGAAGCTTTGGGCTTATAGGTGAAATGATTGAATTTAGACCAGACAGGGCACCGAAGCGTCTGTATGACAAAAGTTATGATGAGTTTCTAAATCATGCTAAGGTTAGTTTATCAGAAAGATTAGAGATTTTAAATAAGGATACATTAATATCCAAAGAACTAAAAGAAATGCTGGCCAAAGATTTTCATTTATGGTTATATATAGCACATGTATTTAATTACGAAGAAACGATGATCGGAAATTATCGCAACACAAGTGATGATAAAAGCGGAAAACCTAATATCCAAAAGATTGATAGAACCTATTTCCGTTTTTTGAAAGATTTTAAGCTCAATGACCCTCAATATTTGCGATGTTTAACATTGCTAGAATTTCAAAAAGCAATTCTTCAAAATGAGACACTGGGGCTGCCTTTAATTGGAGAAAATGACATTCCTTCGTGGTTGGCAAGTGTGAAAGTTATTTTATCTGATTTGGTTGGATTCGACAATGGTTTATACTATGATATTTTAGCAGCTAATGCTTATGGAAGGCAGTTAACTGAAGAAATAAGACCGCTAACTGAAAAACAAAAGGAACATATCACAAATTATTGGAAAAATGGAGAAATTGCAAAAATACTATTTCGAAAAAACCAACAAGTTGTTGAGTTAAACAAATTCAAATCACCTGCTGTTGTAAATGATATCTCGGCTGTTCCTAACGATAAAATTATAGAAACAATTCTTGCTAAACATCAAAACAAAGTTGTTTTGATTGACCTTTGGGCAACATGGTGTGGTCCTTGCTTGAATGCCATGCAGGAATTCAGAAGTACAAAAAATGAGTTACGGGATAAGGATATTGTATTTGTGTATTTAACAAATGGTTCTTCTCCTCGAAAACTATGGGAAGAGAAAATTAAAGGAATTGGTGATGAGCATTACTATCTCACAGCTGCTCAGTGGGAATACATCATGGACCATTTTGGCTTCGAAGCTATTCCCTCCTACCTATTATTCAATAAAGAACGTGTGCTCAAAAATAAATTTACAGCCTTTCCTGGAAATTTGGAAGTGAAAGCCATGATCAAAAGTCTGTTGTAAAGGAATACTGCACAAATCTATATTTCTACTATTTCAAACATTGTCTTTCCTGTTTGATGGTTTTAGTTTTCCTATTATTGCTGCAAGTTTGATTGAAATTAAAATTAATGCCATGAAAAAGTTCATCTTCACATTGCTCAGTTTCATTATAGCGTTATCTACAGCAAATGCCCAAAAGGGCATCAACTTTAATCGCAATTATGCCGCCGGTGGGAATCTACTTATGAATATTGATAGTTCGGCCAAAAATGTCTTTTATTCAATTGGGTTCCCAAATCAGCCCCGCACAAATCTTAGTTATTTACCAAATGTAAACAATGTAAGTATCCAGATTAATTTTAGAAAGCATATCAATATACAGCACTATCGGTATACCATATTAGTAGATAATAAACCAATAGCGGTAAATAAGTCGATTAACATGGCCGAGCTAAAGAACACCAACGCTGGAGGCGATGAAGAGATATTCCGCTCCACAACATTGGGCACTTTCCCTATAAAAGGCAAAATTATTACCACATTAATCTATAGCATCGAAAAGCCGCTTGATATTGATAAAGCTGTTTTTTATGGCAAACCTATTCCCAAAGCAAAAATTAAAGGTTTTTCAAAGCTTACTAAAGTTAAAAAGGGCTATCACTATAGCTGGGTAAAAGATCCAAAAGAGAAAACAAATTTTACCTTCTCAGAAAAAGACTTGGAAATAACCCTAATAAAAGACAAATCAGACATAGACTATCTCTATCAAACTTCAATAAAAGATAAACAAACAAATCAAATAATTTTCGAATCAAATACTTGGAATTATGGTGGTGTCATTGATGTGGATCATGAGCCTTTACCCAATATAAATATCGATAAGAATATTTTCAAAAAGTCGGGAGATTACGAAATTATTATTCAACCCGCTATTAAATGGAGCAATTGCCTTGATTGTGATATTTCGCCCAGAGAAATAGAAAAATACATTACCAGACATACCCTTTCCATAACTTTAGATGAAGAAAGCTATAGCAAAAAAGAACTTCTGATCTATACACTTATCGTTGCATTTGCTATTGGATTAGTCTTTCTAGTTATCCTTTATTTCACCAAAAAAAGAAATAAAACAAAGCTGGCAGAAAAAGAGCAGCAAAAAAACACAGCAAAACTCCAATTGAACTCTATTCGTTCTCAGTTAAACCCACATTTTCTGTTTAATGCCCTCTCTGGTATTCAAAATTTAATGAACAAAAACGAAATAGACAATGCCAATAAATACCTTTCTAAATTTGCCAGGCTAACCCGTAATGTACTTGGCGATAAAGAGTTGATTAGTTTATCACAAGAAAAAACTTTATTAGACGATTACCTACAAATGGAACAATTGCGGTTTGGCTTTAAATACGAAATTAACCTTTCCGAAAACTTAGGTTTAGACAACATAGAAATACCAAGTATGCTGCTACAACCTTTTGTAGAAAATGCGGTAAAGCACGGCATATCACAAAAAGCTACAGATGGAAAAATTATGATCACGTTTGTTAAACAAGTAAATGATTTGGTATTAACTGTTACCGATAATGGAAATGGATTTGACACCAAAAACAAGCACAGTGGCTTGGGTTTGCAATTAAGTAACAGTAGAATTAAACTCCTAAATAGCATTTATAAAGAAAATCGCTTTACTTTAGCTATACAATCGACTACTAAAGGAACTATAATAAGCTTAACATTAACCGATTGGCTATAATACAATGAGGGCAATTTTAATAGACGACGAAATTTCCAACTTAGAAAACCTGCAGACTTTGCTACAAAAGCACTGTCAGCAGGTAACTGTAATGGCAACAGCCCAGAATGTAAATGATGCGGTTAATGCTATTGAAAAATATGTACCTCATTTAGTATTTCTCGATATTCAAATGGGCGAGCAAACGGGTTTTGATGTATTAAAATTACTTCCAACACGTAATTTCGAAGTTATTTTTGTTACCGCTTACGACCAATATGGGATAAAAGCGGTAAAATTTGCCGCCCTAGATTATCTTTTAAAACCCATAGACATTGAGGAATTAATTATTGCGGTAAACAAAGCCGACCAGAAATTGCTGGCAAAAACCCATACCTCACAACTCGATTTTTTGTTGCAGCAGCTTAAAAAGCCCGAGGCAGCCACCGGTAAAATTGCGCTACCTATGCAAAGCGAAATCAGGTATATCCCTTTAGCAGACATTATCCGTTGCGAAGCAGATAACACCTATACTTTTTTCTTCTTGGCAAACGGCGAAAAGATTTTAGTTTCTAAATCTTTAAAAGAATATGCAGATTTACTTTGTCCTAATGGTTTTTTAAGAACTCACCAAAGCCATTTGGTTAATCCGAAATATGTAAAAAGCTGGTTAAAAGAAGATGGTGGCATTTTACTCTTAATGTCTGGAGAAAAAA
Organism: Pedobacter sp. Hv1; assembly: GCF_001412215.1. GTDB lineage: Bacteria > Bacteroidota > Bacteroidia > Sphingobacteriales > Sphingobacteriaceae > Pedobacter. The sequence continues at coordinate 282,258 of NZ_LLWP01000002.1, forward strand.
TACCTGTTTCTAAACCCAATAAAGACACTGTAAAACAAACCCTACAACAACTCTAGGTGCTGAAGTTATTGGATAAAGTTATATGGAATGATTTGTTTAAGAATTTCGAGCTCTTAGCCTATTTCAACACGTCCATACAACTTACATATACCTCATCCATTTCTTTTTGAGGTACAGGACCATCTAACCCCTTTGGATATTTTGTTTTTAATTTTGACAATACACATTTAGCATAGGCCTCTTTTTTTTCAGCTGTTGCACCATTTAATTCTTCCATCGAACTAAATTTAGCAAGCATCTTTTGCTCTATTTCTGGTGTCCAAGATATTTTCGTGATCGTTTGAGCACATTCAGTAGTGATCGAATCAATCAGCTTTTTATCCTTACTCAAATCTAAATCTTCAAAATGGTCTTGGTACTTCAACTTAACTTTACCCAACAAACAATCAGCTATGGCTTTTCTTTGCGCATCGTTTGTTGAAATTTGCTTCGCACCTTCGTAAAATGCGGTATAAAGTTGTTCTTCCGTCACTTTTGGAGACTTTGAAATTGTGCATTTTAAGAGGCTTAAAACGAAGCTGGTTAGCAATAATATACCTATTACAGTAATTAGTTTTTTGCTTTTGATAAAGTCGTTCTCAAACATTATTTAGATTTTGGATTTACAACAAAAATAAAAAAACTTCCCATATAGGAAGTTTTTTATGCTATGTACCCAAGAGGAGATTCGAACTCCCACACCCATACAGGCGCCAGCCCCTCAAGCTGGTGCGTCTACCAATTCCGCCACCTGGGTTTGTGGTGCAAATATATCATTCTAGTTCAAAACTCAAACCATCAAAAGCTAATTTAATGTGCGATGGCAATTCTTTTTCAATTTCGGCATGTAAACCCATGTTATGGCTCATGTGCGTAAAATAGGTCTGCGCTGCCCCTACCTTTTTGGCAAAGGCAATAGCCTCCTGTAAAGTAAAATGAGAAATATGGTCTTCGCGTTGCAAAGCATTAATCACTAAATATTTTGTACCCTTTATTTTTTCAAAAGAAGCCTCAGAAACTGTTTTGGCATCGGTAATGTAGGTAAAATCTTTAATGCGGTAACCAATTACTGGCAGTTTATGGTGCAATACCTCAATGGGTGTAATGGTGGTTTCGCCTACTTTAAATGCCTCATCAGTTACGGTATGTACATTAATTTGTGGAATGCCATAATACTGTACATCCGAAAAAATATATGAAAACTCTCTTTTTAAGGCCTCTTGTACCCGCTCAGTAGCATAAATATCTATCCGTTTTTTAAGGAGGTAATTGAAAGGTCTAATGTCGTCTAAGCCTGCCACATGGTCTTTATGCTCATGGGTAAACAAAATGGCATCCAAATCCTTTACACCAGCTCGCAACATCTGGTAGCGAAAGTCGGGACCACTATCTATAACAATTGTTTTATCTCCCAATTCTATTAAAACCGAAACCCTTAAACGTTGATCACGATGGTCTGTAGACTGACATACGGCGCAACCGCAGGCAATAACCGGAATTCCTTGTGAGGTACCTGTACCTAAAAATGTGACTTTCAATGTATTTATATTAGAGATGCTTTGCCATCAATATAGACTAAGCTCAGCATGACAGTTCAATTTAACAATAATACTCAAAAATAGGCTAAAATAAAAAGGGTTTAAACCGATAGTCTAAACCCTTTTAACATGTAAATTGAATTAAATTATCTTAAGTCTACCACTTCAACACCAGGATATTTTTTGGTATCGAAAGCAAAAGTAGTTTCTGGTACATTTACGTTTGGCGAGAATGTTTTTACGTTGTAAGTGTACGTATTGCCATTTTTCTCAAAGATCACCACATTGGCAATTTGTTTTGAAGCCTTATCAATACTCAAACGGATTTTAAATACTGTTTTTTTAGTATCAATTGGCGATAGATCGATCATCTGATAGGTTTTTGCACCAGCTTTGGTTTCTCCAGTGTACAGGTATTTAAATCCTTTCTCATAAATCGTGAAGATCTTTGCAGGGTTAATGGCATCGCCACTGTTGTCTACATTAGAGATCTGTACCTCTTTATCGTTTTTAAGGTAGGTCCACTGTACTTTGCCATCACTGATCAGGTCTTGATTAGTCATGGCTACTTTATACTTATTGGCATTTGCTTTCACATATAAAGTACCTTGTTGCGTTTCTTTTACCTTAGCTTGTGCATTGTTTAACGTGAAAGTGAAATCGGTTTTCACAATATCGTAAGAACGATATTTCTTACTTACCGCAGCCAAGATTTCTTTGGCCTTAGAATCTGTTTGTGCATTGGCTGTAAAACCAAATGCGCCCATTACCATCAATGCTACTATTATCTTTTTCATAATGCTTAATTATATCTACCAACAACACTTCAACTCAGGCTGGCAGAACGTAAATCTGTTATTTGTTATTTAAGTTGTTCAAGAATTGTTCCAAAGCGTATTGATCTGGCAATAAAACTTCTCTGGCCTTACTTCCTTCAAACGGACCCACTACCCCAGCAGCTTCCAGTTGATCAATAATTCTTCCGGCCCTGTTGTAACCCAATTTCATTTTACGTTGAATTAACGACGTAGAACCTTGCTGGTGCGTAACAATCAATTGTGCAGCCTCTTCAAATAAAGGATCTCTATCGTCTGGATCGAAATCGGCTTTAGCTGATTCTGCATTTTCGTCTATATATTCTGGCAATTGATAAGCATCTGGATAGCCCCGTTGGTTACCAATAAATTCTGAAATTCTGTCTACCTCAGGTGTATCAACAAAAGCACACTGTAGCCTAATCAAGTCGCTACCAGTTGATAAGAGCATATCCCCTCTACCAATCAGCTGATCGGCACCACCACTATCCAAAATGGTTCGCGAATCGATTTTAGACAACACCCTAAAGGCTAACCTAGCCGGGAAGTTGGCTTTAATGGTACCCGTAATAATGTTTACCGATGGTCGCTGGGTAGCCAACACCAAGTGGATACCAATAGCTCTGGCCAACTGGGCCAAACGGGCAATTGGTGCCTCTACTTCTTTCCCAGCCGTCATCATCAAATCGGCAAACTCATCTACCACTAAAACAATGAAAGGCAAAAAGCGATGTCCATTATTTGGGTTCAATTTACGTTTGATGAATTTATCGTTGTACTCTTTTAAATTTCTTACCTGTGCATCTTTCAATAAATCGTAACGTTGATCCATTTCTATACACAAGGAGTTAAGCGTATTCACTACCTTTTTGGTATCTGTGATAATGGCATCAGCCTCACCTGGCAATTTGGCCAAAAAGTGGCGTTCAATTCTGTTGAATAAGGTTAACTCTACTTTTTTCGGGTCAACCAATACAAATTTCAGCTGCGCTGGATGTTTTTTAAATAACAGTGAAACCAAAATGGCATTGATCCCTACCGATTTACCCTGTCCAGTAGCACCTGCCACCAATAAGTGCGGCATTTTTGCTAAATCGGCAATAAACACCTCATTGCTAATGGTTTTACCCAAAGCAATTGGCAGATCCATTGTAGTTTGCGCCCATTTTTCGGTATTTAAAATGCTCCGCATCGACACCATTTCTGGATGCTGATTAGGCACTTCAATACCAATGGTTCCTTTACCTGGCATTGGGGCAATGATCCTGATTCCCAATGCGGCCAAACTTAAGGCAATATCATCTTCCAGGTTCTTGATCTTCGAAATTCGAACCCCAGGAGCTGGAATAATCTCGTACAACGTAACTGTTGGACCAATGGTAGCCTTGATCTTATCGATCTCTATATTATAGTGGTTAAGGGTCTCTACAATTTTATTTTTATTGGCTTCCAATTCTTCGGCATTTACAGAAATTTTGTTGGAACCATAGTTTTCCAATAAATCTAGATTTGGATATTGGTATCCCGATAGGTCTAATTTTTCGTCGTAATTACCAAACTGTTCCACTAAACCATCGGCTTTTACCTCTTCCTCGCTTTTCTCTACCGTAAATGCAGGTTCTGGTGTAATGGCTAAAGGTGTTGCCGCTGCTGCAGTAGCTGCAGGCGTTAACATCACGTTGGTACCTAAAGGCAATATGGTAGCCAAATCTTCTTTCTCCTCTTCTTTTTCTTCAAAACGATTTGGGGTTAAAATGATATTTTGGTCTTTTTTAGGCTGGTTTTTGAAACGATCATTTACACTAAATTCTACAGGTTCAGATATGATTTCGTCTTCTACATCAATAGGTGCAACAGGTGCTGGCACAAAATCATTTTCCTTTTTGCTGCGTTCTGGTATTTTAAAATCGATATTATAAGCAATGATCAATATGGTAAGACCTAAAAAGATAATCAAGCCACCAACACCAGCCTGCCCTATCTGGGCTACCAATAAACGATTGCTCCAATAACCAAACTCTCCCTCTAAAAAATGTGGTGTTTCTGCAAAAAACGAATGCCCGAAACCAAAGGCCAGAGAAATGAATAATAAAAAGAAAAAGCTATAAGCCAATACTTTTTCGATAGCGAATATTCTTACTTTAAACAACAAGCGATAACCGATTACAAAAAAGACAAATACGAATAAGAAAGAGGCAATACCAAACCACTCGTAAATAAATTGATGCGACAATAAAGCGCCAATCTTACCTAGCCAGTTCTGTACCACAGGATCGTCTACCCCATTACTTTTTAATTCTTCAACAGTTTTAAACAGATTGCTCCAGCCCCCGTTTGCATCAATAACATAACTCTGGTCTTCCTGCCAAGTAAATAGATAAGAGGTAAAAGCAACCAGAAAATAGATGGAAATGATGACAAAGAAAAGCCCTATAATTTTAACCAATCTTCCATTCTGTAGGTCGAATGTTGGTAAAAGATCTGCTTTAGCTCGGGGTTCTTTGCTTGCTGCCGACCGCTGACCGGGTTTTTTCGGATCAGAATCTTGTTTAAATGAGTTGGATTTGAATTGATTTCCCCTTACCGACATCTTTCGTTTAATGTTATTAGTGAACAAATATAAAACATATACTTGTTTTGTACCGTATAAAACAATTACGATTTAAACAAATTATTTCGAATTGCCAAAAGCCTTTCTCAAAATTTATTTAATGGTTATTAAACTTTTCGTGTAAATAAGTGTCATACCTAAAACTTAATAAATTTTCATTAAAACATAATTTGTTTTTTATGAAATGGGGGCATCATGAATATTTGCACTTTAAAGTGCTATCATGATTACTTGTTTAAATAGTTTTGTTTTAGGTTAACCCTGCTTGATTTTATTAAGCAGGGTTTTTTTGTTAAAAAGTTGGGCAATTATTGCTTGGCTTTTACAGAAATGGCCATAGCTTAAAGTTGATTATTCTGGACAGACCATTTAACAATCTCAATTTATTTTTGTTAATTTAACGGATTAGTTTAAAAACTACTTTAAAATGGACATTACGCAGCTCGAAACGTATATTGAAAATGACCAATTGGACCAAATTATTGCTTTACTTTCGCAAAAACCCCAACTGGCCGTTCAGGTTACTTCACATCACATTTCTCCTATCTTATTGGCCTGTTTTTACAAAAAACAAGAGATTGCCAATACCATTGCAGGGTTTGTGCCTGAACTGAACATTTTCGATGCTTGTGCTGTAGGTAAGTTTGATACTGTAACCTTATTGGTTTTTAAAGATCCACAAGTAGTTAACTCTTTTTCTGCCGACGGTTTTACCCCTTTAGGATTGGCCTGTTATTTTGCCCACGAAGAAATTGCAAGATTTTTGGTTTTAAAGGGAGCTGAAGTAAATATTGCCAGTAAAAACGGCTACAATGTTTTTCCGATCCATTCTGCAGTAGCCGCTAACAATTTCAGCATTACTAAAATGTTGTTAGATGCGGGTGCTTATCCAAATGTTTGCCAAAAACTAGGGGTTGCCCCTTTGCACACTGCAGCACAATTAGGCAATATCGAACTCATTATCCTTTTATTGGAACATGGCGCTGAAGTTACTTTACGCATGGAAGGTGGCAAACTACCTGCCGACCTAGCTGCAGAAAAGGGATTTCACGAAATTGCAGAGATTTTAAGGGATGAAGATTAGTAGAGAGTATCAAGTACTAAGTAGAAAGTATTAAGACTAGTAACCATATAGAAAGTATTAAGTACTAAGTAGAAAGTATCAAGACTATGAGTCAACTAGAGAGTATCAAGTATCAGGACCAGGAGTTAACTTAGAACTTATAACGTAAAACCTTCCACTTTGAACTTTTTACTTTGAACTACCAACCAACTTAAAACTTACAACGTAAAACTTAGAACTTTCTACATGTCCCAAACTCTTAACCGAGCTTTTTTCATGTAATTTCTAATGTCTAGAACAATAGCTGCCAGGATATAGAATAAAATTGGAAAGCCTACGGCCAAAAAAGAGGAATAAATAAAAAACAAACGAACTTTAGTAGTACTCATATTTAACTTGTTAGCTAAATAGGCCGAAACTCCAAAACTTTGTTTTTCGAAAAAGGTAACAATACGTTGAAACATCTTATTGTTTTAAAATTTTAATTCCAATACCACAATTTAAGCATTTTTTTTCATTACAATAAGTTTTTTTCAATTGTAAGAGGGCTTGTGTTTGGTAGGCATCTTTAACATTAACGCCTGCATTTACATATTGTTTGATTACTGCATTATTTTCTGCTGGCAAATTTTCTAATATATAAAAACACCTTGTTATATAATTATGTTGGTCCATAGCTTTACCAAATGCAAACAGAAACAAAGAAAGTGTATTGATCAAGATATTATTGATCGAATCTTTCCCCAACTGCAAACTCACATTTTCTGTAGTTTTATTAAAATGGTAGTGGTTTTGCCAATAGGCATTTACCGGAAGGTTTTCAAATAGCTCTTGAGAATTACGGTAATCTTTAAAAGCCAAAACCTTCGAAAATAAATGATTTGAATTTACAATAAGTGCGGCAAATTGGGCCAAGCGCAAGGTTGGAAAGTTTTGTGGCCGCATCCGCATAAACTTCCACAAGGAGATGTCTATGGGTATAAGCTTGTATTTCTTTTGCAGAAACTGATATTCTGCTTGCAATTGTTGAGGATATGCTTCTTCAAATTTCTGGTTTAAAAAGCCCGCTTGTCCAAAAATTAAAGCCTCAATTTGTAAGGGATTGTCTTTATGCTTGGCAAACAATTGTTGCGGTAAAGAACGGGCCAACATTTCCATCGGTACTGCATTTACCTTAAAGCCAAAATTTCTGGCCATCAAATGATAAAAAGCTTCGTCCCAATCATTTTTCAGTTCTTTTAACTTTTCATACACTTCGGTCGATTTATCTTCCAAGCGCTCTACCAAAACCCTCGATAGAAATCCCTTGATCAAAAAATCATCAATTTTATGAATCTGTTTCTCGCAGGGGAACTGATTGGCAGCTGTAATCAATTGCTCATAATTGGTAATGAGATAGGTTGGAAACAAACCTTTAAGCACCAATACTGGCAGAATAGTTCCATCTTTTCTGTATATTTTTGCATCATCTTCATATACCACATGCAAAATCACATTGTCGTAAGCATGATCTAGCTGATGCTGGTGCAACAACCAATCTGAAGATTTGAGATGGATTTCTACATTTCCCACCCAGGTAGTCTCTCCTATTTTTAGTTTGGCATTGCTAAAGTCGGGCCCTGCGTTTTTATTAATGGTACCTAACTGGATCACTTGAATAAGTTCTCCTGCAGTAGTTTGTAGGGGTTGTGCGCCATACATTCTAAATTGCCAAACAAAATGCAAAAGTTCTTCAGGAAAGTTCATGATTGAATTTATACATTAAAATAAAGAAATCCCATTCCAGCTCAAAATTTAACTGCACCTTATCATCAATAATTTAATGAAGCAATAGAAATTAATCTTCTCGAAAAATTAATTCCATTTGAGCAAGTTTTAAGATCCTTATGCTGTTACCAGCTTTTGTTTTTTCTTGTAATTGGTAATAAAAACCCCTGTAATAATCAGTACTGTAGCAATGAGCAGGTCGAAAGTAATCACCTCATCTAGTACCAGCCAACCTAAAAATATGGCAATCACCGTATTGAAATAAGATAGAATAGACACCTCTGTTGCTGTTACCTTTTTAAGCGCATAATTGTAGCAGAAATACCCTACAATAGAGCCAAACACACCTAAATACACTACTGCCAAAAGGCTTTCCACGCTCCATGCACTTGGTTGAATGTTTTTAGAAAAAACAAAAGCGAAGATCAATTGTACTAGGGTAGAGAATACAAATTGGTAAAACAGGTCTAGAAAAATGTTAGAGCTCTGCTGGGTATATTTCTTGGTATAAATTGTACCCACAGCCCAGCCTAAAATTGCTGCAGCCAAAAACATAATCCCTGTTTGATAATTAGGATCGAGCAAATCGCCAAAACCATCTCTAAAAATAAAAGCTACACCAATAAAACCTACAATAACCCCTACAAAGCCTTTAATGGTTGGTTTTTGTAGACCTATTATTACACTACCAATAAAAACAACAATGGGAGAAAGTGCGTTGAGCAACGAAGCCAATCCACTAGGGATACTTTCTTCGGCAACGGTTGTCATGCCGTTGGCTACAACAATCATTAAGGTAGACAATAACATCTGCCTCCTCAATGCTGGCCAACCAATCCATTTCAATTCGCTTTTGCGCAAGAGCACAACTAGCAAAATAAGCGATGCAATACCTTGGCGCATGGCTGTTACAAACCAAGGCGGAATGGTATGCACTGCAATTCGGATACCGAGATAGGTGGTTCCCCAAACTATAGCTACAGCTAATAAAGAGGCAATTAACTTGAAATCTGATTTAGATTTCATAATAAATTGGCAGCCCCAAGGATCTGCTCCATTTCTTGTTGCAAGGCCAAGGCTTCTTCCCTTGCTTTTTCTGCAAAATCTAAACCATCGCTAGCGTAGATAATGCTTCTGGCAGCGTTAACCAATAAACCACATTCTTGATTTAAACCATATTTACATACCGCTGATAAACTACCGCCTTGCGCACCAACACCTGGCACCAATAAAAAATGTTCAGGGGCTAATCGACGGATATTTTCAAATTCTTCGGCTTTGGTAGCCCCCACAACATACATCATTTGGTCGCTATTTCCCCATTTTGAAGAAGTGGTAATTACTTGTTCGTATAACTTTTGGTCTTCGCTTTGTTTGGCCTGAAAATCTTTACTCCCTGCATTTGAAGTTAATGCCAACAGAATAACCCATTTATCGGGGTGTGCTAAAAATGGGGTAACAGAATCCTCGCCCATATAAGGCGCAACGGTAATCGAATCGAAACTCATTGCTGAACCTTCTTCATTAAAAAATGCTTCGGCATACATGGCAGAGGTATTGCCAATGTCTCCACGTTTGGCATCTGCAATGGTAAATACCTCTTTTGGAAAGTGTTGCCAAGTTTTCACCAGGGTTTCCCATCCCTTCACTCCCCTACTTTCGTAAAATGCAGTGTTTGGTTTATAGGCCACACAAAGATCGTGGGTAGCATCAATCAACTGTTTGTTAAACTCCAAAATTGGATCGTTATATTTTAACAAATGTTTTGGAAGTTTATCTAATACTGGATCTAAACCAATGCATAAAAAAGATTTTTTCTTTTGTATCTGCTCAAAAAGTTGCTTTCTGTTCATTTTAATGGGAGAATGGGTGCACAAAGATGCCAATTTTTAAAGTTTTTAATACCGCAAAAACAACAATTTTGAAATTTATTTTTAAACAATTTTAAATTTTTGTTGCAGATTAATTTTCAAATACATACAATTGTGGCATAATTCCTGAATGTTCATCTGAATATCCCAGAAAAATCTCAACCAAAATTGTTATCATAAATGTTTTAAAGAGCATTTTTCCACTATATTCTTTTGATAAACCCTATAAAAAATTTCTCGACAAGCACATATAAATGTTTAATAAAACAGAATTAACTGAAAAGCTGACTGCTGAATTACGTGAGTTGGCAAAAAAAGAAGGCATTAACAACGCAGACGATTTGCGCAAAAATGACCTTATTGAACAAATTTTACAGCAACAAGCTGATAAAAGCACAAGCGCTGAGGTAGCCCCCGAAAAAGCTACGCCAATTAAAGAGGCAAAAGTTAAAGCGAACAAGGAAAATGCTGCAGAAAAACCTGTTGCTAAAAAGAGAGCTCGTATTTCAAAAGACGACAAAAGCACTCAGCCTCAACCTGAACGCGAAAGAATAACCTTATTTGATGAACCACAATTTCGCAATGTAGAACCACAAGCAGAAATTGAAGTTGAACCACCAGTTGTTGTTGTTCCACCAGATTTTAACGATGATCCGGAGCGATTGGAAACAATTGCTACCAAATTACAAAATCAGGCCAACCAGTCGCAACAACCTAACCCAGGTAAAAAAGACAGATTGCCTAAAGAGGCAAGACCTGTTAAAGATGCTAAAAATGTACCTGCAGGCGAAGAAAAACCTGTAAGAGAAGAAAGAGCACCTAGAGAAGAGAACGCCAATCGTCCTCAAAAAAACCAGAACAACCCCAACCAGAATGGTGGTAGCCATAAACAAAACGAAACCAGTTATTCTAATCTAGATTTCGACAATACCATTACGAACGAGGGTGTTTTAGAGATTATGCCTGACGGTTATGGCTTTTTACGTTCTGCAGATTACAACTATCTTTCTTCACCAGATGATATTTATGTATCACAATCGCAGATCAAATTATTTGGTCTAAAAACTGGTGATACGGTGAATGGAAGTATCCGTCCACCAAAAGAAGGAGAAAAATATTTTCCATTGGTAAAAGTAATCAGCATTAACGGCCGAATTCCTGCCGATGTGCGTGACCGCGTTCCATTTGATTATTTAACTCCGCTTTTCCCAACAGAAAAACTCAATTTATTTACAGATAGCAACAATTACTCTACACGTATTATGGATCTATTTACCCCAATTGGTAAAGGTCAGCGTGGTTTAATTGTAGCACAGCCTAAAACTGGTAAAACCAACTTGTTAAAAGAGGTAGCCAATGCCATTGCCAAAAACCACCCAGAAGTTTATCTTATTATTTTATTAATTGATGAGCGCCCTGAGGAGGTTACCGATATGGCACGTAGTGTAAGAGCAGAGGTAATTGCTTCTACATTTGATGAGCCAGCAGAACGCCATGTAAAAATTGCCAATATCGTTTTAGAGAAATCTAAACGTTTGGTAGAATGTGGTCATGATGTAGTGATCTTATTAGATTCGATTACCCGTTTGGCAAGAGCTTACAATACAACGGCTCCTGCATCTGGTAAAATATTATCTGGTGGTGTTGATGCCAATGCATTACACAAACCAAAACGTTTCTTTGGTGCAGCACGTAACATTGAAAAAGGTGGTTCATTAACCATTTTAGCTACAGCATTAACAGATACAGGTTCTAAAATGGACGAAGTAATCTTCGAAGAATTTAAAGGAACTGGTAACATGGAGCTTCAGTTAGATCGTAAATTATCTAACAAACGTATTTTCCCTGCTATCGACATTACTGCATCTAGTACACGTAGAGACGATCTATTGTTAGATAGAGAGAACCTACAAAGAATTTGGGTATTGCGTAACCACTTGGCCGATATGAACAGTCAGGAAGCTATGGAATTGGTACAGGCCCAAATTAAAGGCACAAAAACCAACGAAGAATTCTTAATGGGAATGAACGGATAAGAAAGTTTTGAGTTTTAAGTGGTAAGTTTTAAGTTCAACTAACCACTTAAAACTTATAACCTATAACTTACAACTTAAATGAAAAAACACATCCCTAATGCCATTACCTGTGCCAACCTGTTTTCTGGGTGTATAGGTGTTGTTTTTGCATTTAAAGGCGATCTACAAACCGCAGCTTATTTTGTTTTACTTTCGGGTATCTTCGATTTTTTTGATGGCATGGTAGCCAGATTGTTGAATGTAAAATCGGCTATTGGCAAAGAATTAGATTCGCTGGCAGACATGGTAAGTTTTGGGTTTTTGCCAGGTGTGGTGATGTTTCAATTGCTAAAAGTAAGCGATTTCAGTTCTCCTTATCTACCTTATTTAGGTTTTATCATCACCGTGTTTTCGGCCCTTCGCTTGGCCAAATTTAACATAGACGAAAGACAGACAGAAGAGTTCATTGGCCTCAATACCCCAATGAATACTTTATTTATTGTTTCATTGCCTTTTATCGCATTAGATTATCCAACTATTATTGGTTCTTCTATGCTATTGTTAGCCATTACGGCTATTACCAGCTTTTTATTGGTAAGTGAAATTAAGATCTTTTCTTTGAAGTTTAACAACATGACTTGGGCCAAAAACAAGTTCAAGTTTATCTTCCTTATTTTATCGGCACTGTTGATTGTATTTTTAAAGTTTGCAGCCATACCTTTTGTATTGGTACTGTATATTACCTTATCGGTTTTACACTTTAGAGGTATTGCCAATAAGGCTTAATTACACTTAAAGCTGCTGTTCTAATACGGCTTTTGCCTCGTCTAGCTGTTTGTAAAGAATTTCGACAAATGCCTTCGCTTCATCAAAAGCTGCCGGAATGCCTTCTATTTCTTTAAGCTCACGGGCATTTCTTTCAATTTCTTGCATATGATCTCTTACATCTTCCCTACCTACGTAATAGAATGTTGGTTTCATTTTATGCGCACACTCTGAGGTGGCTTTCCAATCTCTAGCAATAACTGCCTGCTCTAAATCGGCCATGTAAATTGGAGTTTGCTTTTGAAAAGCTTCCAACATTTCGATCATAAATTCGGCGCTATCGCCAGACATGTCTCTTAAATAAGAGAGGTCAAGTGGCTGGGTATTTTTATTGTGATCAATCATCGCTTCAAACTTAGATAAAATTGTGATTTAATGCAATCCCATAAAATATATTAAAACCAATTCATCATTTTATTTTACAGCTTTGAATAACATCCCCTCAAAAAGCCTAAGAAATGGCCTTTTTTGCTACAATTAGTGGATCGTTAAGATTTTTTAACAGCTCCACCATACTTTGTTGAAGAATGGGATGCACCACCTCTGGTGCAATTTCTGCAAGTGGTTGTAACACAAATTTTCTATGCTGCATCTCTACATGTGGAATTTGAAGTTCATCGCCCACTTTAACAATTTGATCACCATACAAGATAATGTCAATATCGATTAACCGCGAGCCCCATTTCTCATGTCTAACACGGCCCAAGGTTTTTTCAATGGCTAAAACCGTTTCTAATAAAACTGTAGGTGTTAATGAAGTTGTTACACCAATTGCCAAGTTTAAAAAACCTGGTTGGTCTGTTTTACCCCAGGCCTCTGTTTCGTAAATAGCAGATTTTGCAAAAATAGGCCCCACCGTTTCTTGGATCAATTTCAGGGCATTTTCTAGATACTGTTCTCTATTGCCCAAATTGCTTCCGAGTAACAAATAAGTATTAATGTTGTCTATACACATATCAGGCTAAGCGGTAAGTAAAAAATCTAATGTTCGTTTGTTCAAATCAACAGGTCCAAATTTACTATAAGATGCCCGTTCAGTTTTATATATTTACAAAATAAATATTTACCTATCAGATGAGAGAGTTTTTTAAATATGTTTTTGCAACAGTTGTAGGAATTGTGATTTCTACGGTAGTTCTGGTTGTTTTATTCTTTGTAATACTCGTTGGAGCAATATCTTCAATAGGCGAAGACAAAAAAGTAGAAGTAAAGAGCAATTCGGTTCTTTTCTTAGATTTAGACCAAGCAATTACCGAGCGTACACCCGAAAATTCTTTAGCAGGGTTGCCTATTATTGGTGGAAGCGAAAACAAGAGTGTTGGTTTTAACGACTTGATTAAAGCGTTAAAAGCAGCTAAGAACGATGATAATATTGAATGTGTTTACATTAATGTGAGCGCACCAAATGCAGGCATGGCTACCATGCTCGAAGTTAGAAATGCCATTCTAGATTTCAGAAAAAGCAAAAAACCTGTAATTGCTTATAGCGAAATATATAGCCAAGGTGCTTATTACCTCGCTTCTGCTGCCGATAAGGTTTACCTTAACCCACAAGGCGCTTTAGAGTTTAAGGGCTTTAGCTCTCAACTTACCTTTTTTAAGGGGGCATTAGACAAATTAGGTGTAGAAGCTCAAATTATTCGTGTGGGTAATTATAAAAGTGCTGTTGAGCCTTTTATCACTACAAAAATGAGCGATTACAACCGCCAGCAAGTAACCGCCTACGTTGGTGGATTATATAAAACCTTTTTACAGGGCATTTCCGAAACCAGAAAAATTAGTACAGATAGCTTATTTGTATTGGCAGACGATTATAAAATTCAACTACCAAAAGATGCTTTGGCCTATAAAATGGTCGATGCGTTAAAATATAAGGATGAGGTTTTAGATGAGTTGAAAAACATTACAGGCAAAGACAAAAAAGCCAGTATTACTACTATCAGCATCAACGATTACATTAAAAACCTACCTGTAGAAGCAACCTATACTAGCAAAAACAAGGTGGCTGTAATTTATGCCAATGGCGATATTGTAGGTGGCGAAGGTTCTGACCAACAAATTGGTTCTGAGCGTATTTCTAGAGCCATTAGAAAAGCAAGGTTAGATGATGACATTAAAGCCATCGTTTTACGTGTAAATTCTGGTGGTGGCAGTGCATTGGCCTCTGATGTAATTTGGAGAGAAATTGTATTGAGTAAAAAGATTAAACCTGTAATTGCCTCTTTCGGCGATGTGGCCGCATCTGGTGGTTATTACATTGGTTGTGCAGCTGATAGTATTTTTGTTCAGCCCAATACCATTACCGGTTCAATTGGTGTATTTGGCATCATTCCTAACCTACAAAACTTATTGACCAATAAATTAGGAATCACTTTTGATGGGGTTAAAACCGGAAAATATGCCGATATCATGAGCTTAAACCGTCCCTTAACTGCAGGCGAACGTTTCATTATCCAAAATGATGTAAACCATGTATACGATAGCTTTATTACCCGTGTGGCCGATGGTCGTAAAAAAACAAAAGCACAGGTTGATAGCATTGGTGGTGGCCATGTTTGGATTGGAACAGATGCTGTAAAAATTGGTCTGGCCGATCGCTTGGGTAGTTTCAATGATGCCATTGTTTCTGCAGCTAAAAAAGCCAAATTAAGTGAGTATAAAGTAGTAGAATATCCAGAAAAGATCGATCCTTTTAAATCTTTCCTTTCTAATGCTAAAGAAAACATTAGCGTGTACTATACTAAAAAAGAATTGGGCGAGAATTACCTGATCTATAAACAAATGCAAAAAGCAATCGTTAATTCGGGCATACAAGCCAGAATGGACTACGAGATCCAGATCAAATAATCCTTGAAAAATCATATTCAAAAGCTGTTCAAATTATTGGGCAGCTTTTTTTATTCCCTTACCCCAAAACTCAAACGTTAATAGCTTAATATCAACACTTTAAATCACTAAAGAGTCTAAACTATATAACATATCAATGTAATTATCTGTCAAAGTAGTATTATATCTACAAAGAATATCAAATTACCCACTTATTTTTGCACTTAGAATAAAAGAGCGTTGAAATTGGATTGATAAATTTGAGGAAGTTTAATCAAGAAAAAAACAACGCAGATAAACAGGTGGATTAATATAAAAGTTAAGAGTTGACAGAAAACGTAATACTTGTAGATCAATACGATAATGAAACTGGGATTATGCCTAAAATGGAAGCGCATATCAAAGGTTTACTTCATCGTGCTTTTTCTATTTTTATATTTAATAGTGAGGGAGAACTATTATTACAACAAAGGGCTTTAGGCAAATATCATTCTGGGGGCAAATGGACAAATACGTGCTGCAGCCATCCCAGATTGGGCGAACAAACCATTGATGCAGCCAATCGTCGTTTAAAAGAAGAAATGGGAATGGAATGCGACCTGCAATATGGCTTTAATTTCATTTACAAGGCAGATATGCTCAATGGCATTGCCGAACATGAATTTGACCATGTTTTTTTTGGTTTAAGTAACGACATGCCTAAACCTGTGGCCAATGAGGTAGCCGATTACAAATATGTGAGCATGGAAACCTTAGAAAAAGACATCGAAACTCATCCAGACCGATATACCGAATGGTTAAAAATCTGTTTCAACAAGGTGATGAAAAGTCACCTCCAAATTTTTTAAACCTTAAAACTTAGTGTTCAAATAAAAAACAAGCCATTTCAGCATACAATTTTAATATTTCTGGCCAAGCTGTTAAGTTTACAGAGTCAATTAGTTAATTAATTGTAATTGTATGAAAATAATTTAAGCTTTTATATTGAAATTGTTATCTTCACTTTTTAATTTAATAATAAGTAGTTATGACAGGTACAGTAAAATGGTTTAATGATGCTAAAGGCTTTGGTTTTATAACTCCAGAAGAAGGCGGTAAAGATATATTTTGCCACCATTCAGCGATCCAATCTTCAGGACAAAGATCACTGCAAGAAGGACAAACAGTAGAATATACTGTAAAAGAAGGCAAAAAAGGCCCTGAAGCTGAAAACGTAAAAGTAGTTGGATAAGTAGTAATTTTTTTATTTATTTATTTGATGCACAAAAGCCATCCACCCCAGGTAGATGGCTTTTTGATTTTAGGATATTTTAAAACATTACTTAAGAATTAGAAAATTTTTGCGCATAACTTATTAGGTTTTACTAATTTTAGCGTCTAAAACTTCCTCATTGTTATCACTTTTTACGTATAAAACCCCAGCAAACTTTGCGAATGCTTTTAAAGAATTCTATCATGTTGCCAATCTTAAGCAAGTAAGAATTTTAAGCACGGTTATTTTAGCAGTTACTATTTTTAGCAGAATCATTGCCATTTATTACCATGATCAAGTGATCAAAATTGAGAGATATGCTGAATATTCTTTAATCAATTGGGTCCAAATTACGGGGAGTCTTCTATTTTTAACATTGAGCACTTTTGCATTAAACTCCATCAAATGGAACAAGGCAAGTAAGAAAGCCCTTACCATTTTGTTTATACTTTTTGTACTGGTTACCTCATTTGCCATTAGCTACGTAGTGTCTACCTACAACACCAAAAATACATTAACCATGTTTTTAATTGGCATTGTGGCCGTAAGTTTGTTTTTTATGGTAGAGCGCAACGAAATTATCCTCATCGCTTTTTTCATTATTGCTATTTTTTTATTGGGCATGGTTATTCCTAAAATTACGTTTCAGGACAAGATCATGAACCTGCTCGCGGCTGTAATACTTGGTTTTATATTGGTCTGTTTTTCTAGGTACAACTACTGTTTTAAATCGCAACATTTTGTACGGCTTAAACAGCTCGAAGAAAAAAACCTGGAAATTGCACATTTGAACAATCAAAAAGGAGAGATTTTAGGTTTTGTTGCACACGATTTAAGAAACCCATTGAACAATATTGAAGCTTTAAGTGGCTTTTTGTTATTGGAAGACAAAGACAATAGTGAGGCCCAAATGATTTCTAATGCTGCTAAACAAGCCAAAGAAATTATCAACGACTTAATTGAAGCAGCCAAACAAGATCAACCAAACCTGCAAACAGAAAAACTGGATATTGGGGTTTTGTTGTTAAGTATTATTCAGAAATGGCGAGCAAATACCAAAAGAGAATTTGTATTTGTACCTACCACAACCGAAATCTTTGCTCAAATCAATTCTTCAAAGCTAGAACGTGTAATCGACAATTTAATTAGCAATGGTTTAAAGTTTTCTGCCGAAAATACACCGATAGAAATTAAGGTAAACCAACTCAAAAGCAGGATAATTATTACAGTTACCGATTTTGGGATAGGTATTCCGGCAAAATTACAAGAGTACATTTTTAATCAGTTTTCTAAAGCAGGTCGCAGAGGCTTGCAAGGCGAAAAATCTATCGGTTTGGGGCTACACATTGCTAAAAAGATAATTGAGCAACACCATGGTTTGCTGTTAATGAGCAGTAAGGAAAACGAAGGTACTACCTTTACCATTCAGCTACCTATTGCTTAGTATTCTTCTTGTGTTGTAGCAAACAAGTTTTGCGAAAAATTAACCAAGAACAATTGTTGTTTAGCTCTGGTTACCGCAGTATATAGCCAACGTAAAAAATCAAGATCTACCATTTCATCAGTTAAATACCCTTGGTCTACAAAAACAGCATCCCATTGGCCACCCTGTGCCTTATGGCAAGTTACTGCATAGGCAAATTTAATCTGCAGCGCATTGTAATACGGGTCTTCTTTAATGGCCACCATCTTTTCTCGTTTGCTGTTCAGGTGCTCATAATCGGCCATCAACCCATCAAACAATAGTTTGCTTTGCGCTTGTGGTAAATTTGGTGTTTCTGCTTGTAAGGTATCTAAAATCACTTTACAGGTAATTGTTCCAGCATCTGGAAAGTCTAAAAATTCCAATTGCACCTCTGCAAACCTTAACCCATAACGTTCCTCTTCTCTCCTTACCCTAACTACCTTTGCCATGTCGCCATTGGCAATAAAAGCAGTATCTGGATTATCTGGTAGCCAAAAATAATTGTTGCGCACCACCATAATCTGATCGCCCCCACTTAATTCTTCATCACGGTACAGCAACCTTGCTCTAATCTGGTTGTTGTATACGTTAGCCGATTTATTAGAACGGCACACCATCAATGCATTCTCAATTCCAAATTTACTATAGGCATATTCAAATCCTTCTACCAGTTTAACCCCTGTCATGCTAAAAATATCTTTGTAACTTTTAGTGATAAATTTGGGTAGTGGTTTTTGATCTTCACTGTAGGTATTGATCAAGCTTCTTAACATGGTGGCATTGGCCAGAATACCCGATTTCTTTTCCTGCCTTACCACTTCCTTAAGCTCTACAGCAGTAACTTTAAGACCGAAATGATCTGTTAAGTACTTTTCATTTAAAGCAGGGCTATCTATGCTGCCTACTGGCGGTAACTGTGCGGTATCGCCCACAAATAACAGCGAACAATTTTTATCTTTTCCGGTTGGTCCGGGTTGGTACACAAACTCAATAAGGTCTTTTAAAAATGAGGATCCGTTTTGAGGGTTCCATTCATCTGCAATCATCGAAGCCTCATCTACAATAAACAAGGTATGTTCTGCCAAATTGGGGGCCAATTGAAAAGCCATGTCCATGCTTACCGCACTGCGTTTGCGGTAGATCTTTTTATGGATGGTGAGTGCTCTTTTACCAGTATAATTGCTAATTACCTTTGCGGCTCTACCAGTAGGCGCCAATAAAACCACTTTTAACTTAAATTTGGGCAAAGCCTTTACCAAAGCAGCCACAGAAGTGGTTTTACCCGTACCCGCATAACCCCTTAAAATAAAGCAACGATCTGTTTCGTTTTTCGCTAAAAAAGTGCTTGCTTTATCACAAAAAATCAATTGCTCTGTAGTAGGTTCGAAAGGATACGATTGGGCAATAACATTGGCTTTATCCATTTAGCAAAGATGCAATGGTAATGTTATAGAAAAAAGAATTATTTTTGCACCAGATGAATAACAATAATAACATTTTATTAATAGACCCAGCATTTGACCCAGCATCTTCATCAGCTTGCAATCTACTGGTAAAAGTTGGTACAGACCACCTTTCTTATGCGATCCTTAATAAGGAAACCAAACAGGTTTATGTTGTTTTTGATGAACAGGAATGTGAAGATGGCACGCTAAAGCTTGCCGAGCGTTTAAAAACAGATCCTTATCTAACCTTAGCTTATCAGGAAGTTAAAACTGCCATATATACCACAGATAGTATAGCCATACCTAATGTGGCGTATAACGAAAACAGTTTAACTACACATTCAAAATTTTTAACAGGTGCAAACCAAAGTAACCTGTACACACAAAGTCTTAATCATTTTGGCTTTACCACTGTTTTTGCACTGCCAAAAACTACAGATCAGCTTTTAAGCACGCATTTAGGCAACCTTAAAAGATATCAGCACAATGCAGGCTTATTCGCATTAGCTGAAAATATGACCGGAACCAGCTTATGCTTAGATTTTTCTGTAGGCTCATTCCACGCCTTATACCTTAAAGATCAGCAAGTTGTTTTTCAGCAGTGTTATGAAATAGACAATATCGAAGAGTTTAATTATTACCTCTTACTGATCATCAATCAGTTAAATATCGACCCTAAAGAAACCAATATCCACTTGGCAGGCATTATCCACCTAGAGGATGAAAAATACAATTGCCTGTTAAAATACTTTACCTCCATTCAGTTTATCAATATAGACAATCAGCCTGAGCAAGAGATACTTGATGAAATGCCTTTGCATTATTACAGCAGTTTATTAGCCCTAGACCTATGCGTATAATAGGCGGCAAACTAAAAGGCAAACAGTTCAATGCACCTGCCAAACTACCGGTTAGACCAACCACAGACATGGCCAAAGAGGCCCTTTTTAACATTTTGTACAATACCTACGATTTTGAAGAGTGTAACGTGTTGGATCTTTTTAGTGGCACTGGCAGCATCTGTATAGAATTTGCTTCTAGAGGAATTAAACAGGTAACAGCAGTCGACAAGCATTCTGGTTGTGTATTTTGGATCAAATCTGTAATTGCACAATATGGATTAAATGAGATTGATGCTCAAAAAGCCGATACTTTTAAGTTTTTGGCACAAGATACCCATCAATATCACATCATTTTTGC
Organism: Pedobacter sp. Hv1; assembly: GCF_001412215.1. Lineage (GTDB taxonomy): Bacteria > Bacteroidota > Bacteroidia > Sphingobacteriales > Sphingobacteriaceae > Pedobacter. Next base: position 302,990 of record NZ_LLWP01000002.1, read on the forward strand.
CGATCCTCCTTACGATTTGCCCAATATTCCGCTCATCCCACAATTGGTAATGGAGCACAACCTGTTAACCGATAACGGCACCTTGATTGTAGAACATCCACCAATGCTGAAGTTGAACCACCTACCCGGTTTTACTGAAGTAAGGAAATACGGAAATTCTTCTTTTAGTTTTTTTGAAAAGGTTATTTAATTGGTATAGTTGCTACTTCCCAGTTATCTGTTCTAAAAGCTGTTAATGGCAAACCCTCTTTATTAAATACGTTAGGCATTGAAGTATTGTCAAATGCAAAACGAACAGCCAATGGTTCTGAAACGTCTTTGCTCCAAACTACAATCCTGTCTTTTTCCAATTTCACCTCGGCAGGTACAAATACCTTGTTTGCTCCAGCTATCAAAAAATTACTTGGCTCACCACTTCCTTTAACCTTAAAACCTGTTGGGGCATGATCAAAAAACAGCATTACCTTTGCAGCTTTCATTTGCATTTGCTTAAAAAGCGGGCTTTGGTAAACGCCAACATCTTTTTTATAGGTTTTAGCCAAGGCCAGTTTGGCTAATCTATTGGCTACATCTAATTTATTTTGGGGATGGATGTCATTTACATTATCTACCAGATCGCTAATAACCACCATACCTGTATTTGGCAAGGCTAACGACTTTGTTTGTTGCTCTCTAAGTAAGATACCAATGTTTGTGATATCGTATCGGTAAGGTGCAATCTGTACAAAATAGAAAGGAAATTCTTTTTGCCATTGTTTACGCCAATCCTTGATCATACTGGTAAATAAAGATTGATACGTACCATTGGTTTTGGTATTGCTTTCGCCTTGGTACCAGATTACCCCAGCAATGTTAAAATTGGTAAGCGGATTGATCATGGCGTTGAAAAGCACACCGGGTTCTACAGGGCAACAAGGCCCCCTTACTAATTTGGAGGCGGCATTTTTTAAGGTCTCATTACTAGTGATGACTTGGCTGGCTGTCCATGCTTCTGCAGCTGTACCACCCCAACTGGCATTGATGATACCCACTGGCACGCCTAATTCTTTTTGTAATTTTTTAGCATAAAAGTACCCAATTGCACTAAATCCCTTCAAACTTTCTGGCCCACAAACCTTCCATTGGCCTAAACAATCGGCCTGGGGGGTATCTGCTGTGGTTTTCGGCACATGAAACAAACGAATTTGATCGTTTGCGCTTTTGGGCATCTCTTCTAGTATTTGCTTATTGCCTTCATTACTGCTCCATTCCATGTTCGATTGGCCAGAACACACCCAAACTTCTCCAATAAGTATATTTGTTAATACAATTTGATTATTGCCCTTAATGGTAATCGTATACGGACCACCAGCCTTTGGAGTAGCTATATTTAGCTTCCATTGGGCATTATCATTAGCGGTTACAGCATACTTTTTATTACTCCAAGAGGTGGTAATGTAAATTTTTTCGGCAGGATCAGACCAGCCCCACAAATTGACATTGGATTGTCGCTGAAGGACCATGTTGCTGGCAATTACTGCTGGTAAGCGAACATTTGCATTGCTTTTTCCTTGACAAAGCATAAGGCTTGTCAAAAGGATTAAAAATATTTTTTTCATAAAAGTTGATCATAGGTGATTAAAAATAGAAAATTAAATCGATTTGTTTAAATTTATTAGTGCTTTGGTTTAGGTAGGGAATAGGGAATTGTAAATAGATTCAATAGTATAAAGTATAAAGACAGGGTAGAGAATAGGGAATGGGAAATAGGGAATAGATTCAATAGTACTAAGTAGTAAGTATAAAGATTAAGCAAAACATCTCAATTTTGTGAATACGCCCAGTAAACTTCACATTTTGTGAATACTTTCAACTTTACACTTTTAACGCCGAATTGTCACACTGAGCTTGTCGAAGTGTAATTACCAAAAAGTCTTCGACAGGCTCAGACTGACAAATTTATTGGTTCATTGGTCAATAGTTCATTAGTACAAAGTAGTAAGTACTAAGTATAAAGACCTAGCAAATTATCTCGATTTTGTGAACAGGACTTACTTAAAACTTATAACGTATAACTTTCTACCTTCAACTTTTCACTTTCCACTTTAAACTTTCTCCTTAACTTCCCTATATTTGAATATGAAAATAGCGTTATTTCCTGGCTCATTTGATCCGATTACCATTGCACATGTTGATATTTTAAAGAGGTCTTTACCCCTATTTGATCGTGTTGTTGTAGGCATAGGCTTAAATAGCTCGAAACAGAATTTCCTGTCGGCAGAAAAAAGAGAAGAGATTGTAAAAAGCATTTTCACTTCTTATGCCAATGTTGAAGTACAGTTATACGAAGGATTAACAGTCGACTTCTGTCGTAAGATTGATGCAAAGTATATGGTTCGTGGGATCCGATCGGCCTCAGATTTTGAGTACGAACGAGCAATCGCCCAGATTAACCAAACCATGATGCCCGATGTAGAAACCATTCTATTGTTAAGCAAGCCCGAGTATTCGGCCATTAGCTCTACCATTGTTCGCGATATTTTGCGCAATAATGGAGATGTAAGTCCTTTTGTACCTCAAGAGGCATTGAATTTCTTATAAGTTAAATTCATTTTTCTAAAAAAACGTAAAAACATCGCTATCAATCAGGCTATTACAATAAAGTTTAAAAAATTTTATTTTCTAATGTAACGTTTTAAAAAATCGCCTACTAATGGGGTAAATTAAAACAATACAATTATGAAAACCTTAAACACCACCTTCGTTCAAACTTTAAAAGTTAGCTTTTTACTGATCATCCTTTTTATAGGCTCAAATACGTATGCCCAAAATAAAAATAAAGACAATGCCTTATTATGGAAAATTGAGGGTAACGGATTGCAAAAACCATCTTATTTATTTGGTACCGTACACATGATCTGCGAAGACAAATTCTCGATGCCTGCAAAAGTGAAAAATGCAATTGACCAGACCGAACAAAGTTATTTAGAGATTAATTTAGCTGCGCCAGATGTTGCTGCCCAAAGTCAGAAGTACATGAAAAGCACGCAGCCCCTATCAGCCCAAATTAGTGCTGCAGATTACAAAATTGTAGATTCTGTGGTTAACAAAAAGCTAAAAGTTGGCCTTAAGCAATTAGAAAACATCAAGCCGATGCTAATCGTGGCTTCTATATTCCAGGCTTCCTTTACCTGTAAGGTGATGAGCTTTGAGAGCGAGATCATCAAGCAGACCAAAGCAGCCAACAAATCTATTGAGGGTTTGTCTACTATTGAAGAACAGTACTCTTTTTTGGATAAGATTTTTGATCCAAAAGATATGGCCAGCTATCTAAAAATGAACAATGATGCAGAAATGAACAAAATTTTCAAAACCATTTACGAAGCTTATGTAGTTGAAGATGTGAACACCATTGACCAATTGATGTTAGAGTTTAGCACCACCAACCCAGAGGGATACCGTCAGTTATTGCCTGTACGTAACCATTTATGGGCCGATAGAATGCCAGCCATTATGAAAAACAAATCGACATTTTTTGGCATTGGTTGCGGACATTTATTAGGTAAAGAAGGCGTAATTTCGCTTTTAAGATCAAAAGGTTATAAAGTTACACCTGTTCATTAATCACGAACACAGATTTAAGCATGTCGGGAGCAGCAGCACAGCCATTTCTAGAATTGATCAACACCAACAAGGGCATTATCCATAAAGTTGCCAAAATGTACATGGATAAAGCAGAAGATCAAGAAGACCTCTTCCAAGAAATTGTAATGCAGTTATGGAAAGCTTACCCAAGTTTTAAAGGAAATAGCAAATTTACAACCTGGATGTACCGGGTGGCACTCAACACGGCCATTGTATTCTTTAAAAAAGAGAACAAAAAGATCGACAAAACTACCTTAACGGAACATATCGATATAGCCGATGTTAACGAAAGTGATGATAAAGAAGAAAAACTGGCTTATTTATACAAAGCCGTACAAGAGTTAAATTCGATAGAGAAAGCATTGATCTTTTTGTTTTTGGAAGACCAATCGCACAAAGAAATCGCACAGAATTTGGGTATTAGCGAAATTAATGCCCGAGTTAAATTAAACAGGACCAAAGAAAAATTACAATCCATTATTAAAAAGAACGGTTATGAATTTTGATCAATTGAAAAACGAATGGAACAAAGAAGAGGCTAATGGCCTAATTGTTTCAGAAAATATATTAAAAATAAAAGAAGCACATACACCGATAGACAATATCAGAAAAAAAATGAAATCGGAGTTTTTTACGCAAATATTGTCATTAATAGTGTTGGCATTTATACCCAGAATATTCAATTTCTCTCCAGAAATGAAACCTATTTTTATTGCCTTTTATGCTATGGCTTCGGGTTTTACAGCTTATTATTTTTTTAAGTTTTATCTCATCTATAAAAACTCATACAACATGACCATAGATACCCGAAAAAACCTGTTGTGGTTCTATTATGAAATGAAACTGAACATTGAATTGTACAAGGCTTTAACTTACATGCTGGGTCTCATTGCACTTGCAGGTTTCATTGCCTATATCTTTATCAATAAAGGAGCTCCGATAAATGTAGATGCTAAGAAACTTACTTTTGTGATTGTATTGGTCTGTTTCTCTTCTATTTTTTTGATAGGACTGGCTACCGAACTTTGGACCAGATACTACTACGGAAAAGACCTCAAAAAGGTAAAAGATATTATTGACCAATTGGATGATGAATAAGTAAATCTGTTGATTTTTAGTTAAAATATCCCTAATTGATCATCAATTCTCGATCAACAATGCTGGCCAAAGCATAGCATGGCCTAATTATTGAACTGTTTGAGATCACAATTAAAAACACTCCAAATGAAACTTTTAAAAATTAGCGCCTTCGCTTTAACTATTGCCCTATCTGCATGTAACAACAACAAATCAGAACCGGCACAAACAGCAACACCAAAGACAAGTGATGTGGTGATTGGCAATTACGCCTCTAGCGATTATGAAAAACGTAAAGAAGGCTATGATTGGGTGGGTGTAATGGTAACCAAAAATAACGACAGCACCGTACATATTTCTATACGCTCTCGTGCCGACATTAAAAAACCAACCTGTACTTTTGATGCAGATGCAAAAAGACTAAATGATTCGGTGTATAAGGCCAATGTAATGGGTAAAGACATTTTATTTAACTTTAACCCAAGCCAAATGAGCATTGCTACAGCACGCAAAGAAGACGAAGGCATATTGAATTACTTTTGCTCTGGTGGGGGTAGTTTAGCGGGTATTTTTAACAAGACAACGGCACCTTTGGATAGCATTCAGATAGACAAAGCCAAGCTTAAGTAAAACGTAACATGAAATGAGGATTTGATCCTCTTTCGTCAAAATAAAAAGCCACTCTTGGAGTGGCTTTTTATTTTGATGATTAAATGAGTTTAGGCAATTTTTGCAGTTTCCAATACATCCATAATAGAAGGAAAAGTATTTTTAACCACTGGCGCCAATTGTGTTGATGAGAGCCAAACCGCTTTATCAATCCCCTCCTCTTTTTGAGGGATCAATTTCGGTATTCCTTTCACTAGCATTCTATACCAGTTTGTTCGTTTCAAGATCACTTTACCATTTAACTCGTAAATATGATAGGTTTTACACAATAGTGCATCTCTCTTCTCTATCTTCACCCCGCACTCTTCTTCTACCTCTCTAATGGCTGTTTTTTTGAGCTTTTCGTCTTTTTCTACCTTTCCTTTTGGCAAGTCCCATCGTTTATTTCTAAAAATAAATAAGAACTCTCCATTTGCATTTTCTACCAAACCACCAGCCGCTTTAATTATGGTTAATTTTTTCTTGATGCTGCTAAACAATTCTTTCGGGTTTTTATGCACTAAAATGTAGTCTTTTTTTCCAGCTTTTTTAAGGTTTTTGTAAAATGTTACAAAATCAAAACCCTCTGTTTCAAGTTGTTGAATTTTTGCAATTTGTTTAGGCACCATATCTGCTATAAACAAAGTATTATCGTTAATATAAATTCTGTATTTTTGAGCCATGTATAATAAAAGTGATATTGAATTAAAGGTAGCTGAATTTTTATTACAAATTAAAGCAATTAAATTACAACCTAACAATCCATTTACTTGGGCGTCGGGTTGGAAGTCTCCAATTTACTGCGACAACCGCATTTCGTTGTCTCACCCATCTGTTAGAACCTACATCCGCCAGAAACTGGCACAACTGATCCAAGAAGAATATGGTGCAGTTGATGTAATTGCTGGTGTAGCTACTGCAGGTATCCCACAGGGTGTATTGGTTGCCCAAGAATTAGGCTTACCGTTTATTTATGTAAGATCTAAAGCGAAAGAACATGGCACCGGTAGCTTAATTGAAGGAGAAATTATCGAAGGCCAACGTGTTGTGGTGATCGAGGATCTAATTTCTACCGGAAAAAGCAGTTTACAGGCTGTTGAGGCATTGCGTGCTGCAGGCTTATCGGTTGCAGGTTTGGTAGCCATATTTACCTACGGACTTAATCAAGCTGACGAGAATTTTGCGAATGCTAAATGTCGTTATTCAACGTTATCAAACTACAGCACTTTAATTAGCTATGCTGCAGAACATAGCTTTATTGCGCAAAACGAAATAGAATTATTAAACAAATGGCGTGAAAACCCAGCCGATTGGGGAAAAGAGCTAGAGCAATTAACTTAATTGATATGACCATTATAGAAAGTACTGTTGAATTAAACCTACCAATTGATAAGGTTTATGGTTTTTTAGAAGATTTGAATAACCACCAACAATTAATGCCTGAGAATATTTACAATTGGTCATCTACTACAGACGAAGCTAGTTTTACCATACAGAACATGGCCAAATTAGCCATTAAAATTTCTAATCGGGTGCCGAACAGCGAAATTACCGCCATACCTACAGAGAAACCTCCTTTTGATGTAGAATTGAAATGGACAGTGGCTCCAAACGAAAATGGAGGTACCATAGCCAAACACATCATCTCTGCAGATTTAAACATGATGATGAAAATGTTAGCCTCAGGTCCGTTACAAAAACTGGCCGACCACCAAACACAAAAATTAAAAGAAGTATTAAGTTAATATTTCATAGCCATAGCTTCAAAGCCAATTGCGATAACGTAATTGGCTTTTTTTATTTAGGCGCAAGTTGCTTTGGGCTGTTTTTTTTATCAAATTTTTGTTAGTCGGAGATTAAACGGATAAATATATCTAATACAACATTTTAATATGGGAATCCGTAATTTTCTATAACGTACATATCCTAGTTTTAAAAAAATTAATTCCATTAGAGGTTAAACAATAGGAAAGAATGTTCACAATTTTTACATTTTAGGTTTTGTAGTAAATCATAGATACATTTATGCATTTCATAATTTAAATTAACATGTTATCTCAGAATTAAAAAAAGCTATGAATAAAACAGTGTACATTTTAGGTGCTGGCTTTTCAATGAGTGCCGGAGCTCCTTCGCAAGAGAAATTAATTCAAAAAATGTTCGAGCTTCATAAGAAAGACAAATATATTTTTAATCCGTCAGCAATTAGGAAATTTAGACTATTCCTAAGTTCAACAATGCATATTCCAAAAAGACAGCATTATGAAATCCCTCTTGAAGACATTTTTACACCTCTGGATAAATGCATTCAAGACAACTTAAGTTATCGTAACTTAAATCTAGATCAAGTAAAAGAAATACGAGGAATAGTATATTATTTGATTGGTAAAACATTACAGTATATTTTACAAATAAGCAATAAAGATTATATTAATAATTTTGCAAAACACCTAGTAGAAAACTGCAAACAACGTAAAGACAATAAATATCGAAATTGGGATAACGTAAGTGTTTTAACATCAAATTGGGATATATTACTAGATACATCTGTGCAACAAATCATTGATAATAATAGAGACTTAGCGGTTGTGGATTATTGTTGTCATATAAGTTCTTACAAAGAAGATGATGAAAGAGTCAAGCCAGGATTGGAAATATTAGGAAAGGGTGGTTATAACGTTAAAATTTTAAAACTACATGGCTCATTAAATTGGCTTCAATGTCCAAGATGCCAAAGAGTATATGTTGATTTGGATGATAAAATTGCTATTAATCAGTATATCGCACCTATAAATTGTAGACATTGTAATAATAATTTTGGTGTTGAAAAATCTCATGAATTAAATTCTAATATGATCATGCCAACCTATTTAAAAAATTTATCAAATCCGCAATATAAATTAATATGGCAAAATGCAGGCATTGAATTGTCCGAAGCAAAAAAAATCGTTTTTATTGGCTATTCATTACCCCAAGCCGACTATGAAATGAGACAATTATTATCTCGTATGATTAGGCCAAATGCAGAGATTGAAGTTGTTGGTTATTCTGATAATTCAGCTGTAGACATAGAATTTCAGAACTTATCAAATAGATATAAAAATTTTTTCGGAAAAAGATTAAAACTTCCAATCTATTACAAAGGGGCAAAACAATATATAGATGATCATTTCTAAGAAGGTATGAACAGATTAATTTTAATTGGGAATGGTTTTGATTTAGCTCATGGAATGAAAACAAGTTATAATGATTTTATTCTGTGGTATCTAACAAACTGCTTTTCTAAATCAGGTGATGGCTATGAAGATGATTTACTAATAATACAGGCTAATAGTTATGTGTATGTTCACCAAGAACTTGCTGGAAAAACAATACCTGAATATATAAAAGAGCATTATGAAAATGGTACGCTAAATTCTTTAATGCAAATAAAACATGATTATGTTTCTGATTTTATAACATCTAGCGACCACTATAGATCGAGGCAGCCAGAGTGGACATCAGCATTTAAAGTACAAATCAAATCTGAACTTCTAACTCAGATGATTAACAATTGCGCCATAGATAAGTGGGTTGACATAGAAAATTTATTTTATAGTTCATTGAAAAAAGCATTGACGGTAGAGAATCAAAATAAAGACCGAGATGTAAAAGATTTAAACAAATCAATTGCCTTTATTATAGAAGAACTTCGAGTATACTTAGCGAATCTAGGGCATTGTAAAGAAAGAATCGATGAATACAGAATATTAATGAAAGAAGCAATCAGACCATCTGAAATTGTTGAGCGTCCTCCTCTCACTCCTGATGATCTCCTTGGAACTGTACCCAATAATACTCTAATATTAAATTTCAACTATACAGATACTGTTGAACAATATCTATCCGATGATAGCAATGTTAAAGTAAACTACATTCATGGAAAGTTGAATGAAAATGAGAATCCAATGATTTTTGGCTTCGGAGATGAATTAGATGCAGAATATAGTAAATTCGAGTTGGATAGGACAAAAGAATTGTTCAAATACATAAAATCATTTTGGTATTTCAAAACTTCAAATTACCACGATTTATTAAGGTTTATTCAAGGTGAAACATTCCAAGTGTATATTTTAGGACATTCATGTGGTCTTTCAGATAGAACAATGTTAAATATGATTTTTGAACATGAAAATTGTGTTTCAATTAAAATATATTATTACGAAAACCCACAAGAAATATCTAAAAATAATTATACTGAATTAACCGAAGAGATTTCGAGACACTTTAAAGATAAACGTCAAATGCGGTTAAAAATAGTTCCTTTTGACAAGTCTTCTTGCATGCCTCAAATATCTCCTTTTTAAAATCTATTTTAGATTTTTTGTCATCTTTTAAAACAACAAATATTTAAGAATGAGAATAAAGCCCACATTTAGAAAATTAATATTTTCCAATCAACTTAATGAAGATTTAGGCCACGATGTACTTCATCACCAATGGCAAAATGTAAAAGATATATGGAACAACAATCTAAATCCCTCATCAAATGCAATAGGTATTGAGCGTGTATTAAAATTAATATTAATCCTATCTCAATTCATATTTCCCGGAATTTATATAAGAGCCTTGTTTGGAAGTAAAGGAAAATTATATAAACATATCGGAGTAGAAATTCATGTGTTTTTAAAACTTATTATTTCAATCCTTATATTATCATTGGGAGGGTATATCACATCGGAGGGTAGTTTTAGCTTTTTTAAGTTTTGGGCATTTTATATGATCTTTGAAACAGTGTTTTACACAGGAAATTTACTATTTAGTGAAGATGTATTTGCAAAACCTCATTCTCATAAACGAAATCTTATTTTAATTATAGTCGACTATATCACTTTAAATTTAGATTTCGCAATTATATTTTTAATGTGTAACTCCTTAAAAACTACAATAGAAGTTAATGGAGAATCCGTTATTAAAATAATCGATAATGCTAGGGATGCTATCTATTTTAGCTTTATCAGCTCTCTCACTATTGGCTATGGAGACATAACTCCTACAGAATCAGGAAGAAATTTATTAATTTTCCACAGCTTGGTTATATTATTATTTGGTGTACTTTTTATTAACTTTTATTTATCAAGAATAAATAACTCAGCTCCAAATTAGATTAGAATACGGGTTACCGTAATTTATCCGATTTAAATATTTTTACCTTTAAAAATCAAGAATGAGCTACTTTAATATGTTCAAACTTTTCGCATTATAGCTATTATTCAAAAAGAGTGCTAGCTTTAGAATAATAACTACAATAAATTAACTCGATCTCAATTATGCTTAACCTTGATTCTAATTTACTAGGTATTATTTATAGAATATCAGTTTGTGTAATTTTATTTTTTTAATAATTATAGGATGGTTACAGATGATGAACTTGAAAGTATTGGAGTATTTCCATATGAAACTTATTCAAATTCTTTAGATCTTAAAGATATTCTTATTGGTAATGGATTTTCAATAAATTTATGTAATAGATTAAGGTACAATTCTCTATGTGATCTTTTTAGCAATAGTGCTTCTGCTGAAATTCTTGCTATGTTTAAAGAATTTAACACAACAAACTTTGAGGTCTTACTTGAAGGTTTATCTAATGCTCAAATAGTAAATAAAGTGTTAAATAATCAGCAACCAGTACTATCTAAGTTAAAAGAAGAATTGAAGAATGGTTTAATTTCTACAATTCAAGCAACACATCCTCGCGCCTCAGAAATTAATGACCATCTTTTGAGATCTTTGGCATTTGAACTTTCAGAGTTTGATGATATTTATACAACTAATTACGATGTTTTTCTATATAAAATTATTTTAGCAAATAATTCGCTAGTTGAACGTAGCCTAGAAGATTTTGAAGAATTTGCTGATGGATTTTATGAAGATCATTCGACTGGCAAACTTGCATTTGACGATTTCGATTACAAGCCAAGAAATCTAATATACCTTCACGGCGCTTTATTCTTTTTTGATCCAAATGGTGTGACGGTTAAACTAACACGTTTAGACGATGGTGTAGAGTATATAAAATTAATCAAGCAATATTTAGACAATGACGAATTTCCAGTATATGTAGCGGAAGGTAACTCTGATAGTAAGTTAGAAGCAATTAATAATAATTATTATTTAAGAATGGCATATTCTAGATTTAAAAATCGTGATGGGAACTTAGCCACATATGGGTTTTCTTTTTCAAAGTCAGATAAACATATCATTGGCGCAATAAACATGTCTACAACAAAGAACATTATTGCATCTATTTATCCAAAGTCAACTTTAATTGAAACTCAGAAAGAAATGTCAAGAATCAGCAATTTATTTCCAAACATCGCAGTTTCATTTTTTAATTATGCTTCTCTCTTCAATTTTAAAGATCCGGTTAAGTATTATATTTAGATTAGTAACGTGTACATAAAGTGAGCTAAAAATTCAACCCCAACCTGTTATATTGCATAATAATTTAACCTAACCGCCAACTTCGCAAGATTCTTGAGCATTGTACATCCTGCTAAACGCTATAAGCCATTGCAAAATAGATATCACTAACAAGACCATAATTAACTAATGAAAATTTAAGAACCAGATTATTATGATTATGAAGATTAAAATGTCTAAACAGAATGGTGATAAGAGAATCAATTTATACAGCTTGTTTTTAGGTGTAACCCTGATCGCGCTCTTAGGTACATTATGCTTTACTACTACATTTTTCATGTGGTTTATTGAGGGTACTGAAATGCTCCTTTTAGTATTATGGATAGGAATCCCTTTAACATCGATATTGTGGTTTTTTATCAAAAGAAGTTATTATAAAATAAACTTTAATGATCAAGATATAAGTTTATATAGTTTTTTTCCTTTCGCTAGTCGGAAAATCCGATATTCAGATATAATAAACATCACAATTATTAACAAGTCTAGTAAAAGACGAATAGAGACTATTGATGAGTTTTTTGAAATTGATAAAGCGGATGTAGCGAGTTTAGAATTTATATGCAATCAGAAATTGTTAAATTTAACTGTACATAATGTCAGCTAACGGTGGTTTAGCAAAATTGGCAAAAAAATTTCTTCTCCCTTAATGTTTATAGTAATTTTAACCTAAACACCCCATTCGACAAGCCACGGCACGTTATCAGACATTGCCAAACACGACATAAATAACATGAAGCAAAAAACAGACTACATATTTTTTGGATTAACAGGATTACTCATTGCAAGTACATTAATTCTATCACAGTTATATGGTCATGTGCTTACCATTAACAACTATCTAGCCTTTGTGGCGTGGCCAATAGCTTTGTTTTTAAGGATGAAAACATATCAGGGCAAGCGTTATCCTCTGGGGATTATTTTACTGCTTGCACTATTCAATATCATCAATTTTGAGATTGGTGGATTTTCAATGAAATTTGGAATAAATTCTTCGATCCCAATTGAAACACCTGGAATAAACCCTATCATTCTATTGATCGTTGTTGCATATTATATCATTAATAAGGAACGAATAAATCATATTATAAGTAACTTTTTTAAAGGAACGGAAGAAGAAAGAAGCAAAGAATTTCAGAAAACAGTAGACTTTTACCTTCATAAGTTTAATGCTTGTGAAGAAGAAGAACTGAAAGGAATTTTAAAAAATTTTAATGACTATCCAGACGAAGCTAAAATAGCATTGAGGCAAATACAAGCTAATCAAAGTAGTATCTTATAGCAGTGGCTCTGCAAAATTGACAGCAATTCAACTTCAACCCATTATATTGCATAATAATTTAATGTAACTACCAACTTCGCCAAACCTCTGGGTATTAGGCCATATTTTGATGATCATACCGTTCCAGATGAACCAAATAGAATTTATTCCACTGATAGAACCAGCTACAAAAAAAGATAAGAAAAGTGAAATCATTCCAAGCGCAACTCATTTGCGCAATACAATAGAATGGGACATATTTCAAAAGAAAGAAATTGAAAAGAATTATCTAAATTTTCCTGAACCGATTTTAAATGGGACTTCTCTCTATAGACTTTTTGACATTTCTCTTGAAGACATAGAAAGAGTTATCAATCTTCATATTGGAGACACTAACATAAATAAGTCGATTTCACTTTTTGGTGGCTATGCAATTTCCAAAAATGGAACTATTGAACTTTTCCCTCAATGTTGTGGGCTTTTAGAAGAAATCCAACTCTGGAAAAATATACTTAAAGACGACTTTCAAGAATTTTATCTAGCTGAAGGACATCCTTCACCATTCATAACAAAAAGGGGAAATGAAATCGTTATCTATTGTAAAGACGATTCTGAGCCATTTTATCCAACTACAATTCAAGAAGAGATTAGACTTGACTACAAAGAAACGAAAACAGCACTTATAAAACTCATTAGTGAATTGACAGCATTTTCAGAAAAACTCAACTCTTTATCAGCCAAATTTAGAACTGAAAATTTATCAAACATTATGATCTGGGGAAACAATGAAGGTGAATAGAGAAATACATCGCCTAAAAGTAGTTTGTGTAAGATGCGCTAAATTATTAACTCAACTACTTAGTAACAAGCTGCTTCAATTTCATTCTTTTCATCAAGAAATAAAAACCTAGGGCTGTTACCAACATCAACAAACCTGTACCAGTCCATAACACATTAAAGCCGTAATTTGCGGCAATTTTGGTTCCAAATAAAGGGGCAAAAATAAGTCCTGCAGATAATGACAAAGAGTTGAGGCCCATATAAACACCCCTATTTTTTACATTAGAACGTTGTAAGGTTACCGTAGCCATAAAAGGCATGGCCAACATCTCCGATACACAGAGTACAAACATCGAGGCAAATAACAACCACACCGCATGTGTAAGCAACAAAGAAGAAAAAGCCAATCCACAACAGATTACCCCAAAAATAATGGCATTGGCTGCAGTTGTTCTGCGTTCGGCAATGTGCACAATCAGCATTTCTAAACTAAACACCACTACCCCACTATAGGCCAAAATAATACCGATATTCTTTTCCGTAAGCTGATACACTTCTCGATAATAAAGAGGTAGCGTACTTAACAATTGGAAAAAACATACGGCAAAGAAAATACTTAACAAGGTAAATATTAAAAAAGGTACATCTTTATAAGGCGATCGGTACGGAATTTCTTCTAAAACAGCTTTCTCCTGCCCTACACTATTTCCCTTTTTCTTTCGGAAGTAGAAGAAAAAAATCAAAGCCGCCAACAATGCAGCAAAAGCATTTCCGTAAAAAAGTAGATCGTAAGAAATTGCTGCCAAAAAGCCACCCAAGGCAGGCCCAATAGAAAAACCTAGGTTCAATGCCATTCTATTCAATGTAAAGCTCCTTACCACATTTTCTGGTTTCGAATAATAAGCCAAGGATACCGAGTTTGCTGGTCTCAAAATATCACTTACAATGCTCAACGCCAAAATTCCTGCAGCCAATGACGGCATGGTTTTGAGTTCGGGCAACAGCATAAATAAAGGCACAACACCAGTTAAACTAAAAAGTTGCACCTTAAAATGACCAAATTTATCTGTTAACCAGCCACCTAATGAAGAACCGATAACCGAGCCAATGCCAAAACAACTCAATAAGATCCCTGCATTTTCTAAAGAAAAACCCAAATGTTTAACCATGTAAACACCTAGAAATGGCACTACCATAGCACCACTCCTGTTTACCAGCATTACCAAGGCCAACATCCAAGCTGGGGTAGATAAACCCCTGTAAGAATCAAGATATAGTTTAAAAAAGTCTCTCATTATCGCTATGCATTAACCAAATTATATGTTTAAACACCAAATAACTAGGGCCATCTGGCTTCCCAATTGAAAAAATGGTTCAAAAACATCAAATGGCAATTTGTCCCTGAAAAAGGGCGAATAACAAAGGACGGGAAATTTAATGTAATTGGCTAACAAATATTGGAAATAGCCTATTTTCTCAACCTCACCTGATTTGGAGAAAGGATGAACTTTTTTTATAGTTAATGCTGATGCACCTTATAGAGATTCGCTCTTCAGTTATTGTAAAATTAACCAATCTTAACTATTGAGAAATTTATGTAAATGGTAGATCAAGGTATCATCTCATAACTAACCTACAGGCGGGGAACCATGAGATCAGATTAGAATGGCAACCTTGGTTTTTAATAGCTTAAAACCCATCAATGCTATTGTCATCCTTAAAAAACCCAAAAATAAAGAATAAAATCATTGCAAAAATGGCCACAATGCTGGATAATATATAGAGTAATCTGCTCATATCTTTCAATTTTAGTTCTAGTAATTAGATGGATAAAAAGGTTTAAAGTTTAATCCTAAAAAAAATAAACCTGATTGACAAAATTTCAGTATAAATCATTAATTTACAGTCAATTAGTCACAATAAAATAAATATTACCGACAAAATTTCCGATTCATAAAGCAAATCTGTTATGGCATTTGTTTTGATTTAATGGGAAATATGAATTTCAACAACTTTACGATAAAAGCCCAGGAAGCAATTCAGAAGGCTTCTGAAATAGCACAGGGCAATCAGCAACAAGCTATAGAAACAGCTCACCTGTTAAAAGGTTTGCTTTCTGTTGATGAAAATGTGGTTTCTTATGTATTAAAGAAACTGAATGTGAACTTAAACTCGGTTGAACAAAATTTAACCGAAGCCATTGCCAAACTTCCAAAAGTTACCGGTGGCGAGGTTTACCTGTCATCGAGTGCCAATAGCGCCTTACAAAAAGCACAAGCCTATTTAAAAGAGTTTAAAGATGAGTTTGTTGCTGTAGAACATATTTTACTAGGCATCTTAGCTGTTAACGACTCTACCTCGAAACTTCTAAAAGAACAGGGTGTTAACGAAAAAGACCTTAAAAAAGCAATTACAGCCCTTCGTGGCGACAATAGGGTAACCGATCAAAATGCCGAAGCAACTTACCAAGCTTTGGGTAAATATGCCCGAAACTTAAACGAATATGCCGAAAGTGGAAAATTAGATCCAGTTATTGGTCGCGATGAAGAGATTCGTAGGGTCATCCAGATTTTATCTCGCAGAACGAAAAACAACCCTATCTTAATTGGAGAGCCAGGTGTGGGTAAAACGGCCATTGCAGAAGGTATTGCTTTTAGGATCATTAAAGGAGATGTACCCGAAAACTTGAAAACCAAAACTGTTTTCTCTTTAGATATGGGTGCCTTAATTGCAGGTGCAAAGTATAAAGGCGAATTTGAAGAACGCTTAAAAGCAGTGGTAAAAGAGGTTACGCAGAGCGATGGCGATATCATTTTATTTATCGACGAGATCCACACCCTAGTGGGTGCTGGTGGTGGTGAAGGTGCCATGGATGCAGCCAATATTTTAAAACCTGCATTGGCCAGAGGCGAATTGCGTGCCATAGGTGCAACCACTTTAGACGAATACCAGAAATATTTAGAAAAAGACAAAGCCTTGGAGCGTCGTTTCCAAAAGGTAATGGTGAATGAGCCTGATACGCAGGATGCCATTTCTATTCTGCGTGGCTTAAAAGAACGTTATGAGACACACCACAAAGTGAGGATCAAAGACGAGGCCATTATTGCAGCTGTAGAAATGTCGCAACGTTACATTGCCGATCGTTTTTTACCAGATAAAGCCATCGATTTAATGGATGAAGCCGCATCTAAACTCCGTATGGAAATGGACAGTGTGCCAGAAAATGTAGATGCCTTAGACAGAGAAATTATGCGTTTAGAAATTGAACGCGAAGCGATTAAACGCGAAAAAGACGATAAAAAGATCAAAGAACTTTCTTTGGATATTGCCAACCTATCTGCCGAACGTGATGAATTGAAAGCCAAATGGCAAGGCGAAAAAGATTTGGTAGATGGGGTTAACAATCAGTTAGAGCAAATTGAGGCCTATAAATTAGAAGCCGAACAAGCCGAGCGTGCCGGAGATTATGGAAGAGTAGCAGAAATACGTTATGGCAAGATTAAAGAGGCACAAGATAAGGTCGAAAAATTAAAAATCGATCTCGAAAGTCAGCAAAGCGAAAGCAGAATGCTGAAGGAAGAAGTTACTTCTGATGATATTGCTGGGGTTGTTGCCCGTTGGACAGGTATTCCGGTAACTAAATTAATAGCCAGTGAACGTGAGAAGCTATTGCATTTAGAAGACGAGCTACACAAACGTGTAGCTGGGCAAGATGAAGCTATTGAGGCCATTTCTGATGCCATTCGCCGTTCTCGTGCAGGCTTGCAAGATAAACGCAAACCAATTGGTTCATTTATCTTCTTGGGCACTACAGGCGTGGGTAAAACCGAGCTGGCCAAAGCATTGGCAGAGTTTTTATTTAACGATGAAAACGCAATGACCAGAATTGACATGAGCGAATACCAAGAAAGACATGCCGTTTCTAGATTGATTGGAGCGCCTCCGGGTTATGTAGGCTATGATGAAGGCGGACAGTTAACCGAAGCCGTTAGACGTAAACCTTATTCTGTGGTATTGTTAGATGAGATTGAAAAAGCCCACCCAGATGTGTTCAATATCTTGTTACAAGTATTAGACGATGGTCGTTTAACAGACAATAAAGGACGTGTGGTTAATTTCAAAAATACCATTATCATCATGACCTCTAATATCGGATCGCATTTGATACAAGATAACTTTAAGGTGCTGGATGATGAAAATCGCGAAGAAGTAATTGCCAAAACCAAGAATGAGTTATTTGAACTGTTGAAACAGACCATCCGTCCGGAGTTTTTGAACAGGATTGATGAGCTGATCATGTTTACCCCTTTAAACAGAAGCGAAATTAGGGATATTGTAAGCCTACAATTTAAACAGGTACAACAGACCCTAGCAGAAATGGGCATTACTATAGAGGCCAGTCCTGAAGCTTTAGATTGGTTATCAGAGCTAGGTTACGACCCTCAGTTTGGGGCTAGACCATTGAAACGTGTCATCCAAAAAAGAATTTTGAATGAATTGTCTAAATCGATCTTAGCCGGAAAAGTAGACAAGGATAGTAAGATCAAATTAGATATGTTTGATCACCAGTTTGTGTTTTTAAATCAGGATAATTAATCCTTTAATATGAAAAAGACCCGTAGCTTAACTGTTGCGGGTCTTTTTTGTTGAGGTATCCTCCTTATTGTCATCCTGAGCCAATTGATAGCCTGTCATCCTAAGCCAATTTACTTGTCATCCTGAGCTTGTCGAAGGATCTCTATAGACAGAGTCCGCTAAAAAAGATTCTTCACTACGTTCGGAATGACAAAATAGTTCAGATGAACAAAGCTGTTCAGGAATGACAAATAATATCATTCTCGTTAGAATTAATCGACCCTCAAAAATTAAATAGTAACTTAGTTTATAGTTACCCATTTAGCAGCTCAACAAATGAACAAGTTTTTATTACAGCTCCTCCGATTGGTTTCGTTGTCAATCATGCTATTTAGCCAATCTTTACATGCACAAGAAATTGACGACAAACGCAAAATTATTGCACAATACGATAGTTTAACCAAGTTCTTGCCTAAAGAGAAGTTATACGTCCACTTTGATAAAGCTATTTACACTACCCAAGATACCATTTGGTTTAAAGCCTACCTCTTTGATGAAAGTTTAAAATCGGCAGCTCAATTGAGCGGATTGATTTATGTAGAAATGATCGACTACAAGGGTGATGTGGTTAAAAGTATGTCGTTACCAACCACTGCTGGCCTTACTTGGGGAGGCTTGCCCATCAACACCAATTACCAGCCAGGCAACTATACATTTCGTGCCTACACCAATTGGATGCAGAACTTTGGCGAAACCTACTTTTTTAAAAAAGAACTAAAAATTGTTGCCCTGCAGGCAGAACAGGTAATTTCGAAAGATAGATACAATGCTTTAATGGTTACTAAAAAGGTACCACAGTCGTACCTTAAAGGACGACAAAAATTCGATGTACAATTTTTACCAGAAGGAGGATCGTGGGTTGCTGGTTTAACTCAGAAAATGGCTTTTAAGGCCATTAAAGCAAATGGAAAAGGAGTAGAAATAGCTGGTGAAGTAGTAGATTCTAAAAAGAATGTAGTTGTTCAATTTAAATCGAACCAAAAAGGAATGGGTTATTTTAACCTTAATCCAAAGCTAAATGAAGAATATACTGTAGTATTTAAAAAGCCTACCGAAATTAAAGACCAAACGTTACCCAAAGCACAAGCCAACGGCATTACATTACAGGTTACCAACGATTTTTTATCTGATTCTTTAAGTATTACCATTAACAATACACTTCCTAATCAAACACACTATCTGCTTGGTCAATCTAGAGGTGGTTTATGTTTTGTAACCACCATTAAAGCCAATACTACCGTTAAAACCATCAAAGTTGGCAAAGATATTTTCCCAAGTGGGCTTAGTCAGATCATTCTATTAGATGCCAATAAACAGCCTGTTAACGAAAGAAGTTTTTTTATTAACCATAAGGATCAATTAAAGATCTCGATGGCAACACCTCAAACAACTTACAGCACAAGAGACAGTATTCCTATTCAATTAAAAGTAGCAGATGTGATAGGCAAGCCAGTTGTTGGCTCTTTTTCTATGGCCATTACCGATGATGAACAAGTAGCAAAAGATACATTAAACGATAGCAATATATTAACCTATCTGTTGTTGAGCTCAAACCTAAAAGGCGAAATAGAAAACCCTGGGCAATACTTTAATCAAGCTAATGAAGAAAACCATAAAGCTTTAGAAGCCCTAGTGCTAACCCAAGGATGGACGAGTTACTACAACCATCCTATTCAACCTACAACATTTAAGGCCGAAAAAGAATTTACCATTAGCGGCAAAATCACTAACATTTTAAACAAACCAATTGCAAAGGCAAATATCTCTTTGTTTGGGAGAAATAAAGAATTGATGTTCTTGCAGGCAGTTACAGATGATAAGGGCCAATTTGTGTTCAATAACCTACCTGCCATGGATAGTGCCTCTTTTGTAATACAAGCCCTAAATGCCAAAGACAAAAAAGGAACATTAGGAATTGAAGTGGATGAATTTAAACGACCTGTAATTAGCCTTATTCCTCAAATAAACACAGTCGACTCTGTTGAAGTGGTAGACACCACAGTTAACAACCTAATCAAAAACCAACAACAGGCTTATGTAATTACCAACGGAGGGCAAATGTTAAAGGAAATTAGTGTAGTGGGTAAAAAGGTAATCAGAAAATCTAAAAACCTAAATGGGCCCGGCAATGCCGATCTAACTTTAGGCGAAGCGGATTTGAATAAGGTGGCAAAAAAAACTTTATATCAGGTAATAGAAGAACAGGTTAGAGGTTTTAGGGCAGGCACCATGAAAAAGACACCAGAGCAGGCATTCTTTGTAAACAATAGTATTGTGAAGTTGGTTATTGATGGTACGGATGTGGATTTTTTCTATCACCCTGTTTTACTGTATTCAAATAATGAACATTTGATGTTTTTGAAAGGCTATTTAGACTACTACGATGCCGAAGACATAGCCGGAATTGAAGTAATGTACACCTCCAGAAATGTGGGACCTTATAGAGCGCAATTTGTAAACCCCATGTCTAATACAGACTATTGTTTTATAGAAATCACTACTAAAAGCGGCTCAGGGCCTTTTCTAAAAAAAGCTGCCAATATGTACTTATATAAACCAATGGATTACGGCGATCTCAAAGTTTTTTATAGTCCAAAGTATACCTCAGCCACCAAGTCTATTAAGGGTACCGATTTTAGGTCTACTTTATACTGGGCACCAAACCTCATTACCAATGAAAAAGGTGAAACACAAACTTCTTTCTTTTCTTCAGACAAAAAAGGAACTTATACCATTTGGCTAGAAGGAACTGATATGTTAGGCAACTTTGGTGTAAAGACCTTAAAACTCCAGATCAAATAGCGTTAAAAACAAAAAAGCCTTTCTAAAACTGAAAGGCTTTTTTTGTAAATATTGAAATATTACTTCATGCTTTTTTCTCTAATCGCTTTAAATTCTGATCCAGCTTTCCAACCAGGGAAGGTAGTTTCATTACTCAATCGATAACCCACATCAAACAAGAGGCGTAAATCTTCAACCATGCCAGAGAAATTCCATTTAGCTGGCTCAAAATTATCAGCAGGTGCGTGGTAACGATTTTTGGTATAGTCTTCTTTTTGCGCTACACCCCATGCTTTACCGTGTTCAATGTTGTCATCACCAGTTTCGGTATACAAGGCTGGAATGCCCACTTTTGCAAAATTAAAATGGTCTGACCTAAAGTAAAACCCTGCAGATGGGTTGGTATCTTTTACCACTACTCTACCTTGTTTTTTGGCCGCAGCGGTTAAATAATCTTCCAACTCTGATTGTCCGTAGCCTACTGCAATAATGTCTTTGGTTTTACCACTAGCCTGCATGGCATCGATGTTGATATTGGCCACTGTTTTGTTAACTGGTACTAAAGGATGTGCCCCATAATACTCAGAACCCAATAAGCCTTGCTCTTCGCCCGTTAAGGCAATAAACATAATGGAACGCTCAGGTTGTTTTTTGGCTTTTTTAAAGGCATCGGCCAAGGCCAATAAGGCAGCAGTTCCGGTTGCATTGTCTACAGCTCCATTATAGATAGAATCGCCATTAATGGCTTCGCCCTTACCTAAATGGTCCCAGTGACCAGAGTAGATGATATATTCATCAGCTCTTTTAGTACCCGGCAAAACTGCAACCACATTATTAGAAACAGATTTTTTAATGGTATTGTTAATGGTTAATGAGAGTTTAAGCCCTAAATCAACGGGTTTAAAACCTGGTTTCATAGCCTGTTTCATCAAATCTTCAGACTTACCAGCAAGCTTAAACATGGCTTTAGCCATATCTTGGGTCATCCATCCTTCCATTAAAGCTCTTGAGCTGTTGTTATCGGCAGCTGCCAAATAAAGTTTAGATTTAGACCAACCACTTCTTACTACTGCCCATGGATAGCTTGCCGCAGGTGTATCGTGAATAATAATTACCCCAGTTGCACCTTGACGGGCTGCTTCTTCAAACTTATAAGTCCAGCGACCATAATAAGTCATGGTTTTACCTTTAAATAAAGTAGAATCTGTAAAACCTGGGTCGTTTACCATTACAACAACCGTTTTACCTTTTACATTTAAACCTTCGTAATCGTTCCATTTATATTCTGGCGCTACAATGCCATAACCAGCAAAAACCATTTCAGAGTTTTCTACTTTAACTTGGTCTTTTACATGTCTTGTGGCGGCTACAAAATCATCTAAATATTTTAAAGATAAACTACCTGATGTTCCTTTAATGGCCATATTGGCTGCTGGCGTCGATTTAATATCTACCATGGGCACTTCTTGGAAATAGCTTTTGCCATTGCCTGGTTGTAGTCCCAATTTTTCAAATTCTGTTTTTAGGTAATTAATCGTTTTGGTTTCACCATTGGTAAAAGGCTTTCGACCTTCAAAATCATCAGATGCTAAAGCAGCAATATGTTTTGATAAAGTGGTATCATTTATTGCTTTTAGTGCGGTTGAATCGCTTGGCGAATCTGCTCCATTTTCTGTAGATTGACATGCTGCTAGGCTTAACGCACCTAGGGCCAATATTAATAAATGTTTTTTCATCTTTAAAAATAAGCTATTTAAGGGAAATTTCGTAATAATTAAAGGGTAATGGTTCGTGTAGGGTAAGTAAATAATGGTTCGTGTCGACACGAACCATTATTTCTTCTCATTTTTGATATTCGGCAAGAAACCCGTCATCAACCCAATTAAAGGTAAAAATGCACAGATATTAAATACATGGTTAATACTCGTTGCATCGGCCAGTTTACCCAACAAGGCAGAACCGATGCCACCCATACCAAAGGCAAAACCAAAAAACAGACCTGCAACCAGACCAACCTTACCGGGAATAAGTTCTTGGGCATAAACCAAAATAGCCGAAAATGCAGAAGCCAAAATCATCCCGATAGGAACAATTAAAAACCCTGTCCAAAATAGATTGGCATGTGGCAATAACAAGGCAAATGGAGCTGTACCTAAAATAGAACCCCATATTACATACTTACGCCCAACCCTATCGCCAATTGGTCCACCTACCAAGGTGCCCGCAGCAACAGAAAACAAAAATACGAATAGGTACACCTGCGATGTTTGTACAGAAACATGAAACTTTTCGATAAGATAAAAAGTAAAATAACTGCTCAAACTGGCCATGTAGAAGTACTTAGAGAAAATTAAAACCAATAAAATGGCAATGGCAAAAACGACCTGCTTTTTAGACAAATTGTTGCCTAGCCCTTGTGTTTTAACTTTAGCCCGTTCTTTTAGCCTAACCAAATAACCTTTATACCAATTGCCCACAAAGGTTAAGATTAAAATAGCTAACAAAGCGATCAACGAAAACCAGACTACACTAAATTGGCCATAGGGCACAATAATCCATGCGGCCAATAAAGGGCCTAGAGAACTACCTGCATTACCCCCCAACTGAAAAACAGACTGGGCCAAACCACGTTTACCACCAGAGGCGGCATGGGCCATTCTGGATGCTTCTGGATGGAAGATAGAAGAACCCGTACCAATTAAGGCAACGGCCAATAACATGGTGTAAAAATTGGTAGAAAGCGACAAGGTAATTAACCCTGTAAGCGTAAAACCCATGCCCATGGCGAGCGAATAAGGTTGCGGTTTTTTATCGGTATATAAACCCACAAAAGGCTGAAATAATGATGCTGCCATTTGAAATGTTAACGTAATTAACCCTATTTGAGAAAAGCTGAGGTGATAGCTGCTTTTAATTACCGGATAGATGGCTGGAATTAAAGACTGGATGGTATCGTTTAACAGATGCGAGAAGCTTAATGCAAAAAGAATAGGAAAAACGGTTTGTTCGGCTAACTTTTTAGGGGATGAAGTATCAATCATAACATTGCAGGTATTACAACTACAAAACTAAACCTTTAATACAAAGTTTATAGCCTTTCGGACAAAGTTTTGGTCTTTCTGTACACTTTGCATTTTATCTCACCCACACAGCTCATAATTTAGGTACAATCAAGTTAATAAAACATTTTACCAAATAGAATATCAGCCTACTTGCTTTTTGTACTCTTTATAGCAGTTTAGAAAACTGTAGGCTAATGAGCCACAAAGAAAAATAGCTTTAACTGTATGAGGTAACACGGCACAATTGATCTAAAAATTACTATACCTACCTATGAAAATTTTTACCCTTAAAAAAGTGGTGTTGCTATGCCTATTCATTGCAATATTGATGAAAACCAATGCACAAACTATTACTGGTTGTGTAATTTATAATAGTGATGGAACGCCTCGTTTATCTGCACCCATGTATACTTTAGGAGCTTCCGCTCTTGCTGCATGTAATAGCAGTATTGTGCAAATATATGTATCCAGCCCAGCAACGGCTCCTTTAAATACTTTTTGTTATCTGCCTAACCCAATGCCTAATGCACCTTCATCTGCTAGAAACTGTATGGTTGGAGGCAACTGTGGAATTATTAGGACAATAAACATTGTACCATGTCCTTTAGATGATTATGCCTGCTATATGATACTTCCCTTGGCTGTAGTAGGTACATTCTTTATTCGAAAAAGAGTAAGGGGCATGAGATTTCTTTAAAAGCGATTTCGTTGCCTGTTATTTCAAGCAAGTCCTCAAGCATTTATGCAGAACCATGAAAAATTCATTGCTATGCAACATTAGTGAAACAAAAAAGGCTCCCTTTTGGGAGCCTTTAATGCGTGATAACCTAGTTCCTAAATTTATCCTTCGACAAGCTCAGGATGACATATAAGCTCAGGCCAATCTTATCATTATTGTTTTCGTTCAACTTCTCTATCCATTTCAACAATATTTACCTGTGATGATCCCGAGAAATCTCCTAATAGGTAATTGTTAAAATAATCTGCCAAACGCCAGAACATGTATTCTGTCATATCGCCAAAACCATGGCGCTGACCTGGAACAATCATATAATCAAATCTTTTTCCAGCTTTAATCAAAGCATTGGCTACTCTAATTGAGTTGGCAGGATTTACGTTGTTATCAATATCGCCATGCATTAACAATAAGTGCCCTTTTAAGTTTTTAGCCAGATCAGGGTTTTTATCAATCGTATATTTAAAAGTAGTATCGCCTTTGGCCGAAACGATTTCTTTAACCCCGTGGTGTTTTTCACTCCACCAACGGTTGTAAATGCTATTGTCGTGGTTACCAGCTGCAGATACCGCAACTTTAAAGAATTCTGGATAAACCAATAAAGCAGCAGTAGACATGAAACCACCACCAGAGTGGCCAGTAATCCCTACTCTATTGGCATCAATAAATGAATATTTATCAGCTAATTGCTCAATGGCAGCTTTTTTATCAGCCAAACCATAATCACGTAGGTTACCGTAACCATAAGTATGGTACCATTTAGAACGAGCTGGGTGCCCACCTCTGTTACCAACCGTAATTACAATATATCCCAATTGTGCTAAACGGTCCATTCTATCCATGCTTCTTCCAAAAGCCTTGTTTACCGCTTCTGTTTGTGGCCCTGGATATACATACTCAATAATTGGATATTTTTTGTTCGGATCGAAGTTAAACGGCTTATACATTACCCCATAAATATCGGTAATACCATCGTCTGCTTTTACTTTAAATGGCTCTGGGAATTTGTAACCTGTAGCCATTAACAATGATAGATCTGCAGTTTCTAAATCCATTACCTTGTTACCAGCATTGTCTAACAATACGGCTTTAGGTACGGTATTTACTCTCGAAAAATTATCAATTACAAATTGAGACTCATCATTCATGTTAACCGCATGGTCAAAGTCTCCACTGTTCAATAATTTCATGCCTGTACCATCAAAATTGATACGGTAAAGGTGTAAATAGTAAGGATCTTCTTTTGCTTCTCTACCATTGGCCGTAAAATAAAGCACACGGTTTTTCTGATCGATATTTACAATCCCTTCGCAGTGGAATGCACCAGAAGTGATTTGATTTTTCAACTTTCCATTTCCGTCAAATAGATAAAAATGGCCCCAGCCATCACGTTCGCTCCAATGGATCATTTCTTTACCTCCATTGATCAATCCCGGACGTTGAACCTCAACATACGTATTGAAACGCTCATCAATTAATTGGGTTACTACACCAGTTTGGATATTGATGGTACAGATATCAATACGTTTTAAATCTCTACTGGTACGTGCAAAATAGAACTTCTCGTTATCGCCCAACCAGATTGATGGTCTAAACTCATTATCCCTATCCTTAACCAACGATTCTTTGCCCCAAGTAGAAATACTTTGGTCTTTAAATGCAGTAGTATTAATGGTTTTATAGGTTTTTGCAGCAAAGTTGAACAATACAAATTCGTCAATTGGCGATTCTTTTTCGCCCGGCATCTGATATTTATAAGTCTCTAAGGTTGGTCTGCCAGCACTTACACTGTTAATTACCCATAGGTCTTTTACTTTACGAGAATCTGTTCTATCTAACACAAAATATTTAGAATCTGGCGACCATAACACATAAGCACCTCTTCTTTTTTTATTGTTCTTGATATTGTCTTCATTGTTTTCACCATCGCCATCGCTACCGTACGAATAGAATTTCACACCATCTTTGGTTAACTGGTGTTCTACAATGGTACTGTCTTCATCATTTTTAACCGCTTTTAGGTAATTGGCTTTATCCATCCAATACAGGTTATAGTTACGAGAAAAAATCACTGCAGACGAATCTGGTGCAACAGAACCCCAAGATGGTTTGGCTTTAGGTTTGTCGTAGTTTTTTACTTCAGTTAATTTATTTGAAGCCAGTTCGTAGTTAAAGAAGAAAATCTTTTTCTGCATTGAATCTGCAGCTTTTTTGTCTTTTCTGTCTTTTTTAACTTCTTCAATTGTACTTCTAATTTCGAAATTGATGCTTTTCTCATCTTTCGCAAACTTTAGGTTTTCAATTGGCAAATGTTGCGCATCAAAAGGATCGCGAATAACCAATGTAATTTCTGCAGCTAATTTCTCAGGGTCAAAAAGTGTTTTTTTACTTTTTAGCACAGGATCTACAATGTACCATTGTTTACCACTTGGGGTTTCATACTGGTACCAAAATCTATTGGTTAATTTCAACCAATGTGGATCTACGGCAGTAGAGTAAATAATTTTTCTAAGCTTGCTTGGCGAAAAGCGGGCTGCAGCCTGGTAATTTGCCTTTTCGGGAGCTTGCGTTGTTTCGGTTAAGGAAATGGTTTTAGTTTGTGCCAAGGCATTAAAACCAATTAACGAAACAAAAAATAATAGCATGTAAAGTTTCTTCATTGATAATTTTTGAATGGTTAATAAAGCTGCTAATTTATTTAAAATGTGGTGTTAATAACCGATTTGATTGTAATAAAAAAGATAGGAAATTTTGTGCTTTAACTTTATGCTTTTAACAATCTAAAAACCTATTTTTTAATAATCATTATTGCTTTCCAAATCTCTAGAAATATCCATTTTCCTTTGGTAATGTTTTAGCTATTCAATTAGAAAACGAAAGCCAGTAACTATTGGCCAAACCCACCCTGCTTTTCGCTTTACTTCGCCTACGTTCCTTCGGCTCCGTGTTCGCTCCAATCAGGTTTAATTGACAATGGCACTGCTGCTAGGATGAAAATGTTCAAAAGGACCATTGTCTTATGTATACTAAACCCGATGGAAGCGGCACGCAGTAAAGCGTACAGCGGGGCTACCAGAACCGAAGAACGACAGGTATTGCTTTCCAGAAATAAAGAATCATAAAAACCTATATATTAATGGTAGTTGAGTTAATAAATTAGGAAATGGATGGGAGTAGTTCTTGGCTAAAGCAGTCCTGCTTTTCGCTTTACTTCGCCTACGGCTTCGTGTTCGCTCCAATCAGGTTTAATGAACAATGGGGTACTGCTTTTCTAATAAAAACGATATCATGCATTTCTCAAGATCTTGAATCTCAACACCTATTAAACTGCGCTAATTTTATCAACAAATTAAAAATTATCACATATATCTATGCTCTTTTTATAGTTTTGTACTAAATATCATATCATGAAGAAGAATTTTCTATCCCTTATAGCAGCTGGCTTAATTTTGGTAGCTGGTTGTCAATCTAAATCGCAGTCTACCACAGCTGCAACTACTACCGACAGTACTGGTAAAGTTGCCGAAAACACCGAAACACCTGCCCAAAAAGTAGATGTTAGCGGAATTAAAGTTGCCGATGCCAAAACTATTCTAGACCGTAAACAGGTGCCTATTTTATGTTACCACCAGGTACGCAACTGGAAATCTACAGATGGTAAAGTGGGCAAAGACTATATTGTAGAAATTCAGAATTTTAAAGACCAAATTAAAATGTTGGCCGATAGTGGTTACCATACCATTTTGCCAGACCAATTGTATGCTTATTTGAATACTGGTGCTAAACTACCATCAAAGCCTATTATGTTAACTTTTGATGATACTGACCTAGATCAGTTTACAGTAGTTAACCCAACCTTAAAAAAATACGGTTACAAGGCTGTATATTTTATCATGACGGTATCTATTGGTAAAAAAGGAAAATTTGTAGATTACATGTCTTCAGATCAGATTAAACAACTTTCTGATGAAGGAAATGTGATTGGTAGCCATACTTACGACCACAAAAACTTTAAGAAATATGCTGGCAAGGACTGGGAAGAGCAATTAGATAAACCAACCAAAAGATTAGAAGAGATTACTGGTAAAAAAATGACCGAATTTGCTTATCCTTTTGGTTTATGGAATGCTGAAGGTATCCCAGAACTGAAAAAACGTGGTTTCAGAATGGCCTACCAATTGTCTACCAAACGTGACGAAAAAGACCCTTTATTTACCATTAGAAGAATTATTGCGAGTGGGTATTGGAGTCCAAAAACATTAAGCAATAGCATTAAAAACAGTTTTTAATTTCTTCTTGCCTGTACCTTATGAAACTGAAATTGTCATTTGCACTGCTCATTTCTTTTGCATTATGTGCCTGTAGTTCTTCTGCAGTGAAAGAGCAGCCAAACAATAGCTCAACTGCAAAAAGTGCCCCAGCAGATACGGTAAACAAAACCAAACCTGCCGATGCCAAAACGATATTGGCCAGAAAGCAGGTTCCGGTACTCTGTTATCATCAGATTAGGGAGGCACTGGCTAGTGATTCAAAAAGGGCACATGATGATATCATCTCGCCAGCAAATTTCAAAGCGCACGTAAAGATGCTGGCAGATAGTGGGTACACTTCTATTTTACCCGATCAATTGTATGATTATTTGGTTTATGGTAAGACATTACCTAAAAAACCGATCATGTTTACTTTTGACGATACAGATCTTGACCAATTTACTGTTGCTGCCCCTACGCTAAAAGCACATGGTTTTAAGGCTGTGTATTTTATCATGACGGTTGCGATTGGTAAAAAAGGAAGAATTGCCTACATGAACAAAGCACAGATTAAACAGCTTTCGGATGAAGGTAATGTAATTGCCAGCCATACTTACGACCATAAAAACTTTGCACAATTTACGGCTGAGGATTGGACCACACAAATTGATAAGCCAACCAAATTGCTAGAAGAAATAACTGGTAAAAAGGTCGAATACTTTGCTTACCCATATGGCGTTTCTAAGGCATCAGAACTACACAAACTAAAGGAGCATGGTTTTAAGGCTGCATTTATCCTCTCAACTAAAAGAGATGAGAATTATCCATTATACACCATTCGCCGCATTATAGATCCGGGCACTTATACAGCCAAAAACCTGATGCACAGTATTAAGAAAAGTTTTAGCAGCAATTGAGAAGTGAGTATCAAATATTAAGTACTAAGACATTCCGTTTTTCATTTTCAACTTTAGTCTTTCAGCTTAAGCCACTTCTTTGATCTGGTATTTTTTACCATTAAAATCAAACTGGTTTCCTTTTTGTTTACCCAACAACAGTTTACCAATTGGCGAAACTGCAGAAATGGCAAACACAGTATCTTTACCCAAGTGCAATTGGCCTGCGCTAATGCTTAAATAGAAGGTACCTTGATCGGTATACACTAAACTTCCATTTCTGGCCGATTCAGAAAAAGGGGCATCTTTTAAAGAGGTCAATACTTTTTGGTTCTCTTCGGCATCTATCAATAGGCGTTTATTTCTATCAATATCCTGCTGCATCATTTCCCTGCTAGTTTCGTACTTATCGCCTGCGCTGCTCTTGGTATCGTCGTTACTCGCCTCACGGGCTTGTTGCAAAGCAGTTTCAGCAGTTTTGATCCGCTCCTCAATAAAATTTAAACAAAGTTGATATAAAGATGATTTTATTTCTTGCATAGATGTCTGGTTAATCAACTAAATATATTAAAATTTAAATAGCAATACTAAACATCTCAGGGTTAATTTTTCAATTATTTAACTTTTAATTAACAACCCAAAGCTATTTTGCTACATGAAGTATCAACCTAGTTTAGTGTGGCAAACTAGTACTCCAACCACTTCACTTTATCGGCAATAGGCGTTCTATTGGCTGGTCTAGGTTCGTCGTTGTGGTAGCCCATATAAAACAGTCCAAAACATTTTTCATTTTCGGCAAGGCCCAAAAAATCATCTAAATGATCAATTAAAGGCGGAGAACTCCAGTAGGCACCTACATTAAGGGCTTCGGCTGTTAGTGCCATATTTTGTACCGCACAAGCTACCGCAGCAATTTCTTCCCAATTGGGTACTTTATCAGGATGGAACTGAATGTTAACAGCCAAAATACAATCTGCCTGAGCTGTTTTCTGAGTAAAACTGTCAAACTTCTTCTGCATAAATTTTTCGGCAGAAACATGTTCTGTATACAACTGGCCCAACGTTTGACCCAACCTTGTTTTAGCTTCTTTTCTGATCACTACAAAACGCCAAGGTTGTGTTAATTTATGTGTTGGTGCATAATTGGCACTGGTTAAGATCTGCTCAATTACCGCTGTAGGAATTTCTTTTTGGATATAGCTAGCAGGAAAAATGCTCCTTCTCTCTTGTATAATTTTTGTTAGTATCTCAATAGGTGTACTCATGCTGTAAAAATAGCTAAAAGTTAAAAGACCCAAGCCTTTGGCAGAAACCAAAATACCATTAAATACATTATTTTACTTTTTAATGGCTAGGTATTGTTAAAATGTTGGTTCATTAGTTCATTGGTCATTAGTTTGGATTTACGCTGTATAAACTGTTAACCGAAAATTGTTAACTAAAAACTGTCAACTACTAACTGAAAGCCGCCAACTGTTTTCTGATCTTTTTTACTTTAGAATAGAAACCTATGCTTTCTTTATCTACCAGAAAATCCATGGTTTGTAGCAGTTCGTCCTTAATCCAATTGTGTTTGGCATTGAGATTGGCTAATATATTTAAACCGTGTGATTTAATAGCGACTGGTATCTTTTCGTCAATTAACCAGCCAAATACCGTCTCTACAAGCTCGGCAGTTTCGTATTCTGAAATCACATTTTTAATCGCTATTGGTGCTTTTTTATCGGTCATTAAGGCCAATATTTTGCTGTAATGCCTACAACACGAAAGGTTATTTTGCGCTGTAAACCGATCTAGAAAATAGGTAGCATAAGGTAAAAACCGATGAAGGTGCTGAATGTAAATATTCTCTAAAATCCAACCAGCTCTAAAAGCAATCTTTTCATCGGTATTAAAAGTCAGGTCGATTAATTCTTTAATAGAGAAATCTTGCGTTGCAGCAATATTGGTTAACTGTGTAACCTTTGTTTTGGTTAAAGTAGTTTGAATGGCCGCAAGTAGCATTTCCTTTTCCATTGGCTAAAAATAATCAATTTCATTTAGGTGATAAAATATTAAAACTAAGCTTTCAGAGAACTTAACCACATAGAAACGTAGGACACATAGTGTATAAAGCCCATCTATGTGATCTATCTGCCTATGTGGTCAATTATTTTAACGACATAACTACCTGGCTTAACCACATTGTAGCAACACCGTTGTTCAATAAACCTGATTGCAGCGAGCATGAAGCCGTAGGCGATTAAAGCGGAAAGCAGGATGGGTTAGGCCAAGAACTACTGACATTCGTTTATTGATCTAAGATTAAAATTATTAAGCCCAAAATAGATTTTTGACTGAAAGAAACTGTCTTTGTTTTTCAAAAACCTTTTTCCTTCTTCCTTTTAACCCTCAACCTTTTTAACTACCTTTGCACTTTATTTTTCAGCAATATGATTTCAGTTTCTAATCTATCCCTGCGTTACGGCAAACGTACTCTTTTTGAAGAGGTTAACCTTAAATTTACACATGGCAATTGTTATGGTGTAATTGGTGCCAATGGTGCAGGTAAATCTACTTTCCTTAAAATTTTATCGGGCGATGTTTCGCAGACCAGCGGTTCTGTGGCATTTACACCGGGCGAACGCATGGCAGTTTTAAAACAGAACCACTATGAATTTGACGAATTTTCGGTAATTGAAACTGTAATGATGGGTCACAAGGAATTGTACGACATTATGAAAGAAAAAGATGCCATTTATATGAAAGAGGATTTCTCTGAAAAAGATGGCGAACGTGCGGGCGAGTTGGAAAACCTTTTTGCAGAAATGGATGGCTGGAACATGGAAAGCAATGCAGCTACCATGTTGAGCAACTTAGGCATTAAAGAAGACCTACACTATAAATTACTAAAAGAAATAGACGGTAACCAAAAAGTACGAGTGTTATTGGCACAAGCTTTATTTGGTAATCCTGATATCTTATTACTGGATGAGCCTACCAACGATTTGGACATTGATACCATTGCTTGGTTAGAGAACTTTTTGGCCGATTACCAGAACATTGTATTGGTAGTAAGTCACGATAGGCACTTTTTAGATGCGGTATGTACACACATTGTGGATATCGATTTCAGTAAAATGAACATCTATACTGGTAACTATACCTTCTGGTACGAATCTAGTCAGTTGGCATTGAAACAACGTAGCGACCAGAACAAAAAACTAGAAGAGAAAGTAAAAGAGCTTCAAGAATTTATCAGAAGGTTTAGTGCAAATGCATCAAAATCTAAACAAGCAACTTCACGTAAAAAAGCCTTAGATAAAATCGATATCTCTGAAATTAAGGCTTCGAGCCGTAAGTATCCCGCCATTATGTTCAACAACTTAGGACGTGAGGCAGGTGACCAGATTTTACAGGTAGAAAAACTCTCTAAAACTGCCAATGGCGAAGTAATGTTCAAAGACATTAGCTTCATGGTAAACAAAGGAGATAAAATTGCCGTACTCTCGCAAAACAGTTTAGCTACTTCTGCTTTTTACGATGTTTTAAGTGGTAACGATACAGATTACACAGGCGAATTTAAGTTTGGTGTAACCATTAGCATTGCAGACTTACCTAACGATAACTCTAAATACTTTGCTGGCAAAGATGAAAACCTAGTAGATTGGTTACGTGAGTATTCTGGTACTGATGCCGATGAGCAATTTGTAAGAAGCTTTTTAGGTAGGATGCTTTTCTCTGGAGAAGAAGTACTTAAAAATGTGAAAGTACTTTCTGGAGGTGAAAAAATGCGTTGCATGTTCTCTAGAATGATGTTGCAACAAGCTAATATGTTGTTATTTGATGAGCCAACCAATCACTTGGACTTGGAATCGATTACTGCATTAAACAACGGGTTGAAAGATTTTAAAGGCGCAATTCTATTTACTTCACGAGATCATGCTTTAACTGAAACGGTAGCCAACAGGGTAATAGAAATTACACCTAAAGGGGTTATTGATAAGTTGATGACCTATGATGAATACATCAACAGTGAAGATGTAGCCAAGCTTCGAGCAGAAATGTATAAATAAAAAAAGAAACCCTTTTAGCAAAAACTAAAAGGGTTTTTTATTGAACTTCTTCCTCTTTATTCTTTAAGATTTTATAATCGTATTCTTCAACTTTGTATTCTTTTACAGGCCAATTGAACCATTTTGGAAGATATCTGCGTCCAATCAACCATTGCTTTGCATCTACAGCTTTATTGAATTTTCGTTTTTTTGTAATGTAGTAGAAATCTCTATATACTTTAAGGAGTATCAACAAAATTAATAGGCAGAAGAATATGGTAAGTAAAAATGTCATTTTATGAAGAAAGGTATTAAGCTAATTTAATAAAAAAATATGGACAACACCGCTATTTTACTTTCCTTCTTCCCCTACTCATTATATTCAATATCGCAACCAGCTAATGCCAACTTTTACATATTATTGTAGGTACAAAACCTATAAAAAAAACCTTATGAAAACCATCTTAACTTTATGCATATCCATTTTATGTGGTTTAAGTGCTAATGCCCAAAAAAGTGATTCTACCCAAACCCATTATCGGTTAATTCGTGGTGGTTTTGTAGAACATTCTACAGAACTCAAATCAAAAAAAGGTATAAAGAATGGCGAAGCACGCATAGAGAACGGAAAGAAGATTGTAGCCAAAGGTTTATATAAAGATGGAGAGCGTATAGACAGATGGCAATTCTTTAAGGAGGGCGATACTTTAGAGCAGATCTACAATTACAGTATCAAAAGAATGGAATATAATCAGCCTCACGAGAAGATCAGGTTTGAAATTGATAGTTTAAAAGAAGGCGACAGGGTAGTTTATCCTGCCAAAATTGGCGGCACCAATTATGCATTGATGTACCTATTAAAGAAATATTCCATGCCATACGAGTTACAAAACAAAGTGGGAGAATATTTGCTATCCTTTATCTTCAATATCGATAGCAATGGCAAGCTTGTTAAATACCAAATTAGGGTTGGCAATAACAACTTCAATAAACTGCAGGAAGTTGACCTGAAAAAATTAAACCCAGAAGATCTTGAGTTTACAGCAGCAAGATTAAATGGGCGCAATGTGGGGAGCACCCTAATCTTTGAAACAAAACTTACTATAGATAGGTAATAACGCCAAACAGCACCGTAGCAATCCTGATGAAAAACTGCTACAAGTGCTGTGGTACTTAACTTAACTAAATAATGAAGATCAAATATAATTAAACATTTTATCAAATGCAACATAATTGCATTTAAAATATTTTATAAGCCTTATATTTTTTGAAATGGGTTAGCCAATTGCAAGCCTTGATGATACATTTGTAGCTCTGTTGCTGTTAAAAGACAGCTTTCCAATTCTTCTAGCAAACTTTCTATTTCTAGGTCTTGCCCAATAAAAACCAGCTCGTTCAGTCGGTCGCCAAAAATTTCGTCCCACCGCGAACTGATTTCGGCCCTGTTTTCAACAAAATCGGCATATTTTAAACGTGCCGTTAAATCCATACTTGCCCACCATACCCCAGCGCTTTCCATCTTTAACGACCCTCCTACCTGCGAAAAATTAAGGGCATGATCTGGCAATGCGGCAATCCAGCACAAGCCTTTGCTCCGTAAAATATTGTTCGGGAAATCTACATGGAGAAAATCCCAAAAACGTTGTGGATGAAATGGTTTGGAAGACCTAAAAACAAAACTTGAAATCCCATATTGATCAGTTTCTGGCACATGTGCATTTTCTAGTTCTTTGATCCAACCTGCACCCTGGGCAGAAGTTTCAAAATCAAATAATTTGGTATTTAAAATTTCAGCCAGTTCTACTTCACTATTCACCGTCTCTATTACTTTTGCCGATGGATTAAGTTTACCAATTAAAGCTTTGATTAACTCTACTACATTTCTATCTACCAGATCTACTTTATTAATTAGGATAACATTGGCAAATTCGATCTGATCTGTTAACAGGTTCACAATGGTTCTCCTGTCTGTTTCATCTTCCGTCCAATTCCGGTCTGTTAAAAGTTCAATGGTACTAAAGTCCATAATAAAATTAGCACAGTCTACTACTGTAACCAGAGTATCTAATCTACTAAATTGACTTAAATCTATTCCTAACTCTTCATCTGCATAAGAAAAAGTCTGTGCTATAGGCAATGGCTCGCTTATCCCCGTACTTTCTATCAACAGGTAATCAAATTGCCCTTTTGTAGCTAGTTTTTCTACTTCTACCAGTAGGTCTCCTCTTAAGGTACAACAAATGCAACCATTGCTCATTTCTACCAACTGCTCTTCGGTACGAGATAGCGTGTTGCCCTGATGAATGGTTTGGGCATCAATGTTAATTTCGCTCATGTCGTTTACAATCACCGCTACTTTTAACCCTTTTTTATTGTGCAGCACATGGTTGAGTAGGGTCGTTTTTCCACTTCCTAAAAAACCACTAAGCACGGTTACAGGTAATAATTTATCTTTCATAATGCAATTATGTTGCAATAATATGTCAATTAAATTTCAAATGCAACTAAATTGCATTTATATTTGCGACATGAAAAATTTATCACATTCTCAAATAGATCGATTGGGCATTACTGCGGCCTTTGCTTGTGCCGTTCATTGTGCTGCATTGCCATTAATCATTACTTCACTGCCCTTGTTGGGCCTTGAGTTTTTAGCAAATATTTGGGTAGAAATTACCATGATCTGCATTTCTATCTTTTTGGGCTGTTACTCTTTAAGTAGATCTTATCCTAAACACAAAAACCTGCTGCCTATAATTTTGCTTTTAAGTGGTTTCGCAATTATTGCGATAGGCCATTTTTGGTTAGGGCACCTAGAAAGTTTTTTAATTCCGATTGGAGGAGTGGTATTGGCATTGGCCCATATTGCAAATTGGAGTCTGATGAAATCTTGCAACCACAATCATGCTGCCAAATAAGAAAATACAATGGAGTAGCAAATCCTTTACACTAAATTTAATGCAATTCAATTGCATATCCTAAATTTGTAACACCTAATTATGAGAAAGAAATTAGTAATGCTAAGTGCCTTGATTTGTATCTGCACTTTAAATAATGGCTGCAAACATGCCAAGCCCAATGCCAAGGAAATTTACATGAAGTACCTGAAAAGTCACATCAAAAAATAAAAAATGATTTCAATTCAATCTGTAGCACATAGTTATCAAAACGCCACACAACAGCTCAGTTTTAAAGACTGGCAAATTAACGATGGCGAGCAATGGTTACTCCTAGGCGAATCTGGAAGTGGAAAAACAACCCTATTGCATATTTTAACTGGCATTTTAAAACCTAAACAAGGCGAAGTGAAGATCAGCGACACATCGATCTATCAGTTATCTTCAAAAAAACTAGACCAATTTAGGAGCAGAAATATTGGTATCATTTTTCAAAGACCACATCTGATCAAAAGCTTAACCATAGCCGAAAACCTGTTGTTGGCACAAAGTTTTGCGCAGCTTCCAGAAAACCATGAGCGGATTGATGAGGTATTGAAATCTCTGGATATCATCCATAAAAAGAATGCTTATCCAAAAGAATTAAGCCAGGGACAATTGCAACGTGTTTCTATTGCCAGAGCTGTAATCAATAAACCAGCCTTATTAATTGCTGATGAGCCTACTTCAAGCTTAGATGATAAAAATGCTGCAGCAGTTTTGCAATTATTGATGCAACAATCGGGTTTAAACCAAGCTACATTGGTTGTGGCTACCCACGATAAAAGAGTTAAAGATGCATTTACCCATACTTACGATTTAGCATGAGTCCATTAAAAATTAGCTGGAAGAGTTTAATCTCCAAACCTTTATCATCTGGTTTAAACATCATGTTGATTGCATTCGGAACCGGCATCCTTACTATTTTATTGTTGGCATCTACACAAATAGAAGATAAGCTCAACAACAATTCGAAAGATATTGACCTGGTAGTTGGGGCAAAAGGGAGCCCTTTACAATTGATATTGAGCAGTATCTATTATATCGATTTCCCTACCGGAAATATTCCTTTAAAAGAAGCGAACGAGCTATCTCATAATCCTTTTGTAAAAAGAGCAACTCCCCTAGCCTTGGGCGATAATTACAATGGCGTTCGTATTGTTGGGACAGATAGCAATTACATCAGCCTTTATGGCTTAAAAGTGCAAAGTGGTAAGTTTTGGTCGGCAGATCTAGAGGCCACCATTGGTACTACAGTTGCCAAAGAACAAAAATTAAAAGTAGGCGATACCTTTTTTGGCGCACATGGTTTAACCAATAATTCTGATGTGCACAAAGCACATGCTTATAAAGTTGTAGGTATTTTAGCCCCGCAAGGCAACGTTACCGACAATCTCATTTTAACCAATGTGGCTAGTGTTTGGAAAATGCATGAACCTGAAGATGAACACAAACCGGGCGAAGCACACGAAGAACACCATGAGAGTACCGAAATCAGCAACAGAGAGATTACTTCTTTACTAATTCAATACCGTTCGCCCATGTCTGTTGCCATGTTCCCTAGAATGGTAAACCAAATGACCAGTTTACAATCGGCCTCTCCAGCAATGGAAAGTACAAGGTTGTTTTCTTTAATTGGTGTAGGAGTTGATACGCTGCAGTGGTTTGCTGTGCTGATTATGCTCATTGCAGCTATCAGTGTGTTTGTAAACCTGTACAACTCTTTAAAAGAGCGCAATTACGATTTGGCCATTATGAGAACCCTCGGCGCATCAAGAACCAAATTGTTTATGATCGTTATCTTAGAGGGCTTGGTATTAACCATAGTTGGTACGCTTATTGGTGTTGGTTTAGGGCATTTGGCTTTACAGTTGATTGGACATTATCAAGAAAGCAGTCAGGCTAAATTAACTGGGCTTATTTTTATTCCAGCAGAAACTTACCTCTTGCTTGCTGGTTTAGGTATTGGTATATTTGCTTCTATTATTCCAGCATTACAAGCTTATCGTTCTAATATTTCGAAAATACTTGCTAAAAACTAATATAATGATGAAATTAAGGATGAATATACACCTCATCCCTAACCTTTACACCGAGCTTTAACCAGCTCTTGAATACAGATCAAACACTAAACAACCGGAAAAAATTCAAATTTAACACTGATGAAAAAATTAAGCTTTATCCTTTTAATTCTTGCAGGTTTTGGTTTCTCGGCCAAAGCGCAACATGATCCTAACGATCAAATCATTTCAGAAAACTGGGATGTAATTGGTAGTGTAGACTTTAAGACTGTTAAAGACACTGAAATGTATGCTATTTTTAGCAATGAGATTAAAAAACATGCCAATAAGCCATTTGAATTAGAAGGTTATATCGTTCCAATTAAAGATGGCATGAAACAAACCAAGTTTATGCTTTCTACCCTACCTATTAATCAATGTTTTTTTTGTGGTAAAAATGGCGTTCCAATTATGGTTTTGGTAGAATTGGTAGAACCTATCAAATTCACTTATCAGACTGTAAAAATCAAAGGAACATTAAAATTAAGCACTGCTAATGCGATGGACAATCCACCGATTAGTTTAACTGCTGGAAAGGCCCTATAAATGATATTAACCGCAGATCCAATTGAAATTTTAAAACAGCATCAACTCAAAAACACCAAGCAAAGGGTTCGTGTTTTGGAGGAAATAGCAGCAGATTCTGCTGCAATTTCTCAACCTGAACTCGAAAAAAAGCTAGGCAAAGAGATTGACAGGGTAACTTTGTACCGTATTTTAAATACTTACGAAGATAATGGGATCCTTCACCGGATCATCGACCTTAACGGAACGGCAAATTATGCCATTTGTTCTTCTGCTTGTACGGCCCACCACCACCATGATGAGCATGTGCATTTTAACTGTACCAATTGTAGCAAAATCTATTGCTTAAGTATAAAAGTACCACCAATTGATATTCCAAAAGGATTTGAAACGCAATCATTAAACCTCATTGCCTACGGAATTTGCGAAAAGTGTAGCAAAAACAAAGACTAAAGAGAAGAAATAGTATCAAGATTTGAGTATCAAGTATCAAGATGGTAAAAGGAATACAGATGTGAGATTTCAGAGCCGAGATATGAGACCTTAGATTATGAGCAACAAAGCTTAAAGCGCAAAGATAGAA
The DNA here is from genome assembly GCF_001412215.1 of Pedobacter sp. Hv1. Taxonomy (GTDB): domain Bacteria; phylum Bacteroidota; class Bacteroidia; order Sphingobacteriales; family Sphingobacteriaceae; genus Pedobacter. Next base: position 343,337 of record NZ_LLWP01000002.1, read on the forward strand.
GACTAAAAACTAACCTTATACTGTCTTTTATCTTAGTACTTGATACTTTGTACTCCATAAAATAAAATCCCGATAACTTTAAAAGCTATCGGGATTTTTTATGTCATTTGATATGATTAGTGACCTGAATGACCGTCAGCACCATGTGCATGGCCATGACTTAATTCGTCTGCAGTAGCTTCACGTACAGTTAATACTTTACCAGCAAAGATTAAGTTTTTACCAGCCATTGGGTGGTTTAAATCAACTGAAATATGCGCTTCGTGAACACCAGTTACACCAGCACGGAATTGGTTACCTTGGTTGTCTTGCAAAGGAATAACATCTCCAACTTGTGGCAATTCGCCACCAGCTTCTTTAAACATGTCGATAGGTAGATCAACGTGTGCAGTTGCATCAATTTCACCGTAACCATCTGCCGGAGAAAGCTCAAAGCTGTACTCATCACCAGCTTGTAGGCCTTGTAAATGTTCTTCAAATTTAGGTAACATCATACCTACGCCAAATAAGAACACTAATGGTTGTTCTTCATTTGCTTTTTCAACAAAAACTTGCTGACCTTCTGGAGTAGTAGTGTGTAGTTCATAAGTTATAGACACTACTGTGTTCGAATTAATATTCATTCTTAATGGTTTAATTTAATAATTTCACTGCCTCGGCAACCGTACCTACTGGCAGCTGACAAGTTTTATTTCGGCAAATATAAATCTTTGTTTCTTCGCTTTCCTTATCTTTTAACAAAGGGAGTTCACTTTTTGTTCCGCCCAATGTAATTTTGTTCGGAATATAGAACTTATTGAGCTCTTTTTTAGTGGTTTCAATATCATTTCCAACTACTGCAATCTCATTTATGCCATATACCTCATTCAGTAATTGGATACACCAATTTGAATAGGCAGAGCCATAAGCTTTAATCCGTGGCAATACAGATTTTAACATAGCCGACGCCTTTTCGCTATAATTTTCATCATCATAAAAGAGTCCTAACTTTTGAAGATTTTGCGCCATTACAGAATTTGAAGCAGCAATTACATTGTCCATCACCTCATGTTTACGGGCAATTAGTTCTTCGCCGTTGCTAGCCGTATAAAAGAACATCTCGTTTTCGACATCTTTAAAGTTAGCCAATACATAATTGCTTAATTTTTTAGCTTCAGTTAACCACTTTTCATCAAAATCTGTTTCGTAAAGCGCAATCAGCGCATCGATCATAAAAGCATAATCGTCTAAAAAACCCTGAATATTGGCCTTGCCGTTTTTATAATTACGGTATAAACCGCCATCAATAGCAATCAAATTGTTTAAGATAAACTCAGCTGCTTTTTTGGCGCTTTGGTAATAAGATGGGTTATCCAATACTTGTGCGGTATTTGTCAAAGCTTTGATCATCATCGCATTCCAAGCGGTTAAACATTTATCGTCTAAGCCTGGTCTAATTCGTGTACTTCTTGCTGTTAATAATTTTTCTTTAGCCAAGCTCACTTTTTGATGAAGTGTTTCTTCGTCAATTGCATGTTTAACTATAAAATCTTCATCCTGGATTGTTCTTCTTAAAATATTGGTTTCCTCTTCCTCCCAATTGCCTGCTGCAGTTACATTAAAATAATCGCCCATTAAAACAGCATCAGCACCTAAAACTTCATTAAAGGCAGCTTGATCCCAGACATAGAATTTACCTTCAACACCTTCACTATCTGCATCTAAAGCGGCATAAAAAAGTCCATTATCGGCAGTCATCTCTCTAAAAACCCAAGCAATGGTTTCTTCAATTATTGGTTTAAAAGGTTCAAATTTCAGGCATTGATAGGCTTCTGCATAGAGGTCAATCAGTTGGGCATTGTCATACAACATTTTCTCAAAATGGGGTACATGCCATTTGTCGTCAACTGAGTAACGGGCAAAACCTCCCCCTACCTGATCATAAATCCCTCCCATGGCCATCGCTTCTAAAGTAGTACACACCGCTGTAAAAGAAGCTTCGTCTGGGGTAAGAAAACTATAGCGCAATAAAAAACTCCAGTTATTGGGCAATGGAAATTTTGGTGAGCGATTGTATCCCCCTTCGGTAATGTCGAAATGACGTTTCCAAGGCTCAACAATTTCAGTTAAATGTGCCTGATCAAACGTAATTTCCGTTGTTGATGGAATAATTTTTTCTGCCTGTTGTATCCCTTCGCTTAAACGCTCTGCATAGTTCCTAGCTTTTTCTGGCTCATTTTTCCAGAGATCTGCCACATTGAGCAAAATATTAACCCAATCGTCTTTTCTGAAATAAGTACCCCCATAAACTGGTTTTTGGTCTGGTAAACAGATGGCATTTAAAGGCCAGCCTCCATTTCCATTCATCAGTTGTACAGCCAACATATAAATCTGATCAATATCTGGTCGTTCTTCACGGTCCACCTTAATACACACAAAATTTTTGTTCATTACCTCGGCCACTTCAAAGTTTTCGAAACTTTCGTGCTCCATTACATGGCACCAATGGCAGGCAGAATAACCAATACTAACTAAAATAAGTTTATTTTCTGCTTTAGCTAAGGCCAAGGCTGCTGGGCCCCACTCGTGCCATTGCACTGGGTTATATGCATGTTGCAACAAATAAGGTGAAGAAGCATGGATGAGATTGTTTGGTTCTTTGTTCATAGATCTGAGATGTGAGACACTAGATTTGAGACGATCGTCACATTTAAGACGTAAATCTATTAATTATCTAATTGCCATCTTAGATTAATTTTTGTTTTTTTACCTTAGCTTTCAAATCTCATAACTTTTTTTTCCTATCAAAAAATGAAAATTACCCATACCGAAATATACCGCTTTAGCATTCCGATGGAACCTTTTGTAATTGCTACGGGCACCATGCATTTTGCTCAAAATGTATTGGTTAAAATTTATACCGATGCGGGTATTTATGGTATTGGCGAGTGTTCTGCCTTTCCGATGATTGTTGGCGAAACGCAAGAAACCTGTTTGGCTATGGCCAAAGATTTCGCACAGATCTGGAAGGGGAAAAATCCTTTGGAAATTCCTGAGCGCATGCAGGATCTGCTGGCCTATGCAGACCACAATGCAACCATTAAAAGTGCTTTTGATATGGCTTTGTTTGACATTGCTGCAAAAAATGCCAAATTACCATTGTACCAGTTTTTGGGTGGGCACAAACGTACTATTGAAAGCGATATGACCATTGGCATTGATACCCCAGAGGGCATGGCCTTAACTGCACTTAAACATCAAAAAAATGGATGCAGGATCATTAAGATCAAATTAGGGAAAAAAGTGCATGAAGATATTGAAAGGGTAAAACAGATCAGGGCTGCTGTAGGTGATGAGATGATCTTGCGATTAGACGCCAATCAGGGTTGGAGTTTTGATGATGCCCTTTTTGCGCTTGGAGAATTAGAGCGCCAAAATATAGAGTTTTGCGAACAACCCATGCGTACCTGGTTTGATGATCAATTACCTGAATTGGCCTTAAATTCTAAAATTAAAATCATGGCCGACGAAAGTTGTTACCACCATCATGATGCCAGAAGATTGATCAATAACAAGGCTTGTGAATATCTGAATATTAAATTCGCTAAATCTGGAGGCATTTTAGAAGCCCAAAAAATTCATGAAGAAGCACTACAACATGGTGTAAAATGCATGATTGGCAGCATGTTAGAAAGCAGGATTGCTCTAACAGCTAATTTACATTTTGCCTTGGCCAGCGCCAATGTGGTATTTTTTGATCTGGACACTTGTTTATTAGGACATTTGGTTGACCCTGTAATTGGTGGTTTAACTTACGATGGTTATTTCTTAAGTGTACCCGATGGTATTGGTATTGGTGCAGATGCGGATCCGGCGTTCTTAGCTGATTGCGAAAAATGGGTAATTGCCTAAAAATCATAACTATAACTTAACATATTCAGGTTGGTATTTTAACAATCGTAAGTTTTCATTTTTTATCAATTTATTTTCGTCTATGATAAAAGGCTGTTCGTCGATGATTATAATATTTTAGTATAAAAAAGAAGATTTGGTGCAACTTTATTTAAATAAGGGCGTCTTATCTACAAATCCACACAAATAATATTATGGTTATGAAAACTTCAATCAAATCACTAGTCGCTGCAGCTTTAATGACTGTAGTAGTTTCAACATCAACAGTTTACGCTTACAGCCCAGCGCCTTTAAAAACTATTTCGGCAAGTGCTGTAGATGTTACTGCAATTAAAAAAGTAATTGTTAAAGGAAATGTAGAAGTGACCTTAGTTCAAGCTCCTAGCTCAAAGGTTTTGTTTAAAAATGAAAATGATGCTTATGTACAAGTTAAACAAGTTGGCAATTCATTATTTGTAGATACGAAAAAAAGTGATGAAACTGCGAAAATTACAGTATATGTAGACGAAATTTATAGAGTTGATGCTTCAGGTAATGCTGTAGTACACACAAAAGAGGCCTTGAAATTAGATTATCTTCAAGTATTCTTAAAAGATAACGCAAAAGCAGATATCAATTCTACAACTTTAGGCTTATACACTTCTCTTATTGGTGCTTCAGAATTAAAATTACAAGGTTCTACAAATGACCATGTAGTTGCAATGGACGCCTTATCAAAAATTACCATGGAGAAATTTAGTGCTGTAAAAACTGAGAAAAAATCTATCAGTATGCCAGAATATGCTGCATTGAACGATTAAAATTACAGGTTAGATTAAACAAATAAGAAGCCTACTGTTCATTCGGTAGGCTTTTTTTATTGCACCAATAATTGACTGAACTGTAAACTATCGCCATTAAATGCATTGAAATCTACCACATGATTAATTCCATTGATACGGGCCTTATCAGAATGTTGCCAAAACCTCCAGGCACTACTTGGTATTTTTAACTTAGGTTGATGGTAATGTGCCACCCAAAAAGGGTAACTGTCATAATATCCCATTAAATGATCTTGGTAAAATTTTAAACCCGAATAAATAATGGGTCTCACTTTTGTTTTCACTTCAATCTGAATAATAAAGGCATTCAATTCTTTTCTCATTTGAGCAGGCGATACACCATCTAAACTTTCGATATCAACTACCGGAGGCAAATCTCCCTTTTCGATGTTTACCGTTTGCAAGAAAAAGTTAGCTTGCCATAATCCCGATCGTTTGGGCCTAAAAAAATGGTATGCTCCTACTTTTAATCCCGCTTTTGGAGCCTCACGCCAATTGCGTTGAAAATACGGATCAACATTTAACAACCCCTCTGTGGCTTTGATAAATGCAAAAGTAACCGCTACGTTATCTTCTTTCATGGCTTTTACCTTTTGCCAGTCTATTTTACCTTGATAATAGGAAACATCAATGCCATGAATGGTATACTTTTTAGGAATTTTGATATTGAAACTTTCATAGGTTCTATAGTTTCGATCTTCGTTTGGATGGCGCAACCAAAACCAAGCAGCAGAAGCTACTTTTAACACATAACCATAATAAAATGGCGATAAAAGCACCAACAGCACACCAACTATTGCAAACTTAAGTGTGGTAGACAGACCTTTGGTCTTTTTAGTGGAAGGTTTTCTTTTCCTAGGTGGCATTTGCTAAAAATACCCAATAAAAATGTCCTTTCAAACGAAGAGAGAAATCTATTGGGCAGATTTCTCTCTTCATTAAATTTGTTCGAAAGGATGTAAATTACCTATTTGCTTAATTCAGCATAATATTTATGGAACAATGGCAAAGTTTCGATGCCTTTGTAATAATTATAAATATCGTATTTTTCATTTGGCGAGTGCAAAGCATCACTATCTAATCCAAAACCGAATAGCACAGATTTAATGCCTAAAACATCTTCAAACAGCGCTACAATTGGAATACTACCTCCACCACGTGTTGGAATTGGTTTTTTCCCAAAGCTATCTTCAATTGCTTTTTCTGCTGCACGATAAGCCACACTATCTGTTGGGGTTACCACAGGCTCGCCACCATGGTGTGGAGTAACTTTTACTTTTACGTAGTCTGGAGCAATGCTTTCGAAGTGTTTGGTAAAAATTTCAGAAATTTCTTCAGAGCTTTGGTTTGGCACTAAACGCATTGATATTTTAGCATTAGCTTTACTTGGCAATACAGTTTTTGCACCTTCGCCAATGTAACCGCTCCAAATTCCGTTCACTTCTAGGGTTGGTCTTGTACCAGTACGTTCTAATGTGCTGTATCCTTTTTCTCCCCAGTCTGCTTTAATTTCAAGATCTTCTTTATATTCTGTTAAATCAAAAGGAGCCGAATTTAATGCCTTTTTCTCTTCCTCAGTCAACTCAACAACTTTATCGTAAAATGCCGGAATAGTAATATGGTTGTTTTCATCGTGAAGCGATGCAATCATTTTACATAAAATAGTTGCAGGGTTGGCTACTGCGCCACCATATACACCAGAGTGCAGATCGCGGTTTGGCCCTACTACTTCAACTTCCATATAAGCCAAGCCACGTAAACCAGTTTCTATAGATGGGTTTTCCATACTGATCATAGACGTATCAGAAATTAAAACCACATCAGCTTTTAATCTTTCGGCATTGGCTTTCACAAAAATACCAAGGTTAGCAGAACCTACTTCTTCTTCACCCTCAATCATGAATTTAACATTGCAAGCCAAGGTGTTGGTTTTCATCATCAACTCAAATGCTTTTACATGCATATAAAACTGACCTTTGTCATCGCAAGCGCCACGGGCATATATTTTACCATCGCGAACTGTTGGTTCGAAAGGTGGAGTTTTCCATAATTCAAGTGGATCTGGTGGTTGTACATCGTAGTGTCCGTAAATTAAAACGGTTGGCAAGCTTGCATCTACAATTTTTTCTCCATAAACGATCGGATATCCTGCTGTTTCACAGATTTCAACTTTGTCGGCACCTGCTTCTATTAGCTTTTGGGCTACAAAATCAGCTGTTTTTAACACATCTCCTTTGTATTTTGGATCGGCACTAACCGATGGAAAACGTAACAATTCAAACAACTCATCTAAAAAGCGTTGCTTATTGTCTTCAACATATTTCTTGATTTCTTGCATAACATTTATATTTTGAACAAATATAGGTTTTTCGCCAAAAGCATTAACAAAACAATTGAATCAATAATTAATTCATTTAGATTAACTAAATCTAAATCAAGCCCATACTAGCTATATTAATATTTATATATTTGTATTTTAATAACCACGTTTTGCGCTATAATTATTATTAAGGGGATGAGATTTCGTGCTTTAGCGCTATGCTTTGCTATTTTATTTTGTTTGTCTCTACAATCAACTGCTCAAATTACCGGAGCCAGCTGTCCTGAGTCTGCCAAATATTTTTCAAAAGACAGTGTAAACGTGGTTACTTTTGGTGCCAGCACTGTAGAAGGGGTTAATGGGCTTAACTTTCAATCGTATCTTACCACTAACTTTTTCAATTGTTACCTCAATAAAACCATCAATATTCAAAAGTATGGGGTAAGTGGCGAAACTACTACCCAAGGTTTATCGCGTATTGATAATGCCATTGCAGGCAAAACCGGTTTTATTGTCATACTAATTGGAGCCAACGATGCGCTACAGATCGATGCAGGCAAAATGACCCTTGCCCAAACTGAAACCAACATGCGTGCTTTAATTGTAAAATCGCTCAACCAAAATCTGGTACCGATTGTATGTACACTTCAAAATTTTGACGACAGAAACAGTGCTCTCTATAGAAGGGTAAATGTATTGGTTAAGTCAATTAACGATATGTATAAACGTTTGATTAAAGAATACAATATCTATCTTGGGGATATCAATGCAGCCATGCGCAGAGATTTCACCCTTTACCAAGATGTTGTACACCCCAATGCAAGAGGCAATAGGTTAATTAGCTTTGTGCTTTTTGATACCATCAATAAAATTATTGCCGAAAGGTTTTTGCAGTTTACCGTTAGCCAAAATTATCCTAACCCTGGTAAAAACACTACTGCTGTAGATATCATTATGCCAGAGGCAGATAAAGTAGAATTTAAACTCTATAACATACAAGGTAAACTGATCCAAACCGTGCTGAACGAATATTTAAATACTGGAAAACATACCATTCAGATCAATTTAGATTACCTTATACCGGGTGTTTATATTTATAGGGTAGCCACTAGTTCTGGTTTATATGTAACCACAAAAAAGATGATCGTGGTTCGATAGCATTAGCCTATTTACTTTATTCCTTTATTGTTATCTTTAGAGCATAAACATAAGGACAAATGCAACATTTCACCAATGAAAACATCGATCTAGATCAGCTCCCAAAATATCAGGAAATTGTATTGACGGCTCCCGACAAAAAATACTGGAAAGTGATCGTCATCAACACCTGCATTTTCTTATTTGTAATTGGTACGGGCCTTGGTATTTTTCTTTGGTTAAACGTACATGTTAAACCCTATATCTATCCAATTATTGGTGGTTTTTTGATTTTCACTATCCTCCTTTTTCTAATTCACAGGGCAAGCTTCAAAAAAAGAGGATTTGCCCTCCGTGAGAAAGACATGGTCTATAAAAGTGGTATTATTGCTGAAAAAACATCAATTGTTCCGCTTAACAGGATACAGCACGTGGCCTTAGATGAAGGTGTTTTTTCGAGAATGTACGGTTTAGCCACTTTAGAAATCCATACCGCTGGTGGTAGCGCTGGCCATATGCATATTGCTGGAATTCCTGTCGAAAAAGCCAATGTGATTAAAGAGGCACTACTTAAAAGAATAGATCTGTTAGAAAGTTTAGCTGTAGATTAATGAATTACGATTTCAGTAAACCTCAAAGACAATCTGCCGCAGGGATCATCATCATGGCTGCAAATACGCTGCAACATGTCATTAGGGCTTTAATTTTGCCCATCTTAATTTTTATTGTTAAGGCACAAAAAGATATGCTTTTATATACCGGATTGGGGATAACCTCATTAGTGGTCATTATTCTGGTCTATTCTTATTTTAACTACAAGAAATTTACCTTCTATTTAGATGAAGCAAACCAGGCTTTTATCATTAACAAAGGAATATTTAACAAAACATTGTTAACCATACAGTTAGACAAAATTCAACAAGTAAACATCAACCAATCACTCTTACAGAAAATTATTGGTGTATATAGTTTACAGATAGACACTCCTGGTGGAGACCGCAAAGAAGTAAGCATCAAAGCTATTGACGAACAAATTGCCTACAGTTTGAAAGAACGTTTGTTAAATGGTCATCAAACTGCGATAAATCAAGATCTTTTGATTGAAGAACAGCCACAAACACAAAGCAAAATTCCATTTTTAAAAATTAGCATCCCTACTTTATTTAAGGTTGGGCTAACCTCTCATTACGGGAGTAGTTTGGCTTTATTAACGGGTTTTGCCTATGCCCTATTTCACAATGCCAAAGAACTTTTAAAAGCGTTTGCTACTGACGATGGACAGGTTGAAGCCGCCATAAAAAGTGGTGTTTCGCTCTTTTCTGCAGGTATACTTGTTGCATTATTGTTGTTGATCTTATTGGCCATTAACATTGTGAGAACTTTTATTAAATATTTCGACTTTGAAATTAGCCAACATAAACATTCGCTACTCATTTCATCAGGGCTATTTGCCAAGAAAAATACTTTATTGAGCCCACATAAAGTTCAAATTACTACCTATAGCCAAAATTATTTCCAGAAAAAGTTCAACATGCTTAACCTGAACCTGAAACAGGCACATGATGGAGAGGGAGAAAATGAAAAAGAAAGACAAAAATCTAATTTGGAAGTTCCGGGTTGTAACCCTACGGAGCGGGATGAATTATTGAAAATGATCTTGGGCGAAATTCCTAAAGAAGGAGCTAGTTTTATTCCTAACTATCGCTTTTTAAACCTGCCCATTTTCTTTATGGTGGCCATCCCTGTTGGGATATTTTTGATATTCTGGAACAATTTTGAGCAGGTTAAACCTTTTTATCCCCTTGCCATTGCTTACGCTATAGTGGTTATTGGCATGATCTACATCAGCTACAAAAGACATCGATTAATTGTAAGTCAAGATTTCATCATTAAGAAATCTGGTATTTGGGATATTTCGCACGAAATTATTTTCCCTCATAAAATTCAATCCATTACCACATTCCAATATCCTTGGCATAAAGGAGTAGATGTTGGCCACGTTAATTTACACACAGCAGCCGGCACCATCCATTTTAAATATGGCAATTATACTGAGATCAAACATTTGGCTAATTATTGGCTGTATCAGATAGAAAGTGGAAGTGAAGAGTGGATGTAGTAGAAAGTTGTAAGTTCAAAGTTGTAAGTTATAAGTTGAGAGTTGTAAGTTATAGGTTACGGGTTCAAAGTGGAAAGTTATAAGTCGATATCATTCACAAAGTGTGACAGTTATTGAAAATATTCACAAAATTGAAATGCTTTACTAGATCTTTATACTTTGTACTATTGAATCTATTCCCCATTTCCAATTCCCTATTCCCTACATGAATCAATAAATTTCTTTATCAACAAATTCGATAAAAGCACATAATTTGCTATTTTTGAACCTCAAAAGACAGGAGCCGATTTGGATTATTTAGAAGGATTAAACCCACAACAACGAGCAGCGGTAGAAAACACAGAAGGACCAGTAATGATTGTTGCTGGTGCGGGTTCAGGCAAAACTAGGGTAATTACCTATAGAGTAGCCCACCTGATACAAAAGGGAGTAGACGCCTTTAATATTTTAGTGTTAACCTTTACCAATAAAGCCAGTAAAGATATGCGTGAGCGTATTGGCAAAGTGGTAGGTAGTGAAGCCAAAAATATCTGGATGGGTACTTTCCACTCTGTATTTGCCAAAATTTTAAGGGTTGAAGCAGAGAAAATTGGTTATCCTTCTAACTTTACCATTTACGATACCGACGATAGCAAGAGCTTAATCAGAAGCATTTTAAAAGAAATGCAATTGGATGATAAGCTATACGCAGCAAATGTGGTGTACAATCGTATCTCAGCTGCTAAAAACAACCTAATTTCTGCAACCGAGTATTTAGAAAATGATCAGATCCAGGCCGAAGATGCTGGTAATAAACGCCCATTGTTAGGCTTAATTTATGACACTTATGCCAAACGCTGTTACAAAGCTGGCGCAATGGATTTTGATGATTTGTTATTCAAAACCAATATCCTCCTTAAAAATCATCCAGATGTTTTAAATAAATACCAACATAAGTTTAAGTATCTAATGGTTGATGAGTACCAGGATACCAACTTTTCGCAATACACCATTGTTAAAAAATTGGCAGCCGCACACCAAAATATTTGTGTGGTGGGCGATGATGCGCAAAGTATTTATGCTTTTCGTGGTGCAAACATCCAGAACATCTTAAACTTTGAACGCGATTATCCTGAGTTGAAGGTTTATAAATTGGAGCAAAACTATCGTTCTACGCAAAGTATTGTAGAAGTAGCCAATAGTATCATTGCCAACAATAAAAACCAGCTCGAAAAAAATGTATTCTCCGAAAACGAAAAAGGAGATCGAATTAAGGTTTCGAGAGCTTTTACAGATAATGAAGAAGGCAAATTAGTTGCAGAGGCCATTGTACAGGATAGAGCTAATGCTGGAATACAATACAAAGATTTTGCCATTTTATACCGTACCAATGCTCAAAGTAGGGCAATGGAGGAAGCTTTACGAAAGCTCAACGTACCTTATAAAATTTACGGAGGTTTGTCTTTTTATCAACGTAAAGAGATCAAAGATTTAATCGCTTATTTCCGTTTAACCTTTAACCCTGCCGATGAGGAGGCCATTAAACGTGTAATTAACTATCCACGTCGTGGTTTGGGCGATACCACCATCGAAAAAATTGCAGTTGCCGCCGATAAACATGATGTTACCATGTGGCAGGTCATCTGTAATCCACAACAATATATTGAAGGTAGGATTGCCAATCAGTTAAATGATTTTGCGGTAATGATCCAAAGTTTTGCTGCAGAATCTAAAAAACTAGATGCTTACGATACCGCCTTATTTATTGCACAACACTCTGGCATTTTAAAAGAACTACATACCGACGATAGTGTAGAAGGTCGTAGCCGTTATGAGAATATCCAAGAATTACTGAACGGGATTAAAGAATTTGCAGAACGAGAAGATATCGAAGACCGCAGTTTGGCCATCTTTATGCAGGATATTGCCTTGTTAACCAATGACGACCGTCAGGATGATAAAGATAAGGATACCGTTTCTTTGATGACTATCCACTCTGCCAAAGGTTTGGAGTTTAAAAACGTATTTATTGTAGGCTTGGAAGAGAACCTGTTCCCTTCTCAAATGTCTTTAACCTCAAGAACTGATTTGGAAGAAGAAAGACGTTTATTTTATGTAGCTATAACCAGAGCAGAGAAAAAATTAACCATTACCTACTCTACTTCGCGTTACCGTTGGGGCACATTAACATCATGTGAACCAAGTCGTTTCATTAACGAAATCAATCCTTCTTACTTAGAATTAGAGGTGGTAAAACCTGCAAAAAGTAATTTTGGAGAGAACAGTTTTGATGGCGAACGCAAAACCTGGAGCCAACAACGTGAATTTACCCCTAAACCTACCACAAGCACAACGGTAATTAGGCCAAAAACAACTTCCATTTTACCTAAGGCACACGTACCAACAGCTGGTTTTACACCTAATGCTGCCAACGAGTTCCAAAATGGGATGGATGTAGAACATGAAAAATTTGGGTTTGGTAAAATTGTAAACCTAGAAGGCAATTTACCAGATGTAAAAGCAACTGTATTTTTTCAAGGTTTAGGAAATAAACAATTGTTATTAAAATTTGCCAAATTGCGAATTGTGAAATAAAAATAGTAGAAATGCTGTTAGCTGCATATTAATTACATATCTTTGAATCAAAGAATGGCAACATTTCGATGAATTCTTAACCAAGATTTCTCTGTGAAAAATATGTTTTGTTTCTCAATACCTATTTTTTGTTTTGGTTATTTCATAATGTGCGTAACAATAGCTAATTTTCAACAATTAAATTATTCATGAATTTCGATTATAATACAACGCGTAGCGATTTAATTTTGGCAGAATATGGTCGTAATGTGCAGAACATGGTGAAGTACATTATTGATTTACCCACTAAAGAAGAACGCAATAAATATGCACAGGCAGTTATTGATCTGATGGGTTTTTTAAACCCTCATTTACGTGACGTTGCCGATTTTAAACATAAATTGTGGGATCATCTCCATATCATTTCCGATTATAAGATTGATGTAGATAGCCCCTACCCTAAACCTTTGCCAGAGGCAGCACAGTTTAAACCTGATCATATCGGCTATCCTCAGCAAAAAATCACGTACAAACACTATGGTAAAACGGTTGAAAAACTGATTTCGAAAACCATGGAAGAAGAAAATCCTGAGCGCAAATCTGCTATGGTACAAGGCATTGCCAATTTTATGAAAATGGCCTATGTACAATGGAACAAAGACAATGTGGCTGATGAGGTGATTCTTAAAAACCTACGTGAGCTTTCTGGAGGCAACTTAGAACTGGAAGAAAATGTAAACTTGCAAAAAGTTGAATTTAGACCTCAGGCCAACAGACAGAACAACAATAATAACCGTGGTCGTCAAAACAACAACAAAGGTCGCCAGAACAACAACAATAACAACGGGCGCCAACGCAATAACAACCCGAAACAAAGACACTAAAAAACACTTGTTATTTTAAATAAGGAGTAGATAAATATATACAGATGAATGCATTCGAAATTATAGGTGGTAAGAAGTTAAAAGGCGAAATTACTCCTCAAGGAGCTAAAAATGAAGCTTTACAGATCTTATCGGCCGTTTTATTAACCGATCAAAAAATTACCATCAGCAATATTCCTGATATCAAAGATGTAAACAAACTGATCGAATTATTGGGAGATTTAGGCGTTACCGTTGAACGCATTAACAAAGACACTTATACTTTCGAAGCCAAAAACATTAACCTTGATTTTTTCCAATCTGATGCTTTTAAAGCAAAAGGAGGAGGTTTACGCGGCTCTATCATGATTGTTGGTCCATTATTGGCCCGCTTTGGTAAAGCAGCAATTCCAAAACCAGGTGGCGATAAAATTGGTCGTAGACGTTTAGATACCCACTTTATTGGTTTTGAAAAACTAGGTGCAAAGTTTGTTTACGATTCTAAGAAAGCATTTTTCAATGTTGATGCCACCAATTTAAAAGGTGCTTACATTTTATTAGACGAGGCATCTGTAACTGGAACAGCCAATATTGTAATGGCAGCGGTTTTAGCCAAAGGTACTACCACTATCTATAACGCTGCTTGCGAGCCCTATTTACAACAATTGTGTAAAATGCTGAATCGCATGGGTGCACAAATTTCTGGTATCGGTTCTAACTTATTAACCATCGAGGGCGTTAAAAAACTAGGCGGAACTGAACACAGGATGTTGCCAGATATGATTGAAATTGGCTCTTTTATTGGTTTAGCTGCCATGACAGAGTCTGAAATTACGATCAAAAATGTGTGTTATGATGAGCTTGGTGTAATACCAGAGGTTTTCAAAAAACTGGGCATCAAGTTAGAACGCAGAGGCGACGACATTTATGTCCCATCTCAAAAACATTATGAAATTGATACTTTTATTGATGGTTCAATTTTAACTATTGCCGATGCGCCTTGGCCAGGATTTACACCAGATTTATTAAGCATTGTGCTGGTAGTAGCCTCACAAGCAAGAGGTTCTGTACTTATCCATCAAAAAATGTTCGAAAGCCGTTTGTTCTTTGTCGACAAATTGATAGATATGGGTGCACAGATTATTTTATGTGATCCACATCGTGCTACGGTTAATGGTATCGACAAAAAATATAAACTTCGCGGAATTAGCATGACATCTCCTGATATCCGTGCTGGGGTTTCCTTACTCATTGCTGCATTATCGGCAGAAGGAACGTCAACCATTTACAACATTGAACAAATTGAAAGAGGTTACCAAGATATCGATATCCGTTTACGTGCATTAGGTGCGCAAATTAAACGGGTAGAGGGCTCTGGTCCAAGTCATTAAAGATGACAGACCATAACGCCATCAGAAAAGTATTAAATTATAGATCATTTGCATTTATATATTTAATACTTTTTTTTTGGATCAGTGGTTGTAAAAATTCTACCCCCGAAGCAGAAGGCAAACAGATTGATGAAGTCTTAAAATACAAAGATCTTGATCCAATTACCGATTCGTATATTGACACCTTAAACGCTCTTCGAAAACATATCGGTAAAAAAGACATCAGTCGACTAGTTAAACTGTATCAGATCAAACAGTTATACACTAGGGCAAATCTAAAAAAAGTAGATCAAGCTAATCTTTATGCAGATAGCGCCATTGCTCTTTTTAACGACCCAGATCTTATTGCTGAGAACAAAACAGCTTATTTAGAAGCCTTAATTTCGAAAGGAGATGCTTTATATCTCTCTAATAAATATACTCAGGCGGTTTTATATTATTTAGAGGCACGATCTTTTAGAAAGAAAAATCTTGATAGCTGCCACAATCGGATATTAAGTGTACGTTTAGGCAATGTGTACTATGTGCAAGGTAAATTTACCAAATCGGCCAGTTGTTACAAAGAAGGCTACGAATTGGAAAAAACCTGTAACAGCAATACCAATCCGTTAAAGAAATTTTATGAAATACAGGGTTTATTGAACAATATTGGCTTTTGTTATGAGCGAGCCAACCTGTTAGATAGTGCCCAATACTTTTATCAAAAGGATTTAGAGCATATCGAAGCCTCAAGAACTAACCCTAAAATTAGCATTAAAGCCTTAAATGATGCGGCCACTATTGTATTAGATAATTTAGGTAGTGTTTACCTTAAAAAAGGAAATTTGGTTAAAGCCGAAGAGTTATTACAAAGAAGTATTGCCACTAAATACTCAGGAGATACCAGTGTAAATATTCCGCCACTCATCAAATTAGCTAATTTATATACGCAGAAACACAATTATAAAGCTGCTGAAAAAGCATTTAGTCAAGCCAATACGCTTTTAATCATATCGCCAAATGCAGACTTAGAAGCGAAGTGGAATAAAATTAGATCGCAATTTTATCAACAACAAGGTCAATTTAAGTTGGCTTATAACGCCCAACAACAATACCTGCTATTGCGAGATTCTATTGAAAGAGATCACGCTAAACTTGCTTCTATTGATGTAGAGAAAGATTTTACCAATTTAGAGCAAAATTATAACCTTCAAACTTTAGAGAAAAAAGACGCTACCAAAAGTATCTATCTCATTTTTATTGCATTTCTGCTATTGATGGTAATCATTATTGCCTTTTTAATGTTCAGAAATATTAAACTGGCTAGAAAAAGTAGTCAAATTATTGAACGCCATAATCAAACATTACAAGAAACCTTATTAAAATTGGAAGATGCCAATCAAAATTATGTAAGGGTAATGAAGGTAATGGCGCATGACTTGAGAAACCCATTGAGTGGTATTGCCGGAATTTCATCTTTTTTAATTGAAGACCATCAACCTGTTGATGAAAAAGCTTCTTTAGAAATCATCAGAGCATCTGCAGATAATGCATTGGGCTTAATTAATGAACTACTTAATTCTATTTTGCCAGCCCACGGTGCTGAAAGCATAACTTTTAAAAAAGAAAGATTCAATATCAAACTATTGCTACAGCAATGTATTTCGCTGCTAAGTTTTAAAGCAGACGAAAAACACCAAAACATAGTGCTTGAAACGCATGAAGACTTTTATGTGCATGCAGATGCAGATAAGTTATGGCGTGTATTTAACAACATTATTGTAAATGCAATTAAGTTTAGTCATGAAAGATCTACCATCGCAATTGATATTAAAGATGGAGCAGATCAGCTTGTTATTAAAATAAGCGACACTGGCATTGGTATTCCTAAAGATTTTGAAGAACGGGTTTTTGATATGTTTACCGAAACCAAACGTTCTGGAACAGCCGGAGAAAAGCCTTATGGCTTAGGTCTATCTATTTCTAAACAGATTGTTGAGGGCCATAATGGTAAAATTTGGTTTGAGGCCAATCCAGTCGGCGGCACCATTTTCTTTATCCAACTGCCTAAATAAAAAAACGCCATAGATTGTAGTCCATGACGTTTTTTTGTATGAATGTCTGATTATACTACTAACCAGAAATTGCTTCTATAATATCATATTGGGTAATGATTTCGAACTTTCCTTGCTCATCTTCTACCAATACGGCACTGTTATCTTTATTGATCATCGAAGATATTTTATCAATTGAAGTATTTAGGTCAACAAAAGGCAAAGATGCGGTCATAATTTCTTTTACAGAACTAGACTTTAGAGATGGATTTTCTAATAAAGCTTCCAATACGTTACTTTCTGTAATCTTACCAATTACCATTCCTTGTTGTGTAACAGGCAATTGAGAAATACTCAATGTTTTCATGATATTGATTGCTTCAACAATTGTTTTCTCACAATCTAAGGTAACTACTTCTTGGTTAGAGCGTTTGGCAATAATAGAGCGGGCTGTTAATTTTTCATCTTTTAAGAAACCACGTTCACGCAACCAATCTTCATTGTACATTTTGCCCATATACCTACTACCGTGATCATGAAAAATAACCACCACCACATCTTCTGGTTTTAATTTATCTTTCAATTGCAAAAGACCTGCAATTGCAGAACCTGCAGAGTTACCCGCAAAAATACCCTCTTTTCGAGCAATATCTCTAGTCATTAAAGCGGCGTCTTTATCCGTTACTTTTTCAAAAAGGTCAATGATATCGAAATTCACATTTTGTGGCAAAAAGTCTTCTCCAATACCCTCAGTAATGTAAGGATAGATCTCGTCTTTATCTAAAATGCCTGTTTCCTTATATTTTTTGAATACTGAACCATAAGTATCAATACCCCAAATTTGAATGTTTGGATTTTGCTCTTTTAAATATTTTCCAGTTCCAGAAATTGTTCCTCCGGTACCTACACCTACAACCAGGTGTGTAATTTTGCCTTCGGTTTGTTTCCAAATTTCTGGCCCAGTTTGCTCATAATGCGCTTGGCTGTTTGATAAATTATCGTACTGGTTAGGTTTCCAAGAATTAGGTACCTCACGTTCTAAACGTGAAGAAACTGAATAATAAGAACGCGGATCTTCTGGGTCTACGTTAGTTGGACAAACAATTACCTCGGCGCCAAAAGCACGTAAGGCATCAACTTTTTCTTTAGATTGTTTATCTGTTGTGGTAAAAATACATTTGTACCCTTTAATAATAGCAGCCATTGCCAAACCCATTCCGGTGTTACCAGATGTACCTTCAATAATGGTACCTCCTGGTTTCAGTTTTCCACTTTTCTCGGCATCTTCTATCATTTTTACCGCCATACGGTCTTTAATAGAATTTCCGGGATTGGTTGTTTCAATTTTAGCTAAAACCGTAGCCTGAACATCTTTAGTAATGTTGTTTAATTTAACCAATGGCGTGTTACCAATGGTTTCTAAAATATTATTGTACCACATGCTACAAAAGTACGCAATGACAATAAGTATTTTATAACTTAATATTTATTCGGAACTTAATTTCTTAAAAATAGAATACAAAAAATAATATTCTATAATCTAGTTAATTAGTATACTAAAAATGCTATAAAATTACGACAGCTTATATATTTTACCGGGCAACGAAACCAGTACACCTTGCATTTCTAAGGTTAATAATACAATGGCCAATTTACTTTGGGGCAAATCTGCTTTTAAGGCGAGCTCGTCAATACTTAAAGCTGTTTGGCTAAGCATATTTACTATTTTTTGTTCGTCTGGTGTTAAATGAAGTGGCAACTGCGCTTGGATATCTACTTTTTTCAATTTTTCATCGTCCCAACCTAAATAATAAATCAGGTCTTTGGGGTCATTGATCAGCCCTGCCCTATTGGTTTTGATCAGAAAGTTGCATCCGGCAGAAAATTCATCATTTGTACGGCCTGGAAAAGCATATACATCCTTATTATAGGAATTGGCAATTTCTGCGGTAATCAGTGCACCTCCTTTTAAAGAAGCTTCAACAACAATAGTTACATCGGCAATGCCTGCAATTATGCGGTTTCTTTTTGGGAAATTCTCTCGATCTGGACTTGTGCCTGGCAAAAATTCCGTTAATAAGCCTCCATTGTGTACCATTTTCTTGGTCAATTCTTTATGTATAGCAGGGTAAATCCGGTCTAAGCCATGCCCTAGTACACCAACCGTTGGAATATCGTTATTTAAACTCTCTTTATGCGCAATGGCATCTATGCCATGTGCCAAACCACTCATTACAACTACATTATAGGGCTGTAAGGTTTCTACCAACTGTTTACAGAGTTGTTTACCATAGTTTGTGGCTTTTCGTGTACCTACAATACTTACAATTCTGGTATGGTTTAAGTTGGCTGTACCTTTATAATAGAGCAATAAGGGTGCATCATAACAATTTCGCAATCTTTTCGGATAATTATCATCGGCATAAAACAAAACTTCGATGTTGTTCTTTTCAATAAATTCTATATGCGTTTGGGCTTTTTCTATGGCATTGTGCTGCAAAATAGCATTGGCAATCTTTTCGCCTATACCCTCTGTTTTCAATAGCTGATTTTTATCTGCAGCAAAAACAGCTTCGGCAGTACCAAAGTGAATCAGAAGGTTTTTAGCCAACATAGGTCCCACTCCTTTAATTAAACTCAACGCTATTTTGTGTATTAAACTCATTTAAACTAATGTAAGTATTTAATTTTTGATATCTAAATGAATTTTATTTAACTGTAAATCAATAAATTAAAACCAAACTACAAAAATAGTTTGTCAACTATAAAAATAGTCGTACATTTAAATTAACAACAAAGAAAAAAGTATAATGAGAGAGTTAACAAAAGCAGAAGAACAGGTCATGTTAATCCTATGGGAAATGAAAGAAGGCATTGTAAAAGATGTCATTGATCAAATGGATCCTCCTAAGCCGGCCTATAATACCGTATCTACTGTAATCAGGGTTTTAGAAACCAAGGGTTTTATTGACCATAAAGCTATTGGCAATACCCATATCTATTTTCCGATCATTAGTGAAGAACAATACAAGCATTTTGCTTTTGATAAAGTAATGAACAACTATTTTGAAAACAACTATCAGAGCTTGGTTTCTTTTTTGGTAAAGGAGAAAAACATGGACATGCAAGAGCTTGATGAATTAATAGCAATGGCCGAAAAACTTAAAAACAGAAAATAATGGACTGGTTATACTACTTGCTCGAGGCAAATTTATACTTACTTGTTTTTTATGTTTTCTATCGTTTGCTTTTGCAACATGAAACATTTTATAACAGTAACCGCTACTATTTGTTATTAAGTAGTATAACTGCTTTTATATTACCTATTTTACAACTTGGTTATTTAAAACCTACCCCAGTTATAACAAATGTGGCCTACCCCATGCCCACATTAGCAGGCGAAGGCATTACAACGGTGAATTTAAACCTTGTAGAGGAACCCTTTAAATTTACCGATTATCTTTATCCTGTTTATTTGCTTGTTGCATTGGCTTTTGCTTTTAAATTGGCCTTTAGCCTTTCTAAAATTGTTAAACTTTGGCTAAGTGCTAAAAAACAGCGCAAAGGCTTAATTACATTGGTAGAGTTAAATGATGGTAGCGCTGCTTTTTCATTCTTTAATCTCTTATTCATCCACCCAAAACTTGCAGAAAAACAAGCCGTTCTGAAACACGAAATGGTACACATTCAGCAAAAACATAGCTTCGATATCTTATTTTTCGAGCTCTTACAGATCATTTGCTGGTTTAACCCTATCCTCTATTTCATTAAAAAAGACATCAAACTTTTGCACGAATATATTGCAGATGAGTTAACAACCAGTAGTGATATCCAAAAACATGAGTATGCCATGTTTTTAATCGAAAACTCTTTTGGAGTTGCACCAAACCCATTAACGAACCAAATTTTCAATCAATCAATATTAAAAAGGAGAATTAACATGTTAAACAAAAAACGAACAGCACGATGGGCCAAGCTCAGGTTGCTACTGGTTCTGCCACTTGGCGGGGCAATGCTTTGTACTTCTACTATGGCATTTACCAAAGATTATGGTTTTGTAGATTTGCTTCCGGAGAAAAGCGAATCTGTAAACCTTGCTTTGCAAGATGTGCCGCCAACTACACTCAAATTATCAGCTGTAAAAGAAGTGCCGGTTAAACAGGCTAAGATGACCTGGGCCAATAGTTTCATCCCATTATTAATTACCGATAGTAAAACACGTAAAATTAGGTCTGTAGAAAAGAGATACATTGTAATCAATGGCAAGAGAATCGACAATTTGAATACCTTTTATGGCGTTACCAACATCCAAAGTAAAAAAGAGCTCAATGCTGGTCAAGCAATCAAAAAATATGGCGATGAGGCCAAATTTGGAGCAGTAGAAATTAATGGAAAGGAGATCAAATGGATCAAAACCCCTGCAGATGGGCCTCCTCCACCAACTATGGACCAAATCAAATTCCCTCCTCCAGTTGTAAAACCTGACGTACAGACCAGTTTTCAGCCCAAACATCGATACAATAAAAAACTGAATCAAATGGTTAATACAGATCAGCGTTACATCATTGTTAATGGAGATCCAATTACAAACAATAGCACTTTCCACGGTGTTACCGAAACCGAAAGTGTCAGTTACCTTAGTCCGGTTGAAGCCATTAAGGTATATGGAATTGAAAGAGGGAAAAACGGCGCTGTTGTGATTAAGGGCAGTAAAGTTAAATACATTACCGAAGTTAAGGTTCCACCTACAGTAGAGTCATTAGCCATACAAGAAGTTAGAATTTCTCCAATGCCTCAATCAAAAAAGGGCTCAAAACAAAAAATAGATACTGTTAAGCTCTATACACAACCAATAAAAAACGGAGTAAAAGAAGTACCTACCAAACGTGTGAATGAGGATATGGCCAAGCTGATACTGAAACTACCTGCGGTAACAGTAGCTGGCAAAGAAGCTAATCCTGAAAAAGAACAGCGCAAAAAAGAAGACGTAGCTAAATTGATCCAAAAGTTACCCGCTATTACCGTAGGTGATAAACCAGCCACCTATAAAATCAAAGCGGATCAGAAATTACCTGATGAAGAGATTTTTAAATCGATCCAAAAACTACCGAGCATCACAATAGATGACAAAACTATCAAGCAAGAAATTAAAGCAGATCAAAAAAAACTACCCTCTGTTAAAATTATTGGCAGTTCGATGACCCCTGTAGGTCAAAAGAATCGCTAAAATTGAGTTCACCAACAATCCTTTTAAATCTTTAAGTCTAAGTTTTTAGGCTTAAAGATTAATGGCTCCAAGTATTCATTTAATTTCTTTCTGCCTTATGTTCAATTATATTTTCGGTTATCTACTGAGCCCATTCTGCTTGCTTGGTATTTTAGGTCAAGATCAAACCAATGTTGTTCAAAAGAATCACCAGATCGTATTGGTTTTCGATAAAAACCCTGCTGCTGTTGAACCTAAACAAGGCTTATTTTACACTCCCAACCAAATAAGGTATTATGGGAATGATTTGGTCAGAGCTGAAATAAAACTCAACAATAAGACAAAAGTTGATACCATTAAAATAAACACCGCTCAAGAAACATTACCAGTTGATCTCTTTCACAATTATGTAACGTTCAACTATCATTTTAAACAGGGCGATACAGTCTTTTTCACTTTTAAAGATGATGTTCCATTGGTAACCAAGATCAATAGACCAACCAAACCATTTGACCTGAACTTTAGCTTAGTGGCAAAAAAAAGGTTTAATGAACCTTTAAAAAGCGATAATTTGTTTCGCTTTGACAAACCAATTCCTTTAGCGCAACAATTTAATAAGCTGTATACAAATTATATGATCCGTAAAAATTACCTGGATTCATTAAAAAAGGAAGATCTATTATCAACCACTCTTTATCAAGTTTATAGCCAACAGTACAAATACACCAATTTTTTAAGTACAGTGCTTTTTGAGCAACGGTTTAAACCGCTCTTACAAACCATCCCAGAGCAATTTTCTATAGAGGATGTGATCAATAACGATACTTTATTGTATAACGATTTCTTTATTCAGTTTTTAAATTGGCGTTATTTATGGGGCGATCAACTTGCTGTACCCAAAATTGTAAAAGCGCAATCAAGGAGTATTGACTACAAAATTGCCTACGAAAAAGTAAAAGTCAGTGTACAGAATGAGTTGGTAAAAAACTACATTCTTTTCTTCTGCCTCCAAAAAATATACGAAGAAGATAGCAAAATCAACTTCAACAGCTATTTAGCCAAATTTAAAAGTGATGTAAAAGACGATCGTTTTAACGATTACCTGAAAAACAATTTTGATGATTACCTACTGCAATCGACTGGATCTACCCTATTGGGCAATCTATCTAAAAGTAAAAAGATAGAATTTTCGGCCTTATTGAACAGCCTTAAGGGCAATGTAGTGTACGTAGACCTTTGGGCCAGTTGGTGTGCACCTTGCCGGGCTGCCATGCCTGCCTCAAGAGCGCTTAAACAGGCCTATACAGGCAAAGCAGTTAAGTTTGTATATATTTCTATGGATACACAATTTGCCAACTGGGCCAAAGCTGCCAGCGACGAAAAGTTAACGAATGATCCTTATAGCTTGATTATGTTCGATAGCAAAAATGCGGCTTTGCCTAAACAGCTTAAAATGGCGGCTATCCCCAGGTACCTGATCTACAACAAAAGGGGACAATTGGTTTACCAAAATGCACCTGGACCAGATGGAACAGATATTAAAAGTATCTTGAATAAGTTTTTAATGCAGAATTAGCATTTACTGCGGAATGTAAACCACATATTTGGTTTCAAAAAACGATTCATCAAAATAGCTTGAAAGTGGATATAATTCTGCTTTCAGCTTTGATTCTTTGATTTCTTCAGTTAAATCGCCACCTTTTAAATAGAGGATCCCGTTTTGGATGGCATTTTTATTTTCTTTGGCAAATTTACCACGAATCCAAGGGTAAAAGTCGATTAACCTAGTTACTGCCCTAGAAACTACAAAATTATATTTATCGGTAACCTGCTCTGCTCTTAAATGGCTTGCTTTTACATTCTTAAGACCCAAAGCTGCAGCAACCTCTGAAACTACCTTGATTTTTTTACCAATAGAATCTACCAAATGAAATTGTGTTTCTGGAAATAGAATGGCCAAGGGAATACCCGGAAAACCACCACCAGTACCTACATCTAGCACACTTTCGCCCGCTTTGAAACTACAGAATTTGGCTATACCTAACGAATGTAAGATATGGCGTTCGTACAGCTCATCGATGTCTTTTCTAGAGATGACATTGATCTGTGCATTCCAAAAGCTATACAGCTCGTACAATTGCGAAAACTGGGCAATTTGTTCTTCGGTTAAGTCTTTAAAATATTTTAAAATGAGATCAGGTTTAACTTCAGACATAATGAGGTTGGGTTATTTCCACTGTACTTTTTTAACAAATATAGATAGAAAGCTATTAAACACTACAAAAACAAACAAAATGATGTCTAATAATGGAAACCACCACCTTAATTCGCCATAATTTAAGCGTTTTAGCAAACGTGGATAGATCAGACACCTTACAATAAGGCTCAATACAAAAACACCTATGGCCAAGTATAAGGTAGCTTTAAAACACAACAAAGCAATGGTAAAAGCATAAAACAAAAAATAGGCTATCGCCTGGATCGCTAACATCAGTTTATGCCCCGACTTATATAATACCTTAGCACCTTTCTGTACTTTCTTTTCTCTTAAATAAGCAATTAACGAAGTTTTAGGTTCGCCCCATACTTGGGCTTCTTTATTGATCTGGACTTCGGTATTGTTGCGGTTTCCGTTTGAATTTACAAAAAGATCATCATCACCAACTGCAATGTGCATGTGTGCTGCAAATCCTTTATTTTTAAAAAACAAAGATTTTTTATAGGCTAAATTTCTACCTACGCCCATATAAGGCTTTCCTTTTAAGGCATAAGCCAAGTAGTTCACTGCTTTAAAAAATGTTTCAAAACGGATCATTACATTTAAAAATCCACGTTTTTTCATTAGTGGAGCATAACCGATTACAATTTCGGTACTTTCTGCTGCTGGTTGCTGCATGCCCATTAACCAATTGGCAGAAGCTGGCTCACAATCTGCATCGGTAAGCACCAACCAATCGTAACTCGAGGCTTTAATACCCATGGTTACTGCAAATTTTTTGCCTGCAATAAACTTGTCTCCTTCGGCAACGGTAACCACTTTCAGTTGGGTATATTGCTTGGCTAACCTTTCTAAAAGATCGTCGGTACCATCCCAAGACCTATCGTTAACCACAACTACCTCAAAATTTGGGTAATTCTGATTGAATAGATTAGGCAGGTATTTTTCTAAACTTTTAGCTTCATTTCTGGCGTAAACTATAACACTAATAGGGTTTAGGGCATTTTCTGGAATACTTTGAACCTTTGTTGATGCCAATTTTAAGTGCACAAATAGACTAAAATACAGCTGAACCAGAAAACAAAAAATTAGGGCGCCGAGCAGGCTAGTCTCTATGATATTTAATTCCACGATGGTATTTTTGAAAGCTAGCAAATGTCTCATTTTTAATCTACAATGTGGCTTGTTGTTGATAAAAAAACCGAAAAAGGAGCAAATTAATCGGCGATCAATCGGATACTGATAAGATTAAAAGGTTAAGCACGAAAACAAGCACCAACAAAGCCGCCCATCTTATACCCGATAAAAGGAATATTCTTCCTATTTTTGACAGATTTTTGAAGAGGAATAAATTAGATATGAAATTTACTTTACAGGCAAACGATCCGTTGTCTAAAGCCAGAGCGGGAACAGTTACAACTGCACATGGCGATATAAAAACACCCATTTTCATGCCTGTAGGTACAGCTGGGACGGTAAAAGCGGTACACCAAAGAGAGCTTAAAGATGATATTAAAGCTCAGATTATATTAGGAAACACCTATCATTTATACCTTAGGCCGGGTTTAGACATTATTGAACCTGCTGGTGGATTGCACAAATTTATTGGCTGGGACAAACCCATTTTAACCGACAGTGGTGGTTATCAGGTGTATTCTTTAAGTAAAGTTCGAAAAATTAAAGAAGAAGGGGTTACTTTCCGTTCGCACATTGATGGTTCAAAACATTTGTTTACACCAGAATACGCCATGGATATCCAAAGAACCATCGGGGCAGATATCATTATGGCCTTTGACGAATGTACGCCATATCCATGCGATTATAAATACGCTGCCAATTCTATCAACATGACCCACAGGTGGTTGAAACGTTGTTGCCATCGGGTAGATACCACTGAACCTAAATATGGTTTTGAACAAACCTTATTTCCAATTGTACAGGGTTCTGTATACAAAGATTTGAGGGTAAAATCTGCCGAATTTATAGCTTCAATGAACCGTGAGGGCAATGCCATAGGTGGTTTATCTGTGGGCGAACCTGCAGAAGAAATGTATGGAATGACAGAAGTTGTTTGTGATATTTTACCTGCCGATAAGCCAAGATACTTAATGGGAGTTGGTACGCCAATCAATATTTTAGAGAATATTGCGTTAGGTGTAGATATGTTTGATTGTGTTATGCCTACCAGAAATGCCAGAAATGGGATGCTTTTTACCAAAAATGGCATGATCAATATCACCAATAAAAAATGGGCTAACGATTTCTCTCCTATTGATGCTGACAGCGACCTGCATGCCGATCAAGTTTACAGCAAGGCCTATTTAAGGCATTTAATGCACTCTAAAGAGATGTTAGGCGCCCAAATTGCCACTTTACATAACCTCCATTTTTATTTATGGTTGGTAAATGAAGCCAGAGAAAAAATCATTTCGGGCGAGTTTTACGCTTGGAAAAACAAAATGGTAACTATATTAGGGAATAAATTATAGATGAATCTCTTTAAGCGGCGTTTAAAAATCATTGATGCTTTTATTATTGGCAAATACCTAGGTACATTTTTATATACCTTAGTATTGTTCGTCATTATTATTGTCATTTTTGACCTTTCGGAGAAATTAGATGATTTTTTAGAGAACGACTTAAGCGCTTGGCAGGTACTAACGCAATATTATGCAGGTTCTATCCCATATTATGTGAACATGCTTTCGCCATTGATCAACTTTATTGCGGTGATCTTTTTTACCGCAAAAATGGCCGATCAAACAGAAATTGTACCTATTTTAAGTGGTGGCGTAAGTTTTAATCGCTTTTTAAGACCTTATTTTATCTCTGCTTTTATCATTTTCACCGCCAATCTCATCTCAAACCTTTACATTCTTCCTTATACCAATCAGATCAAGAACAACTTTGAGAATGTATATGTGAAAAAGAACGATCCCTTTACCAAGTCGAATATCCACATGAAACTGGATAGCAATACCTATATCTATATTGATAATTTCGATAACAAAACCAATATTGGCTATCGATTTTCGCTCGATAAGTTTAAAGGAGATGTATTGCGCAAAAAATTGATTGCCGAGACCATTCAATGGGATTCTTTAAAAAGACAGTGGAAATTGTCTAATTATACCGTTCGTGATATAAACGACCTTAAAGAAAACATGATTAGTGGAATGTCTTTAGCTAAAGACACCATCTTAGATATGCGTCCAAATGACTTTTCTGCTTATGACAACGTCTTTGAAAGCATGACCAACAAAGAATTAAGTGATAAGATTAAAAAAGAGAAGACCAGAGGTTCTGGTATTATGAGCGACTTGCTTTTTGAGCAATATAAACGTTGGTTCCAGCCTTTATCTGCCTTTGTACTCACCTTAATTGGGGTTGCCTTGTCTTCTCGTAAAGTTAGAGGCGGCGTTGGTTTACCTTTGGGATTGGGTATATTTTTCAGTTTTGTTTATATAGTAATCAATCAATTTGCAAAGATGTTTTCTACAAAAGGTGGTCTTCCACCGCTTGCCGCAGCATTGATCCCGACCTTATTTTTTGGCCTTTTGGGCTTTTATTTGCTGAGAAGGGCGCCTAAGTAGTAAGTTGT
This sequence comes from Pedobacter sp. Hv1, assembly GCF_001412215.1. Lineage (GTDB taxonomy): Bacteria > Bacteroidota > Bacteroidia > Sphingobacteriales > Sphingobacteriaceae > Pedobacter. Next base: position 371,490 of record NZ_LLWP01000002.1, read on the forward strand.
AAGTTAAAGGTTGAAGGTTAAAAGTTCTAAGTTGCAGGTTAAAGGTTTAAAGCCGCTTAACTTCGGAACCCCAACTTTGTGTCTTTCGGACTAACAATTTCCTGATTAACAACTTTCTGACCAATGAAACAATAAAATAAATGGAAGAGGTAAGATGGAAAATGGGTGGAAAGTTGAAAGTGTAAAGTTATAAGTTGCGGGTTACGAGTTAAAAGTATTCACAAAACGTGATGTTTGTTAAGGATATTCACAAAATTGGGATGCTTCACTGAGTTTTTATATTAAGTACTAATTAACCAACAGCTTGATCTATTTACTATTTCCAATTCCCTATTTACTATTCCCTACTGACTAATTAACCAGCCTGTCTTTATACTTTGTACTAACTACTTTATACTATTGAATCTATTTCCTATTTCTTACTTGAACTAATGAGCTAGTGAACGAACAACTTCGTCTATTTCCTATTTACTATTCCCCATTCCCTACTTAAATCACTAACGAATAACTAGCAATACCTCATGAAATTTATCCAATCTAAAGACAATAAAAACCTTCTCATTCTACATTTAACAGTTTTTATCTGGGGCTTTACAGGCATCCTAGGAGCACTTATCTCTATCAATGCAGTACAAATGGTATGGTATAGGGTATTGATTGCCAGTATCAGCTTATTTGTCTATTTTTTGTTATCTAAAACAAGTATTAAGATCAGCAGAAAACAATTTTTACAGTTCTTTTTTACTGGAAGTATAGTGGCTGCACACTGGATCTTTTTCTTTCATTCTATTAAGGTTGCGAATGTTTCTGTTGGCTTAATTTGCCTTTCTTCTGTTACCTTATTTATAGCCATTTTAGAGCCTTTAATAAAGAAACAGCGCATCTCAAAAGGAGATATTTTTATTGGTTTAGTGATCATTTTAGGTATTTATTTGATCTTTAAATTTGAGACCAATTACACCACAGGCATTATATTTGGCCTATTAGCTGCCCTGGCTGCAAGCCTATTTTCGACCATTAATTCTACATTTGTACAGCATACCAATCCAAGTATTATAGGTTTTTATGAGCTTACCGGAGCTTTCTTTTGGATTACGATTTATCGTTTTTTTGACCAAAGTATATACACTGAAACGTTTAATTTAAGTGTAACCGACTGGTTTTATTTAATGGTATTAGGCACCGTTTGTACGGCTCTTGCCTATGTTGCCGGGGTAGGTGTAATGCGAACTTTGTCTGCTTTTAGGGTGGCATTGATCACCAATCTTGAACCTGTTTATGGTATTGTTTTAGCCTTCATTTTATTCGGTTCAAAAGAGCAAATGACAGGTGGTTTTTACCTAGGTTCGCTCCTTATTTTGGCGGCAGTCTTCTGCTATCCGGTTTACAAAAGAAGAAGAAATAAGGCCTAACATTTCCCTTTCATCGAACGGGTTTTCGATCAAAAAACCAGCACTACTTATGTTATAAAACGACGGTATATCAAGTCTGATATTGGCCTTAATTTACAAGACAAATGCTAGCCTATACCCAAGGGTAGGGGATAGGAAATCGCCTCTCATTTTTGTCACAAAACTGGCAGTAAACACCCCTCTAACTACCTTCCTTTTTGAACCTCAAAACAGCAGTATTTAGCAGCTCTTTTTACCCACCATAAAACCTTCATTTGGAATGTAAAAAGAAGCCTAAAATAACCGAAATAGCTGCGTAATTTCGCCTATTTTCTTTAGCTATAGCATGCAAATTTTCACAAGCTTTTCAACAAAACCGTATACATGTTAAAAAAATTAAGCAAAAAAAATGCTTTAAAAACGACTTAATAAGTGTACCTTAACAACAGGTTTTAAAATCTTCATAAAGTAAAACGAAATGATCCTTTTAAAGCCTAAAAATTCAAATTTATATCAAAAAATAAAGGATTTTACAGATTTATATAAAAATTATATTTTATTAAAAATCAATAACTTAATAAACATAGTTTAAATTAAAAAATCACCTCAATTAATTCTTTAAATTGTTTAAAAACTAAAAATATTAGCAAACCATTACAATGACACCAATAAAACAACATATAAAAATGAAAATCAGCATATTAAGTTGTTTTATTTTAAGCTTTATATCACATACCTGTTTTTCGCAAATTTTCGACAGTGAACAAAACCCACTTAGTGTAAAATGGAGGCAAATAAATAATGGGGGCTTTAAAATCATCTACCCTACCGAGCTAGAAAAAGACGCTCAAAGAATGGCCAATACCATTGGCTTTATTTACCCTTATGTAGGTGCCAGTTTAAATCGTCAAAAAACCACCATTCCAATCGTGTTTCAAAACCGTGGAATGCTGGCAAATGGCTTTGTTCAATTGGCCCCAAAAAAGTCGCAATTTAACACCACTCCACCGCAGCAATTTGACAGTCAAGATTGGCTCAATAATTTGGCTGTTCATGAGCTGAGGCATGTGGCACAATTTGACAAAATCACCAACGGAAAATCACTCTTTCTTTCTGAAGAAATTTACTTTGCCTACATGGGCATTACCATACCAACTTGGTTCTTCGAAGGAGATGCGGTAAGTACCGAAACATCGCTCACCAATGCGGGTAGAGGAAGGCAGCCATCTTGGATCATGCCCTTTAGAACTTCACTCCTAAATGGCCAGAAATTTTCTTATTCAAAAGCTTACTTTGGTTCGGCCAAAGACCAAACACCGGGCTACTATCAACTCGGGTATTTATTGACTTCAAACTTGAGAGCAAGCTTTGGCAAAAACATTGTTGATAGCTTGATTACCGAAATCAGAAATCACCCACTTCGTTTTTATCCTTTTTCGCAAACGCTAAAAAAAATCACAGGCTTCAACACCAATGCTTACTACAAAAACACAATCGAAAAATTGCAAAGAGATTGGCAGGCACAAGACCAACAAAACCAAAGTGAAAATTACAAGAGCCTGAACAAGGCTGCGAAATATGTAACCAATTATTACCTGCCTACAGAAATTGCCCCCAACCAAATTCTTACCCTTAAACAAAGCAAATCAACACCACCAGCTTTTGTTGTGATTGATGCTGATGGCCGTGAAAAAAAATTAACCGAAATTGCTTATCAAGAACAGGCTTGGTATAGTTACGCTAACAACCTTTTGGTTTGGGATGAGATTAGGTTCGACCCTCGCTACAAACAACGCAGCTATAGCGTAATCTGCAGTTACGACCTCATTACCAAAAAACGTAAACAACTTACTTTTAAAAGCAGGCTGTTCTCTCCTACGCTTTCCGGCGATGGCAAAAAATTAATCGCCGTACAGATTGATCTGAGCAACAAATGCAATTTAGTTGCAATTGACCCACAAACTGGAAACATTATTCAAACTTACCCAAATCCAACAAACCTAATCTTACAAACACCAGCACTTAACCAAGATGGCTCTCAACTCACTTATGTATCCGTAAGTGAAAAAGGGAAAGCACTTTGGTTGTTAACTCAGGATGGTAAAACTGAGCAATTGATTCCAGAGAGCAATCAGCAATTAGGCAGGCCAGTATTTATTAACGACCAGATCGCATTTAACGCTCATTTAAGCGGCGTAAACAATATTTACAACGTAAGCCTTGCTTCAAAAAAAATAACGGCGCTAACGGCCGCAAAATACGGCGCCTTTAATGTAAGCTTATCCTTAGACCAAAAATCTATCTTTTTTAACAACTTCCAATTAACGGGATATGATGTGGCCAAAAGTCCTTTAGTAGAAAAAGAAGTCCAAGCTGATCATTTTGTTTATTTTGGAGCGGCTGCCGAAAAACAAGAGCACACTGGCAATGTTTTTGAAAAAGTACCTGACAGCATTTTCGAATCGAAGCCTTATCGCCCGATGGCCAATCTATTTAATTTCCATAGTATAAGTCCAAATATTGACGAAAATGACAGACCGGGCTTAAGAATCAAATCTAACGACCTGTTGAACAACCTTGATCTGTATGCTGGATTTAGTTACAATAATGATTTAAGAAAAATGGAGTACAACGCAGGTTTTAATTTCAAAAGCCTCTATCCTATTTTCAGCATCACTTATAAAAACAGACCAAGATCATCATTTTATAAAGTTAAAGAAGACATCAAACAAGCCAATTGGAGAGAAAATTACATCGACCTTAAAGCCAGCTTACCTTTGAGTGTTAATGCCTATAATAATAATTTTAGCTTATTTGCAGAAGTTAACACCAGTTACACCATCAGAAATTTCAATACCACAGAAGCTTCGTTGTTTAGTAGAACAATTAAATTTCCGATGAATTACCAATTGGTTTTGGGCCATAGCTTAAGAACCGCAGAGCGAGATATTGCTCCTAAATTTGCACAGACCATTAGCTTAAGTTATTTCAACTTACCATTTGATCAGAACCGGAAAGGACAACTTTTTGCTTTTGGAAGTTATTTTTACTTTCCTGGCCTAGCCAAAAACCATTCGTTTATGGCTAGCTTCAATTACCGAAAAGCAAGTGGCACATTTACCACAAATAACGAAATTACTACGGTTTACGGTTACAACCAGATTAAAGCAAAGAGTGAGCTGAAGAATACTTTTTTATTGAACTATCGTTTTCCAATTGCTTTTCCCGATGCTGAGATTGGTTCTTTGGCTTATATCAGGAATATTAGAGGGGGTATTTTTAGCCATTACGAAAACATTGGCCATGAAACTAATTTAACCCAACCCAAAACTTATGGTTTCGAATTACGCAGTAGTTTAAACCTTTTACGCTATCAGCCTGTTGTTGATTTAGGCGCAAGAGTTATCTTTGTCAATAAAACCTACAATCAAAACCCTATATTAGAATTCATTTTTAACTATAGTTTTTAAGCTTATGAAAACCAAAACCATTTTTGTGATTGCTGTTACCGCATTGTTGACTATCTTTTTAATGGTTAATCGTGAGGCTGTAGACTTCGATTTTATTATTGTTGACAATGTGCCCATATCAAAACTTGTGGTAATTGGGGTTTGTATTGTGATTGGATTTATTCTTGGTTTTTTAGTTGGTAGACCGAAAAAGACAGTGAGCAGCTACGATCCGGAAATTGAAAAAGGTTATACCGCAACAGAAAACAAATCTACGTTAAGCGACGAGGATAGGGATTATATTAGCTAGGTAGTTCATTAGTCATTAGTTCAATCGTTCATTAGTTTAAGTAGGGAATAGGGAATTGTAAATAGAGAATAGATAGTTCATTACTTTAAATCAGAAAAGCAACACCCTTGTCAATTAAACCTGATTGAAGCGAGCACGAAGCCGCAGGCGAAGTAAAGCGGAAAGCAGGGCTCATTTTGCCAAGAACTACTAACATTCGTTTCCTCATTTATTAAAAACATTTGTTATTCTTTATTCAGAAAAGCAGTACCTGTGGCGTTTCGCTTCCAATAGTCCCGCTGTACGCTTTACTGCGTGCCGCTGCCATCGGGTTTAGCTAACAGAAGACAGTACCTCTTTTGAACTTTGACTTGTCCTAGCACAATACCTTGTCAATTAAACCTGATTGGAGCGAGCACGAAGCCGAAGGCGAAGTAAAGCGAAAAGCCTGCCTACCGCAGGCAGGCAGGACTGTGTTGGCCAAGAACTACTGACATTCGTTTCCTGATCCATCTGTTATTGAGATGTGAAATTTAAGTACCAAGTAGGGAATAGTGAATTGGAAATAGGGAATAGGGAATAGATTAGGTTATTGGTTCATTAACTTAATTGTTCATTAGTATCATTTGTTCATTCGATCCCCAACTATTTCCTATTCCCCATTTTCTATTTCATTATTAGTGTAATTAGTCAGATGTGTGAAGTCGGAGGTTAACAGATTTGAACCTTTTACACATTACCTGCAACTCACCACTGTCACATATAGCTAAGTTTAACAAAGTATCAAAATCTTCTATCAAGAGGTTTTCGACAGGCTCAGACTGACAAGAGTATAATTTATTTTTTAATTAAGTAGGGGTAAAAACCTAGATCGTTGTCATACTATCAAATTACAAAAACAACATTCAATTATTCAAAGTGAAAATTATGAAAACTAACAAGTTTTATTTAATGGCTGCTATTCTAATGGCAACAGCAGGTGCAGTAAAAGCACAAACGGTAGATTTTGGTATAAAAGCTGGTTTAAACTATGCTACAATGCCAACTAGCTTAAAGAGTGTAACCAATAAAGAAGGAAAAGTAGGTTACAATTTCGGTGCATTTGCCAGAGTAGGCAAAAACCTTTACTTTCAACCAGAATTTAACTATGTAACCTTTAAGAGTGCTTATAACTATGCCTCAAACAGCTATAAACCTAAATTTCATCAATTAAATTTACCTCTTATGGTTGGTTATAAGATCATCAATACTGAAGCACTCAACTTTAGAATTTCGGCAGGCCCTGATATCAACTATACCCTTAACAAAGCAGAAGGCCCAGCAGGGTTTGATTATAAAAAGCTAAACGCTGGTGGGGTAATCAATGCCGGAGTTGACATTGGCAACCTAACCATTGATGCAAGATACAGCAGGGGTTTAACAAAAATCAACAAGGGGCTAGATACAAAAACAGGCTTATTTAACCTTTCTGTTGGTTTAAAAATATTTTAAGCTAACATTTTCAAGAAAAAGAAAAGGGAGCACAGTACTGTGCTCCCTTTTTGATATAGCTTCTTTATTTTATATGCTTGTAAAGGATTCTTGCCAACAATTAACTGTTTAAAGCACCTTCAATATCTGCTAAAATATCATTGATATGCTCTAAACCAATTGATAAACGCACTGAACCTTGCTCAATACCTACTTCTAAACGTTGTTCTTCTGTTAGTTTACTGTGTGTACTGGTTGCTGGGTGTGTAGCAATTGAACGGGTATCGGCCAGGTTGGCAGAAATAGAGAACATTTTTAGTCCATCTATAAACTTGCGAGCCCCTTCAACCCCTCCTTGTACAACAATGGTTACAATACCACCACCTTGTTTCATCTGCTTTTTAGCAATCTCATATTGTGGATGAGAGGCTAAGAAAGGATACTTCACCAATTTAATTTTTGGATGGTTTTCTAAATACTCAGCAACTTTTAAGGCATTTTCGCAATGTCTGTCCATACGCACAGCCAAGGTTTCTAAACTTTTAGATAAAACCCAAGCATTAAAAGGCGATAAGGAAGGACCACTGTGGCGTGCAAAATTCATTACTTCTGTAATTAAGGCTTTACTACCCAAAATAATACCACCTAATACACGGCCTTGTCCGTCTATATATTTTGTAGCCGAGTGGATAGAGATATGTGCACCTAATTTAATGGGTTGTTGTAGGTAAGGTGTAGCAAAACAATTGTCAACCACCAATAACACATTGTGTTTTTTGGCCAAGCCAGCTAAAAACTCTAGGTCAATAATATCGATCCCTGGGTTTGATGGGGTTTCTACAAATATGATTTTGGTATTAGGCTGAATTAAAGCTTCCCAATCTTGAGGTTTATCCAAATCGGCATAATCGAAAGTTACCCCCCATTTAGAAAATACATTGGTAAGTAACTGATGGGTAGAACCAAAAACCGAACGACTGGAAACAATATGATCTCCACTTTTCAAAAAAGCACCAAATGTGGTAAAAATAGAGGCCATACCCGTAGCTGTAGCAAAGCCGTCTTCTGCTCCTTCTAAAAGACACATTTTCTCTATAAACTCTGAGGTGTTGGGATTAGAATAGCGACTGTATACATTGCCTTCTTTTTCATTTGCAAAAAGTGCACGCATTTCTTCCGCATCGTCAAACTTATAGCTTGAGGTTAAATAAATTGCAGAAGAATGCTCTTTGTGGCTACTTCTTTCTGTTTGTGTACGGATAGCAATGGTTTCGAAGTTTTCGGATTTCATATTCTGTAGTATCAAGTATCTATATTATAAGTATCAAGATGTGAGTATCAAGTATCAAGAGTTTGAAAATTTGTCTTGCTACTTTATACTTACTACTTATTACTGTTATTAATTGTATAGGTAAAATTTATAGTTGCAGAGCGGCCAAGTATGTTAGACACTGAGCAGTATTTATCAAAAGTCATTTGTAGGGCCCTCTCTACTTTTTGCGCACTTAAATCTCCAAATAAATCAAAATGGATATCAATTACATCAAATATAGGTGGCATTTCTTCATCTTTTCTAGTGGCTTTAATGCTGATTTTTATATCGTCTAGTGGTTCTTTTTGCTTGGTTAAAACATTCACTACATCTATTCCACTACATCCTCCTAAACCTACTAATAACGTTTCCATAGGTCTAAATCCTTTGCCTTCGCCACCAATAGCTGGTTTGGCATCTAACTCAACAGTAAAACCATTTTCGTTGCTTGCCTCAAAGTTAAATTTCCCGCTCTTGCGAATTAAGTTTATTTCCATTTATTAGTATTTAGTAGTTAGTATCTAGTAGTTAGTATTTAGACCTTACGCCTTAAACCTTCTACCCTACACCTCAAATCATATATTATAAAAGACCATATGCTCTTTTTCCAGTTCTGGTAGTTGAACAGCTTTTTCGAAAATGGCAAAAACAGAAGATCCGCTGCCGCTCATGAGCGCAAAAGTAGCACCTGCGGCATAAAGCTTTGTTTTTATTTCGTCAATTTCTGGATATTGCTCAAAAACAGATTCTTCAAAATCATTCAAAATTTGGCCTTTCCATCTACTTAAAGGCAAATGTATTAAATCTTTTAACGATGTTGAAGGTTGTTTAACTTTTACATTCTGGTAAGCTACTGCTGTTGATACATGAATAGCTGGTTTAACTAGCACCATAAAATAAGCCGAAAGGTCTATTTCAACAGTTTCAAATTCATCGCCCTTGGCATAAGCATAGGTAGGTTTATTGGCAATAAAAAAAGCGCAATCTGCCCCTAAGGCTCGAGCATAGTCTTCTAATTGTGCAACTGTTAATCCCAGCTTAAATTTCTCATTTACCAGTTTAATTAAAAAGGCTGCATCTGCAGAACCTCCTCCTAAACCTGCCCCTACCGGAATATTTTTGAGCAATACAATTTGCTGGTTTGGCAAATTAAAATCAGTTTGTAAAGTCCTAAAAGCCTTCAAACAAATGTTATCTTCTGTATTGCCCGGTATGGTAATGCCTTTGATAATGCAACTGGTATGCGTTGCGTCGATGAGTTCTACCACATCATATAGCTTAACCGGATAAAACACAGTTTGAAGATTATGGTAACCATCAGCCCGTTTTTCGGTAAGCAATAAGCCTAAATTGATTTTAGCATTGGCAAAAGCAAGCATCCTTTGATTGACGGTTTTAGATTGACGACATTAGATTTTCTGGTCAAAGGTATTAAACTAAATTTTGTATTGGTAGTGTCCTATAATTTTCCAAGAGAACAAACAATCAGAAACTTCTTGTCCGTTACCTATATTATGTACAATAAGATATCGCTTACCATCGGCAGATTTTTTATTGATCACCAAACCAATGTGCGACATGTTTCCACTTAAATTCCAACACACAATGTCACCGGGTAAATAATCAGTTGCAATTTTGCTCATTGCTTTTTTTACACCTTTACGCCCAAAGAACACCATCAGGTTATACACTCTTCTATGATCGATATTGGTATCCGTAGTTCTTCTGCCCCAATCTTTAGGATAAAGCTTAAAATTAGGCTTCATGTCTTCGTGTACATTCTTTTGCAGGTCGATACCCAAAGTACGATAGGCCCTAATCACCACATCGGTACAAACACCTTTCCCTACGGGTACATCGCCATTGGGATAAGGAATTTTAAAGTAAGCAGGATCGTAAACTACTTTCTGTTTGGTAAGGGCAAGCCCAGCATCGGCCAATTTTAATGCTTGTGCAGATTGTGCGAAACCACTCAATGTTACCAACGAAAGAACAAACAGTAGGGTTATTTTTTTCGACATTAGGAATAGGCTTAAATGTGCCTCAAATCTAATTTAATTTTGTGGGATTGAAAAAATTACACAATGTGGAAAAAGCGATTGTTTAAATTTTTAGTTTTGTATAAATAATAATAAAGCGCTTTAAGCGCGAGGTGGGTATGAAACAATATTTAGATTTAATGCAGCATGTGCTAGACCATGGCACACAAAAACACGATCGTACAGGCACCGGAACCATTAGTGTTTTCGGTTATCAGATGCGTTTTAACTTACAAGATGGTTTTCCGATGGTAACCACTAAGAAATTGCACCTTAAATCTATTATTCACGAACTGATCTGGTTTTTAAGTGGCGATACAAATATCAAGTACCTTAAAGATAATGGGGTAAAAATCTGGGACGAATGGGCTGATGAAAACGGAGACCTTGGTCCTGTATATGGTTCGCAATGGCGCTCATGGCCAAAACCAGATGGCGATAAAATTGATCAGATTGCCCAAATCATTAATACGATTAAAAACAACCCCGATTCTAGAAGGATCATTGTATCTGCATGGAACGTGGCCGAAGTAGAAAACATGGCTTTACCCCCATGCCATGCTTTTTTTCAGTTTTATGTAGCCGATGGCAAACTGAGCTGCCAACTGTATCAACGCAGTGCTGATATCTTTTTAGGGGTACCTTTTAATATTGCCTCTTATGCTTTGTTAACCATGATGGTGGCTCAGGTGTGCGGTTTGGGCTATGGCGATTTTATCCATACCCTTGGCGATGCCCATTTGTACAATAACCATATTGAGCAGGCTCGTTTGCAATTGAGTAGAGATCCAAAACCGCTTCCGGTAATGGAAATTAACCCAGATGTGAAAGATATCTTCCAATTTAAATTTGAAGACTTTACCTTAAAAAATTACGACCCACATCCACATATCAAAGGTGCTGTAGCGGTTTAATCACATCGTCATTGCGAGGCACGAAGCAATCTATTTCGCTTTAAGATTGCTTCGTGCCTCGCAATGACGCAATTCTCTAATAAATGAACAAAATATCCATCGTAGTTGCCATTTCAGCCAATAATGCCATTGGCAAAGACAATCAATTGTTATGGCATTTACCTGCCGATCTGAAACATTTTAAAGAAATTACAACTGGGCACCCAATTATTATGGGTCGTAAAACTTACGATTCTATTGGCAGGCCCTTACCCAATAGACGAAACATAGTCATTACCCGAAACAAAGAACTGCTCATTGCAGGTGTAGAGGTGGTAAGTAGTATTGCCGAAGCAATTTCACTTTGTGCCAACGAAAACGAGGTTTTTATTATCGGCGGGGCAGAGATTTACAAACATGCACTCCCACTTACCAATTGTATCTATCTTACCGTGGTGCATCAGCAATATGAGGCCGATGCATTTTTTCCGGAACTGAATGAAAATGAGTGGACAACAATACATCAAGAATATCACGAAGCGGATGAAAAAAATAGTGTAGCTTACACTTTTTCGACATTAGAACGCAAATAGTTAAACTTCCTTAATAAAATTACAATAAGAAGTCCTATTATTTAAAAAAATAATTAGATTTGCCGACTTGTTTAAAAAACAGCACTATAGAAAAAAATAATTACAAACAAATGCAAGGTAAAGGTTTTATTAAATTTATGGCAATACTATTGGGTATTGTCTGTCTGTATTCTCTCTCGTTTAATCTGGTTACATACAATGTAGAAAAAGACGCTAAAGCGTTTGCCAAAGGCGATGCAGTTAAAGAAAAAGCTTATCTAGATTCAATGGCCACCGTGCCAGTTTATCCAGTTTTAGGTTTAACCTATCAACAAGTAAAAGGTAAAGAAATTAACCTTGGTCTTGATTTAAAAGGCGGGATGAACGTTACAATGGAGATTTCATTGGCAGAGTTGACCAAATCTTTGGCTAACAACACCAACGATGCTACTTTTAACCAAGCTTTATCAAATGCACAAACACAAATGAATGCTGGCGGAAAAGATTTCGTTACCATCTTTGTAAATGAATACGAAAAACTTGCGCCAAATGGCAAACTAGCTGATTTTTTTGCTACTCAAGATAATACTGAACAGTTAAAAGCCAATGCAAGCAATGCAGATGTTAAAAAATTCTTAAGTAAAGAAGGTAACAGTGCGATTGATCGTTCGTTCACTATTCTTCGTAGCCGTATTGATGGTTTTGGAGTTGTTGCACCTAACATGCAAAAACAAGAAGGTTCTAACAGAATCTTTATTGAGATGCCAGGTGTACAAGATAAAGAACGCGTACGTAAATTATTACAAGGTTCTGCTGAACTACAATTCTGGCAAGTTTATCAAAATGATGAAGTTGTTGGTATTTTAGAAAACATCAATAAAACACTTGCATTAACTGTAAAAGATACTACTGCTACTGCAGCAAGCACAAATGCTGCTGACACCGCTAAAAAAGGTGGTAAATTAGCAGGATTGACTAAAACTGCAGCAAAAGATACTACTGCTGCTGGTAAAAAAGCAGATGCTGCTAAAAACAATCCTTTATATAGCGTTTTAAGTATTCCTACTTACCAAGCAGAAAATGGACAACAAGCTTTACGTCCAGGACCAGTTGTAGCTTGGGTATTACAAAAAGATACTGCTAAAGTAAAAGCTTATTTTGCTAGACCAGAAATCAAACCTTTAATTCCGAATACACTTAAATTCATGTGGAGCCTTAAACCAATGGAAGGCAGCAAGGTTTATGAATTGTATGCAATTAAAGTTACTTCTTTAGATGGAAGACCTTCTTTAGGTGGTGATGCTGTTTCTAACGCTATACAAGGTTACGATCAAAAAAACAGACCAGAAGTAACCATGTACATGAACAGCGATGGTGCTGCAAAATGGAAAAAGATTACTGCTGATGCTTCTGCAGATCCAAACAATAAAAAAGCAATTGCTATTGTATTAGATAATACGGTTTATTCTGCACCAACAGTACAGAATGAAATTCCGAATGGTGTTTCTTCAATCTCTGGTAGCTTTACCTTAGAAGACACTAAAGATTTAGCCAACATCTTAAAAGCTGGTAAATTACCTGCACCTGCTAAAATTGCTTCAGATTATGTAGTTGGTCCTTCATTAGGTCAACAAGCTATCGAAAGCGGTTTATGGTCGTTTGTAATTGCCTTTATCGTGATCTTGGTATTTATGGCTTTATATTACAGTAAAGCCGGATGGGTGGCCAACCTTGCGTTGGTGATCAACCTCTTCTTTATTATGGGGGTACTCGCTGCATTTGGTGCCGTGTTAACCTTGCCTGGTATTGCCGGTATCGTATTAACCATTGGTTTATCAGTAGATGCGAACATTTTGATCTTTGAGCGTGTACGTGAAGAGCTTGCACAAGGTAAGAGTACAGCCGTATCTATCAAAGAAGGTTTCAAACACGCTATGTCATCAATCATTGACTCGAACGTAACCTTGTTTATCTTGGGTATCATTCTATTCATATTCGGTACAGGACCTGTTCAAGGTTTCGCTACTACTTTATGTGTGGGTATTGTTACTTCATTGTTTGCAGCTGTGTTAATTTCAAGAGTAATCTTCGATAGCTTGTTGAGCAAAAAAGCAAACATCTCGTTTGATAACAGTGTAACTAGAAATGCATTCAAAAATATTGCCTTCAACTTTGTTGGACACAGAAAGCTTTATTATATCATTTCATCATTGATCATTGTTGCCGGTATCGGTTTCTACGTTAAAAATGACGGTTTACATTTAGGTGTTGACTTTAAAGGTGGTAGAACTTACATGGTGAAGTTTGACAAACAGATGAATACCGAAGATGTTTCTAAGAAATTGGTAGAAAAATTTGATGGAGAAGAAGCTTTAGTTAAAACTGCTGGTACAGACAATTCATTAAAAATCACTACTCCTTTCCATATCAACGATCAAGATCAGAATGCTGATAAAGTTGTTGAAGGTGCATTGAGAAAAGGTTTAGATGAATTGGGTACTAAATACAGCATCGAAAGTTCACAAAAAGTAACTCCTACCATTGCTAGTGATATCATCTACGGCGCTTATGGAGCAATCTTGTTCTCTTGTGTGGTAATGTTTATCTACATCTTGGTACGTTTCAGAAAATGGCAGTATGGTTTAGGTGCGGTTATCGCATTGTTCCACGACGTGTTATTGGTACTTTCATTCTATACCATTTTAGATGGTGTATTGCCTTTCCCTCTAGAAATTGGACAAGATTTTATTGCGGCTATCTTAACGGTAATGGGTTATACCATGACAGAGACAGTTGTTGTATTTGACCGTATCCGTGAGAAATTAGCAGAAAGTGGTAAAGTAGATGTATATGGTAAAGAACGCGATACTTTGATCAACTTTGCTTTGAACAGTACTTTAAGTCGTACTATCCTAACTTCATTAACCGTATTCTTCGTGTTAATGGTAATCTTCATTTTTGGTGGTGATAGTATCCGTGGGTTTATATTTGCCTTATTGATTGGTCGTATCATTGGTACTTACTCATCATTATGTATCTCTACCCCTATCGTAATCGATTTATCAAAAAAAGAGGCAAGCAAATAGCTTAACCTTTTATAAAAGACAAAGCCCCGAAAGTTTCGGGGCTTTTTTTGTTTCCTAGCATTTGCCCTAGGTATCACAATCAACACTTTAAATGAGTGGCAATTCAAAACAATAAAATATCTAATTGGGTTTAGTAAACGAATGTCAGTTTTTCATCGCTAACCTCTGCCCCGCTTTCCTTACTGCCATAAAAAATGGCATTCATTCAATCGGGTTTATTAAACCACGTCATTGGCTTTTGGCTTAAACTCTCCCCTCAGTAGGGTTAAAATTAGTGCTGACTATAAAGGCATCCCTTAAAAAAACATGATTTTAATTACATTGGAAAAGGTGATCATCCTTGGCAAGCAGAATCAAGAATTATGGCATTAATCTGAAGAATAAATCGTCGTTTCTTAAACTGGTTTAAGCAGTATTGGCTAAGGAACTTACTATATTTGTTAAACTAAATGCCAAGCTCATGAGTTTATCAAGTATGGAAAACGGAAAACAAAAAATAGTTATTGTTGGAGGGGGATTTGGAGGGATTGAATTAGCAAAAAAACTTCGCAACGAAAACGTAGAAGTGGTCATTCTAGACAAGCACAATTACCATACTTTTCAGCCACTGCTCTACCAAGTGGCAACTGGGGGTCTAGAAGCCGACTCCATTGCTTTTCCAATTAGAAAGATATTTAAAGGGCAAAAAAATTTAACTTTCAGGGTTACTGAGGTAGAAAAGGTAATTCCAGAAGAGAACAAATTATTAACTACCATTGGCGCTATCCATTATGATCATTTGGTGATTGCAACAGGATCTACCAGCAATTTTTTTGGTCAGGCAGAAATTGAGCACAATGCCATGCCCATGAAATCAATACCAGAAGCACTTAACCTGCGTAGCCTGATTTTACAAAACTTGGAAGCTTCGTTAATTGCCCACGATGCACAGAGTGAAGCCGAATTGTTAAATTTTGTGGTAGTTGGTGGCGGACCAACAGGTGTTGAAACTGCTGGTGCACTTGCCGAACTTAAAAAACATGTTTTAAAAAATGATTACGCCGAACTGGATATCCATAAGGTTAATATTTATTTAATAGAAGGTTCTCCAGAATTGTTGGGAGCCATGTCTGTTCAGGCACAACAAAAATCGAAAGAATTTTTAGAAGAGCTGGGCGTAACGGTGTATACAGAAGCTAGAGTTCAATCGTATAATGGCAAGCTCCTTTCATTGGCAGATGGAAGAACAATCCCTTCATCAACCGTAATTTGGAGTGCAGGCGTAAAAGGTGTAGTATTAGAAGGCTTAAAAACCGAAAGTGTAGTTAGAGGCAATCGCTTAAAAGTAGATCAGGTTAATAGAGTTGAAGGGTATACCAACATCTATGCCATTGGCGATGTTGCGGCCATGATTAGCGAAGCAACACCCAACGGCCACCCAGGTGTTGCTCCAGCAGCCATACAACAGGGAAAACTATTGGCTAAAAACCTAGTGAATATCATTGAAGGCAAACCAACAACAAACTTTACATATTTCGACAAAGGTGCAATGGCCACTGTGGGTAGAAACAGAGCGGTTGTAGACATTAAAAAAATCCGTTTCCAAGGTATTTTTGCTTGGTTTACTTGGATGTTTGTACATTTAATGACCTTGGTTGGCTTTAGAAACAAATTGGTAGTTTTTGTAAACTGGGTGTGGAGCTATTTTAGTTACGACAGAGGAACCCGACTAATTATTAGACCGTTTGTGAAAAGTGAGAAGTCCGAAAGTCAGGAGTTGGGGGGCAGTTAAGGAAATAGTTTTAAGTAGAAAGTTAAAAGTTTTACGTTATAGGTTAAAAGTTGCAGGTTGTAAGTTGAAAGTATTCACAAAATGTGATGTTTGTTAAGGATACTCACCAAATTGGGATACTTTACTAAATCTTTATACTTTGTACTAACTACTTTATACTATAGAATCTATTCCCTATTTACTATTTCCTACTTAAATGAACTAATTAGCCAGCCAGTCTTTATACTTTGTGCTAACTACTTTTTACTAACTCTATTTACTATTTACTATTCCCTACTTAAACCAATAAAAATGAAATTAATAGAATGCCCTCGTGATGCTATGCAAGGTTTACATGATTTTGTACCCACTGCATTAAAAACCGAATACATCAACCTTTTGTTAAAAGTAGGTTTTGACACAATAGATTTTGGCAGTTTTGTGTCGCCGAAGGCTATTCCGCAGTTGCGAGATACTACTGAAGTATTGGCTAATTTAGATTTAAATAACACCAACAGCAAGCTATTGGCTATTGTAGCCAATTTAAGAGGCGTAGAAGAAGCCATTACACATCAGGAGATCACTTACCTCGGTTTCCCCTTCTCTATCTCTGAAACCTTCCAACAACGCAACACCAACTCGAGCATTGCCCAATCTTTACAAACGGTAGAGGAAATGCTCAATTTGTGCGACAAAAATAACAAAACAGCTGTGGTATACCTATCTATGGGTTTTGGTAATCCTTATGGCGATGAATGGAATATAGAAATTGTAGAAAAATGGGCGGAGGAGTTAGTTAACCGCGGTGTACAAATACTTTCGTTGGCAGATACCACAGGCGTTTCTACCCCAGAAAAAATCAAAACCATTTTACCTGCATTGGTTCAAAAATTCAACCATACAGAAATTGGTATTCACTTGCACAGTACGCCATTTACCCGTTTAGAAAAAATTGAGGCCGCTTACCAAGCTGGCTGCACCCGCTTTGATAGTGCCTTGAAAGGTTTTGGAGGCTGCCCAATGGCTGCTGATGATTTGACAGGCAATATGGCTACAGAAGACCTGATAGCTTACCTGCAAAGTAAAGGTGAAAATTTAGGGTTGGATATGGACAGATGGAATGAGGCCATGCTATTTTCTTCGCAGATATTCGACAACCATTAAGAACTTACCAAAAAGTCATGTTGGTCGAGAAATGCTTTCTCGACCCTTACACTGTGGATTTGTAATCCACATTTAAAAGCTATACTTATCGGGATTACAAATCCCGACTAACTGCATCAACAATATGGCAACCGAATTTATCATCGAACCTTGTGAAAAGGAAAACATCAAGAAAATTATTGAAGGCATTAACATTTATAATTTAAGCAAAGTTGCCGCCTTAGCTGATGTTTGGACACCATTAGAATTTGTGATCAAAGATGAAGATGGGAAAGAGATTGCTGGCATATTGGCGGGTATTGGTTATTGGAACGGTTTGGAGATTAAAATTCTTTGGGTAAGTGAAAGCTATAGAAATAAGGGTTTGGGTTCGAAACTATTAAAACATACTGAAACAATTGCCAAAACAAAAGGTGCTACCATTGCCATGCTCGACACTTTTGATTTCCAAGCAGAAGCGTTTTACCTAAAGAACGGTTATGAGGCCATAGGAGAAATTAAGGACTTTCCAAAAGGACACAAACGGATCTATCTCACAAAAAAATTGGCCTAATCACAAATTTCAGCACCAACATAGAAATGTTTTCTTTAACCTATGTTAGCGATTTTAATCCGTAGTTCAAAGAGATACCATTCCAATTGTAAAATGTTTTATATCAATATTTTAAAACAACCTCATTTACCTATATTTAAAAATTAGTTAGATCAACTAATAAGGAACCGAACAAATTAAAATGTCAATGAAAAAGATATTTACCATACTGGTAATGGTATTTGTTGTGCAAGCTTCATTTGCGCAAGATTTTGAACCAAAAGATTATTTGAGTAAAGAATTTCATGCAGGGCGTAGAGAGGCTTTACGCCAAATAATGCCCGAAAATTCGGTTATGGCAGTTTTTGCCTACCCTACCCGCAATTTCTCTAATGATGTAGATTATCTCTATCATCAAAATCCAGATCTCTATTACTTTACCGGTTATAAAGAGCCAGATGCTGTTTTGTTTATCTTTAAAGAGCCCCAGACAGATAACAAAGGCAATACTTACAGAGAACTGTTCTTTGTACAGAAAAGAGATCCACAGCAAGAAAGCTGGAATGGTAAACGCTTAGGGGTTGAGGGTGTTAAAGAAAAATTGGGCATTAGCATGGCTTTTAATGGGAGCGACTTTAAAGATTTCCCTATTGATTTTTCGAAATTCAAAACCATTATTGCCAGCCCACCGCCAGTAGGTGCCAATGGTACAGAAACAAATAAATTAAATGGTTTGGTTGCCTCTTTTATCAAAAAAACAAATGGGGCACCCACAAATGGTCAATGGCATTTTAAATTAACTGGTCAATTAAGAGAAATCAAAACACCAGAAGAAGTGCTCATGTTGCGTAAGGCCATTGAAATTTCGTGCGAAGGACAAAATGAAGTAATGAAAGCAGCACATGCCAATATGAGTGAACTGGAAATACAGGGCCTACACGAGTTTGTACACAAAAAATATGGTGCAGAGAATGTGGGTTATGGTTCTATTATTGGTGCTGGCGAAAATGGCTGTATCCTGCATTATGTAACCAATACCAAAACAAAGGTGGGCAATTCTCTGATTTTAATGGATGTAGGAGCAGAATACCATGGTTATACCGCCGATGTTACACGCACTATACCTGCAAATGGTAAATTTACGGCAAATGAAAAAGCCATTTATCAAATCGTTTACGATGCGCAAGAGGCTGCATTTAAAACGTTAAAAGATGGCTCTACTTTTTCGAAGGCAGGCAGTGCTGCTAATGAAGTAATTGCCGAAGGCTTATTCAAACTTGGCATTATTAAAGATAAAAAAGACTTTAAAAAATATTATACCCACGGACTGGGGCACCACATTGGCTTAGATGTACACGATAGGGCGAACTCAAACACCTTAAAAACAAATATGGTGATGACTATTGAGCCTGGTATTTATATTGCCCCAAATAGTGATTGCGATCAAAAATGGTGGGGTATTGCAGTGCGTATTGAAGACGATCTGTTAATTACACCAGATGGTTACGAGCTACTTTCTGCTTTTGCACCAAGAAGCATAGCAGATGTTGAAAAGAAAATGGCAATGAAAAGTGCTTTAGACGATTTTACATTACCTCCATTAAAGTCTGGTAAAACGCCAAAGTAGATCATTTCGCATTCTTGAATGTGGAGGTTAAAAAACTAAACTTTTTTTACCATTTTGAAGTGTTGGATACCTGCCTCTTCAAACTGCTCTCCTTCTGCTACAAAGCCAAATTTGGCATACAAGCTCATGGCATCTAATTGTGCATTCAAATAGATATAACCTGCATCAGATGGCAGATCGTCTAAAGCTGTGGCTATTAAGGCTCTTCCTATGCCCTGTCCCCTAAAATCTTTAAGCACAGCAAAACGCTCCAGTTTGTAACCTTTTTCTGTTTTACGCCACCTACATGCACCACAGGGATGATGGTCTGATAGGGCCAAAAAATGCGTCGAAACATCTTCATTTTCCCATTCTAGTTCTGGCGGGCAATTTTGCTCATCCACAAAAACAATTTTGCGAATGGCAAATACCTTTTCCAATTCTTCTTTAGTTGTTGCTTTTTGTACGTGAAGTGTGTCCATCTTTTCTATCCTTTTTAGTGCCTTTAATTTTTTTCAACTTCAATTCGGTCAATTCTTCAGCTGCATCAATAGAGTGCGAACAATGGATATCTGTTTCCTTTTTGGCCAAAGCCGATAAGGTGACATAAAATTTGTGCAACTGATCCAATTCTATTTCTGTTAGGTCTTCAATATCTACCATCCGATTACTGGCATGTTCGTGGGCGGCAATCAATTCATTTAATTTTAACTGAATGGCCTTGCTGTCTTTATTTTGGGATTTCTGTATCAAAAACACCATTAAAAACGTAATAATTGTTGTTCCCGTATTGATCACCAATTGCCAGGTTTCAGAATAATCAAAAACCGGACCTGTTAGCGCCCACAAAACCACAATGAAAGTGGCTGCTAAAAATGCATAAGAACTTCCGGTAAACTTTGTTGCTGCATTGGCAAAATCTTCGAATAGATTGCTTTTCTTTTGATTGTTGGTTTCCATTAAGATATCATTGGTTTTAGATATGATTGGTCTAATTTTTACTATTGGTTAGCGATTAAACAATTACAGCAAAAAAAAGCGTAACAAGTTAAATCTCGTTACGCTTGATGTTATGTTTAAACACTTAGCTTAAGAAAATGTTTGCAATTGCTTACAATTTATCGTTGGCATTGATGCAATTCAAATCTTCAAAAGCAACAGTTAAACGTTTCACAAATTCCTCTTCGCCTTTGCGTAACCAAACACGAGGGTCATAATATTTTTTATTTGGCTTATCTTCTCCATCAGGGTTACCAATTTGCCCTTGTAAAAAGGCTTCGTTCTTTTTGTAGTACTCTAAAATACCTTCCCAAAATGCCCATTGCATATCAGTATCGATATTCATTTTAATAGCTCCATAAGAAATTGCTTCTCTAATTTCTTCCTGCGAAGAACCAGAACCACCATGGAATACAAAATTTACTGGTTTTTCTGCACTCAAATTAAATTTCTCTTTCACAAAATCTTGAGAGTTTTTCAAGATTACTGGTTGTAATTTTACGTTACCAGGTTTATACACACCGTGTACATTACCAAATGCAGCTGCAATGGTAAAACGATCGCTCACTTTGCTCAATTCTTCGTAAGCATAAGCTACTTCGGCTGGTTGCGTATATAATTTAGAGCTATCTACATCGCTATTATCTACCCCATCCTCTTCTCCACCTGTAACTCCTAATTCAATTTCAATGGTCATACCCATTTTGCTCATGCGCTCTAGGTATTTCACACAAATTTCCATGTTTTCTTCAATCGGCTCTTCAGAAAGGTCCAACATGTGCGAAGAAAATAAAGGCTTTCCTGTTTCAGCAAAGAATTTTTCACCATGTGTTAAAAGGCCATCAATCCAAGGTAATAGTTTTTTCGCAGCATGGTCTGTATGTAAAACTACGGCCACACCATAATGCTCTGCCAATAAATGAACATGTTTAGCTGCAGAAACGGCGCCTAAAACGCAAGCATTCAAGTTATCGTTATTTAATGTTTTACCTGCATAAAACTGTGCACCGCCATTTGAAAGTTGGATCATTACTGGCGAGTTTACCGCCTTTGCCGTTTCCATTACTGCATTGATAGTATTGGTACCAGTAACGTTTACCGCTGGTAATGCAAATTGATGTTTTTTAGCCTGCTCAAATAATTCCTGAACGGCTGCTCCGTAAATTACGCCTTTATAGCCTTTTAAACTCATTTCTATTCTGTTTTGTATGTTCCGAAGTTATAAAAAAAATCGCAATTTGCAGTATCCACTTTCAGTTTTTGCATACCTATGGATAATTGTGAATGTTAACGGACAAACTAAAAAAAAAATCGTTTCTTTGTAATCGCATTTTTGAAAAGTAACATGGCTTGGTTTAAGAGAGAAAAAAAAGGGATCAGTACCACAACCGAAGAAAAGAAAGAAGCACCAGATGGCTTGTGGAACAAGTGCCCAAATTGTAAAAAAGCACTGCACAGTGCCGATTTAATAGAAAACAGATATGTTTGTCACTACTGTGATTATCATTTAAGAATAGGTTCAAAAGAATATTTTCAGGTACTTTTTGATAACAACGAGTTTACAGAGCTTTTTGCAAACCTTACTTCTGGAGACCCTTTAAACTTTACAGATAGTAAACCTTATACGGATAGAATTATAGAAACTACTGCAAAAACAGGCCTAAAAGATGCTATTCGTGCAGCACATGGTAAAGTTGATGGGCAGGAGTTAATGGTAGCTTGTATGGATTTTGCCTTTATTGGTGGTTCTATGGGCTCTGTAGTAGGCGAAAAGATTGCTCGTTCTATCGATTATAGCTTAAAACACAAGGTTCCATTTTTGATGATCTCTAAATCTGGTGGTGCCCGTATGATGGAAGCTGCATTTTCGTTAATGCAAATGGCTAAAACATCGGCTAAGTTGGCTTTATTAAGTCAAGCTAAAATTCCTTACATTTCTTTACTAACCGACCCTACAACTGGTGGTGTTACGGCTTCTTATGCCATGTTGGGCGATATTAACATTGCTGAACCGGGTGCTTTGATCGGCTTTGCCGGACCTCGTGTAATTAAAGAAACCATTAAAAAAGATTTACCTAAAGGCTTCCAAACTTCGGAGTTTGTTTTGGAGCATGGCTTTTTAGATTTCATTGTAGACAGAAGAGAGATGAAGGCTAAATTGGCTACTTTCTTAAAAATGATGAAGAATTAGAAGTTCATTGGTTCACTTGTATCAATAGTTCAATTGTTCATTGGTATTGGGCCACTCATAAAATATATAAAAGCAGGGTTGAGTTTATCAGTCCTGCTTTTTTTGTTTGGGGTTAATTTGTATTAAACCACATAGAAAACTCAGAATAGCAAGAGATTGAAACATTAAGGCATTAAGGAGGCTTAAGCTTTTCGTAGTTAAAACTTATATATTACTATGTGGTTTTATATTACAATTTAGCTTCCGTTGGCGTCCCCGCCAATGGACATAAAATAAACTATCTGCAATACGCAACCATTAACTCACCTTTATCCTTACATTCGCTTTGGCGAGGACGCCAAAGGCTGCAGTAGTAAGTTTTTGTGGTTGATACACACCACATAGGTACATAGGACACATAGAAAATTCAGCATGACAAAGGTTTGAAACATTTGCAGTTTACGATTGAACTTATGAACTAATAAACCAATGAACTATTGACCAATGAACAATTGAACTGACGAACCAACAAACTAATTCCTTATATTTAAGCAATCAATCCTTTTTATAATGAACAAGCTATTCCTATTTGTATTCACACTTACCTTCTTTAACCATTTTCAATCGAAGGAAATCACCCCTCCTCAAAAACCAAAAGCCATTGTAGTTTGGCAACCTTCACATCAAACTGATACCGGAAAAGATTTTAGCGAAGCCAAAACCTGCAATGGCATTGTTGAAGCTGCGATGGCCAGTAAACCCAAATTAAAAGAATATAAGGTATGGAGTTTAGACCAACCCAATTTGCACCACAGCAATGTAGGGAGCAATACCATTATCGAACATACTTCGGCTATTATTGATGGCAAAATATCAGGTTATGCCTACGAACTACAAGAATCGAATAAAAGAAAACCTGATGTTTTTATTGCAGTACATAACAATGGTGGCACCAAACGACATGCCATTTGGGGTTTTATCCACGAAGGTGACGCCTATGAAGCGGAGAACAGGGTGCTAGCTGCCCGATTAATTGCTGCTGTAAGTGCGGTTACCGACCTAGAAAACAGAGGTGTACAACTAGATAGCTCTACAGGCAGAAATGACTATATCTGCAAAGGCACAGGCAAAAGAGGTTTTTATAGCCTTGATGAAAATGTAAATACGGCAAAATACCGAGTACTTTTAGAAGTTGGCGACAATGGGGTAAGTAAAGACTTTTTAGAAAACCCAGCCAACCAGAAAAAAATGGGCGAAGCGATTAAAGCCGAACTGGCCAAATGGATGGCAGAGAAAAATCTAGATTAAAAAATAAGGGTTGGACTATACATCTTTCGTCCAACCCCCTCTAAACTTATATATTGGTTATTTGCAAAAAGGCTAACTTTTTACGGCTTCCATGGTGCTGTTCTTTTGCTCAACACCTTGTAAGGTTTTATACACTTGTAACAATGCTCTAGGCACATGGAAAGCACATTTCCACTTCCCTCCTTTTAACGGCAACAATACCTTTCCTTGTCTATCAAGGTAACCATACCATTCTCCATGTTCTGGATCGCGGAAATTGGCCCATGAATATTCATGTAATCTTTCAAACCACTCTTTACAGGCCTCATTACCTGTTAAGGCATATCCCTTGGCCATACATACCAGTGCTTCTAAATGCACCCACCACAACTTCTGGTCCCACTCTAATTGTTGTACAGGGTAACCTTTAACATCCATAAAATAAAAGATACCGCCATGTTCTTGATCCCAACCATAGTTTAAACTGCGGAGTGCAATTTCTGTAGCTCTTTCTATTAGTTTTTGGTCATTTAACCTTACTCCTAAATCCATGATAAACCACATGGCCTCAATAATATGTCCTGGGTTGATCAAACGCCCATCAAACGAATCGGAGAATGAACCATCAATGCCTACATTTTCTAAGATCAAACCACTCTCGGCATGGTAAAATACATCCATTACCTCATGTATTACATCTTTCAATAAATCATCTACCAGTTTTTTATCTAATAAATGCTCCATCTCTAACGAAAGATTGCTCAAGATCATGGGCAAGGCAAAGTTTTTCAATGCACGTGTACCTGGGTAAGCCTTATTGTATTTTCCTTTAGGGTTATCACGGCGTTTCAAAATATTGAAAAAGGTGGTTTTGGCTATTTCTGCATATCGCTCTTGCGGATCTACTTTATACAATGCGGCAAAGGCCATACTTGCAAAACAATCTGAGAAGATATTGTAAGGCTGTACCAAAGGCTTACCTTCTCTATTTAAGGTAAAATACCAGTTCCCTTCTGCATCTCTACCATGTTTTTCTAAGAAATCGGCTCCATGTTTTGCCATTTCCAACCACTCTGGTCTGGCTTCTTGTAATTTGTATAGGGTTGCAAAAGTCCATACTTCTCGGGCTTGCAGCCACATAAATTTATCCGTATCAAAAACGTTTCCTGAACGATCTAAACAGTTGAAATACCCCCCATATTCTTCATCTTTGGAATGTTTCATCCAAAATGGCATTACATTTTCTATTAATTCTTTCTCGTAAATTTCACTATAGTTCTTCATCGTTGCGATCAAATTTTCAATCCTTGTAGGTATTCTTTATATCTGTTAAATAAATGTCCGGCCTGAGCATAGGCAGACTGTGGGCTCATAAAATGAGAGAATTCAAAGGTGATGGCCTTATCGTAACCAGCTTTTCTGGCAGCCTCTAGTTTGAGGCGAAGTTTTTCAAATTTGATGGGTAAAAATTTAATGGGCATATCTCTGTCGAAACTTTCTGCGTTGGTCCAACATTGCAAACCGTATTGATCTGCTATCTTTTTATTTACAGCAAAAAAATCGTCCAATTCATGGTAATCGATATGTCCATCTTGAAAGGCAACAGCATCTACTGCACCACTAATGCCCTGAAAAATATCTCCCCATTCTTTTTCATGTTCTTGTAAAGAGACTGAGTCATTTTTAGAAAGCTGGGCCGAAGCCGCCATCACCGCCTTTTTACCATCAATCCATGGCGATATCAATGTTGGCAAACCACCACTTACATCTTTACATTGCTGCCCGAGCGTACGGAAAGCTTCAGTAGCCCCTTTGGTACCTCTGCTAATTTCCATGCTCAAATACCAACCTCCAAAGCTTTTGTAATGACCATATTGTTTCCATACTTCATCAATTACATAACGGTTGGCATCTATTTCGTGGCCCATGTCTCCTGTATCCCAATATTTGCCACTGTCGTACAGTCCGAAATAGAATTTCATTCCATATTTATCGGCCAGTTGCAGGTACATTTCTACCAAATCTACTGGTGGCTGATAACAGCCTTGTTTTTCTTGGAGGTATAAAGACGGGTAAGTAATAAACCTCCGATAGCCACTTCTAATCAGGATGACGGTATCAATACCAACAGATTTCATGTGGGCAAAATCGCGATCCCATTCCTGTCTGCCCCAATTCTGGTGCGGAATGTCATGAGAGATCTCGTCTATAAATGTTCCAGTAATTTTCATGCGATTACAGGTATTTTTTCTTTTTTAAATAATCAACCCAAAGCACATAAGCCGGCGGATTGATGTGAATGCCATCAATGGTTAATTCTGGTTTAATGTTGCCCTTGCCATCATTAAATACCTCGTGCAGGTTGATGAAAGTTAAATTATACTTACTGGCAATGGCTTTGATTTTTTCATTAAGTTCAACAATCAAATGCCCTTTATTTTTAAGGTAGGCTGCTTTTAATATCTCATCGTTCATTGGCAGTACGCTCTGTAGGTATAATTTTGTTTTTGGCGATCCCTTTATAAAACGTTGAACAATTTTTTCGTAATTCTCGGCAATCACAGTTACTGGAAGATTACGTCCAATGTCGTTGATGCCAATTAGCAAAAACAATTTGCTTGGCTTACTTGCAATAATGGGTTCAATTCTGGCCAATACACCAAAGGTATTATCGCCACCAATGCCCCTGTTCATTACCACCTTGCCCGGCAGCAATTCGTGCCACATGCCACGCTCTGTAATGCTGTTTCCTAAAAAAACAATGGCATTAGGGGTTTGTGGAAGGGTAACAAATAGTTCCATTCTTCCCTGATAGTAAGTATTGTTGTAACTGCTATCGATCTTTACCGTTTGGGCACTGGCCAATGAAGCAGCTAGGGTACAGCAACCGAATAGTGTGGCAAATAGGTAATTTATTTTCATGTTGTTGAGTTTTAAATATTATAGGTATTTCATTTTCTTTAGGTAATTGGCCCAGATTACATAGGCCTCTGGCTGCAAATGCAGTCCATCTGTTGTTAAGCTGCGTACCAATTGACCATTTTCGTCTTTGAGCACATTAAATAGGTCGATATAAGGCAGATTATGCTTCACTGAAAGTTCTTTCATCAGTTTGTTTAAAGCAATGATGCGTGGGTTGCGGATATTATCATAAATGGAAGCCAATATCGACTCTGTAACCGGCAATACGCTTTGTAGGTACAGCTTGGTTTTTGGTGCATCATGTTTTACTTTCAAAATAATGCGTTCGTAATTGTGAGCAATATCTTCTATTGGTGTACCACGTTTGATATCGTTTACACCGATCAACAAAAAGATCTTGCTTGGTTTTTGTTTAAGGACAGGATCTAAGCGGTAAAAAACACCGTAAGAATTGTCTCCACTAATCCCTCTATTGATCACATTTGGAAGCCCGGTAACATCTTGCCACTGCCCTACTTCTGTAATGCTGTTGCCTAAAAAAACAATCGGGTTTTTCTGTACAGGTAGGGTTTCAAAATATTTTAGTCGTTTTACATAATACCCATTGGCATAGGTACTGTCTTTTACCGCTTTCTCTTGTGCACTGCTATAAAATGGCACTGTAAAAAGGATTAACATCAAAAAAAATCTATTCATATCTATTATTTATTCAGTCTTTAAAATCAGTTAATTATTCGGCTACAACTGTTTCAGGCTCTTGCTCTACAGGCATTAAGGGCACCAGCCAGGTCACAATAAAAGCTGGTATGGTAGCAATCAATACCCATATAAAAAACTCCTTATACCCCAGATAATCGCTCAGCAAACCACTGATCATGGATGGGATCATAAAACCTAAATTCATTAAACCACTGCCAAAAGCGTAATGGGCCATCTTGTATTTACCAGGGGCGATGTTCTGCATCATAAACAAGATCAAACCCACAAAACCATAACCGTAACCAAAATATTCGATGGCAACTGCCGATGCAATTACATAAATATCTTGAGGCATGGCAATGGCCAGAAAAGCATAAGCCGCAAACGGCAGGTTAAAAAAGGCACATAAAATCAATAGCGTTTTTTTGGTCAACCCCTTATTAGAAACGTAATAACCTGCAACGATAGAACCTAGCACGAAGGCGATTGACCCAAAAACGCCATATAACACGCCGATCTGCGAAGTACTCAGTCCTAAGCCTCCCGATTCCCTTGACGCTTTAAAAAACAAGGGAATGATCTTGATAGCCTGACCTTCGGCAAAACGGTAAAAAACAATAAAACACAAACTGAACCAGATGTTCTTTTTTTGAAAGAAAGTAACAATCACATCCTTTAATGTCGCAAAACCTTCTTTTACAGAAGTAACTTCCTTCACTTCATTTCCTTCTGGAATTACCCTCATGTTGTACAAACCCAACAGCACCATAATAATACCATAGGTGAACATGACGATCATCCAAGCATTTTGGATTCCGATTTCTTTCTCCAACTGACCAGCCATGTACACCAATACCCCACCAGATAAAACTTTGGCAATGTTATAGAAAGCACCTTGCCAGCCTACAAATTTGGCCTGTAGTTTTGGCGTCAATTCATTTAAATACACACCATCTGCAGCAGTATCGTGTGTAGCACCACTAATGGCAATAATGGTTAAAATGGCAATAGAGAAACTAAAGAAATGGCTCATTTGTAGGGTTAGGGCCAAAAGGCCAAACAATACACCAGTAAAAATTTGTGTGGTATACACAAAAAACTTTTTGGTTTTGTACATCTCTAAAAATGGCCCCCAAAGTGGTTTAATTGTCCACGGAAACATAATCAGTGAAGTCCAAAAGGCAATTTTCGTATCAGAAATCCCCAAGTTTTTATACATGATAGAGCTTGCGCCCGATAAGGCTACAAAAGGCAATCCCATGGCAAACCAAGTAGTTGGGATCCAATAGATAGGGTTTATATGTTTAGTTTTAAGTTTCGACACAATAGTGGTTGTTTTGAGGTTATAGATATGTAGGTTGAATGGTTAGGTTTTCCAGAAAAATTTAAGTCGTGTAAAGCATATGGTAATCAAAGCTACAACACCTGTAAAAATGAGGCCACGAGCAAAACCATTGATTGCGTTTGTACTCATGGCATCGAGATAAACAGAGAGCGTACTAATTTTAAGTAATGGGATGAGGAACAGGTTACCTGCAGTGTAGGCAATCATCGGGTTTTTTCCATTGGCGGCCAAAAAGTCCATCAGTTTTTTAAAACAGCCCAGTCTTTCTACAATGCTAAAACTAAGCAAAGCGAAAAAGGATAATCCTGAGCACACAAAATAATAGCTGTAAGTAGAGTAATCTTTTTTAATGCCACCTTCATAGGCCTCAAAAAATAGACCTAGCAATACTAGATAAATTCCGGCTTGTGTAAGCTGTTTAATGGTCTGCCCAGCTTTTATCTTTTTGATTAAAACAGACAATGCCAAGCAACCTATCGCATTTAAAGCCAAATTGAGCACTAAAGCTCTGGTAAAAAGGCCCCATAAATTAATTACAATTAAAGCGGTAGCAATGCAGGCAATAAGGATAAATATTCTTTTAGAAGAATCTCTGATCAGTTCTGCTTGTTTATTTTCTTTTAAAAACCAATCGCCAGCCAAAGTACCGGGAATAATAATGAATAAGTATTTAAGGTAGTAAAACTGGTATAACCAAGCTGCAGGCGACCAATTAAAGATAATGCTATTGATACTATCTACCTCTTTGGCCCCTAAAAAGATGGCCATTACAAAAGGTAAAATACCTATTCTTAGCCATGGGCGATTTCTGGTCAAATACCAGATCAAGCCGCCAAAAAAGGCCATATTGGCCAATACCAAGATAATGATATCGCTCTTGGCCAAACTGAATTGACCATAAGCAAAAGGATACACATAAAGGAAAATAACTGCAGCTAAAAATCCTATTATTTTAATAGCCAAGGCCACATACTTTTTAACAAAGCGTGACCAGTTCCCGTACATTAAAAAAAGTAGGATAAAGCCTGCAATAGAAAGTACATGTGTAAATATGGTGGGTTGCTTGTCCATTACCCAAGCTCTGGCATGTAGGGTAAAAATGGCAAAAAAGGCCAGTAAAACTAATCTTGTTGCCAATTGTAAAGCAATTTTATAAAAAGGTTGCTGCTCTGCTTTGCTATTTAAAGCTAAAGGAATGGCTGCTCCCATAGAGAACAGAAAAAATGGGAATACGAGGTCGACCCAAGTAATACCTGGTATTTCTGGTTTAAATACATGATAAGGTGGAGGAGTTTGTGCATGGAACATCCATGCTGGCAAAACCTTTCCAAAAGCAATGCTACTGCACAGCACCATTAACAATATGGCTGTTCCGCGTAACACATCTAAAGATTGATTTCTAGCTATCTGCATTCCTTTGTAGCTTATAATTTAATTTCTTCGGTGTAAATGTTTCCAAAACGGTCAACCGCTTCTATCTTCACTATTTTAGCACCAGATGATGGCGTTGCCGTAAAAAGATGATCCGTTAGTCTGGCTTTCATCCAAGTATATTTAACAGAGCCATTCAAATATTTAAGGGCATCAGTATCGTAATCTGTAGTTTGTTGCATATTGCCCATGGCTTTGCCATCTTGGTACCAAGTTACTTTCCATTGTGGATCCCAGTTCCATACATTTGCAGTAATGGCCTGTGGTCTTAATTTTGAAGTACCGGGAGCATAAACTTTCATCTGGAAATCTTTGGCATGGCCTAATGATTTGTAATACCAACTTACCTGATCTCCATTAATTTCATAAACGCCATAACCTCCAGGCGTTCCATCTTCACAAACGGGGCCCGTCCACCAAGCCGAACAAACTGCAGCATGAATGTGCTCGTATATACCATCCTCGATCCTATTTTCGTTATAATGGGTATGGCCTGTTAACAAATGTGCCTGGTAAGGTTTTAGCATTTCATAAAGATACTTTCTGTTAAAGGTGATGTTGCCAGGATTGTCTTCCTTTTTTTGCTCCCTCGTTTTTTCATTGGTATAAGCAGAAATATGCATAGACACAAAAACAGGCGATCCCGGTTTTACTGCTGCCAGATCTTGTGCCAACCATTTGAACTGTTTTTCGGTAATGTAGCCAATGTAGTTATAACTGTTACTGTAATAAAAAACATTGTCTAATACAATGTAGTGTGCATTGCCCCTGTTAAACGAGTACCATGTTGGGCCAAAACTTTTCTTAAAGGTGAGGTCTGATTTTTCGTCACTTCTGGTATTGATATCCATATCGTGATTGCCCAATACCTGAAAAAAAGGAATACCTGTATTCTTTACTGCCTTTTTATACTCAGCGATGATATTGGGTTGATCCCACGAAATATCTCCAGCAGAGATACCCGTTACTGGTCCCTTTTTCAGCAATTCTGCTGCATGGGCACGTGTATCTGTGACCACTTGTTCATGTAGTTTATCGGCATGTTCCTGATTATTGATCTGTGGGTCTGCCCAAACCATGGTAAAGTGCCGACGATCATCTTGTTTCATTTTAGTCAACTTAAAATCTGCTGTAAAATTCCCTTTTGCATCTTTTGGAATTGCTTGATAGAATTTCGCAAGCTGATCATCGACAGGAATTTCATAACCAGAAGGAACGCTTAGGTAAACGAAATCGGCTTCGTTGGTACTCTCCAATCTATATTTACCATTTGCATCTGTAAAAACGCAGTTGGTACCATCAGTTACCATCACCCCTTTTATGCCTTTAAGCTGTTGGTCTACAACTTTGCCCTTCAGTACAACATGAATGGAAGCTGCTGGACTAAAAGAGACCAGCAGACCACACAACAAACTAACTAAGAGCAAAAATGTAAACTTTAATTTCATTCTATTTCTTCAATCCTTCTCTTAAAGCACCCCACAATGGCTGTTTAAGCCTGTTATATTGTGGTGCATATACGTGTACCACATCAAACAACATTACGCCCCCAGTAGCATTATCCAATATGTATTTAATGGTATTGCTAATTGATTTTTGGTCTGGCCAATCTACATTGCCCATATCTATACTACCATATAAAGGCATTTTATTTCTGGTAATGTATTTACCTCCTTTAAGCGAGCCTTCTACGCTCCACCAATGGTAGGCTAAGTTTGCAGTTGCAGGGTTATCTTTCATCATCAATTGAGTAAAATAATTCCCTGTCATAAGTAGGTCTAACTGCTCAGCATAGCCTGTTTTGTTATAATCTGGGTAAGCCCAATCAAATTTTAGATCCGTATCGTTAAACGGATCATAATCTTGACTTGCCCAATTTACCCCTACCTGGTAATAAGTGGTGTACCAAGCACCTACATAAGTTCCAAATTTCATGTTCGGTTTTACACTTTTAACCGCAGCTCTTGCTTTTACAAAGAAATCATGAATTACTGTAGCTCTGTACAATAACCATCTTTTGTAGTATTTACCTGTTGCATTTGGCAGCACTTGATCGCTAGAAATTTTCCATGAGGTTACAATATCAGATGGGAAACTCATTTTTTTAGCTTCAGAATCTTGGTATTTATTTTCTAAGAACTTGATGAAATCATTTTTACTGAAATCAGAAAAATCTGCACTTACATCTGTATAACGACCATAATCAAGCAGCATTCCATCCAATTCGTATTTACCAACAATCTCTTTGATGATATTTAAGGCTCTTTCCTGAACTGCAGGAATAGATGGGTTAACAAAACCATTTTTCCCTGTTGAAGTTACCGGAACACGGTTTCCGTTTACATCACAAACAATAGACTGGTATTCGTTTTTCCATTGCGCATCTTCAAATACTTTTCCCCTTGCTTTAGAAGTTTCGCCTTCTACAAAGGTTACGATAGAGGCATATACCTTAAAGTTTCTTTTTTTAGCTTCTTTGATAAAGTAACCTGCATAATCAACTCCTGCAGGAATTGATTTACCATCTTGCGAAGTAACCTGAGGACTATAATTACTTGGGTACATGGTATAACCTGAAGAACCCTTAAGATCGAGTACCAAACCAGTAACACCAACTTCTTTCAAGGTATCTAAGGTGGTTTTGATCATTGCCGTATCACTTAAGCGACCATAGGTACCAAATACATTAGAGCGGGCATCAACCCAAACTATGGCTTCTCTTCTTCTTTCCTCATTAACCACAGGTGGTTTCGGATCAGGTTTTTCTGGATCAGGAGTAACCGTTTTTTTACAAGAGCTCAAGGCCATTAAGGCAATCAAGGCCGTTGCACCTATCGAATAAATTAATCTTTTCATTATACTAGGGTTTAAATAAAAAGATGGTTCTGCCTGTGAATAGGCAGAACCATCAAATAAGTATTAAGGTGCGTATTTAGTAAATTCGTGTGCAATGATACCTCCATTGGTAAGGAGCATGTACACCTGCATTCTTTGCTTATCTGCTGATAGTCCGATTGTCACATCACCAGTACCATTTGAATTGGCATTGGCACCCAAGAATTCTTCAGAATTATAGATATTAAATGTATTGTATCTTGGATCTGATGGTGCAAGGCTTATCTTAGAGTTTTCTGTAACATCAAACAAGCCCAAAACTGCATTGTTATAACTAAATGATTTCACAAATTTCTGGATAGCCAAGTACTTGGCATTGTTAAATTCGATATAATCTGTAGCAAAGTGGAAAATACCAAATACAGTGGTTGAATTGTTAAAACCAAACATACTTTGATTGCTAACGCCATTAACCAGTGCAATTTCAAATTGGTAATTGATAAAGTAATTTCCATTTGGATCTGTAGACACAGGTTGAGCATCTGCTTGATAGCCCATAAATGAAGCTGCACCACCAGTAACCGATTCGTATTTGATCACCTGAGGATCTTGACTAACCGCTGCACCGTTTTTA
The DNA here is from genome assembly GCF_001412215.1 of Pedobacter sp. Hv1. Classification (GTDB taxonomy): domain Bacteria; phylum Bacteroidota; class Bacteroidia; order Sphingobacteriales; family Sphingobacteriaceae; genus Pedobacter. Next base: position 405,365 of record NZ_LLWP01000002.1, read on the forward strand.
AGTGTCCATTTGTAGATAATTTGAGATTGACCACCTGTTGTTGTAATTACAGCATCGCCATTTAGGTTACCATAAATATTTAAACGACGACCTATACCACCATCACCTGTAATTCCGGTTGGATTGCTATTGGTCCATTCAATTAGTTTTACCGGAGTGGCATCGATATTGGCCCATTTGTATACGATAAACTTACCACCTTTAGCAGCATAGGTTGTACCGATAATATTGCCGTCTAAGTCATTGGCAATTTGGAAAGCCAAGGTACTAAATGGCAATGCCATATCTTTAACATACTCTCCTGTATTTCTATTGAATACACGGTATTTAGCCGGATTGGTACGCACCACAGTAATCAGGTAATCGCCAGACACTGCCAAAGCAGATTCCATGTTACTGGTAAAACCAAGTTCACTAGCGGTTTTGCTCCATAACCTACGGTTAATCCCCACACCATAATCTAATTTAACTGGCTCTGTAGCTTTTAGGGTATAGGTTTTTTTAGTACCATCTTTACCCGTAATTACCAATGGCACATTTTGCGAAAGGTTAATGGTTGATCCAGTTGCAATAGAACTTGTAGAGTGTTTATTGATGTTTAAGTTCAATTTAGCTGTTGATACATTGGTACCTGGCAAGATATAGAACAATACATCGCTGTCTTTAATTACCGCTTCTACCTTTTGGGTACTAGCACCAGCTGCATATTCTACATTGGCACTGGTAATAGAAACATCGCCTACTTTACGGGTAACTACAACAAACGATTTTGTTGCACCAGAACCTGAGGTAATAGTCAATTTAAAAGGTTTAGATACATCTTGCACCAAACCCAATGCTGGCGATACAATGGCATCAGAAGGAACTACCGATCTTAAAATTACTTTAGAAAGGTCTACCTCATTATCAGAATTAGCTGGATAATAATAAGGAATATCAAAATAGATGGTATCCTTATTGGCACTTATCCTTGCTTCGAACAGCCTACTGCCGCCCTGCCCCTCTAAAGTGGCATAAATATCTGCAAGCTCATTGCTCTGGTTTCTCACAACCGGCTCGGCCTTTTTGCAGGAGTTAAGCATTAAAACAGTGAATGCTGTAACTACAATTAATGATATTTTTTTCATTACGAATATTTTTAGGTGAATAGCCATTTTTACCAGCCTTGAATCTGGGTAATTGCTTTATTTCTTAAAATCTCATCCAACGGAATTGGAATATAATAGAGCGCAGGTGTAAATTGTCTATTGGCATTATCTACCGTTACCGTTGTATAAGTAACACTAGAACCGCTAGGTGTACCTTTGTGTCCGGTAAACCTGATGTTGTTCAATTTAGTATGTGCTTTTCTCCATCTTCTTAAATCCCAATAACGGTGACCTTCAAAAGCCAATTCAATGATCCTTTCGTGCTCAATAGCCTTCATCATTTCATCAGGAGTTTGAGAAGGTGTATTTGGCAAGCCACGTTTGGTTCTCAATTCATTTAAAGAAGCTTTGGCACCAGCAATGTTGTTGATTTTCGTTTTTGCCTCGGCATCAATTAACAATACCTCTGCGTAACGCATCTCCATCCAGGTCTGGTCACTTTTGTTGATCACAATATTGGTATTGGCCTGATCTAATAACTTTTTGGCATAATAACCCGTTACCGTTCTTTTGGCTTCTGTAGCCCCGTATTCTGTTATGCCTTCAATATCATCAGTTGTAGTTGTATTTAAAGTACGTCCTTTCCAAGCTGAGCCATTGTGTAAAACTGTAGCGTAAAATCTTGGCTCTCTATTGGCATAAGGATTAGCAGCCATTGTAGGGTTGGCCCATGAGAAAGTAGAACCATCGTTCATTTCAAACTCATTAACCAATTCTGCTGTTGGTACACCATAAACTAAAGCCTGACCTGGTACATCTCTTGGCGGAACAAATCCTAAATCATATTGATGCGTAAGTTGCGGTCTTAAATAAGCAATTTTAAATACTGCCTCTTTAGAGTTTTTATTGGTAAACATTGTTCCAAAATCGTCTAAAGCATAAATTCCCTGTCCAGCTAATTTTTTCACTTCGTCTGCAGCATTAGAAGCTTGGGTGTAATAATCTGTAGCTTTTGTTTGTGGGATACCCGTTAAAGGATCTGCATTGAATTGTTTCTTATCGTATTCGGCAATTGAAGCTGCATATAACCAAGTTCTGGCCAACATGCCATAAGCTGCACCTTTGGTCGCTCTACCTGTATTTCCAGAATCCCAGTTGGCTGGTAAATTTTGTGCCGCAAATGCAAAATCAGCTGCAATAAACTTGTAACAATCTTCTTCACTAGAACGTGGATTGTCTTTTTTGTCTGGATCTACCAACTTATCTAGCAAAACCACACTACCGTGTAATTTTACCAACCAGAAATACACATAACCACGAATGAAACGGGCCTCGGCCTGAAATTGTAGTTTTGAATTGTTGTCAAGACCTTGTGCCTTGGTATCTAATCCTTCTAAAAATTCATTGAGGCGACGGATACGAGCGTAACCAGTAGCCCAATAGTTTAACTGTGGTCCGGCGGCGTTAACCCTCGATGCATCTGAAGCTAAAATGTTAACGGTACCATTTCCAGAAACACCTGACGAATATTTCATTACATCGGTTAGTGCATCTGTGGCATTGTCGTATCCGATTGGGAAAGTACCAAACTTGAAAGTATTGAACTCACTGTACATCCCAATAATATAAGACCTGATGTTGGCTGGGTTCTGATAAACGGCAACATCTGTATATCTATCTAGTGGATCATAATCTACTTTACAAGAACCCATTACCAAAACGGCCCCTAAAACTAGGAATGATTTCTTTGTTATTTTTATATAATTTTTCATGACTTCTAATTAAAAGGTAAGGTTTACTCCTCCGGAGATCATTTTCTGTTGTGGATAGAATCCATTATTTACGTTTGGCATTTCAGGATCAAGATATTTCAACTTGTCCCATGTAAATAAGTTGAAGCCAGTTACATAAAAACGTACCCTTTCAATTTTCGATTTCAATACACTTTTTGGTAAGGTATAGCCAATCTGTACCGATTTTAGACGGATATAATCGTTATTCACAATAAACCCAGAGTTCTGATTGGCATTGTGTGGAGAAAGTGATACCCCTCCTGATGTTAATCGAGGATATTTTGCATTTGGGTTACTTGGCGACCACGATTGCTCTACCAAATAATATGGAGAGTTTCCGTAGCCGTAGAAAGTTTTGGTAAAAGGACTATTGTCTTCAATACCTGATGTACCTGATGAACCTTCGTACAATCCGCCCAAAGCTAAACTAGACAATGCTGCTCCTTGAAATAAGGCTGAAAAATCAAAACCTCCGTAACTAGCCTGTAGGTTGATACCGTACATGATTTCTGGCAAATTGCTTCTGCCAATGTAAGTCATATCTGCATCTCTGGTAATACGTCCATCACCATTTAGATCTCTATATTTGAAATAACCTGGTGCCAAGAAACCGCTACTTGGTGAAGAACCATTTCTAGCCTCTTCCCATGTTTGGTACATGCCATCTACAATAAAACCAATTTTTTCGCCAATTGGCCTACCAGTACGTTTTTGCCATGCTGGTAAGTTTTCATTCTCATTAATTAAGATGATTTTATTTCTAGCCCAGTTAAAGTTACCTGTAACTGAATAGTTAAACTTACCAATGCTGTTTTTGTGTCTCAACTGTAAATCAAAACCCCTATTATCGGTAATACCATCATTAAATGTAGAAGGTACGTTACCACCTAATGTTGGTGGATAAAGGCTACCTCTTCCGGTAAGGATATTGTTTACTACCGTATAGAAATAATCGAAATCAACACCTAATTTTCCATTCCAGAATTCGGCTTCAAAACCAACGTTTGTGGTATTGTGACGCTCCCACGTTAAGTTTTTGTTTGGTGGAGCTGTAGTATAAAGTGCTGAAACTGGCACACCACCAATAATAGCCACCGGACTATCCGTTAACATAAACCCTGGTAAATAAGGGAAAGAAGTTACCGTATTGTCTTTACCCAATACTCCATGAGAAGCTTTTACTTTTAAGAAGTTAATGGTATTCGACATTTTGCTGAAGAACCCTTCTTTACTTACTACCCATCCTAAACCAACACCCGGGAAATAACCCCAACGGCTTTCTGCAGGGAAACTTAAAGAAGCATCGGCTCTAACCGCCACCTCAAACAGGTATTTATCTTTGTACGAGTAGTTGATACGACCCACATAACCTTGTCTGGCCCCTAAACCACTACTTCCTGTTGGGCTAATAAAATCGTTTGTAGCTGTACTTCCGAAATCGATCTCTTGTAATTCTGAAAGGGCAAAGTTTCTTGCACCAGTTGAGAACACATTTGAACGATACCTAGACCATTCGTATAAAGCCAAGGCAGTAACGCTATGTCCACCTTCGAATGTTTTGGTATAATTTAAACTTGGTTGGAATGTTAATCTGTTATTTTGACTGTAATTTTGACGAAGTGTATTTACAGTAATACCTGGAGGATTCGAGATTAAAGTAAAGTTACCTGTGGTCTGTCCTCTAAACCTACCCATTAACGAATAAGGTGTAGTCCAGTTTTTGTTCTCTGTAGCATTCTTATCAAATGAAGTCAATACTTTTCCGGTTAAACCTTTAATCCAAGGCACTTTTACATTGAAAGTAAGGGAGCTTTGGAAAACATTTGTTTCGCCATTCTGATAACCAGACTGCATTACCGAAGCAATAGGGTTTACATAACCTGCATTACTTTGATAGGCTGTTGGCAATCCATTTTCTGCATACATTGGCATGTTAGGTAAAGTTCTAACTGCCTGATAGAATGGGTTCATGTAAGCCGAGTTATCTGGAGAGATACCTGGTGTATTTGTTTTTTGTAACCTAGCACCAATGTCGAATGTTACTGATAACAATTCGTTCAACTGTGCATCGATATTGGTTCTTAAGTTAAATCTTTTGTAACCTGTATTTTCTACAACTCCATCTTGATCAAGATAGCCTAAGCTCGAAAAATATTTTACTTTTTCGCTTCCACCTCTTACCGTAATACCATGGCTTTGAGAATAACTCTTTTTGCCTAACAATTGACCAACCCAATCGGTATTGCCCAAAAGAGGGTTGGTATTGGTACCATTTCTTAAAGCATCGATCTGCGACTGGGTATAAGTTAACGGACTCGGGTCCATCCCTACATTGATACGGTAATCATTATCTAACGTTTCTGCTCTAGAGAACCAGTCCATATAATCTGGACCATCTAAAAATTTAGGGAAACGCGTATTAGAGTTCTGCATAATTGCACCATCGTAAGTGATTTGAGGTGCAGATATTTTACCTCTTTTAGTGGTAACCAAAATTACCCCATTTGCTGCCTGTAAACCATATACCGCAGCAGACAATGCGTCTTTTAGTACAGAGATGCTTTCAATTTCGTTCGGATCTAACTGAGAAAAAGAACGCTCTACCCCATCAACAATTACAATTGGTCCTTGTCCACCTTGGTAGGTAGAAGTACCCCTTACACGGATGGTGGCATCGTCAGCACCTGGTCGGCCAGAAGATTGAACGGTGGTAATACCTGGCAATCTACCCGCCAACATATTGGTAATGTTCATGGTAGGCGCCTGTTTAATATCGTCGCTGGTAATTTGTGCTACCGACCCCAATACATTAGATTTTTTCTGTGTACCATAACCCACTACCACTACTTCGTTCAATAGTGAATTGGATTCTTCAAGTTCAATGTTCACACTTGTTCCTTTTACAGTTACTTCTTTTGTGGTAAACCCGATATAGGTTAATACAAGTGCTTGCTCATTTTGCTCCAAAGTAATGGAGAACTTTCCTTCATTGTTTGTTTGAACTACTTTTGGCGTCCCCTTTACAGTTACCGATACACCGGGTAAAGGCATGGACTGCTTGTCTGTTACGGAACCTGTTACTACCCTCGATTGCGCAAAGGCAACGGTGGTAAAACAGAACATACAAAGCACCAGAGATAAAATCATCCATGGAAGCTTTTCTTTTTTGGTAAAAAATTTCAACATCATGTTAAGTTTACTTTGTTTTATTTGGTTATTTTTGATTGCATTAGACGGCCATTAAAGTTCACTTCAACGGCAAATGGTTTAAGGTATTTATCTAATAATACAGCCAATTCGCCACGATTAATCGTAGGGCTATTGGGTTTTTGATCTTGTTTTTTGAGCGAAGCCAAATCGGTTACAATGGTTTCTTTTCCAATCTGTTTGTTCAACATTGGAATAACTGTGGCAAAGAAATCAACATCCAGGTCTTTTCCAGATGCGGCCACTTCGGCAATTGCCGGATAATAGGTTTTTAAACCCTGTATAAAAGTTGCTTCACTAATGGGGTGCTGAGGATAAAACCACATTTGGTTTGCCCATTTGTAAGAAATACCTGTACCTTGAAGAATACCGGTTGCTCCGATGCGTTGGATAGCATCAAAATTAGAATCTTCAGGTTTTACATCGATAAAAGGCATAATGTAGGCCTTACTGCTCAATAACGCCTGCTGAACTTCGCGAATATTTACCGCTGCAGGGTCTACATTATTTTTGATGGCTACAGCGGCCAAGGCTCCAGCTGCCTGTCCAATACCTAATACCACAGGCTGTAACCTGGTTGCACCAGCAACAATATTAGAAACACCGATACTTTTTTCGGCCACAATTAGTCCTTTGGTATTTTCTGGTACCAACGAGCCTAATGGCACATTATAAGCTGGAACTTTGATCTTTACAAAATCAATAGCAGGTGCTGCCGGATTTTTAAGGTGGTGATGATCTATGGTATAATCGCCTACGGCTATGCCTGTTCTATAATAAGCTTCTTTTTGCTGATAAGGTTGTGCTACAAAGGGCAAAGTTAAATCTACCTGACCTTTTAAACGGCGAGATTCGCGATTATAAGGAATCATGGGTAAACGATCTGCTGTAGGAAATTCATCATCAGCCAAGCCCAAATGCTTAAAGCCCATTACCGTTTGCAGGTAATAGATAAACCTTAAAGTATGCAACTTTGCCTCTTTTAAGGCTTCCGAACGCTCTTTTGGACTTTTCTCAATAATATTTAAATAGATATCATTTCCATTTTTTGGCCAGTTGATCATGTATTTACCATTTGGCAGTTTACCATAGGTGATCATCTTGCTACAATCTATAATTGGCGTATTGTCTTTAGCAGCTGGATCTGCTACATCACAACTGTGTTCAAATATAGTAGGATCATAACCAGCAGGTTTTTTAATGGTTTTGTCGGCACCTGCACCAAAATCTTTCAAGATCGCTACATAGGTCAAATCTTGGATAATATCATTGGCTTGTTCTGGAGCATAACTCTCTCCAGTAACTGATCTACTGTCCATACCAATTCGATAAGGAGCCCCTACAGCGGCCATTACATCGCCTAGTTCTGTAGCATCAATTAATAGTTGAGCATTAATTTTGTAGGTCTTGTTGGCTTTTTTAACACTTACTGTCCAACCATTGGTGGTTTTTTGAACATTTAGCCATTGCGATTGATACCAGATAGCTAGATTAGCTTCTTTAGCTAATTCTTTCAATAATTTATTCCCTACCGAGGGTTCAAATAAGGTATTACTTACCCATCCGGTTTCTACAGCTTTTGCACCACCATAATAATGATAGAGTTTTTGTCTGAATTCTCCCCATAAACCAGCTGGCATCTGATGGTTACCATCTATGGCAGAAACACCAGCAGCTGTAAGCATGCCCCCTAACCAATCTGTCTCTTCAACAATAATAGTCTGTACCCCCATTCTGGATGCCTGAATACCCGCAGTGGTACCACTTGCACCACCACCTATAATTAATAATGAGGTGTTGATCTCTGACTGCGCTTGCGCTAAAATTGCAGTCGTACATAAAACATAAGTTAAAAAAAGATGTCTTAGATAATTCATATTGCTATTTGGCAATAACGAAAGTAATCTTTTTTTTAATAACTCATGAACAATTATTAATTTTTTTTATTAAGTATATTTACAACAAATACAACTATCTAATAATCAATGATTTAAAAAATAACAGAATTTAATTAGTTACTTTGAGACGTAATTTTTACAAAGTTTAGTGATTATATGTATCTTTAATTTAATTTTACAGTCGCCATTTAGCTGAAATCATACCATATCTTTACATTTTATTATGCAAACCGTACTGCAATTATGGCATGTTTTTAAATAATTTTAATTATTAAATCATCTTTAGTAATTATTAATCAATAATTATGACATTTTTTGAAGAATTAAACGACGAAAATATATCTGGGGTAGCATTCAAAAATATCCACCTCAAAAAAAACATCATCTCACTCTTATGCAATAATGGCAACTCTACTATTGCAGAACTATGCAAAGAATTAAATTTAAGCACACCCAAAGTCACTAACCTAGTAGCCGAATTGGTAAACGATGGATTAGTTGAAGACTTGGGCAAATTGGATTCTACGGGAGGAAGAAAACCCAACATCTACGGAATGATTTCCAATTCTGTATTTTTTATTGGGGTAGATGTGAAATACACACATTTGAATATTGGCTTGGCCGATCTGCAGAAAAACTTGGTCAACATTTCTGAAAATGTACCTTACCAATTAAATAATAGCCAAGAATCTTTAATCGAACTATGTAACGCCATTAAAAAATTCATTAAAACTACTGGCGTTGGCAAAGACAAGATTTTAGGTATCGGCATTAACCTTTCTGGCCGAATTAACTACTCTACTGGTTACAGCTACAGTTTCTTCCACTTTAATGAAGAACCTTTAACCAAATTCTTAGAATCGGAGCTAGGTGTTAAAGCCTTTCTAGAAAACGACTCGAGGGCAATGGCCTATGGAGAATTTAATGCTGGCGTAGTACGCGATGAAAGAAACGTTTTGTTTTTAAATATGGATTATGGCCTAGGTATGGGGATCATGATCAATAGTCATCTATACTATGGCAAATCTGGTTTTGCCGGCGAATTTGGCCACATCCCATTATTTAACAACGAGATTATCTGTAAATGTGGGAAAAAGGGTTGCTTAGAAACCGAAGCATCTGGACAGGCGCTACTCCGATTATTCAAAGAAAAAGTAGCTCAAGGCTCATCCACTTCTTTGATCACTCAACAGAAACTAAAAATTGATGATATTATTTTAGACGATATCATTAAAGCCGTACAATACGATGATGTGTTAGCTATTGAACTGATTGCACAAATTGGAGAAAAGCTAGGAAGGGGAATTGCGCTCTTGATCAATATCTTCAATCCGGAACTGGTCATTTTGGGAGGCAGCTTAGCTGCTACTGGCGAATACATCCGCTTACCGATATTGAGTGCCATTAACAAATACTCATTAAGTTTAGTGAGCAGCGACACGCAATTGAAGTTCTCGAAACTTGGCGAAAAGGCCGGAGTAATTGGCGCTTGCCTGTTGGTAAGAAATAGACTACTGAACCTCTATTAATTAAAATTTTGTCTCGAAAGTAAATTTCACCTTCGAGACAAAATCAATTATTTCAAATCTATAGGAATAAAGATCAATGGTGTAGGTAAACATGAAGCGCCCGGAGGAGAATACTTCAATTTGATCGTTTGCTCACTTCCATCAGCCGAAGGCTTAAATACTTGAATCAATATCGCTTCTGGTGCTTTTTTGGTTACCAATCTATCTTTTGGCAATTGAATGATGCCTTCAGGAAAAAGCCCCCCGCTAACCACAATACTTGCCGCCATACCGCCACACCACTGGTTATCTGCCGATCTAGAGTTCCAAGTTACCAATGCCAAGCCCTTGCCATCCGTACTCTTCCATTTCAGCTCTACATCGTACATTACCCCATAATTACCTGCCAATTTAGCAATCTTACCACTATGGCTTTCTTTGCCAACTACCCAAGGATCTGTTGCCCCATCTGCCAGCATTAACTGAACCACACCATCTTTGGTATCTACTACTTTATCGTTCAACACTTTATAATTGCTTACACCAAAAATACCTCTTCCAGCATTGGCATGACCAAAGGGAATAATGTTCTTGATCTTGTCTGCAGCTACCTGAACTGGTGTACCCGGCGCTGCCTGCACAACAGAAATTTCTCCTGGCTGATCAATCACAAATTCATAAAATCCATGCACCAACTCATCGTATTTAACAATGTGTTTATCTAATTTTTCATCTATAGAAATAGATTTACCCGGTGCAATACTTCTAATCACCACACTGCCATTTGACGCAAAATAATCTGCCAATCCTTGTTTTCCAATCTGAAAATAATTTAAGCTTGGTTTTTGAGAAGAATATTTCAGCATTCTCAAATGCATGGTTTGCTTTCCTGTATTTTTTAATACTGCAATAATTTTGCGGTCAATCTTGGCAGGTTCCTTTACTCCATTTACATTATAAAGATATAAACGTACAGCTCCTGGCACTACCGCCTCTTTCAATGCAATAGCTTCTGGCACACGAATGTATTCAGGATCGTCAGAAATGATAAACTGTGGACCAGGCAAAACAATTTTCTGGTAATTGATCTTATCGATTTTTTCGGTCAAGAATCCTGGAAGCTCCACAATACTCCCCTGTTTGGTTTGAAGTATAGCCTTATCAGAACCAGGTTGTAAAACCTGTGCCTGCAATTGCATACACGATGCCGTGACAACTATACCACTCAGTAATGTTTTTAATTTTTTCACTTGTGTTTTGTTAAAAATTTATATTCGGTTATTTTGTAGTTTCTTTTGCCAACTCATCAAAAAATTTAAAGTGTTGATGAATTGTTTTAGACCAATAGCCTCCTGTATGTGCACCTGGTTGTGTAATATAAGTGGCCTTGATTTTTAAGGAATCGCATTGCTGTCTAAATTGGTTGTTGGCCTTGTATAAATAATCTTCGGTACCACAATCGAAAATCAATTTCTTATTGAGGTCTTTAATCAAATGCAGCCGATTTATCGGACTATACTCATCAAAAAGTTTATTTTCTTCACTGTACTCACCTAATATATAAGCCAAAGTTGTTTTCTTAAATCCAGAATGGCGCAGGTTCAACACACCCGAAGTACTGCCAGCACTCAAAAACAGTTGAGGATAGCTGATCAAAATGCTCATGGCTCCAAAACCACCCATGCTTGCTCCAGTGATAAAATATTTTTTGGCATCTGTACTGTACGAATTGCTAATTTTAGGCAACAACTCCTTTATAAAAAACGATTCATATTGTACGCTATCTTTGTTAGGCGAATTTAAGTACCAACTCTTTTTCAACCCATCGGGGCAAACGATGATAAAACCATATTGATTGGCTAAACCTTGAAAATCAGCAAGTTTACTCCAAGACCTGTAATTGGCAGAATGTCCATGCAGCACATACACCACCGGATATTTTTGACTTTTTTGATAAGTAATTGGTTTATAAACTAAAACAGAGTCATTTGTCTTTAAATATGTAGATTTTATCACCAACACATCCTGCGCATTGGCGTTTAATCCCAACATAAAAAATACAACTATCAAAAAGTATCTTACCATAGTTATCAAACCTTATTGCTTAACTTATCAGCACAAGTATATAAAATATATTTATAAGAATGATAAACTTTTTAAAAAAATAAAATAAGTACACCAAAAAAGTGAAAATAACTACTCAAACAGCAGCAATTTGCCCGCTATTGCAGAATTAAAAACTATGCTTACATTTGTAATAGACAAAAAGGAAATGGTGTCTTCCTACTTGAACCGCCTTAAAAAGCTGATGACGCCTGGTTATTAATGTAAAAACATTTAATCAGGAGGATCATGTCCAGTAAAAATCAAAAATCAATCTTAAAAAAAACTAAACAGGCATTAATTTTATTTTTTGGTCGTTTCCCTGCAATTCCCTATTTATTAAAATGGTTACTGATCAGCTTGGTAATTGGCGTTTGCATTGGTACCACCTCTGCCGGATTTTTACAATCGTTAGCATGGGTAACTCAATATAGAGAAAATCACCTATGGCTAATTGCACTTTTACCAATAGGAGGCCTAGCCGTAGGCTTACTTTACCACTATTTTGGTAAAAGTGTTGCCCCTGGCAACAACCTGCTTATTGATACGATCCTTAATCCTCAAAAAACCATTCCATTCAGAATGGCACCATTTATATACATTGGCACCCTAGTTACCCATTTTTTTGGCGGGTCTGCCGGACGAGAAGGAACAGCCCTACAAATGGCGGGCGCCATTGCAGACCAGTTTAGCAAACCTTTTAGATTAACTGCAACAGACAGAAAAACTTTAATGATTGCAGCAATAGCCGCAGGTTTTGGTTCTGTTTTTGGCACTCCTTTGGCCGGAGCCGTTTTTGGACTAGAAGTTTTTTTAATTGGTCGATTAAGCTACACCGCTATCTTCCCTGCTTTTACTGCTGCCATTATAGCCGATCTGGTAACCAAATTATGGAAAACCAATCACACCCATTATGCGATTAATCATATACCTGATGTTTCTCTAGTCTATATTGTCTACGCTATTCTTGCAGGGTTGGCATTTGGTCTCTGTGCAGCATTGTTTAGCAAAACACTTCATTTCACTAGTTCCATCTTTAAAGCGAAAATTGCATTTCCGCCATTACGTCCATTTGTTGGAGGAATAATAGTAGCACTTGCCGTTTTAGCCATTGGTACCACAAAATATATTGGATTGGGTATTCCAACCATTGAAGCTTCATTTGATGTTCCATTACCCAGCTATGATTTTATGATAAAGATGGCATTTACCATTGTAACCTTGGCTGCAGGCTTTAAAGGTGGAGAGGTTACCCCCCTATTTTTTATTGGTGCGGCTTTGGGCAATGCACTTTCTTACTTCATCCCCCTGCCCATGGGCCTCTTGGCAGGAATGGGCTTTGTAGCTGTATTTGCAGGCGCAACCAATACACCTCTGGCCTGCACCTTAATGGCTATGGAATTATTTGGGAGTACCTGTGGTATCTATGTAGCTATTGCCTGTGTAGTTGCTTATCTGCTATCTGGCCACACAAGTATTTACACCCACCAAATGATTGGCGAAACGAAACATGCTAGGTTTAAAAGGTACTTGGGCAAAAGATTGAACGAACTTTGATGCTGTTTGACCTCAGATGATTATATTTAAATAAAAAATACCATGAAAAAATTAATGTTTCTTTCGCTCTTTCTATCCATGGCTTTTATGCTGAAAGCTCAGGATAAAAAAACAAATCCAAACTACGATGCCTCTCTAGCTAAACAATACGGCGCTGATGATTATGGCATGAAAATGTATGTTTTAGTGATCTTAAAAACGGGATCCAATACCAGCGAAACCAAAGCCAAAACAGACAGCTTATTTGCAGGCCATATGGAGAACATGGGCAAATTGGTAAAAGTTAACAAATTGATTGTTGCTGGCCCATTGGCTAAAAACGACAAGACCTATAGAGGCATATTTATCTTAAACACCAAATCTATTGAAGAAGCCAAAGAATTATTGGCAACAGACCCTGCGGTTAAAGCAAAACTATTGGATGCAGAATTGTTTAATTGGTATGGTTCTGCCGCACTTGCCGAATATTTAAAAGCCGACGATAAAATAGGGAAATATAAGTTTTAAGTTTTTCTAGAGAGGAAATGGGGAATGGGAAATAGGTAATAGTGAATAGGAAATAGAGAATAGGGAATAGAAAGTGTAGCTTTTAGGGGAAAAATACTTTATACTTTATACTTTATACTTTATACTTTATACTTTATACTTTATACTTTATACTTAAAAAACTATTCTTCTTTCTGCTGGAACTTATAAAACAAATAACCTAAAAAAGGCAAAATCAAAACGCTGCCTAATACTAGGGCCCAACCTAAACTGTCTACTGTTTTAATTGGTGCAATGCTTCCAAATAGTGAAATCGCATCCCCATTCTTTAAACGGATAAAATTAGGAAAATGGGCATAACTGATCGCTAAAAGAATCATCGTTACCTGAAAGCCAGCTAAAATCCGTAATACTTTTGTTTTACCTTTTAACAACAGATACCACAGTAAAATCAGAGACAGGCTTGCCAGAATAACCGCAACTAAACCCACTTGATTTTGAAACACCCAACTGACCAGGGGTACATCTTCGTTGCCCGCAGCTATAAAAACTAATGCACCACAAACTACGGCTCCAATATTCATAAATTCTGCCTTTTTGATAAAGCGCTTTTTATCTGCTTCAACTTTACATTCTCCTATCAAATATATGGCTGCCAAAAACCCACACAGGGCAACCGTAAATAAACCCACTGCAATAGAGAACCAGTTGAGCCAGCTAAAAATATAGGCATCAACAAAATTGCTTGCTTGTGTATTGATTTGCCCTGAGAGCACACTCCCTGCAATAATTCCTAAAAAAAGTGGCGTAATGAAACTAGAATAAATAAAAACCTTGTTGTACACTTCCTGCATTTGGTCTTTAACCGCATCGTAATGTCTAAATACAAATGCTGTTCCTCGAGCAATAATCCCTATCAACATAATGGCTAATGGAATGTGCAAGTAAACAGACATGGTGGTATAAATGGTTGGAAAAGCCACAAACAAAATTACAATGGTAATGATCAGCCACATGTGGTTAGCTTCCCAAACCGGGCCAATAGCATGATACATGGTGTTACGTGTTTTACTCCTATTTTTTGAGGACGTAAATAATTCGATAATCCCTGCACCAAAATCGGCACCACCCAACAAGAAATAAAGTAGAATGGCCAGACAAAGAAAGGTAATGACAACGTATTCCATAACTAATGAGATTTAGGATCTTCTGGTTGACTGTACAAAGTGGGTACCATTTTAATTTGACGATACAACAAAAAGATCACAATGATACTAAGCGAAGCATAGATAGCAGAAAACAGGTAAAACGACCAAGCTATACCCGGCATTGGTGTTACCGCATCTTTGGTTCTCATAATCCCGTAGATGATCCAGGGCTGCCTACCAACTTCTGTAACCACCCAACCCGCTTCTAAAGCAATATAACCTAGTGGGATGGCGTATACGAACAACTTTAAAATCCAATGCCTGCCCAACAAGGATTTTTTACGCCACAGGGTAATCCAATAAATGAGCGAGATGATCACCAGCAAGCTCCCTATCCCTACCATAATCTGGAAAGCATAATGGGTAATCGCAACTGGCGGATGTTCATTTTCTGGGATCTTATCTAAACCTATCACCTCCGATTTGAAATCGCCATGTGCTAAAAAACTTAAGGCCCCTGGAATTTCAATGGCCATTTTCACTTCTTTCTTTTGCTCGTCTACAATTCCTCCAATTAATAAAGGCGCTGGTTTTTGTGTATGGTACAGCGCTTCCATCGCTGCTAATTTAGCCGGTTGTCTTTTGGCCACATCTTTTGCCGAAATGTCTCCACTTATGGGTTGTAATATGGCACAAATGGTAGCAAAAGTAGCTGCAATCTTAAAGGCTTTATAATGGAAGTCTTGGCTTTGTTTTCTTAATATCATTAAGGCATGTACCCCTGCAACGGCAAAACCGGTAGCCGTAAATGCTGCCAAGCACATGTGTAGGGCCTGTGTAAACCAAGCTTTATTAAACATGGCCTGTATCGGATCTATATTTAAATATTGACCATTTACAAAATCAAATCCTGCAGGACTATTCATCCAGGCATTTGCTGCCACAACTAAAATACCCGAGGCCAAACCGCTTACTCCAACCACAACCCCTGTAAACCAATGAAACCATTTATTGAGTTTATTCCAGCCATACAAAAAGAAACCTAAGGCAATGGCCTCGATAAAAAAGGCTGTTCCTTCTAAAGAGAAAGGCATTCCAAAAATAGGCCCGGCATGCTCCATAAACTTAGGCCAGAGCAAACCCAACTCAAAAGAAAGCATGGTACCAGAAACTGCACCTGTGGCAAAAAAGATGGCTACTCCTTTGCTCCAAGCTTTGGTAATGTGCTTATAGACTTCGTTATTTGTTTTAAGCCATTTGTAATGCGATACAGCCATAAAAAATGGCATCACCATACCAATACAAGCATAAATGATATGAAAGCCCAAGGAAAGGGCCATTTGTGAACGGGCAGCTAAGAAATCGTCCATAAGCTTAAGAATTAATTACACAAATATACCCTATAGAATTATGGAATTATTTAACTATCAATAAAATAGCTACTATTTTTTCAATATAGAACGTTTATAAATTATAGAAAAATTACTAGTTGTTGTATGAATTGTTTAATCAATATTCACCCCTCAATAACTTTGGATTACATTCAAAAAAACAAAACCTCAAACTATAGACAATGGACCATGAACTATCAACTATAGACCATGGACTATTAACTATAAACCATGGACTATGAACAATCTACCAAAAACTAGCCCGTTGTAAGCTCAGTATATGCTGCCGTTAAACTTCTTGCTACCCCATCACCTGTCCACTCTGGCGCACCGGGAATACTTGTTGCCTTTAAGATTTCTTCTTTTGTTTTGCCCGCTTTGATCTCGGCACCTACAAAAGCCAACAATGATTGCAGATAATTTTGAAAGGCTTTGATATCGGCTTTATTTCCGGTTACTTTTTCTGGATCTAAGCTATGCCCCCAGATAAATAAAGTATCCTTATCAAATTGATTTTGAATTTGCTCAAGCGCTGTGATCCAATTGCCAATATGTGCACCATTCGCTTTATCAATAAATGGATAGCGACGGTTAAATACCAAATCGCCAACATGTGCAATATTTGCATTTTCGAAATGGTAAACCACATCACCATTGGTATGTCCAGATCCATAATAAGTGGCACTAATTTTTTCCTTGCCTACAGGCGCTTTCCATCCTTTACCAAAGGTGATGTCAGGAAAGAGTTGCTTGTCTTCATTTTTGGCTTTTTCTGCGGCCAGTTTTTGGTTAACCAGCGAATTTTGATGAGCAACCACATGTTCTGCTAAACCTTTAAATGCAATGTTACCTGCAGTATGGTCGCCATGATGGTGGGTATTTAATAGATATTTGAATGGTTTCTCACTCAAGCCTTTTAATTCTTCGATTACATGCGGTGCAGTGGTTGGAAATTGCGAATCGACTACCACAAATCCACTTGTACCATTTAACCAAGCTATAGTACCGCCCTGTTCGGTAAAAATACCAACATCGTTGCGCAATAGCTTAAACTGATAGGCCCTAGCTAAATTAGGGCTGGCAAAAGCATCAGCTTTATAAAAAGAAAGTACTGCCATGGCCAAGGCCGAGTTTTGAATAAATTGTCTTCTTTGCATGATCACGAAAATTAAAAAACCACGATAGGATACCGTGGTTTAAATGTAATGAAATATTTGATGTTTTACTAAACTCCAGTTCCCGGAATTGTACCAGGTTCGTGACCATCGCCAAACGAATTGTGGGTACGTCCATGTTTTTTTTCAAACCGACTGGTTATTTTTGAAGAAGAGTTTTTCTCTACATTTTGTTCATGCCTCACTTCCTCTTTTTCATTGCCTATATCAATCAAATCATTTTTTATAGCGCTGTTTTTTTCATTTTTAGTTTCCATACGATTGTTTTTTTTAAGAGATGTCTTGTTTTAACAATTCACAGAAAATATTGTTTTAATTAGCGTTTCATAAAGTATAGCAACAAAAAAGCCTTAGCACTAAGGCTAAGGCTTTTCACTTGGTTAAAAATAAGCGTAACAAATAAACATCTACCCTTTTTAACAAACTCGTGGCATCGAGTACATTAATTGTAATAAGAACCGCTTAAACTTAAAACTCCAATTACCTAATTGTGCCAATAGATTTGGCACTATCAAACTTAACTAAACATATTCGTTTATTTAGTAACTTTTCAGTTACATTTACTTAAAAATCGATGTTTAAACATATATAAAGACAGTTTTAGAATATATGAATATGTAGAAATTAGCTTGAAAAATTGCCCTACAGCTCAGCAAATTCATAAAAAAACCTTGACCATCTAGTCAAGGTTTTTTAACCTATAACATCTATTTTGTTATAAAAAAGTTATAAAAAAGATTCAAGCTTAATCTATCCAACTACTTTATAAGCAGAAAATAGGGTTTATTGAATAATTTGGTTAAGCTAAAGCATTTTGCTTTACTACCATTTTAACTTTTTCTAATACGTAATCTAAATCTTCTTTAGTAGTGTACTTGCTAAAAGAAAAACGTACCGATGGACGATTTGGATCTGCTTTTATTCCATTTAATACATGCGAACCAATGTTAGAACCTGATGAACAAGCACTACCACCAGAAGCACAGATGCCATTAATGTCTAAATTGAACAATAACATATCAGCCATATCCATTTCTGGGAAAGATACATTCAACACCGTATACAAACTTTTATCTGCATCGGTTTCTCCATTAAAGCCAATACCTGGAATTTCGGCAATTAACTGCTCTTTTAAATAATCTTTAAGCCCCTGAATGTAGTTTTGGTGTTCAGTCATTTCTGCATAGGCTATTTCTAAAGCTTTGGCCAAGCCCACAATTCCATACACATTTTCTGTACCACCACGCATATTGCGTTCTTGTGCACCACCATAAATCATTGGTGGTATTTTGATATTGCTGTTTACATATAAAAAGCCAACACCTTTTGGTCCATGCAATTTGTGAGCTGCACAAACAATAAAATGAGCTTTCAATTTGCGTACATCATGTGTGTAATGGCCCATTGTTTGAACGGTATCTGCATGGTAAATTGCGTTGTACTTTTCACAAATATTGCCTACAATCTCCATATCAGTTAAAGTACCCAATTCATTATTGGCATGCATCAATGAAACAAAAGTACGTTCATTGTTTTGCAACAATTCTTCTAAATGGTTGTAATCTATCTTACCTTTTTCGTCAATATTTACAAAACTCAATTTATCAATCACACCATCTTTAAGCATCATATTTAAAGTATGCTCAACAGCATGGTGCTCTATTTTAGAAGTAATGGCATGTTTAATTCCGTAGGCAGAAATACCACAACGAATGGCAGTATTATCAGCCTCTGTACCCCCAGAGGTAAAAAATATCTCAGATGGAGAAGCATTTAACAAGTTTGCAACAGTCTTTCTGGCCTTCTCTACCAAAGTTCTCACTTCTCGTCCAAGAGAGTGTATTGCAGAGGGGTTACCATAGAAATTTTCCATTACGTTGCTCATTTCAGCAATAACTTCTTTATCTAATGGGGTGGTTGCGGCGTTATCTAAATAAACACGTTTCATAAAAAGTAGATTACATCAATGTAAACATTGATTTGGTTTTAATTCAGTTTTAGGATTTCTTTAATGTCAGAGATGATTTTGTTTGCCAGATTTTCAGCAATTGTTTCATTTTCCGCTTCGCTATAAATACGGATAATTGGCTCTGTATTGGAACGACGTAAATGTACCCATTCATTTTCGAAATCTATTTTCAAACCATCAATTGTACTAATTTGCTGGTCTTTATATTTTTCTTGCACCTTGATCAATAATGAATCAATATCCATTTCTGGTGTAAGGGTGATTTTATTTTTTGAGATATGGTAAGCTGGATAAGTACTTCTTAACACAGAAATTGTAGTACCCGCTTTAGCTAAATGCGATAAAAACAACGCAATACCTACTAAGGCATCTCTACCATAATGCGATTCTGGATAAATGATCCCTCCGTTACCTTCGCCACCAATAATGGCGTTTGTCGCTTTCATTTGGTTCACCACATTTACTTCTCCAACTGCGGCAGCATTATAGGTTGCCCCAGCTTTTTCTGTCACTACTCTTAAAGCTCTGGTTGAGGAAAGATTGGAAACCGTATTACCAGGTGTATTTTTAAGGATATAATCAGCCACAGCCACCAAGGTATATTCTTCGCCAAACATGGTTCCGTCTTCGTTAACAAAACACAAACGATCTACGTCTGGATCTACAACAATTCCTAAATCAGCTCGCTTGGCTTGTACTACCTTCGAAATTTCAGTTAAGTTTTCTGGTAAAGGCTCTGGATTGTGTGGAAACTCACCATTTGGTTCACAATACAACTCGTACATGGTTGTTACGCCTAAAGCCTTTAACAAAGCTGGAATAAAAATACCTCCACTTGAATTTACACAATCAATTGCAATTTTAAAATTCGCTTTTTTAATGGCTTCAACATCTACCAATGGCAAGGCCAAAATAGAATCGATGTGCTTTTGCAAATAAGTATCGTTGGCAGTTACTTTACCCAATTCGTTTACATCTGCAAAAGAGAAATCAGCATTTTCTGCTATTTCTAAAACCTCTTTTCCATCTGCATCACTAATGAATTCTCCTTTTTCGTTCAATAGTTTTAAAGCATTCCATTGTTTCGGGTTATGGCTTGCAGTTAAAATAATACCACCACCGGCCTTTTCTAAAGGAACAGCAATTTCTACTGTTGGCGTGGTAGACAAACCTAAATCGATTACTTCAACACCTAGTCCTTGTAAAGTACCAATTACTAAATTATTGACCATTTCTCCCGAAATACGTGCATCTCTGCCTAAAACGATCTTTTTATTTTGGGTTTTATTGATCACCCATGAGCCATAGGCAGCAGTAAACTTTACAATGTCGATTGGGGTTAAACCATCGCCAGCTTTTCCGCCAATGGTACCTCTAATTCCAGATATAGATTTTATTAAAGTCAAGTTTCTTATATTTTTTCAAAAATAATAAAAATTTGAGGAAGAATAGTCTTTAAACACCATCAAAACGTAATTTTTGCAAACTTTATCCAAATTATTTTTATCTACTAAATAGATAGAATTACAATAAAAACAACGCAAAATTCAGCTATTGACCAAGCACGGCAACAATATGTTCAAAAAATCAGCTTTAAAATCTCTGCATTTAAACGCAACTGACCTGCATCTAAATAAATTTTATCCTTACTCTTGCAGTACAAAATACTATATTTGCCCATTACAAAAATGTTAATATACTAGGGTAATGCAGCGAAAATGGTTTCAACATTGGTTTAACTCTCCTTACTACCACATACTTTACAGCCAACGTAATGATGAGGAGGCAGAATTTTTGATTGACAACCTTTCTGCTTATTTAAGGCCAAAAATCAACAGCAGAATTTTGGATATTGCTTGTGGCAGAGGCAGACATGCCATTTACCTGAACAAAAAAGGTTACGATGTTACTGGAATAGACCTTTCTGAGCAAAGCATTAAATATGCACAGCAATTTGAGCAGAAAAACCTCCATTTTTATGTGCATGATATGCGCAAGCTATCTTACATCAACTACTTTGACATTGCACTAAACCTATTTACAAGTTTTGGATATTTTGATACCGAAAAAGAACATGTAAATGCTTTAAAGGCATTTAGAAAGGGGTTAAAGGAAGATGGAACTTTGGTGATTGATTATTTCAATACCCAAAAAATTATCAAAAACCTAACCAATCAGGAAACCAAAACGGTTGATGGAATAGAGTTTCATTTGCATAAATTTGTAGCTGAAGGAAAAATTATCAAGCATATCAATTTTGAACATAAAATGAAGGCTTATGCATTTGAAGAACGTGTGCAAGCATTTTTATTGGCAGATTTTGAACGCATGTTAACCAAAAGTGGATTGGTGATTACCGAAACTTTTGGAAGTTATGCACTCGAATCATTTGATGAGGCCAAATCAGATCGTTTAATACTTGTTTGTAAAAAAGCATGATAGCAGAACTGCAACAATTTGACACTGAATTGTTTTTAAAAATCCATCGTGGATTAAGCAATGGTTTTTTTGACTGGCTAATGCCATTGGTAAGAAATCGTTTCTTCTGGTCGCCACTTTATCTTTTCATCGTTATCTTTTGCATTAAGCAATATAAAAAACAGGGATATTATATGATTTTGATGGTTTTGGTAACCTTTGCTATTGGCGACATGGTTGCTTCGAGAATTATCAAACCCAATGTGGCCAGAATTAGGCCATGCAATGAAATTACCTTGCAAGACCAGATTATCCATCGTGTACCCTGTGGCACTGGTTATAGCTTCCCATCGGCACATGCAACTAATCATTTTGGCATTGCAGTTTTTTTAATTTGCCTATTCTACCGCAAGTGGAAAGCAATTTTACCCATTGGTTTGGCATGGGCATTTCTGATTAGTTTTGCTCAGATCTATGTTGGTGTACATTACCCTATTGATACTTTTGTAGGCGCCATACTTGGAACCTGTGTTGGCTTATTTACTTTTTATATTTATCAAAGAATAAAACCCAAAGCTTAAATGGAAATCTGGAAATTTCTTGTTTTATTTTTCTGTGCTTTTTTTGGTGGTTTAGCTATTTTTTTAGTTAAGAACGATAAATCGCAAATACTGAAACTCATTTTATCATTTAGTGGTGCCTATCTATTTGCCATTACGGTGCTGCATTTAATTCCAGATGCTTATAGCGGAACCGACAAAAGTGAGATTGGCTTTTTTATCTTATTGGGTTTTCTGCTACAGATATTTTTAGAACAATTTTCTGAAGGTGTAGAACATGGCCATATCCATAAACACGCTGATGGACATGCTTTTCCGTTGGGGATTATGATTAGTTTATGTTTACATGCTTTTTTAGAGGGTATGCCATTGGCAAAAGACCAAAATAATGAGCTGATTTTTGGAATAGCCTTACATCATATTCCTGCTGCATTTGCTTTGGCAAGCATTCTAATTCAAAACCACATCAAACCTAAAGGTGTTGTTTTTTACTTGATTATTTTTGCCATCATGGCACCAGTTGGCTATTATTTCAGCATTAGCTTAAGCAATGGTAGCATAAGTGGTATGGAGCCTTATTTTAACAAGGTAATGGGAATAGTTATTGGTATATTTTTACATATCTCTACTACCATTCTTTTTGAATCTAGTGCAGACCACAGGATAAATAAGCGCAAAATGCTTGCAGTATTGTTAGGCATTGGTGTTGCCCTACTGGGTTTTTACGCAGCAGGCCACTAGTTTATCCCCTCAATTTATCTAGCAAAACATTCAATTGAGTAGCTTCTTCTTTGGTAATGTGCTTAGCAATAAATTTAGAAAGATCGATCCCTTTATCCAATTTCTTTAATAGGGCTAAACCTTTTTCAGAAATCATAATATCTACAGCACGTTTATCATAATTGTTTTCTGTTTTATCAACAAGACCTTTCTGAACTAAGCGCTCCACAATCCTAGAAGCATCGCTCATTTTGTCTAGAATTTGGGTCCTAATCAAATTAATGGTAGATGGGCTTGGGTATTGTTTTTTCAGAATTCTTAATACGTTATACTGTTGTTGTGTAACATCATAAGGTACAAGTGCATCTTTTACTTTTTTGTTGCCCCAATGGTAGGTAAAACAGATGTTTACTACGGTTTGTTGATATACATTTTCAAATTTTGAAACTTTAGTTTGTTTCTTTAATTGCCTCATTTAGAATTAGGTTTGGTTTGGATTTTTGAGGTTTTACGACCACCATCTTTCCCGAAATTCCACGGACAGTGTTTACATTTATTCTTGCAACAGTAGCCCCTTTTGAGGTGATATGCTGCTGTAAACACCATTAATCCATCTTCGTTCAAATAGTAATCAACTCCCTCTTCCATTAGTTAAGCAATTTAACTACCAACTTATCTTTATAATGATTTTGCAAATGTGTTCCGCTTCCATGTGTAGTCCAAACTTGTTGAGGCTGCACCGTTTCAATTGTTGTTAAAATTGCTTTCCAATCTACATGATCCGAAATGTACAATTGAACCTGATTGTTACTTTGTATATGTTTCCATCCGGTAGCAAAAATCCTAACTACATTTATGGCTTTAAAATAGCTATGAAAAACCATAGGAGGCACAATATAGATCATGTCATTTGCATTGTTTTTCATCACTTTTCTATCGTAAACTTCATATTTACCTAAATCAACGCCCATTTGTTCGTAAATTTTAACAAAAGGTACAATACTATGGTGCACCAATATTCTCTTTTGGGGGCAGTGTTTATTGATGAGCGAAATTAACCGTTGACTTTTACCCAGAGCATAGGCTCCTAACATGATGTTTGGTTTAACGTTATTCAATTTTTCAATTTCCGCCACCGCATCTGGATGTACTGTCTCTGGATTTGCAAAGGTGGTTTCGGTAATCAACACATCTGCGGCTACCAATACTGTTGGCTCGCAGGTTGTATCTGCTTCTAGTTTATAATCGCCTGTATAAAGGTATTTAACGCCCTTGTACTCCATTAAAACCAATGCAGAACCCAAAATATGGCCAGCAGGGTAAAAACTAATTGTTACCCCATTTAATTGAAATGTTGATTGATAAGGCTTGAGGTAAAAATTTGCTGCTGCAAACTTTTTATAACGATGCTGCATAAAAACTGCAGTAGCTTCGGTACAGTAAACGTTTTGATTACCTCCAACAGCATGATCACCATGCGCATGTGAAATCACTGCTTCAACAACTGGCTCTTTTGGATCTAAGTAAAAATTGCCATAACTGCAAAACAGTCCTATTTTTGTTTGAACGATAAAATCGTCGATAATTTCTTTTTGGTCTAACATCATTCTGGTTGAGCAGTTATAGACTTAAAAACTGCTGGTGTAATTCTAAAACTTGCAGGATCACTGAAGTATCATTTGTATTCTGCACAAAATAATCGGCCATTTTAGCCTTTTGTTCATCTGTAAACTGTTTATCCATCCTTGCCATAACTTGTGCCTCACTCACTTGGTCGCGTTCCATTACACGGGCTATTTTTAAAGCTACTGGAGCAGTAACTAAAATCGTATAATCGCACATTTGGTACGAACCACTTTCAAATAAGAGTGCAGCTTCTTTCAAGGTATAAGGTACTTTTTTGGGGATAGTACTTACCCAGCTATCAAAAGCCCTAAATACAGCAGGATGAACAAGTGCATTTAACTTTTCGAGTTCTATTTGGTTGTTAAATACAATACTTGCAATATGCTGATTGTTGAGTTTTCCACTTTCTGTATAACTTACAGTACCAAAGGCAGATTTAACACCAGCGATCAGTATCGGATCACTTACCATTAATTCTTTAGCTACGGTATCAGCATAAAAAACAGGGATCCCCAGTATTTCAAAAACCTTACAAACTGTAGTTTTTCCACTTCCTATGCCTCCTGTTATACCGATCTTTAACATTATTTCTCTATAATAAAATTGATTTTATTGGGACTTACATTCAACAGCTTACAATAATCAGGAAAACGAGTAATTTTAACTGTAAACTTATGATGTCCTAATTTTTTCCATTCATTCATATCCACGGCAGCCTCAATAAAATCTTCATCTATCTCTTGGTAGCTTGACAATGCCACCAAAAAAGTAACGGCTACCTTTTTAGGATAGAGCTTCACATCGTAAAAATCTGTGTTATTGATAATCTTCAAGGGTACTTCAACCGTTTTTTCTGTAAACTCATCAACAGGAATTTTTACCCCTACACTACTTGGATAAATACTAATGTTATTGGAGCTATTCTGCCTAATGGCAACACGAGCATGGGTTGGTTTTTGAAGATCGGTTAATTTTAAGGTATCGGTATACCACACATCAATTTTGGCCAATTCTTCTTGCGGCCCAGAGATATTTACATAAGCTGGCGTTAACTGGATCTGATTGGAGATGCCATATTGTTTTACAAAACTTATGTCTGGGATTAACTTAATGCGCACCCGCTTATTGGTTCTTTTCGAAAAATCGAAATATAAGGTATCTGGTTTAACAGAAATTACTTTTTGCGATGTTTCTAACTGTTTATTGATTTGAAAGAGTTGCTCTGAAAATAAAATGAAACTGCGGTTGTTTAATTTTTGTAGGCTTACTGTAATGGATTGCGGTTTGATACGCAACCGCGAAAAAAGCAATTGCCAGCCAGTGCCTTCTACCTGTAGGTCTACAATATCTGGCTGTAAGGGCTTAAAAGCTTTCTTTTGTGGTTCATCTTTGTAGATCAACTCAGTTTTGGCAGTATAAATATACTTGTTGTTCAATGCCAAAAACAACCAGGCAGCTATAGCTCCTACCAAACAAGTAATCAGCACTAGAAAACGTTTACGTTCTACCTTGGTTAATTTAATGAAGGGCATATTGTAAAATTACAAAAAAAAGCCGCTCTCTCGAAATCACGAAAGAACGGCTATTATTCTTTTAAAAAACTTATGCTTTAGGTGTTGCTGCTGCAGTAGCTGCTTTAGTTGCATCTAAAGAGATAGAAGATTTATCGAAACGGATTTTTGTTCCACCTTCAACTTCTATTAAAAATGTGGTATCGTTAGCACCTACAATTTTACCATGTATGCCGGCAGTAGTTACAATTTTATCTCCAATTTTAAGATCTTCTACTAATTTTTTATGGTCTTTTGCCTTTTTAACTTGTGGTCTGATCATAAAGAAATAGAAAACAATCATAATTAATACCATAGGTATAATTGTACTGTATAAACTACTTCCTGCTGCTGCTTGTAATAATACTGTTGATGTCATTATGTTTTATTTTATTTGATGATTTGATGATTCTTTTAGGTTAGGCTAAATTATTTTTTAGCTTTTACTTCGCCAACTAAGTGTAGTTTTGGCGATTCTGGATTGGCGTTAGAGGTAATGGTAACCGCTTTATCTTGCAAGCCCATTTTACCATGGCTATCAAAGATTACTGTAATTACACCCTCATCTCCAGGTTTAATTGGTGTTTTTGGATATTCTGGTATGGTACAACCACAAGTGGCTGTTGCATCAGTAATAATTAATGGTGTTTTACCAACATTTTTGAATTTAAAACTCGTCTGTACTTTTTCACCTTCGTCAATTACTTTGAAATCATAGATTTCTTTATCAAATTCAAATTTCGGTGCATCTTCAGCCAAAACTGCAGGCGCTTTTGTTTCAGTTCCACCTACTACCTGTGTTTTATCTTCTACTTTATCAGATGCATTTCGGTTACAAGCTGAAAGCCCTATTACAGCTAACGTAATTACTAATAATCTCTTCATCATGTTGTTTTTATCTTTTTAATCCTCAATAAGGCCTCTGCCTATCTTTTTAATACTATTTGTTCTTTTAAGATCACTTAAAATCTTATCTAAGATACCGTTTATAAACGAATTACTTTTAGGCGTACTGTAATCTTTTGATAGCTCTAAGTATTCGTTGATGGTTACTTTAACCGGAATTGAAGGAAAATTCATCAACTCGCAAATGGCCATCTTCATCAAAATAGTATCCATTAAGGCAATCCTTTCCGACTCCCAGTTCTTGGTACGTTCAGCAATCAGTTCTTGATAAGCATCATCGTTTTTTAAAGTATAAACGAACAAATCTTTCACAAATTTGCTGTCTTCTACCCAATCAGCACTAATTGGTGTTAGCTTGTTTTTGAAAGGATCTTCTGAAGTGAAATTTTTCAATGTTTTGGCAATCATCCCTTGCATTACTTCTCTATCTACTGGCCAATTGATAAACCGATCTTCAAATGCCTGAATGATGTTCAAGTTTTTAAGTAAGATTTTACGGAAAATGAATTTGATGATCTCTTTAGAACTTTCTAAGGTTTCTTCTTCTTCAGCTAAATAAGTGGCATATTCCTTAGTATCCTTTAGTTTGATAAAAATCGACTTTACCAATTCTGGATCTGAATGCCAGTTAACCTGGTATTTGTTTACTGCAGCACTATATTCTGGATTTTGCTTTAAAACTTCGGCAAATTTATTGTGCAATAATTTTTGATTTGGGCTTAAATCCTCAGCTGTTGGCAAGTATTTATTTGCTCTTTCTATGGCGTCGTTTGCGGTATATTCAGTTACATCTACCAATAAGGCAAGCATGCGGATATACATTTCGTAAACATTGTCAATACTTTGCATCAAAGTTTTTTGACTGCTTACTGTATCTTTTTTTTCTGTCATGTGCCAAGCAAAAATATTTTGCAAAGCTTTGATTCTTAGGTGCCTTCTATTTAACATGAATGTAAGAACGATTGGTAATTATACCGTTTATAAATGATTTAATATGATGATTTTATTTTCTTGATATCGCTTATTCTTTTTTCTGCAATACGGGCAGCAGCCATATTGGTTGGTATTTTTTCTGTTTTAGATAATTTGATTACTTCACGTGTGGCATCGTAGATATGCTCTGTTAGCTGCATGGTTCTTTTTTTACCAAAACCAGTTAATTCAGAGTAGCAATTAATTAAACCACCAGCATTGATTAAATAATCTGGCGCATATAAAATTCCTTTGTCTAACAACAATTGTCCATGAATTTCCTCATCTGCCAGCTGGTTATTAGCAGAACCAGCAATGATAGAGAATTTCATGTTTTTAATTGTTTTATCATTTACGGTTGCACCTAAAGCACAAGGGGCATAAATATCTGCACCAATCGTAAATATTTTATCTGCATCAATTGGTTTTGCCTTGTATTTGCGTGCCACTTCTTGCAAACGGTCTTGGTTAATATCGCTAATGTAAACCTCTACATTTTCATGTCTCAACAATTCAACCAAATGCTCTCCAACATTTCCAATGCCTTGTACCACTACAGACTTTCCGGCTAACATATCCGTACCAAAAACTTCTTTAACACAAGCTTTAATACCTAAAAACACACCTTTAGCTGTATATGGAGCCGGATTACCTGCACCACCCAAAGACTCAGGAACACCTGTTACATGTTGTGTTTCCATACGGATAAACTCCATGTCTCTGGTGGTTGTGCCCATATCTTCGGCTGTAATAAACTCTCCATTCAGGTTCTTGATAAAACGACCATAACTGCGCATTAGTGCTTCAGTTTTCATTTTTCTAGAATCACCAATAATTACCGCTTTTCCTCCCCCTAAATTCAACCCAGTAATGGCCGATTTATAGGTCATACCTTTAGATAAACGCAACACATCTTCCAAAGCTTCGGCTTCAGAATTGTAGTTCCACATGCGAGTTCCACCTAAAGCAGGCCCTAATGTGGTATCATGAATGGCGATGATTGCTTTTAATCCAGTATCGGGGTCGTTGCAAAAAACCACTTTTTTATGGCCTGATGCACTTAATTGATCTAAAACAGAAGTGACGAGAGAACTATTACCAGACATATAAATTTGTTGAAATAATACTGCAAAATTAAGATAAAAAAACCATTATTTTACTTTGTTTTTATTAAAAAAGAAACTCTTTTGGCTAACTTTACCAAAGATGAAGCACCTCCTATTTTTAAACAAATACTTTTATAAATATAAATGGTGGATTATTCCAGGGATTATTTTCGTAATTATTTCCAATATTTTTGGTGTGGTACCCGCTCAAGTTGTTGGCCATGCCTTTAATCTAATTACCGAAAACATCTTAATCTACCAGCTCTTTAATGGTTTTGATCGTCAACAGGTGATCTACGATATTTTCAGTTACAGCCTCTTCTTTTTTGGCGCATTGATTCTTGTACTGTACCTACTTAGGGGTTTGTTTTTATTCTTTATGCGACAAACGATTATTCTCATGTCGAGGCATATTGAGTACGATATGAAAAATGAAATCTATGCCCACTACCAGAGATTAAGCTTAGGTTTTTACCGCCGAAACAATACGGGAGATTTAATGAATCGCGCTACCGAAGACGTAAATAGGGTAAGGATGTATGTTGGTCCCGCCATTATGTACACCATTAATACGGCTATTTTATTCTTATTGATCATTTATTTTATGTTTTCGGTTAATGCCACGTTAGCCATTTATTGTTTATTGCCTTTGCCGATATTGGTCGTTACCATCTATTACGTAAATACCATCATCAATCAAAAAAGCGAAAAAATTCAGGAGCAATTATCAAGGTTATCGAGTTTTGTGCAAGAGCGATTTTCTGGCATTAGGGTTATCAAATCTTATGTAAGAGAAAAACAGACCCAAGGTGTTTTTGCCGAAGAAAGTATTGCTTATAAAAACAATGCGATGGGTTTGGTTAAGGTTCAAGCCCTGTTTTACCCTTCTATGTTGCTTTTGGTGGGTTTAAGCACCATATTAACGGTTTACATTGGTGGTAAACAGGTAATGGAGGGTGCCATTACCCCTGGTAACATTGCCGAATTTATTGTTTATGTTAACCAATTGACCTTTCCTGTTACCATGTTGGGTTGGGTAACTACATTGATTCAAAGAGCCGCAGCCTCGCAAAAAAGGATCAACGAATTTTTACAGTTGCAACCAGATATCAAATCTACAAATACCGAAGAACCTGTTCTAGATGGAAAGATTAGCTTTAAAAATGTAAGTTTTACTTATCCAGATACTGGAATAGCTGCCTTAAAAGACGTGAGCTTTGAAATTGAAAGAGGACAGTTTTTGGCCATTATAGGGCGCACTGGCTCTGGTAAATCTACCTTGGCCAATCTCATTATGCGCATGTACGATGCAGATAAGGGGCAGATTGAAATTGATGGCAAAGAACTCAGAAACCTAAACCTTAACAATTATAGAAATCAGATTGGATTTGTACCACAAGAGGTTTTCCTTTTTTCTGATACGATTAAGAACAACATTGCCTTTGGTTTAAGTGAAGTTCAACCCGGTCAGGTTGAAAAAGCTGCCAAAAATGCCGCAGTTTATCACAACATTATAGATTTTGACCTCAAGTTTGAAACAATGTTGGGCGAACGTGGCATTACGCTTTCTGGTGGACAAAAACAACGTGTTTCTATTGCGAGAGCCCTAATTAAAGAACCAAAGATTTTAATATTTGATGATTGCCTCTCTGCTGTCGACACCAAAACGGAGGAAGAGATATTGGGCAATTTGGGCGAGATTATGAATGGCAAAACCAGCATTCTGATTGCACACCGCATTTCTACCATCAAAAACGCAGATAAAATTATTGTTTTAGATGATGGCAAAGTGATTGAGCAAGGCACCCATCAAGAATTGTTAAATAATGGCGGTGCTTATGCAGAAATGTACGACAACCAATTACTAGAAGAAGAAAACAGATAATTAAGCCTACCTTAATCCATCATTTTAACCCAAAATATACGAATACATTTTAATTGAATGGAAAATGTTCGTATTTTCTATTTTGAACTTTAATAATTATTGCTTTATATTTACCCCAACCTTAAACTAATACTACACACAACAATGGGAGATTTTGACAACAAAGAGAGAGAAGAGGTTTTTTCTAAAAAAGTAAGGGCTGGTAAGCGTACTTATTTTTTTGATGTAAAAGCAACACGTTCAGGCGATTACTACCTTACCCTAACGGAAAGTAAAAAAAGATTAGAAGATGGTGTATTTGTAAAACATAAAATCTTTTTATACAAAGAAGATTTTGAGAAATTTACAGAAGGCTTAACTGAAACTGTAGAATACATTAAATCTCATCAAGAAGTAGTAGAAAAACGTTACGAGTATTCTGAAAATGCAGAATACAATCATAGCCCTAAAGCTGATAGCGACGATTTTTCTTTCTAAAGAATTGACAGCATACCAAGTCCCCTGAGCCACTTAGGGGACTTTTTTTTATGCCCTATTTTTAAAAAACCTACTTCCCTTTTGATATCTTAGTTAACCTTAATACCTTAACCATGAAAACATTTCGTTTAATTTTATTACTGATCACCATAAGTGCACATCTATTTGCACAAGAAGAAAAAGTAGATATTAAACTTACTAAAATGCTTACTGAGTTAACCAAAGGGTTTAATGGAGATGTAGGTATTTATGTAAAATCGTTAAAAACTGGTAAAGTGGCAAGTCTCAACGCTGATAGTATTTTTCCTACGGCCAGCATGGTTAAAGTGCCCATTACTTGTGGTATTTTTAATAAAATTGAGAAGGGCGAACTGGATTACCATGCCCAACTTACCTATAAGGATAGCTTGTTATATGCAGGTGAAGATATTTTAGGTTCTTTTAAAAGTGGAGAGAAAATCTGGCTCAGTAAAGTTTTAATGCTCATGATTACTACCAGCGACAATACCGCTAGTTTATGGAGCCAGAGTTTAGCGGGTACCGGAACTGCCATTAACGAATTGATGGAACAAAATGGATTAAAATATACCCGTGTAAATTCGCGAACGCCGGGCAGACAAGCCAACCAGAAACAATATGGCTGGGGGCAAACTACTCCACGAGAAATGGCCACACTGCTTACTTTAATCCGTGATGGAAAAATGATCAACCCCGCGGCTTCAGAACGCATTTACCGTAACCTGATTAGGATCTATTTTGACCACGAAGCCCTTTCCCAAATCCCACCCTATATACAGGCAGCCTCAAAATCTGGTGCTGTAAATGCAGCTAGGTCCGAAGTTGTTCTGGTGAATGCACCACATGGTGATTATGTATTCTGCATTGCCACCAATAACCAAAAAGATACTTCATGGCAAAGCAATAACGAAGGTTATGTCTTGATTCGTAAACTCAGTAAAATGTTATGGCAATATTTTGAGCCCCGATCTAATTGGCAACCGGCAGCTGGGATGGAAAAATACAATTAATGAGTTTAGTTTTTCACTGGTATCATCACCGTGGATAAGAGCGCAAACACATACAAGCTGATGAAAATAATGACAATTACCCCCCAGTACTTAAAAAGAGACCTAAGTTTGCTAAGGGCTTCATCCAAACTGGCTTGTTCACCATACAAAATACCAATTTTAGCCCTGGTAGAATATTTGAACAACAATATACTAGGATAGAATATGGCAAAGGCATAAACTAGGCAAATGGCTGTAAAACCAAAACTACCTAATGTACCTAACGAACCTGCCAGCTTAGCCATTTCTGGATTTGTACCGATAGCTGAGCCAACTGTAAAGGCTCCGATAATCATAAACACTGTAAATACAAAACCTACAATAGCCAAAAAATTAGCCCATTTAGCCATATCATAAAAATAACTTCTCATGGCTTCGGTAACCACAAGTGTAGGTTGTTGATCTTCTTGAATTGGTTCTTCTATATTTTCCATTAGACAAATTAATTATATCAGTTACTGATTGGCATAAATTACAGGTTAGCCATGTTTTTTCTTCTTGTTCATAATTGCCTTCTGACCAATGCCATAATTGGTTGTTTTGGCATTACTTTCTTTTCGTTTATGAAAGGCTGCATCTTGATAGGCTTCTTCTTCTGCCTGCTCTTTTGCCAGTTTACTTTTTTGCAATGCAGCTTTGGTTACTTGCTCTACCAATAAATCTTCAGGTAGCTCTGCCATTTCTATTTTTTGACCAATAGCTTGTTCAATCTTGCGTACTTGTGGCAATTCTAAGTCGGTAGTAAATGTAATGGCTACTACATCTTCATCACCTTGTTTAATGACACGATTTAAATACGTTTCTTTTTGTACAGGCAGCTCAAAGTGGAAAATAAATGGAATACCCTCAAGGTTCATATTGGTTAAACCTTCGTTGGCAACAATTAAAACCCTTGCCTCGTCTACCGCTTTAAAATCTTCAATATCATCAAATCCTGCCTCATCAAAAAACAAAGGTTTAAATACAAAAATATCATCTGCCTTTCCATCAAACAGATCTTTAGATAAAGTTTGTGCCGTTAATCTGGTATTTACAAAAACAACCACCTTATCAAAAACTTCTGCATCTTTTAACAACAGGTTGAGCAGGTTAAGCTTAGTTCTAAAATTGGGTACATGGTACAAAAGCTGCGTGTACGTTTCGGTCTGTCCTTCGCCCAAATCTTCTACTTCTATTAGCGTAGGTAATTTCATAAAAGGTTCGATCATTAACGACAATCGATCGTGCAGCACATCTGTAAAAATGAGGTGCTGGCATTTCTGGATACTGTTTGCCAGTTCGTTAATTGGCAATTGCATACCCAATTTCACCATTTCGGCGGCATCATCAACAATAAACATTTGAATTTTATTGGTGTTTAAACCCAGTTTCAAATAAACAGCTCTTGCCCTTGCTGGTACAGCTACAACAATATCAACACCATCGGTCAGCTCATTAATCTGAGCTTCCATTCCTCCGTCGGCATGTATGCCAACAATACGAATGGTATTGTTTCTATTGAGCAAGTTAAACTGTTCTATTACCTCTAAAACGCGTTCTTTGGTAGGCACAAGAATAAGTGCTCTCGGTGCTTCTTCAAAACCATATTTTAAGCGCATCAAAACTCCTAAAACATATGTTGTAGTTTTTCCACTTCCTTCTGGGCCTACTGCAATAATATCTTGTCCGCCTAAAATGCGTGACATTGTTCTAGCTTGAATTTCTTTCGGACTGAGGTAACCCGCCGCTGTCATGGCAGACACCAAAGGTTTGCTTAATTTTAATTGTTCTAAAGACACTTTTCTCTTTCTTAATGGATAATGTTGCAAATTTACGGAAAATATAAGGGACTAGGGTAAATCCATCACTAATAGTGGCTTAAATATTATTTTTTAATGGTAGTTGTAACGTTTGAGGCCTTGCTTACGTATTAGTATAAACCAAGTTGCATGAAAAACCTGATTTACCTCTCTTTATTGGCCAGCCTATTTTTTGCCTGCAAAAAAGACGACACCAAAGACTTAATTGGCAATTACAGTGGCTCTTTTAGAACCCTTGTTAATGGAAAATTAGTAATGAGCGATTTTGATGTTTCCTTACAATCTAAACAGTTTAAGGTAACCAAAGGCGATAAAAAAGGGAGCGGGTCCTATCAAAGAAGCAAAACAAGTGAATTATCTTTTACAGACCAAAATATGTGGACGGCAGATTTTAATTGGAATGTACTTTTAAACGGAACCTATACAACTGAAGTTAAGGGAGATAGTTTGATCTTAACCAAATACCCCCCTAGCGGTCCTTTAGCCTTACCCGAATATAATTATTACCAATATCGCTTGAAAAGAATTAACTAAAATATCATGGCCATCAAAACTACTAAAAGCTTACTCTTAGGTTTAATTGTACTTTTAACGATCTTATTGTTTATTCAGGCTTGCAAAAAAAATGAGCGTGACAATGAAAATTTAGATCTGATTGGCACCCATTTATTGAAAAAAGACCTGGTTAAAAAGGTGACAGCATATAACAAACAGGTAGAGCTGACTGCTACAAACTTCGAAATTGTAACATGCCCTCCAAATGTAAATTGTATATCTGGAGGTTACTCAAAAGTGAAAATCAAATTTAAAGATGCAACCAAAGAGCAGGAGCTACAACTTTGTATAGGTGCCTGTACCATTTCTTCAATACCTCCACAAGACATCATTACCATAAATGACGTTAGGTATAATATAAAACTAACGGATGTGATCAGCGCAGAAAAAGCAACAGGATCTCCAAAACTACAGATCACAGTAACTAGAGTTGGCCCTTAGTCTATCAAATTTTTGATACAAACGAAAAATTCATTTAAAGTATGTGTAAGTTTATCCCTACGGGAAAATTTATAACCTAATCAAATGAAAAAAATCGTCTTAAACCTCTTTTTAATTGCGCTTAGCGGCAGTGTTTTCGCTCAAGATGCAGTAAATTACCAAATGCCTCCAAAGGCAATTGCAGATCTTTTGTTAGCCAAACCTACACCGGGTGTAAGTATAGATAGCAAAGCAGAATGGATGTTATTTAGCGAAAGAAATTCTTACCCTTCGGTAGAAGAGTTGGCAATGCCAGAATACCGTATTGCTGGTATGCGTATCAATCCTAACAACTATTCGCCAAGTCGCCAAACTTTTATCAATAACTTTAGCTTAAAGAATATTAAAACGGGCAAGGTGTTACCGGTAACTGGTTTGCCAAGTCCTTTATATGCAGGTAGTGTAAGCCGCAGCCCTAGCGAAACCAAAATTGCTTTTACCCAAACTACACAAAACAGAGTTGACCTTTATGTAATTGATATTGCTACAGGTAAGGCAACCAAAATTAATAAACAACCTCTCAATGCAATTATGGGTGGTGGCGCAACTTGGGTAGACGACAATACCCTATTGTACCGTGTAGCTACCAAACCAGCTAGTGCAGCCCCTCCTCGCCCATTGGCACCAAAAGGACCAACTATTCAGCAAAGTTTAGGTAAAACTGCACCAAGTGCAACTTTACAGGATTTGATCAAATCGCCATATGATGAGCAATTATTCGAGTTTTTTGCAACTTCTCAATTGGTACAAAATAAAGGTGGTGTAGAAACACCAATTGGTAAACCAGCTATTTATAGTAGTGTAGCTTTATCTCCAGATAAAAACTACATGATGGTTCGTACCATTAAAAAACCATTTTCTTATCTAGTATCTGCAGGTGGTTTCCCTTCGGTTTTAAACATTACAGATAGAGCAGGTAAAGTAGTAAAAATGTTGGCAGACCTACCTTCAACAGAGGTTAGACCTTCTGGTTATGATAACGTACAAAATGTACCTAGAGGTTTCGACTGGCGTGATGATATGCCTGCTACTGTAGTTTGGGCAAAACCATTAGATAGTGGATTGATCAAAAAGAATGTTGAGTTTCATGATGAAGTTTTAGAATTAGCTGCTCCTTTTAGTGGACAGCCAAAAGAACTTTTCAAAACCAAAATGCGTTACGGTGGCACAAGTTGGGGTAATGCTACATTGGCTTTGGTAAGAGAAAACTCAAGAATTAACCAAACTTCTAAATTGAGCCGTTACAACCCTACATCTGGTTCATTGGAAACCTTATACGAGTTGAATACAACAGATGCTTACAACAATCCGGGAAATCCGTTAACAGAAAAAAACAAGTTTGGCAGAGAGGTGATCTTAACTACAGACAATGGCACCAAATTATTACTGAACAACACTACTGGAGCTTCTGCCAAAGGCGATTTGCCTTTCTTGGCTAAGTTTGACCTGAATACCAAAAAATCTGAGATTTTATGGCGCAGTAAAGAAGGTTCATTCGAAATGGTAACTGATGTTTTAGACCCACAAAAATTAGTGCTTTTAACCCGTAAAGAAAGCCAAAAAGATGTACCAAACTACTTTATCAAGAACTTGGTATTGCGTGTAGCTGATGTACAGATTACCAACTTTACCAATCCATTTACACAATTAGAAGGCGTTAAAAAAGAAAAAATCTCTTACAAACGTGCTGATGGAATTGATTTAACTGGCGATTTATATTTACCAAAAGGTTACAACAAAGAAAAAGACGGTCCATTACCTGTATTGATCTGGGCTTATCCACGTGAGTTTAACTCTGCTGCCGATGCGGCTCAGATTAGAGGCTCTCAAGATAAATTTACAACCATTAGTTCTGGTGGTCCATTATTTTTTGTAACGCAAGGTTATGCTGTTTTAGATAATGCTGAAATGCCTATCGTTGCTAAAGAAGGTAAAAAACCAAACGACACTTTTGTTGAACAATTGAAATTAAACGCAGAAGCCGCAATCAACAAATTAAGTGATATGGGTGTGGGCGATAGAAACCGTATGGCAGTTGGTGGCCATAGCTATGGTGCTTTTATGACCGCAAACTTATTGGCGCACACCAACTTGTTCAAAGCTGGTATTGCTCGTAGTGGTGCTTACAACAGAACCCTTACTCCTTTTGGTTTCCAGAACGAAGACCGTACTTATTGGCAAGCACCTCAATTGTATTACGAGATGAGTCCATTTAGCTATGCAGATAAAATTAAAACCCCAATTTTATTGATCCACGGAGAAATGGATGATAACCAAGGTACTTTCCCTATCAATAGCGAGCGTTTGTTCAATGCGATAAAAGGTAACGGTGGTACTAGTCGTTTTGTTTTCCTTCCTTACGAGGCCCATGGTTACAGAGCAAAAGAAAACATTTTGCACATGCTTTGGGAAATGAATACTTGGTTAAATACTTATGTAAAAAATGCTAAACCAACAGTAGCAAAATAAAAAAATATTTAGCTTATAAATTGATAGCAGTTCAGCACTTGAACTGCTATCTTTGTTTAAACCCTATTCAAACTAATGTTCCATTTCAATAAAAAGCTGGCTCTAATCTTAATGGTGATGATTGCTATGGCTCACATCAGCTATGCTCAAAAAACACCAAAGTTTAAGGTAATTGCTTTTTATACGGGTAAGAACGATCAGGCCCATGTAAGTTATGTACACGAAGCCAATCAATGGTTTCCTAAAATGGCCAAACAGCATGGCTTTAGTTACGATTCTACTTCCAATTGGAGCAATCTAAATGCTGCATATTTAGCAAAATATCAAGTGGTACTGTTTTTAGATACCAGACCAGAACAGCCCGAGCAAAGGGTTGCCTTTGAAACTTATATGAAAAATGGTGGGGCTTGGATGGGTTTCCATTTTGTAGCTTTTGCTTTGGAAAATTCTGCTTATCCACAAAATTGGGATTGGTACCATCATCAGTTTTTAGGCGCTGGGCAATATGGCAGCAATACTTGGCGACCTACTTCTGCCATTTTAAGAGTCAATCAAAAGCATCCTGCTACAAAAAACTTGCCTGGCACTTTTAAATCACAACCAAACGAATGGTATAGATGGGAAAAAGATCTCAGAAAAAATCCAGATATTGATATTTTATTGTCCATAGATTCTACCAGTTTCCCGCTGGGTACTGGACCAAAGGCTCACGAGATTTGGCACAGTGGCTATTATCCTGTGGTTTGGAGCAATAAAAAATACAAAATGATTTATGTAAATATGGGCCATAACGATATGGACTATGAGCATAAATATGGAAAGACAACTACCTCTCTGTCTCAGACTTTTGAGAATGAGCAACAGAATAAAATGATTATCGATGGGCTGTTATGGTTGGGAAACAATAAAAAGAACATTAAAAAATAACTTAGAATGGAAAATTTTGATTGGACTTCTTTTACGATTAAGATTGCGGTAAAAGCCAATATTGAAGATTTATATCAAGCTTGGGCCACCACGGGCGCTATAGAAAAATGGTTTTTGAGCGAAGCTGATTACCAGGATACCACTGGAAATAAGATTGACAACAACCAATTAGCTTCGTTAAACGACACCTATTTCTGGCGTTGGTTTTTATATGCTGAAACAGAATCTGGCAAAATAACCGAAGCCAATGGCAAAAACACTTTTGCTTTTACCTTTGCAGGCAATTGCGTGGTAACTGTTAAGCTCAGCGAAGAACATGAACATACTGTGGTTACACTGACCCAAAGTAACATCCCTACAGACGATGATAGCAAAAGAAATATCCGTTTAGGTTGCCACAATGGTTGGTCATTTTATTTGATCAATCTTAAATCAGTATACGAAGGTGGCTTAGACCTCAGAAATAAAGATAACCGTTTTAAACCCATGCTTAATAACTAATATAACTCATGAAAAAAATCATCGAGGTAATCAAAGCCTCTAGAAACAAATTACTCAGTTTAGTAGCAGAACTTACAACAGAAGAATTAAACTATATCCCAACTGGCTTTAGTAATAACCTAGCCTGGCAAATTGGGCATTTGGTAGTTAGCCAACAAATTTTATGCTACCGCTTATCGGGCAATCCATTTATCATAGAAGAAGGGTTGATTGACTTGTACAAAAATGGTTCTAAACCTGAAAGGGCTTTTACAGAGGCAGAGATAGATCAAATGAAAGGTTATCTATTAAGTACCATAGATCAACTGGAAATTGATTTGAGCAAAGGTATATTCGACAATTACACACCCTATACCATCTCTACTTACCCCGGTTTAAAATTAGAAAACGTACAAGATGCCATTACCTTTATCGTATCGCATGATGGTTTACATTATGGCTGTAGTTTAGGTTTAAAGAAACTGGTGAAACTGAATGCTTAAAAGAAGGCTAGAAACGATTACCTTTGCGGGCTAAAACCCATTCTTTTGAGATATTTCTTTCATATTGGTTACAACGGACATACCTACAGTGGCTGGCAGCGACAGCCCAAGGTAAACAGTGTGCAAGAAGTAATCGAAGTAAAGCTCAGTCAGATTTTTAAAACCCCCATTGCCATTAACGGCTGTGGAAGGACTGACTCTGGCGTACATGCTAGCCAGTTCTTCTTTCATGTTGATATTGAACAGCCATGGGATTTTGATCTTTTGTTTAGGCTCAATAAAGTATTGCCACATAACATTGCTGTTTTTGACATCATCCCTATGGATGGAAAACAGCATGCCCGCTTTGATGCGGTACAGCGGAAATACGATTATTACCTGCATACTTACAAAAATCCTTTTCTAAACCAATTGAGCTCTTATTATGCACTCGGCGAATTGAATTTGGGAGAAATGAAAAAAGCCGTTGCCTTATTGCCAAAATATAAAGATTACCGTGCTTTTTGTACCTCGCCAGATAAAAATGAACACACCATTTGCAATGTAATGGATGCTCGTTTGTATACCTCTGCCAATGGCGATCATTACCGTTTCCATATTGTATCTAACCGTTTTTTAGGGAAGATGATTAGGATCATTACCGGAAATCTTTTAAAAATTGGAACTGGCAACATGAGCGTTGATGAATTTGAAAATCTGCTCATTACCAAAGCCACCCCCGGCATGTTAGAAATTGCCCACCCTACTGGCCTGTACCTTTCTAAGGTAACCTACCCTTATTTAAATTTACCTTTGAGAACGGAGTTTTCTGGCCTTCAACAAAAAGATTGGATAGAGATCTAATTAGGTGAATAGTTAATAGGAAATAGAGAATAGGTTAATTGTTCAATTGTTTAACTGGTTAACTGTTGGTCTATTATTAGGAAATGGAGAATAGGAAATAGAAAATAGGTTAATCGTTCAATTGTTTAACTGGTTAATTGATGAATAGCTAGTGACTTAGTATAGGGAATAGGTTAATTGATGAATTGTTTAACTGGTTAATTGCTCATCAGAGTGTCGAGTATCTTTTAAACTTTAATCATATCAGTTAAAAAGCTGAGCTGATAATTGCAAAGTTTCTGCGTTCCACACTTTCAATTTTTTACTTCAAACTTTAGATATTCCACACTTTCAACCTTTAACCTTTAACTTTGAACTTTCAGGCTACTTAAACCTAATCGCTTTTAACGGGCTAATCCTACTCACCAACATAGAGGGAATAATGAGTACCACAAAGCAGACCACAATGGTGGCAATATTTAACAACAGCACATCAAAGAAATGGATTTCTATAGGTACGTATGACAGGTAATAATTGGTCTGATCTAATTTAAAAACCTGCGTATATTGTTGTAGATAGCCTAAACCTAGGCCAAGTATGTTTCCTAAAACCAAACCAATACCTACCAAATAAATGGCGTTATAAAGGAAAATTTTCATTACACTCAGGTTCGATATGCCTAGTGCCTTTAACATGCCAATCATGGTGGTCCGTTCCAATATCATAATCATTAGGGCTGTAATCATATTAATTACCCCAACTATCATCATTAAAACTAACAATACCCTTGTATTTACATCTAATAAAGAAAGCCAAGTAAAAATTTCAGGGGTGCTTTCCATTACAGACCTAGAGCGCAATTTGAGTTCTAAATTGGCATAAATATGATCTGCAATTGGCTTAAGATTCGGAAAATCATTGATTCTAATTTCTATCCCTCCAACCTGATTGGGCTGCCAATTGTTTAAACTTCTAATCAGGTCAATACTTCCCAGCACAAAACTTTTATCTATGTTTTCTATACCTACACTATAAATACCAACAATATGCAGCTTTCTTCGCTTTGGTGGGTTTTTGATAAAATGCATTAAAAAACTATCTCCAACCTTAAGTTGTAAACGTTTAGCCGTAAAATCAGATATTAAGATCTCTTGAGCTGCTTTGGTGCTATCTGCAAAATTGATAATTCGCCCAGCAAGCAAATGTTTTTTAATGAAATCCCAATCGTAGGTTTTGTCTATCCCTTTAAAATTGATGCCTTCTACTTCGTTATTTGCAGAAATAATGGCTGGTATGGAGGCAAATGGATAGTAAGACTTGATATTGGGGTTACTCTTAAAACCGTTAATGGTGGTATCGTTAGGTACAAATGGTGCTTTTTCAAAAGATCCATTCAAATCATACCGATACACTTGTACATCGCCAATAAAGCCTCGAACCTTATCTTGTATTTCTGTTTTGAAACCTTTAATGATGGCTATAGAAAGGATCATCACAGCTAGGCTCAACATTACACCCGCAATGGCAATCCGCACAATGAGCTT
Organism: Pedobacter sp. Hv1; assembly: GCF_001412215.1. Lineage (GTDB taxonomy): Bacteria > Bacteroidota > Bacteroidia > Sphingobacteriales > Sphingobacteriaceae > Pedobacter. Next base: position 447,555 of record NZ_LLWP01000002.1, read on the forward strand.
AGAAAATGTTCGCTCAGATTTGATGGCTATCCGCCCCGCTATGAAATATTCTATATTCAAATTTTGCAATAAATTGTAACTTAGCAAAAATGCTAATTCGATTTCGATTTAACACATAATACTTTTAAAAAACCTAACCATGAACAAATCCCTAGTTGTGATTAAGACCTTACTTATTTTTTTTGCCCTGAATGCTTGTGGGCAAGGAACTAAGACCAAAGCTAAAGCCAAAATTAATGCCCGCGTAGCCAAATTGATGACTGGTGCCGAGCAAACAGAAAAGTACCTGCCTTTATTGAAAGGAAAAAGAATTGGCATGGTGGTTAATCCAACTTCAATTATTGGTAACCAAACTGTTGTAGATAGTTTGTTAAAACGAGGGGTAAACATTGTTAAGATTTTTGGACCAGAGCATGGTTTTAGAGGCGATGCAAGTGCTGGTGTACATGTAGATGATGCGGTAGATGCTAAAACAGGCATCAAGGCTATTTCTTTATATGGTAAGCACAGTACACCAACCAAAGAAGACCTAGCCGATGTTGATATTATGATATTTGATATCCAGGATGTTGGTGTTCGTTTTTATACTTATATCAACACTTTGCAACGTGTAATGGAAGCTTGTGCAGAAAACAACAAAGAAGTAATGATCTTGGATAGACCAAATCCGAATGGTTTTTATATAGATGGACCAATTTTAGACCCTCGATTTAAATCAGGTATTGGTGTACAACCTATTCCAATTGTACATGGTTTAACGGTTGGCGAGTATGCCCAAATGTTAAATGGACAGGGCTGGTTAAAAGATAAGTTAAAGTGTAAGATCACTGTGATCAAAAATGCCAACTATACGCATGACATGCCTTACGTTTTACCGGTAAAGCCATCGCCAAACCTAAATACGGCACAATCAATTCTATTGTATCCAACTACCTGTCTGTTTGAAGGCACTTATTTAAATCACGGTCGTGGTACTCAATTTGCATTTACCTTAGTGGGTGCCCCGTATTTAAAAGGCAAATTTGATTTCTCTTACGTACCCAAAAGCATTAAGGGCATGTCTGAAACACCTTTGTTCCAAGACCAAGTTTGTTATGGTTTAGACTTAAGAAATTACGATACTTCAAACTTTAGGAAGACAAAAACGTTAAACTTAAGCTGGTTACTCGAATTGTACAAAGCTTCTCCTAAAAAAGAAGATTTCTTTAACTCTAAGTTGAGCAAAGAAATGGGTAGCATTGAAAAGTTAGTCGGCGTAGATACATTTAGACAGCAGGTAATTGACGGAAAATCTGAAAAAGAGATTCGTGCCAGCTGGGAACCAGGATTGAGCCAGTACAAACAAATGCGTAAAAAGTATTTGCTCTATCCATAATATGGATACGTATGAACAAGGAAGAAAATAAAAAAAGCGAAAAACCCGCCAGTAATTATTTAGAACCTCAGCCAAAAGGGAAAGTTGACAAAGGAGATAAAGCTGTTAAAAAAGCTGAAGATAAACGCTATAAAAAAGATCCTGCTATTATCAAAGACCCAAACCCTGCAAAGCGCAGGGAAGAAAGTGAGCAACCTGTTCATCCGATAAAAAAGGAGCCTACTGATTAATGAATGATGCACATATCAAAAATTTAATGGCTGATCAAACAAAAATCGTTATTGCCGGAATTGGTGGTGTTGGAGGCTATTTCGGCGGATTGTTAGCAAAGACATACCAAAATAGCAAGGAAGTAGCCATTCACTTCATTGCCAGAGGTGCACATTTAAAGCACATCCAAGAGCATGGCCTAAAAGTTATTAAGGGCGAAGATTTCTTTATTGCAAAACCACATCTCGCTACCAATGATCCAAATGAAGTTGGCATAGCCAATTACATTATTGTTTGTACCAAAAACTATGACCTAGAAGAAATTCTAGATCAATTGAAACCCTGCATTGATCGGCAAACAGTAATCATCCCTTTATTAAACGGTGTAGAAGCCGTTGAAAAGATCAAAACTCACCTGCCCAATAATTTAGTTGCTTATGGTTGTGCCTACATCGTTTCTGTTTTGCAAGAACCTGGTATAATTGCCAATATGGGTAATCGGCAAGAAATCCATTTCGGATTAGATCATGCCGATGATGAACGTTTGGTACAACTTGAAAAACTATTAACAGCGGCGAACATACAAGCTACCTACGCTCAAAATATTTTACCAGTGGTGTGGGAAAAATTCATCTTTCTTTCTTGTATTGCCACAGCAACTTCTTACTTCGATAAAAGTGTTGGGCAATTGCTAGCAGAAGATCGCAATACCTTAACAACTTTACTTGATGAGGTTACTGCATTGGCCTTAAAGAAAGAAATTAAAGTCGATCCTGAAATCAAGGCCAAAGCCATGGCACATTATGAAACCTTACCCTACGATGCTACATCTTCCATGCATCGCGATTTCAGTCACCAAAAGTCCAAAACAGAACTTAGTTCATTAACAGGTTATGTGGTAAAAGAGTCTGATGCATTAGGTTTAGCTATTCCATTATTTAGGCAAGCCTATCAACAGCTACTCAAAAAGTAAGTTACTTTTTCGACTTCATTCGTTTTAAAAAAGACAGTAAAACCTTTTCGTCATTTTGCAAAGCGGTAAAACTATTTACATTTGCCGTAGCTACTTTCTTTAAATAATTGTGCAATTCATCATTTTCGTAACTTTCTAATAGTGCCGGAAACACATAAGCACTTTTACAAACTGCCCTGGTATTGCCCAATTTATTGGCTACACAGTCTAAAACTTTTACAATAACCTTTTTTTTAGGTTCATCAAGATTTTGGTGGGCACAATAGGCCAACTGCCTCAGTGCTTCTAAAGTACCGCCCCATGTCCTAAAATCCTTTGCTGTAAAATCGCAAGCTGTTATTTCTCTAATGTAGTTGTTAATCATACCAGAGTCAACCGCTTTATGCTCCCTGCCCTTGGTATAAAATTGAAACAGTTCTTGACCAGGAATATCTTTACATTTTTTAACCAATCTGGTTAAATTTCTATCATTCAATTTAACCTCTTGTTTTACACCTTTTTTACCTACAAAACTTAAAATAGATTGGCCTTCCAATTGTTTAAAATGTTGATCTTTTAATGTACTTAAGCCATAGCTGCCATAAGTTGTTTTGTAAGTTTCATTGCCAATTCTGATTAACGTTTGTTGCATTACCTGCATACAAATGGCCAATACCTTTCTTTCGTCGAGTGCTTTCCTTTTTAAATCTTTTGCAATCTGTTTTCTGGCAGCTGGCAATGCTTTTCCAAATTCTAACAACCTAAAATATTTATGGTCAGCTCTTCTTGCAGTCCACTCTTCGTGGTAACGGTATTGCTTTCTACCTGCCGCATCAATACCTATGGCCTGCAGGTAACCATTTTTCTTAGGCGAAATCCAAACATCTTGCCATACTGGCGGCAATACCAACTTCTTGATCCGCTCTAAATCTGTATTGCTTTTTATTCGCTCGCTTTTGCTATCCACATAATAGAAATTGCCTGGCTTTCCTTTTCTATAAATTCCTGGCATAGCCGGATGAACATATACTAAACTACTCGAATTGATCACTTCTGCAACTGGAACCATCTCTATTTAAGGAAAAATATCAGTGAAATTTTTAGTTATTTTGTTCTTTAAAACAACATCACATGAAAATAGTTTTTATGGGTACGCCCGATTTTGCTGTAGCTTCTTTAAGCGCCTTAAAACAAGCAGGTTTAGATATTGTTGGCGTAGTAACTGCCGCAGATAAGCCTGCCGGACGTGGTCAGAAACTGAACGAAAGCGCCGTAAAAAAATATGCTGTTGAGCAGGGTATAAAGGTTTTACAACCCCTTAAATTAAAAGATACTGCATTTATTGACGAACTGAGATCGTTAAAAGCTGATCTTTTTGTTGTAGTTGCTTTTAGAATGTTGCCAGAAATAGTATGGAACATGCCACCAAAAGGTACCATTAATCTTCATGGTTCTTTATTGCCCCAATACCGTGGTGCTGCTCCCATCAATCATGTCATTATCAACGGAGAAAAAGAAAGTGGCGTAACTACATTTTTCTTAAAACAGGAAATTGATACTGGCGACATCATCTTTTCTGATGCCATAGAAATTACCGATGATGAAACTGCTGGTACCCTACACGACAAATTAATGGTTGTTGGTGCAAATCTACTGGTAAAAACAGTGAAGGCCATTGAAGCCGATGACTATAATGAAGTACCACAGCCCCAGAGCGATGAATTAAAAACTGCACCGAAAATATTTAAGGATTTCTGCAAAGTTGATTGGAACCAACCTAGCCAAGTGATCTACAACCTTATTCGTGGTTTAAGCCCATACCCTACTGCATTTTGCACTTTAAATGATAAAAGTTTAAAAATATTCAAAGCAGAGCTTGAAGATAGAGAACCTGGAATTTCTACAGGTGCTTTTTTAACCGATGGTAAAACTTATTTAAAATTTGCCGCGAAAGATGGTTTCATCAAGCTGATAGATGTACAATTTGAAGGGAAGAAAAGAATGTTGATTGATGAATTTCTGAGAGGAATGCGTTTATAAGTTACTACAAACAGGCAGGCCATTACAGCACTGCCTGTTATTTCATTAAATGACCTATCTACGATTATAGGCTTCAACAGCTCTTTCTATTTTTCTTGAGCCAGAGCTTTGAATTAAATAACCACCAAGCCCTAAACCAGCACCAAGCCCCATTAACACAAAACTCCCAGTATCGTTCGTCGTTTCATAGTTGGGCATGTGTCCATATGGGGTAAAGCCATTTTGCTTAAGTCCACTACCCGAAAGAAGCGTTATTGCACTGGCAATAATTGAAGCTCCAGCCGCTACATACATAATGGTGCCTGTTGTTCTACTTTTCCGATAACTCTTTAACAGATCCAAACTCTCCTGATTGTCGGCCATATCTTTACTTAGGTTTTTGTAACTTACCTTTTTAAGGTCAGATAAGCCTTTGTTATAAAACATCCGCGTATCAACAGCTTGCCTTCTTCTGTCACTAAACCTGTAATAATCTATCTCATAAGGAATAGGGTTGTAAGTTACTTCTTGATAAAGATTGATCTTTCCATCTATAATTCTTTCGGCAAAAGATACTTCTCCCAAAAAGTTCAATTTTCGTGTATTGGCATAGAAACCATCTTCATTATTAAAGAACTTAACCTTTTGAGTAGATACTCTTCGAGAATCGGCTCTCAGTGTCCAAGACCCCATCACATCGGGCCGCAGCCTAACCTTTTGTGCATAGATGGTAGAGTCTGAATAGAGGTACAGAAAGTTTCTGGATTCGTTCTCTTGCGAACGAGCGTTAAGGGCATAGCAAGCCATAACGATGAGGAATAATTTTTTCATATCGATTTACATTTGTGTGTACGCAATAACACACAAATTTCATTCCTAAAGTCTTTTGTAAGTAATAAAATACAATTGGGAGGGTAAGGAGTTGAAAGTTATAAGTAGAAAGTTCAAAGCAGAAAGTAGAAAGCCCAAGGCTTAAAGCGGAAAGCTTAATGCTAAAAGCCTAAGGCACCTAGTATGCAACCTATAGCTTATAGCCCATAACTCGTAACTCACAACCCATAACCTTCAACCCTCGCAACCCACAACCCCTACAAGGCGTTCAGTTTGGCATTTAAAGTTTTAGCTACTTCATTGAAATAACGTTTTCTACCGTAACCCATTACCCATCTAATTCCGCTACTGGCATTGGTTACAAAAACCTCTTCGGCTTCATTTAAGATTTCTGGATTGATTTGTGCCTCTATTAAAGGAATATGATGTGTTTTAGCCAATTTCAAAACTACATTTCTCATTACTCCAGCTACACAGCCCTCTGAAAGTGCTGGTGTATAAATCTGTTTCTGATAAACAACAAAAACATTCGAACTGGTACTTTCGCACAAAAACCCATTTTGATTTAAGATCAAAGCCTCATCCAAGCGGTGTTGTTTTTGGTACAACCCTGCCATGATATACAATAAGGCATTGCTGGTTTTATAATTTGATAGTTTATTAATCGGTTTAGTGATTTCGTCGTAAACATCAATGATCAATCCTTTTTGATTCAATTCGTATTCAGCATGTTCCAATTGCATAGCCTCCAACAAATAACCAACCTTATTACTTTGTGGAGTATATAATCCTTCTCCATCACGATAAATAGTTAATCGGAAACGGACATTCCCATTCAACCTGTTCTTCTTAAAAAGTTCGGCTGTTTTTTGTCTTAAAAAATATTCATCGAGCAATGCATAACCCTCCATTTTCAAGGCTTTCATTCCCGCACGCAGCCGATCGGCATGTTGCTCGGCAAATTGCAATTTCCCATTACACATCCGCATCGATTCAAACAAACCATCGCCAAATTTAAAACTACGGTTGCTTGCCTTAATTACTGCTTCATCTGCAGCAAAAAATTCATCATTTAATAAAATATATTGCGGCATAAATTATTGCGGTTGTGATGAATAATTTCTCCATTTCGTTAAAACAGCATCAAAATCTGTAGGTAATGGCGCTTGAAACTCCATATATTCTTTAGTTGTTGGATGAATAAAACCTAAAGTTTGTGCATGTAATGCCTGACGTGGCATTAATTCAAAACAATTACTTACAAATTGTTTGTACTTGGTAAATGTTGTGCCCTTTAAAATCTTATCTCCACCATAATTGGCATCGCTAAAAAGCGGATGACCAATATGTTGCATATGCGCCCTAATCTGATGGGTTCTACCTGTTTCTAATTGACAACTGATTAAGGTTACATAGCCCAAACGCTCCAATACCGTATAATTGGTTGCAGACCACTTGCCTTTCTCTTCATCATCATAAACATCCATTACAATACGGTTCTTTAAACTTCTACCAATGTAACCTTCTACCCTACCATCTTTTTCTATATCGCCCCAAGCCAATGCAACGTATTTTCTGGTAATGCTATGGTCAAAAAACTGTTTGGCCAGCTTGGTCATCGTAATTTCGTTTTTACTGATCAGCAAAAGACCAGAAGTATCCTTGTCAATTCGATGTACCAAGCCAGGTCTACCATCATTACCTGGTAAAGTTGGCAATTGTTCAAAATGGTAAGCCAAGGCGTTAACTAATGTACCAGTGTAGTTATTAAAACCAGGATGCACAACCATACCAGCAGGCTTATTCACCACTAACAGATCGGCATCTTCATAGACAATGCTCAATGGAATATTTTCTGGATAAACTTCAGTATCACGAGGTGGATGCGCAAAAACAATAGAAATCTCATCAAAAGGTTTTACCTTATAACTCGCTTTTATAGTCGCTTTGTTTACCAAAACATTCCCTGCGTCAATTGCATTCTGGATTCGGTTTCGTGAAGCATTTACTATACGGTGCATTAAAAACTTGTCGATTCTTAATAGCGACTGTCCTTTATCTACGACAATATTAAAATGTTCAAATAAATCCTGCTCTTCTTCCTGCTCTATAATATTGTTTTCCATGCTGCAAAAATAGGATTAACAAATTGATAATTTAAAAAAAAAGAAATTGGCCCCTTTTTTGCAATGTGGTGGTTCTAATCTATCTACCCATGAAAAACCTTACTCAAAACATTAAAATTTTATTCAATTTTTTTCCTTATCTGATCAGAAAGATATACTTTCGTCATTGATAACCAAACAGATATAAGAAAATGAAAATAAAATCAGCTATACTCAGGTCTTCATTGATTCTGAGTTTTTTTGTATTACCCCTTTCCTTATTTGCTCAAAATGATATAGGAGATTTGTTCAAATCTGGCCCTGAGGATGCCACAAAGCTAGTTTCTGCTTATGTTAATCCACTTTTTAAAGGTTTGGGTGTTGGTTTAAATTCTGGGTGGACCAATACTGCGAAAACAAAAGGTCCTTTAAGATTCGATTTAAGAATTACAGCTACCGCAGCATTTGTGCCTACTTCCGATCGTTCTTATGATGTAAACCAGCTTGGCTTAAAAGACATTAGACCTGTAAACAAATTTGAAAGCACGGGTCCTACTGCTTTTGGTAAAGATCAAGAAGGTGCAGAAATGGAATTTTATAGCAATGGTATCTCTAGTGGAAGCTTTAGATTACCAAAAGGTTCTGGTCTTAATTTTGTTCCATCTCCACAAGTACAATTAACCGTTGGTATTTTAAACAATGTAGATGTTGCATTTAGGTATGTTCCAAAAATTAAGTTAGGTGATGATGCTGGTAGTTTAAACCTTTTTGGGGTGGGCGCAAAAGTAGAGTTAATTCCCCTGTTTATGGGTAAAAAGCCGACAATTAACCCCATAGATCTTGCTGTGGCTTTCGGTTACACCAAGGTAAAATATAATATTCCATTAGATATTAACAATCAATCTACTTCTAACCAACATGTCGATATCGAATTGAATGGTTTTAGTGCTGAGGCAATCGTATCTAAAAAGATTTTGTTCTTTACTCCTTTTGCTAGCATTGGTTACAACTCTTCAACCTCTAGCTTAAAGGCTTTGGGCAGTTATGAGTTTGATGTTCCAGTTACCCCTACCACACCAACTGGAAAGAAAACTTATGTAGACCCGGTAAGCATTAAACAAACTGATGTAGGGGGAATGAAAGCCGCTTTAGGTTTTCAGCTTCAATTTGCATTTTTTAAATTATATGGCTCTTACACTGTTTCAAAATACAGCTACGCAAATGCTGGAATAGGATTTGGGTTCGGTAAATAATATTTTAAAACTTCATTTAAAAAGCTTCTCTTTGGGGAAGCTTTTTTTATAGATGCAAATTTTTAGTCCCATCCATCAGGTTCACTTCACTCCATTAAATGAAGTTTTTGTAAAAAGAGACGACCTGATAGACCCTTATATTTCGGGCAATAAATGGCGTAAGCTCAAGTACATTTTAGCAGATGTAAAAGCAAAAGGCAAAACACATTTGGTTACCTTTGGTGGTGCCTATTCTAACCATTTGGTAGCTACCGCTGCTGCAGCTGCAAGAAACAATTTAACAGCTACAGCATTTGTACGTGGTGAAAATGTAACCAATGAAATGTTATTGATCTGCCGCTTATTTGGCATGAATTTGATTTTTACAGATCGCGAGCAATACAAAAATAAACAAGCACTCTTCGATACCCATTTTGGTTCAGCCCAAGAAGCCTATTTTATTGATGAAGGTGGGGCAAGTGCAGCTGCTGTACTGGGTTGTGCAGAAGTGATAGAAGAACTGCCCACACATTTCGATCATATCTTTTGTGCCGCCGGAACTGGCACTACTGCTGCAGGCTTATTGAAAGGCATCAATGCTCAAAGTTTGGCTACCCAACTTCATGTTGTGCCAGTTTTAAAAGGGGGGAGTTTCATCAAAGACGAAATTCTTACCTACGAAAACAATACAACCAAGTTAACACTCCACACCGATTATCATTTTGGAGGTTATGCCAAAACAACACCAGAACTGCTTCAGTTTATTAAAAAATTCACCGCCGAAACGGGAATGCTAATTGATCCTGTTTATACTGCAAAAATGTTTTATGCCCTTACAGATTTAACTCAAAAAGGCCATTTCAAAAAAGACGTAAAAATTTTAGCCATCCACACTGGTGGATTGCTGGGGATTTTGGGAATGCAAGATCAATTGAATGCAGTTTTAAGATAACTTTACCTTAGTAGCTCTCATTTTATGATTTTCTGTCACCACCTCAAACGCTACCTCATCTAAAATTTCTACTTCGTGAGGGCAATCTGCCTTTAAAAAACCGTATTCTATATTCGTACTACTATCCTTAATGTTTCCTATTCCTTTAATAGAATTGAAACTAATTACTACTCCATATCTCATCATCCTGTTTTTTAAATGTAGGGTAAGGTAGGCATTATTTATTGGGGATTTTTTAAAATAAAATGAGCCCAAAAGAAGAAATCTGACAGTTTTTAATGTTTTTATTTTTCCACAATTCTTAAAAACTACACATCTTTTTAACAAAAAGTAACTTTAAATCGTTTAAACCTAGTTTTTACCTAAAAAGCTCAAATAGTGCTTAAATTTGATAATTAGGCACATTTTACTACTTTTGAAAATACCAAAATATAAAATTTATGTACAAACTTAGTGTAGCACCAGATCAGGTAAACCAAACTTTACAGCAACATATTTTAGCAGATGGTTTCGACCTTACCTATGATATGGAAAAAAGTAATGGTGCTTATATTTATGACTCAAAATATAACCGCCAACTGTTAGACTTCTTTACTTGTTTTGCATCAGTACCATTGGGTTATAACCACCCAAAAATGATCAATGATGAAGCTTTTAAACACAACTTGCTTTTAGCAGCTTTAGCTAACCCATCAAACTCTGATGTATATACACAACAATATGCAGAGTTTGTAGCTACTTTCTCTAAAGTTGGTATTCCTTCGTACCTACCACACGCTTTCTTTATTGCAGGTGGAGCTTTAGCAGTAGAAAATGCCCTTAAAGTGGCTATGGACTGGAAAGTACAAAAGAATTTCGCAAAAGGATATAAAGAAGAAAAAGGCTTCAAGGTATTGCATTTCGAAAAAGCATTCCATGGTCGTTCGGGCTATACCTTAAGTTTAACCAATACCTTACCAGATAAAACCAAGTGGTTTGCCAAATTCGACTGGCCTAGAGTAACTGTACCACAGGTTAAATTCCCATTAATTGATGCCAATTTAGCAACAGCTGAAGAAACAGAAATTGCCTCTATTGCACAAATTAAAAAAGCCTTTGCAGAAAATAAAGATGAAATCTGTGCCATATTGGTAGAGCCCATCCAATCTGAAGGTGGAGACAACCACTTACGCGAAGAATTTTTAATTAAACTTCGTCAATTGGCCGATGAAAATGAAGCCTTTTTGATCTTTGATGAAGTGCAAACAGGTGTAGGTTTAACAGGGAAATTCTGGTGCCACCAACACTTTAGCGAGCAGGCACAACCAGATATTGTTGCTTTTGGTAAAAAAATGCAAGTTTGTGGTATCTTGGTGGGTAAAAAAGTAGAAGAAGTTGAAGGCAATGTATTTAAGGTGCCTTCGCGTATCAATTCGACTTGGGGTGGTAATTTAGTAGATATGGTACGTTCTACACAGATCTTAAACATCCTGCACGAAGATCAACTTTGTCAAAATGCAACAGAAGTTGGCGAATACCTTAAACAAAATTTAGCACAATTGGCTCAAAAACATAGCAAAATGAGCAATGTACGTGGTCGTGGCTTATTGTGTGCTTTCGATTTTCCAACCAAGGAAATGCGCAATGATTTTATCCAAAAAGGAATGGAGCACAATGTGATGTTTTTAGGCTGTGGTAATCAGACCATTCGTTTCCGTCCGGCTTTATGTATCGAGAAAAAACATATAGACCAAGGTATGGAAGCTATGGAAAAGATTTTGCCAACGATATAATTATACAAATGTTGGTCGGGATTTGAAATCCCGACCAACTGTTACAATAAATAGAATGTCAGTCTGAGCTTGTCGAAGACCAATGTAAAAAATGCTTCGACAAGCTCAGACTGACAACCCTTTAAGGTCTAGGTCTCTAACCTCGACCTCAAATTTTATCTACATCAACTATTCTTTATGCAGCATAAAACCACCAAAATTATATTTGCCCTACTTGTACTTGTGTTGGTTGGCTGGATTCTAAAAGATACTTTTACGCAATCGGGCATTGAAGATCTAAAAGGCGGTTTTACACAAAAAGCCACCTATAGAAATGACAATAACACTGGCCCTATCCAAAGAGTTTATGCGGTAACTGTTAAAGATACCACCGGAGCCGAATTAGTAAAATATGGCAATTTAATGCCACATACCAAGTATGGCAATACCAAGGTCTATTTCTTTTTAGAAGGTAAAAATACCCCTACAAAATTATTCGCTGGGGCAGAAAATTTCGATCAGCAATACAATGCTTCGTGTTTTGCGATGTATGAAAAAGGGGCAATGGGCAATTTTGGATTAATCAGAAATCCTTTCAAATAGCTAAACAAAAGCAGAAAACCCAGTTATTGCCCTGCCCACAATCAGCGTATTAATTTCTTTGGTTCCTTCGTAAGAGTAAATGGCTTCGGCATCTGCTACAAACCTAGCTACATCATATTCAAGCAAAATCCCATTACCACCCATTACTTCTCTGGCCCTACTTACTACATCGCGTGTTCGCATAGAACAGAATACCTTAGCCAACGAGGCATGTTCGTCGGTTAACAAGCCCTGATCTTGCAATTGAGACAAGCGAAAGCACAAAGTTTGCATGGCTGTTAAGTTCGATAACATTTCAACCAAATGATTCTGGATCAATTGAAAAGATGCAATCGGCCTACCAAATTGCTTACGGGTCTGTGTATATTTCAATGCAGCTTCGTACGCTCCTCTTGCGCAACCAACAGCTTGCCAGGCTACTCCTGCCCTGGTCATCTGTAAAACCTTTGCCGTATCTTTAAATGAATTGGCATTTTGTAAACGGTCTGCTTCTTCTACTTCACAATTTGTTAAAGTGATCAATCCATTCTGTACAATTCTTAAGGCCATTTTATCGTGCATTTTTTCTACTGCAAAACCTTTGGTCCCCTTCCGTACCAAAAAGCCTTTTACTTGGTTATCGTCCAAGTCTCTTGCCCAAATAATGGTTACATCTGCAAATGGTGCATTTCCGATCCATTTCTTCTGACCATTTAACACCCATCGGTCACCTTTCCTTTTAGCAGTTGTACCGAGCCCTCCAGCTGCCCCAGAGCCAACTTCTGGTTCGGTTAAGCCAAATGCGCCAATGGTTTTAAATTGTTGCATAGTAGGCAGCCATTGTTGTTTCTGGGCCTCAGAGCCCAGCAAATAAATAGAACCCATAGCCAAACCACTCTGCACACCAAAAAATGTAGAAATGGATGTATCAATTCTAGCCATTTCCATGGCTAAAATCCCTTCCATTAAATTAGATTTACCTGCGCAACCATAACCCTGGTAGGTCAATCCGCAAATATTCAATTCGGCAATTTTCGGGATTAATTCAAAAGGAAATTCAGCTTTCAACCAGTATTGATTAACAATTGGTTTCAATTCTTTTTCTAAAAACGCCCTAACTTTTAACTGTAAGGCTCTGTCTTCATCTTTTAAGGCCTCATCACCCAGATGGTAAAAGTCTCCTTCTATAGCGGGTAAAGGTTTGCTTTTACCTTTTGACGACATCAATTTCATTAAACCTTGCCATTGCTGTTCATCTAAATGTGTTGCGTCATTCAATAGCTTTGGCAAGTCTACTTTTTTTGAAAGTTCGTTTAGTTTGCCGATGTCTACATTTTTAAAAAGTTGATAGGCATTTTTTAGGGAAGAGAATATATTGGCCATACTACATGTTTAATATTCTAACATTTCTGGATGGGTTTTGTTCGTCGTGTTAAGAAATAATAATCAACATATGTATCATGAAAAAAAATCCTTGTTGAAACCAACAAGGATTTTTTTAATATATACCTAATCCATCTTAGGACTATTCAATAATTATTACTAAATCACATTTTTTTGCAAAAATTAATAGAATTACAATCTCTTTTCAAATTAATCTAACCTCTTCCTCTTATTGCCGTAATATTGTAATTAATAAGCTTTACTATCCCTGTGCTACTTGTAATTTTAAGCGAAATAGTAAAAACTTTAGGTGGATTACTTATATCATAATTTATTAAAATTGAAATGTGTCCTGTACCTTGCCCTGATTCTATTGAGGCAAAATTTGATGGAATAATCCATTGGAATGTATCCCCACCGGATGTATTATCCGCAAAATAATCGTACTCTACACCTAAAGAAGCTTTAACTGGTCCAGTTATTTTAGGTGGGTAACTACAAGTTCCATTCGCATTTGCATAAGCTTGCCCA
>NZ_LLWP01000003.1 GCF_001412215.1 Pedobacter sp. Hv1
TCGACCTTTTTTATTTTTAATAGGACAAACTGCAGTCCTAGCCCTTTTCAGGCTCAAAGAAGCCCTATTTATTGAGTTTCCGAAAAACATTGTCCGTAGTTCTTCGGTTTTTTCAGCCCCGCCTGCCTGCGGTAGGCAGGCTTTCCGTTGCTGCCGATGAAAAATCGGCATTCACTGCAATCAGGTTTATTTAACAAAGGCAGTGGTTCTAGGCAAAATGCAACCTTAAATAGTTACATAGGCCTGCATTAAATAAACGGGATTGAAATGAAAATCCTTTTTGTATGCTGAGGCCTTCCGAAGTACAAAAAGATTTAAATGTAAAGCCCGACTAACGTTAAAAAAACTTAGAAATTGGCTTTCCCAATCATTATTAGTCCATCATTGTTGGTCGGGATTTACAATCTCGACCCTAGCCCATTATAAAACACAAAGACACCAAGATCACAAAGCATAAACCTTAGTGCTTTTTTGCCTTCGTGGTAAAACCCCATTGTGCGTTAGTTGGCGTCCTCGCCAACGGATAATGTGATCAATTATAAATCTAAAAAACACAAAGGCACCAAGAACACCAAGAATAGAACCTTAGTGCACTTAGTATCTTTGTGGTAAAAACTGATAAAGACTAATCGTTATTTAAACCCGAAAAGGAAAGGAAAAATAAAGGTTACGATAAGGGCCCAGACACAGTACACTGGTAAGTACCAAGCAATGGCCTTGCCTACTGTATTTAATTCAGTTTTCTTAGACATATACCCATACAATTTGGTGGACACCAAAATGAGGTGGATCAAGATCAAAATGTTTCCTCCTAAAACCGCAGCTCGGTTGGGTGTCATCCCCCACTCAGAAATCCGGAATACGATAGCAGAAAGTGCAATACCATTAACTACTATTGTGACTATTGAAAGGGCTAACAAGATTCCCATTGCTGCACGACTTTTGGCCGATGCGGGTGTACCTGCAATGGAGAAAAAGATAATGGCCATTACCCCAACAAGCAAAGCATTAAAGATCAAGAGAAATTCGCGGTTGTTGTAAGGATTTTTACCCGAGTACATAATTGCAACAAGGTAAACCACCAACATTACCAATACCAATGGACTAAATATTTTGGCAATTACTGGCGATACCTTACCCACCAATTGTGGATTGGTCTGTGTAAGATATGTCCCGACAATAGGTGCTGCAGCAGCCCCAAAAAAGCCAACATTTTCCATATAAACTTCAGCAATATTGTAACCTATTAAAGAGAAAAGGCCAATGGTAACCGCACTCATTAGTCCCCCCGCAATTAAAATCAAGGTAGTCATTACCACCAGGTCGCCATTGTATTTCAAAAAACCAAGTCTTTTCTCGCTATCATTTTGTACGCCCCCAACAAAGGCAAGGCCCAATCCGCCCCATAAGAACAAGACCAGGTGAGCACATGACAACATCAGTGTATCGCTATGCTTAACGTTTGGCAATAGGTTGATAAAGATCAAACCTGCAAGCATTGCTCCAGCTAGAAAAATAACCTTAGAAATAGCTAATTTATTCTTCCAGGCAAAGTAGACCGTAAGCATTGGAAAAACGATAAATCCAATATTTCTTGGGTAGAAAAAATCTTCACTTATAGAAAATATGGCCGGTAGCTTTGCAATGGTACCCGCAATAAGTGCAGCAATAATTACAAAAACGAGGTCTGTACGAGTTCCCCACGAGATTTCGTCGCTGGTAAAGTTTAAACGTTCGTTCCAATAACTTGCCAAGGTACTGTCTTTAATTTCAGGATATAGGGAATTAAATGCCCGTTTAAATCCTGTTTTATCTTTTCTGTACAACTGCTCTAGTTGTGCAGGTTGATCGAGATTGTTAAGAATCTGTGTTTTCATATGATCATAACTTTAAATAAATCTACTGTGTTCCCTACTTAATTCCAATACGTACCACTCAAGCCTAAAACGGATCCCATCCATATGCCAATCATAAAGATGACAAAACTGATCAGATCTGCAATGATGCGATGCCATCCACCCTTCGAGCGGATTTCGTCCATGTAGTAATAAATTGCACCACCTACTGCACCTGCAAATGGAACAATAAGCAATGGCCTAATCATCCACCAATTTCCCCACTCTGGTTTGCCTTGCCCTGCACTGATCAGAAAAGCAGAAATGAGCACTAGACCGATAATTGCGCCTTGCACCATCCTTTTACTTCGCGAACCACGATGGATGAATGGCAGTATTAAATTCTCTTTTGTTGTCATAATAATTTATTTTTTTATTGGTTTATATTTTATTTAAAAGAACTTTGTTTTTCAAAGTATAGGTATAAAAAAAAAGTACACCTCCTTATTTCATTTGTGATTTAATTAAATTTTCCAAAGCCTTTAAGTGTTGATTGAAGGCAGCTACACCAGCTTTGGTAATAAAATAGCTCGTATGCGGTTTTTTGCCAACAAACGATTTGCTCACATCAATAAAACCATCCTTCTCTAGTGCTTTGATATGGCTTGCCAAATTCCCATCAGTAAGATCGAGATATTCCTTTAACTCATTAAAACTGAGTTTCTCGTTTACTGCTAGGGCCGACATAATGCCAAGTCTTATCCTACTCTCAAAGGCCTTATGAAATCCTTCTATCGTTAACTTCACCGTTCGTATTTGTAATGGAGATAAATACCTGTAATAATGTGCAGCACCCCAAAGCCTATTGCCCAGCATAAAAGACCGTAACCAATAAAATAGGCACCAACTAAACCTAGCGCAATCTCCATCAGTCCCAACACTTTCATCTCTGAATAAGTAAACTTGCTTGCGTTATACATGGCCAGGCCATAAAACACCAAGGTAAGCGGGGCTACTAATCCAAGTAATCCCTTAGCAATCAAAATAAGAATCAATACACCCCCTGTTACCAATGGGATGGCCATATTGATCAACATTTGTTTGGAGGTAGCGTTCCAGATCTTTTCGTTGCGTTTATTCGCTTTTCTAGCCGAAAGAAAAATCGCTGTGCCTAAGGTAAGGATCAAAATTGCCAATGCCAGTCCGATTAATTGTACAAGTGTGGCCGACCAGCCTTCTGTTTCAACAGGTTTATAAACAATCTCGTTAGGATTAAAGTAAAATAACTTGTAGGCTATCCAAGCCCCTGCAAGGGCGTAAATACCAGCCATGATACCCGCCCAACCCGAGAGCGAGAGGAATTTGGAGGTCCGTTCCATCATGGTACGGATGGCCGCAATATCTCCGATATAATCCTTTTCTTCTTTCATTTGAAAGTACTTTTTTTTTCAAAGTTAAATATTAGTTTTAGATTTGCAAGTAATCTCACAAAATTATTTGAGGGAGAGCGACCATTTTTGGTTACTCATAAGGTATTTAGAGGAGGAAAAGATGATGAAACACTTTGTTGCTAAGGATTCCATTGTTCGCCAGATTTGGGGAAGTGGAGATACCATTTTATTGATTTTTGCAGGTGCCTCGGCAGAATTTGCCTTAAACAAGGCGGTAGATTGGCTATATTTTACTGGCCGTTTACCTGCCGACCCTTTAAAGCGATTATTTTCAACGGTTTCGTATGCCAGGCAGATCGTTTTTTCAACTTACGATGAGGCCATGCATGCCATTGATAAAATCTCAAGCATACACAAAGGTGTAGAAGAACAGCGTGGGCAACAAATTCCCGATTGGGCCTACCGGGATGTGTTGTATATGTTAATGGATTATTCTATTCGGTCTTTTGAGCTTTTGGAGCGGAAGTTAAGTACTCAAGAAAAAGAAGAAGTATTCAACGTATTCTACAGAATGGGCTCTCGGATGGCCATCAAAGCCTTACCCACTACATTTGAAGACTGGCAAGTAATGCGTACAACTGCGCTAGAAGAAAACCTCATTAAAGGCGATTTTACTATAGACCTGTACAAACAATACCGCAAACACTTGGGCTGGGTAAGGTACATGATATTGAAACAATCGCAAATCTTATTATTACCAACCAAGGTCAATCAGCTGTTAGGTTTAGGGAAAAGCATTTTTGCAGTACTAATGTTAAAGTTGTACAAACTTAGCCGTTTGATCAGGGTCAAAACGATTCTTAAAAATGCGCTTTTACCTGCTGCTTACAAGAAAGAAATTATGGCATTGGATAGTTACAAGAGATAGTTTTTGTTCCTGGTATTACGGATACAAAACCGAGTTGGCAAATGGCCTTAGCAGCCTACTTTATGATGCTATTTCAACTTTAAGTTTTCACTATCAGTCTTAAATTTTTTAAAATAGACTGCTAACAATTTTTTGTCCACTTTTTTATCCGTTTTCATTTCCCAGATCATCTCACGTCTTGGAATATCTACATCACTTTGTGCAATTTGTTTTGCTACACCATTATAAATGATTTGGGTTTTTACCAGCTTGCTATCATTTATCCTATCCAAACTATTTGAAAATGTAAAGTCGAATTTTTTAAACTGACTATCGTAATGTCTAATGATACTATCAGGGTCTGCCGTGGTGGTCTTTTTAAAGAGATACCTCTCCATTTTTTGATATTTATCCTTTTGTATGATTTCAGCTGGTTGACCAAGGTCTAGGCTTAAAACTCTAAAATTATTGCTATCAATGCCCCGATCCAATAACAAAGAATCAAGATTAAAAATTCTACCATTAAACTGGTTTACCCTGTCGTGACCATATACTAATCCCCTACTCGAATTTTTGTTGATTAGATAATATAGAACAATGGTATCTTTTTCTATTTTACGTTCTAATTTAACAGATTGATTCGATCGGTTTTCTCTAATCTTGTATACAACAAAAACTCTATCCTCATCTTTAAAACCAATACTGGTTCTTGTTGTAAGGTTGCGAAATAAATTTTGTTCTACTAAAAAAAACTGGCCTTTAACTTGTACTTCTAAAGTGGTGATATCTTCACTACTTTTCTCATTCTTCTTGAAAGGTAGTAATGTGATGATAAAAGCCAATGCCGCATAAAATATGATTGTTTTCATAAATTTTTGTTATCCCAATTTGTCTTATCCCCTGATTGATCTAAAAGCAAGCTAGCAAAAGTTTAGGATTAACTTATTAAAATTTACAAACTTAAAATATGC
Organism: Pedobacter sp. Hv1; assembly: GCF_001412215.1. Lineage (GTDB taxonomy): Bacteria > Bacteroidota > Bacteroidia > Sphingobacteriales > Sphingobacteriaceae > Pedobacter. The sequence goes on from NZ_LLWP01000003.1 coordinate 5,105, forward strand.
TTAGACCATCTATTTGATTCTGCCATTTTCATTTTCAAGTGCAGAGCTTCTACTTCTTGGTCCTTTAGCATTACCTGAGCTAAACCGGTAACTAAAATTGAGCTTTACTTGTTGGGCTTCAAAATAACTGTAGTTACGGATATAGAGCCCCGCCACACTTTGTATAGAGCTGGCTTTGGTACCTTTATAAATATCGCTAAACACCAACCTTAAGGTGGCTTTATTGTCCATGAAATTGCGCTGTAAGCCTAAATCTACCTGACTGGTAGGTCTGGCAAATTGGTTGGCTCCCGACAAACGTTTGGAATTGTAAACACTTACTATTTCTCCGGTCATCTTGTAGGGCAGTTTAAAAGTCTGTTGCAGGCTCAATCTTGCAGCAGTTTGTTTCAGGTTCAGCTTTCTGTTTGCACCAAAATCGATGTTATTGTAAAGGCCAAACAAAGTACCGTTAAAAGTCATGTTCCACCACTTGGTTGGCACAAGGGTTTGGGTAAGCATTAGGGCCAAATGTTGCTGTATACCCAAGTTGCGTGGCACCATTACAATTTTGGTTTGGTCTACTGTATCGGTTACTTCCACACTAAAATTATCGGTATAGGTATAGCTTAGGCCTATAATAGTAGAACTTTTATACACATATTGCAATAAGGCTCTTTGGCTAAGCTGAGGTTCTAAGAAAGGATTACCCTGCCAATAAGAAAGTTCATCTAACAGGTAGATAAAAGGGTTCAAATTCTGGTAAGCGGGTCTATCTATCCTTCTCGAGTAACTGAACGAAAAGTTATGTGCTGCTGAGGGTTTGATCGCCGCCGAAAAGAAAGGGAATAGATTGGTATAATTTCTGGTGGTAATTTTGGCGTTTCCGGCACTGCCAGAAGTTGCATTCAATTTCCCTTCAGAAGCCGAATTTTCTACCCTTAACCCAGCCTGAAGCTGCCATTTGCCTACGTCTTTTTTATAGTTGACATAGGCACTTGTAATTTCCTCACGATAGGCAAAACGGTTCGTTCTAGAGAGATCTATAAATTCACCATTGGGCTTTACCTCTAAAAATTTGGCATCATTGTCTGCCGATACTGATGAATATTTAGTACCTGTTTCTAGTTTCCCCTTCCATAGATTGGTGGTATAATCTACCTTAATGGCTTTAAGTCCAATTTTATTGGCATTGATAGAACGGTAAAGGTTATCGCTAATTACGGTCTGATTTGCCGCAGTATATTTGTTAGATTGAAGATTGCCCGAACCCTTGGTATAATCGCCATAATCTGCATCAATGTTAATGATCCTTCCTAAAGTATCCTCGTATTTGTAATTTAGGTTAACGTTGTAACGTTGGGTCTGTTGGTAATAATAATCGTTAACGGCCGTAAGTGTTTGGTCGATATTGCTTGTTGGCATTAAACCGATATCGGTTCTGGTATCGGTTATCCCACCTCCAAAAATAAAATTACCATTGAGCAAAATACCGATCGTATGGTTTTTGTTAATTGTAAAATCGGCACCCAATCTCGACCCCATCTTATTCCGTTTGTCTGTATCGTCGGTAAAACTATTGTAGAACTTTCCCTCCTGAATACGGTCTGCACCATAGAGATAAGAGTAGTAACCTAAAAAATGATTGTAATTGCCGTAAAGGTTCAAGCGGTTTTTTCTGTAACTAAAAGAAAGGTCTTGGTTGTTTCTGAGGTATACCCCATAACTCAGCCCTGTAGTAAAGCCCGCACTGAAACCTTGTATCATCGATTTCAAAGTCTTTACGTTGATAATACCAGCAGTACCCGAAGCATCGTATTTGGCACTTGGGCTATTGATAATTTCTATCGATTTGATGTCTGATGACGACATTGATTTGAGCAATTCTGCAATCTCTCTACTCGAGAGGTAAGTTTGTTTACCATCTATTAGTACCGCAGCCCCAGCCTTTCCGTTAAGGGAGATGTTATTGTCGGCACCTACAGTTACCCCTGGTGCCCTACTCAATACTTCTAATGCGTTTGAGCCTTGTGCATTGATGCTTTTAGCTACATTGAACACAATATTTCCACCATCCATTTCTATTAACTTCTGGTTGCCGGTAACTTTCACTTCATTTAACAGTTTTGCTTTGGGCATTAACTTCAATTTTCCAAATACTTTGTAGGGTAAATTAGACTCTGTTAGCAAAAATTTAAGCGCTAAAACCTCGTAACCAATAGATGATATTTTTAACGTATAAGCTTTGTTGGCCTGCAGGTTGTGTGCAAACTGAAAGCTGCCTTGCTCATTGGCTATTGCCCCATTGATCTGTACTTCATCTGTTAACAGCGAAATGGTGGCGAAAGGCACCGCATGACCTTCTGGATTAACCACATTTCCAGACAGGAGTGTTTTCGTTACGCCATCTTCTTCTTTTTTCAACAGTCTTTTGCTGCCAATTACAATCATATTTTCTGACAGTACCTGATGAAAAAGTTGTTTGCTCGAAAGCACACTATCCAGCACCTTTAAAACGGGGAGTTGAGTCACTTTTATCGAAACTAGCATCGTATCTGAAACCACTTCATCACTATATACAAAGGTATAGCCACATTGGGTTCCAATTTGTTTAAATAAAGTGTAAATGGGTTGTTTATTCAGGTTTAGGGTTACTTTTCTGTCTTGGCCATACAATAGCCCACCAACAGCAATGAGTAACAACAGTAATATCAATTTCTTCATCCTTAATCTTTAATCACCACCAACTTATTGCTGATTGTATAGGTTAACGGATAGGAAAGTTTAAGTGCCTCTAAGGCCTGTTGTATGGTTTCGTTGGTAAAGGTTCCGCTAAAGCGTTTTTCTTTTAACAGCTCGCTCTTTACTTCTATCTTCAGGTCGTATTTTTTCTCTAGGCGTAGGGCCAGGTCTTTGAGTTTTTCCTTTTGGAAGGTCAAAGTATCTGAAGTCCATTTGGTTTCTTTTAGCAGTAGCTCAGGTGCAATGGGCAGTACTGCAAACTGATCGTTTTTTGAACTGAGCTTAGAAAAAATCAGCTTTTGGTTGGGCTGAAGCAGCACTTGATGTTTTTGATCGAGCCTGTTAGTTACTTGAATTGACCCTCTGATCAGCGCCACCTGGATGTTGGGGTTTCCTTGATAAGCATTGACATTAAAAGCGGTACCCTTTACCTCTATATCAATATTTCCGGCATGGATAAACAAGGGCACCTCTTTGTTTTTAGCCACATCAAAATAAGCTTCACCTTCTAAAAATATTTCACGTTGTTGTTTACCAAAAGTTTTGTTGTAGCGGAGGGTCGATTTTTTGTTCAACCATATTTTAGTTCCATCAGCTAACAACTTGAAAGTTTTTTCATTTGTGGCAACAAGGGTAATGAAGTTTTGCTCGGCGTTGCGGTTTAACAAATGATTACCTAACACCCCAGCGCCAATTAACAATACCAATACAGCTGCCACCTTTAACCAAGTGGTATAAGCACGGGTTTGTTTGAGTGCCGAATAATTGAACCGTTCTTTAAAACCTTGCGCTTCGGCTATCTCGATCATTTTCCAGGTTTGTTTGAGCTGATCTATTTTTGGCTCAACCGTTTGGTGCTGCTCAAAATAATGGTGAAGCTCGGTGGCCAAGCGTTGATACTCCTCATTGTTTTCAATGGCCTGAGCCAAGGCCGCACTATCGCTTGGTGCAATCTCTCCAGAGAGCTGGTTAGATAGTAGGGCTAAAAAATTTTCTTTGTTCATTGTTCAAAGGCTTACAACTTAAAGACACCTGCGTTTAAAGAATTACTCATTGCCACTTTAAAAAAAGAGCAAAGCCAAGTTAGAAAATGCTTGAATTTTGGCAGTTTTGGCTTGCGGATGATAGCCCAAGTACTCACTTATCGCTTCGGCAAGGGCTTTTACAGCTTTGTACAACTGGTTTTCGACAGTTCTTTTAGAGAGGCCTAAAATCTGGGCGACCTCGTTGCTTTTCAGCCCCTGCTCTTTAACCAATTTAAAAATCATTTGGCGCTGTGCCGGAAGCGCTGCCACGGCCAAATCAAGTAATTTGCTCAGTTCCTTATCTTCCATTAACATTCCATAAGCATGTGGAATTTGCTCCAATACCTGTCCAATAGGTGGTTCTGTAAAAATCTGTTGCCTTTTTTTGTTAGACCTGATTAAGTTTAAGCAGGCATTTTTAATGGAGATGAAAAGATAAACTTCTGGGTTAAGTACAGTAGAAAGTGTTTCGCGTTTGAGCCAAATTCTTACAAAAAGCTCGGAAGTAAGCTCTTCGGCACTTTCCAATTGTTTGGTATATTGTTTGGCAAAAGCAAGAAGCCGATCGTAATAAAGTGCAAAAAGTTCGTCGAACGCAGCCTTATTTCCAGATTGGATTTCCCTGAATAGTTCGTTGATCTTACTGTTCTGTGCTGGCATTCATACTCAACTTATGTGGTTATCTTCTTTTGGTGTCATTAGTAATGACACTAAAGTTTGAAGATATACTTATTTGAGCATAAAATTTAATTCTATGCTATTCCTTGATCAAATAAACACCTATAGAAAATAAAAGAATCTAGGTGATTAACCCAGATTCTTTAGGCCAAATAATAGTCTTAGAAAATTAATTCTTTTGATGATAAGTTCATAAAAAGCCATGCAGCCAACCCCTGTAAACAATAACACCATTACAAACTTCAACCTCACATCAATTGCCAAGGGGAAGATGAGTACCGAGCCCAGATATAAAAATAACATATGGAGAATGTAGATAGGATATGCCGCCTGGCTGAGGTAACGAAGTACATTGCTAGGATGGTTCAAATACCTGAAACCAAAAGCAAAAATAGCCAATAACCAAAAAATAGACTCAATGGGCAATTGATAGATAGGCACCTGTAATTGGGGCTGCATCATGCGCCAAGCGTAAAGCCCTATGGCGATCAATAAAAAGATCCATTTCCATTTTAAGAGCATGTTCCAAAAACCAGTGCCAGCTAACATGAAACAAAAACCAAAGAAAAAGGCCAATATCCCCAGAAAAAAACCATGCCACGTCATTGCATAAAGCTCATAGGGCATCGGGTTGATCCATGCCGCCTCAGCTACAAAAGCTGCAATGACAACAAGTAGGCTCAATGGTGTGGCAAACCATTTTTTTATCCATGTGCCTATTTTGCTATGCTCGTTTTTCTTTAACCATATAAAAACTGGTAGCAAGATAACTACATAGCTAAATATGTTGCCTAAGAACCATAAATGACCAGCATTTGGCACATAGCTCAGCTCCCATTGGTTAGCATATTGCCATAGGTAAATGTGCAATGGAACAATACAAAAATAACCAAACACAAAAGGGATCAGGATCCTTTTTCCTCGTTCTAGGAGTAATTGTTTCCAATCTCTGTTTTGTATGGCAAAATATACGCCCATGCCTGATACAAAAAACAGCAGTGGAATTCTCCAGATATTGAGCATCGTCATCGGCAACCATAAAGTTTCCCAGGTTTTGGCGTTTACAATAAAACCGATCATGATACCCCATGGCTGGAAACCAATTGACAAGTGGTAAATGAGGAGCAGACCAATAGCGATAACTCTTAGCCAATCGATATCGTACCTTCTATAATTTGATGCCATAATCTTTTATATTATTTCAACATGGCCGCAATTTTAGGCCGTGTAGCTTCGATATAGGCATAATCTAATTTTAGCCCCATTGGCGCCAGCATTTTCCCCATCATATCGTAAGCACTTTTCACTTCTTTAAAAGGACCAACAACAGACTGATAGGCTGTACTATTGTAATTGTTTTTAATGGTACGATCGGCACGTTTGCCCAATAACATCTTTACAATATCGGGCCTGCAAAAAAAGGCTGCGACGTGAAGTGCGGTTGACCCATCGTTATTTTTTATATTCAGGTTGGCACCTGCATCAATCAAGGCCTTGGCCATATCGGTTTTACCCAATAGGGCTGCCATAATTAAGGGACTAGAACCACCCATGGCCTCTTTTACATTAAGATCGCTACCTGCAGCAATGTGCTGTTTCAAAGCGCTTAGGTTTCCGGCCATAACAATAGTATGAAGGTCTTCTTTTGGGGCTTTTACATTTTTTTGTGCAAAGCTTATTGCGGGATGGAATAGGCCTATGCATACTAAAAGTACAAAGGTCAATTGCTGTGGCCTTTTAGACCATTTAAAGTGTACTGTTTTCATGTTCTGTTTTTTAAATTAATGTATACTCGGTTAATTGTTGTCTATTATTCGCAGAAGTGCATTAAAAATCACATCGTTGAATATTTATTTTTGAAAGCATAAGGCATGGCAAGCCCAGGGGCCGATTTTTACAGTGCCCAAACAAGCATTAAATAGCGCCTGTTTATTTATCCGTATATTCTAAGATATCTGCTGGCTGGCAGTCTAGTGCCTTACAAATAGAATTGAGTGTGGTGAACCTTATGGCCTTTGCCTTCCCTGTTTTGAGGTTAGACAGATTGGCCAAAGTAATGTCTACTTTTTCTGAAAGCTCGTTCAGCGACATTTTTCTTCGGGCCATCATCACGTCGAGGTTTACTATAATTGCCATATTTATACCGTTAGTTCGTGTTCTGATTGGATTTCGATCCCTCTTTTAAAAATTTGTGCAATAATAAAGAGGATTACACCCATAAACAACCATACATCGGCACCATCTACATTTAACTTTGCTACATCTGGCATGGTTATGCCCTGCTTAACCAACCACTGGGTATTTTCAACACACCATCTAGAGAAGATGCCTATGCCCAAAGACAAATAAGCTAAATTAAAAACAAAACGGCCTACTTCTTGAACAAAGGGTTGCGACATATCGAGCTTTTTGCTGCTCAATATGCTAGTGATCAGGTAAAACATGATTGCTTTCATTATAGCAGCTATGCTCATCAATGAGGTTTCGACTAAGAAATACCCCTTATCATATTGGTAAAGGCTAGACAGGTCAAGTTTCGGCCAAAAACTAGCAGCGCCTTGAGGATTAAGCACCAAGGTATAAAAAGCGTTAGAGATGACCCCTCCAGCTTCTACGCATAGGCCAACAAATATGATCCATGCCAATACGGCTAGTACGCGAAGGATCTGTTTGGTACTAATTTTAATTTCCATTGCTATTAAATTTTAAATTAACGATACAAACGTAATAAATATTTATTGAAAAACAATAAATTTCAATCAATTATAGATAAATATTTATCATAATCTCGATTCCAGATCAGGAAGCAATATTTTTAATCGAAATAAAAAATCAAAATAATGGCTTGGGCATGGAAGAGTTTACTGCTTAAGCTAAATCTTGGTGCTTAGCCAAGTGTTACTGTAACCTGTTTTACATTCAGGTAGTCTCAAAGTTGATATCAAAATCCATATCAGTTTATATCCATGATTTTAACAAACACCTTTAAGCGACCATACCTTTTTGCATTTTATGTGCTGGGACTAATGGCCGTTACCGTTTTCAGTGCGCTTGCTCCTAGCTCAACAGGTAACTTTACTACAACCCAGTATCACCAAAATAAAGGGAGTAAAAACCTAAACGATTCGCTCGATGTTTTGCTCAACCAAATTAAACAGTCTTTTGGTGTAAACCAGCTCAACTTAACCATTGGAGTGGTTAAAGATGGAAAAGTTATCCTGAAAAAGAATTATGGTTATTCCAATCCTGTAACCAAAACATTGTTTAGCGACAAAACGCAGATTTACCTGGCCTCTACCTCTAAATCATTAACTGGAACATTGGCAGCCGTTTTAGACCAAAAAGGGATCATTAAATTAGATGGAACCTTGGCTGATTACCTACCCGGCTTTACATTTGACGATCAAAAAATACAACCCAATAAAATTACCATCCGCTCTTTAATGACCCATACCCATGGCATTAAAAATAACGACCTAGTAGTATGGACAGCTTTTATTGGCGAGCAAAGTACGGCACAACAGTTGGCCCTACTTAAAAAATACAGTACTGCTTTGCCCAACCAGAATTTTAGCTATTCTAATTTAGGCCCTGTACTTTATGCTTTAATTGTAGCACAAAAATTTCAAAAACCATGGCAACAGGTAATGGACGAACAGGTATTTAAACCATTGGGCATGTATGCCACCACAGCCTATGTATCTAAGGCAAATCCTAAATACATCAGTTATGTAATCGATCAATCAGAAGGTCAACAAAAAGCAGTATTCGATAAAGCAGACAATTCAATGTCGGCCGCTGGCGGGCATTTGAGCACGGTAAACGACCTGCTTCGCTACCTACAGTTTTTTATCAGCGATGGACAATCGGTACCTGGCGTATTGAACAAACAAACACTTGATATGGCTACTTCGGCTCTGGTGCCGCAGCAAAGTCAATACCAATCTTACCAACGGTTTGGTTATGGTTTGGGATGGGAACAGGCTGTTTTTAATGGCGAACAATTGACCTCTCGTTTGGGTGGTTATAGTGGCATTGCCTCGCACCTCTCGTTTATGAAAGCCCATAAAATTGGTATTGTGGTACTTAGTAATACCAAAGGCATGGAAGCTTTGCCGCATTTAGTGGCCAATTACATTTACAATTCGATATTAGGTAAAACCAACAAACAACAGATCCTTAAAGAGAACTTGGCCTCATTAAAAGGGAACTTTGCTAGTGATGCAGAAGAAACAAAAGAAATTGCACAGGCCATGCAAACTAAAATAGTTTTAGATCAAAAATTGGCCGGTGTTTACGATGGAGGTGAAAAATCGGGTACAATGGAGATTAAACCAACGGGCAAAGTTTCTTGGGGCAATTTAAAAGGACAGTTGTACCTGCTAACGGATAGCACAGGGTTGATTAACTTCAGCACCATGTTAAGGTCTTTCTCTATAAAAAGAACACAAGGCGCTATAGTAGGTGTTTATTCTAACGATCGGTATTTTAAGCGTTAGGGTATTGGTAGCGAACATTGCTCGGTATTGGTAGAGACGTTGGTCGGGATTTGCAATCTCGACCTTATAGATTAAGAAGTCAGCTGGTGTTGCATCTTTTTATTTACATCTATTGCCATCAACCAAAATATCAGAAATGGGATCAGCAGGAAAAATATCAAGCCTAAGGCAATAGTATGGGCGACAATAAATATCAGTGGCGCAATTATGAGTAGTTTGGTAAAAAGGCGGGTCTTGATCAGGAAGGGTAAAATCAGGATGACCAAATGTGACAGACCTATCAATATCTTAAGCAACGCATACCCATATTGCCCTGCTACTACTGGATCAAATATCTCTAATTCGAACTCATAGAGAAATATCCAGCCTTTGATATCTGCACCTGTAAACAGGCTACTTAAAATCATCATCACTAATAAGATGATTAATGTGATTTGTCTTTTCATAATTAATCCTGAATATAACTAATGTTTTTTGCTTTCCTGTTGGTCGGGACTTGCAATCCCGACCCTATACACACCAAAAGCATCAGCCCGATAAAGGTTGATGCTTTTGGTTATACTTCAGAAGAAGTTTTGGAACCCTTTGATTAAAGGTTTATTTTTTCTGAACACCTTTTGTTGCAGCTTCGATAATTACCGCCGCTACTTTTTCTGGTTGCGACATGAAGATGACGTGGCTGCCTTTAATCTCGGTAACTTTTGTATTGGAACGTTTGTACATGGCATGTTGAATTTCTGGAGCAATACTTTTGTCTTCGGTAGCAATGAGGCCATAGGCAGGTTTATCTCTCCAAGCGGCATGGGTAATGTTGGCGATAAAACCTTTGGCATAAAAGGCACCTTGCGAGGCATACATGAAATCGGCCTCCTCTTTACTAATATCGGCGCAAAAGCCAGCATGGTATTTCGCTTTATCATAATAAACAATCCCCTTATCATCTGGAGGAAGCACGCCATTTTCTGGAGCAGGAGGTGCGGTTTGCAACCATTGTACAGTAGATTCTCCATTATCGGGTTGGAAAGCCGCAATATAAACCAATGCAGCTACCTTAGGGTGGTTACCTGCCTCGGTAATTACAGTGCCTCCCCAAGAGTGGCCTACCAAAATTGCAGGGCCATCTTGTTTATCTAAAGCCACTTTTGTAGCATTTACGTCGTCTTCTAAAGAAGTTAACGGGTTTTGTACTACGGTTACATGGTATCCTTTTTTAGTAAGTACAGTATAAAGTGCTTTGTAGCCAGAGCCATCGGCAAAGGCGCCATGCACCAATACCACATTTTTAACCGATTGTGCATTTGCCTCGTTAACAGTACCTGCAACTGAAGCGATAGCCACTGTAGCGGCCAATAAACCATTTTTGATTGTGTTTTTTACATTTAGCTTTTTCATTTTCTTTAGCGTTGATTTTTTTGTTTGTGTCAACGATACAAAGGTGCAATGAAAAACAGGCGGGCTTTATAGGCAGACTTCCCCATTAGTTGTAATTATTTCCCTTCTTTATATTTTTTTGGCCAATTGACTTAGTATAGTTTGAAAATTACGTTACATCTTCAAAAGAGCCATTCAGCCTACAATTACCGTAACAAAGCACTAGTTGTATAGTCTTAAATTAAAGTGAGCTGTTAAAATACCCATTGTTACTATTGGGTTTAACACAAATTAAGCCTCTTTACATCAACCGATATTTTAACAAGGCCAGATAAAATGGACAGGTTAGCCTATTTTAATATATTTTTCGATTTTATTCATAAAATTAGTCCGCTAACTGAATATGATAAGCAGCTTTGCTACGATCATTTTGAGATTATCAAATTTGATAAAAATACCATTATTGAAAAAGCTGGAAAAATTCATCTTTATGAAAACTTTATCATTTCTGGGATTTTAAGAAAATATAGATTAGAAGAGACGGGCATCGAAATTACTACTGCGATTAATACTGAGCCTGGTTTTTTTTCCTGCTTTTCATCGTATACAGAGAAGGAAATCTCAAATGAAAATCTTGAAAGCATTACAAATTGTGTCTTGATTAGAGCGAAAAGAGATGATATCGACTTACTCCTTAAAAAGGGAGAAACGCTGCAACAATTTACCCTTTTGGTATTTCAAAAGATCATAGATGCAGAAAAGCTTAGAGCATTTGATTTGATAAATCTAACCGCTAAAGAAAGGTATTTAAAATTCGCGAATAAACACCCCCAGCTAATGCAAAATGTGCCTTTGCAACATATTGCTTCTTTATTGGGCATTACCCCTCAAAGTTTAAGTAGAATAAGAAAAGAAATTACCGAATAAATATGGAGATAGGTTAATTTCTTACCATTTGGTAAATGGAAACAAATCTCGGCTATCTAATTTAGTTTATCAATAAACAGATAACAATTGATGAGGATACCGATGACCGAAACAAAATTTCTTTCTTACCGGCTATATTTTACAGTCGCAATTACCACAGCCATTTGGGCACTATTGTTATGGAACCACTTTCATGGCGGTGTTGTTAGCCACCACCTGTTGCACCGAAAAGATTTACCCAAAATTTCTGATTGGTGGAGCGGCCTCTTACTTCCTTTACTTACGTTCTTGCTCACCTACCGGATCCAAAAACGACTAGTTAAAGATAACAACACAAGCCCTTTAAAGTTTCCAAAAAACATACTTTACGGCTGCTGCTCTGCATTGGTATATGGTATAGCACTCTCTACATTTTTCGCTCTAGGTTATTCAAAAATTACTGGCTACTTGTTTAATGCCATTATTTTGCTCGCCTTTCTTTTTCCCATTTATAGGGCAGAATATTTATTGGGCTTTGTACTAGGTATGACATTTACATTTGGCGCCTTTATTTCTATAACAGCAGGAACCATATTTGTTATGATAAGCCTGATACTTAACCTGTATGTAAGAAGATGGGGGTTATTGCTCTTCAAAAAAATCAGGTCGTTACTATCCTCTCAAAGCAAAACAATTTCGGTATTGCTATTGGCCTTATCGTTGATCTCATTTGAAGGAGCTGCACAAAAGCTAGCTGTAATTAAAGGAACAGTAAAAGATGAAAATCAAAAACCACTAGCTGCTGCAAGCATTTCGCTTTACCAAGTAAAAGATAGCCTACTCATTAAAACAGTGTATACGGCTAACAATGGCGAATACATTTTTGAAGGGGTTAATGAAACCAAGTATTTGATTAAAGCAGTTACAATTGGCTATAAGCAAAGTACCATTAGTATTAATGTAATTGGAAGCAATACCCTAATCGTTCCGGCTATTACAATGGTAACCGATATTAAAGCATTAAAAGAAATAACAGTGCAGGCCCAAAAACTTTTGTTTGAGCAAAAAGCAGATAAAATGATTGTAAATGTAAATGCATCGGCAAGTAATGCGGGGGCCAGCGCCTTAGAGATTTTAGAGAAATCGCCAGGCATTACCGTAGATAAAGATGGCAACATCAGTTTAAAAGGAAAAGCTGGGGTACAGATTTTTATAGATGGCAAGCCGGCTTACCTTTCTGGTCAAGACTTGGCAAACTATCTCCGAAATTTACAAGGCACACAATTAGATCAGATTGAAATTATGACCAATCCATTGGCTAAGTTTGATGCAACAGGTACAAGTGGTTTAATCAACATCAAAACTAAAAAAGCAATGCAGCTTGGCTACAGTGCTACATTTACCGCTGGTTATACACAGGGCATTTATGCCAGGAACAATCAGGATCTTAATTTTAATTACCGTAAAAACAAAGTCAACCTCTTCGCAACCTTCAGTCGTAACGAACGCAATACCATGCGTACGTTTATCATCGATCGAAAATTTTTAAACCCATCTGCCAAAACAATTCAAACTTTGCTCAACCAACAATCTGATAAAACAAATTGGAATGCCGCAAATGCTTTGAAACTGGGCACTGATATTTTTCTGAGCAAAAACACAACAATTGGCGCAGTAGTTAATGGTTTTTACAATCCCGAACGTGCCGTAAGCACAGGCACAATCTTTCTTTCAAATCCAACCCATGTGCTACTTGCAAGTACAGATGCAAAATCAACCAATAAAAGCGCATGGAAAAATTTCAGTACCAACATTAACCTGCGCCATGTGTTAGATAGCTTAGGCAAAGAGCTCAGTGCAGACCTCGATTATCTCTATTATACAGGGGCCAATACACAAGATTTAAGCAATTATTTTTACAATGCCGCTGGTGCTGCAAACGGAAAGCCAGATACGTTGTATGGCAATTTGCCACAGCTGATTAAAATTTATTCTGCCAAGGTTGATTACCTGCACCCCTTAAAAAAAGGAGCAAAGCTTGAACTTGGTTTTAAAGCCGCATATGTAGAAACAGATGCCAATGCCGTATACGACAGTTTAATTTATAAAAGAATTATACCCGATGTAGGCAGAAGCAATCATTTTGTTTACAATGAGCAGATTAGTGCTGCTTATGCTAGCTATAGCCGCCCATTTTCAAAAAAATTAAGTGGGCAGTTTGGTTTGCGGTTAGAGCACACATTGGCACATGGCAACCAGTTAACCACTAGCGAGAAGTTTACATTTAGCTACACCCAACTTTTTCCTACGGCTTACCTCTCTTACAAAGCAAACGAAAAAAACACCTGGACAATAAATTATGGCCGACGCCTGCGCAGGCCAGATTACGAAAGCTTAAACCCCTTTGTTAAATTTTTAGACAGGTATACATTTGAACAGGGCAACCCCAACCTAAGGCCTCAGTTTAGCCATAATATAGAGTTGTTGCACATGTTTAGCAACTTGATTACAACTACCTTAAACTTTACCAGAACGAACAACATTATTCAAGTTGTTTTAGAGCAAAATGAAAACACCAACCAAACATTCGGAAAACAGGTAAACATTGCAAACCAACAGCAATATGGCATAGCTGTAAACCTATTTAAGCAAATAAAAAATTTTAGTGGCAATTTCTATGTCAACGTTTACAATAATGAGTTTAAGGGCATTATCAACAACAGCTTTGTAACCATTGGTGCTACCACCGCAACTTTTAACACAACTGTTGCTTATAAGTTTACAAATGGTATTACAACAGAAATAAATGGCTTTTATAGAACAGCGGGTTTAGAGGGTATTTTCAGAATTAGGGCTTTAGGTGCTGTTAATTTGGGAGCAAGCATGCCTCTTTTTAAAAATAAAGCAACCATTAGAATAAGTGCTCGAGATATTTTCTGGACCCAAAAAGCCCTTGGTAAAGTTCAATTTGGAACCATAGATACGCAGTTTCAACAGGTTCCTGATTCGAGAACCGTTGGTTTAACCTTTAGCTACCGCATTAGCAAAGGAAAACTGAGCAACAGCAAACGAAAAGCAGGCAGTGCAGACGATGAACAAAATAGGGTAAAAGGAAGCAACAATTAAACCTAACCAAATGAAGAAAATCTTAATCATCGCTTTGCTCTGGGCAGCCCATTTTACTGTAATGGCACAACATAAAACTGATCATAAAGAAATAGTGAAAATAATAGAATTAGAAAAATTTAGCAACAGGTTGGCCCTAGAAATGGGTTTGGCTATTGTTGAGCATGCAAAAAGTCGGCATCAACACATTGGCATTGAAATCAGTCGACTCAATCAAATCATTTTTTTATACATGGATGATAGCCTTCCGGCAGATAAACACAATTGGCTTAGACGAAAAGCCAATGTAGCGAAACAATTTGAAGAGAGCTCTTTACGTGTTAAAAATGATTTAGAGGCAGGCAATATGACCTTGGCAAAAACTTTCGGTCTCGACGAGAAAGACTTTATTGCTAAAGGCGGTGCTATTCCAATTTTTGTAAAAGGTGTTGGAATGGTAGCCACCATAACCGTATCTGGCCTACATGATAGTGAAGACCATAAAATCATTATTGAGGCATTAAAAGGAAAATATTTCTAAAGCAAAAATGAATATCAACAGTAGAAAAAATAAAACTATGAAAAAGTTAACCATTGCATTGCTTACAATGCTCACCATTTTAGTTTCTTGTAAAAAAGACAATTCAAACAAGAACCCCGATAATTCATCTCGTACCCTTCGTTATGAAGTAACTGGAAATTTTACTGGAGCAGTTATCGCGTCTTACACCACTGCCGCAGGTAGTACAGCAAACGATCCAATAACACTTCCATGGAACAGGGAAATTAATTATGCTGCAAACGTAACAGCGGCTATTATCTTAATCACTGGAAATGGAGGCATTGCAGGGCAAAAAGTAACAGTAGTAATTAAAAGAGGCGGCAATCAGGTTGGTGCGCCTTTTGAAATTGTGGCTGAAGCTTCAGGAAGTTTTTCGAAACCTGCACCAATTGTAGTTTTTTAAATTTTAAAGTAGATGAAACTTTCAAAAACAATCATACTTTTATTATTTCTCTTTTCTGTAGAAATAAAAGCACAAGAGGTAGCTCATTCATTGGCAAAAGAAAAACCATTAATTACGGGCTTCGTTCACGGTTTTAAGAATGGTAGTCGGTTATATCTTATCGAATTGACCAACATGGGTAGAGGAAAACAAAGGATGGTCGATTCGGCAATGGTCATGAACGAACGCTTTCAGTTAACAGACAGAAATCCATCAACTGAGAAACCTAGATACTATTTTCTTTATAACAGTAATGCAAGTGATTATGTCTATTTCTGGATTGACGACCAACCAATTACATTTAGCGGACAGAAAGGAAACTTCAGGAATTCGCTAATTAACGGTTCTGTTACCCAACAGATGCAGGAGGTTTTCACCCGTACTGTGCTTCCATTTTATAATAAGAGAGACAGTTTAAAGCAAAACCATGGTGATGAGGATTCTATGAAACAGCTTTTAGCAGAGCTCAAATTAGCCGAAATAAGTTTTATTGAAAAGAACCCTTCGTCTTTTATTAGCACTTATGTATTGAGTGGTAACTGCAAAACTTGGGGCCTTAAAACCACTAAAGAACTTTACCAGAAACTTTCGCCAGAAAATAAGGAAAACAGCTTTGGAATGGATGTAAAAAAATACATAGACTTAAATAAGGAAATCGGTATTGGTAGTTTATTTGTCGATTTTGAACAACCTACCAATGATGGAAAAACAGCCCGTTTATCATCTTTGAAGAGTAAATATGTACTGCTCGAATTCTGGGCTTCTAACTGTGGTCCCTGTCGTAGAGAGAACCCAGAGATGGTTAAACTTTACCAGAATTATAAAAGCCGAGGCTTTGAAATTTTGGAGTATCGCTAGATACCAGTGAACAGCAATGGAAAAAGGCAATAAAGGATGATAAACTGCCCTGGCTTCAGGTTAGCGACCTAAGGGGATATAGAAGTGATGCGGCATTGATTTATAGCGTTTACGAAATGCCTACCAATTTTCTTATTGACCAAAGCGGGAAAATTATTGCAAAAAATTTGAGAGGAGAAGCACTCCATAAAAAAATCAAAGAATTGTTGGGCAATTAAACGTAATGAAGAAGCTAAAAAAAATAATAAAGTGGAGTGTAATTATAGGTTTGTCTTACTTCTTTCTCACCACGCTATATTTTGGTTACGATGATATAGACAGCGAAAAAGGAATTTACAAATTCTATTGGTCTGGCTTAAATGGCTTGTGGAAAAAAAACAAACCTTTTGGGTTTAAAAAAGACGAGGCTGTAATCACGTATCTTGATGGTACCGATGGCCCCTATATTTACGGAGATACTGTTTACCTTGTTAACCAAAATAGCCAATTGCAACAATACCAACTCAATGGTAGCAAAAACTTGATGGTTAAAACACAGTGCAGTCAATTACCAAAGTTTAGTGTTGCCTTAAGAGATACAATGCTAATTGAGCCCGAACACTATCAAATGCCAAGCAAATTAATTGCCATATCCGATATAGAGGGTAACTTTAACGGATTTTACAGCTTTTTAGTGGCCAACAAAGTGATAGACAAAAACGGCAATTGGATTTTTGGCACTGGGCATTTAGTGTTAAATGGCGATTTTATTGATCGAGGAAATCAAGTAAGCCAAGTTTTATGGCTAATCTATCACTTAGAAAACCAAGCCTCAGCACAAGGCGGAAAGGTGCATTATATTTTGGGCAATCACGAAATAATGAATATGTATGGAGATGTATCATATAATGATTTCAAATACATAGCAGTAGCCCAAAAAATCAGCAAACAGGCCCATTGGGATAAGGCTTTAAGGAGGTTATATGCTCCAGAATCGGTATTGGGCAAATGGTTGCGAAGTAAAAACATAGTTGAAAAGATTGGAGATCATATTTTTGTTCATGGAGGGCTAAATAATTACCATTTAAAAGGTAAATATGCCATACCCGAATTGAATGCAATTGCAAAGCGATATTATGGGGTTTACCCAACAGAAGCAAGTGTACAAAACGAGCGAGACAGAAACCTAATCAGCTCCATAAACAGCCCCTTTTGGGATAGAAGATTAAATTTTGAGTGGAAGTATAAAATAATGTTCAAACTAAATGGAATTGATGCCCAAGCAACTAGCCAAAACGAGCTAGATCGCATTTTGCAGTTTTATGATGCAAGAAGAATAATTATAGGACATTCGGTAGTAGACGACATTTGTACAGGATACAACAATAAGGTAATAAAGATTGACCTAAAACATGGGCAAGAAATAAATTCAGGAAAAACAAAAGGCCTATTAATTGAAAACAATATACTTTATAAAGTTGACGACCTGAACACTAAAACCAAGTTAATTGATGGACAATAGCCTAATTAAAACACCTACTCTATGACTCAAGAACTATTAAACTGGAAGTTGAAAGGAAATTATTATAGTTTCAAAGGCCATCAAATTTTCTACATTAAAGAAGGCGCTGGGCCTATACTTACTATTTTTCAGGGCTACCCCTACAATAGTTTCGATTTTGAAAAGGTATGGAACGAACTGATTAAAAATTTTACGGTAGTAGTACCCGATATGCTGGGCATGGGCTTTTCTGATAAGCCCACAAATCATGATTACAGCTTTGAAGAGATGGCCGATTTATACACCGCCTTACTTAACCAACTACAAATAACCCAAACGCATGTGCTTGCACACGACCTTGGCAACAGTGTGGTACAAGAAATATTGGCCAGAAATGAAGAAAATAAAAACCCGTTTGAAATGAAGAGTATTGCATTTTTAAATGGTGGCTTGTTTACTGCTGTGTACAAACCAAGGCTTATTCAAATACTGCTCTCCAAATCGCCCAAGCCAATTGGAAAAATTTTAAGTAGATTAATGACAAAGAAAAGTGTTTCGAAAGCCACCGCAGCAGTTTTTGGCGTAGATACAAAACCATCTGCAGCCTTACTACAAAACTTTTGGGATGTGCTCAATTATAACAAAGGCAAGTCTATAGCTTACTTAATTGGAAGGTTAGTGTTTGCAAAAGATAAATACCAGCACCGTTGGATTACAGCCATGCAGCAAACTAAAACCCCAATGTGTTTTATCAATGGCCCTGCCGATCCTAATTCGGGCTTGCACATGGCCCAGCGCTACCAACAATTGATACCCAATGCCAATGTAAAACTACTAAGCCAAAACATTGGGCATTGGCCACAAATTGAAGCTCCTGAGCAAACACTTCAGGCCTACCACGATTTTTTACAAGAAATAAATTTTAAGCATAGCTGATATTTAATAATTGTCACATTGAACTTGTTGAAATGTTTTACCAATAAGTCTTCGATACTTCGTTAAACTAAGCTCAGACTAACAAGAAATTCATAATTAGTTCAATAGCTCATTGGGCAATGGTTCATTAGTACAAAGTAGTTAGTATTAAGTATAAAGATGGAGCAAAGCACCACATTTCATGAGCACTGCCAACTTTCTACTTAAAACTTATAACGTACAACTTTTAACTTTATACTTGGGTTGGTCGGGATTTGTAATCTCGACTTTTCCATTTTACTTATCGATACGATAACGGAGCGAAACCAAACCTGTTTCGTAAGTTTTACTTTCTAATAGTGTAAGTTGCATACGGTTTTTGTATTTGTGAAATAGAGATTTACCATCTCCCAACAGTATGGGATGTACAGACATCCACAGCTCATCTACCAAACCTGCTTCCATTAGGGTATGCGTAAGCGAGGCACCTCCAAATAGCCATATATCTTTGCCCGGTAATGCCTTAATCCGTTGGGCTTCATTTATACTGTCGTTAGAAATGAGCACGGCACCCTCTTTTATAGATTTCAATGTTTCTGAAAATACGTATTCTTTCATTGCTGGTAAGCCCGGCACTATTTCTCCATTATTGTTATCGGTATATTCTTGGGCCATTTGGTAGCTTTTGCGCCCAATAAACATGGCATCAACTCGGGTAAAAAAATCGTTCAGCCCGTAATCCTGATCGGTAAAGCACCAATCGTATTCGCCATTTGGCCCTTCAATGTACCCATCTAATGTAATGGCCAATCCTAATATTAGTTTTCGCATGTTGTTAAAGTTTTAAGTTTACAAAGTTGCTCAAAACCGATGGTTCCGAATTGTACAAAACAGACATCAATACAAAATATGTTTCGCTTTTGCCACCTCGCCGGGAGTATACCCTGTATAAGTTTGATAGTGGCGATTGAAATGTGATTGATCGTAATACCCACTTTCGTAAGCAATTTCTGTAAGCGAAAGTGTGGGATATTTTTTGAGGTAAACTAGCGATTGGATAAACTTCGACACCTGCAAATAAGCTTTTGGAGATAAGCCAACACACTGCAGAAACTTTCTGGAAAGCTGCCGCTGACTAAAACCTGTGGCATTGCTAAGGTAGCTTACCGGAATTAAACCTTGCGAGAGCTGTACCTGCTTTAAGCAATAGTTTATTGCTGTGTCTTGTTTTTCTTGCGCCAATTTTTGCAACAAATACGTTTGTAAAATAGCCACACGTGCATTGTTATGGTGTGCGTTGGCCAATCTATCTTCTATCTCTGTGGCCATTCCGTTCCAGATATCGGCTAGGGCTACAATGCTATTGGCAAGTACATGCATTGGAAGCGCAAAGAACTTGTAGGCCATGCCCGGGTAAAAACAAATGGCAATACAACCGGCTCCCTTACGCATCTGCACATTTGTTGGGCAGCTTAGCCGAGAGGTAATAATACTTTGTTGATGCAGTTGGTTACCAATTATGGCAATGGGTGTATTGGTATAGTTTACAAAAAGCTCTACGCAGGCATCGGGCAGCACACAAACATGATTGGTATCTACATCCTGGCTACAATCCATTGTACAAATGAGCTTGACATAAGGCTTTAAGCTAGGGATGATCTCGTAGTGTTGCAGCTGCATGGCGCATTTAATTTTTCGAAAAATACGAAATTTTGTTTTGTTAGTTTTTTGGGCAATGGTTCAGTGGTTCAGTGGTCAATAGTTTATTGGTTAATGGTTTAATGGGTATTTATGATGTTTTGTATTGATGCAAGAGCGCATTCCATTAACTGGTTTCGAAATGTTAAAAAAAGTTAATTCTACAGCTGTATAAAGCTAATATGATTAATTTCATTACCAATACAAGCGTAACCCTACTCAAACAAATTAGCATGAAAAAACCAAATTTAATACCACTCCAAGCCTCAATTAAAGTAATGTTAAGCCTATTGTTTATAATGGGTTTACAAAATGTTTCGGCCCAACAAAAAATTGGACACATTGATTCTCAAACTGTTTATAGTTTAATGCCCGAATTTAAAACGGCACAAACAAGTTTAGATCTGATTAACAAAACCAAAACGGCCGAACTGAACAAAATGAAAACCGAAATTCAGACAAAATACGATCAAGGTGTAGCTAAAAACAAAACCTTAAGCGAAGCCAATAAAGATGTGGTATTAAAAGAATTGCAGGTGATGGATAACGAATTGGAAAGCCTAAAAAAACGATTGGAAACTTCTTATCAAAAAGCCGAACAAGACATTGCTGCAAAAGAGACCGAATTGTTTACCCCAATTAGAACCAAATTTATCAATGCCGTAAAACTTGTATCGAAAGAAAAAGGCTTGGCCTACGTTTTTGATATTTCGAAAAACCAAGACAATAACCTATTGGCATGGGATGATGGGATTGACATTACCAATGCTGTAAAAGATAAACTGGGTATAGTTGCAGCCGCTGCGGGTACTACCAAGAAATAAAACAATCTTATTAAAACGAGAGCTACTTTTTTGAGCAATAAAAAAGCGTTCGACTAAGTAGTTGAACGCTTTCTGATAATACACCATCGCTATTTAGGTATAGCAATCTTTTATTATTGGTTTATCATTCTTTTATCAACCAAACTGCTAGGTAAGAGAAAAATGGTTTTTATGAAGACAAACTACAATATGGCGTTTATTATTTGGTCAATGGTTTTCTAAGATTATTTAATTTTGTCAAAAGTTAATATCTTATTTTGATCTTCAACAACCAATTGGCTATCTGTTAATTTCAAAATTTTATAAGTAATTGTTTGAGCCTCTTATTTTTTTACTGGTTTGCCATCAATCTCATAAGGCATCAATTGTATATCCGCCAAATAATTGGCAAGTAAAAGGTCTTCTGGAGCTGTATTTATCTGCCCTTTATTGCTATACCGAAAATGATAGGTAAACGCACCACTTACAATACCAGTGCCTGGTATGTAGGCAAATCGGTCTATCCCCCTTTCGTTGTTTTTTCCATCAATCATCCACGATGCCAAGGTCCAAAATTTATAAGCAGTTTCTCCATTAATCATTATACTATTGTTTCTAAGCAAGATGGGCTGATTGTAAGCATAATGCCAATTATAATAATCGGGGCCACTACCTGAGTTAAAAGAAGGATGATTAAATCGCTTTTGATACTCTTCCTCAAATTTTTTCAATGAAAAGACTGGAATTTCAATATTAATCTCAAAAATCTGGCTTTGATTAGGAAAAACATTAAATATATACCATTCAGACTTACTAGGATCAATTTTTTGCAATCCAAAATACTCCATCAAGGTCGGGCTTGAAGGCGTATAGTACTTACCCTCAATTTTGATAATCGGCTTAATATCTTCTCTCTTAAATTTTGAGGCTTCTGTTTCTCTATCTATCCCTTTCATATAAAATGATTGTGCAAAACGATCAATAGCAGTATAATATTGCTTATAAAGCGTATCAGGTGTAATCAATTTATGCTTTATAGTATCCAATTTAATCTCTTGCCACTTTGGCACCCTGTATCCCATATCTGGCAATGCCGTAAAAAGGGTAATCATATTGGTATCTGCACCAAAAAAAACGTTGAAAAGTTCTGCCTTATAATTTCCATCAGCACACTTGACATGGTTAAATCTGAAACCTTTCTCCTGCCCTTTTTCTAATAAAAAATAAATGGCCTTACTTTGTGCATTTAGTTCTGTAACAGTTGCGAATACCAACAACATTAACGCTATTACTCCTCTTTTCATAACTGTGTATTTAAGGACATTTAGTTTCAGTAAGCTACTCCTCCTGTCAAAGCTTGCCTGAATTTATAACCCATGGCACTTACAGACAAGGACCATGGGTTAAATTATTTTTTATCAATCTACGGTCCTTTTATCAACTAACCAATGAATTAGTCCGGCAAATAGAAAACTATAGGGTATAAAATAAGCTAAATAGTAAATGTTTTTCCAGTAAGGATAAAACCTTACATTAACAAAACAGCCCACCATACATATCATTATCACCATTACTGAAAGAAAAATACACGTTTTACGTAGATAGTTAAATTTCTGTGGACCAATTTTTAAAAGAATCAAATTATAGGGTAGCAATATCAGTATTAAAAAAATTAGCGGGTTAATAATTATTCTCATAGTTACATCCAATTGAATATATTCCAACCATGATCCTGAGAATGAAGAATGGTCATTCAATATTTCAAATTTGACATAATCTCTCATTAACTGAATTAAGGTTTCTAAAACAAAAGCGAGAATTATATTTATGATGATTCTTTTTTTCATTTCGACAAAAAATAACTGCTATTTAAAGCAACAACTGTATTTTATTTCTTGCTATTATTAATTAGAATATATAAGTATTGATAATTTTAGCTGCAAAAAGTATAATAATTGATAGCGTGGCCAAAATAATACCAATTTTGTATTTTGTATTTGCTTTTAACTTATAACCTAATGGCAACAATGAACAGGCAAATATTGAAAGAAAGTATAAAAAAGTGAAAGCCGAACTAAAGAATTGAGGCAAACCTGAAAGATGCTCAACATTCTTACCAATCATTTCTGTTTGAACTGGGGGCCCAAATAGACCACCTTTTATCAAATTCATAACCGTAACAAATCCCCCAAAAGGAAAGAAAAGCCAAAAGATAGATTGGATAAGGCATATTATAAAAGCAATATAGAATAATATTTTTGTTTTCATTTTTATCAATTTAACTAATCTTTACAATCTTTAGACAATGTACGATAGGGTTTTCTTCCAGCCATAACATCCTTAACAATATCCCAATTTGGTCTTTTAATTTCCGCATTATTTACACTAGCACTTCCATTATTGGCTTTAACAAAATTAGTAATAGCATTTTGAAAGCTTGTCCATAAAGCATCAGAAGCACTAAACGGAATACCAGATCCTGCCTTAAAAAAGTCTGGAATTTCTTGCATAGAAGTAACATCCCAACTTGTTAGTCTGTCAACTCCTTGGGTATAAAAAGTATAAGAACCATTATCATTTGCAGTATAGCCAAAATTACGATTACCACTTACTGGATGATCACCATACTTAGGTTCATGTATGGTGGTAAAAGTCCACTTATCGGCAGAAGAATAAGAAGTGATCACTGAACCATTTTCAGGACCAGGCATATCTATAGCTATAATTGAACCTAATGGTTCTGTAGAGTTCCATCTGGTCCTATCATCTATTCCATAAGCATTATAGGGACTAAAATTACTACCGTCTGTAAATGAGTTTAAATTTTTTCTAATATAGTTCAGAAATTGACCTGGCCCTAGTCTTTGTCCATTTACTATAGGTAATTGTGTTATTGTTACAGAATAATAATCCATATTGACAACAGTACTATAGGCATCATCAATGTTTTGTATCCAGGCAATTCTTTTCTGCAATGCACCGTTGTTATTGGGAGTAGAAGATGCGAAATGATTTAAAGTGCTTATTATGCTTTGGTTTGGTGTAAATTTAGCTGTAGCTATCCACTTCTTTAAAATTTCACAGTTTACATCCCCAAAAAGAGCAAATGGTTTATTTGAAAGAGCATCTTTAATCTGTTGTTCTGTGGGTACACACACCTCTACTCCAGTAGTACCGCCAATACAACCGCAGTCAGAGTTATAGGCTTCTCCATTCACAACTTCAAAACAATCCACATATACATCTCTTCCCCCAGGTGGGGCGCCTACAACAGGTCCACCAGTACAAATTCTATACAAAAAGCGAATCATCTCCCAGTAAGTCACGTTTCCAGATGCATCCTTTTCTATATATACCTCATATACATTATCGCAGTTTTCGCCGTCGTCAAATACAGGGTCAATGGCACTAATTGTTCTATCGTTACCTGATATGGCCGATACCTTTGCTTTATTAGTTGAACTTCCATCTTTGGTCTGTTGTAGCTTAACACTCATGGCAGCAGGTTTTTCTGAGATGCTCACCTCACCTTTGGCAGCAACACCATTTTTATAATACTTGCCTTTGGCCTCCTTATACTCTAAATTGTAATTAACTATCGATCCTGTAAAACCAATAGACTCTGGACTTACCTGTCCGTTGGCCAGTTCATTACCATGGGCTGCTATCATTTCTGGTGAGGCAAAAACTTCAGTAATCTTACCAGCAGTAATCTCTCCCTCGTTTTCAGTAAACACCACTTTACGGATATAATTAACATCTTTAACATCAAGTTGATATACAGCAAGTGGAACACTGATAATGTGCTTATCATTAGCAATAGCTCCCGTCTGAGCATTTTCCCAAAGCGGTGGAAACTTTGCCTTTTTCTTTGACTTGGTACCAGTAGCACCATCTATGGAGGATAATTGGTTAGCTTTTGCAGAAAGTAGAGCTGTCTGTTTGTCGTAAAACTGCTTAGTCTTGTCTAACAATGTAGCACTTGGAGTCTCTAGACTCATTCTTAATTCTTTTTTACAAGAAGAGACCAGAACAGTTAAAAAAGTAATTAGGTAAATTGTTTTTTTCATAGGTTAAGTTTAATTTGATTTGATAGAATGATGGCCAAAAATAGCCAATTCCATATCCTGGCCAAAATTATTGTACCAAAGGGTGTTATGGGAGTATGAAATGGCTTCTACAGTATATAACCTTAAGTTTGCAAGATCATTTTGAGTTTGAAATAGAAGTGGCTTCTAATCCAAAAGGATATAACTTCCCTTTGTAGCACAAGCTTCTCGTTTGTGCAATTAAAAAAATACTAGAAAATCAACACGCAAAAATCTCATCCAATACAATCACTTTCTTTCCATCTGAGAAAACTTTGGGTGCTTTGGCCAATTTTTCGGCCAGTAAAGCAGTTGGCAATGGCCTAAATTTTCTAATTAAGCCTATACTGTTCAATAATTTTAATACAGCGGCAGAAATGCGTTCGCCCAGTCTGTCGGTATTTTGGCGCAACAAAAGCCCAGGCCTAAAAATAATGTATTGAGCGAAGCCAAGTTTGCCAATCTCTTCTTCTAGCTGGCCTTTTAGTTTGGAGTAAAATACGCTACTTGTTGCAGATGCCCCATAAGCAGATAATAAAACAACCTTGGCAACACCGTTATTTTTGGCAATTTCTGCAAACTGTAAGGGTATTTGGTAGTCTATATGGCGTTGGTTCTGCTTACTGCCCGCTACTTTAAGCGTGGTGCCAAGGCAAGAGAACAATACATCACCGTTAATATGTACAGACACGTTTTGCAACTGATCGAAATCGGTTACCACCTGTACTAATTTTGGGTGCACCAAGCTATCGGTACGCCGAACAAAGGTAACTACCTCTGTATAGTAAGAGTCGTTTAACAGTACATTAACCAGGTCTTTGCCGGTAGCTCCTGTGGCTCCAATAACTAGCGCTTTCATCTTTTTTACTTTAAAATTACTCAAATAAATGATTAAAGCCTGAGATAAGATTGTTACCCTCTTGGTGTTATTAAAAACACCCAAAAATTAAGGCTACAACAATAGTTAGCAAATTAGCTTTTTAGTACACCCAAGTGGCGGTAGGTATTGAGCAGCACCCCTGTTGGCGTGCTTGCCGTACTCACAAACTCGAGTTGGCGGGCATCAAAACTGTCTGCAAGTAAACGTTTACCCTTGCCTAGTAATACTGGGTATACAATCAAGATCACTTCATCTACCAAGCCTGCATTGAGCAGTACAGACGTTAACGAGATGCTGCCACAAAGTACCAGATCTGGCCCTTCTGTTAGCTTGAGTTGGTGCAACTCTGCTATCATGTCCTGCCCCAAGGCCTGTACTGGCCCCCATTGTAGCTGCTCTGGCCTATGGGTTACCACGTATTTTGTTGCAGCGTTAATGCCGTTGGCCATCGGAAAATCGCCTGCATTTGGCCAGTAGCCTAAAAACTCATCGTAGGTGTTGCGGCCCAACAGCAAATCGAAGTTAGTACCATAGGCTGCTAAAAGCATAGCCATGCCGGCAGGGGTACGATATGGTGTGGTCCAGCCGCCATAAGTATAGTTTTTGTCGTGCTCAATTACCCCATCAATAGAGATATGTTCGAAAATTCTGATCTTTCTCATGTTGTTGTTTTTAGTTGAAATGATTACCCAAATTTAAGGTTACGCAGATACACATGTAGGGTGCAATTCCGACAATATGAGGGGGTTAGTTAACTATAGCAGTTATAATCAACAGCTATTTCAATTATGTGTAACTTTAATCAATTGCCTAATTCAATTAAGGACGATGGCGCTGATGAATATATTAAATGATGGCAAAAAATAATTTACTCCGAATGGACAATGTAGGGATTGTAGTAGAATCTCTGGATGAAGCGATCTCTTTTTTTACAGAGATAGGCCTAAAGCTCGAAGGGCGGGCATCGATAACAGGAGAATGGACTGGTCGTGTTACTGGTTTGGGCAATCAGAACGTAGAAATTGCCATGATGGTTACCCCCGATGGTCATAGCCGGCTCGAGCTTTCACGATTTCTGAGCCCAGCTATTGTATCCGATCATAGAAATGCTCCGGTAAATGCCCTTGGTTACCTACGGGTAATGTTTACCGTTGAGGATGTGAATGAGTTGGTAGCGAGACTTACCAAACATGGCGCCCAACTTGTTGGCGAAGTAGTTAACTACGAAAACACCTATCGGCTGTGCTACATTAGGGCAAAAGATGGGCTGCTAATTGGTTTAGCAGAACAACTTGGTGATAAATGATGGTATGCATAAACAAGTGAGGCGTATTGTACGGGAAATAACTAAACACCCATCAATTAATTGTGGTTAACGCAATTGCTTTATAATTGAGGTTTTGAAAAACAAACACGATTTGTTTAACTTTAATTATTCTGATATCTATCTTAACCTCCGCTCTCAAATGGAACCACTAATTGACGTAAACCTTATAGAAAGCACCTTGCAAAAGCTTACAGAACTTGGTGCGATGTTAAAAGATGATCAAACGGCGCATAAATATTCCAATGCTTATATTTTGGAAATGATTGACAATGCCGATCGTAACCTTAAAGTGCTGAATACCGTTAATAAAGATTTCGTCAATGCACACAAAAAAGAACCAAAAGCATGGGAGCACTCAACAGCAGATGCGCTAAAGGGCTATTTTGATGAAATGGACAAGGTATCGAAAAATTTTCAAACATTAAAGGAGATTACCAGCGACCTTTCTGACCCTAAAAAGGTTGACAAAGAATTTGAACAATTGAACTCAAGAGAGAAGTATGATGGTCACAAGGCTGCTAAATATGCCAGCACGTTTATAGCTAATGCATATGCGCTTGATCAAATTTTAGCAAATAATATGCACCTAAAACTGTCTAGGAAAAGAAAATTTGCACAGCGGATGATCCGGATCTATTTTAAGATCAAAAACTTAAGTTCCTCGATACTCACTATTTTCGTCTGTACACTGATTGGCTTTTTATTCGAAGCATTAATGGGTGATTTGTTTCCGAATACCGCATCTCTAGCTATCGTATTTTTTGTAGCCTTAATCGGTGCATTTATCATCAATAAGCCAATAGAACACAATAGTCAGCTATTTTTCTGGAAACAAGCCAGGACTCATACCTCTCAGACTTTAATTCAATTGAATATTCTCACAAAGCAAATTTTATTGATACAAGAATTTCAGCTAAGACATGCAAAAAACAGTCTTGTTTTAGCTGACACGGAGGAAAGTAAATAAAGCACAAACTCCCGCTCTACTTATCGTAAAGCGGGAGTTTGTGAAACCTACACGTTGAGCTTTTTTTAAAAGTTAGCACTTACAACTTGGTTATAGGTTTTATTTAAGACGGTAAACCTTGTTCTATTTAGGATTCTCTATTAATTGGATAATTTGCTTTGCTACACCACTAGACGATTGAAAATTTTGTCCGGTAATAATTCTTCCATCTACTTCAACGTGCCCAACATTTCTGCCCGAAAACTTAAATGTTCCGCCTCTTTCTTCTATTGTTTTCTGAATGAGAAATGGAAAGTGCTTAAAATATTCATCAGTCTGTTTCTCGTAATGATCTGGGTAGCCACTTATTCTTTTTCCGTTAACCAAGTATTTTCCGTCTTTGGTTTTTAAATGGGCAATACCAGCCGTGCCATGGCAAACTGAAGATATAATACCCATATTATCTTCATATACCTTTAATGCGATCTGCTGAATTTCTTTATTTTCGGGCACTTGATACATTGCACTACCACCGCCAATGTAATGTACTGCTTTGTAATTTCTATAATCAGTTTCTGCAGGTTTTTGTGTGTGCGCCATGGCGTACATAAAAGCCTGATCAAACAAGTACTTTTTTTGTAAGGTATCAGACGTATTGATATAGGCCAAAGGAATACTTCCACCTTCGGGGCTTACAAAGTCTACAGTATAACCTTCGGTTGTAAAAGTATGGTAGGCATTTACAATTTCAACAAAACTGTTTCCTGTAGCAATGGTAGAGTTTCCATAGAAATGTGCATTAGATACAATAAATAAGATGCGCTTGCCAGATTTATTTGTTGGCATACTGCTGGCCGATTTACTGATAATTTTCCACTCGCCCTTGAGTTTTTTAAGCAAAAACATATCCATAAATTCTTGCTTTTTGGTTGGTATCAGTATTTCTGCTTTGGCAATGGCTATGTCATTATAAATATCTATGGAAACAATTTTGCCCAAGCGGCCATTAAATGATCCTTGGTCTCCTTTTTTAAACCATTGTATATATTCAGTAGCTGGTACTACCCAAAGCGGTTTTTCGTTATGCTGTAGAAATAGATTAGCCTCTGGATAAAAAGCTTGGGCTATACTATCTGGCTGGTTGTAAGAAGTGCCTTTTAGATAAAATTCGATACATTTTTGAACAGCTGCCTGCTCAGATTGTGCAAATAGCAATGTTGCTTGTAAGATAAGCAATAAAGAAAGAAACATTTTTTTCATATACTTTTTGAAGTTTTATTTGCAGCAAAACTATTTGATGCGGCATTAAAAGCCGATACGAGTGTATGATAATGGAGTACTAGTGTATAAAACCGGAGTAAAAACTTATGCTTTTACATAATTAGACGGCGTAAAACCGGTTATTTTTTTGAAAGTGTTGTAAAAAGTGCTGCTCGAGTTAAATCCACAGGCTGTGCCAATGGTATCTATTTTTAAATGTGTAGCTTCTTTTAATAATCGTTTAGCTTCTTCAACTCGATATTCATTGATAAATTGATTGAAACTTTTGTTCAGATTATCGTTTAGCAACTGCGATAAAAATTGTGGTCTTACGTTCAATTCTTTAGCAAGCAGCGTAAGGGTAAGATCAGGGTTTTTATAAATTTGCTGTTCATCAAAAACAGCAGTTATTTTTACCAAAATATTGTGGGCTACACTTTCTTCTATTTTGTTAAGGTATCTCCCCCTTTTTAGCATGGAGAAATTGAAAGTATTATTGCTTTCATAAAAAACCACCATAAAGGATAAATAAAAAATAAAGGAAAATGACAAGGCTCCTGAAATATAGGAAGTATATTTTGCGGTATTATAAGAGGTCCATATTACAAAAACACCACATATTACTGTCAATATCCACACTTCATCGTAACTCATTTGTTTGGCTCGGGTGCCCAGCTTAGCAAATATATCTCTGGCACTGTAAATAGCAATTAAAATGAAGCACAACCACTGTGCATTAATTATATAGTATATAGGATTGGCCCACCAAAATGTATAAGTATGGTAAGGAAACAACCAACCCAAAACAATTAAGAACAGAACTAGTACTGCAATACTATATTTTGCTACTGTGATGTTTAACCGCTGCTGCTTTGATTTTACATAAAAGAACAGCAAAGGCCCAATTAAAAAACAAGCAGATAATCCAATTTGCAAATAAGTTTTAGACAGCTGAGGGTTGAAGTAAAAAAATATTGATTTGCCAATTCTAATGCTCAAAGCAGCTAACAAGCCCCCTAAAAATATATTACTGATACTTTTTTCTTTTTTAAAGAGCAGCAGATACACACTCAAAATAACACCATTAAAAGCACCCAAGGCACTTAAAAAGAAGAGTATTTGTTTGCTAAAATTCATTAAAAAAATTTGGTAGTGCTAATTCCTGATCTAAAAAGGAAACTTCATTAAAGTACAGCGTTTCTATAAACAACCCAAATATAAGCTATTGGTTAACTATTGTTATAGAAAATAATTAAACATAAAAAAAGCACCAACCTTTATCAGATTGGTGCTTTTTAGTAGCCGAAACCGAACAAATCTCGAAACATTTTCTTGAGGATTTAGAAAGGCTAACCTCCCTAAGTGCGGAAGTTACTGCTATGGAATATTAAAAACTAAAATTCATTCCAAAAGAAAAAAACAGAAAAAAAAGAAAGCCTTTATGCTAACGGATATAAGATAACGAAGCACTGTAAGTCCCGAAGGGTGGCGAAGCCATTATGCGTGCGCAGTTATCGTTATCCATTATCTTTGCTTCCCTTTTTGTTTGTTTTGATAACTCTATAAATCCTTGTCCATATATTCCTCCAAAGAAGATTTCAGTTGGTCTAAAAATGCGGTTCGTGAATTGGCACGATATTTCATTCGATGGAAAGCATTATGTAAATCCCCTAAGGTAATCTGAAACAGTTTTTCTAAAACCAAACTGATTTTTCGTATTCCTACTTTACCGTATGAAAGAGAGCCGTTCGCATACAGAGCATAAATCAGTTCTATCAAGGCATTTTTACTGTCCGTCCAAAGAATACCATCGGATGAAATATCCCTTGCAGAAAGAGAGCCTGCTATTTCATCATTATTGATTTTTTGGAGTATGTAGGTATAGAGTAGCTCATTTGCTATTATCCGAGCCACTTTGTAATCATAGTAGGTTGAAAACAGAGGGTCAATTTCAAAGACGAAGCTATTCAGTCCATCGTGGAAATTAATGTTGCCCAACCTAAAGTAAGTTTCATCACGGTCTGTTCTTCCTGAACGGTAATATCTGTAAAAATCGGAATTATAGATATGCTCCCTGTATTCCTGTTTTAATTCCCTTAATTGTTCTGAAAAATAACTTGCGTACATCTTTCCTCCATCAACAGGACAAGCTGTCTGTATGCGAAATATTTTATTGTGGTAAATGAGTTTGGAGAGAATGTATGGCTTAATGTTGCGAAAGAAATTGATTTCCTCCCAATGGTTTTTAAAGCCCTGCTGGGTAATATCCTCTCTTATTGACCATAAGTATTCTTGCAGGTATATCGTCGTTTGATATGCTTCATCAATTTCATTAGATGCAGACAGCGAAATAGCATTTTCTTTTCGCTGTATCTCCGAGATGATATGATTTAATGAAGATACCATTTCGTATTTAGTTTACAATATTTCCTTTTATAAAAGAAAATTGCGTAGTATGATTATTAAAAAACACCAAAAGATGTTATTCAAAGAACACATTGATATTAGCTTCAATCTCTAAACCGTTGATTTGGAAATACATAATACCCTATTTGTTCATTCTTTTGTTATTTGTTGTATGTTGCGTTATTCCATCAATAATTTTATTCCAATCTTCGAAATGTAGTTCGTGTCCGGTTCCATCAAGCGTTATTAGTTTTGAGCCGTTTATCTTTTCAAGTAAAACTGCTGAATTCTTAAAATGCCATATTTTATCGTCCGTTCCGTGTACAATTAAGGTTGGTTGATTGATTTCGCTCAATCTGTTCCAGTATTCTTCACCACCTTGCAGTGCCGCATGATTGAACATACTTATATAGTTATTAGCTCTTTTAAATTCGGCTCTAATCAGTTTTTCACTTCTTTGTTTGTCAAATTGTTTCCTGCCGCTCATCAATTCAGCACCTTGAATTAAATAATTTGCCACACTGTCTTCATTTGTCCAATCTACGGTTTCAGCTTTTCCGTGAAAATCTAAAATACGCGTATCCATTTCAGGAATTGTGGGGTCTGAGTCGCCCCAAGGACCTGATGAGATTAGTGTTATTGAACTTACCCTGTCGGCATATTTTATTGATGCTATTTGAGAAATCAGTCCGCCCAGTGAAATTCCCACAAAATTGGCTTTGACTATTTTATAGCCGTCCAAAATCGAAATGGCATCATCGACTAAGTCAACAATATCATAGGGGGTTGAACCCGGTTCGTAATTCGTGGATTTTCCGACGTCCCTATTATCGTAACGAATAACAAAAAATCCTTTTTCTGCCAATTTTTGGCAAAACTCCTCGTCCCAAAACAGCATAGATACAGTGGCTCCTGCAACTAATAAAATTGCAGGATTTTTTTTGCTACCAAAACTTTCCGTGCAAAGCTGAATATTATTTGAGTTAATTATTTTCTCTGCTATTTCTGTTTTTCTGTTCATACAAATGATTGATTGTCAATTAAATAATAAATATTACAAGTGGAATTTTTCTCATTTTTTTTGTGGCAGTTTTTTCATTGATTTAGCAATATGCTGACTAAATACAAAACTGTAACGATTACAAATACTGTTCTAACTTTTCTAATTACCAGCCTCTGCGCAAAAAATGTTATGAGCATAGAACAAACCACTATACCTAAAGTCAAAACCGTAAATCCTTTTATGATTTCTAAATCTTTATATGCTAAAACAAAAGAAAAAAGACCGACCATAAACAAGCAAAGGCCAAACGCAAGATTAAAGAAAATCCAAGCATTCCATTGTGTTGCTTTCTTATCTACTTTGAGTAATGTGCTTTTCATTTTCTCAATAAGATTTTTATCTTCTGGATGAAGAAGTTGGGAGTATAATGTTCCCAATACGTGAGCTACGCCAATCAGTATCTGTAGGGAAGCCCCTATTTCCCAGAGTAATTTCGCTATCATAATTTTTGTCCTTTAATAAATAAAACACTTCCCTTCATATAACTTTCTTTAGCCTACTTTTTCCTGGAGAATAATTCAAGTAATTCTTTCTCCGAACAACCAGGATTTCGTTGGACTCGCAGCGCCAACAATGAAATCCTGGTTGTTAGCGGCTGGCCGTTTTTGTTTATATTCCTGCACCGCCTACTATTTCAAGTTCTTGTCCTTTCGTTGGTTGTCCATCTAATATTGACAATGCTTTCACTATTAGTTCTCTTACTCCTTCAACTTTTGGTGAGTTGTCGTGATCGTCTTTACTATTCCAAATTTCTGTTATATAAACGGAGTTTGTATCATTTTCATCTTTCCGATTACATAAAGTTTACAACCTTTTGCAGTTGATAAAGGTTTGGATGTTTCCAACAAAATGCTTGCAAGTTCATCTCTATGTCTTTGTTGTGTTGTTAGTTTGCCGTGAAGTAGATATTCGTTTGCCATATTATTTTGTTGCTAATTTTAATAGTTCGTTGGTCGTTTTCCAGTTTCGTGTTGTTGCACGTACTTTTAGTTTATTCTCCAAAAAATTGTTATTGAGTTTAGTTTTTCCATATCCATTAGGACAATACAAATAAACTGCATTTGATGTAAAAGCAATTTCTTCGTCTGGATCTTTCTTTTTAATAATACTTTCTTTATCAAATCCAGTTGGAATTTCAGCTAAAAAAGTAATGTGTAAAAAGGCAATATTTTTCTGATTGTCTTTAGTAAACGGATTATTCCCTATAATTGTTTCTAATGTTTTTACAGATATTACAATAACAGGGACATCAAATCCAAATTCTTTTTCAATTTTTGATGAGATTATTTTTTCAAGTTCTTTCATATCCTTATTGTTTGCTGAAAATATGACGTTGCCACTTTGTATATAAGTCTGTATGTTTTCAAAGTTTAGTTTTTCATACATTTTTTTCAAAGCGTCCATTTTAATTAGTTTATGTCTGCTTACGTTTATTCCTCTATGAATTGAGATGTATTTTGTCATTCGTTGTTTTCGTTTGTTCGTAGGGTTCCGTTCTGCTTGCCGCTAAAATTTTGGGTATTGCCGAAGGCGGGAGTTTTTAGCACAAAATTTCAATCGAAGAGCGAATGTCGAACCTGGGACAAATGTCCAATCGAAGCCGCTCAGCCCCGCTTTTGGCAATACTTTGTTGCGGTAGGGCTATTGGTTGAATATTCTTTCAATGGCCGGTAGAACAATATTATCCCAACCGCCTGCAATATGTTCCATTCTTTTTGGGTCATTATTGAAACTTTCAACTGTTAATATCAATTTCGTTTTCTCATTTAAGTCATTTAAGTGGTATGTTATATGTAGATAGTTCTCGGGTTTTAGCTCAATTCCGAAGTTTGGGTCAATAGACGAGTATTTTAGTTTCTTGTATTTATCGATCTCCAAAATTTTGCCACGTTCTCCACTTTCATATCCTTCATAATTACCCTTCCATTTTATCTCACTTCCCACCTTCCAGTCAGAAGTTACTTCACAGTTGAACATATACTTTTTTGTTTGTACAGGATTTGTCAAAGCATTCCATACTTTGTCCGTACCTGCATTTAAAATTAACGTTCTTACAATTTTGTTTTTATTATTATCCATTTTTGAATTTTGTATTGTTAAGTTTTTTTATATTCTAAAACATAAAACCAGATTGACTTTCTGCTTATAGATTCATTAGTTTTTGAAACGAAAAGTCGGGGCTGAACATTTCAGTTTCATTAATTGTCGATTCTGTCTGGGCTTCTCTTCCATAAACAAACATTTGTTGTTCATAATCTTGAATAGCCTCTTCTATACTATTAAATTTCTCGTCAGTCAGATTATCAGACAATATCAAGGCATCTATTAAGCCGCTGTTTACACCCTGTCCTGCAAAAGGCGACATCAGATGAGCAGCATCGCCAATCATTGTTATGGGTAACGGACGCTTATTTTTCCAATCATTGTTCAAAGGAAATTTCCTTGTGGGCAGGCATTGAAATGTTGATATCGAACGTATTAATTGTTTGTAAACTTCACTCCATTCTAAAAATCTTTTCAGTAAAAAATCGGCAACGCTGTTTCTGTCCTGAAAATCTATTGGGGTTTTGTTTTTCCATTCATTAGGTGTTTTAAAACTTATTCCAAAATGTAATGCACCATTATTATTGGGATTAGCAAACAGTAAATTACCTTGATGGGCAGCCATTAACCGGTTTCCGTTGCATAGCTGAAAAAATCCGGGACAGTTTATTTCCGGTTGATGAATATCTGCCTGTATATTGAAAGTGCCTGTTTCTTCAACTTGTGTGTCGGTAATATATTTTCTTACTTTAGACATTCCGCCATTGGCAAGAATAACCAAATCTGCTGTTTCGTTCGGCTTATCTTCAAAAGTTAGTACCCACTTTTCCTTTTCAGGTTTAAGCATAACAAGTTTTCTATCCCAAATGACCGTATTGTTTTGTAAACTATTCAATAAGATAGTTCTTAAATCATTTCTGTTTATTTCTGGATTATCAAACCGATTTTCGGGCTTTACATTATTGGTGGTTAAAATATTGCCCTTTTCGTCAGCTATATTTACCCCCATCGGCAAGGCCAAGTCGTAATAAGTTTGCAGCAATCCTGCTTTTTTCATTGCTTCCTGACCTGAACCTTTGTGCAGATCAAGTGTTCCGCCAAAAATTCTTGCCTGTCGGTTTTTGTCTCTCTCATAAACCGTAACGTCCACGCCGTTTTGCTGTAATAGTCTTGCCATTGTCAGCCCAACGGGGCCGCCTCCAATTATGGCGATTTTTTTATTGTTTAATAAATTCATTTTTTGTTCTTACTTATTTTCTATTTCCTATTTTTCAATTAGTTTACAATCAACCTACTGTTAATCCCGATCGACACCTAATGTATGCCCTGTAATAAAAGATGACTTTGAAGGGCATAAATAAACTACAGAATTTGCGACTTCTTTAGTTTCACCCCATCTTTTCAATGGGATTTGACTTCCGAACTCTTCTTTCAATTCATCGTTTCCACCGCCTGTTACGATAGCTACTTTTCCATCAAATTGTGCCATAAATTATTATTGTCATTTAAAATTTCTACCGGGTTATGCAAAAATAGCCGCTAACTGTCAAGTATAGTTTGTGAATTGCTTACTTTAAACTTTCAAATGTCTTTTCAAGATTTGACAGCCATTTT
Organism: Pedobacter sp. Hv1; assembly: GCF_001412215.1. Classification (GTDB taxonomy): domain Bacteria; phylum Bacteroidota; class Bacteroidia; order Sphingobacteriales; family Sphingobacteriaceae; genus Pedobacter. The sequence continues at coordinate 41,795 of NZ_LLWP01000003.1, forward strand.
TTTCTTTTACTGTCCGATCGCGTTTTAACTTTGCTAAATCCTATCCACTTTCTGTTTTTATATCCTATTTTCCAAAAAGTACCTGCAAGAAGTGCTTTTTTGATAGCGTTTCCAAAAACGAAACGGTAAATAATACCCGGTGTATTCATTGTGGTGATTATAGTTACACCTCTAATTTTTTTCCACCGTTTTTTCATAAATCCGTTTGGTTTATAATCGTAAGCAACGCTTGGGAAAATCACTTTATCAATAAATCCTTTGGTCGTTGCGGGCATTAGTTCCCACCATATCGGAAAGATAAAAATCAAATGTTCCGCTTGCTCTAAACGTTGTTTATAATTCAAAACCTGTGCATCAAGATTGGCATAAATATTTTCGCCATCATATTTTGCTTTTGCAAAAGCTGCCAAATCTTTTTCCCGCATTACGGGATCAAAATTATCATTGTCGAGATGAATTAAATCAATCTCGTGATTGGCATTTTGAAGCCCTTTGGTTACTGCATTTAGTATGGCATTGCAGTAACTGCCTTTATAAGGGTGATTGAATACAATTGCTACTCTCATTTTTATTGTTTAAGTGCAAAAAATTGAGAAGAAGCACAATAGCACACGATAACAATTGTTAATAAATGAAATCATTTTCTGTTTCTTATTCTGCTTAAAGAAACGGAAGTTATACCCAAATACGAAGCAATATAGTGTTGTGGAACCCGCTGTAAAATTTCCGGGTTTTGTTTTAATAATTCTTTATAACGCTTTTCAGGTTTGTCTTTGATGCGAGAAAGAAATAATTGCTGATAATGAATAAGCCGATATATTATTTGCTTTTCAACTTCTTGTTTAATCACAGCAGAATTGTCCAAAATAAATTGAAAATCCTTTTTCGTAATCGTACAAATCACCGATGGTTCAAGACTTTCTATCGTAAACAAACTGGGCTGATTGGTTTGAAAACTTTCAAAAGAAGAAACGCCCATTCCCTCAAAGAAAAACTGAAACGTAATGTCTTTGCCATCGTTGTTGAACCATGAACGAAAACAACCTTTTTCAATAAAAAATGCTTTTTTGGAAACCTTCCCTTCCTGCAAAAGAATTGTCTTTGCTGGGATTTCTTGTCTTTGCACTAAATGTCGATACTTTTCCCATTCCTTTGGTATTGATGATGAGTTTTTATTCATTGTATATGGTTTAAATTATGGATTGATTTTGTTTTGAGTAGCCACCGACCACATATTTCCAGCAAAATCTTTAAACGTTCCACGCCTGGCGGAGCCGTTTTCTTTTGTTTGTGGTTCATCAACAATTTCACATCCACGGGCAATGTTTTTTTGAATGTGTCATCTACATTAGGAACATATATGTGCATCCAGTATTTATTTGCAGGATATTGAGGTGTGGCATCACTCATCATAATTATGGAATCGTCAATCCGAATTTCAATACGCATTATTTTTCCATTGGGTTTGTCAAGCTTCTCAGAATTTTTGCATCAAATATTTTTGTCCATAAATTAATGAACCTTTTAACATTGCCCATTCAACGGGGCCGCCGCCAATTATGGCGATTTTTTTATGTTTTAGTAAAATCATAATTGTTGTTTGCCGATTTTCAGCTAATGTCTGTCAATTTAATTATTTTATTTTTTTCAAATTCAAACACGGATTTTCCTGACAACTTTAGCTCTTGCCCTTTTTTTAAACCGTTCGGAAAATCCACTGCTAAAATTGCTCTATAATCAATTTCTATTTCCGTACTATTGTCAAAATGCCTAAACGATTTAACGGTCTGCGTTCTTTTTGTAAAATATGTTTTTGCGGTTTCCGCCTGTTCTTTAAATGCTGTTAGCCCTTTCAATGATAAACTGATCTCATTGTTTTGGATGTTTTCAAAAACAATATTATCGTCAAGGTCTGCAACCATTTTTTCAATATCAAATTGGTTATAGCCGTCGATGTAGTTCTTGATGATGTTTACTCTGTCAGTCATATTTTGTCATTATTTATCGGTTACATTGTTTATGCGGTCTGCAGGTTGTTCTACTCTTTATTCAGCATATTTTTTAAAAATACTGGTGGCAATATGTCCACCAAAACCAAAGGTATTACTCATTGCGTAGTTCACTTGCCGTCGTTGTGATTGGTGCAATGTCAAGTTAAATATATCCCTATATTCGGGTTCAATAGCTGCCGAATTGATTGTTGGCGGAACAATGTTATTCTGAACAGCCTTAATACAAGCGATTGCTTCAATAGCCCCCGCAGCACCTAACAGATGTCCTGTCATTGATTTTGTCGCACTAATATTTAATTTACTTTGTCTGCCGAAAAGTCTTTCCATTGCTTTTAATTCGCTCATATCGCCTTGTGGTGTTGATGTAGCGTGCGTGTTCAGGTAATCTATTTCATTGGCGGAAATATTTGCGTCTTCCAATGCTAAAACCATACCTAAATATGCCCCTTCTCCCTCTGGGTGCGTACCAGTTAAATGATATGCGTCTGAAGCCATGCCACCGCCTGCAATCTCGGCAATAATCGGAGCATTTCGTTTTATAGCGTGTTCATAGTTTTCCAAAATAATTGCACCTGCTCCCTCGCCCATAACAAAACCGTCTCTGTTGATGTCAAAAGGACGTGATGCCATTTGCGGATTTTCATTTAAGGTTGACAATGCTTTTGACGCGTTGAAACCACCAACGGCACTTTCGTTAATAGGCGCTTCCGAACCGCCTGTTATTATCATATCTGCTTTGCCCCAACGGATATAATTAAAGGCATCAATGATTGCGGTATTGGAAGTTGCACAAGCTGAAACAGTTGTAAAATTTATGCCCCGAAGCCCGTATTTTATCGAGATGATGCCCGAAGCAATATCGACTATCATCTTCGGGATGAAGAAAGGGCTAAAACGTGGTGTTCCGTCCCCTTGCGCAAATTCAGTTACCTGCTGTTGAAATGTGCCGATACCACCATTTCCCGACCCCCAAATAACGCCAATACGGTTTTTGTTCAGCGTTTCAAAATTAATGTTGGCATTTTTAACGGCTTCTTCAACGGAAATTAAAGCATACTGCGTAAACAAATCGTATTTTCTTGCTTCTGCTTTTTCAATATGGTTTAATGGGTCAAAGCCTTTGAGTTCGCAAGCAAATGTTGTTTTGAATTTTGATGTGTCAAATTTTGTAATGGGGTTAGTTCCGTTAACGCCTGTTAAAAGCGACTGCCAAAAATCGTCTACATTATTTCCAATGGGCGTTAATGCTCCAAGCCCTGTAACTACTACTCTTTTCATTATTTTTTCTCTATGTCAATTATTATTTGTCGGGCTACGTCTTCAAAATATATTTCCTTCGTTATCATCGATATTCTTGAAATAGCCAATAAATTTGTCAATATCATTAAAGCCTGAATACGTGGAGTTGCTTTATAAACGAATAAGTTTTCTTTTTCTCCTTTATTCAGAATTTGTGCTAAGTAATCTATCTCTTCTTCTATATAGTTGTTTAATATCGCTTTGATTTGAGGCTCTAAAGTGTTTATATCTGCCGCTAATGCAGCAATTACTGAGACTTTATTTTGCTCTCTTATTAAGACATGTTCATCTATATAACCCCTTAAAGCCGATTTCATATTGCTGTAATTGTTTCGTTTTCTGTCTTCTTTATTTTTTTGAATAACATGTTCTAAAACAGCTACAATCAAATCATTTTTCGTCGGAAAATAATAATGGATGGAAGAAGTTTTAATGCCAATTTCTTTAGATATATCCTTGTAACTAAAAGCATTTGTCCCTCTTGTCGTGATAAATGTTATGGCTTCGGTTACTATTTTTTCTTTTGTTTCCATAAAGCAAAGATATAAATTTCTATCTACTAATAGGTAGATTAACTTTTTTTGTTCAAACAAATTTTCCATTGTACTTACAACCTCCTGCGTTTCTTCTTTTTCTTCATTCGTTTGGCAAACTGTTCTTCCTCATAATCCACACCCTGTGCATCGGGTAACAGACTGAACAATCCCAAATCGAAATTAGGCGAGTGTTTCTGTGGGATAAACTCAAAGAAGTCTTTCGTTGGTTGGTTGTCCATTGTATTCGTTTTGGAAACAGGGTTATCCTGTGTTTTCAGTTCAGGTTTGTTGCCGTTGTTCCACCAATCGTTAAATACGTTTGCCGAGAGATTTCTATCCAATTGCGAACCGTTCCAAACGCTACGGCTTTCGTGGTCGATAAACGTTATACCGTAAATCCGTCCTTCACTATTACGTCTTACAACTGTATTAATACCCTGTTCGGTCAATTGTTTTCTAAATTCACTTTCGTTGGTTGTGGTGTGTATTGCTAATTCAACGGTGTTCTTTAATACAGACCTTGCAGGGCTGGTTTTCATTTTATCTTTGGACTGCTCGAAGTGCTTTTGCAATCCCAAAATCCCTGCATCTTTTTCGAAAAGCGATGCTTTGAACGGATTGTTTGCCTTGTTCCCGTTCTCGTCCAATGCCATATAGACCAATCCGTTTACGGTCTGACCGTTCCGTTCGCCTTTGACTTCCTCTGCTGTGATATTGAAAAGAGAAAGTAACGCATTGTACGTTCCCAAATTGGTGTATTGATAATACTTCGGCAAATGACGTATTACTGAAGCCATTTGACTTTTAATATCGCCTTTCTGCTGTTCTACCTTTTTGAAAATCTTGTCGGCTTGTTTCTGTTCCTGCTCGGTGGCTTTGTGCAGGTTGTATTTCTGCTCCAAATCCCGACAGATTGCCATTGAACGTGGGTGGTCGTAATCATCGGGGATTTTCCGGCCGTCAATGCCCACGCAGGTTGAAACGATATGGATATGCGTTCGGTCAATGTCCGTATGTTTGAAAACAATATAAGGCTGATTGCCATAGCCCATACGTTCCATATATTCCTGTGCCATTTCCGTAAACTGTTCATCGCTAACCTTGTCTTTCGGGTCAGGGTTCAATGAAATATGCCGTACTGTCTTTTCCGTTTTGATGTTTGCCGACAAATAAGGCTCAAAACATTTATTGAAATACGCTACAGAATACCTGCCATTCATTGTGTCGGGTATCTTGTTCAGCAACAAAATCGCTCCGTTTTCCGTTTCCACTTTCTGCTGATTGTACAAAATCGCTCCGTACATATTGCTCCCTTTTCCGATTTTTGCAATCATAATTTCACTCTTTATTTAGATATTTCTTTTCAAATCTGTCGGTAAGAATTAAAACCTTTAGCAATAGTTCTTTCATTTCTGCTGTCTGCTTTTCCAATTTATAGAGATATGCAGATGCTTTTTTCTCCGAAAAATTGGCGTTCAATAATCTTACAATCTGATTGTAATTGGTTGCTATTCCCCGAAACTGACCGAAAAATTTGGTCAATCCTGTGTGGTATTCTACCGCATTCATATCAATTTTTACGGTCTTTACCGTCTTCTGAAAGATACAGGCTGTAATGAAATGTGCCTTTACGTTCATTCCTGATTGGTCAAACAGGGCAAGGAACTTGGTGTTTTCCTCTGCATTCAGGTTAATGGAATACCGATGTACGGCAGGGTCGTTCTTCGGTTTTCTACCTGTTTTCCTAATCTGCTTACTGTTCTTTTCTTCCATAATAAATCCATTTTAATGTTAAACCAAAACTGCGACTTCGGAGCGGTTTTCAGCCCCCTGCAAGGGCAAGTGCTTTTGAGGTACTGAAATTCATTTCGAGTACCTCAAAAGATAACTTGCTCTGAACAGGAGTTCAGAAAAATCCGTTTTGCAAACGGATTGGAGTTAGCCGAAAAAAACAACCGCTTCCGTTTACAAAGTTCGACAAGACTATTTGAATAACAGCGATTTACAACCACGACAATGAACGCCAAATAGTGCCACTGACTGCCACGTTTATGCGGATTGGGATTGCTTTTATTTCCTTTGTATGGTTAGCTGGCTGATTGGTTAGAGTCTTAATGAAGTAACTAATCAGCATAAATCCCGACAGCAAATTTGCGTGATTGATTGCAGATGAATTACGGATTTTTCAGCTAATGAAACAGTTAATTAAGAGTATGCAGATGCATAGGTACAACAGTATATGCAACTGACTGTTCAGGTAACCAAACAGCTAATTTGAGATAACATTAAAATTAAATGATATGATACACGAAAACGACAAAAAACCGCAACCCGAAGAACAGGATTTTATGGAAATGATTATCGGTAACGACAAGAAAAATCCCCAACAGGAACAGCAAACCGTAACACCTCGGGACGACTTTACCGCAGACGAAAAATCCGTAGAAACGGAAGATACAAAACCGACTGCAAGTAATACCAAAAGAACGACCTCAAAGCCAAAGAAGCTGACCAAAGAGGATTATTGCGGACAGTTCTTTAAAATCCCTACGACAACGGCAAGCAAAGGCAAATCGGTCTATGTTCGGCAGGAACACCACGATACGTTCAACAGGCTTACCAATATTATGGGCATTGACAAACTGACGATTTATGCGTATCTGGACAACATTATCGAATACCATTTTCAGGAGTTCGGGGAGTTGATTAAGGAAATCTATAACCAAAAGCACAAGCCGTTGTTTTGATAGCGGTGCGTTGGTGGGTGGGGCGTTTCTTCTTCTTAAAATTGTTTCCAAAAGAAAAAAACAGAAAAAAAAGAAAGCCGTTCAATCAAGGCGGACAGGCGGAAAAACCAAAAGGAAACGGAATAAGTCCCGAAGGGTGGCAGGGTAACCTTCTTTGCCGTGCCATTATGCCGTAGTCTTTTGGTTGGGTGGTGCGGTGGGTGTCGCCTTACCTTTGCTACCTTTTTATTCTTTTTTGGGGATAGTTTTTCTGCTTTTGTAATTTGTAAGCATTATAATCAAACTTATTATTGTCAAAAACAATGCAATCAAATACGGTACTCCTGCAAAATAAATGTCTGAATTTTTATCTTTTGTGAAATATGTAAAAACCATTGTCAATAATGGTGGGGCAATAATGGTAGCCAAACCAAGAAGACTGCTTAAACCTCCTTGCAATTCCCCTTGTTCGCTTTTTGATACTTGGGAAGAAATGATACTTTGAAATCCCGTTCTCTGTACACTTCCAATCACATTGATAACCATTGCCGGAAAAAGAAGCCATTCCACATTTGAAAATGCGATAAGTAAGTATCCTATGATTGAGAATAACAATCCAAAAATGGTCATTTTATCATCGCCAAGTCTTTTGGCTAATATTCCCACAAACCAAGATTGAACGATAATTGAAAGTAAGCCTAAAAAGGCTAATGAATAACCTATTAACTCCGCATTCCAATCAAATTTTTCAATAGTAAAATATGCCCAAATACTTGGCATACTATGCCCTGCAATTGCCATTAAGAACATTGCTACAATAAGCGACATTATTGTTGGAAACTTGCTTAAATGCTTAAAAGCTCCAAAAGGATTGGCACGTTTTAATTCAAATTTTCTTCTATCGGATTTTTCCAATGTATCAGGAAATACAAAATAGCCAAAAACAAAATTTCCAAAACTTAAAATAGCCGCCGCAATAAAAGGAATATGTGTGCCAAATTGCCCGAGCAATCCACCGATTACTGGTCCGATGATTAAGCCCGAACTGTAAGCGGCGTTTATATATCCAAAATTTTTCGTTCTATTTTCATCGGTGCTTATATCTGCGATTGAAGCCGCTGCAACCGAATAACTTGCTCCTGTTATTCCTGCAATTATTCGACCTATGAAAAGCCAAATTATATTTTGTGCGAATGCGAGAAATAGGTAATCAATCGTAAAACCTAATAAAGAAACCAGCAAAACCGACCTCCTGCCATATCTATCGCTCAAATTTCCTAAAACAGGTGCAAAAAAGAACTGCATTAACGCATATGCAAAAGTTAGCCAACCTCCATACGTTGCCGCTTTACTGATATCCGTATTTGCTAAATCTTCTATAAGTTGTGGTAAAACGGGATAGATAATTCCTAATCCTGTCGTATCCAAGGCGGTAACGATTAGGACAAATATTATACTTTTTCTTTGGGGTTTTACCATTTAAAAATTGAAATTATCTTTTGCGGTTTAATGAAAAAAAACAGACTTTTTCATTCACAAAATTAAACAATTATTTCTATTGCCGTCCGTTTTTGCGTGAGGGATAGAAGCGGAAAGCCCACAGCGAAGTGCAACGGAGCGAGGACTTGTAGCGGATAGCCCGACAGCGATTGCATTTTTGCGTTGGGGTTTTGGAGCGTTGTGAAAATGCAATCGGTGGCACGCCCAAAATAAAACCAAAAACCCGAGTATTTGGCAACTGCACGCCAAATGCAACCTTTGACTACAACATTGGAAGCCTGACTTGCTTACCCGACTAATTTAGCTGGGACAAAAAAGTTAGGCGATGCAGGAGAGAAAAGAAATAGATAAAATACCTATCGAAGAAGCAATGGTACTTCTCCGTGAGGTCGGTATTGATGTGGAACAGGAAAAAGCCGAACTGATTATGGAGTTTCTGTACAACCTCACAATGATAATTATCCGTGAATGCTTTGATACCGAATGATTTATTTCGTACTTTAGCTAATCCCACAAAACATTAATACCCACTCAAAAAGATTAGCTATGAAAAGAGCCGATTTATATATACGAGTTTCCACGGACGAACAGGCAGACAAGGGATATTCACAGCGTGACCAAGAGGAACGTCTGAAAAGGTACTGTGCGACCAATAAGATTGCTGTTGGACAGGTTATCTACGAAGACCATTCCGCCAAAACCTTTAACCGACCCGAATGGACAAGATTATTGAACAGTCTTAAAAAGAGAAGTTCAAAGACCAACCTTATCCTGTTTACCAAATGGGATAGGTTTAGCCGTAATGCAGGTGATGCCTATCAGATGATTAGCACACTTAACAAACTTGGCATAGAACCACAAGCGGTAGAACAGCCTTTAGACCTTTCCATTCCTGAAAACAAGATGATGCTTGCGATATATCTGTCCGCTCCCGAAGTGGAAAATGACCGCAGGGCATTGAATACGTTTTACGGTATGCGTAGGGCAAGGAAAGAAGGGCGTTTAATGGGTAGAGCACCTTTTGGATATATCAACAGAAGCAAAGAGGACGGACGAAAATACATTGCCCCAAAAGAACCTGAAGCATCAGCTATGCGTTGGGCTTTCAACGAAATAGCAAAAGGCGTGTTTGCCTGTGACCAAGTACGACAAAAAATGAATATGTTGTACAATACAACTATAAGCCGAAGTGCTTTCCACGTAGCCATACGTAATCCTCTGTACTATGGAAAGATATTCATTGCCAAATTCAAGGACGAAGAAGCACATTTGGTACAGGGTCAGCACGAACCGCTTATATCCAAAGAACTTTTTGACAGGGTGCAACTGATATTGGACGGAAACAAAAGGGTGGAACGTCCCAATACCAAAATACTTTCAGATGAGAACCTGCCCCTGCGGGGTTTCTTGGTATGTCCCGAATGTGGTCGCAACCTGACAGGAAGTGCTTCCAAAGGAAGGACAAGCCGATATTACTACTATCATTGTGTTTCTTCCTGTGGTTTCCGTCAGAAAGCCGAAGTTGCCAACGATATTTTTGAAAAAGGAATGCGACAGTTTGCTTTAAACGGTTCTGCCCAAATAGTGAAAAGACTGCTGTTAGATAACTACAAGAAATTTGTAAAGAATCCGTTTGACGAAAAGAAACAGATTGTACAGGAAATAGATAAATTGAATGCAAGGTTATCAGTAGCACGCAACAAACTGCTATCTGAAATTATTGATGATGAGGAATACCTTGAAATTAAAGATGAGTGCAAGACACGACTTGAAAGTCTGGAAGAACAGTTGAGCAAGGACGGTTCTGATGCCAAGAAAATCAATATAGAAAAGTCTTTGGACAGGGCTTTAAAGTATATAGAAAACATTCCTAAAATGTACAGCGAAGGCGAAATCAATACAAGGAGAGGTATAATTGGTTCGATATTCCCCGAAAAATTGGAGTTTGACGGAAAAACTTATCGAACCGCCCGAATGAACATAATCGCAAACTATATCTTTCAGATAAACAACGAATTAGCCCTAAAAAAGAACAGGACAAATGAAAATCAATTTCATTTGTCCTGTTTAGTAGCCCGTAGGGGAATCGAACCCCTGTTTCCAGAATGAAAATCTGGCGTCCTCACCCCTAGACGAACGGGCCATTAAATAAAAGAAGTGTCGTTTCAACTTCTTTGGTAGCGGGGACCAGACTCGAACTGATGACCTTCGGGTTATGAGCCCGACGAGCTACCAACTGCTCCACCCCGCACACTATACAATTCAAAGCTTTCGTTAAATCCTTAACTCTTCTCCCGAATTGGAATGCAAAGATATAATTCGTTTCTTTGTGGTGCAAATTTATTTTAAAAAATATTTTTTATGTCGCACAAAGCAGGTTTTGTAAGTATTATCGGTAAGCCCAATGTTGGCAAATCTACCCTCATGAATGCCCTAGTGGGCGAAAAGCTTTCTATTATTACCCCGAAGGCCCAAACAACCCGTCACCGAATTTTAGGAATTGTGAACGAAGATGACTTCCAAATTGTATTTTCAGACACTCCGGGGATCATCAAACCGCTCTACGGACTGCAAGATTCGATGATGACCGCCGTAAATGGCGCACTAAGTGATGCCGATTTGATCCTTTTTGTTACCGACATTAACGAGAAGCACGACGAAAACGATGTGTTAGAGAAAATTACCAATACCACGATCCCTATGGTGGTGCTATTGAATAAAATTGACAACGCCACGCAAGAACAGGTTGACGAGAAATTTGCCTACTGGAAAGAGAAATTAAACCCAATGCACATCTTTGCCATCTCTGCCTTGCACCAATATAACCTAGAAGGAATTTTACCGTTGATCTTGGACAACATACCAGAGCACCCGGCCTATTATGATAAAGAAGAGCTAACCGACCGTAGCCAGCGTTTCTTTGTGTCTGAGATTATCCGTGAGAAAATCTTTAACAACTATAAAAAAGAAATCCCATACAGTACAGAAGTAATTGTAACTGCTTTTAAAGAAGAAGAAAGCAAAGGCGGGCCAATGGTGCGCATTACCGCTGAAGTAATTGTAGAAAGAGATTCACAAAAAAACATATTGATTGGTACTGGTGGTGCCATGCTTAAAAAAGTAGGCATGGAAGCTCGAAAAGACATCGAAAAGTTTTTAGACAGTAAAGTGTTTCTAGAAACCTTTGTAAAGGTGATCCCCGATTGGAGAAGCAAAAAGAACTATCTGAAAAACTTCGGTTACGAGAGTTAACAAGTTTATTGGTCATTGGTTCAATAGTTCATTGGTGAATTGTTGATAGCTTAGATTTTGTTGCTTGATGAATAGTGCGGTTACGAGGGTAAAAATCAGCTATCAAACCACACAAAAGCAATTAGAGTTTATTCTTCCAATAATTTAGCTTACCTTTGCACTCCCTTTCAAAAAAGGTTAGTAGTTGATAGTCAAAATGTTTGCGCTCTCAATTACGAGATATTTAGGCAACATTACAACGTTTCAATTTTAAAACGTTTCAACAAAAGAATTATGAGTAACATTATCGCAATTGTCGGAAGACCAAATGTAGGCAAATCTACCCTCTTTAACCGCTTAACAGAAAGTCGCAAAGCGATTGTAGATGATTTTAGTGGCGTAACCCGCGATAGGCATTACGGCGCTGCAGAATGGACCGATAAGCAATTTACCGTAATTGATACGGGTGGTTATGTGGCCAACTCTGAAGATGTTTTTGAAGCGGCCATTCGCGAGCAGGTAGTAATTGCCATTGAAGAAGCCACCGTTCTTTTGTTTATGGTTGATGTAACCACTGGCATTACCGACCTTGACGATGAAATTGCACAGCTTTTACGCCGCAGCAAAAAACCTGTTTTTATTGTAGTAAACAAGGTAGATAACACAGCATTGGAAACTGAAGCTACTGTATTTTACGGTTTTGGTTTAGGCGAAATCTATACCATCTCTTCAATGACTGGTTCTGGTACTGGCGAGTTGTTAGACGAAGTAATTACCCATTTTGAAGATATTCCAGAAGAAGAAAATTCTTTGCCAAAAATCACCATTGTTGGTCGCCCTAACGTGGGTAAATCTTCTTTAATTAATGCTTTAATTGGTAAGGACCGTAACATTGTAACCCCTATTGCTGGTACTACCCGCGATTCGATCCATATTCATTACAACCAATTTGGTCACGAATTTATGTTTATCGATACTGCAGGTCTGCGTAAAAAGACCAAGGTAAAAGAGAACATCGAATTTTATTCAGTAATGCGGACCATTAAGGCTCTAGAGGAAGCGGATGTAGTAATGTTGATGATTGATGCCGAAGACGGATTAGAAGCACAAGATGTTAATATTTTCCACTTGGCAGAAAAAAATAAAAAGGGAATTGTAGTTTTAGTGAACAAGTGGGATTTGATTGAGAAAAACAACAAAACCATTAAAGAATTTGAAGACCAAATTCGTACCAAACTACAGCCATTTACCGATGTGCCGATTGTATTTATCTCGGTATTGAACAAACAACGTATTTTTAAAACAATAGAAACGGCTTTAGAGGTTCACAAAAACCGTAGCAAAAAAATACCTACATCTAAATTGAATGATGTAATGCTGCCAATTATTGAAAACTATCCGCCACCTGCTTTAAAAGGAAAGTACATCAAGATCAAATACATTACACAGATCAATGCTTCTTCGCCAATGTTTGCTTTCTTCTGTAACCTACCGCAGTACATTAAAGAACCGTACAAGCGTTTTATTGAGAACAAGCTTCGCGAGCATTTCGATTTTTCTGGCGTACCAATACAGATTTATTTTAGACAGAAATAAGATAAAAGGTGTAAGGCAGAGGATGTAAAGCGAAAGGCTTGACAAACTCCCATTTCGTGTACCTGAGTTAGATTTGACATTACCATCTGTCTTAAATCATTAACTTTGTATTCTAATTTTTCTATGTTATGCCAACTTCTATTGCCATTGTTAACAGCACTTTAGCCGACATCAATACCATATTTGAATTTTACGATATGGCCATTGCACATCAGAAAAAGGTATTCAACAAACATTGGCAAGGCTTTAGCCTAGAGTTGGTTACGCAAGAAGTAGAAGAAAACAGGCAATACAAAATTTTGGTGGGTGGCGAGGCAGCCTGTATTTTTGCCGTCACTTTTAACGACCCACAAATTTGGGAAGAAAAAGACCAACAACCTTCTATCTATATCCATCGCATTGTTACGCATCCCAATTTTAGGGGTTATGGTTTTGTAAATCAGATTATCGATTGGGCAAAAGACTACGCCAAAGCCAATGCCATCGAGTACATCCGTATGGATACCTGGGCCGACAATGCAAAACTACTGGCCTATTACACCGGTTGCGGGTTTGCGCATGTAGGCAGCATTCAAATTGCAACCAACAGTGGCTTACCCAAACATTACGAAGGCATTAGCTTGAATCTTTTCGAAATCAAGATTTAATTAATGTGAGTTTGGTTAAGGAGCTTAGACTTGAACTATCTCGAGCCTAAGTACCGTCTTAACATACTACTAAAAGCGGCCTTGGCCTGTTCGGGATGCAATATTAGGCCTAAACACTTCCTTTCATAGAACAGGGCGCAGCCGTGGATTTTTTTGCATACTTTTTTCATCTATAGGAAAAAAGTTTGTCCGCGAAGCGACTGAACCCTCCAATAGTAGCAGAAAATAATTGATTTATGATGTACTTATTTTATTCTGAATCAACATTAATTACCTATGCCACTATCAACTCTGCAGCCATTTCGGCCACCAATTGATCGATCTGTTCTTTTTGCACATTGGGCATACAGATGATATGCGAACCTCCATTTTCTGAAGCCAACTGCCATTTTTGTCTAATGCTTGCACTTGGCGAAGGAAAGTTAACCGTAATGGTATTCGGGTTTCGCCAGGCAGCCACACCAATCTCTTGTAGCTTTTCTTCAGCATATTGCGCAATGGCCAAACTATGCAAAGCTCTTTTTCTTAAGCCTTCAACGCCGTACTTTTTAAGGGTATACCATAAAAACAATGGACTGTGCCCATTTCTCGAACCTGTAATGGTGGTATCTACACTGCCAATGTAAGCTACAGACCTGGCAATACGGTCTCTGTTAGACTTTTTAGCCACCACTACCCCACAAGGCATGGGCGAACCAAAAAACTTATGTCCACTAATGGCAATACTATCTGCACCATCTGCAAAATCGAAAGCCGGGCGTGGCTCTATAAAAGCACTATAACTTCCAGATAAAGCTCCATCTGCATGAATATAATGGTTTTTAATGGCCAGTTTTTTTAAAATGGCCTTAATTTTACCAATATCATCACGTGCTTCGGTCATGGTGGTACCTATGTTGGCCATAATAATTACTGGCATGTGCCTGTTCATTCGAATGGTATCTTCTAGGTCTTCGTAATTAATTTCCCCATTTTCTTGGGTACTAATTACAATATTTGGCATGTTTAATAGGTGGATGTTCTTTTGCACACTGTAATGTGTAGCTTCAGAATAATACACCATCCCTTTGGGGTGCAACTCTCTGGCCAAGTACAAACCATACAGGTTACCTTCAGAACCACCATTAGTTACATAACCCCACCAATCATCAGCCTCTGCCCTAAACAACGAAGCAAAAAACGAGATCACTTCTTTTTCCATTTCCCGAGAGCCCACGGCATAAGTACAAGGCACAAAGGGATCGCCAAGATTGTTCATTGGATAGTTTAAAAAAGGGATCAGCTCCATAAAATCGAAGTCTTTTGATACCGGATAACCCATAAAATTGGTGGTATTTAATTGCACTTGCGCTAACAGTTCGGCTAAGGTTTTTTGATCGGCTGGAGAAAGGGTATTTGAGGACATAACAATTGGTATTGATGTGCCACAAAGCTAACCTTGATCAAACTAAATTCCAATTTTATTGATTAATTAAGAATATAATATTGAATTATAACAAATAATTAAAATAAGATTCCGATTTGATGCGATTCTAAGTAAGGTGGTAAAATTAAATAACCCTGTTTTTTACAGTTTAAAGAAGCGGCTGCTCAAAACTCTGTCTCTGAGCGAGCTATTGCAAGCTATTTAGTGCTTGTTTAACCACATTATCGGTTAGGTTATTGGCCCTGTAATAACCTATATCTCCCAAGTGGTATTTGCAGAGCATTACTTTAAGGTCGTTATAGATCAACGGTTTCGACACCATTAACTGTTTGTTATCAATGCTAACGTTTTTTGCCTGGATATATTTTAACAGGTCCTTAAAATCAGCATCGCTAATGGCAAATGTACTCAGGTTCTGGTTTAAATAAGCAGGCGTATAACGATCGGCCAATACATCAAATACAAAATCGATCAGTATTTTTTTGTTGGCCAAAGTAGCATAGAATTTATTATAGCCTGTGGTATCTAATTTCACATATACATCTGGCTGGATGCCACCACCACCAAACACTTTTTTACCACTATGGGTAACATAGGCGTTTGCTTTTTGCAAGCTGTCTCTTACCCTTACTGTTTTTGCAGTAAGCTCTCCATCGTTAAATCGGTCTTCCAACTCTTTTTGGTAAGCGGCATATCCTTTTTTGTACGATTTTTGGATGCTTCTTCCCAATGGTGTATAATATCTTGCAATGGTTAAGTTTAGTGCAGAACCATCATCAAAGGCAAACTGTTCTTGTACCAGCCCTTTTCCAAAAGAACGTCGACCCACAATAATTCCCCTATCCAGATCTTGCATCGCCCCTGCAAATATTTCGCTTGCCGAAGCTGAGTTTTCGTTAATTAAAACTGCTAATTTACCTTGTTCAAACTCGCCACCACCAGTGGTATAATAATCTGTACGGGGTTCGTGTTTACCTTCGGTATATACAATTAGTTTTTCTGGCGCCAAAAATTGGTTAGCCAAACCTGTAGCTGCAGTTACATAACCGCCACCATTGTCTCGCAGGTCGAGCACCAGTTTTTTCATCCCTCTGGTTTTCAACATACGTACAGCGTCTACAAAATCGCGGTCGGTGTTGGCGCCAAATTTACTGATACGGATATAGGCTGCGTCTGTATTTAACATATAAGCTGCATCAATACTACTTACGTCTACCCTACCTCTTTTAATGGTTAAGGTTGATGGTGCTGCCGCTCCTTGATGCAACAACAAGAGTTGTACAGGCGTTCCCTTTTTGCCTCTTATTTTACCTACCATTTCAGAACGAGGCAAAGTTCTACCACTCACCATCGTGCTATCTATTTTCAATATTTTATCACCCTGTTTCATTCCAGCCAAAAATGCGGGCCCGTCTTTTACTACATTGGTAACCAATAAGGTGTCGTTAAGGATATAATATTCTACCCCAATACCTTCAAAGTTACCTTCTAAACTTTCGGCAAGCTCAAAGGCTTTGGTAGGTGGCAAATACATGCTATGTGGGTCTAGCTGATGCAACAAGCTATCAATTGGCAAGTGCTGTAAACTGTCTGCATTTACTTCATCAACATAGTTTTTGTTAATGATATGGATAATGTCTTCTACTTTTTTGGCATTGTTGTCTGCATAATGCACAGGTCGTTCTACCTTAAAGCCCTGATCTTTTAAAAATCTATAGCCCAAGTACATACCGCCTATTAAGGTTACAGAATAGGTGATGGCGATAAGGATATTGAAACGAGTACTTTTTTTCATGGTGTAGCGGCCCTACAAAGTTATGAAAATTAGCGAGTTAATTAAAGAACAATACACCCAACATTTTAGTTTTTTTGAATATTTTGTTGCAAATATTTGCAATGGCGTAATCTTCTCTCTAAAATTGCATGTATTTATCGTTAATATTTCCTGTTAATGGAGAAATTAACGAACTTTAGCACAAATAACATCCATGAAAAGAATAACAGAGCAAGAATCTAAATACCACGACATTGATAAAATGTCTGTTTTAGAGATTTTGACAGGCATCAATACCGAAGATAAGATTGTACCTCAAGCCGTTGAAAAGGCTTTACCTCAAATAGAAAAATTAGCCGCTGCAGTTGCCGAAAGAATGCTTAATGGTGGTCGGTTATTTTATATTGGCGCTGGCACCAGTGGCCGTTTAGGTGTTGTTGATGCTTCAGAATGCCCGCCTACTTTTGGTGTTCCTTTTGATCGGGTAGTTGGTATTATTGCCGGTGGCGATACTGCTATTCGCAGAGCGGTAGAATTTGCTGAAGATGATGATGTGCAAGCTTGGATTGACCTTCAAGAATATCAAATCAACGAAAAAGACTCTTTAATTGGTTTGGCAGCTTCTGGCACCACACCATATGTAGTAGGTGGTTTAAATACTGCCCGCCAACACGGAATCTTAACTGGTTGCATTGTTTGTAACGAAGGCGGACCAATTGTAGCCGAATCCGACTATCCTGTAGAAGTGGTAGTTGGCCCTGAGTTTTTAACAGGCTCTACCCGAATGAAATCTGGAACCGCACAAAAACTGGTTTTAAACATGCTGAGTACCACTGTAATGATCAGATTAGGCCGAGTAAAAGGCAATAAAATGGTAGATATGCAGTTAACTAACCATAAATTGGTAGATCGCGGCACGCAAATGGTAATGGACGAACTGAACATTGACCACGACCAAGCTGCAGACCTACTTACTAAATATGGAAGTGTACGTAAAGCAGTAGACGCAAGCAAAGCTTAAGTTGTGGATTAACGAATTGTGAGTTACCAGTAAACAAGCTTAAAGCTTCTTTAACTGCTGTGCTTATCAATCCAAAACCTGCAACGTTTAACTCAGAATCTGTAACGCTGATTATGCACGAAATTGAGCCTTTTTATTTATGGAGAGATGATTATATTGCTGCTGAGGATGAGCGTTCGCCTTTCTTTAACACCGAATATTCTGAATTTTATTACGATAAACAACTCTATAATTTTCTAATTCACCCCCAATGGGATGCCTTTGGTTCGAATACGCTTTACATTAAAGTATTGTTTGTAGACTACGAGAAGCAATATGCGATTATCGAGCTAATGGGCGAATGGAACGACACGATTAACAACGACATCATGACCCTGAAAAGGGAAATCATCGAACTGATGATTGATGAGGGAATCAATAAGTTTATCCTGATTGGTGAAAATGTGTTGAATTTCCATGCTTCTGATGATAGTTATTACGAAGAATGGTTCCAGGATGTAGAGGATGGCTGGATTGCGGGTGTTAATTTTAACGAACATGTGATTCGTGAGTTTCGCGACCATAGCATTGATTATTATATCAATTTTGGAGGCGAACTAGACGATCTGCACTGGAGAAAGCTCAAACCGCGTCAGTTTTACAAAAAAGTTGAAGAACTACTGACAAAAAGATTAAACTAAAATCGTATTTTTAACCATAACCAATATTTAATTTATAATGGAACAACAAAATTATCAATACCAAGACAATACTGTATTTGTACAGGAAGGCTCTGTTTCTAAAAAATTCTTCGCCAATGTTTTCTTATGGATGTTTGTGGCACTAAGTTTATCTACTGTTGCTGCTTATCTTTTCGGAACAAGTGAAGGCTTAATGCAATATTTAATTACCACTAATGAAGTAACCGGAAAAACAAGCATGTCAATTTTTGGCTATGTTGCAATGTTTTCCCCACTTGGCCTAGTACTTACAATGGGTTTTGGACTGAGCAGACTTTCATATGGCGCACTTGTGGGCATATTTGTACTATACTCTGTATTAACAGGAATAAGTTTAAGCTTTATTTTATTGAGCTATACTAGTGGCTCAATAGTAGGGTGTTTCGCAGCAGCAGCTGGTATATTTGGCATTATGGCCTTTTTAGGTTATACTACAAATACTGATCTGAGCAAATTTGGTCCAATTTTAATGGTAGGAGTTGTAGGATTGGTGATTGCGAGTGTAATCAATATGTTTTTGGGAAGCTCTCAACTTGACTATATCATGAGTTTCTTCGGTGTAGCTATTTTTACAGCATTAACCGCTTATGATGTGCAAAAAATTAAAAGAATAGGCGAAGGAATTGAAGCTAATGGAGAACAAGTGTTACAAGTAGAGTCGAAAAAGATGGCTATTGTTGCCGCATTATCACTATATCTTGATTTTCTTAACATCTTCCTTTTCTTATTACGTATTTTCGGAAGTAGAAAGTAAAAACATTAATATTTCAAAATATTATACCGAAGGCCGTGCAGATTTGCATGGCCTTTGTAATTTTATTTGGTTATACCTGCTATATTTTTGGAATTGATGTTGCATTGTTGCATTTTTGTACTGCTTATAAAGAAAGGCGGAGGGATTAGACCCAACGATGTCTTAGCAACCTGTGCTAACAAGGTGCTACATTCTATCCCAGCACATCGGGAAAAGATAAGTTTAAGGAAAAAATCTGTTCCATTTTTTTTAAGCACAATAGATTTGAGAGATTAGATCTGAGACCTTAGGCTTTTGTAGTCTAGTTGATCTCACATCTCCTATCTCACGTCTCATATCTACTACAAGAATGAGCATTAGAGAAGAACTAAAAAAACGTATTTTAATTATAGATGGTGCAATGGGTACCATGATTCAACGCTATATCCTGTCTGAGGAAGATTTTAGGGGCGAGCGTTTTGCCAACCACCCATGTGATGTAAAAGGGAACAATGACCTGTTGAACATTACACGCCCAGATATTATCAAAGCTATCCATTTAGAATATTTAAAGGCTGGTGCAGATATCATCGAAACCAATACCTTTAGTACGCAACGCATTTCCATGGCCGATTACCAAATGGAAGACCTTTCTTACGAGTTGAGTTTTGAAGGGGCAAGAGTTGCCAAAGAAGCTGCTACCGAGTTTATGGCTGCCCATCCAGACCGTAAATGTTTTGTAGCTGGCGCTATTGGCCCAACTAACCGTACGCTTTCTATGTCGCCAAATGTAAACGACCCTGGTTACAGAGCCGTTTATTTTGATGAATTGGAGGAAGCCTATTACGAACAAGTTAGAGGTTTGGTAGATGGCGGCTCGGATGTTTTGTTAATTGAAACTATCTTCGATACCTTAAATGCAAAAGTGGCCATTGTAGCCATTAAAAAATATGAGCAAGTAATTGGTCGCAAGCTAGAGATCATGATTTCTGGCACTATAACAGACGCTTCAGGCAGAACTTTATCTGGCCAAACCGCCGAAGCATTTTTAAATTCGGTAATGCATGCCAACCCATTGAGTATTGGTTTCAACTGTGCGCTAGGTGCCAAAGAAATGCGCCCACACATTGAAGAATTAGCGGCAAAAGCGGGTTGTTACGTTTCGGCTTATCCAAACGCTGGTTTACCCAATGAGTTTGGGGCTTACGACGAAATGCCACATGAAACTGCACATCTGGTGGATGATTTTATCAGCTCTGGTTTTGTAAACATTGTTGGAGGTTGCTGTGGCACTACGCCTGAGCATATTGGCTGTATTGCTCAAAAAGCAAGAAAAGCTGAGCCTCGAAAAATCCCTACCATTGAGCCTTACATGCGCTTAAGCGGATTAGAACCTGTAACCATTACCCCAGAAAGTATTTTTGTGAATGTGGGTGAAAGAACAAATATTACTGGCTCTCCAAAATTCTCGAAACTGATTTTAGGTGGCGATTATGAAGCTGCTCTAGCCGTTGCCTTACAACAGGTTGAAGGTGGTGCACAGGTAATTGACGTAAATATGGATGAAGGGATGTTGGATTCGGAAGCGGCAATGACCAAATTCCTGAACCTCATTGCTTCAGAACCTGATATTGCCAAATTGCCCATCATGGTCGATTCATCTAAATGGTCGGTCATTGAAAACGGCTTAAAATGCTTACAAGGCAAAGGCATTGTGAACTCTATCTCCTTAAAAGAAGGGGAAGAAAAGTTTAAAGAAAGTGCCCGAAAAATTATGCAATACGGCGCCGCAATTGTGGTGATGGCTTTTGATGAGCAAGGGCAAGCAGACAATTACGAACGCAGAACCGAGATCTGTAAAAGAAGTTATGATATTTTGGTAGACGAGGTGGGTTTCCCTCCTCAGGACATCATTTTCGATCCAAATATTTTAACCGTAGCCACAGGATTGGAAGAGCATAACAATTATGCGGTAGATTTTATCAATGCCACTCGCTGGATCAAGCAAAACCTACCTTATGCCAAAGTAAGTGGTGGGGTTTCTAATATTTCATTTTCTTTTAGAGGAAACAATACCGTTCGTGAAGCGATGCACTCTGCATTTTTATACCACGCCATTCAGGCCGGTCTGGATATGGGGATTGTAAATGCGGGGATGTTGGAAGTTTATCAAGAAATTCCACCAGAATTGCTAGAGCGTGTAGAAGATGTATTGTTAAACAGAAGAGAAGATGCTACTGAGCGTTTGGTAGAATATGCCGACACCATCAAGAGCAAGGGCAAAGAGGTAGTAAGAGATGAAGAATGGCGCAAAGGAACAGTTGAAGAAAGATTATCGCATTCCTTAGTAAAAGGAATTGTTGAATACTTAGATGACGATGTGGAAGAGGCCCGTCAGAAATATGCAAGACCGATCCAAGTTATTGAAGGCCCATTAATGGACGGGATGAACATTGTTGGAGATCTATTTGGTGCCGGAAAAATGTTCTTGCCTCAGGTTGTAAAATCTGCTAGGGTAATGAAAAAAGCCGTGGCCTACCTTTTGCCTTTTATTGAACAAGAAAAATTAGACAACCCCGATCAAGACCAAAATTCTTCGGCCGGAAAAGTATTGATGGCTACCGTAAAAGGCGATGTACACGATATTGGGAAAAATATTGTTGGTGTAGTTTTAGCCTGTAATAATTTCGAAATTGTAGATATGGGCGTAATGGTACCTGCACAGGATATCATTAAAAAGGCCAAAGAAATCAATGCAGATATTATTGGTTTAAGTGGATTGATCACCCCATCCTTAGATGAAATGGTCCATTTTGCCAAAGAAATGGAACGTGAAGGTTTCACCATTCCATTGATTATTGGCGGAGCTACCACCTCTCGCATCCATGCTGCTGTAAAAGTAGCACCAAATTATTCAGGTCCAGCCATCCACGTTTTAGATGCCTCTAGAAGTGTAACCGTTTGTAGCACTTTAATGAATCCTGAAACCAAAGATGAGTACGTGGCCGGAATTAGAGCAGAATACGATAAGGCTAGAGAAGCACACTTAAATAAACGTTCAGACAAACGTTACAAAACCATTGCAGAAGCAAGAACAGATAAATTCCAAATTGAATTGGATAAGGTAATTACCGAACCAAAATTTACAGGAACCAAGGTTTTTGAAGATTATCCGTTAGAAGAATTGGTGCCTTATATCGACTGGACACCATTTTTCCATACTTGGGAACTGCGGGGGAGTTATCCAAAGATATTTAGCGACAAATTGGTGGGTGATGAAGCACAAAAGTTATTTGATGATGCACAGGTGTTGTTGAAACGAATTGTTGCAGAAAAATTATTGACTGCAAAAGGTGTAATTGGTTTTTGGCCAGCTAATTCAGTAGGCGACGACATTGTTCTGGAGGTAAAAGGGAAAATGGAAGATGGAAAATGGGTTGAAGATACCTCTTCCATCTCCCCTCTTCCATCTTCCGTAACTATTCATACTTTACGCCAGCAGGCCGAGAAAATGGCTGGAGAACCTTATTATGCCTTATCTGATTTTGTAGCACCAAAAGAAACAGGTATTAAAGATTATTTTGGTGGATTTGCCGTAACCACTGGTTTGGGTTGTGATGAGTTGGTGGCTGAGTTTGAAAGAAACCACGACGATTACAATAGCATTATGGCAAAAGCCTTAGCCGATCGTTTAGCTGAAGCCTTTGCAGAGCGCATGCACGAATTGGTACGTAAAGAATATTGGGGTTATGCAGAAGATGAGAACCTGAGCAATCAAGAGCTGATCAAAGAAGAATATGCAGGTATCCGTCCGGCGCCAGGTTATCCTGCCTGTCCAGACCATACCGAAAAAGAAACTTTATTTAACCTTTTAGATGCCGAAAACAAGATTGGTTTACGTTTAACCGAAAGTTATGCCATGTATCCCGCAGCTGCGGTGAGTGGATTTTATTTTGCCCACCCACAATCTCGTTATTTTGGACTAGGAAAAATTACCAAAGACCAAGTTGAAGATTATGCCATTAGAAAAAACATGCCGCTAGAAGAAGTAGAGAGATGGCTTAGTCCGAATTTAGCGTATTAAAGGTTGCGAGTTATGTGTTAAAGGTTATATGATTGGGTGCAGATGACAGAAGAAGTATCATAACAATTAATGGCTTTAATTAAAAGTTGTGAGCATAATTGCGCTAAAAATGGAAAAAGAAAAAAAGACTTACACAGAGCTAGATGTATGGAAAGAAGCAAGAATTTTGGCAGGCGAAATATATTTAGTGACCAAAGTATTTCCAAAAGATGAAGTATTTGGTCTGATTAGTCAAATGCGAAGATCTGCTGTTTCAATTCCATCGAATATTGCTGAAGGTTGTGGTAGAAACTATCCAAAGGATAGTATTCAATTTTTCTTTATAGCTAGAGGCTCCATATATGAATTAGAAACACAATTATATATTTCTTTTGATCAAAACTATATTGACGAATTAAAATTAAAAACAACCTTGATCAGATTAGAAACCACAAGAAAATTATTAAATGGATTTATAAATTATTATCAATCTTTAGTTAAATAAGCATCACGACCTGCAACTCGTAACCCACAACATTCAACTTAAAAATGAAGATTACCGAACATATCAAAAACGCAAAGGGTAAAACCTTATTCTCTTTTGAACTATTACCACCTATAAAAGGGCAGAGCATTCAATGGATTTACGAGGCGATAGAACCCTTATTGGAGTTTAATCCACCATTTATTGATGTTACATCACTCCGTGAAGATTATATTTATAAAGAACAGGAAAACGGTTTGTTGCAAAAAGTTTCTTACCGTAAGCGTCCGGGTACCATTGCCATTTGTGCAGCCATTATTCACAAATATAAGGTCGATGCTGTTCCGCATTTAATTTGTGGTGGCTTTACCAAAGAAGAAACTGAAAATGCGTTGATCGACCTACAGTTTTTGGGGATTGATAACGTGCTTGCCTTACGTGGTGATGCTCGAAAAGCCGATGGAAATTTCGTACCTACTCCAGGTGGACATGCTTATGCAACTGATTTGATCGAACATATTAAAAACCATAATGAAGGCAAATTTCTGCATGAAGATGTAGAAACTTTTAAAAGCGATTTCTGTATTGGCGTGGCAGGTTATCCTGAAAAACATTTCGAAGCGCCCAACATGAATACTGATTTCAAATATTTGAAGAAAAAGGTAGACGCAGGTGCAGAATTTATCGTAACGCAGATGTTTTTCGATAACCAGAAGTATTTCGACTTTGTAAAAAAATGCAGGGAAAATGATATCAATGTCCCAATTATTCCAGGCTTGAAACCAATTAGCACCTTGTCGCAATTAACTGTTTTACCAAAATCGTTCCATATCGACTTACCAGATGAATTAACAGATGCACTTTCTCATGCTAAGAGTAACAACGAAGCAAAAGAAATTGGCACCGAAGCCATGATTAAACAATGTAAAGAATTGATCGATTTCGGAGCCCCAGTATTGCATTTTTATACCATGGGTCGTCCGGAGCAAACCAAAAAGATTGCTAAAGCTATTTTCTAATCACCCTGTATCATTTGATCATGAATAATTTAAATACAGACCTACAAAATCTTGAAGCCATACTAAGCAACGTTAAACAACAAGGAATTGATTATTTAAACAATATTCAGGAACGATCTACAGCAAGTTCTACAGGAACACAGATGATCTGTGATTTAAGCGCTGAAGGTTTTGGCACGATCGGAGCTTTAGCACAATTTAACAAACGTTTCGAGCCTATTATCGTCGCTTCATCTGGCCCGAGATATTGGGGCTTTGTAACTGGAGGAACAACACCCGCTGCAATTGCTGGCGATTGGCTCTCTACCATCTACGATCAGAATACACAATCGGCTAAAGGAAGTGGCGATATTTCTGCTTTAGTAGAATTAGAAACTATCCAATTGCTCCTTTCTCTGTTTAACCTTCCCAAAGATTTTTTTGGTGGTTTTGTAACTGGTGCAACTTTATCAAATTTTACCTGTTTAGCTGTAGCCAGACAATGGATTGGCAAACAATCAGGAAAAGATTTTGCCAAAGATGGCATCAATGGTTCGATTAAAGTTTTATCTGCTACTCCACATTCATCAGCAGTCAAATCGTTGGCCATGCTGGGCATGGGCAGTGCCAATGTTATTCCGGTTAATGTAACACCTGGAAATAGAGAGGCTATTGATATAGAAGACCTGAAACTCAAAATAGAAACCCTAAACGGTGCACCTTTTATCTTGATTTCAAGTGCTGGAACCGTAAATACGGTAGACTTTGACGATTTTGAAGCCATCTATCAATTAAAAGAAAAATACAATTTCTGGTGGCATATTGATGCTGCTTTTGGTGGTTTTGTAGCTTGTTCTCCGAAATACAAACACTTGGTTAAAGGTTGGGAAAATGCAGATAGCATTACTGTCGATTGTCATAAATGGTTAAATGTACCTTATGAGAGTGCTGTATTCTTTGTGAAAGAAAAACACCAGCTTTTACAAATGGAAACTTTCCAAAATGCCAATGCTGCTTATTTAGGTAATCCGCTAGATAATTTTAGTTACCTCAATTTTCTTCCAGAAAACTCTAGGCGATTAAAAGCTTTACCTGCTTGGTTTACCTTAACGAGTTATGGTAGATCTGGCTATGAAGAGCTGATTGAAAAAAATGTAGAAATGGCTTTGCTATTTGCCGATTTCATTACCATTGACACCAATTTTGAGCTCCTTGCTCCTGTACGTTTGAATACTGTTTGTTTTACCCTATCTAATGAAAGTTTGGTTGGCAGTTTTCTCGACCAGCTCAATGCAACAGGAAAAGTATTCATGACCCCAACTTTTTACAATGGTAAAAAAGGAATTAGAGCAGCTTTTGTAAATTGGCGAACTACTGCTGAGGATATTGCTATCGCTACTGATGAGATGAAGAAAGTAGTCGATCAGGTCGGGATTGCAAATCCCGACTAACATTAAACTAACTGTTGGTCAAGATTTGCAATCTCGACCACGTCAATTTCGGATTTGCAATCCGACACCATTATTCCAAAAACACTATGGCTAACAAGCCTGTTCCACCACTATAATTTACAGCCGAACTGTACACATAATAGATTGATTCAGATACGATATTGGCCTCAACAGGATTTTGATGGATATAATTTAATTTTTGTTCCATAAAATAGTTGCTATAGAGAATAATGGGATGAAAACCATCTTGCCAAAACTTAAGTTCTTTGTTTTTGGGGTGTACCCTTGCCGCAAATTGAAATTTATTTAGCATCCAAGTTCTACTTTCATTAATTTCTTTAATCGTAGCGATGATCTTTTTTGCCGTAAACTTCTTAAAATCTCTTATAATATCTGAAAGGTTCTTACCAACATCGGCACTCACAATCATATGTAAATGACTAGGCATTAAACACCATGCATAAATGATTAAACCTTTCTCTTTCTGACAATAAGCCAAGCTATCTATAATTACCTCAGCAAGCTCTTTTCTAGTAAATGCATCAATCCACCCTATAACTGTAGTCGTTATAAAATAAATCCCATCTTGATCGGTGACTTGATACTTAAATGCCATAACTAAATTTAGCACTTCGCCTAATGGGATAAGAATCGGAAATGATAAATACAATTAGAAAGAAAGTAATTTATCCTTAGTGAAATACATTTGCTCTCTTCGAAAATTTTGAAGATTGTTATGTGTGGATTATAAATTCCCATATATTAAAGTCGAGATTGCAAATCCCGACTAACATCCCGACTAGCAAGTATACAATAGGTGTTGGTCGAGATTTGCAATCTCGACCATATTCTTTTCGGATTTGCAATCCGCCATACACTCTATTTATCAAACAAATAACTTTTAAAACTTTCAAAGTCCTTCCCTAGCTCGTCATAAACTTCCAGATTGTTGTTTAAGGATTTCACTTGCTCAGGCAATTCGATTTTCTCTTTAATCTCAGGAGGGAAAACTTCAGGGAATTTACAAGCATGTGCCGTAGACAAGAAAACCTTTACACTATCGTCTGTAGGATTTTCTGTAGCATAAGCCTTCGTAGCCAACCAAGCAATGGCTGTATGTGGACAAGCTACATAATTAAATCGTTCAAATATTTCTTTAATTGCCGCCAAGGTTTCTTCGTCAGTGAAATGGTAAGCTTTTACCAGTTGATTAATCGTATCCCTATCTTGGTTAAACAAGTCCATAATCCTCACCCAATTGCTTGGCGCACCTACATCCATGGCATTGGCATAAGTTTGTACTGATGGTTTAGCTTCGTAAATGCCTGTCTCCAAAAAGCGAGGGACAGTATCGTTGGCATTAGTTGCTGCAATAAATCTGTGTACCGGCAATCCCATTTTATAAGCCAATAAACCAGCCCCAATATTACCAAAATTACCACTTGGCACTGCAAAAACTACTTTTTCTAATCCTTGTCTTTTCAATTGGGCATAAGCATTAAAATAATAAAAGGTTTGTGGAATCAACCTTGCAATATTGATAGAATTGGCAGAAGTTAACCTAAATTTACCATTCAATTCATCATCAGCAAATGCTTGTTTAACCAATGCCTGGCAATCGTCAAAAGTACCATCAACTGCAATTGCTCTAATGTTTTTACCATTGGTGGTTAATTGCAAACGTTGTACCTCACTTACTTTTCCTTTCGGGAACAATATGGTTACCCTAGTGTTTGGCACTCCTAAAAAGCCAAGAGCTACTGCTCCACCAGTATCTCCAGAAGTGGCTACGAGCACATCTAATAATTGCTCTCCATCTTTTAAGAAATAAGCCATCACTCTACTCATAAACCTTGCACCAAAATCTTTAAAGGCCAAAGAAGGACCATGAAACAGTTCCAATACAAAGGTCTGTTCATTTAACTTGACTACTGGTGCTTCAAAATTTACAGCATCATCAATGAGGGCTTTAAGATCAGCCTCTGGGATTTCATCCTTTAACAATGTTGAAGCAATTTGATAGGCAATTTCTGGCAGGCTATATTGCTCAAGCTGATCAATAAATTCTTTTTCTAGCTGAGGAATAACCTCTGGCATGTAAAGACCTTTATCTTGGGGCATACTGTTAAAAACTGCCTCTTGAAAGGAAACACGTAAGGATGGATTGTTGGTAGAGTATAATTTCATTCTGAAAAAGGTATAAGGTTTGAGGCATAAGGTGTAAGGTTGATAGCTATTTAAGTTTTACCTTAAGCCTTTAACCTTCCACCCCACACCTTTAAATAATTTTGGGTCCTTCGGCATTTACCGACGATACGTAAGCATTGCTACGGATATTTAATTGGGCTAAATGTTTTTGTTGCAGCTTGGTGATCTTCTTTGCCGTTTCTTCATCTTTAACCAAGGCAAATACAGAAGGTCCAGAACCAGAAATACCGAAACCTACAGCCCCATTTTCCATGGCCAATGTTCTAAGTGTATCAAAACCTGGAATTAAAATAGAGCGTGTAGGTTCAATTAAAACATCTTTCATGCTGCGGCCAACCAAATCCATATCATTTAAGAAAAGGCCACTTACCAAACCTGCCACATTTCCCCATTGGGTAACGGCATCTTTTAATAGCACTTTTGCCTTGATCATCTGTCGGGCATCTTTGGTGGGTACATCTACTTCTGGGTAAACAATAGCTGCAAATAGATTAGATGGCGTAGGCAAGGCGATTAAATCTAAAGGCTCATAACTCCGAACCAATACAAAACCACCCATTAACGCAGGAGCAACATTATCTGCATGCCCATAACCACAGGCCAATTCTTCGCCTTTCATGGCAAATGGCACCAACTCTTTGGCCGTTAACAAATTGCCCACTAATTGGTTAATGGCATATAAGCCTGCTACCGTACTGGCAGAACTTGATCCTAAGCCACTTCCGATAGGCATTTTTTTATGGAGTTCAATTTCAACACCAATATCTGGGCGATTCAAATGTTTTAAATAGTGCTGTACACTTGCACTTACTGTATTCTTAGCAGAATCTAAGGGTAGTCGGCCTTCATCTCCAGTAATTTTTAGCAAGCGAACTCCAGGTTCATCAACCAGACGCATCATTACTTCATCTCCTGGTTCATTTACGGCAAAACCTAACACATCAAACCCACAAACTACATTGGCAACGGTGGCTGGAGCAAAAACTTTAATTTCTTTCATCTTTATTTGTGCGTATTAAAATTTGGGTCATTTATTTGTTTCAAATGGTAATTCAAATGAACAATATAGTCTTCAATAAAATAGACTAGGTTATGGATCTCTACACCTGCTTTACCAGTATCGCAGGTATTGTCGAGTTTACTTTGAGGTATCCTCCCAATTACCCGAGCAATTTGTTCGTTCATTAATTTCCAAAGCATTTTCAAATCATCAATATCCATCTCTTGGTAGTTCTGATAGCTTACCCATTCATCCTGATGGTAAACAATTTTTGTTCCCTGCTCGTATTGTCCAACAATCAATCTTCTCAAATTATTGGAAGCACTATCGATCAGATGCCCTAAAAGTTCTTTTCTAGACCATTGATTTGGATTAGGTTTTTCATTCCAACTTTCAGAATTGATGTGATTAAAATCGAGCAATGCTTGATTAACCACAACTAGGATTTCATTTTTTGCTGCTCCTACTAAACTCATCGCTATGCATTTAAGGCACCAACATTAATGATATCTGCAAACACCCCGGCAGCTGTAACTTCGGCACCAGCACCTGGCCCTTTTACCACCAATGGTCTTTCTTTATATCTGTCTGTGGTAAAGGAAATGATATTATCACTACCAGAAAGCATGTAGAATGGATGGTGCTCATCTACCATTTGTAAAGTGATAGATGCTTTTCCTCCTTCGAGTTTACCAATGTATCTGAGTACTTTTTTACTTTGTGCTGCTTCTTCTTTCAGTTGGTTAAAATAAGCTGCGTTCATTTCTAATTGTTTATAAAACTCTTCTACCGTGGGTGCCTGCAAACAAGCATCAGGCAACATATTTTGGATGCTCACATCAGACTCTTCAAAAGCATAACCAGCATCGCGGGCAAGGATTAGCATTTTACGCATAAAATCTTTACCATTCAAGTCATCGCGTGGGTCTGGCTCGGTATATCCTTTTTCTTGTGCTTCTTTTACAATTTCGTGGAAGGCTGAATCGCCTTTAAAGTGATTGAAAATATAAGAGATTGTTCCAGAAAGTATGGCTTCGATACAAGCAATTTTATCTCCACTCATCATCAGATCTTTTAAAGTTCGGATAATGGGCAAACCTGCACCTACATTGGTTTCGTAGTAGAAATCGACCCCAAACTTACGAGCTGCATTTTTAAAGGTTTCGTACTGCGCAAAGCTGGCAGAGTTTCCAATCTTATTACAGGTTACTATTGAAATACTTGCTTCGAAAATACCTTGATAAAAAGGAACTGGTTTCGGGCTCGCGGTATTGTCTACAAATACACAGTTCGGTAAGTTCATGGCTTTCATCTGTCCAACAAAATCTTCCAAACTTGCAGTTGCACCGGCTGTATTCAGGGTATCTTCCCAATTTTCGAGCGCAATACCATTGGGCGAAAGCAACATTTTTCGGGTATTGCTAATTCCCATTACTTTAACCTGTAGATCGTTATTATTGGCCAAGAAAGGCATTTGAACCTGCAATTGTTTGAATAAGGTTTTGCCAATGTTACCTGTACCTAAACAGAAAATATGAAGGGTTTTATTCAATTCTGTATAAAAGGCATCGTGTACGGCATTTACTGCTTTAGACAAATCGTCTTTGGCAATAATTACCGAGATATTGTACTCTGATGAGCCTTGTGCAATGGCATGTACGTTTACACCATTTCTACCAAGCGAATGGAAAAGTTTACCAGAAATACCCGGAGTACGTTTCATGTTCTCGCCCACAATGGCCAGAACGGCTAAGCCATTTTCTACCTCTGGCGCTTCTAATTTTTTAGCCTGTAATTCTAGATCAAATTCTTTGGCAATTAAGTTTACCGCTTTAACAGCATCGGCAGGTTTTACGGCAAAGGTAATGCTATGCTCTGATGAAGATTGTGTGATTAACACCACATTGATCTGCTCGCGAGATAAGAGCGAGAACAAGCGACCACTAAAGCCTGCTTTGCCCACCATACCACTGCCTGCCAAATTGATGATACTGATTTCATCAATCGAAGAGATTCCTTTAATGGGTAATGCTGATGGTTTTGCTCCGTGACGGATATAGGTTCCTTCAAAATCGGCATCGAAAGTATTTTTAATTACAATTGGAATTCTTTTCAAGAAAGCGGGTGTCATTGTTGGTGGATAGATCACTTTTGCTCCAAAATAAGAAAGCTCCATGGCCTCGATATAACTCAATTCTGGTAAAGAGAATGCCTTTTTCACCATTCTCGGGTCGGCGGTCATCATTCCGTTCACGTCTGTCCAAATTTGGATCTCATTTGCATTTAATGCAGAACCTAAAATTGCAGCAGTATAATCGCTACCCCCTCTACCCAGAGTAGTTACCCTGTTGGCATCATTACTGGCAATAAAACCAGTAACAAAAAGCATTTTACCTGCATTGTTCTGGTAAAAATCTTTCACCAAAAAGTCTGTTAATTGGGTGTTTACTTTGGCTTGCCCAAAATTGCCATCAGTTTTGATAAACTGAACTGCATCTGCGAAAACAGATTCTGGAAATTGCTGTTTTGCAATATGGCACACCATAAAGGTAGAGCAACGCTCGCCATAACTTAATACCAGGTCTTTAGCTTGTAAGCTCAGTTCTTGCAGGTTGTAAATGGCTTGCAAAAGCTCTTCTAACTCATTAAAATAGAGTTTAAGCTTGGTTAAAACCGGATTTTGTGCCGCAGCAGGTAATAAAGCCCTAATTACTTCGAAATGGCGTTGTTCTATCGCCTTCAATTCTTCGCTGTAGTCTTGTGCCAATGCTGCCTTTTCGGCCATAGCCGTTAATAAATTGGTTACACCACTCATTGCCGACAATACAATTACTGGTTGTTCTGGTTGTTGTTGGGCACTTGCTAAAATGTGCAGCAAAGCACGGATGCTGGCTATGGAACCTACGGATGTACCGCCAAATTTTAAAATGTTCATATCAAATGGGTCAAAAAAAAAGCGCCCCGTTTTGCGGGGCGCTTGATGTATTTTATTTTTTAAATTATACCACTAGCATTTCCCCATCCGGTGTTGGCCGGTTGTTGATGTAATAATGGTAATAATCGTATTGTTAAAAATCATTTCGTTGTTAGTGTATTTCCTACACCGTAAAGTAGAAGATTATTTTTCACAATGTCAAGACTTTTTAAAATTTATTTTCAAAAAATTGAA
Source organism: Pedobacter sp. Hv1 (assembly GCF_001412215.1). Lineage (GTDB taxonomy): Bacteria > Bacteroidota > Bacteroidia > Sphingobacteriales > Sphingobacteriaceae > Pedobacter. The sequence continues at coordinate 74,388 of NZ_LLWP01000003.1, forward strand.
AAATCTGATTTTAAACGTTTTAGACCCTGTTTTTAGCAGAAAGCTCGAGGTACTTTCTTAACCATTTTGCACTGTTTCTAGGGTGCTAAACCTGACAGTAGTGGAAATACTTTTTGATTAAAACGTCATTTTTCATTTCAAACTTCAAAAAGATTGCAACGGATGGCAGGGCTGCCGCTCATTGAAACCCGGCAATTGCTTTTCAATTCAAGTGCAATCCATTTAATCATTTTCATCGATGTTAGGATATTACTACCTTTACCTTATTATATGCAAGGATTAGTTATAAAATCTACGGGAAGTTGGTACCAGGTTTATGCTGAAAATGGCAAGACCTACGACTGCCGAATTAAGGGGAAATTTAGGATTCAGGGTATACAGACCACTAATCCGATTGCTGTTGGCGATAAGGTTGGGTTTGAACTAGAGCCTAATGCTGAAACTGGTGTGATTGATAAGTTGCAGGATCGGAAGAACTATATTATCCGCAAATCCATCAACCTTTCTAAGCAGGCACAGATTATTGCGGCCAACTTAGATCAGGCATTTTTGATTGTTACTTTAGCTTCTCCCCGCACTTCGCTGGGGTTTATAGATCGCTTTTTGGTTACTTCTGAAGCGTACAGCATTCCTACTTCGCTTATTTTTAATAAACTGGATCTATTTAGCCAACAAGGATTGGAAATTTTAGCAGAATACAAGGCTATTTATGAGCAAATCGGTTATCCCTGCTACGAGGTTTCGGCCCTAAAAGGAACAAATATTGACCAAATTGAAGCTTTACTAAAAGATAAAACCACCTTGTTTTCTGGTCATTCTGGTGTGGGTAAATCTAGCTTGATCAATGCTTTACTACCTGGTTTTGAAATTAAAACTGGTGAAGTTTCTGAATGGAGTGATAAGGGCCAACACACCACCACCTTTGCAGAAATGCATACCCTACCCTTTGGTGGTTATTTGATTGACACCCCTGGGATTAGAGAATTGGGCATTTTTGATATTAAACCTGAAGAATTAAGCCATTATTTTGTGGAGATGAGGGAGCGTTTAAACCAATGCCGTTTTAACAATTGCAGGCATGTAAATGAACCCGGCTGTGCGGTAATTAAAGCTGTAGAAGAGGGAGAAATTGAAGTGAGTAGGTACGAAAGCTATTTAAGTATTTTTCATGGCAATGATACCAGAGCGTAACAAAGAGAAGGCATTTGCAATCTAAGTTTCACGATATACGAATTTATATATGAGAGCAGTTGTTCAACGGGTAACACAAGCAAGTTGTACTGTAGATGATCAAATAACTGGGGCAATTGATAATGGTTTCTTGGTTTTGCTAGGCATTGAAGATGCCGACACGAAAGAGGACCTAGATTGGCTGGCACAAAAAATAGCCAACATGCGTGTTTTTGGCGATGAAAATGATTTGATGAACAAGTCGCTCACTGACATTGATGGAAACATTTTATTGATCAGTCAGTTTACTTTATTTGCGGCTACCAAAAAGGGAAATAGACCCGGCTTTACCCGAGCGGCAAGACCAGATAAAGCCATTCCGTTATATGAGGAAATGATTAAACAACTATCGACTTTAATTAACAAAGAGGTGCAATGTGGCATTTTTGGAGCCGACATGAAAATCAGTTTGTTAAATGATGGGCCGGTAACGATCATTATGGACACAAAGGATAAAGAGAATCATTAAGTTTAAAGTGGAAAGTTTAAAGCTCAAAGCTGAAGGCAGAAAGCGGAAAGCAGAAGGCTCAAGATAGGGAGTTGAAAGTTTAAAGTGGAAAGTTTAAAGCTGAAGGCAGAAAGCGAAAAGCACAAAGCCAAATGAACTAATGAGCCAATGAACAAGTGAGCCAATGAACTAATAAGCATCATGTCTTTATACTTTCTACTTAGTACTTTTTACTAATGAACTAACGAACAATTGAACCAATGAACTACTAAACCAATAAACCAAAATTAAACATGACCATAGAAGAGGCACAACAAACTGTTGACAATTGGATTAAAACGACTGGCATCCGTTATTTTAACGAATTGACCAATACTGCCATTTTAATGGAAGAAGTTGGTGAGGTAGCTCGGATCATGTCTCGCCAATACGGGGAGCAATCTTTCAAAAAAAGTGACAAAGAGGTCAATCTTGCAGATGAAATGGCTGATGTATTGTTTGTACTGATCTGCCTAGCCAATCAAACCGGTATTGACCTGAATGAGGCATTGCTTAAAAACCTAGAGAAAAAAACCATCCGCGATGCCGATAGGCATCAGAACAACGATAAATTGAAGCATAAATAACCTCTACATCAACCATTATATGAAAAGAATATTACCCTTACTCTTCATCTCATTGGCCTTAACGGCCTGTGGAGAGAAAAAAAATGAAGATATTGTAAAAGAGCCCAACAAGGAGGGTTCAATAGAAACCGTAGTGAGTGTAAAACACGATAAAGGTTTTGATATTTTAACTACAACCCACAAAGTTTGGGTAAAGAATAAATTGGATAAGGTATTGATTAAAGTTGACACCTTAGCTTCATTGGGCACAACCCTAGCCGAAGGTGAAGATGAAAATGGGCATAGCCAAAGAGCAGTAGTTCCGAAAGATTACGAATTTTATATTACTGTAAAATAGCATGAAGAAGAGCAAATATATCAGTCTGGTGCTGATTACGGCCGCCCTAGCTTCTTGTGATAAAAAAGAAAAGGGTTGGGACCAAGACGAACCTAAAGTTTACATGCGTTCTGATTCTACTGCAAGTTACAGTCGCTCTCACCATCATATTGCTGGTGCCCTGCTTTGGTATTATGCATTTAGGCCTTATGGCAGGTATAACAATGGTGTTTACAATAGAGCTGGCTATTACAGTGGCGGTATTGGCGAGCGCTCTAATATTGGATCAAATACAGGCAAATACGGCATTATCCGTGGTGGTTTTGGACATGGTGTTTCAGTATCTTCTTAATGGAAAGAATTAAAATTGAGCCAAGAAATAACTGGCAAAAGGAAGTAGAAAAATTGGGTTTTGGTTTTCACTCAACCAATATCCCCTATTGGGATGAAAGCGTGTACTATAAGTTTTCAATCAATGAAATAGACCTGATAGAAAGGGCTACAGCCGAGCTTTGGGACATGTGCCTGAGTGCTGTTCAATATGTAATTGACCAGAAGATGTATGCCAAATTCCATATTCCAGAATGGATTATACCTGATTTAGAAAAATCATGGAACAACGATGCGCCTTCTATTTATGGTCGATTTGATTTTGCTTATAAAAATGGGCAGTTAAAGTTATTAGAGTTCAATGCCGATACCCCAACCTCTTTATACGAAGCAGGAATTGTACAATGGTTTTGGCTACAAGATTTTGATCAAAGCAAAGACCAGTTCAACTCTATCCACGAAAAGTTAATTGCTTATTGGGGAGTATTGAAAAACTACCTCAACCCTGGCAAACTGCATTTTACCTGTGTAAAACAAAGTTTAGAAGATTTAACCACAAGCGAGTATTTAAGAGATTGTGCCATTCAGGCTAAACTAGATACGCAACTGGTTTTTATTGACGATTTGGGCTGGGACAGCTATAAACAGGTTTTTGTTGACTTGGAGGATGAAGAGATCAGTAATATCTTTAAGCTTTATCCTTCTGAATGGTTGTTAAATGAAAACTTTGGCAAAAACATTATCGAAGACCGAAACAATACCTTATGGATTGAACCCTTCTGGAAAATGATCTTGTCTAACAAAGCGATCTTACCTATACTTTGGCAATTGTACCCTTATCATCCTTACCTGCTCAAAGCTTATTTTGATCAGGGCGATTTACAGAGTTATGCCAAAAAACCACTCCTTTCTAGAGAGGGAGCAAATATCGAATTGTATCAAGCTGGGGTATCATTTGCGCAAACCAATGGCGAATATGGTGCTGAAGGCTACATCTACCAAGAGCTTTTCGAACTACCTAATTTTGAAGGCAATTATCCATTAATTGGAAGCTGGGTAATAGGGCAACAGCCTGCTGGCATTGGCTTAAGAGAAGCCAACCAATTAATTACCGATAACAAAAGTAGATTTGTTCCGCATTTGATAGGTTAATCCCAAGCTATTTATTTAACATAAGCAACCTTTATTCACATCCTGACGTAACTATTAGTGAAAACTAATTTTAAACAAAATCATGATGTTAATTTATCTAAGAAAAAATTCGATCACCTTACTATGCCTTGCACTGGTATTTACTTTAGCCTGTAAAAAGAAAACTGAGGTTGAAGTTCTAAAAGAAAAAAAGGGAATCCAAATTGCAAATGATGCAAAATTTGGCGCTGTTTTAACTGATAGCACTGGAAAAACCCTTTACTTTTTTGCTTCCGATGTTGCTGGTACTACCAATTGCACCGGAGCTTGCGAAACCACATGGCCACCCTATTACTCAGCAAATGTCAGTACAGATCTAAATGTAAAAACTACCGAAATAAACACCATTGTTCGTGCCGATGGGAAAAAACAAAGTACCTACAAAGGCTATCCATTATACTACTATAAAGATGATGCAGAAATAGGTCAGATTAAAGGAGATGGTGTTGCAGGAATTTGGTTTGTGGCTAAACCAGATTACTCACTTATGGTGGCCAATGCACAATTAACTGGTGCAAATGGAAAGCAATATACCAAAACTTATGTTGAAGGTACTGGCAAAACAGTTTATTTTACCGATGCTGCTGGCCGTACTTTATATGCATTCTCGCCAGACAAGAACAATAAGAATACCTTTACAACAGATTTAACAAAAAATGGCATTTGGCCTATTTATGAGGCTGAACTTAAAAGTCTGCCTTCTGTAATTACAAAAGACCTTGTTGGTGTTATTGACGTAACCACAATTGGCAAAAAACAGCTTACCTATAAAGGCTGGCCACTTTATTATTTTGCACAAGATGCAGTTAGAGGCGATAATAAAGGAGTAAGCATTGGTGCTGCACCCGGATTTTGGCCCGTATTAACAGTGGCTTCTACTGTTGCACCTAATTAAAAGAATTTGGCGTTAAAAGTAAGCGGCCCGAAATTAATTTCGGGCCGCTTACTTTTTAAATCAACTATATGTTAAATTATCCTTTAAAACTTGGATCGTTCTTTCTGAAGCGGGCATAAATTTGATCTAGCTCGTCTTTATTCAATTTGGTGGTGAGTTTCAAAGCCCTCACAAATTCATCCACTTCTACTTTAGCAGCCGGACAACCTACAATCTCTTTTCCTTTTGTTTCGAAACCAGTACCTTCAGGTCGTAGATGAGAGTCGACCAATAATTTTCCATCGGCATCAAAGATAAACCATAGTGGAATACCAAATCCGTCACTATTGTATTTCTTGATCATGTCCATTCCGCCAGGATTTTCGTTTAATTTCTTTTTGGCATCATTCTCCATTACGGTAATGTGTTTGATCACGAAACTCTTATCAAAAAGCGGTTTCATTGCTGGTTCATTCATGGCATCATCCATTTTATGGCACCAGCCGCACCAAGAAGCATGGAACATGATAAATACTTTTTTCTTTTGCGCCTTTGCCTCTTTCATCGCCTCTTTTAAAACCTCATCAGCAGATGGTGGTGTGGTTTGCGCAAATACTGTATTAACCGTTAAAACGGTAATCAGTAGCAATAATAAATTTTTAATTTTCATAGTGGTTTTAGTTAGCTATCTTAAAGTTAAGGATTAGTTGACCAAATACCACTTTCTTTAATAAATACTCTTCTATTTAATTTCAACTGCGCAATTAATAATTCTGCAAAGTCTTCTGCCTGCATTACTTTATCTGGGTTACCATCTGTTAGGTTCAGATCAATAGCCATATCTGTAGCTACTGTACTAGGCAGCATGGTGCTTACCCTAATGTTATGTTTACGTACTTCTTGCATCAAAGACTCAGATAGGCCAATTAAACCAAATTTAGATGCACTATAGGCACTGGTTAATGCTGAACCATTTTTGCCTGCCGTTGAAGAAATATTAATGATATCACCAGTCTGTCTTGTTATCATTTCTGGTAGTACTGCACGAGTTACATAATAAACCCCCATGATATTAACATCAATAATCTCTTTCCATCTTTGGGGTTCCAGTTCCATAAACTTTCCAAAAGAGGCAATACCAGCATTGTTCACTAAAATATCAATAGTACCAAAGGCTAATTTAACACTCGCTACCGCAGCATTTACAGCGGCCATATCAGCAACATCTGCAATTGCAATGGTTGTATTTACCTGATAGGCTTTTAATTCGTCAGCCACGCTAATTAGATCTTTCTCTGTTCTACCTACCAAAGCAACATTAACACCCTCTGCAGCCAATGCAATAGCTATTGCTCTACCTAAACCCTTGCCTGCGCCCGTAATCAGTGCGTTTTTCCCTTGTATCGATTCCATAATTCTATTTTAAGCCACTAAAGTAGCAAAAACAGAAAAAGCACCGGTTGGGTTGGTGTCAATTTTTTGTGCAATTTAAAAGGATAAAGAATACTGCGAATTAAATTACAGTTTCAGAAACTGAAAAATCTTTTGATGAAGTTTTTGGAAGGGTCTTTTCTGGTTTATATTTCCATCTGCGATGGCTCCACAACCAATATGCAGGCTCTGCTTTGATCATCTCTTCCAAACAACGCGTATGCAGCTCTGTAATTTCAAATTCAGCAGTCTTTGCAGGCTCTAAACAGATCGGCACACAATCTACCTCATAATAGCCACGTTTGATGTAGCTCATTCTTAAATAGAATACGGGCCTATTGGTTTTTTTTGCAATTTTTTCAATCCCCAATTGAACAGCAGCTTCTTGATTCAAAAGCGTAGTCCAATAATGAGAATCTTCTCTTGATGGTGACTGATCACTTCCAAAAGTAAACATGGTTGGTAAATTTTTGCTAGACTGGATTGCTCTAATGGTTTGACGCATCGAAATCATACGGTTACCAAACCGACTCCTCATTTTCAAAAACCAGTTGTCAAAAACTTCGTTATTTAAAGGCTTGTATATTGGATAATGTTGTCCAGAAAAGGCCATTCCAATACCCACACATACCCATTCGTAATTACCATAATGTGAAGCGCAAAAGAGCACACTTTCGTTGTTCTTCAAGTAAGCCTCCACCAGATCAACATTGGTAAATCTCATCCGTTTACGGAGTTCCTTTTCAGAAATGCTTTCCAGCTTAATCACCTCAAAAATCAATGAAGCTAAATATTTAAAAAACTTTTTCTCTATTGCAATAATCTCTTCTAGTTTCTTTTCGGGAAAGGAGTTGAGCAAATTTTCTCTCACTACTTTTTTACGATAACCAAAAACATAATAGATTAATACATAAAAGCCATCTGCCATCAAGTGTAAAATACGCAAGGGCAGTAGCGATAATGTTGTTAAAAAAAATACACCAAGGTAAGAAAACCCTTTTTGGATCATAGTGTTTGGTTTGTTCGGTACAAAATTAGCTTTGCAACGCAAAAAAACACCATTAAATTGCCAGATTATTATTCAAATCGTCCATTTTTGAATTTGCAATGACAAAACAGGGCTCTCAAATTGCAACATTATTGACATACAATAACTTAACTCATTCTTAACCCCATCTGATATACTTTTTGAACCCATTGTGCTCTTTGTGCTGCTGTAGCTTTTTTAACAATACCAACATAAGTAACTTTTACAGGTTTTACGCCACAAAATTCGAGCACTGCTTTTCTGAGCTGGTTTACACTTGGTCTGCCAAACATTAAGCGATAATACCATGAAGGTTGATCTAAAGTAGTAATGATCCTAGCTGTTTTGCCTGTAAATAGCTTATCCCACCAAACACTATTTTCTCTATACTTAAAAGCAATACCTGGTAGAAACACCCGATCAATAAAACCTTTCATTAGCGCTGGCAAGCCTCCCCACCATACAGGATGTACCCAAACCAAATGGTCGGCTTGTTTAATTTTGGCCAAACTCTCTACCAAATCTGGCTCTAGTTCTATTCTTTTCTGGTAACCAAAAGCTAAATTAGGGTCGAAATCCAAATCACCCAGATGGATAATGGAAACATTGGCTCCCGCCTCCACTGCTCCTTTTTGATAAGCTTCGGCCAGTGCAAAATTTAAACTTTCTTTGTTGGGATGACCATTGATGATCAGTATGTTTTTCATATGTACTGCTATTTAGCACAAAACTATACTTAGCCTTTTATTTTTTAGGTAGACAAATGTCTATAAATGCACTTCTTTTCTTAAACGGCTCAAGTGCCGAGGTGTAATGGCCAAAAAAGAAGCTAGATACTGCATCGGAATTTGTTTGATATACTCAGGATGACTTTCAAAAAGAGCCAAATAGCGTTCTTTTGCAGTATCCTTTTGGTACATGAATACTCTCTTTTCTAAATGGATATATTGTTGCTCTGCAATTGTTTTAAGAAGTTTTATTCCATTTACGTTTTCTTCTGCCCATGCATCGAGTTCGCTTTTTTTCAATACCAATAATTCTACTGCACTCATGGCCTGAATATTTTCTTGGCTTGGGGCTCCTGTAATCAGAGAGGAGTATGCTGTCATAAACTGATCAGGAAAAGTAATGCAATAGGTAAACTCTTCTGCAGCTTTAGAAGTATAATAAGAACGCAAAATACCACTCTTAATAAAAGCCACTTCATTACAAACTTTGCCTTCGGTAATAAAGAAATCTCCTTTTTTTAAAGTGCGTGGTTTAGCTTTTGCAACCAGCAATTCTATAGCTGCAGCAGATAAGAGATTAAAGGATAATAAATGATTTTTCAACTTCTGGTTTTGATGTTGCAAGGTAATTAAATCATTCCGTAGGCCAAACCGAAACTATTTTTAACAAAAAAATCCCGAAAGCTTTTACACTTTCGGGATTTTATATTTATGATCCGCTCGTTACTTACGATTGGAATTGTTTGCCTTTTACTTTACGCTCATTCTCTGTTAAATAGATTTTACGTAAACGCATGCTCACAGGAGTAATCTCGATATACTCATCAGCTTGGATATATTCCATTGCTTCTTCTAACGAGAATTTGATTGCTGGTGCAATACGTGTGTTATCATCTGTACCAGAAGCACGCATGTTGGTTAAAGCTTTTCCTTTTACCACGTTAACTACCAAGTCATTGTCACGGATGTGCTCACCCATAATTTGTCCTTCGTAAACGTCAGCTCCTGGATCAACAAAGAAACGGCCTCTATCTTGTAATTTATCAATAGAATAAGCAGTAGTCATTCCTTTATCCATAGAAACCAATACACCATTTAAACGACCAGGAATTGTACCTTTCCAAGGCTCGTAAGCTTTGAAACGGTGCGCCATAATCGCTTCACCAGCAGTAGCAGTTAATACGTTGTTACGTAAACCGATAATACCACGTGCAGGGATTTCAAATTCTAAGTGTTGTAAATCACCTTTTGGTTCCATGATCAACAACTCGCCTTTACGTTGCGTTACCAATTCAATTACTTTACCAGCAACATCACCAGGTACATCTACAATTAAAGTTTCGATAGGCTCGTGTTTTTTACCATCAATTTCTTTAACGATAACTTGTGGCTGACCTACTTGAATTTCGTAACCTTCGCGACGCATAGTCTCGATCAATACTGATAAATGGAGAATACCACGACCATATACCAACCAAGAATCAGGAGATTCTGTCTCAACCACTTTAAGGGCCAAGTTTTTCTCCATCTCTTTCATTAAACGGTCTTTGATACGTTGTGAAGTTACCAATTTACCTTCTTTACCAAAAAACGGAGAGTTGTTAATGGTAAACAACATGTTCATGGTAGGCTCATCAATTTTGATTACCGGCAATTGTTCTGGTGCCTCAAAATCAGCAATCGTATCACCAATATCAAAACCTTCAATACCTACAACAGCGCAAATATCTCCAGATTTAACTTCGGTTGTTCTAATTTTACCTAAGCCTTCAAAAGTATATAATTCTTTTACTCTAGATTTAACCATTTTACCATCACGTTTAATCAACGTTACGGGTTGGTTTTCTTTAATTGAACCACGGTGTACACGTCCAACAGCAATACGACCTACAAAAGATGAATAATCTAATGAAGTGATCTGCATCTGTAAAGTACCTTCGTTAGATGGTGCTGGTGGAATAGTAGCTACCACAGTATCTAACAATGCAAAAATATCTGTAGTTGGTTTTTGCCAATCTGTACTCATCCAACCTTGTTTAGATGAACCATAAATTACAGGGAAATCTAATTGGTCTTCAGTAGCTTCTAAGTTAAAGAAAAGCTCAAAAATTTGCTCGTATACCTCTTCTGGTCTACAGTTTTCTTTATCAACTTTGTTTACAACCACAATTGGTTTTAAACCTAAAGCCAAAGCTTTTTGTGTTACGAAACGCGTTTGAGGCATTGCACCTTCAAAAGCATCACACAATAACAATACGCCATCGGCCATTTTCAATACACGCTCAACCTCACCGCCAAAATCCGCGTGACCAGGAGTATCAATGATGTTAATTTTTACGTCTTTGTATTGTACTGAAACGTTTTTAGATACGATAGTGATTCCTCGTTCACGCTCCAAATCGTTGTTGTCCAATATCAAATCTCCTGTTTGTTCGTTGTCACGAAAAATAGAACAAGAGTGTAAAATCTTATCAACCAATGTAGTTTTACCGTGGTCAACGTGTGCTATAATAGCTATATTTCTAATCTTTTGCATAAAATGCGCCTATAAATTTGGCGCAAAGATAAGGTTTTTTATTGAATTTTTATGGGTTTCACTCACTAAAAATGAGATTATATTTTTGTTAAATTTTGATTGTCAATAGTTTGGGAGAAATCCAAGACAAATGAAACATGTAGGCACACCGTTCACATAAATTTGTTCATATTTAACCTTTTATCAGCTGTTGTGGTGTAGTTAAAATATCAGCAAAGCAAAACCAATACTCATCGGCAACTGCAGCCCCGCTTTCCATTACAAGTCCTCACTACGTTGCGGGCTTTTCATTACAATCGGGTTTATTTAACAAAGCTATTTGTGCTTGGCAACATACAAATTGCAACCCTAAATAGTAGTACAGCCCTGTGTTAGCTAAACGGGATTGAAATGGAAATCCTTTTTGTATGCTGAGCTTGTCGAAGCACAAAAAGATTGGAATGTAAAGCCCGGCTAACATTAAAAAGAGAATAGTAACCTGCTTTCCTGAACCCTTGGCAAATGCAAACGGAGGCCATTTATTGAGTTTTCAGAAAAACATTGTTTATGGTTCTTCGGCATCCGTTCCAATCAGGTTTATATTACAAAACCAGTGGTTCTTGGTAAAAGCAGCCCTAAATAGTTGTACAAACTTTTGCTATATAAACGGGATTGAAATGGAAATCCTTTTTGTTGCGAAGCACAAAAAGATTGGAATGTAAAGCCCGACTAACATTAAAAAGAGCTTAAAAACTTGCTTTCTTGAATCCTTAGCAGATTTATCCTATCATAAACACAATTGGCACTTATAGCATCTAAGAGGTTAACCGCAGCCAATCGTCATAAGAAACCACGCCTAATTCCGGTCGACCTTCACCTTCTAGTATCGCAATAAATTCTAAATCGTGCCCATCTGGATCTTTAAAATAAATAGCAAGAGCTGGCATCCAAGCAAAAACCATTGGCTGTTCGCTTCCATCTTTTAAGAAATTATAGGGTTTTAGGTTGCTGTCTTTTAAAAACTTAACCGACTGATGCAGTACATCATCAACACTACACCTAAAGGCAAAATGCCTAATGTCTATTTCTGCTTTGGGTTTTTCCCATAAACCCAACATTGCACCTTTGGGCTCACCAACCCAAAAAAAGGCAATCTTACGTTCGTCGTTGTAACCGCACTCGGTTAAACCCATTACATTTTTATAAAAATCTATCGATCTTTCTAAATCTTCCACAAAAATGTGGGTTTCAAATAATCCTTGTATCATTTGGTAAAACTAAACAATACCAAAGGGTGTTAAAAATCAGTTCTATCGATCATTACATCAATAAAATTGATAGTTAAATCTATCTTATGTAGAAAATGAAAAATTAATTAATCTGGATATAAAAGATACTTTGCTCGTATTGCCTTAAACTTTTTTAATCCCGGCTCCCAGCTTTTTCTAATTTCAGCTTCAGATACCCCTGCTATGATCTGCTTCCTCAATTGATCGGTACCTATACGCAAATCAAAAGGAGACACACCTGTATTGGCTCTTTCCTGACCGAAAAATTTGGCTTTGTCTGGATACGCATTATATAGCTCAATTAACCATGATAAGTTAATTTGACGACTCTTGCGTAAACTACCAATATCGTATTTACGAAGATCGAGCCCATAGCAAACAACATCTTTATGATTTGGCCGCTCGCTCATTCCAGGAATACCTACCGGTTTGTATGAAAATGAATACTTGCCCTCTAAAGCTGGTGCTCCCAAAATGGTAAATGGCATATAAGTTCCACGGCCTTCATTGATAGCTGTTCCTTCAAACATACACAAACTCGGGAAAAGCATTACCGCTTGCTGTGTATTTAAATTTGGAGATGGATTTATTGGTAGTACATAAGACATGTCGTGGTTATAATTGGCAACTTTGATCACCTTTATTTTGCATTTTTCTTTAAGATAGCCCTCGCCATTAAGGTATTGTGCAAACTCTCCTATGGTCATGCCGTGGGTCATGGGTGTATAATGGATCCCGATGGCCGATTTAAATTTATCATCAGTCATTACTGGCCCATCTACTACATATGCATTAGGATTTGGCCTATCGAGAATTAGCAGTTCTTTGTTGTTTTCTGCACAGGCCTCCATCACATACTCCAATGTATTGATATTGGTATAATAGCGGCAACCCACATCTTGAATATCAAATACCATAAGATCGATATCTACCAATTGTTCTTTTGTTGGTTTTTCGTTTTTGCCATACAAAGAGATAATCGAAATGCCAGTTTTAGCATCTCTCTCGTCGCCCACTACAGCTCCATTGCTGGCATTGCCTCTAAAACCATGCTCAGGGCCAAATACTTTTACAATATTAATTCCAAGACTCACTAAACTATCTACACTACTTTTCTTACCAATTATTGAACTCTGATTTGCCACTAGGCCAATTCGTTTCCCTTTTAGATAAGACAAATACTTTTCAGTTTGGTCGGCACCTGTAATAATCCCCGGCTTTTTGACTGTATTTTGGTTTGCCGATGCAGTTTCTGTGGTACATCTAATGTTACTGATACCCAGAAGTATCAAACATAATATTGAAGTCAATCTCATCATTTTTTAGAAGCTTTATAATTTCTTTATGGTTTGTTAGTGTGATATATGAGTTTCCAGGCTACAAGAGCTAAATTAGTAAATTTGGCTAAAGTATCACCAATTATTAACTCCAGTTGCCAGTTATTTAGAGAGTTGCTTTATTTTGGACAATAAAAAAGGGGCTCTTTTCAAAAACCCTTATTTGTTGTTAAGCGATATCACAAATTCTCATTGGATCACTTTCGATCAGTGCTCCAAATTCATTCCATATATCAATTCAAACTTTCTCTTTGAATGAAAAACTTAAAACACTTAGGATAGGCTATTTAGAAAAAGCCCAAGTTAAAAAGGCAGGCATTGCTTTGGCCCAGGTAGGCACATCGTGTTTACCACCTACCATTTCATAATAAAAAATATCATGAGGTCTTTTATAGCCTTTTTTCATCAGCTCTTTAACAACATCGATCGTGTCGTCTATAGAATCGATAATGAAATTATGGTTACGGTCTGCCGATTCATCATTTGTACCAGTCATTAACCAGAATTTAACCGCAGGATTGGTTTTGGTATCGCGAATCATCTGATGTAAGATACGGTCATCATCTGTATAACCTGCATTCAGGTCTTTTTTTCTCCACCAAAAAGAGCCAGAAAAAACACCAACTGCATCAAAATAGTTATCGTTATTCCAGGCAATGTCAAATGCGGTTAGCCCTCCTAAAGAGAAACCTGCAAATGCTCTTCTGCCATTAATGGTTACATCAACCTCGCTTTGCACGTAAGGCAACAGTTCTTTAATTACAAAGTCGGTATAGGCTTGTGCTTTTGAGCCTCTTTTTTTGAAATCAGGTTTACCCGCCACACCATATTCTAAAACGCGTTCATTACCTGCTTTAATCCCAATCACAACAGTTGGCTCGATTTTCCACTTTTCATAAAGTGAATTTAACATGTTTTCCATGTCCATTTGAGCAAGGTCTTGCCCATCGTTCAATAATAATAAGTTTACACGCTCATTCCCAAACAAATTTTCGGGGCTGAAGATTTCTAACTCAACTTCTCTTTTTAGATAAACAGACTTAAACTGATGGGTTGTTTTGATAACGGTAGGTAATGTTAATGTGGTGTACATAGGCTTTCTCACTAATCTGCCGCAAAGGTACAAATCTTGATAAAAAATAAGTTAGGGTGTTATTTTTTTTACATAAAGTACAGATTTATAGCAATAAATAAATTTATTTTTTTGTGTTTGATCTAGTTTTTTATACCTTAAAGTATCTAAATGAAAGGCCGTGAAAGAAGAATTAAAAGAGTGGTACAGTCCGAACCTAAATAAAGATATCAAAACGCTAGTCTTCGGGCATGGTGGATATCCCATCCTACTCTTCCCTACCAGCATGGGAAGTTACTTTGAGAACAAAGATTTTAAATTGATTGATGCGGTTCAAGGCTTTGTAGATGATGGCAAAATAAAAATTTATTGCCCAGACGGGATTGATAAACTAAGTTGGTACAACAAAGAGGTGCATCCGGCCGATAGAGTTAAAAACCATATCTGGTATGATAAATTCTTGCTAGAAGAATTGGTTCCATTAGCGAAACATGAAACTGGCTTCGATAAAGTGATTACTGCGGGCTGTAGCTTTGGTGGTTACCACGCTGCTAATTTTGCCTTCAGGCATCCTTGGGTAGTTAGCCATTTGTTTAGCATGAGTGGGGCATTTGACATTTCTGGTCAACTGGATGGTTTTTATAACGACGATGCCTATTTTAATAATCCGGTAGATTTTCTGCCCAATGATATCAACCCTGAACTTTGGCACTTAAAAATTGTGTTGGGCACTTCAGATAGAGACATGTGCAAAGCTGACAATGAAAAATTATCAGGCATTCTACAGCAAAAGGGAATCAACCATTGGTTAGACATTAGACAAAATGCAGACCACGACTGGCCCACCTGGCGACAAATGTTCCCAACATATCTATCACAACTATAGAATCAAAAAACGCTTAACTTAACCCTAAAAAACACCACCACTTATGAAAAAAATAGGAATCTTATTTGGACAAGAAAGGTCATTTCCGCAGGCTTTCGTTGATCGGGTAAATCAAAAAGCTGTAGATGGCATTACCGCCGAATTTGTAAATATCAGCAAAGTTTTTCAAGCTGAGCAGCCAGAATATGCGGTAATCATCGATCGCATTTCGCAAGATGTGCCCTTCTATAGAGCTTATCTAAAAAATGCCGCAATGGGCGGAACAGCCGTGATCAATAATCCATTTTGGTGGAGCGCAGACGAGAAATTTTTTAACAACGCCTTGGCCGTAAATATTGGCGTGCCTGTTCCAAAAACCGCTTTAATTCCATCAAGAGAGCACCCTGACGACACCACAGAAAAATCTTTCAGCAACCTGGCCATGCCAATGGATTGGGATGCGATTTTTGAGTACACGGGTTTTCCTGCTTACATGAAACCGTTTGATGGCGGGGGCTGGAAAGAAGTTTACAAACTGCACGACAAAGAGGATTTCTTTGACAAACACAGCCAGACCAAACAAACAGTAATGATGTTGCAAGAAGAGATCATGTTTGAAGAATACTTTAGATGTTATTGCATTGGGGGCAAATATGTACGCATTATGCAATACGAGCCACGCAACCCGCATCATTTACGTTATGTAATTGACGGGCCAAAACCAAGTGAAAAATTGCTCAAAACAATAGAAGAATATACACTTAAACTTAACAAGTATTTAGGATACGATTTCAATACTGTTGAATTTGCGGTTCGTAACGGCGTGCCAATTGCAATTGATTTTTGTAACCCAGCACCTGATGCAGGCGAAGAAAGTGTAGGTGCAGAAAACTTTGAATGGGTAGTAGAAACCGCAGCAACTTATGCCATAGAAAAAGCCAAGGCCCAAAAATTTGGTCAAGACAATTTAACTTGGGGTGAGTATATCAAAACATCGGCAGCTGGCACAACCTTAACTGGTAAGGATAAAACAAGTACAGCAGCAAAACCTAAAACCACAAAAGCACCTGCTAAAAAAGAGGCCGCGAAAGCCAAAGCTACACCAGCAGCTAAAAAGGCAGCACCAACTAAGAAATAATTGAGCTAACATAACCAGGGAATTAAGATGATGAATGAATTTACGCTCGGAATTGAGGAAGAGTACATGGTAATTGATCCCGTTACCAGAGAATTAACCTCACATGACCAGAAAATAGTAGAATCTGCACAAAAGATCCATAAAGATCAAGTAAAAGCAGAAATGCACCAAGCTGTAGTAGAAGTAGGTACTGGCATTTGCCACAACACTGATCAGGCCAGAAAAGAGATTTCGCAATTGCGCTATACCGTTTCACAATTGGCCGGAGAACAAGGCCTACGCATTGGTGCAGCGGGCACCCACCCGTTTTCTCATTGGGAGAAACAATTGATTACCGAGCACCCACGTTACAGTGAAATTGTAAATGAACTGCAAGAGGCCGCCCGCTCTAATCTGATTTTTGGCCTGCATGTACACGTAGGTTTTCAATCGCGTGAGCTGGCCATCCATATCGCTAACCAAGTGAGGTATTTTTTACCCCATGTATTTGCCCTCTCTACCAACTCTCCTTTTTGGGAAAGTAGAAACACAGGTTATAAATCTTTCAGAACGAAGATTTTTGACAAGTTTCCGCGTACAGGTATTCCAGATATTTTCAATAGCATAGAAGATTACGACAACTATGTTAAATTATTGATCAAGACCAATTGCATGGACAATGCAAAAAAAATATGGTGGGACATCCGTGTACATCCATTTTTTGATACCGTAGAGTTTCGCATTTGCGATTGCCCCATGTTAATTGATGAAACAATGGCCTTTACTGCGCTGTTTCAGGCCTTGTGTGCCAAATTGTATAAACTCCGTTTACAGAACATGGAATTTATCAGCTATTCAAGGGCACTGATTAACGAAAACAAATGGAGAGCGGCTCGTTATGGTATTGATGGAAACCTGATCGATTTTGGTAAAGAGATGGAAGTAAATTGTAGAAACCTGATCTTAGAATTACTTGATTTTGTTGACGATGTAGTTGACGAATTGGGCAGTAGAAACGAAATCAATTATGTACATAAAATTTTAGCAAATGGTACTGGAGCAGATCGGCAGTTAGCGGTATATGAGCAAACAGGCAGCTTTGAATCGGTGGTAGATTACATTACCACACAAACATTAATAGGCGCAGGATAAATGAGTGAGAAAAAAATTAAGGTTGCAGTTATAGACATGAACAACGGGTTCCCAAATCAGGGAATGAGAGGGATTCAAGAACTGCTTCAAAGCTATCGTGAGCAATCACAATTAAACATCACCTACGATCTTTTCGATTTAAGACAAAAAGGAGAAATACCAGACCTCACTTACCACATCTACATTTCGAGTGGTGGGCCGGGCAGTCCGTTTGATGGCGAAGGTGAAAAGTGGGAACACGACTTTTTCTTCTTGTTAGATGAAATAGAAGGGTTTAATGCCAAAAACGATGACAAAAAGCATGTTTTTTTGATTTGCCACTCTTTCCAGTTGGCCTGCAGAAAGTATGGCTTAGGCACTGTGACCAAAAGAAAATCTAATGCATTTGGCATTTTCCCCATCAACTTAACACCTAGTGGCGAAGAAGAAATTGTATTTGATGGATTACCAGACCCTTTTTACTCTGTCGACAGTAGAGATTGGCAAGTGATACAGCCTAACGAAGAAGATTTTGAGCAAAAAGGAGCTAAGATTTTGGCCATTGAAAAAGAACGTCCACATGTAGCATTAGAACGCTGTTTAATGGCTATTCGCTTTTCAGACCAGATTATCGGCACACAATTCCATCCAGAGGCAGATCCCATTGGTATGAAAATGTATTTGTTGCAAGAAGAAAAAAAAGCAGCCATTATAGAGAACCACGGGGACGATAAATATTTTGATATGCTCAATAGTCTGGATGATCTCGGTAGAATTACATTGACGCAAAGTGTGATCTTACCCAACTTTTTAAATCAAGCCATTCATGCATTGCAAGAAGTTTAAATACTGAGATTTTATACCTGTTTATTGTCATCCTAAATCTGTTAAAAGATTAATTTAACTTATCTAACCATGATCAAAAAATATCGTGAGGCTTTCAATGCAAATTTTACTGCTGAAAAATATGCTCAGTTGATGACTGCATTAGAAGTAGGATTTCCGGCCATACCTTTCCGTGTGGCCGAAACCCCTATTTTCATTCCTGCTGCTTTAAAAGAAAAGTTAATTGCCGCAGGCGAAGAAATCATCGCACTGATTAAACAGGATAATTTTAAAACATTAACCCAAAAGGCCATCCCAACAGCATGGAATGTACCTAATGAAACCTCACATCCGCATTTTTTAACTTTTGATTATGGATTGTGCAAAGATCAAAATGGCGAGATTACTCCAATGTTAATTGAAATGCAGGGTTTTCCTTCGCTATATGGCTTTCAATCGCATTTGGCAGCTAACTATAAAAAGTCTTTTGATTTAGATGACAATCTTAACCCCTATTTTAATGACCTAACCGAGGCATCTTATTTCGAACTCCTTAAAAAGGTAATTATTGGTCCTCACCAACCTCATG
This sequence comes from Pedobacter sp. Hv1, assembly GCF_001412215.1. Classification (GTDB taxonomy): domain Bacteria; phylum Bacteroidota; class Bacteroidia; order Sphingobacteriales; family Sphingobacteriaceae; genus Pedobacter. Next base: position 93,329 of record NZ_LLWP01000003.1, read on the forward strand.
AAGTGGCCTTAATGGATGTAAATGCACCTAACCAAAAAACAGCGATCGATTTTTTTGTTACCGCTAAACATCTAGGGATTAAAATTCTTGCCTTATCAGAAATTAGAAAAGTTGGCAAACAACTTTTTTATGAAGAGAATGGTCAAAAAATAAAATTGAAACGCATTTATAACCGTTTAATTTTTGATGAAGTTGCCGCAGATGAAAATATTTTCGAAAACAGTTTCGATCCCAGAGAAGAATTAGACATTGAATGGATTACGCATCCCAACTGGTTTTATCGAATCAGTAAATACACCATGCCTTTTTTAAAGAGCGAGTTTGTACCTGAAACTCGTTTTTTAAACACCATTAAAGACATCCCAACAGATTTGGAAAATTACGTGTTAAAACCCTTATTCTCTTTTGCAGGCATGGGTGTAATTATTGATGTAAGCCTAACGGATATCCAACAGATTGTTGATCCAGAAAACTGGATCTTACAAAGAAAGGTTACCTACGAACCTGTTATTGAAGCTCCAGATGCTGGGGTTAAGGCCGAAATTAGGATGATGTATTTATGGCCGGAGGGCGAAGAACCACAATTATGTATCAATCTGGGCCGATTAAGCCGTGGCAAAATGATTGGCGTTCGCTACAATAAAGATTTCGATTGGGTAGGTGGTACGGTTGGCTTAATGGAAAAATAGGCCAATTTTGACAGTTCTCTGAACGTGAATCATTAAATAATCGTAATTTTGCAGTATGGATATTCAATTTATCTTAATGATCATCATTTTTGCTGGCGCATTATTTTATGTAGGCCGAATGATTTATCGTGCCATATCTCCCAAATCAACTGGCTGTGCCTCTGGTTGTGGCAAATGCGCTGCAAATTTCGATAACATTCCTTCACCCAAGAAATAGCTTTTCGATGTTAGACAAATTCGCCATTTATCTGAGAGAAAGATTAAACATTACCGATGAACAGGCGGAACAAGCAGTAAGCTGTCTGAAAACCAAAAGCATTAAAAAAGGCCAAATTCTTTTAAGTGCAGGCGATTTAAAGTCTGATGCTTATTTTATCAACAGTGGGTTACTGCGTTATTTCTCTATCGACGAAAAAGGAAAAGAACATATCATTCAATTTGCTCCAGAAAACTGGATGCTGTCTGACAGAGATACAACTGTATTTAATGAAGCTTCTGTTTTTTACATCGATGCCATAGAAGATACAGAGGTTGTTGTGGTTAAAAAAGACTTCTTCCCAGCCATCAAAAATATTGTACCAGAAATTCTTGAGCTCAACATCCTCATGTTGCATAACTCAATTCGGTTTATGCAAAAAAGGATAAATATGTTGCTGAGCGCAAGTGCAGAAGAAAGATACCTCAACTTCATTAAACTCTACCCCAACCTTACCCTTCGGGTACCCCAATGGATGATTGCCTCTTACCTGGGTATCACTCCAGAATCATTGAGCCGCGTACGTAAAGACCTGGCAAACAAACATTTTAGATAATCTTTTCTAATGAGCTATTAAACAAATGCACTAGTGTTCGTTGTTTCTTACCATACATCAATGTGTAGTAAAACTACCCGCCATACCTTTGTGTTATAAAATTTAAACAAAACATAAAACGAAAACATATGGCAACTACAAAATGGACATTAGATCCAACTCACAGCGAACTACAATTTAAAGTAAAACACTTAATGATTACCACAGTTACTGGTAACCTAAAATCTTTCTCTGCCGAATTAATTTCAGAAGGTGATGATTTTACAAATGCTGAGATTTCTTTCAAAGGTGATATCGACTCGATAGACACTGGGAATAACGATCGCGACAATCACTTAAAAAGTGGTGATTTCTTTGATGCGGAGAAATTTGCACATATCGAATTTAAATCTTCATCAGTAGAAAAAGATGGTGGTGATTATATTGTTAAAGGCAATTTAACCATTAAAGGAGAAAGCAAGCCAGTGAAATTAACAGCAGAGTTTGGTGGTATTGCTACAGATCCATGGGGAAATACAAAAGCAGGCTTTACTTTAAGTGGAAAAATCAACCGTTCTGAATTTGGTTTAACTTGGAATGCTGCTTTAGAAACTGGTGGTGTAATGGTAAGCGAAGAAGTGAGAATTTTAGGCGAATTACAGTTTGTAAAACAAGCTTAAAACTAAATACATGGTGTGAAGCGTTAAACACCACTACAAAATATGTAACGCAAATCTATTAGTCTTTTCAACAATGAAAGCAAATACAAAACAAATAGCCGGAATTTTAAATCCACCTGCTCCACATATGGTAGGCGATGGTTTTAGGGTTCACAATTTTTTCCCTAGTGGGTATAAATTAAAAATGAGCCCATTTTACATGCTAGATTACAATGCAAAAATTGAGTTCTCTGCACGTAATGAACCTCGTGGTGTTGGTGTACACCCACATCGTGGATTTGAAACCGTAACAATTGCTTACCATGGTGCCGTTGCGCATCACGACAGTGCAGGCAATAGCGGCGTAATTTACCCTGGCGATATCCAATGGATGACTGCTGCAAGTGGCATTTTACATAAAGAATATCATGAAGAGAACTTCAGTAAAAAAGGTGGTCCTTTTCAAATGGTACAGCTTTGGGTAAATCTTCCTGCAAAAGACAAAATGAGCACTCCAAAATACCAAGGAGTTAAACACAGCGAGATACAGCAATATATTTTGCCCGATCAGGCAGGTGCGATTGAGGTCATTGCAGGAACCTACAAAGACAAAAAAGGCAGTGTATCTACTTTTAGTCCAATAGAAATGTATAATGCCCGATTAAATGAAGGTGCAAAAGTAAATTTTGATCTTCCGGCTCATTACAATACAGGCATTGTAATTATTGAAGGCAAAGTAAAAATTAATGGCGAGGAGATTGCCCAAACAGACCAAATGGTTCACTTCAAAAATGAAGGAGAGCACATTGAAGTAGAGGCATTGGCAAACAGCGTGATCTTAGTTTTAAGTGGCGAACCAATTAATGAACCTATTGCTGCTTATGGTCCTTTTTTAATGAATAAACCAGAAGAAATACAACAAGCTATAGCCGATTATAACGAAGGCAGATTCGGCTATTTAGAGGAATAACATTCGTTTCTTTTTTTCTGAAAATCGGCAAATTGCATTATGTAATATTGCCGATTTTTTTTTTGTCCCAGCTTATAGCTTCTCGATTAAACAAACAGCATAAGCCACTACGCCCTCTTCTCTACCAATAAAACCCATTTGCTCATTTGTGGTTGCTTTAATAGAAATATCATCAACCGAGATACCTGCTGCAGCTGCAATATGTGCTTGCATTTCTGGAATATGTGGATTGATTTTTGGTGCTTCCAAGCACAGCATCGCATCGATATTCCCGATCTGATAACCCTTTTCTATTAATAGTTTTACGGTTTCCTGCAACAGAATTACACTACTGATCCCTTTCCAACGTGGGTCTGTATTTTTGAAATGAAAACCAATATCTCTTAAATTGGCAGCACCTAAAAGTGCATCGCAAATGGCATGCAACAATACATCGGCATCTGAATGGCCAAATGCCCCTCTATGATGTGCTAACGTAACACCCCCAACTACAAAAGGATGACCATCTTTTAATTGATGAACATCGAAACCAAAACCTACCTTAATTTTCATTATTTGTTATTCCCGAAGTTGAAAAGCAAGCTAAATCTAAGCGTGTTAGCTAGCGGACTTTTTTGTGGATTTGCGATTAGATAAGCAAAATCTATATTGAAAACATTATACTTTAAACCTGCGCCCAATGTAAAATAACGGCGATCTCCCTTTTCTGGAGTTTCATAAAAATAGCCTGCCCTTAATGCAAACTGTTGATTATACCAATATTCTGCCCCGGCAGCAATACTGATTTCCTTCATTTCTTCGCTAAAACCTCCCGGGGCATCACTAAAAGAGCCAAACATACCAGACAAAGCAGAACGATCAGGATCTCTCCCTGAGATGATATTTCCATTAGAATCTCTAATAGGTTGGGTAGGCACCATCAATTTGTTAAAGTCTAAAGCAAAGGTAAATTGGTTATAATCGTCAATAATGAAAGTAGAGGCTCCTCCTATCTTGAGGTTGGTTGGCAAGAAATAATCACGCCCCCCATCTACATAACTCATTTTAGTACCGATATTAGATATATTTAAACCTGCCGAAAGAATGGCATCTTTACCAAACAAAATGGTTGGTTTTTTATAAAACGCAGAAACATCTAATGCAAATGCCTTGCCTGCTTTTGTTTCTTGGCCCGCAGAAAATTGACCAGACGTTAAGTTGGAATAGATAAACCTTGCGGTTGTACCCAAAGAAAATTCATTGCCAAATCTCTTGGCGTAGGTGGCATCAATTGCAAATTCATTCGGACTATAAATTCCTAAATCTTGCTGACCAGCATCCGTTAATTGTATTTGACCAAGAGAGAAGTAACGTAATGACCCCCCCAATGTGCTTTGATCATTTAATTTATAAAAACCACTGATATAAGCCAAGTTGATATCTGGCACCAAGCTTTTTAACCATGGGCTATAAGAAGCAGAAAAGCCATACGGTTTTTCTAAGAATGCCAGTTTAGCTGGGTTGATGCTCATTGAATTTGCATCTGGCTGTATAGCTACACCTGCCTCTCCCATACTTCCAGCTCTTGCATCAGGTGTGATGAGCAAAAATGGAACAGCTGAAGACACATTATTAGACTGGCTACCATTAGTCTGTGTACCTGGTTGCACAACTTGAGCTCGTAATTTGCCACAAAATATCACTAAAGTAAATATACCAATGGCAGCTGTGCTAAAGTACTTTGAATTCATTTGTTGGATATAGGTATAACTGGTATGCAAGTTAACATAGTGTTTACTAATTTCAAAGTATTAAAGTAGGCTAATTTTAATAAGCCTGTTCAAACATTTGATAAATGTAACTTTTAACTATAAATGTATAAAAGATTATTGATTTATTCCCATAAGCCTGTACGTTTATATGTTAAAAATAGCAGCTAGTTTAGTCTATTTTCATTTCAGCGCTAATCAAACACTCAAATTTTATGCATTCATGGATTGCAATTTTCTCAATAGTTAATATTTTTACCATTAACGCACAATTCACTTCATTCATTTAAAAAAGTTTTTTTGGCGAATAGCTCTTTTTTTATGTAATTTTATCAGTTAAGTGTTACAAAGACACAATTTATGAAAAAAATATTTTTATACTTATCTGCTTTCTTCATCAGCATTATTGTTTTTTCGTCGTGTAGCGGTGGAAAGAATAATGCAAGTGTATCAAACAAAACTGGTTATGCTTATAATCAAAAAGCAAATGGTGGTTTTGAAGTAGCTAGCAAATTTAAGCGTGGTATTGGAGAAGGTCTGATCGAAATTGAAGGTGGCGAATTTATCATGGGCGGTAGCGCCGTTGATATACCAGGACAAGACTTGGGTAATTACAGTTACAAAAGAGAGGTTACCATTAGTTCTTTCTATATGGATGAAACTGAAGTTTCTAATACCAACTGGTTAGAATATTTAAACTGGATCAGGAGAAATTTCCCTACAGACGAGCAATATTATTATGAAGAATTACCTGATACCTTGGTATGGCGTAATCCACTTTCTTTTAATGAGCCTTTTGTAAACAATTACTTAAGACACCCAGCTTATAAAGATTATCCAGTGGTTGGTGTTAGCGCTAAACAAGCAGAGCGTTATTGTGTGTGGAGAACCGACATGGTTAACGAGAAATTATTAAGAGATAAGGGTTATATGAATTCGTTTGCAGTAGTTAATGGAACTGCAACTGGCAAAAATGCGCCTAAAACTCCTATTGTTAAAAGTGAGAAACCTTTCAATACCGACCTTTATTTAAATGGTCAAAATGACGATAAGGGTCCTAAAGCAAAAGAAGATCTTAATCCTGCAGCAGTTGCAGCCGCAGGCACTGCACCAACGGGTAAAAAAGGTGCACCAATGGCTACAAGAAATGTGAGACTTGAAGATGGTGTAATTTTACAACCTTATCGTTTACCAACTGAAGCTGAGTGGGAATATGCAGCTTTAGCTTTGATCGGAAATACAAAAAATCAAAATATCGAAGAGAAAAAAATCTATCCTTGGAATGGTTTGGGCATTACCTCAGCTAAGAAAAGAACTAGAGGCCAGATCTTGGCAAACTTTAAAAGAGGCAAAGGCGATTACATGGGTGTTGGTGGTGCATTAAATGATAAAGCTGCATTTACCGAAGATGTAAAAAGCTATTTGCCAAACGATTTTGGTTTGTATAACATGGCTGGAAACGTGAATGAATGGGTAGCTGACGTTTATCGTGCAGCAACTTACGAGCAAGCTGATGCCCTCAATCCATTTAGAGGTAACCAATTCACCAACAAAGACAGAGATCCTAGCACAGGAGCGTTAAAAGCAGATAAATATGGCAAACCACAAATGGTAAAAGCCAACTCGGGCAAAAAACAAACATGGGAAGAATTACAGGCAAGTAAAACTGCTGGTGGAGAAACCTACAATGCCGATCAACGTGGCTATCGTGATGAGCAAAGTCCTTTGTATGGTATTAGCACTTTGGTAAATGATAAATCAAGGGTTTACAAAGGTGGTTCATGGAATGACCAGGCCCAATGGCTAAATCCTGCTACCAGAAGACATATGCAAGAAGATGATTCTAGTGCTGACATTGGTTTCCGTTGTGCAATGACAATGTTGGGTTCTTCTGAAATTAAGGCGAGTAAAGGATTTAAATCTAAAAGATAGTTGAACAACATACCTAAATAAAAAAGGCTCGCAAATTGCGAGCCTTTTTTATTTAATTGAAACTGATTAATATTTCGTTCTTTTCTACTTTATCACCTTGTTTAATTGCTACTTTCTTGACGATGCCATCTGTTGGCGATTTGATCATGTTCTCCATTTTCATGGCTTCGAGCACCAAAAGATTATCTCCCTTTTTCACTTCTGCCCCCTCTGCTACCAAAACATTCAATACTAATCCCGGCATTGGAGCTTTAATTTGTTGGATCTTGTTCACTGCCAAATTATCCATACCCAACTGTTTCAACAATTGATCAAATTGATCTTTGATTGTTAAGGTATAAATGTTGCCATTTACCTTTACAATAGCTGTTTTTTCTTCCTTATTCAGCTCCACAACTTCTATGTTATAAGAGTTGTTTCGATATAAAACATGTGTTTTATTCGCCCCCAATTCAGTACTGTCTAATACAATGGGCTCATCATTTACCTGAAGCTGTTTGTTGGCAGTAGTAATATTAAAATTGTATTTATTGTTGATATTGATTTGATACATGTTATTGAGTTAATGCAAATTGAACCAAGTTAGCACCCATTTTAAGCGCTTTATTTCTACTTTCTTGTGTGTCTGTAGGGTAAGTACCAAAATCTTCCCAGCCATTACCTAAATCGCACTCGTAGGTGTAATAACAAACTATTCTACCTTTCCATACCAGCGCAAAACCTTGTGGTCTTTTGCCTTCATGTTCGTGTATTTTTGGTAGGCCCAGTGGAAATTTAAATTTTTGGTTATATATTTTATGGTCTGATGGCAATTCTACAAAACTCAATTCAGGAAATACCTTTTTCATTTGAGGCCTGATAAATTTATCTAACCCATAATTGTCGTCAATGTGCAAAAAACCTCCGCCAATTAAATACTTTCTTAAGTTATTTGCTTCCTGATCTGTAAATATCACATTGCCATGCCCTGTCATATACACAAAAGGATAATTGTAAAGCTCAGCACTCCCTACTTCTACGATACCTTCATCTGGCATAAAATTGGTAGCGATATTCTTATTACAAAAATCGATCAAATTGGGCAAAGCTGTTCTGTTCCCGTACCAATCGCCACCGCCACTATATTTAAGTTTACCCATTTTATAGGTGGGCGCTTTGAAGCTTGCAAAAAGTAAAATCGTAAATAGAAGACAAAAAATAGGAAATAGAAAATGGGAAAAAGGAAATAGTGCACGAAATCTTCCTTTCAAAGATCGAACACTAGCAACTGACAACAGGAAACTGGTAACTGATCTGATCATCTATTGATATAATTAACCTCAAAACAAGCAGCCAAAGCAGCTGTTTCTGTCCTTAAACGGGTGGTACCTAAAGTTACAGGTTTATAATCATTTTGCAAAGCAATCTCTAGCTCTGCTGGTGTAAAATCACCTTCTGGACCAATTAAAATCAAATAAGATTGATGTGGTATTGTACTATTGTTGATAAATGGTTTTTCTCCCTCCATACAATGCGCAATCATTTTTTGCGCATCAGATTTCTGCTTCATCAACTCGGCAAAAGATATAGTGGGATTTAATTGCGGGTGGTAAGCGGTTAGCGATTGTTTAACCGCCGAAGTAATCACCTTCTCTAACCTTTCTTCCTTTACAATTTTACGTTCAGAACGGTCGCAGATGATAGGCGTAATTTCATCAATCCCAATTTCGGTGGCTTTTTCTAAAAACCATTCCAATCGGTCTATATTTTTAGTGGGCGCAATAGCGATATGGAGGTGATGGTTTCGTTTTCCAAACTCTACTTGTTTACTGATCACCTTAAGCTGAACATTCTTTTTGTTCATCCCATTAATTTCGGCTTCATATAAACCACCCTTTCCATCAATTAAATGAATAACATCTCCCAGATTTAAACGGAGTACCTTGCTACAGTGCTTACTTTCCTCTTCGTTTAGGGAATAAATGTCTGAGGTAATATCGGGGGTGTAAAAAACATGCATTAGCTTTGGTTTTAATGCGTATCTACCATGTCACTCTTATTGATGACCAATTCAAGTTTAATGGTTTCGATATTCTGTTCCGTTTTCTTTAAGATGGTAAATAAATACCCATAACATTCTTCGCTATCACCTACTTCCGGTATTTTACCAAAAGCATGAGAAACCAAACCACCTACCGTATCAAAATCTTCATCTTCTGGTAAATCGTGTGGCAAATGTTCATTTACATCGTAAACTGTAGCATAAGCATTGATCACAAATTCTGTATCCGAAATCTTTTCTACAGTTGGTTTCTCTTCATCGTATTCATCCTGGATCTCTCCAACAATTTCTTCTACAATATCTTCTAAGGTAACCATACCCGCAGTGCCGCCAAACTCATCAATTACAATCGCAATTTGGATACGTTTTTGTTGAAGTTCGCTCAATAGGTCATTGATTTTTTTGGTCTCTGGAACAAAGTATGGCTTTCTAATGATATCACTTAATGTCCATGTTTTATTACTCGCCAATAAAGGCAACACATCTTTGGCATGGATGATTCCAATGATTTTATCAATAATATCATCGTAAACAGGCATCCTCGAATAACCTTCTCCAATAATAATCTGAACAACCTCTTCTTTTGGTGTATTTAATTCGATTCCCGATATTTTGGTACGAGGAACCATGATATTTTTAACCACACGTTCATTAAAATCAAAAACGTTTTTGATCAGCTCGTGTTCATTGTCTTCTAATGCGCCACTTTCTTTACCCTGATCTAACAAATATTGTAACTCTTCGTTACTGTGCAACGATTCGTGCCCACCTGCAGTATTGATACCAAATGGCTTTAAGATAATGGTTGCCAAACCATTCAAAGCCCAAATAAATGGCCTAAATACAATATAAAAAATTTGCAATGGTGCAGATACAAATAAGGTTGTAGCCACAGGCCTTTGAATGGCCAAAGATTTAGGCGCCAGCTCTCCAAAAACAATATGCATTACCGTAATAACCGAGAAGGCTACAATGGTAGATGCCGAGCGAAGGAATGCTTCACTAACAGTTAAATTAAAACTGTTAAACATGTTTAAGAAAATCGTATGCATTACACCTTCACCAACCCAACCTAATCCAAGTGAGGCCAAGGTAATTCCCAATTGTGTAGCGGCCAAATATCCATCCAAATTGTGGACGATATTTTTAGCCATTTTACCAACCCTGCTCCCAGATTTAGCTTTAATTTCTATCTGCGAAGCCCGAACTTTAACAATTGCAAATTCTGCCGCAACAAAAAAACCATTCAAAAGCACAAGAAATAGTGCAAATAGCAAACGCCAACCTACCGAACCTCCTTCTGCATCTGGAGTAGCTACTACAGCTAGAATGGATACAGGAAGGAATGCACTAAGAATTGTAATTGCTGACATACTGACGGGGTAAATCATTAAGAATTATTTCTAAATTTCTTATTGTAAAGCTCAACGCTTTCTTGTATTACTTTATGCGCATAACGCACACCAAGTAAATGTTCTATGGTAACTTTCTTTTCTTCTAATGCTTTGTAATCTTGAAAGAATTTTACAATTTCTTTCATGGTATGTGGTGGCAGTTCTGGCAAATCGTTAATGTAATTTACAGACATGTCATTTTTAGCTACTGCAATAATCTTATCGTCTTGCTCTCCATTATCTACCATGTGCATTACACCAATAACCTTCGCTTCAATAATGGTCATCGGATAAACGTCTACAGAACACAATACCAATATATCTAATGGGTCATTATCATCACAATAAGTTTGTGGAATAAAGCCATAATTGGCTGGGTACATAACCGATGAAAATAATACTCTATCTAATTTGATCAAATTAGATTCTTTATCAATTTCGTACTTTGCTTTTGATCCTTTAGGGATTTCTATAATTGCATTTACTGTTTCGGGCAAGTTTTCGCCAGGAGAAACGCTATGCCATGGGTGATGATCGTCTTTACTCATTTTCTTCTTCAATCTCTATTTCATTATCATGCTCACCTTTTGTTACCTTCTTTTTCACAAACGTGATGACCAATGGTATAGTGGTGATGACAATGAAACCTATAATAATATAAACCAAATATTCTTCTATCTGTTCGGCAAAACGTTTACCGAGAAAATATCCCAACAAAGTTAAGGAAGCTATCCATAATATTGCACCTGCAATGTTATAAAGTGCAAATTTTTTGAGATCTAATTTAACAACTCCTGCAAAAATTGGAGCGAATGTTCTTACAATTGGCACAAATCTGCCCATAATTAAAGCAAAGGCACCTTGTTTTCGGTAATATTGTTCTGCTGCAATAAGGTACCTCTTTTTAAAGAAAAAGGTATCTTTTCTTTTATAGAGCACAGGGCCTGTTTTACGCCCAAACCAATAACCCGTGAAATTTCCACAAATAGCAGAGATACACAAGCCAAGCACCAACACATAAATGTTCACATCCAGTTTTCCTGTTGCTACAAACATGCCTGCCAAAAACAAAAGATAATCGCCGGGTAAAAAGAAACCGAAGAACAAACCGGTTTCGGCAAAAATTACAAACAAAACAACATAAAAGCCACCCTCTTTCAGTAGTTTTTCAGGGTCAATAAAATGCTGTAATGAATTCCAGAATTCTTGCATAGTTCAATTATTCGTAAAACTACAAATAATAATCTACATCATTAGGTTATATCAAATTTAAAATAAGCGATGGATAAACACCTAATAACAAGGTCACTATTACTGACAATACCAATACAATTTTATACTGTAAAGGAGCATCTAACTCTACGGATGCGCCCTCTTTGAACCAAATAGCGATGATTACCTTGAAATAATAATAAAAACCTACCAAAGCGTTTAAAATGGCAATCACTACTAAAGCTACTTGATAATTTTCCATTACGTTTAAGAACATAACGTATTTACCAATAAATCCTGCGGTTAATGGAATACCTGCTAACGAAAGCATGGCTACTGTTAAAGTAAATGCAGCCAAAGGATTTTTTTTGCCTAAGCCATTAAAGCTATCGATGCTATCACTTCCTGTTTTTTGTTTCACCAAAATCAATACCGCAAAAGCAATGATACTTGCAAAGGTATAAGCTGCTGCATATACCAACACATTACTTGCAGAGTTAGCTGTTAAAACAACCAAAGAGAACAATAGATATCCTGCATGAGAAATACTTGAATAGGCCAACATTCTCTTGAAGTTCTTTTGATACAAAGCAGTAATGTTACCAATACATAAAGTAAGGATCACAATGACCATTAAGGCTGGCATCCAGAAATCGTGTAAAGGCTCAAATGCACCGGCAAATAACCTTAAGAATGCTGCAAAGCCTGCTGTTTTAACCACAGTAGACATGAAAGCGGTAATTAGTGAAGGAGAACCTTCGTACACATCTGGTGTCCAGAAGTGAAAAGGTGCGGCACCAACTTTAAAACACAGACCAATCATCATTAAGATGATACCTGGATAAAACAATGGAGAAACTGATTTTACATTATCTACCAGATATTGTTGAATGACAGCAATATCAAATGATCCTGTAGCACCATAAATTAAAGTGATTCCGAACAATAAAAATCCTGTAGAAAATGCACCCATTAAAAAGTATTTCAATGATGCTTCATTCGATGCAAAGTTGAGTTTTCTTATCCCTGCCAAAATATATAAAGCTACCGACATGATTTCGACCCCAATAAAGAGCATCGACATGCTCTGATAAGACACCATAATGGTAATACCACATAAGGCGAAAAGGATCAGTGTAAAGTATTCTGCAATGTTATCACTCCCCTCTGCAAAATAGCGTTGGGTTAATAGAAAGATAAAAAATGTACCGATAATAGAGATTGCAGAAAATGCCAATGCAAAATTATCCATCCTCATCATTCCGAAATAAGTGGTAGGATTATTCCATGCGTTAATCGTAAAGCCCAATGCAACAAGCAATCCGATTAAAGTTAAGGGTAGTAAGGCTTTTTTTGCCTTAAACAAACCTGCATAAAGTACTACTAAAGCCGTAACGGCAATGGTTATAATAATGTTCATCTGTTTAGTTTAACCCTGTTAATTTTTGATTTACCTGTTCTAATAAATGTTGTACTGCTGCTTCTGATAAATGTAAGACAGGTTTAGGATAAACACCCATCACCACGATCAATACACAAATGGTATACAACACTACTTTCTCTGTTCCTTTGATATCAGTAAAACCGATAGTCAAGTCGTTAGTTGTACCTAACATTACTTTTTGATACATTCTCAGCATGTAAACTGCACCGAATATAATTGTTAAGCCTGCAATTAGACCTAACCAAGCATTATAGCTGTATACACTAAATAACAATAAGAATTCGCCAATAAAGCCGTTTGTTCCTGGCAAGGCCACTGTACCTAAAACGATAATTAAAAATGTAATCGCCAATTGTGGTGCAACTTTGGCCAAACCACCCAACTCTTCAATCTTGTTGGTTTGAAGGCGAGAGAAAATAATATCCAATACAAAGAACAAACCGACTACGTTAATACCATGACTTAACATCTGTACCATTACGCCTTGTAAGCCTTGGGTACTTAGGGTAAAGATACCTGCAGCAATTAAACCAACGTGTGCAATAGAAGAATAAGCCACTAAACGTTTAGCGTTTCTTTGGGTAAATGCAATGATAGAGGTATATACAATTCCAATTACCGAAAGTACCATTGCCAACATTGTCCAATCGTGCACACCTTGTGGTACAATTGGCAACAACCATCTGATAACGCCATAAATACCCATTTTTAGCATGATACCCGATAACAACATGGTTCCAGCTGCTGGAGCTTCGGTATAAGTATCTGGTTGCCAAGTATGGAATGGGAAGATTGGCATTTTAATCGCAAATGCGATAAAGAAAGCCCAAAATACCCAACCTTGTTGATATGAGTCTAAATTGAGTGCATAAAATGCATTGATATCAAAGTTATTTGCAGGGTTTTGTAGATATAGATAAATGATACCCAATAGCATAAAAAGTGATCCTGCTATGGTGTAAACAAAAAACTTCATGTTTACTTTGATGCGATCTTTTCCGCCCCACATGGCACAAATAAAGTAAACCGGAATTAAGGCAGCTTCCCATCCGATGTAGAATAAAAATCCATCCAATGCAGTAAATACCAATAACAATCCGCTTTGCATAAATAAGATCAATGCATAAAAAGCATTTGCATTCTTATATTCATGTTTAAAGCTTGCCAAAATGATCAACGGCATTAAAACGTTGGTTAAAATTACAGTAACCATGCTAATGCCATCCAAACCAACATGGAAGTTGATGCCCAATTGTTGGATCCAAGGATAGTTTACGGCAAACTGTGTGCTTGCATCTGGTGTAAACCTTAACAATAAACCAATGGTTGTGCCAAGCGAAAACAGTGAAAATGCCAAAGCACCCAACTTAGCCGTATTTTGCTTGGCCATCATTGCAGTAATGATAGCGCCAACTAAGGGTAGAAATATGAGTATTAAAAGTTCCATTTATAGCTGTTGAACCGAATTTTAAGAGATAGTTAAATAAGTATACAATAACAAAGCGACGATACCGAATACCATCATAAAAATATAGAAACCTACGTTTCCTGATTGTAAAAGGCGTAATCCTTTACTTCCTTCATTAGCTGTCCAGCCTAAACCATTTACCAGCCCATCAATTACCTTTTTATCGATAATGCGATAGAAAAATTTAGAAAATGCATCTAATGGCTTACGGATAATCGCATCATAGATCTCATCTAAGTAAAACTTGTTGTAAGAGATCTTAGCCAATAAAGAACGTTTACCCTCTGCTGCAACTGGAACATGTGCATTTTTAACATATTTGGTATAAGCGTAAATGGTAGCTACCAGGGCCGCCAACACAGAAACACCCATTAATGCAAATTCAGTAGTATGGTCTAAACCTAATTCGTGATGTGCAATGCCCGCTCCAGTTAACCAATGTGCAAGCCACTCGTTACCACCAAAAGCTGCAGGAATATTGATCAATCCACCAATTGCCGCTAAAATTGCCAATACAATTAAAGGAAACGTCATCGATTTTGGCGACTCATGGATATGTTCTTCTGCATGGTGTGTACCACGGTACTTTCCAAAGAAAGTTAAAAACATCATCCTGAACATGTAAAATGCAGTTAAGAATGCGGTAAATAAACCAATTGCCCATAACACTTTACTGTGTTCGTAAGCGTGTGCCAATATTTCATCTTTAGAGAAGAAACCAGAGAATGGTGGTAAACCTGCAATAGCAATGGTACCAATCATCATGGTGGCAAAAGTAACT
The DNA here is from genome assembly GCF_001412215.1 of Pedobacter sp. Hv1. GTDB lineage: Bacteria > Bacteroidota > Bacteroidia > Sphingobacteriales > Sphingobacteriaceae > Pedobacter. Next base: position 108,458 of record NZ_LLWP01000003.1, read on the forward strand.
TTCAGTTTAGACTTTAATCCACCCATGTGGCGCATATCTTGCTCGTGGTGCATGGCATGGATTACAGAACCTGCACCCAAGAATAACAAAGCTTTAAAGAATGCATGGGTTAGTACATGAAAGAATGAACCAGTATAAGCACCAACGCCTAAACCTAAAAACATATAGCCCAATTGAGATACTGTTGAATAAGCCAGTACTTTTTTAATATCTGTTTGTGTTAAAGCAATAATGGCTGCAATTAAAGCCGTGGCCGTTCCAATAATGGCAATTAAATCTTGTGTAGTTGGTGCCAAATCAAACAAGCTGCTTGAACGGGCAATCATGTAAATACCGGCGGTTACCATGGTTGCTGCGTGGATTAATGCAGAAACTGGTGTTGGACCAGCCATTGCATCTGGCAACCAAGTAAATAAAGGCAACTGTGCCGATTTACCACAGGCACCAATAAATAACAATATGGTAATTAAAGTAATTGTTCCAGAGCCAGGCATCATATTAGCCGCTTGCGGAAATACTTTTGCAAATTCTACGCTACCGAAAGTATTGAAGATCAAGAATACCCCTAAAAGGAAACCTAAATCGCCAATTCTGTTCATTACAAATGCTTTTTTAGCTGCACTTGCATAATTGCTATTGGTATACCAGAAACCAATTAATAGATAAGAACATAAACCTACACCTTCCCAGCCGATAAACATCACAATGTAGTTTGAACCCAATACCAAGATCAACATGAAGAAGATAAACAGGTTCAAATAACTGAAAAACTTACCAAAGCCAGCATCATCATGCATGTAGCCTGTAGAATAGATGTGGATTAAAAAGCCAACTCCTGTAATGATCAAGAGCATAATTGCACTTAATGGATCATATAAGAAAGAGAGCGGAATATGTAAATTACCGGCACTGATCCAATCGAAAAGATCAATGGTAAATTGTTTTTGTGTACCAGCACCCAGTTCAAAAAACAAAACAACACTTAATACAAAAGAGGCAAATATTACACCACTACCAATTAAACCGATTAGGCTCTTGCTAAAGGTATTTCTGCCTAGGCCATTAATTACAAAGCCTAAAAGCGGAAGTAAAGGAATTAACCAAAGTAAACTATTTATCATCTTCTATCTAATTACCACTTAAGGCGATTTAACACATTAATATCTATCGACTGCGTATTTCTGTAAACCATTACAATAATCGCTAATCCTACGGCTACTTCTGCTGCTGCCAAAGCCATAATAAAAAATACAAAAACCTGTCCTGATGGATCGTTATGATGTACCGAGAAAGCTGTGAGCAATAGGTTAACTGAATTTAACATCAGCTCTACCGACATAAAAATCACAATTGCATTTCTACGGGTCAATACACCAACCACTCCGATCGTAAAAATAATTGCACATAACCAGATGTAATGGTTAAGTGGAACTGCTTGCATGGTTTGGGTTAGATTATCCATTCGCTTTTTCTTCTTTTTTGGTTAATAATACTGCACCAACCATTGCTGTTAACAATAAAATTGAAGCCAGTTCAAATGGTAACATAAATGGACCAAATAATTCTTTACCTAGGTTTTTAACCAATCCCAAGTTTGGATTTTTCAATACCAAAGGACTATTGATCGCAACTGCCTTTAAAGAGCCTACCAAAGTTACCACAAGGCAACCTCCGGCAATTACACCCACAATTTTAATGAGATTTGATTTATTGGGCTCATTTTCTTTATTTAAATTGAGCAACATGAGCACAAAGAGGAATAGAACCATAATTGCTCCCATGTATACAATAAAGTTTACAACTGCCAAAAACTGTGCGTTTAACAACACATAATGCACTGTAAAAGTAAAAAAGGTAAGGATCAAATATAAAACACTGTGGATCGGGTTCTTCGAAAAGATAACCAGCAGCGAAAAAATGATGCTTAATGTTGCTACGAAATAGAATACTGATGTACCCATTAATTTTCTTTTTGTTTAGTTTATTTGTTCATCGTCATTCTGAACTCGTTTCAGAATCTTTCTAACCGGATGCTGAAATAAATTCAGCATGACGTACTCTCTTTTTATTTTACCTCCAATGGAGCTTCAACCAATTTATCTTTTCCGTAAATAAAATCCTTACGTAAATAATCAGATGGCACAATTGGCCCATCTAAGTAAATTGCTTCTTTAGGGCAAGCCTCTTCACATAAACCACAGAAAATACAACGTAACATGTTGATTTCATAAACTGCAGCATATTTCTCTTCGCGATATAAAGCTTTCTCTTCTGCCTTACGCTCTGCAGCAATCATGGTAATGGCTTCTGCTGGGCAAGACAAGGCACATAATCCGCAAGCGGTACAACGTTCTCTTCCCTCTTCGTCTCTTTTTAAAGAGTGCATCCCTCTCCAGTTGATCGAAAATTCTCTTTGTTGCTCTGGATATTTAATGGTTGAACTTTTCTTAAAAAAGTGGCTCATTGTAGTACCTAAGCCCTTTACAATTGCAGGCAAATACATGCGTTCTGCCAAATTAAGTGGCTTTTGCTCTAGTACTTTTTTCTTATTGCTTAATGATTCCATATCTACCTCTTAAAACTTGTTTACAACAGCGATTACTATCCCTGTAATGATGATATTGGCAATAGCTAGTGGGATCAATCCTTTCCAGCCTAAATTCATCAATTGATCATAACGGAAACGAGGGATAGTCCAACGTACCCACATGAAGAAAAAGATGAAAGCGAATATTTTCAAAAATAATACTGCTGTTCCAATTAATGGTGCCGCAATTGGCCCTACCTGTGTAGCTACCCAATCCATACCAGGGTAGTTGTAACCACCAAAGTATAAAGTAGCCATCACAGCTGATGAAACAAACATATTGATATACTCAGCAAATAGATAGAACCCTAATTTCATTGATGAATACTCTGTATGGTAACCACCGATCAACTCGGTTTCACACTCTGGCAAATCGAATGGTGCACGGTTCGTCTCTGCAAAAGAGCAGATCATAAAAATAAGGAAACCTAGTGGCTGATATAAAACATTCCAGTGCCAACCATGTTGTTGGGCTACAATTTCTTTTAAGCTCAAGCTATTGGTTACCAAAAGTAGGGCAATGATAGATAAACCCATGGCTACCTCGTAACTAATGTTTTGAGAAGCTGCTCTAATGGCACTTAATAATGAATATTTATTGTTAGAGGCCCAACCTCCAATCATTACACCATATACACCTAAAGATACTACACCAAAGATGTACAATACACCAACGTTGATATCGGTAACCTGTAATGGAATAACTCTATCACCAATTTTAAGGTCTTGCCCCCAAGGAATAACTGCTGTACCGATACAGGCACAAAGCATGGCTAAACCCGGACCAACCATAAATAACCATTTATTGGCATTTGATGGAATGATCTCTTCTTTCATGAACATTTTTAAACCATCGGCCAAAGGTTGTAAAATACCAAAAGGGCCTGCTCTATCTGGTCCAAGCCTATCTTGTAAAAAGGCAGCAACTTTACGCTCTGCATAAGTAGAGTACATGGCAATGACCAAACTGATGGCAAATAAAATAGTTACCAGCAAAAATTTCTCTATAACAAAATCTATATCCATTAGAATTTAATGCTTTTTTCTAGTTCAACTTTATTTGCTTCTTGCAAGGCAAGGTTTTCTTTAATTACTGGCAACGGTTTAAATGTTTCGTAATGGTTCGACGAAATTACCGATGTATCTGCAATATGCGTTGGGTGTTCAATTGTCCAATCGGCAGTTGCTTTTTTATCAAAGCGACAAGTATTACAGATAAATTCTTCTACCTCTCCAAATTGGTCTTTACGGGCTGTAACACGTAAAACATCGGCACCTTTATACCAAAGTGTTACTTTACCATTACACTTTTCATGGTCGCAATTTCTGTGTGCATCAACAGGTTTAGTAAACCAAACCCTGTTTTTGAACCTAAAGGTTTTATCAGTTAATGCACCTACAGGGCAAACATCAATTACGTTTCCTGAGAAATCGTTATCAACAGCAGCTTGGATATAGGTAGAAATTTCTGAATGATCACCACGGTTTAAAATTCCGTGAACACGTTTATTGGTAATTTGATCTGCAGTAAATACACAACGATAGCACAAGATACATCTGTTCATGTGCAACTGAATTTTATCGCCAATATCTATTCTTTCGAAAGTACGACGCTCAAATTCATATCTTGTTTTTTGCAAACCATGCTCATAACCTAAGTTTTGTAAGTCGCACTCTCCGGCTTGGTCGCAAACTGGGCAATCTAACGGGTGATTGATCAATAACATCTCTACCACACCACTTCTGGCCTCTAAAACCTCTGGCGAAGTAATGTTTTGCACTTCCATTCCATCCATTACCGTAGTACGGCAAGAGGCTACCAATTTTGGCATCGGACGTGGGTCTTTTTCAGAACCTTTGGTTACTTTAACAATACATGTACGGCATTTACCACCACTTCCTTCTAATTTAGAGTAATAGCACATTGCAGGTGGTACAATATCGCCCCCAATTTGCCTTGCAGCATTGAGAATACTTGTACCCGGTGCTACTTCTACCGTGATTCCGTCTATGGTTACCTTCATTAAGTCAGCCATGATTAAATATTATCCTGTTTAACTTCTTCAACTTTTTTCTCAATTGGCACTGCGTAATTTGCGATACCATAATTGCTGTCCTGACTTTTGATTGGCTCTTTTACATGCCACTCAAATTCATCTCTAAAGTGTCTAATTGCACTTGCAACAGGCCAAGCCGCCGCATCGCCCAATGGACAAATTGTATTTCCTTCTATTTTTTTAGACACATCAACCAATAAGTCAATATCACTCATTTTTCCGTGTCCATATTCTAGTCTGTGCAATACTTTTTCTAACCAACCCGTTCCTTCTCTACAAGGCGAACATTGTCCACAGCTTTCGTGGTGATAGAAACGAGAAAAGTTCCAAGTGTTTCTTACAATACACTGGTCTTCGTCAAAAGCGATAAAACCGCCTGAGCCCAACATTGTTCCAGTTGCAAAACCACCTTCAGAAAGTGATTCGTAGCTCATTAAACGTGCATCGCCATTGGCATATTTTAATGATAGGTTGGCCGGTAAAATTGGCACAGAAGAACCTCCAGCTACAGTAGCTTTTAGTCTTTTGCCATTGGCAATACCTCCACAATATTCATCAGAATAAATAAATTCTTCAACTGGCAGGCCCAATTCAATCTCATAAACACCTGGTTTTACCAAGTTTCCAGAGGCCGAAATTAGTTTAGTACCAGTACTTCTGCCAATACCAATTTTTGCATATTCGTCGCCACCATCGTTGATAATTGGCACAACTGCAGCAATAGATTCAACATTATTTACTACTGTAGGGCAGCCATATAAACCAGCAATAGCCGGGAAAGGTGGTTTGATACGAGGATTTCCTCTTTTACCTTCTAATGATTCTAATAAAGCAGTTTCTTCTCCGCAGATATAAGCACCACCACCTGGTTGTACATAAAGCTCCAAATCATATCCAGAACCTAATATATTTTTTCCTAAAAATCCGGCAGCCTTAGCTTCAGCAATTGCTTTTTCAAGGATACGGATTTGAGGCATCATTTCGCCACGAACGTATATGTAAGAGGTTTTGGCACCAAGTGCAAAACTTGAAACAATCATTCCTTCAATTAAAGCATGAGGAATATAGGTCATCAGATACCTATCTTTAAAAGTTCCAGGCTCAGATTCGTCTGCATTACAAACCAGGTAACGTGCAACACCTTCTGGCTTAGCCAAAAAACTCCACTTCATCCCAGTTGGGAAACCTGCACCACCCCTGCCACGTAAACCAGACTTTTTAACTTCTTCCACCACTTCATCAGGTGTTAAAGTTTTCAAAGCTTTCTCTACAGCACGGTAACCACCTTTTTGGCGGTAAACTTCTAGCGTATTAATGCCAGGTACGTTGATATGTTCGAGTAATAGTTTACGTCCCATTATTTCTTGCGTAAATCGTCTATTAATTGATCAACCGATTGCTCAGTTAAATTTTCGTAGAAAGTATATTCTGGACCAATTTGTAATACTGGAGCGAAACCACAAGCAGCTAAACACTCTACACCTCTCCAGCTAAACAACCCATCTTCTGTAACTTCGCCTTCTTTAACACCAAGTTTACTTTCAATGTGGCCCATTATTTTTTCTGCGCCTACCAAACAGCAAGGTCCGGTACGGCAAACTTCCAATACGTATTTACCTTTTGGCTGTAAGAAGTACATGCTATAAAAAGAAGCAACTTCATACACTTCAATAGGCTCTATTGTTAAATATTCAGCAACTTTATCCATTGCAGCGGCACTTGTCCAACCAAATTCTGCTTGTACCAAGTGTAAAATTGGCAATAAAGCCGATTTTTGTTTTCCAACAGGATAACGTTTTACAATTTCATCAAATTTGTCAAGCAAAGCTGATGAAAATTCTACAGGTTGTTGTTCTTCTACTTTAAGCATCTAATTCTCCTGCAATAATGTTCATGCTACTCATGTTAATAATGGCATCTGATAACAGCATACCTTCACTCATTTTAGCAAACATTGAGTAATTAATAAAACTTGGTCTTCTAAAGTGCAAACGATAAGGTGTTCTACCACCATCATTGATCAAATAGAAACCCAGCTCACCATTTCCACCCTCTACAGCGTGGTAAACTTCTGCTTTTGGTGCATCAATTTCGCCCATCACAATTTTAAAGTGATAGATCAATGCTTCCATATTATTGTAAACTTCTTCTTTTCCTGGTAAATAAAATTCTGGCACATCGGCATGGAAGATACCTTTAGGCTCTGATTTTAGTTTCTCTAAAGCCTGTTCGATAATCCTTACACTTTGCCACATTTCTTCGTTGCGCACCAAATAACGGTCGTAAATATCGCCACTGGTACCTACTGGGATTTCAAAATCAAAATCCTGATACGAAGAGTAAGGCTCGCTTACACGAACATCATAATCTACACCTGTTGCACGCAATAATGGGCCTGTCCAACCGAAACTCAATGCATTTTCTTGAGTTACTTCGGCAACGCCTGCAGTACGATCGATAAAAATACGGTTACGGTTCAATAAGCTTTCAAACTCTCTTAAAGCAACCGGAAATTCTTTTAAAAATTTATTGATTTTCGCAAAAGCGATATCATTAAAATCTCTTTCTAAACCTCCAATACGACCAACATTCGTAGTTAAACGAGCACCACAGATCTCTTCATAGATTTCGTAGATATGCTCTCTAAACTGGAACAGGTAAAGGAAGGTAGTAGTTGCCCCTGTATCTTGAGCAATAATAGTATTGCAAATGATATGGTCTGAAATCCTGGCCAACTCCATTACAATTACACGAAGGTAATCTACACGTTTAGGGATTTGGATATTCAACAACTTTTCAACCGTCATGTGCCATCCCATGTTATTAATTGGGGATGAACAATAATTTAAACGGTCTGTTAAAGGGGTAATCTGATAAAACGGGCGGTGTTCTGCAATTTTTTCAAATGCTCTGTGGATGTATCCAATGGTAGATACGCCACTTACAATACGCTCGCCATCTAATTGGAGTACGTTTTGAAAAACACCGTGTGTTGCAGGGTGCGTTGGACCTAAGTTTAAGGTTACCAATTCGCTCTGCGGATCGTTATCTGTATATACTGGTTGATTGTGCTTCATTAGTTCTTATCTACCAAAGTATTCGTCTTTTTTATCAACTCTATTCGGGTCTTCTAATGGATATTGTTTAAGCATAGGATGTACGCCTAAATCGTCCATATTTAAAATTCTTCTCAGATCGGGATGTCCTTCAAACTTGATCCCAAAAAAATCGTAAGTTTCTCTTTCCATCCAGTTGGCCGAATTCCACAAGGTTGATACTGTTGCAATGGTTGCATCATTTTCGTGAATGAAAACTTTCAATCTTAACCTAATGCCACTTACCATACTGTGCAAATGATAAACTACGGCCAATTGGTTTTTCTCTGGATAATGTACCGCCGTTAAATCAGTTAGGAAATTGAAATTGATTTTTCCGTTCTCTTTCAAGAAAGACAAAACATTGATGATTTTATCTTTTGTAGTTGAAAAAGTTAACAGACCATAAGGCTCTGTTACATCAAAAAGCTGCTCGCCAAATTTCTCGCCAAGCAGATCAATAATTTCTGTATTTGTTGCTTTAGCCATTATTCTATTCCGTAAGAAGCTAACATTTGTTTATACTGATCAGAATATCTTCTTCTGCCCGATTCGTTCTTTACCAACTCCTGTATTTTACCAAAGCCATCTAAAATAGCTTCAGGGCGTGGCGGACAACCAGGAACATACACATCAACCGGGATAATTTCGTCTATTCCCTGTAATACAGAATAGGTATCGAAAATTCCTCCACTTGATGCACAAGCACCCACAGCAATTACCCAACGCGGCTCTGCCATTTGTAAATACACTTGTTTTAAAACTGGCGCCATTTTTTTAGCAATGGTACCCATTACCATTAAAAGATCTGCTTGGCGTGGAGAAAAACTTAATCTTTCTGCACCAAAACGACCAAAATCGTAATGCGAACCCATGGTTGCCATAAACTCGATACCACAGCACGAAGTGGCAAATGGCAATGGCCATAATGAATGTGAACGTGCCAAGCCAATAACCTTATCTAGGGAAGTTGCAAAAAAGCCTGAGCCTTCTATACCTGGTGGCGCATCTACTATGTTGATTTCACTCATGTTATTAAACAAAAAATGCTTATTCCTAATAGAGAATAAGCAACAAATCTACAATATTTAGCAGTAATAAATTTAAGCGATAATTATTTAGAACAAATATAAATAAGTTGCAAGTTATAGGTTGTGAGTTGTGAGTTTAGATTCAGAAAGATAATTAACCAAATTACCTTACCTAATTGTAGGTTTATATGCTAAAGCGTAGCTTAAAGTTTTTTATTATCATTTAGTCAGACTTGCAATAGTAGGCCAGTCCTACAACTTGCAACCCGCAACTCATCACACAATTAGTTCCAGTCTAATGCTTTTTTCTTTAAAATATAGATAAAACCCAATAAAAGTGTGCCCATAAAGATGAACATTTCAATTATTCCAGGCCAGCCCAATTCTCTAAAGTTTACTGCCCAAGGATACATAAAGATCACCTCTACATCAAACAGTACAAAAAGAATGGCTACTAGAAAATATTTAATAGAAAAAGGCTGACGTGCATTACCTACAACTTTAACCCCTGCCTCAAAAGTTGACAGTTTATCGTTGGTTTTACGTTTCGGACCTAAAAAGTGAGTAGCAAATAAAGTAACTACCACAAACCCTAAGGCAACAATAACTTGAAATATAATAGGTAAAAAATCTTGTGCCGAACTTTGCGTTTCCATATCAATTATTTTAGGCAAAATTAATATAAAAAGGCAGGATTACAAACCTTGCCCCTTTATATTTTAGTAAATAGCCATTGATGACTTATATACTACAGGAATAACTGTTGCCCATAGCAGGCGAGCAAGATGCCGGAATTTCGAACATAGTAGAAACACAGCCGCAAATAGGGCCTTCACTTTGAGTCGCATCACAACAGGCATCTCCCATTGGGCAATGTACCATACAGCCACCATTACCACCCAATACTTTTTTCATTTCAGCTTTGCTGAGTAAATTGGTCTTTTTCATACGCTCTTGTTTTGGTTAATTTATTTCCATCAATAGCATGTTGCGATAAGCCTCATCTAAAACACGCTAGTTTAGTTAAATACAATTTATCAACAAAATGGGTATTCCGTCTTTCATATCAAACATAGATTGCAATACAAAAGACAGAAACATTGTTCCTGTCTTTTGTAGTTTATCTTTATTAAAGCGGACACATCAATACTTGTTCATCACTAACAGGCATAGTTTGAGGTTCAGGCGTCTGACAAGACCAATCCTGTGAGAGATCGCTCATATTTGGACAGCACCACTGGCCTGGACATTGAGCATCACTGGTACAGCCTGCCAAAGACTGATAGCCACCGATTACCTTTTTCATTTCGGTTTTACTTAATAAATTTAATTTTTTCATTGTTTTGTTTTTTAAATGGTTCTAAAAATTAAGTCAATTACGGTTTGATTATTAAATAATTCTCAATATTCCTTTAACTGCAATCAACTAAACTATTAATTATAAAATTAACTTTGAAAACTCTAGGTACGCATTATTGCTTGCATATAAAGATGTTCATAACGCATAAATTTATGCGTAAACTCTTTTGAGAAATTCATTTAACTTGTATCATGTCACCTAAACTAACTAGAAAAGAGATGAAACTCATTCAGTGTAATGATGAAATACGCCGTTACCGAAATGAAGTCTGTTATACCCAAGAGTATATGGCTACTCGATTAGGGATCACTCAAAGCACCTATCAACGAATCGAAGCCGGAGAAATTAAAATTTCGATGGATCGACTGATAGAAATCTCTCGGATATTAGACAAGCCTGTAGAGTTATTCTTAAGAAATAAAGATAGATTGATACCAAGCATTGAATTAATAAACGTCAACAAGAGAGAATGGCAATTGATGTTAAATGCATTAACACAACAAGAAAATCGAATTAAAGAACTAGAGGCTAAAGTTCTTAGAAAAGACAAAAAAATAGAGGAGCTTAAATACCAACTTGGCCTAAGCCAAGTATCAACACAACAAAAAAGGCAAGATTAAAAATCTTGCCTTTCGTTTTATCAATTTAATTCCAATTACTTAATTGGAGCCTTTTTAGCTGGTGCTGGTGGAGCATTTAAAACTTTAAGGTTGTCAGCAGCATAAGCATTCTGCGGATCAATAGCTAAAGCCTTATTAAAATACTCCTTTGCTTTTTCTTTATCAGTACCTGAAGCAATAAAACCTAGGTAATTATATGAATCAACTAAATTTTTTGCATTTGGAGTAGCCTTTTCAGGTTTAGTAACTGTTACCAAAGTAATAAACTTTTCGTAAAATGGAACAGCTAGTCCTTTTGGAGTCTCTTTGTTATCAATACCATCAATTGCTTTATTGATACGTGCTCTATATAATATAGCTTGTTCAGTTTCCGGCAAGAGTGCAAGTAATTTTGAGAAAGATGAATCTGCTTTCACAAGAGCTTCTCTATTTGAAGTATTCGCACCAACTACATAACTAGAAATTCCTAACTGAAAATAATGCATTCCAATTGCTGGATTTTTAGAGTTTGAGTTTATAACTTTTGTATATACAGGTATGGCCTTAGCATAATTTTTATCAGCATAATACTTTTTAGCTAAAGTAGCGAGCTCTTCTACTTTTGTTGAATCTAAATCAACAGCTTTAGTAATATTAAGCACTGCTAAACTATCATTACCAGTTCCTTGTAATGCTCTACCCAAGATAATGTAATCTTCACCCAAAATACGAGAAGCATCTTGCTTTCTAGCAAACAACTCGTTCATGTATTTTACACCTGCAGGGAAGTTTTTGTTTTCTACTGCAGAATAACCACGTAAACGGGTTACCAAAAAGCTTTTAGGATTGCTAGCCTCTACGTTTAAAGTAGCTACTTCTTTTTCTAATGTTGCATAATCATTAGCATATACCAAAAACTGTGCATAACGGATACGAGAATCAACAGATTTATCAGTTAAGTCTAAGTATTTTCTCATGTTCGCTAAAGAAGCTGCTCTTTTTGCCTCTTTATCTTTTACATCAGGGAAACGTGACCATTGTTGGTCAATTTCCGAAAGTTCGCGGTAAGCTGGCCCATAATTGGCATCAATAGCAATCGCTTTCTCCATTTGAGCTGCTGCATCAGAGAATGAATAAGCTTGTCTGTACATCTTTCCAATTTGTACAATTGCACGGGTTAAATTAGGGTTTACATCTAAAGCTCTTAAATACCATGGATAAGCCTCAGAGTTTTTACCAATCTGCATGTTATAAAAATCTCCCAAAGCCAAGAAAGTTTCAGGGTCTTTATCTTTAGAATCCAATTCTTCTGCTTTTTGTAAATTAGAAAGTGCAGCATTGTAATCAGGCACTTCTTGCTCTAAGTATGATTTACCTATAGCCAAGTAAGTTTGATAGTTTTTAGCCCCCAATTCTAAAGCTTTATCAAAATTTGTTTTTGCCGAAGTAGGGTTTTTAGCTTTTAAATCTGCATGGCCTAAACCTACATAGTTTAAGGCAAATTTTGGGCTAGCGGTAACACCATTGGTAAAAACAGCTCTTGCTGAATCAAGATCATCTGTTAATAAATAAACATTACCAAGATTAAAATAATTCTCCCCCTCTTTTGCGTTTGAACTGATCAATGTTTTAAGCATTGATGTCGCCTTTTGGTACTGTTCTGCATCTATAGCTTTCTTCGCGTCGGCTAAACTTTGAGCAAATGAGGCAGCACCTATCATTACTAAACCTAAACTTAAGGTTATTGCTTTCTTAATCATTTTCATTGTCATCATTTGTTTTAATCGAAATAACTATTGTTGCGCCTTTTACTATGGTTCTGCTACAGCAACGTTCTTTTCCTTAGTTTAATATAAATTTAATTCGTGTTCTTTAAGTTAAATTCCCTTGATACCATCTTATGTGGACCTAGTCCAGATCTGAGTACAATTAACTGTCCACGAGGACTAGTTAACCAATTTGCAAATCCCGTGCCTAAACCATCTCTGCCCTCGCAATTTATAACATATATATTTCTTAAAAAAGGATAAGTTGCATTAATTAAGTTATTTTGTGTTGGTTTATAAAAAGCATCTCCTCCTTTTTTACCCTCCACATTTTTTACACCCATCACTTTTACCTTTGATAAATAGGGCAAAATATCCACATTATTCTCCAATAACCAATTAACCCCTACCACACCAATATAATCTTTATGTTCTGCTATATATTTAATTACATCATTATTGGTCTTCAAGGTATAAACTCCAGACTTCGGTAGTCCTTTAACTTTGGCCGAATCTGTAAAATATCTTACCGTGCTTGAATAAGCATTATCAAATACTAATTTTTTATCTCCTTTAGTAGTACCTTTCATGATATCAAATACTTCAGTTACTGTAATATTTGTATCCACATTTGCCGCATTTGTAATGAGCGCAATCCCATCAATAGCAAATCGATCGGTATAGATACCTATCTTTCTTTTTTTAAAGTACTCCTCTTCTTCAGGCTTTAACATCCTAGATAAAATCAACATTCCAACCTCTCCATTTAAAAAGGGAGGCATGATCTTATTTTCATTTCCTAAAGTGGTTTTCACTGTTGCATCAGGATAATCACTTTTAAATACCATAATCTGATCATCCAAAATACGAGCAAACGATTCATCTACCAATATCTCGGTTGTACCTGAAGTCCTTGTTTCTTGAACAGCATCTTTTTTAGCCTTTCTATTGCAAGCCACGAATGCCAGGCATATCAGCACTAAACTTAAATTTCTCATCTATTCGTGATCCTTTTGATTAATGATACGTCCAAACCTAATGGCTGCATAAATAATTAATACAACACCAAAAGCTACTTGATAGGGTCTTGGAAACTTTTCAGGATCAATAGGAAGCAATTGGCTAAAGAAAATAACAACTGTACCAATGCCCAAATAAATCAGTAACATGGTTAGGCCTAAAATAAACAGAAATCGCTGTTGAGGCGATTTCTGTTTGAAATAATTCAGATTAAACATCTTTTATTATTGCGCTAAGCTAAATTTAATAGGAATATTGAATTTAACTTTTACTGGTTTTCCATTTTGCATTCCTGGGTTCCAACGTTTAGCAGCTTTTAATGCTTTAATTGCAGCCTCGTCAGTACCATATCCTAACTTTCTATCTACACTGAAGTTTGCCATGCTACCATCTTTCTCAATGGTAAACGAAACTACAACTGTACCTTGGATATTGTTATCCGAAGCCATTGGTGGATATACTACTGCATTAAATACAGTTTTGTAAAACTGATCCACACCACCTGGGTATGTTGGCGGGTTCTCCATTGCCTGGAAGGTATAAACTGCGTTATCCTCTACTACAACCGCTTGTTTTGGTCCCTCACCAACTGGGCCAATTTGCACGATATCGGCATTTGGATCACCTTCAACTGTTTTCTGACCCGGAGAAGCCACTTTAAGTTCTTCTAACTTTGGTGGTTCTTCATCACGCACCTCGTTATCTGGCTTAACTACCGGAGGAGGGAATTTAATCTGATCCTCTTTTGGTGGTGGTGGCTCAACAGGTGGTGGTGTTTTTACCTCCGGATTAATTGGAGGTGGTTCTTGCATTATAACCTCTGTTACCTTTTCTGGTGGAGGCTCGGGTAATATACCAGCGATCAAAGCATAAATTTTAGGTGCTAAGAAAAGCAGTATAAATATCGTTGATGCAATAAATAATGATTTGGTTGTATTTGAAGCACTTGTTTGACGAAGCTCGTAAGCACCGTAATTCTTGTTCTTTTTAGCAAATACAACATCAAGCCATTCTCTTTTAAATAAATCTATCTTAGATCCAAACATTGCTTAATATTTTAATTGTTAATACTCGTTAATAAATTCCACCCTGTTTCATCGCCTGTATCTCACTATCCATTAAATGAGTAGGATCATCGTCAATTGCTGGAGCGCTGATATTCGTTTTCGTAATGTTCAACTCATCCATAATATCAACGAAGTTTTTATACGATGAACCTTTAACAGGCTTGATAATTACAATGATATCTTTACCACCAAAAGTAGTTTTTACCAATTCTTTGTTTTTCAATAAAGATTGTCTCACACCTATATAATCTTCAATGGTAGGTGCAGATTTACCTGCTTCGCCCATGTACCATGCTACCTTATTGTTTTTACCCAAAAGGATAGTCATTGTTTGTGAGGCTTTCAGTTCAAGCTTATTGTCTTTATTTTTTTCATCCTTATCGGGTTTAGCAATATCCATTGCTAATGGTTTAGATAAAGATGTGGTTAACATAAAGAAGGTAATCAACAAAAACGCTAAATCAACCATTGCGGTTAAATCTACACGTGTAGACTGTTTTTTACTTCTTACTTTACCACCTTTACCGCCCCCGCTGGAGGTATCTAATTCTGCCATGTTCTTATGTTATTTAGCGGTAGTGATTAAACTAAATTTGTTAACTTTTTGTCTCTGAAGCACATCAACAATTTTCCTAACTGTTTCGTACTCTTCGTCGGCATCTCCTTTAATACTAATGTGCATTGGAACATTGTGTAATTCTTCAACAGCTCTACGAGATTGCTCGATCCATTGGAACAATTGACCTGTTCTGGTTGAATCTGTAGGAATACCATTAAACTGCTTTTCAAATTTGGCACGTTGATCACTGCTCATGTTGATAAACTGTTTCAAATTTTGGAATGGTATACCAAATGAGGTTACTACACCAAATCTTTTAAGTTCATCTTCATTAAAGGTTTGACCATAGATCTGGCCCATTTTTTGTAAGGTTAGCTTTTTCACATCTTGACCAATGATCTCCATGTATACTTTCCCTTTACCAACAGTTAATATTGATAAATCTTTATCCGGTACCTTAAATACAACGGAAGAAGCTGGAAGTTTAACGTCTAATGGATCTGGTTGACGTGAAGTTGCCGTTAAAATAAAGAAAGTTAACAACAAGAAAGCCACATCGCACATCGCGGTCATGTCTACTGCCGTACTTTTTCTTGGAACTTTTACTCTAGGCATAATATAAAAATTATAATATTTTAATTAATGATGTTAATTCTTCCGGTTTTCCATAAAGCCGGTAAAAAAAAATTAAAATAATTTTTATTTATGGGTACTAGCGTAAGTTTGGATGATGCTAAAACCAGCTTCATCAATAGCGTAAGTTAATTTATCGATTTTAGAAGTCAAGATATTATACATGATAATTGCAAGAGTAGAAGTACCAATACCTGTTGCTGTATTGATCAACGCCTCAGAGATACCAGTTGCTAATGCTGCTTGATCTGGTGCTCCAGAGTTAGCCAAACCACCAAATGCCTTGATCATACCTGTTACTGTACCTAATAAACCCATTAACGTACCTACTGATACCAAAGTAGCAATGATCGTTAAGTTTTGCTCTAACATTGGCATTTCTAATGAAGTAGCTTCTTCAATGTCTTTTTGGATTGCTAAACATTTTTGATCAGTATCCATGTTCTGCTCAGTTTCCATCTCACCGTATTTTTTCAAACCAGATTTGATTACGTTTGCTACTGAACCTTCTTGTTTATCGCATTCTGCAGAAGCTGCTGCGATGTTACCAGCGCTTAATAACGACTGAATTTTTTTAACGAAAGAATCTAAACTTCCTTTACCTGTTGCTTTACCAATTACAATTAAACGCTCAATTGAGAATACGAATACCATTAAAAGCATACCCATTAGAATTGGAACGATAAATCCACCTTTGTAAGCCATACCACCATAATTTCCTTGAAGTGGTAAAAAGCTGTGCGTATCAGCATCATAAAAAGCAAGTGAAGCACTGCTATTTGCTTTTGCAACATCTGCAGGGATGTTAAAGTTTGATGGTTTACCCAATACAAAAATAAATAGTGCTACCCCGATAAGGATACAAATTGGAATTACAAGAGTTGCAAATAAATTAGATGCAGTTGAAGAACTCTCTTTTTTAACTGTTGTTGGTTTTGGTGCGTTTGCCATTTTTTTTTAATTTTTTAGTTTTAGTACTTGTTTTTAAATTTAGATAAAATATTTAAATTATTATAGTAATACACACAACGTTCAATGAAACCGATTGTTGCGATAACAAATTTATAAATTGATTTTAAATTACAAATTAAATAATCGTTACACAATTAATTCGTTACGTTGAGCTCTTTTTTCCAATTGAGCAAAGGTGCATAACTAAAAAAGATTGCCTTTGTCGAGACAATCTTTCGCAATTAAAACTAAAAATTTAATTAAAAGCAAATTTTCAGCGAAAAAAATCTACTAAAACACGTTTTCAACAACTTTTGGAAGTGCATTTTTTATTTCTTCACTTGCAAACTCTTCAAATTGCTTAAAATTGTTTAAAAATGCTGCCGCCAATTCATTTGCTTTATGGTCGTAATTTTGTGGACTACTCCAAGTATTTTTTGGGTTCAAAATTTCTGATGGAACCGCTGGACAATTTTGAGGCATCAATAGACCAAAAACTGGATGTGCAATAAAATCTTCTTTCGCTAAACTTCCATTTAACGCTGCAGAAATCATGGCTCTGGTGTAGCTTAATTTCATTCTACTGCCTACGCCATAAGGTCCACCACTCCAACCTGTATTTACCAGCCATACATTTACTTGATGTTTTTCCATTTTCTCTCCCAACAATTTGGCGTATTTGGCCGGGTGCAAGGGTAAAAATGCTTTACCAAAGCAGGCTGAAAAAGTCAACTGTGGCTCAGTAACACCTGCTTCAGTACCTGCAACTTTAGCAGTATAACCTGAAATAAAGTGGAACATGGCCTGTCCTGGGGTTAGTTTTGAAATTGGTGGCAATACTCCAAACGCATCTGCAGTAAGGAAAAATATATTTTTAGGCCCTTTTGCCACAGAAGGAAGAACCGCATTATCTATATAATGTATAGGATAGGCTACCCTTGTATTTTCGGTCTTCTCAATATTTGCAAAATCTACATGACGTGTGCCTGCTTCATAGTTGATATTTTCTAATAACGAACCGAATTTAATTGCGTTAAAGATTTGTGGTTCCTTCTCTGCAGTTAAATCCACACATTTGGCATAACATCCGCCTTCGAAGTTAAATACAGAATCCTCACTCCAACCATGCTCATCATCGCCAATTAATCCTCTATTTGGATCTGCAGACAACGTGGTTTTACCAGTACCTGATAAACCGAAAAATATAGCGGTATCTCCTTCGGTACCCACATTTGCAGAACAGTGCATAGATAAGGTCTGCTTTTGTTCTGGTAAGATGAAGTTGAGCACAGAGAAAATTCCTTTTTTAATTTCGCCTGTATAAGCTGTTCCACCTATTAAAATAATCTTTTTAGAGAAATTTAAGATAGAGAAATTAGCTTGACGGGTACCATCTGTTGCTGGATCTGCCAAAAACGATGGAGCAGCAATAATGGTCCATTCTGTTTTTTCTGGCAATTGATCTTGTTCGAACCTTAAAAACAGGTTGTTGGCAAACAAATTCTGGAAAGCATGTTCTGTAACTACACGAATGGTAGTTTGATAATTTTGATCGGCACAAGCATAAGCATCTCTAACATAGATCTGTTTTTCGCTCAAATGTTTGGTTACTTTTTCAAATAACCCATTAAAATGATCTTGACTTATTCTAATGTTTACATCTCCCCACCATACAGAATTCTCGGTTATTTCGTCGCTAACTATAAAACGATCTTTTGGAGAACGGCCTGTAAACTTGCCAGTATCTATAGCTAGTGCGCCTGTGTCTGCTAGTGTTCCTTCGCCATTTTTTAAGGCTTCTTCTACTAGTTCAGCTACACTTAGCTGGTATTTAATTGTTTTAGCATTTAGATTTAGGTAGCTTAAATCTGGTTGCTTTACATTAATCTTGCTCATACTTTTTGATTTGTATGCTGCAAAGCTAAGGAGATATTAATGCAAAAAACACGAATTTTGAGGAAAAATTTTACTTATTGTGGCAAATACACTAACACTCAAATTATTAAATATCAATAAGTTATATTAAAATTTAACAATGATTTAACCTCCAGATTTTTTCACCTTAAAACCTTCCTTCTGAAGGAGCAAAAATATCTTTTCTCTAAAATCGCCCTGGATTAAAATTTCTCCATCTTTGGCTGCTCCTCCAACACCACATTTGGTTTTCAGCATTTTAGCCAAATCTGTCAATTGCACATCGGTACCTCTAAAACCTGTAATTAAGGTTACAGCCTTCCCTCCTCTATTCTTACGGTCTAACATTACCCTTAAGTCTTGTTGTGCATTGCTCAGGTTTACTTCTGGTGTAGCATTTTCATCTTCATACACAAAAGATGGATCGGTAGAATACATAATTCCACCGAAATCGTTGATTATTTTTTTCTTAGGATTGCCCATAGTTTGATATGCAATATTTAATTGGTAATAATATGTAACGATAATGGAACCACATCTATTTCAATTTGTTTTCCCATAAAAAATGGTTCGCCATCAATATGAATAGAATCTTCTTTAGCTCTGCTAATTTTAATCTGCTTCCCTCTAATGATCTCTACCATATCTGATCGATCTGTTGTTGCCCGGATCATATGGTAGGCTAGAATAGGAATTTTAAAAAGAGGAAAAGGTTTAATGATACAAACATCTAATAACCCATCTGTGAGTGATGATTTGGGAGAGATGTACACATTATTACCGTATTGCGATGAATTGGCAATACTCACTACAAAGGCCTCACGTGTATAATTCACTCCATCAACCTCAATGCTATAGGTTTGCGGTTGATAGGAAGTAATTTCTTTCAAGCCCATTTCTATATATCCTTTTAAGCCCCTGCTTTTATTCCCTGCAAATACTGCACTG
Source organism: Pedobacter sp. Hv1 (assembly GCF_001412215.1). Taxonomy (GTDB): domain Bacteria; phylum Bacteroidota; class Bacteroidia; order Sphingobacteriales; family Sphingobacteriaceae; genus Pedobacter. The sequence continues at coordinate 128,045 of NZ_LLWP01000003.1, forward strand.
ATATGTGCATCGAAGCCCATGCCTGCCATATTGAAGAAAAATTTCTCGTTTAAAGTTGCTGTATCAACCAACTGGAGCTTGAATCTATTGATGACCTCGATGGCTTTTTTTGCTGCCAATGGTATTTTTAAAAATCTGGCCAACCCGTTTCCAGAGCCAAAAGGAATAATTCCTAGCACCTTTTTATATTGCATTACTTTTGCGGCAATTTCATTAATGGTACCATCGCCACCAACAGCTACAATCACATCGAAATTCTTTGCCGCAGCTTCTTCAGCCAATTCAGCAGCATGCCCTATATATTCGGTATAACTATAGTTGGGGCTAAATTTGGTCTTGTCCAAATAAGTATCTATCAATCCGGGGATCTTAGCCTTCTTCTTACCGCCTGAAATGGGATTTATGATAAATAAGATATTTGCTTTTAACAACTTGTCGATTTTTAGGTAGCACAAAATAATTGATATTTTTTGACTATTAATAATATATATAGTAATTTTGCGGTGTTAAAGGTGGACTGATTTGCGATGCTATTGAATATAGCTGGATTGCAACCACGTAAAAAAAAGTGCTAACCATTACTACACTTCATTTTACTGCCTGTTTACAGGGTCAAATTCCATTTTAATAATCAATTTATTTTTAAAAATAATTATTTTAAAATGTCATATCTATTTACATCAGAATCTGTATCTGAGGGCCATCCTGATAAAATTGCAGATCAAATTTCGGACGCATTAATTGATAACTTCTTAGCATTCGATACCGAATCTAAAGTTGCATGTGAAACTTTAGTTACAACTGGTCAGGTTATTTTAGCAGGCGAGGTAAAATCTAAAACTTATTTAGATGTACAACAAATTGCAAGAGATGTAATCAAGAAAATTGGCTACACCAAGAGCGAGTACATGTTCGAGGCAAATTCTTGTGGAATTTTATCTGCAATCCACGAGCAGTCTCAAGACATTAACCAAGGGGTTGATAGAAGCAACAAAGAAGAGCAAGGTGCTGGAGACCAAGGGATGATGTTTGGTTATGCAACTAACGAAACTGACGACTTTATGCCATTGGCCTTAGATCTTTCGCATAAATTATTACAAGAACTGGCTGTTTTAAGACGTGAAAACAAAGAAATTACTTATTTACGTCCTGATGCAAAATCTCAAGTTACTTTAGAGTACGATGACAACAATAAACCTGTTCGTATTGATGCTATTGTAATTTCTACACAGCATGATGATTTTGATGAAGAAAGTAAAATGTTAGCAAAAATTAAACAAGATTTGGTTAACATTCTTATTCCTAGAATCATCAAAAATAATCCACAGTACGCACACTTGTTTAACGATCAGATCCAATACCACATTAACCCTACTGGTAAATTTGTAATTGGTGGTCCGCATGGCGATACTGGCTTAACAGGTAGAAAAATTATTGTGGATACTTATGGTGGTAAAGGTGCCCACGGTGGTGGTGCATTTTCTGGAAAAGATCCAAGTAAGGTTGATAGAAGTGCAGCTTATGCTACACGCCATATTGCTAAAAACTTAGTGGCTGCTGGAGTAGCTGAAGAAATTTTAGTACAGGTATCTTATGCTATTGGTGTTGCGCAACCAATGGGAATTTATATCAATACCTATGGTACCAGCAAAGTAAACAAAACTGATGGCGAAATTGCCAAGCTTGTTGAAGGTATATTTGACATGCGCCCATATTTTATTGAGCAACGCTTAAAATTAAGAAACCCTATTTATAGCGAAACAGCTGCTTATGGGCATATGGGTCGTAAACCAGAAACGGTTACCAAAACCTTCAGAACACCTAATGGTGAAGAAAAAACAGTAACAGTTGACTTATTTACTTGGGAGAAACTTGATTTTGTTGACCAAGTTAAAACTGCATTTGGTTTATAATACCACTCTTTCTAATTTATTAAAAAGGTCGGCCAAAAGCTGACCTTTTTGTTTGCTATATATTTCAACATGAGCCCAAAAACAACGAACCAAAGAATAGTAGTTGTTTTGAATTGTTTATGTTGATTCAAAAAACTATCTTTAGCTATAGCTTATTGAAGCTTAACGTTTTACACCCAACACTCGCTCAATATCGTAACCAACAGGTAAACGCACCTAGTACCTGTATCAACCTAGGTCATTTTTAACTTAACCAAAATAAATTATGAAAAAAGACGCGAAATTGGGTAAAACCTTAAACAGAGCAGAACTGAAATCGATTGTTGGTGGTACTGGAGAAGAATTTGTAGTCATTATGTGTAGCAATGGTGCTATCGTTTGCATTTCTTGCGAAACTGAAGAAGAATGCAACAAAAATGCAGAAATAGCCTGCGCTGCTGCTAACGGAGACAGTTAGTTTATAATTTAAGCCCAGGCGTTAGTTACCTGGGCTTATCTCATGCTATCCAGCGCTGCTTATATCCCCTTTTGATGCATAAAAGCCTTTTCTTGTGGCGTAATGTTTTGATCATCTATTGCATAAGATTCTACTTTATTGATCAGCATCTCATCGATAATATTTACAAAATTTTTATACTTAGCCGTAGCTGTCGGCTTAATGATCACAATCATGTATTTTAATGCATTACCTTGGTGCAACTGTGCAACCAGCTTTTTATTTTTTACAACTTGTGTATTGATGTTGCTGATATTGATTGTTTTCATCTCTGCTTTTGCAGGTTCGCCCATATAATAAACAGCCGTGTTATTTTTGCCCAATAAAATGGTCATTGTTCTTGATGCAGGATAATCGGCAAAATCTGTTAAATCTTTTACCGGAACTGGCTTAACAATGTCCATCGCCTTCATTTTAGCCAATGAGGTAGTGAGCATAAAAAAAGTAATCAATAAAAATGCGAGATCTACCATTGCGGTTAAATCTACACTCGGAAGTAATTTTTTGGTTCTTCCTTTTATGGCCTTGCCATTTTGAGGAATGTTTAGTGTTGCCATCTTGTTTAGGTTTTAAACAGGATGTATTTTAACACGATATTACATAAAAGCGATCTTTTTTATTTATCACTCCAATAAAAGGAAATTACTTTACTTCCTCAATTACTCCGCATCCTACCCTTGGGCCAGAATTACCTGTAGGTTGTGTGGTGTAATCGTCGGTACCACCATGTACAATAATTGCTCTATTGATTATATTTTTGAGATCATTTGCCATTACACTCCACCTATCCGTACTCACACTAATGGTACCATGTCCTTTGTGGTCTAATTTAATATTCCCAATATCGCCAGAGTGATAAGCTGCACTTCCCCATTTTCCATGTGCTTCATTTGTAGGGTTCCAATGCCCATGTGTATTTTCGCCCATATTTCCACAATCGCCATGTTCATGAAAGTGTACCGCGACCGTACTATCAGCTCTTTCTGGAAAATTAATTTCCAGGTCCATTTTTATTTTTCCATCGGCTAAACTATAAAATTTTGCTGTGCCAATGGGCTGGTTAGTGGCGGTAGAATTTAAGGTTGCTTTCGCAATTTCTTTACTGGCTTGGGTGCAAGAGTTGAATGCCATACACATACAAATCCCTGCTAAGATCAGGTATCTTTTCATATCCATCATGATTTAGTTAACTAAACAACAACACTTTAGCAGTTTGGTTTTGAATAGTTCAGAAATATGCCATCGAAATAAAAAACCAATTCCTATCCACTTTGTTCTACGATATATTAAATTGTAGAAATCATGGAACAGCCAGTAGAAATGAATACATTAAGTCAGATTTTAGAAAAATTAAGACTTAAAGGAAAAGACAATGAAATTAGGATGTCTGACCACGGTAAGATGCAATCGGCCAACCTCAACAAAATATATAGACCTGAAGATTTGACCATTGTAAAAACTTATCGTTTTGAGGGAATGTCTGACCCTGCCGATAGCTCAGTACTTTATTTAGTTGAAGACATAGACAAAAACATTGGCTATATTTTAGATGCTTATGGCATTTACTCTGATAATGAGGGGCCTGCATTCGACGATTTTTTAAAAAAACTGCCAGTAGCCGACCGAGATGAACAAGAGCTTTTTTGCTAAAAAGTGCTGCAAAAACAAAGGCTTTGTTTAAACAAGGCCTTTGTTGTTAAATTAAAGTTAACGCAAACGTTTGATATTTAAAAAAAAGCTAAAAAATATTTATCTTCGGGATGTCCCTAGGGCATACAGGCCGATGATGAAGAAACCGATCACTATTAAAGAAATTGCGAAGAAGCTTGATTTATCTATATCAACCGTTTCTAGGGCATTACATGCTCATCCAAGCATCAGTCTCAGCACCCAACAAAAGGTTAAACAAATGGCAGAAGAGATGGAGTATGAGCCCAATCAAACTGCCATCTTCTTCCAAAAAGGAAAAACATTTACCATTGGGGTTATTTTACCAGAGCTAGCAGAGGCTTTTTTCTCCTCGGCCATTAGCGCCATTGAAGATATTGCTTATAAGAAAAATTATACTGTGCTGTTGGCCCAATCTCATGATGATGAACATCGGGAAAAACAACTGGTAGAAAAGATGAAAAACCATAGAATTGATGGGCTATTGGTTTCTGTTGCTAAAACAACTTCCAACTTTGAACACTTTGAGCAATTAAAGAAATATGATATTCCGGTTGTCTTTTTTGATCGAATCCCACCTTTAAAGAACATCCACTATGTGGCCTGTAATATAGAAACGGGAAGCATAGAGGCCGTTAACTACTTGTTAAAAAGAGGTCACCGGAGTATAGGATTAATCAATGGTCCCACTACACTCATTGCCAGTGGGCAAAGAAAAGAAGGATACATTAAAGCACTGCAAAAAAACAGGCTGAAATTTGACCCAACCTTAATCGTAAATTGTGATTTAACAGAAGAAAGCACAAAAACCGCTTTAGATGTTTTATTGAAACACAAACGCAAACCTACTGCCATTGTTACTTTTAATGATTATGTGTCGGCATTTGCGATTAAGTATGCCTTTAAATCAAAATTAAACCTGAACAACACGATAGAATTTGTGAGTTATGCCAATTCTCCAGTAATTGGTTTTATGGAACACCCTCCGGTAGCTTCTGTAGAACAGTTTCCGGCCGTACAGGGACAGAAAGCGATTGATACCTTACTAGACATTTTAAATACAGAGGCAAAAGAAGAGCCTCAGGCTTATTATAAGATCATGATCGAATCACAATTGATTGAAAGCTCTAAAGATTAACAAAAAAGGCCAGCAAATGCTGGCCTTTTTTGTTGGTTTTAAAATCCACTGTCATCTAGCGCAAATGTATTTTTTCTGGTTTTCCATTTTCCTTTGGTAAAATCTGGGAATTCTTGTGGTTTGTTCCCTTCTTTTAACGATTTTGTTGAAAGTGGTGTAATTACACTCATCGTTACAGAATCATAAACATCAATTGGCGTTTGTTTTTTGCCCTTAACCGCTAAAATAAATGCGTTAAATACAAACCAGTCCATTCCACCGTGCCCTGCACCAACTGCTTCTTTTTCATATTTTTTCCAAAGTGGGTGATCATATTTATCAAACCATTCTTTAGCCGGATCCCAAGCATGTGGTTTTGATGTGCCTTCAATGTGTATAGATCTGTTCACATCCATCCAAAGCCCATTGGTACCTTGAACCCTAAAACCTAAAGAGTATGGACGAGGCAAATGCACATCGTGCGATAACATTACTGTTTCGCCATTTGCACAATTGATCATGGTGGTGGTTACATCTCCATTTTTATAATTCAGTTTTGCATTTGGGTGTCCTGGCGATTTGCTTTCTACGTAATCGGCCAAACCACGTGCCTTAGAACTGAAAGAGACTAGGTTTGTAAATCTATTTCCTCTATTGATATTTGCATACTGCATTACCGGACCAGCACCATGGGTTGGATATAAATCTCCATCTTGGTCTATATTAAACTGCGTTCTCCATTGCGCTTCACTCAAAGCTTTAGGACCATACTCTACCCCACCGCCATAATATTGCTTACCATTGTTAAACAATACTTCACGCAGATCGTGTTGGTAGCCACCTTCTAAATGGATCATTTCGCCAAATAGACCTTGTCTAACCATATTCAATGCTGCCATTACATCACGTCTGTAGCAAACGTTCTCTAAGGTCATGTATGGCATCCCTGTTTTTTCAGATGTATTTACAATATCCCAGTGCTCGCTAACGGTTAAACCTGCAATTACCTCACAACCTACATATTTACCAGCATTCATTGCATAAATAGCTTGCGAATGGTGAAACTGCCAAGGTGTTGCAATAATTACTGCATCTATATCTTTCCTGTCTAACAATGCTTTATAAGCATCTATTCCGCCAGTATATTCTTTAGCTGCCGGTTTGCCTTTTTTGGCAATAAATTCCCTACATATTTTTAGGGAGCTTTCTTGTGTATCGCAAATGGCTACTATATCTACATCATCTCTTAACACCCCTTCACTAATATGGCTCATGCCTCTTGCTCCAACACCAATATAACCTAATCTTACCTTGCCATTGTCTTTTGCAAACAATGTACCTGTAGGTAAAATGCTGATACCTGCGGCAGCTAATGCGCCATTTTTAATAAAATCTCTTCTTTCCATTTTTGTATTTTTCGGTTGAGGTGTATAAAATTTAAATGTAAGTTAAAAAAATTAGCCTTTACAATACAGTAAATTGGTGTATTTTGGCAACGCAAACGTTTGATAATCTAAGCCTAACCATGTGGACCTGTACTTCTTGTCATCAAATTTTTAAACATACCAACCAGATCCACTACTGTGGCGACAAAACTGTAAATGATTTTCTGATTGGCAAAAACGAGGAAGTAATTGATCTTTTCAACCATTTTATTTTGAGATACCGTGAAATTGGAGAAATCAAATTACAGGCAACCAAATCAATGATAGCCATTATGGCTGATCAACGTTTTGCCTATATCATTAAAATAGGAAAAGACTTTATCGATATTGTATTGCCCTTTAAAAAACCTTTTGAAGACAATTTATGTTTTAGAAAGATTGCACTTGTACCTGGGAGTACTGATTATAACCATCATTTGAGGCTCTATTACCCCGATGACATCAACGAAGAGGTATTTGATTATATGAAGCTAGCTTATGCAAACGGAAAAAGTATATGAGTTAAATGGCTGTAAGCTGGTAGTGGTTTTTGCAACCCAACTTGTCAGTATCAAAGAACCCAAGGCGCTAAAAAAATACTTATCAAAAGATATCGATGCAAGATCAACGGTTTTTGTAAGTCAGATTAAGCAAGATTACCTGAACTTTATAGGCGAATCACTCTCTATTACAAACGACTCTATGGTGATTGAGATCTGGGGGCACGTTTATGCCAGCCACCTGGCTAAAGCCGCCAGAAACCTTGTGCAGCTTCAGCTGATTGAAAGTTTTGCAGACTTCGTAATTAAAAGAAGTGATACCATAGAATGCGGAGAAAGCGAAATTGACAGCAACAGAGTATTTTGGGATGTATTGGCTAATTTTAAAGGAATAATCCTCAATTTTTTACCGAAGAGACTCAAATAAGCTATCTTTCAAAAGAACACCTTTTTAAACTTTCGCTTCAATGTTCCTTTAATATCTGTTGGATATGTCCGTTTTCCCATAAAAACATCGGTCATGGCTTCGGCGAAGATTTGTCCAAACTGCTTGATCAACATATTACGCATTACAGGTTTGCCGTAAAAGAGCTTGGCCAAGCGTACTCCCGTGCTTACTTCTGGAATGAGGTTCTTCTGTAGTTTTTCGTTATATAAAGCAGCTGCAAGTTGGGGTTCTAGTTTACTCTCTATCAAGGCCTCGGCAGCAAAAATGCCTGAAACGAGGGCATTAGATAAACCTTCGGCAACTATCGGATCGGCTAGCCCCGCAGCATCTCCGGTAAGGAAAACGTTTTTCTGTGCAAAAGTGTCTGTTCGTGGAGCAACAGGAATCACAAAGCCATGTTTATCTTCTGTAATGACTTTCTCTATGCCCAGTGTTTTCAGGTAATTGGTATAATGGGTTTTTAAATTGAGATTTTTCTTAGACAGGTCGAAGCTTACCACGCCAATAGACAAATGCTTTTTTTTGGGAAAACACCATGCGTAACCCATTGGAATGCCATCAATATCAAAGCGTACACGTTCAGAAAGTCTTTCAAAAACCGCTTCCTCAACCTCCACTTCATATTCGAGTGCGGGCACAAGCGTTCGGGTCTCATCCCAGCCAGCCAATTTTGCGGTTGGCCCTAAAGCCCCATCTGCTGCTATAATAAATTTGGCATTGATAGCACCTTCAGTAGTTTGGATTGTAATGGTATCATTCAACTCCAAATCCAACACTTTATGGTGCTGTAACAGGACTGCACCTTGCGCTACTGCGTTTTCAATAATGAGATGATCAAAGGTATCTCTCATTACCATACTAATGATCGGCACCTCTCTTTTTGTACTGAGTTGTATATTGGTTTTGTCGATATACATATCTACTTCCTCAAACTCACTTTCGATGGCTTTAGCAATATCAAAAGGAATCAAAGCCTTTCCACGGTGTACCAAACCGCCACCACATGTTTTGTATCTGGGCAATACTTCTTTTTCGAGAATAACAGTAGAAATTCCATTTTTAGCCAGGTGGTAAGCTGCCATGGCACCAGATGGTCCACTTCCAATTACTGCAACATCGAAAATTTTCATGCACTAAAACTATACAAATTAAATATCAGCTACAAGAGTGATGAAAAAAGGTCTATAAACCGAAAAAGCACCATCTGTTGAGATGATGCTTTTTGCGGTCCGGACGGGACTCGAACCCGCGACCTCCGCCGTGACAGGGCGGCATTCTAACCAGCTGAACTACCGAACCAGTTCCCCAAAACAAAATCACTTTCGGATTGGGATTGCAAATATAGTGTCTTTAATTTATTTTACAACAAAAATTTGAAAATAATTGTAACTCGTTAAATTACAGCACCTTCTTTCATCTTCTCTGCATTCTCTGCAAACTGCAAGGCATCAATCAGCTCTTGAACTTCACCATTCATTACCCCATTTAGGTTATAAAGTGTTAAACCAATACGGTGATCGGTTACTCTTCCCTGTGGATAATTGTAAGTTCTGATCTTCGCAGATCGATCTCCTGTTGATACCATAGTTTTACGTCTAGCCGCAATATCGCCATTCTTTTTCTGCAATTCGATATCATATAACTTGCTCCGCAGCATCTCCATTGCAATTACACGGTTACCCAATTGCGAACGCTCTTGCTGACAAACCACTACAATACCCGAAGGTCTGTGCGTTAACTGTACCTTTGTTTCAACCTTGTTTACATTCTGCCCACCTGCACCACCAGATCTCGAAGTCTGTAGGTCAATATCTGCGGGATTAATATATAAATCAATTTCTTCGGCCTCTGGCAATACAGCTACCGAAGCTGCCGATGTATGCACACGACCTTGTGTTTCTGTATCTGGCACGCGTTGTACACGGTGTACACCCGATTCGTATTTCAACTGCCCATAAACATCCTCGCCACTTACTTTTAAAATCACCTCTTTATAGCCACCAGCTGTACCTTCAGTTACATCAACTGTTTCTACTTTCCAGCCCTTTGTTTCAAAATAACGGCTGTACATTCGGTATAAATCTCCGGCAAATAAAGCAGCCTCATCTCCACCTGTACCACCTCTAATCTCAAAAACGGCATTTTTAGCATCCTCTGGATCTTTCGGAATCAACATCAAACGGATAGCTTCTTCCATTTTTTCTTGTTGCACCAATAATAGATCTAGCTCTTCTTTAGCCATCTCTCTCATCTCCTGATCTTTCTCTGTGCTTAAAATTTCTTTATTGGCTTCTATATTGCTCATCACATTTTTGTAGATTTTGTATTCATCCACAATTTTGCCCAAGTCTTTATATTCTTTGTTTAAAGCTGCAAAACGTTTCATATCCTGCATCGTATCAGGATTACTTAATTGTTCCTCTACATCTTCCCAACGCAGCTTTATCGCTTCTAATTTTTCTAACATAATCTAATTTCATTTGAAAATCTGCTTCACTGCACAGCACAAAGCAAGCCCCGCTTTACGCGTAAAGGCCCATTAAAAATGCACCTTTCTGCTTCAATCGGGTTTATTGCACAAAAACCCATGCAACAAGCCTGCAAAAATACAAATTAAAGGCTAAAGCTGAAAGAGGAATATCATGCTTTAAGACTTGGGGTTGAAATACTCCAGCCTTAATTCTTCTCCATCAAAAACACCGTAAGAATTATAGTTGATCCACTCGCCTATGTTCATGTATCTGCTATTATTGGTCAATTTGATATCTAGTGGTAAATGTCTATGCCCGAATATAAAATAATCATAATGGGCTTTCTGCAGTTCTTCTTTGGCAAAAATGGCCAGCCATTCATTTTCTTCTCCTAAAAAGACCTCTTTTTTGTCGTTGGCAATTCTACTGCTGCCAGACCAGCCATTGGCAATAAACAAGCCTATTCTGGGTGGCAAAACCGCAAACAGCCATTGGCAAAAGCGATTTCTGAATACTTTACGTAAAAACTTATATTTCGTATCTCCAGGCCCCAGCCCATCTCCGTGATGGAGATAGAATTTTTTGTTGTTTCTTTCCATCACCAGCTCATCGCTAATAATTTCTATGCCAATCTCTTTGGTAAAATAATCATTTACCCACATGTCGTGGTTACCCTTAAAGAAATAGATTTTAATCCCTGCATCGGCCATTTGAGCCAGCTTACCTTGCAGCCTGATAAATCCCTTTGGAATAACTTTACCATATTCGAACCAAAAATCAAATACATCCCCCATCAGAAATAGCTCGCTGCAGCTAGGTTCGATAAAGTTTAGCCACGACACAATAAGTGCCTCCCTTTTACGACTTTCGTTATAATTAGGTGCACCCAAATGAAAATCGGAAGCGAAATAAATTTTTTTATCCATGGTCTAATCAGCCCCAAAGGTAGAGAAAAATTTAGCAGAACTTAATTGCTTTGCCATTCATTATTTCTTTACTGCAATTGCGCCACCTAAACCTAAATTGATCGAATTTCTGATCTGTTCTCTGTTCAAAAAGAAATCTACACCAGTATTTAAGAACAATTTTCCATCTACCACTTTGTTCGAAAAGAAATCTGCACCAATATTGATTCTGGCTACATCAAATCTTTTTCTTTTCCTTGTATTTTTATCTAAGTTAAAACCAAGCGCAAAATCAAGCATCAAATTATTGTTTTGAGTGCTAGTGCTAGCTGCGCTTTGGGTTAACCTCAACACATCCAATTCCAATAACGGAGCGATTTCAAAATAGGTCGGATTTTTATATTTCACCCTATCAGCACCAAAAAACTTGCTGAGATTAAGCTGTGGTCCTACATAAAAATAATCTGATGCCCGATAGGTTAAGGCAGTTTTAAAATCCAGACCAGATTTAAGCTCTGTATTTTTACCTGTAAAAACATAACTGACCCCAATCTTTACCGCCAGTTTACTTTTGTATTGCGCTTGCACAACAATTGCACTTGTGAGTAACATTATAAAAATTAACACCTTCTGCTTCATTGACTTTAACATTTAACTGTAGTTTAAATAAATTTATCCTTTTTTAATGTTGTTTAATTAAAGAAACTTATCTAAAGAACCCCAAACGAATTGGTTTGCCTATTTTTATATACTCAAATAAAAACTAGTTAGCTTTATCAAAAGCTGTACTAAAAGGCAACCTTATAAAGAAAGTTGTTCCCTTATTCAATTCACTTTCAAACCAGATCTCTCCATCATGAGCCTCAATAATCTGTTTACAAATCGTTAATCCTAAACCAAAAGAAACCTCTCCAGAGGTACCTAATCTCCGTGCATCAGAAAACATATTAAACACCTTATCCTTAAGCTCGTCTGGAATACCGATGCCATTATCTTTTATCGTTATCAAAACAGATTTGGGTTCACGCACCATATCTACGTTAATTACTGTACCCTTATCACTAAATTTAATGGCATTCACAATCAAATTACTGATTACCCTCCATATTTTTTCTCTGCTGATAAAGAGGGTTACATTTTGAGTTCGCAATACAATACGTTGTTCCTTTTCAGCGGCTTTAAAATTAAGCAGTCCTACACAATAATTCAGCAACTCATGGAGTTCTACTTCATCTTTCTTTAAATCTGTCTTATCAACATTCATACTTAAAAGATCAGCGATCATATCCAGCGAGTGGTTACTCGATGTTTTAAGCAACTCGAGCATTTCCTTATCGGCATCCAAAAGGTGGTCATTTTGCAACATAATATTGGCAATGCTAATGGTTATGGCCATAGGGTTACGTAAATCGTGCGCCACAATTTTTACAATACGTGTATTTTCTTCCTGACTTTGTTGCAAGGCCTCTAAAGCCTTGGTCATATTGAAATTCTGTCTAGTGATTTTTAAATTCAACTTTTTACTATTCTTCCAGTTCTGCCATACCACAAACAGGGTGCAAGCACCTATTAGCAAACAGAAGATAAAAGCAATAATGTAGGTTCGTTTAAGGCTATTGTCTTTGGCCAACAGCAATAGTTCATTATCCTTATCATTCAACTTAAATATTTGGTCCAAATTTGCATCGTGATTGATCTGCGCAATATTGTCTAATGAATCTTTTAGATGATTGTATTTTTTTCTCCATCGATAAGCTTCCACCCCCATGTTTTGTTGATCAAAATACTTCCATCTTAGCTGAAACATCTTCAATCTGTAGTCTATTGGCATTTGTCTTTCAGATGGTGGATGTAAAAAAGTACTCCAAAGATCCTTAAACATGAGATCTGCCTTTTTAAAATCGGCAACACTAAGATAAAGGTCCCATAGTTTAAGCTTTGCAGTTTGTGCATCGATCTGTTCAAACCGGGGCCGGTCATTCAGCATGATACTCTTCTTAAGATATTTTTCTGACAACTTGTATGCCCCCTGTTTAGCATAAGTACCCCCTAGGTTACCATAAACTACTCCCCTTGCTGACCCAATAAATATACTATCCTTTGGAAACCTAGCTGCATTTTGATCAATAAAAGCAAGGCTCATTTTATAATATGTAACGGCACTATCAAGTTGGTTTAGCTTTTCAAAACATAAACCAATCGTATTAAAATAGCCATGCTTAGACAGGTCATTAATATTACTTCCTTTACAGCTTTTACTTTCAACAAGTGCCTGTTTAATATCGATAATGGCTTTTTGATATTGTTTTTCTTGGTACCTGATTAATCCAATCTTGTTGGTAATAGCATAGGCATCACAAATATTCAGGTTTTCCATTGCAAAAGTTCTTGCATCATAATAACATTTAAAAGCATGTTCATATTGCCTACGCTTCAACTCTAGATTACCTCTTAAAAAGAGTGCAGTAACATATTCTTTCTTATAAATCTCTTTCCTCTCTTTTATCATAAAAAATAGACTGTCCAGATAGGAACCAGCCGTGGCCATATCATTACGTTTGACTAAATAGTATTGAAAATTGTATCTATATTTTTCAAAAAGATCTTTGGTATTTGGCTCAAAAGTTTTGTAAGCAGAATCAAGATAGGTTAATGCTTCCATGCCATGGCCATAACCAATCATTACCTCAGCTTTATCCAATGCCGTTATTGCTCCCGAAGAAAGCACTTCTGGTTGTTGCGGTGTACTTTTACGGCACGATGGCAGTAGCAGTATCCCAAACCATAAATAAATCCCGATAAAGAAAATATGTTTGGTTAATAAAACAGCTATTTTTTTGGAATAATCCATAAAAGCAATACTTTACACGATCAACATTCTTTCATTAAGGACAGCTTTATAGACATCAAAATCCTTAATAAATACAAATCTACTTCTTGCACTTTCAGGTGTTGTTACCAGCGTCTTGTTTCTAACACTATTTTAGTCTGGCAAAGCAGTTACAATAACCTTTTAAATATAGTACTTATTTTATTGATACAAATAGTCTATTACTAGGTAAGCCATTAACATATCCTTCAGTTTCAGGCCAACTGCGCAAAATAACACAAAGTACATTTTATCTACCTTATTTATAGGCTACTCAAGTCGTATCAGAAATAACAAATCAATGGTTTCGTCACAAGTTTTTGCCTTTCTAAATATCTTGTATATCAACAATGTTAACCATCACATAGATTTGCTACACAAGAAACTACAGTTATTTAGCATTTAATTATTCCATGATATGAAAATTTGTCGAAGCCAGTTTCACTTGAAGTATGTTACCAAGATCAATACAGGCTCAAACAGTTGTGCTTTTGAAATGAATATCCTTTCAGCTATCATCAAATAGATGTTAACCATGGAGGTGCACAAACCAGCAGACCTCATCAATTTTTTGAGGAGCCACATTGAACCACTAGAAGACGAAATCTATGGTACGAGTTTTAGGGCGAGTGTGTACCTACACGACGGGACGTTTATTCCCTGCGTTGTTTTTCGTGATTTTGAATTGGTGACCAGCTTAGCCATCAAACGGTTTACAGCCGGGCAAGCAGAAAAGTGTGGAACAGTTAAAAAAGCAGGGGGAACAGGTTATGTAAATATGGTTAAACATTATTTACTCAACAATAGTCGAATCAGACTCTCAGAAATCGGGCGCATCGAAAAGAGCAAATTCGCCATTCCAAGCAAGTTTTTGCAACAAATAGAGGTAGAAACAAGTAAAGGCTGGACCGGTTTTACCTGTAAAATGAATGATGGCAAATACTTGGGCTTTGGTACCACCTATGCATTCGAGTTCTTTTACATGCCAAGCAACTATTCGTTGAATGATATCACTGCAATTATCAATCACAGTTATGTGCTAAAAAATGGGGAATTAAAATACCATCCACAACCTATGCTGGCTTATCCAAGTGATTATAATGAAGCTGTTGTAAATAGAGAAATGTCATTTTTCGAATGTTTCATAGACCGTATTTGATAGCTTGACAAGCGCCATCTTTTGTGCCCTATTGAGTAAATTTTACTCCATCAAAAAGATTAGAAATAACAAATCAATGGTTTCGTGATAAGTTTTTAGTGTTCTAAACAAACTCTATTCTATTGAAAATAATAAACATATACTTTTAATTACCGATTTATTATTTTTTTGAAGATCCAATGAGAATTATATTAGCCTTTATTACTTTGATACTTTGTTTTATAGGAATAGATGCAAACGCACGTGGTAGCAGTAGAGGTTGTTTTCAGAATGAAACAAATAGAATGTACTATGATCGCATTAGTCCCAATTATCAACATCAAAATGGCAATTCTTATGAAGCCTACAACCCTAGTGCCTACTATGAGCTCTACCCTGGTAAATGCCCAGGATATACTTTTGATAATTCAGTAGATCCTAATACCATATGTTATGTGGGCAATAACAGAGGGGCCATTCGTAACTATGAACTCGTAGACTGTAACCTAGATAGTAATGCTTGGATGTTGATTATACCCATGGGTTTATTAGGCTTTGCATTTGTCCGAAAGAAATCAAAAGCTAGCCTATTGTGAAATTAGATTTCTTGGCAAGCAAGATATGCATCTGGCGAAATAGATTTAAATACACCTTAACTATAAATATATGAACCATTTAAGTCTATTTTGTTTACTCTTATTTCTTGTTGCTTGCAAAAAAATACCTAGCAACAGTAATCCTATTTCAGAAACTCCCAATGCTAATTCAGTTTCATACGAAACAGATATACACAAAAGATACCCTAGGTTATGGGTAGAGATAGCACTCATTAAAAAAGATGATGTAACGATTGAATACGATCCCAATTTAAAAAATCCAGGTCAAGGAAGGGGTAAAAACAAACTGGCGATTAGTCCAAGTATATTAACCAATACCAATTTGAACGAAAACGATCTGATGATTATATTATGGCACGAATATGGGCATGTATTAGATGCCAGAACCGACCCAGACAGAAGTCAGCTATCTAATTTTGACCGCAATACACTTGCAGAGCATATTGCTTTTAGGTATTCTGTAGAAGTAGCGATCAACTATGCTAAAAGTAAAAAAGATTTCAGCCCATTGGCAGAGGTCATCACCAATTTAGAAGCCCGAGAAAAAAATGGGAGTTTGAAAGACCCACATACTATAGCCATTAAACAATTGTTACAAGAACCTTTTTGGCAAACGGCAAAAGAGCAAGTGAAAAATAAATAATCGACGATCTCTAACCCAATTAAAACGAGGAATTCTGGTTTCAAAACACCCCCATAAAACAACAATTTTTCTTAACTTTTAGTTAAATCGCATTAGACTGGCAGTAAAATATTTTCTTTGATTTCAGCCTTTAATTGAAAAATCAGTAGTTTTGCTTATTAGGTAACTTATAAAACTGAGAATTATATGAAAAAATTGTTATTTATAGCATTGCTGCTCAATTGTGCCATTTTTGCAAGGGCACAAAAAGTTGAAGTTTATGGATCTTATGGACTGGGATCAGCGCAAGAGATCATAGATGGTCTTTCTGACATGGGCGCCTCGCTTTTTACTGGGGGTACAGTTAGCAGCCAAACAAATCACCTTTACGGGCCAATTGCTGTAGGGGTTAATTATTATTTCACTCCTCGTCTAAGCGCTGGTATTTTATACTCCAACACGTCATCAAGATCTATTGTTTCGGGAGGCAGTTCCTCAGCAAACACTTATAAAAACACCTATAATGTGATCATGGCCAGAACGGATTATAGATACATTGACAAGGCTGTACAACTCTACTCTGGTATTAGCTTGGGTTCGTCTTTTGCCACAACTAAGCCAGAAAATGGCACCAGTACTAAAACGGCTAGCACTACAGACTTCGCCTATCAAGTCAATGCCCTTGGTATACGTGTAGGTAGAAAAATAGGGGTTTTCACAGAATTAGGCTTCGGGTACAATGGCATTATCAATGCCGGAGTTTCTATGAAGTTTTAAGAGTGCAACGACAATAAAAGGATAACTGTAATTATCTTCAAATAATTATTCCAACCCACTTATCAATCGAGATAACGATGGAGAAGTGGGCCTTGGTGCAAAAGCATTTACAATATTCCCATTTTTATCAATAATCATATAACGAGGTGTACCATTTATAAAATAGTTTTGGTGAAAATTTGAGCCAAATCCTCCAGCATAACCATGAACACCTATGAATGCTTGATGCTGGTTCAAGAATGCCAGTGTTTCTTTGGTAAATGGTTCGTTAGAGAGATTAATGAATGTTACAGAATCTTGAAACTTAGCCATCATTTTCTCATAATAAGGAACTTCATCCATTGAGAAATGGCAACTGGTTGACCAGATATTTATGACCACCGTTTTCCCTTTAAAATCAAACAGGCTATACTCTTTCCCAGTAATATCTTTGAAAGCAAAAGAAGGGGCTTTTTTACCTGGTTCTAATAACTCCATTGCTCTAGCTTTATAATCTACAACATTGAAGTAAGTGCTTTTTTGCTGTTCCTTTGCTTTTGTCTTAAATTGTTCCATAAAGCCAAGTTCCAAATAATGGTTAAGCAAACTGGCTATATAAAAGGATTTAAGTCCTTTGCTAATAGGAAGTTTATTGATTACTACTTCTTCATTTTTTAGATCTTCCAATTGTAATACACTTACCTCAGTTGAAAAATTCTTAGTTCTAAGTTTTTTTAGGCACTCCCGTATATATAACTCACTATATCTAATAAATGAGGGTGATAACAATGCTGTTTCAGATTGTGATATTGTATTTTCTGGTAAGCGGAAATAAACTTCACCGGTATCAATTACATCTTTACTGAAATAATTATAATAGTCGGGATACTGAATTCTTCTGATCAGGTTATGATATGTATTTTCAATTTCAACAAATGATCTAAACAATTTGCTGACTTTTTTATCATTAAAATGGGCTTGGAAACTATCCATCTGTTTCCTAAACAAGGTTTCATTAACAGCTATAAAATCTTTTGGCTTTAGGTTATATGTGCTTTCCAGATTTTTAAATGTGCTCTGATTAAGCCTTGCTGAAGAAACTAAATAATTATTGATGTCATTGTTAGCCCCGCTAAAAGCTATACTATTGAGTACATCTTTGGAACTAAATTCAATAAACATATCGCCGGGCACTTCCAGAAAGAGCATTATTCTGGCTTTGTCATATATCAAATAAACAACTTTAGGAAAAACGCAGTTTAATGATAACTTGTTAGTTCCAGATCCTAAAGTTTTTTCATTTTTTGTAATAAGCTCATTTTCCACTATGTAAAATGGCTTAATATCAGTACCCATAATTTTAACATGTAGTTCTACCATATTTGAACTACTTTTTTGAGCGTACAATTTTCCAAATACCAATAGTGAAAATAGGGCTAGTATAATTTTTAATTTCATTGTAAAATCAGAGCATAATGCTATCAATGATCGAAGTTATTGTATGTCAATTGATAAATATGTGCAGAAATACTCAAGTTAAATTTTATTTTATCCAACCTAGTTGGATAAACCACAACCCATTGACCTCCTTTGACCAAAAACAGAACAACTCATATAATATTAATTATAAGAGACTTATCTGCATTTTGAAATTGATAATATGGGGGTCAACAAAATTGGTTTATCCAGTTTAGACACATTTTCATTTATAACCAGCATTATAAGTTTACTTCCTTTTGCCAATTTTTTGCATTTATATTTTTTGAATCTTCGTTGAGTGATTTATTGAGATAAAACTTTGCATTCATTTTATCTTCTTTATAATAATAGCATTTTGACAGTAATAAATATGCATTGCTTATGCTAAAAAAAGTGTCGGGTGGTGTAGTTCCCCGATGTTGTATAAAATCTAATAAATTTGCAATTCCTTCATCAAAATTAGATTTACTTTCTACTGAAATTTGTGCTGCCATGTATTTGTAGGCATAATACTTAGTGTATTCAAATCCTTCGTTTAATGTTTTCCATGCGGCCGTTTTATTTTTTTCGTGTTTCCAGTAGATATTCTTTGCTAAAGTTCTAAATGCATTATCGCTAGCACCCTTATCATTTCTTCTTCGAGCATCGTCAATAGATTTTAAGTAATACTTTTTAGCCTTTTCAAAATTATTAAAGCTGGCTTCATAAGTATAGCCTGTATTAAATAGCATTAATGGGTTTTGTATCGAAGAGGGATCATCAAAGTAATTTGCAAAATAATCCATCACCTTTTCATCTTTTCTATCTGCAATATTGTCTAATAATGGCACTTGAGTATTCGAATTCTTTTTAAATTCTATCCCATATATATTCTTCATTGTCGCTGTAGTTGAATCAAACCACTGTGCAATATTCTTCTCTGTTTTTGGAATATCAAAAGTAGATAAAGAGTAAATAAATTTTAATCCATTTAAAAGAGCATGAGACACCACATTATCATGACCTGCATCTGGAAAAAGCTCATACTTAAAATGAAAAGAATTTGAATCCAACACGGTTATTTTGTGTTGAATTTCAATTGCATAATTCCTCCTTCGCTCTATATCATGTCCGGCAGGCGCTATATAATAAAAAGTTGGATGTGTTTTGTAGTAGTCAATTAGGCTTTTATTTATTTCAAATGGTGGTTTATCTTCTGATAACTTTTCAGGGCTAAACAAAATGTATGCATTAAATAAGCCAGGTTGATTTAAGAACAAATAGTTGGCGTAGCTTGATGAATAAGATTGTCCTATAAATGCCCTAAAATTTGTAGTTTTATATGCTGTTTCTATTTGTGGGATTAGTTCAGTTTTTAAGCACTCAACAAAAAATTTTCCAGTTTTCCCAATTTCTCCAGTTTCATAACTATAATCCATTTTATTCATTTGGCCTGATAAAATCTCTATAACAACTGATGGCGGAAAATCATTTATAAAATTATTTATATTGGCAGCAACAAGCATACCGTTACCACCACCTAAGGCGCCATAGCTATTTAAATAAATTGAAGGATATTTATTTTGGGTATTCCAATCTTTGGGTAACCATACAACGTATCGTATGCTATCGTTTAAATTTTTTGAAAAAAAAGTCTTCTTAATTTTTGTTTGGCAAAAAGATGAGCTAGTCACAATTAATCCTGTTATTAATAATACTATGTATTTCATGGCTATTTGTATTTTGGTATAATACAAACAACCGCATAAGTAATAAAAGAAAATTGTATAAATGTAACCTGAGCTTATCTTGTAAAGGTCCAAAATATATCTTCTGATCCGACTTCTTTTAATGAGCTGAAAAATTGTTTTGGTTTTAATCCCGTTAATTGTTTACAGGCTTTTATAAAATGAGATTGATCAGCATACCTTGCATAATAAGCCAGTTGTGTAAGGTTTTTTGAATTGGTAATAAGCAATTTTGCATTCATCAGATGCCTAAAACGTAAAATCATTCGGTATTTTTGTGGTGTTACGTTTAGATATGAGATAAAAAGATGATTTAAATGCTTTCGAGTAATACCCACTTCTTGCTCTGCTATTTTTATGATTGTATTAGTGTTATCTATATCATGGAAAATTTGCAGGGCCTTTTCAAGATGTTCATTATGGAATATTGATAATTGACTCAATAGAAAATTATCTAAGGCATTGGCAATTTGATTTTCATCAAAAGTGCTGAAAACCTTAGTTAAAAAATCATCAATGATAGGATTTAGGCTATCAAATATATTTTTACCGGCTAAAAACTGATTAATACCCAAGGGTTTAAACACAACAGCTACTTTATGTACCTTACCTATTTGAGTAATTTTTAGTATAGACTCCCTTGTTGGGGTAAATATTTTTAGATATGGACAATTTTCTTTATAGGTAAGAACATTATGGTTTTCTTTTTTGTCGATTATACTCTCTTTATAAAATGAGATTGTTGTGTTGACATGTGGATAGCAAATATATTCGTTAAAATAATCTTCTTCATCACATATATCTAAATAATAATAACTGATATATTTTTGAATTGTATAATTAAGTGGTTTAAATGTTCTAAATAATTTCATAAGCTGTTTTCATATATCCGATTATCTCTTTTCAGTTAAAGAACATTTGGCCTAAATTGAACAAAACAATAAACGCTCTTTTTAACTTTTATGTCTAGATAAAACTTATTCATCTTAAAATTTCCGGTTAAAATATGCGCATTGTCAGGAATTAAATAATTTGTTTAATGTGGAAAACCACAGTCTATTGATTTCCCTTTACCAAAAAAAGAATAATCTTTACAATTTTAAGAGACTTATCTACATTTTTAAAACTACGGATAAGGCTTTAACAACATGGCATGTCTACCTCACATTATGATCTTAATGATTATCGATGCCAAATATCTGATGATTACCTTTAGTTAAGTTTTGATAGAAGGACGGATATATTTCTGGACAGTGAATATACATCCAATAATGCTAGGTTTCTATTTTTGTATACGAATGGCACTGTTCTTTTCATATACCTTAATGCCTCATCATAACTCCTGTATACGATTTGTTCAATGGCCCTAAATCCATCATCATTATTTCTGAGATCAGAAAATCCAAACTCCTGGTGTTGACTAAAAAGTAGGTCTTTATTCAGTCCTTGTCCAGCACTGATATATATCCTGGTTCCGATGGTTACCTGTCTGGTAGATGAGATTTCATCGGTTACCATAAAGCCATGTTTGAGGCTAAGGATGCATTTACCATTTTTTGGATGTACCAAGCTTCTGAAGTTGGGAACCATTTCAAATTTTGGGCAATTGATCGACAATAGGGCAGGAATATTGGCCATGGTTTTCAAAATCAGATAACAGTAGTCAAAGACATCCTAAGGTCTATCATTTTTACACCTAGATTAATTCTTCATATAGTCGATACAAACATATACCGTTCTTTACTATTCTATCTCACCACCTTACCTAATTGCTTTTATCACTTAAATACCATTCTAACATACTATCCTTTTGTACAAAACGATCTGTTATATGTAATTCAATTGTGCACTTTGCTTTCCAACAGCAATTTTACGGAGTATCCACCTACTAGTATCACTAAAACATAGCTATATGTATCAATCGGAACATTACAAGGTAGTGAGGTATAAGTAACAGCTTTACCCGTAACAATATAATATGGTGACTTATCATACCTTATGCTACAACTTCCTTCGGCCCCAGTTATTGTAACACAATAACTGCTAACCGGTAAATTATCAACGTTGTCGTTACCTGTCCAGTTGTACTGAGGGTATCCATTATAGTTTCCGATATAATTATAATAAAACCTACCAGAAGGAGGATTTCCATCTGCAATACCAATGATACATCCGTTGGCTGCGTAAGAGAAATTAAACGAGACTAATATTAAGAAAAAGGTAATGTAAAGTGCAGTCTTTGATTTTTTTTCCATTTATATGAAAAATTTAACAGCAAGATTAGCACCTTAAGAATGAGAATACAATAAACAATCCGTGAATAGGCACAAACATGAATTGAAACGTCAAATACATTATTTGGACAAAAGAACTCTAATCCATATAACCGCAATTCACTAAACGGGTTTTAACAATATAAATGTCAATCCGATTTTAGAGGTTCGTTGGTGAATTAATTATGGTTTGTTCTGATAATGTTTGAATCTATTTAAAGAGTTTTTTCAGTGTTTTTCAGCCAATACAAATCCAATTTCTCTAAGTAGAAAACCACAACCCCTTAATCCTAAATAGAACAATTTATATAGGGTTAATTATAAGAGGATTATCTACATTTTGAAATTGATAATGTAGAGTCAACAAAATTGGTTTGTCCAATCTGATAGCAGATCTAAAAGTCAACGAACTTTCTTCCTAATGGTTTCTTATCTCTCAGTCGTTCAATTTCGTCCCAATTTTTATAAGGAAGATCATATCTCTTATCTATAAAATAAGCTCTCCAACGCCAGAAAGCTAGGGGGTTTTTACTAAACAAGCGATATACTTTTTTATCCCTTAACGTGAAATGTTTACGTTTTTGAAGATATACCCGCATCATATTATTATAATCGCGTAACCATATTTCTTGAAATGTAAATGAGCCATCTGCATTACTATATCGATAAGGTCTACTACCGTCAAACACTAAATGAAATATGCTGGAAAATGGTGGAAGATTTGATATTATGATTATTGCTCCTGTTATTACAATAAGCTTTTTATATTTCTTCTTTATGACATTTAACGATAGGGCGTCTTTCATTACCATAACTTTCTCTTTTTAAAAGTGATATGAGCACGAAAATAAGTTAAACTATCCTTAAAATATCTATAATTCTCTCTTCATATGTACTTTGGCTTATTAGTTTAAGAGCGTTTGATATAAAGTTAATATCTAATCAGTTAAACCCTCCCATAACTTTTGGTAAGCTGGATAAACCTCAACCCTTTGATTACATTCTTCAAAAATGCAACCACCTAAACAACGTTAATTATAAGAGAGTTATCAATATTTAAAAATGAAACACGGTCAAGGGCGTAGGTTTATTTTTGCAAAAGAACATTACACTAGCAAATCGTCTTTTTCACTTTAAATCCTTAGGTCTAACACATTATCATTTGTTTATTGTAAATAACCTCTCATTTACTTAGAAAAGTGGCTTAGCTCTCATTGAATATCAAAAAACACATTCTAAATATGTTCGGAATTATAATATTGTACTCCAACTCTGCAACCTAGGTCTCAAAAGGCCTAGAGGTCATTATACATTTGTAGTCAAAAAAATATTTATGTATAGATCGACATCTAAATTTTATCAGGTGATTATTATGGGCATTTTATTCAGCTTATCGAATACATCTGCTTATGCACAAAAAAAAATATGCTGTTGTTCAGATTCGAACCCAATTTTGATCATCAGCCATCTGCAGCAGAACTGTCGGAGCAACAGTACCTATGGGGCGCATTTATTGGAAATCTTGTTATGCAGGAGAAATTGATAAGTGCTCACCAATTGGGTTTTGAAGAAAGAAAGCTCAGTGCCAGTCAAGAGATTTCTGAAGGTATTCATATTGCCGAAAACCAAACATTAGGAGGAAATATGGTCGTCCTTGCCAATCATATTGATGAAGCAACAGCAATCGGCAAAGATTGTCCCATCCTTGCCATAGGTGGCAATGTTGAGGTACGAGAAATTTTATCCATGGATTAAATCAAAATGGGAATTAAAATCATTATTGGAATTGGTATAGGAGCAATCCTCTTTTTTTTAGCCTTTGGGCTTTACAATGCTAGCAAGTTGAAGACAATTGAAATTACGCAATCGATAAGCATCCGAGCACCGCAGAAAAAAGTTTATGACATGATCAGCCAATTGAGCAATTATCCGAAGTGGTCGCCGTTTTTGGCACAGGATCCAACTCAAAACTATTCGGTAAAGGGAAAAGATGGTATCGTAGGTGCACAGTATCATTGGGAAGGCAACAATGGGAAAGATCTTGGCCATCAGAAAATTGAAAGTCTTGAACCAAATAGTTTTATTGGTATAAAGGTCCACATTCAAAAACCATTCAAGGCTGAGCCTATGTTTAACTATACAATACGAACTATGGGGAGCAGAACGGAAGTCAGTCAAAAATTTATTTTGCAATCTGGGTTAGTTGATGCTTATTTCCTTTGGTTATTCGGCGTGAAAAAAGAAATGGAAATCACAAATAAACAAGGATTAAACCTGTTAAAAAAAGCTTCCGAAAAATCCTAATCCATCAAGTGGGATCGTTCAATTGGCTTTTCGCTGTTCGGATTATCAGCACAGTAAAAGCTGAATTTATTTGCCAACATACATATTTGCCGTAAACACTTTTTAGTTTTAAGATGGGCTTACACTTGCTCAAAGAGTACAATAACCTTAACACCTAGATAGAGATGAAAAAGTGACCCAGGCTTCGGCAAAGTAAAGAGACTATATTCTAAAGGTTAGAAATAGTAATATTTTAATTTAGGAGGGTTATGGTGGATGCCTACCCCTCCTTATTGCTATTTATCTCAGAAGACAATCATATTCCATTAAAACATTTATCTACATTTTTGAAATTATTGATGTGAAATCAACAAAATTGGCTTATCCAATCTGATAGCAGATCTAAAAGTCAACGAACTTTCTTCCTAATGGCTTCTTATCTCTCAGTCGTTCAATTTCGTTCCAATTTTTATAAGGAAGATCATATCTCTTATCCGTAAAATAAGCTCTCCAATGTCAGAAAGCTAGGGGTTTTACTAAACAAGCGATATACTTCTTTATCCATTTCTCTATCTTTTTAAAAACTAAGAAAATCTTTAGAAAAACAGGCTAACTATATACAATAATGGGTAACCAAAGGAGGTGTAAGTCTTAAATAGATTAATTAAAAATAAAGATTACCCTAGCAAAACTAAACAGGTTGATTTTATTTTGTAAATTTGCACAAAATTTAACACATGATTTCTACAGATATAGCCATTATTGGCGCCGGGCCCGTAGGTTTATTTGCTATTTTCGAAGCTGGCCTATTAAAAATGCGTTGTCATTTAATTGATTATCTACCTCAAGTTGGTGGTCAACTTTCAGAAATTTATCCAAAAAAACCGATATACGATATTCCAGGCTACCCTACTGTTTTAGCTCAAGAATTGATAGACAATTTAGTAGAGCAAGCCAAACCTTTTCATCCTGGTTATACATTAGGCGAAAGAATTGAAGGGCTAGAAAAACGCGGTGAAGCAGATTTCGTGCTTACCACTAACATGGGAACCATTATAGAAGCTAAAGTTGTGGTAATAGCAGGCGGCTTGGGCTGTTTTGAGCCACGTAAACCTGCTGTTGCTGGTTTAGAGCAATTTGAAAATGGAAGAGGTGTAAATTACATGATTTTAGATCCAGAGAAGTATCGTGGGCAGAAAATGGTTATTGCTGGCGGTGGAGACTCTGCCTTAGATTGGACCATCTTCTTAGCGGATATTGTTTCTGAGCTAACTTTGA
The DNA here is from genome assembly GCF_001412215.1 of Pedobacter sp. Hv1. GTDB lineage: Bacteria > Bacteroidota > Bacteroidia > Sphingobacteriales > Sphingobacteriaceae > Pedobacter. The sequence continues at coordinate 154,029 of NZ_LLWP01000003.1, forward strand.
TCCACAGAAGTGAAAGTTTCCGTGGTGCTCCAGACTCTGTAAACAAGGTAATGGAGTTAGCAGAGAGCGGAAAAATCAATTTGGTGTTGAACAGTAACTTAAACTCTGTTTCAGGTAATGGCAAATTAGAAGCGGTAGAAGTAATTCATAACCGTACCATGGAAGCCACTACTTACGAAGCTGATCACTTAATACCTCTTTTTGGTTTAAGCCCTAAATTGGGCCCTATAGAGCAATGGAATTTAAACATAAGCAAAAGTGCCATTGAGGTAAATACCGACGATTACAGCACTAATATACCAGGTATTTACGCAATTGGCGACATCAATACCTACACCAATAAATTAAAGCTAATTTTATGCGGATTTCATGAAGCTGCATTAATGAGCCATAGTGCTTATCAGTATATGAATCCAGGTATTAAATACACAATGAAATATACTACCGTAAATGGTGTAACAGAATTTTAAGCATGGAAGCAAACGATATTTCTATACAGGTTGAAGACAGAGAAGGCAACATCAGTACTTTGATTGCCCCTACCGATATGGGCCTTAGCTTAATGGAGTTTTTAAAAGCTAGCGAATATGATATTCTGGCCACTTGTGGAGGTATGGCACTTTGTGCTACTTGTTGTGTAGATGTAATGGAAGGAGAAGATAAACTAACTGAGATGACCGATGATGAGTATGCAATGTTAGACACCTTACCCGACTTATTGCCAAACTCTAGATTGGCTTGCCAATTACAGTTAAGCCCAGCAATGGAAGGACTTAAAGTAAGGCTACATGCAATGGACTAATTCATAAATTTATATCAAAATAAAAGGGGGTGTTTAAAAAGCACCCCCTTTTATTTTATCATTTGTATTGTAAGAGTGTGTGGTATAACTTGTTATAGTTATATGCATTCTTAACCTCTTAGCTAAATAACTACAGAAAATTCAAGATATGCATCACCATTTGCTACACTTTATGAGGGCATAGCAATAGGTGATACACATCCAAAGAATAAACTCTTGACAAGTCTATTCATGAATTAATAAATTTTAGATTAGTTAATAGTTATTTAACCTAAATATGGCATAAAAGTCTACGATATTCAAACATTATTGTTACATCATGGGCTAAAAAAACATATCTTACTGATTATTAATAGATTAAAATTTAACATTTTTTAACATCCTCAGTTGTAGCGTTTCAGCAAATGTTAAAACAGATCACATAAAGTACTTTATAACAAAAGGGCTTGTCATTTCTGACAAGCCCTTTCATAAATTAACATATTAACAATGCCTAATTTAAAGTATTGTAATATCCGGTAATTTTTTTCAAGTTGAGCTCATTTTTAAAACCTAACTTTTCTTTTGAAACATACTGCTCTATATCTTTTACTTTGTCTTTATCCAATGCCGATAAAAAAGAGTTTTTATCTAATTTAATCGGTACTAATTTACCCTCTTTTGTAAGTATAAAATAGCTTATTGTACTAACAGCAGATTTTTCAATAGCAGCAGAATTGTATACTGGAGTTTCTAAAATTTTCTTCTTTGTTCTTTTTAATAAAGATGTTTTACCATTATATAAAACTTCATAGTAGCCATCACCATTAGGTACACGTTTAAACATAGTGGTATCACCTTCTGCACCAATCAATTTAAAGTTGAGTACATCATCAGTAATTTCAATTGGCGTTTCTGATGTTAAATTATTTTTTGCCAATAAGATATCCTTTACTTGATCTAGTTTAAGATATACTTGGATTACCTTGATATTACCTTTTATATTAACTGTTCCTTTTAAGTATTTATCACTGTAAAATGGAGATCCACTTAAGTTTTCATACTGTAAGGTTGTAACAGGTCTCCCCCTAATATCGTTAATAAACTGCGCCTTACTAGCAATCGCATTTACTACAAAAAACAAAAAAAAGCCTACAAAAACTCTCATACTTAGCAATATTTAAAGCGCTCCCTTTTATAGGGAGCGCCAATTTATTAGTTTCTTAAAGTAAGTGTAAAGGTTTTATAATTTTGACTAGCTCCAATTGTACCATTTCCTGTTAAATTAATAATTAAAGGGAATGTACCAGTAGGGATAGATCCAGGGATCATGTCAACTAAAATATAACCTACAGAAGATTTAGCAGGAATAGTAATCTTACTAGAACCTGCAGGTCTAAAGTTATAATGTGTACCAGCAACAGCAGTGCTATTAGCTGCAACATTAAAGTTAACATCAATTGGACTATCTTGCTGCGCACCAATCAACTGAACATAAATAGTATCGGTAACTCTAGTATTTACACTAGCAGTTCTACCTAAAACGGTATTTAATGTTACACCAGCTGGCTGTCTTGCTGCTACTCTACCAAATAAATGGTTTTTAAATTCTACAACATTTGGACCTTGATAAGTTAAATCATCCTTTGGCATACAACCTCCAAGAAGTAAGCCGAGACAAATAAATGAAAATCCGTATAATATTATTTTTTTCATGTCTAATTTTTTAAATATTAATAACCAGGATTTTTTTGCAATCCTAATATAACCTCTGAATTAGGAATAGGCGCTAATAATCTGAAATCAGTAGCAGGAATTGTACCAACACCGGTTTTAGCTGGTTTAGTAATTCCTAAGCCTCTGCGTTTCAAATCAAACCAACGTTGTCCCTCAAAAAACAACTCTCTTCTTCTTTCGTCTTGAATAAAGTCTTTGATTGTTGCATCAGTAGGCACGGTTACGCCAGTAGCATTTCTATTTGCTCTTAAAGTAGTTACAAGAGCTGCTGCTGCAGAATATTGTGTTTGCTCGGCCAATGCCTCAGCTTTCATCAATAATACATCTGCATATCTGATTACTTTAATATAATCTGCATATGGCCCACGGGCACCGCTGTATTTATCTGACCAATTGTATAAAGGTGCTGGTACAGAAGACGTGCCTCCATATTGGAAGATCATTGCTTTTCTGTCATCACCTGGTGTAAATAGTGCAAATAATTCATCAGAAACTGTTTGCCCTCCAAAGGTAGGGATTCCATTATAAAGAGCAGGATGTGTATAACTATACAAAGATTCGTTATTACCAGTTACTCCACCTAACTGTGTAGTAGGATTAATTACGATTTCGAATAAAGATTCAGTATTTGCAGCAAGTTTGAATGCAGCAACATACTGACCAGCAGCTGCTAATCTAGCTGCTGTATTTGCTGTGTTCATTGCATCATCAAAAGCAGTTACAGCTTCAGCCCATCTACCTGAGTAAAGGTATGATTTACCCAATAGTGCATAAGCGGCACCTTTATTTAAACGAAATTGTGATGCAGAAGCACCAGAAGGGAATAAGGCAATCGATGCCTTAAGATCATCTTCTATGCTCTTATATACCTGAGCAACAGTTGCTCTTGGTACTTGCACAGCCTCTGGTAAACCAGCAGTAGCTTTTAAACGTAATGGAACACTAAGATTGAAACCTGCACCAGCTGTAGCCACATTAACAGGCTCATAACCATACACACGTGCCAAATCAAAATATACCATCGCTCTTAAGGCCAATGCTTCAGCTTTCAAACCAGCTTTTTTAGATTGTCCATTAGGATCATTTAAACCATCAATATTGTCGATAATGGTATTCACCTCGTTGATGATTGAATAACCAGCAGACCAGATATCAAACTGGGCACCTACGTTATTCACGTTTTGGCCAATGTATCTACCATTGGCATATGTCAACTCGGTATACACATTATCAGACATTACTTCGCCCATTAAAGTGAAGTTTCTACCATAATATCCAAATCCTATCAACCTTACATAAGCAGAGTTTAATAGAGACTCATAGCCTCCTACAGTAGCTAGTGCAGCACCTGTAGATATTTGATTTTTTGGCTCTACTTCTATCATTTTCTCGCATGAACTCATAAATAAGCCCAATGCGACTGTAAATATTATTAATTTCTTTTTCATATTGTTAATTATAAATCAATAGTGATACCACCTGCAATAGTTTTTGGTTGAGGATAACCATTTAAGTTATTACCTGTATTCTCAGGATCTTCACCACGATAATTACTTATAGTTGCAAGATTTAAGCCCTGTACAAATAAACTAACTCCTTGAACACCAATTTTTGAAGTCCATGCTGTAGGTAATTTATAGTTCAAAGTAATTTGTTTCAAACGGATATATGATGATTTTTGTACATATCTACTTGACAAGTTAGTTGGATCGTAACCTCCTGGTTCAGTGTAACCATCGTAAGCACGAGGTACAGCAGTAATTTGACCTGGGGTTGTCCATCTATTCAACTGACTAACCACTTGATTTTCAAGAGCCATACCAGAAGCTTCTAAGATCTGACCTGTTTGTAAATAGGTAGAGTTACCATATTGATATTGGAACAATACATCTAATGTTAAACCTTTATAAGAAAAAGTATTGCCAAAACCACCAAATGAAGAAGGGTTAGCATATCCCAATATTCTATCATCAGTATTTGCTAATGGCACATAAGTAATATTACCGTTCACATCATAGAACATTGGTCTACCATCTGCCGCATTCACACCTGCATATTCAAAACTGTACAAGATATTGGTTGGCTTTCCAACGATATAACTTGTACCAATTCTTTGTGCACCATTGTTCAATTCTATTAATTTATTTCTAAAGAAAGCAATGTTAAACATGGTTGTCCATTTAAATCCATTTTCCAGATCTAAATTGATCGTATTCAACTCGATATCAATCCCTTTACCATCTAATCTACCACCATTTTCTCTAATTGAAGTAAACCCGCTATTACTAGGTAGAGTTCTATCTAATAACAATTTGGTTGTTTTCTTTTTGTAGATATCAACAGCTGCAGTAATTCTGTTGTTGAAGAATCCCATATCCAAACCTAAGCCAATTTGTTGTTGTTGCTCCCAAGTAAGCAATGGATTTGCTAACTGTGAAGGTCTGATACTAGCCAAACCGTTATAAGCTCCAGCAGCACCTGGTGAGTTGTACAAACTGATTGCACCAAAATCGCTACCAGGCTGCGTACCAACAACCCCAAAACTACCTCTTAATTTTAAATCGCTAAGGAAGTCAACTGATTTCAAGAATTCTTCACCTTTGATTCTCCATCCAGCAGAAGCTCCACCAAATAAACCAAATTTATAATCGGCACCGAAACGTGATGAACCATCGTAACGAATATTTCCAGTAAATAGATATTTTCCTTTATAATCGTATTTCACATTACCAATTAAACTGGCAATCTTAAATCCAGTAAAAGTTGAAGTTGTAGTTAATGGTGTTGCAGCACTACTAATCAATGTAAATAATGGACTAGGGAATCCTTGAGCTGATGCACCAAGTGTTTCTGATTGGTTTGATCTGAACTCAAATCCACCTAATAATGATAAGTTATGATCATTATTAAATACTTTATTATAGTTAGCTGTGATACTTGTATTATAGTTGATATTTCTAATCAAACTCTCTGCACCAGAACCTCCAGTTGTTGCATAAGCTGGAATAGAAGATGGTCTGAAACTGTAGTTTTTAGCATCAGCAAAATCAAGACCTGCATAAAGTCTTAACTTCAAATCTGGCAATAACTTATAATTTAAAGCTAAATTACTAATGGTTTGGAAACTCTGCGTGTTTCTTTTCTCTTCATTGATATGTTGTACAATGTTGATATTTTGTGCATTTCTCAAATCAGGTGGATTTCTATAAGTCCCATCAGGCATATAAATGGTGTTATATGGAGGAATAAATAAAGCTCCTGTAAATGGTGTATTCACAAAGAAACCACCATCCGTACTAGGACCAACAGATTTAGTAAAGGCAATGTTAAGATTAGCTTCAAAAGATAGTTTATCGGTAACTTGGTTATCCAAATTTACTCTTAAACCACCTTTTTTATAATCTGATGCCAATGCTACCCCTTGTGTTCTGTTAAAGTTACCAGACATAAAGAATCTTGTTTTTTCATTACCACCACTAGCAGAAAGATTGTACTCTCCAAAGTTAGCATTTCTGAAAATAGCATTGTACCAGTCTTCTGTTGGTAAAGTTGAAGGATCAATTGTAGCTGAACCAAAACCTTGGTTCATTGCAGTAACTGCTGTGGCCACAGAATTTCCTAAACGAAGTGCACGGTTAGTAACCGCTTCTTTTCTCAATGCATAATATTGCTGAGAATTTAACATTTCGTAAGGATTGATCTGCTTGTTAACACCTTGCTGAACAGAAAGTTTAACTTGAGTTTTACCTTGTTTACCTCTTTTTGTAGTTACAATAACAACACCATTTGCTGCTTGAGATCCATAAATTGATGCAGATGCCGCATCTTTTAGAATTTGGATTGACTCAATATCAGCAGGATTAATTGCTCCCAATACGTTTTGTGTGGTTACAGTAGATAAACCACCAGCAGCAATCTGAATACCATCAACGATGTATAATGGTTGACTACCACCATTAACTGTGGAAACACCACGAACACGAACAGTAATACCAGAACCTGGTTGACCACTGTTAGTAGTTACCTGTACCCCAGCTGCACGACCTTGTAATGCTCTATCAAACGTTTGAACAGGAAGGCTTTCTATTTGCTTACCTGACACAGTAGAGATAGAACCTGTGGCCACTTGTTTAGTAGTTGTACCATAACCAGTTACAACGATTTCGCTTAACACTTTCGATTCGTCTTCTAGTGCAACATTAATTGTGTTACCAGCACCTGCAAGTGGTTTAGTAACTGTAATGAAGCCTAAATAAGAAAATTCTAATGCTGTAGCAGCAGAAGGAACTTTGATAGTATAACTACCATTAGATTCTGTTTGGACTGAACCTTGAGCTCCTCTAGTTCTTACGGTTACGCCTAGAAGTGGCTTGCCATCTCCCTTGTTTGTAACCGTACCAGTAATTGTCCGATCCTGGGCAATAGCGTTGGTAGCTATAACCATTAGAATGAACAAACTTTGTAGAAGTCTTTTCATAAATTAATAAAGTTAGGTTAATAAATAATATTTTAATTGCCTAAATATGGAGAAAAATAGGCGTTATTCAAAGGATCAAAATGTTAAAATTATTATTACAGAAATCAATCAATTGATAATCAATGATTTATAAATTAAATGTTTTAACATTTTTTCACATTTAATCAGAAAAATTAATACTAAGTTGTTGCGTTGTTAATTTATAAGACATTATGATTCATAATAATTGCTATAATTAATCAATAAGATTCATGGCTTATTATTAATTATAAATTTCTCTTATATAGTTAATTGATACAATACACAACAATTAACATGTCGCAACATTAAATAACAAAGAACCGATGTGTTATTAAGAAAATTTAGTCAGACTTAGTAATTAGATGCTACTGATCAATACTATCGTTAATAGCATAAGTTAAGTGTAGCCAAAACCAATTCGTTTTAAATGGTTAGAAGGTAAATGAAACAGAATTGAAATCAGGTGTCTAGCTCCAAAAGAGTTAATTTTCAGAGATAGTAGATTTCGGACTTCCAATAACCTTATAAGAACCATCTCCTTTTAGGATTGCCAACATATTAGGCTGATTCGTAAAAAGAGATTTTGCCTTTATTACTTCCTTATCATATTGAAACGCCTGTTCTATTTTACCCCTTTCGAAATAATAGCGACTTATAATTTGTGTTTCCAAAACTCTTTTAATTTCCGCTTTATGGCTAACCAAATCTGTTTTTTTGGTAGAAAGCATTTTTTCTTTCAAAGCATCAATATCAGTTTTAACAGCACCAAGCTTGTTTTCTTTTTGAGCTTCGGTAGTTAACTCGTTAATCAGTTTCTCAGTTGTAGAGCTATAGCTATAATCTTTACCTGCCAATGTAGCCACAAAAGCACTATAGTCCGCATCTGTAATTTGGAATGTTTTAGCATTTACAATTTCTTTATGCGTCTTCTTATATAAATTGGCATAATCAAAAAACAAATTTTTGGTAAGTAGAGATATGGTAATTGGGCTTAACATATTTGCTTCTACCAGTACATCTGGATAAACCCCATTTCCATTATAAACAGTTCTTCCAGCTCTAGTAGAGTACGCTTTCATTAATGAGTCGGCAAATTTCTCTGCAGAACCATTCTGATCTTTGTGTGCATAGTCTAAAGCCTGAATACATCGACCAGATGGTGTAAAATATTTCGCTACTGTAACCTTAACTAAACTATTATAAGGTAAATTGAAGGTTTGTTGAACAAGTCCTTTCCCATAACTTCTCTGACCTATTACAACAGCACGATCTAAGTCCTGTAGAGCTCCGGCAACAATCTCTGATGCAGAAGCTGAAGAACCATTGATTAGAACAACTAAAGGTATCTGCGGCGAAATTGGATCATTTAATGTTTTGTAACTGACTGTTTTTTCAGGGTTTCTTCCCTTTTGAACAACAATTAATATGTCTTTCTGAACAAATAGGTTTACAATTTTAACTGCTTCTTGTAAAATTCCGCCTCCATTATTTCGAAGATCCAATATAATGCCTTTTGGTTGTGATTTATTTAAATTCACCAATGCATCCTTAACTTCTTGACCTGAATTTTCTAAAAACTTATCTAAACGGATATAACCAATCTGGTCACCAAGCATTGCCGAATAAGAAACATTTGGTTGTTTGATCTCTTCACGTACCAAAGTTTTATTTATCGTAAGGCCCTCTCTAACCAAAACCAATTCTGCAGCCGACTTTTTCGGCCCACGCAACAGTTGACTGATCTGGTTTCGGTCTTTCCCAGTTGTTTCAATACCGTTGATTTTTAAAATCTGATCTCCAGGCCTAACATCTTGTTTATTTGCCGGATTACCTTCGCTTACTTCATTTACAAATAATTTATTATCTATAAACAGTGTACCAGCACCAATACCTCCATATTGTGTACTTACATATTTCAACTTGTAATCTTCAATTTCAGATTCAGGAATATACTCGGTATAAGGATCCAAGCCTTGTAACATGGCATCAATTCCGTTGCGCATCAGCTCTGAGGCATTTGTTTCCTCTACATAGTTGAGGTTAATTTCTTTATATAATGAAGCAAAAATATCTAGGTTTTTAGATACTAGGAATAGATCATCCTTAAATGAAAATGACAATCCTGCTAAGCTTAATAAGCCAATAATAATCCAAAATTTTAATTTACCCATGTCAGTACGTTATTCTTTGTTTCATTAATTAAAGAGAGAATTGTAAATGTACAAAAATGGCCAAACATTATAAAGGCTTTAGTTTTTTGAACTAAAGCCTTTTAAAAAAATTGATATCCCAACTTTTAAGAATAATCTATTAAAATAAAAAAGCAGCTCCTCATTAGAGGAGCTGCTTGCATTAAATTATATATAATTTAACTCTAAAGATTAATAATTATAATTTAATGTTTGCACTAATTGCGTTAGGGTTGTCAGTATCAACACCTTTAGCTTTTAATGACTTAATAACATCACCAGGGATTACAAATACTTGTAATGTAACTAATTTGTGAGCGCCAACTGTAGCAGCACTAACACCACCTTTGTTACCACTTACAGGGATAGTTTCACCCACAGGAACGATTGCAACGCCAGCAGGATCAGTAGCACTTAAAGTACCGCTAGCAAAACTATAGTAGTTTGTATAGTTAGCACGTGTATTAAACGATGCACCACCTGCAGGAGCTGGTCCAAATGGATTAACATTAGCTAATGCAACTGTATTGTAACCAGCAGCCATTGCAGCATCAGCTACAAGCATAGCAGGGCCTACGTAAGTAGCAACTGCAGGTGCATTTGTACCTGAAGTAATAGTCCAGTTCTGTAAAAATTTACCATCTGCATAAACAGTTGGAGTAGCAACTGGGCCTACTACTGGAGTAGCAACCTGATTAGGAGCAAAAGTAGTTACAGCGTTAGCAAAATAAGTACCAGTACCTGGGAAGTTAACAGCTGGACCAGCGATAGTCGTTGGATTAACTGTACCAAATGGATTTTGGTTAGTAAACAAACCTGAACCAGCAGTTGTAGGTGTTACATAAGAATTAGCATAGTAAGATAAATCTACCCAACCAGCATTAATACCTGCATGTACAACCGCAGTGTTACCAGCATCACCTGGGGTAACAGTACCAGCGTTATGGTATTTGTATTTCAAGAATACTTTACCATCTTGTTTGTATTTAGCAAAGTTAGGAACTAATGTATTCAAATCCCAAGTAGTTCTAGCAGAGTAAGTAGCATAATAATTAGTTGTGCTATTTTGAACTGCAATCTTTTTAGTAGTAGCTAATACTAAAGTTTGACCTAAAGCTACAGTGTTTTGCAATGCTTTAGCATAGGTTAAATAACCATAAGAAGCACCAGCATTAACTGTCAATCTGTCGATATCATCTTGAGTTAAAGTAAACTCAGCTAATGGATTAACAGTGTTTTTAGTATAACGGAATTTAGCACCTACAACGAAAACACCTGCACCAAGAGCTGCAGCATTAGCTGGAACTTGATTAAAGATGTTACTACCTGTAGCTGATTCAAAAACCATCTCTCTGTTCTCACCCCAACCACCTGTACCAGCAGCACCGCCAGCATCAGCAACTGTTCTTACTGGATACTGGTTGATACGAATCATATCATTAGCAGTTACAGTATAAGAAGAGAAAATGTTGTAGTTTTCATAACTAGGAATCATATCTTGTCCCGCAACTTTAGTAAGTTCCGCTACATTTTCAAAACCTCTAGTTATGGTATAAGTTTTAGCTGCATAAGCTTGACCTAAAGGCATTGTGTTAAGCCAAGTACCATCAGCTTGTTTTGGTCCATAAAAAACACCACTAGTTGTGTCAAAATAGAAATCACCAGTTACACCTTGAGTAGTTGGCGCACCAGCACCAGCTAAAAATTGTGTACCGTTAGTACCATTTGTACCGTTTGTACCATTTGTACCATTAGCACCTTGTAAAGAAGTACTTGTTCCTGCCCAACCAGCAGCAACTTTAGGACCCCAAAGAGTTTTTGTTGTTTTGTTGAAAGCGTAGTCACCTACAGCACCATCAGCAGCAACTGGATCAACAGTTAGACCCAAAATTTTTGAACCAGCAGCACCAGCAGCGCCCGGTACACCTTGAGCACCTGCAGGACCTACTGCACCAGCAGCACCAGTAGCACCCGTTGGGCCAGCAGGACCTGCAGGACCCTGAGCTCCATCTTTCTTACAAGCGTTAAACGCTAGAAGAGAGCTCACCATCATTACAGTTAATAAAACTTTTCTCATAATCTTAGAGTTAATAAATTTATTTTCTTTTTTTCTTGCTTACTCTTAGTACAGTTTTCAGCATTCCCTGTTGAACCATAATTAATTCATGGTACGAATATACACTTAAAACAATAATTAAAAAAAAATATTTTTTTAATTCCTTTAATGTTTAAGCTTTGTACATCTTTTACCTAAAAAAACTTTGTATCCGGCTACAAATATCAACTTTAGTTTTAATATTACCAATTTTTTTATTTTTTTTTTATTTTCATTAAATCGATCACATTAAACTTTAAGTTGCTAGTGCTCAAATCATAATTATACTTAAAAACAACTATTGCTTTATATAGTGTTTAAATCATCACTAATGATGCTTCTGCTATCCTACTATCAGGGCCTGTTTATTCATACATATATATAAGGTATAAACTTAGACAAATACCCAAAGATTAAACAGCTATATTATGTTACATGGTGATTGTCTGAATTTAGCGTATTAACACAATTTATATCAAGATTTCTCATTACAGCAAATAAGTGTTTATCATTAAAACTAATAAGTATTTTATTACTTTAGACCTGTTTTAAAATACCATCATCCTGAATATCATTTTTTATTAATTAATCAAACGACGTAAAATGTTAAAAAAGGAGCGACACGATTTAATTATGAGGCAGATTAACCTTCATAATAGAGTGCTTACATCAGATCTGGTGCAGTTGTTAAATGTATCAGAAGATACCATCAGGAGAGACCTTCAGGAACTATCCGATGAGAACTTCTTATATAAGGTACATGGAGGTGCATTATCTAAATCTTATCATTCTTCTTTTGATGACAGTACCGTATATGCGAAGGAGGCCAAGATTGTCATCGCTAAAAAAACGATCTCCTTAATTAAGGATGGAATGGTGATCCTTACAGGTGGAGGTACTACTATTATTGAGTTGGTAAAACAATTACCGGAAAATTTACAAGCTACTTTTTTTACCATTAGCCCTTTAGTTGCTGTAGAGCTCTCGAAATACCCAAGAGCTGAAGTGATTTTAATTGGCGGGTTATTTAGCAAAAACTCGCAAATCACTTATGGAGGGCATGTGATTAGTCAACTTGCAGAGATCAATGCAGACTTATGTTTACTGGGCACAAGTGCCTTACACCCTCAAAGTGGATTAACAGACACGGATTGGGAAATTAATCAATTGAAGAAAAAAATGCTAAACTCTTCAAAAAAAACGGCTGTATTATGTATCTCTGAGAAATTAAATATTGCTTTAAGGCTAAAAGTAGCTGCTTTAGAGAATATTACCTATTTAGTAACAGAGTTGGAACCAAATGATTCTAAACTGGACAACTATCGTGTTAAAAATCTGCAGATCCTTTAATTACAATTTTATTTAAACAGAAAGCTAGCCTTGTTATATTTAAAGTCTATTCCCATCGGCATCTGCTAGTGCCTTTTTGATGGTGAATTCTATATAAGCTTCATCTCTTTTAACCAGTTGCATTAATTGTTTCACCAGTTGGTCTTCTTGACCAAGTGTAAATGAAAGATCTGCTTGAGCTAAATCGCGGTATTTTCTTAAAAATTTGATTTTAACCCTTTCCCAGGTTTCAGGTGTAAGTGTAAAGCTTGCCATGGTTTAAAAATATTTTGCCACAAAAATAGTAAAAATATTAGGATTAGACACCTATGCGCTAGATAAGCTTAACAATACAGGTGTTACTCATTAATAAAAAGGTGATGCCGTTATTTCTTCTTCAGTAGATTAATGAATAGCAATTCTTAAAAATAAATACAAAAGGCTCACTACTTTGAAAATAGCGAGCCTTTTGTATTTGTAATATCGGTTACGTTTTACCTTACATAATAAAATGCAACATAGGGCTTACGCAAATCTGAACCTGATGTTGGATAACCGGTGTAACCAGTTGCAAAGGCAGTATAAATTCTTCTATTAAGAATAGTACTGCCACTAGTATAAGTAGCAATTACCGTTCCCGTAGGGCCCGATCCACCTGCTCTAATTGTCCAAACTGTGGATGCTGGAGCTGCTGTGGTACCCGTAGATATTAGAAACTTATCACTTATTCCCATAAAAGGAATATTGGCCGCCACTAAATTAGTACCATTATATAAATCAATAAAGGGAGCATTTGCGATTAAATTTACAAACCTCATTTTTACAAACCCAGAATCTGGAAGTTCAAAATCTTCATCGATAAACAATCCTTTTCTATTTAAAGAATCGGCTACGTGAAGCGAATATCTTTTACCAGCTACTGTTGCTACGCTTGTTGTGTAAACATCTATTGAATCTATATTAGTTCCTTTTTTGGGAATACTAACTGATATTTTTGTATTTGGACCAGCCGCTATCGGTAAATAATCGCCGGTAGAACCTCCAAAAGTATTAAAACCTCCTCCAGGAAACGGGAACCTGCTTCTCACATTTGTTCCGCTTACCCTTACGTCGTTAATTTTGATCTGCACAAAAGGATCATTATAAAAAGCAACATTGTAGTTAACTTTAATCATTGCTTTTGTAGACAAGTCTACTTCATCATATTCTGAAAATACATTGTCTTTATTCTTTTTACAACCCAGAAATACCAAGGTGAATAAAAGGGATAAAATTGATATGTTTAAAAAAGATCTCATAATTGTTAATTTAAAGGTGTACTAAACCATGTTTCCTGATAAGAATATAATGGTGACAAACCGCCCCACTTATCTAATTCAGCCCTATTCCATACATATTCCGAGTTAAATCTCGGTCTAAATCGATAGGCATACTGTCCAACACCACCTACGTTAGTAGAAAAATCACCTGCATCCAATTGTTTAAATTGTCTAAAAATATCATTTCTATAGTGCCATTTTCTCAGATCACACCATTGTTCCTGACCTGCCCAACCCCACTGTGCAATATATTTTTGGCCCATAATGTCGGCCATGGTTAAGGTTGAAGCATTTTGAGCAACTTCATCAGATGCCATATATGCCGCAATTTCTGTTGCAGTAATTGCTGGAGCTACAGTAGTTCCGAACCTGCCATAAAGATTCACGAACTCCATATGTCCTCTAATACCTTTATCATAGGCCGTCCAAGCACCACCCACATCGCCTTTAAGAAACAATGCTTCGGCTTTTGCAAATTGCAATTGCGAATAAGTGTACAGTGGATACCTAGGTTTATCCGTTACGCCTTGTCCAAATATATATTTACCAGGATATATTGCCGCTACAGAACCATAAATATGAGGAATGGTTTTTGTAGCAGGCGCATCACCTTTAGCAGGGATTACTCCTTTATATACACCTGTAGCCATTGGATTGATCATTCTAGATAATCTTGGGTCAAGTGATGTTGTTGGATTCACAGCTGGCGTACCTTTTACACCTCCTGTTAAATAATTAACAATTGGTTGTGCTACCCTACCAGATGCTACAGATGCAACACCCGCAGCAGTAGATACAGAATTTGGCAAGTTACCAATTACACTAAATGGATTGGCATTTGCGGCAGAAACGCCCTCAAAGTTAATTGCAGCATCTTCAGATGAGCTAGATATGGTACCACCAAAAGATAAATTAACAAATTTAACTACGCTATCTGCATATTTAGAGTTAAAATCAGACTTGTTGATTAAGTGACTGTATTGAGTAGCTAATAATGCATATACAAACTTTCTCCATCTATCTTTATAAACCGTTAAACTATTGTTTGCAGGAATAGTTGATCCAAATAAATAATCATTAGCTCTTAACAAAGCTGGATTTACCAACACATCTTCTTTATTTAAAAGCGCTAAAGACTGGTAACACCATTCTCTTACTTTATTATAGACTACAGGTTGATCTTGATATTTAAAAGTTAATTGATCCTTAAAAGCTTCATCCAAAATAATTGGGCCATAAGAGTCTGTACTCATTTGAAATCCCCACGCCTTAATTGCATAACCCACAGCAGCTAGCGTATTATTTTGTTTCGCTACTGATTTATTAATAAGGTCTTCCAAGTTTAGACCTGCATTCACATAGGTAAATCTCCATAAGGTTCCTCCATGTAAATCGTTATTTGACCAGTTGTGTCTCTCCATTGGATCGGCAGCAACCTGTGCACCAAAATTCTGCGTATACTTAAAAGTAGCTTGAACGTAATCTGTTCCTGTTCCAATAGCCATTTGCGCAATAATTGGTGCCAAATAAAACTCCGGATCAACATTTTGTGGTGTAGCAGGGTCTTGATTTACATCAAGCCATTTTTTACACCCACTTCCTATTGCCAATAATACAATGAGGCAAGTTATTTTAATATATTTCATGTTCTAAAAACTTTAAAGTCTAAAAATTATAATTTAATTCTCAATCCTATATTTACCCCACGTGGGCGACCCATGCTACCATAATCGATACCATAACCTCCAACACCACCTGTGGCAGGTGTATTTCCATTTACATCAGGATCTACACCTGTATAATTGGTAATTAAGAATAAATCAGTAAAAGTTACATATAGGCCAACACTTGATATAAATTTCGTTTTGGCAGCTATTGATTGAGGCAAATTATAGCCAATGGTAACATCTCTCAACCTCAAAGTATTGATATCTCTCTCAAAGAATTGTTCTGGAGCGATACCACCTGTTGTAGTCGTATAATAACCTGTATAAGTATAAGGTGTAATCATAATGTTGTTAATTGTTGGATTGGCTGTATTTTCTAAACCATCTTTCAACACACCTTTAATAATTCTTGGTACTTCACGATCTAACGTTTTTGTACTTAAACCTCTTCTATACAATTCATATTCGGTTTGGTTGTATACGTCGCCCCCAACTCTCAAATCAAGCAAGAAAGAAAGACTAAAGTTTTTATAGCTAAAACTGTTTACATAACCTAAAGTAAATTTAGGCGCTCTATCTCCTAAATATACAAACTCTGAAGAGCTATTTAATATAGGCAAACCTGTACCTGGATCAATTAACAATTGACCAGCTTGGTTTCTTTGATTTACCCAACCACCAAGGGCATAGGTACTTTTACCAGGAATGGCCGAAGCACGAGCTCCGTTAGCAATCCATGTATCAGAATCATAATATTCAGGTAATTCTTCTGCGATTGTATTTACAATCCCTCTATTTCGTGTAAAGTTAAAGGTCATGTCCCAATTGAAGTCTTTTTGTCTAATTGGCGATCCTTTTAACTGAACCTCAATTCCATTATTTTTCACACTACCACCGTTCATAATTCTAATTACTGAACCTGTTCCATAACTGATACGAGGTGCAATGATCATTTTACGACTTTCTCTGGTATAATAGGTAAAATCTACTGAGATTCTATTTTTCAAAAATGCCAACTCGGTTCCAATCTCAAAATCGATTGTTTTTTCTGGTACTAGTTTCGCATTTGGTCCTGCAGCTAGATCATAGGTAAAACCTCCTCCACTTGTAGTGGTTGCATTTAATTTAGGTGCCAATGAATAATATCTACTTGGCTCCTTTCCAGTCATACCAAATGATCCTCTTAGTTTACCACTACTTAACCATTCTAACTTTTTAACCGCAGCAAGCTCTGTAAAGTTAAACGCCAAACTGGCTGATGGATAAGCAAAATAAGGATTGTTAGGCAACATACGTGATGCTGCATCAACCCTGCCAGAAAGTGTTAGGTAAATTAATTGCTCATAGCCTAAAATAGCTTGAGCAAAAACACCTGCATTTCTACGTTGTAACACTGCCAGTCGTGATGATTGTGTGGTAGGCAATGTATTGTTGATACTGTAGAAGTTTGGATCGTACATGTTTTGTCCACGAGCTGATGTTGTGGTCAAATTTACATCAGAGGCATTTAAACCGATAATATAGGTATTGTTAAATTTACCAAATTTATGTTTTGCAGATGCAGTTAATGAACCATCAAAATTTCTATTAAACTGATTGTACGTATTAATTACACCACCCCTAGGTGTGGCTGCAGAGCCAGAGCCAGAAAATGATTGGGTATGATAAACCAAATTACCATCAGTACTTGAAATGTTAGCACCTAAAATAGCGGTAATATTTAACCATTTATTTGGCCTAATTGTTAAATTGGTGTTTAACAAGAAACTATTGGTTCTATCATCACTTAGATTTTTATTGACATCCCAAAACGGGCTATCATTCTCTGTGTATATGGTACCGGTAGTTAATACCCTATTCCCATTTGGATCGATCCAATTTCTAACATCAAACCTAGATGGGTAAAGCAATAGCCCCATTAAATACCCCCCTATACCTTTGTTTGCTTTTTTATTATAAGCATTGGTGTAACTGAAACGGGTAGTTAATTTAATCGCATCAGATAACGCTGCCGTTCCGGCCAAAGAGGTTACAAATCTTTTATATTCTGTAGTAGGAATTGTTCCGGTGTTGTTGGTATATTCTGTAGACCAACGGTAAGTAAACGAATCTTTACCACCTTCAAAAACTAAATTGTTTTTTTGAGCAATACCTGTTTGGAAAAAGTTACCTACGTTATCATAAATTTGTAGTCCAGGGGTATATTTTGGTCCAAAATACAAGGTTGAACCTCCCTCTGGAATACCATTCGCTGAACCTTGACTATACACTTGTTGCACTTCTGGCGCACGATTTACAGTTTCTATCCTTACTGAACCATTGTAAGAAACAGAAGCTTTACCAGCCTTCGCCTTTTTAGTAGTAATTACAATAGCACCATTAGATCCAAGGTTACCGTATAATGCAGTTGCCTCAGGACCTTTTAGAATAGTATAGCTTTCAATATCTGCAGGGTTAATATCTGCAGCTCTATTGGTATAATCCTGATTTCTGTTGGTTCCTTGAATTGTAGTATTCATTTGGTTAACCACAGAGTTGTCTATCGGCACACCATCAACTACCATTAAGGGTTGATTGTCTCCACTTAATGAAATGATACCTCTCAAAACAATTTGAGAAGATGCACCCGGATCGCCAGATGTTGGATTGATTGATAAACCAGGTACCCTACCTGCTAAACCATTTACAAAGTTCTCTCTACCGGTGTTAGAAACTTCATCACCATCTACCTTTGCCGTAGAGTAGCCTAAACTCTTCTTGTTCCGCTCAATACTATAAGCAGTGGTTACCGTTACTTCTTTCAATGCACTTGCATCCTCTTTTAAAGCTACGTTGATTGTGGTTGCCGTACCAACCGTTCTCTCTACAAGGATATAACCCAAATAACTAAACTGAAGCACGTCTCCAGCATTAGCCTTAATTGAATACACACCTGTTGGGGCTGTTTGCACAGCAGTAGTAGAACCTTTAATTTTTACAGTAGCACCAGGGATCGGTTGTCCGTCTTCTAGGGAAGAAACTTTACCAATAACCGTTATTTGCTGGGCCATAACTTGTATTGCCAGCAAAAACGTACCCAAAAACAGCATAAGTAATTTTTTTTTCATAAACGCCAATTTGGTTAATAATTTAAGTTTTGTTTGTTGATTGTTTGGTCAATGCTAAACACGCACTAAGACGCAAAATAACAATTGTCAAGTAAATATCATAAATGTTTTTCACTATAAAAAGAAAATTATTAACTATTTTAGTATGTAACTACAAATTTATATTGCAAAAACCTGCAAAAACCCGCACTATGTTTTTAATTTTTTTATATTAGTGGTTCAAACCATGAGCTAGATGTTAAAAAAAGAACGGCATGACTATGTAATGCGTCAAGTTAACCTACATAATAGGGTACTCACTTCCGACCTTGTACAATTATTAAATGTTTCTGAAGACACCATTAGACGTGACCTACAAGAAATGTCTGATGATAACCTTTTATATAAAGTACATGGTGGAGCCTTATCCAAATCGTACCACTCATCGTTTGACAACAGCATCGTTTATGCCAAGGAAGCCAAAATGAGTATTGCCAAGAAAACTATCCCATTAATTAAAGATGGAATGGTGATTTTAACTGGCGGAGGCACAACCATTATAGAAATGGTTAAACAATTACCAGAATACCTACAGGCAACATTTTTTACCATCAGCCCATTAGTAGCTATTGAACTAGCCAAATACCCTAAAGTTGAAGTAATTTTAATTGGCGGGATATTTTCTAAAAACTCACAAATTACTTACGGAGGACATGTCATTAGTCAACTCTCTGAAATCAACGCCGACCTATGCTTATTGGGAACAAGTGCATTGCATCCTAAAGACGGGATCACTGATACAGATTGGGAAATTAACCAGCTAAAGAAAACTATGCTCAATTCTTCCAAAAGATCGGCTGTGCTGTGCATTTCAGAAAAACTCAATATTTCTTTACGTTTAAAGGTAGCAGCATTAGAAAATATTAATTTCTTAATAACAGAATTGGATACCGAAGATGATCGGTTGGAAGAATATAAAGTTAAAGGCCTAGAAATTCTATGATTTTTAATTCAGTGATGATATGGTTTGATAACCTGTAAGATTCAAAAAACTAGAAGCTACAAGTGTTTCAAATTAAATTTATAATCTTTTTAAAAATATTTAAAAATACTCCTATATTTACTGCTCCGTTCACTAAATAATAACCATTTAATGGCAAGATTAAATCTATTAGAAGAAACGAGGTTCGAAAAGCTTCCTGTTACCGTTTTTAACAACCCGAAAGCAGCATCCATAAGCGTTGCTCATCGCATTGCAAACATTATTAAAGAAAAGCAAAAACACAATCAAAATGCTGTTTTAGGTTTAGCAACAGGTGCTACCCCTATTTTAGTTTATGCAGAATTGGTTCGTTTACACCGAGAAGAGGGCTTAAGCTTTAAAAATGTAGTTACCTTTAACTTGGATGAATACTATCCAATGCAGCCCAATGCTGCCCAGAGCTATGTTTCTTTCATGAATGAACATTTGTTTGATCATATCGACATCGATAAGAGCAATGTCCACATTCCTGATGGCACACTTAAATTAGAAGACATTCCAGCTTTCTGTTTGGATTACGAGCGCAAAATAGGTGATTTTGGTGGCTTAGATATGCAGATACTAGGTATTGGCCGTACAGGTCACATTGGTTTTAACGAGCCTGGATCTGCACCAAACTCTGGTACACGTTTAGTTACCTTAGATGACCTTACCCGTAGAGATGCAGCTAGAGATTTTGGGGGCAAGTCTTTTGTACCTACCAAAGCCATTACCATGGGAATTGGTACAATTTTCAAAGCTCGCGAGATTGTATTGATGGCCTGGAACCGTAAAAAGTCGCCAATTATTAAAAAAGCCGTTGAAGGCGAAATTTCTAGTGATGTACCAGCAACCTATCTACAGCTTTCTGATAATGTAGAATTTATTTTAGATGAAGATGCAGCATCTCTATTAACTAGATTTGATACGCCTTGGTTGGTAAAAGACTGTATCTGGACAGAAGAACTGACTAGAAAAGCAGTAATCTGGTTAGCTACTAAATTGAAAAAACCTGTGTTAAAATTAACTGAAGATGATTTTAACAACAATGGAATGGCTCAATTGGCGCTAGAAAAAGGCCCTGTTTACAATATAAACATTCATATCTTCAATAAATTACAGCATACCATTACAGGTTGGCCAGGTGGAAAACCTAATGCCGACGATAGCCAAAGACCTGAAAGAGCTGAGCCAGCTAAAAAGCGTGCGGTGATCTTTTCACCACACCCTGATGATGATGTAATTTCTATGGGCGGAACATTTATTCGCTTGGTTGACCAACATCACGATGTACACGTAGCTTACCAGACTTCTGGAAATACTGCGGTATGGGATGATGATGCTTTACGTTTTGTAGAATTCAATATCGATTTCTCTGAACGAATGGGTATGGGACAACCAGAAATGAAAGAGATGTATAGCAAAATGCGTACGTTCATTGAAAAAAAACAACCCAACCAGGTTGACACCCCAGAGATACAAACCGTTAAAGGATTGATTAGAAAAGGAGAAGCAATTGCAGGTGCACGTTACTGTGGGTTAGAAGATGATCATATTCATTTTATGGCCTTACCTTTTTACGAAAGTGGTAAAAACCAAAAAAACCCAGTTACAGAAGCTGACGTTTTATTAACCATGGAGCTTCTTCAGAAAATAAAGCCTCATCAAGTATTTGCTGCTGGCGATTTTGAAGATCCACACGGCACACACATTGTTTGTTTCAACATTATAATAGAAGCCTTAAAAAGACTACAAAAAACCGAAAGCTGGGTAAGTGATTGCTGGCTATGGATGTACCGTGGTGCTTGGCTAGAGTTTGAAACACACGAAATTGAAATGGCGGTTCCATTGAGCCCTCAAGAAGTTGAGCGTAAGAAGTTTGCTATTTTCAAACATCAATCTCAAAAAGACAGAGCTGTTTTTCCGGGTGATGATGCTAGGGAGTTTTGGCAAAGAGCAGAGGATAGAAATAGAGAAACCGCAAAAGCATACGACAATTTGGGCTTAGCTGATTATGAAGCAATGGAAGCCTTTGTAAGGTATAAGTTCTAACTCTTTGATCACCATTTACCATAGTTTTAAAATTATCTTCTATATTAGTTCGTTAAATTTCCCAATTAATTAGGAAAAGCGTTTTATAGAAGATAATTTTGAAACAAATGGAACTCAAACCCCAGCGATTATTATCGCTTGATTTTTTTCGCGGCTTAACCGTAGCTGCAATGATACTGGTTAACAATCCAGGTAGCTGGGGTCATATTTATGCCCCTTTAGAACATGCAGAATGGAATGGCTGTACACCAACAGACCTCGTTTTCCCCTTCTTTTTATTTATTGTAGGGGTTTCTATTGCGTACGCAATGGGCAGTAAAAAAGCTGATCCTTCTAGTCATAACAAAACCCTTTTAAAAGCATTGAAGAGAACCTTAACACTTTTTGGGCTAGGTCTTTTCCTCTCTATATTTCCTAGAAATTTTCGTGATTTCGATTTCGTTGAAGCAATTAAACATGTCCGTATCCCCGGTGTATTGCAAAGAATTGGGGTAGTATTCTTTATTTCGTCTATTCTATTTTTAAAGCTTTCTGAAAAGAATATTTTCCGAGCCATTATTATTATCCTAGTTTCTTATTGGGCCTTGATGACATTTGTTCCTGTTCCTGGGCTCGGTTATGCCAACTTAGAGAAAGAAACAAATTTGGGGGCATGGCTAGACCGAACCTTATTAACGGAGGCGCATTTATGGAAATCGGCAGTAACCTGGGATCCAGAAGGTATTTTGAGCACTTTACCGGCTGTAGCTACAGGTCTTTTTGGGGTTTTAGTTGGCGTTTACTTGAAACGTAAAGATGTTGAAGCCGCTACAAAAATAGCGTGGCTTTTTTCTGTTGGTTGTATCTGTATCATTGCTGGCTTACTGTGGGATTTACAATTCCCTATTAACAAAGCCTTATGGACCAGCTCTTATGTATTATATACTGGAGGTTTAGCTACCGTAGTTTTAGCGCTCTCTTATTGGATCATTGATGTAAACCACTATAATCGCTTTACCAAACCTTTTGTAATATATGGGGTAAATGCAATTACCGTATTTTTTGTTTCAGGCTTAATGCCTCGTTTAGTAAACATGATCAAAATCAAACAGCCTAATGGTGATGAAATTGGTGCACTAAGCTGGTTCTACCAGTCTTTCTTTCCCCCTTATTTCTCTCCCATCAATGCATCTTTGGCTTATGCCATTGTGTTTGTGATGTTTTTCTTTGTCATCCTTTGGTTTATGTATAAAAAGAATATCATTATAAAAGTATAATTGAATCAAATTCATCTATTTATGAAAAAACAACATCAAATTTTAGTCTGGGGACTTGCAACAATACTATTTGCACAACCCGCACTAGCGCAAAAGAAACCCATAGCTACCAAGGCACCGGCAGTAAAAACTGCCCAAAAAGCTGGCGCTAATAAAGCTATTCCTAATGACCCGAATGTAAAAATTGGTAAATTAGCGAATGGCCTAACCTATTATATCCGCAAAAACACTGAACCTAAAAATAGAGCTGAACTTTATTTAGCAAATAGAATTGGCTCGTTAATGGAAACAGATGCCCAACAAGGTCTTGCTCACTTTACAGAGCACATGGCATTTAACGGCACTAAAGATTTTCCAAAAAACGAAATGATCAATTACCTACAAAGAGCAGGGGTTCGTTTCGGTGCAGATTTAAATGCTTACACAGGCTTTAACCAAACGGTTTATCAATTGCCTATCCCTACAGACAGTGTAGCCGTTTTTAAAACTGGCTTTAAAATATTGGCCAACTGGGCAGGTAAGGTAAGTATGAATGGTGCTGATATCGATAATGAAAGAGGAGTTATTGTTGAAGAAGACCGTCAACGTGGTAAAAATGCACAACAAAGGATGAGCAATTTATTGCTCCCATTCCTTTTGGCAAACTCACAGTATGAGAAACGTATCCCAATTGGTAAGGTAGATATCTTGAATAACTTTACTCACGATAAAATCCGTTCATTTTATGCCGATTGGTATAGACCAAACCTACAAGCTGTAATTGCGGTTGGCGATTTTGATGTAAATGAAGTAGAAAGCTTAATCAAAGCGAACTTCTCTGATTTAAAAAACCCTGCTAATCCAAAACCTAGGTTAAGTTACGATTTACCAGACAATGCCCAGCCATTGGTAAAAATTGCAACAGATAAAGAACAACCTTACAATGTTGTACAGGTAATTTACAAACATCGTGAAGGTGTAGTAAAAACGGAAGCCGATTTCAGAATGAGCTTGATCCATGCCATGATCAATAATATGTTAGGTTCTCGTTTACAAGAAATGATGCAAAAAGGAAATGCTCCATTTTTATTTGCACAAAGTACATATGGTCCATACCAAGGTGGCTTAGTTTGGGGCATTAGCGCATTTCAAACTGCTGCCGTTGCTAAAACTACCGCTGATTTGCAAAAAGCAATGACAGCTGCACTTGCTGAAAATGAGCGTATGGCTAAATTTGGTTTCACCGAGGGTGAAATTGAAACCATTAAGAAAAAACTTGATGCCGGTTTAGAGAAACAGTATAAAGAAAAAGACAAAACTAAGTCTGCGGTATATGTACAGCAATATCTTGAAAATTTCTTAACTGGATCGAGCATCCCATCTGCAGAATACAGTTACAATGAAGCTAAAAAAATAATCAAAGATTTAACCGCAGCAGATATCAACGCTGTTGCTAAAAATCTAATTACCAAAACCAATCAAATCATTGTGGTTCAAGCACCAGAAAAGGATGCTAAAGATCTACCTACCGAGGCACAATTGATAGCAACGCTTAAATCTGCAGGCAACGGCGTTACTCCCTACGTAGACAATACCGTAAATAAACCTTTAATTGCCAAATTACCTACAGCCGGCACCATTGTTAACGAAACCAAAAATGATAAAATTGGAATTACGACTTTAACATTGAGCAATGGGATCAAAGTAGTGTTAAAACCTACAGATTTTAAAAATGACCAAGTGATCTTCACTTCATTTGGCAAGGGAGGAACTTCATTGGCAAGTGATGCTGATCTAATCTCAGCAGAAAACGCCAACGTAATTGCCCAAAGTGGTGTGGGAGATTTCAACCCTACCCAATTAAGTAAGTATTTAGCTGGTAAAACTGCCTCTGCAGGAGCTTACATTAGTGATGAGTACCAAGGTTTTTCTGGTAGTACTTCTCCTAAAGACCTTGAGACCGCCTTTCAATTGATTTATGCTTACGCTACCAACCCTCGTAAAGACGCTGACATCTTTAACAAGAACATCAGCGATATGAAGGTGATTACTGCAAACAAAAACAGTAGCCCTGCAAGTGTATATGCAGATACAGTACAAGCTGTTTTGGCAAACTACAACAAACGTGCAATGCCTACCACCTTGCAAGACATTGATCGAATTTCGATAGATAAAGCTTTTGCTTTCTACAAAGACCGTTTTGCAGATGCTAGTGGACAGACTTTTGTTTTTGTAGGTAACTTCGATGTAGAAAAGATGAAACCTTTTATTGCCACTTATTTGGCAAGTTTACCTGCTTTAAATAAAAATGAGAACTTTATCGATCATGGTGTTAATCCGCCAAAAGGAAAAGTAAGCAAAACAGTATCTAGAGGTTTAGAAGATAAGGTTACTGTACAACTATACTTCCATGATGATTATGAGTATAATGTAGAGAACAACACTCAACTTGACGCTTTAAAGGCTGCATTAGAGATTAAAATTTTAGAGCGCTTACGCGAAAAAGAAAGTGGTGTTTATAGTCCAAACGTTAGCTTAAGCCTACAGAAATATCCAAGTGCCCATTATTATTTCACCATTTCATTTAGCTGTTCTAAAGCCAATACCGAGAAATTAATCAATGCTTCGTTAGAAGAAGTAAATGCATTTAAGCTCAATGGCGCAACTGAAGATGATTTAAAGAAATTCAAATCTGAGGAATTAAGACAAGAGGAATTAAGCCTTAGAGATAACGGATTCTGGATCAATTATTTGAGCAACCGCTTAAAAAATGGCGATGATATAAACCAGGTATTAGCCAATAAAGAGAGAGTAAATGGCGTTACAGTAGCCACAAGTAAGGCTGCTGCACAAAAATATTTAAACGGCAATAACTATATCCGTTTGGTATTGACACCAGAAAAATAATTTGAAAAATGATACCTTTAAAAGACCATCTGAAAAATCAGATGGTCTTTTTTTTGTGCTAGGCCTATGAAAACACTTCATATTTTAAATGGCGATGCTACTTTAGCAGTCTTCAAACAAACTTCATTTGACGGCGATATTTTAGTTTGGCGTGAAATACTGGCCGAAGGACCTGTTTCTCATACAGACTTATGGGCTACAAGAGCGAAATGGATCTGTAGCACTTTTAACGAAAACGAAGTCAATTATCAGAAAAATGTATTGGAAGAAGTTAAAAGATTAAAAAATATAGAGATTTATGATGAGCTGATCCTTTGGTTCGAATACGATCTGGTTTGCCAGATCAACCTGATCTATATTTTAAGTGTTTTAAGAGAGGTTAATGCCCCAAACCTTTCCATTCAATTGATCTGCCCTGATCGATTTGACGGCATTCCTAATTTTAGGGGCCTTGGCGAATTAAATGCAGTGCAACTAACCCAACTTTACCCTAACAGAGAAAAACTAACTACAAACGATTTAAACCTAGCTGGCAAAGCCTGGGATTTATATGTAGCTAACAACCCTGAAGATCTTCAGACATTTCTACAAAGTGATTTTGGTAAGCTACCACTTTTAGAAAAAGCCTTAACTGCACATTTATTAAGATTTCCTAATCCAGCAACACAGCTCAACTATATAGAAGATACTTTATTGGCCATTATCAAAAGTGGAATTACCAATAGAATGGCTATCCATGAAGCTTTTTGGTTAAAAGAAAGTTTATTTGGCTCAACAGATCTCCAAATTAATCAGTTACTAGACAAGCTCCAAGCCAATGGTTTCATTAAAGAGGGCATCCTCCATTAATTTATTTAGCTATTACACCTACAGGGCCGCTTGGCTCGCTTTCGTTTTTTAAACGATCTAGCGCAGTTACCAAATAATTATATCTTTTCCCTTTCTCTACACTTGTATCCAAATAAAAGGTAAAGTCTTCAAAACTGATCCTTAATATATTTTTAGGGTCTAAAATGTTTATTTTTTCTCCTTCTTTAAAACGATAGATGACATAACCTGATGCGGTTTCGCCATCTTTTGCCTTTAAAGGTTTCTCCCATTTTAAATGTACGCCACCAGCTTCTGCATCAGCTGTAAAGTTTTGAGGCTCATTTGGCATTACATCATCAAGCCAAGGCATTTGTGGAGGTAATGCAGGAAATTTATAGAGGTCATTCCTTAACGTATCTTGTACCCCTTTTGCTACGGTTGCTAAAGATTTAGAGCTAAAGAATACACTGCCCTGTATGCGGCCATTCGCTCTCATGTACCTGATCTGATTTGGAATTTCGCTCTGGTTACCCCAAGCGGCCTCTCTTTTTGATGGCATGCCATGTACAAGATAAGCTGCTTGGCCAATATATAAATGCCTACCATAGGTATTATTGCTCCACCAATCGGCCAAAACACCAAAAGGAGCTACTGCCCTACTAAAGGTAAAATAGATCTGTGGGTTAATGTAATCTACCCACCCTTCTTTAATCCATTTCCTAGAATCGGCATAGAGTTCTCCATAGTTTGACAAGCCACTGGTTTTAGAGCCGAGTGTATCTTCTCTATAATTTCTCCAAATCCCGAAAGGGCTTACGCCAAACTTTACATATTTCTTGTAATGATGAACGCTGTCATTAGCCATTTTGATCAAGAGATTTACATTATTCCTTCTCCAATCATCTATATTGGTAAATCCATTTGGATATTTGGCAAAAGTTGCCTCATCAGTTATTTTTTGCCCGGCAATGCGATATGGATAAAAATAATCATCAAAATGTACCCCATCAATATCATATTCCTTTACTACGTCCAGAATAACCTGCACAATATATTCTCTTACCTCAGGCAAGCCCGGATCAAATAATTTTTGGCCGCCATAGGTATAAAAAAGATCTGGTCGCTTTTTAGTAATGTGCTCTTGACTTGTAATTGCTCCTGCACTCATCGTTGCCCGATAAGGATTAAACCAAGCATGCAATTCCATGCCTCTAAAATGAGCTTCTTTAATGGCAAAGGCCAACGGATCGTAACCAGGGGCAGGAGAAACCCCTTGAGTGCCCATTAACCAATGGCTCCAAAGCTCTCTTGATTTGGCATAAAACGCATCGGCCGTTGGTCTAATTTGCAACATAATGGCGTTCATACCCGTCTTTTTATGCTGCTCTAATATCCCTATTAGTTCTTGTTTTTGTTGATCTACGGATAAGCCTTGTTTAGATGGCCAATCTATATTTGTTACGGTAGCTACCCAAACACCTCTAAACTCACGTTTTGGACCAATATTTGTGCTGTTCTGTGCAACTGAGAAAAAAGAAGTGGTGAGTAAGAGTAAAAGTATACCGATAAAGCTTTTAACCATTATATATTATTAGTAATGAGTAGTTTATTTACAATATTTGCTAAAGTTTAACACACCATCAACCCAATTTGGCTGTTGGTATTTAAACGTTATTTTTTAAAAAATGTGTTACAAAAGTGCTACATTTTTTAGACTTATCAGTTTTTTATATTATGTTAGCTATCCCAAAAAAATAATTAACATCACTTTAAGAGTAAATTTATCGACATTTTTTTCGATGTCAATAAAAAATTAGCTAGTATGCAAGAGCAAGATCCCGTAAATAAAGTTGACCGAAACAAAGTTTATTTTTTAATTGTAGTTATCGCCGCATTATTAGGAATAAACGCTTATCTCTACTTTAAAGATAAACAGCAAAGTAGTCGATTTGTAACTGTAAGTACCGAAAAAGATAGGCTTAAGCTAGAAGTTGAAAAGATAGAGGTTGAACTTGACAAAGTAAATGCCTTAAACGTAAATCTAAGCGAAAAGCTACAACAAGAACAAGACCTTGCCAGAAAGAAAATTGCAGAA
The DNA here is from genome assembly GCF_001412215.1 of Pedobacter sp. Hv1. Lineage (GTDB taxonomy): Bacteria > Bacteroidota > Bacteroidia > Sphingobacteriales > Sphingobacteriaceae > Pedobacter. Next base: position 182,850 of record NZ_LLWP01000003.1, read on the forward strand.
TTAAAATTGGCGCTACAAAAAGGGAAACTTACCCAAGGCGACCTAGATAAAGCACAAGATCAGATCAAAGAATTAAGAGAGTTTGTAAAAAACTACAACGATCAAATTATTAGGTTAGAGAAAGAAAATTCTTACTTAAAAACTGAGCGAGACAGCTTAAAAACTACTTCAGATAATTATAGCCAAAAGGCAGAGAACCTTGAAAAGGAAAATGAGAATCTAAATGCCAAAGTAAAAGTTGGGGCGGCCTTAAAAGCGAGCGACATTACTGTTAATGCCTTTAAAATTAAAAATAGTGGTAAAGATGTATTGGTAACTAGGGCCAGTACCACAGAGAAGCTGACCATCAGTTTTAATATTGTCCCCAATACCTTGGCCGAAAAGAATTACCATACTGTGTATTTAAGAGTATTTGATCCGGCAGGCAATCTCATTGCAAGAGAAACAGACATGTTTGAGGCCGATGGGCAACAAATGCAGTTTAGCAGCAAAATGCAGTTCAATTATAACGATGACAATTCTAGTTATAAAATTCAGTGGGAAAACCCTAAAGAATTTATAAAAGGCACTTATTCCATTATTCTGTACACCGATGGCTTTATCATGGGTAAAAGCCAGATTACACTTAGATAAGTTACAGCAAGGTAAAATAGGTATCGGATGGTTTTTATTGAAGTTAAAGCCCAATAAGCTTTTCTGTTCGGCTTTGCCTTAAGTACAACTGCTTAACTCTTCACCAAAGGGAAACTCAAATGGAAGGTAGTACCCTCATTTAACAGTGAGGTAAATTCTACCGTTCCACCAGCATTTTCTATAGCTTGTTTTACAAAAGCCAAGCCCAAACCAGTTCCTGATGATTTGGTCGTAAAGTTTGGTACAAATATTTTATCCTGTAAACTTAAATCTATCCCTTTACCATTGTCTTCTACTTCTATCTGAACATACCTCTCGTCATTGATAATGTGGATTTTAATGGCACAGCTGGCCTTACCCTCACTTGCTTCTATCGCATTCTTTAATAAATTATTGAAAGTACGTAACAATTGATCTTTATCTCCCAAAACAATTATTGCCCGGTTAGTTCTGTTTAATACTACTATTTCTACATTATCTGTATTGTTAAACACAGCAATAGCTTGTTCAATAACTGGCAATAATTCTAAATTCTCCAACTTGGTATCGGGCATTTTGGCAAAGTTGGAAAACTCTGAGGCAATAGTGGCCAAACTATCAATTTGTTCTATAAATGACTTATTAAAGCTGGCAAATTTCTTTTCAAAATTGGGATCATTTTCTTTCCATGATTTCTCGAGCAATTGTACCCCTAATTTCAATGGCGTTAAGGGGTTTTTGATCTCATGTGCCACCTGTTTTGCCATTTCTCTCCAGGCACTCTCTCGTTCTGATCGAGCCAGTTTAGTAGCACTAATTTCTAATGCCGCAATCATTTTGTTATATTCTTTGATGAGTGAACCAATCTCATCCTGACGATGCCAAACAATGGGTTGGTTTTGTTGCCCCAATTTAGTTCTTCTAATGCTCTCTTGGATAAAAGTAAGGGGACTTGTAATCTGGTTGGCTAAAACTACCGCAAGTATCCCTATGAGCACAAAAACAAGCGCATAGATATTGATCAGCGTATTGATAAATAAGCCAATCTTGGCCTCATAATCTGCTTCATTTGAATAATAGGGTAAACCAATATAGGCAATGGTTTTGTTCTGCACATCGCGAATGGGCGCATAAGCAGCTGCGTATTTAAAGGTGCCGATTTTTTCAGACGTGTTTAAGAATTCAGATCGCTGCCTTAGGCTCAGTTCCATAAAAGCGATTGGCCCCATTTTCCTACCAAGTATTCCGTATTCATACATCCTACGTAAAGAAGTTAAAATCAAGTTACCCTTGGTATCGTATAAGTTTAAAAAAGCTGCATTTATATTTGCAAATTGATCAAACTGAAACTGTGCTTCCTCCCCTGTTTTAATCTCTCCATCATTTTCAACCTGTTTTTCGAAAGCAATCTGTACTTTTTTTACTTTCTCTCTAATTGCATCTTCTTGTTGCGTTTTATACTCTTCTCTAATGTAAAAGAAGGTTGTCCAGCCAACAATTAACAATGTGGCCACAACAGATAAAACTATGGAAACCTGAATCCTGGTTTTGTAGAGAATTTTATTGGCATTAATCATTAAATAACGGTTAATGCTAAACCAACCTGCTTTGTTGTTTTCTACATTGGTCAGTATCCAAATAAAGAAATAAAAGAGGGTTCCAGATACGATAAACACCAAAAAGAAAAAAGACAAAGTAGACAGTCTTTCTATATAAGGCACCTTTTCTTTACTGATAATGATCAACTTAGATTTATCGGGTTGGTAAATGGCATGGCTATATCTTGGCCGCTCCATTGTGCTCCCTACGGCCTCTTCTCTATCTTTCTCTTGGTCGCTTACAAAATGGATTTCTTTATCCATGGCCCCTTTAAACCGCTTATTAAACATGGGGTAGGTATACTTACCAGCCTGTTTAATCAGTTCGTTGTTTTTATAAAATGCAAATGAATAATCACTAAAGTCTTCATCCGTCTTTAATTTCCCATCAATTAAAAGGACCGGAAAATGGCTGTTATAATCATAGTTCTGAGATACTAGTTCGACCACTAATGTGCCTAGGATATTGCCATTATCTACAATTGGGATAATTCCGAAATAATTTTGGAAGCCAAATGTGTTGTTAATGCGGTAAAAGAAGTTAGAATCTTGAGTTTTAACAGAGCCTGATTTAACCAGCTCTCTGTACCTTGCCATTTTTGCTTTTCCATCAACACGCAGAGTGGAATCTCTGTTGTCAAATTCAAAAATTTTGGCTTCGAAACGTGTTAAATAACCATCAAGGTATTTTTTATTAATGTAACTGTCTAATCTAAAAGATTGCAATTGGCTAGGCTTTTTAAAATACTCAACAACGATCGAATCTTTAGAAACTCCTTTTTCAAAACTATCTATTGCATTGATCACTTTCGGATCATCAACCTGCGTCAACTTCTCGGCAATGATCTTTCGGTTACTTTGTTCTTTTAAATCATTAAATCTGAGGTATTTAATTGAGGTTAAAGAAGCCATACAAAAAAACAGAGTGGCAAACGCACTAATTGAAAACCTATTCTTTTGCACATAACTATTCCACCCGATGATGAAAAGCAATAAAGCATACACCAAATAGAAAACATCAAATTCAGAAAAATCATCTATTAACTTATAAGCGGTATAAGCAGCTAGCATACTTATAAAAACAACAAGTTTCTCTTTATTGCTTAAAACCAATTGCTTGCTTAGCTCCATTAATATTTTTGCTAAAGCGAAGATATTAAACCAAACTAGGCATAAGATGATGATACAGGTCCAACTTATCCATCCCAAATTGATGATATTGGTAATATCGAAATCGATCTTAGAGTTATAAATTAATCCCGAAAAAATATCATTTACAATAAAAGCTACACTCGAGAGGATCAGTAAAGCCAGTACCTGAAATGCAAAACTAGCCGTCCTATTTTCGACGATCCATTTAGGCAAATGATATTTATGTCGATGTTGGTAGGCAAAAAATCCTATCCAGGACATGGAGAGTACGTTTAAGAAAAGATCGCCCAGAGAAGGCAGAAAATCACTCGCTCCATAAATTGATGGGTTAAAGATTTCTAATTCAAACTGATGATTGAACCAGAAAAACTGTAGATCTGTTAACCTAAATGCAAAAAAGAAGATAACCAGCATAAACGTACCTGCAACAGCTAATCCTTTATTGACCAACCACGAGCAATACGAGTTTACAAACAAACAGATGCTGAACAAACCTACTATCCACAACCAGATCTGTATCATTGCATAGATATTCTTTGAATATTCGTGACTTAGCTTTACCGGAAAGAGGTATTCTTTTTGAATATTAAAGATTTCTGTAATGTCTTTATCTGTAAACGATGCTAGATCAAGGCTACTTCTAGGAAATAATTCTGGTGCGATCTGATTTTTAAGGTATTGGTTTTCAATACTAAATTGTGTTTTAACCGTAATTAAAAATAAAAAGGTATAAGGTCCTTCTGTTTTTTTAATCAGCTCGTACCAACCATTTGGTTGTTGAGAAAATGAGGTACCTTCCTTTAAACGAAAAGTATTAGATGGCAGTGCTTTTACCGAACTCCAGAATTGAAGCTCCGTATTTTTGTAGACCAGCAAATTAATGCCGTTATCTCTATAAGTCTTTATAAAATCGAGGGCTAGTTTCTCGTCTTTATAAAGTTGTTTAAGTTCATTTAATTTAGCTGGGTTTGATAGAAAGTTCTGAACAACTCTTTCTTTGGTTGCTAAATTTTGTTGTAGTTCACTCGCTTCATGTATTAACAGGTCTTTTTTGGTAATTGAATTGTCTAAAGACAAAGCTGTGGCTATGCAGCAAATGCCTAAAAGCAATAAAAGAAACCTAATTTTACCTCCAATACTCACGTTAAACTGTTTTAAATAAGGTAGTAATTATATCAAAACCTATCGTTAACCACGATAGGTTTTGATAGCGAATATGTTAAGCAATAGTAGCGCTACTTGTTTGCACTTCTCTGCTTACTTTTTTAACTAGGCCTTGCAAAACATTACCCGGTCCAACTTCTACAAACTCATTGCCCCCATCTGCAATCATATTGGTAGCCGTTTGTGTCCACCGTACAGCACCTGTCAATTGCGCAATTAAGTTCTCTTTAATAACAGCTGGGTCTGTAGTTGGTTTTGCATTTACATTTTGATAGATTGGACAAATAGGCGAAGAAATATTTGTTGCCTCAATTGCAGCTTGCAATTCTACTTTTGCCGGCTCCATTAAAGGCGAGTGGAAAGCACCACCTACATTCAATTTCAATGCTCTTTTTGCTCCAGCTTCGGTTAATTTTAAACAAGCCTCATCAATGCCTTCAATGCTGCCAGAAATAACCAATTGACCTGGGCAGTTGTAATTTGCAGGAACAACTACTGCATCAATGCTTGCACAAACTTCTTCAACTACTTCATCGGCCAAGCCTAAAATAGCGGCCATGGTTGAAGGTTGAATTTCGCAAGCTTTTTGCATGGCATTGGCACGTGCCACTACTAATCTTAATCCATCTTCAAATGACAATGCATTTGCAGCAACTAATGCAGAGAATTCTCCAAGTGAGTGTCCAGCCACCATATCTGGTTTAAAATCGGCACCCAAAACTTTGGCTAAAATTACTGAATGTAAAAAAATAGCTGGTTGTGTTACATTGGTCTGCTTCAACTCCTCGTCAGTACCGCTAAACATCACATCACTGATACGGAAGCCAATAATTTCGTTTGCTTTTTCAAATAGTTCTTTCGCAGTTGGATTTTCGTAAAGGTCTTTACCCATCCCTGAAAATTGAGCGCCTTGCCCTGGAAATATATATGCTTTCATTTTTTAGTTTATAGATTTGAGTTTACTGTTTAAGATATAAAACTTAACAGCAGCTCACAAAATTTTATGATTTTAATTGCTATTAATGCAGGTTTGCTGTTATTAACCTTAAAAACTCTGCTCTTGTTTTATCATTGCTAATAAATTCGCCAGTAAATGCCGAAGTTGTAGTTACAGAGTTCTGTTTTTGTATGCCACGCATAGCCATGCACAAGTGCTTACACTCAATTACAACGGCTACACCTGCTGGCTGCAAAGTTTCTTGGATACAATCTCTAATTTCATTCGTTAAACGCTCCTGTACCTGTAATCTACGGGCAAAGGCATCTACAACTCTTGGTATTTTACTTAAGCCAACAATATGTCCATTGGGGATATAGGCAATATGCGCCTTACCAAAAAATGGTAACATATGATGCTCGCACATAGAGAACACCTCGATATCTTTTACCACCACCATTTGGCTATAATCTTCTTTGAACATGGCCGAACGAAGGATCTCTTGTGGTTGGAGATCGTAACCATGAGTTAAATATTGCAAGGCTTTAGCTACACGTTCTGGCGTCTTCAAAAGTCCTTCACGGGCTGGATCTTCTCCAAGCTGAGTTAAAATATCTTTATAATGAGTGGCAACTGAGGTAATCTTCTCATCGTCATAGCGGTCTATTTTCTGATAGCCCAAAACTTCGTCATCGTGGTTGTATTTATCGTTTTCCATGTATATGTGCTGATTAACCGAAATACTCTACAAAGTTGTTTTCAGTTTCGTAAATTTTAATACAATGTAATTTTGCTCCATTTTCGTTAATAGGAGTGCTCAAGATATCCCATATCGCAATGGCTAAATTCTCAGTTGATGCCAATTTACCTTTCATAAAATCAACATCTAAATTCAAATTCCTATGGTCAACTTTATCTACTACATAAGTATTGATAATTTGTTTTAGCCATTTCAGGTCAACCAAAAATCCAGTTTCTGGGTTAACCTCACCTTTAACAGTTACATATAATTGGTAGTTATGACCATGCCAATTTGGATTGGCACATTTACCATATACTTCATTGTTTTTATCTTCGCTCCAATCTGTTCTAGATAATTTATGAGCCGCATTAAAGCTTTCTCTGCGTGTTATATAAATCATTATTTATCAAATAAAAAGCAAATATACTATATATTGGTAATCGTTATGTACTACAATGCTTAACACTCGTTCATCAATCTTCATATTTTAGTAATTTTTACCTCAACAGATCCTATTTTAGAAGCACTCAATTACTGGAGAATTTGTATAAAAATTTTTTGACCTTCCACCAAAAAAAACGATTTGTTGACGATGTAGCTTCTTGAACATCAAGCATTGATTTTTCTCTTAATTGTACCACAATGTGGTCAAAGCATACCTCTTCTAAAAAGTAATGGTTAAAAATGTAATTACATTTCTCTTGCATGCTTTGATATTTACCACTTTTATGAACTTCATCAACCTTTTCGATGCACTTTTTTTCATCTTTTTCGAAAATGATAAAGTCAGTCCAGTTAATTTTATCTGCAAATGGCAAAATCATATCCGTATTTACCAAAACCGGAATTCTTTTAGAGGCTAATACCTGATAAAACCGCATAGAGTAATTGCCAGCGCCTCGATTGGATAAGATGTATTGATTATCCATCATGTTTTTATAGAAATCGGAAACTATCTCTTTGTTATTTGGTGCTCCACCCCAAAACTTACTTCTGAGTATAAAATCGCAGTGCATTTTACTGCTCTCTTTAAAAACCCGAATCAATTTTTTACGATGTTTTGAGAATAATCCACAAAACCCAACCTTAGGCAGTGCAGACGAGCCAATTTGCGGAAGTGGTTTTCTCAAGGTTTCCCAGATATAGGGCATCACGATCTCATTGGGTTGAATTCCACTTGCCCGTACGCTTGTTCTCAATAAAATAATATTATTAAACATGGGATATTGATATTCAAAATCATGAATAATGAAAATGAGAATCTTTTTTTGAGAACTTTCGTACTTTTCATTTAAAACTTTGATCAGTTTTAAGGTGTGTCTAGGTTTGTGGACGATTTGGTGATGAATAATCACATCACATTCTTCAATTTCAGCATATTGATAAGATTTATTCTTAGTTATAAAAGATAGTCTATCGTCAAAAGAATCAGCATGATAAACCTTTAAGGGAGGTTGAGTTACTTGGCCTTGCAAAATGGGTGTATGTTAAATTATAAATAGAGTTATACCGTTTTAAACTAAAACCATACCATATCTTCATTTATAATAAAAGTGTGACAGATATATCCCAAAAGCCTTTTATGATAACTGCCTAGCATTATTCTAAACCAAAACCATAGCCAAAAAATCTTTACATTTACTACATGAAACTATTAATTGTTGCGGCAACTCAAGCAGAGCTAGCTCCTGTATATGAACATTTCGGCTTGCCAAATGCACATTTTATACAGCAGGAAAAATTTGATATCCTGATTACTGGTGTGGGCATGACTGCTACTGCGTTTGCATTGGGCAAATACCTAAACAACACTTACAACCTTGTACTTAATGTGGGTATTGCCGGAAGTTTCGACAAACAGCTTCATTTGGGTAGTTTGGTAAATATCTATGAAGATACATTTGCCGAATTGGGTGCTGAGGATCATGATCAATTTATTAGCCTCGATGAATTGGGTTTTGGCCAAATCACCTTTAATTCGAGCTATGATTTGATTGATCTACCAAAAGTAAAAGGCATTACCGTAAACAAAGTTCATGGCAATACCGAAAGCATTAATGCCATTATTAAACGTTTTAACCCGCAGACCGAAAGCATGGAAGGCGCAGCGGTATTTTACGCCTGTAACTTAAGCCATATTCCGTGTGCACAGGTAAGAAGTTTGTCTAATGAGGTAGAACCAAGGGCTAAGGAAAACTGGAAAATTGGTTTAGCCATTACAAACCTAAATGAGTGGTTAATTGATTTTATTACTCAGCAAACGAAATGAGTTAAACATGACCATTTGAAATACATTTAGCTTTATTTTTACCGTATGAAATTGACACTTGGTTTTTCGCCCTGCCCTAACGATACTTTTATTTTTGATGCCTTAATTCATCATAAAATTGACACTGAAGGTTTGTCTTTTGAGGTTTCTTTTGATGATGTAGAAACATTGAACCAAAAAGCAATGCGAGGCGAATTGGATATTACCAAATTGAGTTTTCATGCCTTTGCTTATGTAATTGAAAAATATGCGCTCTTACATGCTGGTAGTGCACTTGGTTTTGGGGTTGGGCCACTGTTGATCTGTAAAAAAGAAAAAGCAGCAACAATTGAGGCCCAATTAAAAGCGGAAAACTATGAGTTGAGCACGGGCATTCCAGGAAAGTACACCACCGCCAATTTTTTATTGGGTGTTGCCTATCCTAACTTAACCCATAAAAAAGAATTGGTTTTTTCTGAGATTGAAGATGCGCTGATCAATGAGCAAATAGACTTAGGGCTGATCATTCACGAAAACCGTTTTACCTATCAAGATAAAGGTTTACACAAGGTTATTGACCTTGGCAGCTACTGGGAACAATTAACAGGTTGTGCAATCCCATTAGGGGGAATTGTAATTAACCGCAATTTAAGTACAGAAGTACAACAAAAAGTAAATCGATTGATCAGAAAATCTGTTGAATTTGCTTTTGCCAACCGTAAATCTGGAATAGATTTTATCCGCCAACATGCGCAAGAAATGGATGAAGCCGTAATGTACAAACACATTGAGCTGTATGTAAACAAATACTCTATTGATTTGGGCCAAGAAGGTAGGAAAGCGATTGATACCCTTTTTGCAATGGCCACAAAGCATAACTTGATCCCTAGCTTTGAACAAGATTTATACGTGCCTTCATAAAAATCTTTATTGTGCGCAAGGACCTTCAGGAATTTGTTTACTGATTTTAAGTAGTTTGGTAACTACCATTGTAGAATCATAATCTCCAGTTACAGTTGTGGTATCCGATTTCACAAAATGACATTGCACTTCAATGTATACAGGTACGTATGGTTTTTCGAACCCTAGGTTACTGTAGGCCAACTCTAAAGTTTTTGCACTATCTACCACCCAGTATTCTCTACCTTCTTCGCAGTCGGTAAAAGACTTCACTTCTGGGCCAAAACTGTACAGTCCTTTAGAAACTACAAATTTATCTTTCTGATCTTCCGATTTTGGATTACGGTTACAGGCTGCAAAAGCAGTAACCACTAGCATTAAAACTAAAAATATTCTCTTATTTGTGTGCATGTTCTTATAGGTCTTGATTTAAACGGTCTATCTTCTTTACGCTTAAATTTGATGCCAAAGAAGAGGCTATTAGTGAAAAAATACCAACAGTAACAAAGACTAAAACAAAGTCTTTCCATTTAAGTGCTATCGGATAGGCATTACTCATTCCCAACATCCCAGTTTCGCCCATCTTAACCAAGCCAAAATGTTGTTGAACCAAGCAAAAGATTAATCCGATTAACAGGCCAAAGATACAACCTGTTAAGGTAATCATCATGCCTTCTAACAAAAAAATACGTTTGATCAACTTTTTTCCAGCCCCTAAGCTACTTAAAATAGAAATGTCTTTCAATTTCTCTATCACCAGCATGGTCAATGAACCAATGATATTAAATATAGCGATAATTAATATAAATGTTAAAATTATATACACCATCCATTTTTCAGAACCCAAAACATTGTAAAGTGCCTGGTTTTGTTGAATCCTGTTTTTAATTACAAAAGCATCTCCAAGTTTATCGGCTATCTGTTTTTGAAGCTTATCTGGATCAACGCCTTTGTTTACATTAATCTCTATAGCTGATATGTTATTTTCTTCTTGCAAGAGCTCACGGGCGAATGACAAAGGCACAATCACCAGGTTATCAAACTCTTGTTGAACTTCAAATACCCCAGAAGGTGGAATATTGAGTATCATAAAATCATCTAATGGGTTTATTGACCCTCCTTTTACACCCTTTTTAGGTGAGTAAATTTGTAGTGGTTCAAAGGCATCACTAGGGTTTACACTTAAATATGCCTGTAATGCAGATCCAATAACAGCATTGGGCCCACTGCTATTTTGTAGCACAAAGTGACCATCAACAATAATGCTATCTAAGCTTTGATTTTTTAAAAAATCGCTACTTACACCTTTTATCAAGGCGGGTGCTTGTTTGTTGTCATATCGAACCAGCGCATTTTCGGCCAATACCTCTGTATAAGAGTAGATGGATTTATTTGCTTTGAGCTCGTTAAAATAAACTGTGTTTGGATTAAAGGTTTTGCCTTGAGCTGGAGAAATAATTAGCTGTGGGGTAATGGTATTGAACATTTTAAGGATTACACTCTCAAAGCCATTAAAAACCGTTAAAATGATAATTAACGCCGCACTACCCACAAACACACCCAGCACAGAAATTGCCGAAATGATATTGATGGCATTGGTAGATTTCTTTGCAAAAAGATACCTGCGGGCGATGTAAAGTGCGGTGTTCACGTTGTAAAGATAAGTAAGATGGAAGATGGAAAATGGAAAATATCGAATTATATTCCTTACACCTTCTATTTTTCCATTTTAGCTCAAAAAAGGATTATTCAATTTCTCAAAACCAATTGTAGTAGATGGTCCATGGCCTGGAAAGACCTCACAATCATCGGGCAATTGGAATACATTTTCTTTGATGCTACGAATAAGTTGTTGATGGTTGCCTCCGGGTAAATCGGTTCTGCCTATGCTTCTGTAAAACAAGACATCGCCGCCTATTAAAAAGTTCTCATCGGCTGCGTAAAAGCACAAATGTGCTGGTGAATGCCCAGGGGCAAAAATTAACGCCAACTCACTATTGCCAAAAGTTATTGTTCCACTTTCTGGCAAAAAGGTATCTGGTTCTGGAGAAAGTTCGTAATGCATGCCCATCTGTGGTGCATAACCGGCTACAGCTTGCAAAATATACAACTCACCTTCGTGAAATTGTGGTTTTAATGCCCAATTGTCAAAAACAAATTTATTACCCAATACATGATCGATGTGGCAATGGGTGTTTAACAATAACGTTGGCTTAAGTTGATTTTCTTTAATAAAGGCAACCAGCTCATTTTGTTCTGAACCATCGTACATGCCTGGATCTATAATTACACAAGCACTAGTTTCATCGTACAAAACATAGGTATTTTCCTGATAAGGATTAAAAGTAAATTTCTTTAAACTAATCATTTTATTTTTTTAAGATCCAATTGGCAATGGTATCAATTACCTCAATTGGCACATTTTGTGGAAGGTTATAGTCTGCTATGGTATTTGTTGAGCCTGCAGCGACAAAGAGATGCCCTAGATTTGGAAAAGAAACAGCCATTGCTTTTTTATTCTTTTCGATGGTATTTTGCCACAGTTTAAAATCGGTCATACTTACTTGAAAGTCTTTTTCTCCCTGTAAAACCAATATTTTCCCATTATATTTTTTCAATATGGTAGTTTGACTGTAGTTGTTCAGATCTAAAATATAAGATGCTGGGCCATAAACTGTCTGTAAATCTGGCTTTCTGTTGCCCAAGGTCTTAAACCTGGTTTCGTTGAGCAGTGTAATTGCTGAATCTAATGTTTTGGGATCAATTCTATTTTGCGTAGCACTCAATTTATTTTGCTCGATAGAAATGTCTTGAAAAGCTCTGGCAGGTGCCGCAGCCAAAACAACTCCAGCAATGGTGCTATTTTCTACGGCTATACGTGGCGCAAGCATTCCACCTAAGCTATGGCCTAATACATAGATTTGGCTTACGTTAACATTTGCCAATGTTTTGGCCAATGCTATGGCGCTCTTTACATCTGCTTCGGTTTCTTGTTTTACTGTAACTACCTCACCGGCTTTGGTAAAATTTGCTCCGTATACTTTTGTTCTCTTATCGTATCTTAAAGTGGCTATTCCTTTTGCAGCTAAACCTAATGCCAAGTCTCTAAACATTTTGGTGCCACCTACTGCCTCATCCTTATCGCCAGGGCCAGAACCATGTACCAAAATGAGGATAGGAAAATTAGCCCCATTTTTAGGCACAGTTAGTATGCCAGGTAATTTGAAATCGTTGGTTTGCACAACAATCTGCTTTTCTTCATAAAGACTTGAGTTGGCATAAACCGGATCTTTATATCTTTCTTTTAAATTCTCCTTCGGTACAAAAAAACCAATAACGAGCCCTTTATCGCCAATAGTTAAGGTAAACAAAGGTGTGGCATACTCAAATGAGGCATTGATCAACACATAATTTACTCCATTTTGAGTTAATTTAGATGTTTTAATAATCCCATTAAACTTGCCGTACTTCTGTAAAAACTGTTGTTGCAAACCCAATATCTGACCTGCGCTAACCTTGCTTTTAAACTCATCTGCAAAATAATGGTAAGCAGCTGGTTTACCCTCAATAAATAATTCGAAGAATTTATCTGCATTGAGCAAGGTACTGTCGCTTTGGGCTTTTGCTACAGGCGCATAAAACACTAACGCAATCAATAGATAGTATAATCTTTTCATCTTAGTTTTTCCATTTAAAGGTTTCGATCATTCTGTCGATATCCTTTTTGATAAATTTAACCACGGGTTGCAAAGAATCGTATTGTGGCTTTTCATTAAAATATAAAGCCCCTCTAAAGTAATGTTTAGTGCTATCTGTTAAGAAAAATTGGACTGAGGAAGCGGTATTCCCTTCGATGGCATAATAAACACCATAAACCTTTTTATCAGGATAATTGATTAATTTTTTATCTATCGAGTTCGCTTTAATGGTATGCGTCATGGCCAAGGTTCTCGCCCCTTCTGTCATGTCATCATAATCTTTTTTAGAAGAGAAATCGTAATAGGTAAGGTGCAGTTTACCATTAAACTGTGGAAAATTTAGGTTGTTCCAGCAAGGCAAGGCATTTCTTTCATCATCTGCTACCATTTGAGCATACACGGGGTATTCAAAGGTAAACGGACAGCCTGAATCAAAAACCTTGTATTCCTTTTTTGGGAAATCAATCCTAAAATACCCTCTTGGTTTTGGTGTATAAGTTGATTCGCTGGTACAAGCTACCATTAGCGCAAACAACAACAATAAAAGTAAATGGCTTTTCTTCATGTTAGGTATTCCAAATATACCAAGAACGTTCGGCTTGTAGGTATAACATTTCCAATCCATTTTTGATGGCACCGCCCTGTGCTTTAACCAAACCTAAAAATTTTGTTTCTTCAGGGTTATAAACCAAGTCGTAAGCAAGGTGTTGATCGCTAACAAATTGATAAGGGATAGGTGGGCACGAATCCAAGTTAGGCGACATGCCCAATGGAGTAGTATTGATTAACAAGGTATACTCTGCCAAAATTTCTTTAGTAACAGCAGAATAGAGTATCGTATTGGGTGCTGGATTTCTGACTACCACCAAATATGGGATATTTAACTGTTGCAACACATATTTTACCGCTTTTGCAGCACCTCCATCGCCAAATATCAATGCTTTTTTATGGTGATCTTTAAGTAAAGGCTTTAACGATTCTGCAAAACCATAAGCATCGGTGTTGTAACCTTTGATCCAACGTTCTGCATTTTTTCTTCCGATATGGATGCAGTTTACCGCACCAATTTCTTTTGCAGCTTCGTCAATTTCATCTAAAAAAGGTAAAACCTGCACTTTATAAGGGATAGTTACATTTACCCCATGAAGACCTGACCGATCTGAAAGTTCTACAAATTGGTCGATCCGTTCTAAGGGAAACAACTCGTATTTACAGCCTGCAATTTTCTCATTGGTAAATTTTTCTGTAAAAAATTTCTTCGAAAAAGAGTGCGATAAAGGAAAACCAATTAAACCAAATGTTCTCATATTTTATAAAAAAACCATCGACAAAAGCCGATGGTAATAAATACTGCCTACTGTATAACGAATACAGCAAATATTTTTTCTATTTTCCTTTATTCAAGAAATAGTCAAAAGTATCGCCTCTTAAGCCCAATCTAATGGTTTCTAAAGGAATTACTTCTGCTGGTGCAATATTGCCCAGATTTACATTTGTACCTATTAATTTAATAAACCAAACTTGTTGTTCTTTCTGAGGAGCTTCCCAGATAATGGTTTCTTCAGGAATTTGAGTTAAAATTTCGTCTACCAAACCTTCTCTCACCTCGCCAGTACCACGGTAAATACCCACATTTCCACCTTCACGAGCCTCGGCAATTACTTTCCAAGAACCTGCTTCTATTTCTGCCTTCATTAAGGCAATCCATTTATAGGGTGCAAATATTTTAGCTGCATCTTTAGAACCCACTTCAGAAATTACGGTAACCTGGGTTGATAATTTTCTAATGAATTCGCATTTAACATCATGCTCAATATCCATAGAGCCATCAGAAATCTCTGCATATTCCATCCCGAATTCTTCTAAAACCCTACGGTAATCGTCAAACTGGTTACGGATGGCAAAAGCTTCGAACAAAGTTCCACCAAAATAGGTTGGAATGCCTGCGCTACGGTAAAGCGCTAATTTTTCTTTCAGATTTGGGGTTACATAAGAGGTAGCCCAACCCAATTTTACAATATCTGTATGTACACCTGCAACTTCTATAAAGTCTTCAACTTGTCTAAGACTTAATCCTTTATCCATCACCATTGTTAAACCTTTTTGACGGGGCTTTACTGAACGTTCTGGAATGTCATTTAATTTGTAATTCATATATGGTGCAAAGGTTAAAAAAACTCTGCTATTTTTGAAGAATAAAACCTGTTAATTTCTATTTTATATATTTATTGATGACTTCAATTATTAGTCCATTATCTTGTAATTGGGGCAAATATTCAAATAAAATATAATGTTTTTCGGGATCGGTTACCAAAGCGGTCTCTAGATAGGCAATGGCATCGTTACTCTGGCCTAATGCAAATAGATAAGCTACCATGCGGTAATAAAGTTCTGCTGCATCTGGATTATTCTTAATGGCTTCGGCCATTGTTTCTGAGGCTTCTAACAATTTACCCTGCTCATATAAAACTGTCGAAAAATCTAGCCAAGCTTCTACATCTAAAGGATTATATTCTAAAACTTTATAATAGGCCGTTACCGATTCTTCAATCTGGCCAAGTTTATAATGCGCATCGGCCATGGCAAACCAGAAATCTGGATTTTCATCGTCCAATTCAATTGCTTTTTTATAAAAATGTAGCGATTCGAAAAAGCGTTCTTCAAAATTCAAGGTTACTCCAATACCAAACCAAGCATCGGCCATCTTTGAATCCATCTTTACAGATTTTTTATAGTAAGAACGGGCTTCGTCCATCTGCTCCAATTTTTCGTAACATTCGCCTATGGCACAATAGGTATCTGCATTTGGCGGTTCGTATTCAAAAGTCTGTTTATAAACCGCAATTGCTTCTGCATATTTATCCAATTGCACCAATGCATTTCCTTTATTGTAATAGGCTGAAGCAAAGTTCTCCTTGATCAGGATGGCATAATCGTAAGCATCAATCGCTTTTTCAAAGAGGTCTAACTTATGATAAGAGTTGGCCAAGTTGTACCAAGCCGCATAAGAATAAGGGTCGCTATCAATGTATTCTTGATAAAACTGGATACTTTCTTCTTGTTTATCTAAAATATCATAACAAAAGGCCAGTTCGTACAAACCGTCTTTGTTTTCCATATTCTGTTCTAAGCTTCGCTTGATGTAAACTATTGCAGTTTCATAATCGTGCATATTTTGATACACGTAAGCCATCTGCAATAAAATCTCATCAGTTGTTTCGGCCAATTCCAGTGCTTTTTCAAAATTCTCCAATGCTTCTGCATGGCGATCCAAGTTCTGGTAAATGTTACCACGCAACACATAAATATCAGGCTCTGATGCCTCTAACATTTCTGCTTTTTCAAGTGCTGCAAAAGCCTTGTCTACCTGATTGGTAAACAATAACAATTGTGCTTGTTTAATTAAGAAAACCGCAGCATAAGGATGCTGACTTAGGGCATACTCAATAACTTGCAGTGCTTTAACGGGATCGTTCTTTTCTATGTAGTTATCTATGATATACTCAAACGCTTGTGCATCAAAAAAATATTGATCCTGATTGCGGATCATTTCTTCGTAACGTTCTATCGAGTGTTGAGCATCATCATTAAAATCAAATTCAAATTCTTCTTCCATGTCCTGAATATTTAAAAGAACAAACCCAGTTAACTAATTCCTTATAAGTTTACGTTTTTTATAAGATGAGTTAAGAAAATAATTTTCAACATACACACACCCATCGAGATAATCAACTAATAATAAAAGATTTAGCGTTTGTTGGGTGTGAATGGCTCTTAGGCTTATACCGCTACAGAATGTTGTTCTTTTTAATTAATTACAAAATAACATATATTTAATTCAAAATCAGTAAAATTCAAGTCATGAAACAGTTTTGTCTTATTCTTTCACTTTTCTTTACCCTTACAGTTCAGCAAAGTTTTGCCCAAACCAATACAGAAGAAAGTGCTGTAAAAGTGACCATTAATCGGTTATTTGAGGGCATGAGAAAATCTGATACGACAATGATTCGCAGCGCCTTTGCTGCAAAAAACACTATGGAAACCATTGCCAAGAACAAAGAAGGTAAATTTGTGGTCAGAACAGAAAGTGTAAACAATTTCATTAAAAGCATGGGTACACCACATCCTGAAATGTACGATGAACGAATTGTATTTACCAAAGTATTGATTGATGCCAACTTGGCCAGTGTTTGGACAGACTATAAGTTTTATGTAGGCGATAAGTTTAGCCATTGTGGTGTCAATTCATTTCAGCTTTTTAAAGGAGAAGATGGCTGGAAAATCATTTATATTATTGATACCCGAAGAAAAGACGATTGTAAATAAATACATCCTGGTTGGCATGGGCACGAACCAAGGTTGAACAACAACAATTTATATTTTGGTAATCCTCCTTAATTTTTTGTTGTTTTGTAGAAATCGATTTTCAGATTAAATATCATTAGTATATGAAAACAAATATCAATGCCATTTTAAAACAGTTAGGGATTGAAGACCTCAATCCGGCTTACAGTACTGGCAGCAATTGGAGCAAAACCACGAGCGAAAAAATTATCGAAAGCCACTCTCCTGTTGACGGGAAAAAGATAGCTTCAGTTTACGTAGCTTCTGCAAAAGATTATGATTCGGTTGTAGCTACTGCACAAACTGCTTTTTTACAATGGAGAACAGTTCCGGCACCTAAAAGAGGAGAAATGGTTCGTCAATTTGGCGATGCCTTAAGAGCAAACAAAGAAGCCTTAGGCACTTTGGTTTCGTACGAAATGGGCAAAAGCTTACAAGAAGGCTTTGGCGAAGTGCAGGAAATGATTGATATCTGCGATTTTGCCGTGGGTCTTTCTCGTCAGTTATATGGTTTAACCATGCATAGCGAAAGACCAAACCACCGCATGTACGAGCAATGGCATCCAATTGGAATTGTTGGTATTATCTCTGCTTTTAATTTCCCTGTTGCGGTTTGGAGCTGGAATACGGCCTTGGCATGGGTTTGTGGTAATGTTTGCATTTGGAAACCATCTGAAAAAACACCATTAACCGCAATTGCTTGTCAACATATTATCCAAAAAGTTTTGGAGGCAAATGATGTACCTGAAGGTGTATCTAACTTAATTATTGGCGACAGAGAAGTAGGTGAATTGTTGAGCAACGATGCTCGCATTCCTTTGGTTTCTGCTACAGGTTCTACCCGAATGGGTAAAGCTGTTGGTGCCGCCGTAGGTGCTCGTTTAGGCAGAAGTTTACTGGAATTAGGTGGAAACAATGCCATCATCATCTCAAAAGATGCAGATTTAGACATGTCTATTATTGGCGCTGTATTTGGCGCTGTTGGTACTGCAGGTCAACGTTGCACCACCACCCGTCGTTTAATTATACACGAAAGTGTTTATGATGCTTTTACCGCTAAATTGGTTAAAGCTTATGGACAATTGCGCATTGGTGATCCTTTAGACCAAAACAATCACGTGGGCCCATTAATTGATACCGATGCAGTGGCTAATTATTTAGATTCAATAGCAAAATGTAAAGCAGAGGGTGGAAACTTTGTAGTGGAAGGCGGTGTTTTAACTGGCGAAAACTACACTTCTGGCTGTTATGTTAAACCTTGTATTGCAGAAGTTAAAAACGAATACAAAATTGTACAGCACGAAACCTTTGCGCCAATTTTATACCTGATCAAATATAAAGAACTTGACGAAGCGATTGCTTTACAAAATGGTGTTCCGCAAGGACTCTCTTCAGCAATCATGACCTTAAACTTAAGAGAGGCCGAGCAATTCTTATCTGCTCAAGGTTCTGACTGTGGTATAGCGAATGTGAACATCGGTACTTCTGGTGCTGAGATTGGTGGAGCTTTTGGAGGAGAGAAAGAAACAGGAGGTGGTAGAGAAAGTGGTTCTGATGCATGGAAAGCATATATGCGCAGACAAACCAATACCATTAACTACGCCAATACTTTACCTTTAGCACAAGGCATTAAATTTGATTTATAATCATGATTTATAATGTTAATGGCCCGTGTCTCCACGAGCCATTAACATCAAAAAAAAGAGCCTCAATTTTGGGGCTCTTTTCCTTCTAAAAAACTAAATATATGATAGGGGTTATTATTTTTTAGTTCTTCCAACTTCCTTTGGCACTTTATCTTATTTTACAACTTCAGCATCAGCAGTTGGGAAGCTATTTAAAGCTTGTTTGGCAACAGCCACTTTAGCATATACTGGAGCAATGGTGTTTACAGTTGCGTTATCTGCAATGAACTGATCCATGCTCATTTTAGCTTGTGAGCCTAAGATTGCGTAATGTTCTGTAGTTGATCCGCTCAATACTAATTTTGCATTGTCTTTAATAGAAGTGTATAAGTTAATTGTTGTTGCATTGATATCAGCAGTTGCTTTATCTTTTAAAATTACATCTAAACTTAAGAAGCTAATTTTACCGAAAGTTTTAACTGTTGCGTTATCTCCTGCTTCAATTGATGAAAGGTTACGTACATAAACAGTAACTGTTAATCTTTCTTTTTCGAAAGAGCTGATGCGCAATACACCTTCTTTCTCTTGTACCAATGCATTTTTAGAATAGTAGCTGTCGTTTACTTTTACACTTTCTGTTGGTGCCTGTACCAAGATCACATCAACATTACCTTTTACTTCTAGTTTGCTGATATTTTTTACTTGATTTAATACAGTAACGTTGTTTGATTTTACATCTGTTGATGCGAATGCAGAACTGGTTAATACTACTAGTGTTAATACTGCTGCGAATAAGGTTTTAATAGAAGTTTTCATAACTTTAATATTTTAAATGATTGTTTATCTTTTATTTATAATTTTTATTTTTCTGTTTTCCTAGCAGCCCTTGCTGGCAGGTTTCGTATATAAGACTACATCAAAGTCAAAAGGTTGCACGGGTTTCTGGGCTTTTAGACCATAGGCATGTAACCCTAGACGAACGGCTGTAATTTTTCGACGAACAGGCACTAAAAAATTCGATAAAATTGGGGGTGATGGACGAAACCTTGAATCCAATCTTGGATTTCAGGGCTTAAATACTTTAAAAAAAACTAAGATTTTATCCACTATTGTTTGATTACAGAACAATTTGATGTAAGTTTAAAAATTTTAAGATGCTTATCTTTTCTTTCTTTTAGCCTATAATCAATGTTACGCGTAAATAGTTCAGGACCCTGCAAAATTGTATATTCATTATGTAAGCATGAGTTTTTAGGCTATTTAATTGAGCCACACATTGTTCAGCTTAATCCACAAGGTGATTTCTCTCTAACTTACCAGCGTTTATTTACCCATACGGCCAAAGAATTTGCCAAACATTTAACAGATGCCGATTTCAAGCTCATCAAAATACTAGATGAAACTGAACAGGATTACATCATCAAGAAATACCATAAAAAAGCCATTAGGCCCTTTGAGTTTTTCAGTAAGTTTTACGATGAGAAGTTCTATGAAAGTGTTCGCCCCAAAATTGAAAAGAAACTAGCAGAAGTATTAGAGATTCTTAAAATTAAAGATGGTTTGTACCTCATGGACAAAGATGGCTGGCCTGCAGAGCGAAAATTAGACTTGGCCACTGAACCCGCAACCGTACTTTTCCATTTTAGGAGAAATGAGGTAGAAACGAGGTATTTTCCAACCATCAAGTATCAGGGTCTAAGGATTGATTTCATGTTTAAAGATGCACAGATTGTTTGCAACCAGCCTGCTTGGATGTTGTTAAACGATGTACTTTATTTCTTTGAACAAGATATTGAAGGAAAAAAATTCATTCCATTTTTAAATAAACGTTACATCACTATTCCAAAGGCTACCGAAGAAACCTATTTCGAGAAGTTTGTAGGCCCATTGATAGAAAAATATCATGTTTATGCTGAGGGTTTTGAAATTAAGACTGAAAAGCATGAAGCGACGGCTGTAATTAAGGTCATTTATGTAGATGGTGGCATTTCGCAGATCCAACTTTATTTTAAATACGGACAATATGCCTTCACCATGGGTAACGAACACAAGGTTACCGTTCGTTTAACCAAAGAAGACGATAATTATACTTTTACCCGCATTAAACGAAATAGCGATTGGGAAAAACAGCAATTTGCTTTTTTACAAAGTCTTGGCCTAAAAAAAGTAAGTGCACTTTTTCATCACCTAGAATTGCCTAACCTTAGCGAAAATGACAATCCATCGTATGCCATTATTACTTGGGTAAATGAGCATATCGAAACATTGCAAGAACAAGGCTTTGAAGTGGAGCAGGCCAGCAGTGGCAAACGTTTTGTTTTTGGTGCCAACAAAATAGATTTCGAAATTAAAGAGGATAACGACTGGTTTGACATCAATGCCATTGTTTATTTTGGTATCCATCCTATTCCATTTATTTCTTTGAAACAGCATATCCTCCATAAAAAGAGGGAGTTTATTTTACCTGATGGAGATATTGCCATTATTCCAGAAAAGTGGTTTACGCAGTACAGCAGTCTATTCAGTTTGGCCGATGGCAGTAAAAACCTCAAACTCAAAAAACACCATATTGGGTTGATCAACGATCTGGCAGAAGATAGCTTGGCCAATGTTACACTTGATAGAAAACTACAACGTTTAAACGATTTTGAAGACATTGCCGACACTCAAATGCCCATTAATTTTAAGGGAGATTTGCGTCATTACCAAAAAGCGGGCTACAATTGGTTCAGCTTTTTACGTGAATATAATTTTGGAGGCTGTTTAGCTGATGATATGGGTTTGGGTAAAACCATTCAAACCTTGGCCATGTTGCAAAAGCTGAAAGAAGAAGACGAGTTAAATGGTACGCACAGCACCTCGCTGATCATTATGCCAACTTCTTTGATCTACAACTGGCTAAATGAGGCGAAAAAATTTACCCCGAAGTTAAAGATCCATGCCCATACCGGAACTTTCCGCAACAAGGATATTAGCCTTTTTGACAAATACGATCTGATTATTACCACCTATGGCATTACCCGTGTAGATGTAGAATTGATAAGGGATTTTTATTTCAACTACATCATTTTAGATGAGAGCCAGAACATTAAAAATCCTTCTTCAAAAGCATTTAAGGCCGTAAGGATGTTAAGGTCAAGACATAAACTGGTACTGAGTGGTACGCCTGTAGAAAACTCTGTTGGCGATTTATGGACACAGCTAACCTTCTTAAACCCTGGTTTGTTGGGCACGCAATCTTTCTTTAACGAAGAATATGTGCAGGCCATAGAAAAACGGAAGGATGAAGAAAAAGCCAGAAAGCTACAGGCCATTATCAAACCTTTTGTTTTACGCCGTACCAAAGAGCAGGTTGCTTCTGAGCTGCCGCCGAAAACAGAACATATCTTTTATTGCGATATGAGCGAGGACCAGGCTGCTTATTACGAAAAAACAAAATCGGCCTATAGAAATGACCTTTTAAACAGCATGGATGATGGCACTTATGCCAAAAAACAGGTTCAATTGTTACAGGGTTTAACGGCATTGAGACAATTGGCCAACCACCCGATTATGATCGATGACGAGTATGATTCTGATTCGGGCAAGTTCGAAAACGTCATGCACACACTGGATAACGTTTTAAAAGGCGGCCATAAAGTATTGATCTTTTCTCAGTTTGTGAAACACCTGACCATTTTCAAAAATTGTTTTGAGAAAGAAGGTATTCCTTTTGCCTATTTAGACGGTGGAACAAAAAACAGAGGAGAAATTGTTGCCGAATTTCAAGAGAACAAGGACCTTAAAGTATTTTTGATTTCGATTAAAGCTGGTGGTGTGGGTTTAAACCTTACCCAAGCTGATTATGTATTTATCTTAGACCCATGGTGGAACCCTGCGGTTGAGCAACAAGCCATAGACAGGACACACCGAATTGGACAAGACAAAAAGGTTTTCATCTACAAATTCATCTCTAAAGATACCGTTGAAGAGAAGATTTTGGCCCTTCAGAGACGTAAAAAATCTTTGGCAAATTCGTTAATCACTACCGAAGAAAGCTTCTTTAAATCATTGAGCAAGGACGACATTAGGGAGTTATTGAATTAATAGGTTATATTTTTCTCTTTAATAAAGTTAGATAAGCTTCCCTACTGATCATTTCTGCTCCAAGGCTCATTAAATGATCATTTGGCAATTGGCAATCGATCAGCTCAAAACCCATTTCTTGGGTTAGATAGATCAATGCTGTTTTAGAGGCATTGCTTACATGGCTGAACATGCTCTCTCCACAAAACACCTTGTTGATGATCACTCCATATAATCCCCCTACCAATTGCTCTTGCTGCCAAACTTCTATGCTATGTGCAATCCCTTTTTCATGTAGACTGATGTAGGCCGCTTGCATTTCATCTGTAATCCAGGTTCCATCCTGACCAAGCCTAGGTGTAGTTGCGCAAGCTTGAATTACTTCTTTAAATGCTTGGTTGGTGGTTACCTTAAACAAGCCCGATTGCAACACCTTACGCATACTCTTGCTGATTTTGATGTGCTTAGGAAAAATTACACAGCGCTCATGTGGCGAATACCATAAAATAGGCTCTCCTTCGCTATACCAAGGAAAAATCCCACTTTGATAGGCTAACGTTAAACGTGCAATACTGAGATCGCCACCAATGGCCAACAAACCATCTGGATCGGCCAAAGCAGGATCTGGAAAAACCAGTGCATCTTCAAGTAGTCTGAAAACCATCTACAATGATAAGAAACTTTTAATATTGGGCGTCATATCAAATACATACTCAAGTAACCCACTACTTTCGTTTTAGCACATAATATTTCTGGTTCCCGCTCTCATAGCTTTCTACATAGACCTGAAAAAGTTCATAGCCATAGTCTTTCATTTTATTGACACAATCTAAGGCCGAGTTGTACTCTAATTCTTGGTTCTTATCATCTCTGATAATGCTGTCTTCATTAAAACTCTCTATTTTCTGTCCATATTGAAGACTGATTAAGATCTTATCGCTAAATCCTCGCTTAACTGCAGTAACCTCAATGTATTCGGAATGGATATCACTTAACTTAACATTTTTAACTTTTTGTGCTTTGGCATTTGACCATGCAAAGCAAGCGACAAGCACCGCTAAAACAATTGACTTTTTCATGTTGTTGAATTCTTTTGTGTGTACAGCAAAATACAAATAACATGTTAATCCTTTTTTAATTCCATGTAACAATATCCGGTCTACTTACTCTTAAAATAAAGAAGTAGCAATGAGTTTCATCGGCAATATCATTTGGGTAATTTTTGGGGGAATATTTATTTTCTTTCAATATCTATTTGGCGGACTGGTTTTATGCCTCACCATTGTAGGTATTCCATTTGGTATTCAATGTTTTAAATTTGCCATTGTAGGCCTGGCTCCATTTGGCGTAAAGATTACCGATACTTCGTCGAATATCGGTTGCCTCTCTACCGTTATGAATATTATCTGGTTGGTATTTGGTGGCTTTTGGATTGTATTGACCCACTTGCTGTTTGGCCTATTATTTTGCATCACTATTGTCGGTATCCCTTTTGGTTTACAGCATTTTAAACTGATGAATTTGGCCTTTTCGCCTTTTGGCAAATCAATTAGTTAGTTATTCACCCTTGATAAAGACCATCATTACCTTACCATCTTTTAACAGCTGTAATTTACCATCTACCACTTTAAAAGAGTTGACTGCTTTTAAGCCGTCTGTATAGTTTTTTTCTGCCTGTGCTACACTTTCGCAGAACATCATGGTGCCAAATATCTCTTCAATTTTAAGTGTGTTTCCACTAATTGTACTTTTGCCGCCAAAACTATTACAGAAAGACTTGCCTCCGATTTGATTGTCGGCACCAAAATTTAAGGTTGCTTTTTCTTTTGTGGGCAAGGTTTGACCCATCCATTCACTTAATGTCCATTTGGTATTGGCTACTGTGCCTGTAGTTATCTTTTTTGAACATGCCTGAAGGACAATGATTAAAACAAATCCTAAAAATAATCTTTTCATGGTTTTTCGGTTTAAATGATCAATCCAATTTGTTTGGAGTGCGCTATGGCGATTTCGCTATCTGTAAATAAACAAGTTTTTATTTGTTGTTGCTCAATTTTCTTTAAAAAATTTTCTGTTTCTGCTTGTCGTTCTGGTCTCACATTTCTAATGTAAACCGCAGCTATACTCAATGGATATTTCTCTGCTATAGTTTGGTAAATCATTGGGTCTTGTTGAGAGTTGTCGCCAAAAAAAACAAATAACTGATGAGGAAAAGCGTTAATGATTCGCATTACTCTTAATAATTTTCCCTCGTGACCAGTTTTACCTATCTTAAATAAATTCTTCCAACGTTTAAGCTGGTTCAGTAAAAAGGCTCCTTCTGGCAGTTCATTAAATTTAAACATTTCTAGCAAATAATCATACAAATTCCATTCGCTACTCGACACATAAAAAAAAGGATTTGGTTGTCCTGCTTCAGTATGTGCGTTGGCCAATAATTGATAATGTTCTTGTACCGACGGAAAAGTTCTTCGCGTACGTGGGTTTTTGATAAACAATTCTCTGAGCCTTCTGGTCAGTTTTGCCGAATGCGAAACCATAATGGTATCGTCAATATCGGATATAAAGGCATATTGTGTGATGTGTGGCACGAAAATCTCTCCTTCTGCCTCGGCCATCACCTCATCACCAAACTCGCTTAGTGCTTCTATTTTTACGGTATGCCAACCTGCCGCAACTTTATGCTCTGCTTGCCATTCAAATTTAAAAAAGCCATCATACTCTGTCTTCTGATGAACGAGCTGCCCATGAAAATTTAACCGCACTTTGGCAAAGGGATAGGGCTTAACCACAAAAAGCTTAAATAGGTGCACCATATTGACAAAAAAATTGGTGCTAAAATTTTGTGTGGTGGTGGCCTTGAACTTAAAAACATGACCATATACAACTAAATTATGTGTGTGGCCATAACCATGATATATTTTTAAGCTTGCTGTTTTTTTCATGATATATTTAAAACAGATTTTGGCTTTAGTTGTTTGTTAGGCAGCTATAAATTACCTATCTGTGAAACCCAAAGCTATAAAGATATTATTTGTGATCAACCCAATTTCAGGGAATCATACGATCAATTACAAGAAAGAAATCAGCGCTTTTTTTAAGTCAAAAGACGAAGCATTTGAGCTTTATGAACTTCCTAAAAATTGTACGATCGAAGTTCTAAAAGCGGCCATCAACAAATCGAAAGCAGACCGTGTAGTTGCAGTTGGTGGCGATGGCACTTTAAAATTGGTAGCCGAATGTTTGCTCCACAGCAAAACACCTATTGGCATTATTCCGGCAGGTTCTGCCAATGGGATGGCCAAAGAACTAGGAATTCCATTAGATTTAAATGAAGCTTTGGCTTTAACCATTAACGGACAACCCAAACAAATCCATGCGGTTGCCGTCAATAACGAACTTTGTATCCACTTGGCTGATATCGGTTTCAATGCTTATCTGGTTAAAAAGTTTGATGAACTTCCCGAACGGGGCATGTTAACCTATGCAAAAGCAGCATGGCATGCCTTTTGGAACCACAGGAAAATGCCTGTAGAGTTTAAGATCGGCGACAAATTAATTAAACAAAAAGCAGCTATGGTAGCCATTGCCAATGCAACCCAATATGGAACAGGATTAAAGATTAATCCAGAAGGGAAACTAGACGACAACCTTTTTGAAATTATTGTGGTTAAAGATTATGCGGTAATGGAAATTATTAAAATATGGATCAGCAAGTTGCTGTGGGATCCTAAAAAAATAGAATATTTTCAGACCACAAGTTTAAAAATAACGGCGAAACACAAAGTACATTTTCAGGTTGATGGAGAATATTTAGGAAAAGTGAATAGCATTGAAGCAAAGCTGATTCCAAAGGCAATTCATGTTATTGTGCCTTAAACGGCTATTTATGCTTCAATGAATTGCTGTTTCATTTTCAACTGCCCTTTGATGGTTAAGTATAAACGGATAAACTCCACCATGAAACAGATCTTTAACAGCGCATCATACCATTTAAAATTATAAATTTCCATTACTTCGGGCAACATGGTGATGAAACCGATAGAAAACACATACAAATAAAGCCTAAACGGAAATTGGACATAGTATAAAATAAAGCCAAATTTCTTTAATAGAAATTGCCCAATAGCACCAATAAGTACCAAAACAAACATTGGGAACAGTAAAATTGATTCTATTTTAACGGATAGTTGGTTGGGTAGTTCGGAGTAATGGTTAGAGATATACCAGAGTTGCATGCTCATCAAAACCAAAGAGATCAAATCTAGCAATACAAGAGAACGGAAAAGTAGACGCATATTATTTACAGTATTTGGAGAGCCAACTGTCTGCCAGTGTTGAGCCCATATATTTTACAAAGTTAAAATCTTCACAGGCTCCTTGTTTATCTCCCTGTTTATATTTTTTCAATCCACCAGCTATCCTACTTTGTAAATACTCATCGTCAATTCCCAATTCGTTTTTAATGTGAAAAACCTTGGCTTCGTCTTCGGGTTTAGACGTTCCCTTTTCTTTATTTTTATAATAATTTGAAATGACTTTGGTCAATTCTTCTTGATCTTTATAGGCTCTTATGGCTAGTGCGGTTTCATTTTGTGATTGTCTACTGCAATCGTAACCATTCAGTACAAAATTTACAGGCACAATAATCAAAGCTAAGGTATCATGCTTTTGAGATACGATCCATTTGCCGCTGCTCATTCTAATTAACCTTAAGGCTTCATCATCTAAATCTGTTCCAATTCCTTTGGTCACTGTCGAATAATAAACTTGACCCTTGGTATTTAATTTAAAACCAATGCTTACGGTACCTTGAATACAATTGTGTAAAGAATAATTGGGATATACGGTATTGCTCTTTAAAAAACTGGCCAAACCGCCTTTAAATTGCGGCTCTTGTGCATTAGCCGCAACAGCAAAAAAGAACAGAAATAGCGTTACAATTTTGAACATATTTAAATTTACGCATTTTAAAGCAAAGCCGATGTAAAAGTATGCTTTAAAATTAACGCAGGGTCTGGACAATTGTTTAAATAAGTTGCTCTTTTTGTAAATTGACAAACACCGGGATAGTCTCCTTTTTTGCCTTCCATATTAAACATCAACTGGAAATGGAGATGTGGTGGCCAATGTCCGTTTTCTGCAGCAATACCAAAAGTGGCAAATTGTTGCCCTGCAGGAATCAACTGACCTTCTTTTAATCCTTTCAAAGAAGCTAGGCTCAGGTGTCCATATAAGGCATAAAGTGTCAAATCTTCTAATTGGTATTGTAGGATAATGGTTGCGCCATAATCGCCAAAGTGATCATTAAATTCGAAGCTGTGCACTTTTGCATCGTAAAAATTAAAAATGGGTGTTTCTGCAGGTCCCCAAATATCAATACCCAAATGTAATCTTCTGGGTTCTTCTGTGGCATCAAAGTGCGCACTTCTGCTGTAAATGGTCCGATGCTCATTGTAACCACCAATACCATACCTTGCTTTATTTTCGGCTAGTTTTTGGTCTACCCAATCTGCAAATGTAGTTGTATCTGCTAATATGGTTGGGGTAAGTTCTGTATTGTTGGCCGTAAAATCAAAAGGCAATAAAGTATCTGTAGCAGCATTAAACGCTACTACTTTATGAATCTGATTTTTAGGATGGGACAGAAAATCTTGAAGTTGTTGTAAAGCACTCATCTTGCATTAAAAACATAAACGTAATTGTAAATGAAGTGCGAAAGTGCGCCAAAATTTACAAATACATGCCAAATTTCGTGGCTGTGAAAAAGCTTGTGCAATTGTTTATCCTTGGCATAAAAGTAGGTACCACCCACATAAAACAAACCGCCAATAATTAACCAGGTAATGGCGCCAAATGGTAAAGTTTCTAGCATCTTTTGCAAAAAGGGGATCACCAAACAGCCCATGGCAATGTATAATCCTGTAGAAATTGCTTGGTTTTTTAATCGGTTAAAGATTTTCAATAAACAACCTACCAAGGCAATTAACCAAACCATACCAAATAGTACCCAACGTAACCAACCATCAAAAACCAATAGTGCGGTTGGTGTAAAGGAACCGGCAATCATCAAGTAGATGCAACAATGGTCAAATTTTTGCCAAAACCTAATTCCATATTCTGTTTTGGGCACACTGTGGTACGTTGCACTTACGCCAAACAAAATAATGATCCCTATACCGTAAATATAAGCAGCAGCATATTCAAAATGGGTATTCGCTTTTTGCAATAAAAGATAGAGGGCCGGAATAGCTAAAAGGGCTGGTACTACATGTGTTAAAAAGTTACCTGGCTCCCTGATATACCTATGGTTGCTCATCAGTTTCTTCGTCGGTTTCTTTTCTATCTTTAGCTATTTTATTGAAAATTTTATCCATGTGCTCCACATATTCATTGGTATCATCCACAAAAAACGAGAGCGTAGGAATTACCCTGGCCTGGTGACGGATGCGCGAACCTAGTTTATACCTGATTTCGCTGGCATGTGAATTAACTGTAGCAACTGATAGACTGGTATTGTTGGTATTTAAAAAACTTAAATAAACCTTCGCCACAGCTAAATCTGGCGAAACGCGAACTTTTGTAATGGTAACTAAGGTATTTGGCAAATAAGCTGCCCCTTCTCGTTGAAAAATAGCAGCAAGCTCTTCCTGTAATAATCCTGCAAACTTCTGTTGTCTTTTACTTTCCATATTCTTTAATTTCTTTGCTTAAGTAATGCTTGCAGCAATACCTAAAATCTTTTCACTTCATTTAACACAAATTGCCAGGTTGGATATGTTGAACTGCTTTTGCTTTGATCTTGATAGACCTTTAGTAGCTGAGGTTCAAAATACGTGGCTAATGCGATACTGCTTCTTGCTTCTGCTGGGTTAAAAGGTGTTCCTGCAAGATAACCCTTTTCGCCATTAGCTGCTCTTTTTTTATCAAATGCTGCTTTTGAGTTTACAAACTCTGCATGTGTTTTTTCTCCCGTAAAATAAGGGATCAAAAAGTGGACGCTTGTTTTCAAAGACGCCCCATTTTTACTTTGGTAGTTATAAAAATCGCCTTTTATTTGCGGATCTCTATTTAAAATTGTGGCAGCAACCATTAAAGGGTCTACATCGTATACATGGTAATGCAAGGCATCTCTTTCCTCAAAATCGAAACTGCTACCATCTTTCCGAAGGTTTTGCGAAATTTGTATCACGTAAGCCTGAACTGCTTGGTTTCTTAGATTTTTATCGTCTAATGCTACCGCAATCTCAGTTAAAACCTTAATCCGGTGTGAGTTCCAATTGTTAAAGCTTTTGCTGCTGCCTTTATTGGCTACGGCCTCACGTAATGTTCTAATTTCTTGTTTGGCTACTTCGTTTAACCACAACTTGATGACCAAGGTTTCATCGGCCTTCAAATCGCTTTTCAATAAATCGTAGGCAAAAATAATCCGATCTAAATTGGTATCGTTAATGGGATTACCCATTGGTTTATTCTGCTTTGCCCAAGCCAACAAGAACTCAGTAGTTTTGTTGAGGTACTTTTTATCTCCTGTAATTTTATAAGTTAAACTGAGTGCATATACTTTTTGCATGTCTTCTAACGATTTCCATGTTTTCGTTTTACGTGGATCGCCTTGTAGAATACCCTCTGTTAAAATGGTATCAGCCGGATTTGGTGTTGCCAACAATGCTTCATCAGCAGTTTTCAATATTCCTTCCCAATGTTTTTTTACCTCAACATCTGCTTGAACTAATTTTTTCAATCTGCTGAGCTCTGTGGCATTTAAGCTCACTACCTGAGCTTTGCCCACAAAAAAACAACAGCAGAAAATGCCAAACCAGAATAGGTGCTTCATTGTAAAAGGGTTTATTTTTGCTAATATAACAACTTATCGTAGGGATACCTCACTGTATGCAAACTCTTTACCTTATCGTAAAGTAATTGCTTAAACTCTTCTACATTTTCTTTTTTGGTAGCCGAAATAAAAATAGCAGGTGCATTGTGATGCGCCATCCAACTTTTCTTAAAATCGGCCAATGTTAATGGGCCTGTTTCTTCTTCTTCATTAAACTCATCGGCTGCTGGTGTAACATACGCATCAATTTTGTTAAAGATCATGATGGTATCTTTGTCTCTGGCACCCAAATCGTTCAAGGTTTCATTCACTGTATGGATCTGATCTTCAAAATTGGGATGCGAAACATCTACCACATGAATCAATACATCAGCTTCCCTTACTTCGTCTAAAGTAGATTTGAAACATTCTACCAAATGGTGAGGCAGTTTTCTGATGAACCCTACGGTATCTGACAATAAAAATGGTAGATTTTCTATTACCACTTTACGAACAGTAGTATCTAGCGTAGCAAAAAGCTTGTTTTCTGCAAACACATCAGACTTTGAAAGCATGTTCATAATGGTTGATTTACCAACGTTGGTATAACCCACCAAGGCTACACGAATCAATTGCCCACGATTTTTACGTTGCGTTTCATTCTGGCGGTCGATCAGTTTCAAGCGTTCTTTTAAAAGAGAAATCTTCTCCAAGATCATCCTTCTATCGCTTTCAATTTGTGTCTCACCAGGTCCACGCATCCCAATACCCCCCTTTTGACGCTCCAAGTGAGTCCATAAACGTGTTAAACGTGGCAACAGGTATTGTAACTGCGCAAGTTCTACCTGAGTTTTTGCTTGAGCAGTTTGTGCTCTTCCGGCAAAGATATCTAAGATCAAGTTGCTCCTGTCCAAGATTTTTACTTGTAGCTCTCGCTCAATGTTACGCAATTGCGATGGTGACAATTCATCGTCAAAAACCACCATATCTATTTCTTCGGCCTTTACATAAGCCTGTATCTCTTCTAACTTTCCTGTGCCCACAAACGTAGCACGATCTGGTTTCAGCATCTTTTGTGTAAAGACTTTTTCTACCGCACCACCAGCTGTATCTACCAAAAAAGCCAATTCATCTAAATATTCTTTAGTCTGTTCAGGTTTTTCGCCAGGCGTAATTACCCCAACAAGTACGGCTCGTTCTTGCTTCAGGGCTGTATCATAATATTTCTGTTTTCCCATGTAATTATTTACAAATATACGAAGTTTAAAATTGTGGTTTTATTTGTACTTTGCTTGTTCAAAATTCTAAACGCTCAAGCTTAACAACAGATGAAATATCTTTTCGTTTTACCGCTCTTTCTTATTGCATTTTCTGGTCTGGCACAAAAAAAAGGTGCCAATATCTACTCCATTAGTTATGGACATGGCAATGGAGAGATTAGGCCATTTGCAGCATTAGCTAAAAGTAATGGCACCAATAGTAAAGGGCCCGTTAATCTTTTTGGCTTAAATTATTATGGTGGCATAGGCAAACATGCTTACATCGAAACTGGAATTTCTTTACTTACACATCGTTACACATTTAAAGAATTTGGTTCTCCCGAGCCAAAACCCATAGTTAACAAATCTTATAATGCCTTTTTTATTCCCTTTAAAATACGGTTCGATATTGCCAAATTCTTCTTCATTAGTGGAGGGCTATCTGCCGATTTTAATGTAAAAGGTGGAAGTAGCCTTGGTGCCGGAATTGGTGCGGGCGTTCAATATTACCACAAAAAAGGGTATGGAATCTTTATCTATCCGCAAACCAATGTACACGATTTGGCCATTGGTTTAGTAGAACGCAACATCAGTTTTGGCTTGGCCTATCGCATTCCCCGTCGTTAAAGCTGCGCTACAAATTCCCTAATCGCTTGTCCTGGATCATCGGTTTTCATAAAGTTTTCTCCAATTAAAAATCCCTGATAACCTACGGCTTTCAATTGTTTGATTACTTCTGGATTGTCGATGGCACTTTCGGATATCTTTAAAAAATCGTTGGGAATATGGTCAACCAAATCAAATGAGGTTTGGATGTTTACCGTAAAATTGCCCAAATTTCTATTGTTTACGCCGATGGCATTTACAAAAGGGCAAATGGTTTGCTCCAGCTCTTCTAAATTATGAACTTCTAACAATACACTTAAGCCTAAACTTTGCGCCAGTTTGCCAAAACCAATAACCTGTTGCGGGCTTAAAATAGACGCAATCAACAACACGATATCTGCTCCCCAAGCTTTGGCTTCTAAAAGCTGGTATTCATCAATCATAAAGTCTTTTCTCAAAATGGGGATCTGGTTTACTGTTCTGGCCTGATATAAATCTGCTGCTTTTCCACCAAAAAAATCAGTATCAGTTAATACAGATAATGCAGAGGCGCCAGCCAAATTATAAGCTTGGGTTACTTCGGCCACATCGGCTGTACCATTGATCAAACCTTTTGAGGGTGATCGTCTTTTAAATTCAGAGATGATCCCTGTCCGTTTTTCATCCAGCAAAAAATCTTTAAAAACAAACGGCTGTCTATTGAAATTAACATTAGCTTCAAGTTCCTTTACCGAAACCATTTGTTTGGCTAAGGCCACCTCTTCTTTTTTACGTAAAACGATTTGATCTAAAATGTTCATCTGCTAATTTTCTAACCAGTTTTTCATCATTTGTTTGCCACTTGGTGTAAGCACGCTCTCTGGGTGGAACTGTACCCCGCACACATCATATTGTTGATGACGTAAGGCCATGATCTGCCCATCGCCATCAATTGCCGTTACCTTTAAACTTGCTGGCAAGTCTGCCGGATTAACTACCCACGAGTGGTAACGCCCAACTTCAATTGGCCCAGCACAATTTTTAAAGGTGAGTTCGTTTTCGTCTAACACTGTAATTGGAGTGGCAATGCCGTGCATTGGTCTACCTAAGTTGAGCAAACTACCACCAAAGCTTTCGGCAATGGCCTGTTGACCTAAACATACGCCCATAATGCTTTTGCTTGGGGCATAGGTTTTAATTACCTCCAATAACAAGCCTGCTTCTTCAGGCACACCTGGCCCTGGCGAAAGCAAGATTTTATCGTATGCTGCTACATCAGCCAATGCAAACTTATCGTTTCTCCAAACTACAGCTTCATAACCTAACTCATTAATCAAGTGCACCAAATTATAAGTAAAACTATCGTAGTTATCAATTACCAATATCTTGTTATTCGTTTCCATTTTTAATTTTCCAATCATTTAATTCTTCGTTGATAAAATAATTTACCAAGTCTGTGTACATTTTCTCCATAACATCGGGGTTTAACCCTTCCTCTACAGCCCAACTCCGTCTTTGCAAAAGCATTGCTTTAAATCTTTCGGGCGCTTTAACGGTTGCTTCATTTACTTTAAACTTAGACGCCACTTTTACATATTGAGCTCTCTCTCCTATTAACTCAATAATATGCTTATCGATAGCATCAATATGAAAGCGTATTTCGTTAATATTCTCACATAATTCTGGCTTTTTCATGTTTTAACCTCTATATTTCCTGCGCCATAATGATGGCTTTGCGTAATGCCGCAATCTTATTATTCACCTCGTTCAGCTCATTCTCTGCTATCGAATCTGCTACAATTCCTGCACCAGCTCTATAGTGTAGTTTGTTATTTTTACTCATAAAAGTTCGGATCATAATGGCATGGTTAAAGTCTTCATTGAAACCCATGTAACCTATTGCCCCTGCATAAAAATTACGCCCCAATTGTTCGTACTGATCTATCAACTGCATGGCTTTGTATTTTGGTGCTCCACTTAATGTTCCGGCCGGATAAGTATCGGCTACCACTTTAAAGGCACTTACCCCATCTTGTAAATTTCCACTCACTTTAGATACCAAATGGATCAGGTGCGAGTAGTATTGAACTTCTTTAAATGATTTTACTTCTACCCCATTACAATGCCTACTTAAATCGTTTCTGGCCAAATCTACCAACATTACATGTTCTGCACTTTCTTTCGGATCTTGTTCTAATTGTTTGGCTAAAGCAGCATCTTCTTCGTCATTTCCTGTGCGCTTAAATGTACCTGCAATTGGAAAAATATTGGCTACATTGCTGTTAATGGTAATTTGAGCCTCGGGCGATGAACCAAAGAGCTTAAAACTTCCATAATCAAAATAGAATAGATACGGCGAAGGGTTAATGGATCGCAGACAACGGTAAACGTTAAATTCATCGCCCAAAAAACCTTGACTAAATGCCCTTGATGGTACAATTTGAAAAACATCACCACGGTAGATGTGTTTCTTCAATTGCTCAACCATCACCATAAAACCATCATCTGTTAAATTAGATGTTTCTTCTCCATTGGTCTTGAAACTATATTCAGGAAAATTCTTATTCTGGATAATGTATTCGATTTTTGTCAGGTCTTCATTTTCATCTTCATTGAATACATTTTTAACCAATGTTACCTCATTTTTAAAGTGGTCTATAGCAATGATATAACGGTATACATGGTATTGCATCAATGGAATTTGATCGTCATCAGGCGTAGTAGCTGTAAAATGGATATCTTCAAAGTGCTGCACTGCATTCCATGTAAAATAACCAAATAGACCTGTGGAAATATGTTTTTCTTTGCTTTGTACCTGCGGATTAAACCGAGCTTTAAAAGCAGAAATCTCATCTGTTAAAACAAAGTCTGTTTTTGTTTCTTTGGTACCATCTGGAAAATACGTGCTCAATACACCATCTTTCAAAATAATTCCGGCTACTGGCTCTGCACAAACATAACTGGTTGCATTTTCTCTACTATGGTAATCCGAACTTTCTAACAATATCGTATTCGGAAAAACATCACGCAACCGTAAATAAATACTTACTGGCGTTGTAGTATCTGCTAATCGTTTTTTAGTATGTGTTTGTATATGGTATGTTTTCATTTTTCTTTTCTATTATTTCAACCAAGCGAATTTTTTAAAACAAAAAACCCGACGTGGTTCGCGTCGGGTTTTTAAATGTGGTTTAGGTTTAGGTTGATAAACTATAAGGTGCACAAAGCTACGACGAAACTCTTTTCAGAATTACCACGCCATTGCCATGTATGTATGTTATTGTTAATCATTGTAAAGCAAAAATATACAAAAAGTTAAATAATCAAAATATTTTGATCATTTATTAACTTAAACCTTTCGATTATTTCATTGTTTTATTACTCATTTGTGTAAAATAAAAAATAAAAACTGTTGGTATGGGTATAAAAAAGGCTAAGATTAGCCATATATATTTATCATTTGTTTGGTATTTTTTTGTTTGAACATGCATCCAAAAAATACAAATTAGCCCTAAGATAAGTGCGATTAATGCTACTGTTGTTTTCATAATTATAGATGTCTAAATTTTATAGGTAAAAGAAAACTACCTAAAAATTATTACATACTTCTATAAAAAAATGAATATTCCTCAAAAGTTAATTTCAAAGAATATTATTAAATATACAGCAAAAGAATTTTCTCACTTAGAAACTCAAAAGAACTTATAACCGACAAAAGTCAATCATTTCAAACGATTAGCTATACACTATGAGTACCTAAGAAACCCCAAAAAATGTTTTAGAAGGATCGCTTTTTGTCATCATTAAAATAGCAGCAACAATAAATATAAAAGCCAAACCAAAGAAAATGGCAATAGTTTTATGTTTAGCTACAGCATCGGCTACTTTTTTAGATTTAGCATTACCCACGGTAATCAAGATAATGGCGATAACCATGATACTGATATGCTCCATTTTCCAATAACGACCAAGAGCCTCTGAAGATGGCAATTTGGTTAAAGGGCTTAAAAAGTACAATACTAATCCTAACAACAGTTGGATGTGTGCACTAATCAATGTAAACACATTGAGTTTTCTATTGCCTTCTGTATAGGCTTTTTT
This sequence comes from Pedobacter sp. Hv1, assembly GCF_001412215.1. Classification (GTDB taxonomy): domain Bacteria; phylum Bacteroidota; class Bacteroidia; order Sphingobacteriales; family Sphingobacteriaceae; genus Pedobacter. The sequence goes on from NZ_LLWP01000003.1 coordinate 219,696, forward strand.
GCCAAACCAACCCGCTAGCGCCTGGATAACGGCAATCAATAAAAGGATGAAAACAATGTATCTCCAACCAGAGTGTGCACTTTTTAAGATGTCGTAAAAATTCATGGTTTTTTATTTCAAAAATAACAAATTATCAGATGGATATGCAATACCAGTTAAACACCTAATGTTTATTTATAACCTTTCTTAACATTAGGATAATGTATCAGGGTAGTTTAAAAAACTAGTTTACAATTTGATAATTATAAAGCAGAACACGCTTAATTTTTGAAAGTCATTTTTGTGTTACACTTAAATTCCCCTCACATGAATAAACTTCTACTTTCTTTATCACTGATGGTGTTGTTATTTTTGGGCAGTACAAAAGTATTTGCACAAACTACACAAGCATCTATCTCTGGTGTAATTTCTGATGAACAAAAGAAACCCATTGCTGGCGTTTCAGTTCAAGTAAGAAATGAATCAACTGGTTTCACCACCAAAACAGGTACAAATGCCAATGGCGAATATACCTTTAAAGAGCTTCCATTGGGTGGCCCTTACACAGTTAAGGCTACTTTTTTAGGCCTTGGCGAGCAAATCAGATCTGGCTATATGTTAAATCAGGGCGACGTTGTAAAAGTTGCCATTAAAATGCAGGTTGAGGCGCAAACCTTGGCTGCTGTTCAAGTAGTGGCATCTGGATTAAAAAACAAAGTACAGAACTTTGGTGCTTCTACAGAAATATCGGCAAAGGCCATTACCCAACTTCCTGTTAATGGTCGTAATTTCTCTACTTTGATGGATTTATCTCCATTAAGTCGTGGTGGAAACATCTCTGGTCAGTTGGGCTCATCAACCAATTATACCATTGATGGCATGAATGCCAAAAACCCAACTTCAGCAGGTTCTACTACCAGCAGAAGTGGTGCACCTTATGCTATTTCTATCGAGGCCGTAAGAGAATTTAAAGTAGTAACCAATCAATATGATGTAACGCTTGGTAGAGCTGGTGGTGGTACCATTAGTGCAGTAACCAAAGCGGGTACAAATACGGTAAGTGGTAGTGCATTTACCTATGGTCGTGCCAACTGGCTAGCTAGCCCGTACGACATTAGAGGTAACAAAAGAGACAATGATTTCTCTACTTATCAGTATGGCTTTACTTTGGGTGGGCCAATTATTAAAGACAAGTTGCACTATTTTGTAGCTTGGGACCATCAAAGAGATGCTCGTCCGTTAATTATTGCTGATATTAAATCGCCTGCCGACGAAGCTAGATTTAACATTAGCAATGCCACCTTAAACAGTTTTGTTAATGTTGCCCGTGCTAAATATGGAGTTTCAAACTTGCCTCAATTTGGTTCATTTAATAAAAAGCGTGGTTCTGATGCTGCTTTTGCCCGTATCGATTGGCAAATCGACGGCAAAAATCTATTAACCATTCGTGATAACTATACCAATGATAGAAACCCATTGGGTTTGGCCGACAATACGGCCATCAACTTCTTTGAAAGTTATGGTAACGATAAAAACGTAGACAACAGCTTATTGGCCACCTTACGTACTACCGTAAGCAGTAAAGTAACCAACGAGTTAAAAGCACAGCACTTGTATACTTTCCAGGCAAGTACACAAGGAAATCAATTGCCAGGCCCAATACCTAGAGCAATTGTTGGAAACCTTGAATCAACACTTTCAAATGGTTCGAAACCTAAAACTGCTGTTCAGATTGGCGGTCACCGTTTCGGCCAAGAAGGTTTTACCAACAATGTTTTCCAATTGGTAGACAATCTCTACTACAATACAGATAAGGTTAAATATACTTTTGGGGTTGATGTAATGTACACCAGAGCTACTTCGTTATATGGTAGTGAGGTAAATGGTCGTTTTGAGTATACCAATTCAACAACCGCTACTGCATTCGAAAATTTCGAGAATCTAGTGCCAAATAGATACTACAGAGAAGTGCCCCTAATGGCAGATCCAACTGTAAAATCGGGCATTTGGAATGCTGCATTATACGGACAGATGCAAACTAAATTGGCTAAAGGTTTAGATTTTATTGGAGGTTTACGTATGGACTACAGTGCTTATCCAACATCGCCATTTAACCAAACTTTATATGATGAGTTAAAAATAAGAACAGACCATAAATTAACCCAATTCTTGTTGCAACCAAGAATTCAGTTAAACTGGGACATTAATGAGAACCGTACTGATTTTATCCGTTTAGGTGCCGGTATATTTGGTTCTGACATTAACAATTATGTAACCATTAACAACTTAACTTTTGATGGTAAACACTTGGCTACCGTTGACGTTTTTGGTGCAGATGTACCTACGCCAAACTTCCCTGGTTATAGAAATGGAAGTGTAAGTGCGCCAACATTGGCTGCCTTTCAGGTACCAACCATTAATACCAATGCTGAAGATGCACAAATTCCAGTTGTTTACAAAGCCAACCTATCGTATAGCAAGTTAATTACCGATAAGTTAAAAGTGGGCATTACAGGTTATGCAACTTTAGGTCGCCATAACTACATGTATGTAGACCGTAACATGGCAGCTAATCCATACTTTACTTTACCAAATGAAGCTAACCGAGGTGTATTTGTACCAACAATGCCAAGTAATGGTTCGGCCGATTGGAAAACAGGTCGTATCAGCAATAAATTTGGTCGCGTGTTAGAGTTGAATAGCCAAGGTAGAGTTAATCAGTTTGCGGTTGTTTTAGATGCTACTTGGCAATATTTTAAAGATGGTGAAATCTCTGTAAGTTATACCTGGAACGACACCAAAGACAATACCTCATATAATGGTAACGTAGCCAACTCTGCAACCTTGTCTTTACCAGTAAAAGACGATCCTAGAAACTTAAGTAACATGACCTATTCAGATAACCAATTCCGTAATAAAGTGGTTATTTATGGTACTTTACCTACATTTTATGGGGTTACTGTTGGGGTTCGTTATTCGGGTATCGGTGGCACACGTTACAGTTTGTTAAGTGGAGCAAATACCAATGGCGATTTTGTGGCCACTAACGATCTGGCTTTCATTTTTGACAGGAACAATCCAAATGTACCAGCTAACGTACGTACTGGCTTACAAACTTTATTAGACAATCCATTGGCTAGCCAAAGCTTAAAAGATTATATCTTAAAATATTCAGGTCAAATTGCGCAACGTAATGGTGGTATCAATGGCTTTTATGGCGTTGTTGATTTAAGGATCAGCAAAAAATTCAAGATCTATAAAACCCACAACATTGAAATCTCTGGCGATATCTTTAACCTTGCCAACCTGATCAAAAAGAAATGGGGTGTAAACGAAACTTTGGGCAGTCAGGCTTTATATGCATTAAACGGCGTAGCTAAAATATCTGCAACACCTACAACTCCAGAAATTCCGGCAGTTCCAAATTACGATGCAACAACTAAGGCATTCAACTATAGGGTAAACAACTCTGGTGTGGTTAATCCATCAGGTAATCCTTATCAGTTCCAAATTGGTTTGCGTTACGGATTTTAATTAAGATTTATTTCATTTTTAAACCCATTTGTGTAAAAACAAGTGGGTTTTTCTGTTTTCAAATATTTTTTTCCCGACACCAGTTAGAACCTGTATCAAATTAGGATGAACAAAATGTAAAATAAAAGTTAGGTAAGCTATAAATCTTTATTTATCAATAGATTTAAGCACTTATATTAAATAAAAATTATGAAGAAAATTCTACTCACGCTAGCGTTGGTATTTTCTACTGCATTTTTGTTTGCACAGCAAACTTATCCCGTTAATGGTTCATACGATGTTAGACCAGGATTGTATGCTTTTACCAATGCAAACATTGTGGTTAATGCCAATCAAACTATTAGTAACGGAGTGTTACTAGTTAAAGACAAAACCATCCAATCGGTTGGTACAGGCACTGCAATTCCGAAAGGATATGTAGTGATCGACTTGAAAGGGAAATACATTTACCCTTCTTTAATTGATGCTTTTACTTCTTACGGTATTCCTGAGGCACAACGTGCTGGAGCAGCCGGAGGCTTTGGAGGTTTCGGTGGCAGACAATCTGTATTTACTTCAACTAAAAAAGGAGCTTACAACTGGAACGAGAGTATCCGCCCAGAAACTGAAGTAAGAACTGTTTTTACTATTGACACCAAAAAAGCTGACGATTTACGTAAAGCTGGTTTTGGTAGTGTAAATGCAATTAGCAGAGACGGTATTGCCCGTGGTACTTCTGCAGCAGTTACCTTAAATGATGGTAAAGAAAACGAGGTGATGTTGAACGATCAAAGTGCAGCAAACTATTCATTTAACAGAGGTACTTCATCTAACGATTACCCATCTTCTTTAATGGGTTCTATCGCTTTGTTGCGCCAAACTTATATGGATGCATCTTGGTACAAAGGACAAAAAGAAGAATACAACATCTCTTTAGAGCAGTTTAACAAACAACAAGGCTTACCTCAGCTTTTTGAGGCCGATGGTTGGGCAAATATTTTACGTGCCGACAAAGTTGCCAAAGAATTTGGCAAACAGTTTATCATTAAATCTACCGGCGATGAGTATCAACGTGTTGATGCGGTAAAAGCTACAGGAGCAACTTTGATCATTCCGATCAGTTTCCCTAAAGCATTTGACGTAGAAGATCCTAGCGATGCAAGAAACTTAAGTTTAGCACAATTAAAAAGCTGGGAATTGGCACCAACAAACCCAGGTGTTTTAGAAAAAGCAGGTATCAAATTTGCCTTAACTACTTATGGTTTAGATGCACCTAGAGATTTCTGGGCTAACATTCAACAAGCCATCAGTAACGGATTATCTGAGAAACAAGCTTTAATGGCGGTAACAGAAATTCCTGCTGGTATATTGGGTATCAACGACAAAGTTGGAACCCTAGAAAAAGGCAAATTGGCTAACTTCTTGATTACTTCTGAAAACCTATTCAAATCTGGAAACATCATTTTCGAAAACTGGGTACAGGGCAAACGTTTTGTGGTTAACAAAATGGATGTAACCGATCTACGTGGAACTTACAATTTAAATATTGATGGCGTTGGATCAACCATTTTAAGAATTACTGGTACAGCAGGTGGTTCAGTTGCAGCTATTGAGCGTTTAGGTGCTGATAGTGTTAAAACGAATGCCACATTTACACGCAATGGCGATTGGGTAACCATTACCTTCAACTTGAAGAAAAACCCTACAGGAGATGTACGTTTAAGTGGTTACTTAACTGGTGCTAGTCCATTAGCCTTTAGTGGCGATGTGATTGTGAATGCCATGGCTGCAGGTTCTTGGAACGGAAGTTTTAAAGAAGCGGCTAAAGAAGCACCAAAACGCGATGAGCCAGCTAAACCAGCTATCGCAAATGGGCCATTAATTTTCCCATTCATTGCATTTGGTAATACTACAATGCCAGTTCAAGAAACTGTATTGTTAAAAAATGCAACGGTTTGGACCAATGAAAAAGAAGGTATCTTACAAAATGCCGATGTATTGATGGAAAATGGCAAAATCAAAGCGGTAGGTAAAAATCTAGCTGCAGGTTCGGCCAAAGTAATCGACGCAACTGGCAAACACATTACTGCTGGTTTAATTGATGAGCACTCGCACATTGCAGCTAGTGGCGGTATCAACGAAGGTGCACAATCAGTTTCTGCCGAAGTTCGCATTGCTGATGTAATCAACTCTGAGGATGTAAACATCTATCGCCAGTTGGCTGGTGGTGTTACCACTTCACATATCTTACACGGTTCGGCTAATGCTATTGGCGGACAAAGTCAATTGATTAAATTACGTTGGGGCAAAGCACCTGAAGAATTAAAATTTGGTGGCAACGACGGTTTTATCAAGTTTGCATTGGGCGAGAACGTTAAACAAAGTTCTTCAACAAGCAGTACCCGTTTCCCATCAACACGTATGGGGGTTGAACAAGTTTATGTAGATGCATTTACGCGTGCCAAAGAATACGAAAAAGCAATGGCTGTTAAAGGCAACAATGTACGTAGAGATTTAGAATTAGACGCATTGGTTGAGATCTTAAACAACAAACGTTTCATTACTTGTCACTCTTATGTACAAAGTGAAATCAACATGTTAATTCATGTTGCAGATAGCCTAGGTTTCAAAATCAATACATTTACGCACATTTTAGAGGGCTATAAAGTAGCAGACAAAATGAAAGCGCATGGTATTGCTGCATCAACTTTCTCAGATTGGTGGGCCTACAAAATGGAGGTTCAAGAAGCAATCCCTTACAACGGAAAAATTATGCACAACGTAGGTATCACTACCGCATTTAACTCTGATGATGCAGAAATGGCTCGTCGTTTAAATCAAGAAGCTGGTAAATCAGTATTATATGGTGGTGTACCTGAAGAAGATGCTTTAAAATTTGTAACCTTAAACCCTGCCAGAATGTTACATGTTGACAACAGAGTGGGCAGTATCAAAGTTGGTAAAGATGCCGATGTGGTAATCTGGTCTGCAAATCCATTATCAATCTATGCAAAAGCAGAAAAAACTTTTGTTGATGGTATTGCTTACTGGGATATTGACCGTGATGCTCAAGTACAAAAAGCACAAAAAACTGAAAAAGCTCGCATCATTCAAAAATTGGCTGATAGCAAAAATGCAGGTGCACGTACACAACGTGCTTTTGGCGAAAGACCACCAAGACTTTATGCTTGCGAATCGGAAGAAGATTACTGGGCTGAAGTAAACCAAATGGAAGGAGAACACAATCATGAATAAGTATATCAGTACAGCAATTGCCCTATTTGCTTCAGTTAGCTTAAGCTATGGGCAAGCAAATATTTCTCCTGCAAAACCGCAAAGCCAAAGAATTATTGTGCTTGGCGCTACCATCCATACTGGCGATGGGAAAGTAATAGAGAACGGTTACATCACCTTAGAAAAGGGCAAAATTACAGGTATTGGCGATGCCACGACCGTGAAATTTAGTGCTAATGATGGCCGATTAATTACGGCTTCGGGTAAACACATTTATCCTGGTTTTATTGCCCCTATTACCAACTTGGGTCTAATAGAGATCGAATCGGTAAAAGCAACGAATGACCAAGATGAATTGGGCGATAACAACGCACATATCCGTTCTATCATTGCCTACAATACCGATTCTAAGGTACCTGCTACCCTACGTAGCAATGGTATTTTAATGGCACAAATTACACCACAAGGAGGTACCATTTCTGGTAGTTCTTCTGTAGTACAATTAGATGCTTGGAATTGGGAAGATGCAGCAATTAAAAAAGAAGATGCAATGCACATGACATGGCCTGCTGCCCCTAGAGGTAGAGGTGGTTTTGGTGGTGGCAGACCAGGTGGCGCAGCCCTTGGCGGTGTTGACCCGAATGAACGTACCCAAAATGCAATTGCAGAATTAAATAAATTTTTTACCGAAGCAAAACTTTATAGCGAAGCTACACCTGCGGTAACAAACACGCGTTTAGCAGCAATGAAAGGTTTATTTAATGGCTCAGAGAAATTATTTATTACGGCCAATGTGCAAAAAGACATTGTTGCCGCAGTAACTTTTGCCAAAAAATACGGGATTACTCCGGTAATTGTTGGTGCAGATGAGGCTTACATGCTAACCGATTTCTTAAAAACCAATAATGTTGCAGTGGTTGTAAAACAACCTCATGCTTTACCAAACAATGTTGACGACGATGTAAATATGCCCTACAAAAATGCAGCTGCATTAAATAATGCTGGTGTTACTGTAGTGGTAAGTATTGATGGATTTTGGCAACAACGTAACTTGCCTTTTATGGCAGGTACGGCTTCTACTTGGGGCATGAGCAAAGAAGATGCATTGAAAACAATTACGCTAAATGCAGCTAAAGTAATGGGAGTTGATAAAACTACTGGAAGTTTGGCTGTAGGTAAAGATGCTACTTTCTTTATCTCTGCTGGTGATGCATTGGATATGAAAAGCAATAAAGTGGAAGAAGCCTTTATTCAAGGCCGCTCTATTAATTTAGACAACTTGCACAAACAATTGGATAAAAAATTCAGTGATAAATACGGGATCAAATAAAAGCTGAACCCTTAAAACGAGAGGCCATCCATATTAATGGATGGCCTCTTATCTTACACATCAAAAAACTGTTCTATTTTGAAACCGTTTTTCTATTTGTGCTACATTCAGAAACTAAAGCACGCATACTGTATGGTACCTATCTGCATCATCACATCCCCAAGACCAAGCATTACACTCCCTTAGCACACAGCTGTATCCTGGCTGGCAACCGAAACTCGGATCATAAGGATCATAAGGGCAATAATTAATACAAGCAGCACAAGCAGAACCTCCAGTGGTCTGCTTCATTTCGTTTCTAGATAAGGTTTTTCCAATCATAATTCATTTTGTTTTAGGGTTGACTAATTGGTTAGTTACCCTAAAATACTAATTTACAATACGATATACAATAAAAAAGTTTGTATAGAGAAAATTGAATAAAAAGATCTGATAAAAAACTAATGATAAATAAGGCAGCAATTAAATACCAAAACCAATAGAAAAGGCTATCTCAATTAAGATAGCCTTTTCAGTTTTCTTGATCAGGAAATTACACTTCCCAATCGCATACCGCACGGTACCTGTATTCTTCTGGACAAGTCCAATGCCAAGCACTACATTCTGTTAGTACACAGTTTCCACCTGGAGGGCAACCTGCACCTGGTCCGCCAAATTCATAAAGACAGCTGCTAGTACAAGCCAGACATCCTGGATCACCTCCAGTAGTCTGTTTCATTTCATTTCTAGATAATGCTTTTCCGATCATAATTAATTTTTGTTTTAGGTTGAATAATTAATTAACTAATCCTAATATACTAAATCACAAACCATTACGCAAGAAAGCATTCCTTTCTAAAATAGAAAAGTGTATTTAAAAATTAAGTGAAACTAAAGTTTTGGTTACCTTGAGGCCTTTGAAGTGTAAAAGAGAAAGATTGATGAACTTTCGAGAATCTTGGAGTGACAAAGTATGATTTTTGTGACAATCGCTTTTTTAGGGCAAAAAAAAAGAGCAGTCTGTACTTGGACCGCTCCCTTAACTAACTTATTATTTATTAAAACTGGCTGTTGGGGAAGGAGTCGAACCTTCAAGGGGTAGTTAGCTGCAATTCAAAATTAATTTGTGGTCAACCCATAAATTGCGTTTGTCCCATGATCCCCACCACCGAGACAAGGAGGTGTGTCTGCCAATTTCACCACCCAACATTCTTTAGTTTTCAGTTCTCAATTTTCAGTTCGCAGTTACTAAAACTACTTGCTGTAAATTGTTTACTGAAGTGCTGTAGGGGAAGGAGTCGAACCTTCATAGAGTGGTTGTACCATTGCTGGATTTCCCATTTTCTCTACCACCGAGACAAGGAGGTGTGTCTGCCAATTTCACCACCCTACATTGTTTAGCCCTCAGTTTACAATTATCAGTTTTCAGTTGCGAACTGTTAACTGCTAACCGAGTTGCTTGATACAAACATAAGACAAATACCGAATATGTTGCAAATATTTTAATCATTTTATTTTATTTTTACAAATTTTGTAATTAAATTGCATTATCATTAATATTTAAGAAATTTATGCTTAAAAAAGAAACCCAAAATTTAGAAATTGACAACCTCGATATTCAGATTTTAACGCAGTTGATGCAGGATGCTACCAAACCTTACACAGAAATTGCCAAAGAACTCATCATTTCTGGTGGAACTGTTCACGTAAGGATGAAAAAACTGATGGATATGGGCATTATTAAAGGCTCTCATTTAATTATAGACCCTAAAAAAGCAGGCTTTGACATTACTGCCTTTTTGGGTATTTATCTAGAAAAGGGTTCGCTATATAAAGATGCGGTAGAACAATTGAGTAAGATCAAAGAAGTAGTTGAGTTGCATTACACCACTGGTTCTTACAGTATGTTTGCTAAAATTACCTGCCGTGACACCAACCACTTGCGCCATGTACTCAACGAAGAGATACAAGCTGTTAAGGGCATACAACGAACAGAGACCTTAATTTCGCTTGAAGAAAGCATCAAGAGACAGATTGAGCTCTAGGTTTTTCGATGGTTCGTGAAACACGAACCATCGAAAAAGATGATATAATAGGTTGGTCGGGATTTGCAATCCCGACCCCTAAAAAGCCTTATTTAAACAACCCTTTCAGTTTGGCTAATTTCTCTTGCAAATCGCCATCGGCATCTTTTTTAGCTGGAACAGTTTTTTGTGGCTGTGGTTTGTTGTCTTTATTCCCACCTGCTTGTGCTTTGCTCCTCGACTCTTGTTCTTTATTTCTTGTTCCTTGTTCTTTTGGTTTAGGGCCATTTTCGGTCTTCATAGATAAAGAAATCCTTTTACGGGCCACATCTATCTCCACCACAGTAACTTCTACCACCTGACTTACCTTAACCACATCATTAGGATTAGCCACAAATCGATTAGCCAATTGGCTGGTATGCACCAAACCATCTTGGTGTACACCAATATCTACAAAGGCACCAAAATTAGTGATGTTGGTAACGATACCCGACAATTTCATTCCTGTTTTCAGATCTTCAATTGCATTTACCCCTTCGGCAAAACTAAAGGCTTCAAATTGCTCACGTGGATCACGCCCAGGTTTGGCCAATTCTTTTACAATATCATTTAAAGTAGGCAAACCCACAGTAGCGCTCACATAACGCTGTAGGTTGATTTGTTTCTGCAAGTTGATGTCTTTGATCAGATCATCTACTGTACAGCCCAGATCAGCCGCCATTTGATGCACCAAGGCATACCGTTCTGGGTGAACCCCACTGCGATCTAAAACCTGCTTGGCATCACGGATACGTAAAAAACCAGCGGCCTGCTCAAATGCCTTATCGCCCAAACGGGGAACTTTTTTTAAGCTTTCTCTATTTTTAAATGCACCATTTGTATTGCGGTAATTGACAATATTCTGCGCCAACTGTTCGCCCAAGCCAGATACGTAAGATAGCACCTGTTTGGAAGCTGTATTTAACTCAACCCCCACAGCATTTACACAACTCATTACCGTATCATCCAAACTTTGTTTCAGTTGATTTTGGTCTACATCATGCTGGTACTGACCTACACCGATAGATCGAGGGTCAATTTTCACCAATTCTGCCAATGGATCCATCAATCTGCGGCCAATTGAAACTGCACCGCGAACGGTAATATCTTGTGTTGGAAATTCTTCTCTAGCTAATGGCGATGCCGAATAGATAGAGGCCCCACTTTCGTTCACCATCACTACAACCACATCTGGAATTTTTAAGCCACGTACAAAAGTTTCGGTTTCTCTACCTGCTGTTCCATTCCCAATAGCAATAGCTTCTACAGCATGTTTTTCGCACAATTGGGTCAATTGCCAAGCGGCATCTTTTAAATTACCTTGTCCGGTATGTGGGTAGATGGTGGTATTCACCAATAACTGCCCCTGCTGATCTAAACAAACCACCTTACACCCTGTTCTAAAACCAGGGTCGATGGCCAATACATTTTTTTGTCCCATTGGTGCTGCCAATAAAAGCTGACGGGCATTTTCGGCAAAAACTTTGATGGCTTCATCATCTGCCTTTTGTTTGGTTAAAGCCCTTAATTCAGTTTCCATGGCCGGGCGAAGCAATCTTTTGTAACCATCATTAATGGCCAATTGCACTTGGTCGCTACAAGCATTTCTGGCGGTGATAAACTGATTTTCCAATAGTGCAATGGCATCTTCGTCAGGCGGAAGTACATCTAATTTCAAGAAGCCTTCTTGCTCGCCCCTACGCATGGCCAATACCCTGTGCGATGGTGCAGTTTTGGCACTTTCTTCCCATTCAAAATAATCTTTATACTTGATCCCCGCTTCTTCTTTTCCCTTTACCATTACTGTTTTATAGGTAGCTTTTTGGGTAAAGTGATGGCGCATTTTTGTTCTTGCTTCGGTATCCTCACTGATCATTTCGGCAATGATATCTCTTGCTCCTGCTAAGGCTTCGAGGGTATTATTTACTCCCTTATCTGCTTTCACATACATTTCTGCTTCTTCGGCTGGGTCAATTCTGCTTTGCGATAAAATGCGTAAGGCCAAAGGTTCTAAACCTTTTTCTTTAGCTACCGAAGCTCTTGTTTTACGTTTAGGCTTGTAAGGCAGGTAAATGTCTTCTAAAGCGGTAATCGTTTTGGCTTCATTGATCTTTTTAGCCAATTCTGGCGTTAATTTCTCTAGCTCTGTAAGCGATTTTAAGATGGCTTCGCGACGTTTATCCAACTCACGTAGTTGTTGGGCCAAATCTCTAATGGCCGCCACCTGCACCTCGTCTAAACTGCCTGTAACCTCTTTACGGTAACGAGAAATAAAGGGTACTGTTGCTCCTTCGTCTAATAAGGCCAAGGTTGCGCTTACTTGTTTAACCGCAATATTTAATGTGCTTGCTATATGCTGAAAATGTATATCCATGTTGAATTTTAGAGGAAGCTAATTTAGCTACATGATTACAAAGATGAAAATGATTAGTTGATGATTTTACACATTGATAGTGAAACGTTGTTCTTTAAACCAAGAACCGCAGGTTTTGCTTTCCAGATGTCAACACATCTATTTTACGATCAATAATTTACTCATCAATTAGAAAATGAAAGAGCAGTAACTATTGGCAGCAGCAGTTACGCTTTACTTCGCCTACGTTCCTTCGGCTCCGTGTTCGCTGCAATCGGGTTTAATTAAGAATGGCCCTGCTACTAGGATGTTCAAAAGAACTACTGACTTTGTTTTACTTATGCTAATTCAACAAAAAATCCCCCAAGAAACCTTAGGGGATTTGTATTTTATGATAGAGATCCTTCGACAAGCTCAGGATAACAAATCAATATTATTTGTTAACGTACATTACTTCTTTAACTGCTTTAACCACTCTCTCTGCATTAGGCAAACTAGCAGCAATTAAGGTTGGTGCATACGGAAGTGGCACATCGGCACAAGTGATACGCAAAATTGGCGCATCTAAATGATCGAATGCATGTTTTTGAACGTTGAAAGTAATTTCTGAAGAGATTGATGCCAATGGCCAAGCTTCTTCTACAATTACTAAACGATTTGTTTTTTTAACAGAACTGATAATGGTTGCATAATCAATAGGGCGAACGGTTAATAAATCGATCACTTCTACGCTAATTCCTTCTTTAGTTAATTCTTCTACTGCCGGATTAACTACACGTGTTAACATTTTACCGAAAGTTACAATGGTTACATCTGTACCTTCTTTAGCAACTTGTGCTTTACCAATTTCTAAAGTGTATTCGCCTTCTGGCACATCGCCTTTATCGCCGTACATCACTTCAGATTCCATGAAAATAACTGGATCTGGATCGTTGATAGCAGCTTTTAACAAGCCTTTAGCATTATATGGGGTTGATGGAACAACCACTTTTAAACCTGGGCAATTTGCAAACCAGTTTTCGAAGTTTTGTGAGTGTTGTGCGCCTAATTGTCCAGCATTACCTGTTGGGCCACGGAAAACGATTGGCACAGAAAACTGACCACCACTCATTGACAAAATTTTTGCTGCAGCATTGATGATCTGATCAATTGCTACCAATGAGAAATTGAAAGTCATAAACTCTACAACTGGAACCAAGCCATTCATTGCTGCACCGATACCGATACCAGCAAAGCCTAATTCAGCAATTGGCGTATCGATTACACGTTTGTCGCCAAACTCATCTAACATGCCCTGACTAACTTTATATGCACCATTGTATTGCGCAACTTCCTCGCCCATTAAAAAAATGTTCTCGTTTTTACGCATTTCTTCGCTTAATGCTTCGCGTAGTGCTTCTCTAAATTGGATCTCTCTCATTGTATATTCAAAAATTAATCGACGGCAAATATAACTATTGTATCGTAATTTTAAAGTAGTGTTTTATCGATGTTACTAATTGTTTTTTCAATCGTATTGATGAACTTGCAGGCTCGCTTTAATTACGCTTAAAGAATTGTGGACAAGGTTAAGCCATTGCTTACCAGCATTTGTAGTTTAGCATGCTGCTTATTCCGCTTCTTCGGAGATATCCTGACCAAAGTGGATGATATTGCCATTGTTATCTAAAATAGAGAACTGGCGCATCTCCCATTCCATATCTTTCAGTTCACCTTCGGGATGGATAACACCTTTTGCTTTATATTCGGCAAATAGTTCATCAACTGCTGTTACATTCACATAACAACCTGTAGCTTTCGGTATCGCAGGGTCATCTGTTGTCCAAAAATGGATTTGAATGGCATCTCTTGAAAAAATAAGGTAGCCATCCCAATCAGTATGAAAGGTAAAGCCTAATTTTTCTGTATAGAATTTCACGGTTTCCTCGGTATTCAATGAAGCGAGGATAGGAATAGCTGTTTTTAACATTTTAAATGAGTTAAATGTTATGGGTTAAATGCTACAGGTTGAGCATTCAAACTCATAACCCGCAACTTGTAACTCACAACTTGTTTAATAAGGAATAAATTTCGCTGTCCAAAAATTTGCCATTAAAATAATAATCTTCTCTAAAATAAGCTTCTTTTACAAACCCGTGTTTGCGTAAAATTTGTCTGGAGGCATCGTTTCCAGGGTTGATATTGGCCTGAATAGAATGAAGGTTCATTTGGTCGAAACCAAAGGCGATCGTTTTAATCAATGCTTCAGAAACGAAACCCTTTCTCCAATATGCTGGCAACAACATATAACCGATCTCTGCTCTATAATTGACCAAATTTGTTCTCCAGTAGCCAATAGAACCAATCATTACATCTGGGTTTTCTTTCAATGCCATGATCCATGCAATATGTTGCCCCTGCTTAAAACCATCGTTAAAAGTTGAAATGAACGTTTCCATATCTTTAATGGCTTTTGGCCTTTCACGATCGATGTAACGCATTACTTCTTCGTTGGTACGCATCTGAAACAAATCATGAGCATCTGTTAGAGCATGCTCACGAAGAATTAATCTTTCGGTTTCTAGTACTGGGAAGGAAGGGAAATTTAGGGTTAACATTTGTCTATTCTTTTGCGATTAAAAATCGGTATTTTTTTCAAATTCTTGCACCTCATGCGCAAAGGTTTTTTTAGCATGATGGATTTCTTGGTTCTTTATATAATTGACAACAATCTGAAGGTTTGATTCGCTAACAGAAATGGCATAATAGTCATCTTGCCACATGAACTGTTCTTTCACTAGGTTATTCTTGTTGATCCAAAAAGACGATTCTCCTTTGATTAATTGGGCCACTTTAGCAATAGTTTGCTCACGACCTAAAGAAATCAAACAATGCATATGGTCTGTATATCCGTTAATAGCTTGTAGATAAATAGCCTTCTCTTTACAGTTTTCAGCAATATGTTGTTGAACTTTATATCTGATATCCTTGGTTAGGATGGGCATCCTGTTTTTTGTTGTAAATACAAGATGTACCCACATTCTTACGTACGACATAGTTTTTCATTTGGCATATCCAAGATAAGGAATTGTTCTTAAATGTGGCTAAAGCCGAAGAATTCTTTCAGTTTGGCGCCCGCTGAAGCGGGCGCCCATGAATAAGCATTGCGTTAAAACAGCACTAGAATCCATTCATGTTCATCATCGCACAAGACCAAGAATAAACTAATCAAAGCCATTATCGTTGGCTTCAACCAACTCATTAGCCTCAGCCTCACTACTTACCAAACAAAGTCTTGTAAATAGAATACTTATAATTGTCGGGCACTGTACTTGCCACAAAGTAAGGCGCCTCAAATAATTCGGTTAGTTTTTTCCGCAATTCGGCTAAGAATTCTGGTTTAATCTCTTCTAGGTAATCGCCCGATAAATTTTGTCGACCAGACTTGAACCAAACCCCATCTTGGCTCATGGTTTTAACAATATATAAATTTGGTTCTACAGCTGTTTTCCCAGCAAAATGTTCGTAAGCATAGGTATACAATAAAGTTTGCACCAGTGCCTTATTGATGTGCTTGCCATCTGAATTAAAGAGCTCTGGAATATCTTTAAAAGTTAATTTGTCGCTACCTGTTTTATAGTCGATAATTTTGGTTATCCCGTCTTTAAGGTCAACCCTGTCTATAAAGCCAAATATTTTTACACTAGCTTCTTTGCCATGTAAGGGAAAGCTGATTTCTGCCTCTACCTTTTGCTCTAAACTGACAATGGTAAATGGTGTCTGGCTTTCGTCTTGATTTAAAATGATATTGACATAAGCATCAACAATAGATAAAATTACCTTTTGCATGCCTTTATATTCAATTACCTTATTTGGATTATTGAACATCACTGCCGTAAATGCTTGCTGAATTAATTGCGGAACTTTTTTACGTTTTTCTTTAATCAGTTCGGCTGTAATTTCTCCTACCTTTAAGTCTTGATAAAAATACTCCATCACTTTGTGCAAGATGGAACCAATTTCATTGGCCTCTACCACTGCACTGATCTCTTTCGGCTCTTTAATACCAGCAATATAATTGAAGAAAAAATCTATCGGGTTGAGGATATATTGTGTAATTGCAGAAGGCGAAAGTACCTTTTTCTTATCCAGGTATTTTTGTAGTGTTTCTTGGATAAATGCATTTCCTGTTTTCTCTATCTGAATTTCGGTAGCGGCCTCTGTTTTAACGTTTAGATTTAAGGTGTAATAATTAAATTCGAAGCCACTCTCGTATTCCAATTGTTTTAAAATTCTACTGGCTTCTCCAGATGTCGATTCATCAGTTAAGCTATTATAGACAAAATTGATATTGTTAGCTCTCTGTAATAGACGATACACCATATAAGAAGAAATCGCATCTAAATTTTCTAATACCGGCAGGCCATATACCCGACGAATACTGTCTGGAATAAAACTATTGCCAATAGACGATTTTGGGATAATACCTTCATTAAACCCTAAAATAACCACTTTATCAAAATTAAGATTTCTGGTTTCGAGCAGCCCCATTACCTGAATACCATTTAATGGATCGCCGGCCAATGGCACTGCTATACTTTGCAATGCTTTTTGCACCAAATAGATTACAAATGAGATTTCTTCATGCGCTACATGTTTACCAAAAGTATCGTGCAGTCTGTTCAGTTCTTGTATGGTTTTTACAAAAAGTTCGGCATCGATTTTCTTTAATGCCTTTGAGTTAGACAGTCGATTTAACACATAATTCAATACATCCAATAAATTATCAATCACATTTTGGGGTGTTGTTATCTTTTGATAAAATGCTTCAAAAATGCCTCGTTGGTTCAGCAAACGTTCATGCGAAATCTCCACCTCTTTTTCGTCTAACAAAGCGGTTTGGATTTTGGTGCGCATTTTTAGGCTCAACCCGGTTAATGGATGTGTTAAAAATGCTTCTACATTTTTGTAAGCTACTTTATCGCTCTGCAAAATTTCTAACTGGGTAGTTAACCATAAATCGGCCAAACCGTATATGCTTGAAATGGACAGAGAAAAGCCCATGGTAACGTTTAGGTCAATCCGTTTCCCATTTTGCAAAGTTGGTATAGTTTGCAAGGTTGGCACCAATAAACTTTCATCGGCTAAAATAACGGCAGTTGTACCTACCTCTTCAGCATTTTTATAGTCGTCTGTTAAAATGTGGTTTAAGATTTTGGCCTGAGCAGATTGCCCTTGTACTTTGAAAACGTTAACCTGATGTTTTTGAGTTTTCATTAGGCTTACACTATCTTGAAATACATTTTTTAACCCCAGTTGTTTGATGTTCTTTCTTAAAAACAATCCTGCTTCTTGTAAGGGATCATCTAAATAATAAGAGTCTGTATCGAAATAGAATAGTGCTTTGTCCTTTTCTTGTAACTGTGTAAAAACTTTGGCCTCGGCACTGCTTAAGGCATTAAACCCTACGAATATAATTTTTCCCTTCTCAAAGCTTTGCACAAAACCTTGCTGATTTACGTCTCCTTCTGCCAAATAGCGATATACTGAGCCATTGGTTAAATAACCTTGCTCTTTTAAAACCGCATGAAATTTATGGTAGAGCTTGGGCATGCGTCGCCACATTTTGATAAACAGTTCTTGCTGTTTTTTGTGTTTTCCTTCTACATAAGAGGTCCAGAATTGAGAAAGAAATTGGTATTGCTCAGGACTTAAATAGTCAAATTCTTTATTGATCACAGAGATGTCTTCCAGATCGCGATATAATTTATCGGCATCAACTAAATCGCTGTCAATTTGGTTAAAATCGGCCAACATAATTTTTGCCAAAGGAAAAAATTTATGGCTCGAAATCGTCTCTAATTTTTCTTCAACCAATAGCTGATTATAGATTTGATGCAGTGTAAAAAACTGCAGGTAAAAATCGGCTATTTGATATGGGGTAGATTTTGCAAAAAACTCTTGTATGGTAAAAAATGAAGGACTAAAAAATGGCTTCTGTATCAAATCTGCCAAATGTTTTTGTATGTATGCTGCTGGCCTTTTGTTGTTAAAAACAATGGCGCAATGTTGCAGTTCAGCCCCAAACTTCGCAATCAAATCTTCGGCTACCTCTTTTAAAAATGGATTCATTCTTTTTTAGATTTGAGTTTTGTGATGTGAGACAAGAGACACTAATAGTGCCATATGATAACATTTGTCAATTTGTGTTTTCATCGTTTAAACTAACTTTAATTTACCACTAATGGCATAAAACAAATAGGTTTTTACGTTCTGATAGCCCATAGCCAACATTAGATTTTTATAATTTTCTACTTGTTCAATGTGTTTGTCGCTTTCTTCTAGTGTAAATTTATAATCGAGGATAATCACCTCGTTATCATTTAACAACAAACGGTCTGGCCGGTGCATTTTCCCTTGAGCATCAATGATATTCTTTTCTGTAATACTCTCTTTTGCACTACTTAAAATTGTTTTTAGCTCTGCATGGTTTAAAACTTCAAGCACTGCGGTTTTTAGCGTTACGGTTTCTTCTTGTTGGGTTACTCCTTCTAAAACCAAACCCGCTATGTAGTCGTCTACTTCTTTTGCTGTGCTTGCATTGGCCAAAATATCGTGCAAAACGGAACCTTTTCGTCC
The DNA here is from genome assembly GCF_001412215.1 of Pedobacter sp. Hv1. Lineage (GTDB taxonomy): Bacteria > Bacteroidota > Bacteroidia > Sphingobacteriales > Sphingobacteriaceae > Pedobacter. Next base: position 238,765 of record NZ_LLWP01000003.1, read on the forward strand.
AGATTTTTCAATATTTAGGATGTGTTTTAAATGTTTTTCTTGTGGTGGCACATACAGTTCAGATAGCCTATGAGTTGTTGGATAACTACCCAGTTCAATTAAATTGTCTGTTGTTGCTTTGCTTTTATCCGTAACATAGGCTACAATCTCGTAGGTGTTATTTTCATTAAATTCTGTTTCGAAAGTGAGGTTTAACACATCGCCCATGTTAGACAATCTTCCTACTTCCTTTTTGGCCATGGTGGCGATGTACAAATAATCTTTTGAACGGGTTGTGGCTACATAAAGCATGTTCAAAGCATCCATATTATTGTACAGCAATTCTTCGTAATAAGCTTTTGCTATTGCAGAATCTGCTAAGCCTTCATTGTATTTTAAAGGTATTCCCCTCAATTCTTTATAGGCGGTTTCTTCTGATGAAACCCAAAATGTGGAGTTGATCTTTCCTTTGATTTCCCAATTGCAAAAAGGAATTAAAACCGCCCTAAAAGCTAAGCCTTTTGATTTGTGAATGGTAATCACCTGTATAGCATCTACTCCTTCTGGTGAGGGTAAAGATTTTTTAATTCCTTCTTCATCCCACCAGGTTAAAAATGAGATGATCCCCTTTTCTCCCATTCGAGTTGCATTTGCAGTAAGGTCTCTAAAAGCTAAGAGGTAGGGCAAATGATTGGTTTGGTCTTTGATTTCATAACAATCAATCAAGATTTCTACCAATTCTGGCAAAGGCAATTGTAACCAGGTTTCCCAATTTTGGCATAAGGAACTGGGCAAAACTGCCGACAAGCTACTTAAGGAGACGCCCGTTAAATTTAGATAGTGATTGGCATTGGCTTGTTTATGGTGCAAGGTATTGTATAAAGCAATACAGTTTGCCTTATACAATGCAGTTTGAGAATCTAAGCCAATTAATATTTTTAAGGTATTGACAATTAATTGGATGGCCGAGTTGTTCGCAATCAATAAGGCATCACCAGAAATGACATCAATTTCATGTTCCATTAATTTTTTAACGGTCAACAAGGCTTCGCTATTTGAACGCACTAAAATGGCAATATCTTTTGCTGCATATCCCTGCTCATTTTGCAAGGTCTGAATTTCGTTAACTACATCAGCTAGAGCCAAATCTCTGAAAGTAGTTTCCGTAAAACGAGCTTCCTCTGGTGCATCTTCTTTTCCAAATTTCCTGATCTTTATGGTGCCTCCTGCTAAAGTATTGGCGGCAAAGTTTTGGGTTGATGTACTATAGATATCAGTAATGATCTGATCGTAATGCTCTGCTTGCCACCACTTGGCAATACTTTCTTGTTTTTCGCTTAAGCCAGCATTTAATTCATTTTGTAGGGTTAAAGGAATGGCTTTGTATAAAAAATTATTGAAGGTAATGATGTTCTCTGCACTGCGGTAATTTTCGCCCAAGCTATCTTCTACTACATTTTCGGCACCTATTGCTTGCTTTGCATGTTGATGTAAAATATTCCAATCGCCATTGCGCCAGCGGTAGATCGACTGTTTGGTGTCGCCTACAATCAAATGGTCAATCAGGTTTCCACTTGGTGTGGCTATGGCATTGCTCAATAACGATTTGAAACTACCCCATTGGCTGGTGGAGGTATCCTGAAATTCATCAAACAAAAAGTTGCGGTACCTCGTGCCCACTTTCTCCCAGATAAAGGACGGATTGTCTCCGGCATCGTCTGTAATGCCCGAAATAAGCTTCTGTGCATCGCTGATAAGTAAGTTATCATTCTCTGCCCGATATTGTTTGAGTAATACAGCAATCTCTTGCATCAACCTTAAATAATAGAGGTTTTTATTGAAGGCGACGGCCAAGCTGTAATTTGGCAAATGTGCTAGGTAATGAACCTTTATCTTTTGCAGAATGGGGTTAACAGTATCATATACCTCTGGAAGATCTACATTTTTCTGGAACCACTCTTCAGGTTCATCAATGTATTTAAATGTCGTTTCTAAGCTAGAAAAATCGCCTTTGGCAACCAATATCAGTTTCTTTAGCCCATTTCTGGATTTCCCTTTGAGGTGATCATTTTCTACACCCAAAACATCCAACACTTCATTGGCTTCTGTAGCTAAGGCACTAATCTCTTCTTCAAAGTTTTTAATTTCGGCTTTGGTAACACTAATGTACTTTTTAAATAGTTCATCAATATTTTCTAATCCTAATGTTTCTACTGCCTCTTCAAAAACCTGAAAGCGTTCTGAGAAAATCTCCCCTATTAAATTGTAGAGTTCTACTTTGTAATTCCAACTTTTGTTGTCGCTAATCCGCTCAATGGCCAGATCAATTATCCATTGTAAAAGTTGTTTATTATGATCCAGTGCCTCATCTAATTTCGCCACCAAATCATCTTTCACTTTATCATAGTTCATTTCTAAACTATAGCTGGCATCAAGACCCAGCTCGAAAGCAAACCCCCTGATCACTTTCTGCACAAAACCATCAATGGTACTTACAGAGAAACGACTGTAATCGTGTAGAATTTTGCGGTAGATTTGATCTGCTTTGAATTGTAGATTTTGAGGATCGAGATTGGGATAAGCTGTTAAAATCAACTTCCTATAATCTTCTATTTTTTGCGCAGGACTTCCTTTTGCCAGACCAACTAACACTTCCAAAATCCTCGATTTCATCTCTTCTGTAGCCTTATTGGTAAAAGTTACGGCTAAGATCTCTCGGTATTTGTTTTCGCCACTAAAAAGCAGCGTAAGATAATGTGCAGTTAAACTGAACGTTTTACCAGAGCCAGCAGAGGCTTGAAGGATCTTGAGTGGTTTCATTGCCATTTTGTGAAGTTAAAACAATAAATGTGCTAATGCCAAAAAGCTTGCAATTTTACAAATCCATCTCCATGTTTAGCTAGAGATGTGCACTACTGAACATGCCAAATAAAGGCTTTATTTCTTCTTTTTCTTGTTTAATGTTTTGTGACTGATCCTTAATGGGCGTTCAGCCATTTCTATGGGATAACCTAACAAATCCCTAATCACTACAGAGGCGCAGGCTCCACCAAAGGCAGCTGGCAAATAAGAAACAGTTCCATAGGCTGATCGTTTAAAGTTGCTGCCATCGGTCATAATGAGCGAATCTTTTCTAATTTGTTCGGTAGAAAAAACAGCCTTTACTTTATCGGTATGAGGCGATTTGCGTAAACGTTTACGGATATAACTGGCAAACACACATTGATAGGTATCTGGCAAATAGGTAATCCTTAACCTAGTGGGATCCATTTTACCACCTGCTCCCATTGAACTTACAATCGGAACATTTTTTTCGAGTGCTGTAGACAATAAGGTAATTTTTGGCATTACACTATCAATACAGTCCATTACATAATCGTATTTGATATCGAGGATCTCTCTACATTTTTCTGGGGTAAGAAAAGAGTTAATGACATGCAGCTTCAATGCCGGATTGATAGCCAACAAGCGTTCTTGCATAATTTCGGCTTTGCTTACACCATGATTGGTGGCTAGGGCTGGCAATTGTCTGTTTCTATTGCTCGGATCAACTACATCGCCATCTACAATGGTCATTTCGCCTACGCCAGCACGACAAATAAATTCGGCAGCAAATGAACCTACTCCACCTAAACCAATTACCAAAACATGCTTACTTTGCAATTTGGTGATACCTTCATCACCCACTAACAATGCAGAACGCGAAAGCCAACTTACATCAGACATACTTTTAAATTATTTTTTCCCAGTCGGCAAAAATACGTGCTTTAAGCTCATCAACACTACACTTTTTTAAATTTGCAGCAGCAGCATAAATTTCTTCAATTTCGATTGTAGCATCATCTGTTTCCAGAAAGAAATGATTTGTTGTTGCAACTAGCTTTGCTGCTCCAGAATGAGGGTTCAGCAAGGCTTTACCAAAAGAAAGGTAAAATCCTTTAGCTAATAATTGTTGTCCTAACTCGGCATTTTTATTGAAACCATGAATGATCATTGGAACTTTAACGTGAAGCTCCTGCTTTAATTTAATCAGTTCGTCAAATGCTTTCACACAATGTAAAATCAAAGGTTTATGGAGTTTTTCGGCCAATTGAATCTGTTTTTCCAGAATTTGCAGCTGATTTTCCAATTTTTCGCCTTTCAGTTTATCCAAACCACATTCGCCAATCAGTTTCACATTGTGTTGTAGGGCAACTTCGGCCAACCTTTTAAATTGGGTATTGAACTGGGCCAATGTTGCATACCATGGATGTAGGCCCACGGCTATGGGTGCAGTTGGCAACAGCGCTTCATCTGTTAATGAAAGACTTTGGATGCTCATTACCCCTGCTCTTTCTATCAACTGATGGGTATGGATATCTAAAAACTGCATTTTATTTGGTAACTTTAATTTAAACCTAAATGTACTTCTTCTGTAAAGAATTAGTGAATAGTCTATAAACATAGTAGTCTTTATTACATTTGCACCATTATATTAAAAACCATGAAGAGAATTATCATTTTATTTGCTGTCCTATTCATTTCAGCGGCAGCTTTTGCACAAGCACCTGTAACAAAAGAAGCGGTGCATATCTATAACCCTAAGGCTAATGCACAGGCAGACATTAATACAGCTGTTGCCAAGGCTAAAAAAGAAGGCAAACATGTATTTGTTCAGGTGGGTGGCAATTGGTGTATCTGGTGTATCCGCTTTCACGATTTGGTTAATGCTACACCAGAGCTAAAAAATTATTTAAACAACAACTACGAAACTGTTTTGTTAAACTATAGCCCAGAAAACAAAAACGAAGCTATCCTTAAAAAATTGAATTACCCTGGTCGTTTCGGTTTCCCAGTATTTTTGATTTTAGATGGAAATGGTAAATTGATCCACACCCAAAACTCTGAATATCTTGAAGAAGGTGGTGGCCATAGTGTGAAAAAGGTTATGGGGTTTCTGAAGAACTGGAATGCAGGAGCATTAAAACCAGAAAACAACAAATCTTAAAACATCAAAAAGTCTGGAGCTGATTAAACTCCAGACTTTTTACATCCTACTCTCGACTTCGGACTTAAGACTATAGACTCTCTACTTTTAACTATTGTCCGTCGCCATATTTAAAAAAGCCATTTACCGTAACTGGTAATTTGCCTGTTGGTATCAACTTATTGGTAAAAACCGAAACAGCTGCTTTTTGCATAAAATCTTCTTTTTGATACGCCACCAATAAAGCTTTGGCATTTTCTAAGCCTGGCAGGTTTGCGATGTTGTATGGATTGGCAAAAAAGGCAAAAGCAGCATCTTTTTTAGCCATGTCGGCAATCAGCATTTTAAGATCTGCACTTAAAGGAATATTGTTGTTTGGACGAATACGGGTATCCACAATGGCAATAATTACCTGATCTTCTGGTTTAATTTCTGCCAATACTTTCCCAATGGCATTGGCATCTGCATTTTTATCCAAGTTATAATTTACCGAGTTTTTGTAAACCATAGCCATTTCTTTTTGAAAAACCGTAGCTTCTGGTGTACCGATATTGATAAATACGGTTCTTTTGTTTGGCGTTAATTGTTGTACAAAATCTCTTCCTTTAAGCAAAGTCATACTGGCATCTGCCAATTGCTGTAATAATACCATGCTCTCTGGGCGATTTACCTCTGCATATACATTACCTTCCTTAATGTTGTGTTTTACATTTAAGCCAGCCCAATATTTTGCAGTCAAGATTTTCTTTACACTCTCATCAATACGTTCTATGGTTAAGCGTTGGTCTCTAATGGCCTGACGAACCATTTTAATAGCTCTTTTGCTATTTTCTGACAGTTCTAAAATATCGTTACCCGCAATGATTCCCATTACATCGGCCTCGCCATCCTTAAAGTACTTTACCACACCTTTCATACCCATCGCATCTGAAATTATGATTCCTTTAAAGCCAATTTCGTCCTTTAAAATTCCAGTAACAATTGGTTTTGATAAGGTTGAAGGCATATTTGGAGTTGCATCTAAAGAAGGAATGTTCATGTGTGCAATCATTACACCCGCAGCACCTTGTTTAATCAGTTCTTTAAATGGATACATTTCTAAGCTATCCAAACGCTCTTTTGTAAATTTAAGCTGAGGTAGGTCGTAATGCGAATCTACATCTGTATCTCCGTGACCTGGGAAATGCTTAATGCTCACCAACAAGCCACCATCTTGCATCCCTTTTAAATAGGCAGCGCCCTTTTGGGCAACATTGTATTTGTTCTCGCCAAAAGAGCGATAGTTGATCACTGGATTTTTTGCATTGTTGTTTACATCAACATCTGGCGCCAAATTCATGTGCATGCCAATTCTTTTGTAATCTTTGGCCACTTCTAAACCCATTTTATAGATGAGCTCTTTATTCTGCACTGCACCCAATGCCATTTGATATGGGTAAGAAATGGTACTGTCTAAACGCATGCCCAAACCCCACTCGCCATCTGATGCGATCAACAAAGGCACTCTGGCTTTTTTCTGGTATTGGTTGGTTAAAGCCGCCTGACGGCCAGGTCCACCTTGAAAAAACACCAAACCACCAACTTTTTCCTTTTTGATAACTTTGGCTATTGAATCTGTAAAAGCTTTGCTCTTATTGGTATAAGCTGCTACAAAAAACATCTGTGCAATTTTTTGTTTTTTGCTCAGTTTTTTAAATACTGAATCAACCCACTTAGGCTCTTGTTTTAAAAGATCGGTATAAGAAGGTTGTTGTGCTTTTATGGCAGTTGCGGAAATAGAAAAAGCGATACTTAAGCTATAAAAAAGGGTTCTCTTCATTTGATTTTAATTGTAGGCAAGCCCTAAAATTAGGCAAAATATGTTAGTGTAAATAAGGTATTTTCTGAATTTAGGTTATTTAGATTGGTTCAATAGGATAAAACTGGACTAATCATCCCTATTAAATATTTACTACCGATGCTTCATATTGTATTAAATTTGATACAGCATAGATGTTGTAACATCTATCGCTTTTAAGCCAAAAAATAAAAATGTAATTGCTTTAAATTAGCTAGAGGTCAACATCTGCCTATTTTCTGAGTGGGTTACCACTGCTCCGTATTTTTTTTTTGGCACATTTATTCTACAAGGCTTAGCAATTCACATTATTAAACCAGAAACCTATAAGTTTCAAAATCTATTCAAATCAACATGAAAAAAATCTTAATTCTAGCAATTGGCTTGTTTGTTACGGGCGTTGCAAATGCACAATCAACAGATAATGCGATCAGAATTGGCGCAAAAGCAGGGGTAAACATTTCTAACATTATCAAAGACAACGGCAACAATAACTTTAAAACCGATTACTTGGTAGGTTACCATGCTGGTATTACCTTAGACATTAAATTATTAGAAAATCTTGCTTTCACCCCTGAGGCTTTATATTCTACTAAAGGTTACAAATCGACCTCTACTTTTGGCGAGTATACTCAAACCACACATTTTATTGATATTCCTATTTTGGCCAGTATCAGATTAGGTGGTGGGCTTAACGTAGTAGCTGGTCCTCAGGTATCGTTCTTATTGTCTACCAATAATAAGTTCGAAACTGGCTTTGGTACTGCTGAACAAAAAATTGTTGAAGACAGTTCTGATCGTTTTAAAAAGAGTTTATTTGGTGGTGTAATTGGTTTTAGATACGACTTTAGCAATAAAGTTGGTATCAATGGCCGTTATGCTTTAGATTTCCAGAAAAACAACGAAAACGGAACTTCACAAACACCAGAGTTTAAAAACCAAGTTTTCCAAGTGGGCTTAGGCTTAAAGTTCTAAGTTAACCTAACAAATAAAAAACATCAATTAAGAGAGACCGTCTGCAAACAGACGGTCTTTTTTATGCAAAAATGATCCTACATTAAGCATCTAAAGTCGATACCTCTACAATAAGGTATGATCTTATTCCCTCTGGCATTTCCCAAGTTAATTCAGCCCCTTGTGCATAGCCCAATAGTGCCACCCCTATTGGAGACAGAATAGACAAAGTGTTGTTTTTTCTTTTGGCCTTACTTTCAGCCACCAAATGATAAGTATACTCCTTACCCGAATCCAGTTCTCTTACCTTCACCTTTTTATCTATGCTTACAATGGTTTCTGGCAGTTCTTTTCTTAATACTTGCTTTGCCGATTGTAGTTCTAGTGCTAATTTAAGTTCATTATACTTACTTAGCTTTTTCCTTTTAATATGGTCTTTTAAAAGGTCAAAAATTCCTCTTGATAAGATAATGGGTGTCTGATTGGTCTTTATTGCTGTATTGTTCATTGTAATTTTGATTTAAATAATTGACAGGCTAAGCCTTTATAAATTTATTTGCTTCCTAACAATGGCCCCGGCAACCTGTTGCCGAGGCTCAATCATCAAAATCTTTACTGCACATTACATGGAAAAAGAAGAACATTAGGTTTGCGCTCCATTCATTTTCTCATTGGTCACATTCAGGATCTGAAACTTTTTCAATCCCGCTGGCACTTTCCATTCCACAAATTCATCTTTTCTAAAGCCAATTAGGGCTGCGCCCATTGGGGTTAAAATAGAGATCTTATTTTGTCGCATATCTGCAAATTGGGGCATTACAATTGTAAATTCCATCTTCATCTGTGTATGGAGATCGAGTAGCTGTACTTTAGAATTCAACCTGATTCCGTATAGCGGAAAGGCTTCTTCTTTTACAATTACTGCTCTGCTCAACTCATTGGCCAAAGACATTTCTTTACTTGGATCTGCTTTTTTATTATAATAAGGTTTAAGCAGGTTAAAGTCTGCTTCGGTGATCACTACCGCATTTTTCTCATTCGGGTTCATTTTATCTAGGTTTTAGTTTAACATTTCGGTTTTAAACCAACGTTCTTTCAGTATCTCATCTACACGATCAAAGTAAATCTGCTTAAAGCTCTTGGTAGTAAGTGGATCTATTTTTCTAAAGAATTTCTCAGGTTTAATGCTTGATATATATTCGAAACCACAGGCTTCCATCATTTCTGCAATGGCATTGAGCGTATGGCGATGGTAATTGGCTACCCTTACTTTTTTATCGGTTACTTTTAATCCTTGGTAAAGGCTTTTTTCTTGTGTGGCAATCCCTGCAGGGCAGTGCCCACTATCGCATTTTAAAGCTTGAATACATCCTAAAGAAAACATCATCCCTCTGGCACTGTAACAGGCGCTTGCACCTAAAGCCAATACCTTCATTACATCAAAAGCGGTAATGATTTTACCAGACGCGATTACCTTCACGCTTTGCTGCAAGCCAAACAGATGCAGCGTTTGTGTTACAAAAGCAACAGCATCATACAATGGCATGCCAATGCTATCTGTAAATTCTAATGGTGCAGCCCCAGTACCACCTTCGGCACCATCAACGGTAATAAAATCAGGGATAATCCCTGTTAAGGTAATGGCCTCGCATATTTTAACAAATTCCTGTTTGTTACCAATGCACAGTTTAAAACCAACAGGCTTGTAACCGGAAAGGGTTCTTAAGAAACCTACAAAACGGATCATATCAACCGGATTGGCAAAGCTACTGTGTGCTGGTGGCGAGTATACCGTAGTGAGAGGGGTTACATTCCTAATTGCTGCAATTTCAACTGTATTTTTACCAGCTGGTAATATCCCACCATGCCCAGGTTTAGCCCCTTGCGAAAGCTTCAGCTCAATCATTTTCACCTTTTCTTGTGCTGCAACGGCTTTAAATAATGGTGGGCTAAACTTACCAAATGCATCTCTGCAACCAAAGTACCCAGTTCCAATCTGCCATATCAAATCGCCACCTTGCAAATGATATTCACTAATGCCCCCTTCGCCAGTATTGTGTGCAAAACCTCCTATTTTGGCTCCTTCATTTAACGAGGCAATGGCCGTTTTACTTAAGGCACCATAACTCATGGCACCAATATTCAGAATGCTTGCACTGTAATGCTGTTTACATAAATTATTCCCAATAGTTACCCTTAAATTGTGTTTTACCTTTAGCGGGAATATAGAATGTGACACCCATTCGTACCCTGGTTTATTGGGGTCTTCTTGCATGCCAAATGCAACGGTCTGTCTTACATCTTTTGCCCTTTGGTAAACAATAGAACGTTGCCTTCTGCTAAAGGGTTTTCCATCTAAATCTGATTCTAAAAAGTATTGTCGCAACTCTGGACTGATGGACTCAAAGAAATAGCGGAAATAGCCTAATAAAGGGAAATTATAAAGAATGGTATGTTGTTTTTGAAATACATTATATAGGGCTAACAGCAATAGTCCAACGGTAAAGGGCAATAGCCAGAACCAATGGGTGGATGTAAACATGGCTTTAAAAAGCACAAATGCATTAAGGCCGATTAGTGCTAAAATAATAATAGCTCTAATCGAAGGTCTTTTCAGATCTCGAAACATGGAAATAGAAATTAATTTTGAAAAAAGGAAATACTAGAAAAATCCCCCAGACCTAAACAGTTGTTTTAAAAGACTGGGGCGGTAGTATTGAAGTCCTTAAAGGCAGAGAAAAAATATAACTCGCAGCAACAGCCGTTGTATGCTTTGGTACAAGCAGTACTATTCCCTACAATAGCCGTTGGGGTATTGTTAATAGGAAAGCTGATATGAACATTGCTGTTTTTCATCTGAGCACAAACCTAGCAATTATTCTGTACTAAAAAGAAGATTTATGCTTTAATGGGTGATTTTACAGCATTTTGACAACATTCTGATCAACAGAAGAAGCTTTAAACCACCAGAAATGTTAATGAGTTTGTATAGCAGGCACTACAATTTTGCTTCAATCAACTCGCTCAAATGTTCATCAAACCAGTTTCGCTATTAATAACTGTAAATCAATTACTTAACACTTAAAAACCCTTATATATAAGCTTTAGTTGATGAGTTTTGGCATGGTTATTACAGTTAGTCTTGTAGATTAACAACATAAACTATGAAAAAATTATTCGTTATTGGTTTTGGTTTAGTGCTATCTGCTTTAACCTTAACTACTAAAGCACAAAACATGGATGCCAAATTTGGGATCAAAGCTGGTGGTAATTTAATGATGGGCGGAAAGTTTGAAGCAGGTGGTGCTTCTTATACCTCTAAATATGTTCCAGGATTTCAGGCCGGAATCTTTTTAGATCTTCCATTAAGTGAAAGATTGTCGTTTATGCCAGAGGTGATGTATGCCCAAAAAGGTTCAAAATTTGAAGGAAGTATTTCTAGTACTACTGGCGAGATTAGAACAAAAGCAGCTTATATCGATATTCCAGTATTGTTGGCCATTAATGCAACACCAGAATTACATTTTGTACTAGGTCCGCAGGCTTCTTTGTTGTTGAACCAAAAAACAACTACCTATGTAAATGGTCAAAGCATTGGTTCTACTACAGATAAGGATGACTTTAGGAAATCTATTGCTGGCGGGATTGTTGGTTTAGGGTATAAACTAAACCCGAACATGAACCTTAACGCTCGTTACAATATGGACTTCCAATCTGTTGGGAAAGATGACGTTAATCAGGATAAGGCACGTTTTAGTGGTTTTGCCCTTTCTCTTGGTTATAGTTTCTAATTAACGCCTTAACTCTAAAGTGGCCCTCGTATCCGTAAGGAACGGGGGTTTTTTGTATATTCTGGCTCAATAAAAGGTTGTTTAAACCTTAGCCTTTCTTAGTATTCTCAGGGGGTGAGCATCATTACTAAACTTAACCATATAGGAACATAGTACACAAAGTGGTATCATCTCCCCTTAATTCTTTTCTTTTTTACCATCTTAGACACCTCAGGAAGTCTAAGTATGCAGGGTTTAGACTTCCTGAGCATTTTGAGGTGGTGAATAGGATTAGAGACATAACGATACTAACCTTTTCTTAATGCCTTCATGTTTAACCCTTATCTTAAAAACGCTTCGTATTTTTTATGTAATACTATAACTTCTGTATCTTTTGTTGGCGTACTTTGCTCCATCTTTGCATTATCGTTTTAACATAAAAGATACATGGTCAATTTAACAGGTAAAGTAATTCTGGTAACTGGTTCTTCGAGAGGAATTGGGGCTACCATAGCGCATCAATTGGCAGCGGCTGGTGCTAAAGTTATCGTAAACTATGCTGGCGGGCAGCTTGCCGCTGAAGAAGTGGTACACCAGATCAACAACAAAGGTGGCGATGCCATTGCGTTACAGGCTGATGTGAGCAAAACGGATCAAGTTAAAAGCTTATTCGACCAAGCGATTGCTCATTATGGTAAAATAGATGTATTGGTAAACAATGCAGGCATTATGATCAACAGCTTGATCAAAGATACTACCGACGAAGATTTCAACAGACAGTTTGATATCAATGTAAAAGGTACTTTTAACACTTTACGTGAGGCTGCCACCCGCTTGGCAGACAGCGGGAGCATTATCAACTTTTCTACTTCAGTTAACCGCTTAATGTTGCCTACTTATGGCACTTATGTAGCTACAAAGGCTGCCGTTGAGCAATTGACCCGTGTTTTTGCCAAAGAGGTTGGTGCAAGGGGGATTAATGTCAATTCTATTTCTCCAGGGCCTACCAATACCGAACTGTTTACACAGGGTAAATCGCAAGAGTTGATTGATCGCTTGGCTTCGCTCTCTGCTTTTAACCGGATTGCTGAACCTGATGATATTGCCAATGTGGTGGTTTTCTTGGCCAGCGATGAAGCCAAATGGATTACTGCACAGAATTTGGGAGCTAATGGAGGGATGGCTTAAGGATAGTGGTTAATTTGCTCAATGGTTCATTAGGTTGTGGGTTCAATAGCTCATTACTTAATTGTGGAGATTATTTAGTATTCCGACATCTTATTTTTCAGGCAAAAATTACACAACACACTGTTTATCAAAAATATAATCGTAAAAAAGGAGTCGAATTGGTATATTAGTATATTGTATCTTTCATGCAACATATAATTTTACCAGTTGTCTTTTGTATATGCTGAAAAATTTAATTCTGACATTCGTCCTGTTAACTATAGGCACTGTCCTTTTTGCCCAAGTATCGAATGACAATCCTTTAAAAACCAAGTTAGATTCTGTTGTTCACAAGGCTGCTCTTGCCTACCTGAAAGAAAACAAGCGAATGGCGGTTTCATTTGGGTTTGTAGCCAACCATCAATCTTACAGTTACCATTACGGAGAAACTTCTCCTGGTTCTGGCAAAGCTCCAACTTCACAATCTATTTATGAAATAGGTTCCATCACCAAAACTTTTACCGGTTTATTGGTGGCACATGCGGTTAACGAAGGTAAAATGAAACTGATGGACGACATTAGAAAGTTTTTGCCCCGTAATTTTGCTAATCTGCAATATCCAAATGGCGACCCTGTAAGGATAATTTATCTACTGGCACATGTGGCTAAGTTCCCTAACAGTTTTGCCGACGAAGCTAAGGCGACTGCCAATGAAGAATCGTTTTTAAATGATTTAAGCTTGGTTAAATTAGATAGTTTAAAAGGCTTTAAATATGCTTATTCTAATGTTGGTTATCAATTGTTGGGTTATGCCTTGGAAAGGGTTTATGGCATGCCCTACCAAGATTTGGTACAAAAATATATTGCCAAACCTTTGGGCATGACACATACTAAAGTAAGTTTCCCTCCAACCGACCAACCACAGTTATTAAATGGCTATAAAATTAATCAGGAGAAGGCAAATTTGATGAGGTTTACTTTTCCGGGTGCTGGTGGTTTAAGGTCTACCTTACCAGATATGCTCAATTACCTGAAATACCAAATGACTGAGCCCGATGCATTGGTCAAATTGAGCCATAGGATTACTTCTGGCAATATTGACGAGGGTGCCCATGCTTTCCAATGGATGGTTGGCAAATTATGGAACTGGGACTACTATTTAACTACAGATGGTGGCACAAGTGGCTTTAGAAGTTTTTGCATCTTTTATCCCGATTACAAAATGGGTTTTATAGCCCTTTCTAATGAAACGGATGAACAAGCTGGTGGAGATCTGTATCGTTTTTCTGCTGCTGTTTTTAACGAATTGAAAAAAGGAAAATATTAATCTATCTTACTTTTAGGTTTCGTAAATTCTTTGTAGCTCTTTTTGATATAGATGTTCAACTCATAATCGGTCATTTTTTTTAATGTGGATATGCTCGGTCTGTACAGGTTCATAAAAGTGATTAACGAATCGCCAGACAATTTGGTTAAGCTGGTTATTTTGGTCTTAGAAAAAAGATGATCTACATAAGCAATATGCTCATCTTTTAGCAATAGCTTCTTTAATTTAGTATTTTGCTCTTTTTTCTTTGTCAACAGATTAACTACCTGTAACACATTTAAACTTACTAACGATGCGGTAGAGTTTGGATTTACATGGGCAAATGGCGATCGATACCCTGGGTCTCTCTTAATAAACATATCTGTAAAACCCGGTCCCTTATAAGTAAATACCTTGGCATATTCTTTCCGTAGACTTACTGAATCGAGTTTATAATTACGGTTAGTTTTAACCATAATTTCTTTCAATGCAACAACATTTTGTTTGAGATAGATGTATACCGAATCTGTTAACATTTTACCTCCAATTGTAAGTTCTGCTGTTTCATAGCCCATCATCCGTATCGCTATTGTTTCTCCTACCTTTAACTTACTGATCGTAAATTGACCTGTATTGCTTGTAAGTATGGTCTGAGTAGCGCTAATAATTTGGACATTGGCAATGGGTAATTTGGTCACTGCGTCTTTTACAAATCCATTTATATTTTGGGCAAAAAGCTGTGTTGAAAGGGAGGAAAACAGGATGATCAGGAAAAATCTCATTGCATGTTGATATGGAAGCCAATAATAAGCTTTATTAAAAGATCTCTTAAAATTTTAACAGAGATTAACATTTTTTTTTGCGCTGAGAATGTTAATCATTAACCCTTATATTTGGTTGATCAAATAAAATCTGATGCCAGAACTACTCCTTTTATGTTTCATGTTGATCCCACAATTGGTGGCTGGAGTTTTTGCCAAAAATATAGGGCGAAGTTTTTGGTTCTGGTTTTTCATTTCTTTTTTAATCCCTATTATTTCTTTAATCGTACTGCTGTGCTTAGATAATAAAAAAGAAGAGCGCAAGGGCTATGAGCTAGCAGATCATGTGCAAAAAAGAGAGCATTTATAAGACATTTGCTACGTTCGTCATGCTCATGGTTACGCTCGTGTACTTTCTCTTTTCGCTTTAAGATAGTTTTTGTTGTTTTGTTTCGTACTTTAATGTCTATCAAGATGAAAAGCGAAACAAAGGGTCTATCGTTATACTGGAAATGCCAACTCATTGGTTGGTCTTTGGCTTCGTTTTATTGGATGTTGATGGGCATTATCGGCACCAATTTTAGTATCAGGTTGGCCATTATCCATTTTATTGGAGACCTGATCATTTACATCCTACCTACCCATTTGTTCAGAGTCCTTTCTTTACGCAATAATTGGGGCGAGTTAAGGCCCAAACAATTGTTACCTATTGCCATACCTGCCATTATTTTATTAGGATTGGTATTTATGGTACTTACCCTAGGTAAAAACTACCTGATTGGTGCCCATCTGCATCCACAGTTATACGGTAATTTTGTTGACTACTTTAACAAAAATTGGATTGTAACCTGGATGACAGGTATTAGGCTAATGTCTATCTGGGTGCTAGCCTATTATGCTTACCATTTTGCACAGGCAGAAATCAAAGCCAATAGAGAAAATGCAAGGTTAGCTTTAGTGGCCAAAAATGCACAATTAGAACAATTACGGGCACAGCTGAATCCTCATTTTTTCTTTAATTCTTTAAACAATATCAAAGGTTTGGTAATTGAAAACCCTACCGGAGCGAGAAGAGCTATCGACTTACTTTCAGATCTTTTGCGTTCGTCGCTCTATGGGGGCGATGCTACTTTGATTGCCTTAGCGCAGGAAATAGACCTGATTAGAGATTACCTTGAATTAGAGAAGATGCGTTTTGAAGATCGCTTACAATGGGACATTATTGTAGATGAGAAGGTGAAAAGTACATTGGTGTTACCTTTAAGTATACAAACCTTGGTAGAAAATGCCATTAAACATGGTATTGCGCAATGCAAAGATGGTGGCACCATATTGATCAGGGTTAACCAAGAACAAGGAAATTTACGTGTAACCGTACGTAATGAGGGAAATTTAAAGGAAGAAAACACCAGAGGTTTAGGGTTGAAGAATTTAAGAGAAAGACTAGACTTACAGTTTAATGGACAGGCTGTATTTACTTTGGTCCCTCTGGGTGATGATTTTGTTTTAGCTACGTTAGTAATGCCAATTTATGAACAGGTTTAAGGTAATTGTAATTGACGATGAGCGCTTGGCCCGTGAAGAGATGAAACGAAGCTTGGCCGCATACCCCGAACTCGAGATAGTTGGCGAAGCTGCTAATGCTGATGAGGCTGAATTGTTGATCAATACCTTACAGCCTGCTTTGATCTTTCTGGATATCCAAATGCCGGGGCGTTCTGGCTTTGACCTCTTAGAAGGGCTTACCATAATACCTGAAGTCATTTTTACTACGGCTTTCGATCAATATGCAGTAAAGGCTTTTGAGCTGAGCGCATTGGATTACCTGGTAAAACCCATTAGACAAGAAAGGTTAGAAAAAGCCATGGAAAAGGCAAGAAATAGACTGAACCTCAATTTTGCCAACGGGAATGCCTTACTTGTTACACATAGTTTATTTGTTAAAGAAGGGGATAAATATCATTTGATACCGGTTAAGGATATTTATGTCATCGAATCGATAGGTAACTATGTGCGTTTATATTTTAATAAGGAACGGGTGTTTTTGAAACGCTCGTTAAGTTTGATGGAACGTGCTTTAGATGAATCTGTTTTTTTCAGGATCAACCGTACCCTAATTGTGAACACCACTTTTATAAGGGCTGTTGATATGGAGACCAATGGGCGATTGGTATTGACTTTGGCCAATGGTGATCGGCATACGGTTTCTAGTAGGCAAACAGCTGTATTTAAAACACGTAACCTATTTTAATTAATTATTCAAGTTTTATTTAATTGATATGATGATGAGAAATTTCTTATCCTTGGCATTCTTTTGCCTGTTTTTTTGGAGTAGTGCTATGGCACAACAAGCCAAACCTTTTGTTTTTGACCGCAGCGATTACATTGTACAAGACAGTATTTTAATCAAAACACCTGATGGAGCACAGGTTTCGGCATTGGTGGTCCGCAAAAAAGGAGTTACCGAACCTTTGCCCACTATTCTTTCGTTTACCGTGTACACCAGACAGACCGATTTAAAAAAGGCCAAAGAAGCTGCAGATAAAGGTTATGTTGGTGTAGTGGCTTATACAAGGGGTAAAAAAAATAGTCCGGATATACCTGTACCTTATGAGCATGATGGAGCCGATGCGAATGCAGTGATCGACTGGATCTCTAAACAAGCTTGGAGCAACAAGAAAGTTGGCATGTACGGGGGCAGCTATAATGGTTTTGCACAATGGGCAGCAACCAAAAAACTGCATCCTGCCCTAAAAACAATCGTTCCGTCTGCTGCAGCCTCTCCTGGTCTCGATGTACCTATGACCAATAATGTAGTAATGACTTTCCCTTTTTCATGGACCTATTATGTAACCAACAACAAACTTCTGGACAATGAGGATTACAACAACAAACAATGGAACGACCTTGATAACCGTTGGTACCAATCTGGTAAGGCCTACCCTACCTTAGATAGTTTAATGGGGAGGCCAAAAAACACCATTTTCAGACGATGGTTGGCGCACCCTAGTTACGACAGTTATTGGCAAGCTATGATTCCCTACAAAACAGATTTTGCCAAGATCAACATTCCAATATTAACTACTACAGGCTACTTTGATGGTGGACAGATTGGGGCCTTGTACTATTATCGCGAACACCTTAAATACAACCCTAAGGCAGAACATTATGTAATTATTGGCCCTTATGGGCACTTTGGTTCACAAGGCACTCCAGATACAGTATACAATGGCTATAAAATTGATCAGGCGGCCCTAATCCCTATCCATGATATCATCTACGAATGGTTTGCCTATGTTTTAAAAGGAGGGCCAAAACCTAGTGTATTGAAAGATAAAATCAACTATCAATTGATGGGCAGTAACGAGTGGCGACATGCACCTTCGCTTAAGAAAGCTGGCAATGATTCGCTGGTGCTGTATTTAAGTAGCAAACACACCGACAGTATTTACAAACTGGATGCTAAAAAACCGATGAAAGAAGCGTTTGTGAAACAGGTGGTGGATTTTAAGGATCGAACGGATACGCACAGCTATTTTTGGCAACGCAATATCAATTACGATACTTTATACCATAACGGGGTAATGTATGAGAGCGATCCACTACCACAAGCGGTAGATCTTGCCCAAAATTTTACCGGACAGATCAAAGTGGCCATCAATAAAAAAGATATGGACTATAGTGTAGTTTTGTTTGAGCGTACCGTTGAGGGAAAATACTTTTACCTTTCGTACTTTATGGGACGTGCCAGTTATGCAACAAACGTAAGTAAGCGAACATTATTAACCCCAGGAAAAAAAGAAACCATTCCATTTAGCAATACTTACATGAGTGCCAAAAGATTGAGTAAAGGCAGTAGAATTGTGGTGTTGGTGAATATCAATAAGAGTGGGAGCGAACAGATCAATTATGGTACTGGACGGGATGTGAATACCGAAACCATTAAAGATGCTGGTAAGCCTTTAGAGATCAAATGGTTTAATGATAGTTATGTGGTATTACCTATTTTGAGGTAGTTGATTAACATTAACCTACTATAATTAGATTCTTATATAGATTCTTCGTTGTGCTTGGCATGATAAAATTAAGCTTAAAAATATAATCATCAAAATGATAAAAACGGTTCAACTATTTTTAATACTCTTAGTGAGTATCAATACCTTTGCTCAGCAAACAAAGGCTACTCAACTTAAAGATGCCATAAGCAATTATGACATTCAAGATAGTGTTTCAATAAAGACAAGAGATGGGGCTACCATCTCTGCGATGGTGGTTCGTAAAAAGGGAGATGTAAATCCTAAACCTGTCATACTTCAATACACCATTTATGTAAGAGATAAAGACAGGGATATGCGTGCAATAAAAGAATCAGCAGATCACGGTTATATTGGTGTAATAGCCTATACACGAGGCAAACGTTTTAGTCCAAATGAAATATTTCCTTATGAAAACGATGGTAATGATGCCTTTGATGTTATAGATTGGATCAGCAAACAAAAATGGTGCAACGGCAGTGTTGGCATGTTTGGTGGTAGTTATAATGGCTTTACACAATGGGCGGCTTGCAAAACAATGCACCCTGCACTTAAAACCATTGTACCTTATGTGGCTAACAGGCCAGGCATGGGTCTACCTATGGAAAATAATATTTTTATAAACCCCAATTACGAATGGGCATTTTATGTTGGGAACAATAAATATTTAGATACCTTAACTGGAAACGATAGGCAGCGTTTTAGGAAAATGCAAAATAAATGGTGGCAAACAGGTGTAGCTTATAATCGGCTTGATAGTGTTGATGGCGTACCAAATAAATGGTTTCAGCGATGGATCAACCATCCTTCCTTTGATAATTATTGGCAAAAAATGGCCCCATATCAAAAGGATTTTACCCAAATCAAAATACCGGTTTTGGCTTTTGATGGTTATTATAACGATAGTCAAAATTCAAGTCTGTATTATTTAAGGGAACTTCAAAAATATAGTCCCGAAACACCTGCATACCTCATCATTGGACCTTATGGCCATTTTGGGACTCAAAGAGGTGGTGAAGCTATTTTGTATGATTATAAAGTTGATCCCGTCGCCTTATTCGACATCAATAAAATCACTTACCAATGGTTTGATTATATTCTAAAGAATGGAAATAAGCCAGAAATGTTAAAAGACAAAGTCAATTATGAGGTTATGGGTGCAAA
The DNA here is from genome assembly GCF_001412215.1 of Pedobacter sp. Hv1. GTDB lineage: Bacteria > Bacteroidota > Bacteroidia > Sphingobacteriales > Sphingobacteriaceae > Pedobacter. Next base: position 258,703 of record NZ_LLWP01000003.1, read on the forward strand.
TGAGTGGCGAAGTGCAGCCTCAATTGACAAGATGAGTAATGATTTCCTAACGCTCTATTTAACCACCAACAAATCTGGAAGTTTTTATACCGCAAATCCTAAAAAGCCAAGCAGCAGTAAGTACCTCTCACAAGAAGTTGATTTCTCAGAACGGAGAAACAGCAATAATGATTACTATCCAGATCCCATTATACGGAAGGAAATAGATACCAGCAATGGGTTTTTATTTATTAGTGAACCTATTACCGCACCGATTTTGATCAATGGTTCTTTCATCGGACAGATCAAAGCCAGCATCAATAAAAAGGATATGGATTTTGGCATTACTTTATATGAGGTAATGCCAAGTGGCGAATATTTCCATTTGTCATATTTTATTGGCCGTGCCAGTTATGCAACTGATATCACAAAAAGGAAATTACTAACCCCAAATAGGATGGAAACCATCCCTTTTTCAAATACGCATTTGATCAGCAAACAATTAAACAAAGGCAGTCGTTTATTGATCGCCATCAATATTAATAAAAATTCCTTTTCACAGTTAAACTACGGAACAGGTAAAGAAGTGAGTACCGAAACGATCGACGATGCCAAGGAGCCTTTAAAAATAAAATGGTTTAACGATAGTTTTGTAAAGATTCCGATCTTAAAATAACCGAAAAACCTTTGACCACTCCTTTCACATTTGTGATAAAGAATGGTCAAAGGTTTAAAATAAGCTGCTTTAAAAGCTGATTAAATATTAGTTTCTGCTGGTTTGAATTGCACCTCTCAAATTAAATTCTTTTGGTGGTTCTGCATCCAATAAATTGGTTACAAAATAATCCCAGCGTTTACGCATCATATAAGGAGAGTTGGCTCCAAAACCATGTGCACTATTTGGGAACAATACCAGATCGAAGTTTTTGTTGGCCTTGATCAAAGCATCAACTACCAAAAGCGTGTTTGATGGTGGCACGTTATTGTCCATCATCCCGTGAGCCAACATTAATTTACCTTTTAGGTTTTTAGCATAGTTCTGGTTGGCTTGTGCTTCGTAATTAGAGTTTTCTACCAAACCATTGTAACGTTCGCCCCAATCATCCTCATAGTTACGGTTGTCGTGGTTCCCTGATTCGGCAATACCTACTTTAAAGAAATCTGGGTAACGGAACATGGCAGCTGCTGTAGCAAAGCCCCCACCAGAATGGCCCCAAATACCTACTTTATTGGTATCTATCGGATAGGTTTTAGCCAATTGCCTAATTGCTGTGATCTGATCTGGCAAGGTATTTTCAGCCATGTTACCATAGCTCATATCGTGAAAGCTTTTAGAACGGAATGGGTTACTTGTACCTTCTATCATCACTACAATAAATCCTAGTTCTGCCAATGCCTGATGATCGCCTCTTGATGCAGAGAACGACCAACTACCTACACTACCGCCTTGTGGCCCCGGATAAATATAATCTATTACCGGATATTTTTTATTCGGATCCATTTGAGTTGGTGTAAATACCAATCCATAAATGTCAGTTGTACCATCATGAGCCTTTACATTTACCGGAGTTGGTGCTTTCCATCCAGTAGCGATCAGCCTAGACACATCTCCCTTTTCTAAACTACCGATTAATTTGCCATCTATATTTCTAAAGTTGGTTACACTTGGCACGTCTGGTTGCGAATAAGTATCTATAAAATAGTTGTTGCTTGGTGAGAAAGTAATTTGGTGGTTACCCAATTCTGGACTAAGTAAAGTTAAGCCCTTACCATCAAAACCAATTTTATACAGGTAGCTAAAATAAGGATTGCCGGCTTCACGGCCATTGCCCATAAAATAAAGCACTCTTTCTTTTTCATCTACTTTTAACAATCTCGATACCAACCAATCGCCTTTGGTAATCTGGTTTTTCAATTTACCAGTTTTGGCATCATAAAGATACATATGCCCCCAGTTGTCGCGTTCTGAGTACCATAAAATTTCGTTGGTATTGGGTAGATAGCGCCAGTTAATAGCACCACGGCCCGATTCGAACTGTGTTTTAACCACTTCCTCAAATACTTCACGCACCGCTCCCGTAGCTGCATTGGCAATGCGGAATTTTTCTTGCTTGTGATCTCTAGAAGTAGATAAGAAAGCCATCTCCGATCCATCTGCCTTCCAGTCGATATCGTCAAATGTACCACTGCTGGCAATGTCATCGCTCAATGTTGCGCGATGTGGATCTGGTGGAATTTGCAGACTTACCACTTTGGCATTTTCTACCTCAATAATTACTCTTCTAATTGTAGCAATTACTTTATCGCCTGGCAAAGGGTATTTCCAAGCTTTTAAAACTGGCGCACCCACATTGGTGGTCACCAGATACATATCACTTACATTTCTTTGGTCTTGTTGAAAGGTAGCTACCTTTTTCGAGTCTGGCGACCAACGTACAATAGGGCCATCGCTCATGGTCCAACCTGCATTGTCTGTGGCGTAACCATAATCTTTAACCCCATCGGTAGTTAATTGTGTTTCTTTTTTGGTAGCCACATCTCTAACCCACAAATTCCAGTCTTTGATAAAAACCGCTTTTGTACCATCGGGTGATGTTACACCATTATTGCCTCCACCCATCCGGCCACGTGTTGGTGGACCAGTAACTGCATCGGCCGTGCCTGTGCTAGGTGTTACTTGATTGGTTTGTAAATCATAGTCCCATCTTTTTCCATTAGCCGAGAATGAAATCGACTTCCCATCAGCAGCATAACTAATTGTTGGAAAAGGAAGCTTTGTGGCTTCATAGGTATTTCCACTTGCCGCCGAAAGCGCTGTAGCTAGTTTCTGATGATCGAATGCTGCCGCTCTCGTTCTTTTAACCGGATCTACCAAAATAAATTCGGCTCCCTTTGCAGAAGAATTGCTAAGGTACCAGAATTTGTCGCCTGCAAGCCAGTTTGGGCGTACTGTACCAGCATCTACAAACTTTTCTGTATTGTAACTCATAAACTGCTCTGCACGTTCGTAATCTTTAGCGGTTAAAGATTTGCCCTGTTGCGCATTTGCAACAAAGGCGAAGGCAAGCGCTGTTGCGGTTAATAAATATTTATTCATATTCTTTTAGCTTAGTTAAACCAGCATAAAATTAGTGCTGTTTGTTCATTTTAAACTAACGCAACAAGAATGATACATTACAAAAAGGGGATTTATTTAGGGTATTAGGCTCTTTATTTGCTGAACCATCTGCTTGCCCAGATCTTGAGAAAAACCACTATAGGCATTGGCGATGTTTCCGTTTTTGTCTACCACATAAAACAAGGGATATGCTTCTACCCGATACGTCTCTTTTACTGTTTGATCGCTATGATAAGTGGTGTATTTGACATCAAAACTTTTATCAAATTTTAAAATAGCGGTTTTATCATCGAATAGATTGATACTGATGATGGCAAAATCGCTAGCCTTATATTGCGCTTTTAATTGATTTAACGTTTCTATGGCTTCAACACAATGTGGGCAACCATTTACAGTAAAATTGAGTAAGACAACTTTTCCTTTAAAGGCTGATAGTTGGCTTGTCCCTCCATTTAAATCGTACAAAGGAATTTCTGGCGCAATGCTACCCTTTGCCAACAGTGGGATGGGCACTTTGGGCTGCTCGAGCGTAAAATTTGCCGGAAGCATAGTTTTCGTAAGCGCTGCAGGTTGTTTTACGTTGAGCTTGTAGTTTGTAAATCGGTATTCGTTAAAAACAGTGAGGTAAGTATTGGTACCATCTATAAAACCTTTGCTGTTGTTACGGTAATAATAAGGCAGTTTTGTTGTTTTGTCTATCAACACTGTAGTTTGACTAAATACATGTTTGTTGTTTCTGATGGAATCGAGGTCTTTGATTTTGAAATGGGTATAACTTTTGCCATTTACAATTGAATCTGGAAAATTAACAGCTTTGATTCCCTTTTGTAGTTGACTTGCTATCCTATTGATCAAATAAGGTAACGATTCGTAGTAATAGGTGGCCTGTTCTGGGTTGGTAGAGAGGCGATAGGTCTGGTCTGAAAACTGGAGCTTGAACAATTTGCTCCCATCGTAAATATCTTCTTGTTTTTTCCCCTTAAAGCTAAATACCAATTGGTTAGATTGTTTGCTGATTGTAGACTGGAGGGTGTCAAAATAGAGCTGATCGCTAAAAAAATCTTTACTCGCAGTAGTGCTCCTGTAACTCAAATTTTTAAGATGATTAAAACGGCTGATCAGCTGTTCAGCTACCTGGGCATTAACTGTTACAGCCAAACCCAGCAAGGCTAAAAAAACAAGGATTATTTTTGGTTTCATGTATTAGATTTGAAGATATAAAAATCAAACATACACAATCTACGATAATTTCGTAGATTAATTAACTTTATTTAACATTAGCTTACTTACACGATCCAGTACGAAGGAAAAATAATCTTAGTGCATATGAGTACCACAAGGTAACCTAGGTTATTGATTGTGGAAGTATTTTTTACTATAAGCAATAGCACGGCTTATATCTTGATCAGCACTGTTTAAAATAGCCATATTCAATGGTTCGTGCTGATGCTCTTTTTTCAGTTTTTCTATTTGTTCTTCTAATACTTGTATAATCAACTCTATAAGACTGTAAGCGTCACCTTTATTATCTTCATAAGAGGCAGTTGTACGTACAAATGCTAGTACTCCTTTATCAAAAGGGAGCGTTGTCTTTAATTCTATTAAAATTGACTGTTGTAAAGCGTTTGACCAATGATTGAAAACATCTCTCATTAAGTTACCAAAAATATTTTCTTCAGTCTCTTGCGTAAGGCCTGCACCTGCTACATATTTGGCATTAACATTACCTTCCAGCTTGACTCCTTTTGTTTTTTCAACCGTAATATTTTGGTCAGTCTTATTTTTGGCCAGAGAAGTCTGCTCATCTCCTGTTTCAAAACCTCTTCTGGCGCCGTGATGCCAAAGTGTTCCATCAAGCGGGTTGGTCTTTATGCCTCCTCCAAAACCTCCTTTATCGGCACCCAAATCTGACTCTATTTTTACATGATTTGGGGCTTGCCCATCGGTATAGAATGTACAATTAAATGCCGCTACAGCAGGGTTGTTGGCCTTAGCTTCTGCTACGTTTACCATATAATTGACGAATTTAGGTTGATGTCCATGATCGGCCCTTCCAATCTCAATAGCTAGTAATTTCTTTACAGGTTGCTCAACCTGGTCAGAATGTGCTGAATTGGCCAATGTTGAGATAGGGTATAAGTTTTCTGGCATTCCAAATCCACCGAGGTCGTGGTTGAGCAGATGCCCACGTACAATATTAGCTTGCGGATAGGCTGCCCTTAAAGCTTGCATCCAAGTCCAATTAGGTCCTGTTGCACTTCCTGTTATTGGGTTTTTGGCAGACAATCTCGCTTCCATTTTTTTACCTACTTCATAATTCTTTTGGTCAAGGGTAATGTATCCAGCCGTATGTTTGATTTGAGTTAGTGGTCCGGCAGCATGTACATGCCCATGCGTTGCAGTTCCAGTTGCTACCCCTGCGGCCGCTCTCCCTAGAAAAGGCGTTACGTAGCCAAGTCCTGCACCGGCCAGGCCAAGGCCAAGCGACAGGCCTAAACCCGCACCACCAAGATAACCTGCTGCACCGCCTGCCAATGCGCCTCCAACAACACCAGCTACCGCAGCAACGTCTCCCCAGCCAGCCTTTTGTACAACTCCACGATAGGGTACTTGTTGTATCAAGGGTGTAGTAAAACCCTCAATAAGTTTAAATTGCATAGCCTTTGCTCCGAATACATCTGCTTCATGTTCCAATCCTTTATCATCATTCACGTTTACATGGCCTTTCATTTGTAGGGTTGGTTTTACCCGACCCTGTTTCTGCTGTACCACATGCCATGCTTCGTGAGCCAAATGTTTCTCTTGTCCTGGGCCTAAGTGGATCTGTGTACCCTGGGCATAGGCATGGGCTTGCAGTTGGGCCGGTTTAGAAGAGTTAAAGTGTACCTTCACATCGTCCATCTGGTAACCAGATAGTTTTTCTATTCCTGTTTTAAGCTGGTCTGGCAAGCCTGTATCATTTGTTTTCTGCTGAATTACTGATCGTGTTCGATTATCCTCCAAATGCAACCCAACTGCATTTTTAGCTGGTCTATTATCTACAATAGGACTAGTTAGGGTCTTTTTTTGGATTGTGGTATGGTCTCGGTGATCTGGCAAATAATGTGCAGCACTTCCTGTTGCACTAGATTGATGTTCATCTACTGCAGTGCTCTCTTTGATTATTTTACGCTGATAAGTTGCCATACCTTAACAATAGATAGTTCGTCATCCTTAAAAAACAACAAACCAACAGCAATTTAAGTAAATAGATAGTAAACTGAGCAATCAGCTTATCTTTTAATATCAAAGACTACAAGAGTATGGCTTACAACATGTGATTGTAACCTCATCTCGAAAACAAGACTATCGTATTTAACGCTATTGTTACATCAGTTAACTGGATTTAAGTTATTTTTATCTCAACAAAAACGATCATCTTCACATTATGCAACGTAGAAAGTTTATCCAAAATGTTTCGCTACTAACAGCGGCAACAACTTTGCCCGCAGTTGGCCATACCATTTCTATAGAAAAGAAAAGCAAGTTTAGTGTGGCATTTATCAGCGACATCCATATCAAGCCTTCGGCAGAGGCAGAAGCCGGAATGAAAAAGGCTTTGAGAAATATCAATCAATTAAAAAAACAGCCAGATTTTATCATTAACGGTGGCGATTGTGTAATGGATGCGCTTGCGGTCGATAGAGAAAAGACAAAAACTCAATGGGACTTGTTTAACAGCATTATGAAAGCTGAAAATAAACTGCCTGTGAAGTATGCGCTTGGGAACCATGATATTTGGGCCTGGCAATTAAAAGATGCCGTTAAAACCGACCCCCTTTATGGTAAAGGTTGGTGGCTGCAACAAACAGGTTATGCCAAAACCTATTACAGCTATACCCATAACGATTGGCATTTTATTGTGCTAGACAGTGTGCAAGAGAATAATGGAGGTTACATTGCTTTATTAGACGAGCCACAGTTTGCCTGGCTAGAAAATGAGCTCAACAATCACAAAGAAAAGTTCATCTGTATTGTTTCTCACATTCCGATCATGTCTTTTTGTAGTGCCATGTTTTTTAAAGATATGTTGCCCAATGGCGATTGGAAGTTATCAAGAGCACTCTTGCATACCGATGCCCGAAAAATAAAAGACCTGTTTAAAAAACATCCCAATATTAAAACCTGTTTAAGTGGTCATATCCATTTACAAGATGAGTTAACCTACCTCGGCATTAAATACTATTGCAATGGTGCGGTAAGTGGCAATTGGTGGGGTGGTGCTTTTCAAGATTTTGCCCCAGCCTATGCGCTTTTTGATTTTCATAGTGATGGAACAGTAGAACGGAAGATAGTGGAATATTAAGCTATTTAATCTCTTTTGGTTCGTGTTAACACGAACCAAAAGAATAATATAACTTTACATGGTTCATTTGCCTTCTAGAAACAGCTACCTTTTCGCCAGTTGTTAATTCTAAAATCAGTTTCCCGTTAGCTAGTTTTTCCATTTGGTTGATCCAATTGATATTCACCAACTGTTTCCTATTCACTTTTAAAAATAAACCCTCCTTCAATGAGCTCTCCATCTGTTGCAAACTCTTTTGTAAAAGGGGGCGATGTTGACCAAAGAAAACCTGAATATAATTTCCCTGAGATTCGAACATTCTGATTTCCTCAAAACTAACCAGCCAGCTTAAATTTCGATCTTTGATAAATATTTTGTCATTGAGCCCATGTTTATCCTTCTGCCCTTCCTTTTGGTCTCTGTTAAGAAAAATTTCAGCCTTTTGAATAGCCCTACTCAATTTATCTTGTGAGATAGGTTTAAGAAGATAATCGAGTGTATTGTACTCAAAAGATTCAAGAGCATAAGATGTAAATGCGGTAGTAAAGATCACCACGGGTATACGTTTCAACTTCGAAAGTACATCAAAACCACTCCCACCCGGCAGATGAATATCTAGAAAAATCAGATCTGGTGTACTGCTTTCAATCAGTTCAATTGCATTTTCAACCGTGTCCGCCTCTCCAACTACATTCATTTGTGGATATACGGTTAACAGCTCCCTCAACTCCTTCCTTGCTAATCTTGAATCTTCTACGATAACTACACTGATCATTTTTTAATGGAAACATTAACAACCACAAAGGGAAATTCCTCTCTGATTTCAAGTTTTGCATCACCACCATAAGTAAGCATGAGCCTTTCGCTTACGTTCTGCAATCCAATTCCCAAATTATCTTCCAAATGTACATGCTTTTGAAGCGATCCGGTATTTTTTACACTTAAGTGCAACGTATCATCAGTTTTAAAAACATCAATAATAATCTCTCCACCCTTTTGGCTCATCCCAATACCATGCTTGATGGAATTTTCGACCAACAGTTGAAGCATCATTGGCGGGATAGTTTCAGTTTGCAAACTGTCATCTATATTTATGGAATACTTCAACTTTTCTTCAAACTGCAATTTATGGATTTCCAAATAATTGATCAGAATTTCCAGTTCATCTTTAATCGTGATGAGCTTTTCATTACTGTATTGAAGGGAGTAGCGAAATACCTCGGCAAACTTGGTCAACATCTCTCTGGCCAGTATAGGGTTTTCTAAGATCAAGGCCCGAATATTATTGATGGCATTGAACATAAAATGAGGATTCACCTGTGCTTTTAAAGTGCCTAATTGCGCTTTTTGAAACTCCGACTCAAGCTTCCATTTTTCTACTTCATAAGTATGGAATTTTCTGATCAGGTGGTAACCAACATATAACAGGTTCCATACTAGTGTGATGATGTATAGTGGAACTAAGTTCACTAAAACCTGTATAAAACTGATACTAAACTGTTTGGCAAAAGGCCAGCTCAGCAAAAGCATCAAAAACATCCATAGTAAAGATTGCAATAATGCCGCACCCAAGATGGAGCGTATTAAACTCGGCCCACCAAACCTAAAATCAATCTTTTTTCGCTTAAGGTAACTGCGATACCACCAAGTAGCCATAAAGCCACCAAGGGCTAAACCAACTAGGTTTAAAACAGCCAATTTAAAGGTAAAGCCCGCCACAAAATACTGGGCAACAAAGTTTATCCCTCCAATAATGAACCAAAAGGCAACCTGAAAAGGCCAGAACCTGAAGCGCAGTTTGGCTATTGTTTCCCTATCCACAATGCTACTTTTTCGAGGGCCTGAGGATTAACCGTTTCTTCTATTTGCACATATTCTGCCACAGATCCTGTTTTGGCCAGTTGCAACAAGTGATTAAGATCTTTGATGGGAAATATTTCAAATTTTTTATTCCCTGCTTTAATCATACTTTCTTTAATTCCCTTTAAATTGCTCTCGCTAGATACCTGCATATCTAAAGTACCGTTAATGGCCAATAGTGGGCATTTCACTTTAGAAAGGTAGAGTTGTGGATTAAAAGCTAGAAAGTACCTAAACCATGGTGCAACCAATTGTTTAACATTGCTATTGACCCGTTGTGCAATAACTGCTTCACTAGCCTGCTCGCTATTGTTATCGCGAAGTTCTTTAAATAAAACGGCTTCAATTTTTGTTTTGAAATCTTGCTCGTTCTGATCTTTAAGATTGATAACAGCTTGATATAATCTTCTATTGGTGGCAGAGACGGCAACAATCACACTATCAGACACACCAGCAAGTTTCATCTGATCTCTATTTTGTTCAACCATTAATTCTGAAATGGGAATACCAGGACCTGCCAAAAGCACAATAAATTTTACTGCTGGATTTCTACTGGCTACTATAGGAGCGATCATCCCTCCTTCGCTATGCCCAACCAAGCCAATTTTTACACCTTTCAATTCCTGACGCGATTGGATAAATTCGACGGCTGCCTCGGCATCATTTGCAAAATCGGCCGATGTAGCAGTAGCAAATGTTCCGGTTGATTTACCCACTCCACGGTCATCATATCTCAGTACCCCAATTCCTTTTTTGGTCAGGTAATCGCTCCAAACCAAAAATGGCCTATGGTTAAATTGTGCAGCTTCCTCATTTCTATCCTGCGGTCCAGAGCCAGAAATTAAAACCACTATTTTAGATACTTTCCCATCCTTAGGTAAGGTTAGGGTGCCCGCTAATACATTTCCAGACTGTCTATTTTTGAAGGTAACCTCTTCTTGTTGATAAGGAAAACTTAAAGGATCCTGGGGCCTTTTTGCTACTGCCTTTTCGTTGTTTTTTTCTTTTCTCGAAAGATTTAATGGAATACTCCCTGGCCCTTGGGTAAAGCTACCCTTAAGTTCGTTGCTTGCTGGATCAAATGTTGCTTTATAAACCATTCCCATTTTGGCAGCTTCTATAGTCAACTCGCTACCCTGAATAGTTGTTTTATCTATAGGTATACCTTTTACACCCTGATCAGGGCTATCCATTGTAGTGGTAAAACCATCCCCTGTTGCCTTGATGTGGAAGTTGATTCGAAGTTTGTTTCCAGGGATATCGAGGATACCATACCAACTTCCGGTAAGATCTTGGGCGGCTAAAAAATTGCTGATACACACCGCAATCATTAATAATATAATTTTCTTCATACTGATTTAGATATGTCCAAATATACCCCATCCAGAAAGTAAACCCTACTGTATTGTGTCGAATGGTCATATAAAGTGATAAGCGGTAACTTCTAGCTTTATCATTTTCTTAATAAAAGAACCCTTTGTCTTAATTTAAGTTAATGGATTTATCACAAAATACTTCTTATTGATCATTTTGATCCATAACTTAATATAAAATATAATCGCTAGTGGTGTGGAATTGCATTGGTAAAACAATTAGACTCGAAACTCATCATGGATATTGACACCGAGAATACATAAAAATCATTTCGAAAATGAAAGATACACTCCTTCGGTTTATACTAAATTTAAGAAGACCTACTAAAGCTGCCAACATTAAACTGTTGAAACAGCATGGAGAAGCGTTAAATTCATTATTGATTAGAGAGGTTACACTCTCGGACATACCTGCATTAGCGGCATTGCATGTAAAAGCTTGGAACCAGACCTATCCTTTTGTAAAGCGACCACCGACCTTTGAAATTAGACAATACCAATGGGAAGAACAGTTTAAGCAAACAGACCAAAGCTGGTTTTGCCTGATTGTAGAAAATAGCCAGAAAGAATTGATTGGTTTTGCAAAAGGACAACGTTATACAGACAAATTAAAATTTGAGGGAGAGCTCAACAAACTCTATCTGCTGCAAGATTACCAGAGACTTGGCATTGGGCGAAGACTTGTAGGCAATGTTATTCAACATTTTTTGGCGAAGGGCATTAAATCAATGGTATTGTTTAGCGAGCCCAGCAATCCATCAATTCGATTTTATGAGGCTATAAAGGGCGAAAGAATATACGCAGAAGATGGGAAATTCCATGGAGCTTATGGCTGGAACGACCTCGCAGCGATAGTTCCTATTTTTCCAAAAGAATAAGGTGCATTGAAAATGCTGATGGCAAAAGAATAATAAATATTGACAATTGCTAAGATCAATTGGAAAACTAAAAGGGAAACAGACCCAATATTAGGTCTATTTTCCTTAGCGGAGAGAGAGGGATTCGAACCCTCGATACCCTTGCGAGTATACAAACTTTCCAGGCTTGCTCATTCGACCACTCTGACATCTCTCCGTATTAGGGCAAAAAAATGCCCAAGTATAAACAAGGGCATCTCTTTATCAAAAGAATATTTAAAGTTAATCTATAACTGTGATCTTAAGCATGTTGGTTTTACCTTTAACTTCCATCGGGATCGCTGCGGTATTGATAATTACATCGCCCTTTTTGATCAGTTTTTTCTTTTTCAAGAATTCGTTCACCTCGGTAATGGTATTATCGGTGCTTTCAAATTTATCGTAAAAGAAACCTCTCACGCCCCAAACCAAACTCAAGGTATTTAACAAAGTTTCGTTACTGGTAAAGATAAATATTGGCGATTGTGGTCGGTGACTTGCAATTTCAAAGGCTGTATAACCACTCAATGTCATCGATACAATACCTACTGCATTGGTTTGTTTAGAAAGGAAACAAGCCGAATCGCAAACTGCATCGCTCAAGAAACTCTCTGCCTTAGGCTTTAAGAATTTTTCTGGATGGAATGGATAGTTATTGTCTTCAATGTTGCAAATGATCTTTTGCATGGTTTCAATTACGATCAATGGAAATTCTCCAACCGAAGTTTCACCACTTAACATTACTGCATCTGCTCCATCTAGCACTGAATTGGCAACATCGTTTACTTCTGCACGTGTAGGGCGAGGTGTAGTAATCATACTCTCCAACATCTGTGTAGCAATAATCACTGGTTTAGATGCTGCTTTACATTTCTGCACAATCATTTTTTGCAACAATGGCACTTCTTCCATCGGCATTTCTACTCCAAGATCGCCACGGGCCACCATAATGGCATCAGAAACAGCAATAATCTCGTCGATATTGGCAATTGCTTCTGGTTTCTCAATCTTAGCTACAACTCTAGCTGCTTTGCCTCTAGCTTTAATAATATCTTTCAGTTCGATAATATCTTCGGCATTACGCACAAAAGATAAACCGATCCATTCTACATTGTTTTCTAATACAAACTCTAGGTTTTTACGGTCTTCAACAGTTAAAGAAGGAATAGAAACCTTAGTATTTGGCAGATTTACACCTTTTCTAGAAGTTAAGATACCTCCATGAACAATTTCGCAAACTACTTCATCTTTATAATTGGTCTCTATTACCTTCATTTGCAATTTTCCATCATCCAAAAGGATAATTTCTCCTGCCTTCACATCTTGTGGAAAGTTTTCGTAAGTGATATAGATCCGCTCTTCGTTACCCACACATTCTTTGGTGGTAATTACAGTACGGCTACCATTAACCAAGTGGATACCACCATCTTTAACGGTTCCAATTCTAATTTTTGGTCCTTGCAGATCGGCCAAAATGCCTACATTATATTTATATTTTTTGTTGATGCTACGGATCGTATCCAACACTTCTTGATGATCAGCCTGAGAACCATGAGAAAAATTAAGGCGGCAAACATCTAATCCGGCATTAAACATACTATATAAAACGTCTGGTTTGGCTGATGCTGGACCTAAAGTGGCTACAATTTTAGTTCTTGAATGAAAAGGTTTCATTTATTATTTTTTTATTGGCGTAAGATAAAAAATAGAAATTTATCGAAAATAACCATGTTTTTATCTAATGTTTATGTTCTATTTCAATTTTATTAAGATTCAAATATAGTGTATTTAATACACGAACAATATAAAATTTACATTACTAAATTCTCTCTCGACTTTAATTTATGTGGGTCAATCTGCGCAGCTACCTGTATATCAGGCAGTTTATTTAATCTCGTTAAAATAAAATTAAGGTCTTCTTTGTCTATATATTGATGGATAATGATAAAAAAATCTACCTTATTCATCTCTGGAATTAAAAATCCTTCGCTATTTCTATTGCTCACTAAATAGTATTCCACTTCTCCCTGTTCTACAAAATAATAAAAGCGTGAAAATGCCAGTGGCGCTTCATCAATATTATAGTAAACCTCATGATCCTCAGCCTTTTCAAATTCAAATGTTAGGCTGTTATTTATTTTATGACACAGCATGTAATCCTTAGCTGCGGCTGTAATAGCGATTAAAACAAAGTCGAGGTCTAACGAGAGTTTTAAATAAGTTTTGTTCAAAACAGAATCTTTTTTTAGAATTACGAAATTATAAAACTAATTTTACATTAAGTTTGAAATAAAAACATTAAAATTGATTGAGAAATAAAAACATTTGAAAAGTGTTAGAATTTATTTTTCTTTGCACAGAATTATTTAACCATTAAATTATAAAATTATGTCTGATATTGCTTCAAGAGTTAAGGCTATTATCGTAGAAAAACTAGGTGTTGATGAAAGCGAAGTTACGCCAGAAGCGTCTTTCACAAATGACTTAGGTGCGGATTCTTTGGATACTGTAGAATTGATTATGGAATTTGAAAAAGAATTCAATGTGGCTATTCCTGATGATCAGGCTGAAACCATTGGTACTGTTGGTCAAGCAATTGCTTATTTAGAAAAAAACGTTAAGTAGTAAATACGCTTTCCGTATAATACGTATAAATGGAATTAAAAAGAGTAGTAGTTACAGGTTTAGGTGCACTCACTCCAATTGGCAATACCACCCAAGAATTTTGGGATGGGTTGCTTAATGGTGTGAGTGGCGCTGGGCCAATTACAGGTTTTGATACTGAAAAGTTCAAGACAAAATTTGCATGCGAGCTAAAAAACTTTAATCCAGAGGATCATTTGGATAAAAAAGAGGCTCGTAAATTAGATCCATTTGTGCAATATGCCATGGTATCTACAGCTGAAGCCGTAAAAGATGGTAATTTCGATTTCGAAAAAATCGATACCAACCGTGTTGGTGTAATCTGGGGATCGGGCATAGGCGGATTTAAAACGTTTCAGGAAGAAATGAAAACTTTCTTTTTGGGCGATGGTACCCCTCGTATCAATCCGTTTTTTATTCCTAAAGTAATTATTGACATCGTTCCGGGCCATATTTCTATTAAATATGGTTTACGTGGACCAAATTTTGCAACTGTTTCTGCGTGTGCTTCTTCTACAAACGCGATGATTGATGCCTTTAACTATATCCGTTTGGATATTGCCGACATCATCATCAGTGGTGGTTCTGAAGCCATTATCAATGAAGCAGGTATTGGCGGTTTCAACGCCATGCATGCCCTTTCTACAAGAAATGATGATCCTAAAACCGCTTCACGCCCATTTGATAAAGACCGTGAGGGCTTTGTAGCAGGTGAAGGCGCTGGAACCATTATTTTAGAAGAGCTGGAACATGCTAAAGCACGTGGTGCCAAAATCTACGCAGAAATGGTAGGTGGCGGTATGAGTGCTGATGCCAACCACATTACTGCTCCGCATCCGCAAGGATTGGGCGCAAGAATGGTAATGACCAATGCATTAAGAGATGCTAAATTAACTACTGCAGATATTGATTATATCAATGTTCACGGTACTTCTACTCCACTCGGAGACATTAGCGAAAGTAGAGCCATTGTTGATTTATTTGGCGAAGATGCCTATCAACTGAACATCAGTTCTACCAAATCGATGACAGGCCATTTATTGGGTGCTGCTGGTGCTATTGAAGCTATTGCAACTATCCTAGCTGTTAAAAATGATATTGTTCCACCAACAATTAATCATTTTACAGATGACCCTGAATTTGATCCGAAATTAAATTTTACATTTAACAAGGCTCAAAAACGTGTTATTCGTGCTGCACAAAGCAACACGTTTGGCTTCGGTGGTCATAATGCATCTGTTATTTTCAAAAAATACGAGGAGTAACCTAAAAAACTATCTTTGTTGATATTTGATTGTATATTTAAATATATTATACTTTGTTAGTCCTTATTTTTTTGTAGAAAAATTTAATGCCATTATTCGATTTATATAAACTTTACTTATCGCCGAACAAAGAGTTTGTAAAAAAACTGAAAAACATTTTGGGCTTTGTGCCTGGAAATGTGACTTTGTACAGAATGGCGTTCAGACACAGATCTGTAGCTAAAGTTTTGAAAAATGGAAGTCGAAGTAGCAACGAACGTTTAGAGTTTTTAGGTGATGCCATTTTAGGTGCAGTAATAGCCGAGCTATTGTTTAAAAGTTATCCTTACAAAGAGGAAGGCTTTTTAACAGAAATGCGCTCTAAAATTGTAAACAGGGCCAATTTAAATCAGCTTGCCCGCAAAATGGGTTTTGATCAATTGATCATTTTTGATCAAAAAACAGTGAATGTACAAACCAAACATCATTCGATGCTGGGCGATGCGTTTGAAGCATTGGTTGGTGCTGTATATTTAGACAAAGGCTATAATTTTACCAAAAATTTCTTGTTACGCCGTATTGTTAAACCATATATCGATATCCATACCTTAGAAATGACGGAAACGAATTTCAAAAGTAAATTGATCGAATGGTGCCAACGTCATGGTAAGGATATTTCTTTTGATATGGTAGAAAACGGAGAGGGCGAAAGCACCAAATTGTTTACCATCCATGCCATTATCGATAGCGAAAACCACGGCATAGGTAGAGATTACAACAAGAAAAATGCAGAGAAACTAGCAGCAGAAAAAGCCTGCGAATCTCTGGCTATCTAATTTGCTTTTTTAGCAGTATCTAAATACTTTTTATACGAATCCTTGATCCATTTGACACCATCGTATTGTGTCCAATTTTTAGATTTTTCGTAATCAGGACGATAATTAAACATAAAATTATCTAATTCTTTTCCTGTTAAACCTGTGTTACTGGTTACAAGCGATTTATTGAAAAAAGTATCGACATGAGATTCTTTCAGCTCGTTATTATAGTACCTACTGAAACGACGTGCATTTTGCCCATCTCTACTGGTTAGTCCGTAAATGGCACTTAACGGCGATAAAAAAGACAGCAGTGATACTTTCCCTGTAGGTACCGCCCCATTCTTATAATCCTTTTTAATCTCGTCTATTACCCTGGTTTTATTTACCACAATCTCGTCGAGCATATTTGTATTCTTCTTGAGATAGATCACCATATCCTTCACTAAACCAACTGTAACCACAACATCATCATAATATAGTTTCGTAATCAATAAAGTATCGCCAACGGCAGCTTTAATGTTAAATAAGCCCATACTATTACTAAAGGCTACATATTTATTCCGCTTATTAAATACCGTTGCATCTGTCAATCTGATTTTAGAATTTTTTTCGAAAACCACCGCATTTACCGTAAGTTCTTGCTGCGCCTTTAAGTTTAGGCCCCAAAAGAAAAGTAAGATAAAGGCAAAGAAGCCATATTTAGTTCTACTCATTGTTTTGTTTAATTGGCGTTTTTAAGGTATCTGTATATTTTTTATACGAATCCTTAATCCATTTGTTCCCATCGTATTCCGTCCAGTTTTTTGCTTTTTCATAATCAGGACGGTAATTGAGCATAAAATCTTCTAATTGTTTTCCTTCTAAACCCGTCCTTTTGTTGATGATTGATTTATTGAAAAAGACATCAATATGGCTTTGCTGTATTTCTGTATTGTAATAGTTGTTAAACCTTCGGGCATTTTTCGGTGTTCTGCCAAATAGCTCATACAAAGCGGTTAAAGGTGTAAACAAGAAGGATAAAAAGGGCGGTTTTCCAGCATAAAAAGAGCCTTTATCTTTAAAATCTTTCTTAATGGCATTTAGTGTCTGTTTCTTGGTTTCTCCATATACCACAACTTCATCCAGCATATTTTCTGCCCTCACTAAATTAACTACCACATCTTTTGTTAATGGAACAACTATGGTTAAATCATTAAATCCTCTTTTGTTAATCAATAAAGTATCGCCAACGGCAACTTTAATGTTAAAGAGGCCCATGTCATTGCTCCCCACACTGTACCCATTGCGCTTATTGGTAATTTCGGCCAAGGCAAGTCTAATCTTGGTTCCCTTTTCAAAAATCACCCCTGTAAGTGCAAATTCTTGCTGGGCCTTTAGGTTTAAAGTCCATAAACAGCACCATACAAAACAGATCAGCGTAAATTTGATTTTATTCATTATTTATTTAAAACGGCGATTTTAAAGTTGCCGTATACTTTTTATGAGAATCTTTAATCCATTTGAGCCCATCGTACACCGTCCAGTTTTTGGTCTTTTCATAATCAGGGCGATAATTGAGCATAAAATTATCCAACTCTTTACCTTCTAACCCAGTGTTTTGATAAACGATTGTCTTGTTAAAGAATAAGTCTGTGTGGGTTTCTTTCAATTCAGTTTGGTGATATTTTCTAAACCTTCGGGCGTTTTTGGGTGTTTTTCCAAACAACTCATACAAAAAGGTCAACGGACTTCCTCCAAACGGCGATAATAAACCTATTGGGGGCTTACCCGCATAAAAAGAACCTTTGTTTTTAAAGTCTTTTTCGATGTCATCTAGTGCTTGTTTTTTACCCTGTCCTTGCACCACAATCTCTCTTAATAGCTCCGCTCTATTCAAATGAAGGATCAGGTCTCTTGTTGAATTCACAACTACTTGTAGATCGTTAAATCCTCTTTTGGTAATTAGCAAAGTATCTCCAACCATTGCTTTGATCTCAAACAACCCCAAGTCGTTGCTCCCAACACCGTACAGATTTCGTTTGTTGTTAATTACTGCAAGTGCAACTCTAATTTTCGAATCACGTTCAAATATTACTCCTTTTAACTTAAACTCTTGTGCAAGACCCTGTTTGGCATTAAGCATAAATACAAATAGTGTGCTTAAAAAAACTAAACGAAGCGCATTCATTAGGGAGTAAGTTTTTTATTTTGTAAACTTAAGGATTGTTTGTTAACCAATTACGTTAAAAAACGTTAATTAATGAGAAAGGTTTTAGCCATCCTATATTTAATTTATGCAGCATCAATTTTTATCTTATTGATGTTCATTGTCTTGCCTTTTGTACTGTTGGCCTCGGCCCTATTGCGCAATGAAACCGGAAAGCGAATGATCTTATTTCTGTTAAGGTGTTGGGCCTGGGCTTTTAGCTTATGTTCTTTCTTCTGGGTAAAAACCATTAACAAGCAGGTCATCAATCGACAAACACCCCATATTTATGTAGGCAATCATGGTTCTTATCTCGATGGAGTAGCAGTTTGCATTAGCGTTCCCCAACATTTTAGCCCATTGGGAAAAATAGAAATGACCAAGGTGCCTATTTTCGGGCTGATCTACAAACGGATAGTGGTGATGATTGATAGAAGTAGTAAAGAAAGTAGGGAACAATCTGTTGCCGAACTTAAAAAAGACATTCAAAAAGGGCAATCTATTCTTATTTTTCCGGAGGGCACGATGAATAAAACTGATAAGCCATTAAGTGAGTTTTACGATGGTGCTTTCAGGATTGCCATTGAAACCCAAACACCCTTACTTCCTTTTGTAATGATTAACAATAGAGAACTATTGCCTAGACTTGAACCATTAAATGCACATCCAGGCTTGATCACTACTGTTTTTATTAGTCCAATAGCTGTAAAAGGTCTGCAACTGGAAGATTTACCGCAGCTTAAACAAAAAGTTTTCGACCAGATGGAAGAAGCCATTTTAAAGTATAGCTGAGTAGATTATCAATACTTCAGTTGATATCTCATTGAAATTCAAAAGCTTCTGTCTTCGGCCTTAAAACCTTACACCTTTTTACTATCTTTGCACATGATAAAATCAATGACAGGCTTTGGCTTGGCGGCTACGGATCATGAGAACGTTAAGTTTGCAGTAGAGATAAAATCCTTAAACTCTAAATTTTTAGAGTTGAATTTAAAATTACCCAGAGCTTATTCTGATAAAGAACTTTTGTTGCGCAACATTTGTAGCAAAGAAATAGAACGCGGAAAAGTAAATGTTGCCATCAACATTGAACGCAGTGATGACAACCAAAAAGGAGCTACAATTAATACAGCCCTATTAACTCGTTATTACAAACAGTTAGAAGAACTCAATCATACCTTGGGTGCAAACTCTGCTAACCTTTTGCAAACGGCCTTAAATTTTCCGGAGGTAATTACCTATACAGAAGAAGAAGTAGATGAACGTGACTGGGAAGTTTTACATCAAACTTTTTTAAATGCACTGCACAATTTTAATCAGTTTAGGGCAGATGAAGGCAATGTTTTAAGAACTGATTTAGAACTTCGTATCCAGAATATACTTGATTTTTTTGCACAGATAGACCAACTTGCTCCTTTAAGAGTACCGCAGGTTAAAGCTAGGCTTACCCAATTTTTAGAAGATGCCGTAGGTAAAGTAAATGTAGACCAGAATAGATTTGAACAAGAATTGATCTACTATATTGATAAATTAGACATTACCGAAGAAAAAACCCGCTTAAAAAGTCATTGCGATTACTTTATGGCTACTTTAAAAAGTAAAGATGCCAATGGTAAAAAATTAGGCTTCATCTCTCAAGAAATTGGCAGGGAAATTAACACCATGGGTGCCAAAGCTAACGATGCACAAATACAGCAATTGGTAGTAGGGATGAAAGAAGAATTAGAAAAAATTAAAGAACAGTTATTGAACGTACTATAAGCCAAAACAAAGGCTTAAAGTTCATCACTTTAGGCATTTTGCTTTAAGCTTTAAGCTCAAAAGAATGAAACAAGGCAAACTCATTATATTTTCTGCGCCATCTGGAGCAGGCAAAACCACTATAGTTAGACACTTACTAAAGAAATTTCCACAATTAAGCTTTTCTATTTCGGCTACTACCCGCGAATCGAGAGGTAGTGAAAAACACGAAAACGATTATTATTTTATCAGTAAAGAAGATTTTTTACATAAAGTTGCCCGTCAAGAATTTGTAGAGTTCGAAGAAGTTTACAGTGGTACATTTTATGGCACACTCCGCTCAGAAATTGAACGCATCTGGAACGAAGATAAACATGTAATTTTCGACATCGATGTTGAAGGTGGCTTACGTTTAAAGAGAAAGTATGAGGAAAATGCATTGGCCATTTTTGTGCAACCCCCATCTTTAGCAGTTTTGAAAGAACGTTTAACAGGTAGAGGTACAGACAGCGAAGAAAAATTGCAAGAACGTTTCGTTAAAGCAGAAAAGGAATTGCTATACGCCGATAAGTTTGATGTCATCCTTAAAAATTTCGACTTGGAAACAGCCTGCAAAGAAGCAGAGCAATTGGTAGGAGATTTTCTTTCAATTGGCAATTAACAATTGAAAGTTTGCAGTTCTGGGAGGCTATAAAAAAGTAAAGTTTTACCATTTTTAAGGGATAAAAACCTATATTCATAGATACAAATTCTTTATTATGGGCGATTTCTATGATCTTTTGGCTTATAAAAAATCCTTTGAATTGGCTATGTCAATATTTGAGATCAGTAAATCTTTTCCAAAAGAAGAGTTGTATTCTTTAACAGACCAAATTAGACGTTCTTCAAGATCAACAAATATTTGCCTAGTTGAAGCCTACAGAAAGCGTAAATACAAAGCTCATTTTATAAGCAAGTTATCAGATAGTGATATGGAGAATAGCGAGACCAAAGGATGGCTAAAATTTGCACTAGCGTGCAATTATATTGCACTTGAGGAATATGACAAACTCGTTATTCAAAGTGAAGAAGTTGGTAAGCTTCTAAACCACATGATGAACAATCCAGAAAAATACGGTTCAGTATAACTAATAATTATAAACTGATATGTCTATAATACACCCAGAACTGAAAACTGAAAACAGCAAACTGAAAACTGGCCTTTTTTTCGGGTCATTTAATCCAATTCATATTGGACACTTAATTATTGCCAATTATATGGCAACTTTTAGTGGTTTAAAGGAAGTTTGGTTAGTGGTTTCGCCCCATAACCCACTCAAACAAAGAAGCGGATTGGCCAACATGTACGATCGGTTAGAAATGGCCAAGCTAGCTACAGAGAATGCCCCTCAAATTAAGGTAAGTGATATTGAATTTAAGTTACCTCAACCTTCTTATACCATCGATACGCTTACCCACTTGCACGAACGCTACCCTGAAAAAGAATTTGTTTTGATTATGGGGGCAGACAATTTGGTTTCGCTAAAAAAATGGAAAAATTTTGAGCTGCTGCTTAAAGATTACCACATTTATGTTTATCCAAGACCAGGGGCTGAGGTAAGTGAATGGGAAAACCATCCATCGATAACTTTTACAGATACGCCAGAAATGGAAATCTCATCTACATTTATCCGCAAGGCCTTAAAAGACCATAAAAATATACAGTTTTTTGTGCCAGATAATGTGCTGGCCTTTATCGATCAAAAGAATATGTATCGTTAATGTAGATTGTTAGTCGAGATTTGAAATCTCGACTATTTATAGCTTAGATCGGGATTACAAATCCCGACCAGCATCCAACAATTATCCCTTAAACAATAAAAATACCGTTGGTTTTTTATGGAGATCGATTTTTTCGCCCCTCCAGGCTCCTACTGCCATTGTTTTGATAAATTCGTCTTCACCATTGATATTACTGGCAATACAAAGCTGCGTACTTCCATGACAATTTTTAAGTACATCTTCTAGTAAATGGTTATTTCTAAAAGGTGTTTCCATAAACAATTGAGTTTGTTTGTTCTTTTCAGACAGCACTTCTAACTCTTTGATTTTTTTTGCCCGATCTGTTTTGTCTATCGGCAAGTAGCCATGAAAAGCAAAGCTCTGCCCGCTAAACCCTGATGACATGATGGCTTGTATCATTGAATTTGGGCCTACTAATGGCACTACCTTAATCCCACGTTTGTGTGCTTCGGCAACAATTTCGGCCCCTGGATCTGCTACGCCCGGACAACCTGCCTCACTCATTAAACCAACGTCAATCCCCGACATCAATTGCGTAAAATAAGGCACTAAGCTATTGCCACGTTTATGTTTGCCATAATCATGAATCAACAGCTCACTTTGTGGTGTTTTTATTCCTGCTTCTTTTAAAAATTTACGTGCTGTTTTTTCATTTTCTACGATATAGGTTTTGAGCGCATTGATCGTGTCAATTAAAAAAGGGGTAAAAGATTTCTGTGTGGCATTTTCTGCCAATGGAACGGGGATTAGAAACAAGGTGCCTCTTTGCATAGCTAAATTTATTTCTACAAAAGTACGGTTTTAAGGCAATAACCTACCTTGATTTGGCCTCTGTAGCAAATTTAGTTCCGCCTGACTTATTTTTTACACAGCCATAGCACTAATTAAAGTACTGTAATTAAACACTTAAGTGTAAAAAAACACGTTAAAATAGGGTTACAGCAGCGTTTGTTAAGGATTGATTAATCCTTTGTTAAAAATGGTGTTCAAATTGATATACACACAGCGTTAGGTTAATTATAAATTTTTAAACACACACAAAATGAAAATCATGATCAAATTGTCGGTAGTATTAGGACTTGTGTTCGTACTTACCGGAACCACTCAAAAAGTCATGGCGCAAAATGAGGACGTGTCCTTACAATCGTTTTACGATGAATTGTCGCCTTATGGCACATGGATCAAAGATCCACAATATGGATATGTCTGGCGACCAGATGTAGACCAAGACGAATTTAGGCCTTATTATTCTAATGGCCGTTGGGCAATGACAGAGTATGGCAATACTTGGGTTTCTAACTACGATTGGGGTTGGGCTCCTTTCCATTATGGTCGTTGGATCTATAACCGTTATAACGACTGGGTTTGGATTCCTGATACCGTTTGGGGACCTGCATGGGTAAGCTGGAGAAGTGGTGGTGGTTATTATGGCTGGGCTCCACTAGGACCAAGCATTAGTATCGGTATCAACTTTGGTAGAGGCGGGTATCGCATCCCTGATATGTGCTGGAACTTTATTCCATATAACAACATTTATTATAACAGTTATCCTCGTTATTACGGTGGTAGAAATAGGGTTTATATCCAAAACACTGTAATTATCAATAATACTTATGTGCGTAACAACAGAACTTATTACACTGGCCCTAGAGCTGAGCAAGTAAGACGTGAGACTAACCAGAATGTAACTGTTTACAATATCAATAGAAGTAGCAGACCTGGTGCCTCAAGAATTGAGCGTAATAATGTCGACATCTATAACCCTCGTCCAAGTAGAGGTGGTGTAAACAATACCGATGCTGCGCCAAGAAATGCCGTACAAGGCAACATTACTCGTGGTACAGTTGGAAGAGACCAAAATGCAAATACAGGTTCTCGTCCATCAAGAGGTGATGGTGATATCTTCCAAGGTGATAGAAACGGGAATACAAGTGGAAGAGGATCTGGCACTGATAACATGTCTACACGCCCATCAAGAGGTGGTGATATTACGCCAATTGACAGAAACGGAAACATGAATGGAAGAGGTTCAGGTACTGATAATATGTCTACACGTCCATCAAGAGGTGGCGATATGACACCAATTGATAGAAATGGAAATACAAGTGGAAGAGGTTCAAGCACAGACAACATGTCTACACGCCCATCAAGAGGTGGTGCTGATGTAGGTAATATTCAACCAAGTAGAGGTGGCGAAAACCGCGGTACTCCTCCAACAGAGGGTACTAGACCAGATATCTTTAATAGAAGTCGTGAAGCTAACCAAAATCAGCCACAGAGGGTTGAACGTGGAAGCCAAGAACCTCAACAAAGAGTAGAACGTAGCAGAGAAGTGCCTCAACAACAACCTCAGCCACAACAACAAAGAGCAGAGCGTCCACAACCAGTGCAACAAGCACCACAACAAAGAATGGAAAGACCTCAGCCACAACCTCAACGTGTGGAGCGTACAGAATCTGCTCCTCAAAGAAGTTCAGGTAGTAGTTCAGAAAGTCGTGGTAGCCGTGCCGAAAGTGGTGGCGGAAGACCAGGAAGAGGTGGAAAATAATTCAAATCAAATAAATCAAAAAAGCTGGTTATCATCACCGGCTTTTTTTATGTTCCAATGGTTCGTGTGGGCACGAACCATTGGATACATTAATTACTTCATACTCTTTTAAAATATCCTTACCTTTGTAACGCAATGAAACAAGCTACAGCTCTATTATTTCCTCTTCGCTTTTTATAAAGCTTTGCTGTATTCGCTATTTAATTAAGTTTCTGCCCTACATTATCAATAAAAATCCATGGTTAATCCTGAAATAGAAAAAAGAAAGACGTTTGCAATTATTAGTCACCCCGATGCGGGAAAAACAACCTTAACAGAAAAGTTTTTGCTTTTTGGTGGGGCAATTAATACTGCAGGTGCCGTAAAACGGAACAAAGCAAACCAAAGCAGCACATCCGATTTTATGGAGATTGAAAAGCAACGTGGTATTTCGGTGGCTACCTCTGTAATGGGTTTCGAATACAATGGCAAACGGATCAATATCTTGGATACACCGGGTCACAAAGATTTCGCAGAAGATACCTATAGAACATTATCTGCAGTTGACAGTGTAATTTTGGTGGTAGACTGTGTAAAGGGAGTTGAGGAACAAACTGAAAAATTGATGTCGGTTTGTAGGATGAGAAATACCCCGGTAATCATTTTTGTAAACAAGATGGACCGTGAGGGTAAGGATGCATTTGATCTTTTAGACGAAATTGAAAGTAAATTGAACATCAGTTTATGTCCTTTGAGTTGGCCAATTGGTCAAGGGCATACTTTTAAAGGTGTTTATAGCATTTATAACAAACATCTCAATCTATTTGAACCTGATAAAACCAAAATCAGTACACCTGTTATCGAAGTAGGCAATCTGGAAGATGAACAATTGGCCAAGTTTTTACCTGCACAAGCCTTAACTACCTTAAAAGATGAACTAGAGTTAGTTGAAGGTGTTTATGGTAGTGTAGACAAAGATATGTACCTAGAGGGCTTATTGGCTCCAGTATTTTTTGGTAGCGCCATCAATAACTTTGGGATCAAAGAATTATTGGACACTTTCGTTAACATTGCCCCTAGCCCGAAAAGCAGAGAGGCAGAAGAACGTGAAGTTTTAGCAACCGAAAAGACCTTTAGCGGATTTGTATTTAAGATCCATGCCAACTTAGATCCTAATCATCGTGATAGGATTGCCTTTTTAAGAGTTTGTTCTGGCAAATTTGAACGCAATAAATTCTTTTACCACACCAGAAACAACAAGAAAATCAAATTTTCTAACCCTATGGACTTTATGGCCAACGAAAAGAGCATTGTTGAAGAGGCTTGGCCTGGAGACGTTGTTGGCTTATATGATAGTGGAACCTTTAAAATTGGAGATACGTTAACTGAAGGCGAGAAATTGCAGTTTAAAGGCATTCCTAGCTTCTCGCCTGAGATTTTTAAGGAAGTTGAGAATAGAGACCCGCTTAAGACAAAACAATTAGAAAAAGGGCTACAACAATTAACAGAAGAAGGGGTAGCACAGTTATTTGTAATGCAACCCGGTAACCGTAAAGTAATTGGTGCTGTGGGCGATCTACAGTTTGAGGTAATTGCGTTTAGATTAGAGCATGAATATGGTGCAAAAGCACATTTCAGGATGTTAAGTTACAGTCGCTCTAATTGGGTAACGTCTAAAGATCCAAAAAAATTAGAAGAGTTTTTAAAACGGAAACAACAACATATTGGCGAAGACAAAGATGGTAACCCGGTTTATTTAGCTGACAACGAATTTATGATCAATATGACGATGAGAGATTATCCAGATATTGAGTTCCATAAAACGAGTGAGTTTAAGTAAGGCCAAGTAGTCAATAGTCAATAGTCAATAGTCAATAGTCAATAGTCAATAGATTGAACTTTGTTGGTTAATTGATATTGCCTGTTTGTACTGTTAATTACTTTTTAATTCTAGGTGCTTGCTAGTTGTGGCTGTGGCTCTTTTGGCATTCGGCTTGCCTTGTAAAGCATAAATACCCAGATCATAAAAAATGGCACACTCATAATGGTCAATAATACCGGATAAGCTGATGATATTTTAGGGAATAACAGCAATGGAAAATTACAAGATAAGACGATTGTAATCCACAGTAACCAGACTTTCCATGGTTTTCGATCGCTTAATACATACCATATCCCCACGGCTGGTGCTGCAATAATATAAGTGCAATCTTCCGTTCCTGTACTAAATAACACCGGAAACATCAATGTAGAACCTAATATCAACAGCTGAAAAGTCGTTTTTTGATAGGCTTTAATATTAAGGTAAGGCAGCCCAAACAAGGCAACCCCAGCAATCAAAAATACCATATTCGGGAGGTTATGATTAACATATATGCTCCTGATAAAACCCATAATTGAGATATCAAGGTTGTTTTCGGTAATGTTACTTGCATTTTTGTGGATCAGAGAAACAGTCCATTCTTTGTAAGCATTAAGGATGAACTCTGGCGAAGAGAATAACATTGGTAATACAAAGAATACAGCCGACCACAAGATCAAATAGGCAATGAACCTTTTTTTATCTTTTACAAAAAAGAAAAATGCCAAGCCTACAATGCCGTAAAGTTTAATAAAAGTACCTAGGGCAATAAGCATAGTAGACCAAATACCCTTATTTTTATTTAAAAGTGTATAACTCAAAATAATAAATGCCCCTGAAGCCGGATTAAATTGTTGACTAAGCGTTGCCGAAGCAATACATGGAATAGCAATAAAAAACAATGGCAGTTTATCTTTAATAGGAATGGTTTCTATGGCCTTAAATAGCACAATTGTATTAAATAGGTTCCATGCTAAAAAACCCAGTGCATTGGGCAGGGCTGCAAAAGGCATAAAAAAGACACTAAAAATTGGTCCGTAATGGTTCGCATCAAAATGGTACGCAGGGTAACCTACATAAAAAGAAGTCTGATTAATTAGATTTCTGCATGTATTTTCAAAAATCAAATAGTTGTTATATCTGTGTGTAATCAGAGATTGGACCACACAAAAAACAGCAATCAATAGCCAGATAATTAGGGCAAGTCTTTTCTTCTGATCGTAGGTTTGAAAAGAAAAAAAATTAGGGAACAATTGTAGGGATCTTACTTCTTTCATTTGTATCAAAAATAATACAATGTATTGATTTTCAAAATATTTTTACATAATTTAACAAATGGGCCAATAGTAGCTCGAAAGTGCAGGAGTTGCACAGCTATTCATAATAAACCCTCTTCAGTTTTGAAGAGGGTTTATTGTCTTTATCATTTGCCCATTTATAGGAGGCTTGTTAATGTAGTTAACTACTTCAAGCTACTTAATGCTGCTGCAATTCTAGGCATCATGTTTTTAATATCCGCCAAAGAACAACCGCCAATAGAAGCTCTGAACCAAGGCATATTGTCTTCATTACCAAATGCAGAGAAAGGCACAAGCGCTACCTGCGCTTCTTTAATTAAGTAAAAGTTTACATCTGCACTGTTTTTCAGCAAATCGCCAGCTGGCGTAGTTTTACCAATATAGTCTATTTTTAATGTGAGGTAGATGGCACCCATAGGTACTACCGCATCTACATTAAACCCTTCTGTTTTTAAGTGTTGGAAACCATTGTACAACTCATCTAAACTCGCTTGAACTTGGCTTTTAAAACTGGTAAGGAAAGTATCTACCTGAGTTTTATCTTTAAAATAACTTGCTACCGCAACTTGCTCTGCTTTTGGAGCCCAAGCACCAATATGGCCTAAAAGCGATTTCATTTTACTAATGATATTTTCTGGTCCAAATGCCCAACCTACTCTTACACCAGTAGAAGCTAAACATTTAGAAATTCCATCAATATAGATCACATAATCTTTTAATTCAGGACGTAAACTTACCGGGTTTACATGTTCTTTGCCAAAAGTAAGCAAAGAGTAAATCTGGTCGTACATGATGTACAGTGGCTTTTCGTCTGCTTTACGCGATTTATTTTCTTCAATCACAATGTCGCAGATTTCTGCCAGCTGCTGCTCTGTAAACATGGTACCCGTAGGGTTAAGTGGAGAACAAAGTGCCAGTAAAGTTGCGTCTTTTAAATGTGGTTTGAGCTGGGCTGCCGTAGGCATAAAATTATTTTCTACCGTAGTTTCAACCGCAACTCCATTTGCCGAAGAAAGATGGCAATAGTGGTTATTGTTCCAAGATGGTGCTGGATAAATTACTTTATCTCCAGGATCGATCAAGGCTAAATAAGTTGCATAGATGAGTGGACGTGAACCTCCAGCAACCAAAATATCTTTAACAGTATAAGCCAATTGATAACGGTCTGCCAATACCTCGGTAATGGTTTCGCGTAATGCTAAAATACCGTCGGCAGGTGGATAATTGGTATGCCCTTCTTGATAAGCCTTTACAATAGCTTCTTCTAAAGCTTCGGGAATAGGAAAAATGGATGGATCGAAATCTCCAATGGTTAAATTGGCAATTTGTGCACCCTTTCGCTTCATTTCGTTAACCTCGTTGCCGATTTTAATAATCTCTGAGCCGATAAGTGTGTTTGCTAATACAGATACATTCATTTGATATAGGTTTAAGGTATAATACTTAGGCTAATAAACTCGCTATAGCCTGGTTTGTTCTCTCAAATTGAAATTGTGCCAATACATTGTTCATCATGGTCTCAATTTCTGGATTGCATAGGTTGCCAATGCTTCCCTCGTGGGTATGTTTAACTGTTTTATTTGGTGCAAAAGTGCCATCCTCAATGGTTTCGCCAACAATTTTATAGGCTTCTCTAAATGGAATTCCGCTTAAGGCCAATTCATTTACTACATCTACACTAAACAGGTAATCGTATTTTTTATCGTCCAAAATACCATCTTTTACCTTGATATTTTGCAACATAAAGGTGGTCATTTCCAAACATTCGTTCAATGAGGTAATGGCCGGAAAAAGGTTTTCTTTTAACAATTGGAGATCGCGATGGTAACCAGATGGAAGATTGGTGGTCATCATGGCAATTTCATTTGGCAAAGCCTGAATTTTATTGCAACGCGAACGGATCAGTTCAAAAACATCTGGGTTCTTTTTATGTGGCATAATACTCGAACCTGTAGTTAGTTCGTCAGGGAAACTGATAAATCCAAAGTTCTGGTTAATGAACAAGCACACATCCATTGCCATTTTAGCTAAAGTAGCCGCAACTGACGACATGGCCTGTGCCAAAATCCTTTCGGTTTTACCTCTTCCCATTTGTGCATACACCACATTGTAGTTCAATTGTTCGAAACCCAATAATTTTGTGGTTAATGTTCTATTTAAAGGAAAAGATGAGCCATAACCTGCTGCTGAACCTAAAGGGTTTTTATTACAGACTTTATATGCCGCCAACATCATTTCCATATCATCAGCCAAACTTTCTGCATAAGCACCAAACCATAAACCAAAAGAAGATGGCATGGCAATTTGCAGGTGGGTATACCCTGGCAATAATTTATCGTGATGTGTATTGCTTAAATTGATCAGTTGTGTAAACAAGGTAGCCGTATTTTCTACCATTTCTTGGATACAGGCCCTAAAATATAGCTTTAGATCTACCAAAACCTGGTCATTACGTGAACGACCACTATGGATTTTTTTTCCAGCTTCACCAATTCGTTGGGTCAATAACCACTCTACCTGCGAATGTACATCCTCAACACTATCGTCTATGGTAAATTTACCTTCAGCAATTTCTGTATAAATGGTTTTCAAAGCTGCCTTAACTGCTGTTAATTCTGATGGGCTTAACAAGTTGATCGTCGCCAACATTTCTACATGTGCTAAAGATCCTAAAACATCAAAAGCAGCCATTTGTAAATCCAGTTCCCTGTCTTTACCAACGGTAAATGCCTCAATCCCTTTGTTCACTTCAATGTTTTTTTGCCAGATCTTCATTTTTAGATAATGCTATCGCTATAAGTACTTTAAAATAATGGCAAAAGTACAAATAATACGTAAGAATTAGGAGGTGAAGAGATTTTGATTAATCAAATGCAACATTATTGCAAATAATTAAGGCCTTAATAAAGAGTTTTCATATTTAAATATTATTTTAGCAGAAACAAATCCTTAGATATGAAGAATTTAAAATTAATCTTACTCGTTTTTGCAATTCCATTTGTTGCAAAAACGTATGCGCAACAAAAGCCTGCGCTAACTTGGAAAGATGTTTCGAAGTGGACATTTAACCGAGGTAATGCTTTATCGCCAGATGGCCAATGGATGGCTTGGGCAAGTGGGCCTACGGAAGGCGATTTGAAAATGACCATCCGCAAAACATTAGATACCCTAAGCTATACCTACCCAAT
Source organism: Pedobacter sp. Hv1 (assembly GCF_001412215.1). Lineage (GTDB taxonomy): Bacteria > Bacteroidota > Bacteroidia > Sphingobacteriales > Sphingobacteriaceae > Pedobacter. Next base: position 289,542 of record NZ_LLWP01000003.1, read on the forward strand.
AGGTGCCAACGCAAGTGGTTTATCTTTCTCTAAAGACTCTAAATACGCTGCCTTTAGGGTTTCTGCAAAAGATGCAGAGGCTAAAGCTGCCAGAAAAACAAACAAACCTTTGTATGATAAGCTGATGTTGGTTGCTTTGGCAGACAATAAGCAGACTACTTTTGAGCGTGTAAGAAGTTTTAGTTTTTCGGGCGATTCTCCATCGTGGATTGCTATTCAGTTTGTGGCTCCAGAAGGTGCGCCAAAAGACCCAACCGCAGCAAAGGGAACGGATGTACTCTTGTATAACCTTGCTACTAAAAAGAGTTTCAATTTGGGCAATGTGGCCGAATTTTCATTTAACAAAGCAGGCGATCAATTGGCTTATACAGTTGATGCCAATGGACAGAATGGAAATGGTGTTTTTTTAAGAGACATGAAAACTGGCATTACTACTGCTTTAGATAACGACAAAGCAAGCTATAAAAGCATTAGCTGGAATGAAGTGGGCAATGCTTTTGCCTTATTGAAATCTAACAAGGATGAAAAATACAAAGATGAGGTATTCAGCATTATCGGCATTAGTAAGATTAATGGCGAACTAACCAGTAAAGTAACTTATAATGGTATTGAAGATAGCTCTTTCCCAAAAGGAATGGGCATCAATACCAATGCAAACCCTTATTGGTCTGATGATCAAACCACTTTATTCTTTGGCATTAACACCTTGGCTAAAAAGGAAGATAAAAAACCAGAAGGAAAAACCGACAGTTTAGCAAAAGCAAAACCAGAGGCGAAACCAGAGCCTAAAAAAGATGACATTGAAAAACCAGACATGATAATCTGGAACTGGCAAGATAAACGCCTACAATCTGCTCAACAGACACAAGAGATGAGAGACAAGAGCTTTAATTATACCAGTTCTTATCGCGTTGCAGATAAAAAATTCACTCAATTGGCAGATAGCAATATGCGCTCAGTAAGTGTTGCACCTAAACAGTTATATGCGATTGGTTACGACAATACCAATTACGAATTGATGAGCAATTTAGATGGACAAAGCTATACGGATGTTTATTTGATTGACCTGAAATCTGGCGTCAAAAAAAGACTGTTCGAAAAAATGTATACCACCAATGGTGGAGGACGTTTAGCGCTTGCGCCAAACGGTAAAATTGCGAGCTATTATGTAGATGGTGCATTCTATAGCATTAACTTAGAAACAGGTCAAACCGCTAATTTAACTGGCAACATCAAGGCCTCATTTGTAAATGAACTGGATGATCATAATATCAATAAACCAGCTACCTCAAACTTAGGTTGGTCTGCAGATTCTAAATATGCATTGATTACGGATAACTACGACCTTTGGAAAATTTCTGCAGATGGTAAAAGTGTAGTTGCACTTTCAGACAACTGGAAAAGCAAAAAATCTGAAGTAGCGGGTCGCTTGCGTATTTATCAAGATGAGAAGGGTACTGATTTGGCCAAAGACCAATACTTTAGCGTATTTAATGTTAAAGATAAAAAAGGTGGTATTGGGATTTTACCTGCTGGAAAAAACAAAATCGACATCTTGTTTATGGACGATAACAGTTATGGAGGTTTTACCAAAGCTGAAACAGGAAAAGTTTTTGTGTACACCAAGAGCAATTCTCAAGAATCGCCGGCTTTTTATGCAAGTACAAGTAGTGATTTAGCCGCAGCTAAAAAAGTAAATTCAAATACCCCAGACCAAGCCAAATATGCATGGACATCTGGTGTGAAATTGATCAGCTATGTAAGTGCAAATGGCGATAGTTTACAAGCTGCTTTATATTTACCAGCTAACTATATACAAGGAAAATCTTATCCAACAATTACTTATATCTACGAACGCTTAACTGATGGGTTGAATAACTATGCTATGCCAGGTTTCCCTAGTGGAGGTTTTAACAAGGCTGTATACCTGAGCAACGGTTATGCAGTTTTAGAACCAGATATCAAATATAAAATGAACGAACCAGGAATGTCGGCTGTAGCCTGTGTAGTGCCTGCGGTTAAAGCTGCTATTGCAACTGGCATTGTTGATGCTAAAAACGTAGCCATCCATGGTCACTCTTGGGGTGGTTACCAAACTTCATTTTTAATTACCCAAACCAATATTTTTAAAGCTGCTGCTGCAGGTGCACCATTAACTAACATGATCAGTATGTACAGTTTGATCTATTGGAACAGTGGAGGTACTAACCAAGCTATTTTTGAAGCTAGCCAAGGCAGGTTAACACCAGGTTATTGGGACAATTGGGATGCTTTTGCCCGTAACTCTCCGGTCTATCACATCAAAAAGGTACAAACGCCATTGTTATTATTACACAATGATAAAGATGGTGCTGTAGACTTTACACAAGGTATAGAGTATTATAATGGTTTAAGAAGATTAAACAAACCAGTGGTGATGATCACTTATCGTGGCGAAAACCACGGTATTGCCAAATTACCAAACCGTAAAGATTATGCGGTACGTATGCTAGAATATTTTGATTACATGTTAAAAGGTAAACCAGCTCCAGAATGGTGGAGCAAAGGTGTAAACCGTTTAGACATGGAAAAACACTTAGAAACCAGAGCTTTTAGCGAAGCTGAAGAAAACTAAAATAAAAAAAAGCGGGTCAATTGACCCGCTTTTTTTATGCCTCATTTTATGTACTTGTAATAAAAGGGGCTTTCCTTACATAGGTACGGTCTGTTAACTGCTCAATTAAAAAGAGCGCTAAATCTGTCGCACTAATTTGATCTCCTGGGCAATCTTCCAGATCAACTCTTACTTCACTTATGGTATCTGTTTGCTCAATCATAGGCAATCTTACCAGTGTCCAATCAATGTCGCTTTGCACCAATGTTTCGTACTCAACTTGTTTATCAGCGGTAGTTAATGGATAGTTCGCTTTCATCCAATCTGTCCCAAACTTGGTTTTAGGACTTTTTCGATCAAATGGCGTATCTACATTCAAACCCGTAAGTAGGATATACCTTTGCAATTTAAACTCCTGCATTACTTCGATGATATTTCTACTTACCTGACTAAAAACAGAAGGCTCCCCTACGGGTTGCCCCACTGCACTGATTACAACTTGGCAATCTTTAAGTAGCTGCCGAATAGCAGTGATATCTCTGGCATCTCCCTGAACAATCTCGATCAAGGGGTGATGGAGTTGAAATTGCTCTGGATAGCGCAATAGGACTTTAATTAGAAAGCCTTGAGCCAATAAGTTTTTAACGATGTATTTTCCTGATTTTCCGGTGCCGCCGATTACGGCAACTTTGGTTTGTTGTGTCATTTTCTTCTTTATAAAATTTAGCAATATGAATTTATCCGGTTCATCAGATCGATTAAACCGTTATGCAGAAAAGAATATTTCTGCCTTGTTAAATATTTATAAAGAGATTTTAATAAGCGAAGATAGCGAATGAAGGGCAAATGCCAAGTTTAATTTACCACCTGGCCTTTAATTCATCCCATTCTGTTTTAAGGATGCTATAAAAAACGGTATTTCTAATAAATCCATCTTTAATTTTCATGTGCTCACGAAGGGTGCCTTCATATTTGGCTCCAATTTTCTCCATTGCCCTACGCGATTGTAGGTTTCGTTCGTCTGCTTTAAGTTCGATACGGTTTAGGCCTAAGGTTTCAAATCCATATTTAAAGATTTCATATTTCATTGCCCTATTTATTCCTGAACCTTGAAAGTCTTTACCAATCCAGGTCCAGCCTATTTGTCCACGCTCATCTTTCCAGCTAATTTCTGCCAAACGGGTACATCCAGCTACTTTTCCTGTCTTTGCTTCTATAATTGTCCAAACGGCGGCTGTTCCTTCCTCTCTATCATTAATTGCACTTTCGATATATTTTTTCAGCTCACCGGGTTCGCTCAAGTCTTTTAAGCCATACACCCATAATTCTTTTTCTTGTGCAATTGGCCAAAGTGCAGCCTCATCACTTAGTGCCAACGGCCTTAAAATTACCTACTCATTTTGAAGGGTGACTTTTAGCTTATTTTCCATTGATTACAGGTTTTAACATATTGATATAACCCTCTACACCTTCTGCAATTTCGCGAACATAAATAAATTCATCAGCCATGTGCGATCGGCCAGAAAAACCGGGACCTACTTTTACTGAAGGAATACTTAACAAAGCTTGATCTGAAGTTGTTGGCGATCCATAAGTGATCCTGCCTAAGGCAATTCCTGCTTGTACCAAAGGATGATCTTTATCAATAGAAGATGGTTTTAAACGAATAGATCGAGGTTGTACATCGCAATCTACATTGGCCCGGATAATTTCTAACACTTCTTCATTGGTATAAGAATCGGTTACGCGAACATCTACCGTAAAAGTACAGGTAGCCGGTACCACATTGTGTTGTGAGCCTGCATTGATAATGGTTACTGTCATTTTTAATGGTCCAAAAACTTCCGATACTTTTGGGAATTGATAATTCCTAAACCATTCGATAGCTGTTAGCGCTTTATAAATGGCATTTTCGCCTTCTTCTCTAGCGGCATGTCCTGCTTTACCATGAGCAACACAATCTAACACCAACAAACCACGTTCTGCAATAGCCAAATGCATTTCTGTAGGCTCGCCTACAATTCCAAATTCCAGTTCTCCCAAATCTGGCAAGACCAATTCTAATCCGTTATTTCCAGAAATCTCTTCTTCTGCAGTGGTAGCTAGACAAATATTATAGCTTAGGCCTTCTTGTTCGTAATAGTATAAAAAAGTACCGATTAACGAAACCAAGCAGCCTCCTGCATCATTACTCCCTAAGCCAAATAATTTATCGCCTTCTATGGCTGCATCGTAAGGATCGCGTGTATAACCTGAATTTGGTTTCACAGTATCGTGGTGCGAGTTTAAAAGCAATGTAGGTTTAGCCTCATCAAAATACTTATTGTAAGCCCAAACATTATTCAATTTACGGTGAATCTGCACACCTCGTTTTGCTAAAAACTGAGCAATCAGTTCAGCAGTTTGATCTTCTTCTTTGCTAAAAGACTGGATGCGAATCAATTGCTGCAATAGCTCCAGGATTTCTTTTTTTATATTTTCTAACATAGTATCAAGTAGTGAGCATTAGGTATCAAGATTAGAAACGCGAATTAACGTTCTGCCTTAAATCCTAGCTCTTTTATGCTTCTTTAAGTTCGAGTATCAAGTATTAAGACCCATACCTTAAACCTTACACCCTTAACCTTCTTTTGTGTACAAATTACCTGCTTTTAGGGCAGAAAGCTTTATTCCTTTGATTAATGATGAACTAAAGCCATTGTGTTCCATTTCATTCAAACCTGCAATGGTACAACCTTTGGGCGAAGTTACTTTATCTATTTCTGATTCTGGATGTGTTCCGTGTAATAAAAGCAAATCTGCTGCTCCCTTTGCTGTTTGCACGGCCATTTTCAAAGCTTCATCGGCATGGAAGCCAATTTCTACTCCACCTTGCGAGGCGGCTCTAATGGCCCTTAAAAAGAAGGCAATGCCACAGGCACAAAGTGCAGTTGCAGAAGTCATCAAATCTTCATTGATCTTCACCACTGAACCTACTGTTTCGAACATTTTGGTCACGTCTGTAAGATTTTCAGAAGATGCATTATCACTGGCAATACAAGTCATGGATTGGCCAATGGCAATGGCGGTATTTGGCATCGCTCTGATTACTTCCACATCATTCCCTACCTTCTCTTTTACCGCTGCACAACTTACTCCTGAGATGACAGAAATAACCAAGTGTTTAGTGGCAACTATTGAAGTATTGATTTCATCTAACACAGCATTGAGTTGTTGTGGCAATACGGCCAAAATCACAATATCTGCTGCTGCTACTGCAGCTTTATTGTCATTACTGATATTAAAACCAGCTTCTTGATAAGCTTTGAGGTGATCAATGTTACGACGGGTAAGCGTAATTTCAGCAGCCCGAGCAAAATCAGCTTTCACTAAGCCTTTGGCTAATGATAAACCGATGTTTCCGCTTCCGATAATGGTAATTTTTTTCATCATTTAGGTTATTATAAATGCCGAAGCATAGTGTGGTTCATTGTATTTTTTTGAAAAGCAATGGCTGTGCTGCTATTAAATTTTAGTCTTGCTATCCGCTTTACTCCGTTGCACTTCGTGTTCGCTGCTATCAGGTTTAAAGGGCAAAAGCGGTAGTTCTTTTGTTAAAACCTGGTCTGTCCTGGTTTGGCAGCAGAACGGCAAAAGAACTACTGCTCTGTGTGTTCTAAACCCGATTGAAACGGCAGCCCCGAGGTACGAGGGCTACAGTGTAAAGCGGGGCTGCTGCAGGCGAAGAGCTAAACCGGTACTTTTCAAAAAAAACTTTCGCAAGGTGATGTTTTTACCTCAACATTTTAGTTCCAAAAGTACCATCTTTTAGTTCCGAAAGTTCATCAGCCTTACCAATATATACCGCTGAAACTCCTTTTTTAATGGCCTCAAAAGCATTGTGTAATTTGGGGATCATCCCGCCTGCCACGGTACCATCTGCTTTTAACCCCTCAAACTCATCAGCCCTAATTTCTCTTACCACAGACTCATCATTGTTCACATCTCTCAACACACCCTTTTTCTCAAAACAATAGACCAATTGTGTTTGATACAAAGATGACATGGCAACAGCAATGGCCGAAGCAATGGTATCTGCATTGGTATTTAAAAGTTGTGTAGCTCCATCATGTGTAATGGCACACATTACGGGTACCAAGTCTGCTTTCAGTAAACTATCTAAGGTATTGATGTTTACAGAAGTTTCGTCTAAATCGCCTACATAACCATAATCTATCGGTTCTATAGGGCGTTTTTTTGCTTTAATTACGTTTCCATCTGCACCGCTCAATCCAATGGCATTGGTTCCTTTTGCTTGCAATTGGGCCACCATATTTTTATTGATCAGGCCTGCATACACCATGGTTACAATGCGTAAAGTCTCGATATCTGTAATTCTTCTACCTTCAACCATTTTGGCTTCAATACCTAATGATTCGCCCAGTTCTGTTGCAATTTTACCCCCACCATGCACCAAAATTTTATCTCCAGGCAATGCTGTAAAATCCAATAGAAATTGATGCAGGTTTTCGGAATTATCGATTACATTCCCCCCTATTTTAACAATGGTTAGCTGTTTCATTTTTTAGGTATTTAGGTTAATCACGTTGGTTCGTGTAACACGAACCAACGTGACATGAATTACAATTTTTCTAACATCGCTTTTAGCACTGCTTGGGCAGACCAAAGGCGATTTCCAGCTTCGTGCACAACTATTGAATTTGGTCCATCCAAAATTTCTGAAGACAATTCCAAATCGCGACGAACGGGTAAACAATGCATTACTTTGGCATCATTTGTCAATTTCAGTTTTTCATTGTTCATCATCCACCCATCGGGATAGGTAAGTACTTTACCGTATTCTTTATAACTGCTCCAGTTTTTAACGTAGATGTAGTCTGCCCCATTTAGCGCAGTCTCTAAATTATATTCAATTTTTGCTCCAGGTGTAAAATCTGCTGAAAGCTCGTATCCTTCTGGTTGAGCAATAGTAAAATCTAACATCTCTTCCTGCTGTGCTTTACACATCCACTCGGCAAAAGAATTAGGCACCGCTTGTGGTAATGCCTTTACATGTGGCGCCCACGCCAATACAACTTTTGGTTTGGTACCATCTGATTTTTTGCTCCAAGTTTCATGAATGGTAATGATATCAGCAAAACTTTGTAAGGGGTGTCTGGTGGCACTTTCTAAACTAACCACAGGAACTGCGCAATATTTCACAAATTTATTGAAGAAATCTTCACTATAATCTTCCTCACGGTTATTCAGTTTTGGAAAAGAACGTAGGCCTAAGATATCGCAATATTGGCCCATTACAGCTGCTGCCTCGCGAATGTGCTCTACCGTACTTCCGTTCATCACCACACCATCTTGTGTTTCTAAAGCCCAGCCTTCTTTATCCATGTTCATCACCATTACGTTCATCCCCAAATTGAGCGCCGCTTTTTGTGTGCTCAATCGGGTACGGAGACTAGGATTCATAAAAACTAAACCCAGGGTTCTGTTTTTACCCAAACTTTGAAATGCATAGGGATTTGCCTTCAATGCCAATGCATCATTTACAAATTGTTTGATGTTCGGAACATCGTGTACAGAGGTGAAAAGTTTCATCTTAAATAAGGTATAAGGTAAAAGGTGTAGGGTTTAAGGTTTTGTCCCTCCACTTCTCAAAAATTTTAAAAATGAAATTAGCATTGCCCTAACTTCGTTAATTGATTGGTTTACTTTCTCGTAATCATCCTCACTTATATATTTCAATTCTAAAGCACATAAGCAACAATAATCTATTTCATTGGCCGAACCTAAGGCATTATCTAAAAAATGTGCAAAATCTTTATCCGTAAATCTTCCACATCCTTCAACAATATTTAAGGGAATAGACAAAGAGGCTCGAGTTAGTTGAGAGGTTAATTCAAATCGCTCTTCCTTTGGAAATTGAATCGCAATATTTTTCTTAATGAACATATTCAATTCATGTGCCTTTTTCCAAACTTCAAGCTTTTTATAATCTCTCACGCTATTTCGCCTTACACCTTATGCCCTATACCTTTTACCTCTTTACTAAACGCAGCTAAAAACTCATCTGCATGTGCTTTTGTTAAATTTAGTGCGGGTAGCAAACGGATCACATTTGGTTTAGCTTCGCCAGTAAAAATGTGGTGGGTAAACAATAGCTCTTTTTTAACATGTGCCAATTCTTCTGGTAGTTCTATACCAATCATTAATCCACGGCCACGAACTTCTTTTACTTGCTCAAATTTCTTCAATTCGGTAATGAGGTAATTGCCCACTTCTTCAGCATTTTTCATCAAGTTGTCTTGCTCCATGATTTCTAATACTGCTAATGCTGCAGCACAGGCCAAATGGTTACCACCAAAAGTTGTTCCCAACTCGCCATGCCATGGTTTAAATTTAGGGGCAATTGAAATACCCGCTACCGGAAAACCGTTGCCCATTCCTTTGGCCATAGTATATACATCAGCTGCTACGCCAGCATGATCATGCGAATAGAATAAACCTGTACGACCATAACCACACTGTACACTATCTGCAATGTAAACAGCATTGTATTCGTCACACAGTGAACGGATTTTTTGCAAGAAACTCTTTGAAGCTTCTTTAATACCGCCAACACCTTGAATGCCTTCAATAATTACTGCAGCAATTTCATCGCCTTGTGCTTTGAATGTTTCTTCTAAAGCTACTTCATTATTATGTGGCAAGAAAATCACATTGCTATTTTCATTTACAGGTGCCACAATCTTAGGGTTATCTGTTACTGCAACCGCGAGCGAGGTACGTCCGTGAAATGCGCCTTTAAAGGCAATTACTTTTTTTCGTCCATTGTAAAACGAAGCCAGTTTCAAGGCATTTTCATTCGCCTCTGCTCCGGAGTTACACAAGAACAATTGAAAATCTTTTTTCCCAGAAACCTGACCTAATTTTTCGGCCAGCTGAACTTGTAAAGGAATTTTAACAGAGTTGGAATAAAAACCGACCTTATTTAATTGGTCTGTTAAACGATTAACGTAGTGCGGATTGGTATGCCCAATTGAAATTACAGCATGACCGCCATATAAATCTAAATATTGTTGTCCATTAGCATCCCAAACATGGCTGTCTGCTGCTTTGGTTATTTCTATATCATTAAGAGGGTAAACGTCGAATAAGTTCATTATTTTTTAAGTTCTAAGTAGTACGTTGTAAGTTTTAAGTTATACGTATTAGGTTATAAGTTGTACCTTTTAAGTATTAAGTTGTACGTTATAAGTATTAAGTTAAAGGTCTTGATGTTTATTTACTTCTTACTTTTCCAATTAAGGAAATCAGCATGGCCTTCACTTCATTAATATCATTTGAAAGGGTTGAAAATTGTTCTTCAGACAGGTAATCCAAATCCTTGGATAAAATCAAAAAGTATTCGGTTTCATTCGCTGAACCTAAAGAAATATTCAAATACTTTGCTAAATCTGATTGGGTATTTTTACCACAACCCTCCGCAATATTTGCAGGTATAGAAGCCGAAGCCCGCCGCAGCTGACTTGTTAATCCATACACCTCTTCTTTAGGAAATTTTGAGCTAGCTTTATAAATACTAAGTGTAATTAGATGCGCTTTATCCCAAACTTTTAGCTCTTTAAAATTTTGCATACACTTATAACGTATTACTTAAAACTTATAACTCAAAAAGCTCCTGCTTTTAACCTCAACCCCGCCGTTTCTTCTAATCCAAACATCAAATTCATGTTCTGAACCGCTTGTCCGCTGGCTCCTTTTAACAGGTTATCGATAATGCTGATGATCAATAGTTGATCACCATGTTTTTCTACATGCACCAACGCTTTATTGGTATTGACCACCTGCTTTAAATCGATGTTTTTCCGACTTACGTGCGTAAATGGGTGTGCACTATAATATTCTTCGTAAATGGTTTGTGCTTCTGCTAAAGTCAAATCACTTTCGGTATACATTGCTGCTAAAATCCCTCTGGTAAAATCGCCACGTTGTGGGATGAAATTCAGGGCTTGATCAAGTGTTGGCTGCAACTGCAAAAGGCTTTCTCCAATTTCGCCTAAATGTTGATGATCGAATGCTTTGTAAATGGATAAGTTGTTATTTCTCCAACTGAAATGTGAAGTAGATGATAAACTTTGTCCTGCCCCAGTTGAACCCGTTGTGGCATTGATATGAACTTCGGCTTTGATCAATCCTTTAGCTGCCAATGGCAACAGGCCGAGTTGAATACAGGTAGCAAAACAACCAGGGTTGGCAATGTTCTGGGCCGAAGCAATCTGAACTTTGTTCAGTTCAGGTAGCCCATAAATGAAGTTACGTGTTCCAAGTTGCGCGTTATGGGCTAGTCTAAAATCTTGAGAAAGATCGATGATTTTAATACTGGCATCGATTGGGTTTGCTTCCAGAAACTTCTTCGCATCGCCATGGCCAACACATAAAAATAACACGTCAATATCTTGCGAAACATCACTCACAAATTTAAGATCGGTATCGCCAATCAGATCGGTATGTACATCAGAAATTAGGTTTCCAGCATTACTCGTGCTGTTTACAAAAGCAATTTCTACATTTGGGTGATTGACCAAAATGCGCAACATCTCTCCTCCGGTATATCCTGCCCCACCAATTATCCCTGCTTTAATTTTATTCATCTTTATGAGTTTACTGCTATTTTATACAAAAAGAACTCTTTGTCTTCTTCTTGTTTTATAAATCCTATGGCTTCGTATAAACTTTGTGCGGTATAGTTATCAACTGCTGTTTCTAATTGCACAAAAGTGGAACCTTGTTTTTTGGCAAAATCCATTGCGGTTTTGATCAATTTTTCTCCAATACCTTGTTTACGGTAGTCGGCATTAACAAATAGATCATTCAATATCCAATTTTTGATCAACCTTACCGATGAGTATTTAGGGTAAAGCTGTGTAAAGGCTACAGGTTGATCATCGTCCATTGCTACAAAAATGATCGATTCGTTATTTTGTAAACGTTCATTGATAAATGCTTGTGCCATTCCGATATCCGATAGCTGCTTATAGAATATTCGATACTGATTAAATAACCCCACTACGAGGTTAGCTTCTGCCAAATTGATCTGTTTAATGCTGATGTTATTCATAATCGATTCTATCGTTTTCAGTAGATGGATAAGAGAAAAGAATAAACTCTAAATCGTCAATACTGTTATTCATAATCTGATGTTTATTTCCTGCCTTAATTTGCAATCCTTTATTTGCATCAACAATAACCGTTTCTCCTTCAATTAAAAATGTGGCCTGTCCTTTCAATATGTAGAAAAACTGTTCCGCATACACATGAAGGTGTAATTTTTCAGCTGTTTGTGCAGGCATTAATTCTTGTTTAATGGCTACTTCTGGTTTGCTGATCAAATTCCACCCGTCGCAATTATTACCCCATTTATAATGGTTCAAACAATTTTCTTTTGAAAGGATTTCTACCATTTTTTTATCTTTTTTACCTTCAACAGGCTCAGTATGACACAACAAGCGCAGGACGACAAAACAAACTTAAGAAGATGCTTCTTCGTTGTTTACTTTATGCCAAATCATAACCTGGTTACCAAATATTTTAGAGAAACCTTTTACATCTTCGCCACTCCAAGCATTGTTCATCTCGCCATAACTACCAAATTTGTTGCTCATCAAATCGTGGTTAGATTCGATGCCAATGATATGGAAACGATAAGGCAATAATTCTACAAATACCTTACCACTTACTACCTTTTGGGTATCCGTTAAAAAGGCTTCTATGTTCCTCATAATTGGATCGTGGAATTGGCCTTCGTGCAACCAGTTTCCGTAGAAAGAAGACAATTGTTCTTTCCAGCTCAATTGCCATTTGGTTAAAGTATGTTTCTCTAGGGTATGGTGTGCTTTAATGATGATAATTGGTGCAGCAGCTTCAAAACCCACACGCCCTTTAATCCCAATAATGGTATCTCCTACATGGATATCTCTTCCAATGCCAAAAGGCTGTGCAATGGCTTGTAATTTTTGGATGGTACTAACAGGATCTAATTTCTCGCCGTCAATACCTACCAATTCGCCTTGCTCAAAAGTCAATTCAATTTTACGTGCCTCAGTTTCCGAAACCTGAGTTGGCCATGCGCTTTCTGGCAATGTTTCGTTAGAAGTTAAGGTTTCCTTACCGCCAACAGATGTTCCCCAAAGACCTTTGTTAATTGAATATCTTGCTTTTTCGGCACTATATTCAACTCCATGTTTAGCCAAGTATTCTATTTCCGCTTCGCGGGATAATTTTAAATCTCTGATAGGTGTAATGATTTCGACTCCTGGAATAAGGATATTGAAAATCATATCAAAACGCACCTGATCATTGCCCGCACCTGTACTGCCATGTGCTACATAATCTGCTCCAATTTTTTTCACATAATTGGCAATTGCAGTAGCTTGACTTACACGCTCTGCACTTACCGAAAGTGGGTAGGTTGCATTTTTTAATACGTTACCAAATACCAAATATTTGATACAACCATTATAATAGTTTTCCGTTTCGTCTACTACCGCATGAGAGGCCACACCTAAAGCATAGGCACGCTTTTCTATTTCTTGTAATTCATCGTCAGAAAAACCGCCGGTATTTACAATTACAGAGTGAACTTCCAATCCACGGTCTTCAGCTAAGTGAATGCAACAAAATGAGGTATCTAAACCTCCGCTAAAAGCTAAAACAACTTTCTTCTTCATCTATTTAAATAAAAGGGTAAACAATAATAAAACGGATTTCAGTCCAGATTTTGGTTTTAAAACCAATCTTTGTTTAATGCGCATAAAACGCTCGTACAAACCGGGCTTTTTCTGTAATTCTTCAGCAAAAACTTTTGCAGCTTCGTGTTTTTTCTCGGCCGGATCGTATAACATTGCTGTACACATGCAATTTTTGCGCTCTTTCATCTTTAAGATCTCAAAATTGACACAGCTTTGGCAACCTTTCCAAAAATCTTCGTCTTGCGTTAATTCCGAATAAGTAACGGGTTCATAACCTAAATCAGAGTTGATTTTCATTACTGCCAAACCTGTAGTTAAGCCAAATATTTTTGCCTTAGGGTATAAAGTTCTCGAGAGTTTAAAAATCGCTTCTTTAATGGCATGTGCTAATCCTGCTTTTCTGTATTTGGGACTTACAATTAAACCTGAGTTGGCTACAAACTGACCATGGCTCCAAGTTTCTATATAACAGAAACCTGCCCATGTACCATCTTGGTGAAAAGCAATTACAGCCTTTCCCTCCTCCATTTTGCCTGCAACATAGGCTGGAGAACGCTTAGCGATACCTGTTCCTCGGGCTTTTGCAGATTCAAGCATTTCATCACAAATTTCTTCTGCAAAGACACGATGTTCAGGAAGTGCAACTTGCACTATAAAATCGTTTATATTCATTAATTATCTAACGAAAATTTAAGGTATTCTTGTTAATTGGGTTTTTAGAGAGGATCAATTCCTCATTGGCATTAGTATGAAGTACTAAATACGCGGCGTGTAATTTTGCCGGTTTGTGGTGATATAAAATACGGGTCGCAAGCGGTCAATAAACAGACTATTAGCAGCAATGTTCTTTGCTTCTAAAATAGAAAGTTTATGGATAATGTGTTTACTCATTTTTTTGCTCGCCAACCAGGATTAAATTAGTTGAGGCGCAAAGGTTTAAATAAAAATTGAGTTGTGCAATAAGAATCTAATTTTTTTACATTTTTTTAGCGTTTTCTTCATCTCAGAGATCGCTTCTAACCCATATTATCTTCCAAATCTAAAAAAGTGGCTCAACAGGTTGGTTTCTCCTTTCATCATTCCAACAATTAGCTCGGCCCCAATTGCAGAAAAGGTAATGCCATTACCGCCAAAGCCCAAACAAAAATAACTGTTCGGAAATTTGGTATGCATGCCGATATAGGGCAGCCCATCTTTGGTTTCTCCAAAAGTACCGCACCAACTAAAATCTTCAATAAATAAGGTGTTGGGTAAAAATTTTTGAAAGGTCCGCTGTAGTTTCTCTTGTTTTTTATTTAATAATGCATCTCGTTTGAAGGCATTTTTAAAATTCTCGTCTTCTCCGCCTACCAATATTCTTTGATCTGCGGTAGTGCGCAAATACAAATAAGGACTATCTGTGTTCCAAAACAAAGTATCGCTCATATGTTGATCCAAATGTGCTCGCTGTTCGCTTACCATTGCATAAGTACTCTTAAGTTTCACCACTTGCTCTGGTAACATTTGTTGTGTTTCGTAACCTGTACAGTAAATGATCTTTTTGGCAGTAATTAAAGCTCCGGTTTGTGTGCTAACAATAACCTGATCTGCTTTGTTTTTGATGTTCACCAATTCCGTTTTATCAAAAACCTGAAGTCCTTTTTTTGCATTGTGATGGAGAAGGTCGTGTGTAAAACGAAAAGCATCTATACTTGCCCCATCTGCAGATAAAATCCCTCCTTCTGCAATCAATCCATAAGTGGTTTTGATCTGGGCTTTGTTTAACCATTGTACATCAAATCCTTTTGCCTTTCTGGTTTCAAACTCTGTTGTTAACCACTTTAAGTCTTTCGCCTTACTTGCAAAATAAAGTGATTTTTTAAACTCAAAGCCACATGCAGATTTAATCTCGTTAACCAATTCTCCAATCTGAGCAATCGCATCTTTACAAGCCCTATAACTCGCAACAGCTCCATCTTCCCCTACCATTTTAATCAATTGGTACAAGGGCACATCTATTTCGTATTGCAACATAGAAGTTGTAGCAGATGTACTTCCATTTGCAATTTCTCGCTTATCGATCAATATGGTATCGAAGCCATTTTTTATACAGGAATGCGCCATTAATGCACCTGTAATTCCACCGCCAACAATCAAGACATCACAATTGATATTTGCTCTTAACGACGGATACGCATGTATCATTCCATTTTTTACCAACCAATAGGGTTCATTCGACCTGATGTTCATTGCATTAATTTTACAGTTAACAGTTCGCACAGAATTATGTTTGATTTGAAGTGACCATCTCTGTTTTTAACCTCAAAAACGCCTTCAATAGGTTATTACATTAATCCACAAGAGCTTATTTAGAATTATTCAAAATAATTTGCATGCTAATTTTTTCTGCCGTTAATTTGCATCTGTTTATAATTAGTCTAAATAAGAATTAATACATGAAAATACCTCTACACTTCAAATTTATACTCCTTTTGATGCTTTCTGCTGTTGCCGCATCTGCACAACAAAGTGGAAGCATTAAAGGAAAAATAACCACAGCAGATGGTCAGCCTGCAGCTTATGTAAGCATTGGCCTAAAAAATAAAACCCTAGGCACAACCACCTCCGAAAACGGAGATTATACCTTAAATAAAGTTAAACCTGGCAATTATACTTTAAGGGTAAGTGCGGTAGGCATCAATACACAAGAGCAGAATATCAATGTTGCAGCTGGAGAAACTTTGGTGTTAAACTTTAAGCTTACAGAAAATAGCGAGTTCTTAAAAGAGATTACCATAAGCACTGCAAAAAAGAGCTACAATGTAGCTAAAATGCCTTTAAAAAATCTCGAAAACCCTCAGGTTTATACCAGCGTATCATCAGAAACGATGAAACAACAGGCCATTAGCAATTACGATGATGCTTTAAGAAATGTACCTGGAATTACCAGAACCTGGGAATCTACAGGTAGAGGAGGCGATGGTGGCTCTTATTTCTCTTTGCGAGGTTTTGAAGCACAACCTAGTTTGGTTAATGGTTTACCAGGTTTGGTAAGTGGCAATTTAGATCCGGCCAATGTTGAAGAAATTCAAGTAATGAAAGGCCCATCTGGCACTTTATTTGGCGCTAGCTTTTATGGTTATGGTGGGATTATCAATACCATTACTAAAAAACCATACTATAACTTTGGTGGTGAGGTGAGCTACAATATTGGAAGTTTTGGCTTACATCGATTAGCTGTTGATCTCAATACTCCATTAAGCAAAACCAAGAAAATTGCCTTCCGTTTAAATACAGCTTTACATACCGAAAAAAGCTTTCAAGATGCTGGTTTTAAGAAATCGTTGTTTATTGCACCAAGTTTATCTTATGAGGTGAATGATAAACTTTCCTTTAATCTATTGGTTGAGATTTTAGAAGAAAAAAGAGCAGTTGCGCCTATTTTTTTCAACTCGGATAGGGTAAGTCCACTCGATTTCAAAAATATTGCTGAGTTAAACCTGAACAACAAATTATCGTTTACAAATAATGATTTGACGATAAAAAATCCTAGAAAAAATCTGCAGGCTCAAGCAGTATATAAATTTGATAGCAAATGGAGCTCGCAAACTGTTTTCTCTGCCAGCAACATTAAGTCTGATGGTCTTTACAGCTACATCTGGGGTGTTGATCCAGACAAGCCAACGCAAAGAAATTACTTCTATCAATATTTCAGCAACCAAGATTTTAATACCAGTACTATAGATCTTCAACAAAATTTCAATGGTGACTTTAAAATTGGCAAACTTAGAAACCGTTTATTAATTGGCCTCGATTATTTTACCCGAACCGTTAAAAACAACAGCTCTGGTTGGATAGCCACCAGATTGGTTAATCCACAAGGTGGGATCATCAGTCTCAACCCATCAAATCCTGATGGTTTAAATCAATCGGCCATCACAACTGCACTTGCAGCAACTGAGCATTCGAACACTAAAATTACCAATAGTACCTACAGTGCTTATGCATCAAACGTATTGAATATTACCCCATCATTAACCGCCATGTTAAGCTTGAGGATGGACTATTTCAAAAACAAGGCCAACGTATCAAAAGACGATTATAATCAATTAACGTTCTCTCCAAAATTTGGCTTGGTTTATCAACCCATTTTAGATAAGGTATCCATTTTCGCCAACTATATGAATGCATTTTACAATATCGCTCCTTACGAGGTATTCGATAATGCAGGTGTAAGTTTAGGTGTAAAATCATTTCAGCCCGAAAGGGCAAACCAGATAGAGTTTGGCGTAAAAACCAATCTACTTTCTGATAAATTGTTTGCTACCATTTCGGCCTATGATACAAAAGTTGCGAACAGGGTTTATTTCTCTCCAACCAGTGCCATGCAAGGTGGTAAAACACAAAGTAGAGGTATAGAGTTAGAAGTTAATGCTATCCCTTTGCCAGAGCTAAATCTTATTGCAGGTTTTAGTCATGGTAAAATCAAGGTAATAGAAGGGAACCAAGCTACACCTAACGACTTTTATAATGAAGTTGGTAGAAGTCCAGGTGGACAAGGACCGCAAACCTTGGCCAATTTTTGGGCTACCTATAAATTCAGCTCTGGCAAATTAAAAGATTTTGGCTTGGGCTTAGGTGGCAATTATGCCGGGGTTTACAAGGTAATCGACAATAGTGTTACTGGTGTTTTCAATTTACCGAGTTATGCGCTCTTAAATGCAAGTGTTTTCTACAACTCCCGCAAAATTAGGGTTACCTGTAATGTAAACAATTTAACCAACGAAACTTATTACGCTGGATATTGGTCTGTAAACCCTCAAAAGCCTAGAAATTTTACAGCAAGCTTAAGCTATAAATTATAAAAACACTACAAAAATTCAAATCTCAAAAAATCAATTTCAACTACCCAAATGAAAAGATATCACATCTACCTATCCATCATCGTACTTCTTCTCATCAACATAGCCGCATCGGCACAACAACATGCAAGCATTAGCGGAAAGATCACAACTGCAGATGGCCAACCGGCAGCTTACGTAAGCATAGGCTTGAAAGATAAAAACCAAGGAACAACCACTAATGATAAAGGCGAATACCACCTACAAAGAGTAAAACCTGGTAACTATACCCTTAAAGCAAGCGCAGTAGGCATTAATGCACAGGAAAAGGAGATTATCCTCGCTACTGGCCAAACACTGGAAGTTAATTTTGTATTGACAGAAAATAGCCAAGCATTAGATGTAATTACTGTAGCAGGCATTACCAACAGGTATAAGATCAGCTTGCCTTCAGCTTCACTAAGGTTGAATGAACCCTTATTAGAAGCCGCACAAAATATCCAAACGGTAACCAACCAAACCCTTAAAGACCAACAGATCATTAGCATGAGCGATGGTTTGATTAGAAATGTGAGTGGGGCAGCAAGATCGGAGCACTGGGGCGATATGTACACCAATATTAAAATGCGTGGTTCTCAGATCCAGGCCATGCGCAATGGGTTCAACTTTGTGTCTTCTTTCTGGGGACCACTTACTGAAGACATGAGTTTCGTAGACCATATTGAATTTGTAAAAGGTCCGGCGGGCTTTATGCTAGGCAATGGCGATCCGAGTGGCATGTACAATGTAGTGACCAAAAAACCTACTGGTTTTAATAAAGGTGAAGTTGCTTTCACTGTTGGCAGCTATGACTTGTACAGAGCAACGGTAGATTTCGACCATAAACTAACTAAAGACGGCAAATTGTTATTTAGGTTAAACACAGCCGTACAAAACAAGGGCTCATTTAGACCTTTCGAAAAAAATGACCGTTACAGTTTTGCCCCTGTTTTGAGTTATCAATTAACTGAAAACACCAAAATTACAGCCGAATATACTTGGCAAAATGCAAAAATGACCGAGGTTGGTTCTTATTATATCTTCTCGCCAAAAGGTTATGCAACATTGCCCAGAGATTTTACCATGACACAACCTGGTGTGGAGCCAACCAGAATTAACGATCATAGCGCATTTATCAATTTGCAACACAATTTTAGCAGTACTTGGAAAGCTACGGCACAGTTTGCTTATTCTAAATACCTACAGAATGGAACAAGCTCTTGGCCTTCTTCAGTTTTTGCAAATAATACAGTGATTAGGCGTATAGGCATTTGGGATGCTGAAAGCACGATGAAACTTGCCCAATTTTTCATTAACGGACAAGCTACAACGGGTGGCATCCATCATCGCATTTTGGCTGGTTTTGATGGAGGGAAAAAGAACTACATGGCAGATTGGGGCCAAGGACATAATTTAGACCTACCCTCCTCTCCTTTTGATTTAAATAATCCTAATTATGGTTTCCCATCAAATGGCTATCCAAATTTCGACAGAGGAACACCTCTATTGCAAAGAGCAATTAAAGCAGGTGGCTTAATGGATCAGAAATACTTAAGCGCCTACGCACAAGATGAATTAGGGTTCTTTGAGAACCGAGTACGTTTAACCTTGGCAGGTCGTTACACCTATGTAAGTCAATCTGCTTGGGGAGGCCAACCTGATAAAGCCAAACACTTTACCCCTCGTGTTGGTTTAAGTGTTTCTGTTGACAAGAATACTGCTGTGTATGCTGTGTATGATCAAGCATTTACCCCACAGAGTGGATTTTTACGCAGTGGTGCCGCTATCGAGCCAATTACAGGTACGAACTACGAAATTGGCTTTAAAAAAGACTGGTTTGATGGCAAATGGAATACCACCTTGGCTGCTTATCGCATTCGCAAGCAGAACGAGTTGACCTCAGATCCATTTAATAAAGCAGGTGAAACTTTTAGTATTGTAATTGGAGAAAAAAGAGCACAAGGGATTGAGTTCGACTTGAGAGGAGAAATTACGGCTGGCCTAAGGTTAATTGCCAACTACGCTTATACTGATGGTAAAGTAACCAAGGTTAGCGATGGTGTACAAGGTGTATTTGTGGGTCAGGTTGTACCAGGTTTCTCTAAACATACCTCAAATGCGTGGTTAACCTATACGGTACAAAATGGTGTACTTAAAGGCACCGGAATTTCTGGAGGTTTTACTCACCTAGCAGGTAGAGCGATGGGAACCTATAGCGGTTCTAATTCTGAGCAAAACCTACCTAACTATTTTAAACTAGATGGTGGATTATTCTGGGAAAACAAAAGCCTAAAAATTACAGGAAATGTCTTTAACATTTTAGATAAATACCTATACAGTGGCGCTTACTATACCAATTACTGGAATGCTCCAGATTATAACCAAGCGGTTTATTCATGGCAAGCAGAAGCCCCAAGAAATTACAGATTAAGTATTGCTTACAAATTTTAAAATTAACTAATGAAAAAAATCTCAGTATTAATGATGCTACTTACCTTGAGCATCTCAAGTGCATTCGCCCATGCTTTATGGATCGAAACGGCATCAACAGGAAAAAAGGGCCAGCCCCAAGAAGTAAAAGTTTTTTTTGGAGAATATGAGGGCCGTGAACCCGACTCTGCAAAGAAATGGTTCAGTAACCTCAAAGAATTTAGCTTGGTACTTACCGCTCCAGATGGCCGTACAAAAGTATTAAAAGCTACACCAGATCTGCTTTGCTATAAAACCACTTTTACACCAGACCAAGATGGGAGTTATATCTTATCTATTGTACATGAAGTAAAAGACATTTATGAAAATGCCAAAATTGAGTATTATGCTTTTGCAAATGTTGCCGTTGGCAATACTCCAAAGGTAAATGCAGCATTTCCGGCAAATGCATTGTTCTCTTTTAGACCAGAACAACCCGTATTAAAAGTTGGAGAAGCCATTACACATGCCATTGTGTACAATAAAGCTCCTTTTGCAACACAAAAATTGTCAATCGTTCTGCCCGATAACAAAAAGGAAGAACCAAAAACGGATACCAAAGGGAAGTTTGTTTTTAAACCAGCACAAAGCGGAAATTATTTTTTAGAAGCCTTTGCTGAAGACAAAACTCCAGGCAAACTTGGTGAAAAAAACTACGATAAAGTATGGCATGTAACCACCTATTTTATTGCGGTTAATTAATAATAATTTTAATATTTAAGTTTTAACCAATTGGCACCAAAAAGGCCAATTGGTTATTTTGTTAAAGACCAATTCATCATGGGTTTAGTGAAAGCAACTGTAAAAAAGAATAGCAAAAAATCGCGTTTCAGACAAATTAGCGACTGGTTACACTTATGGCTGGGTCTTTTTTCGGGCATTATCGTATTTATTATCGCTACTACTGGCTGTATCTTTGTGTTTCAGGTAGAAATCAATCAGCTCATCCACCATGATGAAATCTTTATTACTCCTCCAAAAAACCAACAGACTTTACCGTTAAGCCAGCTCAAACAAAATGCTGAAAAAGCTTTGGGCAAAGGAAAAACAATCAATTTTATCAGTACCTATAAATCGCCAGAACGGGCTTGGGAGTTTGGCACTTATAAAGCAGGAGATCCGAATGCATTTTTCTATTTCAACTCGCTCGATTATTATGATGTTGTGCTCATCAATCCTTATACAGGTAAAGTAACCTTAATTATAGATTATAAATATGAGTTCTTTAATGTTGTAAAGTTTATTCATTGGAGCTTATTGATCAACCATCCTATTGGGCAACAAATTGTAGGCTGGTCTACCTTTATTTTTGTAATTCTGCTCATTACCGGAATGATCCATTGGTGGCCCAAGAATCTCAAAAAATCAAACCTTGATAAAAGCTTTAAGATCAAATGGAGTGCAAAATTCAAACGTTTAAATTACGATTTGCATAACGTTCCGGGGTTTTACGCCTTATTCATCACATTAATCTTAGCGTTAACCGGAATGGTTTGGGCTTTTCAATGGTTTCAGACAACGGTTTATGTTGTCGCTTCGCAAAGTATTACCCCACCACAAACCAAAGAATTTAAATCGGATTCTACGCAAACTTCCCTTACAAATCCTTTCGATATTGCCTTTGAAACTGCTAGAAAAAAATTGGGAAATCCTGATAAAGTAGGTATCAGTCCGGCTAGTGGCACATCTGGTGTGATTTATGCAAATGGTTATAGAAGTGAGGAGACCTATTACGACTCAGACGACTTACAATTTGATCAATACACAGGCAAGCTGTTAAATCAACGAAACCATATTGAAAAAAATGCTGGAGAAAGGCTAATTGCCATGAATTACGATATTCATGTCGGTGCAATTTTGGGCTTAACAGGTAAGATAATGGCTTTTTTCGCCAGTTTGATTGCAGCATCACTCCCAATTACAGGTTTTATCATTTGGTGGGGTCGTCGCAAAAAATCAAAAACCTAATGCAGTTTTTATTTAGAATAATTAAAAATAATTTGTTTATCAGGATTAATGGTTGTTAATTTGCAACTGTTTGGAACAATTCTAAATAACATTCAATTTCAAGGATATGAAGAAAATAAATTTACTCGCAATTTTACTTTTATCAAGTTTTTTTGCCTTTGCCCAAAACAAGTTTGAGCAAGATCGTAACGCCATCAAAGCATTGGCTGGTTTTTACAAGGTGACTTTTAACTACGCAGAAACCTTTTCTCCTGATGACGATTACAAATTCCATGAAAGACACCGTTCTTCTGCTAAAGAGTGGGCTGTGATCTTAGAAGACTCTCCAAAGAAAATTGTGATCCAACACCTATTGGTAATGAGAGGTGATAGCATGATCATTAAACATTGGAGAGAAGATTGGACTTATGAGGATCCTCAAATATTAACTTATGATAAAAATGACACTTGGAAAAAAGTGACTTTATCTGGCGATGAGGTAAAAGGAAAATGGACCCAAAAAGTTTATCAAGTTGACGATAGCCCTCGTTACCAAGCAATCGGCACTTGGGTGCATGTTGATGGCAAACACCAATGGCAAAGTAAATCAGATTCTCCACTCCCTCGTCGTGAGTATTCTGAGCGTAGCGATTACAATGTGTTAAACCGTGGAAATACACTTTACCTTACCGCAGATGGTTGGATGTTTGAGCAAGACAATAAAAAGATTGTACGTTCTGAAAGTGGTGATAAACTTTTGGCAATGGAAAAAGGAATGGAGCAATTCATTAAAACCGATCCAAAATCTTTTGGCTATGCACAAAGCTGGTGGAAACAACAGGAGAAATTCTGGAAAGATGCCAGAGAAACTTGGGATGCAGTTTTTGCTGAAAACAGTGTCATTAAACTTACGCCTAAAGTTGACAACAAATTATTATATGAGCGCTTTTTTGCCCTTGGTGATCAATCGGTAAAAGAAAACTGGAGCTCAGAGAAAAATAAAGAAGGAATTAAAAAAGTGATCTTAGCTTATTTAGCTAAGGGTTAATCAGAAGATCATATTCTACATCTATCTAAAATTAAGCCATCTGCCTTATTAAGCAGGTGGCTTTTGTTATTCATGGATAGGTGGTTTTGTTGATCATTTTTTATCTTGCACTTCAAAATGTTTTGCCCCTTCGATATGAAAAAATTGTTAATCCTAATTTGCTTAGTCATTGTTTCGTTCAAGGGCTTTGCCCAAGATCTGGCTTATGCACGAAAAACGTTAAAGACACTTGCTTCTGAAGCTTTCTGGGGCCGTGGTTATACCAAAAATGGGATGGCAAAGGCTGCAGATTTTATAGAATCAGAATTCAAATCTTTTGGCCTACAACCAATGGATGGGAAGCGTTTTAAGCAGGATTTCTCTTTTCCTGTTAACACTTTCCCTGGTCAAATGGAACTTCACATTAATGGCAAAAAATTGATTGCTGGGAAAGATTTTATAGTTTCCCAATCCAGTACTGGTATTCATACAAAGGCAGACCTCATCCAAAAAGATAGCATAACCTTTTTAAATCAGGAGCATCGAATCTTAGTTCATTTAATGGATAAGTTAACCTGGTCTGTAGCACAAAATGTAGATGATGTTACTGAAATTTTGATCAAAAAAACAGCATTAAACGAAAAACCAAAAAACCTAATTGTCAATATCGAAAACAAATTTATTCCCGAATTTAAGGCTGCCAATATTTGTGCTCTAGTAAAAGGAACTACCAAACCAGATTCTGTAATTTTAATTACCGCACATTACGACCATTTAGGAGGCATGGGCAAAGACACTTATTTTCCTGGAGCAAACGACAATGGTAGCGGTGTTTCCTTCTTGTTAAGTTTAGCTAAATATTATGCTGCAAATCCTCAGAAATATAGCATCGCCTTTATCTGTTTTGCAGGTGAAGAAGCTGGGATTTTAGGTTCTAAATATTTCACCGAAAATCCACTTATCCCACTTCAGCAAATCAGGTTTATGTTCAATGTAGACATGGTAGGTACTGGAGAAACCGGAGCCACTGTAGTTAATGCAACTCAGTACCCGAAAGAGTTTGCACTATTAAATCAGGTTAATGATGCCGGAAAATTATTGGTTAAGATCAACCCAAGAGGTAAGGCCGCCAATAGCGATCATTATTTCTTTACCGAAAAAGGAGTTCCCGCTTTTTTCCTGTATACCCAAGGTGGCATTGCTGCTTACCATGATGTTTTTGATAAAGCAGAAACCTTACCATTTACCGTTTACGAAAATTTATTTAAGCTTTTTGTGGGCTTCAATAAAGCCTTGATCAATTGATCTGCTTTCAAGCCAAACTAACTGATCAGGTTAGCAAAAAGAAGTGAGCTAAATTCTCTAGAATGACAAAAGCAGCCCCAAAGGCTGCTTTTGTAGTATTGTAGTGGTATTGTTTCTATTTAGCGAGATTTACCCTGAGGTTGAGCTCGAAGCTACCATTGGTGTATCCCGACAGTTCAGAAGTCTGTGTGGTGTACATTCCCGATACCAGGTACCTTTTCTTGATGTCCAGTCCCAGCCCAAAGGTTGCGCTCTGGTTGCTGTGGTATACGCCCATCAAAAGGAACCTTTTCTCCGAGAGGGAGACCTGTGTACCAAAGTCTACCATGTTGTCAAACCCCCTCACCCCACGGTAGGCCACCTTGGGTTCGATCTCGATGCCGTTCTTTAATGCAAAGTTATAGCTCACCGCACTGAAGAAGGTCACCACATCGGCCAGCTTCACCACATCCTTCTTGAAGAAGCTCTTCAGGTTGGGGATGGCCGCCTGTATGGTCAGTCCGCCCGATACAAAGGCCGCCCCGAAGTCCCCGTCAAGGTAGGTACGCTGCCCATTGTACTCCCCCACGCTGATGTCGTTGGGGTTACCGTTGATATCGTTCTGCTCCACACGCTGGCTCATCATCCCAAGGGATAGGCCAAAGCTCAGGTGGTTCTTGCCACTGTCAAGGGGAAGGTGGTAGGCATAACT
>NZ_LLWP01000004.1 GCF_001412215.1 Pedobacter sp. Hv1
ACAGCAACAGATACCGATACACAGAATAGTGTTGCAGATCTACAAATCACCAATACCGATGGTAAAATTCAATATATTCCTGGTACCACAAATACTTATACTATTGTAGCAAGTAATGTAGGCCCAAGTGATGTAACTGGAGCAAGGGTTACCAATACACTTCCAGCGGGAGTTACTGGTACATGGACTGCAGTTTATAGTGGTGCAGCAACTGGTACTGCTAATGGTACTGGTAGTATTTCTGAATTGGTAAATATGCCAAGCGGAACAACCGTTACTTATACTTATGTAGTAAGTGTACCAAGTAGCTATACAGGTAATTTTGTAAATACAGCTACTATTGCAGCTCCTGTTGGTGTAACCGATCCAACACCAGCAAATAATACAGCAACAGATACCGATACGCAGAATAGTACTGCCGATCTTAAAATTACAAATACAGATAATAAAGTTCCTTATGTGCCAGGTACTACCAATACTTATACGATGGTGGTTACCAATGATGGACCAAGTGATGTAATTGGTGCAACAGTGGCCAATACATTACCAGCAGGCGTAACTGGTACATGGACGGTAGTTTATACTGGTGGAGGTACTGGTAATGCCAATGGTAGTAATAGTATTGCAGAAACAGTTAATTTGCCAAGTGGAGCTACAGCAACCTATACCTTTGTTGTAAACGTACCAAGTAGCTATACGGGTAACTTTGTAAATACTGGAACAGTTACAGCACCAGCTTATGTAACCGATCCAACGCCTGCAAATAATACAGCAACAGATACCGATACACAAAACAGTATTGCCGATCTGAGGATCACCAATACCGATGGAAAACTGCAATATGTACCAGGTACCACAAATACCTATACCGTAGTTGTAGATAATGTTGGGCCAAGTGATGCAGTTGGAGCAACTGTTGTAAATGCACTTCCAGTAGGTATTTCTACCAGTAGTTGGACAGCAGTATATACTGGTGGAGCAACTGGTACAGCTAATGGAACAGGTGGTATCAATGAAACGGTAAACATACCAATAGGTGGTAAAATTACTTATACCGTGGTGATGACCATTCCATCAGGCCGCACTGGCGATATGATCAGTATTGCAACAGTTGCAACCCCTGTAGGAATAACCGACCCAACCCCAGCAAATAACTCTGCTACAGATACAGATACCCAAAATAGCATCAGCGATCTTAGGGTAACAAAAATTGTTGATAACATGACACCAGATGCTGGATCAACAGTTAACTTTAAAATCACTGTGGTTAATGATGGACCAAGTGATGCCACTGGTGTTAAAGTTACAGACTTGTTGAAAGCGGGTTATACGTTTGTAAGCGCAACCCCATCGGTTGGTACTTACAATAACCTTACAGGCCTTTGGACAATAGGTAACCTCATTTATAACCAAAGTGTTGAATTGGCTATACGAGCTAAAGTTGTACCAGATGCATTAGCAGCTAATTATGTAAATACAGCGACTGTTACTGGCGATCAACCAGATCCTACACCTGCTAATAATACTTCAACAATTACACCTGTACCAAGACAAGTAGTTGATCTAGCAATTACCAAAATTGTAGATAACCAAACACCTGATGCGGGTAGCGAAGTTACATTTACCTTAAAAGTTGTAAATAATGGACCAAGTAGGGCTTCTAATGTAATGATGAATGACTTACTTAAAGCTGGCTATACTTTTGTAAACGCTAATCCTTCAAGAGGCGTATATAATGTTGCTACAGGGATATGGCAGTTAGGTTTCTTAGAGGCTAATGAAGAAGTAACTATTGCTATCAAAGTAAAAGTTAATCCAGATTTGGCTGCAACTGAATATGTAAACACTGCCGTAGTATTTGGAGATCAATTTGAACATGTAACGGGTAACAACACAGCTACAGTTACTCCTGTGCCTGTTCCAGTTGCAGATCTTCAAATTACAAAAACAGCGTCAAGTAATACACCTTCTATCAATACCAATGTTGTATTTACTTTAACAGCAACTAATAAAGGCCCAAGTAATGCTACTGGAGTTAGTGTGAAAGACCTGTTAAAAGCCGGATATACATTTGTAAGTGCAACTGCATCAACAGGTACTTATAACAATACAACTGGTACTTGGACAATTGGTAATTTGGCCAGTGGTGCTTCTGTTACCTTAAAAGTAACGGCATTGGTAAAAGCAACTGGTCCGTATGACAATACAGCTACGGTTACTGGCACAGAAAAAGATCCAATACCGGGTAATAATACAGTAACTATTACACCAGTACCACAAGCAACCCCAGTTGCAGTTAACGATGAAGTTAAGCTATGTGGTGGTGGCAGTGCTACAGTGATCGATATCTTAGCAAACGATCTTAAATCAATTGCTGATCTTGATCCTTCAAGTGTAGTGATCACTAAACAACCATCAAATGGTAGAATTACGGTAGATCCAGTAACAGGAAAAGTAACTTATACCCCTAATAACGGATATATTGGCAATGATGATTTTAGTTATACCGTAAAAGATAAAAACGGCGGTACTTCTAATGTTGCTAATGTGAAAATTGCCATTAATCAACCAATTATTGCGGTTAATGATAATGCAACTACTAATCCAAATACAGCGGTTACCTTAGATATTTTAGCTAATGATATCAAAGGATCTGCAGACATTGTACCTAGTTCTGTTATCATAACACAACAGCCAAGCAATGGAACTTTAGCAATCGATCCGGTAACTGGTAAAGTAACGTATACACCAAATGTAGGGTTCTTCGGAACAGACAGCTTCAAGTATACTGTAAAAGATGCCAATGGATGTGTTTCTAATGTAGCCACAGTAGAAATCAAACTTAACGATCTGCCTAAAATTGGCTTAGCTAAGTCTGTAATGGCTGTTCAAAAACAACAAAATGGATCATACAATATTACGTATCACTTTGTTGTAGGTAATTATGGTACAGCAGTACTGAATAATGTAAGCATTAAAGACGACTTAAGACAAACCTTTAAAGGCGATGTATTTAGTGTGAAAAGCATTACTTCGTTAGGTGCCCTAAAAATTAACCCTCAGTACAACGGTAGTTCTAATACAGAAATGCTGTTGGCAGGAAATACTCTTGCTGTTGGAGAAGTTCAGCATATTGAAATGGTAGTTAACATTACCTTAAGTAACAATAAAGGCACTTATAACAATTCGGCAACTGCAGAGGGTACTTCACCTAGTGGATTAAAATCAACAGATATATCAACAGATGGCCTGAAACCTGATCCAACAATACCAGGAGATGTAACACCATCTATTCCAACACCAGTAGACCTGACCAAACCTGGAGAGTTTATACCAGAAGGATTCTCACCAAATCAGGACGGAACGAATGACACATTTGTAATTAGAAACACCGGTAATAAACGTATTTCATTAGAAATTTTCAACCGTTGGGCAAATAGAGTGTACAGAAGTACCGATTATAAAAATGATTGGGCCGGACAAAGTAATGAAGGAGTTCGTGTAGGTAACGATTTACCTGAAGGAACATATTTCTACATTATAATAATTGATGGAAAAGATAAATATGTAGGTTCTATTACATTAAAACGATAATTATGAAAAAATATATAACATTAGCATTATTGTTGATATCAGCTTCTGCAAGCAAATTACATGCACAGCAAGAAGCAATGTACTCACAGTACATGTTCAATACGCTAGCTATTAACCCAGCCTACGCAGGGAGTAGAAATGTAACTTCGGCAACCGCTTTATACCGTAACCAATGGGTGGGTATAAACGGTGCGCCAGAAACCGTTACCTTTTCTATCGATGCTCCATTAAATAGTAAAAAAGTAGGCTTAGGGCTACAAGTATTTAATGATAAGATTGGTATTACCAAAACTACTGGCGCATTTGCAAGTTATGCCTATCGTATTCGCTTACAAAAGGGAACACTTGCATTTGGTTTACAAGCCGGAGCAAGTCAATACAGAGCAGATTTCCAGAATGTATCACTGAACCCTGATCCATCAAACGATGTTGCATTTAATCAGAATGTAAATAAGGTATTGGTTAACGTAGGAACCGGAATTTATTACAACACCGATCGTTTTTATATCGGATTGTCATCTCCGCAATTGCTCAATAACAAACTCACCAATTTTACAGTTGAGACCAGCAATGTATTTAATGGACAAGCGCTCCATTTGTTTTTTGCAACAGGTTATGTTTTCCCACTTTCTGATGTGTTTGCACTTAAACCTTCTGTATTGGTTAAAGGTGTAAAAGGAGCACCAATTGAAGCCGATCTAAATGCCACCTTATGGATTAAAGACGTATTTGCAATTGGGTTGCAATATCGTACAAAAGCAGATATCTCTGCAATGGTAGAGATCCAAGCCAGTCCGCAGATCCGCTTAGGTTATGCCTACGATAGAAGTTTAACCAAATTGGTACAATTCAATAATGGAAGCCACGAGATCATGTTACGCTATGAATTTGGTTTCGAAAAAGGAAAAATATTATCTCCTAGATACTTTTAATATTTTAAGACATGCAGATTAGAAAGAATTATTTAGCTGTTATGATTGGTTTGTTCCTGCTACCATTTACAATGC
This sequence comes from Pedobacter sp. Hv1, assembly GCF_001412215.1. GTDB lineage: Bacteria > Bacteroidota > Bacteroidia > Sphingobacteriales > Sphingobacteriaceae > Pedobacter. The sequence goes on from NZ_LLWP01000004.1 coordinate 4,602, forward strand.
AGGCACAGCAGAAATCTAACATTGCTTCATTCATGAACAAGGCAACTAAGGAATATACTTCACTTAGATATGTATCAACCATACAAATACTAACACAGGCCTTAAAAAAAGATCCAGAGAATGTTGCGGCCAAAGAAATGTTGGCCAACAGTTATAGAAAGATCAAAGAGTATGATAATGCGGCAATTTGGTATGCACAATTAAGTGTTGCCAAAGAATTAAAGCCAGAATGGGCATTGCAGTATGCTGAAGTGCTGGCCAACCAAAAAAAATATGCAGAATCGGAAAAATGGTATCAAAAATACCAAACATTGGTAGCAACAGATGCTAGAGCAGCAGCTTTTGTAAAAGCCTATCCATCTATTACTGCTTTGGCAAAAGATCAAGGTCAGTTTAAGATCAACTACACAGACCTGAATACGGTCAATTCTGAATATGCTCCTGCTTTTTATAAAAATGGATTGATCTTTAGCAGTAACCGTAATCGTTTTGAAGTAACAAGAACCATTTTTGGTTGGGATGAAACGCCTTTTACAGATCTATATGTTGTTGATCAATTAAGTGACATTAAGGCTGTAAATACAGATAGCTTGATTAAAGAAGTTCGTCGCGATTCTCTAAAATTAAAAAAGCTATATAAAGTTAATGACGACGATACCCGTCCAACAAGTAATGACAGTAAAGTTCTAGGTAATTTAAGTTTGCCTTACAAAGAAGATACCCTAGGTCAACTATTTGTGCTCAATCAAAAAGCGAAACTAATCGGGGGTAAGGTCAATACAAAATATCATGAAGGACCTGCAGTTGCACTACCTGATGGATCATTAATCTTTACCAGAAATAATGTAATCAATGGTAAAACCGCAAAAAGTAAAGAAGGGATCAATAAACTAAAGTTATATACGGCAAGTGGTCCAACTTGGGACAATATTGAAGCTTTCCCTTTTAACAATGACGAATATTCTGTTGGTCACCCGGCAGTAAACAAACAAGGTACAGTACTTATTTTTGCATCAGATATGCCGGGAGGCTTTGGTGGAGTAGATCTCTATTACAGTAAAAGAAATAGCTTAACAGAAGCATGGACTAAGCCTGTAAATATGGGTAAAGCTGTGAATACCGAAGGAGATGAAATGTTCCCGTCAATTAGTGCAGATAGTATCTTGTTTTTTGCGTCTACAGGTCATCCAGGTTTAGGAGGTTTAGATATTTTTCAGATTGGTTTAAAGGGCGAAACAGCACAAGGAGTGGCATTGAATTTAGGTGCACCAATTAACTCTTCAGTTGATGATTTTGGATTGATTAGATCAGAAAATGGAAAGACTGGCTTTTTCACTTCAAACAGAAGAGGAAACGATGATATCTATAGTTTTGTAGGCGAGAAAAAAGTGATCGTTGAAAAACCAGTATTCGCTTTAGAAGGTTTGGTGCTAAACAAAGAAACAAATTTACCGATCAAAGAGGCAACGGTTATTTTAACAGAACCTAACCTTGGCCCAATAAGTGTAAAAACTGATATGAATGGGGCATTTAAATTTAAGTTGGCAGAAAAATCTGATTATACCCTAACAGGTGAAAAAGCTGGTTTTATGAAAGCTACTGATTACGTAAGCACAAATGGGCTTACAAAATCTGAAGTGCTGAAAAGAAACTTGTATATGAGCGAAATTGTAATTGGTAAGGCCATAAAAATCGAGAATATATTCTATGACTTTGATAAATATAACATCAGACCAGATGCAGCAATAGAGTTAGATAAATTGGTAACTGTATTGAAAGAAAATCCAACAATATGGATTGAGTTAGGCTCTCATACAGACAGTAGAGGTAATGATTTATATAATTTAAAGTTATCTCAAAACCGTGCAAATTCTGCAGTTGAATACATTATCAGTAAAGGGATCGCAAAAGAGCGTATTACTGCTAAAGGTTATGGCGAAACTATGCTGGTTAACAAATGCGCAAATGGTGTTAAATGTACCGAAGAAGAGCATCAGTTGAACAGAAGAACAGAATTTAAAATCGTAAAACAATAAAATTAGTTTAATACGAGGTCAATATCCCTATAATCATCCCGCAATGTAGAACCGCTTATTTTTGTAAGCGGTTTTTTTATGCAAAAAGGAATTTTGTAAAAAGATGCAAAAAGGGTTTAGTCCTGAGAATCGACCGTTTTGTCCTGAGAATCGTGCCTTCTGTATAAGAAATTATAAAAAACACCTTACATTTTGCATCTTTCACTCGGTTATTAATATTTGAGCGTTTGTAGACCCGTTTTCTCTTCCCTGTCTTCTGTGGACAGGGAAAGACAACGGATTAAAGAAATACAAACAAATAACCATCTCTCATACCTTTCCTATACCTTTTCATGTTGATATGTTTACTGGCTGCATAGCTAGGCAAGGCTGATGCTGTTTCAGGATCTTATCAAAACATCTTCCGTTTAAAAAATTGAAAAGGTTTAGTCCTGAGAATCGGGCCTTTCGTCCCGGATCTGAGGGGTTCTGTATAAATAATTAGGTGCCTTTTAGAGATGGAACTACCTTGAACCGTTCTAATTGCTGTAATTATGATACAAATTAATAAAATAACAAGAAAACAGTTCGTAAACGAAGAGATCATTTGTACTTATCCCTTACGCATATTTGTATTGGAAAAAGGTTTTGGTGTAGTTAAAATTGATGATCAAGAATTGGATTTTTTAGCTGGCAGAGTTTATTTCATTCCAAAAAATGCAGCTTTACATATAGAAGGTTTCATATCATCGGCTTATGTTATTTCTATTGATCAATTGTTATATCAAACCTTTACTTTACAAAGTCACTTTAACCCCCAAATTAATCTTTTTAATCAGATGGGTAATATGTTCGATTTGGGTTGGGGTAGTTTGGAAAACGTTTTTCCTACAATTAAACAATTAGAGGCCGAATTAGATAATGGAGCCGATTTTGAACAGCTTACGCAATTGTTTTCATTACTCTTAATAGACTCTAATCCATATCCATATCATCATTTGGTAAATGAGCAATATTCTTTTAAAGAGGCAATTATGCAAAAATTAACACACCTTATTGAAGATAATTTTAGAGCACAGCGTACCGGAGATTTTTATGCAAAAGAAATGGGCTTGTCTTCAAAAGACTTGAATCTAATTTGCAAAAGAACAACAGGTAAATTGGTTGTCGATTTAATAATGGAAAGACTGATGCATGAAGCGGAATATCTACTGTTAAATACACAAAAACCAGTTAAATCTATTGCAAATACACTTGGCTTTTTCGAATCATGGGATTTTGCGATCTATTTTGAGAAACTTCGAGGCAAAACACCATTTGCTTACCGAACCAAATAACAATATTTTCTACCTACCTATGTAAAATGGTCATTCTTTAATGAATGGCTATTTTTTTGCCTTAATTTTTTCATATTCAGCCTGTTTTTGAAAAATGGATTTATACGAAACCGTTCATTTTCGATACGAAAAGCTCAAATCTCAGGACTAAAGTTCAATTTATTTTGAAAAATATTGGCTAATACCCTATATTTATTCAATTCCTAAATTTGATATGTATAGATGCGTAGTAATTGATGATGAAGCTCATGCGATTGAGGGTATAAAAAAATATATCGACAATGTTCCTGAATTAAAATTGGTAGCCACTTATACCGATCCTCTAATCGCATTAAAGGAAATTGGCGCAATAGGAACAATTGACCTTATATTTTTAGATGTTGATATGCCTAAAATTACAGGTATTGAATTGGCAAAGGAAATTAGAGGACAAACAAAAAAGCTAGTTTTTACCACTGCACATACCAAGTATGCTTACGATGCCTTTAAAGCAGATGCTGACGATTATTTGCTAAAACCATACTCGTTAGGGCAGTTTTTGATTTGTATCAATAAACTGTTTCCAAAACATGAGCAGCGCCAAACTGAAGAAAAACCCAAAGACAATAAAGCCGATTTTTTCTTTGTAAAAAGTAGAGAAGAAAGCCCTAAACTTGTTAAAATTAGCTATTCTGACATTTTAATGGTCGAAAGCAAACGAAATTATGTGTTGATCTATACCAAATATAAACAAGTTTTAACCTACATGTCTTTAACTGAAATAGCCAACATATTACAAGAGCATTCTGATTTTATTCAGTTGCAAAGAGGGTTTATCATTAAAAAAGAGGCAATAGAATCTGTAGATGGCCATAGTGTTAAAATTATCAATGGTATTGAATTAATTGTTGGCGACAATTACAGAAAAGAATTTGCCGTATTTATTGCAGAGAAATGGTTAAGAACAGGGAAAACCAATTGATTCTCCCTGTTAATGGAATAAATATTATTTTCCAGTGATGCCAGATGTCCCTAAAATAATTGTTAACATACCAGACGAATTTGAAGTTGTCACCGTCATGTTTGTGGTTGGCTCTGTCGGTGCATCGTTGTTTTGTACACTGTTTTGTTGATAAATGAAAAGTGTGTTTTGGTTGATTTTGAATGTTTTGCGTTTCATAATGTTTTAATTTTTTATGAAACTTAGTGTAGTAATTACTTCAATAGAAAAAATTTATACAGAAAGGCTGTTTACCGATACAGAACTCTTTTTTTACAGTACAAAAGGTTATTATGTCAAAAAGTATGGAGTGGTTAAAAAGAAATAAATATGATCTTATAGCGTGGCTTGGTTTCGTGTTTTACGAAACTATTCTAGTGGGGTTACTATTTAACCAATTTGTTAATTTTTTCATTTATTTTGCTCATTATGCTGTAATTATTGTCTTTTTTTATATTCATGCCAACTACACCTTACCATATACGCTAAAAAATAAAACAAGGGCGATATTTCTTTTGCCAGCCATAATTATTGTACAAATTACTTTATATATTTTGGCTCATCGTTTAGTCGATATCATTTTGTTTGCATTGGAGATTATCAAACCTGATGCTTATAACAAATTTGGTTCTGATTACATTCTTAGAAATATATATCGGGGTTTGTATTTTTTAGGATTTTCTACAGGATATTATTATTTACGCAATTACTTTAAGGAACGAAAAAAGACCGAAGAATTAGAAAAACAAAGGCTGAATGATGTCATTTTGCAGCAACAGACAGAGCAGGCTTTGGCCAAAGCACATAATGCCTTTTTGAAAGCACAAATTAATCCCCATTTTTTATTCAACACGCTAGATTTTGTTTATCACCATGTAAATGAGCATTCGCCAATGGCAGGCGAGACCATTATCAGTTTAGCACAAATGATGAGATATGCAATTGATGCAGATAAAATGGGTGAGTTTGTAGAATTGGGAGATGAAATAGTACAGGTAGAAAACCTGATTTATCTCTATCAGATTAGAAAAAAACAATAAGCTAGAGATTAGCTTGGATTATACAGCAGAAGTAAGGAAAATTCAATTTATTCCACTTATACTGCTTACGCTTGTAGAGAATATATTTAAACATGGCAACATTACTACCGAGGGGCACGGTGCTCAAATTACCTTAACAGTGGTTGAAGATGTTTTTTATATGGAAACAGAAAATCTGATCAGTAGAAATATTAGTAAAATAAGCAATAACGCAGGTATTTCTAATATTGAAAATAGGCTACGTTATGCTTATGGTAATGATTTAACATTTACCTATGGCCAAATTGAGGATAATCATTTTAAGGTTAGCATAAGCATTCCTATAACTGCTTTAAGCGTGCCCGCTTAGTCTGTAGCAACTTTAACAAGTAATGATATAGAATAGTTTCGTGCTTGCGTTGATCTGAGGCAAAAAGCCTGTTCACATGCATATGAATAAGATCTGCTAACATGGTTTCCGGTTCGTTGATAGCAATGCACTTCGCCATAATTTTATGAAGTACCTTTTGCCTGCTGCTTACATAAGGAACAGCCAACACTTTTGAAATTTCATTGTTGTTTTTGAAGGTGGCAAAATTGAGGTTCAGTTTTTTAAAAATTTCAATATCCATTTTCATTTCTTCTGCAAAATTAGCAGCCACTTTTTTTACAAAATCAATTTGCTGGTCAATGCTGTTTGTATAACAATTGCAAAAGAACTGCATGGTCTGTAAACCATAAATATATAATTCTTCTATTGTTTTGGCATTTTTAAGAATATTGATGACCAGTTTGCTATCGAGATAGAAAAAATGTTCAACCAAATCTATTCTTGTAGAGCCATATCTTTTTGTCTCGCGGTAATAGGTTTTGAGCTCAATATCCTTAACTGTTTCCGAAAGTAAAAAAGGTTCAAATAGGTTTTTAAATGAGGGTAGAAGAATGGCAATAGAATCTGTGTTTTTAACCTTTAATCGTAAACGGATATGTGGAGAAGGATCATCGTATCGAATAAAAAACCACTGCTCTAATAAAAATCGATAGTTTTTAATGAAAGTTTGAATTTGCTGTAACAATAGCGTATTACTGGTATATGGATGACAATAAATCTCAAAATATAACCAATCGCTACCAGGTAGTTTAATGTCTGTTGGCTTTCTAAAATTTTGTGCAGCATGATTTAACTCTTCTAATGGAGCATAAATTCTCTCTTTATGATAGTAATTGACAATATATTGTGGAGCATAACCATTTCCATTTTCGTCTTTTAAAAAGTCAACAGGTGCAATTAAGGCCTCGGTAATATATAGATCTGCTCCATTTTGCTGTCTCGAATAATTTAAAAAAGCCAATAGATCTTCATCTTGATCAGGATGAAAGGTCAAGGTCTGATCACCGTTTCCGGCTTTAAATGGTAAAGAAATTTTTTGAAGGACTAACCATTTTTTAAATTGTTGGATTGTTTCTTCAACTGATTCTTCCTTTTTGGGTTTGCAGTAAACTGATGGGACCAACCATTGTGCAGGAGCAACAATGATGTGTTTAAAGTATACCCTTGGGTAATGCTCAAGACCTGGGAAGTATTCGTTGAGCGTAAATTGAAGGTTGCTTTGAATGCCTTGGTGCTGGAGGTCGCAAAGAAAACGATATACTGCCAGATCTGATCGCGAATAATTATATGCCGAAGAAATTCGTGGAACTAATCGTTTGCCTAATTTTTTTGAGCTCAGTATAATTTCGTCACTTTTAATACCGATCATAATATCATTCAGCTCAATTGGATTGGCTGAGGTAGACCAGCTCAAAATTGGGAGTTCGTGTGTATAGATGTGATTTCTTCTATTGACGTTGTCAATATTTTTTTCTGCCTGGTAGGCAATATCAAAAAAAAGAACTGTTGGGTTTACCTCATTTTCTAAATCAGCTATTTCTTTTCCGTAAGCCCCAAGCTCATCATTGGCTAAAGTAAAACGTCCTAATAGTGAATTTGCCGTGCAACCTCCTAAACTTTCCATCACAACATTGTCTTGATATAAATGAAAAATAAGGCTAAAAGTATTGGGTAAAGGATGAGGAAGATGAAGCTGTTGTTGTTCGAAATTTTGAAGATCGATCTCTTCTCCTTTGATAATTTTGTTCAATAGCAAACGATGTAATTTGGTGTATTCAAATTGATTTTTGAAGTTGCTGTTAATTTTTGCTGCTTTTAAAATTTCTATCAGATCATTGGCATGGTATTGCTGTTCGAGATTTCCATAGCCAATGCCAAGTTCTGGATCCATAGCCATAGCAAGTGGAATGTGTCGCTGTTCGTATTTTTTAATAAATGCAAGTTTAAATTCTCTTAGATTGTTAGAGATGGGACTAGACTTGATATTTCGTAAACAATTGATCAGCTCAGGTATTTGTTGGAGTTTCTTTTGGTCAAAATACCCTTGTATTTTACGTTCAGAAAGTATGTAATCGATACTTTTATCCCTTTGGTTAGCCTTTATTCTTTTAAAATAGTCTTCACCAGTGATATTAGGAAACAAGTCTGTTGAAATGAGTTGCAAGGCAATAAGTTGGCGAAGTAGATCTTTACTACTGGTTTCATTAATTTGAAATTCGGTTTTTAGATATGCACATAAATCTACAATACTTGTTTTGGTCGTACAGATTTTTAAGATTGTTTTCAATTCATCAAAAGAAATAACCGAAGACAATTGAAATTGCCCATCTTTAAAACTGATATACCTGATTTCATTTCCTACTTCATATACTGTAGAATTACTGAGGATAAAGGTGGCATGATTTAAACTGTCTTTAACATCTACATCGCTATCTTTCTCACTCCAATCTGTAAATGTATGTTCCATCATCAGCGATTGAAGTTGGGCAGGTTCTGTAACGTCGTTGTGTAGCGGAAAAGTAGAAAATGACGCAAAGGAACCAAAGGGGGTTGCCCTATATCTGGCCCTATTAAAATATTTCCAAATGGTAAACTGTATTTTTTGGGGGAGCAATTCTATTTCGTTTACTTTTTTATCTGCAATTAATGCATAAAAGATAGGAGAAGAGGTTTTGATCTTTTCTTTTAACTCCTCCCAAACGGATGTCAATGTGTTTTCAATTGGGAAAGCTGGAGTGCGACAAATAATTAATTGAAATGGTGTAATTTTCATGTTTTTTGTTTTTTTGTTACTAATAATGAATTGAGCTACCATTTTGTTATAAGGAAACGCTAATATTCTCATATTTTGATAATCACTGCGATTTTAATCAAACACTTTAATCTTAACCAATTGATTAATTTAACTTTGTGGCTGTATGAAAAAAGTTACTTTGTTTAGGCCTTTAAAAACCGATTATCTAGAACTAATTAACGTTTGGGAAAGATCAGTACGGGCAACACATCATTTTTTAGACGAAAAAGATATTGTTTTGTATAAAGCATTAATATATAATGATTATTTGTATCAAGTAGACTTATATGGGGTTAAACAGAATAAACATATTTTAGGTTTTATAGGGTTAGACGGCGATACTATACAAATGTTATTTATTGATCCAATTGCAAGGGGTAAAGGAGTAGGTAAATATTTGATAGATTTTGCCATTAAACAAAAGGGAATTAGAAAGGTAGATGTGAATGAGCAAAATGAGCAAGCTGTTGGCTTTTATCTCCATTTGGGATTCAATATAACAGAACGTTTTGAAGAAGATGCTAGTGGTAGGCCATACCCTATATTGGCAATGGAATTAAAATAGCTTTTCTTTTTGCCTTGACAAGACAATAATATTTCAAATAAAGCGTCTATATACCAAGACGTTAAATAAATAAATCAGCGGAGATTATCGAGAGGTATCTCCGTTTTTTATGAGCTGTCAATTTAAAAAATCCCCTTTTTGATCTAAAAATGACATTTTTTAATAGGTTACTAAATTTAATTGTATATTTTTGCTAAAAATAATAGTATTTCACTGCCCTTGATATGACTGTAACTGTCCTTGCTATATTTGATGAGTTTAATCAGAATGCTCCTTTAGCAAAAGTAATGAAAGAAAGATTAATTCGCCTAGCTGCCGAATTACAAGACGTACATTTGAAAAGCTTAACTACAATAGAGCCTTTAACAGAAGATGTGGTTGTTTACATTTCATATAACCCGAAGTTTACTGTACGTTGGAGGATTGTAAACGATGTGCCTCTTGCTATAGAAAAAGAAGTTGCTGAGCATTGCGCTACCTTAGGGTATATTGTTTGGAAAACGGCAGCTATTAATGTCTTTAAAGGAAAAGAATAAATTCTAATCTTTAACCAGCTTAATTTCCATATACCTTTTCCAATCTGTTCCATTCTCAGATTGTTCCCAGTTGCCAGTAAGTTCGTTGTTGTCATTACTGAAATTGCCATTAAACCGAAGTTTTTTGCCAATAAAGGTCCAATTTTTATCATCATTTAACACAATGAACGAGCCTTCTTTGCCGTGGGTATCTATATATTGAATTTTAAAATTGCCAGTTAGTTTGTCGTAGTTGATCAACTCACTGCTTTGTACTCTTTCTAATCCTATGTATACATTTACTTTATGCAATAGCATTTTGCCACCAGGTAGCCATTCATAAGTATCATAGCCATTGATTTTAATTTCAGGCGCTGTATGAGTGGCATAAATTTTTCCGGTTGTACTCCATTTCCCTATAAATGGCTGTAATAACGACAATTTGTGATGGTTTTGTTTCATGCAATCTTAAAAATTTATAATAAACAATAAGTTAGATTGAGATTTGACCTGTACAACCAATTAAATGGCAAATTGTGTGCCGTTTTTTTAATTAATTTAAGATGAATTTGTTAGTGAACTAATAAAGAGAAGAAATTTGATGGAGTAGGGGCTTAATTTGTACTGAACAAATCGTTCATCGTTATATTTAATGCTTCAGCTATTTGCATTAAGATATATCCAGAAGCATTTACCCGCCCATTTTCTATTCTACTTAAACTTTGGAAGTCTTTATTGATCAATGCTGCCAATTGGGCCTGAGTTAAACCTTTGCTCACACGGAAATGGACAATTCTTTTGCCTAATTCTTTCTTGAAAAGTTCTAAATCTTTAGCCATGCTGCAAACTCAAAAGATTTTTATATAATTAACTAAACGTATTTGCTTAGTATTCTGATTTTTATTATATTTGATTTTAGAAGAGGTATTTTTAAGAGTCTTGTAACTACACAATCTGACGCCGTAATGCAAGACAGCAGAATTATGCCCATATCTATGTGTAGATGTGCTATATTCGCATATCGAAATAGATGTGGGGCTGCTGTAAATCCATATACGTAAGGCGTCAGATACTTTAAGTAGTTATGGTTTGTAGCCCCACATATATTACCTACAACCCAACAAGACTCGTATAATCGATACGAGCTATGCAAGAACAAATTAAAATTGCTTTTAATAGAAATGTTGCTTCCTTGCCAAGAGAAGCATTTAACCTTGCATTTTTAGCTCAATTGGTCCAATCTATTTTTGGATTTTCTTTCATCATTTTAATCTCTCTGGTAATCTGTAGTCCTGAGTAAATAACATATGCTCCCTATTTACAAAATTAACCGAACAAATACCTAGAGCGTTTTAGAACAAGTTTCTAGCTGGGAACTGTAAGCAAAGAACGCTCGCAACCTACACTACTTATGAAAAAAATAACGATATGTATCGTATGGGCAATGCTATGCCTAAATTTTGAGGCCAATAGCCAAGAAATTAAACCACTCAAGCTCGGCCAGAAAATACCGATGGCAATTTTACAACAAACAATGCCACAACTAACAGGCAATAGTTTAAAACCAGATAGCCTAACATTAGCTACTTACAAAGGCAAATTTATTATTCTAGATTTTTGGGCTACTTGGTGTAGCAGTTGTATCTATCAGTTTGCTAAGCTAGAAAACTTACAGCAAAGGTATCAAGACCAAATCAAGATACTTTTAATAAATGCAGTATATACAAAAGATACGCCACAACGGATGTATGGCATTTTAAGTGGAGAAAAGGCCCCCTTTATTAAAAGCAGTTTACCCAGTGTTTATAATGATACTGTGTTATCAAAATTGTTTCCGCATGCTTACTTACCGCATTATGTATGGCTAGGCCCAAAAGGCGAATTTCTGGCACTTACCAATACCGATATGTTGAATGAACAAACCATAAAATCTGTATTAGAAGCCTACAAACAAGATGAAACCGCAACTGCCAAACTTTTAAAGCAGAACAAACTATGAGAGCGCTTGTATGCATTGTATGTTTGTTGATTAGCCTAGGTGTTAATGCACAACAATTTAAAGGGATTGTTTACGGTCTACCAGATAGTACGGTTTTGATTGGCGCAAGTATACATATCTCAGCTAAAATTAATCTCCAGACCGATAGTAAGGGCAGTTTTACGGTCAATCTGCCTAATGGTAGTTACTTGGTTAAAATCAAATATTTGGGTTATAAAGAATTACTTCAAGAAATTAAGGTGCCAAGTGTTGATGTTTTTAAGTTCTACCTACAACCCGATGTTAGTTTTTTGCAAGAGGTTAAGATCTACACAGGCTATCAAACCCTATCAAAGCAACAAGCTACGGGTTCGTTTCAGAGCATTGGCAATAAGGTGCTCAATGAACAATTTAGTACAGATATATTGAGTAGGCTAGAAGCAGTAGCTAATGCGGTTACAGTAGACCGTAGATCGACCACAAGCGGACGCTTAATGGTTAGGGGCCTGAGTACATTAAATGGGAATAGAGATCCTTTAATTGTCTTAGATAACTTTCCTTATCAGGGAAATATCGAGAATATCAATCCGAATGATATCGAAACCATCACCATACTTAAAGATGCAGCAGCTACTGCTATATGGGGCAGTAGGGCAGGTAATGGTGTAATTGTTCTAACTTCAAAAAAGGCTAAGCTAGGTCAACCTTTAATGGTTGCACTAAACAGTAACCTGAGTATTGTAAACAAACCAGATCTGTTTACCATTAAACAAATGTCTACTGCCGATTATATCGATGTAGAACAATTTTTATATGATAAAGGGTTTTACAATTCAAAAATAAACGCTACAAGTAAACCTGTGCTATCTCCATTTATTGAATTGGTATTGGCTAAAAAGAATGGCACAATCACTGCCGAAAGCTTCAATGAAAAATTGGGTCAGATGAAAACAACCGACCTAAGAAACGAATTGAGTAGAACAAATTACCAACAGGCCATTAAGCAACAATATGCCCTAAATGTAAGTGGTGCTGAAAAAAGGATAGATTGGAGTGTTTTGGTAGGCTATGATGATCATTTGTCAGCCTTGGCAGCTAAAAGTTCCAGATTGAGTTTAACCACTAGAAATTCGTTACGGATTGCAAAAGGATTACAGCTAGATTTTGGAGCCACTTATACTTTAAATTCATCAGTAAATGGTAAGGCCGCTTATACCGATCTGGATAATGGATCGGGTATAATCTATCCGTATATAAAGTTGAGAGACGAAAATGGCAATCCTTTGGCCTTACCCAAAACTTATTCAAATTCTTATCTCAATAGTTTAAATAAGAATGTTTTTTACGATTGGAACTATTATCCAGCTACTGATTATCTAAATAATAAGCTTAAAAGTTCTTCAAGAGACTTATTGGCAAATGTAGCCCTGAAATACAATATTGTAAATGGACTAACTGCCCAATTGAATTACCAGAACGAAAGACAGGTGACGAGTAATAAGACTATTTATGGTGTAAATAGTTATACCGTACGCAATATTGTCAATTCGTTTACTCAAGTTAATAGTGCAGGTGTAGCCACAAGAGTTATCCCTATGGCAGAAATTTTAGACCAGACCGAAAATATTTTAAAGTCATACAATGTAAGAGCGCAACTGAATTACGATCAAACTTGGGGCAAACACCAATTAAATTTTTTAGGTGGATTGGAAATCAATGAAAATAATCTGGAAGGACAAGGCAATAGGGTATATGGTTATGATGATGAAAATCTTTCTAGTGTTTTGGTAAATTTAGCCACAACATACCCCAATTATATTACCAAATCTTTAGGATATATCAATCCAGGCCCAAATGGATTAAGTAGCCGATTGAATAGATTTGTTTCTTTGTACAGTAATATAGCCTACAACTTTAAGAAAAGGTATATCCTTTCTGCAAGTGCCAGAAAAGATGCATCTAATCTTTATGGCCTAAACACCAATGATAAATGGAAACCACTTTGGTCTGTTGGTGTGGCTTGGCTAATTAACGACGAGCCATTTTATCAAATCTCTTGGTTGCCCCAACTAAAGTTAAGAGCAAGTTATGGTTTTAGTGGTAATGTAGATCTTAGCCGTACTGCAGTAACTACCATTTTGAATACCTCAACCTCTGTTTTTACCAATACACCTGTTGCCAGGTTTGATCAATTCAGTAATCCAGATTTAAGATGGGAAAACGTAGGTACAACTAATATAGGGATAGATTTCTCTTTCAAAAATAATAGACTATCTGGTACCATCGAACTTTACCAAAAGAAAGCAATCGATTTATATGGTTCTAGTCCGGTCGATTTTACTGCTGTCCCTACATCAGCATTGATTAAAAATGTAGCCAGTATCAGGGCAAGAGGGCTTGATATAACACTGAGGTCTCAAAATACAAATGGAGTATTGAAATGGAATACTGACCTTAATTTCAATGTGTATAAAGACAAGGTTTTGGCCAATTATCAAAGTAGTAACCAAGGAAGTATTTTTGTAGGCAATGGAAATATTGCCACCGCTATGGAGGGATATCCTGTGTATAGTGTGTTATCTTATGCTTGGGCAGGCCTAGATCCAACAAATGGCAATCCACAAGGATATTATCAAAACAAAATTTCTAGTGACTATAACCTGCTTACAGGCAGTACAGTTAAAATTACCGATCTAATTTACCATGGTCCGGCCTTTCCAAGCATTTTTGGTACCCTAGGTAATACATTTATGTACAAAGGCATAAGCTTGGCAGCAAGGTTAAGTTATAAGTTTGGCTATTATTTTAGAAGAAGTAGTATTAACTATACCAGTCTTTATAATTCTGGAACGGGGCATCTAGATTATGCAAAAAGGTGGCAAAAACCAGGTGATGAAACAAATACTGAGATACCTTCATTGGTTTATCCAGCCATAAATAGAAGAGATCAATTTTACAATAATGCCGAAATATTGGTAGAAAAAGGAGACCATATTAGGCTTGCTTATATTTCTTTGGCCTATTCATTTAATGAGCAATGGTTAAAACGTATGCCATTTAAAACTATTCAATTACAGGCCGGTGCCAGCAATTTAGGAATACTTTGGCGGGCAAATAATGATGGTATTGATCCAGATTATCGTGATAATGTGATTTTACCAAGCAAATACTTCTCTCTAGGTGTGAATTGTACATTTTAAGAAAATTAAATATGAAAAAGATATTATTTATGAGCACTTTATTGCTCATGATAACAATAAGTCTGGTGTCTTGTAAAGATTATTTAGAGGCAAAACCAGATAAAAAATTAAATACCCTTTCCTCATTAACAAGTCTTCAAGCTATCTTGGATGATCATGTACGTTTAAATATACGCGCTAATTACGCTGCTGAAGTGGCTTCTGATAATTACTATCTTACAGATAATGCACTAGTTGCTATTATATCAGAAGGGGATAAGAAAATATACAATTGGGAAAAGAGTGATGACATGTTTGAAGGAGTAAATGACAATTGGTATTATAGCTATTTGGCAGTTTATTATGGCAACTCGGTAATTGAGAATATCGATAAGATTGATAGGAACACCAGCAATTATAGAGATTGGGATAACATCAAAGGACAGGCTTATTTTTACAAAGGTAGTTCCATGTTACATGCTGCATTTGTATGGACACCTGTTTATGATGAACAAACGGCTTCAACAAGTCTGGGTTTGCCCATAAGAGCAAGTACTGATTTTAATGTCAAAAGTACAAGATCGACACTGGCGCAAACCTATGCCCAATTGATTGATGACCTTAAAAAAGCAACAGCATTACTTCCTGTTGGCCAAGTGCATACCATGCGTCCATCAAAAACAGCAGCTTATGCAATGCTATCTCGTACCTATTTAGCAATGAATATGTATACAGAAGCAGGTTTATATGCTGATTCTGTACTTCAATTAAATGATCAATTGTTAGATTATAATGAGATCAATGCTACATCGGTAAATCCATTTCCATCTTACAAAGGTGAAGTGTTATTTAACCTTACCATGGTCAATCCACCTATAATAGATGAAGCTAATGCCTATGTTGTAGACGAACTTTACCAGCAATATGAAGCGAACGATTTAAGGAAGAAGATTTTCTTTAAAAATGCTGGTTCTGGGCTTTATTCATTTAAGGGAAACTATTCAGGTACACCTTTGCTTTTTGCAGGGCCGGCAGTTGACGAAATGTATTTGAACCGAGCCGAAAGTTTTGCCCGTAATCACAAATTAACCGAGGCATTAAACGATTTAAATAAGTTGATGATCAAAAGATGGGATAAAACAAAACCTTTTCCCACTTATGTAAGTACAAATCAGGCAACAGTATTAGATTGGATTTTGACTGAACGCAGAAAGGAATTGTTAATGCGTGGCATAAGATGGAGCGACCTGAAACGGTTAAATAAGCTGGGTTACGAGCTTACCATTTCCAGAAAATACAATTTAAATAAATCCGCTTTGGCTCCAAATGATAGCAGATATGCTATGCCATTGCCTAGAAGCATCATTGAGTTAACAGGGATGCAACAAAATCCATAACTGAAAAAAATTAGGCGGGTTTTTAATTCCCGCCTAATGATTTATAACTTCGTAGTTACCGCATTGTTATTGATCATTACAGCAGTTGTTGAAGGCAATTCCAGAAAATCTTGGAACTCGTTGATGTCACCATTAAAAGCATATTGACAAACTAAAGTGCCCGCTAATCCGCAATCCGGACTTTCATCATCAACTAATCTCCAATTATCAATGTCTTTAATATCAACCGCTGCTGTAGAGTTGATAATGTATTGATATTTGGGTGTATTGTGCTTAACCTTAAAAGCACTAAGGGTAAATGCTAAGGTCATTCCTAAAAATAAAATAAACAATGCCACCGAATTTTTTAAATTTTTCATAGATGTTACTGCTTTATTGCATTTGAAAAAACAGTCGAAAAAGTTGGTTTAAATTGATAATTTTTCTACCATTTTGGTAGGTAGTTAACCAAGAAAAGAAGATTCCTAGAACCCAAATTGCTTCTGTTTGTGCTTTGTATTTTTTGCGATGCTGATTATGATTTACAGTTATCTTTCAAAATTAGAATGCACCGGTTATTTAATGGATTGGCTTGGGGTATGATTTGACAGACGATACCAGAATTTTGGACGAACGATGTTTTTAGAAAATCGTGTAATTTATAGTTAAAGTTAGATTGATTTTGTTTAAATACTTATAAATGAGATTCTTGAATTCTAAAATAGACAATGTATACACTACAGGTCTTTTGATATACGCAAGAATGGCTTTGGTACTAATTCTTTCTTTTTAAAATTTTAAATTATTAGACTTAAATAGAATTAAGGCATATATCTTAACTCATTTTTAGTCAATATGGATTTTAATATCGATAGAATGAAAGGATCAATTGGGCATAAAGTAAATCGCCATGTTAGATATCCAGGTTATTTATGGAGGTGGTTATTTGCAATGTTTACCGCCAATTTGATTGTCATCAATAAGGGTAGTTGTTTTTGCGTAGCTATTTATACAGCTGAATTTTATGGCATCGAATTTTTGTTTGATACCTGCATCGTGTTTATATTAATCCATATAGTGGTTAATGTCACTGCTTATTTAGATAGTCAATACCCTTGGCATAAAAACAATCAGAAAAGGATACAAAAACAAATTTTATTAGGTGTTTGTATGCCCATATTACTTGTAGTGCCTCTACAGCTATTTTATGTTTTACTACATGAAAGAGATGTGGACAAGTCTTTTTTCAATACCTATTTGTATCAAATTACCTTCTCCTTATTGGTTGTAAATATTTATTTATTCTATTGCTGGAGCAAAGAGGATAAGAAAAAAGAAGATACTCCAAAGCTTACTATAAAACCGATTAAAAACTTTGATTTTGAATTATATAAAGACATTGCCTGTATTTATATTGAGGAAAAGAATTATTTCTCACTAAGTTTTAAAGGCGAAAAAATGGGCTGGAACAATACTTTGTCAGAAAGCATGCTTTTTCTTCCATCGGTAGATTTTTATCCTATTAAACGTTCTTTTATTGTAAATAGATTAGCCATTTTAGAAATGAGAATAATCAATGCTAAAAAGACTAAAATTTTATTGAAACCACCAATTGATATGGAAATCGAAATTAGTCAACGAGAAAATGCTGGCTTTAAAAAGTGGTTTGCGAAAAAATAGCTTTAGGTAAGTACCTAATAAATGAGGTCGACTTGATAAGCCGACCTCTGGGTGCTAGAATTATAGTTTTGGAATAGGTTCTATTTTAGGGCATTATTTTAAACTGCTGTTAAGGTGCATTTGCCACCAAAATCACACAGTTCTGGCGAACACCATCTTAAACAGAAATTATAGCCTGTGAATCTACAATTTCCGTCTTGGTCAATTACAATAGGTAACCAAGCGGCTTCTTCGCAATTGGCCATTTCTGGGGTAATACCGCCAACAATTTTTTTCATTTCAGCTTTGCTGAGTAAGTTTACTTTTTTCATGAGCTCTTATTTTTATTTATAGAATAGCGGACTGTTAACTTTCAAGAATAGAAAGACACTGGTAAGTCCCCTTGTATAACTGACCTCTGCAGAAGCTTTCAGCATCGCTAAGTGAAGTGCAGCATACAGTAGGGAAATTGATCAGTTCAAGTCCTCCATCTTCTACGCCACAAACTACATAGGCTGCTGTGCAAGGTGGATTTCCGGGATCGCCTGGAGGAAGGCCACCACCAATAATTTTCTTTAGTTCAGCTTTACTAAGTAAATTTACTTTTCTCATCATTTAAATTTTTAACTTTGGTTGTATAAGATTTTGTAATCCAGTCACGCCTGGCTTACTTAGGCGATATCGATAAACGTCGATACTCGTTAATGGGCAGTTTCGTTGCAACCGGACTGCCCTTTTTCTTTGAAATAGAATTGATTAATCTTAAGTTAAACTGTAAATGTTGTTTAAACAAAAATATTGTACCAAATGGCCTTACATTAGTATGAAATAGCTTCCACCGTATATAACTTTATTTTTGCTTTTTGAGGAAAGTGATTTTTGATGCGCATTAAAACGATCAGATAATATCTAATTTTTCGCAAAGAGAATCGAGAAAATTCAAGATTTTGATGGAGGTTGTTTGACTATATTTATTTTGATCAGCTACTTTATCAATTGCTACTGTTCAACATTTTTGTCATGTTTCTTAAAAAGCGCTGTAATAGTGAGCTTTCTCTGGTAATAATTTCAGCATCTGCTACCATACCTGGTTTTAAGATAATGGGGTGTTCTGGATTTTTCTGCTCAAATTTTCCAAAATCTACTTTGGCAATAAATACACTGTCTTTTAGGGCAACATCTGTAATAAAGCTTATTTTTCCATTAATAATGCCATATTCTTCAAATGGATAGCTTCTTAATTTAACTAAGGTACGTTGACCAAGGTGAACTTTTCCCATGTTGTATTGAGGGATCTGAACTTCACCAAAAAAATCTGTATTGCCTGGGTTTACAATAAACAGTTCTTGATTAACATTTACATTTTGATTTTCTTGTAAAATGCCTGCATAACCTACTTTACCAGCAAGAGGGGCAAATACAACGTATTTCATTAACCAAGCCTCAGTTTCATTAATCATACTATTTAAGGCCTGATTAAATTTTGCCTTTTGTTCTTTAATGGTATTGTCTAAGGTTTCAATTTCTTTTTGTTTGGCCAAATAACTTGAATTGTTGTTTAATAGGGCAGTAGCACTTTGTTGTAAAGGGTATTTGCTAGACAGATACTTGTTTTCTTGTTGTTTAAACTCATTGTTAGAAATTGCCTTGTTGTTTTTTAGTACTTTGTAAGCTTCATATTCTTCTTGTGCATTGGCATATTCTTGTTCTTGTATCTTTTTTTGTTGGTTAATCTGTTCTTGCAATTTTTTAATCTCTACCAAGTCTTTTTGCAGGTATGCCTTTTGGGTTAAATAAAAACCGCCATTTTGTGTATTGATAAATTGCAGATATTCCTGATAAAAGGATTGGTAATTGCCCTGTAGTTCGCCAAGGTTCAAATTATTGCCTAAGAAATCCTTATCATTTAATGTTGGAGAATTTGTTAATTGTTGATTTAAGGTTTTGAGTTTATTCGCTAATGTAATTACATCGTTATGACTAGCTGTACTTTCTATAAAAGCCAAGGGTTGTTTGTTTATAACCTGCTCATTATCTTTTACTAAGATTTTGATAAGCTTGCCAGATTGATGAGATATTACTCCCTTAGGTGAGTTTAGTGAGTTTACCTTCATTGAAGTTTTTACCACATCTGGATATCTGATAAATGCAGACATTAAAATAATGGTCAATAAAACAAGCAGAATTAAAGTAATACCTCTCCTTAAAATCCATGAGGGTACCGCAGTAATAATTTCATTAACTTCTTCACTTACTGCCCAATCAGTTACTGAAGCGTTATCTTGTTCTTTATGTTGTTCTTCTGTTGGCATATTTTTATAAAAGTTGTAACACCTATTTTGACCTTACATTAGTTCAGTTCTAATTGGTTTTTTACCAGTTGGTAATATTCTCCTTTGTTTTTGGTGAGTTCGGCATGTGTACCCTGCTCAATAATAATTCCTTTATCAAGTACTACAATGTTGTCTGCATTTTTAACAGTGCTCAATCGGTGGGCAACC
This sequence comes from Pedobacter sp. Hv1, assembly GCF_001412215.1. GTDB lineage: Bacteria > Bacteroidota > Bacteroidia > Sphingobacteriales > Sphingobacteriaceae > Pedobacter. Next base: position 24,910 of record NZ_LLWP01000004.1, read on the forward strand.
ACAATTACTGTTCTTCCCTTAAAGAATTCTTCTAGGTTTTGCATAATGATACTTTCGTTGTTGGCATCAAGTGCATTGGTTGCTTCATCAAAAAAGATATACTCGGGGTCCTTATAAACGGCTCTCGCAATCAAAATCCTCTGTTTTTGACCTTGGCTAATTCCATTTCCTTCTGCACCTATTTTTGTATTCAATCCTAGTGGTAAGCCTTCAATTAGGTCTGTGATATTGGCTACCTTGATGGCGTGCTGTAGTTTTGCCATATCAGGAATTTCGTCGGCAACGGCAATATTCTTAGCAATGCTGTCCGAAAAGATAAAACCATCTTGCATTACAATACCGCATTGTCCACGCCAATAACGATAGCCAATTTGGTCTATGTGTGTAGCTCCAATCTTAATTTCTCCTCTTTGAGGGGTATAAAAACGGAGTAGGAGTTTGAGTATGGTTGTTTTTCCACTACCGCTCATGCCCACAATTGCTGTGGTTTTGCCTTCAGGTATATTCATGGAAATACTTTTTAGTACAGGCTCATTACCAGCTCCAGGGTAGGTAAAACTCAAATCTTGTATGCCTATGCTCTTATTCATAGGTAACTCTTTGAGGAAGGTTTTTTCTAAAGGTTCTTCATCGTCCATCTGGTGGATCTCATTCAAACGCTCTAAACTGATTTTAGCATCTTGTAAAGACTGGATAAAACCCAACAGCTGTTCGATAGGGCTATTTACTTGCCCAACAATATATTGAATGGCCATCATTCCACCCAATGTCAATTGGCCATCAATTACAGATTTAGCCACCAAGAAAGTGATGATGATATTTTTACCTTCATTGATAAAGAAGGCACCCGCCTGTTGAATTTGCCCCAACGAAAGACTTTTGATGCTGAACTTAAATAAACCCGCTTGTAACCTTTCCCATTCCCAACGTTTTTGCTGCTCGCAGTTATTGAGTTTTATTTCTTGCATACCGCCAATAAGCTGCACAATACTGCTCTGGTTCTTTGAAGAAATATCAAAACGTTTAAAATCTAAGTCTCTTCTCTTCTTTAAAAAGGCAATTACCCATAAAGAATAAAGTACACTACTGACTAAAAAGATAATAAAAATATTGATGTTATAATAAGCAAGAACCCCAGTAAAAATGATCAGGTTGAACATCGAGAATATGGTGCTCAAAGTTGATCCTGTTAAAAAGCTCTCAATTCTTCGTTGGTCATTCATTCGTTGCATGATGTCTCCCGTCATTTTGGTGTCGAAGAAGCTCATCGGCAATTTCATCAGCTTGATCAGGAAGTCTGTTAAAATGGAGATGTTAACCCTTGTACTAATGTGTAACAAAATCCATGAACGGATAAAATCTACACTCATCCTTCCTAAGAACAACATGGTTTGAGCAATGAGGATAATGTAGATAAAGTTGAGATTTCGGGTATTGATCCCGATATCTACAATTGACTGTGTAAGAAATGGAACAATGAGCTGTAACAAACTGCCTACACCAAGGCCCACAAAGAGTTGTGCAACCAACTGTTTATATTGGTAAAGATAGCGGAGCAAATATGCCCAGTTTAATCCATTGTTCTTGTCGCCTTCCTGTGCGTATAAGTCTGGAGTAGGAGATAAGATCAATACAATACCTTGGCTTTCGGTATTGTTGTGGATGCTACTCCAACGTTGTAAAAACTCTTTCTCTGTAAATTCTATTAATCCTTTGCCGGGATCGGCGATATAATAAATTCCTCTTTTAATTTTATAGAGTACCACAAAATGGTTCTGGTTCCAATGCAGAATTGCTGGTAAATTTATTTCTGCTAGCTGAGCTAAATTAACTCTGTTCCCAGTGGTACGAAAGCCAATTTTTTCAGCGGCTTCGCTAATACCTAATAGAGAAACCCCTTCTCGGTTAATACCAGAGATATCTCTTAAACGTTGTAGGTTGAAATTTTTACCATAATGTTTTGCAACCATCCTAAGACAGGTAGGGCCGCAGTCCATTTGATCAGGTTGTTTAAAGAATGGAAATTTTTTCAAATGTATAGGGCTTACTTTGGTTGTTGATCAAACTGTGTTTTATGTTTTCTAATATATCAATTAATACCTGAATGATACAAGTTATGGTAGTTTTTTAATTCGCTTATTTAAAGTAAAATGAATTGGGCTACCAAAAAAATCAGTAGCCACAAAAAGTCAAGCTGTAAAATAAAAATCAGCTGAACAATTAGATTTCCTTTATTTCCTGAACTAAAGTAATATTAGGTCAATAAATATTTAATGTCTTCTAAACGATAAGGTTCAGGCAGTTTGTAGCCATTTACCAATATGGTTGGTGTAAAGGCAATTTCGGTTAAATCGCACCAAGCCTTTTGTTTTTCGGTTACCATGCTCATATCCTTATCAAAGGTAATTGGGTATTGAATAGCCCAAGACTCATATTTTTTGCTGCCTTGTTTATACCAGTCGTTTAGCGCATTTTCTAATAACTTGGTGTCGTTTAGTAAGCTAAGTGCTGTTACATGTCTAGAAACCTTTGTTTTTTCATCATCATCATGGTTAGCGGTAGTGAAAATGATTTTCAATTGAATATCATCACGCACATTTAACCATTGGTCTAATGTTTCATGAGCCTTTGCACAAGGGCCACAAAAAGGATTACTTACCATGGTAATTACAGTTTCGGCATTAGGATTTCCTAGTATGATTGGCATTAAATCGTCTGGTACAGCATAACGAGGTTGGTTGGTTAACACTTGATTAAATAAATCGCTGTTATATTTGAATTTTTTAAGTTGTTGTTTTAACGGTTTAAATTGAGCCGTTTTTAACAATAGTGGTTTAAGAAAAGCCCAGGTTAAAATTGGGAGTGCAAAACTAATTACTAAAGGTAAGATATATTGGAACTGTAAGTTAGTTGTAGAGATTTCAAAATTAGAAGGATAAAAAACATTAGTTAAAAATTCTAACCAAAGGATAGCTTGTACCGTACAGCACAATACGCACCAATTTTTTTGCTTGTATTGATAGCTAATAGAATATACGGTATAAGGTAAGGCAAGTACATTTAGCCAAACAATTAGCGGTAGTGAGGCAGGACTGATCAATAAGGTTAAAAATGAACCTGTAAAATAGAAAAAGCCTACTTCACTCCAACTTAGCCAAGAAGTAACTTTAGCTGCATCAGATTTAAGAATTGCATTACAGTTGTTTTTATTGCCCAAGCTACATAGATTTTGTACCAATGGATTATTGGCGTCTATGCTGTGCATAAGGAGCAATACACTTACAGCAATACCGGTAATTTTAAAGAACAATAATAATCCATAAGAAATGCTGGAAGTTTGGTAATTGATGGTTAACAGTATTGCAGCTAAAATGACCAATAATAATGCAGGAATTTTCAAAGCATTAAATGTTTGTGCTACAGATTTTGTCTGATAATCAATTTCGCCACTTTTTGAGCTGGCCGTAGCATGTAAAGCTACACCGCTCCATAGTTTTAAAAATTCCTCTTCAGGAAGTTCAGCTTTTTGTTTTTTCTCATCACTATAGATTACTTTACCATTGGTTATTTCGTGTATTAACATAAAATAGCCCCCATTAATTTTACTATGGGCAATAAATGGAAATTCTAAATCAGCAGGATCATATTCTTGTTTAGAAATTTGGTAGGCTTGGTTAGGCACATGCCATTCTGTTAAACAATCATTTATAGCTAATAAACTTGGGTATTCTGGATGATCTTGTAGGTTATCATCAACAGTTGTAGAATTTACTTTAACATTTAGGGCTTTAAGTAGTAGGTTAACTACAGCCGATGCGTTACTTTGTTTAGGTTGTAAAAGATTGAGCATATGTATGAAATTTCCTATAAGATTAGTTAAGCAATTTCATATAAAAAAATTTATTATACGAAATAGCTTCACCGATGTATGAATTGTCTTTGTGGGAGTATATTGTTGCTTTTAGGGCAGAAATTATACTCGTAATTGTGATGGTATTGTTACAAAGTAAAAAGGAGAGCTATTGCCCTCCCTTTTATTTAGTCAATTAGTACAGGTTCATTCAGATTACAGCCATATGCTGAACCAGATGGGCAGAAGGCCTGCGCTTGTGCCATGCTTGTGCAACAAGCATAAAAATAAGAATTAGCTTCACCACTACCACCGTTTGCTATACAAATCACATAGCCTTTTGGTGCACAATAGCTAGGATCGCCACCTGGAGTTTCTGGTGGAACTCCGCCACCCATTATTTTCTTTAATTCGGCTTTGCTCAACAGGTTTACTTTTTTCATTTTCTTGAATAATAATTGATTGAATTTTAATACAAGTCTTCCACGCTGACCTGCTTATGGCGATACCGATAAACGTCGGTATTCGTTTGTTGGATTTTCGTTTGCAACCGGAATCCATTCAGTAAAAATATTTAATTCCTTAAAAGCTAGTTATTTATTCTCAATCAAAAAAGAATATTGTACCAAAGCCGCTCTAGCGAGTATAAAAGCCCTGTTACAGAGTATGAAGTGGTTTCTGGTTTCAATTAAAAAACATAAATTGCAATGACCAAAAAGGAGACAATATGGATTTGAAATGTATAATTATAGACGATGATCAATATGCCATTGATGCACTTGTTAAATACATTAATGAAATGCCTGGACTTTCTGTGCATCAAACATTTCAAAAGCCTTTAGAAGCACTGATCTCGACTAATGACCAAGTTGATTTTATATTTTTAGATATTGAAATGCCAGAAATCTCTGGATTGGAGCTAGCGGAGAGTTTAAGGTCAAAAACGAAATTTCTAATCTTTACCACTAGTCATCCTAGTTATGCTTTAAAGGCCTTTGATTTACATGCCGACCAATATTTATTGAAACCGATTAGTTTTTCCAAATTTGCTTTAGCTATTAATTATTTATTGAAGAATAATCAAGATAGTTTAAAAGTTAAACCAGAAGTAAAAGAAGAACAAATTACACCTGTCAAAAAAGATCGCTTACAGTTTATTAAAGCAGATCAAAAATATGCCTACCATTATATTGATCCAAATGAGATCGTATATGTAGCTGCAGCTAAAAATTATGTGGTGATCCATACCGCTAAAGAACAGTTTGTAACGCACATGGGGCTAAACCACATCGATGCGGCGCTTAGTAAAGACGATTTTATTAGAATCTCTAAATCATATCTTATTGCTAAAAATGCCATTAAGAAAATAGATGGCAGTAATATCAAATTGAAAAATTGCGATATTGATTTTCAAGTAGGAGGTGCCTATCGCACTGCTTTTTTAGCATTTATGAATGCTAGCATGCTAATGCCATAAGCAAATTGTTTTAATAAGATTCATTGCATACCTAGTTAGACTTTTTATTGAGTTATTCTCCCAATTCTTGTTCTTCTTTTTTAGCGATCAATTTATTCTTTTTAAGGTCGATACGGATAAGGTTATAAATGCTCATATAAACATTGGCAATCCAAATTATAGAAAAGCCTGCAATGAAGTAACCTCGCCATCCATCATACAACAAGGTGTATTTGGTAATGATCAAGAGCAGTACGGTAACATAATGGCTAAAGCAATATTCGCAAGTAAAAAGATAAAAGAACTTGCGTTGGTATAGCTTAGTGCAATTGGTAGATTTACTGACACAAAACTCCCTTAATTCTCTAAAAACCTCTTCTTTGGTGAACGTCCAGGCAATGCAGGCAACAGGTATGGCAAGTATAAATATGTTTTCCATAAGCTAAGTAGATCACAAACAGGTTAATAACCCATAATAGCCTAATTATGTTTTGTGCTCTTTTTAAAACTTTTTATCAGATCAATTGCTTTATATCAAATAAAAGGATATGAAAAATCAACAACTGCCTAAAAAGGAAGAATTTAAAATAGTTTCGAGGCCTAGTAACGAAGAAATAGAAGAGGATGGAGAAGGGCATTATCAAAGTAGAACTGAACGATATGAAGAACAAACCATAGTTCGACTGGATGATGAGCGTATTGCTGAAGATTTAAGTAAGATTGAAAACAACAATAATGAGCCCTTTAGGAGATTGGAAGATAAATAAGATCAGGCTTTTAAATCAATTTTGAAGCTTGTGCCCATGTAAAGCCAACGACTAAACCATTTGGAGATTTGATAGTCCAATATTCTACAGTTAAGCGTGATTTATGGGTAAGAAAGATAATTTAGATCATGTTTTCAAAGACGAGATCAAAAAACCGTCCGATTTTAAGTTCGGTGCAACGGTAGCTAATGCTTTTGACGACATGGTTGAACGTTCAGTACCCTACTACAATGAGATTCAAAGAATGATTATTGAGTTGGCCATTGAACATGCATTACCCCATACCAATGTGGTAGATTTAGGCTGTTCTACAGGAACAACAATGATTGGCCTGAACCCTTATGTAGATGAAACAATTAAGTTTATAGGGATAGATGATTCTGCAGAAATGTTAAAAAAATGTGATGTTAAATTGAAACAAGCTCATTTTAAACGCAATTATGAATTGGTGATTGCAGATTTGCATGAAGATATTAAAATTGAAAATGCTTCTGTTGTGATCCTTTGTTTAACCTTGCAATTTGTTAGACCCATTTATCGAGAAAAGCTATTAAAGAAGATATACGATGGACTGGTACCAGGTGGTGTATTGATCATTTCAGAAAAAATACTGGCAGAGGATAGTTTGTTTAATCGAAATTTCATTAAATATTATTACGACTACAAGCGTCGCAACAATTATAGCGAAATGGAAATTTCGCAAAAAAGAGAGGCATTAGAAAATGTTTTAATTCCTTATAAGCTAAGCGAAAACTTTAAAATGCTTAGAGAAGCTGGTTTCCCACAAACAGAAACTTTTTTTAAATGGTATAATTTTTCAGGTTTTATTGCAGTAAAAAACTAATATGATCACCATAGGCAACTTCTTTTTTAAGTACAGAAACTTTTTGTTTATTTTCTTGTACTTGGCACTGTTTATTCCGTCGCCACAAATTTTTACCGCAAGTGTTTTCGGCCCTTATTATTATTTATTCCCATTGTTTATTGGTTTGTTGATTACTATTTTGGGCCAACTTATCCGTGGTGTAGCCATTTCTTTGGCTTACATTGTGCGTGGGGGCAAGAACAAAAATGTATATGCAGATGATCTTGTAACAGAAGGCTTTTTTAACCATTGCCGTAACCCTTTATATGTAGGTAATATTTTAATGTTGCTAGGTGTAGGTATACTGATCAACTCGTTATTGTTTTTGATCGTTTTTATGCCTTTGTTCTTGTTCATTTACCAAGCTATCGTTTTGGCTGAGGAAAACTTTCTTAGAAATAAATTTGGTGCTCAATTTGAGGCTTATTGTAATCGGGTAAACAGATGGTTGATTAATTTTAGTGGATTAACCCAAACGATTTCGAGCATGTATTTTAATGGAAAACGCTGGTTGATTAAGGAATACAATACCCAAACAATTTGGATGTTAGGAATTGTAGTGATTTTACTTTTCTATCACCCACAACTTACCAATGGTAACGAAAGCCTAAGAAATACCCTTGGCATTGTTGCTGCAGTTATATTAGCTACTTACTATCTAACCATTAGATATTTGAAAAAGAGCAGCACCTGGAAAGGTTAAAATAGATGCTTATTCTACTTTTAAATCTTTAGACTGACTAACTATTTTTTGATAAGGATTGCGCATAAACATTTCTAAATAATCAACCCCATTTACCGTAAAACCAGAAGAGTGTGCCCGGTTATGGATGAGTAACAATTGACTATTTGGCATTGTTCTTTTAATGAGTTTATTGTAAAAAGGTCTACACCATGGATCTGCATCGCCAGCCGAAAGTAATACGGGTATGCGGCTATAAACAGGTGTTTTGGCAAGCTGAGGTTCAGGTTTTACTTTCCAGCACTCGCAAATTGGATGGTTAACATTGTTGAAACGGTAACCTTTAAGCCATGGTAAAACTTCTTCTTGTTTTTGAATAAGCAAAGGATCTGCATAAGCGATCTGCTCCGAACAATAGATGGAGTAGCGCATACCTAAAGACAAGCTCGGGTTGCCACTAAATACATCATCTAAAACTTGTTTAACGTAAGGTTCATGTTTACCACTGATAATTTCTTGAATAACAAAAGGAACCGACTTTAGTTGAGAATTATCCATTCTACCAATGATGGCATCTAATAGTTCTTGTTTGCCATAGAAGATCGGAATGACTTTGTTTGTGCCTTTTTCAGTGTAATCCAATTTGATTTTTTTTGTTCCAAATTCCTTGAAATATTCCTGAAATCTACTGCGAAGATTTTGATATTGAACTTGATGGCTAGAATCGGCTTCACAGTTATCGAATACCTGATTTAAAGCTTCATTGATGTTGAACAAACCATTTTCCTCATAATTGACATAGCTAGGTAGGGGAGAGTTAAGTACAAGTGCCTTAATCCCCTCGGGATGATTTCTGGCAACGGTTAACATTAAACCACCACTGTATGAAATCCCTACCAAGGTAATCGATTCAATTTTCAATACTTTTTTAAGATCAGCAATATCTGCAGCACTTTCTATGGTATTATAAGCAGAAAGGTCAATGTCTTGGTCTGTAAATTTCTTTCGGCCGGTTTTAACAGCAGCTAAAACCAACTTTTCTGGTGGTAGATTATCTCTATAGGCTTGTTTAATGGCTTCACCCACTTCAGGAAGATCCAAGGAAGGGATTGATTTTTTTGTACCCCTTTGATCAAAGGCAATAAAACCACCATACTTTAAAAATCCAGAAGATTCAGAAATCTGGTCGATATTGGCAATGGTACTATATCCTGGGCCACCTGTGGTGTAAAGAGAAATATTTTGTGTAGAATCTGCTGCTGTTTTTCTGACAAAAAGAAAAGGAATTTTAATCTGACGACCATTTACTTGCTGTCTATTCTCGGGTACCACTAAATAACCACATCTAGCAATTACACCTGGGCCAATTTTAATAGTGCAGGCAAAAGATTCTATTTTAGGCTGGTAATTTTGTGCACTAGCAATAGAAAGGGTAACGAAATAGCTAATAATGGTAAATGCAATTGCTCTCATATTTCTTTTTAGGCAAATTAAGGTCAAAACAAAAAGAATAGAAAGTAAAAATCGGACAATTTACACCATTTGCATAGAAAGCTTTTGGCCCGTAAACTTTACTACATCTTTGTAGAAATGGCTCATGTCATAATATCCATAAATGTAGGGAGAAAAAGAAATACGCTTATCTACATACGCTGTTAAGGCAATTCTGGCTCTATTCATTGCCATAAAATTCTTAGGATTTGTGCCTACCATTTTTGTAAAATAACGGTACATGCTTTTATCACTTATGGCCAATTGCTGTACTATTTCTTTATTTTTTAGTTCCAAGCCAGACAAATGGAAGGTGTCAATTGCTTGTTGGATGCACGTGAAATAATGATTCGTTTTTTTATTGGTATGGAGTTTGGCTAAAAAGAGCTCCTGAAGAAGGGAAATGCGATCGTTTATTGAACTTAGGTTTTTTAACTTTTTGATTGATGAATTAGGAATAAGTTCATTTAAATTAACAGTATCACTTCCAATTTTAGCTTGACTGATACCAAATATGGCTTCTAAGCCACCGGGGAAGAATTTAATCGTGAAAATATTATCCAGTGGTAAATTTCTTCTTTCAATTATCTCATTTCTTAATACCAAAACATCTGTAGTCTCATTGATACATTGCCAATGGTCTCCATTTTTTAAATGATAAGGGCTTCCAAGATTAATCCAAATGGTAGGGGTATAGCTTGGGAAAAGCTTAACCGTAAACTCTTCGGTTTGAATATGAGTCTGTGTGGCTTCGATTGAGGTTTCTGAGAAAAATTCGATATAGGGAGCTAGTGCTGCACAACGCAGTTCAAATAGGTACAGTTTTTTGATGTTCTCAAAGATTTCCGTCATAAGTTAACTCTTTCTATTTGACGCTCGATTTAAAAAATAGTTGCGTTTAAAAATAAAATAAATTAAAATCATTGATTATCAGTATTTTATATTTTTTATTGCATGATTTTTATCTTACCTCTTGCTTCGTACGAAAAACATCGTACCTTTGAGATATGGAAAGTAATAAAGTTGAAAATAATTTGCCAGAACCTACTAAAGCAGAGCTAGAGATTTTGCAGGTGCTTTGGGAGTTCGGTCCTTCTACTGTTCGTTTCATTAATGATAAATTGAATGTACAGCGTGAAGTAAATTATACATCTACATTAAAACAGATGCAGATTATGACAGAGAAGGGGATATTGAAACGCGACGAAAGTCAGATGAAACACATTTATATTCCTGTTGAAGCAGAATCAAAAACGAAAGACCAATTGTTAGATCGTTTTGTAAATACTTTATACAAGGGCTCTGCTTCTCAATTGATGATGCAATTATTGGGGAATGAAAAAACCTCTAAAGCAGATATTGAAGCCATCAAAAAAATGCTTAACGATCAATAATAATTTAAAAATCTAAATAGAACCACAATGGATTTTAAACTCTTTCACTTCGTATCAGAAAATTGGCTACAGGCCATAGGTGTTACACTTTTCCATTCACTTTGGATTGGTGTGGTATTGTCTGTAATTACTGCAGTAATGATGTTGCTGACCAGAAAATCAAGCGCTGCTTTAAGGTATCAATTACTTACAGGCTGTTTATGTCTTTTTGTATTGGCCATTGGTATCACATTGTATATGGAGTTAAACCGCACTTCGATCAGTTCATCGGCTGCTGCTACTACCATTCATCTCAAAAAAAATAGTGAGGTAACCATTCAGACTTTGCAACAACAAATTACCAAGGCCCCAATTGATATTTCAGGTAAAGTTGATCAATTATTGAACCTTTGGAACAGTTATGCCGCACAAATTGTATTGATCTGGTTTTTAATTATCTGTGCCAAAAGTGTGCACTTACTGCTAGGTTTAAATACCATATTTTACTTGAAAAGGAACAAAATATTTGAAGCAGGTAAGTTATGGGAGAATAAATTGATAGCATTGGCTGATCAATTAGAAATCCGTCAAAAAGTTAAGATTGTTCAGTCTGGCATTGCAGAAGTGCCTATGGTGGTTGGTCATTTTAAACCACTAATTCTAATTCCCCTTGGTTTGTTAAACGGCTTATCTATGGCAGAGGTAGAAGCCATTCTGTGCCATGAGTTGGCGCACATTAAGAGAAGAGACTATTTGGTTAATCTGTTACAATCTTTTATAGAAATTATATTCTTCTTCAATCCAGCAATTTTATGGCTTTCTAAATTAATTAGAACAGAAAGAGAGAATTGTTGTGATGATATTGCATTGACCTGTGTAGCAGATAAAAAGAGTTATGTGAAAGCACTACTTTCCTGTCAAGAATTTCAAATGAATACACCAGAATATGCAATGGCTTTAACTGGCCGAAAAAGTGACTTGCTTAATCGAGTAAGCAGAATGTTATTCAACACCAAATCAACCTTAAATAAAATGGAAAAAACAGTATTGACCCTTGCAATGGTATTTGTGTTCTTATTTTCTGCTGCTTTTAGCAATGCTGAGAATAAACAAGTTGCCCCTGTAAAAAAACAGATCTTGAACCAAGATACTGCCAAAAAGAAATTACAAAAAATAGTTCCATCTCAGTCTAGTACAACTACCCAAGCAAAAAATGTAACCATTATCAAAGCACAACTTTCGGCTAAAGAACAAGCAGAGATGGATGAAGCAGAGGCGAAATTTGCTGCAGCGCAAAAAGAATATGAAGCAAATGAGCAAAAGTATAAGTTAAATGAAAAAGAGTATGCCAAGAATGAAGCTAAATATGCACTAGCCGAAAAAGAATATGTTAAAAATCAGCTAAAGTATAAGGCTCATCAGGATAAATATGCCAAAGATGAAGTTGCTTATCAACAAAATGAGCAACGTCATCAGGCTGCAGAAGATCAACACAAGAGAGATGCCAAACGATATAGTCAAGATTCATTGAGATACGAAAAGTATAAAAAAGATATTTACCCTCAAACTCCTGCTACACCACAACCTTTAGCACATGGAATGGCTTCACCAGCACCAATTCAGCCAATTGTTAGTCCTATTTCACCACTATCTCCTGTTAATGCAAAAGCAAAACCATTACCTGCTACTAGGCCTGCACCCTTAAGTGAAATCAATCCAATATCACCTACTACTCCTGCTACGCCATCTACAACAATAGCGCCTATTAAAGGTACAAGTAAAGCTGCTACAAGTAGTAGAAAGAGCATATCTATTACAGATGGAGGCGATGTTGATTCGGATGAGCTAAGTGATCGAATTAATAATGAACTATTGAAAGATGGTATCATTAGCCAAACCAAACAATTGTCTTATAAATTAGATAAAGATGGTTTATGTGTAAATGGCAAAAAACAATCAGAAGAGATATCGTCTAAATATAAATTAAAATATTTAAAAGCTTCAACATCAGCACTTTTGTATAATTACGAAGTTAATACTAAATAAATAGGCCAATCACCTTTTAAATCTATTTTTTTATTGCTGAAACAAATCGTCTACTTTTTAGTCGAATGGATAACTATTGCCCTAGTTTTAGCAATGCCTAGGTGTAAATAATAGAAAACCAACCAAATAAACAGCACTATAACTCAATTTCCCTAAATGAAACTTAAATTATTTACATTCATAGTTTGTACCATCTTTACCCTAAATTTTGCGAATGCACAACAAACAAGTAAAGTTTCTGGTCAGCTAAAAGACAACAACGATAAGGCAATTGAATATGCAACAGTAGCCATTTTTAAAGCGAAAGACTCAGTATTGATTAAAACTACATTAACTGAAACAGATGGGAAATTTAGCTTTGACCAACAGGCATATGGAAGCTACCAGATCCGTATTTCTGCCATGGGCTACAACAATTACCGTACGGCCATATTCGAATTCAATGCCAATACAAATACGATCGATCTTGGTACCATTAAGTTGGTGGCTTCACCTAATATGCTGAAAGAAGTAAGTGTAACAAAGGCTAAGGCTTTTGTTGAACGAAAAATAGACCGTACTGTAGTAAATGTTGATGCATTGATCTCTAATGCAGGAAGTACAGCATTAGATGTACTATCTAAATCGCCAGGTGTAAACGTTGATCAGAATGGAGCCATTAGTTTAAAAGGAAAAAATGGCGTTAATATTTTTATTGATGATAAACCTGCTTACCTATCTGGTGCCGATTTAGAAAACTATCTTCGTTCTTTACCTTCTTCTGCTTTAGATCAGATTGAGATCATGACTAATCCTCCGGCAAAGTATGATGCTGCTGGTAATGCTGGGGTAATTAACATTAAAACAAAAAAGAGCAAGATTGTAGGGTTTAACGGGGGAATAAATCTCGCTTTAAATCAAGGAGAACTCAGTAGATCTAACAACAGTTTCAATTTCAATTACAGAAAAAATAAGATCAATGTATTTGGAAATTTCAGCTATAACCTAAACAATAGCTTTACAGATTTAGATTTGAATAGGACCTACAAAAATCAAAATGGAAGTGTAAAATCTTATTTCAACCAGAATAGCTATTTCAAGAGACATGGCAATACCTTCTTCCTTAAAACCGGAGTAGATTATTACCAGTCTGATCAAACTACTTGGGGTGTAGTAGTAGGGGCAATGAACCGAATTTCTACCCAGGTAAATAACAATACCAGTAATCTTTTTAATCCTGCCATGCAACCAGACTCTATCATTGTGGCTCGTAATGAAGATGAAATCAATTTTAAAAATGGAAGTGTTAACCTTAATATGAGGCATAAATTTGATGGGCAGGGAAAGGAACTGACTTTTGATGCAGATTATATCAAGTACGATAACCAAACCGATCAGATGTATTACAATTACAGTTACTTTCCAGATCGAAGATTAAAGTATCAGGATATCCTGAGTGGTAACCTCCCTTCAAATATTGATATCTACTCTTTAAAAACTGATTATACGCATCCTTTAGCTAAGAGCATTAAGTTAGAAACGGGCTTGAAGTCGAGTTTTACTAAAACTGATAATATTGCCGATTACAGAAATACAGCAAATAACCAAACCTCAATAGATTACGATAAGAGCAATCACTTTATTTATAAAGAACATATCAATGCTGCGTACTTAAATTTAAGCAGAGAGGGCAAACACTTTTCTTTTCAAGCAGGTTTGAGGTTAGAAAATACCATTTCTAACGGCCATCAGTTGGGTAACGCAATGAAACCAGACTCTAGTTTTAAAAGAACCTACACCAGTTTGTTCCCTACATTTTATGTAACCTATAAATTAGATACTTTAGGCGATAATCAATTGGGCCTTAACTATGGCAGAAGAATAGATAGACCATATTATCAAGATCTAAACCCATTCTTCTCACCTTTAGATAAGTTTACCTATTATGTTGGTAACCCATTTTTAAGACCAGCATTTACACAGAGTATTGAATTGTCGCATACTTACAAAAATAAAATCACCACCACATTTGGTTACAGTAGGGTTAAAGACGATGTGAATGAAACGATTGAAATTGTAAATGGAACTTATTACAGCAGACCAGGTAACGTAGGTAAAACAACCGTTCTAAATATTTCGGTAGATGGAAATTTCAATCCTACAAAATGGTTGACCCTACATCTTTATGCAGAGTTTGTAAACATGAGGTCTAGTACCGACTTTTATACAGGTTATTTAGAAACCAATGGAAGCTTTTTCCGTACTACTCCAAACCTCCAATTGACCTTTAGCCCTACTTGGAGCGGAGAGCTCAATTATAGATATCAAAGTAGGTTAAAAAATGTGCAATTCATTATTGGTGCGTATAGTGAGGCTGGTTTGGCAGTACAGAAGAAACTAAGTCCAAAAACAACTTTAAAGCTGGCTTTGAATGATATGTTTAGAGGTCGTATCATCAATGGAGTAATCAATAACCTTGCTTTAACCGAAGCAAATTGGAAAAATAAGAGTGATTCTAGAACTGCTGTTTTGAGCTTTAGCTATCGTTTTGGTAAAACATTTTCTACCAAGGCAAGAGCCGAACAATCGGGTGCAGAAAGCGAGAAAAGTAGGGTAAAGAATTAAAAGATACAGCAATGTAAAAGGGTTGGTGCGAGAAAAAGGAATAGATTTTAGATTAGTTATTAGTTTTTCCCCATCTCCACCGCCCATTTTACATTTTCATTGCCCATTTTATAATACCTTTGCTAGATGAAACATCCTAAAATTGGTTGGATTGGCCTTGGCAAAATGGGTATTCCAATGGTTCAAAACTTAATAAATGCAACTTTTCCGGTAATTGTTTACAACAGAAATAAGGCTAAAGCAGCCGCATTTTTAGCCGAAGGAGTAGAAATGGCAGAGTCGCCAGCAACTTTACTAGATACAACTGATGTTGTGATTTTGATGATTGCAGACGATCAAGCAGTAAAGGATGTTTTTAACGGTGAAGCTGGATTATTCAGTTCATCGGCCAGCGGAAAAATCATCATCAATATGAGTACCGTATCTCCGGCTATTAGTAAAGAGATGGCTGCGCTATGTGTTCAGAAGGGAAACCAGTATATCGATGCTCCAGTTTCTGGGAGTGTGAAACAAGCTACCGATGGGAGTTTGGTAATTATGGCTGGGGGTGCACAAACTGCTTTCGAAAGTGTGAAACCTATATTTGATACCTTAGGTAAACTAGCCTTACATATTGGTGAAAATGGCATTGGAAATTCAGCGAAACTAGCCATCAATACATTATTGGGCTTCCATGCACAGGGTTTGGCCGAAGCCGTGGTGTTTGCACAAAATCAAGGCGTTAAAACCAATGATTTGATGGAACTGATTAACAATAGCGCTTTAGGAAATGTATTTATGAAAATTAAAGGAGAAGCTATTTTAAATGATCAATATCAAGCAGCTTTTGCCTTAAAACACATTGCTAAAGATTTACGCTTGGCAAAAGCAGAGGGTTTAAATTCGCCATTGGCCGATACCTTGTTTAATAGTTTTCAGCAGGCAGAAACCGATTTAGGTGAAGAAGACATCATTGCTATTATTAAAAAAGTGAAGTAAACGTTCATTAACGTCACCTCATCTTTTTAAAATATTTTGTTCATTTTCTGTTCATTTTTATTTGGTTAAAACTTTTTAATTGTTGTCTTGTTTCTAGTTTTGTGTATCTGATAATCAGTTAGATATCGTAATTTTTAACTATTGTTTCAACATTTAAAATTAATCTACGATGAGAAATCAAAATTTCAGAGCAGAAGTGCAACAAACCAAACAATCGGGTGCAAATAGATTAGAATGGGGAGCCCACAATCCTAATTTAAAAGCACACCATCTTATTAATCATTCCAAGTATACCATTAACGACCCCAACGAATTATTAGCAGATATAGCGTATGATGAAAGTAGTAAGAACCAAAGTGCTGCTAAACGCTGATTGTTATAGCAGATAAGAAAGCCAATTGTTTACATACAGTTGGCTTTTTTGTTTTTTCTGGGCCTAAAAAGTGATATCAATCATTATTTAAGATGACAAGCACACGGTAAGCTACTTGGCTTTTAAAATAATTTTGGCAGAACTAATACATACAGCTCAATTCTTTATATGGCACACCAATTTCATATCCCCGTTTTAGGTTTAGGATATTCAATAGATACCCCTTTAAAAGTAGCACGTTACGGCATTTCTTCGGTTGTTTCCATTGTTGATGATGAACTGATTGAAAGAATGAGGAAATACCATCTTGAACAGCATCAGTTAACGTATGTTGTTATTCCAAAAGGCGCTGCAGATTACCGTAGTAAAAGAATTACAGCCTATTTAGATCTTTTAAACAACTTGATCACTGCGCAATTTGAATTGCTTAAACAGCAAGATTTTAGCCTCGGAAGTGACATTTGTAGATACTTTGAACTATTGCCAGAACATAGCCAATTGAAACAGGGTTATGATCTGATGATGGAATATCCAGAAGGAGAAGGTAAACGCATTTTTCAGCAGATTTTACGTCAACAGATGCAAGTTGGAACCATTGATGTCAATATCATGGCGAAGGTTGATAAACTCAATTTTGGCAAGGATGACACCTATTTGGGCGATGAAAATACAGATGCACTAGCTGCTTTAAGAGGTTTTGCAAAAAGCAATGTCCAATCTTCGGTGATCTTGTCTGCCGGAATGAACCCACGTCTGTATGGTTACTTAACTGAATTTGAAGATTTTTATCCCGATGAAAATGGGGAGTTAAAAAAGAAGATCATTTTAAAAGTGAGCGATTTTCGCTCTGCATTTATCCAATCGAAATTTTTAGCAAAGAAAGGATTATGGGTTTCTGAGTTTAGGATAGAGTCGGGCTTGAATTGTGGTGGACATGCTTTTGCGACCGAAGGTTACCTGTTAGGGCCAATTTTGGAAGAGTTTAAGCAAAAGAAAGCCATTATGATAACAGAGTTATATCAACTATATACAACGGCATTAACGGAGAGAGGAAACCTTAAGATAGATTTACCAAAACAGCGTTTAAGTGTACAAGGTGGTATTGGAACTGCTACAGAAAACGAATTTTTGTTTAAACAGTATCAAGTCAATTCTACAGGTTGGGGAAGCCCGTTTTTACTAGTGCCAGAAGTAACCAATGTTGATGACCATACGCTAGGAAAATTAACAAAAGCTACTGAAAATGATTTTTATTTGAGCAATTCATCTCCATTGGGTGTATTGTTCAATAATTTTAAGGGCAGTGGCATAGAAGAACAGCGCTTAGAAAGAATGGCAAAGGGTAGGCCTGGTAGCCCCTGTACCAAAAAATATTTGTGCACCAATACGGAGTTTACCACCCAGCCAATTTGTACAGCATCTAGGGAATATCAAAATCTAAAGCTCAAGCAATTGGAAACTTTAGCTTTGCCAGAACAAGAGTTTAAACAACAATTTGAGATTATTACAGAAAAGATCTGTTTATGCGAAGGCCTTTGTACATCAACCTATATTAAAGCAGGCATTGTAAAGCCTAAGGAAAGTAAAGCAGTAGCCATTTGTCCCGGCCCAAATTTGGCCTATTTCTCAAACATCTATTCCTTAGATCAAATGGTTAACCATATTTATGGCAAAGCCGATTTGTTGGCAAAGGTGCAACGACCTCATTTTTTGATCAAAGAACTCAATCTGTACATCGATTACCTGCAAACTGAAATTCAGTTGCATTTAAAAGACTTAAATGATAAAAAGCAAAAACAGCTCTCTAAGTTTAAAACACAGCTGTTAGATGGAATTGATTATTATAAAACGCTTTTCAATCAACAGGCACAATTGATCAAAGATCAGTTTTATAAGGAGCTTTTGGTTTCGGAAAATGTATTGAACAATACGGTGATTTAATAGCTAATCAGCAATAAAAACTTGATTATATTTGGACCATATACAGGTACATGGAAAGAGCAAAACTATTAAATGCAATTATAGAAAATGCCATTGATGGAATTATTACCATTGATGATAAAGGTATTATTGAGCATATTAACCCAGCTGCATTGACCTTATTTGGTTTTGATAGAGCTGAGCTTGTAGGTAAAAATGTTTCGGTATTAATGCCTGAGCCAGACAAGGCTAGGCACGATGGTTACATCTCCAATTACAACCATACTGGCGAAAGACATATTATTGGTATTGGTAGAGAAGTAACTGGAAAACGAAAAGACGGAACGATGTTTCCGTTTAGACTTGGCGTAAGCGAAGTGAAATTTAGCGACCGCAAAATCTTTACAGGTTTTATACACGACTTGAGTAGACAGAAGGATGATGAGTTAAGAATCAAAAGTTATACAGAAGAGTTAGAGAGCAAAATCAAAGAACGTACCCAAGAATTGATCAGGTCTATCAACGAATTAGAAACTGCAAAAGAACATGTAAGTGCCATGTTCGAAAAAGAAAAAGAACTTAATCAGCTTAAAACACGTTTTGTTTCTATGGCCTCACATGAGTTCAGGACACCCTTAAGCTCAATACAATTATCTGCTTCATTAATAGATAAGTATACTTTAAAGCAAGATGCAACAAGTGTAGAGAAACATACCGCTAAAATTAAAAATGCAATCAATAACCTCACCACTATTTTAAACGATTTCCTGTCTTTAGAGAAGTTGGAAGCAGGTAAGGTAGAAGCTAACATACATTGGTTTGATATTTTTCCTTTTGCTGAAGAAATAGCAGAAGAGATGCAGTTGATTAGCAAACAGAACCAATTGATTGTTTACGAACACAAGGGAACAACTGGTCAGGTTTTGTTAGATCAGCACCTGCTTAAAAACTGTATCATTAACCTCATCTCTAATGCCATCAAATACTCTGGAGAAGATACAATGATCCAGTTCAATAGTGTGATCAATAACAATGAGCTAATCATTGAGGTAAAGGACAATGGCATTGGCATTCCGGCAATGGACATCAATAGCTTGTTTGAACCATTTTTTAGAGCGCACAATACAGGCGATATCCCCGGTACAGGTTTGGGCTTGAATATTGTAAAACGTTATGTAGGCTTAATGAATGGGACGGTGAGTTGCGAGAGTGCACAGAACGTGGGTACTACTTTTAGGCTCCATTTTAAATTTTAGATCAAGGGTTAAATTATCATGCTATGAAAAAGGCTTTAATTATTGAAGATAGTGACGATATTAGAGAAGGTACTGCTGAAATTTTAGATTTGGCAGGCTACCAAACATTTACAGCTAAGAATGGTCGTATAGGGGTTGATCTGGCGCTAAAACATATTCCAGATGTGATTTTGTGCGACATTATGATGCCAGAACTTGATGGTTATGGCGTACTTTATCTTTTACAGAAAAACCCAACTACCGCTACCATCCCTTTTATCTTTATGACAGCCAAAGCAGAACGTGCTGATATGCGTAAAGGAATGGAAATGGGAGCCGATGATTACCTGACCAAACCATTTGATGATGTAGAGCTCTTTAGCGCTATTGAAAGCCGTTTAAAAAAAAGAAGCAAGCCCTCAGGCTTCAGATCAGCTGCTACTGATAAAGAAACATTATTTGCCGAGCTTAAAGCTAAAGGTAAAAACCGATCTTTTGCCAATAAACAACTCATTTATGTAGAAGATGATGAACCAGCTTATCTTTATTTCATCAACAAGGGGCAAATAAAGACCTACAAGCGATCAAAAGATGGAAGAGAGCTCTCATCAACACTGTACAAAGATGGCGATTTCTTTGGCTACGAAAGTCTTTGCAACGGCACTAATTACGCCGATAACTCAGCAACCATGGCCGATAGCGAATTGTTGTTGATTGCCAAAGCAGATTTCATGGACTATTTGCACAACCATCAGGAAATTGCTGGAGCATTTATTGGCTTATTGTCTGGAAGCGTACAGGAAAAAGAAGAGCAGATGCTCAAATTGGCTTATTTCTCTGTTAGAAAACGTGTGGCAGAGGCTTTGGTGCAGGTGGCCGGTAAATTTGGTGATGGAAAATCTGATACCTGTACCTTAAAAATATCCAGAGACGATTTAGCTGCTTTGGTAGGCACAGCCAGTGAAACGGTAAGTAGAATGTTGGCAGATTTCAAAGATGAAAAACTAATTGAAAAAACAGGTAATGCCATCCATATAGTTTCAATTCAGAAACTAAAAAACATCAAACAATAAGCTGGTCATTTCGTCAATTATTATGATGAAGATCACTTTTTAGCCTAACTATTCTCATCAGAAACATTAGGCCACTGCTTTAGTTTTGCATATCAATATTATGCAAATGAAAGCGATAGCTTATAACATTCAACCAAAAGAGAAAGAGTGGTTAATTGTAGCTAACTACAAAAAACACGATATCACCATTATTGCAAATAGCCTAAACTTAGACACTTTGGCTTTTGCAAATGGCAAAGAAGCCCTGATTATTTTTAATGAAGATCCTTTAGATAAAGCTTTAATTGATGGTTTAAAGTTATTAGGAATCAAATATATAGCAACTTCATCTTATGCAATAGATCATATAGACTTGAATGCTGCTGCGGTAGCTGGTTTAAAAATTGCCAATGTACCTTTTATGGCCGATAATGAACTGAAGACCATGCATCAGGTGATTAAAAACCTCGACAATTGGGCCGAAGGTAAATGTGTAGGTAAAGCCTGTTGCTGTCAAAATAGTTGTGCTATTAAACCTTTAAAAGAAGGGTAATGGAAACGGCTCTATTAAAAAAATATAATGTTGCTGCACCAAGGTATACCAGTTATCCAACGGTACCTTATTGGGAAAATGAAAATTTTAACCAAGAGAAATGGTTCAAGTCGCTGACCCTAGCTTACCATCAAAGCAAAGCAGAAGGCATTAGCCTTTACATTCATTTACCTTTTTGCGAAAGTCTTTGTACTTATTGTGGCTGTAATACGCGGATCACTAAAAATCATGCGGTAGAAAGTCCCTATATCACTTCTGTGATCAAGGAATGGGAGATGTATTGTACTTTGCTTGGCGAACGGCCTAAGATTAAAGAATTACATTTAGGTGGTGGAACACCTACATTTTTCAGTCCAGAGAACTTACAATCCCTGATTTCGGCGATTGTAAAAGAAGGGGCAGATGAGATCGAATGCTCTTTTGAGGGTCATCCAGCCAATACTACGCTCAATCACTTGCAAACTTTATATCAATTGGGTTTTAAAAGAGTGAGTTTGGGCATTCAAGATTTCGATCAGAAGGTACAGCACTTGATCAACCGTTTTCAAACGCCAATGCAAGTGGCTACGCTAACTGATCAGGCAAGGGATATTGGTTACCATTCGGTTAATTTTGATCTGATCTACGGTTTACCGGGTCAAACGCCCGAGGGATTAGCCAAAACCATTGCAGCAGTAATTCAAATGGAACCAGATCGGATTGCATTTTACAGCTATGCCCATGTGCCATGGTTAAAACCTGGTCAACGTTATTATACAGAAAAAGACATTCCACAGGGCGACGAAAAGTTTGCGCTTTATCAATTGGGTAGAACATTATTGATGGAAGCAGGCTACCAAGAAATTGGGATGGATCATTTTGCTTTAAAAACAGATTCATTATATCAAGTGAGTGAGAAAGGGCAGTTACATCGAAATTTTATGGGTTACACCCATCAGCATACCCAGATTTTGTTGGGCCTGGGTGTTTCGTCTATTAGTGATTGCGGTGGAGCCTTTGCACAAAATGCCAAAACAGTAGAAGGATACAGCCAACAGATTGCTAATGGCTCATTTGCGATTGAAAAGGGACATATTTTAAATGCCGACGATCGAGTAATTAGCCAACACATCCTTAACCTGATGTGTAAAAATGCAACACAATTTGATCATGAAATTCCAGCAGTAATTAAAGAACGTTTACAGCCTTTGCTCAAAGATCAACTCGTAGAGTTAGGTGATCAAGAAGTGGTGGTTTCGGCATTAGGGAAATCTTTTCTAAGAAACATCTGTATGGCATTTGATGACAGGTTATGGCAAAAACAGCCCACAACTTGTCTGTTCAGTACAACAGTATAAAATTGACGGTAATGAGGGATGAAAAAAGCACATTAACAGATTTGGTATGTTACCATTGTGGTGAGGCCGTATCAGGAATTGATTTGAATTTTGACGATAAGCATTTTTGTTGCGTAGGTTGTAAAAGTGTTTATCAGATTTTGGCCGAAAA
Organism: Pedobacter sp. Hv1; assembly: GCF_001412215.1. Lineage (GTDB taxonomy): Bacteria > Bacteroidota > Bacteroidia > Sphingobacteriales > Sphingobacteriaceae > Pedobacter. The sequence goes on from NZ_LLWP01000004.1 coordinate 47,643, forward strand.
CAAAATGTGTAATTATTATGCCTATAACGATACGCCAGGGCAAAGACTAAACGAAAGCAAACATTACGAATATCTGGATGAAGAGTCGATCATTACCCAACTTATCGATTACAAAGATCGAAATTATACCATTGTCACTTTTTATATCCCAGCTATTCACTGTAGCTCGTGTATTTGGCTCTTAGAGCATTTGTATAAGATTAACCCTGCTATCTATAGCTCAAGAATAGATTTCCTTAAAAAAGAAGTCACCATTAGCTATAAACACCAAGAGGTTTCATTAAGAAAAGTAGTTGAGGTTTTGGCCAATATAGGTTATGAGCCTGCAATTAGCCTACAAGATGTGGTGAAAGAAAAAAGCAGTTCGGTAAACAAGGCTTTGATTTTAAAGATAGCCATTGCAGGTTTTTGCATGGGTAATGTAATGCTGTTCAGCTTTCCAGAGTACTTTGGTTTATCGGGCATAGAGCAACAATTTCAATACTTGTTTGCTTGGTTAAATCTGGCATTTTCAATTCCAGTTACCTTTTATTGTGGTAAAGAGTACTTTGTTTCGGCTATTACGAGCCTCAAGCACAAACATATTAATTTAGATACGCCGTTGGCCATTATCATTGCCGTGTTATTCATTAGAACAGCACTATCGGCTTTATTAAATGATGGTCCTGGTTTTGCAGATACCTTAACAGGATTGGTATTCCTTTTATTGATGGGTAAGTGGGTTAAACAACGTACCTATCATCACATCTCCTTTGATAGAGATTACCGTTCTTATTTTCCTATTGCCATTACTACCTTAAAAGAAGGGAAGGAAAAACCAGTGGCCATTAATGAATTGAAGGTAGGCGATCGGTTATGGATCAGAAATGGGGAATTGGTTCCTGCAGATGCAATTTTAATGAAAGGTGATGCCTGGATGAACATGAGCTTTGTAACAGGAGAAACAGAACCTCAACAGAAAGTACTGGGAGAGATCATTTACGCTGGAGGAAAACAACTGGGAGAAGCCATAGAGGTTGAAGTGGTTAAACTGCCATCGCAAAGTTATTTAACAGGTCTTTGGAATAAAGAACATTATCAAGATAATTTAAAGCAAAACTTTAACGATAGTGTAGCCAAATATTTCAGTGTTGCTGTATTTATTATTGCTTTTGCAGCAGCAGGATATTGGTTTTTTCAAGCAGATACTAACAAAGCATGGGCAGCTTTTACTGCAGTGATTATTGTAGCTTGTCCTTGTGTATTGGCTTTAAGTACACCTTTTACTTTATCAGCCATTTTATCGGTATTTGATCAAAAAGGTTTTTATGTGAAAAATACAGATGCGGTAGAACAATTGGCCCATTGTAATGCCATTGTGTTCGATAAAACGGGAACCTTAACCAGTAGCGAAAATGCGAAGATCTATTTTACTGGGGTATTGAATCAGGAAGAGGAGATGTTGGTGGTTTCTTTATTACATCATTCTTCACATCCTTTAAGCCGTCAGATTTTAAAGAGTTTAACCACTGGAAAATTTTATCCCATCTCTAAATATAAAGAAATTGCGGGCAAGGGGATAAGAGGGGTGGTAAACAACCGGATGGTTTATGCTGGGAGCGAAAGGATTTTACCTTTCCATATTACAACAAATAAGCAAAGCGGGGTTCATTTGGTTATCGATAGTACGTATAAGGGCTGTTTTGTGGTAGAACAAGAGTGGCGTAAAGACCTGCAACATCTGGTTTCAAAACTGGAAAAGAGATTTAGCTTAAAAGTGCTCTCAGGCGATACCAATAAAGATGAAAAGGCTTTGAGAACCATTTTTGAACCTACAACTGATATCAGGTTTGAACAAAGTCCCCGCCAAAAGCTAGAGGCAATCACCAATCAACAAAGTAATGGAGAGCGGGTAATGATGCTCGGTGATGGATTAAATGACGCAGGAGCCTTAAAACAGGCCAATTTTGGCATTGCCATAACCGATAACATCAATAATTTTACCCCAGGCTGTGATGCCATATTGAAAGGGAGTTCGTTAAATTACTTACCCAAATTTTATCAATTGAGTAAAGATGGCCTGAAAATCATCAAAATCAGCTTTGCTATTGCCATCGCTTACAATTGTATTGGGCTGTATTATGCAGTACAGGGCACACTTTATCCTTTGGTTGCTGCAGTGCTAATGCCCATCAGTACCATTACCATTATCAGTTTTACTACACTGGCTACCCGATTTTTTGCCAGAAAAAATAAATTGACATGAACATCCTTTACTTTTTAATTGCTTGCAGCGTTTTAATGGCCCTGATTTTTTTGGGTGCCTTTTTCTGGGCGCTAAAAAACGGACAGCATGACGATGTGCATACTCCCGGGATCCGTATCCTTTTTGACGATGAAGTAGAAACGAAAGAATCTGATAAAGATCACTTTTCGGAGTAACCGCTATCATCAGCTTAGCGAGCAGACCTAAATACCTTTGGTCTATAACAAAACACAATATATGCAGTTAGAAAAATTTACCTACGACAACAAGATTGTTCGCAATTTTGGGCTTGCCACTATAGTTTGGGGCATTATCGGAATGACAGTAGGTTTGCTTGTTGCCATGCAGTTGTTTAAGCCTAGCTTAAATATGGGCAACCAGTACACTACATTTGGTCGCATTAGGCCATTACACACCAATGCTGTAATTTTTGCCTTTGTGGGCAACGCCATTTTTATGGGCGTTTATTACTCTTTACAACGTTTGCTAAAGGCCCGCATGTTTAGCGATGTGCTCAGTAAAATCCACTTTTGGGGCTGGCAGCTCATCATCGTTTCGGCAGTAATTACGCTTCCACTTGGTTTTACCTCATCGCATGAATATGCAGAGCTCGAATGGCCAATTGATATTGCCATAACCTTAATCTGGGTAGTCTTTGGCATCAACATGTTCGGTACCATCTTTAAACGCAGAGAGCGCCATTTGTATGTGGCCATATGGTTTTACATTGCCACGTTTGTAACCATTGCCGTACTGCATATTGTCAATTCGTTCCAATTGCCCATCTCTTTTCTTAAAAGCTATTATGTGTTTGCAGGGGTACAAGATGCACTGGTACAATGGTGGTATGGACACAATGCGGTGGCATTTTTCTTAACTACACCTTACTTGGGCATGATGTACTATTTCTTGCCTAAAATGGCCAATAGGCCTGTTTACTCTTATAAATTGAGCATTCTGCATTTTTGGTCGTTGATTTTTATCTACATCTGGGCTGGCCCGCACCATTTATTATACACCTCTTTACCTGGTTGGGCCCAATCTTTAGGGGTAGCTTTTTCTATCATGCTCATTGCACCAAGTTGGGGCGGAATGATCAATGGTCTGCTCACCTTGCGTGGCGCTTGGGATAAAGTGCGTGAAGATGTGACACTTAAATTTATGGTGGTAGCCTTAACCGCTTATGGTATGGCTACGTTTGAGGGGCCAATGCTCTCTTTGAAACAAATTAATGGTGTAGCCCACTTTACCGATTGGATTGTGGCACACGTACATGTGGGTGCCCTAGGTTGGAACGGATTTTTAACCTTTGGTGTATTGTATTGGTTAATCCCTCGATTGTATAAAACCGAACTGTACTCTAAAAAGATGGCCTCTTTCCATTTCTGGATCGGTACACTAGGTATCTTATTTTATGCGGTGCCAATGTATTGGGCAGGTTTTACACAAGGCTTAATGTGGAAAGAGTTTACCCAAGAGGGATTGCTGAAATACCCTAACTTTTTAACCACCACCCTACAAATTATTCCGATGCATGTATTACGTGCCATAGGGGGGGCTTTATACTTAGCTGGGGTAATTGTAATGACCATTAACCTTGCCAAAACCATGTTGAGGGCAAAATTGGTTGCTAACGAACCTGCAGAAGCAATGCCTTTGGCTAAAACCATTGTAGAAACCGATCCATCAGACCGAAAATGGCACCGTGTTTTAGAACGTAAACCAATGAAATTTATGGTATTCTCTTTAATTGTGATTTTAATTGGCGGGATGATTGAGATGATGCCAACTTTTACTATCCAATCTAATGTGCCTACCATTGCCAGTGTAAAACCTTACACACCACTAGAGCTACAAGGAAGAGACTTATACATTAGAGAAGGCTGTGTAAACTGCCATACCCAAACTGTTCGTCCTTTCCGTTCGGAGACTGAACGTTACGGCGAATACAGTAAAGCGGGAGAGTTTGTATACGACCATCCGTTTTTATGGGGAAGTAAACGTACTGGTCCAGACTTGCATCGTGAGGGTGGCAAATATTCTAATGCATGGCATTTTAACCACTTGTTAGACCCTACATCTATGTCGCCCGGAAGCATTATGCCCTCGTACCCTTGGTTAATTGAACAGAAACTGGATATCACTACAACTCCAAGTAAAATAAGGGCCATGCAGACCTTAGGGGTACCTTACCGTGTTGATTTTGATAAGGAGGCAAATGCTAAACTCATGGAGCAAGCAACAACCATTGCCAGCGATCTCAAACAGAACAATATTAAGGTAAAAAGTGATCGAGAGATCATTGCCATTATTGCCTATTTACAGCGTTTAGGCACAGACATTAAAGCAAATACAACTCCAATTCCTTCAAACCAATAAATCATGTTTAAACAAATAAAAGACTTAGCTGGAGGCGAATTTTTCTTGATCAGCTCGCTCATTATATTCATGGTATTCTTTATTCTGGTAACGATTTACCTGCTCAAGTTAAATAAACACTACATCAGCTTGATGAGTAACCTACCTATAGAAGACAATCAAACAGAACAAAATGAAGAAGATTAACTTAAGTATGTTGATGCTATTTTTTAGCATGAGTGTTTTTGCCAAGACAGAAGAAGCTGTTGCACCAATTGCTCACAAACCGAGTATAGGTTTAAGTACTACAGAATTATTGATCATTGCTTTGTTGGTGTTTGCAGTGGTATTGCTCTTTGTATCTACCACGCTTTTTAGGGCATTTAAGGTAATGTACAAGGAAAAGCTTCAGCCAACGCCTTACCAAAAATATGTGGCTGAAGAACCATTGGATTATGAGGAATGGTTGGCGCAAAAAAAGACCAAACCAAACATTTGGACTAAATTATTAAGCCTAAAGCCAATTGAAGAAGAAAAGAACATGGAAATTCCACATGCATATGATGGGATTAAGGAACTGAACAATCCGGTGCCAGCATGGTTCAACTTTCTGTTCTATGGCACCATGATTTTTGCAGTGGGTTATCTCTACTACTACCACATTGGCGAATATGGAGAACGACAAGATGCAGAGTATGAAACAGAAATGGTTAAAGCGGCCGAAGATAAAAGAAATTTTTTGGCACAATCGGTAGGTAATATCGACGAGAATTCTGTAAAAATTGATCCTGCTCAAATTGAAACTGGTAAAGCTGTATTTAATGGCAATTGTATTGCTTGTCATGGAGAACATGGACAGGGCTTGGTTGGACCAAATTTAACCGACGAGTTTTGGTTGCATGGTGGCAGTATCAATGACATATTTAAAACCATTAAATATGGAGTGCCAGAAAAGGGCATGGTGAGTTGGGAGAAAAGCATGAGTCCTAAAAATATCAGTGAGGTAACAAACTATATTTTATCCATACAGGGAACCAAGCCTGCTAATGCAAAAGCCCCACAAGGCGAAAAATATGAACCTAAAGGTGTGGAGGATAACGTGAAAAATGAAAGCAGCCCTAAAAAATAACACCACAAAAGCAAAAGGCAGAAATTTTATCTACCCTAAAAAGCCTTCAGGTAAATTATATACCTATCGCAAATGGGTAAGTTATGTATTGCTGTTATTGCTATTTGCCTGTCCCTTTATAAAGTTCAATGGCGAACAGTTAGTGTTGTTGAACTTTATAGAGCGCAAGTTTGTATTTTTCGGATTGATTTTCACTCCGCAAGATTTTTATCTCTTTGCATTGGCAATGCTGATATTTATCATTTTTATTGTCTGTTTTACGGTTATTTTAGGTCGGCTTTGGTGTGGTTGGGCCTGTCCACAAACCATTTTTATGGAAATGGTTTTCAGGAGAATTGAATATTGGATTGAAGGTGATGCCAATCAACAGAAAAAACTGGATGCACAAGAATGGGATACCACAAAAGTTTTAAAAAAAGGAAGTAAGCACTTTTTATTCTTGCTCATTTCCTTCGGTATTGCCAATACCTTTTTAGCCTATTTGATTGGTTCTGATACTTTATATAAAATTATTACCGAGCCAGTAAGTGAGCATGTTACAGGCTTTTTGTCCATCTGGTTATTCACCTTTATTTTTTACGGGGTTTTTGCTTATGTACGCGAAGTAGTTTGTACGGTCATTTGTCCTTATGGAAGGTTGCAGGGAGTTTTATTAGATAATCAAAGTTTAATTGTAGCCTATAACGAACAACGTGGCGAACCTCGAGGACATCTTCAAAGAAATGTGCTTAATGCTGAAAAAGGCGATTGTATTGATTGCGGTTTATGTGTACAGGTTTGTCCTACCGGGATTGATATCCGTAAAGGAACACAGTTGGAATGTGTAAACTGTACCGCCTGTATTGATAGTTGTAATGAGGTGATGTTGAAGATTAATCGACCTTCTAACCTAATCGGTTTTTACAATCAAGACTTTATCCAGCATCAAAAGCCTTTTAAATTGAGTTTTAAAGCTTATGGTTATGCTGCGGTTCTGGTGGTAGTACTGTTTGTTTTTTCTAGCCTGATTTATAAAAGGCAGGATGTAGAAACAACTGTATTGAGAGCGAGTGGAACTTTATACCAAACCAGAAATGATGGTACGGTGAGTAACCTGTACAATGCAGAACTGATCAATAAGACCAATAAAGCGATTAAATTTCAGTTCAAATCTCAAAACCCTGAAGATCAAATTGAATTTATCCAAGTGCCAACTGTATTGCCAAAAGAAGGGACTGTACACCTTACTTTCTTTCTGGTTAAAAAGGCAGCATCAATTAAAAAATATAAAACAGATGTGGTGTTTGAAGTAAAGGCCAATAATCAAATCATTAGTACCACTACAACAACTTTCTTTTCACAACCATAAAGCGGTTGATTATAGAATTTAATACTTATCATATGAACTGGGGAACAAAAATTGTATTAGGAATGGTAGCTTTTATGCTCTTCATCATCGCAATGGTAATTTACATGTTTAATGTACATGGCAATGATGCTTTGGTTGAAGAAGATTATTACGAAAAAGGGATCAATTATAATCAAGAATACAATGCCAAGCAGCAGGTGATTGATGACAAAGCAGAGCCTATCATTACAGTCAATGAAAACCAAATCATTATCCAACTAAAAGACAGTGCCACTTACGAGTTGAAATTGATGCGTCCGGCCTCGGCAAAAGACGATATTCGAATCAAAGGGACTACAATTGGGCAAGCCAATCTAATTTTATTAGACCGTAAGCATCAACATACTGGTTTGTGGTTTTTAGAACTGAAATGGAACAGCAACCAAAAAGCTTATCTATTTAAAAAGAACATCACCTTGTGAACGATTTACCACTCGCATTTTTAATGGGTTTATTAGGGAGCTTACATTGTGCCGTAATGTGTGGTCCATTAATGTTGAGCTTACCCCTGCAAAAGGCAAGTTATTGGCATTCGGCTGGGCAATTATTGGCTTATCAATTAGGCAGGATCATGATTTATACCTTATTGGGTCTATTGGTAGGTTGGGTAGGGAGTAGTTTCAGTGTTTTTGCCAGTCAAGAAACTTTAAGCCTCACAATTGGTATCGTTCTCATTTTATTTACAGTTTTGCAGCTCAGTGGCCGTTACCACAAAAGATTAAGCCTAATCCAGTTGAAAATGGTTAGCCCGATTAGTAGCTTAATGGGCAAGCTCTTTGGAAAACCTTTTTGGGGATTTTTTGCAGGCATGTTAAATGGATTGATCCCCTGTGGGATGGTTTATTTGGCACTTTCAACAGCTTTAAATACAGCAAGCTTGCAAGGGGGAGCAATATTTATGTTCTTGTTTGGTTTAGGTACAACACCCTTAATGATGCTGATCTCGTTGGGTGGCATCTACCTGAAAAAATATATTCGTTTCAACACCCAAAAATTGGTGCCATGGTTGATGCTTTTTGTCGGCACCTTGTTTATTTTACGTGCTGCGGCATTGGGTATTCCCTTTTTATCGCCAAACACTACTCATCATGTGCATGGTAAGGTAGAAGTATGTAAGTAACGAGCATTCTTCACATTCCTGTCATCTATTTTGATTTAATTGGTATATCGGGAAAAGTCGATATATATTTGCCGCATGGATCAAGTAGAGTTATTCAAAGCGCTTTCTAATAAAACCAGGTTACAGATTTTAGGCTGGTTAAAAGAACCTGAAAAACATTTTCCGGAACACAAAACCAATTGCGCATTTAATGGGGTTTGTGTTGGGCTTATTCAAAAAAAGTCGGGTTTAACACAATCTACCGTATCAGAATATCTGTCTATTTTACAAAGGGCGGGTTTGGTTACAGCAACCCGAATGGGGCAGTGGACCTACTATAAACGAAACGAAGCCGCCTTTGAGGCTTTGAGTAACCTCGTTGCATCCGAGTTATAATGATTTAATTTATGAGCACAAAACAACTATCGGCACTGCCTTATTCGGTGCTAGATCTAGCTACAGTAATAGAAGGTAAAACACCTGCAGATACCTTTAAAAATAGCGCCATATTAGCGCAACATACCGAGCAATTGGGTTTTAAAAGGTATTGGTTGGCCGAACACCATAACATGATCAGTGTGGCCAGTTCTGCCACGGCTGTATTAATTGGTCATATTGCTGGCAAAACTAAAACAATTAGGGTAGGCTCTGGAGGCATTATGCTGCCTAACCATTCGCCATTAATCGTAGCAGAGCAATTTGGTACCTTGGCTACTTTATATCCCGATCGCATTGATTTAGGTTTGGGCAGAGCACCCGGATCGGATCAGTTAACCGCTATGGAAATTAGAGGAGAGCGTTTTGCAGCACCACATCACTTCCCACAAGATGTGTTGAAATTGCAAAAATACCTTTCCAGCACCAATAGCGAAAGCAAAGTAAGAGCCATTCCAGGCGAAGGAACAGAAGTACCCATCTGGATTTTGGGTTCAAGTAGCGAAAGTGCACATTTAGCGGCATCTTATGGCTTGCCTTATGCTTTTGCCAGTCATTTTGCACCTGCTTATTTTCTCGAAGCGATTACCATCTATAGACAGAACTTCCGTCCTTCGGCCTACTTGAAAGAACCTTATGTAATGGCCTGTGTAAATGTAATTGCAGCAGACACAGATGAAGAAGCAGAAAGATTGTCGAGCTCTTTAAAACAAGCTTTTTTAGGCATCGTAACCAATAAACGTAAATTGTTGCAACCACCGGTTGACAATATGGATGAGGTTTGGGATGTGATGGAAGAAGAGGCGGTTAACCAAATGCTGGCCATTTCTTTTATTGGTGGACCAGAAAAACTAAGTACCCAATTGAGCTCATTTTTGGCACAAACCCAAATTGATGAAATGATGATCACTTCTAATATTTATGATCATGAAGCCAAATTGTACTCACATCAACTTTTTGCAGAAATTGTAAAAAAAGGATAAAAAAAGCGAACGCTGGTTTGTGCAGACACAAACCAGCGTTCGCTTTTAGCTCGTTAAAATTTGAATCGGGTTGGTTAATAATTTATGAATAGGGCATTTGTCTGCAATTTGCATTAAACGTGCCCTTTGTTCGTCGCTTATGGCGCCCGTAAATTCTATTTTTCTGGTAATGGTGGTCGTTTTGCTCATTTCTTCCTCTTTGCAAATGGCCAAGTCAATTTTAATAGATTCTAAGGGCATTTCTTTTCTATCAGCATACATTCTGATGGTGATGGCCGTACAACTGCCTAAGCTGGCCAAAAGTAGGGCTCCGGGCGACATTCCTTCGTCAGTTCCACCTAATTCTGTTGGTTCATCAGCATAAATTAAATGTCCGCCCGCATAAACCTTGGTTTTATATTTAGATTGATCTAATTCTGTAATTGCCGTAATCAGTGTGCTACTCATATTTGTATTTTTAATCCCTAAATTTGTGGTAAACATAATTATAAAATGGAAGAAAAAAACGAAGCACAGCAACGATTATTGATTTTTCAGTCTTTTAAAGGAAAAGAAATTACCCAATCTCCTTCGCATTTTATGAATTGGTTAAAGCCCATATTGATTAGTGCAGAAAGGGGAGAACTACATTGTAGTTATTTGGTTAGAAAGGAAATGACCAATCCCTATGGTATTTTACACGGAGGAATTACCGCTGGCATTATCGACGATTTAATTGGTGCAACCGTATACACTTTAGGTCTCAGCGCACGTTATACTACTGTAAATAACAACATAGATTATTTTGCTCCTGCTAGCGAAGGAGATCTGATTACCGCTAAAACAAGCATCGTAAAACAGGGTAGGGCAATCATCAACCTACAATGCGAAGTTTTTTTGCCAACTAAAGACCGCCTCATTGCCAAGGGCTACTCTAATATGTTGAATATCGGGTAGTTGATTTAAAGTTTAAGAACGATTTATTATTCTAAATTTAACTTTGGCTAAACATTTTATAGAGAAATTTGTTAATAGATCATCACCCTAAACTTATAGCCATGTTAAACGATTATTTAAACCTACAGTTTGATGTTAAAGGCAAAACCTTTAAAGGATTCTGCATGAGAATTCATGATGATTTTCATTTGACCTATGCAGTAATTTTAGAAGATTGTCATTCTTTTTGTATTTGGTTGGATGATAAGACTTCATTATGGCGTTCTTCTAAGTTTACAAATTTAGATGCTGGTGTATTAGACCAGATTATTGATAAATTGGTACATAAAGAAGAAACAAATCTCTTAACTGTTTCTTAAGCAAGCCTATTTTCCTTATTTAGATTAATTTTGATTCTTAATATGACGTCGTATTAAGTTATAGCAAATGATTTTTTGTAATTTTCATTTAACTTAAACTTAATTCACAGAATATGAACAGAAAATCTATCCTCATTTTATTTGGATTCTTACTGTTCGCAATGGTTACCTATGCCCAAAAAACCTTAAGGGGTAAGGTAACAGATGTTGCGAATGGAAATGGAATGCCTGGTGTAAGCGTTGTGGCTAAGGGTACAAGTGGTGCTGGAGCCAGTACTCAACCCGACGGAACATACACGATCAACGTGCCAACAAATGCTACCATCTTAGTATTTACTTATTTAGGTTTTACCACTAAAGAAGTAAGCATTGGCAATAGCAGCGAAATCAATGTCGCATTAAGTGAAAGTGCCCAAACTTTAGAAGGTATAGTCGTAACGGCCTTGGGTATCAAACGTAGTGAAAAATCTGTAGGTTACGCTACACAACAAATTAAAGGAGATAACCTCACCTTAACCAAAGAACAAAATGTGATTGGATCTTTAGCTGGTAAAGTTGCCGGTGTTCAGGTAACTGGTTCTTCTGGTGCCAGTATGGGAGGTACACAAAAAATCAAGATTAGAAGTGTAAATTCAATTACTGGTGGTGGACAAGCCTTAATGGTGGTTGATGGTACACCTATTGCACAAAGTAATTTTGGGGGCGATGCCAATGGTGTCGATTACGGAAACGTATCTCAAGATATCAACCCTGAAGACATTGAAAATATCAGTATTTTAAAAGGACCAGCTGCTTCTGCACTTTATGGCATTAGAGGACAGTATGGTGTAATTTTAATTACCACAAAAAAAGGAGCAAAAGGTGCTAAAAAAGTTAATATTGGCATTAATTCGGCATTCTCTGTAGAGAAAGTAGGCAACTTTTTACCCTTGCAAAATATATATGGTGTAGGTAACAACCAAACCTTTCTAACCTTAACTGGTGGACAAAAATATGTAAATGGCAACGATGAAAGCTGGGGCCCGAAAATGGATGGTACACCTGTAAGGATGTATTACAGTTTTTATCCCCAAGATGCTGAATTTGGAAAGCTGACTCCATTTCTTCCACAGCCAGATAACGTTAAAGATTTTTACGAAACTGGACAGAATGTAAACAACGGTATTTCAGTAACTGGTGGCAATGAAAATATGAACTATAGATTGAGCTATAACAATGCTTATATCAATGGTGTAATTCCGAATACCTGGTTAAAAAGAAATAACCTGGGTTTAAGCTCTTCTTTAAATATTACAGAGAAATTGAGTGTTGGAGCCAATGTAAATTATGCAAATAACGATGGGCAAAGACCAACACAAGGTTATCAGGGTTCTTTTACAGGTGCTAATCAGTGGTTCCAACGAAATATAGATATCAACCGTTTACGCAACTATAGATATGCAGATGGTACCATCTTAAACTGGAATGTTAACCCGAATACTACTACAGGTATCATAACCAATAATAGACCGAGTGACTGGAATAATCCATTTTTTGATGCTTATGAAGTATTAAACAATGACAGTAGAGATCGTTTATTTGGTGATGTAAACGCGACCTATCAAGTATTACCTGAGCTTAAACTAAGTGGATTTGTGCGTTCAGATATGTTTATTCAAAACATTACACACAAGGAGGGCTTAGGAGGCCGTTTGGTTGATGGTTACCAAGTTGGAAAATATCAGAATACAGAAAACAACTATGAGTTTTTAGGCCAGTACAGCAAAAATTTTAACGATTTTTCTGTGAATGTAAATGTTGGGGCTAACTTATACACGGTTAAATATTCGCAACAATTTCAAGCTACGGTAGGTGGTTTGAGTAGTCCAGGCTGGTATTCTGCAGCGGCTTCAATTGATAGACCAACAAGTACTTCGTTTTTAAGACAGAAACAAGTTAGAAGTGTATATGCCATGGGTTCATTTGGCTATAAAGACATGTTCTTCTTAGATGCATCGATTCGTAACGATATTTCTTCGGCATTGCCAGACAATAACAACTCTTACTGGTATCCGTCAGTTTCTGGAAGTTTTGTGTTTAGCGAATTAGCCAAATGGAATGCACTATCTTTTGGTAAGTTAAGAGCCAGTTATGCCATTGCAGGTTCTGATTTGAGTCCTTATCAAACTACCTTTACTTATGGGGCTGGTGCTAATTATCCTGCTACTGCTGGAGCTATCAATACCTTGTTGGTACCTGATAAGTTAAAAAACCCTTTGATTAAGCCATCTTTTGCCAATTCTTTTGAGGTAGGTTTGGATCTGAAATTCTTTAAAAATCGCTTAGGAATGGAATTTACCTATTATAACCAACAGAATAAAGATCAGATTATAGACCTTTCTGTTTCTGGTGCTAGTGGGTTTGACCAAACTGTAGTAAATGCAGGTTTGATAGAGAATAAAGGGGTAGAGTTAACCTTAAGTGGTAGACCAATTCAATCTAAGTTTTTTACTTGGGATGCTACCATAAACTTCGCCAATAATAAAAACAGAATTGTTGATTTATATCCAGGTATCAGCATTCTACAAAATGATGTGGCTTCTTATTCAAGTCAAAATATCTTCTTGTACTCTACGGTAAAACAGTCGTTTGGTAACTTGGTAGGTCCGGGTTATAGAAGAGATGCAGCAACTGGAAAGATCTTATTAGGTGCAGATAACATGCCTTTATTTGATGCTGCAAAAGATTTTGGTAGTGTATTGCCATCATTTACCGGAGGTTTACAAAACACGTTTAGAATAGGAAGATTTGACCTTGGTGCCATGATCGATTTTCAAAAAGGAGGACAATTCTTTAGCTGGTCAAAAATGCTTTCTACCAAATCTGGTCAAGCAGACATTACAGCAGCCATGAATGAAAACGGAAAAAATGTACGCGATCCTTTGGCAGATGGAGGAGGGGTTAAAGTAAATGGTATTTATGGCCCTGGTACAAAAATAAATAATGTGGATGTAAGCGGTCAGGAATTTAATGGTTTTGTTGATGCAAGAACCTATTACAGAGCCAATCTGGGAACTCGTATCTATGATGAATGGATTTACAGTGCTTCTTATATTAAATTACGTGAAGTAAGTTTAGGTTACAACTTCGATTCTAAATTGTTAGGTAAAACCCCATTTAAATCTGCAAAATTGGCCATTATAGCCCGTAACCCAGTAATGATCTGGCAAAAAGCACCTAAAGGTTTAGACCCTTCAGAATTGTCGTCGGGAAGTGCAGCAATTAGCTGGATTGAAAAAGGAGAGTTCCAAACCGTACGTTCTTTTGGTGTTAATTTAAGCCTAACATTTTAATTTTAAGCATATGAAAAATACATATAAATCTATTTACATCTGCTGTTTAACGCTATTGATGTTGGGCAGTTGTAAAAAGTTCGATTCAGCTATCAATACAGATCCAAATAGCCCAACAAAGGCCTCTGGAACACAGCTGATAGCCAATGCGCAATTGTTTTTACCTGGGATGAGTTCATCACCTTATGGGGTGCATTATCCTCAATATCTTTCTAACACTTCATTTACAGATAACAGTAGGTATGTAACCGTAAATTTTAACTTTTACGGATTATATACAGGCCCATTGATGAACTTGGAAAATGTAATCAACAATGCCAGTTTAGATGCCAACGAGGGTCCAGTAGTGAACCAAATTGCGGTAGCTAAGATCTTGAAAGCCTATTTTTTCTGGCATATGACTGATAGATGGGGAAATTTACCTTATAGTGAAGCTTTAAAAGGAAGCGCCAATTTTACGCCTAAATACGACACGCAGCAGGCCATCTATAACAGTTTATTTACTTTGCTAGATGAAGCCAATGCAGCGATAGTGAGTGGGAACATTAAAAATGATATTGTTTATGGTGGTGATGTAGCGAAATGGAAGAGATTAGGCAATACCATCCATGCTTTAATGGCTTTGCGCTTAAGTAAGGTTGATGCTACAAAAGGAGCAGCAGAATTTAATAAGGCTGTTACCAACGGAATGATGACAGCTAATACGGATAATTTAAGCTATCCACATTTGGCAGAGCAAAACAACGAGAACTACTGGTATAATTCCTTTACACGTTTAGGTAGAAACTGGTTTGCAGTAAGTAAGCCAGTAGTAGACTATATGCAACCCTTAAATGATCCACGTTTACCAGTTTTTGCAAATAAACCAGCAAATACTGCCATTACCAATTATGTTGGGTTAGATTATGGTTTACCGGGCTCTACCACGGTGGTGATTAATAATTTTAGTTTATTGGGCAGCAATCTGCGTTTGCAGAACTCTCCAGTGGCCTTGGTTACTTATGCGCAATCTTTATTTGCAATGGCAGAGGCGGCAAAAATTGGCTGGATAGCCGGAACTGATGTAACCGCTAAAGCAAATTATGATAAAGCCATAGAATTTTCGATCAGACAGTGGAACAACAACGATATCAGTGGTTTAGCGGCTTACATGGCCAATGCAGATGTAGCCTATGATTCTAACGATGCCTTAAGAAAAATTGGTAACCAGAGATGGGTACATTTGTTTTTGCATGGTTATGAAGGTTGGGCAGAATGGAGAAGAACAGGTTTTCCTAACTTTATCTCGCCTGCGCCAAATAACAATGGAGCATTAATCCCAAGAAGAGAAGCTTATCCAACGCAAGAGCGAGCCAATAATACCGTAAATTATAATGCGGCAGTAGCTGCTTTCCCTTATGGCGGAGTAGACGATTTAAATGCAAGAGTATGGTGGGATAAACCTTAATTCTTTGATTTGATGATTATAAAAAAGCCCTGTTCTATAAGTTAGAACAGGGCTTTTTGATTGAAGTATGTATTTTTAACTGTTTCCAAAAAACAAGTAGGCCAAACCAATAGCGGTACAAACACCAACCAGATCTGCCAACAACATTGCACCAACTGCATAACGTGTATTTTTAATGCTTACAGAGCCAAAATAGACGGCTATTACATAAAATGTGGTATCAGATGCGCCTTGGAAAATACCAGATAATTTACTGGCAAAAGAATCGGCACCATAAGCTGTCATGGTATCTACCATCATTCCTCTAGCAGCACCACCACTTAAAGGTCTAATCAACGCCGTTGGTAAGGCTTCTACAAAGCGGGTATCTGCCCCTAAAAAGGCAAATAGATTTTTAATGCCCAAAATTACTACATCAAAGGTGCCGCTGGTTCTTAACATGCTGATGGCTACCAGCATACCTACCAAGTAGGGAATGATTTTAACCGCAGTTTCAAAACCATTTTTTGCGCCATCAATAAAAGCGTCAAACACATCTATCTTTTTGTAAATGCCACCCAAAACAATCAATAGAAAAACAAGCAGGATAAGACCATTGCTCAATATGCCAGAAAACTGTTTAATGCCATCGGCATTAAGTGAGGTAACATACCATACCAATAAGGCAATAATTAAAGAAATACTTAAGATCCAACCCACAATAACAGGTTGAAAAAGATTAATTTTCTGTTTCAACGAAACGATCATCATTGCGGCCATGGTACCCACAAAGGTTACGATTAAACAAGGGATGAATACATCTGTTGGATCTGATGCATTTTGAGATGCACGGATTGCGATTACACTTACAGGAATTAAACTTAAGCCTGCAGCATGTAAACATAAAAACATCAATTGAGAGTTGCTGGCAGTATCTTTACTCGGATTGAGCTCTTGTAAACTCTCCATCGCTTTTAAGCCAAAAGGAGTAGCTGCATTGTCTAAGCCCAATAAATTGGCCGAAAAATTCATGATCATGTGCCCCATTGATGGATGGCCTTTTGGGATTTCTGGGAATAGTTTAGAGAAGAATGGTCCAACAATTCTAGACAATAAACGGATACCACCTGCTCGCTCGGCAATGCTCATGAAACCCATAAATAAAGCAAGTATTCCAATGAGTTTGAGGCACAGCTCAACCGATGTCCAGCAGGTTTCGATAATTCCATTAACCTTGGTCAAATTGGTCGGATCGTCTGCCTTGCCTACAACCATCCAGCTAAAGATATCTGTTTGTCCAAAAAAGAAACATTTAATACAGGCTACAACAATTGCAACAATAATAAAGCCCGACCAAATTCTACTTAATGCCATGTGTTTTAAATTTTGATGATGAATGTAGTATTTTTTTAAAGTAATTTTCCATTTTGGAAGGATAAAATAAGCTCATTGTGGTCAAATAATTCAAAATGTGCTTCCTTGTATAATATAATGTCTCCTTTTAAATGAAGTTGAGTTGAAGTGTAGCTTTGGTAAGCATCACAAAAGCTTAAATCGCCAATGTCTTGTATGGTATAGGTTTTAGTGGTACTGTTACCATCAGCAGCAGGGCTCTCATCGTAATTAATGCCTATACTTACCTCAATTCCATTTAACATGATCTGATGGATCAGTACATGGAAAATCTGCTTGTTGTTTTTAGGAATAGACAGATAATTTTCGAGGTTTTGCTGTGTGTAGCTTGTGGTAGCAATGCTTAACAAACCTGCCAATATAGCCCCAAAATAATACCTTCTAATTTCTTGTTTCTCAAAATCAGCTGCGAAACCTCCGGCTTCGATTAATATGGTAGCTGTTCCGGCCTTTTGAAAGTTGTCGCCAAAAGCACGAGGCTCAAATTCATCGTCAAATAAGCCAATATGTTTAGGAAGGAGAGGGTCGATTTGTTTAAACATTTCTGCAATCACGAGCATGGCATTTTTCCGAGTTTCGTTAATGCTCAACTCTTCGTCTAAAGCAGGTGCAAGAAATGACAAGGTAGCCGGTTTTAAACTCTTAGAGACGCTCCAAAGGGTAAGTTGATCATGTAGGTTGAAACCAAAGTCGGGCTTGATGTCAGCCCTGCATTGTTTTAAGATTTGTGCTTCTGAAGAGCTTTCTTTTAAAAAATCTCTATTGATATCGATTTGTTGTGCATTTCTTCGGGTAAAAGCAGCTGCTCCATCTGGATTAACCATTGGGATGAAAAACAATTGGCAATTCTCAGTTAGCAGTTTTACATGTTCATTATCGCCCTGCAAAAAGTTGAACAGGTCAAATAAGGCCATCGTGCCAGTGGCTTCATCGCCATGCATTTGGCTCCACAACATGATTTTGGTTTTACCATTTCCCCATTTCACTAAATTGATGCTGTGCTGTTGTACTGAGTTGCCCAAATGAACTACTTCAAATGTTGATGGAAGTTTTTCTATTAAGCTTAAAATGGTTTGATGCTTAAAAAAACGGTTTTGTAATGTCTTTTCTTTAAAGTTTTCGTAATGATGGAGGATAGGTTGGAGATCCATTTAAAATCTGGCTAAAATAAAATCGTCATTGCAAGGATAGAGAAGCCTCTTGGTAGAGTGCTTCATCATTTTGTTCCTCGCAATGACGAATTTAATAAATTTATGCTATTCGTTAAGGTTTATCCTCAGTTAACTCAAATCCCCAAGTTTTACCTTTTTCGGTTGCTGGAATACCACCAACCATCCAAACTGGTGCTTTAGCACCTTTAAGGTAATAATCGAAAAATTGTTGTTCACGTATTTGGATATCTTTTCTGTTCTGACGTTGTACCAAGTTGTGTGCTTCGTTATTGTAGTTGAGCAACCAAACTGGTTTGCCTAAACGTTTTAAGCCTGTAAACATCTCAATACCTTGGTACCAAGGCACAGCTCCATCGGCATCGTTAGACATTACAACAACTGGCGTAGCTACTTTAGGGAAATTAAACAATGGAGAGTTTTCAATGTATAATTCTGGTTTTTCCCATAAGGTTGCACCAATTCTACTTTGGGTTTTCTCATATTGGAATTGTCTGTTCATTCCACTTTCCCAACGGATACCACCATAAGCAGAGGTCATGTTTACTACAGGTGCGCCAGCCCAAGCAGCTGCATACATATTGGTTACTGTAATTAAGTGTGCCACTTGGTAACCACCCCAGCTCTGACCTTGGATACCTATTTTAGTACCATCAACCCAAGCATTTTTCTTTAAGCTCTCTACACCAGAATTGATAAACTCTTCAGCAGATTTACCCGGATGACCAGTTTCATAACTGATATCTGGTGTGAAAACCAAATAACCATTACTTACAAAAAATGGAATGTTTAAGCGAGATGGTGTAGGAGAAGGGGCGTTGTAGGTAAATAATCCGTCAGATAGTTTCTCGTAGAAATAAACAATCATTGGATATTTTTTAGTTGGATCAAAATTTTCTGGTTTGTATAAAATACCTTCAGATTTGTAACCTTTTGGTGTAGTCCATTTTACCAATTCTGCAGTACCCCAATTGTAATTGGCCTGCTGTGGATTGGTACTGCTTAATTTTACAGCAGTTTTCAAATCTTTAGAAACATATACGTCAGGAGAGTTTACATAATTTCCTTTATCATAAATGTAGATTTCAGCATCTTTAGCTTTAACTACATTAGAATATTTAGCAGGAGACATGATGATCAACTCAGGGTTTTTACTATCATTGATGGCCTTGCGATAGAAACCATTCTCTTTGGTTTCGTTATTTACCGCATCCAATAACAACACATCTTTTTTAGTAAAGAACCTAAATTCTGGATTGGTTCTTTCTACACGGAAAGTAAGGTTACTTTGTCTGCCAAAACCATTGGTTAAGTTTTTAGGTGCCGATTTTCCATCCGGAGAGAATTGCCAAATATCATAACGATCGTATAATAAAACAGCTTTATCGTCTTCTGTCCAGCCTGCAACACCATAGCTATTTGGATCATCAGGTACATCGTTATCTTCATCGTAGAATTTAACGGTCATTCCTGCATTTAAAGGGGTAACTTTTCCGGTAGCTACTTGATAAGTGCTCCAAAGCATTTTTTTCTTATCATAGTACAACACATAATTGCCATTTGGCGATGTTGAAGCATTTCCGCCTAAACTCTCAATGATCTTTTTACGGCTACCTGTTTTTACGTCAACCAAATAGTAATCTCTAACAGAACCACCAGTCCATTGAGAGGCAATACGGTTGCCATAATCTGTAGAAGCCAATACGAAACTTGCATTACCTTCATTTACCAAAGTGGCATCTGGTAATTTGTTATCTGTTAAAGGAACAATTTTAGGGTCAGTTCCATAAATATCAATTGTAGTTAAGAAGCTTCTTTTCGAATCACGGTCAGCATTTCTCAATTGCATTGGCTGTAAGTAATCGTCTTTATAGCCCCAAATGTCTAATTTGGCATTTTCGAAATCGATTAAAGTAGTATCTTTTGCTTTTTTAATAGGAGCGATGCCGAAAAATAATCTATTGCCGTCTTTGCTAAAGTTTAATCTTCCATCGCCACTTACAGCAAATTTAGCAGGCATGCCTGGCATATCACCATCAACCAAAATTTGAGCAGTATCTAACGTTAAAGAATTGTAATAAACATTGAAATCTTTAATTTCTGCTTTTTCAGGACTAGTTTCGCCTAAAAATGCCAAATGCTCACTCTCATCGTCAAAAATGAAGCCTTTGAAATTACCTTTACCTTTAACCAATGATTTTAAGGCACCAGTTTCTGTGTTTAATAAGAAAACACCTTGAGCTGCAGTTTTATCTTTTTTAGAACCGCTAGCAGCAAAAACAAGTTGTTTACCATCTTTGCTAAAGCTATAATCGGTTACAAATTTAAAAACACGTTCGGTACCAGTAGTTAAGTTTTTAACAATCAAATCTGTTCCTTCTTTGGCAGCACTTGCACCAGGTGCATCATCATCTGCAAAATAATCCTGATCATCATTTTTGGCTTCAGTACCTGCTGGAGCAGCTGGTTTAGCTTTTTTGCTGGTATCTGGTGCTTTTTCCAAATTGTAAGCCAATAAAGCAGCTCCAGTTTCAGGAAACTTAAACGATTTTACTCTAGGAATCTTAGTTACAGCCAAAGTGGTTAAATTGGCTATACCCAAAGTATCTTTGGTCATATCGTCTGGTTTTTTCTTTTTGATTTTCGCCATTCTGGTGTCTTTGTACCAAGGTTTAATGGCAAAAGCTGCGAATTTAGAATCAGCGCTAAACTGAGCAGAGCTTGCTCTAGAAATTTTAATTTTTTTTGCGGTCAATGTTTCTTGAAAATACAGATTGGCATCGCCTTCTTGCTGATTTACAGCATAAGCAGCCCAAAGACCATTATTGGTGAATTGTTTAATACCCACATTTTCCCAGGTATCATACACAGAATGGTCTAACGGTTTTTTTTGAGCGTAAGCTACACTAGCAAACAATAAAAAAAGTAAGATTAGTTTTTTTTGCATGGTTTAATATTAGTTAATAAGCGGTTTGGCCTTATTGAAATTTAAAAATTGCAAATTTTATGCACAAAACCACTATTTGTACGTCAAATTTTACAAACAAGAAAAGATTTTTATTGAAGCCCTAAACCTAATGCATAAAAAAACCGCAAATGAATACTGAAATTCATTTGCGGTTCGCATCAATTGAAAAATGATTATTTACCTTTTTTCTCTTGCGTTTTAGCTTGTGCTTGCGTGCGCATATAATCGTCTAAACGAGCTTGAAATTTAGATTTCTTTTTCTCGCCTTCTGGTTTTGTTTTGTTCTCTTGTAAAATGGCGTGAATTTTATCATCATTAACCATCTTTCTAATTAAAAACTGTTGTAAGAAGGTTAACATGTTGGCCAAGAAATAATAATAGTTCAAACCTGATGGATAGCTGTTCAACACACCTAAGAAGATAATTGGCATAATGTAACCAATGTATTTCATTTGTCCGGTTGCACCAGAGATCTGATTATTGAAGTAAGTGTAGATTAAAGTAGAGATGGTCATCAAAATACACATCAAACTCAAGTGGTCGCCAATAAATGGAATGGTGAAACCAAACTTGATAAAATCATCATAAGTTGATAGATCTTTCATCCATAAGAAACTCTCGCCCCTTAACTCAAATAAATTAGGGAAGAAGAAGAAGAAAGCCATTACAAATGGTAATTGTAGCAACATTGGCAAACATCCTCCTAATGGGTTAACACCTACTTTTTTGTACAGCTTTAAATATTCTTGTTGCAATAGAGTTGCATTATCTTCGCCTACCTTAGCTTTAATCTCATCCATTTCTGGTTTTAAGATTCGCATTTTAGCCATAGAGATGTACGACTTGTAGGTTAATGGCGACATGGCAATTTTTAACAAGATGGTAAGTGCCAAGATAATTACACCATAACCCCAGTTAAAGCTTTCCAATAATTTAAATACTGGTAATACAATCCATCTGTTGATGTATTTTAATGGCCAGTAGCCCATATCAACCTGTTTCTCAATTTCTTGACCCTGTGCTTTTAAAGCATCGAATTTATTGGTTCCGAAATAGAACTTAAAGGCATAATTTTGGGTAGCCAATTGCGCAAATGGCAATTGCATATTTGCACCATACCATTTAATCTGGCCCGGTTCTGTACTTACTTTAACCTCTAGGTTTCCTTTCTCAAAAGGTACTTGCGGGATCAATACCGCAGAGAAAAACTGTTGTTTAAAAGAGAACCACTCAATTTTACCTTCGGTTAGTTCTTTCTTCTCGTCTTTACCGATACCTAAATGGTCTGGATTTTTCTCTAAATATTTAAAGAAAGGAGCAGAGTGCTCTTGTTCTTTTTTAGCAGATTTTTCTTGCTCTAATAAAGTAGTTTCCCAGTTTAAAGAAATGTTGTTTCCTTGTACAACTGCGTTTAAACCATTTAAATTAATGTTAAACCCAACATTATTGCTGTTTGGTTTCAAATCGTATACAAATTCAATGTATTTATCAGCATTGTAATTGGCACGCATGATGATCCCTGAAGCTGTTTGAGTAGGGGCAAAATAAAGGTTGTTGGTGTTTACAATTTTACCATCAATATTTAAGTTCAGACCAAACTTGCTATCGCTACCATTAAATAAGATAACTGGTTTGCCACTATAAGTTTTTTGGTTTTTAACTTCTACACTTAAAATTTTACCGCCCAATGTGGTAAAGGTCAATTTTAAATTTTCGTTTTCTAAAACAGAAGTTGCTGCAGTGCCATTAATGTTTGCGCCAAAAGGACCTGCCAAAGTGGTAGAGTCTGGTTTTGTTGGGGCTGTTGGTGTGGTTACTGCTGCAGGAGCTGGTTTAACTCCAGCTTTTTTAAGAGAATCTGCTGTAATTTTTTCTCTTTCCTTTTTCATATCTGCCTCGCTTGGCTTCATAAAAAAGACAGCTGCTCCTAAAATAACCATGATCAGGAACAGACCTGTGAATGTATTTCTATCCATTATGATGTTTTAAACTTGTATTATATTGTTTTCTTTTTGGCGTGCTCCATTGCAGCGGCGACAAATTTAACAAAAAGTGGGTGAGGATTTGCAACTGTTGACTTTAATTCTGGGTGAAATTGTCCACCAACGAAAAAAGGATGGTTTTTTAGCTCTACAATTTCTACCAATTTACTGTCTGGATTGATCCCTGAGGCAATCATTCCGGCTTCTTCATATTGCGCTAAATATTTGTTATTAAATTCATAACGGTGTCTATGACGCTCGGTAATGTGTTGTTTTCCGTACGCTGAGTAGGCTTTTGTGCCTTTTTTGATATCGCATGGATAAGCACCTAAACGCATGGTTCCGCCTTTGGTAGTGATATTTTTTTGCTCTTCCATCATGTTAATTACCTGATGTTCGGCCGTATCATTAATTTCTGTAGTGTTGGCATCTTTTAAGCCCAATACATTACGTCCGTACTCAATTACTGCACATTGCATACCTAAACAGATCCCAAAGAAAGGAATTTCATGCTCTCTCACGTATTTAATGGCTTCAATTTTTCCTTCAATACCTCGACTTCCAAAACCAGGAGCTACCAAAACACCTTGTAAATGGCCTAGTTTCTCTTTTACGTTTTCGGGATAGATGCTTTCTGATGGAATATATTCTACGCGTACTTTACATTCGTTTTTTGCACCTGCATGAATAAATGCTTCAGATATTGATTTATAGGCATCGGGTAATTCAACATATTTACCTACCAGACCAATTTTAACTTCTGCTGTTGGATTTTTTAAACGACCTAAGAAATCTTTCCAGCTTTCCATGTCTGGCTCGTGTTTAGCAGGCAATTTTAATTTGCTCAATACAGTTTTGTCCAATTGCTCTTTCATCATCAATAGGGGCACACTATAAATAGACGATGCATCAATTGATTCGATAACGGCATTGATATTTACATTACAGAACAAGGCAATTTTTTTACGAATGTCTGGACTAATGTGGTGTTC
Source organism: Pedobacter sp. Hv1 (assembly GCF_001412215.1). Taxonomy (GTDB): domain Bacteria; phylum Bacteroidota; class Bacteroidia; order Sphingobacteriales; family Sphingobacteriaceae; genus Pedobacter. The sequence goes on from NZ_LLWP01000004.1 coordinate 71,856, forward strand.
TGTACGGCAAACCAAGATATCTGGTTGGATACCGTATTCTAATAAGGCTTTAACAGAGTGTTGTGTAGGTTTGGTTTTAAGTTCTCCGGCTGCAGCCAAAAATGGGATCAATGTCAAGTGAATTACTATTGCATTGCTAGAGCCTTCTTCCCATTTAAATTGACGTACGGCCTCGATAAAAGGAAGCGACTCGATATCGCCAACGGTACCACCTAATTCTGTAATAACGATATCGTAATTGCCACTATCGCCAAGAATGCGCATGTTGCGTTTAATCTCGTCGGTAATGTGAGGTACTACCTGTACGGTTTTACCTAGATAATCACCCTGTCTTTCTTTGTTGATTACATTTTGGTAAATACGACCAGTTGTAATGTTGTTGGCCTGAGAGGTTGGCGTATTTAAAAAACGCTCGTAGTGACCTAAGTCTAAATCTGTTTCAGCTCCATCTTCGGTTACATAACATTCGCCATGCTCATAAGGATTTAATGTGCCTGGATCAATGTTGATATAAGGGTCGAATTTTTGGATGGTTACACGGTAACCTCTTGCCTGTAAAAGTTTGGCCAATGAAGCGGAGATGATGCCCTTACCTAATGAGGAAGTAACACCGCCCGTAACAAAAATATACTTAGTCATGTTTGTGAGTTTGTGAAATTAATAGGGCTGTGATTGCCTTTTTAATTGCTTTTGTACGGGATACAAAGTTACACAAAAATCTGATGTTAACAGGGAATTAACTAAATATTTTTTGTGGGCTATAGAAGCTTGATAAAGATTGGTTTAGGTGTTTTGCGAAAGAAAAATGAAAAAATGATTGGTTGGTATACACACAATTCTGGGATTAGAGGCAAAAAAAATGCCTGACCAAAGCCAGACATTTATAGGGATGATTTGAATTTGTTTTCAACCCTTGGTGCATGTTTTAACGAACCAAGAGTTAAATGGTGACCACATTTATTTTTCTATTATTTTGTAATAGCGTACATAATCTATTTCCATTTTTTGAGGGAAGATGGTATCATCAATGCCTTGCGCACCACCCCAATCGCCACCTACGGCAACATTCAACAACAGATGGAATCTTTTGTCAAATGGCCATACCTTATAACCTGTACCTTCATTGGCAAATTCAAATATCATTACATTGTCGTAATACCCACGTACGGCATATGGTGTCCAATCTACGCGGTAAATATGGAAAGCTGTACTGGCATCAGGAATTAGTTTTGTACTGCTTTTTTGTGTATTGATCTTGAAATAATAAGCCTCGGTATGGGTAGTGAAATGTACATTGTTTTGATCGTAACCAACGTGTTCCATAATGTCTATTTCGCCAGATTTCGGCCAATCGCCATAAGCCCGATCGGTAGGCAGCATCCATATTGCTGGCCAGGTGCCTCTTCCAGATGGCAGTTTAGCTTTAACTTCAATACGCCCATAGAGTACATCCATTTTGTTTCTGGTTACCAATCGGGTAGAAGTATAAGCCATTCCATTCATGCTTTCTTTTTTAGCAGTAATGAATAGTTTACCGTCTGCCACATTTACATTGTTGATGGAATTGGTATAATATTGCTTTTCGTTATTGCCCCAACCAGATCCGCCAAGGTCATAATCCCATTTACTATCTAATGGCAAACCTGTATAATCAAATTCGTCGGCCCAAGTAGGCGTGGCTTCGAAACTCCATTGTTTGTCAACAATTTCGGTTGGTTTTGGAGGAGTGATAATGATACCATCCTCCTTTTTTGTGGAACAAGATTGGCATGATAATATACAACTTGCTGAGAGTGCAATAAAGTAATAAAGCTTTTTGAACGGTTTAACCATCATATTTCCTGAGTTAATTTACTGTCCGGCAATTAGCCAGACAGTAAGGTTGTTTCTTATTTAAATTCAAAATCATCAATGTAGAAGATACCTGGGTGTGGATGGCCCTCGCCACCCAATTGTACCACAATCTTATCATATAATGTTTGGGCTGAAGAACCTGAGTAATCAAATTCTAGCTGGATCCATGTATTGTATTGTGCTGGTAAAATGGTCTTCACAATTTCGATCTGTGTTTGCCATGCATTGCCACCGAGTAATGAGTTCTGTAGTTTGATGGCCACGGTTGATTTCACTTTACTAAAATCGTTACCACTCGGGATGAATACTTTCATCCTGATCTTGTTTTTTGTAGTTAAATCAAAACGATAAGGTAAAGTAACGTTTAAATTGCCATACTGTCCATCGTCTCCGGTTCTTTTTTCGTAATAACCAACTTTAGCAGAGGTATTTAATGGGAACTTAGAAGGATTATCGTATGATCTCACAAAATCCATGTTTTCAGGTATCCAAGTAATATTAGAGGTGGTTTGGAAATCGTCACTTAGATTGGCAGCTTGCATTGGTTTTTGTACAGGAGGTACAACTGGCCTCACATATCCTTTTCTAATCAGTTTCAAATACCAAGCATTTCCTGCGTTTGATTTATCTAAAGATCTCAACCACATTTCATCTTCAGTAAGTGAAAGAATTTGGTATTGTGAAACACCTAAATAGTAAGATATAAAGCCATTGCCGCTAATGGTGATGTATTTAGTGCCATTAATGGTGGTTACCAACCAGGTTAAATTGGTTGGGGGCGTATAATTTACCATTGGATCTGACGTGCCTGTAGGCCCACCAATACCGGGTGCATTTGAAGCATTGGCAAATGTAGTTCCATTATTGGCATAAGTATATTTTAACGCATTCATGTTAAACGTCATCTCGTCATCGTAAAAGCCCAAACCCGCTTTTTCATTTGGACCAGCTTGGTACCAGTCTGGAAATTGCGAAGCCACTGGTCCAACACCCAAATGTCCTGGTTGTGTTTGGTCAATGATCCAGGTTTTGCCAGTAGCATTGCCTAAACCACCAGAAAGGGTAACAAACGCAGGGTCTGTTAACATGGCCGGGTTAGTTGCAGCAATATTAATGGTTTTTGTAGATGATGCATAACCACCATCTGTTACAATGGTTAGTTTAACGGTATAATTGCCAACTAAAGGATAGGCTGCCTGTACATCATTTCCCTCTGCAGTTGCACCATTCCCAAAGTCCCAGATGGCCCTAAAACCAGGCGATTCGTTTTTGAAATTAATGATATTGGCATTGGCACTTGTTGGTGCTGAGCTAAATTTAACCTGGTCTGCAGTAGGGGCAGCACCTAGATCTTTTAGCGCATTGTCTTTTTTACAAGCGCTAATTAAGGTTAACATCAAACATAAACTTAGCCAGATTGATGTTTTTATTGTGTTTTTAATTGATTTCATTTTTTGAATGATTAATAACCAGGATTCTGTTTAATAACTCCTTTAGTAACATCGATTTCTGATTGTGGAATAGGCAAGTACTCACTTTTGTTAGCTTTATAACCAAGAGGTCCTAAAACTGTTACTGCTCTGCCTGTGCGCACCAAGTCAAAAAAGCGGTGTCCTTCTGTTGCCAGCTCTAATCTGCGTTCGTTATAGATGTTATCTAATGTTGCAGGAACAGATCCTAAACCAACTCTTCCTCTAACTGCATCAAGTAGTTCTTTGGCCCTAGTAGGGTTACTGCCATTTTTAACTAAGGCTTCTGCTTGCATTAGATAGGTGTCTGCCAACCTGATTTCGATTTCGTTAATAGGCCAATTTTGCTCTGCTACACCCAAGGTAGAACGGTAAACTTTTAATGGTGCATATTTTCTAATGAAATAATCGGTGTTTTGGTAACGGGCGTTATAAGTAGCGCCTGCAGCTTTTAAAGCAGCTCCATCAATAATTGTAGCCGCAAAACGAGGATCTGTTTTTAATACATTTACCAAGTCTAAAGTAACCGGACAGAAACCCCATCCACTAGAATAAGTATCGCCATTGTAGGTATCCATACCAATAAATTGAGTGGCTACGTTCCCTTCGCCGCCATTGATCCATCCCCAATCGCCCCATGCTGCATTATTTGAGTGAGGGATTTCTAAGATAGACTCAGAATTGAATTTATTTGCAGGATCAAAAATATCAGCATAATTGGTCATTAATTTATAACCATAAGCATTACCTGTTTTGTTTACATCTTCAAATAAGGTAATGGCTTCTGCCAATTTGGTATTGTCGTTTTGATACAATAAAACTTTGGCCAATTGTGCTTTTGCAGCCCCTTGTGATGTTCTGCCTTTTTCTGCAGCAGCAACAAGAGGGGGTAAGCCTGCAATGGCATCTCTCAAGTCTTTTTCTATCTGCGCATAAATTTGTGCAGGTGCAGATTGTTTTTGTGTATATAACTCTGCAGTTGGTAATGTAGTTACAATTAAAGGAACATTGCCAAACCATCTTACCAGATCAAAATAAAAATAAGCTCTTAAAAATTTAGCTTCTGCGGTTGCCCTTGTTTTAAAAGAAGCAGATAAGGTAGTTGACTTATCAATTTTGCTTAAGATTAGGTTGGCACGGTTAATTCCACTATAGTTTTTGTTCCACAAACCACCCTGAGGTCCAACAAAAGAGCTCATGTTAAAATTGTCATAAGCAACCCATGCTGGTTGATCTGCGGCATTACTACCACCTGCCCAACAATCATCAGAAGCTGCACTTAACAATGGCATTTTCATGGTATAGCCACCAGTGGTGCCCCATTGCATTACATCGTATACTGCAATCACACCTTGCATTACTTCTTTTTCATTTTTGTAGAAATTGTCTTCTAGCGTTGTCCCTTTTGGAGTTAATTCTAAAAAATCTTTCTTACATGATACAAAAATCTGCATCATCGCAACTATTGCGATTGTGCTTTTTATATATTTATTTTTCATCATTTATAATTATTAAAAACCAACATTTATACCAGCAAAATAAGTTCTTGCTTGTGGATAAAAACCACGATCTACACCATAACTGCCACCACCAATCTCTGGGTCAAAGCCTGTATATTTTGTTAGGGTTAATAAATTGTTCGCCATCAAATAAAATCTTATTTTGTTGATGCCTGCTTTTTGGGTCAACTTATTAGGTAGGGTATAACCGATCTGTAATGTTTTGATCCTGAAATAAGAACCATCTTCTATAAATAGGCTAGATACTCTACTGTAGTTCTCATTGGTATCGTTTAAAGTTAGTCGTGGTACTTTGTTGCTTGTACCTTCACCTGTCCATCTGTTTAAAATAGCAGTGGTGTAGTTTGAAGTTGGTAAATCAAATCTTCTTGTTGCATTAAAGATCTGGTTACCAGCAACACCTTGACCTAATACCACCATATCGAAACCTTTGTAGGCCGCATTGAAGGTAATGCCATAAGTGAAATCTGGGGTTGGATCGCCAATAATCTGTCTATCATTAGGGTCAATTGATCCATTACCATTTACATCAATAAATTTAATATCACCAGGTTTAGCATTTGGTTGGATTAAACCACCAGCACTATTCTTGTAATTGTTGATTTCTGCTTGATTTTGGAACAACCCATCACTTCTATAGCCATAAAATGAACCAATGGCATGGCCAAGTTTGGTACGTGTAACCTCCAAGTTTTGAGGGGTTACTGTTTGACCACCTAAAAATTCTTTGTCAGCACCTAAGAATACGATTTTGTTTTTTACAAATGATCCATTGGCAGCAACTCTAAATGAAAAATCGCCAATCTTTTTGTTATAACCCAATTCCAACTCAAAACCAGAGTTTTCAAGATCGGCAATATTACCAATCGGACCATTGTTACCTACATAACCCGGTACGGCAATTTGTAATAACATACCGCTGGTTTTCTTTTTATACCAGTTGGCCGTTAAACTGATGTTGTTAAACAAGGTTGCATCTAAACCAACATCGGTAGAAGATGTTTCTTCCCATCTTAAATCTGGATTAGATAATGCATCTGGACTAACGCCGATATTTAAACCTGCGCTAGTACCCAAAGTGTAGTTTCTGCCACCACTTACCGTAGATAGGTATCTAAAATCGCCAATGTTATCATTACCTGTTACCCCATATGAGCCTCTGAACTTTAAGAAAGTAACATATTTATTTTGAGGAAAGAAGCTCTCTTTGGTGATGACCCAACCTGCAGAAGCAGAAGGGAAGTAACCAAACTTGTTGTTCGGTCCAAAACGTGATGATCCATCTCTACGGATGATACCAGTAAATAAATATTTCTCATCGTAATCATAAGTTAAACGAGCAAATGCAGAGTTCAATGTATTGAGATATTCAAAACCTCCACCATCGCGATTTTCTCTGGCTACTGCAAACCTTAATGAAGCATCTTTAAGATTGTCTACAGGTAGATTTTGGTAGGCTACACTTTGTCCTTCGCCTTTGTTTTTCTGTGCTGAATAACCTAATAAGGCAGTGAAATTATGTTTTTGGATGGATTTGGTATAACTAACTGTATTTTCTAACGACCAGAACAAACCTCTATTAAGGTTTCTGTTGTAAGAATTTACAAGCACACTAAAAGTTGGACTTAAATAATGAACAGGAGTGAAGCCTTGTCCACCATAAAATGCCAAATCGACACCACCTTGCGATCTTATTTTTAATCCTTTGATAATTTCTGCCTCAACATAAGCATTACCTACAATTTTATCAGACCAGCCATTGCCTTGTGCTACTGCCAATGCCGCTAATGGATTTAGGATCTCTGATTGCGCAATTGTAGATATCCCGAATGGGAAACCTTGTGCATTTCTTACTACTGGGTTTGTACTATATGGACTTGCATTAATCTTTGCAGGATCAGTTTCAATAATTGGGGTTATAGGATCCATATTGATCGCTCTGCCCAACGGCGAACCATATTCGCTATTGGTACCTACACCTACAGAATTGGTACGGGTGTAGCCAATGGTCTGGCCAAATTTGATGGCTTTGGTAATCTGGTGGTCTGAATTGAAACGGGCAGTAAATCTTTTGTATTTTGAGTTACTGGTAGCTACAATACCATCTTGATCGAAATAGCCAAAAGAACTATAATAGGTAGATTTTTCATTACCACCACTTATGCTTAATTCGTGATTTTGGATTTTAGCACTGTTGTTAAATACAGCTGCTTGCCAATCTGTACCCACTCCATATTGCGATGGATTAGGGAAACGTGGGGCTGGTATATTTGGCGTTGCCGTTAACTGGGCTTCGTTATATAGTGTAGCAAATTGTGTGGCATTTAGCAGGTCTAGTTTTCTAGCCGGTGCTTGTGTGCCCAGGTAAGTGTTGTAATTTACACTCATCTTTCCACTTTTACTTCCTCTTTTTGTAGTGATGATAATAACGCCATTTGCTGCTCTTGCACCATAAATGGCCGCAGAGGCTGCATCTTTTAAAACCTCAATAGATTCGATGTCTGCTTGGTTAAGGTAGTCTATACCACCACCAACTTGCACACCATCTACTACATACAAGGCTTCACTGTTATTGATAGAGGTTGTACCCCTAATCCGCAGTGTAGCGCCATCGCCAGGTTGGCCAGAACTCGAAGTAATGGTTAAGCCTGACGTTCTACCTTGTAATGATTGCTCGATACGTGTAACGGGCATATTTTCTAAATCGGAAGCCTTTACTTGAGAAATAGCTCCTGTAACCACACTTTTCTTTTGTGTACCATAACCAATTACTACTACCTCACCCAAGCCGCTAGTTTGTTCGGTTAATACAATACTAATAGGTTGGTTGTTGTTTACAGTAAAGCTTTGGGTTTCCATGCCTATTTGTGAAAAGACAAGCACTGCACCTAGTTTGGGAACTTTGATTCGGAAGGCACCATTTTGGTCGGTGGCCACTCCGGTTTTTGTTCCTTCAATTTGAACTGACACCCCTGGTATGGGCAGCCCATCAATTTTGGAGATTACTTTTCCCGATACGTCTATTTCTTGCGCCCAGACACTGGCAGAAAAAAACAGGGAAAACAGCAAAAGAATGAACGTAGATTTTCCTTTCATAACAAATAAATTAAAGTTTATATTTTAGTTAGTTCATCACCATTGTTAACGAGTAGAAACAAGTCAATTTTGGCAATGGATGTAACACAAATATATACGTACAACTACCCGAATGTGAAAAAGTGACCCACTACAATACCCATACAAGAAGTACTTTTTTCTGCAAAATCGATTAGAATACGCAATATGTTACCACAACAAGATGAATTTTCTTATCTTCATGAAACAATAACTACCAAGTACTATAACCAATTGTAAACTACTAACTGAACTAATCTTTTTTAAAGAAATGAGGTTTATCTTTTTGATCTTATTATTCTATTTATTGCCAGTTGGTATGGTAAATGCCCAAGATCCAATTGGCTTGCCACAGGTAACAAGCTATACTGGTTTAGACTATGGAGCGGGTACCCAGAACTGGGGCATTGCACAAGATCATCAAGGAGTTTTATATTTTGCCAATAATGAAGGGCTGTTAACTTTTAATGGTGCGTATTGGAAACGTTATCCTTTTCCTAATAAAACTGTTTTAAGATCGGTGAAGATAGACAAACAAGGAAAGATCTTTGTGGGTGCACAAGACGAGATTGGCTATTATTACCCTGATAAGAATGGAACACTGACCTATAAATCGCTTAAAAATCTGATACCAGCAGCAGATCGTCAATTTGCTGATGTTTGGAATATCGTGTTACTAAATGATGAAGTCTATTTTAGAACAGTAACCAAGATATTTAAGCTAAAGAACAATAAAATAGAGGTATATAGAACTCAATTAACCTGGGTTTACATGGGGGTAGCCAACAATGAAGTTGTGGCTCAAGAAATAAACATTGGCTTAAAAACCCTGAAAGATGGAAAGTGGATAGTGAAGTGTAACGATCCAAGGATCATCAATGCCAACATTACTGCTACACTTCCCTACAAAGGGGATACTTTATTAATTACAACTTTAAAAGATGGGTTGTTTTTGTTAATAAATAATAAACTGATTAAAAAGAATAGCCCACTAGACCATATATTTTATAATGATCGGATCAATGGAGCCATTCAGATCAATGATGATTTATATGCTTTGGGTACCACCTCATCGGCTTTATTGATCATTAATAAAAAAGGAGAGCTGGAAAGACAGTTTTCTTATGCCGAAGGGTTATTGAACAATAACATTAGAAGTATTTTTATTGATCACCACCAAAACCTATGGCTAGGGCTTGACGATGGGATCTCATTTATTGCATTTAACAGTGCAATCAAACATATCTATCCCGATCGGAATAAACAGATCTCGAGTTATGCCAGTCGAATCTTCGACCATAGATTATATGTTGGTACATCTAATGGCTTGTTTTCGGCACCTGTAGATCTCAATCAGACAGATATTAGCAATAGCAAATCGAAATTTGCAGAAGTAAACAATACCAAGGGGCAAACCTGGGGTTTGGCAGAAATTAACAAACATTTGTTATTGGCAAACGAAGAAGGTGCATTTGATGTGAAAAACAACAATGCCAAACAATTGTACGATGCCATTGGGACCTGGTTGTACAGGCCATTGGGCGATAAAGTAATTACGGGAACTTACACTGGTTTGCAGATTTTGGATTTTAAAGATGATGAGCTGGTAAATAATCGAAACTTCCTCTCTTTAAATGAACCCTTAAGATTTGTGGCCATAGACAATAAAGTAAACTGTATTTGGGCGTCACATCCGTACAGGGGTATTTTTAAGATGGATCTTTCTGCCGACAAGCAAAGAATTGTTAAAACAAGCTTGATGACAGAAAAAGATGGTTTGCCATTAACCTTATATAATTATGTGTTTGCACTTAAAAATAAAATAGTAGCGGCCACATCTGATGGGATTTATGAGTATAATCCAAAAAAGAAAAAATTTCAAGTCAGCAGCTTTTTCAGACCAATTTTTAAAAGTATTCCTATTCAATGTTTAGTTGAAGATGATACGGGTAAACTGTGGTTTGTATCAGATAAAAAGGTAGGTGTTGTTGATTTAAAGAAGAAAAGCGGAAATCAGAATTTTACTATTGTTGAACTTCCAGAGCTATCTCAAAAGATTGTAGCCGGTTTCGAAAATATATACCCTTATAACGATAACAATATATTTATCGGTGCCAATAAAGGGCTAATCCATTTAGATTATCAGAAATATGCGGCCAATATCTATAAGCCAAATGTATTGTTAGGCCAAATCCGTATCATGGGTAAAACAGATAGTATATTGTTTGGTGGCTATTTTAACAATGTAAAACCCCAAAAGAAATACAACGCTAAATTGCCTTATAAGTTTAATTCGCTACATTTTGAATATGCGTCTACCTTATTTGAACAAAGAGAGAATATTGAATATAGCTTTCAGCTGAAAGGCTATGATGACGATTGGTCTGCATGGAGCAGTAAAAGTGAAAAAGATTATACCAATTTGGCACATGGCAACTATACCTTTAAAGTTAAGGCAAGAAACAACCTGGGTAACGAATCTGAGCCTGTAACTTATAGCTTTACCATTGCACCAGCCTGGTATCGAAGCAATTTTGCCTATATCATTTATTTTATTGGTTTTATCTTTCTCTTGTATTTATTAATTAAATTCCAAGAGAAGGAACATCAAAAGGAGCAGGATAACTTAAGACAAAAACATCAATTAGAAATAGAAAGAAACGAACAACAGATAACCAAACTCCAAAAGAAACAATTAGAGGCTGATGTAGAGTTTAAAAATAAAGAATTGGCCACTACTACCATGCATTTGGTGCAACGTGGTAAATTATTATCTAAAATAGGAGATGAGCTTTTGCCTTTGGTACAGCAAACCACCAATAAAGACACAGCTAATGATATTAAAAAGGTAATTCGTTTGTTAAATGAGGCTAAAAAGCTAGATAGTGATTGGGACCAGTTTGCTGTCCATTTTGACCACGTTCACGCTAACTTTTTAAGCAACCTGAAAGATAAATATCCTAATTTGAGTCCAAGCGATTTAAAGCTCTGTGCCTATCTAAAAATGAACCTTTCGTCAAAAGAAATTGCACAGCTCTTAAACATTACTCCCCGGGCTGTAGAGGTAAGTAGGTATCGTTTGCGTAAAAAATTGGCTTTAAAGCCCGAAGTGAATTTGTTCGATTTCTTATTTAATAAAACCTAAAAACTTTTATTTAGCTAGTTCACAACACTTGTAGTATGCTTTTACTTTTTGTTCTTTAACAGACCAGGCAATATAGATCTTAGTGTCTTTACCAAGCCTGTAATCAAAACCATTGAGCATGGTTTGTTTAAGTTCATTATAAAAATCCTTATCGGGAACATTATTGTCTGGTTGTTCTTGTTCGGTAACCGCTGGGATTAAAAAGTGTTGCTCATCAAAGAAGTAATTGATCTCATCATTTAAGAATTTAACTTTTTCTTCTTCTTTTTTCAACTCGGCACTGGCCAGGTAACTTTTTAAAAGTTCTGCTGCCTTGATCTCTTGCTTGTAGATTTGTACACCTTTGTAAGAAGTAATGGTAAATAGGAGCGACATGTCCTTCGCTTTTTCACCTTTTAACTCAATTTTAAAGGTGTCTAATTTAACCGTATCTGAAAATGCTTGTAAGACTGTTTTTTTGGTATCTATTGCTGTTTCTTTTGATGGATTGCTATTGCAAGCAGCAAAAAACAAGACAAGGATAAGTAAGCTTAGGGAAGAAGATTTCATATGATGATTAATTAGCTATCGAAGATAAAAAAATATCTTAAAAAACTATTTTTTGTAGATCTTCTGGCGTATCGATAGCTATCGTTTCGATATCAGTTACCTTTGTTTTAATCTGATAGCCATTTTCTAACCAACGCAATTGTTCTAAGCTTTCTGCCAACTCTAAAGAAGAAGGAGCAAGTTTGGTAATGGCCAATAATGTAGTGGTTCTGTAGCCATAAATTCCAATATGTTTATAAAACTGATGTGTTTTTGCCCAATTTTCTTGCACCGCATTACGGATATAGGGGATAGGATGACGGCTAAAATAAATGGCTTCTTGGTTAACGTTGATCACAACTTTAGGAATGTTGACATTAAAAAGCTCAGTATCCTCTTTAATTTCTTTAACTAAAGTAGCCAATTGCACAGTCTCATCTTCGAAACAAGAACTGACCAATGAAATTTGTTGTGGGTCTATAAAAGGCTCATCACCCTGAATATTGATCACTACGTCAAAACCTGGCAGTTGCTGGGCTACTTCGGCACAACGATCTGTTCCGCTTTGATGTTGGGCACTGGTCATTACAAATTTACCACCAAATGTTGTTACCGTACTCGCAATTCTTTCATCGTCGGTAGCTACAACAACTTGATCTAAATTGGCTTTTAACGCTTGTTCATAAACCCTTTGGATCATGGTTTTTCCGCCAATGTCAACCAATGGTTTACCAGGAAATCTGGTCGACGCAAAACGAGCAGGAATGATGCCTAAGGTTTTCAATAGTGATTTAAAAAAGTCCGTTAATTTCTGCTTCAATAGCTTGAATTACAGTGCCTAAATCTTCAGGACTATTTGTAAAATCAAGTTTGTCTTTATCTAAAATTAAAAGCTTACCTAAACTGTAGTTCTTAATCCAAGCTTCGTATTTCTCATTTAGTTTTGATAAATAATCGATACGGATACTTGCTTCGTACTCTCTACCACGACGTTGGATATTGTTGACCAAAGTAGGTACAGATGCTCTTAAATACACCAATAAATCTGGTGGTTTAATAAATGAGGTTATATTGTCGAATATTGCTTTGTAATTGTCATGATCTCTCGAAGTCATTAAGCCCATTTCGTGCAGGTTGTCTGCAAAAATGTGTGCATCTTCATAAATGGTACGATCTTGTATCACATTGCGTTTATTGGTTTCAATTTCTACAATCTGTTGAAAACGACTATTTAAAAAATAGATCTGAAGATTGAAACTCCAACGTTTCATGTCTCCATAAAAATCTTCTAAATAAGGATTGTTATCTACGGCCTCATAGAGCGCTTCCCAACCATAATTTTTGGCAAGCAGACCAGTTAATGTAGTTTTGCCTGCGCCAATGTTTCCAACTATTGCTATGTGCATATTTCTTTCTGATGATTTGAGCGTACGTTTTGCTTTTGGCGTTTGGTTAAACGCCGTTCACATTACACAATACTACTATTAAAAACTTTTAAAACCTATTAATTCTCTTACTTCTCTGATTGTTTTTTGCGCACTTTCTCTAGCCTTTAAAGCACCATGTTTTGCTACTTGTCTTAAATAAGTATCATCTTTAGAAAGTTCTTCAATGCGTTCTCTAATTGGCGTGTTAAATACAATCATATCCTCTGCCAACTGCTTTTTCATATCGCCATAACGAATTTGCATTTTATTGTACAATCCATCAAAATGCTCAACCGTATCGGTAGTTGAAACAATTTTCATCAAATCGAACAAGTTTTGAATAGCTTCTGGTTTGGCCTGATTTTCTTCGGTCGGACCACTGTCGCTCACTGCTCTTGAAACTTTTTTGCGAATTACTTCAGGACTATCAGCTAAATAGATACAGTTTCCATCACCGTCTGATTTGCTCATTTTACCTTTACCTTCCAATCCGGGTACCTTTACCAAGTTGTCTGCGTAATTAAATGCAAAAGACTCAGGAAAATAATCTGTGTTATATAATCTATTAAAGCGGTTGCTAAACGTTCTGGTCATTTCCAAATGTTGCTCCTGATCTTTACCTACAGGAACTTTATTTGCCCTGTGGATTAAAATATCAGCTGCCATTAATGTTGGATACGTTAATAAACCTGCATTTACATTATCGGGATGCGAACGAATTTTATCTTTAAAAGACGCACTGCGTTCTAGTTCTCCTAAATAAGCATTCATATTTAGGTATAAATAAAGTTCTGAAACTTCTGGAACATCCGATTGGATATAGATCGTGGTTTCTTCAGGGTTGATACCACAAGCCAAATACTCTACCAATACATGTTTAACATAACCATGTAAATCGGCCGGAGTAGGGTGAGTGGTTAGTGAATGAAGATCTGCAATAAAAAAATAGCAGTTGTAATCGTACTGCATCTTTACAAAATTGGTTACAGCACCAAAATAATTTCCTAAATGTAGCTTTCCTGTCGGCCTAATGCCGCTTACAACCGTTTCTTTCATGTTGGCGAAATTAAAAATAAATTATGAGCAAAATACATTCTTTAATCAGTTTTCTGCTGATGAATTATCTAGAGGCACAAAAATTACGAAAGGATAACCATCTAAAATGGATTCATGTTAAAATGAAAGAGGCCACCACAAAGGCGACCTCTTTCATCTAATCTCTATAACAGTTTGAAAAATTAAGGAATAACCAATGTTTTTCGTTCAACAGTATGGGCACTAAAAAAACCAAGTGCACCACCTTTTATATTGCTCAATGGGTTGGCTGGTGCTGCACCATCTAATGAGCCATTGGCATTGCTAAGGCTAAATAGGTAGGTGTAAACAGCAGGATCAATGCTATGCATTTCTGCAGTTAACTTATCACCTCTTTTAATGTTTTTGCTGTTGTTTTTGGTCGTATTTTCAAATACCAGGTAATCGTTTACTTCTTGTCCAGGTGTAAACTCATCATTCAACACCTTATATTGGCTTTGAAGTTTATCGTTAATGTACTGCTGAAACCAATAATAATTGTTTACACCATCCGGATCTTTGAATTTAACCATGGGTGTAGTTCTCACGGTATCATAATCGCTCGGTTTAAGCTTAAAGTCGAGAAAAGGAACCACTGCTGGCATTTTACTCGATGCCGTAAAGACTTCGCCTCTGATATTGACATTGAGCTGATAGGTTACTCCCGGAGTACCATTGATCAAATTGGTTTTGTATACGCCTTTTTCAGTTTCTGTTAATGTAATGGTGTTGCCATTGTAGGCTATTTTTACAATAGCACCACTAACTCCATTAAATTGATTGCTCTCGCTCAGGCTTTTGGTTTGGCTCACATTTACCCAGCAAGCTCCTGCCTCATTGGTAACCATGCCCTCAATTACATATTTCGGGGTATTGTCTTTCAATTGAAGCGTGATGGGGTCTTCGCAGGCCAATAAGAGGCTAAAGCTGGCAAAGAATATAAGTCGATATAAGAATTTCATATACTAGAATTTAAAATTATAAGAGATTGATGGAACAAACCTGAACAAGGTTGTTCTGATGGCTTCAGTTTGATTAGGATTTGTTTCACTATCCTTGAAAGCAATACGGAATGGATTTTTTCTTCCGTAGGCATTGTAAAGACTAAAAGTAAGCTCCGAAGAGAATTTTTTGGTCTGTTTCAATTGGTGTGTAGCGCCTAAATCTAATCTGTGGTAAGCTGGCATCCGATCTGCATTACGCTCAGAAAAATAGTAATAACTTTGACCTAACATGGTGTATTTGCCATTAGGAAAGGTTACTGCATTTCCGGTAGCATATACCCAGTTGGCAGAAACTGTCCACTTTTTGCTCAATTGATAAATGGTAACCAATGAAATATCATGGGTTTTGTCTTGTCTGGCTTTGTACCACTCATTGTTATTGATACCATCGATTTTTCTTTCTGTTCTAGAAATGGTATAACCCAACCAACCGGTTAACCTGCCAGTTTTCTTTTTCAATAACAGCTCCAAACCATAAGCTCTGCCTTTACCAAACAACAATTGTGTTTCTATCGGTTTATTCGTAAATATATCAGCGCCATTGCGGTAATCGATCTGGTTTTGCAGCGTTTTATAATAAGTTTCGGCTGTGAACTCGAAACTATTGAAAGCAAAATTTTTATAATAACCTAATGATACTTGGTCGCTCAATTCTGGTTTGATGAGGTTGGTGCTGGCCACCCATCTGTCTGTTGGTGAGGCGGCGTTAGAATTAGAAATAAGATGCAGATTTTGTGCATTTCTTACAAAAGAAGCCTTAAGTGCAGTAGATTCATTCACCTGGAACGATGCTGCTAACCTTGGCTCGAGCGTGAAATATGTTTTAACCAACTCTCCACTTTTATAACTTTTGCTGCCAATTACATCTCCATCATTATCAATGGTGAAATACTCTCCTTTGCCAAAAATACTGAATGCTGAAAGCCTTAGCCCATAAGTAAGGCTAAAACGATCGCTGGCTTTCCAGGTATTACTGATATAAGCAGCGTTCTCTAATGAAAACCTATTCTGTAAGTTTTGCGAAATGAAACCAGAATTACCTATGGCCTGCACTTCACCAGGTTTAATGGTATGGTAAATAGAGTTGATGCCGAAACTGATGGTATTCTTATCATTGGCATACCATTGCATATCCTCCTTGAAATTCCAATCGCGGATTTGTGAAAATAAGCTTAGTGAGGTTTCATCATTATTGGCTCGAATTTTATAATTGTAATTGCTAAAAATAACAGAGGTATTAGAAAAGAGCTTAGGACTAAATACATGGTTCCAACGTAGGGTAGATGTTGCATTGCCCCAATTGATACCAGAAAGGTTGTCTGACGTTAATACATCCTTTCCAAAATAACCAGAAATATACAAACGGTCTTTATCGCCCAAAATGTAGTTGGCCTTTAGGTTAAGATCGTAAAAATACAATTGAGTTTTGTTGATCGAGGTGTCGCTAGATAATTTCAAAAACATATCGGCATAAGTTCTTCTGGCTGAGATCAAGAAAGAAGATTTTCCTTTTTGTATCGGGCCTTCCAAATTAAGTCGGGCAGCAATGAGGCCAATTCCGCCATTTACCCCAAATTTTTGATTGTTTCCATCGTTCATCTTTACATCTAATACCGAAGAGAGGCCACCACCATATTGGGCGGGCATTCCGCCTTTGTACAGGGTTACATTTTTAATGGCATCAGAATTAAAGGTAGAGAAGAAACCCAAAAGGTGAGAGGCATTGTAAACAGGGGCCTCATCTAATAAAATCATATTTTGATCGGCACCACCGCCACGTACAAACATGCCTCCAGTACCTTCACCTCCGGTTTTAACACCTGGTAACAATTGTAAGGTTTTGATCACATCTGGTTCGCCCATTAAAACAGGAACAGTTTTGGTTTCTACAATACTTAGGCGTTCCATGCCCATTTGGGTAGTTTTGATATTCCTTTGACTTGGCGAAGCAGTAACCGTTACCATTTCTAATTGATTGCTCTCATCTTCGAGTGAGATGTTGAGTACTAGATTTTTATCGAGATCAAGAGTTTCTCTAAAGGTTTTATTTCCTACTGTTTTTACCTCAACAGTATAGCTGCCTTTGGGTAGGCTTAACGAGTAAAAACCATATTCGTTGCTGGTAGCCACTAATGCTGTTGTGCCAGTAACCCTAATTGTGGCACCAATTAAGGTTTCACCACTGTTTTTAGATTTCACGGTGCCACTAATGTTATATTTCTCTCCTGTTTGTGCCGGATTAGCCGCCGGACCGGCGATTACCTTTTTTGTTTTTGAAGGATCAAATCTGATAAATATTTCTTGGTCCAACTGACTAAATATCAAGGCTTGGTCTGCAAAAGCCGTGGTTAAAATCTCTTTTAACATTTTGTCTTTAGCAATTACAGTAATTTTGATTTTACTCTTGGCAATTTGTTCGTTATAGGTGAATTTAATGCCACTTTCTGTCGTAATTTTATCTAGTGCATTTTTAAGAAACTCATCCTTTATTTGGATACTCATCTTTTTTTCAAGCATACTTTGAGCATGAGCTTGCGATTGTACCATTATTAACAGCAACAATATAATCGCAATAAAGATTAAGAACCTTTTAGGTTCGATTTTTTTCATTTTGTGTGGGTTTTATTTGAATGTCTACTTCGTTAAGCTATATCTATACATTATTTTGATAAGCTCGCTGAGTATTCATAACTTTATACTATTAATTGATTTTATTGCCCTATAGTTCTCAAGGCTTGGGCATTGAATTGATGTAGATATTTGCTCGGTTCTGTACTACAGGATCGAGCACTTATTTGATGATTACATATTGCCCTCCATTTCTTTTCCATTTGATTTCCATTACCGTACCCAGTTTATTTAAGGTTTGGCTAATCGGATCGTTCATGTTTAAATTTCCATAAAAATTGCTTTCAACTAATTCACTATCCAATTGTATTTGGATACCATATTGTGTTTCCAAATCTTTAATGACCTCCTTCAGTGCCGTTCCTTGATATTCATATAAGCCTAACCGCTTATGTAGAAAGGAAGCGGCACCTGGGAAATCAATTTTGGTTAGTTGGGCTGTTGTTTTGTCGACAATAATTTGTTGATTTGGCAACATGGTAACATTTTTAGTGTTAAGGGCCACTGCTACCTTTCCGCTAACCAGGGTTACATTTATGGTGTGTTTTTGTTGATATGCATTAATATTAAAAGATGTGCCAAGCACTGTTGTGCTTACTTTGCCTGTTTTGATAATAAATGGATGTGCTGCATCATGAGCCACTTCAAAAAATGCTTCTCCATCAAGGCTAACTAATCTTTGCTTGCTCGTAAATTTGTCTGGATAGCTTAATTTACTATTTGGACTTAACCATACTTTAGTACCATCGTCCAGTTGCAACTGTTTACGTTCTCCATGGGTAAGCATTGCCTGTTGTTGTACGGGATCGATAAGGTTAGATAGGTTATTCTTGAAAAAAACCAAACTGGCGAAAACGATTAGGATACTTGCAGCAATAGCAATTAATCGATAAGGAATCAATTTTTTGGTTGGAACAACCTTAGGTTCAATTTTCTCCGTATAAAGTGGAAGAAATTGAGGTGTTAAGCCTGTATCTGGAACGGTTTGTGTTTCATCCCAGGTATCTGCTAGCAAAGCTGTGATTTCTTCGTCATTTCCATGGTTACGTAAAAGCGCAAAAAATGCTTCCAGCTCTTGTGCCGTACACTGATTGGTGAGGTACAGTTGATATAGGTGTTTGAATTCTTGTTGCGTTTTCAATATACAGTTGAACTAAAGAACTTGGCTCCGCTGCCAAATCCATTTATAACTAATACAATTGAAAAAAGGGATAGGACTAGTTGGACCGAAAATAATTTGAGGCGGCCATTAAAAAACAGATGATACTTCCATGTTTACTCACATAATTGCGAATAAATTTAGTGGCTTCTACCATGTGGTTTTTTACTGTGTTTTTAGAAATGTTGAGCTTTTTGGCAATCTCATCATGGGTAAGCTCCTCATTTCTGCTCAGTTGATAGATGATTTTTTTTTGAGGGGGTAATTGGGCAATGGCTTCCTCATAGGTCTTGAGCAGTTCTTTTTCTAAAAGCCGATCTTCCGAACTATTTTTAATTGCACTGAGATATGAAAAGAGCTCGTCTTGTAAAGTTTTTTCTCTCGCTACTTTTTTCAAATGATTCAACACATCATTTAAAACAATCTTTTTTAAATAGGCACCAAAATGAAGCTCTGGATTAAGCTGCTCTCGTTTTTGCCAAATTTTGATAAATACTTCTTGGGTAATTTCTTCAGCAATAACTGTCGATTTGCACAGTTTCAATGCATAAGTATATATTTTGCTTCGGTATTGATTGTAGATTTCTTCAAATGCAGTAGCCTCACCATTCTTGAGTTTAATCAACAATACATCATTTTCTGATTTATTCGATACCATGTTCAGCATAGGCGCTATTGTTGCCAATGTTAAATAATTTTTTTTGCACTAAAAAATAGTTTGACAAGGCTAATTGTTAATTATTAGTTAAATAAAGATTTGAATGGTTAATAAAAGTTAAATTAGTATTTAAGCTTGGCTAGCTTTTTAGAAAAATAAAATAAATAGATTATCATATTTTGTATTTTTGGTTTAGATGATTAAACTGCTCAAAAGAATACATTTTTTTTACTTTTCGTTTTGCATTGTATTTTTCTTCTTTTTGTTTTGGCCACTCTATTACTTGGGTACACGAAAACCGAAATACTATTACTATTTGAATAAATTAAGGGCTTTTCATGCTTTGATTAGCACTACACTAGCAGGGGTTTATCTGAATTTTAAATTTGAAAAGAAGCTAAATTCCAAGCAAACCTATATCTATTGTGCAAACCACAGTTCTAATTTAGATATCGTTCTTTTTTGCTTATTGGCCAAAGGGAGGTATCATTTTATGGGCAAAGAAGAGTTGACGAAAAATCCTGTTTTGGGTATGTTTTTTAAAACTATTGATATTGCCGTTTCGAGAGAAAGTAATATTTCGGCATTTAGGGCATTTAAAAAAGCAGGAGAAAATTTAGAAAAGGGGATGAGCCTGATCATTTTTCCAGAAGGAAGGATTGATGATCTATACCCACCGGTTTTGCATGAGTTTAAAAATGGCCCCTTCAGGTTGGCCATTGAAAAAAATATTCCTATTGTACCAGTAAGTCTCGTTAATATCTGGAAACTGATGTGGGACAATGGTTATAAATACGGAACAAGACCAGGTATTGGCAATATTTATGTGCACGAACCCATTTTAACTAGTACCTTAGCCGTAGAAAGTGCAGATGCTTTAAAAGAAGAAGTTTTTAAAAAGATCGACAGTAAATTATTACATCATGATAATTGATAAACAAACGGTTCATAAAGTGGCCGATTTAGCCAGAATAGCTATAAAAGATAACGAGGTTGATACATTAACTGTAGAAATGAATAAGATACTTACTTTTATGGAAAAGCTAAATGAGCTAGATACCACAGGTGTAAAACCATTAGTTTACATGAACGAAGAAGTAAATGTATGGCGTGAAGATGTA
This sequence comes from Pedobacter sp. Hv1, assembly GCF_001412215.1. Lineage (GTDB taxonomy): Bacteria > Bacteroidota > Bacteroidia > Sphingobacteriales > Sphingobacteriaceae > Pedobacter. The sequence continues at coordinate 92,557 of NZ_LLWP01000004.1, forward strand.
GTGAAACAAGAAATTAGTGTAAGTGAGGGGTTAAAAAATGCCGCTAAACACAACGAAAGTTTCTTCTTCGTGCCCAAGATCATAGAAAAATAATCGTAGCTGTAACATTATATAGGGATAGCCTGTCTAAAAAAGAAAAAACAAATGGAGAAAGCATTGATTACCATTAAAGATATAGGTCGTAAATACGTTATTGGTTCAGAAGTTATTCACGCATTAAAATCTGTAAGTCTAAGTATCAATAAAGGAGAATTTGTTGCCTTAATGGGGCCTTCAGGTTCTGGAAAGTCTACTTTGATGAATATTTTAGGCTGCTTAGATACACCAAGCAAAGGCGATTACATTTTAAATGGAATTAATGTTAGTCAGATGACAGACAATGAGTTAGCTGAAGTACGAAACAAAGAGATTGGTTTTGTTTTTCAAACCTTTAACTTATTGCCTCGTTCTACTTCATTAGACAATGTTGCCCTACCATTGATTTATGCTGGTGCAGGTAAAAAAGAACGCGATGAGCGTGCTACCAAAGCTTTAGAAAATGTAGGTCTAGGTAATCGTGTAACCCATAAACCCAATGAACTTTCAGGTGGTCAACGTCAACGTGTTGCAGTAGCCAGAGCATTGATCAATAACCCCTCTATTATTTTGGCCGATGAGCCAACGGGTAACTTGGACACCAAGACTTCCATAGAGATTATGGGTTTGTTAGAAGAAATTCACAGTAAAGGGAATACCATTATTCTGGTAACCCACGAAGAAGATATTGCTCAACATGCACACCGAATTGTACGTATGCGTGATGGTTTGATCGAAAAAGATTATGCCAATGAGGATATCAAAACAGTGTCGCCAAGATTATCTCATCTGGAGAAAAAAGGCGATGACTTTGAAAGTATCCATTAAAATTTTCAGGGTGTAAGAAAAAAGGCTTTGTGTTATGAATCCAAAGTACAAGTCTTTGGTGTATCAAATGAAAATTTATACCTTAAGGTTTGAATAATGAGTTAGAATAAAGGGATGATCAAGTCTACCTTCAACTTTTAACCTTTAATTTTTTACTTTGAACTTTCTACTTTGAACCTTCAACTTTATTACAAATGAAAATCTATACCAAAACAGGAGACAAGGGTCAAACCTCATTAATTGGAGGAACCAGAGTACCTAAATACCATGTAAGGATCGAGACTTACGGTACTGTTGATGAGCTCAATTCTTATATTGGTTTAATCATGTGCCAGGAAATTGAAGTACATCATCAACAGATTTTGAAAGAAATTCAGGACAGGTTATTCACAATTGGGTCATCTTTGGCTTCCGATCCTGAACGTTCCAAAATGAAAATTCCCGACTTGTTAGCAAGTGATATTACGCTATTAGAGCAAGAGATGGACCAGATGAACGAAGTTTTACCAGCCTTGAAACATTTTGTGTTGCCAGGTGGAAATACAGTTGTATCTTATTGTCATTTAGCACGTTGTGTTTGTAGAAGAGCCGAAAGATTAACTGTGCAATTGGCAGTTGATAGTTTTGTTGACAGCAATATTACAATTTATTTAAATAGATTAAGCGATTATTTGTTTGTTTTGGCACGTAAACTGAATGCAGATGCTAAGACGGCAGAAAACATATGGATACCACGAATTTAAATAGTGGAAAAAAATATTTGTTTTGCTCATTTTTTTTAACATACTTTTGCGCTTTCAGAATTAAGAATAATTAATATTAAGAATATGTATTGGACATTAGAACTCGCATCGCACTTGGAAGACGCTCCATGGCCTGCAACAAAAGACGAATTAATAGATTACGGTATCCGTTCTGGTGCACCTGTAGAGGTGATTGAAAATTTACAAGCTTTGGAAGACGATGGTGAGCCTTATGAAACGATAGAAGAAATCTGGCCAGATTATCCGACTAAAGATGACTTCTTTTTTAACGAAGATGAATATTAAAATCTCAACCTACTAAAAGCCCTGATGTGAAATTGGGGCTTTTTTTATTTTACAGAACAATTTAATAAAGTTGTTGTTAATGTTTAGGAAATGAAATCATCCACAAATTCATTAAAAAACTAAATGTTATGGGAAATCTACTTTATGTTATTGCAGTTATTTTAGTAATTATATGGGCAATTAGCTTTTTAGGAGGCTATTATACGGGCGGTATTATTCACCTGCTATTGGTGATCGCAATTGTAGCTATTCTTTTAAGGGTAATCAAAAGCGCAGCCTAATTGACCTAGGGTTCCGTCATTTCGAACTTAGGATGAGCGAGTGCTTGGATGATGTTCGGAATGACGATTTTTTACTTTAACAAGAAATTTGCAAGTTCTAAATCTTCAGGATAGGTAATTTTTAAGTTATTTCTTTCGCCTTCAACCAAATTGATGGCAAATCCAGCTTTTTCAACTACAGTAGCATCATCTGTAAATTTGGCCCTATAAGGTTGTTGATAAGCTTTTCTCAATTGGCTAATTTCAAAAACTTGTGGTGTTTGGATCATCACCAGCTCATCTCTGTTAATGACTTTGCTTTGTTGCGTTGTTTTAACCCTTCTTACAGAATCACTTGGTTTAATACAGCAAACGGCATTTCCATTTTCTTCAGCATGCTCAAAGGTATTGGTAATCAGTTTCTGACTAACCAAAGGTCTAACTGCATCGTGGATTGCCACTATTCCTTCACCTTTAATCGCCATCAAGCCATTTCTTACCGAATGAAATCTTTGGTCGCCACCTCTGATCAATAAATGTGGAATAGTGAAATCATACTTTAAACGAAGTTCTTCCCAATACTGATGTAAATGGGGATGGAGCACTAAAATAATTTCGGGCTTAAAAGGAGAGGAGTGAAAAGTCGAGAGGGTGTGCATGAGCACAGGCTTGTTCTTAAGCAATAAAAATTGTTTGGCAATTGCATTCTGCATCCGCTTACCTGAACCACCCCCAACAATTATTGCGTAATATTTCATTTTTAAGTATCAAGATTTAAGTATCAAGTATCAAGACACAAATCTCGATACTTGATACTCGATACTTGTATCTAGTTATATAATTAACATTGCATCGCCATAGCTATAAAAGCGATACTTCTCTTTTAACGCTACTTGGTATGCATTCATTACATTTTCGTATCCACCAAATGCACTTACCATCATCAATAATGTAGATTCAGGGGTGTGGAAATTGGTGATCATACAATTTGCAATGCTAAAATCGTAAGGAGGAAAGATAAATTTGCTGGTCCAATCATTTGCCTCTTTTAATCTTCTGTTAGAAGAAACAGCCGATTCAATTGCACGCATTGAAGTGGTACCTACGGCACAAATTCTTCTTTTATCATCAATGGCCTTGTTTACGATATTAACCGCAGGTGGCTCAATAATGAATTGCTCAGAATCCATTTTATGTTTGGTCAAATCTTCAACCTCCACTGGTCTAAAGGTACCTAAACCAACGTGTAATGTAACTTCAGCAAAGTTTACACCTTTCAGTTCTAAACGTTTCATCAACTCTCTGCTAAAGTGTAAACCAGCAGTTGGAGCTGCTACGGCGCCTTCATGTTTAGCAAATATAGTTTGATAACGTTCTTTATCTTGAGCTGTAGCTTTACGTTTGATGTATTTAGGAAGTGGTGTTTCACCCAAAATTTCCACATTTTTTCTGAACTCTTCGTCAGTACCATCAAATAAGAAACGAATGGTACGTCCACGGCTGGTGGTATTGTCAACTACTTCAGCAACCAAAAGATCGTCATCGCCAAAATATAATTTGTTGCCAACACGGATTTTACGAGCAGGATCTACTAGCACATCCCATAAACGTAGTTCTTTATTTAACTCGCGAAGTAAAAAAACTTCAATAGTTGCACCAGTTTTTTCTTTGTTGCCATATAAACGAGCAGGAAAAACTTTGGTATTGTTAAGGATCATTACATCCTGGTCATCAAAATACCCTAAAACATCTTTGAAGATTTTATGCTCAATCTTGCCACTATCTTTGTGCAAAACCATTAAACGGGCTTCGTCTCTATTTTCGGCAGGATTGTTCGCTAAAAGCGATTCAGGTAAATTAAACTTAAATTGAGATAATTTCATGTTTTTTTGATGTAGTAAATTAGGGCGCAAATTTACGAATTTTAATTCTTTTTTCTGCAATTAATAATTAAAGGTGCTTGAGCCAAAAATATTTGCAATGTATTTTTTATAATATAGTAGAGTAACTGTAACCTTTTTAGGTATTTTTGGTCTAAACTGTATGATGATGATTTTTAGACTAGTTGGTGAGAGTTTCAGATTTGCATGGGACGCCCTTCGCCAAAATAAACTCAGAACAATGCTTTCTTTACTGGGCATATCCATTGGTATATTTATCATTATCGCCGTTTTTACGGGCGTAGATACCATGCGCAATAAATTGCAGAGTAGTGTAGATAAACTAGGTTCTAAAACCATCTTCATTCAAAAATGGCCGTGGATTTTTAGCGGGAATTTTCCTTGGTGGAAATATGTTAACCGTCCAGAGCCTTCATTAAGGGATTATATTGCTCTAAAAGATCGTATGGAAATGGCTCAAGGCATTTGCTTTGAGGCTTCAGCAAACAACCGGACTATTAAATATAGAAGCAACTCTGTAGAAGGGGCAACGTTAAATACAGCTACTCAAGAATATGATCAGACTTGGACTCTAGAATTTCAAGATGGAAGATATTTTACAGAAAGTGAAGGTAAATCGGGGTCTCCGGTTTGTGTAGTTGGCGCCGATATTGCAGATGGATTGTTTAATGGCGAAGATCCTATTGGCAAACAAGTAAAGATAATGGGCCGAAGGATTACTGTTGTAGGCGTATTTAAAAAAGAAGGTGATGACATGATGGGCATGTCGCAAGATAAAAATGTATTGATTCCGCTCAATTTAGCCAAAAGTATGTTTGATGTGGAGAATGAACGTTACAACCCTCAGGTTACGGTAAGAGGTAAAGACAATGTGAGCTTCGAAGATGTAGAAAGTGAATTGAAAGGATTAATGCGTTCTATTCACCGTTTAAGACCAGGACAAGAAGATGATTTCTCACTCAATAAAACAACCATGATCTCTAATCAATTGGATGTAATGTTTGGTGTAGTGAAGATTGCAGGTTGGATTATTGGAGGTTTCTCTATTCTTGTAGGTGGTTTTGGTATCGCCAACATTATGTTTGTTTCTGTAAAAGAGCGTACAAATATTATCGGTATCCAAAAATCTTTGGGTGCCAAAAATTACTTTATCCTGTTGCAGTTTATCTTTGAATCTGTAGCCTTGTGTATCATGGGTGGTTTGCTCGGACTTGGCTTGGTGTATATTTTAACACTAATTGCAACCCATGGCTTTGATGTCGAAATTATCCTTTATGTAAGCAATATTGTATTGGGTATAGGTGTTTCGGTTATCATTGGATTGATATCTGGCTTCTGGCCAGCTTATTCTGCTTCGAGGTTAGATCCTGTAGAGGCAATCCGTTCTTAATAGCTTAGTATAATTATTAAAATATAGGTGAAAAAAAAGGAGCCCCAATTTGGGGCTCCTTTTATATTTTTATTCCCTTTTAAATGAAGAGGAATGTTATTGCAATTTTGCCAATGCTTCTTTAATTCTTCTTAATGCCTCCACTAAGCTTTCGTCTGATGCAGCGTAAGATAAGCGGATGTAGTTGTTGTTACCAAAAGAATCGCCACCTACCGTTGCCACATGGCCTACATTTAAAAGATATAAAGCTAAATCTGCAGAATCTTTAATAATGTTTCCATCGGCATCTTTTTTACCAAAGAATGAGCTAATTTCTGGAAAGAAATAAAATGCACCATCAGGTAAGTTTGTTTTTACACCCGGAATGTCATTCAATAAATCATATACCAATAACCTGCGTCTGGCAAAAGCTTTTTTCATTTCCAAAACACTTTCTAAGCCTTGGTCATAAGCTACAATGCCGGCACGTTGAGAGATAGAACAAGTACCGGAGGTGGTTTGTCCTTGCATTTTATCATTCGCTGCTGCTATTTCTTTGCTTGCTGCAATGTAACCTAGTCTCCATCCAGTCATTGCAAAAGCTTTAGAAAAACCATTTACAATAATTACACGTTCTTTAATGCTGTCAAATTGTGCAATAGATTCATGTTTGTCAACAAAATTGATATGTTCATAAATCTCATCCGATAGAATAAAGATGTTTGGATATCTTTCAAATACCTCAACCAATGCAGCCAATTCAGCTTTGCTATAAACAGAGCCTGTTGGGTTACAAGGCGAAGAAAACATGAAAAGCTTTGTTTTTGGGGTAATTGCTGCTTCAAGTTGAGCAGGCGTAATTTTAAAATCACTTTCAATATCTGTGTCTATAAAAACAGATTTACCTTCTGCCAATACCACCATTTCTGAGTAAGAAACCCAATAAGGCGTAGGGATAATCACTTCTTCACCTGGGTTAACCAAGGTGAGGATGACATTAGATAAAGACTGTTTTGCACCAGTAGAAACCACGATCTGAGAAATATCATAATCTAGGTTATTTTCTCTTTTTAATTTATTGGCAATGGCCTGACGTAATTCAGGATAGCCCGGTACCGGAGAATAATGGGTGTAATTTTCATCCAAAGCTTTCTTAGCGGCATCTTTTACATGTTCTGGTGTATTAAAGTCAGGCTCACCAATACTTAAACTGATAATATTAACGCCTTTTGCCGCTAATTCGCGACCAAGTTTAGTCATTTTAAGTGTGGCTGACTCAGATAGACTATTAATTCTTCGGGATAAAAATGTCATAATGTTTTTGTGAATGCGCAAATATAAAAACCTATTGCAATTAGGCACTAAAAAAAGATAATTTTCGTAAAAATTCAGGGTTAAAATGTATTTTTGACGTCTAAAACATCTCATCTTGCAGCCAAAAAAGAAAGCGATCCTTATTTCCCTCTGTGTAAGTATCTTATTAATGCTTGCCAAGTTTGTGGCCTACTTCCTTACCAATGCAAATGCGATATTGACAGATGCCGCAGAAAGTATTGTGAATGTATTGGCCAGTGCTTTCGCTTTTTATAGCATTTACCTGAGTACTTTGCCCAAAGATGAAAATCATCCCTATGGGCATGGCAAAGTAGAGTTTTTCTCTGCATTTGTTGAAGGGATTCTAATTGGTATTGCAGGGATCATCATTATCCTGAAATCTAGTTATGATCTAATTTATCCCAATGAAATTAAGCAACTCTATGAAGGGGCTATTATTATCGGTGTAACTGGATTAATTAACATGATTGTAGGCTTTTATCTGATTAACGTAGGGAAAAAGACCAAATCGATCACTTTAGAGGCAGATGGTAAACATCTTCATACCGATTCGATCAGCAGTGGAGGATTGGTAATTGGCATTATTTTAATTCAGTTGACCCAAATTTATTGGTTAGATGGAGCTATTTCTATTTTATTGGGGCTATACATCATTTACAACGGCTATAAATTAACGAGAAGATCTGTTGGGGGGCTAATGGACGAAAGTAACATAGAGCTGGTAGAAGATATCGTAACCATTTTACAAGAGAATAGATTAGACAGTTGGATTGATGTACATAACCTAAGGGCCCAGCAATATGGTGCTGATTTGCATATCGACTGTCACGTAACCTTACCTTATTACTACGATTTAAATGCAGTTCATCAAGAAATCTCCAGCATCGACAACTTGATTAATGTTTCTGGTTCGCATAAAACAGAATTGTTTATTCATGCCGATCCGTGTTTGCCAGCTTGTTGCAATTATTGTAAGATGCATCATTGTGGCGTTAGACAAGAAGAATTTAAAGCTGAAATTAAATGGAACATGGAAAATGTAACCAAAAACCAAAAACATTTTAATCAATGAGTTATTTCAATGTAAGGGTTTATGGTTTGCTCATGAATGCCCAAAATCAAGTTTTGTTAAGCGATGAATACGAGTATCAACAATATTTTACCAAGTTTCCGGGTGGTGGATTGGAATTGGGAGAGGGGCTAATTACTGCACTAAAGCGTGAATTTATAGAAGAGTGTAATGCAGAAATTGAAGTTGTAAATCATTTTTACACGACAGATTTTTATGAAAAATCGTCGTTTAATGAAAGCCAGATCATTAGTGTGTATTATTTGGTTAAAGCAGTACATCCTTTACAATTAGCCTTTAAAACTAAAGTTTTTGATTTCGATGAAAATAGCAGCCAATCTTTTAGATGGGTTAACTTAAGCGACTTAACTGAAGCCGATGTAACTTTTAAAACAGATCAAACCGTAGTCAATCTTTTAAAAAAATCAACTATTTAACGCATGGGAGAAAAGATATTCTATTATTTACATCCGGTTTTTAGGCTGATCTTATTTGTGGTGTTTATCTTTCTTTGCATTTTGCCTTTTGGGCTTATTGCTCAGCTCAATTTCTTCTCCTTACCGAAAGATTTTGTGGGAACAGATATGATTTACGAAGTAGGAATGGTGTTAGCGGTACTGGGTGCTTTGTTAATGACTTTTAAAACTTTCCCCACCTTAGATTTTAGGAGTGTATTTCTTGCTAAAGAAAATATGGCTTCAGGATTTTTAAAAGGTAGTTTGATCGGTATATTATTGATTGGGCTATGTGGGGTTGCTTTATGGCTAAGTGGTAATGTTGTATTTGCAGTTGGTAAAATCAGTTTGATTCTTTTTTTTGCCTATCTGCTGTATTTTGTAATTGTAGGATTGTTTGAAGAATTAATGTTCAGGACTTTGCCATTGTTTGTTTTTGCAGAACGGTATCCAATCATTTTAGCCATTGTTTTGAATGGTTTATTATTTGGTGCTGTACATATGGCTAACCCGGGTTTTACTTGGCTGGCCATGTTAAATATTACTTTGGCAGGAATCTTATTCGCTGTATATACCCTACAAAAAAGGAATTTGAGCTGGGCTGTTGGCATTCATTTTGGATGGAATTTTGCACAGGGAATTTTATTAGGCTATAAAGTAAGTGGAACAGATACCCCCGGCGTATTGGTGGCCAAACCAATTGGCAATACCTATTTATCTGGAGGTGTTTTTGGTATTGAAGGATCTGTTGTTTGTACAGCTGTACTTGCAATTTTAATTGTTTATTTAATGGTTCGTTACCCAATTGCACCTGTTGAAGAAGCGGTTTTTGAAACAGAATTGAAAGAAGAGACTGATATATGATGAGTTTAGTAGAAAGAGATCAAAAAGTAATCTGGCATCCTTATACCCAAATGAAAGATGCACAAACACCAATTCCTATTGTAAGTGGAGCAGGGGTTTACCTGTTTGATGAAAATGGAAAAAAATACATCGATGCAGTTTCATCTTGGTGGGTTAATATTCATGGCCATGCTCACCCTTATATTGCAGCACAGGTTTCTTTGCAATTGAGTGAGCTAGAACATGTAATTTTTGCTGGTTTTACCCACGAGCCAGCAGTTAGGCTTGCAGAAAGATTATTGCCCTTATTGCCAGGTAAACAAGAGAAGATATTTTATACAGACAATGGCTCTACAGCGGTAGAGGTGGCCCTTAAAATGTGTTTGCAATATTGGAACAATACTGGAAATAAACAGAAAAAGAAGGTTTTGGCCTTTAGGGATGCCTACCATGGAGATACTTTTGGTGCCATGTCTGTAAGTGGTAGAAGTATTTTTACCAATCCTTTTAACGATTTATTGTTCGATGTTGAGTTTATCGACTTACCCAATCAAAATAATATCTCAAGTTTAATAGCCCGTATTTCAGGCCTCAAATCAGAATTGGCCTGTTTCATTTTTGAACCTTTAATTTTGGGTGCCGGCGGGATGCAGATGTACGAAGCAACCTACCTCGACCAATTGTTAGCTTGTTGCATCGAAAATGATATTTTAACCATTGCTGATGAAGTAATGACAGGATTTGGCCGTACAGGCACTTACTTCGCTTGTGAGCAATTAACACACCGTCCAGATATATTTTGCTTAAGCAAAGGTTTAACTGGCGGCACCATGCCCTTAGGCGTAACTAGCTGTAACCAAAAGATTTTTGAAGCTTTTTTAAGTGACGATAAATTGAAGACACTTTACCATGGTCATTCATTTACCGCAAATCCGGTAGCTTGTGCAGCATCTTTGGCAAGCTTAGATATTTTATTGGCCGAAGAAACCTTGATGAACATTCAAAGGGTAAAAGATCAGCACAGCCAATTCTTTGAGCAAATCAAAAATCACCCTAAAGTGAGAAGTATTCGCCAAACAGGAACAATTATCGCATTAGAATGGGAGACTGGAAATGATACTTCTTACCTGAGTGGGTTAAGAGACCAGCTTTATAACTACTTTTTAACAAGTGGGATTATTCTTAGACCATTAGGGAACATCATCTATATCTTACCTCCGTATGTCATTTCTAACGAGGATTTGGCGTACATTTACCAAACAATTCAACAAGCTTTAGAAGAAATATAATATGCAATTAACCACAGTTTTAGAAAATATAGTTAACGATAATGTATTGCATTCCAAATGGTTAAATACCTTATCTTATATGGAAAATGCAGGTGCAAAGAAAATATCAGCATCAGAACATAAAGAAGAAGTAACCCTATTGATTTTAAAACATGCGGCAGAAGAGCATCGCCATGCCTATTACCTCAAAAAACAATTGGCCAAGCTTGACGAAAATCTTTGTAGAACTTATAGCAATGCTGAATTATTGGCACCAAACCATACCAAATATTATCTAAATACTTTGGATGTTCAGGTTTGCAGATATTTGAAAGATCACTTCAAGCTTTCTGGTTACGAGCTGAAATTTGCTGCCTATCTTTTTGTAACTTATGCCATTGAGGTAAGAGCAGATGAGCTTTATCCAATTTACCAAGACGTGTTAACTGCTAAAGAGAGTAAGGTAACTGTAAAATCTATCATTTTGGAAGAAGAGGGGCATTTAGAAGAGATGCTGCATCAATTAAAAGAATTTTCGCCCGATTGGGAAAAACATGCGCAAGAGATCATTAAAATTGAACAGCAGATGTTTACCGATTGGATGCTTGGTTTAGCGAAAGAAGTAAGCAACTGATTTCTTAAAAGGGTTTCTTTAACAGGTTAATGTTTAAAATGTTACGGCTTATAGTTTAATCAATTAAAAGTTTAGTTAAAGTTTTTTAATTCTATATCTTAGTTATTATTTTAGATTGGCTAAATAACCATAGATGAAAAGAATTATACTGTTAAGTTTTATTTTGTTTGGATTTGTTAAAGTAGATGCCCAAACTACAGTATCAAGATCTAGCATTGGTATTACGCTTGGCCCAAGTTTTCCTATTGGTTACTTTGGTAAAACGGAGGGCTCTAAATCTGGTGGTCTAGCTAAAGTTGGTGGCTTTTTAGCCATTGATTATGTTTACCAGTTTTCGTCACATTTTGGCTTAGTACTGAGTGGGCAAGGTCGTAGATATGGCATTGATAAGGATGCTCTAAACATACATGGGGTTTCAAAAGAAATTAACGAGGCTGCATCTTTTAGTGCAGGTACTTGGAGAACTGGCGCTATTATGGGCGGTATATTCCACGTACTGCCATTAACAAAAACAGGAAGGTTGAACTTCGAACTTAAAATTATGGCAGGCTTTCAACGGACCTCTTCTCCTGATATTTCTACTACGGTAATGGTAATGGGAACACAGCTTCAACAAAAGTCAATTGCCTCTAACGCATTTGCCTATTTAGTGGGGGTAGGAGTAAGACAGCACCTTACCAAAAAACTTGCTTTAAAATTTAATGCAGATTATTATGGTTCAAACCCCGAATTTAGAGGTGGAGTATATATTGGGCCTACAATAAGTGATATGAGGCGTGATACAGAAGCCATTAATGTTGGTGTTGGGCTAGTAGTCGATTTCTAGATCGTTTGTTGTTTAAACCAACTATTTATTTCGTTTTATAAGGGGTTTTGTTATCTTAGAGCGCTTTTAGCGCACAAACTCTATTTAAACAGTTTTATGAAGAAAATTCTATTATTCAGCCTCATCTCGTTCGTATATTTCAATGTAAATGCACAAACTGTAAGCCAGAAATCTAGTATTGGGATTACAGTTGGCCCAAGTTTCCCTGTTGGTGATTTTGCAAGTAAAGATCTATCCAATTCGCAGTCTGGTTTAGCCAAGGTTGGTGGTTTTTTAGGGATTGATTATAGTTATCGGTTTTCGAAATACTTTGGAGCAATTGTAAGTGCACAGGGTCGTATTCATGGGGTTGATGAAAAAGCTTTGTCAACTTATGCTGTTCCTGATGGATCTGGTGCGAGCTTAAGTATCGCAACAGGCACTTGGAAAATGGGAGCCATTATGGCTGGTATTTTTCAGGTTGTTCCTTTAACCAAAGATGAAAAGTTAAATTTAGAGATCAGAGCTTTAGGAGGATATCAATCTACTTCATCGCCTAAGGTAGATGTTAAAATATCTATTCCAGGTATGGGCTCTTTTCAAGATACTCAAGAATCTGAGTCTGCTGGTTCTTTTGCTTATGTAGTAGGTGCTGGATTGAAATATAGCTTAAGCCCTTCGTTGGCCTTAAAGCTAAGTGGAGATTATAACGGGGCTCAACCTAAGTTCACTGTGACCACTTATCCAGCCGATGCACCAGTAACACAACAAGTGAAACAAAGCATTGGAACTTTTAATGTGGGTATAGGTTTAGCTATTGGATTTTAAACCTGCGGTTTCTCTGGCTACCTTCAAATGCAATTACCAGGTACAATAGCTGCTCTTATTAATGAGCGCCATACATGAGCTAATAACCAATCAAATACCAATAAACTTTCGTTTAATTATCGGCTAATTAGCCGATAATCTGTAATATCGTGTATTTAGCCGATAAATTAAAATATCGGTTAATTAGCCGATAATTGGAAATATCGTGTATTTACCCGATATTAGTAAAATGATAGCAGTAATTACAGGAGATATCATTAACTCCAGGGCATTGCCAGAAGAATGGATAGATACACTTAAAGGTGCACTAACGCATTTATTTACTAAAAAATCGACATGGGAAATCTTTAGAGGAGATAGTTTTCAGATAGAACTGAATGCAGAAGACGCCCTGTTAAATGCAATTTATATTAAAGCATGCATCAAGACCTTAAAAAAAGCTGATGTAAGAATGGGGATAGGAATAGGTAAAAAAAGTGTAAATTCAGCAAAGGTAACTGAGGCCAATGGGGAAGCTTTTATTCATTCTGGATTTGCTTTTGATACCTTAAGAACCAATAAAGTGAATATGGCTTTTCAGACTCCTTGGCCTAGTTTTAATGATGACATTAATCTTTTGGTGAAATTGGCATTGATCACTATGGATAGTTGGGGGCAGATTTCGGCCGAGATGGTGAAGTATGCCATTGAAAATAAAGACACTAAACAAGATAAGATTGCTAAAATATCAGGCAGGAGCCAATCATCGGTTAGTGAGGCTTTAAAAAGAGCACATTTTGCAGAGCTAATGGAGCTAGAAAATAAATACAGGGCACAAATGATCAACCTAATTAAAAAATAATGGAAATTGCATTGCTTAAACTATTATTGGCACATGTGCTAGGCGATTTTTTTCTTCAACCGAACTCCTGGGTAGCTGAAAAGGAAAAACTAAAGTTGAAATCTGGTAAATTATATTTACATATTGCCATCCATATTGCTCTAATTTTTTTAGTGTTCTTTTCTTTTAGTGTATGGAAAGTTGCTTTGGTAGTTGGTTTAGGCCATGGTCTAATTGATGCCATGAAACTGATTTTTCAGAAAGAAAAAACCAAACGCTTATGGTTTTTCATCGACCAGATATTGCATGTAGCACTTATTGTAGGGGTTTGGAAATACAGTCATCAAGCAACAATTGATTTGAGCTTTTTACAGAATCAAAAATTTTGGTTATTTGTATTGGGCGCATTATTTTTAACATCCCCAGCGGCTATATTTATCAGGGTAATTATCGCCAAATGGATTCCGACAAAAAACTCGGCATCACTACAAGATGCAGGTAAGTTTATAGGTATTATGGAACGCTTGCTGATTTACCTCTTTGTTTGTACCCGCCATTTTGAGGCAGTTGGTTTTTTACTAGCTGCTAAATCCATTTTTAGGTTTGGCGATTTAAAAGAAGCACATGATATTAAACTCACAGAATATGTACTGATTGGTACCTTGTTGAGCTTTGGTATTGCTTTAATTGTAGCAATGACAGTAACACTATAAAAAAGCCCCAGCTAAATGTAACTGAGGCTTTTTATATAACCTTAATAGATCTTATCTAGCTCCCGGAGGACAATTTTCTTTTAAAAATTTGGTGTACACCAAAGATAAATGCTCAGAGGTTCCTTCGCCTTCAAAAATTCCATGTGTGCGGTTAGGGTAACTCATCATCTGGAATACTTTCTTGTTCTTAACCAGCTCATTAATTAACATTTCGGCATTTTGATAATGTACATTGTCATCACCAGTACCATGAATATACAAGAGATTGCCTTTTAAATTTTTAGCATAGGTAATTGGAGAACCTTTTACATAAGCTTCTGTACTTGGGAAAGGAGTACCCATGTAACGTTCTTGGTAAATATTGTCGTAAGTTAATTGGTTAGCAACTGCTGCTACGGCAATGCCTGTAGAATAGATTTCTGGATATTGGAACAATAGGTTTAAGGTAGAGGAACCGCCACCACTCCAACCATGAACAGCAACACGATCTTTGTCCATAAATGAATAAGTGGCCAATAATTTTTTGGTTGCCATTGCTTGGTCTCTAATGTTAATGATCCCAATATTTTTATAAATGCTTTTTCTCCAAGCAGCACCTTTAGGAACTGGGGCGCCACGATTATCCATAGAAATATAGATATAGCCATCTTTAGCCATATCGCCAGCATATAATCCATTTCTGCCAGCACCCCAAACATCTGCAGCAGTTTGAGAAGCAGGCTCGCCATATACATAGAATACAACTGGGTACTTTTTGTTTGGATTAAAATTATCAGGTTTTTTCATCCAACCATCCATCTCTACACCATCTTCAGTTGTTACTTTAAAAAACTCAACCTTATTTTTTGGTTGTTGCTGTTTAGCCATTTGGCTGGTAATGCTACCATCCATGGTTAATGGATTGTTTGTGGTAAAGTTCATCCACTCTGTTACTGGAGAAACCGTAGAACTGTTATAGCTGTGACGGGCAAATAAGCCATTTGGAGATATGGAATAACTGTGTGTGCCTGGCAAAACAGAAGGAGTAACCATTTCTAGTTTTCCTCTGCCATCTAATTTAGTTTTATACAGATATTTTTGAGTAGCATTGGTAGGAGAGGCCATAAAATAAACCAGGTTATTTTTCTCGTCAATTAAGTTTACACTAATTACATCGTAATTGCCTTTGGTAATCAATGTTTCTTTCTTGCCATCTCTGCTAATACGATACAAGTGTGTATAGCCATCTTTTTCGGTTTGCCAAACAAATTCTTTATTGCCATTTAACCAAACCCAACCATCAGTTGCATCTATCCAAGCTTTATCATTTTCTTTATAGATCTCTGTAATTCCACCAGTAGCAGCATTGGCAATAAATACCTTACTTTCGTTTTGCTCACGGTTCAATTGCTGTAAAATCACTTCATTTGTGTTCGGGATCCATTCCATACGAGGGATGTAATGTTGAATATTATCTCCAGGCACGGCTAACCAATTGGTTTTAGCAGTTTCAATGTCTACTACGCCAATTTTACAGGCCGAAGGGTTCTGTCCAACTTTTGGATATTCTACAGGAACATTAAAAGAATAGATCGAATCTGTATTATTGATCATTAGAAAGTTTCTGATTTTAGTGGCATCTATTTGCCAATAGGCGATAGACTTGCTATCAGGGCTCCATCTAAAACCATCTAAACAGTTAAATTCTTCTTCATAAACCCAATCGAAAGTTCCGTTGATCATTCTTAAAGTTCCATCGGTGGTTAATGCTTTAATTGCGCCACTGGCCAAATCTTCTACATAAATATTGTGTTCACTTACATACGCTACTTTCGAACCATCAGGCGAAAACTTGGCAAACATTAAAGAAGATTCGGGCCTGCCTTTGCCAATTTGAGTTAATTTATTGTTTGTAATGTCTGCTACCCAATAATCGCCACGGCTATCTTGACGCCAAACACGTTTGGTATTGGTGTAGATCAAAGCTTTTGTACCATCATCAGTTAATTGAAAGCTTCGAACTGATAGTGGTGTGGTTCTATTGGCTGGCGTAAGCTGCTCTCTACTAATAATTGTTTTTCGCTCGCTTTTTGGAAGCGTAATGGTTACAATTTCACCACCAGCATTCAGGTAATAGCTGCTGCCATCTTTGGTCCAGTTAACACCGCCTCTTTGGGCTTTTACAATAGGGCCAAGTAAAGCAATGAATGCAATAACCAGGCATAGTTTATTGATTTTCATATGTAAGTTATAGTTTTATAAATTGTTGATATACAGATTGTAAATAAGATTGACCAAGCTTTAAGTTATTGTCTGTTTGCAGTTTGTCTTTTGGATTACTATTGTACAAAATATTTTTACCAATATTATCAAATGTAACAGAATGTTTGTCATAAATAAAACCTAAACCATTGTCCCAGCTAAAAAATGCAAAATGCTGAGTATAAGGGTTAAGTAGGTTTTTACTCCATAAAAAATCTTTGGCTGGTATATTTAATTGATTTAATAAAGTTGCAGCTATATCTTGCTGGCTACCTGTGTTGCTGAGTTTTTTTCCTTTAAACTCTTCTTTAATTACATCTCCATAAAATAAAAGAGGGATATGGTAACGGCGAGGTTCAAAAACTTCACTATTATTTTTAGGTAAAATATGGCCGTGATCTGCCACAAAAATGAATAATGTGTTTTTGTACCAATTTTGTTTTTTTGCAGTGTTGAGGTATGCATTTATACACGAATCTGTATAATAAGCTGTACTCTTAAATTTCTCCACATTGTTTCTGGTGCCAAACTTCGACCTTACGGGTAATTCAAATGGCTCATGATTGGTTAAAGATAAGATTGTAGAGAAAAATGGTTGTTTGGTTTGGTTAAGCGACTCGAGTTGTTTCGTAAATACTAATCCATCATAAGCCCCCCATTTTGAATTCATGTCTTTTGGATCAAAACTATTTTTGTCTACTAGTTTTTGATAGCCATGACTTAAAATGAACGCTTTATAGTTATCGAACTCTGATTCGCCACCATAAAAGAAAGAAGTTTGATAACTATTTTGAACTA
Source organism: Pedobacter sp. Hv1 (assembly GCF_001412215.1). Classification (GTDB taxonomy): domain Bacteria; phylum Bacteroidota; class Bacteroidia; order Sphingobacteriales; family Sphingobacteriaceae; genus Pedobacter. The sequence continues at coordinate 109,848 of NZ_LLWP01000004.1, forward strand.
GCTTTTGACTAATAGCTGGTATTTTTTGCATCTTTTCAGGCCATTTAACAATGCTTCCTGTGCCTAGTGTGGGAAATCCGGTTAAGGTACCAATTAGGCCCTTATCGGTACGGTTCCCTGCCGAATAGATCTCGCTGAAAAGTAAACCTTGGTTAATTAAACTATCAAATTTTGGGGTAATGCCATTTTCATTTCCCAAAGTTTTGGTAAGGTCTGCTGTAAAACTCTCTAGAATGAAGATGACAACATTAGGTCTTTGTACTTTTAAAATAGAAACAGTAGTATCTTTTTGAACATGATACAGTTGAGCCACTTCTTGATCAGCAGTAGTCTGTTTAAAATAAATATAGGGGTTGTGATTTGTTTTTTTGGAGGCCAAAATACTCGACATTAAATTCCATTCTGTATTTAATGAGGCATGGTTTAACAATTGATGTTTTGAAAAATAGGCCATACTTTGGCTATTTGGCGCAACATCAACACCACCCCTGATCAATAAAAAATTGAAACCAATTAATAAGATGGCAACAATAGCTTTTAACCAAATTGGCGATTTAACAAAGGTGATTTTGTTTTTAATGATTAAAAAATTGAGATAAAGACCAATGCATAAAAGGATAGCCAGTATACCTAAACTCAGTAAAATAGGAGAGGAAGCACTGGAAGCTAATGCTTCATTTGGTGTATCTATGGCAAAAGAAAAAGCCTTGGCGTTTAGTTTACTACCCCATTCTCTATAAATATTGAAATTTACAACAGAAAAAATGCTGAAAAGAACAATCAAGATTTTGTTGTAAATGGCTACCCATTTAAAGTTAATCGTAGTTTTTTTAGTAAAATACCAGAAAATAAATGGCAATAGCGGAATAACAGCAAGATAGGCCGTCATGGAAAGATCTAACCTTAAAGCATGATAAAAAGTAGATAACCTTTCAGTAAAAGGAATAGCTCTTAATTTTTGGTGAAAGATGGCTAAGAAAATAAATCGATCTATGGCGAAGAACAATAGCCAGAACAGAAAAAAACGGACAAAAAAAATCAGGCTTTTAATCATTAGCGCAATTTAATAATTTTGCTAAAATAAAAGCCTGATTTCGGATAAGGTTATTTAAGAGGGCTTATTCGCCACCACCTTGCATAGCCATGATTTCTTCCATTGTTTTGATCTCATATCCTTTAGGAACATCTAAATTGAAAGGGCCTGTTTTTTCTTCAGTAACACCTTTTAAGGTTAAAATAGTTTTAAGACCATTCTGAAAAACTGTATATTTTACCAATGAACCTTTTACATCTTTAAAATCTTCACCAGAAAAACCAGCTGGCAATTCAATGTCATTTGTGGCCCAAAGTTCGTAAGTGGCACCTTTGTCATCTTTGTAGGTGTATTTTTCAGTGTTGTAGGTACCAATCATCTGTTTTTCGCCAGTAGCTTTAAAGTCGCTGAATTTTGGAGAAGTAGCTCTAGCTTTTTCATATTCAGCTTTTCCTTGTTTAACTGCAAATTGCATTTGAGCAACAGGAACATCAATCAGTACCAAGCCATTGTTGGTTACAAAATCAGAGAAAATAGTAATGGTTGCTGGACCTTGTTCTATTACCATTTTAGTAAGGTTTCCACTGAATTTTACTTTGGTTTCTGTAGGTAAACTCGCCGCCATAGGCTCTTGTTCAGGAGTTAATGCATATTCCGTTTTATAAGTTAGAGTGCCCTCTGTAATTTTCTTTTGCGCATGTGCTACAATTGCTGTGCTAATTAAAATTGCGGCTAAGACGCCAGTTTTCAAAGATTTAAACATAATATTAGTTTTAGAATTTAATTTACCAATTAATTTTTTCTTTATTTAAAAAAGAAGCTACTCCTTTTTTAAAATCCTCACTTTCCCTCACTTTTGCGTTGATTGTTATGGCCATTTCTAAACTTTTTTCTAACCAAGGATTGGTAGTTTGGTTAATCAATTGTTTAGTTACCATTAACGCATTTGCGGAACTGTTGTTACACAAATCTACTGCAAAATCATTTACCTTTTGATCAATATCTTGCTTTTTTGTTACAAAGGAAATCAAATTATAGGCCAAAGCTTGTTCAGCAGAAAATAGCTCACCAGTAAGTAAAATCCTTTTTGCTATCGTTTCACTTGTCTTACGCATTAAAAAGCAAGAAACAATAGCAGGTACAAATCCCAGTTTAACTTCTGTATAGCCAAAATTTGCTTCAGGTACCGCAAAAATAACATCACAAACAGTAGCTAGGCCACATCCACCAGCAATAGCATGACCTTCTATTTGGGCTATCACAATTTTAGGGAGGTAACAAATGGTGGTAAAAAGCTCTTTTAGATTATTAGAATCAGCAAGATTTTCTTCAAAGCTGTTCTGTTGCAATTGTTGTAAATAGGCCAGATCTGCACCTGCACTAAAAGTATTTCCATTGGCTTTTAATACAATTACTTTCACCTCGTCATCTTCGGCAGCTTTACGCAAACTTGCCGAAAGTAGCGCAACCAATTCTGGATTTAAGGCATTACGCTTATCGACCCGGTTTAATGTAATGTTGGCAATTCTATCTTTAACACGATATAAAACTAGTTCTTCGGCCATATTATTCATTATTTAAGGTGCACCAAATATGAATTATTTTTCTTTAAGATATGATATTGAACTTTAATTTTATTTGCCTCGGTTTTATATTTCTGAATCTGATCATCTTTATTACTGGCATCTATTACCAAAGAGTTGAACAATACTTCTTGTCGCAAAGTGTTGATTAGTTTTTTAGGATTTTGATGGAGCCATATGGTTTCATATTGTGGAAGGTTAGCTATTGATCTATAGTTTAAACGTTGGTCGAGCAATAAAATTCGATAGCCATAAAACGAAAGTTGATGCTCTTTTTTGACGAATGCATTAATGATGGTATCCTGTTCCCAATTTATAAAATGAATTTTTGTAAGCTGCATTTGATCTAATGCGGGTTTGATAAAGAAATTAAAGTTTTTATCATTTTTGGATAGATTGGTTACTAAAACTACCTCATTGGCATTGATAAAAGCTGTTGCATAATTTTTACGGAGACTGAAGAACAAGATCTTTCTTTGGTTTAATGCTGAAACCTTATCGTAAAATGCACTGGACTGAAAAATTAAGAGACAAACTAACGACAAGATGAACAAGCCTTTTCGTTTTTTAACCAAGGCATATGTAAAAATCGTTAAAGTAAAACTCAATAAGATTAACTGTCCTTGATTTAACCAAATGGAAGTGATACCCGAAAAGGGCAGTTCAGCCATCCATCTTAAACCATTATTGGTAAAAGTGATGATCCATTCAAACAAAGGGGCTAAAAAATAGAACTTTAAGACTAAGATCATAATCCCTAAATACATCATTGCTGTTAAAGGCAATAAGATAAAAAGGTTGCTAAAGATAAAATACAAAGGAAATTGATGGAAATAGTAGATACTTAGCGGAAAGGTGGCAATTTGTGCTGCTAAACTCAAAGCTACAGTAGACCATAATTTATCTAGCCATTTGTTTTTGATGTACAGCCATTTATAGATTTTTGGCTGGAGGTAAATCAATCCAATCACTGCTAAAAAAGAGAGCTGGAACCCCACATCCCAAATCAGAAAGGGGTTGTAAACGAGGAGACAAAAAGCAGTAAAAGCTAATATGTTATAGTTATTGCTACTTCTGTTAAATGTTTTTGCAAAAATATAAACACTCAGCATGATCGCCGATCTTAAAACTGAAGGGGAGAAGCCAGTTAAAAGTGCATAATACCAAATTAAGGTACAAATGAATAGCAGTTTGATTATTCTTAATGTTCTTTTACCATTTAAAAAGAATAAAGCCCAGTTTAAGAAAATGTAAATGATACCCACATGCATTCCTGATACAGAAAGTGCATGTATGGTGCCGGTTTTACTATAAGCGGCCAATGTTTCTTGACTTAAATCTGCCCGGTAACCTAAAATTAATGTCGAGGCCACCGCAAACGCCTCATTGTTGTGAATTAACTTTCTGTAAATAGCCACTTGCCGTTGTCTAACTTCAATTGCATATTTGATAAGTTTGTTTCCATTAGTACTGTTTAACTTAATGATATGGCTTTGCTTGATAAAAGTTTGATGGTAGATGTTTTTTGCTGCCAACCATGCTTTGAAGTTAAATTCGGCAGGGTTATAGGGTGGTTCTACTGGTAAGTTTTCGGAAACGATCATGAGTTCATCGCCATAATTAAGCTCAATTGGATTTAAAGTGTCAAGTTTTAAGGCAATTAAGAGCTTTCCTTTTACTGCTTTAGCCTGCTGGCTTACAAAAGCTTTGGTTACTACCACTTCAAATCTTAAAATATCATTCGTTTGTTGTGGTTCGCTGTTTACATACGATTTAAGATAACTGGATGTGTAATTGCTGTAGTAATCAGGCCTTAAAGACTGTTTATTGAATAAACAAATTAACCCACCTAAAAAGAAACAAAACATATAAATAAGCAAGCCAATTCTATCTTTAAAATGGTAGGCTTTTATGTGTTTATACAAGATATTAATGATAAGTAGGCAAGTAAAGAGTAATAGGCAAATGAAGAGGGTTGGGGCGATTAACTTTTTGCTTTCAATAGGATAGGCACAAATGATCCCTGCAATAAAGGGCAGTACTATTCTTACAAAAACAATTTCAGATCTAAATGTCAAAATTGAAAGCGTAACTGGAGTTTAACATCTGTTTTTTGATTGCCATTGATTTCATCTAAACCAGAACCCACAGTTGCTACATTTTGATATAGAAATAAAGCATATCGGACCCAAATGTCAATTTTCTTTGCAAGCTTGTATTTTAGATTTGCATAAGTTCTCCAACCTTTTCCACTATACATTCCAAAACTGAAATTGTACAATACATCATCTTCGTAAGCATAAATTCTGCTATTAAAAGAAGGGGTATTGAAATAAGCAAACCTAAGGTTCCCCGAAAGTTTAGCAAGCTTTGGTACATAGCTGATATCTTGATAAATCAAATAACCAAATTCTGCTCGAGCTGTTCCTTTTTGAAACTGGACTACCTCTAACCTGTTCTGAAAACTAAATGATTTGTGCAACTTCCAATTTACATCAGCTCTGTACGATTCTTTTTTTACAAAATCTAAATAGTTTATCGGTGTTTCCAGTTCTGTGTTTTGTTGCTTTAGCTCTGATTTATATCTCAATAATGCTTTGAATGTTTTCGTAGGCGTATAAGTAGCTTGAGCCAAAATTTGATATCCATTTGATGGCGCATCAATCCTAAACTTTAACCAAGGAAAAACAAAATGATCAACATATAATGAGAAATTTAAAGCCTTTGTTGGTGTGAAATTTATGCCTGTATAGAAACCCTTTTCATTGGTAGCTCCACTACTCTCTGCTGGAGCTTGGTTAAAAAAGTTATGATAATTTCTACTATAATTTCTGTAGAGCACTGCTATCGATAGTTTTGAGGAAAGACTGATTAAAGCGCCATTTAGATAAGCCCAGCCTGCATTAATGGCATTACTGCCTTCGCCAAATAAGTAAATGTTACGAAAACTATAACCATAATGAACACCCCAATTGCTGAGCTCATTTCCGGTAAAATTATAGTTCCTATATAATTGATTACCTGCAATAAATTGATGGCTAAATCGGGTATGGTAAGCTACTGCTCCAATGTTTAAACCATTTTTCTGATATTGAATGGCCCCACCATATAATTGCTGAGTAATGTTATTTTTATGAGCAATTTCTGTTGTTGTTCTATGAAACCCAGTTTCATTGAGGTTACTTAAAATGGCTGTTCCCTGCTCATTTGAGCTTAAGCTTGCATCAAGTTTTCTAAAAGATACAAAAGGAGTAAAATCTATGGTTTTAGAAAGGGAAACTGTGGTTGCTAATCCTCTAAAAAATGAATATTCATTGCTTGATGTATATGCCCTCAAGCCAATGTCATTTTTAACAATGCTAGCTACATCAGGCGATTTGCCAAATGAAAAGCCAGACCATAATGTTAAACCCTGACCAAACTGTAGTGTGTAATCACCCAACACAATTTTCTTAAATCTACCTGTTTGATAAATTGCAATATGTGCAGATTGATAATCGATAGGAATGGGCCTTGTGCTACTGTTAAATTTTTCTCCAGCATCTTTCTCTAAAATTAAAGAGGCCGAAACCCGATGAACATAGTTGTATTTATATCGCCATAAAAGTCTTTCTGGAGTGCCTAGGTATTTGTTTCCTGGTAAGTCTGTATATCCCTTAGCCTTTTCTAATACCCTTCCTAATCTTAAAACCAAATCATGATCACCCAATTTATAAAGATTATAAAAGGTAATTTGATTAACCAGATCAGAAGAATTAACGGTTACAAAGGGAATTAATCTTTGTATAGTTTCAATATCAAAACCAGATATGCTTTGTAGTTCGAGTACGTCTATCAATTTACCATTGGTTTTAAGGTGTGCAAAAAGGTTGTTGATTTGTAGGGGAGATAGAAAGAACAGACTTTTGAGTTCTTCAATGGTTGTTTTGTTTAAATTGATAGGATGTTTTTTGTAAAATGTAAGTCTATCCTGTAGCTCAGAAAGATCCTGGTCTTCAGTTAAATTCTCAGCAATGTTTTCAATAAGGTCTCTGATAAATGTATCTTCTTGTGTTTGTGCGTTAGTTGTCAAACAGATAACGAGGCATATCATTGTCAATTTAAAACGCATAAGCTAAAGAAATTTGTGGTGAATAACCTAAGTATGGATCACTTTCAATTGCGGTATCAACGGTCAGTTTTTTAAAGACGAAACCTATACCTGCATAATGTTTAAAAGGTTTAAGGCTTAAGCCCCCTCTTAAACTTATTAGTGGCATAATTTGGTAATCGATACCTAATGCAACATCAATTGCTGTATGTATGCTTTTGCTAATGGTGCTTGCAAGCACCACTTTATTGGTTGCCAGATAAGTTGCACCAATATGAAATGTGGTTGGAATATCAATTTCAATGGTAGTGTTGTTATATTTTTGTAATGCAGGATTGTTGAAGTATAAGCCTAAAATGAGCTGTTGGTTGAGATGATACATGGCGCCAACATCTACTGAGAAACTAGCTGTTTGGCCATAATTGCTAATCTTGAGCTGATGATAATTTGCTTTTATACCTATTGAAAGGCTGTTTCCAAACTTTTTAGCATAGGCAAAACCTGCTTTTATTTCATGATATTCTGTAATGCCATAACGTTGAAAACCCAGGCCCAGATAGTTGTTTTGGATGGGTACAATCAAGGCTACTGCTTGTTTGCTTAACTGTTTGTCGAAAAAATAATTAGCGTAGTTTAAAGCAAGGGTAGGAGATTGGATAGCGGTAATGCCAGCTGTATTTGCCATTATGCTCCAAACGTCTGTTATTGCAGCACCATTGTTTCCCATAGCCGCCATTTTTGGACCAAGGATATTTTGCGCAGAGACCAAACTGACACTATAAAAGAGGATCAATTGAAAAATAATTATTTTGTTCATAGGTTTAGGTAAACCCAATTTAACAAAATATTATTTAGAATTTTATATATTAAGAGAATATAATTTTAAAATTATTAATATTGCATAATATAATTCTTTATTGATTAACTTTTTTAACTCGTATTTTATTGAAATTTCTCTAATTGGTTTAATTTATTTAGCAATGATTAATTTATTTAGATGAGAAGAATAATTACTCAGTTGTAAGGGAATTGCATCAAATCATCACATATTAATTTTAAACTTTTAATTTATTCGAATAATGGATAGGAGTTTAAAGGCCATCAAACCAATTGATCTTTCTTTTAAAATCTCTAATTAAAATGCTAATTTAGCCATTGAAATGGCTTGATTTTTGCTGTTTTTTAACCACATAAAATGAAAACTAATATGAAAACTTTACTAAAAACTCGAACCAGGCTTTTGCTCTTGCTGTCGGTATCCTTATTGACCTTATACTCTTGTAAAAAAATTAAACAAGAAGAACCTGTTTTGGGCGATACCAAGATTAGGGTGGTAAATACTGTTGTAGGATCAACCCCACAAGATGTTTATCAAAATGAGACCAAAGTATCTACAACTTCAGTGGGTTATGGTCAAAATACTGACTATTTAACTATTCAAGGAGGAAAAAGCAGCACCATAGCGCTTAAAAATGAAGGTACACAGACCATAAGTTTTTCTTCAGTTGCTTCACCTTATGCAAATGTATCTTATACCATATTTTATTATACCAATCCGAATGGTTTTGGCGCATTTGCTGGCTTTATAGACGAAAATTTAGCAGTTCCAACCGGAAAAATAAAAGTTCGATTTATGAACTTAGGCTCTGTATTGAGTAATAATATCAATATTTCTGTAACAGATGGTGGTGGTCCAGTAACAAGTGGTTTGGCTTATGGTTACCTCTCTGCTTATAATACGGTTGACCCTACATCAAGCTTAACTGTAAATGTAATTGGTTCAACAGATACTAAAGTTATTCCTGCCTCAACATTTCAAGCAGGTAAAATCTATACCATTTGGTTTGATGCTATAACCCCTACAACTGTGAACTACCATGTTGTAGCACAAAATTAAAGCTCATTAAGATGAAAGAAAAGCATTACCTCTGGTGATGCTTTTTTTATGGGTAATACTTATCCATTTTACTATTTTTACAACCTTAAACTTCATATGGCTACAACTATTCATCAATTGCAATTAAGAACAGTTAATGTTACTCGTTATGTTACGCCACTGCGTGAAGGTGGTTCAATGCCTGCCATAGCAGAAGCTGATGATGGGTTTTTATATGTCCTCAAATTTAGAGGTGCAGGCCAAGGTCATAAAGCATTAATCTCAGAGATTATTGGAGGAGAACTGGCAAGGGCACTAGGCTTAAAAGTACCTGAGTTGGTTTTTGCACAATTGGACGAAGCTTTTGGTAGAACAGAACCCGATGAAGAAATCCAAGATCTACTTAAGGCAAGTGTAGGTTTAAATTTGGCATTACATTATTTATCCGGAGCGATTACTTATGATCCGACCGTAACGAAAATAGATCCTTTATTGGCTTCTAAAATAGTTTGGCTAGATTGTTTGCTAACCAATATGGATCGTACTGCTCGTAATACCAATATGTTATTGTGGCACAAAGAGCTGTGGCTGATAGATCATGGAGCTTCGCTTTATTTTCACCATTCGTGGCAAAACTGGGAAGAGCAGGCCAAACGCCCTTTTACCTTAGTTAAAGATCATGTATTGTTACCTCAGGCCACTGAATTGGAAATTGTAGATGCTATGTTTAAGCCTATTTTAACACCAACATTAATTGAATCAATACTATCACTAATACCAGACGAATGGTTAAATGATGATATTTTTCAAAGTAGTGAAGCACAAAGGGCAGCTTATGCCACATTTTTAAATACCCGGATTATCAATGCGAATATTTTTGTAAAAGAAGCCCAAGATGCAAGAGAGACACTTATTTGAGTATGCGGTAATTCGAGTTGTGCCTAGGGTAGAACGAGAAGAGTTTATCAATGTTGGCGTAATTCTTTATTGTGCCAAACAAAAATACCTGAATGTTGCTTTTGAAGTGAATGAAGAACGATTAAAGGCATTTAATTGTGAATTAGAACCTTCTGTTATTGCAGCAAACCTGATGGCAATTGCCAAAATTTGCGAGGGAGAGCGTGGTTCTGGTCCAATTGGAAAATTAGATATTGCCTCACGTTTCAGATGGCTTACTGCAACCAGAAGTACAGTAGTACAGGCTTCAAAGGTTCATCCCGGTTTTTGCATCGATGCTGAAGAAACCTTACAAAAACTATATCAAGAATTGGTGCTTTAATTATTTATTTGGTCGACATGCAACATTTGAAGTATATGCTTTGTCATTATAAGATTGGTTTTTCTTTTTTAATGTAATAGATTGTACCATTCAAACCATAAACAGATATCCAATACTTGTAGTAAGTACAGATGACGACATTAAATATTTTAACAGACGATCAATTAATAGAACTGCTCAAGAAAGATGATCGTTCGGCATTTACCGAAATATATAACCGGTATGCTAAAAGTTTAACAAGTTTTGCAGTGTCTAACTATAAATTATTTGATTTAACTGATGCCAGTGATGTTTTACACGATCTGTTTACATGGTTGTGGACCGAACGTAGGAAAATAGAAATTACCGGCAGTCTTAAAAATTACCTCTTTACGGCCATACGTAACCGTATTATTGATCATATCCGTAAAAATAGTAGCAAACAACGTTATGCTGCTTTCTTGCAGGCATTAGAAGAAAGTTATGCGCATAGTGCATTACAACATTTGGAAGCAAAAGATCTGCAACAATTTCTGGAAAATTCTTTAGCGCAACTTTCGCCCAGAGTTCAAGAAATTTATAACCTGAGTAGAAAAGAGCATTTAAGCATCAAGGAAATAGCCGAAAGATTAGCTATTTCTGAGCAAACCGTTAAAAACCAATTGACTGCTGCACTTAACTATTTAAAAAAATCACTTCCATTGCTTACTTTTCTTTTGATGCGCTTTTAGGCATTTAAAAATAGTTTAACTTTTTTTCATTTATTTATAGTACCTAACGTAGTTTGATACGCTTATGTAAAAAAGGCATAAATGAGTGGTATAGATATAAATAAATTACTTGATAGATATATAAATGGCAACGCCTCTGCTTTTGAACAAGAAGTAGTTGAAAATTGGCTATTAACTCAAGATCAAGAACCATCTGCATGGGAGCAGATGGATGAAAACAGCCAAAAAAAATGGTTAAAAACCGTGTTTGAAAGAATTGAAACTACTTTGGATGAAAAAAAGGTAGTTCAACTTTCGCCGCCAAAAAAATGGTGGAAAAACATGGTTGCCGTTGCCGCAATAATTACTGCATTTCTAGTCATATTTAGTGTTTGGCCTTATCTGGCTCAAGAGTTTGCTGGCCCTAACTTGGTGAGTTTAAAAATGCCTGAGCATACAAAACAACAAATTACCTTAAGCGATGGGAGCAGGGTATGGATCAATGCAGGGTCTGAATTAAAATATAGCTCAGAATTTAGTGGCAGTACCAGGGAAGTGTACCTCAATGGGGAAGCTTATTTTGACATTAAGAAAGACCCTAAGCGACCTTTTATTGTACATACTGGCAAATTAACTACCACCGTACTAGGTACAGCATTTAATATTAAAACAGATCCCAAAAATAATCAGATTAAGGTAACGGTAACCAGAGGTAAGGTTAAAGTAAGTAAGGGCAAACAAACATTAGGCTTGCTTATCCCAAATCAACAAATTGTTTACAATACAACCAGTCAAACGTATCAACAATATAAAGTTGATGCCATTAAATCGATCAACTGGCTGCCTAGCGATCTATTTTTTGACAATGCCACCTTTGGCGAGGCTGCAAAAATACTGGGTGAAAGATTTAATGTTAAAATTGAATTTGCCAATGAACAAATTAAAAATTGTCGTTTTTCTGGTACGGCCATGGCAAACCGAGAAATAGAAGACATTCTTGAGGTCATCTGTAAGTTTAACAACTCAACTTATAAAAGGGAAAGAAATACAATTACAATTTTTGGCAATGGCTGCAACTAGTCATTTAAATTATACTATGGAGCATAAATAATCAATCAATAAAGAATTTACCCTGCAAGGCAGTAAAATTCAAAAACTGTGAACCGACGGCAATCGATCCACAGTATTCTTGGTTGCACCAAGAGTGTTTTAAATCATTTGGAAATCAATAAAACTTTTAAAATTATGAAAATTTCTGCAAAACAGCAGGACAGCGAAGAATTATATGCCCTTACTTCTAATTCTTTTACACCTTTTATTTGGCAACTCATGCGTATTAGCTTGTTATCTATATTTCTCTTATTCATTAGCTTCCAATTGCTCATGGCCTTAAATGTTAAAGGTCAAGTAATGGGTACAAGTCAAGTTACAATTGGGCTAAATAAAGAACCCTTTATGGTTGCCATAAAGGAGATAGAAAAACAGACCAAGTTCCGTTTCTTTTATAGAAAAGCAGATGTAGAGGAGCTCAAACAATTGAACCTATCAACAGCGAATAGATCTGTAGAACAGACTTTATATGAATTGCTTAAAAATACAGCGTTTACGTATAAACAAATTGACTTGAACATTTTGATCGAACGCAAAAAAGAATCTCCCAGGCAAGAACGTAAAATCTCGGGGAAAATCTATATTGAAAATACACAGACGCCAATTGCTTACGCAGTAGTAGAGTTGTTAAAAAGTAGCGATTCGACACTTGTGGCACATAGCTATACAGATACTGCTGGGAGTTACCATATTTTGGCCAATTCTAATTCAAGTTTGTTGTTAAGAGTTTCAGGCTTGGGTTATCAATCTTACACTACAAAGATTGAGCAAGGAGAAGAATCAGTAGAAGTTCCTAAAATCTATTTAAAAGTAGCCATTCACCAATTAAAAGAAATTGCAGTTTCTGGAAACAGACCTTTAATTCAGCGAAAATCAGATCGATTTGTGGTAAACGTAGCAAACAGTAGCCTTAGCGTTAACAATACGGTTTGGGATGTATTGAAGCAGGTGCCTCTGGTTAATGCCGATGATAATGGGGCACTGTCTATCACTGCCAAACAGGGTGCGGTGGTATATATCAATGGACGTAAGTCTAATCTTACCGGTCAAGCCCTGTTCAATTACCTTAAAAGCTTACCGAGTACTACCCTGAGCGATATTGAAATTGTAACCTCACCGGGCAGCGAATTTGATGCTTCAGGTAATGCAGGGATTTTGAATATTATTTTCAAAAAACGGGAAAGCGACGGTTACCAAGGCTCTTTCTCGCTAACCGATAGACAGGCGAATTATAATTCGCAAGTAGCAAGCGCTGCATTTAATTACCGTAAGTCAAAGCTGGGCGTTAATCTAACACCTTATTATAATCGCGACCGTAAATGGATTACAGAAAGGCATGATGTGGACTTTTTGGGAAGCCAAACCCAGAATATTTTTAACTTTTCTACACTGTACAGGAAAGAATTCAGGAATTTTTATGGAGGCAATTTGGGCATCGAATATAACCTTACACCTCGGCAAACCATTACAGGTAATTTAGACTATAATCCAAACCATCAGACTTTAAATTGGGTAAATAACAGCTTGTATTTAAATAAAACCAACCAAAAATTAGATTCCAGCTTTGTTTTTACCAATGACAGTAAAATTAAAGGGCATTCTTTGGACGGTGGACTTAACTATCAACTGAATTTAGATACATTGGGACAAAGTATTACAGCTAGTGTCGATTATTTTGAATATACCAATAACACGAGCCAGAAAACCTATGCAACGGTAGATGGTACCGGAGAGGTAAGACGTGATGAAATTGCTACTTTGCCACAAAAAATAAAGAACTATACTTTTGCCTTGGATTATAAGCTGCCTATAGGCGCCAATACCAAACTGAAATTGGGAGCAAGGTCTTTTAATACGTCTACCAATAACAACCTTTTTTACAAGGTGGCCAACACTTTTGGAAACTATATTGACGACCAACTACGCAGCACCAGTTATAGGTACGAAGAGCAAATCAATGCCATATATGCAAGTGCTGATGTTACTTTAGGCAAGAATTGGAGCGCCACCACTGGCCTGCGGTTAGAACAGGCGAGCACCAAGGGAAGAGAGTTGATCCAGAATAAAGTGGCAGTAGATAAAGACTATCTGAACCTATTTCCAATGGTGGCCGTTAATTATACGCCTAATGTTGAGCATGCCTTTTCGTTTACACTTTCTAAACGAATTGAGCGTCCTGTTTTTTGGCAGCTGAACAACCTAAGAGTTTATGTTAATCCCACGCAATATGTTGAGGGCAATCCATTTTTACAATCATCCTATATTTTAAAGAACGAGTTTAGTTATACCCTAAAAAGCAAGTATATTTTCCTTTTAAGTTATTCCCACATCACTGATAATTTTTCGCAGTTTGTACTGGCCAATAACAACGATAACATTACCCGTGTAGCATGGCTCAATTATGGTACTGGAAATATAGCCGATTTAACCTTTGTTGCTAATTTGTCTATTGGTAGATTTATTAAATCGTCGGTTACTTTGGCTGGTAGTTATGTAAGTTATAAAGGTAAGGCTGATGAGGAGATTATCGATAATCATGGTTTTATGGGTAATTTTAAGATGAATAACACAGTTGTCATTGCCAAAAAAAGCGGTGTTGATGCCTATGTGAATTTTAGCTACATCACACCAAGGATGTCTGATATTGGCACAGATAGTAAATTCAAATCAAGAAGCAATCTTACTGTAGGTTTCAGAAAAACGGTAAACCAGTTTGTGTTTACACTTTCAGGAGCCGACCTTCTTAAATCTTCGGCCAACATATCAACCGTACGTTCGAGGTATGCCACCGTTTACAACAACAATTATTTCGATGCCAGAAGCATCTCCCTTAACGTGAGGTATAATTTTGGTAACAGCAAATTGAAAAAGAACAAGCCACAAGAGAATGTTGCTCAAGATGTAATTAACCGTACAAGAGGTTAATTCAATTTAAAAAGAAGGTCATTTACTGGCCTTCTTTTTTATGCGAGTAGGTAGTGGGTTGTTAAATGATCTTTGGCTTCCTTAAAATCAAGGAACAACTGATCTGCAAGTAATAAATTTTGATGTTCTGCAGTATTTTGTTGAATGGCAATACAGGTTAAACCAGCAGCTTTGGCCGATTTAATGCCATTGATCGTATCCTCAAATACAATACATTCATCTTTACTTAAGCCCAATTTTTCTACACAAGTATTGTAGCTTTCAGGGTCTGGTTTGCTTTTGCTAACCTCAGTTCTGGTAATGATCAGTTTGAAATAGCTAGCTAATCCATTCCGTTCAAAAATGGCTTCAACATCTTTTCTTGGACTAGAAGTAACCAATGCAAGGATAAGGTTTTTAGCCTGAAAAAAATCAAGCACTTCAATAACATAGGGCATTAAATTAACATCCTTGGTTTTCAAACGTTCTAATGTTAAACGTTCTCTTCTATCTATAAGCTCGTCAAGTGGAGTAGTGATATTGTACTTCTCAATCAAATTTTGAGCATTTTTTGGCAAAGGAATACCTGCATAATTTTTTAGCCAATCTTCGTAGGTTAAAGTTACTCCCGATTCTTCCAAAATTTCGTTCCAACATTCAAAATGGAAAAACTCAGAATCAATTAATGTTCCGTCTAGATCAAATAATAAGGCTTTTAATTTTTTCATCAATTAGGTATTGGCTTTTTCGGTACTGTTCTAAATGTGGTTATTTAAACAAATGTTAAGCCTCCAAGATAAAAATAAGCACTCGTATTTTTGTTGTGATTAACTTAAAAAAGTCGCTAAATCATTCAAAAACATTGATTTTGTTGAAGATATGACTTTGGATAAATATAAACAGCTTGGCAATAAAGGATAAGTAATCTATATTTACCCCAAGCCAAATGTGTTATGAAGAAAATACTTTCTATTGATGGTGGGGGCATAAGGGGGATTATTCCTGGAATGCTGCTCGTAGCTCTTGAAGAAAAACTGAAATTGGAAAGTAAAAATCCGGATGCTGCCATTGTAGATTATTTCGACTTTTTTGCCGGAACAAGTACAGGAGGTATTCTAACATGTTTATTATTATGTCCTTCAGAAGATCATCCAACCAGACCGAAATTTTCGGCCAAAGCTGCTTTAGATCTTTATTTAGAACACGGAAATGAAATCTTTAAAATGAGTTTCCTTAAACGACTGAGAGCAAAATTTGGTTTGGCAGGAGAACGTTACAACAGTCAGATTTTTGAAGGAATTTTAAAAAAGTATTTTGGTAAGACCAAACTTAGCCAATTGATTAAACCCTGTATCATTAGCGCTTATAATATAGAATTACGTAAAACACATTTTTTTAGGCAACAGAATGCAATTACAAGAGGAGAGAGTCGCGATTTTTATATCAAAGATGTATGTAGAGCTACATCGGCAGCGCCAACTTATTTTAGCGTGGCCGAAATCTATTCTTTGGCCAATGTAAGGTATCCATTGTTAGATGGAGGAGTGTTTGCTACCAATCCGGCTTTAAGTGGTTTAATAGAGGTAACCAAAGCCTTTAATCAGACAAAGATCAACGATATTTATTTATATTCTCTAGGCACTGGTAGATCAAGAAGATCTTATGATTATGACCATTTTAAAAAGAGCAGTGCCATGGCCATTGTACCTGCATTGATTGATATTATGATGAGTGGGGTAGCAGAAACCAGTGATTTTTTCTTAGAACAGCTTTTTCATTCTGTTGGTAAAGAACAAAATTATATTCGAATTGAACCAGATAGTTTAGAGAGTATCAAAGAAGGTTTAGATGCGGCAAGTCCTAGCAATATTCAAAAATTGGTGGCGTTGGGCGACCGCACAGTAAGTGAAAATGATGCCTTGTTGAGTCGTATTGCGAAACTTTTGGTAGAAGAGCAATCTCGTTCTACTAGTAAAGCACCATGGGATTTTTTAAAACACACCTTTAATAAATAAGTTACAGAATCAAAAAAAGGACCTACCCATCGATAGATCCTTTTGAACTTAACCTTAAAATAAATTTATTTACTATCTAATAGTCGAGTTGGAGTTTCGCTCCAGTTGGCAAAAGATTTCTCTGCCAATGTTTTAGCTTCCGAAACACTAATGTTTCCTGCAATAGTTAAATAAGTTTTAGCAGGTGTAATATTGTTAGTGTAATATGCTTTTACATCGTTTAAAGTTAATTGTGCCAATGAAGACTCATTTACATGCACTGGATAATAACGATTTTTAGCTTTAACACTTGCAATTACTTTGCTTTTAGCCTCTTCAAAAGTAGTTTGACTAAATGTTGGATCTTGAATAGAAGCAGACAATACAGTTAATGCATCGCCGAAATTCGTTGTCGATGCCATCATATGTCCACCATTTTCATTGTAGTTGATACCACTGTTACCAGTAGCATGGTTTAACATAGCAGTTAAAATGTGTTGTACACCTGCTTGTTTATCGTTTACCAAATCGTTGGTTAAACTAGTGTGTACTTTTGTAACGTTTTTGTTTTCGGCTACAATTACAGTTAATCCGTTTTTAAGTTTAAAACTTACGGGTTCCTTCATGCTTGAAGATTGGGCATTTGCTATTTGAACAGTTAGTACAGTGATAGCGATTGTTAAGATATTTCTGATTTTCATATGATCGGTTTTTAATATATGATCGCCTCAAAAGTACGGAGGCCAAACATCCCATAAAATGAAGAATAGGTAGAAAGGCAAAAGTACCCGACGAAAGGGGGAATATTTACTTTGTATTTTTTGGCTTATGAAGCGTTTAATAAGCTCAACTGATTTTTTAATTTTGTGTAATGAGTAAGGATAAAATAGAAATTGCAGCCTACAACCCAGTTTGGAAAGACCAATTTGAAGAATTGAAAAATGTATATGCGCTATATTTGAAAGATATAGTTAAAGGCATTGAACATGTGGGTAGCACTGCGGTTCCGGGTCTAGCTGCTAAGCCAGTACTTGATATTGATCTTGTGATAGATAATGAAACCAAACTCCAAAAGGTCATTTCGGTTTTAACTGGTTTGGGTTATGAGTTTAGGGGCGATTTAGGGATCAAAGACAGGTATGCCTTTCGTGCAAATTCGATTGCTACGCCGAATACAGGAACACATCAAGCATGGCCAAAACATCATTTGTACTGTTGTATAGCAAATAGCGTGAGCTTAAACAACCATTTAACCTTGCGAAATGCATTAAGAGCTGATCCAACACTCAGAATAGAATATGATCAGTTGAAAAAAGACCTGGCCAATGCTACAACTGATATGGAAGTGTATATTGAAGGAAAAAGTGATTTTATAGCTAAGGTTCTTTCACAAAATGGCCTAGCCATGAGTGAAATTGAGGATATCATAAAGCAAAATTTAAAGAAAAACTAAGGAGTAGGAGTTGAGAACTCCATATCTATCATTTATCCCATTTCACAGACAGAGGAAGGTCATATTCTTTCCTAATTATCTGATAATCTCCGATTAAATAATTATAGGCTAATTAATTCAGCGATGTACGCTTTTATTACCGATTATTTGGTGATATAATTTTGCTATTCATTTTTATCACTGCCATAGGGCTGTCACTCGAGCATTTTAGTTTTGGAGTGTAAATCAAAAAATAGTTAGAATGAATAATTTATTTAATCAATTAGATGTGTTGGGCATCTTGGTACGTATCGAAAAACTATCGCCAAATGCAGAGCGACAATGGGGAAAAATGAATGTAAACCAAATGTTGGCACATTGCAATGCCTCGCTTGAAACTGCAATGGGTTTAACCTTCTCTGAAAGGTTAGGCTTTGTAGGGCGATTTTTTGGCAAGTTGCTGAAACCTACGTATTTTAGTGAAAAACCATTTCCTAAAAATGGTACAACCGACAAAAGTTATATCATTAAGGGTAATCCAAATTTTGAAACAGAAAAAACAAAAGTGATCAAACACATTACTCAATTTTCAGAAGGAGGTCCGGCAAAATGTACCAAACATCCTCAGGCGTTTTTTGGAGAATTGACACCCGAAGAGTGGGCTATCATGCAATGGAAACATTTTGACCATCACTTGAGACAGTTTGGGGCTTAACTGAATGATGCTTAAAAAAGAAAAAGATATCGAATCTATTTGCCCAAGTAGTAGGGAAGAGTGGCGGCAATGGTTACTGGAGAATCACAGTTCAAAACAAGCGGTATGGCTGGTTTATTATAAAAAGAAAACCAACCAACCAACGCTCTCTTGGAGCGAGGCAGTAGATGAAGCACTCTGCTTTGGTTGGATAGACAGTCTAAAAAAAACTTTGGATGAAGAGACATTTACACAGTTTTTCTGCAAGCGTAAACCCAATAGTGTGTGGTCTAAGATCAATAAAGAAAAAGTGCAGCAATTGATTGCTAAAGGGTTGATGACATCTATGGGACACGAAAGCATTGAAACTGCAAAACAAAATGGTTCTTGGACTACGTTGGATGATGCAGAAGAACTGAAGATACCCCAAGACCTGCAGAAAGCACTAGAAGCTAAAGCAGATTCGATGGATTTCTTTTTAAGTTTAAGTAAATCTGCTAGAAAAAGTATTTTACAATGGCTGTTGCTTGCTAAAAGAGCAGAAACAAGGCAAAAGCGAATTGATGAAGTTGTAGCATTGGCTGCGCAAAAATTGAAACCCAAACAGTTCAGATAAAATAAAAATGGAATAGTTAAACGCTATTCCATTTTTGTAAGGTGTTAGAATTAACCAGCAATTAAGATGTTGTTCAGTCGATCGAACATACTGAACCAGCTTTGATAAGCACCTGTTTTTTTAGCTTCTGCTTCAGCTACCGTTTGGTGTAGGGTAAGTTTGGTCTGGTTACCTATGGCAGCAAAAGTAACTGTGGTTACAAGCGCCTCTGGCCAGTCTTCAGACTTTCCTGCTTCGTTGGCATTCACATTGTCTCCCTGTTCATTGCTCAAAATCATCGAAAAAACCAATCGTTCTGGAACAACAACTTCTTGATAAATACCTTTGATCCAGCATTCACCATGTACAGGATCGTTGATGCAAGAGTGAAATTCGCCTCCAACCTTTACAGCTATACTTTTAAATGCTATTGTGCAGCCATCTGGGGCATACCAATGTTTCAATTGCTCAGGATCTGTCCAAGCACTGAAAACGAGCTCACGTGGCGCATCAAATAGATGCGTAATGAGGAGTTCTTGATTATTTTTTTCCATTGTCTTTGGTTTTTATGTCTACTAAATATTGATCTAATTTTTCAAATCGGTTAACCCAATGTTTTCTAGATTGTTCCACCCAGGTAACTACCTCATCTAGCTGATCTAAACGTGCTTCGCAAAACCGATCTCTTCCACTTTGTTTAATCACCACTAATCCACAATCGACCAGTATTTTTACATGGAGCGAAATTGCTTGTCTGGTCATGTCAAATTTTTCTGCTATGGCATTTACATTGTAAGCTTGGGTGGCAATGAGACCAATAATCTCTCTGCGGGTAGGGTCGGCTATGGCCTGGTATACATCTCGTCTGGCTTTCATAATACGCAAGTAAGTGCTTGCAAATATAAGCGCAAGTATTTACTTGCGCAAATAAAATTTTACTTTTTTGAAAAATGGGTGGATAAATAAAAAAGGGAATAGTATCTAACCATTCCCTTTATGTGGAGCCGAAGGTTCCTCTTCCAATCACCAAATTCAACAAACAAATCTCAAAATCCACAAAGCAATTATAAGCCCTTTATAAGTTGTGGATTGCTATTTCCCAAGTAAGATAAAGTCAAGTAAAATTGAGCAAAGAAATCTTTGTATGGGAAGATGTATGGAAGGTTACATCTTGTGTTCATTTGCAATTCTCCTTCAAAAATCGTATATTTGTTATTATATCTAATTGATTATTATATATTTATATTATTTATTTAAATAAAGTAATTAATTGATAAAATTAAAAGTTATTTGAATTCATGGCAAAAGCAACACCAAAACTAGAACAGCGCAAGGACGCTAAAACTGGTTTATCAAGACAAATTGATGTATCAATATTAATAGATTTTTCATTTGATGGTCAAAGAATATGGCTACAAACCGGCTTAAGAATTGACAAGAAAAATTGGGATGAAAAGAATTGTAGAGTTAAGCCCAATGTTATTGGTAGTGTAGAAATGAATGGTATAATTGCTGAGAAATGTGAGCACATTACTAAAATCTATAGAGAAGCTATTTTGATGGGTAAAACACCAAGTGTAAGTTACTTAAGAAATATCTTACAAGGTAATAAACCTACAAGCAGGAAGTCTGTTATTCAACACTATGATGATTTTATAGATGGATATAGGATTAAAGCTTCAGAGGGTACAATTAAAAAGCTACAAACCAACAAAAAACACTTACAGAACTTTGTTAAAGCTTATAGGATTAGTTTAGATTTTGACGGCATCGATATTCCATTTTTAAATAAATATGTGGAGTATTTTCAAGTTAAAAAACTTCACACTAATGGGACAATTGGTAGAAATGTCAAGGTATTGAAATGGTTTTTAAACCATTGTGCGAAGATGGGCTATCATTCCAATTATGCTTTTAAATCATTTACTTATAAAATAACAGAGGCAGAGGTAATTAATTTAACCTATGAAGAGTTATTTAGGCTGTATAACTTAAAGTTGGATAATGAATGTTTTTCACAGGTTCGAGATGTGTTTTGTTTCTGTTGTTTTACAGCTCTAAGGTATGGAGACGTAAAAAATTTAAAAAAAACAGATATAAACGGAGATATTTTTGAAATTATAACCTTAAAAACTCAATCGAAAGCCACTATTCCATTAATTCTTGAAGCACAAGCAATTTTAAGTAAATATGAAAATGTATTGGGTAATAGAGCATTACCAGTAATTTCTAACCAAAAAATGAATGAGTACCTAAAAGTAGTGGCAAAAATGGCAAAGTTAACAAGACCTATAACAAAAGTTAGATATAGGGGTAGTAAACGATTAGAGGAAACTTATCCATTACATGATATAATTACTACGCACATGGGAAGGAAAACTTGTATCAGCTATTTAGTTAGCCAAAATATGAGCAGTGAACTTATCAGGTCTATTTCCAACCATAAAAGCATATCTGCATTTTCAAGGTATGTTAATATTAATATTGAACATAAAGCCACTGAAATGAGGCTTGCATTTAGTAACGTTAAAACAGCTTAAAAAAATTATGACTTAAAAAAAATTACCTATACGTACGCTGGATTTGAAATCCCCATCTGCTAAAGTAGATGATGGAGTACACACTACATTATCAAATGCTGCGATTGATAATGACAATAAATGTTGCAACAGCAAAAACAAACAATATGTTATTATTAAATAAAAATAGTAATGAAATTATTATTAAAATAAACCTAGATACACTTCTACCAGAATTAAAAGAACTAGTAGAAAATACAATAAAAACAACAATCGAGGCTCAACATCAAATTGAGCCTTCTTCTACACAATCAGACCTACTTACACGGCTACAGACCTGTAAACTACTTAAAATCTCACTTCCAACCTTAGATGCAAGAATTAAAGATGGAAGTATTCCATGCTTTAGAATTGGCAAAAAGGTTCTTTTTGATGAGGTAAAAGTTATGGAAAGCATAGCTAGAAAGAGAGGTAAAAATGTTTGACAATGTAGGCCTCGAAATTAACAATTACTCCATACTAGAGTTTGAACAATTAACTGATAGACTGGGTATAATCTGTCCAATTGGTAGCAATAGAGTGTGGTTCAATTTTCACAACCTTAGAATAAGGTACTACCCCTAATAACAAATCAATACGAATAAATAATTCTTTGCATAAGTTTTACAATTCCGCAATTGGAATAATGGGAGCTGCAGAAAATCATAATGATTTTAACATAAATAATATGAAAGAAGTAGCAGAAGAATTGTCGAGAATTTTTGAAAGACCTATTCATCATTTTTTACTTTCAAGACCGATTGAAGTTGGAGTAAATATAGATGTTATTGGTTCAACACCATTCGAGATAATTAACAGATACCAATCTTATTTAGCTGGTAGTAGCAATAATGCATTTCATACTATTGAGCCAAGGGATAGAGGGAGACCAATTACTAGAAAATGTTTTTTTACTGATTATAAAATTAAATTTTATGATAAATCCAAGCAAGCAAAACTAAGTGGAAGAAATATACTTAGGTATGAGATAGTGTTTGACCAACTAAGGAAGATTAGAACCGTTGTAGGAAGAGATAATCTGACTTTGCAGACATTGTGCGAAAGGGAAACCTGGGTGCATTTTGGGCTTTATTTGTTAAAAGTTTACAGAAACATTAAAAAGCTCCCTCTAATCGAGGGGAATGTAATTGCTGTTAAAGACTTGAATAAAATTTATGCAGAATGTAATAGTCAATTTAAGAGCGATTTAAAAAGGTCATTAACTCCAACTCACTATAATAAAGCAAGGATGGAAAATGTAGAATGTTATAACTTTTGGAACAATGCCACCGAGAATGTTCACGTTTTAATCAATAAAAAAATATATAATAAAATAAAAAAAATAATAACCGTACCCGTTGCATCGCTTGTAAGTAACTGTGAAACGGAATTAAATTAAAATAATATGAAAACAATAACAATATCTAAAATAAGACCTAAAAGAAAAAGTTATGGAACATTTGGAGTAAAAAAACATGGACATAAAACCCAAAAGAGAAGTATTAGTTCATTTGATTGGGTTAAAATGTTACATAGTAGTATCCGTGATATAGATTTAGTAATTAAAAATCATCCTAATATGGATGGATTAAATATTTTAAAACAGGATATGTTAGATTTAATAAATTTTAAAAATAAAAAAAATTGAAATAATAATAAAAATATATAATTAATTAAAAATAAAAGGTCGGCATTGCTGGCCTTTTGTGTTGAAATATGGGTCAATATGTGCGATGTACGGCAAGAACTCTTTTTTCTCGGTATCTTATGCGAAAAGAAATTTAAGTCCCGTATATGGATTATATTAAAGTTGTAAAAAATATAATTAAATATATTTTAATCAACTAGTGGAAGTAATTTATCGATAGGTGTATTTAGTGCTTTGGATAGAGCATAGATTGTACTAATAGTTACATTTACTTCTCCTCTTTCAATTCTTCCAACTTGAGATAATGGTATGTCTGCAGAGTTGGCAAGTTGTTCTTGTGATAAAAGAAGAGAATTTCTTAAATCTCTTACCCTTTGGCCAAAGGCCTTTATAGCTTTGTCATTTTTAATTTTTATCACGCAACCAAATTGGTGGATACGTTTATTTTTATTTGACGCATATATGCGCTATTTTTACTAAACTTTCAAAATATAAATTATGAGGAAAACTTTAACTAGGATAATGTTAATAATGCTTTTATTGTGTCCAATAATGAGTTTGGCTCAAAGAATTGATGGAATAACATATAGAGCAGATAAATGGGCTGATTTAACCAAATATAAAAGTTGGGCACAGGCCATGGATAATCCAAAATATGAGAAAGTTGCTGTATTTATAAATGATAAGGAAGTCCAACTATTAAAGGGAAAAAATTTACAAACTTATATTATCACAAAAAGAATTAATGGGTCAAATGAGCAAACAATAAACTTTAAAATTAATTATAATAATAAAATCTATGATTTAAAGGTTTTTGAAATTGAAGGTTCTACTTTCTTTAAAATGGAAGGTCTTTGGATGATTGAATTTTTGAACGAGAATAGACAAATAATATATAAATAAAATGGACTTTCAGAATTTAATGCTTAAAAAATTACTAGGGTTAACTATAGCCTTAATTTTTTCTACTATAGTATATGCCCAAGATAAAAGCCTAGTGCATCTAATTTCAGCTTCAGAGAATAGTTTTAATACTAAGAAAGTTCCTGAGGATGTACAAAAAAGTAGTTTAGATAGAATTGATGAAAAATTTGTCAGATGGATTGATGAACTTGAATTTGTTAATGATTATTATTCAAGCCTAATCAAAAAAGGATACAGTCCATGCGATTATAAAATTGGTAACTTGATTTACTTTGATAATGGATATTATTCAAAAGTGGATACTTTTTATTTCGTAAATAAACCTAAAGGAATAATTGTCAGTTTAATGAAAAGCGTTGGAAATCGATTTGATGAGAATAAGTTATATATAACTAGTAAGTGGTACTCTTCTAATATGAGACTGCACCAAAAATCCCAGCCTGAATATGAATTTGAAAATTACTTTTTACCAAGAATATCAAAGGAATTTGATTTTAAGCTGATAAGTGAAACGAACACAGATAGTAGAGTTTCAATTACAGATACTGAAATAGGCACACTTAAATTAGAAAGATTGATAATAAATAATATTACTCCAACTGGAAATAAAATTGCAACAAAGTATAATGATAAGCTTTGGAGATTAATTAATTGGAGGGAGTCAACTAACAAAATCTACAAATATTCACTTGAAAAAATGAATTTACTGGGGTATGAATTTGTCAACATAAGTGTAAATGATGGGGCGCATAAAACTTACGTCTATAGGAATTGTATTAAAGGATTAGTGTTTGAGGTAACCGAATGGTTTAGTGAGGGGATAATATCTTTAAACTTAAATTGGTATGACAAGAGTATAAAAAATAGAATTGGCTCTTTGATTTACTGTGACTTAAAATAAAGAAAGATTTTTCCTTCAAAAATTCCCTTTTTACCTTTGTTAGGTTAAATAAAAACTATAAAAAAATTTGCATTTGGAAGAATTTCTAAATCTTCACGACTTTAATGTTAAAAATAAAAGAGGTCTTAAATTTATTTTTTAATAAAAAAATATTAAAACTTTTTTAAAATTTAAAAATTCTCTACATCAATCAAAAAATTTATGAATTTCTACTATAAAATATCAAAACCAATAGTATTCAAGAATTGTATGGGATTTTGTATGGGAAAGAAAAAAGCTGCGAAAAATCTCGGAAATTTCGCAGCTTTCGATAAAAATTTGTGGAGCCGAAGGGGTTCGAACCCTTGTCCAGTTGTGTGATAAATTACACCTTCTACATGCTTATTTTCCAATTAGTTGTCGGGATCTGGCGGGCTGGAAACCGACCTAACCTTTCTCCTTAGGTACTTTGTTTCGCCATTGTACCGTACCTTACAATCGCTAGCGCTGTTATTTCGATGCCTCTATTACTAACCTAACAATGCAGCAGTTAGCGAGACAAAAGCTATTTAATTCTAAATTAAGCAGCTAAGGCGTAGTTATTTTCGCCAATTATTGTTTTGAACGTTCTCTTTTAAGTGCTCTCCGTACAACGCACTGCATGCTAACATACTCAGCGCCACCCTGTCAAATCCAAAACGGCCCCATTTGTAAATTTCCAGTTCTTAGCTTTTAGCTATCGAACAAGCAGAACTGGAGAACAAAGATACAAAAAAAATGGCTAACGGGTTAATTGTTTAAATCGGTTAACTGTTCATATACTTCAAACAATTAACCAATTTAAACAGTTTTAACAATTAAGCTTGTCTACCCGGATATTGTTGCAAAGCCACTTCCAAACAATCCATAGCCGCATTCAAATCGGCTGTATTTAAAACATAAGCCATGCGTACTTCATTTTTACCACTACCAGCGCTAGAATAGAAACCTGTAGCCGGTGCTATCATTACGGTAGCGCCATTGTGCTCAAAACTTTCTAACATCCATTGGCAAAAAGCGTCTGCATCGTCAATTGGAAATTTAGCTACCACATAAAATGCACCACCCGGATTTGGGCAAAATACACCTTCAATGCTGTTTAAGCGGTTTACCAAAGTATCACGACGTAAAGTATATTCTTTATTTACTTCTTCAAAATAGCTATCTGGTGTGTCCACTGCTGCAGTACCTGCAATCTGCTCTACCATACCCGGACTTAAGCGAGCTTGTGCAAATTTCAATCCCGAAGCAATTACATCTTTGTTTTTGGTAATTAAACAACCCAAACGAGCCCCACAAGCACTGTAACGTTTAGAAACAGTATCCATAATGACTACGTTATCTTCCAGACCATCTAAATGCATTGGCGAAATAAATTCACGCCCATCATAACAGAATTCACGGTAAGCTTCATCAGAGAACAAGAAAAGATCGTATTTCAAGCACAATGCTTTTAAGGCTTCTAGTTCTTCTCTAGAATATAGATATCCAGTAGGATTGTTTGGATTACAGATAATGATGGCTTTGGTTTTTGCAGTAATCAGTTTCTCAAACTCTGCAATAGGAGGTAAGGCAAAACCATTTTCAATATAAGATAAAATCGGTTTAACCACCACATTGCTCATACAGGCAAAACCATTGTAATTGGCATAAAATGGTTCTGGGATAATGATTTCATCACCTTCGTTTACGCAAGTTTGCATGGCAATGGTAATGGCCTCAGAGCCACCTACGGTAACCAATATGTTTTCAGGTTGAATGTTGTAACCTAATTTGTTGTAATATTCAGTCAGTTTGGTTCTATAGGCTAAAGTACCTTCAGATGGGGTATAGGCCCAAACATTGAAATCTATGTTTTTAATGGCATTTAACATGCCTTCTGGTGTAGCAATATCTGGCTGACCTATATTTAAGTGATATACCTTTTTACCAGCAGCTTTAGCTTGATCTGCAAAAGGTGTAAGTTTTCTAATTGGTGAAGCGGGCATTTGTAACCCTTTTTCTGAAATTTTTGGCATGGCACAAAAATAAAAAACCCCGTTGGATTAACGGGGTTTTATTTAAATATGTTTAAAATTTTACTTTGTATTGCCTTCTACATACTCACCTTTAATAATGAGTACTTTAGTAGTCGTTCTGGCATTAGAGGTTAAGGTAATTCCTTTGTTAAAAGGTAGAGGTGCTCCAGAAGGAGTTAACGTAACTTTTACAAAGCCTTTTTCGCCACTTTTAACAGGGGTTTTAGTGTATTCGCCAACTGTACAACCACAAGTAGTTTCTACTTTAGAGATAATTAACGGTGCTTCTCCAATATTGGTGAAATTAAAAGTATACACCACAGGTTTGTTCAGCGCAATTTTTCCAAAATCGTGAACTTCCGTATCGAACTTAAACTCAGCTGGTTTGGTCTGTGCATTTACTGTAATGCCAACGCCTAGGATCAATGCAAATATTAAAATTAACTTTTTCATGGTTTTTCGGGTTTAAACAAATTTAATGTTTTAATAGGTTAAAACAAAAAGTATTCCAAATATTATTTGCCGTTCAGATTAAGTCATAATTAGAAAGAATTGTATCTTTGCGCTCTAACCAATTTCACTTATGATGTCAGATAGTAAACTTACCACTAATCAGATTGATGCCTCAGAACTAAGTTTCGATGACTTTAAGTTAATTGTAATTAACGACTATAAGATTGCCTACGAGAGCCGTCAGGCAAGTTTGTTGGGCCGTAAAGAAGTTTTAACTGGCAAGGCAAAGTTCGGAATTTTTGGTGATGGAAAAGAAGTGCCACAGATTGCCATGGCCAAAGCTTTTAAAAATGGCGATTGGCGTTCTGGTTATTACCGCGATCAAACTTTTGCATTTGCTACTGGAATTTCCACTATAAAGGAATTTTTTGCACAATTGTATGCAAATCCAAGTGTAGAGGCAGATCCTTCTTCGGCAGGGCGACAAATGAACTGCCACTTTGCTACCCGTTCTTTAAATGAGGATGGTTCTTGGAAAGATTTAACAACAATTAAAAATTGTTCTTCAGATATTGCACCAACAGGTGGACAAATGGCCCGCTTAGTGGGTTTGGCTTATGCCTCAAAATTATTCCGCCAAAATCCTGAGCTTGATTACCTTAAAAACTTTTCGGTAAAAGGGAATGAAGTTGCTTTCGGTACCATTGGTAATGCATCAACCTCTGAAGGTGTTTTCTTTGAGGCCATTAATGCAGCTGGTGTATTGCAAGTGCCTATGGCCATTTCTGTTTGGGATGATGGTTATGGAATTTCTGTGCCTGCAAAATACCAAACTACCAAAGAAGATATCTCAGAAATTTTAAAAGGATTTCAAAGAGAAGAAGGTACTAATGGTTACGAGATTTTTAAGGTGAGAGGCTGGGATTATCCCGCATTATGCGAAACCTATCAAAAAGCTATTGCGGTATGCCGTGATGAGCATGTACCAGTTTTAATCCACGTAACCGAGGTTACACAACCACAAGGTCACTCTACTTCTGGCTCGCATGAGCGATATAAATTAAAAGATCGCTTGGATTGGGAAAAAGAATACGATTGTATTTTACAGATGCGCAAATGGATGATCGAATCGGCTATTGCTACCGAAGAAGATCTGGTTAAACTAGAAGAAGAAGCTAAAATATTGGTACGCAATACCCAAAAAGAAGCTTGGAATGAATTTTTAGAAGGGATTAAACAAGAGCAGAGTGAAGTAATCAACATGATCAATGCTTTTGCAAACGGACAGCCAGCTTTAACAAAAATAGCCGCTCAATTGGCTTCTGCATCAGATGCACAACGCAGAGAGGTAATGTCTGCTGCAAGGAAAGCAATTAGACAAAGTTTACACATGCCATCTGCAGAACGTGAAGTTTTGGTTCAATGGTATTTAAAGAATGCAGAAATAAATGAAGAGCGATATAGCTCAAAGTTATTTACAGATGGTAAAGAAAGCCCATTTTTAGTCAATGTTGTTCCTGCTGAATATACAGAAAGTAGCAAGATGATTGACGGGAGAGAACTGCTAAATGCTTGTTTCGATTCTAATTTTGCAAGAGATCAACGTTTAGTTGCTTTTGGCGAAGATTTAGGGAATATTGGAGATGTAAACCAAGGTTTTGCTGGTTTACAACAGAAATATGGCGATTTAAGGGTAACTGATACAGGCATTCGAGAAATGACCATTGTGGGCCAGGGTATAGGTTTGGCCATGCGTGGATTAAGACCCATTGCAGAAATACAATATCTTGATTATCTTCTATTTGCATTAAATATTTTAAGTGATGATTTAGCTAGTTTGTCTTACAGAACAAAAGCTGGTCAGAAAGCTCCTGTAATTGTGCGTACTCGTGGCCATCGTTTAGAAGGCGTTTGGCATTCAGGTTCGCCAATGGGAATGATCTTAGGGTCGCTACGTGGCTTACACATCTGTGTACCGAGAAATATGACCCAAGCTGCCGGAATGTACAATACTTTGTTCAGATCTGATGAACCAGCCTTGGTAATTGAGTGTTTAAATGGTTACCGTTTAAAAGAAAAACTTCCAGAAAATGTGGGAGAGTTTACAGTACCTTTAGGCAAAGCGGAAGTAATAAGAACAGGTACCGACTTAACAGTGGTTACCTACGGTTCTACTTTACGTATTGTAGAAGAAGCTGCAGAAGAATTGGAGCAATTGGGTATACATATCGAAATTATTGATCCTCAAACTATTCTACCTTTTGATATTGATCAATTGTGTAAAAAATCATTGCAAAAAACCAATAAACTTTTGGTGGTTGACGAAGATGTACCTGGAGGTGCAAGTGCATTTATTTTACAACAGATTTTGGAAGATCAGCAAGGTTATTATTTGTTAGATGCTCAGCCTAAAACATTAACGGCCAAAGCACATCGTCCGCCTTATGGCTCAGATGGTGATTATTTTAGCAAGCCTTCTGTAGATGATGTAATTGAAGCAGTATATCAAATGATGAATGAAAGTAATGCAGCAAAATATCCTGCTATTTTCAATTGAAATAATAACTAGAATTTAGCATAAAGCCCTGGATATATTTTTATTCAGGGCTTTTTTGTATTTGTTTTTTAATGAAAAATATTTGCTTATTAGGTAATAAACATTATCTTGAACCATTATTTCCGTAGCATGAATTTCCCTCATCCATGTGCTGTTAATGATCAAATTGATAGCTTTTATGGTAATGTTGAATGACTAAAACTGGTTAAATGATATGTTCAAAGTTTATATCTTTTGTTTCATTTTATTTTTGACGAGTTTCATTGCCAAAGCACAAGTTAAAACGCCACAACAAAGACTCGATAGTTTATTATTGCTAAATCAAAGCCATCCGAAAGAAGATTCGATGAAGGTAGTAATCTTAAAGGAAATCTATCGCCAATATATCAGGTTAAAAAATACTGCCAAAGTAGAAGAATTTGTTTTTCGAACCATTGTAATGGCTCAAAAGACCAACCAAAAGAACTACGAAGCAGAAGCCTTTTATAGATTTGGCCTCTATCATCATACTTTCGCCAATTACCAAAAAGCTGAAGAGTATTACACCAAAGCCATAGAGAAATTTATCGCTTTAAAAGATTTGGATTGGGTGGCGGGTATCTACTTGAACATGGGGGAGATGTATTATCGAATTCCCGATTATGCCAAAGGGCTAGAAGTCAATCAAAAAGCAATTGCCATTTACCTCAAAACAGGCAATGAGATAGATTTGGCAAGTTGTTATACCAATGTTGCTGGCATTTATCAAGATCTTGGACAACAAGACAATGCTTTATTTTATTTGAAAAAAGCACTAAAAATTTTCTCTCAGGCTGGCGAAGATACCCGTGGGGTTGCTGTAGTGTACAATACAATTGGAAGGGCCTATTTTACGGCTTCGAGTGATGAGCTGATTAAAATGGGGGTTGAGCCAAGTCAAAAAAATGAAATATCCTTAGAAAGCTTTACAAAAGCGCTAAGAATTGCAAAAATCATTAATGACAATGGAGTTCAGGGTGTTGCCAATAAAAACCTTGGCGGCGTTTATGAGGCGATGGGACAAAGGGGGCTTGCACTTAAAGCCTATGAAAAGTCGGTTGAACACAATAAAAAAGAAGACAATAGCAGAGAATATGGTTTTAGTCTTTTGGCCTTAGGCGATTTTTATGAACAAGATAACAATTATAGTAAGTCTAGGGAGTTTTTATTGGAGGCCTTAAATATTGGACAGCTGAACAAATTGCTTGAGCTACAGCGAAATGCTTACCTAAGTTTAAGTAAAGTTGAAGAAAAACAGAAGAATTTTAACCAATCTCTAAATTATTACAGACAGTATATCTTATTTAAAGACCAGATTTTTAACCAAGAAAAAGAAAAGGAGATTACGAGGAGACAATTGCAAATAGATTTTTCTGTTAAAGAAAAGGATTATCAATTGAAACAACAGGTAACTGATGGCGAATTGCAAAGGCAAGTTTTATTGGCAAGGCAACAACAGCAAAAACTAGTATTAAGGCAACAAGAATTGACTTTAAGCGACCAAGAAAAGAGTTTACAACGTTTAACATTTTTAAAAAGACAAGCAGATCTCGAAAATGAAAAACGTGCTCAAGGCGATGTACTTAAACAGCAAAAATTAAAAGCTGCCCTAAAAGACAAAGAAATTAGCCTACAAAGAACAGAGTTGAGAGTGAATAGGAACATCAATATATTTTTAGGAGTATTGGCTGCAGTTTTGTTTGCCTCTGCCTTATTTGTTTTCTATGCCCAGCATCGAACTGCAAAACTGAACAAGATTGTATCTGAACAAAAATTAGAGTTGGAAAAACTGGGAAAGGTAAAAGATCGGATATTTAGTTTGGTAAGCCACGATATGCGTACACCTGTAAATTCTCTAATTTCCTTTATTCAGTTGCTTGAAGGTGGAAATATTAGCCAAGAAAAACTAACCAGATATGCAGCAAACCTTAAAAATACGCTAGGTTATACCTCTGCAATGATGGAAAATTTATTGAATTGGGCTTCCAGTCAGATGGAAGGTTACCGACCGATTTTAGAAAAATTTGATGCAGAACTTTGTGCTAGAGATGTAATCAACTCGTTGCAGATAGGTGCAAATGAGAAAAATATAAAAATTGAAAACAAGATCAAGTCTGGGATACTTTGTTTAGCTGATATGAACATGACTTCGCTTGTTTTGCGGAACTTGATTAGCAATTCCATTAAATTTACAGCCAATAATGGTTGGATTAAGGTGAATGCCATACAAACCGAAAGCCATATCTTACTCAATATCACCGATAATGGACGAGGGCTGTCGCAAAGCCAATTGCTAATGTTTAATCAACCTGGTAACCAAGAAATAGGAGAGAGTACCTTAGGAACCAATAGAGAAAGAGGAACTGGAATTGGCCTGGTACTTTGCAAAACATTTACCGGTTTAATGAATGGCAGTTTAGAGGTAGTTAGTAAACAGAATGAAGGCAGTACTTTTACCTTACAATTGCCCAAAGCGACGTAAAATCGTAGTTTTTAGGTTAAAAGGTCTACCCAATAATTGTTTTAATCGACTAAATAGCCCAATTCATCAACTATACCAAAAGCCTAGTTTTATTTTATTGAAATTTGTACCATTCAATTCGTACAACAGGAGATAAAAATGAGTATTGTTAAGATTAAAGCTTTAGGAAAATTAGTTGGAAATTTTGTTGTGTTTCTTTATAGCCAGGGAATAAGTAACAATAGGATGGTTAAAAGGTTGAAATAAACCTATTTTGTATGCCTAGAAATGGTTTTATTGGTAATTTTCTCCATTAATTCCTGTCTATTTGCCAAGCTAATTGGTACATTGTAATTATGGTTCAACATAATTTCGTTATTGGCAACAGTTGCAATCTGATTTAAGTTAATGATATACTGTTTGTGTACCCTCGCAAAATTTTGTGGGAGCTGCTTTTCTAAATTCTTAAGATTAACTAAAGTGATGTGTTTTCCTTCTGCAGTAAATAACCTTGAAAAATCACCCATGCTTTCAATATAGATCACATCTTCATAATTCAATCTGGTAAAACCTTTGGTTTCCTTGATAAAAAAGTAATGATCTGAATCTGAAGAGGGGATTACATTGTTTTGATTTAAATCGGCTTGTCTTTTAAGATCGAGATATTCGATAGCTTTAGTACTCGCTTTTAACAAGCGTTCAAATGTGGCTGGTTTCACAATAAAATCTAGCGCATCCAGATTAAAGCTTTCGGCAGCGTACTCTGTAAAAGAAGTAATAAAGATAAAAATGGGAGGATTTTTAATGCTTTTCAACAAGCCCATTCCAGAAAGCTCTGGCATGTCAATGTCTGAGAAAACAATATCGATCTGTTCATTAATTAGGATATCCGATGCCTCAATCCCATTCTCACATGCAGCTTTTATTTCGAGTCTGTTAATTTTACGCAAAAACATTTCAATTGCATCGCGTTCAATCTCGTTATCGTCAACTATTAAACAGGTATAATTCCTCATTTAACTTTAAAGATAAATTTAAAATCCAATCTAAAAAATAATTATCGTATAAGGTAATAATTTTAAAAAAAGAAATGATCACAGTTGTTTTTTTATCTAATTGAAATATAGCTAATTAGCTTTTTTTAGCTTTGGACTTGTTCTAAATTATATATTTGAAGGAATTAAATTATTTATGTTTCTTTTCTCCTGTGTATAATTTTTCGCCTGCGGTAATGGCAATGGGAAGGTCATTTTCTTCTGGAGGTACTGGGCAGCGGTAACCATCGCTATAAGCACAATAAGGATTATAGGCTTTGTTAAAGTCTATTGTAATGCGTTTATTTTTGATGTCATTGCTATTCAAATCAATATATCTTCCACCCCCATAAGTTTCTTTGTTATTGGTTTGATCTGTAAATGGGAGAAATAGCAAATCTTTATAGGCTGGATTAATTGCTAAGGCAATGTTTTTATATACGGTTATTTTTAAAGCTTTTCCTTTGAGCGTAAAGTTCAATTCTGCATAACGAATAAATTCTTTGCTCGTTCCATCATAGGTTGGCATTTTAAAAATTTTTTCACCGGTTAATATTTTAACCGAAGCATTAACGCTATAGTTGCTATCAGCCTCATAAAAGTGAAGGTTTTTGAGGTCTTCTGCTTGAAGTGGGGAACGAGCTTCGGCCAGAAAATCTGCTTTATATTTAGTTCGATGTGCTTCAATTGAACTTTTATAGCCTTGGGCAATTCCATTCAAACTGAAAAAGCAAAAAAGTAAACCTAAATATCTACCCATGTTGTTTATAATTTAGCTGTTTTATTTCTTAAAAATTGATCGGCAAGTACCAATGCTGCCATAGCCTCCACAATAATCACTGCCCTAGGCACTACACAAGGATCATGTCGGCCTTTACCTTTAATTTCTGCAGCTTCACCAGCAGCATTAATGGTGGCTTGGTTATGCATAATGGTAGCCACAGGTTTAAATGCAACATTGAAAGTAATATCCATTCCATTAGAGATACCCCCTAAAATACCACCTGCATGATTGGTTATGGTTTTGAAAACCTGAACATTGCTAGCTTTAGGCTGTGGAATGTCGTTATGTTGCGAACCTCTAAGTTCACTGCCAGCAAATCCTGAACCATATTCAAAACCGTGTACTGCATTGATACTTAGCATTGCCTTTCCTAAATCTGCATGTAGTTTATCAAATACGGGTTCGCCTAAACCAGCCGGGCAGCCTTTAATTACACAACTGATCTTTCCACCTACGGTATCCCCATCTTTGCGAACAGAATCAATAAAATCAATCATTTGGTTGGCTGTTGCAGGATCTGCACAACGCACTATATTTTCTTCTCTGGTTGCCAAGGCCGAAGCCAAATCGTTGGTGTTAAAGTTTGGCGCCGTAATTTGTCCAACTGCAGTTACATGTGCGAAAATTTCTATCCCAAATTCTTTCAGTAGCAGTTTTGCAATTGCCCCAGCAGCCACACGGGCAGCAGTTTCGCGGGCCGAAGAGCGACCGCCGCCTCTATGATCACGAATACCATATTTGGCATCATATACATAATCTGCATGGCTAGGCCTATACACATCTATGTTATGTCCGTAATCTTTAGAGCGTTGATCTTCGTTTTGTATTAGTAAAGCTATAGGTGTTCCTGTACTTTTACCTTCAAAAATTCCAGATAAAACCTGTACCGTATCGCTCTCTTTACGTTGGGTGGTAATTTTAGATTGACCGGGTTTGCGCTTATCTAATTCTGATTGAATAAATGCTAAGTCGATTGTTAATCCTGCCGGACAGCCATCGATAATTACACCAATAGCAATTCCGTGCGATTCGCCAAAAGTTGTGATTTTAAATAATTGCCCGAATGAGTTACCTGCCATGAGTAAGAATAAAGTAGTTAGTATTTAGTAGTTAGATTGATTTTACTTGTAATAAATCTTAATTGTAATTTTGCATTCAGTCTAAATACTTTATACTAAGTACTAACTACTGAAAAACCTGCTTTTTCCAGATCATCCCAAAAGTAAGGATAAGATTTTTCAACTACTTGTTTTTCTTCAATTTCTAAAGTATCAATTTTCAATGCCAAAGGAGCAAAGGCCATTGCCATGCGGTGATCTTCGTAAGTGCTAATGGTTACTTTTTCTGGAAAATGTAGTCCACTACAATCTAATTTATAACTGAAGTTCTTTTCAATAAATTTAACTCCAATTTTTGCCAGTTCGGTCTGTAAGGCTAAAACACGGTTGGTTTCTTTAATTTTTAAGGTTTCTAGGCCTGTAAAAGTTGCATCATGGCCCAAGGCGGCACAAACAACTACTATTGTTTGTGCCAAATCTGGACATTCTTTTAGATCAAAAATCTTTCGTTCTATTTTTTTAGGTTCTTTTTTGAGATAAACACCACCATTTTTAAATTGTGAGGTGATCCCAAAATTCGCCATGATTTCTGTGATTTTACTATCGCCTTGTAAACTATAACCATTTAATCCCGGTAAAAATAGACTAGCCTCATCGGCTAGGGCAGCAATGGCATACCAATAAGAAGCGGCACTCCAGTCTGGTTCTACATAAAGTGTAGCTTGGTTAAAAGTTTGTGGGGCAATGGTAATTGTGTTTTCATCCCAGTCATTGCTAATCCCAACTTGCTCCAACATGGCCAAGGTCATTTCTACATAAGGTTTAGAAGTCAGTTCTCCTTCAATCTCTAAGGTTAAACCTAGTGGGAGTGAAGGGGCAATCATTAACAATGCCGAAATATATTGGCTACTGATATCACCTTTTATCTTCACATTTGAGCTTGTTTGTTCAAAAGGACCAGAAATTTGCAAAGGTGGAAATCCTTCATTTTCCAGATAGGTTATTTGCGCACCAATACTTCTTAAGGCTTCAGCCAAAATCCCAATGGGCCGTTGCTTCATCCTTTCTGTTCCTGTTAAGGTAAACTCTCCTTGCTGAATAGCTAAAAAAGCCGTTAAAAAACGCATTGCTGTACCAGCTGGGCCAATATCTACTGTTAGTCTTGAGTCCTCAGTACTAAGTCCTGAGTTTTGAGTCTCGAATATAGCTTTAAGACTGCCAGTAAGGGTAACTGTATCAGCCGCAACTGATAAATTCTCTACTTTTACAGTGTTTTTGCTTAGCGCATTGATAATCAAAGCTCTATTGCATTCGCTCTTAGAACCTGTAAGTTTAATTTCGGTATCAATCTGTTTGTTTCCTTTGAAAGAAAGCAATACGTTTTCGGACATTCTTTTAGTATATAGTAAGGTGTAAGAAATATAAAATAATAAGTGGCGTAGCTGGTACAAATGAACTATTGAACCTATTTACTACTCTTTTACTTTACTTCAATATGGTTTTCGGCAGCAATTCCTTTTTCTGCTTTTCCGGCATTCATAATTTCGGTTTGTCTACGGATCGATTCACCGTGAACCAATTCTAAAAATTTCTCCGTAAAATTCACATCTAATTTCAATGCTTTTGCAAAAGCAGTACGTTTTTGCATAATTTCATCCCAACGGTTAACTTGTAAAATAGTTACTTTATTGTCTCTTTTAAACTCGCCAATTTTCTGAGTTATGCTCATTCTTTCGGCTAATTTTTGAAGTACCAAGTCGTCAATTTTATCGATTTCTTTTCTTAAGTCAGCAAGTTTGTCTGTAAATTCTTCGTTTTTAGATTCTGGTTGACGCAAAGTAAATTTACTCACCATTTCTGCCAAAGCAGCCGGGGTAACTTGTTGTTTAGCATCTGTCCATGCAATAGAAGGATCAAGGTGAGATTCGATCATTAAACCTTGCATGTCTAGATCTAGCGCTTTTTGTGCAATGTAAGGGATCAACTCACGGTTTCCGCAAATGTGGCTTGGATCATTGATGATTGGCAGTTCTGGACATAATGTCTTCAATTGGATAGCCAATTCCCACATTGGTTCGTTACGGAAAGCACTTTTTTCGAAAGAAGAAAAACCACGGTGGATTGCACCTAATTTGGTAATGCCTGCTTTGTTGATACGCTCTAATGCACCAACCCATAATTGTAGGTCTGGATTTACTGGGTTTTTAACCAATACAGGAATATCTACACCTTGTAGGGCATCGGCAATTTCTTGTACGGTAAATGGATTTACAGTAGAACGGGCACCAATCCAAAGGATATCTACACCTGCAGCAAGTGCTTCTTCTACATGTTTAGCATTGGCAACTTCTACTGCGGTAGGCAAACCTGTTTCTGCTTTAGCACGCTTTAGCCATTCTAAACCAATGCTTCCAATTCCTTCAAATTCTCCCGGACGGGTACGTGGTTTCCAAATTCCAGCTCTTAACACACTCACTTTTCCGGTAGCAGCTAATAAATGTGCAGTAGATAACAATTGGTCTTCTGTTTCGGCGCTACATGGGCCAGAGATCAATAAAGGTTCGTTTTTAACGTTGATCCAACTTTCTAATGGTTGGATGTTTAATTGTAATTTCATTTTTTTTGGGATTTTATTTTTTAAGTATCAAGTAGTTAGTATCAAGTATCAAGACTGGGTGTTCACTTTACACAGTTTTAGTTTTTTCTTTTTAATTAGGGTAATTATACTTTGTCATTTTTTGGGTATTCGCCCATAATGTTAAAGTTAACCGTGTATTTTAGAGCCTTACGAATGGCAGTATCATAGTTTTCCATGTCTTTCCATTCCATGTCTACATAGAAATAGTAGTCGTTTCTTTTGCCCAAAACTGGCATAGATTGGATTTTGGTTAGGTTTACATTCAGCTCTGCAAAAATGTTAAGTACTTTAGATAGTGCACCTACATAATTGCCAACCTGAAAACAGATAGAGGCTTTATTGATTTCTTTTGAATCTTCTGTTTTGTCTTTTTGAAGGATCAAAAAACGGGTATAATTTTTTTTGTTCGATTCTATTCTACGCTCAATGATGTTCAAACCATACAATTCAGCTGCCAAGGTGTTGGCAATGGCTACAGTATCAGTTAATTGCTCATCTCTTATCTTTTTGGCACAGGCAGCGGTATCGCTACTTTCGATCACTTGGATCTGGGGATAATCATCAAAGAAATCAACACATTGCCTAATGGCGATAGGATGGGAGGTGGCAAATTTGATATCCTCAAATTTTACACCTGGAAAGGCCATTAAATGCAGTTGGATAGGCAAATAAACCTCGCCACTTACCGCAAAATTGTATTCTCTAATTAGCGTGTAGTTGGGCAATAAACTACCTGCAATTGAGTTTTCGATGGCCATGATTACAAAATCGGCCTTATCGTTTTCTAGCGCATCACAAGTTTGCTTAAAAGAGTTACACTCAATGGTTTCGATATCTCTACCAAAAAATTTAAATGCTGCTTCTTCGTGGAATGATGCCTTGATGCCTTGTATGGCAACTCTTGTCTTTTTTGTTTTCATTTTTGCGTTAAACAAAAAAAGTCCCGGCTGTAGGCCGGGACTTTTTATATACAAATATTCTTGTTATGTTTTTTGCATATTAGTCCCGGCTCTTACTAAAATAGTAAAAGTAACCAAACCAATATGTAGTTGTTAATCTCATTTTTGTTTCTTGGTGTCAAATGTACACTTCAAAATTTAATTTGTCAATAGGGAAATGAAAATAATTTAAACAGAATTAAATTTTGATGCAAAAAGAGGGTGTTAAAGTTTTTAAGCTGGACAAAAAGGTTGCATTCCATTGGTGCACAATTGATCGCATGGAATATAGGAATGATCATTGAAACAATAACCTACTGGATCGCCACCTCCACCACCTCCGCCTAAGCATGGATGGTTTGGTGGTACAATACAAGGGCAGTCTACAGGAGCAATATCACATGGTCCTGTTCCTCCGCCACCACTAATTTTTCTGAGCGCTTCGCGACTTAGTTTTTGAGAATTTTTTAACATGATTTATTTTTTTAAGGGTGATTATATACTAATCTACAAAACTATTTTTATAATCTTTTATAAAATTTGTTTCAATAAATGAAGTATAAGCTATTGATAACCTGAAATTTAGTGTTGAATCAATGAAAAAATAGAGTTAAAAATTTTGGGTACAACAAACCCTTTTGCTTTTAAAATAGTGCTTAGCCAATAAATATATAGGTGACTAATTTTAACTTAAGATTTCTCTAGATTGGCTTTTTGTTCTGATTCTCTTAGCTCTCTTTGCATCACTTTAGCAACTTGAGTGCTGCCATCGTGGCTCCATCCTGGCGGATTGACTATATATTTTACCTTATCCCAAAGTGTAGGTGCTTTCTTAACATCGTTTTTTAGCGCAATAAACTCATGGAAAATGATGTTAACCGGGCCAATGTCTTTTGGTTGTGTAGTTAATCCATATTTTATGATATCTTCTGGCAATTCTTCTTGGAAGGTGCCAAACCATCTGTCCCAAAGAATTAAAACCATACCCATGTTTTTATCTAAATAGCGAACATTGCTTGCATGGTGTACCCTATGGTGTGAGGGGGTTACAAAAACGTATTCGAACCAGGGATGCAATTTGCCAACTGCTTGGGTGTGTACCAAGTTGCCGTAAATTTGGGTTACCAAATAAGCGAAAAGCACATCCATTGCCGTAAAGCCCATAAATGCTAAGGGCAAATAAAAGAATACACGGTATAGCGGCTCAAAAACCGTTGAGCGGAAACCTGTGGTTAGATTAAAATGTTCTGATGAGTGATGGGTAACATGCATGGCCCAAAAGAAACGTACATAATGCCCAACGGTATGTAAAAACCAATATAGAAAATCCTGTGCTAGGATCAACACAATCCAATACAACCAAATATTAGAAATTTGAAATAGCCTAAATTGATAACAATAATCTAATAAAAAGAAGGTTGCCGTTTTCATGCCTAAGTTAATTACAACTGCGGCAGTCATTAAATAAATATTGGTCCAGGTATCTCGTTTGGTATATATTTTTTTATCGTGCGCATAGCTAAAATACATTTCAACCAGCGTTAAAATGATCACAAAACCAAATAATCCACCTACAGAAATATCGCTTCCGGTAAACTTCATTTTATAAACTATTGTAGTAACTTAAACTGCCCAATATATCATCGGTAGTTACACGGCAGTTAAATGTGCATTTACCAATTTCATCTAATAAAGAGAACATGATCTGTCCATCTTCGTTTTTCTTATCACTTTGCATTAAACTCAATAAAGTATCAAAACTCTTTTGTTTAATGTTGTATTTAGGATAAGTTGTAAGTATGTATTTGCTGATATCAGCTAGTTCTTCTTGATTTAAGTTACAATATTTAGCCGATAAAAAAGCTTCACAAACCATTCCTATCGCGATAGCCTCACCATGTGTTAAAGGTTTTTTGTCATTTGCCAAAGCATAACTTTCTACAGCATGGCCAATGGTATGGCCAAAGTTTAAAATTTTGCGCAAACCTTTTTCTAAGGGGTCTTCGGTAACCACCTTATTTTTAATCTGAACAGAATGATAAATCTCTTCAGGTGCCAACGCTTCATAATTACTTACTTTTAAACGATGGTAATAAGCTTTATCAGCAATTAAACCATGTTTAATCATTTCTGCAAAACCAGAAAGCAATTCTCTTTTAGATAAGGTAGTTAAAAAAATATTTTCGATAAAAACAGCTTGAGGTAAGCTAAATGTACCAACCATATTTTTCACATTATCGATATCAATACCTGTTTTGCCACCAACTGAGGCATCTACCTGCGACAATAGTGTGGTTGGGATATTGATAAAATCGATTCCTCTTTTATAGGTTGAAGCTACAAAACCACCCATATCTGTAATTACACCACCGCCCAAATTGATCATCAGACATTTTCTGTCGGCACCAAAATCTAAGAGTGTTTTCCAAATTCCAATACAGAAATCGATGTTTTTATTCTCTTCTCCGGGGTCAGTTTCAATAATGTCAAAATCTTCAAGGTCATCCAAAAAAGACCTGAAAACAGGGATACACAACTCTGCTGTATGGGTATCGGCAAAAACAAATACTTTACTGTACTTATTTTGAGCCAAAAGCTCCTTTAATGGGGCCAAGCCCGATTCAAAATAGATCGAATGTCCAGCGCTTTTAATAGGTTCCATTAGATCACTTCAATTATTTTGCCCATGAAATCTATTTTATCTCCAACACGCACTTTGAGGCGCTTTCTATGGTCAACTACACCATTATATTTAACCAAGCCATCTTCTACAACAGTTTGAGCTTCGCCACCACTTTGTACCAAAGAAGTAGCCTTTAAGAGTGCAATTAGCGGAATAAATTCGCCTTCAAGTTTGAATTTTATCATTGTGGTGCAAATTTACAATTATTTATAAAGTGTTTTGCCTTAACAATCATTGTAATTTATATTTTTGCACTCTTCTGACCAAGTAAATCAATAGAATGGAAACATCGCCCAGAAAAAAGATCAATTTTGACAATACTGAAATCGCTTTTCGCAATAAATCTAATGCAGAACTGAACCAAGCTTATTGGTTGTTCAAAATCATCAGCAGTAATTTTTTAACCAAGGTTGGTCCACCGATTACAAATTTCTTACTCAATGCGGGTTTTCCGATTAAAGGTGCCATTAGGGCTACAATTTTTAAACAGTTTTGTGGTGGAGAAACCATTAATGAATGTGAGCATGCCATTGAACAATTGCATATAGGCAAGGTTGGAACTATTTTAGACTATTCTGTAGAGGGAGAAGAAGAAGAAGAAGTTTTTGATTTTACCTGCGAAGAAACGATTAGAACAATTGACAGGGCCGATGGTGATCCGCGAATCCCGATTACAGTATTTAAGGTTACGGGTATTGGTCGTTTTGCCTTATTGGAAAAAATCCATGCTAAACAAGAATTAAACGTAGCCGAAATTGAAGAATACGATAGGGTAAAAAAACGTTGCGAGAAAATCTGTAGAACT
The DNA here is from genome assembly GCF_001412215.1 of Pedobacter sp. Hv1. GTDB lineage: Bacteria > Bacteroidota > Bacteroidia > Sphingobacteriales > Sphingobacteriaceae > Pedobacter. The sequence continues at coordinate 152,623 of NZ_LLWP01000004.1, forward strand.
GCCTTTGAAAAACAGGTGCCGATTATGATCGATGCTGAAGAAACTTGGATTCAAGGTCCTATAGATGAGTTGGCATTAGAAATGATGACAGCTTTTAACAAAGAAAAATTAATCGTTTATAATACTTATCAAATGTACCGTCATGATAAATTAGCCGATTTAAAAGCCGATTACATGATTGCCAAAGAAACTGGATTTATTTTAGGCGTAAAAATGGTACGTGGTGCTTACATGGAAAAAGAACGCAAACGTGCTTTAGAAATGGGTTATCCATCGCCAATACAACCAGATAAGGAAACAACAGATAAAGATTATGATGAATCGCTGAAGTTCTGTGTACAACATATTGACCAGATTGGTTTTGTTTGTGGTACGCATAATGAAGACAGTAGTCGTTTACTAACGGAATTGATGGATGAAAACAATATTCCACATGAGCACCCACATGCTTTTTTTGCACAATTGTTGGGTATGAGCGATAATTTAAGTTTCAACTTATCTGATGCAGGATATAATGTTGCTAAATATGTACCTTATGGCCCAATTAAAGCAGTAATGCCTTATTTATTTAGAAGAGCACAAGAAAATACATCTGTAGCCGGACAAACGGGAAGAGAGTTAGGGTTAATTAGTAAAGAGAAAGCTAGGAGGAGGTTGTAGAAGGGAAATTAGGGAATAGTAAATAGGGAATAGGAAATGGGGAATAGAGAATAGGAAGTAAATAGACTAACGACTCCCGGCTAAGGAATGTGAACTTATTTGATTACAAAATAACCAACTGCCAGCCAAACTAATCCTTTAACTAGAAAGAACATAAAGCCCCAGAAGCCGAGCTTTTTACCCCATTTTTTAAATTTTTCTATTCTTTCGGCTCTCATTTGCCACAAAGTTAATTAATTGAAAAGATTAAAATAAATAAGGGTTGATTAACCAACCCTTATTTATTTTATTGAAACTAGTGTTTTGCTAAATCGAAACGGTCAAGATTCATCACCTTGTTCCATGCAGCCACAAAATCTTTTAGAAATTTGTCTTTTGCATCGCTACTGGCATAAACTTCAGCAATTACCCTTAATTCAGAATTTGAGCCAAATACCAAATCGGCACGAGTTGCAGTCCATTTGAGCTCATCTGTTTTTCTATCGCGACCTTCAAACACTTGTTGGTAGTGGTCTACTGATTTCCATGCCGTGTTCATATCCAATAGGTTGACGAAGAAATCATTTGTTAATGCTTGAGGTTGAGTAGTTAGCACACCTTGTTTAGATTGATCGAAATTGGTATCCAATACACGCAATCCGCCAAGTAAAACTGTCATTTCTGGAGCAGTTAAGGTTAAAAGCTGCGCTTTATCTATCAACAGGGCTTCTGTAGAAACGGTATAATTTGCTTTCTGATAGTTACGGAAACCATCTGCTATTGGCTCTAATACACCAAAAGATTCAACATCAGTTTCTGCCTGTGAAGCATCCATACGACCTGGGTTGAAAGGTACGTTAATATCTTGACCAGCATTGTTAGCTGCTTTTTCTATACCACTATTACCTGCTAAAACAATTAGATCTGCTAATGAAATCTTTTTACCCCCAGTTTGTGCATCATTAAAGTCTTTTTGGATTTTCTCTAAAGTACCAAGCACTTTATCTATTTGTCCATTGCTATTCACTTTCCAATATTTTTGAGGTGCCAAACGTAAGCGAGCACCATTGGCTCCACCACGTTTATCAGAACCACGGAAAGTAGAAGCAGAGGCCCAAGCTGTTGAAACCAATTCTGAAACGGATAGGCCAGAGGTTAATATTCTTTCTTTTAAATTGGCAATATCTTGATCGTTAATCAATTGATGGTCTACTGCAGGGATAGGATCTTGCCAAAGCAATACTTCTGCTGGTACATCTGGACCTAAATAACATGCTCTTGGGCCCATGTCGCGGTGGGTGAGTTTGAACCAAGCACGGGCAAAGGCATCTGCAAACTGGTCAGGGTTTTCAAAGAAACGTCTAGATATTTTCTCGTATGCGGGATCAAATCTTAAAGATAAATCTGTAGTTAACATGGTTGGCGCATGTTTTTTTGATGGGTCAAAGGCATCAGGAATGGTTCCTGCACCAGCACCATTTTTTGCAATCCATTGATGGGCACCTGCAGGACTTTTGGTTAATTCCCATTCGAAATTGAAAAGATTCTCGAAAAAGTTATTACTCCATTGGGTTGGGGTAGTAGTCCAAGTTACTTCCAGTCCACTAGTAATGGCATCTCCGGCTTTTCCTGTACCATATTTGCTTGCCCATCCAAAACCTTGTTCTTCTATTCCAGCAGCTTCTGGTTCTTTACCTACCAAGCTAGAATCGCCAGCACCATGCGTTTTTCCAAAAGTATGTCCACCAGCAATTAAGGCTACGGTTTCTTCATCATCCATCGCCATGCGCTTAAATGTTTCGCGGATATCTCTGGCGGCAGCAATTGGATCTGGATTACCATCTGGACCTTCTGGATTTACATAAATTAAACCCATTTGTACAGCTGCAAGTGGTTTTTCTAGGTTACGGCTATGGATATCGCCATCAGCATTGTCATCAGCAGCTAATACGCCACCGCTTTTTGCTACACCATCAGAACCATGGGCATAACGTTTATCGCCACCTAACCATTCATTTTCAGCTCCCCAATACACTTCCTCCTCTGGTTCCCAAACATCTTCACGTCCACCAGCAAATCCGAAAGTTTTAAAACCCATCGATTCTAAAGCAATGTTACCGGTAAGGATCAATAAATCTGCCCACGATATTTTGTTGCCATATTTTTGTTTAATTGGCCAAAGCAATCTGCGTGCTTTATCTAAATTCACATTATCTGGCCAACTGTTCAATGGTGCAAAACGTTGTTGTCCTCTGCCAGCTCCACCACGACCATCGCCAGTTCTGTAGGTACCAGCACTATGCCAAGCCATACGGATAAATAGCCCACCATAATGCCCAAAATCTGCTGGCCACCAATCTTGAGAATCTGTCATCAACTCATGCAGGTCTTTCTTTAGTGCTGCTAGGTCTAGACTGTTGAAGGCTGCTGCATAATCAAAACTATTGTCCATCGGGTTTGATAGGGAAGAATGTTGACGAAGAATACTTACATTCAATCTATTTGGCCACCAATCTAAATTTTTTGTGCCACCATTAAGCGGGTTAGTTTTGTTGCTACCATTGTGAAATGGGCATTTGCTAATGTCGTTAGGGTTGTTTTCCATTGTTTTGTTTTTTGTTTATTCTTAATGTACGCTTAGATCAACCTGGAGTATTTACGAATTGGAGTAGGTCTATCAGCTAATTTAATGAAAGCAATTCAATTATTCTCTAAAAAGGAGATGCAAATCAATTGGCTTTCTTGTTAAACAAAACTATAGAGAAAGGGGTGCCAGAACAAACTGCTTTTTTCTATATGGCTATAGGTAAAAGCTATTTCACCTTAAAAGGTTGTTTCCCATTCAATAAGTCCCAGAAGAGCATAAAATCGCTAGCCAAACTATAGGCAGGGTATTGAAAGGTAGCAGGTTTGTTCTTTTCAAAGAAAAAATGCCCCACCCAGGCAAATCCATAACCAATAAAGGGAATGGCGACAATGAAACGCCAGTTGTGAAAAAGAATACCAGTAATTAAGGATAGAATCAATAGGGCCGTACCAATAAAATGAAGGATACGACTGGTTAGATTCTGATGCTCTGTAAGGTAGAAAGGGTAAAATTCTTTAAGGGAGGTAAATCTTTTCTCTTTCATTCTTTTTAAGTTTTGGTTAGGTAAATTTAACAAAAAAATGTGAAATGAATTCGAGGTGCTAGGGGTAAAACTTGAATTTAAACAAGCACCTATGCGATTACTGTTAATCTTCAATCGCATTTGCTACATTTACCTTAAAAGCATTCCAATCTATAAAGCTATGGCTTATAACAATCAACTGGCAGATCGGGTAAGAGAATTACTGGTGGATGAAGAGGAGGTAACAGAAAAAGAGATGTTTAGTGGGGTCTGTTTTATGGTAGATCAAAAAATGTGCATCTGTGTTTCTGGAGATGAACTATTATGTAGAATAGGCACAGAGAAAGTACAGTTGGAATTAGAAAATGGAAATTGCCGTAACATGATGAACAATGGCCGTTTGATGAAAGATTATGTATATGTGGAAGAAGCAGGTTTTGATCAGCCTAAAAAACTCTTTTACTGGGTTAAACTCTGCTTGGCATTTAATCCCTATGCTAAAGCATCCAAGAAAAAACAATAATGCATCAACTATTTGGAGCCTATTGTTAATTCCATATACGCCATAGTACAATTGCATCTAGGCTTGCCACTGCCGAGAGCAATAGAAACAGTTCAAAGTTTGTTTCAGGAAATCTACTAGATTGCGAAAGAAAAGCCGCAGTGAACAAGATGCTCACGAGTGCAAGTGTACTACTAAGAATAAGTTTTCTGGGATTGTTGGTGATTGGCTTGGCTAGGGGCATGCCAACAGAAACAGATACTTCAGTAATATCATCTAATGATTTCAATTCTTCCATATCTAGACCTAGTTGTTTAGCCAACAAGTTCAAATTATAAGCTCTAGGCAATACCTCTGCGTTTTCAATCCGTTGTACCGAACGCAGGTTGAGTTGAGTAAGGTCTGCAAGCTGTTGTTGAGAATAACCCTTTTTTAAACGTGCTTCTTTAATCAGTTTGGCAATTCCTTCTTTTTTACTACTGTTCATTATGGTTAGCTTACGGCATTGTTACGGCGTATGTAAATGTCGTCATCTTCAACAATTTTAAGCGCATATTTTTACAGAAAAAAACTCATGATTGCTATTTTTGTTGCATTGTTATTTTCTTGGTTATTGTTAAAGTATGTATATGGTCAGTACCTAAATGTATTGGGCTTATATATTGATACTAAATGTTTACTATTAATATTTTCTGGCTTTGTTTTGCCACTCGTTTATTTATCCGTGTTGTACTTTAGCCTCTCTTTGTGGGTGCAAAACCCCTACAAACTCAATCCAGATTACACCTTTACCAATTTTGCCAAAAGTTCGTTTTTTGTATTAAAAGGAGTAGTTTTAGAAGAGCTCATTTTTAGGGGTGCGTTATTATATGTGCTGATCAAAAAACTTAGCGCCAATAAGGCGATGATCTTATCAGCTATAGCTTTCGGCATCTATCATTGGTTTTCTTATGGCATATTTGGGCAGCCTGTACAAATGTTAATCGTATTTGTCTCTACTGGGGTAATGGGTTATTTACTGGCACTGGCATTTGTAAAAAGCCATACCGTACTGCTTCCTTTTGCACTGCATTTGGGTTACAATTTCACCTCGATGATTTTATTCTCCAACGAAAAGAACATTGGTCAACAATTGATGGTTAAAACGCATGTAATAGATCCTGTTCAACCAGAAGGTATATTGCCCTTAATGATGGTTGTTATTTATTATACAGGATTTCCCATACTCTGCTTTATCTATCTTAAATTATTAAAACCTGTTACTCCAATGAGATAGTTAGCTTTTAAGCAGTAGGACTAGCTCAGCTTTTTTCGAACCATTTCTTGTACAGCATGATAAAGTAATTTTTGCCATCTAGCTATTGTAATTTTGATCGAGCTCACCAACAAGTTAGCGGCTAAAAAGTGTAACATCTGGTATCATAAAAATCTCTAATGTAGGATATATTGGACTGCGATGAGTCTGATTTATAGTTTGAATTCTCAACATCAAAATCAATTCTAAAAAAAGGATACAGAATTATTTATAATAGCCCCGAGGAGAATTGTACTCAGGTTTGCCATCAACATATTCAATGAGGATATAGTCTCCTGGAGAGTAACTCTCATTATGGGTGTCTCCCTCGTATTTTTTTCCATCGATATAAAACTCATAACCATAGGTAAAGGGAAAGGTTACTCTACTATTCGCTAAAATATGCTTTTCAGAAGTTACGATAGCTTTAACTATTTTTGTTTTATCATTGCGTAATGAATCTCGTCGATTACATTCCCTTAAAAATGGATAAAAGCAAATGATTAATAATGCAAAAACAAAAATGGATTTGATTTTTTTAAAATTCATAAAACAAATTTATTATCCTATCAGCGCCGAAATGCCTATAATTTAAGATTAACTTCCATTTAATCACATATATATAGGCTTGTATTGAGCATTAAATTTACTTGCATTTTATAACAAAACAAGCCTATAACTACTGATATTCTGTGAAAAATAAATCCATTTAAAAAACGAAACCCTCTTTACAGTCTGTAAAGAGGGTTTGTGGGCCCACCTGGGCTCGAACCAGGGACCAAAAGATTATGAGTCTTCTACTCTAACCAACTGAGCTATAGGCCCCGAAAAACCGATTAGGTTTTGCGAGTGCAATGTTACATATTTGCAACGAATTTTGGAAACGGTTTTTATGGAAAAAGTAAAAAATATTATTTTCGACTACGGTAATGTCATCTTTGAAATCAATTTTAAACGCACTCAAGCTGCTCTTATACAATTAGGTATCACAGATGCTGAACACTTTTTTGCCCATAAAAATCATAATCCATTATTTGACGATTTTGAGATAGGGGGTATTACTCCAGCAGAATTTAGAGCCGGAATTAGAGCTGCTGCAGCCAATTCGGCCTTAACAGATGCACAAATTGACGAAGCATGGAACAGTTTATTGATTGGGGTTTCTGCCCAAAACCATGATGTTTTACTAACTGTTAAAGAAAAATACCGCACCTTTTTGTTGAGCAACAATAATGAAATTCATTACAATTGGATTGTAAATTATCTACAAAAGGAATTTGGACTGGACAATTACAATCAGCACTTTGAAAAAGCCTACTTCTCACAACAAATGCGCTTGCGTAAACCCAATACCAATATATTTGAACAAGTAATTAAAGAGAACAACCTCAATCCGGCAGAGACCCTTTTTATTGATGATAGTCCTCAACATATTGAAGGAGCAAAAAAAGCAGGTCTACATGCCTTGTTAATGGATGTACATCCAGAAAAATTAGCAGATTTTTTAAAACAACACGGAATAATTTAAGAGATAACGCTAAAAAACATTAACCAAACGAACTCAATTGTTATATTTAGCCTATCAATAGAATTTATAAATAAGTTCGTTTAAATTTCAACCCAAACAACATTTTCAACCCCTCATTTTATGGAGAAGAATAAGCTATCAACCTTAACATTAGAAGAACTGTACGAAAAGAGAAAAAAATTAAAAAGCACTAGCATGGGTATTGGTATAGGTATGGTCGTTATATGTTCGGTTTTGCTTTATCTCATTTTTAAAACCAAAAATTTTGTGCTGCTAGCTGTTGTTCCGGGCTGCTTAATGACACTCTTACCTAGCTTTATTGTGTTGAGTCAGCTCAATACCGAAATCAAATCACGTGAATCGAAATAGTCTAATCATTTGATTTGTGAACATGAAATCTATAGATAAATTACAGAACTTACTCCCCCTGGGCTATCTTTTTTTGGTGGTATTGGGTATTATCAAAGAAAGTGTATTCTTTCATCAAATTGGGATCAACATTTTGAAATATTCATCAATTATGGATGTTTTGATTAGCCCTATAGCCACTTTAACGCTCGACCCGATTATACTCATCATCTTTACCATGATGTTTATCTGTTGTGTGCTAGTGCTGCCTCTCATCTTATATCGATTGCGTACTAAAAAATGGGTAGAAAAAGCATTTGATCTAAACAACATTGAGCCAGAACCATCTGAGAAAGTATTAAAAGGGATTTTTACCACTACTGCTATTCAAATTTTTGCTTTTATGTTATTGTCTTTTTTCCTCGGCTTTGGCATTGGGCAAGGTGCAAAAACAGCTAGAAATATCAAGAACAATAAATTGGATTATGATTATAAATTGAATTATAGTAGCGGAGAATCTGAAGATATTTATATGGTTGGATCTAACAGTCTCTATTATTTCTATTTGGCAAAAGGTAATCCTGCTGTAAAAATTTCGCCTGTTGGTTCAATAAAAAGTATCGAATTGACTAAAAACAGAATGCTGAAATAGAAATATCAGTATATTAGTAAAGCAAAATTTCATAGCTATTGATCAATTGTACAAGCTGAAATAGCTAATGCCCCTCAAAAATTAAAAAATATGCAACAGAAATTCGAAAAACGATTTGTATTGATCCCAATGGGACTTTTTTTAATTTCAGGAACATTCATAGTTGCACAGTTTCAAGCCATGCCAGATTTGGTAAGAGGTCTTTTATTTGGAACAGGCTTTGGATTAATGTTATTGCCGTTTCTTTACAAGAAAATAAAACCAAGTAGTTACTAAGTTACGGTCTTAGAACTCAATTTCGAAAATGTGCAGCTCATCTTTATAGTTGTAGCTAATCTTCCAATTGTTGTTCGAACAGATTTGTTTCACAATAGATAGTCCTAAGCCATTTCTATGCGTATTTGCACCTGCACCTTTGGTAAAACGGGTAAATAATTTTGATTCTGGAAATGAAAGTGGTATTCCAGTATTAGAGAAAACTATTTTTTCGTGATCTAAGGTAATGGCTACATTAGCTCCATCATTGGTATTGTTAAGCATATTAGCTAACAAGTTGGAGATTAAGATATCCATTAAAGAAGTGCTGGCAAATACCTGTTTCGGGCTGAGGTTCAATGTAATATTTAGCTGCTTGTATTCAAATAAGTCTTCCTGTAGCTCTAAATTTCGTCTTACCACCTCATCTAGTGCTAGCCATTTCTTATCTACAAACGTATCATTTTCGAGTTTAGCCAATAGGAGCAAGCCAGTGCTCACTTTACTTAACCTTGTTACCGCAGTTTTAGCATCTCCAAGTAAATGCACCACATTTGGTTCAAGTGGCAACTGACTGATGCTTTCTAACCTTGTTTTGAGAATACTAAGTGGGGTTTGGATCTCGTGAGAGGCATTTTCTGTAAATTGTTTTAATGCCATATACTCTTTTTTACCTCTTTCGGCCAGATCCACCATTACGGCATTCATTTCCTTAAATTCCTTAACATCGGTACTAATTAGCTGCAGTCCATCATCCGAACTTACAGAATAGTCTTTCATTCTTCTAAGATTGACGAGTAATGGACGCCAAATGCCACGGCTGATGAGGTAATTGATGAGGGTGCCTAAGAGGGTTAAAAGGGCTGCTATGCCTAAAAAGATATAGCTGATGGTACGAGAATAACTACCCCAACCAATGTAGGTGGTCATTACCCTGATCCGGTAATAATTGCCATTGATGAGTTTACTCTCTTTAAAATAGTAATAACCTTCATGTGCGTTTTGCAGTTTATCATAGATCAGTGTATCTGTGAAAACTTTAGGTAGTTTCATCAGGTTGCTGTTGCCTTTGGTAATTTGCACCAACGGAAAAGATACATTTTTACCTATTTGCAACTCTTCGGCAACCATAGCTGCCTGTAGTTCTAACTGCTCTTCAATCTCTTTAGAAATTTCGGCCCTTAAAGAAAGAAACATGATAAAACCAGTAACGCCAAGTACCACTACACTCAACCCAAAATGATAGTAGCTAATTTTAGAGAGTAAGCGCATTAGAATGTAAATTTGTAACCAATGCCGTAAACGGTTTTGATATAGTCTTTACCCGAGGTTTTAAGCAGTTTTTTCCTCAGGTTCATCATGTGTACATAAATGGTATCAAAGCTGTCATTTTGGTCAAAGTGATCTCCCCATAGGTGCTCTACAATTGAGGTTCTGCTCACCACCCTGTCTTTATTGATCACAAAATAAATGAGCAATTCGCATTCTTTTCTAGTTAAGCCAATTTCTTGGTTCTGAAAAGTAATCGATTTAGATAGGGGTTCTATGGTAATTCCATCAAAGGTTATTTTTTCTGCTCCTTTTAATGCTTTTCTCCTATAAATAGCATTTACACGGGCATTTAACTCTTCAAGGTAAAATGGTTTGGTCAGGTAGTCATCTGCTCCAAGATTAAAACCATTGAGTTTATCTTGAAGAGAATGTTTGGCCGAAAGCATTAAAATGCCTGTTTCTAAATGTTTCTGTTTAATCTTTTCGATCAGTTCTATTCCGTTGCCATCGGGGAGGGTAATGTCAAGTACCACAATATCATAGAGATAATCTGTCAGTTTCTGTTCAGCATGCTTAAAAGTAGTGGCATGTTCACAGGTAAAATGGTGCGATTTGAAATAGGTTGCTATCTCATCGAGCAGCACAGGCTCGTCTTCAACAAGTAGTATTTTCATGGGTAGGTGTAAAATTTTCTAAGGCATCTTCTAAATCTTTAGAAAATCTTTAGAAAGGGTCATTATGTTTGCAGCTCAATATTCTTATTTAGACTTATTATAAACAATGTTACTAATAAATTTATATAATCCAATAAAAACACCAAAAATGAAAAACAAATTTTTTAAAAATTCAGCCTTAGTTGCGCTTACTATTCTAAGTCTTGCATCATGTAAAAAGACCAAAACACCAGATGATGTAATTGCACCATACGATATCCCTACGACTTATAATTTCAGTGATGCAAATTATACTAGTTCAACTAATCGTGCCAAAATGTGGTTAGAATTGGATGCTTACATGAAACTTCCAAATGCGGGTACTGCACTAGATGCAACAAAAGCTACTAATCTATTTAACAATACCGGCAATGCTTTTACAGAAGCCGCTTTAAATACCTCTGGCGTTAGTATTGTAGAAAAAACAACTGATGCCCCAGTATTTAAAAAATACCTAGATGATTTAGTAACCGAGAGTGCAATTACCACCATTGCAACTAACGGAAAAGCTGGTTATGCAGAAAGAAGTGCAACGACTAAAGTAATTGTAAATGCAACAGGTTTAGAGAATGGTCAGGCAGTAGCTAAAGGATTGATGGGTAGTTTGTTGTTTAAACAAGCAATGGACCTACTTACATTGGTAAAAACCGATGGAACGATTGCTGATCAGAAGAAACATTTTGATGAAGCTTTTGGTTACCTCTCTGTTCCCGTTAATTATGACCCTACCGTTACCTATGCATCAACTCTTGTTTTCCCTGCAAAACCGATTGGTTGGGGTGGTTATTTAGCCGAACGTGGTAAGGATATCAATGCCGGTAAAGTTATTTTCGATGCATTTTTAAAAGGTCGTGCGGCTATAGGTGCAAAAGACATTAAAGTTCGTGATGAGCAGATCACCATCATTAAAGAGAAATGGGAGCAATTGGCAGCAGCTGCAGCATTGGCCTATTTCACTAACCCTACTACTGGTGATGCTGGTGTTGGTACATTTCCTGGTGTAAAATTACATGCTTTATCTGAAGCTTATGGTTTTGTAGAAGCCTTAAAATACAGACCAGCAAACAGCAAATTGAGTGCTGCCAACTATACCAGGTTACAAACGATCATCAAAACTAATTTTTATACGCTATTGAATGAAGCAGGTTATACCATGCTTAAAGAAGGACAAACTATTTTAAAAACGGCTTATGGTCTTTAATTTTTTGAAATAGTACGCAATCCATTACTAGTGGAACTCTCTGTGGTAAATCTACCGCAGAGAGTTTTACTTTTTATTAAAATCCCATTTGAGATGAAAAGAAGATTTGAAAAATACCTCTACTTATTGCCTTTATTGGCACTTACACTTCAACTAGCTTGTAGTAAAAGCAGCAACAAACCTGATGACACCAAAGTCAACGAATTTGATAAAACAGCAATGTTGGTCAACTACGCTGATCAATTGATTATACCTGCATTTGAACAGATGCAGCAAAAAATGGTCCCTTTACAGGCTGCTGTCAATACCTTTGTCAATAGTCCAAACGTAGCCAACCAGAATGCCTTAAAGCTTGTTTTTAAAGATGCATTTTTACAGGTAGAAAAAATTTCGGCTTTACAATTTGGCCCTGCCGATGAGGTATCGTTAAGCAGTTTCATAAACATGTTACCTGCAAATACCATGAAAAAAGTAGGTATAGACAAACCTGATCTAACTATTGTTGAAGAAAACATCAGCAGTGGAAATTGGAATTTGGTACAGAACTCTACCATACATCAGCAAGGGTTTCCTGTTTTGGATTACCTGTTGTTTGCAGATGGTGCCATTGCGAAATTTGGAGATGCTGGAAGTGCGAATCGCAAAAAATATGTTCAGGATGTGTTAACAAGGATTAAATCTTTGGTAGATCAGACCTTATCGCTTTGGAAAGGTACTTACCGTAGCCAGTTTGTTTCCAATACTAAAAGTAATTCTGGTAGTCCAATTAGTTATATGATGAACCAGTTTTCTTTTGAAATGGACATGATTAAAGGTCCAAGACTAGGTTGGCCTTTCGGAAGCCAGTCTGGTGGTGTACAATTTCCACAACTGTGTGAAGGTTATTATTCGGGTTTATCTCTTGAACTTGCCATAGAGAACATGAGTAGCCTAAAAAATATGTTTACTGGTGGAAACAGTGGCAAGGGTCTTTCAGATCTGTTGGCAGCACTTGGTCATACACAATTAAGAACAGAAATCTTAAACCAGTTTGATATCGTTAACACTAAATTAAAGGCCATTCCAGCTCCTTTAGCTACTTCGTTAGCCAATCATAAACCGCTAATAGAAGATGCGGCTAAAGAAATACAACTTTTATTAAGGCTTATCAAAACTGATGCGGTTTCGAAATTAGGCGTTCAAATTTCCTACGTTGATAACGATGGTGATTAATAAAGCCATCAAATGGATCCAATTTCCGGTATCTATTGCACCATTAGCAAGTTTCAGGATCATTTTTGGAGCCATGATGTTGTTAAGTACAATCCGGTTTTGGCTCAAGGGTTGGATCACTACACAATACGTTGATCCAACCTTTCATTTTACGTTCATGGGCTTTGATTGGGTGCAACCATTAGGTAGTGTAGGGATGCATTTCGTATTCTTTTTGATCGGCTTATCAGCACTTTTAATTGCACTTGGCTGGTGGTATCGTATAGCTATCGTCACTTTCTTCTTGTTGTTTACCTATGTTGAATTGATTGATGTTACCTATTACCTCAATCACTACTATTTTATAAGTGTGATCAGCTTTCTGATGATCTGGCTTCCGGCAGGTAGATTTTTTTCGCTTGACATAAAGTTCAACCCTTCTCTTAAACTTACTGAAGTTCCAAGATGGTGTATTGGCGCCATCCGTTTACAGCTTGGACTGGTCTATTTTTTTGCCGGACTGGCCAAAATAAACCCAGATTGGCTTTTGGCAGCCCAACCCATGAAAATATGGTTGCCCACCAAGAGCCATCTTCCTATTATAGGTTCATTGATGTATCAGGAGTGGGTAGCTTATTTCTTTAGCTGGTTTGGTGCAGTGTACGACCTTTTTATTGTTTTCTTTTTATTGAACCGTAAAACCCGTTTATTAGGTTACTTAGCAGTATTGGTTTTCCATTTCGCCACAGCCTTATTTTTCCCGGCCATTGGTATGTTTCCTTACATTATGGTGCTTTGTACCTTGATCTTTTTTAGCGGAGATTTTCATTTGAGGTTACTCGGATTTTTTGCTGGTCCATTGGCGCTAGTAAAAAAAAGAAATCAATCTAATCAACCACGGTACCAAAAACAGCTTTTGTATCTGTTTGGTTGTTTTTTTATCATTCAACTTATTGCACCAATCAGATGCCTAGCTTATTCTGGACCTTTGTTCTGGACAGAAGAAGGCTACAGATTTTCGTGGCGGGTAATGTTAATAGAAAAGGTAGGTACTACCACTTTTACTATTCGAGAAAGTGAAACCGGAAAAACCTATGAAGTGAACAATGCCGAATTTTTAACTGCCCAACAAGAAAAAATGATGAGTACCCAGCCCGACCTCATCTTAAGGTATGCGCATTATTTAGCCGATAGCTATGCTAGAAGAGGCATTAGGCAGCCTCAGGTTTATGCAAATGTGTACGTAACCTTAAATGGAAGAAGATCAGCTCCATTTGTTGATCATACCGTTGATTTGGCCAATCAACAACTTAGTTTTAAACATTACAAATGGATTTTACCATTTACACCATAACACCACAATTTATGAGATTAATCAGCATTTTATGTTTTTGTTTGCTGCCATTTTTTACTATTGCCCAACAACTCGAGCTATCAGGGAAAATTTCATTGCAAGCAAAGCCTGTTGATGGCGCAACAGTTATTTTAAAACCTTTAAATAAAAGCACCATGAGTAATGCGGCTGGTGAGTTTAGCTTCAAAGAGCTGTTAGCAGGTAGGTATGAAATTACGGTATCTTTTATGGGGGCTAAAACGGTTAAGAAAACAATCGAAATCAAAGAGAAAAGTATTGATCTTGATCTCGTTCTAGAAGAAGACCAGGTAATAGAGCTAGAAATGGTAGCCGTAACCAAAGTAAATAACAGAGTGGCAGATCAATTGAAACAGGTAGAAGGAACTGCAATTTATGCAGGTAAAAAAACTGAAGTGATCAATCTGAAAAATATCAATGCAAACTTGGCTACTAATAACGCCAGGCAAGTTTATGCCCGTATTGCAGGATTGAATATCTGGGAGTACGATGGTGGAGGCTTACAGCTGGGTATTGGTGGCCGTGGATTAAATCCGAGTAGGGTTTCTAATTTTAATACCCGTCAAAATGGTTACGATATCAGTGCCGATGCCTTGGGTTATCCAGAAAGTTACTATACACCACCTACAGAAGCGCTGGATAGAATTGAAATTGTAAGAGGTGCTGCCAGTTTACAATATGGAACTCAATTTGGTGGAATGATCAATTTTAAAATGAAAAAAGGTCCTGAGCATAAACAAATTGAATTGACCAGTAGACAAACCGTTGGATCGTTTGGATTTTTCAATTCATTTAACAGCATTGGTGGTCAAGTAAAGAAGTTAAATTATTATGCTTTCTATCAATATAAAAAGGGTGATAGTTGGCGTCCAAATGGAAATTTTAACCAAAATTCGGGCTATATCCATCTTGATTATGCATTTACCGATCAACTTAAACTCACTACAGAATATACCCATATGGATTATCTGGCGCAACAACCCGGTGGTTTAACAGACGATCAATTCAATACTGATCCTTCGGTTTCAGTTAGAGATAGAAACTGGTTTAAAGTGAAATGGGATCTTTTGAACGTCACATTAGACTATCAGTTGAGCGAGCATACCAAATTGAACTGGCGTAATTACCATTTGCAGGCCAGTAGAGATGCCCTTGGGGTACTCACTTATATCAATAGACCCGATCCAGGTGTAGGGACACCAAGAGATTTAATGGCCGATCAATACAATAACTATGGTTCAGAATTGAGGGTACTTCATCAGTACGAGTTGTTTAATAGCGAAAAAAGTACCTTGTTGGTTGGTGCCAGGGTCTATAGAGGGATGACCGCTAAAAAACAGGGTGATGCTGATACCGGTGCTGGCGCTGATTTCAACTTTTTGAATGCCATGGCCAATAAATCAGATTTTCGTTTCCCTGGTACCAATTTGTCATTATTTGCCGAAAATATTTTTCAGCTCAATAGCAAATGGAGTATTACCCCCGGAATGCGGTTTGAACACATTGCAACAGGTGCCGATGGCTATTATATACAACGTCAGATCGGTGTGCCAGATTTGAAAAAAATTGATCACCGAAGAAACCCACGCTCATTTGTATTGTTTGGCGTTGGAACCTCTTACAAACCACATGCTGCCATTGAAATGTATGCCAACATCTCTCAGAATTATAAATCGATCAATTTTACCGATTTAAGGGTGCAGAACCAAAATGCAAGGGTAGATTCTCTGTTGAAAGATGAAAAAGGTTATACCATAGATGGGGGAGTAAGAGGGAATTTAAAAGATTGGCTTTATTACGACCTGAGTGTGTTCTACTTGAAATACAACGATAGGATAGGGTCTGTTTTTACCACAGATCAAAGCAATATGATCTATCGATTAAGAACAAACGTTGCAGACAGTAGAAATATTGGTTTCGAAAGTTTAATAGAGGCCGACCTGTTGAGGGCATTTACTAAGGGAACCAGCAAACATAAACTGGTAGTTTATACCAACTTCTCTTTGATAGATGCTCGCTACATCAATACAAAAAGGCCAGAAATTAAAGATAAAAAGGTAGAATTTGTACCACCTTTATTATTTCGTACAGGTTTATCATTCGGCAATCAAACTTTCAATACGAGTATACAGTATTCGCATGTTGCCCAACATTATTCGGATGCTACCAACGCAGAAATTACCCCTACAGCTGTAGATGGCATAGTGCCTGCTTATCAGGTAATGGATTTGAGTGCCAGTTATCGTTGGAAGTGGTTTACTTTGTCTGGCAGTATCAATAACTTGTTAAATGAAAAGTACTTTACGCGTAGGGCTGATGGTTATCCTGGACCAGGTATTTTACCATCTGACCCCAGAGGTTATTACTTAACCCTACAGTTCAAATTATAAAATAAACGAATGGTCTGGTTGGTTAGCTAATCAACCAAACCATTAATGTTCTTCTAGCTTCTGTTCAATTTTTTGCTGTAATGCCGATTTGAAATCTTCATCAAGTTTGATGTGCTCATACCGATTGCCAAACAATTTTCCGCTAAACATTTTATTAATGAAAATGCTTTGTTGTTGAAACATTCTACAGACAGAACAGCCAGCCAAATGAATTTTAAGCTCCATCTTTTCTCTAGCAGTTAAAGGACTAAGCTGTTTTTTCTCAATCAAGAAAGTAGCTTTTTGGCAGTTGTAAGCAATTTTTGTGATAGGGTTCATAGCTTAATGATTTAGATCCAGTGTTTTTGTAAACAAGCCCTCAAACTGAGTTTTGTGCGATGGATGATGACCCAAAAATTAGATGGTGTTACTTTTAGCGTGGTACAAATCACCTCTGTTGGTTCCTCATCGATATGTTTCATCGAAAATATAGCATACCATAATTCCGGTAATTTTTTCATACAGCCTTGTAAAATGTTGTTAAACTCTTTCTGTTGCAAGGGTTCTTCTTGTAATGCGATAAATTCTTTTGGTCGATGTTCTTGTTTCCAGTGCCCATCTTCAGCATCGAAAAAATCTTGTTGAAAGGTTTCTTCCGTTAAAGCTTCTGTTTTGGCACTTAATCCAGACGATTTTTTACGATATAGGTCAATAATCTTATTTTTTAAGATGGCCGTTAACCAAGTCTTTTCAGAGCTTTTGCCTTCAAAAGTGGCAGTCTTTTCTAATCCAGCCAAAAAAGTTTCTTGTACCAGGTCTCTTGCCTGTTCTTCGTCATTTATTCTGGTCAAGGCATACCGATACAAGTAATCAGCATAATTCTCAATCCATTGACGAGGGTTTACCATTTCTACTGTTGCTGGTTTAGCGTCTTGCATAAGCTTTTGTATAATTCAATATAGGGTTTTATTTAGTTAGTCGTACTAAAGCATTGAACCTTACAAGGATTTATAAATTAATTGAATCTTTTTGTAAGGTTTCAAAAAAAAGTCCGACAAAGGGGAAAAAGACCATATCATTATGAAAAAAATCCTAGTTTTTTTAATCCTATCCACTTTTGTAATCACCAATGGGTCAGCCCAAACTGACTTACGGAAAAAACAATTTAATCTAGATCGATCTGCATTAGCCATTGAGGGCTATGATCCTGTTGCATATTTTGTTAATAGCAAGGCGATTGAAGGTAAAAAAGATATCAATATCACCATTGAAGGAGTAAAGTATCATTTCAGCTCCGTTAAAAATAGAGAACTCTTTAAAGCAGATCCGTCTAAATACGAACCACAATATGGCGGATGGTGTGCTTATGCCATGGGTAAGAACAATGAAAAGGTATCAGTAGATCCAGAAACTTTTAAAATATTGAATGGGAAATTATATCTATTCTATAATAAATTTTTCACCAACACCCTTAAAGATTGGAACAAGGATGAAACGAATTTAAAAACGAAAGCAGATCAAAACTGGATCAAAACAAATCAATAAATAGTTATAAAATAAAAACAAGACATGAAAATCTTAATTACCGTAGCCATAGTTACATTTTTTACCATCTCCAATGTCAATGCACAGAAATCGCAAATATTTGCTCCCGGTGGCAAAGCCATAAAAGGTTATGATCCGGTTGCATTTTTTAAAGATTCAAAACCTGTAAAAGGAGAAGACAGTCTCTCTTTTAATTGGAAGGATACCAAGTGGTTATTTGCAAATAGAGCTAACCTAGAAAGTTTTAAAGCCGACCCAACTCGTTTTGAACCACAATATGGCGGTTATTGCGCTTATGGTACCTCTAATGGTTACAAAGCACCAACCCAAACTGATACATGGACAATTGTAGAGGGTAAACTGTATTTCAATTACAATACAAAAGTTAAAGAGATGTGGACAAAAGATCAGCAAGCTTTAATTAAAAAAGCGGATGAACAATGGCCTAAAATAATAGACAAACCTTAAAATAATAACTGATGACTTTACAACAGAAAAACGTTATTTATTGGGTATTACGCCTAATTGCAGCAATAATTATGCTCCAAACTTTGTTCTTTAAATTTACTGGAGCACCAGAATCAATTTACATTTTTTCAAAATTAGGAATGGAACCTTGGGGTAGGATTGGAACTGGGGTACTTGAACTACTCGCATCTATTTTGATTCTGATGCCTCGAACTACTGGTATTGGTGCACTAATGGGTACTGGTTTAATGGCAGGTGCAATTTACTTTCATCTGAGTAATTTAGGTATTGTGGTACAGAACGACCATGGGAAATTATTTATGTTGGCCTTAATTGTTTTGATACCCTGTCTTCTTCTACTTTATATTTTTAGAGCACAACCCATCGCCTTGCTCAAAAAAAGAAATCCTAAATAAGATCGCTATGTATTTAAAAGAGCCAATAGTAAATCTCTTTGCCCAATTAAGTGAGCTTTTGAAAGCCTTAACTGATGATCAGTTTATCAAACAGATACCCATAATGTCTAGTGCAACAATTGGTCAACATATGCGACACATTATTGAGTTTTATTTAGCACTTGATCAAGGTTATATTTCGGGAGAAGTTAATTACGATCAGCGTAAAAGAGATCATGCTATTGAAACGGATCGATATTTTGCCATCGCCAAACTACAGCAAATAGCAGCTTCAATTGAGAAGCCAAATCATCAATTATTGTTAGCTGCTAATTATACCATTGCAAACAATGATGAATTCACGGTACCCAGTAGTTACTACAGAGAATTGGTTTATAATTTAGAGCATACTGTTCATCACATGGCTTTGATTAGAATAGCTGTTGCTGAATTTTCATCCATTAGTTTACCTATAGATTTTGGTTTAGCCATTTCTACTTTAAAATACAGAAACGAATGTGCACAGTAACCTTTATCCCAGTTAAAAACGGTTATTATATTACATCTAACCGTGATGAACAATGGACCAGGGCCAATGCCTTGGCTCCGCAACGATACCATATGAATGGTTATGATATATTGTTCCCGAAAGACACAGCTAAAGGAGGTACTTGGGTAGCTTTAAAAGAAAATGGAGACGTTGCTGTTTTACTTAATGGGGCTTTTGTAGGTCATGTGGCTTTACCACCTTATGCTAAAAGTAGAGGGCTTATTCTCTTAGAGGTACTTGGACATGAGCGGCCATCTACTTGTTTTGACCACCTTAATTTAGAAGAGATTGAGCCTTTTACATTGATCCTTTTTACCAAGGGTCAATTACACGAGTATAGGTGGGATGGTAAGAAAAAACATCAAGCCTTGTTGAATAATAAAATTGCGCACATTTGGTCTTCTGCAACCTTATACACCCAAAAAACAATGCAAGAACGGGAGCGTTGGTTTATAAATTGGCAAGCAGCTAACCAACAATCAATTGGTACAGATAGCATTTTAAATTTTCATCGTTTTGCAGGCACCGGAGATCAGAATAACGATTTGGTGATGAATAGAGATGGAAAAATAGCTACGGTAAGTATTACTCATATTCATCTTTCTAAGGATAATGCCAGGATGATCTATCTCGATTTAAAACATCAGGTGCCAGATTTAGAGAGCCTAGCTATCAACTTAAAAACTAACCATAAAAAGAATCTGTTCAATAAACCGTTGTTTTCTAGTTTTAAAAAAACCATGATCAAGATTTTGAATTGGGAATATTGGCCACTTCAATTGGTGTATGCACCGCCAATGTTGTATTGGTTTTGGTTGAGTTTAAAAGCACGTTCTTTATTCTTTTTTAGTGCAGCAAATCCTTTAATACTCAATGCGGGTTTTGCGCTTGGACGAAAAAGCAAAATATATGAACTGATGCCCACCAAATATTACCCAAATACTTTAGTGTGTAGAACTGAGGCAAAAACAGAAGAATTACTCAACTTATGTAAAATGCAAAACTTAGGTTTTCCGATGATTGCCAAACCTGATGTTGGAGAACGAGGCGTACAGGTAAAACTTTTAAAAACAGCAACAGAACTTAGTTTGTATCAACAACAATGTAAAGTTGATTTTTTACTACAAGAGTTTATTGATTATGAACAAGAAGCTGGAGTTTTTTATTACCGTATTCCAGGTGAGGGGAAAGGCAATATTTCTGGAATTGTAAGTAAAGAATTTTTGGCTGTTACTGGAGATGGAGTATCTAGTATCGAAATGTTATTGATGAAGGAAGATCGTTTCTTCTTGCAGCTCCCTATTTTAAGAAATACCTATGGTAAATTTTTAGATCAGGTTTTACCTGTAGGGAAGCTTCAAACTTTGGTGCCTTATGGCAACCATAGTAGGGGTGCCAAGTTTGTAGATTCTAGCCATATGATCAATACTGAATTGGTAGCTACAATTGATCAGCTTTGTCAGAAAATTCCAGAATTTTATTTCGGTCGATTGGATATTAAATTTAAGAATTGGGAAGACTTATCAGCAGGTAAGAATTTCTCTGTAATTGAAGTAAATGGTGCTGCAAGCGAACCCACACACATGTATGATCCAGCTCATTCCATTTTTTTTGCATGGAAAGAAATCATCAGACATTGGCAACTACTTTACCAAATCAGCAAACTTAACGCAGAAAGAAAGGGGTTAAGTTTAATGAGTACAGCAGAGGGTGTAAAAATGATTAGAGCGCATGCGCAATACCTAAAAATATTGGCTTAGTTGCTTAAATTTAGGTGAATAAAAGTTAAAGATGATTTATTCAAAATAGACAAGATGAAAATAAAAATATTAAGTATAGCTGTACTTTCATTAATTATGATTGCAGGGCTTTTAGCCTGGGTTAAGCCCCGTAGTATATTGGTGAAACCACATTTGTCTGAAATAAAAGGATTTGCCATAGTAGAACTGTTTACTTCAGAAGGTTGTTCAAGTTGTCCGCCAGCAGACGAGGTTTTAGCTAGGTTGGCGAAGTCGGGGCAGAAGAATTTATATTTATTGGCATTTCATGTAGATTATTGGAATAAATTGGGCTGGATAGACCAGTTTAGTAATGCGGCATATAGTGCACGTCAACGTGAATACGCATCAATGAGCGGTGCAGATGGTTTGTATACACCACAAGCAATTATCAATGGTAAATTACATTTAATCGGATCGGATGAAGAGAAAATGTTAAATGGAATTGCTCAATTAGGTAAGCAATCCTCAACAAATCAGGTTAAAATAATGGCGAAGGAGAATGAAAATCATACAGTTGATATTGATTATACAATAGAAAAGTCTTCAAAATCGTTAGTATTAAATATTGCAGTGGTACAAAACAGTGCTAAGGATGAAATAAAAGCAGGGGAAAACAAAGGGCTTCAACTGAAACATGTCAATATTGTTCGAAATTTTAAAACTGTAGCAGCCAATAATGGTCATGTCAATCTTAATTTACCTAATGATCTAAAAACCAATAATTACGCTATTATCGTATATATACAAGATAAAGCATCAATGGAAATTACAGGTGCAACTCAATATACTTTCAATAAATAGATGGCCATGAAAACAATCGTAAATTCAATCATTTTTGTACTGCTTTTTGGCAGTGTTAATGCACAAAATAGTGAGGTAAAAAATCCTTATTACTCTAGAACAGCCACCAATAAACTAAATGTAAGTAATGCCCAATGGAAAAAGATACTTCCGGCAGCCTTATATGCAGTGGCTAGAGAAGGCGCTACCGAGCGAGCTTTTACAGGGAAATATTGGGATTCTGAAACCAAGGGTACTTATTATTGCAAAGTATGTGGCAATGCTTTGTTTAAATCGGATGCCAAATTTGCGAGTACTTGTGGCTGGCCAAGTTTTTTTGAACCCATTCGTAAAAACAGCACCATTTATAAAGAAGATAATTCTTTAAATATGCATAGAACTGAGGTGCTTTGTGGTCGTTGTAATTCTCATCTTGGCCATATTTTTGACGATGGGCCTGCACCAACTTATAAAAGGTACTGTATGAATTCAATATCAATGGATTTTGAACCTAGTGGCTTAGGAAAATAAAATAGCAGCAGGCAGTCCCCTTTCTTTAACTACTATTTATTCGATTTTAGTTCGATAAAAGAGAGCAATTATCGTTAAAATGAAACTAATGACCACACTAATGGTTCGAATCTGATGATAAAATAACCAAGGTTTTTCAAATTTAGAACGAAGTGTGAGTAGTTCTTCAATAGACATCGATTTTAAATCGGCCTTTGCCAATAAATCATTTAAAGGAACATTTCCAATGATGGTGACGCCAAAAACGCCAATAATATAGATTAAGGAGGCCACCAATAACAAAAAGTAAGCGTTTGAATTGCCGCCAGCCTTGTATTGAAGCCAAGTTGAGATAGGGAGTAATATTAATGTCCCCATAAATGTGAGGAAGAATACGGGGTTCAATATGGCACTATTGATGGCTTGCATGGCCGAAAGGTATTCGGCATCTTTTAAACGAGCTAGACCTGGATTTACTGAACATGAATACGCATAAAATAACCCAGCAATTAGGCCAGTGACAACTGTGGTTAAGATAAAAATCATATTTTTTGTGTTAGCACTCATTTAGCATTACAATTGATTAAGGTTTAGATGAGTAAACCCATTTAAAGTTACTCATCTATCACCTAGAATGCTATAATTTGCTAACTATTTATTTCCAATCTGCTAGCCCCTAATTTTTGCACTTTCTTTTGATAAGACCAATAAAATACAATTGGGTAAACAAAGAGATTAAACAAAGTATTGGTAATTAAACCGCCTATCACTACAATAGCCAATGGTTTAGAGGCCTCAGAGCCAATTCCGGTTGATAAGGCTGCAGGCATCAGACCAATAGCGGCCATCATTGCAGTCATCAATACCGGTCTAAACCTGCTGGCTATTCCATCCCTCATGGCATCGGTAAAGGTCCAAGTTTCATGGTGTTTAAGCTCTGCAATATTGGCTTTGAATTTGGTGATGAGAATTACCCCATTTTGAACACAGATACCAAATAGTGCGATAAAGCCAATCCCAGCAGAAATGTTAAAGTTTACACCTGCAGCCAATAAGGCCAGAATGCCACCAATCATGGCAAAAGGTACATTGTTTAATACCAATAGCGCATCTCTGATATTGCCAAAAAGTACAAAAAGGATAAAGAAAATGAGTAATAAACTAATCGGTACTGCTTCACTTAGACGGGAAATGGCTCGCTGTTGGTTCTCAAAATCACCAGCCCATTCTAATTTGTAGGCTTTAGGTAATTTGATAGCCGCATTTACTTTTTGTTGTGCTTCGGCAATTACACTGCCCATGTCTCTGCCTCTAATTGAAAATTTAATGGCCCCATAACGTTTATGTTTATCACGATAGATCATACTTGGCCCAGTAATTTTTCTAATGGTAGAAATTTCTCCCAATTGCACATTAGAACCAGAAAGGGTAGGGATTCGCAATTTACTGATCGAACTTTCATCATTCCTAAAATCCTCAGGATAACGGATCACCAGATCAAACTTCCTTTCACCTTCATAAATCTGTGTTGCAGCCTTGCCTCCAATGGCCATTTCAATTACAGCGTTGGCATCAGCTGTGCTTACACCATATAAGGCCATTTTCTTTTGGTCTAAGTTGATCTGCAGTTCGGGTTGGCCCAGATTTCTTAAAATACCCAGATCTTCAATACCATCAACAGTTTTTAAGATATTTTCAATCTTTTCTTCTTGTTTTTCAATGTATTCAAAATCTTCGCCAAACATTTTAACCACAATAGAACCTTTTACACCAGAAACAGCTTCTTCCACATTATCAGAAATGGGTTGCGAAAAGTTAAGGCTAATGCCTGGGAAACTTTTCAATTTCTCTTGCATCCGCTCAATCAGCTCTTCTTTGGTCTGTTTCCTTTTCCATTCTTTTTTGGGATAGATATCTACGTGAAATTCCATATTGTAAAAGCCTGTAGCATCGGTTCCATCATTTGGCCGTCCGGTTTGCGACATTACCTGTTTCACTTCTTCAAAACTTAAAAAGATCTTTCGCATGTCGTTGGATAGTTTTTTTGTCTCATCTAAAGAGATGCTCAACGGACCAGTTGCACGTACATAGATTGAACCTTCATCAAGTGTAGGCAAAAACTCTGTACCCAAAAATTTAAAACTGAAGATGCCCAAGACCAAGATGATGATAGCCGTACCGAAAACAAGCCTCTTCTTTCTAAAACAGAAATCGTAGATTTTAAGTGTTTTTTTGGTAATCCATTCCAGAAAGATATTGTGCTTTTCCTTTACATCTTTTTTCAACAAAATGCTGGCCATCGCTGGCACCAACGTAAAGGTTAAAATCAATGCCCCCAATAACGCAAAACTTAAGGTCCATGCCAAGGGCGAGAACATTTTTCCTTCTACTTTTTCAAAAGTAAAAATAGGAAGGAGACCTGTAATGATGATCAGTTTAGCAAATAAAATGCCTTTTCCATTCTCTAAACAAGCTTTTTTAATCAAACCCAATTTGCTCATTTTGTTGAAACGAGGCATTCCAGCTTTTTTGGCATGATGATCTAAGGCAACGAATATCCCCTCTACCATCACCACTGCGCCATCTATAATGATCCCAAAATCTATGGCCCCCATAGACAACAGGTTGGCTGGCATACCCTTCAGTTTTAAACAGATAAAAGCAAATAGGAGGGCAAGGGGAATGATAATGGACACGATCAATGTGGTACGCCAATCGGCCATAAAAAGGAAAACGATCAGCGTAACAAACAAAATGCCCTCTAACATATTGCTCATTACCGTATGAACAGAGTAATTGACCAAATCTTCACGATCGTAAAAAGCTTTGATTTTTACATCTCCAGGTAAGATATTGGTATTGATATCATTGATTTTTTCTTTTAATTTGGCAATCACTTCACTCGGATTTCCACCTTTTCGCATCACTACAATGCCTTCAACTACATCGGGGTCGAGGTCTCTTCCAATCTGGCCCAAACGTGGACGGGTAGATTCTGCTACATCTGCAATGGTTTTTACATAAATTGGTGTTCCATTTACGTTGTCTACTACAATATTTCTAATCTCATCAATATTGTTCAATACCCCAATTCCTCTTACCACATAGGCCTGACCACTTTGTACAATCACATCGCCACCCACATTGATATTGCTTTTAGAAACGGCCTCAAACAATTCAGTTGCACTTACCCCATATTGGATCGCTTTTTCTGGATTTACGGTAATCTGATAGGTTTTCACCTCTCCACCAAAACTAACCACATCGGCAATGCCAGAAACGGCTAACAATTCTCTTTGGATCACCCAGTCTTGCAAGGTTTTCAATTCCCTAACCGATTTTTGATCGCTGGTTAAGGTATACCTAAAAATTTCTCCTGTTGGCCCATACGGTGGTTGTACCTCTGGTTGCACACCTTCTGGTAAGTCGGCTTCGGCCAAGTGGTTATTCACCTGAACCCTTGCGGCTGCATAATCTACATCATCTTCAAAGGTTACCTTCACAATAGAAAGACCAAATAGCGAAGAAGAACGAATGCTTGTTCTTTTCTCTGTTGGGTTCATGGCAATTTCTAGCGGTCTGCTCACAAATTTTTCTACCTCTTCTGCACTACGCCCGGGCCATTGGGTAATAATGGTGATGTTGGTATTGGTAACATCAGGAAAAGCGTCTATGGTAGTATGTTTAAAGCTTAAATAGCCTGAAAGTATGAGGATAAAGGTGGTGAAAAAAACAAAGTATTTGTTCTTTAGTGCAAACCCAATTACACTCTTTATGAATTTGTTCATTACGGTAAATTAATAGAGATAAAAGAATGGGTTATTTTTTCAGGCTTTCGAACAAGAAGACCTGCTTTGATGAAATGACTTGATCGCCAGCATTTAATCCCTTGCTGATGTAAGCTTTATCGGCAGTTTTACGTCCAAGTTCAATCTCTTGCACCCGAACTTTTTTATTGGGGTCAATTACAAGTACATAGTTTTTATTGTCGTCGAAAATAATGGCTCTTGCATTTACTACAGGCAGGTTTGTACCTGTACTTGCGGCTACTTTAACCGTGGCCAGCATTCCTGGTTTTAACGTATAACCTGGGTTATTAATGCTTACCCTTGCTTTCATCACCTTGCTGTCTTGGTCAATTAAGCTGTATAGTTTATCAATTTTTCCAGTAAATACCTTTTCAGGATAGGCCAGAACTGAAATATTGACCTGATCACCTTCTTTCAATTTGGCAATATCAGATTCGTAAATATTGATCATGGCCCAAACAGCAGAAAGATCGGCAACGGTAAACAGGCTTTTCCCAAAATCGCTCCGGATCTGCATATTGCTATTGGCATTTTTCTCTATAATAAAACCATTAATTGGCGATTTGATGGCGTATAATCCAATTTTATTACCTCCATTCAACTTCAAAACGCTGCTAGCTCTTTTCAGCTCAGCCTTTTTAATTTCGTATTCGTTTTTAGCCTCTTCCAGTTCTTTTGCAGAAGAAAGTCCATTTTCAAATAATGCTTCGGCCTGTTTCAGGTTACGTTCGGCATTTTTTAGTTCAGAGCCAGCGGTGATCTCTTCTTTATCAAAACCAGCCATTTCAGCACTGCTCATTGTGGCTAAAGTTTGTCCCTTATTTACCTGATCGCCAACCTTAACACTAATCTGTCTTAAAGTGCCACTTACCATTGGGAAAATTTCAGACTTGCGTTCTTGGTCTTCAGTAATCTTGGCCGAAAAACTAAGGTCTGTTTTGCTGTTGGCCTGTTGTACGGTATCAATCAGCAAACGGTTCAGCAGCGAATCTGTAATTTCAAATTTCTCTGCCACTACCGGAGTTTTATGCTGGCTGCAACTCTGCATCATCAATAGGGCTAATGGAATAAAGTAAATGCTGATTTGTTTTTGCTTGAACTGCATGTGGATTAGTTGAAAATGTTTGAACCTGTTACGTAGTTAATTTCTTCTCTGTTGCTTAATCTTTCAAATTTTAATTGGTTAAGCTGTAGGGTACTTTCTTTATAAGATTGATAGAAGTCTAAAAACTCAATTAGACTGATGTTCCGTTCTCTAAAATTCTTGTTTACACCTACCATCAACTGGTCAAAACTGTTGCTAAACTGGGGGTCGATGCTTTTGTACTGTTGTTCAGACCTAAGGGCGGTTTGGTAACTATTGTATACCTCGTTTGCCAATAGCGCTTCTTGCATCTGAATGTGGGTGCTTGCTGCCTCAATACCAATTTTCGCTTTTTTAATTTCGCCCTGGTTGCGGTTAAACAATGGAATGGGAACTCTAATGCCTATGCCTGTATACTTTTCTGGGTAATTCCCTTTTAAATCGTAGCTGAGTGATAATTCGACATCTGGAATGGCCATTGCTTTTTGTAGCTTTAAATTGGCCTCGTTGTAGCTTAGCCCTGTTTTAGCCAGTTGATAATCAGAGCGATTGGCCTTAGCAGAATCTAACAAGTTAACATAAGGAGTTTTTTGAACCTCATTACCCAAGCCTTGGTTTGGATTTAAGCTCAAATAAAGCTTAGTATTGGCCTCAATGCCACACATCAGTTTAATGTCCTTGTAATTGTCTTCTAACTCATTTAACAAGCTATTGAGCTCCGATTTTAGATTAATCAATAAAGATTGGATCCTGATCACATCTTTTGAAGCAACATTGCCCATTTTAAATTGCTGTTGGTAAATGTTTAACAGCTGCTCACTTGAAGTAATTTCTTGACGATAGACTTGAATAGATTGACTACTGTAATAGGCTTTGTAAAATGTATTTCTCAATTGAAAACGAAGATTTCTTAAGAGGTCAGCATATTCATGCGTCGCCATTTTTACCCCGGTTTCTGCTAAGGCTATATTTTTTTTGCGTTTGCCAGCCAATTTAATCAGCTGAGAAATTTGAGCATTATATTGCCCTGTAGCAAAAGAAGTTTCAAAAAACCGCTTTGTTTCGTGATTGTAGAAGAGGTTTTCGTAGCTCAGTTCTGGATTATCAAATAATTTTGCAGTGATGATTTCTGCCTGTGCTTGGCTAATTTGATAATTGGCGGCCAGCAATTGATAATTCTTAGTCAAGAATAAGCGTTCTGCTTGTGTAAGGTCTATTTTTAAACTATCGGTTTGGGCTTTTACAGCCATAGCAGACAATAGCAGCAAAGCGAACAATAAACGAATTGTTTTCATTTGGCAAAGCTATTGCCAGTAAATTAAAGCCGAATTAAAGCGAAATTAAAACGGGATTAAAGTTTAGGAAACGATAAGATAAAGGTACTTCCTTTGGCTGGGGTAGATTCTACTTCAATGTGCCCTTTAAATAGACTGATAATTTTGGAAGCCATGTATAAGCCCATTCCTTCGCCATATTGTCCACTTTGTGCAGATCTACTGTAATAGGGCTTAAAAATCTCCGCTAAATCTGTAGCGTTAATGCCGATACCCTGATCTTGAATGGCTAACCTAATCTGTTGAGGATTACTTTCGAGTATACATTCGATGGTTTGGTTGTTGGAGAATTTGAATGCATTGGAGATGATGTTGTTCAAGGCAATATGCAATAATATGGTATTTGCCAAAATGATAGGCTCATGGTCTATTTGAAAAGTCAACTGAAGATTGGCCCCGTTTTGCTTTTGCCATTCTTCTTTTAGATCGATCAGAATTTCATCGAGACGGATGGGAGAGAGATGGGAGCTGGCTAATTCCAGGTCTACTTTGGCAAGGGTGAGCAGACCGGTAATGATATCGTCCATTTTTGAAATATCTTCGAGCATCGATTCCAATACTTTTTGATAATCAGTGATTTGTCGTTCTTTAGATAAAGCCAATTCTGCGGTCATCATTACCCTCGTAATTGGGGTTCTGAGCTCATGCGAAGCATTAGATACAAACGTTTTTTGCAAGATAAAAGCTTGTTCTAGTTCTTCCATCAATTGGTTAAAGTTTTGAGCCAATTGATTGATCTCATCTTTGGCAGTGGTTTCTTTTACCCGAAATTCCAGATTAGCCGAACCTACTTTTTTCACCTCTTCCATAAAGACATGTAAAGGTTGTAGAATTTTTTTAGCCAACCATCTTCCAGAAAATAACAATAAGATCGAAATGATGATAAAAGTAGCCAGCATGATCTTAAAGAGCTTTTTCAGTCTGTAAAGCGAACTCTGATCAGTTGCAGAAGCCAAAATCACAAAATCGCCCTGATTGTCTTTATAAAAAATACCTACTACTTGATGTTCGCCATCTTTAAATTGGATTTTTCGCTCTTTCCGAACCTTATCAATTACCTCTGCTGTCCAGTATTGTGCCCGATCTCCAATAAATGTAGCCTTGTTCTTTGAATCATAGATCCTGATCACTTCATCACTCAATTTAACAAGATATTGGCTCCTCACTTTATTCAGGGCATCCCTAGAAATTTCATCGGCTTCTAAATACAGTTTAGCCGTTACCATGGTACGGTCGGTTAATCGAGCATAAAAATCGGCTTCCAAAAATTTAAGGAAAATAAAATAGACACTACAGAGCACAAACAAAAGCATACCAGTGCTAATGAGTGTAAAATTTAATGCCAATCTATCTTTGATCTTCATTTACTTTAAGATATAGCCCATATTAATTTTGGTGTGGATCAACTTCCGTTCAAAGCCCTTTTCAATCTTTTTTCTTAAAAAATTAACGTACACATCAATTACATTAGTGCCCGTATCAAAATTGATGTCCCAAGCCTGTTCTGCAATAAACTGACGGGATAATAAACGATTAGGGTTACGTAAGAAAAGTTCTAACAATACATATTCCTTTGCACTGAGGTTAATGGGTACATTAGCTCTTTTTACCTCTTTGCTATAGGTATCCATGCAAAGGTCTTCATAACAAAGCAAATGAGCGGTTTCTTTTATGCTTTCTGGTTGATAGCGCCTCAATAAAGCGCTAATTCTGGCCAACAATTCTTTCAAATGAAAGGGTTTAACCAAATAATCGTCTGCACCTGCTTCCAATCCAGTCACCTTATCATCTACAGTGCCCAAGGCAGTTAACATCAGTATTGGAATATTTGGATTTGTGGCCCTGATCTTTTGGCAAAGCTGATGGCCATTAATTTCGGGCATCATTACATCTAAAATTAAAAGATCAAATTTTTCTTGTTGAAAGACCTGCAAAGCGGCTGCACCACTGTCTATAGCCACAGCATCATAGCCATTTTCTTCTAAAGCAGATTTTAGTAGTGATGCAATTTTGCGATCATCTTCAGCTATTCCAATTCTAAGCATGCAACAAATGTAATTATCTAGGCTCAATAAATAAATGATTTTGCCTAAGGCTTTACAAAGTTGAATTTTAAAGCAGGTATGGATTTTGTGATCTTTATACCTAATATTGTCACATAATTTCAAACCATGAGCTCAACAATACTCATCATTGATGATGAAAGTAAAATCCGCAGTTTACTTGCCAGGATTATAGAACTGGAAGGTTTTGCTGTTTTACAGGCACAAAATGCAAAAGAAGGTTTAAAAATGATCAGTAATCACGATGTGGTAGTGGTGATTAGTGATGTTAAACTACCTGATGCCAATGGAGTAGAATTGGTTAAACAAATGAAGGCCATTAAACCTTACATCGAGATCATTAACCTTACGGCTTATGGTACAATAGCCGATGGAGTTTTGGCCATTAAAAATGGCGCTTTTGATTACCTGACCAAGGGCGATGACAACGATAAGATTATTCCGTTGGTGTACAAGGCCATTGCCAAGGCCGAACTGCAATTGAGAGTATACGAGTTGGAAAGTAAAATAGTTGGCAAATACAGTTTCAAACATATTTTAGGAAATTCGAAAGCCATTAAAGAAGCCATTACTTTGGCAGAAAAAGTAGCGGTTACCGATACTACGGTTTTACTGTTGGGCGAAACAGGGACAGGAAAAGAAGTATTTGCTCAAGCCATCCATTTTGAAAGCCCTAGAAATTTAAAACCTTTTGTAGCCCTAAACTGTAGTGGTTTTAGCCCTGAACTGTTAGAAAGTGAACTGTTTGGCTACAAGGCAGGCGCCTTTACAGGAGCAAATAAAGATAAAAAAGGCTTATTAGAAGAAGCCAATGGGGGTACCTTATTTTTGGATGAAATTGGTGAAATGAACCTCGATCTGCAAGCTAAACTATTGCGGGTACTGGAGAATCAATCATTTATTAAAATAGGAGCCACCACAACCAGCCAGGTTAATGTACGGATTATAGCGGCCACTAATCGAAATTTAAAGGAACAAGCAGATGCTGGCCATTTTAGGTTAGATCTATATTATCGTTTATCTGTATTTATCATTCCGCTACCTGCATTAAGGGAGCGAAAGGCCGACATTACTTTGTTAGCCGATTTCTATTTAGCAGAATTTGCCAAAAAGGTAAATCGACCTAAGCTAAAAATGGAAGATAAATTACTAACAGCCCTAACCAAACACAACTGGAAAGGGAATGTACGGGAACTTAAAAATGTAATGGAAAGGTTGGTGATTTTAGCCGATACCAATACTTTACATACTGCACAGTTACCCAATGAGTTTTTTATTGATACGCCACAAAGCAATGCGCTTGATTTGCAAACGATAGAAAAACAACATATCCAAAAAGTTTTGGCACATACCAAAGGCAACAAAACCGAAACCGCTAGGTTATTAAATATTGGGCTCACTACTTTATACCGTAAAATAGAAGAATATCAACTTCAGGAAGACTAGTAAAAGCTTTCATTTTAATAAAAAACCCTTTCATTTTGGAAGGGTTTTTTAATGAAT
Organism: Pedobacter sp. Hv1; assembly: GCF_001412215.1. Lineage (GTDB taxonomy): Bacteria > Bacteroidota > Bacteroidia > Sphingobacteriales > Sphingobacteriaceae > Pedobacter. Next base: position 184,891 of record NZ_LLWP01000004.1, read on the forward strand.
GGCCAATGGCAAAAAGAGGAAGTTATATTTTTTTGATAGGTCTATTGGCACTTTTCTAGGCTTGGTAATTGTTAGGCACGGCTATTGAAATCCCCGTTTTTATAAATTCATAAAAATGGAAAATCAAAAGATCTTTATACGTATTGCTACAATTGAAGATATCAAATACGTAGATGAAATTATTAAAGAAACAGAAAGTTCGGCTATTGCCAGAGGAACAGGTATCGCTAAGCGTTCTGCGCTAACAGTGATGCAAAAAATGCGTGACGGAAAAGCAGTAATTGCTTTAACCAGTACCGGAAATTGGGTTGGCTTTGCTTATTTAGAAATTTGGGATGATGGCAACTTTGTTTCAAACTCTGGTTTAATTGTGGCGCCTGCATTTCGCAATTTAGGCGTAGCTAAATCTATCAAAAGTAAAGTTTTTGAAATAGCGAGATGGACTTGCCCAAATGCCAAAATCTTCAGTATTACTTCAGGTAACGCTATTATGAACATGAATAGCCAATTGGGCTTTAAGCCAGTGGCTTTTGAAGCAATTACGCAAAACGAAAAATTTTGGGATGGCTGCAAAAGCTGTGTAAACTACGATATTCTGGAGCGTAACAAAAGATGCAATTGTTTATGTACAGCCATGCTATTCGATCCTGAATTTACTGCAAACAGCGTCCAATTTGAAAAACCAACCTTACGTTATCCTCTTTCTCAACTCATTTAACAAACCCTTAAAATTAAGCAAATGAATACGAACATATTATATCACCAAGCCATACAATTGTTAGAAAAAATGATCGCTACACCTTCTTTTAGTGGAGAAGAAAAGCAAGTTGCAGATCAGGTCGAATCATTCTTAAATACCTACTTGGTTCCAACCACAAGAAAACACAACAATATTTGGTGTTACAACAAGTATTACGATACCAAAAAACCGACTATCTTATTAAATTCTCATCTCGATACGGTGAAACCAAATGAGCAGTACAAACTCAATCCTTTTGACCCCACAATTAAAGATGGACGAATTTATGGCTTGGGCAGTAATGATGCAGGTGGGGCGTTGGTTGCGTTAACAGCTACTTTTTTACATTTTTATGCACAGAAAGATTTACCATTTAACCTTTGTTTAGCGGCAACCGCTGAAGAAGAAAACTCGGGACAGAAAGGTATCAGAAGTATCTTGAATGATTTATTGCCCATTTCTTTTGCCATTGTTGGCGAACCAACTACCATGCAAATTGCAATTGCTGAAAAAGGATCGATGGTATTAGACTGTTTGGCTACTGGGAAATCAGGACACGCAGCTAGAGCCGAGGGCATCAATGCCATTTACAAAGCCATCAAAGATATTCAATGGTTCTCGACTTATGTTTTTCCGGTAGAGTCTAATCTTCCTAACCCGGTTAAAATGACAGTTACCCAAATTCAGGCAGGGCAACAACACAATGTCGTACCGGGCGAATGTGCCTTTACAGTAGACGTTAGGTTTGACCATAGCTACACGGTAAAAGAGATCATGAATGTGATCCAAAACCATACCTTTTGTGATATTAAGATCAGACCCAATATTTTAACCCCTTCGGCAATAGATGTTTTGCATCCATTAGTAAAAACAGGTTTGGCCATTGGTAGAAAAACATACATTTCTCCAACAAGCTCCGATCAAGGTTGGTTAGAAATGCCATCGGTTAAAATGGGGCCAGGCGACTCGGCCCGTTCTCATATGGCTGATGAGTTTATCTTTCTGGCAGAAATAGAACAGGGGATAGCCATTTATATCGAATTGCTCGAATCTATTAAACCTTACTTAGCGAGTTCGGCTACTCAACCTTTGCCCGCTTTACAAAGCATTAATGAAAATTAAGTCCTTCTAAACCCAATTTTCATTTTGATAAAAACCCTTCCAAAATGGAAGGGTTTTTTTATAACCTAAGTTTTTGTTTTTTATTTAAGTATTTGTATTACAGTTGTTTATATTTTATTTATTTCATTGGTATAGCGATTGGTATAAGCGTTAAAAATTAAAGAACATGATCACAATTATCTTATTGCTCACCCTACTTGTCTTTTGTTGGATAATGTACAAATCCATTGACTGGTTCGAAAACATTTAGACTTATGCTAACACTATTTATCATCGCAGTAGCTGTATTCCTTTACATGGTTTACGTACTCATCAAACCAGAAAAGTTTTAATTAGAAATAAGGCGGAATAGTAAGGTTTTACGTAAAAACAAACCTAATTCCATTTTAACTTAATTATTTACCATCTCCAATTTAAAAAAAGAAAATGAACACAGAATTTCTTGGCATTATTGCCACTTTCCTGCTCACACTTGTTATTGCCATACCACTTGGTAAATACTTAGCAAAGGTTTTTGCAGGAGAAAAAGTATGGACAGACTTTTTAAACCCGATAGAGAAAGGAATTTATAAACTTTCGGGCATCAATCCAAAAGAACAAATGAACTGGAAACAACATTTAAAAGTGTTGTTACTTATTAATTCAGTATGGCTGGTATACGGCTTTGTGGTGCTGATCTATCAGGATAAATTACCATTAAATCCAGATGGTAATCCTGGTATGACAGCAGACCTTGCATTTAATACCATTATCAGTTTTGTAGCCAATTGTAACCTGCAGCACTATTCTGGCGAGAGTGGAGTAAGCTACCTTACGCAACAATATGTATTGATGTTCTTGCAATTTGTAAGTGCTGCAACTGGTATTGCTGCCGCAGTGGTATTATTTAAAGCATTTAGAGATAAAACCAGCGAAACACTAGGTAACTTTTGGGAGTTTTTTGTAAAAGCAATTACCCGTTTGTTATTGCCAATTGCCATTGTTATTGCCCTAATTTTAACGTTTAACGGCACGCCTTCAAGTTACGAATCTAAAGATCAGTTTATTTCAATGCAAGGCGATACCGTTAATGTTTCTCGCGGTCCTGCAGCACAGTTTATTGCCATTAAACATTTAGGAACCAATGGTGGTGGCTTTTTTGGAGCCAATTCAGCACATCCTTTCGAAAACCCTAATTACATCACAAACATGGTAGAAATGATGGCACAAACCATTATTCCAATCGCTATGGTGATCTGTTTTGGATATTTTATCCGTCGCAGAAAGCTAGGCTGGATGATTTTTGGTGTAATGACCATCGGGATGTTGTTATTGATGATTCCTTCATTAAGTTCTGAACTAGGTGGAAATCCAGAGATTGCCAAAATGGGCATTAGTCAACATACTGGAGCTATGGAAGGGAAAGAGGTAAGGGTTGGCCCTGCTGCTACTGCTTATTGGAGTACCTTAACTACCATTATTTCTACAGGCTCTGTAAACGGAATGCACGATAGTACCATGCCTTTAACTGGTCTTTGGCAATTGTTGGCCATGATGATCAATGGTTTTTATGGTGGTTGTGGTGTAGGAATGTTAAACTACTTCATCTATCTCATTATTGCCGTTTTTATTTCTGGTTTAATGGTAGGGCGAACCCCAGAGTTTTTGGGACATAAAGTAGAAGCTCGTGAAATTAAAATAGCCGCCATCATTACTTTGCTCAGTCCATTTTTAATCTTGGCAGGTACAGCCGTGTCGGCACATTTGTTTACCAATTATGGTGATGCTACATGGACAGTGCAACCTAAAAATTGGTTGAACAATCCAGGTTTTCATGGTTTTTCGGAGATGTTGTATGAAATGACATCTTCAAATGCCAACAATGGTTCTGGTTTTGAAGGCTTGGGAGATAACAATACGTTTTGGAACCTATCTACAGGAATTGTCATATTTCTAGGTCGTTTCTTGCCAATTATTGGTCCTGTAGCTATTGCAGGCTTGTTGGGCAGAAAGAAATTCATTCCTGAATCTGCTGGTACACTAAAAACAGATACGTTAACCTTTAGCTTAATGACTTTTGCCATCATTATCGTATTGAATGCCCTTTCTTATTTCCCAGCATTAACATTAGGTCCGTTGGCAGAATATTTTACAATGCTTAAGTAAGGGGAATAGGAAATAGTAAATAGTAAATAGTAAATGGGGAAGGGGTTGCTATACTTTAATCCGCTTCTTAACCATATTAATAAAACCTAATAACAATTTAAAAATGGAATCTAAATCAATAGAGATCAGCTCAAATTCTTTTGCAGACAGGAAGTTTAACTCCGTTGCTAAAAGTAATAAGGTATCTAATTCACTTGCCGATCCTAATGCAATGTATAGGAACTGTTGCAATTCTTTATCTGATCTTCTTGCTGCACCTTCGGCAATATTGACAGGGATTGAGGTACAGGCTCTTCGAATTTGTGAGATTAATCCAAACCGCTCTTCTAGAGGGAAAGTTGAGGTAAGGATATACAGCTTTTTAACTAAGGCAAAACTTTGTTTCCATACTTCTAAGTTTTGGTGTGGTTTCATAGGCAATATAGATTTATGTACGCTCAATGTACCATTTTGGAATAGCAAGATGAGCTTGGTGAGAATAAATCACACTCCTACAATTCATTCTATTTCCTATTCACCATTCCCTATTTCCAAATAGTACCCAGGACATTCCATCTACAATTAATCAAATAAAAAAATGAAAACTTCAAATAAATTATTCGAGCCTGCATTAGTTCAGACAGCGCTTAAACAATCATTTATCAAACTAGATCCAAGGTTAATGGTTCGAAACCCCGTAATGTTTACGGTAGAGATCGGTACTTTGGTAATGGCTTACGTTACAATATATTCAATCAGCCATACCGATCAAGGATCTGCCCTATATAACTTTTTTATCTTTCTGATTTTATTGCTTACTGTATTGTTTGCCAACTTTGCCGAAGCCATTGCCGAAGCAAGAGGTAAGGCCCAAGCAGATAGTTTGCGTAAAACACGTGAAGAAACACCCGCTAAAGTGGTATTGGCCAATGGAAGTTATGAAATCCGTTCGTCCAATTCATTAAGAAAAGGAGATGTATTTGTTTGCGAAACAGGAGACATCATTCCAACAGATGGAGAGATCATCGAAGGGATTGCAACGATAGACGAATCGGCCATTACTGGCGAATCTGCCCCTGTTATTAGAGAATCTGGAGGTGATAAATCATCTGTTACTGGTGGTACCAAAGTACTCTCTGATGAGATTAAAGTAAAGGTAAGTACCGAACCTGGCGAAAGTTTTTTAGATAAAATGATTGCATTGGTAGAGGGAGCTTCTCGTCAGAAAACACCTAACGAAATTGCTTTGACCATTTTATTGGCAAGTTTTACATTGGTATTCATTATTGTGTGCGTAACACTCAAACCATTTGCCGATTATGCCAATACCCCAATCACCATTGCTGCACTGATTTCTTTGTTTGTGTGTTTAATTCCCACTACAATTGGTGGTTTGCTTTCTGCCATTGGTATTGCCGGAATGGACAGGGCTTTAAGAGCCAATGTAATTACCAAATCGGGTAAAGCAGTTGAAACTGCCGGAGATATTGATGTATTGTTATTGGATAAAACCGGAACCATTACCATTGGTAACCGTAAAGCAACTAATTTTTATCCTACAGCGGGTGTAACCAAAAAAGCATTTACTGCAGCATGTGTTTTAAGTTCGCTTGCCGACGAAACACCTGAAGGAAAGTCGATCATCGAATTGGCCAAAGAAGACAATTCATCCATGTCAACAGTAGCACCAGCAGGAGCAACATTTATCAAGTTTACTGCCGAAACCCGCTCTAGCGGAATTGATACAACAGACGGCCGTAGAATTAGAAAAGGAGCTTTTGATTCCATTAGAAATATCGTACAAACCGCAGGTCATGTTTTTCCTTCAGATATAGAAGAAAAAGTTAAACACATTGCTTCAAATGGCGGAACCCCATTGGTAGTTGCCGAAAATGACAAAGCTTTAGGGGTAATCGAACTGCAGGATATCATTAAACCAGGCATCAGCGAACGTTTTGAACGTTTGCGTAAAATGGGAGTTAAAACAGTAATGGTTACTGGTGACAATCCTTTAACAGCCAAATATATTGCTGAAAAAGCTGGTGTAGATGATTTTATTGCAGAAGCGAAACCTGAAGATAAAATGAATTACATTAAAGACGAGCAAGCTTTAGGTAAACTGGTAGCCATGATGGGCGATGGAACAAACGATGCACCAGCTTTGGCTCAGGCCGATGTAGGTGTAGCCATGAACAGTGGAACACAAGCTGCAAAAGAAGCAGGTAACATGGTCGATTTAGATAACGACCCAACCAAGCTGATTGAGATTGTAGAAATCGGTAAACAGTTATTGATTACTAGGGGAACCTTAACCACCTTCTCTATTGCCAACGATGTGGCCAAGTATTTTGCCATTGTACCAGCTTTGTTTATTGCTTCAATTCCAGCATTACAAAGTTTAAATGTAATGGGCTTGCATAGTCCTGAAAGTGCTATTCTTTCGGCAGTGATATTCAATGCCATCATCATCCCAATTCTTATCCCTTTGGCCTTAAAAGGTGTAGCCTATAAACCTATTGGTGCAACTGCCTTACTCCGTAGAAACCTATTTATTTATGGTATTGGTGGTGTTGTGGCGCCTTTTATCGGGATTAAATTGATCGATTTAGCTGTGGGGTTATTGGTGTAGAGGGGAGTAGGAAATAGGGAATAGTAAATAGAGAATAGTAATTAGGAAATAGTTAATCGGGAATAGAAAATGGGGAGATTAAAACCTCATTGCGACTCCCATAAAATAAAAATCATGAAAAAGTACATCATACAATCCATCCGTTTAACATTAGTTTTAATCGTTTTGTTATGCATCATCTATCCAATGGGTATTGCATTGGCTGGCAAATTGAGCAAAGGCAATGGGGGTGGAGAAAAAATTACCAAAAATGGTAAAGTTGTGGGTTATGCCTTGTTGGGCCAATCGTTTACCAAACCTGAATATTTTTGGGGTCGCCCTTCGGCTGTCAATTACAATGCTGCTGGTTCTGCAGGTTCAAACAAAGGGCCTTCCAACCCTGATTACCTGAAAGAAGTTGCGGCTCGCATTGATACTTTATTAAAATACAATCCAAGTTTAAAAAGAGCAGATATCCCTGCAGATATGGTAACCGCTTCTGGTAGTGGTTTAGATCCTAATATTTCTGAACAAGGTGCCATTATCCAAATTAAAAGAATAGCTGCCTACCGTAAAATAGACGAAAGAAAAATTGCAGAATTAGTGGTGAAAAATACAAATGGACCATTGTTAGGCTTATTTGGACCAAGCACAGTAAATGTATTGCAATTGAATTTGGCTTTAGACGAGTTGAAATAAATAACGAATTAACGCCTCGCTACAACAAACTTATTAAATGAATAAAAAAAGATGAAACCATCATGATTTTTCAAAAAGCACAGAGAAATGGCTATAAAATCATGATAGCTTCATCACAAATGAAAAATAGATTATAAACAGATGAAAAAAATAATGTCAATGGCTGTTGCTGCCTTATTAGCAACCGAATATACACAAGCACAAGAAAGTCCAAAAATTAAGGTTTCTGGTTATTTAGAAACTTATTATGGCTACGATTTTAATCAACCTACCACTAGCAATAGACCTGGGTTCATCTATTCGCACAACAGACACAACGAAGTAAACCTGAATTTAGCTTTTATCAAAGCAAACTACGAGACTGAAAAAATAAGAGCCAATGTGGCTTTGATGGCTGGTACTTATACCAATGCCAACCTAGCTGCTGAGCCTGGCGTTCTTCAGAATATTTTTGAAGCCAATGCAGGAATCAAATTAAGTGAAAAGGAGAATTTATGGCTTGATGCAGGTGTTTTTTCTTCCCACATAGGCTTTGAAAGCGCCATTTCTAAAGATTGTTGGGTACTAACCAGAAACATTTCTTCAGAAAACACGCCTTATTACGAATCTGGTGCCAAATTAACTTATGGTACAGCCGATGGTCAATTTACCGCTACCTTATTGTATTTAAATGGTTGGCAAAGGATCAATCGCCAAACAGGTAACAGTAAACCTGCTGGTGGTGTACAATTGACATATAAACCAAGTGCCAAGCTTACCTTCAATTATAGCAATTACATAGGTACAGAGGGTTTAAATGCTGCTCGTGTCAATCGCATTTACCATAATTTTTATGCCATTGCGCAATTAACAGATCATTTTGGGTTAACAGCTGGCTTTGATTATGGAACACAGCAAAAAGTAAAGGGCCAATCGGCAAAAAGTAAAGTGATTTCTCCAGTACTGATTGCCCAATATAAAATTGATCCTAAATGGGCCATAGCAGGTAGGTTTGAATATTATCAAGATAAAAATGGTGTTTTTATAGCAACAGAAACACCAAATGGTTTTCAAACAAAAGGTTATTCGCTAAATTTAGATTATGCACCAATTAGCAATGCTGTAGTAAGGTTAGAAGGCAAATTATATGATAGCAAGGATCAGATTTTTACACGTAATACCAATGCAGTAAATCAGAATGCAACAATTACGGCGAGTATAGCGGTGGCTTTTTGAGGGGATGGGGAATAGGAAATAGTTAATAGGAAATAGAGAATAGAAGGGGGGGAATAGAAATAAGCCCTCTTTTCTACACTCAATATTGGTAATGAATACTTTATACTAAGTACTTGATACTTTTTTAAAATGGGAACTAGATATTTATTTAACACTCAGTCTTGATACTTGATACTTTGTACTCGATACTTTTTTAAAATGGGAACTAGATATTTATTTAACACTCAGTCTTGATACTTGATACTTTGTACTTGATACTTTTAAAATGGAACTAGATATTTATTCAGCATCGGGTCTTGATACTTTAAAATAAAATGGAAGAAGAAAATAAGGTTCGTGAGTTTCTGGATCTGGTTAAAAAGAACCGGAGGGGAAAACTAAAGATTTACATTGGGATGAGTGCAGGCGTGGGTAAAACCTATCGCATGTTACAGGAAAGCCATGCCTTATTGCGTAACGGGATCGACATTCGAATTGGATACATCGAAACACATCAACGTAAAGAAACCCATGAGCTTTTGGCAGGTTTGCCTATTATTCCACGTAAGAAGATTTTTTATAGAGCCAAGGAAATTGAGGAAATGGATGTGCAGGGAATTTTAAATGCCCATCCAGAAATTGTAGTAGTTGATGAATTGGCACATACCAATGCTGAAGGGAGCAAAAATGCCAAACGCTGGCAAGATGTTTATGACCTGTTAGATGCTGGAATTAGTGTAATTTCGGCGGTTAATATTCAGCATTTAGAAAGTATCAATCAAGAAATAGAGCAGATTACAGGTATTTCGGTTACAGAACGTATACCCGATAAGATTTTAGAAACAGCTGATGAAATTGTAAATATCGATTTAACGGCCGATGAACTGCTCACTAGATTAAAAGAAGGCAAAATTTATCAGGCCAATAAGATAGAACAAGCATTAAACAACTTTTTCAAGCCAGAAAAAATTCTACAGTTAAGAGAATTGGCCTTAAAAGAAGTAGCCCATCAAGTTGAACGTAAAGTAAATATAGAAGTTCCCAAACAGATTAAATTAAGGCAAGAGCGATTCTTAGCCTGTATTTCTTCCAATCAAGAAACGGCTAAAGTAGTGATCAGAAAAACAGCCAGATTGGCCTCTTATTACCATTCGCCATGGATTGTTTTGTATGTGCAAAGTAATAAAGAAAATGCCAGCCGGATTAAACTCGATAAACAGCGATATTTACTCAATAACCTAAAGTTGGCAACTGAGTTGGGGGCAGAAATTATTCGAATAAAAAGTGATGAAATTACTAAAACGATTATCAATTTGGCAGACGAAAAAGAAATTACCACCATTTGTATTGGTAAGCCACACTTTAACCTGTTTCAATTGATTTTAAGTACAAGTGTATTCAATGGTTTGTTAAAAGCAATGGCAAAAAAAGATACAGATTTGGTCATTTTATCCTAAAAATATAATTACATGATTTCATCATCACCTAAAAAATAAAACGATGAAAATTAAAACAAAACTCCGCTTAGGCTTCGGCTTTTTATTCTTGGTAGTGATCTGTTTTGGAGGCATCTCTCTTTATCAGCTCAACGAAATCTCAGTACATTCGAAGGTTATTTTAAAGGATAATTATAAATCTTTGGTTTATGTAAGTGAAATGCGTGCTGCGCTAGATCGCCAGAATGGCACCCTTAATCAGATTAACAGTAAAATGTTTGATCAGGTACTAAAGTTAGAAGAACAAAATGTAACCGAAAAAGGTGAAAAAGAAGCCGTTGTAGCCTTACGCAATGCTTTTCAGCAGATGATGGCTACCGATGCAATTGTGTTGCAAAAATCGCAGGCACTTTCAGATATTCGTGCACAACTTAGAAAGATTGATGAGCTGAACATGGATGCTATTGTGAGGAAAAATGACAATGCGCAAAGGGCAACAGAAAAGGCTACACTCTATTTAGGGATTACTGCATCTATTACTTTTTTGATCTTGTTCAGTTTCATTGTCAACTTTCCTGGTTTTATAGCCAATCCTTTGAGAGAACTGTTAAAAGGTATTGGAGAAATTAGTCGAAAAAACTATAAACAACGCTTAGAAGTTAAAGGGAGTGATGAGTTTAGTGAATTGGCCTTGGCTTTTAATAAAATGGCTGTTGAATTGAAAAATTGGGACAATTCTAATATTGCCCAACTGAAATCTGAAAAACAGCGTATTGAAACAATTATTGAACATATGCAAGATGCAATTATTGGTTTAAATGATAAACAGGAAGTTTTATTCTTAAATAAAGTTGCCAAACAGTTGTTAGATCTTAATTCGGTGCAGGCCATTGGAAAGAGTGCTATAGAGCTAAGTCAGAAAAATGAATTGTTGAGAAGGGTTTTGGCGGCACATACTGATGAAGAACCATTAAAAATCTACGCCAATGAAAAAGAATCCTATTTCTTGTTAGAGAATAGAGAAATTACTATTCCAAATTTTGAAGAACCTAACGAAGATACAGTGGTTACTACTGGCAAATCTGCAGGGAAAGTTTATATCTTAAAAAACATTACCAAATTTAAAGAGCTGGATGAGGCCAAGACCAATTTTATAGCTACGGTTTCGCATGAGTTAAAAACACCACTATCATCTATTAAAATGAGCTTAAAGCTATTAAATGATGAAAGGGTGGGCACCATGAACGAAGAACAGACCCAGTTGGTTACGCACATTAAAGAAGATAGCGAACGTTTATTGAAGATTACGAGCGAACTGCTAGATTTGGCACAAGTAGAAACAGGAAATCTCCAACTCAATATTGTACAAACAAGTCCACATCAAATTGTAACATTGGCCTTAGACGTTGTCAGTTTTCAGGCAGAACAGAATGAAATTCAATTGGAGCTGATCAGTAAAAACAATTTGCCAAATGTAAATGCAGATGTACAAAAAACGGCTTGGGTTTTAGTTAATTTCTTATCAAATGCATTGAGGTACAGCGCCAAAAAATCAAAAATCGTTATTCAAGTCATCGAAAAAGATCAATTTATTGAGTTTTCGGTTAAAGATTTCGGAAAGGGAATTGAAGAAAAACACCAAAAAAGATTATTTGATCGTTATTATCAAGTACCTACAGATGGACAGAATAAGTCGGGCTCAGGTTTGGGCCTAGCCATCTCAAAAGATTTCATTGCAGCAGAAAACGGAAAAATTTGGGTAGAAAGTGCAATTGGTGCAGGAAGTAAATTTTGTTTCTCACTTCCAATTGCCTAATTACCATTTAAATTTCATCCTTAAAATGAACTAGCTTTTGTCTTTCCCTATTTACGGTTAATTGTAGCACATCTGGTCGGGCATAATGGCCAGAGGGATCAAAATTCTGTCTTTCTTCTAAAATAGCTTGATGTTGTAAGGTTTGAACAAATAAACCTTCCTCATATTGTACTGGAGCCAAGAGCCATTCTCCATTTGGCTTTGCAATACAAGAACCTCCATCGGCTAGCCATTCGTCGCTTTTAGCAAGCATCTCGGTAGCAACTGGGAGTGAAGGAGAGATGTCTTTTTTATGGAGTAAACTTGAAACCGAAAGTACGTAAGACCTACTTTCTTTAGCAATAAAACGTGTAATCTCACTGGTGTTTCTTACACTACCAGGCCAAAGTGCAATATGTAGATCTTCACCTTGAGCATAGAGGGTAGACCTTACCAAGGGCATCCAGTTTTCCCAACAATTTAAAACTCCAACCGTAAAATCGTTTAATTTTCTTACTTGGAGGCCATTTCCATCACCAATGGCCCAAACCAGTCGTTCTTCATAAGTGGGCATTAATTTTCTATGCACATATTCAATTTTGCCATCTGTATTGATATTTGTTAACGAGCAGTATAAACTATGTCCACCTCTATCATCGGCACGCTCCATAAAACCCAAAACAATATTGATCTTTTTTTCTTTAGCTATCTCACAAAAAGGAGTAAGATCGCCATTTGCGATAGAGATAGATTGATAGGCATAGTGGGCATACATTTCTTTTTGAAGGCTAGAATTAAATGCAGCCCCATTGGTTAGCTCTACCCAAAATGGATAACCAGGTAAAAGTGCTTCGCCAAAAGCTATCAATTGACATTGTTGTGCAGCGGCAGTTACAATGTAATCCAGCATTTTTTTAATGGTTGCTGCTTTGTTTAACCAAACAGGCGAAATTTGTGCTAATCCAACAGTAATAGAGCTATTCATAAGAGGTGCGTTGATGAGCTAAGATACTAAACTCTTTGTTGCCATTAAAGTAGAATAATGAAGTGCATAAAAAAGGCCTAGATCATAAAAATGATAAAGGCCCTTAACTCTAGATTATAACTGTATTTAAACTGGTGTGTTTTCTTTGCTTGTAGTTGGTTTTTTGGCGGTCTTTTTTGCCGGAGCTTTCTCTATAGGTTTGACTGCTTTTACGGCCGTTGGTTTAATCTCCTCAATTTTTTTATCTGTAATGGCAGTTGCTACAACTTTAAACTCTTTTGAAAGTTTTTTAGCCAATTGAGTAGCTTCTTTCTCAATTACCTTATCCATTTTTTTTGAAGTCTGACCAAATCTTCCCACAAGCTTTTTCAAATCTTCAACGATGTTGTTCTTTATTTCTTGCTTAGCTACCTTCTTTGATTCTTTAACGAGTGCTTTTTGTTTGTTCTTTTTCATGAAAATTTTGATTTGTACAAAGCTATGTTGTTCAAAGGTTAATTTCATATTATCATTATGTTAACAAGGCTTTTAACGCTTAACATTGGCTTTTTTGAAGCTGTTTTTACACTGAAATCCGTTATGAAATCGGCATTTATCAACAGCAAGATTATCGCAAAATTCAAACATCGTGATCAATTTTAATTTTGTAGATGATGACCAATCCGGTTTATAAAATCATTAATGTCAAATGGTTTATTGATGAAATCTTCAGCATCACATTTAGCTTTAACTGCATTGAGATGATTATTTGCCGACATCATTAGTATTGGAATATGGTAAGTTTTGACATTCTTTTTTAATTGATTGCAAATGTCGAGTCCGTTTCCATCAGGCAACATAATGTCTAACACAATCATATCTGGGGTATGTTTTTTCATTTGTTGCCAAAAATTTGTGACGTTTGGGCAGGTTTTTACCTGGTACTTTTCTTCAGTGAGCAAAAATTCGATCACATCTCTAATTGCTGCATTGTCTTCTACTACATAAATACACTTTTCCATAGGATATTACTTAAATGCATTTATAGAACAGCGGTAGTAATGAGTTGTTTATATTATTTATTAACGCCGGTCAACTTATCAACTTTATGAGATTTCTGTGATCTTTTCAATTACAAAGAGGGCATAAAAAAAACAGCCCGAATAGTTGGGCTGTTTTAAACTAAAATGTGAGAAAAATTAATTATTATATTATTTCTTGAAGGCTAAATAAGTACCTATTACACCTATTGCAGTAAATGCAAACCAAACATCACCATGTAATGGATCTTTGCTAGGTATTTGACCTGAATGTGTTTGAGCAATTTTTAGATCTTCTGCTTTTTCTGCAGTTGCTGATTGATTATTTTTACTAAAGCTTGAAAAAACAGTAAAGCTTAAGGCTAATAAAACAGTGATGACAAGTATTGATCTTAAATTTTTCATTTTTGTATAATTGATATTAACTATAAGGCAACAGTAATGCCATTTCATCAATTCATGCAAAAGAATATGCTTTAAATAGTTAAAATTTATACTATTAAGCAATTTTAAACTATTATAGGATGTCAAACTTGTACAACGGCTTATGGCTGTATGAATGTAATTGGGTAATAATGGGGAAAAATACACACGTATTGAGAAAATCCCATTTTAAATCTCGATTCCGACTTAAGCAGATTTGATCAGTTGCATAAGTATATTTATAAAACGGGCTATTTATTAATTGTAGGGGATAGTTTTTAGAATTACTTTAATGAACAAGATGTTTAACTAATAAGTAATTTTCGATACTACTTTTAATGGCTTCGGAAAGGACCACGTTTTTTCTATTGGTTAATTGATGTTGACCAGAATTGAACTTTTCAATAAAAGTTCCCTCATCTTCATTGAATTTGAGATAACCCTCCTCAAAGAACCTTTCTTCAACTTGTGCAGAAGAATCCATGGAACGAAAGCTTAATGAAGTAACCTCTAAAGTTGCTTTATCTATTTTCATCCAGTTGTAAACGGCCGAAATATCAGCACCCTCAGCAAGATCGGTTCTTTTGATTTCAATAATAAAAACGGTCGTATTATCAAGAAAATAAAGGCAATCAAATTTTGGTTTCATGGGTGGGTTACATTATCTAAATGCTAAAGTAAAATATCTCAACATTGTTTTCTTAACAAGATATTAACATATAAGCAGTTCTAAATGTTTGATGAGCTTAAATGCTTTAGGTTCAATTTTTTGTGTCATCTCTATTAGATGAATTTAATTTTTGTTGAAGATTGCTGAGTTTCTTTTATCGAAATATTTTTTCAATGATCGTAATAAGAGTTTAAACATATATATTCGTAATTAATTCATGTTTAACTTATGAAAAAACTATTTTCTTTTGTCGTTTTCTTATTCGTGGTAAGCCTAGCAAAAGGCCAAACCACTATTGCTATTAAAGATATTGCCAAGCATATTGGAGAAGAAGTAACTATTTGCGATTCGGTATATACCACTAGGGGTTTAGCCAATTTAACACTGATTAACTTGGGAGCCGAATTTCCTAAGCAGTTGCTAACTGTGGTAATTTATAAGGCAGATCTAGCCAAATTTAAAGAACCAGAAAAGACCTATCTAAATAAAAAGGTATGCATTACAGGCAAATTGGTATTGTATAATGAAAAACCACAAATTGTAGTAACAGAGCCAAAACAACTGGTAGTTAAACCCCAATAGTCTAGTGATGGCATTTCTCTAGGTAAATTTTAGAGTGTATATACAATGATTGGCTTTAACTTTGTTATAGTCTCTATTAATTTGCAAAAGTGATAAAGCCAAACAAAAGAACTTACAGAAAAAAATCAAGCTTGAATTTAAAGACCTACATAGAAAGTGGTGTACTGGAGCTGTATGTTATGGATTTGCTTACTGAAACTGAAAAAGTTAATGTAGAGCGGATGTTGGCTGCTTATCCAGAACTGGGCAATGAATTAGATAAAATTCAGGTTTCGATGGAAGAACAGGCCATAGCCACAGCTGTTCAAGCACCTAAACATTTAAAAAAGCTCGTACTCGACTCGATAGATAACCTGCAGAAAGAGAAGATAATGGATGAGAATGACCTTCCGTTGATCAACAAATTTTCTGTACACCTTAACTGGCTAAATTTTGTTGCCAGTTTTGATAAACCTGAATTGATTGATGGTAGGTATGTAAAAGTACTTCGCCAGGATGAACAGGTAACACAGCTACTCATTGTTTCTGAAACAGCCATCGAACAAGAAGTTCATCAAGAAGAGTACGAAAGTTTTTTAATTCTAGCCGGCGAATGTAAATGCACAGTTGCAAATGAGGTGCGCTTAATGAAGGCTGGCGATTTTATGGAAATCCCATTATATGAGTTACATGAAGTGGAATTGCTAAGCTCTCAGGTAACTGCTATCTTACAGCACATTAGAGTGTAAGTTAAAGAAATTCTTTACTAATTTATTCATGTTAACACTCTATTCTTTTGATTATTAATTAATTAGTAATATTAATTTTAAGCTAAAGAAATATGAAATTTGGATTTTTGAGTTGTTAAAATAAAGTAAGTCTGAAAATTTATTTTCTTCAATTTATATTTAATGGCCTCTGGTAATTACCAGAGGCTTTTTTATATCTGTTTTAATTGAACCTCAAAATGATAGTCGGTATTTGATTTAGTTTGAAATCATAGTCATTTTTATAACGGTATTACATACATTTGTAACGATGTAAGTTCTTAACTTTATTTTTTCATCAACCGATATCGGTTTTACTTAGCTGTAGATTAATAGGGAATCGTGTGTAAATCACGAACTGTCGCGCAACTGTAAATCCTGCCTCTAAAGGCAACAAAGTATCATTAATGCCACTGTTTGATTTAATTAAACGGGAAGGCGATACATTTGGGGATAAGTCAGGAGACCTGCCGTTTATCGAATTGACGATGCTTTCGCGTTAAAAAAGCAATTGGTCAGGTCTGATATCACAACAATAAAATTAGTATTTTATTCAAACTCGCTTTAGGTGTACTTTCGCCCAGAAGGTGAACTTGTTATATCCCTACCTTAAGTTTAATTAACCATGGCTTCGTAAAATATGGCCTAAGAGCTTTTAACGATTTATTTACTTAATCTTTAAAAGAAATGCTAACGCAAAATCTGGGTTACCCGCGAATTGGTAGCCAACGAGAATTGAAAAAGAGCTGTGAAAACTATTGGGCAGCCCAAACAACCTACAAAAATTTGCTTCAAGTAGGAAAGAACATTCGCCATGAAAATTGGCAATTACAAAAAGAAGCAGGAATTGACATTATTCCTTCAAACGATTTTTCATTTTACGACCAGGTATTAGACCATTCGTTGAGTTTCGGTGCCATACCCAAAAGGTATAATGAAGTGATTTTAAAGAAAGGCAATACCGAACTGGATCTCTATTTTGCGATGGCAAGAGGTTATCAAAAAGAAGGTTTGGATATTGTAGCCATGGAAATGACCAAATGGTTTGATACCAATTACCATTATATTGTTCCAGAATTTTATAAGGATCAGCATTTTAAGCTTTTTTCTACCAAAATTATCGACGAGTATTATGAGGCTAAACAGTTGGGCATTGTTACCAAACCGGTATTAATTGGTCCAGTATCTTATCTTTTATTAGGTAAAGAGAAGGAAGCAGGTTTTGAGAAAATCGATTTGATTAAGAATCTCCTCCCAGTGTATTTAGATATCCTTACTAGGTTAATTGCACTAGAAGTAGAATATGTTCAATTTGACGAGCCCTTTTTAACTTTAGATTTAACGGTCAAAGAACAACAAGCCTTTACCTTCGTATACAAAGAAATTAGAAAGGCATTTCCGCATTTAAAAATTATATTGGCAACCTATTTTGAAGGTTTAGAAAATAACTTGGCTTTAGCAACTACTTTGCCTATTTCGATATTACATATTGACTTGGTAAGGGCACCACAACAGTTGAACACTGTAATAGAGGCATTAAATGATCAGATTATTCTCTCTTTAGGCCTAGTTGATGGTAGGAACATTTGGAAGAATGATTTTGAACAATCATTAAACCTAATTGCCCAGGCAATAGCGCAATTAGGTGAGGATAGGGTATGGATTGCTCCTTCTTGTTCATTAATTCATGTGCCAGTAGATTTAGCGAATGAAACGAATGAAAAAAACCTCACACCTGAAGTGAAACAATGGCTTGCCTTTGCCAAACAGAAAATTGAGGAAGTGGTTACTTTAAAAAACTTGCTCGAAAACCAGCCATCAGCAATTGCCTTAAAAAAGCTGGAATTAAATCAATTGGCTAAACAGAATAGAGCTACATCGCAGTTGATACACAATCAATTGGTTAAAAATAGGGTAGCTGCTATTGTAGAAAAGGATTCATCACGGATCAACAAATTTCCTGAAAGAAAGATCAAACAACAAGCACTGAATTTGCCTGCGTATACTACTACAACGATTGGTTCTTTTCCTCAAACCCCAGAAGTTAGAAGCTGGAGGGCTAAATTTAAAAATGGATCGATTAGCAGTGAAGCATACGATGAACTTATTGCAACAGAAACTGCAAAAGCTGTAAAATGGCAAGAAGAGATTGATTTAGATGTTTTGGTACATGGAGAGTTTGAACGCAATGACATGGTAGAATATTTTGGTGAACAGCTTAATGGTTTTGCTTTTTCAAAAAATGGTTGGGTACAGAGTTATGGTTCTCGCTGCGTTAAGCCTCCAATTATTTTTGGTGATGTATCAAGGCCACATGCCATGACTGTTAAATGGACTGCTTATGCACAATCGCTTACCTCAAAACACATGAAAGGGATGCTTACTGGTCCGGTTACCATATTGCAATGGTCTTTTGTAAGAAATGACCAACCGCGTTCTGAAACCTGCACCCAAATTGCGCTAGCTATTAGAGACGAAGTAGTTGATCTGGAGAAAGCGGGCATTAAAATTATACAAATTGATGAGCCAGCTATTAGAGAAGGTTTACCTTTGCGCAAACTAGATTGGCAAAACTATTTAAATTGGGCAGTTAAAGCATTTAGAATTGCAGCCAGTGGGGTACAAGACGAAACACAGATCCATACCCATATGTGCTATTCTGAGTTTAACGACATTATCCATAATATTGCAGAAATGGATGCAGATGTAATCACTATAGAAACCTCTCGTTCGCAAATGGAGTTGTTAGATGCTTTTGCCAATTTTAAATATCCCAATGAAATTGGTCCAGGGGTATACGATATCCATTCGCCCAGAGTACCAAAAAGAGCAGAAATGGTTCATCTTTTGAAGAAAGCCAAAGCTGTAATACCTGAGGCACAACTTTGGGTAAATCCAGATTGTGGGTTAAAGACAAGGGGTTGGGACGAAACTAAAAGAGCGCTCATTGAAATGGTTGAGGCAGCTAAAGAAATGCGCAACAATTAAAAAACAATACCACAAGTGTTCAAGATGCAAGGCAATAGAGTTGCATCTTGAACCTTTTAAAAATAGAATAAGTACACGTGAGATCAATTTAACATGACATTAGAAGAAAGAATAACCAACTCTAAAACCAGTATTTTTAAAGCTGTTTTTCCAAACACCACCAATCATTATGATACCCTTTTTGGGGGTACAGCCATGCACATGATGGACGAAGTTGCTTTTATTACAGCAACACGTTTTAGCAGACAGATTATGGTTACGGTAAGTAGTGACCGTATCGATTTTAAAAAGTCTATTCCCGCCGGAACAATTGTTGAATTGATTGGTATAGTAACCAAAGTTGGTAACACCAGTTTAAAAGTGAATGTTGAAATTTATATCGAACAAATGTACGATGAAGGACGGGAGCTTGCAGTGCATGGTGAGTTTACTTTTGTGGCCATAGATAAAGACAAAAAACCAACCCTAGTGTTGAAATAATACTTGTAAAAGTATTGAAAATCAGTTTATGAAAAATCGACAAGCCTTTAGCAAACAATTTGAAAATCATTTTGTTAAACGCTTAGGGAAATAAATAATATGTACAATGTAGTCGCGGATACGCTACCTTGTAATCTGGAACCAATAGTGTGTGCTATTGGTTCTAGTTTTTTAATAGGTTTATAGATTTAGATCGATTAACTGTTTCAAAACAGCGTTGATGTCACATATTCATCAAAAGATAAATTGAACAAGATTTATTAACATAAGTAGGCAAACTTTACAACTTTTATTTTGTTAATTAGATAATCTTTAAAAAATTAAAAATAAGATCATGAAATCATTTAGTATACCTATTATAGCTCTTGCAGCTATATTAACTCAAGGGTGCGTAAGCAATAAGAAGTACGCAGAACTGCAATCTGCCAATGGTAAATTGCAAGAAAGTAATACTCAACTCAATCAACGTTTACAGGCTAGCGAACAAGATCTTTCTGGTTCGAAGATTAGGGTTAAAAGTTTAGAAGAACAGTTAGTAGCCGAAAGATCAAATTTAGCCGCATTACAAGCAGCTTTAAACAAATGTTTAAACTCAAGTAGCCAAGGAAATGTGAACATTTCTAAATTGGTTGATGAGATTAACAGCTCTAATAAATACATCCAACAATTGGTAAACACCAAAAACAAAAGTGATTCATTGAACTTGGTACTGACCAATAACCTCACTCGTTCTTTAAGTAGAGAAGAAATGAGCGATGTTGATGTAAAAGTATTGAAAGGTGTAGTTTATATTTCTTTGTCTGATAATATGTTATACAAATCAGGTAGTTATGAAATTTCTGATAAAGCGGGTGTGACCTTGAGCAAAATCGCAAAAATTATTC
The DNA here is from genome assembly GCF_001412215.1 of Pedobacter sp. Hv1. GTDB lineage: Bacteria > Bacteroidota > Bacteroidia > Sphingobacteriales > Sphingobacteriaceae > Pedobacter. The sequence goes on from NZ_LLWP01000004.1 coordinate 205,385, forward strand.
AAGACTACAAAGGTTACGATGTATTGATTGAAGGTAATACCGATAATATTCCAATTATTAAACCTAACATTAGAAACAATTGGGATTTGAGTGCCTTAAGAGCTTCTTCTGTAGTACAATCTTTACAGACTAATTATGGCGTAGATCCAAAACGTTTAACTGCTGGTGGTAGGGGAGAATATAACCCAATAGCTGCTAATGATACCGAGAGTGGTAAATCTCAAAATAGACGTACCCAAATTATCATTACACCTAAGTTAGATCAGTTTATGGATTTAATAGGTAAAGCACCAGAACAAAGCAAGCCTTAATATTACTTATCTTATGATATAGAAGAGCCCAATATACATTGGGCTTTTTTTATGGATTATAATTTATAATTAAAAAATTTAATTATAAGATAATATGTGGTGATTTAATTTATCTTAGCGATTTGGAACATCCCTTGTAAACCATCGCAATTGTTGTATTAGTAAAATAAATTAGTTAGAATGAAGATTTTACATTTTTTCTTTATTACATTCATTCTACTCTGCATTACAAATGCTTATGGTAATACCAAAGATTTAACACCAATTGCCAAAAATGGTGTATTAGATTTAAGCAAGCAATCTTTTGATGAAAATGCAACTTTAAAAGGAGAGTGGTTTTTTTATTGGAAACAGTTGGTCGATCCTCATCAAGCTGTACCATTGAGTGGTAAAACGGTCAATTTTCCTTCAATGTGGAACGATCTAAAAGTGAATGGAGATCATCTGCCCTCATTTGGTTATGCATCTTATCAACTCAAAGTTTTATTACCTCAAAATAAGGAGACATTAAGGGTAGAGATGCCCGATTCTTATACTTCATATCGCTTATTCTTAAATGGTCAATTGGTAGCTGCTAACGGTACGGTAGCCACTAATGTTAAAGCTTATGTGCCGAAATGGCAATATCAAGCTTTTGATATACCTAAAAACACAGATACGATCAATCTGATACTACAGATTGCAAATTTCACCCATGTATATGGTGGAATGAAAAATGCCATTGTTATTGGAAAAAAAGTAAACATCAACTTAGAAAGAAGAAGGGCTGAAGCTATTGATCTGTTATTAACAGGTTGTCTATTTATGGGTGGCCTATTCTTTCTAGGATTGTATTTATTGGGCAATAGAGACAAAGCCACTTTATTATTTTCTTTGTATTCTATTGTGTATTGCTACCGCATTATGGGGGTAGACAATTATGTGTTACACACTGTAATTCCCAATGCCAGCTGGTATGTCATGGTACGGCTCGAATATTCAAGCCTATTTTTAAGTGTTGGCCTATTTGGTCTATATACGCGTTATTTATATCCTTTAGATATGAATAAAACTATAGTTAAAATAGTATGTGGACTTTGTTTACTTTTTACCCTAGCCTCTGTTTTTCTACCACCTATAATATTTACGAGGTTAATTAATCCATTTTTAATTGTTACCGTTTTTTGCATTATTTATACACCCATTGTATATATCCTAGCTTATCAAAATAAAAGACCTGGTTCTAGATATGCATTGTTAAGCTCAATTTCTTTGATGTTTGTGTTTGCTATTTCTTTATTGCATTATTGGAACGTGATCCCCCCATTGCAGTTCATTACCTTTATTGGCTATATCGGTTTTTTCTTTTTGCAATCGCTCATTTTATCACATAGGGTATCATTCCAGTTGGGTAAAGCAAAAGAACAAGCTGAACAAGGCCTGATTGCCAAAAGTGAGTTCTTGAGCACAATGAGCCATGAAATTAGAACCCCACTCAATTCTGTAATAGGGATGAGCCATTTGTTGCTCAGAAATAATCCGCGAAATGATCAAAAGGAACAACTTGATATCATGTTGTTTTCGGCCAATAATCTATTAGGTATCGTAAATGATATTCTGGATTATAATAAAATTGAAGCAGGAAAAATAGCCTTCGAAAATGCAGAAATAGACATCATTTCAATTGTAAAAAATATTGTAGCTGGCTTAAAAGGAAATGCCCAAGAAAAAGGTATTAAATTGGAATTAGTTATCGATAAAGAACTGGAAAATAACTTATTTGGAGATCCAACAAGGCTATTTCAAGTGATTACAAATTTGGTGCACAATGCCATTAAATTTACGGTAAAGGGCTCTGTAGAGGTTAACATTAGGGTTATTGCACAAACAATTAAAAATGTAACCTTAAAGATTGAAGTTAAAGATACAGGGATAGGTATTTCTAAAGAAAAACAAATGGTGATTTTTGAGCGCTTTACACAGGCAGATTCTTCAACATCTAGGAGTTTTGGAGGTACCGGTTTGGGCTTATCCATTTCAAAAAGGATTCTTGAAATGCAAGGTGTTACCCTAAATTTAAGTAGTGAGGAAGGAAAAGGAGCTGTATTCTATTTTATTCAAACTTTTGAAAAAGGTCCACTATTAAGCGATACACAGGTTGTTGAAGAAAATTTTACAAATGAAGATAAACAAGCGTTTAAAGGGATAGAGATTTTGTTAGTTGACGATAATGCCTTAAATGTAATGGTTGCAAAGAGATTTCTAGAAAACTGGGGTGCTATTGTACATACAGCAGTAAATGGTTCAGAAGCCTTGGCCAAATTAGATCATCAACATCGGTTAGTTTTTATGGATTTGCACATGCCAATTATGGATGGATATGAAGCTGCCAAAACAATGCGTGCCAATGGCATTAAAATTCCTATTATCGCACTTACAGCTAACTTGAAGAAAGAGATTGAGCACCAGGTAAAGGAAGCGGGGATGGATGATATTATTGTGAAACCATTTTTGCCAGAAGAGTTGTATAAAAAAGTACAACAATATACTTAATTGCTATTCACAGCATGAAAAGGGGCAGGGTTGATCCCTTTGTCATCTAAAATACTCAGCTTTTTGTAGATATATTCATTCGCTTTTTCCTTTTCATCAATTTCTTGATAAATGTTAATGATCAGATTGTACATTGTAATTTCATTGACCACTAATTTATTTCGTTGATAAATTTTAAGGCACTCCTCTGCATATTGTAAAGCAACTGCATATTCTTTTCTATTTTTGCTTTGCTGTGCTTTTAACGATAAGAATATAGTTTGGGCATATAAAGTTGGATTGATGCTAGAGCGCTCTTTATATAACGTAGTTAAAATCCTTTCCATCTGATCAGTCTTTTCGTCTGGAGTGGTTCTGGCCTTGGCCACAGCTAGTAAATTTAACAAGTATAGGCCAAAAGGCTTTTTGGTTACAAATAATCTTGGATAAAGTTTAATCATCGAATGAATAATCTTAATGGCTTCATGGGGAGAGCCATAAAATAGATTCACTGTAGACATTAGCAAAAAGATCAATACCTGTTGAACATTGGGCAATGCTTTACCATTGATGTTCAAACTATGTTCATTATTTTTAAACTCCTCAATTTTGAACAGCGTATCATGTTCTTTAATTGAAATGCCTTTAACCTTAAGATAAATAAGTTTTAAGGTTTCATAAGGATCTACTAACCATTTTTCGGCTTCATTAGCCAATTTCTCCATTTTCTCTAATCGATTGGCAATCAGTTCAGGATCTAGGCTTAATGCATCAAAAATAGAAAGTATGGAATGGTAAAATAAAAGATTTTGATCGGTGTCTACTACCAAGATTAAAGAATTGATAGCTTCCTTATAACAAGAATCTATGAAATCAAAATGAATAAGGTGTTTTGATAAGGTTTCGTGTATTTTATTGATTTTCAGCTTTTTGATAAGCTCAGGGTCATCTTTAAGCTTGTAATTTAAGTTTTCTGCAATGAAATAAATCAGATAGTTCTTCTCGTAGTTGTTAAGCTTTAAGTTAAGGATAGAACCCAAGTGTTCAAATTTTTCACTACGGATAATGTATCTTATTGACCATTGCAACAATTGGAAACGAACCTGATTTCCAAAATAATCGTTATTTAAATTGTCAAAAAAATGTTCGTCCATTTGCTGATCAAACACATCCAAAAGTTCTATAAATAAGAAATATTCGAAAACATGTGGTTGTATAAAACGTACAAATTCAAGTGCAAAACTGTTTTGATTAATCTTTTCTTCCATTAAAATTCCATCTGCCAACAACTCCATGTAGGCGTTGTTAAATACCGAAAGTTCCTTGATTAGATCTGATTTTAAAACAGTGCTATTATTTCTGCCAAAATTGGTCAGTTGAATTATTTTTTTACAATAAAGAATCTTTTCTGTGGCGTAATTAGAGCGATAGATTTTTTCTTGGATAAATTTATCTATGATTTCAAAAAAGATAATATTGGTATAAGAATTAAAATCTGGATACTCTTCTTTAAGCTGATAATACCATTGAATATGGAATGGAAATTTCAGTTGAGATTTTACATTTTTATTGATCGTTTTAAAGTCTTGCGGACACATCTTTTGAAATATTTCCTCAATTTCTTGTTCCGTTAATGGTGGTACATTTGAGTTGTCGTTAAGATTGAAATAACTTCCGGCAAACCATTTTCTTTTTAAGAAATGTACATATCTAAAACGTTCGTAAAATCTATTCCACATGGTAGAACGCATGCTTAAGATAAGTTTGATGTTGTCACTTTCATCAATGCTCGAAATGAGGTTGATGATCTTATCAAATACCCGAGGTTTAGAAATTTTATTAACTACAAGTTCTGGAAATCCATCGATAATAATGATGAGTTTAATACCAAGTCTTGCATAATGTTCATCAAAGTAATCGATCAATTTGATGTGCGATTGCAAGCCCAATTTTTCTTTAATTCTATCTTCGATACTATAAGATTCGTATTGCCTTTCAAAGATATCTGTAGCATTTAAAAATAGAAATACATCATTCTTATACCTCGAATTATCTTCTAACAAAAGTTCTTGCACCAAATGGCTTAGTAAAATGCTTTTTCCATAGCCAGGTTGAGAGATAAATGAAGTAAAACTTTTGTCGCTCGAATAAAAATATTCGAAGTCATATTTGGCAAATTTTCTACCAATAGTCATGTCGTACGGAACACTACTTCTATTCCGAATATACTTTAAAGTATGTAAGGTAATTTCAAGTGCTTTTGCAGTCGTTAATTCTAAACTTCCGGCAGCTTCCGAGTTAACTAAATGGTGATTGTCAACTGCCTCATCAGGATCTGTTTTTTCAACAAACTCTAACAAAGTATTAATGGTATATTTAGAAAATTGATTTTTAATTTCTGCAAAACCGAACAACCTTTTTATAGTAGTTTCGCTAATACTTTTATGCAGTTCCTTTTGAATAGATATTGAAATAAATTTACAGTCAGACGGACTGATTATTTTGATGCCAGTTTTTATTAAAATTAAACGTTTTAAATTATCTAAGATAATAGTTTCAGGCATGAGAGAGTCGCAATAATTAAGGGTTATTTACACACTAATATAGGTTTTTTAAAACTGTAATACTGAACCTTTTGTAAAAAAAAAATATCAAAAAATAAAAATAATGTTTTAATAAACAGTCTTTCAATCGATTGTAAACAAATTAAGAATATCGCTTTTTAGAGTTGTTATCCAATAAAAAATTACATTAAGTAATACTTAGACTCTTGGTAATATTTCTTTTCTCTAACTCCATTGTTTTCAAAAATTTATATTCTTCTACTTTAACCAGATCTTTTAATTTGGTATAAATTTTAATAAGTATATTAAAGTTTAAAATGGTTACTAAGCTAAAAGCATTTTCTCTGCAATAATTGATGCATTTGTGCGCATAAGAAATTGCTTTGGCAAATTCGTTTCTATTAAGATGTTGTTGAGCTTTGATAGACATTAAAAAAGCATTTGCATATTTTGATGTCGATTTTTGATTGAGGTGTTCTATTATTCTTTCTAATTCTTCTGCTTTTTTACTGCCAGGATTTTTTGAGGTTTCTAAAGCCAGAATATATAAGAGATAGAGGTGATATTTTCTGTAAAATTTAGCAAATAGTGGATACAATTTTTCAATAGACAAGATCAAATGAACTGAACCTTTTGTATTGTGCTCTAATTCATTAATTAATAAAATGAACAAGTAAGAAATCAATCTTTTTACTTGAGCTATCGACACTTCATAACTCTCTTTTTCTGTTGTATTAATCTCAAATGTTTTAACTTTTTCTAAAAAAGCAAGGTTGATATTTTTATCACCTGATAATTTAGCATTGATGAAGAGTGCAGTTTCGAATGGATCTATTGGCCATTCTTTTGTAATTGCATTCAGTTTCAAGAAAAAGTTAAGCCGTTCTTTTATATTTTTTAGGTTTAAATTTAAACAATCAGAAATTAATAATATGGATTGATAGATCACAGCATTTTCTTTGTTGTCTACCATACCAGAGAAAAAAGTAATGATACTTTTAAAGGAAGGAGAGAGGAAATCTTGTTGAACAAGTTTGGTAACAAATTGATCTTGCAATCCGTTCTTTTTTAATTGTACCGCATCTCCAGGCTTGTATTTTAATTGGTGCTTAATGTTTTCTAAAGTGAACAAGAAAAAGTAATTTTCATTCTGATTGTTCAATTTTAATTTGAAAATAAGTTTGATTACTTCATAATTGCCATTTCTTATCGCAGTAAATATAGACCATTGCAATAAACTAGCTGATAAATTAGGGTGGTAAGCTGTTGTAATTTCTGCTAAGAAATTTTCATTCATGGTATGCTGTGTACGCTCCAATAATTCTTTAAACAGAAAATATTCAAAAATATGCGCATGTACAAAACCAACGGTTTCTATCAGTATACCATTTTGTATCTGTTTATGTTCAACAAGTATCCCATCAGCAAGTAATTCCATGTATGCTTGCTTAAATATGGTAAAATCATGAAAGAACAGTTTTTTATCAACCGATAGGTTACTGTGCCCATAATCACTAAATTGTATGATTTTTTTACACAGAATGAGTTTCTCTAACGATTGATTGGATCTGTAAATATTCTCTAGGATATATTTTAAATAGATTTCGTGAAAGATAATGTCTGTATGAAATTCACTTTGTGGATATTCCTCTCTTAGTTCATTATAGAACTTGAAATAGTAAGGGTATTTAAGTTTAGATTTAACCTTTAAGTCGAGTTTTTTCTGCGCTTTATGGTCAATATTATTCAAAACTAGGTCTACTTCCTCAATCGTGAATTTTGGTACATTCGAAGCCTGTTCATGATTGTAATAACTACCCGAATACCATTTTTGTCTTAAATAATGAGAATTGCGCATTAATGAGTAAAACCTAACCCAATAATAACTTCTCATACTCAGCACCAATTTAATGGCAGAACTATCTTCAATTTCACATAACCAAGAAATGATGATTTCGAATATTTTTGATTTTTCCTTATTAGCGATGAACAGCTCGTGGAACGAATCTATAATGATTACAAATTTATTTCCGGTTTTCTCGTAATGGTTATTTAAAGCGGGAATTAGATTTCTGCTTTTTGAAATATTTAGCCTTTTTTTGATTTCGGTTTCAAAACTTTGATGATTACCCTCTTTATCAAATACATCGGTAGCATTTATGAATAACACAATGTCGTTGTGAAATTTGGCCTGGGGTTTAAAAAATAGATTTTGCACCAAATGAGAGAGGAGGGTACTATTTCCATAGCCAGGTTGCGAAATGAATGCTGTAAAACTAAAATTTGATTTATAAAAATATTCAAAATCTTGAATAGCAAATTTTCTATTTATTGTTGCTTTATATGGTATTGCAGAATGATTGACAATGCCACTTAGGGTATTTTGAGAAATTGCTTTTGCTTTTAAAGCAACATGTTTCCAATCTTCTACATCTTTTTTATAAATAGGGGTAACGCTAGATTTTAATACAATTTCTGTATCAGAACTATCTACATATTCTAAGAGGGTATTGATGGTAAACTTAGAGAAGTTATGTTTCACTACAGCAAAGCCGAAAAGTCTCTTGATAGTGGTTTTACTGATGGTTTTATTTACTTTTTTACTGATCGAAAGTGCAATGTGCTGGCAATCTGATGGCGAAATAAATTTAATTCCTGCTTTTTGCAAAATTAAGTTTCTCAGTTCGTTCAGCGCATGGAGATCTAGCATAATAAGGGATAAAAGTTGCGATATATACTACCAATATAGATTTAACTATTAAGAAAATATGTAACTGGAAATTGTGGTGAAATTTCAAGAATGAACAAAAAAATGTCTAATTCTCGTTCAGTTCAATCGCTAGTGAACAAATCGTGAATTAAATAAGTTTTCTTAATAACTAACTTGAACAAAATGAACAAATAAATGCTATTAGACTTGTTTAATGAACAAATCGAATAACAAATATCTATGGATTGGTAGCTAAAATTGTATAAAAAACAGCTTAAACTAAATCCGTATTGTATGAAGTTGACATCTACCTATTCGACTAAATTGATCAAAACGATCATTTTTCTCTTCAGTATTATAGTTATAACGCTAATCAGTAATCTTTCTTATGCACAGACGAAAATTTTAGCAAATACTGCAACAGTAAAATCAAATCCTGTTCAAGATCCTAACAATGCCATACTAGATGATGATAGCTTTGCGATCGTAAAATCGGGAGGTTCGTTACTTGGCGGCGGTCCAAGTGGTGAGCTTGAACTAAAGTTTGCAAGTACAATACCTGCTAATAAAACCACCTTTATCAGGATCGATTTCGATGCCGATGTGCTAAATGCACTTTTAGGTGGTAATTTGGGCACTACACTAGCCGATGTTTTAGGTACGGTTGTATTAGGAAATCACTACTTTAATGTAGGTGCAAGAAATTCAGCAGGCAATGATGTGTTAACGGGCTCAAGTAGTGGAGGTTTCTCTTCTTCTAATTTACGTTTGGTTAAAGATGCAAGTGGCAAATTTTATGTAGCCATTACGCCAGAAAATCCTTATGATAGGGTTTATATCAAAGATGTAACCAGTGCCTTGTTACTGGGAAGTTCAAATCAGACAAAAGTATATAACGCTTTTTATATATCTGGTACAGGTAGTTGCGATCCGGCCTTTGCAACAGATTTTGAAGGTACTGGATTAACAGTAAGTCTTTTAGGAGTAGGTAAAGCAGGTGTTACCAATATGCAGAATGCGATTGATAACAATTCCTCAACTGCCTCTCAGATTAGTTTAGGTGCATTAGGTGTTGCTGGTTCAATTAGTCAAAATGTTTACTTTAATTCTCCTTCAAATTCTGGCGATGAATTTAATGTAAGATTAGGCGTTGATCCGGCATTACTTAATGTTGGTTTATTAAATAAAATATCTGTTAGTGCCTATAATGGAAATAATTTGGTCTATTCTGAAGCATTAACTAATAGTTTATTGGGTTTAGATTTAATAGGACTTTTAAATAGCGGTCAGGTGGTGAATATACCATTTTCACCTGGTTCAGCTTTTGATCGGGTTAAGATAACGCTAACCTCTCTTTTAAATGTAAATGTAACCCAAACCATTAGTGTTTATGGGGTAACCAGATCGGCACCAAGACCTACTTTTAGTGCACCGTATTCAAATGCAATGACGGCTTGTTACAATACTGGAGCAGTATTGGGGGCCACAACAGCCGCAACCAATCAACTAATTTGGTATGCAGCTTTAGATGGGGGTGCGCCATTAGCTACTACTGCTTTTAACGGAACCTATACTACAGTAGCATTAACAGCTAATAAAACTTATTATGTAGCTGCCAAAAAAATTGGTTGCCCAGACGAATCGGCTAGAGTTGCAGTAAATGTTACTGTAAACCCTGCAATTGTTCTGCCTACAACTACTTTGGCAAATGCAATTGTTGCTACGGCTTTCTCAAAACAAATTACCCTAGCAACAGGTGGTACTGGACCATATACTTATGCCTTTGAGGCAGGCGGTACCTTGCCACCAGGAATAACATTAAGTAGTACAGGCTTATTATCTGGTACACCAACTACCGCAGGTACCTATACATTTGGTATTTCTGCAACAGATAGTAAAAACTGTAAAGTTACTACTCCACATACACTTAAAGTTAACAATGCACTTGTTCTTGGCCCATTGGCTTTGCCAAATGGAACAGTAGGAACATTATATCCAACACAAGTGATACCAGCTGCAACAGGTGGCAGTACACCATATGTGTATACCGCAACCAATTTGCCTCCAGGTTTGTCATTTAATGCAACAACGAGAGAAATTACCGGAACACCAACAACTGCAGGAACATTTGTGGTACCTGTTAAGGTTACCGATGGTGATGGAAATATAGTGATCAGAGATTATACGATTATTGTAAAAGATCCATTGAGCATACCAGCAGCTACTTTAGCCGATGGAACAGTAAATACACCTTATACTATTCAAACTATTCCTGCGGCTATTGGCGGAACAACTCCTTATACTTATGCTGCAACCAATCTGCCTCCAGGTTTATCATTTAATACAACAACCAGAGAAATTACAGGAACACCAACTACAGTTGGAACCTTTATTGTAGCAGTAACTGTTACCGATGCCGAGAATAAAACGGTAAATAGAAATTATTCTATTAAAGTAACTGAAGCACTATCGTTGCCTGCTAAAACATTGGCTGATGGAACAGTAGGTGCTGTGTATGTTACCGAAACATTGCCAGCAGCACTTGGTGGTGTAGGTCCTTATACCTATGCGGCAGTAAATGTGCCACCTGGCTTAAGTTTTAATACAACAACTAGGCAAGTGAGTGGAACACCAACGCAAGCTGGTAATTATTCCATTCAGTTAACGGCTACAGATAGCGAAGGAAAAACGGTAAGCAACAATTATGCATTGAAAGTAATAGGTGCGCTATCACTCCCTACCATGGCATTGCCAGATGGTACAGTAGGAGATGTGTATCCGGTGCAGATATTACCTGCTGTTACTGGTGGTACTGCGCCCTATACGTATGTAGCAAGCAATCTGCCTCCGGGTTTGTCATTTAATGCAACAACCAGAGAAATTACTGGTACACCAACAGTAGGTGGAAATTATTCAATTTCGTTAAAAGTTACAGATGCCAACTCGAATGTTGCCAATACCAACTATGCAATTACCATTAAGGTTAAAGCACCAATTGCCGCCAACGTAACTACCTGTAATGGTACAAGTGCCACCTTAACAGTGTCAAATTTGCAGGCAGGTGTTACTTACAATTGGTATGGTCCAACTGGTAATACACCATTAACTACAAATAACAATGGTACTTATACCACAGCAGTTTTAAATGCCAATACAACTTTTTATGTTGAGGCAGTTTCTGGTACTGGGGTAAGTAGCAAAACAGCAGTTAATGTAACCATTAATGCTTCGCCTAATTTGCCTACCATTACTACAAACAACCAGGTGGTTAATAGTGGTCAAAATACTGTTTTGCAGGCAAGTGCCGATGCAGGCCTTACCATTAATTGGTATGGTGTTGCTACTGGAGGCACTCTATTAGGAACAGGTACTAGTTTTACTACACCTAACTTATCAACCACCACAACTTATTATGCAGAAACTGTAAATGCAAATGGTTGTAAAAGTGCTACTCGTGCGCCTGTAACTGTAACAGTTACCACTGGTGGTGGTGGTACAGCATGTAATGCTGCAAATTCACAAAATACAGGTATCATTTCGCTTTTATGTGTGTTGTGTAATATCACAGGACCAACAAATTCAACTGATGCAGATCCAAATAACTTTACAAAAATTACGCTCTCGGTAGGTGTTGCCGCTACAGGATACCAAAGACTAATATTCCCAACTGCTGGTTTAAGTACCGACAGTATTCGCTTAGATTTAGCTACGCCAACAGGATTATTAGACCTTTCGGTATTAAGCGGTATCACCGTTAAAGTGATGAATGGATCTACAGTAGTAAGTTCGTACCCATTAAATTCATCGTTGATCTATTTACAACTGCTCAGTGGAAACAGATTTAAAGCAACTGTACCTGCTGGTGCAGATTTTGATCGTGTTGAAGTGAGCTTCAGTGCTGTAGTAGCTGCATTAAGTAGCTTAGATATTTATGGTGCCGAAATTATTTATCCAAAACCAACCATTGCTGCTTCTGGTCAATCTGTTTGTTCAGGAAGCACAGCTGCATTAAGTGCCACACCAAATGGGGGTACTACTTTAACTTGGTATAGTGCAGCGACTGGTGGAACACTTTTAGCTACTGGAAATACCTATACAAGTCCGGCATTAACAGCTTCAACCATTTATTACATCCAAGTAAGTAGAAATGGTTGTGCTAATCCAGAACGTGTACCAGTTAATGTAACTGTTGTACCAGTTTTAGCAGTTCCAGTTGTAGCCGCTGTTGGTGCAAGTTGCGAAGGTTCTGCTGTTGTTTTATCTGTAACAAGTCCAGACCCAACAATTACCTACAAATGGTATGATGTGGCCACTGGTGGAACATCATTGTTTAGTGGAGCATCATTTACTACGCCAGCATTAACTGCAAGCAAAACTTACTACGTAGAAGCAACTAAATTAGGTTGTACCAGTGCTACAAGAGCAGCGGTTCCAGTTACCGTTAACCCTCGTCCAAGTTTGCCACAAGTACAATCTTCAGTATCAACAATAACTGCTGGTCAGACTGTAATTTTAACAGCTACCTCTACAGATTCAAATGTTGACTTTAATTGGTATACTTCTGCTAATGCAACTGCACCAGTATATACAGGTGCAACTTATGTAACTCCACCACTTAATGCAACCACTACATTTTATGTAGATGCCAAATCTAAAACAAATGGCTGCGTATCTGCAAGTAGGGTAGCCATCACTATCAATGTTGACAATGGGGGTACTCCAAATCCAGTACCATGTGAGGGGGCTGCAGCCGAAACAAATGGTGTAAATGGAGTAGCCTTGCTTTCGGGTGTGGTTAATTCAGGCCTAGCAATTGATAATGATACCCAAACCGCATCAACATTGTTGATGCCAGTTGGTGCATTGAATGCATCAGTCTATCAAAGATTAACCTTTGGTAGTGCTGGTAATATTGGCGATGCTGTAAAAGTGTTGATCAGCTCGCCTGGAAAATTACTATCATTGGCACTTTTAGGAAATGTTGAGATCTCTACTTCCAACGGTGGAGTAAGCAATAATGATGCAGTATCATTGGGAGGTGCTTTGGTAAGCTTAGAATTATTAAGTGGAAATACCCAAGCATTGGTTACCATTGTACCTACTAAAGCATTCGATGCTGTTGAGATTAAATTAAATTCTGGTGTTTTAGGTGCCTTAACCTCAATTGGTGTAAATTATGCACAACATGTTATCGCAGCGCCAGAAGTTACCACGGCTAATGCTACTGCATGTTTAAATCAAGCTACAACACTATCGGTTAAAAACCCTAAAGCTAACCTAACCTATAAATGGTATGATGCTACTGGAGTTTATCAAACTGGTAAGGATGGCGTAAGCTTCACAACACCAGCTTTATCAGCAAATACCAAATATTTTGTAGCTGCTAGTTCTTCAACAGGATGTTTAAGTGCTAAATCAGAAATCAATGTAACCATTACTCCAGCTCCTGTAGCACCAACCTTATTGTCAAATGATGTCACTACTTGTTCTGGCAATAATGTAGTATTACAAGTAAAAGACCCAATAGCTGGAATAACCTATAAATGGTATAATGCAGCTGGTGTTTATCAAACTGGAAAAGATGGAACTTCATTTACCATTGCATCAGTTACTGCAAATACCACTTATGCTGTAGAAGCGGTTAATGCCTGTGGTTTAGCTTCAGCTCGTACTACGGCAACCGTAAAAGTAGGTACATTAGATCCTCCAATAGTTACCCCAGCTTCTGTAAGTATAAGTTCTGGATCGGTAGCCATACTAACCGCTACATCAAGTACAGCAAACGCAGTAATCAACTGGTACCAAACCGCAACTTCTACTACCATTTTGGCCACAGGTAATTCATATATTACCCCAACATTAACAACTACCACAACTTTCTACGCAGAAGCATCGGTTCCGGGTGGTTGTGCTTCGGTACGTGTGCCAGTTGTGGTTACAGTTATTCCTGGCGGACCACCAACAACAGTACCTTGCGGTTCGGCTACTATTGCTGTGGCAGATGGTGTAAGTGGCGTGGCCCTTTTAGCTGGTGTGTTTAATCCAGGTTTAGCAGTAGATGATAAAATTGAAACAGCTTCTTCTTTAGTAATGCCAGTTGGTGCTTTGGGTGCTTATGTTTATCAAAGAGTTGGCTTTACTGGCGGACTTTCGAATATTGGCGATGCCCTACGTATTAAAATTACTTCGCCGGGTAAATTGTTATCGTTAGGTGTACTTCCATCTATTGGAGTAGTAACCTATAAAGGAGCTGTCAGCAATAATGATTTAATGTTCGCTTCAAATCCACTAATCAACATAGAATTGTTGAGCGATAACAGTAGCGCCATTTTAACATTTATTCCTACCGCACAATTTGATGGCGTAGAAGTAAGGTTAAACTCTGGGTTGTTGGGAGCTTTAACTTCGGTAGATTTAAACTACGCACAAAGAATAGTTGCTGCACCACAAGTAAATGCAACAACTGCAAGTGCATGTCAAGGTGCATCGGCTACATTGAGTATTAAAAATCCAACAGTTGGGGTTACCTATAAATGGTATTTAGAAACTACTTATCAGACAGGAAAAGATGGTACCTCGTTTACCACACCAACAACTTTGGTAGCTGGAACTTATAATTATTATGTTACCGCTTCATCAAATGGTTGCGAAAGCTTACCAACAAAAGTTGTGGTTACTATTTTGCCATTACCTGCACCACCAGTAGCTGCAGTAGGAAATCCGACAAGTGTTTGTTTTGGAACTGCTGCTACCTTAAGTGTTCAACAAGTTGCAGGTATTACCTACAAATGGTATGATGCCAGCGGAACGGTATTGGTTGTAAACAACAATACTTATACCACACCTACAAATCTGCCAGTTGGTACTTATGATTTCTTTGTAGAAGCTGTAAATGGCAATAGCTGTAGCAGCGCTGCACGTACAAAAATTACCCTTAGTGTGGGTAGCTCGGCGCTTGCTGCAGATATACAGGTAAGTGGTACAACTTCAATATGTGGTTCAACTACTACTACTTTAACTGCAAGCAGTACTACAGTAAATAATCCAATATTTACTTGGTATAGTGATGCCAACCTTACCACAGTAGTGTTTACAGGAGCGGTATTTACTACACCAGTGCTTACGGTAAATACAACCTATTATGTAACGGTTAAAGGAACCAACAAGTGCGAAAACAAACCTGCTGATGCCAAAATAGTGGCTTTAACTGTAAATCCACCAGCAACAAGTGCTGATATTACAGTTTCTACACCACCTCCAGCATGTGGTTCTACAAGTGTTACATTAGCTGCAAGTACTACAACAGTTACCAACCCAATATTTACATGGTACAGCAATGCGGCATTAACCACTGTTGTAGCAACTGGAAATAGCTTTACTACACCAACATTAACCGCAACTACAACTTATTATGTAACTGTTAAGGGAAGCAATAAGTGCGAAAATACTGCTGCAACTGCAAAAACAGTGGTTGTCGTGGTTAATCCAAATGCGGTTGCTGCCGATATTACCGTGAGTGGTAACCTATTTACTTGTCAGAACAACTCTTCTATGTTAACGGCAAGTAGCACTACAGTTACCAATCCAATATTTACCTGGTATAGCAATGCTAACTTGACCAATGTGGTATTTGTTGGCTCAGTGTTTATTACCCCAGTGCTTACTGCAAACACTACTTATTATGTTACTGTAAAAGGAGATAATAAATGTGAGAATTTAGTTGGTGCGGCCAAAGACGTCACAATTACCATAAATACAGGGCCACTAACACCAATCATTTCAACCACTGGAACAACAATCTGTGCCGGAAATGCAACCATCTTAACCATCCAAAATGCCCAAACTGGTGTGAGCTACGAATGGTATAATGATGCAACAGCTGGAACATTGTTATTCACAGGCTCATCATTTACCACACCAATTTTAAATGTAAATACAGATTATTATGTAAGAGCAGTAGGAACAACAGGTTGTACAGGTACAACGGCTAGGGTTAAAGCAACAGTAACCATTACCACAAAACCGAATACACCTACACTAAATGCCTCTACCATCAATGCATGTGCTGGTAGTACAGCAACAATTACAGTAACTAATGCTGTTGCAGGCATTACTTATATCTATTATAGCAGTGCAACAAGTAACATTCCATTGGGTACAGGTGCTATCTTTACTACACCTGTTCTTACAGCCAATACAGTTTATTTTGTAGAAGCGAGTGCTGGTAGTTGTATTTCTAGTGGTCGTGCACAAGTTAACATTACTGTTAATGCATCTCCAGTTGCACCATCAAGTTTGTCGAGCTCTAACACCTCACCTTGTTCTGGTAGCACCGTGGTATTGAGTGTCAATAATCCAGATGCCAATTTAACTTACAGATGGTATACCACAAGTACAGGTGGAACCGCTTTGTTTGAAGGCAATAGTTATACTACAGCTCCTTTAGCAACTACAACTACCTATTATGTAGAGAGTGTTGCAAAAACCGGCGGATGTGCTAGCCCTACCAGAACATCAATTACAGTTACGGTAGCCCCAGTTTTAGCTACACCAGTTGTAAGGGTAGAAACTGTAACCAATAACAGTATTTTGTTTAGTTGGAATGCTGTATCTGGAGCAACATCTTATGAAGTTTCTACCAATAACGGAACTACTTGGATTGCATCAACCGGAACTAGCTATTTAGCAAGTGGTTTACAGGCCGGACAAAGTGTAACCATTATTGTAAGGGCAAAGGGACAATTAGGTTGCCAAACCAGTGCCAATTCTACACCAACTACCGGAACAGCTACCAACCCATCTAGTGATGATTTGTATGTGCCTAATACATTTACACCAAATGGTGATGGAAGGAATGATGTTTTCTATGCTTATGGTACAGTAATGAATTTTAAAATCCGAATCTACAACCAATGGGGTCAGTTCGTTTTCGAATCGCTATCCATTACACAAGGATGGGATGGAACCTTTAAAGGAACATTACAGCCAAGTGGGGTATATGTATACTATATCGATGTAACATTCAATAGCGGTAATAGTAAAATGCTTAAAGGAACGATAACACTTTTAAGATAATTATTGGCTTATTAATAATGGTGAAATGATTTTAACTAAAACGATACCGATGAAAAATATAAAATTGATAATAGCACTTACCTTGGGTTTAAGTTTAGGAATAAAGCAGTCAAATGCGCAGGTAGATCCTCACTTTTCTCAATATTATGCCAACCCTATCTGGCTAAACCCTGCTTTAACAGGTGTAACTGAAGGCGCTTATCGTGTAAACGTTAATGCCAAACAGCAGTGGAGTAACTTAAACAATGGCTTTTTAACAGCAGGAGCATCTTTTGATGCTGCTCCGGTTAAGAATCTGGCTTTTGGAGGAATGATCATCAACCAAAGGGCAGGGGCAATTAGTTACAATCAGTTAAATGTATTGGCCTCGGCTGCCTATCGCATTAGATTTGGCCAAAATGGCGATCAGATTGTGAACTTTGGTATGCAGGCTGGAATTATCAGTAAAAGTTTTGATGCTTCTAAAGCAACTTTTGGTAACCAGTATAATCCTGGTATGGGTTACGATCCTTCCATGCCATTTAATGAAAACGTGAACTCTCAAGATTTTGTTGCACCAGATATCAATGCTGGTGTGATGTATTTTGACGGAAGCAGTTATAAAAGCGCCAATGTTTTTGTAGGTGCCTCAGTAGCCCATATTAACCAGCCAAAAGACAAGTTTGTGGGTGGTGATGCTAAGATACCCATGCGTTTTACAGGACATGGTGGTGTAAGGTTTAAGGTAAACAACATGTTGGCCCTTACGCCAAATGCATTGTATATGAAACAGGGAAATGCGGAAGAGTATGCTTTAAGTATGTACGCCCAATTGATGCTAGATCCACAATCTGATCTTCTTTTTGGGGGCAACTATAGATTTAAAGATGCTGCCATTGCTTATGTGGGTGTCCATTTTAAAAGTATGGTATTTGGCCTGAGCTACGATTTCAATACATCAGACTTGAACAGAGCTACCGGAAGTAAAGGTGGACTAGAATTATCAATTTCATTTAACAGCAGAAAAGGCATTGTAGGCCCTAACTTCTTCTGTCCTAGACTTTAATTTTTTGACTTATGAAGACCATAAAAATTTTTCTCGTACTATTTTGTACTCTTTCGTTAGCTAAAGCCCAAATGGTTTCTAACAATAGGAGAGTGGCCGATGTCTATTTTATCAATAAAGAATATTATGCAGCAGCAGAATATTATAAAAGGTCATTGCAGATTTCTTCAGACAGTGTTGGTTTTACGGTTCCTTATGCCTTTGAAAGCAAGGTCAAAGAGCAAAAAGGTGAAATCAAAAAAGATGAATATGAATATTTGGTATTTCAATTGGCATCGTCGTTACGATTGTACAAGAACTTTCAAGATGCTGAAAAATGGTACCTCATTGCCAACGGTTTTACCAATCCTAAATATGCATTGAGCATGTATTGGTATGGCGATTGTTTAAGGGCCAACAAAAAATATGATGATGCCATTACGGCTTTCAATAGTTTTATGGCAAAGTATTCAATTAACGATGGGTATAAAGAAAAGGCAGATCTAGAAATCTCATCTTGTAAGTACGCCTTAAACGAAATGAAATATCCGAGATTGTTTAGATTGGCGAGACTGCAAAATGACATTAACCAAGCAGGCTCAAATTATGCTCCTGTGCTGAACAACCAAGTTTTTTATTTTACTTCATCGCGTCCTGTAAATATGATTGCAGGAAAAAACCAGGTATTGGGTGGGGTACAAAATGCGGTTAAGGTGGTGAGAAAAGAAACGCCGTACATCAATACCATTTATGCCATTCAAGACAATAGCCCTCGTGCGTCGAATGTAAGTATTAAAAAAGTACCTATTGATGTAAAAAAGATGGAGGCAGCTGCTATTTCCATTCATCCTAACGGAAATATGATGTTCATTACCGCATGGGTAAATAAAGATGAAAAGATAAGAAGTATCTACATCTCTAAAAGAACAGGTACCAATTGGTCTGATCCGGTAGCATTGGGTAATGAAATTAATGTAGAAGGTTACAATTCAATTCAGCCTTTTATTAGCAAAGACAGTAAATATTTGATCTTCTCTTCTGATAGACCCGGTGGTTCTGGTAAATACGACCTTTGGTATGCCACATTAGCTGCTGATGGAACTGTGGGCAAAGCAACCAATATGGGCAGTAAGATCAATACCCCAGAAGATGAACAAGCACCATACTATAATTATAAAACCAAAAAACTGTTGTACAGCAGTAATGGAAAAATAGGCTTGGGTGGTTTTGATTTTTACGAAAGTACAGGTGATTTTGATAACTGGACAACACCAGCAAATATGGGTTATCCATTCAACTCGGCTAAAGATGATATCTACTTTACCTCGTTAGATGATCTAGATAAAGAAGGTTATATCAGCTCAGATCGCGAATCAGTTTGTTGTTTAGAGGTTTTCCAGATTTCTAGAAAACAACTAACAGTAACAGGTGCATTGATTGATTGTGCTACAATGAAACCGCTAGAAGGCGCTAAAATTACGTTAACGGGTAACGATATAGATAAACAATCTGTATTAACCGATGCCAATGGAAGTTATAGTTTTCAGCTTAATTCTAATCGTGGCTTACAGTTAAATGCTACAATGGACAATTATTTTGCTAAAAACCTGAACTATTCTTACGATCAGCTAGTGGTAGCAGATACTTTGTTAAGTGCAAATTTATGTTTAGAACCTATTGTAATTGATAAACCAATTGTATTGGAGAATATTTTTTACGAGTTTGATAAAGCAGAATTGACAGAAGCCTCAAAAGTTACCTTAGATAACTTGTATAGTGTGATGGTCGATAATCCTAATATTGAGATTGAACTTAGCGCACATACTGATATCATCGGTACAGAAGCGTATAACCTTGACCTATCTGCCAGACGTGCCCGTTCTTGTGTAGATTATCTGGTAAGTAAGGGAGTTACAGAAAGTAGGATGACATGGAGAGGTTATGGGTATAGCCAACCTATTGCGCCAAATACAACGATAGATGGAAAAGACAATCCAGAAGGACGAGCCTTAAACCGACGAACAGAATTTAAGGTTACCAAAAGCAAATAAAGTGAAAAGCCTTCTAGAAATCTAGAAGGCTTTTTACTTTCAATTTTAGTATGAATGTGTCAAATTTTATCTTGTTGAACTTATCGAAAGCTCTCTTTTTATTAAAATGCATATCATTGTCTATGCTAATGCAATTAACTTAGTTATTCTTAGCTTTCTTAGGTGGTAAAATATAACAGCTATTAAGCCTTACCAATAGATGGTATAAAGGGCAACCAATAATCCGATAATTAATAAAGCACCTACCGCAAAACCAGTTGTGGTTTTAAACATCTTGGCATCAATTTCCAGTCCTTTGGGATTAACCCCATTTCTGTTTTCGAACATGCTGATGATAACCATACCAATGATACAGAACAAGAATACAAAACCCATTCTATCAATGAAAGGGATTTCGTAAACGCCAACAGCATTTTTTACAGCAAATCCTACATCCGAAAGGAAAGCTAAGTCTACCATTCCTGGTAAGAATTTCAATAACAATGATAATCCAAAACCACCAATTGTGGCAAATAAAGCTGCATTAGAAGTGGTTCTTTTCCAGAAGAAGCCCAAAATAAACATGGCAAAAATACCTGGAGATACAAAGCCTGTATACTCTTGGATATATTGGAAGCCTCCTTTTTTATCGATCCCTAAATGAGGGGCAATCAGCACACCTAAGAGCATTGAACCAACAATGGCTATTTTACCAATAACGACTAAATTTTTCTCAGAAGCATCTGTTTTTAATACTTTTTTATAAATGTCTAGCGTAAAGATGGTGGCAATACTATTGGCCTTACCAGCTAAAGAAGCCACTACAGCTGCAGTTAAAGCTGCAAAAGAAAGCCCTTTTAGTCCGGCAGGTAATAAATTTAACAATACTGGGTAGGCACGATCTGGATTTACACTGCCGTCTTGTAGCATTTCGGTCTGAAAAGCACCATCTTTATAAAGCACATATGCTGCAATGCCCGGTAATACTACAATAATAGGCATTAAGAGTTTTAAGAAAGCGGCGAATAAAATTCCACTACGTGCTGTTTTAAGGTCTGCACCTAAGGCACGTTGGGTAATGTATTGGTTACAGCCCCAATAATTTAAGTTTACAATCCACATACCACCAACTAATACACTTAAACCAGGCAAGTCGATGTAGTTTTCATTGTCTGGTTTCAAGATCATATGAAAATGCTCAGATGCCTTAGCAGTCATTACATTATAACCTTCAAAAATGCCTTTTGTGCCATAATGGTCTGATACTAGATTTAAAGCCAGGTAAGTAGTTGCCAGTCCGCCTAAGATCAAAAAGAACACTTGGATCACATCTGTATAACCAATTACCTTCATACCGCCGAGTGTAATGATAATGGCAAATGCAGCAATGGCATACATACAAGCGTCAATACTGAAACCTGAAATACTACTTACCGCAAGTGCACCTAAATAGAGGATGGAAGTAAGGTTAACTACTACATACAACAAGAGCCAGAAAACAGCCATAATCATAGCTACAGTGCCATTGTAACGCTGGTGGAGGAACTGGGGCATGGTAAATATCTTGTTTTTAAGATATACAGGTATAAAAAATACCGCTACCACAATTAAGGTGGCTGCCGCCATCCATTCGTAAGTGGCAATTGCTAAGCCCATTTTAAAGCCAGATCCGCTCATGCCAATAAACTGTTCGGCCGAAATATTCGAAGCGATTAATGAGGCTCCAATGGCCCACCAGGTTAAAGAACCCTCTGCCAAAAAGTAATCTTTAGAACCACCAGAGGCAGATTTCTTTTTCTTGTAGATGTACAGGCCATAAGCCGCTACAATGACGAAGTAGATTAAAAAAACAATATAATCCTTCGTGTCTAGTAAATTAGTTTTCATTCATTATGGTTTTTTTGGTTTAGCATTCTAAATGTAATCAATAGGTAAATAGGTTTCAATAACAATTTAACTACACATTGAATTGTTAGCGAACAGGTTAGATGTATCTGTTGATCAAATTCTCTAAGTATTCTTGTTTGCCACTGGTGATTGCCGGTTCGCCATTTGCTACAGCGTAGTTTCTCAAGTCTTCTAAAGAAAGTTTACCCTGTTCAAACTCTGCACCTTTACCAATATCGAAAGAGCTGTAACGATCGCTTCTGATCTTTTGATAATCCGATTTTTGCAAAATGGCATCTGCAGTAACCAAAGCACGGGCAAAAATATCCATTCCACCAATGTGGGCATAAAATAAATCTTTAGGATCTGTAGAATTGCGACGGATTTTAGCATCGAAATTTACACCACCACCTTTTAATCCACCACCTTCTAAAATGATCAACATGGCTTCTGTCAGTTCATTAATATCATTTGGGAATTGGTCAGTATCCCATCCATTTTGATAATCGCCACGGTTGGCATCAATAGAACCTAATAAGCCATTATCTACTGCAACCTGTAGTTCATGTTGAAACGTGTGACCTGCTAATGTAGCATGGTTCACTTCTAAATTGAGTTTGAAATCATTCAAAAGGCCATATTGTTGCAAAAAGCTTTTCACAGTTGCGGCATCGTAATCATATTGGTGTTTAGAAGGTTCACATGGTTTAGGCTCAACAAAAAAAGTACCTTTAAAACCTTGTTTACGGGCGTAATCTTTAGCGGTATGTAAGAATTTTGCCAAATGTTCTTGCTCACGTTTCATATTGGTATTGAGCAAACTCATGTATCCTTCTCTTCCTCCCCAAAACACATAATTTTCTCCATCTAAGGCAATAGTTGCATCTAAAGCGGCTTTTACTTGAGCGGCGCCATGTGCCAATACATGAAAATCAGGATTGGTTGAAGCCCCATTCATATAACGTTGATGGCTGAATAGGTTTGCAGTTCCCCAAAGTAGTTTTACGCCACTTTCTGCTTGTTTTAATTTGGCGTATTCAACCAGTGTTTGCAAACGGTGCTCGTTCTCTACAATATCATTTGTGTAATCAACAACATCTACATCATGAAAACAATAATAAGGAATTTGCATCTTGGTCATGAATTCAAAAGCAGCATCCATTTTATCTTTGGCACGCTCAATGGCATCTTTCTTTTCATCCCATGGGAAAATATGTGTTGCACCACCAAAAGGATCAGCACCATTTCCATTAAACGAATGCCAATAAGCACAGGCAAATTTGAAATGCTCGTTCATTGTTTTGCCTGCCACCACTTTATCGGCTTCATACCATCTAAAGGCCATTGGATTATCGCTCTG
The DNA here is from genome assembly GCF_001412215.1 of Pedobacter sp. Hv1. Taxonomy (GTDB): domain Bacteria; phylum Bacteroidota; class Bacteroidia; order Sphingobacteriales; family Sphingobacteriaceae; genus Pedobacter. Next base: position 228,857 of record NZ_LLWP01000004.1, read on the forward strand.
CAAACCTTCAAACTGTATTTGGTCTATGCCTTTGAAAAATTCCTTTTCTCCTTTTACTACTTTTGTCATTGTAATTATATTTAGGGGTTCTAATTTGATAGTGCTTTGATTAATTGTTTTTTCCAGTCTTGATAAATGGACTCGTATGCGGATGAGTTTTGAGGGGTAAGTTGTTTGAATAACTCGTGTTGTGAAAAGGCTGCTGCTGCATCTTTAAAAATACCTGCACCAATACCTGCACCCAAAGCGGCACCAACACTTCCATCGTTTTCATATAGTTCTACGGGTACACCTGTTACATCTACAAAGGTTTGTGCAAATAGATCACTTAAAAATAGATTTGCTTTGCCAGCCCTAATTACTTTTGGCTGCATTCCGTTTTCACGCATAATGTCTAATCCGTACCTGAATGAAAAAGCAATTCCTTCTTGTACTGCCCTGAAAATATCTGATTGATTGTGGATATTGAGGTCGATATTGAGCAACTGTGCGCCAGTATATTTGTTGTTCAGCATTCGCTCTGCACCATTACCAAAAGGCAATACCTTTAACCCTTTACTGCCAACTGGCGATTGTGCCGCAATATGGTTCAGTTCAGTGTAGGAGAGCTGTGGTGCAAAATTATGCTTGGCCCATCTGTACATACTGCCAGTACCATTGATACACAACAAAACACCGGTGTGTTTCTTTTCTGGGGCATAGGTAACATGTGCAAAGGTATTCACCCTCGATTGCGGATCGTGGGTCAATTGATCGCTTATCCCATATATTACACCAGAAGTACCTGCAGTAGCTGCAACCTCGCCAGGTTGAAGTACATTTAAAGACAAGGCATTGTTAGGTTGGTCGCCAGACTTATAAGCTACAGGTATTCCTGCTTTTAAACCCAATAGTTTGGCAATGTCTTCTTTTAGGTAACCATGTTCTGCAAAAAGAGGTCTTATTTCTGGAATTAAGTTTTCATCTAGCCCATAATGGTCCATTACATCTCTAGAAATTTCATTGTTTTTAAAATCCCAGAAAATGCCTTCAGATAGGGCAGGGATGCTGGTGGTAATTTCGCCAGTTAGTTTCATGGCAATAAAATCACCAGGCAACATTATTTTAGCAATACTACTATAGATATTAGGTTCATGTTGTTTTACCCACGCTAATTTTGAAGCGGTAAAATTTCCTGGCGAATTTAAGAGGTGGTTTAATGATTTTTGATGCCCGATAGTATCAAAAGCTTTTTCGCCCAGCTCAACTGCTCTGCTATCACACCATATAATGCTATCGCGTAAAACTTCTTGGTGCTGATCTACCACCACCAAACCATGCATCTGATAGGCAATACCTATTGCTTTGATTTCTTTTAGATCGAAAAGATGGAGCGCATTTACTTTTAAGATGGCTTGTTGCGTATTGTGCCACCAATCCATTGGCGATTGTTCTGCCCAACCAGGCTGAATAGATTTGATGTGAGTCTCTTCGTCTGGATATTGTACAGTAGCTACACATTTTTGGGTGTGTACATTAACAACGGCAACTTTTATAGATGAAGTGCCTATATCAATCCCTAATAAATACATTGAATTAAAATTTATATCTAGTTTATGCAAACGGTTGCATAAAGATATACGTTAATTTAACAAAGTCAAATATTCTCTGTTTTTTTTCAAACTATTTTAAGAATTTCTGCAATTTATCTTCTTGATTTTCAACTATCGTGAAAAGAAGTATAAAAGTAAATGAGCTTAAGCAGTAGCAGAATTCTCCGTAGATTGTCTTTCAACCAAAGAAGGTTCTATTACCACGTGGCTAATGTTCTGGTAAGGATCTTCTTGTTGGATCATCTTTAAAAATAGCTTTGCGCATTCACTACCCATTTGATTGGGGTGTTGGTCTATTGTAGATAGGTTAGGGGTAATGTAGTCGGAAAAGGCTTCGTTGGCAAAACCGATTACCCCAATTTTAGGTGGGGTTTCGTTAATTTCTTTTAATTTTTTAATCACACCCAATGCGGTAAAGTCGTCTGCTGCAATAATCGCATCAGGTTGAAGTTCATTGCGCATCAGCTTAGCTGCCCCAAATCTGCCATCTTTAATGGATAGACCTCCAAAAATGATATTTTCTTCTAAAATAGGAAGATTGTTGTCTTTCAATGCTAATTGGTAGCCTTTTAATCTATCGTTAAAAATCTTGATCTGGTGGATGGTAGTTACAAAAGCAATATTTCGATAACCCTGGTCAATTAAATGTTGGGTAGCGAGGTAACCTGCTTTAAAGTCATCTATGGTTACTGTTGGTGCTTTTAAATCCTCATGTACACGGTCAAACAGAACCAAAGGCTTCTGCTGTTTAATAATTTCTGCAAAGTGAGCTACATCTTCAGTTTCTAGAGACATAGAAGCCATAATTCCGTCAACTTGGGCTTCTAATAAGGTTTTAACCCCATTGATCTCATTTTCAACAGACTCATTAGATTGATAGAGAATAACACGATACCCACTGTCTTTTAAACCTTTTTCAATGCTATGGATAATAGAAGCAAAAAAATGGGCCTGTACACTAGGTACAATTACACCTATGATATAGGTTTTACCAGATTTTAACGCAGAAGCTAGGCGATTTGGGCTATAATTGAGCTTTTTGGCTGTTTTGATCACAGCTTCTCTGGTGGTTTCGCTAATGGCAGGAAAACCACTAAGTGCTCGAGAAACAGTTGAAACTGTAATGTTTAGCTCTTTCGCAATATCGTATATGGTGGTTTTCTTTTTCACGTGTTAAAGTAAGTTAAAATCTATGATTTTTTTAGCAAACTAAATAAAAAATAGCAGCATTTCTACAATAGAAAAAAATAATTGAAATAAAATTATGCAACCGATTGCAATTTTGTAATATCCTTAAATTGTGACAATCAATAGGGCAAATAAACTAGTGCATTGGGTTTGAGCATTTTAAAGCTATGTAAGCATAAGATCTCATTATTGATCAGCTAATTTCTATTTTTCAATTATAATTAAAATCTAATTTTATTGCATTTCAATCAATTTTTAAGGGGCTTTTTTTGCGATTTTAGAATTATAAATGCTATTTTGAGCGAAATACAAAATCTATGATCATTTGGGGTGAAGAGCTCTGATATAACCAAATCAAAATGCAGGTAAAAAAATATTTAGGAATTTCGGCAATGGTGGTGTTGATGGCATGTAACAATGCAACTAAACAACAAGCTGAAACTAAAGATTCTACTGCTCAACCAGTAGAAAAAATTGCGGCAACAGCAGTAAGCTTTAAGGAAGCAAAATTACAAACTATCTATACATCATATATTAGTTTAAAAGATGCATTGGTACTTGCTAAACCAACCGAAGCACAAACTGCAGCAAAAGCATTAGCCGCAGAACTAAAAAATTATAGTGGTTGCGAAAACACAGCCCTGATTGCTCAAAAAATAGAGAGCTTAAAAGATCTTGCAGGGCAACGCAAAGAATTTACAGCTTTAAGTTCTGATATTATTGCCATGTTTAAACATGCCGAATTAAGTTCGGGTGCAATATTTGTTCAACATTGCCCAATGGCTAACAAAGGAGATGGGGGAGATTGGTTGGCATCAGAGAAAAAGATTCAAAACCCATATTATGGAAGTGAGATGATGGAATGTGGGGCCGTAATAGAAGAAATTAAAGCGAAATAATTTTTTCATTTAATATGGAGGCTTTTCATGTAAAAATTAACATGAATTTAACATCATTGTTAAGTTTGAAAGCCGTTTTTTAAAAACAGATTAACTATTTTTGTTATTTATAAATTATAAGATATATGTCAGCTATTGCAGAAATTAAGATAGACGGTAAAACTTACGAGTTTCCAGTAATTACTGGAACCGAGGGTGAGAAGGCCATCGATATTTCAAAATTAAGAGACCTTACTGGTCACATTACTTTAGATTTAGGTTATAAAAACACTGGATCTACAAAAAGTGCCATTACTTTTTTAGATGGTGAATTAGGTATTTTAAAATATCGTGGTTACCCTATTGAGCAATTAGCAGAAAAGTCTACTTTTTTAGAGGTTGCTTATTTATTGATATATGGCGTTTTGCCTAAACAACAAGAGTTGGATGAATTCCAAAGCACAATTAGTAGACATACACTGATCCATGAGGATATGAAGAAGTTTTTAGATGGTTATCCTTCTAAATCACATCCTATGGCTCAAGTTGCTTCTCTGGTTTGTTCTTTATCTACTTTTTATCCAGAGTCGTTAAATGCAAATTCTTCGAAAGAAGAAATGAATTTAACCATGATCAAATTGTTGGCTAAATTCCCAACTATTGTTTCTTTCATCTATAAAAAATCTTTAGGACATCCACTAATCTATCCTAAAAACAAATACGATTATGTTACCAATTTCATGAACATGATCTTTGGTCAACGTACAGAAGAAGTAGAAATCGATCCTGTGGTAGTAAGCGCAATGAATACTTTGTTAATTCTGCATGCAGATCATGAGCAAAACTGTTCAGCTTCTACTGTAAGAATGGTAGGTTCGTCTGATTGTAATTTATACGCTTCTGTATCTGCAGGTATCTCTGCTTTATGGGGCCCATTACATGGTGGTGCAAACCAAGCAGTAATCGAAATGTTAGAGCTGATCAAAGAAGATGGTGGTGATACAGAAAAATGGATCAACAAAGCTAAAGACAAAAATGATCCTTTCCGTATGATGGGCTTTGGTCACCGTGTATACAAAAACTTTGATCCAAGAGCAAAAATCATTAAAAAAGCTTGTGATGATATCTTAGAAAAATTAGGTATCAATGATCCAGTATTAGAGATTGCTAAAAAATTAGAAGAAGCGGCTTTGAACGATCCTTACTTTATCGATCGTAAATTGTATCCAAACGTAGATTTCTATTCAGGTATCATTTACAGAGCATTGGGTTTCCCAACTGATATGTTTACGGTATTGTTTGCCCTAGGTCGTTTACCAGGATGGATTGCACAATGGAAAGAGATGCATGAGAACAAAGAACCAATTGGTCGCCCTCGTCAGGTTTATGTTGGCGATGTGAACATGGAATTTGTTGATATTGCAGACAGAAAATAAAACTGAATAATCAATTCATAAAAAAGGCTCATTAGTAATAATGAGCCTTTTCTTTTGTATACTGCTTTTTATACTGCAATGTAATAGATGATATTTAGAATAATTACCTCTGTAATTTTAAAAGCAACACTATAAAGGGCAAATATGGCAATCATTCTCCATACAGTTGTAGAATTGCTACGGTTATAAAAAATCTTCAAGCTTTTAAACATATACCATAATAACCAAGCTACTACCACAAAGGAAACAACGCTGGCCAATATAGAAGCATTTCCAAAAACATACTTGTTAAGTGGTTTGGTAATAATTTGCACCAAAAAGAATGCGGTCATTCCGTGTATGGTGAAAATGAGATGATCTAGGTAATAGATATGGTTTTTTCTAAAATTGATCGAAATGAAAAGCGCCATCAGCGGCATTAGTAAGAAATATTGTTTCGGGCGGTTATGTTCCAATTGTTCTTGGATAATTTCTGAATTTTGTCCCATTTCTATACTACGTTTTTTAACCAGTCTTTCAAAGAAATTATCCTGTTCCATCATAGGTAATTTCTTTTGTCTGGCTAGGTAGGAGAGATAGGTACTATCTTGTCTACTGATATGGATAAGGTCGAGTTCCTCAATAATTTCAGTCAATGAGTCAGATTTTTTAACCAAATTCTGAGCCTTCAATTCTCTTAAAACGGTGTCTTGTTGTTTAAAGGTATATCTAGAGAAGGTCTCTTTAACCATGCTTTGCTTTATCGATTTTTTGGCTTTACTAACGAGCTTACTTTTACCAAGATTAAGCTCATCTAATGGTTGTTCCAAACTATCGAGCGCATCTGCTTTGTGTATGTTTTGGGCAACAACGGCACGTTCTTTTTCTGCCTTATGTTTTTTATTAGGTGTAGAAACAACTAAGAAATAAACAATGGATACAAAAATATACATGCTTACCGGATTGATGTATCTGGCTCTTTTGCCCGCTAGATAATCTAAAGTTACTTTTCCGGGTTTGGTTAATAAGGGAACTAAGGTTTGAAAAAACTTATTGTCGAAATGGAAATAATGGGCAATACTATGACTAATAAACTGCCAAAAGTTTTCTTTAAGCTCTAAATTGGGTTGCCCACAGCTACTGCAATAATGTTCTTCTACATGAGAGCCACAATTTAAGCAATTGTGGTCTTTTCTATATTTTCCGTTAGACATTAAAAAAGGAAGATTTTGATTTTAAAAACTCAATTTTACAAAATATTAGACCATTACAAAACTAAAGGCCATTACAATTAAAATACAAATGGTGAATACGATTACATAACAAAAGCCCAAGAAGAAGATTTTGAGTATGGTTATCCATCTTTTGCTTCCATAAAATGTTCGCAAAGATCGGTAGATATACCATAGGATGTAGATCACACCTAAAAACTCAAGCCAACCATCAATATTTACCACAAATCCAAATAGCCATTTGAGTAACATCATAGCCAAAACGCTTAAGAATATAGCCGAATGCAAGTGGAAAGAATAGATGATATGTTCGTAATAGAATTTCTTTTTATTGATGTAGACTAATTTGAGAATCAATGCAAATAATGGCAACAAAAGGAACATCATTTTAGGAATATTGTGTAATAAATCTTCTTTAAATTTCTCTCCTGGATTTGGATATTGATTGAGCTCTATAACTCTTTTTGAAAAATAGTGTTTGATAAAACCATCTCTTTCTGCTTTTGGAAGTGCCAATTGTTTTTTTTCATATTGGGCAACAGTCGTATCATTTGATACCCAATCGCCACGCCATTTACTTTTCTTTTTCTTTGTCCCCATTCCAAATTTAATACCAGCATTGCTACTATCTTTTAGAACGTCTTTTTTAGCTTCATTTATAATACTATCCTTCAGTTTGCGATCTACAGGAATATAAGCTAAAGTTTTTTCTAAACGTTTTACATCAATATTAGTTAAACTATCTTTTTCTGTTGGCTTTAAGGTAGTAGTCGTTTTTGTTTCTTTAGCTTCACTCTTCTCGGGTTTTTGCCCGCTAAAAATGGCAATGAAAAAAACAATGCTTATAAAAATATATAAACGGATAGGATGGATGAATGAAACCCTTTTCCCTTCTACATATAATTTGGTCAATTGACCGGGTTTGAGCAAAAGAGGTTTCAGAGTACCAAAAAACTTATGTTCGAAGTGAAAATAATCTGCAATAGCGTGTGCTACCATATGTAGCGCATCTTCCTTTACAATAATATTCTCTTGACCACAATTTGGACAAAATTTTTCCTCTACAATATGGCCGCAATTAAGACAATCTTTTTCTTTTCTGAGTTTAACGGATGACATGGGGATGAAATGTGATTGATTTAAGCGCTTTTTAATTAGTGACTGATAGCTTCGATGGCTTCTACTTCAGCTCTGGTATGTTTATGTTTAAAAAAGATCACAAACAAAACCGTAATGATTAAAGCATAAATGGTAAAAGAAAGCCAGATATGGTGCCAATCTTTCATATTGATAGCCTTATCAAAAGTTCCATTTTCTAATATGTTTACACCTTGTGTTTTTACAAAACTAAGTAGATGGCTATTTGTAGTTTCTGATCCTACAAAATCAGCAGTAGCTTGGAGTGAGGTAAATGTTTTGGTAAAGTATTTATCAATCATCCAACCAGAAACCAAACTGCCAAATACGGCACCAAAACCATTGGTCATCATCATGAACAGGCCTTGTGCAGACGAACGTGTTTTTGCAGTGGTAGAGGTTTCTACAAATAATGAACCTGAGATATTAAAGAAATCGAAAGCCATACCATACACTACGCACGACATTACGATCATCCATAAATTGCCAGACGGATCGCCATAGGCAAAAAGACCAAAACGGAAAACCCATGCTAGCATGGCAATGATCATTACTTTTTTAATGCCAAATCGTTTTAAGAAAAATGGAATAGCCAAAATAAATAAGGTCTCAGAAATCTGAGAGATAGACATGATAATGGTAGAATATTTCACTACAAAAGAATCTACATATTTAGGAAAGTGCTTAAACTCATCCAAAAATACGTCTCCATAAGCATTTGTTAATTGTAATGCTCCACCTAAAAACATAGAAAAGATAAAGAACAAAGCCATTTTATAATTTGCAAATAGCTTAAATGCTTCTAAACCTAATTTTTGTACCAAGGTTGTTTTCTCATCAATTAGTTTAGATGGTTTACAAGCAGGTAACGTTAAAGCATAAATGCCCAAGCCTAATGCAGCAATACCAGCAATATAAAACTGATAGGCGCTTGCTTTGCTGTCTGTTAAGTTGGTAATCCACATGGCTGCAATGAAACCAACAGTACCCCAAACTCTAATAGGAGGGAAATCTTTAACAACATCTAATTTACCTGATTTTAGGGTAGTATAAGATATGGAATTGCATAAAGAGATGGTTGGCATGTAAAAACACATGGCCAATAACATTACCCAGAAAAATGCATTAGGGGTTTCAACCTGTGGTAAATAAAATAATACCCCAGCATATAAAATATGAAGCATTGCATACAGTTTCTCAGCATTGATCCACTTGTCTGCAATAATACCTGTAATGGTAGGCATAAATAACGAAGCAAAACCCATAGTGGCAAAAATGGCTCCGAACTGTGTGCCATCCCATTGTTTGGTGCCAAACCAATAATTGGCAATTGTAATCAGCCAAGCACCCCAAACAAAGAATTGTAGAAAATTCATCAGGGTTAAGCGAAACTTAATGTTCATATTAGAATAGTTTTTTTGTTGATTTAAAAGCAGCCGTAAGTTATCATTATTTTGAAACAATAACTACATGCCTATCAAAAATGTTGAAATAGCAAGAGATTTTTAGCAATTGTTCTGATAAGGATGAACTAGGATATCATAAAATGCTAAAATGGTAAACTGAAAATTGGGATTGATTAAGCTGAATTTCTTTTATTGATTTCATCTCTAATGCGAGCCGCTTTTTCATAAGCTTCTTCAGCTAGCGCTTCTTCCAGTTTTTCTTGAAGTTCTTCGATGGTTAATGATTGATAACCAGAGCCAGGAATAGTGGTGGGAATATCTTCAGAGCTGTGTTCTTTGGTAATGGCTTCCATGTTTTCTAAGAACAGAAAATCATTGCCTTCAATAACAATTCCTGCAGACGATAGAATGAATTCGTAAGTATAGATGACGGCATTAAATCGAACAGCTAAAGCAATGGCATCTGATGTTCGAGCGTCAATTTCTTGGGTGCTTTGCCCATCTGTACAAATTAGTTTGGCAAAGAAAACACCATCAACCAAGTTGTAGATAATAATTTCTAAAATTTCGATATGATAAGCTTGCGCAAAAGATTTGAAGAGATCGTGCGTAAGTGGACGCGTAGGGGTCATCTTTTCAATTTCTATAGCAATGGCCTGTGCTTCAAAAGCGCCAATAATAATAGGCAAACGTCTTCTTCCATTTACTTCGCCCAGAACCAATGCATAAGCTCCAGATTGTGTTTGGCTATAAGATAAGCCTACGATATCGAGTTTTACTTTTTTCATAAATTGTAAATGTCATTTAGAGCCTATCAAAATATTTTCAATAGGCTCTAAACAACAATGTAATTATCCTTTGTGCGCTTTTAAAGCTGCAATAATTTTTGGAACAACTTCAAATGCATCACCAACGATACCGTAATCAGCAACTTTAAAGAAAGGAGCTTCTGGATCTTTATTGATCACAACAATTACTTTTGATGAGCTTACTCCAGCTAAATGCTGAATGGCACCAGAAATACCAATTGCAATGTATAAGTTAGGGCTAATGGCAATACCTGTTTGGCCAACGTGCTCTGAATGTGGTCTCCAATCTGCATCCGAAACTGGTTTTGAACAAGCTGTTGCAGCACCTAAAAGTTCTGCTAATTCTTCAACCATTCCCCAGTTTTCTGGTCCTTTTAAGCCTCTACCTGCAGAAACAACTAATTCTGCATCTGGTAAAGAGATTTTATTGGTTGCTCTTACAATTTCTTTTACAATTGCAGTTAAGTCTGTAGGTTTAATTGCAGGACTAAAGCTTTCAATGGTTGCATCAGCAGCATTTTCTTTTACGCCAAAAGCATTTGGATTTAAAGCAATTACTTTATTAGCCGATGTTAATGATGTAATGGCAAAAGCCTTACCAGAAAAAGCAGTTTTCTTTACAGAAAATCCACCGTCAAAATTAGGTAGTTCTACTGCTCCGTCTACTAAACCTGCCTTAAGTTTTACTGCAATACGTGGCGCTAATCCTTTACCTGAGAATGAATTAGATAGTACCACAATATTGGCATTTTCCTTTTGGGCAGCTTCGGCAACTACAGATGCATAGGCTTGGTTAACGAAGTTCTTTAACTGATCTGCAGCAACATTTAATACTTTGCTTGCACCATATTTGCCTAATTCCTTTAATTCGCTTTCAGCAACGTTACCAATTGATATAGCGGTTAAGTTTGTATTTTGATTATCGGCGATAGCTTTTGCATAAGAAACTGCTTCGAAAACAGATTTCTTAAATTTACCATCGGCTTGTTCTACATATACTAATACTGACATATTTACCTCCAATCCCAATAATTGGGAATTTTTAAGTTCTTTTTATAAAATTTATTAGGGATTGATTAGATTACTTTAGCCTCGGTATGCAATAAAGAAATCAATTCTTCAGCACTTTCTGCCGGAATTAACTTCACAGCACCACGTGGGGCAGGAGTTTCAAACTTACTCACTTTACCTAATTCTTCAATTTGGCTAGCTGGTACAACTGTTAAAGGCTTGGTTCTTGCAGACATAATTCCTCTCATGTTAGGGATTTTAGCTTCTGCTGTACCTTCAGCACAACTTGCAACAAATTTTCCGCTTACAGCTACTACTTCTTTACCACCTTCAATTTCTCTTTCTATGGTAGCGGTTGAACCATCGTAATCTAATTTTTTAATGATAGAAATAGACGGGATATCTAAAAATTCGCCAATCATTGCTGCAACCTGAGAACCATTGTAATCAATTGATTCTCTTCCGCACAAAATCATGTCGAAATCATTTGCTTTTGCATATTCTGCAATTTGGAATGCCGTGAAATAAGCATCTCTAGGTGCAGCATCAATTCTAACAGCATCATCAGCACCAATGGCTAAAGCTTTTCTAATGGTAGGTTCTGTAGCACTCTCGCCAACATTAATTACCGTTACTGTTCCTTTTCCACCTTCACAAAGTTCAATCGCTCTAGATAAAGCAATCTCATCATAAGGATTTACAATAAATTGTACACCTGCAGTATTGAATTGTGTATTATCGTTGGTAAAAGTTATTTTTGTAGTCGTGTCGGGCACATTACTGATACAAACTAATATTTTCATACGTTTACATTTGTTTTAAAGGTAATGAACCTATTTTGGTGAATATTTTATGTAATCAACCAAGAACAGATTCTTTAAATTGTCTTTGTGCAAATCTAATTAAAAAAGCAGGGATTTAAAATGCAAAACACACGATTAGCGAAGTTATTGGAATTTTTAGAGAACGAACCTAACGATACCTTTATTCTATACGCTTTAGCTACTGAATATAATTCATTAAATGACACAGAAAATGCATTTGTCTATTATTTAAGGTTAATAAATGACCACCCTGATTATGTAGGAACCTATTATCACTTAGGTAAGTTGTACGAAAAAGAGGGTCAAAAGGAGAAGGCTATTGAAATATACCAAAAGGGGATGGCAACTGCCAGAGGGAAAAGAGATATGCATGCCCTTTCAGAACTGCAGGGCGCCTATAATTCTGCTGCTGGTTTAGATTATGAAGATGATTAATATTCGTTTTTTTAGAATACATTTGAGCAGACATTAAAAACCAATGGCGAAAAGACAACTCTTATTTATTAAAAACGTTATCTTTTTTACTTTTACTGCCTTTGGTGGAGCGCAAGCACACATTTCTTTATTGTTAAGGTATTTTGTAAAGAATGCCCATTACATTTCTGAAGAAGAACTGTTAGAGTTAAATGCATTGGCCCAAGTTTTACCCGGACCAGCATCAACACAAACCTTGGTGGGTATTGCTTATAAAGTTGGTGGACTAAAACTGTCGATCATTACTTTTTTGATCTGGATTTTACCTTCGGCTGCCATCATGACCTTAGCCGCAATTAGCTATGCCATGTTAGACCAGAAGCAAAAGTTTATAGAAATTTTAAAGTTTATCCATCCCATTGCTTTAGGTATTGTAGGTTATGGGGCCTATAGTTTGGCCAGAAAGGTTTTACTTAACGAGGTGGCTATATTATTGGCTTTAGGTGCTGTAGTGGCCACTTTGGTTTTAAAAAATGCCTATGTCTTTCCATTGGCCATTTTAATAGGAGGGATGGTTACATCGGCTATTGCTACCCCTACAGAAGAGGCCCAGATTAGGGTAAAATTATTTGCCAATATCAACCCAAGGAAACTTTCTTATTTTATTGGAGTAATGCTTTTTATGGCTGTTTTAGGTGCAATAATTAACAGAACATCACCATTTAGTTTACCAATTAGGCTTTTTGAGAATTTTTACCGTAACGGAATTTTTGTGTTTGGCGGTGGGCAGGTGCTGGTGCCATTGATGTTTACAGAGTTTGTGCAAATGAAACATTACCTGCTCCAATCTGATTTTATATCGGGTTTTGCCTTGCAACAAGTTTTACCCGGCCCAACTTTTTCTTTTACCAGTTATTTGGGGGCCTTGAGCATGAAAAATGCTAGTTATGGTATTTCTGGTCAGGTTTTGGGTGGGCTTTTAGCAGTATTAGGTATCAATTTACCTGGCTTAATATTGGTGCTATTTATTGTTCCTTTTTGGAATGACCTCAAAAAAATAGCCCGTATTAAACATTCTATTTCTGGTATTAACGCAGTAAGTGTAGGTTTTATCGTTGCCGCGTTTATCTTGTTGGCTAAACCGATAGGTTTTCACTGGCTACCTATTTCATTAATTGTTTCTACCTTTTTATTATTGAATTTTACCAAGATCAGTCCGCCATTGATCATTTTAGCAGGTATTGTTTTAGGTTATTTTCTTTAATTAAAATGGTGGATCATCATCAATGAAATCGTCCATTTTTGAAGGTTTAATGATGACGTTTCCAGATGATTTTTCAAAACTTTGCGAAGGTGCTAAACTGCTGTTTTCTGAAGAAAAACTATTCTGAGGCATAAAACTTTCTTCCAGATCGGCAAATTTAACATACTTACCAATAAAACGTAATGGAACAATACCGGTTTCACCGTTACGGTGTTTGGCAATAATTACCTCACCAACACCTGCAAGCGAACGTCCCTGTTCATCTTCGGTTAATCCGTAATATTCTGGTCTGTATAAAAACAATACCATATCCGCATCCTGCTCAATAGACCCCGATTCACGTAAATCGGATAACATTGGCCGTTTACCATTTGGACCAGGTCTGTTTTCTACCGCTCTACTTAACTGAGAAAGTGCCAGTACCGGAACATCTAATTCTTTAGCTACCGATTTAAGTGCCCTCGAAATGCTACCAATTTCCTGTTCACGGTTACCACCGCCACCTTGTCCTTCGGCTTTACCATGCATTAACTGCAAATAATCGATAATGATCATTTGAAGATCGTATTGTGATTTTAACCTACGGCATTTGGCCCTGAATTCAAAAATATTTAAGGCGGGTGTATCATCAATTAACAATGGAGCTTCAGTTAAAGTTCCAATTTTACTGTGTAATTGTTGCCATTCCCATTCGGCCAAATTTCCCTTTCTGATTTTCTCTTGCTCAATCTCAGTTTCACCAGAAATTAAACGATTAACCAACTGTACAGACGACATCTCTAGTGAGAAAACTACTACTGGTTTTTTAAAATCTACAGCAGCATTACGGGCACAGCTCAATACGAAAGCTGTTTTGCCCATCGCTGGTCTTGCCGCAATAATTACCAAATCTGATTTTTGCCAACCTCCGGTAATTCGATCTAAATCTGTAAAACCAGAAGGAACACCCGTTAAACCATCGGTTTTGGTACGTAACTCTTCTAAAGTGGCTAAAGATTGTTTAATGATTTCGTCCATCTTTTGCGTATCTCTACGTAAATTGTTCTGGGCAATATCAAATAAGTTCTTTTCTGCATGATCTAGTAAGTCGAAAATATCTGTTGTATCTTCATAAGCATTGGTAATGATCTCGGTAGAGATTCTAATCAGCTCACGTTGAATGTATTTTTGAGAAATGATACGAGCATGGTACTCAATGTTGGCAGCAGAAGCCACACGATTGGTTAAATTGGTAATGTAATAAGCACCACCAACAAGCTCTAAGGTACCTTGGGTACGCATCTCTGAAGTAACCGTTAAAATATCTACTGGTTTAGATTTTTGAAAAAGCTGTTGGATAGCCTCAAAAATCTTTTTATGTCCTTCTTGATAGAATACGTCGGGTTTTAAAATATCGATTACAGTAGATAAAGCATCCTTTTCTAACATTAAAGCACCTAAAACAGCTTCTTCCAAATCAATAGCCTGTGGTGGTATTTTGCCCATGGTATTCATAGAGCTGGCTAGTCTGCTTTTTCTTGCCGAAGTTGAAAATTTACCTTGTCCCTGTGGTTCGTTATCCGTAATCATAAGATCAAAATTAGGTAAAAGAATGGGTGTATTTTTAAATCTTTTTAAACAAGCTGTGAGTTAAGATGTTGCATCTATTAATTGTTCTAACATATTTTATTTATTTCTAAACAATTAAATGTTAATAAGCGGTTAAACAATTCGCCATAGAAATTAATTTAATTTACTTTTGTGGCAGATTAAAAAGTATGGATAATTTTAGAAGACCACAGCGCGTAAAAGAGAATAACGAATTTGTTTTTGGCATAAGAGCAGTAATTGAAGCCATTAAGGCCGGACGTGATATTGAAACAATCTATTTACAACGTGGTTTAACAGGAGGATTGTTTTTAGAGTTAAAAACATTATTAAATGGAACTTTAATTCCTTTAAACTCTGTACCTATTGAGAAATTGAATAGAATGACGCAAAAGAACCATCAGGGTGTAATTGCGGTAATTTCTCCCATCACTTATCAAAATATTGAAGATATTATTCCTGCTGTTTTCGAAAGAGGAGAGACCCCATTAATTTTGATTTTAGATAGTGTTACCGATGTGCGTAACATGGGTGCTATTGCCCGTACAGCAGCTTGTGTAGGTGTACATGCCATTGTGGTGCCTTTAAAAAATGCAGCGCAGATCAATGCAGACGCCATCAAAACATCGGCTGGTGCTTTATTTAGTATCCCAATATGCAGACATGCCAATTTGCATAAAACCTGCTTGTTTTTACAAGACAGTGGTTTGCAGATTGTAGCTTGTACCGAAAAAACCAACGATTTAATTTATGCACCAGATTATACCATGCCAACTGCAATTGTAATGGGATCGGAAGATGAAGGCATATCAAACGAATTGCTAAGAGTAGCCAATCATTTAGCCAAGATTCCAATGGCTGGAAAAATAGAGTCACTTAATGTTTCAGTGTCTGCCGGAGTAATTCTATATGAAGCCGTTAGACAGAGAATGAAATAGATGTAAAAGGGGATTTGGAAAGTAAAATGTAAAAGGGAAAATGTAAGATGGAAAGTTTAATTCCATTGTTCCATCCTGCATAACATGTAAAAGGGGTAATGTAAAATGGAAAAGGTAGGCAAAAGGCTCATTTTTCATCATCTAAAACATGGAAAAGGTCAGGTAAAACCCCCATTTTCCATCCTCCATCCTACGTCTTACATCAAATAAATTTGTTCCCAAACTTAGCTTTTACATCGGCCACGATATTTTTTACATTTTGCTCTTCTGAACGTGGGCAGATTAACAACGTATTGTTAGATTCAACCACAATGTAATTGTGCAAGCTTTGTAAGATCACTAATTTTTCGCCAGGTACATTAACCATACAATTAGATGAGTCAAACATCATTACTTGCTCTGAAGGGATTACCGCATTGCCTACATAATCTTTTTCGGCCATTTCGTAAATAGAAGCCCAAGTTCCAAGGTCAGACCAACCAAAATCTGATGGCAGTACATATACATTATCTGCTTTCTCCATAATGCCAAAATCTATAGAGATATTGGTACACTGTAAATAAGCATTGGCTATAAATTCAATTTCGTTAGCTGTATTGTAGAAAGGATTACCTTGGTGAAAAATCTCATACATTTCTGGTAAATGTTTTTCAAAAGCATGATTAATGGCTTTTGCCGACCAGATAAAAATGCCTGCGTTCCATAAAAAATCGCCACTCTGAAGAAAAGATTGAGCCAATTCTAAATTTGGTTTTTCGGTAAATGTTTTCACTTTGTGTATCGCACCATCACTTTTTAAAGTGTCATCTACATATTGGATATAACCATAACCGGTATCAGGTCTATTGGGTTTAATACCAAGTGTAATCAGGCTTTTATTTGCTGCTGCAGCCTCCATAGATTGCTCAATGGCTTGGATAAATCCCTTTTGATTGGCAATGGTATGATCGGAAGGAGCAACTACAATTACTGCATCAGGATTAATTTCGGCAATTTTCATCGAACCGTAAGCAATACACGGGGCGGTATTGCGCATAATTGGTTCTGCTAAAATTTGGTTCTGACTAATTTCAGGTAATTGTTCTTTAATTAAATCAACATAGATCTCATTGGTTACAATAAAGATATTTTCTGGTGGACAGATTTGTAAAAACCGATCGTATGTACTCTGAATAAGTGTTTTGCCTACGCCAAAAAAATCAATAAACTGTTTTGGAAATTCTGTTCTGCTTACTGGCCAAAAACGACTTCCAACGCCACCAGCCATAATTAATGCGTAGTTATTCTTATTCATGTATTACAAATATAAAGTTATTTATATAATACCTTCTTGCAAAAGGTCATGCAAATGTATCATTCCGTAATATGTATTGCCTTTTGTTACCAAAAGTTGAGTAATGTTGTTTTTTTTGATCACCTCTAATGCCAAAAGTGCCAATTCATCTTTATCAATGCGTTTCGGATTGATATTCATTAAATCAGCAGCTTTGATGTTTTCTATGTTTGTATGTTTTTCAAGCATTCTTCTAATGTCTCCATCAGTAATTATACCTAGAATTTGATCATTTTCTATCACCGCCACTGCCCCTAAACGGTTTTTACTAATCTCTATAATTACATCTTTTACAGCAGCTGATGGATGGATACTTGGGCTTTCGTTCTTTGCTGCCAAATCGCCAGCTTTTAGATACAAACGTTTACCTAATGAGCCACCAGGGTGGTAACGGGCAAAATCTTCTGTATTGAATTCTCTGGCTTCTAATAAACAAATGGCTAAAGCATCGCCCATGGCCAATTGTGCAGTTGTACTTGTAGTAGGGGCTAAATTATGTGGACAAGCTTCTTTTTCTACTGTAGTATTTAAAATTAAATCGGCTTGTTTGGCTAAATCCGAATCGATTGCTCCTAACAGTCCGATCAGTAAATTGCCAGATTGTTTTAAAAGTGGGGCCAGCAACTTAATTTCAGGTGTATTGCCACTTTTAGATAAACAGATCACAATGTCGTCTTTTTGGATCATACCAAGGTCGCCATGTACGGCATCTGCAGCATGCATAAAAATAGCAGGCGTACCCGTCGAATTAAATGTTGCAACAATCTTTTGTGCAATGATGGCGCTTTTCCCGATACCTGTAACAATTACACGTCCTTTACTCTCTAAAATAGCGTGTACCACTTTTACAAAATCATCGTTAATATGCTGTAAAAGGTTTAATATGGCCTCCGATTCTAACTTCAAGGTAGAAATAGCGGTCTCGATAATAGATTTTTTACTTTTCAAAGAGAATTTATTAGTATATTAATGCTTTAATTACTGCAAAATTATGTTATTTTGAACAATAATAGCACAGAATATTTGATACAAAAAATGGACGTGAAAAAGTCGTTGTTTGATAATTTGCAGACTTTCTTTGGTTTCGACAATTTTAAAGGAGACCAAGAGTCAATAATTACCAATATTTTAGAAGGAAAAAATACGTTTGTAATTATGCCTACGGGAGGTGGTAAATCTATTTGCTACCAATTACCAGCGTTAATGAGCGAAGGAACTGCCATTGTAATTTCGCCGTTAATTGCCTTGATGAAAAATCAGGTAGATCAATTGAGAGCATTTGGAGGGAGTGATAGCATTGCCCATTTCCTTAATTCATCGTTAAATAAAACCGAAATTACACAAGTAAAGAGCGATTTGCTGGATGGACAGACCAAATTGTTATATGTTGCACCAGAATCTTTAGCTAAACAAGAGAATGTAGAGTTTTTAAGATTGCTTAAAATTTCGTTTGTTGCAGTTGATGAAGCCCATTGTATTTCTGAATGGGGACATGATTTTAGACCAGAATATCGTAAAATAAGACAGGTAATTAGTGGCTTGGGCGAAGAAATTCCAATTATTGCCCTAACGGCTACAGCCACACCAAAAGTACAGCAGGACATTATTAAAAACCTGCAAATGACTGATGCTACTTTGTTTAAATCTTCATTTAACAGACCAAATCTGTTTTATGAGATCAGACCTAAGCGTGATGTCATTAAAGAAATTATCAGATACATTAAATACAATACTGGCAAATCCGGGATTATCTATTGTTTAAGTCGTAAAAAGGTAGAAGAGGTTGCAGAAAGCTTAAACTTGAACGGGATTAAGGCCTTACCTTATCATGCGGGTCTAGAACCAAAAGTGAGGGCAGAAACGCAAGACCGCTTTTTGATGGAAGATGCAGAAGTAATTGTTGCAACAATTGCTTTCGGAATGGGTATTGATAAACCAGATGTACGTTTCGTTATCCACCACGATATTCCAAAAAGTATGGAAGGCTATTATCAGGAAACTGGTAGGGCAGGTAGAGATGGTGGCGAAGGGGTTTGTATTGCCTTTTATGCGCAAAAAGACGTGGATAAACTGGCCAAGTTTATGAAAGACAAACCAGTTTCTGAAAGAGAGATTGGTACACAAATATTAAAAGAGGTAATTGATTATGCTGAATCTGGCGTATGCCGCAGAAAGCAAATCTTACATTATTTTGGCGAGAATTTTAATGAAACCGGCTGTAATTGCATGTGCGATAATTGCAAAAAGCCAAAACAACAGTTCGAAGCAGAAGAACACTTGTTAACCTTGCTAAAGTTGATCAAATCTACTGGCGAAAAGTTTGACGATACACATTTGCTCAACATCTTTATGGGGAGTGAAACTGCCCAAACCATTGCCTATGAGCAGAATAAACTGCCAGAGTTTGGTTATGGTAAAGAAGATGGCGAAATCCTTTGGAAATCGTTGATGAGACAGGCTGTACTAAATAATTTTGTAGCCAAAGACATTGATAACTACGGGTTATTAAAATTGACCAGATTGGGTAACGATTTTATCGAAAACCCGTATGGTTTAAAATTCATCTTAAACGAATTGATAGAAAGTGCAGCAGATGATGATGAAGATGATGTAAAACATGGCACAGGTGCACTAGATACGCAGTTGCTTCAACTGTTAAAAGACTTGCGTAAAAAGATTGCCAAACAAAAAAATGTTCCACCATTTGTGGTTTTCCAAGACCCATCTTTAGAAGAGATGTGCACGCACTATCCAATTGCGATGGATGAACTGAAACAAATTTCAGGTGTTGGACATGGTAAGGCTTTAAAATTTGGTGGTCCGTTTATTGAGTTGATCAAAAAATATGTTGAAGATAACGACATTGAAAGACCAATTGATTTAGTCATCAAAACACAAGCTAACAAATCTGCTTTAAAGGTTTCCATTATTCAAAATATTGATAGACAGATTGGTTTAGAAGATATTGCCCGCTCAAAAGGCATTACCTATTTCGATATTTTAAAAGAAGTAGAAGCCATTGTTAACTCAGGTACCAAATTAAATCTTTCGTACTTTGTTGATGAATTGATTGATGAAGACAGACAAGATGAGGTATTCGATTACTTTAGGGCTGCCGACAATGATTCAATTGACGAAGCCTTGAGCGATTTAGGCGAAAGTGATTACACCCGAGAAGAAATACAGCTAATGAGGATTAAGTTCATGTCCGAATTAGGAAACTAATAACTAGGTAAAATGGTTAAGGTAAGATGGAAGATGTAAAAACCAAAACACATCTTCCATTTTCCATTTAACATCTTCCATCATTTACATAACATATGTTGCAAATAGATAAACTCAAACACCAAGATTCAAACAATTTCTTTTTAATGGCTGGGCCTTGTGCCATTGAAGGCGAAGATATGGCTTTACGCATAGCCGAAAAGATAGTAGCCATTACTGATAAATTAAATATCCCCTATATTTTTAAAGGTTCTTACCGTAAAGCGAATAGAAGTAAGGGCAGTTCTTTTACCGGTATTGGCGATGAAAAAGCATTGAAAATATTAGAGAAAGTAGGAAAAACCTTCGATATACCAACTGTTACTGATATCCACGAAAGTGGAGAGGCGGCAATGGCGGCAGCTTATGTAGATGTTTTACAGATCCCTGCATTTTTATGCCGTCAAACAGATTTATTAATCGCTGCTGCAGAAACAGGTAAAGTAGTGAATGTAAAAAAAGGTCAATTCCTTTCTGCAGGTTCTATGAAGTTTGCAGTTGATAAAATTATTGATTCTGGTAACAATAGAGTGATCTTGACAGATAGAGGTAATACTTTTGGTTATCAAGACCTCATTGTAGATTATCGTGGCTTACCAGAGATGCAAGGTTTTGGTGTACCTGTGGTAATGGATTGTACGCACTCGCTACAACAACCTAACCAAAGCAGTGGAGTTACTGGGGGTAAACCAGAATTGATTACCACCATTGCTAAAGCTGCCATTGCGGTAGGGGCAGATGGTTTGTTTATCGAAACTCATCCTGATCCAGCAAATGCCAAATCTGATGGCGCTAACATGTTAAATTTAGCTTTGTTAGAAGATTTATTGGTGAAATTAATTAGAGTTAGACAAGCAATTCTTTAATTGGAGAAGAGAATTTAGTTTTTTCTAGAATTAAGTGCAGATTTTGCAGAGTCTTTGGTTTGCTAAACCCGGTTGTAGCGAACACGAAGACGAGGAACGAGGCATAGTAAAGCGAAAAACGGGACGAACATTAAAAAAAGCGCCTGTTTTTGCTTTTCAAATTTTCGGCATAAAATAGATTTCCTGCCATTTGCCAATGCCTTTTAGCAGCATACTATCATTAATTGACAGTGATTTTTGTAACTACAAATTCTGTCCTTCTGTTCTGTTTTCTCCCTTCTTCTGTAGCATTATCTGCACGTGGCTTGGTTTCGCCATATCCTTTAAAAGAAAGCCTTTTCCGGTCAATTCCATTATTGATCAAGAAATCATAAACTGCTTTGGCTCTGTTTTCAGAGAGCTTTTCGTTCAGTTTAACATCTCCAACATTATCGGTATGTCCTTGTATTTCAATGCTGATGTTGGCATTGTTCTTTAACAGTTCTATCAAAATATTCAGTTCAACCATTGAGCTTGGTAAAAGCTCAAACTTATTAGTGTCAAAGAAGATATTCTGTAAAGTTACATTGCTGCCAACCTTAATCTTTTCCAATAAAATCTCTATTTCATAAGGTTTGCCATTGGCTTTATTCAGCTCAAAATGTAAGGAATTGAAGATATAGCCATCTGCTTCTACATCAAATGAATAATTACTGCCAATGGGCATAACGGCTAAAAAATCGCCTGTTTCTTTCGAGGTATAATCGTTAAAAACAGCATTGTGTGTTTTTAAATCTATTACCAATACATTGGCCTCTAATAATGCCTTGGTTTCTTTATCTCTTACTATTCCTTTAACATAAGTAACAGGAAGTGGTTTTACTTGCTCAGGTAATTTAAAACGATAAATATCCAGATCGCCAAAACCACCATTTTTTATATTTGATGAAAATAAGCCTTCTGTACCATCTGCAGTTACTATAAGTCCAACTTCTTCATTAAAAGTGTTGATGGGGTAACCCAAATTAACAGGGGTTGAAAATTTTCCGTCATTCTTCAGTCTACTATAAAAAATATCCTTATTGCCAAATCCGGGCCATCCGTCTGATGAAAAATAAAGTGTTTTACCATCTGCATGCATAAATGGTGTATTCTCATCGTAAGGTGTATTAATGGTGTCGCCAAGGTTAACAGGTTCCGTCCATTGTCCTTCATCTGTTAAAGTGCTTTTCCAAATGTCGTAACCACCAATACCACCTGGGCGGTTGCTTACAAAGTATAGTGTACTTCCATCTGGACTGATTGAAGGCTGCGAATCCCAGTATTCTGAATTGATTATTTTGCCTAAGTTAATTGGTTTGCCCCATTCTTTGCCCTCTTTTCTAGAAACGTAGATGTCGCATCTTCCTAAGCCATCTGGGCGGTTACAGCCCGTAAAAAATAGGTATTTACCATCGGGAGAGATCGATTGAGCACCCTCATTAAAATTAGGTGTATTGATCACATTGCTTAAGGGTTGCGCTTTTTGCCATTCGTTGTCTTTTTTAGTAGAAATAAAAAAGTCTTCATTTTTGTCAACTACCCGCGTAAATATAATGGTTTCACCATCGGCAGTTAGTGCCGGAAAATAGTCTCTATTGGCACTGTTAATGTAAAAACCCATGTTAATAGGTTCATATTTTGATGGCGATTGAATGGCAACCATCGAAAAATCGCAGTCTTTGATGTACTTTTTGGTTTTGTTGATTACATCAAGTTCCGTTCCTGTATAATTTTTTTGAAAAGATAAAAAATCAGATTTTGCTTTTTCATATAAGCCAGAGAGTAATTCACTTTCGCCCAAAGCGTAGTAAATTCTAGCTTCAATGGTAGGGGCTGCACTAATTGCCTTGCGGTAATTCTCTATCGCTTTTGGATGGTCTTTTAATCTTTTATATACATCGCCAAGCTGAATATAGGCCAATTGGAATTTTGGATCAGCTTTTACGGCTTCGTTTAAATATTTGATGCCCTCATCGTAAATGCTTTGTCTTAGAAACTGTTGTGCATCTTCAAAACTACCTTGCGCTCTTTTAACGGTAGAGTTCTGGGCATTAGCCGAAAATGCAATCCAACATAAAAAAAAGATCAGATATTTCATTAATTAAGCAAACCATTTGTGTTAGACTAAAGTAGATAAAATATCGAATATTTAAGAGACTTTTTAAAGTGTAGTGAGGCTGCTTATCTTGTTATTATTGATTTTAGAAAAGCAAAACCTGTGGTTCTTGGTTTCCGATAGTCCCGCTGTGCGCTTTACTGCGTGCCGCTTCCATCGGGTTTAGCACACAAAAGCCAGTTGTCCTTTTGAACATCCTAGTAGCAGTACCGTTGTCAATTAAACCTGATTGCAGCGAACACGAAGCCGTAGGCGAAGTAAAGCGTAAAGCAGGACAGGTTTAGCCACCAGCTACTGCCATTCTTTTACTAATCTATTTATAAACACATTATTATTCACAAAATAGATGTTTCTTGATATTTGGAAAGCAAAACCTGTGGTTCTTCGGTTCAGGTAGTCCTGCTGTGCGCTATACTGCGTGCCGCTTCCATCAGGTTTAGCACACAAAAGACAGTTGTCCTTTTGAAACATTGAATACCCTAGTAGCAGTACCATTGTCAATTAAACCTGATTGCAGCGAACACGAAGCCATAGGCGAAGTAAAGCGAAAAGCAGGACTGCTGATGCCAATAGATACCGCCATTCGTTTACTGATCTATTTATAAATACATTATTTAACGTAAAAATAAAATTTGTTAGTCCTTACCTTTCTACGCTTACTGGCTTTGTTGTATTTATGGGATATTAAGGAACTTATGGGTTTGCAAAGAGATTTCCCATTTCGGATTGGCCATTACATACTCAACAATTAATGGTGTCATTTCTTTGGCTTTAGACCATTCTGGTTGAAGATATAGTTTACAAGTAGGAGATACTGTTTCGGCATATTTTTCTGCCCATTCAAAATCACTTTTGTTAAATACAATTACCTTTAATTCGTTGGCAAATGGGGTAATGTCTGGTCGGGGTGCCTTGAACTTCTTTGGAGAAAGACAAATCCAGTCCCATGAACCTGAAAGTGGATAAGCACCAGAGGTTTCAATAAAAGTTAAGATATTTTTTTCCTGCAATTTTTTAGTCAGGTAATCTAAGTTATAAATCAAGGGTTCACCACCAGTAACTACCACAGCTTTACCCGGAAAAGTATCTGCTTTTGTAACTATTTCATTGGCTAAAGTAAGTGGATGAAGTTCTGCATCCCAACTTTCTTTTACATCGCACCAGTGGCAACCTACGTCACAACCCCCTAAACGAATGAAATAAGCAGCTTTTCCTGTATTAAATCCTTCGCCCTGTATGGTGTAAAATTCTTCCATTAAAGGAAGTAGTGTGCCGTCTTCTGGTATTTGATGTGCCATTTCGTAAATTAGAGCGCAAATATACACATTCAATAAAGTAGAAAAGATGATTTGGGTAAAGGTTTTGTCAAAACAGGAAGTTGAACAAGAGGATTTTGTGACGATGGTAAAGGCCGATGGCCGTAAAATCTGCGTAATTAAGAACGAGGGACAATTTTATGCCACACAAAATACTTGTCCGCATGCAGGTGGAATATTGAGTGGTGGCTGGTGTAAAGAAGGGAATTTGGTATGCCCCATACACCGTTGGGAGTATAATCTAAAAACTGGAAGAGGAGCAGAGGGACAGGGAGATTACATCAATACCTATCCAACAGAGTTGAGAGCTGATGGATTGTATGTTGGCTTTAAACAGAGCCTATGGAAAAGATTTTTTAGCTAATTAAAGCTTTGACAAATACTGGTCGAAAAAACGCTTACAATTTAAAACCTCAATTTCAGAAAAATAAAAATCGTTGATGTCTTCGGTGATGATACAGTCGCAATGATTTGCTTTGGCAGCATAATATTCAAGCCCATCTTCAAAATCGTGTATCTTTTTATTACTGAGGGTTTGTAAAACACCTTCCTTTAAGTTCTCTGCAATTTGAATATGTTGACAGAGCAAGTCAATTTTTTGTTTGGCCAATTTTGTGCCATGTTTTTTTTCGGCAAAATAAAAAGCAATGGCTAAACATAGGGGAGAAGTATAAACTTCAAATCTGGCATAAGTAGAAACCAAACTTAAAATCCGAGATGAATAAGGGAAAATGGGATATTCTTTGTTTAATACCGAAACCAAAACATTGGCATCTAAAAACAGCTTCATCTTTATTTTTTAGAAGAGAAAAAATCATCTTTTGATGATTTACGAGAAGGTTTTGATTTTTTATATTCGATTTCACCTTCGGCAACCATACCTACCCAATCTGCTAGGGGGTAATCTTCTAGAGATTTGTATGTTTTGGTGGTAACCTGAATTAATAAATGCTCAATTAGCCTTGATAAGCTGATGTTGTTGGCAGCAGCATATTTTTTTGCTTTTTCTACAACCTCTTTGTTAAAACTTAAAGTTAATTTAGTATCCATTATTTGATGATGATTGATCAAAAATAATGAATTTATACGTAATAAAAAAAATAATTATACGTATAGATTAAAGCTTATCTTAATTTAAGAATAGATTTCCTTTTTAGCCGAAGCTAGCGTGTTTTTTAATAAACCAACAATAGTCATCAAGCCCACACCCCCAGGTACAGGCGTAATCCACGATGCTTTTGGCGCTACATGTTCAAAATCTACATCGCCGTATAGTTTATAACCAGATTTGGTTTCGGTAGAAGTTTCTCTATTGATACCCACATCGATAATGATGGCGCCAGGTTTAACCATATCGGCAGTAACAAAATTCTTCTTACCAATGGCAGCTACTACAATATCACCTTGCAAAACCATTTCTTTAAGGTTATGCGTTCTACTATGGGTTAAAGTTACAGTACAGTTACCTGGATTGGCATTTCGGGCCATTAAAATGCTCATCGGGCTACCTACAATATTGCTACGGCCAACCACTACACAGTGTTTGCCAGTAGTGTCAATATCATATGCTTTTAACATCAATAGAATGCCATAAGGTGTAGCCGGAATGAAACAAGGTAGGTTGCGCATCATTCTGCCCAAGTTAACTGGATGGAAACCATCTACATCTTTGCGATAATCGATGGTTTCAGTTACTTTTTCTGGATCGATATGTTTAGGCAAAGGCAATTGGACAATTAAACCATCAACACCAGCATCTTTATTGATTTCTTCAATTTTAGCTAACAATTCAGCTTCTGTTACCGAATTATCGTATCTAATTAACGACGATTGAAAACCCACTTTCTCACAGTTTTTCATTTTGCTGGCCACATAAGTTTCGCTACCACCATCATTGCCAACTAAAATGGCAACTAAATGTGGTTTGCGTCCACTTTGTGCTAAAAAAGCCAAAGCCTCTGCAGCAATTTCTGTTTTTATCTTTTCTGAAGCGAATTTTCCGTTGAGTAGTTGCATTTGTTAAAGTATCAGGTATCAAGTATCAAGTATCAAGAGTTGGCAAGCTGTCTTGCTACTTGATACTTTTATCTTGCTACTATTTTAATCTAATTTTAAAACTGCCATAAATGCTGATTGTGGAATTTCTACGTTACCCACTTGGCGCATGCGTTTTTTACCTTTTTTCTGTTTTTCTAATAACTTACGTTTACGAGAGATATCACCACCATAACATTTAGCGGTAACGTCTTTACGTAAAGCACTCAATGTTTCGCGAGCAATAACTTTTGCACCGATTGAAGCTTGAATTTTAATTTCAAATTGCTGACGAGGGATTAATTCTCTCAACTTTTCACAGATTTTTTTACCAAAATCGTAAGCATTGCTACGGTGAATTAATGAAGATAAAGCATCAACTGGCTCATCATTGATTAACATATCTAAACGTACCAAATCAGATTTGCGGTAGCCAACTTGGTGATAATCGAAAGAAGCATAACCCTTAGAAATCGTCTTCAATTTATCATAAAAATCAAATACAATCTCGCCCATTGGCATTTCGAAAACCAATTCAACCCGATCAGATGTTAAATAAGATTGATTTATAATTGTTCCTCTTTTCTGAATACAAAGTGACATTACTGGTCCAACAAAATCAGCTTTTGTAATGATATTTGCTTTGATATAAGGTTCTTCAACAGAATCCAATTTACTTGGATCAGGTAAATCAGATGGATTATTAACGAAAATTTCTTCGCCTTTGGTGGTATGCGCAATGTAAGATACGTTGGGAACTGTAGTAATTACCGTCATATCAAATTCACGCTCCAAACGTTCCTGAATGATCTCCATGTGCAACATGCCCAAGAAACCGCAACGGAAACCAAAACCTAAAGCTGCTGAACTTTCTGGTTCAAAAACAATAGAAGCATCATTCAGTTGTAGCTTGTGCATGGCCTCTCTCAGCTCTTCAAACTCATCGGTATCAACTGGGTAGATCCCGGCAAATACCATTGGTTTTACTTCTTCAAAACCTTGAATAGCTTCTAAAGATGGTCTGGCAACATTTGTAATCGTATCACCAACTTTTACTTCACGGGCTTCCTTAATTCCAGAAATAATATAACCTACATCACCAGTTTTTACAGAATTTCTTGGCGACATATCTAGTTTCAAAATACCAACTTCATCAGCTAAATATTCTTTACCAGTATTAATAAATTTTACTTTGTCACCTTTTTTAATCTCGCCATTAACAACTTTATAATAAGCAATAATTCCTCTGAAAGAGTTGAAAACACTATCAAAAATCAAAGCTTGTAGCGGTGCTTCTGGGTCGCCAACTGGGGCAGGAACACGGTCTACAATGGCTTGCAAAATTTCAGGAATACCCATTCCTGTTTTACCAGATGCTGGGATAATTTCTTCTCTTTTACAACCAATAAGATCAATAATCTGGTCTTTTACTTCTTCTGGCATTGCACCAGGTAAATCCATTTTATTTAAAATTGGGATAATCTCCAAATCATGTTCTAAAGCCAGGTAAAGGTTAGAAATGGTTTGTGCCTGAATACCTTGTGAGGCATCAACAATTAATAAGGCACCTTCGCAAGCAGCAATAGAACGCGATACTTCGTAAGAAAAATCTACGTGACCAGGGGTATCAATTAGATTGAAATTGTATTCCTGATCATCTATCTTAAAGTTCATTTGGATGGCGTGACTTTTGATCGTGATCCCACGTTCACGCTCCAAATCCATATTATCAAGCAATTGTGCTTGAGATTCGCGTTGAGAAATCGTCGCTGTATATTCTAGTAACCTATCAGCTAATGTGCTTTTGCCGTGGTCTATATGTGCAATTATGCAAAAATTACGTATGTGCTTCATCTTTGTGCAAAGATAGTTTTTTTAAGGTAAAATATAATGGAAAATGGAAGTTGTAAAATAGGAGGGAAAAGAAAGTAAATAAAAGGGATTTAATTTGCTTGGTATGGTGACAAAATTATTCAATCTTTGAACGTACGCAACCGATTTGATGAAACTATCGTCTTTACTTATAAATCCCTATTTATGAAAGCTGTCTATTTGATTTTATTTACACTATGGACCACAAATTTAATGGCCCAAAACTGCGATTGTGCTGTCAATTTTAATTATACCGTATCACAGGTCAGTAGAAACTATGCTGGTTATAACGATAAAATCAATACAAGCAATAGTAAGCTATTTAAAGCATTTACCAATAGCTTGGCACTCAAAGCAAAAAAGACAAATAATGTTGATTCTTGTTATATTTTACTTCGTACATGGACGAATTATTTTAAAGACCAACATTTAAGAGTACAATTGGATTGGCGTTACCGCGAAAAATATCCTGAAAAACTAAGCCAGCTGAACAAACAGCTTCCTAAGTTTAGAACACTTCCGCCAGCGGCAAAAGACACTTTAAGTGAAGTAACCAATATCAAAGTGTTAGACAATCAAACGTTATTACTCAGATTACCTTCTTTTGATTGGTCTGAAAAGAAAAATGTAGACAGTTTAATGAAACGTTATGCTAAGGAATTGAAAGCGACACCAAATTGGATTATTGACTTAAGAGGGAATATGGGAGGGAGTGATTTTGTGTACAGTCCATTTTTACCGTACTTGTATACCAATCGTATGGCTACCTTGTCATCAGAATTTTGGGTAACTGAAGATAATATTGGAATTCTTGAACAACAGCTTGCAGATAAAAACGTGTCTAAAGAAACAAAGGCCTATCTTTCTAGTATTGTAGCATTAATGATGAACAATAAAGGTCGTTTTGTTAATCCATCTGGTAAGGATACCACCTATGTTACCTTAGATTCTGTTTATGAATATCCTAAAAAAGTAGCCTTTTTAATAGATCGCAATTCGGCAAGTTCGGCAGAATCCTTTTTGTTGATGGCCAAACAAAGTAAGAAGGTAACCATTTTCGGTGAAAACTCTTATGGGATGTTAGATTACGCCAATTATCAGTATTTCGATATTCCTTGCGAAGCTTATAATTTAACCATTCCTATTTCAAGATCTAAACGTCTTCCTAAACATCCTATTGACAACATAGGTATCAAACCTGATGTATTGATAGATAATGCCGAAAAGCAAAAGTTAAACTTTATTAAATCAGCTCAACAACAAAAATAGGTATAGGCTGAAAATTAATTTAATTATTTCTCTATTGGGTAGTTATATCGTTTATTTCACTGTAATTTCATCAAAAAAGGTATGTGCTTTACCTCCGACACCTTCATGCCATTCAGGAAGTGTACCATAGTTTTTAGCTTTGATTTTGATATACCTACACTCACTGTTTACTTTGGTAGTCAGTTCTTTAATCTGTATGGTATAATCTTTTGCTTCAGCTGGTGCTTTTACGGTTCCAATCAATTTAAAGTTAAGGTCATCTCCAGCAATGTAAAACTCGGTTTCAGGTGGGAAAACAATCCAAGCTTGGGTATCTTGTAAAGCACCAATGCTTACCGAATTGACCATTTGTGTTTTACCCAAATCTAAAACAGCTTCGAATGGGATGCCCCAGAAGCCTTGCCAACGGTTACCTACACGCCAGTTTACCGATCCTCTAACACCATCAATCAACGCATCATTCCCACCTCCTGTAAAGCTTTTGTTAATTTCGCTGTTGATTTTGATATTGTAGTTATTCGTGATTTTTTGGTAAGTAGCTGTACTTACATAACTGGTTTTGAAACCTTTTTGATAAGCAATTGCTTTAATGGTAAGGCCTTTATCAATGCTAAATGGAGCAGTGTATTTCTTAGCATTTTGGTCTGGTATGCTTCCATCTAAAGTATAATAAATTGTTGCTGTTGGCAGGGCAGAAGTGATGCTTACCTCAGCATTTTGCTTGAATGTTTCTTGAGGACCTTCAATAATAGGGTTGGGTACAATTAAATTTGTACTGATTTTCATTACTGGTTTTTGCAAACTACTGAGGTATTTTAAGTCGGGATTAGCAGCTAACGCAAAATTTAAATTGGCTCCATTGGCAAGGTTACTAAAATCTAAAAACAATTTCTGGTGTGGTTTGCCATTTAAAGAAATGCCTTTGATGTAATAATTGTTCAAATCTCTAGCCGGTGCATTTATGGTTATTTTTTTACCATTCTCTAAACTGATGGTCATTTTTTTAAACCAAGGTGTACCAATATTGTACATGTTATTTCCTGGAGAAACAGGGTAGATACCCATTGCACTCATCACTAGCCAAGCGCTCATTTGTCCACAATCTTCATTTCCAGATAAACCATCAGGTTGATCATGGTATTGTTCGTTCATGATCTTGTTAATGTAATATTGGGTTTTCTCTAGATGAGATGTAAAATTGAACAAGTAAGCCATATGGTGACTAGGTTCATTCCCATGCGCATATTGACCAATTAAACCTGTAATGTCACTTTGGTCGCGACCTGTTAAGCCTTCTTTTGTGGTAAACAATTCATCTAGCTTTTTCTGGTAGATCTGCTCACCGCCCATCATTTCCATATGTCCATTTACATCTTGCTGGGTACTGAAACTGTAATGCCAAGAATTGCCTTCAGTATAGTTGTTGTTTACTTCTGTAGGGTTGAAAGGTTTCCACCAACCTCCATTGTTACGAGCTCTAATATGCCCAGTTGAGGGGTCATAAACATTTTTCCAGTTTTGAGCTCTTGTTAAATAGGTTTGATAATCAGCTTCAGAGCCAATCATTTTGGCAAATTGTGCAATACACCAATCATCATAAGCATATTCTACGGTTTTAGAAGCACTTTCATGTTCCATATCGGCCATTACAGCTCCATGTTTGGCATATACATCAATACCAAATTGTTTACGGTTTACTGCATGTTTCATGGCTTCAAGTGCCAGTTTGGTATCAAAGCCACGAATTCCTTTGGCATAGGCATCTGTAATTACCGGAATAGCATGGTTCCCGATCATGCAAAAAGTTTCGTCATTAGCCAATGGCCAAATAGGCAATAAACCACCTTCTTTGTGCATTGCCAAAAAGGTTTGAATAAAATCTAAAGTTCTTTTCCGATCAATTAAAGTGAGCAGTGGATTTTCCGTTCTATAGGTATCCCATAAAGAAAATACGGTGTAATATTCAAAGCCTTTAGCTGTATGTACTTTCTTGTCTAAACCTCGATATCTTCCATCTACATCCATGTATAAGTTTGGATTAAGTAGACTGTGATAAAGTGCAGTATAAAAAGTAGTTAATTGTTTTTTGTCTGTGCTTTCTGCATCTATTTTAGAAAGCTCTTTATTCCAAGCGGCTTTTGCCTTTGCCAGTATTTTAGTGAAATCAAAACCATCTGTTTCGGCATTTAAATTCTTTAAGGCACCTTTATCGTCAACTGCAGAAATGGCAACTTTAGATAAAATTGATTCTTGTTCGGTAGTTTCAAATTGGATATATAATTTGATATTGGTTCCTTTTGCCTTTTTTAAACCGGGTTGTAATTCATCATTAATGGCAATACCGTAAGATTTAAATGGTTTATTGTAGCGTACATGGAAATAGAGTTCCTGCCCTTTTGCCCATGAACTTGATTTTCTATAACCTTTAATTTCTCTATCGTTTATAATTTCTACCCAACTTTCTAAAACCTTATCACGGTGTTTAAGGTCGATAATGATATTGGCCTCCTTAGATTTTGGATAGCTAAATTTATATAGGCCAGCACGTCTGGTAGTGGTAATTTCGGCCTTAATTTTATATTTATCTAAAAATGTGCTGTAATAGCCAGGGCTTGCCTTTTCATTTTTCTTTTGAAAAGGAGAGGCGTATTGTTTATTTAAGAACTGTGGTTTCCCAATGGTTGGCATAAATAGAAAATCGCAATAATCTTCAACCCCTGTTCCACTTAAATGGGTTTGCGAAAAGCCATAAAGCAACGAATCTGTATAATGATAACCAGAACAACCATCCCAACCATCTAAACGGGTATCAGGTCCAGGTTGAATCATTCCAAAAGGTAGGGCTGGACCGGGGTAAGTGTGCCCATGACCACCAGTTCCGATAAATGGGTTTACATATTGGTTGTAGTTTCTTTTATTTTGTGCAAATGAGAAATTGGCAAGTAATACCAACGCTAAAAAGAGTTTAGAGAATTTCATTAATCAAGTTTATGGTTTGGTTTCAACTTTTTTCATTCTAGAGAATGGATAGCCATTACAGCCTTTTTTAGGATTCTGCCTATCAACGTAAGCGGTCTGTTCTGCAATTACATCGGTTGCAGCATCATAGGCGGTTAAACAAAAACCCCATCGCCAAGGTTCCATTCCGCTAAAGGTCATGTAATCTATACGGGTATATTTATTACCATCGGTTTTGTTTCCAGCATCATTTTTGGCTACCAAGTACTGTTTTTCTGGATTCCATTTAATGATATGGTATTTTGTAGTTGGATTTTGCACCCAAAGTGTATCGTTAATGGTATAGGTAATTCCGTAATCGTCTGTAAAGCTGCCCAAAGCAAATTCTGGAGCCTTTGGTTTTACATTTTGTGCTTTGGCAATGAAAATTAATCCAAGCAATAAAAATGTGATATTCAGTCTTCTCATAAGCTATTTTCTACCATTTGTTTAACTAGGTCTGCAGAAGTTTGTTCATACTGGTATTCCTCTTCAATGCTCCCCATTTTGCTTGTTGTATTTCTATATTGCATCTTACTCTCAATTTTAACCCTAGCAGAAGAATGAAATACTTGTGCCCCAGTTTTTTGTTTTATGGTTGAAATATTTTGAGGATTAATTCCTGCGCCTGGCATAATCTCTATTCTGCCCTGAGCTTGTTTAACCAATTCGGTTATGGTGCGAATACCATCGTAAGCTGTATTGGCACCGCCAGAGGTTAACACCCGTACAAAACCTAATTTTATTAAATCTTCCAATGCTTTATTCAGATCCAAGGCCATGTCAAAAGCACGATGAAAAGCCAAAGGCATGGGATGTGCCAATTCAATAAGCTCTGCGCAACGTTTGAGGTCTATTTCGCCATTGGCCAATAAAATTCCAGTTACAGCTCCATCGCAATTTAAGCTTTTGCAGAGACTAATATCCTCTTTAATGAGATCAAATTCATCGGCTGTATATAAAAAATCGCCACCTCTTGGACGGATGATGGGCCAGACCTGAAGTTTTAACCTGCTTTTGCAAAGTTTAATCTGGGCATAACTGGGAGTGGTACCGCCTTCGGCCATGTTTTCGCATAGTTCTACACGTATGGCTCCACCATTTTCTGCTTCTTTTGCAGATGCAAAGGAATTGGCACAAACTTCAAGTCCGAATTTGGTATTTTTTGAGGTTTCCAAACTGAATGGGTAGATTAATAGTAACTTTTTCCTTTGATTACCAGATCTTGTTTCTGGGTATCGCAAACTGCATAAGTAAAACCTTGTTGAATGGCATAAGCACCATATTCGCCTTTTTTGTTCATGGCCAAAAAACCCACTTGTATATTTTTAGCTGTTTCAGGTTTCTTTTTAATGATACGCATTACCGCTTCTTTACAAGCTGCCTCAGGTGTGTAACCTTGTCGCATGAGCTCTACTACCAAGAATGAGCCTACGTTTCTTACTACTTCTTCTCCAACACCTGTTGAAGTTGCACCACCGATTTCATTGTCGATATATAAACCAGCACCAATAATAGGGCTATCTCCAATCCGACCATGAAGTTTATAGGCCATTCCACTTGTGGTACACGCTCCTGATAGGTTGCCATTGGCATCCATGGCAATCATGCCAATGGTATCGTGATTGTATTTGTTTCCTGGAAGTTTGTTAGGCGAAGCTTTGTCATAAAGTTTGTTCTCTATGTTCATTACAGGCTCATATTTAGCCTCTTTTAACCATTGTTTCCAAGCTTTTTCACTAGCTGGTGTAAGTAGATTTTCTTTCTTAAAACCTTGTTCTAAGGCAAATTGGAGTGCTCCGTCTCCGGCTAGCATTACATGAGGTGTTTTTTCCATCACTTTACGGGCAACAGAAATGGGATGTACAATGTGTTCTAAAGCTAATACGGCACCACAATTGCCCAATTCGTCCATGATACAGGCATCTAAGGTTACTTTACCATCGCGATCTGGCAAGCCCCCATAACCTACAGACTGATTAGATTCATCAGCCTCTGGTACCCAAACACCTTGTTCTACTGCATCTAGCGCCTTGCCATTTGCTTTGAGTACTTTCCATGCGGCGGCATTGGCAGCTACACCAAAATCCCAGGTAGAAATAACGATGGGTTTATTTACTGCTTTGCCATTTGTAGTTGGAATTGCTGCTGCCATACTTTTTTGATCAATAGCCAAAAGTGCTGTTGATAGGGCAGTAGCCTTTATAAATTTTCTTCTGTTAAACATTTGGTGGTTCTAACTGGTTTGAGGTTGTTTTTAAGTTAAGGAGAAACTGTCGGCATCTTTTAAAAATGGAAACTGTCTTCTGGTTTTCTCTAGATCAGTGTAATTGATGCTGAAGGTATATAAATCTTCATCTTCTGGTTTGTAATAGACTGTGTTGCCATGAGGATCGATACACATCGAATGTCCACTGTGGTAAACTTGGTTTCCATCGTGCCCAACACGATTAACTGCAATTACGTAACTCTGGTTTTCAATGGCTCTGGCATGGATGAGCGTTCTCCAATGTGAGGAGCGTTTATCTGGCCAGCTGGCAACTAACAATAAAATATCGTATTCGGCATTTTTATTGCGTAACCATACTGGGAAACGGAGGTCGTAACAAACAGCAAGTCTAATTTTCCATCCTTTTAATTCAACAATTAATGATTTTGTACCGGCAGTAAAGTTTTGATCTTCATCGCCCATGCCAAATAGATGGTGTTTGTCATAATATTGATAACTGCCATCTGGCAACATCCAGATCATGCGGTTATAATAATGGCCATTTTCTTTAATGATTAAGCTGCCTGTAACAACACAATCGTAGTTTGATGCTGTTTTTCGGAGCCACTGCATGGTTTTACCATCCATTTCTTCCGAAAGTTCTTCGGCCTTCATTGTAAAACCAGTATTAAACATTTCTGGCAGTACAATGAGGTCTGTTTTTTCTCGAACACCACCTGATAATCTCAAACTTATATTTTGTAAGTTCTTATCAATGTTCTCCCAAAACAGGTAAGCCTGAAAGACGGTTACCTTGAGATTTTGGATGTTCAAATATTGTGGACTTTCCATTTTTTTATAATTTTTTAAGGGATGAAAATTATATTTTTAATAGTCTTTCAACGGCTTTTTCTAATGTATCTTTTTCTTTTGCAAAGCAAAATCTTAATATTTTATCGGTATTGTTCTTAGTGTAAAAAGCAGAAACTGGAATGCTTGCTACACCAAATTCGGTTACTAATCTTTTAGCCATGTCTTTGTCTTTTTCATCGCTAATTGCTTCGTAGTTTACACATTGAAAATACGAACCTTTACAAGGTAATAATTTAAATTTAGTCTGACTTAAAAGAGAGCGAAACAAATCTCTTTTTTCTTGAAAAAACACAGCAATATCTTCGTACACATTTTCACTTTTAAGGTAATTGGCAATGCCCATCTGCATTGGTGTATTTACACTAAATACATTAAATTGATGTACCTTTCTAAATTCATTCATTAATTTAGCAGGGGCAAGGCAATAGCCTAGTTTCCATCCAGTAGTATGTAATAATTTTCCGAAAGAGGCCACAATAAAACTCCGTTCTTGTAGTTCGGGATAGATGGCTACACTTTCGTGTTTTTCTCCATCAAAAATGATGTGCTCATAAACCTCATCACTTAGAATAAGCACATCGGTGTCCTTTGTCAATTTAATCAGCGCCTCAATATCGGGTTTGGTTAAAATACTCCCAGTTGGGTTTTGTGGACTGTTTAAAATGATCATTCGGGTATTGGCTGTAAAAAGTTTTTTCACCATTTCCCAATCGATGGCATAATCTGGTCCATGAAGCTCAAAGGGTTTAACCAAGCCCCCCAATAATTTTATGGTTGGCGAATAACAATCGTAAGCAGGTTCAAAAATAATCACCTCATCGCCAGGATTGATAACGGCAGCTAAGGCCGTAAAAATAGCTTGTGTACCACCTGCGGTAATGGTAACTTCAGTTTCTGGATGGTAATTGGCACCATAGAGCCTGTTTGTTTTTTCTGCAATTAGTTCTCTCAAAACAGGTAGACCAGCCATTGGTGCATATTGATTATGCCCATCTTTCATGGCATCGGCAACAAATTTGATCAGTTTTGGATTGGCAGCGTAGTCTGGAAAACCTTGCGACAGATTGATAGCCTGATGTTCTTGGGCTAGTTTAGACATTACCGTAAAGATGTTTGTAGCTACGGTTGGAAGTTTAGAATTAATAAGTATCATGCAACACGAAAATAGCAATAATCTTATAAAATTACTGCCAATGTGGAGATAAATGACACATTAGTGCATTAGATGGGCAGTTGTTTTGATCTTGGTTCTTCCAATAAGTAAACAAATTAAGGCCATGATGGCTGCTATTGTCATTACTGCTGGCATTGGCCAAACTACGTCAGCTGCAAACAAACTGATCACTGCCGAAGCTAAGGCACCTAAACCCATTTGTAGGGCACCCATTAATGCTGAAGCACTGCCCGCATTTTTTGTAAATGGCGCTAGCGATAATGCAGATGCATTTGGATTGATAAAACCTAGGCAAGCCAAAAATAAGGCGATAAAAGTAATGGTTGTATAAAGGTTAAGCCAATTGTTCAATGCCACAAACAGAAATAATAAGCTAAAAATGCACTGTGCAATTAATGCACAAAAAACAATGTTCTTGCTACTAAACCACCTCAGAATAAAGCTATTTACCTGACTAAAGCCGATAAAGAAAACAGATAAAAGTGCAAAGATCCATCCATAACCTGTTTCGCTAACCTTATAGATATCCATAAACACCACAGGTGATGAAGATACGTAAGCAAAAAGCCCACTAAAGGTAATGGCACTAATTAAAGCATAGGTATAAAAACCGGGTTCTTTGAGTACAGTTAAAAAATTACCCAATATCGGTTTTGGTTTTAAAGAGTAGGAAGGATCTGGTTTATAGCTTTCGGGTAGCCACCAAATGCTGGCCAATAACATTAGAAATGCCATTAAACCCAAAAATACAAATACAGACTGCCAGCCTAAAGCGGCAATGAGGTATCCACCAGCAGTTGGTGCTAACATTGGTGAAACTGCAATAACCAACATTAGTGAAGCGAAAACCTTCGGACTTTCTTTAACGGTAAATAAATCTCTAACCATGGCAACCGCCGCAACTGCAGCAGCACAACAACCAATGGACTGTACAAACCTGATCACAATCAATTGATCAATGGTGGTCACAAATAAACAGCTTAATGAAGAAAGGATAAAAAGACTGAGGCCAAAATAAAGTGGTTTTTTTCTGCCAAACTTATCTAATAGCGGACCATATAAAAGCTGACCAGCAGAGATGCCAATAAAGAAAGTTGATAAAGATAAAGACACACTAGAAACATCTGTATGAAGATCTTTGGCAATCGCTTTAAAACCTGGCAAATACATGTCGATAGAAAAGGGTGCTAAGGCAGCTAAAGAACCTAAAATTAAGATCAAAAAGAACGCTTTGGATTTTGCCATCGACTGATTTTTAAAGAGGCACAAAGATGAGGAATTGGAAATTCTTTGGCGTCTAAGCTTTGTAAAAATAGAATGATAATTCTTCAATAGCAGGGTTTACATTTCGTTTATCTGAAATTAATTGTATTTTAGCTATATGACTTTTAAAACCAAAGAAAGCCGATTGCTCCTAGTTCTAGGCGCTTTTTTTGTGGCTAATGCCATACTATCAGAATTTATTGGAGTTAAGATTTTTTCTGTAGAAGGGACTCTCGGGATTAAAAAGTTCGACATCAATCTATTTAGCGTACCGAATCTTTCCTTCAATATGTCAGCAGGTGTTTTAACTTGGCCGATTATCTTCATTATGACAGATATCATCAATGAATACTTTGGGGTTAAACAGGTTCGTTTCTTATCTGTTTTAACTTGTGTGTTGATTGGTTTTGCTTTTATAGTTGTTGGATTGGCCATGAAATTGCAACCCTCAGATTTTTGGGTAACACAACAGGTAGACGGTCAACAAATCAATATGGTAGTGGCTTTTGATGCTATTTTTGGTCAAGGCATGTGGATTATTGTAGGTTCCATTACCGCTTTTTTAATTGGACAAATGGTTGATGTGCTGATTTTTCATCGCATTAAAAAGTTTACCGGCGAAAGAGCCTTATGGTTAAGAGCAACAGGTTCAACATTGGTATCGCAATTGATTGATAGTTTTGTGGTGATCTTCATTGCCTTTTATCTTAACCCTAACTACCATTGGAGCTGGCAAATGGTTGCTGCTATTGGTTTGGTGGGTTATACCTATAAGTTTATCATTGCCATTGCCATGACCCCAATTCTTTATTTGGTGCATGGAATTATAGATGGGTACTTGGGCAAAGATTTAGCGCATAGAATGATCAAAATGGCTGGGAGGGGATAAATATGCAAGATAAAACAATATTGGCCCTAACATTTGTGCGTAATGTTGTTTTATCACTACCAGGTGTAACAGAACAGTTGTGTTTTGAAACCCCAGCATTTTATGTCAACAAGCACATTTTTGCTCGATTGAAAGAAGATGAAGAAAATATAGTTGTTCATACTTTGGAAAGAGAAAAATGGATGCTCAAAGACCCAGAAACATTCTTCATCACAGCACATTACCTCAATTACAAATACATGTTGGTTAATTTAGATCGTGTAGAGCCTAACGATTTAAAAGAACTGCTTCTTACTGCCTGGAAAAACAGAGCGCCTAAAAAGTTTTGGAAAGAATTACCTGATCAGGAATCGTAGCCTTAAACAACTAATTTTTTATTGGAATAAATTAATTTTTATTTAACACAAAAAGGCATGCTGCTGCGTTATATTTACGTAAAAAGAGATATATAGACCAATGTTGATGTGCTTTTTACAAGTTTATCAATTTGTCGAAAAAAATAGAATGAGTTAAATGAATGAATAACAAAACAATAACTTATCATTATTTTAGGAATAATATTGAAAAACAATAACTTATAATTAGATTAACTGACACTCAGATAGCAAAACACCCATATTTTTTTGTATCTTTGTGCAAATTTTTAAACATTAATGAAGATATTTATTACAGGCCTTCCTTTAGAAGTAGGGGAAGATGAATTAACAGCCGTATTTGGTGATTTCGGTCAAGTAAAATCACTTAGGATTATTAAAGATCGTGAAACTAATCAAAGCCGTGGTTTTGGTTTTGTAGAGATGCCGAATGATGATGAAGCGAAAGAAGCTATCAAAAGAATGAACGGTGGAGACTACAACGGTAACAGAATTAAAGTTGCTGAGGCTCAAGAGAAACCAAATACAGGCGGTAATGCTGGTGGTGGTTTTAAACGTAACAACAGCAGAGAGCGTAGTTACTAATTACCAATCCTATTGGCATTTTAAAGTCTACTATAGGCTAAAGGATTTTTACGGATTAATATTTCTTACCTAGAAGACTTACACTTAGGTGTCAAGCTCAATAAAGTATTGCGGATTTTTGATAGTCCGCAATTTTTTTGCCCAAAATTTTGCCCTGTTTTTATGAACATCTGCTTTATATGTGGCTTTTTATTGTTATAATAGTATCAGCTTAACATAAAGTTTAAAGTAGCACCAAATATAAATAGATGAAAGTTGATTATATCGCTTTGTCGGTACCTGTGTTTTTTATTCTAATCGGAATAGAGCTTGCTTATACCTTCTATAAAAAACTAGGTTATTATCGATTAAATGATTCTATTGCCAATTTAAGCCAAGGTATCGGGCAACAGGTAACAGGCTTGTTCATGAAAACAGCCTTATTTTTTGGCTACAAATATATTTTTGAGCATTGGCGCTTATTCGATTTACCCAATACCATTTGGATCTGGATTATTCTTTTTATCGGGGTTGATTTTTTCTATTATTGGTTCCATAGAATGAGCCATCAAGTAAATGCTTTATGGGCGGCCCATATTGTTCACCATCAATCTGAAGAGTATAACCTCACCGTGGCACTTCGTCAATCGTGGTTCCAGAGTTGGTTTTCGTGGGTTTTTTATCTTCCATTGGCCTGGATCGGTTTTGATCCTTTGATGTTTGTTACTTTAAGTGCTTTTAATACTTTATACCAATTTTGGATTCATACCCGTACCATTAAAAGCATGGGACTTTTAGAATACATTATCAATACCCCATCTCACCATAGGGTACATCATGGCTCTAATCCTAAATATATTGATAAAAACCATGCGGGTTCTTTAATTATCTGGGATAAAATGTTCGGTACATTTCAAAAAGAGGAAGAAGAGGTATACTATGGAATTACGACCCCTTTGGCCAGTTGGAACCCAGTTTGGGCAAATGTTCATTACTGGGCAGAGCTTTGGCATACCGCAAAGAAATCTGATACTATAGGCGATAAAATAAATGTGTTTATTAAACCCCCAGGATGGTTTCCAGCTAAATTGGGTGGTTTTAAGCCTGCGCCAGAAATCGATGCTGCCAATTATAAAAAATTCGACTCTAGCTATAGTAACAACCTTATCTTATACGTTTTGGTACAATTTACCATTGCGTTGGCTAGTGGCTCTGCTTTGTTATTTCTTTATCCAAAAATGGAAACTGCAACGGTTGTGGCAACTGCTATATTTACCATTGTTACCCTACTGAGCTGTGGAGCACTTTTAGAAAGGAAAAATTGGTTAAAATATTTTGAGTTTGCTAGGTTAATATTTAGTTTATTTGCATTATACCTATTTAGGGAGTTAACTATTTTCAATTCATTAGCACTTACAGTTCTGATTGTCCAATTAGGATCGTTAGTTTGGTTTTATTATTTACAAAATATCGAATTTCATGTTCAAGAAAAATCTCCAGTTTAGCTTTGCTTTTGCTTTTATCTTTATTGTTCAAATATTGGCAGAAACTGATCAAGGTACAGCAAAATTAGTATTGGCTGATTTTCATCACATCGTGAAACCCTCTATTACCATCTCATTGATGTTGTATGTGATTTACAGAACTCAATTAAAGGGTAGGTTTGCCAAACGGATTTTTGCAGGTTTAGTATTTGGTTTATTGGGCGATGTTTTTTTAATGTACGATGATGTAGATCCCTATTTTTTCATGTTTGGCCTCACAGCTTTTTTAATTGGACATTTGTTGTATATCAGTGCTTTTTATCTGGATTATAAATGGGCTCCATCAATCGAAAAATTATACACCAGAATAGCTATTGGTGTTTTTGGGGTATTTTGTGTGGCTTTTTATTTATTCTTAAGGCCTTATCTGGGAGATATGAAAATTCCGGTAATGATTTATGCATTTGTAATTTCGTTAATGGCAATTATGGCCGTAAATAGAAAAGGTAGGGTAAATACATTGAGCTTTAACTTGGTTTTTTATGGTGCGCTCTTATTCTTAATTTCTGATTCTCTTTTGGCCTACAATAAATTTGTATCACCTTTTGCCTATAGCGGAATAGCAATTATGGCTACCTATATGTTGGCTCAATATTGCATTACCATAGGTTCAATAGAACGTAAACTTAAAAAACATACGGTAATTGATAGTGAAAAAGCTAGTGCATAGCTTTATTCTTTTCTTTATCTAGTATGGTAAACACCTGTACTAAACGATTACCATCTTCATCAACAAGGGTTAAGGTGTGTTTGCCGGGAGCAGGGCTAACGGCCAATTGATGAAATGATTGTGTACTTCCAATAAATTCTTGATCAATATGCCAATAAATTTTAGCATCTGGATTTCTGTGCGCCACATTTAAGATAACTTTCCCTCTTTGACCATTTAATTCAACTGGGATGTAAACAACAGCATTGTTCTTAGGGTAGATCATATCCATTACAACATTCCCAGAGATATCATTACATCCCGGTTTAAATGGGGGTAGCAGCTTGTAATCGCTGTTCTTAATTTTATAATAATACTCCATTGCAGGTGGCAGAATAAACCAGCTTCGGTGTTGCATCTGAGCTATACTTTCACATTGGTCTGTTACCCTAAACGTTCCAGCTGCATTTAAATGAACCAATTTATGATAGGGGCAAACTGCAGTTTTATCACCCGCAAATGGTACCAATTCAACGATTTTATCTGTACAATATTCTCCAGCTTTGAAACCACTTTGTTTACAAACCAACATTTTTTTGAGTTTGGTTTTAGGAATTTCGAACCATTTAGCTGCTGGTAACTGTTTAAAAATATCGAACAATACGGGGGCTGCAACTTCAATACCCATTAAACCCGGCCTTCCTTCGCCATCGGCATTGCCAACCCATACACAAACCACATAATCTGGTGTTAAGCCAATGGCCCAAGCATCTCTAAAACCAAAACTTGTGCCTGTTTTCCAAGCTACACGTTGTGAGGAGGAGAATTGTTCCCATAAACCTTCTTCTCCCGGTCGCATTACTTCTTCCATGGCATTAAAAGTTGCCCAGATTGAACCATGATCTAAAATAGAGTTCAATTCTTTTTCTTCTTTTTTAAATGGCGATTGAATCCCTTTGGCATAAACAGGTGGATCATAATCGTGTGGATTGTATTTACCTTGATAATCATTAAAGTGATTTAACGTTCTGGCCATACCCAAATAGCTTTTAGCCAAATCCCACATGGTTACCTCACTACCTCCTAAAATTAAAGATAAACCATAATGATCTGCAGGTTGATTTAAAGTTGTAAAGTTTAGCTTTTTGAGTTTATCATAAAAACGCTCATACTTGTATTGTTGGAGCATTTTTACAGCTGGAATGTTGAGCGACCTGCTCAATGCTTTATCGGCCGCAATGGCTCCATCGTAACCAAGGTCGTAATTTTGAGGATTATAACCCCCAATCTGTGTGGGTACATCAGGTACTAAGGTATGTGGTAGCAATAGGCCATCGCTTAACATACTGGCATATAACAATGGTTTTAGGGTACTACCAGGACTTCGGGGTGCCTTGATCATATCTACATGGCTTTCTAAAGCTACATTTTCTGGTTGATAGTTGTTCCCTACATAACTTGCAACGGTTCCCTTTTTTACATCCAATACTAAAGCAGCAATGTTATTGATGTCGTTTGCCCTGTACCGATTGTTGTAACGTTTCAGCAGTTCATTGAGTTTAAGTTGAAGCTCATAATCTATGGTTGTGGTTAAGCTTGTTGAATTAATAGCCAAACGTTTGCTTTCTTCTTTGAAACGATTGAGCAGGTGTGGCGCATTTTGTGGCAGTGGCAGAGGTTTCCCTGGTATGGGTTCTGTTTTGGCCAATGCAGCAGTAGGTTGATCGATAACCTTCAATTTGACCAATTTATCCAATAAGTCATTTCGTTTTTTGATCAAACGTGCTGAATTCTTTCCGGGGTGAACAAGAGAGGGACTATTGGGCAGCACCGCTAAGGTTGCCATTTCGCCCCAAGATAGGTTTTCGGCCTTGCGCCCAAAATAGCGCCAGCTGGCAGCATCTAAACCTACTACATTACTTCCAAATGGTGCGTTAGAAGCATATAAATTAATGAT
This sequence comes from Pedobacter sp. Hv1, assembly GCF_001412215.1. Classification (GTDB taxonomy): domain Bacteria; phylum Bacteroidota; class Bacteroidia; order Sphingobacteriales; family Sphingobacteriaceae; genus Pedobacter. The sequence continues at coordinate 273,136 of NZ_LLWP01000004.1, forward strand.
CTCTCGTTTAGAATGTGTAAATTCTAATCGGGTAGCCAACCAAACTTCAGTTATTTTTTGCCAGATGCTTCTATTTTGCTTACGCGATAAACGAATAACCTGCATGGTTAAAGTACTGCCACCACTCACTACACTTTTAGCTTTTAAATTCTGTTTCATTGCTCTGCTCATGGCTATAAGATCTACGCCAAAATGTTTAAAGAAACGTTGGTCTTCAAAAGCAGTGATACATTTTACAAACTTATCAGGCACCGTGTCTATAACCGGAAATCGCCATTGGCCGTCACTTGCAATGGCAGCACTTAATAATGCCCCATTACTGGCCTCAATTACATAAGAGGTAGGCGACTTGAAAAGCTGTTTAGGCAAAGAAAATATAAAAAACAAAAACAACAAGAAGCAGATTCCATCAGAAATAAGCAGCGTTTTTTGTTTTTTGTTCATGGTTAAAATGTAATGAGGTAACATTTTTCTATTGCAGTTGATTTATGATAAATACACTGTTATGGAAAAATTATTTACTTATTTAAGATTGTGTTTAGGTTTTGTACGTTTTTTGATGGTTAATATTTGGCCGAGGCTCTAATCAATAAATCGTCATTGCGAGGAGTGAAACGACGAAGCAATCTAATTAAAGAGAGATTGCTTCGCTCTGCTCGCAATGACGATATTGCTATTTAACTACCTGCACCCATTTACCAGCTTGTGTAGCACTGATGTTATTGTTGTACATGGCCTCGCATTGTACTGCCGATAAATAATATTTACCTACATAAGATGCATTTAAGAGCACTTTATAGGTTAGGGTTTCGTTTTCACGGATATTAAAATAGGTGAATACACGATCGTCTCTCACATCACGGTAGGTAAATGGCGAAGAAGCTAACATGCTCTCATTGTCATTTAATCGGGTATTGATAATTTCCCAGCCAGAAGGGAAGATCTGTGTCAAGGCCATTTGCTCATAATATCCCATTTTGCCTGGATTTTTAACCACTACTTCTGCATAAAAATCGGTACCCTGCTTAAGTACTGATGGATCTAAAACCTGACCTTTTAACGTTTTATAGGCAATATCCATTTGTAATACTTCTGGTTTGTTGGGCAAGAAATTATTCTGACCAGCAATTGGCTGTCCTTGTAATATTAAACGAACAAATAATACATTATTTCCAGTATTGGTAATACTTGCATTGTTGTTTTTGAAAGCAATTGCTGTACTGTTTAAATACTGATCGCTATTTACATTACCTTTTGTTCCATCTAAAACATAACTGTACTGTAGTTTATTTGTACTGCTATTTTGCCCACAGAATTTGGCAATAGCCAATAAACTATAGGCTGTGGTTTGCGTACTGTACCAAGTATTTTGTCCTAAACGAGCAGCAACAGTTTGTAATAACTGAGCTGCCTTTCCTTTTTGACCCATTAGGGTTAGCGTTTCCATAATCATGGCCTCATCTCTTAGTTCAGAGCCATAGGTTCCACCTAATTGGTTATAAGGTTGTACAGTTTGTGCTAATCCTTTAATTAAGGCATTTGCAGCTTGTGCCTGACCTGCCAACTGATAAGCAGCAGCCAATCGCCATTTGGCACCCACAGAAAGGTACTCGAAAGCTCTTAACCTGTTCATTGCAGCCATTTCTGGTTTTTTAGCCAAGGCCAAGAAATAAAGTCGATAAGCTTGGCTTAAATCGCCACCGTAAAAATTATTGCTATTTGGCACCCAATTGTTGGCTTTGCCTTTTTGATAACGGATCAATTCATCCATCATGCCTACAGGGAGCGTATAACCAGCGTTTTGGGCTTCGATTAAGAAATGTCCTGCATAATTTGTTCCCCACTCGTCGGCATTGCCTTCTCCAGGCCAATAACTTAGGCCACCATCGGTAGTTTGGAAACCTTTTAATCTATTGATACCAGATTTGATGTTTCTTTCTACTTCGGTCTTTTTCTGAGTGCTCAATGGGGTTAATTTGTCTAGCATCAATTGAGGGAAAATACCCGAAGTGGTTTGTTCTACACAACCATGTGGATACTGGATTAAATAGCTCAAACGTTTATTCAAGTCGATAGGTGGGATTGAGGAAACTTCTACTGTACCAGAGTTCGTCCCCTGCATACCTATTGGCGCATAACTTGTTTTCCAAGTTTGTTTGGGTTGGATGGTAGCTGATACCACATTGGTTACATAAGGGTTCGGATTACGGATATCCATCTCCACATCGTAAACTGTTTTTTCAGCGCCACTCTGGGCAATGATCTTCACTTTTGCAATACCTACCGAATTTGGTGCTACCACTTGGAAATAAGTCATCTGTTCGCCAGCTTGTTTAAAGCTCAATTGTTGTGTTTGTGCACCAACTACATTTAAGTTTGCACTTTGTAATTGTACATTTACCATTTTAAGGTTGTTATTGGTGGCAAAGATATTTACAGGTAAGGTAAAGCTTTCGCCAGGGCCAATTACTCTTGGTAAGGTGGCCAATACCATCAAAGGTTTTTTAACCTCAACCGCTTTTTCTGCATAGCCATAAGCACCATTTTGTCCGGCAATAACCATTGCTCTTACAGAGCCAATGTATTGTGGTAAGGTAAATTTGTGGGTTTTACTTTCTCCTTTATTGAGGTAAAAAGGTCCCATAAATTTAACTACAGGTTTAAAACGATTGGCTTTGGCCGGATTTAAGTTTTTGTTAATGCTACCATCACCACCAATACTTAATATTCGTTCTAAATTTCCTCCCCAAGCGCCAAGCACCTGATCGAATAAATCCCAAGTTTTTACACCCAAGCCTTCTCTGGCATAGAAAATACTATGTGGGTCTGGGGTTTTGAAACGGGTCAAGTCAAGCAGACCTTCATCAACTAGGGCAATGGTATAGGTCATGGATTTGCCCTTAGCCTCGGCCACTGTAATTCTGCTTTCTACTTCTGGCTTTAGCGTATTGGCCATTTTAATGGTAGGTTTTAGAATGGTTTCTGGGTCTTCGATACTCAAAGGGATAGCACCATACATTCTAATCGGTAAGTCGTTTAAAGTTTGAGCATGTGGCTGCAACAAAGTGATGTTGGCAAATACATTTGGAGCCATGTTCTTTTCTGCTTTAAACTTAAATTGAGTTTGACCTTTTTTGGTATCAACCCAATAGGTTTTTAGCACACGACTACCGTTTTCAATAGCGATCAATGCTCTTCCATTTTCTCCGGTTGGGATGGTTAGCGTAATTTCTTCGCCTACATTAAATTTCTCTTTATTGGCAGTAAACGATAACATAGAAGCCTCGGTAGGGTTGTTGCCTTGTTCGCGTTGTGCCCAACCTGGCCAATCGATATAAACCGACTTGCCTGTGGTGTGCCCGCCATTTTCATCACGGATTAAGATCAGGTAGCGTCCCCATTCTGGTTCATTGATACGGAAACTCCAAGCCCCTTTACCGTTAGTTAAGGATACACTTTCCTTTTTGATTAGTTTGTTGTACTGATTTTGGGTAAAGTTGGCATAACTTTCTTGGTTGTCTTGTTCCCACCACCAACGCCATTGCACTTTATACAGTTCTACTTGCACTGTTTTTGAGCCAGTTAAAAGTTGACCATCTCTATTTACATTTACAACGGAGATTTGATGGTCTTGTCCAGTTAACAACATCCCACTTAATCGATCTCCTTTTGGAGTTTTAATACCTAAGTAGCTATTGTAAACATGGTAAGGAATGCTAAAATTATCGATGCTGAAATTACCTCCTGGCTCGAATACTTTAGTGGTAAAATTAGCTCTTAATACACCCGGTGCAATATTACTTTCACTTAAATTGGTATTCACTACAGCTGTTCCTGTACTGTTTAAGGTACCCTCAAATATAGTTTTGATCTGCGATACAAATTTAACAGTAGGGTTGTCAAATGTATATTCATCAAAACCTTTGAATTTGGTATCAGTAGTATTTAAGTTTACATCAACCTTTGCTTTTAGATTTTGTGCTGGCGTACCAAACAACCACTTAGCCGAAAGGGTAGTGGCAGATGAAGCGCCGTTGCCGAGGTAAGTTTTACCGCCCAAATCAAAATTGATTTTTAATCGGTTCGGCATAATCGTCTCTACCTTAATGGTTTTGCTAAACGATGCTCCACCAACCTTCACTTTAGCTAACCAATTACCAGTAGGTGCTGTACTTTCTGTAGCTGTTTTAAAGCTGTAAAAACCATTTAAAGCTTGTGCACTTACAGTTCTTTTGGCCAATTGACCTTTTGGATTATAAAACTCGAAGGTAACAGGATAATTTTCTGGGAGCTTTTTAAGTTTATCTTCTAGTATAAAAGATAGGTATACACTATCTCCAGGTCTCCAAACACCTCTTTCGCCATAAATAAATCCTTTAATGCCATCTTGCACTACATCGCCACCTACGTCAAAACGGCTCAATGGTAAAGAGTTCCCATCGTCTAGTTTTAAATAGCCACGCTCGGTTCCATTTTTGGCAATCAATAAAAATGGTTTCTTTTTCAAGTCAAAAGTAGCCAAACCTTCTCCATCTGTTTTTACTGTGGTTAACAATTGACGTTGGTAATCCAGTAATTCAATGCTTACCCCGCTTAAAGGTTTTGCAGTTAATAAATCGGTTGCAACCACCAACATGCTGTTGTCATTTCCTCTTTTGGCTACTAGGCCAATATTAGAGGCCAATAAGTTACGACTTGCCCAACGCTCATTGGTATAATAAGAAGAAGTACATGGGTTTTCGCGATCATCCCATCTGTAATGGTTGGGGTAATAACTATCGTATCTTTCCCAAAATGCATCATCCTCATCTATTTTTTGTCCATAGCTATTGTATTCTTCGCTATCTTCATTGTCTCCCTCAGCACTTTCTGTATTTTCTTTACAGGCATATACATTGTATGCTTGTCTAAAACCAATGGTTACTCGATACATGGCTCCAGGTTCAGTGCGGATCAATTTATCTAGATCTAAAGTAAAACGTGTTTTTTTATGTAGGTTAACACCTTTGTCTTCATCTAAACGGATCGTTTTTTGTACTACTGGTTTGGCAACCCTTCTCAGCTCATTTCCTTCTTTGTAGTTGTTAACTTGGAAAAATTGAGGGATATTGTTTTCGTAGATCTTGATAATGGTTACATCTACTGCTTTTAGATTAACAGCCTCAAATGGTAAAACCAATTTGCCAGAATTTGGCAGAATAGTTCCCGTACCTGCAATGGTTACTGCAGGCAATTTATTCTCGAAAATGATATTCGCTGTTTTGGCACTTTGCAAAGTTTTACCCTCAATATTGGAAACGGCTGCATTTACATTTACTGCATAATTTCCTTCTAAGGCATCGGGTGCATATACCTTAATCTGACTGGCGTCTATGGTAAAACGAAGGTCTTGTAAGCTTCCCAATCCAATTAAACCATTTAAATCTTGTGCTACATTGATAGGGTCTGAACATTGGATAAGCGCATAATCTTCGGCACCTTGAATGGCTTTAATGTCTAATACCTTGAAGACTCCTTTGGCAGGAACTGTAATTTTTTCTTCTCCTTTATTGGCTGCAGCATCAATAGCATCTCCATTCCATTTCAAAACTAAGTTCGTTTCCTGGTTACCTCTTTTAATGCTGTCTATTAAAAAGGTAGATCGATGTTGATCTGGTTGGTGCTGCCATTTGATTTTTAGCTGTTGTCCGAAATCAAGTTGTAGGGCCATTTCTATTTTTGCCTGTTCTTCTACATCTGCAGTATTGATTTCACCACTTAGCTTCATGTAAGTTAAAGAAGTATTGTTCTGACTAACAAGACCATTTTGACTTAAACTTAAGCCTGGCTTGATGACTTTAAAGTCAAAATCGAATTCCTCTAGACCTTTTTCTGTGGTGGTAATGGCTGATAGATTTAGGGTAGCCTCATAAACCTGATCGGGTTTGAGTGGCTGTTCTGGTCTAAATTCTAAGGTTTGGGCATCAATCCAATAGGTTTTTCCTTTAATGCTCGGCGAAAAATCTAACAAATTTCTTTCGTCTGGTTTGCCCAGATCACTTACGCTTTTGACTGCACTGGCCAAATGTACCCTGATGTAACTCTTTTTAGAGATGGTACCTGAAGTATATGATTCTACATATTTGGCATAAGCCTGATTGTCTTGTTGTTTTTTCTTTTTAAAGAAAAGAAAATATAAGGCTACAATAGATATGCCTATTAAAGCAACAAAAATTGCTTTTTTAAAAGTAGAGGAGGAGTATTTAGCGGTGTTTTCCATAGCAGATACATTGGTAAATGTTCTACGAAAATTAACGAAAAATGATTAGGACAAAGAAATTATTTATCAACTTCTCATATTCGTATTCTTAATACCTGCTTAAACCTGAAAACATTTGGCTTTTAAACCATAGCCTACTGAAATTATTTCTTAGGGGCGCTATTGATAACTTCCTTTGCTTTTTTTAAGATCGCTTCATTATCCTTGGTATTGTCAAACTGGATATTTGGTGTAACTCCTTTGCCAACTACATCAAATGCAGTTCCTTTATAGTCAATGGTACTTCCTTCTGTTAATACCAAAAAGGCATTATCGGCTAAGGGGTGTTCTTGATTGGCAGAAGTAAGACCACCTGTATTGGTACCTAAAATGGTTACATTTTTTAAACCAGAAAGGGCGATGGTGATGAATTCGCCTGAACTAGCTGTTCTTTTGCTGGTAAGCACAATAATTGGCTTTTGCAATTGTTTGATTTTTGGAACTTTGATGGCAAAGCGATGTACTACTTTTTTGCCTTCGTAAATTACTCCCTTTTTGATGTTGAAATAAGTGTCTATGCCATCGGCATTACGAGCACCCATCAATTTTTTATTTTCCACAAATGGCGAAAGTGCTGCATACATTGGCAAAAGCATGCCGCCTTCATTGGCTCTTAAATCGATAATCCAGCCTTTTAATGGTTGTTTGTCCAATTTTTCAATCTCGGCTAGTGCATAGCTCACATATTCTTGCCAGTCGGGGAAATTATAAGAACCAATAGCAGGAATTGTAAAATAGCCATACTGTTGATCAATGATTTTAGCTTCTACAAGCGGGAGTTTTTGTCCATTTTCACTGTAACGTTTAAGGATAAAACTAACCTGTGCTGGTCTATAAAAATTAGAATGGGCGTCGCCCAATTGTTTAATTACAGCTTCTAAAGTAGGATAAGTTTCTTTAATGGTTTTTGCGTTTGCAATCGCTTTATAGGAAGAAGCATAAACTTCTGTCCAGTTGATCTTGTTTTTATTAACCGATCTTGTTTTCATTAGATCGAGTGCAGTAGTTACATAGTTTTTTACAGAATCGGCTTGTGCTTGGGCAGTATAACAGGCTACGGATAAGCATAGAAATAGAAAAGCAGTTTTCATAAAATAGAATAGGGGTTGATTAATTATGGTAAATGAAACTAAGTTGCAACTATTTGATCATTACACCTGGTTTGTTTAACAATGGGATGCGTATAATGTTGCTGTCCACAATGCTTTCTGGTAAAAAAATAAATTTTTTATCGAATATTTCTTTGCCAATGTAATAGCTCATCCAATATTCATTGGTCAATCCAAAAACCGCGGTGTCTATAGCCTCAACTCCGGCATAAGAATTTGCGTCTAAATCGCCAATAAAATGCCTTAATAAAGATGTTTTAACTTGTTTGCCATCTTTTTCTCCGTAACCTTTAGAGGTAATCATGACATTGGTTATGGGTTCATCTTTAAAATTCACCACATAAACCGTCCAATTTTTAACCTCTGGTGTTTCACTCATCAACACTACAGCAATAGCTATATCTTCTACTATATTTTCTGGCAGATCTGCTTTCAAAACTGGTTAACTGTTTAATTGTTTATTAGTTTAACTGTTTGCAGTTATGCATCTAAAAATGGAAACTCATAACTGCCAACTGAAAACTACTTTTTCTTTGCTACTGCTTTCTTTTTAGCTGGTGCTTTTTTCTTTTTAGGTTCAAAAGCATCAGGAACTTGGGCCACAATTAACTTTTTAACCTCGTCTAAAGAAACGGCAGCTAATTCTTCTGCAGTATATTTTTGTTTACTGGCTGGATTATTCCCCAGTTTTAACATTTCTTTACCAAAACGGATGAAAGGTCCCCAACGGCCATTTTCGATAGCAATTTTTTCATCAGTCCATTGCTGTATAAAACGGTTATTTTCTTTTTCTATTTTCTTGGTAATCAGTTCTACGATATCTTTTTGAGAAAGCTGATCAAAATTATAAGCTTTTGGTACATTGATGAACAAACCATTCCATTTGATAAAAGGTCCGAAACGGCCAGTTCCTTTGGTAACTGGAAGGTTATCATATTCGGCAACTGGTGCATCTGCTGAAACTTTCTCCCCAATAATTTCTATGGCTCTGTCAATATCAACTGTTAATGGGTCTTCATTTTTTGGAATTGAAATAAAAGCATCGCCCCATTTTACATAAGGACCAAAGCGACCCACACCAACAGAAACTTCTTTACCTTGGTAATCTTCTAATTGGAAAGGCAATTTAAATTGATCTAATGCTTCTGCTAAGGTAACGGTTGCAACAGACTGAGACTTACCTAAACTAGCGTAACGAGGTTTATCATTCTCATCATCACTTAATTCGCCAATCTGCACTAAAGGTCCGTAACGGCCAACTTTAGCGTATACATTTTTACCTGTATCTGGGTCAACACCTAACAAACGTTCGCCGTTAGCTCTATCAGCATTTTCTAGGGTATCTTCAACCTCACTGTGAAAAGGCGTATAAAAGGAGTGGAGCATTTTGGTCCATTCTTGTAAACCTTGTGCAATCTCATCAAACTGCTTTTCTACTTTGGCTGTAAAGTTAAAATCTACAATGCCTTTAAAGTGTTCAACCAAAAAGTCATTCACCACTTCGCCAATATCTGTTGGGAAAAGTTTAGCTTTTTCGGCTCCGGTAATTTCAGATTTGGTCAGTTTACTAATGTTTCCATTGGTTAAAACCATGCTCATAAAATCACGTTTGCGTCCTTCTCTATCTTCTTTTACCACATAACCACGGTTTTGTACCGTTGAAATGGTTGGTGCATAGGTAGAAGGTCGGCCGATGCCCAATTCTTCTAATTTCTTTACTAAACTTGCCTCTGTGTACCTTGCAGGCGGACGAGAAAATCTTTCGGTTGCCGATAAATCTTTTAAAAGTAGGCTTTGGCCTTTTGCCAATGGTGGAAGTAGGTTGTTGTCTTCGTTTTCTTCTTCTTCCTCATCAGTTGATTCGAGGTAAACTTTTAAGAAACCATCAAATTTGAGTACTTCACCTTCGGCTAATAGCTCTTCTTTTCTGGTACTGATGGCAATATTTGCTGTTGTTTTTTCGAACAATGCTTCGCTCATTTGAGAAGCAATGGCACGCTTCCAAATCAAATCGTACAAACGTTTTTCCGAATTGTCTCCATCAACAGCGTGTTGGTTAAAATAAGTAGGACGGATGGCCTCGTGTGCCTCTTGTGCACCAGCAGATTTGGTTTTATATACTCTTGGTTGGTGATATTTGTCGCCCCAAGCCGATTTAATTTCGGCAGCTGCAGCGGCAATAGCAGTTTCAGATAAGTTAACAGAGTCAGTTCTCATGTAAGTGATCTTTCCGCTTTCGTATAACCTTTGTGCAATTTGCATGGTTCTAGCTACAGAAAAACCTAATTTACGTGAAGCTTCTTGCTGTAAAGTTGAAGTGGTAAAAGGTGCTGCCGGATTTCTTTTGGCAGGCTTAACTTCTAAATTACTAACCGAGAAATTGGCAGCAATGCAATCTTGTAAAAATTGTTCAGCATCGGTTGCTTTTTCAAAACGATGTGGCAACTCTGCTTTAACAATTTCTTTACCTTTTCCGGTACTGAATTGTGCGGTAATCTTAAATGCAGCTGTTGCATTAAATTTATTAACCTCACGTTCTCTATCTACAATTAAACGTACGGCTACTGATTGTACACGACCAGCCGACAGAGAAGGTTTTACTTTTTTCCATAAAACAGGAGAAAGTTCAAAACCAACCAATCTATCTAATACACGACGGGCTTGTTGTGCATGTACCAGATTATAGTCAATGGTACGTGGTGTTTCTATTGCCTTTAAAATGGCAGGTTTGGTAATCTCATGAAAAACAATCCGTTTGGTATTGCTTTCTTTCAATCCTAAGGTTTCATATAAATGCCAAGAAATAGCTTCTCCCTCGCGGTCCTCATCGGATGCTAACCATACCATTTCGGCTTCTTTGGCTAATTTTTTTAATTCGGCAACTACTTGTTTCTTGTCGGCAGGTACTTCATAAGTTTGGGAAAAATTATTTTCGGTATCTATTCCCATATCTCCTTTTACTAAATCGCGGATATGACCATAACTAGACTTAACCAAAAAATCTTTTCCTAAATAACCCTCTATGGTTTTAGCTTTTGCAGGTGACTCGACTATTAGTAAATTTTTTGCCATTCAGAACGTTTTTCTGCAAATAAAACTATAAATTAGTCTAAAATCAAAATCGTTCTACTAATTATTTTTAAAAATATACTTTACAATAACGTTTAAGTTGCTCTTTTACATTGCCTAACCGTATTCAAATCGCCTTTTACTAATTTTTTAAATTATTAATTTCTTGACGTTATAATTATTATAACAATCCAATTTGTAACTATATTCGTTTATACATTTAAAAAAAAAATCACATGATTAATACTTTATTAATACTATTTAGTTTATTGGTTAGTCCAACACCTCCTAAATCTGTTTACGATTTTACCATGACAACGATTGACGGTAAAACAGTAAAATTGTCAAAATTTAAGGGTAAAAAGATTTTGATCGTTAATACGGCATCTAAATGTGGCTATACACCGCAGTATGAAGATCTAGAAAAATTGCACAAACAATATGGTAAAGATATTGTATTGATCGGTTTTCCGGCAGGTAACTTTGGTGGCCAAGAGTTAGCAACCAACAATGAAATACAAGATTTCTGTAAAAAGAACTTTGGTGTTACTTTTTTATTAAGCGAGAAGGTAAGTGTAAAGGGAGCAGATATCAATCCATTATTTAGCTATTTAACAACTGAAGAAAATCCAGATTTTAAAGGCGATATCAAATGGAACTTCGAAAAATTCTTGATCAATGAAAAAGGAGAATTGGTACACCGTTACCGTTCTGCTGTAAAACCATTAGACCCAGCCATCGTTAAAAATTTATAATATTTTCTTTAGAGTTTTATCGATCCCAAGGCACATTGCTTTGGGATTTTTTTATTTTCTATCTTTAACAACACATTTTAAATCTATTCCATTTGAACTTATCTCCATATTTTATTCTAGGTGCTGTATTGTTGGTAGCCTTATATTTTATCCTCCGCAAAAAGAAAGTTGTTGCTCAGGCATTAAGTGATAGTGATCGACAACTTTTAAATAACAATGTTGATTATTATGTGGAATTGACCAATTCAAAAAAACTACTATTTGAGCAAAAAATAGCTTTGTTTCTGAGCGCTGTTAAAATAGAAGGGGTGGGCCTATCCATTACACCTTTAGATAGGTTACTGGTAGCATCTAGTGCAGTTATTCCAATATTTGGTTTTAACGATTGGCAATATAAAAACCTAAGCAATGTGGTTTTGTATCCCGATACCTTTAATAGAGATTTTCAGTTTGAGGGTGGAGAGAGAAATATTATGGGCATGGTGGGTACTGGTTATATGAATGGTCAGATGATTTTGTCGCAGTCGGCCTTGCATCATGGTTTTTCGAAAAGCGCAGGTAAAGAAAATACAGGGATCCACGAGTTTGTACACCTTCTAGATAAATCTGATGGTGCTACTGATGGTGTACCCGAAAATTTGATTGGTCACCAATATGTACTTCCTTGGTTAAAAATGATCCATCAAGAAATAGAAAGGATTGAAGACAACAAATCAGATATCAACCCTTATGCCATTACGAACGAGGCAGAGTTTTTTGCGGTGATATCGGAATACTTTTTCGAAAAACCAGAACTGCTCAAAGAAAAACATCCCGGTTTGTATGAACAGTTGAGCAGGATTTTTGCACAAGACCCTGCATAGTTGTTTTGTCATTCTGAACGCAGTGAAGAATCCTTTTTGAGCAATAACTATGCAATATGATACTTCGACAGGCTCAGCATGACAAGCAAGGCTACGGTTAAGTTGGTCGGGATTTGTAATCTCGACCAAGATATTTTGGGATTTCTAATCCCACTTAAAAATTCAACTTAAATTAAGAAACCACCACCCAATAAATCATTTCCTTCGTAGAAAACTGCCGATTGACCTGGAGCAATTGCAGAAACAGAATGATCGAATACCACACGCATTTGATCTTTTTCTTGTACAATTGTACTCAACATGCCAGCATCTTTATAACGGATTTTGGTAATCACATTGTCTAAAGGCTCGTTAATGTTTTCGTATTTGATCAAGTTAATGTTTCTAACCATGGCTTCTCTACGTTCTAGCTCATCGGCTCTGCCTAAAACAACCGTATTGCTTTCTGGTAAAATTTGAGTAACAAACATAGGCTCACCAAAAGCAACACCTAAGCCTTTACGTTGTCCAATGGTATAAAATGGGTAGCCTTTGTGCTGACCGATAATCATGCCATCACTATTGATGAAATTTCCACCAGCAACTCTATCTTCTAAATCTTCAACTTTATGTTTTAAAAATGCTCTGTAATCGTTATCTGGAACAAAACAGATCTCATAACTTTCGCTTTTCTTAGCCAATTCTTCTTGCCCCATATCTAACGCCATTTGACGAATTTCAGATTTGGCAAAACTACCCAAAGGGAATTTGGTACGTGATAGGTTTTCTTGAGAAACACCCCAAAGCACATAAGATTGGTCTTTGTTTTCGTCTTTACCTTTAGAAATTACATAACGCCCGCTATCTTGTTGACGGATGTTTGCATAATGGCCAGTTGCAATAAATTCGCAATCTAGTTTATTGGCACGTTTCAATAAGGCTTCCCATTTGATATGGGTATTACATAAAACGCAAGGATTTGGGGTACGACCAGCCAAATATTCGTCTACAAAGTTGTCGATTACAAAATCGCCAAATTCATCTCTAATATCAAGGATATAATGAGGGAAACCATAGTTTACGGCTAAAGTACGTGCATCGTTGATGCTGTCTAAGCTGCAACATCCAGTTTCTTTGCTGCTTCCACCAGATGTGGCATAATCCCAGGTCTTCATGGTTAGGCCAATTACCTCATAACCTTGCTCGTGCAACATTACAGCTGCAACCGAACTATCAACCCCGCCACTCATGGCCACCAAAATTCTACCGTGTTTACTCATTACTAAAAGTCAGGTTGCAAAAATACAGGTTTTTGCTGAATTAATTGATGAAGGTAGTCTGAACAATGTAAAAAAGGCTACTTTATTTGTTGGCTCGATGCTCTAATCTCAATCTGAACAGGTAAAAGAACTGTTTCGAAATCTGCTGTATCATGTTTAATTAAGGATAACAGTTGTGCAGTGGCTAAACTTCCAATTTCAAAAGAAGGTTGATGTACTGTACTTAATGAGGGATTTAAAGCATCGGCAAGGTCGGTATTGCTAAAGCCTATTAAAGCGATATCATTAGGGATATGGTAACCTGCTTTATTTAATAAAGCTAAGCAATTGGTACTCAATAGGTCTGTGGCTGTAAAAATAGCTGTTGGTCTATCTTTTACTGCCATCAATTCATTGATGGCATTGTTCAGGTTTTCATTTAAGGCAGTGGCTGTTGGGGTATCACAAAATTTGACCAGTTCACCTTTATAAGCAATCCCCGCATCGCTTAAAGCCATTTTGTAACCTTCAAAGCGTTCTGTGGCCATGCTGAGTTTGGTATTGCTGTTGATATGGGCAATTGCCCTATGTCCATTGTTAAGGAGGTGTAAAGTGGCATCATAAGCTCCCTTAAAATTATCGGCAGCAACTTTATGTGTTTGTATCTGGTTGCTCAACCGATCAAATAGTACAATTGGTAATCCTGTTTTTTGGAGATTGATCAAATATTCAAAATCTGTGGTTTGATAGGTAGGAGAGATCAACAAACCATCAATTCCGCCAGCATACAATAAGTTTACACAAGCTTTTTCCTGCTCAAACGATTCTTTGCTTTGCATAATGATCAGTTGGTAATTGTGTGCAGTGCAGTAATGGTCAATACCATCGAGCATTTGAGCCACAAAATTGTTATCAATAGAACAAACCACTACACCAATAGACCTGCTTTTGCCTTCCTTTAAACTTCTGGCCATGCGATTGGGCAGGTAATGATGCTCTTTTGCATAAGCCAAAACCTTTTGCTTGGTCTCATCGCCAATCTGATAACTATCTGTTAATGCTCTAGATACCGTAGAAACAGATAAGTTCAATGCTTTTGAAATATCACGAAGCGTAATCGTTTTGTTCATTAACTAAGGAAAACTTGTAGGGCTAAATATACGTTTTTTTGCCATTTTTGATCTTTGAAAATGACTAGTTTTTGGACTTAACTAAAACCATTTAGTAATAGTTTTTTGTCAATCTTATAGAATTCTGTTAAAATTAATACCTTAGATTTTCAATTGATCATTCCGTTAATTAAAACCATGAAAAAAATCCTTTTTTATTCTCTTCTTTTCCTTTCGTTAGCTGTTAATGCCCAACAGAATCTGGTAAAATATGTAAAACCATTAATTGGTACAGAAAAAATGGGACATACTTATCCAGGAGCTACTGTTCCATTTGGTGCAGTACAACTGAGCCCTGAAACAGACACCATTCCTTACGAAATGAATGGAAAATACAATGGTGATGTATATAAATACTGTGCAGGATATAAATATGAAGATAAATCTATTGTAGGTTTTAGCCATACGCATTTTAGCGGTACTGGACATTCAGATTTAGGCGATTTTTTGGTGATGCCAACACAGGGCAAATTGCAAATGAACCCGGGTACTGCCAATAATACCAAATCTGGTTTTCGTTCTGCCTTTTCTCATGCCAATGAGGTTGCAGAAGCAGGTTATTACAAAGTGAAATTGGATGATGACAACATTTTAGCCGAAATGACAACTACAAATAGAGTAGGAATGCATCAATATACCTTTCCAAAATCTGACCAAAGCCATATTATTTTAGATTTAATGGCTGGAATATATAATTATGATGATAAAACGGTCTGGACTTATGTACGTGTAGTAAATGATACCCTAGTAACTGGCTACCGTCAAACTTATGGTTGGGCCCGTACACGTACCGTCTATTTTTCGATGAGTTTCTCTAAGCCTTTTAAAAGCTACGGACAAAAGAATTATGATGCACGTCAGGCTTATCGTGGTTTCTGGGGCAAGTTTGACCAGAGTAAGAATTTTCCTGAAATTGCCGGTAGAAAGGTTAGAATGTATTTTGACTTTGATACCAATGAAGGTGAAAAGATAAAGATCAAATTTGCGCTATCACCAGTTAGTCAAGAAAATGCCCTGCAAAACATGCGTGCTGAAATTACAGGCTGGGATTTTGAAAAAGTAAAAGCGCAAGCACAAGCTACCTGGAACAAAGAACTGAACAAGATCAATATAGCTGCCTCAGAGGATGATAAGGTTAATTTTTATACAGCAATGTACCATGCTTTTATCAATCCAACTACCTATACCGATGTAAACGGACAGTACAAGGGTTTAGATCAAAATATCCATACCGCTAACGGATTTACCAATTATACTACTTTTTCTCTATGGGACACTTACAGGGCTTTACATCCATTCTTTAACATCATGCAACCTGCCCGTAACAACGACATGGTGAAATCGATGTTGGCACATTATGATCAAAGTTCGTTACACATGTTGCCCATTTGGTCGCATTATGCAAACGACAATTGGTGCATGAGCGGTTACCACAGTGTTTCTGTTATTGCCGATGCCATTATAAAAGGGGTGTACAATGGAGATGCGAATAAAGCCTTAGAGGCCTGTATTGCAACAGCCAAAAAACGCAATTACGAAGGCATAGGTTATTATATGGATTTAGGTTACATTCCAGCAGAGCGAAGTGGGGTATCGGTATCAAATACCTTAGAATATGCTTATGATGACTGGTGTATAGCACAGATTGCCAAAAAACTCAATCGCGAGGATGTGTACCAAGAGTTTATCAAACGTTCGGGCAATTGGAAAAACAATTTTGATCCAAGTATTGGTTTTATGCGTCCAAAACTGGCCGATGGTACATTTAAAAAAGAATTTGATGTGTTGAGTACCCATGGACAAGGGTTTATTGAAGGTAACAGTTGGAATTATAGTTTCTTTGTACCACATGATCCAATGTCGCTAATGGCGCAAATGGGAGGGAAAAAAAAATTCGCTGCTCGTTTAGATACTTTGTTTAATATGCATTTACCAGATGAGTTTTTTAAAGACACAGAAGACATTACAAGAGAGGGTATTATAGGTGGTTATGTACATGGCAATGAGCCTGCACATCATGTAGCTTATTTTTATAATTATACAGATCAACCCTATAAAACACAGGCACAAGTGCGCCATATTTTAAAAATGCAGTACAAGCCAACACCAGATGGGTTGGGGGGTAATGATGATTGTGGACAAATGAGTGCTTGGTATATGTTTTCGTCCTTAGGTTTTTACCCTGTTTCGCCAGGTGGCGACGAATATGTTTTAGGTTCGCCATCGGTAAATAATGCCAGTTTAAACTTAGAAAATGGAAAAACATTTACTGTGGAGGCTATTAATCAAAGCGATAAAAACGTGTATGTGCAAAAGGTATTGTTAAATGGAAAAGAACTAATAAAGCCATTTATAAAGCATGCTGATATTACCAATGGTGGTAAATTGACTTTTTACATGAGTGCCAAACCAAAAAAGTAATAAATGTTGATGAATTAAAGATTTAATTTATTAGATTTGTACTACCACATTATATTTTAATATTATATAACACATAATTTTAAGAGGAGCCATCAATTTGATGGCTTTTTCTGTATATATCCAAACGATCTTACTATACTTATTCTTTATAAAGTAAGCCTTTTCTTAGTCAATTTTATTTTGCTTACAGCCAAATACATAAGCCAAGTAAATCAATTGTAGAGAACTTTCCTGCCTTTAGCTCCAATATTTTTTAGATATTTAGACTTCTAAAACTGAATTGTAAGGGATGAAGATAGTTATTGCCGAGAAGCCTTCCGTTGGTCGTGAGTTAGCAAAAGTGTTTGGTGCAACAACCAGAAAAGATGGTTATATCGAAGGTAAGGGCTATTCTTTTACTTGGGCATTCGGGCATTTGCTGCAATTGGCTCCTCCACAAGAATATGGGTTTATTGGTTGGCGAAAACAACATTTGCCTATGTTGCCAGCTAAATTCAAACTTTCTATCCGTAAAATAAAAACCAAAGATGGCTTTGTAGAAGATCCGGGTGTTAGAAAACAATTGGATATCATTAAAAAACTATTTGATGAAGCTACAGAGATCATTGTGGCAACGGATGCTGGGCGTGAGGGCGAACTGATTTTCAGGTACATCTA
This sequence comes from Pedobacter sp. Hv1, assembly GCF_001412215.1. Taxonomy (GTDB): domain Bacteria; phylum Bacteroidota; class Bacteroidia; order Sphingobacteriales; family Sphingobacteriaceae; genus Pedobacter. The sequence continues at coordinate 290,715 of NZ_LLWP01000004.1, forward strand.
TTATTTTCTGAAATGTAAAAAACCTTTTAAAAGATTGTGGATTTCTTCACAAACTGATGAAGCGATTAAAGATGGTTTTAGAAACCTTAAGCCTGGTACAGATTACGATACTTTGTTTAATTCTGCACATTGTCGTTCTGAATCAGATTGGTTGGTAGGCATGAATGCCACACAAGCGTTGAGCATCTCTGCAGGCTCTAAAAGCGTACTTTCGTTAGGTAGGGTACAAACCCCTACATTGGCCATGATTTGTGCCCGTTACATAGAAATTAAAAACTTTGTACCACAAACTTATTATCAGATCAGTATTCAATTGGATAAAGATGGTCAGTTGTTCAAAGCCATTTCTATTGCTAATTTTAAAACCTTAGCAGAAGCCCAAGAGCTATTCGAAAAGGTAGAAGATGTGGCTTCTGGTTTTGCAACGGGAGGTAATATTACAGCAGTAGAGGCAAAACCTAGAAAAGAACCACCTCCATTATTGCACGATCTGAGTAGTTTGCAACAAGAAGCCAATAAACGGAACGGTTTTACGGCAGACCAGACCTTAAATTTGCTCCAGAACCTCTACGAAAGTAAATTGGTTTCTTATCCTCGTACCGGAAGTAGATATATTGGCGACGATGTTTTTGCAAATGTGCCCAACCTCATTGCAACTTTTACCACACATGCCGATTTTGGAAAACAGGCTAGTTTTTTACAAACGGTAATGCTCAACAAAAGAAGTGTAAATGCTAAAAAAGTAACCGATCACCATGCAATTTTGCCAACTGGCGAAAAACCCTATAATTTAAGTAAAGACCATCAAGCGGTGTACGATATGGTAGCCGGACGGATGTTGGAAGCTTTCCATCAGGAATGTGTGAAAGAGATTACCAAGATCACTATTGAGTCGGGTTCTGTATTTATGGCCAATGGTACTGTTATTCGTTCGGCAGGTTGGCGATCGGTATTTAATGAAGTTGAAGACGATAAAAAGGATGAGGATAATCCTGCATTGCCAAAAGTAAAAGCTGGAGAATTATTACCAATTGTAAATAAAACATTGTTAGAAAAGCAAACTAAACCTAAAGCTTTATACAATGAAGCATCCTTATTAAAAGCTTTAGAAACCTCAGGTAAAGAAATTGAGGATGAGGAACTTCGCTATGCCATGAAAGATAGTGGTTTAGGTACACCGGCCACACGTGCTGCAATTATAGAAACCTTGTTAACTAGAGAATATATTGTCCGCGAAAAGCGTAACCTAGTACCCACCACAAAAGGTTTGGCAGTTTATGAAGTGGTAAAGGATAAAAAAATTGCACAGGCAGAATTAACCGGGCAATGGGAGAAACGTTTAGAGGAGATCCGTTCTGGTGCCTCGGTAACCGACTTTAAGACGGAAATTGCCGATTATACTAAAACCATTACGCAAGAGCTTTTAGCTGATGGTATAGGCTTGTCGGCCCAATTAGAAGCTGCTCCAACTACTGCATAGTGCTGTCTATGTAAATTGGCTATGACGATTGGGCAAATCAATTAGAGTTTGCTAAATTGCCTTGAAATGAATCGCAAATATTTTTTATCCTCGCTGCTGCCCGCTTCACTACTTTTAAACTCGTTAAGTAGCAAGGCAGCTGTTGTTACTGCTTTGGTTAACGAACCTAAAAGAATAAAAATTCCAGCTTATTTATCACCTGGAGATAGCATTGGGATCACTTGTCCGGCAGGTTACATTACGCAAGCTGAAATAGATCCTTCTGTACTCCAAATGAAAAGTTGGGGCTTTAATGTGGTGATAGGTAAAACAGTTGGTGCCAGAGATTTTACTTTTGGTGGTACAGATCAAGAACGCTTAGCCGATTTGCAACAAATGTTGGATGATCCAACTATCAAAGCCATTATGTGTGCCCGTGGGGGTTACGGAGCGATTAGAATTATAGATCAATTAGATTTTAGTGCCTATAAGGCTGCACCCAAATGGTTGATCGGTTTTAGCGACATTACCATTTTACATTGCCATATCAACAGCAATTATCAGGTAGCCACTATCCATTCTAAAATGTGCAATAGCTTTCCGTCTGATTGGAATTTGGCAGAACCGATACAAATAGAAACCATTAACTCTATCCAGAAGGCGTTAAAGGGAGAGCCAATGAAATATAGTGCTGTTTACAATGCCAGCAATAGAATAGGAAAAGCCAAAGGAGAATTGATTGGAGGTAATTTAAGGTGTATTGAGAACTTGGCAGGAAGTAAATCTGAGATTGAAACAGATGGTAAGATTCTTTTTGTAGAAGATACCGGCGAATATTTATACAGTATTGATAGGATGTTCTATAACCTGAAAAGAAGCGGTAAACTAGCTAAATTAAAAGGTTTGATTATTGGAGGCTTTAAAGTGAAAGCTGATGATGAAGGGGATGGCTTTGGACGAACATTGGTACAGATTGTAATGGATAAAGTTCAAGAGTACAATTACCCTGTTTGTTTTGATTTCCCGGTAGGGCACCAAAGAGCAAATTTCGCGTTAAAATGTGGTGTTAAACATGTGTTGGAAGTTACTGCAGAAGGAAGTAAACTAGAAGAAGCTTAATTTTAGAGCTTGCTATCCTGACGTAAGAAGAATCTTTTTATTCGGGATGCTTCGATACTTCGGTAAACTCAGTATGAACTAAGCTCAGCATGACAGCTTTTGGAGCTAATATCACCTATGTGTTCTATGTTTCTATGTGGTCAGCTAAGCCTAGTATGATAACTCTAGGAGTTTAGTAGTTAATAGGACAAAAATATGTTGTATAACTTAAGCTCCGATATGGTAAACGGCAGTTTCTTCATACCTAGAGGCAACAATAATCTCTGTATTGCCTGCATGTTGCTGAAACAACTCATAAACTAAATTAGGATCGTTGTTGTCTTTACTTAAATGCGAAAGCAAAAGATGGCTCATGTATTCAGGTTTATGCGCTAAAAATAAATCTAAAGCCTGTTGGTTAGATAAATGACCATTTCCGCCACGGATCCGATTCTTTAAATAATAGGGATATCTACCCTTATCTAACATCTCTTCATCATAATTGGCTTCTAAAAATGCAGCATGACAGTTTTTAAAGTTGTTGATTACATGGTCGCAATGCGAACCAATGTCTGTAAACACACCAACGGTTATGCCATTGCAACTAACGGTAAAACTATGAGGTTCTGCTGCATCATGTTTTTTCGGAAAGGCCGTAACCTGTAAGCCACCAAATTGAATAGGAGTATAAGCAGCAAATGATTGGATCAAATGTTCTTGCAACCTTTGTTTGCCACCTAAAAGAGTATTGTGGGTAATGTAAACAGGTAATTGGTATTTCTTGGCTAATACTGGTACGCCTCTAATATGGTCGCTATGCTCATGAGAGATGAAAATAGCTTTAACCTTGTCCATCTGCAATGATAGCCTTTGCATCCTAATTTCAGTTTCCTTACAACTCAGACCAACATCTACCAATATTGCTTCATCGGCATTGCCTATATAAAAACAATTGCCGTTACTACCTGTATTTAAAGAGCTGATGAATAATGCCATAAGAAGCTACAAAGAAAACGAAATAATCGATTTAAAATCTGCAATTTTATAAACATTTACAAATGCCGAAACAACTTTAACCAATTGCTGTTTTACCTTAAATGAAATATAATGGAAGAAAAATATAACCATGCTACACCGCAAAGACCTGAAGGGGCAAGGCCTCTCGATGCAGGGATTATTCCCATAGCTATTCCAAAATATATTGATCAGATTAGAAATGAAGATGCTTACCATAGAAATGGAAAGAATGCAATCACTGTTTTCAAATCAGAAAAGATAACCATTACTTTAATTGCGCTTAAAGCTGGAGAAAATATACATCCTGGTAGTGAAGAAAATGAAGCTACCATGAGTTTACAGCTTATTGATGGTCATTTATTTTTTGAAAGCTTGGGTAATGAAATTGAACTAAAAAATGGCGAATTACTAACTTTACACCAACAATTATCGTTTAACGCAAAGGCTATTAAAGACAGTATTTGCTTGTTAACCATGGTTAAATAGCTTTTCAAGGCACTTTTGTTAATTTTTTTTAAAAGTTGATATCAAGAGCTAACAAATTGCCATTCAGGTATTTTTGTCGAAAAAGTGGCTTAACGCACCAATAAAAGCAATTATAAATATTTTAAATTCATTTGTTTATTAGGTATAAATGATATATTTGAAATCAAATTAAAACTAGAAAAATGGAAAAATTCTCAAAAGTTAAAGAAGTAATCGCTGCAATTGAGGCAGATGCTGAAAAATTTTATAATGGTGGTAACGCAGCAGCAGGTACTAGAGTACGTAAAGCAATGCAAGACCTTAAAGGTTTAGCTCAAGAAATCCGTACTGAGGTAACTGATAAAAAAAACTCGGCTAAATAAGCTTTTGAGCTTAATCATTAAAAAAGACCCTGCTTTTGTAGGGTCTTTTTGTTGATAGACCATTTTGATCTTGTCTAAACAATTGGTCTTTTGTATTGAAGTAAATAGAGTGAGATGAACAAAATTTTGTACTTTTAACACCAAGAAAGATTAAATAGCCTTAAAGATGATTTCAGTAAAAGTAAGCTATACCGTAAAGCCAGAGTTTGTTGAAAAAAACAAACAGAACATTAGCATATTCTTAAACGACTTTAAAAAATTAGTGAGTGCAAATTTTCTTTATAATGTTTATTTACAAGAAGATGGCCTAACATTCTTACATATTTCTATGTACGATGATGAAGATGTACAACATCAAGTATTGCATGTTCCTTCCTTTTTGCAGTTTCAAAAAGAGAGAGATGAGAGTGGGCTAAATGATAGTCATAAGTTTGAAACCTTAACTTTTATAGGCTCATCCTTAAGTATCATTAAATAATTGTTCTAAATCATTTAGAGCAATAAGTTTTGGCAATTGATTAGTTAAAGCCTGTAGCAATCGTCATTTTTTTCCATTTCTCTAAATCCGTTTTTACTGCGTCCATTTTAACATAAGCTCTGTTGTAGGCATCTTCACCTAAAAATAAATGTAAAGGTGGATTTTCGACACTAGACATTTCAATAATGGCTGCAACTGCTTTTTCTGGATCTCCAGCTTGGTTACCATTGATCTGTTGTTGATGTGCTGTTTGAGAAGCTCGAACAGATTGATAAACATCTAATTGGTTCTTTGGTACATTGATAGAATCTTTCTCTAAGAAACTTGTTCTAAAATAGCCAGGAGAAACGATGGTTACATTAATTCCAAATGGTTTTACTTCTTCGGCCAACGATTCGCTAAAACCTTGTACCGCAAATTTAGTAGCACAATAAATGCCCCAACCCGGAAAATTGCCACTAAAGCCACCAATAGAAGAAATATTAAAGATATAACCACTTTGTTGTGCTCTTAAATGTGGCATTACGTTTCTGATTACATTTAAAGAACCAAATACATTGATGTTGAAATTTTTCCTTGCTTCTTCTTCACTAAGTTCTTCGAGACTGCCCAATAATCCATAGCCTGCATTGTTTACGATTACATCTAACCTTCCAAATTGCTCCATACTTTTGGCAATGGCGGCTTTAACGTCTTCTTCATTATTGATGTCGACAGTAAGTGCCAAAAAATTTGGATGGTTTGCAATAATTTTGTTTAAATCTGCTGCATTTCTTGAAGTGGCGGCAACTTTATCGCCTTTGCTCAGTAATTGTTTAACTAGTGATAAACCTAGTCCTTTGGAGGCTCCTGTAATGAACCATACTTTTTGATTTTCCATAATTTGATTTTTTATGGATCCAAAATTATAGCAAAAACTACAGCAGAGTTTGCAATATTCAAGTTATTAATTACAAAATTCAAACACTTTTTAAGAAGCTATTCTGAACTTGCTTGGTGTGAACTGTGTTTGTTTTTTGAAAAAATTATTAAAATGGGCAGGTTCTTCAAAGCCTAGGCAATATCCAATTTCGGCAATATTCCAATCGGTATGTCTCAATAAAGTTTTGGCTTCTATAATTAAACGCTCTGCAATTACATCAGTAGTTGTTTTGCCTGTAGTTTCTTTAATGGCTCTGTTTAAGTGGTTCACATGCATAGCCAATTGCGTAGCAAAATCTTTTGCAGAACGCATGGTAAAACGCTGAGAAGGGGTTTCTATTGGGAACTGTCTCTCTAGTAACTCGGTAAATACAGCAGTGATTCTTGATTTCGCGTCAGTATGCTGATAAAGATTGGTTGAGGGTTGCGATTTTAAGGCAAAATGTGTCAGTTCCATCACATAGTTTCTTAACAGATCGTATTTAAAAGCATAATCTGATTCTATTTCGCTCAACATTTTTTCAAATACCTCGCTTGCTTGTTGTTCTTGTTCTTGGTTAAGCTCGTATGCTGGTTTGCCATCAAACTTATACATAGGTAGATCATTCAATCCGCCTCTGATTTTTTCTGTGAAAAATGATTTAGAGAAAATGCAGAAATAGCCAGTTTGGTTCTCGCTTAAGGATTCCCAGATATAAGGTACCTGCGGATTGAAAAATATCAACGTTGTTCCTTCAATAGCAACGCTTTTATCTGCGTAATGGTAAATGCCTTTTGTACGAACCAAACTTACTTTGTAAAAATCTTTTCGACTGTATTTTACGGGTTTGGCATTTGGACCCACACAATCTTCTAATCTAAAAACATTAAAATGACCTATTTCTTGTTGCAGACCAACTGGTAGGTAATTGAATTTTTTCTGATAAAAATCTTCAAGACTTTCTATGTTCGACATATCTCGTTTAAATAAAGATTAAAGTTAATACTTATTTAAACAAGCAGCTTGCAAAATTGAAACATTGAATTGCAAAATTCAAACAGTTTTATGGTGAGTGTGAATTTATTTCATACTTTTCTTAAGTTGAAATTTATCTTGTAACTTACCTTTAAGTTAAACCAACTACGCGCTATGAAAAATATACTTCGATCAGTCATTATATGCTTAATTGCTTGTTTTGCAGTGTCCGCAGTAAAAGCACAAGTACCACATATATCAATTAAAGTCGAAACGAATACCAATAGAAGCATTGATTATATTGCAACAAAAACAGATCCAGGTACTTTTCTTGTCGTACTGAATTTTACCAATTTAACTAACTCTCTGTCAAAAGAAAGAGAGATTGCAACCATAACTGGCTATGCTGGTAATGTTTACACGATGAGACCTGAAAATAAAAATCAGGACATCCGTTATTCTAATTTTACTTTTTCTTATATCAGAGGTAAGCTCAATCCAAAATATGATCCTGAATTTGTTTATCTCCTGCCTTATCAAAATGGAACGAAGGTAAAGGCGCTAGAATTAACAGATGGAAAGGCTAAGTATCTTGGTAGTACAACGCCAAATAGCTGGAAAATCTATCGTTTTTCTACAGATGCAGCAGATACAGTTACAGCAGTTAGAAAAGGAATAGTTGTTGAGCTAAAAGACATTTACGATACTGATTCAAGGGAAGGAGTGGCATTTACTTCCAATCAGAATTTTATTATGATTGAACATGCGGATGGTACTTTGGCAGAATACAATGGTTTTAAAAAGGGGAGTACTACTGTTAAAGTAGGAGATGTGGTGTTTCCGGGTGCAAGTTTAGGTATGAGTTCAAAAGCTAGCGAAAATGCAGAACCTAGTATTACATTAGTGTTGAGTTATTTAAAATCTGCCGATTTTGAAAGTGCAAAAGACAAAACCAAGCAACGTGATAAGAGTTTATATGGTTACATCACTGGTAAATTTCTCACAGGAGAAAATTCAAGTATGGTTTTAGAATCGAATCAAGTATATACTTCAGTTATTGCACCAGCTATTGTTCAAAAAGAATTGACTAAGAAAGAGTTAAAGGCATTAGTCAAAAAATAGCGTTAGATAACTCGGCCTTCTTTTTTTGCCTTCTGGTCTAAAGAAGCCCCAATGGCTAAACCAATGCCCAGTCCAATTGGTAAACCTAAAGCAATGTTTTTGAAGAGTAGACCAAAAGGCAAACCTATGGCCACACCTAATGGTAGAAAAATGGCAATAAAGTAACCTTCACTTACCAGGTTGTGTTTTTTCTGCAGTTCGATCTTCAATTCATTTACTGCTTTAAGATAGGCTTTATCAATAAACTTGTTGTTTTCGTTTTTAACAGGAAATAAGGTTAATAGGGCTTCCAATTTAGATTGGAAGTGTGCTAAGTCAACCTCTTCCGTAATTTTGCTTGGTACTTTACGAATTGCATTGCCAATAAAATCAACATGATAAGTTTTTGCTTCTTTTGTGGTCAATAATTGAGTTTTTGTTGCTAAAACAGCCAATTGGGCTGAGGTCCAAGTTTCTATATCCTGCATATTCAAAGATACGCATAAACCTATTTATGCAAAAGATAAAATGATCAAAGGTTAATTTGATATTGATTTTTGATGGAGCTTGTTATTTTTGGCTTAGAAATTCGAGTGCTCTCATTAATGTTTCATCTTTTCCTTCAAATAAGCCTTTGATGGTGGGTGTTACTGTAATAGCTGGGATGATGCCAATACCCACAAATTCCTTCCCATCTGGGTAAGTATCTTTTTTAGCGCAAACCCTAGCAGAGCCACCACCTGGTAAATCGAAACTAAAAGGCTGCCCTGTACTGCCTCCGGTAGGTAAACCAATCAGTTTTCCTCGTTGCATGGCATCAAATTGCATTGTAAAATCTTCTGCAGCAGAATAGGTATTCGGACCAATTAATAACACAATAGGTTTATCGTAATGATTTTTTTTGTTTGGAGCTGTGCTGCCCATGCTTCTGGTTACCCAATTTGTTCCAGGTACAGGTTGTCCTTCATAGCGTATGGTGCTTCCCTTTGCTAAGTTAAAAGTCTGATTGGCTAAGGTTCTTAAAATGTATTCGCCATAAGCTCCTTCGCCACCACCATTGTCCCTTACATCAATAATTAGGCTTTTAGTATTGGCAATTGTTGTAAATAAGGAGTCGTATTTTTTTAATATACTTTCATCATTAAAACTATTGATCGTTAAATAGCCAATATCACCAATGGTTTTAAATTCCATTGCAGGTACTTTTTTAAGGTTTTTGTAACCACTTCGATTGAGCGTAGTAGTCCAAACCTTGCCCTTTTTGTCTTTAAGTTCTAAACTGATTGGTGTAAACTCATCGCCTCGTAATAGATAAGTAGAGAATTGGCGAGCAATTAAATCTTGTAGTGTTGAGCTGTTGAGATAAGGCTTTATATATTTGTCTGCATAGCTCATTACGGGTTCTCCATCAATCTTTAAAATTTCTAAACCCGGTACAATTCCATTTTGTTGCAAACTATCGCTACTTACCGAAGTGATGAATACACGTCCCTCTATCAATTCGGTTCTAACTGGTGGTTTGGCATAAAATTCCCTAACTAGTTCAGCAGGAGGGAAAACATCAGTATGTCCATCATGTAGTTGCGCATAAAATTGCTGAAGTACCCTATAATACTCTTTAGTGCTTTTTGTAGCTTTAACTAAAGGAAGATAAGCTAAATAGGTTTTGTTCCAATCTGTAGTTAATCGATCTAGGTAAACAAAATTGTACTTAGCTTGCGCCCATAATTGAGATAGGCCAGCTACTTTTTCTTCGTCAGAAAGATTGGGTTTATAAGGTGTTTTAAAAATATCGCCTTTCCATAAAGCTGCCCGAGCTTTATATTTTTCTGTTAAAGTAATAAACTTAGGCAGTTTAACTAATTCTTTATAGATAGTGTCTTTTTCTATACCCGAACGATCCCATTTTGCATTTTCATAGGCTTTTTCAAAAGCATCAATGGCTTTATCATATTGTTTGTTAAGGGTATACATTTCTAAAAGACTAGAATAAACGTCACTTTTCCTGTTGTATAAATAGGAGCTTCCTTGTGCAACATCTTTAACTTCTGTTTGATCTAAGTAGGTGAGGGCGCTTTTTAATTGCTCAATGCTCTTTTCTAATTCAGTTGGTGTAGGTTTTTTCTGATCTATCCATATTTTTCTTACATTATTTCTAATCCTTTGTACGCTGTCTGCATATTTATCGCCAATTGTTCTTTGCGCAAAAGTGTTGGTAACCATCAATAACAATGTACCATACAAAAAGGTCTTGAATAGTTTTTTCATTTTGATCAATAATTTGGTATCGTATTACGAATTGATTCGTAGTTTGTTGAATGCAATTGTACGAATAATTTCGTATATCAAATCATATTTCAAAAAATAAATAAAATTTTAGCTAATTGACTGGTAATAAGGAGGGATGAAAAGATAGTGTTTAACTTATTATCAGTTCTTTTCTCATTTTAACTAAACCTAATAATTCGCCATCAGGTAGTACTTCATCAATTCGTACCAAGGCCTTGTAACCTAGCGCATCGTAAAGTGGTACACCGGGTAAAGTAGCACCTAGCTCTAAACTTGTAAAACCATGTGCTAATGCTGCTTTTTCGCAAACATCAATCAATTTTTTACCTATGCCTTGTCTGGCCCAATCTGCATGTACAAAAAAAGCCCTGATCCTGGCGGCATCTGTTTCTGGATCTAATAGTGGATCTTCAATTTCTTTATACTGATCGCCACCATACAAAGTATTGCGTTTGCTCCAGCCTCCACAAGCTACAATTGTCTCGTCTGATTGGGCAACATAATAGGTGCCATCTTTTACCAATTGTGTATCTATTCCAAAAATGTGTTGAATAGAACTTTCAATTTGGGCAGGAGTATAATAACCTTTGCTCAAACCACGAACAGAGATGGTAATTAATTGTTGCAATTGTGGAATATCTTCAAAAGTTGCTGGACGTATGGTGATCGGCATAATGATTCAAAATATAGGAGTATATAAAACGTCAATTGTTATTCAAAAATATCGCTTTACTAATTTTTAATACAACATTCTACATCAATACTCCTTTTTTTGCAGTTACTGGATGTGGAATATCAGTATCGCCAATCATTTCTTTAAGGTCTATTTCTATGGTGCGGCAAATAGATAACATCGGAATGTCATTGGGCAGACCTTCAAAAGGGTTCTCGGAATAATCGCCAACGAGCTCCATAACCAAGAAAAGCCAACCAATTAAAGTAATCACAGGTATGGCCAACCAAGAAGCGTATGGCCCTAGTTTATCAAAATCTGCTACCAAACCAAATGGCAAAAGAAAAATAAAAATAGAAACGAACAACAAACTGGCACCACCATACTGACGGGGCAATGGAAATTTCTTGATCCGTTCTGTTTTGCCTTGTTGTTCATAAAAATCGTTCAGTATTTTTTGGAGTTCAACGTGCCGAAAGTCGTCAATTAGATCTTCATCTCTTAGTTGTTTGAGTTGTTGCGATTGAATATCGATCAACTGGGTGGCCATATTGCTGTATTTAACCAACGATTGATACTCAGCTGCTTCTAGATGCTTAGTCAATTGATGATCTGCATCATCATCTTCTAAAAGACCGAGGCCACTATTCTGGATTCTTCTTTTGGTAAGTCTTGCAATGTGAACACTCTGACTGATATGTTCCCATGCGGTGGGGGCAAGCAACTGGCTTCTTAAGGTATATATCCATGCAATGTGACGGTAAATGATCTTTTTTACAATGGCGTCTAATTCTTGTTGTGGTAAAGCATCCGCACGAAACTTATTGCTCACATATGCCCTAATGTTAGTGGCAAAAGAACGGCTTCCGTTTACAATAGATCCCCAAATTTTTCGGGCTTCCCAAAGTCGATCGTAAGCTTGGTTATTTTTAAAGCCAATGTAAAATGCTACAGTAGTACCTACAATTACTACTGCAGAAAGTGGAATGGCCACCCATCTAATGCCCAGTATTTTATAGATAAAAACAACGATAAAAGACCATAAGCCAAGCCAGATCAGGTGTCGGCCTGCAAATTCCATGAGGCCTTTAAAGTTGAAATTTTTATTGATGTACATGTCACAAGTAGTTTAAATGTTTTTCAATGATTAAGGTAATAGAAAAATAATTAATAAATATCATTTTATTAAGTAGCATCCCTAAATCATCTACATTTTAGTTTTTACGGTAAGCTGCTGGCGAACAACCAGCGTAACGCTTAAAATATTTGCCAAATAAAGAAGCGTCGCTAAAGTTCAAAACATCAGCAATTTGGTTAATACTCAGGTTGGTCTGTTTCAGCCTTACCTTGGCTTCTAAAATCAATATCTCTTGAATCCACACACTCACTGTTTTGCCCGTATTTGCCTTAATGGTCTGGCTCAGGTGTTTGGCTGTTACATTTAAAAGTGCTGCATAGGCATTTACAGTATGGAGCTGCAAGTAATTGGCCAATAGCAATTTTTTAAACTGTAATACCATATTGCGCTGGATATTGGTATTATTCAACAATCCATCAGGGTAATGCAGTTCATATAGATCTGCCACTTGGTTCAGTACAATATTGATATAACTGCCAACCAGTTCAGGCTCACGGGGGCTCTCTTGGGCAATGGTTTGTTTAATGTCTTTCAAGAGTTTGCTAATGATATCACATTGATCTGTGCTTAACAGGATAGTTTTAGGGCTGTTGTTGTCTAAAAAAGTAAATTGATGGAGACTGTTCGGATTCTTTGTGATTGCTAGAAAGAAAGGTTCGGTAAAGAACAAAATCTCTTCAACATAGTCAGCTGTTTGTGTAGGCCAGCTGCGTATTGTTTCTGGCCCCATTACAATTAAGGTACCTGGTGTTAATTGATATTGCTCTAAGTTGGCCAAAAGGGTAGCACTGCCTTGTGTGCATATTGCAATGCCATAATAAGCACCACGTTGTGGAAACTTACTCAGTTGCATAGGCGCAGAGCAAAAAGCTACGTAATAATCTATCGCTTTTTTACCAGTAGATATGGGTTTAACGATTTCTAAAATACTAAATTCTGGAATGGTAGCTTTCAAAATGTTCTATTTTTACCATAAAATTAGCTAATTATCTTCTAAAATCAGTGATTTCGACCATTTTTGCCGTTTTATCACCCTTTTATTGCCTCACATTCTTAACGATCTTTGCCTTTGAATGGATAGGTTAACATCAAATGGTATGGCAAAACAAGAATTAAAATGTCCTCATTGCAAAGAATGGACAGTATGGCAAGGGCAATTACACGATCGTTGCATTAATTGCAACGCCTTGTTAGAAGAAGAAAAGATCAACAAGTTGAATAAATTAGCAGCTAAAAAAGAAGCGCAGGAAGCTGTAGAGCAGGCTAAGATTGCCAAACAGAATCCTATTGTGCGTAAAATCAGTAACTACGCCGCAACACTTTTTATTGGCATTATCTTAAGTATCATTGCCGTGGTAGTTTTGGTAGCTGGTTAATGCATACCGCCAAATGGTTCTGGTCCTTTTTTTCAATATACTTATTATTGTATGTAGCCAATAGGCTAGGGTATATATTTCCAAACCTGATCCAGTTTTACCTGAGCGACCTATTGGCCGTTCCAGTAATAGCTACACTAAGCTTATGGTTAATGCGTTGGTTGTTATCGCAACAAAATTTTGTGTTGGTATATTGGCAGCTTATTTTTATCATCATGATGTGTAGTATTATTTTTGAGGTACTGTTGCCATACTTTATGGAAAGATACGTGAGCGATTCTGTAGATGTACTGATGTACTTATTGGGTGGGGGTTTCTTTTGGAAAGTGATGAACAAACCATCAGTGTTATTGCCCTAAAAGAAAATCAAATGTATATTTAGGAGTATAGCCAAAAATAGCTTTGGCTTTGGCCGATACATAAACCCGATCAATGCTTGCTGGAAATACCCAACCTTTTTGTTGGTAAATGGCTATCGCCTCAGGATGGTATTTTTCAATTGCTGCTAAAGGAGCATGTTTAAGAATGCTTAAGTCTTCTTTATTGAATGGAGAGCCACTGGAGATATTAAAGACTTCAAATTGTTTAAAATGATGGTCTAGTGCCAATCTTATTGCTTCGGCTCCATCTCTCTCATCGAGCCCTCGGTACAAACGATGGTTAATAGCCATATTGGCTGTTTCAGGTAAAAATCGGGCTACCCTAAAAACAGTTGCTTCTAGTTTCTCTTTAGCAAAAAAGTCTTTACAGAGCTGTTCGCAACATTGCTTGGTAATATCGTAAATGTCTCTAGGTTCTTCTGTTAAGGTTTCATCTACCCAAACGGCTTGTGTTTCATCTGTCATTGCAGTACCGTAAATAGAAGTAGTACTCATGTACAAAAACTTCTTTACTCCGTTTATAACAGCTGCATTAAGTAGGTTAAGCGTGCCTTTAATGTTTACCTCTACAAATGCTGTTCTAGTATAATTCAAATCGTAATGTTTGCCATGTAAAGCTGCTGTATGTACAATGGCATCTATCCCCATGGTGATATTTTCCATTTCTTGAGCATTTTGGATATCCATCAAATAAGTAGTTGATGGGTGTGGAACGATATCTATTCCGATTACCTCATGTCCAAAAGCTTTTAGATGGTTAACGGTTACTGAGCCTAACTGTCCGGATGATCCTGTAACTAAAATTCTCATGCTTTGTTTTCAAAAATAAGGATAAAGTATCAATAGTGCCAGAAATTAAAAAAGAGGCTGTAATAAAGACAACCTCCTTTTTAATTATTCTTTTAATCACAAACACTAGATTATGCGAATACGCTAACTTTAGCAGTTTATACTGTTTGAGCAGCTTCTACAATTAATGCTGTTACTTCTGTAGCATGAGAAGCTAATGAAGCATGGCTGGCCTCTAAATGAATGATTTTTTTTGCATTGATATGTTCTGCCATCTCTTGCTCAGTTGCAGCAGGGATCATCCGATCTTGATTGGAAACCTGGTACCAACTTGGTTTTGTTTTCCATGCTGGTGTTCCCATTTCATCTCCAAAACAACCGTTGTAAATAGGTTTTTGGGATAAGGACATGACCAAGGCCTCTTTTTCAGTTAAATCTTGACAGAATGATTGGTGAAAATCATCGTATTTGATCCATAAGAACCCTTTTGCATCGGGATAAATACTAGCTCCACCAGATGGTGCTTCCCTACGAGCAAAAATACTACCAAGGCTATCTCCTTCATCCGGAGCAAAAGCTGCAATATATACCAGCCCCACTACCTTTTCGTGATTTCCGGCTCCGGTAATTACTGCTCCACCATAAGAATGGCCTACTAGAAGCACTTTTCCTTCTTGAGCGTCAATCAGATCTTTCGTTTTGTTAACGTCATCCTGAAGAGAGGTTAATGGGTTTTGTACAGAACGTACTTTGTATCCTTCCTTTACAAGTGATGGGATAATATGCTGCCAATGTGAGCCATCGCCCCAGGCACCATGAACCAAGATAATGGTTAAATCTTTTGTTTCCATAGTTGATGTTTTTAGATTTTTATATCACAAATTTATCAGCTGTGAATCTAAAAAACGTTCACTTAAGTTAATTAATGAGTTATTCTGTTACGAATTCTGCTCAGTGATTGTGGCGTAATTCCGAGATAGCTTGCAATAAGTTTTTGTGGTATTTTTTCAAATACCAATGGCGCCTCTTTTAATAAATTGGTGTACCGTCTTTCAGGCGAATAATAGAGTAGATCCTCAATTCTTTTTTTTGCATTAAGGAATATCCTTTCGGCCATTACCCGACCAAATTCTTGCCAATACGCTTCTTTAAGATAGAGTTTTTGCAGGTCTTCTTTATTTAAAAGTAGAATTTTGGTTTCTTCAAGCGCTTGGATATTGAGATTGGATTTTGTATTACACAAAATACTTTCATAGTCTGTAAAAAAATTACGGTCAAAATAGAAATCAAAGTTCTTTTCAATTCCATTTTCGTTAATGTAGTAACTTCTCATTGTGCCACTTTCTACAAAGCCCAGGTACTTACATTTCTCTCCACTTTTTAAGAAAAAATTATTTTTTTTCAATGTCACGCTTTTTAGTAATAAGAATAGTTCTTCAAAATGAGCTTCGTCAACAAAAAATGAAGCGCCATATTTATTGAAATTTTCTGTCATCTTAATCGGCTTTATTTAGATATTAAGATAGGTATATTTTAAACAATTTAGTAAATTGGTATTAAGATGAAAAAGGATACTTCTACCAATCTTGATTGTGTTTACCATACATTGAGTTTTATTGAAAAAAACTATGACCAAGCAATTTCTATCAAGGAGCTAGAAGAAGTATCCAATTACTCGTATAGAAACATTCAACGGATTTTTAGGTATACCTGCGGTGAAACTATTGGTGCCTATCAGAAACGACTGAGGGTAGAGAATGCTTATAAAATGATCCTGTATACCCACAACAGCATTTCTTTTATTGCACTGAAAGTTGGTTTTGCAAATTTGGCTTCATTTTCAAAAGCATTTAAACAACATTTTGGTATGGCACCTAAAGCTGCTAAAAGTCAAAAAACTCCTTTCTTGGCAAAAGCTAAAATATTTCCAATTGAAGCAGCCCATCTTTTAAAACCCGAAATTGTATACGTACCACCTGTAACGGTTTACTTCAAGAGTGCCTTTATTAGATATGTACATGATGAAATTGAATTACAATGGGACAAATTTCTGGAAAATGTATTTCCGTTAAATGGGAACGAGTTTTATGGTATTGTAGCTGATGAACCACTGCTTAGAGAAAGTCTTGATTGTAGATATGATACCTGTTCTGCAATGCAATCGCAAACACTTAAGCTACCTGCTAAAACAATAGGAGGTGGTAGGTATGCCCAATTTACTCATCACGGTAGTTATGAAACGATTGAAGAAACTTATAGTCTAATATATGCGGGTTGGATTTTAATGGCCGACCTTGAATTTGGGCATACACCTGTTATCGAAAAATATATCAGGCACCCAGACAATACCAGTTCTACAGAAGGGCAGTTAACCTATATTTGGTTGCCTTTAGCCTGAATTGAATTTGTCAATTTTGGACAACAATCTATGTTGTGGCTCTTGTAGTTTTGCCCTATGAAAATTTTATCTTATTTAAAAACGTACAAAATGGAAATTACAATGTTGGTTTTAACCGTCATATTTTTATCCTGCTCAAAAGAAGCAGAAAACATTGAATCTGTTCCTACTACTGATTCTAACATCTTATACACCATGCCAGAAGAGTCTGCTTTACATGAAGCCACCTGGCTGCAATGGCCACATGAATATCAATATGGCAAAACCTATCGCAATCGTCTTGATGAGACTTGGATAGCCATGACAAAAGCCCTCGTTAAAAGCGAAAAAGTGCATTTAATTGTATACAATGAGCTTGAAAAGGCAAGAGTAACCCAATTGTTAGAAAACGCTCAAGTTGCATTTGATCGTATAGACTTTACAATTAGTCCTACTGATGATGTATGGGTACGTGATAATGGTCCGATATACGTAAAAGACAAAAATGGACAAGTACTGATTGAAGATTGGGGTTTTAACGGTTGGGGAAATAAGGCTGGCTACGATCACTGTAATCAAATTCCGACAAAATTAGCTGCAAAGCAAAGTAAGCAAGTAGTAAACCTCAATAAGGTGATGAACAATGAGGGTGGAAGTGTTGAAATTGATGGCAATGGTACTTTAATGGCTTGTAAAAGTTCTATTCTAAATGAAAACAGAAATCCTGGTATGACGCAGCAACAGGCAGAAGCGATCTTTACCAAATACTTGGGTGTGACCAAATTTATCTGGCTAGAAGGAAAAGCCGGACTTGATATTACTGATATGCATATTGATGGTTTTGCAAGATTTGCCAATCCATCTACCATTGTTACCATGGCAGAAGAGGATTTAGAGTATTGGCAAGTACCAACAAGAGATGTGGCTACACTCTATAAGGCTGCTAATAAGAACGGCAAAGGTTATAATTTTGTTGAAATTCCCTTAACAAAAAACGATGTATTTACCACCTATGGTAAAAATGTTGGAAAAGCCTCTTATATCAATTATTATATTGCAAATAATGTGGTATTGGTACCCAATTATAACGATCCGAATGATACGGTTGCCAACGCTATCATTCAAAAATTATATCCTGGAAGACAGGTTATTGGTATAGATTGTCGCAATTTGTTTGCTAATGGTGGCATGGTACATTGTGTTACGCAACAACAACCTAAATAATATAGAAACGTAGTTCAGTTTCTTCATTTTATGAGTTTTCTTTCGGTTATCTGTGAGACTTTTTACAGATAACCGATTTTTTAACTAGCATAATTATCAATACTTTTATTTCACTAGTTTATCTTTTTTATGGGTGCAGCAATTGAATTTCCAGAAGGTCAAAATGAGCGTATTGCAGATACACTGCTGCTAGAACTTGATCCAGTATATCATAAGCTGAAAGTTGGTTTTGGAGAATCATTTTACCTCCATGATCAAAAATTATGGATGAATGAAACGCCATTAAGTGATCCATCTTTGGTTCCAATTCAAAATGTTTCCATAAGTGAAGGCAAATTGAAGTTTACTGCTTGTTTTCAGAAAGGAAATCAACGGCTATCGATAACACCAGAATATAAAGGTGTTGAGGCTATGTTAGAAATGATTAAAAGCATCCATCAGAATGGGCTTTCAGTAGATAAGCAATTCAGCGATGAAGTAAATATTCTTTTGGAAAGTGATGGACTCACCCTGCGTTTGATTAATCCATCTGCTAATCAACGTATATTGATTACATTGAGTGAGAAACATGGGAATGTTTTTTTGCGTCGTTATCCAGAACCATCTCTGCGTTTGCCAATAGAAGCGTTAACTGTTTCTGATAAGGTTTTAAGGATAAAGTGTATCCATGTAGATCAGTCTGATTTAGGTGATTTATTAAACCAAGATTTGGAGTATAATTGGGAATTTAATGTTCAACCCGATTTTTTAGAAGGTATTATTGGTTTAATACAAGCTGGTATCACTTATAGTTTTAGACAGTAAAGCGATCATCTTCATTATTGCTTCTACTAGCTTAATCAATGTTTTTTGCTATCGTGTTAATGTAAATTCAACAATAGCAACCCTCATATAATTGCTATTGGTAAGTTCCATACGTAAATTATAAGTAGCTAAGCCTAATTTATATTGGCCAGATCTGAGTTGGGCAAATAAAATGGTTGGGAAGAATAAGCGTACAAGCAATATTTTTTTCCTGGTATTTGATTTAGTACTATTTAATTTTTACAAACTCAACCCTACGGTTGTTGGCCTTATTAATTTCGCTGGTATTTGGCATTACTGGTACACTTTCGCCTTTGCCATCGGTTTGCATTCTGGCAGCTTCAATGCCAAAATCAGCGCTTAACATTTTCTTTAAGGCTTCGGCACGTTGTACAGATAGTTTGAGGTTAGTTTTTTCTTCTCCATCGCTATCTGTATGGCCAATAATTTTAATTTTAACTGTCGGGTTTTCTTGTAAAATAACTGCGATGGCTTTAATTAGACCCAGTGATTCAGATTTGATATTCGCTGAATTTACATCGAACAAAATACCTGATGAAACAAATTTACCTTCGTTGATGAGTTGATGACGTGTATCTGGATCACCAACGGCTAATCTCAAATTATTGATGTAATATTTGTCTTCTTCTTTTTTAAAGTTTCCAGTTTGAAAGAGGATGCTGTTGTACTTTTTATCTTGAACAAAAGCAGTTGGTAAGTCCCATATTTTTTCTTGGTTGAGGTAGACCCGTAACCGGTTTTTTTGACGCCAAATACTCACATGAACGGTAGCTTTTACATCACTGACAAATTCATTTTGTATGGCTTTATTTTTATCACCATAATTGCCGTTGTTGTAAATTTGATAATTGGTAGTGCCTTTACTATTTGAAGTAGATACCGATTTTGGATGAATGCCTATTTCGATACCATTTCTGCCCAATCTGTTAAACTGTTTCCATTTCACGTAATCAGTACTTGGTTTAGCCAACTCGGCGATAGCAAAACTTAAGGGATTGCTATAGAAATTAAAATTGGCACTACTAGTTACATCAAACTCAAATGTAAAATTATCAGGTAAGTTATTGATAACATGTGGTATGAATACTCCATTTTTACCAAAGTTGAACCATTTTTCACCATTTAGCGCTACAATTTCACCACCGCTATTTGTACTCCATTTGGCAGGAAAATCACCTAATTGATCTTGACTAAAATTTTCGAGTACTAGAATTTTATCACCTTGTACAAAATCAAATTTTCTGGTAATATCGTTGTTAACTTGTGCCTTACTTAGGCCGCAAATGCACATCAATAGGATAAATATTTTTGCTTTCATCGTTTTTGATTGAATTCACTAAGATCTATTTGACAAAAACACCAGTTATTCTACAATCGCTACTTCCATCACTCAGTTTGGTTTCTTGCCCATTTAACCAAGTTTTGGCAATATATTTTGTGGTAGTTCCAATACGCTCGTATCCACCAATATAAACATCGGTACCACTTGCTGCTATGCTATATAAATAATTAATTTTACTAGCATCGGTTAGGTTAGATGCTACTCCATTTTTCCAAACTTTGCCTACGGTGGTAGATCCGCTAGAGGCTTCTGCACCAACAATGTAAGTATCGTTACCCAAAGCAACTAAATCCCTGATATCAGTAAAAACAGCACCATTAGTTAGGTCTGTAAATGTGCCATTTTTCCATTGTCTTAATTTGTAGTTGCCAGAGCTTTCTACCTGCTCCTTTACGGCTACATAAACATCGCTTCCAATTACAGTTATGCCAGCTGTTAAGGCATTATACAAGCCGCCAGTTAAACCAGTTACTGTTCCGTTTTTCCATAGATTTGCTTTATAAGTACCGTGGCTAGCCACAAATTCGCTATAAGCCACATATACATCATTACCGTTAACATATAAACCCCCAGTTTGTATGCCTACAAGCCCATTACTAATATTTGTAACGACGCCATTTTTCCAAAGTTTAGTCACATATATTTCATTCGCATTTTTTTCACTAAAAGTTACGTACACATCTGTACCAGCAACAAAAATTCTATCTGGTACAGCATTGTATGCTGTATTGCTTAATGTAGTAGGTACGCCGTTGCGCCATAGTTTAGCCACTAAATTTGTACCGTTATGTTCTGATCCAGTTACCAATACTTCGCCATTAATTATTGCAATACTGCTTGCATAAGAATTTTTGGTGCCATCGGTTAAATTAGTAGCTATTCCATTTTTCCAATATTTGATAACCGATATACCTGTTGTAGGATTAATATCTTGTCCAACTGCGTAATAATTTTTAGTAACTGGTATCGGTGTTGGTTCCGTTTCTATTTCCTTTTTCTTACACGCTGTTAATACAACAACACATAAAATGATTAAAATTTTTGTTTTCATGATAGGGTGAGTTATTTTTTAATGTATTCGAAAGATTCCGCACTGTTTGAATTAATAGTGCGTTTGGTGATGTATCCATCCATATTATACTCGTAAGTTACAGTAGCATTAATGGCTGAACCTGAGATGTTATTCGTGAAATTTTGTATGGTATGGTTATTAGCATGCATTATCGGAGTGGTGTAACCTATAGGGTATAACTGCAAAAAGCTTTTCTTATCGTCAAAGCCACCAAATACTTGAGTAGAGAATAAAGTTCCAGTAGGCCCAAAAATCTCTAATTTGATCACATTTTTTCCATCATTACTGTAGGTGTATACCTCACTTCCTGTAACTGTACCTGAAGCGTCTTTTTTAGAGATTGTAACTGTATTTGCAGTATAGGTAAAGTTTTTAGATGATATGAATGCACCAGTTGTTTTGTTAGCATAGGTTTCTAAGGTCACTTTCCCGTTTGCATCATAGGTGTTTTTATAAACATAATCATCAGATGATGGGTTGGTTACATCAGCATGTCTTTCTGTAATGCGATGATTTGCATCGTATATAAAAGTAAAAGTAAATGAGGGACTTGCTGCTTCATTTTTACTTACAAAAGTGATTGTTCTCAATTGGTTTTCTGCATCATAGTTCCAAGTGTTTTCACCACTGGCAAATATTTGTTTTTTGACATAAGTTTTTTGCTCAACTTTGGGTTCATTTGCTGTTTCCTTTTTCTTACATGCTGCCAATACAACAATACATAGCATGATTAAAATTTTTGTTTTCATGGTAAGGTTTTCAATTAGGTGAAGATTTTAATCAAATCTAATGGTTAAAAAAAGACCAAAAAATAGCAGATATCTATCATTTTAATTCCCTTTAAAAAAGATTATCTTAGGTAGCTGTAACCTATCTTATGAAAACTTTAAAACCCTTAACTACAGCACAATTTGAGAAAAATGCTAAATCGGATAAAGAATTAGGCATTGTTGATTATCAAACTTTTTTTGAACGCCAAATTAAAGAAGCCCATCATTTCGCTATTGGTCCATATTATTGGTTTATTGGCGATAGTGCCCATATGCTCATTACTACTGCCAGTGAGAATATTGATGAACTCACTCCGTTCACAAAATCTGAATGGGAAAACAAATCGGCCTTATTTTTTGTAGAAAACATACATCCAGAAGACAGCCCTTACGTTTTATCGGCCATACAGTTTGCTACAGATAGAATTGTTGGTTTGCCTGTAGAACGACAACAAGATGTGAAAATAAACATCTATGCCAGGATGTTAAATGCAAATAAAATATATCGTTGGGTATTGATACAAATGCCCAGTATCTATGTAAATAACGAAAATTTGACTACCTGCGGCTTGATGATGATTACCGATTTAACACACTTTAACTTTAATAGCAGACCGATTTTAATGACACTTGTTGACATCATTGATGGCAAAACCGAATATTACCATTTGGCAATGGGAGAGGGCGTAACAGCTAATGGTATTGAACTACCTCATATCACTAAGCGAGAAAGGCAATTGTTAAATTTAATGCTTAGAGGGCTAACCAGTCCGGCTATTGCTCAAGACTTGTGTATTTCGTATTCTACAGTAGAAAATCATAAAAGAAATTTACGTAGAAAAACGGCAACAAAAACATCGGCAGAATTGGTACACTTTGTAATGAGCAATAATTTATTGTAAGTTGTTATAGTTACCTATTGATTAATATATCGTGTACATCAAAGGTGTTAACTATTGATTAGTTTTGGAAGGATGATGCTATTTAAAAATGGTTTGGCCTTTTACCAGCCATGATAATCCAAAGAATTCAACGGCCACTACTTCCATCCAATAGGTAAGGTGATGTTTAGTGTAATAAGCTTCGTCTATCCATCCCAGAAATCCTGAGAAAATGATAGACATCGCAATCAGCATCATGATCCCACAGCAGATATAAATTCCGTTACTGATATTTTTTGTTCGTCCTCTGTCCTTGATCTTTTTTATACTTGATCGGGTAAAAATAAACAGCGACATATAGGCAAGGCAACCAAGGAATATCCCTGCTGAGATGTAATGGAAATTGTGCCTGAACTTACTCGGTTGGATGAATGTGACCGAGTATTCAAAGTTGGTTTGACAACAAGTTTCGGTAATGTTACTGGTAGGAAATAACAATACACAAAGGGCAAAGATACCTGCAGCAAAAGACAGGTAAAAATCTACAGGATCTTTTCCTTTATAAACGATTAGAAATATGGCCATCAGGCTGATGATGATGGTAAAGATGCTTCCAGCCCTGGTGTAGTAATAATGGCTTATGGATTCAAGAACTATATTGTAATGGCTTGTGATCGAAAGAAACCACCACAACAATAAAGGTAGGGCCATTCCCAATATGCCAATCAATCTTCTCAGGGTTGCACTGTTGGTGAGCCAGATATTTTCTTCTTCGGTGTAGTCAATTTTAAGTGCCTTTGTTAGTCGGTCTCCTTTAGCAGTCTTTTTCATTGTAGCCATTTTATATGTTTTTTGATGGTTAGTTTGACAGATCAAGTGTTTATCAGCATACGATTAGTTTAAGCCACCGTTCTTGGCATTGAATAACAATTAGTTCAATAAAATTCTGAAAATATATCAAGAATTAGATAGGTGTTTTTACCCTTTTTTATACATTTATTACTTTTTTGTACCCGAAACTGGCTCTTCTTGGGTACCTTTTTTTAGACTGAATGGTATGTTGTAGGTAATGCCAATAGCTGGTGCAATCTTAAATTTCTTAACATAGGAAACGCTCGTTTCTGCTGCATTCACAAGTTCGAAATCCGATCTGCTATCTCCAATTACTTTTTCGTATCTGTTGCTTATCCGATTAACATTGCCCATTACTGCACCTATATTTAAAGCTATACGTCCATTTTCTTTACCGAGCAAAAAGCTAAGGCCTGTAAAATATCGAGGCCTGATCTGATCGTTTAAGCTAACACCCGCTCCTAAGTGCCAGCCCCAACTAAAGTTTACAGAACATCGATTGTAAAAATGCAGGTAACTAACGAACCCAAACTCTCCAGAACTTCCATCATCTTTAATCCTTTTACCCTTAAGGGTATCCAAACCTGTACCAGCACGATTAGGCACGAGGTTGTAATCTGATTTAAGTGAATAAATATGATCCTTTAAAAATGGTGCGTAATATAGACCTGAGCTTACATCGACCTTGAAATTACCGATGATAGGTACCGGCACTACCATTTCTTTTACCTTGTCTATGTAAGCGGTTCCTTCTTTAGCTAGAATACTAAATTTAAAGTCGATACGGTCTTTGTTGGTAGCAGCACGTGTATTGCGTAACATGTGGATATAGGTACCTATTAGTTTATTGTACAACTGTGTGGCTGTTTTATACAATGTACTGTCTTCTTTAGCAATCTTTAATTCCTGTTTTAGGAACTCATTTAAAGTAAGTGTAGGAGATTTCGCCATTGGTTGAGCATGAAGGAATGCGTCAACTCTCTTTTTAGCTTCAATTTTATTATAGGTCAATTTAAAGTTTAAATTGTCGCAGGCGGATTGTTGGCCAAGCCAAAAATCGTTCAATGCAGCGATCATCGTCAATATTCCTGCTCTTACTACATCAATACGGTTTTCCTTTTCATCTGGTCCATCACTAGCGCCTTCGCCAGCAACACCATCAAAAGGAGAAAAATATCTTGCCAACAGTGCATTTGTATTTTGCCAAAGACTCTCAGAGCTTTCATTTATATCCAGTTTATAGATGTTGGGATTTACATTGATAATTTCAAAACCTAAAGGATCGCCACCCTTTACATGGAATTTTCTTTTCGTAGCTGCCGACAGGCGAGTTACATCTCCTTTATTGTCTACGAAATAGGTTTGGTTCGCTTTTGCGTCATAAAATATTCGATTTCTAGGTACTGTTTGCTTGAGCCTTTTATAGCGAGCTGTATCCTTGTTTAATTTTTCATTCTTTCCTGTGTCTAGAAATGAAGTGATACTTTCCCCCTCCAAACAAGGATAAACATCTTCAGGACAACATTCTGATACAATGTCTAAGTTTGACAAATTAACGTTAAAGTTGTGTTTTTTTGCGATCGCTAGATAATCAACTGCTGGTGCCACAATTTTAGGTGTCTCAGCATCCCCTGTAGGCGTTCCAGTTTTTTTTTCTACTAATTTAATTTCATATTGACATTCATTTTTAGCTGGATCTTTAGCATCTTTAATATAAAGGATTTTAAAGGAAATGATATCCTTATCGCCCTTAGCTTGCAATGCGGCATTATATATGAAAGTTAGATGGGTATTAGAAACTTTACCTTCAAGTAGCGGTGATGGAGTGCCTGCACTATTAAGTCGTTGTAGTTTATAATTGGCCTGATTACGCTCCGCTTCTTTTTTGTCGGGAAAGTTAATCGTAACATAGAAATTATCGTTTTTACCAAGCTCCTCCTGCTTGGGGTCTTTGCAATTGTCTTTCTTCAGATCCTTAACATTAATAACTGTTCCTGTTTTGGTTTGGCCTTTTACCGAAATGCAAAATAGCATTAATAAGGTTAGAGCGAAAATGTAGATAATTGTTTTCATATTGAATTGAATTTAAACTGCGGTGAAATAAATATTATTGTAGATTGATCTCATTGGAATTATCCAGGCATAGCCTTCATCTTCGGCAACAGCGAAGATCATGCCCAGAAGCTTGTTATCTTCAGTTAAAACAACAGCTCCACTATCTCCTTTTTTAGCGCAAATTTTCAACTGAATGACTTCTGAGAAAACCTGAACTATTCTATTGCCGGTATATAGTCGAAATCCAATTTTTGGTGATGCATCTTTATTGAATAGCACACCCTCGCAGGCTGCACCTGAAGTGCGACCGCAAAATTTGACTTTTAATTTCTTCTCTTCCTCCGATGTAGCATCATGAATTTGGTCAGCAAAGGGCATGGTATAAATCTTTTGGTCAATTTCAGCTCTTGTTGTAGTAAATAGGCCAATGTCTAATTTGTTATTGAATATACCATGTGAAGCGGTGCCAATAAAAACTGGAGATGGGAAAGCTGGTGTCAAATCAATCTCACTTGGTGAAATTACGTCCTTCATTTTACCTGTAGAAGTGCCATTTGGTTTTGGAATTTGAAATATGCCGTTCGCCATTTCAGTAGGGAACAATACATGATAGCAGCTTAACCCATAGACCTGCTTATCATCTGGCAGTTGTACCCTTAACCCAAGTGTGCCCACGGCTTTGATGCCAGACTTACCAATACTGCATCCTAGAGGTCTAGGTCCATTTATTCCCACACCAGTAAAATTTCCACTTTCTATAATGCCGGTTTCAAGCACATCGGTGGGTATGCTGTAGCCCTGATAAAGGACTTCTGTAGGAACAGAAGAGGTGGTCCCTGGAGTTAGGTTTGTTACTTTTTGCGTAACATAGAACTGTATACAATACGCATTTTCATCAACAACAGCTTGAGTATTCCCAGTTAATTTATTGGCAATGGCAACACCAGTATAATTTTGTATCGTTGTTTCCCAGGTATCCATGTTTTGAATAATCGCTTGATTGATGATGGTCTTCTGTTCTTCTGATGGTAGGCTATGAATATCGATCAGCGCAGCACTTTTCGTTTTATCTTTTTCGTTCTCTTGCTGCCGAATTTCTACTTGTCGTTTACGATCAATTTCTGATTTAATGGTGTCGCTTTGAGTCTTTAATGCTGACATCAGCTCGGCCAAACCCTGTTGAAACTCTTTAGACCAGGCCTCGGTTTCGGTGCGTACCAATTCATTAAAACCATTTTGAAACACGATCAGTGAATCGATCATATAGGCAAAAGTGATGGGCGTTAGTGGCGTGTTAGTTAAGAGATTAGATTGCCAACGTTGAACAAACGTATTTCTCATATTGGTCAGATCCATTCGTGTCATTACAAAGCGAACCCAGCTATTTGTAAATCCATAGTACTTGTCAAATAGTAGAAGACCACCACCAATTCCTGCCGCTAGATATCCCAGGTATAAAAATGTCGTTAATTGTACATCTTTGTTCTCATCAGTCTCTATAAAAAAATAGGCAATCAATGGCATTAAAGTGCTGATGATAAATAAGCATATTGCTATGGAGCGCAGTTTTCTGGCCCAGTATCCCTTTTCTTTACCATAGGCATAATACCATTCAATCTTATTATCGATAACCTTCATGGTTTGCTGATACAATTCCTCCAACTTATATGAAGCGACTTTACTATCCCAATTTTTTAATAACGTGAAGTCAAGCAAGGAAGATGTAGAATATTTTTTCTCGTTACTCATGGTACTGATTCTTAAATTTCCCGAATAATGTTTTGCAACATTGAAGTAAAAATAATAGGAGCGATGTGATTTGTTAGGGGTGTAAATCCTAATTATTTACAGTTTTTTACCTCTATATATTGTAGAATATTTTTCGTATAAGGATAGAACAGCGACTGGTTGTCTCAACCATTTTAATTGACCCGCTGCATCAATTTAAGAAATAGCCCGCCTAAAGAACCAGAAATTGATCTCGAAGGACGAACTCATATTAGAAGGCTTGATACACTAACAGATCGTTATCTTTAAATTGCGAAGAAGTGCGTAAATTGGATACCGGTTCAATGCGGTTGACACATTAAAAAGATGGTATATTAAAGTTTGACGCAAATAAACAGATCATGAAAATAATTAAGGATATACATGAAGATGAATGGTCTTCCATAACAAATATTGGAACTACAGTCCATTTGAAGAAAGATCAAATCATCTTTCGAAAAGGTGAGTCTGTAAATAAGGAAGTTTTTTTAATAGATGGAATCGTTAGAGGCTTTATGATAGATGAAGATGGTAATGAGAAAAGCACGTCTTTTTTTGAAGAAGGAGAGTTTATGAGCACGCAGGCACTTAGAACTAAAAAAGGTGTTTCTCTCTATAATTATCAAGCTTTATGTCGTACAAAATTATTGGTATTCGATTCAAGGCAATTAAAGGACCTACTATCAGAGAAAAAAAAGTTATCTCAAATAGGTAAAGCAATAAAGGAAAGAGAACTGACCAGACTTATGAATAGAGATGATTGTTTGATGCAAGTAAAAGCCGTTGACAAATACTTGAAGTTTATTGCGTTTTATCCCAATTTAGAAAGGCAGATTTCTCAACGCTATATAGCTTCGTACTTAGGTATCACCCCTGTTTCACTCAGCCGCTTAAAAAAAATAATGATTGTAAAAACTGATAACAATTGATAACAGAATTAGAAGTCCATTGGAATAATTTTGTAGTTATTAATCATAAAATTTATTTCGAAGTGAAAAAGCTAACGAGTTTCTTTTTTAAAAATGGAAAATATAAAATTGCCCTGCCGATATTAGGATTTGGATTTGCTCTACAAGCCTTATTAATAATAGATTATCTGCCTAAATTTCTTCAATATTCCGATAATGTGAAGAACCCCGACCAGCTCTTTACTTATAACTATGAATACATTGTGAACCTCTATCAAAAACTAGGCGAAGAAGGAAGAAACTTTTATTTTAAAATGCTTGGAGTGGATTTTTTATACACCACCATTTCCGGCATAGGTTATTCCCTGTTACTTGCAGCCTTAGTTAAAAGGGAAAAATGGTATATTATTCTGCCTCTTTTTTTAACATTTTCAGATGTTTTTGAAAATGTTTCGCAAATTATTTTGATGAATAATTTTCCTGAAATATCGGCTTTAGGAGTAACCATATCAAGTGCATTTAGCGCTATTAAAATGATAGGTGGCGCAACTAGTGTTTTATTAATTTTATTCTTTATAGGTAGGAATATAATCCATTGGCTAAAAAATAAAAAGACCACGATATGAGAGCTCCAAATTACAAAGTCGGTTGGATATTAGAAACTAAAGTTGCTGCACTAACTCATTTTCATTCAGAAATCACACATGAAGATATGATTGGTGTATTTACTGAAACCCAGAAATTATTAATGGATACGAAAGGACCATTTCAAATAATAATAGATAACCGTTTAGCACCGTTGAACAAATTATTTTCCTTAGAAGAATTACAAAACTCATCACCTTTACTTCTTCATCCATTTCTTGATCACATAGTAATTGTGAAACCGAATCATTTAGAATTAAGAATCAATGAGACACCTATAGAAAAACGTAAAAGTACATACTTGAAAAATGTATCTTCAATACAAGAGGCATTAAATTTTCTCCGGCAGGCAATTCCCGAATTAAGCCAGGCAAAAATGGACAGTCACTTTTTTGACAATAATTAGTTATGAATTGAAAACCATGAGATGTAGCAATGGGAACTGTTTGCCAAATGACTTTCTCAGGAAATCCAACATGACAAGATGCTTAATCGGGCCTGTTCTTGCAAAATGAACCTTGTCAACCCATGCTGGCGCAAGCGTCCTGCTTGTGCCTTAACTAAATAGCATAAACTTATACTAAACTTAACCCTATACCTTAACCTTATTTACCAAATATTTAATATCTTCAAAACTTAAACCTAACAACACTTAAATGAACAAGTTATTAATGCTCTCTCTGCTGGCATGTTTGTGCACTAGTATGGCTTTGGCCCAACAAAAAAAGGTTCAGCTTTCTTTTAATACCAATTTAATAGATGCCTATGCCGCGGCCGAAATTAATCTCTCAGCAAACAGCACCTTATACACCGCTATTGGTTTTGGGGCAGGTAGTGTAAGCTCTATAGACTTACATAAATATTTCGATAAAAGTAAACACAACCAAAGAGGCACAGATGTGGTTTTACCTGATATCTTTTTTGCGCCTTACTTTAATATCCAGTACCGCAACTATTTTGCAAGAAAAAGCGATGAAAGAAGGGGAGCTTATACCGGTCATAATTCTGGGCTGTATGTAGGTGCCCGTTTAAAAATGTATACGGCGCCAGCCTTTGTGTTAAAAGAAGAGGTTAAACCCATGAAAGAAAATTACACCCTTGGTGCAATATTCGGTTATCAAAAAGCCGTAGGTGCTAAAAGAAAGTTGCTCTTTAATATCAATGGAGGTGTAAGTACCCATGCCAATTATAACCTTTCTTTTTTTGCGTGGAAACCCATGTTGCATACTTCAATAGGTTATATCCTTTCGGGCAACAAGTAACTCTAAGTGTTTTAGGCCTTGTGGTTTAGCCCAAATAATTTATATATTAGGCTAAGGCTTCATTGCCTACATAACGCTTTCAACACATTCTCACATGCAAACACGCGGGGCAGGATACATGGATGGCTAGGCGGCAAACCTTTAAGGATATACTGCACCACCACCCGCGAAGATTGGGACGAGTATGAGCATTCGCATAACATTACTGGGCTTTTGCATGGCCACGGGGCTCTTTGGGGCAGGAGATGGCCTGTATTTGGTTTATAATGTATAAAAGCCTGCCAATACGGTACAGTTTAGCGGAAAAGGGGTATTTAATAACCTGTTTAAGGCCTAGGCCAACGCAAGTTCAAATCCCAACGGCTCTAAAACAAAAAACCTCCAAGCTTTTAAGCTTGAAGGTTATCTTGTGATCCCGCTGGGATTCGAACCCAGGACCACTACATTAAAAGTGTAATGCTCTACCAGCTGAGCTACGGAATCATTTCCTTTTGTTTAAGGAGGGGCAAATATAGAAATTAAAATTAATTTGCCCAACTATTTCTACAAAAAATTAAAATCAATGAGTTTAACTCCTGTAAATGAGCTTATTTATTCTTTTAGCCTTGGGCAATGTCTTGTTTAAATAGCAGTCAACTAGATTTGTATGCTCTAGCTTTAATAAAATCTTTGATTTCTTCTTACCTTAGTATTACCCCATCTGGTACTGTTAGGTTAAAATTGATACGTATATACCAAAATTATGAAAGTAAATTTAGATAGCATTATTCTCTATGTTCAGAATGTGGACAATTTAAAATCATTTTATACCAAAACCTTTAACCTCGAAGTAATTGAAACCTACGAATCGACATGGGCATTGCTTAAAGTTGGTGATGGCAAAATAGGCTTGCACAAAATTGGGGAACAGTATTGGGACGAAAGTAAAGGTGCTTTTAAATTTGACAACAATACTAAAATTGTTTTTGAAATTGATGCAGACATTCATCAGATCAGAACACAGTTGCTTGATCAAAAAGTAGCCATGAGAGCAATTAAAACTTTCGATAATTACGATTATTGGCTTTGCGATGGTGAAGACCCTGAAGGGAATGTTTTTCAAATTAAGCAGAAAAAAATTGACAAGTAGGAGTATATAATGATAACCAACAAAAATGTACCACCACCATACTTGGAAGATCTTGTAACCACTGCAGTTGGTAAAAAATGCATTAGTTGGAACATTCCTGATTGTGGACTCTCATCAGCACTTAGATTTTCTGTACAATTAGCAGATCATAGTTGTGTTTTTGTTAAAGCATCTACTGATCAAGAGACCGCCCAATGGTTGCGTAATGAGTATTTGGTATTGTCAACTCATCAGCAAAAATTTATGCCTACAGTGATCAAATGGATTGACGAACCCACAATTTACCCGGTGCTGATTACGCAAGACTTAAGCAGTGCCTATTGGCCAGCAAGCCACAATGGGGTTACTTGGCGTGAGGGTGATTTTGATTTATTATTTAAAGGTATCAAAGAGCTTTCTACTGTTAGGGCGAATTCAGTACTCCCAGTGTTATACAAGCCAACTAATTCTCTTTGGTCTAAAATTGCCAGCAATCCAACAGCTTTTTTAAGCTTGGAATTGTGTTCTACAACTTGGTTAAACAAGGCTATAGCTATTTTGATTGCAGCAGAAAAAATGACTGATGTAACTGGTCATTATCTTGTACATGGAGACCTTAGAAGCGATAATATTTGTTTTTTAGATTCGCAAGTAATGTTTGTCGATTGGAGTCATGCTGCTCAAGGCAACGACCTTCATGATCTGGCTTCGGTACTGCCCACACTTTACTTAGAGGGTGGTCCTGCACCATACCAAGTCATGCCAGAAGCAGGGAGTGAGGCAGCATTGAGCTGTGCTAGGCACATCACTAGATTAACAGTACAACATGCTATGCCACCATGGTTAAAAAATGTATTTAAGAAATTAATTGCTATAGAACTAGAATGGGCAGCTCATTGCCTTGAATTAGATGAACCAGATGGAATATCATGGCGTTCCATTTAACCAGATATTTTTCGCATCAACATTTCTAAAGGTCCGTTTTTAAATTTTTTAAGCCATAACCAACTCCAGCATACACTAATTATAAAATAAGCTATTGAAAATAACAATATAAAGATTGGGCTAACATTTTCCCTTTGATTATAATGATTTACCGATAGCACCTGCTGGATAAAAGTAAACAATAAGATCCCTATAACTAGATGTGAGACATAGTGGCTCAAAGTCATTTTTCCTGTTGCAGCAATTGCCTGTACCACTTTATTATTCTCTACATAATTGCCTAAATACATCAAACCAGCAATTAACATCAATCCAAAAGCAGCAGTAGCGAGCATAAAGGGTAAAAAAGGAGGGATGTAATCGGCAGTGAGGTAAAATAATACATCTTTATCAATCATTATTTTTGGTGCCAAAAACTGGATGCCTTCTACCAAAACAAATACAAAAAAGCCTAAGCTAAACATGCGTTTTTGTGTATTGGCTATGCTCCAGTTTAACCTACCTAACCACATTCCAAAAAGGAAATAGGCCGCCCAAGGAAAAATAGCATTCCAACCATTGTAAAATGTATTTCGCATAAAGCCATTAAAAGTCCAGAAACCAGTATACTGAAGGGTTTCGAAATTCCACCCACGTTCATAAGGGATACAGATCAACAGCACGTGAAAGATCAATACCGTTAATGCAGCAATATAGAGATAAACACGTTTTGGCAAAAACAATACACAAGCAGCTATGCACATATAACCAGCATAAAAATGTAAAATATCTGCTGGCCACCACAAACAAAGCAATAGTCCAGTAATAAATAAAAACAACGACCGCTTTACAATGGTTATTTGTAATGCTGTTTTTTCTGTAAGCGTGTAAGTTGTTCTATTACTCATCAATGCAATACCCATACCTGCCAACATTACAAAAACAGAACTTGAGTTGCCATTAAACAATAGCAAGAACTGGCCAATGAAACTATTGTCTGTTTTAGCACCAAAAACTGTGTTGAAATTTACAATAAACATGCCCAATATAGCATATGCTCGGGCCAGGTCGAATCCAATTATTCTTTGTTTCATATAAGTGGGTATTTAATTTTTGGCAAAATTGCAGTTAGCATTTCAACCGACATTTGACTTAGGTCAAATAAATACCAGCTTGTTGATTAAATAAGTTTAGCCCTTATTCTGCTCAGTGTTTCTAATGAAATACCCAAATAAGAAGCGATGTAGCTTAAGGGAATATATTGTATAATGTGTGGTTGTTTTTGAAGTAAAAACAGATAACGTTCTGTAGCAGTTAAAGTATGAAATTGGAATAACCTATCTTCTAGCCAGATGGCATAATATTCTGTCATCATTAGATCGAGCTCCATTAATGCTGGATATTGTGTTTTGAGTACTTGAAAAGCTTGATAGTCTGTTACTGTAACTGAAACATCGGTAATGGCCTGTATAAATTCTCTACTAGGGCTTTGTTGGACATAACTGTGCAATGAAATTGCAATATCATCCTTAAAGAACAGTTCAGTTGTCATTTCTTTTCCATCATTCAGGTAGTATTTTCTGGCTATCCCACTTTCTAGCACATAGCTTTTTTTACAGGTTTCGTCCATGCTCAGCAAAAAGCTACCCTTTTTAAAAGTTTTGATGGTAGAAATATGTTGTAATGCTGTTAAAATTTGGGGATCGAGATAGTTGATAAAAGCATTGATTTTGTTGAGATAAGCAATCATTGATGAGCAAAGACTAGTTTTAAAATCAGCTACAAGCTTGGCAATGATACATTAATTTTATGAAAAGCAGAAGCAGCAATTGAGTTTGTTAAGGTCTCTAAGATAACACTTAAATAAAATTCAATAGCCTCCAGTATTTACGCTAATCTCATTAAATGCTTGGTCTATTCTGGTATCCGAAGTGATAGGGTGTAGAATCTGTTGTGGTATTCACTTTAACTATGCTGCGTTTGATAATTAAATTGGCTGCAACCAGATTGGGGATCCAACATAACCAAGCTACAATGGTATAGGCAATAATGAAATCGCCAATGAGTACAACCAACAAAGGCAACCATATTCTTAAGGTTACAGCGGCAAAACAAGCCGCATAACTGTAAATCATTAGCTTTTGATGCAATTGAACCTGTCTGTTTTTGATGCTCACAAAAGCCATTAATGTAGTCGCAAACCAAATTACACCTAAACAAATAAATCCTAAAGCAGTTAATAGGCCACCTGTAGCAGAAAAAGCGATATAAATGCCTGCTACCGAGCTCAACAAAACAGAAAGTACGTAAACCTTGCCAATTTGCTTGTGTAAACCTCTATTCTTATTTCTAAATTTTGTTCCAAATTGTGCCCAGCCAATCAATAATGCCAAGCCACCTAAAAAGATATGGATATAAAAAGCACTATTCCAGAATGGATTGGTTAAAAGTGATGTTGATTTGAAACTCAATAGACCAAATTGTTTATCTAACACGATATAGACCATTGGATAGAATCCTATTACAATAGCAAGAGCAACTAATAAAATCCATAATGCTTTCTTCTTCATCTTTTTGAACCAAAAAATTGTAAAATAAACCGCAAGCCAATTCCATCCACATCAATAGCTTTCCTTTGATAAGGTACTGTAATGAAGCATCTTGAAATAGATGTTAAGTTTGAGCGCTTGTAGCTATTTAATTTTGGTTATTAATAAACTAGCTTCAAACAAGATAATTAATTTTATAGTTATGGCCCATTGTTTTAAACGTTCATCTTATTCATTTTTTATAGACGATGAACTCATCGTAAGTAGATTTTAAGCTCAATAGAATAGCCTAAAACCTATAGGAATAATACCTTTCTGGCTAAGAGCAAAATATAAGTAAGAATGGCTAACTGTTAAATTGACGAAGATGGTGGTCGGTATGTTTGTATACCAATAGTCCAATCTGTTCTTTTGTTAGTCGTCCAAAAAATGAATGGACCACATCTGGGTTTGTTAAATGTGCATATTCTTCAAATAAGGCAATCCATTTTTTTCTCTCCATCAGTATATTGCCACTATTTTCTTTTACTTTAAGTTCAGGTAAGGTAGGCACATTCATTTTAATGGGCTGATCATTTTCTGTGAAATCTTTCAATGCCATTCTGCCAAATAACAAACCGATAAATGCCCTTTTGTATTTGGTTTTGCCCAACATCATGTTTTCATAAGTAGTAC
Source organism: Pedobacter sp. Hv1 (assembly GCF_001412215.1). GTDB lineage: Bacteria > Bacteroidota > Bacteroidia > Sphingobacteriales > Sphingobacteriaceae > Pedobacter. Next base: position 326,473 of record NZ_LLWP01000004.1, read on the forward strand.
AATGTTTTAACATTTGATAGACATTCATTTTGCCCCATTGGGCCGTACTTTTTTCATCCAATGTATTGATCCGATCAATCAATTCGGCTCTCGTGGCTTGGTCAAATATTGTTTTCATATTCGTTAGTGTGCTTAATCAAATATAATTGCAATAGCTGAAAAGGATAGGGTGCAATACCGACATTTTATAGTGCGATTTCGGACAACAAAAAAGGGAGACTATACAGCACTCCCTTTTCGAACAATGTTCATTTATTTAAATGGCTTCGATCTTAAACCCTGTTTTTTGAATGGTTTCAATGAGCTCTTCTTCGCTAATGCCATTGCTTTTCACCGAAAGGATTTTGTTTTGATCTGTTGTATCAACACTCCACTCGGCAATACCTGCATTTGCATTTAAAGCAGGTGTTACTTTTGCCACACAGCCACCGCAATTGATATTGGTTTTAAATCTCAGCACCTCATCGTTATTTGCATCGTTTATTTCTGCTTCAATACCTGCTACTTCATAGCCAGCATCTGCAATAAAATCAATTACTTGCTGTTGCAGGCCATTATTTTCAATCGTTACAACTGCCATGGCAGGTTTGATTTCTTTAATACCAACACCTTCTATTTTTGAAATGGCATTGTTAACACGCATTTGGCAATGGCTGCTTGTCATATCTGGAATGGAAATTTTTATTGTTTTCATTTTTAAATTGTTTTATTTATGGTTTCGATTATTTGTTTTTAAATGTTGAAAGCAGCTATTTTTTCCACTTTAACAAAAGACTATTGGTTACTACACTTACACTGCTCAAAGCCATGGCGGCACCAGCAATCATTGGGTTCAATAAAAAGCCATTTACAGGATATAAAATGCCTGCTGCAAGCGGAATACCAATGATATTGTAGATAAATGCCCAGAATAGATTTTGGCGAATGGTAGCTACCGTATTTTTTGAAAGCCTAATGGCTTCTGGAATTTTGGTCAGGTCTGAAGAAATAATGGTCATTTTTGCTACATCCATAGCAATATCGCTGCCTTTGCCCATGGCAATACTTACATCGGCCTGTGCCAATGCTGTACTGTCGTTAATTCCATCGCCAACCATGGCTACAATTTTTCCTTCACTTTGCAGTTGTTTGATAAAACTTGCTTTTTGATCAGGCATTACTTCTGCTTTATAAGCTGTAATTCCAGTTTGTTTGGCAATAGATTTGGCAGTAGTTTCATTGTCGCCTGTAAGCATATAGACTGCTATACCGTTATTAATTAACTGCTCAATAGCTTGTTTAGAAGTCTCTTTAATCTGATCAGCGATGGCCAATACAGCTAATGCATTTTCGTGATTTGCAAACCAGATTACAGTTTTAGCCTCATTACCCCATTGTGTTGCTTTAGTTAACAATTGCTCCTCAACTTTAATTTGATGTTCGGTAAGTAATTTGTAGTTGCCCACAAAATAGATTTGACCATCTATATCGGCTTTTGCACCTCTACCAGTTATACTTTCAAAGTGGTGAACTGTTTTTAAAGCTAGATTTTCAAAATGTTTAACCACTGCTTCGGCTAAAGGATGTTCAGATAGTTTTTCAATACTAACTAAAGCCTGTTTGGCCAATTCATCTTGGTTTAACCAAAAATCGTCTGTTACCACTGGTTTGCCTTCGGTAATGGTTCCTGTTTTGTCTAAAACCACTACATTTACTTTTTTGGCCAGTTCTAAACTTATCGCATCTTTAATTAAAATGCCATGTTCGGCAGCTTTGCCAATGCCCACCATAATTGCGGTAGGAGTGGCTAAACCTAAAGCACAAGGACAAGCAATAACCAGTACGGTGGCTAAGGCAATTAAACCTTGAGAAAAACCATTCTGTCCGCCTAAAATGATCCAGGTTACAAAAGCAATCATTGCAATTACAATCACAACTGGAACAAATATGCCTGCAATTTTATCAACCAGTTTTTGTACTGGCGCTTTACTGCCTTGTGCCTCTTGTACCATTCTAATGATTTGTGCCAGCATCGTTTCTGCGCCTACTTTTTCGGCACGGAACTGAAAACTTCCCTTTTGGTTAATGGTACCAGCAAAAACTGATTCGTTTTCTTTTTTTAATACAGGTACAGGTTCACCACTCAACATACTCTCGTCTACATAAGAGTTGCCTTTTACCACTTGGCCATCCACAGCAATCTTTTCACCTGGTTTGACCAAAATGATATCGCCTTTGCTTACTTCTTCAATGGCAATTACTACTTGTTGATCATTCTCCTTAATAATAGTCACGGTTTTTGGTTGTAACCCCATCAGTTTTTTAATGGCCGAAGAGGTATTGCCTTTGGCTTTTTCTTCTAATAGTTTACCCAATAAAATAAAAGAGATGATTACAGCTGCTGCTTCAAAATAAACATGTCCATGTAAGCCTCTTTCCATCCAAAATGAAGGAAATAAGGTGTTGAAGACACTAAATAGATAAGCAATACCTGAACCTAAGGCTACCAAGGTATCCATATTTGCAGAGCGATGTTTGGTCTGCTTCCAGGCGTTGATAAAGAAGTCTTTACCAAACCAAAGCACTACTGGTGTTGAAAGTACCCACATGATCTCGTTGGCATAAGGCATATTCATGTAAAACATGCCAATAATGACAACTGGTAGCGAAATTATGCTTGCCCATAAGGTTTTGCGTTTTAACTGGCCAAACTTTTGCGCATGAATTTCTTCTAGTGTTTCAGATTCCTTATCGGCATTAGCCAGCAATAGATCGTAGCCAATACTTTGTACGGCTTTTTGTATTTCTTCTGTACTGATCAGATTGGGCAAATATTCGACAGTTACGCTAGCCGTTGCGAAATTTACAGCAGCACTAATCACACCTGGCTGAGCTTTGATGATACTTTCCGTACTCACAGCACAAGAAGCGCAGGTCATGTCTAAAACTGGAATTGTTTTTTTTACACTCGTTACCCCGTAACCTAAATCGCGAATGGCATTTACTGCATTGGCAATGGTTGAATTGTCTTTTGTTGTAATTAACGCTCTATTGTTATTGAGTTCTACTTGATGAGAATCGACACCTTTTACTTTTGCCAGGCCTTTATCTACTATCAATGCACAATGCTCACTTTCTACACCTTCTAATGGAATATAAATAGGTGATTTTTGATCTGTTGACATATTTCTTTGTACTATTTCTGATTAACAATACAAAGTTCGATACATTAAGTTCGTTTCATTTACACTATTCCTAGATTGATTTATAGATTTTACGTTTTAATAAGGTAGAAGGTAAAAGGGATAGGGTTTAAGGTGTATTTTACCTAGTAACAGTTAAATCTTGATGTTTAGGGAGGGAAAAGGTGTAAGGCGTAAGGTTTAGGGTCTTGACAGCTATTATACTTGATCTAAAGACTTTCTTTTGTCTTCAGTGCTATTTTTAAATTGACTAGGGGTGTAGCCAGTTATTTTTTTAAACTGATTGCTCAAATGACCAATGCTTGAATAGTTGAGCTGATAGGCAATTTCGCTGAGCGATAACTCTCCGTAAGCAATGAGTTCTTTTACCCTTTCAATTTTTTGGGCAATAAAATATTTTTCAATGGTGAGGTGCTCTATTTCCGAAAATAGATTGGAGATGTAGTTATAGTCGTGGTTAAGTTTTTCGCTTAAATAATCGGAAAGGTTTACTTTTAAGTTCACGTCTTGGTGGTGTACCAACTCGATGATGTGTTTTTTAATATTTTCGGTCAATCTTGTCTTTTTATCGTCAATCAGCTCAAAACCCAGCTCGTTCAAAGCTGTTCCAAGGTTTATTTTGGCTGTTGTTGTCATTTCTTCTTCAAGCGTAACTTCGCCTAAGGTTACAGCAATTGGGGCAATACCTAATTTTTCTAATTCTGTACGAACCACCAATTTGCAACGGTCACAAACCATGTTTTTGATATAAATCTTTGTCATCACCTATAAATGGTTTAATAATTACTAAATGCAGCTGGATATTCGACCATTCCACTCACCCCTTTTAGTCCATCTTTAACCAATTCAATAGCCATACAGTTTTCTAGTGGCACATCAAAAGGCAAACTGATGTTAAATTGATGGGCAGGTTGATAACCGAATTTGGGATAATAATCGGCATGACCTAAAAGCACCACAGATTGAAAACCTGCTGCAATGGCATTTTGATGGGCATTTAAAATCAACATTTGGCCAATGCCTTTATTTTGGTAGCTTGGCCATACGGCAACAGGAGCTAAGGCTAATGAACTGAAAGATTGCTGTTGGTTAACAATTTGAATGGGGGTTAAAAGAACATAGCCTGCTAACATACCATTGTATAAGGCCACTAAGGAAAGTTCAGGAATAAATGCTGGAGACTTTCGGAGCTTTTCAACTAAAAACTGCTCTCTATGGTTACTAAACAACTCGTTTTCAAAAGCTTTTTCAATTAATTCAAAAACATGCTGATGATCTCTTGTTTCCTCTTTTCTGATTTCTACTTTCATTTTAAACTATTTGAATTGGCATTAGGAGCATCCATATGCAAAGCAATTCTATTGCCTTCACTGTCTTTAAATTCTGCAACAAAACCCAACGGTCCATTTGAGGTTTTTGGATACAAAAGCGTTCCGCCATTTTTTAGGGCCAATGTTAAAGTTTCATCTATATTTTCAGTTTTGAAATAGATGAGCGTGCCATTTATACTTGGTTGATAGATCTCGCCTTTGGCCAATGCTCCAGAAATTCCCTCTTGTTTTGCTTCAAAAGGAAACAAAGCCATTTCATTGTGATCTATCATCTCCTTTTCAAAAGAAAAATTAAACACAGCCGTATAGAATTTTATCGCTCTATCCATATCAGTTACTGGAATTTCAAAATAAACTACAGGGTTTGATGATTTCTTCATACTGGTTTCAATTGTAGCCTTCTCTTTTTTAGTACTGTTTTTACAGGAGATAGTTAGGCTAATCATTATGATTAGACCAATTAGGGTTCGATAGCTGCAACATTTAAACATTCATCCAAATTTAAGAGATTTTATTTACGCTAGGTCCAAAATTTCGCTCTCTTGAAAATAATGTAAATAAAACCAGAAATTATATAACAAGTGCCTGTATTATATTTTCTAAAATTGTAAAATAATGAAAAGAGCACTATTTACCTTTCTTGCAATTTTTTACCTGAGCGTTTCAAGTGGGGCAACTGTGCATTTTCATTATTGTATGGGCCAACTGGTAAAGTTGAGCTTAAATCAACCCCAAAAAGATAATTGTGGGGTATGCGGCATGTCTAAAAAGGAAGTTAAAAAACACTCCTGCTGCAAAGACGATTATAAACAGGCCAAAGTAGACACTAGCAAAAAAACAGCACAAACGGTTTATCAGTTCAATGCACCTGTTGTTGCAGTCGATCAGCAATATGGAGCTGTTACAGACCCAATTGTTTTGTCTAGTGAGACCAATAAAGCTGTATATGGTCATTCACCACCCGAAAGTGAGTGTGTACCCATCTTTATCCGTAACTGTACCTACAGAATATAGAATTCCTTTCTATTGATCACTAGCACATTCGTGTATCAGGTGTAGCATAGCTATGCCCAAACTTTCTATAATCCAATTATTTTTTCAAACCAATTAATCATGAAATCATTACGATTCTCTTTGGTAGCCTTATTGGCTTTCCTTGGCAGTGCTGCATTTGCACAGTCTAAAACAGACAGTATCAAAGTTGCTGGCAACTGTGGCATGTGTAAAAAACGCATCGAAGCAGCTGTAAAAGCAGATGGTGTAACAAGTGCCGAGTGGAGCGCTAAAACCAAAATGCTCAGCATTAATTACGATGCGAGCAAAATTAAGTTAGACGACATTCAACGCAAAATTGCTGATGTTGGTTACGACACCCCAAAATTTAAAGCCACCGAAGCAGTTTACACCAAACTTCCAGGTTGCTGCAAATACGACAGGGAAGGTCAGCCTGCTCAAAAACCAGAAACACATCACTAATATGAACATCAGGTGCCCGAGCAATTGGGCACCTCTTTGAAAAAAATAAAATGGTACATAAAATTATAGAATGGTCAATGCGCAACCGGTTTATTGTGCTGATGCTTTCTGCCGGACTATTTGTATGGGGTATATTTTCCGTACAAAAGAACCCGATAGACGCAATTCCAGACCTTTCAGAAAACCAGGTGATCGTATTTACCGAATGGATGGGCAGATCGCCACAATTGATAGAAGACCAGGTAACCTACCCTTTAGTGACCAATTTACAGGGGATACCTAAAATTAAATACGTAAGAGGCTCGTCAATGTTTGGCATGAGCTTTATCTATGTCATTTTTGAAGACGATGTAGATGTTTATTGGGCCAGAGAACGGGTAATGGAAAGGATCAGTACCATCTCTAAAACCCTGCCCGATGGCGTAGCACCACAATTAGGCCCTGACGGTACGGGTGTTGGACATGTACTTTGGTATACTTTAGATGCACCAGATATGGATCTGGGCGAACAGCGTGCCATACAAGATTGGTATGTGAAGTTTGCCCTGCAGAATGTACCTGGTGTAAGCGAGATTGCCTCTTTTGGTGGTTTCCAGAAACAATACCAGATCAATATCGATCCTAATAAACTGCTTTATTATAAACTGAGCGTACCACAGGTAATTGCTGCCGTGAGGAGCAACAACAACGAATCTGGAGGCCGAAAGTTTGAAATGAGTAACATGGGGTATATCATTAAAACATCTGGTTACCTCAAATCTATAGCCGAGATTGCCAATATCCCTGTTAAAAATCAAAATGGTACACCAATTAAGGTTTCAGACTTGGCTACGGTACAGATGACAGGAGAAACCCGACTCGGCATATTTGATCAAGATGGCAAAGGCGAACGTGCAGGTGGTATTGTAGTAATGCGCTATGGCGAAAATGCTGCTGAGGTAATTGACAAGGTAAAGGCCAAAATGAAGGAAGTATCAAAAGGACTACCCAAAGGTGTCAAATTTGATATTGTGTACGACAGGGGAGAACTGATCAAAGAATCAGTAGACTCAATCAAACACACCTTAATTGAAGAGATGATCGTGGTTTCACTCATCGTATTTGTGTTCTTGTTCCATTGGCGCAGTGCCTTAAGTATCATCATACAAATTCCAATTACCATAGCCGCCAGTTTTATCCTGCTCAATGCTTTTGATATTTCTTCAAATATCATGTCGTTAACGGGTATTGCCTTGGCCATTGGTGTAATTGTAGACAATGGGATTATCATGAGTGAAAATGCATATAAACATCTCGCAGAACGCTACGAATTGTGGGAAAAAGATCAAAATAAAACAACATCATCATGAGAACATGGTTAAAAAATATATTTCGTAAATCTCCAGATTGGATCACTGAAGAAGATCGCTTGGAGGTGATTACCAAATCTAGTAAACAGGTGTCGAGGGGCGTATTCTTTGCCACAGTAATTATCATTACCTCTTTTTTACCTGTATTTATGCTCACAGGGCAAGAAGGTAAATTGTTCCATCCATTGGCTTATACCAAAACATTCATCATGATTGTGGATGCGCTATTGGTGATTACTTTGGCCCCGGTACTGATTTCCTTCTTTATGAAAGGAAAATTCAGGCCAGACAATGCTAATCCAGTAAATAGAATATTAGAGAAGGTGTATGAACCCATTATCAGAACGGTACTAAAGTGGAGAAAAACGACTATCGCTATTAATATCATTGCTTTACTGATTACCATTCCCTTACTTAAAAATTTGGGTACAGAGTTCATTCCGCCATTAGACGAACAAAGCATTTTGTTTATGCCGGTAACTTTACCAGATGTTTCTAATGCTGAAGCTAAACGGATATTACAGGTGCAAGATAAGATCATCAAGTCTGTACCAGAAGTTGATAAAGTATTAGGCAAAGCAGGTAGGGCCAATACTGCTACCGATAACTCGCCAATTAGTATGATCGAGACGATCATAACCCTAAAGCCAAAAAGCGAATGGCGTAAAGGCATTACCAAAAAGGATATTGTAACCGAATTAGATGCCAAATTGCAAATTCCAGGTGTGGTAAATGGGTGGACCCAACCGATCATCAACAGAATCAATATGTTGGCTACGGGTATCCGTACCGATGTGGGGATTAAGGTATTCGGACAAAACCTCGATACGATTGCTTCTGTATCAGAAAAAGTAAAAGCAGCTTTAGCAGGTACAGCAGGGGTAAGCGATCTATTTGTAGAACCCATTACTGGTGGTAAATACCTCTCTATTGATATTAAAAGAGAAGAATTGGCCCGTTATGGCCTCAATGTGGATGATGTAAACCAAGTGGTAGAGAGTGCCCTGGGTGGTGCAACCGTTGGCAATACGATAGAAGGTAGACAACGTTTTTCTATCAGTGTGCGTTTGGCCCAAGAATATAGAAATAGTGTAGAACGTATTCAGCGTATTCCAATCCAATCGACCACTTTTGGTGAGGTTCCATTGTCAGCAGTTGCTGAGGTGAAGTTTGAAGATGGTCCGCCAATGATCAGTTCTGACAATGCCATTTTACGTGGTGCCGTAATGTTCAATGTACGTGACAGAGATTTGGGTAGCACAGTTCAAGAAGCGATGGAGAAATTGAATAAAGAAAAAGGAATACTTCCAGAAGGTTATTTCTTAGAATGGAGTGGCCAGTACGAAAACCTGATCAGAGGTAAACAAACCTTAATGTGGATTGCTCCCGTGGTATTGCTGATCATCTTCTTCTCTTTATATTTTGCATTTCGTTCTATCAGAGAGGCTTTTTTAAGTCTCATTACGGTGCCTTTCGCTTTAATTGGTGGAGCTTATATGATCTATTTCTGGGGCGTAAACCTATCTGTTGGTGTAGCAGTTGGTTTCATTGCGCTGTTTGGTATCGCCGTAGAAACGGGAATTGTAATGGTCATCTATTTGAACGATGCCATGCAACAACTCATCAAACTGAAAGGAAATTCAAGCGAAACAATTACAAAAGAAGACTTGAGAATTTATGTAATTAATGGGGCTGCGAAAAGATTAAGACCAAAACTGATGACTGTTTGTGTGTCGTTGTTTGGCCTAGTGCCTGTATTGTGGGCTACTGGTGTAGGTGTAGATGTAATGCAGCCAATTGTGCTGCCCATGATAGGTGGGGTATTGACCTCTTCAACACACATTCTACTGGTTACACCACTGATCTTTTTAATGTCTAAAGAATACGAATTGAGGAAATATGGAAAATTGGAGGTGCACGATGTACATCATTAAAAGAATAGTAATTATGCTGTTGTTACTGCCTTTTTATGGGTTAGCACAACAAAGTCCAGTGCTATCGCTGGATACCATCCTAAACAGGATAGATAAAAACAACCTTTTGTTACAATCTTATGGTTTAAAAGCCGAAAGCTATAAACACAGTGCAAAAGCGGCAACTGCCTGGATGGCACCCATGGTTGGTGTGGGTACGTTTATGACACCTTATCCAGGTCAACAACTCATGGACGATAGAGACAAAGGTTCTTTAATGTTACAACTGGAACAGGATATTCCCAATCCGGTAAAATTAAAGGCCAATAAACGGTACATCGAATCGAAAGCTAAGGTAGAGAACGAAACCAGAGGGATTACGTTAAACGAATACAGAGCCCAGGCTAAACGTTTATATTTTGGTTGGTTGGTTGCTGCACAGAAAATTAATGTGTTGCAACAAAACGAGAAGATTATGCAGACCATGAAAAAGATTGAAGAGATCAGGTATCCCTACAATCAATCCAAACTGGGTAGTGTTTACAAAACAGCGGCCAAACTGGAAGAGAACAATAATATGATCAGGATGCAGGAAGGTGATATTGCCAAAGCAAGGGCTTGGTTAAATAGTTTGATGAATAGCAGTGGAAATGCCATTTTCGCTATCGACACTAACTACAAGCCTCTTTTTGTGCCTGCTGCCAAGATTGATACGGCTAGTTTGGCTTTGGCTAGAAATGATATCAAAAAGATGGACTATAACATCCAGTCTATGCAATTGAATATCGAGGCCATGAAAAAACAGAGCCGACCAGATTTTAGATTGAGGTTCGACCACATGTCGCCACTGACCAAAATGATGCCTAAAGCATTTAGTATAATGGGTATGGTTAGTATTCCAATTGCGCCTTGGTCTGCAAAGATGTACAAATCAGAAGCCAAAGGTATGGCTTACGAAATTGAGGCCATGAGCAAAGAAAAAGCGGCCATGTTGCAAGAAACACAAGGCATGCTCTATGGAATGCAATTTGAAATTCAATCGATGCAAAAACGCATTGATGCCTTAGAGCATAAGATTATTCCGAGTTTACAAAAAACATTGGACGTAAACTTCTTGAGCTACCGAGAGAACAAAATGGAATTGCCACAGGTCATCGATTCGTGGGAAGCACTGACCATGATGCAGACCAATGTATTGGATGAGAAACTGAAACTTTATTTAATGATTGCTGATTATGAGAAAGAATTATATCGTTAGGCCATTGGTCTATTTCCTTGCTGCAATCGTATTGGTAATCAGTTCTTGCAAAGGAAATAAAGAAAATAAACATACTACACATAATGACCCTGGTGCGTTGACCATAGATAGTAACTTGTCTCATTTGTTACAGCCATCAAATGAGCAAGTTGTATCTACCTTGCCAGTAATCAAGGCAGAATATGGTACACGGATATTTACCGAAGAAGCTCAAGGGATCATCAATTATGATACCCGTAACCAAAACAGTGTAGCCAGTAGGGTAAGTGGTAGAATAGAACGTTTGCTGATCAAATACAACTATCAACCGGTTAGTAAAGGACAATTGATTATGCAAATCTATTCTCCAGACCTGGCAGCTGCACAACAAGAACTCTTGTTTCTTAAACGGACAGAAACAGATCAAACCTTAATAGATAGAGCAAAACAAAGGTTAATGTTATTAGGAATGAATGCTGCAGGAATTAATCAAGTACTAAAAACCGGAAAAGTAAATTATCTTATTCCAGTTTATAGCAATGCTGATGGTTATATCTTAGAAAAGTCTGCCGCACCTGTTTCGGTTGCAGCACCTGCTGCAACTACAGCAAGCGGTGGCGATGGGATGAGCGGAATGGGTGGTGGAAGTACAGCTGCTGCTACACCTAGCAGTAGCGCAACACCTGCAAATTCTCCTGTATTGTTGCGAGAAGGACAATATGTTACTGCTGGCCAATCGCTCTTTACCATCTACAATGGCAACAACTTAATCGCAGAATTTGCTTTTAAACCTGCATTAGCTGCATTAGTTAATAAGGGAGATCAATTTGCTTTTTATAAAACAGCAGATAAAAGCACCATTAAAAGTGCGACCATTGGTTTAATTCAACCCATTTTTAAAAATGGAGAGAACTTCACCATTGCCAGAACTTACCTCAACCAATCCAATTTTAGAGTTGGTGAACTACTAACAGCCAGAATTCCAGTATTGTTAACTGCTTCTTGGTGGCTTCCAGAAACGGCAGTGCTTTCTATCGGTAACCAAACCATCATCTTTAAAAAAGAAGGCAATGTAGTGGTACCTAAAACCATAGATGCAGGAATTACCATTGCGGGCATGGTACAAGTTAAAACAGACATTAGTAATTGGGAAGTGAGTAAAAACGCAGCGTATTTGATAGATAGTGAAAGTTTTATCAAAGAGCAGCCGACAAAAAAATAGAATTATGGAACGTAAATCATTCATCAAAAAATTTGCCTTAATGGCTGTGCTTCCATCGGTGTTTATTGCTGCCTGCAGTGAAGAGAAAAAACCAGAAGCCGCAGCAGCAAATAAAAAACTACAAACTTTTACCTGTCCAATGCACCCACAGGTAATTAAAAATGAAATGAGTACCTGTCCAATTTGTGGGATGGACTTGGTGCCTTTTGAAAAAAACAGCAACGAGAAAGCGCTTAAAATAGACGAGAAACGTCAGGCTTTGGCTAACATCACCACCATGGTTATTGGTGTGAATAGTCTTACTGGTTTTAAACAATTGAATGGTCGTTTAACGATTAACCCAGAGCAAAGCAATTATATCTCTAGTCGTATTGCTGGTAGAGTAGAACAATTGTATATCAGAGAAACAGGTGTAAAAGTAAACAAAGGACAAGCCTTATATCAATTGTATTCAGAACAATTGGCTACACTTCAACAAGAATACATGATGGCAATAGCACAAGAAAAACAGTTTAGAGGAGATCAAATAGAGCGTCAGATTGTAGCTTCGGCCAAACAGAAACTCTTGTTGTATGGCCAATCAGAAAATCAGGTGCAACAATTGGCAAAAACACAACAAAAAGATCCTTATGTTACATTTTATGCGCCAACAAGCGGTGTGGTTGCCGAATTATCCATTACACAAGGTCAATATGTGGCAGAGGGAAGTCCGATATTACGATTAGAGGGTTATGGTCAATTGTGGGTAGAAGCCGATGTTTATCCAAGTGAAGCCAAACAGGTTAAACAAGGACAAAAGGTTAAAGTAATTATTGCCGGTTGGGAAGATCAACCACAGGAAATGACCATTGATTTTATCACACCTGCACTACAGGCTGGCACACAACTTACGCAGATCAGGGGAAGTATCCCAAATCTAAAAAACCAATGGCAACCCGGTTTACAGACTAATGTATTTCTTCCTTCCGGAAACCAAGGTAATGCACTAACCTTACCTGTAGATGCTGTAATTAGAGATGGTAAAGGGATGCACGTATGGATTAAAAGTGGAAAAGACAACTTTGAACCTCGATTGGTAAAAACTGGAACAGAAAACGATCAGCAAGTAGAAATAGCCGAAGGTCTGCAAAATGGCGATCAAGTTGTAGTAACTGGCGCATACCTCTTATATAGTGAATATATCCTTAAAAAAGGTAAAAACCCTGTTGAAGGACTTAAACTCAAATCTTAAAAAGTAATTATAAAAAAGAAAACATGAATACAATCACCAATTTTACCATCGCTTTTGCAGCAGTGGCCTTATTTGCAGCCTGTGGAAACACTCAGAAACCTACTGAAGCTAATGAGCATGCAGGTCATAACCATGCAGAAGGCGAAGGACATGGAGCTCCAGTAGCACAAACTGCTGTAGGGGTAAGTTTAAAAGATGATCAATTAAATGCTGTTTACCCACACTATACCCATTTAACCACTGCGTTGGTTAATGGCGATTTGGCTGAGGCTAAAGTTGCAGCCAACGCCATTGAACTTGGTGCCAAAGCTCTCGCTAATGGAAGTGCATTAGCGAGTCTTGCTGCTAAAATAGGAGCGGGAACAGACATAGAAGTACAAAGAGCTTTATATGCTGATTTAAGTACTGATTTTATTGCAAGGGTAAAAAGCAGTGGCTTAAAGTCTGGAGAAATCTATGTTGAATATTGTCCAATGGCCTTGAATGACAAAGGAGCTTCTTGGTTAAGTAACCAGAAAGACATCAAAAACCCTTATTACGGCGAAAGCATGTTGACTTGCGGTGAAGTAAAGGAAACACTAAAATAATCTGTTAGTCAATTGTTGGTCGGGATTTATAATCTCGACTAACATCAGCTTATAAAAGCATTTGTTGGTCTGGTCTTCGACAGGCTCAGACTGACAATTTTTTAAATTAACTGTTATTGTTCAAGACTTGCACAAGTCTTGTCATGCTGAGCTTGTCGAAGCATTTAATACTTTAATCTTGGACCAACTCAGACTGACAGCTTTTCTTTATTAGTCAAGATTGCTAGTCGGGATTTGTAATCCCGACTATTTAATTAACCTTTAGCTAAGGCCACTATATCTTTTACCTCTTTGATTTTTTTAAGAAATCATTTTCAATTAACCAACTTTTACAAAGGTTAAACCAGTTGTTTTTGCTATTCAGATCTGTTAGGCCAAAACCATGACCACCAGACTGTAAAATGTGCATTTCGGCTTTTACATTTGCTTGGAGCAAGGCATTAAAGAACAATAAACTGTTTTTTACCGGAATAACATCGTCATCTGTGGCATGGACCAAAAATGTAGGTGGAGTGTGAGTGGTAACATGTTTTTCGGCACTATAAAAATTCAACAATTCTGGAGAAGGTTTTTTCCCAATTAGATTTTCACGAGTTCTGGGGATGTTTGGATCATAGATAATAACTGGATAGAGTAAGAGCATGAAATCTGGTCGGAGATTGACTTGTTCTGGATTTGCGATCACAATTTTGTTTAGTCTTGTACCTTCAGTAGCTACCAGGTGCCCGCCAGCAGAAAGCCCCACCATGCCTAATTTGCTAGGATTGATACGCCACTCTGCTGCTCTTTTACGCACCAATTGAACGGCAGCTTGTCCATCTTGTAGAGGACCAATAGATTTATTCACCATAATGGCATCATTAGGTAAACGATATTTGAGGATAAAAGCGGTAACTCCAATCTGGTTAAACGCTTTGGCCAATTCAATACATTTTTTAGGCGACAACACAAAATAACCACCACCAGGCGCAATGATCACAGCAGTTCCAGTAGCCAATTCCTTCTTTGCAAAATAAGCAGTTAAAGTTGGTACGGTTACCTTACTAATTAACCCATTACTATCAATTTCTTCAACATAGTTTGTAGGTGCTTTTTTCGAGTTAGGGATTTCCTTTTCATAAAGTGGGATAATTTGATCTTGTGCCTTTGCAGATAGAAATAGCAGGAAAATAACTGAAAGCAGGAGTATGTTTTTCATAAAGTATGTATCAGATACCACAAAACTATACTTTCAATAAAAAGGAAAATGTGCAAAAATGCTCAAATTGATCAGCAATTTCTATAACTAGTGGGTGGTGTGCCGTATGCTGTTTTAAAGGCCCTTGAAAAAGCGCTTACATTTTCAAAACCGCATAGCCAGGTAACTTCATGTATCGGCTTGGTAGTCGATTTCAATAGTTCAGCAGCACGTTGAAGTCTAATATTGATTAAGTATTGATAGGGGGTAGTATTGAAAACAGATTTAAATTGCCTTACCAATTGTGGAACAGACAAACAAGAAAGTTTACTCATTACATTGAGGTCAATATCATCTATATACGACGAATGGAGGATGTCTTTTGCAATACATAAACGTTTATAAACTTCCATTTTTGTACTGCGCTTAATGGCATTTACCTGTTGTGCACGTTTTGTATCCGACTGATGGGTTTGGAGCAAATAACGAAGTAAAAAAAACAGCTGTTCATCAGCCATGCTGCTATGGTAGCCTTGGTTGTTCAATTTATAGAGTAAAAGATTCAATTGCTGTTGCAGCTCAGGAGTAATGTTTTGTAAGGTCTGAAAGAATTCAGGTGCTTGATGAAGATGATCAAAGGGAGCATCCAATACACTTTCTTCCTTATTAATGGTATCATGAAATACTGCAGCCGCAAATTCTTGCTTAAAAAAAACAGAAAGGTTTTTAACCTTCTCTCCAGTATCCATGTGGCAAGAATACTCCTGTTCGTTATTTAAAATCAAAAATTGACCCGGTCTAATGGCCAATTCCTGTCTGTTTATGCCATACCATTCTTCTCCGCTCAGTATTGTTTTAAAAGAAAGACAACCTACATGCCGATCACAAGAACTGTAACTACTTTCAGCATTGAATATAATGTTGTGCTTTTTGAATAGGCTAAAATGCAATTCTTCATCAAAGTCTGGTTTGGTATGGTCTGGCAAACTGGTAAAATACATATCGTACTAAAGGCTATAGCTAGTGCAGGGTAATATCTAAGTCTAACGCCAATTTCTCTGTTTTTGTTTACCGATACCTATTTATTTTTCAATTGCAGTGCCCTCTGTAAAAAGCTTTGGGTGGCCAATTTTTCCTCAGCTTCTTCAATCGCTTTCAATAAATTGTTTTGGTTGGCAGCAATCTCAGTTAAAATGGTAGTCATAATTTCCCATACAGGTTTCATTTGTAAAATCAACTCTTGACCTTTTGTAGTGAGCATGATCAATCTCTTACGTTCGTCTGTTTTATCTTTTTTAGAACGAATAAGTTTCTGTTTCTCCAGTTCTCTTAATAAACTAATGGTTGAAGGATGGGTATATCCAATTTCATTGGCAATTTCTACCACACTTAACGTTTCTTTATGGTAGAGCGTAAAAATCACCGGAAACCATTTGGGTTCGAAATCAATACCAAATGTTTTGTAAAGCAGGGCACCATCCTTGCGCAATTGTTCACTTAAACGCTGTAGCCTTGTAGAAATGGCTAGAATGCCTGTTTCGTTAATTACATTCATTTGATGTTGTTTAAATCGAGCTCACAAAATACATCATCGGCAGCCATTAAAGGAAATGTTTTTGGTAAACTTTCTTTCGCTATGCGGGTAAATTGATTTCTTTCATAAAAACGCAAGGCCGCTTCTAAAATATGGATCGTTCCAAGATACAGATAGGTTAAGCCCTTTGCTTTGCTATAGGCGATTAAGGTTTCTAATAAGTGCTGGGCAATATTGAATTCTTTACCCCTAAACTCTTTTTTAACAAACATTTTTCTGATGGCACCTGCTTGCTCATCAAATTTGATCAATGCGATGGTACCAACCAATTCTCCTGCTATAAAAGCGCCCCAAAAGCAACCACCACCACTGTGGTAAAAATCGGTGATTGACAAAAGATCAGGCTGGTCTTGTATGCCAATAGCAATATTAAACTCGTTTTGCTGAATGTTCAAGATCAGCTCAATTACAGCTTCTGCTGCATCATTATGAATTGGAATAATTTGTGCTTTCATCAGTTTTTCATTTATAAAACAAAACTACGTAGTTAACTACATATATGGAAATTATTTTAAAAAAAATTATCTTGTAATAAGATTTTAAATGCTTATTGAACTTGTAATTCGAGATGGATGTCAAGCGGTTCGAGCTCAAACAACTGAGGGTCAATTTCTTTTACCAGTGTAGCTCCAAGGTTTAAATAAAAATCGACAGTTGCCTTAGTAGGAGTGGCAGAAATATAAAGTTTAGCTGCACCAAAGCTCAATGCCACTGTTTTACATTCTTGTACCAAGTAATGACCAATCCTTTTGCCCCTAAAAGCATTGCTTACATACAAAATATCCATTTTACAATAGTTGTTGCTTTTTCCTCTTCTGTTATGTTCAACAGACGTAATGCCTACCAATCTATCGCCATTAAAAGCACCAATCACTTCTCCACCATCGGTCAAGAGCATTTGTTGTTGTGCAATCAAGTTTTGTAGTTCATCAGGTTCAAAAGCACCAGCCAAACAAGGTTCTGGTTTAAGGATCAATTGGCCATTTTCAAATGCATATATTTCGGTAATGTACTCTGTTCGGTCAATTTCTTGGAATTTAACCAGTTCTTTAGCTTCTAAAGGTCTATAGGTAATGTTTTGCATGGATAACTTGTTGGGCAATATAGTAAAATCGTCATTGTTTGTACACTCACATCTAATAAATTAATAGTATTTGTGTAGCGTTTGGCAATAATAACCCGTATATACATTAACCTCAAATAAATAACTCATGAAAAAAGCAACATCCCTTTTAACATTCAACACTGTAATTTTATTCATTGCCACTTTATTTTTACTCCCATCTTGTACTAAAAAGGAAAATGAAGACCCAGCATGTTTGGCCATATTTGCGCCAGATCTATTGCGCATTAATGTAGTTGATAAAACTACAGGTTCTGACCTTTTCTTTCCAACTATACCGCGTTACACTGTTGACGATATTACCTATACCATTGGAAATGAAAAAGCAAAAATAAAACCAAAGATAGATAACTCAACTACATTGGGTAAACACTTTGTTATTCCAAATAATAGTACTACAGCTAGTAGTATAAAAATTTACATTTTGGATGAACTTAAATTTACCATTGATTATACGACGAAAAAACAAAATGATACCAAATGCTCAAACTATATTTTTGATAAACTGACCATCAATGGCAGCCAAAAAGAAGAAAATATACAAGACCGTATCATCAAACTGAAACTGTAATAGATCAGTTGGTCGAAATTATAGACGTTGGTCGGGATTTGTAATCCCGACCTAAAGTTATACAGATGCTTTTGTTCTTAAACTTTGCACAATTGCTACACAGCGCTCTTCAAAAATGCTATGCTCAATAGGTAGTACAACAGACTCAAACAATTTCATCAATTCTTCAGAGTGGTTAGCTACTCTTTTGGTTTGGATATTAAATTGGATAAATTTCATCCAAAGAATGGCCTTCAGTTCAGTTTCATCTTCATTCCACATCTTCATCTCTACCAATAATATATTGTTTGTAAATTGGATCAACTGGCTTTCTATCAGAACAGTTTCCATGGTAAAAGCAGGTTTGATATAACTGATCTGGTTAGATACTACTACCCAGCTCAGTCCTGTGGTTTCCATATTCTTGAAAACATCAAGATTATAGTGTGTGGCAATCTGATCCTCACGTGCATTTAAGAAGTAATCTAAATACTTAGAGTTGTTTAAATGGTTAAAAGGATCACAATCTTGAAACCTAATTTTTCTTTTGTTTTTTAATATTTTTTCCATTGTTATGTTGTTTTAAACCAAATACCAATCGGTATGTGGCGGGTTAAATTTTTTTACATTTTAATTTTCTCAATGATTACTTCATCTATGAAGTCCATGGCAGTTTTGATATAGCTTTGATCGTAATGCGTAAAGGCTAGGAGAGAGCTTCCTTCGATGATGGATAAGATCGTTTTTGCATAAGATGACGCGTCAATGTTTACGTTGATCTCCTTGTTACTGATCCCATCAACAATAATTTTGCTTAGGCCATCCATCATTTGTTTAGATAGTGCTTGTGCAGCCTTAAACAGTAGTGGATTATTATAACTTGCATCTACCCCAACTCTTAACATAGGGCAGCCTCCACGGTCCTTAACCAATTCGTAATAATTACGTTGGTAATTGGTAATGGCCTGTAATTTGGAAATACTTCCAGTTGTATTAGCAATTAATTTGAATAAGGGGATGAGCGCTATTTTTACATTCAGTTCAAAAGCTTTAAGGGCTAAATCTTCTTTATTTTGAAAGTTACAGTAAATAGCACCCTTAGTTAAACCGGTAGCTGTAGTAATGTCTGCCAAACTTGTACCGATGTAGCCCTTTTTGTTAAAAACAGGAGCAACTTTATCCAATATAAATTCTGCAGTATTCATACAACTAGTAAGTGATTATAAAAAGGGTGAACAAATATAACAACAAATACCAATCGGTATGTATTATTGGCAAATATTTTTTTTGCCGTTTTAAATTGGATGATAAATGAATGGTTTAACGGTCTGGAAAACATTTCTGACTAGGCCAAAATATGGTCATGCTGAGCCTGTCGAAGTATCTATTTAGTGGGTATTAGGTCTATTTAGCTTAATTTTCAAGGGTATCAAGTAAAAATGTCTTTAAAGTGGATTACAAATCCACCGTATTAACGGTCGAGAAAACATTTCTTGACCAACAAAAGACCAACTAGAATCTTAATTCCTTAATGTTTAAACAAGAAAGCTTACTTCTTATATCTCAGTAAAGTAGCATCAACCAAATGTGCTATTTTCAAAAACTCATGGCTCAATGTCACAATCTCTGTATTCAATTGATTGAGATCAGCTTTTACTGTGCCTTGCATTAAGGTGAGTGGTCCAAAATTTACACTTACATTTGGCCATGCCTGTTCAAAAGCTTTAAAAGCATTTCTAAAATCATCAGCAAATTTTCTGCTTTCTATGGTATAACCTTTTAATTTGCGCAGTTTCAATGCATGGATATTATAAAACAACTCATTCTTTTTGATACCGTCTTCGGTTAACCAAATAGAAAAGAAAATCCTCGATTCGGCAGTAACAGGATCTTGAAGTGGACTTGCCCAAGAACATTTATACAACTTCAAAACAACAGAATCTAAACAGACTCCAGTTACTATTTCGATGTCTTTTTCATCCAATAGTTTTTGATCAAGGAGTTTAGCTGCCTTTTTAAATTTATCTAAATAATTTGCTATGTCCATATTAGATCTTGGTTATTTACAAAGAATACATTTGCGTAGTTAAAGTTAACAAAAGTATTTAATCAAAATATTAAATCCTCTGCTTAAAGAGATGTCTATGGTCATCATATGATTAACCTAGCACACCTAAAATTTAGTCTCTATTTTGGCCTGTAATTTGTGCTAATTTCAATAAACTTTATCCTATGAAAAACCTAATTCTTTTATTTTTTGCTATGCTATGGTATGGAGCCGCCACTGCACAACCAGCAGCACTTGGAGGAACAATTACCTTTGAGCAAAATGGCAAACAGTATACAGCCAAAAACATTAGTGGAACAGTGCTAACAGGCAAGGACAATAATGCCATCCTAACTTTGAATTTTAGCGTAGATGAAAAAGAAAGGGAAGTAGGGGTTCGGTTCTATTTAAGAAAAATGGGCGAGTTAAAAGCTGGAGCAATAGTGCTTGCTAAAATGGACAATAAAGCCAATCCAAATTTTGGTGTATTTAGTAATATCCCGCCAGGAGATGCAGATGCAAATGATCATAATGCTGGAGCAGGTACAGCAAAAGATATTTCAGCAGATTCAGAAAAAGGGAGTTTTATCATCAGCAATGTAACTGTAAATGGTAATCAAGTTATTTTATCTGGAAGTTTTGAATTTACAGGTAAAAACGCCGTAGAAGAAGGTGCCGAAAAGAATATTATAGTAAAAGGGAATTTTAGCAAAGTAAGCATTAAGGCACTTGGCCCTCATCTTTTGAAACAATGATGCGCTTTAAAGTAGATTTTGCTGTGTGGCAATTCGGATAAGATCTGCTACGTTTTTAGCCTTTAATTTTTGCATCAGGTTTTTTCGATGGTTCTCTATCGTAAACTTACTTAAGAAGAGTAGTTCTGCCATACCGGGCGAATTTTCTCCGGCTGCAATCAATTTTAAGATCTCCGTTTCGCGTACGGTTAATTTGGGTAAATCTTGTTGTTCATTTAATACCGGGCGGGCTATAATTTCATTCACTACCTTGCTAAAAGTGATCTGACCACTTAAAGCTCCATTGATACAACCTACAATTTCTTCAACAGTTGCATCTTTAAGTACGTAACCACTTGCACCATTTGCCAACATCTGCATAATGGCACTTCGTTCTTTATGGTTGCTAAATGCCAGTACAACGGTTTTCGGCGATATTTTTTTGATCTCCTTACACAAATCCATTCCATTAATATCTGGAAGGATAATGTCTAATAAAACAATTTTAACGTGCGTTTTTTTAATAAAACGAATAAAATCGCTACCACAGGTAAAAGTTTTAACCACTTCAAATTCTGGTTTTTTGCTTAAAAGTCTAACCAAACCCTCTATCACTACTGGGTGGTCATCAACTATGGCAATTGTAATTTTAGGTGGTAACATTGAGTTCTATATTAATGGAGGTACCTTGTTTATTTTCTGCCGACAATATCTCAATTTTTCCCTTTAAATAAGCCACTCGGTTTTGCATATTACTTAAACCAAACCCCTGTCCTTTAAGTGCATCTGCTGGATTAAACCCTTTGCCATCGTCTTCAATAGTAATAAAGACTATGTTTTTATCCTGAGAGCATTGCAATAGGATGTTTTGTGCTGATGCATGTTTAACTGCATTGGCCAATGCCTCTTGTACAATACGATAAATTATCAGTTGTTCCTTTTTAGGAATAGTACTTTCCATATCCAAACACTGAAAATATACTTTCAATTTTTCAGTGGTAAGCGATTCGCACAAATCATTTAACGATGCTTGCAGTCCTAACTTCTGCAACATGCCAGGCATCATATCATAGGCAATTTGCCGAAGTTCCGTTATGGAATTTTCTAACTGATAAATAATGTGTTGGAGTTCAACATCTTTATCGTTTTTCTTTTCTAAGGCATAATGGGCAAGATCCATTTTGGCCATGGCCAGTGTTCCACCTAAACCATCGTGTAAATCGCGGGCTACTCTATTTTGTTCGTTTTCTTTGGCATTTAACATTACTTCGGCAATTTTTAATTGCTGCTGGCTATCTATATCTTTAAGTTGTTGCAGGTGGTTCAAATCTTTTTGTGCAGCCAATTTTTTGCTACTGCTATAAAAAAGCCAACCTAAACCTGCTACAATTAGCAAAAACAAACTGGTAGAGCCTAATAACCAGCTCAGTAAACGGCTATTTTTGGTGGCTAGTTTTGCTCGTTGATTTTCGGCATTGAGTTGAATAATCTTCTTTTGATTTTCTTCAGTCCTATATTTCACCTCAAACAAATTAACGGTTTCCTTTAGTTTGTTAGTATGGATACTGTCACTTAGAACGGTATAAAGTTTTAACCAATCGTATGCTTTCTTATTGTTGTTCAATTCTTTGTAGCTAATAGAAAGACCATTATAAACTTGCAATTTGTTGGAGTCCCAAACCATAAACTGTTTATTTTGCGCTAAAATTAGTGCCACATCTTTAGCCTGTGCATATTTATGGGTATTGTACAGTGCATAAAATTTTTGCAACAATAAACGCTGTTCTGCATAAGTACCTTTTATTTCTTTGGCCAATAACATTCCCTTATCAATTACTCTTAACGCGCTATCGTATTTAAATGCTACATTGTACCGAAGTGCTTCTGCCGCATAATAGGCTAACCAGATACTAGATTTTGGGTAGGGGTCTATCAATAATTTTAGACTATCTAAGTTGGCTTTGGCCGCTTTCAACTTACCTAAAGAGATATTATTTTCGGCTATAGATTGATATACCATCGCCAAATAATGAGGAGCATCAGCATTTTTGAGCGTTACCAATGCTTTATTCAAATAAATCTTTTCTTTATCATATTGATGTAGCTCTTTGAAACTTACCGAGAGTTGGTAATAGTTTTTACCTAGAAAACCGAAATCT
Source organism: Pedobacter sp. Hv1 (assembly GCF_001412215.1). Classification (GTDB taxonomy): domain Bacteria; phylum Bacteroidota; class Bacteroidia; order Sphingobacteriales; family Sphingobacteriaceae; genus Pedobacter. The sequence goes on from NZ_LLWP01000004.1 coordinate 349,385, forward strand.
CCAGATTTTAAGATCAAAGGAATGGCCTTATCAATAATAATTTCTATAGACTCTTTAGACCTAGCACCAATGTATTGATAAAATGCATAAGTGTACCAACACATAGACCTCAAACGAAAAGCTTCTTTGCTCTGGAATTGTTGCAAGGCCGAATCAGCCTTCAAAAAAACTTCCTTGGCCAATTTTGGGTTCTTATTTGCAATAATTAAGCCTTGGTAATACAAAAAAACAGCTTTCATAAAAGGATCATTCTTGCTGTATTTTAAGCCTTTTAACAAATAAGCTCTAGCTTTTGTGCTATCAGTTTTCAAGTAATACTCTGAAAGTAAAAAACTGCTTTTTGCCTTTACATTTACGGCAACTGTTGTATTCAATTGCTTTTGTAGACTATCTACATAATTAAAATCACCCAAAGGAATCTGTGCATGAACAGCAAAAAAGCAAATGGATAACCAGATAATGAACAAATATTTTTTCATAACACGTAGCTAATATAATGGAGGACAATGTTTAGCATAAATTATGGATTATGAAAATTAAGCTAGAAAAATAGCTATAAACAGCTAGTATAAAATGACGTATTATAGTTATTGTCTCCTTACTCTGGTCATTATAATTTTGTATTCACCGAGCATAACAAGCTTATCGGCTAAAGTGGCTACAAAAAAAAAACTATACTGTTTGTCAATAAAAAGACTGCTAGTGGAATTATAAAGAAAGACTAAAACTAAAAACTAAACTATAAATTAACTAAGTAACTAAAAGGGGAGTGTAAATTAATAACTGTTAACTAATAACTAATGTTTGATTATAAAGAGTCGTTATCGGATGGTAACGACCTTTATTTTTTTAAGACTAATTTACAAACCTTTACCTGTAAGTGATATCATAGCTATTAGATCATGGGCGACGAAAATAGCTATAAACAGCTAGTCTAAAATGACGTGTTACAGTCATTGTCTCTCTATGCTAGTTACCCTAATTTTGGATAAATATTCATTTACATCTCTTAAACATAACCTATTTACCATGAAAACTACATTAAAAAACCTAGCTGTTGCCCTTATTTTATTAGTATCTGCCGTATCAATTTTATCATCTTGTAAAAAGGGTGGTGGAGGATCAATACCAAATGCCGACAAATTTCCATTAACCAATTTTAACATTACCACTACTGCCCCAAGGGTTAACGGTACTTCTGTTTATATCAGTTATGACATTAAAAATGTTTCTACAAAAAATTATGTCATATTAGATAATTCACAACACATTATATACGTCCGCTTTACCATTGCAACAACAGATGGTACCACCTACGAGCAAAGCCGATTGATACCAGATTTACAGGCAAATACTACCTCCGCTCAAGAAGTATTACTTCAAATGTCGAGTGGTAAAACTTTAGATCCCTCTAAAACCAAATTTGAGCTTTATTATGAGCGATAAGAGAACAGTATAACTTATTAATTAAAATTAAGAACAACCATGAAAAAAATAGCACTAATCTGTTTCGCCATTTTGGTATTTGGCGGTACTTCTGTAAATGCACAAGGTGTATTAGACAAAATTGAAAACATACTGAACAAAGCCGATCGTGCTACCAATACAGCAGATAAGGCTGCAAAAACCGGACAAAAAGCAACCAATTTATTGGCTAAAAAAAAAGGCACGGAAGCAGAAGTGGCAGAAACAAAAACCACACTCAAACTTACAGGTGTTAATTTTGCCGCGCTAAAAGAATTGAATGAAAAGTTGCTTATCGCCAAAGGAGTAGAAAGCACAAAAATGAAGTTTAGTGCTACTGGATCTACCATTTTACTGCAACATGTGGGTAGTACCGAAGACCTTTTAAAAATCCTACAAAAAACCAACCCAACCATATTTGCCGATAAAAATATTGATGGAATGGACGATGGTGAAATATCGGTAAAGGTAAAACTATAGCTGTTTGATATTACAAATAGAAGGCAAGCTTAAAAACAAAATCATTCAAATAGCAAATAAGGCTAAACAATAGGAGAGCCATTGTCAACTGATAATGGCTCTTTCTTTTGATATACTCACGATTATTATTTTTTCCTACCTACAAATCTAATCACCGAACCTTGCCCATTATGGAAAAAACCTTCATTAAGTTCAATTACTGTTTCTTCTAATGTGATTATTTCATAGTTGTGAAAATCGGCCTTAATTTCGTCGATAGAAAATAACGATTCGATGTCTTTAGGTCCACCAACCTTATCATTCTTTGCCAGGTATTCAAGGTGATTTTTACTAAAAGCTTCGAAAATGACAATGCCTCCTTTGCGTAAGTATTGATCTAGTTCTTGGTGCAGCTTAGATTTTAAATTTGCCGGAAAATGAGCATAAATTAATGCTATGGCATCAAATTGTTCAGCCTTATATCCCAGATTTGCCAATTCTCCAATTTGATAATCAACACTTACTTTATTCTTTTCTGCCAATTGAAAAGCTTTTTTTTGTCCTTCATTGCTAATGTCAAAAGCGGTCACCTTCCAGCCTAGTTGAGCTGCAAATACAGCATTACGTCCTTCACCTTCGGCAGGAAAAAGTATATTTCCAATTGGTAATTGAGTTAACTGTTCTTTTAAATAATTGTTGGGTTCTTCGCCATAAGCAAATTCATTGTTTGCATATCTCTCGTTCCATCTGTCGGTCCAGGTATTCGTCATCTTTATGGTTTTTGGTTGTGGCCAAATTACACTTAATGACAATGGTTTATCTTTATTATGTGTTTTTATGACATTATGCTATCAATGCAGGTTCTCCTTAACCCTTACATATTTCTCTGTAATTACGCGATCAACTCCAGCTGCTTCTACTTTTTCCATTCCGGTTTGGATGAGGGTATCTTTATGAATACTCACTTTAAAATTAAAGGTTTTACCTTCCCAGTTTTTGTCTTTATAGAAGTCTAAATATTCAGTATACTCGTTTCCTGCTAATTTATACCTACCACCACCTGCATCAAAACGGTCGTTGCTGTTTTTAGCTGTGTCCAGATCATGGTTTAAAAAAGCAAAATGGGTATCATTAATGATCTTGATCATTCGTTTGTTGCCCTTGGTAAAATCTATTACTGTACTTTTTCCTTTATCTAAGGTTGTAGCAGAAAGCAATTGCCAAGTACCTTTAAGTGCAACAGTGGTTTCTTCGATTTGAGGAGAACGGACGCAAGCCAAAAAAGTAGTGGTGCAAAGGGTAAGTAATATAATTTTAATCTTCATGATGATCATTTAAAAGGATGAACTTCTAATTTAAATATTAATTGTAAAAAACTGGAATTTTGGACGTGTCCATTTAATTAAATACCGAGCCGAGTTGATCAAGTTTCACCATCAATGATTAATTTTCATAGTTACAATATCAAAAAAATGTAAAAAGATGTTTATGGAGTAGATGGTGACTAAACTCTTCCCATTAAATGCTTTATTTCAACTACTTTTAGTTGAATAATTCTCTATCACATTCAATCAATTTACTGCGCATGAAAATCTTTTTGCGGTTCCCTATTTTTAAATTTACTGTGTTATTAGTGCTCTTTAGCCATTTTTCTAGCCAACTTTGTTATGCACAGGCAAAACAAGGTTTTATTGTTCTTTCTGGCACGATCAAAAATGTAGCTCCCCAGCCAGACGGGAAAAAGACTATCGAACTCAGTTTTCCATTTAGCCTAAATCGACCTGCTAAAAAGATCAATTTGGATGCAGAAGGTTCTTTTAGGGATACCATAGCCAATATGAGCGGTATGTGTATTTTATTGGATGGAAATTTTCCAATTTATTTCTACTTAAGCAAGTCTAAAACATATCATATCGCATACGATGCTGATCAATTTAGAAAAGGAGGTAAGGTAATATTGGGCGGCGATGATATTGCCATTAACCGTTATTATATAGAAAAAGCGCAACAAAGAGAAATATTTGACCCTAGTGGTACTGGTAAAACTGAAGCTCAATTTAAGGAGTTTGCAATAGCGCTAAAGACAAAAGCATTAGATAGGGTTAATAAGGCAACCCTACCAAAAGAATTGGTTGCTACAGAAAGAAAAGCCATACAATACGAATATCTCTTTAACCAATATCTTTTTATTGCCTTGAGAGAATTGGATGATCCTTCTTTTAAACCTAGTGCAGCTACTTTAAAAGAGTTTGTAATTAATTATAATAACGAAAAAGACTATATCACATATAATTATTACAGGCGAATGGTATATGAATATTATATGAAAGTGCTCAGAAACCTAGAGAAGAAATCTATACTAAAGGATCCATCTTATTCATTGGCACAACACCGAGTAAAATTATTGGCAGAACTAGTTCCAAATCAATACATCAAAAATTACCTGATTTATGAAATGGCGATGTTTGACATGAAAGCGGCCAAAGACCTTGAAACTTTTTACACTGATTTTAAAAAATACTATACAGGCACCGACGAAAAGTTTAAAAATAGCATGGCAAATGCTTACCAGAGCTTGGTAAAATTAAAAAAAGGTACCCCATCGCCAGAATTTGTAGATTACATAAACTATAAAGGGGGTACCAACTCGCTTAAGGATTATAGAGGGAAATATGTTTACATAGATCTTTGGGCTACCTGGTGTGGTAATTGTTGGAATGAAATGCCATACCTAAAAGAATTGGAACATGCTTATGAGGGTAAGAATATAGTTTTTGTGAGTATCTCTTTAGATGAAGATATAAAAGAATGGGCTAAAACAGTGAAAGAAAAAGCTATGGATGGCATACAATTATTAGTAAAACAACCTCAAAGTAGTTTTATTAAAGAATATGCAGTTAATGGTATCCCGAGATATATATTTTTAGATCCAGAGGGAAAGATTATTGCCTACAATGCGCCAAGACCATCGGATAAAGAAAAACTTGAAGACTTGTTTAAAAGCGTTGGGCTATAAGGTAAAGAGTGTTAACAGCATAATAATCAAGTCATAAAATGATGAAGTGTAGTGCTCATATCTCTTCATGCATATTCTCATATTTTTTTTCGATTTTAGCAAAAACAAATTATGTCTATATCCAAACTTGCTATTTACCGTCGAAAAAAGGGATTGACCCAAGAGCAATTGGCCGAATTGTCTGGAGTAACCACAAGGACGATCCAACGGATTGAAAAAGGAGCCGTTGTTCCTCATATCCAAACCTTAAAAATGCTGGCGAACTGTTTGGATATTGAAACTGAACTTTTAATGGATGTGGCAGAAGGTCATGCTGAAACAAAAGAAAAAACAAAATCTTCATCTATCATTCCTCTTTTTCATTTGTTGGCCCTTTTAGGTTTAGGCTTTCCAATCTTAAATATTATTCTTCCATTTATTTTGTGGCTCATGAAAAAAGATGAGGGACCTGATTTCGATACACAGGGAAGAAAAGTACTCAACTTCCATCTTACATTAACCATTTTGTTTTTCCCTGCTATTGTTTTAATGGTGCTCTATTTTCCGGTAGGTTTTCCTTTGGTGGTGATCATTTATGGAACTATGGTCATCATGACTTTGTTGAACTTATTCCGCTGCATTAACCTACAGCCAGTTCGTTATCCTTTCTCTTATCCTTTTTTAAAAATAGACCAATAAGCTATCAAAAACTGATTATTTGCTTAATTAAGACTTATTTGTCGTGTAGGTGACGTAGTGCTGTCGTTGTATGTTCTTTAATTTCGTCGGAGATTTGATAAAAAAACAAGTCATGAAAAAATTAATCTTTATCCTTATCAATTTTATTTATTTAACCTCATTTGCACAACAGGTTACTACAATTAAACAACTCAATGGCAAAACCATTGCCATCACTACATTAACAAAAAGACTAGCGCACATTGTAGATAGTGCAAAAATAGCTGGCCTACAAATTGCCATTATCAACAACAACGAAACCGTTTGGAAAGGAAACTTTGGTTCGAGAAATATTGAAAAACAATTAAAGATTGAAGAGAATACTGTAATGTACGCGGCATCGCTTACCAAACCAGTAAGTGCTTACTTATTTTTACGTTTGGCAGAGAAAGGTTTATTCAACCTTGATGTACCAGTTCAGCATTACTTAAAAAAACCAATAGGGCAGTACGCTAAATGGAAAGACCTTGGCGATGACACTGCTGCATTTAATCAAGTTACCCCAAGAATGCTTTTAAGTCACAGTTCTGGCATGCCTGTATTACGTTATTTATACCAGAATAAGGTGAACCTAATTGCCAAACCCGGAGAAAAATTCTACTACTCTAACGAAGGATTAAACCTGTTGGGATTTATGATAGAAGAATATTTAGGCAAAAGACTGGAGCTGTTAGCAAAAGAAGAGATTTTTATCCCCCTACAAATGGACCATACTTCTATGGTTTGGGAGCCTGAATTTGAACAGAATTTTTCTTTGGCTTATTATAAAGATGGGAAAGTTTATGGATCTGAAAGAAGAACTGATAGTCGGGCAGCAGGCTCAATGACTACCACTGCTTCAGATTATGCCAAGTTTGTAACCAATTTAATGTTACAGAAAGGAATGTCGACTCAATTGTACAGACAAATGCTTTCGGCTCAGATCAATATCAAAAGTAAACGCGGATTTGGTCCTTTAAGAGATAGTTTAACCCTTGATAACGATCAAATGCATTTGGCTTGGGGATTAGGTGTTGGACTATTTCAGAGTAAAGCTGGCAAAGCATTTTTCCATACCGGCCATGGCGAAGCCAATCAGAATTATTTTGTTGCTTATCCGGCAAAGGGCATTGCTGTAGTACTGCTTAGCAATAGCGAAAATTTTGAGTCTGTTTCAATGCAGCTCGTAGCGGCCTGTATTGGCGACCAATATTCGCCATGGCGTTGGTTAGGGCATTTAGATCATTAAAAAACCTAGAAGCAGTAGGTAAGGTTTGGTTTCCATTATTTGTGACCAAACCTTACGCTTTATATTCAATTAGGAGTTAGTGGTTGATTTATAAATAGTTTTTATTGCTGTCTTAGATAGATACTTTTATTGGTAGACTTTAAAATGAGGACAATACCACCACCATTTAGTTTTCCCTTGATTTTTTCTCCAGAGCTTGAAAAATTAACAGAAGAACTAGAGAATGTGCCAAAATTATCTGTAAGTAGCGTTGTTGCATCAATACCATGTTGAACTTTATCTTTGTTAACTGAAGTATTACCAGAAAGAGTGATTGATGTACTTACGTCTTTGTTAGAAGAGCTGCTACCAACACCAGTTAACGTAGTGCTTTTATCGTTAGTAATAGTGGCTTCTTTTTTCTCGGTTTCTTTCTTTTCAAAATCGATATTAAAAGCTTTGTCTACGTAAACTTTTCCATAACTAGAGCCTAATTCCAAATTCGCTTTGGTGTTTGTGGCTAAAGTAATATCTACATACCCATATACCGAGATAATAGAGATTGGACCTTTTATATCACCACCAAATATACCTTCAATAGCGCCATTAACAGTTTTAATGTTCATTGGTCCGGTATTGTTTTCGAGTTTAATTTTCTGGCTATTGGTAGAAACCTCTATTTCGCCTTTTAGATTTTTGAGCACAATCTCGTTTGTTGATGTGCTATTGTTGTTAGTATAGGTATAAAATAAGTTATTGTTGTTATTTACAAATGATACTTTAATCTGTTGTGGTACTTTGATAGTTAAAATGCCAATTGAACTTTTTGATACCATATTTACATTAATGTCTGGCCCATTTTCTACCACACTAATTCCTAGTCCGGTATTGTCTGTATAACCAGAACTGCTTACCGCTACCAAACCTTTTGCTCGTTCGTCTACTTGGCCTGTTTCAGTCTTTGTGGTCATAAAAACAATATCCTTACCATCATAGCCTTCTACTACAACATTATTTACATTGAGCTTTAACCATCCGGTAGCTTTTGCCAACTTGTATTCTTTTTGTGCATTGGCCAATTGGCCTACAGTTAACAGGATAAATAAGATTACTAATTGCTTTTTCATTTCTTTTTCGTTTATATAATATGTTAAATTTTAAAGTTTACTTTGGTTCAATAGTACTTGATAGGCTTGGTCTTTCACCATGCCAGCAGTGGTTGGGTCATTGGCAAGTGCATATAATTTTTCATCAAGTTTAGCATCATTGGTTCTGGCTAGTAGGTTAATGAGTTCAACCTGTACCAATGGGTCTTTTTGGCTAATTAACGATTTTACAAATGCTTTAACCACATAATTGTCTTGTGCATATTTGCTCAGTAGTTCTAAAACAGCCAAGCGTACATTACTGTTAGAGTCATGATTTAAAGTTTTTGTCAACTCATCTATGATCTGATTGTTGATGATTTTAGTTTCTTGGATTTTAAGTACCGCCGTTAAACGGTTACTTGCCGAACTGCTATCTGTTAGATTGCGGTATATGGCAACCATATCTGTCGGTTGGTGTGCACTTTTACGGGCTCGCTCATTTTTCTTGATAGGAGAGATTGCTACCTCAAAATTATTGGTGGTGTGCTGCTCGTTTTTTAGGGCACTACTTGCCACTTTACCTTTTGCTATTTTTTCTTCGATAACTGCCTGAGGTTGTTTTTTACCTGCTAACTGCAAATGACCAGCACTTTGATCTTTAGCTGTATTTGTAAATAACAGATAGGTAATTGACATGATGATTAAAATAGAAGCTGCCGCCATCCATTTATGGTTAATCAACAATTGTATTAAAGGTTTTTTCTTTTTAGGTGATGCTTTTAGCTCATCCTTTATCCTAAAAAAGATAGCTTCAGAAGGTTCTAGATGATCAAAGCCTTCTCTGTTCGCTTCTACATATTTTTTTAATTGATCATTCATGATATACTTTATCTTTTAATGATAATAAAATTCTTTTCTTGGCTCTATGGTACTGTGTTCTTACCGTATTGTGTGATATTGCTAACATCACTGCTATTTCTTCTTGTGGTATCTGCTCAAATAAATAGAGGCATACAATTGTTTTATAACCTGGTGGTAGCTTTTCTATACTGTTCCGTACATCTTCCATTTTGCTCTCAAATATTTCATGTTCACTAGGGTCGTACTCCTTTTCTGCTGCTATCTCTACAAAATCCATCTCCGTAAACTGAATTTTCTTTCTTCTTAAATGGGTTATGGATTTATTGATGGCAATCCTTTTTGCCCATGCTTCAAAACTCATTACAGTAGTTAAGCGGTCGATATCTTTGAAAGTAGTTAGAAATGTCTCCTGTAAAATATCTTCAGCTTCGGCAGTATGTGAAACAATTCGATGTATAGAATTGTAAATCCCCTTGGCATATTTTCTGTATAATCCACTATAGCCCAGATCATCGTTAGCTTGGCACATCGCTATGAGTTCATGGTCGTTTTTTTCTACTTTCAATGTCAATGGTGTATTCTTGCGTAAAAATAAAATTAGTTGTTTATAGGGTAGTCGCAGTGAGTGGATTATTGTTGCATCAGTTTGATATATTTTTTCAAAAAAATTATGGCCAAAAAAATAGTTGATCAAATTATAGATTAAGTTACAGTCATTTCATTTAAAAATGAATTATTCTGATCTGGTAGGATGGGTTATTTGAAAATATTTTCAAGCATAGTATCAAGCGGTGTATGGTCTTCGCTAAAACGCCCAATAATCTTTCCTTCTCTATCAATCAATATCGATGTAGGGTACGCTGTTACATTATATGATACGGAAATAGCTGTTAATGGTGTATCGCCCTGCAATACCTGTAACCAAGGGAGTTTATCATCGGCAACAGCCTTACGCCATGCATCTGGTGTCCTATCATCTGCAGCAATACCGATAATCTCAAACCCCATATTTTTATACTTTTCGTATAATTTGATTAAATGTGGATTTCCTTTACGACAGGGAACGCACCAGGAACCCCAAAAATCAAGTAATACATATTTCCCCTTCAAATCTGTAAGTGATAATTTTTTGCCATTGATATCTTCTTTTGCAAATGCTGGAGCCATCACCCCGGGAATGCCCAATTTTCTTTCTGCTAACTGCTGAGCTATGTTTTTTCCATACCTACTTTGTTTAACTGCTGCTGGAAATCTATTGTAAAAATATTGAAGACTGTCTGTACCCAGCTCTCTTGCAAAAACCTGTAGAATATAAGCTGATGCAAAGGAATAAGGATATTTATTAATGAAGTGATGGTTAGTTTCTTCTACTTCTTTAAAGTAGGGGTCGAGTACCCAATCTTTTAAGGTTTGATAAGCAACATTACTCCGTTTGTTTACTGCCATTAAAGTATCGATTACCCTTTTCCATCTTTTTTCTATTTTTTGGAGGGAAATGTTCAGCTCATTAAGTTCATGTTGCGATTTTGAACCTGTCATAGAAAGCCTCGTTAGGTCATCTCTATCTTTGATCAACACTTGCATAGGTACAGGCTCCAGAATAACCTGTGTCATGCTCTTTGCATAAGAAAGTCTAGCTATGGTTGGTGTTGCAATGCCCCCCTTAAAAACAAAATTCCCTTTATCAAGCAAACTGCTATCTAGTTTCCAACGCCCATCTGTCTCTGGATAATAAAGGTAGATATAACCTGTTGCACTTGCCAGAAGTTTACCTTGTAACCTAAATGATTTTGCGGTTTGCGCCTGCAATAAATGCGATGACAGCAATAGCGCCAATACCAAACTTATTTTGTTTCTTTTCATATATTACCCTAGTTGTGAATTAATTAATAGAGATCTGTTTTACCAGCAAGTCGCTGGTTCAGAAATAATGTTGCATTAACGTATCACAATCGATGGAACAATTGATAATAGACAGCAGGCTCTTGAATAGATGGAAAGGAGAAATACCCATCATCTATAAGGATACCATTGCAGTAAAAAAAAAGATGTTTTGGGGCTTAACTACTCATTCTTGAGTTTCGCTTTTTGGTAATTTTTTATTTCCTCTTCAGTGGCTGGATAGATTTGAGCAATTTCGTTGCCATTATCTTTAAATACTGTAGCACGCACAGGAATAGCTAAACGTTTAGCCTCTTTAATCAATTTAATGTTTTGGGCGCTTCCTTTTAACCCTAGGTCAATGAAAAAATACTGGGCACGTGGAGCTAATACAATACTTGCGGTATCGTTCTTGATGGAAAGTATTTCTGGAAGTACAGCTCCAATTTCAATTGTTGCTCCATCTTTAATTCTCTTCTCTTTAGTATTGGTTATTTTCTTTGTACAGGCAGAGAAAATCAAACAAATCACACCGCAAACAACTATAAAATACTTGGTCATTTTATCTTTACATTAAATTGTATACCACGATAAACGAAGCATTTTTACCCAATAGTATTTACACCTTAGGATAAAAATATTTTCATGCCCAATTGGTCATACAGGCTATTACCTTAACTCGTTCATTAAAAGCCAAGTTTAGCCTTTGAAATGATCAGGGCTATGAATGTTAGTGCAGCGATTAAAGTACCAATAGGTAGGTACCAGAGCGTAAGTACTGCAAGTGCTAGCCCAAAAATATAACCCCAACTCTGTGCAGTTAGCAGGGCATAGATCCAAATTAACCATAGTAATCCGTAAAGGATAAAAACTGGACCAAGTTTAAATACATCTATGTCTAGCTTATAAAATAGGTTAGCCCATGGCCCTGGTTTCTCAGGACCAATATATTTACCATTTATCATTACATATATGCCATCAAGAAGCATATATCCACCATTCAAAAGTCCAAGTATAGTGATCAATATTTTCATTAGCTGTTTGTGTTGGTTTATAAAATTGAGAAATTTGATGTAAATATGTTCAATTTACGACAAATTTTAAATAAAATTTGCACCCTTCAAAACAGCACAAAACAACTGGTTATCAACTACTTTTACTAACCATCAGGCTAATGCTATAAAACTTAAAGCAAGCCAGGTTTTATCTTTTAAAGTTTTAGAACAATAGCTGATGTGCTTTGCAAGTATTTTGTATTTTAGTTTGGTAATTGCACTTGTAAATCTATAATGTATATATGAATCTTAAAGTAAAAGATGAAAACACCAAAGGAGAGCTGATCCTTTTCAAAGAAGAAGCTGGATTTGATCGGTTATCATTTACCAGAGATAGATTTAATAAATACTTTACCATAGTTTGGAACAATGCTGCAAGCCAAATCGTTACAATTGATGGGGTTGAACATCAGTTTCCGGCCAATACCTTGCTTACGCTGCTGTTCAATCAGACCTTTAGTTTTGAAAATTCAGAAACGCTCCTAGCATGGCAATTCAATAGGGAATTTTATTGTATCATTGATCATGATAGTGAAGTAAGTTGTGTGGGCTTTCTTTTTAGCAGTACAGATCATCTATTTGTTAAGCTAGACAATTTGGCCCAGCAAAAGTTAAAACTGCTTTCTGATGTTTTTCTTGAAGAATTTAAAACTTCAGACCATATCCAGAATGAGATGTTGTTGGTATTGTTAAAAAGATTGATCATCTATATTACGCAATTGGCTAAATTAAGCTATCATCCAATCAAAAAAATGGAAGATGCGAGATTTCACATCATTAGAAAATTCAATCTTTTGGTAGAGGGAAATTTCAGAACCGAGCACTCCGTTCATTTTTATGCAGGTCAGCTCTACAAATCGCCTAAAACACTTTCCAATCTTTTTGCCATTTTTAATCAGAAGCCACCTTCACAAATTATTCAAGAGCGCATTACCATAGAGGCTAGAAGGTTGCTCTGTTATACCGATAAATCTATCAAGCACATTACTTTTGAGCTTGGCTTTGACGATGTGTCCTATTTTTCAAATTTTTTCAAAAAAAATAGTGGTTTCTCACCCTCAGATTTTAGAAATACTGCTCGATCTGCACGATTAATTAAATCATAACAACCTCATGTGTAGTTAGAATCAAATTGTAATCAAAGGAGATTCTAACCGCTAACTTATCACTTAAAAAGAATTTCGCTCAATGGTTAAGAAAGGGTTTGCTATCTTTTCTCTTTTGTTGTTTAAAACCATCTTTGCCATATCAGTACCCATTTTACCAAAATCGCTTGTTATTGTGGTAATTCCTTCGGCAATGATACTTTTTAATGGGGTTTCATGATAAGAAACTATTCCCAAATCTTTGCCTAAAACCCAACCATTCATTTTTGCAGTAGTGATAATATGAACCAGGTCGTTATCATCGTTGATAATATAAAGATCACCTTTTCTTAATTTATAACCTACAGTTTCCCTTTCTACAATACTTGGAATGGCCGAATGCTTAAAGAAATTCTCAAAGCCGGTAATCACATCATAGGAGCGCGAATTACTAGAGAAAAGTAATACTACACGTTTATAATTGTTCAATCGTTCTTTATAACTTTCAAAGAAATTATAGATGTCTTTTTCATAATTCTGGCACACATAAGGGTATTTATTCCCTAATTCTTTCATTCCTGAATCTAGTAGGTATAATCGCTTTTGGTCAAGCTCTGTCAATATCTTCTTGGTATCTTTATGAAGTACCGGCATTACAACAAAAGTATTGTAATAGGCCGAGTGGTTCTTGATCAATGTTTCAAAAACCTTAACATTATGATGATGAAAATAGATGTCAACTGTTGCTTTGGCTTTTATCTCGTTAATAAATGCATTAAACAAGACCTCTCTGTAAGGATTAAATGTACTGAGTAGTAAAAATATATTTTTATCAGGTGTAAAGTTATCGTTGGTTACAAAATACCCTTTTCCTGGTATAGAGTCGATAGTACCTGTATTGCGAAGATCATTATAAGCTTTAAATATTGATCCCCTTGCAATAGAAAATGCTGCTGCAATATGATTAACCGAAGGTAGGGTATCGCCCTGTTTCAGTTTGCCAGAAGTAATCGCATCACGAATGGATTGCACTATTTGTTTATAAATAGGTGTCGATTCCTGAGCATTGATTTTGATTAGGGATTGCTCATTCAAAGCATTTTTCATATGCCAAATATATAACTTCTACATAGTTATCATTAAAAAATATTTTGGATTAATGTAATTTATATTTAATATTGTTTTGTATGTACCAGTATATACCAGTACATAATATAAATAACTTGCATTATCAGATGAATTTGGAAAAAACTACAGAGATGCCATCGAAATATAGGCACTTGGAAAAAATGTCGACAGTTGAGCTATTGAATAATATCAATACAGAAGATGCTACAGTTGCTGAATCTATAAAACAACATCTCCCACAAATTGGAAACTTGGTCAATATCATTAAAGAAAGGCTTTTATCAGGAGGGAGGCTTTTTTATATCGGAGCAGGTACCAGCGGACGATTGGGTGTATTAGATGCTAGTGAGTGTCCACCAACATTTGGGGTTTCTTCTCATCTAGTTATAGGCATTATAGCTGGTGGAGACAAGGCACTAAGATTTGGTATTGAAAATGCTGAAGATAGTGAGCAATTAGGATGGGCAGATTTGAATAACTATGAACCTACACAAAAAGATGTAGTTGTTGGTATAGCGGCGAGCGGAACGACACCTTATGTACTAGGTGCTTTAAAACAAGCTCAAAAGATGGGCATTGTTACTGGATCAATTGTTTGCAATCCAAATAGTCCTATTTCTGCATTTGCTGATTTTCCAATAGAAGTGGTTGTAGGACCAGAATTTATTACTGGTAGCACAAGAATGAAAAGTGGCACTGCACAAAAGTTAATATTGAACATGATCTCTACTGCAGCTATGATTGGCATTGGAAGGGTTGATGATAACAAAATGGTAAATATGCAGATCACCAATCAGAAATTGATAGACAGGGGTACCAAAATGTTAATGGATAGGACAGGTATTGAAGATTATGAAAAAGCAAAAGCAATGTTAATCAGATATGGAAGTGTTCAGGAAGCTTTAAAAATAACCAAGCAATTATGACAAATGTATCTCTACCATTAAAAGAAAAAAACTATACTGCTCAGGTCATCACAATAGGTGGTTTCTTCTTCATATTTGGCTTTTTAACATGGGTAAATGGTACATTAATTCCATACCTTAAAATAGCATGCGAACTGGAAGAATGGCAGGCTTACCTGGTTGTTTTTGCCTTTTACATTTCTTATACGGTAATGGCTTTGCCATCTGGAAAATTTCTGGAACGTACAGGGATGGTGAGTGGAATGAGGATAGGCTTACTTATAATGGCATTCGGTTGTTTGTTATTTGTACCAGCCGCCTTGACCAGAATGTTTCCTTTATTTCTTCTAGGGCTGTTTATTGTTGGTACGGGATTAACCTTATTACAAACCGCAGTTAACCCTTACATTACCCTGCTCGGACCACCAGAAAGAGCTGCCCAGAGAATTAGTATAATGGGCATATGTAATAAGTTTGCAGGTGTTATTGCACCAATAATTTTAGGAGCAATCCTGCTGCATCAATCAGATTTGTTGATCTCCGAATTAAAAGGTCTTAGTGGTTTAGCAAAACAGGAAAGATTGGATGAACTGGCTCGTGGGGTAATTTTACCTTATATGGTTTTAACAGCAATTCTGATATTGATTGCTTGGCTTTTAAAGTACCCTAAGCTTCCTCCTCTGCAAGCCGAAAGCTCGAAAGAAGATGACCACAAAAAATCTCTGACAAGCCAGCAAGTGAAAAGTTTTTCATTAGGATTTTTGGCTATATTTTGCACTGTTGGTGTTGAGGTTATTGCTGGAGATACGATAGGGAATTATGGTCTTTACCATAATTTGAGCTTAGATATTGCTAAAAGTTTAACCTCTTATACACTAGCAGCGATGATGACGGGTTATATCATCGGTGTGGTAATCATTCCCAAATATGTAAGTCAAGAAAAAGCCTTTTTATTGTCAAACCTTTTGGCAATGGTACTTACAATGGTCATTCTTTTTAGTCCCAGTACAACCTCTATTGCTGCTGTGGCATTGTTAGGTTTTGCCAATGCCTTATTATGGCCTGCTATTTGGCCAAAAGCACTGAAAACACTTACTGGAAAACAATTAAATAAGGCTTCAGCAATATTAATTATGGGTATTGCCGGAGGGGCATTATTGCCTTTGCTTTATGGTTGGATTTCTCATTCCTTTAATAATCAGATTGCTTATCTGGTGCTCATTCCATGTTATCTTTTTAATATTTATTATTTTTTCTATCAACCATCTAACTCAAAAACTTAGAATAATAATTAATCATACATTCAAAAATTAGCACTCTTGCCCATTGAATTATTTCAATGGGCTTATTTATTAATTTCAAATTGAGAATATGGGATGATTACTCTTGATTCTTTTTATTTTCTCTAGCATTTTTGATGATAAAGAAAACACAAGCCACAAAAACGATGATGTAAACAACAGCTAATGCAGGTTTTTCAAATTTAAAATTTTGAAAGTCGAATTGTTCATACAATGTTACTCCTAAAATGATTGCCACAATCCAAAATACAAAGGATGTTGCTTTTTTCTTTTCCATATTTTTTAATGTTTGATGACAAAGTCGATTAATCCGCCTAAAAGCACTACAGAGAGCCAAAAACTAATCATTCCTAATAGATAAGAAACCAATGCTTTCACATAGTTCATTACTTTTTTCTTGTCAAAAAATTGGCCGATAGCCCAAGTACCATAAACAATAAATACCATGCCTGCTATTTGCATTAAGTCAATGTTTGTGAGCCCTTTAAACAGCGCAAAAACAGCCATAACCAACATTCCCATGCCCATTACAAAACAAAGCAGTATCAAAATTTCATAGAAATTATAGTCGTACTTTTTAAAAAAGACTTTCAACCAAAAGGCAATAAACATCCCCATAATTAGGTTCGAATAGCCATAATGGTCTTTAACCCAGTCTGAAATTAACCCAGCTGAAGATTTTTCCACTTCGTCAAATTTCACATATCCATCTTTAATATGAAAAAAGTGATTGACAAGTGTATAAACTAGAGAGGTAATAATGATAAAAATAATTGGTTTAACCAATCGGTTCCTGTTTTCAGCTACAAAATGCCGAACACTTTCTCCAGGTCTTGTTAGTAATTCTCGAATAGTATAGAGTATGCCTTTCTCAAAGTGTAAAATGTGCTCAATTTCGTGAATAATGTAATGTCCACTAATCCGTTTGAGTTTAACAGGTTGTCCACAGTTGGCACAATAGTTTAGATTCACTTCTACATTGCAATTTTTGCAATTCATAATTTGTCTGTCAGTCGTTAATTACTTTGTCGGTTACGAATAAACCAAAATTAAACAAATATTTCAACTGTGTATTGGATTCAGATTATTGCTTCATGAAATTATTATAAACATTAAGTAAGATTAGCTTAATTAAAGCAACATCAAAATATTTATCTTTATTTACTGTTATACCTATCAATGGGGAGTAAATGATCATCTTTCTGCCACCCACCCAACATTAATTACAAAAAATGAAAAGAACAATCATCTTTCTGATCGGAGTACTTTCCTTAAACCTTATTCCTGCTTTCTCCTGCACAATTTTCATTGCTAACGATGGCAAGCATATCTTAGTTGGAAATAACGAGGATTATTCTCCATTAAAAAGAACTTTTTTGTGGGTAAGACCTGCAACACAGCAAAAGAAAGGTTACGTTTTCTGGGGATTTGAAGAAAAATATCCAGAAGGAGGAATGAATGACCAAGGGCTTTTCTATGATGCAGCTGCTCTTCCACAGGAAGTAAACATGGTAAAAAACCCTATAAAACCTGATTTTGAAGGATATATTCTAGAGAAAATATTACAAGAATGTAGTACGGTAAAAGAAGCATTAGCGCTTTTTAATCGCTATAACCTTACTTGGCAGCAAAAAGCGCAGATCATGATCGCCGATCGTACAGGTGATTATGCCATTGTCAATGCAAGCTATACGATCCATCCGAGCGATAAAAAATATGTATTGACCAATTATAATCTCCAAGATGCAAAAAATGCTGATTTTAAATGCTGGCGCAGAAAAACGGCTTACCATATGCTTAACAATAGCCCAGTAACAGTAGGGGATTTCACTAAAATACTCGATGCTACTGCACAACGAGAAACCGACAACAGTACGGTTTACAGTCAAGTATGTGATCTGAAAAATAAAACCATTTATTTATATCAGCGCCATGATTATACTGTTTCTAAAAAAATTGATTTACTTCAATTGCTTAAAAAAGGACGTCAGAATATAGAAATAAAAGCGCTATTCCCAAAAACTGTATTTGATCAAATCAAAAATACGTATGAAAAGGAGGGGATCTCGGCTGCCATTAAAAGCTACCAACAACAAAGAAAATCAAATCAAGCGGCTTATCAATTTACAGAGAAAGACCTGGAAACATTAGGTTATCAGTTGATAGATAGCAATCGCATAACAGACGCAGAAAAGCTGTTAGAAACTAATCTCAGCTATTACCCTAATTCAGAAAGGGCAAAAGTAGCACTCGCAAATGCCTACATCCGTAGTGGAAAAAAGGAGAAAGCAAATCAGCTGTATCAATTGATAAAAGAAGTCAACCCTTCCAATTATTACCTCAATCTATTTGGGCCAAAGCAAAACATGGTTACTTTTAGCATAAAAGGCATGCAAGGAGCTGAAACCATTGCCTTGGCAGGTACATTTAATAATTATGATCCAAAAGCCAACCTATTTGTGAAGAAGGACGGTGAATGGATATGTACGCTTCATATTCCTTCAGGCAAGTATGCTTATAAACTCTATGTTGACAATACTTATTGGATACAGGACCCTGCCAACCAGATGCATATCAAACCTAACGAATGGTGGGACTCTTATTTACAGGTTCAATAAACAAATAGCTGGTTGCGATCAATCTAAAACTACTATATCGCTATTTTTTTGTATATTTAATCTTATCGGTACATACATCGAATTGATCAATAAACTCAGTCAAAACTATAGAAATTGCTTTAACACGATATGATTAAAAAACACTTGTTAAAGATCTGGATTATTACTTTTCTAACAACTGCGATAGCTACATTTCTATTGGTGCATTTAATTGAAATTTACAGAACTGATCATTTGAAACATTACATGCCTTACTTTACTGAATTGGTATGCACTTTAATTTCAATGGCTTTATCTTTTAGCTTTTTTACTGTTTTTCTTAATCTGAATAAAAAAGTTAGGCAAAACACAGTTTCAAATCTGCTTTCATTTTTTCTCTTCCCCACAATCTGTGGTTTTATCATTATACCTATAACTTTCAATAGATGGCCAGCAGATTTAAAGTACGTGTTGGCCATGATCATTCCCTTTTTTAGTTTTCTAATTTTTCAATGGTACAGGTTTAAGAGATACATGAAGATTGGTTGTAATGCTATTTGAAAAAAACTCAAATAATAGCATAAAGCAAAAAGCCCCACATTTCTGTAAGGCTTTTCGTGATCCCGCTGGGATAATGACTTATTAATCCAATCGATACTAAATGAGTTGTGTTCTTAAAAACTAATTTAGTAAGGTGATAAATTAGTTTTTTTCATTTGCTCTATAAAAAGGTTAATTTCTTTCAAGTTATTATTCTTCAGTTTGAATGAATAAAATAGTTTTTGCTCTATTATTTTAGAAGACTTAATTGGTGCTTTAATTAAATTTTTGTCTAACTCTTCATCACATAAATGTTTAGGAACTATACTAAATCCACTATTATTTTTTAAAGTTTCTATGATGCCCAAATAAGAGGGTAAAATATATCTTGGAACTATTCTAGGATGAGTATTAAATCTAGAATCCCAGAACTTTTTTATATCATTTTGGTTATTGTCATAGGTAAACCAAGTTTGCTTTTGTAGCCATGTGATGAATTGCTTATCATTTTTTTCAATATGCTCTGGAATAACAATAGAATTGGAGCAAATTAATTCTAACTCTTCATGCTTTAAGTAGGTGAATTGATGGTCGTAAGTATCGTGTTTTTTTATGCCAACCAATAATTGAATTTTTTCCATTTCAAGAGCTTCAATCAATTCTTTTTCATTTCCAAATTGGGTCACTATATACATGTCAAAAGTATAAATGTGATGTATTAATTCTTTCTTGAAAAAATCTGTGGTACAGCCAATTGTTATTGCAGACCGTTGTTTTTTTGTTCTTTGACTTGAATAGTATTCTACTTTTTCTAATTCACTTAATGGATTATTAATTTGTGAATATAAAAATTTTCCATATTCGGTAGGTGCTAATTTCCGAGTAGTTCTTTCAAATAGTTTTTTTCCAATATGGCTTTCTAGGGCAGATAAATGTTTACTAACTCCAGGTTGAGTCATGTTTAATTTTTTTGAAGCTTCTGTTATATTTTTACATTCATATATAGCGCTGAATGTTCTCAACCACTCTAAATTAATCATAACATATATTATAAATAAGTAAACAAAAATAATTAAAATTATTAATGTGTTGACTCTATGTTTGTAAAAAAAAGAACAAATGACAAAAACATTGGTAATAAATTATACGCCTAGAAAAGGCTCTTACACCCAAATTTTATTTGATGAGTTTGTGGAACTAGCAAAAGGAAAAACAGAAATCAAACATTTAAATTTAGCTGAAACCCCACCAGAATTATTATTAGAGAAAAATTTGAATTTAATAATGGAATGGAATAGGGGTAAAAGAGACTTTTCAGCAATAGAACTCTTAACGCTATCTAATCATCATAAACTTATAGATGAAGTTATTGCAGTTGATCATATTGTATTGGCTTTTCCTATTTACAATTTTACAATGCCAGCAACAGTAAAGGCTTGGATAGATGCTATTGTTGTTAGTGATAAGACATTTTCTTTTAACCCTGAAACAGGCTTTAGTGGTCTTTGTAAAGATAAAAAAGCTTTATCAATAGTAGTTGGTGGATTCGATTATAATAATTCCGATAAGATCAAGGAATTTGCTTCAGCAACAATCAAACAAAATTTTGATTTTATGGGTATTTCTTCAGAACAGATTTCAGCTTTTGGGGTTGACCAAAATAGAGACCAATTAAATTCAATTCTTGAAAATGCGAAATTGGAAATAAAAACTTTGATTGATAGATGGTTTCCAAATTAATACTAATGTTTCAGCATCTCGCTCAATTGGTGCCCAAATTTGCCGATTACAATTGGGCACCAGTTTGTATGGTGTAAGATGATTTGAAATAACTTATTATTCTTTCAGAATTACGGTTTTTAATATCTTTTAAACAAAAAAGCCCCACATTTCTGTGAGGCTTTTCGTGATTCCGTTGGGATATGAACTTAGTTCAATTTTTAGCGTTTACATCCGGAAAGTTTGTTAATGGTGATGCCTTTTATATTATATTCGTCTTATTAGAAAGCCTTTATAATGAAAAAACTCTTTATACTCTTAGCAATCTTTATCAAATTTACCTTTGGCGTAGCGGCACAAACCATCATGATGCCTCCCTTAGACAGCTACCTAGGCATTTACAGCAGCAAAAAATCGTCGATCAAAATAACCATCAGCAAAAATAATACGACGCTAATAGCCCAAGCAACCGGGCAGAACGCTTTTCCATTGGAGGCCGGTGCCAAAGATCAGTTCTTGTATTATAAGGCTGGCATTGAGTTGTTATTTGATGCTTCCAAAGGTGAAATGACGGTGAACCAGGGCGGAGACATATCTTTATTTACCAAGAATAACTTTACACCTCAAACGGTAATCGCACAACAACCCATAATCTATCAGCCTGAAGCCATGCAAGCTGATCTCAATAAATTTAAAAATGCACTTATCAAAACACATCCAGGCCTTTACACAAATCAATCCCCGGAGAAATTTGAAGAAATGGTAAACAAATTAATGTTGGAAACTTCCAAACCTATGCAGGCTGCAGATTTTTACAAGGTTGTACTCCAAATGATTGCTAATATTCATGATGACCATACGAGTGTAAAGGCTTTTAACCATTTGGGCGATATTATAGCTAATCAAAAATGGCTACCCTTTCAAATTTACGTTAAAGATGAGCGCATTTTCATTGTCAACAACTTGAGTAATTTACAAATCCCTGAAGGCTCTGAAATTCTGGCAATAGATGGTTATTTAAGCAATAAGATTTTATCTGAAACTTTGAAATATTTCTCTTCCGATGGTACCAGCGAATCTCCTACACTACATAAATTAGGAGTTTCTTACTTCCATCTGTTTGGTAAACTATATCCGCAGATCTTTGGAGAAAAATTGTCCTACAATCTTTCTTACCGTGATTATAAGTCTAACAAAATTTTAACCGCACAAGTGGAACCAATCTCTGAACAAAACTACATGGCACTCAAAGGAAAACGTTATCCATTAACCATCCAATCGACAGATGCTTTTAATTTTACGCTTAATAAGTATGGAAATCATGCAATTCTCAAAATCGATCGATTTTTCAAAGACAGTTTTAATGAACCCCAAAATACCTTTCCTGATTATTATAAAAAATGTTTCAAAGAAATTTATGCTAACAAAATTAAAAACTTAATCATCGACTTAAGAGATAATAGTGGTGGTAAGGCAGAAAATGCCGCTTATTTACTTCAATACTTAATTGATAAGCCCATAATTCCAGCTAAAGAAATAACTACATTGGGGAATGATAACTACTTTTTGAAAGCAACCGGCGTTAAACTTGGATTAGATGAAGACTTTGGCCTGGCTCAGCAAATGGATGGAACTTTTAAGGTTACAAAATCAGATATCGCACTAGAGAAATTTGATCCAATTAATGAATATCATTTTAATGGAAATTTAGTGGTGCTCATTAATGGTGGAACGCTTTCAGCGGGTGGCACAGCTGCAGGACTTCTAAAAGAATATACGAATGCTATTTTGGTCGGTAGTGAAACTTCCGGATATGCAGGTATAAGTAATGGTGTTCAAAAAATATCAATATTGGGCGGCCATACTGAAACGGCCATAACCATACCGCTTTTCCATGGCGTGTATGCAATAAACCCAATTATACAGAAAAGAGGAGCTATTCCTAATTATCAGGTATCAAACTCTGTTGAGGACATACTTGGAAACAGGGATGCGGTTCTAGAATTTGTATTTAAAAACTTATTGCATATTAATGCTAAGTAATGTTCTTAGAGGAGTATAACTTGTATATCAATTAATTGTTAAGGGGGCACTAATTTATTGCATATTTTGATATATCCCGTAAAAGAAAAAACCCTGCAAATCAAATGATTGCAGGGTTTTAGTTTCTTTTTAACTTATTATTTGTGATCCCGCTGGGATTCGAACCCAGGACCACTACATTAAAAGTGTAATGCTCTACCAGCTGAGCTACGGAATCTACTTTGAATAAACGTTTAACCGTTTGTTTTAAAGTGGTGCAAATATAGGGTTATGCTCCTTTCAATGCAAGGTTTTTTTTAAAGCATTGCGTACCCTGCTGATTTATAAGGGAATTAATTATCAAATCGTTAATTACAGGTTAAAAAATAGACTTAAAATAGTTCCATTTTAAGCTACAGCATACAATTTCTGATATTGTAAAGGGCTTTTGCCTGTAATGTTTTTAAAGTATTGGTGGAAACTGGCAAAATTATAAAAACCACTTTCGTAACAGATCTGCTTTACATTCAGGTTTCCATCCATTAGCAATTTGCAGGCATGGCTTACCCTAATCTCATTTAAAAAGGTAGAATAGGTCTTTTTGCTTCGAGATTTAAAATATTTACAAAATGAATTTGGACTGATCTGGGCAATCCCTGCAATGGTATCCAAACTGATCTTCTCTTTAAAATTGGCAATCGTATATTCGTATATGGCATGGATTCTGTCTTTTTCCGATGCCTGAAAATGATATTTAAAACCGATAGACACTAAATTTCTCTTTTCCTTACAGCTTTGGATAGCGAGGAGGGCCTCCATTAAATTGATCAGTTTTCTACTGCCATTACTTGCAATTACCTGCGTAATCAATTGAGCAATGGCTTTCCTTTCTTCACCCAATACCTGAATTCCCAATTTTGCCTGTTGTAAAATCTCAAAAAGCGCTGCGTTTTCTGGTAAGGTCAAAAAATCATTTCCCCAAAAATCTTCCTTAAAATGGACCACTTTTACATCTACCTCGCCATTACCTTCAATTGTGGTATCAAAACGCCAATAATGGGGTACATTACTGCCTACCAACATCACGTCACCATCTTTAAAAGTTTGAATGCTATCACCAATAAACTGCATGCCACTTCCTTTTTCAAAATAGATCAATTCTACCTCTGGGTGGTAATGCCAATGGCTATTGGTATCAGCAATCCTATCCCTACGGGCACTAAAAGAATGGATCAAGTCTGTAGCAACCTTTAATAACTGAGGTTTCAATGGTATTTGAATTAGTTAAACTTATCATCAATTTAGAAATGAATTTAAGTAGAATAATACAATATCTCTTAATATTTAGACAAAATCTTTAAATGAAGTCTAAGGCCCAATCGTTTTATTTGTATAGGGAAGGGGTATTGTTTCATTAAAACTGGTACCTTTTACCACAACCTAACCAAATAGACCAAAACATGATGAACCCAACCAAAGGCAAAAATTACCTCTTTGCCCTCATCTTAGTGACCAGCCTCTTCTTTTTCTGGGGCTTTGTACACAACCTCGATCCAATTTTAATCCCTCACTTAAAAAAAGCATTCTTATTGAGCGATCTGGAAACAGCTCTGGTCGATTTTTCTGTTTTTATTGCTTATTTCGTAATGGCCTTACCAGCAGGTTACATCATGCGCAAATGGGGTTACAAAAGTGGGATCATTTTAGGTCTAACCTTATTTGCCATTGGCTCTTTTTTATTTTTGCCTGCTGCAGATACTAGACAATATAGCTTCTTTTTAGGTGCTTTATTTATCATTGCCTGTGGTTTAACCTTTTTAGAAACAGCAGCAAATCCGTACGTTACTGTTTTGGGGCCACCAGAAACCGCTACTCAGCGCTTAAATTTCTCACAATCTTTTAATGGACTTGCTGCTTTTTTAGCGCCTATAATTGGAGGTAAATTCATTTTATCTGGTATTAACCATACAAATGAAGAATTGGCCAAAATGTTACCTGCGGTTAAAGAAGCCTACCTAATTGAAGAAGCCAGTAGCGTAAAGGGGCCTTATCTCATTTTAGGGATCGTCATTATCCTAGTAGCCGTTTTATTTATTTTTACCAAACTTCCAGATATCAAAGAAGACAAGAAAGAAGGAGAGCGCACCAGCATCATCCAAGCTTTAAAACACAAACATTTGGTTTGGGCCATTATTGCACAGTTTTTTTATGTGGGGGCACAAGTATGTGTAATGAGCTTTTTTGTACGTTTCATTACCGTATCGGCTAATTTAGGCGAAAAAGAAGCGACTTGGTATGCAGCAGCAGCAGGACTGGCCTTTATGATTGGTCGCTTTGCAGGAACTTTCTTCATGAAATTTGTGGCCCCTCATCGTTTATTGATGTTGTATGCGGCAATCAGTATGTTCCTTTCTTTAATTGCTATTTTCGGAACAGGAATGCTTACGGCCTATGCTTTAATAGGTATTGCGTTTTTCATGTCAATTATGTTTCCAACTATCTTTTCAATGGGCATTACCGGCTTAGGGAAAGATACCAAAATAGGATCTTCACTAATCGTGATGTCTATAGTTGGTGGTGCATTATTGCCCTTGGGTTTAGGCTACATCTCAGACCTTACCCATAATATTCAATATGGTTATGTAGTACCATTTATATGTTTCCTAGTGGTATTTTATTTTGCTTGGAAAACCTGGAGACCGGTAAATCTAGAAAAAGAATTGCCCTTAGCAAACTGATCCCTAATTCAAATGAGACATCAAGTTTTAAAAATCAACCCAAAAGACAATGTATTGGTAGCCTTAACCGATTTGGAAAAGGGTGCTGAAATCATTTTTGAAGGACATAATTACATTTTACAAGAAGATATTCCGGCCAAGCATAAATTTTTTATGCAACACATGGCACAGGGTGACGAAATTACCATGTATGGGGTTTTGGTTGGTAAAACACAATTTAATGTAGCTAAGGGTTGTAGAATGACGGTAACGAATACCAAACATGCCGCAGAACCTTATGGTTATCGCAAAGCAAGCTACCAGTGGCAAGCACCAGAAGTTGCTTCATTTGCCAATCGTACTTTTAACGGCTACCACCGGAGCAATGGCGAAGTAGGAACAGCCAATTACTGGTTGTTTATTCCTACTGTTTTTTGCGAAAACCGTAACCTCGACATGATCAAAGAGGCGCTCCATAACGAATTGGGTTATGCCGTTGGCGATAAATACAAAAGTTATACCCACAACTTAGTTACAGCCTTTAAAAATGAAACCGACCTCAATAACCTGTCTTCTGATACGGTTAAAACAGAAAACAGACTTTTTAAAAATGTAGATGGCATTAAATTCTTAAACCACCAAGGAGGTTGTGGAGGTACAAGACAAGATTCCGCAATCCTCAGTAAGCTTTTGGTGGCCTATGCAGATCATCCCAATGTGGCTGGGGTTACTTTACTCAGCTTAGGCTGTCAGCATTTACAGCTTGCCGATTTTAAAGCAGACCTTTTACTGCGTAATCCCAATTTTGATAAACCTTTATTGATTTTTGAGCAACAGACCGCACAAAGTGAAGAGCAATTGATCAAAGATGCCATTTATCAAACCTTTAACGGTTTAATCTCCATCAATAAAATAGAACGTCAACCTGCACCCTTAAGCAAATTATGTGTAGGGGTTAAATGTGGCGGTAGTGATGGTTTTAGTGGCATTTCGGCCAATCCGGCCGTAGGCCATACTGCCGATCTATTGGTGGCTTTGGGTGCCAAAGTGTTATTGGCCGAGTTCCCAGAATTGTGCGGTGTAGAACAAGAGTTGATTGATCGCTGCCAAACAGAAGAAGCTGCTCGCAAATTTATCAAACTCATGACCGATTATGATGAACTGGCACATCAGGTGGGCTCTGGTTTTCACATGAATCCTTCACCCGGAAACATCAAAGATGGTTTAATTACCGATGCCATCAAATCTGCCGGTGCGGCAAAAAAGGGTGGATCAGCACCTGTAGTAGATGTATTGGATTATACCGAACCTGCTACCAAGGCAGGTTTAAGCTTGGTTTGTACACCCGGTAACGACGTAGAGGCTACCACAGGTAAGGCAGCAGCAGGAGCTACACTTATTTTGTTTACAACGGGCTTAGGAACGCCTACAGGCAATCCAGTATGCCCAACTATTAAAGTAGCCACCAATACTCAGTTAGCGCTACGTATGGCAGATATTATCGATATAGACACAGGGCCCGTTATTGCTGGCGAGAAAACCATAGCAGAAATGGGTGTCGATATTTTGGAGTATTGCATTAGGGTGGCCAGTGGCGAAGAAATACCCAAAGCCGTACTGCTCAATCAAGATGACTTTATCCCGTGGAAACGAGGTGTCAGCCTGTAAAAGGTGGAAGTTAGAAGGTGTAGGGTTTAAGGTGAGGCAGTTCATTGGTCCGTCTTGATACTCGCTAATGAATACTAATAAAGAGGAAATAGAAATACCCAACTAACTACTAATAACTAAAAACGAAGAACTCAAAACGATCTTTATACTTTGATCTTAATACTTAATACTAAAAAAAATGTTCAACCTACAATATAAAAAAGCAATAGTAACAGGTGGTGGTAGTGGTATCGGCAAGGCCATAGCCATTGCTTTGGCCAAAAATGGGGCCGAGGTACATATTTTGGAAGTAGATGCGCAAAATGCAACATCAACCCTTACCGAAATAGAAAACAATGGAGGTAAAGCTTTTGCTTACAGCTGTAATGTGGCCGATCAAATGGCTGTTGAAACTGTTTTTTCGACAATTGGAGCCATCCACATCTTGATCAACAATGCAGGGATTGCTCATGTAGGTAAAGCAGATACTACTACAGAAGATGATTTTGACCGTTTAATGAGTGTCAATGTAAAAGGGGTTTACAATTGTATTAAAGCGGCCATTCCGCAATTGCGCAAAAATAAGGGTGGTGTTATTATCAACATGGCTTCTATAGCCGCATTGGTAGGTTTAGCCGATCGTTTTGCCTATTCTACCACTAAAGGCGCTGTAAAGGCCATGACCATGAGTGTAGCCAAAGACTACCTGCACGAGCATATCCGTTGCAACTCCATTTCGCCAGCCCGGGTACACACGCCATTTGTAGATGGTTTTTTAGAAAAGAACTATCCTGATCAGAAAGCAGCAATGTTTGAGAAACTATCTAAATCACAACCCATCGGCCGAATGGCACAACCAGAAGAAATAGGGCACCTGGCACTGTATCTCTGTAGCGACGAAGCTTCGTTTATTACTGGTGTCGATTACCCAATTGATGGCGGATTTACCACATTAAATAACTAAACCATGAAAAGAATTTTAATCATTTGTTTATTGGCCTTAGCTACACAACACCTACAGGCACAATACACGCCAACAAAAGAGAACCTTGCTGCCAGAAAAGAATTTGAGGCGATGCGCTTTGGACTATTTATCCATTGGGGGCCTTTTAGCATCCCCGGTAGCGGCGAATGGGTAATGAACAACCGAAACATTAAAGTAAAAGATTATACAAGGTTAAAAGACTTTTTTAATCCAATAGCGTTTGATGCGAAAGCTTATGTGAGCTTGGCAAAAAAGGCAGGTATGAAGTATATTACGTTAATTACCCGTCACCATGATGGTTTCAGTATGTGGGATACCAAATATTCCGACTTCAATATCATGAATACACCTTATAAAAAAGATATCGTAAAGCTATTGGCTGATGAATGCCATAAACAGGATATCAAGCTTTTTTTATATTATTCGCTGTTAGATTGGCGTAGAGAAGACTACCCACACGAAACTGGTAAAACCGGACAGAAAACTGGTCGAGTTGGGAAAAAAGGCGATTACGCCGCATATCTACAGTTCATGAAAAACCAATTAACCGAACTCTTAACCAATTACGGCAAAATTTCAGGCATCTGGTTTGATGGCCATTGGGACCAAACGGCACCAGAAGGAGAAAAAGACAGGTCATCAAGAATAGATTGGAAATATGATGAAATCTATACCCTGATCCATAAATTGCAGCCTTGGGCGCTCATAGGCAATAACCACCATTTAAGCCCTTTTGCCGGTGAAGACTTTCAGATGTTTGAAAAAGACTTGCCAGGAGAAAATAAGGCTGGGCTTAGTTTTCAGGAAGCATCAGATCAATTACCAGTAGAAACCTGCGAAACCATGAACGATTCTTGGGGATTTAATCTTACCGATAACAAATACAAATCAGAAAAGCAGGTTATCCACTATTTGATTGGTGCTGCAGGCCGTAATGCCAATTTATTATTAAACGTTGGGCCAATGCCAAATGGAAAGATCCAAGAAGAATTTGTGGATACTTTAGAAGCTACAGGCAAATGGATGGCCAAATATGGCGAAACGATCTATGGTACTACTGGCAATGTCATTAAACCACAGAAATGGGGTCTCATTACCCGAAAAGATAAGGTTTTGTATGTACATATCTTAAATGATATGGGTGCAGACCATATCATTTTACCAGATTTTAACCATAAAATTAAAAATGCGGTTACATTTGATAATGGAACCAAAATCCAATACAAACAAGAGGCAGATGGCCTACATCTCTTTGTTAAAAAGGAACCTGCTACAATAGACAAGATTATCAAACTAGAAATACAATAAAAACATAAATAGATGAAACTGATTAGATTTGGCGAAATAGGAAAAGAAAAACCAGGCGTAATTATCAATGATGAATATTTTGACGTATCAGCACTGGTAACAGACTATAATGAAGCATTTTTTGAAAATGATGGCCTCAACAAACTCCAACAACAATTGGAGGGAGCTACCTTACCAAAAGTAGATCCAAGTGTACGCCTAGGCGCTGCCGTGGCCAGACCATCTAAACTACTTTGTATAGGTCTTAATTATTCAGATCACGCCAAAGAGACCAATGCACCTATCCCTAAAGAACCCATTTTATTTTTTAAATCTACTACTGCCATCGTTGGCCCTAATGATGCGCTTGTTATTCCAAAAAATAGTATAAAAACAGATTGGGAAGTTGAATTAGCCATTGTAATTGGTAAAAAAGCAGCTTATGTAAGTGTAGAAGAGGCCGAAGACTACATAGCGGGTTATTGTTTGCACAACGATTATAGCGAACGCGAATTTCAATTGGAACGCAACGGACAATGGGCAAAAGGCAAAGGTTGCGATACTTTTGCGCCTTTAGGCCCTTTTATGGCTACTAAGGATGAAATTAAAGATGTACATCAGCTTCGCCTGTGGCTAAGTGTAAATGGAAACATCGTACAAGATGGCAATACGGCTAATTTTATCTTTAATGTACCAACTATGGTTTCTTATGTTAGCCAATTTATGACTCTATTACCTGGCGATGTGATTTCTACAGGCACACCAGCAGGAGTGGGCCTAGGCCAGAAACCAGAACCTTGGTACCTTAAACCAGGAGATGTAATTGAACTAGGAATTGATGGTTTAGGTACAAGTAAACAAATAGCCCAAGCCTATCAGTAAATGATTGAATGAACGAATGAACCAATAATTGAATAAATGAAAGCCATTCAAAATTCAATCATTCCGTCATTCAAAATTTAAAAAAAGATGAAAAGATATTGTTTAGCCTTAGATTTAAAAGACGACCCAGCTTTAATTGCAAGCTATGATGACTATCATAAAGCGGTATGGCCAGAAATTTTAGAGAGTATCCATACAGCAGGAATTGAAGCGCTTGATATTTATCGTACAGGTAATCGGCTATTTATGATGATGGAGGTAAATGATCACTTTAATTTTGAGGCTAAAGGAAAAGCTGATGCTGAAAACCCAAAAGTACAAGAATGGGAAACCTTAATGTGGCAATATCAACAAGCTTTACCTTTTGCTAAACCAGGCGAAAAATGGGTGCTGATGGATCAGATTTTTAAATTATGATAGACAGCCATCAACATTTTTGGCAACACCATCCAGTAAAAGACAGCTGGATTAGCGATGAGATGGCTGTGATCAAAAGAGATTTTTTGCCAGTAGATCTGGTACCCATTTTAAAGGATAACGGAATTAATGGTTGCATTGCTGTTCAGGCTGATCAGAGTGAAGTGGAAACCAATTTTTTATTAGATTTAGCCAAGCAAAATCCATTTATTAAAGGTGTTGTGGGCTGGGTAAACCTTCAAAATGCTAACATTAACGAACGACTACATTATTTTAGTCAGTTTAAACAGCTCAAAGGCTGGCGACATATTCTGCAAGCAGAACCTGATGGTTTGATGCTTAAACCTGAGTTTTTAAGAGGAATTAAAGCATTAACCGAATTTGGGTACACCTATGATATCTTAATTCACCAACATCAATTGCCAGAAGTTATTCAATTGGTAGACAAATGCCAAAATCAAGCTTTTGTAATTGACCATTGCGCCAAACCAGCCATTAAAAATAACGAGATTGCCGACTGGAAAAGCCATATCCAAAGCATTGCCCAACACCCCAATGTCTATTGTAAACTATCAGGTCTATTAACCGAAGCCGACTGGAAACATTGGGATGAAAAACAGATTTTCAACTACTTAGATGTTGTTTTCGAAAGTTTTGGTACAGAGCGATTAATGTTTGGCAGCGATTGGCCAGTACTTTTATTGGCAGGTAGTTATAGTCAGTGGAAAGGCTTGATCCAACGGTATGTACAGCAGTTGAGCCAGCAAGAACAACAACAAATATTTAACGATAATGCCTACACATTTTATAAATTGTAGTACCAAACCTTAAAAGATGGATTTAAATTTAAGCAACAACATTGTAATCGTTACTGGTGGCGCAAAAGGAATAGGAGCAGCAATAGTAAAAACATTAGCTGTGGAAGGCGCATTTCCGATCATCATTGGCAGAAATGAAGCCGATAATCAAAAATTCAATGCAGCAATTAAGGAACTTGGCTTAAACTGCGATTATGTTACTGCAGAATTGACCCAGCCACAAAGCAGTAAAATGGTGATTGATACCGTGATGCAACGTTATGGAAAAATTGATGGTTTGATTAACAATGCGGGTGTTAACGATGGCATAGGGCTTGAAAATGGTAATTATGAGGATTTTATGGCCTCCTTACATAAAAATGTAGTCCATTATTACCTGTTGGCGCATTATGCTTTGCCTGCATTAAAAGAAAGCAAGGGAGCCATTGTCAACATCAGCAGTAAGACTGCAGAAACTGGACAGGGAGGAACTTCTGCTTATGCTGCAGCTAATGGTGCCCGCAATGCCTTAACCCGCGAATGGGCGGTAGAATTATTGCCCTTTGGTATCCGTGTAAATGCAGTGTTAGTAGCCGAATCGTACACCCCTTTATATCAAACCTGGATAGAGACTTTTGATGAACCTGAAGAAAAACTAAAAAGCATTACTGCTAAAATACCACTAGAAAAAAGAATGACCAAAACCGAAGAAATTGCAGATGCTGTTGCCTTTTTACTATCTAACCGATCTGGCCACACTACCGGACAATTGATTCATGTAGATGGCGGTTACGTACACTTAGACAGAGCTTTATCATAAGTTTATTTTTAAGTTGGTCGAGATTTATAATCTCGACCAGTATATTTAGTCTGGATTACAAATCCAGACTAACCATTAATCAACCTTATCCTGTTTTTTGATACCGATATTGTACAACACAAAGCCCATAAACAAGAAGAACAATACCCCTAATATCTGGTAACCATTATCGCCGAACCAACTGGTAAACAAAGGTTCAATATTGACTTTACTCAAATTATCTCGTACAGCAGGTATGACCATCAATATGGCTACAATTACACCCGCAATTGCACCACCTGCCACCAAACCAGTAGCGAACAAGTTGCCCGGTGCAATTTCTTCTTCCTCTGCCGATTTAACCTTTTGTTTTTCACGCCAGTTCACTAAGCCTTTAATGGCACCACCTGCAAAAATTGGCAGGGTAGTAGACAATGGCAAATAAGCGCCTACAGCAAACGAAAGTGCATTAATACCACATAGCTCAATGGTAATGGCAATAAACACACCAACCAACACATATTGCCAATCTAAGTTAAATGAAAGCATTCCTTTAATTAAGGTAGCCATTAAAGTAGCCTGTGGTGCAGCATAAGTTTCTGTACCAATGGCGTGGTGAATACCCTGTTTTACCATTTCGGCAGTAGGTGTATCCAAAATCCTAACCGTTAATCCAATTACAATGGAAGAAACAATAGCACCTATAAATAAAGCAATCTGTTGGTATTTTGGTGTAGCACCAATCAGATAACCTGTTTTTAAATCTTGAGACGTTGCACCTGCATTTGCAGCAGCAATACAGATCATCCCACCCACAACCAAAGCCATCGGTTCATACACCTTACCTGTCCAACCAACTGCAATAAATACCAAGCAAGTACCCATAATGGTAGCAATGGTCATTCCAGAAATAGGGTTGTTACTAGAACCGATCAAACCTACAATACGGCTCGAAACCGTAACGAAGAAAGCACCAAATACGATGACCAAAACTCCGATCAACAATTTGTTAACGATGCTATCTCCAGGAATTTGAGGAAGGATAGCCATTAAAAGAATCAATACCAAGCTTCCAATCCCTACCAATTTAATTGATAGGTCCCTATCTGTACGTTTAACTGCACCGCCTGCTTTACCTTCTTTAATAGCGCTTACACTTTCTTTAAATGAAGATATAATGGTTGGAATAGTTTTTAACAAAGTAATGAAACCACCTGCAGCAACCGCACCTGCACCAATCTGTTTCACAAAAGCTTGATAAATTGCTCTAGGGTAATCGGCAAAGGTTAAAGTAACTGGATCCCAGTTTCCTGCACCCCCTGGTTTAGTGATATCTGCTAACAAGCCCAATTTAACCAATTGTTTGGCCGCTACCAAAGGATCTATCAAGGTAGACAATAAAGGAATTAAGGCTAACCAAGCTAACACACCACCAGCTACTAAAACACCAGCTATCTTGGGACCAATGATATAACCAACCCCCATATATTCAGGTGTTATCTCTCCACTAATCTGTGCTGAAGGTAAAAACTTGTTGGCTTGTTTACTGGCCCAGGTAGGCGCTTCGGCAACTACATGGAATACTTTCTGCATCATGGCATAAACCAAAGAGAAACCTAAACCCCAGAATGCTGTTTTTGCAAAATTGCCACCTTTTTCTCCAGCCTGTAATACTGAGGCACAGGCAGTACCTTCTGGATAAGGTAGGTTTTCATGTTCTTTTACAATTAACGACCTACGCAGGGGAATCATCATCAATGTTCCCAAAATACCACCTAAAATAGCTAGGATTAAGATGGTCATGTAATTAAAAAAGGCTTCACCAGAGCTTTGCCCTCCAATACCTGTACTCAAGAACAAAAAGCCCGGTAAGGTAAACACCACACCTGCAGCAATAGACTCGCCAGCAGAACCTGTAGTTTGAATAATGTTATTTTCTAAAATAGTGGTCTTGAAAAACTTTTTGCCTAATGTAATTGCCAATACTGCGATAGGGATAGAGGCCGATACCGTTAGTCCTGCCTTTAAAGCAAGGTAAACAGTGGCAGCACCAAAAATAATTCCCGCAATACAACCTAATAAAATAGATTTAATGGTAAACTCTGCAACATTACTTTCTGCAGGTACAAAAGGTTTAAATTCTTCTTTACTCATCTGTTTGAAATTAAAGTCTTAAAGTTAATTTATTTTAATGAGTGGACAAGGATTTAATTATTCAATACATGAGCTAGGTAAACGAAAATCATATATTTGCCAAATGAAGAATAAGGCAATTTTTTTAGATAGAGATGGCGTATTGAACCACGAGATTAACGATTATATCTGTAGGGTAGAAGATTTTGAGGTTTTGGAATATCAAATTCAACCTTTGAAACGCTTTTATGATGAAGGCTATTTATTGATCATCATTACCAATCAAGGTGGCATTGCATTAAAGCGTTATACCGAAGAAGGCCTTGCCATGATGCACCAGCTTTTATTTGATGCCTTTGAACAACAGGGAGCAAAAATTATCCATGCCTACCATTGCCCACATCACCCAACAGTAAGTGAGCCTTGTAACTGTAGAAAACCCTTATCTGGTATGTTGCTAGAAGCTATAGCTACGTATGATATAGATCCTGCCTTATCTGTAATGATTGGCGACAAACCAAGAGATGTAGAGGCTGCAAATGGGGTAGGAGTAAAAGGAATACTAATTGAGCCCGACCAGCAGATAGATTACGATCAGGTAAAAGCGGTACTGAATAGTTAAATTTTTGCTTGTTAAATAAAAAAAGCCTCGAAATAATCGAGGCTCTTTAGTTATAATAGAATGTAAAAAGGCTTATTTTTTGTTAGCTTTTTCATGATCTGCTAAGAAAGTAGCTAAACCACTATCAGTTAACGGGTGTTTCAATAATGCGGTAATTGCTGCCAAAGGAGCAGTAATTACATCAGCACCTAATTTAGCACAAGCTACAATATGTAATGGGCCACGAATTGAGGCTGCTAAAATCTCTGTTGGATAACCATAGTTATCAAATATCAAACGGATATCTTCAATCAATTGCAAACCATCAGTAGAAATGTCATCCAAACGACCTAAAAATGGAGATACATAACTTGCACCAGCTTTTGCAGCCAATAAAGCCTGTCCCGGAGAGAAGATCAATGTACAATTGGTTCTAATTCCTTTACCAGAAAAATATTTGATGGCTTTGATACCATCTTTGATCATCGGTACTTTTACCACAATTTTAGGGTTAAGGGCAGCTAAAGCTTCACCTTCTTTTACAATACCTTCAAAATCTGTAGCAATCACCTCTGCACTCACATTATCATCAACAATGTCGCAAATGGTTTTATAGTGTGCAATTACATTCGCATCACCAGAAATACCTTCTTTGGCCATTAAACTTGGATTAGTGGTTACACCATCTAAAATGCCTAGATCCTGTGCTTCTTTAATCTGATCAAGATTTGCTGTATCAATAAAAAATTTCATAATCCCTAAAATTCCGTGAGGAAACAATTAATATAAGAGAAACCCTGATTAGTTTAACATCGCCCCTTCAGGGGGTTAGGGGAAAAAAATGGGCAAGCAACTTTTATCGCACCGCTACAACCTTCTACCCTTGCTTCGTTCCCGCCCTGGGGGAGTTCAAAGGGAGCTGATCGTAAAAGACTTGCCCGGCACAAAGGTAGCAAAAGCACCCATTTTACAAAAAAAGAAATTGTTTATTTTTAGATATAAATATATCTGTTTGATTAGTAATGAATTGTACAATGCCTAATTGTAAAAAAAGAGCTTAAAAATGGCAAAAACCTTAATATGCCTTAGTTAAAGTAGGAAATTCTTACCTAATAGAATGAAAAATTTGTTCGAAACCATAAAATTTGATAAACTGAATTACTTTATATGAATAGATAATTTAAAATTAAATTACAATTGTAGTTGATTAATTACAATATTAGTTTTATACTTGTGTTATGAAACGTAGACTTAGCGAAAAAGAAGAGGTAATTATGCATATTATCTGGACCAAAGGCCAGATATTTGCCAAAGAAGTACGTGAAGCACTTCCAGAGCCAAAGCCACATATCAGCACGGTATCTACCATGATGCGCCGTTTGGCCGAGAAGGGTTTTTTAGCCATTGAAGATTTTGGGTCTACACATCGCTATTCGGCCACCATTGGCATGAAAGACTATACAACTCGTTTTGTACAGCCGCTCTTGGCTGGTTTATTTGGCAACTCTATTAAAAATGCCATTTCCTTTTTTGCAGAGCAGGAGCAGGTGTCTGTTGAAGAATTACGTGAAATTATGGAAATGATAGAAAAAAGGAAAAAATGATGATTATTGCCTACATCATCAAAGTGCAAATCGTTTTCACCATCTTATTTTTGGTGTACTATACTTTTTTGCGCAAAGAAAAATTTTTAGTCCTTAACCGGTTCATCCTTATTGGCATTATTGCCACTGCATTTATATTGCCCACATTGCGCACATTTGATGGCAATAGCTTTAACATCAATCAGCTCAAGCCGCAGGTTAAAGCAAATAGTGTATTCCCACAATTCGTAACAGTTCCTCAATCACCCCAACATTTAACAGCTATTGTTAAACCTGTACAGCAAATGGATAGTACCATGCTAGTTACCATTGCTTATTTTATAGTAACAGTCATTTTGCTGCTCATCTTTTTAGCAAACTTGTATAAAGTTTATCTGATCATTAATACAAGTCATCAACATAAAGCCAATGGGCTTACTTACTGCGAATCTGCGTATGGAAGTGCACCATTTTCATTCTTCAATTTCATAATCATATCCAAAAATGCTTTCCATACTGAAGAATACGCTCAGATCATAACCCATGAAAGTGCCCATTCGCACCAATTGCACAGTATAGATGTATTACTGGCCGATATAGCTTGTAGTATACTTTGGATAAATCCATTAATTTACCTCTACCGCAAACAGCTTAAACTAAATCTCGAATTTTTGGCAGATGAAGCGGTATTAAACACTGGTATTGATGCCCGTGATTACCAATTCAGCTTATTGAAACATTCGGGCATTTTAACAACTTATCGGTCTGCAAACTCCTTCTTTACCTCAAAAATAAAAGAACGGATCATCAAAATGAACACCGCCAAACCCAGTATCAGTAAGAGCTATAAATACGTAATGTTGGTACCAGCAATTTTAGTATTGTCTATTTTGGTGGGCTTTCAAAAAGACAGGCAAAAATTTACACTTCAAAATAGCTTATTGATCAACAAAGCTGGTGCAGCAATAAACAAACCTACTTTACCTATCAAACCATTTGTTGTAAAAAAAAATAAGGAAGATGAAACGATACTTATTGGTAAACCATCTGAACTAAAACCTGAACTCTCCGCTGTATATATAGATGCACGTACAGATACCGTAAAATTTAGCTTGGTTCCCGATAGTGTGTATCGTCGTTTTAACGGGATTTATGTGGTAGACGATAAGATATTATCGGATGAGCAGATACGAACAGCTATAAAACTTAAGGGTAGGTTAGAAATGATACTGGCCAAGCGACCAATTATAGGTATGTACAATGCTAATGATAGCAATGCAGTAAAAAAATGGGGCCAACAAGCCCAATTCGGGGTTGTTTATGTAAAGGCATATCCCGAAAAACCAAGCAAATAATCCAAATTAAATATGATATGAAAAATTCCTTAAAATTTTTAGGGCTAGTATTACTATGTCCATTAGTATTGGTTTCGGCAAAGCTAAATGCCCAAAATAAATCTACTAAAGGCTTTTTACTGAAAGGTGAGATCAGCGGAACAACAGATGGCACTAAGGTGAAGTTGTTTGATATTGAAAAGCAACTGGTAATAGACTCGGCAAACACCAATAATGGTACTTTTGTACTAAAGGGCTATGTGAATGAACCAACCGCTTGTTGGATCTTATGTAAAGATGAATACGCTATTATCCAAGTAGAAAATACAGCAATGACTTTTACTTCACCTCTTCAAGAAATGAAGTTAAACTATACTGCAACAGGTGATAGAGAGCAATCTTTACAGAATGAATTGAATAAACTACAACGACCTTATGAAGTAATTTATACCCGTGCCTACGATAGTTTAAAACTTAAGTTATATAGCGATGCGGTTCATAAGGCTCAACTTACCAAAACCTTTAATACGGCACAAGACCATTATATGAATATTTATATCAATTATGGTCGTAACCACATTGACTCATACCTGGGCTTAGATATTGTATACCGTAATCGCAAGCAAATTCCTAAAGATTCGCTTCTTTTATTGTACAACAATATGCCGCCAGTGCTTAGAGCTACAGACAAGGCACAGTCTATACAAATTTACGCCACTAAAAGACTGGCCGAAAAAGGCGAATATTTTTTAGATTTTAAAGCACATACCATTAATGGTAAACCTTTTAAACTTTCAGATTTGAAAGGCAAATACATTTACTTGGCATTTGGTAGTTTTAGTTGTGGTCCATGCCGAATGGAGAATCTGGAGATTGCAAAAAAATATGCTTCACTTTACAAACATGTGGCCATTGTAAATTTCTCACTAGATATTAATCGTAAAGAATGGGAAGCAGCAGCCAAATTGGACCAGATTGTATGGTCTAATGTATCTGATATGGAGGGAATGGCAGGCAAAATCAAAACACTTTATAATGTACAAGCAATGCCTACTTCTTTTTTAATTGATCCTAAAGGTATAATTATTGAACGTTTTGAAGGTTATAACGAAGCAAATATTGCTAAAATTGCCAAAATAGTGTCTGGTGTAAAATAAGGTACTTATTCATTTTAGTTCACTTTGCTGGCGTGTTGTTTGTACTCTTCAATAGACTAAGAAGTGGCTTTTAAGAAGCAGTAAGTGTTATTTAAATTATCAATTTCATAATTGATAACGATATCCATTATCAAATTGTAAATTAAGCACATAAATTTTTAATAGAATATGTTTATTTCCTAAAAATATTACCGATAATGTAATTTAAGTTTCATTTTGCTTAACTTAGTGTTTCCTATACACTAACTAAAACCAAAGATGATTGACTTGAATGAACACCAAGGATTATACCGTAAAAGCTTCGAACATGATGCCTGTGGCATTGGTTTCGTAGCCCATGTGAAAGGGCGCAAATCGCACCAGATTATTTCAGATGCCATTACCATTCTCGAGAACCTAGATCACCGCGGAGCCTGTGGTGCAGAACCAAACACAGGCGATGGGGCAGGGATCATGATTCAGGTTCCACACGAGTTTTTATTCGACGAATGTTTGAGAACAGGTTTCAGCCTACCAGCTTATGGCGATTATGGCGTTGGTCAGCTTTTTTTACCTAAAGAAATTCGGGCCAGAGAAGAATGTCGTGAAATTATCTATCGCACTGCAGAAAAACTAGGTTTAGAAATCTTAGGTTTTAGGAAAGTACAAGTAGACACCACAGATATTGGCAACATGGCACTTTCTGTTGAACCAGAAATAGAACAGGTATTTGTGGCCAGGCCGTACCACATTGCCGAAGGAGCCGATTTTGAGCGCAAGCTTTTCGTCTTAAAGACCTATTTAACCAAAACCATTTACAATACCGTTGCAGGGAGCAAAGACGATTTCTATATTGTTTCCTTTTCTTCACGCACCATTATCTATAAAGGACAATTAACTTCATTACAGTTAAGAACTTATTTTACAGAACTAAGTGATAAACGTATGGTATCGGCCTTTGGCCTCATCCACTCACGTTTTGCCACCAATACTTTTCCTTCATGGCGTTTAGCGCAGCCTTTTAGGTTTATTGCCCATAATGGCGAGATCAACACCTTACAAGGAAATCTGAACTGGTTCAGATCAAGCGTTAAATCATTCGCCTCTCCGTATTTTACCCCAGAAGAACTGAACATGATTTTGCCGGTAATTGACGAGACCCAATCAGATTCTGGCTGTTTAGATAATGTAGTTGAGCTTTTATTGCATGCAGGGCGTTCTCTACCCCATGTTTTAATGATGTTGATCCCAGAAGCCTGGGATGGCAATGAAGATATGGATCCAATTAAAAAAGCATTTTACCAATTCCATGCTTCTTTAATGGAACCTTGGGATGGGCCAGCCGCGATAGCCTTTACTGATGGACGATTGATTGGTGCTACCTTAGACCGCAATGGACTACGCCCTTCTCGTTATGTATTAACCAGTGATGACCGTGTGATCATGGCTTCTGAATCTGGTGCTTTAGCTATAGACCAAAGTACGGTAATAGAAAAAGGAAGGTTAACCCCGGGCAAAATGTTTGTGGTGGATATGCAACAGGGCCGAATTATCAGCGATCAAGAGATCAAACAACAAGTTTGTGGACGTAGACCTTATGCAGATTGGATTAACCAATACCAGATTAAATTAGAAGAATTGCCAGAACCAAGGGTAATGTTTACCAATTTGGCGGCCGATTCGATCTTCAAATATCAACAGGTTTTTGGTTACAGTAGAGAAGATATCGACTTATTGCTCAAACCGATGGCCATTGAAGGTAAAGAGGCCATTGGATCGATGGGTACCGATACGCCATTGGCTATTTTATCTAAACAACCACAACACCTTTCTTCTTATTTCAAACAGTTGTTTGCACAAGTAACCAATCCACCCATTGATCCGATCAGAGAAAAAGTGGTGATGAGTTTGGCAGGTTTTATGGGCAACAATGGTAATTTATTAGAAGAGAACCAAATGCAATGCCATTGTGTAGGCATTAAACACCCTATATTAACCAATTTAGAGCTCGAGAAACTCAGAAGTATTGATACCGGACTGTTCCAATCTAAAACCCTACAAATGTATTTTAGGGCCGATGGAAAATCCGGAGCAATGGCCAAAGCCTTAGACCGTTTATGTCGCTATGCGGTAGATGCCGTAGAAGATGGTTTTCAGGTGATTGTACTATCAGATCGAGCTATTGATTCAGAACATGCGGCTATTCCATCTTTATTGGCGGTTTCTGCTGTTCATCATCATCTCATCAGAAAAGGTTACCGCGGAGCTGTGGGCATTGTGGTAGAGGCAGGCGATGTTTGGGAAGTGCACCATTTTGCCACGCTGATCGGCTTTGGAGCAACGGCAATTAATCCATACTTGGCTTTAGAAACCATTAGCCATTTTGACCAAGAAAGCGGATTGAAACCAGAAAAACTGATTTACAACTACATTTATGCCGTTAATAATGGCTTATTGAAGATCTTCTCAAAAATGGGGATTTCTACC
Organism: Pedobacter sp. Hv1; assembly: GCF_001412215.1. GTDB lineage: Bacteria > Bacteroidota > Bacteroidia > Sphingobacteriales > Sphingobacteriaceae > Pedobacter. The sequence continues at coordinate 391,235 of NZ_LLWP01000004.1, forward strand.
TTACAATCGTACCATGGGGCACAGATCTTTGAGATTTTAGGGATCAATGAGCAAGTGGTAAACACCCACTTTACAGGTGCCATATCTCGTATTGGTGGCTTAGGGTTGGATGAAATTGCGCACGAGACCCTAATCAAACACCGTCGTAGTTTTGGACCAAAAACGCAAGCAGAGCCAATTTTAACAGCTGGCGGAACATACAAATGGAGAAGACGTGGAGAAAAACACTTGTTCAATCCAGAAACCATCCATTTGTTGCAAAATGCGACGAGAAGGAATGATTTTGCGACCTTCAAAAAATATTCGAAATTAATTAATGAGCAAACTGCTCAGGCCTATACCATTCGTGGTCTATTGGAATTCAATTACAACCGTACCCCAATAGGTTTAGATGAAGTTGAGTCTACAGAATCTATCTTAAAAAGGTTTGCTACAGGCGCCATGTCGTTCGGATCCATCTCTCACGAAGCACATTCTACCTTGGCCATTGCCATGAACCGCATTGGTGGAAAAAGCAATACCGGCGAAGGTGGTGAGGATGAAATGCGTTACCAAAAAATGGCTAATGGCGATTCGATGCGCTCGGCCATTAAACAGATTGCTTCTGCACGTTTTGGGGTAACCAGCTATTATTTAACCAATGCAGATGAACTGCAGATTAAAATGGCACAAGGTGCTAAACCGGGTGAAGGTGGACAACTGCCAGGACATAAAGTAGACGACTGGATTGCCAAAGTTCGTCATGCAACACCAGGCGTAGGTTTAATTTCGCCACCACCACATCATGATATCTATTCGATCGAAGATTTGGCACAATTGATCTTTGATCTTAAAAATGCCAACAGAACAGCTCGAATTAATGTAAAATTAGTTTCTAAAGCAGGTGTAGGTACCATTGCGGCAGGTGTAGCCAAAGCACATGCCGATGTGATTTTGGTTTCTGGTTACGATGGAGGCACAGGTGCATCGCCATTAACTTCTATCCAACATGCAGGTTTACCATGGGAGCTAGGTTTAGCTGAAGCACACCAAACTTTAGTTAAAAATAGGCTCAGGAGCAGGGTAGTGGTACAAACCGATGGGCAATTGAAAACAGGTAGAGACATTGCCATAGCCGCCTTATTGGGTGCAGAAGAATGGGGTGTGGCTACAGCAGCTTTAGTTACTTCGGGTTGTATCATGATGCGCAAATGCCATTTAAACACTTGTCCTGTTGGGGTAGCTACACAAGATCCAGAATTAAGGAAGCTTTTTACAGGTGATGCAGACCATGTGGTGAATTTGTTCCATTTTTTGGCCGAAGAACTGCGTGAGATCATGGCAGAACTAGGTTTCAGAACGGTAAACGAAATGATTGGTCAATCGCAAGTATTGCAAATGAGAACGATCAGCGATGCAGATTGGAAATTGAAATATGTTAACCTAGCGCCAATTTTATATAAAGAACCAGACAATGGCTTACCATTGTACCAAACAGCGTTCCAAGACCACGGATTGGATCAAGTATTAGATCATCAATTAATCGCCAAAGCACAACCAGCCATTTTAAATAATGAGCCTGTATTTGCCAATTTTGATGTTAAAAATACAGACAGGGCCATTGGCACCATGTTATCTAACGAAATTTCTAAAGTCCATCAAGGTAATGGATTTGCTCCAGACACCATTAACTTTAAGTGTTTCGGCTCTGCCGGACAGAGTTTTGGTGCCTTTGCAGCTAAAGGTCTTACTTTATCGTTAGAAGGCGAAGGAAATGACTATGTAGGTAAAGGATTATCTGGTGCTAAATTAATCATCTATCCATTTGGAGACATTAACTACGTACCAGAACAAAACATTATCATTGGAAACGTAGCGTTGTATGGAGCTACTTCTGGAGAATTGTATGTGAGAGGAAAAGCAGGAGAACGTTTCGCTGTGCGTAACTCTGGTGCCACTGCTGTGGTAGAAGGAGTTGGCGATCATGGTTGCGAATACATGACAGGGGGCGAAGTATTGGTGATTGGTGATACAGGGAGCAATTTCGCAGCCGGAATGAGTGGAGGTATTGCTTGGATCTATGATGTGAATGGTACGTTTGCCAAAAAATGCAATCCAGAAATGGTAGATCTAGATCCTTTACAAGCAGAGGATGAAGAAAGGATCATCACCTTATTAAAAAACCATATCAGACTTACCAACAGTAGAGTAGCAGAGTTTATTTTAAGTGATTGGGAAACACAGTCTGCACATTTTGTAAAGGTATTCCCTAAAGAGTACAAAGCAGTTTTATTACAACGTCAACAAGTTAAAATCAATTAAGATGGGAAAAGTGACAGGATTTTTTGAATACGAAAGAGTTTCGCCTTCAAAACAGGAGCCTACAGACCGCATACAGCATTATAAAGAGTTTTTAGATCCCTTACCAGCCGAACAATTGAACAAACAAGCTGCCCGTTGCATGGATTGTGGGGTACCTTTTTGTCAATCGGGTTGCCCACTGGGTAATGTTATTCCAGAGTTTAACGATGCCGTTTATAAGGGCGATTGGTTAAATGCGGCTGAAATTTTATTGAGTACCAATAACTTTCCAGAATTTACAGGAAGAATTTGTCCAGCACCTTGCGAAAGTGCCTGTGTATTGGGGATCAACAAATCGCCAGTATCTATTGAGGAAATTGAAAAACACATTATCGAAATTGCATTTAACAAAGGTTACATCAAAGCGAATGCACCTTTAATTAGAACGGGAAAAAAAGTAGCCATTATCGGTTCAGGTCCGGCAGGTTTAGCCGCTGCTGCTCAATTGAATAAAGCTGGTCATGAGGTGGTGGTTTTTGAACGTGATGATGTACCTGGAGGTTTATTGCGTTATGGCATTCCCGACTTTAAACTACAAAAAGATGTAGTTACCCGTAGAATCAACTTAATGGAAGAAGAAGGCATTACTTTTAAATGCAATGCTAATGTGGGCGAGAATGTAGAATTGAGTACGCTTTTGAGAGATTACCATGCTCTAATATTAGCTGGAGGTTCTACCATTCCACGTAATTTAAATCTACCCGGAAGAGAATTAGAAGGAATTCATTTTGCAATGGACTTTTTAAAACAACAGAATAAACGTGTGGGTGGTAGGGTAGTTACTGAACAAGAATTGAAAGCCACTGGTAAAAATGTAATTGTAATTGGTGGTGGCGATACAGGTTCTGATTGTATTGGTACTTCAAATCGTCAAGGTGCCAAATCGGTTACCCAGTTTGAGATTATGCCTATGCCACCACAAAGCAGAACGGAGCATATGCCATGGCCACAATACCCAATGTTGTTAAAGGTAACTTCTTCGCATGAGGAGGGTGCCCATAGAAATTGGGCAGTAAATACGCAAAAGTTCAATGCAGACGAAAATGGTAACCTAAAATCTTTGAGTGTAATTGAGGTGCAGTGGGAAATTGATGCCAATGGTAGGGCTTTAGGTTTCAAAGAAATTCCGGGCACAGAAAAAGAATATCCGTGCGAGCTTGTACTGTTAGCAATGGGTTTCTTGCATCCCCAAAAAGAAGGTTTATTGGCTAAACTTGGAGTAGAATTAGACGAAAGAGGTAATGTGAAAGCTATTGAAGGAAATTATCAAACCAATATTCCTAAAGTTTTTGCCGCCGGCGATATGCGCAGAGGGCAATCTTTAGTGGTTTGGGCCATTTCTGAAGGTAGAGAAACAGCTAGAAAAGTTGATGAATATTTAATGGGTTATAGCAAATTACCTTCTAAAGATGCCATAGCTTATGCTTAATTAGAGTTGCTCTGGATTTGCAATAAGTTGGTCGAGATTTATAATCTCGACCTTTTCCTTTAATTGTGACCACATAGAAACATAGCACACATAGGTTTTATATTGTAACCTATTATTAACGATTGTCACACTGAGCCAGTCGAAGTGCCTTTGTAGTTAAGAAATCTTCAATATCAACTTAATTTCTTAATGTTGATCAACATTTGTAATCTCAACTTTTTTATTTAAATGTGACCACATAGAAACATAGTACACATAGGTTTATGTTTACTTAGTTAAATGTATTACCAAAAAGTCTTCGACAGGCTCAGACTGACATTTAATTTACTTCTTTAATTACCTTAATTCCTTAATGTTAATCGCAATCTGCAATCTTCGTCCATTTTTACAATAGAATCCTTCTAAATTACCAAAAACCTAGGCAAACGTATCCGATTATCACGATATTAGAACATTGTCCACTATTGTAACTAAATGTTTTGCGCATGTCTGAGATCGATGCTAACCCATCTAATGATACCCGCCGTGATTTCTTAAAGAAAACATCGCTGTTTACCGCACTATCTTTAACACCCTTAACCGTATTAAAAGCTGCCGATAATAAGGTTGATGAACGTTTTGCACAACTTTTCGAGCAAATTCCCCTTAACTTAAAGGTAAATAATAAACCATATACCCTTAAAATTGAACCACGGGTTACCTTGTTAGATTTATTACGAGAGGAGCTACACTTAACGGGTACTAAAAAAGGCTGCGACCACGGACAATGTGGAGCCTGTACGGTTCATGTTGATGGACAACGGATCAACTCTTGTTTGAGTCTAGCGGTAATGAACGAAGGCAAAAGCATTACCACCATTGAAGGCTTGGCTAAAGGCGACGAATTACACCCCATGCAAGCTGCTTTTATTAAACATGATGGTTTTCAATGTGGCTATTGTACCCCAGGACAGATCATGAGTGCTGTAGCCTGCATCAGAGAAGGGCATGCCAATTCGAAAGAGGAAATAAGAGAATACATGAGTGGCAACATTTGTAGATGTGGAGCTTATCCAAATATTGTGGATGCCATACAAGAAGTTAAAGAAAAGGGGGCATCAATATGATCAATTTCCAATACGTAAGAACTTCTGTGGTTAAAACAGCCCTAAGTTTAATTGGTAAAGACCCTAAAGCAACATTTATTGCTGGGGGCAGCAATTTGGTCGACTTGATGAAAAGAGGGGTAACCGCACCAGAAAAACTGATCGACATTAACCATTTACCCTTAAAAAAGATAGAACTGGTTAACAATGTGTTACAGATCGGTGCCTTAACCGCTAATTCGGTGGTGGCCGAACATCCATTGGTTAAAGAGAAATTTCCATTATTAATGCTGGCCCTACAATCTGGTGCTTCTGCACAATTGCGTAATGTAGCTACCGTTGGGGGCAATATGATGCAACGTACCCGTTGTGGCTATTTTTACGACACCACAATGCCTTGTAATAAACGTCAACCTGGAAGTGGCTGTGGGGCTATTGGTGGCTACAATAGAATGCATGCCATATTTGGCACCTCAGAGTCTTGTATTGCCGTACATCCAAGTGACATGTGCGTGGCTTTAGTGGCCTTAGATGCCAAAGTAGTAATTACAGGTACCAAGGGTGAGCGAAAAATAAATTTTATAGACTTTCATCGCTTGCCAGGAAATACGCCAGAAAAAGACAATAATTTACAAAAAGGAGAATTGATTACCCGAATAGACATCCCTGTAAATAACTTCCATAAAAATTATCACTACTTGAAAGTAAGAGATCGTTCTTCTTATGCGTTTGCCTTAGTTTCGGTGGCAGCAGCTCTTGAAATTAAAAACAATATCATTAGTGAGGCACGTTTAGCTATGGGCGGTGTAGCACATAAACCTTGGAGATTGATAGAAGCCGAAAATTTCTTAAAAGGCAAAACAGCAAATGCAAGTAATTTTGAAGATGCTGCAAGAATAGCTATGTATGGAGCAAAAGGCTTTGGAGAAAATGATTTTAAACTCAAAATGGCACCCAACTCAATTATCGAAGCATTAACTGTTGCCAAAGCTAAAGCCTAATGGAAGATTTATTTTTAATGGACGAAAACGACCGTGTAGACGGTATAGATAAGGTAACCGGAAAAGCCAAATATTTTGCCGAGTTTCAATTACCGGGCCTAACTTATGGCGTATTGGTAACCAGTACCATTACCAAAGGAAAAATTACAGCAATAGATACCAAAGCAGCGAGCAATGCACCTGGCGTTTTAGGCGTATTGTCTCATTTAAATAAACCAGCTGCTGCTAGTTATGAGCAAAATGGTGGTTCGCCAATGAAGATTTTTTATACAGATCAAATCTTTTTTAACGGACAGCCGATTGCCATTGTAGTAGCAGATACTTTTGAACGAGCAACTTATGCAGCCTCATTAGTAAAAGTGAGTTATGAAAAAGCTGCTTTTAATACCGATTTTGAAGCCAGTATTAAAGATGCCAGCGTAAAAAAACTACAAGGGCAAGCTCCATATCTAAGAGGAGTGGCTGATGCTTACAAAACAGCTGAAGTAAAAGTAGAACAAACTTATACCATGCCAGTAGAAACCCACAATCCGATGGAGCTACATGGCATTATTGCCGATTGGCGTGCCAATGATCAAGTGACTGTATATGCCAAAACACAAGGTGTAAAGGCCACACAGAGTACCATTGCCAATACTTTTAAAATCCCTCAAGAAAATATACAGGTTAATTCAGAATTTGTGGGTGGTGGTTTTGGAATGGCTTTGAGAACATGGCCATTAGAAATTGCTGCAATTATGGCCTCCAAACATTTAAAGCGTCCTGTTAAATTGGTAATTACCAGAGACCAGATGTTTACGATGGTGGGCAATAGGCCTGCTGCGCATCAGAAAATAGGTCTAGGTGCTACAAAAGAAGGTAAAATTACAGGCATTACCCATACTGCCTTTGGGCAGACAGCCACCTACGAGAATTTTACTGAAGGTGTGGTGAATATGAGTAAGTTCATGTATGATTCTGAAAATGTAAACACCAATTATTATGTCATCCCATTAGATATGGGTGTGCCCATCTGGATGCGCGGACCAGGTGAAGCCACTGGTGCTTTTGCACTAGAAAGTGCTATTGATGAAATGGCGCATGCTTTGGATATGGATCCATTAGATTTTAGAACTAAAAATGACCCTGAAAAAGATCCTGCACAAAATAGACCTTTTTCTAGTAAATACATTAAAGAAGCCTATCAATTGGGAGCAGCCAAAATTGGTTGGAACAAAAGAAAAAATAAGCCTGCAAGTATTAGTGAAGGTCCATGGCAAATCGGTTATGGAGTAAGTATTGGTGTATTTAATGCAGGCAGAGGGAGGGCAAGTGTAAAAGGCATTTTAAAAGCTGATGGAACTTTAGTACTGCAAAGTGCCACCAGTGATATTGGCCCAGGTACTGGAACTGGAATGACTTTGATTGCCAGTAAATTGATGGGATTACCTGTAAATAAAATTACTTTTGAATTGGGCGATTCTTCTCTTCCACCAGCACCAAGCCAAGGTGGTTCTGCTACCTTATCAACCGTGGGTTCGGCAGTTAACGACGTATGTGTGGCCTTAAAAGCCACCATTGCAGAATTGGCAGCAAATGCCAACATGGATGCCACAGCAAACTTTGTTGATGTACTAAAGAAGAACAATTTGCCTATGATCGAGAAAACCATTCAATCTTCGCAAAACAATCCAGATGCTAAAAATTATTCAATGTATTCTTTCTCCATCCACTTTGTGCAAGTAAAAGTGCATCAATTAACAGGAGTGGTTAAGGTGAGTAAAATTGTATCGGTAGGTGATTCTGGAAAAATTGTAAGTCCTAAAACTGCCCGTAGCCAAATGGTGGGCGGGGCCGTTGGTGGTATTGGCATGGCTTTAACAGAAGAAGCTATTTTAGATAATCGTTATGGTAAATATGTGAACAACAATTTTGCCGATTACCATGTACCTGTACATGCCGATGTGCCTGAGATTGATGTGATTTTTATCGACAAACCAGATCCAATCGTTAATCCGATGGGTGCCAAAGGGATGGGAGAGATTGCGCTGATCGGTTTTGCTGGCGCTGTTGCCAATGCCGTATTTAATGCTACTGGTAAAAGAATTAGAAGTTTACCCATTACACCTGATAAGGTTTTGGCTGGTTAATTTTAATAAAAAAGGTTGTTGGTCGAGATTTATAATCTCGACCTGTAGCGCATAAGGACACATCGTATTTTTGCGAACCATTGTAAATTGTTATTGAAATGATAGTGGGCTAAAATCTTAATTTTTAGATTTAACCCGACTTTGTTCACTATCAGAACTTTTGGAACGTTCTCTAGCTGCTTTTATGGAACTGCTGCCAAAATTGTAGCTAAAGCTTAGTCTAAATACCCGACTTTCTTCTTTTTGGTACAAGCGATAATCTTGTAATGGAAGCGCACTGCTAATTTTTGCTGCTCTTAAATTAAATACATCATTAGCGGCCAATTTAAGTGTTGCCTTTTTGTTGGCAAAAGACTTGCTCACACCAAAATCTATTCCGTATAAGGGTTTTACTGCATAAGTACCATATACTTGCGCCGATTGATAATCCATAGACAACTCTGCATTAATAGATTTACTTACCGAAAAAGTCTGTGTGCTATTCAATATATAGCTTAATTTTCCACTGCTAAATGGTGCGCCCATTAAGTTTGGCGACTTAAAATCTGTATAGTACAAAGTTGCATCATTGGTGGTATTCCACCACTTGTTAATGGCTATTGGTGCACCAATATTGAGGTTATAGGTATTCTGACTTGCCAAGTTCTGTTCTAAAATCATCAACGTCTTTTTAACCGGATCATTGATCAATGTAGTGGTAATTACATCTCTGGTATGGCTGTATCCTAAAGACCCGCTTATCTTCTCCATAAAGCTATAGGTAAACTCAAATGCGTTGGTATATTGAGGATTAAGATAGGGATTACCCTGTGAAAAGGTATATAAATCTGCAAAATAGACAAAAGGATTAAGCGATTGGTAATCAGGTCGATCTACCCTTTTGCTGTACGACAAACCAAACTCATGATCTTCGCCTACTGTTTTACTTAAACTCACATTCGGAAAAAAATCTATGTAGTTTCGCTTTACCCTGCTTTCTGTAATTGGCGAATAACCTTCAGAATTGGTCAACTCGGTACGTAATCCTACTTGTAGGGTTAAGGCTTTAAACTTGTGTGTTAGATTTGCATAAGCAGCTGTAATGGTTTCCTTATAGTTGAAAGCATTTTGCCTGTTCGCATCATTAACCCATTGCTGATCTATCAAATTCTCATGCCTAAAATTGTTGTTCGTGTTCACATAGCTATTTTTAACACCAGTTTCTAATTTGGTTTGGGTAGAGAAAGGGTAGGTGTAATCAATTTTGCCCGACCAGATCTTTACAGCTGCAGGTGTAGCCGTTCTAAAGATCAATGGAGGTTTATAGCCAGATCCGTTAGCTTTAAAAAAGTAATTATTGTAATTGATCTGGTTAATGTTGTCAAATTTTGCATAATCGAGATCCGCATTTAGTTCTTGCCCCAAAGTATCTATTACCGACTTATAGTTCAGGTTATAGGTTTGATTGTTGTATTTGCTTTTACCTAAATTGCTTGCCACAATAGCCGAATCATGCTGCAATTCTTGTGCACCAATTAAGGTATTGATCTTCGAGTTACTCTTATTGTTATTGTGGTAACCATTAAATGTGAACCCAATCGTATTTTTATCATTTAATTCATAATCTAGCCCAATTTTATAAGTATTATTTTTACTCGTATTGATATCTCTTCCTTCTTGGTTAAAATAGGTAGTTTCGGTTTCAGACCGATCACTTCTTTTCAGGTTCAAGTCTTCAAAATTTTTGTCATTGGTATAATCGTAGCTACCAAAAACATTTAGTTTTTTATTCCTGTGGTTAAAATTGATTCCACCATTGCTTTTGTAATGCTGGCCATAACCTGCACCTAGTAAAAGGTTCACATTGGTACCATAGTTCTGATTTTTCTTCAACTTGATGTTAATCATCCCTCCACTACCAGCTGCATCATATTTAGCAGAAGGATTGTTAATTAGTTCAATAGTTTCAATGGTATTCCCATTGGTATTGCGTAACAAAGTGATCAGCTGAGCCGAAGATAAATAGGTCAATTTTCCATTAATCATTACACTTACACTAGATTTTCCACGCAAGCTAATGTCGCCACTATTGTCTATGGTTACGCCTGGTGCTTTGGCCAAAATATCCAATGCCGAATTTCCAGTGGCTAAAATACTATTGCCAACATTTAAAATGGTTTTGTCACTTTTCCTTTCAATTAATGGTTTTTTTCTCGTGATACTGATTTCCCTCAATTGTTGCACTTGGATATGCAGCATGATTTGAGCTAGCGTAAATTGTGGCTTTTGTTCATCAATAACAATCATGTTGGTTACAGACTGTTCATAGCCTAAAACTTCAATTTTTATGGCATAGGTACCAAAAGGTAGGTTTTCAAAGCTAAAATCTCCAGTTTCTGAGGTGAGGGTACCCTTAATTAATGTGGTGTCTTTTTGTAAGTACAGGCTTAATGTAGCAAAAGGGATCGGGACATTTTTTTCATCAACCAACTTGCCAATAATTTTACCAGGTGCAGGTTTGGTTTGGGCCTGAACAATAAACGAGATGAAAAGAAAAGATGCTAAAAGAATAGATCTAATAGTAGTGTGGAGCATGTTAAAATATAAAGTTTGTTAAAGGTTAAAGCAAAATTAACCGATAATTAAATCGTTATATTTATTTTAACATAGTTTAACCCCTTCTGTTAAATTGAGTTAAGAAGTGTTAAAAACCTTATTTTTCTGTTGGATTTTTCTTTTTTAAAGCTAATTTTTCTACCGTCTTCTTTATCCGATCTATTCTGGTCTTTTCTTGTTTGGCACTGAGTACCCACAATACATATTCTTTACGATTAGAATAGGAGAGTTGCGTATAAAAATCTAAAGCCACATTGTTTTTTTCCAAAGCTAATTTCAAATCAGGTGGAAGGTTCACAATTTTATGCTTTACATCTACATATTCGCCATACTCATTATTTTGAATTTCGGCATTGCCCATTCCAGATTTCTTGGTATTGTCTATAGGTTTTATTCTAAGTGCGGTCCAAACCTGATCTATAGCAGCAGAAGCACATGGAGTTAGCTGATAGTTTTTTAAATCATCCCAACTCTGCATCAGGTTTAAATCGCTGGCCAAATTCGATTTTGCTTTGGGATACATGATCCAACAAATGGTTTTCCCCAGTATCAATTGATGCTTTGCAGTTAAAGCAGCTAACATTTCTGCTTTGGTAATTGCAAAAATAAGTAGGGCATCAAAATCTTTGGTTTCGTTTAATGAAATTTCAATATCATTTGGCACCGTGCCCACTATGGCAGGAAAATTTGTTGGTGCGTTTAATACTTGAACCTTAAAACCAGACTTGAGCTGTAGTTTCTTTAAAAGTAGATTATCCATTATTCAACTGAGCTAACAAATTCTAAAGTTTTAATTTAGCAAAGAAATCCCAAAGTACAATACCTGCAGAAATTACAATATTAAAAGAGTGTTTGGTACCAAATTGCGGTATTTCAATACAGTTGTCAATTTTCTGCATGGCTTCATCACTTACCCCATTTACCTCATTTCCAAAAATTAAGGCATATTTCTGATTTGTAGCAGGCTTAAAAGTATTGAGCATGGCGCTATTTTCTGCCTGTTCTATGGCAATGATCTGATAGCCTTCTTCACGTAAGGTGTCAATAGCTACCAAGGTATCCTCAAAATGGATCCAATCTACAGATTGAGTAGCACCTAAGGCAGTTTTCTCTATTTCGCGGTGCGGAGGTTGGGCTGTAATACCACAAAGCACCACCTTTTCTATAGAAAAACCATCAGCCGTTCTAAAAACCGAGCCTACATTGTGCATGCTCCTTACGTTATCCAACACTACTACCACAGGTAGTTTTTCTTGCTCTTTAAATTCTTGTATAGCTACACGATTGAGTTCATCGAGTTTTAATTTTCGCATGCTGCAAACTTAAAAATTATTATTGAAGCTTTAAACAGCCTTTACACCATCGCCAATCTGATGGATATAAATAACCGCAGGATAACCAACTTCAGTTACATAATAATCGGTTAATTGTTTAGCAAAATCTTCTTCGTAGCCTTTTTTAAGCAGGGCGATGGCACAACCGCCAAAGCCAGCACCCGTCATCCGGGCACCAATTACCTGTTCGTAACCACTACAAAAATCTACTACAGTATCTAGTTCTTTACCCGAAACTTCATAAAGCTCTTTTAGCGATTGATGAGAAGCATACATTAACCTGCCAAATTCTTCCAATTCGCCCATATTTAAAGCCTTGGCCGCCAAATGAACACGGTCATTCTCTTTAACCACATGCGTGGCTCGTTTTAAAATGGTTTCATCTGTAATTAAATGGCTGTGCAAGGCAAATTTTTCGGCAGTCAGTTCGCAAAGGTTATGGATGTTGATTTCTTGTTGCAGGGCAGCTAAAGCAGTTCCACATTGTGCAAACCTTTCATTGTACTTAGATTCTTCTAATTTTCTGGTTTTATTGGTATTGATGATCGCCAATTGGTAGTCACCTAAATCACAATCTACCACTTTGTATTTCAAGGTATAGCAATTTAACACCAAGGCTTTGTCTGCTTCGCCAAAGGCAATAGCAAACTGGTCCATAATTCCAGAATTTAATCCGATAAAGTTATTTTCAACGCTTTTAGAGAGTTTGACCAGCTCTAATTTATCATGATTTAGATTAAAATAATCATTCAGCGCAAAAGCGGTTAACACTTCAATAGAAGCAGATGAAGAAAGTCCGGCACCAATTGGAATGTTACCAAAAAACAATAAATCCAGACCTGTGGCATTCCAATCTAATTGTTGAAGCTCATGAAAAACACCCAAAGGATAGTTGTACCATTCTGTACCTGTTTTCTTATAACTTTTTGCTATTGGAATAATAGCTTCTTCTTCAAAATTTACACTTTTAAACCTGATCACAGAATCAGAGTTAGGTGCTAAGAGCAACCATGTTCCAGCAGTAATGGCACAAGGCATTACCAAACCGCCATTGTAATCGATATGTTCGCCTATTAAATTAACCCTACCTGGTGCAAAGTAGCTTGCTGTTGGCTGCTGCTGATATCTGCTTTGAAATACTTCGATTAACTGCTCCTTCATAAAATGTGTTTTCTTGGTAGAATTTTGAGTTTAAGTTGTAATTTAGCTCGGCGCTAAGATACAATTTATGAAAGCAAAGCAGATACACACCAATACTTTTATTGACCAAAAAGAAGTAGTAATAGTAGAGTTAAAAAATGACAAGGGAAGCTTTGTTAAACTCTTTAACTATGGTACAATTATTAACCAATTTGTAGTAACCAATGCCCACGGTGAACAACAGGACATTGTGCTAGGCTTCGACAAGTTTGAAGACTACATCAACCCAGCTTATTTAGCCAACTACCCTTATTTTGGTGCCATTATAGGCCGTTATGCCAATAGGATAAAAAATGGACAGTTTGAGTTAGACAGTATTGAATATCAATTGGCTACCAACAACGGCAAAGACTGTTTACATGGTGGTGAAATTGGTTTCGATAAAAAGGTATGGGACATTGTTAATATTGGCGAAGAACCACATGCCAGCGTAACCTTTCAATATTTTAGTCTTGATGGAGAAGAAAACTTCCCTGGAGATTTAGCCATACAACTCACTTTTGAGTTGACCAATAATGATGAGCTAATTCTTACCTATCAGGCAGATACAGATGAGGCTACACCCATCAACTTAACACACCATAGTTATTTCAATCTTTCTCCAAAAGGAGAGTCCATCATCAATCATATCCATCAAATGAATGCCGCTAACTATCTAGAGCAGGATAGCAATTTTGTGGTTACGGGCAAGTTGATTCCTGTAGTAGACACTATCCACGATTTTACCAAACCAAAAGCCATAGGAGCAAACTGGGACAGCGAAAGTGGTTATGATCAAACTTATGTGTTAGATAAAGAATATGGCGCATTAACACTGGCCAGTAAAACAACCGAAACAAGTAGTGGACTTTCTTTGTTAATTTATACTACAGAGCCTGTTGCCCATTTGTATACAGCCAAGTATCTGTCAGTTAAAAATGGAAAGAACGGAAAAGATTATGGTGAATTTGATGCCTTTTGTGTAGAAACTCAACATCATCCAAATGCGCTGAACATTCCACATTTTCCAAGTACGATTTTGCAACCAGAAGAAGTGTATACACAGACTACCATTTATAAGGTTTTAATACATTAAACCAAGCCTATGTTCACAATTGAAAGTATACAACTTGCCAAAAGCAAGACCAAAACCGGTGCAGATTTTCCAAATTTCGTTAAAGAGATTAAGGCTATGGGTGTAATTAGAAATGATGTATATGTAATGAATGGCATGGCAGTTTACTTTGGCAACGATAACCATACCGTAGAAAGTGCTCCGGCTTACGAGAATTTATTGATCGAAGTACAGTCTTCGCCAGAAGATTTCAAAGCAGCATTGAAAATTCATCAACAAGGCCAAACAGATTATCAAACATTTTGTAGAGAGGCTGCTGCTGCAGGTGTAGAAAAATGGGTTACAGACCTAACTGCAATGACGGTAACTTATCTAGATGCAAGCGGACATGAGCTGCTGGTTGAGCAGATCCCGAATTGTTAATTAATGTTAAATTTGTTCTTTTGTAACAAGAATATTATATATAATTATATATTTTTGTAAGGTTAGGTTAAACCAAGTATAAAACTCCATCTTTTGTGTTCTCTTTAAATAAAAAAGAGTCGACGCTTTCCTTTTGGCAAAGAGTCGGCAATCTGTTAAACAATCAAAAATTCATACTTGGCGTATGGATTTTACTCGTGGTAGTTGTTGCCATTAAGCAATTCTTTAAACCTTCGATCAATAACAATTATTTAATTTTCAAACACGCCTATTTTCATGCGGTTGATCACCTCAACCTATATATTGTACATCCCGAACACCTGGACACCAATCATTACGGGCCATTTTTTAGTTTGCTGATAGCACCTTTTGCCATTTTACCAGATTATATAGGCATGTTCTTTTGGCAGTTGGCCAATGTACTTTTTCTTTATTTTGCCATTAAACAATTACCAATTGAGCAAAGAAAAATCAATGCCGTTTATTGGATTGTAGCACACGAAATGCTGACCTCTATGTTCAGTTTTCAATTTAACATTTCTATAGCAGCCATTATTATTTTGGCCTATGTATGTATTGAAAAGAAACAGAATTTTTGGGCCACTTTTGTCATTATGTTGGGCACTTTTGTAAAACTTTATGGTATTGTAGGCCTTGCCTTTTTCTTTTTTGCCAAAGAAAAACCCAAATTTATTGCCTATTGCTTTTTTTGGGGCATTGTTTTCTTAGTTGCACCCATGATCTTCTTTACCCCAAGCTACATCCTTCAATCTTATCATGATTGGTATGTTTCCTTGTCTGAAAAACAATTGTTAAATGCTTCATTGGTGTCCATGCAAGATATCTCTGTAATGGGCATGGTAAGAAGAATTGCCCAGGATCCAACTATACCAAACCTACCTTTCTTATTAACAGGTTTAATCTTATTTGCTTTACCGTACTTACGCATTAAACAATATAAAGCACCATTGTTCAGGTTATTCTTCTTGGCTTCAACCTTAATATTTACAGTTATTTTCAGTAATTCTTCCGAGTCGCCCACCTATGTAATTGCTTTTGCAGGTGTTGCTATCTGGTTTGTGGTTCAAGAAAAACCTATCAATAAGGGTGTAATTGCATTATTTGTATTGGCATTGTTATTAACCACGCTATCAGCCTCTGATCTATTTCCTAAATACCTTAGAGAAAATTATATCAAACCTTATTCTTTAAAAGCATTACCTTGCATCTTAATATGGCTAGTTCTAACCTATGAACTCTTAATTAAACAATTTGATTTAACACAGATTAAAGCCAAAAATGAATAAACTCGTCTCAATTGTTATCCCAGCACATAACGAAGAAGAAAATATTATTGTCATTGTAGACCGAATAGAAAAGGTTTTCGAAACGTTAACTTACGATTTTGAAATCTTGGTTGTAGATGACGGTGGAACAGATAGAACATTAGAAGTAATTGAAGATTTGGCAAAAATAAAAAGCAACTTCTTTTACATTGAATTCTCTAGAAATTTTGGTCACCAACCCGCATTAAAGGCCGGTTTAGATTATGCCAAAGGCGATTGTGTGATTTCATTAGATGCAGATCTTCAACACCCCCCAGAGCTGTTTAAACAGATGTTAGAGAAGTGGGATGAGGGCTATGAAATTGTATATACCCGCAGAAAAGAAGACAAACGCCTATCTTTTAAAAAGAGGGCTACATCTAAGTACTTCTACAGATTAATGAACTCTTTATCAGATATAGAGATTGAGGCTGGAACTGCAGATTTTAGGCTGTTGGATAGAAAAACTGTAGATGTATTGAAACAGTTTAAAGAGAATGATCCTTTTATTAGAGGATTGGTTAAATGGCTTGGTTTTAAGCAATATGCTATAGATTATATTCCAGATCAACGTTTCTCTGGTGCCAGTAAATACAATCTTAAAAAGATGCGTAAACTGGCTATTCATGGCGTTACCTCCTTAACTACAAGACCTTTACATACTGCAGTATATCTTGGTTTCTTCTTTTCTTTCATTTCCTTATTGTATATCCCTTATGTATTGTATGCCTATTATATTGGCAAGCATGTAAGTGGTTGGGCTTCGCTAATTACAACCATTGCTTTTTTTGGTGGACTGCAATTGATCATCTTAGGCATTATCGGTATATATATTGGAAAAATGTTTATGCAGGGCAAAAACAGACCAAATTATATTATCCGTTCTACCAACCTTAAAGATATTCTTTAATGGTATTGTTAAGTTTTGATATCGAAGAGTTTGATATGGCTTTCGAATATGGGAAATCCATTTCATTTGAAGACCAAATCAGTATTTCTATAACAGGTACTACCACTATATTAGACTTATTGGCAAAGCATCAGTTTAAAGCTACTTTTTTTTCTACAGCTACTTTTGCTTTAAATGCACCTGAAATTATTGCTAGAATTAAAAATGAAGGCCATGAGCTGGCTTCTCATGGTTATTACCATTCTAAATTTGAGGTTAAAGATTTATTGACCTCAAAGCAAAAACTAGAAGAACTTTCTGGCTTGCCCATTACTGGATATCGAATGCCAAGAATGATGCCTGTAGACGAAATAGAGATTGAAAAAGCTGGTTATGTTTACAATAGTTCTATCAATCCAACTTGGTTGCCTGGCCGCTATAATAACCTGCACATATCCAGAACCTATTTTAAACAAGGTAAAGTACTACAATTACCTGCATCAGTAAGTCCATTATTGCGGATCCCATTGTTCTGGTTATCATTCCATAATTTCCCATTGGGATTATATCAACACTTGGCCAAAAGAGCCTATCAAAAAGATGGTTACCTCAACATCTATTTCCACCCTTGGGAATTTACAGATCTTAAAGACAAAAAGCGTTACGGATTTCCGGGTTATGTAAGTAAAAACTCAGGTAAAGACATGCAAGATAGGATGGATCGATTGATGGCTTGGTTCAACACAAAGGGTTATCCTAATGGTACCATTAATCAATTTATTCAACCCTTAGTTTAATCTTTTACAGTTTTAAACGAATAGTAAGTTTGAAAAAGATAACTGAACAAAGATAAAATGACTATGATCAATGCTTGCGATGGGGTTGCCCACAAACCAAAATATCCCACCAACAAGTGTAAAAGCGAATAATCTAAAAAGATATTGGTAACAGTTAAACTGGCATATCTGATGAACTGTGTTCGTCCCAATAGATTTGACTCTTGAAAAACTACATATTTATTGAGGCAAAATCCGACAGGAAAACTCACCGATAGTGCTACCAAATAAGCGGCAATATATCTGCTAATGGCAATATCAAAAGGGTAAACTACTTCTCTTAAAAACAGATAATTGTAGGCGATAAAGAAAATAAACAAGTTTAAACAGGCATTACTTCCACCACATACTGCATATCTAAAGGTTTGCAGCCCAAGAAATTTCTTAAATGGAGGGTAAAAGAAATCGATAAACTTTAAAATAGCAGTTTTAATAGGATGCTGAATTGCCATTTTCTTTTAATTGCACAAACGCTCCAACACCATTTGGATGGCTTTTTCTACTATTTTATTGGGTTCGCTGCTAAACTCGAACTTTACCCTGCTGGCCAATATGGCATTTACAGATAGTGCTTTATGCCCCAATGCTTTTGCCAATGCATAAATACCTGCTGTTTCCATTTCTAGATTGGTTATTCTGTGTTTTCCTTCTTTGAAACTATTCAATTGGCTAATGAAATCTGGAACTGCATTTTTTGCCCTTACTTGTCTACCTTGTGGAGCATAAAAACCGGGAGCCGTAGCGGTAATGCCTTGATCCATATCTTTTCCAATGGTTTGCAACAAACCCTGATCTGCAGCAGTTAAATAAGGATGAATACCTTTGATATGTGAAAAGTGAGATTTGATGCTGTCTAATAAACTGTGCTCATCACCAGAAACTTGATGGATATAATAATTCATCAAAGCATCAAACCCCAAACCAAAAGAAGAGGCTAGGATAGTACCCATAGGAAGATCTGGTTGTACCGCACCCGAAGTACCAATGCGAATGATATCCAAAGAAGTGAGTTTTTCTTTAATCGTTCTAGAGGCAAAATCTATATTAACCAAAGCATCCAACTCATTGAAAACAATATCGATATTATCTGTACCAATCCCAGTAGAAAGTACAGTAATCCGTTTTTTTCCGATATATCCTGTATGGGTAATAAATTCTCTTTTTCCCTTTTTTACCTCAATAGAATCGAAATGTTTACTAACCTCTGGCACACGATCTAAATCTCCCACAGTAATTACGGTATCTGCAATGTCTTCAGGTAAAAGATTGAGGTGGTAAATACTTCCGTCTGGATTGATAATTAAATCAGCTTCTGATAATTTTTGCATAGTAGGAACGATTTGGTTAACTACACAAATTTAGCAGAAATGTGCCAAGTTAAATAGTATAGAGGTATTTTATTTTAGCCCCTTCAATCTTTTCCAACTTTCCTAAAACCGTATTCAGGTTTGCTTTTCTAATCTCGAATTGAATGGCACACTGCGTATCAAACTCTTGTTTAATCATTTCCAATTGTTCCTCTTTCATGATCCGCATAATTGGATTCATTTCTAGATAATCGAAATTGATTTCGTACACATCATTTACAGTTTTAGCAATAATGGTATTGGCCTGTAAGGCCTCTACGGTAGCTGTTTTGTAAGCATTAATTAATCCGGGCACTCCTAACAATGTACCACCAAAATAGCGAACCACTACCACTAAAACATTGGTTACATCAGCAGAAAGCAAGGTGTTTAAAATTGGCCTGCCAGCAGTTCCAGAAGGTTCTCCATCATCGTTCAGTTTAAAAACATTCCGATCTGGGGTTAAACGGATGGCCCAACAAAAATGCCTAGCCTTTCCATGTTCTGCCTTTAGTTTAGCGATAATATTTTTAACCTCTTGTTCGCTTTTAATGGGATAGGCGTAACCAATAAACTTACTGCCTTTATCTCTAAAAATACCTTCTGAGATTGTTGCTATGGTTTGGTAAGTATCATCGAACAGCATGTAACTTGGATAAAGTAATTAAAACGATAGCCGCTAGCGCCAATACCAAACCAAAATAGTTCAGTTTGCTCAATCGTTCTTTAAATAAGAAAATACCAATAATACTACCTGCAATGATTACACCTATATTCATGGCAGCAAATACAGTAGATGGGTTATCGGCCATCTCTCTGTGCGCTTTTAGGTAGAATAAGATATTGCCAAAATTAAAAAAGCCCAACACACAACCACATATAAAATTAACAAGTTGTAGTTTGGTCTGTTTAGTGATAGAAAGATATAAGATATAGCTTAACGAAAGTACAAACGCCAAACAGAAGATCAAAAACAAGGAAGTAGTGTAGGGGATAATGGTAATTTGGCTTACCAGTTTAAAACATACATCAATAATACCAAAACCAACAAAAACAAGCAGTAGGTATAACCAGCCTTTTTTTGTAGATAAGCTATCCGTTTTACGGTACATGGTAAATACTATAGCAACCAGACCAAATACCAATCCTACATATTTTAAGCGATCGAAACTTTCGTTAAAAAGAAAATAAGCCGCACAAAGTGAGATAAACAACGACAAACGTTGTGCAATATCTGTTCTTGCCAAACCGGTTTGTTGCACAGCAATACCCTGAACCAAAAAGATAACTGGCAGCAATATGCCAATTACAATATAAATAGGAGATAAGTTGCTTAGTCCAATTGTACTAAAGTCTGGCTTAAAAAAGAATAAACTTAAACCAATGGCAAAAAGGTAATTCCAGGTAACTGCCTGCATAATGCTGATCTGGTATCTTTTGGCCAGTTTGAGCAACACACCAACAGTTACACTACAAATAATACTTAAAACTAAATAAATCATGTTGTTATATTGCTGAGTAAATCGTTAAGTTATCTTCTCCAACTTGTAGCTCTTCCATCAGCTTCCCACTAATTAATGGTGCCTTAATTCCAGAATCCCAAATTGATTTTGCCGTAAATATCCTAGCCTCATCCCATAACCCAGCAGTTATAAACTGGTTTAAAAGTTGTACACCGCCCTCTATCATTACCGACTGAATATCCATTAAATAGAGTTGAAAAGCCACTTTTTGTACCAAATAAAACTGCATATCTTCCATTTGCACGAAGTGGATGTTGCCAACTACAGCCGTTTTAATTTCATTAAAAATAATGGTTTTTGCTTCATCATTATAAATATGGTGACTTGACGGAACGCTTAAACTTCGATCAATTACAATCCTGATCGGATTTTTTCCGTTCACATTTCTGGTGGTCATTTGAGGATTATCAATCAGGGCCGTATTTTTTCCAATCAAAATGGCATCTTCTTCGCTTCTCCATTGGTGCGACAATTGTTTGGCCAGCGAACCAGAAATCCATTGCTGCGTAGCATGATTTGGCGCAAAATAGCCATTGGCAGTTTGAGCCCACTTCAACACAATAAAAGGTCTTTGTTTTTGTATTCTGGTTAAAAAACGACGGTTGAGTTCACTACATTTCTCTTCTAAAACACCAGTAACAACAGTTATTGCTGCTGCTTTCAGTTTTTCAATCCCTTTACCGTTTACACCAGCAAATGGATCGGTATTTCCAATCACCACCTTTTTAACTTCGTGTTTAACCAATAAATCGGCACAAGGTGGAGTTTTACCAAAATGAGCGCAAGGCTCTAAATTAACATAAACAGTGGCTTTTTTGAGTAGGGTAGCTGCTTGCGTTCCATGGTTATGAAAAACGTTGTTGATTGCATTCACTTCTGCATGTGCTTCGCCAATTTTTTGATGAAATCCTTCGCCAATAATTTCGCCTTCACAAACAATTACACAACCAACCATTGGGTTTGGACTTACATTACCCATTCCCATTTTTGCCAGTTCAAGGCAACGCTGCATGTAAAGCTCATCGATCATTATTGCAAAAGTAAACTATATTTATGAATTACAATTTTAGATTTACGATTTTAGATTGGCTATTGTAATGATTATTTTTACGCCAAATGGAATTAAAATATCTAGCCAATAGGTTTAAAACAGCATTAAGCAGTATTTACGATGAAGATGAAGCACATGCTATTTTTTTAATCGCCATTGCCCATGTACTCCATTACAGCAAAGGCGATTATCTGTTAAAAAAAGAGACCATTTTAAGCGTTGAAAATACCA
This sequence comes from Pedobacter sp. Hv1, assembly GCF_001412215.1. GTDB lineage: Bacteria > Bacteroidota > Bacteroidia > Sphingobacteriales > Sphingobacteriaceae > Pedobacter. Next base: position 413,026 of record NZ_LLWP01000004.1, read on the forward strand.
ATAAATTGGAGCAGATCTTGGTTCAATTGGCAACTGGAAGACCTATCCAGTACGTACTAGGTGAAGCTTATTTTTACGGATTACAGTTCAAGGTAAATGAGTCGGTACTTATTCCACGTCCAGAAACTGAAGAATTGGTGGAATGGATCTTGTCAGTTTGCAGTTTGCAGTTTGCAATTGAGGAACCTCGTGTAAATATACTTGATATCGGTACTGGAAGTGGTTGTATTGCCGTTGCCCTTAAAAAGCATTTACCAATAGCTCAGGTATTGGCATTGGATATTGCTGCAGATAGTTTAGCAATTGCCCAAGAAAATGCCTTGTTCAATCATGTTGATATTGAATTTATCCTTGATGATATACTTAGCCCCCAACCAACAACCCTTAAGCTTAAACCCACTATCATTGTTAGCAATCCTCCTTACATTAAAGAAGATGAAAAAGAGGCGATGCATACCAATGTGCTTGTACATGAACCTCACCGTGCACTATTTGTAAGCAATGAAAATCCTTTAGTTTTTTATCATGCCATTGCTGATTTTGCCTTAGAAAATTTAACTGCAAATGGTTTATTATTTTTTGAGATCAATGAGTATCTAGGTAAACAAACAGTTGACTTATTAAATCATAAAGGATTTAATAACATTCAATTAAAGAAAGATATGCAAGGGAAAGATCGAATGATTTGTTGTACTAAGCCCGAGGATGAAACTGTGTAATTACACTTTGTAAATATTCTCGGTCTAAGTGGGTATAAATCTCTGTGGTAGTGATACTCACATGGCCCAACATTTCCTGAACAGCACGCAAATCTGCACCACCTTCAATTAAATGGGTAGCAAAAGAATGACGCAAAGTGTGTGGACTAATACTTTTATGAATGCCTACTTTAAGTGCCAAAGATTTGATAAGGTTAAATACCGAAATTCTTGATAACCTAGTGCCAGAACGGTTCAAAAAGATATAATCTTCATGACCTTTTTTAATGTTTAAATGCACCCTTATTTGGCTCACATAAATTTCGAGCAGTTTTAAGGCCACGCCACCAATGGGAATAATCCGTTCCTTATTTCCCTTGCCAATCACTTTAATAAACTCAGTTTCGGCATAAACATTAGAAATACGCAGTTCTGTTAGTTCGGTAACCCGTAAGCCACAACCATAAAGCATTTCAATAATAGCCTTATTGCGCATCCCCTCTGGTTTAGAGGCATCTATGGCATCAATTAATTGGTTAATTTCATAAATATTTAAGGTATCTGGAAGTTTTCTGCTCAATTTTGGGGCCTCTAACAATGCTGTCGGATCTTCTTTAATCACTTCTTCCTGCATCAGGTAGGTAAAAAAAGCTTTGATCCCCGATATTACTCTTGCCTGTGTATTGGCCTGCATACCAATTTCATTTAGCCAAGTAATAAACTCCCTCAAATCAGACAACTGCAATTGATTCAAGATCAACTCTTTATCTATTGACAAATGATATTGAATCAATTTATCTACATCATTCAAATAAGCCTCAATAGAATGGCTAGAAAGCGAGCGTTCTAGTTTTAGATAATCTTTAAATCCTTTGAGGTAAGATTGGGTATTCATTTTTATTGGGGCTATCCTTACAATTGTGTATTATTGTAATGATACAAATTTAAACAATCAATGAAGATACAAATTATAAATGGGCCAAATTTAAACTTGTTAGGCTTGCGTGAACCCTCAATTTACGGATCTGAGGGATTTGAAACCTACATTTCGCAACTGCGTGAATTGTACAGCATTATCGATATTGATTATTACCAAAGCAATGTAGAAGGAGAACTGATCAATAAGTTACATGAAGTGGGCTTTAGCTATGATGGAATTATTTTAAATGGTGGAGGCTATACACATACTTCTGTAGCCATTGCCGATGCCATTGCAGCCATTAAAACGCCTGTAATTGAAGTACACATCTCTAACATTTATGCCAGAGAAGAGTTTAGACATGTTTCTTTAACTGGAAAAAACTGTAAAGGCGTATTAACAGGTTTTGGCCTAGATGGTTATCGCCTGGCTTTAGAAAGCTTTTTAAAACAATAACACCTATTCTAACAAAAACATATGAAAAAATACCTTATTATTTTTCTGCTATGCCTTGCTTTTAGCGGCTATGCCCAAACTCCAGTAAAACAAGCTGGGCCAACTCAAAGTACTATCGTTAAAGATGCCGCAGGCACGGTTTACCCTTATGATACTTGGAGAAAAATGATGGCCATGGGGGAATATTCCATTAAAGCAATTCCCGGTAGCACAGAATATTTACTTTATCCGGTAAGTGCCGAAGAAAAAGAAAAACGGGCACAAAGAATTCAAGAATTGCTAAAAAACATGAAGCCGCCAGGTAGTGATGTTTTTAAAGAAGGAGAAAAGTTTAGCGGCGAAAAAATGACCGATATCAATGGTAATAAATACGACCTAAGCAACATTGACAACAAAACCTATGTGATTAATTTTTGGTTTATCGATTGTGCACCTTGTAGAGATGAAATGCCAGAATTAAACAAAATAGTTAAACAATATAAAGCCAATAAAGACGTAGTTTTTCTAGCCATTGCACTAGATCAACGTTCTGAACTGAAAAGCTTCTTAAAAAAGACCCCTTTTGATTATAACATTGTAGATGGAGGTAAGCCTCTTGCGAATAAATATGGCATTAAGGGTTATCCCACACATGTGATTGTTGGTAAAGACGGATTAATCAAATTCAGTACAACTGGTTTTGGACCAGGTACAGTTCCATCCATTGAAAAAACAATTAAAGAACAGATAGGAAATTAATACATAACCCAACTGGTGTAAAGCCTAAGTCCACAATGAAAAAAAGAGAGAAATTAGCCATTGTTAGGCAATACTACCCAAATGCACTGACCACAATTGATGGTATCAATAGGGTAATTGATTTTGTTGAGGAAGAATTAGACCTAGAACCAGCTAAAATTATGTTGGCAGATAGCATTTGCAGCGATGATGTCAACAGTATCCAATATCCAGTTAGAGCAACAGAATTTTTAGGGCCGTTTAAAATGGGAGGACTAGATGGTTTTCCTTTTACGGGTTTAACAGGAATGAGCGCTTTCGCTAGTCATGTACCAGACGAAGGCGCTGTTTTTGTTTATTATGGTCCACATATTGGCATTTCTAAAAAAGGAGAGATTGGAGAAATCCATAGGGTAGGACAGCGTAAAAACTCTAGTTGTTGTGGTGCAGCAAAAGGGGCACTAACCAAACTGATTCACAATTTAATTGAACCGGGGAACATTACTGAAATTGATTACCAGATGAACATGCTGGAACAGATCTTATTAAAGGAGAAGGAAAGGGTAATTACTGCCCAAATTCCGATGATGGAAGCCACTGAGGTTATTTACGAAGCAATAGACAATCGTATAAATGAACTGATTGAGCTAACCAGCTACCATTGCAAGTACATTATATTAATGGGAACAATCCACATCAATAGCGATACCGAAATGGGTTCTTTTACTGCCGTAAAACGTTTTGATTTGATTGATCTTGCTACAAATGAGCGAAAAAATTTAGTGGATAATTATTTTAACTAATTGCTTTTCCAACCCAACTGGCTAAATTTTTTGATGCCTTTAACAAAATAGGCCCAAACAATACTTCCTTGGTATACACCACTCAATGCGTTCATTGGAATTTGAGTCTCCGTACGTTTCTGGGCCGTTTTACCCAATTGTTTTAAAAAATGAAAGTGTGCTTTGCTAATGGCCCAAGTAAATTGTGGTTTTCCTTTAATTAAAAATTGGAACCAGGCAGAAAGATCAAACCACATTCTTATAAAAACCCTTACATAAGCCTCACCTTTAGGCAAGTTCTTTTGCATAATAATCAGGTTGTTTCTAAAGTTAAGGTAAGTTTTATATGGATTGTTGGCATTGAGCGTACCACCACCTAAATGATAGATTTCGGCAGCTGTACAGCACACTATACGATAACCCAAATTTTTCAATCGCCAACAAAGGTCAATTTCTTCCATATGGGCAAACAAATCTTCGTCTAAGCCATTTACCTGTTGCCAAGCCTTACTCTTAATAAAAAAGGCAGCACCACTGGCCCAAAAGATATCTATTGAATTATTGTATTGGTTTTCATCATTTTCCACCGTATCAAAAACCCTACCTCTGCAAAATGGAAAAGCATATTGATCTATAAAACCACCTGCAGCACCAGCATATTCAAATTGCGCTTTTTGTAATTGCCATTTAATTTTGGGTTGTGCCACTGCAATGCGTTCATCCTGTTGCATCAGCTCAATTACTGGTTTAACCCAATTTTTTGGAACTTCAACATCAGAGTTGAGCAGTATAAAATAATCAGCTTCTACTTTGGCCAAAATATGGTTGTATCCGCCAGCAAAACCATAGTTCTGCTCATTTTCAATAATGGTAACTTGCGGATAATGTGTTTTTACAAAAGCAATAGAATCATCGGTAGAGGCATTGTCACCAACAATAATTTGAAGATTGGGGTATTCAGTTTCAACTACACTTGGTAAAAACTGTTCCAATAGTTTTTTACCGTTCCAATTTAAAATAACAACCGCAACACTTGGTTCCATATTGATTAGCAACAATTTAATTTCCACTGCCTATGGCTCCACAGCCAGTAAGCAGGTTCTTTATGAATGGTTTTTGTTAAAGATTCAAATAGTAAATTTGTAATCTCATGCCCCTAAATAGCTTTGGGGTTTAAGCACAAAGGTAAACAATCCACCTCGTAATAACCGCTTTTAACTGAAACCACATCAAAGTAAAATATTGGTCTGTTGGTTTGTATCGCTATTTTTCCTCAACCTAACTATACTGCTGTAGGCTGATTTAAAAGCTGTAAAGTATATTACACTTCCTCACGAGTAGGGGTTTGATCGCTGGCAAAAAAATGCTTTATGGTTAAGGGCAATAACGATATCAAATACAAAAAAAATATACTGATATACGAAAAGCCTTTTTTAATCATTAATTTGGTCGCTAGATTGCAAACATAAATTATCAGATGCAAAGTTCAGCTATATTCCCCCTTTTTTATCTCGCCCCAGTTAGTTATTTTACTGCCTTAAAATCAAACGATTATAACTTTTTATTAGAAAATCAAGAACATTTCCCTAAGCAGACTTATAGAAACAGGGCTACCATATCATCGCCCAATGGCACATTAGACCTCATTATCCCGGTGGTTAAAGGGGCTAAATTACATACACCTACCAAAGATGTAAAAATCAGTTACGATTCTAAATGGCAACGCCTGCATTGGTTAAGCATACAGACTTGCTATAGAAGCTCAGCCTATTTTGAATATTATGAAGATGGATTAGTGCCATTTTATGAAAAGAAATATGATTTTTTATTCGATTATAACCTTGATTTGTTGAACTGGCTATTTAAACAATTAAAAATCAATCCAGAATTGGCTTTAACCGAAACTTATGAAAAGGACATTGCTGAAGGGTTAGATTATAGAAACCAGTTTAGCAAAAAAACAATTCACGAAATAGAAACGAAAAGCTATTTTCAGGTGTTTAGCGATAGAAATGAATTTATTCCTAACTTAAGTATTGTTGACCTATTGTTTAACCAAGGTCCACAAACAAAATCATATCTGTAAAAGATGGCAAAACCCAATAAACATAAAAAAAGAAAGCACCGTTATGCTTTACCAATGCCCGGCTCTAGTCCAGGTTTGGTATATATTGATGGAAATTCTCTCGACCCTAAAATAAGTTTACATACTTATAATGCAAACAGTTATAAAGTAGAAAGTATTGCAAATTTAACAGGACTTAAAGAGCGGCTTAATGAAAGTGAATTTATTTATTGGGTAGAAGTAAAAGGTTTCAATTCTATAGCCATGTTCGAAACCTTAAGCAAAGATTATGGCATCAATAAGCTCATTCTAGAAGACATTACCAGAACCTACCAACGCCCTAAATACGAAGAATATGGCAGTTATGATTTTGCCATTAGTAGAATGTTATATCTGGATGAAGAACAAAACCTAGAAAACGAACAACTGTCTTTTATCTTGACCAAAAACGTATTGTTTACTTTTCAAGATCGATACGAAGATTGTTTGGGAGCCGTACGTAAACGTTTAGAAATAGGGAAGGGTAACATTAGAATAGGTGGGAGTAGTTATTTGATGTACGCCTTAATGGATATGATTACTGACGAATATTTTTCTGTGTTAGGCAATTGGAGTGAGCAATTAGACTTGATCGAAGATCGTTTGTTCGAAAAACCTGATAAGACGATTATGTTCGACACACAATTGATCAAACGAAACTTAATTACCTTAAGACGTGTGGCATGGCCAGAAAGAGATAAGATGAATGACATTTTACGTTCTGATAGTCCATTGGTGAATGACCAGACCAAAATTTACATTCGAGATACTTACGATCATTGTGTACAGATTATTGATATGGTCGAATCGTTAAAAGAGATTTCTGCCAGTAATATAGACATGTATCTTTCCATTATCAGTAACCGGATGAACGAAATCATGAAAGTACTGACCATTATTTCTTCCATTTTTATTCCTTTAACTTTTATTGCCGGAATTTATGGGATGAATTTTAGTAGGGAAGACCCAGTTACCGGAAAAGTACTTCCTCAGAATATGCCAGAACTCTATCAAGAACATGGTTATTTATACACTATGATAGTAATGGGTCTCATTGCAGTGGTACAGGTCATCTACTTTTGGCGTAAAGGCTGGTTCAAGTAAGTTGATTCACTTGTTCATTGGTTCATTTGTGATGTAGCATATCGTAAGGAATCTTTAAGGTAGAAATAGCGCAATTGTAAAGTGTAAAGTGATCACACTGTTACTTCCATTTCCAGAATGTTAAATATGCTTTTATAAGCATTCTAAATGCGTTTTTATGGCATTTCAAAAATAAATTATTTCTATCTTAGCATCTTATGCAGTCATTTGAATTGGACAAAACAGATGTATCCAAATTAAAGCAGGCAATAAGTGGTGATAATGAACTACTTAAAGCTACGCTTGAGGAATACCATGCATCTGAAATTGCCATTTTATTTGAAAGCATTAGTAGTGAAGATCAACAACGGATCATCAACTTACTGGATGTAGAGACAGCTTCTGAAGTAATTGCAGAAATGCATGAAGAGGCACACCCAGAAGAATTACTCCTCCAATTACACCCCGATAAACGTACCGAAATTGTTGAAGAGCTCGATTATGATGATGCGACGGATATCATTTCGCAGTTAGAAGAGCACGAACAAAAAGAAATCCTTGAAGACCTTAGTGAGGATGACGCTTCCAGTATCCGTAACCTATTAAGTTACGACGAAGAAACTGCTGGGGGTTTGATGAATACGGAGGTGATCCGCATTAACATCAATTTGACCAAAAAAGACGCCATTGATGAAATTATCCGTCAAAGCGAAGAAATAGAAGAATTTTATACCGTTAATGTTGTCGATGATCACAATGTTTTTAAAGGCATTGTTTCCTTAAAAGAGATCATTAAAGCAAAGGGAAATGCCAAGATCACCGACATGGTCAATACCGATGCCGTATATGTTAAAACGGATACCGATCAAGAAGAAGTAGCAAGACTCATTTCACAATACAATTTAACAAGCATTCCAGTTGTTGATGGCGAAATGCGCTTGTTGGGCAGGGTTACCTTCGATGATGTGATCGATGTTTTAGAAGATGAAAACACGGAAGATTTCCTGAAAATATCTGGGGTATCAGAAGATGAGGAATTGAGCGGTAACTGGATAGAAGCGGTAAAATCTCGTTTACCTTGGTTAATTATCAATTTAGGCACTGCATTTTTGGCTTCGGCAGTAGTTAGGCATTATGGCAATATTTTAAGCAACCTAACTGTGCTTTCTGCCTACATGGTAATTATTGCTGGTATGGGTGGTAATGCAGCTACACAAGCCTTAGCCGTAACCGTTAGGCGTATTTCATTATACGATTTAACTGACAATCAGGCTTACCGAACTGTATTAAAAGAATTTACGGTAGGTTTAATTAATGGGGCTGTAACAGGTTTGATTGTATTTATGTTTGCCTACTTTTTTGATGCAAACCCCATGTTAGGCCTAGTGATCTTTTTAGCCATGACAGGCAATTTAGTGATTGCCGGAATTACCGGATCAAGCATTCCTTTAGTTTTAAAACGTGTTGGTATCGATCCAGCCATTGCATCTTCTATAATTATTACGACCTTTACCGACGTTTTCGGATTTTTACTTTTATTAGGATTAGCAAGCAAATTATTACTCTAAATATTATCACAATTATATGCAAATATTGAAACACGATTGGACCAGAGAAGAGATTTTGGCAATTTATAATAAACCTTTTTTAGACCTGGTTTATGAAGCCGCAAGTATTCATCGTGAGCAGAAAGATTATAACGAAGTACAGATCAGCTCATTGATCTCTATCAAAACAGGTGGTTGTGCAGAAGATTGTTCTTATTGCCCACAAGCTGCCCGTTACCATACAGATTTGGCCGTACAGCCCTTAATGCAAATTGGACAGGTGGTAAGTGCAGCAGTTAAAGCAAAAGAGGGTGGAGCATCTCGTTTATGTATGGGTGCCGCATGGCGTGAAGTTAGAGATAACCGTGATTTTGACCGTGTAATAGAAATGGTTAAAGCGGTTAACGATATGGATATGGAGGTTTGTTGTACACTAGGAATGTTGACCGAAAATCAAGCGCAACGTTTAGCTGATGCAGGTTTATATGCTTACAACCATAACATCGATACTTCTGAAGAGGATTACAAAAGAATTATCTCTACCCGTACCTATGATGACCGTTTAAATACCATTAAAAATGTACGTAAAGCTAAATTAACAGTTTGTAGTGGTGGTATTATTGGTTTAGGAGAAACAACCGAAGATAGGGTAGCCATGTTGCAAACATTGGCAAATATGCCACAACATCCAGAATCTGTTCCGGTAAATGCCTTGGTTCCGGTAAAAGGTACCCCATTAGAAGATCAGCCCCGTGTACCAATTTGGGATATGGTGAGAATGATTGCAACCGCCAGAATTGTAATGCCAAAATCTGTAGTACGTTTAAGTGCTGGCCGAAATGAAATGAGCACTTTAGAGCAAGCTTTTTGCTTTATGGCTGGTGCCAGTTCTATTTTTGCTGGCGATAAATTATTAACCACACCAAACCCTTCATTTGTAGATGATATGGCAATGTTTGAATTGCTAGGCTTAAAAACCAGAGAGGCTTTTAAAAATGGCCGACCAGAAAATACACAAAAACAAGAAGTGATCGCTTAATTTATCATTTGAGCTGTTAATAAAAAAAAGAGAAACCTACTAGCTTAGGTTTCTCTTTTTTTATGATATGAATGTCAGTCTGAGCCTGTCGAAGACCAAAACCATCAAATACATTTCACAAGCTCAGTGTGACAATCAACTAAATAAAAATCATATCTGTCAGTCTGAGCCTGTCGAAGACCAATTACTAAAAGCACTTCGATAAACTCAGTGTGACAACTAATAAATAAAAGCTATAAATTAAATATCAATTAGTAACAACACTTCGACAGGTAATAATACAGCTCAAATTGTTTTTAAACAGCGGTAACCCTAACTTCTATATTACCCTTTATTGCTTTTGAATAAGGACATGCTCGATGTGCCTTATCGGCCAAAGCCTGTGTCTCATCATGCGAAAGACCAGGAATATGTACATCCAATTCTGCAGAGAGTACAAAACTATTCCCATCTTTATTAAAAGAAACCTGAACATTTACATTGGCTTCACTTGTATCTACACCATTGTGTTCAGCTACGCTGCCCAAAGCTCCTAAATAACAAGCACCCCATGCTGCTGCAAACAATTGTTCGGGGTTTGTTGCCCCACCTTGCCCAACCAACTCTTTAGGCTTTCTTAGCTCTAACTCTAAAATTCCATCACTTGATTTGATATGTCCGTCTCTACCACCTGTAGCGGTAACAGCTGCTGTATATAACTTTTCCATGAACAAAGAACAAATGCAAAGCGCAGATGTTTGAAGATTTATCTTACGCCAATAAAACCAGCTAGTTAGATCTTTAACTTTTCGGCCAACTTAAAAATATCGTAAGCTACTTTTTGGATCAGGTCAAATTGCTCGGCAATGATCATGTTTTCATTTTCTAAAGCCAATTCGCTAATGTTCTTTCTTCTAATTAACGGCACATTACTTACTTCTTCCTTATGAACCTTTAAATGCTCTGAAGCTTGATCTAACAAGTACATCGTATTTTCCGAAACAGGCTTCAGCTCTTCAAAATTGTGATAAATGAAATCATGCTCTTTATTGTATAAGGATAAAGTAGCAATATAAGATGACAACAAATGGTTCAATACCGTAAACTGATGCAGCTCCTGAATATACACTTGTTTGCTTTTAGGCTCAGAAAACATCCTTTGGAATAAAGAGGCTAAGTTGGAAGAATTTACATAAACCTCTTTTCTGGCAACTTTATAATTGGTCAGATCATGTGTTTTTTCAAAATACAATAAAGTAACCTGTTTAAAGTAGTTTTTGTTGGCGTTGATCACATCTATCATCGCTTGTTTCAGTTTTTCATGTTCCCAATTAGGGAACAAGGAGTAACTGGCCAATAAAGCAATACCAGAGCCAATTAAGGTATCGTAAATTCTTTCTCGAGCCACTGATAGACTCCCCATGCCCAAGAAATCGAACAATACCAAAATATAGGGGGTCATGAAGAGTACACTCACTACATAGTTTTTACGCTGAAAACTGTAAGAGCCAATCATACAAACCAACAAGATCACAAATAGGGTATGCTTGTCGTGAATATAGACCAATATCCCCATCCCAATAAAAGCACCCACAACCGTACCGATCAATCTTTGATAGTTTCGCTCTTTTGTAAGGCTAAAACCTGGTTTAGAGATTACCAAGATGGTTAACAAGATCCAATAGCTATGGGCAAAATTTAAACTTTTTGCTACCACAAAACCGATCAACATCACAATGGCTACACGAAGAGAATGTCTAAAAGTAGACGAATTAAAACTTAGATTTTCTAATAAAAGTTTAGGATCAAATTTCTGTCTGGTTACAAACTTATCAACGTCGATGTTGCGTTTTTTTAAGTTCTTCTTTTCTTTTTTGTTAAAATAGCCATTAATCGTTTTAACTCTACTCAGGATATTTTCAATATTGACCTCAATATTTTTTAAGGCAATTAGGCCAAGCGTATTGTATTTCTCTTCATTATTGAGCTCTAAAACAGTTATTTCTTCTTTAAGTTTAGCCACATCACTAACCAAGGAACGAGAAAGGGTAGGCGTGCCTCCACTTTTTAGTGCAAAAGCAATATTGTCTAGTGAGGAGGCTATTTTATTGATTACCTGTTCATATTGTGGTAAAATTCCGGCAGAGTCAAATTGTTCGTGCAATTGTTTGTAATTGTAATAAGTAGACATCACTTGCTCAAAAAGATCCACCATATCTACAAAAACCAATAATAGAAACCTACCTTCTGGTGTAGATTCTCTTACAATTTCTCTGGTTTTGAATAAAATTTCTCTTACCTCGTCTTGCTTTTCGTGTACATGAACCTGCAACTGTAGCAATTCTGCATAGTTTTTCTCATAATCTGTACCTTCATGATAGAATTTGGCCTTAGCCCTCAAAAACTCGCTCACTTCATGTATCGAATCACTTAACGTTTGCTGAACCAATCGATAAGGCCGCAATCGATAAACAAAGTAACTTAATAAGGTATACCAAATACTTCCAGCAAGGATCAATAAGGTATAAAGCATTACCTCTCTCCAAGGTCTAATATCGTCTATGCTTAACACCATAATTAGCAATACAGCAGTACCAATGGCTGCCGCTCTATTGCCATACAAGAAAAACATGGAAAAGATAAAACTACAAACCACTAACAATGTTCCAGTTACATAAACATTCTTATTGGTTAGCCCAACCAAAATAGAGATGATCGAAAGGAGTGCTGTTGTAATCAACATGGCATTTCTCCGGTGTACAATTGGTCCTGGGGTATCAACTACGCTGATACAAAGGGCACCTAAAGATAAGGTCATCCCATATTGTAACATGCCAAACTGCGCCAATATCAACGATGGACACAGCACGCCAATAGTAATCCGCAAGCCGTCTGCAAAATAAGTACTGAGCAAAAAATCTTGTATGTTTCTAATTGGCCGGTTGAGCATACACAAATCTACATTTTTGAGGCATAAAAAACACCTTAAATTGGCTATAAAAAAAATCTATTTAAAAGCTGAATAAAGAAAAATGGGCAGAATTTGAAGGAAGATAAATTGATTGTTTTTAACTAATTGTGCATAAGCCATTTAGTTAAAAATGTTAATAACAGAAATCAACAATACAAAATCTTGTATTTAAACCATATAATTGAACATTACAGAAACATAACCCTGTTGATAACCAACGAAATAAGGTTCATAACTTGTTAAAAAAATAAATTGATTTTTCTTGACATGTATTGCTTTTGCAGCTAATTTAGATCATATCAATAACGAAGTACTTTGACAGTTCGATAGAATAATCCAAAACAGAAATTAAGTCGCAAGGCTACAAATTTTTGGGAATGTTCAACAAGTTAAATTAAGCCAACATACATTGAAAAATGTAAAGTGGTTTACAGTCAGGAAGTTGAAAAACAGAAAGAGTGTAAAAATTTGAGTTAGATTAAAATCAGATCATTTGAAAGAACAGATGGATTTTATACAACTAAGGGTTGCAAAATCCAAATAAATTATTAAATTTACTAAAAATATCGAACATTATTACTAATTGTGGCATTTTACGGAGTAAAGCAAGGTGTAATGATTTATTAAGGGTTTCAAAATTCGAAAGAAAAAAGATAATCATAAATAGAGTTAAGTACGTTCAATTGACGCCATATTTTTAACTACGGTTAAAGATAAGGTTAAACGGAGAGCCAAATCGAAAGAGGAGGGTCTCCGTTTTCATTTATAGCCAATTTATTGCCAAATAAACTATAATCTTTAAATGCTAAACATTAATTTTAAGCATTATGGCAAAGAAAGAAGATCAGACCTCAAAAAAGATATTTGTTTTAGACACATCCGTTATTTTATATGATCACGATGCTGTAAATAATTTTCAGGAACATGATGTAGCCGTTCCTATTTTAGTATTAGAAGAACTAGATAATTTTAAAAGTGGCAATGATACCCGAAATTTTGAAGCCCGAAATTTTATACGGTTAATCGACCTCGCTTCTAAAAATAACCTGATCAATAAATGGTTTACCTTAAAGAAAAATAGCTTAGGCAAGTTTAAAGTAGTTTTAGATGAAAATCCGAAAAAAGTCAATGCAGAGAAGCTCTTTGGCGATGGGAAATTTGACAATCGGATTTTAAACTCTGCACTTGTTTTAAAAGAACAACATAAAGACCGTAAAGTGATCCTCGTTTCGAAGGACATTTGCCTACGCTTAAAAGCTAAAGCACTCGATCTACATGCTGAAGATTACGAAACAGGTAAGATTAAAAACGCAGATGAACTCTATACCGGAAAAACAGAACTGCTAGACTGTCCAGTTGAAATTATAGACGACCTCAAGAAAAATAAAGTTGTTGATGCTACTGCTTTAACACTTCCTTATACCGACTCTAACCATTTTTACTTTTTAAAAAACAAGAAAAAAAACATTACCGCTTTCTATAGTGTAATGGATAAAACCTTAAGGAGTGTAGACCAAAAGCCAATTTTTAACATTTTCCCTCGCAATGCCGAACAATCTTTCGCTATTGATGCCCTTTTAAATCCAGACATTAAACTGGTTACCATACAAGGCAATGCAGGCACCGGAAAAACATTATTGGCATTGGCAAGTGCATTAGAGCAACGTAAAGATTTTAGACAGATCTATATTACCAGACCAATTGTTCCGTTGAGCAATAAGGATATTGGTTTTTTACCGGGTGATGTAAAGGCAAAGGTTGATCCTTACATGGCGCCAATATGGGATAATTTGAAGTTCATTAAAGAACAATTTGCCCAAGACGATAAAATGATCTTCAAAATTGATGAACTGATCCGTACAGAAAAGATTGAAATTGCTCCATTGGCATTTATAAGGGGAAGAACGATTACCAAAATCTTTTTTATCATAGATGAAGCCCAAAATTTGACACCGCATGAGATCAAAACCATTATTTCGAGGGCTGGAGAACATACCAAAATTGTATTTACAGGTGATATCTATCAAATTGACACCCCTTACCTCGACTCGGAAAGTAATGGTTTATCTTATCTGATAGAAAATGCGAAAAAACATCCATTGTACGCCCACATTACCTTACAAAAAGGAGAGCGAAGCGAATTGGCCAATCTGGCAACCGAACTGCTGTAATTAAGAGTGATGTTTCTTTAAAGCTTGTCTACAAATGAGGATGGCGATGCAAGTTAAAAATGCACCCATCATAAATGGAGCACCCGGGAAATAAATTGGCGCATTCTTTTGTGTAAAAAAGAAAAACAGATAGCTCATTAACAATGGCCCAATAATACTGGCCAAACTCATAAAACCTGTCATTATGCCTTGTAGTTCGCCTTGTTCATTTGCTGCTACCTGAGTTGATACAATGCCTTGTATGGCCGGTCCAGTAATCCCTGCCAGTGCATAAGGTACAATAAAAGCATACATCATCCAGCCATGGCTAGCAAATGCAAATGAGATAAAGCCAATCACATATAAGGTTAAACCCATAAGGATTGACTTTTTATTTCCAATTTTTGGAATGATCAACCTTATTAATCCCCCTTGTACAATGGCCACCGTAATGCCTACAAAACCTATTGAATAACCAACATCTCTACTATTCCAACCAAATTTCTCGAGGGTGTAATAAGACCAGACCGATTGTGTAGCCTGGGCCGACACATATAAAATGAATAGAGAAATCAATAATCCCAATAGGGCAGGGTAACGTTTAACTTGTTTCAAAGCACCAATCGGATTTGCCCGTTTCCAATCAAAATTGCGTCTATTTTCTTTCTTTAATGATTCTGGCAAGATAAAATAACCATATAACCAATTTAAAAGAGAAAGACCTGCAGCAATCATAAATGGCACACGAACACCATATTGACTAAACAAACCACCAATTACAGGACCAATAATAAAACCAACGCCAAAGGCCACACCAATTAAACCAAAGTTTTGGGCCCGTTTTTCTGGCGGACTAACATCAGCAACATAAGCAGAAGCAGTAGTAATACTAGCACCAGAGATCCCCGCAAGTATCCTACCTACAAAAAGCCATGCAATGGTAGGTGCAAATGCTAGAAAAACATAATCGACACCAAGGCCAAAAAGCGAAATCAATAAAACAGGTCTTCGGCCAAGCTTGTCGCTTAATGCTCCTAAAATTGGTGCAAAAATAAACTGCATAATAGAATAAGCAATCAATAACCAACCGCCATATTCTGAAGCCTCACTTAAGGTAACACCTGTTAACTCCCTTATTAAGTCGGGCATAATAGGAATAATTACACCAAAACCAATACAATCAATTAAGATGGTAACTAAAATAAAAGCAACGCCTGAGTTTTTCTTTTCGTTCATATGTTTAAGTTGGCAAATGTAAATTAATTTAAATGAATGAATACGAGTTGTTTAAAATAGTTCGGGAGTTTGATGGACAAAGGTGAATCCTTCTTTCAATTTACCTAGCCTAAATTCATTCACAATTTCGTGGGCCATTCTGGTGGGCTCAGGTATCCTATATTTTCCAATACATTTTTTCATTACGGCTAAGCTTTTTGGCAAACTCAAACCATAGCCAGGAGAAATATAAACTGGTTGGGTATGGTCTTTTGTACGTAAAGCATAACCGATATGCGTTTTTGTATATTTTTCATGAACTAAACATGCTGAGTATTTCGCGGCAGTTGGTTCTTCGTAAAACCCGTAAAGTGAGCTTTTAGCACAACCAATAGTTGATGTAGCAGTTAAAACCCCGAAATGAGCAGCAATACCCATTCTGCGAGGGTGTAAAATGCCCTGACCATCTAACACTACTAAATCTGGTTTGGCCAAGATCAATTGCCAAGCTTTAATTAATGCAGGCACCTCTCTAAAGCCCAAAAAACCAGAAACATAAGGAAATTCGGTTGTAGCAGTAGTTAAAGCATATCCTTGCAATACCATTTGTGGATAGCTCAATATCACGATAGCTGCATATAAGGTATTGCTATTTTTATTAAAAGAAATATCTGCACCAGCAATGGTTTGAATAGCTTGATCGTCTGGCACTTCAAACTTTAATTGTTTGCGAAACTCTTCTTGCATTACGATGGCTTCGGCAATGGTAACTTTATCGTAATTGATCATTAAAATAAGGTAAGTTGTTTAACAATTGGTGGTTTAGCCTTTCCAAATACAGTTCGGCCTTCATATTTCCAAGAATCTGCCCTTTCTTTTTCAATCAACTCTTCGAAATTGCCATTGGGCACAAAATCTTGTTCTACACGTTCAGCCACCTGATATAAAGACTGAATGGCTTTGAGTTTATCCGAATTGCCCAATTTAGACCTATGAATGGCATTTTGTAAAGTTTGGATGGTTTCATCATAAACTTTTAAGGGAACAGGAAAGGGGTGACCATCTTTTCCACCATGTGCAAAAGAGAAGCGGGCAGGATCTTTAAATCTAGCTGGGCTTCCATAAATGACCTCGCTAACCAAAGCCAATGATTGTAATGTTCTGGGACCTAAACCCTCTAGTAACAATAACTCTTCAAAATTGGAAACATTTTGTTCCTGCGCCAGCCAGAGTATCGCACCTAAACGTTTCATATCCACATTTTCGGCTCTTACATCATGATGAGCAGGCATTTTTAGTTTCTTTAGCTCTTTGATCATTTGCTCAGGTTGAGCTGAAGTAATACTTAAGATCGAAGTTTTTAAAGGCTGGGCCTCTTGCGCTGTTAAGTTTAAGATTTGCCCCCTGTTTTGCCCATAAATAAAAGTATGTGGTTCTTCTGTAAACGATTTTAAACTGGGCGAATGCCAATGGTAACGTCTGGCTGTAGCATTTACATTGCTCATGCCTTGCTGTATAACAGTCCAATTACCCTCATTACTGATGATAAAATTATGTTGATAGAGCTGAAATCCATCTTGAATTGCCGTATTGTCTACTTTTGCGCTGAGCTTACTGCATTTAACCAATGCAGCGGCATCCAAACTATTTAATTCAGCATAGCGGGTAAGTTCTATTGGCGTTTGTGTAGATTGTTTTCCTTTACCACCACAGATAAAAATACCAAATTCTTTAGCGTAAGGATTGATGTTTCTTTTGAGGGCGCCCATTACTGCGGTAGTAATTCCAGAAGAATGCCAATCCATTCCCATTACTGCACCCAAACTCTGGAACCAAAAAGGATCGCTGAAACGAGTTAACAATTCATTTTTACCTTTATTGGATAGAATTTCTTCTACTATGGCCAAACCTAGCTTACCCATTCGCTCTGCAAGCCAAAGCGGAACATGGCCATAGTGTAAAGGTAAATCTGCAGTTCCAGTATTTTTCATTTTACTAACAAATTTAGTAAAATGAAAAATACAATACAAACAATTACTAAAACTTTTATTAAATAATTGAATACAGTATCAATAAGTCTTATACTTGTTCGCAAACAGGTAGCGAGACCTTAATTCCTTTAATGGTTTCTTTCCTCGTTTTGGTTTTTTCTGGTAATTTAATAAAGCTGATACCCAATGTTACTGCAAGTAAAGCAATACTCATCCACACAATCTGATGGATGCCATATTGTGCAATTACAAAACCACCCAGAAAAGCACCCAGAGAAATCCCGATATTGTAACAAGAGGTTAACAAGCTATTCACAAATTCTAAAGCGCTATGTGGCACAGCCTGCGTAGTACGGATATTTGGCACCAAAAATCCGCCAGTATGTATCAATCCCCAAAAAGAAAGGATAATTACCATCGGTTTAAAAATGTCTCCAAAGTAATAGGCGAGGGTCTGGGTTAAGATTAGGAGTATAAAAAACACTCTAGTGGCCACCTTTATATTTTTACTCAAAGCAATACCTGCAAGCCAATTGCCTAAAATCCCCATTGCACCAAATAACAGCAACATCATGCTAATTTGAACCCCGTTCATGTGGGTAATTTTTTCAAGGTAGCCAGCTAAGTAACTATAACTCGAAAACATGGCAGCAAGTGTAAGAATAGTGGAAAGCAGGTTAAGCCACAATTGTGGATCTTTGAGCACAAACATTTGACTTTGTGCTGCTTTCTCTTTACTAGCTGGCATATTAGGTACTAAAAATGCTAAACCTAAAAAGGCGATGAGGCTGATAAAGCTGGCCAAGAAAAAGGATGCCTGCCAATTGTTGAAAAACTCGGCTGCATAGGTGGTAATTGGTACTCCTAATACTGTAGCCAAACTCAGTCCGGTCATTACAATAGAAACGGCCTTGGCACCACCTTGTTTAAATGCTACTGCCAGAGAAATATTCCAAAATAAAGGGTGTAAAAATGCAGGTAAAATTCTTGCAATCATCAATACAGTAAAACTGGTTGCAAAAGCTGAAAGCAAATTAGATAAGATAAATACAGCTAATACCAAACACAACAATAGTTTACGGTTAATTTTAGCAGTAAGTGCAGTGATAAAAGGGGAGAACACGGCAACAGTAAGCGCAAAGGCACTTAGCAACCATCCGGCAGTATCCATAGATACTTTGAACTCTCTACTAATGGTAGGTAGAATCCCGATGACGCCAAATTCGGTAGTAATGATGCCGAAAGCACCTAATGCAAGAATGTAAATTGATTTTTTCATTTGTGGTTTCTAAAATTCTATTTCACAAAAATGAACAGAATAATTCTATTATATCAGTATATTTTAATGATAATGTAGTAAATTTGCTGCATGACAAAAGAAAACATACACCGATTGGTAGACGTAGAATACTGTAAAACAGCGCAATGTCCGGTAAAAGATGTGCAACTTTCTTTTTTTCAAATGGTATACGTGATCTCAGGTTCAGGATTTTTAAAAATAAACGACAACAGGGTAGATTACAGTACTGGCAGTTTGTTATTGCTTACACCCAATGACCTTCACAATTTTGAAATTTCCAATACAACTGAGTTTTTGTTCGTGAAATTTAATGAACGCTACATCAGAGAATACAAATGGAAAAACATCAATTGTATTGAATGTTTATTGTACCATTCGTCGCATTTAATGGGTTGTATCCTAAAAAATAAAGCTGATGTAGTTTTGGTAAACTCCATTATAGATTCGCTCTTACATATCATGCAGCACAATGATGTGTACAACGAAGATTTAACCTTGCATTATGTGAATGCTTTAATTGTAATTGCAGCAAGAAATATATCAAAGATGAGGCCTGCACAAGCTGTTATCAATCCAGACAAGCGTTTTTTAGCGATTATAGACTATATTCAATCGAACATCTATGAGCCACAACGCCTAAAAGCCTCAGTAATTAGTACAGAATTTGCTTTTTCTGAAACTTATTTGGGCAGTTACTTTAAAAAACAAAGTGGAGAAACTATCCAACATTTTATTTCAAACTATAAAATGAGATTGATAGAACACCGATTGCGTTTTAGCGACAGGCGAATAAATGAAATTGTTGACGAATTTGGTTTTGCCGACGAAAGTCATCTGAATAAATTTTTCAAAAAACGCCACCAAATGAGCTTAACAGAGTTTAGAAAATTAACACCAATATGTGCTGTTGCCAATTAATTATTAATATAGCAGTGGTTTGTCTTTTTTTTGGATGTTTACCTTTATTGATAATATTTTTTTTGCGTGAGGGATAGCAGCGGTTACCCCACAGCGAGGCACGAGCGAGGAGTAATAGCGCATAGCCCGACCACTGCCCTGCACCAACACTCATTTTTGCAAACACGGGCAGGGCAGGGGCACGCCCTAATTATTAACAATGGGCCTTAACAAAAAAGAACTGTGGCTAAACCATAGCACAAGGGTGATATACAATCTTGTTAATATTTCTATATTCCCTATAAATCTAACTTCTTCTTAAAAATCGATAAAATACACTACCCAGAATAACCATGGCTATTAAAGGCACAATATAACTGTTTAAAGGACATTCTACTATGGTAACACATACCGCATTGTGGATTTTGCTTTGTCCATGTATCAAACATCCACCACTATATGAGGTTTGGTAACAGATATCTGTCCGTTCAGTAATTTCGCCAAAATTCTCATATATGGGCAGATTCTTAATTTTAAGCTCTTTACCATCAGGGTTGGTCATAGCGATCTGGTAAATTTTACCATTGCTATCCATACAACCTCTTCCATTTATAGCGGGCATCGCATATGTTTTCATCAAACACATGCCCATCATCACCAATATTAAAAACTTCTTGTTCACGTTTTATTGGTTAGCCTATTTTCGGTATTGCCTTAATCTAAATGTAAGGATGAGTCCTTTGCATCTTTCTTATTATTTTTTCTCACTAATGATCTTGCAGCCACTCCTCCAACCAACACAACCATTAGCCAACTATAGTTATCAAGAGGTAGGTTACAAGGTTTATTGGTGTACTCTATTGTTCTACCCGCTTGATATGGATAACTAGGGTCGTTATTGTAACGAACATAACAACTCCCTTCTGCACCAGTTACTGTAAGACAGTAGGTTGGATTAGCAAAAGTTTCACCTTGCCAATCTGAAGTAAATCGAAATTGAGGTTTACCATTATAAGTACCAATCTTTATGTAATAGGTATAACCATCATCGGTGGGGTTGCCATAAAAACCGCAACCTTCGGCGGCACTGGCACTACTAAATAGCCCCATAGTTAGTATGGCAACTAAAGCGAACTTTAGTATTGAAATATTTAATTTGTTCTTTTTAAAAGTTTTCATCAGTTCAAGAGAAATTGGTTGTATTTGTGTATATCTTAATTTATACCTCAAAATTAGGTCTAAGGGCAAGGCCATGAAACAGAAAATAGGCAGAAAGGCCATAACTTGCGATGAAATACATTATACTTTGTTTGGATTTTCTTTAAAAGCAACCTTTAAAATTCCACAAAATATATCCTTACAGATTATTGAGGTACATTATCTTCAAAATCTGCCTTACTCACAGCGGTGCCTATGTAACTGAAAAAGGGTATGTGTTGTCCCAAATAATTAGTAACAAATAAAAGCTATATTTAAAGGCAATTAATCATTGATATGAGCTAATTGAACGTCATCAACTTATTTGCAAATTAAACCCATTGTGTATTTATCAAAGCATTTTTCATTGTCCATTTTAAAATATAAATCCCATTTTATACAGCTCAGTATAACTTTATGTTTGATGCTATTTATTGTTTCTTGTGATACACCTACAAAAAAACATAGTAGGGGTGGATCGGTACAATTCAATCAAGTGCTAAAAGAAGTAGCTACTCAAAAGTTGTCCAATGCTGTATTGGTTGCTCGAGTAGATTCAGCATTTAACAATATAGGTGCTCCCACACCAGAAGAACAGTGCAGGAGATACCAATTTAAAAACAGCCATTTTGTAGGGAATGAATCTTCAGCTACAGTTTATTTAGATAGCATTATTTTAATCGTTGAAAAAAGCAAGTTAGAATTAGACTTATCAGATATCTACTGTGATGCTTTGTTAAGTAAGGGCGATTCTCTAATTAAAAAATTTGATTATAAGGGTGCATCAAAGTACCTGTACAAAGCGGAACAAAATATCAAAAAGACAAATAATTACTGTCTTTATGCCAGTTTTAATATCAGGCTGGCAGATATCGAATACCGCCAGCAACAGTATCTAAAATCAATTGAATACAATAAAGCCGTTTTGTATGATTTTGATCAATGTAAGGATAAAACATTTATTAATCATCATTATTATACGGCCACTTTGGATAACATCGCCTTATGTTTTGATAAATATGGGAAGCTAGACAGTGCAATCTATTATTTTGATAGGGCCCTGGCTTATATTAGTAGTTATGAAGACAAGTTTCCGGCAGAAAA
This sequence comes from Pedobacter sp. Hv1, assembly GCF_001412215.1. Taxonomy (GTDB): domain Bacteria; phylum Bacteroidota; class Bacteroidia; order Sphingobacteriales; family Sphingobacteriaceae; genus Pedobacter. The sequence continues at coordinate 435,175 of NZ_LLWP01000004.1, forward strand.
AAAGCATATGGAGATGTCAAAGGGTATCATCTATGGTAATATGGGTACCATTTATAATAAGATGAAGAAATTACCTGAGGCCGAAGCACTCTATAAAAAGAGTATTGCTATCAACTCCAAAGAAGGTTATGAAAATGCTGATGCTTTGCTTACCCAAATCAAGCTTGTTGAACAGTACATGAGTATTCCTAATTTAAAGGAAGCAAAAATCTTATTAGAGGCGATTCGTCGAAAAATTTCATCTTTACCTGTAACTTTGTATATACCTAATATTAAATTAAGGTTTTATAAGATAGAGGCTGCTTACAACGAAGTTACAAATGACCACAAAGAGGCCAATAAGTATTTAAGATCTTATATTGCCCTAAGGGATACTGTTATTCTTACTAATAAAGATCTTATCCATACGAATTTCGAAAAAGACTTTACTGACCTTGAACAGAAACAGTCTCTTTCTCTCTTAAAAAAAGAAGCCCAAATTAAAACATTATATCTCAGTATTGCGATCATTTTTATACTACTTTCTGTAGTTATTATGTCGATAATCTGGTATAACAGAAAGCGATTGAAACAATTGAACATCAGGATATCAGCTCAAAATTCTGATATGCAGAAGGCATTATTAGCCCTACAACAAAGTCAAGATGAAAATACCCGCTTAGTGAAAATCGTAGCACACGATTTACGTAGCCCAATGGCCATTACCATTAGTATTGCAGACATAATGTTGGCTGATGATAGTGTTAAAAAACCTGATAAAGAGTTGCTCGACTTGATAAAAACAGCCAATTATACTTCTTTAGAAATGATAGCAGATCTATTAAATATGAATACCACAAAAGAGGGACTTAAAATTGAGCCTGTCGAAATTCATAATCTGCTTCGATATTGTGTTGATATATTCAGCTTTAAGGCCGCTGAAAAAAAACAAAGGATTAGTTTACAAACACAACCGGCCACATTGAAACTTAATCGAGAAAAAATTTGGCGGGTAATGAATAACTTGATTACGAATGCAATTAAATTTAGCGCAGAGAACACTCAAATAGATTTAGCGATGAGCGTTGAAGAAGATTATATACTAATAAAGGTAAAAGACCAGGGCATTGGCATTCCTGAAGAGCTAAAAAATAAAGTATTTGATCTATCTACAGATGCCAAACGTTTAGGTACCTCAGGCGAACTTTCTTTTGGTTTAGGACTTTCTATTGCCAAGCAAATTATTGAGGCGCATGATGGTAAAATATGGCTTGAAAGTGAATTGGGTAATGGCACAACTTTCTTTATTAAACTTCCCATAACTACTTAGGCTTTAGCCCGAAGCGCCGACACAATATAATTATAGTTAATGAACATCAGTGCGGTAGATTTCTGCAGATCTGCCTAATGCGCAAATGGCTGGAAGATTTTTGAATTATTTTAAATAAGTTAGGTAATGAATAAATTCGTAGATTAACTTTCTAAGATGGTAGTAGAAAATCTATGTACCATCTCAAGTAGCAGACAATGGGATTAACAAGAAGAAAATTTATTAAAGGTGGTATTCTTGTGGCATTTTGTGCCTTAATTGCTGACATGTTCTGGGTAGAAAAATTTTTCATAGAAATAAACGAATTCTTTTTCGACAAAGCAACTAAAGAAACTGAAAACATAAAACTTGTACAGCTTTCTGATTTACATCTGCAGTCGCTTAATTATCAATTGAGACGGTTAACTGCTCAACTTAATAAGATGCAACCAGAACTGATCTTAATTACTGGAGATGCGATAGATAAGGCAGAGCATGTTCCATTATTGAATGAATTTTTGAAGCTGATTGATAAAAACATTCAAAAAGTGGCAATTCTGGGGAATTGGGAATACTGGGGCAGTATAGATTTAAATGAACTGAAAAAAGTTTATGAAAACAACAATTGTACATTACTCGTTAACCAAACTGTAAGTTACGCTTTTAGAAACAGAACAATTTCAATAACCGGCGTAGATGACTTTATTGGAGGTAAACCAGACTTTACTGCTGCCATAAAAGAATATAGAGAAAGCGATTACCACATTATTTTGAACCACTGCCCACAGTATAGTGAGCAAATTTCTGCACAACTTGCCAATAACATGAAAGTCGATTTTATCCTTTCTGGACATACACATGGTGGCCAATTCAACTTTTTTGGTTTCATTCCATTTTTACCGCAAGGCAGTGGCAAATATGTTAAAGGTTGGTATAACGATAATATACCTAAACTTTATGTTTCAAAAGGCATTGGCACGAGCATTTTCCCTGCAAGATTTGGGGCAAGGGCCGAAATCGCTATATTTAATTTAGAAAGAGGTTAATAGCCGTCTTGACAAACTCTTATAACATTGATAACAAACGGTTTGCTGACAGCCAAACTACTATAAAAAAGATTTATACATTTTGTCTTATAATGTATTGCATTATGTTAACGTAGCTGCCCTTTAAAGTTGTTCTTTATTGCCCCCGAAGATAAGTTCTCCTGCGTGAGGGATAGAAGCGGGTAGCCCACAGCCATGAGGCACGAAATGGCGAGGACTACAAGCGGATAGCCCGACCCCTGCTCATGTGAAAACTTACCTGCAGTACAAACATTAAAAGGGCAGGGGGCACGCCCAAATTATTAACAATGTGCCCGTTACCATGTGCAGTAATAACGTTATGCCAAGCCCCGTGGCTCCGCCATGGGGCTTGGGTGTTGGGGAAGTTTAATAGAACAAACCAATTTCTGACATTATGACGCAATTTTAATCATGGAACATAATTTGATAACATACTAGTATTGAGTTTTTTTGTCAAGCGACGGCGCAAGTCATCAATTGGCACGATTGCCCGAGTCCTCTCAAACCTGTTATGGTGGCTGCAAATGATTTGCTTAGTCATAAAGGTCATGGGGGCTGTGTCTAGATGTAATGCTGTCACACTGACATATATTTTGTCAATCTAAGACGTTACACTAAGATTTTAGGTATGTTGATTTTATGCTAGATAAATTAGCCTCGGAAGAATTTTTGCTTCAACAAGCATGGCAGAATATAAATAAAGGTAACCCGGAGTCGTTTGGTATATCTGGCGAAAATATTGATCAATACCGAAAAAATCTTCATACAAAAATACCCGCCCTTGCAGACCGCTTAAAAAATGGTAAGTACGATTTTTCTCCAACCAGGGCATATGCTATTCCGAAGGATAATGGCAAATTCCGGCCACTCCAGATACCAGAAGTAGAAGATAGAATTGTATTAAAAGGTATTGCAATATTACTGGAAGAACATCTTCAAAAAGAATTAGAACAAAGTAAGAATGTAAGCTTTGCCTATCAAAAGGGGATAGGCGTTCAAAAGGCTATTGAGGCCATGCAACAATACTATTCGGAAGGTTACAAAGTGGTATTTGAGGCCGACATTATCAATTTCTTTCCCACTGTAAACAAAGAACAGTTATTACTTGATATTTTCCCCCATTTGCCCGATACCAGTATAAATGAGCTTATCCGCAGTGGTATAAGTCAGCCGGTTGGTGGTTTGGATAAAATTAAATCAGAACACCATCCACTATTTACTACAGGTGGCATTCCACAAGGCAATGCACTATCTCCGTTGTTTTCTAACTTTTTCTTACGAAGCTTCGATGCACGAATGGTAAGCCAAGGGTTTAAGCTCATTAGGTACGCAGACGATTTCATTGTGATGTGTAAAGACGAAAATGAAGCTCTGCGGGCACACAAAGTTTCTCTAGAGGTTTTGGAAGATCAACTCGGGTTGAAATTACATGCCTTAAGTAGCGAAGCAGGAGCCAAAACACGAATTGTTGCACCTGCTCCAGGCATTGATTTTTCTTTTCTTTCTGTAGCGTTTGATGGCGACAAGATTTTTCCGAGCCGAAAAAGTGTAAATCGATATATTGATACTATACGCAAACTATGTAACGCCCCTAAGGTTAAAGATGTATACACCTTATTGCTCAAGCTACGCAATTCGCTCGATGGTTGGGTTTCTACCTACTCTTATACGGATCTGAAAAGATATTTCGATGAAATTGATTCAGAAATGGATCAAGGCTTATTAAATGGATTAGAACGTCTCAATTGGGTATTTTCTACAAAATCAAAGGGAAGAGTCAAAGGGAAATTCAGAAAGAAAGACAAATCGGGTAATTTATTAGGTAGTGGGCAATGTTTATCAAAACTGCAGCGCCAAAACTCAGGGGTACCATTTTGTGATGATATTCTAAAATTGAGACGACCTCCAATAGACCCTACTATTTCTCACGTATAAAGGTGGAAAGGAACAATCGAAAATATTATATTGGATAGCTTACCTGGTTAAAGAAGGATGTATCTACGAATTTCCATTCTCCATTTTCTTGCCCCAAAATCAGGTTCTCTTTCTTTTCGTTCTGATAAATCATCCTTAGTTTTAGATCGAGCTTGTACTTCTTTTGCTCAAACTCAAAACATACATCAATAAATACTTCCGAAATCGCCGGAGCACAATCTATCACCTTCTTTAGTTCAAAGCTTTTAAGCAACTTGCCATCAAAGAAACCTCTTACTTTGGCCGCTTCTTTGCTAAGAACTACGTCTTTTGCATAATAGCTTACCTGCTTTGCCATTGCACCATAGTTCTTTTTCTGCCAATGATGCATAAATTTTATGGCGTCGCTTTCAGGAGTAAACTCCTCGTAATCGCCTACATTACCACTTGCAGGTATATCCGTACCTACTATCAGGTTCCTCGGCTTCCAGTTATCTATAAGCCTTTTGCCCTCGTCTATCTTCTCCCTGTGCTTTTGAAATTCTTTTGAAACATTTGTTAGGTTTTCCAGTATTTCTTTAAGGCTTGATTCTTTTTCTTCTTCTTTTTTGGGAGGCGTTTTCTTACCATCTTTCAGGGCCTTTGCCCAATCGTTTATGGCCATTAGTGCGGCCCAACATTTACCGGCTACAAACTTGTTTGCGTAAGCAATATCCCTGCCATGCAGAATTCCATTGCGGTAGGGAAGACGTATTTCTTCCTCGTTGGTCTTATTTCTTCCCTTGTTGAAAATGTCTCTAAGCTTAGTAAGGCCAGAGCTATGGGCAGCAATAGAATCCCAAGCAGTAAGGTCGGTACTTTCTGTAAAAAAGCCTTTGTTTTTATCTATATCGTTTACACCGCCGTCAATAATCATCAAGATCAATGGAACTGCGGCATGAAACCTTTTTGCTATAGTATCTTCGTAAGCCAGCCTGATAAGTGGATAGCGTGGGTAAAACTCTTTGGTGCCTTTAAGCTGATGAGAGAGGTGTTTAAGAACGTCAGAAGTGTAGTAATCCGCAAGTTTCTCTTCGGCCGCTGCAATGTCGTTGTTCTTGGCTAAAGCTATGCATTCCAACATCAGGTCGTGGTTTATCGATTCGTGGGCTATCCATCCCAGCTCGCTAAACAAACTATTGAACTCGTCTGGACTTTTGGAAAGCGCTTTAAACTGTTGTTCAATATTATCCATACCTGCAAACAGTTTTGAGATGTCCTTTGCATCCTTGCTAAAGGGTGAAAATAAAGACGCAATCTGTTTTATGGCTTTAATGCTTTTAATGTTTTTGTCAAATTTTTTAAATGACGAGTTGTCTTCGATTTTGTCGCTCATACTATTTTAGGGTTAGCAGATTAGGCTTGCTAAAGTCAAACATGTGCTTGTAGCGACTAGAGCTGATAGACGTTCGCAGTTTTATCTGCTCGGCCAGTGTAATGCCGCCTTTCCTTTCTGGAAAGAGGTTGCGGTTCTCTATTTCTTGCGCAATCTCCTCGAATGTGGAGGTTCTGTTTTGTTTACCCAATAAGACCACGGCCACAGCTTCATGGAGTTTTAGCAAATTCTTCATGGTTGTATTTTATGCCTATGGTACACGTAAAAATTTGCCTGGTCAAGAACATTATCGTAGTGCAATATTTTTACACCATTTATGTTTTTTCTCTTCAGTCTATAAGTCTTGGGCGTAAAATCCTTTCTCTTTCCTGCCACTACAATATAATGTATCCTTGTCTTGTCCAGTTCGTAAAACTCTTCGGGCAAATCAACGTCTGGGTTTTTGTATTTCTTAAACACGTTCTTTAAGCTCGAAAAATTACTCTCAAGCCATAGGTCCCAATCTTCAATCTGTTTAATACCGTTGCGAAATGCCACACCCAAATTGCCATCCTTTAATGTTATATCGGCATTGGGGCTTTCGAACTCGATAAAGATAAACTCATAACCACCAGAGTTTTTGCCCACTAATAGAAAATCGACAATGTAGTTGGGAGGAAGTGCAAATTCCCGGAACAGGTAGGCTTCATGGTTTCCGGTATAGAAATCCATAAGCAGGCTTTCGAGTATAAAGTAGCTTTCGGTTGTGCGGATATAGTTCAGTATATCACGTTCGGTCGTTTCTTCAGCCTCTACCAACGCTGCAAAACCTTCAAGCTTTTGCCCGATGACCTTGCCATGCTTCTCAAAATCAAACAGAATATGGTTGTTGGGAAACAACGAACTATAATTGTAATAGGCATTTGGCAACATTTCGTGATAGCGGATAAACTCTGCACCATCTAACCCACCATCATTTTTTTTAAGCGCTTTCTTGTAATACTTTTCTGCTTTATCGAGCTGACTAATTTCGTTTGGGCTTAGTTCAAAATAGTTCCTTTGGTAGAGCATATCAATTGGAATTATTCATCAATTCGCTAAACGCAGCAAATGTGCTTATATAACTTGCAAATAATTCGTTTACAAGCCTTGAATTGGTTGTGAGTTTTCTATTCATTTCTACCTATTTTATTGCTTTCTTTATTCTTAGCTCATCGATTTATTTTTTGCTATACTCCTTACACCAATTTGTTATGTCATTATAATCTTTTAACTCTAATTCAAATTTCAAAGGTTTAACAAACTCTTGCGCATCCGGCGTAAAAGTTGAGGTTGTAACTAATAGCGCCTGATTATACCTTTCAGCCATTTTAACCCCATACAAACCCCTTACTAATTCAACGCCAACTTTATTATCTTCCTGATATCTTTTACATTCTACTATAAACATTTGATGTCCAAATGGACTTTTATACAATGCAATTATATCCTTTCCGCCATCACGTGTCTGAGGTGTCAAAGTAACATCGTATCCTTTGCTTCTAATAATTTCAGCAATTAGCATTTCAAACTTTCTGGCGTTAAGATGTCTAAGATATTCTGGATGCTTGGCTAAGTAAGAGATAAGTTCAGCGTTAATCTCATTTAAATCAATCTGTATCTGAGAAGCATTTTCTGCTTCACCAGCAGAAAAGAACTGTGGATAAACATCTTTTAGAGGGTTGTATTTTGAATAGCCTAGTGAGTTGTGACGATTTGTATATGGATAGCGCACTGAGCCCCTTGGACGTCTTTCTCCTACTGCCTGTTCTTCATTAATATTTAAGTGTGTTTGACAAAGAAAAGGACAGGTATAATCTTGCTCATAGAAAGTTGTAGGTCCAGAAGAATAATCATAAAAATCATACAAGACAACTTCATATTCTGCCGGATTTTCACATCCGTCTACAGAACAGGTCATTCCCGGTTGGTATTTATGCCTTTGGCTATAGTTTTCCATAAATTACTGAGCATTTTTTAAATATTCATCGGCAATTAAGGTTGCAAAAAGCCTTACCTCTTTTTGGTTTAAGAATGCTTCAAAATTAAAAAACCCATTAGCTGTGTCTGTTTTGTTTCTATAATTCTTTATAATAATCCCTTGCCATTCGTCTCCTTCTGCAACGGGTGTTATGTTCTGGTGGGCAATTGAGTTTCTGAACAACCTCAAGAGGTCGCCTTTCTTTTTCCTTTATTATTAAATTCGTGAGGAACGAATATTAATCCTATCAAGGAGTTCAATAGGTGTGTAAACTTATTAGGGCCACTAAAACTTGCAACATTTTGCTTTGTGCGCTCAATAAATTTAATGTCAAACTGATCAATTGTTGGATAGCCCATTTTAAATAATATTAGTATCTATTTTTTCTCCATCAACCGTTCCAACCTATCAATCATTTCCTTTTGCTGCGCTAGCATACGCTCATACAGCTCAACCATTTTATCAAGAGGGTTGAAATTGAAAGTAGGATATACATTCATTCCGTTTGATTGGTCATGCGTATTGAACGTATTAGAAATAACATTTACAACTTGTTCCTCATCAAAATTCTCGAAGGCTTCAACAGGTACTTTCAGTATGGCAGATACCTGCTTTAATATATCGGTTTCGATGGTTTCCTTTTGCTCCAGTAGCGATACTTTTTGTTGGTTCCAGTCGTAGCCCAGCTCAGAGGCCAGGGCATCCTGTTTCAGGCCCATCATTTCGCGGAAACGCTTAATGTTGCGGCCCTGGTGTATGTGCTTCGGGTTGGCGGTGTTTGTCATAATAAGGCAAATCTAAAATTTTTCTTCCGTGTAAATTACGGATTCCCGCAGTAAATTACCAGTAAAACAAATAAAAATATCAGCCAAAGTGCATTGGTATAATGCGGCATACAAGACCGTTACTTATAAACTGAAGATCAATCCTTTATGCAGCCGCGTTGATCGTTTTGTCCTATAATAAATATTATGTTAAGTAATAAATTTAGAACCAACCCTACACTGCCATAAATGCCTATTAAAATTCGTTAAGTTTTCGTTTTAAATCCTGAACTCTATCTAACCTATTTTTTCTGGTATAGATTTCTATGAGCAATTGAATGGTGTTCCGATCGTTAGGATTAATTTCTAATGCACGTAACAAAGTAAATTCTGATCGATTGATATAGGAAGTAAATTTCTGTTTGTTTTTTTGCTTTAAGGCATCATTTGAATAATTGACATAAACCAATCCTAATTGATAAAGTGCATCAAAATAGTTCTGGTCGATATCTAAAGCTTTTTTATAAGCTTGTTCTGCTGCTGTAGCATTATTGGATTGCGATTGCTGTAAATAACCAAATAAAAACAGCAATAATTTACTTCTCTTTTCTGTTGCTATAGAAGTTTCTATCACTTTCATGGCTCTATCGTATTTTTCATTATCGAGCAACAAATTGATGTAATCGTTAGTTAGAAATGGATGGTAAGGATTGAGTCTTAAACCATCATCCAATATTTTTATGGCTATCTCGCTTTCAAATTTAGAGGCATAAATATTGGCCATGTGCTGAAATACCACCGGATTTCTAATTCCATTTTCTTTAGCTCTTTTGAAATAGTTCAAGGCTTCATCATACGATTGGATATTTTGCGCACACAAAGCCACATTTATAGCTAAAGTTGTATCTGTAGGCAAATAGTCGCTTACTTGTTTCAATAGGTTAAAAGCTGTAAAAAAATCGTTTTGTTGGTATGCCCTATTTCCTTCTGTTTGTTTTTTGATGTTGATGTTGTAGGTTGATGCTTTGATTAAACCAGAATTGTCTTGAAATTTATCCAGTTTGCTTGCTTTATCAACAGCTTCTACAGCCAGATCGTAATATTTATCAGCATTAGCCACGTTATCATCAATAATGGCAACGTACGAACTCAAATAAGCTTTTGTTGCCCAGGTTTCTGGCCAATTTTTGGTTTTTTTATCATTTTGGGCCACTTCAATTGCTTTGATCCCCTCTCCTATAATGCTCAATTGTTTTTTAACATCGGCCTTAGCTGCAATGCTTGCTTGCAGTTTACCAACGCTATTTTGCGCCAATTGTACTTGCGATTTTTGCGCAAAAGCCTCAAAACCAAGCATAAAAACAAATAAAAGGGATATTCTATATTTCATGTACCAAGCTATTTAACACAAAAATAGTCAAAAAAAAAGAGGGATAATAATTACCCCTCTTTTTAAATCTATTCAATTGGTTTAGTTTGCTGGAATAGCATCCAATCTTTTCTTGATATCTTCGTAATTTGCAGTATCATTTTTGAAAGCGTAAATCTGTTTCAACGTTTCTAACGATGGTACAAATTTAGGATCGATTTCTAAAGATTTTTTATAGAAAGGTAAAGACTGATCAATTAATTCGGTCATTTTTGCAGTTGCTGCATTAAATTCTTTTACTTTTTTAGAATCTATCTTTTTTCTCTCATCTTGCATGTTCAATGCTTGTTTGTAATAGGTACCACCCATTAAGTAATGGTAAACTGCTTTATTTGGATCTTTAGCAATTAATTTGCTTAATGATTCTTGAGATTTAGCAATATCACCTTTGGCAATATAGATATCTGTTTCAGTACCAATAAAATCGCCATCTTCTGGGAATTTAACTAATGCAGCTTTTACCTCTGCCAAACCAGCAACAGTATCTTTTAGTTCTCTCAAGGTCATGTCTATAATTTCAGCATAAAGCGCTCTAGAGTCTGGAGAATTTAAGCTAATTACTTTTTTAAAGTGACCAATCGCTTTTGGATAATTTTTAACCAATTTAGCTGTAACACCAGCATTTAAATACATAGCAGTATCTTGAGGATTAAAAACAATCATTTGCTCAAATACATTTAATGCAGTTGGATAGTCTTTGCTCTTATAAGCTCTCATCCCTCTGCCAAAAACTGCATTACGAATATTGATTTCTGCAGTTGCAATATTGTCTTTGTCTGCATTTTTTGTATCTAATGCTTTTGCTTTAACAATTGCTTCTTCTGCAATTTTTTGCTTAGCCAATGAGTTTGCTTCACTTACAGTATCAGTTATTGCTATGGCCGAAGCAAATAAAGATCTATATACCCAAGCTTCTGGTAAATCTTTAGATTTTTCGTTGGCAATCGCTTTATCGGTATTCACCAATCCATCATTCAAAGCAGTCATTTTTTTATCATAAGCCTGACTTATCCCTGCAAATGCGAAAATGTTCCACTTCTTTTTTGCGTCTGCAACTTCACTCTTTTGAGCATTGGCAAATGTAGCACTACCTACAATCAATATACTTAAAAGTAATTTTTTCATGTTCTTTTTAATTTTTTTTCTAAATTATATTAATTCTCTTCAGTTTTTTCTTCGGTATCAGTATTGTTATCATTATCAGTTTTTTCATCTGATTCTGGGCTTGCGGTTTCCGTAGAATCTTCACTTCCTTCTGCTAAAGTTTCTACTTCTTCATCCTCATGTTCAATTTTAGCTACAGATGCAATTTCATCGTTACCTTTTAAAGTAATTAAACGAACACCTTGCGTTGCTCTTCCCATTACCCTCAATTCGCTCACTACAATTCTAATAACGATACCTGATTTGTTAATAATCATCAAGTCATCAGCATCTGTTACATTTTTTATAGCAACTAATGCGCCAGTTTTTTCGGTTACGTTAATTGTTTTAACACCTTTACCACCTCTATTGGTTACGCGGTAATCGTCAATATCAGTACGTTTACCATATCCTTTTTCTGATACTACCAAAACAGTTGCCTCAGCATCGTTAATGGCAATCATACCCACAACCTCATCCTGATCATGTGCCAAAGTAACGCCTCTTACGCCCGTAGCCGTTCTTCCCATTGGTCTAACCGTACTTTCGTTAAAGCGAATTGCTCTACCAGAACGCAAGGCCATTACAATTTCACTATTACCCGTTGTTAAACTTGCTTCTAGCAATTGATCGCCTTCGTTAATGTTAATGGCATTGATACCGTTAACACGTGGACGCGAATAAGCTTCTAAAGAGGTTTTCTTAATGGTACCTTTTTTAGTACACATAATGATAAAGTTATTCTCCAAATAATCTTGGTCTTTTAAATTTACAACCTTGATATAAGCTTTAACTTTTTCTTCTTTAGGGATATTGATAATGTTCTGTAATGCTCTTCCTTTACTTAACCTGCTTCCTTCCGGAATTTCGTAAACCCTTAACCAGAAACAACGGCCAGCTTCGGTAAAGAACAACATGTAGTTATGGTTAGAGGCAATTAGTAAATGTTCTATAAAGTCTTCATTTCTAGAATCGCTTCCTTTAGCGCCTTTACCACCTCTGCCTTGTGTACGGTACTCTGTAGCAGGGGTACGTTTAATATAACCTTCGTGCGAGATGGTAATTACAACTTCTTCGTCTTCGATGAAATCTTCCATGCTCATGTCTTCTGCCGAGTGAACGATTGTAGTTCTACGCTCATCGCCATATTTATCAATCATTTCTGCCAATTCATCTTTAATAATTTGCATACGTAAAGATTCGTCAGCTAAGATAGATTTCAAGTATTCGATGGTTTTCATCAACTCTGCATATTCTTCTTTGATCTTATCGCGCTCCAGTCCGGTTAACCTACGTAGGGTCATATCCAAAATGGCCCTAGCCTGGATGTCGCTCAAACCAAATTTCTCCATTAAGCCAACTCTCGCTTCTTCTGGTGTGTTTGAGCCACGAATTAATTTAATTACTTCTTCAATATGATCTAAAGCAATTAATAATCCTTCTAAAATATGTGCACGTTTTTCTGCTTCTGCTAATTCATACTTCGTTCTACGAACAATTACATCATGTCTGTGGTCAACAAAATGACGAATTAAGTCTTTTAGGTTTAACATTTGCGGACGGCCATGAACCAAAGCAATGTTATTTACACTGAAAGATGTTTGTAATGCAGTTTGTTTGTATAAGTTATTTAAAACGATACTCGCATTGGCATCGCGTTTAATTTCGTAAACGATGCGGATACCATCTTTGTTAGATTCGTCTTTGATGTTGGAGATACCTTCCAGTTTTTTCTCGCCCACTAATTCAGCGGTACGCTCAATCATTTGAGATTTATTAACTTGGTAAGGTATTTCGGTTACAATAATGGTTTCGCGGTCTTTTACAGTTTCTATTTCTGCTTTGGCACGCATTACAATACGACCTCTACCTGTTTCGAAAGCATCTTGTACACCTGTATAGCCATAAATAATAGCTCCTGTAGGGAAATCAGGACCTTTGATATGTTTCATCAACTCTGCAATCGTAATCTCATTGTTTTCAATGTATGCTATTGTTGCATTTATGGCCTCTGTAAGGTTGTGAGGTGCCATATTAGTTGCCATACCTACGGCAATACCAGACGATCCATTGATCAATAAGTTCGGAACTTTAGAAGGAAGTACACTTGGCTCTTGCTCAGTGTCATCAAAGTTTAACTGAAAATCGACAGTATCTTTATTGATATCTGCTACCATTTCTTCAGCAAGTTTACTAAATCTTGCTTCGGTGTAACGCATAGCAGCAGGCGAATCGCCATCAACTGAACCGTAGTTACCTTGTCCATCAACCATTAAATAACGTAAGCTCCACTCCTGTGCCATACGTACCATGGTCATATATACCGATGAATCTCCATGTGGGTGATACTTACCCAATACCTCTCCAACAATACGTGCAGATTTTTTATAAGGTTTTCCTGCACCCAAACCTAATCCTAACATACCATACAAAACACGGCGATGTACTGGTTTCAAGCCGTCACGCACATCAGGCAATGCCCTACTTACGATAACCGACATTGAATAATCGATATAAGCAGATTTCATCTGCTCATCTATGTTTATTGAAATAATTTTGTCGTTCTCTTGATTTTCTAAATCTTCTGCCATAAATAATATTGTTCGCTAAAAAGCGAATTTAAATTAGGTTTTACTATAACCTTGCGAATTTAATAAAATATGCGCCAATATGCACCTTTATGTGGAAAAGTTTTACCCTTGGGGATAATGAGTTTTTAGGGTAATTTTTAACCGAATGATTTCTTGTCAGTTCCAACATTTAATCCTTCTTCTGATCAGAAAAAATAGGTCATTTATTAGTAGCAAAATAGATTTTTATCCATTATTAGGAGCAAATATTGATCATTCTTCATTTCAGAAAAGCAGTACCTGTGGTTCTTTGGTTCCGATAGCCCCGCTGTACGCTCTACTGCGTGCCGCTGCCATCGGGTTTAGCTAACAAAAAACAGTGTCCTTTTTGAGCGTTCAGTTTCCTAGCGAAATGCCCTTGTCAATTAAACCTGATTGGAGCGAACACGGAGCCGCAGGCGAAGTAAAGCGGAAAGCAGGACTGACTTTGCGAAGAGAAACTGACTATCGTTTGCTAATCCATTTGTTAAACATTATTAGGAGCAAATATTGATCATTCTTCATTTCGGAAAAGAAGTACCTGTGGTTCTTTGGTTCCGATAGCCCCGCTGTACGCTCTACTGCGTGCCGCTGCCATCGGGTTTAGCACACAGAAAACAGTGTCTTTTTTGAGCGTTCAGTTTCCTAGCGAAATGCCCTTGTCAATTAAACCTGATTGCAGCGAACACGGAGCCGCAGGCGAAGTAAAGCGGAAAGCGGGGCTGCATTGGCCAAAATGCTACTACCTTTCGTTTTCTAATGTAAAATAGGGAATGGGGAATAGTAAATATGAAATAGTGAATAGGTAATTGGAAATAGAAAATGGGGAATAGGTAATAAGGAGGAATGAACAATTAAACTTTTAACACGGGATTATCTACAATTGGCAATTTGGCAAATTTGATTACTTCTACACTTGGCACACCAAAATCTAGCATTACTTTACCTAAAATTAGATAACAGCCCTTACCTCTAAAAGGATAAACGGGAGAGCTATTTGGGAAATGGGTAGTATCGAAAAAACTCCCTTCTCTATCTATAAAGGTTCCAAACCACATTTTGGTATTTTTGATGGTGTAAACTGTTTTATCGCAAACAAAATTACCCAGCATTTTTACAATCTTACCTTCGTGTTTAACTAGATCATTGGCCAAAACATCTCCCCTATAAGCTGTTTTAAGCAAATCGAACATGCTTAAACTTACCGGAAAGCCTAGCAGTTCCAGTTCTTGATAGGCATCTTCAATTAAATGACTTTCTAAAACTGGTAGCACATAAGATTTGGCAGCTAAATGAAACAGCTCTTGCCCTACAGTTGGTTTAGTGCTGTTGCCCAAGTAATTGTGCACTTCCCATAACAGTTCTTTTTTAGTTTTACCAGTAAAGCGCAAGGCGCCAATTCTAATCAATATAATCGATTGTTCTAGAGAAAGATAGGTGCGTTTAATTAAATCTTCTAAATCGATATATTTTCCATTTTGTTTGCGCTCTTGCGGAATGCTATCGATTAGTTTATTTTCCAATCCTTGGATACCGATCAGGCCCAAATAGGCATCATCTGCATTGATATTCACTACACTATCGCTATGGTTTACACAGGGCAAATGTACCCTTGCTCCTGTTTGTTGTAAGGCATGCACATAAACCCAACGTTGATAAAAACCCCCATAATTGTTCAGTACCGCTACCATAAACTCTTTGGGGTAATAGGTTTTGAGGTACAAACTTTGGTAACTTTCTACCGCAAAACTTGCCGAATGCGCCTTAGAAAAGCTAAAGCCTGCAAAACTAGATACCTGCCTCCATACTTCTTTGGTCACTTCTTCGTCGCGACCTAAGGATTTTGCGGTGGTAAAAAAGCGTCTGGATAGTTTTTCAAATTCGCTATTCTTGGTTCGGTATTTACCACTCATTCCACGCCTTAGGATATCTGCATCTGCTAAATCTAAACCCGCATAATGACAACAGACCTTAATTACATCTTCTTGGTAAACCATAATGCCAAAGGTTTCTTCGAGCTGCTCTTTCATTACGTTATCCAAATAATTTACCGCTTCTGGATGATGGTAGCTCTGGATGTACATTTTCATCATTCCAGAACTGGCTACTCCGGGCCTAATGATAGAGCTTGCAGCTACCAAGGTTTTATAATCTTCGCACTGCAGTTTTTTCAGCAATTGCCTCATGGCTGGAGATTCGATGTAAAAACAACCAATCGGCGTACCCGCCCGTAATTGTGCATTGAGCTTTGGATCTGTTTTAAAAGCCTTAAAATTATGGATTTCTATAGACTTGTTCTTGTTCTTTAAAATCAATTGTACAGCCTCTCTAATGTGCCCAATGCCTCTTTGACTTAGGATATCATATTTATCCAAACCAATCTCTTCTGCTTCGTACATGTCCCATTGTACGGTCGGAAATCCTTTTGGAGGCAGATCTAAGGCCGTATAATAAGTTAAAGGCTCTTCGCCTATCAAAATCCCACCGGCATGTATAGACCGTTGATTTGGCATATCTTTCATCAAACTATTGATGAGCAGGATTTTATTGAAAACAGGATTGTTGAGGTTGAATTTTTCTTTGGTAGGATCTGTAAAATCGTCGATCTCGCTTTTTGGCAAGCCCATTACCTTACCAATCTCCCTAATAATGGCCCGATCTTTAAAACTGCTCATGGTACCTAACAAAGCAGTATGGGGATACTTTTTGAAAATATAGTTTTGGATCGATGGCCGTTCGTCCCAACTAAAATCGATATCGAAATCTGGTGGAGAACTGCGTTTATGGTTCAGAAAACGCTCAAAATAAAGGTCTAATGCAATGGGGTCAACATCTGTAATTTTAAGGCAATAAGCCACAATACTATTGGCGCCAGAACCCCTACCTACATGATAGAAGCCCCGCTCTTCCATTGCATAGCGAACCACATCCCAGGTGATGAGGAAATAAGCAGAAAAATTCAATTCATCGATTACTTTTAACTCTTTATTTATCCTTTTTAGCGCCTCTTCATTATCATTTCCATAGCGATAAGCCAAACCTTTCATGGCCAACTCGGTTAATAAAGCCAAATCTTCTTGTGCACTACCTTTAAAGTACTTTTTGTTCTTTTTGCCAAATAGGTAATCGTCTGTTGTACAAGAATCTAATAACCTTTGGGTATTTTCTAAGATAAAAGCATAGGAGGCAAACTTGTCCCTCAGTTCATTTTCACTAATAAACCACTCATTTTGCTGGCAATAATTGTTTTCGGTTAGCTTACCTAAAACTGTATTTAAAGCTATAGCTCTTAAATATTTATGCAACCTATGTTGTATTTTATCTTTAACTGTTACTGGATGAAAAACCACCAATTTATGTTTGATTGCCTGAAGTGCTTTACCTACAATTTTATGAAGTTCATTGGCACGTATGCCTAAATATTCGTGGTCTTTTAAATTCTCTTTTTTACCATAAGGATAAACCACAAAAGCATGGTTAAATGAAAAGGGTTCGACTGGCAAAGGCAACTCGTTAAGATTGTGGTAGGTTAAAAAATCATTCAACTCTTTCATGCCCTCTTTATTTTTGGCAATACCTATATACAATAATTGATGATCACGCCTAAATTCTATCCCTATAATTGGTTTAATGTGGTAAGCTGGCTTAATTATTTCTCCTTCATCATTTTTCTGATCAAAATTTTCTTTACGGCAGAGCCTAATCAACTCCATACAACCTGTAGAGTTATTGATATCGGTGAGTACCAGCTGATGGATATCTTTTGCCCGGGCCTCGGCAATGAGGTCTTTTATTTTTAGGGTACCATAACGGAGACTATATTGAGAATGTACGTTTAAAAACATTTTTTAAATGGATTAATAGTCCATGGCTTATTTGCATAAAAATCATTAACCAATAGGCTATTGATCCTTATGGCCGTTTATACATTTTCTTAGTTTCGCCTTTATTAGGCATCAGGGTTGCCAATTTAATGGCATCTACACCGTATAAAGAACGCATCTTATCCATACTTTGGTAAAGGTTATAGATCTTTTCTGAAGGTCCGTACAACGAAATCTGTTCATTTCCACTCACCAAATGAGACAATTTAACCCCCACCAAGCGCAACAACATCCGTTTGGTATATACTTTATCAAAAAGCTGTTTTGCTTGAGCAATTAAGGTAGAATCTATAGCTGTATAAGGAATTTTGGCTTGTTGTGTTACCGTTTCGAAATTGGCATACCTGATGGTTACCGTAACACAGGCTGTTAACTTCTGTTTCTGCCTCAGTTCAAAAGCCAATTTGGTAATCATATCGGTTAAAATGAGCTTCATGCCAGCAATATCCATGCTATCACTATCAAAAGTGGTTTGTTTGCCAATAGATTTTTGTTCGCGATAAGGTACCACAGGCGAGAGGTCTATCCCGTTGGCTTTTTGCCACAGGCTAAGGCCATTTTGTCCTAATATCTTAAACATGAGGTCTTGTGGAATTTGAGTAAGCGTATGGATTTTCCTTACGCCCATTTCACTCAATTTAATAAAGGTAGAATCGCCCAATCCAGGAATTTTTTTGATAGATAATGGGTCTAAAAATGGCCTAACTGCCAGTTTTTCGATCTGCATTTCTCCATCTGGCTTACACTCATTGGTTACCATTTTTGACACGGTTTTATTGATCGATAAGCCAAATGAAATGGGCAAACCTATTTGGTGCTGTACGGCCAACCGGAGTTCTTGGGCAAATTTCATACAGCCGAAAAAACGATCCATACCGGTCATATCGATATAATGTTCATCAATACTCGCTTTTTCTAAAACGGGTACCCTTTCTTGTAAAAGTGCTGTAATTTCGTGCGATTTTTTACTGTAATCTTCCATGCTGCCCTTTACAAAGGTTGCATGTGGGCAAAGTTGGCGGGCCATGCGAATGGGCATTGCCGAATGGACGCCATATTTACGGGCTTCGTAACTACAGGAGGCTACCACTCCCCGATCAGACAAACCACCAATAATTACAGGTTTTCCTTTTAGGCTACTATTTTTTTGGATCTCTACAGAAACAAAAAAAGCATCCTGATCCATGTGTATGATATGTTTATCGCTGAAATCCATAATGATGACAGCAAATATAATACTAATTATTTTAGTTTAATTAAAAATTAAACTAAAATAATTAGTATACAAAGATTTATTTGGTTCGTGTTTACACGAACCAAATAATATTAGCTAAACCCAGTCTACTCCTTTTTTAAGTAGGTTTAGGGTATTTTCTTCTTCGCTATTGGCCAAAACCTGAGGATTGTAATTCCATTTGGCAGTAGGTGGCAAACTCATTAGGATACTTTCTATACGCCCATTGGTTTCTAGGCCAAATTTGGTGCCTGCATCATAAACCAAGTTAAATTCTGCATAACGGCTTCTGCGTAAATACTGCCATTCTTTTTCGTGTTCGGTATAAGATTGGTTACGGTTACGATCGATCAGTTCGGTATATACTGGCAAAAATGTATTCCCTACTGCTAAAGAAAAATCCAACAGTTGTTTAAAGTCCATATTGGTATTTTCAGGTTTTAGGCGATCGTAAAATATCCCACCTACCCCTCTTGTTTCTTCACGGTGTTTGATAAAGAAATAGTCGTCGGCATGTGCCTTAAATTTCGGATAAAAAGTGGGATCAAAATGATCACAGGTCTGTTTTAAACGGTGATGGAAGAATCGGGCATCGGTTGGGATAATGTAATGAGGCGTTAAATCAATTCCACCGCCAAACCAACGGGTTTGCTCATCCATTTCAAAATACCTAATGTTCATGTGAATAATGGGCACAAATGGATTTTCTGGGTGCATTACGATAGAAACACCAGTGGCAAAAAAATCGTCATTTGCTACATTAAAGGCCTTTTTAACAGCTTCTGGAAGTTTCCCATGTACTGCAGAAAAATTAACGCCACCTTTTTCAATTACATTGCCTTGTTGCATTACCCTGGTGCGGCCACCACCACCACCATCACGTTGCCAAATTTCTTCTTCAAAATTAGCTTTTCCATCTGTTTGAACCAATCCTGCACAAATGCTATCTTGTATTTGTTGATACGCTGCCGCTACTTCGTCCCTAAACATCATTATTTAAATTAGAACTCAAAGTTAAGGCTAATCGAAGCTTTATAGCGAAGGAATAATTAGAATTACGTTTGTTTGACATATAACTGGTTTTCAATGAACCTTTAAGTAATATTTTCATGAACAGTTCAAATGCTCAAAGTTATTAGCTATTTTACACTAAGTAATTAGTTAATTTTCAAAACCTTAACCTAAAAAAAATGAAAAAAACAAATTTATTAAGCAAAACTGAAATGAAAAAAGTAACAGGAGGCGATGATCCTCAATCATTTTGTGTGGATCAAGTTCATTGTAAAGATGGTAGTGGCAACACGATTACTAAATATGACGCACCTGGTTGTGCTGCAGATTGGGTTAGTTTACAATTCGCTTGTGTAGGAGTTGAAAATTCAGTATCAGCTGTATGTGTAACTTGCTAGTTAACTCTTTATAAGATACCTACTTATTAATTTTCAACCTTAACCAACAAAAAAAATGAAAAAAGCAAATTTATTAAGCAAAGCTGAAATGAAGAAAGTAAACGGGGGTACAGATCCTATTGGCCTTTGTACTCCTCAAATTCACTGTGTTAATGATCAAGGCAATACCGTTATGAAATTTGATGTACCAGATTGTGAAACATTTTCTATAGGCATTGCTTGTTCTGGAGTAATTTATAGTGCATCAGAATCATTTTGTGTACCATGCCCTTAGTAAAAAAGTAAATTGACAAATCAATGAATCTAAAAAACCAATTTCCTTAACAGGAGATTGGTTTTTTTCATTTATACCTCTACGTAATCTAAATCTTTGTGAAAGGTCTCTTTCAATTGACTTAAGGCCAATAAAGCAATAAGTAGGCAAACGAAACCAACAATCATTGCACCTTGCAGAATACCATATTCGCCTTTTAGAAATTGGAATGAAAGCGTAACCGCTACTACAGAACCACGCACAAAATTAGGCACCGTTGTAGTAACTGTAGCCCTTAGGTTGGTACCAAACTGCTCTGAGGCAATGGTTACAAAAGTTGCCCAGTAGCCTGATGCAAACCCTAAAAACAGACTTAACCATATAAACGTTTCAGGGCTTAAGCCTTTGGCATTTAAATAAACCACAATAGCTACTGCAGTTAACAACAAGAAAATGAGCATTACCTTTTTTCTAGACCTTAACATTTGACATAAAAATCCTGCTACCACATCGCCAACTGCAATGCCAATGTAACAATACATGATCCCTTTACCTGCATTTAAGATACCTGTAGCATTTAGCGCTTTTCCGAACTCGGGAGAAAATGTGATGAGTACGCCTACCACAAACCAAAGTGGCAAACCAATTAGGATACAACAAAGGTATTTTTTAAAACGTCCGGCATTATTAAAAAGCATTAGGATATTACCTCTTTGAATGCTTGTTTCTTTTACATCTTTAAATAAGCCAGATTCTGCTAAACCTACTCGTAAAAACAATAACAATAGCCCCATGCCACCACCAATAAAATAACTGGTTTGCCAAGTATAATGACCTCCAATTAATGCAGCAGCTACCGCACCAAATAGTCCTACACCTGCCACAATCATGGTTCCATAGCCCCTATTTTCTTTACCCATGCTTTCGGTAACCAAGGTAATTCCTGCGCCTAGCTCGCCAGCTAAACCTACCCCTGCAATAAACCTGATGATGGTATAAGCCGTTACCGAACTCACAAAACCATTGGCTATATTGGCCAGAGAGTAGACAATAATTGAACCAAACAATACACTTAACCTCCCCTTTTTATCGCCCAATACACCCCACAATATCCCGCCTATCAACATACCGAACATCTGGCTATTAATAATCGTGGCACCAACACTTAACATGTCGGCATCTGCAACGCCTAAATCTTGGAGGCTTTTGATCCTCACTACCGAAAAAAGAATAAGATCGTAAATGTCAACAAAGTAGCCTAATGCCGCTACAATAATAATCAGCGTCACATTTCGCTTGTTAGAAGGGTTCATATCGTTTGTTTAATTTGGTGCCATTAAACTACAACAAAAATAGTATAGAATCAAAAAAGCCCTATCAATAAATGAAAGGGCTTAAACTAACTAACCATCTAAACTTATTATTTTATTCTGGTATTTAAAACTACCTTCATTACAAGGCTAATACCATTGCTTAAAATCAAATGTTATAACATATATACGAGATGAAACAGTGTATGGTTTTTAAAACAGTCGGGATTATAAATCCCGACTAACAATCTCGACCAACACTATTTATATAGTACCAAAAATTCAATTGGCCGTTTGGCTTTTTCTAAACTCAGCCCCATGCTGTTTAGTATTTTTGGTAAACTGGCTGGATTTTCTGGTTGAAAAGAAAATTTAATGTCTAATTTTTCTTTGTTGCCAGTTTCATCAACAATCAACGATTTAAAAGTTCCAAAGGTTTCTAAGAAATCTGCAAAATCGGGCATATCCATACTTTGCTGATCAATTTCTCCATGTCTGGCATAATAGGTTCGTTTACCAGATTGATTTCGGGGAATGGCATTGAACTTATTTACATCAGCAATTTTTAAGACATATACTTCTTTTTCTTGTTTTTCTGTTTTGGCTTGCAGGTCAAATCGTTTTAACAATTCTGCTTTTAATGTGGGGATTAAATCTTTCTGTTCTTTTACGATGATATCTAAACAGTAGATCTCTTTTTTTCCTTCTTGAGCAACCTTATTTATCGTTCGTTGATAAGGAAAATCGCCAAAAGCCTTACTATACATACCTGTTAAAGTCGCATTCACAAAAGTTAACCTCCTCCCTGCAAAAGCAGGCTGATCTAAAAAAGGAATCATCATACCAGAACCGCCTTTAATTTCGGGCTGTAACATTAACCTATTTTGTACCGTATCTGCTGCAAAAAAGTATTCCTTAATATAGTCTTCGGTTGGGTTATCTTTCTTTTCTGCTAAATGCACGGTTTGATTTGCCAGTAAGCTATCAATTACCTGTGCGGTAATATTTTCTGGGGCTGTTGCCGCAATTAGCTTCCCTTCGGTAGAAATGAGTACGCTATGCGGAATGAGCGAATGTGGGAAATGTTTTTGTAAAGTGTATCCCGTATCAACGGCAAACCAAAGGTTAGATGGCCTAGCTTTTAAAAATTGTTTGGTCCGTGTTACACTTTCACCCGTTACGGTAATTACCTGCAATTTATCTTTGTATTTGGCCTGTAGTTGTTGCAAATGTGGCATGGCAACGATACAACCCCCGCACCAAGTGGCCCAAAATTCTATCCATACCAATTTCCCTTTCAATTGTTGAAGTTCTATTGTTTTTATTGGTGCATTTAAAATTGTTTCCAATTTAAAATTCGGCACCTGTTCTTTATTTTTTACTTGCGCAAAGGCATGGCTTGTGAGCAATAAACAAACTAAAATTATTCTTTTCATGTGTGTGGTGATTATTTGTATAAAACAAGCATGTCTATTTTTCGCTCTGCTTTTTCTAGTTTCAAACCGAGCTCAGCTAAAGCTTTTGTTAAACTTGCCGGATTTTCTGGCTGATAAACCAATTGGATATTAAACTTTGTATTGATCTTTGTTTCGTCTATTACGGGAAGATTTACAATGCCAAAACTTTCCAAGTAATCAGCTATATCTTCAAACACTACCCCATCTCCAGAAAAGGTACCCGAACCACCTCCATAAGCGCCCTTACCTTCAACTTTGCTCACTGTAATCTGGTTTACCTTTGCTTGGTCTTCAACCTTTAATACATACACAGATTTAGGAAATTGTTCTATTTTAGCTTGTAATTCAAATCTTTTAAGCAATTCGCTTTTTAAAGTAGGCAACAATTCTTCTGCTGTTTTGGTAATGAGATCTAAACAAAACCGTTCTTCTCTATTTTTTTCGACAGTTGTAGTTTGATCAATTACCCTACCATAGGCAAAGCCCCCATAAGCAATCCGATACATGTTTTGTAGGCCTAGGTTAATCATGGTTAACCTTCTGCCTGCAAATACAGGAACATCTCTAAATTGCCTCGACATACTCGGACCGCCTTTAATTTCTGGTTGGATCAGCAAACGAGATTGTACTGTATCGGCAGCAAAAAAGTAGTCTTTTATAAAATCTTGGGTCATGTTATCTGATTTTATTTTCAGGTCTACTGTTTCCTTTTTAATGAGTTTGGCCATTACTGCTTCTGTTACCTCTTCAGAACTGGTATTGGCAATCAGTTTACCTTCGGCATCTATTAAAACCACATGCGGAATGGTTCGGTGTGGGAATAAGACGTTTAAGGTTTCACCCTTATCTATAGCAAACCATAAATTAGAAGGCCTTACCTTCAAAAAGAGTTCTACCCTTTTCACTGTTTCATCACTAACAGTAACAACCTGTAGCTGATTTTTAAATTTCTTTTGTAACGCTTGTAAATGGGGCATTGCTGCTACACAGGGCGAACACCAAGTTGCCCAAAAATCAATCAGTACTACCTTGCCTTTTAACTGGCTTAGTTTAACATCTTTTACAGACGAGTTCAAGATGGTCTTAAACTCAATATCTGGTACTTGTTCGCCATTTTTAACTTGGGCAAAAGCACAACTCCAAGTTAACAAGCCTATTAAAATGATCTTCTTCATGTGTTTAATTATTTTGAACAAAAATGGTGTAAACTTCAATAGACAAAAGTTAACCGCAGTTAAAGCTGAGTTAATTAGTGTTAACGCTGATGAAATTCTCATCGTTGCCCCTTATGTTTGTACCATGCAGAAAAAAATAGTGTATGTACTAGTCTTGATGAGCTGTTGTGTTTTGGGCATAACTGGCCTACAGCTCTATTGGAACTATCAGAACTATCAAACTACTGTGCGCAATTATCAAACAGCTGCCAACAATGCTTTGGATCAAGCTGTAAATAGAGAAAGAAAATTAAGACAAGAAGAAATCATTTCAAAAGTAAGACATTGGCTGGCCGATACTTCATTTATCAATATCGAATGCAACATCAACAATAGAGATAGCAATACCGTTTTTACCATACAAGATGTGCACCCACGTTTTTTGGAAGATACCGCTAGAAAAGTAAAGTTTTTTCAAGTCGGCTTGTCTAAGTTTACACAAAAGCTTAGAAAAATAACCCCTGCTGCTAAAGCGATCTTTATTGACCATTTTGCAAAAAATATACTTAAAGAAGATATCAAAGATGGGAGTATCTATTATTACACACAGGGCTTGGGCGATAGTATCACCCAGGCATTTGACGAAAACAAATTAAATAAGCATCGACTGAGCAACTTGTATCAAAAAGAGCTTCGACTTAAAGAGATTTATTCTCCTTTTCAATTGAATCCAACCACTATTCCTAGCAAAGGATTTTTTCAAACATCGAAGGTAAATGCCTCTCTAAAAGCACCATTTGAAATACAATTGGTTTGGGCAAGCTTAGAAAACCCAAACAACTATTATTTAAAAGAAATGAAATGGTTGATTGTTACTTCTTTGTTATTGATTGGAATAACCTTATTCTGTTTTTACTACACCATTAAAACCTTGTTTAACCAACATCAACTGGTTGCACTTAAAGATCAGTTTATCAGTAACATGACGCACGAGCTCCATACACCTCTGGCATCAATACAAATTACGGCAGAAGCTTTACAAAAGTTTGCACCAGACCCAGCAACTCGAGAAAACTATTTGAATATTATTTTATATCAAACCCAAAAGTTAACAGCATTGACCCAAGAAATTTTAAGCAATGCCAAACTAGATTCTTTAGGTTTTAGCAAAGCTGATCAGATTGCCATCAATGATCTCATTTTAGCGGTAACAACCGAGCTCAAATTAGCCGACAATATCAACTTAAAATATGCTCCAAATGCAATAAGTAGCACATTTAAAGGAAATCAAACCCATTTATCTCGTGCATTGAGCAATATTTTAGAGAATGCAGTAAAGTACAATACCTCAGCAGCACCAGTTATAGAAATTAAGATCAAAGAATACCAGAAAGGAATTGAAATCCAAATTGCAGACAATGGTGCTGGCATAGCTGACGAATTTAAGGAAAAGGTTTTTGACCAATTTTATCGCATTTCAACTGGTAATGTGCACGATATCAAAGGTTATGGCTTAGGTTTAAGTTATGTTAAAAAGGTGATTGATCAACATCAAGGTACCATCAAGATATTAGACAACCATCCAAATGGAACTATTTTTTTGATTAACTTACCCTACTAATGGAAAATGGACACCTGCTTTTGGTAGAAGACGAGCCTTTTTTAGCCAAGGTAATTGAAGACAGTCTCAAACAAAAAGGCTACGCAGTAACCTATGCGGCTGATGGCAAAAAAGGATATAACTTGTTTCTAAACAACAATTTTAACTTGTTGATTTTGGATGTGATGTTGCCCCATACCGATGGTTTTACCTTAGCCCAACAAATTAGAAAA
The DNA here is from genome assembly GCF_001412215.1 of Pedobacter sp. Hv1. Taxonomy (GTDB): domain Bacteria; phylum Bacteroidota; class Bacteroidia; order Sphingobacteriales; family Sphingobacteriaceae; genus Pedobacter. The sequence goes on from NZ_LLWP01000004.1 coordinate 461,297, forward strand.
GTAAATTCAGTTATTCCCATTCTTTTTCTAACCGCTAAAACAGAAATTGCAGACCTCATAACCGGATACAAAAGTGGTGGAAATGATTACCTTAAAAAGCCATTTAGTTTGGATGAGCTGTTTCTTCGGGTAGATGAGCTCTTGAAAAGAACCCAAAAACAAGAGCCGCTAAATTTAAGTGACATTCATATAGGCAATTATAATTTTAGCCACCACAAACAAGAATTGATATTTGATCAGGAAGTGATTAAACTTTCTAGCCGAGAAAGTGAGCTGCTGTTATTATTGTATAAAAACAAAAATAACTTAACAGATAGAAAAATGGCCCTCCTTTCTCTTTGGGGCGATGATAGTTTTTTCAACACCCGAACTATGGATGTTTTCATTACCAAATTACGCAAACACCTTAAAAAAGACCAACGAATAGAAATCTTAAACGTACGTGGAATGGGTTATAAACTGATCTGCTAATGTTAGCGATTTTTACTACATTATCTAGCTCCTAAAATTTATGACCACATAGGCAAATCCTAGACATAGATTTTCAAGTTTGTCATGCTGAGGAACGAAACATCTGTTGTTGGTCGGGATTTTTAATCTCGACCTTAACTAATACATCAGCAACAGCTTAACTATCGTGGTGCATTTTGAGTTTATCTAGGAGCTCTGGAGAAATATTTTCGGCATAAGCGCCATAGGCATCAATCAACACTCCTTTTAAATTTCCAACCTGCGATGAAATGGCGTAGATCACCGCACTATCTCCAGGATCGGTCATTCCTTCAAAACGATAGAATTCCTCAATTTCAAACTCCTCAGGCATTAATTGAAGATCTAAAGATTTACATTCAATACAATCTTCTAACAGATTAAAATCATATTCGTAACCTCTTTGCTCTAAATCGGTTACAGCGGCGCTTAATGTATCGTAAATATGCATTCAGCAATTTACCATTTTTTTCAATAACAATTAAATATTTATTGTGTGTAAAATCAACTCTCAAAACTTTTAAACCTCAATTGTATTTCTGATATTTAACCATCATGATAGTTTCTGAGAAAACCCTTAAATGGGCGATGTGTCTTTATCCACCTTTATTATTTCAGCGCATTTGGGTTAAAAAATTCCATTCTGGCTTTTTGGGTGTAGACGTGAAGATCAGCAACAGTTTTTTAAACAGAAACTATAACGGCTCTATTTTTGGCGGAACCATTTATGCGGCAACAGACCCTTTTTATGCCATTTTGTTCGATCAATTGATGCAACGGCGTGGCTTTAAAGTAAGGGTTTGGCTAAAAAGTGCTTCCATCCAATACCTTAAACCGGGTTTAACTAGTTTATATTTCACCTTAAAAATCACCGATGAGATGATTGCAGAGGCTGAACATTCGCTAAAAGATACAGGTAAGTTTGTGAAATCATACCCAATGGAACTATTTAATAAACAAGGAGAATTGTGTGCTACCGTAATGAATGAAGTTTATTTGCGCACAAAATTTCCAGGAGAAAAACAACGCGTTGCCATTTAATGAACATGGGCTATGAATATCAAAAGATTAATACTAGAAGGCGAAAACGTAAGCTTAGATTTTAAAAAGACGATTAGCAGTAGCGAGAAAATAGCGAAAACCTTGGTGGCATTTGCTAACAACCGAGGTGGTAAACTGTTAATTGGTGTAACTGACGATGGACAGATCAAAGGCGTAAAATCTGAAGATGAAGAAAAATACATGATCACCAAAGCTGCCCACATCTATTGTAAACCTGCCATTGAACCCAAATTTGAGGAAATCTATATAGACGATAAAGTTGTTTTAATGGTCGACATTCCAAAAAGTGATACCAAACCGCACTACGCCATGGACGAGAACAAAAAATGGTGGGTCTATTTTCGGGTTAAAGACAAAAGTGTATTAGCGAGCAAGATTATAGTAGACGTGTTAAAGGAAAGCAACAATGAAAATGGCCAGCTGATCTCTTATTCCGATCAAGAGAAAAAATTGCTTACCTATTTGGCAGAACATGGTCGGATTACCTTGAAAGAATATAGTAAGTTGACCAAAAGTGCTTATAAAAAGGCACAAAAAATTATTGTTAGTTTAATTCTCACTGGCGTAATTTTACCACACATTTCTGAAAAAGAAGAATACTTTACAGCAGCAGAGGTAAAATAAATTCTTCGCAATCTTGAGCTTTGTGGTATAAATACGCGATTTTTGTTCCGCCTATGTTACTCAATTTATATACAAAATACAAACCTTACTATAGAGAAAATCTAATTCTGGCGGGTCCTATTGTGGTTTCGCAGATTGGCCACATGGCCGTACATATTGCCGATAGTATCATTGTTGGTCAGTTTGCTGGTACAGCGCAATTGGCAGCAGTTTCTTTGGTAAACAGCCTGTTTATGTTAACCTTGGTATTGGGTATGGGCATCTCTTACGGATTAACTCCATTGATAGCCCAAGAAAATGGCAGAAAAAACTATGACGAATGCGGAAAGCTACTTTCCAATAGTCTGATCATCAATATCCTTACTGGATCATTACTTTATGCGATACTTCATTTCGGAACCTTATCTATAATCGACCACTTGGGTCAATCGGCCGAGGTAGTAGCTTATGCCAAACCCTACTTGGGCCTATTGGCCTTTTCTATTGTTCCGCTAATGATTTTCCAAACTTTTAAGCAGTTTGCCGAAGGGTTGGGCTTTACCATGCAAGCCATGTTGATTTCTATTTTTGGTAATATATTGAACATTATCCTGGGTATTATTTTGGTTAAAGGCATGTTTGGCATTACCCCAATGGGCGTTAAAGGTGTTGGGATCAGCACCTTAGTAGATCGAATGTTAATGGCTTTGGTAATGTGTATTTATGTACTTCGTTCTAAAAACTTCAAAATCTATCTTCAGAAATTCAAAATCAATGCCATAGATAAAGTAAGGAGCATGCAAATTTTCAAAATTGGTGCTCCGGTGGCCATGCAATATATTTTTGAGATCAGCGCCTTTAGTGGTGCCGCCATTTTAATTGGTACCATAGGTGCAGCACCTCAGGCGGCACACCAGATTGCTATTACCTTGGCGGCCTTAACCTATATGGTAGCCAACGGTATTGCCTCATCAGCAACTATTAAAACAGGCAATTATTTAGGGCAAAGAAATTTTACAGACCTGCGTCGCTCGGCCATAGCAAGTTACCATGTGGTATTGGCCTTTATGATCTGCGCAGCACTCCTATTTGTCTTTGCCAGCTCATTGTTACCTTACATTTATACAGACGATTTAAAAGTAGTAACCATTGCAGCCCAACTTTTAATCATCGCTGGCTTTTTTCAGTTATTTGATGGTACACAGGTAGTTGGTTTGGGAGTTTTAAGAGGTATTGGCGATGTAAATATGCCCACATTTATCACTTTTCTCTCTTATTGGGTAATTGGTATCCCCTTGGGTTATTTCTTGGGAATTTACTTAGAAATGGGTGTAAAAGGCATTTGGTATGGACTAACTTTTGGGCTCTTAACGGCCTCTATCCTACTGTTTTTCAGGCTCCAACACCGAACAAGGTTGTTGGTTAGCAAACAAACAACATAAAAATTACTTAGAATTAGTCTAAATAACTTGCGTATATAGTGTATTTTTCACACCTTTGCGGCAAATTAGAATTAGTCTAAATTGAAACAGCATATATCCTTCCTTTTCGTCCTTATCATCACTACAACCACTGTATTGGCTCAAAATACAATTAGTGGGAAAGTTTTAAATGCTCAAAAAACTCCCTTAGAGGCGGTAAACATTAAGATTGTAGAAACCAATCAATTGGCTGTTAGTAACAAACTAGGTCAATTTAATTTCGAAATCAACAACAATAATGAGCTACTTACTTTAGAATTTAGTTACATCGGTTTTCAAAAATTAACCAGAATTGTAAATCTTAAAGATGCTAAAATAGATTTAGGGACAATTACCTTAAAAGAGCTCAATTTAAGTCTTGAGACTATTGAAATCAATGCCAAAAGAAACTACGAGGGTTCGTCAAATTCTTCTTTGATTATTGGTAGAGATATCATTGAACAGATTCCAGCCTTAAGTATCAACGATCTGCTCAATCAAATTCCAAATCGGAAAATCATGCCCCCCTCTCTACAGTCTGTACAAAACATTTCATTACGGGGTGCTTATAATTCAAATGTTTTTGACTTAAACAACTCATTTGGTGTAGCCATTATTATAGATGGAAACGCGATTAGTAACAACGCCAATATGCAAGGATACAACCCTGGTAATAGAGGATTTGGTTCTACAAAGGTTACTTTGGGCAGTGGCGATTATGGCTTAACCAATGCCAATAAAGTGGGTTACAATGGAGATTATACATTTGGTGGTACAGATCTGAGACAAATTCCTGCTGATAATATTGAAAGCATTGAGGTGATTGCTGGTGTACCTTCTGTAAAATATGGCGATTTAACAGATGGTGCTATTATTGTTGAGAGACAAGCGGGAAAATCTCCAGCCTATGTCAGAATGCAATTGCGTGACAATGCCACCTCATATGGCTATTCTCAAGGTTTCAGGTTAAGTCCAGAGTTGGGTAGCTTTAATGTTGGCTTAAACTATGTCAATTCTTTTGCCGATAACAGGGATAAGATGAAAGCTTATAAAAGGCTCAATCTGAATGCCATGTGGACCAATACATTTGGCAAAGAAAAACGTTTAAAAAACACGTTTAGTTTTGATTATGGAAGAAACTTAGATGGTATTAAAAAAGACCCTGATGATCCTTATGGTCGTTTTATCGATTTTACCAGCTGGAATTTAAGTTTTAGCAATAGAACAAGTTACCGTTTCAATCACCCCTTCTTTAAAAATATTAGCTTCAATGCTCGCTACAGTCAATCGCATCAAAGCACTTACACTGAGCAATATCAGAATTATGCTTATATCTTATATACCAATGCTATTACTACAGGTTTTACAGATGGTATTTATGATACTGGTATTTATACCTCAGTAAGTCATATTGATGGTAGACCAATTACTTTATCAGGGCAAGTAGAACTAAACACCTACTTTAAAACTGGAGAGATTAACCATTATCTAAATTTTGGTACAAATTACTCTTATGCAATTAACAATGGTTTAGGAAGAATAGTTGATCCAAGCAGACCAAGACCTTCTTTTAATACTACAGGTACTACGCTTAGTAGTGGTCCAACTGAGCGTTATTATGATTTTTCATTGGTCATTCCTCAAAAAGATTTTGGCGCCTATGCGGAAGATGTATTTAAGATCCGTTTGTTCGGTAAAGACCTCAATACCCGCATCGGGGTAAGATTAGATGGGCAGAACAATTATTTTAACCTATCGCCAAGAACCAATATCAATTATCAGGTTTCTAAAAACCTAAGGTTAGGTTTGGCCTATGGTTTGGCTTATAAGTCTCCGGGCTTAGCTCATTTATATCCTGGACCAGCATTTTTTGAAATCCCACTTATCAATTCGTACAATGGCAATGTTAAAGAGAGTAGAAGCATATTTTATATGTATAGATATGACCCTACGTCTAATCTAAAATCGTCGAATACACAAACCATAGAATTAACTGCTTTATATAAACTTGGGAACTATAACCTCTCGGTATCCTTATTTAACAAAGATCTTCGCAATGGTATCAATACCGTTCAAGAATATAAAGCGATTGATCTACCAGTTTATCAAGCTACTTTCAGACCCGGTCAGCAACCTTTAATTGTTGAAACAGGTACCAAAAAGAAATTGATCAATTACCATTATTTCAACAATAGTTTAAAATCTAAAAATCAAGGTATTGAATTGATTTTAAATACCCCAAAATATGAGGCCATTGCTACTTCCTTTAACCTTAGTGGCGGTATATTTAGATCGGCCTATTTTGATGCCAATAATCGAATCAGTCCACTACTTGCTTCAAATACCTTACCAGAAAGTCCATTAATTGCTTTTTACCAACACAATTCTAGAACTACCTATTTCAGTTCGGGCAGAATTTCTTCTAGCACACACATTCCAAAAATCAGTTTATTGGTTCAGTTTACTGCAGAGTTTAGTTTCATCAATAAAACCATATACGAACCAGGTAGCGGTATACCAATTGGTTATTACAATAATAATAACGATTATATCGATCTTCCTAACCCAGATCCTACCAACCCTCTTTACAAACACTTGTTTCTTTCCACAGCACAACAGAATGAAACCAACCAATTTAGGGTGTTTACCAATTACCATATGAGTGTGGCCAAAGAGATCAAAAAACGTTTCAAATTCGCATTCAACGTATATAACGTTTTCAATTACCAACCCAGATACCTTAATGTGTTAGGAACCTCTGTAATTAAACCCAACAGCAGTCCAACATTCGGAGCAGAATTATCAATTAAATTATAAATATATCAAATATGAAAAGAATAGCTTACTTATTATGTCTCGCCCTCCTATTTGGCGCCTGTAAAAAAAACAATACTCCCGAAGCTCAACCTGTAAACTTGGGTTTGAAGGTTGCTTATAGTGTTACTGATAGTAAATTACCCATAACTAGTGTAGAGCTGAGCATCAAAAACTTAACTACCGGAAATATCCAAAAAGGAAGTACCAATGCCAATGGCGAATTTACATTTGAGTCGATATCTACTGGCACTTATGACATTACTGCAAAGATTGTAATCCCAGCTACAGCATATACTGCAGCAACAGGTATTGCTACCAATACAGCAGTTACATTTAATGCTTCTATCTTAAACAAGATTATTGCGCCAAATTTTTCTGGCAACCTTAATCTAACGCTAATTACAGGTACAACTAGCGACTGGGTAATTAAACAGGTTTATTATGCGGGTTCTGACCTAGTAGAAGGTGCAATGTACAGAGACCAGTTTATAGAAATCCACAACAACTCAGATAAGACTCTATATGCCGATGGTTTATATTTTGCTGAATTAACAGGAAGACAATCACTTACAAATAGTACTTATCAAACACTTAGCGATGGCCAATTGGATTGGAGCAAATCTATTGATATGCCAATTAACATTGATGCCAATAACGACTATGTGTATACCAAAGCATTACATATGATTCCTGGATCTGGACAACAATATCCTGTTTTACCTGGTAAAAGTATCATTATAGCACAAACTGCACAAAATCATAAACAACCTTTTACAGGTGCAGATCAAACTAGTATTTCTGTACGTAACCCTGGTTTAACTGTAGACTTAAGTACTGCTCAATTTGAGGCTCACTATGCATCTTATGGTGCCAATCAATTGGATTCTGATATTGACAACCCTAACTCTGTAAACATAGAGGTTTTACAAATGGGTGGAAGAGATATGATTTTTGATACCAATGGTCGTACAGCTTACATTATTTTTAAAATTAACGATGGTCCTAGAGATCTTAAACAATATTACTATCCATTAAAAGCTGCACCTGGCACAAGCGAAAAAAAATATTACCAAATTCCAAACAAGTATATTTTAGATGCAGTAGAAACACAGCCACAAGCTGCATCGGCTAGAATTCCAAAAAAACTAAGTGCGAGCTACGATTCTGGTTTCACATTTACACCAAAAGGTATCTACTCTTCTCAATCTGTAATTAGAAAAATTGCTAGTACAATTGATGGTCGAGTGATCTTAAAAGACACCAATAATTCTTCTGATGATTTTGGTGTATTTGATATTGCTCAACCATGGGGATTTTATAAATAGGTAATTTAAAAGAAGGATTGTTTTTATGAGAAAGATAGTAGTGTTGCTTTTTGTGTTGGCTGTAACAAAACAGATCAAAGCCCAAAATATAGACAGTGTACAAAATAGCTTTAGAAATAAGCTTTATGTAGCTGATTCTATTAACAACACGCTGTATAACTTTTATAAAAACAATCCTTTTTATCAAAATCATATCCCGGTAAATTTCAACTCCATTAACGCAGGATTAAACTTTGATAAAGGTAAATTCATTACTGCGCAAGGTAGTACTAAAACACAAGACTACTTTTTCAATACAGAAGGGAAAACAAGATTAGAAAAAGTTGATTTGTACGGTTCATTTACCTTTCATAAAATTTTTGAAGACAGTACCCGTTGGGCACACCAAACCAGATTTAAACCCAATGTTCCATTATATTTTGGATCTATCAAGTATAACCATTACGAACGTTCTATATATACTTTTAAGGCAATGGCCGAAAGGAATATCTTACAAAACAACCTGCCATTAAACTTTAAAATAGATTATAGAATTGGAAATCACTTTAGCAATAATGACCCTCGGGGAGATTTGAGCGATTTTCAGCTCAATACCACTACAACACTCGCCTATCGCTTAAATAAGCAACTGAAAACAGGATTAAGCTTTATTTATGGTTATGGTAGAGAAGATATCAATATTGGTTATAAAAACAAAAATGTTAAACCTACCGAATTGTTAACTTGGAGAAATGTAGGTTATGGTACATCTGAAGAGTTCATCTCAGATCTAGATTATGTAACCTTGTTCAAAAGAAAAGGTCTGGATTTAAATTTCGATTACAAATTGACCGAACAGCAAAACTTAATGCTAAAGCTATCTTATTTAAAAGAAACTGACGATTTTGTGATTTTACCTGTTGGAGCTAACATATCTTCTTTAGATCCAAGGCGATTAATGGACTATACCAACGAAATTATAGAGGGTACATTATTTTGGAAATTCAATATTAAATCGAAACAGTTTCTGCTCAAAATAGGCTATAGAGACGAAACGGGAAAAGATTTGTATTATCCAAGAGGACATAAGGCCCAATTGAATGCAGGTGAGGTACTTTACAAATACAACAACTACTTGTATGATTTACAGGTTATTGATTTTAAATTCATTGGTACGCAAAACAACTTATTAAACCGTACCAATCTCAGTGCGTTTATAGGCAGTTCATTTAGCAAAGAAGGTAAACAAGATGGTTCTTCTGGTAATAATGTAATTTATAACCGATTAAATATTAATGGTGGCCTAAGCATTAACAAACATACCTTAACAAAAAAGACCTATGGTATTGGCTTAAATGGAATGTATAGTCTTAGTCCATCAAATACATTTATAGTACCTGCCATTAATGAGAAAATCTTCTATAAATATGTCATTTATCATGATTTTCTTTACAACACTGCAAAATATGCTGCCATAGGTTTAAATGGAGAATATTCATTTCCAGCTTATAAAGTTTTACAGGCTAGTATTAAGTTCAATCTTAACTACATCCAATGTTTGGGAGCACTAGAGCCTTTAGATAGGCAAGTATTATCTTTACCAGGAAAAGATCGTTTTTCTTCTAATATCAGCTTAAATCTGTATTTTTGACCCAATGAATAAAGTATTGCCAGGCTTAGCTATTGTTTTAGCTATTTTATTATTTCTTTCTTTTAGATCTACAGAGTTTAGAGTTGGTGATGAAGTAACTGTTGATTCACTTCGAAAAATCTATTCAAAAGCGCCAAGCCAATGGCCAAAACCGACAGTTGATTCTGGAGTTAATTATAAAGAGTTAGGTATTTTGCCTCCTTCTCCATTGGATGTAAAAAACGATTCCATCAAAAAAATCGTCAACTTAGGTAAACTCTTATTCTTCGACCCAAGGTTATCTTCATCTAATCAGATTTCTTGTTCTAGTTGCCATGTACCCGACCTTAACTGGGCCGATGGCAGAGAAGTATCCATTGGTCATGATCATGCTGTAAATACCCGTAACGCCCCTTCTTTAGAAAATGTTTGGTTTTATAAACGTTTATTTTGGGATGGAAGAGCAGAAAGCTTAGAAGATCAAGCTCATGGTCCACTTACCTCTGCAATAGAAATGCACCAAGATATGAAGGTGCTGCCTAAAAAACTAAAAAAGATCAAAGGCTATAGGGAATTGTTTAGTGCTGCATTTGGCGATGATCAAATCAATGCTGAACGCATTTTTAAAAGTTTGGCCGATTACCAACGCACTATTGTAAGCAGAAAATCAGACTTCGATCGTTTTTTAGAGGGAGATAAAAACAGCTTAACAGATCAGCAACTAGTGGGCTTACACTTGTTCAGAACCAAAGCCCGTTGTATCAATTGCCACAATGGAGCATTATTTACTGATAATGAATTCCACAATGTTGGCCTCACCTATTATGGTAGGAAATATGAAGACTTGGGTCTATACAATGTAACCAAAAAGCCTGAAGATGTGGGTAAGTTCAAAACACCAGGCTTACGTAATGTAATGCGTACTGGACCTTGGTTCCATAATGGGTTATTTGGAGATATGGATGGCATCATGAACATGTACAACGTGGGTATGCCTGTACAAAGGGTAAAACCTGAGCAAGAAAAAGATCCATTGTTGCCTAAAAACGATAAATTATTACGTGGACTGAGATTAAGCAAAAACGAAAGAGATGCTGTTATTGCCTTTTTAAATGCGATTACTACAGCACCTTGGAAAGACAGACCACCAGTTCTACCTAAATAAATCTAGAGCTTATAGCTCTATTCAATTCTTTTCCTTTAATAGAAAATGCTTTATATTTAAGTCCATGAAAAAGCGCATACTGGTTGTAGAGAACAATAAAGATATCCTTGAATTGATTGCAATGATTTTGGAGGGTGAAGGCTACGAATTGAGCTTACATACTAATGAAACTGATATTTTTGATCATATCCAAGCATTTCAACCAGATGCCATACTACTTGATATTGTTAAACCTACCCTAGAAGGAACAGAACTTTGCAGACAGCTAAAAGAGGCTGAAGGAACTAGCCATATTCCTGTAATTGTATTATCTACACATCCCCAGATCCAGAAGGTAAAAGAAATCTGCGCCGATGAAATTGTACCAAAGCCTTTTGATATTGATGGCTTATTAGAGGTATTGGAAGAACAACTGAAAAGCGTAAGTTAATTTATTCATTGTCAAACCAATAAATCGCATAGCCTACGAGAGTATGCTAAACAATTAGTAAAATATTGTTGTTTAAACATTAATAACAACAATAGCGATAATGGTTGCATTTCTACTCCCCTTTAAGCCTAAACTCAGTAAAGAAACAAGTATTAGTGAACCTACTACCGTAGAGGCCTGCTTAGTTAAAGCGTTGAAAGCAAGCAATAGCAATGCTATTGAGCAATTATATAATCAGTATGCTTCATCATTGTTGGGAATCATTACACGTATTGTTAAATCAGATGAGGTGGCAGAAGATGTATTACAGGACACTTTCATCAAAATATGGAAGTCTATTGCCCACTACGATTCGACCAAAGGCAGATTATTTACTTGGATGGCAAATTTGGCCAGAAATACCGCAATTGATGAACTAAGGAGTAAACAACATAGCCAAAGCTGTAAAACAGAAACAATTAATGAAATACCGATAAATACTATAGCCTTTCAGCACAAGTTGCAATTTAACCCAGAAGCTATTGGAATGAAACAATTGCTGACCAATCTAAAAGCAGACCAACAGCACATTTTAGAACTCATCTATTTTAAAGGGCATACCCATGTAGAAGTTGCCGAATATCTACAAATGCCTCTGGGAAGTGTGAAAACAAAGATCAGGCTATCCCTTATCACTTTAAGGCAATATTTTAACGAAACAAATACAAAAACCAGTTGCTTATTTACCTAATTAAACATGCACATCGCTGTGTTTTTTAGGCGTGGTTTCTTTTTCGTTAAGCTCTTGTTCTAAATCTTTTTGATCTTTTCTATTGCGTTTAACCACAAAATAGACAAAAGCGATAACGGCGACAATTACAATGGCTATAATTACAATATTAACCTTCATCTTTTCTTTATTTAACTGATATTATTATTCTAATAATTAAAATTAACATCCTTTTGTTTACTTTAAGTTAAATAAAGGTTATTTGTTAAAACTGGAAAACAAACATATCAGTTAAACTGAATGAGGTAAAAGCTGCTTAATGTAGTACTTCTTGTTGCACTATTCAAAAATTTAGGTTTAAGCTTGGTAATATGGAAGTCTTTAAATTCCTTTAATACTTTGATTTGATAATTTTCTTTAAGCCAACCTAATTCTGATTTTGGCACATACAAAACCATATCTTTTTTTTCTTTGTCTCGCATCAGCGATTCGCGGCTCCAATAATATTCAACTTCACCATGTGCATAAAAATCAAATGAAAAAGCATCTGGAAACAAAAACACCTTCGGCCTAACCGTTGGATAATTATCTTTTAACCAAATAGCAGCATGTACACCCGCTTGATACTGTAGAATTGAAGGATAAAAGAAAAAGTACAAAAAGATCATCAATGCAAATGAAGTGCAAACACTCCTACCCACAAGGGTCTGTAATTTGATAGGACTAAACTTGACAAATGAAAAAGTTAGCATAACAACTAAAATTCCGATCACTACATATTTGTTCTCGAAATCGAAATAGAGCGCAATACCAATCAATAATAGATTTACGACAATTAAAATAACACTTTGTATGATGGTGAAGGTTTTTATTCCTTTATCGGTTAATCTTTGTAGGTAAACTGACGTGATGATAGCCAATTGCGGAAAAATGATAATGATATAATGAGGCAATTGAAATTTTGACAAAGAAAACAGCAAAAATGTAATTGCAGCACTGGCCCAAATCACGATCATTTCTGGTGGCATTTCTTTTCTATTTTTCTTTTTAACTAAAGCTATCACGGCAGTATAGAGCAAAACAGACCAGGGCAAAAATGCCCAAAATGTAGTATGCAAAAAGAAAGTAATGTCGCCTCTACCTCTAATTGGCCCATTGTTAAAAAAGCGACCAAACTGACTATCGTAAAAGAAGAATTTTAAGCCAGAAACATGGGTTTGCCCAAATACCATCTTTTCTGGGTGCAGATCAAATTGTAAGTAAAGGGTATAGAGTTCTGGAACGATAAAAATAAAGATCAACAAAATAGCGAGCCACCATTTGGGTTTGATTAATTCTTTTATTTTATGGGTAAACAACCAATAAATAATAAAACCTGCAAAAATTGGAATCAGCACAAAAATACCTTTAACCATAATGGCCAAAGCTGCAAAAAGTGAACCTGCAATAATGTGTAATTGACGATAATGTGCTTTGTAATAATGATAAATTGCCGCAAATGTAAATGTGCTAAGGTAAACTTCGGCCCTTACATCGTAAGTTGAGATAATGAGGTGTAATGCCGTGAGCAATATGATGACACTGATCAATGCTGTTTTTTCGTCAAAGATGGCTTTTGTAAACTTAAATAAATACCATGCTCCCCACAAACCAATTAAAAAAGAAGGCAATTTATAAGCAAAACCGCTAATACCAAAAATTTTAAAGCTTGCAGCTGCCAACCAAAAAACCAAATGGGGTTTGTCTAGCCAATCGGCTCCTCTTACATATAAGTTTACCCAATCGTTTCTAAGTACAATGTTTTTAGCAATTGAGGCATACAATGCCGAATCGGGCTCCATTAAGGAACCAAATAGGCCACCAAAACTAAGGATGATGATTAAGATAATAAGAATTAAGTATAACTTTTTTTCTGATACTTTCATTAGCCTACACTAAATAGCCCCTACTCTTCATCGTGAAAAGACTAAGATTAGCTATACCTAGCTGAACCAAAAATAGTTAGCGCATATTTACAGAAGATTAAACTAATATTAATCCATTGGGAACAATGACTGTTGATAGCCATCAAATCGATCTCTTATTTTAACCTCTCCGAAATTAGAAAATCCGACACCTAAAAGCCTTATTTTCTTTCCACCCAAGTCAAGATGATGCAATAGTGCTTTTGTTTCTGTTAAAACCTGGTCAAGCTCTTTAATTGGGCTTGGAAAAGAAATACTTCTGGTTACTTGTTTAAAGTCGGCAAATTTAACTTTAAGGGTAAGGGTACGCCCGTAGATCTGGTAATGTTGTAAACGTTTAAAGGCCGATTTGGCAATCTGTTCCAACCAATCATCCAACTCCTCTCCCTTATCCAAATCGTAAGAAAAGGTATCTTCAGCACTGATCGATTTAATTTCTTGGTGAGGCTGTACCTGACGGTTATCTATCCCTCTTACAATATTGTAAAAGAACTTTCCAGTTTTACCAAACAGCTGTGTTAAGCGTTGCTCAGTTAGTTGTTTCAGATCGGCTCCTGTATGCAGTCCTTGTCGTTTCATCTTTTCGGCAGTGACCTTACCTACACCAAAAAATTTCTCAACAGGTAGTTTTTCCATGAATTTCTCCATTTTTGATGGGCCAATAAAAGTCAAACCATCTGGTTTATTCATATCTGAAGCTATTTTGGCTGCAAATTTATTGATGGAGACACCTGCAGAAGCCGTTAAGTTAAGCTCGTCTTTAATGGCTTGTTTAATCTGCTCGGCAATGGTAATTGCAGAGCCTATTCCCAATTTATCTTCACTCACATCTAAATAAGCTTCATCTAAAGAAAGAGGCTCAATCAGGTCTGTATAACGCCCAAATATTTCTCTAATTTTTCGAGATACGTCTTTATAGGCATCAAATCTCGGTCGTACAAAAATGGCATAAGGACAAAGTTGTTGTGCTTTTTTGGAGGTCATCGCAGAGCGAATACCAAATTTACGCGCTTCGTAACTTGCGGTAGCTACTACCCCTCCACGTCCTTCTGGCGAGCCTCCTACTACCAAAGGCTTACCACGGTATTCCGGAAAATCTCGTTGTTCTACAGATGCATAAAAGGCATCCATATCAATATGGATAATCTTTCTGACGATATTGCGGCTCTCATTTTCCATGCTTATTGCAGGATATATTGCTGATAAGCCCGATCTCCCCAGAATTGATATTGCTGGGTCTCAAATCTAGTACCTTTAAAAACTAGTGCTATAAATCCATTCTTCTCTACTAGAACAGTGTGGTAGATTTTGGCTTCGGGGTTTTTGATCAAACAAAATGCAATTCGTTTACGTTGGTCTTCCCAAATCAATCGATCTGTAAGCTCTTGATGGATCAGTTTAAAGTCGGTCTGTAGTTCCTTGGCCATTAACTTGCTTCTGTACCAAGTTCCGCCAGTTGGCGATACCAATGGTTTTCCATTAAAAACAACTACACTGTCATTATAGGCAATTACCTGCAAGGATGTATTTTTAAGCTTTAACCAAGTTTTAAGCTTCGCTTGATGCTTTTCACTTTCATAACCATAAGTAGCATCTAAAAAGCCAATGCAGTTAATCGCAATAGGAATCTGTTTTTGCGAATTCAGGTACCCAAAAATAAAACTGCCACCACCACTATGGCCACTGAGCATAATTTTTGGTTTGTAGTTTTTGTAATAATTGGCTAGGTATTCAACAACTTTGGCAATCCTCAAATCACTATCCTCATATTTCTTTCGCCATGCTGGCCAGCTTTTTAAATTGTTTGCGGCGTAAACAACAATATAATTTGTATGTTGATCGGTATTACGGATAAAAGCAGTTTGTGCACCAATGTGTTGAATATCAAAATGCCAATCGTCTCCATCTTTTAGTTTTTTACCAAAAGTTTGTGCCGTGGTATTGCCATTTGGCAATGCAAAAACTATCAATTGGGTAGGTTTGGCTGTATTAAACTGAGCTGGTTCGTCGATTGTTAAGGTGATGCCACTGTCAATTGCTATTGTTTTTAAAGCCTTAAAATGGGCTTCAAAGCTGTTCTGTGCCTTTAGTTGTGCATTGAGAAAGAATAGGCAAAAGATCAACAAACTGTACCTCATACCTACAAATTTACAATAATCTCTTATTGTTTTTTGGGTGCTCTTCCTAAATTTACAACAGCACCTACACTAAATACAGAATTGCCCGCATTTAAGAATTTTCGGCTTTTTAGGCCAAAATTACTACCACTGGTGTACTGTAACTGTACCTGCTCACTCAAAATCATTCTGGTAAAAAATACGGGCTCTATAAAAATATTGTCTTCATTTGCCTGTTTGATACCATTTCTGTAAAAATCATTGGTTTTTACAAAACTCATCCGTAAGGCAGTACCATAGTTTAAACCAAAATTTACCCCGAATAAACGCATGTTGTCTTTCTTTTTGGAGCTGTAATTGACTTGAATGAACTTTTTATCATATTTCGACTCTTGAAGATCCGTACTGGTTAAAATACTATTGGAGTCAAATTCCCTAAATAAACGTTTACTATTACCACTTCCAATACCTGCATAGATCTCTAAAATCCTATTGTTGTCGGGTCCGAAGGTATTAAAGTAGCCAGCACCAACCTCAACCATTTTATGTTTAATGTCTTTTTTTGTGGCTTCATTGTTCATGTAGGCCCCATTTAGCAATACTGCAAAATGGTTACTTACCGCATAGGCCGAATTGAAATTGGCGTTGCCTTTGAGCGAAATATGGGCACCTGCAGCAATTTCACCTTGTGTGGTTAACATAGGTGTATTGGGCACACTTGGCATGTAAATAGAAGAACAGCCTGTTAATACAACTAATAAAATGGGTAAAAAACGGAAATATTTAAACATAGGTAAATTGATAATAGCCTATGCCTAACAATTATGATGCTAAATATTGAAACCCATCATTTCTGCTACTCTTTTAAACTCCTCGTGTATGGTAGCGTTTAACTTTACCTGTTTACCTGTTACTGGGTGATTAAAAGTGAGTTCTGATGCATGTAACAACATGGTTGTCATTTCAAATTGTTCTTTAAAAAATTTGTTCTGCTTGTTACACCCATGCTTCCGATCGCCAATTATTGGGTAAAAAATATGTGCAAAATGTCTGCGCAATTGGTGCATGCGTCCTGTTTTTGGCGTAGCCTCTACCAGAGAATAACGTGAGGTTTCGTGTTTACCAAAGGCCACTGCAATTTCGGCTTTCTGCAAGGTTCTAAATGAAGTAAAGGCTTCTTGCATGGTACCATTTTCTTTGGCCAATGGATAATCGATATCTAGCTGGTCTGGGGCATAACCACGCAGTACTGCCAAATACTTTTTTTCTACCAAACTCTCTTGAAACTGCTTGTGCATGGCTATTTCTACTTCTTTTTCGAATGCAAAAAGCAACAAACCACTTGTTTTTCTGTCTAAACGGTGTACTGGACTTACGTGTCTGCCAACTTGGTCCCTCAGCATTTGCAAAGCAAACTCAGTAGCATCGTTGGCCATTTTAGAGCGATGTACCAATAATCCGTGGGGCTTATTGATCGCAATTAAATCTTCATCTTGGTACACTATTTCTAACATGCTGCGAAGGTAAGGAAATTATGTTTATTGAAATATGGATTATAAATCCAGACTAGCATAAATAGTTCATTGGTCATTAGTTCATTAGTACAAAGTAGTTAGTACAAAGTATAAAGATGCAATAGCCCATTGTTCATAGGTTCATTTGTGAGCACTGGAAACTGCCAACTAGAAACTGTTCATTGGTCATTGGTTCATTTGTGAATACTGGAAACTGCCAGCTGAAAACTGTTCATTCGTCATTAGTTCATTTGTGGATACTGTAAACTGAAAACTGGTTCTCAAATCTTGATACTCACTAACTAAACAAATCTATAGCCACCCTAAAAGTATTGCAATGCGCATCTACAATCGTTTTAATGTCTGCAGAATAACCTCCTCCCATACTTACCTGAACTGGCACTTGATATTTGATACAGGTTTCAAACACTAATAAATCTCGTTGTTTACAAGCATTTTTTGTTAAGGCTAACTTCCCTAATTTGTCTGTTTCCAATACGTCAACTCCAGCTAGGTAGAATACAAAATCTGGTCGTTGATTTTCAAAAAGTAAGGTGAGTGTTTCTGCCAATGTGTTTAAAAAGACCTCGTCTGTGGTACCATCTGCTAAGGGAATATCTAAATCAGATTGTTCTTTTCTGAAAGGAAAATTCTTATCGCCATGCATAGAGAATGTAAATACACGAGCTTCATTTTGAAAGATTTCTGCTGTTCCATTGCCTTGATGAACATCTAAATCAATAATTAAGATACGATTAGCTAAGTTATTACTTAATAAATAATTAGCTGCAATAGCTTGATCGTTCAACAAACAAAAACCCTCACCCCAATTGCTCCCTGCATGGTGCGTACCACCAGCTACATTAAAGGCCACGCCGTATTGCCGTGCATATAAAGCGCCATCAATCGTTCCCTGTGCAATTCTGATTTCTCGCTCTACCAATTGCGTATTTAATGGAAACCCTATTCTGCGTTGTTCCTTTACTGGCAAGGTCAATTCTTTAAGTTGTTGCCAATAGGCAAAATCATGTGTACTTAGAATATATTCTTCTGTTAATTCTTTTGGAGCAAATAGATTTTCTGGCCCAATTGTACCCTCGTGCAATAATTGTGCTGGTATCAACTCATATTTAAGCATCGGAAAACGATGTCCTTCTGGTAAAGGATGTGCGTAAATAGGATGACAGGCTATTTTTATCATTTTAAAGTCAGAAAGTCAGAAAATTTTAGCGCACTAGACAAGCATTAATCCAAAATTTGCTTTACGTGTTTTTCAATGTTGTTACAGATCTCATCAACCGGTAAATCGTTGGCATCTTCATTAAATGGATTTTCAATTTCTTCGGCTATGAGCTCCAAACTGGCCAATACATATAAAATAAAGGGTACAATCGGGATTACAAAATAGCCTAAGCTAAATACCCAACCAAATGGTAAGGTGATCACGTAGATAAAAATGAATTTCTTGATAAAAGCACTGTAAGAGTACGGAATTGGCGTATTTCTAATCCTTTCGCAACCCCCACAAATGTCTGTAAACTGGCTTACATCGGCACTTAAAATGATCAATTGCTCTTGGGTAATCTTATCTGCCTTTTGTAAGGCATAAACCCTGCTTACAATACTGGTTGCCACCTGATTTGGGATATGTTTACCCCCATCAATTTCAATCAGGAAGCTATCCTTACCAAAATATTGTTTTTCTCTCAAATGTTCTTTTAATGCAAAGCCGTATTTCGGAATGGCATATTTGAAAAATTCGATCTCCTCAGTATCTAAGTTTAAAGCCTTGATTTTAATAGCCAAGTTTCTACTTACATTGGTTAAAGCCCCCAATAGCTTTCTTCCATCCCACCATCTGTCATAAGAAGTATTCGTTCTGAAAACCAACAACATAGAGATTACAAAACCCAAGAGATTGTGCATCATCCCTACATTTTTGATGTAAGTGGTTTCTGCCAGCTTTAAATAATTGAGCTCTACATAGGCAATACCACCCGAAAAAACTGCTACACTGAGCATTAAAGGCCATAACTTGATAATGGTATCTGCTTTATGGACATGAAATATAAAGCTGACCCAATCTTTTGGATTGTAATTGATCATTTTAGGGTTTGGCTAATAGTCAACAATAATTCACCAGTTCTGTATACATCTTCAAAACTGTTGTACATCGGTACCGGACTTAAACGGATCACGTTAGGTTCACGCCAGTCGCCAAGCACATTATGGGCCACCAATTGATCAAAAACTTGTTTGCCATTGGCTTTCGCTATAATCGATATCTGTGCGCCTCTATCTGCTTCAGTTTGCGGTGTAATAATCTTGTATTGCTCTTCTCCAATTTGTTTATTTACCTCATTTATAATATAAAATAGATAAGCAGTTAAAGTTTTACTTTTAGCTCTTAATGATTCTACAAAGCCTGCCTTTTCAAATAATTGTAGGGATGCATGGTACAAAGCCATCGGCATTACCTGTGTACAACTCACTTGCCACCCATCTGCGCCAAGCTCGGGTATAAACCCTTTTTCCATCTTAAAACGTTGTTCTTCCTGGTAACCCCACCATCCCGCAAAACGATTCAATGAGGTATCGTTAAAGTGTTTTTCATGTACAAAAATTCCACTGATCCCGCCAGGACCTGCATTTTGATATTTATAAGAACACCAACAGGCAAAATCGATATCCCAATCATGTAACTGTAAGGGCACATTACCTGCAGCATGCGCTAAATCGAAGCCAACAATTGCACCTGCGTCATGACCTGCTTTGGTAATGGCAGGCATATCAAACCATTGTCCAGTAAAGTAATTGACCCCTCCAAACAGCACCAAAGCAATTTCATCGCCCTGATCTGCAATAGCCTGAACTATATCTTCGGTTCTTAAAGTATATTCGCCGGCTTTTGGGTTCACTTCAATAATGGCTTCCTTTGGATCAAAACCATGAAAACGCACTTGGCTCTCTATTGCATATTGATCTGAAGGGAAAGCACCACCTTCCATGATAATCTTGAAGCGCTTGCCTTTGGGTTGGTAAAAACTAACCATCAATAAATGAAGATTTACCGTTAAGGTATTCATTGGGCAAACCTCTGCAGGCAGTGCACCAACTAGAGGTGCCATTAGTTTTTTCAGTTCCTTATGGTAGAACATCCATGGAGAATTGCCCTCGAACCAACCCTCTACTGCAAGGTTTTGCCAATTGTTTAATTGGACTTCTAATACCTGTTTAGCTACTTTAGGTTGCAACCCTAAAGAATTACCACACAGATAGATAAATGGCCTACCATTTTGCTGTGGAAACAGGTATTCATTCCGCATTTCTCTTAAAGGATCTTGCTGATCTAATGTTTGTGCAAAGGCTAGATTATTCTCAAAATTCATGTCCCAATATTAACAAAAAAAAGCCTAACTAGGGGGTTAAGCTTGCTATTTCTTGGTAAAATAGTTGGTCGAGATTAATAAATCCCGACCAACTCTATTTTATGAATTAGGCTTGCTTACAAATGGATTGCCTTTAATGTAAAATCGCCAAGGCAATAAGGCATGCTCTGCAGCATAAGCTACTCCAACACGTGGTGAAGCCACAATTTGCTCAGCCTTGAAATGAATACCACTGTCTTCGATCCAGATTTCATCGCCCATAAGGTCTTTGGCATTCAGATTTTTATCTATACCCATCGCTTTGGCTAAAGCACCTGGTCCAGCAGTTAAACGAGGTGCCAATTTTTGCATATTTCTCCGTTCTAACATGATTGATACACCTTCTACTGGCTCAATTCCACGTATCAATACAGCGTTTGGCTGATTTTCAGTCGCTGTAACCACATTAAAAAGATGATGAATTCCGTAACACAAATACACATAGGAAATACCACCAGCCTCATACATAGGGGCAGTTCTAGGAGTAAATCGCCTACCATAAGCATGAGAAGCTTTATCCGTTACTCCATTATAAGCTTCTGTTTCTACAATGGTACCACCTGTCAATTGCCCATCAATTAAGGTAAACAACTGCTTGCCCAAAAGCTGAGTAGCCAAACTTACTACATCTTCTTGTTGGTAAAAGGAAAAGGGTAATTTAGACATTTAAGAGCTTAATGACTTGATTCAGGTATTGACCATCAACTTCATCAAAATGAGCAAAATATTCGCTATCTACATCTAAAACTCCAATAATTTGGCCTCCTTGGTAAAGCGGCAATACGATTTCTGATTTGGATGCAGAAGCGCAGGCAATATGACCTGGAAACTCATCAACATTAGGTACAATAATCGTTTCGGCCCTTTCCCAAGATGCACCACAAACTCCTTTTCCCAACTGAATTCTAGTACAGGCAACAGGACCTTGAAATGGCCCCAACACCAACTCTCCATTCTTAACCAAGTAAAACCCTACCCAAAACCAATTGAATTGTTCTTTTAGTGCTGCACAAACATTAGCCAAATTGGCAATAAGATCTGTTTCTCCGTAAAGTAAAGCTTCTATTTGAGGGATTAAAGATTGATACTGTTCTTCTTTGGTTCCTACCTTGGTAATTGTTAAGTCTTCGGCCATGAGATTGATTTTAGAATACAAAGTTACGAAATGACCAAATCAACTCCACATCACTTCAATAGATTGACAATAAACAGATGAAAATTTAGGCAGAAAGCAGGCTTTTTCTTCCTATCATCAAATAGATGAGTAGACCTATAAATGGAAAAAGCACCACGATATTGGTCCACACCAGTTTTCTCATTCTTTTGTTATAGGGATATTTAGCAATATCCATTACCGCCCAAATGCTAAGCGAAATCCATCCAATAACGATCAAATAAATAAAAACCATCTCTTTTCTTTTGATTTAAAGATACGAAAAATCATTTAAAACTAACATCTCTAAGACTATTCCACATTCTTCCTCTACTTTAAACAAAATACTTAGCTTTGAAATTTATAAGTATAATACACAATCACATGAACAAAAAAACCTTATTCATTACTTTACTTTTCTTTGCTGGGATGATCCAATTTGGATACCACATACCAGAAGAAGGGATGTTTCCGTTGAGTGAAATTCATAAATTAGACCTCAAGAAAGCGGGCCTAAAAATAGATCAGAATGAAGTCTACAATCCGAATGGGATTAGCTTGGTTGATGCCTTGGTTAACGTAGGTGGCTGCACAGGCTCTTTTGTTTCTAATGAAGGATTAATCATTACCAACCACCATTGCGCCTTTAGTGCTGTACAATTGGCAAGCACTCCAGAACATGACTATTTGAATAATGGGTTTGTAGCTAAATCACATGAACAAGAAATTGAAGCAAAAGGATTAACCTGTCGAATTACTGATAGTTATGAAGATGTATCTGATCGGGTTTTAGGTGCTGTTGCTCAAGTTAGCGATCCAGCTTCAAGACTACAACTCATTAACAATGCTATGAAAAACATTGCAATTGAAGCAGAGAAAAAAGACCCAAGCATTAAAGCGGAAGTGTCTGAAATGTTTATTGGCAAAAGCTACGTACTCTTCAGATATAAAACCATTTTAGATGTGCGCTTGGTTTATGTACCAAACCGAAAAGTAGGCGAATTTGGTGGTGAGACAGACAATTGGGTTTGGCCACGCCATACTGGTGATTACTCTTTCATGAGAGCTTACGTAGCCAAAGACGGCTCTCCTACTAAATACTCGAAAGATAATGTTCCCTACACCCCTAAAAAGTTCTTAAAAGTAAATCCATCAGGAACAACCGAAGAAGACTTTGTATTCATTTTGGGTTATCCAGGTAAAACATTCCGTCATCGCCCAGCACAATTTATAGATTACCAAGCAAAATATTTGTTGCCTTATACCTCAGAATTGTACGATTTCCAGAACACAACAATGGAAAACGTGGGTAAAAGAGATAAAACTACCGAACTTAAATTAGCTACAAGAATTAAGAGAAATGCCAACGTAATGAAAAATTACAGAGGCAAACTGAAAGGGATTAGAGATATTGATTTGGTTGCACAAAAAAGACAAGAAGATGCTGCTTTAGCTCAATTCATTAACAACAATGTAGAAGTTAAAGCACAATACGGCAATCTAATGACCGATATTGACCAACTCTACAAACAAATTAACGGCGATGCCAATCGTGATCTATGGTTGACACAAATCTATACTTCTACCAGCTTGTTAAACATTGCCAAACAGATCAACACCTTTAAAACCGACCTAGAAAGCCAACCAAGTGCCCAAAAAGAAACTTATTTTAACACTAATATAGAAAAGCTGAAACAAGCCTTAAATGTGACTTATGATGCTTACGACATTGATGTAGACCGCAGAATTTTAAAGAAGATGATGAGCGATGCTACACAATTCTCTTCTAACCAAAGGGTAAGCGCTATTGATAAAGTAACCAATAGAGGCAGTAACAACGATGCAATGATTACTGATTTTATTGGCGATACATTTGGCTTAAGCAAGCTGAAAGATAAAAACTATGTACTGAATACTTTGCTCAAATCTGGCAAGAGCATAGCTGATTAT
This sequence comes from Pedobacter sp. Hv1, assembly GCF_001412215.1. Classification (GTDB taxonomy): domain Bacteria; phylum Bacteroidota; class Bacteroidia; order Sphingobacteriales; family Sphingobacteriaceae; genus Pedobacter. The sequence goes on from NZ_LLWP01000004.1 coordinate 485,092, forward strand.
AATGACGGCCTATTGTTATTTGAAAAAGATATTGCCAAACAGATTGCAGAACTCAAACCAGAAAAAGACCGTAGAGATGGCGTTTTAAACAAACTAATGGGCGATTATGTAAACGTAAAAGAGAAATTTTTAAAGAAAGATTTTGTGCCTGACGCTAATAGCACCTTAAGATTAACCTATGGCCATGTACGTGGCTACTCTCCTGCCGATGCGAGCTTTATGGCCCCCTACACCAGTATTAAAGGGATTTTAGAAAAAGGAGCGACAGGAAATCCTGATTTTGCCTACCCACCACAAATTAAAACCCTTTGGGAAGCCAAAGACTTTGGTCCATTTGCCAAAAAAGAACTAAATGATGTTCCGGTAGCATTTTTATACAACATGGATACCACAGGTGGAAACTCTGGCTCTCCGATTATGAATGCTTATGGCGAATTGATTGGTGTAAACTTCGACAGAGCCTATGGCGCAACCATTAATGACTATGCTTGGAACGAAAGCTATAGCCGTTCTATTGGGGTAGACATCCGTTATGTTTTATGGGTAGCTTCTAAGATAGACCATGCCGATTTCTTGTTAAAAGAAATGGGTGTTAAATTGTAAAAAACTTATGCTTATACCGTCAATTCAACTACTCATGAATTGACGGTTTTAATCCAAAATATATGAGAACAATTGCCGAACTACCACACCCAGAATTTAAGATTACTTTGTTTAGCATGAACCAAAAATACATTGTAAAATTTGAACAAGGCCAGCTAGAGCAAAGCTATAAATTATCAGAACTTGACTTATCTGGAGGAGGAGCAAATGAAGTATTTCAAATACTTGATGATGATTTTTTAAACACCGTAACCGAGCGTTTTAAAACAATGAGAGCTGATTTTTCTGCCGCTTACAGAAGACACCAGTAAGCATTTAGATAAAATACATAACTTACTGTAAATTAACACATTTAAACTCAAAACAAAATAATGTTTTGAGTTTTTTCTTTTTTACCATCTTTCAAATACTATTGAAGTAAATTAAAAATCTAAATAATTAAACTTAATTTATTGAAATATAAGTTATTAAATAAGTAAACAAAATATGATTTTGTTGGCTGTTTTAACCAAATATTATAGAGGTTTTGTTGATTTAAGCCTTAAATAAGCGATTTTAATGAAAAGCTTATTTGCTATAATTATCTCATCAGTTAGCGGTTTATTTCCAGTGTTAGCGATAGTCTTTAAAAACAAAAGCCCTACTCTTGCTGTTGTGCCTAAGTAACTGATCTGATATGAAAAAATATATAAGTATCGCTTCCCTTATTTGTGGTGCACTCCTACTTTCGACCGCAAGTACACATGCACAAAACAACACACCAAGACCTGATAAATTATATACCATGAGCGGCATCGGTTTCTCATTCCCAGTTGGTGAAACCAGTGATTATCTGAAGCCAAAATTTTCTACCTCATTAGGTTTAAATTTGGGGCTAGGTAATGGTGGATTATTCTTATATCCAAAGGTGAGTTTACATGCTTATAGCCACAATGAAATTACACCAGATGCTGGTTATGTTTATAGCTTACAAAAGGCAAGGGCAACTACCTATTTACTCAATGTTGCTTTGGGTTATCGTAAAATTGCCGGAAAATTTGCATGGTATGGATTTGCAGGCGGTGGTGGTGGAATCATTTTAAGTCCAAGAGTTACTGTAAACCCTACAAACCAACAAGCCACCCTAGACAATAAGAGTAATGGCATGGCAATGATTGAAGCAGGCGCAGGTACAGAATATAACATTGGAGGTGCCGCTTTATTTATTGAAGCCAGTTACATGCATGGATTTAACAAAATGCAGAACCGCAGTTTTAACGCAGTCCCAATTGTCATAGGAATCAAACCTAATTTGAGCAAACTGTTTAAGTAAAAAGTGTAAAGTAGAAAGACAAAAGTACAAAGTAGTAAGTATAAAGACTAAGGGTTTAACAGTTTCCAATTTTCAACACCTATTCCCTATTTCCCATTCCCTATTTACTATTCCCCAATTAAACCGGAATCAAATCGATATACCAATAACCACTAGGCATTTCTGATTGATCTGGATTGGGGAAAGTTTTAAATACCTTTTCTCCGAGTTCGAAATCAATTCGTTTGTTAAATATAGGGCCATCGAATACAAAGGTATGGAATTCACCATTTTCGCCACATGGATCAACATCGACAGGTAAGTCAGCTAAAAAGGAATCATCAATGACCCTTCCACAAAAATCTTGTAAGCCATCTTTTGCACAAACTACAATGGTCTGATAACCTAATTGAATAAATTCCTTTACCAATTCGAGACTATTTCTTTTCCATAATGGAAAAACGGCTTTCATTCCAATTTTGGCCAGTTGCGCCTCTCGATAAGCTTTAAGGTCTTCCAAAAAGATATCACCAAAAATAGAATGACCAATTCCAACTGATATCAATTTTTCAAACTGCGCATTGATTGCAGTCTCGTAACTTTCCATATCAGGCATTTCTGGCAGGCGTACTTGAACCAAAGGAATATTTAAAGCATCGGCCTGTTTCAATAATAAAGTCGCTCTTACGCCATGCATAGCCACTCTATCGAAAGCATCGTTTACAGTAGTCAATAAATAACGTACTTCAAATTCTTGTTGGTGCAAAATGTAATGCAAAGCGAGCGTACTATCCTTACCCCCGCTCCAATTGAATACCGCTGGGATCAACTCAGCCATTTTCTCTTAGTAAGTTAGCTACTTCTTTTAATCCGGCAGTTGCCGATTTTTCGATTTGAATTACATTTTGATATTGGCCAACAGAAGGAATTTTAGGATCAATGATATACTTAGGGGTTTGAACGGGAACAAAATCAATCAATCCGGCAGCAGGATAAACAGCCAATGAAGTACCAACCAACATAAACACATCAGCAGTTGCACAAATTGCGGCAGCAGTTTCTATTTCGGGCACAGCTTCTCCAAACCAAACCACGTGTGGGCGTAGTTGCGAACCCAGCTCGCACAATTCTCCCATTTTAAGTTCATCTCCTTCGATAGGGTAAAGTAAATTTGAATTTCGATCGGATTGTGCATAGGTAATGATGCCATGCAGATGGGTAATTTGAGTAGAACCAGCACGTTCGTGCAGATCGTCTATATTTTGCGTAATAATGTATACATCGAAATGTTCTTCGAGCTTTGCCAATTCAAAATGTGCTGTATTTGGTTCGGCTTGTAACACTTGTTTTCTTCTTTCGTTATAAAATTGCTGTACCAATACCGGGTTAGCATGCCATGCTTCTGGCGTAGCCACCTCCATTACATTGTAACCTTCCCATAAGCCATCTGCATCTCTAAAGGTTTTGATCCCACTTTCGGCGCTCATTCCTGCTCCGGTTAAAACGACAAGTCTCTTCTTCATATTCAAATTTAAATAAAAAACCCTTCTGTATTTCTACAAAAGGGTTTACTATATTTTTCAATACTTATTTTATACTGTTCTGCTTAAACTTAAAGCTGGGTATTTTGCTTTTAATCCTTCAAAAATTCCAAACATTAAAGCCGAGTAGCCTAAAGTACCGTACAAGAATTTCAATTCAAAAGGAATTGCTGCTACTAAACATGCCCAAAAGCCTGCTATAGTTTGTGGATAAAAAGTAGAACCGAACCAAACACCAAAATCTGAAACAATCCAGTGAATTAAAACCGCAGCTAAACCAGCACCTAAAACATTTGGAACATTTACTTTATTTACGATTAACTTTCCTACCAATACCATTAAAATAAAAGCAATATAAGTGTAATACCAACCTTGATAAAAACCGTAATCTATACCCATTGTAGCGGCAAGCCCTAAATCGCTAATCAACAAAACCAATACAGGTAATAAAAATGCTGAAATGTTATTTTTAAAATAGGCACCTCCAAATAAGGCTACTGCTCCAATTCCAGAGAAATTGGCAATTAACTTAAAGTCTGGCGAAAGTGGTGCAATCACCCTTAACCCAACAATAAGCAACATAAACAATAACAATACTGGTGTTCTATAATTTGACTTATTTTCCATTTTTATCGATTTAATGCACAAAGCTAAGATTTTTGTTTAATAAAATGCCTAGTATATAATTGTAAAGTAGGAAATGGGTAATAGTAAATAGGAAATAGATTAGTTTGATGCTTAACTAAACTGTTTATTTTAGAATTCACTCTATTTCCCATTACCTATTTCCATTCTCTCCATTCCCTATTCCCTATTCACTACTTAGGAAACACAATATCTGTAATCCATCGGCCCGCTTTTTTATACTGTTTTTTTACTTTCCCAGTTTGGTCAAAAATGTAAACATCGCTCCAGTTTTCCTCACCAGTAAACAATCCTGGACTATCGGCAATGTAAAGTTCGCCATTTTTTGGGTTTACTTTCCAAGCTGTTGCGAAACTGATCCCCACATTTCCAGGGTCCACAAATTCACTTGCTGTTTTAGTTGCTGTATTGAACCTGCAAATTACCCCTCTTGAGGTTTCTTGCCAATAGATATAATCGTCGTTACCAGATGCGGTAAGGATACCATTGGCAGGTAATTTATACGTAGTTGCAAGTTCAACCGAATCTACCGCTTTTAGGTTTTGATCTAATTTAACAAATTTGGCTTTGTTGGTAAATCCTTGTACGACTACCCATGTTGTTTTACCCGCTGTATTTACTACACCAGCAACGTTTTCTTTGTAAGTGTATAACACTTTTACTTTACCATTATCAAGTTGAACCAATTGTTTTCCTGCCCCAGCAACAATAGACTGATTAATGGTATTGATCGGCACCAAAGAAATGTCTTTTGAACCCTCAATTGGATCTGCAGCAATGCTTTTATTACTCAAGTCAACTGGATATAAACCAGGTTTTCTTCTATTGGTTACATTGGCATATCCTGTCTTCCCATCGGTAGTAGCAAAATAAGTAATTCCGGTAATGCCCGATTGACTAACTACATCTTTTAGCTTTAAGGTCTGGTCGTCCAGCACACTTAAATGGTTTGGCCCAGTTGCAGAGCTCACATAATATTGGTTGTTAAAATGATAAAGATTATTTGCCGATGACGACAGGGATAAACCTGGATTTACTTTCGAAAACACATCCAAGTTCAATAAACCTTGTTCATCAATATGCGAGATTTCGGCCGCACCACTCCCTGTTTTATCTGTATAACTTAACAGTAAAACACCATCTCCATAAGCTCCTAAAGCTTTAATGCGATAGGTTAAGGTAGTTGTACCAGCAGCATTGGTAGCCTGAAAAATTAAGGTATACACACCTGGCGTTGCTCTGTTAAACTTATAAGAAGCAGTATTTGCAATTTCTTTTCCATCTTCCAGCCATTGATAGGTATCTACCTGTCCGGTCATTTTTGGGTTAAGGATTAAGTCTTGCTTTATCTTTACAGACAACGCACCATCTCCTACTCGCTCATGGTTTAATACTATTGTGGCCATTTGTTCTTTTTTGCATGAAGCAGTAAACAATAGCACAAAAAGGAAGGCTGTAATATATCTTAAATGTACGTATTTCATAAATATTTGCTAACAGGCCCTTACAAAAGAGCCGATAAAATGAATTATTCTATTTAATTTCTGATTATTGATTAAACACAGTTACCGATGGGAAATAATAGCCGTCGTAAGCAATGGTCTTCTTCAAATTTCCGGCAGGATCATAAAAGAAAAGGTTATTGATGGCAAAATTAGCGCCGAAACCAGATTGTACGGTTTGGATAATGATTTGATTCTGTTTGCTGTCAAAACCGATGCCTTTGCCATAAAAGATCTGCTTGGCAGGATTGGTAATCAACGGCGCATCTATCGAAGCGTTGTTACCAGAAACATATTTATAAACTTCGCTACCACCGCTGAAACTTGCATTCTTTAAAAGATACACGGCATTTTCTTTAGTTGAAGCCACAATTGAACTTGGATGCCAAGCACCCCATGAAGCATAGGTAGTAAATTTAAGATCAACGCTATCTTTAACCAAGGTTTGAGGATCGATCTGATAAAGGTATTTACCACCTGTATACCAAACTTTACCATTGGGTGTTTGTACAAAGCCCATGGTTACATTTTTTACTTTTTGGTTCAAGCTGTAATCGTCTGCATTAAAAATCAGCATTCCATTAGTTGCACTGTGCATAAAAATGTATTTACCTGCTTTTAGCATATCACCAATCTGTCCATCTGCACCTACCAATTTATTATTGGTGCTCATGGTGTTAAGATTCAACATATACACGCCTGAAGAGCTACTTAAAAGGCCTGTATTTTCGTCAATTCCTAAAAAGGCACGCCAATCATTACCACCTTTAGCATCAATACGGCCTTTTTCTTTAAACGTATTAGGGTCTACCACCACTACTGGCCCGCCAACCTTGCTTACCAAGTACATGTTACCTTTATAGATACTTCCAAATTGCAAAGTTGAACTTGCCGGATTTAAATCCTTAGTAGGGTTTTCTCTTTTAAAGATACTATCTGTTAATTTTCCAGTATCGTAGCTATAAAAATTCACTTCTCCGGTTCCGTGACCAAACCAGCCTTCGTTAACAATAAAAAAGCCATTTTCATATTTGCCTTTAGCTACAGGCGCTGGTTCTTGGATATCGTCTTTTTGACAAGAAAAGAGACAAAGTGCGAATAATGTTAATGATAAAATAGATGTTCGTAGTGTAAATTGTTTCATTTGGTATTTGTGTTTTATTCTTATTTGATATTTAAATCTGTTGCACCTTTAATTTCTGTCGAAATTTCACCCAATAATCCATTTCCTTTTTCATTTTGGCCTGTGTATACTTTCACAAAATCAATGGTTTTCAAGTCTACCTTTTTCCCATTTTGATCTACTGCCCACGAAATATCAAAACCATTGTAACGATTGGTCTGGTAGTCATCACCTAAAGACCAACTATCGGTATAACCCCAAGAAAAGGCATCATTTACAAAGATGCTTCCTACCTTACCCCATGTAGACCTCAACAGGCTTCCTTTAAAGGTTAATGTCTCTTGGTTAGGCGCAAACTCTGGATAGTAATTGTGTTTATGGAAATTATTGATTTCTACTGCACCACTATTGCCCTGGTTATCTGTCCAAGTTACATTGGCATAACCTTTAGGGTTGGTATAGGTAATTTCGTAGTTTTTAATAGTTGTTGGATGGTTATATTCACTTCCTGCCAATTCAAACCATTCATCATCGGGCAAGCCATTTCCATTTTTATCTTGACTTACCATTACAATGCCTGGTTCTGCCCATTGTGTTGTTCCACCTATCGGATTGCCATAAATAGCTAAATCATTCCCATTTTGGTTGACTACAGAATGATCGAAACCAAAAATAACGTAACCTCCATAGGCTCCAAGTGTTAATAAGTTATTGGTATTGCCAATTAGTTTTTGTGCCTGAGCTAAAGAACCTACCGGTGCTTCGTTGATAAACTGACCTGGTGCCGGCAAGTATTCGAATATTCTGCTGATGTATTTACTACTCGTTGGAGAAACACCTACTACTGGAATGGGCACTTCAATTTTATAAGTATGTGTAAAAACACCTGTAGCATTCGTCGCCTTATAAGCTAAGGTATAACTTCCTGCACTGTTAGGATTAAATACATAAAAATTGGTGTTACTTACTGTTTTTCCATCTAACTGCCATTCGTGTGTATAGTTGATTTCTCCGTTAGCACTTGCCACAAACGGATATTTAGCATTTACTGCAACCGTAACACTACCTACAGGAATAGACAAGATAGGTTCTGGTAGCGGATCAGCATTTTTTTTACAAGAAAATAGAGTCGTAGCTATGGCTAGCACGAGGAGTGTAGAATATTTAAACTTCATTTAAGGGTATATTAAGATGATTTATTTTTTCTGTTGTTGATACAACTTGATGTCTATTGCCCCGGCAATTTCTGTTGAAATTTCGCCAAGGTAACGTGAGCGTGCATTGTCGGTAATTGGATGGTATGGATTGCCATTACAGTTCTGTCCGGTATAAACTTTCACAAAATCTATCGCTGTTAAAGCCACTTTTTGGCCATTCTTGTTCACTGCCCAATCAATATCAAAAGTATTGTAACCTCTGCCTAGTTCGTTTTGTAGTTTCAAGTATTCTGATGAGCCACTATCTGTATAACCAAATGCAAATGGCTGATTGGTGATGATACCTCCATCTTTTAAGGTGTTTTTAAGTAAAGTACCTTCAAAAGAAACTTCATTGCCTGCATACCCTAATGGATACCAGTCTTGTAAATGAAAACCATTTTTTAAAATATAGCCTGTTCCACCCTTATTGTCTGTCCACTTAATATCGTCACCACCAGTTGGCTTGTAATAGGTAATCTTGTAATTTTTAATTGTTTCGGAACTCGCATATTCGCTTCCAGCCAATTCTAACCACTCTCCATCGTCTGGTAAACCATTTTTGTTAACATCTTGCATTACACAAACAATTCCAGGTTCTGCCCACTCCATACCCACACCTATTAACGGATTACCAAAAATACCAAGGTCGTGACCACTGCCATTCTGAATAGCATGGTCGAAACCAAAAATAACATAGCCACCAAAACCACCTAAAGAAAGTAAACCATTGTCTACAGTTCCAATTAAACTTTTGGCCTTATCTAATGTGCCATAACTAGGATCGTTGATGAATTGGCCTGGAGCAGGTTTATACTCGAATATTTTAGAGATATAAGGACTTTGCTTTACTTCTGGCTCTGCTTCTTTGCTTTTTTTACAAGAATAAACTAGTACTACAAGTAGCATCAAAAGCAGTAATCTTATTTTAAAAATAATTTTCATGATTGTTATTTATAGGTATAAGTAAAAACGGCATGTTGTGGTAGGCCAGCTGTTGCAAAACTGTATTTCGTTTTTCCATCTAAGCCAAAAACATAGGCTTTACCAGTACTACCATTGTTACCTTCAGAATCGGCAACTACTACCGAACCATCAAATGGATTAACTGTTAAACCATACATGGTGGCAATGGTCGTTCCATCAGTAATTAAACTATTGCCTAATTTCCCTGTAGATAGGTCGATCGGTCTAACAGTAGATTTGTTGTACACATCTTTTGTTACCCAAGCCTGATCTTTTACAATATTTATAGTGCCTAAATCATATTTTTCTATTTGGGTTACCGCATCTGTGTTGCTATTGATCCGAACCAATGTAGGATCATTGAAAATGGTAAAATCCTGCCAAGTGATCACATATAAATCGCCATTATTTGCGGCTGCAATTCTTGCTGGGTTATTGCCCACTTCAATATCTTTTACTTTTGTAAAAGTGTTCAAGTCAATTACCGTTACTTTAGATTTTAATCCATTTGGATAATAAGGATGGGATGAATTGGTTACATAAAGTTTGCCATTGGCTACAGCCAAACCTTCCAAACCTTCTGCTTTTTTGGTGCCATTCATCAATTGCAATTCACCATCAACAGTCAATGAAGCGGTATCTATTCTACTAATTTTACCATCGTAACGAGACACATAGGCTTTATCTTTATAGAAAGTGATATAACGTGGCATAAAACCATCATTGGTGCTATTAAAAGAAATTCTTTTGAGCGATTTACAGGTAGCAATATCCATCACATCAATAAATGATTTGGCTTCGCCCTGTGTACCACTCACCACACAGTACATTTTACTGCCATAAGCTTTCAGATCGTTAGCTGTTTCTCCCAAAGCGGCTTTATTAACCCTACTGTAGATATCTTTTTCCACTTTATTAGTAGCAATGTCATAGTACGAAATTGCGCTGTTGTTCTGACCCCATAAACCTTCGCACAACATATAAATACCTTTGGTGCCAGAAATTTCCGGCACTTTAGGTGTAATTGAGCGTTCTTTTTTACAGGCACTTAACAGCATTGCTACTGCTAAGAATACAAGCACAACTCTTTTAAAGCAATTGAGATGAATCATATTGGCTTATTTATAGCTGTAATTGAATACTGCAGTTTGTGGTCCTTCGCCGGTAGCAAAACTGAATTTCTTTTTACCATCGGCACCAAATACAAAAGCTGTTTTAGTTGCACCTGCATTATTGCTAACCACTACCGTATTATCAAAAGGATTAATGGTAATACCATAAGGCGAGCTAACTACAGTACCATCGGTAATTAATGCATTACCCAATTTACCAGTTGTTAAATTAAGCGATCTAATCTCTGCACTACCACTATAAAGATCTTTGGTTACCCACGCTTGGCTTTTTGCTATAGTTATTGCACCTAGATCATATTCTTCTGTCTGTGTTACCGCATCGGTAATACTATTTATTCTAACTAGGGTTGGTTTGTTGGTTTGTCCATATACATTCCAGGTAATTGCATATACATCACCATTGGCTGCGGTTGCAATTTTTGATGGATTTGGACCTACTTCAATATCTTTTGTTTTTTTGAATGTTGCCAGATCTACCACAGTCACTTTTGTTTTTAAGCTATTTGGGCTAGCATAATCATTTACCGCATTGGTTACATACAGTTTGCCATTGGCTACGGTAATTCCCTCTAAAACGGCTGCTTTATTGGTACCATTCATCAACTGTAGTTCTGAATCTACTGTCATGGTAGCAGTATCAATCCGACTGATTACACCATCATATCTAGATACATAAGCCTTGTTCTGGTAAAAGGTAACATAACGTGGGATATCTAAATTAGTCGCCCCATTAAATGAAATTCTTTTTAATGATTTACCAGTAGCAATACTCATCACATCTACAAAAGAATTATTACTCCCTTTAATACCGCTCACTACACAGTACATTTTACTACCATAAGCTTGTAGGTCATTTGCAGTTTCGCCCAAATTAGTGGCATTAACTTTACTATAAATATCCGCTTCTACTGTACCCTTAGCTATATCATAATAAGCTATTGTACTGTTATTCCTATTCCATAAACCCTCAGACAATACGTAGATACCTTTGGTACCTGAAATTTCTGGCGCTGCCTTTTCAATCTGACGGTCTTTTTTACACGAGCTAAATAGTAGCACTACGGCTACAAATGCAAGGGAAGTTGTTTTAAGGTAATTGTTAAATTTCATACTATATTTATTTATTAGTTTACAAAAGCAATGTGGGCTGGTATATCTCCAGTGGTTACCGACCATTTTAATTTTCCGAGAGCATTGTAACAATGGAGTTTACCTGGAGTAACATAATCTTTGGCGTCTGTTACGTAAACATCTTTATTGGCATGGTTTACTGCAATACCATAGGGTACCTTGATATTCTTTTCTGTACCATCAGTGATGAACTTTCTATCCAACAATATTTCATTTTTGGTATCGATCATGTTATAACTGATCTTATTTTTACCTTCTATATAATTCCATTCTGTGCTATAGATATAGGCTAAATCATCATCAATGGTCAAATTACTGGCTGCAATATTGAAGACCTTTTTTACCTGGTCTGTTTGAGTATCCAAAACCAAGAGTTTAGATGGAATGGTATAATAATCTCCTCTTGAGGTGATGTACAGATCGCCATAACGATCTGCTTTGAGGCGATGCAGATTAATGGCCACCTCAATTTTTTTCACTTCCTTAAAACTATCCAGATCTATTACAGACACCGTACTTTCGTAATGTGGTGGGCTATAACCTCCAGAATTAGCGATATAAAGTTTGTTGTTAACAATAGCCATTTCTTCTGGCTGTCGGCCAACTTCAACGGTACGGTTAATCGTTAGACTTGTGGTATCAATCTCTGCCACCATTCCATTGGGTGCCGTTGGATCGCCAACCTTGCCCAGGTAAGCACTTACATAAGCCTTACCCTTGTTAAAAGTAACGTAACGACAATTGGTGATATTGATCTGCCCCAAACGTTTACCCGTTTTGGCATTTAATACTTCTACCTTATTCGAAATATTGACTACGATATATAATTTCGATCCATAAATGGCAATATCATTACCTACATCTCCCAAACCTTTTGTGGCTTCTGGATTAACCTGATTGTACAAATTTCTGGTATAAACGCCATTCACCAAGTCTAGGTAATCTAAAGAGGCCTTGTTCATGTTCATATTGCCTTCATTAACGAGGTAAAATCCTTTGATCACAGCATTGGGATCAGGCTCTACCCTGCTTACTTCTGCAGGCAGTGGTTGTGGTTCTTTTCTACATGAGGTGAGAAAGAGGATAAAAACACCTAGATATTTTAAATGATTTAACCTCATATAGTCATATTTAAAGTTAAACGGTAATTTCTTCCCGGCATCGGAAAATTTGGGATCACATCATAATATTGGTTCAACAGGTTGTTTACCTCTACATTAATTCCGAATTTCTGTTTCTTGAATTTAAAATCATAACCGATGGCTGCGTCATGGGTATACCAAGGTTCCATATAGTTATAAATGATGTTTGCCTTTTGATTGTAGCGAGCACCTGTATAAATGAAACTATAATTAGCATGCCAGTTTTGATAATCGAGCTTGGTTAAGAAAGAGCCACTATGTTTTGGAATATAAGGGATCTGGTCTTTATAACTCTCGTCTTGTTTGGAGGTAATGTCTATCGCTTTTTGATAGGTATAGTTTATCCCTGCATTCAGCACCAAATTGCTCCCTAGTTCAAAAGCCATTTTGGTATTGATTTCTAAACCACGGATATCTACCAGACCAATATTGTACATGATCCATCGGTAGAGATTGGCACCTGGCTGAGCCACAATTTTATCTTTAATCCTATTGTAGTAGGCATCTGCCTGTACATCGATAAACTTGAGTCGCTGATTCTTGAAATTTTTAAAATAAGTAAGCCCTACATCATATTGTTTGGCATATTCAGGATTGAGCAGGGTATTTCCAATAAAGGTATAATAGAGGTCGTTAAAGGTTGGCATCCTGAAAATATCCTTATAAAAAGCTCTCAATCTTAAGTCGTCGGCCTTAAATATTTTCCAAGAAAGCATTACTGTTGGGCTAAAAACCTGCTTATTACCAGAAGAGCTAAATACCCTAACTTGATCAATAACTGTAGTGCTTAGCAAACTGGCCTGGATATTTAAACGTTTGAAATTTACCGAAGAGCTCAACACATTTAAAAAGGTATTTCGATAAGGGTAAGCAAAACGATAGATATTGGCATCAAGTGTTTGATATTGATAATCGGAAATATAGGCCAGCTCTAGAATTGAGCTTAATTTATATTTTGATGCAATAGAAATATAAGCTTCTTGCTCTTTAAAGCGATTATCCAAGAAACCATCCAGTGTAATGTATTCTGGATCTAAATATCTTAAATAATCATAAGCATATTTTGCATTAACCAAAACTGTAAATTTATCGGTCAATTGTTTTTCTACACTTCCTTGAACAAAGAAGTTCCTGTCCCATATTCTTTGTGTATAATCAAATTTATTGGCCACAATTGCACCTGGCAAACCTCTATCCGACAAAAATGAATAAGCTTGCGCATGCCATTTGCCATTTTTAAACTTTCCAAACAAAGCAGTTTGTAACCTTATTCTTTCTACATCGCCATTGTTTCTTACAGCTGTAGTATCATAAACACCATTGGTATACCTAAATTTATATTTGCCATTGGCACGAATATATTCGGCACTCACATTCGCATTAATCTGATCGTTAACTTTTTGCTGGTACACAAAGCTTGGGTTCAGCAATCCAAAGTCGCCTATTTTAAAGTTGATGTCTAATAAGCTGTGCTGATCTTTTTCAAATTCAGGAACTTTGGTTTTCACATAAATGGCACTTGCCGAAGCATAGGCTTTTGCAGGAATAAGCAATTCTGGCTTTTGTCCGCTATACAAGGCAATTTCTTCTAAGTTATTTAAAGAGAACTTGCCTAAATCTACCTGTCCGTTTTGTGCATTGCCAATTTGTATCCCATCTAAAAAAACTGCCGTATGGTTGGTACCTAAACTGCGTACATTTACTGTTTTTAAACCACCTATCCCGCCGTAATCTTTCAATTGTACACCCGAAAAATAACGGATGGCATCGGCCACAGAAAGACTATTGATCCTTTTCAGTTCGGCAGCAGTAAGAATTTGTAAAGGAGTTGGAGATAAATTTTGCTTGCTAATGCGATATTCATTGATCTCTACGGCCTTTAATTGTTTTACTTTTTCTGTTGTATCTATTACTTGAGCACAACAAAGTTGTGGGAGCATATAAACGCCCATCGCCATAGCAAAAAATATAAAAGATTTAAAGCCTTTAAAAAAGGTCAAACTTTTCTTTATCATTTTTTTGTTGTGAGTATTACCCACAGCAAGCAGAAATTAAGGAGTATGTAAATACAAAAGCAACACCCACTCCTAGCTTCAATCCCCGAAAGCTATGAAATTATAATGCTTAGGCAGGTCTTCTGACTTACTCCCGGTTTCCAGCCTTCCCATTCGTTTTACACGAAAAGTGGCCATAGAATTGAAAACCGTTATAGAGCTTACAGCTGCGGGACAGTTGCGGATTTACACCGTATTCCCTTTTAATCCCGACCTTAAATCGGGAACCAAAAGCAGCGCAAAGGTAGCTAATTTAGCCTCAAATACAAATTAAATAGACATTGTTACAATAGCAACTTATAGAAACAACAGAAAATCCTATCTTTAAACCTCAAGATTTGTCTTATGCGTAAATTATCCTTTTGTCTATTTTTTCTAATCAGCAGCACTGCAATGGCCCAACAGACCGACACCTTATTTTTAAAAAAATTGATGCAAGACAAACCCGAATTATTTGCTGGCATACTCAATCACCCTAATAAAAATGAGGTACAAATCATGTACACGCAGGTTAATCGCGATGCTAACAACAAACCTAGTTTCAAAAGTTTTAGTTATAATTTAAATCCAACCCGATATTTCTATCCTGCCAGTACCGTGAAGTTGGCGGGTGTAATTTTTGCTCTCGAAAAAGTAAATGAGCTTAAAAACAAAGGACTAACTGCAAACCTGACCATGCTTACCGACAGCAGTTTTAAAGGTCAAACCAAAGTACTGAAAGATGAAAGTGCAGCAAATGGAAAGCCTTCTCTAGCACACTATATCAAAAAAGTTTTGCTAACCAGCGATAACGATGCATTTAATCGTTTATTTGAATTTATTGGCCGTGCAGAAATCAACGCTAAGCTTAAAAAGTATGGCATGACCGAAAGTAGAATCTTAAACCGTTTAGCCATTGGCGATGCCGGAGAGGCCGCTAAAAACACCAACCCTATCGATTTTTATAATGGTGATCAATTGGTTTACCATCAACCAGCACAATACGATGCTAAAGAATATCCATTAACCTTAACTAATTTAATTGTAGGTGTAGGTTACATGGACAGTAAAGAGCAATTGGTAAACAAACCCTATAGTTTTGAGAACAAAAATGTTTTTACTATTGCAGATCAGCAATCATTAATGAAGCGTTTGATGATGCCCGAAGCTTACAAAGCAAAAGATCGTTTTAATTTAACGCCAGAAGATTACAAACTCATTTACACCTATATGAGTAAATTGCCAACAGAAAGCGATTATCCTAAATACGATGCCAAGGAGTTTTGGCCAACCTATGCTAAAATGTTATATTATGGTAGAGAAAAAAATGCTGTAATAGATCCTAACATCAGAATTTTTAACAAATATGGTGATAGCTATGGCTTCATTATCGACAATGCTTATTTCGTAGATTTTAAAAATAAAGTAGAGTTCTTTTTAACCGCCGTAGTTCAATCTAATGAAGATGGCATTTATAACGATGGAAAATATGAATACGAAACTGTTTGTTATCCATTTATGAAAAACCTTGGTAAGAGTATTTACGAGTACGAATTGAATAGAAATAAAAAACAGCTTCCAAAGCTAGATCAATTTAAAATGGATTATAAATAAGATCCAAATTAGCTATTCGCTTTATACCTGTCCCATCGACGCACAATTCTGGCCAAGAGTACATCGCCACCGCCATACAAAAAAACTGCACCCATTGGTGGGTTGGCAGTAGGCAGTAGGCCACCTATTTTTGCTTCCCAGGCCCAGCAGCCATACCAGGTTCCCCATAGCTCAATATAAATTACACAAAGTGCGATAAGGAAATAAAGGTTTTGCCATTTTTTGCGATAGATTAACCAAAAGAACAACATACCCAATATACCCGAGAAATAATCTTCAACAAAAATAGTTACTCCGGCAAATAATAAGATAAATACGATTGAAAACAATTTACGGAGCGATAGCTCATGTTTAATTACTGTTTTGTAACCAGCAACCACATAACCAGCCCCATAAACAATGGCATGTCCAAAAGGTACATAAATGGGTATTTCTTCCAAACGATAGGTGTACCAACCAAACCATTTAGAAAAAATCCATTCTCCCAAATAAGACAAGGGGACCATAATAAGCATTAGCTTTCGCAACTGCACATCAGAAACATAATAAAATGCACAAAAGAAAATGATCACGCTAACGTTCACCAACCATCGCAAATCAAAATATGCTTTGGTAAAGGCAACAGAATCTAAGTATAAAGCAAACGGGGTAATGAGCAAAAAGAACAATGGAAACCATTGCAACAAGCGGAATCCTATTACCTCGTTACCATTTAGGACATCATTTGTTAATCCAATTGATTTCATTCAGCGGCGAAAATACAATACATTAGGCATATCCTAAAAGGAAACTATTTTCTATTTCTCTTTTAGCAATTGTTCTTTGCATGTAGCCAATTGCACTGCTTCTTCTTTTGGTAAAACTGGAAATTTCAATTTTAAACCTGCTAATGTTTCAGCAATAATCTGACTAACTGCAAGTCTGGTATACCATTTCTTATCTGCCGGAATAACATACCAAGGTGCATTTGCAGTAGAAGTTGCTGCAATAGCTTCTTCATAAGCTTGCATATAGTTGGTCCATAAGGCTCTTTCTTTTAAATCGCCTACTGCAAATTTCCAATTTTTGGCTGGATCATCTATCCGGTCTAAGAAACGTTGTTTTTGCTCTTCTTTAGAAACATGAAGAAAAAATTTAAGCACCACAGTTCCATTATCAGTTAATTGTTTTTCGAAATTTTTAATGTTTTCGTACCTGTTGCTCCAAAACTTCTTGTCAATTTTTTTCACATCGGTATAACCAGGAATGTTTTCGCTCATGATATATTCAGGATGCACCTTGCAAACCAATACATTTTCGTAATGTGAACGGTTATGGATACCTATCCTACCCTTTTCTGGCAAGGCCTTGTAATGCCTCCATAAAAAATCATGTTTATATTCTTCACTATTTGGGGTTTTAAAACTATACACCTGACAGCCCTGAGGGTTTAGGCCAGACATTACATGCTCAATTACGCTATCCTTCCCGGCAGCATCCATTGCTTGAAAAATAACTAGAATTGAATGTGTGCCTGCAGCATACAATACTTCTTGATACACATCGAGATCTTCCTTCACTTTTTCCAATTCGATCTTGCCTGTATCTTTATCTAAATGACCATCATAGGTCGTGCTAAAGTTTTTTAACTGGAACTTTACGTCAGGATTTGCTAGGTATTTTTTTGTATTGGTCTTCATTTAGGTATTTTTATTTTAAATATAGACGAAATTTAAGTAAATTAAATACGTTAATTTGTACTTACAGTTTTAACACAATTTAACAGATAATATTTCACGATTTTTACATCTTTATCCCATGTTTAAAGAAATAAAAAATAGATACCTTCGTTATATCGCCTTTTTTATATTTTACATTATCATTTTCTTCTGCGCCTTACAGCTTAACTTTTTATGGCTTTTTGGCTATTCTCCAAGTTACAGCGACATTAAGAAACCAGCCCAACGAGTTGGATCAGAACTCTATACTTCAGATGGCAAGTTAATTGGCCGTTACTTTAAAGAAAACCGAACACCTGTTAACTACGAAGAAATATCACCCAGTGTAATCAAAGCTTTGGTAGCCACAGAAGACGTTCGTTTCTACAAACATTCTGGCATTGACGTACAAGCTGTTGCAAGAGCGGTGGTAGGAATGGGAAAAGATGGTGGTGCAAGTACCATTACCCAACAATTGGCCAAAAATCTTTACCGTACCCGATATAGCAAATCATCTGGTTTTATTAAACATGTACCATTGGTACGTACACTGGTTTCTAAATTTAAGGAATGGATGACTGCACTAAAATTGGAAGCCAACTACAGCAAAAATGACATCATTACCATGTATTTAAATACGGTATCATTTGGTAATAATGCTTATGGTATTAAAACAGCATCTCGAATTTATTTCGATAAAGAAGCTAAAGAATTATCTACTACCGATGCGGCCTTATTGGTAGGTATGCTTAAAGGTACCAATCTATATAATCCACTAAAAAGTCCAGATAGGGCTTTAGAAAGAAGAAATATAGTACTGAGCCAAATGAATAAATACAATTACTTGAGTAAAGATAGTTTGGCACTATTGGTTAAACAGCCTATGCAGCTCAAAGAAGGTAAAATGAAAGATGGTAGCGATGGCGATTCGTATTTAAGGGCAGCAGTTGACAAATACCTAGAGAAATGGTGCGAGGATAATGATCTTGATTTATACGAAGATGGGCTAAAAATATACACTACTATCGATTCTAAATTACAAGGTTATGCTGAGGAGGCTGTAAAAGACCAGATGAAGGTTTTACAGAAAAGGTTTTATAGTGTTTGGGGCAACGAAGACCCTTGGGAAGATTCGGAACGCAAAAAGGTAGATTATCCAGATAGGGCCAAACGTAACTTGCCTATCTATGCCCTATTACAGAAAAAATACAAAAACAACACCGATTCTGTTGATGCCTATTTTAACAAAAAGAAAAAGATGAGAATCTTTTCTTATAAGGGAGATCGAGATACGTTATTTTCTACCATGGACTCTATTCGCTATTATGGAAAGATCATGAATACCGGAATGATGACCATGGAGCCGAAAAGTGGTAAAATTAAAGTATGGGTTGGTGGTATAGACCATAAGTTTTTCAAATACGACCATGTAAACCAAGCTAAACGACAAGCCGGTTCTACCTTTAAGCCTTTTGCTTATTTGGCAGCTTTAGAAAGTGGCATGAGCCCATGCGATACCTTTGTAGATAAACCTGTGAAGATTGCTTACCAAAACAAGGGCAAAACTGAATATTGGGAACCAAAAAATGCAGATTGGAGCAATAGCTATCAAGAAATGTCATTACGTTGGGCCATGGGTAAATCTGTAAATACAGTTACTGCACAGGTAACAGAAAAAGTGGGTTGGGATAACGTGGTTAAATGGGCCAAAGAATGTGGTATTGAGAGTCATTTAGAATCTGTTCCATCGGTAAGTTTAGGTCCAAATGATGTAACTGTTTTTGAAATGGTTAAAGCCTATAGTACCTTTTTAAATGAAGGCGTAAGAACAGATCCTATTTTAGTAGAAAAAATTACAGATCAAAACGACAATTTGATTGAAGAATTTACTGCAAAAACCAAGCGGGTATTAACCGAAGAAATTGCATGGTTAATGTTATATATGTTTAGAGGAGGTATGGACGAGCCAGGAGGAACATCTAGAGCGTTATGGGAATGGGATTTATGGAAAAAGAACAATCAAATTGGAGGCAAAACCGGTACCTCTTCAGATTATGTAGATGCTTGGTACATGGGTATTACCAAAGATCTGGTTACAGGTGTTTGGGTAGGCTGTGATGAACGTACTGCGCATTTTAAAAATGGCGAACAAGGAGAAGGATCGCGTACTGCCTTACCTATTTTTGCTAAATTTATGGAGAAAGTTTACCACGATCCTAATTCTGGTTACACCTATGGGCCTTTCCCTAAATCAAAGGTAGAAATTACTAGAAACATCAATTGCCCTACCCCAGTACAACAAGTTGACACCACTGCAATAGATAGTACTGCAATAGATTCATTAGATATGAGCATTCCAATTGCTGAAGAGCCTCAAATCCCAAAAACAGAACCAGAAGTACAACCAAAACAAGAGGAAAAGAAAAACACCGAAGCCCCTGTAAAACAGACTCCTCCGGCAACAGTTCCTTTAACTAAAAAAGAAGAAAGAGAGCTAAAAAGAAAACAAAAACAGGAGCAAAAAGAGAAAGAGAAACAACAAAGAAATGGTGGCTAATTGTGCATTTAGATCTGACAAATAGATTTTTCCGTAATTTAATATAAAATTGTTCTTAAAAATTCGACATATGAATAGAAACTTTACCTTATCAAAAAAATCGTTACTGATTTTATTGCTCATTTTGGTATCATTTACAACTGTAAAGGCCCAATATTTTGGCCAAAACAGAGTGAGGTATAAAAATGAGGATTTCAAGGTTCTGCAAACCCCTCACTTTGAGATTTACTATTACATCAAAAATGAGAAGCTATTAAAGAAGTTTGCCCAAGATGCCGAAACTTGGTACAAAATGCACCAAGAGGTTTTTAGAGATACTTTTTTAAAGAAAAACCCTATCATTCTTTATAGTAATCACCCAGATTTCCAACAAACTACAGCCTTAAATGGCGAGATTGGCGTGGGTACTGGTGGCGTTACAGAAGCCTTAAAGAATAGGGTAATTATGCCTGTGTTAGAGTTAAACAGCCAAACACGACATGTTTTGGGCCATGAGCTTGTACACGCTTTCCAATATCATTTATTGTTAGAGAAAGACTCGATTAGTTTAGAAAATGTTGGCAATACCCCCTTATGGATGGTTGAAGGTATGGCCGAATACTTATCTGTAGGCAAAAAAGATGCCTTTACTTCCATGTGGATGCGAGATGCCTTACTAAATAGGGATATTCCTTCCTTAAAAGACCTTACCAATTCTAACAAATACTTTCCTTATCGTTATGGACAAGCATTCTGGACCTTTGTAGGCTCACTTTATGGCGATACTACTATTGTTCCATTATTTAAAGCTACTGCTAAATACGGATACGAAAATGGAATAAGATATACATTTGGTTACGATGATAAAACCTTATCTGGTTTATGGAAGAATTCAATTGAACAACATTACAGACCATTATTAAAAGCAGACAGTTCTCAGATCAAAATAGCAGGCACCAAGATTATCGATAATAAAAATGCAGGTAATATGAACGTTGCCCCTGCCATTAGTCCTGATGGTAAATATTTGGCCTTTTTATCAGAGAAAGATTTGTTTGGTATAGATCTCTTTTTAGCCGATGCCAAAACAGGTCACATTATTCGAAAACTGAGTAGTCAAATTGCCAATACACACATTGATGATTTTAACTTTATCGAATCTGCAGGTACATGGTCGCCAGACAGCAAAAAATTTGCCTTCAGTATCTTTGGAAAAGGAAGAAACCAATTGTTGGTAGTAGATGTAGCCAATGGAAACACCGTGCTACAAACTGGTATGGGCAAGGTTGAACAATTTGGAAATTTAACTTGGTCGCCAAGTGGCAATGAAATTGCTTTCTCTGGTATGGTAGAAGGTCAAAGTGACATTTTTTCTTATAACCTAACTACAAAAGAGGTTACACAGATTACCAATGATGAGTATTCTGATTATGCACCTAACTTCTCTCCTGATGGTACTAAAATAGTTTTCTCAAGCGATAGAGCGGCAATGATGGCCGGAAATATCAATGCTGTTAATCCGATCAATTTAACTGTTTATGATATTGAAACTAAAGCATTAACTAACATCCCTGTTTTTAAAGGAGCGAATAACTTAAACGCACAATTCTCTGGAGATAGTAAACGTATTTTTTTCTTATCGAATAGAGATGGTTTTAGAAACTTATACGAATATACTTTAGCCGATAACACTGTAAAGCAACTTACAGATTACTTTACTGGTATTAGTGGTATTACAGAGTTCTCTCCTGCCATTACTGTTTCACGTAATGATGATATCATTTACAGTTATTATCGTTACCAACGATACACTTTATACAACTCTCCTTTAAGCAACTTTAAGGCAAAGACTGTTAACCCTGAAGATGTCAACTTTGGACCGGCCATTTTACCTCCAATGGAAAATCTAGGCGTTAATATTGTCAATTCAAATCTTGGCAACTTTGATCGTTTCGAAAAAACTGGAGACGATGCAATGGAAACTGTTCCTTACAGACCTAAGTTCCGTTTAGATTACTTGGCAAATAGTGGCGTTGGTGTTTCTACAAGTAGGTTCGGAACAGGCATACAAGGAGGTATTATTGGCATGTTCAGTGATATATTAGGACGTAATCAAATTATTGCCAACCTTTCTGTAAATGGTGAGATTTACGATTTTGGTGGGCTTGTAGGTTATATTAACCAAAAAAGCAGAATCAATTGGGGAGTTGCAGCTTCACATATTCCTTATGTTACTGGTTTTAGAACTTTTGGCGCTTACGATCCGACTAAAGGTGGCGATCCAATTGATACCATTAGTACCAATATTTTAAGAACATTTGAAGATAAACTAGAAGTTTTTGGTTCTTATCCATTTAATAAAGCGCATCGTTTTGAGCTTGGTACGGCCATATCACGTTACAGTTATCGTTTAGATCGCTTTAACAATTATTATCAAGATGTTAATGGTTATCCAGCTTATTATTTAGGTTCAGATAGAGAAAAGGTTTCTACAGAAAATGCCAGAAACGTCTTAGGTATTCCATTAAATTCTTTTACAATTTACCAGACCAATGCTTCGTTTATTGGCGATAACTCCATATTTGGGATGACTGGGCCTTTAGATGGTTTCCGATATAGGGTTGGTGCAGAGCAATATTTTGGAGATTATAACTTTACGGCCATCTCTGTCGATGCCAGAAAATACTTTAGAGCTAAACCAGTAACTTTTGCTGTAAGAACCTACAATTACATGCGTATTGGTAGAGATGGTGAGAATCTATATCCAATGTTTTTAGGCTACCCTTATTTAATTAGGGGTTATGAAGCTAATTCGTTCTACAATAGTAAAAATCAGAATACGGGTACTTTTGATATCAATCAGCTATCTGGAAGTAAGATTGCTGTATTTAATTTTGAAATTAGATTGCCATTTACTGGTCCTAAAAAGTTAGCTCAAATAGAATCTCGATACCTGTTCTCTGACTTAAACCTCTTCTTTGATGCAGGTTTAGCATGGACAGAAGATTCAAAAGTAGTTTTTAAAGGTCAGCCAAGTAGTACTTTATTACCAGATGGTACACCTTTAGAACGCGTACCTGTATTTAGTGCAGGAGTTTCATTGAGGGTAAATCTATTCAATGCCTTTATATTAGAACCTTATTATGCTTTTCCTTTTCAACGGAAAGATGTTAAAGGTGGTGTATTCGGCTTAACATTTGCCCCAGGTTGGTAAAAATAAGCACATAAAAAAGGCGGCCAGATTTTAAAATCTGGCCGCCTTTTTTATTTATAGGTAGTTGTATTATGAAAGTATGCTAAGTGGCAATGCTACTTGGGTATTCAGCTTTTGATGAGAAAGAATATTTTCAAAATCAAGGCCGATCGTAAGGTCAATCCAATCAGGATTACAAGAACGTACAATTCTCTCCTTCTGCAACCTTGTAAAGCGGCTAATTAACTTGAAACGACTTAAAGCCTGTGTTTCAGTTTTGAACTCTTCAAAGTACACTAAACGCGTAAGTTGTTGTGCGCTATCAAAAAACAGATTTGGCATCTGTTTATAGAAATCAAGCGTTTTAATAAGGTCTGCACTCATTCCTACGTGTAAACTTGTGCGATTTCTGTCGGTTACGATGTAAACAAATCTTCTCATGATTTCTATGCTTTAAAAGGTAAAAACTAAATTAATTAGATTATTGCTTGTACTTTAAATAAATATTACTAACTTTATTGGCACAATAATACTAACAATTTTAGTAAAAACAAATTTATTTTAAAATTATTTTTTATGTCAAACATTTCATCCAACCTTAAGTACTTAAGAAAGAAAAAAGGTCATACACAGCAACAATTCGCTGATGCTATGGAAATTAAGCGTTCATTAATTGGAGCCTATGAAGAAGATAGAGCTGAACCAAAATATGATTTACTAAAAAAAATAGCAGAATATTTTGATTTAACTATTGATGAATTTATCAATGAAAATATAAATGACAACTGGAAACCTAAACCAAAGAGCCAAGGTTCTAACCTTAGGGTTTTAAGTATCTCTGTTGATCAGAACGACAATGAGAATATAGAATTGGTACCTGTTAAAGCTAGCGCCGGATATTTAAATGGTTTTTCAGATCCACAATACATCCAAGACCTACCAAAATTCCAGCTTCCCCTACCCGCTTTAAGACAGGGAACTTTTAGGGCATTTGAAATTATGGGAGACTCAATGTTACCGATCCAACCGGGCAGTGTAATTATTGGAGAATATCTAGACAACTGGAGCGAAGTTAAAACCGGAGAAACTTATGTAATCATTAGTAAAAATGAAGGTGTTGTTTACAAAAGAGCAGGTAACCGTTTCAAAGAGAACAAAGAACTGAAGCTAATTTCAGACAATAAAGTATATGATCCTTATTCTATTGATGCTGATGATATTTTAGAAATCTGGAAAGCAAAAGCATATATCTCTACTTCTTTGCCTGACCCTACACCAGAACCTACCATCGAAACCCTATCAAGTATGATGGCACAAATGCAAAAATCTATTTCTCAGCTCAATAAGAATTAACATATTTTAACAAGCTTAAATTAAACTCTGCAATCATTTTTTCATCTATGTTATTAAATAACAAAAAATACAGATGAGAAAATTATTTTATACAATGGCTTTAGTAGTAATGGGAATTACTGCTAGCTACGCCCAAAAACCAGGCAAAGAGAAAGCAACTGCAGAACAAAGAGCAGAAAAAATGGCAAATGCACTACAACAAAAGTTAAGTTTAACTGCCGACCAGAAACAAAAGATACAGCAAATAGAATTAGACCGTATCAAGAAAAACGACGAATGGCGTACGCAAGACCGAACCGCTATGCAAGGTAAAATGGAAGAGCGTAAAGCTTTTTTCAAAACCAACAAAGAAAAAATGGACGCCATTTTAACTGCAGATCAGAAAAAAACTTTAGCTGCATCTCGTGATGAAATGAGAGACAAAATGAAAGATAGAAGAGGTGGCAAAGGTCCTAGAGGACCGAGACCTGAAAAAGGAACCCCTCCACCTCCACCAGCAAATAACTAAATAAAAAAGTCTCCAAGTTTAATTTGGAGACTTTTTTATTTTTAGCACAATTCCTTTTATTTCAAATATCCTTTTGCATTTAGAAAATCGGCCCAAACCTGATATCCTGCTGGAATAAGATGCAGACCATCTTTGGTCAATTCAGCTCTTAAATGATTTTCCTTATCTAGAAAAACAGGATATAAATCTACAATTGTCACATTTTTTGCCGCCATTTTTCTAATTTCTTTATTGATATAAAGAATATGCTCATCCTTACCATAATGGTTCTTAAATTTCTCAAAAGAACTATTTACAGGTAACAGGGTATTAAAATAGATCTGTGTTTGCTTTGATCCTTTACGGATGCGGCTGATCATTTGTTTATAATTGTTTAAGATCACACTGTCTGGGATATTCCTAGAAATGTCATTGATACCTATTAAAATAAAGATTTTGGCGGGTTTACCGTCTATCACATCTTGCAAACGTTCTAAAACACCAAAAGTAATATCTCCAGAAATCCCTCTGTTTTTTGCTTGGGGCAATTGTAACAACTTAGCCCAATCTGTACCAGCAGTAATGCTATTACCTAAAAACACAATGTCTTTTTTAGATGTGGTTTCGGCTTTAAACTTAGCTACCTGTTCTACGTATTTACCAGGACGATAAGTGCTGTCCCATTTAACTGTCTGTGCAAATGAAACATTAAAACCTAAACTAAGGAATAAGCCAAGTACAATTATTTTCTTGAGGGATTTCATAAGCTAATTTAAAATAGATTTGGATAATCTGTAATCACTCCATCCACTTTAAGCGATTTCAATTTATTGATATCATCAACTGCATTTACAGTCCATGGAATTACTTTCACACCATCTGCATGAGCTTTTTGTATCAAATTGGCATCAACCATTCTCCATTCAGGGCTTAAAATAAATGGTTTGAAACCCAAATCTGCAATATTCTCTTCGTATGTTTTTTTATTGGCCACCAAAAAGGAAGTTTTCACTTTAGGGTATTTTTGATGGATCAATTGGATAGTTCTTTTATCAAATGATTGGATCACTACAAATGGAGTAATTTTCTTTTTTTCAATCACATCCATTAACAGTTTTACAAAAACCTCTGGTGTTGGGTTCACCACTCCATCACCTTGTGGCGCACACTTGGTTTCAATATTATAAAACACCTGCTTTCTGTTCTTCTGCTTAACTTCACGTTGAACATTGTCAATTAAATCAGCCAATAAAGGAATATAAGTTTTAACTTTTTTCTGTTCAGTAAAACCTGCATTTACTTTTGTACCAATATCAAATGCTTTCAAATCAGCATAATCCATCTGAAAAACAGCATATTTCTTCTCATCCGATTTCGGGATTTCCTTTCCATCAGGGGTCAACATAAAACCTGGGCTCAAGTAATCGTCATGCGTAACCACTACTTGCTGATCTTTTGTAATATGTGTATCCATTTCTAAGGTGGTTACACGCTCAAATTTCATGGCATCTAGCATTGCAATAATGGTATTTTCAGGCATCAAACCTCTACCACCACGATGTGCTTCTGCACTAAATTCGGGAAAACTTGTTTGCATATTTTGCTGCTGATTGGCTACTTTAAATCCAGTAATTGAAATTACGCCAAAAAAACCAAGAAAGATATATTTTTTCATTTGATATGATTTTAAACTTCAGTTGTAAATTGTTGTCCGAAACGATCTGTTGCCACTACTTTAACCTTTTTAACCGAAGGACTAAAGTGAGCTACAAATAAGTGGTCTGTTTTTTTAGGTTCAGCGAACGTTCTTCCCATTGGCAATTGATCACCCTTAAATAAAGTTACGGCTAAAGGATCAAAGCCTTTTTCTTGAGACAGTTCGCCCATAGCTTTACCATCTAAGAAATATTCTACTTTCCATTGAGGGTCCCAATTCCACACATTAGCGATCAACCTTTTTTGATTGGTCAATTCATCCACATAAATATGGATCTGTTCATTTTTACTTAAGCCAGTAGGCTGATAATACCATTTAAGTTTCGTGCCATCAACTTCATACACGCCATAACCACAAGGTGTACCATCCTCGCAAATTGGCCCCGTCCACCAAGCACCGCAAACGGTACCATGATTATGTTCATATATGTCATTTGTAATTACATTTTTATTGTAATGCGTATGACCAGACATGATGTGGACATTGGTAAAACCTTCTAGAACTTTATAGAAATCGGTATTATTTTTAACAGAATTGTGTACTGGAATATGCAAACAAATGATCAATAAGGCATCTTTAGCTACAAATTTCAAATCTTTTGCCAACCAATCTAACTGCATCTGATTAATAAAACCATCATAATTACGTTCAGTACCTAAATAACGAACATCGTCTAACACCACATAATGAGCCTTACCCCTATTAAATGAATAATAAGTTGGTCCATAATGTTCACCAAAGGTTTTGTCCGATGTTTCATCACCACCCATTCTATAATCCATATCATGGTTACCTAAGGCCTGAAAAAATGGAATACCCATTTGTACTACTGCTTTATTGTAGTCTACAAAAAGTGCATGGTTGTCCCAAACAATATCGCCAACTGTAATGCCATGTACTGGCACATTGCCCATAGCCCCTACTACTTTCTTTACATCAGGCACAGCAGTAGTCATCATCAACTCTACATCTTTTTTATTTTTTACTTGTGGATCTGCCCAAATGATAAAATTATGTCGATCATCTTTTTGCTGGAGTGCTTTCAGCTCAAAATTGAGGGCTGATTTAACAGTAACCGATTCGTAATGTTTTGCAATATTACTTTCAGTTTTAAACTCGTAACCCGATGGTGTACTTAACCAAATAAATTTAGCCAATGTATTTATTTCAATGGTATAGTTTCCATTTTTATCTGTTTGTACCACACTAAATCCATCCGACACCACAACTCCGGCAATTCCTTTTCCCTTACTGGTAATACGGCCTGAAATTTTAGCTTCGAGATCAAAAAGATTAAACGAATAGGATTTTAGGCTCACAAACATAGTGGTGCCCAATAAGGTTGATTTCTGGAGGAATGATCTTCTGTTCATGTTATTTTCTATATACTGATATAAAATTAGCGCAATAGTATAGTGTTTAAAAATTTAGTTCAAAACAATTGAAGCCTAAATAAATAGCGCCAATTTTTACTAATTGGCGCTATAGTTTATTAATTAACTAATTTGGTTCCCCCTTCAATAACCGTTATTTGGTCGGTTGAGCTTACCGCTACACTTGTTAATGTTCTGCCAGTAACCCATCTTCCAGAGGTCGCGTCGTACACACCACCCAATTGCGCAAAACTAATGGCTGCCGGAAAACCTAAGCGATTGGTATTGGTACCTGCTCCATGAAATGCTTGAGGCAAACGGGTAAGTGGGTTTACTGTACTGTAATAATCAGTATTTGTAATTCGATAACCTGCTTCTGGCGGGCCAGCTGTATAAAAATTACCCCCTGCACCACCATAGAAAATCACATCTAAAGGAACTGTAGAAGCATCTACAAGCGTACCTGCGAATAGCGCAATACCAGCAGCATTACCACTATTGGCCAATAAATTGGTTGTTACCGCACCTACACCATCCGCACCTGTGGTATTGGTATAGTTAACACTAGCGATCCATTTTGCAGAGCTGATATCTGTTGAAGGTCCAGCAGTTGGACTACCATTGATCAGTTTACCTGTACCACCTACATAAAAATACTCTCCCTTAACAACTTTACCAGATGTTAAATTAAATTTATAGGTCCTTATCCCACCTAAATTCCAACCTGTAGTTGGGAATGGATTGGTTGAACCCGCATTATTAGTGGTGTAAACTGAGAATGGTGTTACCGAAAAATCAATATCTTTTGTAGCCAAAAACTGGATATACTCGTAATTGGCATCAGAGCCATTCGGATCTACCAAATATCCAGTAATAATAGCTGGAGACAATTTAGGAAGCACAACAAAGAAGAAATCACTTGCCGAGCGCATCCATAACTGCAATTTATTTGAGGTACCGCTAGGTACTACAAAGGCTATTCCTGTAAAGTTACCACTGCCCAATATTGGCGTTGAGGCAAAACTAGCTGTTGTTTCAGTATGCAATGTAGCTTTCCCAAAGCCATCATTCAAAGTCTTATCACCCGAATAGGTTTCTCCAGATACTGGTTCAGGCTCAACTAAAGCACTGCTAATGGTAACGAGTGTACTTTCGTAAGTTGAGGGCGACGCCAAAATCTTACCGGTATTCACCGCTTGTGTTCTCAATGCTCTCCCTGCAGCCACTTTATTCACGGCGGTACTTTGCACACCAACAATCTGCAGAATACCATTCATCCGTTTCAATACTGTTCCATCTATTTTAACGTGTATAGAATCGCCAGGGATATATTTGGAGGCTTCTGCACCCAAATTAATAGCTATTCCTCTTAAAGAATCTATTCCATTGCCTGTCATCCTGCTGTTCTGCATAATAAGCAGTCCTGCTGGCGAATTTCCAGACCTAAAATCTGAAATGACAACACCTTTAATTGAGGTTGCACCCCCTAGTAAATCTGCATTAAGTTGTAAATCTGTGTTTTTATACAACTTTTTCAGATCGAAATTGGAGATATACGCACTAGGTGTACTCACAATATAATCATCATCTCGCTTGCAGCCCATCCAAAAAATACTAACAATGGCTGTTAATACAATTATATAATCTAATGTCTTTTTCATTGTCGTAATTTTTAAGGTTTTTGCCACCAAACTAACGTATTGATATCATCAGCACCCTGTGCTGCAACGGCATTTTTATAACTTGTTGGATTTGTAGACTGACTAATTAATGGATAATTTAAACGAGCAGGCATTTTCCCTCCATTGGCCAATCCACTGCCTTTTGGCAAAAACGGATGTCCAGTTCTTCTATATTCTAACCATTGTTGAAAATCGACCAAGAACAGGGCATAATATTTTTGCAGTTGGATAAGTTCCATTTTACTGCCAGTGCCTGGTGTAGTTGTATTTAATGGCAAAGCATCATTCCAATCAATATCTGCTGCAACAGCATAAGCTTTAACCGCAGGATCGGTTGGATTTACCCACACAGTTGGCAACCAATAATTGATCGCGTCTGCTATACCTTTATAATAATACGTTTCGCCAGTACCATTGATCCAACCTTTTGCAGCTGCTTCGGCTAATATAAAATCAACTTCAGCTGCATTCATTATGATCCCTGTATATGGATCGGTCTGTAAAGTTGTTGGATTATTTGTGGTTGCATCTGAATAGAAATAAGCTTGTCTTTGTATAGAACTTCCAGTATCATATCCACTCGGTACGCCTGCGAAACCAATTGAACCAGGTGCAATTCCTAATCTACTGATTCCATTTTTACCATAACTGGTCACGATACGTGGATCTTTCCAGTTCCATAAATTATCAATAAAGAAAGCACAGATTGCTGGTGTTCTAAAATCTACTGCACGAACATTGATCATAAATGGCGAAGAATATACCGCAGTACTGCTGTTGGTACCATTCCAAAGAATTTTGGCTGTATGGCTATTGTTCTGCATTATCGGATATTTTGCAGAATTTGTATCTACAATATCTTTGATCTTGGCAATTACCGTAGCACTCACCTCGGCTTTACCAGAAATACGCATTAACAATCTCAGGTATAAAGAATTACATAACCTTCTCCATTTTGAAACGTCACCTTGGTAAACAGGATCTCCGGTTGGTATAATAGCTTCACCATTTGCCAATAATGTATTGGCTTCCTCCAACTTCTTGAACAAATCCAAGTAGATATCTTTCTGCTTATCAAATGCTGGCTCTAACACGCCATCTTTACCTTGATTGGCTTGCAAATAAGGTACATCACCGTAAACATCAGTCAACAATTGAAAAACCCAAGCCTCTGTGATCAATGAAATAGCTTGATAAGATTTATTTGAACTTTCGGCCTTACTGGCTATGGTATGGATATTCTTTAAGTTGGTCAACTCCAGATACCAAGTATTCCAGGTATAATCAGCTAAATTACGTCTAACATCGTACCTAAATACTTTTCCTTCTGCATCACCTATATCAACGGTTACCTGCATCAATTCGCTGGTAAAGTTCCGATTACGCACCATATTGGCATTAAGTATATTTACCAATGCAGGAGCTAATAATTGGTTAGCTGTTGTACCACTTTTCCCAATAGGATCTGTATTTACTTCATTAAAATCCTTTTTACAAGAAAAGAACGAAACACCAAGTACAAGTAATAATGTATATATTTTTATATTTTTCATCTTCCTTTTAATTAATACCAACAACTAAACGTACACCATAGGTTCTGGTAGATGGCAATTGCCCAGTTTCGAAACCTTGAACAATATCTGAACCAGCCAATGTTCCAAACTCTGGATCGAATGCTGGCCATGGCGACCAAATAAATAAGTTCCGGCCATAAGCTCCAATAGCTACCCTGCTTAAGCCCAAACGTTTCACAAAATTTGAATTCAAGGTATAATTGATATTCGCCTCTCTAAATTTAAGGTAGTCAGTCCTGAACACACTTCCTTCAGCCTGATCTGAACCATAAAGTGAAGTGTAATAACTTTCAAAATTGGTAGCAATTACATTGTTTTGGCGATAAGACCCATCTGGGTTTTGTACCACGCCCTGACCAATTACCCCATTGTACCTGCCCGGTAAAGTGACTTTAAGTTTACCCAAGGCAGCCATTCTAGAAAAAGTTAACGAATGACCAACTGCACCAAGTTGTGCATCGAACAATACATTTAAGTTGAATTGTTTATAGCTTACACCAGAACCAAAGCTGAACCTGAATTTAGGCATGGTATTACCGAGATAGATCAGGTCATTGGTATTGGTTTTTGCATTTCCGGTAACCGCGTCATATACAATCTGTCCATCAGGAGAGCGAAGGAAACCACGACCATATAAATCGCCCATACTTCCACCTACATTAGCTACTACCTGTCCACCACCCAATGCTCCCGTACGCAATACCACAGAACTATCGGCCAATTCTTTAATTTTATTTCGGTTAGCGGTAAAGGTTCCGTTAAGTGTCCATTTAAAATTCCTGGTTTGTATGGGTGTACCATTAAGTGCAATTTCAATTCCCTTATTATCTACACGCCCCACATTAAATACAGCCACGGCATAACCCGTAGAACGATCAACCAAACGATTTAAGATCTGATTTTTGGTATTTCCAGCATAAGCAGCGATATCAATATTTAACCTGTTTTTAAATAACCTCATTTCAGCACCAACTTCAATAGTTGTGGTTTTAAGCGGCTTTAAGTTTGGGTTAGGCAATACCGTTGGATTTGTCATTGCACTATCCGGATAAATACCATTTGCTGCCAAGATATAGTTGTAAGCCGTACGATAAGGGCTTGTACCACCACTACCTACTTGCGAAACAGACAACCTCAGTTTTGCGAAGTTGATCGTACTTGGCATTTTCCAAAGATCTGAAGGCACAAAAGATAAACTGGCAGATGGGTAGAAGAAACCAACATTATCTGTACGTGTTGGCGTAGCCAAGGTACTGCTCCAATCTTGGCGACCGGTAACATCTAAGAATAAATAATTCTTGTAAGTAAATGACAAGGCTCCATAAAAACTATTGATACGGTACCTCGCGGTATCGGGTACCGAAATCAAAGGATTAGCATTGTTATCCAATCTGTAAACACCCGGAACAATTAAACCATCAGCCCGGAGTTCAGATTTATTATAGTGGTTTCTCATCTGGCTACCCCCTGCTGTAGCAGAAACACGTAGATCAGAATTAATTTTCTTATCGTACTTTAAAAGGAAATCGGCGTTAACCTCATAAGAGCTAATATTTTGAACACGGTAAGATCCTTGTGCAAATTTATTTCCAGCCGCATCGTACGGACGAAGTGTTTCGCGATTTTCTTTATTATAATCTATTGATGAACGAACCAAGAAACTCAACTCGTCTGTAAACTTATAATTAAGCTGAACATTACCCAAAAACCCGTTTCTTTTTTGCGTATTGAGGTATTGTTCAGAAATAGCATAAGGACTCTCAGGGTTGGTAGTAGTGATGTTTACAAACTGTGTAAGCTCTTTGCCTGGTGCCCAATAATCTCTATACCAATCTGTATTTACATTGGGCTGGGCAAACATGAACCAATACATTAACGATTGATTGCCATAACCTGTTGCAGGTAAATTATCACTATTTCTGTTATTATAAGCTGCCTTAAAAGTTAACCCAAGTCTTTTGGTCAAATTGGTATTTCCAGAAAGAGAAACAGAAGTTCTTTCTAAACCTGTATTTGGCACGATCCAGTCATTACTTCCATGACTTGCAGAAAAACGAAGGCCAACTTTTTGATAAGTACCATCTAAACTTATCGAATTGGTAGTTTCTACACCCGTTTTAAAAAAAGCATCAATTGGATTTTGATAAGCCATCCAAGGTGTTCTTACTAAATTTCTGGTCTTAGTTGTTGGATCGTATTGATAAAACATACCTCCAGCTGCAAAAGGTGCACCCCAACTTGCACTGGTTGCATTGGTACTTGCCCCATCTTCGGTAGCCCCATAAGAGAAATAAGAAACACCATATTGCCCCTGTCCATATTGATTTTGAATATCTGGACTGCGATTCACCGACTCAAATGCCGTATTAGAAGTAAAGGAAATCCCTAGTTTATTTTTGTTTTTATTACCCGATTTAGTGGTGATAATAATGGCCCCGTTGGCACCTCTTTGCCCATAAAGTGCAGAAGCACCTGGCCCTTTAAGTACAGTTACATTATCTATATCATCAGGATTTAAATCGTTTAATGCACTTCCAAAATCTGCAGGCATAATGTCACCAGATGTACCATAAACACCACCATTTGCACCAGCAGTACGTCTGGCAGAGCTACTGGCAACTACCCCATCAATTACAATCAATGCCTCATTATCACCCGTTAGGTTATTCTCTCCTCGTAAAATTATTTTATTTGATCCAGCAGGACCGCCATTTCTTACCAAATTTAAACCCGCTACCTTACCAGAAAGTGCATCAGTCCAGTTACTTGCTACCGCATTGGTAAATGAAGTGCTATCTAATTTGGTAATGGCATAACCCAAGGCTTTTTCCTCACGTTTAATACCAAGTGCTGTAACCACAACCTCATTCAATTGACTTGAAGACGATTTGATAGCAATAACTACATTGTTTTGGTTTTCATTAAACGTTCTGCTTACAGTAGTATAACCAACCATGGTAAAGCTAACTGGAGTTCCCTTAGGTAAAGTAATGGTATACTCTCCTTTTTCGTTGGTTACACCCAATACCTTTTTATTGTTATCCATAATGGTAACGGCAGGCATTCCTTGTCCATCGCTATCATCAACCACCTTACCTTTAACTACAATATTCTGGTTGGTACTTTGTGCAAAAACATCTTGTGCAATTAGAGTTTGAGCCAGTGTTCCTGCCAATACTACTTTGCAGCAAAAAAAGGCACTTACAAGAAATGTGCATCTGGTTTTCTTTTTTCTGTAACCCGTAACAGCAACATCACGTTCAGAACTTAGATGTTGCCACAGCGCATCACTTTTTTGAGTAAATGTTTTCTTCATAATGATTATATCCGGTTAGTTTATACAAATAATTAGGCTTACTACCGAAAGTTGCAAAACTAGCCGGCCTACGTTAAGCAGATGTTAATAGAAAGTTAACATAATCGAAACCTACATATTATTACGTTTTATACAATTTTATGTTACTAAACATTTCATTATATAAATATAAAAACAAATTGAAACTAATAAAATATTTCATCAGCACAAAAGAGAAGGCAAATAGCTGTTACTCTAAACATTAAATAAGTTTAAATCCAAGACAGAAAACTGAAAAATTTAATTTTAAATTAACGTCATACGGCCAAATCAAGTGGAAAAACAGATAATGATAGGTATTATGTAATATTTCAATTACAAAGAAATAATTAAGACAGCACCCCCCCCATTCTTACAGATTCAATGGATATACCAAAGCAGCGCAAATGAAAGTTGAGTTCAAAAAACGAAAGTTATAAAGAAATACAGCAGCAGATTTTTATACAATAGTAACCGTAACCCCTAAGCCCTCTAAGTGATTAACGATCTGTTGAGAAATACCTTTATCTGTGATCACATGGTCGATATCCTCCAAACCACAAATCTTACCGAAACCTCTTTTACCAAATTTAGTAGAATCGGCTAGCACAATTGTTTTTTGCGAAACATTGATCATTTTACGGTTCAAATGTGCTTCCATGGCATTTGTAGTGGTTAAGCCATAGTCTAGATCTATTCCATCTACACCCAAAAACAAGGTATTAAAATAAAAATCTTGTAATACTTGTTCTGCATAGGTACCCATTACCGAAGATGAACTTTTACGCAATAAACCACCCAATTGGATCACTTCAATAGCTGGTTCTCGCATTAGCTCTAATGCGATATTTAATGCCGATGTAACTACTGTTAAATTCAAACCAGCAGGAATATTTTTCACAAAATACAACAAGGTTGTACCAGAAGCCACCACAATAGAATCATTTTCCTTTAAAAGCTGGGTTGCTGCTAATCCGATCTTGTTTTTCTCAGCAGACTGTAGCTTTTCCTTCTCATTAACAGGTCGATCAACTGTGTAAGGATTATTAACCGTTGCGCCACCATGCGTTCTGAAAAGCAGATTTTTCTCTTCTAACAATTTCAAATCTTTCCTAATTGTTACCGATGAAACCTTCAATTCTTTACACAGTTCTACTACATTGATGTACTGGTCTTTTTGTATCCTGTTAATGATAAACTGGTGCCTTTCGGCTAAATTCATGATCATGGTGCTTGACTTATTTTGCAAAATAATAAATAAAACAAAAAATACTTCATTCCACACAATTTTAAAATATTTTTTACTTGATTTTTATTATTTCGATAATGATTACTTATAATTGTTTATTGTTTCGTTTTATTACTTTCATGATCAATGCGCAGAATACATAATTACCATCTTGTTGATCAGTCCAGCTGGGACATCATCATTATTGGTGGTGGTGCTACAGGCCTGGGCACAGCACTTGATGCCGCTAGCAGAGGATTAAAAACACTATTGGTAGAACAGGCCGATTTTGCCAAGGGTACCTCGAGCAGAAGTACCAAATTGGTACATGGTGGCGTACGTTATTTAGCACAGGGCGATATAGGTCTTGTTAAACACGCTTTAAGAGAAAGAGGATTGTTGGCCGAAAACGCACCACATCTTGTACATAAAGAAGAATTTATCATTCCTTGTTATGATTGGTTTGCAATTTTAAAATACCTAACCGGACTTACCTTGTACGATTGGCTGGCAGGAAAGTTTAGTTTCGGAAAATCCAAATACCTTTCTAAAAAACATACTTTAAGTTTAATGCCGGGCATTAAAGCCAAAGGGCTTAAAGGAGCCATTAGTTATTTCGATGGTAAATTTGATGATGCTAGATTAGCCATTAACATTGCACAAACCGCTATAGCACAAGGTGCAACATTGATCAACTACATGAAAGTTGTGCAATTGCTTAAACAAGGCGATACAGTTGTTGGTGTTGAAACAGAAGATATGCTCACTAAAGCCAGTTTTAAACTGCAAGCTAAAGTAGTGATCAATGCAACTGGTGTTTTTGTAGACGAGATTTTGCAAATGAACAACCCAAATGCTAAAAAAATGGTGCGTCCTAGTCAGGGTGTTCATGTCGTTTTAAAGAAAGAGTTTTTAAATAGCGAATCGGCCTTAATGATCCCTAAAACTGCCGATGGCAGGGTGTTATTTGCTGTACCATGGCACGATCACCTGCTGGTGGGTACTACAGATACTCCATTAGACGAACATAGTTTAGAGCCTAGAGCATTAAAAGAAGAAACCGATTTTATCTTAAATACTGCTGGTAATTATTTTAATCTTAAACCTACAGAAAAAGATATTTTAAGTGTATTCTCTGGTTTGCGTCCACTTGCCGCCCCTACCGATGTCAATAGCAATAGCACCAAAGAAATAAGTAGAGATCATAAGTTAATTGTCTCTGCAAAAGGCCTCATTACCATCACCGGTGGTAAATGGACCACCTATAGAAGAATGGCCGAAGAAACAATAGATTTAACCATTAAACATGCAGGCCTGAGTGCGGTAGCCTGCACAACCAAAAACCTAAAAATACATGGTGCTTTAATTGCAAGTGACGACAACTACCTCAACAGCTATGGCTCAGATCGAGCAAATATCGAGGCTCTGGCAGAAAGAAGTCCAGAACTAAAAGAAAAGCTTCATCCTGATTTCCCACATATCGCCGCAGAAGTAGTTTGGGCAATCAAAAATGAAATGGCCGAAACTGTAGAAGATATCTTGAGCCGTAGATTAAGAATTTTATTTATTGATGCAAATGCAGCCATAGCCATGAGCACAAAAGTAGCCCAACTTTTAGCCAAAGAACTAGGTGAAGATGAAAACTGGGTGCAAAATCAAATTGAAATATTTAATACATTAGCTATTGGATATATTTATCACGCCACAAAAAAACAAACACAAGCGAGTTAAAATAACCTAACCAAATATAAACGTATGAGCAATTACATTTTAGCCCTCGACCAAGGAACCACAAGCTCGAGAGCAATTGTCTTTAACCATGATGGCGAAATTGTAGCCATTGCACAAAAAGAATTTACCCAAATCTATCCTCACGCCGGTTGGGTAGAACACGATCCTTTAGAAATCTGGTCAACACAATTATCTGTAGCTGCAGAAGTTATTGTAAAGGCAGGCCTCTCTGCAAAAGACATCAATGCTATAGGTATTACCAACCAAAGAGAAACCACCGTAGTTTGGGATCGGGAAACTGGCCAACCTATTTATAATGCTATTGTATGGCAAGACAGACGTACTTCAGCTTATTGCGACGAAATTAGAAGCCAAGGCTTAGCCCAAAAAATACAGGATAAAACAGGTTTAATTATCGATTCTTATTTCTCAGCCACCAAAGCCAAATGGATTTTAGAAAATGTTAAAGGTGCCAAAGAAAAGGCCGAAGCAGGTCAATTGGCATTTGGCACCATTGATACTTGGTTAATCTGGAAATTGACCAACGGACAGACCCACGTTACCGATGTGAGTAATGCTTCACGTACTATGATCTATAACATCCACACCTTAACATGGGATGAAGAACTATTAGCTCTTTTTGGCATTCCACAATCCATGCTCCCAGAAGTGAAATCATCAAGTGAGGTATATGGAGAAACTGCTGGAAATATTTTAGCAGCCAAATTACCGATTGCAGGTATTGCCGGAGATCAACAATCTGCCTTATTTGGTCAGATGTGTACCGAACCAGGCATGGTTAAAAACACTTATGGCACAGGTTGTTTCATGCTGATGAACATTGGAAATACGCCGAAAATATCGGCCAATAATCTTTTAACAACTATTGCCTGGAAAATTAATGGAGAGGTTAACTATGCTTTAGAAGGTAGTATTTTTATTGGTGGCGCAGTGGTACAATGGCTTAGAGATGAACTAGGTATGATTTCTAAATCTGCAGATGTAGAAACTTTGGCCTCAAAGGTTAAAGATAGTCAAGGAGTTTACATTGTACCGGCCTTCGCAGGTTTAGGTGCCCCACATTGGGACCAACACGCTCGTGGTACCATTACAGGTTTAACCAGAGGAACCAACAAATCTCATATTGCCAGAGCAGCCTTAGAAAGTATTGCCTATCAAACCATGGATGTTTTAAAAGCTATGGAAGCCGATGCTGGTGTTGGCATTGCCGAATTAAGAGTTGATGGTGGCGCAACTGCAAATAATTTGTTAATGCAATTTCAAGCAGATCTATTGAACTGTAAAGTAATCAGGCCAGAAGTTACGGAGGTTACCGCTATCGGTGCTGCCTATTTAGCAGGACTAGCAACAGGTTTCTGGGATAGCGTTGACCAGATCAGATCGCAATGGAAAATCAACAAAACTTTTGTAGCAGAAGATGGAATTGACAACAAAGACCGCATCAAAGGATGGAACCGAGCTGTAAAAGCCGCCCGTGTAAACGCAGAAGATTAAATAACCAAATCAACCCAAACCGCTTTAAATTGTTTTACATTTAAAGACTAAACCAAACTAAAATGACAGAATATCTTGCAGAATTTATAGGCACAGCGCTGATGATTCTATTGGGCAATGGCGTAGTAGCCAATGTAGTGCTTAAAGGCACAAAAGGAAATAACAGTGGCTGGATCGTGATCACCACAGCATGGGCATTGGCCGTATTTGTAGGTGTAGTGGTTGCAGGCCCTTATAGCGGAGCACACCTTAACCCTATTGTAACTCTTGGGGTGGCTATTGCCAAAGGATTCGACTGGGCTAAAGTTCCTTTTTATATCCTTGCACAGCTCAGCGGAGCTATGGTAGGCTCTTTTTTGGTATGGCTGATATATAAGGATCATTTTGATGCTACGGAAGATAAAGGCCTAAAAGCAGCTCCATTTGCAACCGCTCCAGCCATTAGAAATAAGGTTTCAAACCTCTTTTCTGAGATCGTAGGTACTTTTGTGCTCATCTTTGTGATATTTTACATTACAGATGCTACTTTGGGTACACCAGAAGTAACCAAAATTGGCCTAGGCTCTATGGGCGCAATTCCTGTTGCTTTCTTAGTATGGGTAATTGGCCTTGCCTTAGGCGGCACAACTGGTTATGCCATTAACCCAGCAAGAGATCTAGGACCTAGAATTGTACATGCATTAATTCCAATGAAAGGAAAGGGCGATAGTGATTGGTCTTATGCCTGGGTGCCTATTATTGGCCCTATCATCGGCTCTTCATTAGCTGCATTGGTATTCTTGGCATTAAGCACAAAATAACCCTCATCTTAAAAATATACACAAGAAAGCCCGATAATCAGCCGGGCTTTCTTTATTTTTGGCGGTAATGAACTCGGCAGAAATATTTCTTCAAGATAAATTAAAAGAAAGAACAACAAAAGGGCTGTTAAGAAAGTTAACCAGTACCAATCTTCCATTTGATTTTTGCTCCAATGATTATTTAGGTTTTGCCAAATCACCTCTACTCAAACAGGCCATTGAAGCTCAAAACAAAACCTATCTTCAAAATGGTTCAGGTGGTTCTAGGTTGTTAAGTGGAAATCATCCTTATACTGAAGAAACTGAACAATTTGTAGCCAATTTTCATCAAGCAACTGCTGGATTGATCTTTAATTCTGGTTATGATGCCAATATTGGGCTCTTATCGGCTGTACCACAACGCGGAGATACCATTATAACCGACGAACTGATCCATGCCAGCTTGATTGATGGGGCTAGACTAAGCCATGCTGAGCGTTATAAATTTAGACACAATGACCTGGCAGACCTGGAACAGAAACTTAAAAATGCCAAAGGGATCATTTATGTGGTAGTAGAAAGTGTATATTCTATGGATGGAGATACTGCTCCATTAAAAGAAATTATTCAACTTTGCCAGCAATACAAAGCACATTTAATTGTAGACGAGGCACATGCTACCGGGGTTTTTGGAGAAAAAGGTCAAGGTTTAGCCGTACAACTGGGTCTAGAAAAGGATATTTTTGCCCGTATTGTCACTTTTGGTAAAGCTATCGGAACCCATGGTGCAATCATTCTGGGCAGCAATGAGCTCCGCAATTACCTCATCAATTTTGCCCGTTCTTTCATTTATACTACTGCTGCACCGATCCATAACATCATCGCTATCAATTGCGCCTATCAAATGTTAATGGAACACGATTACATTAGCCAAATTACTCAAAAAATAGCCCTTTACAACGAATTGATTAAAGGAAGCCATTTACCAATTATACAGAGTTCTAGTGCCATCCAAACTATCTTGTGCAGCGGAAACGCCAATGCCAGAAAAGTATCTACGGATTTACAAGACAAAGGTTTTGACGTTAAGGCAATCCTAAGTCCAACGGTAGCCGAAGGAAAAGAGCGTTTGAGAATCTGTTTACATATTTACAATAGCGACGAAGAGATCAAAGATCTGGTAACGCATCTCAAAAAATTAGCATAACAATGGCCGAAAAATATTTCATTACAGGAATTGGTACAGGAATTGGCAAAACGATTACAAGTGCCGTTTTAACCGAAAAATTAAATGCAGATTATTGGAAGCCTATCCAATCTGGAGATTTGGCACAAAGTGACAGTTTAGCCATTGAGAATTTGATCAACAATTCTAAAACTAAAATTCATCCAGAAACTTATCGCTTAAACCATCCGCTTTCTCCTCATCTTTCTGCCAGAATGGATGGAGTAGCAATAGAATTAGACCAATTTCATTTACCAGAAACAGAAAATTCGTTAATTGTTGAAGGCGCTGGGGGCTTAATGGTACCTTTAAATGATCAGGAGCTTATCTTAGATCTCATCAAACACCTTCAAATCCCAGTGATTGTGGTTTCGCAAAACTATTTGGGCAGCATCAACCATACCCTA
The DNA here is from genome assembly GCF_001412215.1 of Pedobacter sp. Hv1. Lineage (GTDB taxonomy): Bacteria > Bacteroidota > Bacteroidia > Sphingobacteriales > Sphingobacteriaceae > Pedobacter. The sequence goes on from NZ_LLWP01000004.1 coordinate 526,843, forward strand.
CTCACCATCAACACCTTAAAACAACACAACATCAACATTAAAGGCATTATTTTTAATGGCGAAACAAATATGGAAAGCGAAACCTATATTTTAAAATATACACAAGTTAACTCTTTGGGCAATGTTCCTTTGTTAAACAACATTAATCAACACTCAATTATTGAAGCAGGTAAGCACCTTAATATTTAATCCTAAAAAGACAGCGTTGATTAGGAATAAAACCCCATAATTCAATTATCGGCCTATCAAATAAGCTGAAAATGGGATTACCCCTTCTTTATCTACGAATTTAGCATCTGGAACCATAATCTTAAGCCTATGTTCACCTTTTTTGAGTTTAGAAACATTAACTTTGCGTAGTGGAATTACCGCTCCTGGACACCAATTGGAAAACTTCTGCCATTGTTCATTGGTCTTTATGTTCTTTCCATAAATCCCATTCGATTGCGTATTGTATTGTCGATAAGGTTCACAGCTATTTTCACCAGGTATATATTTCAAGATCAATTCATCATCCAAATAGACATAATGAATCCTTCTATTGTATTCTTCGCCATTCTTATTGGCACCATGGTTAGAAGAAATGATCAACAATTCCAGATCTTTAAGGTTTCTTGTTGTTTTAAAAGTATAAGTTTTTGTTGTTTTCCCTAAGGTATCCGTGTTTTTATAATTGCTTAAAGAATCTTGATAAGCAATACTATTGAATTGATAATCTGTCTTCAATTTATTTTTGGCAGGAAATACTGTAAAATATAAATTACCGATAAAAACGTCATTTTTACCTTCACAGCCTTTAATTTGCTTTTGCGCCGCATAAGGAACACCAAAAATATTCATTTGTACATAAACGTCATATTTTAAACTGAGCTCTTTATTTCTTAATACATTGCCAACAGCTGTTACATCCCAAAAATACGGTCTAATGTTGGGTTGTTTGTTCATATCCATAAATGGTGTAATGTAACGGCCCACTTCTAACTGTTTAGCTACTTGAGGATATTTCTTTCCCTTTTCAACAAACAACAAAGACACATAAGCAATGCGATCGTAGTTATCACAAGCAGCTCTTAGGTCTACTTGCATCTTAACCTCACCCTTGGTTAGGGTAGCAACTTCTTCAGAACTTAATTTTCGAGTATAAGAAGTATTGCTTCTATACAGTTCTTCCTTTACTTTTAATGGCACTAAAGCGGCATAACCGTCGTAATAAACTACATTTTCGAAGATGTTTAATTTTAAACTATCAGCTGGAGTTGCTTTTGCAGGAATAGCAAAGAACAGCAGCAAACTTAGGAGAATTAGATTTTGTGTTTTCATTGGTCAACGAATATAAAATAAAAAATACATTTCTACCCATCTGGTTCATCAGGAAATATCTTGAGGTTCAAATCCATAATCTAAAATTGTCCTTAGCAAAAGGATAAATTACGATCAATAAAGAATTTCCTGAACAACAAAAAACAGGGCATAAAAAAAGGGGAACAAATTGCTCCCCTTTTCTTTTGTTATTGTATTTCTTATTTTACTGCATCAATGATTGCTTTGAAAGCATCTTTATGGTTCATTGCTAAATCTGCTAAAACTTTACGGTTTAAACCAATGTTTTTTGCAGCCAATTTACCAATTAATTGAGAGTAAGATACTCCGTGCTCACGTGCTCCAGCGTTGATACGTTGGATCCACAATCCGCGGAATTCTCTTTTCTTAACTTTACGGTCACGGTATGCATATTGCAAACCTTTTTCAACCGTGTTTTTAGCAATGGTAAATACCTTGCTTCTTGATCCCCAATAGCCTTTGGCCATATTTAGGACTTTTTTCCTTCTGCGTCTAGCAGCTACTGCGTTTACCGAACGTGGCATAGTGTGTTGTTTTTGATAAGCGGTGTTGCGTTTTACCTAAGGGTTCAGCAATCTTACAACCGAGTATCTGGTTAAAAATTAATTATTTACCGATGCAAAGCATACGTTTAACGTTGCCCATATCAGCGTCACTTACCAGACTTGTCTGGCCTAAATTACGCTTACGTTTAGTGCTCATTTTTGTTAAAATGTGACTTTTGTATGCGTTCTTTCTTGAGATTTTACCTGTTCCAGTAAGCGAAAAACGCTTTTTAGCACTGGAATTGGTTTTCATTTTTGGCATAACCCTGTTTTAATTTATATAATTTATTACTTCTTTGCTACTTTAGGCGCAAGTGTTAAGAACATGCGTTTACCTTCTAATTTAGGCAACAATTCTACCTTACCTATGTCTTCTAATGCTTGAGCAAACTTTAACAATAAGATTTCACCTTGTTCTTTGTAAACAATAGCTCTACCTTTAAAGTGTACGTAAGCTCTCACTTTTTCGCCGTTTTCTAAAAAGCTAACAGCATGTTTTAATTTAAATTGAAAATCGTGATCGTTGGTATTCGGTCCGAAACGAATTTCTTTAATTACAGTCTGTTTGGCATTTGCCTTAATCTCTTTTTGCTTTTTCTTTTGTTCGTAAACAAATTTGCTATAATCGATAATGCGGCAAACAGGTGGAACTGCGTTTGGTGAAATTTCTACTAAATCCAATTCCAACTCATCAGCAAGTGCCAAAGCTTTTGCCAAAGGGTAAATTCCTGGCTCAACATTATCTCCAGCTAACCTCACCTCTTGGGCTCTGATATACTGATTAATATTATGTTCTGCTTCTTTTTTCTTAAAAGGAGGACGTGGTCCCCTATTAAATCCTGGTCTTCCTAATGCCAAATGTAATTCTTATTTAAACTGTTATTTCTTTAATTATTAATGCGCTAAACTCTGCTAAAGTCATTTCTCCTAAATCTCCCTCGCCATGCTTACGTACTGAAACTTTCCCCTCTTCCATCTCCTTTTCTCCAATTATCAGCATATAAGGCAATTTTTTAACCTCAGCGTCTCTGATTTTTCTTCCAATTTTCTCATCTCGAAAGTCTATCAGCCCGCGAATATCGGAATTATTTAGTTCATCTGAAACTTTTTTTGCATATTCTTCATACTTTTCTGAGATCGGAAGAATAATATATTGTTCTGGCGACAACCATAATGGGAAATTACCAGCACAATGTTCGATCAATACGGCCACAAAACGTTCCAATGAACCGAACGGTGCACGGTGGATCATTACAGGGCGGTGTTTCTGGTTATCGCTACCGGTATACTCCAATTCAAAACGCTCTGGCAAGTTATAATCTACTTGAATGGTACCCAATTGCCATTTACGACCTAGGGCATCTTTCACCATAAAATCTAACTTAGGCCCATAAAAAGCAGCTTCACCAAGTTCAACTACAGTTGGTAATCCCATTTCTTCAGCAGCTTCGATAATGGCAGTTTCGGCCAGTTTCCAATTTTCATCAGCACCGATATATTTTGCCTTATTCTCTGGATCACGTAAAGAAACTTGTGCAATGTAATTATCAAACCCTAAAGATTTGAATACATATAATACCAGATCAATTACTTTTTTGAACTCTTCTTTTACCTGATCAGGGCGACAGAATAAGTGTGCATCATCTTGAGTAAAGCCACGAACACGGGTTAAACCATGTAACTCACCACTCTGCTCATAACGATAAACGGTACCAAATTCTGCAAAACGAACAGGTAGATCTTTGTATGAACGGGGTTTGAACTTGTACATTTCGCAGTGGTGCGGACAGTTCATCGGTTTTAAGAAAAACTCCTCTCCTTCTTGTGGGGTTTTAATTGGCTGGAAACTATCTTTACCATATTTATCATAGTGACCTGAAGTTACATATAAGTTTTTGTGTCCAATATGTGGGGTAATTACTTGCTCGTAACCAGATTTCACTTGTGCTTTTGTTAAAAACTGCGCCAAACGCTCACGCAAAGCAGTTCCTTTTGGCAACCACATTGGTAAACCTGCACCTACTTTTTCAGAGAACATGAACAATTCCAGTTCTTTACCTAATTTACGGTGATCGCGTTTCTTAGCTTCTTCAATCATCAACAGGTATTCTGTCAATTCGCTCGCTTTCGGGAAAGTTACGCCATAAATACGGGTCAACTGTTTTTTAGTTTCATCGCCACGCCAATAAGCACCCGCTACATTCATTAATTTAATGGCTTTGATAAAACCAGTATTCGGAATGTGTGGACCACGGCACAGATCAGTAAAAGCACCTTGAGTGTAAAAGGTGATTTTTCCATCATCTAAACCTTCTAAAAGGTCTAATTTATATTCATCACCTTTTTCGGTGAAATATTTAATTGCATCTGCTTTAGAAACGCTTTCTCTGCTAAAAACTTCTTTTTGTTTAGCCAGTTCCAACATTTTGGTTTCAATGGCCTTGAAATCATCAGAAGAAAACTCTCTATCGCCAAAATCTACATCGTAATAAAAACCAGTTTCAATGGCCGGACCAATTCCGAATTTTGTACCTGGGTATAGAGACTCTAAAGCCTCAGCCATTAAGTGGGCAGAAGAATGCCAAAAGGTAGCTTTCCCGGCAGTATCATTCCAGGTTAATAATTTTAAGCTCGAATCAGATTCAATGGGTCTTGACGAGTCCCAAACTTCTCCGTTTACTTCTGCTGCTAAAATGTTTCTTGCTAAGCCTTCTGAGATAGATAAGGCAATTTGATAGGCAGTTGTGCCTTTTTCGTACTGACGAACAGATCCGTCAGGTAAAGTAATGTTAATCATCTACAACTATGATTTAAAGGTTAAAAAATTGGTTTAATCAAATCACATACCACGTGATTTTTGAAATGCAAAGATACGATTTTTGGAATTGACTTAAAGATAAAATCACAAAAAAGCCCTCAATAAATCGAGGGCTTTAAAAATTAAAAAGGGAAAAATTAATTAATATTTACTCTAACTGGAGCACCACCTTGTCTACCACCACCACTAAATCTTTTCATCATGGCTTCCATTTTAGTTTTATACTGATCTGCAGTAATTGCTAATGCCTTTTTAGGAGCAGTTACATCTTTAGTACTTACACCTCTATATTCGATACTTTTAGCAATGGTGCTGTTACCTTTATTTTCAATAGCCAATACCGTTCCTTCTGTCCATAAGTTAGGATTTGGAGAAAAGTTAAAGCCTAAATCATTGGTATACCAAACTGCTGTTTCGTCTACAATATCTTTATCCATATCTAAAACTTTCGCTTTACGAATAGATTTGATAATTACCTTATTACAGTTAAAACCTAGAATTTTTTTAGTCTCTTCGGTTTTTACAACTTCCATTGTTGGCAAGCCCGGTAAAAACTGCACTGCACTAGTACTTGCAGGAGCATTTGCACCACCTTGTCTATTGTTACCGCCCATGTTAAAGTTTGCAGGAACATTAGGTGCTACAGTTAATTTGCTTTGCATGGCATACGTAGTATCGCTTACATCAAATACTTCAACTAATTTCTGATCTGCAAAAGTGTAAAAATACTCTCTTGCACCACCAGCTCCACCGAAACGCATCATCATACGGCCCATGCCACCGCCACCGCCGCCACCATTGCTATCTTCTGTTTCTTCAACAGGCATATAACTTGCATTTGTAGCTGTAAAAAGCAATTCGAAATTAGATTTCATTGCTTTTGGCATACGTGCTCTCATTTCATCTGTTAATTGCATACCGCTCGCTGATGCCATTGCAGCAGGATCCATGGTAGTCTCAAATTGGATTGCTCCAGATTTTTTTTGTGCCTGAGCTGCTAAGGTCAAAGTAATTAAGCCTACAAAGGCGATCATCATTTTTTTCATCGATATCTCTATTGTTTTGATACTACAAATTTATTGTAGTTTTTAGATTTCAAATGTTAAAAAAGGTTAATTCATAGAAACATAACCATTCTTTTACAAAGCAAAGACTAATACTCTGTACTTTCTAACCAACCATTGGCCAATACATCGGCAATATGCATGGTTTTTAAAGGGATATTGTTTTTCTTGATATAGCCTTCTAGATGCATTAGACAAGACAAATCTGTAGAAATGATATACTCTGCACCCATTTCTAATGCATTGTTTATTTTTTGTTCGGCCATTGCCGATGAGATGGCATCAAACTTAACCGCAAAGGTACCACCAAAACCACAGCACATGTCTGTATCTTTCATCTCTACCATCTCTAATCCATGTACTTTAGCTAACAATTGACGAGGTTCTTCTTTGATTTTACACTCTCGCAAGCCACTGCATGAATCATGATACACCGCTTTTCCTTCTAGCTCTGCTCCGAAATAATCTTTGTTTAACACATTGATTAAAAAATCAGACAGTTCAAAAATATTGGCTTGCATACTCCTACATTTGTTATGCACTATCGTATTGGTAAACAAATCGTTAAATCCATTTTTAACCATACCAACGCATGAGGCTGATGGCGCTACAATGTATTCGCTTTCAGAAAAATCATTTAAAAACTTATTGCCAATTTCTTTGGCCTGTTCCCAATACCCTGCATTGTACGCAGGCTGACCACAACACGTTTGTTTTGAATTGTAGCTTACCTCACATCCCGCTTTTTCTAATACTTTAACCGTATTAAAGGCAGTTTCTGGGTACAATTGATCTACAAAACAAGGAACAAATAACTCTATCTTCATTGGTGGATGTTAAAATTTAAGACTGTTATTCTTCAACAACAGCAACTGTTTTAGGTTCTACCCTTTTTAAAAGCAACAAAAATAGTAATCCTAAAACGAAAAACAGGGCTAATGCAAGTGTAGAATTTCGCATACTACCCGTAAACTCTTCAATATAACCAAAACTAAACATTCCAATTACCAGAGCCACCTTTTCTGCAATGTCATAAAAGCTGAAAAATGAAGTATGATCTGGACTTTCCTGAGGTAAAAATTTAGAATAGGTTGAACGAGATAACGATTGGATACCACCCATAATTAAACCTACAACTGCAGACAAGGCATAAAATTGATATTCTGTTTGCACAAAATAAGCAGCAACGCAACAGCCAATCCAAATTAACACTACACCGATCAGCACATTCACATTCCCAAATTTTTTGGTAGATAAATATGACATTAACATTGCACCAGGAATAGCCACAATCTGCAATAATAGAATGGTAGCAATCAACTTACTGGTCGACATGTGTAACTCTTTTTCTGCAAAAATGGTTGCCATCAACATCACGGTTTGCACACCCATTGAGTAAAAGAAGAACGAGAACAGAAAACGTTTCAAATAGGCTGCCTGTTTTACTTGCCTCCACACCTTTTGTAGCTCTTTAAAGCCACTGGTCATTACATTCTGTTTTTCTGGTTTAAAATTCGGACTTCCTTTTGGTAAATTTTTAAATGGAATTTGTGCAAAACCTATCCACCAGAGCCCTACCATAAAGAAGGAAAGACGCATGGGCAAAGAAGGATCGGTAATACCAAACCACTCCGGTTTAAATACAAAAACAAAACAGATCAACTGTAAAATAACACTACCAATGTAACCAAAGGTATAGCCTTTAGCACTTACTTTATCTTGTTGGTCAATTGTGGCAATTTCTGGTAAATATGAGTTGTAGAAGACCAAACTACCCCAAAAACCAATGGCAGCTAAAACAAAAAAGACCACGCTCATTTCTAAGGTTTCAAGCTTAAAAAAGAAAAGGCCACAACAAGCAAAGGCACCTATATAAGTGAACATTTGCATAAAAATCTTCTTATTACCTCTGGTATCGGCTATTGAAGATAAAATTGGAGAAATGATGGCAATAACCAAAAAGGCAAAAGCCATGGCATAACTATACAATGCAGAATTCACAAATTTTCTACCAAAAAAGGTAATATAATCTATGGTATTGTTATCATTATCTGATGTAATTGCGGTATAATAGGCCGGAAATATAGTGGAGGTAATTACCAAGTTATAAGCAGAATTGGCCCAATCGAAAAAGGCCCAAGAGCGAATAACTTTTTTATCGTTTTTCTGTTGCATATCTTTATGAGGAACTAAAAGTAATTAAATTTCTATAAATAATATTTCTTTCCATCTGTTTTAATTTTACCAGCATCTAGTAACTCTCTGATCCTATCTATCTTATCGTTTTCATTACCTGTATTTATCCCTTGCACCAGCTCATCTAAACCGTAATGTTCGCTTTGTAAAAGGGTTACAATTTCAAAATCTATTTTATCTTTCAGTTCAGCTAACTCTTCTAATTTTCTTTCTGCCAAACAGATATCACAAAATCCGCAGGGATCGGCATTGGTTTCTCCAAAATAATGAAGTAACTGTTGACTTCGGCAGGTTTGTGCACTTGCATAAGCCAATACTGCCTTAATCTGCTCTATCTGTATTTCTTGTCTAAGCTTAATGTATTTTACATCAATATCTAAATGCATCTGATCTGCCCGTGGCAGTATAAACTGTAATTGAGGCTTGTCTGTTTGTGGCAGATAAGATAATACTTCCAATTGCTGCAAACGATTTAAATGAGTAATTACATCATTATAGGAGATTTTTAATCGATTGGATAAATCGGCCTCTTTAATTTTAACATAACCATCAAATGCACCTCCATAAGAACGTTGAATGGTTTTTATAATGGGATCATATCCCGAATTTTCTATTTGGAAGCGGTACACATCTTCATGGCTAGCCGTAAACATGATCCGCGATTGCAGAAATATATTTTCAGATAAGGCTATGTACCCATCATGCTCTAGAAATTTGAGTGAGGCCAAAGTTTTCATTACACTCAGACTAAATTTCTTACAGAAATCTGCCAAATCAAATTCAAAATTCAGGCCCTCTCCTGCTCCATAAGCCAATTGAAAATAGCTCCCTAAATAATGATACGTCTTTTTAATTTCATCAACGGTTGGAAAACTATCTGCATATCTCCCATTCAGGATCAATTGATCAGCTTTATTGGCCAATAGCACAGCAAAAGCTCTTTTCTCATCTCGTCCGGCCCGCCCTGCTTCTTGGTAATAAGCCTCTAAACTATCTGGCAAATCTAAATGGATCACAAAGCGAACGTTAGGTTTATCAATGCCCATTCCAAAGGCATTTGTGGCCACCATAATCCTAATAATGTCTTTTTTCCAATCTTCCTGTTTTTTAAACCGAAGATCTTTTTCTATCCCAGCATGATAGAAATCGGCTGCAATTCCATTTCGGCGTAAGAAATTTGCAATTTCTGTGGTTTCTCTACGGTTACGTACATAGACCAATCCACAACCCTTTACATTTCTGGCAACTTCTAGTAGTTTTTTGTGTTTGTCTTCCAGATCAAATACTACATAACTCAAATTTCTACGTTCAAAACTCTTTACAAAAACTTGGGTATGCTTCATATCCAACTTTTGTACAATATCTTCCCTAACAAAAGGCGTTGCAGTAGCAGTGAGTGCTAAAATTGGCTTACCAGGAAGGATTTCGCGTAAATCTTTAATTTTTAAATAGGGAGGTCTAAAGTCATAACCCCATTGCGAAATACAATGAGCCTCATCAATAGCAATCAAATTGACATTCATGTAAGAGATTCGTTCTCTTACTTTTTCGGCGAGTAACCTTTCTGGCGATAGATAAAGGAACTTAATTTTACCATAGATACAATTGTCCAAAAGAATATCAATTTCCCTTTTCCCCATGCCTGCATAAATGGCAATAGCTTCAATCCCCTTCGCCTTTAAATTCTCAACTTGGTCTTTCATCAAAGCAATTAAGGGCGAAACCACAATACAGATCCCATCCATTACCATTGCAGGCACCTGAAAGCAGATCGATTTTCCTCCACCGGTTGGAAGCAAAGCCAATGTATCATTTCCATTTAAGACCGATTGTACAATCTCATCTTGTAATGGACGAAAGTTGTCAAATCCCCAGTATTTTTTTAATATCTCCGCTGCTGTCATAAAAAAGGTGTCACCAAAACTAACAAAAACGGACTGATATTATTAAATTGCGCATTAATTAATCGTAAATAGCAAAATGAAGGCAATCTTCATCGCTATTCAAATTAAATTTTACTGCAATGATGAAAAAATACTCCCTATTCCTTACCTGTTTATTTACTGTTGTTTCGGCTGTTGCCCAAGATAAAAAAGAAACAACCAAATGGAATGTAGAGAAATATAGAGGACAAACCAAAACCTTTACCATTAATACTGATGAAGGCACTTGGATGAACTTAGACGTTAGCCCTGATGGAACCGAAATTGTATTTGATTTATTAGGTGATATTTATAAAATGCCGATCAATGGTGGATCTGCAAAACTGTTAAGTGGCGGAATTGCTTTTGAGGTACAACCACGTTTTAGCCCAAATGGAAAATACATTTCTTATACCAGCGATCAAAATGGCGCTGATAACATTTGGATTATGGACCGAGAAGGTGGAAATAAAAAACAAATTACAAAAGAGAGCTTCCGCTTATTAAACAATGCCACATGGATGCCAAATAGTGATTATCTGATCGCCCGTAAACATTTTACTGGTTCTCGTTCTTTAGGTGCTGGTGAGATGTGGATGTATAGCATATACGGTGGCGATGGGGTACAGTTAACCAAAAGAAAAAATGACCAACAAGATGCTGGGGAGCCTAATGTATCGCCTGATGGCAAATTTTTATATTTTAGTGAAGACGTTTCTCCAGGTCCAAATTTCGAATACAGCAAAGACCCAAATGGATTAATCTATGCCATTAGACAATTGAACCTCACTACAGGAAAACTGTCTAACTTAATTGCTGAGCAAGGTGGTTCTGCCCGTCCGCAAATATCGCCTGATGGCAAATTAATGGCTTATGTAAAAAGGGTCCGTCTAAAATCTGCTCTTTATATCCAAAACATTAAAACAGGCGAAGAATGGCCTTTATATGAAGATCTATCACATGATCAGCAAGAAACATGGGCCATTTTTGGGGTTTATCCAAATTTTGCGTGGACACCAGATTCTAAACGAATTATTTTTTATGCCAAAGGAAAAATCAAACAAATAGACCTTAGCTCTTTATATGTGAGCGATATTCCTTTTGAAGTGAACAGTCAACAAACCATTCAACAGGCAGTACATTTCGATCATGAGGTTTTTAGCCCTGATTTTACGGTTAAAATGGTTCGTCAGTTAACTACATCGCCAGATGGTAAACTAGTTGTATTTAATGCGGCTGGTTATTTATATAAAAAAGAATTGCCAAATGGTGTACCTGAAAGGATAAGTAATGGTATTGATTTTGAGTTTGAACCCGAATTTAGCATTGATGGTAAATTTGTAATCTATACCACTTGGAGTGATGAGTTTAAAGGTGCAATTAAAAGAACAGACCTTAAAACTGGTAAAACCATTTCGTTAACTGATGAGAAAGGTTATTATTATTCTCCATCATATTCTAATAAAGGCGATAAAATTGTTTTTAGAAAAGGAGTTGGTAATGAAACTTTAGGTTTAACTTATGGTAAAAACACAGGCATTTTCATTATGCCAGCCAATGGTGGGGCCAAAACATTGGTAAGTGAAAGCGGAATTAAGCCTATTTTTAACAGTGACGATACTCGTATTTATTTCCAAGGATATGAAGCTGGCAAAAAGGCCTTTAAAAGTATGGATTTGAATGGTGGCAATGAAAGAACACATTACACCTCTCAATATGCTACACAATTTGCTCCAAGTCCGGATGGAAAATGGATGGCATTTACAGAACTGTTCAATGCCTATATTACCCCAATGGTTACCACGGGTATTCCATTAGATTTATCTGCAAACAACAAATCTATCCCTTTAGCTAGAGTAACCAAAGATGCAGGTACCTTTTTGCATTGGAGTGCAGATAGCAAAAAGTTATTGTGGACTTTAGGCGAGCAATATTACAATAGAGAAATTAAAAACACATTTACTTTTGTTGAAGGTGCCCCACAGGTTTTACCAGAACTTGACACTGCTGGCATTTCGCTAGGGTTAAAATTAAAAACTGATGTACCTACTGGTATCCTAGCATTAAAAGGAGCTAGAATCATTACCATGAAAGGGGATGAAGTTATTGAAGAAGGAACCATTCTCTTAGAAAACAATAAAATTACTGCTGTTGGCAAAGCTGTTGAAGTTAATATTCCTGCTGCTGCAAAAGTGGTAGATGTAACTGGCAAAACTATTATGCCTGGGATTATTGATGTACATGCACATTTGCGTACCAGCCCGGATGGAATTAGCCCACAACAAGATTGGTCGTATTTAGCTAACCTATCTTTTGGTGTAACTACTTCTCATGATCCGTCGAGCAATACAGAAATGGTATTTAGCCAAAGTGAGATGTTAAAAGCCGGAAGAATGATTGGTCCGCGTCTATATTCTACAGGTTCAATTTTATATGGTGCCGATGGCGATTTCAAAGTGGTGATCAACAGTTTAGATGATGCTTTATCACATTTAAAAAGATTAAAAGCAGTTGGTGCATTTTCTGTAAAATCTTACAATCAGCCCCGCAGAGATCAACGTCAACAAATATTAGAGGCAGCGCGACAGTTAAAAATGGAAGTTGTTCCAGAAGGAGGTTCAACGTTCTACCATAACATGACAATGGTGGCTGATGGGCATACAGGAATTGAACATAGCATTCCAGTTGCTCCAGCATATAAAGATGTGGTTAACTTTTGGAACAATACTGCCGTTGCTTATACCCCTACTTTAATTGTAGCTTACGGAGGGCAATGGGGCGAAAATTACTGGTACGACAGAACCAATGTATGGGAAAACGAGCGTTTGTTAAGCTTTACACCGAGAGCCATTATTGATGCCCGTTCTAGAAGAAGAACTACTTCTGAATATGGAGATTATGGCCACATTGAAGTAGCTAAAACAGTAAAACAGATTGCAGATGGGGGTACAAAAATCAATTTAGGTGCCCATGGCCAAATTCAAGGTCTAGGTGCGCACTGGGAACTGTGGATGTTTGTACAAGGTGGTGCTACACCATTGCAGGCCATTCGTTATGCTACACTTAATGGTGCAGCTTATTTAGGTATGGATAAAGAAATTGGTTCGTTAGAAGTGGGTAAATTGGGCGATCTTGTGGTAATGGATTCTAATCCTTTAGACGATATCAGAAACTCTGAAAAAATCAAGTATGTTATGGTAAATGGTAGGTTGTATGATAGCTTAACCATGAATGAAACTGGAAGCAGAGAAAAAGTGCGCTCTAAACTATGGTTTGAATTAGATAGAGGTGTTGCTTTTTCTATTCCTTATAAAATGTCAGAAACTTGGACCTTTACCGTTCCTAATTGTGATTAAATTTTACACTGTGGTTCGTGTCCGCACGAACCACAGTGATTTATAACTGTTGCGCAATCACATACCCACTGGCCCAAGCCCATTGGAAATTGTATCCCCCTAGCCAACCTGTAACATCCATACATTCTCCTCCAAAATACAAACCAGGTATTTTTTTACATTCGAGCGTTTTAGAAGAGATCTCATTGGTATCAATCCCACCTCGCATTACCTCAGCTTTATCATAACCTTTATCACCTGCTGGTTTAACTTTAAATTCGTGTATGGTACGATGGATGGTTTCCATCTCAGTTTTACTTAGATCTGCTACCGTTTTTGTTAATGGTAAAAATTTACTCAATGCATCGGTAAATTTTTTAGCATAAAAGCGATTCAACAATGTTGAAAGCAACGTTTTTCCATTGGTTTTACGCTCTTCTTCAATAATTTCAAGAATATTTTGATGTGGGAGTAAATCAATATTGATTGTTTCTCCCCTACGCCAATAAGACGAAATCTGTAAAATGGCCGGACCGCTTAATCCCCAGTGGGTAAATAAAATATTTTCCTCAAAAGAAATCAGGTCATTGCTCACTTCACAAAACACTGAGTTGCCCGAAAGTTGAGCATACCAATCTTCATCTTTACCAGTTATGGTTAAAGGAACCAGAGCAGGTGCAGTTTCAACAATATTTAGGGCTTGTTTACGGGCAAAACGTAAGGCAAAATCACTAGCCCCCATTTTCGGGATAGGTAAGCCACCACTGGCAATCACTAATTTTGTTGCTGTAATTTTCTTCGTTTTTTCGCCAGAATTATAACTTACATTAAAAAAACCATCTGTTTGTTCAATTTCAGTTACATCGGCATTACACCTTATTTCTTGTCCCATTTCTGCACAAAGTGAAGTAAAAACTTCTACTACGTCTTTTGCATTTTTATTTTCCGGGAATAACTGTCCCAAAGTCTTTTCTTTACCTATAATGCCATAAGTCTCAAAAAAGTTAATGGTATCTTCAACTGTCCACTGCGTAAAAGCTGACTTTAGGAAATGTGGATTAGCGGAAATAAATTGATCAGCCGTTGCCCATTGGTTGGTAAAGTTGCACCTACCACCACCAGAAATTAGGATTTTAGCACCCGGTTTGTTGTTTTTTTCTAGTACAACAACCCTTTTCCCTAAAAACCCTGCTTGTACCGCACACATCAATCCACAAGCTCCGGCTCCAATAATTATCGCATCTACATCCATCAATTTGGTTTATATTGTTATTTTTGTGCAAAATAAGCATAAATTTATATTCGATAATGGCAAAACAGATCAGCGAGTTAAAATTAGGAATATTGGGAGGTGGACAATTGGGCAGAATGCTCATCCAACAAGCTATCAACTATAATTTAACTACTTTAGTATTAGACCCAGACCCAGATGCACCCTGCAAAAACATTGCAAATAAATTTGAGTGCGGTTCTATTACCGATTTTGATACCGTTTATAACTTTGGCAAAAAGGCCGATATCATTACCATTGAAATTGAAAAGGTAAATATCGAAGCCTTAGAACAGTTGGAAAAAGAGGGTAAACTCGTATTTCCTCAATCACGGGTAATTCGGTTAATTCAAGACAAAGGTGTTCAAAAACAGTTTTTCAAAGAAAACGATATCCCTACTGCGCCATTTCAACTGGTAAATAGCAAAGCAGATCTGAGTAATGGCAATTTTGCTTTTCCATACATCTTAAAACAAAGAAAAGATGGTTATGATGGCAAAGGAGTAATGAAAATCAGTAACCTTGCTGACGTTAGCAAAGCTTTTGAAAGTCCATCATTAATTGAAGAATTGATTGATTTTGATAAGGAAATAGCGGTGATCGTTTCTAGAAATGCCAATGGGGATATGAAAACTTTCCCAATGGTAGAAATGGAATTCAATGCGGAGGCCAACTTGGTGGAGTTTTTAATTTCTCCATCTACCTATCCAGAAGATATCCAACATAAAGCAGAAAAAATTGCCTTAAACATTGCTTCGGCCTTAAATATTACAGGAATTTTAGCGGTAGAAATGTTTGTTACTAAAAATGGCGATATTTTAGTAAATGAATTGGCTCCACGTCCACACAACAGTGGTCACCAAACCATTGAGGGGAATTATGTTTCGCAATTTGAACAGCATCTACGTTCTATTTTCAATTTACCGTTGGGCGATACCCGTTCTATCAGCAATGCGGTAATGATCAATCTCTTGGGTGAAAAAGGACATGATGGCTTGGCTAAATATGATGGATTAGAAAAAATAATGGCCATAGATGGCGTTTACGTTCACTTATATGGGAAGAAATATACAAAACCTTTCCGTAAAATGGGTCATATTACCATTGTAGATCAGAACAGAGAAAAAGCGATAGAAAAAGCTAGGTACATACAGCAAACCTTAAAAGTAGTTTCTTAGGGCAAGAAATAAAGAGTACATATTAATGGGGTTTTAGGTTGGTTACGAATGACCAATGAACTGATGAACCAATTAACTAAAGAAAAAAGATTAAAACATACAATATGAGTGCAAAAGTAGGTATAATAATGGGTAGCAAATCTGATTTAAACATCATGAATGATGCAGCAGCAGTTTTAAAAGAATTTAATATCGATTTTGAAATGACAGTGGTATCAGCACACCGCACACCAGAACGTATGTTTACTTACGCTAAGGAAGCAGCAAACAGAGGTTTAAAAGTAATTATTGCAGGTGCTGGTGGTGCAGCTCATTTACCAGGCATGGTTGCTTCTATTACTACTTTACCAGTGATTGGCGTTCCTGTTAAATCTTCCAACTCAATAGATGGTTGGGATTCGATCTTATCTATTTTACAAATGCCCAATGGTATTCCAGTAGCCACTGTAGCTTTAAATGCCGCTAAAAATGCAGGTTTATTAGCTGTACAAATCTTAGCTACTGCTGATGATTCATTAACTGTAAAAATGCAGGCTTACAAAGATGAATTAAGAAAAAAGGTTGAGGAAAGTGCGCTTGACATGTAAGTTTCAAGCTCGAAATAAACTCAAGCGCCCATTAAGATTAGACGGATAAGTATACCAATCTTTTAGCACCAATGAACTAGTGAACAAATGAACCAATAAATGGCTAATTAAGACTTGGATCGCTAGGGAAATTGCTAATATGAGCATATTTAGGGCCCAAATTGACAATTACTTCCCTCCATAGTTCTTCTTCATTGGCAGAAAAAACAATATCAGGATGGTATTTATCCGAAACTATCCAGGTATTCTCCTTAATTTCTTCAGTCAGTTGCATTTCTCCCCATCCGGAGTACCCGAGAAAGAACTTTACTTCACTTGCTGAAATACTATTATTGTTTACCAAAACCTTAAGTGTTTCAAAATTGCCACCCCAGTAAATTCCATTGGCAATTTCTTCTCCACTATTTAATTTATCGTAACAGCGATGAATAAAATGCACGGTATCAACTTCTACAGGTCCACCAATAAAGACAGGATAGTTCGCTTCCCATAAATCAGGGATCAGATCTTTCAACAATAAAGTACTAGGTTGGTTTAAAATAAAGCCCAAAGTGCCCTGCTCCTCATGTTCGGCTATTAAAACCACCGAGCGTTTAAAATTTGGATCATTTAGAAACGGTTCTGAAATTAATAATTTTCCCGTTGAAGGTTCTACTCTACTTAACATTTGCGAAATTTAAGAAAAAATTAAAAGAACTAAAGCGTATTTTTGTGGTATGGAGCTTACAAAAGAAACTTTACAAAATTTACGACAAGATTATCGTGCTGCAGAATTGAACGAAAATGATGTCAATAAAAATCCTATTCAGCAGTTTGAGCGTTGGTTTGCAGACGCAATGAAGGCCCAATTATATGAACCCAATGTAATGACTTTGGCAACTGCCGACAAATCTGGGAAACCTAATGCACGTATTGTGCTATTGAAAGGATTTGATGAAAATGGCTTTAGCTTCTATACCAATTACCTAAGTCAAAAAGGTAAAGAAATGAAGAAAAACCCACAAGCATGTTTAGTTTTCTTTTGGGCCGAATTAGAAAGACAGGTTAGAATTGAAGGAAAGGTAGAGAAGCTTGATAAAGAGGCATCAGAAAAATATTTCCACTCCAGACCAAAAGGAAGTCAGATTGGAGCTATTGTATCTCCACAAAGCCAAGTTATAACCAACAGAGCACTATTAGAAACAAAGGTTGAAGAATTAAACGAGTTTTATCAAGATAAAACCATTCCAAAACCTGCACATTGGGGTGGATACATTGTGAAACCGATCTCTATAGAGTTTTGGCAAGGAAGAACCAGTCGTTTGCACGATCGAATTAAATATGATTTAATTAACGGAAAATGGCAAACAACTAGATTGGCTCCTTAATTATTTTATAGAAGTATAATATTCAATAATTTTCTTTAGATCTTCTTCTTTCTTTGGACTTAACTTGTTTTTACTTGAAAATTCAATGATAGAAGACGATTTATTAGCGTCTATGGCATTCGCAATAACTTTAATGTTGTCATTCTGCGAAGCGATAATTTTGTTATCTCTAGCGATATACAAAAGATTATTATTGAGAATTTTCTTGATTACATTTGCTGAATTATATTCTCTATTTTCTATAACAGTTTTAAAATTCTTTCTGAGCAAAGAAATCTCTCCAGCTGTAATTACTTCGTAGAAACTTTGGGTGGTAAAATCTTTATAAGCTTCAAAACCATTTCTAAACACAGATTGTTTTCCATTATCAGGTGTATTATTTAAAGTGAATTTTTTAATAGCATCTGAAAAATAAAGCTCTTCATCATTTTTACCTTTAAAAACCAAGCCATCTTTAAGTTGATCGTATTTCAGATCAAGATCGGTATATTTTGCTCCATTAGCCATTTCTACAATTCCCTTTGACCATACTTTAGAGAAAAAAGGTGAGCCCTCAAATTCAGCATAAATAATTTGTTTTAAGGGTTGCCCCTTAATATCAGTTAAGGTTTGGGACATAGCTACACTCGCATTTATCAGGCTAATAAACACGAATAAAATAAAATAAAATTGCTTTTTCATATCAATAAATATATAAATAAAATATAACAAAAGCCCCTAATTTTTGATTAGGGGCTTAAATTAAAAATTAATTAACTGATTAATTTTATTGGGTAATGCTTAATGTAAAAGTTTTATAGTTAGCACTAACTCCAATTGTTGAGTTACCTAACAAGGTTAAAACAACAGTTTTTGTTCCAGTAGGAATGTTAGCTGGTATTGCAGTAACTACAATATTTGCAGAACTACTATTCGCAGGAATGGTTATTTTATTAGCCGTACCTGCAATTGTATAGTCAGTACCATTAACTCCAGTTCCTGTAGTTGCAATTGCATATGAAATTTCTGTTGGACTAGTAGACTGATGGCCTACCAATTGAACAGTAACATTTGCAACGCCTGGGGTTGCTACAGTACCTTTTTTAACGGTACCTGTAATGCCTAAAAACTCTACTACATCCGGACCCTCGTATATGTTTTTTCTATCTTTCATGCATGACATACTTGAAATGCTCAAAAGAAATATAGATAGTATTAATAATTTCGATTTCATATTAATGATTTTAATAATTGAAGTTTTGAATAATTTTAGGATTATTTTGAACTTCCGTTAAAGGAATTCTTGACAATAACCTAAAGTCAGTAAATGGAATAACTGTATTAGGTGTAGCGTTAGCTGGTAAAGTTGAGTTAGATTTATTCACATCAGAACCTAATCTTAACAAATCAAACCATCTATGACCTTCATAAGCTAGCTCAACTCTTCTTTCTTTCAAAATGGCATCTAACGTAACCGGTACAGCTGCAAGATTAGCTCTTAATCTAATTTTGTCTAAATCTGCTTGTGGACTAGCTCCAATTGCAGAACCATTTCTAAAATTAGCTTCAGCTCTGGTTAAAATCATTTCACTTACTCTAATTAGCTTAATATTATCAATTTGTGCTGCTTTTGCTGCAGGATATTTTTGATTCCATAAAATGGCCTCAGAACCTTTAGTTATTGCAAACAATAGATCTTTTCTTACGTCACCTGCTTCATAAGCAGCTACCATATTAGCTTGTGGAGCAGCATCACCATAACCAGCACCAGCTAACGATGGAGGAGCACCACCAGGATTACTTCTCGTATAAATAGAACTCAATCCATCAGATCCTAAACTTTCGGTAAGTTCATAATTCAATTCAAAAATTGATTCTGCTGATGATGCTGCAGTAAATATACTTGCATAAGCTGCAGATTTTAATGCTGGAGTAATTGCAGTAGGTGGGTCAACAAAAGAACCTACACCACCAGTGATCGCTGCATTGGCAAAAGTAGCAGCAGCTTCCCACTCTCCGTTATATAAAGCTACTCTAGCTCTTAACGCATTGGCAGCAGATAAGCTTATTCTTTTTGGTGCAAAATTGTTATCCAATAAGGTGATTGCTTTATCTAAGTCACTTTTGATCTGAGTATATACCTCATCCGTTGTATTTCTAGAAGGATAAATGATATCACCAGGAAAAGTTTCCACAAAATTTAATACAATTGGCACACCCAAATTACTATTAGGTCTTCCAGGTACAACTTGTTTAGGGTTATAACTATAAGTTCTAACTAAATCAAAGTAAGCCAAAGCTCTCATAAAATACGCCTCTCCACTCAATTGTTTAACTCTTAATGGCGTTAAACCAGTAGCAGTATTCACATATTTTAATACGCCATTTGTTCTATTGATCAAGTTATAATTGGTTTGCCATAAATTGATGGTTGCAGCAATTGCATTATTAGATTCTTGCACAAATCGATTAGAGTTTGTACTCACAATTCGCATGTTATCTGAAAGTACTTCCGGAATAACAATAAAATCTCTACCATAATAACCAGAACCTTGCAAAGTTTGGTAAAAACTATTTACCAATGTTTCAATACCAGCTGCTTCAGTCAAAGCAATATCTGCCGCAATCGAGTTTTTCGGTTCCGTTTGTAGTAATTTTTTACATGATGAACTTAGAACTAACATTCCTGTCATCAATATTAATATATATTTATTTTTCATTTTTATTTTTATTAAAATCCAACACTTAAACCAAGGGTGTAATTTTTAAACTGAGGGTACTGTCCAAAATCTCCACTAGCATTCACAAACTCTGGGTCAACACCTTGGTATTTTGTAATGGTTAAAAGATTTAAACCTTGTGCATAAATACGCACTGATCTTAACTTAGCAGCATTTAACCATGATTTTGGCAAGTCATAGCCCAAGGTAATACTTTTTAACCTAATGTATGAACCATCCTCATAAAAACGATCTGAGATCGCAGTTGATGAGGTGTGATTAATTCCACCAACATTCAAAATTGTACCTCCAAAAAATGGCTTTGGAATTCCAGTAAACTGACCAGGTGTAGTCCATCTCTCTAAGTTAACAGCATATTGGTTTCTATCTACTGTTGAACCAGCTCTTTCAAAGAAGGTCCTGTCTTGATCTAGAACTAAGTTACCATAACTAAATTGGAAGAATGCGCTTAAAGATAATCCTTTATAATTAAAAGTATTGGTTAAACCACCAGTATAGTTAGCGTTTAGATCGCCAATATAGGTTCTATCAGTTGCAGCATTTTGAGTATAAGTAATATTTCCTGAACCATCATACCACATTGGTCTACCATCTGCTGGATTTACACCTGCTGATCTATAGGTATAAACTGAATTGAGAGGACGACCTACAGCAATACCAAAGTTACCACCTAATAAAGTCTGACCATCTAATAGTTTAACGATCTTATTTTTGTTATAAGCAATATTGGCATCAGTTCTCCAAGAGAAATTTTTCGTTTTCACGTTTTGTGTAGAGAGTTCAAACTCAACACCTCTATTTCTCATTTTACCTACGTTTTGGCTAATTGTACTAAAACCAGAGGTTAATGGTAAAGGCTGGCCTAACAATAGATTAGTATTGGCTCTATTATAATAACCAATTGTACCATTTACAGTTCCTTTAAATAAGCTAAATTCCATAGCCACATCTAAAGTGGTTGCGCGCTCCCATGCCAAGGCAGGGTAGCCAAGTTGAGAAGGGGCTACGGCTCCACCTAGAGCTGCTCCAGTTCCACTTGTCACATACTCACCAGTTTTACTGTATAAAGATTTAGAGTCAAAGTTACCAATAGCTTGGTTACCAGTAGTACCATAACTTGCTCTTAATTTCAAATCTGTAAGAAACTTCACATCTTTAAGGAAATCTTCTTGAGAGATACGATAAGAAACTGCTCCAGCTGGGAACCAACCAAATATATTTTCTAACCCGAATCTAGAAGATCCATCATATCTTACTGTTCCTGATGCATAGTATTTATTGTCATAGTTGTAATCAACTTTAGCAAAATAACCTGCAGTTCTGAAAGTAGTATAAGTTCCTGATGGAGATAGCGGTGTACTTACAGAAGAAACCTGAGTAAATCTGTAAGATGGCAAAGTTTGGCCAGTTGCATTAGAATAAGTTCTAACTTCACTTCTATAGTTAAAGCCTAATAAAGCGTTGATATTATGCTTAGAGGCAATTGTTTTAGAAAAATTTAAGATTTGATCTGTCTGGAAGTTGGTATTTCTTGTATTACCAGCCGTTGCAGAACCATCTACAGATCTTCCATCACCAAACCTTGGGTCATTAAATGTATTTTCAACAATTTCTAAATAATCAACTCCAAAATTAGATCTGAATGATAAATAATCTGTGAATTTATATTTAGCATTTCCATTACCAGTAAATTGATTACTCGTACCTCGCTGAATATTTCCTTTAGCAATTTGAACCACGTTAAATTGATCGTATGCACCAGGTAGATTTGTATTATAGGTACCATCAGCATTATAGATCGCATTGATTGGCGACTGTAACTGAGCCGTTCTGCTAATATTAGCAAAAGCACCAGCAGATGATGTTGTATTTTGAGTAATTGTACTTAAACCTAAAGATGTTGAAAAATCTAACTTTTCTGTAGCTTTATGGTCTAAATTAACTTTAATGTTTCCTCTAGAAAAGTCAGTACCAATAACTTGACCTTTTTGAGTGTTGTAACCTCCAGAAATATAAAATTTAGTTTCTTTATTACCACCTCTTGCATTAAGTTCATAATTTTGAGTGATCCCTTTTGTAGAAACCGCAGATAACCAATCATATGTAGGAACTTTGTCAATTCCACCAAATGGAGTTACATAAGTATTATAAAAGTTAACATATTGAGTAGATGTAGCTCCATAACGATTGGCATAAGCTTCTAATGACAATTGGATCCACTCTGGAGAAGTTAACAATTTTGGAAGACTAATGAAGTCGTTATAACCAGCATAACCATTAAAAGTAAGTTGGGTTTTACCTTCTCTACCTCTTTTTGTGGTAATGATCACTACACCATTTGCACCTGAAGCACCATAAATCGCTGCGGAAGAAGCGTCCTTCAATACAGTTAACGATTCGATATCATCTGGATTAAGTGCACTTAAAGCATTTGCACTGGTAGTTGCACTAGTAAAGTCACCAGCACTTACCTGAATTCCGTCAACAACATATAATGGCGAACTTCCAGCATTGATGGAACCTACCCCCCTAATCCTTACACTCATGGCCGATCCTGGAATACCACTTGATGAAGTTACCTGAACCCCAGCAAGTTTACCTTGCATCGCTCTATCCACACTTTGTACAGGTAGGTTTTCTATATCCTTACCTGAAATTGAAGTAGTAGAACCGGTGATATCCTTTTTAGATTGTCTAATACCAAAGCCTGTAACTACAACTTCTTCTAAAGATGATGTTGAAACTAATTTCACATCAATTACTGTTCTTAAACCAATTGTTTCTGACACAGTTCCAAGTCCGATGTAAGAAAATTCAAGAAATTTAACATTTTGAGGAACTGAAATAGAGTAAGTTCCGTCTGGTTTAGTTTGTACGGCGAGTGCTGTACCCGAAGCTTTCACATTTGCTGATGGAATTGGTAAGCCATCATCTGCGCTAGTCACTTTACCTGTAATCGTTCTATTTTGGGCCATTGCTGTGCTCAACGTCAGCAACCCAAGAACAATTAGTCCTAGTAGTTGTTTTTTCATTTAGATTAATTTTAGATTAATAATGAGTTAATTTGTTCTGCAATATAAATATTACATTCAATCCAATAACACTCCATACTCTATCAAAAGTGTACTTTTTTACTAAAAGTGTCCTATTTAGTATATATTGTCCTTTTTAAAATACATCAAACACCCTAATATTACAATACAATGACAAACAAAAACATGGTACACTCAGTTTTTGACCGTTTTGTCCGTCATAATTCATTTTTGTAAGGCAACATTTTTTTAAAAAAAACCATAATTAATCTTTCTTCCTGCCATCCCCATAGAAAGCTTCCTTTTCATTATCGCTTTTTTGTAGCTTTGTTCTTAACATTTTTTCAAATTAAACCTTTATGTCAACAGCTGTTACTTTGTAAGTAGGTATAAAGCATAATGGTATCATCAGCATAAAAAAAAATAAATAAACGAATGAAAAATATTGCAGTAATAGGCTCAGGTACAATGGGTAATGGCATAGCACATACTTTCGCCCAATTTGGCTATCAGGTAAACTTAGTAGATATCAATATAGATGCCTTGGGTAAAGCGGTTGCTACCATCACTAAAAACTTGGAAAGACAAGTTGCTAAAGGCACTTTAACTGAACAGGACAAAGAAAATACATTAGCTAATATTACTACCTACACTAATCTAGAACAAGGCGTTGAAGATGCAGATCTAATTGTAGAAGCAGCAACAGAAAATATCGATTTAAAATTGAAGATATTTAAAGACCTTGATCAGTTTGCCAAACCAGAAGCTATTTTAGCCAGCAATACCTCGTCAATTTCAATTACTCAAATTGCGGCTGTAACCAATCGCGGAGATAAGGTAATCGGTATGCATTTTATGAACCCTGTGCCTGTAATGAAATTGGTTGAAGTAATTAGAGGTTATGCAACCAGTAACGAAACCACAAATTTGGTAATGGATTTATCTAAAAATCTAGCCAAATCTCCAGTTGAAGTAAATGATTACCCAGGTTTCGTAGCCAATAGAATTTTAATGCCAATGATCAATGAAGCCATCTACACCCTATATGAAAATGTTGCTGGAGTTGAAGAAATTGATACGGTAATGAAACTAGGAATGGCACATCCGATGGGCCCATTGCAATTAGCCGATTTTATAGGACTGGATGTATGCCTTGCTATATTAAATGTATTACACAATGGTTTTGGCAATCCAAAATATGCGCCATGCCCCCTATTGGTAAACATGGTAATGGCCGGAAAGAAAGGAATAAAATCTGGTGAAGGTTTTTACGATTATAGCAATGGTGTGAAAGAAGCCAAGGTAGCGGCCAAATTTGCGTAAACTATAGCTTATAGAAGACTATTTATATCACATATTATAATATTTGACGTATTTTTGTATATACCACCTGTATATACAAAAATACGATCTACACCATACCTTAAAATGAACGAAAACCTTGACCCTTCTTCTGAAAATTTAAGCCCAATTGAACGTGATATTGAAAAAGTACTGCGTCCTCAAGAGTTTGAAGACTTTACAGGTCAAGATAAGATTCTAGAAAATCTCAAGATTTTTGTAAAAGCGGCTAAACTTCGTGGCGAAGCCTTAGATCATGTATTATTGCATGGCCCACCAGGATTAGGGAAAACAACCTTATCTTATATCATTGCCAATGAAATGGGTGTAAATATTAAAGTTACATCTGGTCCGGTTTTAGATAAACCCGGTGATTTGGCGGGTTTGTTAACCAATTTAGAAACTGGTGATATTCTTTTTATAGATGAAATTCATCGCTTAAGCCCTCTGGTTGAAGAATATTTATATTCTGCCATGGAAGATTTTAAGATTGACATTATGTTAGAGAGTGGTCCAAATGCCCGCTCTGTTCAAATCAGCTTAAATCCTTTTACCTTGGTAGGTGCCACTACCCGTTCTGGATTATTAACAGCTCCATTAAGAGCTAGATTTGGCATTAATTCTCGGCTAGCCTATTATGATGCAAAATTACTTACCACCATTGTTTTACGTTCATCTGAGATTTTAAAAACGCCTATTACAGACGAAGGTGCTTATGAGATTGCCCGCAGAAGTCGCGGCACACCTCGTATTGCCAATGCCCTACTTCGCAGAACTAGAGATTTTGCTCAAATTAAAGGCAATGGAAACATTGACACTGAAATTGCAAGATATGCATTAACCGCTTTAAACGTTGATGAACATGGCTTGGACGAAATGGACAATAAAATCTTACTGGCGATTATCGATAAGTTTAAAGGCGGCCCAGTGGGGCTAAAAACCATTGCAACTGCTGTTGGTGAAGATGATGGTACCATTGAAGAAGTTTATGAACCATTTCTGATACAAGAAGGTTATTTAATGCGCACAGCTCGCGGCCGTGAGGTAACCGAAGCGGCCTACAAACACCTCAATCGAATAAAAATAGGCCAAACAGGCAAACTTTTTTAGTATTTCTATTGTTTGTATTGCTAACAAACTAATTATTCTCAATAAAATGGGCCTTATATTCTATTGCCTATTAATTTATTTTTATGAATATAGAAATACGAAAACTCACGATAGCAGATTATAAAGACCTACGTGAATCAATGGTGCAAGCTTATGATGCGAGTGGCAATGGCATTTGGAGCAAGGCAAATATCCAGAACCTACTCAATATTTTCCCAGAGGGACAACAATGTATTGCAGTAGATGATAAAGTAGTTGCTTGCTCGCTCTCGATTATTGTTGATTACGACATTTTTGGCGACAACCACACCTATGAAGAGATTACAGGAAAGTATACCTTTTCTACCCATACAGCAGGAGGAAATGTATTATATGGTATTGAAGTTTTTGTACATCCAGATTATAGGGGCTTACGTTTGGCCAGACGTTTATATGAAGCCAGAAAAGAACTTTGCGAACTTTTAAGTTTAGAAAGTATCATTGCAGGGGGTAGAATACCGGGCTATCATGAATATGCGGCTACCCTAACACCTCGAAAATACATCGATAAGGTAAAGGCCAAAGAAATATACGATCCTACGCTTACCTTCCAATTATCTAATGATTTTCACGTTCGCAAAATTTTAAAAAACTATTTACCCGGAGACTTAGAATCTAAAGAATTTGCTACGCTGATTGAATGGAATAACATTTATTATCAAGATAATGTATCTGCCAGATCTGCAAAAACGATTAGACTAGGCTTAGTGCAATGGCAAATGCGTTTATTTAATGATATCGAAGCATTTTATGAACAGGTTAAATTCTTTGTAGATGCAGTGAGTGGCTACAAATCAGATTTCATCATGTTTCCTGAATTTTTCAATACTCCCCTGCTCCAACCGTATAATCACTTACCAGAAATGGAGGCCATGAGAAAATTGGCCGAAAGCACTACAGAAATTGTAAGCAAAATTCAAGAATATGCTGTGGCTTATAACGTAAATATCATTTCTGGCAGCATGCCCATTATTGACAATGGTAAACTATATAATGCCACCTACTTATGTCACCGCAATGGTTTAACAGAAGAATATAGAAAAATCCATATTACGCCCAACGAACAGAAATACTACGGTATGGTTGGTGGCGATAAAATTGGTGTTTTTGATACAGATTGTGGTAAAATTGGCATTTTAATCTGTTATGATGTTGAATTTCCTGAACTAAGTAGAATTTATGCAGACCAAGGCATGCAAATTTTGTTTGTGCCTTTTTTAACAGATACACAGAATGGCTATACCCGTGTAAGAAGATGCGCCCAAGCCAGGGCTATTGAAAATGAATGTTATGTAGCCATAGCTGGCTGTGTTGGCAATTTACCAAAAGTAAACAACATGGACATCCAATTTGCGCAATCGGCAGTTTTTACCCCTTCAGATTTCGCCTTCCCTACCAATGCCGTAAAAGCAGAAACCACACCCAATACAGAAATGATGTTGGTAGTTGATGTGGACTTGCATTTATTAGATGAACTTCATCACTTCGGTACGGTTAAGATACTCAAAGACCGAAGGAATGACCTTTATGAGGTTAAACTCTTAAAGAATTAAATCTCTCGCACCCCATTAATTTTCTTCAAACAAGTTAAACTAAGCAGAAGTATTATTCCTGAAAAATATAAACCAAACAACCAATAAAACCACAATTACAATTGGGATAATCCACTTCATTGCTTGTCCGGCACCTTCATTATCAGGTTCATTCACTGTGGGTGCCGGTCCTGGGTTTTCTTTATGGGCTTCATAATTCGTTTCTATCGGCGGTGCTGGTTTATTTGGATCTTCGGTATGTTTTGATGTTGTATTTTCCATAACATTGAGAATTAAATGTAAGAGCAGCACAATAACCCTTATTACGCTTTATTAACTAACAAACATTGCGTTAAAAGGTTTTTACCTTAAAAACCTATCTTTGTAGTGCGATGTACAACAATGCTGCAAAATATAGTCAAATGATTAAAACCGAAGCCCTAAGGCTTGGCTTTATGGCTTGTGGCATCGCTAAGGCAGATTTTTTAGAAGAAGAAGCACCTCGTTTAGAAAATTGGCTAAAAAATAATAACCATGGCGAAATGGCCTATATGGAAAATCATTTCGATAAACGACTTGATCCTCGGTTATTGGTAGAAGGTTCAAAATCTGTGATCTCCCTAACACTGAATTATTTTACCCAAGACAAGCAAGTTGATGTCAATGCACCTAAAATATCAAAATATGCGTACGGCACAGATTATCATACCGTAATCAAAGAAAAACTACAGGAGTTGATGGCTTTTATCAATGATAACATTGGTGAAGTTGGCGGCAGATGTTTTGTAGATTCGGCACCGGTAATGGATAAGGTTTGGGCACAAAAATCTGGCTTGGGCTGGCGAGGTAAAAACTCTAACCTAATCAGTAAAAACACTGGCTCTTTCTTTTTTTTAGCAGAGCTGATCATAGATTTAGACCTAGCATACGACACGCCATTTGCGGCAGACCACTGTGGCTCATGTACACGTTGTATGGATGCCTGCCCTACTAATGCCATTATGGCTCCGTATGTAGTTGATGGTAGCAAATGTATTTCTTATCTAACCATAGAGCTTAAAAATGAAATCCCTACAGAATTTAAGGGCAAATTAGAAAACTGGATGTTTGGTTGCGACATTTGTCAGGATGTTTGCCCTTGGAACCGTTTTGCAACACCTCACCAAGAACCTGCATTTACACCTGCACATGAACTTTTGAACTTAAATAAAAATGAGTTGATTGACATGACCGACGAGGTATTTAAACAAGTATTCAAAGGCTCTGCTGTTAAAAGAACAAAGTTTACAGGATTAAAGAGAAATATTGATTTTTTACATCAAATAGAATGAAATACGTATCACTATGTTTGCTCCTGTTTTTTTTCAGCACAGCTGATGCACAGCAATTAAAGTTAAAGACACGAAAAAAGAATGCTTTAACAGGAAGTGAATTTGCCAAATCCATTGCTGATAGTAGTTTAACTTTACAGCAACGAGAAATTTTAATTTTTAAAGAAATAAAAAGTGGCAACATCCCTGATTTCTTAAGAATACTACAAGAGGTTCGAGATACTATTCAATTGAATCCCAAACAATTTGCCACCATCAAATATGATGTATTACCAGATTACCTAGCTATTGGCAACAATGACGATTACATCTATATACCTATGACACCTATCTTGGCACAACGTATTGCCTATCTTTTAAAGTGTAGCTTACCCACCAAGAAAATGGTAGATAGGATTTACAAAAGTGCAAACATTAAACTTGAACCCCAGCCTATGCCACCTACCAAAGCAATGACTACTGTTCCAGTTTTTGTAGCCCATAATGAATTGGTTAAACTTCAATTGAAATCTTATCCAAAAGGGAAACTTACAGCAGGCAATCAAAAAGATGTCATCATTAGCAACAAAATCTATGGTGAACAAACTCCAAGAGTGGTGATTTATGGTTGGCACAAGTTAGATGGGAAAGCAATACAACCCGTTTACAATAAACACACCAATACTTGGGCCGATTATAGTCATGGTATTAGACTAATCCAAAATAAAGTATGGGTAAATGGCAAAAAAACTACTGTACAAAAAGTATTGGCTGAGCCAAATTTAAACCCACTATTAAGCGACGAAGGTAGAATTGAAAAAGCGTATTATCCGATTTTCAAATCTTACTAGTGCAATTGTTATTTCTTTTTAACCTTCGCTTCAAGGGCTGGCAACTCTTTCTTGTAAGTTTCCAGATCCCAATTTAAACTGAAACTTTTTAGATAATTGGCAATCGGCTCTAAACCAACAGTTGCCCTTCTATCGTCTAAATGATCTGGATCGATCACAGGATATAGGTAATATTTTTTTGTTTCCTTATCAATCGTTATCTGACTACCGTAAATCTGGCTTTTTCCTTCTCTCATGGCCACACGGTCTTCTAAAAGTGCCAAATCATTTGGCATTGCACTGCCTTTTTTCACTGCTGCCCTCATCATCGGCAAGTATTTTTGTTGCACCGCAAGGTTTGCATGTTGTATCACCAAAAAAATAGTCTGACTACCCACATAACCTACTTGTTCTGGAGCTAACCAACCTTTTTGGTCTAGCAAAGTTTCAATCTTAGCCAGATTGATCGAATCGCTATGGTTTATTTTCTTCCACAAATCTTTCTCTTCGACCGAATTAGGGCCTTTGTCTTTTCTTATGGTATCTAATTTTAACCTTAAACCTTGGTCTTCTTTTCTTACAGTGGCCAATTCGGCAACTAGTTTTTGATCAACATTAGTTTCGAAAAGCGTTTTTCTCTTTGCTGATGCTGCTATTACTTTTTCCCATCTTTTATCTTTTTTTAGGTTCGCAAAATCAGCATCTTTAAGCAACATGTTATGGAATTCTGTTGGATCGTCCCAACCTCTGATCATGCCTTTACCTAAAAGTATATGATCTAACTCTTTAAAAGCCAGATCGGGTTGGTTAGCCAAAGACCAAGAACAGGCAGCATTATAGCGATTGGTTTGTGTATCTCTGTTGTTATTAATTTTGGCTGCCTTGGCAAAATAAGCTCCTGCTTTAGCATATTCTTTGCTATCGTAAAAATGCATAGCACTATCAATAGATTGCTGATATTTTGTTTGTGCAACCAGCGAATTTGTAAGCAACAATAAACAAATAAAGGTTAAACCAGAAAACTTAAGCATCAGATATTTCATAATGTGATATTTTATATAATTATACAATTGGGGTATTCAATCCATCGAATCAAAAAGCATTTTTTGCTCAAAGATTTGAAAAATACCCATGTACGATAAGACGTACCATATTAGAAAATGTTGCATGAAAAAGCCTTATCTACATAGATAAGGCTTTTATTTAATTGACTACGAAAGTATTGTCGTCTCTATTTTTATCAGGTACATGGCTACTGCCCAGTACCACTTTTGTTATTTTTTTTGTGGTTTTAATTGTTGATACAAAGGTTTTGCTTCCACTTTCCCAAACGCCAATGGTATGGTGTACCTTTTCTAACGAACCATCATTATAAGTAATGCTGAGGTCTATTGGTAAGGGTTTGGTGCTTTTATTCTCTATGGTAATAGCAAAACCGCCATCCACTTTATTTACCGATTTAATAGCCATATCAGTTACCCCATCTTCAAAAAACCAACGTTTCCAAAACCAATCTAGATTTTTTCCCGCTCCAGCATTCATGCTGTAAAAGAAATCGTATGGCATAGGATGTTTACCATTCCACAATTTAATATAGTTATGCAAGGCTTTGGTAAACAGTTCATCGCCTAAATAATCTTTAATGAAAAGATAGCCCAAACCTGGTTTTGGATAAGAATTGGTAAAGCTACCTATCCCTTTTAAGGCAGTGGTTAAGGTTACAATTGGGGTATCTTCCTTTTCACCAGATGAATTTCCAGTTGGTGCAATACCATATTCATCTACAATACTGCTATCTATCATTGGGGAGATCAACCACTCACCTATGGTTGCCCACCCTTCATCCATCCAACCGTATTTGGTTTCATTTATGCCCATATAAAATGGGAACATGGTATGGAAAATTTCGTGATCTGTTAAAGTAATGGCATCTACCCTATTGTCAACCGGGTTATCGTTCACCATCATTGGGTATTCCATTTGGTCTAAACCATCAAAAATAGTTTCGTGACTATAGGGAAAAGGCCATTTTGGGAATTCGTAACTCATGGCGTGAACGGTTTTACGGGCAAAATCTATTACCTCGTAATAATCTTTATGTTTAGGATTGAATACTGCATCTACCCGAGTTCTTCTTTTGGTTTTAGGATCAACAACCAAACTGGTCGATTTCCACAAATAATGGTTACTGGTTGCAAAAGCAAAATCGACTACATTCTTGGCATCAAATTTAAAAGTATTGAAAGCATTTTGAGCAGTGACCTTTTGTTGCTTTAAATCCAAACTATCAATTACATCAATTACCTGATCTGTTAATTGCGCTTGCTCATATTTTTTAAATACGCTTGGGGCAAATACTTCTGCACCATTCAACAAATCTCCAGTTGCCCAAACCGCATAATCTTTAGGTACGGTAATTTCTGCATTGAAGTTGCAAAAATCATTATAAAACTCTTCAGAACCAGTGTATGGAATTTTATTCCAGCCATCTACATCATCGTAAACAGCTATTCGTGGAAAGAAATAAGCAATAAAATGTGCGCCATCATCAACCTGTCCGGTACGTACGTGCGAGCCCTTATTTAAAATATAATTGTATTCAATTTTAAGGGTAAGGCTTTTTCCAGGTGCCAATGGATTAATTGGCGTATGCATATTGGTACCATCAATAACCAAACTAGCAACATCTTTTGTGGCATTGTTCAATACTACAGCAGTGATGCTCACTCCGTCTCCTAAATCTCTTTCATTTATTTTTGATTTAACCACTACACCCTTTTTATACAAGTTTGGATATAATTTAAACCAAAGCTCTTTTAAGGTATCAGGGCTATTGTTAAAGTATTGTACATCTACTGTTCCCTTAATTACTCTAGAAGTAGGGTCGAAATTAATTTTAAGCTGATAATTGGCCGTATTTTGCCAATAGTTTTTACCCGGTTTACCACTAACATCTCTCGTTCCCTTTTGATAAGCATTTTTAAAAATCTGCTCTACAGGCAATTGCGCATTGGCACTTACTGCTATGAAAAGCATTAAGTACAATAATTTGATAGATTTCATAGGAACGAGGGTTTAGTTAAACTACTTTAAGCAATTTTCAGATAGCTCAAAACGAATAACTTATTTTCCAAATTTCATTTTCAGTTGTTCCAACATGTCATTTGTAACTACTGCAGCAGGTTTTTGTTTCTGTTGTACTGGTTTTGGTTTATTGTTATTTACCGGAGGATTACTTTTAGCATTTTGGCTTTGTTGTTTGGCCAAACGTTGCTCGTCTTTCTTTTTGCTCCAACGGTTCCAAATTTCATCTAGTTTCTTTTTGGTGTACAAAGGAAAATCACCTTGTTTCATCCAAGCATAGTAACTAGGTTCGATATCAAATACCTGCTCAACAATTTTGCCTTTATGTTTACCAAAGTTGATTACCTCTTCGCCATTTTCGTTGTACACCATTCTGCCTGCAAAATCTACAGGTTTACTCATGTTGGTAAAATTGTGTAAAGCGTCAATATCGTTTTGTACAGGTTGAGAGATATTACCTTGTTTATCCTCAAAGTCTTTGTCTTTGTAACGATCTAACTGTGCCAGTAACACATGATAGGTTGCCCTAATATCAGCCTCTGCAGAGTGTGCATTGATGATCTCTTCGTTACAATAGAATTTATATGCTGCTTTTAAGGTACGCTGCTCCATTTGATGAAAAATATTCTGCACATCAACAAAACGACGGCCTTGCATATCTAAATCTACGCCAGCTCGTAAAAACTCTTCTAAGAGCATCGGTATATCAAATTTGTTAGAGTTATATCCTGCTAAGTCGGCATCGCCAATAAACTTAGCTATTTCTTTAGCAACCTGGCCAAAGGTTGGCTCATTTTTAATATCCTCATCATATATGCCATGAATTAAAGAAGAAGCTAACGGAATTGGAATTTCTGGATTGATACGTTTAGTTGTTACTAGCTCTGATCCATCTGGCATTGCTTTTAAAATTGCAATTTCAACTATCCTATCTACTCCTACGTTAATTCCAGTTGCTTCAAGATCAAAAAATGCCAGTGGGCGTTTTAAATTTAATTTCATTTATATATGGTCCGATATTTCTGTACAAGTCTCAAAACTTATACCATTAATTATATTTTTCAAAAATGCTAAAAAGGTTTGGTTAGTTTTGTAAAACAATACTATTAATTTAAAATTTAGTTTTCAATTAATTTCTAAATTTTAAATTGCAATTTACATTAAATCTAACCATGAAAAAATTTTTATCACTAATTACACTCTGTTTTATTGTCCATTTTACGGCCGTTGCTCAAGACTTTAATTTCGGTGGCCTTACCGAAAGCGATTATCAATTCAAAAAAAACACTTTAGATAGCAACGCCAATGCAGTGGTACTTAAAGAGTTTGGAAGAACGTCTATCCAAATCAATGAGAGCGATGGCAGACCTGAAATACACTTCGAATATCATGTTCGGATTAAAATTTTTAATAAAGACGGTTTTAACCATTCTAATATTGTAATCCCTACATATAAAGATGAACGCAACAGGGAAATGATCAAAATTACAAAAGCATCAACCTTTAATTATAATAATGGTGTTTTTGTAGAAACCCCTTTAGATAAAAAAGCGGTTTTTACCGAAGATAGATCCAAATACACTTTATTGACCAAGTTTACTTTGCCCAACATTAAAGAAGGTTCAGTTATAGAGTATGTTTATGAATTGCAATCTCCTAACCTGTTTAATTTTAAAACTTGGGATTTTCAGAGCAACATTCCTAAAGTTTATAGCGAATACCAAGTTAACATACCAGCCATATACAACTATAATGTATCGTTACGTGGACCCTATAAACTAACCGATCAAAAAACTGAACTGTTTAAAGAATGTTTACGTATTGCCGGAAACGCTATCGATTGTTCTAAAATCACTTACATCATGAAAAATATTCCAGCGTTTTTGGAAGAGGATTACATGACGGCTGCGAGCAACTTCAGATCTGCTATCTATTTTGAACTTTCTGATGTACAAAACCTCAACGGCAGTAGACAGAGCTATACCAAAACCTGGAAAGATGTAGACTTTGAATTAACTACAGCTAAAAATATTGGTGGACAGATGAAACGTAAAGATGTTTTTAAGGATATTTTACCCAATGTACTTAAAAATGCTACCGACGAGCTGAGTAAAGCCAAAGCGATTTACAACTATATTAAAAAACAGATCAAATGGAACAACTACTATGGAAAATATAGTGAAGAAAACATTAAAGATGTAGTAGAAATGCGTTCTGGCAATGTAGCAGACATTAACCTAAGCTTAATTGCAGCACTATCTGCTGCCGGTTTAGATGCAGAGGCCGTAATTTTATCAACCAGAGAAAATGGAACGGTAAATAAGCTCTATCCAGTAATGTCGGACTTTAACTACATTGTGGCCAAGGTAAACATTGCAAACAAAAGTTATTTGCTTGATGCTACTGAACCTTTATTACCTTTTGGATTATTGCCACTACGTTGCATTAACGATCAAGGAAGGGTAATTAACCTTAAAAAACCTTCTTACTGGATAGATCTCAAAGCCGACCAAAAAAATGTAACCAATTATATCTTATCTGGTGCCTTAACTACCGATGGAAAAATTAAAGGTACCATTACTACCTATACACTTGGTTATGCTGCCTTTAATAGAAGAAAGGAAATCAAAAAATACAATTCTATTGATGAGTTTGTAGAAAAATTAGATGAGCAGATGCCCAAGCTAAGTATTGTAAAACATGAGATTTTAAATATTGACAGTGTGGAGAATACTTTGACTGAGAGGTATGACGTAGAATTTACAGTATTTGATGGAAAAGTAATGGATCAGGTATATTTCAATCCATTTTTCATTAATAGGATAGCAAAAAACCCATTCAACTTGAATGACAGAACCTATCCAATAGATCTAGGCGCTGCATCTGATGAACGAATTAACATTAGCGTAACGCTACCTGAAGCATACGAATTGATAGAGAAACCTAAAGATATGGCCATAGCCTTACCTGAAAATGGTGGAAGGTATTTGCTACAGACCAGTTTATTGGATAATAAAATTGCGGTTAATCAGGTTTTACAGTTCAGCAATGCCATTTATCCTGCAGATCACTACCTCTCATTAAAAGAATTTTATAGTCGCATTATCCAAAACCAAAAGAAAGATCTTTTATTAAAAAAGACAAAATAAATGAAATTAGCAGTTACCCTTATCCTTTGTTTCTTTGGTTTAACTCCATGTATTGCACAAGACAATTACGATGCAGACTTGATACCTGCCACACTTCGCAATAGAGCTAATGCAGTTATACGTAACGAAGAAACCTATGTAAACATGTTAGCGCCAAACAATGTACAATATACCGTTAAACAGGCCATTACCATTTTGAACAAAAATGGAGAAGACAATGCCCGTTTGGTTTTATTTTACGATAAAAACACCACCATTAAAAATGTAACAGGCGAAATTTATAATGAGGTTGGCAAATTAATGGGAAAATTTAATGAAAGTGCTTTTAAAGACGAAAGTGCAGTACATGATTTTTCTTTATTTGAAGACAATAGGATTAAACACTACCTACCAAACCTGAATGTTTATCCCTACACCATTGTTTACAATTATACCATTCGATTTAAGCAAAATCTAATTATTCCGAATTGGACACCTAAACCTGCTAACGATGTTTCTGTAGAAAAAAGCAGTTACACCTTTGTTTGCAAGCCTACTGATCAGTTTAGAATTAAGGCACAAAACATCAACAACAAGGCAGAAGAACAGGTAAATGACAAACAAAAATCATTAGTTTGGAAAGTAAGTAATTTAACTAGTCAAAAAGATGAACCATTTAGTCCAGACAAGGAAAGCTACCAACCCAGCATTAAAATTGCTCCAGAACAATTTACTTATTACAACTATAAAGGAGCCTATACCAATTGGCAAGAGTTGGGCAAATGGTACTATGAAAATTTATTAAAAGGTAGAAATGTGTTACCAGCAGCAACTGTTGAAACGATTAAAGCATTGGTAAAGGACATCCCAACAGACAAAGAAAAAGCCAAAAAGATTTATGAATGCCTACAAACCAAAACAAGATACATTAGTGTGCAAATAGGTATTGGTGGTTTTCAGCCTTTTGCGGCTGCAGAGGTTGACCGTTTGGGCTATGGCGACTGTAAAGCATTGGTTAATTATATGCAGAGTCTTTTAGCTGTTGTAGGCATCGAATCTTACTATTGTGTAGTACAAGCTGGAAGTGAAAAAAAGAGTTTAGATCCTACTTATGCCAGTATGAACCAAGGGAACCACATTATTTTATGCATGCCCCTTAAAGGTGATACCACTTGGTTAGAATGTACTAGTCAGAAAATCCCTTTTGGCTTTTTAAGCGACTTTACAGACGATCGTTATGTATTGGCATGCACCCCAGAAGGCGGTAAACTTTTAAGAACACCGAAACTAACTGTACAAAATAACTTACAGGTACGCCAAGCCGATTTGACACTTACAGATCAAGGTAATATAACAGGTACCGTGAAAACCGTATTTTCTGGTTCACAATATGACAACCATGAGCACATTATTGGCAAACCGTTGCTTGAACAGGAAAAAATGCTAAAGGAGGCTTATGCCATTGACAATATCAACTTCGACAAAATAGACTACATCCAAAAGAAGAATATTGAACCAGAGTTGATTGAAACCTTAGCGTTAAACATTAAAAACTATGGTGCGTTAAACAACGATAAAATATTTTTACCCCTTAACCCCTTCAATGTGCAACGTACCATACCTGAAGTTAAGAATAGAATGATGCCAGTTTATATCAATAGAGGGTATACAGATGTAGATACCATTATATATCTATTGCCAGATTATTTTAATGGCGCCATTGAGCCTTATGAAAAAGTGATCAATTGTGAGTATGGATCTTATGTTGCAACAGCAAAGCTAGAGGGTAAAAAATTAAGCTATACCAGAAAGTTTATACTGAATGATGGTACATTTAAAGCAGAGAGTTATGCGGTATACAGTAAATTCATTGCAGACGTAAATTCTGCTGATCATCAGAAACTGATCCTTAACTTAAAAAAATAATACCAAGTGTAATACCGATAATCATGATCAAATACATGAGGATTTCGGTGGTGGCAAAACGTTTGTATTTGGTCCAGAAAGAGTAATCTTGTTTAGGTTTAGCCATAAAAACTCAGTGGTTGAATTTGCCACAAAACTAAGGATTTTGTTTGGAATTGACCACTGTTGAATAGCCAAAAAAGCTATTCAACAACTAATATCCTAACCTTTTTAAAAAGCCCGAACGGTATTCTTGTACTTGTTTACCAAATCTTCTGTCGTACCAAAGAAAATGACCTGCACCATCTAATATATGTATCTCACAATCGTTTCCAATAGCTTTCATTTTTTCTGCAAATGCAATTGTAGGTTGCACAGGCACATTATTATCTCTATTGCCACTAATGATAAGTATTGGAGGCAGGTTCTTTCTAATCTGGTGAAGTGGTGAAATTCTTTCTAAAAATTTTGAATCAGTATAATACTGTTGCCAAAAATCACCTTGGGTAAAATCGGTAGCTACACTATTAAGCATTACCGAATTGGGCACAGAACTAACCCGTAAATCTTCCTTTTTATTATCAAGGGTATCGATAACTGCAAGTGCCAATGCCAAATTTGCACCAGCCGAATTTCCAGAAGCTACAATATGATTGGGATCTATTTCTAAACGTTTCGAATTGATACGCAGGTAACGGATTGCCGATTTACCATCAGCAATGGCTTGAGGTGGTAAATTACCATGGCGATCGCGTAAACGATATTCTATAGCTATTGCTACCCATCCTTTTGCTGCATACTCCTGACAGGTATAGAAAAACCAATCTGGTTTTCCTTCACTCCAACCACCTCCATGAAAGAAAACAATTGCAGGATGTACTTTTTTACCATCTTTCGGTTTAAAAATATGAGCATCTAGTGCATAGCCTTCTACTTTCTTATAAACTACAACCAAATGTGATTTACGATCTGTAATTCCTTCTTGGTAAGCGCTATCTATTTTGGCACCTAACCTATCATTGTTATTTTTTTGTTTAAAAACAGCCAATTGGCGACTGATATCTTTTACACCATAATTATCTATATGATAAGCTAATAACTCATATAACATTTGGTTTTGAACAATTGGATTTTTGAACAGCTGTGTCACTGTTACCATGCCTGCATCTAAGCGTTTATTGTTGCTATTTTGGTAAACTTTTTTATTTTTTAACAGTTCTGCATCAATACTCTGCTGTAAAATTGAATTCAAATATTTACGAAATGCATCATACTTTAAGCTTTCAGGATTGTTAACCTCTATTTTTTGAAGCCGAACTTGTATAGGCTTACTTAATGTTACTATCTGTCCTGTAATCCGTTTATGTACAGGTACATAATCAAGTATAAATTTATCAAAGGTATAGTTAAGGTCTGTATATTGTTCTTCAAAAAAAGAGGCTTCGATGTCTTTATTAGCTTGTTTAAGACTATCGAGTGGAAGAATAAAGGTATTGCGAAGCGAGTCTATCTTTTGTATAAAAGTGCTTTCATTAGCTCCATATAATTTTGCAAGATTAGTATTGAAATAGGTGTTAAAAGAACGATTGACAATTTTTTGTTGCTGTATAAAAAGTGCTAATGCACCATTTGCCGGAGGGTTAGTTTGCGCAGCTACTGAGAATGGTATAAAAAATAAAAGGAATACCTTTAGGAAATGGTGATATTTTATTTTTTGCGGGTCTATTCTATTATTGTCAATTTTCATCGCATTAACATTCCATTTTTGTGTAACACTTTTAAATATACAAACTTATCAGCAGCTTCCAAATTGACCAGATTTCTTTTAAGCATTGCTCGCTTTTTTAAAATATTTGGACATACTGACTATAAATTGCATTAAAAAACCACCTGAGCAACTTGGTTTATTAGTTACTGAGGTGGTTCTGAATATTTTGGCTAATCTTACTTGCTAGCAGCTTCTTTTTTCCATTTAATGCTACATCCAATTGCTTTTGTACTGGTTATAGCTGGTTTTTTGCCTTCTAACAAAGCATTAACGGCACTTTGAACATACATTGTTCTTGAAGCATTTACCTCTTCTTGATCGTTATCTATAGCTCCAATATAAGCCACTTCATTACCTTTAGCTGTTTTCTGCAATACAAAAACATGTGGTGTTTTATTGGCACCAAATTTCTTGGTATACACATGGTTTGGATCTTCTAAATAGGCATAACTGAAGCTTTTCTCTTTGGCACGTTCTTGCATTTTAGCATAACTATCGCCTGGAGAAGTAACTGGATCATTGGTATTAATGGCAATTACAGGGTACCCTTTGGCTGCATAGGATTTGTTTAAGGCTTCTACCCTATCTTGATAAGCTTTTGACACTGGGCAAGTATTACAAGTAAACACTACAATGTATCCTTTGGCATTGGTATAAGAAGCCAAAGAGACATTTTTGCCATCTACATTTTTTAAATTGAAATCTGAAGCCACATCTCCAACCTGATAACCATTTTGAGCTTTTGCTGTAACGCTTAACGCTAGCAGACAAGCGAATAAAAATGTTTTCATAATTTTTTACTTTAAGGTTTCTATAGTTTTTGTCAATTCTTGTACTGTAAATTCCTTTTCGTAGAATTGCCTAATCTTAAGCTTTGTATTTACAAAAAGCGTTGCAGGTATTGCTCCAGACCATTTGCTATCTACCTTTTCTATAAAGGCTTGTTGGTCTGGCTCGTTGATGACATACACTTCCGATTTAATTTTGTTTTTCTGAACAAATGGAATAACTGCCGAGTTCAATTTAGATTTAAAATCCATGCTTACCAATATTACCTTTAAAGGTTTGTTGGCACTTTTTTTAGTGATCTCTTCAAAATTTGGAAGTTCTTCAACACATGGCCCACACCATGTTGCCCAAAAATTAATAACGTAAGTGGTGTCTTTTCCTTTAGCCACCCTGCTTTCTAATTGACTTAAAGTTAACAATTTAACTTGAGCATTTGCAACAAAACCCGCCAATAACAACAATAAGGTTACAAGATATTTCACTTTAAATTTAATCAAAACCGAAAATCTAGATTATAACAATTTATCAACCTCTTGCTCTACAAATTTATTTTTAGGCAATTTCTTTGGGTTTGGTTCATCGTCAATTTTACCGATGTATTTGATCAAGAAACCATTTGCTTTTTTCTGTAATACCACAGCTGTTGGTGTAAGGGTAATGTTCAACATCCAAGTATATTTAAAACCTTCGTCTGATAGGTATGGGAAAGTAAAGCCTTTGGTAGTGGCCAATTTTTTCATTTCAGGCATGGCATCTAGTGGATATTTAACCGGATCATCGCCATATGGGCCTATAGCAACTATTGGATAACCTTTGGCTCTGTATTTTTTATCTAAGGCCATAATTCTACTTTCGTAGGCAATACAATGATCGCAGGTTGGGGTCATAAAAACCACAATAAAACCTTTTGGGCCTTTTTGGGCTTTTAAATCATAAATAGTGCCTTTTGTGCTCTTTAAAGCAATATTAGGCAGTATTTCACCTACTTTATATACTTTTTGTGCATGTAAAGTAGCGGTTGCAACAACCAATAGACAGAGAGTGACAATTATTTTACGCATAGTTTTATTTTAAAGTTCCTGTTTTTACAATAGCTTTCTGATAAACAGGTAAAGTCAGATCATCAACTATTACCCCTCTGGTAGTTGATGCGTGTACAAAAAAATCATTATTCAAGTAAACGCCAACATGGTCTACTTCATTGCCTCCAAAAGAGAAAAAGATCAAATCGCCTTCTTCTAAATTGTTTATATTTTTCTTTCTAATGGCATCTGCCTGATCTTTGGATCTTCTGGGCATGCTTAAGCCATAAATATTCTTTTCTAACAATAGTGCAAAACCTGAGCAATCTATTCCACTCTTATCTAAACCACCCAATTTGTACCTCACGCCTGTCCAATCGGTAATGAAACGGTACAGTTCTTTGCTTCTTAAATTGGCCATTACCTCTGCGGCCTTAGCGGCTTTGGTATCGGTTTTAACTACATGTTTTCTCGAACTACAAGAAGCCAAGATAAGCACAAAAACCAAAATTACCCAAGTAAATGATCTTTTGGGTCTCAAAAAATTAAATGCTTTTATTGGGTTGTAGTTTTTAATCATGAGCTATAAATTATGTTTTGATATCATCATTCTGGTTCGTGTTATCACAAACCAGAATATATTTATGCGTTTATTCAAATTTTGCAGCTATAATTATTCTTTTAAATGGATACAAGATTGGAGTTTTTACAAAGCGCTCGTTGATCCTTTTCTTAAACTCGGCCACAAAATTTTCCTTAACCTGTCCATTCAATTTTTCTATATATGGGATCATTGCCGTACCTGCAATCCAATTGAAAAGCTCTTCTGGATTGGCTACTACAAGTGGGTAAATCTTTTCGTAGATGTTGATTTCCTTTCCTCCATTTTCAAATACAATTTGAGCATAGGTATCTGTAGTTAAAACTGGCGAGGTTCTGCTCCAATTAACCAACGCAGTACAATAAGGTTCTTCTGCAACAAGGGTATTGAGCATTTTGTTCAACAGGTTTTCATTTTGCGAAGGAATTTGAACAATCAATTGTCCACCTGCCTTAATTGAGGCAATAACTTTGGGTAAGAGCGCTTCATGATCATCAACCCATTGCAATGCAGCATTTGAAAACACAAGATCCCATTTTTGACCTGTGTTTAATTGTGCTTCGATAGTCCGTTGTTCAAATTTGAGGTGTGGCTTAACAAATGTGGCAGATTGAGCCAGCATTTCTGCTGACGAATCGACTCCCAACACATTTGCATTGGGCAATATTTCGGCTAGCTTACTGGTCAATTCTCCAGTTCCACAGCCCAAATCAATTACATCAAGGTCTGCACCTACATCGATCAATTGTAACAGATCGTAGAATGGAGCAAATCTTTCTGTTTTAAATTGATTGTATTGATCTGGGTTCCATGCCATAATTTAATCTGAACTTATGTTTTAATTAGTCTTTGTATTTCGTCTAACTTTAACAACGCTTCTACTGGCGTTAGCGTATTTACATCTAAATTATTGAGCGTATCTCTAATTTTAACTAAAACAGGATCATCTACAGCAAACATCTGCAACTGGTAAGCTTGGTTCTGTACTTTTTTAATACTGTCTTTAATGCTCTGGCCTTCTGTTCGGTCTATCTCCAGCCGTTTTAAGATCTCGTTGGCCCTATTGATCAATTTGGCTGGCATACCTGCCATTTTAGCCACATGGATACCAAAGCTATGCTCGCTGCCACCTGGCACCAATTTACGCAAGAAAATAACTTTATTGCCTACTTCTTTAATGGTAACATTATAGTTTTTAATGCGCACCATGGTATTTTCTAAGTCGTTAAGCTCATGGTAATGGGTAGCAAACAAGGTTTTTGGCCTGGCCGTTGGGTGCTCA
This sequence comes from Pedobacter sp. Hv1, assembly GCF_001412215.1. GTDB lineage: Bacteria > Bacteroidota > Bacteroidia > Sphingobacteriales > Sphingobacteriaceae > Pedobacter. The sequence continues at coordinate 569,959 of NZ_LLWP01000004.1, forward strand.
TGCAAAAATTCGGCGATAGCCCAAGCAATAGAAATACCGTCGTAGGTACTTGTACCCCTTCCAATTTCATCTAACAGAATTAAACTCCGATCTGAAATATTGTTGAGAATACTTGCGGTTTCATTCATCTCTACCATAAATGTACTTTCGCCAGATGATAAGTTATCTGAAGCACCAACTCTGGTAAAAATCTTATCTACCAAACCTATCTGTACCGCTTTTGCAGGCACAAAACAACCCATTTGTGCCATTAGTACAATTAAGGCCGTTTGCCTCAAAATGGCAGACTTACCCGACATATTGGGACCAGTAATGATAATGATCTGTTGGTTCTCGCTATCTAAAAAGACATCATTGGTAATATACTCTTGTCCAATGGGCAATTGTTTTTCTATTACAGGGTGGCGACCACCTTTAATATCTAAATCTTTTTTATTATTGAGTTGAGGTTTTACATAATGGTTTTTAACAGCCAATTGCGCAAAACAAAGCAACACATCTAATTGCGCAATTAAATAGGCATTGAGCTGAATTGGCTTGATATAATGGCTTACCTGATACATGAGCTCATTGTACAAACGAACTTCAATGGCCTGTATCTTTTCTTCAGCACCTAAAATCTGTTCTTCATATTCTTTCAACTCTGGCGTAATGTATCGCTCTGCGCTTACCAAAGTCTGTTTACGAATCCAGCTTTCTGGCACCTTATCTTTATGGGTATGGGTAACTTCTAAATAATAGCCAAAAACATTGTTAAATGATATTTTCAAAGACGGGATACCTGTATTTGCAGCCTCTCTTTTTTGGATTTCTACCAAATATTCTTTACCACCAAATGCAATTTTGCGCAAACGGTCTAGTTCTTCATCAATACCATCTGCAATCACATTTCCTTTAATCAATAAGGCAGGTGGGTCTGGCTGTAGTTCTCTTTCAAGTCTTTCTTTGATACTTAAGCAAGGATTTAATTGTGAGGCCAATACAGTTAAGAAAGGGTTCTGGGTCTGATCGGCTAGGACTTTTACCTCCTCAATATGTGTTAGTGCTCTTTTCAACTGCACCAACTCTCTTGGTCCTGCTTTTTGTAAACCAACTTTAGAAATTAGCCTTTCTAAATCGCCAATAGGTTTAATATGCCCTAAAAACTCCTGTACCAGTTCCTCATGGTTAACAAGATATTCTACCATACCTAAACGTTCTTGGATCGGTTTAAGCTCTTTTAGCGGCATGATAATCCACTTGTGCAACATTCGGGCACCCATCGGGGTACAGGTTTGATCCAACACCTCAAAAAGGGTTACACCACCATCGTTAGCTGTACTTACCAATTCTAAGTTGCGAATGGTAAATCGGTCTAACCACATGTAACGATCTTCTTCTAAACGAGAAATAGCAGAAATATGCTGTAAGTTGCGATGTTCGGTTTCGCCTAGGTAATAAAGCACTACACCAGCCGCCACAATACCCGATGGCAGCTTATCTACCCCAAACCCTTTTAAAGAGTTAACTTCAAAATGTTTGGTTAATATTTCATTGGCATAATCGTTGGTAAATGCCCAATCGTCAAGTGTGTAAGTATAAAATTTATCGCCAAATAGGTTTAAAAATTCTTGACGTTTACTCTTCTGAAAAACAACTTCTGTAGGTCTGAAACCTTGCAAAAGTTTGTCTATATATTCTGCATTGCCTTGGGCAACTAAAAATTCTCCTGTAGAGATATCGCAAAAAGCTACGCCTATATTTTGTTTATCAAAAAAAACTGCAGCCAGGTAATTATTTGCTTTTTGGCTTAAAATATTGTCATTGTAGGCAACACCGGGCGTAACCAATTCTGTAACCCCACGCTTTACAATGGTTTTGGTCATTTTTGGATCTTCCAGCTGATCGCAAATGGCTACCCTTTGCCCTGCCCTAACTAGTTTAGATAAATAATTTTCTAAGGAATGGTGCGGAAAACCTGCTAATTCTAATGCACCATTTGGACCAGTCCCTCTTTTAGTTAAAACGATGCCTAATATATTGGCCGTTTTTACTGCGTCTTCGCCAAATGTTTCGTAAAAATCGCCTACTCTAAACAACAATAACGCACCCGGGTACTTAGCCTTAATGGTGTTGTATTGTTGCATTAATGGTGTTTCTGTCTGCTTTGCTTTGGCCAAAATATTTCTAAATTACTAAGGTGTAAATATAGCATCTTGAGGCTTAGGGTTGAAGTTTTTGTTGAAATTTGTTGAGTGGCTGATATCCACAAATTGTGAGTAAAGTTTTGGATTAATTTAGCACAGCTGTATTTCTTTTAATTAATTGCTTGATACACAAAATTAATGAGGTCTTAGCTAAATCAACAGCAGTTGAATTGAAGCTCAACTGCTGTTGATACCGTATGTACTATATATTAAATTCTAACACAGAAACCTGCTGATAATTCGTTCTCTTTTCGCTATACAGCGATTGGATATAGTTTTTGGTTTGAATTGCAATGGTTACCAAACCAAACTCCTTGTGGTACATTACTTCATTACAAATTAGCCTAGCATTGTTAAACAATAGACTTTGGTTAATGGCCATTTGGTGCTTAGCTTGAAGATCGTCATAAAGAATTTGTAGTGTTGCTGTCTGTAGGTCGGTATGATTTGGAATTTCTAATGGAATTGTTTTTAAGAATTTGATCTGTTCAGAAAGGCTTTCTAATGTACTTTCGTAATGAGCTTGTGAGTTATATTCAAGTACGGTTTTACTCTTTACATCTGTTGTTTTTAGCAGGCTTAAGAAACGTGCCCTCAGCTTATTTAAAGGTTCAAATGCAATTTCTCTCATGGTGACAGCATTGTTATACACCTGAAAAATTTCGTTGAGGTTTGTAATTGCAGCATGCGCATTAACAGCTATAGCCTTTAAGCTATCGAGTTGGAGTGCTGGTTTTGGTGGATTATAAGCTTTACCATAATTGCTTACCAGCGAGACTAATTTTTCGAAGTTCGTCAGGTTCTTGACGTGCTTCATTTCGTAAATTGTTGACATAGGTATTTGTCGTTTAAGGGTGCATTTTTTGTTAATTACATTCAATGTAAGTAATTATTTTGGACAACACACAAGAATAATATGCGTTTAAACACCTATTAAGGCCATTTTAGGTGATATTTTAAATTAATGTTAAATAAGGTCTATCTTTGGACATGGCAATTTTACATAGAAAAGAAGAAAAGATACAGGCAGTATTGGGCAGGTTGCCTAAGAATTATACAGACGAAGACTTTGTGAGCATGTTTATTAAATTGTACTCGAAAGATTGGGGCAAAATTAAAGCTGCTTACATTAAACAAGCACAGGATAAAGAACCAGGAACGGTAATCAATATGCCAAAACCAGATCTGTACCTTAAACAGCTTGCTGAAATATACATTAAGGCTAATCCACCAAAAGCCGAGGTGATAAAGGAAGAAGTTAAAACTGTGGTTGCACCAACAGAAAAAGTTAAAAAAGTAGCGGTTAAAAAAGCAGCTGTTACAAAAGAAAACGCTGATGTTGTTGAGCTTCAGGTTGAAAAAGTAAAAAAGACAGCTGTTAAAAAGGATACAATTGTAAAAGTAGCCGTTGCAGAGCCAAAGGTTAAAAAAGCAAGCGCTAAAAAGAATACTGAAGTTATCGAAACACCTGTTGAGGCAGTAAAGAAAGTCAAAGCGGTTACAAAAAAGAAAGAGGTTGCAGCTGAAACTCCTACGGTAAAGAAAAAAGCTGTGGCTAAAAAATAGTTTAGCCGATCTATTTTTGCAATAAACTAGAGAGGATAAGTCTAATGGCTTATCCTTTTTGTTTGCATCTCTTTTAACTAATCAAAATAGCTTCCTTCTAGGTAATACCAAACTCCCTGTTCTTTTTTAAAGGTAGAGTTCTCATGGTGCATATAAGCTTGTATACCTTGTTGATAATAGGCTTTAAACTCTACTTTGTCTTTTTTAGCCTTACAGATCTCTAGTTTAACCCAATGATTACTGGTGGCCCAGTTTTCGATTTCATTCTTTTTATACAAATGTCTTTTGTTTGGATGGGTAGTCTGTATCAGGTAATCGATCAAATGCAAGGCATAGGCACTGTAACGTGAGCGCATCAAAATTTCTGGTGTAGCGGGCTTGGCCGTCCCTAAATGATAAGGCTGGCAACAATGGTCATAACTTAAGTTTGAACAACAAAAACAAGGATCGGTCATCTTAATTAATTTAAACGGTTGCTAATTTAATGATAAAAGCAAGGTTAGAGCTATTGAAACATGAAGGCATTAAGATTTTATATCATATTCGCCAGCTCAACAACTTAAGAAAGGCTTATTAGACCTACTTAGATGAACTAAGATAGCTTAGATGGTAAAGGTAATACTCGTAAAATAAGCCTTTAACTTCTTAATGTTGAAGCCCTCAGATTTAAACAATCAACTTATAGCCATGGCCCCGAATATTGATGATCTCTATATGTGGATCTGCCTGAAGGTGTTTACGCAATTTGGTGATAAAAACATCCATGGTACGAGCGTGAAAGGAGCTATCATCTCCCCATAATTTAAGTAAGGTTGCTTTTCTATCTAATACCTGATTTTGATGTTTAACCAATAAGGAAAGAAGCTCTGTTTCTCGATGTGATAACCTAATTTTTTGTTCATTAAATAACAATTCTTGTCGATTGGGGAAAAACTGGAAAGCCCCTATTTTTACCATTTCGGTGGTAAACAAATTGAGGCTGTTTCTTTTGAGGAGTTCTTTCATCCTTAACACCAACTCTTCGAGACTAAAAGGCTTCTTTAGGTAGTCATTCCCTCCCACCTCATAACCTTCAAACAAGTCTTTATCTTGCGATCTGGCAGTAAGAAACAACACTGGCAATTGCAGATTGGTTTTTCTAAGTTCAGTAGTAAAGGTAAAGCCATCCATAAAGGGCATCATTACATCTACTATGCAAATATCGAATGTTTGGCTATTTAAAGCAGCTAAACCTAATCGACCATTACTAAAATGACTCACAATAAAACCCCTACTCTGCAAGGTTTCACTCACAATTTTAGCCAATTGTGGCTCATCTTCCAAAAACAATACATTAGCTATCATACAATGGTAATTGAAGCGTAAACGTGGTTAATTGATTGATACTGGTAACCTTAATATATCCACCATGTTGTTTAACAATATCATGTACATAACTTAAACCTAGGCCATACCCTTTAACCTGGTGCACATTGCCGGTAGGTACTCTAAAAAAGGGTTCAAATATTTTAGATAAGTACTCTGTTGGTATCTCATCACCTATATTAGTTATCTTTAATACTGCACTATTTTCTTGTTGCAGTAAATCTATAGTAATTTGCGATTGATGATTTCCATATTTCAAGGCATTATCTAACAAATTAGCTATGGTATTACCCAAATGGATTGGATCTGCATTGATCCACATTTCTTTTGTACTCAGGTTAAGCTTCAACGTACTATTGCTTGTTAAAAACTGGGGCTGATATTGTTGTATAACCAGTTGCAGCAGTTCATTAAAGAGAACTTTCTTTTTACCTAATCCTATAATAGCCTGCTGGTTAACTAAATTGGTTAATATCTGGTCTATTAAATGGGTAAGGTTTGCTGCTTGATAGCGGATAATGGAAATGTATTCAGTTTTGGCTTTTTCATCTAAGTTAAAATGATCAATAGCCTCTGCCGCAATGCTAATGGTAGCCACTGGTGTTTTAAGTTCATGGGTCATGTTGTTTACAAAATCATCTTTTAGCAGGGTTAGCTTCTTTTGCGTGAGCATAGTCTTGATGGTATAAACAAAACAACCCAAAGTGATCACAATCAAGAATAAAGAGCTAGACAAAATCCATTTCATTTTTTGTAGATAAATGAGTTTAGGATTAGCAAATGATGCATTCAAAGCAATTGTATTACCGAAACCATACTTAAACTGGCGAGTAGTATATACTTTACCTACTGAATCAGGATTATTGGTATCAAATTTATGAAACTCATATTTGAATGTATGGAACTTAAATAACTCTTTAATACCTCTGTTGGCTAATGCCTGTCGGTAAAGTTTACCTAATCTTATGGTGTCGAGCTTTTCATCTTTAAATGCCTTTCCCAGTAATTCGCCCAATTTTGTAGTATGATAATATACTTTAGCATCTCTCAGGTCGTAGTAAACAAAGTTTTTTACAAATGAATTGATAAATATAGTTTTAGCCTCAGGAGTAATATGATCTAAATGTTGTTTAAAATCTCTCAATGCTATTCTTGAAGGAGGACGTGCATTCCTTAACACTGGGTCTTTATCACTAAGGCTAAATACCATTTCCTTTGATTTTTTGTTATAACTACAGCTAATTACAACTAGATTAGTATCAGCCATCCATTTTTTATACTGATTGGCAAATTCATCTCTACGTAAGTTGGCCAGTTTATCTACTGATTCTTCTAAGGCATCGTTCACATCACTTCTAAAAATTCGATCATTGTTTTGGTATACCTCATCATTCCAATATAACTGTAGGGCCAACAATAATGCCGTGCAAATGGTCATTAAAATGATAATAAGATTGATCTTTCTTTTCATGCTTGATACAAATTAACAATTACTTTAAATGTTGGCAGAAAAAGTTAACACTAATTAACACTAGTTTATAATGATTAGTACTAGGCCAATGGCAGTATTTATAGTTTTACCCCAACAAGAAATAAGAAATGATATGAAAAAAATAGGATTATTGATAGGCACAACGGTAGCCTTTGTGCTTTTATTTGCTGGCATAATGCGTGATGACGTAAGCGAAGAAAAATACCTGAAACTAGGCGCACAAAAACAGTTTGATTGTGTGGGGCAGCTGTTTAGAAATGGCAAAGCTGTAGGCTCTGCGGTATTGATTGGCAAACGGTATATACTTACAGCTGCCCATTGCTTATATACTTACACTACCACTCCAGATACCATGATCATTAACAAACAAAAAGCGGTAGTATATAGAACTACAGCAGCAAAGATTGCACCTCTCCAAGAATTTCTGTTTCGGGTTGGCGGTAAGGTCTATCAAGCTAAAAACATTAAAGCTTATACCGATTACGACTGGCAAAAAAGCACTTACGATTTGGCACTTATTGAATTGAATGAGGAAGTAATTAATGTAGCTCCAGCTATTTTAAACAAAGAAAAGGATGAATTAGGCTACAATATTGTGGGTGTTGGCTTAGGTGTTTCTGGAAAGGGCAAACAGCCAGAAAAAGTGGTTTCGGCCAGCTTAAAAATTGCAGGCCAAAATGTGATTGATAGTTTGGGTGGCCAAAAAATAAATGATCAATCTACTTTACTCATCTGTGATTTTGACCAACCTACTAACCCAAAACTTAACAGAATTGGCAGTGCTATACCCACACCTTTAGAATATACCTGCAATGGCGGCGATAGTGGCGGTGGTATGTTCAGACTTAAAAAAGGTAAATGGGAACTGGTGGGCATTTGCGCTAATTCAGAAGCCGGAATTGATACCATACTTAAGAATGGCTATTATGGTTTGTTAATGAGCTGGACTAGACTATCTGTTTTTAACGATTGGATAAAGGACAATATGAAGGAATAAGACCATTTTACCATCTAATTTGATTAATTTACGACTAACTATAGTGTCCTAAATGATTAATTTAATATACTTTATTACACCGTTAAAAACCCTCAAAGACTATTGTCTCTGAGGGTTTTTCAATCTTAGTCTTCAATAGCAAATTTATTTTATTTCTTGCTGATATTGATTGGTAATTTGGTAATCGGCATTTTTAATAATGATCTTATAATCGCCCTTGGCCAAAATTAGATTGGCAATTGCCTGTTGATTGTCTAACTCAATGATATCTGCAGGAATACCATTTTTGTCGTACTCTTTTAATCTGTAGGCCAATACTAAGGCTGGATAGGCACTAATTTTAGATTTAGGAATAATATAACTTTTTCTTTGCACCCCTTCATTTAACCAATGTGCTCTTCCAGCTATTAATCGCTCAACAGGATGGATTACCCTACAATCTGTTCTATCAGTACCCTCTGGCCCATTAAATGTCTTTCCATTGGCAGCTACCATAATTAAAGGCATCATTGCATTGGTTAAATTAATGTAAGGGCTATTGTATTTTACATCTCCCTTTGGGCTGTAGCTCACTTGATCTATTGTAAAAGGATCTATGTTTGTATATTCCTTTAAACGACCAGCCATTGCTTTTTCCCAACTTTTGTTACCTGGCGTACCTTCAATTACATGATCAAAACCACAATGGATCAAAACTTTTGCGTCTGGATTTTTGGCCATCATCTCAGCAATGTTTTTGGCTTGTTCTATTTCTCTTTCCTTACCATTCTTGCCAGCTTTGGCCTCATATCCAAATACCGTAAAACCAATTTTTAAAGCCTCAGCAATTAAATTGGCCATTTGTGGCTCTTGCGTATAAAAACCACTCTCCACTACTGGAAATTTACGTTCATTAATCAGCTTATCTGCTAAGGCCTCTAAACCTAACAGTCGGTATCCATTATTGTAAAGCCCTTGTAGCAATCCCATAGTAAATACTCTATGCCTAGCTTCATGATGGGCTTCATTAATGATCATCAGTCTTTCATTTTTTGATCTATCAATGATATAATTTAAAGCACTTTGTGCCTTAAAACTTTTAAAGTAAGTACTATCTGCCGCTGTTATTTTTGGAACAGCTACCCCATTTTTATCCCATGTTTGTGCTGCCTTTGTAAAATGTTGGCCAAAGGAATACGCCGTTGCCCCCAATTGATATTTCCAGGCTAGGGTATCCTTCTCTATTGCCTTGTTAATATCATTAGAAAATTGATAAGTTTCCTTTTTTTGTTGTGCTTGGGCTTTTAAATTGGTTAGGGCAATGAGGAATAAAAATAAGGCAGTGTACTTCATAGAATAGGTTATTTTGTAAATCTTGGCAGCAAACTAGGTGCCGCACCATTCAATTTAATTTTGTATCGGTAACCATTTTTAAAAGTGTCTTCTTCTTTTAAAAGTTCCTTGTTCTTTTTGCTAACCCAAAAGCGTTGGGTAAACTTATTACCATTGTTTTCCGATTCGTTAAGGAGTATCCAACAATCTACCTTTTGCAAGTCATTTGTGGTCAGTACTTCACTCCTTTCAACTTTATACAATACGTATTTTGGCGCTGTAGCTCCTGCATCGAAAAAGTTAATGGCAAAGATTTTTCCTTCGGCAAGGGGTAGCATTTCAAAGGTTTCGATGTCTAAGTTCCAATTAAATGCTGGAATTGCAAAATCCAGTTTGAAATCTTTTTTGGTATTCTGTGCTACAGTATCGGCACCTTTAATTTGTTTTGCTCCCCAATTGTAGGCATTGATCTTGTTGCCAATTTGCTCTGAGTGGTAAATAGGTGCAAAATCCTTAGCGCTGTTTACAGAATACACCTTACGGTACATTGCAGTATCGTTACCGTACCAATGCTGACTGATAGCAAACACCTCTTGTCCGTTTCTAATTTCTTTTTTAATATCTCTAGACCATAAAAAAAGCATGAGATTTTTTGGTTGTTTAGTCATTTGAAAGTACACCATATACTGCTTTAAACCAGGCTTTAATGCTCCAGTATTGAGCTTGTTTTTACCAAAATTAATAGTGTCTATTTTTTGTGCGGCTGCCGGAGTTAATAAACAGCATAACAGGCCAATTAAAAGCCCAAAAGTCAAGTTCATTTTTTTCATGTTTGGTGGTTTAAGTGTGAATCAATACGCTAAATATTGAGCTATCTTTAGCATTTGTAAAAAGATTTCAACCAATTCTACCCTATTTTTAATGCATTGTATCCAAAAGTGCTTTTATTCTTTTGATTACATTTCCGTACCATCTATTGAAAATAATAGGCAAATGGTTTAAAGAAAATAGCCATAAGCAGCACAACTTTGTATCTTTAAAAATGGATCTGTTCAACCTCAAAAAAATAAGCACCAAACAATTACAATGGCTGGTTTGGCTGTCTGTTTTTTTAATCTCTTTCTCATCAATGGTTACGGTAGATGGCATTGCTTGGTCATTTACCTTTAACATCATTACCACTGGTTTTTATGCACTTATTGTATATGGCAACATCAGTTGGTTGTTTCCACGTTATTACGAGCGTAATCAAAAACTAACTTACGTTATACTTGTGCTGCTATTTTTAACCCTTTGCGGTTTTGCCAAGGGGCATTTGATAGGTTATGTGTACAATACTTTTTTTAACGACAAGGCTCCACAACATATCGAATGGTACCGAATGGTATATCTGAGCATTAATGGGGTAATTATTTTTATGCTCAGTTTTATGCTGAGAATTGTATTGGCCTATTTTACACTTAAACAGCAAACGGAAGAGATTTTATTACAAAAAACAAGGGCAGAGCTTAATTTATTGAAATCGCAGGTACAGCCCCATTTTTTGTTTAATACGCTAAACAACATCTATTACGAGGCTTATATGGAGGCTCCAAAAACTGCTGGCCTAATTGAACGCTTGGCCATGATGATGCGCTACTTTTTAGATGAAAGCCCGAAAACAGTAGTAGCTATTTCTACAGAATTGAACTTTTTAGAAAATTACATCGAATTGGAGAAAATCAGGATCAGGCATCAGATTGTTGTTAATTTTACAAAGGATTACCAGGAAGATTACCTCATCCCCCCAATGCTAATGATGACTTTGGTAGAGAACATCTTCAAACATGGAATTGATAAACTGAGCAATGAAAACATTATAAAGATCTCTTTGGTTCAAGAAGGAAATTATCTTGTTTTTAAAACCTTAAACAGTTATTTTAATACTCCTGATGATCAAACTGGCCTGGGCATTGAAAATTTAAGAAAACGGTTAATCATTTTATATGGTGATCGATTTGAGTTACGTACCGGACCTGTTGCAGATTTTTATATGGCCCACTTTAAAATTCCAATCTCATGAGCTTAAGCTGTATCATAATTGATGATGAACCGAATGCGGTGAGTTTATTGGAAGTACTCATTAAGCAGACCACCAACTGGAACTTGTTAGCAACTTGTTATAATGCTTTAGAGGCCATTGCTTTTTTAAAAGAGAATGAAGTAGATTTTATCTTCTTAGACATTAACATGCCCTTGTTAAGTGGCATTGAACTCGCTGCACTTTTGCCACCCAATGTTAAAATCGTTTTTACTACGGCTTATTCTGAACATGCTGCAGAGAGCTATAACTATCAAACTATTGATTACCTATTAAAACCCATTACCTTAAAACGTTTTTTGGCTGCCATACAAAAAATAGAATTCTATTTTAACAAAGCTCAAGCAACTCCAACAATTGAAAAGGAAGTAATAGCTGATACTTATTTCTTTGTCAAATCTGGCAAAATACTGAGTAAAGTATTACTAGCAGACATTTTATACTTTGAGGGCGAAAAGGAATACGTGAGATTGGTAACACCAACAGAACAATTATTGCTGTATAAGCGCTTAAAAGACATTGAAGAACAATTGACACTGCCTTTTGTAAGGGTACATAATTCTTATATCGTTAATATCAAACAGTTAGATAAGATACAGGATAATCATCTTTTTATAGGCAACAAACAGATTCCAATTAGCGATAAATTTAGAGATCATTTTATGGCATTGATTAAGCAAAGGATATTTTAGGCTGCTTTATTTATGTGGAAACATTAAGGTATGAAGATTTTTTTAGGTAGCTGATTAGCGAAAAACTTTGAAACATTAAGACATTAAGCTTTTGTTTTCAGCTATATAGTTAGCAAAAAAAACAGCAAATACTTATCAGCTAAGAACCTATGTGGATCTATGTGCCTATGTGGTAAAATTATATTTCTTATCGTTGGCGAGGACGCCAACAAGCGCTTTATTTGAAACATTAAGAAATTAAGTATAAACCTTAATTTTCCTTCATGTCTTCATGTTAAACTAAATATTTATCATGCTCAGTATGCCAAAGCATAAATCCATATCCTTATCGTTGGCGAGGACACCAACAAGCGCTTTATTTGAAACATTAAGAAATTTAGTATAACCTTAATTTTCCTTCATGTCTTCATGTTAAATTAAATATTTATCATGCTCAGTATATCGAAGCATAAATCTATATCCTTATCGTTGACGAGGACGCCAACAAACGCTTTGTTTGAAATCTTAATTCTCCTTAATTTCTTCATGTTAAATTAACCATTTGTATATTGAGCATATAGAAAAACTAAACCTTAGGTGTAACTTAGCTGTCTAAGATGGTGAAAAACCACTATCAAGTTTTTTGTGTTTTAAGCGTTTTAAACACATATTCTTTGTAATTGGTGCCAATTGGAATTTCTTGTGTGCCTATTTCTATGTCATTTACGGTAAACGCCGTTATCTTTTTAGGATTAACAATAAATGAGCGGTGAATGCGCAAAAAGTGGAAAGGTTTGAGTTCTATTTCCATATCACTGATCTTGTACTTGGCATTGATCTTTTGCTGTGTACAATGAATGATCACATAATCTTTTAAACTTTCTACATATAAAATATCGGCAGCATACAGTTTATGAAATTTAGCTCCTGCTTTGATATAGATAAACTGTTCTGTACTAGCTGATGCAATTGCTGCCGTTGGTGCTACGGTTTGTATTACACGTAGGTAACGATCTATAGCTTTAAAAAAGCGATCGAAAGTAATTGGTTTTAAGAGATAATCTATAATATCAAGGTCATAGCCATCTAAGGCAAATTCCCTGTAAGCAGTAGTGATAATCACTGCTGGGGGATTTTTAAGAGTTTTTAGAAAATCTATCCCTGTTAATTGTGGCATTTTGATATCCAAAAATAGCAGGTCAATTGTTGTAGACCTTAAAACCTCTAACGCTTTAATGGCATTGCTACAGGTGGCTACCACTTCAAACAGCTCTAACTGATCTAAATGACTTTTAACCAGCTGAATGGCTAATGGTTCATCATCTAATAAAAGACATCTTACTTTCATCAACGGCTAACGTTTTAGTATTCTTTTGACTGTTAAGATTGATAGTCAATAAAGTTACAAAGGTATTTCCATTCATAACCGTACTTAACTCGTGGTTTTTGGAATAGATCAACTCTAACTGTTTCCTAATGTTCTCTAACCCTATTTTATCCGTCACCCCTTCCTGTTCTTTTGGTGCAAAAGTATTGGAAACCTTAAAGTAAAATTGGTTTTCATGGAGCCTAAGGTCAATATTAATGATCGGTTTACCAATAAACTCTCCTGCTCCATGTTTAAAGGCATTTTCTACAATCGATAAAAGAATCAATGGTACAATATCAGCATCTTCATCCATGCTATGTTTAAAATTGACTTCCAAACGCTCATCATACCTTAATTTTTCGAGCTCAATATAATTATGAACTAGTGTAATTTCTGAAGATACCGAAACATAAGTATTGTTGCAACGGTACAGTACATGGTCTAAAATTTGAGATAAGCCAGCAATAGATTTAGAGGTAATGGGCGAGTTGACTAAGGAAAGCGAGTAGATATTATTTAGTGTATTGAACAAAAAATGAGGATTAAGCTGTGCTTTTAAGGTGTTCAGCTCAGCCTCTGTTTTCTCTTTCTCTAACAATAAGGTACGCTGTTTAACTAAATATTGGTCTTTAACGAGTTTAAGAAAACCAAAAATCCAAGCCAATGAAAAGTTCTGCAAAAAATAGACCACTATTAGCTTTCTAACATCTGTAAGAATCTCTAAAATAGGCTCTTGTACAAAAGGAGGTTTACGTATAAGGGGTTCTATCACATGTACAGTCATTATCCTTGAAAATGCGCTAATCAAATAACTGCCAATGATAAAGTAAATGATCACAACTAAATAATTGTCGTCCTTTAGTAGCTTGGGAATAATAAAATAAGCCACAAAATAACAAGCCAACATGTAGAAACATACGCAAAAAGCATTTTCGATCATCATATCCCGAAAGCTCATGCCTTCTTCGTATTGAGGTACAATAAATACCACTAACCAAAACAAGATATGGCTAGAAATCCGATAAATGGTACTGTAACGAATGATCCTTTGTAAAATTGACATTTCATATCAAATATACCATTCGTTTGTTTGTATAAGCACCACTGTAGACGAATACAGTAAAAAAACAGCTGAATAAGTTAAAATTACTGACGAAACAGATTAATACCCAATTTTAATCTATATAAGGTTATTAGTGAGCTATTTACTGTGCATTTATTTTTTGTATTGCACTACGATGCATCTTCGAGGCAAAAACATATAGCGCATGAAACAATTATTCATCCTTACCTTATTTCTAGCAATTTTAGGTCATACCCATATTGCATTGGGCCAAATTAACGCAAGCCCTAAAACAAATGCTATAGATAGCATTATCGTAAACAAAATGAAAACACTGGGCATAGTGGGCCTTGGAGCAGCGATTATTATAGACAAAAAAATAACCTGGAGCAAAGGTTATGGTTATGCCGATGAAATCCAGAAAAAGCCTTTTACCGCCAACACCATTATGAATATAGCCTCTATTTCTAAAACCTTTACCGGGGTTTGTTTAATGCGGGCAGTTGAAATGGGTCAGGTTTCTCTTGATGAAGATATCAATACCTATTTACCCTTTAAGGTGATCAATCCAAATTTCCCAAATGAAAAAATTACCCTAAGACAGTTGGCGACACATACCTCCAGTCTTGCTGATCGATCTCCCTTTTATGCGGATAGCACTTATTTTTATGGAGATAGCAAACCAGAAGATTTAGGCAAGTTTTTAAAAGACTATTTTGTAGTAGGTGGCAAGTATTACTCGGAGGCTAATTTCTTAACATCAAAACCCGGTACTTTTCGTGCTTACTCCAATATTGCTGCAGGCTTGGCTGGTTATATTGTGGAATTGAGAACAGGCGAAAAACTAGCTGAGTATGCTAAAAAATATATTTTCGGTCCTTTAAAAATGATCAATTCTTCCTGGTCTTTAGCAACTACCAACGTTAAGCAACACACCAAGCTCTACAGTAAAACAGGAAATAATGTGAAGGTTATTCCATTATACGAAGGAACTACTTATCCTGATGGTGGTGTTCGTACTTCTGTAAATGATTTGGCTAAGTTCTTCATCTCTCTATTAAATGATGGAGCATATCAGGACGCTCGCATTTTAAAGGCAGCAACCGTTAAGGAAATGCTTCAATTTCAATTTACTGCGCTCAATAAACCAGAAAATGTAAGATTAGACAACCTCAACTCTGGGATTTTTTGGGCTACAAAAATGGGAGCAACCCGCATAGGGCACAATGGATCAGATCCTGGGGTGAGAACCTTTATGCTTACTGATCTGAACAAAGAAATTGGGGTAATCCTATTTTCAAATACATCACTTAGCGAATCGGAGGAACTTAAATTCTTTGATATCTACGATGAGTTATACCAATATGGCCAATATCTAAAAAGAATAGCAAAACCTATTTACCCTTCAAATTAACCAAAATAATAAACACAAAAAATGAAGTTTATCAAAAAAATAACCATGTCGCTACTCCTGCTTTGTAGCCTATCTGTTTTTGCACAGCAGGATAAAACCATTAACATTAAAGGAAAGGTACTCGAAGCCAAAACCAAACAAGCTATTGAAAATGCCGGAGCAACTTTATTATCAACTATCGATCAAAAATTTATCAAAGGTATAGCCACAGATAAAAATGGAGAATTTGTGTTAACAGTTGCACCTGGCAAATACCACCTTAAAATTGAGTTTATCTCCTTTAAACCTATCCTATTGGAGAACAGAGAAATTGATGCTGATATAGACTTAGGCACCCTATTATTGGTGGAAGATGTTAAACTTTTAAAATCGGTAAACGTGGTGGGAGAAAAATCGAGCATGGAACTTAACCTCGATAAAAAAGTTTTTAACGTAGGCAAAGACCTGATGTCTAAGGGTGGAAATGCGACAGACATCCTAAACAATGTACCTTCTGTAAACGTAGATGTAAATGGCGCCATCAGCTTAAGAGGAAATACTGGGGTTAGCGTACTCATTAATGGCAAACCTTCCATGATGTCGATGAATAAAGGGTTAGAACAAATCCCAGCCAGTACCATTGAAAAGATAGAAGTGATCACCAATCCTTCAGCCAGATACGAGGCCCAAGGTGGTGCAGGCATTATCAATATCGTACTCAAGAAAAACAGTCAAACGGGTTTAAATGGTTCTATACAAGCTGGCATAGGCGATCCGACCAATTACAATGGTAATGTAAACCTAAGCTACAAAACAGAAAAAATAAACCTTTTTAGCAATATTGGCGTTCGTTTTAGAGATTTTAAAATCCTTGAAGAAAGAACCCAGACCACTTTGAACAATGGGATCAAAAACCTATTGCTACAGAACAATGTAACCAATAGACACGACGATTCTTACAACATCTACCTTGGTGGAGATTATTACATCAACCCTACCAATACCTTAACTGGCAGTTTTTACCACAGCACTTTAATTATTGACAACAACATTGATTATAACTATAATTTTTTCAATGCTCAAAATGTAAAAGATAGTACCAATTATCGCTTTGAGCACTACAGGGAACCTAAAAAATACAATCAATTGGAATTATACCATGTAAAAACATTTGATAACAAGGATAAAAAATGGACAACCAGCTTACAGTATGATTTTTGGAATGATGATGAAAATCAGCACATCAACCAACAAAAAACGTTTCCTACAGGCAATCCAACTAATAACCTGATTACCAAAAACATTGAAAGTAGTAACGATATCTTTATTCAAAGTGATTTTATTAATCCTTTTGGCGAAAATGGCAGATTTGAAACTGGAATTAGAAGTGATCTCCGTGCCATAAGAAGTGATTATTGGGCCAAATCTAATGGCATATTGTTACCTAGCTATAACAACAAGCTCGAGTATAACGAGAATCTGTTTAGTGCCTACATGCAATTGGGCAATAAAATAAACAAGTTAAACTATCTTTTAGGTTTAAGAGCAGAAATGTCTTTCATTGGCATAGCCGACAGAGTTGGGACTTTCGATAACAACAAAGCATACCTTAACCTGTTCCCTACGGTGCATTTGGTTTATAACCTGCAAAAAACAACTGATCTGCAATTAAGTTATAGCAGAAGGATCAATAGACCTCAGTTTTGGCAATTGAACCCATTTGGAGGCTTATCTGATACCCGAAATTTAACTATTGGTAACCCAGATCTTGATCCTACTTATACCAACTCCTTTGAGTTTGCCTTATTAAAAAAATGGGACAAATTTACCCTCACTCCCTCCGTTTATTACGCACGTACCAAAAATTATTTCCAATATGTATTGAAACAAACTGCAGATGGCAATTTTGTGCGTACTCCTGTAAACCTAGATTTTGAAGAAAGATATGGACTAGAAATCTCCAGTACCTACAACCCTTTTGCGTGGTGGCGGTTGGCCTTGAACTTTAACTATTATGGTTTTAAACAGAAAGGTGAGTTTGAAGGTAAACAATATGGTTCTGACGATCAAACATGGACTACACAACTCAATAGTCGTATAAAACTGCCTAAAAATCTAGCCATAGAATCTATTTTTAGTTATAGAGGCAAATTCCAAGATATCCAATCGGTAAATAAGGCTACTTATCGCTTAAATACTGCGGTAAGTAAAGACATTTTAAAAGAGAAAATGACATTGAGTTTAGCTGCCAACAATATTCTAAATACCTTAATCGATAGGCAAGAGCTCAATACACCTACCTATCAGTTACAAACTACAGCTTATGGCGTTGGCACCGTAATCAATGCAACGGTGGTGTATCGTTTCAATAGAAAAAAAGGAGAAAAAGATCGTCTACCTGATGAAAATTAGATCGTTTTTAGTTAACCAAAGGTTGAGTACATCGACCTTTGGTTTTTTGGTTACAGCCCAGATTGCAAATGCAAACCAAAAAACTATCTATAGTTGTTTAATGTAATTTAGAAATAAATCCAGCGCTTTTCTCTTATCGTCGGTTAAATCAAAATCGAGCTTATGTAGCAGGTAATCTTCCAAATCAATAGCTGAATTTGTTGGCAATTCTTTTAACAGTTCTTTTCGATGTGCCAAGCCTAATTTTAAGGCCTCATTAAATTCAGCGATAAATTGTTCTGGGATCATTTTATTCGCTACCCAAGCGGCATAAACAAATGGCAGACCTGTCAATTTCATCCACTCCTCTCCCATATCATAAGCGTAGGCAAAATCACCTTTACGACCAAAAGTACGATCACCGATTAACACCAATGCATCTGTTTCTATATCGGGATCAGTAATCAATTCTACACTTACCTTAAAATGAAATTTCAGTAAAACCTTGGCCAAATTGTTAGAGGTACGCGACTGCGGATCAAGCTTTAAAGTTTTAATTTCACTAGCCGGAACCTTAGAAAAAATAAATACCGAATTTACAGCACCAACAGAGCCGATACAATAAGAACCAATAATATTTGCATTGGGTACAGATGGAATAGCTGCTACAGGTATTAAACCTATATCAACTTGGTTATTAATTAGTTTAGCCGCACAATCTGAAGGAATATCTAAGCTTAAATCTATTTGATGGCGAACCTCACTTTTTTCTATTCCGTAAATAAATGGTTTGGTATTGGTATAGGAAACTGCCGAAATTTTAATCTTATCCACGTATAATATTTTATGCTAAATCTTTTAAATGGTCTGTATTGTTAAAGTCTATTACAGCAAACTGACCATCTGTGTAGCTCATTCTGTAAAGTGTTGTATTTTGATGGGGAAAATCGCCCATTTCTGACAGCGGTTCTTCAAGCAATAAACAAAGTAATAACCGCATTGCTCTACCATGCATACAGATCAAGACCCTATTTTCTGCTGTTCTACTTTTAATCAATGCTACCGTTTCTTGTAAACGCAACAGCACCTCATTGGGGCTTTCGCCTCCTTCAAACTTGGCTTCATAATTTCCGCCTTGCCATTTCTCTACCATTTCTCTAAAGGCAAATCTGGCTTCTTCGGTATTGGGTTGCCCCTCCCAAAGCCCCCAGGCCAACTCATCTAAACCTGCGTGTTTCTCAAATGGTAAACCTAGGTCTATAAACTGCTGAATGGTTTGCTGAGTACGTTTAAGTTCAGATATGTATATCTTATCAAATGCTATAGCTGAATAATGATTAAAAAAAGCAGCTGCTTGCGCCCTTCCTGTATCATTTAAATCGCTATCTACCCCTCTACCCTGTACAATACCCAATCTGTTTAATTCTGTTTCACCGTGTCTGATAATGTAGAGTTCCTTCATTTTTAAAGTAAGAAGTTGTAAGTAGTAAGTGGTAAGTTATAAGTAGTAAGTTGTATGTATAAGTAGTGAATTATTAGTTGTAAGGTATAAGTATAATCGGTTAATTGATTACTGGCAATTTATAATATTGAGGTTTCACCTCATCCTCAAAAACTACATTGGTATAATCTGTTACCACATTGTACAAAGTATCTCTTTCTATGGGTTGACGTCCTACTTGTTTAATGAGGTTGACCAATTGTTGCGTGCTCATTGCCGGGTTTTGCTCTTCTGCACCTGCCATAGAATAGATTTTAGTGGTATCGTCTAAGGTTCCATCAATATCATCTACGCCAAAATTTAAAGACATCTGTGCGGTTTCTCTACTGATCATTGCCCAATAAGCCTTTACATGGTCGAAGTTGTCTAAATAAATCCTACCAATGGCATAATTTCTTAAATCTTCTATTACAGAAACCTCCGGAATGTTGCTCATCTGGTTGTGCTGGTTTCTAAATTTTAATGGAATAAAAGTTTGGAAACCTCCAGTTTGATCTTGTAACTGGCGTAAACGCTCCATGTGGTCAACTCGATGTTCAAATTTTTCGATATGGCCATACAACATAGTTGCATTAGAGCGCATGCCTAGTTTATGCCATTCTTCGTGAATAGCCAACCATTGTTCTCCAGTACATTTATCTTTGGCAATCTGCTCTCTAATTTCTGGTGCAAAAATTTCTGCTCCACCACCTGGTATCGATTCCAGTCCAGCTTCTTTCATCAACTTCATTCCTGTAGCATAATCTATCTTCGCTTTTTTAAAGATATAATGGTATTCTACTGGGGTTAATGCTTTAACGTGCAGGCTTGGTCTATGCTGTTTAATAGCCGTAAATAAGGCCGAATAGAAAGCCACATCATATTGGGGCAAAACACCTCCAACAATGTGTACTTCGGTAACAGGCTCATCATCATATTTTTTAACCACATCCAACATTTGTTCCATGGTTAATGCCCAGCCTTCTTCTTTTTGTTTGATTAAGCGTGAATACGAACAAAATTTACAATCGTATACGCATAGGTTGGTGGGTTCTAAATGGAAATTGCGGTTGAAATAGGTTTTATCACCATGTTTTTCTTCTCTGATGTGGTTGGCCAAAACACCGAGATAACCCAACTCTGCATGTTCGTATAAATACACACCTTCATCAAATGTAATCCGTTGGTGGGCTGCAACTTTCTGAGCAATAGCCTTTAAAGGTGCTGAAAGATTAGGGTTATCAAGAAGAATTGCTAAATCCTGCACAGTATTTGTTTTTAAATGTTTAGGCAAAAGTACAACAATGACCTAATTGAAAATCATTTTCTTGTAAAAATGGCTTATTTAGAACCAATAAAAGCCTCGAAGTTATCGAGGCTTTTAAATATTTAAGGTTTAAATTGCTATTTAAACGTCTTTATGATGTTGCATTATGAACTACCTAAAAACACATCATTTAATCTTCTTAAATGATCTGAGATGCCTTAGATGGTAAAACAATATCAATTATTTAGCTGCTTTGGTAAAGTTTAAAACCACATACGCAGTTTTGCTACCATATTCAATTGGCGATTTAATCACCATGTTATTGCCATCTGTAGCAGAAAGAATTAATCTATACCCTTCAGTTACGTTTTTAGCTTTTTCTTTTTCGTATAGTTTTTTGAATTGGAAGGTTTCATCAGCAGGGCTTGCAGACCAAAAAATAGTTTGTGTTTTTGCTGCACATGTTGCACTAGTTGGCAAACTGTAGCTTCCATTACCACTATTTGTTAAGCTCCATGTACTCCCTACAAAACACTTGTAAGAACTTTCGCCCAAAAATGATTTTACCGCAAGTTCTGGAATACCATCAAAAGTAACATCATTTAAAACCCAATTACCTGTTACATTTCCTCTTTTAAGTGCCACAGCACCATTTGTTGTTTTAGGTGAGCAACTTTGTAACACTATTAATGAACTACAAATTAAAGCTGCTATTAAAAATATTCTTTTCATATACTTGTTTTTTGTTATGCTATTTACACAAATCTTGCCAAAATCTATTTTTTCGGAAGATTTAAATTTAGCTTTGTCATAAATCCTTGTATTTTAATTTGTAAAAAGATGAAACCAGAAACCTCTGCCATCCATGCTTTAAATTTAGTAAAGAGTGCCACAGGCGATGTAACCATGCCTATTAGCCTATCTACCACTTTTTTACGTGATGAAACGGGTGGTTATCCTGGCGGACACATGTACAGTCGTGTCAGTAACCCCAATCGTTCTGCATTAGAAAATGTAATTACAGCCTTAGAATTTGGTGCCGATACTTGTGCTTTTTCTTCTGGAAATACAGCGGGCATGTCTATTTTTCAGGCCTTAAAACCTGGGAGTCATATCATTGCACCAGATGATATGTATTGGGGCTTTAAAAAACAACTTCAAAGTATTTTTGCAGCTACCTTAACTTTTGATTTTATTGATTTAACCGATCTTTCTGTACTTACAAGTTATATCAAAGCCAATACGGTAATGATTTGGGCCGAAACACCTTCTAACCCTCTACTAAAAATTACAGATATTGAAGCTTTAGCGAAGATTTGTAAGGCTAACAATTTAATCTTCGCCTGCGATAGCACTTTTGCCTCTCCCATTCTACAAAATCCTATTCTACTAGGTGCAGATATTGTGATGCACTCTACCACTAAATATATTGGTGGCCATAGCGATGTGTTGGGTGGTTCATTAACTACAGCTCATCAAAACGAATTTTGGGAAAAGATCAGAAACGTACAACAAATTGGAGGTGCAGTACCTTCGCCATTTGATTGCTTTTTATTGTTACGCAGCATCAAAACACTCGCATATAGAATGAAAGGACATTGTGAAAATGCAATGATCTTGGCCAAACACCTAGAAAAACATCCAAAAATTGATGCTGTTTATTATCCAGGTTTAGCTTCTCATCCGCAACATGAAATTGCCAAGAAACAAATGAAAGATTTTGGTGGCATGTTATCTATTTTGGTAAAGGGCGATGCCAGTGCTGCCCGTAAAGTGGTTAATAGTGTGAAAATATTTGCACAGGCCACAAGTTTAGGTGGTGTAGAGAGTTTAATCGAGCACCGTGCTTCAGTTGAAGGTCCAGACACCAAAACTCCACAAAATTTAATTCGGGTCTCTGTGGGTCTCGAACATATTGATGATTTGATTGCCGATTTAGAACAGGCATTGGCTCATATTTAATAAATTTGATTAAAATTTCTCTAAGCTTCGTGTGTACACGAAGCTTAGGCATGAAACAACATTAAATTTATAACACTCATTTTCAATAGATTAACAATTAATCAGAATTTAATTTTGCGTAAATTAAAATACAATCCTATATTTGAAACATTATTTGGCGAAAGCTAGATTAAAGTCAACACCTTATTCAGGTTTTGATTTATAAAGAAGTGGCGAGAGACAGGCTCATTGACCCACTGGCAACCCTCCCTAACGGAGAAGGTGCCAATTCCTGACCAGATAACATGGTGTTGTTTGGAAATATAAATTAAGAAAATGAAAACATTCAATTCAAATTCGCTACTTAGCGAAAATCTTAGCTTAAAACCCAACAGGTCGACTTCTTTTAATGTCATTCAGATTTGCTGTAAACTACAGGCAATGAACTGTATGTGCTGTCGCATATACTAATTCAAAAATCTTCCACTTTGTATTTTTCAATTCGGAAGGTCCCGACCAATCGGGATACGCCTAATCATTATGCTTGGAAAATCTTTAACTCCAAGTCAAAACAACTCACAGTTTAGCAATTCAATCATTTTAACATTAAAGATCATGTCAAATCTTCATAAATTCGAAACACTCCAGTTACATGCTGGTCAAGAAATAGACCCAACTACAGGCTCAAGAGCAGTACCCATTTACCAAACCACTTCTTATGGTTTTAAAAATTCTGAACATGGTGCCAATTTATTTGCACTAAAGGAATTTGGTAACATCTATACCCGTTTAACCAATCCTACAACAGATGTTTTTGAAAAAAGGATTGCCGCTTTAGAAGGTGGCGTAGCTGCCCTAGCTGTGGGTTCTGGCCAAGCTGCACAATTTATTGCTTTAAACAACATACTGGAAGCCGGAGATAATTTCGTTTCCTCAAGTCATTTATATGGCGGTTCTTACAATCAGTTTAAAGTAGCTTTTAAACGTTTAGGTATAGAGGTTAGATTTGCCAATGGCGATGAACCAACAGATTTTGAGGCTAAAATAGATGAAAAAACAAAGGCCATCTACCTAGAAACCATTGGTAACCCTGCATTTAGCATTATTGATTTTGAACAAATCGCTGCTATTGCAAAAAAACACGATTTACCTTTAATTGTAGACAATACTTTTGGTGCTGCAGGATACCTATTTAGACCACTAGAGCATGGCGCACATGTGGTTGTACAATCGGCTACCAAATGGATTGGCGGTCACGGTACCAGTATTGGAGGTGTAATTGTTGATGGTGGAAACTACAATTGGGGCAATGGAAAATTCTCTCAATTTACTTCACCCTCTGAAGGATACCATGGTTTAGTTTTCAATGATGTATTTGGCGAAAATGGCCCATTTGGAAATATTCAATTCATTATCCGTGCCCGTGTAGAAGGCTTAAGAGATTTTGGCCCAGCCATTTCTCCTTTCAATTCTTTCTTATTGATCCAAGGTTTAGAAACTTTATCACTCCGTGTACAACGTCATGTAGACAATGCCTTAGCCTTAGCACAATGGTTAGAAAATCATCCTGCAGTAGCGAAGGTAAATTACCCAGGCCTAGAAAGCAGCCCTTATCATGCCAATGCTAAAAAATACCTAAGAAATGGTTTTGGCGCTGTGCTTTCTTTCGAGTTAAATGGCGATAAAGAAAGTGCCACAGCCTTGGTTGACAATCTTAAATTGGTAAGCCATTTGGCTAATGTGGGCGATGCAAAGACCTTAATTATTCAGCCATCGGCTACTACCCACCAACAATTGAGCGAGAGCGAACAACTGGCAGCTGGCGTAAGCCCTAACCAATTGAGAGTTTCTGTAGGCATTGAACATATCGACGACATCAAAGCAGATTTTGAACAAGCTTTTGCAGCCATTGAAACATTGGTAGAATTAGCCCTTTAATAGATTATTATAAATACTACAACAAAAATGAGTACAGTATCTCTATATAAACATCCTAAAATTTTTAAGCTAGAAAACGGTAAAAAGCTCCGTAACCTAGAAATTGCCTATCAGACTTTTGGCAAATTAAATGCTAAAAAAGACAATGTAATTTGGGCTTGCCATGCGCTTACCGCTAATGCAGATGTATTAGACTGGTGGAAAGGATTATTTGGCACCAGTGCTTTGTTCAATCCTGACGAGCATTTTATCATCTGTGCAAATATTTTAGGTTCTAACTATGGCACTACAAATCCTTTAAGCAACAACCCAATTACCGGACAGCCTTATTATTTGTCGTTTCCAGAGTTTACCATTAGAGATTTAGCAGCTGCACATCATTTATTGGCCAACCATTTAAGTATAAGTACCATCAAAGTTTTAATTGGAGGTTCTTTAGGCGGTCAACAAGCTTTAGAGTGGTCACTAGCAAAAACGCAAACCATCGAAAATTTAATTTTAGTAGCTACAAACGCTGTTCATTCTCCATGGGGCATTGCTTTTAACGAGAGCCAGCGTTTAGCCATTAGTGCCGACCGAACTTTTTATGCCAACCAACCAACTGGTGGTTTAAAAGGTTTGAAGGTTGCCCGTAGCATTGCTTTACTGTCATACCGTACCTACGAAGCTTATTCAGCAACACAATTAGAGAGTGTAAATGATAAAACAGGTGCTTATAGAGCAGCTTCTTATCAGAACTATCAGGGCGAAAAATTGTGTAAACGTTTCAATGCTTATAGCTATTGGTATTTGAGCAAAGCGATGGATAGCCATAATGTAGGTCGTGGTAGAAAGAGCATTGTAGCTGCACTAGCAGAAGTGAAAGCCAATACATTGGTTATTGGAATTGAAAACGACATTCTCTTCCCGATCAGCGAACAACAGTTTTTGGCCGAGCATATTAACAACGCCGAATTTAGCAGCATTAATTGCGCTTATGGTCATGATGGCTTTTTAATTGAAACAGATAAATTAACAAATATCATTGGTCATTTTTTGAAGGAAAGCATCAATAAAAAGATCATCAAATTGCAACAGACAGCCTAAGAGGGGTTGTGGGTTATAGGTTATGAGTTGCAGGTTACGAGTTATAAGAGCAAAGATTTGAGACTTGAGATTAACAATTGAAACTATTTCCTATTCCCTATTTACTATTTCCTATAAAAAACAATAAAATTTAAAACAAGAGTAAGAACAAATTATAACATGAGTAAGAAACTTAAGATCGGATTATTTGGGTTTGGTGTGGTTGGACAAGGATTACACGACATTATCCGTGGACAAAACTTAAACCTAGAGGTAGTTAAAATTGCCATTAAAAACCCTGAAAAGAAACGCAGTTTAGATGCAAACCTTTTCACTACAGATCATAATGAGATTTTAAACAATCCAGAAATAAATACCATTGTTGAGCTAATTGACGATGCAGACGCAGCCTTTAAAATTGTAAGAACAGCATTAAGCAACGGTAAAAATGTGGTGTCGGCCAATAAAAAAATGATTGCTACACATTTAGAAGAACTTGTAAAATTACAGGCTCAACATGGCACTTCTTTACTGTACGAAGGTGCAGTATGTGGCAGTATTCCAATTATCAGAAACCTGGAAGAATACTATGACAATGAACTTTTACATGGCATTAGTGGTATTTTTAATGGCTCATCAAATTATATTCTATCTAAAATATTTAACGAAGGTTTGGCTTATGATACCGCTTTAAAGCAGGCGCAAGATTTAGGTTTTGCAGAAACTGATCCAATTTTAGACGTTGGAGGTTACGATCCTAAATTTAAACTGACCATTGCTACCGCACATGCCTATGGTTTGTTTATCAATCCTGATAAAATTTTAAACGTTGGAATTCAGAATATTTCTGATGCTGATATCCAGTATGCTAGAGAAAAGAACTTCAAGATTAAATTGGTACCAACTGCACGTAAAATAAGCACCAAGCAAGTGGTTACTTTTGTACTACCAAAATTTGTTAAGGCAGACGATTTTCTTTTCAATGTAGAGAACGAATACAATGGAGTAACCGTACAGGCTGCTTTTGCAGATAAGCAATTCTTTTTTGGCAAAGGTGCAGGTGGCCATCCTACAGGAGCTGCAGTATTGTCTGATATTGCTGCACTTCGTTACGATTACCGTTATGAATATAAAAAATACCACCAGCAAAATGGCTTGATCCATACAGATAAAGTAAGTATCGAAGTTTATTTACGCTATGTGCACGAGTACACGATTGAAAAATTAGAGATCGAAAATATCTCTGAGCGTTTCGCTCGTAATGATTATAAGTATGTAATTGGTAACATCAGTTTAAAAAATCTAATTGCCAACCGCGATTTGCTTTTAAACAAAGATGTCTTCATCGCACAAACAGGCAAATTAAGCTATAGTCAACAAGACATAGCAGCAATTGCCGAAGAGGGTGTGCTTGTCAACTAATTAATTACTTTTTGTTTTGTTTTGATAGTAAAAAGCCTCGATGGGTGTCGAGGCTTTTGCTATTGTTTAGTTATTTGATCCGATGTGCAACATGTGCTTTTCCATCTTTTACGCCCATCTTAAAAATATCTATGGTGAGCTTATATGCAAAAGGTGCAAGTACAATCAGTAGTGAAGTTAAAAGTGTTCTTTTCTTCTTCATTGTTTCTTATTTAAATTTCTATTGACCAATATACTAACTTATTTCTCTATTGATATCCCAGTTTTCTAGGTAATCGGCCACTCGGCGAACAAAAGATCCTCCTAAAGCACCATCAACTACCCTATGGTCATAAGAAAGCGAAAGGAACATCATGTGACGGATTGCAATCACATCCCCAAATTCTGTTTCTAATACAGCAGGTTTCTTTTTAATTGCGCCTACGGCCAAAATAGCCACCTGTGGTTGATTGATAATTGGTGTACCCATTACATTGCCAAAAGAACCTACGTTGGTTAAGGTAAATGTACCATTTTGTGTTTCGTCTGGTTTTAATTTAGAACCACGAGCACGAGCAGCCAAATCATTTACTGCTTTGGTTAAACCTAATAAGTTGAGTTGATCTGCATTTTTAATTACAGGCACAATGAGGTTTCCACTAGGTAAAGCAGCAGCCATACCAATATTGATATCTTTTTTCTTAATAATCTGAGTTCCATTTACAGTCACATTGATCATCGGAAAATCTTTGATCGCTTTGCTTACTGCTTCGATAAAGATCGGAGTAAAAGTGATTTTTTCATTTTCACGTTGTTCAAATGATTTTTTCACTTTATCACGCCACATTACCATATTGGTTACATCAGCTTCTACAAATGAAGTTACGTGTGGAGAAGTATGTTTACTCATTACCATGTGTTCGGCAATCAGTTTACGCATTCTGTCCATTTCTATAATTTCATCGCCACCACTTAAACTTGGAGCTGGCGTTGCAGCTTTTACAGGTTCAGCAGCTTTTTGAGCTGGTGCTGGTGTATCTACTTTTGGTTGAGTAACTGGTGCTCCACCATTTTTTGCTTGAATATGATTTAAAAGATCGTCTTTGGTTAAACGACCTTCTGCACCACTCCCTTTAATCTGATCAAGTTCTGCCAACGAAATGTTTTCTTGTGCAGCAATACTTTTCACTAAAGGTGAATAAAAACGATCTGAATTTTTAAAATCTGGAGCTTCGCTTGCTGATTTGTCTTCAACAGGTAGCTGACTTAACCCAGGTATTTCTTTTTCTATAGCTGGTGCGGGTGTTTCTTCTTGTTGAGCTGTAGGCGCAGGTGCACTTTCTGCCCCACCTTCTGTTTCTATAATCGCAATTACAGCACCTACCTGAACCACATCGTCTGCTGCGAAAAGCTGTTTCACTAACTTACCAGCAATTGGCGAAGGTACTTCTGAATCTACTTTATCGGTTGCGATTTCCAATATGGTATCATCCAACTGGATCATATCTCCTGGTTGCTTAGTCCATTTAATGATTGTTGCTTCTGCAACACTTTCTCCCATTTTAGGTAACAATAATTCGTATTGAGCCATATTGTTTTAATGCGTTTATAATTGGTATCTGCGCACAAAAGTACGCCTTTTTACCCATTTAATTCAAATCTTGTTTCAAGAGATTTAGCAACATTGTTAATGCAGCAGTTGCAGAACGTTCTATATTCTGTATCCTTTTGTCGCCAAAAGTAAATAATTTAGCTACAGTTTGACGTTGGGTAGCCACTGCAATCCAAACAGTACCAACGGGTTTGCCCGGCATTCCACCATCTGGGCCTGCAATTCCACTCACCGCAATTGCATAGTCTGTTTTAAAATGTGCAACAGCACCTTCGGCCATTTCTTTTACCGTTTGCTCACTTACCGCTCCGAATTCTGTTAGCGTTTGATGTTGAACACCTAAGATAGATTCTTTTAGATCGTACGAATAGGCTACTGCTCCACCTGCAAAAACTGCAGATGAACCGGCATGTTGTGTGATTAAGTGTGCAATATAACCTCCCGTACAACTTTCGGCAGTAGAAAGTGTCAAGTTTTTGGCCTTCATTTGATCTAATATGGCCTTTTCTAAGGCAACATCTTCTTCTGCTGCTACATAAGCTTTAACTCGATCTACAATTTGCCTTATATAAGTATTGATTTCTGCTTTTAAAGCAATTTCATCTTTGCCAATAGCACTTAAGCGTAACCTTACCTGCCCCAGTTTTGGCAAATACGCCAGTTTGATATAATCTGGTAAACTGTCTTCAATATCTTCAATCTGTTGAGCCAAAAATGATTCGCCCAAACCAGTGGTCAATATAGTTTGATGGATAATGGTAGGTAGGTTGAAAGCACTTTTAATACGTGGTAAAATTTCTTCCTCCATGAGGTACATCATTTCGAAAGGTACCCCAGGCATAGCAACAAATATTTTTCCGTTTACATCAAACCACATACAAGGTGCAGTACCATTTTTATTTTTGATAACGGTACAACCATATGGCACATCGGCTTGTTTTCTATTAACCTCAATCATTGGTCTATTTAAACGAGCAAAAATTGAGGTTACATGTTCAAGTGTAGCTTCATCACGCCTTAATGGCATATTAAAATACTTAGACATGGTTAGCTTGGTAACATCATCTTTTGTAGGACCAAGGCCTCCAGTAATTAAAATGATGTTTGCTCTTTGCTGTGCTTCGTCTAGGGCTTGCGTAATATGTTCAGCATTGTCAGAAACTGAGGTAATCTGTTTTACGCTCACTCCTATTTTATTGAGCTCCCTCCCCATCCAAGCAGAATTGGTATCTACAATTTGACCAATTAGAATTTCATCTCCTATGGTAATAATTTCTGCCAGCATCTGATTGTATTAATTTTTAGTAACGTGTGTAATAACCTTTACGTTTGCTTAGTTTAAGATCTTGTAAAATTGCGGCCTTTACTTTAATGGTAACCGAATAACTTTGATAAGCACCCAAAGGGATCCAGCTGGCACTTAAATCCCAACAGTGTAGATCTCTATAGATTGCAAAAGAGGTATAAGAAAGGTCTTTGGCCTTAAAATCGTAACCAGAATTAAACTGTATCTTCCATTTAGGGGTCAATGCAAAATCGCCGTTAAAGTTCAATGTATTTGAAACTGTTCTTGTTTCGGGCCTACTCAATGCATTTGAGTAAGAGAAACTGTAAGAAAAGGCAAAATTCCATGGAATATTGAAATCGACAAATGCATTTGGGTCTCTACTAATTGCCTCTAATTCCGCAATCTGTTCTGGAGTTCTTGCAGCAGAATTACGGTTTCTCAGCTCCTCCATGTTCTCATTTTTCTTTTTTAATGCAGCCGGATTTAAGCTGTAATCAAATGAGAAGTTAAAACTAACTAAGCGTGGCAACTTACCACTTTTCCATACGTATTGATCAGATTCTCTATAATTTATGGTAGTTATCTGATTAGCTCCAGTACCTGTTACAGTTTTATAATCTTCTACAGCATAAGGATTCAATGTACCTCCAAAATTAAAGCCCAATTTATCAGTAAATTGAGATCTACCACTAAAGTTTAAAAGACTCAATTTCTTTTTAGTGGGTTCTGCAAAATTATAAGAGCCCCCAATAGTTAAACCCTGTATAATTGGAATTTTCTTCTCGCCACCATTTGTGGTGTCTTTTTTTGATTTTATTTTTAATTCGACATTATTATCTACTGAGAAACTCAAATTCGCCTGTTGGCCTCTAGATGGTCCTCCAAATGCAGCACCATCAAATATGGAATATTTTCTTTCATTACCTAAATAATCTACAATTGGTTTTTGACCTTCAACTCGTACACTTTTACCAGGTCTGATGTCATTTGTATAATACTCTAAAGGTTTGTAATAGCCAAAATTACTTTTTGAAAAATCTGGTTTGTAGTTAAAGTTAAAAGTAGGCGTCATTACATGTCTAATGGCCTTAATTCTTCCCAGATTCTTGAATTGTTTAGTCGCATAGAGTTTGGTCGACATGTTCAATCCAATATTATACTCTCCAGCCCTTTTAAAACCACTCACCGTATCAATAGCCGTACTGTCTCCCCTTCCGGGCATCTGTATCAAACGTTGGTTAATTGTTTGAAAATACCATTTCTCATTGTAGCCTGCGTTTGCATTAAAGTTAAAATACTGGAATAAGTTAAAAGCCAAACTTACTGGTATATTATGGTTAAAGCCGTTTCTAAATCTCTTTAAACCACCTTTTTCAAAAAGTAGGTTTTCTTTAGTACTAACCATGTTACTAGCCTGCAAACTGTAACCAACAGTAACTTTTTGATACCATTTTTGTTTATCTACCCTTGTTTTCGAATCGAAGGGATTAATGGTAGCCATGTTTAAACTGATCTGTGGTAAGGTTAAAGTAATGGTTTTATTCTGTGTTTCTTGAGAGTGGTTTAAAGACCCTGTAAAATTGAATAGACCATCTCCAAAAACCTTTCCATAAGCAATACTTGAGCTCATGGTATTACTTGCAATTTTGCCAATATCATAAGTCTGATTGGCACCAGTAGTTCTAAAATAATCTGAGGTTCCGGCATTAACAGAAGCTGTAAACGTGGTTCCGGGTTTGGCCATTGGATTTTGACTATGGGTCCATCCAATATTAAAATTCTTTAACGGCTTATAACCTGGTGTACCCTCCAAACCATTACGCGAACTCGAATAATTTAAATTCACATTACCATTGTATTTGTACCTTCTTAAATAATTAGAGGTGAAAGTGAGGTCATAACTACCGTTTGTA
The DNA here is from genome assembly GCF_001412215.1 of Pedobacter sp. Hv1. Lineage (GTDB taxonomy): Bacteria > Bacteroidota > Bacteroidia > Sphingobacteriales > Sphingobacteriaceae > Pedobacter. Next base: position 601,748 of record NZ_LLWP01000004.1, read on the forward strand.
AAAATATTACCCGTTAACCTACCGTCGAAATAGTCGTTAAATGCCATATAATAACCACCCCCATTTAAAGAGAAACCTCTAGTTGCATCTTGGTTTGGTGTAGGTAAAATAAATCCGGATGATTTTTTATTGGGTTTTGGGAAAAATGCGAATGGTAAAAAGAATGGAGGAATTGGAATATCTTCGATCTTTAAATAAACAGGGCCTGTAATAATTTGTGTTTCGGTAGCAATACCTTTCGAAATGAAAATCCCAAAGTGTGGGTGTGGTAAGTTACAGGTACTAAAGGTCTGTCCTTTAATATGCACTTCATTATCAGGTTGCAGCTTTCCTTGTCCACCAGAAAAATAGCCTCCCTGCTGTTCTGTAAAAACACCGAATACCAAGCCTTTACCTGTTTTGGTATTGTAACTTAATGAATCGGCAATGGAAGTACCTTGATCTGCTGTTTTAAAAATCGGACGTCCTACATATTTCCCATTTTTATTTTTTACCCCTCTTGCAAAAATGGTATTGTTTTCAGTGTCGTATCTAATATAATCGGCATTCAATTCAAAATCTTGGTAAATCACCCTCGCTTCGCCGTAGAGGTACATAATTTTGGTTTTTCTATCTGTATAGATGGAATCCTTAGCTTTATACACGACTTTAAGATCATTTTTACCTTTTTTAGCAGTATCAGTTTGTTTAGCTACCATTTGTAAAAACGAATAATTGGAAAAGGCTTTGGCGGTTTTACCAACAGTTGTTAGTAAAAGAACGGCAATAATAAAAATGATATTCTTTAAAAGTTTCAAATTCGTGTGTGAATGTTATTTTTGCAATAATGTTTATCCCAAAACGTTCAAAATTAATGAAAAATATACCATTGGTTAGACCAAATGCAATTTTGGTTATATTTATTTGTGCAGCATTATGCTTGTTTGCTGATAATCAATTGCTTGCGCAAGAATATAAAATAAAAACAATTGTAATAGATGCGGGTCATGGAGGCAAAGATGGCAGCACCAGAGGGCTTTATTCTACAGAAAAAGATGTAGCCTTAAAAACAGCGCTTCGATTAGGCAAGCTAATTCAAGACAATGTTAAAGATGTAAAAGTGATTTTCACACGTAGTGATGATACTTTTATTCCTTTATATGAGCGCATAAAGATGGCAAATAATGCAAAAGCGGATATTTTTATTTCGATCCATTGCAATGATATGCCAGTAAAAGCAACCCGTTATATCAGTGGTTATACCAAAAATAAAAAAGGCAAAAAAGTGCCTGTTTATAAAACCCGTTATGCCAAAAGCACCTCAACTAGAGGTGTAGAAACCTTTGTATCTGGTTTTGGCCGAGTTGATGAGCAAGATGAAGCCATTAAAAGAGAAAATGCGGCAATCTTTTTAGAGGACAATTATAAGGAAAACTATGATGGGTTTAATCCAGACGACCCTGAAAGTGCAATTATCCTATCCTTAATGAAAAATACTTTCAGAACCCAAAGTTTAAAACTGGCCAAAATGATCCAAGATGAATATGTGAGCGTGGGTCGTGTTAATCGTGGCGTTCAGGAAAAGAGTTTGGCAGTATTAGCCAGAGCTGGGATGCCAGCTATCTTAACCGAAATTGGTTTTATTAGTAATCCTGATGAAGAGAACTACATGAATTCTGAAGAAGGACAGAGCGAAATTACCAATTGTATATTGAAAGCAATATTAGCCTATAAACAAAGCGTAGAAATTTAGTTCATAATTATTTAATAAATTTGCAGCAAAACACAACAAATGAGATTAAAGACCTTTCTAACCTTAACACTTCTATTTTTATATGCCGTTACTGGTCGAGCTCAAGGTTATAAAATCAAAACAATTGTAATTGATGCGGGTCATGGGGGCGTAAAATCTGGTGCCGAAGGAAGTTTTTCATTAGAAAAAAATGTGGCCTTACAGGTTGCATTGAAGCTGGAAAAAAAATTAGAAGAAGAATTACCGGGCATAAAAATAATCCAAACGAGAAGAACAGACGTAGATGTAGACTGGTACAGGAGAGCGCAAATAGCAAATGATGCAAAAGCAGATCTGTTTATTTCTATCCACTGTAATTCAATGCCAGATGACAAAGTACTAACTGGTTACGTTAAAAACAGCAAGGGATTAAAAGTACCACAATATAAAACGGTAAAAAACAAAACAACCAAAGGGACAGAAACTTTTGTAGGCGCTTATCGTCGTATTAATGAAATGGATGCTGGCCTTAGGGAAAACGAAGAAATTATTAAAGAGAAAGATTATAAAAAGAAGGGTACATACGATCCAACAGACCCAGAAGAATTAATTATGTTATCTTTGTATAAGTCTCTTTACCGCACTAAGAGTTTAGCATTGGCCAAATTAGTTCAAAATAACTACACAACGCTAAACAAAAGAGTGAATAGAGGTGTTAAAGAACAAGGCCTGTTAATATTACAAAGAGCAGCAATGCCATCGATTCTGACTGAAATTGGATTTATTTCAAACCCAGAAGAAGAAGAGTATATCAATTCGGCCACTGGGCAAGAAGAGATCATTACTGCAATTTTTAAGGCAATTAAACAGTACAAAAAAGAAATTGAGAATTAAACATCTAATTACGTGAAAATAAAAAACGAAACCAAAGTAGGCGTACTGGCAGCATTTGCTATTGCTTTATTAATTATCGGGTATAACTTCTTGAAGGGAAACTCTATTTTTTCTAGCGAAACTGTATTGTTTGCTAGGTACACACATGTAGATGGTTTAGGGGTCTCTAAACCTGTACTCATTAATGGTTTTCAGATCGGCAGGGTTGATCAATTGACCTTACAACCAAATGGAACAATCATTGCAACGCTTAAAATAAAAGACAAATACGATATTCCTAAAAACACAACAGCACGTTTAGAAAGTACTGATCTTTTGGGCGGTAAGGCAATTGTAATGGATTTAGGAAACAGTACCGAATTTGCAAAAGACGGCGATACCTTAAATGCCAATGTTGAAAAAGGATTAATGGAAGCTGTGCAACCAGTTCAGAAAAAAGCTGAATTGATCATCACCAAAATGGATTCGATTTTAACTAGTGTAAATTCAATTCTAAATCCGAACTTCCAGAAAAATGTAGATAAGAGCTTTACCAGTATTGCTTCAACCCTTTCTTCATTAGAGGCCACTTCTAAAAAAGTTGATGCATTGGTAGGTTCTGAGAGTTCTAAATTATCGAGTATCTTATCTAATGTTGAAACCATTACCGTTAACTTTAAAAACAATGGAGCCAAAATAGATGCCATTTTAACCAACCTTAATAATGTAACTGATAAAGTTGCTGCATTAAACTTTAAACAAACCATAGACAATGCCAATAAAGCAATAGGCGATTTACAAGGTATTGTTACAGATGTTAAAAATGGAAAAGGTAGTTTAGGTCAATTGATTAACGACAAGCAGATGTACGACAATTTAACCAACGCTGCTAAGAACCTAGATAACCTGATGATCGATTTAAAGGCTAATCCAAAACGTTATGTTCACTTCTCTGTATTTGGTGGTGGGAATAAGAAAGATAAATAGTGAATAGGAAATAGTGAATAGGAAATAGATTTTATTGATTACTAACATAGCTCATAAAAAAGCCGAAAATCAAATTGATTTTCGGCTTTTTCTTTATCGTTTATTTAACAACTATCTATATCTCGTAGGTATTTCCTTCTAAAGCCAATTCCGTTTCTGGAAATACTGTTCTTGCTTCGTCTAAAAGAGCAGTTAAGGTCTTGTAACGAGAAGAAAAATGCCCGATCAACAACTTTTTGGCACCCACAATTTCAGCCACCTGAGCCGCTTGTAATGCAGTAGTATGATGCGTTTCATTAGCTCTTTCTAGCATATCATGCAAAAAAGTAGCTTCATGATATAAAGTATTACAGTTTTTGATGATTTCGAAATAACTTTCATCATACAAGGTATCTGAGCAATAGGCATATGATTTTGGTGCTGCAGAATCTGTAGTATAATCTACATTTAACAAAACATCACCATTGGGTAAAGTGAGGTCTACCCCTCTTTTTAACAATGGATATAATTCTATTGGGATATTTTCCTGTTCTAGTTTATCGATCAGTAATTTTCTTAATCTTTTCTTTTCTGTAAACTTAAAACCTGTACAGGGAATTCTATGATTTAAGATAATCGTTTCTACAGTTACATCACTGTTCTGAAAAATAATTGCCGATTGTGTAGGATCAGTTTCAAAATAAACCAGTTCGTACTTTAATGAAGTATCAGAATGTTTAAACTGAAGTTCCAATATCTCTTTGATTGCCTTTGGTGCATAAATGTATAAGGGCTTGATACGCCCATTTAAATGCATGCTAGAGAGCAATCCTATTAAACCAAAATAATGATCTCCATGCAGATGACTAATAAAAACATAGTCTATCTTTGATGCTTTAAGACCATATTTAATCAACTGCTGCTGTGTACCCTCAGCGCAATCTATGAGATAAAATTTTTCGTTACAATTTAATAATTGAGCTGTAGGATTTCTGTTGTAAACCGGGGTTGCAGAGCTGCTACCCAAAATGGTTACTTCAAATTTCATTTAAACTTATCCTTTATCTACACTGCCACGTAATTCTTTCTCTATTTCTTCCATAAAGATCAAATCTGTAGCCTCATCTAACTTATTAACAAAAGTAACCGATTGATGAAGATTAGACATTTTAACAATATTGGCAATGGCATTGTTTACACCAGAAACCACAAAAATACCTCCTGCACTTTTGCAAAGTCTGTCTCCTACCAGTAAACAACTTAAATCTTGCGAGTCATTACATTCTTTTACTACTGATAAATCAAGTACAATATTGCGGTATCCTTCTGTATTAAGTAAGATAAATTCGGATTTTAAAGCTGGTGTATTGTCATTGGTGAACTTTGGTTCATCCAATTTTAAAACAACATATTTTTCGTGTTTATCGGTAGAAAATTTCATGGTTTTGTATTTTATATATTTAACGAAAGTAGCGATTATTATTTTGATAATAAATCGTTAATCGAATTAATCACGTTTTGTTCTATTCTAGTTAAAATGCTTTCTGATGGATTTTTAATAAAAGTCTCTCCAGTAATCTGCTCATACAACTCTATGTAACGCTCTGAAATCGAGTCTACAATTTCTGGCGTCATTAATGGAACTACTTGACCATCTTTACCTTGAAAATTGTTTTCGATTAACCACTTGCGTACAAATTCTTTAGACAGTTGTTTTTGTGGTTCTTGATTTTTTTGTCTTTCTGCATATCCATCTGCATAAAAATAACGAGACGAATCTGGTGTATGAATCTCATCAATCAGATAAATGGTATCGCCAACTTTACCAAATTCATATTTCGTATCTACTAAGATCAGACCTCGCTCTGCAGCCATTTCTGTTCCACGTTGGTACAAAGCTTGCGTATATTCTTCGAGTTGATTGTAATCAAATAAAGAAACAATTCCTTTGGCTAAAATATCTTGTTTAGAGATATCTTCATCATGACCAACAGCTGCTTTTGTTGTTGGTGTAATAATTGGTGTAGGTAATTTGTCATTCTCACTCAATCCATCAGGTAACTCCACCCCACATACACTTCTTTTACCGGCACTATATTCACGCCAAGCATGTCCAGCTAAATAGCCCCTAATTACCATCTCAACTTTAAAAGGCTCACAAATCCTCCCTACAGTTACCATTTCATCAGGCGTTGCCAATACCCAATTGGGTACAATGTCTTTTGTGGCAGCTAAAAATTTAGCGGCAATCTGATTCAATACCTGACCTTTAAAAGGAATAGCTTCTGGTAATACTACATCAAATGCCGAAATTCTATCGGTTACTACCATTGCCATTAACTGATCATCAATGGTATACACATCACGTACTTTACCTTTATAAAAACTGGTTTGCTGTGGAAAATTAAAGTGGGTTTCTTTGATTGCTTTCATGAGGCTATAAAAATACAATTTTAAAATAAAAACCCTGTAGGTTTAATGGCTACAGGGTTAAAAATTATTGTAAATTATTTAAAATCTGCTCAAAATCTTTAGAAGAGATGAGCGCAGTTGGCTTATTTTGAATGTTCAGCTCAATGATATCGCCATGTTTGTTTAACTGGAGCCTTCCCTTAAATAGATGGTTTTCTTCTAGCTTTAAAAAAGACGTTAAATTTTTAATGGTTTCTTTTCTACAGACCAGCTCATTAGCTGTTGTAGACACAACAAGCCTCACCCTTTTACCTAAGGGCTCAAATGACAAAGTAAGTTCATTGTTTAAAATTATCTTCTGCATCTGATTAAGCTGTTGCTATTTTTTAGTTTTTACTGAATATCTCCGTAAGCTTTTAAAATCTGTTTAACCAATTTATGTCTTACCACATCGTCTCCGTTTAGGTAAATGATATCGATCCCTTTAATTTCTCCCAAAATTCGAAGTGCATTATGTAGGCCAGATTGTGCCTTTTTAGGTAAATCGATCTGGGTAATATCACCAGTTACAATAAACTTTGCCGTAGGTCCCATACGAGTCAAAAACATCTTCAACTGTAGGTCAGTAGAGTTTTGAGCTTCATCTAAAATCACAAAACAATTATCTAAAGTACGTCCACGCATAAATGCCAAAGGCGCCACCTCAATGGTTCTGTTCTCAAGATATAACTTTAGTTTGTCTGGCGGAATCATATCATCCAAGGCATCGTAAAGCGGACGTAAATAGGGATCTACCTTTTCTTTTAAGTCGCCTGGTAAAAAGCCCAGGCTCTCTCCTGCCTCAACCGCTGGTCTGGTTAATATAATCCGTTTAATTTCTTTATTCTTAAGTGCTCTTACTGCCAATGCTACTGCAGTATAGGTTTTTCCCGTTCCGGCTGGGCCGATAGCAAATAACACATCGTTTTTACCAATGCTATCTACCATTTTACGTTGATTGGCGGTACGGGCCTTAATCATTAAACCATGATTGCCAAAAACAATCACTTCGCCAGTATTAACAGCTGCCGCCACTGGAGTTTCATCTGTTTTTACGGTAGTTTTTTTAGAACCTAAAATAGATTCCACATCATTGTGCGAAAGTGTTCTATACTTCTCTAGATGTGCAACTAACTGCTCGAACTTTTGCTCAAAGGCCTTTAACTCAGCCTCATCTCCCAGTGCCTTAACGTCGTTTCCTCTTGCTACGATTTTTAATTTTGGGAAAGCACTTTTAATCAACTCATAGTGTTCGTTGTTGGCGCCCCAAAATTGTACCTGATCTGTTGTCTCTAATGTTAGCTTTAGTTCGTTCAAAATATTGTATTTTTATTTAGAAGTGTATATTTTGATTTAAAAATTGAATATTTGTAGGCGAATTGCCTATACACAAGAATAAGAATAAATATTGAATTTTTAATGGCCATTATTACATTAACGACAGATTTAGGTTCCAAGGATTTTTACCAAGCTGCTTTAAAAGGAAGCATCTTGAGTATCTTGCCTACTGCCAATATTGTAGACATTACCCATGAAGTTCCATCTTTCAATATTTCTTATGCTGCTTTTGTACTTAAAAATGCCTACCCCTATTTTCCGAAAAACACCGTACACCTCATTGGTATTGATTCTGTTTTTAATGAGAATACAAAATACATTGCATTAAGGTATAAAGACCATTATTTTGTTGGGGCCGACAATGGTATTTTCTCCCTGCTATTTGATGAAACACCGGATGAATTGGTAGAGTTGAATATTATGCAGGACCTAAAATATCTTCATTTCCCGTTGGTTGATATTTTTGTAAAAGCTGCTATTCATTTGGCCAAAGGCGGGAAATTAAAAGACATTGGTGTACCTACAGGAGAAATTGAACAAAGAATGCTTTTACATCCTGTAATAGAGCGAGATATTATTAGAGGTAGTGTAATTTATATTGACACTTTTAGTAACGTAATTACCAATATTACCAAAGATCTTTTTACCAAAATACAACGCAATAGAGACTTTACTTTATACTTTAGAAAGAGCGAAACCATTACCCAATTGAGCTGGCACTACAATGAGGTACCAGAGGGCGAGAAATTATGCTTATTTGGGATCAGTAACCATTTAGAAATTGCCATTAACAAAGGTAAGGCGAGCGGCTTATTAGGCCTACATTTAAGTGATATTGTACGTGTAGAGTTTCATCCATAAGGGAGTTTTAAGTTGAAAGTAAAAAGTTCAAAGTTGTAAGTTATAAGTTGAAGGTTTAGATGCTCAGGTTTTGACAAAAAGACTAATGCACCAATGAACGAATGAACTAGTGAACTGATGAACACTTAAGCAATTAAACAGTTAACCAATAGCCTACATCTATGTTAGTACGTGTTGTAAAAATGCATTTTTCTCCTGATTTTATTGAAGAATTTAAAGCCTTATTTCTTGTTGTAAAATCTAAAATTGCTGCATTTGAAGGTTGCAATGACGTAAAATTACTACAACATGAAACAGATGCACAGGTATTTTTTACCATCAGTAATTGGCAAAGTGCTGAACATTTAGAGCAATACCGACAATCTGAATTGTTTGTTCAAACTTGGGCAAAAGTAAAACCAAATTTTTTAAGTAAAGCTGAGGCATGGAGTTTGCTTGAACAATAGAAAAACTCAACATGCTCAAAAAAATATTATTCCTATTGATGTGTTTTACTTCATTTTTGTTTAATGCAAGTGCACAGGACACTTCGGCTTATGAAAGTCAGCGACTTAAAATCAACACATTATTAGCCGAAAGAAGTATTAAATTTGGTCAGTACGATGAAAGTCTAAATGCAAAAACAGGTATTTTCGGTTTCCAGACCAAAAGAGATATTAGAAATTCTAACGAAATTTTGCGACAGATTGCTTTGAACGATAATGATATCTTTAAAGAACTTAAAGTATTGTTAGACTTTAAAGACCTACAGGTACAACAAGCCGTATCAACCTCAAGCACAAGTACCGAAAGCATTCAAAATTATAGAAGAACGATTAAAATATTACAGGACCAGAACCAAAACTATAGCAAAAGTATAGACCAGGTAGAAAAATCTAGAGACCTGGCCTATTTTTTAATGGCGCTATTTTTAATAGGGTGTACCGTATTAACTTATCTTTTCATTACCAAAAGCAAAAAATTGAAACGTTATGAAAAAGCAAATATTTAAGCTCTTGGTTAAGCTAAACAAATTGATTTTACCAAGTCTTTATCAAAAAGATCCAATGAAATTAACAACTTTTGAGAAAGGTATTTTAGGCTTTAGGTATTGGGCTTTGACCAATTCTTTAAACTAAATAAAAAGACTTAAAGACGCCATAAACCATTTGTTAATTATACGGGATCAGAAATACAGCGGTCAACGAAGTTATCATTTTCGTCTAACACACCACCACAATAAGAGCCACAACAACAAGGAACTTCCCTACAGGATGTGATTGCTCCCGCTAATAAACAAGGTCTGTCGCGATCATCTTCCGGAATGCAGGAACCCCAACCTCCCGTTATTTTTTTCATTTCAACACGACTCAATAAATTTAGTTTTTTCATACAAGTTTAAATTTAAATTAGGGTTTTGTAATTAAGTTGCTTAAATATAAAGATAAATTGTTTGATTAACAACACTTTAAATAGACAACTAGCTCAACAACACCCTAAAAAACCACTTATTTTTTAAAATAGTGAGACAAGAGCCCCACCAAAAATTTGGGCTCTACCCAAGTAGATTTAGGTGGCATAATGGCATTGGCATCAGCAACAGCAATCAATTGGTTTAATGTTACAGGTCTCAATACAAAAGCAACCTCATTGATCCCATTATTTATTTGTTTTTCTAGCTCGCTTAAAGAAGTTTTACCTCCTTCGAAAGTAATTCTGGCATCTGTTCTCGGGTCTTTAACCTTCAATAATGGAATTAAGATATGGTTTTGCAGAATACTTACATCTAATACATCCACTGGATCATCATTATAGGCAGTTGACTTCGCTATTAATTTGTACCAACCTGATTTTAGGTACATCCCAAAATGGTGCAACGCAGCAGGTTTGAACTGTTTATCCATTTTTTCTATCTCGAACAAAATTGAAATAGCAGCCAAAAACTCCTCTTCAGTTTGTCCGGCCAAATCTCTTATTAAACGGTTATACTCTAATACTTTTACTTCTTCGGTATCCATGTACACTGTAGAGAAATAATTGAACTCGGCATCTCCATTATCTTTAAATAGTGCTCTTTTATGCAGTCCCATTTTAGCCATTGAAGCCGCTCTATGATGACCATCGGCGATGTAAACTGGTGGCATCTCTTTAAATGCTTTTACCAATAAGCCTAGCTCTTCTTTTTGATCAATGGTCCAAATGCGATGTATTGTACCATCAACAAACGAAAAATCGATTTGCGGTGCTAAAGCAGTATATTTTTTGATGATTTGTTTAACAATTGGATCTGGTTGATAAGTAATCAATACAGGATTAGCGTCTAAATTTGTCTGTTGAATATATTCAGCCAACAATGTTTCCCTACGTTCTACCGTAAGTTCGTGTTTTTTGATATTTCCTTGTAAGTAATCGTTGATATGGGTTAAAGTCCAAATCCCTGTTTGTACCATGCCATCATGTATAACCTGATAAACATAGATGGAGGGCAGCTCTTCTGCAATCAAGATTTCCTTTTCTATAAAATCATCCATGTTTTCACCTATTCTTTTATACACCAACTCCTGACGTGAACCACGTAGATAAGGATTATCCAATTCTGGATTGATCAGGTGTAAAAAACTGTTCGGATTTTCAGAAGCGATGAGTCTGGCCTCGCCTATCCCGTAATTTTCAAGCGGACGAGTAACTACGGTACGCAACAGATGTGGCGCTGGTTTAAGGGCACAAAATGGTTTTATCGTAGGCATACAGATGTGATATTTGGCAAAAGCGAATATACTTTATTCCGTTCTTTTTCAAGAAAAATACAACACAATTTAGTGGTAAAGCCAGCACATCATCATTAGTTTATGCTTTAAACAAAAAAACTCTAGTTGTAGCTAGAGTTTTTTGTTTATTTATTAGTGAAATAACTATTTGGTAAAATGATCGATGATCAAATTTGCCAATTCTGTTCCGATACGTTCTTGAGCTTCGTTAGTAGAAGCACCAATGTGTGGGGTTAGTGATATTTTTGGATGTGTTAGGATAGCCGAAAGTGGTGTTGGTTCGTTGTCAAAAACATCTAATCCAGCAAAGGCAACTTTACCCGAATCCAAAGCTTCAATCAATGCCAATTCATCAATAGTACCACCACGAGAACAGTTTACAATACCTACTCCTTTTTTCATGGCTGCAAATTCTTCAGCACCTAAAATTGGCTTGTCTGCAAATGGCGTATGTAGAGAGATGAAATCACTTTGTGCAATCACTTCTGCTAAGCTTACACTTTTTACTGGAATATCAACCTTAATACCTCCTTGAAAAGTTAAAGGAATATGCCCATCAAAAGGATATAAATCATAAGCCAACACATTCATTCCTAAACCTAAGGCAATGGTAGCCGTTTCTCTTCCAATTCTACCAAAACCAATCACACCTAAGGTTTTACCCCTCAGTTCTATCCCTTTGGCATACGCTTTTTTCAAATTGTTAAATTGGGTAGCACCTTCTACTGGCATTTTACGATTAGAATCGTGTAAAAATCTAATTCCAGTAAATAGATGAGAGAAAACCAATTCAGCCACAGACAATGAAGATGCTGCAGGAGTATTCACCACAGCAAGTCCTTTACTTCTGGCATAGTCTACATCAATATTATCCATGCCTACACCACCTCTACCTATTAATTTTAGGTTAGGGCAGGCATCAATTAATTCTTTTCTAACTTTTGTGGCACTTCTTACTGTGATTGCATCGTAATTTAACAATGCTGTTGCCAACTGATCTTGTGCAATAGTTTGTGTATCAACAGTAAATCCAGCTTCTTCTAGTAATTGTTTCCCAATTGGGTCAATGCCATCATTGGCAAGTATCTTAATCATAACCTATTTGTATTTTTCTTCAAAAGTTTGCATTAAATCAATTAGGGCGTGTACGCTGGTAATAGGTAAGGCATTATACATAGATGCTCTAAAACCACCCACACTTCTATGACCTTTTAATCCTTCAAAACCATTATCATCGGCAAATTTAGCAAATGCTTTTTCCAAGTCTGGATTTTCCATTACAAAACAAACATTCATTCTAGAACGATCTTCAACTGCACAAGTGCCTTTAAAAAGTGGATTTCTATCAATTTCAGTATATAATGCTTGTGCTTTGGCTTTGTTCTCTTTTTCAATTTCGGCAACACCACCTTTAGATTTTAACCAATTTAGGTTAAGCATGGCTACATAAATTGAAAATACTGGAGGTGTATTGTACATTGAACCACCTTCTATATGTACTTGATAATCTAACATAGAAGGAATTCCTCTTCCGGTTTTACCTAAAATCTCATCTTTCACAATTACTATGGTCAATCCGGCCGGGCCAATATTCTTTTGGGCACCTGCATAGATCAAATCGTATTTAGAAACATCTATTTCACGGCTCATGATATCAGAAGACATGTCGCAAACTACAGGTACCTTAGTTACCGGTAAGGTAAACATCTCTGTTCCGTAAATGGTATTGTTAGAGGTACAGTGAAAATACGCACTGTCTTCTGGAATGGTATAGTCTTTAGGAATAAAGGTATAATTGGCATCTTTTGAAGAAGCCACAATATTAGCCTTACCAAAAAACTTTACTTCTTTAATAGCCTTATTTGCCCAAACACCAGTTTCTAAATAAGCTGCTGTTTTACCTTCTGGCAATAAGTTCATAGGCACCATTGCAAACTGTAGGCTTGCCCCTCCTTGTAAAAATAAAACGGAGTATCCCGATGGTACATTTAAAAGTTCTTTTACCAATTTAGTGGCTTCTGCTACCACACCTTCAAACTCGGGGGTACGATGCGAAATTTCTAAAATTGATAAACCGTCTTTAAAATCTAAAACTGCTCTAGAAGCCTGCTTAAATACTTCTTGCGGTAAAATACAGGGGCCTGCACCAAAATTATGTCTCATTTTATTTATTTTTTTATTACCGTAAATCTACCACTTTGGTATTAATTATTGATGATTTTTAAACTTTAAAATCAATTTAAAATTGAACTGTCTACCCGTTAAATAATTGGGTACTGCATACTGTACATTGTCTACATCTTTTAACCACAAATAAGATACTGTGTTATTGATATTTAACAAATTAAACACTTCAAAATAAGCAATAAACGAACTAAAATATTTATCCAATAATTTAGGTTTTCGTAGGGCAATATCATCCAAAAAATCTTTCGAAAAGCCAATATCTACCCGCTTATAGGCTGGGATATTAAAATCATCAGAATAGCGCTCACTTAAGGGAGAACCAATTGGCAATCGCGATCCATACAACATGTTCAAATGCACTTTATAGGTTGGGCTTTTCAATAGCCTATCTTGAAAAAATACTGAAAAATTAACTCGCTGATCTGTTGGACGTCTTAAATAACCCGGATAAACTGTGGTAAACTGTCCTGATGCATTTTTCTTTTGATAAGAATCTCCAATAATATCCTGATCAGCACTCATAAAAGAAAGCCTAAAATACGACACCAGATCTTTTACAAACTCTCCGCCAATACTAAAATCGGCCCCAAAAGTATTTCCTTTGGCAACAGAAGAAGAAAGATACTTGATCCTAACATTGTCAACCACATAAGGGATAAATCTTTGGTTATACTTGTAATAAGCTTCTGAGGTAAATTTTAAACGTGTGCCTAAACCATCGAAGGCATAATCAAAACCTGCAGACATATTATAAGAGCGTTGGGCCTTCTGATCGAGATTTAAACTCCCATCGTATGCCCTAATGCTGCGATACGTAGGCGCTTGCTGATATACCCCAGCGGTAAAACGCCAGATCCTGTTGTTACTTCTCGGCCTGTAAGCCAACAATAACCTAGGGCTGATCAAAATTTGATCAGTTAAAGTATTAAAACTACCTCTTACACCAATCTGTAAATCTGTATGATCTGTTAAAGAATAACTGTCTTGAACGTAAGCTGTGTAATTATTGATATTTACTTCATTTACCTTTTTGATAGACTGCTCCAGATAGAATTTCTTCGAATCATATGGTAAAATGTAACCAGCAGAATCTGTTAAATGATATTCGTTCAACTGATCTTTAAATTTATTTCTTTCTAACCTAAATCCCCACGAAAAAACATGGTTATCAAAGCTCTGATCTGCTTTGATTTCTGTGCTCATGGTTTGCGAGTTTAAGTTGTTACGGGCATAGTTTAGGTACTTGCCTACCCCTCTGTTGATTCTTACAGGCATAAAGCCTGAAGAATTGAAACCCGTTTCTAATTCATCAAATACATAGTTTCCTTCAATATCAAAACGTTCTCGTTCTCTTGTAGTAAAATAACTACTGATCCATTTGATGACCAAATTAGGTTGCGGACTAAAATTTGCGGTAATTGCGCCACCAGCTGTTCGGTAACTATCAATCTCTTGTCCGGCATAATCAATTCTTAACCTTAACTGGGTCTCTAAAGTACCAAATTGTGTTTCCCTATCTTCCGGAATTAACTTAAACTCTCCAATATTAAAACTACCTAGCGCACTTACACTAAATTTACTAGAGAAGTTATATTGATAGAGCATTTGTGCATCGCCAAAATTTGGGCTATAACTGCCTTTATTGTCTTGCTTATTCAATACACTACTATTGTTCTTGTAACGTAAACCTAGTAAAAGAAAACTCCTGTTCGACACATATTTAGAGCTCAATGACGCCCCCAAAAGCCCACTGGTTAACACCAATTGATTGCTATCTGGTCGATCGTATTTTACATCTAAAACCGATGATAATTTATCTCCATACTTGGCTTCAAAACCACCAGCTGAAAATTTTGCCCTAGTTACAAAATCGCTATTGATAAAACTCAGCCCCTCTTGCTGTCCATTTCTGATCAAAACTGGTCTACTGATTTCAATATCATTTACATAGATCAGATTTTCATCAAAATTACCTCCTCTTACACTGTATTGAGAACTCAGCTCGTTATTGGTTGATACACCTGGGAGTGTTTTTAAAATGTTCTCAAAGTTTCCCGACACGGAGGGTAAAGATGCTAAGTCTGAGATATTTATGGTACTTGTATTACTGAGCTGATTTTGCTTATTGGTAATAGTAACTTGCTCTAACTCATTGATATTTGGTACCATTACTACATTACGAGCTATCCTACCGGCTACCTTTTCGTTAATCTTTAAAAGAAAGGGCTTATACCCCAAAAAATTATATTTTAAGGTAAATGAAGTGGTTCTGGCATAAATGGTATACGTACCATCAACTGCTGTTAAGGTAGATTCTTGTTGACCTAAAACAGTAATGGTAACATATTGTAGTGGATTATTGCTTAAATCTAAAACGGTACCTGTTACCTTAACCAAAGGTTGAGCATTTACAAAAGTAAAGCCCAAAAAAAAGGTTATGATCAACAGCCGAATTTTTAGCATGCAAAGAATTAAATTTGTTGTGAACGAGCATCTACATTTTTCAAATCAGCAATCATTTGTGTTGGATTACTGCTGGCAAAAATGGCATTTCCTGCTACAAAAGCATTGGCACCAGCTTTGATTAAGCTTTCAATGTTTGAAATACCAACCCCTCCATCAACCTCAATAATTAGCTCCGGATGAATTTCATTTGCCATTTGTCTGAGTTCGATTATTTTATTAATCGCTTGATGAATAAATTGTTGCCCACCAAAGCCAGGATTTACAGACATCACCAAAACCATATCGAGGTCTGTTAAAATATCTTTCAACAAACCAACTGGCGTATGCGGATTAAGTGCCACACAGGCCTTACAACCAGCATTCTTGATCATTTGAACCACACGATGCAAATGGGTACACGCTTCGTAATGCACCGTTAAAATAGCTGCTCCACCATCCACAAATTCCTGAATATATTTTTCAGGATTTACGATCATTAAATGTACATCCAATGGTTTTTTAGCATGTGCTTTAACTGCCTTTAACACTGGGAAACCAAATGAGATATTGGGCACAAAAACACCATCCATTACATCTACATGAAACCAATCTGCTTCACTTTGGTTGATCATTTCAATATCGCGTTGCAGATTAGCAAAATCGGCAGAAAGTATAGATGGGGCAATGATGTGTTTCATGAGCTAAATATAATAAAAAGCTGCAAAGAAAAAGCCTTCCGAGATTTCGGAAGGCTTTTTTATTCAATTCTAATAAAGGAATTTGAATTATGCTTGTGTAGCTGCAGGTTTTTCAGGTCTAGATAATAAAACCTTACGAGAAAGTTTCATTTTACCTTGTTTATCTACATCTAACAATTTAACTTCAATTTTGTCGCCTTCTTTCAATACGCCATCCATAGTTTCTAAACGCTCCCAAGAGATTTCAGAAATATGTAACAAGCCGTCTTTACCTGGCATAATCTCTACGAATGCACCAAATGGCATAATAGATTTTACTTTACCTTGGTAAATAGCGCCAATTTCTGGTTTAGCAGCAATAGCGTTGATACGTGCAACAGCAGCATCAATTGCAGCTTTATTATCAGCAAAAATTTCAACGATACCTTTGTTACCTACTTCTTCGATAGAGATAGATGCACCAGTTTCGCGTTGCATTTCTTGGATAATTTTACCACCTGGGCCGATTACCGCACCAATAAATTCTTTATCGATACTTAACGACACAATACGTGGTGCATGTGGTTTCAAGTCTGCATTAGGCTCAGCGATGGTTTTCTTCATCTCGCCTAAAATGTGTAAACGACCTTCTTTGGCTTGCAATAATGCTTTAGTCAATACTTCGTACGATAAACCATTGATTTTCAAGTCCATTTGACAAGCAACAATACCATTTTCAGTACCAGTTACTTTAAAGTCCATATCTCCCAAGTGATCTTCATCACCTAAAATATCAGAAAGGATTGCATATTTACCAGTTTTCTCATCAGTAATTAAACCCATCGCAATACCAGATACTGGTGCTTTGATTTTAATACCTGCATCCATTAATGCCAATGTACCAGCACAAACAGTTGCCATTGATGATGAACCATTTGATTCTAAGATATCAGAAACGATACGGATAGTATATGGATTTTCTTCACCTTGTGGCAATACTTTTTTCAAAGAACGTTGCGCTAAAGCACCGTGACCAATTTCGCGGCGACCAGCACCTCTGTTTGGTCTAACTTCACCAGTTGAGAAACCAGGGAAATTATAGTGCAACAAGAATTTGTTGTAACCATTAATGAAAGCACCATCAATCATTTGCTCATCATCTTTGCTACCTAAAGTAACTGATGTTAACGATTGAGTTTCGCCACGTGTAAATACTGCCGAACCGTGAGCTGCAGGTAAATAACCTACCTCACTCCAAATAGGACGGATTTCAGTAGTTTTACGACCATCTAAACGGATACCTTCATCTAACAATAGGTTTCTAATGGCATCGTACTGTACATCATGGTAATAATGTTTAGCCATTGCTTTAGTTAAATCAGCAGTATCTTCAGGCATTGCCTCAAAAAACTCATTGATAATTGCGGTAAAACCTTCTTTGCGTTCGTCTTTGTTTGAACCAGATTTTGCTACAGCATAAACTTTATCATAAGTATCAGCATAAACTTTAGCTTTTAAATCAGCATCATGATCTTCGTGGTTATATTCACGTTTTACAGTTTTGCCAGTAGCTTCAGTTAATTCTAATTGAATAGCACATTGAACTTTAATTGCATCGTGTGCAAATTTTAAAGCCTCAACCATTTCATCTTCTTGAATTTCATCACACTCACCTTCAACCATGCCAATATCGTTAGCCGAACCAGCTACCATAAATTCTAAGGTTGCACGCTCTAAATCGCTAGCTAATGGGTTGATGATCAATTTACCATCAATTTTAGCTACACGTACTTCAGAAATTGGACCGTTAAAAGGAATATCAGAAACTGCTAAAGCTGCAGACGCTGCTAAACCAGCTAAACAATCTGGCATTATATTTTTATCAGCAGAAATTAATGAGATCATTACCTGCGTATCAGAGTGGTAATCGCTAGGGAACATCGGACGTAAAGCTCTATCTACCAAACGAGAGATTAAAACCTCATAATCTGATAATCTAGCCTCACGACGCAAAAATCCACCTGGAATACGGCCAGTAGCCGCATATTTCTCTTGATAATCTACCGATAAAGGTAAAAAATCTGTACCTGGTTTTGCACCAACTGTAGATACAACTGTTGCTAACAACATGGTATCTCCCATTTTAACTACAACGGCTCCATCAGCTTGTTTAGCTAATTTGCCTGTCTCAATTTCTACAATTCTTCCATCGCCTAAATCGAACGATTTTTTTATTACATTCATTTACAAATTGTTGTGGTCTATTTTTCCTCTTTTTAATAGACCTTGTTTATATATTATATTTTTGAGTATTAAATTAAAAAAGCCACTCTAAAAGAATGGCTTTTAATGATAAAAGCTTTTTATTTAATGATATCTCTAAGCTGTAAAGCTTTGATGATAGCACGATAACGAGCAATATCTTTTTTAAATAAGTAAGCCAAAATACCGCGACGTTTACCTACTAATTTTTGAAGTGATAACTGAGTAGAGAAATCTTTACGATTTTTCTTTAAGTGTTCTGTTAAGTGCGCAATACGGTATGTAAATAACGCTACTTGACCTTCTGCAGAACCAGTATTGGTTTCTACTTCGCCATGTTGTTTAAAGATTTCGGCTTTCTTTTCTTTACTTAAATACATTCTTGAATGATACTAAAGTGTGAATAAATTAATTAATTATGGCGCAAAGATAAAGTATTTTTATGGATTAACAAAAGCAAAATTAATCTGCTAATGATTTGAAAATCAGCTTTTCTTGTTAATTCTTTCTAGTTCTTGAATATCTAACTGATCTTTGATGCGATTGGTAGCCCTTTTATTGTCTATTAGATGGTTGTAATGCAGAAAGTATACTTTAAAATCATTAATCAAATCAACCGTGGCCATATCTAAGTATTCATCATATTTTTCTTTATCTAACCCAGGAATATCTGTCATCAAATCAGCATACATCCCATCATCCATCATAATTTCGCAATAACCAGCAATTATCGGCACCTCTAAAAGCATATCATATCTACCGTAACCCATTTCATCAATAGCTTCGATTAGTTTTTTTCTATTTTTAATCGTATCCCTTAAATAGATATCTAGATCACCTGTTGTACGGTTGTACCCATAACGGTTCACTGCAAAACCACCAACAATAAGGTATTCCACATCATGTTTCTCAAATGTTTGCAAAAGCAATAACATTTCTGGGCTTTCTTTATCAAAAGACATAAAAACTTAACTAATTGGCTTACTGATGATAATACCTTTACCTTGTGGTTTTTTTAAGGGCTCACCACCATTCATTTGCACTGAAATACGATTAAGTTTTAAGAGCGCAAAGAATTTTTGTGCTGCAGAACGATTTAAATACCTTTCCTCTCGTTCTGCAAGAATGCTTTCACGAGGGATATTGATATCATATATTTTTAAACGCCCCATTGTATATCAAATATACGACAAATGATACAAATATGAGTCATGAAAACATCAATTTTGATCTAAATTGATACAAATATGAGTCAAGACATCATCAACGTGATACAAATATAAGTCATTGCAAAATCTATTTGTTTCATAAATTCAAATACTCTTCCTAGTTTTCTACCTTTGCAAAAAAATTAGATCTTGGAAAAAAATCAATATAGCATATTCGAAAGCGAGTTAAATGTTCGTCCTGATGATATAGACATGTTTAACCATGTACACAACAGCAAATACCTTGATTATGTATTGGCAGCCCGTTACGAACAAATGGATAAATATTACAACATGAGCTGGGAGAAATTTGCTGAACAGGGTTTTGGTTGGGTAGTAGCTAAAGTGATCATTAATTTTAAACGACCATTAAAAATGGGAGATCAAATGATTGTGAGAACTGGAATTTTGGAAATGAACGAAAAAGGAAGCAACGTTCAGTTCGAAATCATTAACAAAACAACAGGAAAGGTATCTTCTGATGGTATTTTTGAATATGTAATGATCGACTTAAAAACCCAACGTTCTTGCAAGGTAAATGAAGAAATGATCAAAGCATATAGTATTTAAGCAATTTCCTTGAGGTCTAAACGATTGTACTTCCAAAAGAATGTAACCACTGCAAAAGAAATCAGCAATAAACTGAATAAGAAATAATGGCCAGCTAAGATAGCCAGCATACTTACAAAAAAGAAGAACAAAAGATATTTCATATACCTTTCCATATCTGCTTTTAAGAGATAGACCAACATTTGTAAACCTAACATTGTTGCCACACAGAAAAACAAACAATTGATCAATTGAAAGGTATTTAAATCACTTAGCCAAACCAGTTGGATCAATTCTGGAATAAGGAACATCATAAAAACCAGCAACCAGTAACACAACCTCTTTATTGCGCTAATTGGTAAATTCTTGGCAAAGGCTGCATAAAAAGCGTCAAATTTGATCAAATTAAAGATCAATACTGCATGACTTAAAACTACGGCAAGCAATGCAGTTAAATAGACCCGAATATCATTACCTACATCTGCAAAAACCAACAAAATCACTTTAAAACTCAGTATAGAAAACACTTTACAGATCAACAACATCATTCTTTGCTCCTTTAACAAGTAATACAAAGGCCAAGTCCAAAATGGTTTATTAACCGCAACAGCTGGAAGATTGATCCAATTTTTGACAACGTAAAAAGTAAAATTACTGAACCTAAAAGTATAAATGGTTAAAAAGGCAAGAAGTAAAAAAACACTTAAGATGGTTGCAAAAAAAGTAAAATAGAATTGATGTTTGATAGAAATTAACAACATCAAACCTGCATAACCTATAATGGGTAAAAGCAAAAAGCTATACAATTTTATCCATAACACATGCTGCTGTTTTGAAGGCATTGATGTAATGGTTTTTGCAAACTGATAATCTGCCGAAGCTAGTTTTTGTTTCACAAAAAAGACACATTTAAGCGCATACAAAATCCAAACCACAAAAAGCATCAATAAATTAATAGGTGATGAACATATGGAGATCAATAACGCATTATGAAAACTAATTAATGCATAGCCCTGGATCATTCCAAATAACAAATAGATGGCTACTAAGAACAATCCAACATGTTGCTGATAGAATGTTAAACCCAAAGACCTGATCAATAATTTCAACATCTTGTAATTTGTTTCTGCTGAATTTCGAAAACTGCCGCTATATTTAATTTTTCAAGATTTATTTCTTGATGTGATGACAATAGGAAACTTTTCCCTTGACTGGCTTTTTGTACAATCAAATCATATAATTTAGTCGCTGATACCACATCAATGGTAATCAAAGGTTCATCCAAAATGTACAGCTCAACATCACCAATAAAAGCACAGATTAAGGAAAGTTTTTTAAGCATTCCGCTCGAGTAACCACCAATTTTTTGGTTTAAAAACTCGTTAAGTTCAAAGAGCGAAGTCAATTTATCTATTTCATCTTGCTGTGCATGCCGTACCTCTTTATAAAAATTAAGGAGTTCTTTACCAGTGATAAACAAAGGATATTGAGGTTCAGCCTCAGCATAGCTGATTTTGGAACGAAATGAAATGAGGTCTTTCTTGAGGTTAATCTCATCCAATAAAACTTCTCCATTAAATGGGGTTTGACCAGAAATGATGCGAAACAGCGTTGTTTTTCCAGTACCATTGCCACCTTTTAACCAATAAATACCTGATCCGATCTTCCATTGATCAAACTGTAATACTGTATGGCTACCGTACTTTTTATCAATATGGTTTAATGTTAAGCTAGTCAAGTTCAGTTTTATGATTTTGATGAAAATAAAATAAATATGTTACAGCTATCTTTTCACTAAAATATCAGGTAAAAATTTTCTTTAAAATTAAATTTGAACCTTTAATTTTTTTTCTATTTTTGTTTTAATCAAATCTACAGAACCATGATAGTTTCAGTAGTCCGTATCCGCTAAATAGCTAGGACTCTATTCTCGATCTCAAATAACAGTTGTATTTAGTGCAGCTCATGGTTACCTTATTTAAATTTTTATATGTCACAATCTACAAAGACAACGAACCGTCTTTCTCATTTTTTTATAGTTTTAAAACAGGCGCTTAAGGGCGAAGAAACCGATTATACCAGCATTAGTATCCGTAAAGCTATTGTTCTTTTAGCCATTCCGATGATGCTAGAAATGATGATGGAATCGGTATTTGCATTGGTAGACCTTTATTTTGTTGGTCATTTGCCTGATAGCAGTCATGCCATTCAAACAGTTGGACTAACTGAATCAGTACTTACCATTATCTATTCATTGGCCATTGGCATGAGCATGGCTGCAACTGCAGTAGTTGCTCGTCGTATTGGAGAAAAAAATCCAGAGGCTGCAGCTAGGGCTGGTATGCAGACCATTGTAATTGCCATGTTCATTAATGTAATTATCAGCATTACAGGGGTAATTTTTGCCAAAGAAATTTTATTGTTAATGGGTGCTTCAGAACAGACCGCTCTACAAGGAACAACTTTTGTACGCATTATGATGGGTAGCAGTACAGTAATTATGCTACTATTCTTAATCAATGGTATTTTTAGGGGTGCAGGTAATGCAGCTATTGCCATGCAAAGTTTGTGGATTGCCAATATTGCCAATATCATTTTCTGTCCAATATTTATCAACGGTTTTGGTCCGATTCCAGCTTTTGGATTAACTGGAGCAGCAATTGCAACAGCATTAGGCCGTGGATTGGGTGTGTGTTATCAAGTTTATCACTTGGTTAAGGGGAACAGCGCCTTAAAAATTAAACTCTCTTATTTCAAACCACATTGGGAACAAATCAAAGCTATTGTTAAAATTGCCGCACCGGGTATTTTACAATTTGTAATTGCTTCATGTAGTTGGATATTTTTGGCACAATTGGTGGCCACTACAGGTGGTGATCATGGTTCTGCAGGTTACCAAACTGCTTTAAGGTTAATGATGTTCTTTATGTTACCTGCTTGGGGCTTGAGCAATGCTGCAGCCACACTAGTGGGACAGAACATGGGTGCAGGGCACATGGATAGAGCTGAACAATCTGTATTCGTTACCATGAAGTACACCGTTATTTTTATGGCCGTAGTAACGGTACTCTTTTTAACCTGTGGTTCAATTTTCGCATCGTTCTTTACTACAGATGAGCAAATTAAAAAAGTGGCGGTAGAAGCACTTCAAATTTTAAGTTATGGTTTTGTATTGTATGGAATAGGAATGGTTTTGGTAAGTGCCTTTAATGGTGCAGGTGATACCTGGACCCCAACCAAGATTAATGTAATCGCCTTTTGGATCTTCCAAATTCCTTTTGCCTATTTCTTAGCTAAGTATATGAACTTAGGTCCAACAGGGGTATTTATTGCCATACCTGTGGCAGAGGTAGGCATTACCATTGCAGCTTATATCCTATTCAAGAAAGGAAAATGGCAAAAAATGAAGGTCTAATCGATCAAACAAAAAAGGGGCTGTATGATTTAAATACAGCCCCTTTTTATATTCAGTTTCAATTAAATGGCTTCTTCTATTACTTGGGTATAAAACTCTTTTAACTCCATTCCCATTGCTGCTACTTGTTGCGGAATAAAACTAGTAGCCGTTTGACCAGGGATGGTATTGATCTCTATAAAATAAAAATTACCCGTTTGGTGCTCTAAGAAGTAATCGATCCGTACAATACCGTTGCAATTTAATTTTTGGTACACAGCTGTTACCACTTCTTCTACCCTATTCTTTTCTTCATCCGTCATTCTTCCGGGGGTAATTTCTTCAGTTGCGCCAGGCGTATATTTGGCTTCAAAATCAAAAAATTCATTTGCAGGAATCACCTCGGTTGCTGGCAACACCTTAATTTCGCCTTTGGTTTTAAACACACCTACTGAAAACTCTCTTCCTTCTACAAACTCTTCGATTAGAATCTGGTCATCCTCGTTAAATGCTTTATCCAATGCATTTTGCAGATCGTTGGCATGTTTAACCTTGCTCATACCAATGCTGCTTCCACCGCTATTTGGTTTCACAAAATAAGGCAGTTTTAACTCTTTTTTAATCGCCTCTACAGCGTAATTGGTATGTTTAAAAATTTGGATTGACTTGGCTACATTCAGATCTTTTATCCCATTCACAATTGCCTTTGTATAACCTTTATTCATGGTAATGGCCGATGTGAGTGCATTGCAAGTGGTATAAGGAATACCTAACATATCAAAATAACCTTGTAGTTTTCCGTCTTCTCCTGGCGAACCATGAATGGCAATAAAAACACCATCAAATTTAATTTTTCTACCGTTTAATGTTAAAGAGAAATCATTTTTATCAATATCTATTTTTACAGAATCAGCTGGTTCATAAAACCAACCATTTTCGGTTAGCATTATCTTATAAACTTCGTACTTTGTGGTATCGATATTTTGAGCAATAGTTGCGGCACTTTTTACAGATACCACCCACTCTCCTGTGGTACCACCAGTTAATAATGCAATTGTTTTCTTCATGGGATATTCCAAAAAATTTATGCTCAAAAATATAAATTAGTTGATGCAGATTTGATTTTAATTGAGATAAAATATTTTTTTAAGCTAAATTTGAAATATTATACATCTATCACACAAAAAATAAATGGGCAACTTTATCGAGTACCTTAAAACAAAATCATTCAGAAACAACCTCATTGCTGCAATTGGTACGGTTATCGTATTATTGCTGATCGCTTTTTTCAGTTTACGCTTTTACACCAAACATGGCGAGGGCCTAAATGTACCTGAAGTTAAAGGTCTAGCATTGGCCCAAGCTGTAAGTAAATTAGAGGAATTGGGCTTGCGTTATGAAATAGATTCGGTTTACATTATGGATAAACCGCCAGGTATTGTTACCGACCAAGACCCTGATGCCAATACTTTTGTAAAGGGAAATAGAACCATTTATTTAACCATCAATACCGCACAAGCGCCAAATGTTAAATTTCCAGATATAGAAAATAAATCGTTCAGAGAAGCACAATCTATTTTAGAAAGCTACCGTTTAAAAGTAGGTGATACCACTTATAAACCAGACGTAGCGAAAGACGTGGTTTTAGAAGCCTATTTTGGTGGACAACTGATCAAAAATGGAGAAGTATTGCCTACAGGTTCAACCATTAATCTGGTATTGGGCGATGGTCGTGGCAATGAAGAGGTAGAACTGCCCAACTTAACTGGCCTGACTATTGATGAAGCTAAATTTAATTTAAAAGGGCTAATGTTAACACTTGGCACTGTAACTTATAATGGAGCGATTACAGATACCGCAAACGCAGTTATTATTACCCAATTTCCACTAACGGCAGATACCGTTACCAAAGTAAAAATAGGTACTCCAGTAAATATTACCCTTTCTAACAAACCAAAAAATTAAGTTCAAGAAGAACATGAGCAACGAAAAAACACCAGTTAAACAAAGTACAAAAATTATCATCATCATCGCCCTTCTGATCCTTTGTGTAGGAGGATTTTTTGGGCTTAGGGTTTATAAAACCTTTTTGGCACCCAATGTAAACGGTAATGAAAAATATATCTACATTAAAACCAACAGCACTTACGATGATTTTTTAAGCAATCTTGAAAGCAAAAATATTATCAAGAACATTGGTGAATTTAAAGCTGCAGCAGGCAAAATGAATTTGGCCAACAGTTTGAAACCTGGTCGTTATGCAATTAAAGAAGGGATGAACAACCGTACTTTAATCAATAAGTTAAAATCTGGCAACCAGGATGCGGTGAAGTTGAAATTCCAAAATATTAGAAAAAAAGAAAATTTTGCAGCTTACTTGGCTAAAAACATGGAGGCTGATTCGCTAGCTTTCATCAAAGTATTGGATTCGGCAGCCTTAGTAGAAAAATATGGTTTTACTACTGAGAATGTGTATACCATGTTTATTCCAAACACTTACGAATTGTACTGGAACATCAGCCCTGTTGAGTTTTTCGAGAAAATGCAGAAACAATATGTTCAGTTCTGGAACGATGAACGCAAACGTAAAGCTGCAGCACTAAACCTAAGCCCTATTCAAGTTACCATTTTAGCTTCAATAGTCGATTCTGAAGCGCTTTACGACAAAGAGATGCCTACCATTGCCGGTTTATATCTAAATCGCTTAAATCGTGGTATTTTATTGCAGGCAGATCCAACAGTAATTTATGCCAATGACGATTTTACCGTGAAACGCGTAACCAATGCTTTGCTCAATGTCAACTCTAAATACAACACCTACAAATATGCAGGTTTGCCTCCAGGTCCTATTACCATGCCAAGTATCAATGCAATAGATGCCGTGTTAAACAGAGAGGTAAACAATTACATCTACATGTGTGCAAAGGAAGATTTTTCCGGTTACCATAACTTTGCAGAAACTGTTGCACAACATGATATCAATGCCAAAAAATATAGAGAAGCCCTGAACAAAAGAAATATCTACAAATAATGTTTGTATACGAAAGTAAAGTAAAAGTCCGCTACGTAGAAACCGACCAGATGGGTGTGGTACACCACAGTAACTATGCACAATATTATGAATTGGCCAGAACAGAATGTTTTGAAGCATGCTCTGGCATGAGTTACGAATCGATGGAGGCCGATGGGGTAATGTTGCCCATTTTAGAACTACAATCGAAATTTTTAAAGCCAGCCTTGTACAATCAGGTTTTGACGATCAAATCTATTGTTAAAGACTTACCAACAGTAAGATTAAGAGTTGATTATGAGATTTACAACGAGGCAAATGAATTGATCAACACAGGCCAAACTACCTTGGTTTTTGTAAATAAAGAAACAAGGAGGCCTTGTCAGCCACCTGAAAACTTCATGAAAAATGTAAGACAGTATTTTAGTTAATTATGAATTGGGTACACAAACAATTGTTAAAACTTAAACTCTATTCGCTCTTTATCGAGTGGACAAAAGTTTGTGTATTACCTGGTTTTAGCCCCTTACCTATCTATACCGTAGCTACTTTTTTTTTTAAGGAAATAGGTAAAGACACCTTAGTAAACAAAGCCTCTTCTCTGGCCTATAATTTTATGCTGGCCATATTTCCAGCCATTATTTTCTTGTTTACCCTTATTCCTTATATCCCAAAAAAAATTGGGTTTCAGGAAAAGCTCATGTCTTTATTGGCCCTCATTTTACCAAACAATGCATTTATTGCATTAGAAACTACCATAAATGACATCGTAAACATCCAAAATGGGAATTTACTATCCATTGGTTTTTTATTGTCCTTATTTTTTGCCACCAATGGCGTGCATAACCTTATGGCTGCTTTCAATAAGTCTTCATTGATTGTTGAAACCAGAACATGGTTAAAAAGAAGGCTCGTAGCGGTGATTTTAACGGTCATCATTGCCTTTTCTGTGATTATCTGTATTGCAGCCATGGCCATCGGAGAAATTGTCCTGAACTACCTAAAAGACGAAATCAACTACAAGGGAAATTTAACCATCTATTTGATCAATTTAACCCGTTGGACCTTGTTAGGTACTTTATATTTCATTACCGTTTCCATTCTGTACAGGTATGGTCCGGCACATGCCAAAAAATGGAAGTTTTTTAGCGCTGGCTCTTGGCTGGCCACCATTCTTGCCTTTTTAACCATATGGGGATTTTCTTTTTACATCAATAATTTTAGTGCTTACAACAAGATCTATGGTTCTATCGGCACACTGATTGTAATTATGATCTGGTTATACTTAAACTCTTTAATTTTATTGATAGGTTTTGAGCTGAATGCAAGTGTCGATCTATCCAAACGGAGTGTAAAAATTATCCGCCCCAACTTCAATATCTTTAAAAAATCGGCCCCAACAGAAGAAAAACTAGAGAAATCTTAAATTTTTATTGCTCTGTTATAGGCGCTTAGCGTCTTTTTTCAAAAAATATCCATTCATAGTTTGCAGATTTAATCGGAGTTCGTACTTTTGCAGCGGAGAGCTGGCAGAGTGGTCGAATGCGGCAGTCTTGAAAACTGTTGACTGTCATAGGTCCGGGGGTTCGAATCCCTCGCTCTCCGCTTAAAAAAGCTACCTCAAAAAGGTAGCTTTTTTTGTTTTCTATCCTCCCTATTTCAATCTATTTTCTTGAGCTAGTATGTGCAGAAAGATTTCAACTGTTAATTGAAAAATTTTTGTTAGCCTAACCATAGAAAAAAAGATTTTTAAACTATTTGAACCTAGGAAACAGTAATAATTTCTAAATTACAGACCTGATGAATAGGAAAGCCATAAAAAATACCGACCATGAAGCAAATACTTTTGCCAACGATAAAATATCACCACGAAGGTTAAAGGCTATCTTTGGCGGCTCAGTTGGAAATTTAGTTGAATGGTACGATTGGTATGCTTATTCTGCATTTGCTATTTATTTTTCGTCAGCATTTTTCCCGAAAGGAAATACAACCGTACAATTGCTCAATACTGCAGGCATATTTGCATTAGGTTTTTTAATGCGACCATTAGGAGGATATATCTTTGGACGAATTGCTGATCGTATTGGTCGTAAACAATCTATGACCCTATCCGTTCTACTGATGTCTTTTGGTTCCCTATTGATCGCCTTAACGCCGACCTACCAAACGATTGGTGTTGTAGCGCCCATTTTATTACTTACCGCAAGATTACTACAAGGTTTAAGTGTAGGGGGTGAATATGGTGTTTCTGCCACCTATTTAAGTGAAATGGCTACCAAAAACCGACGAGGCTTCTATTCGAGCTTTCAATATGTAACCTTAATAGGCGGTCAACTCCTCGCACTAGCTATCCAATTATTTCTTCAAAAAATTTTGCTAACAGACAACCAACTTCATGAATGGGGCTGGCGCATTCCATTTGCATTTGGGGCTATACTTTCTATCGTAGCACTCTATCTCAGAAAAAACCTCGATGAAACTACAGCCTTCGAAAAGCAAAAAGAAAAAAAATCGGAGAAAAAGGGAACACTAAAAGAATTATTCAAACACCCCAAATCATTGATTACCGTTATCGGACTAACCTTAGGCGGAACACTTGCATTTTACACCTACACTACCTACATGCAAAAATTCTTGGTCAATACGGTACAGATGAGCAAAGAGCAGTCTACATTAATCTCGTTTTTTACCTTATTTATTTTTGCTTGTTTACAACCCCTATTTGGTATGCTGTCTGATCGAATCGGTCGTCGTCCCTTATTAATCGGATTCGGAATTTCAGGTACACTTTTTACAGTTCCACTGCTGACGATGTTAAGCCAAACAACCAACCAATGGGAAGCCTTTTTGATCTTGATGCTTGCCTTGGTTATTGTAAGTGGTTATACAAGCATCAACGCTGTAGTTAAAGCGGAACTATTCCCAGCAGAAGTACGTGCCTTAGGAGTAGGCCTACCCTATGCAATGACAGTGGCTATTTTTGGAGGTACAGCCGAATATATAGCGCTGTGGCTAAAGGATTGGGGCCACGAATCTTACTATTATTGGTACATTACTTTCTGTATTTTCATTTCTTTAATCGTATACCTGTTCATGAAAGATACCAAAGCACACTCTAAGCTAAATCAGGATAGCTAGCGCACAAATCAAAAGTTAAACGCATTAGCAAGACCTATATCTTTACAGAAGAGAAAAGCAATCAAAAAACAAACACAAACAACTAACTAACAGTTAATTACACAAAACGTTTGAATTCCTCACTCTCCTTCAAGTAAAAAAATGCGGTTAATATCAAGATTAACAGCATTTTTGTATGGAGTTCATTTTTTAACACTAAGTTGAAAACAGTAAAAATTGTATATATTTCTTAATTTTAAGTTTATTTATTTAACTTTCTAAATAACAAGCACAGCTACGCTCAAAATGAAAATAAACCTTATACTTTTCTTTTTGTGTATTACTATAATTCTATCATCCTGCGACCGCATTAACCCGGTAGACAAAGGACATCCAGCATATTTTGATAAAATTATACAGCATGGCGACTCCCTGATTAACACCAATTACAACAAGGGCATTAAGTACTTAGATTCAGCATACAAAGCTTTTCCAAAACCCAGTAATTTCGATTTAAGTAGAAAGTATAAAACCCAAGCAGAATATAGTCTTAACCCAAATGAAGGTCTAATTTATATTGACAGTGCACTTGTTATTTTAGAAAAGCAAATCAAATCTCATCCGGTAGAATTGTTTACGGCTTATAATGTTAAGGCAAACCTATACGTAGACAAAGACGATTATGACAATGCCTTTAAATATTTTTATAATGCTAAAGTACTTTCAGAGAAAATCAGTTTAGACAACGGACTTAGAGGCTTTATCAACATGAGCATTGGTAATGTGTTGTTCAAACAGAAAAAATACAATGAGGCATTGGGTTATTTTAGAATTTCCATCCAATATTATAAAAAAACAACTGTTAAACCTTTTAATGCATTTGGTAAAATCCAATCTAATTTGAACAGTATTGGCTTATGTTATGAAAGGTTAAATCAACTAGATAGTGCAAATATTGCTTATCAAAATGCATTGGCTTATGTAAACTCTGTAGATAAAAAATTTCTTAAACACCTGCCTTACATCAATGCTGCTAAAGGGGTAATATATGGCAATATTGCCTCTAATTATGTTCATTTAAAAGCATATAAAAAGGCAGAAGAGGCTTTCGTTAAAAGTTTAGCCTTAGATAAAATATATCTAGAAGATATTCTGTTCAATCAAATTAAATTGGCTCAGCTCTATTTAAATACCGATAGAAAAGTTGAGGCTGCCAATCTCATCAATACCATTCGTAAAAGAACAGATTCTTTAACTAAACCCTCTAGAGAAGTAAATTTAAGGTTTAGCGCATTGGTATGGAACTATTATGAAGATGCCGGAGATGTACCTCAAGCCTATAAAGCTTTTAAGGCCTACCATAAATTGAAAGATTCAGCAGATTTAGTAGATAGTCAGGTCAAAAGCAAAGACATCAATAAAGAATTTGTTAAATATGCACAAACACAAGAAATAGATGTTTTAAAAAAGAAAGATGAACTCAAAACAGTTTACCTTATTTTTGCACTCAGCCTTACCTTTTTATCGGCTTTAGTTATTTTCTTAATCTGGAGAAACTACAGAATTACCCGAAAAAATAACACCTCTCTAAAAGTCTTGAATGCTAAAATTAGCGACCATAATTTGTTAATGGAAAAAACCCTTGAAGCATTAGAACAAAGTCAAGAAGAGAATACACACATGATGCAGGTGGTAGCACACGATATGCGCACGCCTATTGCAGGGGTAATTGGCTTAACTTCATTAATGTTAGAAGAGAATGACCTAACAGAAGATCAACGTGAAATCATCAGCATGATCAACACCTCTGGAGCCGACACCCTAAACTTTATCAATGACCTTTTGCAGGTACAATACAACAAAAGCAACTTGATCAAAGAACCCGTTGAAATGCATACACTTTTAAAGTATTGTATTACTTTATTAGACAGTAAGGCTAAAGAAAAACACCAAGAATTAAAGATCTCTACCATCCCTATTGAAATTAACATCAGTAGAGAAAAAATTTGGAGGGTAATGAGTAACCTCATTTCTAATGCCATTAAATTTAGTCCACATGGCACTACCATCCATATTGTAATGGAAGAAAAACCCTTAAGCATATTAATTGCGGTTAAAGACAATGGTATCGGAATTCCACCAGAAATAGCCCAAAATCTATTTGCCATGAATGCAGATGTGCAAAGACAAGGCACCGATGGCGAGAAATCTTTTGGCCTAGGCTTAGCCATCTCTAAACAGATTATAGAAGCACATAACGGCTCCATTTGGTTTGAAAGTTTACCTGGTTTTGGAACTACTTTTTTTGTAGAATTGCCGATTACAGAGAATTAAGTTATGATCTACGCAAATAAAAAAGTGAATGTTAAAGCCAATTCTGCTCAACAAATGGCATTGATCATTGCCAATGTGAAAGAGTTAGTAGACAAAAAAATAATTAAGCTAACTAGCGATACGGTGTTTCTGTATCCGCAAATATGGAAAGATGAGGCAACAGCCCTGAACTGGATCAAATGTTTACACCAGTATTATTGTTTAAAAAGGCAGTTTAAAAGCTCTGCAACACTTTATTTTAGACATCTAGAGAATGAAGAATTAATTGGTTCCATCATCAATAAAAAGCCTAAAGTTTTAATATTTAACGATTTGTAAGCGGGAGATCAATGCCTAATTTGTAATCGAAAAAGCAAGGAAGCATTTTAATCAACATTTATTAGCTTTTGTTAATAATTAAAGCCAACTTATTACACAAATATTACGGCTAAGCTAACTTAATGGTTGTATTTTTGTTTCTTTGATAAACAACAAATTTTATCGAAAAAAAAACAGCTTATGCCAGTACAAACCAAGGTTCCAGCAGGCGATATTCTTTCCATAGACATCGGTGGCACCAATATCAAGGCTTGTTTATTAAGCCCAAAAGGGAAATTATTAACTGATTTCAAAAAAACACCTACGCCTAAAAATTCTACTCCTGCAGAAGTACTAAAGGCAATTAAAGAACTAACCACAGGTTTTAAGTCCTTTACAAAGATTTCTATAGGATTTCCTGGTTATGTAAAAGAAGGTATTGTACAAACCGCTCCTAACTTAGCCGAAAATAAATGGGCTAATGTAGATTTAGCACAACAAGTAAGTAACCTCTTTGGCAAACCTGTACGCTTAATCAACGATGCCGACCAACAAGGCTTGGGAATTGTAAGTGGAAAGGGCTTTGAAATTGTGTTCACCCTTGGTACAGGTTTCGGCACTGCGCTGTTATTTGATGGCGAATTGCTCCCTCACCTAGAACTATCCCATTTACCTATTAATAAAACAGACGATTACGACGATTTTATTGGCGACAGAGGTTTCGAAAAAGTAGGTAAAAAGAAATGGAATAAACGTTTAAAATACCTGATCGAAATTTATAAAACGGTTTTCAATTACGATAAACTATACATTGGTGGTGGAAATTCAAATGAAATAAATTTTGAGTTAGAGAAAAACATCAAACTTGTTTCTAATAAAGATGGCATTAAAGGTGGAGCAAAACTATGGCTTGCTAAAGAAAAATACCATATACACACCACCTACCCAACAAAAAAATAGATGAAAAACATTAAACTACTCTTCTTGGATATTGGAGGTGTATTATTGAGTGATGGTTGGAACCATAAAGCCAGAATGCAGGCCATTGATGAATTTGGTTTAGAGCCAATTCAATTCCAAAAAGACCATGCAGTAGCTTTTCCTCTATTTGAAAACGGCAAACTAAATTTAGAACAATATTTAGATTCGGTAATTTTTAATATAGACCGCTCTTTTTCTAAAAAAGACTTTAGCGAATTTATGTTCTCCAAATCCGAACAATTGCCCCAATTTTTACCTTGGTTAATTGATTGGAAAAAGAAAACGGGCATTAAAATATTCTCTATCAACAATGAAGGTAAAGAATTTAACGATTATCGGATCAAGAAGTTTGGCTTACACGAATGTTTCGATGCCTTCATTTCTTCTTGCGAAGTAGGTTATTCTAAACCCGACCCATCAATTTTTAAACTAGCTTTGGGCATTGTACAAGAAGAACCTCAAAACTGCTTATATTTTGACGATAGGGCAATTCATGTAGCCATTGCCAAACAAATGGGCATCAATGCTCATGTACACTACAGCTTTGAACAGAGTAAAACAATTTTAGAAAGTATAAATAAATCATCAAATGAATAACGATAGAAAAGCTCAATACGCCTTCGGAATGGTTGGTTTAGGTACCATGGGTCGTAATTTGCTATTGAATATGGCCGATAATGGCTTTGCAGTTACTGGTTACGATAAGAGTGAGAAAATGCTTCAATTTTTTGAAGAAGAAGGAAAAGACCATAACCTAAAGGGATTTGCCGACATTAATGATTTTGTAGCTAGTTTACAATCGCCCCGCACCATTATTCTTTTGGTACCAGCTGGCGCAATTGTTGACAGTGTAATTTTAGAACTGCAACCCTTATTAGACAAGGGTGATATCATTATAGACAGTGGAAACTCACACTTTACCGATACCAGCAGAAGAGCAGTTGAGCTTAAAGAAAAAGGTATTCATTTCTTCGGCATGGGCATTTCTGGTGGCGAAGAAGGTGCCAGATTTGGACCTAGTATGATGCCAGGTGGCGATAAACAGGCTTATGCAGTAGTTAAAGAAATGTTAGAGGCTGTTTCTGCCAAAGTAAATGGCGAGCCGTGTGTAACTTATATTGGTCCTGGTGCATCTGGCCACTTTGTTAAAATGACCCACAATGGTATCGAATATGCCATTATGCAGTTGTTGGCCGAAACTTATGAAATCCTTAAAAATGGATTGGGTTACAACAATGAGCAAATTCAACAAGTATTTGAGAAATGGAATAACGGACGTTTAAAATCTTTCTTAATGGAAATCACTAAAGATGTTTTCTTATTTAAGGACGTTAAAACAGGCAATTTGTTAGTTGATGAGATCAAGGATGAGGCAAAATCTAAAGGTACAGGGAAATGGACTTCGCAAGTAGCGATGGACATTGAGATGCCTATTCCAACTATAGATGCTGCTGTTTCTACCAGAAATCTTTCTAAGCTTAAAAAACTACGTGTACAATTGAATGACGCATTTGGTTCATCGACAAAAATCAATGCAAATGAAGACTTCATAGCAGACCTAGAAGAAGCTTTCTACTTTGCAATGGCTGGAGCTTATGCACAGGGCATGCACTTGTTATGGCAAGCATCCATCCAGTACGAATACGAATTGAATTTAGCCGAAATTGCTAAAATTTGGCGTGGTGGTTGCATTATCAGAGCAGAATTTTTAGAAGATATCTATCAAGCCTATAAAAAACAGGCCAATTTAGAACATTTATTTGCAGACGCCAATGTGCAACAGAAAATTAAACAAAGCTTAAAAGGAACAAGAAATGTAATAAGTGCAGCGATCCAAGCTGGTATCGCTATTCCTTGTTATGCTGCTGCATTAACTTATTTCGATACTTTGAAAACTGGCAGAATGCCATCTAATTTAACACAAGCACAAAGAGATTTCTTTGGTGCCCATACTTTTGAGCGCATCGATAGCGAAGGAGTTTTCCATGCAGATTGGAACCAAAAGAAAATATAATTGAACAAAAGAAAATAGACTGATGAAAAAGAAGAGTAATCTTAATCCAACCATATTTGTAATTTTTGGTGGCACTGGCGACTTGAATAAACGCAAGCTCGCTCCTGCCCTATATAACTTATTTACTGAAGGTTATATGCCAGAAAAATTCTCAATTATTGGAACTGGAAGAACGGAGTTTACCGATGCAAAATATCAGGAAGTAATTTTAGAAAACATTAACGAATTCTCTAGAAACGGTAAAGTAAAAAAAGAATCTTGGGATCAATTCAGTAAAAACGTTAAATATTGCCCAACTGATATCAATACCCCAAAAACCTTTGAAAATTTAAAAGAAACAGTAGAAAAATTACAGGGCCAATTTGGCAAAGAAACCCAAGTGATCTATTACTTGGCTGTTGCGCCCAACTTCTTCCCATTGATTGCTGAAGCTTTATGTAAATACAAATTAACTCAAGACGAAGACAATAGCCGTATTGTTATTGAAAAACCTTTCGGACATGATTTAGAAAGTGCTAAAGAACTCAACTTATTGTTAAGTAAAATCTTTTCTGAAAAACAGATCTATCGTATAGATCATTATTTAGGTAAAGAAACCGTACAGAACATGATGGCTTTCCGTTTTGCCAACTCATTGTTTGAGCCCTTATGGAATAGAACCTATATTGAGCACATCCAAATTTCTGTAACGGAGCAATTGGGCGTAGGCGATCGTGGCGGTTATTATGAAGGTGCTGGAGCATTAAGAGACATGATCCAAAACCACTTGCTACAATTGTTATGTTTGGTAGGTATGGAAGCTCCAATTACATTTGATGCCGACGAAATTAGAGATAGAAAAGTTGAAGTATTGAAAGCCATGCGCCCTTTTAAACCAGAAGAGATCAGTGCAAGTGCGGTACGGGGTCAATACAGCAAAGGATGGGTTGAAGGAAAAGAAGTACCGGGTTACAGACATGAACAAGGCGTAGATCCACATTCAAATACCGAAACTTTTGCAGCTGTTAAGTTCTTTATCGACAACTGGCGTTGGCAAGGCATTCCGTTTTACTTGCGTACAGGCAAACGTATGAACCAAACCTCTTCTATTATCACCATTCAGTTCAAAGATGTTCCACATCATATTTTTGCTGCCGGTGCAACAGAAACTTGGCAACAAAACCGCCTGATCATCAGCATCCAACCAGAAATGAGCATCCGTTTACAAGTTCAAGCCAAAAGACCTGGACTAAAAATGGTACTTAATCCTGTAGATATGGTATTCGATTACAAAGGTACTTATGATACCGATACCCCAGAAGCTTATGAAACGCTATTGCTAGATGCCATGAATGGCGACCAAACCTTATTTATGCGTGGCGACCAAGTGGAAGCTGCTTGGGAGTTGGTAATGCCAATTATCAATACTTGGGAAAACAAAAAATCATTAAATTTCCCTAATTACCCTGCAGATAGTTGGGGACCAGAAGAAGCCGAAGCATTAATTGCCAGAGATGGTTTCCATTGGTTTACCCTGCCCTTAAAAGACAAAGAATAAATCGTTAAAACTACCCTGTTGATTTTGTTGAAGTTTTCATATTTCGATAAACTCAACAGGGTTTCTCTATTATACCAGCACCATGAATCTACATATCTTTAAATCAGTAACAGAATTAAATGAAAACCTAATTGCCTATGTGGTAAACATTGCTACCAAAGCAATAGAAACCAAAGGTCGTTTTGACTTCGTATTAACTGGAGGAAATTCTCCTAAGCAACTCTACAAAGAATTGGCTACTACTTATAAAGATAAAATTGATTGGAGTAAAGTATATTTTTTCTTTGGCGATGAAAGGAATGTCTTACCTGACCATAAAGACTACAATGGTTTAATGGCCAAAGAGAACCTGTTTAACCTTTTGCAAACTCCGGCAGACCATATCTTTTATATGGATACTACTTTGGCTCCAGCCGAAGCAGCAAAAGCCTATAAAAAAGCATTAGACGTACACTTTGCAGGTAATGAAATAGTATTCGATCTTATCCTTTTAGGTATGGGTGATGACGCCCACACTGCTTCTATTTTCCCCCATACAGACCTTGTTCAAAACCAAACCGAAGATGTTGCAGCTGTTTGGGTTGAGAAATTAGATACTTTTCGGATTAGCCTAACGGCTCCACTGATCAATAAAGCAAAAAATGTGGCTTTTATCACTTTTGGGGAGAATAAAGCCAATGCACTTCAGCATGTAATTGGCGATGAAGAGAAAGACTTTGCCAATTATCCTGCGCAATTAATCAAACCTTTAGATGGAAAGTTAGATTGGTTTGTTGATGAGCAAGCCACTGTTTTTTTGAATTTGTAGTAAGCAATATAAAAATGCTAAAATGAGTGAGCTATTAAAAAATCAATTTTTAAAGATCGTAGAACTCAGTGAGGAAGAATTGGATTATATCTCGGGGCATTTTATTTATAAAAAATTCAAAAAACATCAATTTATTGTCCAAGAAGGACAAGCAGTAGTTTATGATTATTTTGTAATCTCTGGTTGTGCAAAATCTTATTATACAGATGAGAATGGCAAGATGCATATCATCTTGTTTGGCATACAAGATTGGTGGATTACCGATTACGAAGCCTATTATTACCAAAAAGCAGCTCAAGTAAACATCGATTGTATAGAAGATACAGAAGTATTGTGCCTAAGCAATGAAAACAGAGAAAAACTTTGTCGTGAATTTCACAAAATAGAACATTTCTTCAGAAAAAAGACCAACCGTAGAAATGTTGCACTTCAGCAACGAATCCTCACGCTTTTAAGTAGTAGTGCCAAAGAACGTTATGAAAAATTCTTAGCAGAATATCCAAGTCTTGTCCAAAAACTACCAAAACAGCTATTGGCAGCTTATTTAGGCGTTTCAAGAGAAACATTGAGCAGACTTTATTCCAATTAATTTGTGACTTAGCTCACCTTTATTTTGTGACCTAGGTCCTTCGATTTAGTATCAGCTATCTTCAATTTTGTGTTGTGAAACATTAAAAATAAACACAATGACGAAATTTAACATTCAGCCAGAAAGCAGTACAGTAAACTGGACCGGCAAAAAAGTTTTAGGGCTACATACTGGGAGCATCAAAATAAAGGATGGCTTTCTTAGTTTTAAAGATAATGAGTTGGTGGATGGCGAGATTAACATCGACATGACCACAATTATCATCACTGATATTGCCGACCCTATCTTAAGCAACGATTTTTTCAAACATTTGAACAACAATGACTTCTTTGCTGTTGATCAATTCAAGACGGCTCAATTGACCATTACCTCTGCACAAAAAGAAGCACAGAAATACCACATCAAGGGCAATTTAACCATCAAAGACATTACACACCCCATCAGTTTTAGTGCTACCATCGAAATATTTACCGACTTTCTACATGCTTTGGGAGAAGTGGTCATTGACCGTACACTTTACAATATCAAGTATGGCTCCGGAAAATTTTTGGCTAACTTAGGAGACAAACTAATTTATGATGATTTTGTTTTACAGTTCAAATTAATCGGTCAAAAATAAATTAAAAGTCAATGTGGAAAAACACAAAATTTACGAAAACATTTGGCATTGATTTGCCTATTGTTCAAGGCCCTTTTGGCGGTAAAATTTCTTCTGTCGAATTAACTTCAACGGTTTCTAATGCTGGGGCCTTAGGTTCTTATGGTTGTCAACCTTTTACAAGTACTGAAATCATTACTATTGCCCAAGAAATCAGAAACAAAACAAACAAAGCATTTAACCTGAACCTTTGGGTAAATGATAAAGATGAAAACATTGATGATTTTGATGAAACGGCATTTCAAAAGGTAATTGATATTTTCAAACCTTATTTTAATGAAGTTGGTGCAGAAGTACCCCATTTTCCCTTACCAAAAAGCCCAAGTTTTGAAGATCAGATAGAAGCGATCTTTGAGATTAAGCCCGCTATTTTCAGCTTTGTTTTTGGTATTCCCTCTGCTGATATTCTAGAAAAATGCCGTCTACTCAACATTAAAACTGTGGGTGCAGCAACCACTTTAGATGAAGCTATAGCCATAGCAAATGCGGGTGTGGATGCAGTAGTAGCTACTGGTTCTGATGCTGGTGGTCATCGTGTATCATTTCTTGATAAAGCAGAAGAATCATTGGTAGGTACTTTTTCTTTAATTCCACAAGTTGCTGATGCCGTTCGTATTCCAATTATTGCGGCAGGTGGAATTGTTGACAGTAGAGGTGTAAAAGCGGCTTTTAATTTAGGAGCCGATGCTGTACAAATTGGAACAGCTTTCTTAGCCACTCAACAATCGGGAACGAGCAACAAACACAGAGCATTGTTATTTGCCAAAGATGCCCGTTATACTACGTTAACTAAGGTATTTACTGGTCGTTTATCAAGGGGAATTAAAAA
The DNA here is from genome assembly GCF_001412215.1 of Pedobacter sp. Hv1. Lineage (GTDB taxonomy): Bacteria > Bacteroidota > Bacteroidia > Sphingobacteriales > Sphingobacteriaceae > Pedobacter. Next base: position 641,591 of record NZ_LLWP01000004.1, read on the forward strand.
CCGCTTGACAGAAGAATTAAAAGATTTTCAAAATTCATTGGCCCCCTACCCGCTTCAAGGTAAAATTACAGGTCAATTGGGTGCCTATCCTGCCAATACAGAAAACAATCCTCAATTTAAATCGTATTGGAGTGGCCAAGCAGCACCTTTATTAAAATATACTGATGCCAATCAATTAATTGATAGTATTGTAAATGATATGAATGCGAAATAAGTGAGCAACTTTCGGGTTTAAGCAAAGCTAGGGGCATATTACCTTTGGTGTATTAAAAAACTACAACATGAGTACACAAGAGCAATTAAATTACGAGCGTATTGCAAGTGCAATTGGCTATTTGCAAGAAAACTTCAAAGTACAACCCGACTTAGATCAAATAGCAGAAAAAATCAACCTTAGCCCCTTTCACTTTCAACGCTTATTTACTGAATGGGCTGGTGTAAGTCCTAAAAAGTTTTTACAATACCTTAGTCTAGCTTATGCGAAAGACATTTTAAGAGACCAACAATTGACATTGTTCGATGCCGCTTACGAAACTGGCCTATCAGGAACAGGGCGGTTACATGATCTCTTTGTGAATATTGAAGGAATGACCCCCGGCGAGTTTAAAAATGGTGGAGAAAACCTAAGCATCAACTACAATTTCACCACCACTCCTTTCGGTAAGTTATTGATTGCCTCCACAAACAAAGGAATTTGCCACATGGCTTTCGCCGATGAGGAGAACAAAGTATTTGAAGAATTGAAACAACAATTTCCACAAGCCAAATTCAACCAACAAAAAGACAGTTTACAAGAAAGTGCATTGCATATCTTTAATCAAAACTGGAATGAACCCAACGAGATCAAACTCCATCTCAAAGGCACAGCTTTTCAATTAAAAGTTTGGGAAACCCTGTTAAAAGTTCCCAAAGGTAATTTTACAACTTACGGAAAAATAGCGCAAACCATTGGCAACCCCAATGCATCAAGGGCTGTGGGTTCTGCCATAGGCGATAACCCAATTGCATTTTTGATTCCTTGTCATCGGGTCATCCAATCTACTGGTAATTTTGGGCAGTACCATTGGGGTCAAGTACGTAAATCGGTTATTTTAGGCTGGGAAGCAGCACAAGTTAACCTCATTACCAGCTAAATATGCAAAGCTTATTCAACAAACTGGCAAACATTAATAGAGAGCGTTTGGCAGAAGAAATGCATCAAAATGGCTATGCGGTTTTAAAACAATTATTAACAACAGAACAATGCGATGAACTTATTGTCAATTACAATCAACCAGCACTATATCGAAAAACAGTGGTAATGGAACGTTACCGTTTTGGTTTAGGCGAGTATAAGTATTTTAATTATCCTTTACCTACTATTTTACAAGCCTTAAGAACATATTGCTACCCATTATTAGCACCCATAGCCAACCATTGGATGAAAGCTTTAAATACCGGACTTTCCTTTCCAAATGAACATAAAGAACTGATTGAGCTTTGTAAAGCTAACGGACAAAACAAGGCAACTGTCTTAGTTTTAAAATATGGTAAGGGTGGTTTCAATACTTTACATCAGGATTTATATGGCGATGTGTACTTCCCTATCCAAATGGTATTGTTTTTAAATGAACCTGAAATAGATTATACTGGTGGAGAGTTTGTATTGACCCAGCAAAATGTAAGGGCGCAATCTAAAGCTATTGTATTGAAACCTAAAAAAGGTGATATTTTAATCTTTACTACAAATTATAGACCCGTAAAAGGTTCAAAGGGTTATTACAGAGCCACCATGAAACATGGCGTAAGCGAGGTTCTTTGGGGCGAAAGACATACTTTAGGAATTATATTTCATGATGCATTAACGTAAGGAGATGATCTTACATACTGACTTAGGCACTGCTGTTTTTGAGGTAAACAGGAAACTGGTTAAACTTATTGCTCAGCAACAAATCCAATTTGCAGGAAACAGCAGGTTAAAAATATATGGCACCTTAAATTGTACTTCTGGAAAAAGAATGAAAATAACCAACCGTGTTTTCTTCGTTTCAACAAATGAAGCTTTAAATTTGGGTTATCGACCTTGTGGACATTGTTTAAGGGTTGACTATAAAAAATGGAAAGATGGATCTATTTAGCAGCGAATTGCCCCAAAATATAAATCTGTTACCAAAAGATGGTACCGTAAATTATTATGGGAAGATCATGTCCTATCAACAAGCAGCAGCATACTATAATTGTTTATTAAACGACATTGAATGGAAGAATGATGAAGCTATTATTTTTGGCAAACACATTTTAACCAAAAGAAAAGTAGCCTGGTATGGCGACAATCCTTTTGAATACACTTATTCAAATGTGACCAAACAAGCTTTAATATGGACCAAAGAATTATTGGAGCTTAAAAATCTGGCAGAAGAAAAATCTGGAGAACATTTTAACTCTTGTCTACTCAATTTATACCATAACGGCGATGAAGGAATGGCTTGGCATAGCGATGCTGAAAAAGACCTGAAGAAAAATGGCGCTATTGCATCATTGAGTTTTGGTGCAGAGCGAAAATTTTCCTTCAAACACAAAACCACCGAAGAAAGTATATCCTTAACCTTAGAAAATGGAAGTCTATTGATCATGAAGGATACAACCCAAACCAATTGGCTCCATCGTTTACCACCAACCAAAACAATTCAAAAACCCAGAATTAACCTTACTTTTAGGAGCATTGTAACCGTTGGCGAAGAGACAAGGCTTGGTTAAATATTAGAATTGCTTAGCTATCTGCAGTCGTTGGCGAGGGCACCAACAAGAGTAGTAGAGGCCAAGAAAGTGCTAAAATTAAGTAAGTATAGATAGCTGTTGTTGGCATCCCCACCAACAGCCAGATCCGATAAAACTCCAACTTAACCGTTGGCGAAGACGCCAACGAGAGTACGAAAACTAAATCTCCAAGTTTTCTTCAATCAATAAGTTGATAATTCCATCAACCATACCCACCTTAGGCACATAGATTTGTTTAATTCCAGTCCATTTCATTAGTGTGAGGTAGATTTCACAAGCTGGAATAATTACATCTGCCCTATCTTGGTTTAACTTCATCAAAGTAATGCGTTCTTTTAAAGAATAGGCATTCAGCTCATTGTACATCGTTTTCAGCTTCAAAAACGAAAGTGGCATGTCTTCCTTTTCGCCCGACATGCGGAACAATTTATTGATGTTTCCACCAGTACCAATTCCTGCTAAATTCTTTAGGTCTCTAGTATGTAGCTTCACCCAATCCTTCATCTCTTCCCAAGTTTCGTCTTTATCCTGGTTATCCAAAATCCGGATGGTACCAATATTAAATGACCTAGAGGCAACAGGTTGTTTGTTTACAAATACCGAAAGTTCAGTGCTTCCCCCACCTACGTCAATATAGAGATAGCTCTTTTTAGCATCTAAATTTTGTTCTATATGGTTGGAATAAATGATATTGGCTTCTCTTTGTCCCTCAATAATTTCTAAGTCTATATCAGCTACCTTTTTTAATCTTTTGATAATTTCTTTGCCATTATCTGCCTCACGCATGGCTGATGTTGCACAGGCCAAATATTTAGACACATGATAAACATCCATCAAATTTTTGAAAGCACTCATGGTCTTCACCAAATCTTCGATTTTTTTTGGCGATATTTTTTTATCTAAAAAGGCGTCATCACCAAGGCGCAATGGCACCCTAACCAATGTGTTCTTTTTAAATCCATATCCTTTTTCATTTTGAGTGATATCAGCAATTAACAAACGAACTGCATTTGAGCCTATATCTATGGCGGCGTATCGGAGCATTTTTAGTGGTGTTTATTTTTAAGGTAGTTATATGTTTGTACTTGGGCTCTTATCTTAGTGGTTAAACGGTTTTTATGATATTTATTGTTATTTAGCCTATTGATATCACGAGCTTTTACATTATCCTGTAATTGAAACTCAATAATATCTCTAATTTCTTGTTTTACCAATTCATCCAATACCGGAAATCCTACTTCTACCCTATGTTCAAAGTTTCGGCTCATCAAATCGGCAGAAGAAAGGAACATCTCTTCTTTACCATTGTTACCAAAGATGAAAACCCGTGCATGTTCTAAAAATTTATCTATAATGCTAATTACGGTAATGTTCTCGCTAAAACCAGCCACACCAGGTACCAAGCAGCAAATTCCCCTTACAATTAATTTAATCTGTACACCAGCATTACTTGCCTCGTACAATTTTTCTACAATGCCTTCATCAGCTAAGCTATTTACCTTTAAAATCATGTAAGCTGGCTTTTTAGCTTTGGCAAATTTGATTTCTCTGTTAATTAAAGCATAGATCTTGTTTCTCGAATCTAATGGAGATACGATAAGGTGTTTGAAATCTTTGGCTACCGTTTTTTTGTTTAAAGCATTAAACAATTTCAATAAATCGGCAGTAATTTCTTTTTTAGCTGTAAATATGCTGTGGTCACAATAAATTTTGGCGGTTTTTTCGTTGAAATTTCCTGTGGCTAGGTTGGCATAATAAACTGCTCTCCCCTTTTCTATTCGCTTTACCAAGCATATTTTAGAATGCACTTTATAATCAGTTAAACCATAGTTTACATTTACACCTTCTTCCATTAATCTATTGGTCCAAAAGATATTGGCCTTTTCATCAAAGCGAGCTTTCAGCTCTACCACACAGTTCACTTTTTTACCATTTTTAACTGCATTGATTAAGGCATTGATCACTTTAGAATTTTCTGCTAAACGATACAAAGTGATGTTAATTTCTGTCACTTTTGGATCTATCGCCGCTTCACGGAGGAATAGGATAATATAATCGTAAGATTGGTATGGCAAATTAACCACATAATCGCGGTGCGCCAATTTGTTAAAAATACTTTCCGTTCTATGCAAGCCCTGCACTTTAAGTGGCTCAACCGGCGGATATTCCAAATCTTTAGAGCCCACATTAGGGAAACCAATAAAATCGCCAAAACGGTGGTAACGGTTACCCGGAATTAAACCTTCAGCCTCAATTTTCATTTTGGTTACTAAAACGCTCAACATTTCAAAAGGCATTTCTGTATCGTACAATAAACGCATCGGCTTGCCCTTTTTACGTTTATCTAAACTGGTCTTCAATTCTTCTATAAACTTGTCACTTACATTTTTATCAATGTCAAGCTCGGCATCCCTAGTTAGCTGAATAGAGAAAGCTTCCAAATGATCGTAATTAAACACATAGAAAATATCATCCAAACAGTATTTGATGATATCTTCAGCCAAGATGATAAACTTTAGTCCGTTCGTTTCTGGTAAAACCAAAAAACGGGGTAAGTTATCAGGCAGTTCAATCAATGCATATTTTTCACTCTTTTTAGATCCCTTTTTGGTTAAACGAACAAAGAAGTATAGCGTTCGGTCTTTTAATTCTGGAAAAGGTTGTTCCAGATCGATCATAATCGGAACCAAATTAGACAAGATCTTATCCCTAAAATGATTGCGCACAAACTCGCCCCTAGCAACATTCAGCTGGGTATCATTCAAGATAAAAATACGATTTTGAGCGAGTTCGTTAATTAAGGTAGCTTGAAATAGGTTTTCGAACCTACGTTCATGTTTAACTACAATATTTTTGATTTCGTTTAATACCTTTTTAGGATTAAAACCCAATAATGCCTTAGCCCTATCGTTTAAATTGACTAAACGACTCAAGGTTGCTACTCTTACCCTATAAAATTCTTCTAGGTTTGAAGAGAAAATAGACAAAAATCTAATCCGTTCAATTAATGGAACAGTTTCATCTGCAGCTTCCTGTAATACCCTTTCATTAAAGTATAACCAACTTAATTCCCTATTTAAAAACGGTAGCTTCTTTTTAGCCATGGATAAAAATCAAAAAAATCTCCAGGGTAGATCCGGAGATTTTCAAATCTGCATATTTTAGTGTTAAGTTAGTGTTAATTATCAGCTAATTTGACACCTAAAATTTACTTCTTACTCGTAGTGTCTTTTTTAGCAGGTGCAACCTTGGCAGCAACTTTCTTTACAGGCGTACTTGCTATCGCCTTTACAGCTGCAGTTTTGGTATCTTTTGCCGCTGTGGTACTTTTACTTTCTACAACAGCAGGTTTAGCTGCTACTTTTTTTACCGCTGTACTTTTAACTGGAGCTTTTTTAACAGGCGTTTTAATGGCAGCTGCTGCTTTTTCTGCTGTGGCAATACCCTCAACTTTTACGCTGGTTACTACAGGTTTAGCTTTCGAAACTGCTTTTTTAACCACTTTGGTTACAGATTTATCCACCTTTTTCATCAGCTTAGATGCATCTTTTTTAGCGAGTTTCACTTTTTTAGCTACCGGTTTTTTTGCCGTAGTTACATTATCTATTTTATCAGCAACTGCTGTTTTAACCTCTTTAAACTTCTTAGAAAGTTTCTTTGCAGCTGCTTTGCTCAATTTGGCCACATCATCGGCAATCAATTCGGCATTATGCCCTAAGCCTTTAACCGCTTCTAAAAATCTGTCCGTTAAGCTTTGCTCAATCTGTTTTTTAACCGCTTTTTTAGTGGTTTTTTTCTGAGGTTTAGTTTTATTGGTTTTCATATATTTTTTAGCGTTTTTTGTATGGTAATTTATAATTACTTAAATCTATTATTTTTTTATCAATTAAAGCCAAAATCATGCCCACTTTCGATATCGTTAGCAAAGTAGACTCACAAACATTAGATAATGCGATCAACAATGCAAAAAAAGAGATTTTAAACCGTTATGACTTCAATGGCTCCAACAGCACTGTAGAATTGGATAAAAAAACCAATGTGATCACAATTGTAACTGAAGACGATATGCGCTTAAAGGCCATTACCGATTCAATCATCTCTCGTATGATGAAACAAAATTTAGACCCAAAAAGTTTGGATTTTGGAAAAGAACATCAAGCTTCTGGCAATATGATTAGAAAAGAGCTCAAAATTAAAGAAGGAATTGATAAAGAAGCCGCTAAAAAAATTGTAGCCAAAATCAAAGACAGCAAGTTAAAAGTACAAGCTTCGATGATGGATGACCAAGTTAGGGTACAAAGCAAAAACATAGATGACCTACAAAAAGTAATCTCTTTATGTAGAGGTGAAGATTTTGGACAGCCATTGCAGTTTATCAACATGCGAAACTAATCTGGTTCAACGGTTCATTAGTTCATCAGTGCATTAGTAAAACTAGCCGTATAATTTTACCGATGGTCCTTTATGCTCAATAGAACAAGTAAACAAATGAACTACTGAACTATTTAAACAATGAACTAATATTTTAAGATGGAAATTATCGAGAATGGTTTTGTTTTCTCTGATGACAGCAATCTGATAGATGTAAATGCTGTTCACCATTACCTGAGTGTAGAATCTTATTGGGCTAAAAACATCCCCTTGGCTTTAGTGCAAAAAGCCATCGACAATTCTTTGTGTTTTGGTGTATATAAAGATGGAAAACAAGCAGGATTTGCACGTTGGATAACCGATAGGGCCACTTATGCCTATTTATGTGATGTTTATGTAGAAACTACATATCGTGGCCTAGGTTTGTCTAAAAAGTTAATGTCACTGATGTTATTTCACCCAGACTTGCAAGGTTTAAGACGATACCATTTAGCAACACTGGACGCTCATGGCTTATACAAACAATTTGGTTTTAAAGCATTAGAGAACCCAGAAAGACAGATGGCTATTGTAGGGAAAGATATTTATGAGAAAGAGGGGAAATAGGAAATGGGGGAAAGTAAATAGGGAATGGGAAATAGGGAATAATAAATGAGAATAGAAAATAGGTTAATATTTAAAGACGTGCCTATTACCTATTTACAATTACCTATTCCCTCATACATTTTCCATTTTCCCCTTAAAGTTTGTTCTTCTTCACTCCTTCTTTTGTAAGCTGAACAGGAATAATTAGTCCATCTTTATCAAAATGCATCTCTTCCATACAAGTTACACGGTGGTTCCCATCAGTTTCGCCTAGTGGCCTACGGTGGTAAACAATATAATAGCGTTCCTTTTTTGCATCGTGGATGATAGAGTGGTGCCCTGCTCCAGTGGCCATAGCAGGGTCTTGTTTCAAGATTTTTCCAATCCGTTTAAATGGACCCAAAGGCGAATCGGCAATGGCATAGGCAACTGAATAATCAGGCCCCGTCCAACCACCTTCAGACCACATAAAATAGTATTTTCCATTCCGAATAAACATAAAAGGACCTTCTACATAACCTTCTGGCGTAATTTCTTTAAAAGTACTACCATCTGTATAAGGCACAAAACCTGTAAAATCTTTATTCAGTTTGGCAATGTTGCAATGCGACCAGCCCCCATAAATTAAATAATACTGATTGTCTTTATCCTTAAATACAAATTGATCTATAGGTTGCGCCTTGTTATAAAATTTATCAATTAATGGTTTACCTAAATGGTCTTTGTATGGGCCTTCTGGCCGATCGGCTACTGCTACACCAATCCCACCTATTTCTTGGTCACTTTGAATATCATTTGCTCCAAAAAACAAATAATACTTCCCATCTTTTTGGGTTATTGATGGTGCCCACATCGCTTTTTTTGCCCATTTAATGGCAGCTGTATCAATAATCCTTTCGTGTTTTTTCCAAGTAATTAGATCTGCAGAAGAAAAAGCATCCATAAAAACCTGCTCTTTATATTTAGCCGAATAGGTTGGATAAATCCAATAGGTTTTACCAAAAATAATCCCTTCTGGATCTGCATACCAGCCTGGGAACAAAGGATTACCTGAAGTTTGTGCCTGAGCAAATGAAGGAAATACTAAAAAAATTAACAAACTGAAGTGGGATAATTTCATACTGCAAGATAAAAATTAGCACCAATTTAACAAAAATTGCCATTACCAAGCCGCTTGCTCGGCTGCTGTTAAGAAAGTCCAGGCTACAATTCTGGTTATTTTATTACCTGTACTCATGTTGTTTGTTCTGGTTTCTGCAACTCCTGCCCTGTTTAGCATGGCATAGATGGCCGGTAGGTTTTCGCTTTTCGAAACCAAACTGGTAAACCAGAAACATTGGTTTTTAAACAACTTACTTTCTTCAATCATCTGCCCTACAAATGCAAGCTCCCCTCCTTTTGTCCACAATTCGCTATGCTGACCACCAAAATTAAGTATTGGTTTTGCATAATTTTTATGACCAAGATTACGGGCCTTTCTTTGTGAGCCTGCTTGGGCTTCGGCCGCTGAAGCATGGAATGGAGGATTACAAATGGTCAGCTCAAAACGTTCTTCTTTATGAATAATGTGCTTGAAAATTGCGGATTTAGAAGACTGCAATCTAATTTCAATAGCGTTTTTTAAAGATGGATTAACATCAGCTATATTTTTTGCAGAACGAATAGCTACTTCATCAATATCAGAACCTACAAAACTCCAACCGTATTCTTGATGACCAATAATCGGATATACGCAATTAGCGCCCACACCAATATCTAATACCTTTACCTTTTTACCAGTTGGGATATTCTGTTGATGACAAGAAGCCAATAAATCAGCTATATAATGGATATAATCTGCCCTACCCGGAATTGGTGGACAAAGGTAACCTTCAGGAATATCCCAAAAATCGATCTGATAAAAATGTTTGAGTAAAGCTTTATTTAAGATTTTAACTGCATCTGGATTGGCAAAATCTATCGATTCATCTCCATATTTATTTACACCCACAAAATGAGCAAGCTCCGCACAGCTTTCAATTAAAGTTTTGAAATCGTACCTAGAACGATGTTTATTTCTAAGGTGTAAAGTGCTTTTTTCCGACCCAGCCTTTTCCATTAGGCCGTTTTAACATCCTCTTCACTATAATCTTTAATATCGGTAATGTAACCATTGATCAGCAAAAATTCGAACAAAGGTTTAGCATCAGCAGTAACTGGCATATTCGCTGTAGAAATAACCGTATTGCTCTTCTTATCCATAAAAGGATAGGCAAACAGTTTCACATTCTGCGTAAACATATCACTTACATAAGCCAACAACTGACTAGAATAGTTCTCTCCGAAGTTTTTAGAGTTGAATACGAATTTAAGGTTATTGATATTGGTTGAAATACCCACACTTTTAGGTTTACAACGGCCTAAATATTTAGCCAATCTATTGTGACGGGTAAAATTAGAAACGATGACCAAATTACCTGTTTTACACATATCCTCAGCTCTTTTTGCCACTGCCTCTAAGTCGATATCATCTGGTGTTTCTTGTTCGTCTGTTAACACATTGGTTAACAAAATCTCAATCATCACACTCAAATTACCAGGTTCTACATTATTGGTGCGTGTAAACTGCTCTGTTGCTTTATTGAATAAGTTGAAGTTCGGATTTGATTTCTGACCGTATTTGGTTCGTAAAATCATGATATCCTTTTTATACAATAGGTCTTTGGCCTGACGTGGATGTCCATCTTCATCGAAGATAGCTGCTGCCGAAAAATCTTTCATGATCAGGTAAAGATTCAGTAACGTGTTGTTCACTTTTCCGAAAGCTGGACCTTTTACAGAAATCAAGTCAATTTCTACAGATCCTACAGTTAAATTATCTGCAAGTGATTCAATCATCAATTTTGGATCTTCATGATGATAAAAAGCAGCATACACCAAGTTTACACCAATAATACCCAACACTCGTTGTTGCATATTTACATCGGTATCTAACAGGCGAACATGGAAAAATATTTCGTTTGGTAAACCTCCCGGTACGGTCTGAAAACGGATACCAACCCAACCGTGTGGTTCGTTTGTACGCTTAAAATTTAAAGTAGTTACCGTATCTGCAAAGGCAAAGAAAGTTCTAGTATCATATTTTTCACCAGAGAGACGCTCATTTAACAAACCAAATTCATGGTCTAACATGCGCAACAGTCTATTTTGACTTACATATCTACCAGAAGCTTCAGCACCATAAATGGCATCGCTAAAAGTCATATCATAAGCTGACATGGTTTTAGCAACCGTACCTGAAGCAGCACCAGCTGTAAAAAAATTACGAGCTACTTCCTGTCCGGCGCCAATTTCTGCAAATGTTCCGTAAATATGCTCGTTCAAATTTATTTTTAATGCCTTACGCTTGGTATCAAGGATTTCTCTTTCCATTTTGCAAAAGTACAAAAATCAAAGGATTGTTTAGGTTGCATTCATATTATAGAATCAGTCTAAAAAAGATAAGGGCAACACCTCTCGATGTGCCCTTACCAACCCTAAACTTAAAATCAAACTTATTATCGTATTATGAAACTACAATCTCTTTGTGTGTCAATTTGGCTTCGTCTTTTTTACCGATGGTAATATTTAAAACACCATTGATATATTCCGCACTGATCTGGTCTACATCAACACCTTCTGGCAATACAAATGACCTAGCAAATGAGCTATACTCAAATTCTTTGCGGGTAAAATCTTTCTGCACTTCATTCTCATCTACTTTTTTCTCTGCCCAAACAGAAAGGTTATCTTTTTTAAGGTCGATCTTAAAATCTTCTTTACTTAAACCAGGTGCAGCCAATTCAATTTTGTATTCGTTTGCACTTTCGTAAATGTTTACATGAGGTACTTTGTTTACACCATAATTTTTATTTAACGCATCGCTAAACAAAGAATCGAAAACATTGTTAAAGTAGGGTGCAGTGTTTCTTGTTTTGTTGTTGAATTTTACTAAAGTCATTTTATATTCCTCCGTTATTTTATTTTTTAAATTATAATTGTCCATGTTCAAACCCTATTCCAAAGTAAATAATTATGTTTTTTAAGACATTTTGGCGCAAAAAAGAAAAACAACAAGACAAAAAGTCAGTTTCAGTTGGCCACATCGACAGTTTCAAGTACAAAACCACTATCGAAATGCGTTTTGCAGACCTAGACATGATGGGTCATGTAAACAATGCCGTCTATTTTACCTACATGGAAATTGGTAGAACGAAATACTGGAAACACGCCATTAATTGGGATTGGAAAACAACTGGTGTAGTGATTGGCCAGGCCTCTATAGATTATATTACTCCAATTTTTTTAGAAGATAAGGTAAGCATGTATGTACGCACCTCCAGAATTGGCAATACCAGTTTTGATTTAGAATATATGATTATAAAAGAGGTAGACGGAAAAGAAGTTACCTGTAGCAAAGGCAAAACAGTTTGTGTGGCTTACGACTACGGCACTAAAAGACCAGCAGCCATACCTGAAAAGGAAAGGAATAAAATGTTGGTATTTGAACAGCTAGCATCTTAAAATATCAATCTGTTGGCGGAGACGCCAACAGAAAGCAGAAGCAGAAAAGGGCCGTTGATAGAAAGCAACAATAGCCTTAGTTGGCATCCTTGCCAACAGAACGCAAAAAGCAAAACAGCAAACAATAGCTGTCGTTGGTGTCCTCGCCAACGACTTATTGATATATTTAAACCGTAGGGGTAATCTTACCAGGATTTAAAATTCCTGTCGGATCAAATACCTTTTTAATGTTGCGCATTAAATTCAAATGGATTTCACTGTACTTGATTGGCATGTAATCTTTCTGCACCAGTCCAATTCCATGTTCGCCAGATATAGTACCACCCAAAGCAGTAGTCAATTCAAAAATTTCTACAATACCATCTTTTAGTTTGTGTTTCCAATCTTCATCACTCATTCCGGCTTTGATGATATTGATATGCAGGTTACCGTCGCCAGCATGTCCATAACATACACTTTCAAAACCATATTTGGCACCAATTTCTTTAATGCCATTGATCAGTTTTGGTAAGGCAGCTCTTGGTACTACTGTATCTTCTTCTTTATAAACGGAGTTAGATTTTACCGATTCGGCCATCGTTCTGCGCATGCGCCATAAATCTTCCTTTTGTTGTGCTGTATCGGCAAAAAGAACTTCGGTACAACCAAATTCTTCCAATACCATGTTTACTTTTTCACAAGCAGCAAAAATCGCATCCAGGTCGTCACCATCAAACTCGATCATTAAAAAAGCATTCACATCAGCTTTCAGATCAAATTTAATGTCATCAAATTGAATTACCCACTCCACTCCTTTTCGCTCCATAAATTCTAGAGCCGAAGGCGTTATTCCAGCTCTAAAAATAGCAGATACAGCAGCACAGGCTACATCATTGGTTGTAAAAGAACCCAACATCAATACACTTTGGCTTACCGCTGGGATCAGTTTGGTTACAATTTTGGTCACTACAGCCAAAGTACCCTCAGAACCAATCATCAATTGGGTTAAATTATAACCAGATGCATATTTTAAGGTATTGGCACCCGTCCAAATTACATCACCATTAGCCAAAACAACTTCTAAGTTTAATATATATTCACGAATGGTGCCGTACTTTACCACTCTCGGTCCACCAGATCCATGTGCCACATTACCACCTATAAAACAAGAACCTTTACTGCTGGGATCAACTGGATAAAGCAATCCCTTTTCGGCAACAGCATTCATAAACTCTTCGGTAATCACCCCTGGTTCTACAGTAGCCTGCAAATTCTCTGTATCGATATCAATAATTGCCTTAAATTTTTCCATCGACAATAAAACCCCACCATAAATAGGTAATGCCGCTCCACTCAATCCAGTACCACCACCTCTAGGGGTAACTGGAATATGGTATTGATTACAGATTTTAAGCAAAGCTGAAACACTTGCCGTATCTAAAGGCTTAACTACTACTTCAGGAAAGTAGCGTAGGTCTTCTGTTTCATCGTGCGCATAATGCTGTAGAGATTCATCATCAACAAAAACGTTTGCCGCACCAATAGCTGTTTCTATTTCAGCTAAAATAGCGCTCGTAATTTTAGTGTATTCCATTTTATTTTGGAGAAGTATAAGAAAGTTGTACAAAAGAGTGCCCTATTTCGCCGGGCATGGGCGGATGAAGTTTTTTAATCCCAACAGTTGCCGTTAAGATAAATGGATAGATAGCAACCAGTTCATTAATTATATTTTTAACCACCGTTTCCAATAATTTTTGGGTTTGTTTCATCGCAGCGGTTACCACGGTATTGATCACCTCGTAATTTACCGTACGATCTAAATCTTCGGAATCGCCATTTGGCACAAAAGTTACCTCCACATCTACCAAAAAATGATTTCCCGTGAACTGTTCTTCGGGATAAAAGCCATGAAAAGCATAAAATTTCACCTCTTTTAAGGCTACAGTTTGTACAAACATTAGGTTTAAATTATTTAAAGCAACAATCTGCAACAAAATTAATTTTTTGCACGGTTTTTACTAGTCATTACACTAAATTATTACCTTTGGAATTGTCACAACGTGTAACCAAATATAGTGTAAAACATGAACAAATCAGCTAAAAAAGACCTTTACGAAGCACCAGATTATTATCAATTAGACGAACTTTTATCTGAAGAACATCTTTTAATCCGTTCTACAGTAAGAGATTGGGTAAAAAAAGAAGTTAGTCCTGTAATAGAAGATTTTGCACAAAGAGCAGAATTCCCTAAACACTTAATTAAAGGCTTAGGAGAGATTGGTGCATTTGGACCAACAATTCCGGTTGAATATGGTGGTGCTGGTTTAGATTATACAGCGTATGGCATTATTATGCAAGAAATTGAGCGAGGCGATTCTGGTATTCGTTCTACTGCATCGGTGCAAGGTTCTTTGGTAATGTACCCGATCTATGCGTATGGAAGCGAAGAACAACGTAAAAAATATTTACCAAAATTAGCCACAGGCGAGTTAATGGGCTGTTTTGGCCTTACGGAGCCAGATCATGGTTCTAATCCTGGTGGCATGGTTACCAATATTAAAGATAAGGGCGACCACTATCTATTAAATGGCGCTAAAATGTGGATTTCTAATGCTCCTTTTGCAGATATTGCTGTAGTTTGGGCAAAAGACGAAGAAGGTAAAATCCGTGGAATGGTGATAGAACGTGGCATGGAAGGATTTACTACGCCTGAGACCCATGGCAAATGGAGCTTAAGAGCTTCTGCTACTGGCGAATTGGTATTCGATAATGTAAAAGTTCCAAAAGAGAACATTTTCCCAAACATTAGTGGATTAAAAGGTCCATTAGGTTGTTTAAACCAAGCCCGTTATGGCATTGCCTGGGGTGCTTTGGGTGCAGCTATGGATTGTTATGATACTGCGCTTCGCTATTCTAAAGAACGTATCCAGTTTGGCAAACCAATTGGTGGCTTTCAATTGCAACAAAAGAAATTAGCCGAAATGATTACCGAGATTACAAAAGGACAACTTTTGGTTTGGCGATTAGGCGTATTGAAAAGTGAAAACAGAGCAACTGCCGAACAGATTTCTATGGCCAAACGCAACAGTGTTGAAATTGCTTTAGATATTGCTCGTAACGCCCGCCAAATGTTAGGCGGAATGGGTATTACAGGAGAATATCCGATTATGCGCCACATGATGAACTTAGAATCAGTAGTTACTTACGAAGGCACACATGATGTACATCTATTAATTACAGGTATGGATGTAACCGGATTGAATGCTTTCAAATAGTGAACAAGATTTGTGGATGTAAGGATTAGCAAGATTATACTGCAATAAGGTAAACTTAAATGGAAATTGAAGAAATCACCTATAAAATTAATGGTTGTGCTATGAAAGTTCACAACACTTTAGGTAATGGTTTTCAAGAAGTAATTTATCAGAGATGTTTAGCCATAGAGCTTAGTAAGGCTGGTTTAACATTTGGGAGAGAAATAGAGCAGACTATATTTTACGAAGACATTGAAGTTGGCAAAAGAAGAGCAGACTTTATTGTCGAGAACATTGTTGTTGTTGAAGTCAAAGCTGTAATTAATCTAGAAAATGTACATTTAGCACAAGCCAAAAATTATGTTGTTGCCTATAAATTTCCCATTGGTTTATTAATTAATTTTGGATCAACAAGCCTTCAGTTTAAAAAAGTTTACAATAACAACCTTAAATATACTTAATACTATAAACGTCATTATCCTCATTAATCCTAAAATCTTAAAATCCTGATGAAGAACTATAAAAAATATTTACCACTTCCGGCACCTCCTGATGAGGTTTACCTAGGTTTAACCAAAGCACAAAGCATCCAATTATGGACGGGTGCAGAAGCAGAGTTTACTGAAGAGGTGGGCACAGAATTTTCTTTTTGGGATGGCGATATTGTAGGGAAGAATATTGAATTGGTACCGGGTAAAAAAATTGTACAACAATGGTATTTTGGCGATGAGGGCGAACCGTCTATCGTGACCATTAAATTGCACGAAGATAAAAAAGGAACCTCTTTAGAGTTTGTTCAAACCAATATCCCTGATGAAGATTACGATGATTTTACTGCAGGCATTGAAGAATATTTTCTTGGTGGACTAGCCGATTTTTTTGAAGAAGAATAAGCAATCATGTTAAGCGACTTGGACAGATTCTACCTCGAAAAAGAAGAACCGCTAAGAGCTTGCTTATTAGCATTGAGAGATATTATCGTCGACCATAACGAACACATTACCAAAGAATGGAAGTACAAACTTCCATTCTTTTATTATAAGAGCAAAATGCTCTGTTATTTATGGATACATAAAAAATACAAAAAACCATATATTGGTTTTGCCAATGGGTATTTAATTGATGATCCAGACTTACTGGTTGAGAAGCGTTCTCGAATGAAAATATTGTTGATAGATGAAAACGAAGACCTGCCTATTGAAAAAATTAATGCCATTTTAAAACTGGCCCTTAACACTTACAAGAAATAGTTTAAAATTTTCAATTCCAACATGAATAAATCGCTCTTTTTCTTATTTGGTATCGCTATCGTCTTTTCTATCAGCTCTTGTAGTTCACCATCTTATTTTATACCTGCTGCTACCGGAAATGATGTATCCTATTTGCCCAAACCAATGGGCTCAGATAGCATTAAAACAAGAAACTATGTAAGTGCAAGCTTAGCTAGTTTGGCATTACCCTACGCAACTGGAGATATCAATATGGGCTTTGTGAATTTTAGTCGTGCCCACACCACAAAGCACCTCAATATTGCTTACGGGGTTTTCGGTTTTGCCGGAGAAACCAATTACGAAAGTGGATATCACAAAAAAACAACTATACCCGAATTTGATGGAAAAGGCCTTATTGGTGGTGGGTTAAGAACCTCTATTGGTTATTATGACTATGCCGGACCAGTAGAATTTAGGATATTGAGCTGGGAAAATGCACTTAGTTTTGAAAGTGGAGCTTATGCGGATTTCAGAAAAAGGATGAATACCTTAAATGACCCTAATATCATTAGCTCAACAAAAACGACCCTATATACTACTGGGGGTGCTACAGAAATCATTTTCCACTCCAAAAGAAACCTTGATAACCATTTTGCTTTTAGGTTTTTCTATGGTTTTACTCCTGGACTGAACCAATCTATAAAAACAAATTTCGACTACCAAAAAAGACGGGGAACATATTTAGACTTTACGTTTTACTTCAAATTGAATAAGTTTTATGGAATTTTAAGTTCTGGAGGTAACAGGGGTTTCTCTAATAAATTAAGCTTAGGTTATTCATTTTAACCATAAAGAAAACTTTCGACGGTTATAAATGTTCTGTAATAAATCATTTAAATACAAGAACATGGGTAAATCAATAGGTATAATGTTAATTGTACTAGGTATAGTACTGTTAGTTTGGACTGGTTTTACTTATACCAAAAAAGAAAAAGTAATCGATGCTGGTCCTATTCAGGTTTCTGCCGATAAAGAAAAATCTGTAAACTGGCCACCTTATGCAGGTGGTATTGTGTTAATTGCTGGAATAATTGTATTTCTTGGCACTAAAAAGAAATAACCTTAATTGGCAGTAAACATTTTAATAAAAAAAGCTCGAGAAATATTTCTCGAGCTTTTTTTATTCTTTTATTTGTAAATCTTTGCTATACTGAGCAAACAATCCATTAAATATCTTCACTAGAAACTACCTGAACAGTCTCTCTAAGGTTGTAATGCGATGCCATTACTTCACCATACGCACCTGTACTTCTAATGGCAATCAAATCGTTTCTAAAAGTTTCTGGCAATTGTACTTCTTTACCAAAACAGTCAGTACTTTCGCAAATTGGCCCTACCACGTCATACTTAACAGGGTTGGAAGTTTGTGAACTGTCAACCGACAACGGCTTACTGATATTCTCTATTTGATGATAAGCTTGGTACAATGCAGGGCGCATCAATTCTGTCATGCCCGCATCTAAAATGATAAAGTTCTTTTTCTTACCGTTTTTAACATAAAGCACCCTGCTAATTAAGGAGGCACTTTGACCTACCAATGCCCTACCCAACTCAAAATGAACTTCCTGGTAAGGTTTCACTTCCAAGAAATCTGCAAAGATTTTAAAATAGGTTTCAAAGTCTGGAATTTGCTGATCAGGCTTATGGTAATCGATACCTAAACCACCACCTACATTCAGTACGGTAACTTTAAAGCCATGATCTTCAAACCATGTTGCAAATTCATTTACACGGATGCAAAGGTTTTTATATACCTCCATATTGGTAATTTGAGAACCAATGTGAAAATGGACTCCAATAAATTCAAGATTTGCAGAAATATTTAAAACATCAGCACAAGCAGGCATGTCCCATGAATTTACACCAAACTTATTTTCGTCTAAACCAGTAGTAATATTGGCATGGGTATGTGCATCAACATTTGGGTTGATCCGAATGGCTACCTTTGCAATTTTCTGTTTCTTTTCTGCCAATTCGTTAATAACCGAAAGTTCTTGAACAGATTCTACATTGAAACAAAAGATATCATTATCTAGGGCATCGTTAATTTCTTTATCAGATTTACCAACCCCGGCAAAAACTACTTTATTTTTAGCAAAACCAATTTCGATCGCTTTTTTAACCTCATTACCACTTACACAATCGGCACCAAAACCTATTTTTTCGATTTCTTTTAATACAATTGGATTAAAATTCGCCTTCATGGCATAATGCACATGAAATTTATAGGCGCTAGCGGCTTTATGACAGGCCTCTAACGTACTTTTCAGCAGATTTAGGTCGTAATAATAAAATGGGGTTTCTAATTTAGAAAAATGTGCTCTATCTTTATCGGAAAACATATCTTGAAATTTCTATTTATTATCTTCTTGGTCGTTATGACCGTTATTTATATCGGCAACTATATTGATTACAAAAATCAGCGCATTAGCCGCATGGAATTTGAAAGAAGAATTCGCCTCTCTCTGCTCCTCTTTTTAATTATTATCTTTCTCTATTTCTACCTTAGAAAGCGATAAGCTATTCAAATATCCTATCGTGCAAACTTCTTAAAGCTTCTACTTTATTAGGTGTACCTACCAATAGCGAAATGTTATAAGCACTACCACCATAAGAGATCATCCTTACCGGAATATGTTTGATCGAATCTAAAACTTTAGCAGCATAACCATGTTTTTCTGCCCCAAAATCGCCAACCACACAAATAATGGTTTGGTCTTTATCGATCTCTACACTACCGAACGAATTTAATTCTTTAATAATTTCTTCAAGGTTATCTGTAAAATCAATGGTTAATGATACCGCAACTTCCGAAGTGGTAATCATATCAATTGGTGTTTTATATCTTTCAAAAATCTCGAAAATTCTTCTTAAAAAACCATAAGCCAATAACATTCGGCTCGATTGGATTTTAATGGCTGTAATACCATCTTTAGCTGCAATAGATTTGATCTTTCCTTTTTCACTTTCGGTACTAATTACAGTTCCTAAAGCTTTGGGTTCCATTGTGTTTAACAAACGTACTGGGATTTGATATTTCTGAGCAGGGAAAACTGATTGTGGATGCAAAATCTTCGCTCCAAAATAAGCCAACTCTGCTGCTTCATCAAATGACAGGTGAGAAATCGGTTTGGTACCTTTTACAATCCTAGGATCGTTATTGTGCATGCCATCAATATCTGTCCAGATCTGTACCTCTTCGGCCATAATCGCTGCACCTAATAGAGAAGCGGTATAATCGCTCCCCCCACGACGCAAGTTATCTACTTCGCCAAAACTGTTTCTGCAAATGAAACCTTGAGTAATGAACAGCTTATTTTCGCTATGTTGAGCCAATATAGGCATCAAATGTTCGGTTGTAAATAAGATATCTGGTTCATTATCCTCATCAATCTTCATAAAATCTAAAGCAGGCAACAAAACAGATGCAACCCCAATTGATTTGAGATAAATGTGATATAAAGTAGTAGAAAGCAGTTCGCCTTGCGCCAAAACCACCTTTTCTTCTATATGCGTAAACATATCGTTTGTTAACGAAGTCAAGAAGTTGAAATGATAATCCACCACTTCTTGTCCTTGCTCCCTAAAATCGCCCTCTGGCAAAAGTTCGATTACAAATTCATTGTATTTTTGATGTAAAACATTAATTAATTTGGTACCCTCCTGCTTATCTTCCTTCAGTAACTTGGCTGAAATTTCTACTAAACTATTTGTAGTACCAGACACGGCCGATAATACAACAATTTGCTCTTCGGTTGGATCAATAATATCCAACAATTTTTTCATGCGCTCTGGGCTACCTACAGATGTACCACCAAATTTTAATATTTTCATTTTTAATTTATAGAATTGGTATTTTTCTTATTATTGTAACGGGGCGTGAAATTAACGAAAAGACGGCTAATTTTCGCTTTAATGGCAAAATAAAATTCTGATATCGTTCTCGAAAAATGATTTGAACAATTTTAATTCTGTTTTGCCCGATAGCTCAACTTCAACCTAATCGCATATGCAACTAGAACAATCAACCTTAGCAACTATAAATCAATGGCTTAACGGTAATTACGACCAAGAGACAAAAACAAGTATCCAAGCGCTATTAGATTCTGAGGCTTATACAGAATTGACAGATTCATTTTACAGAAGTTTAGAATTTGGCACTGGTGGTTTGCGTGGAATTATGGGAGCAGGCTCCAATCGCATTAACAAATATACCATTGGAACAGCTACACAAGGCTTGGCCAATTACCTAAATAAGAAGTATCCAGGAGAGAAAATCAGTGTAGCCATTGCTCACGATAGCAGAAACAATTCTGATTATTTTGCTCAAATTACAGCAAACGTATTCTCGGCAAATGGTATTCATGTCTATTTCTTTTCGGCCTTAAGACCAACTCCTGAGCTTTCTTTTGCCATTCGCCATTTAGGCTGTAAAAGTGGGGTAATGTTAACTGCCTCACATAACCCTAAAGAATACAATGGTTATAAGGCCTATGGCAATGATGGTGGACAGTTTACCACACCAGACGACAAAATGGTAATGGATGAGGTTGCCGCGATTGCCAGCATAGATGAGGTTAAATTTAACCGTGTTGAAAGCAATATCGAACTAATTGGTGAAGAAATAGACCAATTGTACTTAGACCAGATTACTGCGCTTTCAGTGTCGCCTGATGCCATTAAACGTGAGCACGATCTTAAAATAGTGTACTCACCTATCCACGGTACAGGAATTACGCTGGTACCAAAGGCTTTAACACAATTTGGCTTTACCAACGTAACCATTGTAGATGAACAAAGTAAACCTGATGGTAATTTTCCAACAGTTGTCTATCCAAATCCTGAAGAAAAAGAAGCTTTAACACTGGCCTTAAAAAAGGCAGCAGAAATTGATGCAGATCTGGTGCTGGCTACAGACCCTGATGCTGACCGTGTAGGTATTGCTGTTAAAAATAATGATGGAGAGTTTGTACTCTTAAATGGCAATCAAACAGGTAGTTTATTGATCAATTATATTTTAACTGCCTGGGAAGAAAAAGGAAAACTGACAGGCAATGAATATGTAGTTTCTACCATTGTAACCACCAGTTTGATCAAAGCGATTTGTGACGCTAAAAATGTGGAGTATTTTAACACCTTAACGGGCTTTAAATGGATTGGACAGGTGATGACCAGCCTCCAAGGTAAAAAGACTTTTATTGTTGGTGGCGAAGAAAGCTATGGTTATTTAGTAGGCGATTTAGTGAGAGACAAAGATGCCGTAATTTCTTGTGCATTTATTGCCGAAATGACTGCGTTTTATAAAGATAAAGGCAGCAGTTTATACCAAGCCATGATCGACATGTACGTAACCTACGGTTTATATAAAGAAGACCTGGTTTCGATTACCAAAAAAGGTAAAACCGGAGCGGAAGAAATCAAGGCAATGATGGAGAAATTCAGAAACAATCCACCTGCAAAATTGGGAGGCTCTGAAGTGGTTACCTTAAAAGATTACGAGCTTAATAAAGAGACCGATATCAAGGGTAATTCGAGTAAAGAACTAGGTTTCCCTAAATCTGATGTACTGCAATTCTTTACTGCAGATGGCAGCATTATTTCTGCCCGTCCAAGTGGTACTGAGCCTAAAATCAAGTTTTATTGCAGTGTAAATGCACCATTGGCAAGCGCTGCTGATTTTAAAGAAACAGAACAAAAACTGGCGGAAAAAATTAAAACCATAATGGAAGATTTGCAGGCTTAATTAACTGGCAACTTGAACTTAGTAAAGCATATTTTTAAAAGGGGTTGGTGTAAGTACCAACCTTTTTTATTTACTTTTAAAGTCTAGATCAACCCAAACGCTCTCATGTATAGAATTAAAACCTGTTTGATGCTGCTCTTAGCTTTCGTGCTATCGAATGCAAAAGCGCAGACCAAGCCAAATCCAAAACTTAACAATTTATATACCGCAGGCCATGCCAGTGCATTTATTGGCGGCTTATACAATGCCTTCTATCCTTATAGCCAACTTAAATTGCATGGCGATTTTGGTTTAGGTGCACCAGATCTACTGGATGGAGAATTGTTAATTTTAAATGGCAAAATTTACCAAACACAAGCCAGTGGTAAAACCTTCGAAATTAAGGACAATACCCTTACTCCTTTTGCTGTAGTCAATTTCTTTAAGGCAGATCAGACTCTAAAAACGACTAACAGCTTAACAAAAGAAAAGTTATATGCCTTTCTCGACAGCATTTTACCCAATCAAAATGCCATTTATGCCATTCATATTAAGGGAACATTTAAAGAAATCAAAACCAGGGCTTTCCCTCCAGTAAAAGAAAAACCTTATTTACCACTGGCAGAAATGCTTCCATTACAACAGTTTTTTTCTTTTAAAAATATAAAAGGAGATTTGGTAGGTTATCGAATTCCTGCACATATGGAAGGTGCAAACATTAGTGGCTATCATTTCCATTTTCTATCTGCAGACAAAAAAAGCGGTGGCCATATCATCGAGCTCTTAACCGATGCTGTGACTATAGAAATAGACCTGCTCAATAGTTTTACTGTAGCCTTACCACAAACCAAAGAGTTTGCCGCTTTCGATCTTAAAAAAGACAGAAGAGAAGAAGTTAAACGGGTAGAAAATGGGAAAAAGAATTAGCCTTAACAATTGAATTAAGGTGGATTTAAAATCCACAATTATATTGGTCGAGAAAACATTTCTCGACCAACTCTAAACGTTAGTCGGGATTTGTAATCCCGACTAACATAGTTATTTCCCAATCACGTCCCAAAGTGATTTCAGTTTTACTGTAACAGCTTTCGCTTTCATATCTTTCTGATCAAAAGTGATGACCTTTTCTTTCCCAGCTTCTAAATCAAAGTAATTGTCGCTTAATTTGCCTGTATAACCAACTATATCTACATATACATATTTAGCAAAGGCTGCTGATTTGAATATCATTTTATTGCCTTTAATTTGATAGGTAAGTTGAGGATTGCTCAATTTTAAATCCCTAGGTTTAACTACATCTCTTTCCAATCGTATATCATCCCGATAGGCTTCTTTAACCGCATACCATGCCGCTTTTGGTGCCCTATCGTAATAATCTGTAATGCTCCAACTGGCCACCGGCCAACAGTCGTTCAATTGCCAAAGCAAGGTGCCCATGTTATAAGGTTCTTTACTGCGGTGAATCAGGATCATGTTCTTAAACCCATAATATTGTACACATTGTGTGAGGTAAGTATAATCCGATATAGATAGCTTCTTTATTTTCTCCTCGTCCATCATATAACTTTTCAGGTATCCATCCAATTTCTGATAGCCATTCCCTGCTTTCTGGTGGTTTTTCATTACATCAGAAGACAAATATCGATCTTGCGGTTGTGTAAACCTTAAAATGCTCGAATAGTTGGGCATCGCCTGCATTCCATATTCGCTTACAAAACGGCCTGTTTTATTTTCAAATGCCTCAAAATCTTCTCCACCCCACCAAACACCCCAATAATGACTATCACCTTCGGTAAAGCTATTTTTTACGCCCCAGCCATACCTTGGCGAAGTACTGACATAAGGTCTGCTATTGTCTACTTCATTCAACCATTTCGGAATGCTGTCTCTAAATAATCTGGTATAATCGTTCCAAAGTTTGGCCGAATCTTTTGGTTTGATCCTAAATTGATTCTGCCATCCCCAACGGTTAAAAGCTTCATCAATTTCATTGTTACCACACCAAACTACAATACTTTTATGGTGTTTTAAGCGCTTCACTTGGTATTTCACTTCTTCTTTCACATTTGCAAAAAAGGCCTGATCGCCAGGCACCATGGTTCCAGCAAACATAAAATCTTGCCAAACATGGATACCTAATGAGTCGCACAAATCGTAAAAATCATCACTTTCATAAATACCACCACCCCAAACTCTCAACATGTTCATATTGGCTTCTTTGGCCATCATTAACATTTTTCGGTAATCGTTTTTGGTCATTCTGCTCACAAAAGCATCAGAAGGAATATAATTGGCCCCTTTCATATATGTGGGTTTGCCATTGATATTGAAGTAAAAAGAGCTCCCCTTTTCATCTGGTTTTTGAACCAATTCTACTTTTATTGGCGGCACAAAAGCTTTTTCTCTTGGTTTTTGGTTATAGGCTTCTAACCTCAATTCTTTCCAAATACCACAACCTGTCAATTTTGGTCCCCAATCCCAACCAAAATGAAACTGTGCTTTGCGCACATAAGCACGTGGATTATCAGGAATAATATAAGGCGCGTCTGCTTTGGCCAACGAGTCGACCACATTTTGTGCAGCGTGAAACCTGATCCATAGTTTATTGTCTTTTTCTTTCAATAAAGCTTTTACATTCAGTTTCCATTGGCGAAACATGTTGTTTGCTTTTAAAATCAGTTTACCATTCAAATACACATCTGCATAGGTATCCAGTCCATCAAATACCAATTCGATATTTGCTTTTTGATACACATTTGGTAAAACAGAGAAGGTAGTTTTATAATCCCAATTTTCTCTTTCTATCCATTGCAATTTCTTTTCATTGTCACGGTAAAAAGGATCAGGAATCAATTTATTGGCCAACAAATCTACATGCACTTCTCCGGGAACTTTTGCAGGATACCATTTGGCTTCATCTTGTTCTTGAAAAACCCAGTTTGAAGTGAGTTTCTGAGCAACCAATTGTGCATCTGCTTTAAAAGTTAGAAAAAGTGTTAACCCAAAGGTTAAAAGTAGCTTATTGAACATTATTTAATTGATTTGATTGGTAAAGATATCAATAGCCAAGTTTTCTATCGGTTATTGGTTAAATAATTTTGGAAATTAATATACAATTTTTGCTGTAAATCTGATCTAAAAATGTTTAGTTTTGCCCCGATGACAATCTGCAGAAGACTTATTGCCCTATTTTTACTTTTTGGTATACTTACCAATTGTTTGAATTATTGGGTCCTGTCTTCTTCTTATGCATTTAACAAAGCCTATATTTCATCTGTACTCTGTTCTAACAAAGACAAACCCGAACTGCACTGTGAGGGTAAATGTTTTATGGACATCAAGTTGAAAGAATTGGAGCAAAAGAACAAGCAGGACCAAGAAAATTTAAAAAGGATGATAGAAACAGTAGCGCCAGTTACTGTTAGTCTATTGATCCCAGTTTACGAAATCAGTTTGACCCCAGTTGCTGCCCACTACCTACAGCAAAAACCGATCAAAACTGCTATCGGAATCTTCCATCCGCCAAAACAGGCCTAAACATTTTACTTTGAACTAGAATGCGCTTTACAACAAAAGTGCTTGGCATTGGTATGCCTTTAGTTTAAAATCCAATTCATTTATTAAGCTTATAATGTTACTAACAAATCTAGTGTTAATGACCTTATAACCTATTTTTTCATTGCCTTGCAATAAGTATAGCTACCGATTTGATTAACATATCGGGTCTACTTCTTTGTGTTTCGGTAATGGAAGAAGAACCCTATTATTTATAATTTTTATTCATTCACATGAAAACACATATCAAAAATTTAAAATCAATTTTCTTATTAACCATCATTACCATTATAGCTACTGCCTGTTCTAAAAATAGCGATCCTACACCCGATTTTGACGAAACAAACCTCGCCCCATTTTCTATAGAGTTTGACAATATTATGGGCGACAGAACATTAAGCTTAAATAATACCGCTACCCCTTATACCAATGCTGCCGGAGAACAGTTTTCTGTTTCGCAATTGCAATATTTCATTAGCAATATTAAACTTACTACGGCTACAGGAAAAACATATACTGTAAAACAAGATGAAAGCTATTTCCTGATCAAGTCTAGTGACAAAACCACCCGTTTTGCTAAAGTAAATGTTCCAGAAAGCGATTATACCAAACTTACCTTTACCATTGGGGTAGATAGCTTACGCAGTACGATGGATATTGCGCAACGAAAAGGTGTACTTGATCCTGCTGGGGGCATGACCGATGGCATGTACTGGGGCTGGAACTCGGGTTACATTTTCTTCAAGTTTGAAGGAAATTCAAATGTGATCTCAGATGATGTAAATGGCGATCCTACTGGCAAAAAGGCATTCAGATACCATATTGGGGGCTTTGGCGGTTACAGTTCACCTACCATCAATAACATCAAAACCGTTACCATCGACCTCAATAAAGCTGGTATAGCGAAAGTAAGAAAGGAT
Organism: Pedobacter sp. Hv1; assembly: GCF_001412215.1. GTDB lineage: Bacteria > Bacteroidota > Bacteroidia > Sphingobacteriales > Sphingobacteriaceae > Pedobacter. The sequence continues at coordinate 668,547 of NZ_LLWP01000004.1, forward strand.
AGACAAAGTAATGTTCATCTTTTTGTTGATGTGATGAAGTTTTTTAACGGCAGCAATAACTTCAGTATCGCCGCACATCCAACCGTTATGTTTAGTCAATATAGTACCACTATTGCAAAAAACCTGACAGAGATGTTCAAACATGACCATACCGAAAATTAGGATCGATGAAAAGAAATCATTGGATAGCAGCATTCATTTGCTGCTTATTTATTCTTGCATGCAAAAAATCGGAGCAGATTTCTGATCAGATTGGCTCATTTTTGGGCTTTCAAAAACCTGTCAATTTCCCTGAACCAGTTTATAATTTTGCCAACAACAAGATTACAAAAGAAGGTTTTGAATTGGGAAGAAGTCTGTTTTATGAAGGTAGATTGTCTAGAGACAATTCCATCACTTGCGGTTCTTGCCATATCCAATCTTCTGCTTTTACACAACACGGCCACGATGTAAGCCATGGCATTGACGATCGTTTAGGCATCCGAAACTCTCCCCCTATCATGAATTTAGCCTGGAATAAAGCTTTTATGTGGGGAGGTGGTGTTTATGATCTTGATTTGCAGCCCATAGCCCCAATTACGGCTCATGAAGAAATGGACGAAAATCTAGAAAATGTAATGAGCAAACTTCGGGTAATGCCTAAATACACTACGCTATTTAAAAATGCATTTGGCACCTCAGAAATCAATACCGCAAGAATGATGAAAGCCTTGTCGCAATTTATGTTAATGTGTATCAGCAGTAATTCAAAGTACGATAAAGTGATGCGAAAAGAAAATAACACCTCTTTTAGTACAGAAGAACAGGAAGGTTATACACTTTTTAAACAGAAATGTGCTACTTGCCATACTGAACCTTTATTTACGGATGGATCTTTTAGAAACAACGGATTGGCACCTAGTCCAGTAAATGACTTAGGCTTATACACCGCTACATTGAATGATGCAGATCGCTATAAATTTAAGGTTCCATCGTTAAGAAACCTGCGTTATACCGCACCTTACATGCACGATGGCCGACATTTTTCGCTAAATGCCGTACTGGGACACTACAATTCGCAGGTGCAACAATTGCCCAATCTCGATCCAATATTAATGCAGAATGGCAATTTGGGAATTGCTTTATCCACTACAGATAAAACCAAGATCCTCGCATTTTTGAATACGTTGAATGATGAAACTTTTATTAACAACAGCAGTTTAGCTGAACAATAATTACAGTGATGAAAATAAAAATCATGCTCAGTTTATCCCTCCTTTTAATCTCATTTGCAGCTAAAGCTTGCGATATCTGCGGTTGTGGTGTAGGCAGCTATTATGTAGGAATCTTACCAGAATACAACAAAAGGTTTTTGGGCCTACGCTATCAATACAAAACCTTACAAACCCATTTAGGGCCATTTGGCGAGCGTACTCCATTAACCACCAACGAAACCTATCAAAGTGCAGAACTTTGGGGCGGATGGAACATTGGCAACAAATTTAGGGTATTGGCCATATTGCCTTATAACTTTAATGAGCGCAAAAGTCAAGAGGCCAGTGGCAATAAAAATGGCCTTGGTGATATTGCCTTAATGGGCTATTACAAATTGCTCAACCACGAAGGCATGTTGGGTAGTAAACTGCTCATCCAATCGTTATGGTTTGGCGCTGGTATCAAAGTACCTACAGGAAAGTACGAGCAACAAGAAAGATTAGCTGTTCAAGAATCTCCGAACAACTTTCAATTGGGTACAGCCAGTGTCGATTTTACCATCAATGCAACCTACGATATCCGTTACCAAGACTTCGGGATCAATGCCAATGTAAACTATAAGCTCAATACCGAAAACAAGTATGCCTATAGGTATGGGAATAAGTTTTCGTCTAATTTATTGGCCTATTACAAATTCCGTATTGCCCATTCATTTACTGTTGCACCCAATGCAGGTTTATTATATGAAACTGCACAAAAGGATGTTGAAAACAAAAAATATGAGGTTGCTGTATCAGGCGGGCACTCTTTATCGGCGGTAATGGGTGCTGAGTTTGCATTGACAGGATTTTCTTTTGGTGCTAATTATCAAAACGTAAGGTCGCAAAATTTGGCAGGCGGTAGAGCTTATGCCGGTAACAGATTAATGGTTCATGTATCCATCCCATTTTAAACAAAAAAATATGAAAAATATAATTCAAGTATTAGTGTTGCTTGGCATGATGATGTCTTGCACACCAAAAGAAAACAATGAAAATGTACGTGCAGAACTAATGAAGTTCCACGATCAATTGATGATGGACAATGAGGCCATCATTGGCAATCAGATGAAACTAGATACTTTACTGAAAGATCTCAAAGGATTAAAAGTCAAATATCCAGCCATAGATACTGTAAAAGAGAAAGCCAACATCAACGAAATGTTGAAGAGATTAACTCAAGTAGAAGACAAAATGAACGATTGGATGCACAACTTCAATGCAGATTTTAAAGACCCTTCTCCAGAAGCTACCCTCCAATATTTTAAGGCAGAACGAGAAAAAATTGCAGCTATTGCCAATGCCTATCAGCAAGAAATCAATTCATCAAATGCTTATTTAAATCAAAAGAAATAATGAAAAACTTACTTAAATACCTTCCCATCCTCTTCATTTTTGGTATTGGATGCAAAGATGAGCCTAAACGCTTGCCTTTTTTACAAATGGAAACCACTCAAAAAACAGTAGATGGAAAAGTGGTAGAAGACACCATTTTTAGAACAATCCCTACATTTAAATTTCTTAACCAGGATAGTGTAGAAGTGACCGATAAAGATTTTAACAACAGTATTTATGTAGCTGATTTCTTTTTCACCACCTGCCCAACCATTTGCCCTACCATGCATCGGAACCTGTTTAAAGTTTATCAAAAATTTGAGCACAACCCTACAGTTAAGTTTGCCTCGCACACCATTGATGTGAAATATGATAAACCATCGGTAATGAAGGCCTACGCTAAAAAATTAGGCATTAAAGGCAACAATTGGCAGTTTTTATGGGGTACCCGCGACCAAATTTATGCTATTGCCGAACGAAATTACCTGGTAGCAGTTACCGAAGACAATAAGGCACCTGGGGGTTTTGTACATCAAGGCTACCTCATTTTGGTCGACAAACAAAAACGTATCCGTGGCGCTTACGATGGTACAGTTGATGCCGATGTACAAAAATTAATGACAGATATAGACATCCTTTTAAAAGAATACTAAACATGAAAACAATTATCATTGTAGCCATACTGGCATTTGGAATGAAACTTTCAACCTTTACCATTAATGAAAGCCTACAAAGTCAGCAAAAAACAACAGACACGGTAAAAAAAGAACTAGTAGACCCTGTTTGTAAAATGAAGATCAAGGCTAAATCTTCTATGAACGAAACTTACCTATATGAGAAAGTAAACTATACCTTTTGCTCTGCCAGCTGCAAAAGCAAGTTTGTAGCTCAACCCACTAAGTACATCAAAAAACCTAAATCGTAATATTTAGGTACAATAGCTGTCACTCCAGTTGGCCAATTGGCTGGCTGGAGTTTATTAATTGCGCTGTCACAAAGTATAGAATTTAAGGTGGCTTGCTAATTTTATATTACCTTTACAATTTGAAAATTATGAAAAGAATTATTCTCCCAGTCTTAACTTTATTAGTTGGTATTGTTAGTGCTTGTAATAACAACAAAACCCTTCCCATTTATGGCAATCGCGAAGCTAAAATAGTAACTGCAGCAGATGGAAGCCAAAAAGTAGATACCATTTATCAAACTATTCCTGCATTTAAATTATTAAACCAGGATAGCACCTCTATTACTCAAGATAATTTTAAGGGTAAAGTATATGTTGCCGATTTCTTTTTCACCTCATGTACTACGATCTGTCCAACTATGCACAGAAATTTAAAAACGGTATACGATCAATATAAAGACAATCCAGAAGTCATGTTTTTATCGCACACCATTGATTTTAAATACGATAAACCATCTGTTTTGAAAAAATATGCTCAAAAATTAGGTGTTGATGGTGCCAAATGGCAATTTGTTTACGGCAGCAAAGACGAAGTTTATCATTTAGCAGAACATGATTATCTGGTGGCCGTTCAAGAAGATAGTACAGCCAGAGATGGTTATATCCACCAAGGTTGGTTGGTTTTAATAGACAAAGAGAAAAGAATGCGTGGGGCTTATGATGGCACCAAAACAGATCAAGTAGAACAACTTAAAAAGGATATCGCTACTTTATTGGCCGAAGAAAAGAAATAAACATGCGAAAGATTATCTTATTTGCACTTTTTTCGATCACCGTTTGTTGCATCATTTATTCTTGCCAAAGTGCTGGAGAAATAGAGCAGGCCAAATACCTCACTAGTGGCAAAGACATTTATATTAAAAACTGTCAGAATTGTCACGGAGCTAATGGAGAAGGTTTAGGAGAACTCGCTCCACCACTTACTGATACTATATTTTTAAAAGCTAATAAATCCCAATTGGCATGTATCATTAAAAATGGTTCTAGCAAAGGAGTTACCATTCATGGCAAAAAGTATGAAGGTAAAATGCCTGCATTTGAAAAAATGGCCGACATTGACGTTGCTCAGGTTATTGTTTACATCACTAATTCTTTTGGCAACAAACAAGGCATGTACAAATACGAACAGGTTCCTTTTGATCTGGAAAAGTGTAAATAGTCTTTAGTTAGAAAGTCAATAGTCAATAGTTCATGGCTTACATTCCAACCCATTCCCTATTTCCTATTTCCTATTTCCTATTCACTCCAACTTCAGACTATTCCCTATTTCCTATTCACCCCAAACTTATAGACTAAAAACCTTATCTTTGTAAAAAATGCAAGCCATTCTATCGCCGTTCTGCGCAATCAGAAAGGAGGAAAGTCCGGGCAACATAGAGCATCTCGCTTCCTAACGGGAAGGAATTTGGGATTGAAGACCTGAATGACGGAAAGTGCCACAGAAAATATACCGTCTCGATTAATCGAGGTAAGGGTGAAAACGTGAGGTAAGAGCTCACGAACTCGCTAAGTGATTAGTGTTTTGGTAAACCCCGGGAGTTGAAAGACCAAATAGGCTAACGCATGTAGGGCTGCTCGCTCGATGTTAGTGGGTAGGTCGTTAGAGATAAATGGCAACGTTTATACTAGATTAATGATAGAAGAGAACAGAACCCGGCTTATAGGCTTGCATTTTTTTATTTTACAGCCGCTTACACTCCTAGTAAAAGCCTGTCTCAACATCAACGATATTGATTATTAATATTGATGTTTTTAAATCAGCTAAAACCTTTTAGGAGTTTTCTGGTTTATAGCGTAACAAATTGTATAAAAAACTATACATTAAACAAAAAATAATATATTAGTACTACTATAAATCAAACATAAGCTATGGCTAAACTGCTAATAATAGATGACGAGCGAGCGATAAGAAGCACTTTACGTGAAATTTTGGAGTATGAGAGCTACGAAGTTGATGATATCGATAATGGTATAGATGGACTAGATCTCATCAAAAAGAACAATTACGACTTGGTACTGTGTGATATCAAGATGAATAAGATGGATGGCATGGAAGTGTTAGAAAATGCACTGATCTTAAAACCAGACCTTCCATTTATTATGATTTCTGGACATGGAACCGTAGAAACAGCCATCGAAGCCAGTAAAAAAGGAGCATTCGATTTCGTATCTAAACCACCAGATCTCAATAGGTTATTAATTACAGTTCGCAACGCCCTAGACCGTGGAACCCTTGTTACCGAAACCAAGGTATTAAAAAGACGTGTAAGTAAAACCCGTCATATTTTAGGCGAATCTGATAGCATTGCAAAAATTAAAGAAACCATAGAACGTGTAGCCCCTACCGAAGCCCGTGTATTGATTACTGGTGCCAACGGAAGTGGTAAAGAATTAGTAGCTCGTTGGATCCATGAAAAATCGAACAGAGCAGAAAGTGCCTTAATTGAGGTAAACTGTGCGGCTATCCCGTCAGAATTAATTGAAAGTGAACTTTTTGGGCACGAGAAAGGTTCATTTACTTCGGCTGTTAAACAACGGATCGGAAAATTTGAACTGGCCAACGGTGGTACTTTATTCTTAGATGAAATTGGCGACATGAGCCTTTCTGCACAAGCAAAGGTATTGCGTGCCTTACAAGAACATAAAATTACACGTGTAGGTGGCGAAAAAGAATTGGATGTAAATGTGCGTGTAATTGCCGCAACTAACAAAGATCTTCTTAAAGAGATTGAAGATGGCAACTTTAGAATGGACTTGTACCACCGTTTAAATGTCATCAACATCCATGTACCTCACCTTACCGAACGTACAGACGATATTCCAGTAATTGCACAAAGCTTTTTAGAAGAAATTTGTGGCGATTATGGCATGCCCGCTAAAAAAATCAGCGACAGCGCAATGGAGGCTTTAAAAACCTTACCATGGACAGGAAATGTACGTGAATTGCACAATATGATTGAGCGATTGATCATATTGAGTGATAAAACCATCACCGAAAATGATGTGATTGCTTTTGCCAACCCAACTGGTGGAACTAACATTGGCGCAGCAAACGGACATTCGGTATCAACTGCACAGCATGGAACGGCATTGAACTATGAAAAGTTCTCCAATTTTCAAGATTATAAAGATCATGCAGAGAAAGAATTTATCAAGTATAAATTAGAAAAGAACAATTGGAACGTTTCCAAAACTGCCGATGATATTGAAATCCAACGCAGTCACCTTTACAGTAAAATTGAAAAATTCGGACTGAAAAGAGCAGAATAATAGCATTGTTGTAGGTGATGAAAAAACATCACCTACAACATTTTTCTAATTCATATAATCTGCCTGTCTACTCAACATTGCCCTATATTTATTAAAAATAGCTGTTTTAGAAACAAAGCCAATATACCTCTCGGCCTCATCTACTACTGGCAAAATCCATACATTTTCGGTCTCCATCAACGCTAAAACCTCTTTAAGCTCTGCATTTACATGAATTACTGCTGGCGCCATTTCCATCAGCTCTTCAACTGTATGTTGCATCTCCGAACTCGAATTGAAAGATTTCTTTAACAATTCTTCTACATACAAGAGGCCTTTAAATTGTTGCCCATCTCCTACCACAGGAAAAATATTCCTTTTCGATTGTAGAATTTCTGGCATCTTATTAAGAATCAACTCATTTTCGTGGAGTATGAGATAATCTTTTTCAATGAGATACCTCAATTTCATCATGTTCAATACGGTTGTATCTTTATCCTCATGATGAGACAGTTGTCCCTTATCTGCCAATGGTTTGGTATAAATGGAGTATTTATTTACACTTCTATTGATCAGGTAGGCAATAGCTGTGGTAATCATTAAAGGCACCATGAGTACATAACCTCCGGTAATTTCGGCAATTAAGAAAATACCCGTTAATGGCGCATGCATAATAGACCCCAAAGAGGCCGCCATACCAGCCACAATAAAATTTGCCACATTAACCTGGGCAAAACCTAAAGTATTGATGCTAAATGCTACAATAAAACCCATTAAGCCGCCCACAATTAAGCTTGGCGCAAAAATACCACCATTACCACCAGCACCTAGTGTAACCAAAGTGGCCACAGATTTAGCAAAAATGGTAAACAATGTAAATAAGATAATTAGCCCTGGAACACTGCTGTAAGATGAAAAAATACTGTTCCTAATTACAGCTGTAGGGTCGCCTTTTAATAAGTTCTTAATGGTAATGTATCCCTCACCGTATAGGGTTGGAAACAAAAACACCAAAGCACCAAGCATTAAACCACCTAAGATTACTTTTTTGTAAGGATGGTTGATGCGGTAAAAAAATTGTTTGATGGCATAATTGGCCTTCCCAAAAAAGACAGAAAATAAACCAACCAAGCACGCCAAAACCACATAATAGAGAATTGATGAGGTTTTCCAGCCCTCTGTTACCAAATAGAACAACTGCTCATTGTAAAAAAACCGGGCTACCACGGCAGCAGTTGCAGATGAGAGCAATAAAGGAATAAAAGCGGGAATGGTAAATTCTGGTAATAAAATTTCGATAGCAAACACAATACCTGCAATGGGGCTATTAAATGCTCCTGCAATACCTGCTGCTGCCCCACAAGCCAACAAAAGTGTAGTTTCTCTGTACGATAGGCCTAAAAAACGACCAACTGAAGAGCCAATAGAAGAACCACTGGTTACAATTGGCGCTTCTAAACCTGTAGAACCACCAAAACCTACGGTTAATGCCGCTGTAATAATCTGCGAATAGATGTTATGTGGTTCTACCTTGCTCGATTTTTTGGAAATGGTATACAATAAAGGGGTTAAACCTGTTTCAAACTTGCCCTTCCGAATAAACCTTCGCACATACATTACCGAAAGTAGAATACCAACCAATGGAAACAGCAGGTACAAATAGTATTTATATTGCCAATGAAGATCAGTCTGTAAAAATTCTTCGATATGGTGGGTTAATGTTTTGAGTAAAGCAGCCGCTAAACCTGCCAAAACACCAACAATAAGCGCTGCAATGACTAGAAAATTCCGGTTAGAGATTTTGGTTTTTCTATATAGATTTAGTTTATCAATGTAATTTACTAATCTGATATACATTCATCATTTGATTTAGTGCAAAGAAAATTGAAAGCGTTTTTCTTTAGGCATCAAATTTATCCAACAGCTTTAACAGCGTGGTAAAATCTTTTGGATAAGGTGCTTCAATATGGATATCTTGTTCGTCTAAGCCTTTAAAAGTAATTTCTTTAGCATGTAGGGCAAAGCGTTTCATAATGGGTTGCTCTTCTTCGTCTTTCGATAAACGGTAACCTTTTTTAATGGCCGACAAATACACGGGTTTACCTTTATACATATGATCGCCACAAATAGCTGCACGTTGGGTAGCCAAGTGGATACGGATCTGGTGCATTCTGCCTGTTACTGGCTTACACTCTACCAAAGTATAATGTTTGTAGTATTTTAAGGAATTGAAATAGGTTTCGGCACGTTTTCCCTCTGCCCGATCAATGGTTACATTTTTATTGCCATCGTTCAAGATCGGAAGATCAACAAAAAGATTGTCGAATTGATATTGACCATCTACCACAGCATGATAAATCTTCTTTACCTTTCTGCGTTCAAACTGCATAGAAAGGTGTCGATAAGCTTCAGGGTTTTTGGCAATCACAATTGCTCCAGAAGTTTCCTTATCCAAGCGGTGGCAAACCTGTGCATCAGCTGAATACTGTTTGGCCAAACGTAAGATATTTACCTCGCCTGCAGCACCACGCTCATCTAATGAAGCAATAAATGGAGGTTTGTTTACCACGATGTAATCATCGCTTTCGAATAGGATAAGGTCTTTAAAGTTTGGGTATTTCACGCTGTGTTCTTAAAATAAAGTACAAAAGTACAAATATTTAAGGGGATTGAGGGGAAATATAGCTCGGAAAGTAGGTGTAGGTTAATAATGAACCTTTTTGTATAAGCGGGCAGTATCTATTGCTTTAATTTTTATGAGCTCTTCAATATTTTTATCTTCTATATTCTGTCCATTAATTGGAACAAAAAAGGTTAAATATTCATAAGTATGTAGATCTTCTTTTGTTGTTGCCAAGGCTCCCTTACTGTATTCTTTGATTTGTTTTGTGATATCATTACTCCCTTTGATAATTTTTGGATAAAAACCTTTAATAAAGGTTTTCCTTTCAATATAACCAACACCATATTTATTAATCATAAAATCATTCTCATTAGATACAAATAGTCTAACCTCTCCAACATAGCTTTCTGGAACAATAATACTTTTGTTTGGCCTATATTCACTTATATAAAAGATAGAGCTGAAGACAATTACAAATATAGCGGCATGAGTTAGTATATACCATTTTGATTTCGTTATTTTCTTTGTTAGATAGCCTAACATAACAGAAACACACATCATGCTGGGAGTAAACAATAATACCAAGAACCAAGAAGGAAGTATCATTGTTCGTGTCTGCAACATTTGTCTAATACCAACAACCAATGAAAGGATACCTAAGCCTATAATTATAAACTGTAGTTTGGATTTTAGATTTAGCATTTATAAGGTTTAGAAGAATGGTTCCAAAAAGAAATTTATTCGACAAGATAGCACAAAAAAAAGTCCCGACAAATGTCGAGACTTTTTTAATATTTTAAAATTGGAATTAACTCAGTTCAAACTTGTAACCTACCCCTTTTACAGTGGCTACATAGTTTTCGCCTAATTTTTCACGTAGTTTTCTGATGTGAACATCGATGGTACGGTTGGTGACTACTACTGAATCTTCCCAAATATTTTTCAAGATCGATTCTCTGGTATATACCTTTCCTGGTTTAGAAGCCAATAAATACAATAGTTCAAATTCTTTTTTGGCCAAAACTACTTTCTCTCCATTTTGGAAAACCAAATAAGCTTCTCTATCAATTACCAAATCGCCTATTTCAACCTTGTTATCCGAAACCTCTTCACCACTCGAGTTTCTACGCAGAATGGCATTGATCCTACTCACTAATGCTCTTGGTTTAATTGGTTTAGCGATATAATCATCGGCACCCACATTAAATCCAGCAATTTCAGAGTACTCTTCACTCCTAGCCGTTAAAAACACCATAAACGTATTTTTAAACTCAGGAATTGCCCTCATTAAACGACAGGCTTCTATCCCATCCATTTTAGGCATCATAATGTCTAAAATAATTAAATCTGGATGTACTTTTTTCGCAACCGAAATGCCATCCTGACCGTTATTTGCTAAAAATACCTGATAACCTTCTTTTTTAAGGTTATACTCAATCAGCTCTAAAATATCTGGCTCGTCATCAACAATTAATATTTTTTGCTTGGCTGTGCTCATTGCTTTGTTTTATTTATTACGAAAGTAAGTATACAATTGCAATATTGAGTTAAAATCAGGTTAACAAATTGTTAAACCGCTTAATTATTTTAACATTAAATATGTTTTAAGGTAAGGTTTTATTTAAAAAAGCATCCAAAGCCTCGCCTCTTAAATCTTTAGCAATGATCTTTCCGTTAGGATCAACCAAGAAAGAACTAGGAATAGCCTGCACTTGATAAAGCCTTACTGTAGCTCCTTCAAAATCAGCCAATTCACCAGCCTGAGCCCAGTTTAAGCCATCTTGTTTGATGGCCTGTTGCCAAGCATTTTTATCTTTATCTAAAGAAATTCCTAGTATGGTAAAGTTCCTATTTTTAAAGGTATTGTAGGCTTTAACCACATTTGGGTTCTCTTTTCTACATGGTCCACACCACGAAGCCCAAAAATCAATCAATACATATTTACCTTTAAAATCTGTTAATTTTATCGCTTTACCATCTATAGAATTAATCGTAAAATCTGGTGCTGGCTGTCCAACTTGTACTGCTTTTAATTTATTAATTCCTTCTATAAATGTTTTAACTGCAGTATTTTTCTTTAAGTTTTCGTCTACTTTTTCTGCATAGGCAATCATTGCATTTTCATTGCCTGAAGGATTAACCATGCTGATGGCGTAAAAACTCACTAAAGATTTGGTATTCTCTTGTGCAAATTTAATTACAGCTTTGTTCAGATCCTCAATCGCTTTCATATAGGTTGGCGAAAGTTGGGCAACCAATTGTTCGCGTTGCTCTGGATTTGCAGCAACTTTTTGATCAAAATCTGCCTTTACCTTTTCGATAGCTGAAGAATATTTAAACTTCAAGGCATTAAATTCAGTTAATTTATCAGCATCTTCTGCACCACTGATTTTATAATCGTGGTTTTTATTATTTAAATCGGCTGTTAACTTCACTTCATCACCATTTTTGGCAATGATCAGGTATTCGTTCAAACCTACATTGATCCGATAGAAATCTGCTTCTGGTGCTACTTTAGTAAACTTAAACTCTCCTTTTTCTGATAATACCGTAGAATCCAATACTTGCATGCTACTACTCGCCATACCATATAGGTATACTTTCTTTTCAGTGCCTGGGTTCTCAAATTTACCTTCAACGGTAAACTTTGATTTGTCTTTACAAGCTGCAAAGATTGCAACCATACATAGTAGATAACCTAATTTTCTCATGTAATCTGTATTTATTTGTTTTTAATGGTCTGGGTATCCTGTTACCACAGGCAAAACCATCTATTTTAATTTCTCTATTAATAAATCACTTATTTTTTTTGCATCTGCTTTTCCTTTGGCCAATTTCATCACTTCGCCTACAAACAAACCTAAAACGCCTTTTTTGCCAGATCTGTATGCTTGTACCTGTGCTTGGTATTTCGCCAATACCTCTTCAATAAATCCATCTAATGCTTCATTGTCCTCCACAATCAGCAAATTCAGTTGTAATGCCAATGCTTCTACTTCTACATCAACATACGTTAATAAAGCTGGTAACAGTTTTTGTAAAGCAATGGCCTGGCTTATTTTTTTATCGTCAACCAAGTTAATTACAGCACCTAATTGGGCAGGCTTAACCTGATAAACAGCAATGGAGCTGTTTTGTTCATTTAATAAAGCCCTAATCGGTCCGAGCAACCAATTAACTAAACTTTTTGGGTTCTTGATGTTTGTTTTGGCCGCTGTAAAATAAACATACAGATCTGTATCTTCTGCCAAAAGATTAGCCTCCGCATTGGTAATGCCCAATTCGGCAACCAGTTGTTTAGCCAGTTCTTTGGGTAGTGCAGGCATGGCCGATCTGATTGCGGCCAACCATTCGTCGCTAATGGCAATTGGTTGTAAATCTGGATCTGGGAAATAACGATAGTCATTTGCTTCTTCTTTGGTACGCATGGGCGAAGTAGTGCCTTTATCTGCATCGAAATTTAGTGTACTTTGAATGATCTTTCCACCTTCATTTATGACTTCAACCTGACGGTTAAATTCAAATTCCATGGCTCTTCGTACATTGCGAATGGAGTTCAGATTTTTAACCTCACAACGTGTTCCAAATGCTGTGGTTCCCTTTTCGCGAATAGAGATATTGGCATCACAACGCAATGAACCTTCTTCCATATTGCCATCGCTCACATTTAAATGACGTACCAATTGTCTAATTTCTGTTAACAATGCCGATGCTTCTTCTGCATTGCGGATATCTGGTTCTGTTACAATTTCAATCAATGGAACTCCAGCCCTATTTAAATCTACATAAGAATATTTTGGATCTTGATCGTGTAAGCTTTTACCGGCGTCTTCTTCTAAATGGATTCTATTGATTCCAATCCTTTTTTCTTCGCCATTGGCCAAGGTAACATTGAGGTAACCATTTTTGCAGATAGGACTATTGTCTTGTGTAATCTGATAACCTTTTGGCAGGTCAGCATAAAAATAGTTTTTACGATCGAAAAAATTATGCTGATTGATTTCGCAGTTTAAGGCCAAACCAATTCTGATGGCCTTTGCCACTACTTCTTTATTGAGTTTGGGCAAAGCACCGGGCAAAGCCAATGATACTGCAGAAATGTGTTCATTTGGTCCTGCACCAAAAGCTGCACTATCTGAAGAAAATATTTTTGACTGTGTATTTAACTGTACATGTATTTCTAAACCAGAAACCAGTTCGAATGTAACATTTTCAGTTGCAGTTTTTGTACTCATTAATGGGTAATATCTGTTAAAAGGGTCATTTAAGACTAGCCAAAGATAAAGAATTATGTATCAAATCTATTGCACTAAGGGTAACAATATGCTTGTGGCACAGAATTGGATTTAATGAAGTACACACAAAATTAAATTACTATGAAAAAGTTCATCCTTTTAGCTGCGCTCGGAATTGCAGCAGCTAGCTACCAACCCGCAAAAGCTCAAGTTAGCGTAAGCATTAACATCGGTTCGCAACCACAATGGGGTCCTAGGGGTTACGATTATGTAGACTATTATTACCTACCAGAGGTACAGAGTTATTACCATGTACCTACAAGGCGCTTTGTTTACTTAGATAGAAACAGATGGGTACACCGTAAATCGTTACCCAATAGATACCGTAACTATGATCTTTACCAAGGTAGAAAAATTGTAATTAATAGACCAAGACCTTACTTAGAGCACCACGTTTATCAAACCAATTATTCGAGGATAGACAGACGTTATGAGGTAAGAGGCAGAGACAAACACTATTATTCAAAACGAGATAAACACGACAATAGAAGAGGTCGTGACCGTGATAGACACTAACAAAAAAGGCTTCCAATTGGAAGCCTTTTTATTTTAAAATCTTTTACCAATGGTAATTCCAATCCGTGGGTACTCTCTAATATATCTTCTTTCGCCCATTATACGTCCAACACCTAAATAAGCTTCGCCTAAAAAACCATTACGCGTTAAAAACTTAGCACCTGCAGCAGCTCCTAGGCCAAAATTGGTATGCGTTTTACCACTTCTGCCGTAAAATCCGCCACTATAATAGGAGCTTTCAGACACAAAATAAATATTCTCTCTGGTACCAATTAATGCCATATTTCCTTCAATAAAAAAACCATTGGCCTTTTTAGTTCCAAAATAGAGACGGTAATGCGGGGTAACGGCGAATCGATAATCCACATTATCTTCTAGGGCAACGCTTCCGCTAATCCCTAAACCCATGTTATCGCCTATCAAACGTTCATAAGTAATTTCAGGTATGCCAATAACGGTCATCAACAAATTGATTTTGATCTCGTTATTTCCACCATGCCCAATGGCTTCGGATCTTTTTTGGATGCTTTTAGACAAGCTATCTGTTTGTGCAGACGCCAGCAATGTAGCACCCATCAATAGGCTACAAAGTAATAGTTTCTTCATTTCTTAGTTTTGGTTATACTTGGTTTATTTTAACAAAACGATTAAAATAGGAAAAATGCAACAGCATGCATCGTTTTATTTTAAAAAGTCTTTTGCCTTAACCAATACTTGGGCTAAACCATCGGCATTTTTACCACCTGCAGTAGCATAAAATGCTTGTCCACCACCACCACCTTGAATTTCTTTACCTAGTTCGCGTACAATTTTGGCAGCATTTAACTGCTCACTTACCTTATCTTCAGCAATCATCACTGTGATACCTGGTTTATCATCAATTAAAGTAGTAAACACCAAATATAGATCTGGCACCAAAGCTTTAACTTCAAAGGCCAGATTTTTAACGGCCTCGGCATTTGGAAGATCTACATGAGCAGCAATAAAATTAACCCCATTGATATTGGTTGCTGTGGCCGCAATATCTTGTTTCATATCGCCTGCTTTGGCTAAAATACTTTTCTCTACTTCTTTTTTAAGACGTGTATTTTCTTCAATCAAAGTTTGTACAGCTGCACTGATGTTCTGGTTACCCTTTAATAAAGCCTTTAACTGATTGAGCTCTTTACTCTGATTGACAATAAATTGTTCTGCCTTAGCTGCTGTGATAGCCTCAATACGACGAACGCCAGCTGCCACTGCACTTTCAGAAACAATCTTGAAATAACCGATCTGTCCGGTGGCTTTAACATGGGTACCTCCACACAGCTCTTTAGAGAAATGATCATCGAAAGTAATTACACGAACAAAATCTCCATATTTCTCACCAAATAACGCGGTTACACCAGAGCTAATTGCTTCTTCATAAGGCACATTGCGTTGTTCTTTTAAGTGGATATTCTCTCTGATTTTTTGATTAACGATGTGTTCTATTTCAGCAAGATCCTCTTCACTTATCTTGGCAAAGTGCGAAAAGTCAAAACGTAAGTTATCTGCATTTACCAAACTTCCTTTTTGATTGACATGCGTACCCAATACCTTTTTCAAAGCAGCATGTAATAAGTGAGTTGCCGAATGGTTATCCTCTGTTAGCACTCTTCTATCCTCATCAATTACAGCCCAAAACTTACCATCTACATCTGTAGGTAAAGTATCAGTGTAATGAACAATTACGCCATTTTCTTTTTTGGTATCTGTAATTTCTACCCAAAACTGACGGCTATGGTCTTCTAAACGACCAGTATCACCAACTTGACCACCGCTTTCTGCATAAAAAGGAGTTTGACGCAATACAATTTGGTATTGCTCTTTACCTTTTGCACTTACCTTGCGGTATTTTAAAATCTCAGTTTCTACTTCAAAATCATCATAACCAACAAATTCGGTATCATTATCTTCGTTTACAATTACCCAATCTCCAGTATCAATTGCTGTTGCAGCACGAGAACGGTTCTTTTGTTCGGCAAGGGCCAAATTAAAACCATCCATATCTACCGTCCACCCTTTTTCACGAGCCATCAACTCTGTTAAGTCTATCGGAAAACCGAAAGTATCATACAATTCAAAAGCGAAATTTCCATCAATTGAACTTGTAGTCTCATATTTCTCAAAACGTTGTATCCCTGTAGCTAAAGTTCTTAAAAACGAAACCTCTTCTTCCAATACTACCTTTTGTACAAATTCTTTCTGTAGGTACAGCTCATCAAAAACACCTTTAAACTGATCGGCCAAAACAGGCACCAATTGGTTTAAGAAAGGTTCTTTTAAATTTAAGAAGGTATAGGCATAACGTACAGCCCTACGTAAAATACGACGGATCACATAACCTGCTTTATTGTTTGAAGGCAACTGCCCATCGGCAATTACAAAAGAGATGGCCCTGATATGATCAGCCATTACACGCATGGCTACAGCTTCATTCCATCCCTGCTCTCCAGGTTCAGCACTGCTGCTGTATTCAAAACCAGATTTTTCTGCAATAAACTGAATTAAAGGTTGGAAAACATCGCTATCGTAATTTGAGGTTTTACCCTGTAAAACACGTACCAAACGCTCAAAACCCATTCCTGTATCTACATGTTGCGCTGGTAAAGGTTTGAGTGAACCATCTTTAACCCTATTGAACTGCATAAATACATTGTTCCAGATCTCAATTACCTGAGGATGGTCTGCATTAACCAAGTCTTTTCCACTGATGGCATTTCTTTCTGCCAAAGGGCGACAATCTACATGGATTTCTGAGCAAGGTCCACAAGGTCCGGTATCGCCCATTTCCCAAAAATTATCTTTTTTATTACCTAAAATAATGCGGTCTTCTGGCACAAATTGTTTCCAAAGTTCAAAAGCTTCAGTATCTCTTGGTAAACCTTCCTTTTCGTCTCCTTCAAAAATAGAAACGTACAATTGGTCTTTAGGAATTTGATATACTTCTGTTAATAACTCCCAGCTCCAAGCAATGGCTTCTTTTTTAAAGTAATCGCCAAAACTCCAGTTGCCCAACATTTCGAACATGGTATGGTGATAGGTATCAATACCCACTTCTTCTAAGTCGTTATGTTTACCCGACACACGCAAACAACGTTGGGTATCGGCAACACGGGCGTACTTAATGGCAGCTTCTCCTAAAAACAGATCTTTAAATTGGTTCATCCCTGCATTGGTGAACATGAGCGTTGGGTCATTTTTAACCACAATAGGCGCTGATGCTACAATATGATGTTGTTTACTTTTAAAAAAATCTAAATAGGTCTGTCTAATTTCTTTTGCTGTCATTCTTTTGGAAAATTAAGAGAACAAAATTAAAATTTTATTGCGGTATTCTACTAAAATCCCTTTACATTTGAATACTTTAAGTAAAACCTACAAACAATTCATAATCAGATCAGAACATGCCATACAAGGAAAGAGAAATTAATAAAATGTATTATACAATGGGCGAGGTTACCGAAATGTTTGGCGTAAATGCTTCACAAATCAGGTTTTACGAAAAAGAATTTGACGTACTTCAACCTAAGAAAAACAAAAAAGGAAACCGACTTTTCACCCCAGAAGACATCGAAAACTTGAAGATTATTTTTCACCTGGTAGACGACAAAGGCTTCACCCTAAAAGGCGCAAAAGAACATTTAAAAAACAACAATAGTGAAGTTAAAGAAAACCAAAAGGTAATTGCTTCTTTAGAAAAGTTAAAAGATTTCTTATTAAAACTCAACGAAGAGATCTAATTCCACTTTATGAACAAATATATTTTCTGCTTTTTATTTGGCATTGGGTTTTCTTCTTGTTCCAATGCCCAAACCGATAAAGTACTTTTTGCAGATACTGTACTTAAAATAAATGTATATCAAAGCGACCTAGACAAATATATTGACTATAAAAAGCTAACAGACACTACTGGCAAAACTTTAGATTACCTGAAGATTATCAGAAATGCAAAAGTAAGAATGTCCGGGTACTTTGCTAATGTAAAAGGCCAGGGTAATCTTCCATACGAAGAGGCGATCAAAAAGTCAGAAGCATTTTTTGAGCTTAAAAACATGGTCAATAAAGTGCTGGTGGTTAAAAGTGAAAGAAAAATGTATCTGCAAAAGGATGGAAAAACCATTAAAACATTTGCTATTGCACTAGGACCAAATCCGGTAGGACAAAAACAATACGAGGGTGATGGCAAAACACCAGAGGGTGTTTATACTTTAGATTGGCAAAGATGGGAAACTCCTGTTTTTCATTCTTTCCATATCTCTTATCCCAACCAACAAGACATTGACCGTGCTAAAAGCAAAGGATTAACCCCAGGGAGCAATATCATGGTGCATGGTACTTCTAAAGGAATCAAGAAAAAGAAGGATTGGACAAATGGCTGCATTGGATTATCCAATAGCGATATGATAGAATTTAGAAAGATTGTTTTTCAAGACACCCCAATTGAGATCACTAAATAACAACCCTTCTAATTCCACCGGATTAAAATCATAGGTAGATCTTAATTTCTTTATATCAATAGGATATCAAATACCCTATATATTATTTCTTTTCTGGTTCTGGACTTACAACTGCCAAATTCAGTTGATTATTTTTGAACAACAAGTTCATATCCAATTTAACTTCTGCATTGTCTTTTAAAACTGCAGAGCTGAATTTAGAATCTTTGTTATAATCTTTCAGTTTGATTGATTTTGTTCCGAAAAGTGAAATCGTTTGGTCTTCGTTAACTGTAAAACTAAAATCAAGTTCCGTTCTACTGCTTACACCACCAACATCAAGCATTCCAACAATATGGATCAATCTCATGGTAGGTAAAACCATTACATGGGTTAACTCAAAACCAATACTATCATTTGTTAAGGTTTCTGATGGAGACATATTTGAATTGACCATTGGCATCTTCAACTTAAATGAGCTGATATGATCTAATGAACCATCTTTAATGATAAAATTTCCTTCTGCATTAATGGCATTGGTACTACCCACTGCCGTAAAGTTATTTTTAATAGAATCAACAGCTACTTTAATCTGAGAGTCTCCTTCTATCTTATAAGTTGACTGAGCATTGGCCTGTTGAAAAACCATTGTGCTTACAAAAGTTAAGAAAAACAGTGCAGTACTTTTTAAATAGGTTTTTCGTCTAGACGAAAAGGTGTAATTGTTTTTCATATTTGAATTTTAAGGGTGAGTATCTTGCTTGTCTGTTATAAATGATTTTCAATCTTTCATTTATTGCGTGCCACAAATCTAATCTAGTGTAATTATTTTATAATTTTCAACTTTTTTAAAAAAATATTTTTCTTTAACACCGACAAAATTAGCTAAATTTTATAACAAACCAACTAATTATTAACATTTTAACTATAAAAATGTTTTAAAAAAATATTTTTCAACACTATAATGACATATATTGGTATGACAAGCTTATGAGAAATTATTTACACATATTGTAGAATTATATCCCCGTATTGTGGAATCATTTACTCCACGTTAAGATATCATTAAATATCAAGCTATTTAAATCGAATAAATTCGACAAATCCATTCGATTCAATCAGTCAAATGAAATTTCTTTTTTGTCAAATAATTTTCAAACACTACCTGTTCCTGTGTGAGACTAGCGTAAAGAAATGCTACCAGCAGAAAAAATGAAAATACAACCGTAAACAAAAACAAAACAAGTGGCAACACCAAAGCGTAAACTCTTTTGAACAAAATGGACAAGTTCAGATATCAAAAGGTTTATTGATTAAGCTATCGATTAAACTTCCCCCCCCCCTTTAACTTAAATTAATATGATGCAAACACCTTTAGTTTAACCGTTTTTTACGCGCTATCAAATTGGTTAACAGGCACTATCATACCATAAAGCAATATTTTTTAAAATTTTATCAAATTATCCTTTTGAAATTATATCTTTGCAAACGAAATAAAAACAGGTATCCTATCTTTTTTATTTGAGTTGCCTCCATAGCTCAGCTGGATAGAGCACCGGTTTTCTAAACCGTAGGTCATAGGTTCGAATCCTATTGGGGGTACAAAACCTCTTCACAATACGTGAAGAGGTTTTTTTTTGTTTCAGCCACTTGTATTTCGCAAGAACCCTATTCTATTCAACATTCTTTAAATTTTGCGTAATTGAAAGCTATTGCTTTATTCTGTTTCAAAATATAAGGTGAGTGTTAAATTTCAATCACAACTTCATCAATCAACTTCACCAATGTGCTGTTGCTCAAAAGCATCCCTTTCTTAAATGGCACAAATAAAGTATCACCTTGTTTACAACAAGTTTTAGCCTTCCCATCAACTCTCTATTCAATAGCGCTATCGCAAACAATATTTTTATTACAAAACTATATTATTAACCAATTCTAAAATTTATTAATCCATGAAAAAACTTGTACTAAGTTTATTCATTTGGTGTGCTGTAACTATTGTAGTTTCTGCTCAAGAACGGACAATAACAGGTTCTGTAACATCAAGTGAAGACGGCTTGCCCATTCCAGGTGCATCCGTAAGAGTGAAAGAAGTGCCTACCCTCGTTGTAGCCACTGGCCCAGATGGAAAATTTTCGTTAAGAGTGCCAACTAACGGAAAAACATTGGTAATTACTTATCTAGGGTTTATCACTAAAGAATTAACCATTGGCAATAACCGTGTTGTAAATGCAAAGCTTGAACCCGATGCTGCTACAAATCTTGATGAAGTAGTGATCACTGCTGGTGGTGTAAGCATCAAACGTCGGCAACAGGGTAACCAAGCTACTACCATTAAATCGCAAGAGTTAACTCAAGCCAAAGCTTTTAACGTTGCCAGTGCACTCACAGGTAAAGTTGCCGGCTTACAGGTTAATGCAGTAAGTTCTGGTGTTAATCCAAGCGTTCGTTTGGTACTACGTGGCAACCGCTCCTTATTAGGCAATAACCAAGCCTTATTGGTAGTTGACAATTCAATTGTACCTACTGCCATGCTGGGCAACCTAAACCCAGAAGATATTGACAACATTGAAGTGTTAAATGGAGCAGGAGCTGCTGCCCTTTATGGTTCTGAAGCATCAAATGGTGCATTGATCGTTACTACCAAGACCGGAAAAAGAGGTGTAACATCCATCACTTTACAACAGACAACTGCAATAGAAACAGTTTCATACTTACCGCAATTACAAAAAAAATACGGTTCTGGTACCAGCCCAGACGATGTCCCTACATATACCCCTTTTGAAAACCAACAATATGGACCTGCCTTTGATGGCTCCATCAAACCAATTGGCAAACCAATTTCTGATGGGTCCATACAGATGGTACCTTATTCGTACAACAAAACCGAAGGGAAGGATAACTTTTGGGAAACTGGTGCAGCCAGTCAATCAGATTTCAGCCTTTCTTCTGGTGATGATTTAGGTTCGTATTATTTTTCTAGCCAATATTTTAACCAAACAGGTACTGTACCGGGCGATAAATACAACCGATTTTCTATTCGTTTAAATGGAAAAAGGCAATTGAGCAAAAAGTTCAGTTTTGCCTTTAACGCCAATTATATCCAAAACAATTACGATAGAGGAAATTCAGGCACTGCTTTTCAAAATGTGTTAATGTCTCCTGGACAAATTCCGCTAACCAGGTATAGTGACTGGAAAAATGACAAATACTCGACCCCTGATGGTTATTACAATGAGTATTTTGACAACCCTTACTTTACTTTAGGAAATGCCAGAACCTTAACAAAGAACAATTACTTAAATGGCAACTTAGAATTTAGGTTCTCTCCTATCCAACCTTTGTCTTTATTGTTACGTGTAAACATGACCAATAGAAATGCAGCAACAAAAAGCTGGTCTGATAAATATACCTATTCTGATTACAGGCTAAGTATTACCTCAGGCTTTGCCAATAGAACAGGTAGCATCTCTGATTCGGAATTGGTTGACACCCAATTGACACCAGAATTCCAGGCTTTATTTAATAAAAATTTGGGTCATAATCTTTCATTGAATGTTGTGGCCGGCACAAGCTTGCGTGACAACTGGACAAAAAACGTAGGTGCATCTTCGTCTGTAATGGTAGTACCAGGACTATACAATGTGAGCAATACCACAGGCAATACTTCTGGTACTGAGTCTATTTCTAGAAGAAGACAGCTAGGCGTATATGCCGATGCTCGTTTAGGTTATAAAAATTACCTTTTCTTACACGTAACCGGCAGAAACGATTGGCATTCGGTGCTCACTAAAGAAAATAGATCATTATTCTATCCCGCAGCCGACATCTCTTTTATTGCTTCCGATGCTTTAGAATTTTTGAAGCATTCTAAAGTTATCCAAATTTTAAAGTTAAGGGGTGGTGTATCTAAGGTTGGTTTTGTAAATCTAAGCCCCTACGCACTAACACCTACATTTGGGCAACAAGGCGGTTATCCATACGCTGGCATACCTGGATATGGCATTGGCGGCACTGTAGTTGCCCCATCAATTAAACCAGAGTTAACCAAAGGTATTGAAGCAGGTTTTGATATAGAAATGTTAAAATCTAGGGTTATTGCTGGTGTTACGGTGTACAAAACAAGCACAACCGATCAGGTTATTGGTGTAAATATTCCAAGTGCTACAGGTTTTACCACCTTTTTAACCAATACAGGCGATGTGCAGAATAAGGGTGTGGAGAGTACCGTTAGGTTAATTCCAATTCGTACACAATCGGGATTAGAAGTAAGCCTTGGCGCCAACTTTACATGGACACAAAACAAGGTTGTTTCCATTAGCTCAGACCAAAGTTTTATCAGTATTGGCGCTGGCGTTGTTGCAGAACAAGGCTTGCCTTTCCCAATGTTAAGAACCACCACTTATAACAAAGATCCGCAAGGGCGTGTAATTGTTGATCGCACTACAGGTATGCCAAGTGCAACTACTGTAAGTGGCAATGTAGGCATTACTGAACCTACCCATCGTTTAGGTGTAGATTTAAGTGCTAGCTATAAAGGCTTCCGCTTAGCCACAGTATTCGAGTACCGTACCGGAAATGTAATTTTAAGTAATGTGAGTACTGGTTTCGACTTCTCTGGAGCAGGCATTAGAACTACCTATTTTAACAGAGAACGTTTTGTGGTGCCTAATTCTTCTTACTTAGACCCTGCTACCAACACTTATGTTGAAAACACCAACATTACCACTAGAACAGGAGGGGTAGATTTTTGGGGTAACGGACCAACAAATCTTGGTGTGGGTACCAATTACACCTATTCAGCTGCATTTTGGAAAATGCGTGAGCTTTCTTTGGCATACCAATTACCAAAATCTGTGTTAAGAAACATCAGATTTGTTAAAGGGGCCAGCATCAGCATACAGGGACGTAACTTGTTCCAATGGGCGCCTAAAACCAACATCTACACCGACCCAGAGTATAGCAACGCTGGATCTGACAGCAATGCAGTTGGTGTTACCACTTTAAGTCAAACGCCTCCAGGAAGATTCTATGGCATGACATTATCATTAACCTTATAAGTATAAATAAGATGAAAAAAATATATCAATATCTAGCGCTAAGCATGGCCATAGTTGCGGCCAGTTCTTGCAAAAAGTTCTTAGATGTAAATACAAACCCAAATAGCTTAACAGAAGCTACTCCATCACTGATCTTGCCCCAGGCCATTGTTTCGGCGGCTGGGCTCAGTAATGCATTTAGCCAATCTTTCAATGCCTTTTCTGGCGCTGTAGCAAATGCAGGTGGCTATGGTGCCTTTGGCGCCTTTGTTACCTACGATTTTGGTACTGGCACTGGTGCTGGCTTGTGGTCTGGCACTTACGACAATGCTAACGATTTCCAATACGTAATCACAGAGACCAGTGGCGATCCAAAACTTGCTTTTTCTACTGCTGTGGCAAGAATCATGAAATCGTTTGATTTTGAACGTTTGGTAAATCAGTACAATGATGTACCTTATTCTGATGCCTTAAAAGCAGGTAGCGGTGTCGTAACACCGAAATATGATAAGGGTCCAGATGTTTATAAAGCATGTATTGCCGAATTGGATAAGGCCATGGCAGACATTACCACTGCGCAAGCCTCTAATGTAACCAATAAACTAACTGCCGGTGCAGACCCTATGTTTAAAGGCGATATGGACCTTTGGAAAAAATTTGCAAATACAGTTAAACTACGCATGCTGATCAAAATGGCAGGAGTACCGGATCTTAAAACTTATGCTACAACTACAATGAGCAGCATGAATACTACAACCATTGGTTTTTTAAGTACAGATGCTATAGTTAACCCAGGCTATGAAAAAACAGTTAGACCTAACCCTGTTTATAGTTCATTAGGTTTTGCCAGCAATGGTGCAGTAGTAAGCCCGAGCAATATCCCAACCAAATGGATGTACAGCTGGTATACAGGTGCTAAATTAATCGACCCGGGCAGGGCAAAAGTAATCTACAGAGGATTTCCTTCAACCATCATCAATCAATTGGGTGATGAGTCGGCAGGGGTACCAGCCGCAGCCGCAGCAGGCTCTGCTTTTAACACCGGCACCAATGCCACCAATGTATTAGGCGTGTCTAAAGGTCCAACACAAGGCACACCAGTATTACTGGCTGCAGAGAGTTATTTTTTACAGGCTGAAGCTTATACTTATGGCTACCTAAGTGGCGATGCAGCAGCTGCGTTTAAAAATGGCATTACTCAATCGTTTACCTACCTATACAAGGATGTAAACAATACGGTAGATCCTTCTAAAAATGTAACGGCGGATGTAAATACCTATCTATCTGACAACAGCACTAGTCCATTGGTTAATTTTGCATTGGCCATAAGCAGGGAACAGAAGATTGAAGCCATTATTACCCAGAAATACATTGCCCTGAACCAAATTGCCAATGACGAGGCATTTAATGAATTTAGACGCACCACCTATCCTACTATTGTAAATGGTTCCTTAGACCCAATTGCAACTTTTGCTTCAAGACAGTCGATCTCTACACATGCAGACAAGTTGCCAACAAGGATATTGTATCCACAGGAAGAATTTAATCTAAATCCATCTAATGTACCAGGCAATATAAATAAGTTTAGTTCACTTATATTCTGGGACTTAAACTAATATAATAACTGATTTAAATGATTTGAAAAATGAAAAAATATATCAATAAAATACCCCTGTTATTATTTGCAGTAATTGGGCTATCCTCATGTTTAAAAGACGATACCGCCATACTAGACCCTGCAAAAGGACATAACGTGATAGAGTTTTCAAACCCAACAGACATTGTTGTGCATGGCTCGTCTATCCCCCTATACGCCTTCTCTTACGAGTCGGTTCCATCTGTCAATCTACCCATTACCGTTAGTTATTCTGGTCCAGAGGCAGCAGCACCACAGGATATTACTGTAAAATTCGGGGTTAGTGATGATGCCAAGATTGCAGCCTATAATACGGAACAGAAAACATCATTAACAGCTTTTGCTCAAAATGCTTATTCATTACCTACTACAGAAGTGGTCATCAAAAAAGGAACCAGCAAGGCTACCTTTAATGTGGTATTGAAACCAGAAAATTTTGATTTCAGCAAAACAGAGGTTTTGGGTTTAACCATCAGTTCGGTATCTTCTGGCATTTTAAGCGGTAATTTCGCAACCATATTGATCAACGCCAGCGCCAAGAACAAATACGATGGTATTTATGCTGTTACAGGAACTATGGTTGATGTAACAGCAGCCAGTTTAACCCATGTTAACAATGCCTTGGGCACTAAAGCACCAATGCAGTATGAGTTGAGAACAGTCTCTGCTACAAAATGTGCTGTATATGATAATTACGTATATGGTGGTTATTATGCCGTAATAGCTAGTGGAACTGCAACTTCACAATACGGTTCATTTTCTGCCATATTCGAGTTCGATCCAGTAACCAATAAGGTAATAGGCGTAACTAACCGTGCTGGAGAGCCTGCCTCAAATACGCGTTCTGGTCGTTTAGATCCAACAGGCGATAATACTGCTTTAACTAATGGCGTATTTAAGGTAAAATATAACATGTTACAACCAAGTGTTATTGCTACCGCCCCTTATGTTAGAACAACTTGGGATGAAACTTGGACTTTATTGAAAAAACGATAATACAAATACATGCTTCACAAAAAAAGGGTGCTCTTGGGCATCCTCTTTTTTGAACTATAAAGTCATTTTTTATATTTCTTAATCTTATCAAAAAATAATCAAGGCTATGAAAATATTATTAACAACAAGTTTGGTATTAAGTCTGTCTTTTGTATCCTTTATTGAAAAAACAGCAATGTTGATCGATCAGTCTAAAGTAACCTATCAAATAGGTGAAAATAAAAAGCTAAATGGATTATATACTATTGAGGACCAACAAAAAAACATTCGCATAAGAGGCAATTACAAAGAGAATAAAAGAATAGGAGATTGGTATTGCTTTGATGCTAAGGGGCAAACAGTTTTAAGATACAACTACACCACTCAAAAAATATTGACATTAGATCAAGAATCAATTGCTACTGTTGACATTAAGGTATTGAGCAATGATACAGAAGTAAATGACAATGCAACTGTAGCCATACCGATCTGCTCTATAGATCAGTATAAAAAAATACTGATTGCAGAGCTCAAAGATCAAATGCCTCCCAAAGACAAATCTGAGGCAGCAAAGGTAACTGCATCCATTACTGCATTGGTAGACAAAGATGGTAAAGCAAAATATATAGCCACCTATATTTTAGATCAAGTAACGCATCAAAGCACTCTGTTTTTAAAGGATAAAGTATTTAATATAGAATGGCTACCTGCCAAATACAAGGGCCAATCTTATAGCGCTGAAGTTAAATTTGAAACCGCATTTAAAATAGACCCTTCGGCTGGCACAAGACGCTTTATTTGGAATTATTAAATCATGTATATCCACTTAGCTTTAATGTACAAACAAAGTATCTATCGGTTCACCACATGTTTTGGCCTTTCTGCCTACTCCCTATTTTACAAGTAGGTTTTGAGCAATATTTTTAATTAAAAAACTAACTATGGGATTTGTAAAAGAATTTAAAGAATTTGCTGTTAAAGGCAACGTAATGGACCTGGCCATTGGGGTAATCATTGGTGGGGCTTTTGGTAAAATTGTGTCTTCGGCGGTTGACGATTTGATTATGCCGGTTATTGGAACAATTGTTGGCAATGATTTCGAGAAACTAACCACAACGATAAATGGGGCAACTGTAAAATACGGCCTATTTATTCAGAATGTTGTGAACTTTACCATTATTGCACTTGTGATCTTTATGATGATCAAAGCCATGAACAATATGAAAAAGAAAGAAGCAGCTGCTCCTGCTGCTGCCCCTGCACCAGCTAAAGAAGAAGTGCTTTTAACTGAGATTAGAGATCTATTGAAAAACAAATAACGAGAGGGATGATTTATGTTAGAGTTGGTTCTGAGTTTACTCAGGCCAACTTTTTTTTATATATTTTCTTCGTGATCATCCTTAATTTAAAGTAAGTTAATCTGTTCAAAAACAGTATTGGTCCATTCGCCATTTGTTTTAGCCTTTCTACACCATTTGCATTTGTTTTTATTGTTCATTTATATATTTTCAAACTACATAAACAAGCTGATTGGTAGCGGTTTATGTAGTCTTTTCATAAAAGTGTTTGTGCACACAAACGTATAAAGACATTTGCAAGTAATGATCAAAACGCCGTGCATGAACATGATTTTTTTTTATTTTAAGGCCATACTAGGGTTCAGAATATTGTTCTTAGATTAGTAGTTAATTTGTTATTCTCCTGGTATGGCCTTTTAATGTTACTCCATTTCTATTTTCAGTTATTAGTTCATCAACCTGAAATTTCACAGCAAATAGCATAAATCAACATTGACGAGTTAATTGATTTTAAAAACATTATCATTGCATTCACCACCTCTTTTTGCCTTTCTACACCATCTTTATTTGAACCCATTTATGGCGCAGTTATCTTAGCGTATAAACTAAACACTAAATCATAATTAGGGTTGGATCTATTTCAAACTCGACCCCACTATTAACCATCAATAGAAATGTCTATGCCTAAAGAAGAATGGAGTACTCATGGGTGATGATAAAAATTCTTCTGGCATAGCTTTTCTTTAATCAATGGTTTTTTTTAGATGGCGTCAGCTCTAATTTAAAAACACACTAAACCATGCTCAGGACATTTACGTATTGTAATTTTAGGTTAATATTTAATTCCTGACATGGTTTTTTAAATTTCAAGACAAGTCTACTCATTACAAACCGACTGAGTATATCAACCGTTCAATAAATGAGCACACACTTAGCTCACTTACCATTTAATCAAACTTGATCCTTGTGAGCTTCCAGAACCTATTTAGCGATGTTAGAGAATAGGCATGCGTCTGTTTAAAGCAGTTCGGTAGGCATCAGCAATCGGTACCATGTGACCATTTACCACCAATGTTTTTCCCTCAATCGTATCTACTTTACCTAAGTTAACAATAAAAGAGCGATGCACTCTAAAAAAGAGATTCTTTGGTAGCTTCTCTTCCAAAGAAGTGATAGAAGAGTGAATGGAATAACTCTGGCCCGACGACAGGTGAATGTTTACATAATTCACACTCGCCTCAAGGTATAAAATATCAGCTATTTTAATTCTTCTAATGGTATATGAATCACGGATGAATACAAATTCATCATTTTCGCTAGACATTACCAAATCCTTGGTTTTAGCTACTTTTTTTGCTTTCTCTACGGCTTTCAGAAACCTGCTTGGCTCTATAGGTTTGATCAGATAATCAATCACATTTAGATTAAATGCTTCTAAGGCATATTCTGTTTGCGAAGTTGTGAAAATAACCATAGGCCCTTTGTCTTGGATTATTTTGGCTAATTCTATTCCATTCATTCCTGGCATTTCAATATCCAGAAAGAGCAGATCAATTTCTTCTTCTACAATAACTTTGTGTGCCATAAATGCATCAACATAGCTACCAATCAAAGTCAATGAGGGGTCGAGGCCAATTAAATTGCCTATAATTAAATGAAAAGCTTTCTGATCATCTACAATTAAACACTTCATTAGTTCAAATAGGTTAGATTTATCGAAAGATATCAATTTTTTTACAATAATAAATGGTCAATTAAATTTAAAAGATAGTATTTATCTTTTAACAACATGTTTTAGCCTTTTTACCCACTTTCTATTCCATCTCCTTACCAATGCCTTTAATTTAGCAGCATGATCAAAAGTCAAATCAATTGATCGATCAAGGAAAATTATATTTTTTTTTATCGCATTCGGTAACTGAAAATAAGAATATCAATATGTTAAAACATCTGCTTTCTTAAATGAATATTTTAATTTCCTTAGATTTCACTTTATATGAAATAGTTAAAAAAAACTGGCCAAAAGCTTTCATCCAAGAAGTAAATAGTTTTGATGGCGTATTCAGAAGCATCTTTAACCTAAAGTATGAGCTATTGATCTTGGATGTGGATATGCCTGGAAATGAAAAATTAGCGATTTTTATTAGTAAAGCGGTTTTCTTTTGCAAGGTTGCTGTTTTTTCAAGTAAAAACAACATTGCTGCAATAAATAGGATGATGGTGGCAGGGGCTCATGTTTTTTTACCTTCAAAATTATCCAGCAAAGAGATTACTAACATATTAAATGAGCTCCAAAATAGTTAAATACAATTTTGACTGTTCAAATCACCCACTAATACCATTGATAAAATAGATGGAGATTAGAAACATTCCTAATCTCCATCTATCTCATTAAAACTTTATGGCTTACCTACCTACCAATTTTTGGAATTGTGCCGGATAGCGATCGCCCTGTACAGTAATTTTTGAAGCAGCTTCGTTAATTTCACGAAGGTCATCTAAGCTGAGCTGCAAGTTTATTGCTGCAATATTCTCTTCTAAGCGATGTAATTTGGTGGTACCCGGTATAGGCACAATCCATGGTTTTTGAGCCAATAACCAAGCCAAGGCAATTTGCGCAGGGCTTGCATTTTTGTTTTGAGCAATAGCACCAAGTAGCTCAACTAAAGCTTGGTTTGCTTTTCTAGCTTCTGGCGAAAAGCGTGGACCAATGTTGCGGAAATCGTTGCTCTCAAAAGTGGTATGCTCGTCAATTTTACCCGTCAAAAACCCCTTTCCCAATGGGCTAAACGGAACAAAACCAATACCCAATTCTTCCAATGTAGGTATAATCTCTATTTCTGGTTCTCTCCACCAAAGTGAGTATTCACTTTGTAATGCGGTAACTGCTTGTACACCATGTGCCTTGCGAATAGTTTGAGCACCAGCCTCAGAAAGACCAAAATATTTAACCTTACCTTCTTTGATCAGTTCGCCAACAGCTCCGGCAACATCTTCAATTGGCACACTTGGATCAACACGGTGTTGGTAGAATAAATCAATTGCCTCTACTTTAAGGCGTTTTAAAGAAGCTTCTGCTACTTGTTTGATATGTTCTGGACGACTGTCTAAGTCATGCCATTGGCCACTACCATCAGCGTTGGCCTTGAAACCAAATTTGGTGGCAATCACCACTTCTCCACGAAATGGTGCAAGCGCCTCTCCTACCAGTTCTTCATTGATGAAGGGGCCATATACTTCAGCAGTATCAAAAAAATCAACACCACGTTCAACAGCAGCACGAATGAGCGAAATCATTTCTTTAGGATCGGCAGCAGCACCAAGCCCCCAGCTCATTCCCATACAACCCAAGCCTAATGCGGAAACCTCTAATCCACTATTTCCAAGTTTACGTTTTTGAATTTTCATATCCATCATTTTATATTGTCAACACAAAATTAGGGTCGTATCGATGGCCGAGCTAACGAAAAAGAAACAATAACTTACAAAATTCAAACACTTCTAAATCACCACATATAAAAGAGTGGCTTTTTAGATCAGCAATTGTAATCCTTTCATCAATCGTTAATTTTGTTGATTAAATAAACCTTGTAACGTTAAGCAAATTGGTAAATTGCAATTTTAACAGGTTTCATGAAAAAAGCGTTTATCAAACTTCATATTGCGATCTTATTGGCCGGTTTTACAGGGGTATTTGGCCGATTGATTACCTTGAACGAGAGTTTGCTCACTTGGTACAGGTTGTTTTTTTCTGGACTACTCTTACTCATCATTTTGTCTCTAACTGGTAAGCTGACCAAACTCTCCATAAAGCATAAATTGAATATTGCAATAGCAGGTACTTTATTGGGTGTGCATTGGGTTTTCTTTTATGGCAGCATCAAATATTCAAATATCTCGGTTGGAGTGGTGTGTTTTTCACTTTGTAGCTTTTTTACGGCTATTCTTGCACCGATTATCAATAAAACAAAGTTCTATATCCAAGAATTATTACTCAGCAGTTTAACCTTGGTAGGCATTTCATTGATCTTCGGTCTGGATGCCACTTACCGCACCGGCATTATTCTGGGCGTAATTTCGGCTATCCTGGTTGCATTATTTACGATTTACAATGAACGATTGACCAAAAAATTTGATAGCCAGACCATTACACTCTATGAAATGTTAGGTGGATGTTTAGGCTTGACCTTTATCTTGCCCATTTACTTGTTCTTCTCTCCCGTTCAAAATTACTTACCAAGCTTAGCTGATCTGGGTTGGTTGGTTATCCTCTCTTTGGTTTGTACAGTATTGATGTATCTATTGCTTACACAGGCCTTACATAAAATTTCTTCTTTTACGGTCAATTTAAGTTTTAACCTGGAACCGTTATACAGCATTATTTTAGCAATTATCATCTATAAGGAAAACAGAAGTCTTTCTATAGCCTTTTATGTAGGCCTATCGTTGATTATTCTTTCTTTGACACTACAGATGTACAGGGTACTGAAAACAGAGCGACACAAGGATAAGTTATTGGCCACTTAACAATCTCGACCAACAAAAAAGCTGCCTCAAGAGCAGCTTTAAAGATTTTTAAGAAACACTTTGACACATCCATGGATCTCCGTAAAGGGTAGATCCATTGTACTCTCTTGAACATAGACAACCGAAAGTTGGACTACTAGAACAATTTGCAAACAGCGTTCCAACCCCAAAAACAAAGACTGCACAACTGTTATCCAGGTTACATACCGGTGGCACTCCACCGTTCACCTTTCTCATTTCGGCTTTACTTAATTGATTAAATTTTTTCATGATTTAGTAATTAATTTATGTAGGGTTGCCGTATCACGCCTCGGCAACTTGGGCTGCACATTTACTAAAAAAATCCGTTTCATACACAGATAAGTACTTGATTACTAAGCCTTGCAACCGACTTAATGGAATTTAAATTAGGCTTTATTTTCTAAAGAATAAAAACCCAACTAAAAATTTACAGTTAACAAGCTGATATTCAATTTATTTAAAATCCATAGCAATCGGATTCAGCCTCTAGGACAACTCCTGTTACCCCCTATCTATCCATTTTTTATAAATAATTTGATTTTACGAATCTTATACCTAAATTTATAGTTATTGGAATTATTCCAATAAGATCATAAAAACTAAACAAATATGAAAACCCACATTTTTAAAGCATTTTCATTGTTAGGTCTATCCATTATTTCATTTTACTTTAATGATGAAAAAAAAGAAGTATCCACTAAAATACCAGATCCCAATTATACGATCAGCGGAACCATTCGAGGTATGAAATCAGACTGGGTATACATTGCACATAGCGATACGACTAACAGATTCTCCAAGATCGATTCGGCAGAGGTGGTCAATGAAAAGTTTAGCTTTTCTGGCAGCGTTAGCAACCCCGAATTTTGCTACCTGGGCCTTAGAACACGCGACAAAAATGGCAAAAAAAGTGGTTTGGTATTTCAAGCCAAATTTGTGTTAGATAAAGGAAGCCTGACCATTAGCTGTCATAAAGATTCGATAGCTAAACTTAAAGCTAGTGGTACAAAAGGCCAAGATGAATTTGCAAGCTATATACAAAAAGTTAATCCTATTTCTAAAGAAATGAACAGTTTACATGGTAAGAAATTAGCTGCAGAGAAAAAAAAGGATAATAAATTGCTGATTGCTTTAACAAAGACTACCGAAATTAATGCAAACAAATTGAACCAAATTGCACTTGCACAAGCTAAACAATACCCTAACTCTACCGTATCTGCTTACATCATCAATGAGCATCTATATAATCCAAACGAGCTTAACCTACAAACAGGCTATGACACCTTAACAGATGAAGTAAAAAACTCGCCCTATGGTAGATTGATACATAAAAAATTAATGGCCAGCAACAGAACAGGTATAGGCAAACAGGCCCCTTATTTTGAAATACCTGATGCAAGTGGTAAAATAGTGTCTGTAAATTTATTTAAGGGAAAGACAACTTTAGTAGATTTTTGGGCCAGTTGGTGTGGTCCTTGCAGAGCTGAAAACCCAAATCTAATTAAAGCCTACCAACAATTTAAAGGCAAAGGGTTTGACATTGTAAGCATCTCAATGGATAGCAGTAAAGAAAACTGGCTAGGTGCTGTAAAAGAAGATGGATTGCCTTGGCTACAACTAAGTGACCTCAAAGCTGGTAAAAGTGAGCTTAAAGACTTGTATGGCATTACGGTAATTCCAATGAATTTTTTACTGGATAGTAGTGGTAAAATTATTGCCAGAAATTTAAGAGGAATTGAACTGCAGCAAGCGCTTTCCAAACATTTCAATTGATCTGGCGAACTTTAATTGCAAAAAAGCCTTAGCAAATACTAAGGCTTTTTTATGTCTTGTTAATAATTACCAGTTACCCCTATTTCAAGGCCTCTTAGCTCTGCCAAACCACGCAAGCGACCAATTGCCGAATAACCGGGATTGGTTACTTTGTTCAAATCATCTAACATCTGATGGCCATGATCTGGTCTAAAAGGAATGGGTGTTAGCCTTTTTGCATTCTCGGCTGTTACTACTTTCATTACTTCGTACATATTTACGTCGCCCCCCAAATGGTCTGCTTCGTAGAAATTGCCTTCTTCATCCTTGGTTACATTGCGAAGGTGCAAGAAATAAACTCTTTCTTTTACGGCTTCAAAGATCTCAACCAAGTTATTATCCATGCCTGCACCCAATGAACCTGTACAATAACAGATTCCATTAAAAGGTTGATCTACACTATTTAATATATATAAAAGATCTTCTTTGGTACTTGCTATGCGTGGTAAACCTAAAATAGGATAAGGTGGGTCATCAGGATGAATGGTCATCTTGATACCATGCGTTGTACAAGTTTCTGCTATTTCATTTAAAAACCAGGTTAAATTGGCTTTCAAACCTTCTGTACCAATGTTTTTATATTCAGCTATACTTGCCCTCAAAGCTTCTATTTCGATCTCCTTTTCGTTAGGGATACCCATCAATACGTTGATACGCAGTTCGTCTAACTCAGCCGCTGTCATGGCCTCATACCTGATTTTGGCTTTAGCCAATATACTTTCAGAATAATCCGCCGCTGCATTAACTCGATTAAAAATATACAAGTCAAAAACCGCTAAATCTATCCAGTTGAAATACAGGGCTTTAGAACCATCGGTCATGATCAGATCCAATTGGGTACGTGTCCAGTCTAATACTGGCATAAAGTTGTAACAAATGGTTTTTAAACCACAGGCTGCTAGGTTTTTTAGAGAGGTATTATAGTTTTCTATATATTTTTCAGCGCCAGCTCGTCGGGTTTTAATCGCTTCGTGAACAGGTACGCTTTCTACCACTGCCCATGTTAAACCAGCAGCTTCAATAATTGCTTTTCTTTTTTTGATATCTTCTAATGGCCATACTTCGCCGTGTGGAATGTGGTGCAAGGCAGAAACAATTCCAGTAGCCCCTGCTTGTTTAACATCTTGCAAGCTTACCGGATCATTGGGACCATACCAACGCCATGTTTGTAGTAATTTATGCTTATTTGTACTCATCTTGTTTATTATAATGGATAGCCAATATTAAGGAATAAAAGATCCCTACCCGCTGAAATATCCAAAAATAGTTACGGAAACGTTAGCGTAAAGTAGAAAGTTTAAAGTAATAAGTTTTAAGTGGTACGTTTTAAGTAATAAGCTCTAAGTAGAAAGACAAAAGTATAAAGACTAAGATTTTAGCAGTTGCCAGTTTTCACCACCTATTCTCTATTCATTATTTCCTTCTTACATTTTCCATCTTACCTATTCCCTATTTACTATTCCCCATTCCCTATTTCCCCTCTTACATTTCCCTTTTACATCTTACCTATTCCCTATTCCCCCCTTCTATTTTCCAAAGTTCTTATACCTCAACAAAGCCTCTAGATAATAATAATCGGCATAATTGATCGGTACATCTATTTCAGATTTAGCTGGACGGTGGCCTGTACTGTGCTCGAGGATAAAACCATAGTTCGCACCCAATTTACTGGTATATTTCGTACTTAAAGAAGCTAGAATTTTATCAGCTGCTGCCTTATATTTTTTGCCCTCTTTGCTATATTTAGCCAACTCGTACAATGCAGAAGCCGTAATTGCAGCAGCAGAAGCATCTCTTGACACATTTGGAATCTGCGGGTCGTTGTAATCCCAATATGGAATGCCATCAGCAGGGGTTATTTTGCTACTTAAAATAAAATTCGCAATCCCATCAGCCTGAGCTAAATAAGCAGCATTTTTAGTGTAACGGTAACATAAAGTATAACCATACAGTCCCCATGCCTGCCCTCTGGCCCATGCCGACTCATTTGAATAACCTTGTGCGGTTAATTTCTGACGAACATTTCCTGTCAAGGTATCATAGTCGATTACATGCCATGAACTAAAATCTGGTCTGAAATGGTTCTTGATAGTGGTATTGGCATGTTTTACTGCAATCTTGTAAAAACTAGAGTCTTTGGTAAACTTGGTGGCTTCGAACAACAACTCTAAATTCATCATGTTGTCTATAATTACTGGATATTTCCATTTGTCGCCATTGTGATCCCATGATTTGATTACCCCAGCCTTGGCATTGAACCTTGTTGACAAAGATTTAGCTGCCTGAACAATTACCGAACGATAAGCAGTGTCTTTGGTCAATTTATAGCCATTACCAAAGGGACAATAGATCATAAAGCCCAGATCGTGCGTACCTCTGTTAAACTGTTCTTTTTTAATATCTTCTGTATATTTTTTGGCTAAGTTTAACCACTTTTTGTCTTTCGTATATTCGTAAAAATACCACAACTCTGCCGGAAAGAAACCACTCGTCCAATCTCTGGAAATGACCATTTTAAATTGTCCATTTTCAACCGTTCTCGGCGATACAAAAGTAGGTTTGATTACCCTGGCCGAATCTACATTTTTGATCAACACATCAGTTTGTTTGGCCGCAGCAGCAAAAGATTTCGACACATTGACCTGCTGTGCACTACTTAAACTATAAGACAAAGCAAATACTGCTATTAAACTAATTTTCAACTTCATAACAATTTATTTTTTATTTATTTCCGTTACTATTCTTCTCTATCCAATGCTTACAACCAAATCAATGGATGTCTGATGGGTACATTTCTAATTACTTCTTCAACTGTTGGTTTTAAATCTAAACTTTTCCAGGTATTGAACCAACTTTGGTTGTGGTAGGTATTGGCTCCAAACAACAAAAAGGGTTGCGCTACCGGCCAATTCTCCCAGTACATTACGTCTGGCTTTAAAGTCCATTTGTTTTTATCTGCTATAAAAGGATACAGGTATTTGATCCCTTTCTCGATCGATTTCCCATCTGCTGTTGCATATTGCCACAGGTTATCTTTTGGGGTAGATAAAATTTGGCAAATCATGGTCATGGCATCTAAATTAAAAATAGAATAACCATAAGCTTTGGTTCGTGCCAGCTCTAAAGGAAAACTTCCATCGGTAGCCATTTGCAAAGGCAAGAGTACATTTTTATACCTTAAACACAGTGAATCCATCATTACTTGATCATTACACAATTTAGCAAAAGAAGCCACTTGCATTACCCAACAGGCACTATGGTTATTTTTGGATAGTTTTTCTGCCACTCCATTTTTACTGGTATCTAACCAAAGCATATAATCGGCAAACCACTTCTTAATCGACTTTAAAGTTTGCTGATCAAAACTTTTGGCCTTTTGCATCACCAATATGCCTTGAGCAACTTCCATAAAATGAATGGTATCGATAATGCCCCAGCTTCTACCTGTTGAAGAGCCCTTAACAGCTTGCGCAAAAGACAAGTTGGGGTTCATTAATGTTGCTGGGTCTACAAACCAAGCCTTTAAATGAATAATGGCCTGTTTTACATATTTTTCATCGCCTGTTAGCTGATAAGCTGAAGCCAATGCACCAATAACCTGACTAAAACGGATCATGGCCTTGCGATGAGCTACAAAGTTATTTGGATTGGTTTCGCCATCTCGATTGATGTAAGGGCCATCTGGATTGGCTGGATTTGGCCAGAAATAATCAGCTTCCGAAAAGAAATCGTGTTTACCACCCGCACTTCGAGGCGAACTTTCTGCTGTTACCGTAATCGGGCTTTGTTGCATTGCCCAATCTGCTTCGGTTAAACTCTGTTTTTTTAATACGGCAATTGCCTGTTGTTTGATATTTCCTTGAGCAAAACTCAAAAACGACAACAGTACAAATAAACAGATCAGCTTGATTTTTTTCATGGTTTATGGGTTTAAAAATACGGTTGGGATACCTTTGGTTTG
Source organism: Pedobacter sp. Hv1 (assembly GCF_001412215.1). Taxonomy (GTDB): domain Bacteria; phylum Bacteroidota; class Bacteroidia; order Sphingobacteriales; family Sphingobacteriaceae; genus Pedobacter. The sequence continues at coordinate 706,490 of NZ_LLWP01000004.1, forward strand.
AACAGCAACCACACTTTTTGCCTGATTGGTTTTCATTTTGATAATAGCCCTTCCGTTGTACAACTGTACTTTAGCAGAACCTGTAGAAGTACCCTGATCTCGGATCAGCTCACCATCACCTACCAAACTGAAAGACACCAAATTGATAGCATCTAGGCATAAAACGTTATTGGCATCAAACAACTTTACTTCCAACGTAGCAATCCCATCTTTTTCATCAATTTTAGCCAAAGTCATTTTTGCTGGTTTGCCCCACTTTTCTGTTTGATATTCTTGCGTAATTTCATCTGTAACCGTTACTTTTCCTTTTTTAGCCACCACTTTAAAAGTGTATTTACCTTTGTTCATGGGTATTTGCCAACGTAAACCCGCAGCCGGAAAATTCTGGCTATCTCTTTTTCTAACTCCATAACTCTTGCCGTTCACAAATAGCTCTGCTTCATCACAGTTAGAATACACCTTCACCATTTTTTCTTCACCTTCTTCTCCCCAACGCACTGGCCACGAATGACCATATAAATGAACCATTGGCGTGGTTGTCCAATAAGACTGGAAAATATAAAAAGCTTCCTTTTTGGTAAAATCTCGTTCTACTACCCCTTTTTGGTTCACATAAGGCACCGGATTTTCTGGTCTAATTGGGGTAGAAAAATCTTTAAATGGCCAATAAGCGGTTCCACTTAGCCAAGGCATGGTTTCTTGTTCTTTTAAATGCCAGTCAATTAGATTGGCAATGTAACTCTCGCTCCAATCGCCATCTTTACTTACCCTTGCTGCACCACCATATAATGAAGCATCGCCAGCTCTTTCGTCGGCACCACCGCCTTTTTTAATCTTGCTTAAGGCATTATCCGGGTTTTCTGAATGTCGGCGGGCATGACTATCTCCTCCCCATTCTACATGTAAAAAGCGATCTGATTTATTGAACTCTGCTAAGGAAACATCTTTATACTCGGTATAATCGCCACGATACCAACCCGCCCAAATAGATGGAGAATAGACATCTACAATATCTCTACAGAAATCGCATCGCCTAATGGCTGTACTTCTTGATGGATCTAATTGATGAGAAAGGTCATTCAGTTCTTTCATAAATGCCCTGATCTTTTGTTGGTCAAATTCTGTAAAATCTCCAGGCCAATCGTTCTCATTGCCTAAGCCCCAAATGATGATGGACGGATGGTTATAATGTTGCTCAATCATATTGGTTAACATTCTTTTGGCCTGTGCCTGATAAATTGGCCCACCCAAACCACCTCTGCACCACGGAATTTCTTCCCAAACCAAAATACCCAGACTATCGCAGGCATCCAATACAATTCTCGATTGCTGGTAATGACCCAAACGGATAAAGTTCACCCCCATTTCCTTCATCATCTTCATCTCGGTGATGATCATTTCTTCTGTCATGGCCGCAGCTACGCCAGCATGGTCTTCGTGTCTATGGGTTCCACGCAACAATAAACGTTTGCCATTGAGCATAAAAGGTCCCTTTTTTACAAATTCAAAATTTCTGAAGCCTACTTTTTGGCTGAGGGTTGACTTGGTTCCATTGGCAGTGATGCTCAAGGTAACCTGATATTGTTGAGGCAGCTCTGTTGACCATAGCTTTGGTGTTTTCACGGTAGTTTCCATCAACAACGAATCGCCCTTAAAAGTTAAAATCTCTTTGCTCCAATCAGCAATGCTTTTTCCAGATGGATCAGTAAGCTTAATTTGAACTGTGGCACCTTTTAAAGCCCCAGGATTAAGTAATCTTGCTGTAACACTCAATTTACCCAAACTACCTTTTGCATCAACCATAGCCTTTGCAAACAACTTATCAACAGAAAGCTCCGGCGTGTACACTAAATTGAGGTAGCGGTAAATACCTCCATACACATTAAAATCTGACAAACTTGAAGGAATCATTTCCAGATCCCTAGAGTTATCGCACCTGATCACTACCGGAATTTTTCCTTTATATTGACTGTTAAAAACAGCTGTTTTTTTAAATGCGGCCACAGCTTCGGTAATGTCGGCAGTCCATTCGTCATAGCCCCCTACATGTTCAGCTACTTTGGTATTGTAAATGTAAACTTGTGTTTTTTGACCAGCGCCTTCAAAATGCAACAATGTTCTCCCATTGGCATAAGGGTTGGCGATATCAATATAGGTTCTATACCAACCCGGACCTTGGTAATAGTTCACATCTGGATCAACCGCATCGGTAGCATTGAAACAATGTGGCAAGCTTACTTTTTGCCAAAATGGAAGTTCTTCAGGATTTCCTGCCTTAACTGGCCGTAATGCTTCCCAAACCCCACCAAGGTCTTGTTTCACAAACTCCCAATTGTTGTTTAAACGTTTACTGGTCTGCGCCTGTAAAAACAGATTAAAACCTAATAAAAGCAGTAAAATAGCGCTGATCTTCTTTATCATTCTTCTGTGTATTATTTAAAACTCTTGGTAATCTGGTTCAAGAGATAACCTTTATTGTCTGAGCTGTACTCCCAAAACATCACTCCAGCCAATTTATGTTTGAGCACATAGTCACATTTGTGGACTACAGACCATTCATTGTCGTAAGAAATGAATTGTTTGGTGCTTGCATTGAACAGAAATGGCGCTTTAGCAGCTTCATCTTTGTACTCAACAAATCCTTTTTTGTTCACCAAGCTATCTTTGGTAAAGGTGTAGCCCCTTCCATAGCTATTTGCGACCAATACCGTATCACCTATCCCTTTTTGTGCATTGGGGCTCAATTTCGAGTTTCTGCCATAAAAGGCGATACCCATTACAATTTTTGATGCTGGCACACCTGCCTCGACGTAGGCACGAACAGCTCTATCGGCAGAATTACTAGATGGATAACTTTTCGAATCGTACAAATTGGTATGGTGTGCGGCCTGTTTTGAGGGATAATAATCGTAAGTCATCAGGTTGATATAATCCAAATATTGCGAAGCTTTGCCCATTTCAGTTTTATCTAAAAAAGAAGCAAAACCTCCAGTTGCTGTGGTCAACAATTTCTTTTTCCCGGTTTCTTTTTCCAACACATTGAGTTCTTTTCTAATCGCTTCAAACATTAAAGTAAAATTCTGTTTGTCCTCAGGGCGATAAATATTCCCTTCCTCACCCGGCATACCTGGATATTCCCAATCGATATCTACCCCATCTAATTTGTATTTGCGAATGATCTGAACCGCACTCTCTGCAAAACCTTTCCTTAACGAGTCGGTTAAAACCGCATCAGAGAAATTCTCACTCCAAGCCCAACCGCCAATAGATATTAAAACCTGTAGGCTCGGATTTTTAAGCTTCAAAGCATTTAAACGGGCAAAATTTACGGTATCGGTTTTTAAATTTTCTAAATAGGCTTTGTTGTTTTTGATATTGACAAAAGCGTAATTGATATGAGTCAATTTTTCTGCTTCAATATAAGTGGTATTGGTTAACCCATTAAAACCCGTTACATAACCAATTACAACTGGTTTTTGTGCTGGAATTTGAGTTGCGGATAACAATGCGATTGCGATGAGCAAAAGAAAGCATTGGTTGATTCTGTGTTTTACAAATGTGATCATGACCTTAGATTTTTAAACGGATACTTTTCTTTTCCATAAATGCCACTACCCTAATGACCAAAAAGGCGATGAACATCGATCTGATGATCCCTCCAATGCCAAAATTAAAGTAGTGTGGATAATTGAAATCTACCAAATTAAACACTGCATACAAAACATAGGGCACTAAATAACAAGTTAAAGTACTTGTACCCGCTGGTTTGATCATATTGAACCAATTCTTTTTCCCCTTCACATCAACGAGATAGATGAGCAACTCGAACATTAAAATGGTAATGCCCATGCAGATGAACACCCAAGCTGGAGTTGAATAAATTTTTGAGATACCACCAGTATAAGGTCTGATTACCAGCCCAAAAACAATCGTCAACACACCTGCCAATGCCAAGATTAGCCATAGGTTTTTATCTTTCTCTTTAGCGACTAAAACCGAATACAAAGTAGAAATTACTGCTCCACCCAACATCAAGGTAATAGAAGATGCATCGCCAATCATCCACAAGTCTATATTTAACAGGTGCATATGACTGGTAATATTGATCAATGCAAAAACGATAAAAGCAGGCAATAGCACTACCAATTTTCCTTTGGTAATGAAATAGACCAAGGCCGAAAACAGGTATGCCCAACCAATAATCCCTAAAATACCCCACCATTGTGGCTCCATACCCTTTGGCGCTGCTGCAGTACCGCCTTTATACAAATAAGCCATCGCAACTACTACAAATACCCCTAAAGCAATTAAGGAGAACTTTATGGTTTTAGCCATTTGCTGAGGATAGTCTAACCAGATTAAAAAGAAACCCACAGTTAACAAGATCACATAAACAGGGTAACTTAAAACGGCCAATTCGCTATTATAATTCTCTAAATTGACATGAAAAAATCCCATTACAATTAAGGCCAATGCTCTCAATAAAATATAAAGCAGCACAGCCATGGTCGAATCTCCTTTCTTTAACCGTGCTTGGATGGCAAATGGCAAAGACAAGCCAACAATGAAAAGAAAAGCTGGAAAAATGAGATCAGAAAAACCCATGCCATCAAAGTCTGCAGCAGTATGCTCAATCCATTTCGGAATTTGAGCCACGCCAGCTACATCGTTCACAAAGATCATGAGCAACATGGTGATGGCCCTTAATACATCTATGGATAAAATCCTTTTGGGTAACTGTTTCATTATTTCTGGTTTATTTTTCAGCCAAAAGATAACATGAATTTTGATCAGCTTTGTTTAAAATTTAATCTTTAATTAATTTTTTTAACCTGTAAGGCATTCAACACTGGTTTGCCTTTAATGCTCTTAAATAAAATTTTAATACCCCTATCGTCTGCAACTATACATTCGAACTTCTTTTGCACACTATTGGCAATGCCATAAGTGGCTGCGATATTGATATTTTTAATGACCAATTTATCGTTTAAATACACATCGAAAATTCTTTGCTCCGGCACATCTTTGCTTACTGCAATAAGGCTATCTAAATTATAAGGTAAAACCGATTGGATTCCATTGCCCATTAGTTCTGCAAAATGTAAAGTCACTTCATATTTTCCTTTAGGTACATCTAGTTGATAACTCTCTAAACCAAGTAATTGTGTTTGGTAAATTGGATCGTTAAAAGTGCCCCTGATATTTTTATCGGTACCATAACTTTGGCGACCGCTATTTTTGATTTTAAAGGCTTCGCCTCCATTGTGCCCCCAAGAACCAGGTTGATAAGGCTGACTAGGAAACCAGATTTCTTGTTTTTGCTCATCAATAAATTGTCTTTGGCTGCCCAAAACAATATTGATGGCTTTAAAATTGGCCAAAGCCTTAGGTATTACTTGGAATTCAATGGTACTTCGATCTTCAATTTTCACTCCATTCACAAAAGAAACAGCTCGGATTTCATTTTTACCGTTTTTAAAAGCTACCTCCCAATTGCTTAACCTTTCTACTGTGTTCTTTTTGCCTAAGCTTTTGCCATTTACCCAAAGTTCAACTGTGTCGGTATTGCTAATCACTTGTAAACGCTGGATAGATTGATTCGCACCGGTATTGGCAAGCCCTCCTCTTAATGTCCAGCTCCCATCGCCAATTTTTACAAATGGTTTGGTCTGAAAATTTGCTTTGTAGAGGTAAAAAGTGTTTTTAGGCTTTCTTGACAAAGTCAACAGGCCTTTATTATTCACATGTGGCATGGTTTCTTCACGGGTTTCTGAATTGAAATCTGATAAATTCCAAACCGCAGCCCCTGCCACAAAAGGTCTTTTTAAAATGTCTTTGATATAAATCTGATGGTAAAGCATGGCATATTCTAAGCTTTTATCAAACCTGATCGGCTCAGCTGCATGGATCCTTGGATCTGCATCTGCACCATATTCTGTAACCAAAATTGGTTTATCAGGCATCAATTGATGGATTTTATCCAAGTTTGGCCCAAAGTCTTCCGACTTACCGCCATACCAGCCTTGGTATAAATTCCAACCAATGAGCATCGGTATTTTTGTTAAACCAGCCTTGGTATAACCGTTAATGTCTCCATGGTTAGCCATCATGGTATAACGAGTAGGGTCTGTTGCCCTAGTTAAGTCTTCTAACGATTGCGCCAATGTGGCAATATTGGTCAAATATTTTTGTTTCCTTTCGGGATCATTGTTAAATTTCATCTTCAGCAAAACCTCATTCATATAAGCCCATATAATTACGCTTGGATGGTTATAGTTTTGTTTGATCATTTCCAACTGCATGTTTCTGCTATTGCGATAGAAATCTTCTGTTTCGGTAATTTCATTTACAATAGGAATTTCAACAGAAGTGAGGATACCCATCCGATCGCAAGCATCTAAAACGGCCTGGTCTTGTGGATAGTGGGCTACACGCAAAAAGTTACCCCCCACTCCTTTCAACAACGTAATGTCTTTTACCTGCAAGGCCGATGGAACCGCATTGCCCATGCCTTCAAAGTCTTGGTGGCGACTTGCGCCGATCAATTTATAAGGCATTCCGTTTAAAAAGAAACCCTTTTCTGCATCAAAGCTGAAAAATCTTAAACCTACACTTACCTTTACCTCATCCAGTACTTTGCCCGTTTCGGCCTCTAACAAACGTGTGCTGGCCTGATACAGGTAAGGATTTTCTGGCGACCATAAATTAGGTTGTTTAACAGCTATCACAGGTTGTTTAAACGAAATGAGTTGATTCAAATCTGCCGTAACTGAAGATTTAACCTCTTCGATCTTTTTTCCAGCAGCATCTGAGAATGTAGTTACAATGCTTAATTTTTTAACTGTTTTTGAGCTATTGATCAAATTCCCATTTACCACTACTTCGGCTCCAGTTTTAGAAACACGGTCGCCATGCACATATACTCCTTTAGAAGCATACAAATTATCTTCGAAATGAACAGGCTGTAAAACCCATAGAGAAACATTGCGATAAATGCCTCCAAAAAAGGTAAAATCGGCAGTTAAAGGGGCAATACTTTCATTAAAGCTATTGTCAACCTTTACCGCTACCTCATCGCTGCCATCAAACTTTAGGTTTTCTAAAGGAATGCGAAAAGCATTGTAGCCGTCTACATGATAACCCGCTTTTTTACCATTGAGGTAAACGGTAGTTTCTTGATTTGCACCTTCAAAATAGAGGTATATTTTTTTGTTTTTCCATTCTGGTTTAAGGCTCAGTTTTTTCTTATACCAGCCTATGCCACGATAATAACCCGGCACATCGTCCATCACATCAAAAGCATTCCAAGTATGCGGAATATGGACAACAGCCCATTTTAAATCCTTTAGATTTAAACTAGAAACTTGTTTACTGGGATCTTTAGCAAAAGACCAGTTCTGATTTAGGTTTACGGATATCCTTGCGGGTAAAATGTCCTTTGGTTTCTGGGCAAAAGTAGAAGAGAAAGCAAAAAATAAAAGGAATGGGATAATTTTTTTCAAACAGGTAGCTTGGTACATTATAAAAGTAAAAAATCAATTGACAGCTGTTGATGCTAAACTTCAGCTCCATTGAAACCAAAAGGTTCGGGTTAAAATTTAAGATTTAGAAATCACCAAAATCAGCCTATGCTTATCATTTCTAGCGAGCCGACTTTGGTGATTCTGTTTTGTATTATTTAACTTCTAAAAAACGTTTAAACGCTTGCGAAAAATTCCCAACTGTATAATCGCTGGTTTCATTTTTAATGATGTTAATTTCTATTTTACGCGTTCCTGCAATGCTGCTGTTCAATACTTTCACATAAATGGTATCGATCAATGCTTTTGCCTGTGGGAATTTTAAGGTGTAAACTCCATTGTTTCCTTGAATGATGTTTCCACTTTTATCTACAAAATTGAAATCCTGTCCAACAACTGCCGGATTGGGAAGACCTGTAGCCACTAAGGTATATTTGGCTTCTGCATCATAATTACGAACATAGGCAGAGTGAAACTGTACAGGAAACTTCACCAATGTGGTTTGGGTTCTAAATACAGATTCTGTACCTGTATTGTTCCATGGCAAGAAACCTGCGTAATAGTAGTTTTCATACTCTGGTAAGCCAACAGGCCCTGTTGGGTCGTCTTTTTCGCATGCAGCTAAAGCAAGCGATATGAATGCTATAATTGATAAAACTATATTTGATTTTTTCATCTTTTCGTTATTTATTTTATTGCCAGCCTGGGTTTTGTTTAACATTGTTATTGCTTAATGCGATTTCATTTAATGGCACTGGATATAAATAATCTCTAGCTGCATTAAATTTGCGCTTGGTTGCATCTTCAACTACAAGCACTCCATCTGCATTAAGGTTAAGGGCCGATGCATTGGTGCCTACCCACTCACTTGCAATGTATTTTCCACCAAGAATTGGTTTTGGCATTACGGTTTCAGCTGTTTTCCATCTAATCAAATCTCCAAACCTGAAATATTCTAAGGAGAGTTCTACAGTTCTTTCTCTTCTAATTTCTTCACGCATGCTTAAGCCATTTGTTGTTACAAAGGCATTGCTCAGTCTAGGCGCAAAACCTGCACGGGTTCTTAGTGCATTTACAGTGAGGTTAAGGTCAGCATCGCTAATCGATTCTGTCAATTCAAATTTAGCTTCAGCATAAATCAACAATACTTCTGCATAGCGGATAATGTTTCTTTGTACTGTAGCATTACCATTGCTTGCCCAATCTGCCGCATCGAAACCTTTTTTACCCGCATAAGCTGTTCTTGAGCCCAATGAAGTTTGTGGCACCCAAGCTCTTTGGTAAGATTGCTCTCCTGCCCTATACACCAATGTGGTAATTCGTGGATCACGGTTATCTAAAATGGTATTGTAACTGGCTTCGCTAGCCTCTGGCACAAATAAAGTAGATCTTGTAGCCGATGGTGTCTGGTCTGAGTTCCATGCAGGAAGTCCATCGCTGTACAAAAACTGACGAATTAAATTACGTGTTGGTGCAATTCTTCCGTTTTCTAAATCACGAGAAGTATTGTGGGTAAGCACAGTCAATAAATATTGTTTAATCAACAGGTTCTCCGTGTTTGATATGCCATCTCCTAAATGCGTAAATTCACCCAAATAATTAGCAAACAAAGTATGTCCTTGTCCCATTACCGAAGTGGCTGCAGCTACCGCTACGTTTAAGTGATCTTGCCAACCAGTAACCCCATTAAACTTAGCTCTGGTTCCTTCTTCAAGACCTACACGAGCTTTTAATGCCCAAGCAGTGCTTTTGGTAATACGACCATATTGTGCCGCTGGTAAAGCCGCTCTTGTTGGCAACCATACCGATGCAAAGTCCAAATCATCATAAATTGCTTTGGCTACTGTTTCTCTGGCTGTTCTTGGCATATTCAAGTCTGGATCATCAACCGATAATGTTTTCAATACCAAAGGCACATCTCCATATTTTTCGATCAATTGGGCATATGCATAAGCTCTAAAGAAACGGGCTTCTGCAAAATAGCGGTTCCTTACACTTTCACTAACTTTTGCCTTCACTCCTTTTTCAAGAATGTTGTTGGCCGTAAAGATCATGTTGTACGGGTTGTTCCAGTTGCCATCGGTACTGGGTACACTTCTATTTCCTGTACTAATGGCATCAATATTTTGATTGGTATTGTCGTCAGCACGGTTATCTGGGCCATATCCGCCCATTTGTTGATATAACCTATTGGCTGCATTCATTAAGTCGACCTCTGTATTCCAAAAATCGGTATCAGAGAAATTGGTTTCGGGTGCTCTATCTAGCTTTGCACAACTCCCTAACAGGATGAGTGCTGCAAAAACCGAACTGATTAATATATTTTTTTTCATGATAATTAGAACTATAAAGTAACATTTAAACCAAATGCAAATGATCTGTAGAATGGATAAGCCTGAGAGTTTACTCCGTTGCTTACTTCTGGATCAAATACACTTAACACTTTGGTGCTTTCCCACAGATCCTGTCCTGAGAAATATATCCTTACATTTTGAATGTATTTTTTGTTGAAAGGAACTTTATAACCAAGTTGTAGGTTCTTTAAGCGGATATAACTTCCGTTTTGGGTCCATCTGTCTGAAGGTTTATAGTTGTGATCACTGGTTTGGTACATGCGAGGGAAAAATGCATTTGGATTATCTGGTGTCCAACGGTCCATGTGGATGGTCCAAGGCATATTCGCTGTTCCATTTAATGGTGCCAAAGTTTCTGTAGCAATTAAGAAAGAACGTTTTAAGGTACCTTGAAAAGCTACCGAAAAATCAAAACCTTTCCAGCTTGCGCCCACGTCAAAACCATACGAGTATCTTGCACTGGTATTACCTAAATAAACCAAGTCTCCAGAGTTTTCTGGTGTACCACCGCCTGCATTAATTACCCCATCGCCATTTAGGTCAAGGTATTTGATATCTCCAGCTGTTGGATTGGCAAAAAATGGATAACTCACCTTAGCTTTGTAAGCATTAGCTTCTTCGGCTGTTTGGAAGATACCATCAGTTTTGTAACCCCAAACACTGTTTAAAGGATAACCCTCAATAGCACTCACTACCCCACCAGTTCCGATCAGGTTTTTACCAGCCATTTTAATCAACTTGTTCTGGTTATCTGAAAAGTTAACACCAATATTATAACCAAAGTTTCCAATTCGATCTCTCCATTTCAGTTCTGCTTCCCAGCCCCAACTTTCTAATTCGCCAGAGTTGGTTTTTGATACATCAATACCAATAATGTTTGGTTTGTTCAATAAGATCAACATGTTTTTGTTGCGGTTGTTGTAAAATTCAACCGTAGAGGTTAAACGCTCTTTGAACATTCCTAAATCGACACCAATGTTTGACGATTGTACTGTTTCCCATGTTTTACCTAAGGAAGGCAATACATTTTGGAAGAAATAATTGGTTTTTAGGCCATTCAGCACTAAAGCACTACCACTGTTTAGAGTGGCAATGTAATCGTAGTTACCAATGTCTGTACCTACTGCATTACCTACCTGGCCCCACGATGCTCTTAATTTTAAGTTGGATACTACAGGCACATTACCTTTAAAGAAGTTTTCTTCGCTTATTCTCCATCCTGCAGAGAACGATGGGAACAGGTTCCAACGAGAGCTTGGTGCCAAACGAGAACTTCCATCGTAACGAACAGTACTTTCAAATAAATACTTTTCATCATAATTATAGTTGAACCTGCCAAACAACGAACCAAAAGCATAAGTTTCTACGTTATCGCCATTTGTTCGATTTAAAAGATCAGAAAAGTTTAAGCTGAATGAATCATTACTGTACAAGTTGGTTGCTCCTGCACTGATTTCATCTTTCCTATATTGATCGTAAGCTGCACCGCCTAAAATTGTGAAATTGTGTTTATTGCCTAACTTAAAGTCGTACGTAGCCGTAGTTTGTAAATTGTCGTGGTAACCACGATTTTTAGTTAAACTGATGCCGTTTGGTACGTTGGCACTGAAACGTGGAGCCTCAGTATTGCTACGTCCGTACCAGTTTAAGCTTCTTCTGTCTTGTTCGTAATTATAGTTATCTTGGTTTCTCCAAGCTACCGCATTGATGCTTAAACCTTTGATAAAGTTTTTTACGGTTACATCTACTTTACCAGTAAAACTCTCGTAAATGGATCTAGTAAAACCTGCATTTTTCTCAATATCTACTGCATTGATCTGTAAATCGCCGTTATAAGGCTGCCCGGTAGTATCTTCTGGTGGTGTATATAAAGATTGTCTGGTACGCACACGATAAAGTGCACTTACAATGTTTCCGGTAGAGAACGAATTTGAATTGGTAACCTGGCCAATATAACCAGCAACCAAACCAATATTTACATATTTGTTCAATTCGGTATTCAAATTGAGCTTGAAGTTGTATCTAGAGTTATCATCTGGACCATAACGTAACACCCCATCTCTGGTTTGGAAACTTCCAGAAAGCAGGTAATTTAACTCTTTAGAGCCCCCGCCTACCGAAACAGAGTGGTTTTGCGCATGGTTTACTGTACTCATCCCCGCTTTGATCCAATCTGTATTGTCAAAATATTCCCAACGGTTAGAAGTTAGGTTAGGGCGGTAATTAAAGTTTGGATTTTTTAACCATTCGATCTGCTCAGGTGTAAATTCTCTAGCACCTGTAGCATTGAAACGTGCTTCATCAATTAAAGTCTGCTCATCCCATGAGTTTAAACGTTGAGGCTGTCTAGCTGTTACGTTGATACTGTAATAAGAATTGAAATTTACCCTAGTTTTTCCACTGGTACTTTTCTTTGTAGTTACCAATACAACTCCACCAGCCGCTCTTGCACCATAAATAGCAGATGCTGCTGCGTCTTTTAGAAAGGAAATATTGTCTACATCGTCTGGATTGATGAGATTCAAATCCATCTCAATTCCATCTACCAATACCAATGCAGCAGAACCGTTAATTGAATTGGTACCACGAATTCTTAAACCGTAGTTTTCTTGTCCAGGCTGTCCGCTATTTCTGGTAATTACTACACCAGCTACTCTACCCTGAAGTGCTGAGGTTACGTTTGGCACTGGTCTATTCATTAATTCAGCCCCACTAATTGCAGTTACTGCACCAGTAAGATTTACCTTCTTTTGTGTACCATAACCTACTACAACTACCTCGTTTAAACCTTGGGCATCGTCTTCTAAAGTGATTTTTAATGAAGCTACTTCACCTACGGTAACTTCTTTTGTTTTAAAACCAATACTCGTAAATACAAGGATGGCATCTTTATCAACGCCTCTGATCATGAATTTACCATCCTCATCGGTAACTGCTACCTTTTGGGTTCCTTTAACCTTAATACCTACTCCGGGCAAGGCCAGACCTTTAGAATCGGTTACTACTCCAGAAATATCTAAAAATGCCTTTGCCAAAGCAAAATTGCTTGTTGAATTGGAGAGATAATTGGGGGTGGTTTTGCTTTTAGCAGAAATAGCTGAAGCATTGATTTGCAGAAAAAAACAACACAGTACTAATGTCGGTAACTTCTGCAAAATTCTTTTAAATAGAATTTTCCTCATACAGTTTAAGTTGGTTTGTTAATATTCCAAAATATTTGGTGAGGTAAATATAGCCGAATGCGATTTACATTTGCAAATAAAAAAATATCATAAATACTTGATAATTAATTAGTTATAAAATTTTTGATACGCTTAATTCGCAAGCTATAAAATTGATAATCGGTTGATTTACTGCATGATTAGTGACGCAATAAAGAATTAGTCGATACGCTTTAACCACATCGAAAAAAAATTAAAAAAAAGTTAAATTTATTGCCTTTCTATAATAAAACAGGCGTTTTGAGGTCTTATTTATCCAGAACGAGCTTACTCCATCCAGATTTTCCGACACCTTTGAGGTCTTTTTTGCGCTCTTCCATTACTTTTTTAACCTTCGAAGCGTAGGTCCAACAGGTACTTTGTCTGATACCAAGCTTTTCTGACAGTTTATGAGAAGATATTGCCCCTTTATGGTTGTACATGAGATACACGAGGTAAAAGGCCTTGTTGATAGGAATACGATTATTTTCAAAAATAGTGTGGTGCAATACAGACTCTTCGTAGGCACATTTGGTACACCTGCGGTTAAAAGGCACCTTACCATTACAATAGGTAGTATTGCTACATTTGATACAGGCATAACCATGCTCCCATTTCATATCGGCCAGAAATTTGTAACATGAATCGCGATCTGGGTACTTTTGACTAAACTCATCAAAATCAAGTTCGGTGGCATTTACCCTCGCATCGGTTACCTTTTCTATATTTGTTTTTAAACTGATATTATCTTTTTCTAAAAGGATGTTCATTCTAGAAATCTCTTCAGCCTGATGCTCTAATAAAGTATTTTTAGACAGCAACTCTTCATTTTGTTGCTCAATAGTGATATTTTTCTGTTGCAGCTCTCTAGATTGTTGTTGTACTTCTTGAGTACGCTCTTGTACCTTAACCTCTAGATCTCTGTTGATACTGTCTTTTAAGTCGGCATTGACCTGCATCTGTTTGATGATCTGCTTACGGGCATTTTCCTTTTTCCTTTTCAAGATTCTTACCTGATCACCGATAGCGAATGATAAGAACACCATTTCTAATAAAAAGCCAAATGTTAAACTATAATAGCCCAAAGCACCCGGAATATGTCGGGCCCAACCCAAAATATGGATCACTTTGATAATGAAACCACTGAAAAGGAAAAAATAGCCCAATACAAAAAACCGTGCAGGCCTGTACTCTTTTCGCCACCAGATGTAGATACCGGTGAAAAAACAGATCGACAAAGGAATAAATTCTAAGAACTTGTATTTAAACCAATCGTTATTGTAAAACATACAGGCTAAAAAGAATGCCAAACGAAGTATCAGTACAATGTTGATCAATTGATTGATCTTAGGCGCCTTTATTTTAACGTGTAATAATTCTTTGGTAAAAATCAGTCCAAAAGTACTCAGAAAATAGAGCGAAACGCCATAAGCATATTCGTTCCACACCGGGTGATTTGGCCATAAGTATTGAAAGGCAATCCCATCGGTAGACATTTCGTAAATACCCACACTTAAAATATAGAGGATATAATAAAGGTATTGTCTTCGTTTGACGGCAATAAACATTAACAGGTTGTGAAAACTGAAAATCACGATCATGCCATAGAAAAAGCCGAAAGTAAAATACTCTGTTAAACCGTATTGAATAAACCTTTCTACGGTTCTAAACACAATAATTACGTTAACCTGATCTTTTGATTTTACCCTGAAATAGTAAATGTGTTCTCCCTTTTTGGTGCTGTTTACTAAAAATTCGAAATTTTTATGCTGAAACATCCTATCCTCAAAGTTGAGATCCGCTCCAGCTTTACTGTGAACGTAATTGCCTTTCCCATCTGGCATATAGGCATCTATTTGATCGGTAATCTGATCAAAAAATTCAATCACAGCCGATTTGTCAAGGTCTTTAGTAAAATTTACCTTTACCCGATACCAATACGCAGAAGAACGGTTATAGTTTTTTGGATAGTAATTGATGTTGGGAATAAATTTGCTTTGATAAGCCGCACTACTAATTTCGTTAAAAGTTAAGCCACCATTGGGGTCTTCTAACCAAACTACTTCTTCCGATTTAAAAATATGTTCTGGTAGTTTGCCATCTAAGGCGACTAATTTTTGCGCATAAGAAAGGTTACAAGCAAATACAAAAAGTAAAAAGAGTAAAGATTTTGTGAACCTTTTTAACATTATTAACTGATAAAAATACTAGGATTAGTCGCTATATTTAAAATCTTAATCATACAGTTGACCCCGTAGAGATCTAGAATTAAGTTCGAATTTCAAAACTTAAATATATTACAAATAATTAAGATTCCATTGTCATTTTATAGGTGACCTAAGTTTAAATTTAGAAATGAAAAAAACCGCTTTATACTTTCTTTTTTTAGTAGGCTTTTGCCATACTGTTGTAGCCAATACTTACCGCATCAGTTCGGAAGCAGAGTTTAAAAACCTGCTCGGCAAACTTGTTCCTGGTGATGAAGTGATCATCAAAAATGGCAATTATACAGATTGGATGCTAGAAATTACCAATCAGGGTACCCAAGTAAAACCTATACTAATTAAAGCTGAAACAGCTGGCCAAGTTATTTTTTCTGGCGAAGTCAATCAAACCATCTTCAAAATTACTGGCAATTTTATTGTGTTAGACGGACTTACCTTTAAAAATTGTAACCTTAATAAAACAACTGGAAAAACTGGTGTATTGGTAGAGTTTAAAAACACCAAGAACTGTCGTTTAACGGCTTGTAGTTTTATAAGCAATAAGGTAAATGCCCAGTTTATGCCCTTGGTTATTGTTTCTGGAAACGGGCAACACAACCAAATAGACCATTGTACTTTTAGTGGCAATATAGATAACCAAGATGTGCAGGTTAAGATTACGAAAGAAAGTTGCCCTTTATACACCCTCATTACAGCAAATTTATTTACTGATAAAAACAAAGTAAGCTGGCCCAATGGCAATGGTGGAGAATGTGTGCAGATAGGTCAAGATCCAGTACTGCTGGGTAATATTGAAGCCAAATCGATCGTGAGCAACAACAGGTTCATTCAATGCAATGGAGAAAATGAAGTGATCAGCAATAAAAGCAGCAGCAACCATTACCTCAAAAACTACTTTAAAGATAATGATGGCGAATTGGTGATGCGTGGTGGCCACGATTGCCTTATTGAAGGCAACATTTTTGAAGGAGGTACCGGAGGCATCCGGATCAATGGTACTGGGCATCAAATCATCAACAATAAAATTGACCACATTAAAACGGCCATTAGGTTAATGTACGGAATGGCAAAAGGAAAAGACGAGGTTGGGTTTTATATTGCAGCAAGCAATTGCACCATTAAAGGAAATCAGATTGCCAATGCCACTACAGGCATTTTAATTGGCGACAGTAAAAATACCGATTGGAAAGGGAAATTTGATGTGGTTAAATATCCCTCACGCACCCTACAAGATGTGGCCCCATTTGACAATCAAATTTCAGGCAATACCTTTAGCCACACCCAAAACAACCAAGTTACCCAATAAGTGGCTTAAGCTATAAAATGATATAAGAACATCACATCACCTGTATACGCAGGTTTTGGTTGGTCTTTAATTTCCAATACTACTTCAATTACTACTTTGGTGGTACCCCTTAGGTTTACAATAGATTTCAGTTTAGTTTTTAAACGTACCGCACTATCTACTACTACTGCTTGTCCAAATTTGAAACTTTCTATCCCATAGTTGATTTCCATTTTCAGGTTACGGATTTCGGCAATCTGTTTCCATAGGTATGGGATTAAAGATAGCGTAAGATAACCATGGGCTATAGTTGCCTTAAACGGGCTTTCAACAGCTGCACGTTCTTGATCAATATGGATCCATTGATGATCTAAGGTAGCATCGGCAAATTTACTGATCTGTGCTTGATCAATGGTATGCCATCCAGAAATACCCAGTTCTTTACCCAAGTAAGCTTCAAACTCCTCGTAGTTGCTAATAATTAACATAAATATAATGGATTAAGCTTCAGTATTCACCAACAAACCTTTTAAGTCTGCAGGAGAATAATTAATTGATTTTAAAGTTTTATGATCTCCATCTCTATACACCAAGAATAAAGAATCGATTTCTTTGTAATGCGCATCTACATTGCTATTATTTTTATAATGTGCAATGGTTTCATTTGCTTCTTCAACCGTTTTACAGGCTTTGCTCATATTAGAGCGGTGTACTTCATCAAATAAAGATTTGAATTGATTACCCAAGCCAAATTCTAAAACAGCACCTGCAAGCACGTATTGTAAGTCGCAAAGCGCATCCGCAATTTCAACCATATTTCCATCATTCACAGCTTCTTGTAGTTCTTTCAACTCTTCTGCTAATAAATCTATCCTTAACTGGCATCTTTCCTTAGCAGGAATAGTGGCCTGTTCTAAAATAGGGTGTTTAAAGGTTTTATGAAATTCCGCAACTTGGCTTAATGCTTTTAAATCTTCCATTGTATATTTTTATTTGATACACGAAGGTTGCATTATTTATGCTGAAGGGCAAATTTTCTTATCAACAAAAAAACCGATTTCCACAAAATTGATGCTGTTTTAGAGGTTAAAATCCATTACTTGATCTAGCCCCCTTTTCAGTCCTTTAAACGAACCTACCTTTCTAATGGCCAACAAGGCTCCATTTACATAAGGTTGTGCACTTGCCCCTGCCTCATGTTTAATGGTCAGTTTTTCGCTTTCCATGCCAAATATGGCTTCTAAGGAAATCACAAAACCTGGTAACCTAACCGAATGTACCTGCATGCCATTGATATCGGCTCCTCTTGTTTCTTTAATCCCTTTGGTTTCTGCTACGGGAACCGTAAGAACAGATTCGTTTACTTTGCCCAATCGGTTTGCCAACTCTAATGCACTTCCACTTGGCGAATCTACCTTCGTATTACTGGCATAATCGATAATTTCCCAAGATGGCATGTGTTTGGCGGCTATTTCGGCAAATTTGTTCAATAATACTACACTAATGGCAAAGTTGCCTACTGCAAGTACCGATTGCTGTTGCTGCGTAGCTAAAGCTGCAATCTGTTCATATTGTTGGTCTGTTACACCAGATGTACCCACCACTACATTAATGCCATTGTTAATTGCAGTAACGATATGGTGTTCGGCAATTGCTGGTGAAGTATAATCGATCAATATATCATAAGGAATGCTTAAGGTTTCTTCCAAAGTAGCAAAAATGGGAATCGGATTGTCAGTATTCAATTCCAATACTTGGTTTAAATCTTGTCCTGCACTTTTACGGGCTATGGCACAAACCAGTTCAAGATCTGGTGTGGCTACTATTCCTTTACAAAGTGCCGAAGCTGCCCAACCCGTGGCACCAGCAACGCAAACCTTTAATTTTTCCATAATTGACATTTTAAATAAGTATATGTTTAGATAATGCCAATATAGTTAGCTTGAGCTAAAGCGATGTAATCAAAAAATCATTTAAGTAAATTGGTCTGTACTTACTTCTTTTTCATACTGGCCGTTAGCCGTTTAATGATTGCTTCTTTCTCCTTTTTTAACACTTTTCCATAAGCGAGCGCATCTGGATCAACAGGCAAATAAGCATCAGACCAAAGGATCAACTCAACCAAAACCGGCAATAGATCAATCCCTTTGTGGGTCAAACGATATAATATTTTGGCTTTACTTTCTGGATGTTCTTCTTTAACCAATATTCCAACCGATTCTAGCATCACCAATCGATCGGCCAACACATTGGTAGCAATCTTCTCTTTCGACTTCAAAAACTCATTATAGGTATTCTTGCCATTCATCATGATATCACGAATGATCAGCAACGACCATTTATCACCAATAATGTCCAAGGCAGAACTTATCGGACAACCAGACCTCTTTTTAATTTCTTTCACTACTCAAAAATACAAAAACAACTTGCAAATAACAAGTTATTTATTTAGGTTTGATCATCAGACCACAACTTAAAAACTTAGCTCATTATGCTTACAGCAATCAACCCAAAATTACCCATGCGCAACAAAGCCATTACCAGAGATTTTTATTTGAATAAATTGGGTTTTCAGGAATTTGGCAGTGCCGATTATGATGGCTACCTAATGGTAGAAAAAGACCAGATCCAGATCCACTTTTTTGAGTTTGCTACCCTCGACCCGAAAGAAAATTATGGTCAGGTCTATATCCGTACGGATGATATTGAGGCATTTTACGACCTGGTTAGAGATAAAGATGTGAACAGTACTGAACTAGAACACAAACCATGGATGCAAAGAGAATTTTCGGTGCTCGACCCAGATAGCAACTTGCTTACATTCGGACAACCTTTATTTTAGTTTTTTATTCAACACCTAAAAAGCCCATAAGTATTTAACTTACGGGCTTTTATACTTTTCCATTTTCTGTCTGAACTAATTTTTCCAATACTCATTTTCAAGATCGAGATTCTCTGAGAAAACAACCACATTTGTAATACAACCTTCCTCAACAGTGTACACATCAATGTTGATCATCTCTAAAAAATCGCCATTGGCTTGTTGCACGCTCCAGTTTAAAACACAGGCAATTTGATTTTCATTTTCGGCCAATAGCTTGATCTCTGTTAAAGTTAGTGTGTTGACTGAGAGCTCCATCATTTGCCCCACCATCTGAAATACTTCACCTGCCGAATTTTTAAGTCCAGAAACCAAATTATCACCTGGTTGAGACCATCTCACATTTGGATGTAATAAAGTACCCAATTTTTCAAAATTTCCTTTTTGTACAGCAGTTAAAAATTCTGTTACTACGTTCATTGCTTGATTTTTCATTTTCGTTGATTTTTAATTGTAAATAATTTCTACTGCAAAGAAAGGGACGAATGAGAACCTAATTGTTACCAATAAATGACAAGCTGTTACCTTTTCACGCCAACATGATCAGATCAACAAAGTAATTCTCTAACTTTAATCTATGGAAAATCATCAACATCGATTTATACTCAGTTTGCTGGCTTATTATCCACAAAAAGATTTCGACACTGAAAATCTATGTGTTTTATCTGGTATCGATTTAAAGGCAGTACTGGAAGGAAAAACTACCTGTTTTACACCAAAACAAATGAATGATCTATGGCTCAATGCTGTGCAGATTAGTAAAGACCCCTTATTTGGTCTCCACTTTGGCGAATCTATGCAACTTGCCGCATTAGGTGCTGTTGGCGAGCTCATTAAAACAAGTAGCACTGTAGGCGAAGCAATAACTCAAGCAGCCACATTCATACACTTGATCACCGATCTGTTCAGTATGGAGGTGATTAAAGAAGACCTTGCGTTTAGCGTCATTTTCCATCTGCATGAAGAAGTAAAACAGACCGAGTTTGTGTTGAAACAAAACATAGATTTTTTTATGGCTTTTACCATTCACGAATTGGACGGCCTGTTGTTAAAAAAAGTAAAACCTCAAGAAATAACCTATGCCTCCGCCATTAGCAACAAACAAGAATATGAACGGGTATTGCGCTGCGAGCCAACAATTGGTTCATCTTATGTTATCCAATTTGATATTAGCTATTGGCATGAAACTATCATCACTGGTAATTATGCAATGCAAAAAGTATTGCTCCAACAAATTAATGAGCTCACTGCACCACCGTTAGCTAAACTTGGAACTGTGGTTTACCAGCAGCTTTTGACAAAATCTTATCTAGGTATACCATCAGTAAAAGATATTGCAGGGAATTTTAATTTAAGCGTACGCACTTTACAAAGAAAACTAGAAGATGAAGGAACAAGTTTCCAGTTTATAGCAGATCAGGCCAGAAAACAATTGGCCTTAACATACCTCGAATCTGGAGAGCATCAACTAAAAGAAATATCATATATGCTTGGTTACAATGAGCTCAGCGCATTTACAAGAGCTTTTAAGCGCTGGACTGGGACTGCTCCAACATTATATGCATTGCCATAATTCTATTTATAGGTACAAATACCTGATAAAAAATTATATTTACGGCGATTAGTCTTTTTGACTGTTCCATCTCCCTATGGATTATGCTTTACTGTATAACCCGCTTACTGCAAAACACCATGAAAATTTGTGTCAAACTTGATCTTCTTTTGAAACTGTGCCTATTTATTTTGTGTTCGGTTGTTAGCATCAATCTGAAGGCACAAAAATCAGTTAGCATTGACCAACATACCAGCAAATATATCCTCAGCTATGGCGAAATAGAATTCTTAGAAGACCCTCCAGGACATTTTAACATTTCGGATGTAAGTGCTCCTGCTTTTAACAAGCGCTTTAAACCCAGTAAGGTGTTTGTTCCAAAAAATGACAATGAAAAAAGCACTTATTGGTTTCGCATCAAAGTAAGTAATCAACATATAGATGATGAAGCAAGAGTAATCGAATTTTACGACCAGAGCATAGATAGCATTGCCTTTTACGAACCTATTGGCAACCATCAGTACAAACAGATTATGGGTGGTTCTAAATATCTTTTTAAGGATCGTCTTTATAAGCATAAAAACTTCACCATTAAACTCAATAGAAATTTTATTGGCGACCATGTTTACTATTTCTCCATCAAATCTGAACAACCTGCCAATGTAATGATGGCGCTTAAACCAATCAGTTCTTTCATTGAATACGGCCTTAAAGAATACCTACTATTCGGCATTTTTTATGGAATGATCTTGATCTTTAGTTTTTATAACCTGATGATGTTTTTTGCGGTAAGGCAGGTGCAATACCTTTATTACATTCTTTACAACATCAGCATTGCCATGTTCGAGATGAGCTCTAACGGAATTGCCTATCAATACCTTTGGCCCAATGCTCCAGAATGGAATGAAATTGCCTTTGGCGTTGCCCTTTTCTTTGCTACCAGTGCTTCTCTGTTATTTACGAGAGAGTTTTTGCAGGTCAAATCAAGGGTACCTTTATTGAATAAGCTGATGATTGCTGTGATTAGCTTAAGAGTACTATTTTTTCTGTACTGTTTGTTGGTTGATGAACATTTCTTCAATTATAAATACATCGAAATACTGCCCTTACTGGTGTGTTATTATGCTGGCTGGCATATCTGGAGAAAGGGCTACCCCTATGCCCGTTTTTTTGTGGCTGGTTATTCTTTCCTTTTATTAGGGGTAACCGTTAGGATACTCCAAACCGTATTGTCGGTAAATTTACCCTTTGGCCCAGCCAATTTCTATATCCTAAGTTTCTGTTTCATTATTGAAATGCTCTTCCTCTCGTTTGCTATTGGCGATAAAGTAAGGGTAATGAAGAAAAAGAAGGACAATGCCCAGCAGCAGATGATCCAACAGATGAAGATCAGTCAAGAATTAAAAGACAACATTAACAAAGACCTAGAAAAAAAGGTATTTGAAAGAACCAAAGAGGTATTGCATAAATCTGATATTATAGAGAAACAAAATGAAGAGTTGCTGCAACAGAATGAGCTGCTCAATGCACAAGCCGAAGAGATCAAACGGATGAATGCCCTACTTGCCGAAGACAACCAAACCTTGCAAACCAATATCGAAGTGGTTACACAGGCTCGGGTACTATCTAAAAATGTCAATTTTGAAGAATTTAGCAAAACCTATCCTGATGACATTGCCTGTTTCAAATTTTTATCTGAACTGAAATGGAATGATGGTTACCAGTGTGATAAATGTGGGGGTACCCATTATTATAAAGGTCGTGTGGCCTATAGCAGGCGCTGTTCTACCTGTAACTATCAGGAATCTGTCATCATGAATACCATCTTCCAAAACACTAAAATCCCCATCAATAAGGCCTTTTATATGGTGTTTCTGGTATACACTACCAAAGGAGAAATCTCCTCTTATAAACTCTCCGAAATGCTCTCTTTACGCCAGGGTACCTGCTGGACTTTCAGCGACAAGATCAAAAAAATCATCAAAGAAAAGAAAAAAGAACTCAAAAGTGCTGGCGAAATGGGCTGGAGCAAGCTCGTAATAGAGAAAAAAGCACAAAAAACGACCTCTTTTTAAAGTGTATTAAAAAAAATTCACCCCTATCGGTAAAAGAAGCTTTGTGCCACATTTACAGGCATAAAGCTTCTTTTTTTATGGAGATCAAAGCGTATTAAAACAATCATAACTACATGTATATCAGTATTTTATGTTATTTTTTATTTGCACATTGAATTTCTATCCTATAGATTTGCCTTAGTTAAAACCAAATAGATCAACCCAACCTTTATGTACTATTTATTCCGCAAACTTTTTATTGCAGTGTTATGGTGCTGTTGTATACTACAGCAGGCACAGGCACAGACTGATTTAATTACCAATGTTGATGCTCGCAAAGTAACCAGCCTTAATGGAAAATGGCAATACATTATTGATGCCTATGAAACCGGCTTTTACGATTACCGCTACAAAGAACGTGCTGAAACCGATAAAGAGGCTTATTGGAATACAGATAAACCTGCCAATAAAATGGACCGAAAGGAACATGGTTATATCGAACGGAACACCCTTAATGTTCCGGGCGATTGGAATTCACAAGATCCAAAATTCCTTTACTACGAAGGAACGGTATGGTATAAAAAATCGTTCGATTATGTGAAAGACCAAACTTCAAATAAACTTTACCTGTATTTTGGTGCGGTAAACTACAGCAGCCATGTGTATCTCAATGGCAAAAAATTGGGCAGCCATAAAGGGGGCTTCACTCCTTTTAATTTCGAGATCCCAGATTCGGTATTGAAAGCAAAAGATAATTTCTTGGTGGTTAAAGTAGACAATAAACGTTATGCCAATGAGGTACCCACACTCAATACCGATTGGTGGAATTATGGTGGCATTAACCGTGATGTAAAGCTGATTGAGCTGACAGCAAACTATATCAGTGATTATGTAGTGCAACTTCAGCCCAAATCGGCTACGGTAGTACAAGGTTTTGTTAACCTTAAAGGTCCATCGATCCAAAAAACGGTAAGCGTTGAAATTCCTGAGCTTAAATTAAAAAAAACATTCCCAATTTCTGGAAATAGAGCCGAAATCAACTTTACCATGACTAAGTTTACGCCGTGGTCTACAGAAAACCCCAAACTTTATACCGTTACCTTAAAAACCGCAACAGAGACGATAAGCGAGCGCATCGGTTTCAGAAACATAGAAACCCAAGGGCCAAAACTGCTTTTAAATGGTAAACAACTCTTTCTTAGGGGCATTAGTATTCATGCCGAAATACCTCAAGAAGGCAGACGTGCCTATAGCGATGAAGATGCCAGACAATTATTGGGCTGGGCCAAAGAATTGGGCTGTAACATGGTCCGTTTGGCACATTACCCACATGATGAGCGAATGACCAGACTTGCCGACTCGCTTGGATTGGTGGTTTGGTCTGAAATACCGGTGTATTGGACCATAGACTTTAGCAGTAAAGAAGTACTTCAAAAAGCAGAACAACAGTTAGCCGACATGATTACCCGTGACCACAATAGAGCCAGTGTAATTGTTTGGTCGGTAGGCAACGAAACACCAGTAAGTACGGTACGTACTAATTTTATGCATTCGTTGTTAAATTATGCCCGCAAAAAAGACCCTTCAAGATTGGTGTCTGCTGCCTTAGAAGTCAATTACCACTCTAAAGAAAATATGAGATCTATTGACGACCCATTGGGAGAATTTGTAGACATTGTAGCCTTTAATCAATACTTAGGCTGGTATGGTGGTACGCCAGAAAGCTGTAGAACCGCCAATTGGACAACCAAATACAACAAACCTCTTTTTATTAGCGAAACAGGTGCTGAGGCCGTTGGTGGCTTCCATGCCGATGACCATACCCTATGGTCGGAAGAGTTTCAAGAATGGTACTACAAAGAACAGGTAGACATGCTCAAACGCATGCCCGCCAATTATTCGGGAATCTCTCCATGGATATTGGCCGATTTTAGATCGCCGAGAAGAAACAACCCAACTTATCAGGATGGGTGGAACAACAAAGGACTGATAGACCACAACGGCAACAAGAAAAAGGCCTTTTTTATCCTCAAGGACTATTACCAACAAATGCAACAAAAATTTAAGTAAGAATGAAGAAAATAGGCTTAATCATCGCATGTATCTGGTGTGCGACAGGGCAAATCATGGCCCAAGAATCAAAATTCATGAAAGTAAAGGGACGGGATATTATTGGAACAGATGGCAAACCTTTCTTGATCAAAGGCACCAATCTGGGCAATTGGTTGGTACCAGAAGGTTACATGTTCAAGTTTCAGAACACCAATTCGCCAAAGCTCATTCACGAGACTTTTGCCCAACTGATAGGCCCATCAGAAGCCAAACTCTTTTGGGATCGCTTTTTGGACAATTACATTACTCATGCGGATATCAAATACCTTAAAAATATTGGGGTTAATTCGATAAGGGTGCCTTTTAACTACCGCCTTTTTACCAATGAGGATTATTTGGGGCAAAACGATGCTTCACGTGGCTTTCAACTGTTAGACAAAGTGATCAATTGGTGTAAAAAAGAGAACATCTATGTCATTTTAGACATGCACTGTGCACCAGCTGGGCAAACAGGCGACAATATTGACGATAGTTATGGTTATCCTTTCCTTTTTGAGAGTGAAGATGCCCGCAAATTGACCAAAGACATTTGGAAAAGTATTGCCCGTAAATACAGCAATGAACCTATTATTTTGGGCTACGACCTTTTAAACGAACCCATTGCCCACTATTTCAACAAAGATTCGTTGAACCACCTGTTGGTACCATTTTATAAAGAACTGACTAAAGAAATTAGATCGGTAGATCAGAACCACATTCTTTTTCTGGGTGGTGCACAATGGAATACCAATTTTAGTGTGTTCAATACCCCGATAGATCCTAATGTGGTGTACACCTTTCACCTGTACAAAGACCAACCCGTAAAAGGCAGCATCCAGCGTTTTTTAGACTTCAGGGATAAATACAATGCCCCCATCTATGCCGGAGAAACGGGCGAAAATACAGACGAATG
The DNA here is from genome assembly GCF_001412215.1 of Pedobacter sp. Hv1. Lineage (GTDB taxonomy): Bacteria > Bacteroidota > Bacteroidia > Sphingobacteriales > Sphingobacteriaceae > Pedobacter. The sequence continues at coordinate 732,565 of NZ_LLWP01000004.1, forward strand.
GATCTTCAAGTTCCGTAGCCTTTTAGACGAACATCAGATCGGTTGGCACTTCTGGCCTTATAAAAAAATGGATAGCCCTAAGAATATCGCTTCGGTTAAAATGCCAGAAAATTATAACCTCATTATCGCCTATGCCGAAAGCCCTAGAAACAGCTATAAACAGATGCGAGAGTTAAAAATTGACCGACCGAAGATCAAAAAAGCCCTAAAAGATTATCTGGAGCTCATCAAATTTGAAAACAACCAACAAAATGAAGGCTACATCAAAGCCTTAGGATTTAAATTAAAATAAACAAACCTAATGACTGTGCTAACAGTCGCCAAACTATTTTATTAACCATTTATATAAACCGTATGATGAAGAAAAAACTTAAAAACTTAAGTGCCCTACTTGTGCTGGCCCTGTGTTTATGTTGCTTTTCTGAACAGCTTGCTGCGCAGCAAAATCAAACCATAAAAGGGCAAGTAAAGGGCATGGAAGACAACCTTCCTATCCCTGGGGTAACCGTTCAGGTAAAGGGAAGTCCCAACATTGCTGTATCAACAGATAAGGATGGTAAATTTCAACTCATTGTTAACAGCAATACAACCGTACTCCTTTTCAAAAGTATAGGTTATACAGAAAAAGAGCAACAAATCTCCAAAAGTGGAGAAATGGAAGTATTGCTTAGTCCAAACGTATCGCTATTGAACAGTGTAGTGGTAGTAGGTTACGGTACACAAAAGAAAAGCCTGGTAACGGGAGCCATTTCATCCCTTAGCAAGAAAGACCTTGAAGTTCCGGGGCTCATGCGAGCCGATCAGGCCCTACAGGGCAAAGTTGCAGGGGTTACAGTAATGATGAATAGTGGACAACCAGGTGCTGGTGTAAGCATCAGGATTAGAGGTATAGGTACCAATGGTTCTAACGATCCACTTTTTATTGTAGATGGTTACCCTGTTGGAGATATCGAATCGTTAAATCCAAGAGATGTAGAAACGATGGATGTGCTTAAAGATGCCGCATCAGCGGCCATTTATGGGGCACGTGGTGCCAATGGTGTCATCATCATCACTACCAAAAAAGGAATTGCCGGTAAACCCAGAATAGATTACGAATATTATTATGGCATGCAGAATGTACGCAAATACATTGATGTGTTAGACGCTACCCAATATGCAAGAATCCAGAATGAGGCCTATTTCAATTCTAACCTACCCCTGCCCTTTGCTGAAGATGAAATTATCAAAATGGGTAAAGGAACAGACTGGCAAAGAGAAGTATCTTATAAAAATGCGCCAGTGCAAAGTCATCAGGTTTCTTTTTCGGGTGGATCGGATAAATCGACCTACAATACTTCCTTTTCTTATTTTAACCAAGATGGCACATTGGCCAAAGGAAAATCAAACTTCGAAAGATATACAGGCCGTATCAATACAGAACAAAAACATTTAGATGGCTTTTTAACTACTGGCGTTAACCTCAACTTTACCAACGTAAAAAGAGCTTCCATTACCACCAATAGTGGCAATGCTGGCCCGATATTAAGTGCCATTAACATGGATCCAGTTACCCGGGTAATGAACGATGATGGAACTTTTGCCATCTCTAGATATGTATCGCAAGAAGTAGTGAACCCAGTTGCGAGAACCTATTACAGCAATGGTACCTCAGGTTATTCACGCTTTAATGTGAATGCCTTTGGCGAATTGAACATTTTAAAAGACCTGAAACTACGCAGTACATTGGGTTATACCCTACAATATGATGTAGCCAATGGTTACACCCCAATTTATTACCTCAATGCTACCAATTTCACTCTGGCTTCGGGTGCGAGTAAATCATCAGCAGAAAACAAATACCTTAATTTTGAAAATACGCTAACCTATACCAAAACCCTTCAAAAAAATACTTTTTCTGCATTGATCGGTAATACATTAAATACAGGCAAAGGGAGTAACCTATCTGGTTCAAAAAATGGATTGTTATACGACAACCCCGATTTTGCCTATCTTGACTTAGCCAAAGACAACCTTAGTGCTGCTGCTTCAGGCGGTGCTTTCCACAGTGCATTTCTTTCTTATTTTGCCAGAGCCAATTATGATTACGATGGCAAATACATGGCCAGTGCTATTTTTAGGGCAGATGGTTCTTTCCGTTTCGGGCCTAAAAACAAATTTGGGTACTTCCCTTCATTTTCTGCCGGATGGAATGTTAAAAAAGAAGATTTCCTAAAAAATACCAACTGGATCAACTTCTTAAAATTAAGGGCCAGTTGGGGTAGAACAGGTAACGACAACATTGGCGATTATCGCTTTGTATCTACCATTAACACCTATGCCAGAAACTACTATTTCGGCCCAAATACACAATTTGTAGGGGCATCGCCTAATGCAGTAGCCAACCCAGACCTAAAATGGGAAACCTCCGAGCAATCCAATATCGGTATCGATATGGAATTTATGGAGCATTTCAGTGCCACATTAGAACTCTACAACAAAAAGACAAAAGACCTATTGGTTACCATTCCTATCCCACTTTATGTGGGTAACGGCGCACCAGTGGGCAATGCAGGTAATGTAAGCAACAAGGGTATCGAACTCTCCTTAGGTTACCACAAAAAGTTTGGCGAACTGTCTGTAAACCTCAATGTAAACGGTGCCTATAACAAAAACGAGGTAACTTATGTAGGTAATGCCAATGGCTTTATTACCGGAAGCTCTGCAAGTAACCAGATGACAGATGTGACCCGTATGGAAGCAGGACAACCAATCGGTTACTTCTGGCTGTACAAAACGAAGGGCATTTTCCAAACCCAAAGTGAAGTGAATAATTACAAAGGAAAAGATGGCAACTTGATCCAACCGAATGCTGTACCTGGAGATTTCAGGTATGAAGACCTGAATGGAGATGGCAAAATCGACAATTTAGACCGTTCTAATGTAGGTAGTCCACACCCTAAATACAATTATGGCTTCAATTTAAGCATGAACTGGAAAAACTTCGATTTCAATATCTTTTTCAGTGGTTTAGCGGGCAACAAAATATTCAACAGCCTACACAGGTGGGATTTACCAACTGCCAACTACCCTACTTCGGTAATGAACAGGTGGCATGGCGAAGGCACTTCAAATACTTTCCCTAGGGTTTCTACAGGCGACCTGAACGGTAACTTCTCCAAACCTTCAGATTTCTTCTTGGAAGATGGCAGTTACCTGCGCTTGAAAAATCTTTCATTGGGCTATACCATCAGAAACTTAGAAAAGATTAAGGTTAAAACCCTAAGGTTATACGCTACAGGCACCAACCTTTTCGTATTGACCAAGTATACCGGTTTTGACCCTGAAGTTTCTGGTAGCGCATTGGGATTAGGTATTGACCGTGGAAACTACCCACAACCAAGAACATTCATTTTTGGTGCAACTGTTGGATTTTAATTTTAAAAACACATGAAAACGATATATACTAAAATGAGTTTAATTGCAGGACTACTGACACTGATATCTGTATCCTGCACCAAAAAAATTGACCTATATCCAATTACCAGCGATGTAGAAACCAATTTTTATAAAGATCAAAAGGATTGTTTACAAGGCCTAACCGCTGCTTACAATGTATTGCTTTGGGATGCTCCCCAAAACCAGAACATCCCATTTCAGCTGGTCAGCGAAGTACTGGGCGATAACTGTTTTACCGGAGGGGCAAATGCGACAGATATTCCCGGCACATTACGAATAGACAGAGGACAAATCCGTGTAGATGACCTTGCCCCAAAAGCATTTTGGTACAAATACTATACAGGGATTTACCGTTGTAACCTTTTGTTAGAAAAGATGCCAGCTGCTACCTTCGATTCGCCTGAACTTAGAAATAGGTTTACCGCTGAAACCAAGTTTTTAAGGGCCTATTATTACTTCGACCTGGTTAGACTTTTTGGAAATGTACCGCTATTAACAAAAACCATTTCTTCTTCAGAGTACAACCAAAAACAAAGTAGTCCAGAAGAAGTTTACAAACAAATTGCCCAAGATCTTACGGATGCCATTGCAGTACTGCCTTCTTACAAAAGCATGCCTACAACCGAATTGGGCAGGGCTACTTCAGATGCGGCAAGAGGTTTAATGATGCGTGCTTGGTTGTATTACACTGGTTATTACAACAAACCAGAACTTCCGGGTGTACCAGCAACTAAAATATTGGAGATTTCTGAAACTTTGATCAACAGTAGTGGACACGATTTATTACCAAATTTTGCTGATGCTTTTGTGAATACTCCACCATACAATTTTAACAACAAAGAATCTGTATTCGAGATCCAGTATTCAAGTTTGGCCTACAGCGGTAACTTTAGCTATAGAGAAGAAGCCAATGGCAATCTTTCTACCATGTTATGGTCTATGAGAGATCCTTCAGCTGCTTCCATATATGCAGCAGGCTGGTCTTTTGCCCCTGTTGATGCTGAGTTTTACAATAAATTTCAAGCTAATGATGCACGTAGGGCAATCACTTTTATCCTTCCACAGGCACAATCTGTTTCTTATACCCCAGGTTATCAAGATTCGAAGATATTTCCAAATAAATGGGCGGCTTTAAAAGTAAACAACTCTTCAAAAGGAAATGTGGCACTGAACTACCCTAACCACTTTATCGCCATCCGCTTTTCGGATATCTTGTTAATGGCTGCCGAACTACAATTGCTACATGGAGGCAGCGCAGGTAAGGCACAACAATATTTTGATAAGGTGGCCAAAAGACCTAGACCAACAGATTACGTTAGTCCAGCAGTAAGCCTAGATGCCATTTACGACGAACGTAACTTGGAATTGGCATTGGAAGGTGTACGTTATTGGGACTTAATGCGCCGTGGCAATGCCTATGCACAAAGCAAAATAGACATTAACCGTGGCGAACCATTCATCAGTAAATTCAATGCTGCTGCCAACGGACTATTGCCTATACCAGATCAAGAGATCATTGTTTCTAACCGCACATTGGTACAAAACAAAGGTTATTAAGTGTTCAACTAAAATTAAAGAAAATGAAAAATATATTATATTTCACACTGATGGCCACATTGCTAGGTTCTTGCAGCAAAGACACACCCTCTTTAAGTGAGCCATTTGCGGTAGACGATGTTCAGATCATTGTACAAAAAACAGATGTTCAAAATGTGTATCGATTTATCAACGGTAAAAAGGGGCAAACTGCCACCGCCAAATGGGATTTGGGCAATAGTGAAAAAGCTGTTGGCGATACCGTAATTGCCAAATATCCTTTTAAAGGAGATTACACCATTGCTTTAACCGTTTTTAATGGCGTTACTGCAGTACAAAAAACAACCAAGCTTACCTTAGACCAAGATAATGTAAGTCTAGATCCGGTGTATAACCTATTAACTGGTGGTGCAAGTGCCACGAACGGAAAAACTTGGGTATTGGATTCATTGGTTGATGGGCATGTGAGATTGATCAATAGCAGTTCGAACACCCCATGGAACAAGTTGGCCAGAACCAACAAGGGCGTGTACGATGATGAAATGAACTTTAAGCTCAATGGTAGAGAATGTACCTACATCAACAACAATACCTCTTACGTACATGGTGGCACCATTGATGGCGTTACCCAATTCCGATTAAAAGAACTGAATGCCGTTTGGGGCGTAGCCACCAATCCAAAAGCTGATGGTGGAGACCTTACGATCAATTATACGCCCAAAAGTCCGGTGCAGAGCTGGTCTATGGAGATCAGAAATGGAAAACATTACCTCAAATTAAATGATGGAGCCTTCTTTTTCTTTTATAGGGGTTGTAGCAATGTAATTGAATATGAAATTACGGCGATTTCAGAAAATGAAATGACGGTTACCCATTATGAAACGATTCCTGCCTCAAGAGCTTCGGCCAACTGGCGGGATGTTTATTCGCTTATTGTTAAAGGATACAAACGTTAAACCCAGCTAGATTCCATAGATATGAAATTTTCAAGATTATTATTTTTAAGTGGTATCATGCTCACTTTAAGCTGTGCCAAAAGCAATGAATATGTCCCTACAAAAGCCAAAGTAAGTACTTTTGTAGCCACCGGCAAAAAAGGTGCGGCTTTTAGCACCAATACCACAAATGGCACCTGGTGGGGCAATACCATTAATCTACAGAGCCATTGGTTTTATACCTGGGGCTTAAATGTTCCGGTAGAGCTGGCGCCTCAAAACTGTGAGTTTGCTCCAATGTTCTGGGGAAAAACTACGGTAACCGATCCCAATATTTTACAGGCCAAACAGCTCAAAGAACAAGGAAAAGCCAAATATGTGTTGACATTTAATGAGCCCGACCTTGCCGACCAAGCTAACATGACTGTTGCCGAAGCATTGGCCTTATGGCCACAATTGGAAACTGTAGGTTTGCCATTGGGCAGCCCGGTAACTTCTTGGCCTACTAGACAATGGAGCTACGATTTTTTGGATCAAGCCATTGCACAAGGTAAACGTGTTGATTTTATTCCGGTACACATGTACGTAGGCACAGACGATGTGGCCTTTGTAAAAGTACTACAAGATCTGTATGACAAATACCGCAAACCCATCTGGATTACTGAATTCGCCACTGTTTCTGATGGGGCTAAGGTAATGAGCGATAATCCTTATACACCAGAAATGGTTTTAGCCTTTATGCAGCGCCTACTGCCCAAATTAGAAGCCTTACCTTTTGTTGAGCGTTACTCTTGGTTCTCTGGCTCTCCTACAAGCGCTAGGTTATGGCCATCGGCATTGGTAGACCAATTTGGTAACCTCACTACGTTGGGTAAATGGTATAGCGCCTATAAGCCGAATAGTCAGGTAAAAAGATAAACGTTTACATCAATTTTATTTTACACTTCACACAAAGCCGGTTGCATGAGCTGCAATCGGCTTTGTACCTATCAATTGCTCTAAAAGATTGATAAGCGAAGTCATTATCAATTCTTCAAAGCGTAATCAAATAAAGGATGTCAACGCTAATGAGTTTAGCTCGCCTAAAGGCTTTCAGAGCATGGAGGCCATATCTTTAATGATCCTGTGGCATAAGTTCAACATCTTAAAATGGAGTTGAGGGGATTATGGTCATTGCTTTTAAAGATCAGGAAACACATCTTTTCCTATAATAATTGAGTACTTCTATTGAAAATAATTATGACCTACAGAAAAAATCATTCGCCTTCTGGATATAGGCAATCTCTCTGCCGGGAAGCTTGAGTTCGTCTTCTAGCGCATAATATTGCCTTTTGTGCAGTTCAATTACAGCCTTGGTTGCCTTGCTTGGCTTAAAGCTTGCCATGTCCTCCAGAAATTCTGCAGTAGGAAGGACAATTGATTCAAATAGTCCAGACCTGTATCTGATTTTGTGAATGGCTAGATTCTCCTGGTACCTATAGAGCAGATCCTCGAGCTTGTCTGTGATCTCATACAGCTTGAGATCGCTCCTAGCCATTTCGTTAATCCAGTTCCTCAGTGCGAGCGACGCCCCGAAAGAATGGCGGTCGTTCTTAAAGTCTATCAATTGTTCCCAACTAGTCGAGTCGTCAGGAACGGGCAGCTTATCGATGATGACTTTTATAAGGCGTTGATTTCTGGAATCATCGTCCCATCTGTCATGCAAATAGCTTAGATTTATTTTCCTGGGAGCACTATCGGTTGTAACGAGCGGCGAATAGACTTTATCATCAAATTTCTTATTCAAAAAAACTGTTGCATATCTGGAGTATAGGCTTGAGAAATGATTGATGAAATCCAAAATCGAATGAAGAGAGGTTCTATTAGACAGAAAATCTTCAAGCGGAAATTTTTCGCTTCCATCCCAACTAGGAGCTAGGATTTGGTTAAAATTGGAACGTCCAATGATCTCTATCCCGAAAACATCCTTTATGCTCTTGACATTTTTATAGAATTCCATGAGATTTTTGTCTACCTTTCTTTTTCCCATCCCAAGGTATAAATTGATTATATTATTGTTGAATCCGCCATACTCGGGGAGTATTCTTGTTTCGATGTCTTCGTTTGCACTAATTACTCCAAGCTCAAACAGGTATTCGATATCGCACAAAAATCGGTTAAGATATTCATTGTCCTCTCCCCTGCTTCCAGTAAAGCGAATGAGTTGTTCAAGATTGCCTTTTAGAAATGCTTCCGATGTTTGCAGTTCTTCAAAAAAAAGAAAATTTCTTTTAAGGTCGCTAATAGAAGGGAAGGAATGGAAAATACCAATCATGTGCTTAGAACTAGAGGGGTTAATACATAACTTGAAATTACCAAATAATTGCCAAAAAACCGACTATCACTTAATAACATTATCTGGGGCTGCAAGTTTGTTATTCTCATTGAGCTAAATCAAGATGTCCCCATTACTGGTGGAGCGAAGGGTTCCTTCCTCTTAGAAAATTTGAAGATGCATCATGAACAACAGTAAAGTCCTCAGATATGGATTTCCACAAATCGACCACCATCGCTAGCATAACGGTAAATTAGAAGATCATCGGTAGATTTAAATTTCTCTATATTATTGAGAAATAAAAAAAGGCAAAATGAAAATAAATTCACTTTGCCCTCTGAAGTCGGGATGGCAGGATTCGAACCTACGACCTCCTGCTCCCAAAGCAGGCGCGATACCGGGCTACGCTACATCCCGAACTTGGTATCGATCTTTTTTTAACCCTGTTTTAAAAGTGGATTAACTTTTGTCGGGGTGGCAGGATTCGAACCTACGACCTCCTGCTCCCAAAGCAGGCGCGATACCGGGCTACGCTACACCCCGAAAATTGGTATCACCTTTTGAAGGACTGCAAAGATACGATTTTAATCTGGTAAAACATACAACTTTTGATCCTTTTAGTTAAAGAACTAAGCCTTTTACTTGCGGCAAAGATAGAATCCTCAATGTATAAAAGCAAATTAAACTTAAATTTCGTGAGATTAAATTATATCCTATTGATATTCAATAAGCTTTATCCTCACATTATTGTTTTCATTGAAAAATTCTGCTCTACTTACCCTAAAAACATCCAATCAATACTGAAATAAATAGGCCATTTTTTTTTTAGAAAACTCAAATCTGATCAATGTAACTTCACAACTTCTCCTTTCTTCACCGATTCATCGCAGGCAAATGCAATTTTAAGACTATTTACGGCATCTTCGGTTGCTTCATCAAGGTTGATATCTTCTCTAATCGCTTTCAAGAAATACCGTTGCTCACGGCTGCATAGCTCTTGATGGTTGGGTTCGTCTGTTAGGTCGATCCATTCGTCAGCTTTGCTAAATTCATCATCGGCATCTAACGCGGCATGGTGAACTTTAATAGATTCGGTTTTTGTATGCGCATCAATATTGTCTGAATTGCCTTGGGTACTGGCCTGTTTGGCCATGATAGACACCGAACCTTTAGGGCCGAAAACATCTTTGATAAAAAAGGCATTATCGCTTACCATTGGCCCCCAACCCGCTTCGTACCAACCTATAGAGCCATCTTCAAAACCGATCTGCAATTGCCCGTAATTATAATTCCATTCTGGGATCTCGTCTGTTAACCTGGCACCAATGGCACTTACCTGTATCGGTTTTGAACGGGTCATTTGGCACATGATATCGATGTAATGTACCGCACAATCTACAATTGGGCTTAGGCTCTTCATCAAATTGCGGTGGATGGTCCATTTGCGGCCATGGCTTTGCTGGTTCAGGTTCATGCGCATGACCAATGGTTTACCCATTTGTTGGGCCAGCTCGGTAAATTTCTCCCACGAAGGGTGATACCGGAGAATATAGCCTACTAACAGTTTCTTATTGGCCTTTTTTGCGGCTTCGGCTACCCTAATAGCTCCCTCTACACTATCTGCCAATGGCTTTTCTATAAATACATGACAGCCACTTTCAAAGGCTTTAACAGCGTAAGCTTCGTGAGTATCAGGATAAGTAGAAATACAAACAGCATCAGGTTTGGTTGTTGCTAAAGCTTCGTAAAAGTCGCTATACAAAGTATATTGTGTACCTAATTTTTGATTAAGCAATTCTTTACTTTTTCCGGTAGAAACCAGGCCACATATTTCAAATCCATCTAAGGTATGGTAGGCCATTGCATGAGATGAACCCATATTGCCACAGCCTACTACCAATACCCTTAAGTTTTTATTTTCTATTGACATTGCTTATTAAACGCCTAAAGTCCAACCCTGGCGATAGGTTCTTTTCACAAATTGGTTCACTTCGTCAAAATTGGTCACTTTCATGTTCACTTTGTCCCAAAGCATTTTGATGTCTCTGCCTGGGTAACTGATTTTACCAGCTGCATCTTTGCGCTGCACATCAATTCCTCTAATGGCTAAATTGGCAATCAACAAAGTTTCCGTTAATGGTCCGGCAATCTCAAATGGCGAGCTGAGCTCCATTTTACCATAACCCGCAATTGCCGCTTCGGCAAACTGTGTATAATGACCTTCTTCTTGGTTAACTATACGTGGAATACTGATTTTAGTACGATCTGATTCGTTTAGTGATAAAGGCAAGAGTTTTGGGTTTTTACCATAGGTTTCGCAGAGCATTTTGCCTTTTGTACCGATAAATAACACTCCATTGTCACCAAATTTTTCATTTGGCCCCAGCTCTTCTGGTCTTTCGGGCTTAATACCTCCATCCATCCAGTGTACCTGTATGTCGTGTTTTGTCTTTTCAGTTTTAGCAAAAGTCATCGTTACATGACTTGATGGCGGACAGCTTTCGGGCAAATAAGCCCGTTTAAATTCATCTACATAAACGCTGCCCACACTACATTCTACACTAATTGGGGTATCGAGGCCTAACACCCTAAATGGAGGTTCTACCAAATGACACCCCATATCGCCGATGGCTCCAGTACCATAATCCCACCAGCCACGCCAGTTGAAAGGAACCATTTTATCGATGTAATCTTTATAAGGTGCACTACCCAACCAGAGATCCCAATCGAGCTCCTTTGGCACTTCGGCTTTGGCAGTTGGCCAGGCAATTCCCTGTGGCCAAACTGGGCGATTTGTCCAGCAGTAAACCGTATGTACTTTTCCAATTTTACCCGCATCATACCACTCTTGTAGCCTTCGCACACCATCGCCAGAAGCACCTTGGTTGCCCATTTGCGTGACAACTTTGTAGCGTTTTGCAGCTTCGGTTAACATTCTTGCTTCGTAAATATCGTGCGTTAATGGCTTTTGCACGTATACATGTTTGCCTAATTGCATCGCCGCCATGGCAATTTGTGCATGGGTATGATCGGGTGTAGACACCGTTACAGCATCAATGTTTTTGGCTTCTTTATCTAACAATTCGCGGTAATCTTTATAATATTTTGCTTTTGGGAAGTTTTTAATAGAATTAGCTGCCCTCCTGTCATCAACATCGCATAAAAAGGCTACATCTGTTCTACCACCCTTCACAATGCTGGCAATGTCGCTCTCCCCTTTTCCACCGGCACCAATACCGGCCAGTTGCAGGCGATCGCTTGGCGCTAAAAATCCTTTCCCTCCCAATACATGTCGGGGAACGATCATAAATCCTGCTGCTGCAAGTGCCGTTGTTTGAATAAATTTTCTTCTCGAATTATTGGTTGTTGGTTCTTTACCTTCAGTTGTCATTTAACTTGTTGTTTTATTCCGTTTAACCCTATTTTTTATCATTTGCTGTTTTGGCACCCGTTTCTTTTGTGCTCAGGTCTTTGATTCTGATGTTGCGGAACTGAACTGGCGAACCATGGCCAAGAAAACCGATGTGCCCACTGTCTCTAAGTAGCCCCGGATGCTGCTGCTTATCTGGCGTTCCATCCTTTTTAAACGGTGTAATATCGCCATCTAAAATTACAGTTCCATTTAAGATCACTTTTATTTTAGGCCCTTTTGCAATTACTTCTTGGTAATTCCACTCGCCAACAGGTTTTAAGAAGCCTCTTTTGGCTGCAATGGTGCCATAAATAGAGCCATGGTATTGGTACACATGAAGGTCTTTATAAATTGGCGCATCATTGTCTAAGATCTGTAGTTCCATACCTACATAAGCAGCATCGCCTTCTAAAGGTGCCCTTATACCCAATCCATTGTTAGCACCAGGGGTAAGTTGAAATTCAAAACGGTAAATAAAATCACTAAATTCTTCTTTGGTAAACAAGTTACCTCCAGAACCCTTACCAGGTTGAGGTCTGATGGCGATGTTACCATCTTCGATCACATAATCGGTGGTATTTCCTGTCCAGCTGTGCATGTTGGTACCGTCAAATAAAACTTTATAGCCTTCTTTTTTCTCTTCTGCACTCAACTCAAAAGGTTTCGGACGTGGAATTTCTCTGATGTAAATATCGCGATAAGCTACTGGCGATCCATGTGCTTGTAACTCGATCTGCTCTTCGGCAAAAATAGGTAGACTCCTGTCCCAATAATTTTCAAGGATTACATTATCGGTCACCAATTGACCGTTCAAATAAACAGTAACACGATCCCCTTTCATCAGAATTCTGAAAGTATTCCATTCATCTAATTTATTATCGGCCACTTTAAGTGGTTTGCTCTCATTAGCTTGGTTGTTGTACAAACCACCAGAACCTACCTGAGCACCTACTTTAGTGCGGGCAAGATCCCAGATTTGTACTTGTGGTGTACCACGAAGGTAAATACCAGCATCGCCTTCTCCTTTTTTGTCGTCAATAATTTTCCAGTCTACCAACATTTCAAAATCACCATATTTTTTTGTGGTAACCAGGTTGTTGCCATGGCTCTGAAATTGCAGTTCGCCATTAATTACCTTCCAACTATCTTGTGCCTCGGCATCAGCTTTTGTTTGTGCATCTGCTAATGTTTTCGGATCCATTTTGGCTCTTTTGATCGGATCGGCCACTAAACCTTTCCATCCCGTTAGGTCTTTGCCATTAAATACTTGTACAAATCCTTCTCCTGCCTTCATGTCTGAGATGTACTTGCGCATGCCTTCTTTCTCGTAACCTGCATCGCCACCAGTGATCACATTGATCGTTTTATTTAACAGACCTTTTACAATATCGCCATTGTAAGTTCCTGCCATGGTAATGTTCATTACCGCATTGGCAGCAGCTTGTTGTAAGGTTGGATTATCCAAATACTGGCCAGCAAATACAATGGCATTGAAACATTTGGCCTGTTCTGCATCTTTCAAGATGGTTTGTTGTTGCATTGGGGCTTTGGCTACGGCCATTGCATTGCGGAGCAACAGCAAACGTTGTTCGGCTGCATAATTGGCATTTTTAACCAAATACAGGTAACCTTTAAGGGCTTGATTTAAAAATTCGGCATTGTTGGTGCTACGGGCAATTTTAATCAACTCTTCAGTCGAACTCGCATCAGTCCATGCAGATAAGGCTTCGATGCTTGCTTTTTTAGTGGCATCATCTCCTGTAGCATAGGCATTCGCCACGGCTTTTAATGATTTTTGACCTCCGATACTAGCCAATATTTTATAAAACAGCAATTTTTTATCGGCAGTTGCTGCGCTCATTTGCTGTAATATTTCTTCAGCTTGTGCATCAGCATTTGTGCTTCCTTTTACTGAAGCAATGATAGCATTTTGTACATCGCTCAACTCGTTAGGCGCTGTAGTAGTTTTTAAAAGATCGAAAAGCTGCGTTTTTTGTGCTGGCGTAGCAATGTCTTTCAATGAAAGAAAAGCCGCTTTTTTGACTTCAGCGTTTTTGCTATTGAGCGAGGTATAAATAATGTCTTTTTGTGCGCTTGCGGCACGAGCCGCCAAAATATTGATCAGTGCTACCTGCACCTCAGGTGTTGCTTTAGGGATATAGGTGGCAACTTTAGCTGTTACACCTTCTCCCTTCATGCGAAGGATGCCGTTGGCAATGGCTGTAATGTGTGCAACATCTCCTTTGTCCATTAATTTTAACAGTTCGTCTAATGAGGCCTCTTGCCCTATTTTTACTGCTGCGTTAATGGCTGCTAGTTTTACTTGCGGATCTTCGGTTTTTACCAATTTCAATACTTCTGGCAATGCCGATTTGGCTTTGCTATTAGCCAGTAAATCTAAGATGGCCACTTGAGTTGGGGCATCAACTGTTTTTAATTTCTTCACCCATAACGCACTATTGGCATCAGTTAAACCTAAGGCAGCAAATTTTACGGCTGCAGCTCGGTATTTAAATTGTTTATCGCTCATGGCTGCCAACAAAATCTGTTGATCGGTTTGTGTATGAGCAATCAGCTTTAATGCGGCAATGCGTTGATCTGTCTGGTTATCGGCTGTTGCCTTTTCGAGAATGGTTTTGGCAATCTTTTCTACACCCGCTTTGTCGCTTGCAACTCTTTTTTCGGCATAAATTAATAAGGCAGCCAAAGCATTGGTTTGCTCGTATTGATAACCTGCTTGTTCAGCAGCTTTTATCAATACATCGTTTGCAGATGCATCTGCAATATTTGCCAATGCATATAAACTTACTTTTGTTAAATCTTTGTCTGCACTGGTTGCCAAGGGTAAAATTGCAATGGCTGCCGCTTTTGAGTTGCTGTGTCCTAATGCTTCAACAATAGCCATTTTAGCTTTTCCATTGGCTTTACCTAAGCCATTTATTAATGCGGTTACGGCCGTAGGGGTTCCAATTTTAGCCAAGGCCCTCGAAGACTCGTCGGCCAATTGCTCATTGGTTAAATAACTTTCTAAACAAGCTACCGCATTGTCATTTCCTATCAGGTCGAACTGGCTGATGATAAAGGCCTTGTTTTGTTGATTGGAAACTTTGGCTAGCGCCTTGCAGTATGCACTAATGGCCATATTTTTGGAGGCTTGTTGATCATTTTTGGTAGCAAAAGCGGTAAAGCCACTCACAGCATATTCAATCAGGGCATTGTTTCCTTTTCCGGGAGCACTCAGTCCACTGATCAGCGTTACATAGCCTTCTTCACCCAGTTGGGCAACTTCCTTCATATTGCGCTCTAGTTGGGCTGCATTTCTGGCTGGCAATTGCGCTAGTAAATCTGCAATACGGGTGGTGGTGGTTCGTTCGTCTTTTTTATCTTGGGCAATAGCTCTGTTTGCAACAAATGTATTGGAGAGCATGATCACTGCCAACAGTATCAAACGTATTTTTTTTATCATGATGATTTGAAATTTTAATAGGACAACTTAAATGGTAAATGGGGCACGCATTACTGGATTGATCAGTTTGTTTGCCGCTTCATCGTTTATAAACTCTTGTTTTACGGGATCAAACTTTAATGATCTTCCCAATCTTAATGCCGCCAGCCCAATATTGACAATGTTGCAAGAACGATGGCCATTCTCTTCGTTAAGCGCAAACTTTTTTCTGGTTCTTACAGATTCTGAGAACTCGATAATCTCTGGATCGGGATCTGGGAATTGCGCCAACTTACGCTCAAGATCTGGAATATCAGACTTGAAACCTGGATATAGTTTACCTTTTGGTCCTTCTATGTAAGGCACATTGGTGTCTTTTCCTTCGCCATCCAATATAATCTGACAGCCATCGGCATAGGTATAGGTAATCCTTCGCCAAATTCCAACGGCATCGGGATGTTGTTGAGGTGCATCTATTTCTACAGAGATTGGACTGGTATCATCTTTACCCAAAAAATATTGGATAGGATCGATATAATGTTGGCCCATATCGCTTAATCCGCCTCCGTCATAATCCCAATACCCCCTAAAGGTTCCGTGAACCCGATGTGCATTGTAAGGTTTATAAGGCGCTGGACCAAGCCATGCGTTATAATCTAATTCGGGTGGTACGGGTTGAGGCTCTAAGTTGTCTTTTCCAACCCAATAGAATTTCCAATCGTAACCTGTATGCTTGCTTACGGTCACTTTTAAAGGCCAACCCAACATGCCACTGTCTACCAATTTCTTAATTGGTTTAACGGTTGTGCCCATCCCGTAAAAGGTATCTTTAAACCTGAACCAAGTATTTAACCTAAACATACTACCATGCTGCTTAACAGCTTCTACCACTCGTTTACCTTCGCCAATGGTATGGGTCATTGGTTTTTCGCACCAAATGTCTTTGCCTGCATTGGCAGCATCAACAGCCATAATACCGTGCCAGTGTGGCGGGGTGGCAATGTGCACAATGTCTACCTCTGGAAGTTTAATCAGTTCTCTATAATCGCTAAATGTTTTTACGCCTTTGTCTAACATGGCAGCGGCTTGTTGCAGGTGGTTCCTATCTACATCGCAAATGGCCACTACCTGTGTGCCTTCGTAGCCAAAGTGGCCTCTACCCATTCCGCCTACGCCGATTACAGCTTTGGTCAATTTGTCGCTTGGTGCTAAAAAACCTTGCCCGCCCAGCACATGCCGAGGTACAATGCTAAATGTAGCGAGAGCGATTGCAGATTTTTTGATAAAATCTCTTCTGGAGTTTTGTTCTTTTTGTGGTTCTTGTTTAGTTTTCATTTTGTTTAGATAGGAATAAACCTACAATGTGGTGGTAGGTTGGTATTTAGGTTTAATAAGTGCTGATTTGCAGATGTTGGTTATTCATCCTTTTGGTTATGTAAATTATACACTTAGTAGAATAATGTTAATAAGAAATTAGGACAAAGACAAAAGATAATTCATTTTTTTATGCATTAAAAAAACTTTCATAAAATTTTAACATAAGTTCTCTATATTTAATGAATTTGAATAATCAAACCCATGAATCTTAACCTATTAAATGACATAATAAAGGATGCAAATGATAAGCAGATCGTTTCCAAACACAGGTTGATCAAACATCTTTTTAAGCTGGGAGCCGCTTCTGTTTCTACCTTATGCGAACTCATGGATATGAGTACACCAAGTGTTTTGAAGTTGATCATCAGCTTGATGGAGGAAGGATGGATAGAGAAAAAGGGCTTGGGGGTATCGATGGGTGGGAGAAAACCTGATTTATATGGACTAAAGGATAAAAAAATCCTGATCCTTTGTATTGACATTGAATTATTTCATACCAAAATAGCCGTTTTAGATAACAACTATAACTTCATATTTGATGTAAAAACCATCGCTTTACCCATTTCTAAAAGTAGAACTGACTTTTTTGCGCTTCTCCATACCCAAATCCAAGCCATTTTACAAACAGAAGGAATTGACAACAAACAACTAATTGGTTGTAGTGTGGGTATGCCAGGTTTAATTGATGCCGAAAAGGGCGAAAATTACAGCTATTTCTTAAGTGATACCGAGAATATCTCTTTAACTAGTGCATTTGAGAAGATGCTCGAATTGCCAGTAGTGATCCAAAATGATGTAAACGGTTCGTCGATGGCCGAATTTACACATGGGCTGGCAAAAGGCAAAAAAAATGTACTGATCTTGTTAATGGACTGGGGTGTTGGACTTGGGATTATCATGGATGGTCAATTGAGACAAGGGACGTGTGGATTTTCGGGAGAATTGGGGCATATTCCATTTGTTGAAAATGGTGCCTTATGCTACTGTGGCAAACATGGTTGTTTAGAAACAGTTGCCTCTGGAAATGCATTATCTGAAATGGCTAAGGAAGATATTTTATCGGGCAAAAATTCGATGCTCAACAAACTCACTAACGAAGAATTGGAAAGAATTGAACCTGCAGTGATTATTAAAGCGGCAAATAAAGGAGATCAATACGCTATTCAGTTATTGTCTAATGTGGGCACTTACATGGGCAAAGGAATAGCTGTGCTGATCCAATTGTTTAATCCAGAGCTGATTATTTTAAGCGGTAAAATTGCTGGGGCAAAACAATACATTACCTTACCTATGCAACAAGCGATTAATATGTACTGCATGACTCAAATTAGAGAAAAAACAACGATTGTGTCTTCAGAGCTTGGCGAAAACTCGAGGCTCTTGGGTTATGCTGCAACAGGAATTGATCAATTTTTGGATACCCATATTAAAAAAGCCAAAAAGTTAAAGAAGTAAAAGATAGCGTATTAGTAATCTTAGCCAGAAAAAGGCAAATAGAGTGCAAATAAAAAGCCCACCAATGTATATTGATGGGCTTTTTGCGGAGAGGGCGGGATTCGAACCCGCGGTACCGTTGCCAGTACGACAGTTTAGCAAACTGTTCCTTTCGGCCACTCAGGCACCTCTCCTATCGTTGCGCATTATTGCGTTTCGAGGTTGCAAATATAGCAATTCATTGATGTTTGCAAAAAAAAATTACGTAGTTTGTAAATAATCTATCCTCACATGATAGATGCTCATGAGCATTGTCTTGAATATCAGCTTTATAGTTTCTAAATCTTTTAGCGTTAAATCGCAATTATCTAACTGATTTTGCTCCAATTTGTAATTAATTATCCTTTCAACGAGGTCATTTATGTTCTGAGCATCCGGATTTTTGAGACTTCTCGACGCTGCTTCGACCGAATCGGCCAACATTAACACACCTGTTTCTTTAGAAAAAGGAATGGGTCCGGGATAACGGAAAATATTTTCGTCGACGAATTTTTCTGGCGAATTCTTCAAGAAAGATTGATAAAAGTAATCGACCCTTGTATTGCCATGGTGCGTTCTAATGAAATCAATTACATTCTCTGGCAACTTATGCTTGCGGGTAATTTCTATGCCTTTGTGCACATGTTTAATAATGATCTGGGCACTTTGTTCGTACGGCAACTTATCATGCGGACTAACCGCTGTATTTTGGTTCTCGATAAAATATTGAGGGTTCTCCATCTTACCAATATCATGGTACAATGCCCCTGCCCTAACCAATAGTGAATTTCCACCGATCTTAAAAATGGCGGCTTCGGCCAAATTTGCTACCTGCAAAGAGTGCTGGAAGGTACCTGGTGCTTTAAAAGCCAACTCTCTGAGCAATTTATTATTGGTATTGGTCAATTCAATCAGCGCCACATCTGATGTGATGCCAAAAACCCTCTCAAACGCATAAATCAATGGATAAGCCAATAAGGACAGCAACACGCTAAATACAAAAGGCAAAAAGTTTACCCATTCTATTTGTTTGAAAGAACCTTCACGCAACAGTGCAATACCCACAAAGGCCACAAAATACGATGCCAATATAAACGAAGCAGAAATGAGCAATTGCTCTCTTTTGATTAGATTCTTAATGCTATAAATGGCCACCATACCCGCTGTAACCTGATAAAACACAAACTCGAAACTGTTGGGCACAAAAAAACCTGCAACTAAAATAACCAGCAAATGTAAATTGAGTGCCAAACGGGTATCAAATAAGATCCTGATAATAATGGGTACAATACAGAATGGGATGTAATATAAACTTGGCAGATTGAGTTTAATGGCCCAGGTTAAAGCCAGCAACATCGAAGTGATCACCAGTAAAAGCAAAGAAAGCTGTCGGTTATCAGCAAAAATATCCTTCCTAAAAAGGAAAAGGAAAACCATTAACAAGGTAATGATAAAACCTACCAAAAGCACTTGCCCCAAATACACAAGTCTGTTATCACCTATGGTTTTGGTCTGCGCTTCATACGTCTCTTTAAAAGAAAGTAGTTTTTGATACACTTCATCATCTACATAACTTCCTTTGGCTACAATCAGCTCGCCTTTTTGCACCATCCCTTTAGTAGTAGAAAGGCTATTAACCGTACTGTTCTGTACCATTGCCGTTAACCTTTCGTCAAAGAGCAGATTAGGTTTTAGATGGCTCTCTACCAAATTCACAATCACATCCTTCACTTTTAGATTGGTAGACCTAAAGTTGTTCTTGAAATAATCTAAAGCGCTTTCAGTAGTAAAAACATCTTGTGAGTTGGTCTTTATCGATACATTGTTGTTCACCAAAGAAAAATCGTAATGTTTATCTTCTTTCTGGTGTTTGGCAGTAAGGCCGATAATCCCTTTTTTATAAACCAATTCGAGCATTTTTAGTGCCGATTGTTTGGTGGCTTCTTTTTCATTTTCGACCAAGGCACTTGATCTCCATTTGACATCAAATTCATTTAAAAATGCTTCTCTCTGTCCTTTCAACACATCTTCATTGTATTTATAGATTGGCAACACATTGTTCAACGCTTCCTTTTTATCGGTATTGAGCTGTGGATTTGTTTTTAAAATGGCAAAACTAAATGGCGAGATCAGGTCTTTGTTTAACCAGATCTTTCCTTTTTCAAATTCGTACCTAAACCGAGGTTGTTTAGGCAGATAGAGTGTAATTACAAATACACAAACTACCATCATTACATATTTAATGTTAGATGAATATTTGCGGTAAAGTACTTTAGGATTTTTTCTGATTTTGGCCAAAGCTGTACAAATTGATTAACCCAAAATTAAGATTATTTTCATCAATAGCCTAAAACATAAATATTTCCACTATTTTATTTGTTTATCTCAGATTTTATATTTCAATTTGTGATATCAAATCAATATCAATTATGTATCAAGAAAAAATTATTAACCCACCATCTGGGTATTTAGCATTAGCATTATTTTTAGGGCTTTTGGGTGCAGCAGTTTTTTGTTTCGCCTTGGAGAGCTTTATTTTAGGCGGCTTACTTTTAACGCTTAATTTTGTTCTGGTTGCACCGGGATTGATTATTGTAAACCCAAACGAATCTAAGATATTGACCTTATTTGGAAAATATGTTGGCACGGTAAAGTCTGACGGCTTTTTCTGGGTAAATCCGCTTACTACTAAAAAGAAATTATCATTACGTGCCAGAAACTTAAATGGGCAACAATTGAAAGTAAATGATAAAATGGGTAATCCAATTGAAATTGCCGCCGTAATTGTTTGGCAGGTAAATGAAACTGCCAAAGCCACATTTGCGGTAGAGAACTACTTACAATACGTAAACATTCAGAGTGAAGCAGCGGTTAGACATTTAGCCAACAGTTTTGCTTATGACAATATGGAAGATGAAAGTGCAGAAATTACCTTAAAAGATGGTGCAGAAAAGGTAAGTGTTCTTTTAGAAGAAGAATTGAACGAACGTTTATCTAGAGCGGGCATTGAAGTAATTGAAGCCCGGATCTCGCACTTGGCCTATGCACAAGAAATTGCCAGCGCCATGTTACAACGTCAACAGGCTACAGCGGTTATCTCTGCCAGAAAACTGATTGTAGAAGGGGCTGTTGGAATGGTAGAGATGGCATTAGACAGGCTCTCTGAAAAAGGTATTGTTGAATTGGACGAAGAACGTAAAGCCGCCATGGTAAGTAATTTATTGGTAGTGCTTTGTGGCGATAGAAATGTACAACCAGTTGTAAATACAGGTACTTTATACAACTAATGGAGTTTGAAGAAACACAACAGTTAAAATTATGGTGGTTATATATTCTTTTGGGTATAGAAACCATCATTGTTTGTAGCATTATCTTTTTAGATAAAGGAGGCATGAGCTGGCAAGACCTAAAGGATATTTATTTCTTACCTATCTTTTCTATATTGTTACCTTATGTGATTGTTTTCTTCGTCACCAAAAACCGATTGACCTTAAAGATTGATCAACATGGGATTACCTATCATTACTGGCCATTTGTAAGAAAAAAACACATTTCTTGGGCTACTATTAAAAGGGCTTATCTCAGAAAGTACGATGCCTTAAGTGAATATGGTGGTTGGGGCTTACGTACCCGCCTCTGGTTTAAGTTTAATGACAAAGCCTATATTTTTAACGACAAAATATTAGGTTTGCAGCTGGAATTAGACCCTAAAAAAGTGCTTTTTAGCACAGATAGACCAGACGAATTGGCTCTTTTTCTAATCAACCTAAAAAGACAGTACAACATAACAGCTATAGAAACAGATGTCAGAGAAAGATAAAAAAGCGTTTGTGTTAAGAATAAACCCTGCTCTACTTAAAGAAATAGAGCAATGGGCAGCAAGTGAATTTCGAAGCACGAATGGGCAGATTGAATACCTGCTCAATGAAGCTATTAAAGCGAAGAAGAAAGGCAGAAGCAAAAAAGAAAATTTGGACTAGGCTTTAATTATCCATATTTAATCTTTTTACTGCAAACCAAGGGTTTAAAATGCATTAAACCATTCTATTTCACAAAGCTACGCCTGATCAATTACTCAAAATCAAACATTTTTGCGGTAATCTGTGCTCAATTACCTAAATTGCGCCCACCAAATATTTAAAAATATAATATGAGAGACGTAGTAATTGTAGCTGCTGTTAGAACGCCCGTTGGCAGTTTTGGCGGTTCATTATCAGGATTTTCTGCTACCCAATTAGGTGGTTTTGCCATTAAAGCGGCTGTAGCAAAGGCTGGTTTAGCTCCAGAAAGTATTCAAGAAGTTTACATGGGTAATGTATTGTCTGCTAATTTAGGCCAAGCACCTGCAACACAAGCAGCTAAGTTTGCTGGTTTACCAGATGTACCTACCACAACCATTAATAAAGTTTGTGCTTCTGGCACCAAAGCAATTATGTTGGCTGCACAAAGTATTGCCCTAGGTCAAAACGAAATTGTAGTAGCAGGTGGTATGGAAAGCATGAGCAATGTACCTTATTACTTAGATAAAGCCCGTAATGGTTACCGTTTAGGACATGGTCAAATTACTGATGGCCTAATTAAAGATGGTTTGTGGGATGTTTATAATGATTACCACATGGGATCTGCTGCAGAGCTTTGTGCAGAAACTTGCCATATTACCAGAGAAGATCAAGACAATTTCGCTATAGAATCGTACAAAAGAGCACAAGCGGCACAAGCAGCTGGCAAGTTTAACGAAGAAATTGTTGCTGTAGAAATTAAAGACCGCAAAGGCGAGGTTACTTTATTTGATAAAGATGAAGAACCAGCGGCCGTAAAATTTGATAAAATACCAAGCTTAAAACCAGTATTTAAAAAAGATGGTACCGTTACTGCTGCAAATGCTTCAACCTTAAATGATGGTGCTGCTGCCTTAGTATTAATGAGTGCCGATAAAGCGAAAGAAATGGGTATTGAACCATTGGCTAAAATTTTAGCTTATGCCGATGCACAACAAGCACCAGAATGGTTTACTACTGCCCCATCTAAAGCAATTCCTTTAGCCCTAAGCAGAGCAGGTTTAAGCACTGCTGACGTAGATTTCTTTGAAATTAACGAAGCATTTTCAGTAGTTTCTTTAGCTAATAATCAAGAATTAAGTTTAAAAGAAAACCAGGTGAATGTAAATGGTGGCGCTGTTGCCATTGGGCACCCACTTGGCGCATCTGGGGCCAGAATTGTAGTAACTTTACTTTCTGTTTTGGCACAAAACAATGGAAAAATTGGTGTGGCTGGTATTTGTAACGGCGGTGGCGGTGCAAGTGCAATAGTTATCGAGAATTTACGTTAACACCCAAAAACAGCTTTGATGATTAAAGCCTTCAGCAGCAAGATATTAATTCTATTAATCGTATGTTGTGCAACTACAAAACTAAGTGCACAATATACGGTTACTACCGACAACAAATCTAAGCTAAGCGCTTATCAAGATTCTTTGCTTACACTGAGCGAAGAAACCTTTACTGCCAAAGACAACCTTTCTCGTTTTGAAAAAAATGCAGCTTTTGTTAAAAAGCTGGTCACTGCATTAAAAATAAACGGGTCATTTAATTACGATTTCGATTCTTTAAAACGCATTTCTGTTTTAAAATCACCAGATCAATCTTTTCGGATCATTACCTGGTTTATACCAACTGATGAAGGTAATTACCGCTATTATGGCACCATCCAAATGGCTACACCAAACGGGAGCTTGAAATTATTCCCTTTAACAGACGACACCAACAATTTAATTGATGCAAATGCAGTAACTAGCCATAAAAATTGGCTTGGTGCTCGTTACTATGAAATTTTGCCAGTAATTGTAAACGGAAAACAACCTTATTTCCTCCTTTTAGGCTGGAAAGGTAATGACCAAAAAACAACCAAAAAAATAATCGAGGTTTTATCCTTCGAAAAGGGAGAGCCTGTTTTTGGGAAAAACATTTTTGAACCCGTTAAAAATTCCCCTTTAAAAAACAGGGTTGTATTTGAGTACAATAAACAAAATGCAATGACCTTAACTTTTGATAAAAAGGTGAACATGATTGTTTTTGACCATTTGGTACCCTACGATCCAAAAATGGTTGGAAAATTTGAATTTTATGCCTCAGACTCAAGTTTTGACGGCTTTAAATTGGTTTATGGCAAATTATCTCTCTCAGAAAATATACAGTTAAAAAATGATGCTTCTGCCAATGATGAATTATACGGCAGACCAACTAAAGCATCTACTGTAATCATTAATCAAAATCACTAAATATTCAGGAATGGGCAATATTTGGTACTATCGCCTCCTGTTTTTATATTGCAAATTGTTTGAAGCCAAAAATTATGTCAAAATCAATTACTACAAAACATCCTAAAGGATTAAAATTTCTCTTTTTATCAGAAATGTGGGAACGTTTCGGTTATTATTTAATGATCGGAATTTTTACACTTTACCTCAAAGATGTAAAAACAGGGTTTGCGATGACAGAGGCCGAATCGGCCGATTTATATGGCACTTTCATTGCATTGGTATTTTTAACCCCATTTTTAGGAGGTTTAATTGCCGATAGGTATCTCGGTTATGCCAAATCAATTATCATTGGGGGATTAATGATGGGTATTGGTTATTGCCTTATGGGTGTGCACAGCTTAACCATGTTGTATGTGGCCATGACCTTGGTTATTTTAGGAAATGGATTTTTCAAACCCAATATTTCTACCCTACTTGGAAATATCTATTCTACGCCAGAACATGAGGATAAGAAAGATGATGGTTATAACATTTTCTACATGGGCATTAACGTTGGTGCCTTTATCTGTAATTTCTTTGGTGCCGCCCTATACATTATGCTGGGATGGGAATATGCATTTTTCGCTGCCGGAATAGGGATGTTTATTGGCGTGGTTGTATTTATCAGCGGGCTAAAACATTACAGGGCTTTCGATATTAAAAAAGGCGTAACCAAAGACGATATGCCTTTTCTTAAAATTATCTTATTAATTCTATTGCCTTCTGTAGTTGCGGGCGTAATTGGTTGGGTATTGCCAAGTAAATTATTAGGGCATCCCTTGGTAGGTTCTACCTCTACTGATGCCTTTATTTTCGCCTGTTTACCAGTAATCTATTTCTACAGCACCTTATTTTTCAAAGCCAACAAAGAGGAAAAACGGCCTATTGCTGCTTTATTAACCATTTTTGCTGTGGTAATTTTATTTTGGGCCGTATTTAAACAAAATGGAACTGCATTAACCACTTGGGCCGATCGTTATACAGATAGAGAATTAACAAATCCAGTAGCAAAAAACACTTTCTCTAGCTTAAGTTTATCTCAGAATGTAACCTATCAAAAAGATAGCATTGCCTTATACGACAATGCATTCCGTTTACAAAAACAAGATGGCGTGGTATTGAAAGAGTTCAACTACCCTACTTATTTCAAAAATGTACCAGCTGCTAAACTTCCGCAAGAAGGCGGAAAAGTAGAGCTTTGGGCAACCAATTTAAGCCAATCGATTAACCCGGCATGGGTAATTCTACTTACTCCATTAGTTGTTGCCTTTTTTAGCTGGCTAAGACGCAGAGAAAAAGAACCAAGTACAGCTACAAAAATCATATTCGGACTATTGATCTCTGCCATTTCTGTACTGGTAATGGTGGCTGCTGTTTATGCTGGCAACAATGGTTCTGAAAAAGTATCTGTATTATGGCTCATGGGCAGTTATGGAGTGATTACCATCGGTGAACTATTCTTAAGCCCAATGGGACTTTCTTTGGTTTCTAAACTAAGTCCTACCAGAATTACTTCATTAATGATGGGTGGATGGTTTTTGGCTACCTCAATAGGAAACAAACTTTCTGGGGTACTCTCTACCCTATGGGATACTTATAGCGATAAATCTAACTTCTTCTGGGTTAACTTTACCTTATTGACCTGTTCGGCCGTTATCGGTTTCGTACTCTTAAAATGGCTAAATGGCATTATGAGAGAGAAGGGGATAAAATAGTTACAAAAAATATAAATAAACTTACTTAATTTGCAATTTAAACTAAACACACAAACACCTAAACTAAAAACATGGCAATAGAAAATTCTTCCAGCCTAGGCCAAGATCAGGTCTTAGATTTACACCTAGAAAATAGTGGCGTAGCAACCGATAAATTGATCAATCATCCAGTAGGACTATTCGTATTATTCTTCACAGAAATGTGGGAAAGGTTTAGTTACTATGGAATGAGGGCCTTATTGGTACTCTTTTTAGTAAGCGAGGCCAGTAAAGGTGGTTGGGCATGGACTAGACCCGAAGCTTTAAGTTTGTATGCATGGTATACTGGCTTGGTTTATTTGACACCAATTATTGGTGGTCTAATTGCCGATAAGTTAACAGGCTACAGAAAAGCAGTTATTTTGGGTGCGTTAATTATGACCCTTGGACATGCTGCCATGGCAATGGAAGGGCTAAACATGAATTTCTTCTATCTAGGCCTTGTTTTAATGATGGCTGGAAATGGCTTGTTCAAACCGAATATTTCTTCAATGGTTGGACAATTATACCCTGCCATTAGTGATAAAAAAGATGCAGCTTATACCATCTTCTACATGGGTATCAACTCTGGTGCATTTTTGGGTATTTTAATGTGTGGTTATGTAGGCGAAAAAATTGGCTGGCACTGGGGATTTGGTCTAGCTGGTATTTTTATGTTCTTTGGTATGCTACAGTTCTATTTCGGACAGAAAATATTCGGTGTAATTGGATCAGCCCTAAATACCGTAACTAAAAAAGTAGAGAACAAAGTAGAGGAATTGCCTAAAAAAGTGGTTACCGAAAGGTTATTGGTAATTTTCGTCCTATCAATCTTTACCATTTTCTTTTGGATGGTATTTGAACAAGCAGGTGGATCAATGACCATTTTTGCTAAAGATTATACCTTAAGGAACTTAAATGGAAATGCAGGTACAATTTTTAGATGGGCAGATGCAGCCTTAACTATTTTCCCATTATTGGCAGTTTCTGTAGTATTATTTGGCTTAGCACAAAAAATCTTTAAAAAATATCCTGCAACTATTATTTTCACAACTTTAAGTTTCATTATCATTTGGGGGTTAGCCATTTGGAAAGTGCAAAAAGAGTTCACAGCTGTGAACACTGAGGTTCCAGCTTCTTGGTTTGGTATATTAAACTCGTTTTTCATTGTGTCTTTGGCACCATTCTTCTCTAAATTATGGGAAACTAAATTTAACCCAAGCGGACCAGTTAAATTTGGTTTAGGATTAATTTTTGTAGGCTTAGGCTTTGCCGGGCTGGCTTATGGTGGTAAAGATATCGCTGCAGGTGCATCGGTAGCACAAGTGAGTATGTTTTGGTTAATTTTTGCTTATTTCTTCCATACTGTAGGCGAACTTTGTGTGTCTCCGGTTGGTTTATCTTATGTAAGTAAATTAGCCCCAGCTAAATTAGTTGGATTAATGTTTGGCGTATGGTTTACTTGTACAGCTATTGGAAATTGGTTAGCTGGAAAAACTGGTGGTTTAATTGATAAAATCAGTACCGAATATTCTATCTCTACTTTCTTTTTAATATTTACGATTATCCCTGTTGTAGCAGGATTACTTTTGTTCTTATTAAATCCATTATTGCGCAAGTGGATGAATGGAGTTCATTAATAAAAAATTTAACAACATTTAACCAAAAGCCCGCAAAGAAATTTCGGGCTTTTGGTTTTTAATCCCTAATTTTGTTCATCCGTAGTCAATGGTTAAACAATCCATAGTCAATGGCCATTAACCCCAAACAAACTTGTGTCAGATAGCTTAGTCATTATCCCTACTTATAACGAGAAAGAGAACATCGAAAAAATTATACGTAAAGTTTTTTCTTTAAACTATGCTTTCCACCTCCTGATCATTGATGATGGTTCTCCAGACGGCACTGCAGACATTATTAAAACACTACAGTTAGAGTTTCCTAAACAATTGCACTTAGAAGAACGTAAAGGTAAACTTGGTTTAGGAACTGCTTATATCCATGGTTTTAAATGGGCATTGTCTAGAAATTATGAATATATTTTTGAGATGGATGCCGATTTCTCTCATAATCCAGAAGATTTGATCAGGTTACGTGAGGCCTGTGTAAATGGTGCCGATTTGGCCATCGGTTCACGCTATGTAAAAGGAGTAAACGTAGTGAACTGGCCAATGGGAAGAGTACTGATGTCGTATTTCGCCTCTATGTACGTTCGCTGGATTACCAGAATCGACATTCAAGATGCAACTGCAGGTTTCAAATGTTACCGCAGGTTGGTATTGGAAACTATTCCTATGCACAAAATCAAATTTGTAGGTTATGCTTTTCAGATTGAGATGAAATTCACGGCCATAAAGTATGGTTTTAATGTGGTAGAAGTGCCCATCATTTTTACCGACCGCACAGAAGGAACTTCTAAAATGAGTACAAGAATATTCAGGGAAGCTTTTTTAGGAGTGATCCAAATGAAAGTAAACAGCTGGTTCCGTAATTATAGTCGTTAGTTTTAAGTAGTTCAGAGTCTGCAGTCCTCACTCTAGAGTCCAGAGTACGCGGTCACCCCCCCCCCTTCTGTAAGCTATTCATTATTGACTTCAGACTATAGACTCAAGACTATTGACTAAAGACTAACATCCCTACCCGCTCTAATCATCTCTCCAAAATTATATTTTTCGGCCATTGCCTTTACAATCATAACCAGTCTTTTGGTTCTCGTTACTTCTGTTTTAGCCGTATTTAACCAATTGATAAAATAGTTCTGATGTGATTTTGACATCGATAAAAATTGCTTCAACAACACTTCTTCATCAGCCAAGCAAATTTCCAGATCATCGGGCATTTCAATCTTAAAATCAGCATCAAAGCTTAAATTCAACTCAACCTTTGCACCTGCTTCTTTTCCAAGTTGTTTACGCAAGGGCTTATTGAGTGCCATGATAAAATCGCCTTCGCCAATGGGCAACAAACCTATGCCATTAATTTCAACCCGATCTATGGTCCCTTTAACCCTTATGCTTCGCCTTTCGCCAGGTTTAATCTGATCGGCAACGGCATTCGGAATAAAAACATAAGACCATCCGGTTTTTTCACCATTGCTTTCAAATCTTTCTATTTCGGCTTTAAGATTAATCATATTTTAAAGATAATAGAAGAAACACAATCGAACAAAGCCTTTGTAAAATAAACCTGATTAACGTGGATGTCGATTTTTCTTCGGTAGTAACAAAAGCCTGCCTGCGGTAGGCAGGCGAGGCGGCATTTGCCAAACCGCAGTAACATCGTTTTCAGAAATCTTTATAACCTATTCAGTTAGCCCGATCTATTCCCTATTCCCCATTTCCTACCAATTTTAAATACTAACGTCTATCTCTTTTTTAGATTTGAAAATCAGTTTCCGAGCTCTTTTTAACGATAGCCGGGCTTTCCATTGCAATCTTTTTGTGCTTCGCAGCAAAAAGGATTTTCATTTCAATCCCGTTTATAGAACGCAGGCTTATGCAACTATTTAGGTCTGCTTTTGCCAAGAACCACTGGTTTTGTTAGCTAAACCCGATTGACGTGAATGCCGATTTTTCTTCGGCAGTAACAAAAGCGGGACTGCATTTGCCATGCAGCAATGACATTCTTTTTCAGTTTTTTTAAATAGCAATAGAAGTCTCTCTACCTATTTTCTATTCCCTATTTCCCATTTACTATTTTCTATTCCCCATTCCCTATTTCCTCCCCCCTAAAATTTCTCCTCTATCCCTAAACCAAAGAGCGCAAAGTCATATTTAACAGGGTCTGCGGCATCAAATGCCTTCAGTTTATCGGTCAACTCTACAGCAGTTAGCCAATCCGTTTGTTTCCGGTTGATCAATTTTAATTTTCGCGCTACCCTATCAACATGCACATCGCAAGGACAAACTAGTGCCGACATTGGAATGGTATTCCACACCCCAAAATCTACCCCACAGTTGTCTTTCCGCACCATCCACCTTAAAAACATATTTAGGCGTTTACAGGTCGATTTCTGCAATGGTGATGAAATATGTTTAATGCTTCGTCTAGGAAAATCTGGTAGACTAAAAAAGTAGGTTCTAAAATGATTGAGGGCTTTTTCTGCAGTAAAGTCTTCTATTTTAAATTGGTTTAGCATACAAGCCGATGAAGAGAGTTCAATTTCGACCTCATTAAACTCAGGCAAATAAGCCGAATTAAAAGTTTGTGGTGGTAAAAAAGCAGTTTCTAAACTATTCGATTTGGTATAATGGTAGTTGAAAAAAGAAACAAAATACAACAGGTCTGTATCGTTAAACGTACGGTGTTTAAAACCTAGCAATCCTTTCAGGTCGTGATCACTATGGTGCAGCATAAACTGATAAGGCTGGTTATCCATCCTTAAAAACAGCTCATTACATTTGTTGATGATCGTTTTACGTTGCCCCCAAGCTAAAATTGCTGCAAAAAATGCAGCAATTTCAATATCTTGTTTCAATGTATATTGATGTGGAATACAAATTGGATCATTAGTAATAAAGCCTGGCTGATTGTATTGCGCAACTTTATAATCCAAAAAATCTTTCAATTCTAAAAATTCCATTCCAATATTTTAATTGTTTAATTGCAGAATTGTTTAAACTGGTTAAATGAGCAATTAACCAATTTAAACAATTAAACAGTTAACCTCTAGTTAACTCAATGCTTGTTCCAAATCTGCCAATAGATCGTCGATATCTTCTACACCTACGCTTAAACGCAATAAATTATCAGTTACACCAACTTTTTCACGCTCTGCTTTCGGAATTGAACCATGTGTCATGGTGGTTGGGTGGTTCACTAAAGACTCTACTCCGCCCAACGATTCGGCCAAAGAGAACACTTTAAATCGAGAAGCAATTCTAAACGTTTCTTGCAAATCGGCATCTTTCAAAGTAATGGATACCATGCCACCAAAACCACGCATCTGTTTTTTGGCGATATCATGGTTAGGATGATCTTCAAATCCTGGCCAATAAATCTTGTCTATTTTAGGATGCTTTTTTAAATAATGCGCTACTTTTTCGCCATTTTCGCAATGTGCTTTCATTCTCAAATGCAGCGTTTTGATCCCTCTTAATACCAAGAACGAATCTTGCGGCCCTGGGGTTGCACCACAGGCATTGTAAATAAAGAACAGGTCTTTGTATAAAGCTTCATTATTAGTCAATAATGCACCCATTACCACATCCGAGTGTCCGCCAATATATTTGGTTACCGAATGCATTACAATGTCGGCACCTAAATCAATTGGATTTTGTAGGTATGGCGAAGCAAATGTATTGTCGACCGTTAAAAGAATATTGTTCTCTTTAGTGATTTTAGCTACCCCCTCAATATCAATAATACGCATAGTTGGGTTGGTAGGTGTTTCTATCCAAACCAATTTGGTATTGGCATTGATATAAGGAATGATATTTTCTGGTTTTGATAAATCTAAAAAGTGGAACTTAATTCCGTATTTCTCATACACTTTTGTAAAAATACGGTAAGAACCTCCATACAAATCATCACCTGTAATTACTTCATCGCCAGGCTTCAACAACCTTAAAACTGTATCTGTGGCACCCATTCCGCTACTAAAAGCTAAGCCAAATTTACAGTTCTCTAAAGCGGCCAAACAATCTTCTAAGGCCTTACGTGTAGGGTTTGTTCCTCTAGAATATTCATAACCTTTGTGTTCTCCTGGCGATTTTTGCCAATAAGTTGAGGTTTGATAAATTGGTGTCATTACAGCACCTGTTGTTGGATCTGGTTCTTGACCAGCATGGATCGCTTTTGTTGCAAATTTCATGTTATACAAGTATTGAGTGATGAATATTAAATCATCTTTATTTATTTTCTATTTCTGCTTTAAACTGATAGCCCAAACGTTTACCAGTTGGGTATCCGCTTGCGGCAACAATTGATTGCTTTTGATGTAAAGTTACATCTTTAACTTGTGCAAATGGTGGCAATAACAAATCAGTATTTAAGCACAAAAGAATTGATTTTTCTAAAATATCAGTCAGGTTTTCTTCTGTAACCACATTTGCAGCAAAATCTTCGTACAAAAAGCCTAAAGCCCCATCGCCTTCTACCATAAAGTGCTTTTCTTTGTTCACTAAAATGCGGGCTATTAAAGAGCCTTCATCTGCCAAACGATTATACTTTATCGAATCTGCCAAAAAGTTATGTACATAAATCACGCCACAATAACTTAAACTCTCGTCGGCCTTAACATAGGTCGTTTGAAAAATAGAATGTCCTACATCAAAATTAAAAACATTGCTGTGCATAGAAATCATCAGCATATCGCCTGAAAATTTCAGCTGCGCTTCAAATTGATTATTCTCCTGATAGTTTACCTCAACCGATGGATCTTTTTGTGTATAATCTGCATGCAGTTTTGCAGCTATTTTAGAAAGAATAGATTTTGTTAAACCAAATACTTCAGCGGTACTGCGGTAAATGGCCTGCTTTAACGAAGCCTTACTTTCTAATTTGCCTAGTATTTCTTTATAATTATCTTTTTGCATTTTTTTTTTAGATATGAGAGGTGAGATAGGAGATTTGAGAGAATAGATATGAGTCAACAAAGGCTCTCAAATCCCACATCTCAATACTCACATCTTAGTAAGCTCTTGCAAACAATACCCTTTGTATAGAAGGTTTACCAGTAACCATACAAACGCCATCTTCTAGTTTATTATCTAAAGGAATACATCTAATGGTAGCTTTGGTTTCTTCTTTAATTTGTTTTTCTGTTTCTGCAGTTCCATCCCAATGGGCCGAAATAAAGCCAGTTTTGCTATCAAGCAATTCTTTAAACTCTTCGTAAGAATTAGCTTCGGTAATGTGCTCTTCTCTAAATTGGTGGGCTTTATTGTAAATATTTTCTTGAATTTCGTTCAATAGATTTGCAATGTAAACATCTAAATCTGCTTGAGGTACCGTAAATTTCTCTTTGGTATCTCTTCTAGCCAGTTCTACAGTTCCATTTTCCATATCTCTACCTCCAATAGCTAAACGGATTGGCACTCCTTTGAGTTCGTATTCTGCAAATTTAAATCCTGGGCGTTGGCTGTCTCTATCATCGTATTTTACAGAAATACCTAGGCCTTTTAGCTTAGCCATCAATTCGTCAACAAAGGTTGATATTTTGGCCAAGTCTTCTTCGCCTTTATAAATTGGAACGATAACTACTTGAATTGGAGCCAATTTCGGAGGCAGTACCAATCCAGAATCATCACTATGTGACATAATTAAAGCACCCATTAAGCGAGTTGACACTCCCCAAGAAGTTGCCCAAACATGCTCTTGTTTACCTTCTTTACTAGTAAATTTAACATCAAAAGCTTTGGCAAAATTCTGTCCCAAAAAGTGAGAAGTACCTGCTTGTAAAGCTTTTCCATCCTGCATCAAAGCTTCAATACAATACGTATCTAAAGCCCCAGCAAAACGCTCTGTAGGCGTTTTCTTTCCTTTAACAACAGGAACAGCCATCCAATTTTCAACAAAATCGGCATATACATCCAACATTCTTTCTGTTTCTTCAATAGCTTCTTGAGAAGTTGCATGTGCGGTGTGCCCTTCTTGCCATAAAAACTCGGTGGTACGTAAAAACAAACGGGTTCTCATTTCCCAACGAACCACATTTGCCCATTGGTTAATTAACAAAGGTAGATCACGATAAGATTCGATCCAACCTCTATAAGTATTCCAGATAATGGTTTCCGAGGTAGGACGAACAATTAATTCTTCTTCTAATTTAGCGGTTTCGTCTACCACAATATTTCCATTGCCATCATTTT
Organism: Pedobacter sp. Hv1; assembly: GCF_001412215.1. GTDB lineage: Bacteria > Bacteroidota > Bacteroidia > Sphingobacteriales > Sphingobacteriaceae > Pedobacter. The sequence continues at coordinate 766,337 of NZ_LLWP01000004.1, forward strand.
TTAAACGGTAATGGGTAACCACAGCACACTCTGTTGCAAAACCTTCTACGTGAGCTGCTTCTTTAGAAAAATAAGACTTGGGTATAAACAAGGGGAAATAAGCATTGCTGTGACCAGTATCTTTAAATTTCTGGTCTAAAACTGCCTGAATTTTCTCCCAAATGGAGTAACCATATGGCTTAATTACCATACAGCCTTTAACAGACGAATGCTCTGCAAGATCGGCTTTTATAACAATATCGTTATACCACTGCGAATAATCGTCATTTTTGCTTGTAATACCTTTGCTCATAACTATTTGGAACGTTTTTTGTGTTAAATTTCTTGTAATATCGTTTACAAAGCTATAAATTTATAGCTAGAATTTGATTGCACACACAAACAAAAGACAGATATCATGAAATGAGCCTTAAGCGAATTCCATGTAAGAATTAAAAACTTAAACACACACACATGAAACCTAATCATTTATTCACCAGTTTGCTTGCGGTAACAGCCTTGTTTGTTGCCTCTTGCTCCGCTCCTCGAATGGTGCAAAACAACTCCATTCAGGACGATGTATACAACTCTACGGCTCGAGCTAAGGAATATATAGCGATGGCGCCTATCCAAAATTCACAGACAGATTCTGTAAATACTGGGTATTATGCTACAAGTGATCCTTATTACGACATGGATTACTCTTCTCGTATTGATCGATTTTATTATGGCAGCCCTTGGAGATCTTATTTTAACAATAATTATTTTGACTACGGTTATAACGGATACAATAACTATTACGGCAACTTTTACGGCTCAAACTATTTCGGATTTGGGCTAGGATTAGGTGGCTATTTCGGCGGTTTTTATAACAACTGGTCTAATCCTTATTACAACTGGGCTTTCTATGGTTCTCCATATTTCAGTAATTTCTGGGGACCATATTCTTATTACAGTGGATTTTATGGAGGCGGATTTTACGGTGGTGGATTCTACGGCGGAGGTTTCGGTGGCGGTGGTTATTTGGTAAGAGAACGTAACAATAACCCTAGACCAAGTAGAGGTAGTGAAAATGGGGTAAGTAGAGCAAATGGCTCTTATATGGGTGGCGTGCCTACAAGAGCTGACAATGGCAATTCAAATGCAACTAGAAGCGGCAGAGCTGAAGTGTATAACCCAACTAGTGGTAGACCTACCCGTGGTGGTGAAAGCGGTAATGCTCCTGGCAGACCTAATTCAACTGATTCTAGACCAACTCGTACAAATGATGCTCCGGCTTCATCTAGACCAACTCGTACAAACGACTCTCCTCCTTCTAGACCAACTTACACCCCTCCTCCTGCAAGCAGCAGTGGCGGTGGTAGTAGAGGCGAAAGTGGCGGCGGCGGTGGTGGCGGTGGCGGCAGACCAACTAGAGGGGGTAGATAATCTAAATTAGCACGAAACACACATGAAAAAAATTTTAACCATATTAGTGGTAGCTATAGTAGCTACCACAAGTAATACATACGCTCAATATGCAAGCGATGCTTTGCGATTTTCGCAAACAAATTATGGAAGTTCTGCTCGATTTAAAGGCTTAGGCAATGCTCAAATTGGCGTTGGTGGCGATATGAGTGCCTTAGGTGGCAACCCTGCCGGCTTGGGACTTTTTACAAAATCTGAATTTAGTTTAACACCAGAATTTAATCAAACAGGTGCCAATGCACTTTACTTAGGTCAAAACACCAACTCTTCTAAAAACCAATTGAACCTTAATCAAGTTGGGCTTGTTTTTTATTCTCCAGTGTACAGACAAAAAGGACAAGACACAAGAAAAGGGTTAGTTAGTACTGTATTTGGTTTAGGTTACAATAGAAATAACGATTTTAGTTTTGAAGGCAATTTTGGTGCGCCGAACAATTCTACATCAGTAGCTGATTATTTTGCACAGATAGCAGGTTCAACAACACCTAATAAATTAAAAGATGTAGATGGGCTTGAAGGATGGGCCTACAACAATTATTTGATTAGTTATGACCCTTCTAAAGGCAATTACTATCCTGAAACGTTTGCGGACGCTAATCAAAGTAACATACAACGTACAAATGAGGTAAGAACAGGTTCTACATCTGAATTTAACTTCTCTGCTGCAGCCAATATTTCAAACCAGATCTACATTGGGGCAACTATCAATTTGGTAGATGTGAGGTATAACAGAGATGCCAGCTATGAGGAAACTGGAAAGGTTAGAGAATTTGATGGAGGTGGTAACTTAACCGGAAACAACATCAATTACAAGTTGTTTTTTAACCAAAACCAACAAACTAAAGGTTCTGGTGTAAATGGAAGAATAGGTGTTATTTTTAGACCTGTAAGTAATTTCAGGTTAGGTTTAACCCTTCAATCACCAACTTGGATGGTAATTGATGATGCAACCACCGAAACGTTAGACAACAGATCTACAGCTAGAGGAACGATCAACAGTAGAACTTATGATTTTACGTACAATGTGAGAACCCCACTGAAGGGGTCATTAGGTGCAAGTTATGTAATTGCTGGGCAAGCATTAATTAGTGCAGATGTTGATTTTGTAGATTATAGCAGCATCAGATTTTCTACAAATGAAGGCTTTAATGGTTCAAGCGATTTAGCTACCATTAACAATGATAACAACGAGGTAAGAAAAAACTATAAAAGTGCCATTAATTATAGAATTGGTGCTGAGTATAAAATTAACACCATCAGCTTAAGGGCAGGTTATGGTGTAAATGGCAGTCCTTACAAAGCAGATGCAGCTACAATTTTAAACAAAAAAGACGATTCTAGTCTTTTAGATACAAAAATGTACAGTGGTGGTATTGGTTACCGTGTAAACAATTATTATATGGATGTAGCTTATCAGAGAGTGGAGGTAACTAATAATTTTAGTCCTTATAGCTTAAGCAATGGCAGTTCACCAAGTGCAGATATTAAAACTACCAAAAACAATGTATTTTTAACTTTCGGACTTAGGTTCTAAGCAAATACTAATTAACAAAAAAGCCATGATCAACATCATGGCTTTTTTGTTAAAATTAAATTCCAAATAAGGCTCCGCCCTTTTCCCAAAAACGGTTGATTCTTTCTTCTACATCTGCATCCTTTATCAACTCTGGAGCATGATGAGGTTTTTTACGGGCATCGATAATTAATGGTCCATTACAGCCCCAATGTTTGTCTACTGTAAAATCAGCTACACCATTGATGTCGGCTGCAGGATTACTTCTTGTAAATGTTACCCAAACCAGATTATTGATATTGGCCGCTGTAAATGAGGCATCATCACAAACCACAATTAAAGGTAAAGTAGTTAACGATAAACCTTTCAGTTGATCTTTTAAAGTTTCTATTTCTTGTTTCGCTTTTATGGTATCGAGATAGGCATTCGCTTGAATAACCACTACACCCGGAATGGCCATCTGTTGATCGGTAAATTCGGCAGATAGATGGAAACCATCTGGTAATACGTCCATTAATTCTCTTCGTTTTTCGCCAGCAGCTGCAAAAACCACTTTCGAACCTGTATTTAATCCATCACCAGAGTAATCTAAAGTATCGATTGTGGTATTGGTATAAAAATGTAGGTCGTTACGTAAATCTATCCGCTCTAAGATGTGGGTAAAAAATGCTGAAATATTGTTCGTGCTCAACTCCTCGTTATCTTCTCTAGCTGCAATAAATAGATATTTGGCTAAACTTAACTGGTTTTTACCCAAAATATGATTGGCAATGGTTAAAATTTCTTGTGGTTTGCGTTCCTTTAAGTATGGTGTATAGCGTTCACTTCCAATGGCAAACAACAAGGGATGTACACCTGCGGCATCAACAGCATTCACTTCCTTTAAACCTGAGATCTCTTGTGGTATGGCTGCTCCAGTAATTTCGTGAATAAGCGCTCCAAAACTGGTATCTTCTTGTGGTGGGCGACCTACCACTGTAAAAGACCAAATGGCATCTTTTTTATGGTACACATTGTGCACTTTCATTAAAGGAAATGGATGGGTAAGGCTATAATAACCTAAATGATCTCCAAACGGGCCTTCTGGTTTATTGTCTTGTGGGTAAACTATACCCGTAATTACAAAGTCGGCATCGGCAGAGATGGTAAATCCTTCTTCATCATAAAAATAACGAAAACGACGGTTACCTAAAGCACCAGCAAATGTCAATTCAGATAAGCCTTCTGGTAAAGGCATTACTGCTGCTAATGGATGTGAAGGAGGCCCACCCACAAAAATACTTACTTTTAAAGGTTGCCCCTTGTCATTTGCCTTAGTTTGATGTACTCCTATCCCTCTATGGATCTGATAATGCAAACCAATTTCCTGATCAGTGAGGTACTCATTTCCAGCCAACTGGATTCGGTACATTCCCAAATTTCCATTCATTACCCCAGGGCGATCAATATCTTCGGTAAAAACTTGGGGCATGGTAATAAACGGACCTCCATCCATAGGCCAGTTTACAATTTGCGGTAAACTGCTAATCGTTGTTTTCTCAAACGTACTTTTAAACAACGATTGTTTTAACGGTAAAGCCGACAATGCGGTTAAACCCGCACCTGCATATTTAAATGGATTTTTTAAGGCCTTGATGGGATCAGACCGTAAGCCTACTAATTCTTCTACTTTGGCCAAACTATCTCGGAACATAAATTTCGATCGTTCTAAAGTTCCAAAAAGGTTAGAAACGGCTTTAAACTTGCTTCCTTTTACATTTTCGAACAAGAGTGCTGGCCCTTGATTTTCGTAAACACGTAAATGAATGGCAGCCATTTCTAAATATGGATCTACTTCTTCTTTAATACGAATCAAATGGCCATGTTTTTCGAGGTCGGCCACGCATGCGGCTAAGTTTTTATATCCCATTGGCACAAAAGTAATCACTTGTTAGTCGAGATTACAAATCCCGACTAACAAAAAATCTTGACTAACAAAAAAATCCCCACCTTTTGAGTGAGGAATCTTCCTTTAAATCAATCTTTTATTTTTTGCCTGCAAATGAACGTAACATCCAGGTTGTTTTCTCTTTGAATTGCATAAAGCGGTTAACCATATCATTTGAACCGTCATCGCCAGCTGCGTCTGTTGCATCTAATAATTCGCGTTCCAATTCAATTAATTTCGCCATATCGTCTAAAACAGCATCAACCATGGTTAAATCGCTCATTCCGATGGTATCAATTTCTTTAATTTTAGATTCTTTAATATAATCTGAGAAGCGGCTATGCGGGGCTTTGCCCAAGGTTAAAACACGTTCTGCAATTTCATCAATGGTGAGCTGTGCATTGGTATACAACTCTTCAAACTTGATGTGTAATGTAAAAAAGTTTTGTCCTTTAATGTTCCAGTGACAACCTCTTAATTTTTGGTAATGAATATGATAATTTGCTAGATAGTCATTCAACATATCCACAACTGGCTTCACTTTTTTTTCACTTAAACTGATTTCTTTTGCGTCCATGACAATTAATTTTGATGGGTTTTAATTTCTAAATAAAGAACAAACGATGTTCGAAATGGTTTTCAAAAATAGAACTTTCGAACAATACATCTGTCATCTTATCGTTTTACATACATATTTTCGGTAAAATATATTATTCGTATAATTGTGTTTCCAAATATCTCAAGAATTTAATGCATAAAATATATATCATCATACTGGCCGGCTTGTTCATCAATATTTCGGCCTATGCCAGTAACACCATAGACTCTATTGGTGTAGAAAACAACAAAGGAAAAAAAGTAATTGTTTATAAGGTTGAAGCCAAAGAAACTTATTATTCTATCGCTAAGAAATATAACGTTAATTATAAAGACGTTATGGAGTTTAACGACAGTAAGCTTTTACAGATTGGGGTAATTTTAAAAGTCCCTACTAACAGCCCATTCACTACTGCTGCTCCAACAAGTACTGGCAACATTGTTGAACATACCGTTGTTGCCAAGGACAACTTAAATATGTTGGCAGAAAAATATGGCACCACGGTAAACGACATCAAAAGTGCAAACAACCTAAGCTCTATCAATTTAAGGATTGGGCAGGTTTTAAAAATCCCATCAACTGGAGCTGTTGTAGAAACGCCGAAAGAAGTTTCGCCAAGTGCGGTATATAAACCAACCACAGCAGCTGTGAGCAGCGACAATGTTACTGCAATTGAGCATACCATTAAAGCTAAGGAAAACCTAAATCTATTGGCACAAAAGTACCACACTACGATAGATGAAATTAAACGTATAAATGGACTTTCTTCTAATAGTTTACAAATTGGACAGGTTTTAAAAATCCCTTCGGCTAACGGAGAAGTAATAGAAACACCTGCTGAAAAAATTGTAGAACAACCGGCACCAAAAATTAGCAAAAAAGCTGCTGCAGAAAAACCTGTAGCAAATGTGGCTACACCTGAAGTTTCGAGCGATGGAAGTAGTATTGAACATGTGGTGGTAGCCAGTGAAACCATCTATTCTATTGCCAAAAAATACAATTCGACAACCTATCAGATTAAAACTGCAAATAATTTGACCAGTAACGACCTTACGGTTGGACAGAAATTGATCATCAAAAATGCTAAACCAACTGCTGCAGCTGCTACAGAAGAAGAAGGCACAGAAGAAAGTACAGGCACCATGAAAAACCCTGCCTTAAAACTTCCAGCAAGCAGATACGGACTTAGTCAGGTAGAAGAAAAAGGAACTGCAGTTTGGATTGCCGACCAAGATTTAGACCCTACTAAAATGCTGGTTTTACACCGCACTGTTCCGGTTGGTACCATTATCAAAATTACCAACCCAATGACCAATCGGTCTACCTTTGCAAAGGTTGTTGGTAAATTTACAGAGAATGAAACCACAAAAGATGTTATCATTGTAATTACAAAAGCAGTAGCAGATGCTGTTGGTGCTTTAGATAAACGATTTTTTTGTAATATAAGTTACGGCGCTCTAGAGAATGAACAATAAAAGTCCATTAATTATTGGTATTGCTGGTGGAAGTGGTTCTGGCAAAACCTTTTTTTTGAATAGTTTTTTACACCATTTTAAAAACGATGAGGTAACTCTTTTATCTCAAGATGACTATTACATTCCTGCTGGCGAAATGACGCAGGAAGAAAACAAGTTGTATAATTTCGATCTCCCATCGACCATAGATGATGAACAATTTTTAATTGACATCAAAAAGCTAATCAAAGGCGATGTGGTTTATAAAAAAGAATACAATTTCAATAACCCTTTGGCGGTTGTAAAAATATTGGAGATCAATCCTGCACCAATTATTATTGTAGAGGGGCTTTTCATTTTACACTTTAAGGCAATTGCAGAGTTGTTAAATCTGAGGCTTTTTATTGAAGCCGATGAGGAAGTAGCTTTACAACGACGTATTAAACGCGATGGTATGGAGCGTGGTTATCCTGAAGATGATGTGTTATACAAATGGACCAACCATGTGGTACCTGCCTACAAAGAGTTCTTATTGCCCTACAGAGAAAGCTGCGATAAAATTATAGTTAACAATAACGATACGCCTGATGATATTATCAGAATTACGGAAGAAATTACTGAAGAGCTTAAAGCTAAATTCTGTAAGTAAGTTTTTAGATCAAGAAAAAGGTCAAGAAATATTTCTTGACCTTTTTGATTCCATATTATTTTTTAATCAATTACCATTTCTGGTACATCGTCATCAGCATAGAGTTTACCCCATGTTGCATTTCTAATAAAATCAACACTTACACCCGGTGCTCTTTCAATTAATTTAAAACCACCTTCAGGTAAAACATCCAATACCGCTAATTCTGTTACTATCTTTTTGATACATTTTACACCAGTTAGCGGTAAAGTACAAGCTGGTAACAATTTACTTTCGCCCGCTTTATTTACATGCTGCATGGCTACAATAATGTTTTTAGCCGATGCTACCAAATCCATAGCACCTCCCATTCCCTTCACCATTTTACCTGGAATTTTCCAGTTGGCGATGTCGCCATTTTCCGAAACTTCCATTGCGCCTAAAATGGTCAGGTCAATTTTTTGTGCCCTGATCATTCCAAAACTCATTGCCGAGTCGAATATAGAAGATCCTGGCAAGGTTGTAATGGTCTGTTTACCCGCATTGATCAAATCAGGATCTTCTTCTCCTTCAAAAGGAAAAGGGCCCATGCCCAATAATCCATTTTCAGACTGGAGTACTACATTTATTCCTTGCGGAATATAATTGGCCACCAATGTTGGAATACCTATTCCAAGATTTACATAATAACCGTCTTTTATTTCTTTGGAGATTCGCTGAGCGATCCCTTCTTTTGATAATGCCATATTATTTATTTTTTCCGATAATGCCCAAATGCGTATGATTAAAAGCATTAAAATATTTTAAACCATAACCTAATGCCCTATCCATGCTAGAATGGGCAAATAGGATAATGCCTATAAGTTGAAGAATTGGTGATGATAAATAGAAACCTGTAACAAAAATTGCAATAGCCAAAGCTTTGTGGTGTAAAATGTTATAGAGGATAGCTCCAACTTTAGGGTTAATGATATAACCTAACATACTAAGATCGGGCACCAATAACAATGCAGGAAAAACCCACCACGAAAATGGCAAGTAACAAAACCCAAAAAGCGCTAGTAAAAACATAGCGATCTCTTCTATTGCAACTATTTTTTTCATTAAGCTTTGCTTCTAACGGTTCTTTGCTCAATTCTTTTTTCGTAAGCTTTTCCCTGAAAAATACGGTGTACATAAACACCAGGCGTATGAATTTGATCAGGATCTAATTCTCCGGCCTCTACCAGTTCTTCTACTTCAGCGATGGTAGTTTTACCTGCCATTGCCATTACCGGATTAAAGTTTCTACTGGTAGAACGGAAGATCAAATTGCCAGCTGTATCACCTTTCCAGGCTTTTACCAAAGCAAAATCAGCATCGAAGGCATATTCCATTAGGTAATCTTTTCCGTTAAAATTACGCACTTCTTTTCCTTCTGCTACCTCGGTTCCTACTCCTGCTGGTGTAAAAATTGCAGGCATACCGTAACCAGCTGCCAAACAACGGGTTGCTAAAGTTCCCTGAGGGATCAGTTCTACTTCTAATTCACCACTTAGCAGTTGACGTTCAAATTCTGCATTTTCTCCTACATAAGAAGAGATCATCTTTTTTACCTGACGAGTCTGCAACATTAAACCGATCCCAAAATCGTCAACACCTGCATTATTGGCAATACAGGTTAAATCTTTCACTCCCTTTTTAACTAGGGCTGCAATACAATTTTCTGGAATACCACATAAACCAAAACCACCTAACATTAAGGTTTGTCCGTCATTGATATCTTTAATAGCCTCGTCTGCACCAGCTACAACTTTATTGATCATATACTCTGTTTTAGGGCTAAATTATAAAGTTATTGCACGGCTTCCAAATCGTTTTTTGAACAATGATGATGTAAACTATACACTAAGGCAGAACAAAAATAGCCTCTAAAAATATTTAAAGACTACTTTAGCCGTAATTTTGTCAAATTAAAAACTAGTGTAGCTATTTTGTGATTTCGATAATTTTATCGTTACTTCCGTTACTGGTACAGATATAGATCTTTCCTTCCGGAGATTGACAAACCGCTCTTAACCTACCAAAACTGTTCACATAAAAATCTTTTGTTTCAACAATTCTGGATTGCGTTTCATCTAATTTGAGCTGTACCAATTTCGATCCCTTTAATACGGCTAGCAACAAAGAGTTTTTAAATTGCGGAATATAATTTGAATTGTAATACGTTAAGCCGCTTGGCGCTATGGTTGGTGTCCAATTGATCAATGGTTCTACGATATTATTTTGGGTACAAAAAGCTTGTTCATTGGGCTCATTACAAAAACCTTTCACATTTGGCCAACCATAATTCCTTCCTTTTTCAATTACATTAATTTCATCGTCAGAATCTGGACCATGTTCTGAAGAAAAGATTTTACTACTAACGAGCACTAAACCTTGTGGATTGCGATGGCCTGATGTCCAAATTGGGCTATTGCGATTTGGATTATCGGCAGGAATGGTTCCATCTAAATTTATCCTTAATATTTTACCAGAAATTGAGGTGTTATTTTGTGGTGTTGAAGTATCTGATGCATCGCCAGTGGTGATGAAAAGTTTATTGGCATTGATCAACAATCGAGAACCATTGTGGATAGATGCTGCCGGAATTTGATCTAATAAAATTTGAGGATTATTTAAAGCTCCACCTGAATAAGTATAACGCACAACTTTGCCTTTATAAGTTGTACCATAATTATACACTACATATACATACGGATTGGTAGCAAAATCTGGATGAAGCGCCATGCCCAACAAACCACCTTCACCATTTACTCGAACTTCACTAATAGTGAGTAAAGGGCTTACTGCACCTGTTTGCGGATTTAAGCGACTAATTTTGCCACTCTTTTCGGTCAACCAAATGAACTGATCTGGACCATAAACTATTTCCCAAGGATTAACCAAACCAGACACCAATACATTTGTTTTGAGTGTTACATCTGGTAAGGTTCCTACTTCCTCATTTTCGGAACTGCTCTTTTTACAAGCAACGCATGAAATTGCAATTACAAGGTAAAATAAGAATGTTTTCATAACCCCAATGTTTTAAAGATAACAACATTAGGGTATTTTAGTTTTAAAGTTTGGTTTAACTGGACTTAGGGATAAGAAAATGAGTTTTTATTTTTTTCTCCTCTTTGGTAACTATATTGCTTCGCAGACAAACTTTTTTCCTGTAGATGAAAAAAGTATGCAAAAAAATCCACGGCTGCGCCCTGTTCTTTTAAAGAAAGTACTTAGGCCTATTGCTGCATTCCGAACAGGCCAAGGCCGCTTTTAGTGGAACGTGAGGTGGTGCTTTGGCTTGACATAGTTCCAAGTTTAGGCTCCTTAACCTGAGCTTACATTAGTTTAGGTATACATAAGTAATCCCATCTCCTCCTCTATCGGCATGCTCATCTTCCACTTTGGTTACCTCTTTAAATTTTTTAAGGTAATCTCTAATCAATTTCCTTAAAATGCCATCGCCTTTGCCATGAATTAACTTAACCGATGGAAAGCCCAACATAATGGCCTTATCCAAATAGTTTTCTACTTCTTGCAGGGCATTTTCGCCACGCATACCACGTAAATCTAATTCTGGCTTAAAGTTGGTAATGGCCTCAGAAATACGTCCTGAAAAAGAATTGCTTTGCACTACCTTTTTAGCTTGGCGGTTGCTAATTTTTTGCACTCTATTTTTCTTTACTACAGACCTTAGATCGCCCAAAGCAATAACCAAGTTATCTCTATTAATCTCTAAAACCTGCCCACTGGTTTCTGTATTTACCAATTGTACCCAATCGCCAACCTCTATTATAGAATTGTCTATCTTCACCACAGGTTTGCGTTCTTCTTTCACTTCGTTTTTAACCAAGCTTTTCTGTAGGTTCTGGCGCAGTTCTTTGGTTACCACTTTATCTGCTTGTTTTTCTTTAATCTCAGCAATTGTATTTTCTACCAATTTATTGGCTTCACGTACAATGTTCTGGGCTTCGAGTTTGGCTTCTTTAATCAGTACTTTTTTATTCTCTTCTAAAAACAGTTTGAGTTTTTCATTTTCAGCAACGAGGTTCTTCACCTTGTTTTGTTGATTGGCTAAGGTGATTTTGGTTTCGTGAATTTGTCGTTTTTCTTTCTCCAAATCAACCAATAAACTATCAATACTATTCTGGTTGGTTCCTGTCTTCTCTTTGGCCAATTGCAATACTTCCTTTTGCAAACCTATATTTTGAGCAATTTCAAAGGCGTAAGAACTTCCTGGCTTACCAATATCCAAAATGTATAAAGGCTTCATTTTTGCATTGTCAAACAGCATGGATGCATTTTCTAGACCATCTGTATTTCCGGCAAACAACTTCAGGTTAGAATAGTGGGTTGTAATTACACCACGAACTTTTTTATTGTTCAATACTTCTAATACTGCTTCGGCCATTGGCCCACCAAATTGCGGATCAGTTCCGGTACCAAATTCGTCTATTAACACCAATGTTTTGGGTGAGGCATGTTCCACAAAATAACGCATTTTGGTTAAGTGTGCACTGTAGGTACTCAAATCGGATTCTATTGATTGGTCATCTCCAATGTCTGCAAAAATCTGATCAAAAATACCCATTTCACTGCTCTCATCAACAGGCACCAATAAACCTGTTTGCATCATCATCTGCAACAAGCCTACTGTTTTCATACAAACAGACTTTCCCCCGGCATTTGGCCCAGAAACCAATACAATCCTTAAATTTTCATTGATATGAATATTTAAAGGCACCACTGTCTTTTTTTCTAGCGCAAAAGAAAGCAACAATAAAGGATGGCGGGCATTGGTCAACCTAGTTTTAGGTTCTTTTAACAACACTGGCATATTTGCCTGAATATCAATAGCAAACAAGGCCTTAGCCCTAACAAAATCAAGCTTAGTTAAAAAACCATGGTACGACAACAATAAAGGCGTGTATGGCCTCAATTCGTTGGTCAAAGCAATCAAAATCTTAATGATCTCTCTGCGTTTGTCGAATTCTAGGTCGCGAAGTTTATTGTTTAAGGTAAAAACTTCTTCAGGTTCTAAATAAACCGTTTGCCCACTGGCAGATTCATCATGGATAAAACCTTTCAGTTTTCTTTTATTTTCTGCTAAAATAGGAATACACATTCGCCCATCACGGATAGTTAAACTTCCATCGGCCACCCAATTTTTACCAACTGCCATTTTATAGATGGAGTCCATTCTTTTGCGAACTTCTTGCTCGCCTTTGGCAATTTCAGCGGTAATTTCTTGTAATGTTGGCGAAGCATTTGGTTTCAATTTCCCCTTAGGGTCTAAAACTGCTTCTATTTTTTTAAGGATATTTCTTTCGATGGGCAAATGCTCAAACAGCGCCTCTAAGTTTGGATAGATTTCTTTTCTTTCGTCAAAAAATCTAATCACCGAAAATACGGTCTGTAAAGAAGCATAGATCTGGAAGAGTTCTTCTTCCATTAAATAAGTTCCCTCTACCCTAATTTTATCGGCTAGTGCCTTAATGTCAAAAAAGGTACTGATCTGTAAAGGTTCCTGGTTTTCTAAAATACTCTTGAATTCGTGGGTTTGGCGAAGAAATTTATTGATCTGATCATATTTGGTCATCACCTGCATTTTATTCACCAATGCTTGCCCCATTGTACTTAAACAATGTTGATGAACCATTTGCCTCACTTCATTAAAACCCAATCTCTCTTGGCAATTTTCTGGATATAACATACTTTATACTGGTGTTAGTGCACTAAAAAAAATGGGTTTGAACCCACTGCAGGTCCTGTACGCTTTGCCCCTGCATTTTGAATATCTAAATATTTTATAACCAACAATGGGTTCTGTTGTGCTGCAAGCCTTTCTTGCTCTTTTACCGATTCTGCATTAACCATTTTATCATTTTTTGCTTTTTCTTTAGCAAAGGTTTTTTCTACTTGTTGGTAAATTTTTTCCATGATGTCTGGATGGTCGTAATAATAATTCATGCTTTTAGCATATAAAGCAGAATCAATACTAAATTTTTTATAAATGCCCTTATAGTAAGCCGAAGCTACCAATGTTGCAGAATCTTTTTTAGCAATTGTGGTAACGTAGCCATCTACTACATGCACATCAAATAATACTTTCTCCATTTGATCTGGCTGAATGATCTCTTTAGGGATGCCTGGTTTACAAGCATATAATAGCATACAAGATATGATGATGGCAAAAAATCTCTTCATTATTTACAAAACCTTTCTTATTTCTTAGTCAAATTGAGCTAAGGTTATTAATTTTACCAAAAATACTGATAAATGAGCATTGCAGATAACTTATTGAAATATAAAAATGAATTAGATTCAGCGGGGGTTAAGTTGGTAGCCGTTTCTAAAAACCATCCAGCAGAAGCTATATTAACTGCTTACAATGCAGGTCAAAGAGTTTTTGGCGAAAATCTGGTACAAGAGATGGTGGAAAAACAAGCTCAACTGCCACAAGATATTGAATGGCATTTAATAGGTCATTTACAAAGCAATAAGGTAAAATACATTGCTCCTTTTATTAAATTGATCGAATCTGTAGACAGTCTAAAACTCTTAAAAGAGATTGACAAACAAGCCGCAAAAAACAACAGGGTAATTGATTGTTTGTTACAGATTTACATTGCCGATGAGGAAACGAAGTTTGGCCTGGGCTTTGATGAAGCTATTGAACTATTGCGTTCGGAAGAATTTACAACTTTGAAAAATGTAAGGATCATCGGTTTAATGGGCATTGCCACCAACACCGCCCTTGATGGACAGACAAAAGCAGAATTTCAGGAGTTGAAAGTACTTTTTGATGGCATTAAGCTGAGCTTTTTTAGAAAAGAAGATAGTTTTAAAGAAATTTCTATGGGCATGTCTTCAGACTACCAAATTGCCGTTGAGCAAGGAAGCACCATTGTAAGGATTGGAAGTAATATATTTGGTAAAAGGGTAATTAAACATTGGAAAACAGCAGATGGAAATTAATTTAAGAGTAGCAGTAGAAAAAGATTGTGTTCGTTTACTCGAGCTGATTAATGAGTTGGCCCTTTATGAAAAAGCTCCTGAAGAAGTAACGGTAACTTTGGCCGAATTTATTGATGCAGGATTTGGAGAAAAACCGGTTTGGAAAGCTTTTGTTGCAGAAGAAAATGAGGTAATTATCGGTTTCGCCTTATTTTACACCAGATACTCAACCTGGAAAGGTTGTCGTTTATACTTAGAAGATTTTATTGTAACCGAAGCTTACAGAGGAAAAGGTGTAGGTAAAATATTATTTGAAAAGGTAATTGAAGAAGCTAGAGACAACAATTACAACGGTATGACTTGGCAAGTGTTAGACTGGAATGAACCTGCTATCAATTTTTACAATAAATATAACGCTTATATAGAAAATGGTTGGTTAAATGCATCATTCTCTAAAGCACAAACAAAAAGCCTATGAAAAAATTAGCCCTATTTTTTATTGCAGCAAGCATCTTTGTAGCTTGTACCAATGAAAAAAAAGATACCACTGCTAGCGGTGATGCTAAAGTTGATACTTTAACTTATAAATACGATTCGGTTAAGGTATATAGTAAATACGTTATTAAGGAGGATAAAAATACCGATACAGCAAAAGCAAGTATCAAATATCCTATTTTTGAAAATAAAGACCTCAATACTTATATCAACAGACAAGTGCTTGATTATTTCTCGAAAGAAGATCAAGCTGTGAGCTCTTATCAGGATATTGTGAATAGTTTTATCAAGGGATATGATAGTTTTTATACCGAAAATAAAGACACGCACCAATGGTGGTTTTTACAGATTGACATTAAGGTATTGAGACAAACTTCAAATTACATCGCTATGCAATACATGCACTCAGATTATGCTGGTGGTGCGCATGGCATTACCAATATCTCGTATATCAATTACAACCCAAAAACCAATCAGCCCATTACCTTAGATTCGCTGATTGACGCCAGTCAAAAACCTAAGTTGTTGAGCATTGCCGAAGGCATTTTTAGAAAGAATGAAAAATTAAGTGCAACAGCACCATTGGCCGACAAATACTTTTTTGACAAAGGCATATTTGCCTTGGCCCAAAATTTTTATGTAAGCGATAAAGGCTTGGTATTTCTTTATAACCCTTACGAGATTAAAGCCTATGTTTTTGGTACAACTGAATTGATTGTTCCATTCTCTGCTTTAAAAGAAATTGCTAAACCCCATACCATTTTAACATCAACAAATTAATGCAAGTATTTAAGTTCGGAGGCGCGTCGGTAAAGGACGCAGAAGGTGTTAAAAATTTAGCCAAAATTGTCCAAAATTATCCAGCTAACAATTTATTGATCGTGATTTCTGCCATGGGAAAAATGACCAATAAATTAGAAGAATTAACTTGGGCCCATGTAAATGGAGACGAACGCTCTCATCAATTATTTGAAGAAATCAAAGCTTATCATTTCCAAATCATTACCACTTTGTTCGAAGATCATCAAAACCCAGTTTACGATGATGTAGCGAACACATTTGTAGAAATTGAATGGCTCTTAGAAGAAGAAGCAAATGATAGTGCTGATTACCTGTACGATCAGATTGTATCTATCGGCGAGCTGGTTTCTACAAAAATTGTGGCCGCCTACTTAAATTTAGTGGGTTGTTTTACCATTTGGGCCGATGCCAGAAGTTACATCAAAACAGATAACAATTACCGCGAAGCCAATGTAATTTGGGATAAAACCGAGCAAGAAATCCAAAAGCACCTGCCTACTTATTTAGACAAGGGAATTGTGGTTACCCAAGGCTTTATTGGGGGCACCAGCGAAAACTTTACCAGTACTTTAGGTAGAGAAGGGTCTGATTATTCGGCAGCTATTTTCTGTGCTTGTTTAAATGCAACTTCAATGACCATTTGGAAAGATGTACCAGGCGTACTCAATGCAGATCCAAAATGGTTTGATGAAACGGAGAAAATTCCAGAGCTCTCCTATCACGATGCCATAGAACTAACTTATTATGGTGCTACGGTAATCCATCCAAAAACCATCAAACCTATTCAAAATAAAAATATTCCACTTTATGTGCGTTCTTTTCTTCAACCAGACGTAGAAGGAACCGCCATTACCGGAATAGCTACACCTTTACCTGTACCCTCTTTCATTTTTAAGGTAGATCAGGTTTTAATTTCGATCTTTCCTAAAGATTTCTCTTTCATTATTGAAGAAAACCTAAGCCATATTTTCAATATCCTTCACAAAAACAAGGTAAAAGTAAATACCATGCTCAACTCTGCCATTAGTTTTTCGGTGAGTGTAGACAATGATGAGGCGAAGATTAAACAATTGATTGAGGATCTATCTGAAACCTTTAAGGTAAAATACAACAAGGGCTTAGAGTTGGTTACTATTCGTTATTACAACCAACAAACTATTGATCGCGTAATTGTAAACAAAGATGTACTATTGGAAGTAAAGAGCAGACATACCTGCCAGATTGTGATGAAAGATAAGCCTCAAATTGCTTAATTAAATAGTGGGGATGAATGAAGCACTTTTAGCCAAACCAGTACAAGCATACATCAATGCAAATTTAAATGCTGATGTAAACAAGATCGCTTTGGCTAAACCTGTTTTCGAAAATGTAAGCGCTGCTGAACTGGCCGGACAAATTGCCGCTAAAAAAAAGTCCATTAACAAACTTCCAACCTGGTTTAATACAGAAGGGATTTATTATCCAGCCCTCCTATCAATCGAGCAATGTTCTTCTGAATCTACGGCTGCTTATAAAGCTAATTTGGCTATCGGAAATGCACTAATAGACCTTACCGCAGGATTTGGCGTAGACAGCTACTTCTTTTCAAAAAAAATTGACCATGTATACAGTTGCGAAATCAACCCCGAATTAGCAGCAATTACCATACATAATGCTCAAATTTTAGGTAGCAACAATATTCACATCTTGGCTGAAGATGGCATTACATTTCTACAAAATACCCATTTAAAGTTTGATACCATTTACATAGACCCAGCTAGAAGAAGCCATAGTAATAAGGTTTTTAAGTTAAAGGATTGCACCCCAGATGTTACTGAACATTTAGCCTTATTTCTACAAAAAGCACAACGCATCATTATCAAAACTGCGCCACTTTTAGACATTAGCGCAGGTTTGAGCGAACTTAACCATGTAAGCGAAATCCATATTGTAAGTGTTAAAAATGAATGTAAGGAACTACTTTGGGTAATTGATAGAAACCATACCGCCGAAACCCAAATTATTTGTGCTACAATTAATGAAAATGTAAAAACCTTTGCCTTTCCAATTGGCGAGCTCAAAACAAAGCTAGAGATGAGCAGTAACGCACCTGCTGGTTATTTGTACGAACCAGATGTTGCCCTTTTAAAAAGTGGAGCATTTAATCTCATTGCTACAAAATTTGGATTAGAAAAACTGCATCAACAAAGTCAATTGTATTTTGCCCCAGAAATTAAATCAGATTTTTTAGGTAGGATTTTTGAAATCGAGTCTTTACTCAGTTTAAATGAATTGAAAAAAGAAAAATCTTTAAAAGGCAATGTAATTGTTAGAAATTTTCCAGAAAAAGCTGAAAATCTGGTTAAAAAATATAAAATCACTTCAAGCCATGATGACTTTCTCATTTTCACGCAGTCTCAAAACGGCTATATGGTAATTAAAACAAAAATTATCCAACATTATTAGTGTAGTCAATAACTAATGGTTTAAATAGGTTGAGTACAATTACCATGAACCAATGAACTATTGACTAACGAACCATTGACCAATAAACAATTTTAACATTCTTTAACATCTTTTAACAGCATAGCAATAAGTGATGAGGTATTTTTGATTAGACCCTAAAACTCATCTCATGAAGAAATTCAACAGCATTAACACCATTTCTGGTTTTGTTATTTTTGCCTTTGCCACCATTGTTTATTGGTTGTGCATGGAGCCCACCCTCAGTTTTTGGGACTGTGGCGAATTTATAGCTGCCGCCTTTAAGTTAGAAGTAGGTCACCAGCCAGGTGCCCCATTATTTTTAATGATCGGCAAATTATTTTCGCTTATGGCAGGCAACAATACGGCTAAGGTTGCCTATTGGGTCAATTTTGTTTCCGTAATTTCTAGTTCGGCTACCATACTTTTTTTATTTTGGAGCATCAATGCCATTGCACTTAAAATTGTAAAAAGAACCACAGAAAATCTATCAACACTTAACATCTGGAGCATTATTGCCGCTGGTGCCGTGGGTGCACTTGCTTATACATTTTCAGATACTTTTTGGTTTTCGGCTGTTGAGGCAGAAGTTTATGCTATTTCTACGCTGTGTACTGCCATTGTATTTTGGGCTATTTTGAAATGGGAAGAGCAGATGAACGACCGATGGTTATTGTTTATTGCCTTAATCATTGGCTTGTCTATTGGTATGCACCTGTTAAGTTTATTGGTTATTCCGGCCATTAGTTTGGTTTATTATTTCAGAAAAACAGACAAACCAACATTTTGGGGTACCACAAAAGCCTTTTTAATTGGTTGTTTCTTATTGGGCATTGTCCAGTTTGGAGTGATCCAATATGTGGTGTTATTTGCTGCAAAAGCAGATTTATTGTTTGTCAATTCATTTGGAATGGACTTTGGTACTGGTGCCCTCCTATTTATCATCTGTTTATTTGCAGGTTTAGGTGTGGCCATTTATTACAGTATCCAAAAGAAACTGTATCGCCTAAATTTAGGTTTGTTGATGTTTACTTTAATTTTATTTGGGTTTAGTTCTTATTTCATGATCATTATCAGATCTAATGCCAAACCAAATATCAATCTCTCTAGTCCAGATAGCCCAATGTCTTTACACGGCTACTTGAGCAGAGAACAATATGAAGAAAAACCTTTGGTTTATGGCCAATTTTATAATTCGAAACCTATAGACAGCAAAGAAACTGGCTTAACTTACCGCAGAGGCGATAAAAAATATGAAGTAAGTGGAAAAACCTACAAAGGCATTTACGACAATAACACGTTTTTTCCAAGAACCTATAGCAATAAACAGCCACACATAGACTTTTATAAAAGTTGGATGGGATTAGGTGATGAACAGACACCTACATTCTGGCAAAATGTTGGCTTTTTCAATAGCTACCAAATGGGTTTTATGTACTGGAGGTATTTTTCATGGAATTTTATTGGCAGGCAAAATGATGAGCAAGGGCAAGGTGCCATCCATCAGGGAAACTGGGTAAGTGGGATCAAACCAATTGATGCCTTACATTTGGGCAACCAGAGCAAGTTACCAGAAAGTATTACCCAAAATGCTGGTAATAATCTATTTTATGGGCTCCCTTTAATTTTAGGCCTTTTAGGCATTGGTTACCTCTTTAAAAAAAACAGAAAAGATGGTTTAGTAGTTGCCACACTTTTCTTTTGTACCGGTATTGCCATTATTTTATACATTAACCAAGACCCATTGCAGGTTAGAGAACGTGATTATGCTTATGTGGGTTCTTTTTATGCTTTTGCCATTGTGATCGGAATTGGGGTATTGGCTGTAAAAGACATTTTAGCTCGTATTTCGTCAAATAAAATGAGCCTTGTTGTTGCCACAGCTACATGTATGTTAATTGCACCAGTTTTAATGGCGGTACAAGGCTGGGATGACCACAATAGAAGCGGAAAAACAACTGCGCTTGAAATGGCCAAAAATTACCTTAACAGCTGCGAACCAAATGCCATTTTGTTTACCAATGCAGACAATGATACTTATCCATTATGGTATGCCCAAGAAGTGGAAGGTATTCGTACCGATGTAAGGGTGGTGTGCTTGCAATTCCTTTCCACCAGTTCGTATATCGATCAGATGAAAAGACAGCAAAACCTATCTGCTCCGCTACCCATTAGCCTAAAAAATAGCCAGTACAAAGATGGAGTAAGAGATTACTTACCATATGTTGATTATGGCATTACCGATAGTGTTGAGCTTGGCGATTTGCTTTCTATCCTTACTTCTGATAACCAAGCCGATAAAATACAGATGAATGACGGCAGTTACGAGAACTTTATGCCTACACGTAAGCTCAAACTGAGCATCAATGCTGATCAAATTATTGCTACCAAAACAGTAGCTGCTAGCGATAAAGATAAAATTGCCACGCAATTGGATTGGGATTTTAAAGAAAAATATGTGTTTAAGAAAGATTTGGCCATGTTTGATATCATTGCCAACAACAATTGGAAAAGACCAATCTATTTTTCTGTTGGTGTTTCTGAAGATACTTATATGGGCTTAGAAAAATACTTATATCAAGAAGGCTATACTTATCGCCTGTTGCCTTTAAAACCAGACCCTAAGGTAGATAAATTGGACAAAACCAATACAGCCTTGGCTTATCAACATTACCTAAATTTTGAATTGGACGGTTTTAAAAATGCAAAATACCTGGATCCAGAAAGCAGACGTATTTTATCAGGAACTTGGAGTTATGCCAATACCTTAACGGCTAACCTGCTCCAAGCCAATCAAATTGCTCAGGCAAAGGCAGTCGTTAACAAGAGTTTAAACAAGTTACCATTAACCAATTCTTCAATTTCTGATACGTTGGGTAAAATCTCTTTGGTTCAAAACCTTTATTATTTGAAAGATGAGGGTAAAGCAAGCCAGATTGTTAAAACAACCTCGAAATATTTGGCACAAGAATTTGATTATATTTTATCGTTAGAGCCAAGCCAGCAACAAGCTTTTATCAACGACATTAGAAGAGGTTTTTATGTTTTACAAAACCTAGATCAAATCACAGACATGCACAATCAACAGGCCTTGAGCAAAAGCCTAAAAGAACAGCTTAAAATTTATGAAACGAGATTTGCCAATAGCTTAGGCTAAACAAAAAAGCCCTAGATACAAAATCTAGGGCTTTTTTATTGGAAATTTTATATGTACAGAATTAAGCTTTTCTAACCTTTACTGCCTGTAAACCTTTTTTACCCTCAGCGGTTTCAAATTCTACTTCATCGTTCTCTTTAATCCCTTCAATACCACCTTCTACATCTTTAAAGTGAACAAAAATTTCTTTATTGCCATCATAAACAATAAAACCATAACCTTTTTGGCTATTAAACCATTTTACTTTTCCGGTATTCATAAAACTGTAATTGTATTGAAAATTAATTTAATTGTTACTGAACTAAAGTTAATTACAAAAAAATTGAAATAAAATAATTATTTATAATTTACTTATTAGGCTGTGGTGTGGTTCTTAAATAAGGTTTGATCACCGTGTGCCCTTTTGGGAAACGCTCAGGAATATCTTCTGTCTTGATGCTGTTCATCACAATCACATCCTCGCCATCTTGCCAATCGGCAGGTGTGGCTACGCTATACTGTGCTGTTAATTGCAATGAATCAATCACTCTTAAAATCTCCACAAAATTCCTTCCTGTAGAGGCTGGATAAGTAATCATTAGCTTAACCTTTTTATCAGGAGAAATCACAAACAATGAACGTACAGTCATCGTTTCCGAAGCGTTTGGATGGATCATATCGTAGGCATCTGCAATTTTCTTATCCTGATCTGCAATAATCGGGAACTCTACATTGGTGTTTTGCGTTTCGTTGATATCGCTGATCCAACCTTTGTGCGATTCTGCCGAATCAACACTCAAAGCTAAAACTTTAACATTTCTTTTGTCAAATTCTGGTTTTAGGGATGCGGTACGTCCCAATTCTGTAGTGCAAACAGGTGTATAATCTGCCGGGTGCGAAAATAATACGCCCCAACTCTCGCCTAAATAATCGTAAAAATCTATTTCTCCGATAGAAGTTATCGCTTTAAAGTTCGGTGCTGTATCTCCAAGTCTTAAACTCATGGTCAATTGTTTTAAATCCTAAAATTAATATATGATTTGAAGTTACAAAAACTCCATTAGAATAATCCTTTATCGGGTGTAATAAAATTTATCCGTGACAAATCGCTACCTAAATGCTTATTAAACTCTTGGATGGTATAATCTGCAATTAATGGGGTATCGGCCTCATCATGTTGGTGCAAAAAGAAGTATACTTGTTGTAATCCTTCCGCTAACCATTGTTTAATCCGCACTACCCATTCATCAACTCTGGCTTTATCAGAATCTAAATATTTGCCACCATTGCCTACAAACCTGATAAAAGCTTCTGGGGTTGGCAATTCCATATGTACACAATCCCTCCTCCCACTGGCATCTGTAATGGCTGCTCCTTTACCCACTTTTGCCAATAGGCTGAACAATTGTTTTTTATGTTCACCAATAAACCAGTCTTTGTGCCTCACTTCAATAAATACCTTTAAATCTTTTGGTAATTTTTCGAGATAACTTTCTAAAACATCGATATTATTTGGTCCAAAATTATCGCTTACCTGCAAAAAACATGGGCCTAAATATTTACCAAAAGCAGAAATAGCCTTGATATATTCGTCTGTTAAATAATCGGTGTCTTTTAAACGTTTGATATGGGTAATCGTTCTAGAAAATTTAGGGCAAAACATAAAATCGCCTTTGGTATTGGCGTCTACCATTTCTTTCCACTTTAAAATCTGCTCTTCTTTGGGTACACTGTAAAATACGGCATTCAACTCAATCGAATTAAAGTGTTTCACATACTCGCCCAAAAAATCTGCTTCTTTGGTCTTTTTTGGATAGATGAGTTCTTTCCATTCTTTTCTGCCCCATTTGGCACAACCTACATAATAAGCAGGCTGAGCTACAGGCGCTAAACCTTTTAAAGTCAACATTGTTTGCTCGCCATCAGCAGGTAAGGTAAAATCAATGTGTTTGATTTCTTCTTCGGCAACTCTACCAAATTCCATATCAGTTTGTTTATAAATGAAAAACCCCAAAACTTAATTAAAGTTTCAGGGCTTTCAAATTTATAATTATTTAGAGTTAATTATATACTTTAACCATAAAAACGTAATCCTGTATTTTTTCTACCTGTTTATTACGTTTTAAACCTTGTAAAGAGCTTCTTTTACCATAAGCTACTCTTTTACTTAACGAATCTTGAGGAATTGCATTTAAAGCCTCCATGATATATTTAGATTTTACCGCGAAAGCAGCGCCATCTGTTTTATTTTCTTTGCCATTGATCACTCCTACAATGTTGCCATTGTTATCTAATAATGGTCCACCACTATTACCTGGGTTTACAGGAATAGCAATCTGATAGGCTAAAGTATCGCCATTGATACCTGTTTTAGAACTCACATAACCATCTCCCAAAACTGCATCATCTTTTGAATAGCCTAAAGTATATACTGGTTCGCCGATACCTGTGCTTGATCTTTTGATATTATAAGGTAAACTACCTAGGTTACGGAAAGATTGATCAATAACCCTTAAGATGGCAATATCATTTGCTGCATCTGTAAAAAAGACTTTAACCTTAAAAGAAACACCTTTGTTATTTTGGATATATAAAGAATCAGCGTCTTTAATTACATGGAAATTGGTTAAGATATAACCATTGCTTGAAATGGCAAAACCAGTACCTCCATATTTTGCTGGAGTGATATTTGTTTTCTGCGAATTGGCCTTAATGTCTCTGATTAAACTATTTTGTGATTTTTTAATCTGCGATACATCTCTATTTAAGGCTTCAAAACTGCCTTCTTGTTTATTCTGGTTTAAAACCACTACACTTACTAAGATCAAGAACGATGCAGCAACGGCAATAGCAGATTTATAATTATTCCAGAACCTTACAATTCTAGATGAGTGTGGTTTAAGTTGGGCACTTAGTGAAACTACATCAATTTGATCATGTGCAGCATCCATTTGTTGTTTCAACAATAAAACATCGGCATATTGTTGCATCGACTCTAAGAAAACCTTGTGGGCAACAACTTTATGGTCAACAATTGGATCATTACTCCTCAATTGCTCAAAAGCGGCTTGCTCTGCAGGATTAAGTTTACCATTTAAGTAATCTTCAATAATCGATTCTAATTGTATGTCGTTTCTCATTTTAGGATTGAAAAAATAACTTCTTTAATCTTTGTAAACACTTATACTTCTGTGTTTTGGCATTATCAGTATTGGTATAGCCAAATTTTTCACAAATATCCTGCATTGATAAGTTATGGATATAAAAATCCTGGATTATCGTTTTGCAAGGTTCGCCCAAATTCTCTAGGGCCACTTTCATCTTGTCAAACTGCATGTCTTTTTGTTCATGCTGTTCTATATCTTCATCTACTGCCAGCACATCTTCAAAATCGGCGATGTTATTTGTTTTTTTGCTCTGCTGTGCTAATTTTTTCAACCAAATGCGTCGGCTTACCGAGTACAAATAGGTTTTTAATTTACTGCTGAGCTCAAAATTGCCGCTTTTAATTTTGTTATATAATACAATGATCGCTTCCTGATACACATCTTTTGCATCGTCTTCATCACCGTTATTATTCAATATAAATTGCAAAACCATCGGAAAATACCCCGTATACAACTTATTTAGCGCTTCTTCTGAGTTGTTAAGTATACCTAATACTACTTCTCTATCTGTTGGAACTGAACTGCTTAACTTAATACTCACCAATTAATACATTTAAACGTGAATGGTAACCCAATGATAGGCAAAAAAATTATTTTTTGTTTTAAAAAGACGTTTCCCATGGTTGTTTCTCTTTTCAACAGCACAAAAATAGTTCCATATTATTCCATCATCTTTTGCACAAAAACATCATCCGTTAATACCTGCAAATTGCAAATGGTAACCTCTAAAATTTAAATATATATTTCAGGTCACCTTTTTGTTTTTTGTGCATTAAGTTTAAAAATCAACAATCATTAATTTAAAAATTTTAAAACACTACCTATGAAAAACTTATTTAGATTTAGCCTTTTGGCCATCACTTTTATCCTAATTTTATCTTCATGTCAATTCTTTGGTAACAGTCCGAAAGCGGGAGTTGTAGACTCGAATAAAGTAGACTCTTTGAAGCTAGATACCTTAAAACAAGACACTTCTGTAGCAAATAAAGCAATCGTAAAGCCTGATTCCATAACACAGAAGCACTAAACGAAAATAATTTTAACTTTTTTTCACATTTGCGGGTTACCTTTTTAACTTTGCAGTATTAACATGTAAAATTAATTAATTATTTAAACAGAAAATTAAAATGAAAAATTTCTTCAAATTAGGCTTTGTAGCTTTAGCATTATCTTTATCAGTTGTAGCTTGTAACTCTGAGAAAAAAGCAGACGCAACTGATTCTCCAGCAGTTGATACTAACGCAATGGCTCCTGACACTACTAAAGCTGATACTACTAAAGCTGATACTACTAAAGCAGCAGCTGATACTACTAAAGCAGCAGCAAAACACTAGTTTCTAGTAAAACTTATAAAAGAGTCCTGGCAATTTGTCAGGACTTTTTTGATTCCAGACCTTTTTATCAGGGTTTAACTACCATAAATGCCTGATAAATGTTAACTTTGCGGCTGTATCAATTTCAATTCAATGAATTTATCTCCGCTCCAAGCTATCTCTCCAGTAGATGGCCGTTATAGAAAGACAACTGTTAAACTTGCCGACTATTTTTCTGAATCTGCTTTAATCAAATATCGCGTTTTTGTAGAAATCGAATATTTCATTGCACTATGTGAAGCTCAAATTCCAGGTTTGGAGTCTTTTGACAAAAATTTATATACCAAACTTAGGGCAATTCATCAAAATTTTAACGATGCCGACGCACAACAGGTAAAAGATACAGAGAGCATTACCAATCATGATGTAAAAGCTGTAGAGTATTTCATTAAAACAAAGTTCGATGAACTGAACCTACAACCTTATAAAGAGTTTATCCACTTCGGTTTAACTTCACAAGACATTAACAATACCGCCATACCTTATACCTTTAAGCTTGCCCTTGAAGAAAGTTACTATCCTGCAATTGCAGATTTGATTGAAAAAATAAGTGATTTGGCTAAAGAATGGGAAAACATTCCTTTATTGGCCCATACGCATGGTCAACCTGCCTCTCCAACTAAATTGGGTAAAGAGTTTATGGTTTTTGCCGAGCGTTTAAATATTCAATTGCAAAACTTAAAAAACATTCCGAACAATGCTAAATTTGGTGGTGCGACAGGAAATTTCAATGCACACCACATTGCTTATCCTCAAACCAATTGGGTTCAGTTTTCAAACAATTTTGTGAATGAAATTTTAGGGTTAAATCGTGCTCAATACACTACGCAAATAGAACATTATGATCAATTTGCTGCACAATGTGATGCTTTAAAACGAATTAACAATATCATTATCGATTTAGACAGGGACATTTGGGCTTATATTTCTAAAAATTATTTCAAACAAAAAATCAAAGAAGGCGAAGTTGGCTCTTCGGCCATGCCACATAAGGTAAATCCTATCGATTTTGAGAATGCCGAAGGAAATGCCGGAATTGCCAATGCTTTGTTTGAATTCTTTGCTGCTAAATTGCCAATTTCTCGTTTACAAAGAGATTTAACAGACTCAACAGTACTAAGAAATATTGGCGTTCCGATGGCTCATACCATTATTGCCATTAGCTCTACTTTAAAGGGTTTAAATAAGATTATCTTAAACAATGAGGCTATTGAAGCTGATCTAGAAAACAATTGGGCTGTTGTGGCAGAGGCTATTCAAACGGTATTAAGACGTGAGGCTTATCCAAATCCATACGAAGCTTTAAAGGCATTAACCCGTACCAATCAGAAAATTACTGCACAAACCATGGCTGTATTTATTGATGAATTGGACGTGAATGATAGCATTAAAGCAGAACTAAAACAAATTACACCTTTTAATTATACTGGGATTTTTTAAGTTTTAAGTGGTACGTTATAAGTTCTAAGTAGTAAGTGTTAAGTGGTCCGTTATAAGTTCTAAGTAGTAAGTTTTAAGTAATAAGTTATACGTTTTAAGTGGTGAGTTTTGGCTTTTAAATGGTGTGTTTAAAGGCATCATTTTATAAATGACCTAAAACAGACAACCCTTAGCTACATTTGGTAGTTGAATTAATTATTTTTGTAGCATAAAATTATAGACATGACTATTAACGTATATACAGAACTAACTCCTAATCCGGCTACCATGAAGTTTATGGTGAATAAACTTTTAATTAACGGTAGTGAGGATTTTGCGACGAAAGAAAGTGCCGAGCACTCTCCTTTTGCTAAAGAACTGTTCAAATTCAACTTTGTTAATGGCGTATTTTTTGCCAGTAACTTTGTAACCGTTACTAAAACTGAAGATGCTGAATGGACAGATATTGAAGCCATTTTAAAAGAATTTGTTAAAGGTGCTGTAGAATCTGAACTTAAAATAAAAGAAAATACCGCTGATGAAGCTCCTAATTTTGAAGGATCTGACCTAGAAATTAAAATTCAGCAGATCTTACACGATTATGTTCGCCCTGCTGTAGAGCAAGATGGTGGAGCCATTAGCTATAAATCATTTGATGAAGGTGTGGTAACTGTAGAATTGAGAGGTTCTTGCAGTGGTTGTCCTTCTTCTACCATTACCTTAAAATCGGGTATCCAGAATTTATTGCAAAGAATGGTGCCAGAAGTTAAAGAAGTAGTTTCTGAAGCACTATAATTGCAAGATTCAATAGAAATAAAAAAGTCGTAACCTTTGGTTGCGACTTTTTTTTATTCTATTATTTTGTTTCGTGTCGACACGAAACAAAAATGGGTCGGGATTTGAAATCCCGACCAACACTTAAAAGTATTTTTTGATTGTCGCCAAAATCTCTTCGGTAACCAGATTATTGGTAGCCAACACTTCCCGTGTTTCTAAAAATTCTTCTCCACCTGCAAAGTTCAAGATGGTACCTCCTGCCTGTTGCACCAAATAGGCACCTGCTGCAACATCGTACGCATTTAAGTTGTATTCAAAGTAAGCATCGAAACGCCCACAAGCCACATAAGCTAAATCTACGGCCGCAGAGCCAATTCGCCTTAGTCCATGACACTTCTGCATCATTTCGGTAAATAATTGAATGTATTGTGGTTGTTTATCGAATTGGTAATAAGGAAATCCGGTTGCCAACAAACATTGTGAAAGATCTGTAGCTTTAGAAACGCGAATTTCTTTATTGTTAAGATAGGCCGCTCCTCCCTTATAGGTAAAAAACATTTCTCCCCTATTGATTTCGTATACTACACCAATTACGGGCTGTCCTTCTTCATATAGCGCAATACTGATTGAATAGGTTGGAATGCCATGGATAAAATTGGTTGTCCCATCTAAAGGATCAATGATCCAAGTAAAGGTTTTACCTGTTACATTAACCGTTTCTTCTTCTGTAATGAATCCAGCTTCTGGCAACAGCTTGGTTAAGTTTCTGACCAATTGTTTTTCAGCATTTTTATCTACATAAGACACCAGATCATTCAAACCTTTGTATTCTATCGATTTAGCCTCGAATGACATCGATTCTTTACGAATAAAATTACCTGTTAAGCGGGTAATTGCAATTACTTTTGAGCACAATAATTCGTAATCCATCTGCTAGTAGTTTGCATGTTTCTCTTTGTTCTTGATAGAAAATACAACAAGTAATAATCCACAAATGAATAAGATGGTTGAGATTAATTCTGCTTGTGTAAAAGGAATGCCAGCTACTGTATATTTTGAGTTTACACGGATCAATTCGATAAAGAAACGTTCTACACCATTCATCATCAGATAGATTCCAAACATCATGCCTGGTAAATTAATTTGGCGACGAATTTTCCATAAGATCAGGAATAAAATGAAGGCGACGATCACCTCATAAATTGGCGTTGGATATACAGGCTGTGGCAATTCGTTACAAAACTTGCCTACACAATTGGCCATCCGTACTCCTTCATTAGCCACATTATTGGGATAGGTATAAGCCCACAACCAGTCTGGCAACCAACTAAAAGGTTTTGGGTTTAAGTTGACAATACCCCAATCGCCATCTCCAGACATATGGCAGCCAATACGGCCCACGCTATAAGCTAACATCATACCTGCTCCACCCACATCAAGCATGTGTAATGGTTTGATGCCATTTTTTTTAGCGATATACAAAACAGCTGCTCCACCACAAATTAAACCTCCGTAAAAGGTTAAACCACTAAATGATAGCAAACCTCCTATCGGATCTTGGATAAAAGTATCCCAATGTTCTAGGTTGTCAAAAATTTTGGCGCCCAAAAAGCCCCAAACTGCTGCCCAAACAATTAAATTGCTCATCAGCTCATGCGGACGAACGGTAACTTCTACCGTTTTTGGCTTAGGTAATTTTGCTTTTTCTTTCTCTCTGTATTCCCAATAGGCAAATAATGCTGCTAATGCAATACCACCTAATATATTTCCTTTTGTAGAGAGCAAAACAGTTTGTGCATCGCTTACAAAAAGTTTGTAGTTTAATAAGGCATAAATTAATTTATAACCAACCAAAAAACCGAAAAAGGCATTGGTTAATAAGCTTACGATATGTGCAGGCTCGCCAATGGTTACTTTTCTTTTTGTTGGATGCAATATCCCCAATGCTTCTTTTCTTTTTAGCTCTTCAGAAAAAGCCCAATAACCAGCTACAAAAGCTAAGGCAACAAAAACACCAAAAGTGTTAAATGGAAGTGGCACATCAATGCCAAAAAGATAGTTTAAGAAATGGGAAACGGTAGGAAACATAGTCAAAAGTTTAGGCGAAGATAATAAAGAGTTTTCAGTTTTCAGTTCTGAGTTTTCAGTTGATGATATTAACTGTCAACCTTCAATTGCTAATTGGGAACTGATTTAATGTGTGTAAACTGTTTCTAGTTCGGCTACTTCAACCTCACCATCTGCTAACAGCTCAACCAATTTGACATTTTTAAGCTCGTTGACCATAATTGGGTCGTATTTGGCCTTTACTTTTACATAGTTTTTGGTAAAACCATGCATGTATCCATTTTTCTGATCGTCTTCAAAAAGTACCTGAGCATGAGAACCAATTTGCGATTGATAAAAGGCTCTTCTTTTTTTATCGGAAAGGATATGCAACATTTTATTCCGGTCAAATCGTGTGCTACCTGCTACTTTGCCCTTCATTTCGGCAGCTTCAGTCTGTTCACGCTCTGAATAGGTAAACACGTGTAAATAAGAGATATCCAATTCATTTAAGAATTGATAGGTATCTAAAAAGTCGTCGTGTGTTTCGCCCGGAAAACCAACAATTACATCTACCCCAATACAGCAATTTGGCATTACTGCTTTAATTTTGGCTACACGCTCGGTATAGAGTTCGCGTTGGTAGCGTCTTTTCATCAAGCCTAAAATCTTGTTAGATCCAGACTGTAATGGAATATGAAAATGAGGTACAAATCTTTTGGATGTTGCGACAAACTCAATGATTTCATTGCTCAGTAAATTTGGCTCAATTGAAGAAATCCGAATTCTTTCAATCCCTTCTACTTCATCTAAAGCTTTAACCAGGTCAAAGAATTTATTTTCTCTTTTTCCTTCACGAATACCAAAATCGCCAAGGTTTACCCCGGTTAGCACAATTTCTTTTACTCCACTTGCAGCAATTTGGGTAGCTCGGTTCACCACATTTTCAATGGTATCGCTCCTACTTCCACCGCGTGCCAATGGAATGGTACAATAGGTACATGGGTAATCGCAACCATCCTGAACTTTCAAAAAAGTACGGGTTCTATCGCCAATAGAATAGGCTGCAATAAAATTATGGTTTACTTTTTCAATGTTTTGCTGGTGTACAATCGCCTTTGGATTTTTGGTCAGATCTGAAATAAATTCAACAATCCTAAATTTCTCTGCAGCACCTAAAACCATATCAACTCCTTCAATTTCAGCAATTTCTGTTGGTTTTAACTGTGCATAACATCCTACAATGGTAATGTAAGCGTTCGGCGAATATTTCAAGGCTTCTTTGACAACTTTCCTGCATTTTTTATCTGCATGGTCTGTAACGGAGCACGTATTGATCACATATACATCTGCAGCATCGGTAAATTCAACTACAGCATAACCTGCATCGGTAAACAAACGACCAATACTTGAGGTTTCTGAAAAGTTTAGCTTACAGCCAAGTGTATAAAATGCAACTTTTTTCATGGAGGATGCAAAGATAAGAATTTGAGACGAGTATTAAGACAGGAGATTTGCAGTGAGTTAGAAACCTTACAAGAATATTAGAATAGGTGGAGGGAATGGGTAATAGGAAATAGAGAATAGCTTGGAGGAAATAGGGAATGGTAAATGGACGATGGAAAAGGTAAAATGGAACTAGAGTTAAAGGTTGAAAGTGTAAAGTTAAAAGTTGTACGTTTTAAGTTATAAGTTGATTTATTCACAAAATGTGATGTTTGTTAAATGTGTTCACAAAATTGGTATGCTTTGCTAAATCTTTATACTTGGTACTAACTACTTTCTGCTTAGTACTTTTTACTAATGAACTATTGAACAGGTTAGCATGATGTCTTTATACTTTTTACTTGGTACTTTATACTAATGACCAATGAACTAATAAGTCTTAGTACTTTATACTTGGTACTTTTTACTAATGAACCAATGCCCAATGAGCTAATCATTCTCATTCCAGCGGTAGCTGTCTTGTTCTAAGCCTGCTAGGTCTATTGCTCTGTTGACTACGGTTTGGGCTACTTCTTCGATGGTTTTGGGTAAACTGTAAAATGATGGGTTGGCTGGGCAAATGATTCCTCCGGCTTCTGCAACGGTTTTAAGGTTATTGATATGGATCAGGCTAAATGGGGTATCTCGTACTACGGCAATTAATTTTCTTCGTTCTTTTAAAATGACATCGGCTGCCCGAGAAATGAGGTCGTTAGAAATGCCATGGGCGATACGGCCTAAAGTTCCCATTGAGCAAGGAATGATGATCATGGTATCAAACTTGGCCGAACCTGAGGCGAAAGGGGCATTGAAATCCATTTTATGGTAAAAGGTAAATGGATAATTGTCATATTCTTCGTTGCCCAACTCATATCGCCATACTTCTTTGGCATTATCAGACATCACTACTCCTACTTTCTCAATCTGATCGGAGAGTTTTACTAAATTATCTAATAAGAGTTTGGCGTAAATAGAACCACTGGCTCCGGTAATTGCAACGATGATTTTTTTCTTGTTTCCCATGATATGGTACAAAGATACGAAGCTTAAAACAAAAAAGGGCCAGAAACAAGTTTCTGACCCTACATCTACCTATGAAAAACATACCCCCGAAAGGGTAAGCTCAAATGTAACTAAAATTGTAAAAAAAAGAAAGTTTAAACACTCTTTTTTTTTATATAGTGTAAATGTGACACAACGAAAATCAAAATGTGGCTTAAAATGCACTTCAGACGATTTAAAATAAATATTTGGTACTTAAAAAATTTGAACTATTGCTATCAATAATCTCATTTAGTAAGTGTTTGTTGTTTTCATTGAGTTTTGTAGCCACCAAAGAGCGGATCGAAAATGAACGTAAAGCATCAACTACAGATAAAGTTCCTTCGGCACTGTCTTTTCTTCCGGTAAATGGAAACACATCTGGTCCTCTTTGACATTGACAATTGATGTTTACACGACTAACCTGATTGACCAAAGGATCGATCAAAGCTGCTACTTCTTGATCGTCGTTACTAAAGATACTTACCTGTTGGCCGTGCGTAGATTCGATCAGATATTCAATCGTTTCTTCTAAATTATCAAATGGTACCACTGGCACCACCGGACCAAATTGCTCTTCGGTGTATAACTTCATTTCGGCATTTACAGGATAAACAATTGCTGGAAACACAAAGGATTCGTTAGTAGCTCCTCCATTTTCGTTAATGATTTTAGCACCTTTTGCCACAGCATCGTCTAAACACTCTTTTAAATAAGCAGGTTTATGCTGTTCTGGAAGCGGAGTTAAGGAAACGCCATCTACCCAAGGCATTCCAAATTTCAGTTTAGCTACTGCTTCATCCAGCTGTTTCAAAAATTCGTCAGCTAAACTACGGTGTACAAAAATAATCTTTAAAGCCGTGCATCGTTGTCCGTTAAAAGAAAGCGAACCTAAAACAGTTTCTTGTACCGCCAATTTCAAATCGGCATGTGCCGTAATAATGGCTGCATTTTTAGCATCTAATCCTAAAATAGCACGTAAACGGTTTACTTTAGGGTGCATCTTTTTCAATTCGTTGGCCACTTTGCTAGAACCGATTAAAGTGAGCACATTGATTTTGCCCGACTCCATTAAACCTGGAATGATCTTATTGCCACGGCCATAAATGGTATTGACTACTCCTTTTGGAAAACAGTTTTTAAAGGCCTGCAACAAAGGATAGAACAATAAAGTACCATGTTTTGGTGGTTTAAATAATATGGTATTGCCCATAATCAGGGCTGGGATTAAGGTGGTAAAAGTTTCATTTAATGGATAATTGAAGGGACCCATGCACAAAACTACCCCTAATGGCGAACGACGGATTTGTGCTACAATGCCCTGCTCTATGGTAAAACCTGAAGATTGTCTATCCAGATCTTTCAGTGCATCGATAGTGGCTTGAATATATTCGATGGTGCGGTCAAACTCTTTGGTCGAATCGGCAAATGTTTTACCAATTTCCCACATAATGAGCTTCACCACTTCCTCTTTTTTCTCTATAATTTCTCTGGTAAACTTCTCTACACTTTCAATTCTTTGAGCCACACTCATGGTTGGCCATTCTCCCCTCCCATTGTCATAAGCCTTAACGGCAGCATCTAAAGCAGCATTTGCTTCTTCTTTATCGCACAGCGGATAAGTACCAATTACCTTACGTGCTAAACCATTGGCAGTTTGGATACAGATTGGTGATAAAACCGTATGCACATCTCCACTCCAGGCCAACATCTCGCCATTGGATAGATATTCTCTTTGATTAACCTCTGCTGCCAATTTAAAAGCGGCAGGAATCTGCTCTTCGCTAGGGAAAAGCCCATTTAATTGTTCTTGAAAGCTCATCATTTATAGGTCGGTAATCTTTTTATATTTAGGAACCAATAACTTCATTACAGCCCATGCGATTAAATAGGCAACCGCACAAAATGCAAACATAATGGTGTAAGCAACTGTC
Source organism: Pedobacter sp. Hv1 (assembly GCF_001412215.1). Classification (GTDB taxonomy): domain Bacteria; phylum Bacteroidota; class Bacteroidia; order Sphingobacteriales; family Sphingobacteriaceae; genus Pedobacter. The sequence goes on from NZ_LLWP01000004.1 coordinate 801,024, forward strand.
ATATTCGATTGCACCAAAGGCTTTTGAACTTCTAAAAGCTGGGTAAATAGATTTGCATCAATGGCTTTCAGTTTATCTGCCACTTCTACTGGTAATTTACTTAAGGCCATTACATTTAGGTTTACTTTATCGCCATATTTACTGGCCAAATCCATTGAAGTGATTTGACTAATGAAACTACTATTGCCCAATTCATTAAATTTGGTAAACGATTCTGCAATGCCTTTATGTGCATAGCTATCGAAAATCCAGCCCCCAATTTTGGTTACCAAAACACCACCCATACCACCAGCCATACCACCAATACCTACTACAGAACCAATGGCTCTTTTCGGGAACATATCTGATACGGTTGTAAAGATATTTGCCGACCAAGCTTGATGCGCAGAAGCACCAATGCCAATTAATACTACTGGAATCCAGAAAGAATAATGGCCTAAAGGCTGTGCCAATAAAACGATTAATGGAAAAAGGGCTATTAAGAACATAGCTTTCATTCTGCCATCGTAAACGGCGTAACCTTTATCTGCAAAATATTTAGGCAACCAGCCTCCGCCAATGCTACCAATCATGGTCATGCTATACAACACCGATAATGGCAACATGATATCTGAACCGGTCATGGCATATTGATCTTTCAAATAACCAGGTAACCAGAACAAGAAAAACCACCACACACCATCAGTCATGAATTTACCAAAAGTAAATGCCCAAGTTTGTCTGTAACTTAACAATTTAAACCACGATACCTTATCTACGTTGGCTTTATCAGCTACTTCATCTTCGTCGCTATTGATATAGGCCAACTCGCCTGCCGACAATCTTTTTTGTTTTTCTGGAGATTCGTAAAATATCAACCAAAAGAACAACCATAAAAAGCCTATTGCCCCAACAAGCTCAAATGCTCTTTCCCATCCCCAGTGGGTAGCAATCCAAGGCACAGTAATCGGCGCTAAAATTGCACCTACATTGGCTCCAGAATTAAAGATACCGGTAGCAAATGAACGTTCTTTTTTGGGATGATATTCTGCTGTAGCTTTAATGGCTGCTGGAAAATTTCCTGATTCACCTATGGCCAAAACCGCTCTAGAGAACATAAAGCCCAATATGGAAACTGGAATGGCTGCAATACCAAAAGAAGTTAAGATAGAAGCAATACCTGTACCGATGGTAATGGAATACGCATGAATAATTGCGCCGATAGACCAAACGATAATGGCAATGCCGTAGCCCCATTTTGTACCTAACTTATCTACAAACCTGCCTGCAAAAAGCATGGCAATGGCATAGGTAAATTGAAATACGGCAGCAATATCAGCGTAATCGCTATTAGACCAGCCAAACTGCTCTTCTAGTGTGGGTTTCAGTAAACTCAGCACCTGTCTGTCGAGGTAGTTTACCGTAGTTGCAAAAAACAGAAGGGCACAAATGGTCCATCTGTAATTGCCGATTTTAGCTTGGTTCATAATTTTAAGTTTATATGTTGGTTGGTTTGTATTGGTAGTTAAGGTTTTACTTTATTGATAATTTCGAATGTTTTCGTGGTTAGTAAAAACAAGGTATCGTAATCTTTATTTTCTAAAATTTGTTTGCTGATTAGCTTGCTGCCCATACCAACTGCACAAACGCCTGCTTTAAACCAGGTATCGATATTGGTTTCGTCTATTTCTACGCCACCAGTTGGCACAAATAATTGCCCTTGGAAAAGTTCTTTAATAGACGACAGGTAACTTGGTCCTAGAATATTTGCTGGGAACAATTTGATAATTCCTGCCTCATTTTGGTGTGCCAGATTGATTTCTGTTGGGGTCATACATCCCGGAATCCACAACAGATCTGCATCATGTACCAATTTTCCTACTTCGAGATCTACCACTGGGCAAACGATAAAATCGGCACCCGCAGCTAAAAATGCTTTGGCCTCTGTAGTGTTCTTAATGGTACCAATACCCAAAAACAGGTCTTGCATCTCGGTTTTTTGCACTGCTTTAATGAATTTGAAATTTTCAAGCGCCGCTTTGCCCCTATTGGTATATTCGAAAACACGAACCCCAGCACGGTACAAGGTACGCACCACATCTAAACTTACTTGTGCATCGTCTGTATAAAAAAGAGGCAAAAGACCTTGGGTTTTGATCGCTGCTATAGCGGTTTCCTTATTTTTAATCATGGTCTGCTAATGTTTGTTTTATGGCTGCAACTGTTGCTGTGGTACAATCGCTTGGGATAAATAATTTATTAAATGCTGCTGCTGTAGCAAAATTCAAGGTATCTAGTAATTGGTTTTGTTGATACAGACCATAGATCAGGCCCGCCATAAAACAATCGCCACTCCCTACTTTGTCTAAAATTTGTCCTGCATTGAATTCTTTTGATACCAATAATTCATGATCGGTATAAAGTGTGGTGTAGTATTTGATGCCTTGTTGCTGGTCGAAACGAAATGTATTTGCAACCCATTTGCATTTAGGATATTGTTCAACAATTGCAGCAGAGGTTGTTTTGGCTTGTTCGAGATAAGTCGTTTGATCATCAAGCTTTTCTATATTTTCGGCAACAGGAATGCCTAACATTTTTTCGGCTGCCCAAATATTCCCCATTACCAAATCGGCATATTGCACCAATTGCGGGATCACCTCTATGGGTTGTTTGCCATACTGCCACAACTTTGCTCTATAATTTAGATCGATAGAAATGGTAATGCCCTTTGCGCTTGCTGCTTTAACTGCAGCTAAACAAACATCGGCAGCGGCTTGATTTAACGCTGGACAAATGGCACTGAAATGAAACCAACTGATTCCATCTAATACTTTGTCCCAATCGATATTTTCTGGTTGCAGGCTGGCAAAGGCCGAATTTGCACGATCATAAATCACACCTGCATTTTTCAAGTCTTTTCCTTTTGGCAAATAATATAAGCCAATGCGGTCGCCGCCATGATAGATCCTAGAAGTATCAATCTGACAGCCATCTAGGTAACCGATCAACTGTTCTGCCATGAAATTTTCTGGCAAGGCAGTAAAGTAGGCCGAAGGAATGCCCCATAATGCCAGTGCTGTTGCCACATTTAACTCGGCACCACCTACATAAAACGGCAATTTATTTTCCTTTAGCCATGCTCCATCTCCATCTGGACAGATCCGCAATAAAAGCTCACCAAAATTTAAGACTTTACCCATATTAAAAATTGAAATAGGTTTTGGCATTGTTGTAGCAAATGTCTTGGATTACTTTTCCCAGCCATTCTTTATCATTAGGAAGTTCTCCATTTTCTACATCCGTTCCAAATAAATCACATAAAATGCGTCTAAAATATTCGTGACGTGGAAATGAAAGGAAACTTCTAGAATCGGTTAACATCCCTACAAAGCGGCTCAACAAGCCCATGTTAGACAAGGTGTTTAACTGTTTGATCATGCCATCTTTTTGGTCTAAAAACCACCAGGCAGAACCCCATTGTACTTTACCGGCAACGGTACCATCGTTGTAATTACCAATCATGGTGGCCATTAGCTCATTATCTGCAGGATTGAGGTTATATAAAATCGTTTTTGCAAGGGTATTGCCAGAATCTAATTTATTTAAAAACTTGGCCAATTGTTTGCCTTGTACAAAATCTCCAATAGAATCGAAACCAGTATCTGGACCTAAAGAAGACAATAAGCGGTTATTGTTGTTGCGTAAAGCCCCTAAATGGAATTGTTGCACCCAACCTTTTTCATGGTCCCAAAGTGCAAAATTGAACAACATTGCCGATTTGAACTTCAAGTTCTCTGCTAAAGTAAGGCTTGCATTTGCTCTGATTTTCAGGAAGATATTTTTCACTTCTTCTATGGTATAATCTTCGGCATAGATTTGTTCTAAACCATGATCAGAAACTGAAGCGCCGTTTTTGGCAAAATAATCGTGACGAGATTTCAATGCACTCAAATAAGCATCGTAGGTTGAAATAGCGATCCCAATTAAATTAGACAGCTTATCGATGTATTGGTTTAAACCAGCGATATCATCTGCATTCATTGCTTTATCTGGTCTAAATGCTGGTAAAACCCGAAGATCGGTTCCACTGTTTTTGATCTGCTGATGATATTCCAAATTATCTAATGGATCATCAGTAGTACACAATGTTTTCACATTCATTTTGCGCAACAGCCCCTGTACACTGTATTCCTTTGTCTGTAATTTGGCATTACATTCATCGTATATTTTTTTGGCATTGGCCCCCGATAAAACCTCGTGGATATCAAAATAACGTTGCAACTCGAGGTGGGTCCAATGGTAAAGTGGATTTCTTAAAGTATATGGCACTGTCTCTGCCCATTTCTCAAACTTTTCAAAATCAGATGCACCACCTGTGATGTAATATTCGTCTACTCCGTTGGCACGCATGGCTCTCCATTTATAGTGATCGCCATATAACCAAACCTGAGTAATGTTCTCGAAATTTTTATCTTCAGCAATCTGCTCAGGCATCAAGTGATTATGGTAATCGATGATGGGCATCTGTTTTGCAAATTCATGATACAGCGTTTGTGCTGTTTTGGTCTGCAATAAAAAGTTTTCGTCTAAAAAGTTTTTCACGTATTCTTATTTTTTTATGTCTGTTATTGGGGAATAGGGAATAGTAAATTGGGAATAGATTTGATGTTGATGCAAATTGTCTACTTCCTTTCTAGTATATGATTAGGAAATTGGGAATTGTAAATGGGCAATAGATTGGATGTTGATGCAAATTGTCTATTTCCTTTCTAGATGATTAGGAAATAGAGAATAGGAAATGGGCAATAGACTAGATGCTGATGCAAATTGTCTATTTACTATTCTCTATTATTTTCTATTCCCTATTTTCCATTTCCTATTTCCTTCTAGCTATTCCCTACTATCTATTTCCCATTCCCTACTACCTATTCTCTATTTCCTATTCCCTACTATCTAAACCCCACTAAAAATCGAAAATCCACCATCTACACAGATCATGGCTCCGGTTACAAATTGCGAAGCATCACTCAATAGCCAAACCAAGGCACCTTTCAATTCGCCTGGATCGCCAAAACGTTTAAAAGGAGTCTGTTTAATTACCGATTGTCCACGAGGTGTAAAACCACCATCAGGTGTAGTTAATAAATTTCTGTTCTGTTCGGTTAAAAAGAAACCAGGTGCTAGGGCATTCATCCTGATTTGATCTCCATAGCGGTTGGCCAACTCTACAGCGAACCATTGTGTATAACAATCTACCGCAGCTTTGCCCATATTGTATCCCAATACTTTGGTTACTGCTTTTTTAGAGTTCATCGACGAAATGTTAACGATGCTTCCTTTTCCGGTTTCGGCAATTGCAGCACCGAAAACTTGGGTTGGAATTAGTGTTCCCCATAAATTGAGATCCAACACTTTTTTCATGCCATCCATTTTCATTTCGAAAATGCTTTCTTCAGGTTGTAAAACTCCATCTGGCATATTGCCACCAGCTGCGTTTACCAAACCATCAATTTTACCAAATGCAGCCAATATTTTTGTTCTGGCAGCAATTAGTTGTGCTTCATCCATGGCATCGGCAATTAAGGCAATAGCCCTACCCCCATTTTTGTTAATGGCATCAGCACGTTCGTTAGCGATTTCGGCATTTCTGCCCAAAATACCTACAGCCCCACCTGCTTCTACAATTGCATTGATAAACGAGTTGCCCAAAATACCTGTGCCACCAGTTACTACAATTACTTTATCTTTTAAAGAGAATGATTGTTCCATTATTTAAGTTCTTTTACGCCAAAGGTGTCCATATCTGCATAATCCAGGTTTTCGCCAGCCATGCCCCAAATAAAACTGTAATTCTTGGTACCACTACCTGCATGGATGCTCCATGTTGGCGATAAAACTGCCTCATGATTGGCTACAATAATGTGACGGGTTTCTTGTGGTTCGCCCATGTAATGGAAAACACGATGTTCTTCATCAACATCAAAGTAGAAATAGACTTCCATTCTACGATCGTGGGTATGTGGTGGAATGGTATTCCATACACTTCCGGTAGAAAGAATGGTCAATCCCATTACCAATTGACAGCTCTGGATCCCATCTTTGTGAATATATCTTACAATTTTACGTTCGTTTGCTGTTTCTAAACTTCCCAATTGAGCAGAAAAAGCATCAGCATGTTGCAAATGAGTAGTTGGATAAGTGTGGTGCGCTGGTGCAGACAATGCATAGAAGATAGCAGGTTCATCAGCATTTTTACTACTGAACTTTACTTCTTTTACACCTTTACCCATATACAGGCAGTCCATTTTTGCCAGCTCGTATGTGGTACCATCGGCCTCGATAGTGCCAGCACCACCTACGTTAATTACGCCCATCTCCCTTCTTTCTAAAAAGAAATCGGCACGTAAAATATCATAAGTACCTAAAGTTACCACTTCGGTTGTTGGGGTAATTAACCCTGTAACCATTCTGTCGTAATGGGCGTAAACGAAATTGGCTTTATTTTTTTCTTTTAAACCATCCAATAAAAATCGCTCTCTGATTTTATCTGTCTGATAGGTTTTAAAGTCTTCTGAATGTACAGCTTGTATTATTTTCATTGGTCTGTGTTTTTATTTTTTATTTCAGTCCTGCGTATACCGTATTAAAGTTTTCAGGTCTGTTTATAAAGATACTCCTCTTTTCCATGGAATAAAATCGTCTTGGTTGAGCAAAACAGATTTAGGAATTACTTCGCCACTGGCTGCTTTGATACAATATTCCAATATATCTTCTCCCATTTCTTCGATGGTTTTTTCTCCTTCAATTACAGGTCCGGTATTGATATCGATGATATCGCCCATGCGTTTGGTTAATGCATTATTGGTGGCCACTTTAATTACAGGGCATACCGGATTGCCTGTAGGTGTCCCCAAACCCGTTGTAAACAAAATTAAGGTAGCACCACTCGCTGCTTTACCTGTGGTTGCTTCTACATCGTTACCGGGGGTACACACCAAGTTCAAACCACTTTTTATGGCAGGTTCTGTATACTCTAGTACATCTTCAATTGGCGATGTACCACCTTTTTTAGCTGCACCATTGCTTTTAATCGCATCGGTAATCAATCCATCTTTGATGTTACCGGGCGAAGGGTTCATGTGAAAACCAGAGCCTGCATTTTCTGCAGCCTGGCTGTAGGCACTCATGAGTTGAATGAACTTTTTTGCAGCTGCCTCATCCTTGGTGCGGTCTATCATGTTCTGCTCTGCACCACACAATTCTGGAAACTCTGCCAACAATACCGTTGCACCTAAAGCCACCAATAGGTCTGAACAATAACCCACTGCTGGGTTTGCAGAAATTCCGCTGAAACCATCGCTCCCTCCGCATTTTACGCCTACATTCATTTGGCTCAATGGTGCAGGTTTACGTTCTATTTTATTGGCTGCTACCAAACCTTCGAAGGTTTTTTTAATGGCTTCGGCAATCATATTTTCTTCGCTTTGCGATTGCTGTTGCTCAAAAATGTAAAGGGGTTTATCAAAGTTTGGATTTCTTTCTTTCAAATCGTTCATGAAATCCTGTACCTGTAAATTCTGACAGCCCAAGCTCAACATGGTTACACCAGCCACATTTGGATGATCGGCATAAGCAGCCAAAAGCTTACTTAAAACTGCTGCATCCTGTCTAATGCCTCCACATCCACCTTGATGGTTCAAAAACTTGATTCCATCTATATTTTTAAATGGACGTTCATTCCTAATTCCTTCAAAAGAAACGGGTGCTGTTAAAGTTGAAATATCGACCCCATTTTTAAAGGCTTCAACCAGTTCATGCGTATAAGCTTTGTATTTTGCCGTTACCGCGTAACCCAACTCATTGTGCAAGGCTTCACGAATTACATCCAGATTTCTGTTTTCGCAAAACACAGTTGGAATAAACAACCAATAGTTTGCAGTGCCCACTTTGCCATCTGCACGGTGGTAACCGTTAAAAGTACGACCCACATATTTTGATACATCTGGTGCTTGCCACTGGTAATGGTAAGGACGGAATTGGTATGGCGCTGCTGCATGTTTGAGGTTATCGGTGGTCATTCGTGTACCTGCCTTTAATGCATATTGCACTTTACCTACCAAAGTTCCATACATCAACACTTCATCACCAACATTCATGTCTGTGGTATAAAATTTATGTTTTGCCTGAATGTCATCTACCACCACATAGTCATTCCCTTGATAGTGTACGGTTTCTCCAGCTTTTAAATCAGCTAGTGCTACCAATACATTATCGTTAGGATGAACCTTTAAAACTTTCTGTTTCATTCTTTACAATACATTTATTTTTGATGTTGTTAATTCTGCTAAAGCTTCCATCATTCCATCTTTAGCAATAGCCTTATATTTTTCTGCTACCACGGCTACAAAACCATCCAGTGCACTTAAATCAGTTCCCCAAAAAGCTACATCGTTCAAAATATCTGCTACATCAGTTTTTCCATCAAAATAAGCGGCACTATCATCAGTGATCAGGTAATCGATACCTTTAAAATTGCCATAAAAACGATCTCCTTCTTTGCGGTCGATTTGCATAAAGGTGAGATAAGCTGCAAAGCCAAAACTGATCTGTTCTGGAACACTATTGAACAATTTATAATAGTTGAGCAATAAGGGTAAAATACGGATCTTCATTTTCATGGTATATTGAAAAGTGATGTTGATCCACAAGTGTTCTATAGATGGGTTTGCAAAACGGTCTTTTACCGAAGCTGCAAATGCCGTAGTTTGTGCTTTCGTAACTTGATAGGGAATGGCCGGACCAATTTCTGTAGCCATTAAAATGTCTATATAAGTTTTGATCTGCTCATCTGTCATGGCGTTTTTTACCGTATCAATACCAGATAAAAAAGCAATACCTGAACTGAGGGTATGTGTACCGTTTAACAAACGCACTTTTAGCTCCCTGTATACTTCAATATCCTCGGCGATGATGACACCTGCATCTGCTTTTGCAAAAGAGAGCACTTTGGCTATTTCTTCATCGCCTTCTATGGCCCATAAACGATAAGGTTCTGCAATAGCCAACAAATGATCGGTATAACCTAATTCTTCTTCTAAATTGGCTAAAATTGCAGCATCTGGCTTACCAGGTACAATGCGGTCTACCAACGAATTGCAAAAGTTATTTTCTTCTTGCAACCATAGCATAAAATCGGCTTCCAATTCATTGAACTTAGCCAACTCGATCACGATAGTTTCAAGTTTTTTACCATTATCTGGAATCAGTTCTGTAGCAATAATGACTAGGCCACTTTCTTTTGTTCCTTTAAAAGTTTTAAACCTATGGTATAAAACCGCTAATACCTTGGCAGGAAAAGAAACTGGGGGATTTTGATGGATACTTTCGTTCACCAACTGAATACCAACTTCTGTGGTATTGGATACGATTATTTTCAAATCTTCACTGGCGGCAATGGTTAAAATGGCATCCCAATCTTGGTCTGCTGAAATTACCCTGCTAATGGCCGATGAAATGATATTTTCTGATACTAAGTGACCATTTTCTAGACCACGTACACAAAGTGTATATAAAGAGTCTTGATCGGTAAATTCTGTGGTAGCGCCTTTGGTCGATTTTACAACTGCAACCCTACCATTAAATAGGCCTTGGCGGTTTGCTTTATCTATAAAAAAATCTGGAAGGCCACGCAACAAAACTCCGGTTCCGAATTGGAGTACCTTTTCTGGAAGTTCGAAACTGTTTTCTCCTGGTACAGTCAGCTTTTCTTTTGGAATAAGATCTAGATTTTTTTGAGATAAAATCATTCTAATATATCAACTTTTCAATTTTAAAATTCGCTGGTTGAAAGTAAACAAAGCCCTTTCCCAGCATTTGGTTAAAGCAATTATACCTATTAATTGCTAGTAAAAACCCGATTTGAATGCAAATATTTGCGCAATCGTTCCCGAGAACGTGAGCGGAAGTTTTGTTTGTTTACTGCATGAATTGGACTTTTCCGATACCGATCCAATTGACAAGATCTGGGATGTCGTAATTACTCAGCACGTTATTGATCACGGCACTATATCTGTCTTTTACCAGCGGCTGATTGAGCACCTCTTGATAGGTGGAAATGCATTGATATAAATTGATTTGATGAATGTGAGGATTTAAAAATCCGGCGTGTAAAACGGATAGACCAACCAAGCCAATAGAATTGATTTCTATAGGTAAATTTTTAAGTTTTTCATCCATACTGATCATATCCATCACGTTTAAAACATCGGTTGTACGTTGCCCAAGCAATGGTTTGCCAATGTGTAAAGCCAGCATGGCGTTCCGGTAATCTTTACTAAAATATTTTGGGTCGTTCAGCTCTGCTTTATCGGTAGTTTCTCCTGTTCCTCTTAAATCGACAAAAATGATCACCTCTTCACTGGCTTTTGATCTGTATGCTGCCTTAAGGCTATCCATTTTTTTGACATCATCGCCCAACCACACTACAATTTTCTGTGGATTGTTTCTAGGATAGGAAATTTGTACGGGTAAGGGCACCTCATTTTTTCGGCGGAGGATAAGCTGATTAAAAATAACATCAGCATGTCCATATTTTAATTTGCCACTCTTTTCAACTTCCAATGGATCAGGATTGGGAACAATACCTAATAAATTTGTTATTTTTTGTTTCCGCTGTGCAGCTGTCGACTGGGCAAATGCTTGTCTAGAGCCAGCCTTTTCATTAAATAGCTGTAGGTTTCTTTCTGCAATGTTGATTTCATCTGCATAGCTTAAACTTACCTTTTGTTTGGTACTTGCAAATAAATCTTTATCGCTTAAAGTACTTAACTCTTCTTCTTTAATGGATCTGTTATCTTGATAAAACCATTTGCGAAACCACTGTACCGCAACTTCTCTTTTGGGCTTTGAAATTCCGTGTCCATCATCATAAGTAAACATGGAAAGTTTTTCTGGTGTGGCTAAACGTTGATATACTTTTTTTAAATCTTCAAATGATTCTAAAGTTCCATTGTAATCGATAAAATCATATCGTCCTGCCAATACCAACATCGGCTTAGGTGCTGCTGCGATTAGATAATCGCTCATTTCCAATTGTGCCGCTCCTTCGTTCGGGATTTGTGCACAACCATCTGCCGCACCTGTTGTGGCTAGTGTTTTTTCTCTGCTGGCCAAGTAACTACATGGAGCAATAATTTTGACACGTTCATCAAAAGCGGCGAAATAAATAGCCTGCATGGCACCTCCGCTATTGCCAATACAGCCAATTTTAGTTGGGTCTACTTCAGGTCTGGTTAAGAGATAATCTAATCCTCTTACATTATCAAACAGCTCATAAGCCGCTACAGATGTACCCAAAAGATTGGATGAAAGGTTAAGTAAGGTATGTTCTGTTGTAGAGCCACGGGTTAATGACTTTCCTGTTTCATCGGTTAGTTGCACCCTTTCACTTTGGGAAATAGGATCGATGACGAAAACTACAAAACCGTTTTTAGCAAATAGTATGGCAGTTTGTTGGTATGATAGGGTTGCTTTGGCTAAATCTTCGTGACCACAAAAGAGCAGCACTGCTGGAAACTTCCCTTTTCCATCTGGCACATATAAATTAGCGGTTACATGATGGTTTTTGAAACTTTGGTAAACAATCTTTTCAATTCGATAGCCAGATTTTTGGATCGTTCCTGTTAGTTGCGGAGCTAAATCTGCTTTTTGGGGTAATGTTCCCAATACGGTTTTAAATTTCTGTTTTACCGATTGGATATAAGCTAGGGTATTGGCCTTGGTAGTTAACGCTTTGTTCAAATCCACTCTCCGTGCATCGTATTTCAAATGCATTTGTTGAACGAGAAAGGTATTTAAGCTGACATCAGTTTTCCAGTCGAGGATATTCGATTCTTTTTGAGCATAACTTGGAATGGCGAAACACCACAGTATCAGTTGGACAAAAAGATGAAATCTTGGTTCTTTAGTCATTGGTTCAATAGTATAAAGTACTAAGTAGAAAGTATAAAGACTTAATAGTTCACTTGTTCATTAGTTCATTGAGCATTGGTTCATTGCACAACTCAGAACTGTCACATTGAGCTTGTCGAAATGTTTTACCAAGAGGTCTTCGACAGGCTCAGACTGACAAATTCGTTGGTTCATTAGTATAAAGTAATAAGTACCAAGTATAAAGATTTAGTAGTTCATCGGTTCAATAGTTCATTAGTAAAAAGATTTAGCAAAGCATCCCAATTTTGTGAACACTTTTAACAAACATCACATTTTGTGAATAAAATTGATTTATAACTTAAAACGTACAACTTTTAACTTTATACCTTTAACTCTAATTCCATCTTACCTTTTCCATGTTCCATTCTCTATTTCCTACCCCCTACCCCCCATTCGCCTTTAACCATTTCGGGTATTCTTTATTGATCAGGTTGTTGCCCCAGGTGCCATACCAAGCATAACCATTTCTACGTTCGAAACTAATGTCTGCTATATTTTTATAAACTGCATTGTCACGATCTCCAAATATGGGCTGATTGGTCTGTAAGTCGTAAAACCTTGCCCAAATTACTGAACTTGGATCGGCAATTAAACCTCTGTCTTTTCCATCTGGGAATTTATCAAACTTATAACCTGTAATTTTTGCGGTATTGAACCAATTGATAGCATCGCTAATGGCAGTCTTTACTTCGGCTGTTGGATTTTTGATCCGCATTAAGAACCTCACAATATTGATAGATTCTGATGTACTTAACGAAGCTGGTTCAAAGGCTCTTGCTTTGGCAGGCTTTAAACTGTTCTGATCGTATTGTGCTGCCCAAATACTAGCTTTTCCATTTTGAACAATCTGGGTTTTCAAAATACAATCTAAACCTCTTTTTACGGCATTTTCTGCTTTAGCTACATAGGTTTGATCTACTACATCAAAATCATTGCTATGGGTAACAATGTCTTGCATAATGTTCAACACATTCACAATTGCATCGTCATTATAGGTAATTTCTGCTCTATAGCTACTTTGGTCGGGGTAATATTGTGGCCAACCGCCATTTTTATATTGTGCTTTTAACAGATAATCCAATCCCTTTTCTGCTGCCTGTAAATAAGCTTTGTTATGGGTGGTTTTATAGGCTTTAACCAGTGCATTGATTTCTCTACTCGTTGCTCTATTGTCTATTGTAGCATGCATGTAGGTAGTAGCTTTAATTTTAGCCATCAAAGCCTCATCTATTGGTATTTCGTATTTCACCACGCTTTTATCTTCCAATTGTTTGGGCCAGGCACCATTACTCAATTGATAGACCAACATGCGTTCGGCAATTGGATCGGTTTGTGCAGCAGCACCTTGATTAGTTTGTTGGGCAGTTGCACATGAGCTTAAGCCCAAAGCGAACAGTATAAAGAAGATTTGACCTCGCTTTTTCATCTATTTTTCGTTTTTCTTATTGCCTAAATCACTTATTTCTTTCACCTTTTTAACTAATATTTTTTTGTTAATCCAATCAATTAGGTCATTAGCTGCTTTAAAATTATCGTAAGTAGCAGGTAGTTTTCTGCCATCTACATATTCATTGTACAACCAAGGATCGCCAATTACAAAAACTACTCCTTTTCCGTATGGAGTAATGGAGATCACATCATCTCCATCTTTGTCTTTTAAAATAGATTTGGCATTACCAGACAATTTCAGGCTACTGTATTCTTTGATAAAAAGATTGGTAGCATTTTTAAATATTTCATTTCCTTGCGGAACGACAACTTTAGCGGTTTCAAAATTGGTGGCCACTGGTACTGTTCCTTTGCTATCGCCATTAAAAAACACCCCAAATTCAGTTGCCAGTTCATTAAAATGTTTCAGTTCTGCATTTGGTGCATCGTTGCCCATTAACAATAAAATACCTCCTGCTTTTACCCATGCTGTAATGGCTTTGATATGTGCTGGTTCAATAAAGTTTGGTTTAGGGTTTTCCTTCTCAAAATCTGGATCTACAATAATGTAAACTCCCGCATTTTTTAAATTGGCCAATGTTGGGGCCTGATACAATGTTTTGGTTTTAAAGCCTTTGTTATTGAACAAATCTCCCCAGAAAGAGAAACCACCATTTGCCCGTTCTTCCCATTTGTAGTGCCACGAAACATTGTTATTGCTTTGATCTACTTTAGTTTCGTTGTTAAAGTATGAATCTAACAATACGGTTTCATCAAATTTAGATTTAGAGGCAGCCTCCATCTCCATTTCATTGGCCGCCAATAAAAATGCACCTACTCCTTTTGGATCGTTGGTAATCACTTTTTCACTTAAGTAATATTCATAACTACCATCGCGGTAAGGTTTACCACCCAAACCAGAAACACTCACTGTTCCCTTAAGGTTCACTTTACCATCGCCTGCTGGCTCAATAAATTCTGCTTTAATGCCTGCATAACCTTTTTTAGCAACCGTAAGGTAGCTTGATGGCAAATTACCTTGACGAACAGCTTTAGCAAAAGTATACACAAACATACTCGATGCAGAAGCTTCGTGGTAATTGCCTTTACCTAGGGGTTGATCTAAAATATCGTACCATAAACCAGATTTTGGATCTTGTACTTTTTGTACGGCCACCGCAAAGCGATTTAAGATGGCCAATAGTGCTGCACGTTTAGGATGGTTTTTTGGGAAATTGTCTAACACATCTACCAAAGCCATGCCATACCAACCCATGGCCCTCCCCCAAAAGTTTGGAGATTTACCTGTGGTTTTATTGGCCCATTTTTCGGTTTTAGATTCATCCCATCCATGATATAACAGTCCTGTTTTGGCATCTCTGGCATTTTTCTCCATCCAGATAAACTGATTGGCGATATCGTCAAATGCTTTTTCATTTTTAACCAAAGCTGCATATTCTGCATAAAACGGTTGCCCCATGTACAATCCGTCTAGCCACATCTGGTTGGGATAGATTTTTTTATGCCAGAAACCGCCTTCATTGGTACGGGGTTGTTGCTGCAATTGATCCCACAACAGGGTAGCTGCCTTGAAGTACTTTTGCTGACCAGTAACTTTGTATAAAGTCAATAAAATGCGACCATTTTTAATGTTGTCTATGTTATGGTCTGCTTGTTTATAGCGGTTAATGACACCATCTTTTGTTACAAAAAAGTCCATGCTCTTTTGCATGTATTTAAAGTATTCGTTATCTGCAGTCCTTTTCCAAATGCCGTCAATTCCTTCTAAAATCACCCCTTGATCATAAGCCCATTTTACTGGTTTTGGATTGGCTGGATCAAGGTTCAGTGAATCTTTCCAAATTTCCATTACTGTAGCTGCCATTTGTTGCGACAATGGTTTGCTTTGTGCTTTAACCTGAACCGTTAAACCAATTGTAAAAATGACTAGCGCTACATATTTTAAAAAAGATGTTTTCATATTTATTTGTTGATCTGCAATGATTTTTCTTCTGCTCCTGCTAAAAATTCTGTTTTTACTTTTGCTTTCGATACATCTAAGCCCGAAGTTTTAATTCCACTATTTCTATCTCCACTAATTCTGAATAACAGTTGCGCATTATTGTAATTGACATTTTTGAAGCTGATGTCGTTTCCATTTTGGATATTGATCAATGGATTAACCTCGGTTGCAATTAAATTGATATTGGTTAAACTTACATTTTTAGCTTCTTGGATATCTATTCCCTCTTGGGCTTTGATACTTAGATCGGCCAAAGTGATGTTACTGATACTCAACTCGGGTAAGCCTCTAATAAATACCGCTTTCGATGCCCCATCGCAAACAACGTTGCTAATATGGAAATCTTTAAAAACAGGTGTTTCTTCGGTTACGGGTAACAATTGAATTTTTGGTGCATCTCTTTTTTCGCCAGTTAAAGGCACTGGGTCTACTGCTGCATAATACATATCAAATAAAATCGCTTCGCCAATAATGTCTTTCATATTGATATTTTTAACAAAGATCTTTTCTACTACGCCACCTCTACCACGTGTTGTTTTAAAACGTAAGCCTATGTCTGTACCTATAAACGAACAATCGTACACAAAAATATTTTTTGCTCCACCAGACATCTCACTTCCAATTACAAATCCACCATGTGCATGGTAAACGGTACTGTTTCTGATGATTACATTTTCTGTTGGCATTCCACGTTTTCTACCTGCAGCATCGCGACCAGATTTGATACAAATTCCATCATCACCCACATCGAAAGTACTGCCCTCTATCAATACGTTTTTACACGATTCGATATCGATACCATCTCCATTTTGAGCATACCAAGGATTTTTAGCATATATATTTCTAACGGTAAGGTCTTCGCACATTAGTGGATGAATATTCCAAGCTGGAGAATTCTGAAAGGTAACACCTTCTAACAAAATCCTTTTACAACCTGTAAACACCAATAGATTTGGGCGTAAGAAATCTTTAATCGAATTGTAAAACTCTGGAGTTTTATCAGGAGTAATCTCTCCTGGATTTTTCATTTTAGATCCTTTAAAAGTCTTCTCTGTTGGGTACCAGGTCTTTTTATCTTCACTGATTAAACCACCAGATGCCACTAATCTTTTCCATTGGCTTTCTGTTAATTTATCTTTTTTAACCATTCGCCAAGCATCGCCAGCACCATCTACAATTCCGAAACCAGTAACCGCTATATTTTGTTGGTTGGTTGCCCATATTGGCGATTGGTTGCGCATTTGTGGCAAACCCTCCCAATTGCTGGCTACCAATGGATATTGATCGAAATCTTTGGTAAACTGAAGGATTGCATTTTTTTGCAAGTGTAGGTTTACATTACTTTTCAATTCAATTGGGCCTGTTAACCATAAACCTTTTGGAACCAAAACTACACCACCTCCTTTTTTATTACAAGCAATAATGGCATCGTTAATGCTTTTGGTATTTAGGGTAACTCCATCACTTTTAGCACCAAATTTGATAATATTTAAAGTATCGGCCTTAAACAATGTTTTAGCCACAACAGGCAAGTTACTGAACGAGTAAGGTTGTTTTTGGGCATTAGATAGAAACGGACTTGCAAGGAGCAGAAGCGTGAAGATAGTTGGAACTATTTTTTTCATGTTCATATGTACGGCTTATATTGGTTTAAAAAACAGCTTTGCCAAGTATTTTAATTCGCAATGCTGGTTATTCGTTTAACAAGTCTACATAGTTTTAAACAGGAATGGAACTAAAAGCCAGAAAATAACTATGCAATCGTTACCATTTTTTAGTTATTGGTTGGTTCATCATTATTGGCAAGAATAAACTCAGATTTAGATCAATTGATACGAAACCAATCGAAATCTGCATAACCAGAATCGTTTGTTTGTTGTTCTCTTACACAGAATAAACCAACTTTAGCGCCAATCCATTTGCCTGGTTCTGCCTGAAAAACATCATTTACCTTGATAAAGGTCTGCCCATCTAAGCTGTAACTGAACTGACATTTGGCTCCTTTGCTTACAGTTACCCTTAACTGAACTTCTTTTGAATTCAATTTGGTTAATATTTCTTCTTTTTCAGCTTTACCTTTATCGGCCGACTTACAGGTAGTATACACTAGATATAGCCCATCTTTTTTACTTTTTATGGCGATGTTGGCATAACTCAAACCCGCAACAATGAGCCCTGTTTTTTCATTTTCTAACTTGGTATTTGGTGTAAAGCTCAGTTTTGTGGTTACCGTAAATTGTTCTGTTGGAAATTTCTGCAGCAACAAATTAGGCACTTCCCAATAGTTTTTGGCACTATCTGGCATTTTTACCGAATACAAACGTAAAGCTCCTTTTGTAGGGTTTAAAAAAGACCAAGTAGCAGACGGATTGGCTTGCCATTGCCACTGTAAACCTAAATTTACATCGTTAAACTCATCAGATTCGGCAGGTGTGACAATTGGAACAGGTTTTACAATGGTAGGTTTTTTATAAGTTAAAACAGGCTCTCCAATCCCATCGCCATCAGCATCTATCCCAATTACCGGCCAATTGTTGATCCATTTCATCGGTTGCAAATGCATTACCCTGCCATAAGCCTCTTTATCCTGAAAATGCAAAAACCAATCTTCGCCACTTGGTGTATCTACCCATGCGCCTTGGTGCGGACCATTGATTGGAGATTTACCTTGATCCATTACTACTTTACGCTCGTAAGGACCATATACATTTTTAGAACGCAATACCAATTGCCAGCCCGTAGCTACACCACCAGCTGGAGCAAAAATATAATAGTAGCTATTGCGCTTGTAAAACTTTGGTCCTTCTATGGTTGGATCTAATTCGTGCCCATCGTAAACCAATTTACCTTCATCAATTACTTTATTGCCTGCTGCATTCATCTTTTTAACTACGATGATACTTTTAATGCCTGCCCTACTTCCAGCATAACCATGTACCAAATACACTTTTCCATCTTCATCCCACAGCGGACAAGGGTCGATCAATCCTTTACCTGCTTCTACCAAAACAGGCTCAGACCAAGGTCCTGCTGCATTTTTTGCTTTGGTTAAATAGATTCCAAAATCTGGATCTGGATAATAGATATAAAACTCGCCTTTATAAAAACGAATGGCTGGTGCCCAAACGCCATTGCCATGTTGTGTTTTGGAAAAATGCTCAAATGGTGGTTGTCTTTTTAAAGCATGACCGATAATTGTCCAATTGACCAGATCTTTTGAATGTAAAATGGGTAATCCAGGTACTGCATCAAAACTAGAAGAAACCATGTAAAAATCATCACCTACCCTTATGGCATCAGGATCAGAATAATCTGCATCTAACACTGGATTTTTATATTTTCCGTTGCCCAAATCGGCTACCCAAACCTTAGAGATAGCTGGTTTTTGAGCAAATACGGAGAGGCTGCATAATAGAAGAAAGGTAAGTGCTTTTATTTTCATGATTTGATCAGTGAGATTTTTTATGAATTCAGAAACAGAATGGTCAAATTATTTCGGTAGCCAAGCGGTTCTTCCAGCAAAAATATTTTTAAGGGTATATGCTTTTGCCTCTTTTTTGCTGAGTTGTTTTGACCAATCTATCCTACTCTCTTTTACAAAACCAGGTCCAGAAGATCCATATTCTGCATAAAAGGTGGTTTCATGGTTTTTATTTTCGTTCCATACATGCCATCCCACTGGTAAAATATGTGCACTCATTTCTGTATTGATGAATACTGTTTTGGCATAAGGTCGCCACGGTCTACCTAGGTATACTTTTTGAAATGCTGGATCAGCTGTTAATTTACAGTTCAAAAACACAAAACCATAAGGCTGGGCTTGGGTGGTTGAGGCTGCTGTAATGTACGAGTTCTTTTTACTGTGGATATGGCAACGTTCGAAAACTACGGTTGCTGCACCAAAAATAAAATCGGTGGTTCCTTCGATATAACAATCTACATAATACTGCCTACTGGTATCTGCCGATGGGAAAAGCGTGTCTTGATTGCCCAAGATCTTGCAATTTTTAATCACTACCCGATCCGCTTCTACATGTAAAGCTACGGCCTGACCAACGGGGCCTGCTGCATTTTCGAAAGTGAGGTTTTCGGCCTTAAAATCATTTCCCTGTACCAATACTGTATGCGAGGTATAGGTATTTATTCCTCCTTTTCCAGAATAATCATCATAAGTAATAATGGTTTTGTCTTTGTCTTCGCCAATTAATGAAATCTTAGATTTTTGAGCAGGAATAACCAATTTCTCTTTATAAATTCCGTTTTTAATATAAATAGGCACTTGTACCTCTGATAAATCCCTCACTGCATTTACAGCTTCCTGAATAGTCTGATAATTGCCACTCCCATCTTTTGCTACCGTTAAAGACTTAGGGTAAGTTTGGGCATTGACTGAAACAGCTGTGGCAAGAAATAAGATGATGGTAAGTGTTTTCATTGTAGGAGGAAATGGGGAATAGTTAGTAGTAAATAGGGAATGGGAAATAGGTAATAGAAAATAGATATTTTAGTAATTGACTCTGGACTAAGGACTATTGACTTCAGACTAAAGGCTACTCTTTCGGGTTCCAGCCATTTAAAATTTTAAGCAAGCTATATTCTTGAATTGTGGTTTCATTTAATTGATGCGACCAAGCTACACGTCCTTTAAGGTTTGCCCCCGGACCAGTATTTTGATATTCGGCATAAAATGCTGTTTTTTCATTCGTGGTTTTACCCCAATTGTCCCATCCTTCTGCTTTGATCATTTTACCCAAATCGCATTGGATAAATACTGCCTTTGCATAAGGTCGCCACGGACGGCCTAAATAATAAGAACCCTCTGGTGCATCTCCAGTAATCTTACTCTTGATAAACACATAGCCATATTTAGAAGTATCTGGTGAAGAAGAAGCCGTAATATAACCTGCTTTTTTACAGAAGATTTCACACTCTTCAAACACCGCAGTTGACGAACCAAAAATAAAATCTACCGTACCTTCTATATAACATTTGTAATAGTATTGCCTGCTGGCATAACCGTAGGTATAAAGTGTATCTTGAAACCCTAACATCCTGCAATTGGTAAATTTGGCTTTATCGCCAGCAACAAACAAAGCCACGGCCTGCCCTATGGGGCCTGCTGTATTTTGAAAGGTGATATTCTCTGCTGAAAACTGGCTCCCATAAATATAAAAGCTCGCAGAACCTGAAGTACCTTTTTCTTCGCCAAATGCATTTTTTCTTTGTGCCCAATCGTCGAAAGTTAAAATGGTTTTTTCTACGCTTTCGCCAATTATTTTTACCATTTGTTTAGAAGCAGAAAGATTTAACTTCTCTTTGTAAATGCCATTTTTAATCAAAATCGTGGTGGTGGTTTTTCTAAAATCTGGAACGGCATTAATTGCTTCTTGTACTGTTTTAAAATTACCCGAACCATCGGCTGCTACTACAAAATCGGCAGTTGATTTGAGACTTGATGCATGAGCCATAGTGCCAGTCAGCAATATAACCATTAAACAATACAACAGCTTTACTAATCTTTTCTTCATGGTTATAATTTTTTCATTGCATTAAATACCAATTGTGCAACCGCCATTGCTCCTTCTTTTTGAAAGTGGGTATTGTCTTTTTGTCCATCTGGATACCCTTGATACAGTCCCTTCTCAAAATTCATAAAGTATTTTGAAGTTACCTCTGCTTGACCTTTTGCCGTAAATGCATTGATAGACAATTGTGTGAGATCGATCAATTGTACATTCAGTTCTTTAGCTACTGCTTTTACCGCATTTGGATATTCGCCATGTACATTACTTAGCTTACCGTCTTTCCACGGATAATTTCTATTTACCGGTGTAATCAAAATGGGTATTGCGCCCTTTTCTCTAGTCTGATTGACATACAACCTCAAATATTCTTTATAACCCGTAATATTTACATAACGTTCTGGCTTATCAACCGCAGCATCATTATGCCCAAATTGGATCATTACGATATCGTCCTTTTTTAAAGCTTTGTAAACTTCGGCCCATCTGCCTTCTTCAAAAAAAGTACGTGTGCTTCTTCCTCCCCTAGCTTTATCAACAACCAAAACGCTATCTGTCTTGATCAGCTTTTTAACCAAATTTAAACTGTCTTTTTTAAAGAAAGGTTGAAAAACCTGTCCCCAACCATTTAATGGAAATTTCTTTTCTAAGTAACCAGAATCTAAAGTATAATCTGCCACCGTAGAATCGCCTATTAAAAAAAGTTGTGTATGTTTTTTAGGTGCTTGAAATGCCAACAGACTTATGGCAATACCTAGAAATAAGGGTTTAAAAACGGCATTCATTTGCTTTAAATTTTGTGGTTACAAAATATGCTTAGTTGGCAATTAAATATTTAGCCAATGGACTCTTTGTTTCTTTAATCCCTTCTACAACAAGACTGGCAACTTTTTTTGCTCCTTCAGGATTTAAATGGGTATCATCTTTTTTTCCAGTAGGATAGTTAACATGACCTGAATCAACATATAGAAATAATTTTTTAGAGGGTTCATCTCCTAGCCCAACAATCAATTTTTCGGTTTTGCGCTGCATGTCAATTAAAGGGATGTGTAACGAATCGGCTAATTTCCTCACCACATCTGGATAACCTTTATGAGTATCGCCAAAAACACCATTTTTAAAACTACGGCGGGCAATAGGTGTCAATAAAATTGGATTGGCCTTTTTGGCTTGAGTTTCTTGGATGTATTTGATCAGGTTGGATTTGTATTCGGCCAACGAAGTTCCGATTTCTGGTTTGTCAATTTTCTCATCGTTGTGTCCAAACTCTATCAATACATAATCTCCTGCTTTCAATTCTTTTAAAACAGCCTCCCATCTTTTTTCATTGATAAAAGATTTGGTACTTCTTCCGTTTAATGCCCTATTGTCTATTTTAACTTCTTTATTAAAAAAAGGGGCAAATTCCATTCCCCATCCGGTTTCTGGATAAGCTTTGGCCTGTTTATTGGCTGCTGTAGAATCGCCAACAATAAATACGGTAATCACTTCTTTTTTAATCAAGGTAAAAGACATCAAGGTTAAAAAACTAAGGAAAAATAAGTATTTGATCTTTTTTAATTGCATGGATTTCGTTTTAAAGCAAAAAAAAGATGAGGCTTAAACCCCATCTTTTTTATTTTTCATTTGATTAATAAGCCCATCTAGGGTCGCCCAAGGCAATGCTTGTGCTACTAGCTGTTCTTAAACTAGATCCAACTGGCAATGTAAACGAAGTTGTCGCCCCCGTCCAGCCTAAATCTATGGTTTGGTTTGCCGTTTGGGTTACCGTTGACGGGAATGTCAGACCAACATTCCCTGTCAAGGCGTTATACAAACCAAATGTATTATTGTAAGAAAAAGTTGTAGTTACACCTGCACCACTCGAACGTAAAGCCGCAGCTTGTACAGTACCAGATTTTGGTGTGTTGGCTACAATACTGTTCTGTAGACTAAAATTAACTGGGTTGGCATTGGCATCTAGTAAGGCATATTTAGCATTACCACCAAAACCATTAAATGTAGAGTAACTGATGTTAACCGTTGGCACAACCGCACCAGCGTAGGTAGTACTTGCAGTAACTAAACCCGGACCAGCATTGTAAAAAGTAGATTTTGATACCGTTAAAGTATTAAACTCTAATTTATTTAAGTGGAAGGTATAATAGTTTGAACCTCCGTTTGCACCCATGTCAAACACCACAGAATTATTTACCGTAATGTTGCCAATTTTAAAGTCTCTTGCGGCAGTACCTCTATCGGCACGTAAAAACGCTGTAGTAGCGCCATGTACTATACAATTGTCTACCACTATATTGGTAAAGGTTGCCGCCGATCCGTTGGCAGCCTGAGAACCAATTAGGTTTAAGAAATAAAGTGCTGCACCAGCTGTTCCGTCTAAATCAATACCTGATAGAATGATCCCCGCACCAGTTCCTTCCAAATCAAATTCTTTGTAATTCACTTTCGTATCTTCTGGATTACCTGAAGTAGATTTAAGGGTAATTGTTTTTGCAGTAATAAAGGTAGCTAAGGCAGTTAAATTATATGTCCCCGGATTTAGGCCGATTACCGCCCCATTTGCAGCGCTTGCAATTGTTGCAGCTAAATCATCAGTTGGCGAAATTTTAACCGTATAAGCAGTTGCAGGGCTTGTAGTAAAGGTAACATTACCTTTATTTTTGGTTCCTGCCAGCAATTCTGCAGTATATTTTAAACCTCCAGTTAAACCAGAGATTGTTTTTAGGCCTGCTGTTAAATCTCCCGCACTTAAAGTAGTAGTAATTGCAGTACCTGTTTCTGGCGTTAGTTTAATGCTGCTCAAGCCTGTTTCACTTGTAAAACGAAGTGTAACGCTATTTTCTTTAATCTCTGCATCACGAACAGCTAAAAACAGCTGTGTTCCTGTTAGTGTAAATGATGAGCTGATCACATATTTCGACTCTGGCTGATCTTCAAAAGCATTGGCCTTGATGCGCACAAAATACGGGGTTCTTACTTCAATATTATCATCTGTAACGGTAATGCCAGCAGTATCCACAACTTTCGAAAATGCAATGGTACCAAATGCCTGATCTTTTGAAAAGTCTACCGTATACTTTAAGGCTTTGCCTGTTGCAAAAATTGGAACTGCCCATTTAATTTTCGCCGAATTGGCTCCAGCAGCAATGTTAATATCACTTGCCTTAAAAATTCTAGGCGCTGCCAAGGTCTCTTCATCATTCTTTTTACAAGCGCCTATTAGCAGTACCATTGCCAACAGCAAAAGTAGCTTTGTGCTTGTGTTATGGATTATATTTTTAATTAACATACAATTGTTTTTTAGATAATTAATAACCAGCATTTTGAAGCATATTAGGATTCTCGTTCAATGCAGTTTTTGGATAAGGCAACAGCTCTTTTTTATTAGCCTCAAAATAAAATGCAAACCCAGTTGCAGTACTGGTTAACATGTTTTCTTCTGTCAGCGCTTTTCTCCAATTTTTAACGGTATAACCTGTTGGTGCGGTAGTAGAACCTAAACCTGGTGCAAATAACACAGTTGAAGGCACTCCACCAAACAGATCTAAGCTTGCTACTTCTACTACACTTGGCGTTAAGTTGTAGTTAGATTCTTTGGCATAAACATATAGAGGTACATTGGCATAAACACCCTCTCCATTAATCAGTTGACGAAGTTTAGCACGAGTTTCTGCGAATTTACTATCAATTAAATTCCATCTGATCAGATCGAATTTTCTAATGGCCTCGCCACCAAACTCTAATAATCTCTCTTTAACAATTGCGTTGAAGAAACCTGCTTTATCTGTAGGCGTAACCGGAATATCATTCTCGAAACCCGCATAAGCACGTTTTTGTACTTCTTGCAATGCACTTTTAGCAGTTGCCGATGGACCGTTGTTGATTTCGTTATCGGCCTCTGCATACATCAATAGAATATCTGCAAAACGCAATATTGGCCAATTCACCGCAAAGTTTTGCGATGATGATTTACCATCAAATGCTGTCCACGATTTTCTGAACTTTGCATCTGTAAAATTGTTTAAGGTATTGATCAGTTTTTTTGAAGTACCAGTAATCTCAAACACACCAATGGTTACATCTCTACGGCAATCTTTTGTGGCATCAAACTCATAGAAATAGGTAGGAATAGCATTCATACCACCACCACCAGTACCATAAGTAGAAGCTGCAGCAAAACGAATACCGTTGTAATAGCCTAATTTACTATCGGTAGAAGCATTACTTCCATAAGCAGCAACTTCTAGCATCAATTCGTGTGCATCGTCTACACGTATACCATGTAAAGTTTTAAAAACATTCTCGTATACCGGATTTAAAGAGTGTTGTGCACGGTTGTCCATAATTTCCTTACACTCGTCTAATGCTATTTTATAATAAGTTAAATAGTCTGCTCTTCTTTCCATTTGGCGTGTAGTGGTTCTTAAAGAATATCCTCCTCTAAATAAGGCAATTCTAGCTCTTAAGCCTTTAATTGCACCTTTTGTAAAGCGGAAACTGCCATAATCACCTGCAGCACTTCTCCATGGTACTAGGTCGGCTGCTGTTTTTAGATCAGCAATAATCTGCTCATAAGTTTGATCTCTATCTGCATTGGTTGGGAAAAGTGTTTCGGCAAATGCAGCAGGTACAAATCGTTGTGGTACATCGCCCCAGTTACGGATCAGTTCAAAATAGAACTGTGCCCTCAAAGCCAAAGCCTCACCATAATAACGTTTCATTAAGGCTTGGTCTGCTGCCGAACCACTGGTATATAATTTTGATGCTGGAATGTATTTGATACAGATATTTGCACGCTCAATACCTTGGTACAACTGTGCAAAAGGGTTGATCAAATCTGTATTGTCAGAACTTGCACCATACATACTAATTCCACGTCTGTCTGAAGAGGCATAACTCCCAGAAGTTTTGAAATCTTCAGCTGTTAGCCCAAACAGAGTAGATAAACGACTACCGTAACCATTGTCGCCAATTAATTTATTGTAAACACCAATTAAGGCAGAATTTGTATACGTAGTACTTTCAAAAACAGTTGCCTCCGTTGATGACGAGTTTGATTCGAAATCTAACACCTTTTTACAAGATGGGGTAATGATCATCGCTCCAATAGCTAACACTAAAAAAGCAGAATTTATGAGTTTATTTTTCATTTTTTTTAAAGCTAAAAGGATTAAAATATTAAGTTAATACCAGCCAATACATATCTGCTACGTGGATATGCTGCATAATCGATACCCGGGGTAAGTGGATTAGACCTCCGTGTATTTGCTTCTGGATCGTAACCAGTGTATTTGGTAAAGGTGTATAAGTTGTTTACTGTTCCGTATACCCTTAGTTTAGAAATAAATCCTGTTTTTTTAACCAAACTTTGTGGTAAGGTATAACCTAAAGTTACATTGCTGATGCGCAAGAATGAACCATCTTCAATAGCATAAGAAGTTAAGGCGTAATTACCAGTTGTAGGTGTCCATAAGGTAGTATTGGCATTCATTGCGGTTAACAAAGCAGGGTCTGTAACTTTTACACCATTTTCGTTAAAGTTTCTCCACCTGTCGTTCATGGTTGCCAAAAGGTTGTTGTCTTTTACGTTATACTGTGAAGTAAATTCTATTTTATTGGCATTGTAAACTTTATTGCCAACAGAGAAGTTCATGAATACACTTAAATCGAAATTTTTATAGGCAAATTGATTGCTAAATCCACCCGTAAATTTAGGCTGAGAAGTACCCAATACAGTTTTATCGTCATCACTAATCACCATGCTTGTACCATTTGATAGTTTTTTCACTTTCATATCGCCTGGTTGTGGCTCTCTGTTACCTAATAATACTCTACTGTTAGCGATACCTGGTTTAAGTGTGTAGGTATATACCCCTGTAGTTGTATTTTGCACAGATGTAAAATCGTCTACCGTATATCTTCCGTCTGATACGAAACCATAGAATTGACCTACCGGCTTACCAACCTCTACTTTAAAATCGGCTAAACTGTTAACCCAGCCAGATTGTGCCACATAAGATTGAACGTTGTTCTGTAATTCCAGAATTTTGTTCTTGTTAAACGAGAAGTTTAAACCAACATTGTAGGTAAAATCTTTCGTCCGCACTGCAAGACCATTTAACTGGATCTCAATTCCTTTATTTTGTGTTTTACCTACATTTTGTTGTTGGGTATTGTAACCGTTAATTGGAGGGATATTCGCATTTAATAATAAATCTTTGGTGCGGTTATCATATAAATCTAAAGCAATAGATACACGGCTTTTAAATAAGTCTACATCAAAACCTAAGTTACCAGATATGTTTTTTTCCCAGGTAATATTTGGATTGGCCAATACACTTCCTGCAATTAAACCGGTAGTAACCGAACCATCAGATGCGGCATAACCACCAGCTGTAGAGTTTGCAGAGAATAAAGTTCTATATAAATCTTGTCCAATTCTATTGTTACCTGCAATACCGTAACTGGCACGTACTTTAAAGTTGTTTAACCAATTCCAGTTTAGGTTTTTCATGAAATCTTCTTCAGAAGCACGCCAAGCAAATTGTGCTGAAGGGAAATTACCCCATCTTTGGCCTTTAGCGAAGAAAGAAGAACCATCTCTACGGAAGTTTAAGGTAGCCAAATATTTTCCTGCAAATGAATACGATGCCCTAGCGAAGAATGACAATTGGCGTGAGCCTCCAACCAATGAAGTAGGTTTATCTTGAATAGATCCTACTGGTGGTTCTGCTTTTTGAATACTTGCAAAAGCTTCATCGGCAGTAATATTCATCGGGAACCACTTAATGGTACTGCTATTAGATTTGATATCAAATTTGTTTAACTCTTGACCAACCAATAGATCTAAACTGTGTTGAGTACCTAAGTTTGGTTTGTAGTTAATGGTATTGGTATTGATTAATGTAGTGGCATTAGAATTATCTAAAGTAATGGCTGGTAAACCTGCGTTATTTCTAGCCAAACCACTTAACGGACCATTAAAGCCATTTGTTTTTCTATCATTAAAGTTCAAACCAACAGTAGATCTGAAACTTAAGTTCTTTAAAATTTGATAATTGAGATAACCACTAGTGATCAAATCGTTACGGTAATCGTACTTTAGTTCTTGGTGTGCTAAAGAGATTGGGTTAGACAATTGTGTAGTTAAAAAATCTGCATCAAATAAATCGCCAGACTCGCCACCACCAGAATAAGGTTGGTAACGTACCGAGTTTCTTAAACGGTTTGTGCCCTGAGAGCCTGTACTTGTAGTACCCACTCCTTCTACACGTTGTCTGCTGTAACGTACATTTACACCAGCCCTTAGTTTATCAGAAATTTTATGATCGAAACGGAATGAAGCAAAAGTACGGCGGAAACCAGATTCCAACATAATTCCATCTTCATTGGTATTGTTCAATGTAAAATTAAAAGTAGTTGTTTTGGTACCTCCAGATAAACTTAATACCTGTGTATTTGAAAAAGCTTGACGACCAAAAACGCGATCTTGCCAATCGATGTTTGGTACATTTTTATAAATATCTAAATCTTCCCAAGTACCATACCTTTTGGCGAATGTACTTTTTACTTCATCAGAAGTATTGTTATTGTAAAGCTCATACTGATACATTACATATTCGTACGGGTTCATTACCGGAAGTTCGTTTACAATTTGTCGCACACCGGCATAAGTATCAAAAGACACAATGGTTTTGCCGTCTTTACCGCTTTTGGTGGTAATGATTACTACCCCATTTGCTCCACGACTACCATAGATAGCGGTAGAAGCCACATCTTTTAAAACATCAATCGATTGAATTTCGTTTGGAGACAAAATGGATAATGCATTTTCAACCTGAATTCCATCTACTATATATAATGGTGAGTTATCACCAGTTAACGAGCTTCCACCCCTTACTCTAATTTGAATTTCAGCACCTGGACTACCTTCTGTGGTGGTAGCAGTTACCCCAGCAAGCCTTCCAGCCAATGCTTCAGCGGCTGTACCTACCGGAAAATCTACCAACTCTTTTGCACCAATAGAAGATACAGATCCTGTTAACGCTTCTTTACGCACAGTTCCATAACCAATGTTCACTACCACTTCGTTAAGGCTAGTTGAACTTTCTTCTAATGCAACATTGATTTGTTTTTTATCGCCTACTTCAACTTCTTTTTCATTAAAGCCAATAAACTTAAAAACGAGGGTTTGACTACCAGTAGTAGGGACAGCAATTGTATAAGCACCTTTATCATTTGTACTCACAGCAATCTTGGTGCCTTTGATCATTACAGCTACACCAGGCAGTATTTCGCCGTTAGATTTTTCGGTTACCGTACCCGTTACTTGTCTGGTTTGTGCCTTGGCTAAATTTATGCCCATAGCAAGCACACAAAAGAACAGTAAAAATTTTTTCATACATTAAGGTTATATTTTGGTTTTTTTGGTCAACCTCTGAAGTCTTCCATTAACAAGTCTACATTGTTTTTTTTATAAAATAATTCATATTAGGGTATAAATTTGTGCAATCGTTCCCGACAACGTTGCCGAAATAGCGTTAAAAAAGTTATCTTTAAGCCTGTCAAAAATTATCGTTATAATTAAAAGATTTTTTTCATTTCAAAAACTATCCAAACCATAGCTTTGAACCATGTTTGAGCCCGTTACCATAAAAGATATAGCCAAGGCCTTAGGCCTATCCACTTCTACTGTTTCAAGAGCATTAAGAGATACGCATGAAATTAGTGCTGCTACCAAAAAGATTGTTTTGGCCTATGCCAAAGAGATCGGATATCAGCCCAACCCTATTGCCCTCAGTTTAAAGGAACGCAGAAGTAAATCTATTGGTGTGGTAGTGAGCGAAGTAGCCAACAGTTTTTTCTCTCAAGCTATTAATGGAATTGAATCTATTGCTTATGACAGGGGTTATCACGTTATCATTTCGCAGACCCATGAGTCTTATGAGCGTGAAGTAGTCAACGTACAACATTTGGCCTCTAGATCTGTTGATGGTTTATTGGTTTCCCTATCTTCTCAAACTGAAGACATTTCACATCTCAGTTATTTACATGACAAAGGTTTGCCCATTGTATTTTTTGATCGTGTAGCAGACGAGATCAATACCCATAAAGTAATTGCCAATAATGAAAAGGGTGCATTTGAAGCAACTGATCATTTAATTAAATCTGGTTACAAACGAATTGCCCATTTAACCAGTTCCAGTTTTTTATCGATCAGCATCGAACGTTTATCTGGTTATGAGGCTGCTTTAATGGCTAATGGCTTAAGTGTTAACCCTGCTTACATTAAACATTGCCCACATGGTGGAATGCTGTATGAGGAAACAGAAAATGCAATTAAAGAATTATTGGCACTGCCCGAAAAACCTGATGCGATTTTTGTAGCTGGCGATCGTTTAAGTACAGGTTGTTTAAGTGTATTTAAAAACCTGAACATCTCTGTTCCAAAAGACATGGCTATTGCTGGTTTTAGCAATTCTGATGTTTTAGACCTATTTAATCCATCTTTAACTTCTGTACGTCAACCCGCATTTGAAATTGGCCAATTGGCTACGCAAATGTTATTGCAGCTCATAGAAGCCAAATATCCGGTTGAAGAATTTGAGAAAAAGGTATTAGATACTGATCTATTTGTTAGAAACAGTTAGTGATCACCAACTCAAAAAAATAAGTCTTAATTGATCTTAAAGCCAACAGCCAACTGTTGCAATTCTTCTTTAGAAATCAGTGTAGGATTATTGTACTGTTTTTCGAGCATAGACAAACCAACCTTAATATGTCCCGTGGTGGTATTGATCAAACATTCACCATTGTCTATGGTGCTTGAGATGTACTTCCCAATTTCGCGATTGATATCCGAAAATCTAAGTACTAATTCATGGAATATAAAAACTGGATAATTCATGGGTTAAAAGTAGTAGCCCAATGTTAAGCCAGTATTATCAAAATATTATTTTTGGTTAACATTAAGTTAACATTGCGTTTGATCTCTTTTATTATTGGTTCGTGTCGACACGAACCAATAATAACCTATGGCAGTTTATAAGCTTGCCTACCCAATAACTTCCAATCCTTGCCTTGTTTTTGCCAAACCAAAAGAATTCCTAAGTGTACCTCTCCTGGTTTTCCGCCATCATTTGTTTTGGCATCTAACTGATGACGAACCAATGCCGTTTTACCCGTAACCTTAATCGTTTGATTTTTAAAATCTATGGTTACAAAATCAGATTTCCCACTGGCAATAGATTCTACAAAGGCTGTTTTATCTTCTATTTTTCCACTCGAATGACCATAACTCAAGTCAGTAGCAGCAATATTTTCTAGCGCAACCCTTTCTCCGCTAATCATGGCTAACCTTAATTTTTCTACAGCTGCAGCAACGTCTTTCTCTACCATAGTTTGCGCTTTAACCACCAGACTGATACTTACCAATAAGATAAGGAAACTTATTTTTTTCATTTTTATACAGATTATAAGGCCAATATACATGTTAAGTCATTCAAAAAAATAGAAACCAAAAAAAAATCCCTCCAATAATGGAGAGATCTTTTTAAAACTAATGTAATTTTTAAACGAATTTATATGACTGGGTTTAACGAGTATTTATTTAAAGGTTTTGGAATTAAGGTAAGTACATTTGGATGCGATCGCATCTGCTCAATATCTGCCAATACATCTGATGCAGTTAAAACTACTATTCTGCAAGTATCTTTTAGTTCGTCGGCAAACTGATTGAATTTGTTTAAAAAGCCGATGCCATTCATTACTGGCATATCTAAGTCTAACAAAATTAGATTGGGCAATAGTTCTGGCGTATTTATATTTTCAACGAGGTAGCTTAATGCTTGAGCTGCACTTTCCATCAAGATGATTTCTTCTTCAGCATAACTTGTTTTCAAAACGCGTACGGTGATCATTTGATCAATTAGGTTATCGTCAACAACCATTATTCTATTTTTACGCTCCATTCGTTTTAGTTTTCTCTTAATTTCTAATCTTACCAATTACAGCTTTTACACACTTAATTATGCAAATTGCATCTATACCCCTTACTAATATTGAGTGACCATAAACAATAATAATAGGCCATAGATCTTATCTGTTGGTTACAAACAATGAGATGTAGCTTAAAATGACATTAAAAATCGACATAATCATACAAATCAAAAGCCAAATTTTAGGGCAGTAGAAAGAATGATATTACTGCAATAGGTAAATATCTCTAGTTTCCTTTTTATGCAGCCAATGCAGCAATCGTCAAAATTATACGCTGAATTTTCAAAAGAATTTAGTAGAATATTTTCCACATTTTAAGTGAAAACATTCTACAGTTTGGGCAATAAAATTCCCATAGCATATATTTATACTATTAAAATGATCAATTTTTAGACAAAAGGAACGACAAATAGCTTAATCGATTTGTTATAAAAAACCCAATATCAATTGCCATGTGGATATATAAGCAAAAACATGCTACAGTATGGGCAATAAACCCCCACAACATCTTTTGATATTGTAAAATGACTAAATTTCAATCAATAGCTTAAAATCTATCAAAAAACCAATAGCTAAATTACCTATTGATAATCAATAAATTAGCCATTAAAATAGAATATCAAAAAATGTGAATATTAAGCAAGCAACAACATGTGTATGAAATCTTTAAACTTATTAACGTTTAAAGGCTTTGACAAGAGATAGTCAATCCCTGTATCTCGTCTCAGCTCTTCTTCTCCAATGGCTGCAGTAGAAATTACAATAATAGGTGTGTCTTTTGAAATGGCCTTGATTCTTCTCGACGCTTCAAACCCATCCATTTCGGGCATATAAAGGTCCATGATGACTAAATCAATGCTCTCGTTCTTGAATTTTTTAATCGCATCTAGGCCGTTCACCGCAATGACCAGATCAAATGCATAAGGTTTAAGAATTTTTTCCATAACCATTACGCTCATCGGCTCATCCTCAACGATTAGTATTTTTTTCTTATCAGTGGATTTTTTAATAAAAGGTAGTTTCACTTATTTTTCTGTTTATGGTCGATGTAAATATAAATAATGGAAAACCTATTCGCAAAAATTACTTAAACCCAATTTGAGTATGCAATCGATAGCAAAACAAATATAAACAATATTACAGCCTCACGCCCATGTAAGTAACATCATTTATACGCTAGATGTTTTTATTTTTTATTTAGCTCCAGTTGCTCAAATTTTTCAAAAAATGAACAACATGGTCAATTTTTCAGTTAACAGTTCATCACAATAGGTAAAACCTTATTTTTAGGCCATGAGCTTAGAAATGATCAATCAACCTTAAAATATTAAGACAACATCACCATAGGTTTACATCATTTGGTAGTTCCATCTTTGCTTTATATGTTCTTTTTGTTCAATTCAAAACACCATGTCAATAAAGCACATAAACTTAGGTTTTTTAATTGACGATTAACAGCCTTTATTTATGCTACCCCAACTATTTAAGAGGTATTTTAGAGATCGTAAACTGATAAATTTGACGTTAAACCTATTTATATTAACTTTTTTTCATACTTTCGCCGCCCCCATTTAACAGCACCGATTAATTTTTAAGCCCTTTTGCCATGAATAAGTTTCTGTACGGAATAGATTTTGGAACAACCAATTCTGCCTTGTCCATTTATGATGAAGAAAAAAAAGAAATTGTAACCACCATCATCATTCCTTCACTAATTTATTTCCCATCTACCACCACAATCAACGAGGCCAAATATGTCATCGGCGAAAACGCCATCACATCTTACCTTAGCGATGGTATGAAAGGTCGTTTTATCAAATCGATTAAACAGATTCTCTCTAGAAGTAGTTTTACCGAAACCAGAATTCAAAATAAAAGGTACAATGCTTCTGATCTGGTTACGCTCATCCTTAAAGAGTTAAAGGAAAGAGCTGATCAAATTACGGGTTACGATTGTAAAAAAGCGGTAATTGGCCGACCTGTTTTTTTTGATGATGACAATACCTTGAAAGACACTTTAGCGCAAACCAGGCTAAACAAAGCTGCAGAAAATGCAGGTTTTACTGAGGTTCGTTTCCAATTTGAACCTATTGGTGCTGCATTTGCCTACGAAAAAACCATTCAACATAAAGAAAAAGTATTGGTAGCCGATTTAGGTGGTGGTACAACAGATTTTACCTATCTCATTCTCGATCCGGCTAAAGTGGGCAGCAAAGACAGGAAAAACGACATGATGGCTACCGGAGGTATCTACATTGGTGGCGACAGCTTCGATTCTGCTTTTATGTGGGAGAAAGGCACTCCTTATTTTGGCAAAAACACAGTTTACGAAGCCACACCGGGCAAACCATTGACTGTTCCGAAATCGCTTTTTGCCAACATCTGTTCTTGGGATAAGATGAATTTCTTTAATGGTTTACGTATTCAAAAAGATATTGAAGACTATTATTATTATTCTGGAAAAGATGTCCAATTTAAAAACCTCATTACCTTAATAGAAAATAACCTGGGATACTCTGTTTTCCAAGCGATAGAAAAAACAAAAATTGGGCTTTCTGACAAAGAGAAAGCTGCTTTTACCTATCGCAATATGGGCATAGCTATTAATGAAGAGATTAACCTTGACACCTACAATAGCATTATAAAAAAAGACATTGTAAGAATTAACGAATATTTGAATGAGTTTTTGACCAACAACAACATTGATCCTTTAAGTATCGATAGTTTGTTTTTAACTGGAGGTACGTCAATGGTTAGTGCAGTGCAAAACTTGTTTAAGACCAAGTTTCCACACTTAAAAATCAATTCGGGCGACAACTTTAAAAGTGTGGCCAAAGGCTTGGCTTACAGTGGTTATTTATTTGAAAACGAGCATTAAAACATCAAGAGCAAGTTTTTAGCTTGCTCTTGATGTGAATAGGTTTTATTTAACTTTCAATTCTTTTCCAGCAATATCTTCCCATCTGTAATAATGGAAAGTTTTGTTGTCACTCATCACTACAAAAAGACCGTGTTTAAAGGTATCATTTAAAGGTACGTTCACTACATCAGAACCATCGCTCTGTGTTGCAGTTACATTAACTACCTTTAGCAATTTGTGCTCAAAAGGATTTGCTTTGGTACCTTCTCTGCTAAAGATCTGGAAACGGTTGGCTCCTTGATCAGACACCTGAATGTATCCGGTTGTATCAGTTAGCTTGTAAATAGAAATTCCTTCATGATCGGCATTGAAACCTTTTGTACCAAATATGGCCAATTGTTGGTTCCCTTTTGTTGGGTCGGCATAGTATTGGCGCACCCCTGTTTGCTCATCAGAATAATAGATATAGCCCAATTCATTGTCTACCGCTATGGCTTCTATTTCTTTTTTACCACTGTACTCGCCAAACTTGCGCACCAATGTTGCTTTAACATTTCCTTTTCCATCGTCTGCTAACAAGTATTGCCATAAATAGCCACCTGTTTTAGGTCCATTTTTGCGACCCACTACAGCATACATTTTACCATCTTTGGCTGTGTAAATGGCAATCCCCATTAAATCGCGATAGCCTTCTCCAGCTTCTCCAACAAACATATCCAAACCACCATTATCTACAGGTTTCATATCAGGTAGAGAGAAAATACGCAGTTTGTGGGTCATTCTTTCGGTAGTAATGGCAATATCTGTAGGTTTGCCATTCAGCATTAAACCATAAGCCAGATCTACATTATTTGGTCTTTTTAAACCTTTTACCACTTTATCTTTTACAATTTTCCCATCCAGGTCAAATACATACAAGGCGCCATCGGCATCTTTATCCGTACCAATTACCAAGCTTTTGGCTGGATCAGCTTTATTGATCCAAATTGCAGGATCATCTGTATCATGCATTACTGCTTCTGTAACTATTGCCGGTTTAACTGCAGCAGCATCCACTGGTGCACCCGATTTACATCCATTGCCTAAAAAGAACAGCGCAATAGCTGCAAGGTTGATCATCTTCATTTTATTCATCGATTTATAATTTGGTACCATAAGCCCCTACAAATAAAGCAGGTTCTGGTGATACATAGGTTAGTCCGTTTGCCATAATCAATCCATTTTTATGGTGACGGGTAAATGTAGTTATTCCTTTATTTAATGCTGGTGAGTTCCCTTGCAAGTGAAAATCCCAAGCGGTATTGTATGATGGATTGTTTACTGGAGTATTGAGTGGATAGTTTACAAATTTAGGATCATTCTCTCCTGCTGTTTTGCCAATTACATCATTTACGCCAGCCACAATTTCGCTAGTTGGCTGAAACTGGTTAACCGTAACCTGATCGAAACCATAGTACCAGTTGTTGCTGTATTTAGAGCGGCTGTCTTCTGGTTTTTTGGTATCTCTTTTTATACCAAAACGGGTATTGGCAAAAAGATTGTTGTATAAATCGGCACGTACAGTAGCCTCTACCCATACTGAACCTCCTTTTGCTGTTGGTCTTCTCCAGCCTGTATTTACCATGGTATTGTTGTACACAATGATATAAGCTTGTGGGTTTCTATCACCACTGTTAGATAACTTTAAGGCATTGGTATTGGTGCTGTACACCAAATTATAAGCTACATCTGCTAAACAACCCGATTTAAAGTTCATGGCTTCGCCACCAGTTACCCCAGTGGTATAGAATACATTATTGGCAAAAATGATCTTTCCGCCTTCAATATAGGTACAGTCTTCTTGAAAGTTACGGATGATACTGTTCTGAACAATCAGTTTACCATTTACATTAGAAAACCACAATGCCGGCAAGTTTTCTCCGGCCACTGCTTTGTATAAACCTTGTTTTACCGAAGTAGAAGCATCTGAAGTGGTTGAACCTCCATATTCTATAATGGTATGGTCTAGCACCAATTCGGCACAGGTTGGTCCGGCTAATATACCGCCCCAAAGTTTGCCAAACTTTTTCTCGTCTGTTTTGTAGAAATCGTTTACCGTGAACTTGATCGGATTTTGGGCGGTACCCAAAGCATATAGATTTCCTTTCACAATAATTTCTGGTTTAGCAATGGTATCCATCAATACGGTTACACCCTCTTCAATGGTCAAAGTTTTTCCCTCTGGAATAACAATATCTCCTTTGATAACTTGCGTACTGCCTTTTGCCCATACCCCAGATACCTCTCCAATGGCCGATCCGTTAACAGGTGTAGTATCTACATCTATGTTCGCCTTTTCGCAAGCGCTAAAAAATAGGGCTGATAGTGAACATGCGACTAAAATTTGTTTGAATTTCATTTGATTAAAATTTGAAATGATGGTTAGCATTAATTGAATTTATATCTCACACCCAATAAGTAGGTTTGCTCATAATAATCGCTGCGAATTAGTGTGCGACCATTTGACACCAAGTTTTCTTGGATTTTTGCATTCTCAGGGTTGGTACCTTTGATGAATAATTTAGTTGGTGTATTTAGGAGGTTACCTGCTTTAACAAATACACTAAGTCCGCTTTTGAATCTTTTTTCGGCCGATGCATCCATTTGGATAAAACCTTCTTGCCAAAGATCATTGTTCAAGAACTGTGATATGGTATTGATCCTTTGGCCTGTGTAAGCCCCTGCCAATTGCAAATCCCAGCCTTTTTTCGTATCTTTATATAACAACGACATGTTGGCAATGTGCTCAGACTGTCCGTAAAGTGGTCTCGATTGGTCAACCAAGAACGCTTCAACATCTCCTGTTACCGAATTGATTCTTCTCGAAGTTTTTGGGGTGGTAATACGTGAATGGGTATAGGTATAGTTGGCCTTTAACCCTATCTTATTAAAGAATTTAATGTAATCTAGCTCTGCACCAAAATTATTTGCAGTACCAAAATTACCCGCACTGTAATAGATATCTTGACCACGAACTGCATCTGCCTGGAAGGTATATTCTATCGGATTTTTGATCCTTTTGTAAAAAGCACCAACCAATAACTGCTCTGATGCACCTGGGAACAACTCATAGCGTAAATCGAAATTGTCTGCAATAGCACGTTTCAAATTCGGATTACCACGTTCCTGATATTCTTCATTGACTACTTTACCCGGTACAATTTCGTAAAAACCCGGACGGTTAAGTGCTTTGTAATATGAACCATGTAATTGTGCCTTAGCCGTTAAACTGTATTTCAAAGTTAAACTTGGCAATACATCGGTATATACCTGACTGCCTTTAGGATTGGTCTCTCCAGCTGGGAACAACAAATTGTAACCTTGGTTGGTATGTTCTACCCTTGCACCACCCGTTACCTGCAAATTGTTGATGGCAAATTTAACCATTCCATAACCTGAGGTCGTTTTCTCAGAAGCATCATAAGTTAAAGGATTGCTTACTGCTCCTGTTGGATTGCTCACTACCAAATTCAAGTCTGTATAGTTCTGGAAATCTACACCATACAAAAATCCTGCATTTGCAGCTTTTGGCGCTAAGGTGTAATTATTGAAAAAACTGCTTCTTTCTTTGTCGCGATACAAACCACCCACCATGAAATCGACATTCACCTTACCTACCGGAACGGTATAGATCAAGTCTAAGTATCCAGCTTTATCTTCATCGGTATTGCGTTCCCAACGGTGATTTACTGGCGAAGTGTTGACCAATGAAGTACGGGTATCTTGGAAGTTTTTGCGGACACCATTTAAACTGATCGTGGTATTGTCTGGTAGATCATTTTTAGCAGATGAATATACTGCAGACCATTGGATCTTTAATCGATCATTAAACAATTTATGGTCGCCATGTAAAGTGCTGTTATAAATCTGTTGCTCCGTTAAACGGCTACGGGTAGTATAAGTTAATTCTGCATTACCAGCTACCGGATTATAAACACCATTATAGCTGGTACCCACTGCATCGCGAAGTTGTTGATTTTTTAAATCGACATACACATTATACAAGCTTAGTTTATTGTTTTTGTCAAACACATAATCAATCTTGCCATGTAAACCTAAACGTTTTTGCTGCTCAGAATATTCACGGTAACTTTTACTGGTAATTACTGCATAAGCATCGGTACCATTCACTGCCGAATTGTAAAAAGTACTATTGCTACCTCTGTATGTATTTTGATAACTTCCTGCAACAACAACACCTAATTTACTATTGAAAAAACGTTGTCCGATAGACAAGTTACCTACCAGATTTGGCACAGGTTTTTGATACTTATAGTCAAGCGTTCCTTTGGTAAAATCGGCTTGTGTAGCATTGTAATTGCGACCATTAATCTCGTAAGGAGATTTATAACTGATGTTGGAAGCATTGTAACTGGCAAAATCGCGACCAAAAAACAATTGGCTATATCCTGTAGAAAGATTGGCATTGATCTGGAAATGATCTGGTGCATTTTTCATCACCATGTTTACTGCACCACCTACCGCATCACCTTCTAGGTTTGGCGTAAGGGTTTTGTAAACTTCCAATCTGTCCAATAGATCAGAAGGAAATAAATCTAAAGGTACATAACGGTATTTGTTATCAGGACTTGGAATTTTAACGCCATTTACCAAGGTATAGTTGTAACGTTTGTCCATACCCCTTAATATGGCATACTGTCCATCGCCATTGCTATTGCGCTCTACCGAAACGCCAGAAACCCTTTGAATAACATTAGCAACGGTTAAATCTGGCGAAACTTCAATTGCCCTACCAGATACGATATTCATCACTTGGGTAGCATTTTGCTCTAAGCGACGGGCATCGCGTTCATTAGAACCACTTGCTGTTGCCCTTACGGTTACTTCGTTCAAATCCTTTCCGGCCGATTCCATGTAAACCTTTACATGTGGATTATCTTCCTTTAGGATAGTGAGCTGCTGAACTACAGTTTGGTAAGTAACGTAACTTATTCGAAGTGTAGCAGCACCTACGGCTACATTTTTAAACTCGAATGAACCATCTAATCCAGTAGTGGTTGCTTGGCCTGTTTTCTCTAAAACAACTGTAGCACCTACCAGGGCTTCGCCAGATTGTCGATCATATACATGACCTTTTATTTTACTTGCATTGGCTACTGTAACTGAAAAAAGTAGCAATAAGAGAGTTTGTAAAAGTTTGTTCATTTTTAAAATTGCTTTTGCGAGAACGTTCCATTTGTTTTCGATGTGGCAAAGGTGTGCTACATTCAATTACAAATAAAATTTGAACAGTTACATAAAGGCAACAGCGTTACAAAAGCTGTATACACAAAAGCAACACAAAAACACAAGTAATTAATAATCAGATATTTAAAACAACATTCAACCTCCGTTATCTTTTTATTACCGTTACATTAACTTAATATTAAGCCCCTAAAAACAGTAAAAATGATTTAAAATTGTATTGCCTTGTAACGGTATTATAAAGCTTGAATAAACGCTGTAAGGTTCTCGCCCTGCTCCATATTGAGCTTTTTACGCAAACGGTAACGAGAAACCCTAAGGCTATCTGTAGAAATACCTAATAAAGTAGCAATATCTGTTGAAGGAAGATTCATCCTCAATAGGGCGATCAATCGGATATCAGCAGAAGTAAGTTCACTACTGTATTTCTTGATACTATCGAAAAAGCTTTGGTGCACTTGTTCAAAAGCAGTGGTAAATTCTTTCCAATGTTGCTCATGGTTAAAACTTTCGTTAATCTGCAAAATGATCTGCTGCATCTGCTTTTTTTGGTCACGTTTGTCTTCTTTAACCATGGCCTGTAAAGTACCCCTCAAATGTTCTAATAATTGGTTGTTACTGATGAGGTTTAGGGTATGCGTAGAAAGCTCTCGATCTTTTGTTTCCAACTGTTGTTTGAGCCTTTCATCTTCCAAAGCTCTATTTTTCAGTTCCAATTGTACCAGCTCATGTTGTGCTTCTTTTTCTCTGGCCAAGGCCTTTTGGTCTTTAATTTTTAGTCTTTGCCTGCTAAAGATCACAATGCCCAAAATGATCACCAAGATGACTACTGAT
The DNA here is from genome assembly GCF_001412215.1 of Pedobacter sp. Hv1. Classification (GTDB taxonomy): domain Bacteria; phylum Bacteroidota; class Bacteroidia; order Sphingobacteriales; family Sphingobacteriaceae; genus Pedobacter. Next base: position 841,903 of record NZ_LLWP01000004.1, read on the forward strand.
ATTCCGGCAATGGCAATGATGTTATTGATTTTCCGACTATTGTTCAGTCGGGTAATTTCACTACTCTTTTTATCTATATCGTACAAAACCTGTAAAAAGGCAGTTTGTTCTACTCCATCTTTAGAATACACATCTAGCGAATATTTGCGGCTCAATTCTGCATAATAATAGGCACTATCCATTCGGTTCATCAATTCGTAGGCCTTTCCCATATCTCTGGTACTTGCTGCCAACTGATAAGTATTGCCGGTTTGGTTGGCCAGATTATAAGCCTTTCGGGTTTGTATAATGCTGGCTTCATACTTTCCCGTTTTGCGCAATACATCGCCCAGGTTATTGATCACCTCTATAGAAGCAATCTGGTTATGGTCTTCATTATAGAGCAACAGCGAACGGTTAAAATTAACATAGGCAGAATCATATTGAGCCAAGTCTTCGTAAATGCTGCCCATATTTTCGTAAATCTTAGCTGCCCCTTGTTTATAATTGGCTGCTGTATAATTGGCCAGAGCCAAATGTTGGTAGTAAAAAGCACTATCGTAGCGGTGCTGTTTCTCGTACAGGTGGCCAATATTGCCAAATATCTCAGCTTGTCCTTTTTTATTATGGGTCTGTTTATAAATGGCTAATGCTTTGTTGTATTGGATACGCGATTTATCCAATTGTTTATTGTAATAGTAAAAAACACCCATTTCGCTCATATTCGCTGCAGATAGGTCTTTGTTCTGTTGTGTAGCGAATATTTTATCGGCATGGAGGTAAAACTCCAGCGCCTTGGCATAATGCCCTTGGTTATAACAGATCTGTCCCATTTGCTGTAAGCACAAACCGGCAGTAGCAGCATCATCTCTTTCAGTAGCTTGCACATGCATTTTTTTCAATAAAATAAGTGCTGAATCTGGATGTTTTTGGATCAATGAACGAACCACAGCCATTTGATCTGTTTGCGCATTTAGCACAGTGCTTGACAGCAATAAACAAGCAACTACGAATATAAAATAGATTTGTTTGATCATGTATTGACCAGCTATTGAAGTGAAAACTAGTGACAGCAAATGAAGCGTTTTAATATTAACTCTATGTTAACACTAATTGTAGGCCACAGGCGATCACAATTGATTTGGATTCCTTAAAAAAGAAATTAATTTTACAGCTTAGAGAATTGGGAAACAGACAAGCTAGCTTTAATTACAAAAAAATAGGTCATGGAAAACTACGCTGTCGTTATATTTATTCTGGCCATTATGATTGGTTTATCTGCAATTGCGGATAAAATCAAACTCCCCTATCCAATCATTTTAATTATTGCAGGTATTGCCATTGGGTTTATTCCTTCTTTACCCGTAATAGAGATCAATCCAGAAATCATTTTTCTGATCTTTCTCCCGCCCCTACTTTACGATGCTGCTTTTAACATCTCCTTCAAAGAGTTCAAGACCAATATCAACACCATTGCTACCTTGGCCATTTCTTTGGTATTTATCACCACTTTAGGCATCGCTGTGGTTGCACATTATCTAATCCCTGGCATGACCTGGCCCCTTTCTTTTGTGTTAGGGGCAATTTTATCAGCTACTGATGCTGTGGCAGCCATGAGCATTACCAAGGGACTTGGCCTATCGCATAAAACCAATACCATATTAGAGGGCGAGAGCTTGGTTAATGATGCCTCTGCCCTGGTAGCCTATCGTTTTGCTGTTGCAGCTGTTACAGGCACTGCATTTGTCTTTTGGGAAGCTTCCTTAACCTTTGTCATTTTAATGGTGGGTGGAGCGCTTATAGGCTTAATAATGAGCAGAATACTTTCGGTCATTATCCAAAGAATTCATGAAAACACTTTGGCTACTATCAGTTTCATCTTATTGATGCCTTTTGTAACCTATTTAATTGCCGAAGAACTTCATGTTTCTGGGGTTATTGCAGTGGTAATTTTGGGTTTAGGTATCGCCAGGTTCAGCAGAATGATTTTCCCTGCCAAGCTTAAAGAGCAATCGAGAAATATCTGGGATATCATTATTTTTCTGCTCAATGGGCTCATTTTTATCCTTATTGGATTAGAATTTCCATACATCTACAAAAACATTAACCAAGCAGACCTTCTTCCTTATATTGGCTATGCATTGATCATTACTGTTATTGCCTTATTATTACGTATTGGAAGGGTTTTTCTTCAAAAAATCAACTTGCAAAGGGCTTTCCAAAAAGGGAAACATCGAATTACCGAAGATGCCTTGCTTGATTTTAAGAACAGTTTAATTATCAGTTGGTCTGGAATGAGGGGTATTGTTTCTTTAGCAATCGCCATCGGTTTGCCTTTAACTTTAGATGATAAAAGCCCTTTTCCAGAACGAAATGAAATTATATTTATCTCTGTTGCGGTGGTGTTATTTACTTTAATTGGGCAGGGCTTAACCTTACCTTGGTTGGTTAAACGCTTAAAAATCGACTAGATCAGCTAACTGTTTGATCAAGAGCTTCAATCGCCAAAATGTAATTTTTAAAGAAATCAATAGTTTTTTAAAAAACAATAACCAGAAATAGCTACTTTGCTGCGCTTTCTTATTAAAAAATCATCTTTACTTACGTCTCATGAACAAACTGTTTATCCGTTTATTCTGCTGTCTCATTTTGATGTTGACAGTTAACTATACGTATGCACAAAAAAATATATCTAGTGATAGCACCTATCAAGCTATTCTAAAAATCAAAAATGATACAATCCGTATCAAAAAAACGGTTGAATACGCCAGTTCGCTCATTTCCAAAAAGAAACCATTAGGTGGTGAAATTGCAAACTTAGCCATTAAGGATGCACTAAGCTCCAAAAACAACCACAATTTGGGAATTACTTATTTAGCCCTTGGTTATTCTTACGTACTAACTGGCGAATATGCATTAGCCTACCCAAATTATATCCAAGCTTTAAATGTTTATCAAAAAATAAACGAACCTAAAAATTTATGGCGTGCCTATTTAGACCTCACCTGGATTCAGATCCAATTTAACGAATACCAAAATGCTGAAACTTATATTCAGAATGCATTAAAGATTGCCAAACAAGAGGGTCTGATTATGGAAGAAGCAACAACCTATAATTACTTAGGTATTCTCTACGATAGTCAACTGAAATACGATACTGCCATTGGTTATTATAAACAAGCACTTGCCCTCAATGAAAAAAAAGGCACAGAATTTAACCAGATCAGCACGTTAACAAATTTAGGAATTAGCCAACGGAGGTCGAAAAGATATAAAGAAGCTTATGATTCTTTTATAAAGGCCAAATTGTTAATCGACAAAGGGAATATAGGCTATTTCAAACAATCCATTTACCAGAACCTTGCTGAGCTCACCTTTGTAATGAAAGATTACGAAAATGCCGAAATCTATATTTTAAAGGCATTGGCTACTTCTAATGGAAACAACGAAATGGTATTAAAAAGAGGCTTGTATAATAACCTATACGAAGTTTATAAAAACAAAAAAGACTTTGAAAAAGCGTTACAATATGCCGATTCGGCTCGGAACCTAGAGGTAATGGTTTTCTCTAAGGATAAGGTTGCCGAAATTATGAATCTGCAGACTAAATATGATACCAAGCTGAAAGATGAAAAAATAGCTAACCAGCATGCCTTGAACCTGCAACAGCTTCAACAATTAGAAATTAACAAGAAAGAACTTCAACTTACCCTCGAGCAGAAAAAGAATGCAGAGCTGACTTTTACTAAACGACAAAATGAATTGCAGAATGAAAAGAGGCTTCAAGAATCTATCATTCAAAAAGACCGTTTACAAGCCAAGTTAGATAAGCAAGCCAGCGATCAACAAATTCTTTTGCAAAAAGGAAAAATTGAAACGAATAAAAAACTTCAGCTCTTTCTTGCCATAGTAACCCTAATGGCCATTGCTATAGCTGCGTTTATTTTTTACAATCAACGAAAAACAAGGCGACTGAATGAACTCATTACGCAACAAAAAAAGGACCTCGAAAACATCAATGGTGTAAAAGACCGCATTTTTACCATTATTAGTCATGATATGCGTGCACCGGTAAATACCCTGATTTCTTTTAATCACTTATTGGAAGACCATGACCTCTCCTCAGAAAAGATTAAACGTTATGCCAAAGAGATCAACAAAACGTTAGACCATACTTCCATTTTAATGGAAAACCTACTCAATTGGAGCAGAAGCCAATTACAAGGTTACAAACCGAATAGTCATACCCATTTGTTAAAAAACATTTCCAATCAGGTAATTCAGACCTTAGCTAGTCAGGCAGCAAAAAAAGGGATTAGTTTAACCAACAATATCGCACCAGAGGCCACCATTTATGCTGATGCGGATATGACTGAGCTCATTATGCGAAACATTGTAGCCAATGCCATTAAATTTACACCTACCAACGGTGTGGTTGAATTAAATACCACCTTAACAGACAAACAAACAACCTTTTATGTATCTGATAATGGCGTAGGTATTACAGCACAGTTAGTAGAACAACTGAACAGCAATGATACTTCTTACCATGTTACTACCCAGCTTGGAACCAACAAAGAAAAAGGTACTGGTTTAGGACTAATGCTTTGTAAGGCATTTACAAGCCTAATGAATGGCGAAATATTAGTGACCAGCGAAACTGGAAAAGGAAGTGTAATTTTTGTAACCCTTCCTAATAGTTAATTGTTAGTCGAGATCGTTAGTCGGGATTTGAAATCCCGACTAGCTATTATATAGCTGTTGGCGAGGACGCCAACAGCAGCTACATTGATATATTAACCTAGTTTACTTCCCGTATTGATTACTTTTACCCCATTGAAACGGGTAGTTGGACTGCCATGAGAAACCGCACTTACCTGACTTGGCTGACCTTTACCATCGGAAAAAGTTCCACCTAAACGGTAATCGTTTTTATCGCACAGCTGTACACACGAATTCCAAAACTCTTGTGTATTGGATTGATAGGAAGCATCTTTAAACATGCCAACAATCTTTCCTTCTTTAATTTCGTAGGCCAATTGTGCACTGAACTGGAAATTGTAACGCTGCTGATCAATAGAATAAGAGTTACGACCAAACATGTAAATGCCTTTTTCTACATTTTTAACCATGTCTGCCGCAGATAAAGCAGCTTCACCTGGTGCCAATGATACATTTGGCATGCGTTGAAATTGGATACTATCCCAGCTGTCAGCGTAACAACAACCTTGCGATTCTTTTAGGCCTAAAATATGCGCCTGATCTCTAATGGTTTGGTAGTTGACCAAAATACCATCTTTGATGATATCCCATTTGCCACATTTTACACCTTCATCATCATAACCTACAGCTCCCAATGAGCCTTTCTCCATTTTATCTGCAATGATATTCACCTGCTTGCTTCCAAAATTAAACTTCTTGGTTTCCCACTTGTCTAATGTTAAGAAGCTGGTACCTGCATAATTGGCCTCATAGCCCAATACACGGTCTAATTCAGTGGGGTGTCCTACCGATTCGTGGATGGTTAAAAACAAATGCGAAGGATCTAAAACCAAATCATACTTGCCTGCGGCAACAGGTTTGGCTTTTAATTTCTCGGCTACATGCACAGTGGCTTCTTTCACATCTTCAAACATGTCGTAACGTTTTTTGTATAGCGTTACTGGTCCACCTTTTATTTTTTCTTCATCTTTTGGCGTAAGGTATTCGAAACCCATTCCCATTGGTGCACTTAAGGCATTTCTGGTTTCAAACTTCCCGTTGGTTTCATCAATTTTGGTCACTGTAAAATTAGGCCAGATGCGATGAATGTCTTGGTCGATATAAGAACCATCTGTTGAAGCAAAGTACTTTTGCTCATTGATCATAAACAGATTAGAGTTGACATATTTTGCACCACCTTTAAGTGCTTCATTATTTACGCTCAATAGTAACTCTACCTTATCAGGAATGGGCACGCTAAAGGCGTTAACCTCTACCGGAGTTTTCCAACTCACCTCACCATACCCTTTTTGTGCAGCCAATTGCACTGGCTCGCTCATCAGCTTGGCATTTCCTTTAGCAATGGCTACAGCCATTTCTGCAGCTTTGGCAATGCTATCGTTATCTAATTTATTGGTAGCCGCAAAACCCCAAGAACCACCAGCCAATACCCTTACCCCCAATCCATAAGATTCGCTGTTCGAGATATTTTCTACACGGGTCTCTCTTGTAGCCACTACTTGGTTAAGGTATCTGCCAATACGCACGTCTGCATAGCTTGCACCTTTACCTTTAGCAGCATTTAAGGCAATATCGGCCATCTGTTTTTTCAGTTTTACATCAACAGGCGTCAATGCTTCCTCAACCGTAATTATTTTCCCAAAGGTATTTAGACTTGGAAGCATTGCTGCGCCGGCACCTAAACCTGTCATGTATAGGAAATCTCTTCTTCTCAATTCTTTTAAATTTAAAGGTTAAAAAAACGGCGATGAAATCTCATCGCCTGTTTGTTTTTTAAATAGCATCTGATAATGAGGTGAATGTAAAGTCTTTGATCTTCATTGGAGGGATCATGCCACTACCTGTTCTTACAGGTTTGCCCAATGCCTCTACGTTGTTTAACATAATGATCGGACTTTCATTAAACCTAAAGTTTTTGATCGGGAATTTGATTTCACCATTTTCGATATAGAAAGTACCATCACGTGTAAGTCCTGTTAACAATAGTGTTTGTGGATCTACAGATCTGATGTACCAGAAACGGGTAACCAAAATTCCTTTTTCGGTACTTTTAATCAAGTCTTGTAAAGATTGTGTTCCACCTTCTAATACAATACTTCTATTAAATGGAAGTGGTTCTACTCCCTTTTTATTGGCCCAAAATCTAGAGTAAGATAAGTTTTTAACTACGCCGTCTTTTACCCATTGTGTTCTTTTCACTGCCAAGCCATCGCCTGTCCAAGTAGATGAAGGTAGTTCAGGATTTAATGGATCTGAATAGATATTTACATTTTCTGAAAACAACTGTTCTCCCAATCGGGTTCCACCACCTTTTTTACTCATGAAACTACGACCTTCATCAGCACTACGGGCATCAAAACCTCTAAACATATTGCCTAAAATATCGCTCGCTGCTAAAGGTTCTAAAATCACTGTATATTTTCCAGGTTCAATTGCTTTTGCACCTGCTGAACCTGTGGCTTTACTTGCCGCTATTTTGCTAAGCGCCAATACGTCCATTTTGCTCAGATCGTTAAAGTTTTGCTCCACATAACCAGAACCTGTTCCTTCTTTGTTTCTAATGGTTACAGAGAAGGATACATCGGTAGATTTGTTATACGCGAATAAACCTTTAGAATTCATTACCGAATTGAAACGGGTTGAATTTTCTAAGAAACCAGCGGCATCTAAATTGGCTGCTTTGGCTACACTTAAACTCTTGCCCACCATTTCGGCCCTCGTATCAGGAGTCATGGCTGCTGTTTTTTCATTATAAGTGGTCGATTCAGGGAAAGTTTGTCCACCTAACAAAGGCATCGATTCTGGATTTTCTGGTGCCAGTTGTGCCAATTCTTCAGATCTTTGTACCACTTTTTTTAGGGAAGCATCATCAAATTCGTTGATAGATGCCGAACCAGTTTTTTTACCAAAGGTTGAGTTAACCGATAAACCCATTACACTAATCTGGCCTGCAGTTGATACTGCATTTCGAGCATAACGGATATTGCCACCATCAGAACCATTTAAACTGATTTCGCAGGCATCTGCTTTCGAATAGCTGAGTACCTTTTTTAATATTGCTTGGGCTTCTTCTTTACTTAATATGGCCATAATTATATTTTTCTAGCTGTATTGATAACATTAACTCCATTAAAACGTGCTGTTGAGCTTCCATGAGAAACTGCACTACTTTGTGAAGGCTGGCCTTTTCCATCGTTAAATGAGCCGCCTAGGCGATAATCGCTTTCATCACAAACTGCTGAACAAGAATTCCAGAACTCCTGTGTGTTAGACTGATAAGATACATCGTTCAGCATACCTACAATTTTACCATTCTTGATTTCGTAGAACAATTGTCCACCGAATTGGAAATTGTAGCGTTGTTGATCGATAGAATAACTACCATCACCAATAATGTACACCCCTTTTTCTACGTTTTTGATCATATCGTCAACGCTCAACTTCTCTTTTCCAGCTTCTAATGATACGTTTGGCATGCGTTGGAACTGAATATCATCCCAACCTTGTGCATAACAACAACCTTGCGATTCTTTTAGTCCAATAATGTGTGCCTGATCTCTAATGGCCTGATAATTTACCAATACACCATTTTTAATCAAATCCCATTTCTTGCAAGCTACTCCTTCATCGTCATAACCTACAGCACCTAATGAACCTACTTGTTTTTTATCGGCCACAATGTTTACCTTATCGCTACCGAACTTGAATTTCTTAGATTCCCATTTATCTAAGGTTAAGAAACTTGTACCTGCATAATTGGCTTCGTAACCTAAAACACGGTCTAATTCGGTTGGGTGACCTACAGATTCGTGGATCGTTAACCACAAGTGTGATGGATCCAATACCAGATCGTATTTACCAGGTTCTACAGATTTAGCAGTGATTTTTTCTTTAGCTACACTTGTAGCTTCTTTCACATCACCTAACATATCGTATCTGCCTTTGTAACGGGTAATTACACCACTTACTTTATCTTCTGGTCTGGCATTCATATATTCAAAGCCCATGCCCATTGGCGAGCTTAAGGCCGATTGGGTTTTGAACTTACCCGATTCTCTATCAATAATGGTTACGCCAAATGTAGGATAGATACGGTGTACATCTTGATCAATGTATGAACCATCGGTAGAAGCAAAATATTTTTGTTCATTTACCGCAAACAGTGCCGCATTCACAAAATTAGCTCCATTTTGGATGGCAATATCATTTACGTTTAACAATAGATCTACCTTATCTTTTACAGGCACCTCAAAAGCATTGATTTCAATTGGAGTTTTCCAACTTACTTCTCCATAACCCTTTTGTGGGGCCAATTGTACAGGTTCGCCTTGTATTTTAGCATTGGCTTTAGCCACGGCAACTGCTTGTTCGGCAGCTTTGGCAATGGCATCTTTGGTTACGCTATTCGTTGCTGCAAAGCCCCAACAGCCATTGGCCAGTACCCTAATGCCTACACCATAAGATTCGGTATTGGCAACGCCTTGTACACGTTTATCTCTGGTAGAAACAAATTGGTTTAAATAACGGCCAATACGTACATCGGCATAACTTGCCCCTTTTGATTTTGCTGCATTTAAGGCAACATCGGCTAGTTCTTTTTTAATTTTAACGTCTACGCGGTCTAGTGCCTGTAACGGGTCTATTGGATTTGCAAACGCAGAAAGATCTGGAAGCAACAATGCACCCGCACCCATTCCAGATAAGTAGAGAAAGTCTTTTCTTTTCAAAACGGTTCGGTTTTAGTTAGTGGTTGATTAGCTCAAGGTAGTAATTTTAGCAAGCAAATAACCTTAAAGAATATAACATTTTAGTTTCAATTGTTATTTATTCTCCAAAATCCTCAATTCGTACCATAAGAAGGATGCTGCCATTAAAAAAATGGCCAAAAACCACCATTTAGAAATTTCCTTTTCAACTGAACTGTTGTTTTGCAGGGCATTTACCTGCTTTTTGTTTTGATTGGCTATAAAATGATTGGTACTGCTGATTTTATTGGCATTTTTAAGATTTTGCCAATCAGACTTTTGATAAACATAAAAATCTACTGCTTTTTGATTGATTTTCAATTGATTCCAACCCAATTGGCTTGGCCAGAAAACAGCATCCCATTCAAATGGTAACTCCATATTTTGTCTCGGACTTAACTTCACCTCTCCTAGCCTCATATCAGGCACTTTATCATCTGTCCCGCTTACGATCAATCTTGTTCTTTGGTCTACTGTAGTCAATTGAGGCACGAACTGAACAGTTTGATCCATTGATTTTTTACGTGACGCTTTATCAAGTAAAGTAGACCAAAATGTGGTGTAGTCTGCACTTTTACCAGCAAGTTGCCATTGGTAAGTGGCCGAAATTGTAGAGCCCATTACTTGCCCCATGCCATGGAGCTGTGTGCTTACCACAGCCCTACCTTTGGTATCAGCAACCAATATTTGCTCGTTTGCCCCTGTTTTTAGAAACAAAGTTTGTACAAAGGGCAATACATTTAAGTTGGCGTTTTCTGCTGGTATTTTAAAGGCTAAGGGTTTTTCTGCCGAGGCAGGAATTTCGTATCGGTTAAAATTTTGAAATGGATTGGTTTGTTTGGGATCAATTAACCTGATCATCAGCCCCATGCCATTTTCAACAGCCAACTGAATTGTTGATCTTTCTTTAGCACTGAGGGCTTTTAATTCTTCTTCATCGGCCAATAGCACAGCTATATTTTTCAATGTTTCTGAATTGATCTGATCCAGATTCGTTTCTTTTCGGTTCAGAAAATCTGTACTGTATTTATTTTTGCTGATCCTGCTTCTCAATGCAACTGGATATTGGTTTTCGTACAACCATTTTTTCAGAAATTTGTATTCAAAATCTGGAAAGGAAGCCAATACCAATACATTCATTACTTCTTTTTTGGCCACTGTAAATGGAACAGGTTCTTTACTTAGGGTATCTTTTCCTTGTAGGGCGATTAAACGATAAACTGCTTTTCCTGTTTGTTTGGGTATGGTTTTGAAAGAAAAATCGACACTAGATTTTGCTTTGACACTCAATGAATCTATGTTTTTGCCTAAGCCAAAAAGCAATAATTTTATAGCTTGGTCACTTTCGTTCTGGTAATTTCCTTGAACAATTAAGGGAGTTGTTGCCTTCAATTCGGCTGGCCAATTACAAGAAATCACGCCTGATGGAACCGAGCCAGCATGGAAAGCAACAGTATGGTTTTCTAGCTTTTTTAGTTCTTCTTTTCCTAACCCGTAACCATAAATATGAACCTGTTTAAGCTCAGGATGTAATTGTAAGTGATAGGCTAAATCTGGCAGGTAATTGGCTTTGATGTTTTGATGTGCTTTAAGTACGGCCGAATCTACATAGTACTTGTTTCCTTTAATTGCTGCAATGGTTGGGCTACTTGTACCTACAGTAATGAGGTTCAATTCATTTACAGATTCAACCTTTTTAACAGTATAGGTAATAGGAACAATCAATGCTGCAAAAGCACCCACCATGGCAACACTAGCAATGATGCGCCAAACCAAATGGGCTTTATTTTTCCTCTTGAATTCTTTGTAGACCAAGAAAATTCCAAAAGCAAGGCAAGCCAAAAGTATTGCATATTTAAATTCCATGGCTATCTACTTTGCTTTTTAAGGTAATTAAAATAGGTTTTAGATAAATTATTGGCAGCACCAACATTTTGTGTCTGTGGTTTTGCTGTTTCTTGACCAATTAATTTTTGAACCACCTGCTGCACCAATTCAATATCTTTTAAGTTAACCTTACTGGCTATGCTCATTTTCCTCAGACTTTTTAAAGCAGCCAGATAAATACCCGGTTGGTTAGCGGCAGCCCCAATCAACTGTCCCTCGGCTTCATGTAACAATTGACGATCTGCAGCATTGAAAGAGTTTCCTGTTTTTCTACTTTCTAATAAAGACAATAAGGTTTTTAAGTTTTCGGTTGTTTGGTCTTTCTTTTCAAAATCTGCTTGTTGAAGAGGCGATATAATTTTACCCAATTCGCCAGACAAACGTTTTTCTGGCTTTAAAGTAGTTGTTTTTACGGTGGTTTTGGCCACGTAGGCCCTTGATTTTTGTTGGAGGTCTTTCAATAGTCTCAATGCCTTATACTCGAAAGGCAGGGCTCCCTGTGGCTTGTAGGTTCTTAACTGAAGTTCAGAACTCCACATTTCTGTTAATACGGCTTTCAATTGAGCCTTCAATTCTGGTTCAAAAAAAGTGGCATCTTCAGCAATATCATGTTTATGCGCATACTTGTCCATAATGGCTTGTACATCACCAAATTTCGCTTCAGGCTCACCTTTGCCGTGGTCATCGTCATGATCGTGGTCGCCACCAATTTCTGTTTCAGCCTCCTCGCCCAAAAACTTCCCATACCTTAAGCGCAACAGTTTTTGATCAATCCCCAAGGCATTGCTTCGGTTTTTAAATTCTTCTGTTGATAGGCTTTCTTGTTCTTTCAACAATTTTTCGGTATCAATGATAATCTGTCGCTGACTTCTAAAATACTCAGGCACCAGATCAACCCCATTGGTCATTCCAGCCATACTCATTAATTCGGTAGGGTCTACAATAGAGACAAAATAAACATCCGATCTACTTACCTGTCCATGGTTATCTAAGGCCTGTACAAAAAAGTAAAGCTCATCTCCAGGTTTCATTCCTAGCGTTTTCAATTCTAGCAATTGCTGGAGTTTAATTTCTTGTTGATTATTAAAACTCGTATTAAATGACAGCTTCTTCTCTGTAAAACTTACCCCCTCGCCTTTTCCACTGGCCATGGTTACGGATATAAAAGCATCTTTGATCCCATAATCGTCTGTTAGGTTTATGTTCAGGTTCACTTTTTGGGGCTGACCAATGTCTATTACCGTACGTTGTTTGGGTTGAATGATCTTGATCTGTACAGGCAGGTCTGGAATAACCTCAATTTGGTAAAGATCAGATTTTTGTCCATCTAACACCAGTTGATAAAAGCCAGGCTGAGTAATCGTTCTCGAGAAACTCCACACAGTTGAATCTGCATTTGAAGGTTTCAGTTGGTGTACTTCCTTGTCGTTGAAGATCATTTTTAGGCTTTTGAGACTGGTATTGGTTTCAAATTTCCAATCTACTTTTGCATTGGCTTCTACCTTAATCGTCAATTGTTTTTGTGTACGTTCTTTGTTGCGCGTATATACAGGTGGGGTAATGCTCACCTTAAAAGATTGAAGCTGTGCCGGAATATGTTCTTTAACCACAGCCGAAGCAGCTGTTGTTGTATTCAGTTGATCTTCAACAAATGAATAAGGTAACCGATTGATCAACAAACTAAGTCCAATGCTACACATCAATACAATTAAACTATAGCCAATTTTTCTCCAAAGGCCATTCAAGCTATCTGTTATTGGAAAATAGGCACTAATTTTTTCGATCTGCAAATGCTCTAATAATGCAATTTCTGTCTCAGGTTTTAAAAACAATGCAGTACTCTCTTCTAATACGGCATATTTGGTATTGAGATGGCGGGCAATATCTAATGTTGTAATTTTCCAAATTGGTTTAAACCATAATTGAACAGCAGCTACCAACACCAACAAAGGCAACAAAATCCAATAAGAAAAAGATAAAAATCGGGTGGCAACAACCATTAAAACAATGGAAATAGCCAAGTTTAACAAAGCACCTTGTAGCCAATAAAGTGAAATCCACTTTACCCGCAACTGTTGTATCCATTTTTCTCCTTCAGCTTTAGACATGGTTTAATTTCCTTTGCTTTCTGAATGATAAAATTCTTTCTATAATCAGCACCAAGAAGGCCAAAAGCCAAAATAATTGCTGAAGTGGCTTTGAAATACTGCTTTTTTCTGCTACAGCTGATAAATTAAGCTGGATGAGTTCTTTTTGTCCTTGTGCTAATTGTCGTTGATCTAATGCGTTATTCTCAAATCCAAAATCTATGGCATCTTGATCGGCATACATGATCGGCATCAAAGCTTTTACAAACTGTTCGCTCCACACCAAGTCTGTCCACTGCGGGTTAAATCTAGTATAGAAACGATAAGTATGGTAATTTTCGTTTGTTTCTTTACTTAAAATAGCTTGACCAAAACCATCACTCCAAATCGTTTCTCCTTTTAGTTGTACTGGTATAATGCTTTGGTAAAGTTGAACAGTAGGATAATTACCCCATGCCCCGCTCCCCAAATTAAGCAATGTAGTTGCTACTTTGGTTTTTCCTTTGGCATAAGTAAATAGATTTGCCCCAGTTTTCAATTTCGACAAATATTTTTGATCGATAGCTTGATCGGAGAGCCAAAACCCAACATTGGCCTGAACTTTGACATTTTCATCCCAAATTTTGATGTTTATCTTTCTCTTGGTAAAATCAGAAATCGCCTGCAGGGCTGCCTCAATGTATTTTCTATCTGCACCACTAGGATCGTAAATGAGTACATCAATCAGCGATATACTTGTTTCGCCATCTACTGCCTTGTAACTTGTTAAAGATGCGCTTGATTGTGCTTGATAATTTTTGCCCGCAAAACTACTGATCCAATTTTTTAAAGTATCTGTTGAGATGGGTGTTTTCCATTTCAGATCAAAAGCAATGGCAGGTAAATCTCCATCAAAATTATGCAATTGATGATTGGCAAAAAGGTAAACTGGAAAGTGCGTAGGCAATTGACTATTCAGTTGTTTAAATAAAGAAGTATAACTTAACTGTCGTTTATCAGTGGTTATGGCAGTATCTTTCCATGTCAACTGTTTAAAACCCAGGTTAAATTCGTGCAGTTCAAAACCTAAGTTCAATAAAGAATCAATGGTTTGTTTTTGAGTAGGATCAAGCTGTTTGAGTTGGTCTTTTTCAAGGAGCACCCAACCTGTTCGGTTTTTAGCCGCAGTTGTCTTTTTAAGGTAAGGTTGTGCCAATAAAAAGGCAATCAACACCAACAACAAGCAACGTAAAATAAATAAAGGCCAATCTTTTATGTGCCAACTTTTTGAACTTGCCTTGGCACTTTCGCCCATTAAGGCAATGCTCCCAATTTTTAGGGTTTTGCCTCTTTTTACATTCCACAAGTGGATGATTACAGGAATAATCAATCCTGCAAGCGCAAACAAACCTATGGGATATAACAAATGCACGGTCTAAATTCTAAGTTTGTTTCGTTGTTTTAAAAAATCTCTTAAGGCTTGATCTAATGATTGATCTGTAGAAATAGTTTGGTAATAGATATTTCTATCCAACATCCGCATTCGGGTCTCTTCTAGGTAAAGTGCCAATTTTTCTTGATAAGCGGCTCGAGCTTTGGTTTGGTCTAACTGGATTGTTTCGCCAGTTTCTAAATCTTCAAATGTAGTATAGCCCTTAAAATCAAGTTCTTTTTCATTTCTGGCTAAAACATGAAACACAATAATTTCATGTCTTAAAGTACTTAAGGTATCCAGCAGGTTAAAAATCTCATTATTGGTTTGGTAAAGATCAGTTACAAAAACGAGGAGCTCACGTTTTTGGGTTCCGGCAAAAATCTCTTTATAATGAATTGGCTTGGTAAAGGTACCTTCAGGTTTGATCTGTTCTAATTGGTAAAACAACCTGGTTAAATGCTGAAAATCCTGTTTGGCTGCCATGGTATAAATACCTGCGTTTTTAAATACATACAAACCAATGGCATCGCCTTGCAAATTGGCCAAATAGGCTAAAGAAGCTACCAAGTAACGTACATAAGCGATCTTGCTTACCTCACCATCCTGATGGTTCATAGAAGCACTGGCATCTACCAAAAAACGAACGGATATATTGGTTTCAATTTCCGATTCGCGGATATAATAACGATCAGACCGAGCAAACATCTTCCAATCTAAAGAGCGCAAATCATCACCAGGTTGGTAACTTCTGTATTGACTAAACTCTAAACCCTGACCTTTTACGGTACTTTTATTGATCCCACTCATAAAACCATCAATTGTGGCTTTTGCCGACAAATTGAGGTCTTTGATGGCCATCAATATTCTAGGATCAAGCAGTCTACTCATTAAATGTTAACTTTTGGTCTAGCAATAGTTTTAATCAATTCGTCTGTTACCTTATCAGAAGAAACGTTTTCAGCCTCTGCCTTAAAGTTCATTAAAACCCTATGGCGCAATACTGGATAAGCCATTACTTGCAGATCTTCCATTATCACAGCATACCTGCCATGAAATAAGGCTCTGGCTTTGGCCGTTAAGATCAAGGCCTGCCCTGCTCTTGGGCCAGCACCCCAACGTACCCATTCTTTCACAAAATCTACGGTAGTGGTATCGGGGCGGGTAGCACGGATCAATTCGCTCACATAACTGATCAGATCATCGCTAATGCTTACTTGCCTGGTTAAGGTCTGTAACTGTTTGATCTCTTCGGCACCAATAATAGGGTTGACTTTATTTTTTTGAGCACCAGTGGTACTACTCAAGATTCTGGTTTCTTCTGCAGCTGTAGGATAGCCTATTTTAATGTACAATAAAAAACGATCCAATTGCGCTTCAGGTAAAGGATAGGTGCCAGCCTGCTCAATTGGGTTTTGTGTAGCCAAGATAAAAAACGGACGATCTAAAGGATAGGTCTGTCCACCGTAGGTAACCTCAAACTCTTGCATGGCCTCTAAAAGGGCAGACTGCGTTTTTGGTGGGGTACGGTTAATTTCATCTGCTAAAATAATATTGGCAAATAATGGCCCCTTGTTAAATTTAAAAAAACGTTTGCCAGTGGCATGGTCTTCTTCTAAGATTTCTGTTCCTACAATATCTGTTGGCATCAGATCGGGTGTAAATTGGATCCTTCTAAAAGAAAGGTCTAAGGCCTGCGACATGGTCCTTACCATTAAGGTTTTGGCCAAACCCGGCACGCCTTCCAATAAACAATGTCCGCCAGCCATTAATGCGATCAACATTTCTTCGATAATGACATCTTGACCAACTATTACCTTCTGGATTTCGTTTTTTAATAGGGAGATCTTCTCGATCAATATTTTAAGGTTACTTTCTGGGCTCTCCAAAACAATAATTTTTTAGGTGTGACGATATAGTGCTTCAATATAGAACATATTGACTCAATTTTTTGTTCCTCATAAAACAATATCAAAAAATTTACAAGTTATCTACTTTAAAAATCTTGATTATTAAAAATTGACACTAATTTAGGACAATGCAAAGCGCTAAGTTTACTTTTGCGAGGTTAAAGTATAATTCTGGAGATTGGGATACAGATCAGCGTATGCCTTCTAATCTGCTCAACTCCTTATTAGAATATACTACCATTCCCTTAGATCCGGAAGAAAAGATTGTAGATCTGAGCAGTAATGACCTGTTTAAATATCCATTTTGTTATTTAAGCGGACATAAATTGGTGCAGTTTAGCCAACAAGAGGCCCATAATTTTAAACAATATGTAAATAATGGTGGTTTTGTATTTGTTGACGATTGCAACCATGACATAGATGGTTTATTTGCCAAATCTTTCGAAACCCAAATGAGCAACCTATTTGGCGCCCAAGCATTGAAAAAAATTGCCAATACTCACCCCATCTATAGTTCATTTTTTAAATTTGAGAAAGGCCCACCTCCTACTTCTTTCGAGCTCAATGGCTGGGGCGACGATCTGATACACGATTACCTCAAAGCCATTACCATAAATGGTAGAATTGGGGTATTATACAGCAATAAAGATTATGGCTGTGAATGGGATTATGATTTTAAAAACAAACGTTTTTTAGCAGAAGACAATACCAAGTTTGGGGTAAACATTATTTTGTATGCGATGGGCATCAATGCCTAAGCCTTGAGCTAACAAAAAGTAAACAATTATCTTTTAAGTTTCAACCACATGAAGATCGTACCTCTTTTTAAATGTCGGAACATGCAAAAAGCCATTGCTTTTTATACAGGTATTCTCGATTTTAAGCTAAAATATAAAGCAGCATCTGCCAATGATTGGGTAGTTGATTTGGTAAACGACAATATTGAATTACAATTAACTATTGCAGAAGGAGACTATTTATTCGGTTCTGTAGCCAATATTTGGGTTGATGAAGTGGATGAACTTTTTCAGAAATATGTACAACGGGGTTTGGATCATTCCAATAAAAAAGATTCGCCCGTACACCAAGGACCTACCGATCAAACCTGGGGCAGCCGTGAGTTTTATATAACGGATGTTGATGGGAATACCTTAAGGTTTTGTATGCAGCAGTCTTTTCCTGGTTCGTGAGGCACGAACCAGGAAAAGACTATTTTTTTTAAGACACCAATGGTTGGTATTTTTTCCAATTGTCTCCGATCATCCAAAGATTGATCAACAACATTACACCTGCAATTAATAAACCAGATGGCATAAATATCGCATTGTGGATCACAATACCTACCATTACCGGTAAGATTACAATGGCGCCCAAAGCCCTAGTTTTAGGAAAGATAAAAAGTGCTCCCCCTAAAATTTCGATAAAACCTACTAAAGGCATCAACCATTTAATGGTTCCAAAGGCTTCAAATACCTTCATCATTTCTGCTGGCATTGGAGGAACCGGCATGTAATGTAAGAACTTATCTAAGCCTGCATTGATAAACATTAGCCCAAAAAGGGCACAAAGAATGAGTTTAACTATTTTCATGTTTTTAAGATTAGTAATTTAAATTTAACAAAAAATATAGCTTACTTCATCATGGAAATTTAGATGAACTGCCAAACCTTTTTCTAACCTTGTATTAGTACAATTAAAGTACATTGAACAACATTGAATACGTTCATTTTTTTTGCTCGATAAATTCCAATGCCTTTTTCAACAAAGGATCTTGTTTATTGACAATATCCGAAACCGTATAGGCCACTGGAATATCCACTTTAATCCCAACACGTTGTGTTTCTCTTCCATCTGGATAATAAATTCCTAAACCAGAAAAATTGACCCGGTATCCTCCTGGCAAAACAGTTCTGGTTACATTGCCATCTGCGCCTGCTGTCTGGCTGCCTATTACCGTAACATTAGGAGCTGTTTTTAGAGTCATACAGGCCCATTCGGCAGCACTCTGTGTTCTATTGTCTACCAGTAAAATGATTTTACCTTTATAAGGATCAGGGTTTAACTTGCCTACTTGGGCATAAGTTGTTCCTTTATTTGCCTCTTCATATATAAATGTTCCTGGCAAACTGAAATCAGGACGTGTTAAGCGGCTATAGAATTGAGGCTCTTTGAGCAAATACTGTGGTACAAGATAAGTACCAGTTCCATTAGCAGGATAGTTCCTCATGTCAAAAACAATTGCTTTGGTTTGCATTAAAGGAGACATGATGCTATCTAAATTTTTTCGGGTAATGTTACTAAAGAATACATAGCCTACACTATCAGCTATCATTTTGTAGGTGATAGGGCTTTCCATTTCAAAAAAGTTAGGATAACCTTTTAGCAAATCACGTTCTTTTAAATTGACCATCACCTTAAACCTTTTCCCATCTGGGTGATAGCCTGAAAGCAAAGCTGTTTGGCGATGACTATTTAGTACCAAGTAATGCATGCTTTTAAGCTTCCCACCCTTGTTTGATGCCGGAATATAATCCCAATAATTTTCCATTTTTGATTTTAATGGTACACCATCTATGGTTTCAATTACGCTACCCATTTTAAGCCCTGATGAATGGTCTCCACTGTCAATTCTTGTTACTACAGCTACATGGTCAACAATTCGAAAATCGAATGATGGACTATATTTACCTGTAATGGTATCAAATACCTGAGGCCATAACCCACCATGCGAATCATTGATAGTGGCAGCCATTTTGGCCAATGCTTTGTGATAAGAAAGTGTGTCGTTTGCCTTCATCATTTCCGGGATCAGCTCATCCAACACTTGATCCCAAGGCTTACCTATAGCATATTGATAAGGATAAAAATAATTGATTACATTCCAAAACCTAAATAAACCCAACAGTCTATAATTGACATTTGGCAATAACATTTCGGCATAGGGTTTTTCATTTGGTGTATATACTGTACTGTCATTTTGAGGATTAGGTTGCGCATAATAATTTAATCCACGATAAGGGTGTTTAGATACAAAAGTTAATACCTGTTGATGTTGACTCGTTAACAACTTATCCCTTTCAATCCAAGTGTGGTCAAGATTGCGGGTGTTAATGCTTGCTTTTGTTATTGAATCAGCTGTTGGCGCTGTATACTTGCCCGCAATATCTAACAGTTGTTCTACTTCTACATTCAATTGTTGAGGAGTATTTGATTTTAATAGCTGATCTACTGCAGAAATCAATACCGAATCCCAATTTTTGCTCCCATTGGCAATTCCCGGATGGTAATACTTTAACAAACCCCATGTTTTACAAAGTGTATGGAGCTGTGCAGTTTGAACTTTAGTTTGTGCCTTTATAAAGAAAGTATTAACACTTAAACCTATAAAAATAAAAATGCAGGCAGCTTTGATAGTAGGTATCTTTCTCATTAATTACAAGACACCTTTATTGTTCATTTGTTGCAATTAGCATTACTGTCTTTAGCTTTTCTTTTGCGCCATGTATTAGAACGAACAAGGCAGCCTTTATGGGGCTGCCTTGGTGATATTGTTGAGGTCTATTTAGCGAGATTTACCCTGAGGTTGAGCTCGAAGCTGCCATTGGTGTATCCCGACAGTTCAGAGGTCTGTGTGGTGTACATTCCCGATACCAGGTACCTTTTCTTGATGTCCAGTCCCAGCCCAAAGGTTGCGCTCTGGTT
>NZ_LLWP01000005.1 GCF_001412215.1 Pedobacter sp. Hv1
GAAGTTTTTTTCTGCTTTCCTGTAAATCGCTGATGTTCAGCTAATCTATCCTTTTTGCCCCTTTTCAATATCCTAAACTCACTTTCCGACTGCCCCCATACTTCCTCCGAAGCGGGATGCAAAGGTAGCAATCATTCCCACAATCACAAACACTAACCACCTTTTTTATACAACATAATCCATAACTCTATGATCATCAATAAGAAAAAGTTTAAAGCACTGTTATTAATAGTTGCAAATAGGAACTTTTAACCCAGATTAGAGAGCTATCGATAAACATTTTGGACCTTTTGATATCCTACTCTTATATATATGTATACACTCCTCACATCGTGTTATTATGTATTAACCCTAGAAACATCAAAATCAGGCTTTCTCGTTTCAAACCACTACATATATATAAGGCAACTAATAATTATTAAAATGGTGATCAAGCTATGCCTTACACTTATTATATATACAAGAGATCTCGTTAATGATAAAAACCGTATGAACTCTCATACCCTATAATTGAAGGCTGAGTATTACGAAATACTTTTAAAATAGCATTTATAAAACCAGAGTGCATCAACAGTAGACTTACAGCTATTAATTATTCAACTTAGATATGGAACAGGTATACTATATATAATAGGTGAGTGATTGAAGATAATAGTCTATCAAACAATTGACCTTGGCTATTTTTATATGAAATGACCAAATGGTTTGACTTCATCTCATTTATATTGCATCCAGACCTTTAGATCAATTGAGACTTCCATTAAATCGGTTATATTTAAAACCATAAATTTGTACATACATGCCATCAAAATAAAACGTGAAATAGAACTATTGCCTAATTTATGTTAAAAATTGTTAAGTGTTTGATAGGGCGAAAGGCTTTATCTAGCTTAGCGCTAATTATTTTTAATTGACGTTATCGTATTATTACCTTATCTTTGCACAATGTTTAAAATTAAACACCTACTCATTTTAAGTTTTACCGTCGTTCTACTGGGCTTGGCTGGTTGTAAGAGCCGTTTTGAAAAATTGCGTTTAAGCAACGATTCGGGCAAAAAGTATCAAGAAGCCATCAGACTTTATAATAAAAAGGACTATAGTAAAGCATTGGTTTTATTTGAAGGCTTGGCACAACGCTATAGAGGTTTAGAGGATGCAGAAGATTTGAACTACTATTATGCTTTTACTCTTTACCGTTTAAAAGATTATACTACGGCTAGATATAAGTTTAAGGAATTTGCAGATACTTACCCTAACAGTAAAAATGCAGAAGAATGTAGATATTATGGTGCTTACTGTTATTATTTAGATTCTCCTAAATCTTCATTAGACCAGGAAAACACTTATAAAGCAATTGATGCATTGCAATTGTTCATTAACTTTTACCCTAAAAGTGAAAGGGCTGTACAAGCGGCACAATACATTGCCAACTTGCGTGATAAGCTAGAAACTAAAGCTTTTGACAATGCAAAATTGTATTACACCTTGGGTGGATATGATGTGAGTTATTATAAATCTGCAGTAGTTGCATTAAAGAATGCACAAATTGAGTTTCCAGATATCAAGTATGCAGAGGAAATGGATTTGTTGATCGTTAAGTCTCAATATATGTATGCTAAAAACAGTTATACATACAGACAAGAAGATCGTTTTAACGAAGCCATTGTATATTACAACGAATTTACAGAAGCACATCCAAACAGCAAATTGGCTAAAGATGCCAAACAGCTAAAAGATGATAGTGAGAGTGGAATTAAAGCTGCACAAAAGCTAATGGCAGAAGAAGCAGCTTATATTGCTAAATTCAATGCGCTAAATAAAAAGAGCGAAAAACAAAAAGATAGTACTAAAAAAGAAGAGATTAAAACCCCAATAAAATAATGAATACACCAAAACCCGCCATACCAAATACAACGGTAACGAGAAATGTACATGATTTAGATCAATCTACTGGTAACATTTATGAGTCTTTAGTGATAATTTCAAAAAGGGCAAATCAGATTTCTAACAATATGAAAGAAGAGCTTCATGGCAAATTAGCCGAGTTCGCTTCATCTAACGATAACTTGGAAGAGATTTTTGAGAACAGAGAGCAAATTGAAATCAGCAAGCATTACGAGCGTATGCCTAAGCCTAGCTTAATTGCCATTGATGAGTTTTTGAATGATAAAGTTTATCACAGAAATCCATCAAAAGAGCAAAAATAAGCGAAAGCTTTGCTTAACTTGCACCTTGTAATTATACAAAGGTAAATGCTTAGCAAAAAAAACATTATTCTTGGCGTTTGCGGCAGTATTGCGGCATATAAATCGGCCTTATTGGTAAGATCATTGATCAAGGCTGGCGCAAACGTTAAGGTTATTCTAACCGCTGATGCCAGTAATTTCATTACGCCCTTAACATTAGCCACCCTTTCTAAAAATCCTGTTTATACCCAATATTTCGAAGCCGAAACCGGCGTTTGGAGTAACCATGTAGAACTTGGTCTATGGGCCGATTACATGATCATTGCCCCTGCCTCTGCAAATACAATTGGCAAAATGGCAAATGGCCTTTGTGACAACCTGCTTACCGCGGTTTATCTTTCGGCCAAATGCCCTGTATTTTTTGCGCCTGCAATGGACTTGGATATGTGGAAACACGAAAGTACCCAAGAGAACATTGAACGCTTAAAGAGTTTTGGCAATACAATTATTGCCCCAAACAAAGGGGAACTGGCCAGTGGTTTATTTGGCGAAGGCCGTATGGCTGAACCCGATGAGATTGTTGCTTTTCTAACGCAAGAATTAAAAAAAGGCCTTCCCCTACTGGGTAAAAAAGTATTGGTTACTGCCGGCCCTACCTATGAGGCAATTGATCCGGTTCGTTTTATTGGCAACCACTCTTCTGGTAAAATGGGTTTTGCTATAGCCGAAGAATTTGTTGCCTTAGGTGCTGAAGTAACCTTAATTACTGGTCCTACTGCCGAAAAAACTACGGCTGATTTATTACGTATTGATGTGATCAGTGCCAATGACATGCTAGTGGCCTGTACCGAAAAATTTGCAAATAGCGATATTACGGTAATGAGTGCAGCAGTTGCTGATTATACGCCAGTTGAAGTTGCCGACCAGAAAATTAAAAAGAAGGCCGAAGACTTCAGTATTCAACTCAAAAAAACCACCGATATCTTAGCGAGCTTAGGCAAGGTTAAAAAAGAAGGACAGCTATTAATTGGCTTTGCATTGGAAACCGAGCAGGAAGAAACTTATGCCAAGGAGAAACTCCTGAAAAAAAACCTAGACCTTATTGTATTAAATTCATTAAATGATAAAGGAGCAGGCTTTAAAACAGATACCAATAAAATAACTATATTTAACAGTGCTTTTGCAAAAACAAGTTTTGAAACTAAATCTAAAACAGCTGTAGCTAAAGATATTTGCGCAGAAATAATCAAGCTTTTGAATTGATGCACACACTGGTTAAAAAATAAGATCTATACTTCAATGAAAAAAATTACAGGCCTTCTCTTCTTATTGGTATGCAGCTATTTTGTAAATGCGCAAGAATTAAATGCTCGTGTACAAATCTTAGCGCCAAATATTTCAAATATCAACAAGAAAAACCTAGAGGTATTACAAGGTACCGTTAGAGATTTCCTGAATAACAACAAGTGGACTAACGAAACTTATTTACCGCAAGAACGGATTGAATGCAATTTTGTAATTACCGTTACCGGTTGGGATGGTAGTTCTGTATATAGTGCCGAGGCGCAGATCCAATCTAGCAGACCAGTTTATGGCAGCTCTTATTACAGCACTTTACTTAACATTAGCGACAAAGACTTCAACTTTAATTACAATGATGGTCAATCTTTAGATTTTTCTGACCAGAACTTCATTACAAACCTTAGTTCTTTACTCGGCTATTATGCGTATACCATTATTGGCTTAGATAAAGACAGCTTTAGCAAATTAGGTGGAACTCCATTTTATGCCAGGGCGCAAAATGTTTTAAATGTTGCTCAAACTGCTGGTAATAAAGGCTGGAAAGCATTTGATGGTTTACGCAACCGCTATTGGTTAAATGAAAATCTGCTCAACAACAGCTTTAAAGAACTAAGGGTTTTTATTTACGATTACCATTTGAATGGACTTGACTTATTGCAAGACAATGTGACCAATGGCACTAAAAAGATCATTGCCATGTTGCCTGCGCTACAGCAAATGGATAAACAAAAGTTAGGGTCTATCTTTCCGAATGTTTATTTCGCCAGCAAAGCAGAAGAAATTACCAATGTATTGGCTGCCGCCACCGACCCACAGGATAGAATTAAAGCTTATAACCTCTTAAGCGAGATTGATCCGGCCAATATCAACAAATACGAAGGGCTGAAGAAAAAATAGCTGTTATGTTTTAAGCTAAAGGCATAAGGCCCAAAGCTGAAAGCATTAGATATAAAGCTTAAAGCGTAAGGCATAAAGCTATATGTGTTGGAGCCTCTGAGCACTAAAAAACCACTTTTTTTTTATTTTTTGTTAAATATTTGTTAAAATATTTTGATTATACGAATAGATTCGTACATTTGAATACGAAAAAATTCGTAGTGTAACAAAATGAGCAATCCCAACATCAAACCAACAGAAGGCGAAATGGAAATTTTACAGGTGCTTTGGCAACAAGGCCATTGTACTGTTCGCGAGGTTCATGAAGCTTTGAACAAAAAAGATGCAGGCTATACCACAACACTTAAATTAATGCAGATTATGCATGAGAAAGGATTAGTTGACCGTGATACCAGTGCCAAAACGCATATTTACAGAGCATTAATTAACCAAGAAAAAACCCAACAACAGTTGGTCAATAAAATGATCGACAATGTATTTAATGGTTCTGCGGCCAGATTGGTAATGCAGGCCTTAGGCAATAAAAGTGCGAGCAAAGAAGAGATTGATTTAATTAAGGAATATTTAAACAAACTTGAAAAAAAATAAGCAATGGAAGCCATGGTAAACAATTTGATTAAAGCTATTGGATGGAGCATTCTTCATTCATTGTGGCAAGGTGCAATCATTTATGCAATTTTATTTATTGTATTAATGGCCTGGCCAAAAATGAGTGCCAGGTTAAAACATAATCTTGCATTTGGCTCATTGTTTTTAATATTTACCAGCTTCTGCTTTACTTTTTTATCGGTTTTCAAAATACCAGTCTCCTCGACTTCAGCATCAACATTGATCATCAATAAGGAAGCTTTTTTAGAATTAGCTAACCTAGGTAACAGTATTAACTTTAAAACAGAAGCGTATTTTCCATTGGTTGTTTCTATTTATAGTGTGGGTATTATGATCCAATTGATCATCCTGTTATCAGGCTATTTGAAGCTAAAGAAATTAAAAAGTGCCAGTATTATTGCTGTTCCGGCAGAATGGAAAGCAATTTTTGAATTGACAGTTTCTCAACTAAAGATTAACAAAACAGTTAAATTTTACCTTTCGCCAAAAGTTAACGTGCCTTTAGTGATCGGTTTCTTTAAACCTGTAGTGTTATTCCCAATTGCCTTAGCTACGCAATTGGACTCCAAACAAGTTGAAGCAATCTTGATACACGAATTATCACACATTCGTCGCAACGATTATTTAATCAACCTTGTTAAAACGTGTATAGAAACATTATTGTTCTTCAATCCATTTGTATGGCTAACCACCAAGTTTATACATATAGAAAGAGAACATGCCTGCGATGACTTGGTGGTTAATTTCACAGGTACACCTGTTACCTATGCACACGCGCTATTAAAATTAGAATTATTAAAAGACAAACAATCACCAGTACTGTCTCTAGCAGCTACAGGTAACAATCAACATTTGTACCAACGCATTAAAAGAATCACAGATATGAAAACGAATTATATCAATGCTAAGCAGCAATTCTTTATCTTAAGCTTAGCTATTGCCACTGTTATTTCATTGGCATGGATGAACCCAGAAAAAAAACCAGTTGTTAAGCCTAAAAAAGCAAGTTCTTTAGCTACCGTTAAGCCGCTTGCCAACGAAACAAAAGGGCTTGATGAGCATTTGCTTGCTAAAGCAGATACCGATAGCACCAAGAGGAAGAAACAATATATCAGTAGAAGTAATGGTAAAGAAATTATCTATCATTCTATAGATGAAATGCCAGATAGCTTAAGAAAACATTTCTTAGCAATGGAAAAGAAATTCAATTCTCCAGAATGGAAAAACAAAATGGCTAGAATTGAAAAAAACAGCCAAGAATTAGAAAAGAGATTCAACTCTCCAGAATGGAAAGATAAAATGGCCAAAATTGAAAAAAACAGCCAAGAATTGGAAAGAAAATTCAACTCTCCAGAGTGGAAAGACAAAATGGCTGCTATTGAAAAAAACAGCGTAGAGCTAGAAAAGAAATTCAATTCTCCGGAGTGGAAAGACAAGATGGCTAGTATTGAGAAAAACAGTGCAGAGCTTGAACGAAAATTCAACTCTCCTGAATGGAAAGATAAGATGGCCAAAGCTGAATTCAATAGCAAAGAGCTAGAGAAAAGATTCAATTCTCCGGAGTGGAAAGCCAAAATGGCTAAAATTGAAAAAAACAGCCAAGAATTAGAAAAGAGATTCAACTCTCCAGAGTGGAAAGATAAAATGGCCAAAATTGAATTCAACAGCAAAGAGCTAGAGAAAAAATTCAATTCTCCAGAGTGGAAAGACAAAATGGCTGCTATTGAAAAAAATGGCCGAGAACTGGAAAGGAAATTCAACTCTGCTGAATGGAAAGATAAAATGGAAAGAATCGAATTCAATAGCAAAGAATTAGAAAGAAAATTCAATTCTAAAGAGTGGAAAGACAAAGTTGAAGAAATGAAAAAACTTCAAGATTCTCCTGAATACAAAGAACTCAGAAAGAAATATGAAGATGATATAGAAGAGTTAAAAAAGAAAAAAGGCATTAAAAGCGATAAATCTTTCTTGCTCTATAACGGAAACAAAGAAATGTTAAAAGCTTTTGTACCATCGAATACTCCCTTAAAAGTTTTTAAAACTAATGGTGAGGAAATTCACGGTATTAATCTTCTGAATAAATCTGAAGCTGCAAATGCACTATACCAAAACCTAAATGGCCCTGGTGTATTGATGAATAAATAATAAACCACACAGATAAACAATTAAGGGTAAGACTTCATTTTCTTACCCTTTTTTATTCCTTCTAAACTCACATCCTAAATAGCATTGCCTATAAATCTTCATTGATTATTGATAGGTGTTTGTTCCTGCCTATTTCAAAAATGCTGCAATTTTCAATGCAGAGCGAAAACCCTATTCACGAAGTCTATTTCTTAAACCAAACAACCTAATGATAAAAAAAATAATTTTGCTCAACCTTATGCTGATGGCAACTTTAATTGGTAAAGCCTATGCACAAAAGGATTATACATTTAGCGCCAAAGATTTTGAAAATGAAATTTTAAAATACAAACCCGAAAAAAGAGAAAATGTAACCAAAGAGAAGTTTGACTATGGTGTAATGATCTTGAATGAAACTGCTAAAAGCGTAAAAAATAACCCGCTCAATTTTAACCTCGCAGATTATTTTAACGTTTTAACAGCCTTTACCAACTTAAAAGAAAGCAATGCGAACATCCAATTGGCATTTGAAAAATTTAAAAATGCCCCAGGTAGTTGTGAATATTTTATCGCGTTTGAAAAAAATATCAATAATAATAGTGCTTATGAAGCTATCAGAGATCGGTTCAATGCACAACTGGCACTCTGTAAATCTGGAACAATGACAATGTTATTTGATTTGGAAGACTACGCCAGAAAAAACAGATTGGATTTGAATTTGGTAAAGCTCATCAGAGCGATTGAATTAGCCGACCAAAAATTTAGAACCACAGATCAGGCTAAACAAAAATCGCTTGATCTTAAAAATCAACAACAAATCGACTCGCTCTATGGCAGTTACCATACGTATATCGGCAAAACGTTAGTAGGCGAAAAACTAGCAGGAACCATGTTTTTGGTCATCCAGCATTCTAATTTGAGCATGATGGAAAAATATTTACCGATTGTGCACAAAGCAGTTCAACAAGAAGAAATTCCATTGAGTACTTTAAAAATGTTGATCGACAGGGTATATGGATTAAAGTATGGCTACCAAATCTTTGGCAGTCAGAGTGGCTTCGGTTTCAGTACTGCCGATGAAAAAACAAGTCAGGAAGTTAAAAAGAAATACGGAATTGATTGATATCTTTAAAACCAACAAATTAGTTTATCCAAACAATATTTACATGATCAGGAATACCTTAATTCTACTCCTCCTCTTAATTACTTCGAAAAGTTTTGCTCAAAATAGGGTCTTTTCCAATTCATTTTACTTTTTAAGTGAACTACCCATTGAAAAAAATGTGGGCAAGAAGTTTCGCTATATGGTAGACTTAAAAGCTGTACCTAATGATTCTGTAAGCAATGTCTATATTCAATCCCTACAGATTGGAAAAGACAATTACGATTTTATCCAATCAAATGTTTACAAGAAAAAAAGACCAGATACCTTATGGCACACCGCTAGTATTGAATCCAGCATCAATGCCAAAACAAAAAAAATATGGCTATATGTAATTCAAGAAGGTAATGGGAGTTTTTATATAGACAATATGAAACTTGAAGTGCAAGAAGCTGATGGTTCTTGGTCTCCCCTACCGGTTAAGAATGGAAATTTTGAAATGAATGACAAAAATCCGTTTAAAGATTTTATTAAAACTAAACAGCTCCCATCGGGCACAACCGCAACGCTCATTCAAACTGCTACAACAAATGGAAAAGTCCTTTTGCTTAAAGCTACTGAAGGAAAAGTCTCTTGGCAAACCCTATATGGAAGTAATGCTAAAACAGGCCGTTTTTGTACTTTAAATGGGGTTAAGCTTTATTACGAGACCTATGGAAGTGGAGAACCATTGTTATTATTACATGGTAATGGGCAATCTATTTCGGCCTTTGCTAAACAAATTCCGGCATTAGCAGAAAAGTACAAAGTTATTGCAGTAGACACCAGAGCACAGGGCAAAAGCACAGATCACACTACAGAAAAATTCAGCTACGATCTGTTTGCAGATGATATGAAAATATTGTTAGACTCGCTTCATTTAAAAAATGTAAATGTATTGGGTTGGAGCGATGGTGGAAATACCGCCCTGATCATGTCTATCAAATATCCTGAATATGTAAACAAGGTAATGGTGATGGGTGCAAATCTCAATCCAACTATAGCCGCTGTTGAAGAAAGTATTTTAAAACAGACCAGTCGCGACATCAAAAAATTGGAAAAAGATAACAGTGCAGCCACAAAAACAATGGTAAAATTACTAACGATGGTTTTAACCGAGCCAAATATCAATGTTAGCGATCTGGATAAAATCAGCTCAAAAGTACTGGTAATGGCTGGCGAAAAGGACCTGATCAAAGAAGCCCACACGCAATTGATTGCTAAACACATTAAAGGGGCCAAACTTGTAATTTTCAAAGGGGCTACACATTTCATTCCACAAGAAAATCCCTCAGCATTTAATGAAGCCATCCTTCAGTTTTTGCAGGAATAGTAATAAAAATTGATTTGACCAGTAGTATAGAGGACTATCGGTTCTTTCAATTAAAAGCACATTGTTTCTTGAAATCGATGTGCTTTTATGTTAATTTAGCATCTGGATATGCTACAAAAACTTTCTATACGCAACTATGCTTTAATTGATAGCCTGGACATTGAATTTGACCAAGGTTTGAATATCATTACTGGTGAAACTGGTGCAGGAAAATCTATTATTTTAGGGGCGCTTTCGCTCATCCTTGGCCAAAGGGCAGAGAGCAAGTACTTTTTTAACCAAGATAAAAAATGTGTAATAGAAGGCACTTTTTTATTGGCCGACGAACAGTTAAAAACTGCTTTTGAAGCCAATGACCTAGATTTTTATAAGGAAAGTATTTTACGCAGAGAAATTTCGATGGATGGCAAATCTCGATCGTTTGTAAATGATACGCCAGTAAATCTGGCCAGTTTAAAACTCATTGGAGAGCAGTTAATTGATATCCATTCGCAACATGCTACCAGAGAAATCAACGATGCCGATTTTCAATTGCTCATTGTAGATTCTTTAGCTGATCATGGTCAGCTGCTTACTGATTATAGAACAGGTTTTAAACAATTGAAACAAGACCAGCAACAACTCAAAGAATTGACAAACAAAGCCAATGAGGCCCGTAGCAAACAAGATTATGAGCAGTTTTTATTTAACGAATTAGAACAGGCTTCATTAAAGGCAGGCGAACAAGAAGAATTAGAACAGGAGCTAGAAAAATTGACCCATGCCGAAACCATCAAGAGGAATCTACTTGTAGCAACGGGTTTATTAGAAGAAAATGAAACTTCTGCTCTTGCGATGCTCAAAGAAGCCGGCATTCAACTCCAAGGTATTGAAAAATTTGATCCTGCAGTTGCAGCACTCCATATAAGATTGCGTTCCAGCATTATCGAAATTAAAGATATTGCACAAGAAATAATTTCAATAGAAGAAGGCACCTTACACCATGCAGAACGTTTATCATTTATAGAAGAACGTTTGGCTATTTTTTATAACCTCCAACAAAAACATCGCGTTGCTACGAATACCGACTTATTGGCCATACAAGAACAGTTAGAAACCAATTTAAATCAGTTACTTTCTTCTGATGAACATATTGAGCAGCTCACAAAAGCAATCAGCTTACTTCAAACCTCATTAACCAAACAGGCTGAAAAATTAAGTTCAAATAGAAAAAAGGCCATTCAATTGGTAGAAACCGAAACGGGTAAAACCCTACAACAAGTTGGAATGTCAAATGCTAAAATTGTTTTAACCCAGCAAGCTTTAACACAACTCCATAAAGATGGTTTAGATGAAATTGGTTTGTTATTTACAGCCAATGCAGGTCAAGCACCTGCACCAGTAAGCAAAGTTGCTTCTGGTGGCGAATTATCTAGATTAATGCTGGCTATTAAGGCTTTATTGGCCAAACATACTTCCTTACCAACTTTGATATTTGATGAGATAGACACTGGAATTTCTGGTGAGACTGCTTTAAAAGTTGGGAAAGTTATTGCCGAATTAGGCAAAAACATGCAGATTTTATCCATTACACACTTGCCA
The DNA here is from genome assembly GCF_001412215.1 of Pedobacter sp. Hv1. Classification (GTDB taxonomy): domain Bacteria; phylum Bacteroidota; class Bacteroidia; order Sphingobacteriales; family Sphingobacteriaceae; genus Pedobacter. Next base: position 11,174 of record NZ_LLWP01000005.1, read on the forward strand.
CAAATTGCTGCCAAAGGTCATTCTCATTATTTTGTTCATAAAAAGGAGACAAACGACAAAACAACTACTGGTATTCGCAAATTGACCCAAGAAGAGCGGGTCCATGCCATTGCAGAGATGTTAAGCGGAAAAAACCCAGGTGCTTCTGCCCTACAAAATGCAAAAGAATTGTTAGGTTAAGTATGGAAATATTCCTTTTTTTCATCATTACGATATGAAAAAACTATACCCACTTCTCTTATTTACCCTAATACCATTATTTGCACTTTCCCAAAAAAGTAATGATAGCGTGGAAGTTGATATTGACACCATACATGTCCGTGGATTTGTTTATGATAAATTAGGAAAACCTATCAAGGATGTGAAGATATCTACTAATTTGTTAAGTACCATGACCACCGAAAATGGGTATTTTGAACTTAAAGGCATTCAGAAAGGCAGGCCTATAGCATTTGTTAAAGATTCTTTATCAAGCTTTTTATATAGTAACAGTAGTAGATTTATTATTTATAATTTAGTCCCCTTACCTACTCGTTTGCTTATGGCTTATGATCACAAAATGAGTATTGAAGCAAAGCGGATTACCCCTAGAAGACTCATCAAAAAGAAAACAATAGATCACGCCATATTCATTACCTACGAAACGCTTGAGAGTTATCCGGGTGGCATACAAACATTTTACAACTACATTCAAAATAATTTAAGATATCCCGAAAAGGCGATAATTAACAACATTGAGGGAATGGTTGTTATAGAGTTTGATGTTACTACAACTGGAACAATCAATAATATTAAAATTATTAAAGATATTGGATATGGTTGTGCCGATGAAGTAGTAAAAGTATTAAAAACTTCAAAAAAGTGGAACCCTGCTCTAATAAACGCTATACCACTTAAAAGGAAAATCTCAATAGAAATTCCTTTTAAACTGATAGACTAGGAAACCATTAATTGATACTATCCAACGTAGTTGTACTCATTAATTTTCCGTTTTTATTGGATGCTTCAGATTTCACGTACAGTCCTAATTTCGCCGAATACCATTCTGTTATTTTCATGTTGATTGGTATCGAAATGCCAAAAGTTGTGGTTTTAATTTCTGCACTGTAACTGATCTTAAAACAATCGTAAGTACCTGCTGGTGTGGTTACACTTTCTGTGCCTTCTACTTTTCTATTGATAATTTTAAAACCAATATCGGCCATCTTTTGCGAGTCGTTATACATCTGCATGTTAAAATTTCCGTCTGGCAAATCTTGACCTGTTTGCATTTTGGTGGGATAATTCAGGTAAGAGGCATCGGCCTTTGCTGTCATTCCTTTAAATTGTGAGGCATTAGCACTTGGCATAAAATTTCGCATATCAATTTTTAGGCTATTGCCATCACAGATCATTTCTGCATCCGCAGCGCTCACTTCTTTTCCCTTATCGTCAAAAACCTGCGAACTTACCGTTGCTTTATTACCAGATTTGGCCTTTACGCTATAGACCATTTTAGTCATTAATTTACCCTTTGGATTGGTAGAACTATATTTTACTACTTTACCGCTGGTCATGTAAATAAAGTTTTTGCAGTCTTGAGCCAAGGCCGAAGAAAAAAACGCAAAACAAGTAAATAAAATTAAAATAATTTTTTTCATAGGTACTTAGATTAGTTGTCAGTATAAAATGTGTACATAAATATAATATTTAAAAAACTATCTATCAACACTTTATATTAAGCTTAGTTTAAAGTTTGATAAATTCTACTCTTCTGTTATTGGCTTTGCCTGCAGCAGTAGTATTCACATCACTTGGCTGTGTTTCTCCCTTTCCTTCTGCTGTTAAACGGTCTTCATTTACATTAAAATCATTAACTAAAGCTGTTTTAATGGCCATTGCTCTCTGCTCTGATAATTGCAGGTTTTTGGCATTGTCACCATCACTATCTGTATGGCCTACAATTTTTACTTTTAATTGTGGATTTTCGTTTAAAACCGCAGCAATTTCTTTTAACACTCCGGCAGATTGAGGTTGAATTACCGCCGATCCCGAGTCGAACAAAATGCCTCTGGTTACCAATTTACCTTCGGTAAGTAGTTTGTTGCGCATATCGGGTTTGCCTACCGCATAACGCAGATTGCTCACGTACATTTTTGTTGTTTCCGAATCGCCTTCATCTTGCACAAAAGATCCGAAACGCAAGTAATAATTTGGTTCAAGCGCTAATCCCTGCGGAAGGTCAAATACCTTTTTCTCATCGAAATATATTTTAACCCTTTGTTGTTGTCGCATGATAGAAACATGGATGGGTTTTCTAGTATTTAGTTTTGCATACTGTGCAGCCGATTCCATCAAGGTTTCACCTTTTAGGTAACTCCGGGCCATGATCTCTCTACTTCTCGGCGTCACTTCAAAAGATATCCCACTGTTAGACGGCATATAAGCTTTTTCTGATGTGGCCGCTAATTTTGCTGAAGAAAGTATCTCGATATAAAACCTTTGGTACCAATTTGATTCTTGATTAAAAGTAACAATCATATCAAAATCTACAGTACAATTGTCGGGCATCTTAGCTGTATATTGAGGAGAGAAAAATGCATCTGCACCGGTAAGTTGTACCCAATTGAACTCAGAACCATTTACTTTTGCAATTTCTGCACCTCCAGTGCTGTTCCATTTGGCAGGCAGATCGCCCATGGCATCTTGTTTAAAGTCATCAAATGCCAGAATTTTATCACCAGGTACAAAATCAAATTTATTGTAGGTTGAAAAAGAAGGTTCGTCTTGCCCTTTAACCGTAACCTCTCCATCTTTGGTCTTTTTATTTTTATCCTTCTCAGCTGTTTCTGTCGATTTATCTTTTTTCTTGAAGAGACCACCAATTCCTTTTTCTAACTTATCTAAACCTTTATCAATAGTTTCGTCAACCTTTCTATCGGCTTTATTGGTTGCCGCAGTTTTGGCTTTTTCTTTTACATCTATTTTTTGGGCGTAAAGGTTAGCAACACCTATTAAGCAACATAAAACAAAAGTAAGCATTGCAATTTTTTGAGGTTTGGTTATTGTTTTCATGATCCAATTTTTGATAAGTGAATATACCTTGGTTAATAAGTTGACCGAGGTTATTATCGATGAACGTTATTAAATAATCGATAGAAGTTATATTGTAGTGATTACCTACAAGCGCTTATATTCGAAATTTGAGACATTAAAGCCATCACTTTGTTTGATAGGGTAGCCATCTACATTGTACTCATACGTATAACTATAGGATACAGCTCCGCTATTGCCATAGGCTACATTCAAATTATTAACAGCAGAATTAGGAAAGAAAAATTCTTTAGGCATCGTACTTTTATAACTTGGTTTATCATCGTACTTATAGGTAGAAGATCCAGAAAAAGTACCTATTAGATCGCTTGAGGTAGTGGTGTAATATTTAATTTCAATCAGATTCCCCTTTGTGTCATAAGTATGTAGATATCGCCAGCCATTTCCTGTTGAGGCAAAAATATACTGTTCTGTAACTACTCCAGCAGCATAGGTATATAAATAGGTATTGATCAGTGTTGCCGATGCCCCGGTTCCATTATATTCCAATTTCTTGCTGATTGTACCATCAGCATTATAAGAAAAAATAGTTCTATTGAAATTGTTGTTGGTCATTTCTGCCAAACTACCATTACTGTTGTATATAAATGTAAAACTCTGCGCAGGGTTTGCGGCATTCGAAGTTCTGGTATAACTGGTTAATCTATTGTTAGCATCGTAGGTATAATTGAAAACAAGCCCATCGTTATCTACTCTTTTGAGCAAAAGGTTTTTATGGGTAGGTTCTATCTTAACCACTTCTTCTATCGCTTCTTTTTTGCAAGCATTCAGTACAATACTGATGGTAAGCATCGCCAATATTAATTTTTTCATGATTTTTAATTTGATAGGTAAATCGTAGTCTCTTATTGTTTATGCAATTAAAATTTAATTCCCTTAAACTCGTGTTTGATCCTAAACTTGCCTTTAACCACATAATCTTTAATGGCAGGATCATTTTGTTTGTTCTCTCCTCCCCTTACAATTACATTAATGGTTCCGGTTAAAATTCTGGCAACCTCTCCAACTTTTTCGCTCTTGGTAATTACAATCGCATCTGGTATTACAGCTGGTTTTGGGTTTAACAAAAAATCATAACTGTTGAATGTAAAACCCTTTGTAGGATAATTTTGTAGGGATACACTTCCTTGACTGATCTTATCTCCTGCTGTAGCAGAACCGTTTGCAGTAGATGAAGGTTGAGATAAATCGGCTGTAAGTGTCAATACCAGATTTGGTCCGCCATCTTTACCTGCAAAAATTTTAAACTCTCTATCTGTTGCACTGAACTCATTATAAGAGGTTAAGATATCCGTAGTATCTAAACTGATCTCTTTTCCGTCAATACTGTAGTCAAAATATAATCCATTCTTCTCCGCATTTGTATGTTGGTCTTTTGAATTGGCCGAGTCTGTACCACTGTTACAACCAAATAAAATGGATAACGAGAGTAATAAGACTAATGAATAGGTTCTTTTCATGATGAGTGATTGATTGTTTATCAAATAGAAATCTCTTCCAAATAGAGGCTGAATGTTTTTCATAGGTTTTAATTTTATATTGAAATGAAGGTAAAACCTATATTGAAACGTCTCGTTTTTAAATCGATGAACGGCAAAAAATAATCGATGAAGGATAGAAAGTGATTAAAATTCGGGGTTATAGAGATCTGGATAATAAATTACCCTAAACTTACCCCCTGTTAAAACGCTTGTTCTTTTGGGATTGCTTTGGTGTAGTGCATATAAGGTTGAAGAGAAATTTCCCTCTATGACATAAGCCTTTCTATCTGTTTTATCTAGTTTAGTGAGCTGAACCGTATTTTCCTGCACAGGTATATCATACGTAACACTCGACATTTCTTTACCTCCAGTTTTACGTTCTGGGGCATAAAATATCCCACTTTGAACACCTTCATCATTAATAGTAGATGGATAATTGCCAACTTTTAATGCCCCTACATCGTGAAATGAAATTTCTATTCTAGTGCCATCTTTAGCTTCGGCCAAAATAGAGAGTTGATGGCTTAGGGCCTTATAACTTACATTGTACTTTTTAAATGTTTGAGCTGGCACAGATTGCCAAAGTTGATCATCAATTTTGGCCAAGAAATATTCATTTGATTCGATCGCTTTTTCTGTTTGACAAGATCCTAATAAGAGGAGCAGAAAAGCGAAACTCAAAATAAATAAATGTTGCCTTTCTTTTTTACAAATGATATTCATTCCGGTTGTGTTATGCCTAAAACTAGGTTTAAACACAAAAAACTGACAATGCTAATCTATCAAATAGCTTAAATAATCGTCGAATGGAGTGACAACAAGAAATTAACCTAAGAAAACAACTGTCATCTGGGTTCCTTTTTCATCACTTTTAATGTCAAGTGATGCATTAATTTTGCCCAACAGTTCTTTAACAATCAGCAAGCCATAACCAGACGATTTACTTTTAACGTTATTGCCTGTCATCAGTTCGTTTATCTTTTCGATTGAAATAACATCGCCCTGATTTAAAATAGAGAGATAAGGTTTACCCGCTTCATTTATGGCTGCATTTAAATAAATGCTGGTGTTAGGGTAAGCATGGTTAATTGCATTTTGCAATAGGTTTCGCAAAACAATAATGAGTAGATTTTGATCGCTTTGCAAATTGGCTAGGCTTACATTTCCGGTAGCAATTACCAGTTCTTTTGCTTCAGCCTGGTTCTGCATCAACAAAGTTGCCTCTTCAAATAATTGTGCTATTGCTATGGTTTCAATATCCAATTCGAAATGTTCCATCTGACTTTTAGACCATAACAACAAATCTTCCATGGTAGCCAATAAACTGGAAGAAGATTGCATTAATTTTTTTTGATGTTGGCTTTTCTCTTCTTCCGAAATATAGTTGGGATTTGCTTGCTGCAATTTTAAAAATGTAAACAATTGACTAACTGGGCTACGCAGGTCGTGCGAAATGATACTAAACAATTTGGCCTTGGTCTGGTTTGCGCCTGTTAATTGTTCATTTAAGAGATCTAATTGTTTGTTCTTTTGATTGAGTAATAAATTTGCTTTTTGTTTATTTCTAAAGTTTAAATAAATAGATAACAAGGCCACAAATAATAAAAATGCACCTCCAATTAGTAACCATCTGGTGTTACGTTCTTGTTTAAGTTGAAGGTTTTTTGCTTCATTTTCTCTGTTTAAAACCCCTATCTCTCGTTTTTTAGATTCGTTCTGAAATTTAGCCTCCATTTCTGCTAAATTCAATGATATTTTTCTTTGGCTAAGCGAATCTGATAGGACCACATATTTACTAAAATAATCAGCAGAAACTTGCGAATTACCTGATGCCATTTCCAATTGGGTAAGCGCTTTTAACAGATCAGAATATTGTTCTTTGTTGTACAATGCCGCACCATGTTCGGCCATTTTATAATACTTAATGGCTAAAGGTTTGTTATCCATTGCCTTATAGTAATCGCCATAGGCTTGATTAACGCCACAGGTTAAAACTTCATTGTTATCAATTTTCGATTGTTTGTCTGCTTTATCTATATAAGTTTTGGCAAGTTTAAAATCTTTTTCTTTAACCGCCAACAACCCCATTTCTAAACTCGAAGAAACAAGTTCCGACCATCGGCCTGGTTTATCGCCAACCACTTTATGCAAAAGATTATAGTACTTCAAAGCCTCTGTTTTATTATTTAACAAGGCATAACTTCTAATCAACTTGCCATAGGCAGCTACATCAATTACAACAGACGAATTTAAATAAGGCTTAACCTGGTTTAAATATTCTAATGCTTTATTGGGCTGTTTAAGATACAAATAGATTTCAGCTACCATCATTAATTTTGAGCCGTAATCTAATTTGAGCTTTAAAATTTTAGTAGTATCTACAATTGGTTTATGGAGTTCTACGCTTTTCAAGAAATTGCTCAGAGCGATACCATAATAAAACTTTTGCTGCTGATTGTACATGCCCAAGTTAAAATAGATATCTGTTTTACTTTTCAAGGTATCGGTAGTTTCTACTATTTGCTTTAGCCTTTGGGCTGCTGAATCTGCTTTTCCTTGCATCCCTACATAATGGTAGATAGAAATGAGGTTACCCAGCACTTTAGCCCCTTTTGATACCATGTTGCCTTCTTTGGCTGTTTCGTAGGCTAGCTCAAAATATTGCTTGGCCAGTTTAAAATTTTGTTTGTAATAATACCCAGTTCCTACGGCACTACTGAATAAAAATTTGTAGTTGTACTCTTTAGGTTTCACAATCTTTAAGCCTGCTTCTCCTTCTTTAATCAGCAAATCGATGGTCTCGGTTTTACCATTAAAAGAGGCCATAATTGTTTCGCAAGCTTTTCTCTTTTCGGTAAGCATTTGAAGATGTTTGTCCTGTTGCGCAACACACAATGTTGACCACACAGTTAAACAAATTGTAGAAAGCGTTCTGATATATTTCATTACTTAAATGCTTGTTTAGCTTCTTTAAGGTAAGTTTTCCCTATGGGTAAGGTATTTAGTCCTATTACAATTTGTTTAGTACCAAAACTGTCTATTTTATTTGTTGCCACCACATAACTTCTATGTATACGCATAAACTTTCCAACAGGTAGCGATTCTAAGAAATTTGAAAGTGTAGCTAATGTTAAATGTTCTTTTTTGTCGGTCACTATCTTTGTGTAATCGCCATAGGCCTCTAAATAAAGTATTTCATTTGAATTTAAGGTTACCATTTGATGACCTTCTTTAAAGATGATCTTTTCATTTTCAAAAAGAACATCGTAAGCTTCGGCTTTGTCTTTTAATTGGGTAAAATCAAATACTCTTTTAATGGTACTCTCAAAACGCACACTTTCCAATGGTTTTAAAATAAAATCGAACACTTTTAACTGGAAACCTTGCAAAGCATATTCTGGATGAGAAGAAATGATGATGTTAATGGTATCAAGTGCAGTAATCGACTTGATAAAGTCAAGACCGTTTAGCTCAGGCATATCAATATCTAAGAATAAGATATCTGGCCTTTGTATTTTGATGAAATCTAGAGCTTCTATAGGGTTGCTAAAACTACCTAGTACATTCAATTTTTGATGCTCCTTGGCTTCAGCTTCAACAGCCATTCTGTCGAGGTCATCATCATCAATAATCAGGCAAGTCAAAGTGTTTTTCATAGAAACAGATCAGATATAGATACTTAAATATACACAAAAAATAGACTTAAAAGCGAATGATCAAGTTGAACAATATTTCGAGATTTTATTTCAAAATAACTAATATATTAGTTAAATTAGCCGAATGAGGGATAAAATCTGCATACATTTTATAATTTTAATGTGCATCAGCTTTGCTTCATTTGCTCAAAGCACATTGACCATTAATGGTACTGTTAGAGATGAGAAGGGCTTGTTGCCAGGCGCTACCATTTATGTAAGTGGTTATCAAATGGCCACCAGTACAGATCATCTGGGCAAATTTATCTTGCCCAAGCTTGTGCCAGGCAGTTATGACATTCTTGTTCAGATGATAGGTTACAAAGCCTATAAAAAGAGAATTGTGATTTCTGATAAATCTGTAACAATTGACGTAACGTTACAAGAAGATCCCACCTCGCTGAATGAAATTGTAGTAAAGCTAGATCCAAAAAGGGCAGCATATGTTAAACTCTTTTTAGAAGTGTTTATTGGCAAAACACCTAACGCATCGCAATGTAAGCTTTTAAATCCCAATGCACTCATTTTCAATTATGATAAAGAAAATGATATCCTTTCTGGCAGTGCTAACGAATTGCTAACCATAGAGAATAAAGCATTGGGTTATACCATTAAATATATGTTAGAGGGTTTTGAATTTAATAAAAAAGCAAAAGTCTTTTATTTTGATGGTCAAGCCTATTTCCAAGAAATGGAGGGCAGTAAGGCAGGGCAAAGGAGATGGTTAAGGGCTAGAGAAATTGCTTACCATGGCTCTAGAGAACATTTTTTTAGATCGTTGTACAACAATACCATCACCCAAGAAGGTTACATTATTAACAAAATGTACAAAACGCCGCACCCTAAAGATAGCCTTATCAATGCAAATATCAAGCGGCTAACCGAGCAATCACGCAAGGTAACACAAATGTATAGCCCAGGTGTAGACTCTATAGCTTATTGGATTAAACAGCGTAATATATTTCAACCAGAAAATAATTTTGATACGGCTAAAGTAAATGTAGATACATTGGTTAAAGTATATGATAAGGATATGAAAATGATGAGTTTTAAAGATGCCCTTTTTATCATTTACACCCGCGAAAGAGAAACAGATCATTATTTCTCTTCTGGAAACTGGCAAGCCCGACCAGAAGATATGCCCAACTACCAAGTATCCATCATCAACAGACTAGAGCCTCAAATTCTTTTTTATGCCAATGGTACCATTCCTGAGCCAAAAAGTATACTTTACCAAGGTTTTTTTGCCTACGAAAAAATAGCCGATATGTTGCCCATAGATTATGTACCTCAACAAAAACCTAAACCATAACCCTTTCCAAAATTATAAGCCAGATGCTAAAACAACTATTTCTTTTATTATTTATTTCCGTTTCTGCCAGCAGTGCTGCTTTTGCGCAAAACACCTTGACTATTAGTGGTACCATTAAAGATAAAGATGGCGCATTGCCAGGGGCGGTAGTTTATGTGAGTGGTTACAAAATGACTGCGGTAGCAAATAACGATGGCAAATTTGTGTTGTTAAATCTTGCTCCCGGTAATTACGATCTCTTGATCCAAATGGTTGGTTTTGCACCCTATAAAAAGAACATTGTGATCTCCGATAAATCAATAGACATTGACGTATTGTTAAAGGAAAGCACCACCACTTTAAACGAGATTGTGGTTAAGCCAGATCCGAAAAGAGCAGGTTACCTATTACTATTCAAAGAGCTTTTTATTGGGCTTTCTCCCAATGCTAAAACCTGCGAGCTCTTAAATCCAGAAGAACTTATTTTCAATTTTGACAAAGAAAGCAACGTACTTAGCGGCAAAAGTTTGGAGTTTTTAGTGATAGAAAATAAAGCATTGGGCTATCGGGTAAAGTATTTGGTAGATTATTTTGAGTATGCTTTTAAAACCAGAACCTTTTATTACGAAGGTCAACCCTTTTTTGAAGAAATGAAAGGGAGCAATAGCAAACAAAGAAAATGGGCCAAAGCTAGAGAGATTGCCTATAATGGTTCGACCCAACATTTTTTCAAGGCTTTATACGAAAACAGGGTGAAGGAAGAAGGTTTTGTGATTAACAAATTGATTGAGATGCCAAATATGATGAGAAAGCCAGATAGCTTAATCAATGCAAATATCAAAAGACTTACTGCTGGCAATAAAGGTCTGGTTAGGACATTGACTTTTAATGGTTCGGATTCTTTATCTTATTGGATTAGGCAACGTGGGGAACCAAAAGTAGTAAATACCATCAATAGGGCCGATGTATTAGTTGATACATTGGTAAAAACATTTAATAAGGATATCAAAATGATCAATTATCAAGATGCCCTGTATGTGATCTATAAAAACGAATATGAGCCTAATGGTTTTTCTTTTACAGGTCATAGACAATCAAGACCTATGGATATGCCAGAATACCAGATCTCTTTGATCCATAAGTTAGAGCAGAAGGCTTATTTTTATGCCAATGGTGGGATTTTTGATCCGAGAAGCCTTTTATTTCAAGGTTATTGGGCTTATGAAAAAGTTGGCGACATGGTACCTATGGATTATGTGCCTATTGTAAAAGCAAAAAAATAGCTTATCGATTGTGGAAAAGTCAAGTCTAAAATTACTAATATTTTTAGTAATTTTAGTTTATGAGTACCGCTGAAGAAAACCAAGACAATTACCTTAACGGCCGTGGCGCACAATTGAATACAGCCAATAGATTTCTTAAAAATGCTTTAACCAAAGCGCATGTAGAAGGAATAGACGATTGGGAAGAGCCCAATGAAAAGACCAGTTTCATTATAGGCACCTCAAAATCTGTGGTAAACAAGGTTGATAGTCCAGATGTAAGAATGGGCTATTCCCTTAACCCCTATCAGGGCTGCGAGCATGGTTGTATTTATTGTTATGCTCGTAATTCTCACGAGTATTGGGGCTTTAGTGCAGGCTTAGATTTTGAAAGAAAAATCATCGTTAAAAAAGATGCGCCAGAGCTCTTCAAAAAATTTCTCGAAAGAAAATCTTGGAACGCCTATCCTATTTCTTTATCAGGCAATACAGACTGTTACCAACCTGCCGAACGGAAATTTAAACTGACCAGACAGTTATTAGAAATTGCATTGGCCTACAAACAGCCTATTGCCATGATTACTAAAAATGCCTTAATTCTAAGAGATCTAGACATTTTACAGGAAATGGCTAAATTAAAACTGGCCATGGTGTATGTTTCGATAACCAGTTTAGACGAAAAATTACGTTTAAAGCTAGAACCCCGAACAACCACTGCTAAACAGCGATTGAAAATTATTGAAGAACTAAGCAAGGTTAACCTACCAACTGGGGTAATGGCCGCACCAATGATTCCCGGTTTAAACAACCACGAACTGCCTGCAATTTTAAAAGCAAGCGCCAATAACGGTGCTAAAAGTGCGGGTTATACCGTGGTACGGTTAAATGGTGCCATCAATAAAATATTTGAAGACTGGCTTCGTAAAAATTTCCCAGATCGATTTGATAAGGTATGGCACATGATCCAAAGCTGCCACAATGGAAATGTAAACGATAGTAGGTTTGGCACCAGAATGTGTGGAGAAGGTAATTTTGCAGAATTGATTAGAAATACATTTAAGCTACATTGCCGATTAAATGGATTAAATGTTGAAAATATAGAATTGGACACCAGCTTGTTCAAAATTCCAACGGCGCAAACTAGCCTATTCTAAAAAAAAGCCTGACCCCAAAAAGGGGCCAAGCGCTCATTATTAAAAGTAAAAGAAGGAAATATTTGTTAATAGACGCCAATCTCCGCCAGTGCGGCATATTTGTCACCGTCGTGGGCAGATTTTGCAATTATTTTAAAGTATCTGATGGTTTGTTTGGTGGGCAAGTTAAAATATTGCACCGAACTACTGTTAGCCAACACATAGTTACCAGCTGAGCTGAAGTTTTGTCCATCGGTACTTACTAAGATCTCAAAATCTTTAACCGAACGAGATAGAGTATTCCTTTGAGCAAGGGCAATTCCATCTATTGATTTTGCACTTCCCATGTCAATCGTAACCTGATGTGGGTAATTTGCAGCAGTACCGGTCCATTTAGAATGCCAATAGCTATTCAAATCTCCATCAATCAACTTGTCGGCACGACCATCAGTTGCGCCTTCGCCCGAAGTTTCTTCAGAACTAAAAGAGCTTACAGACCAACCTTGTTTGCTTAATTCGTTACGGGTACCAAATTCTAATACTGGAATATTATTGACAAATTTATAGAGGTAACTAAAACTCTTAACCGTACCATTTTCATGAACTAGCCCAATTCTGAGTTCGTATTCGGTATTGCCTTTAAACTCGAGGTCTGCCAATGGTATTTCTATTTTAAATTCATTGGTTCCAAACGGTTTCGATTCCCAGGTTACTGCATTGTAATCTTTATTTACACCTAGGCCTTCGTTATTTACATTTGGATCGTTATAATAGACAATGCTATTTACTTTGTTATTGGTAGCGTATTTACCTGAAATAAGTATACTAGCCTTAGCCGCATCATAATTGGCGCTAATGGTACTGATGCTAGCATTTACCGCTCCATAATAGGTTTTATCGTCTATATTAAATATTTGATTTGCATTTAAAACAGCAGCATCTGTTGCCGTTAAACTCGTTTTAGAAAGACTTAGTGTATAATTACCCGCCCCCATTAAAGCAGTACCTAAGCTTGCTTTTTCGGTCATTTTTACACAGTTATGTGGCAAGTTTAAGCCATGGCCCAATTCATGCATCATCCCACCATACCATTTGGTAAACTTACTTGTACCAATATATTTGGGTTCAAGCCCTTCGTAGTCCATTGCATAACACCATTTACCTGTACCGTAAAATGGACCATCAATTGGTGTTCCATCAGCATTATAGCCATAAGGTGGTAATAAGATTAAACTGTGTACACTCGTTTGGTCTTTAGGATTGGCTGCAAAATAGGCATTAATTTCTGCTGCTATAGCCCCAGAACCGCCCTCTCTTGGGTATTCGCTTTTGGTTTTAGTACCAAAAATGGTTACAATCTTTACCCTATTTTTATCGTTAACCCATAATCCGAAAGTTTTGTCGGTATAACCCAGTCGGGTCATTTCCTCTTTGTAAAACTTTTGCCCCATCAATAAAATTTCACTCAAACGTTTTTTATAACCAGGCACAGTATCCAAATCTTTTGGAACAAAATAAATAATATTCAAATTGTGGGCTCGGTCACTTCCAAAACCATCAGCGGTATTGTAAGCATAAGTTACTTTTGGGGTAGTGGGCGTAGTAGGGGTTGGTGTAGGCGTTGTTTCGGTCTTTTTACAAGCCAATACCATAAGACCGAGCAACATGGTAAGTAGCATTTTATTAATTATATTTTTCATAGGTAGCTATAGGATAGGGAATGACAATTAAAGTTAACTACCCTAACATTAAAATAACATTAGGGCAGTTAATTCTTCTATTTAACAGCGAAAACGTCTATTTCGCCCAAAAAAGTATGGTTTGTACCTACTCTTTGAGGTTCTAAAGCGGTTAGCTTTAAATAGCGGTAACCTTTTGCAGATGATACCGGAAAATTTTGAAGATCGTTAGAAATCGCAAAATTGAATTCGCCTAAACTGGTAAATGTGGTCCCATCATTGCTTCCTTCTAATTTAAATTTTTTCATCCCAACCGCATTAGGTGTAGCAGCATATCTATTGGTTACCCCAACAGAAATCATCTTCACCTCTTTTTTCATATCAATTAGTACCCAGTGCGGATATGGGGTTACTACTGAATAATCGGTATGCCAATAAGTTTTCGAATCATTGTCAATTAATTTATCTGGTGTACCGTTAGGTGCCTCGTCTGCAGAAAAGCTAGAAGCAGAAATGGTCCAATCTTTCTTCGACACTGTTAAAGCGGTAGATTCATCTTTAAAAATAACCGAATCAGCTTTATCACAGCCCATCACAAACATTAACATGCTTGCCATTAGTAAATATTTAATTTTTTTCATCTGTTTAATCTTATTTATTATGGATTTTGCACCAAATTTTTGTTCTTGTCAATTTCGTTTTGAGGAATAAAGGAAACAATCTTACTGTCGCCCGGTTGTACGGTCTGATTGGTAGAAGTTCCTGTACCTGGGTAATTTCTGGTTAATGCCCTATTGTTACGGAACAGATCGTAAGCACGGTGGCCTTCAAAAGAAAGTTCGTACCAACGTTCGTCTAGTACTGCATCTAAAACAGATTTACCACTTGTAGCTAAACCAGCTAGGGTTAATGTTGGAATTCCAGCTCTTGTTCTAATTCTGTTCACATCATCTAAGGCCAATTGCTCCTTACCCGCACCTAATTTGGCATTTGCTTCTGCCCTATTCAAATACATTTCTGCCAAACGAATGTAAACTGGAGAACTCAAGTTCACGATACCTTCTTGCAAGCTGTACTTATTGATGTAGTACATCGGCACATTTGGCGTAATTTTATTGTTCAATTTTACTACCCCATTTTCTGTTAATGGACTGATGAATTTTAACCTAAGGTCTTGTGGATTTGCACTTAAAGCGTCGTACAATTTTTTTGAGGCATAAATTTCGCCCCAACCACTTGCTGCTTGGTTTAAAGGATTGCCACTTGCATCGCCACTAAAATACATCGAACCAATAGAAGAAAAACCACGGTCTTCTGTTTTGATGTGTCTGATACAGAAAATGGTTTCTTTATTCCCATCAGGTACTCCTCTAAAATAGGTAGGATATTCGCCTGATGACAATAAACTATAACGTCCAGAGTTGATTACCTTATCAGCATATTCTACTGCTTTTTCGTTATTTTCCATGTACAAATACACACGAGACAATAAAGCGTAAGCTACTTCTCTAGAAGCAAAAGAATTGGTTTTAGCCTGTGTCATTAAATCAGCAGCTTTTAACAAATCGGCTACAACTGCATCATATACTTCTTTGACATTACTTCTGCTTAAGGTTAATTTTTGATCTTCTGTTAAACCATCTTTCAAAATAGGCACCCCAAGATTGGTAGTTGGATTTTGTGAATAAGGTCTGCCAAAAATACGTACCAGATTGAAGTGAAGCATTCCCCTGATATACAGGTTTTCGCCTTTTAATTGTTTAAGTGGTGTACTGGCATTGTCGTTAATGGCCTCAATTACTCTATTGGCTGCACTAATTGACCGATATGCACTTAACCAAAAATTGGCTGCATGCCCAGAAGTTTTGATCGGGGTATACTTATAGATGTTACTCAAGTCGTCTGATGAGTTCTGACCTTGCGCAATTTCATCAGTTGGATACTCGGTAAAAAAGTACCCACTTCTTACATAAGCTTCAGCTTTAAAAAGAGCATACGTTCCAATAGTAGCAGTTTCGATATCGGCCTCACTTGTGAGTGCAGAGTTTTCATCAATTGCAGTTGATGGATTAAATGTTTTCTTACATGCGATACTACTTATGGCAACTAAACCAGTAAGCAACAACACTTTCAAATATTTTATTTTCATAACAAAAATGTTCTAATTTTTTAAATAAATGGTCGTTTACACAACCGTTTCAGGTATTACAAGGTGATGTTTACGCCAACTAACAGCTTTTTACTAATTGGATATTTAATAGAAGATTCTCCATTACCCAATTCAACCTCCGGATCTGTACCACTAAACTTGGTCAATGTCCATAAGTTGTCACCACTCACAAAAATTCTTGCTTTGCTAATTTTTGCTCTATTTAACCAAGTTGCTGGCAAATTGTAACCTAAGGTTACGTTGCGCAAACGGAGATAACTTCCATCTTCTAAATACCTGGTAGAAGTTGCATTTGAATTGTCTGCTCTACCATGGACAGGCTTAGGGTGTGTGGCTAAATCGCCTGGTTTTTCCCATCTGCTCCAACCTTTGGCCAATTGCATCTGGTTGTAGCTTTCATATAATCCATCACTGTCAAAAAAGAAACGGCTATCATTGTATACATAATTGCCATAAACAAAGTTAAAGAAGGTAGAAAGCGTAAAGTTTTTGTATTCAAAATCGTTGGTTATACCGCCTGTAAATTTCGGCGCTGATGATTTACCTGTATACAATCTGCTTGCTGCATTGTAATTACTGGTATAAGTTAAAAACTCTTTTCCATCTGCATCTTTCACTCTGTTCTCCCATAATGGCGAGCCCGTAGCTGGATCAACTCCAGACCATACCGGCATAAACCATTCGTCCATGTTGTGGCCAACGGCTATTGGTTGTCTAGCGCCGGTACTTACCTCTGTACGACCTTGGTTTACTTCTAATACCTTGTTTCTGTTAAAGGCCATGTTTAAATTGGTTTCCCATTTAAATGCGCCTACAAAGTTTTTGGTCGTTAAATTAAACTCAATCCCTCTGTTTCTTACGTTACCAACATTTTCGTAAACACCACTATAACCAGTTGTTGCAGGTAATGGTCTAAAGAACAATAAAGAGGCTGCTTCTTTATGGTAAGCATCAATACTTAAATCAACTCTTTTAAATAAAGTAATGTCTATCCCAATATTTGCCGATTTTGATTTTTCCCAGGTTAAATCTGGATTTGCTTTTTGACTTGGCGCAGCTCCCGGCAAACCCGCATAACTTGCACCAGAAGAAATAGAATACAAACCTAATGCAGCATAATAACCTATACCATAAGCATTACCTGTAGTACCGTAACTGCTACGTAACTTTAAGAAAGTAATGGCTTTATTGTTTTTTAAGAAATCTTCGTTACTTGCAATCCACGAAGCACCCAATTGGTAAAAATTACCGTTTGGTTTATTGCTGCCAAATCTCGACGAATATTCACTTACATAAGAGGCTACCGCAAAATACTTGTTATTGTAACTGTAATCTACTTGGCCCAAGTATTTACTAAATTGATAGGTATCATTACCACCCGATGGATTGGTTACAATGTCTGTTGCTGTACTAAAAGCATCTCTACCGGCAGGTAAGTTCTTTACGTTAGCATTAAGCGACTCAGAATAGCCCTGCTCAATTTCTCCAACTGCCAATACCGCTAAAGTGTGTTTGCCAAAAGTATTGCTATATCTTAAACGATTTGAAGTTAAGAGTGTATTGTTATAAGAAGTTGATGCATAAGCAGTACCATTGTTAGTTGCTCCAGATTTAGTTCTTTTATCGTTGAAACTATCACTGCGGTAGTTCACCAATCTAGCTCTGTTATAAGAAGATAAGGTTAGATTTTTAACAATATTGTAATCTAAGTTCACATCTGCACTTACGTTAAAGCTTTTAGCCCTAGAAGTGTTGTATTGTAACGTATGTAAAAAGTTATCTCTATCTCGGCCATACCAAGTGCCATATCTGGCATCAACAGGGGTACCATCTGCATTGTAGGCAGGGTCAAATGGCATGTTTACATAGGCATCATATAAAGTTCCGCCAGCATTGTAATCGTCTCTTATAAAAATACCATTTAAAAAGGCGGATACCTTAAACTTGTCGGATAGTTTTTGCGTAAAATTACCACGAAGATTGTATCCAGTTTTATCATTATTGATTAAGGTTCCTTCTTCTTTGTAATAGTTACCAGAAAGGTAAAAGGTTGATTTCTCTGTACCTCCTGAAGCTGATAAGGTATGGGTGTTCACCAAACCTCTTCTGAAAGCCAAATCCCACCAATTGGTATTGTTATTTAAGCGTTCTGGGGTTAAACCCGCATAAAACTTACTTTGATAATCATACAATTGCTGAGAATCCATCAATTTAAAATTACCTGTAGAAGCCTCGCTATAACCAACTGTAGTACTAAAATTTACCACTGCTTTTCCTGCTTTACCTTGTTTGGTAGTAATAATGATTACCCCGTTTGCTGCTCTTGATCCGTACAAACCTGTGGCCGCAGCATCTTTTAAAACCGTAATGGTTTCTACATCTGTAGGATTGTAGTTTCCGCCAATGTTACCATCTACCACAATTAAGGGATCTGTACTGGCATTAATTGAACCCGCACCACGAATAACAATATTAGAGCCACTAGTAGGCGAACCAGAAGCTGTAGATACCACTACCCCCGGTGCTCTTCCTTGCAAAAGGCTACTTACCTCATTTGAAGTTACATCTCTTAATTTATCTCCACTTACTACTGATACTGAACTTGAAAGCTCACTTTGTTTTTTACTCGAATAACCAACAATCACCACTTCGCCCAAATTGGTAGCACTATCTTCTAAAACAACATCAATAGCCGTTTGGTTATTTACAGTTATTTCTTTAGTTAGATAACCTGTAAATGAAAAAACAAGCACATCTGCCTTTTCTACATTAATGCTGTAATTACCATTTGCGTCTGTTAACACACCATTTTTTGTTCCTTTTACTACAACAGAAACTCCCGGAATCGGTAAGCCATCTTTATCTGTAATTTTTCCTTTAATAATGGCTTTCTGTAAACCATTTACAGTTTTACTTAAGGATGCATTTTTGTTAAATGCCATTGATTGGCTGTGGGCCGTAAGCTGTATTGCGGTTGCAAGCAGCAATACCTTACCCACATTGCAATAATGTTTTGCTTTGTTTGGTATCATTCTTTTCATTTAGGTTTAAAGTTTTATTTGGTTATCAATTCTCTGTTTTAGTCACCATTATAAAGCTGTATCAGAAACTTTACATGTGACAGATAATAAATCCAAACTAAATACTTTACAGATGATTACGATAGACAAACACAACGCAAACGTTTGATTTTCAAGATAAGGAGCCTGTTAACTACGGATTAAATTTAAAATATGGCCGAGTTGCTAAAATATGGCCCAGATTAGTCTGAAAAATCGATTAAAAGCAGTCAAAACTTGGTAATAAAACAAAAAATTAATCTTCAATTAATATTTTAGACTTCATAATGGTGGTATTGATAAAAATTCAGAAAATGAAATCAAACGTTTGCATTATAATTTAATGGGGCTAGAAATTATCCTTATTTTAGGCCACAAAAAGACATGAATATTGCCCTCGTAACCTATCAAGATAAAGGTGCTTATGCTTCTCCTACTGTAGCAAATGAAGATGATCAACTGTTAAGTTTTTTAAAAGCCAAAGGACTGGCGATTGAAAAAGTGATCTGGAATGACCCCACTGTAGATTGGGAAACCTATGACTTAGCAATATTAAAATCTCCTTGGGATTATTTTGACCTGGTTGAAGATTTTTACAACTGGTTGGCAAAGCTGAAAAGTAAAAAGATCAAGCTCCTTAATCCAATTGATATTGTAAAATGGAATGCCGACAAGCATTACTTACACGATATTGAAAAGGCAGGCCTAAAAGTAACTCCAAGTATTTTTATCAATCAAGGCACCAAAATTGACCTAGCCTTGTACCTTGGTCAGTTTAACAGCAACAAGATCATTATTAAACCTTGTGTAAGTGGGGGTTCAAAAAATACATTTAAAGTTAGCGCAGCCAATGTAGAGGAAGTGAATGCGAAACTCAATCTCTTATTGGAGCAAGAAGACTTCATTATTCAACCTTTCTTAACCGAAATTGAAGTTGAAGGGGAATGGTCTTTTCTCTTTTTTGGAGGAAAATTTAGCCATGCGTTATTAAAGAAGGCAAAAGCTGGCGATTTTAGGGTACAGCATTCTTTGGGAGGAACCATTCATCCGCAAGAACCACCGCAGCACTTATTGGCTAGTGCACAACAATATGTTGATCAATTTGCACAAGGTTGTTTATATGCTCGTGTAGACGGTGCTGTGGTTGACCAAGAATTTTTATTGATGGAACTAGAATTGATAGAGCCCTTTTTATTTTTAGCAACACTAGAAAACAGCTATCAAAACTACTATGAAGCTTTGTTGTGGCTTCAAAAGAAATTGATTTAACGATTACGAAGTGGTAAGAAAATATTTTAGATTGCCAGATTAATTAGCTTAGAACAGCTCATAAAAAAGCCCGAAGTAAATTTTACTTCGGGCTTTTTTATTATTCGTGAAGCATTTAAGCTCCTTCTTCTTTTTTCTTTTTCTTACCATTGCTTTTGTTTACAACAGTAATTTCTTCTTTCTCTTTATCGTAATCAATTTCTAAAGTATCTCCATCATGGATTTCTCCCTTCAAGATCTCTTCAGCAATTGGATCTTCTAAATATTTCTGGATGGCACGTTTTAACGGACGGGCACCAAAATTACTATCAAACCCTTTTTCGGCAATGAAGTCTTTAGCTACTTCGGTCAGTTTCACTTCATAACCTAGGTTGTGTACACGACCAAATAAAGATTTCAATTCGATATCAATAATTTTGAAGATTTCGTCTTTGCCCAAGCTGTTAAACACCACCACATCATCAACCCTGTTTAAAAACTCAGGAGCAAAAGCACGTTTCAAAGCATTTTCAATTACACCACGGCTGTGCGCATCGTTCTGATTAACTTTTGCCGAGGTAGAGAAACCAACACCTGCACCAAAATCTTTCAATTGGCGTGCACCAATATTAGAAGTCATGATGATGATTGTATTTCTGAAATCTACTTTTCTGCCTAAACTATCAGTCAATTGCCCCTCATCTAATACTTGCAATAAGATATTAAATACATCTGGATGCGCTTTTTCAATCTCATCTAACAAAATTACCGCATAAGGTTTTCTACGTACTTTTTCAGTCAGCTGTCCACCTTCTTCGTATCCTACGTATCCTGGAGGCGCACCAACCAAACGAGAAACCGCAAATTTCTCCATGTACTCACTCATGTCGATTTGAATCAGCGAATCATCACTATCAAACATGAAACGAGCTAATTCTTTGGCCAATTCTGTTTTACCTACCCCTGTTGGGCCTAAGAAAATAAATGAACCAATTGGTTTTTTAGGATCTTTCAATCCAGCTCTGGTACGTTGTATCGCTTTGGTTAATTTTTTAATCGCATCGTCCTGTCCAATAATTTTCTCTGCAACGGTTTCGTACATATTTAATAGCTTAACGCTATCAGTTTGCCCTACACGTTGTAAAGGAATACCAGTCATCATCGAAACTACTTCTGCTACATTATCTTCAGTAACTTCGTAACGTTTGGTTTTGGTTTCAGCTTCCCACTCTGCTTTGGCACGCTCTAATTCTTCTAACAGGTTTTTCTCTGTATCGCGTAATTTAGCGGCCTCTTCATATTTTTGGCTTTTAACCACTTTGTTCTTTTCAATTTTAATATCCTCTATTTTACTTTCAATAGTGATGATATTTTCTGGAACATGGATATTGGTTAAATGCACTCTAGAACCTGCCTCGTCTAAAGCATCAATGGCTTTATCTGGTAAAAAACGATCAGTAATATATCTAGAAGTTAAAGCCACACAAGCATTAATTGCTTCATCGGTATAAGTTACACCGTGGTGTTCTTCGTATTTTTCTTTGATACGATTTAAGATCTCAACCGTTTCATCAGGTGTAGCTGGCTCGATCATTACTTTTTGGAAACGACGGTCTAAAGCTCCATCTTTTTCAATGTACTGACGGTATTCATCTAAAGTAGTAGCTCCAATACATTGAATTTCGCCCCTTGCCAAAGCTGGTTTAAACATGTTCGATGCATCTAAAGAACCCGATGCGCCACCTGCCCCAACAATGGTATGGATTTCGTCAATAAACAGAATTACATCTGTAGATTTTTCCAACTCGTTCATTACAGCTTTCATTCGCTCTTCAAACTGTCCGCGGTATTTGGTACCAGCAACCAGCGAAGCTAAATCTAACGTAACCACACGTTTGTTAAATAAAACCCTCGACACCTTACGTTGTACAATTCTTAAAGCCAAACCTTCGGCAATGGCAGATTTACCAACACCAGGCTCACCAATTAAAATTGGATTGTTCTTTTTTCTACGCGATAAGATTTGAGAAACACGCTCAATCTCTTTCTCACGCCCAACAATTGGATCTAAACGACCTTCTTCTGCTGCACGTGTTAAATCACGACCAAAGTTGTCTAATACCGGAGTTTTAGATTTAATGTCTGATACTTTTTTAGGAGTACTGAAACTTTCTTCTTCCTGAAAATCATCATCACCACCACCCGCAGTACCACCACCTTGTGCTTCGTCTCTAAAACCATTTTTATTTACTTCAACCTCTTGTTTAAAGATTTCGTAAGTAATATTGTATTGTAACAAGATCTGTGAAGCAATATTGTCGTCGTCTCTTAAAATAGACAATAACAAATGCTCAGTACCAATCAAATCGCTTTTAAATATTTTTGCTTCCAGATAGGTAATTTTCAATACCTTTTCTGCTTGTTTAGTTAATGGGATGTTGCCCAAATTAACAGTTACACTTGAAGTACCGCGAACGGCCTCTTCAATTGAACGGCGAAGCTTTGATGTATCAACTCCTAATGATTTTAAAATCTTTATAGCCATGCCATCGCCTTCGCGAATAAGGCCCAACAACAAATGCTCTGCGCCTATATAATCGTGTCCTAACCTCAGGGCCTCTTCCCTGCTGAAAGAAATCACGTCTTTTACCTGTGGAGAAAATTTAGCTTCCATAATATGTGTGTAAACCAGATGACTCTAAACTATAAATTTGTTTTATAAATACGGTCCCCGATTTTTTATATTTTATCAACAATTACGCCATTTTGGTGGATAAGGTTGTTATTTATGATGCTAATAAACAAAAAATAGCTGCTTATCCAAAAATGTTTCTGCTTTTATCATTTACGTAAATGATATATAAATAGGTTTTTAGCTTTATAAAACTCATTTTAAAGCCCATTTAAGTCGAATTGTCTCTCTATTGTAAGCTTTTATAGCTGATCTAAAACTGATAAATTGTCACCTCATTTTTGCATAAAATAGAAGTTTTGACAGCTATTGTAAATGAGCTAAAAGCATTTGACCTACACCTGTTCAATAACTGCCAATCGTTTGTATATTTTCGTTATACATTTAAACTTTTAATTATCAGTTATCTTCATTTTCTGTTAAATGCTTATATTTGATTATGAATAACCTTTACATTGTATTAACTGTTGTATTTATTATTTTGATATTGCTCTATAAGCGCAGAAGAGAAAATAAAGGAATCTTGTTCCCCATTTTATTCATTGTTGTAGCTATTGTTCTATTGTACTTATTTAGAAATACATTGCACATAGGCCAATACTTTATCCTATTTTAAGCAATCTCAGATCTTCGGTTTACAGAAATTAGGTTTTATAACGAATCTTATTAATCTTTATATAAATTAAATGATACGGTTATGCCTAAACTAGATATTGAAAAAAAAATCGCAAAAGAGATTGAAGCCATCAAAGCCGAAATCAGCAAATTAGAAAGCAGACTACAAGAGTGGGAAAAAATTTCTAATGATTACCAGATCAATAAAGTAACCATCGAAAGTATTCTATCGCTCCACGCCGCACCCGATTTAAGTGGAAGTAGTGTTGGAACAAAAAGTGGAATAAAGGTTAAAAGTACAAGCAACAGCAAGAAAAAATAGCTGAACTCCTTCTAAACAATTGTTACTTACAAATTTCTATTGGCTTGCTGAATATGCCTTTCATTATGTGTGATCATAAACTGAAACACATCTCCCAATTTTAAATGGATCAATTTGGCAATTGATACAGGAATTTTGATAGCATTGAGGTCTACTTTAGCTGCCAATTTTAAATAACCAAGTAACGCTTCTTGTTGTAGTATAAATTCTGTCACTACTGCATGTGCATCAACCATCGGAGTTGGAACATGTAAGCGGGCAGCTTTATATTTTTTTGAGCTTTTTGTAGGGTCCATCATATTTGTAAAATAAGACCCGAGCCAACTACTTTTAAATGTGTTTGTAGGTTGGCCTGAAAAATTGCGTAGTCCATGTTCAATCTTTGGCAGGTAATAATTGCCATAAGTATTTAAATGCGCCAGACATTGTACAATGCTCCATCCTCCACTTGCTGAAGGTGCTGCTAAAATAGCCATTGTACTTTGTTGAAATTTGACTTTCGCTTCATCCAAATGGCGTTCAACCATTAACTCCAATCTGGCTAATAACGCACTTTTATCTACAGTTTTCATTTGATATTATTTCAAGCAAAAGTAAGGCTATAGGTAAGTAGTATTGTTGGTATTTACCATGATTTTAAATGACAATGGTGTTGATGAACTTGCTAAAATTTGTGACATCAATACCTATATAATTAGCCAAATACTTGTGTGGAACTAATTGCAGCAAATGTGGACTACGTTTAAGCAATGTTCTAAATTTTTCTTCTGATGAATAACTTTGCAACTCTACCAATCGGGTCAATGTACCACTTAAAGCACCTGCCAATCCATTTCTTACAAATGCAGCAATAGCCAAATTACCATCCATTAATACTTTAAGATCTGCGTAATGTGCCCGCAAAAAAGAAGAAGTGTTTAAGGTTTCATAAGTATATTGCGCAGGTGTTTGTAGCATTAACGAGTCCAATACCCCACCAAAAGATGGCCCATAGGTAAATAAAATAGTGGTTTCGCCCTCATTTAGATTTAAATGATAAATACGTTGCACTCCATTAGCTACAAAGTACAAGTACTTTTCTGTTTGCCCGGTAGCCGTGAGTATCGTTTTGCGTTTGGCATCAAAGGGCTTCCATATTTTTGCAAAGGCATTCCAATCTTCGTTTGATAATGAACCCAGACTATCAACAAGTTGTTTCAATTGGAGGAGTGCTACCATCAGCTTATTTATTGATCGGCTCCAAATTTATAAATTGTATGGGCAAGGCCAAACATGTTAATGCTAAAAGAGATTAAATTTAGTTTTTTACAAAGATGCATTTTGTTACTATCATCCCTTGTTTATCTTTGTAACCGGTTCTTTTAATAAGTAGCAATAAAAATTATGGCAGACGAAAAAATAATCTTTTCAATGGCTGGTGTAAATAAAATTTACCCACCACAAAAACAGGTCCTCAAAAACATTTATTTATCATTCTTTTACGGCGCCAAAATTGGGGTTATCGGATTAAATGGTTCAGGTAAATCATCTTTATTAAAAATTATTGCTGGTTTAGATAAATCTTTTCAGGGCGAAGTTGTTTTTAATGCCGGTTACAGCGTTGGCTATTTGGCGCAAGAACCAATTTTAGATGATAGCAAAACCGTTAGAGAAATTGTAGAAGAAGGTGTAGCAGAAGTTACTGCTATTTTAAAGGAATACGAAGAGATTAACGAAATGTTCGGCTTAGAAGAGAATTATTCTGATGCCGATAAAATGGATAAATTGATGCAGCGCCAAGGCGAACTGCAAGATAAAATTGACGCAGTTAATGCATGGGAACTTGACAATAAACTAGAAAGAGCCATGGACGCTTTGCGTTGTCCAGATCCTGACACTAAAATTGGGGTACTTTCTGGAGGCGAGCGCCGCCGTGTGGCCATGTGCCGTTTGTTATTGCAAGAACCAGATGTTTTATTGTTAGATGAGCCTACCAACCACTTGGATGCTGAAAGTATCGATTGGTTAGAGCAATTTTTACAGAACTATAAAGGAACTGTTATTGCGGTTACCCACGATAGGTATTTCTTAGACAATGTAGCTGGTTGGATTTTAGAACTTGACCGTGGCGAAGGTATTCCATGGAAAGGAAACTACTCTTCGTGGTTAGACCAAAAAGCGAAACGTTTGGCACAAGAAGATAAAACAGAAAGCAAGCGTCAGAAAACTTTAGAACGCGAGTTAGAATGGGTACGTATGGCACCAAAAGCACGTCATGCCAAATCTAAAGCACGTTTAGCCAACTACGATAAATTGGCCTCTGAAGATGGAAAAGAACGCGAAGATAAATTGGAATTGTTTATCCCTGCTGGTCCACGTTTGGGTAATGTGGTAATTGAAGCTACTGATGTAACCAAAGCGTATGGCGATAAAATTCTTTTCGAAAACCTGAACTTCTCTTTACCTCCGGCGGGTATTGTAGGCATTATTGGCCCAAATGGTGCAGGTAAAACAACCCTATTCCGTTTAATTACAGGACAAGAGCAACCAGATGCAGGTACTTTTAGGGTTGGAGAAACTGTTGAATTGGGCTATGTAGATCAGATGCACAATGATTTAGATGCAGAGAAAACGGTTTATGAAAATATTACCGATGGTTTAGACAATATTCAACTGGGCAATAAAGCGGTAAATGGACGTGCCTATGTTTCTAAGTTCAACTTTAACGGTGGCGATCAACAGAAAAAAGTTGGTGTACTTTCTGGAGGAGAAAGAAACCGTGTACACTTAGCCATTACCTTAAAAAAAGGAGCCAATGTATTGTTACTCGATGAGCCTACTAACGATATTGACGTAAATACTTTACGTGCATTAGAAGAAGCCTTAGAAAACTTTGGTGGTTGCGCCGTAGTGATCAGTCACGATAGATGGTTTTTAGATAGAATTTGTACACACATTTTGGCTTTTGAAGGTAACTCTGAGGTTTATTTCTTTGAAGGTAACTATTCAGATTACGAAGAAAACCGTAAGAAAAGATTGGGAGATGTAACTCCACATCGTATTCGCTATAAAAAATTAGGATAATAGAAAGGGCTCCAAATTGGAGCCCTTTTTTGTTTAACCTTTGTTTAAAATATCAGCCAATGCGATATTAATGCTTTGATATTTAAAATCGTAACCTGCCTTCAGGAGTTTTTCAGGAACAACCCACCTACTTTTTAAAATTAACTCTGTTTCTGTCCTTATCATAATTGCTCCAATTTTTAGCAGCCATACAGGAGCAGGTAGGCCAATTTTTACACCAAGCGTTTGCCTTAGGCATTTCATTAACGTTTTGTTATCAATGGGATTTGGAGCAGCACAATTAAAAACTCCGTTTAAGTCTTCATGTAATTGCAAAAACAGAATGATACCGAGCAGATCTTCTATATGTATCCAACTAAACATCTGATCCCCACTTCCCTGTTTGCCTCCCAACCCAAAACATACAAGATTTGTAAAGGGTTTCATTACGCCTCCATTTTTGCCCAATACAATTGCGATTCTCAATGCAACCTGTCTCGTATCCGGGAGCTCGAAGCTAAAGAACTCTTGTTCCCAACTTTTGGCAACATCAACAGAAAAGCCATTTCCAATTTCACCAGTACTTTCTGTCATTGGTTGATCGGTAGCATGCCTGTATATAGTAGCAGTACTTGAATTGATCCAAAGTTTCGGAGGATTTTTACATTTCAAAATTGCGTTACCAAGTAGCTTTGTTGTTTCTGTTCTTGATCTTATAATCTCTTCTTTGTTCTTTTTATTATAACGACAATCAACTGATTTTCCTGCAAGATTGATTAGCAGATCAGCACTTTCAAGACCATTGACCATTTCTTTTTCATTGTTCCAATGAATATGTTCATTCTGCCTAGAGATAATTAGCACTTGATAATTTAGCTTACAAAACTCTTCTGCCAAATACTTGCCAATAAAACCAGTTCCTCCGGCAATAACTACCTTCTTATACATATGATTTATTTTAAATGGTTAAGTTATTTTAATTATTTAAGCCACAATTCTTGGTGGAAATGGAGGTTGTTGTGGCTGGTGTGGTTGACTTGCTTTTCTTTTACCCCTGAAAAAGAAATAGAGGTTGATAAACAGCATCAAGCCAAGGTAAATTGAAAAGCTACCAATCTTATAACTCAACGCTTCTACCAGATTCTGGTAATCATTTGTGTACAGATCGAGTTTTAAGATCATTAACGCAAAGCCAATGTTTAAAAGGTAAAAACCCGTTTCAAACAATTTATTGGTGGCATTGGCAATTTCTTCGCGTCCCTTAAAAATATCCAACATATAAACTTTACTATTTCTAAATAATGTTCTAGATACATAAAATGTTAAAAACAGTGCTACTGGAACATAAACTGCATATCCGATTAAAATTTTTGTAGTTTCCATAATTGAAGTATTAAAATGATTTAATTAATTTTTGAATGCTAGTGGTGAGTATAATGATATTGAGGTAATGCAAAATGGAAAGGATAGAGATAATGATCGAAATCTTGATGGCAATCACTTCTACCAGTTGAAGCAAGGAAGTAATGGTTTCCCAGTCGGCCAATGTCATGGCACAATAGCCGATATTTACTAAATAATACCCAACCAAAAGGCTTTTATTGATCTGCTGGCAAAGTTCCAAGTGATTGGGAATAAGCTCAGCCACAAAGATATTTCCATTCCGATAGCAAATTTTACCTACCACCACAATGATCAAAATAATGATGGTAATGAAAATGCCGTATCCTATCATATTGTAGTTCATAATTTTAATTATTAAACTTTCAGAAAATATTGAAATTTTATATTAATTTTTTTTTAGCTCATCATCTTCAAAATCAACTTCGTTAACCAATTGTCTTTATGTTCGGTTACTTTATCAATCATGTTGTCGGCTCTCAACACAAAATCATATAATTTTTTAGTCTGCTCCACAAAATGTTTGGCTTCGCTAGAATTGGCATCTTCAATGGTCGAAACTTCTTTCAAAACCTTTAAAGCTGGCTTAATTTCTCGTTTGCTTCTTTCTCTCGCAATTTTCACTGCCAGTTCATCTAAATCCTTTTCTGCTGTAAAAAATTCGCGTCTTTCACCCTGCTTATACTCTTTGTAAACAATCCCCCAGTCCATTAGTGCCCGCAAATTCATACTGGCATTTCCCCTCGAAATCTGTAACTCCTGCATAATTTCTTCCATAGAAAGCGGCTCTGCAGCAACCATTAAAGAGGCATGAATTTGCGCCATGGTTTTATTGATCCCCCACTGTGAGCCCAATGCCCCCCAGGTTTGAATAAATTTATTTTTGCCTT
Source organism: Pedobacter sp. Hv1 (assembly GCF_001412215.1). Lineage (GTDB taxonomy): Bacteria > Bacteroidota > Bacteroidia > Sphingobacteriales > Sphingobacteriaceae > Pedobacter. The sequence continues at coordinate 40,247 of NZ_LLWP01000005.1, forward strand.
CACTGAAATTCATGATCAAATGTAATCAATGTTTTTAAACTTTCAAATATATTTGAAAGTTTATTTTTCTACCCCTATTTATTTCCTTTTTGGCGACATCTTACCTTAAATTAATTTAGTTGTGAACTAAATTAAACTCAATTGGATTTCTATTGTTATATATTTAATCTTACAATCTTATATATTTGCCATTATGAAGAAAATACTTGTTGTAGACGACGATGATGATGTTTTAGAAACCATCCAACTGATCTTAGAAATTGGCGGATACGATGTTGAACCCCTCAACGAAGCCGAATTTATTTTCGAACGGATAGCCGAATTCAATCCAGACTTGATCGTACTGGATGTAGTGTTAGGAAAAATTGATGGCAGGGTCATCTGCAGTCAGATCAAATCTCATGAAGACACCAAACAGGTACCGATTTTGATGATGTCTGGTTTGTACGACCTCAAAGAAGTACAAGATATGGAATGTGCACCTGATGATTTTGTATCAAAGCCATTTAAAATGGATGTACTGCTAGAAAAGATAGAAAAGTTGGTGAGTAAAAAGAGCCCTAATTATAATGTAAATTAAGCTCATAACTCTGTTTACTTTTTCTCTTCTTTTGGTCCACGTTTATAAATCACCAAACCGTTTAAAAAATTACGTAAAATCTGGTCGCCACATTTCTTAAAATTTGGGTGTTCATCATTTCTAAAAATATCGCCCAGTTCACTTTTTGTTACCGTAAAGTTAACCAGTTTACAAATCTCTATAATTTGATCGCTATTTAAGGATAAAGCTACCCTTAGTTTTTTCATGATATCGTTATTGCTCATTTCTTTTAGTATTTAGTATCGGGTAGAAAGTATAGAGTATCAAGTAGTAAGTATCAAGTATCAAGACTGTTTTTGAAAGCGTTATCTTTCTTTCTCTCAACTCCCTAACCATGGTCAATGGACTATAGACTATGGTCCATGGACTATAAACTTTCGAACTTCCCAACTACATTGCCGTTTCTATTTTAACTTTTTTGTTTTTTATTTTTTCGTTGGCCAACGTTCTGATCACTTGTGGTACCAGCTTTCTTTTAATGGCCACATAAGAAGCTTGATCTTTTACTTCTATCAAACCTACGTCGTCTTTTTGTAACCCTCCCTTTTTCAATAAGAGGCCTACAATATCGATTTTATTTACCTTATCTTTTTTGCCGGCACTGATGTACAAAGTTTGCCAAATGCTGTCTTGTGGTAATTTATAAGGTCCTTTTAAGGTTTCTGTTTCGATATCCGATTTTAAGAAAGGATACTTTTCATCATCTGCTAATATCAGGTAGGCTGTGCCTTTTGCATGCATTCTTGCTGTACGCCCATTTCGGTGCAAAAATGCATCTTCTGTATAAGGCAGTTGGTAGTGGATGATGTATTCCACTTCTGGAATGTCTAATCCTCTTGCCGCCAAATCTGTGGTGATTAAAATTTTGATGCTTCCGTTTCTAAACTTTAACAATGCCCTTTCTCTTTCGTCTTGCTCCATTCCACCATGGAAAATGTCATGCGCCAGGTCTTTATCAATTAACAGATCACTAATTCGATCTACCGTTTCTCTATGGTTGCAGAAAATTAAGGTTGTTTTATTACCAATTTTACAGATCAGTTCAAATAACGTATCTAATTTATCTTCGGCTGTGGTTTGTACTTTTTTAAGCTTTAAGTCTGGGGCAATTTGTACATCTTTTAAAAAATCAATGTTCACCTGATTCTTAAGTCCTGTAAAAGCTGGAATTTCTTCCATGGCAGTTGCCGATGTTAAAATTCTTTGTTTCAACGACAACAATTGACCTATGATGTACGACATGTCTTCGGTAAAACCAAATTCTAGCGCTTTATCAAACTCATCCAACACCAAAGTAGTAATAATGGATTCATCAAAGTTCTGATGGCGCAAGTGATAAGCAATTCGGCCAGGGGTACCAATTAAAACCGCTGGTGGTTGTTCTAGGTTGTTTCTTTCGGTTTTAATCGGGTGACCGCCATAACAGCAGTTTACCTTAAAACCTGTACCCATTTGTTTAAAAACCTGCTCTATTTGCAAGGCCAACTCACGCGATGGCACCAATACAAGACATTGCACTCCTTTTTTATCTTTCGATAGGTTATTCAATACCGGAAGTAAAAATGCCAATGTTTTGCCCGAACCAGTTGGAGCCAAAACCAAAATGTCATTTCCTTTTTTTGTTGCAGCAACTGCTGCTTCTTGCATTTGGTTAAGTGCAGTAATTTTTAGGTTATCAAGTACGGGTTGTAGCATCATTGTACAAAGGTAATTATAAGTTGGCAGTTTCTGCTTCACAGTTTCCAGTAATCCATTGATGTAAACGAAAATCTATATGTTACCCAACATTTTCCATCTTCCATTTCCCCTCTTCCATTTATAAATCGTATCTTGTTGATAACCAATAAAATGTTGACAAATAAACAACATAGATTTAAAGCAACTTTAACATTAAGCACCTAATTTTAGGAAACCTGATTACGGGTTGTTAACCTTAACACCAATACGTATGACCTGGAAGAAATTTAGTGGCGAAGTTATTCATTCGTCAATCTTAGAAGAAGTTGAACAAGCAATTATCCGCGAAACCGGAAACGGTTACAAATTAAAAGTATGCATTGGTACCGATTCTCAGGTAAAAGGTGCGCTTACAGATTTTGCAACTGTTATTGTGCTCTTAAGAGAACATCATGGTGGTTTCATGTACATTGCTCAAGACAAAACTGCCCAAAAGATGGGAATTAAAGAAAGAATGCTGGTTGAGGTTCAAAAATCTATTGAAACTGCTTATTCTATCTGCGATTTACTTGACATTTATGACGTAGATTTAGAGGTACATGCAGACATCAATACCAATCCGATGTTTAAATCTAACAAAGCGTTAAATGAGGCAATGGGTTATATTTTAAGCATGGGCTTTATTTTTAAAGCAAAACCAGAAGCCTTCGCCAGCTCTACCTGTGCCGATAAAATGGTACACTAGTTTGTAGTCAATGTAGATTTTGGTGTATATTCGGTCCATAATTGAACTGATGAAAAAGATCGTATTACTACTGGCTGTACTTGCCTATACGCTAACAGCAACTGCCCAAGATATAGATAAGGACAACATTACAAAAGTTGGCGATTCTATTCCAGTATTTAATTTTGAAATTGAAAAAGGCAAAACCGTAAGTATCTCTGCTTATAAAGGCAAATTGATTTTAATTAATCTTTTTGCTACTTGGTGTCCGCCATGCAATGCAGAATTACCAGAAATGCAAAGCAAAATTTGGGATCAATACAAAGACAATAAAAACTTTGCCCTCTTTGTTTTCGGCCGTGAAGAAGGCTGGGATAAATTGATACCATACAAGGCAAAGAAAGGTTTCACCTTCCCTATTTTGCCAGATCTTGATCGAAGCATTTTTAGCAAATTTGCCAAACAGGCCATCCCCAGAAACATTCTAATTGATCAGCATGGTAAAATTATTTACCAGTCTTTAGGTTATGATGAGAATGAATTTAAAGTGCTCTTAGCCATAATAGCAAAAGAATTAAAATAGTTAACGGTTAAGCTACCAGTTTTTACGCACTACTTTTTGTACAGGTATTGGTATTGTAATAGGGGCTTTATTGGCCATGTATTGTTTAAAGCTAACAGCAAATGCTTTGGCAAATGTAGTGGCCAGCAGCTGATATTCTTTCCATTGCGACATGTTCAATTTGCCCGGATCTTTTTCTAATGGTGTTCCGATAGGTGTACTTGGAACAAAATTGCCATAACGATCGCGTTGATAAGGAATAAAGTTAAAATCGCTGATCCAAAAACGGTATTTTTGATCCTTAACTTCCACATAAAAACGATATAAAATTTCGCCAGAAGGATGAGACATCACCAACAAGGTTTTATCCACTACCATTTTTCCTTCGGCAACCCACAAACTATCTCCAATAGCCGAATTAGACTTTAAACTTTTGTTGCCCTTAAAATAATTAAATACCCTCAATTGAAGACTATCTTTAGGTTGATCTTTTAACGCTACAACCTCATAGTAGATCAGTTTCCCTTTTTCATCAAGTGGCAATAAAGCTTCCTCTTGTGCTCTTACCTGCACAACACCCATGGCGAATAAAAAAAGAAAACTGATCAGCTTCATTGTTAAATTAAAAAAAGGCCAGCTTGTACTGACGTCTAGTATGCTTTTAAAAAGTATATACCGCAGCTAAAGAAAATTGAGAGGCCGATTTGGCACCAATTATCCCATTCTTATTGGCAAAACCTTGACTAAAGTCTTTATCACTATCAAAACGGATTTCTGGAATAAAGGTTAACCCACCAGATTTGATATTGCCCGAAAAAGTGAAAGAAGACACACTCGCATTTGCAGCTGTACCCACTCCTTTGTAATTAAAAAATTCGGCACGCAAACCTAGGGCCACAGCAGGTGTAAATGCATATTGCGGATAGAGTGCAACACCAGAATAGCCTCCGTTATCGTTAGATACCGTATAATCTGCCGCATTTAAGCCCAATTTAAATTGACCTGTAATTTGGTATGCAGTGGTCAAATCGAAGATGGTTCCCGTTCCTGCAGCACCAGCAGCACGACCTGAAAGTACATTTAAATAAGCTGTCCAACCTGTAGCCGGAACAATGGTCAATTGCGCTCCGATATGAGACACCCCATTAAAATCTTGATAAACGTTCCAATCGTTAAATAAGCCCGCCATTAAGCTTACTTTATCAGAAAAGGCATAACTGGCTTTGATCCCTGCATTTTGAAAAGGTCCAGAACCAAATAAATAAGAAGTAGAATAGTTAAAGTTAGCCGCTGGCGATATCACTTCGTACCCAATAAAAGTTCCCATATAGCCTGCTGTTACATTGAATTTGTCACTAAAAGCATAATTCACATATAAATTTTGGATATTAAAACTATTAGTGGTTTCATCATAAGCACCCAAAGCATTTGGAATAGATTGCGACTGTCCACGTGGTCCAAAAGACAGTTCGCCCACAAATGATGCCTTCCCAGTAGTTTTCTTTAAAGCAAGATCTATCATGCCTAACGAAACTGAATTTTGTTCATTAGCGAAATAGGTTTTGATATTTCCAGCTTTGTTAAAATCATATTTATAATAGGTATCTACAGAACCCGAGATCTGTAAAGGACTTGGCGTAGTTACTTGTGCAAAAGCGACAGTACCACAACCTAAAACAAGTGCAGAAAGCATGAATTTCTTTTTCATCATTTAAAGTTTGATAGCATTAAAATTAGACCGGTTAATAAGGATAGCAGGCTGTTTAGGCTTCATCTGAAAACCTAAACAGCTTTGCATTATAAGTTTGGTACTTCTTGACCTGCAACAATCAAAGTACCCTGACTGTATTTTTCGTCGTGCTGACTTGCATCTAAACCTTCTTCCTCTTCTTCGGCACTTACACGAATAGGCTGCACCAGATTGATGATCTTGAAAATTGCAAAGGATACTACAAAACTGAATACAATTACAATAAATGCGCCTTTCAATTGTGTAAAGAAAAACTCTGGATTACCATATAATAAACCATCTGCACCAGCTGCATTTACCGTTTTTGTAGCGAATACACCTGTTAGCAACATACCTACAATACCACCAACACCATGGCAAGGAAATACATCTAAAGTATCGTCAAGGCTAGTTTTTTGTTTCCATGAAACGACTAGGTTAGAAACTACCGCAGCAAAAACACCGATAAATATACTGGAAGGAATACTTACAAAACCAGCACCAGGTGTAATGGCTACCAAACCAACTACAGCACCGATACAGAAACCTAAAACCGAAGGTTTTTTACCTCTTGCCACATCAAAAAACATCCACGATAAACCTGCAGCACCTGCAGCAGTATTGGTGGTAATAAAAGCAGAAACTGCTAAAGCATTTGCACCCAAGGCAGAGCCTGCGTTAAAGCCAAACCAACCAAACCATAATAAACCGGTACCAATTAATACATAAGGAATATTGGCCGGCGGAACTTCTTTATGCTCAAGATGTGATTTCCGACGTTTCAACACCAAAGCTCCTGCCAATGCAGCCATCCCAGCAGAAATATGAACCACGGTACCTCCAGCAAAATCAAGAACTCCCATTTTAAACAACATCCCTTCTGGATGCCAGGTCCAATGGGCCAATGGCGAATACACGAAGATGGCAAACAATACAATAAATAAGATATAAGAAGTAAACTTGATTCGCTCGGCTACTGCCCCAACTACCAAACCGGGTGTAATGATGGCAAACATCAATTGGAACACAGCAAATAAAGACAAAGGAATTGTTCCCCAAGCTGGTCCAGAATTTACCCCTTGAAAAAACAGAAAGGTTTTTGGGTTGCCGATTAAACCATGAATTGACTGTCCAAAGGCTAGGCTAAATCCAACAACTGTCCAAAGCACAGTAATTACCCCTGCAGCAACCATACTTTTGATCATCGTTGACAATACATTTTTACGATGAACCATTCCACCATAAAAAAAGGCAAGTCCCGGTGTCATTAAAAATACCAATGCAGCAGCAATTAAAACGAAGGCAATGTCTGGCGCACTGTATTTTCCTTCATCAAAATTTGGAAGCAGAGGAATAAAAAGAGCTAAAATTGCCAGTATCAATAAAACTGCAAAAGGAGCATACTGTTTAAATAAAATTTTACTCATGAATTTTAGTATTTAGCGGTTGATTTTTGATTAATTAACTAAAACTAAATATAAAAATTCAAAATTTTACTAAAAAATGATTAAAAAAGTCAAATATTTTAACTAAAAAATAAAAAATAACTAAAATATCATAAATAAAAACATAATTTTATTTAAAATAAAACAAATCGAAACAATAATTATTAAATAAATAGATTAAATAATTAAAAACTAAACTAATAAGCACAAATAATGATCAAAAAAACATATGAATTTCTTAAAATATTCAAAAAATAACATGAATTAGCAAAAAAAATCATCAAAAACCGAGAAAAAACTTAATTCGTATCTTTATCAACATGAAATCGTATCATTTAACTTTCAAGCAATGCTTTCCCATTTCTTTAGCAGCTGCTTGGGATTTTTTTTCTTCTCCAAACAATTTGGTAAAAATTACCCCAGACGACATGGCCTTTAAGGTTACTTCAGCTTTCGACCCTCAACAACAGATGTATCCAGGTATGATCATTACTTACAAAGTATCACCAATACTGGGCATCAATCTAAACTGGATGACAGAGATTACCCAAGTTGAACACGAAAAATATTTTATTGATGAGCAGCGTTTTGGCCCATTTCAATTTTGGCACCACCAACATCATTTTAAAGCGATACCTAATGGAGTAGAAATGACCGATATTTTAACTTATGGTTTACCAATGGGCATTTTAGGCCAAATGGCACATGGCCTGATGGTTGGCAACAAGATCAAATCCATTTTTGACTTTCGAGAAAAGAAAACAATTGAACTACTTGGCAATTACGCCAATAAGCTTTAGTGAAAAAACAAGGAAGGATCAACAGCCTTTAATTGCCCATTAGGTTGCTTACACTGTAACTGCAAGGTATAACCCCCACCTCCTTCAACAAACAATAACTCGAAAGGATGATAACCTTTTTCTAATGCAATTTCTGCCGATTTCTCTATAGAAAAATGCATCCCATCATTATCGATCAATACTTTATCGCCGATTTTCAATAGACTGCCATCATCAGACCGAAGTGCAAAGGTGTATATACCTGTTGTTGGGGCATAAAAATATCCGACATGACGTGTAGCAAAACTTGGTGCTGTCTCTGTTAATGGAATTTCTACAGCCTTTGTTATTTTTTCTGCCTTCAGATCTTTTTCATTGATTGATTTTGCATTTTTATAATAAACAGGGTAATAATAAAATTTCAACCCACTCTCCAACTTCTTTCCTGTTACAGCCTTTAAATAAGCTTGTTTTTCGTAATCGATGGTATATACATCGCTCTTGTTCCCATTACTGATAAACCCAGCCATTTTCAACTGAACTGGTGCTTTAATCAGTAATTTGCTTGGAAGTATTTTAGCACTTAGACCAGGTATAGTCCCATTTGTGGTATAACGCACCACCATTTCCTTAAACGGCTTTTTAATTGTTAAGTAAGCACTGTCAACAAACACACTTTTTTCGGCAAAACCCTTAATATCTGGCATCCTATAATTGATATTCATTGCACCCATTAGCTGAGTATGCACTTGTAAACGACGATCAAAATCTGGCCAATTTTCTTCATTTTTATTCCAGGCCACTTCTGCTAATGCCAACAACCTAGGAAAGACCATATACTCCAACCTTCTTTCTGAGGGGATATATTCCGTCCAGATATTGGCTTGTACACCCTTCACTTTTTTTCGCTCTGCTGTAGTAAGGTTATAGTTATAAGGATCAAAGCCATATACTTTTTGCAAGCTACCCCCATCCTGTTGCGCATCAAAATAACAGTACTCCCCTGGGGTCATGAGCATTTCTATGCCTTTTTCTGCTGCAATTTTTGGCGCTTTTGGCACCCATGTTCGCCAGTACATCATGGTGGCCGTTGGCGAAACCCCACCATCTAAAATTTCATCCCAACCGATCAGTTTTTTTCCTTTGCTGTTGAAGAATTTTTCCATCCTTCGTACAAAATAGCTTTGTAACTCATCTACGGTTTTCAAGCCTTCTTTCTTCATCAGTTCTTCGCATTGTGGAATGTTTTTCCAACTGCTTTTCTCTACCTCATCTGCACCTAAGTGGATGTATTTACTTGGAAAAAGTGCCGCAATTTCTGAGAATACATTTTCAGCAAACTCATAGGTAGTTTCCTTACAAGGACATAAAGGCTCTGTAAAATCTTTAGCCAAACCACTTTTGCCTTTGGCAGTTAACCAAGGCATGAGATGGGTTGCTGCCATCATATGTCCAGGCATATCAATTTCAGGAATAATTTCTACTCCTTTATTTGTTGCATAGGCAATTAAGCCTCGCATTTCTTCTTGCGTATAAAAACCACCATATTTAAGCTCCCCATCAACCATTTTGAAATGTTTTTGAGGCAATGTATAATCTGGATTGGTTTTGGCCAATTCCATACATACCGTATCTTGGTTGTTCAACTTTCGCCAAGCACCTTTTGAGGTTAATTCAGGATATTTTTTAATCTCTAAACGCCAACCCTGATCGTCTGTCAAATGCAAATGAAACTTATTGAATTTATAATAAGCCATCCTATCAATCATTGTACGCAAGTAAGCTAAATCAAAAAAGTGTCTCGATACATCTAGATGAACCCCTCTCCAGGCAAAACGTGGATGATCTTCAATTGCTACACAGGGTACTGCAATTGTTTTAATCCCTACTTGACCTGTAGCTAAAACCTTAACCCCCATTAACTGTTTTAAAGTAGCAATTGCCCAAAAAGCAGCGGCTGTACTTTTCACCTTAATTTCGATCAAGTTCTTTTTAATGATCAAATGATAACCTTCATCAGCGTTAATAGATGGATCGTATTTTAATACAACTTTGTTTGCAGGCACACTTTGAGCACTGCACTTTAAAGAAAATGCTTTTAACTCATCAACCGCAGGACTAAATTCTTTTCCTCCATTGATCAGTACAATTTTAGTTGAATTGCTCCAAGTGAAGCTACCGGTGCCAGCGATTATTTTTACTGGGCGTGGAATAATGGCATACTTATCCTGTTGCTGTGCAAACGCAAAGATGGGACATAACACTAAAATTATTCTTAATGTTACTTTTCCTAAAATATTCATAAAAACCTTAATTAAGCTATATACGCTGAGCCTTGAATAACACCCCTGCGTTCAATTTCTTTATCGATATAAGTTTGTATAGCAGATTTGTTAAGCCCCCAATTGGGTGCAATCAGTAAATCCCAATCTGAAATACCAAACAAACGTTGAATTACAATATCTGGGCGCAATAAAGGAATCAATTCACAAAGCAAATCTGTGTATTCCTCTAAAGTAAAGAGTTTAAATGGATTTTTCTTGTATTTGGCACCCATAATAGAGCCCTCTACAATGTGTAAATGATGGAATTTCACAAATTTGATCTGTGGAAAACGATTGATCTCGTGAATATAACCATACATCATCTCTCTGGTTTCCCATGGAAAGCCAAAAATGGTATGCACACAAAGATCTAACTTGGTATTGTCTAAAAGTTTTACCGCTTCAACAAATTCTGCATGACTACAGCCTCTGTTAATTTGATCAAGGGTTTCATCGTAGATCGACTCCATCCCCATTTCTAAATCTACATCAAAACGATCGGTATAACTTTCTAACAAAGCCACTTTCTCCGCATCTATACAATCAGGTCTTGTACCTACCGCAAAACCAACCACATCTTCGGTATTGATGGCCAAAGCTTCGTCGTACATCATTTTTAGGTAATGTACCGGTGCGTAAGTATTGGTATTGGGTTGAAAATAAACAATAAATTTATCGGCTTTATAAGAAGTTTTAGCCCTTCTCATTCCTTCTTCGAGCTGCTCCTTAATGGTAGGTAGCTTTCTTGAGGGTTCTGGTGTAAAAGAGTCTACATTACAATAGGTACAACCCCCATAGCCTTTACTGCCATCGCGATTGGGACAGGTAAATCCACCATCTACAATAACTTTAAATACACGTTGTCCATTGTACTTTTCACGTAAATGTATACCGTAGTTCTTATAACCTTTTACTCCCGAATCTAATGCTGTTCCCATCGACTGCAAAAATACAAAATTAGTTTGGAATAGTCTCTTAACCCGCAGCCACAAGATTTAGATGGAGGCAATTAGCACTATCATTTCATTTTAAGCTCTGATCTAGGCATCAATATATCTGTTCATCGATTTTAAAGATACATCTATCGATAATAATCTTACGGCCACTATTTAGTAAGCTAACTTCATCCTACTTATTAAAAACAATATAAAACCTCATTGACATGAAAAGAAATCATCTTTTTAACCCTGTACTTATTTTAGCCATAGGTGCGGCATTATTTTTTACCAGTTGTAAAAAAGAAAAAACTACAGTAGATACGCCTACTCCACCAGTAGTTGCTGATATTAAAATTGAAGCTGGTGGCGGACATAGTTTTCTGTTGAAACCAGATGGCGTACTCTGGGCAGTAGGCTATAATGACTTTGGTCAGTTGGGTACTGGTAATACCGCCAATTCAAATAGCTGGATCAAGGCTGCAGAAAATGTAAAATCAGTTTCTGCAGGCTATCAGCATAGTTTGATCCTTAAAAATGACAATACCGTTTGGTCTGCAGGATTGAATACCTCCGGACAGTTGGGCGATGGCACCAAAGTCAATAAAAGCATTTATACACAAGTAGCCACTGGCGTAAAAGAAGTTTATGCAGGCTATTATTATTCATTTATCCTTAAAACCGACAATACACTTTGGGCCGCAGGCGACAATGCTTTTGGAGAATTAGGAGAAACCCCTGCTGGCGTCTCAAAAAGCACTTTCTTTCAGGTGGCAACAGATATCAAAAGTGTAGCTATTGGTGGGAACCATACCCTTTTCTTAAAAACAGACAACACGGTTTGGGCTGCAGGCGCAAATAATTCCGGACAATTAGGAATTGGGAGTATTGGTGGCGACAGCAACAATAAACTGGTTAAAGTTACCGATAACGCAAAGTCAGTTGCAGCGGGTATCCTACATAGTGTGATCTTAAAAAACGACAATACACTTTGGAGCTGCGGATTAAATGACAGTGGTCAGTTGGGCAATGGCACAACAACATCAAGCGGAACCTTAACTCAAATTGCTACTAATGTAAAATCTGTTGAAGTGGGGATTAGAGGCTATAATATCTTTCTGCTAAAAAATGACAATACATTTTGGGCTTGTGGCTGGAATAATTATGGGCAATTGGCCAATGGAAACAATACTAATCAATCTAATCTGATCAAAATTTCAGACGATGTAATCGATTTTAGCGCTGGCTTTGCCCATGTTCTATTTATGAAGAGCGACAAAACCATTTGGGGATCTGGTGCAGATGATATTGGGCAGATAGGCAATGGCACAGTAGGCGCCCATAAAAACACCTTGGTTAAGGTGGTTATCCCTTAACCACTCATTCAACAAACACATCAACCTTTAAATCTATTTCACATGAAAAAAACAAACATTTTTAAAATCGCATTTATCTTAACAATTGGATTAGCCAGTATTTTTAGTAGTTGCAAAAAGGACGCTGGCCCTGCAGGACCACAAGGTGCACAAGGAGCCCAAGGACCACAAGGTTTACAGGGCACACCGGGTCCAGCTGGTAGTACAGTACTAAGTGGCAATGGCACTCCAACTTCAACTACGGGTGCTAATGGCGATTTTTATCTTGATTTAACCAGCAGTTTATTTTATGGCCCCAAAACTGCGGCTGGCTGGGGTACGGGCTTTGCCATGAAAGGCGCCAATGGCGCAGCAGGCACTAATGGCAATAAGATCATTAACGGAACCACCATACCTGGTGCAACCGACGGCAGTATTGGCGATTATTATTTAAACACCACCAATTATTTACTTTATGGGCCAAAAATAGCAAGTGGCTGGGGTGTTGGCACCTCATTAATTGGCACTGCCAATGTGAAATATTCTGGCTGGGCAACTAGTACAGACCCAATTAATGTGGGCTATGGCAAAACCAGTATAAGGTCTGCCCGTATTAACACAACTGCCATCACACCTGCAATTATAAACTCGGGCGTAGTATTGGTTTATGCTAGAAGAAATTCTGATTTGATTTTACCAGGAGGAACTACTCCGCTACCTTTTAGTTACGATTTGAGCGTTGTAGAAAATATTAAGGCAACAGTAAATTTTAGCTTAGGCACTTCAGTTATTTATATCAATACGACTACTAGCAACAATAGCCTTTATGCTGAAGCTACATTAGAATACAGATATGTTGTCATTCCTGGTGGTGTAGCAATTGCTGCTGCAAAAAACATTAATTTAAATGATTTGCAAGCAGTTGAAAAATACTTCAATATTGAGAAATAAACCAAATGAGTAAATATCATTTTAATCAAAAGGCCAGTCTTCATTTGAAAACTGGCCTTTATCTATTAATTATATAACAGTAGTAAATTTAGTCTTTTGCTGGTTTGGTCATGTAATACACCGGGATACCAATTAACATGATCAATACACCCCAACCACAAGTGGCTGTTTTTGTAATTAACAAGCCAACAGAAATTGCCGAAGCCACAATAATGTACAAGAAAGGTAACACTGGGTAACCAAATGCTTTATAAGGACGTTCTGCATTTGGCATTTTTCTTCTTAAAATAAAAATACCGTAGATAGTTAAAATATAGAAGATCAATACAATGATGATTACAAAATCAAGCAAGTCATTATACCTTCCGGTTAAACAAAGTAGAGATGCCCAAACACCTTGCGCCCATAAAGCCCAAGCGGGTACATCAAACCTATTGAGGTGGCTTGCTTTTTTAAAGAACAACCCATCTTTTGCCATGGTGTAATAAACCCTAGCTCCCGCCATAATCAAACCATTGTTACAAGCAAACGTAGAAATCATGATCATTACCGCAATGATAATGGTACCCGTATTGCCAAAAATATATTGAGCAGCAGCAACTGCAACCCGATCTGATGGTGCACTTGCAATTTCATTCAATGGTAAAACTGCCACATACATTACGTTAGCTAAAATATAGATCACACTTACGATCAATGTTCCTAAAAACAAACTTAAACCTACATTACGTTGAGGATTTTTAATCTCACCAGCAATAAAGGTTACACCATTCCAAGCATCACTACTAAATAATGAGCCCACCATTGCGGCAGCAATACCAGACAATAAGGCGGTACCACTAATGCTCACCCAAGAAGAAGAACCTGTATCGAACATTTTAGAATCCCAAGCATTTGTCCAGTTGGCATTCCAAACTTCAGCTTTTGCCGCAAGGGTTAAACCAAAAATAATCAATCCAAAAAGTGATAATATTTTAATAATAGTTAAGAAAGTCTGCAACATCTTCCCATTTTTCACACCCCTACTATTGATATAGGTTAATAAGATAATGGTCACAATAGAAACAAGCTGTGCTGCATTCAATTGAAATGAGCCTACCTCATACAAGATGTTTTTGTCGCTAACCGGTTCGTAGAGATAGGCAGCAAATTTTGAAAAAGCCACACCTACTGCAGCAATGGTACCTGTTTGAATTACCGCAAAGAAACTCCAACCATATAAAAAGGCAATCAATTTGTTATAGGCTTCTTTTAGGTAAACATATTGCCCGCCTGCTTTTGGAAACATGGCACTCAATTCGCCATAACTTACTGCTGCAACCATGGTAATTATTGCTGTAAGCACCCAAATCAAAATCAACCAGCCAGCAGAACCTACTTGCCTGGTAATATCTGCACTTACAATAAATATCCCCGACCCGATCATTGAGCCTACTACGAGCATTGTGCCATCAAACAGGCCGAGTTCTCTTTTAAAAGAACCTTCTTCTTTTTGGTTTTCCATTTTAGTTTGTGTTGTTTGGTTTTTTTAGTTTTATATTAGGCTAATATATATGAAAAAACTGTAAAAAAAATAGAGACAAACGTTAACACAACCAGATTATTACCTAAAAAGAAAAAATGTTAACAATCATTTTCATAAAAATTTGGTTATTAGCTAAACACACTTATTTTTGCAACCCTTGTATTATTTTTATTTCACAACTAAACAACCAAAAACATAAAATTAAACTATGGATTTTCTACAAGACAATTTAATCTATTCCATCCCTCTATTGGGCCTAATCGGTATTCTGGTTATGGCTGTGAAAAGTGCGTGGGTAAACAAACAAGATGCAGGTGATGCTAATATGCAGCAGCTTGCAGGCTATATTGCCGATGGTGCTATGGCCTTTTTAAAAGCAGAATGGAAAGTACTCAGTATTTTTGCTGTTTTTGCAGCAGCCTTATTGGCCTATTCAGGAACAATTCACGAAATTAATGGTAAAGCAATCCACTCAAGTTGGATCATTTCCATTGCCTTTGTTATTGGCGCCTTTTTCTCAGCACTTGCTGGATATATTGGCATGAAAGCAGCAACAAAAGCAAACGTACGTACTACACAAGCTGCAAGAACCAGCTTAAAACAAGCTTTAAAAGTAAGTTTTACTGGCGGAACAGTAATGGGCCTAGGTGTTGCAGGTTTAGCTGTATTAGGTTTAGGTGGATTATTTATCGTTTTCCTTTCTTATTTTAAGGTAATTGGTGCAGATGGTGCTGTAAGTGTAATTAACATGAAAACAGCTATTGAAGTACTGACCGGATTTTCTTTAGGTGCCGAATCTATTGCTTTATTTGCACGTGTAGGTGGCGGTATCTATACCAAAGCTGCCGATGTTGGTGCAG
This sequence comes from Pedobacter sp. Hv1, assembly GCF_001412215.1. Classification (GTDB taxonomy): domain Bacteria; phylum Bacteroidota; class Bacteroidia; order Sphingobacteriales; family Sphingobacteriaceae; genus Pedobacter. The sequence continues at coordinate 55,714 of NZ_LLWP01000005.1, forward strand.
ATTTAGTTGGTAAGGTTGAAGCAGGTATCCCAGAAGATGATGTACGTAACCCTGCAACCATTGCAGATAACGTAGGTGATAACGTGGGTGATGTTGCAGGTATGGGTGCCGATTTATTTGGTTCTTACGTAGCAACAATCTTGGCAACCATGGTTTTAGGTCAAGAAATTAGTGTAACTGATAAATTTGGCGGAATGTCTCCAATCTTATTACCAATGGTGATTTGTGGTTTGGGAATTATCTTCTCTATTATCGGAACATGGTTTGTAACCATTAAAGATGAGAAATCTAATGTGCAAAATGCATTGAACCTAGGTAACTGGTCGTCAATTGTAATTACAGCTATTTCTTCTTTCTTTATTGTGAAATGGATGTTGCCAGAAACGCTAAGCCTTCGTGGTTATGAGTTTTCGAGCATGAATGTATTTTATGCCATTATTGTAGGTTTAGTGGTAGGTACCATTATGAGTATTGTTACCGAATATTATACCGCAATGGGAAAAGGCCCCGTTAATTCAATCATTCAACAATCTTCAACAGGTCATGCTACCAACATCATTGCTGGTTTATCAGTAGGGATGAAATCGACAGTTATTCCAATCTTGGTTTTGGCTGGAGGAATTATGGCTTCTTATTACTTTGCAGGTCTATATGGTGTTGCCATTGCAGCAGCAGGTATGATGGCTACCACAGCCATGCAGTTAGCTATTGATGCTTTTGGTCCTATTGCCGATAATGCAGGTGGTATTGCAGAAATGAGCCAATTACCTCCAGAAGTTCGTGAACGTACAGATAATTTAGATGCTGTAGGAAATACAACTGCGGCTACTGGTAAAGGATTTGCCATTGCCTCTGCAGCCTTAACTTCATTGGCTTTATTTGCAGCATTTGTAGGTATTGCAGGTATTTCTGCTATCGATATCTACAAAGCACCAGTTTTGGCAGGTCTATTTGTAGGTGGAATGATCCCTTTTGTATTTTCTGCACTTTGTATTCAAGCAGTAGGTAAAGCAGCAATGGATATGGTTCAAGAAGTTCGTCGCCAGTTCCGCGAAATTCCTGGAATTATGGAATACAAAGCTAAACCTGAATATGAAAAATGTGTAGCAATCTCTACTAAAGCTTCTATCCGCGAAATGATGTTACCTGGAGCCATCGCGCTAATTACACCTGTAATTGTAGGTTTTGTTTTTGGTCCAGAGGTATTGGGTGGTTTATTAGCTGGTGTTACTGTATCTGGTGTATTAATGGGTATTTTCCAATCTAACGCAGGTGGTGCATGGGACAATGCTAAAAAATCATTCGAAAAAGGTGTAGAAATTAATGGAGAAATGTATTACAAAAAATCAGAACCACACAAAGCTTCTGTAACTGGCGATACTGTCGGTGATCCATTCAAAGATACTTCAGGTCCTTCAATGAATATTTTGATCAAGTTGATGTCTATCGTTTCATTGGTAATTGCACCATATATTGCCATTAGCGCAACTGATATGAAACCTGCAACCGAGGTGATCAAAGAGGTTCGCATTCAAAAAACTGTTGATTCTTTAGGTAATGAAAAGGTCGACACCATCAAAAATGAGATTGACACCGTTATTAAACGTTAGTTAAATCATAAATGTTACTAAATAAAAGGGATTTTGCAAAAAATCCCTTTTTCAATTGTAGATATTTTTTTTAGGTTTGGGGTATTAAAAAATCTACAGATACACTAACCAACTAACTTAATTAATTTATGAATTTAAAAAAGCCTATTGATGTACTTCTTGCCGAATCAGCAGAAAGTGGCGAAGGCACCCTTAAACGCACCTTAAACAACAAAAGTCTTGTTGCTTTAGGGATCGGAGCAATTATTGGCGCCGGTTTATTCTCATTAACTGGTATCGCTGCTGCCGACCACGCTGGACCCGCAGTAACACTATCATTTGTATTAGCCGCTGTAGGTTGTGCTTTTGCTGGATTGTGTTATGCTGAATTTGCATCTATGATCCCAGTAGCAGGTAGTGCTTACACTTATTCTTACGCTACTATGGGCGAGTTTATGGCCTGGATTATTGGATGGGATTTGGTTTTAGAATATGCCCTAGGGGCAGCCACAGTGGGCGTATCCTGGTCTGGATATTTTAATAAATTACTACACGAATTTGGTGTAGAGATGCCACTTTATTTAACAAAATCATTTGCAGAAGTTGATGGTGGAGGTATCAATTTACCTGCCATCGTTATTGTTTCGTTGCTTTCTTTATTGTTGCTACGTGGAACAAAAGAGTCTGCAAACCTTAATAATTTCTTGGTAGTGATCAAAGTGGCTGTTGTTATATTGTTCATCGCTTTAGGATGGAAATTTATCAATCCTGCAAACCACACTCCATATATCCCTGCCAACACAGGTGTTTATGGCGAATTTGGTATTTCTGGTATTGCATCTGGTGCAGCGCTAGTATTCTTTGCATTTATTGGTTTCGATGCCGTTTCTACTGCAGCTCAAGAAGCTAAAAACCCACAAAAAGGGATGCCAATTGGGATCTTAGGATCTTTAGCGGTGTGTACAATATTATATGTTCTATTTGCACATGTAATGACTGGCCTAGTACCTTTCGAAATCTTTAAAGGTGATGCTTCTCCTGCAGCTACAGCATTTAAGGTAACAGGATATGGCTGGTTACAAATGGGATTGATCATCGCTATTTTAGCAGGTTATACCTCAGTAATTCTAGTGATGTTAATGGGACAATCAAGAGTATTCTATACCATGTCTAAAGATGGCTTACTTCCTAAGTTTTTTGGTAGCATCCATGCTAAATACAGAACGCCATGGAAAACCAACTTATTCTTCATGGTATTCGTAAGTTTATTTGCAGGTTTTGTTCCGGTTACAGATTTAGGTCACATGGTGTCTATTGGTACCTTACTTGCCTTCTCATTGGTTTGTATTGGTGTAATGATTTTACGCAAAACAGATCCTAACAGAGATCGTCCTTTTAAAACTCCATTTGTACCATTTGTACCCATTTTAGGTATCATTGTATGTTTTTACTTAATGTATTCTCTACCTATTGAAGCTTGGGTTAGGTTAGCAATTTGGATGGCACTTGGGGTTGCCATCTACTTCTTCTACGGAAAGAAAAACTCGGTACTTGGAAGAAAAAATCAACAACAATAAAAACATAGATTGTTGCAAATAAAATTGACGTTGTTATTAAACGTTAGTTAAATCATAAATGTTACTAAATAAAGGGGGTTTTGAGCAAAAATCCCCTTTATTTTTACATTATTTTTAATTAGGTTTGAACTTGTATATTTTAATAAATTCCAAAACTTATCGAAACATTTAAACTAAACCTTAAACTATGAATTTTAGAAAGTCGATTGACTTACTTACAAAGGAAGCAGAAGAGAGCGGAGAAGGTACACTGAAGAGAACCCTTGGCCCAGTAAATCTGGTAGCTTTGGGTATTGGTGCCATTATTGGTGCTGGTTTATTCTCTATTACAGGCTCTGCGGCAGCAAACAATGCCGGACCTGCTATCACAATTTCATTCATTATCGCAGCTGTTGGTTGTGCTTTTGCTGGCTTATGCTATGCAGAGTTTGCATCCATGATTCCTGTTGCTGGTAGTGCCTATACTTATTCTTATGCCACCATGGGCGAATTTGTTGCCTGGATTATTGGCTGGGATTTGGTATTGGAATACGCAGTTGGTGCGGCCACAGTTTCCATTAGCTGGAGTCGATACCTAGTCAAGTTTCTTCAATACTTCGACATCCACCTCCCTGCCCAAGTAGTAATGTCTCCATTCGACACTGCAACTTTAGCCGATGGAACAATTGTATCGGGTATGTTTAACTTACCTGCTGTATTTATTGTAGTGTTAATGTCGTTGATTTTAATTAAAGGCACTAAAGAATCTGCCGTAATCAACGGTATCATTGTAGCTGTTAAAGTGGTAATTGTAATGATTTTCATCTTCTTGGGATGGAAATATATCAATTCAGAAAACTACACTCCATATATCCCTAACAACACAGGTAAATTTGGCGAGTACGGTATTTCTGGTATCATTAGAGCTGCTGGTATTGTTTTCTTTGCTTACATTGGTTTTGATGCTGTTTCTACTGCTGCGCAGGAAGCAAAAAACCCTAAGAAAGATATGCCAATTGGTATCTTAGTTTCGCTATTTATCTGTACTATTCTATATATCTTATTTGCCCACGTAATGACAGGTGTTGCAAATTATGAATTATTTAAAGGTCAAGATGGTATTGCTCCAGTTGCTGTAGCAATTGATAACATGGGTCTTAAAGATGCTACTACTGGCATTGTAGCTCCTGCTTATCCTTGGTTAAATAAAGCCATTATCTTAGCTATTTTAGGTGGTTATGCTTCTGTAATTTTGGTAATGTTAATGGGCCAATCAAGAGTATTCTTCTCTATGAGTAAAGATGGTTTATTGCCTAAAGTATTCTCAAGCGTACACTCAAAATACAGCACACCAGCAAAAAGCAATTTATTGTTTATGGTGTTTGTAAGTTTATTTGCTGCATTTGTACCTGCACGTGTAGTGGGCGAGATGACCAGTATTGGAACATTATTCGCCTTCATTTTGGTGTGTATTGGTATCATGATCTTAAGAAAACGCATGCCAGACTTGCCTAGAGCATTTAAAGTGCCTTTGGTACCTTTAATCCCAATTTTGGGCGTATTGGTTTGTTTGGGTATGATGGTGTTCTTGCCACTTGATACTTGGGTTCGTTTATTGGTATGGATGATTATCGGTATTAACGTTTATCTATTCTACGGAATTAGAAACAGTTTACTTTCTGATAATGTAAAAGCTACGATGGTAAAAAGCACCAAAACCGTATCATACATTGGTTTGGCATTGGCAGCTTTATTAATTGTGGTTGCCATTTTACACCACCACTTATCTTTAGAAGCAACTGCACTTGATGCAACTGTACAAGCTGATTTTGGCCTATATTATTTCTCATTAGGCTTTGCTGTACTCCACTTGATTATATATGGTTATAAAATTGCTACGGCAAATAATGTTGAACCAAAATAGTTAATTACATATTTTAAGAAGCCGTCAGTTTAGAAACTGGCGGCTTTTTTGTTTACATACAATTCATCTATTATCACATTGAAACTCTTACCTTTGCGGTATCATTTTAAATTACACGCTATGGAATTCAGTTTTAGCCAAATTCTCTCTACTACAATGGTATTATTTGCCATTATTGATATTTTAGGTTCTATACCTATTGTAATTGAATTACGCAAAAAAGCGGGTCATATCCAATCAGAAAAGGCGGCCATTGTAGCTACTGCACTCATGATTATCTTTCTTTTTGCAGGTAAAACACTTTTGGGTGTAATTGGGGTTGATGTGGCTTCTTTTGCCATAGCAGGCTCATTTGTAATTTTCGCCATAGCCATGGAAATGGTTTTAGGGCTTACCTTATTTAGGGATGAAGCGCCAGAAACAGTTTCAATTGTTCCCTTAGCCTTTCCTTTAATTGCGGGTGCTGGCACCATGACCACCTTACTGTCTCTAAAAACAGAATACGCCACACAAAACATCATTGTGGGTATTATTTTAAATATGCTGTTTGTTTATTTTGTATTGAAAAATACAAATCGTTTAGAAAAGCTTTTCGGTAAAACCGGATTGAACATTTTAAGAAAGGCCTTTGGGATTATCTTATTAGCAATTGCCATTAAACTATTCCGCACAAACACAGGCTTGTAAGCTTAGTTTTTAAAAAGCTGTTCTTACTACATTTTTGCTTGCTTTAACTACCTATTAATTAGGATTTGTAACAATTTTTAAGTAAATTGGTCTTATAGTTAGTAAAGCTTTGTTATGAACAATTTTGAGCAATTTACTTTAATTATTGGCGTACTCGCCATTCTCTTCGAAGCCATTAGGCATTTGAAAGAGAAGATTAGGCATTGGCTTCATCATTAGCCCCACTTTGCTTAATTAAACGGGCTACAAACATGCTGTCTGCCTTATCACCGTAACCTTTAATCAATTCCATTTTTTCTAACTTCAAGTCGAAATTTGAGGTCAAATAAGCTACTACATCCTCATTTTCTGCTTTAAATACAGAACAGGTCATATAAATTAATGGTTTATCTTTTTTAAGGTATTTCACTACATTTTGGGCAATGGCCTTTTGCAGTTTGACATAATTCTCTATTTTATGTTTCTCGAAGTAATATAACATTTCAGGCGTACGTCCCCATGTACCAGAACCTGAACATGGTGCATCCAATAAAATGCCATCAAACTCATAATGGTGCAAAATCTGATCATTATTCTGCAAGAGATCAATCACTTTCTGATGGTATTTCTTAATTCCAGCCAACTGGAAACGCTCCTGCAAATTCATCAGGCTATTTTCCCTTACATCGCTTACCAGCAATTCTATATTTGGCTCTAAGTCATGTAACAACAGCGATTTTCCGCCAGATGCAGCACAACAGTCCCACCAATAATCGTATTTGTTCGGTTTAAAATAAGCGCCAGTTTTTTGAGAAGATAGATCTTGTACCTGATACAGCCTAGGATCGTTGATGACTTGCTCCAATTTTGTTCCATTAGGCAAGGCTAAAGTCGTATCTGAGACTTCTTTAACAGTTACATTATTGGCTTGCAATTGATTAATTACCGCTTGGATATGAGTTGATTTTACCCTGATAAATAAATCGGGTTGACTAAAAGAAGCACTGTAAAAATCTGTGGCATTGATACTTTCAGAAAGCGGCGCACTGAACGAAAAAACATCTTCCAATTTAAAAGCTGGAAAAGCTTTCTTAATCAGGTCTATTTTTTCTTGGGCTGGGAGACCAATTTTTTCAACTAGATCTGGTAGGTATTGTGCAACAATCAAGCTTGAAGTATCATTACATAAAAAATCAGCTATAGCCAATCTTTTTAAAGGATCTAATTTAGCAAGTGCCTTTCCTAATCTAAAAAAGCTATAGATGTATCTTGTAGCCCATCTCCGATCAGAAGACCCCATTTGTTTGTGTTGCTTAAAATAACCAACCAAATGCCTATGCAAAGGCAAAACGCCATTGTAACTTGCAAATAATTGTTCAAACGCACGGATCTGGTGTTCTACTCTCATACCTCAGCCTTAAAGGGAATTTAAATTTTTAATTAATCAACTAGATTTAAGGTAAGGTTTTTATACTGCAACAGCATTAAATCTTTGTTAAAATAGCCGTATTTGGGGTCGAATCCAAAATCAAAAGAATTATGCAGCCCCTTGTATTTATCCTTGGTTAAATAATCAAGGTATTTTTCGCCATGTTTAGCTAGCAATTTGCCAAAATAAAAACCAATATCAAAACCTTTGAAAGAGTATTCGCTAGGCTCAAAATTAAACTCCGATCGGTATTTTTTAATAAAGTTAATTACAGCTTGGCTTTTATAGTCAATCCTATAAGAAGTACTTATAATGGTATTAAGATCTTGCAATTGATCTACATTATAGTTTTGTTTCATCCAATTCGGATGTCCGAAAAGACTAATGTCATACCCGCCAGTTTTTAGATTTTTAAGCTTAAATATTTTATCTATGCTAGGGATTACAAAACCTGTTTCCGACGAACAGATCACCAAGGCATACTTTTTACCCTTGATCATTCTGGTTTCAAAGGCATACGTAGAGGTAAACTCTTGCACAATGAAAGCAGGATGATTTTGCTTAAATCGAGCTCTTAAAGGCGCAGCAAATTGCTCATCGGTAGCTTTCCGTGGATTGATCAACACCACAATTGCATTATTGCTTTGGTAGTGTTGGGCAATATAATCGGCTATTTTAATGGCATGTTGATCAATGTTATTAACTACAGAGATCAAATTAGGATTATCGAAATCGCTGGGTTTTGATGCCGCTAAAGGCGACACAATGGTCAAATTGTTTTCAATAGCATAATTGGTCATGTACTTCACACCATCAGGAAAAACCGGACCAATAATTAAGTTACTGTTCTTTAACGCTTCCTTTTTAAATAGCACCGCTAATTGGCTATTCTCATCTTTGCTATCAAATACATTGAGTTTAAAATTCAAGCCAAAACTTGCGGCAGAGTCTATCCCCAATTTTACGCCTTGATAAAAATCGATGGCCATATCTGCACGTTCTAATTGTGCTTTATTGGCCGTATTTAAATTAAGTTGGTTTAATTTAAAAGGAACTAACAAAGAAATTCCTGCTTCGGTAAATCTCTTGGCAGGTTTTTCTTCTTTGGTTTCTTTTTTCACTTCCTTAACAGGTTTATTTACTGGCGGAACCACCTTTGGGCTACAACTAGCAAAAAAACCTATCAAGCAAGCAATTATCCAATATTTATTCCCACTCAATAGTTGCTGGTGGTTTTGAACTGATATCATACACAACTCGGTTAATTCCTTTTACTTTATTGATAATTTCATTAGAAATTTTTGCGAGCACGTTATAAGGTAAATGGCACCAGTCTGCAGTCATTCCATCTACAGATTCTACTGCACGTAAGCAGATTACATTTTCGTAGGTACGCTCATCGCCCATTACCCCTACAGATTGAACTGGAAGGAAAATAGCGCCAGCTTGCCATACTTGATCGTATAAACCAGCTTCTTTTAGGTTATTGATATAAATGGCATCTGCCTCTTGTAAAATGGCTACTTTCTCTGGTGTTACATCGCCCAAAATTCTGATGGCCAAACCTGGACCAGGAAAAGGGTGGCGACCTAAAATAAATCCTTCAATACCTAAAGATTTGCCTACTCTTCTTACTTCATCTTTAAATAAGGTATTTAGTGGTTCTACGATTTTAAGCTTCATAAAATCTGGTAAACCACCAACGTTATGGTGCGACTTAATCGTTGCCGATGGTCCTTTAACAGAAACCGATTCAATAATATCAGGGTAGATGGTACCTTGAGCCAACCACACTACATCTTTAACATCGTGGGCAGCATCATCAAAAACTTCGATAAAAACCCTACCAATGGCTTTACGTTTCAACTCAGGGTCTTTAACGCCTGCTAATTGGCTTAAGAAACGTTCTTTGGCATCAACACCTCTAATGTTTAAGCCCATGTGTTTGTATTGCTCTAAAACGCTTTCAAACTCATCTTTTCTCAACAAACCATTGTCTACAAAAATACAATGTAGGTTTGCACCAATTGCTTTATGCAATAGAATAGCTGCAACGCTCGAATCTACACCACCTGATAGGCCTAAAACCACTTTATCGTTACCTAATTTTTCTTTTAGGGCAGCAATAGTCGTTTCTACAAATGCATCAGCAGTCCAATCTTGAGCACAGTTACAAATGTCTACCAAAAAGTTCTGCAATAATTGCTTACCATCTGTACTGTGTGTTACTTCTGGGTGAAACTGAATGGCATAGGTATTGGTATCTTTAACTTGGTACCCTGCTACTTTAACTTCTGCCGTGCTGGCAATAATTTCAAAGTTGCTTGGCACTTGGGTAATGGTATCTCCGTGGCTCATCCATACTTGAGAATCGATATTGATTCCTTTAAATAATGGATTTGCGTTATTTACAAAGTTCAGGTTTGCTCTACCATACTCTCTAGTTGACGATGCTTGCACATCTCCCCCACTTTGTTGTGCAATAAATTGTGCACCATAACAAACCGCCAATAGTGGATAAGCTTTAAACAAGCCTAAGTCTACATAAGGCGCATCTTCCTGACGAACAGAATAAGGACTACCTGATAAAATAATTCCTTTTACAGTTGAATCTAATTCGGGAATGTGATTAAATGGATGGATTTCGCAGTAAACATTAAGTTCGCGAACGCGACGGGCAATAAGCTGTGTAAACTGCGAACCAAAATCGAGAATGATGATTTTTTCTAGCATGGGCAAAGATAGCTATTTGATATGAGATGTGCAATGAACAAAGTTGAAACTCTGAAGTTCAAAGTCAAGAGTCCGAAGTCGAAGGAGGAAATAGCTTCTGCCATTAATTATTTACAAAAACCATTTCCTACTTACCAATGAACTATTGAACTATTTACTATTCTCTATTTCCTATTCCCCATTTACTATTCACAAATGAACCAATGAACTGACAAGCTATTTCCTATTCCCCATTCCCCATTTCCTACTCGCCACCATGCTGTAAAACCTTCACGCCAAAGCGCACTAAAAAATCTACCCCTTCATCACTTGCCAAACCTTTATAAGCCGCATAAGAATCCTTAAAATAGACTTTTTTAATCCCCGACGACAGAATTAATCTGGCACAGGCAATACAGGGTGAGAGTGTGGTATACAATGTTGAGCCTTCAATTTTAGATCCGTTTTTAATGGCATATAAAATCGCATTCTCTTCTGCATGTAAAGCCAACGAACAGCTTCCCTTACTATCTCTTGCACAGCCCACTTCTGGCCATTCTTCATCGCAATTGTGTGTACCCGCTGGAGGGCCATTGTAACCAATGGAGATGATACGGGTATCTTTTGTCAATACGGCACCAACATGTGCACGTACGCAATGCGAACGACCAGCTAAATCTGAAGCCAGATTCATGAAAATTTTATTAAAAGATGGTTTCATTATTTTTTTAGTCCTGCTTTATAACCTGCCATGGCATAATACAAAATATAAGCATAACATGGCAGCATACATATTAAAAAAGCAAGGTTATTGGCCATACCAAATTGTGATTTCAATTGCGCATAGATTTGTGGCAAAATAGCTCCACCTGCAATACCCATTACCAATAAGGCCGAACCAATTTTAGTAAATCTACCCAGTTTATTAATGGCTAAAGGAAATATAGCCGGCCACATTGGCGCATTGGCCAACCCTAACAAGGCAATAAAAGTTACCGCAGTATAGCCTTCTGTAAAATAAGCCCCTAAAGTAAATACCAGACCCAATATTGCGGCTAGTTTTAAACTTGTTTGCTGACTAATGTATTTAGGAATGGCAAAAATACCTATCACATAACCCACCAACATGGAGATCAACGTGAAAGTGGTAAAATATTTGGTGGTATCTAGGCTCATGCCCATTGCTCTTCCATAATTACCAATTACATCTCCTGCCATTACTTCTACACCAACATATAAGAATAAACAAATAACACCCAATACCAAATGCGGATGACTTAATACTGAAGATTTATGTGCAGTTTCAGCTCCAGATCCTTCATCTTCTTTATCTGTATCAATTTCTGGAAGTGATGATTTTTTTATTAAGAAAGCTAACACCATCAATACCACAGCCATAATTACATAAGGCGTAATTACTTTGCTTGCCAACTCGTCTAACAATTGTATTTTATCTGCTTCTGAGACAGCTACCTTGATCTTTTCTTCAATGGCTGTTGCATTTTTTAATACAATGGCACTTAAGATTAAAGGACTGATGGCACCTGCAATTTTATTACAGATCCCTAGAATACTGATGCGTTGTGCGGCACTTTCTATGGGGCCAATAATTGCCGCATAAGGATTTGAAGCTGTTTGCAATAAAGCTAAGCCTGCACCTTGCACAAATAAACCTGTTAAAAATAAACCAAAAGCACGTTGTTGTGCGGCTGGGATAAAAATTAAAGACCCAAGAGCCATTACAAACAAGCCAAGCGCCATTCCATTTTTAAACCCTGTTTTTTTAAGGATGGCCGATGATGGAATTGCCAAAAAGAAATAAGCCATGTAAAAGGCAAATGTGACTAATAGTGCTTGGGTTTCTTTTAAATCGCAAGCAATTTGAAGGAATGGGATCAGTGTACCATTGAGCCAGGTTACAAATCCGAAAACAAAAAACAGCATGCTAATGATTGCCATTTGGCGAAAAAAGCTGCTTTTTTGGTTAGGTGTTGATTCAGTCATTGAGTTTGGTTTTATTTTCAGTTGCTAAATATGCAAAATAAATATTGTTTGAACCACTACTAAAAAAATGTCTATACACAAAAAAGCCTCCCTTTAAAAAAGGAAGGCTTTTGAAATGTTATTTTAATTAATGACCACCAGATACTTTGGTATCAAAATTAATTCCTTGTTTTCTAAGTATTCCGCTTACTTTCCAAGCATAATAAGCTAGGTAGGCAAAACACAAAATACCTATGATATAACTGTATTGGATGCCTGTAAATTCAGAAACATAACCTTGGATCCAGCTGATGATACCACCACCCATGATCATCATGATCAAGAAACTACTACCTTGACTTGTATTTTTACCTAATCCGCTTACTGCTAAAGTAAAGATACAAGGCCATAATGTACTACAGAACAAACCTACACTTGTAAAGGCATATACACTTACCATTCCAGTGGTAAACATTCCAATCATTAATGCCAAAATACCGATACCAGAGAAGATCAACAACATTCTGGCAGGATTACCTTTACTCATTACATCGGCAATAATTAATACCAAAATGATCAGGGCATAGATATAAAATGGTGCTAAATCATGTTTTGCAATGGCATTTACACCCAAAAAGATGGCAAAAGCTAAATATGGAGCTACCCATCTTAATATTTTTTGTAGGTTAATCTTATCTGTAAATGCTTCAACCGCACCTGTCCATCTACCAATCATCATACTGGCCCAATACAACGAAATATAAGGCGCAACATCTTTAATCGCAAAACCTAGATCTTTTTCCATGTAGGCTGGTAAATTACTTGCAGTAGAAACTTCAACACCCACATACACAAAGATGGCGATCATACCCAATACCAATTGTGGGTATTTTAAAGCTGTCCATGCACTTGATGGCTTATCATCTTCGGCCGATGCCTCAACCAATGCTGGTCGATCTGGTAGCGGAGATAACTTTAAGAAAATGGCAACCAATAAAAAGGCTGCTCCTAAGATTAAATAAGGAATTTTAACACTCTCAATACTAATGCTTCCGGTGCTGCTTGTGCTTGCACCAAAAATGGCAAAACTCACAATCAGCGGGCCAATGGTTGTACCGAAGTTATTGATACCACCAGCTAAGGTTAAACGTTGCGAACCCGTACTGATAGGTCCTAAAGCAATTGCCAATGGGTTTGCTACCGTTTGTTGGAGCGAAAAGCCTAAAGCAACAATAAATAAACCAGACAACATTAATGGAAACGATCCGGAATTAGCTGCTGGATAAAACAATAAAGTACCCACTGCAGAAACTACCAAACCTAAGGCTAATCCATTTTTATAACCAATTTTATTAATTAGATCTTTTCCCATTAATAATGATATGCCCATATAGATTAATGAACCTACAGTATAGGCTACATAAAATGCAATAGATACCAATTGGCTTTCACTTTGAGTTAAATGAAATGCCTCTTTAAATACAGGGATGAGGATGTCATTACTTGCAGCTACGAATCCCCAAAAGAAGAATACCGTAACTAAGGGAATAAACTGCCCCCATTTGGTTTGTGTTTGTTGTTCCATTTTTGGATTTAGAGTTTAAGGTTTAGGCTATTTAATATTTAGTTTGTTAAACATAAATAAAATTTATTGCTTACTAAAGTGTAATTTATACACAATTGAAAAGAATTGTTTTGAATATGTTAACATCATATTATAATTAATGTTGGAATGAATTCTAATCAAAATTCGAAACAAAAAAGCTCAGATTTTAGCTTTAAAAATCGCATATTAGCATAAAATATATGATAGGCTAATGTTTGAAGCGATTTTATTGGGTATGGGCGCTGGGCTAATTTCCTCATTTTTAACTGGTCCTGTTTTTTTTGCAATGATAAAGACCAGTATTGAGAAAGGATTTAAGGCCGGTTTTTCATTAGCAGTTGGCGTCATTATCAGCGATGTTGTTTTAATTGGACTGGTACTTTATGGAAGTCAATTTTTAGTTTATCAAGAAAGTTTTGATAAATATGTAGGCATTATTGGAGGCTTATTTCTCTTTGCCGTGGGCGTCTATTACCTCTACTCGAAAGTGTCTATCAAATACGAAGAGAATGCCATTATCAAAGTGAGCAAAAGAGGCTATCTGCTCAAAGGTTTTCTGATGTGTATTTTAACTCCTTCTACCTTGATGTTTTGGATCATTGTAAGTGGGATCATCTCTGCAAAGCTCAATTCATTGGATGAAAAACTCTTTTGCTTTTTCATTGCCATGGCTACCCAATTAACCATAGACGGATTAAAAAGTTATTATTCTAGCAAATTGCGCTATCGGATTAAAGAAGACGCCCTCAAGAAGCTGAATAAGATTGCAGGCGTAATTATTATTGCTTTCGCCATCTGGTTGATCTATAAAACCTATCACCAATTTTATTAGTCTTTTTTTTCTTAAAATATAAAAGGGGTGAAAACTTAAGTCTTCACCCCTTTGTTATATCCAATAAATATTGTTGGACAGAAAAAACCTACTTAGTAAGCTCTTTGGTTATTTCCTTCTTTCCAGTTTACAAAAGCTTTATTTACTACTTTATTGCCACCTGGGGTTGGGTAGTTTCCAGAGAAATACCAATCGCCTGTATGATCTGGGCAGGCCAAGTGCAGGTTATCTAAAGTTTGATAAATGACCTCAACTTCTGCCTTCGTGCCAGCTGGTGTAATAATTTTTGCAATCTGATCTGAGATTTCTTGTTGTTTAAATGGTTTGTAAATCTCTTTCACATGGTTAACAATTTCTTCTTTTGGCAGTAATAGAGAAGCTTTACATTTTTGGTAAACTTCTTCTATAATGTGCTCCAAGCCTCTTTCTTTTAGCAACTGAACGGCTGCATCAAAAGCCACAAATTGTCCCATTTTAGACATATCGATACCATAACAATCTGGATAACGAATTTGAGGTGCAGAAGAAACGATAATGATTTTTTTAGGATGTAACCTGTCAATAATCTTAATGATACTTTGTTTCAATGTTGTTCCACGAACAATAGAATCATCCACTGCAATTAAGGTATCGGTATGGTTTTTAATTACACCATAAGTGGTATCGTAAACGTGGGCTACCATTTCGCCCCTATCGGCATCTTGTGTAATAAAGGTACGCAGTTTTACATCTTTAATCGCTAGTTTTTCTACTCTAGGCGACATCGAAAGCAATTCGTCCAGTTCTTCATCACTTAACTTTTCCTTACGGTTAAGCAAAGTATCTTTCTGCACTTCACGTACGTGTTGATGCAAACCTTCAACCATTCCATAAAATGAAACTTCGGCAGTATTAGGAATAAATGAAAAAACAGTATTCTTTAAATCTTTATTTACAGCAGATAAAACCTGCGGAATTAATAAGTGACCAAGTTTTTTACGTTCTTTATAAATATCTGCGTCGCTACCTCTAGAAAAATAGATTCGTTCAAAAGAACATGCTCTTTTCTCTGTTGGCTCGCGGTACATTTCTTGAGTTACCGTACCATCTTTTTTAACAATTAAAGCGTGGCCTGGTTCAATCTCTTTAACTTGTTTGATCTGTACGTTGAAAGCAGTTTGGATAGCTGGTCTTTCTGATGCGGCAACTACAATCTCATCATCTGCATAATAAAATGCCGGACGAATGCCTGAAGGATCGCGAAGTACAAATGCATCTCCATTACCTACAATACCAGAAATGGTATAACCACCATCCCAATTTTTTGCAGAACGGCGAAGAATGTTTGCAATGTTTAAGTTGTCAGAAATTTTATGGGTGATATCGACATTATTTAATCCTTCTTTTTTGTAGGTATCAAATAACTCTTGATTTTCATCATCTAAAAAGTGACCAATTTTTTCCAAAACAGTAACCGTATCTGCTTTTTCCTTTGGATGTTGACCAAGCTCGTACAATTGCTCTAACAGCTCATCAACATTAGTCATGTTAAAATTACCCGCAATTACCAAGTTTCTCGTCATCCAGTTATTTTGGCGTAAGAAAGGGTGGCAATTTTCGATGCTATTTTTACCGTGGGTACCATAACGCAAATGCCCTAATAAAACCTCGCCGATAAAGCTTACGTTTTGTTTTAGGAATTCGGTATCTTTCATTAACTCTGGCGTTTCATTCTGAATATCTACAAACTTGTTTTGTACATATCCAAAAATATCTGCAACCGCATTCTGAGCCATAGAACGGTAACGGCTAATGTAGCGGCTACCTGGTTTCATGTCTAATTTAATGGTTGCAATACCTGCACCGTCCTGTCCACGGTTGTGCTGCTTTTCCATCAACAAATACAATTTGTTGAGGCCGTAAAGTGCAGTACCGTATTTTTCTTGGTAATATGACAGAGGTTTTAACAATCGGATAAAGGCTATCCCGCATTCGTGTTTGATCTGATCACTCATTGATTATGATTGAGCCGCAAATTTACCGTTTTATCTCACTACTACCTAACAGAAAATGCAAGTTTTATCATCAAATTACCATAACTTGATAAATGCCTTGTTAATGATGGTTTTAAATAGCTGTAACCACTTAAGTCTAATAGGTTTGCAACAATAGATAGCGCTAGATATCAACTCTAGCGTTGTTACATTTTGGAAGAATTGAGCTCTTGCCCTAAAAATACGGAGGCATGTGCATCAAAAGTAGTCACATCTCCAGAAGTGTAAAAAGCTCTTTTCGAGTTTTTGGCCAACTGTCCTTCCATCTCAGGATGTCTTTTCAGATAATCGACTAAACTATTTGCAACAATATCGCCCTGCGCCAACAACTGGATATTTTTAGGCAGGTATTGTTCAATTTTTGGAATGAGCAATGGATAATGTGTACAAGCCAGTAAAATACAATCTATCTCTGCCGATTGCTGAAGAAGTTCTTGAAGATATTTGTTTACAAAATAATCTGCCCCTTCATTTTCATGCTCTCCATTTTCAATAATAGGCACCCACATTGGACAACTCTGCTGATGCACCTTTACCTCTGGAAAAAAGTGGTTGATTTCTATGGGATAGGAGTTTGAATTTACCGTACCTCTGGTACCCATTACACCTACTTGTTGAGTTTGGGTATAATTGCCAATAATTTCGGCCGTAGGCCTAATTACACCCAACACCCTATGGTTAGGATATTTTTTGGGCAGATCTAATTGCTGAATATTCCTTAATGCTTTAGCAGAGGCCGTATTACAGGCTAAAATAACCAAAGGGCAACCTTTCTCAAACAACCATTCTACACATTCTAAAGTATATTGATAGACGGTTTCAAAAGAATGATCGCCATAAGGAGAACGGGCATTATCGCCTAAATAAATATAATCGTACTGTGGAAGTTTTTCGGTGATAGATTTAAATACCGTTAAACCGCCAAAGCCAGAATCGAAAACACCTATTGAAAATTGATTATTCATTGCAAAAAAAAGCGGAATTAAGTTGAACACTTAATTCCGCAAGATATTAATTATTTATCTAATTATTGTTTAGGCTTAGCAGCACCTGCACCTGGTTTTGCAGCAGGAGCTGGAGTGGTTGCAGAGATACCCAATTTAGTTTTAACCGCAGCAGTAATATCTTCGCCACCATCAAAATAAAGTAAGTTATTGAAACCTTGAGATCCAGAGATATCAAAAACATAAGCCAATCCTTTTTCTTTAGCTACTGCATTCACTGCACCACTTAATTTTTGACCAACTGGAGGAAACAATTCGTTTCTTTTAGCTTCTACAGCTTCGTTACCTTTAGTTTGCGCATCTTGAATTCTTTTTTGAAGATCTTGTAATTCAATTTCTGCTGCTTGCAATTCTTTGCCTACTACATCTTTGTTGGCTTCACTTAATGTTTTTTGTTTGTCTTGCGCTGCTTTGTATTTTGTAGCCAATTCTTGACTCATTTTTTCTAGATCACCTTGCAATTTTTTTGCAAATGTTTCTAGTGCAGTCTGTGCCGTTTTTGCTTCTGGCATAGTTGCATAAATTTCATCGGTATTTAAATGACCGAATTTTTGTTGAGCATTGGCAACATTTGTTATTAGCATTAATCCTGCTGCAACAAAAAATACGTTAATTAACTTTCTCATTTTTCTATTTACTTAATAATTGTTTTATATTTTACTCTCTATTTTGTTTTATTTAACAAGTGTACCAGGTTTATAACCCAATTTAATAATCACATCATTACTAATGTCATAATTGCTACTTGCGTAAATCATCATTGTAGATTCACTACTTTTATCAAACACAAAATCAATGAATTTACCTTTTGCAGTTTCTGCAATAGTTGTTGCTATTTTCTCTTGTATTGGTTTTAACAACTTGGTACGCATTTGGAAAAGTTCTCCTTCTGGTCCAAATTTTAAACGTTGCAATTCTTTTGCTTTTCTTTCTTTTTCAATGATATCGTTTTCTCTACGTTTACGCATATCGTCTGTTAACAATACTTGATCTGCTTGATAAGCTTTATACATTTTATCTATTTCAGAAAAGCTATCATCAATTTGTTTTTGGTATTGTTGAGACATTCCATCTATTTGTGTTAATGATGATTTGTACTCTGGCAAATGCTTTAAGATATATTCTGTATCAACATAAGCAAATTTTTGTGCTGATGCACCTAATCCAATTAAGAGCAAAAAGCTAGCTAATATATATTTTTTCATTGACCTAACATTGTTTTTTAATGCTATAAAGTTAATTAAATCCTCCGAGTTGTTGTGCAATACTAAAGTGGAATTGACCTTTATTGGCATCTGGAATACCTGGTATTTTATCAAATCCGTAACCATAATCAATGCCTAACAAACCAAATATCGGTAAAAATATTTTTGCGCCAATACCTAATGAACGTCTTACGTTAAACGGATTGTAATCGCTAAACTTATTCCAAGTATTACCACCTTCGGCAAATGCAGTTACAAACGCTGTTGCTTGTTGTGAGTTGATTACTGGATATCTTAATTCAAGAACATATTTGGTGAAAATTGGGCTACCAGAAGTTTGCGCATTATTGATATTAGCACCTACCGGAACAACAGAGTTGTTAGAGTAACCACGCATTGCAATCAATTCAGAACCTTGTAAGAAATCAAATCCCTGCATACCATCACCACCTAATTTAAAACGTTCGAAAGCAGATTGACCTACGGCTTTATTATATGAACCTAAGAAACCAAATTGTGCTTGCGCTTTTAATACCAATTTACCCGTTACTGTTTGGAACCACTGCGATTCAAATTTCCACTTATGGTACTCAGTAAACCTATAACGTTGTTTATCTGAAGCTATTGCATAGTTTACATTATTTAGCAATGAGTAAGGTGGTGTTGCCTGTATGGTAAACTTAATGTACGAACCACCAGTTGGGAAAATATTATGGTTTCTTGAGTCTCTTGCAATTTCTTGTGTTAAGTTTAAGTTGTAAGAGGTACCTGTTTTAAATAAATAACCTTGGTAGTTATTTAAGATATACTGGTTCAAGTTAATAGAGTGAACTAATGAGAACCAGTTATCTGGCCATTTTAGTTTTCTACCTAAACTAAATGAAACTCCATTTAAACGAATTTTGTATGCATTTGCATCAGACAATGCCAAACCATTAGATTGCAAAGAGGTAAATGCACTTACACCAAAACTTACAGGTTTTTTACCACCAAACCATGGCTCAGAGAAAGAGAAGCTATATGATTGGTAATATTTACCATTGGTCTGTCCACGTAAGCTTAGTTTTTGTCCATCGCCTTTTGGCAATGGTTTATAAGCATTACCATTAAATATGTTTCTTAACGAGAAGTTATTAAAGGTTAATCCTAATGTACCAATTACACGGCCACCACCAAAACCACCTGATAGCTCAATTTGATCTGAAGGCTTTTCTTCCACATGGTATTCAATATCTACTGTACCATCTGCTGTGTTAGGTTTAGGAATAGGATTTGTTTTCGATTCATCAAAATTTCCTAATTGACCAATTTCACGCACTGTTCTAATCAAATCGGCTTTAGAGAATTTCTCTCCTGGCTTGGTACGTACCTCACGCAATACAACACGATCATTGGTAATGGTGTTACCCACGATACTGATTTTGTTGTTTGTATATTGAGGACCTTCGTAAATACGCATTTCTATATCAACGGTATCGTTTTGGATTTTGGTTTGGATGGGATCAATATTAAATGTCAAATACCCATCATTTAGGTAAAGACTTGATACATCATCTCCATTTGCACTTCCACGTAATTTTGCCTCTAATTTCTCTTCGCTAAAGATCTCTCCTTTTTCTATCCCGAAGATCTTTTTTAAAGTTTGTGTATCATATTTTGCATTCCCAACCCAGGTTACATTACCAAAGTAATATTTAGGGCCTTCGTGCACCTTCAATTTAATGCCAATGGCCTTATCACTATATTGATAAATGCTATCTTTTAATACAGCAGCATCTCTATAGCCCTTTTCTTGCATTTTGGCTACAAGTTTCAGTTTATCTTCTTCGTATTTTTCTTTGCTGAATTTACCACTACCAAAAATTTTATAAAAAGCCTGCTGTTTAGTCTTTTTAAGGTATTTTCTCAGTTTTGAAGATCTGAAGTCTTTGTTTCCTTCAAAGTTGATCTCGTGTACTTTTACACGTTTCCCTTTGTTGATATTCACTTGCAAGATCACGTTGTTCTCGCCGTTAGGATCTGGTTTTGATACGTAATCGATTTTGGTGAAGAAATATCCTTTATCTAAAAGGTATTTTCTAACAATAGCACTAGTAGTATTATATAAGTTGTCGTTTACAATTGTTTTCCCTGCTTTATCAGCTAATTTTTCGTTGAGGTCTGTTTTTTGTGATTTGCTAATACCTGTAATATCAAAAGAAGTTAAACGTGGACGTTCTACCACTTCAATATCAAAAAACACCGTATCACCTACCAATTTTGACACGTTTAATTGTACATCATCAAACAAACCCTGTGCCCAAAGGTTTTTAATTGCACTTGCAGTTACCTCACCTGGTAGGGTTACTCTTTCCCCTTTTGTTAATTTAGATAAAATGATAATTGTTTCTTTATCAAGGTATTTGGTACCGGTTAAAGTTGTTCCACCAATTACATATTCTTTTGGACTAAAATAATCTAGGTCTAAGCCGTTTACTTTTAAGCTTGCTGTAGCAGGCTGCTGACGAATCTGAGCTATTGTTGGCAAGCCAATTAACAGCAGAAATATAAGTTGGTATATTCTTTTCATTTACAATTTAAAAAACGTTGCTAAGTTAATTTAAACACCTGTTAAAAAGTGTTAAAAGTAAAATTAGTTCAGTTGTTCACTAATTTTTCCAAAGCGACGTTCGCGTTTTTGGTAATCTACAATGGCTTCAAAAAGATCTTCTCTTCTAAAGTCTGGCCATAAAGTTTCGGTAAAATACAATTCGGTATAAGCAATTTGCCACAAGAGGAAATTACTTACTCTGTGCTCGCCACTGGTGCGGATCATTAACTCTGGATCTGGCATCTGAGCAGTTGTGAGTTGGGCAGCAAAAGCATCTTCATTAATTTCTTCTAATGTAATTTCTTCTGCTTGTACTTGTTGGGCCAGCCTTTTGGCAGCTTCCAATATTTCCCATTTGGCGCTGTAACTTAAGGCCAATGTTAAGGTGCATTTGGTGTTTTTGCTAGTAATTTCCATCACATTAGCCAAATCATCAATGCATTTTTGAGGTAAAGATTTTAAATCGCCAATGGCGTTTAATCTTACGTTATTCTTGTTCAGTGTTTCTGCTTCTTGGTTAATGGTCGAAATTAACAGTTCCATTAAAGCATTTACTTCTTCAATAGGTCTGTTCCAATTTTCTGTAGAAAAGGCATAAACGGTTAAATATTTTATCCCAATATCTACACAACCTTCTACAATATCTTTTACAGAAAGTACGCCACTCTCGTGACCAAAAACCCGAAATTTACCTTGATTTTTAGCCCATCTGCCATTGCCATCCATAATAATTGCGATGTGCTCTGGTAAGCGTGTAATGTCTATTTGTTCTTTAAATCCCATTAATATTTTAAGCAACGCTTTAAAAAGTAAAGCATTTTTGGCTCACAAAGGTATAAGATATCCCAATACTTACAAACATGTAGGTATCTCTTTTTCTAAAATCGCCTCTTTGTTCTCCTGCATTACGTAATCCTGTAGGGTCTGATAGAAACATACTTTGCGCTCTTTCATTGGGCGGATCTCCATTCCAAGAGTTTTTCGAGGGATAAACTCCGCTCACATCATCTAGGTAGTCTGTAAAAGCTACCCGATAACCAATTTGAGAAAATGCCGTTAAATTGTCTGTTAATTTATATTTTGCCCCTGCACCAAAAGGCATGGTAATGGCATAGTTGCGATAAAGGTTTTCTGGGCCCTCTGTTCTATACAACCTTAAGGTTACATCGCCCCCACCCGTAGTTGCTTTTCTTTTGGGCTCATAAAGGAAACCGCCTATCCCAGCAAAGATATATGGAGAAAACCTGCGTTTGCTGATCGGAGAATAGATATCGAAAAAGTTGAAATTTCCGATAAAGCTGATTTCATTAATTGAGGTATAAAAATTGAGCTGTCTATTGTTTCTAAACTCTGCATTCGATGAAGTTAAATCGTTAGCCTTGATTTGACCATGGGTAAAATGTAAACCAAGCCCCCAATATGGATCGAAGTTAATCCGAGCAAATGCACCAGCAGCAATACCACTAATTTTTATCGGATTGTTTACATTAAGATCACCCATGTATCCTGCACCTCCAAGATCAATGCCTATTTCGGCTCTTTGCGCAAAAGCAGTTGAAAACAGGCAGAAAAATAAAAGAAAGGATAAAACTAGTTTTTTGTATCGCATTTTAATAGTTACGGGTATCTATACCCCAAAGTAATTTATTCCTTAACGTAGTTAAATAACTTTCATTGTTAAGGCGAAGTAGATTAACATTAAAACTGGCTTTATTGATGTTGATTTTAACAGACCGGTCTACCGTTTCCGTTCTCGAATCGCAAGAAACCAAAAATTTGGTGCTTCTTGCCTCAATTTCAAAAGTCAACTTCACATCGTCGGGAACAATAATTGGTCTCACATTTAAATTATGTGGTGCAATTGGTGTAATGACAAAATTTTGTGCGTTGGGCAATATAATTGGTCCTCCGCAACTTAATGAGTAAGCCGTTGAACCTGTTGGAGTGGCAATAATCAATCCATCTGCCCAATAAGAATTGATAAATTCTCCATTCATATAGGCATGAATGATCATCATCGCAGAGTTATCTCTTCTGTGGATAGTGATATCGTTCAAGGCAAAATTCTCATCTCCAAATAAGGAGTTCTGCGATTCGAAGTTTAAAATGCTTCTTTTATCTAAAGAATATTCGCCTTTTACCAAAGCTTCAATTGCTGTTTTAATTTCGGTTTTGTTGATACTGGCCAAAAAGCCTAATCGGCCAAAATTGATCCCTATTACTGGAATTTGAGAATCGCGAATTAAAGATAAAGTATCTAATAGTGTGCCATCGCCTCCCAAACTTAATAACACATCAACTTCGGTTAATAGTTCTTTATGGGTAGAAAATGTGATGACATTTGCAGGCAGCTTCACCTTAGGTTTGATAAAGTTGTAAAACTTTAGATAAACCAAGATCGTAACTTGTTGTTGGGCCAATGCATCGAACACTTCTTGTACAAAAGGCAAAACACTATCATTAAAATCTCTACCGTAGATTGCTATTCTCATGTAGGCTTTATACGTTTAAATAGTTCATGAAAGAATTGAATCGATCTGCTGAACCATCATCGTTTTGTGAATTGTTAAAAACAGCTTTAACTTCGTAGTTGTAACGCTCAAAAGAGGCAATGATACTCGATAGTTCTGTTTTATTGATCTTTAAGGTCACTTCTAATTTTGTAGAATCGGCAAAAGAGCTCACATATGAAGAAAGAATCTGTGCATTATCTGCCTCTACAATCTGGGCCATATGTGCCAACGAATTATTTCTATTGCTAATTTCTAAAACAATAATTCCTCCAGGTTCTTTCAAGGCATACATATCAGCCGTATAGGCCAAAAGATTATGGATAGAAACTACACCTAAGTAATTTTTGTTCATATCTAAAACTGGCACCAACGACAATTGTAATTGGTTAAACAGTCGCACTACATCATATATATGTGCATTTTCGAAAACAAAGGGATTTAAGATTGAAAGGGATAAACCACCAATAGGTGTTTCTTGATCTCTAATTTCAATCAGTTCGTCTTCGGCTACCAGCCCTAAAAACTGAGCTTCGTTTACAATTGGTAAATGGTAAAGTTTAAACTCACTCATCCTATCTAAAGCTTTCTGTACACTATCAGAAGTCTTTAGTGGTGGAATTATATTTGATATGAGTTCGCCTGCTAACATTTATTTTAATAGAATTCTGTTTAAAAATTTATCTAAATATGCATTAAATTCTGTTGGTCTTTCCATCATGGGTGCATGTCCACATTTATCTACCCAATTTAATTCTGAATTAGGCAAAAGCTCATGGAATTCTATAGCAACATCTGGAGGCGTAATTTTATCTTGTTTACCCCAAATTAAAGAAACCGGAATAGTTATTCTAGACAGTTCCTTATTCATATTATGGCGTATGGCCGATTTTGCCAAAGCTAAAATGCGAATTACCCTCGAGCGGTCATTTACAGATTTAAAAACTTCGTCAACAAGTTCTTTAGTTGCTGTTGCCGGATCATAAAATGTAAATTCTACCTTCTCTCTAATGTAATCGTAACTTTCTCTTCTAGGAAACGAACCACCAAAAGCATTTTCGTATAAACCAGAACTGCCTGTTAATACCAATGCCTTTACAAACTCTTGATGTGCTACCGTAAAAACCAAACCTACATGTCCACCCAAAGAGTTTCCAATTAAAACCGCTTGACTCAGTTTTTTGAACTTCATAAAACGGTGCAGGTATTTTGATAAACTTTTAACACCTAAAGTTAAGATAGGCAACTCATAAATTGGCAATATTGGTACTACAACGTGATAACTGGCTTTAAAGTGATCAAGTACTGGTTCCCAATTACTTAACTCGCCCATTAATCCATGAAGTAATATTAACGTCTCGCCTTCGCCCGCCTCTATAAATTTAAACCCCTCTTCTTCAATTACTTCGTATTCCATATATGGTATTAGTTGTATAGTAAGTGCTACTAAGTTAATAGAGTAAAATTAAATTATGGTAAATAATCTAAATATTTTTCTAAAAACCGCATTACTGATGCAATACTAATTTTAGGCCAATTGCGCTTTTACAATTTCCCCTATTAATTTTCCATCAGCTTTGCCTGCTAATTCTTTATTAGCTAAGCCCATTATTTTTCCCATTTCTTTAACACTTGTTGCACCAGATTCGGCAATAATTTTGGCAATAATTTGCTCAATAGCTGCTCTATCCAATTGTTGTGGTAAAAATTGGCTAATTACATCTATTTCCTCTTGCTCTACATTGTATAAATCTTCACGACCTTGCTCTTTATAAATGGTTGCAGACTCTTTGCGTTGTTTAACCAATCTCTGTAGAATTTTAATTTCTGCATCTGCATTGATCTCTTCTGCATGTCCTTTTTCTGTTTTTGCCAATAACAAAGCTGCTTTAATGGCCCTTAAACCTCTTAGTTTGGCCTGATCTTTAGCCAACATGGCTTGTTTTATTTCTTGATCTATTGTAGTTGATATCATTTTCTTCTTGTTTAATCGATTAATTGTTTCAACTGGTTAACTGCATCAGGCAATTTCTCAATTTAAACAGTTAACCTGTTAGTCTCTTTTTACTGTTGTTGCTGTTGCCTGTGCAGTTGGCATAATTAGCATGTCGTTGATATTTACATGGGCTGGTCTACTTACCGCAAACCAAATGGCTTCTGCAATATCTTGTGCAATTAAGGGTTCAAAGCCATCATAAACTTTTTTCGCTCTACCTTCATCACCTTTAAAACGGACGATAGAAAATTCGGTTTCTACCATTCCTGGGTGTATGCCCGTTACTTTTATCCCGTAAGGTAAAAGATCTATACGCATACCTTGGTTTAAAGCCTCTACCGCATGTTTGGTTGCACAATACACATTGCCATTGGCATACACTTCTTTACCAGCAATAGAACCAATGTTAATGATATGACCTTTCTTTTGGGCTACCATCCATCCACTTACTACCTTAGAAACATACAATAGGCCTTTGATGTTTGTATCAATCATGGTATCCCAATCGTCGGTATTGCCTTTATCTATTGGATCTAGTCCTTGACTTAGGCCTGCATTGTTGATCAACACATCCACATTTTTCCATTGGGCAGGCAATGTTTCTAATACATAGTTGATATTCTCTTTGTCTCTAACATCAGCCTGGATCTTTTTAACCTCTACTGCGTATTTGTCGGCCAAATGATGTGCTATTTTTTCTAGCAGGTTTTCTCTTCTACCCAATAAAATCAAATTGTAACCTTGTTGGGCGAAAAGATGTGCGCAAGCCTCGCCAATACCTGAGCTTGCACCTGTAATTAATGCAATTTTAGCCATTTGTTAATTTATTTGATTTAACAAAGGTATAAATTTTTGAACGGGGAACTTACTGGAAAAATAAACTGAAAGTAAAATGTCTGAGCTTTGCTTTTTCAATAGGACTATCAAAGGCATTGCCTTCATGTTTAACGACATCTTTTAGAGAATAAGACAATTTGAATTCGGGCGACATTTTAAACCATTCAAAATAGAGGTCAAAACCAATGCCTGCTTCGTACGAAAGATAGCTCCGGTTGTTGCGCAGGTTTTTTTCCATCTCGTCAGTAACGTTAGCATTGCTATTTTTTTTACTGGAAGCCATATCGATCGAATACTTAAAACCACCTAACATGTATGCCCTGAAATTCATCAAACGATCAGATTTAACTTTTATGCCAATGGGCAATTCTATCATGGTTGCTTTAGTAGTCTTTAACTTTTCGTTAGTTGAAGCATCATTCATTAATGGCTTATTATAGGCATACAACATTTTACGATCGCTAAAAACCAATGTAGGCGTAAAACGCAGATCTAGATTATTGTTAAGTTGGCTATTTACAACAAAACCAATCCCAAAGCCAGGAGACACTGGAGAAGAAACGGCCGTAAGCGAATCTGTAATCTGTCTATAACCAGTAGCACTTGAAGGATCGGCAATAATAAAGGGTTGTCGCCAATTCTGTTTCTTCAAAATTTTATATTCTGCAGCCACATATTGAAAAGTAAAACCAAAGCTCAGTTTATCATCGTCGATACCGCCACCCCAGTTTTGGGCTTTTGTAGCACCAAAAACAAATAATAAACAAATTAGTAAAGTAAGTTTTATCTTCATTTAATACCTGTATAAATGGCACTTATACCAAACGTTAAAGAGTGGTGTTTGGTATTTTTATACCCAACTTTTTCCATTAACTGTGTAAACGCCTGTCCATCTGGAAAAGCAATTACCGATTCGTTTAAATAAGTATAGGCTCTTTTATCTTTTGAGAATAATTTGCCGAAAAATGGGGTAACGTATTTAAAATAGAAATGATAGAGTTGTTTTACAGGGAAAACACGGGGCTTTGAAAATTCGAGAATTACAATTTTACCTCCTGGTTTTAACACTCTCAACATATCTGCCAAACCTTTTTCCAAGTGTTCGTAGTTGCGCACCCCAAAAGCTACTGTAATGGCGTCAAAGGTATGATCTTCAAAATTCAAACCTTCTGAATCACCAAGTTGAACTGAAAAAATATGTCCTAGGTTACGCTCTTTAATTTTTTTTTGAGCCACTTCTAACATCCCCTCAGAAATGTCTACCCCAATAATTTGCGCTGGCTTAAGAATTTTGATCGATTCGAAAGCAAAATCTCCAGTTCCAGTTGCCACATCTAATATCGTTTTGGGTTGGATAGCTGCCAGTTCTTTGATCGCCATTTTACGCCAAATAATATCAATACCAAGGGAAAGAAAGTGATTTAAAAAATCGTAAGTATTCGAAATATTATTGAACATGGTGGTTACCTGTTCTTTTTTAGTTGCGTTACCTGCGTATGGAGTTATTTCTGGATTCATAATTCGTGGTCAAAGATAGAGAAAATGGTTAATTGTTTAATTGCTAAAATGTCTAATTGTTAGCGGTAAGTCTGTTATCTAGTTATTACAATTAAACAGTTAACCTCACATCCCTAAATTTCTTACCTTTGTACCATGATTATAAAATCTGCCACATTTGTTGTAAGCAACACCAAGGTTTCGGCTTTACCAGCACCAGACATGCCAGAATATGCCTTTATTGGCCGTTCTAATGTCGGAAAATCTTCATTAATTAACATGCTGGTTAACCAACAGGGTTTAGCAAAAACATCGCAAAAACCTGGAAAAACCCAACTGATTAACCATTTTTTGGTTAACGAGAAATGGTATATCGTAGATTTACCTGGCTATGGCTATGCAAAGGTTTCAAAAAGCAGTAGAGAGAAATGGGAAAAATTTATCAGGAACTACCTTACCAAAAGAGAGAGCCTACAATGTGTTTTTGTATTGATAGATAGCCGTTTAGAGCCTCAGAAAATTGACCTCGAATTTTGTTCATGGTTGGGCGAATGCCAGATTCCTTTTGCATTGGTTTATACCAAGGCCGATAAACAATCTGGGCCTAAAACCGATCAGAATGTTGCAAAATTTAATAAAGCATTATTGGGCTGGTTTGAAGAAGTACCTCCATTTTTTGTAACCTCTGCAGAAAAAGCACAGGGCAGAGATCAGGTTTTACAATTTATTCATGAAGTAAATGAAGATTTTGTAATGCCAATAGTAGACCCACAATTTTTCAACAAAGATTAATCAATAACACCACAATAGCCTATCAATTGTTTCAAATTCAAGCATGAAAAAATACTTTTCACTCGTTTTATTTGCACATTCTATATTTGCGATGCCATTTGCTTTAATTGGCTTCTTTTTAGGGGTAACCACTACTCAAAATCCATTTAATTGGTATTTACTGGCTTTGGTTATTTTATGTATGGTATTTGCTAGAAATGCAGCTATGGCTTTTAACCGTTACTTAGATAGAAATATCGATGCCAAAAACCCACGTACGGTAATGCGTGATATCCCGGCAGGTAAAGTTTCTGCAAGTGAGGCCCTCACTTTCGTTATTGTTAACTGTATCCTATTTGTGGTAACTACTGCATTTATTAACCATTTATGCCTTTATTTATCGCCAATTGCCTTGTTTGTGGTATTATTTTATAGTTATACCAAAAGGTTTACAGCGTTATGCCACCTGGTGCTTGGATTAGGATTAGCCCTTGCCCCAATTGGTGCTTACATTGCCGTAACCGGCGTTTTTAACATTGTTCCTTTATTTTATTCTTTCGCTGTTCTTTTCTGGGTAAGTGGTTTCGACATTATCTATGCCTTACAAGATGAGGGCTTTGATAGAGCAGAAAAACTACATTCAATTCCTGCTGCACTGGGCATCAAAAATGCGTTGCGCTTATCGGTAGTATTACATATATTTTCGGCACTCTGTGTGATTATGCCTTTATTCTTTACCGAATTTAGTTGGGTATATTATATTGGCATTGCCTTTTTCTGTGCTATGCTTACCTATCAGCACTTATTGGTTAAACCCACAGACATTAGCAAGGTAGATAGGGCCTTTGCCACTACCAATGGATTTGCATCAGTCATATTTGCACTTTGCTTTTTAGTAGATGCTTTTTTAAGAACACATCATTTCTAATCTCATGAATAACTTGATCATCAATAAAAAACCAAGAACATACATTCCACAAGATCTTAAAATAGAGTGGGAAAATCTAGCTCCAATTTTGGATGAGTTGCAAAAAAGAGCGATCAATTCTGCACAAGAACTAGAACAATGGTTAAAAGACAAAAGCGAACTGGAAGCTGCATTGGAAGAAGATTTTGCTTGGCGCTATATTAAAATGAGCTGCGATACGGCAAATGAAGATTTAGTAAAAAGTTTTCAGTACTTCGCAACTGAGATTGAGCCTAAAATTTCGCCTATTGCAAATGAGCTGAACAAGAAATTTAGCGAAAGCCCATTTATTGATCAATTGGATCAAGATAAGTACTTTGTATATATCCGAGCGGTAAAAAAGGCTTTAGAGCTCTATAGAGAAGAAAACATTGAGCTGTTTACCCAATTACAGGTGGCTCAACAAAAGTATCAAGGCATTACAGGTGCCATGAGTGTTAAAATTAATGATCAAGAATTTACATTAGAGCAAGCCGCTAATTTTTTAAAAGACACCAACCGTAGCGTAAGACAAAATGCCTGGGAAACCATTCAGCAACGTCGTTTAGTTGCTAAAGACGATTTAAACATCTTGTTTGATGAATTGGTAGCCATGCGCCATCAAGTTGCGCTCAATGCCGGTTTTGAAAATTACCGTGATTATATGTTTCAGGCCTTGGGACGTTTTGATTACACCCCAAAAGACTGTTACGATTTTGCAGAAGCCATAGAAAAGGAAGTAGTACCTGTATTAAAAGAACAGGCAGAAAAAAGACAAGTTGCCTTGGGTTTAACCACACTTAAACCATGGGATATGGAAGTAAGTACAACTGGCAAACCTGCTTTAAAACCATTTAACAATGGACAAGAACTGATTGACAAAAGCATTGCATGTTTTACGGCCATTAACCCTTCTTTAGGAGAGAAATTGGCCATTATGAAAGCCAATCATCTTTTTGATGTAGAAAGTAGAATGGGTAAAGCTCCAGGTGGTTACAACTATCCTTTGGCAGAAACCGGTGCTCCTTTTATCTTTATGAATTCGGCCAATTCGTTAAGAGATTTAACCACCATGGTTCACGAAGGTGGACATGCTATCCACACTTTTTTAACGGCAGATCTGGCATTAAACGATTTCAAGCACTGCCCTTCTGAAGTTGCAGAATTGGCTTCGATGAGTATGGAATTGATTTCGATGGACAATTGGGATGTGTATTTCGATAATGAAGAAGAATTAAACAGAGCCAAAAAAGAGCAATTGGCCGATGTGCTCAAAACCTTACCTTGGGTAGCGGTAATTGATCAATTTCAACACTGGATCTATACCAATCCGGGGCACAATGCCGCAGATAGAGAAGCTGCCTTTAAACAAATTTATACCCGTTTCGGGGCCGGATTTGCAGACTGGACAGATTTTGAACAACAGTTTGGCAATCTTTGGCAAAAACAACTACACTTGTTCGAAGTTCCGTTTTACTATATTGAATATGCCATTGCTCAATTAGGAGCTATTGCCGTTTGGAAAAACTACAAAGAAAACCCAAGCAAAGCGCTAGATCAATACTTAGCTGCCTTGGCATTAGGTTATACCAAACCTATGAATGAGATTTATGAAACCGCTGGAATTAAATTCGACTTCAGTGCGGCCTATATTAAAGAGTTGGCCGAATTTGTAAAAGACGAATTGAATAAATTGAGTTAAGCTTTCAGTTAAAAGCTTTTTACTATATAGGCAACAAAAGGGAATCTAGCTCATAGATTTCCTTTTGTTGTTTTTCGTTTTAAGGGTTCAGATTTTCTTCAGAATTAGAATCTAATTTTGCACATTCGTGCAACCTAATATTAAGCCTCATGTTTAAAAAACTCTTGGCCACTCGCTTTAAGCTATTGGCAATTGTCTATATATTCATCATTGCTGTTTCTTTTTTAACCAGATTAACACTCTTTATAAATTCGTTTGACCAACTAGACGGTAATATTTTTCAGTTTTTGGGCATATTTCTCATCGGCTTGTTCAATGATACGTTAATGAGTACTTTCTTTTTGATTCCATTTGTACTGTATTTATGGTTAGTCCCTAATCGAATATATACCAAAAAATGGCATCGTTTTTTTCTTTATGGATTGGTACTGTTAACCATTACCTTACTGATATTCAATGCGGTTTCTGAATGGTTTTTCTGGGATGAATTTTCTACCCGTTACAACTTCATTGCTGTAGATTATCTCATTTATACCACCGAAGTGGTGGGCAACATTTGGCAGTCATATCCTATTGTTAAATTATTGATTGGCATTTTTATATTGAGCATCTTCGCTTTGTTGCTTACAAAAAAATACATCAAAGCACCAATAACCAATCCCCTAACTTTTAAATGGAGAACCTTAATTGCATTGCCGCTTTTGCTTTTACCTGTACTTGTTTTTTTATTTGGCAGTAACAAAGCAAAACAGTTTAGCCGCAACCAATATGCTTCAGAACTAGCTGGAAATGGAATG
This sequence comes from Pedobacter sp. Hv1, assembly GCF_001412215.1. Lineage (GTDB taxonomy): Bacteria > Bacteroidota > Bacteroidia > Sphingobacteriales > Sphingobacteriaceae > Pedobacter. The sequence continues at coordinate 87,899 of NZ_LLWP01000005.1, forward strand.
TATGATTTTGGTGCTGCCTTTTTCAATAACCAACTAGATTACGATAAATTTTACAAAACAGAAGCCGTAGCTGATATTTTTAATACCGTTAAAAAAGATTTTGCAGGTGCAGAATTCCAAAGTGATTCGATCGCCTCCATTACCCGAACGATTACTTATCCCGGTCCTCAGAAAAATTACAATCTGGTATTAATTAGTGTAGAGAGCCTAAGTGGCGAATTTCTTACTAGGTTTGGAAATACCCAACACATTACTCCTCATTTAGACAGCCTGGCCAACCAAGGTTTGTTCTTTTCTAATCTGTTTGCTACGGGTACCAGAACAGTTAGGGGACTTGAGGCCTTATCGTTAAGCTTACCACCTACCCCAGGGCAATCTGAAGTAAAAAGACCCAACAACGAGGGCCGCTTTTCATTAGGCAATGTTTTAAAAAGCAAAGGTTATACCACCCAGTACTTATATGGCGGCTATGGTTATTTCGACAACATGAACTACTTTTTTAGCAACAATGGTTACGAGGTGATTGATCGCTCGGCCATAACCGATGAAAAAGATATCCATTACGAGAACATTTGGGGCGTAGCAGACGAGGATCTTTTTACCTTGGCCATTAAAACATTCGATGCAAATTACAAGCTCGACAAACCATTTTTTAGTCAGGTAATGACCACCTCTAACCATCGTCCATTTACCTACCCAGAGGGAAGGATAGATATCCCCTCACATACCAATCGTGCTGGTGCGGTAAAATATACCGATTATGCCATTGGAAAGTTCATTAACGACTGTAAAGACAAACCTTGGTTTAACAACACCATTTTTGTAATTGTGGCCGACCATTGTGCCTCAAGTGCCGGAAAAACCGAGTTACCGATCAAAAACTACCGCATTCCGATGATTATTTATGCACCGTCTATTGTTAAACCAGGTAATTTTAATGGCCTAACTTCTCAAATTGATGTGGTTCCAACTTTGTTGGGCATGCTCAATGTAAGTTACACCTCTAAGTTTTTCGGATTCGATATTTTTAATACTCCAGCAAGTCAACGAAGAGCTTTTATTAGCACCTACCAAAATCTGGGCTATCTCAAAGACAATAAACTGATTATTTTATCTCCTCAACAAAAGGTAGAAGCATTTGCTGTAGACAGTACCAGTTTTGCTACTACCCTTTTAAAATCTGCACCAGTTTTAGAAAAAGAAGCAATTGCCTATTATCAATCGGCCAGCTATTTATTGCGCCACCGACTTTATCAATTTAAAAAGTAAAAATCGTAACAAAACGGAATACGAAACCTGAGTTTTAAACTTATTTTTTTAAGTTTGAGCAAACTAACCAATTTATGTTCGAAAAACTATTTAGAAAAAAGTCCATTAGTAAAATTTTAGAAGATGCGGCAAAGGGATATGGAGAGCACGGAGATTCACTTCATAAAACCCTAGGCGTAAGAGATTTAACCGCTTTTGGTATTGCTGCAATTATAGGTGCTGGTATTTTTAGCACCATTGGTAAAGCCAGCGCAGATGGTGGTCCGGCAGTAATTTTCTTATTCATATTCACAGCAGTTGCCTGTAGTTTTGCTGCTTTTGCCTATGCAGAATTTGCTTCTATGGTACCTGTTTCTGGTAGTGCCTATACTTATTCTTATGTAGCTTTTGGAGAATTGGTGGCTTGGATTATTGGTTGGTCGTTAATTATGGAATATGCCATTGGGAATATTACGGTGGCCATTTCTTGGTCGGATTATTTTACTGGGCTGCTCTCCTCCATTCGAATACCTGCATTAGGCATTGATGGAATACATGTGCCAGATTGGGCAACAATGGATTATTTAACCGCTTTTAATGGCCATAAACATGCCGAAGCCTTATTAAATGCAGGCAAAAGCATGGCTAATTTAGATGATGCAACACGTATTGCCAACAATGCTTGGACAAGTGCTCCACAAATTGGCAATTTCCATATCGTAGCAGATTTACCAGCTTTGGGCATTATTATCTTTATTACCTGGTTAGTTTATCGCGGAATGAAGGAATCAAGAAATGCCAGTAACGCAATGGTAGTGGTTAAACTTGCGGTTATTCTATTGGTTTTAGCAGTTGGTGTGTTTTATATTGATACTAAAAACTGGAATCCTTTTGCGCCAAATGGTGTATCGGGTGTATTAAAAGGAGTATCTGCAGTGTTTTTTGCTTATATCGGTTTCGATGCCATCTCTACCACGGCTGAAGAATGTAAAAACCCACAAAAAGACTTACCAAGAGGTATGATGTGGGCAATTATCATTTGTACCGTTTTATATGTTGCCATTGCATTGGTATTAACAGGAATTGTAAAATCAGATACATTAGCAGTTGGCGATCCACTGGCCTTTGTTTTTGATCAGATTGACCTTAAATTAATGAGTGGAATTATTGCGGTAAGTGCAGTATTTGCAATGGCCAGTGTATTGTTGGTGTTCCAAATGGGGCAACCACGTATCTGGATGAGCATGAGCCGTGATGGTCTTTTACCAAAATCTTTTTCTAAAATACACCCTAAATATAAAACGCCATCTTTTGCAACTATTGTGGTTGGTTTTGTAGTAGCTGTACCTTCCCTATTCATGAACCTTACCATCGTAACAGATTTATGTTCTATTGGTACTTTGTTTGCCTTTGTATTGGTTTGTGCCGGAGTTTTGGTATTGCAAAATAGACCTGGGGTACAAAGAGGAAAGTTCAAAATTCCTTATGTAAACTCTAAATTTATTATTCCAATTATTTTAATAGCTTCAATTGCAGTGGCCTTTACAAGCTTTAAAACGGAGACAATGGCTTTCATTAGCAATGAGACCAAAGTAAATGGACCGGTAACTTTCATTACCTCACTTACAGATCAAGAGCTGGCTACCGTTAAAAATGAGATCAGCGCAAGCCCAGTTGTATTACAAGGCAAACAGATAGATGCTGAAGCTTATTTGAATAGCCTTACACCTGTGCAGTACAATGAATTTATGAGCAAATCTGCCATTCAGTACGATAAAAAATACGAAAGTGGTTGGTCGTTATTTAAGCATAAAATCCCGATGTGGATCTTCTTGTTTATTTGTTTGATCATCACTTATTATTGTATCACCAAAAACCTATCATTGATCCCTGTATTGGGTTTAATCAGTTGTTTGTACATGATGTGCGAGTTGGGTATTTCTAACTGGATTGGCTTTGGAATATGGTTGGTGGTTGGCTTAATCGTTTACTTCGCCTACGGCTTTAAACATAGCAAATTGGGGCAACAGCAATTGAGTTAAAGGTTGCGAGTTATGGGTTACGAGTTGGGGGTTGCAGATTGAGAGTTATCAGTTAAACGAATAAATAATTAACTATCTTACATTTAACCTGCACATTGGGTTCTCAGTTAAGCAATTAAACAATTAACCAGTTAACCTTCTTACATTTAACCAGCATAAGAAAAACTTACCATGCCATGGACAACAATGAGTTTGCGGCAAGTATATTTAATAAGCTTGCAAAAGAATATCAGGATAAGTTTATGGATGTAGCGCTATATGGTGATACATTTGATTTCTTTTGCGACCATGTTGAGGTACAAGATGCCCAGATCTTAGAGATCGCCTGTGGCCCAGGAAATATTACCAAATACTTATTAAGCAAAAGGCCAGAGCTAAAAATTTTAGGTATTGATTTAGCTCCAAACATGATTGCTCTTGCCGAGATTAACAATCCACAAGCTCAATTTCAGGTAATGGATTGTAGAAATATAGCCAGTATCGATCAAAAATTTGATGGTATAATGTGTGGCTTCTGTTTACCTTATCTCTCTAAAGCAGAAACCGTTCAGTTAATTGCCGATGCTTCTAGTTTATTAAAAACCAATGGCTTGCTGTATTTAAGTACAATGGAAGACGATTACAGTACATCGGGCCTTAGAAAAGGTAGTGCAGGCGATGAAGTGTACATGCATTATTACCGGGCTGATGATTTGATCCCTATGCTCCAACAACATTATTTTGAGGTGTTGAATTTAACCCGAAAAGACTTCCCCACAACAGATGGGAGCCAAGTAACTGACTTGATCATTATTGCACAAAAAAAGCCCTTAACTTAAAAGATAAGGGCTTTTGATCAATGCTTTTTAGGTTAAATAGCTAACCTATTCAGCTCAATATCATCTGGAGTAACAAAGATCAATGGTACTTTTTCTACTTCCACATAACTCGAGTCGAGGCCAAAACTGCTTACCTCCGATAAACTTAAACGTTTCAGTACAAAGTAATAATCCATAATGCTCTGTTCGTAAAAACTTAGGTTGGTAAACTTAGAAAGATGTTTTTCTAAAAGTACAAAACGGAAATCGCCTGTAATTTTATGTTTGTTCAATGAAGTATATTGACTGGTAATGTCAACCTCTCCATTTTTAACCAATTCTTCAACTACCTTACGATAAAGCAGATTAACCCTTTGTTCGATTCTAAAACCAAGTTTAAAATCGATCCTGATCAATTTCCCTGGAATTAAGAATTCAACTTTATAATCCATTGTATAAGGTTCGTCCATTACATCTACGTGAACCAACCAATAAACATCGGCACGTTTAGGCTCTTTCTGTATAATGGAATAGATAATCTTTGATTCGATCTCTGTTTTAAAGTTGGCACTTGTTAAATACACCAATTGTGATGAATATTTTGGAACAGACTCATCATTGCTCAGCTCATTTAAAATGGCATAATAGTCTTCTATTTCTACATATTTTACAAAACGGTTTTTGATTTTTCTTGAGTTATACCAAGTCCACATTACACTTAATAAAGCCGAACTGATCAATAACGTTACCCATCCACCATGTATAAATTTGGCCATATTACCTACCAAGAAAGCAAGTTCTATCACACCGTATAAAATCACAAATAAAACAATGAGGTATTTTGGAAACTTCTTCCTCAACATAAATACCGCTACCAATATAGTGGTCATTAAGAAAGTTAAGTTAATGGCCAAACCATAGGCTCCCTCCATGTTGTCTGATTTTTTAAAGATCAGTACAATGATGATACAACCTACCCATAACAGCCAATTGATAGAAGGTACATACAACTGTCCCTTTTGTACACTTGGATAATTGATCCTTACTTTAGGCCATAAGTTTAAACGAACAGCCTCAGATATCAAGGTAAATGAACCAGAAATCATTGCTTGCGATGCAATTACAGCTGCCATTGTAGCCAGTGCAACCATGTATAAAACTAGGCCTTGTGGCACCAATTCAAAGAAAGGATTAACAATATGTGGATCATAATTAGGGTTTTTCAATACCCATACCCCTTGTCCAAGGTAATTGAAAATCAACATCAATTTAACGAAGATCCAACTTACCCTAATATTGTCCTTACCACAATGTCCAAGGTCGCTATAAAGTGCTTCTGCCCCTGTAGTACATAAGAAAACACCCCCTAAAATAACCAATGCACCTGGGTTGGTCACCAACAAGTGGATTGCATAATAAGGATTTAAGGCTTTAAAAATGGTTGGATCGTGCATAATTTGGCCCAAACCAGATACGCCCAATGCAGCAAACCACAAGAACATAATTGGCCCAAATAAACGCCCAACTAAGTTGGTTCCAAATTGCTGTATCACAAACAGCAATGTAATAATGGCCAGTACAATTGGCAATACAGAAACTGTTGGGAATTTTAACTTCAAACCTTCAATAGCAGAAGTTACCGTAATACTCGGGGTAATAATGCCATCGGCCAACAGTGCCGCCCCCCCAATAATGGCCGGAATAACCAACCACTTTGCTTTTTTCCTCACCAAAGAGTAGAGTGAAAATATACCTCCCTCACCTTTGTTATCGGCTCTTAGCGTAATAATTACATACTTGATGGTGGTTTGCAGGGTTAAAGTCCAAATCACACAGGAAAGTGCCCCTAAAACCAGATCTGGGTTGATAAATTGACCCGTTTCTTTTACAGTTTTAAAGATTGCTTTTAAGGTATACAATGGAGAGGTACCGATATCTCCAAAAACAATACCCAAACTTACTAACACACCGCCCGCAGTTAGGGCGTTAACGTTTTTATGATTTGACACTTCTATAAAATTTGGTTGCAAAATTAGTTAAATAATAATTTATTAAAGTCCATTATGATTTTTATCTGAAATTAATCTCAATGAAGTGTAAAATTTCACCAAAAAACGCTGTGTTAAATATTGTTAAATAATGTTTTATAGTATCAAATGTTTGATTTTTTTGTTTTATTATTTATATTTTTGCCAGCATTAAATGGGTTTTAAGTCTAAAATATCGCTCTCATGGAATATCCTATGCATTACTTGTATGGCGGTATTGGTAGGCCCATCGGTTTTTGCCCAACACATTGATACTGCAAAGCTATCCATCAAGCCAAAAGCAAAAGTGGTGAGTAAAGTACCTCAGATTAAAGCAAACATCTCAAACTATAAACCCTCTGCTATCAATTATAATCCATCTGCTTCAACTACCAGCGTTAACAATAGCAAACCAGTTAAAATGTTAACCGTGTTAAAAGTTTACCCAAATCCGGTTAGCGATCAGATCAATATCAATTTACGTTTAGAAAAAGAAGCACAGCTTTCGGTAACCATTACCGATTTGTTAGGCAATACAGTAGTAACCCTAGCAAACGAAAAAAGTGCTGCAGGCGAACTCACTAAAACCTATACCGTTCCTAATAAGCTAAACGCAGGAATGTATTTTCTGAAAATTGTTGCCGGTGGAGCACTTAAGGTTTGGAAGATTTCCGTTCTATAGATTACTTTTTTACTTTTGTTTTATGAAGATAATTGCCATTGGTCGCAACTATGCTGCGCATGCTAAAGAATTGAACAATGCTGTTCCAACTAAACCTATTATATTTTTAAAGCCAGATACTGCTGTTTTAAAAGACAACAAGCCCTTTTATATTCCCGATTTCTCTTCAGATATCCATTACGAATTGGAAGTGGTTTTAAAAGTATGCAAAGAGGGAAAACACATCTCAGAAAAGTTTGCCAGTAATTATTACGATGAAATTGGCTTGGGAATTGACTTTACAGCTAGGGATATTCAGAGCGAACATAAAGAAAAAGGCTTGCCTTGGGAATTGGCCAAAGCTTTTGACCACTCTGCAGCAATCAGCAATTTTTTGCCAAAATCTGAATATGCAGACCTATACCAATTGCAATTCGAACTACAGATCAATAAAGAAATACGTCAGAGTGGACATACTGCTAACCTTTTGTTTTCGTTTGAAAAGATAATTGCTTTTGTTTCTCAATACATTACGCTTAAAAAAGGCGATCTTATTTTTACAGGAACACCAGAAGGTGTGGGTCAGGTAAAACAAGGCGATCAATTAGAAGCATGGCTTGAAGGCAAACAACTACTCAACTTTAACATTAAATAATTAGCATGCCCTGTCTAAAAATCTATCTCAACCACCAGATGGTTAAATCTTTCTATTTTTTATTTTTAATACTTTCCGTAGCTGCAACAGGTAATGCTCAAGAGATTTTCAGTACCAACACTTACCCATTAACAGATTTTAGACCTCCGCTTGATATCGTTCCACCTGCACTTGCAGGCTCGTTCGGAGAGTTAAGGTCAAATCACTTCCATTCTGGCATTGACTTTAGAACCAACCAAACTACAGGTTATCCAGTTTATGCTACTGCAGACGGTTATGTAGCAAGATTACGCGTTCAGAATAGTGGTTTTGGCCTAGCTTTATACATCAACCATCCCAATGGCTATACTTCCGTTTACGGGCATTTATCAAGGTTTAACCCAAAAATTGCCCAACAGGTAAAAAACATCCAATACAAGAACAAATCTTACGAGATAGATGAATTTCCAAATGCAGACCTTATTCCAGTTCGCAAAGGTGATATCATTGCCTATTCTGGCAATACTGGAAGTTCTGGCGGACCGCATCTGCACTTCGAAATAAGAGATACCAAAACTGAAGCTACCATCAACCCTCAATTATTGGGCATTCAGATTCCAGACAATGTCCCTCCTGTAATCTATTCGATGTATGTGTATCGCCTAAATGGCAAACCTTTTAACGAATTTACACCCAAACAATATTTTCAGGTTGTAGGTGGTAATGGCAAATACAACTTAAATAAAGTAACTACCATTCATTTAAACGGTGAAGTTGGTTTTGGAATCATCGCAACAGATAAACATAGTGGAAACTCTGGCTTAAATGGTGTTTACTCAATTGAGCTAGAATTAGATGGCAAAAAGATATTTACCTCTGCCCTAGAAAGATTCAGTTTCGAGAACAGCAAAGCGATCAATTCTCATATCGATTATCCTGCATTTTTAAATTTAAAAAGAAGTATCCAAAAAAGTTTTGTAGATCCGGGTAATCCATTACAGATTTACAGTAGTTTGGTTAACAGTGGGCGCATCAATTTTAATGATGGTAATTTGCACGATGTAAAATACACCGTTACCGACTCTAAAGGCAACAAAAGCACCATGGCATTTAAGGTACTGGCCGATGCAAAGGCTATCATCAATACACCAACCCAAGCTGCTGGCATTGCTTTTCCCTACAATAAAACAAACGAATACAATGCTGAAGATGTAAAAGTAATTCTGCCGAAGGGCACTTTGTACAATGATCTTAACTTCGTGTATAAGAAATTACCTAAACCACAACAAAATGCATTTTCGTCAATCCATCAGATCCAAAACAACCTTACACCATTGCATACCGGATTTGAAATATGGATCAAAGCAGATACTGCTTTAACTAAATATCAAAGTAAGGCACTAATTGTCAATACAAATCGATCATCGCAAGGTGGCTATTTTGAAAATGGGTATGTAAAAGCAAACCCAAGAACTTTTGGAAGTTTCTTTATCGCAATTGATACTATCCCTCCTAACATTATACCCGTTAATATTGCCGATGGTAAAAATATGGCTGGCTTAAGCAAAATGAGTTTTAGAATTAGCGATGGGCTTTCTGGAATTAAAAGTTTTAATGGCTATATTGATGGCAAATGGATTTTAATGGAATTCGATACCAAAACAGCCAGTTTATGGCATAGCTTTGATGAAAGAACTTTACCAGGAAAACATAGTTTTGAATTATTGGTTACCGATATGAAAGACAATGTGAAACGTTATGCGATAGATTTTTATAGATAGTAATAAGTATTAAGTAGAAAGTATCAAGATGTGAGAGGTGAGATATGAGACAAGAGATTTGAGTAACTAGTATCAAGATATGAGTATCAAGTATCAAGACAGGAATTATAAGATATGAGATTTGAGATAAGAGATACCGTTCAGTTAACCAATGACCCATTCCCTACTTACTATTTCCTATTCCCTATTTACTATTTACTACTAACTATTACCCAAATAAACTTTAATACAATTTAACATATGACTACATTACAACAAGGCGATAAAGCCCCAGCATTTACTTCAAAAGACCAAAATGGAAATACCATTTCTTTAGCTCAATTTAAAGGTAAAAAAGTAGTTTTATATTTTTACCCGAAAGACAATACACCTGGCTGTACTGCTGAAGCTTGCGATTTTCGCGACAATTATCAGGGTTTAAAATCAAAAGGAATTGAAGTGCTAGGGGTAAGTGTTGATGATGAAAAATCGCATCAAAAATTTGTAGATAAATTTAGTTTGCCATTTACGCTATTGGCCGATACCGATAAAGCTATTGTAGAAGCTTATGGGGTTTGGGGTGAGAAAAACATGTATGGTAAAAAATATATGGGTACCAACCGTACTACTTTCATTATCGACGAAGAAGGGAACATTGCGCATGTGATCAATAAAGTAGATACCAAAAGTCCTACAGCCCAAGTTTTAGACCTAATTAAGTAAAATACAGTGTAATTAAGCGCCAAATTTTAGCTTGAACATTATTACTTAAAATTTTATAATTACATTACCTTTGTTTAGTTACAACAATCCTATTTTTAATGAAACATACAATTAGTGAATTAGAAGACATTGCCTCACAAGTTAGAAGAGACGTGCTTAGAATGGTACACGCCGTGCAATCAGGTCACCCTGGTGCATCTTTAGGTTGCGCAGACTTTTTTACAGCGTTATACTTCGAAGTATTGAACCACAATCCAAAGTTTACGATGGATGGAGCAGGAGAAGATTTATTTTTCCTTTCAAACGGCCATATCTCTCCAGTTTGGTACAGTGTATTGGCCAGATCTGGTTATTTTGCAGTAAGCGAATTGGCAACTTTCAGAAAACTTGATTCAAGATTACAAGGTCACCCAACTACCCACGAAGGTCTACCAGGTGTACGTGTAGCTTCAGGTTCACTTGGCCAAGGTTTATCTGTTGCCATTGGCGCAGCTTTAACTAAGAAATTGAACGGTGATAAATCTTTGATTTATACCCTACAAGGTGATGGCGAGTTACAAGAAGGTCAAAACTGGGAAGCCTTTATGTTTGCTCCTTTCCACAAGGTTGACAATATCATTGCAAGTATCGATTATAACGGTCAGCAAATTGATGGTCCAACAGAAAAAGTATTATCATTAGAAAACCTACAAGCCAAATTCGAAGCATTCGGATGGCATGTAATCACTTCTGATGGCAATGACATGGCAGAAATAACCAAAGCCTTACACTATGCCAAATCATTAACAGGCAAAGGAAAACCTATTTTAAACTTAATGAGTACACAAATGGGTTATGGTGTTGATTTTATGGTAGGCACCCACAAATGGCATGGATCTGCACCTAGCGACGCTCAATTAGAAGTTGCACTAAGTCAAATTAAAGAAACTGCAGGGGATTATTAAACTCGATTTGAGACACTAGATATTAGATTTGAGAATTAAATAGCTCAATCTCATATCTCTAATCTCACTTCTCATATCTAAACAAGAATGAAAAAATATACATATACAGAAAAGAAAGATACACGTTCAGGTTTCGGAGCTGGCCTACATGAGGCTGGTAAACGCAATGAAAATGTAGTTGCTCTTTGTGCTGATTTAGTAGGTTCACTAAAAATGGATGCCTTTATCAAAGATTTTCCCGACAGATTTGTACAAGTTGGTATTGCTGAGGCAAACATGATGGGAATTGCTGCTGGAATGACAATTGGTGGTAAAATTCCTTTCACTGGAACTTTTGCCAACTTCTCTACAGGAAGGGTTTACGACCAAATCCGTCAATCTATTGCTTATTCTGGCAAAAATGTAAAGATCTGTGCTTCACATGCGGGTTTAACATTAGGAGAAGATGGTGCAACCCACCAAATTTTAGAAGATATCGGCCTAATGAAAATGTTACCTGGTATGGTGGTCATCAATCCTTGCGATTATAACCAAACCAAAGCGGCAACATTGGCCATTATGGATTATGAAGGCCCTGTTTACTTACGTTTTGGCCGTCCGGTTATTCCTGTATTTACACCAGAAGATCAAAAATTTGAAATTGGTAAAGCTTGGATGGTAAATGAAGGTACCGATGTAACCATTGTTGCTACAGGCCATATGGTTTGGAGAGCGATTGAAGCTGGAGAAAAATTGGCAGAATTGGGTATCGATGCTGAGATTATAAATATCCACACCATTAAACCTCTAGACGAAGAAGCTATTCTAAAATCTGTTAAAAAAACTGGTTGCATTGTAACTTGCGAAGAACACAACAAATATGGTGGACTTGGCGAAAGTGTTGCTCGTTTGTTAACCACCGAGTACGTTGCTCCACAAGAATTTGTAGCTGTAAACGATAGTTTCGGCGAAAGTGCTACTCCAGATCAGTTAATGACCAAATACAAATTGGATCCATCTGACATTGTTGCAGCTGCTCAAAAAGTAATGAAAAGAAAGTTATAAAAAGTTATGAAGCAGGTTGAAGATGTAGAAATATTACAAAAATTTAGTGTTGAAAAAACACGAAATGAGGCCTTCAACCTGCTTTTAACTAAATATCAACAAAAAATATATTGGCACATCCGTAGATTGGTGATAGACCACGATGATACGGATGATCTAGTGCAGGAAACTTTTGTAAAGGTTTGGAAAAACCTAGCCAATTTCCGTAGCGACTCTCAACTCTATACTTGGATTTATAGAATTGCTACCAACGAATCCATCACATTTCTAAATAAGAAAAAGCTAAAAAATAACATCTCATTGGATGATGTAAGTGGAGAATTGGCCGAAAGCCTTACCGCTTCTTCTTATTTTGATGGTGATAAAATTCAGAAAAAACTACAAGAGGCCATTTTAACCCTACCAGAAAAACAACGCATTATTTTTAACATGAAATATTTCGACGATATGAAATATGATGAAATTTCGGAGGTTTTGGGCACAAGTGTAGGTGCATTAAAGGCCTCATTTCATATCGCAGTTAAAAAAATTGAAAGTATTTTACTAAATGAAGATTAGGTATTAAACCTTTTACAATAAAATCTATCAATAGTACGTGATGAATATAAAAGATGAAAATATGGAATGGGAAAGGGAAGCACCACATTTAGCGAGCTTACCAAGAACTATGCCTTATAGTGTGCCAGATAAGTATTTCAATGATTTACAAACCCGCATTAACCAATCTGTTTTTGTAGCAGATTTAATGCAAAAAGAAAATCAAGGTTTTACCGTACCTCAAAATTATTTCGAGGATTTAGGTAAACAGATAGAAAGTAGAATTGCAATAGACCAAATCAATACCTTGGTTAAAAATGATGGTTTTAAAACGCCTGCAAACTATTTTGACAAGCTACAAGCCGATATCTTAAGTAAAACAACAGCTACTAAAGCTCCGAAAACAAAAGTATTCCGCTTATGGCAAACCGATTTAATGAAATATGCCTCTGCAGCATGCTTTATTTTATTGGCAGCTTCGGGTCTGTATTTAAATGAACAACATTCATTAAAACAAATTCAAAAAACAGAATTTGCTGATGAACAAATGTTATATGACATAGATGAAAATGTAATTTTTGAACATTTAGAAGAAAATCAAACCGTTACCAACAACAGTTCTGCTTCAGAAACAGAAATGGAAAACTACATTTTAGATAACTTCTCTTCAAACGATTTATCTAATAATTTATAAGAATGATACTGACCATCGGTAGTTACTGGATTACATTAACGATGATTGCTCAATAACCATTAAAAAATAAAAAACTAATGAAAAATCTATTTATTGCACTGTTTATTTTATTACCTGGCTTAACCATAGCACAAGGTCCAAGAATGGGTGGAGAGAAAATGGAGGCTTTAAAAATTGCATTTCTAACTCAAAAGCTTGATCTTTCTGCTGAAGAAGCTAAAATATTCTGGCCAATTTACAACGACTTTACGAGAGAACAATCTGCTTTACGTAAAGACAGGATGCAAAAAATGATCAGCTTTAGAAAAACAAAAGAAATTGACGACTTAACAGATGCAGAAGTGCAAACTTTGATCTATAATGACTTCGATTTTAAACAACAGGATTTAAACATTGAAAAGAAATATTACAGCCGATTGAAATCAAGCAGCTTATCTATTAAAATTGTTGGCAAATTCTATAGAGCGCAAGAAGCCTTTAAAACAGAATTGCTTAAACAATATAGAGGTGGCGGCGGTGGACCGGAAAGACATTAACTAAATAATAATTAATTTTTTTGAAGTCCTGTATGTTCATCACATATGGGACTTTTTGTTTTAAAGGTTAGTTGTTTATCCTATTCAAACGAAGAGAGAAGTACAGTCCACCTGGGGCATTGCCCATTCCTGGAGAAAATTGTGGCATAAAATTAATCGAATAATTTTTCTTCTTTCTTTCAGGAGTGCCATATCTAATCTTCCAACTACTTTTCACAATAGATCTTCCGATAATTGTACCAATAATACCCCCTACAGCCATATCGCTAACCCAATGGTTATGCCCTTTTACATCTGCTAAAAATACAATCGACATCAAACCATAAGGAATCCAATAATTATCATATTCCATCTGAAAAACTTTGGCAATGGCAAAATATGCCGTGGCATGTAAAGACGGAAAAGAAGAACCTTCTATATCAGAAAATAAATACGCATCCCTTTTATTAAAGAAATCAAAGTTATCTGTAGTCCAAGGCTTAACATTTTGAGCTGTAGTATTTAAAGGTCTATTGGGTCTGTTCCTTCCAAAAATTGTTTTTAAAGTCAATTGCGAAATGATAATTGAATGTGTAACAGCTTTAAAGGCATTCAATGCTACATATTGACCTTTTTCATTATTAGTAATCAATGAGCCTAGGTACAATCCAATGATTGGATAAGACATATAAGCATCATTTCCACTTAACCAGTCTGTATTTTTAACTAACGAAATATTTGGCAGGCTGTAATTTACATTGGGTTCAATATGTTCATGTAAAAACTTGGTCGTAATCTTGTCTGTTAAGATTAAGTTCAATATCCCTGCTGTATACCAGCCAGTTTTTGCCCAATCTTGACCTACCTCTTTGCCCATAAAAGCAAAATCGCGAGGCACAGCAAACATGCTATTTTTAAGTACTTTACCAGAGGTTTTAAAAAAACTATCTTTCTTATAGCTTACACTATCTTGGCCATGCGCAAATGTGGCACTTAATAAAAATAAGAGGAGGAAGACGTTTTTCATATCAAGAGCATATCGATTAAAAATAATAAAAATCTCGTAAAGATGCTTATGATTTCTTTATAAAAGAAGTTTAAAATACGCTCAACCATCAAAAGCATTAAACTATTAAAAAGCTTACTTTTGTAACATGTTAACACAACGCCAATTATTTTTAAAACACAACGCCCAAACCTCTACTACTCCGCTTTTATTAGAATTTGTAAAAGCTAAGGGAATATACATGTATGATCAAAGTGGCAAAAAATACATGGATCTAATTGCAGGTATTGGCGTAAGTAACATTGGACATTGCCACCAAGCTGTAGTTAATGCAGTAAAAGAACAGGTAGAAACCTATATGCATTTAATGGTATATGGAGAATTTGTTCAAAGCCCACAGGTAAATTTTGCAACAGCATTGGCAGCTGTATTACCAGCTAGCTTAAACTGTACCTACTTTGTAAATTCTGGAACCGAAGCTGTTGAAGGTGCCATGAAGCTAGCCAAAAGATATACCGGAAGAAAAGGTTTCATCGCCTGTAAAAATGCTTATCACGGTAGTACCCAAGGTGCAGAAAGTTTAATGGAAAGCGATTGTTATTCTTCTGGTTATGGTCCATTTCTGCCCCATGTAAGTTTCATTAACCATAATAACTTAGCAGACTTAGCTCAAATTACAAATGAAACCGCAGCCGTATTTATCGAGCCGATACAAGGTGAGGCTGGCATTAGAGTTGCCGATCAGGTATATATGCAAGCATTAAAAGACAGATGTACAGCAACGGGCACTTTATTGATTTTTGATGAAATCCAATCGGGCTTTGGCAGAACTGGAAAAATGTTTGCCTTTGAACATTATCACATTATCCCAGACGTGCTTCTTTTGGCCAAAGGCATTGGTGGCGGAATGCCAATTGGTGCTTTTATCAGTTCTATTGAAATTATGTCTGTGCTATCGCACAGTCCAATTCTGGGACACATGACAACCTTTGGTGGTCATCCGGTGTGTTGCGCTGCAGGTTTGGCTACTCTACGTACCTTAATAGATGATGGTATTGTGAACGAGGTAGAAGAAAAAGGCCAATTATTCCAAAGCCTTTTAAAACATCCCTCAATTAAAGAAATAAGAGGAAAGGGATTAATGTTAGCTGTAGAATTTAATGATTTTGATACCAACAAGGCCATTATAGATGCCTGCATTGAAGATGGATTAATTAGTGATTGGTTTTTACACTGCAGCAATTCGATGCGTATTGCCCCGCCATTAACCATTACAACAACAGAAATAAAAGAAGCTTGTACAATCATTCTAAAAAATGTTAACTTGGTAACAAGAGCTGAAAACTGATTACCGTAAACCGCTAAAAAAATGAACGTACTCATTGTTGAAGATGAAAAAGGCCTAGCCTTAGAAATGGATGAATTTCTAAGTCGCGAAGGCTATATTGTTGAACATGCTTGGAAAAAGGCATCAGCAGAAGAAAAAATTTTTGTAAACAATTACGATTTCATTCTATTGGATTTAGGTTTACCCGATGGAGACGGTTTCGATGTATTGAAACAACTAAAAAACCAAAAAGATCGTGATGATGCAGTGATTATCTTAACCGCTAGAAGTGCAGTTGATGATCGTATTAAAGGCTTAGATGGTGGCGCCGATGATTATCTAGCAAAACCATTCTCTTTAAACGAACTTTTGGCCAGAATGCATGCCATTACCCGCCGCAAACATAAATTGGAAAAGAATGATGTTAAAATCCACGATTTTGTTTTAGATATCCAGAACCGTACAGTCTCATTTCAGGAGGAAAGAGTTCCCTTAACCAAAAAAGAATTTGAAATCTTCAACTACTTGGTACTTAATAAAAATCGAGTAGTATCTAGAATAAGTTTAACAGAGCATGTTTGGGGCGATATCTTAGAAGTCAATTCCGACTCTAACTTTGTAGATGTGCATGTGAAAAATCTACGAAAAAAATTAACCCAATGCACAAAAACAGATTGGTTTGAAACCGTTCGTAGCATAGGATACAGGATCAATTATTAAGAGATAAATCAGGACAAAGAGAAAAGCTTAATATCTATCAATGAATCTTCAAGCAAAATTTTCTTTATACAATGCCATTACCAAAATAGCCGTAATCTTGGTATTGGGGTTAATTATTTTATTGTCCATCGAAAAAATTTCTTACCATCATTTAGATAACCGACTCACCAAAAAGAGGTTAAAAGTAATTGCCAACTTAAATGACAATGAAATTGACAATCTTTTAAGAGCCCAACATACATTTACCGATTACAATATCTTAAAAGATGAATTTATTGTTCTTACTGCTATTCCAAAAACGAAACAGCTAGATCCATCCATTTCATTTACAACTGAACGAAGAGAAATTGAGGGCGACATAGAGATTTATCGGATTTTGAATGACCAGTTCGAATACAACAACAAACGTTACAAATTAGAGCTGGGCGAAACCATGACCGCCATGGATGCGGTAAAGAATACCATTCGGTTTTACATGCTTGTTGTACTTGTGATTGCCTTATTGGTTACTTTGATTACAGATTATGCCTTTACCCAGTTTATTTTAAGGCCTTTTTATAAAATTATAGATCAGAAACTGAATAAAGTAAACGATCCTATTGCCTATGACTACGAAAATATTCCAACCACTACCACAGATTTTAAGTTCTTAGACAATAGCATCAATGCATTGATGCGAAAAATTTCGAGTCTATTCTCTTTAGAAAAACAATTCATTGCTAATGTTTCGCACGAGCTGCTTACCCCAATTTCCATTTTAAGCGGAAGGTTAGAAAATATTCTTACCGCTGAAAACCTTCCTATTGAACATGAGAATAAAATTTTAGCCTCTTTAAAAACCTTAAATCGGTTAAAAGTCATCATCAATAGTTTGCTTTTAATCTCTAAGGTAGAAAATGAGCAATATCTTAAAAAAGATCAGGTTGCTATTCAGCACGAATTAAGTGATTTATATGAAGACTTGGAAGACCGGATTATCGATAAAAAATTAACCTATACCAATAATGTGAAGGAAGATTTCGTTTTTACGGGAAATCAAGCGTTAATTCATACTCTATTAATCAACATCATTAACAATGCCATTAAATACAATGTGGTTAACGGAACAATCAATATCAGTGATGAATTAAGTGACAATGCCTACATCCTAAAAGTAGAAGATACTGGCATTGGAATGGAAAAAGAGAATATTGCCAATGCTTTTAATCGTTTTGAAAGAGAAGAAAACAATGAAAAAGAGGATAGTTTTGGTTTAGGCTTGGCCATTGTAAACAGTATTGCCAAATTCCATCAGCTTACTATCGATATTAAATCTGAAAAACATAAAGGAACAATGGTAACAATTCACTTTCCATTATAACTTCATAAAATCTTCATAATAAAGGTTCATATTTGAGTAACAAAACATCAGAAGCGATTTCCGTTTTGTTATCTATAAAACTCATCAATAGTTTTTTAGTTTTCCGGTTACCCTTATCTGAACCTTTATGTATTGCAAAATACATGAAGGTTTTTTTATTTCCTTTGGTTCGTGTCAATACAAACTCCAAGCCCTTGGTTCGTGTCGACACGAACCAAAGGGGCTTGAGTCACCCCATTTTCTGTCGTTTGATTAAATAAGACTGTAGGATATGATCAAAACCTGCATTGATATCGGCATCAACCATGTCAATTTTATATTGTGCACAGGTTAAGGCTAGTTTTTGTCGGTAACTCGCCATCTGCTCCAAATAACCATCTTTAACTTTATTGGCATGGGCTTTTAAAACTGCACCTGTTTCCATATCAATAAACTCATAAGGGCGATTGGCAAAATTAAAGTCTACTTCTTTACTCTTATCGGTTACATTAAAAATAACGACTTCATGTTTATTGAATTTTAAATGTTGCAAAGAAGAAAACAAGGCTGATATTTTATCTTCATCATGTACTGTCTGCAACATATCGCTAAATACAATTACCAAAGAGCGTTTGTGGATCAGTTCGGCAATTTGGTGTAGTGCCGAGGCCAAATTGGTAGGCACATTCATTTTAGGTGCATGCAGCACTTGCTCAAGCTGGGCAAATAAATACTTCTGATGTGTATTGGTTGACTTGGCCTGGGTATTTAAACGCAATTGATCTGTAAATAAACTTAAACCAAAAGCATCTCTTTGTTTTTTTAACAAGTAAATCAATGCAGCGGTACTTTGTACAGCAAAAGTGAGCTTATTGTATTCATCGTCTGGAAAATACATTGATGAAGAAGTATCGATTACAAATTGACAGCGCAAATTGGTTTCTTCCTCATACCGTTTGCTAAATAGTTTATCTGTTTTGGCAAATAATTTCCAGTCAATATTCTTTACGCTATCTCCTGTATTGTACAATCGGTGTTCAGCAAACTCTACCGAAAAACCATGAAAAGGACTTTTATGTAAGCCTGTAATAAACCCTTCTACTACTTGTTTAGCCAAAAGCTCCAGATTTGTAGTGAGTTGCAAATTTTCGTATTGGTTAATGGATGCCATAGTGTAAAGCTAATAAAAGATTTTTTATTAATTTTGAGGGTATATTCAAAAACCTATGAAAAAATATGCTCTACTCTTCCTCACATCATTCATCAGTTTGTATGGTGTAGCACAAACCGTTCAAGGCGGTAAAGTAAATACCGAAAGTGCAAAATTGGTAGCTAAGTTAGATACCGCTAAAAAACAAGAAGGTTGGACCGTTAGAGGAACCAACGTGCTCTTGCTTAACCAGGCCGCATTTTCCAATTGGGTTGCTGGCGGTATCAATTCGGTAGCCTTAACAGCCCGTGCAGATTACGAGTTTAATCTTAAAAAAGGCAAAAATTTGTGGGAAAACAGGATTTTAATGGGTTATGGCTTGCGTTCTGAAGAGAAAAGTGATGCCACCAAAGTTGAAGATGTAATTGACCTTACCTCTAAATATGGTTACCAAATTAAACAAAGCAATTGGTTTGCAGCAATGGCCCTCAACCTAAAAACCCAATTTAGCAAAGGATACGATTACAGTAAACCTGCACAAAGTTACATCAGTAATTTTATGGCCCCTGGTTATATTACCTTTGGTTTAGGGGTTGATTATATTCCGAATGACAATTTTCAGATCAGTATTCACCCAATTACCTCTAGATTCACATTTATTGGCGATAAAGCTGTATTCGACCCAGATAAAGATGGTGTTTTAACAGATGCTTACGGGGCTAAACCTGGCGAAACATTTGTTTATCAGCTTGGTGCCTATCTAGGTGGCCGATATAAAGCAAAGTTGATGGAGAACATCTTTCTAGATAACCGTTTTGGAATTTTCACCAATTACCTCAAAGATCCACAAAATATGGTACTGTCTTATTCTGCTATCCTAGACATGAAAGTGAATAAGTTTATTTCTACCCAATTAACTGCCGATCTGTTTTACGACAACAATCAAATTGGCAAACTCCAGTTAAAAGAGACCTTGGGTGTAGGCTTAACTTATAAATTTGGAAAGTACTAACAGACTGATCAGCTACCAGATACCTGCTCAGATTTTCTAGAAATAGGAGACGATTTAATTGATGGTTTACCAAATTGTTAATTAGTGTTATTATACTAGTTTCATTTGTAAATTTTGTTTATGTTAGAGCCTAAACACACACACAAATGAAAAAAACAACTTTAAACATCGCAATGGCGGGGCTAATTGCCTCTACCCTATTTTCCACGGGCTGCGCAACTATCTTTGGTAAATCAAACTATGATATTGCCATTAATAGTAATCCGGCAGGTGCTACTTTATCTATTGTAGATAGAGATGGAAAAGAAGTCTACAAAGGAACCACTCCTGCAACTGTTAACCTGAAATCAAGTGCGGGTTACATGTCTAAAGCAGAGTATCGGCTCAAATTTGATCTTGAAGGTCATGAGCAAAAGATCGTTACGTTAACCAGTAAATTAAATGGTTGGTATTTTGGCAACATTTTACTTGGAGGTTTAATTGGCATGCTGATTATCGATCCTGCAAGTGGGGCAATGTATCAAATGCCAGCAGTTTCGGTTGATGAAACCTTAAACAAAAAAAGTACTGCGCAATTAACCGAATTAAAGATCGTTGACATTAATTCTCTGTCAAAATCTGATGTGTCGAAACTTCAAAAAATCGATTAATATCAATTAAAAAAGAAACCCCAATCTAAATAGATCGGGGTTTCTTTTTCTATACTGTTTGCTAAATAGCTAATTTATTTTTTGGTAATCTTGTACAGGTTACCGCCATCGGTTACTGCGTACAATGCGCCATCTTTACCCTCCACCAAATCTCTAAAGCGTTCGCCTTTATCTGCAAGCAATCTTTCTTCGCCAACTATTTTATTCGCTTTAATCACCAAACGGATAATGTGCGATCCACTTAAAGCCCCAACAAACAAGTTCCCTTTCCATTCGGCAATGTGGTTGCTATTGTAAAAGGCAATACTACCAGGAGAAATACTTGGGTTCCAATAATAGATTGGTTGCTCCATGCCTGCTTTTTGCTGAATACCTTCTCCCACTTTTCGTCCGCTATATTCAGTACCATAGGTAATAATAGGCCAACCGTAGTTTTTACCAGACTTAATGATATTGATTTCATCGCCCCCCTTTGGACCGAATTCTGCTTCCCATAATTCACCAGTTTGAGGATTGATGGCTAAACCATCAGGATTGCGCAATCCATAAGCATAAATTTCTGGTCTGGCATTCGCTTGGTTAGCAAATGGACCATTTGGCACTGCCTTACCAGCTGGTGTAAGGTGCAAGATTTTTCCTAAAGAAGAGTTTAAGTGCTGTGCTTGGATTCTAATATCGTTGCCCGAACGTTCGCCGGTACTTACAAACAAGTTCCCATTTTTATCAAAAACTATCCTCGAACCATATTGAAGTTTTCCTGTATAGGCTGGAGTAGCCCTATAAATGATCACCTGATTTTCGATGCTCGTTTCATTGGCAGCTAATTTACCTTTGGCAATGGCTAATAACACCCCATTGTTTTGAGGTTCGGAGTAGGCCCAATACACCATTCTACTTTTTTCAAAATCTGGTGCAAGAGTTACGTCCAACAAGCCTCCCTGACCAGAATCGTCTACCTTTGGCAAGCCGGTAATTTTCTTAACAAGTGTCCCATTGGCCTGAAGAATAACCATGTCTCCGGCTTTTTGGGTAATCAAAAAGCGACCATCAGGCATCACCGAAATTCCCCATGGGTTTTCTAGCTTCCTATTGATAATAGCAATGTTTAACGGTGTTTTTGTTTTTACAGCACTAATTCGAGTTTGGCCTACAAATGCAGGTTGATAGTCTGCAGATGGCTTTTCTTTTTCTACAGAATTTTGAGCCGGAACCTGGGTACAACTGAGTAATAAACCTGCGGTTAAGAAACTACATACTTGGCGATTGAACAAATTCATAAATGCGTTTAGTTTATTTAAAAGAACAAAAAAATATCTGTAATCAAAAACACAAACTACCCATAATTAGTTTTGAAAAGCCTTATCACAAAGGTTTTACCCTCCAATCCCCTACAAACCACATTTATTTGGTTCTCAACACCTTAAAATATTTCTTTCTACAAACATTAACCAAACGCCGGCTACATGCAACTTTATGAGTTCTTTGTTGTCTCTTCAATTGATTAGTCAAACAAACTGTTAACAGCATGCCATTCGTTTAAAGTAGCGTTTATGGGTTCTACGTTTTTCACTGCAGAGGATTTTGCAGAGGCGTTCATTCCAAAGAAAATCAAAGACTTGATAAACCTACCAACGGATGGCATTTATAGGTATTAACCATAAATGTACTAAGGACATAAAGTAATGAACTGCTCAAAAAAAGGCGTATAGCATGATGCAAAAAACTTTTCTCTTTAGTAGAAGTGCAACGCCTGTATAAATATGAATGCCAGCCCCGCTTTCCGCTGTATCTTTTTTACCTTAACGGCAAAAAAGGATGTCGCTACAATCAGGACTATTTGGCTCAGATAGTAGCTAGAACTGTTGTTTCCCAAACCTGATGGGAGCGGACACGAAGTAAAGCGGACAGCCTGCCTGCGGTAGGCAGGCAGGACTACATTTACCAAAGCACCACAAGTCTTTGCTTTCCAAACACCCTCAAATCTTCTATTCATCCCCCTCTCCTTATCCCTCACAATGAGGGGAACATCAATGGCTTAAAACACAAATCCCCAAAACCGTAACGATTTTGGGGATTTGCTTATATAGAACGGCCATTGTAATGGCCTCTGTTTTTACAATTGTTTATCTAATTTACCAGCTAATACTGATTTTGGAACAGCACCAACTTGTTTGTCAACAACTTCACCGTTTTTAAAGAACAATAAAGCTGGAATGTTACGGATACCAAATTGAGTTGAAATCTGAGGGTTGTTATCTACATTCACTTTACCTACCAACGCTTTTCCTTCATATTCTTTCGAAATCTCGTCTACAACTGGACCAACCATACGACATGGACCACACCACTCTGCCCAAAAATCTACCAACACTGGTTTATCTGATTTTAATACAACTTCCTCGAAGTTTGCATCTGTTATTTCTAAAGCCATAACTTATTTTTAAATTTATATACAAATATAGATATTCAATTCTAATGCCAACTATAACGTAATGCCAATTTGACACTACTATGGTTGAAGATCTAGGGCTTAAGCTGTAAGCTTATTTATACCTTTAATCCTAAACCTTAATTGAGTTTGTAATTTACAACATTTAGTTTTGTTAATTGTTCTAAAAATTGATTATTTGGATTGATCTTTAACGACTTTGAAGGCAGTTCTAGCTTAAGATTCTGCTCCCTATCGTATACTTCGAAATTCAATTTACAATTGTGGCGTTCGCTATTCTCTTTATTCTCTTGTAAAATCGAGTCAATTTTCTCCATCAGCTCGTCATTGATCTCTTCTATTGGGAGCTGAATAGTAATACATTTCGTCAGTTTATCCCGTAATTCTGACAGTAGGTCTATCGAAGTTACCTTAAACTCCCAATCACCTTCTTTTTTAAAACGTTCTCCAACCCTACCTCTAATCTGTAAGAAATAACCTTCCGTTAAAAACTGTTTAAATTTCAAGAAATCATCTCCAAACAAGGCTATTTCACAAGTATCATCATAATCTTCAAAAATAAAAGTCCCAAATGGCTTTCCTGTTTTGGTAATCCGTTGCGAGGCCATTACCACCAAACCTCCAACTACCAAGTCTCTATTTTTGATGGTTTCAAATTCTCCCAAAACTTCTTCGTTGGTATCTCCACTACGTATTTTGTTTACCACACTCAGGTGTTTAACCGCATGTTGACAGAAGTTGGTCAGCTCAAAACGATAATCATCTAAGGGGTGCCCCGACAAGAAAATACCAATCGCATCCTTTTCGTATTTTAAACGGTCAATCAATCCCCATTCTGGAGAAACAGGAAAAGTTGGCTCTAAAATCAGGTCTGCCTTTGAACCTCCAAACAACGAAGATTGAGAAGAATTCTGGTTATTCTGAAAATCATTGGCATACTTAATTAACTTTTCGATGCCATTCATTTTATCATTGGCACCAATATAGAAATATTGGGCACGATGAAAACCATAAGCATCAAAGGCACCACTATATACAAAGCTCTCGTAAGCTTTTTTGTTAACGATACGGGTATTCGATCGTTTTGCAAATTCGAAAACACTAGTATATGGGCCATTTTCTATACGTTCTTCGATAATACTCTCTACCGCTTTTTCTCCTACTCCTTTTACTGCCGACATTCCAAACCGAACCTCGCCTTTGGCATTTACAGAGAATTTTAGTTCAGATTCATTCACATCTGGTCCCAATACCGGAACACCCATTTGCCTACATTCTTCCATAAAGAAGGCAACTTGTTTAATATCGCTCATGTTATTGGAAAGTACCGCAGCCATGTATTCTGCAGGGTAATTTGCCTTTAAATAAGCAGTTTGATAAGCAATCCAAGCGTAACAGGTAGAGTGCGATTTATTGAAGGCATATTCGGCAAAAGCTTCCCAATCTTTCCAGATCTTTTCTAAAATGGCAGCATCGTGTCCTTTCTCTGCAGCCTGTTTAATAAACTTAGGCTTCATTTTATCCAATACATCACGCTGTTTTTTACCCATTGCCTTACGCAAAACATCGGCCTCACCTTTGGTAAAGTCAGCTAATTTTTGCGACAAAAGCATTACCTGCTCTTGGTAAACCGTAATTCCGTAGGTTTCTTTCAGTAGCTCCTCACAAGCTTCCAAATCATATTTAATTTCCTCTTCCCCATTTTTTCTACGTACAAAACTCGGAATATAGGCAATCGGACCTGGACGATACAGTGCGTTCATCGCAATTAAATCGCCAAAAACCGTTGGTTTAAGCTCTTTCATGTACTTTTGCATACCCGCACTCTCGTACTGGAAAATGCCGACCGTTTCGCCTCGTTGAAAGAGTTCATATGTTTTTTCATCATCGATTGGAAAAGCATCAGGATCCAAATCAATATTGTGTCTTTTCTTAACCAGTTTTACGGTATCCTTAATCAGGGTCAAAGTTTTTAACCCCAAGAAGTCCATCTTTAGCAAGCCTGCACTTTCTACAACAGAGTTGTCGAACTGGGTTACATAGAGGTCTGAATCTTTTGCAGTAGCCACAGGTACAAAATTGGTAATGTCATCTGGTGTAATAATTACCCCACAAGCGTGGATACCTGTATTTCGCAATGAGCCTTCTAAAACAATAGCTTGTTCAATGGTTTCTGCACTTAGGTTTTTTGCATTTGAAAGTGCTTTTAGCTCAACAATTCTTTCGTATTCATCTGGGCGAAGTGCGGCTTTTAAAGCTTTTTCTTCCAAATTAAAGATCTTGGCCAGCTTCATATTGGGAATAAGCTTGGCTATTTTATCCGCTTCAAAAAGGGGTAGATCTAAAACTCTGGCTGTATCTCGAATAGATGATTTAGCCGCCATGGTACCATAAGTAATAATTTGTGCTACCTGACTGGAGCCATATTTATTAATTACATAGTCCATTACACGTCCACGACCCTCATCATCAAAGTCAATATCAATATCGGGCATGGATACACGATCTGGGTTCAAGAAACGCTCAAAAAGGAGATCGTATTTTAAAGGATCGATATTGGTAATCCATAAACAATAAGCCACTACAGAACCTGCTGCAGAACCACGACCAGGCCCCACAGAAACATCCCTACGTCTGGCTTCAGCAATAAAATCTTGCACAATTAAGAAATAACCGGGATAACCTGTCTTCTCAATCGTAGCCAATTCAAAATCTAAACGCTCGGTAATTACGTCGGTGAGCTCTCCGTATCTTTTCTTGGCACCTTCGTAAGTTAAATGTCTTAAAAATTTATTCTCTCCACGTTTACCACCATCTTGGTCGTCTTCTGCCACCAAAAATTCGTCTGGAATACCAAATTTAGGCAGTAATACTTCACGAGCCAGCTCATAGGCTTCAATCTTATCTGCAATCTCTTGTGTACTCAAAATGGCTTCGGGTACATCTGCAAAAAGCGATTTCATTTCATCGCCAGATTTGAAATAATATTCTTGATTGGGCAAACCATAACGGTAACCGCGTCCACGTCCAATTGGCGTAGCCTGTTTTTCTCCGTCTTTTACACACAATAAAATATCGTGCGCATTGGCGTCCTTTTTATTAATATAATAGGTGTTGTTGGTAGCTACCAATTTAACACCATGTTTATGGGCCAAGGTAATTAAATCCGCATTTACGCGGTCTTCATTTTCTTGACTATGGCGCATCACCTCTACATAAAAATCCTCACCAAATTGCGCTAACCACCAAACCAAAGCTTCTTCTGCCTGTTTCTCTCCCAAATTTAAGAGCTTGCTCGCCACCTCACCATAAAGGTTTCCAGATAGTACAATAATATCGCTCTTGTATTGTTCAATTACATTCTTGTCAATTCTAGGCACATAATAAAAGCCTTTGGTATAGGCTATAGACGACATTTTGGCCAGGTTATGGTAGCCTTTTTTATTCTTTGCCAATAAAACTACTTGGTAACCATCATCTTTTCGGGTTTTGTCGGTATGGTTTTCGCAAACAAAAAATTCAACACCAACAATTGGCTTCACCACTTGTGCCGTTGGCGCTTGGCCTTTTTCTATGGCTTCTGCATTTTTAGCCTTTGCATCTTTGTTGTGCTTAATGGCCTGACTTACAAAATGAAAAGCCCCCATCATGTTGGCGTGATCGGTAATGGCAACTGCTGGCATTTGATGGGCCGCAGCTGCTTTGATCAAATCTGGTACACTAATGGTAGATTGTAGTACCGAAAACTGACTATGGTTGTGCAAGTGGATAAAATTTGCATTGGCCAGTTCTTCCTTATTTCCTGCTAAGGTCTGCTTAGAAATGCCTCCTGTTTCAGCACCTCGCTGACGTTTTCTAATTTCGTCTGATGCAGCTTTAAGGTTAACGTGTTGTAAACCTATGCCACTAATTGGATTTTGATTGGCCTCTCTAAATCGAAGGTAATAATCGGTATCAACCAATAATTCTTCTTTTTTGAAGACCTCTTTTTTAATCAGCTCTAAAAAGCAACGTGTAGTTGCTTCCACATCTGCCGTAGCATTGTGCGCCTCAGCAAATGGCACCCCAAAAAGATATTGGTGCAGTTCGGTCAGGTTTGGCAGTTTGAAACGACCACCCCTACCACCTGGAATTTTCAATAGATCGGCAGTTACCTCTGTACAAGTATCCAAAACTGGCATACTGGCCATTGGGCTTTCTACACCCATGCGATAAAATTCGCAACCCATAATGTTCACATCAAAACCTACGTTCTGACCCACCACAAATTTAGCTTTGCTAAGTGCAATGTTAAATTTTTCTAAAGCCTCTGCAAGTTCAACTCCTTGTTCTGCCGCTAAATCTGTAGAAATACCATGAATTCGCTCTGCATCATAAGGAATGTTAAAACCCTCAGGTTTAACCAAATAATCCTGATGTTCTATCAAATTACCCATCTCATCATGCAACTGCCAAGCAATTTGGATACAACGCGGCCAATTATCCGTATCTGTAATGGGCGCATTAAAATTACGGGGCAAACCAGTGGTTTCAGTATCAAAAATCAGGTACATAGTTGGAATTGTGGTGGAGATCAAAAATACAGAAATTAACACGCTAACTTGTCAGCAAATTATCAACATCTATGTAAAAAGGTATAAGGTTGAAGGCGGAAGGTGTAGGGTTGAAAACGGAAAGCAAAAAGCTAGAGGAGGTATAAGGTTGAAGGCGAAAGGTGTAGGGTTTAATGTGCAAAGCTAAAGACTCAAAGCGGAAAGCTACAATCAGCAAGTTACTAAGCTCCTTCTTCTTGATACTCACATCTCAAGTCTCATATCTCAAATCTTGATACTCCTATCTTGATACTTATTACAAAGCTGAAAGCTAAAGGCTCAAAACGGCAAGAAGCAAACTGTTAAGTCGCCCCATCTTGATACTTGATACTTATATCTTGCTACTCACATCTCATATCTAGAAACTCACATCTTGATACTTGATACTCCTATCTTGATACTTGTTACTCACATCTCCAGTCTCACATCTCATATCTTAATACTTCCATCTTGATACTTTATACTTATGTCTTGATACTCGTTGCAAATAGATTAACCATTTCACTGTAATAAAGTTTTAAAAATTGGACAAACCATTTTGTTAAAAAGAAGCAAATCTATACCTTAGGCAAGAAGAAATTAAATGGAGTTAAAAGCTGAATTATTTAATAGTTGGGACCCTAAAAAGGACATTGTTGAATTCATCAATACCCATCAAATTAAAAAAGAAAATATATTAATCATTACCCAAGGCGCTGGTAGTTATACATTGTTCTACTACGCTTAATAAAAAATAAAATTCCAAATAAAATTGATATGAAGATAACTGTTGTAGGAGCTGGTGCAGTTGGTGCCACATGTGCAGATAACATTGCAAGAAAAGAACTAGCTGAAGAGTTAGTATTGTTAGACATTAAAGAAGGTTTTGCAGAAGGTAAGGCCATAGACATGATGCAAACTGCTACCTTATTAGGTTTCGATACCAAAATCAAAGGCGTAACCAACGATTATAGCCAAACTGCTGGTTCTGCTGTTGCTGTAATTACCTCTGGTTTGCCACGTAAACCAGGGATGACCCGTGAAGAACTGATCGGGATCAATGCTGGTATTGTAAAAGGAGTTGCAGAAAACATTTTAAAGTTTTCTCCAGATGCCATTATTGTAGTGATCAGTAATCCAATGGATACGATGACCTATTTGGCATTAAAATCATTAGGTCTACCTAAAAACCGCATTATTGGTATGGGCGGAACATTAGATAGTTCTCGTTTCAAATATTATTTAAGTGTAGCATTAAACTGCAATTCGAACGATCTACAAGGTTTTGTAATTGGTGGCCACGGAGATACTACAATGATTCCATTAACCCGTTATGCAACTTACCAAAGTTTACCTGTTAGCGAATTGTTAGATGAAGCTACTTTAGCAAAAGTTGCTGCTGATACTATGGTTGGTGGTGCAACATTAACTGGTCTATTGGGTACATCTGCTTGGTATGCACCTGGTGCAGCTGGAGCGGCATTGGTAGAAGCAATTGTACGCGACGAGAAAAAACTATTTACTTGTTGTGTAGCTCTAGATGGCGAATATGGTCAAAAAGATATCTGTTTAGGTGTGCCTGTAATTATCGGTCGCAATGGCTGGGAAAAAATCATCGATTACAAATTAAACGATGAAGAACAAGCTGCATTTAACAAAAGTGCTGATGCCGTACGTAACATGAACAACGTATTAGCAGAAATGAATTTGATTTAATTGATTTTATTGGTAACTGTTCGAATTGATGAACTGCTTAGGCGCTGCCGCATTGTTAAACAATTAACCGAATTAACAGTTAACCAATTAACCTGATATATGAGAACAATTACTGTTCCTTTAACTTTAATTAATTTACAAGACGACGGTTTCCATCTTTTGGTGGAAATTGTCGTTTTTGGTGAAAAATTATTTGCCGTAGTAGACACAGGTGCTTCAAGATCTGTTTTTGATAAGGCTTTGATGGAGAAACACATCCAAGAACTTTCCATGAGCGAAGAAACACAAGCGGCCACTATTTTTAGTACAACAGAAACCCTACATGGCATTATCCCTCAACTTAAAATTGGAGGTTTACGCTTAAAAGGTTACCATGCTGTAGCTTTAGATCTACAAAGTGTAACTGATACCTATTTACAATTGGGACATCCAGCAATTGCAGGGATTATTGGTGGAGATATTTTAATGCAGTTCCATGCCAAAATAGACTACCAAAAAAGATTATTAAGATTTTATAAGTAAATTGGACCATGAAAGCTAAAAGCAGCTCTTTTTTGAAAACATATTCCAAACTCTTGTTTCTTGTACTCTTATTGAGTTCTTCTTTTACTTTCGCTCAAAACCAAAACATTAAAATTATTGACAAACCCATTGTCTTCGATTCTACAAGAATAAAACTCTCTTTACAATACCTTAAAGAAAGGCATCAAATTCCAGCAAAAACAATAACAATTGAGCCAGTAATGATTGTTTTACACTGGACAGGGGCCAAAACATTCTCTTCTACATTTAATGCGTTTAACCATGCTACCTTAGATGGAGATCGTAAAGCCATTGCTGGAGCAAGTAATTTAAATGTATCGTCTCAATTTTTAATAGACAGAGATGGCACCATCTATAGACTAATGCCTGAAAACAATTTTGCCCGCCATGTAATTGGCCTAAATTATTGCGCCATTGGTGTAGAAAATGTTGGAAGTGATGATTTCCCACTTACCGAGGCACAACTCTTGGCAAATGAGCAATTGGTGAGATACCTTGCTGCCAAATACAAAATCCAATACTTAATCGGACATTACGAGTACACTGCTTTTAAGCAAACTCCATTATGGAAAGAAGCAGATCCTAACTATCAAACTGGGAAAACTGATCCGGGAGCAGATTTTATGCAAAAGATAAGAGTGAACTTAAAAGATCTATCCTTAAAAGGTGCGCCAGCAAAAAACAAATAAAAACCCTCAATAAAGATTGTTAACTAATTCTACAAAATATTAATTTACAATCGCTTACAACAGAAGACAGTATTTAGAATCTTCCAAACACCCCACATTCTTTCGTTCAAAAAGCAAAATTGAGAAATTTTGGGGATTTTAATCCGCAATTGTCTCAGTTAAAATAATTTTCTTCTAGAGAAAAAACATATAATCTTTTAAGAAATTTTATTAACTTATTGATTTTCAATAAAATACAAATCGACTTATTTTACCTTGTGATCTTGGATAGCATTTTGCCTTGCTTTAGTCGTAACAAATTAAAAAATTATGAAAAAGTTAGCATTCATCCTAGCCATCACTTTATGTTATACTTTAACTAAAGCACAAACTGAAAAAACGACTGTAGATCCTAAATCGGAAAACCTTAATAAGTTTTCGGCTTCAGCATCTTCAATGATCGCAAAAAATACAGAGAAGACAAAACCTGCAATTGAAACACCGAAATTTACAAATTTCAGAACTAACAATACAGAAACCATAGTAGCCGCATCTGAAGGGTTGACTTTAATCGGTATCAATAATAAGTTCGGTTATAAAGATAAAAAAGGGAAAACCATCGTTCCATTAAAGTATGATTTTCTTGACAGCTTCGCACAAGGAAGAGCTAAAGTTAGCCTAAACAACAAATCTGGTTTTGTTGACATGAGCGGAAATGAAGCTATTCCATTAGTTTATGATGCTGCAAGCTCTTTTAAAGATGGTTTAGCCATTGTTACAATAAATAACAAAAAAGGTTTTATCGATCGCGATGGAAAACTGATCATCCCAATGATGTACGATGATGTAATGTATTTTTCTGAAGGTAAAGCTTCTGTAAAATTGGGAGATAAATGGGGCTTTATCGATATGACCGGAAGAACTGTTATTCCATTTAAATACGAATGGCCTTCTATTTTCAAAGATGGTTTTACCAGAGTTAAATTAAATGACAAATGGGGATTAATTGATAAAAACGGTAATGTTATTGCACCAATGATGTACGATTGGGTAAATGATTTTGCTGATGGTAGAGCAATGGCTTCTCTTAACGGAAAAGTGGTATACATTAATCAAAACGGGGAAATCTACTAAAGACATCTCCAAATATAAATAACCAAAAGCCCCAATGCTTCAAAGAGTATTGGGGCTTTTAACTTAAAAGTAAAATCGATTAATCCCTTCAAATGGATTTTCGATAAAAGAAATAGTCATATCAAACGGTCGTAGACTTTATTTCTCAAACATCTCTTAATTAAGCACTTAAAGTAGTTCACAATCGATATAAATCGACAAAAAACACACACGTAACAAACTGATTCACAGTAAAATAATCAAATATTAATTTTTCTATAAAAAAGATTGGACAAGAGTTTGACTTAGACAAATCAAACTTAACAACCGTAAAATCTAACGATATGAAAAAAGTATTATTAACCTTAGCTGTGATCTGTAGTTTGAATATCTCGTTTATACATGCGAAAGAGACCAATAGACAAACCTTCAAATCTGTTTATGGAGTAGATGATGAATTGACATTGATTAGCCTGAATAATAAGTATGGCTTTAAAAATAAAAAAGGCAAAGTAGTAATTGCCCCAAAATATGATTATGCCGAAGATTTCAACCAAGGAAGAGCTGTTGTAGGCTTAAACAACAAATTTGGTTATATCAACCAAAGAGGTGATATCGTGGTGCCTTTAGTTTATGATGGTGCCTGGGCTTTTAATAATGGATTAGCTTTAGTAGAAATCAATACAAAAAAAGGTTTCGTCAACCAAGATGGTAAACTCATTATTCCGATAATATATGATGATGCCATGTTCTTCTCTGACGAAAGAGCATCTATAAAATTGGGAAACAAATGGGGCTTTATGGACACCAATGGGAAATTGGTTATTCCATTTACCTACGATTGGCCATCTGTTTTTAAAAACAACATTACAAGAGTGATGCTAAACAATAAATGGGGGATAATTAACAAAAGCGGTAATATCCTAACCCCAATTATGTACGATTCGATTGACGATTTTACAAATGGTAGGGCCAAAGCTTCACTTAACGACAAAGTTGTATACATTAACCAGAATGGCGAAATCTATTAGATATTATTATCAAAACAACCTGTAAAATTGTTTAACTCTAACAGATAAACTATTGAAGATCATCTCCAAAGTGAAATTTATAGCATAAAATAACATTTTTAAATAAAGATGTTTTTACTAACTTTAAGTAAACCAAACAAACTTAAATATGAAATTGCTGAAAATTTTAGGAGGAATTATCTTCGTATTGATTTTAATTTTCTTCGTTGGCGGGCTTTTGCTGCCTAAAACCTACTCTGTTAATAGAAGCGCAGTAATTAATGCGCCAGACAGTGTAATTTATAAAAACATTGCAGATTTTAATGAATTTCTCAAATGGAATCCATGGGCTAAAATGGAACCAACTGCAAAAACTACCATTAGTGGCCCAGTTGCCCAACCTGAACATTTATACCAATGGGAAGGAAAAGAAACAGGTAGTGGCCAAATGAAAATTACAGGTGTTGAAGCCAACAAATCTGTTAACATCGAGCTTAAATTTATTAAACCGTTTGAAAGTCTTGCCAATACCAATTTTGAGATTGCTAAAGACGGTAATGGTAACAAAGTAACTTGGACTATGAGTGGAGAAAGCAAAGGCACGATGGATAAATGGATGGGACTTTTTATGGACGGAATGATAGGAAAAGATTTTGAGGCCGGACTGAAGTTCTTGAAGGAGAAATCTGAAAAAGGGAATTAAGTTTCGTTTCAATATCAATTTTAATAGAAAAGGGGTGTTTAAATTTGTATTTAAACACCCCTTTTTATATCATGAGCAGATTAATAGCAACTATCAAATAGCTAATACGGTAATTCGTTCTGTATACAATTTCATAAAAGCCCTGATGTAAATACTGATCACAAAAAAAAGTGCCAATAGTATGATGTGCTGCGTATTTACAGCAATACTGGTATTTTCTTTCGTTATTACCACATTAAAAAGAATGTTGATGAAGCCTATTGGCAAAAATAATAAACCGAATATCAACTCACTCTTGATCGAATCTTTTTTTGTTTTGCGATGAATGATATACCTATAGATAATACAGAACACACCTGCCAATACAATCAAAACACAAATGGCTAAATAGATCGTTTTAAATAATACAGACAAATTGGTGTTGTTTACATACAATACATAACACAACAACAATAAAATGAGGTTTGGAAGTATATGCCTAAGTTTAAAAGTATACAACATCTCTAAACCCATCAATTTGAGATATCTCCTTTTAATCTGTTTCTGATAAATATTCTCCTGTTTTCTGATTGCCGCAGTACCGCCAAAATCAACTTCAATTATTTGTTGTACCAAATTGAGGTGATAAGCTCCGGGGAGTTCTACAAGTGTATTGAGTACATGGTCATATACCTCATTATAGGTTTCGATATACTTACCTATCGTAAAAATATATGCTCCTATTTCTTCTTTTTCTATTGAACTTAATTCCATAAGAATATTATTGTACTGTTAAAATTTTAATTTTTTGTTGATAGAACCTCATAAAAGCTCTTACATATACACTACAAAAAAAGAACAGAGATAAGGTGATGATCAATTTACTACTGTCACTTATTGTAAAAAAACTAGTTTTACCAATAAAATTGAGCAAAAAGAAATTCATAATAACGAAACCAAACGAGCAGGAATAGCCTATATAATTATCTAAAATTGAATATTTTAACCATCTAAACTTGTTCAATAATATTTTCAGAAACCCAAATAAAGCAACGCCAGCAACACAAATAATACTCGCTAAAAACATAGGCATCATATTAAACTCCTCATCCTTAGCACCACTATAGATCAACAAACAAAGACCTAATAAGCATAGATTATTGAGCATTTCTGGCCATTTGAAAGTATGAAGCATTTCCAATCGAAAATAGGTGTTATATTTTTTCCCTAGCTCCTTTTGATAAATTTTCTCTTGGCTTAAAATTTCAGAAAAGCCACCAAACTCATCATTAATAATAGCAATGACCTTATTTATGTGATAAGGTCCAACATTATCTTTTAAGGAATTTAAAATGTGATCGTAAAGTTCATTATATGTCTCCCTATACTTTGGTACTGTTATGATGTAATCCTTAATCTCGGCCTTTTGCTCTTCTGTTAATTCCATTACAATGACGGCTTTAAGTTTAACAATAGCTGCAACTGTGCAATGAACTCTTTGGCTTCCTGCAATTTATTCACCACCTCCTTTTCCCCATTTTTAGATAAGGCATAATATTTACGTACACGATTTTCAACAACTTCAGTACTCGTCTCTAATAAACCTTCGGCCTCCAATTTATGCAGAGCGGGGTATAAAGCCCCTTCCTTTAAAATGAGCTGTCCTTGCGTAACTGCTTTTACCTTCTGCGTAATTTCATAACCATACATCCGATCATTCTCTGCCAGTAGGTTAAGAATAATGGTCTGTAATGTTCCTTTAAATAGTTCGTTATTTACTGCCATGAAACAAATATAAATATTTTTATATACATAAGAAAATTATATATATAAATTTTATAATTATTTAAGCAGATCTAATGCTTAGCACTCTTATGTCCAATTTGTGTTAAAAAAACAGCACAATAGGTAGCTTTTAAGTGTTAAGATTTTGATTTATATTAATTTTTAGAATATTTGTTAACGATGAATTTATTAATTGTTGAGGACGAGCCAAGTATTGTCTCTATCATTTCAAGAGGATTAGCAGCTGAAGGCTTTGAGATTAGTGTGGCGCCCGATGGCCTTATCGGTGCAGAAATGGCCAAAAACAATCATTTCGATTTAATTATATTAGACATTATGCTTCCGGGCCTCAATGGAATTGCCCTGTGCAAGCTCATTAAAAAGGAGAAACCAAATCTCCCTATCATTATGCTTACTGCGCTTGGCACTACAGAAAATGTGGTAAATGGACTTGATAATGGTGCTGACGATTACATGATCAAACCATTTAAATTTGCAGAGCTTTTTGCACGGATCAGGATGTTGATGAGAAGGTACCAAGATACAAGCCAAAATGATGAGCTCATTCAAATTTCAGATCTGCAGGTTAACCTATCTGCAAAGACCGTTAAACGCAACAATGAAGCCATTAATTTAACAGCTACAGAATATCGCTTATTAGAATTCATGGCCAAAAACAAATATAAAATCCTTTCTAGGATTGACATTTTGGAAAATGTTTGGGACATCGATTTTAACCTGGGAACCAATGTAGTAGACGTTTATGTCAACTACCTCCGCAAAAAAATAGATAAGGATAATCAGCACAAGCTGATACATACCGTAATTGGGCTGGGTTATGTACTCAAAGAAATATAAATGGAAATCGCTAAAAAAATCACCTTCCTATTTGCCATATTATCGGCCATTATCATTTCTTTATTAAGTGGTTTTGTATGGTATTTCTCTAACGAATTTGCTTTTGAAGATTTTTACAAACGGCTAGAAGCCAGGGTAAATATTACTGCACAGATTAAAACCTCAACAAGCAAAAGTATTCTAGAAAAAGTACGTAACCAGTATTTAGAACGACTTCCAGACGAAAAAGAATATATTCTTGAAAGAGACCATAAACAAACAAATAATCCTCAAATAAGTACGCCCTTGCCTTCCAGTTTTTATGAAAAAATTAATGAAGGCAAGATGGCTCGTTACCGAAAAGAGAACCATTTTTATGCAGGCAAATATTTTGGGAATAAAGAACAAGGTTACATCGTGATCATTTCAGCCAATGACCCTTTTGGTTTCCGAGAGTTAAAAGATCTACAGAAAATATTAATTGCGGGTTTCTTCCTATCTATACTACTTTCTTTTATTGTAGGATGGAAATTCTCAAATTACATGCTCAACCCGTTAAGGAACATTATTAAAAGTGTAAAGAAGATAAAGGCAGAGAATTTACACTTAAGGTTAGATGTTAAAGGTGGTGGTGACGAGATGTCCATATTGTCGCAAACCTTTAACAATATGTTGAATAGGTTAGAAACCGCATTCGAAACCCAAAATAACTTCATCAGTAATGCTTCGCACGAGTTAAGAACTCCTTTAACGATCATTAGCGGAGAAGTAGAACTAGCGCTACGTCATGTCGACGATAAAAAAAGTCAAGAGCTAGCTTTAAACAAAATTAAGGATGAAGCCGAAAGACTCGAACATATCTTAACCAGTTTGTTGGGTTTGGCACAATCTGGTTTCAATGGTAAAAATCAACCTTGGGAGGAAGTTAGGATGGACGAGCTACTTTGGGACATCAAGGCTGCTGTTAACCAAGTCCATACCGAGAGCATCATCGAAATAGATTTTAGCAAACTGCCACCAGATGAAGAATTGTTGACTCTAAAAGCCAATAAAAACCTCATCAAATTGGCCATAACCAATATTGTAAGCAATGCCTGTAAATATTCAAATTACAAGCCAGTTTTAATTACCATAGAAAACAAGCTCAATATGCTTTCCATAACGGTAAAAGATCAAGGTATTGGTATTCCGCAAGATGATGTACAACATATTTTTGAGCCTTTTTACAGAGCTTCTAATACCAGCGAATTTAAAGGTTATGGAGTTGGTCTACCTTTATCGCTCAACATCATCAGGTTACACCGTGGTAGCATTGCCATCAGCTCACAAGAGAAAATAGGCACAGAAATTAAGGTGTTATTACCCACTAAACAAGATTTTTTAAAATTCTAATCCCATTCTAATCTCGCTCTTATTTGGTTCCAATACGCTCATGCTAAACTTGTAGAATAATTATTCAAAATCATTAAACAAGAAATCATGAAAACAGTATTAATTCCAACAGATTTCAACGCAGGAAGTCTAACGATCATCGACACTTTGGTACTTACCAACAAACCTGAGACTATCAGTATTATTTTTTTACATGCTTTCAAATTATCGGATTCCATTACTGATATGTTAATGTTGAGCCGCAGGAGTAGAGATTATGAGAATATCAGTCAAGAATTTTATGATCAAATAGCTCATTACAAAGAAAAGTACCCTAACGACATCCAATTTATAGGCATTGAATATTTTTATGGCAGTACCGTAGTGGCCTTTAAAAACTTCTTAGAGAGAATAGCGCCGAGCTTTATTGCTTACCCAAAAAACTACAATTTCCACCCTATCAACAAGTACAGCATCAACCCTATTCACTTAACCAATCGTTGTGGTTACAATGTGATAGAACTGGACGCAGAAGAATTTGCCAATGCAGAAAAGTTATTCGAAACAAGAATACCTGAAAAAGCCACCAAAATCTTAAGTACTTAATTTTTAAATCTAAAACTTTATCTCATGCTGCTACGAAATAACATCCCACTAAGCTATATTTTTGGAAAGATAAAGAAAGAATTGATATTCGTTATCCTTTACTCAATAGGTATCGTTGTCCTTTACCAAAATTTTCACGTCACCCGAATCTCCATTCCAATTGCAGTGCCAGCCTTATTAGGCACAATTATTTCATTGTTACTCGCCTTTAGATCTAATCAGGCGTATGATCGATGGTGGGAGGCCCGAATTATATGGGGTGCAATTGTGAATGATTCCAGAACCATTTCTAGACAAATATTGTCATTTGTTGAGAACCCTTATGACCTTGATGAAATTGAACAATTCAAAAAGCGATTTATTAAAAGACAAATTGCTTGGTGCAATGCCTTAAGCTTATCGTTAAGAGGTTTCAACACTCATAAAGGAATTGAAAAGCATTTAGACAAAAACGAGCTTAACAGCATTAAAAATCAAAGAAATGTAACTGTTGCCTTGTTAGAACTACATGCCATGGACCTTAAAAAGGCCCTAGCCGAGGGCTGGATCAACAAGTACCAACAAATTCAGATGGATCAATCCATCACGGCACTTTGTAACCATATGGGAGGTTCTCAACGGATTAAAAACACCATATTTCCGGTTACCTATAGCAAATACATTAACATGTCTATTCAACTATTCATCTTATTGCTACCATTTGGGCTGATTGAATATTTCGGTTACATGGAAGTACCTGTGGTGATTGCCATCTCCACATTTTTTCTATTGGTAGAAAAAATGGCTATCCATTTACAAGATCCATTTGAGAACAAACCTACCGATACGCCCACTACAACCATTTGTAGAAATATTGAAAAGGATCTCTATCAAATGTTGGACGACCACAAGCTTTACGAGGATATGCCACAACTAGAAAAAGCGGGCATTGGTTCTTACTACATTTTATAAGGCACCACCATTACAGCAAAAAGCCCTTTCTGTTTGAAATAGAAAGGGCTTTATTTATAAAATACCTTAAGAGATTGAAAGGTTAAGCATCAATCTTTGCATATTTTGCATTACGTTCAATAAACTCTCTACGTGGAGCAACTTCATCGCCCATTAACATAGAGAAAGTATGGTCGCACTCTGCTGCATTTTCTATTGTTGCTTTTAATAAGGTACGTGTTGCCGGATTTAAGGTAGTTTCCCATAATTGCTCAGCGTTCATCTCTCCCAAACCTTTATAGCGTTGAATATGTACACTTTCTTCTTTACCAGCACCTTTTAAACGTTGTACCGCAGCATCACGTTGTTGGTCGTTCCAGCAATATTCAAAGTCTTTTCCTTTTTTAACTTGATAAAGTGGTGGCGCAGCGATGTAAACATAACCTGCCTCAATTAATGCCTTCATGTAGCGGAAGAAGAAAGTGAGGATCAACGTGGTAATGTGCGATCCGTCAATGTCCGCATCCGTCATGATTACAATTTTATGGTAACGGAGTTTAGTTAAATTCAATGCTTTATCATCTTCAGGCGTTCCTATACTTACACCTAAAGCGGTAAACATATTTTTAATCTCGTCGTTCTCGTAAATTTTATGCTCCATTGCTTTTTCTACGTTAAGGATTTTTCCCTTAAGTGGAAGAATAGCTTGATAATTACGGTCGCGACCTTGTTTAGCGGTACCACCCGCCGAGTCGCCCTCTACCAGGTACAACTCACATTTTTCTGGATCGCTATCAGAGCAATCGGCTAGTTTTCCTGGCAAACCAGAACCACCCATTACACTTTTGCGCTGTACCATCTCGCGAGCTTTACGAGCAGCAGCTCTAGCTGTAGCAGCCAAAATAACCTTGTTTACGATCATTTTAGCTTCTTTTGGATATTCTTCTAAGTAAATACCTAAAGCTTCTCCTACGGCCACATCTACCGCACCCATTACCTCAGAGTTACCCAACTTGGTTTTGGTCTGACCTTCAAATTGAGGTTCTTGTACTTTTACCGAAACCACAGCAGTTAAACCTTCTCTAAAGTCATCACCCGTAATCTCGAATTTTACATTTTTAAGCAAGCCCGATTTCTCTGCATATGCTTTTAAGGTACGGGTTAAACCACGTCTGAAACCTGCAATATGCGTACCACCCTCGTGCGTATTGATGTTGTTTACGTAAGAGTGCACATTCTCAGAATAGCTATCATTGTACTGCATCGCCAATTCAACTGGGATACCGTTTTTAATTCCTTCTACGTAAATTGGCTCAGGAATTAAAGAAGGACGAGTGCCATCTAAAAACTGAACAAATTCTTTTAAGCCACCTTCAGATTTGAATACTTCAGACAAGAAAGTACCATCATCATTTACCTCACGTTCGTCTGTTAAGGTCAAACTAATTCCTTTATTCAAAAATGACAACTCACGTAAACGAGAAGCCAAAGTATCATAACGGTATTCTGTAGTTTGTGTAAAAATGGTTGGATCTGGACTAAAAGTTACAATTGTACCTCTTTTCTCCGTAGTTCCGATTTCTTTTACATCGTATAATGGTTTACCAATATTATATTCTTGTACCCAAATTTTACCTTCACGGTGTACCTCTGCTCTTAAATGTGTTGATAATGCGTTAACGCAACTTACCCCTACACCGTGCAAACCACCAGAAACTTTATAAGTGTCTTTATCAAATTTACCGCCCGCATGCAAAACCGTCATTACGATTTCTAAAGCCGACTTGTTTTCTTTTGTATTGATACCAGTAGGGATACCACGACCATTATCTTCAACCCTTACTGAATTGTCTTTAAGAATATTTACATAAATGGTGTCTGCGTGACCTGCTAATGCCTCATCAATTGAGTTATCTACAACCTCGTAAACCAGGTGGTGCAAACCTTTCACACCGGTATCGCCGATGTACATAGAAGGACGTTTACGAACCGCCTCTAAACCCTCTAAAACCTGTATGTTATCTGCCGAATAATTTGACTTTAAATCTTTTTCTTCGCTCATAATTTTGTTTAATACTTAAAGAATCAAAAATAACCATTTTTTGGCTAATTAAGGCAGATGTGGATAACTATTTGAGTGTTAAAATTGTTCAAAATCTGATTAAAAAACAGGACTTTTTAGGATAGTCCGTTTTGATTTTTATATTTGTTAAAATTTATAGATTGATAATGAAAGTAACAACATTAAAAGTAAGCAGTTTAGCTACTGCAATAGCAATAGTTTCTGTACTAACTGCTTGTGGAAATAAGGATAACAAAGCTGATGCAACAGCAACTAAAACAGCTACATCGGCAGTTGCTGGAGATGAGAAGATTGTTTATGTAAATTCAGACTCATTGTTAACCAAATACGAGTATTTCAAAGAGCTTAAATCCAAAATGGAAACCAAAGGCAAAGCTGCCGAAGGTGATCTAGCTGCTAAGACCCAAGCTTTCCAACGTGAAGTGCAACAATACCAACAACAACAAAATACTTTGCCTGCCGACCAAAGAGCGGCCACAGAGCAAAGATTAGCACGTAAACAACAAGAACTACAAGCTTACCAACAAAATGCTGGTGCAGCGCTTCAAAATGAGCAAGCTAAAGAGCAAGAAGTATTGTACAACAAAGTGGCAGATTACTTAAAAGGATATGCCAAAACCAAAGGTTATAAAATGGTATTAACTTATTCAAAAGGCAATAGCGCTATTTTATTTGCTGATGAAAGCTTAGATGTAACCAGTGCTGTAATTACTGGCCTAAACGAAGATTATAAAAAGAACAAAAAATAACAGCTGATCTCATTTAGTTTTTAAAATCATAAAAAAGCTCCGAGCAATCGGGGCATTTTTTTTGTACACGATATTTGATGGAACAAACGAAACAACACGAAAAATTTATGCGGATAGCCATCCGTCTTTCCGAGCAGAATGTGAACAAAAACCAAGGTGGTCCGTTTGGGGCAGTTGTAGTGAAAGATGGAAAAGTAATTGCCAAAAGTGCGAATAAGGTAACCGCCACCAACGACCCTACCGCACATGCCGAAGTTGCTGCAATTAGATTGGCCTGCAAAAAACTAAAAACCTTTGATTTGAGCGGCGCCATTGTTTACACCAGTTGTGAGCCATGCCCAATGTGTTTAGGTGCCATTTATTGGGCTAAAATAGCAGCCATTTATTATGGAAATACAAGACATGATGCAGCCACTGCAGACTTTGATGACAACTTGCTTTATGACGAACTGAATAAGCCCTTAGAGAAAAGGAAATTGCCCATTCAACAATTATTGAGAGACGAAGCATTACAAGCTTTTAAACTCTGGGAAAAATCGCCACTGAAAACAGATGATTAAACAAAAAGCCCCATCTTCTACTAGAAAATGGGGCTTTTCAATATTATAATTTCATTATTTACTCGATTCTTTTCCTGCCTTTGCCAATGCAATCATGATATCCAGTTCTTTAACAGTGCCTTCGGCAGTACCACCAAAACCTACTTTTTTAAAGCGGATATTTCCATTTCCATCTAGAATAAATTTAGTAGGAATTCCCTCTACTTTATATTGCTCAATCACATCAAATTTACTAGGGTCTTGTTTATTTTTGGTATCTAAAAGTACGTTAAAGGTGTATGGCGTACCTCCAATAAAATCTTTAACCACTTTCTCTCTATTCTCTTCGGTTTGCCAAGTGTTCACAAACAGGAATACTACATTCGGATCTGATTTATATTTATCAACTGCTTTTTGCATCCCTGGAAAAGAGGCAATACAAGGACCGCACCAGGTAGCCCAATAATCAACAATCACCACTTTACCTTTCAGCTGATCAAGCGAAACCGTTTCGCCTTTAAGATTGGCCAAGCTAAATTTAGGTGCAGGCATATCGATCATTTCTTTTACAAATTTGGCTCTTTCTGCTGCAATAGCCTCACGCTCCAAAGCATCATAATAGGTTTCAAAAGGTGTTGTTCCTTTGTAAGCCGCTTTAAGATCTGATTTCATTTGGTCAGTACCTTTACCATCTTTTATAAATTTTTCGGCATAGGTAACCACTTTCTCATTTAATCCATTTTTAGCCAAAAAATTCACATATCGGTCATTCATTTCTGGATTGGTAAACCCATTCATGGTTACCGCTTTTTCTTGATATTTAAGTGCCTCTGCATAATTATTTAAATGAGCCAACAACAAAGCATAAGTATCTGCATACATGGCATAAGAACCATCTAAACTCTTCACATATTCTTCTTGCGTATCGAAATAACCTGGTTTAGGATCATTTTTAGCTGCTTCTATCAATTCCAACGATTTTTTAGAAATTTTTGCAGAAAACTCGAGATTTTCTTTCTTCTCGGCATTTGCCCAAGCATAACTATTATATGCCCCGGCAAGTGTATTTTTATCTTGAATTTTATCTGTATAAAACTCAAATTTTTGATTGTTTTTAGCTGTTCCATAAGCAGAAGCTAAATTGGAGTAGAAGCTAGAAATTTTGGCCATATCTGCTTTTTTCTTTGCATCGAGTTTAAAGTCTTTAACCAATGCATTGAACTTTTCTTCCTTTTTAACCGCATCATTTTCACGGAAAACTCCATTAGCTCTATCCGAATA
Organism: Pedobacter sp. Hv1; assembly: GCF_001412215.1. Taxonomy (GTDB): domain Bacteria; phylum Bacteroidota; class Bacteroidia; order Sphingobacteriales; family Sphingobacteriaceae; genus Pedobacter. The sequence goes on from NZ_LLWP01000005.1 coordinate 131,662, forward strand.
AGCATAATTTCCAACTGGAAAATCTTTTAAAATGATAGCTTTCACAGAATCTGCTTGACTTTTTTTCTTCAGCTTGGTATATAAACCCATTATGGTAACCAGATCTGTTTCACTTTTAGCTTTTGAGGTATTCAGTTTTTTCATAAAAGCATTGATCATCCCTAGCCCCTTTTCTTTATCAACATCGTATTGGGCGCCCAAATAAGCCGCTTCATTGGTCGCTTTTAATTTAGGATCCATCTTAAAAGCCATTTCATATTCTTGTACTGCTTTTTCCGAGTTCCTTTTCCAACCCATGTAACCTACACTAATGGTCTGATAATAATCGGCCAATACCAAATGTGTTTTAGCATCTGCTACCCCATTTTTATAAAATGCTGTAAAATATCCATTCGGATTTTTATCTCGGGTATCTCCTGCAGTAAAGCTCAACATCACCAATGAAATACTGTCTGCCGTAGGCATGGTACCTTTATAAATTGCACCTTCCTTCTTTAACTCTACTTTGGTAGACTTAAATTGTTTTCCCATCAGCATAATAGCCTGACATTTTACATCAGCTAATTTCGCTAGTTCGCCACCAGTTGGATCATACTCAAAAGAAAGTGGCTGACCCGGCGCTGGGGTATTTGAAGTAAACTTTACAGTTTGTGCAGCCGCACTCAACATAGCTGTGAATGCTGCCGTAAGTAACAATAATTTCTTCATAGTCAATAGTTTTTAATTTAAAATTAACTAAATATATAGTTTTATAATAATGATTCCAAATTTTTCCTAACAATTCTGATGTTCAGTTGTCTAACTAATTAAAAGAATGATTTTGATCTTTTTACGAACATAAATTGATGAGCACTTACGAAGAAAAAATAGGTTACGAACTACAGTTTTGGAAAATGGAATTGATGAAAAAGCCATCCATATTAGGGAACCTTGCTACAAAAATGCAGACCAAGATCAATAGTTATATTCCTGTTAAAGTACACAAGGCCATTACAACAACCATTAAACAAATGGTAAAGGCAGTTCTATTTGGCTCTACTTATACCACTTCGGCCGTGCCTAACCCACAGTTAAGCTTATTGCATAGAGAAGCTCTTGTTAAAGCCAAAATAGATACCTACAGCAAAACTGGAGCCGCAGAAGGTGGCATTACCGGGGCAGGTGGTTTTTTAATGAGTATGGCCGATTTTCCGGTACTAATTGGCATCAAAATTAAAATGCTTTTCGAAATTGCGGCTTTGTACGGATACAACATTAAAGACTACAGAGAAAGATTATACATTCTTCATGTTTTTCAACTGGCATTTTCGAGCAAAGTTGGCACTCAAAATGTATTTAAACAAATGCAAAACTGGGATGAAAAATTAATTGTATTACCAGAAAGTGCCGATCAGTTTGATTGGCAGACTTTTCAGCAAGAGTATAGAGATTATATAGATTTAGCCAAAATGGCCCAATTGCTTCCTGTTGTGGGTGCGGCAGTGGGTGCAGTAGCCAATTATCAACTGATTAAAAAATTGGGCAAAACAGCAATGATGGCCTATCGGATGAGGATATTGAAAGATAAGCAGTTAGCCTAATCCTCTTTATAAAATGGCAGGCTCTGTTCTATTTGTGTCGAGAACTGTCGTAGTATTGCCAAAGCACATTGATAATTTTCCAAGTGCCATTCAACTTTACCAAATGCAGATAATCAATCCATTCATCTGCAAACAACTTAATGGAAGCTGTTCTGTCTGAAACATCAAGAAACTTCACTTCTTTTTTAGGAACAGCAGGGAACTTATCTTTTTTCTTGTTATAACTTTCAGCTAAAAGAATCATCGATTCTGCTGATGTTTCTCTCACATAGTCTTTGTTGGTTTCTTTATCTTTCCAAAAGGTTCGTTTAACCAGTCTTGGGTGTAAAGCCCGTTCCATTTGTGCAGCGTTTGGGGTATGTTGCGACTCAATGTAATCTAAAACTGCTTGTTTAATTGCTAAACTATCTTGTTTGGTTTGGCCAATACATGTGGTACCTACCATGAGTAAAAAGATAAAAACGAGACTGTATTTCATAAACATTGGTATTTCTTTTATTAATAGACTAAAAACTTCGAACTATAGACTGCAGACTCCCGACTTCAGACTTTGGACTTCTCACTACAGACTAACCTTCTCCTTCTTCAAAAAGACCTCCCAGTAGATCGTCGGTTTCGCGTCTGTCTTTTTTGGTTGGCCTGCCCGTACCTCTATCGCGTTTCAAACTTGGGGCATGAAAAACAGATTTAAAGGCATAGGTTTCTTCCTCTGGTGTAAGATCTTTATACTTGGTTACCGCAATTTTAGCTTCTACCCTGTTGTACAAAAGTTCTACTACCTCAATTATTTTTTTCTCAATTCCCTTAGATACCTGATAAACTTCACCAACTTTAACAATAGCCGATGGTTTTAAATTTTGGCCATCTAATTTTACCCTACCCGCTTTGCATGCATCTGTAGCCAAACTTCTGGTCTTAAACAATCTTATTGCCCAGAGATATTTATCAATCCTTAATTTCTCTTTCTCAGTCATAAAAAGCAAAAATACATAACAAAGCGCTAGGTGTAGCATTTTTCACTTAAGAATCGTTTTAGCTTAAATGCAACTAGAACATCATTGTTTGATAGGGGTACAATTTAAAAACACAAAATTGATTGGGTTATACCTCAAAAAAACCAGTATAAACTGATAAAAAATAAATTATTCTACGAAAACAATGCGCAATACATAAAATTGATTTATTTTGTAAAAAATTTGAAACACTATGATTGGCGAATTAAAAAAATTAATAGAAGCTGCTTGGGAAGATAGGTCTTTATTGTCGTATAATAACTATTGTGAAGCCATTGAAGAAGTAATTTTAAGATTAGATAAAGGTGAGTTGCGTGTAGCTGAGCCTATATTAAATAGCTGGGGAATTAACGAATGGATTAAAAAAGCAGTTATTCTATATTTTCCGATTAAAGAAATGAAAGAAATTAAGGTTGGTCCATTTGTTTTCCATGATAAAATGGAATTAAAAACCAACTATAAAGAAGCTGGTGTACGTGTGGTACCACATGGTATTGCTCGTTATGGCGCCTATTTAGCTAAAGGTGTAATTATGATGCCTTCTTATGTAAATATTGGTGCTTATGTAGACGAAGGTACTATGGTAGACACTTGGGCAACCGTAGGTTCTTGTGCACAAATAGGTAAACGTGTACACCTAAGTGGAGGTGTTGGCATTGGTGGCGTTTTAGAGCCAGTTCAAGCTGCCCCAGTAATTATTGAAGACGATTGCTTTATTGGTTCAAGAGCAATTGTAGTTGAAGGTGTACGTGTAGAAAAAGAAGCGGTTTTAGGTGCTAACGTGGTTTTAACAGCATCAACAAAAATTATTGATGTAACTGGCGAAAAACCTGTTGAATATAAAGGATTTGTTCCTTCACGTTCGGTGGTTATCCCGGGTTCTTACACTAAGAAATTCCCAGCTGGAGAATTTCAAGTACCATGTGCTTTAATTATAGGTAAACGTAAAGAATCTACAGATAAAAAGACTTCTCTAAATGATGCATTGAGAGAAAATAACGTAGCTGTATAAGCTAAGCCAAAAGGTGAAAAAAGAAAGTAAAAAGCTAAATCTAAAATTTGAAAGTTCTGAGTTTGTTAAGCCAAGCTCTGGACTTTCGGCTTTGGACTTTCGGTTCAGGATTGGATATGATGGCAAACGGGCAGCCAACAACCTAACTGGCCTGGGCAATTATAGCCGATCATTAGTCGAACATTTAGCCCTACAATTCCCAGATCATCAATATTTTATCTATAGTCCTAAGATCAAAGAATCTATCCGCAACCTTTCTTTGTTTGCCAAAAAAAATATCAACTTGGTTTTACCTCGAAAAGGCACCAGCCGATTATTTTGGAGGAGCTTAGGAATCAAAAAACAACTATTATCAGATAAAATTGATCTTTTTCATGGCTTAAGCCACGAAATTCCAATCGGACTACAAAAAACCAAGATCAAAAGTATTGTAACCATACACGACCTGATTTTTCTGATCAAACCTCAATACTATAAATTAGTAGATCGACGTATTTATCAATTAAAAAGCAAATATGCTTGTAAAAATGCGGATCAAATTATTGCCATTAGCGAACAAACTAAACGAGATATCATCTCTCAATACCACATCGACCCAGCAAAAATTGAAGTAATTTATCAAAGCTGCGACGATAGTTTCAAAACACTTTTATCTTCAGCCGATCAGGAAAAAGTAAGGGCTAAATACCAACTTCCAGCAAAGTATATTTTAAATTTAGGTACCATTGAACCTAGAAAAAATCTGCTCTTATTGATCAAGGCTTTACCAAAAGTTGATTCGACCTATCCATTGGTTGTAATTGGTAAAGAAACTGCTTATGCAGATCTAGTAAAAAAAGAAATCGAAAGCTTAGGCTTACAAAATAGGGTGCATTTTTTAAAAAATATACCTTTTACAGATTTACCCGCTATCTATCAGATGGCAAGTATTTTTGTCTACCCTTCTACTTACGAAGGATTTGGAATACCAATTATAGAAGCCCTATATAGCCATGTACCTGTAATTGCAGCTACAGGTTCTTGTTTAGAAGAGGCTGGAGGGCCAAACAGTATTTATGTTTCGCCCAACAATAGCGAAGAATTAACCAATGCCATAAACAAAGTACTCAACAATGAAGAATTACAACAAACGATGAAACAAAAAGGAATTCAATATGTTCAACGTTTTAATGATGATGTAGTTAGTCAGCAATTAATGAACTGTTACAAAAAGACATTGAGCGTATGAAAAGTTGTGTAGTTGTTTTTCCTTTGTATAAAGCTCCTGATGAAACTGAACTGGCATTCTTAGAAAATGGTTTAAAGCGAACCACAGGCTATAAGCAAGTTATCGTTGCACCAGAGGGCTTAATTGTTGACGAAACTTTTGGTTTATTGCAACAACTGGAAGTGAAACGTTTTGCCAGATGTTACTTTGAAGACATTAAAGGCTACAATCAATTGTTATTGTCGAAAGCTTTTTATACCGCTTTTGCTTTGTTTGATTTTATGCTCATTCACCAAGCCGATGTCTATCTTTTTAAGGATGAACTAGGTTTTTGGTGCGAAAAAAAATACGATTATATTGGTGCGCCTTGGTTTAAACCAGATAAGCTAAATAAAGGAATGTTCGCTAATTTTTGGGAACAGATTAAATTATCTTGCAAACCCAATAAGGTATATGCACAACGGTACAATAAAGTTGGAAATGGCGGTTTATCTTTACGAAAGATCGGTTCTGCCTTAATGGTTTTAGACCAAGTTGACCAAGCATTATTAGATAAATATTTACAAACTCAGGGAGATGGTTACAATGAAGATGTTTTTTGGTCATTAGAAGCGCCAAAGATCATGAACAATTATCGGATCCCCGATTGGCAAAAAGCAATGCAATTTGCAGTAGAGTTCCATCCAGCTATCGCTTTCGACTATTTAAAGGAAGAATTACCTTTTGGCTGTCATGCTCCGTTGAAACACAATCCAGAATTTTGGAAAAAATATATCCCTAAATTGAATTCAGATGCTTAGAGAAGAAGTTAATAACGCCCTAACCGTATTAAAGAATGGAGGTGTGATCCTCTACCCTACAGATACAGTTTGGGGTTTAGGTTGCGATGCGACCAATGAATTAGCCGTTGCCAAAGTAAATGAAATTAAAGGTAGAAGTGCCGATAAAAGCCTGATCATTCTTTTAGATAACGAGAACAAACTACAAAGTTATGTAAACGAAATTCCTGAGGTTGCCTACGAATTGATTGAATACGCAGAAAACCCAATGACCATTGTTTTTTCTAACGCAAAGAACTTGGCCAAAAATATGATCAATGCCGATGGCACTATTGGTATCCGTGTGGTTAAACATGAGTTTTGCGAACAATTGCTACAACGCTTTAGGAAACCAATTGTATCTACTTCTGCAAATTTAAGCGGCCAACCCACTCCAAAATTTTTCGATGAGATTAGTGAAGATATCAAGGCTGCAGTTGATTATGTTGTAGATTTTGAACAAGAGAACCGTACGCCTAAAAAACCATCAACTATTATTAAATTAGGTCCATCCGGACAATTTGAGTTTATACGTAAGTAATTTTACTATTTTTGCATAAATTTTTAAACCAGTTCGTCACTTTGAGTTGAGCTCAAGGTCTTCACTGCTAAAAAGATGCTGGAATAAATTCAGCCTGACGACTCCTTACTTATGCTACAACATCTACAAAACCCCGTATTTAAAGTGTTGGCTACTATTGCCAACCAGACCCAAACAGAGGCTTATGTAATTGGTGGTTTTGTACGCGATTTATTTTTAAATCGTCCGTCAAAAGATATAGACATTGTGATATTGGGCAATGGTATTGAGTTTGCAGAACAGGCAGGCAGACAATTGAAGACAAAGGTTGCAGTTTTTAAGAACTTTGGCACCGCAATGCTGAAGTACAATGATTTGGAGATTGAGTTTGTTGGCGCTAGAAAAGAATCTTATCGATCTGATTCTCGCAAACCAATTGTAGAAAATGGCACACTGGAAGATGATCAGCTGAGAAGAGATTTTACCATTAATGCCCTGGCCATATCACTCAATAAAGACAATTATGGCAGCTTAATTGATCCATTTAATGGATTAGCTGATCTTGAACGAAAACTCATCCGTACGCCTTTAGATCCGGCAATTACTTTCTCTGATGATCCGCTACGCATGATGCGAGCCATTCGCTTTGCAACACAGTTAAATTTCGATATTGATGAAGCAGCTTTAGCGGCAATTAAAAATCAAAAAGAACGAATCAGTATCGTTTCTAAAGAGCGGATTACCGATGAATTGAATAAAATTATTCTTGCAAAAACGCCATCCATTGGCTTCAATCATCTTTTTGACACCGGGCTTTTGCAGCTAATTTTCCCACAGATGGCGGCATTATATGGCGTTGAGATTATTAATGGTAAAGGACATAAAGATAATTTTTACCACACTTTACAGGTATTAGACAATATTTGCGAAACTACAGATGATCTTTGGTTACGTTGGGCTGCCATTTTGCACGATATTGCCAAACCGCCAACCAAACGCTTTGAAGAAGGACATGGTTGGACTTTCCATGGTCATGAAGATAAAGGAGCCAGAATGGTTCCCCAAATTTTTGCACAACTGAAACTTCCCTTAAATGAGAAAATGAAATTTGTTCAAAAATTGGTACAACTTCATTTACGTCCCATTGTGCTAGCACAAGAAAAAGTAACCGATTCGGCTGTTAGAAGACTGCTCTTTGAAGCCGGGGAGGAAATTGAAAGCTTAATGTTGTTGTGCAATGCAGATATCACCACTAAAAACGAATACAAGGTTAAAAAATACCGAAACAATTTTGAGTTAGTGAAGCAAAAACTCAAAGATGTTGAAGAACGAGATCAATTGCGCAATTGGCAACCACCAATTTCTGGAAACGATATTATGGAAACCTTCGGTTTAAGTGCAGGTAGAGAAGTTGGTATTTTAAAAAATGCCATCAGAGAAGCAATTTTGGAAGGTGAGATCATTAATAGTTATGACGAAGCATTCCATTTTATGCTCAAAAAGGCCAAAGAACTTGGCTTAAATCAAGTGATCAAATAACAAATCGCCTAAATACCAATTAAAATAAAGGCCCGACAAATGTCAAGGCCTTAATTTTAGGATGCTTAATTTCTTACAATGAGGTCTGGGAAAAAGAGCAGAATATTTTCTGATAGCCTACCATCAATTGATTTCAGCCTACCTTTCAATTCAGGATAAAAGTCACCAGTGTAATAACTAATGTTTGTATTTCCAATAGATTTAACTTTCCCTTTAATTTCTGGATAAAAATCGCCTGTATAATAGCTAACCTCTGTATTACCAATGGCTTTGATCTTTCCTTTAATCTCAGGGTAAAAATCACCAGTGTAATAACTGATGTCTGTACGACCAATAGATTTAATCTTCCCTTTAATTTCTGGATAAAAATCGCCTGTATAATAACTAACGTCTGTACTACCAATTGATTTGATCATACCTTTGATTTCTGGGTAAAAATTACCTGTGTAATAAGTAATCTCTGTACTGCCAATAGATTTGATCTTTCCTTTAATTTCTGGATAAAAATTGCCGGTATAATAGCCAATTTCTGTATGGCCGATAGATTTGATTTTCCCTTTAATTTCAGGGTAAAAATCACTCGTATAATAAGTGATTTCTGTACTGCCAATTGCATTGATTTTTCCGTTCAATTCTGGAAGAATACCACTGTAATATGCAATCTTATTTACATCAGCAGAGTTGAGATTTCCGATGAGTTCGGAAAAAACGCTATTGTTATACGCTATTTGAGTACTCCCTTTTGAGGTTTGTGCACTCGCCGATAAAAAACAGCTGGTAAGGAGCATTACTATAATACCTCTTACATAAGGCCTAAGCATAGGTCTTTCTTTCAATTGTAGAATTTTCATTTGTGTGTGTTTGTGTGTAGTCAATAGTAAATATTATTGATCAAAAAAACAAGGAAAACAACAGTAATGACGCACAAACTATAAGTGATGAAAACTATTTACATTAATGAAGCTATTTTAGGCGAGTTAACCATATTAAGGTAGAAGTATAGGCTTGAAATTATTTTTTATTTCTTAATTTTACAGGCTGAAACAGATAATGCAATGGCAATTTATAGATTTAAAATTTCTTTTGAAGATTTTGACGACGTAGTAAGAGAAATCGACATTAAGACCACCCAAACCTTCGAAGATTTACATAGGGCAATACACCGCTCAACAGGTTATAATGCTGATAAATCATCATCATTTTATGTAAGCACCGACAATTGGATTAAAGGTGATGAAATTGCTATTTTGCCTAACCAACGGAAAATTGACAACGGTGTAACATTAATGGAGAAGGCTAAACTGAGCAACTTTATTGAAGATCCACATCAAAAATTCTATTACATCTACAATTTTGAACGTCCTTTTGATTTTCATGTAGAGTTGGTTAAAATCATCTTAGAAAACGATCCAAATATAGAATATCCCTTCTTGGTGAGAAGTACAGGTGAGGCTCCAAAAATCATCGAAAAAAATAATGCTGGAGGTTTTGCCGTAACTAGCAGTGCAGCTTCGAGCGATTTCGATTTCTTAAACGAAATGGATTTTGTACCTGAAGATACTGAAGAATTAGAAGCCATGGGTGGTAGAGGCATCAATGCAGAAGAGGTTGATGAAGAAAGCGAAGAAGAGGAAGAAAAAGATGAGTTTGCAGACGGTGGCGATTTCGAAGACGAAGAATACGGCAGCGGAAAAGAAGAAGATTATTAATTGATGGAAGAAGTAAGAGCTGAAATGGAAGATGGAAATACTGAAATTCAACAATCTTACAATCCTAAAACCCTAGCTAAAACTTTAATTGTAGTAGTTGGGCCAACAGCAATAGGTAAAACTGCGCTAGCCATATCGTTAGCTCAGTTTTATCAAACTGAAATTATCTCAGCAGATTCTCGGCAATTTTTTAAAGAAATGCATATTGGCACCGCTAAACCTTCTGTCGAAGAATTAGCAGCAGCACCACATCATTTTATAGATTCGCATAGTGTAAAAACTTTATTTAGCACTGGCGATTTTGAGGTTCAAGCGCTCCAGCTAATGGAAACTCTGTTTAAAAACCACGACCGATTGATTATGGTTGGTGGCTCTGGCCTATACATTGATGCCATTTGTAAAGGCTTAGATGACTTGCCAGAAATCGACTTGAATATTCGTGAACAACTGAACCAACAATTTGCTACCGAAGGCATTGAACCGATAAAAAAGCAATTGGAAGAACTAGATCCGGCCTATTATGCCAAAGTAGATCAAGCTAATCCACAACGAATGATCAGGGGCTTGGAGGTTGTGCTTTCTACAGGTAAAAAATTAAGTTCCTTTTTAACAGCAAGTAAAAAAGAAAGGCCATTTAACATCATTAAGATAGGCTTAAATACAGATCGGGCCTTACTTTACGAACGCATTAACCATCGAGTAGATTTAATGATGGAGGCAGGTTTATTGTCCGAAGTAGAAAGCCTACTACCCTACAAGCAATACAACGCTTTAAATACGGTTGGTTATTCAGAACTGTTCAACTATCTCGATGGCAAATCGGATCTAGAATCGGCAGTTGTCCTAATCAAACAAAACACCCGCAGGTTTGCTAAACGTCAATTGACCTGGTTTAGACGAGATGAAGACACTGCTTGGTTTGAACCAAATGAAACTAATGAGATCATTAGCTATATACAAAATAAGTTAAAAGCATAAGCGATCAAACTTCAACTTATTACTTTTAACTTATCACTTTCAACTCCTACGCTTGCGCAGTTGGCCCACCAAAGTTCATCGGAAAGCCAGAAGGCTCCTCTTGAGTTTTGATTCTTCCATTGGCAGCTTCAAATTTTTCTAAATTATCTACCATGGCATTTAACAATCTCTTGGCATGCTCTGGTGTTAAAATAATTCTTGATTTTACTTTAGCTTTTGGAATACCCGGCATTACCCTGATAAAGTCTAATACAAATTCAGTGTTTGAGTGCGTAATGATCGCTAAGTTTGAGAATATACCTTCAGCTACCTCTTCAGATAACTCTATATTTAATTGATTTTCGTTCTGTTGTTCTTCCATGATGCTCAAAAATATAAAAAGCATTGTTAAAAATTACATCTATTTCATTATTGCTTCAAAAAATCTATTGCTTCAATATAGTGCACAAAAAATTCTCACCTATTTTTAGAAAATCAGTGTCAGGTGCTTTTATGAATGCTAGTCGGGCGCTACATTACAATCTTTTTGTACGTTTCGATTACACTACCGATTGAAATCGATACATATCAGCGTTATACAAAAAGATTGCAACGAAAAACGGGACTAAACTAACCTAAGTACTACTGCAAATGCTTTTCAAAGTTTTGAAATATCAATATAAATTGCGACTGTTATCAAACAAAAAATCCCCAGCGAATTAACGCTAGAATTTCCTTTATCTTTTGTTTTTGAATTGATAAAACTTCACCCAATCTATTTCCATTTCTACAGGCAATTGATCGTCTTTTATTTTCCCCACCCAGCTGCCTCCCAACTGCATATCAATAAGTAGGTAATGTTTTGCCTCATTGAAAGGAAATTGGCCTAAGGCCTTGGTAGCAATCTTTGGATAAGTAAAAGTTTTTTTGTTGTTCACAAAAAACACCAAACTATCAGGATATTTTTCAAGCGCATAAGTGTTAAAATCATTAGGGTTAATTTTTGCTGTTGCACCAGACTTTGGATTATCTTTTATCTTAAGAGAAAGTGTATAATATGTATGGATAGTTTGATAGGCGATGGTATCGAAATTTAGTCGTTCCATAATATCAATTTCACCACCATTGGGCCATTGGCTATTTTCGGCCAACATCCAAAAAGCAGGCCATGCACCTGTGGCACCGTTTAATTTGGCTCTAATTTCTAATCGTCCAAAGCCAAAAGACACTTTATCTTTGGTGTAAATACCTCCAGTTAAATACCGTGAGGTATCCTTCGAAAAATCCCGGTTTCTAATTCCACGTAAAATCATTTTACCGTTCTTCAAAGCATAACAGTTGTCATCGTTACTCATGTGCCTGTTCCAATCGCTTCCTCCCCTAGGTATTTTGCTCCATTTATTGGTATCTAAACTATGCTCTTGATTGAAGTTTTCTTCCCAAAATACTTGTTGATGATAGTTTTTCGTTACTGAGCAAGAATAAAACAGACCAATCAATAAGCTAAAGAAAATGTACCATTTCATATTTATTTATTTAGTAATGATTGTACGCTTTGTAAAGTTTCATCGGCTGTAACAGTAGCTAAGGATTTGATATTGAATTTTTCAAGCGCATTATTCAATTCGGCAAGTTTTTCTACCTTTTTATCTTTAAGGTATAATAATCTCAACTGTCTGATTTTTTCAAAATCCTGTGCCCCTTCTATCAACTTCTCAAATCGAACAGAGCTTAATGGGCCTGGGTAGATTTGATATGTATCTCCGGCAGGCCAAGCGGTAAAACGTGTATCTGTTAAAGGATTTTTTGTCCAGCTGTTATAGGCCCAGCGCAAATAACCATCCATATTTTTGTTTGCGGTGTACCAGCCCATCCATACCTGCTCTGCTGGCGAAGAAAAGCTAAATGCATTTGGATATGGTTCAGTACAGCAAGTATACCATGTACTAATCTTACCTTGTTTATTCCGTTTTTCTAAATCATTTGCTGGAAATTCCCACCTAGAGGCGATACAATAATTGTCAATATCATTTTCTATTTCTGGATGATAATCTCCTGCTAAAGCTATTTTCCAATTTTGATCTACCGATTTCAATAGTTTGATCACTGATTTCATTGCCTCCATGGGCCTTTCGTCCATGGCAATATAGGTTTTGCTAAACCAGCCTTTTTGTTTCAAATGCTTTGTAAAATCTGTAAGCATTGTTGTCCAAAAAGCGTTATATGTTGGCGTGCCAATGGCATCAGTAAAAACAACCTCCTTTTGTAATTTTTCATCAAAATAAGTGAAAGCAATTTTCCAAGGCACCATACTATAGCAGTTGATGCGTTGATCAATTCCACAACTCATTACAAACGACACATACTTATCGAATAAACTGTAATCGTATGCCCAATTTCCATCCTTTTTCTTCGTCCACTTCACCAAGCTCGGATAATCATCATACGTTTGGTGGCCCCAAGGCTCATTTACTATACTTGTGGTAATGGTTTTCTGACCAGCGTTGGCCAACATCTGATAATAGCTTTTCATCAATGCAAAATGTTCATTGCTCCATAAAGGCACCTTATGCACCCTTGCAATTGATGCTGGATGTTGCCATAAATCTAAATCGTAATGCCATTTACTAGGTGCAGGCAAAGTCTTATTTAACACCTCTATAACGATGGGTAAAGTAGTTTCACTATCGCCCAAAATTTTGATTGTACCTTTATACTTGCCAGGCTTGGTATTTTCTGGCACTTTAATACTTAGCCAAATCGGCTGTGTAGTATTTTGCTGTATTTTTATTGCTGTCGTTTTAGTGTCTATCAAATCAGCTACATAAGAAGAATCGAAATCTTTTGCTTTGCGATAACCACATCCGTTTCTAAATTCATCTGTAATTACATAGTTGATAAAACCTGTAGTTACATTTTCTTTTTTTAACAAATTGCCTTGTTCATCTTTCAAGTCACTAGTCTGTATTCGGATTGAAGCTAAGTTATCCCTTGTCCATGCTAATAATTGCGTATGTATTTTTTCACCTTTCCATGCTTTGGTAGTCCAAGTTTTTTGGGGGCTCACTTTTGGGGGCAATTCTTTAGCAAAATGAACATTGGCAGATGCAAAGCTTACATTTAATTTGGCAGGTACGGCAATCCATGCATTCGGATCATCTAATTTGGGTTTCTTTTGTAAAGCTAAACTTACGTCTTGCGCTTTTAAATTCAGCGTGATACAAACGCAAATGATAAAAAGTAGATATTTCATACTCCAAGTTAATCACTTCCACATCAAGTACTCTAGCTAAATTTTACGCAAGCGTTTGTGTTAATGTAACGAGTTTGATACCATAAAATCAATAAAGATTACGGTAATAGTTAATAGCGAAAAGTGTAAGTAGAAATCTGCTCCATACGTGCGTTATAATGTTGTACAGTTGTTGGTCGATTATACAAAACTCAAATCATCTGACTTAATAATTATAGATAAACTCATTATAATAGCCTTTATCTCCTTTTAAAAATTCAGGATAATAATACCTTTTCATGGTTAGTGGTTTACCATCTTGGTCATAACTATAAGTATACACATATTTTTCAGTTCCAGTTACACTACCAGAAGGATTATAATCGTTGTATGTTAATGAAGTAATGTTGTGTTTCGAAAGTGAAAACCATGTCCACATTGGCATATCATCTTCTAAATATGCTAATGGTAACTTTTTCAAAGGATTGATTTTGTCATCACAAGTTACTAAAACTTCTAACCATTTTTTCCCTAACTGATTTTTAAGCGTGATTTTATTTAGTCTACCTTGAATATCATACTCATATTCAGAACTGAAACCATCGGCTGTACTTGAAATTAATCGATTATATTGGTCATAGGCATAAGTAATATTTGGTCTATTCCCATATGCATTTGTATGAGTGATTTGGTTTTTTGCATTAATTGTATAATCAATACTAATAGGTGTGCCTAATGGCGAATTTGTGATTTGTGCATTAGAAAGTATTTGATTAGCAGTATAGCTAAGTTGATAATTCATTTTTATCATTACTGTTCCTGTTTGATAAGAAATAATAGCATTATAAAGCACTTTTTGTGGGGTGAGTGGATCTGAAAATTCAAAAAGTGGGATTTTTTTTCCTTGATAGGTCTCGGTAATTCCTCTAAATGTTTCTAACACTGGTTCTGGATCTTTCTTTTTACATGCACCAAGCACCATAACCACTAAAAAACAGGCAAAAATTAGGTTTTTCATTGAGCGAAAATATAAAAACAATCAGATCTTTTGGCAAAAAAAATCCCCTGACGAAAATCAGGGGATTTAATTTTAAGCTATGATTAATTATGCTTCAACTTCTTCTTGTTTAGAAGCTAATAATTTATCGTATTCTTCTTGAGAACCTACAATGATACGCTCGTAGCCACGTACACCGGTACCTGAAGGAATCAAGTGACCAACAATTACGTTTTCTTTCAAGCCCAACATATGGTCACGTTTACCTGCAATTGCTGCTTCATTCAGTACTTTAGTAGTTTCCTGGAATGATGCTGCAGAGATAAATGATTTAGTTCCCAATGATGCACGTGTAATACCTTGTAGAATTGAACTCGCTGTTGCAGGTTGTGCGTCGCGAACTTCAATTTGTTTCAAGTCTTTACGTTTCAATTGAGAATTTTCGTCTCTTAATTTACGTAAAGAAAGAATCTGACCAGGTTTTACGGTATCTGAATCGCCTGCCTCTACAACAACTTTTTTGTCATAAATTTCGTCGTTCTCTACCATAAAGTCCCAACGATCTACAGAGTCGTTTTCTAAGAAACGTGTATCTCCTGGATCCTCGATATGAACTTTCTGCATCATCTGGTGTACAATTACTTCAAAGTGTTTATCGTTGATTTTCACCCCTTGTAAACGGTAAACCTCTTGGATACCATTTACTAAGTATTCTTGTACAGCCGCAGGGCCTTTAATCGCTAAAATATCAGCTGGAGAAATTGATCCATCAGATAATGGCATACCTGCTTTCACAAAGTCGTTATCTTGTACCAAAATGTGTTTAGACAATGGAACTAGATATTTTTTAACTTCTCCGTCTTTAGATTCGATAGTCATTTCGCGGTTACCACGTTTAACACCACCTAAAGTTACCACACCATCAATTTCAGTTACTACAGCTGGGTTAGATGGGTTACGTGCTTCGAACAACTCAGTTACACGTGGTAAACCACCCGTAATATCTCGAGTTTTACCTGTTGCACGAGGTATTTTAACTAAGATCTGACCAGTTTGAACTGATTCACCTTCCTCAATGGCAATGTGTGCCCCTACCGGAATGTTATAGTTTCTGATCAACTCGCCTTTTTTATCAACTACCTGAATAGCAGGGTTTTTAGTTTTATCACGTGTATCGATAATTACTTTTTCGCGGTGACCAGTTTGCTCATCTGATTCTTCACGGAAAGTAACACCTTCTACAATGGCATCAAACTGGATTTTACCTGCAAATTCTGAGATAATAACCGCGTTGTATGGATCCCACGAACAGATTTTATCACCTTTACTAACTTTATCACCTTCTTTCACATATAAGAATGCACCGTAAGGGATGTTGTTAGTTACGATAATTTTACCAGTACCTGGTTCAGTAATTTTAAACTCGCCTGAACGACCTAATACAATTTCCACTATACCGTCTTCGGTACTAGTAGGTACTGTACGTAAGTTTTCAAATTCAATAACACCATCAAATTTAGCATTGATCTGAGATTCTGCCGCAATGTTAGATGCTGTACCACCCACGTGGAAAGTACGTAATGTTAACTGCGTACCCGGCTCACCGATAGACTGTGCAGCAATTACACCTACAGCCTCACCTCTTTGAACACGTTTACCAGATGCCAAGTTACGTCCATAACAAAGTGAACAAACACCTCTCTTATTTTCGCAAGTTAATACCGAACGAATTTCAACACCTTCTAATGGAGATTCTTCAATTGCTTTAGCAATCTCTTCATTGATGTCTTCGCCAGCAGCAACTAATAATTTGCCATCTAATGGGTTAAATACATCGTGTAGTGAAATACGACCTAAAATTCTGTCATATAACGGTTCAACGATATCTTCATTATCTTTTAAAGCAGTAGTGTACATACCTCTTAAAGTACCACAATCTACAGCATTAACGATCATATCTTGTGCTACATCATGTAAACGACGTGTCAAGTAACCAGCATCAGCAGTTTTTAACGCCGTATCCGCCAAACCTTTACGTGCACCGTGGGTAGAGATAAAGTATTCTAATACCGATAATCCTTCTTTAAAGTTAGATAAGATCGGGTTTTCGATAATCTCACCACCAGAACCTGATTTCTGAGGTTTCGCCATCAAGCCCCTCATCCCTGCCAACTGACGAATTTGCTCTTTCGAACCACGGGCTCCAGAGTCAAGCATCATGTAAACAGAGTTGAAACCTTGGTTATCGCTAGACAACTGGTTCATTACAAACGTAGTTAAACGGTTGTTGATACGTGTCCAGATATCGATAATTTGGTTGTAACGCTCGTTGTTGGTAATGAAACCCATGTTATAGTTGTTTCTTACCTCTTCAACTTCAGCAGCAGCTTGTTCTAATAAAGTATGTTTCTCTACAGGAATATTAACATCTTGTAAGTTAAATGATAATCCTCCTTGGAATGCCATTTTAAATCCAAGTTCTTTGATGTCATCTAAGAATCTTGCAGAACGAGCCATACCAGTCATTTTCACTACTTCACCAATAATATCTCTTAAAGATTTTTTGGTTAATAGTTCATTGATATAACCTACTTCTTCTGGTACCATTTGGTTAAATAGTACTCTACCTACAGTAGTTTCTGTTAATTTGTTTACAATTGTTCCGTCTTCTTGTTTTACGTTAACTTTTACTTTAATAAAAGCATGTAAATCAATTTTCTTCTCATTGTAAGCAATAATTACTTCTTCTGGAGAATAGAATGAAGCATCTTGTCCTTTAACTACACGACTTGCATCAGTTCTACGGCCTTTAGTAATGTAATAAAGACCCAAAACCATATCCTGAGAAGGTACTGTAATTGGTGTGCCGTTTGCAGGGTTTAGAATGTTGTGTGCTGCAAGCATTAATACTTGAGCTTCCAAAATTGCTGCATGACCTAACGGTAAATGCACCGCCATCTGGTCACCATCAAAATCCGCGTTAAATGCGGTACAAACTAATGGGTGTAATTGAATTGCTTTACCTTCTACCAATTTAGGTTGGAAAGATTGGATACCCAACCTGTGCAACGTAGGCGCACGGTTTAGCAATACAGGGTGTCCTTTCAATACATTTTCAAGGATATCCCATACTAAAGGATCTTTTCTATCTACAATTTTTTTAGCAGATTTAACTGTTTTCACAATTCCTCTTTCTATCATCTTGCGAATGATAAATGGTTTGAATAGCTCGGCAGCCATATCTTTTGGTAAACCACATTCGTGTAATTTAAGGTTTGGACCTACAACAATTACCGAACGAGCAGAATAATCCACACGTTTACCTAATAAGTTTTGACGGAAACGACCTTGTTTACCTTTCAAGATATCTGAAAGTGATTTTAAGGCACGGTTACCTTCAGTTTTAACAGCATTTACCTTACGTGAGTTATCGAACAACGAATCTACAGCTTCCTGTAACATACGTTTCTCGTTACGTAAAATAACTTCTGGTGCTTTAATCTCGATCAAACGTTTTAAACGGTTGTTACGGATAATTACACGACGATATAAATCGTTCAAATCTGAAGTCGCAAAACGACCACCTTCTAAAGGTACTAATGGACGTAATTCTGGTGGAATAACTGGAACAATCTTGATGATCATCCACTCTGGGTTATTCTCGATACGTGTTTTAGCACCACGGAAGGCTTCTACAACTTGAAGACGTTTTAAAGCCTCATTTTTACGTTGTTGAGAAGTTTCGTTTGCAGCTTGGTGACGTAAATTATATGATAAAGTATCTAAATCAATACGTTTCAATAAATCTTCTAAAGCTTCGGCACCCATTTTGGCAACGAATTTATTAGGATCTTTATCGTCTAAATATTGATTTTCTTTAGGTAATTTATCTAAAATATCTAAATACTCTTCTTCGGTCAAGAAATCCATATACTGGATACCTTGTTCTGCCATTAAACCAGCTTGGATTACTACATAACGCTCGTAGTAAATGATCAAGTCTAGTCTTTTGGTAGGTAAACCTAAAAGATATCCGATTTTGTTAGGCAATGAACGGAAATACCAGATATGCGCTACAGGAACCACCAAGTTGATGTGTCCCATACGCTCTCTACGTACTTTTTTCTCAGTTACCTCAACACCACAACGGTCGCAAACAATCCCTTTGTAACGGATACGTTTGTATTTACCGCAATGACATTCGTAATCTTTTACCGGACCAAAAATACGCTCGCAGAACAAACCATCACGTTCAGGTTTGTAAGTACGATAATTGATAGTCTCAGGTTTTAACACCTCACCACTTGAACGCTCTAAGATATTCTCAGGCGATGCCAAGCTAATGGTAATCGAGGTGAAATTGCTTTTTAATTTATTATCCTTTTTGTAAGACATATTCTTTCTTTAAAGTTGTGAGTTACGAGTTGCGAGTTATGGGCCTGGTCTTATAACCTACAACCCGTAACCCGTAACAAATAACTAGTCTAACGTAATATCCAAACCTAAACCGCGTAGCTCATGTACCAATACATTAAATGATTCTGGTACACCTGGAGTTGGTAGGTTTTCGCCTTTAACAATGGCTTCGTAAGTTTTGGCTCTTCCAATAACATCATCAGATTTAACTGTTAAGATCTCTTGTAGGATATTAGCTGCACCAAATGCCTCTAATGCCCAAACCTCCATCTCACCAAAACGCTGACCACCGAATTGTGCTTTACCACCCAATGGTTGTTGTGTAATTAATGAGTATGGTCCGATAGAACGAGCGTGCATCTTATCATCAACCATGTGACCTAATTTCAGCATGTAAATAATACCTACTGTAGTCGGTTGATCAAATTTCTCACCCGTTAAACCATTGTGTAAGTAAGTTCTACCAGAAGCTGGCACACCTGCTTTAGCGATCCACTCTTCTACCTCATCATGCTTAGCACCATCAAAAATCGGAGTTGCAAATTTCACACCCAATTCTTTACCGGCCCATGCCAATACGGTTTCGTAGATCTGACCCAAGTTCATACGTGAAGGTACACCCAGTGGGTTCAACACGATATCAACTGGTGTTCCATCTTCTAAGAAAGGCATATCTTCATCACGTACGATACGGGCAACAATACCCTTATTACCGTGACGACCCGCCATCTTATCACCTACTTTTAATTTACGTTTCTTAGCTACATAAACTTTTGCCATTTGAACAATTCCTGATGGCAACTCATCACCAACACTAATTGCAAATTTATCGCGTTTATAAGCACCTAATTCTTCGTTTACACGGATACCATAGTTATGTAACAACAACTTGATTTGATCGTTTTTATCGTCATCAGTTGTCCATTTGTATGGGTTAATATGTGCATACTCTAGGTCTGCCAATATTTTCTGAGTAAACTTAGCACCTTTAGCGATCAACATTTCCTTGTAAACATTGAATACACCTTGTGATGTTTTACCGTTTACAATCTGGAACAATTTATCAACTAATTCGTTTTTAAGGTTCTCTGTAGCTACATTATATCTCTTATCTAATTTCTCAATTGCTGATTTTTCTTCTGCTTTAGTCGTTTTCTTAGCTCTTGAGAATAATTTAGTATCGATTACCACACCTTTAATTGAAGGTGGAGTTTTTAATGAAGCATCTTTAACATCACCTGCTTTATCACCGAAAATTGCACGAAGTAATTTCTCTTCTGGTGAAGGATCAGACTCTCCTTTTGGTGTAATTTTACCAATTAGAATATCGCCTTCTTTTACTTCAGCACCAATACGGATGATACCATTTTCATCCAAATCTTTAGTAGCTTCTTCAGAAACGTTAGGGATATCTGGTGTCAATTCCTCTTCTCCACGTTTCGTATCACGTACTTCCAATTCAAACTCTTCAATGTGTAAAGAGGTAAAGATATCATCTCTAACAATACGTTCGTTAATTACAATCGCATCCTCAAAGTTATATCCTTGCCAAGGCATGAAAGCAACTTTTAAGTTTCTTCCCAATGCCAATTCACCATTTTCAGTTGCATAACCTTCGCACAATACTTGACCTTTGCTTACTTTTTCGCCTTTTTTAACAATTGGCTTCAAGTTGATACAAGTGTTCTGGTTGGTTTTTTTGAACTTGGTTAATTTGTATGTTTTGCTATCACCTTCAAATGAAACTAAACGATCTCCATCGTTACGTACATATTTAATGGTAATTTCGTTAGCATCTACATATTCTACAACACCATCACCTTCTGCGTTGATCAAAGTTCTTGAGTCACGAGCAACGCGACCTTCCAAACCTGTACCTACAATTGGTGCTTCAGGACGTAACAATGGTACGGCCTGACGTTGCATGTTCGATCCCATCAACGCCCTGTTCGCATCATCATGCTCTAAGAAAGGAATCAAAGAAGCAGCGATTGATGTAATCTGGTTAGGCGCAATATCCATCAAGTCTAATTTCTCAGGCTCGATAATCGGGAAGTCACCCTCGTAACGTGCTTTAACACGTGGAGTGGTAAAGTTACCTTTATCATCGTAGGCAGCATTTGCTTGAGCGATAGTTTTACCATCCTCATCCTCTGCTGATAGATAAATTACGTCTTTATCCATGGCTACAATACCATTTTCAACAATTTTATATGGAGTTTCGATGAAACCTAAATTGTTGATCTTAGCATGTACACAAAGTGACGAAATCAAACCGATGTTTGGTCCCTCTGGAGTTTCAATAGTACACAAACGACCGTAGTGCGTATAGTGAACGTCACGAACCTCGAAACCAGCACGCTCACGTGATAAACCACCTGGGCCTAAGGCTGACAAACGACGTTTGTGTGTAATCTCTGCCAAAGGATTGGTTTGATCCATGAACTGCGACAATTGGTTGGTACCAAAGAACGAGTTAATTACCGACGATAATGTACGGGCATTAATCAAATCTGTTGGTGTAAATACCTCATTATCGCGAATGTTCATACGCTCACGGATAGTTCTAGCCATACGGGCTAAACCTACACCGAATTGTGCGTACAATTGCTCACCTACCGTACGTACACGACGGTTTGACAAGTGATCAATATCATCCACTTCTTCTTTAGAGTTGATCAATTTGATCAAGTATTTAACAATAGCAATAATATCTGCTTTAGTTAAAACCTTCACATGATCAGGTGTATCCATTTTTAACTTACGGTTGATACGGTATCTACCCACATCACCTAAGTCATAACGTTTATCTGAGAAGAATAAACGCTCAATGATACCTCTTGCAGTTTCCTCATCAGGTGGTTCTGCGTTACGCAAAGCACGATAGATGTTTTCAACAGCCTCTTTTTCAGAGTTTGAGGTATCTTTTTGTAAAGTATTGTATATAATGGTATAATCAGCTTGCGATGCACCATCATCTTTAGATAAGATAATAGTTTTAACACCAGCATCGATGATCATATCGATATGGTCGTCTTCTAGAACGGTATCCCTATCTAAGATAACTTCGTTACGATCTATAGAAACAACTTCACCTGTATCTTCGTCTACAAAATCTTCAACCCATTTTCTTAAAACTCTTGCAGCCAGTTTACGTCCGATATATTTTTTTAAACCAGATTTGCTAACTTTTACTTCATCAGCAAGATCAAATAATTCTAAGATGTCTTTATCAGAATCGTAACCGATTGCACGCAATAAGGTGGTTACCGGGAATTTTTTCTTACGGTCGATGTAAGCATACATTACGTTATTAACGTCTGTAGCAAACTCAATCCAAGAACCTTTGAAAGGAATCACACGAGCAGAGTACAGTTTAGTTCCATTGGTGTGACGGCTTTGGCCGAAGAACACACCTGGAGATCTGTGCAATTGAGAAACAATTACACGTTCTGCACCGTTGATCACGAAAGTACCTTTTGGAGTCATATATGGTATGGTTCCTAAGTATACATCCTGAATGATGGT
Organism: Pedobacter sp. Hv1; assembly: GCF_001412215.1. Lineage (GTDB taxonomy): Bacteria > Bacteroidota > Bacteroidia > Sphingobacteriales > Sphingobacteriaceae > Pedobacter. The sequence goes on from NZ_LLWP01000005.1 coordinate 154,190, forward strand.
TTCAAAATCCTCGTGTTCTGCATCGTTACAAGAAAGTTTCAACTTTGCTTTTAACGGAACACTGTAAGTTAACCCACGATCAATACATTCTGGAATGTCGTAACGTGGTGGGTCAATAAAATAATCTAAAAATTCTAAAACAAATATGTTTCTAGAATCAGTGATTGGAAAGTTTTCAGCGAATACTTTAAATAGACCTTCTGTGTGACGGTTATCTGAAGTAGTTTCGATCTGGAAAAATTCTCTAAATGATTGCAACTGCACATCCAAAAAATCTGGATAATCTATGATATGCTTACTACGTGCAAAATTTACTCTTTGGTCGACTTTATTTGCCAAGGGACTAAATTTAATTTAGTTTAAGAATAAACTATTAGTTTGGTTTGCCTTCAAACAGATCACCAACCAAACAAGATGAAATGTTTATAAACAGGAATAGACTCCGACTTTGCAGTCGGAGTCTTTTCTTAAAGGTTCGTTAAAATTAAGTGATTACTTAATCTCAACTACAGCTCCAGCTTCTTCTAATTGTTTTTTCAAAGCTTCTGCTTCGTCTTTAGCAACACCAGATTTCAATTCTTTCGGTGCACCGTCAACTAAGTCTTTAGCTTCTTTCAAACCTAAACCAGTTAAGTCTTTTACCAATTTAACAACTGCTAATTTCTGACCACCAGCTTCTTTCAAGATTACATCAAAAGTAGATTTCTCTTCAGCTGCAGGAGCAGCATCACCAGCAGGTGCAGCAACAGCAACTGCCGCAGCAGCTGGTTCAATACCATACTCGTCTTTTAAGATTTGAGCTAATTCATTAACTTCTTTAACTGTTAAGTTTACCAATTGCTCAGCAAACGCTTTTAAATCTGCCATTTTATTAAGATTTTAAAAATTTACGTAAAAATAATTTTGTTTAATTGCGAACTTAGGGTGTTCGTTAACCTCTTTCTTGTAGTGTTTTAACAATACCTGCAATTTTTCCACCGCCAGACTGTAATGCCGAAATAACATTTTTAGCTGGTGATTGTAATAGACCAACGATTTCACCAATAAGTTCTTCTCTTGATTTAAGACTTACTAATGAATCTAGGTGGTTATCACCAACAAATATTGCTGAATCGATATAAGCTGCTTTTAGTTGAGGCTTATCTTCGCCTTTTCCTTTTCTAAGGCTTTTGATCAGCTTAGCTGGACCATTACCTACTTTAGAAAATAATAAAGCTGATTGACCTTTTAATGCTGCGAAGATCTCAGATGAGTCGCCTTCTAATCCATCGATCGCAATTTTGATCAATGTATTTTTAGCAACTTTCATTTCGATACCGCTTTCGAAACATTTGCGACGGATGTTATTTACTTTCTCAACAGATAAGCCTGAGGTATCAGCAATATAAAAATTGCCATACTCTTGCATTTTCTCTTGTAGAGCTAAAACTACTTCTTGTTTTTCTTCTCTGTTCATAATTAGATCCCCGCTACTGATTTAGTTTCGATTGCAATTCCAGGACTCATTGTAGAAGACACGTGAATGCTTTTAAAATAAGTTCCTTTTGCAGCAGAAGGTTTTAATTTTGAAATCGTTTGAAGAACTTCTAACGCATTTTCATATATTTTCTCTGCTGAGAATGATACTTTTCCTATTGAAGCATGGATGATACCAGTTTTGTCAACTTTAAAATCAATCTTACCGCCTTTTACGTCAGTTACAGCTTTACCAACTTCGTTGGTTACTGTACCTGATTTTGGGTTTGGCATAAGGTTACGTGGACCTAAAACTCGGCCCAACTTACCTACTTTTGCCATACAAGCAGGAGTAGTGATAATAATGTCAACATCTGTCCAACCACCTTCAATCTTAGCCACATATTCGTCTAAACCCACGAAATCTGCTCCTGCAGCTTTAGCCTCTTCTTCCTTATCAGGAGTACAAAGTACTAAAACACGTACAGTTTTACCTGTACCATGAGGTAAAGTAGCAATACCACGTACCATTTGATTGGCTTTACGTGGATCTACACCTAAACTTACATCGATATCAACCGATGCATCAAATTTAGTTGTAGTAATCTCTTTTACCAAAGCAGCCGCATCCTGTAAAGAATACGATTTACCGATTTCTAGTTTAGCGTGTGCCAGTTTTTGATTTTTTGTTAATTTCGCCACTGTTGTAAACTGTTTTTTGTTAATTAATTTGTCCAGGGTGCATCACCGCTAACGGTAATTCCCATACTGCGTGCTGTACCTGCTACCATTTTCATAGCAGATTCGATAGTGAAAGCATTTAAATCAGTCATCTTATCTTCAGCAATTGACTTAACTTGATCCCAAGTCACCGAACCAACTTTCTTACGGTTGGGCTCAGCAGAACCACTCGTTAATTTAGTAGCTTCCAATAATTGGATAGCAACTGGAGGGGTTTTGATGATGAATTCGAAAGACTTGTCCACATATACAGTAATCACAACTGGTAATACTTTACCTGGCTTATCTTGGGTACGAGCATTGAATTGTTTACAAAACTCCATGATATTAACACCTTTAGCACCTAATGCAGGTCCTACTGGTGGTGATGGGTTTGCAGCTCCGCCTTTGATTTGTAATTTAACAAGTGCACCGACTTCTTTTGCCATTTTCTGATTTGTTAATTGTAATACTCAATGTTAAATATTGGAAGCATGTAACATTTAAGATTTTTATATAGTAGTATCGAGTAGTGAGTATCAAGTATCAAGCTTATTTATCTCAAGGTTTCCCTCTTGATACTTGCTACTTGCTACTTGTATCTTGCTACTATTACTCTTTTTCTACTTGCATATAGTTAAGCTCTAATGGTGTTTTACGACCAAAGATTTTAACCATTACTTTTAGTTTTTTCTTTTCTTCGTTAACTTCTTCAATTACGCCAGTAAAACCGTTGAAAGGGCCATCCATTACTTTAACGTTCTCGCCTACATAATAAGCGATGTTCATTGTTTCACCTTGTTGGCTCATTTCATCAACCTTACCTAAAATACGGTTAACTTCTGCTTGGCGCATAGGAATAGGATTTCCAGCCTTATCGCCTAAAAATCCAATTACACTATTGATACCTTTAATAATATGTTCTAACTCACCATCTAAAATTGCCTCAATTAAAACATATCCAGGGTAAAAGTTACGTTCTTTCGCAATTTTCTTCCCTTCTTTCATTTGGTAGTATTTCTCCATTGGGATCAATACTTGAGGTACTAAATGAGAAAAACCTAAACGGCTAATTTCAGAATCAATATACTGTTTTACTTTCTTTTCTTTACCACTTACTGCTCTAACCACATACCACTTTAACTGATCGTTCATCTAGTAATATTAATTTTAAAGTGATTTATAAAAAGTTTCTAATACATAGGTAGCCCCTTTATCCATTGCAAATACTACTACTGCAATAATTAATGAAGCCACTAGAACCAGTACTGCCGAATTTTGCAATTCGCCCCAAGTAGGCCAAGTAACCTTTTGGGTCATTTCTTCGTACGATTCTTTAATAAATTGAACTACACTAGCCATATTTATAAAATTTTGAATGCTTGAATTTTGAAGTTTTGAATGGTTTTATTCACCTATTCAACATTCTATTATCAATCATTAGTTTTGCACGGGAACAAGGATTCGAACCCTGATCAAAGGTTTTGGAGACCTCTATTCTACCATTGAACTATTCCCGTGTTTGTTAGAAAACAAAGTACCTAAGAATAATCCTAAGTACTTTGTTTCTTTTATCCTTATCCTAATAAATAGGAGTTGGAATTATTTTACAATTTCAGTTACCTGACCAGCACCTACTGTTCTACCACCCTCACGGATAGCGAAACGTAGACCTTTTTCCATTGCGATAGCGTTGATCAATTTTACGTTGATAGTTACGTTATCACCTGGCATTACCATTTCAGTTCCTTCAGCTAGTGAAATCTCACCAGTTACGTCTGTGGTACGGAAATAGAATTGTGGACGGTATTTGTTAAAGAATGGAGTGTGACGTCCACCTTCTGCTTTTGACAATACATAGATCTCAGCTTTGAAATCAGTGTGAGGAGTTACTGAACCTGGTTTACAGATTACCATACCACGACGGATATCAGTTTTCTCAATACCACGTAACAATAAACCTACGTTATCACCAGCCTCACCATAATCAAGAATCTTACGGAACATCTCAACACCAGTTACTGTAGATTTTAAGTTCTCAGCACCCATACCTAAGATCTCAACTGGATCTCCAGAGTTGATTTGACCACGCTCGATACGACCAGTTGCTACAGTACCACGACCAGTGATCGAGAATACATCTTCAACAGGCATTAAGAATGGAAGATCAGTCAAACGTGGAGGAATTGGAATATAGCTATCAACAGCTTCCATTAATTCCATAATTTTTCCAACCCATTTTGGATCGCCGTTCAAGCCACCAAGAGCTGAACCTTGAATTACAGGGATATCATCACCAGGGAATTCATAGAAAGATAATAATTCACGAACTTCCATCTCTACTAATTCTAGTAACTCAGGATCATCCACCATATCCACTTTGTTCATGAAAACAACTAATGAAGGTACACCTACCTGACGAGCCAATAGAATGTGCTCGCGAGTTTGTGGCATTGGACCATCTGTAGCTGCAACAACGATAATAGCACCGTCCATTTGAGCAGCACCAGTAACCATGTTTTTCACGTAATCCGCGTGACCTGGACAGTCAACGTGTGCATAGTGACGGTTAGCTGTTGAATACTCAACGTGAGCTGTGTTAATTGTGATACCTCTTTCTTTTTCCTCTGGAGCAGAGTCAATCGAATCAAATGAACGCGCCTCAGATAAACCAGCATCAGATAACACTTTAGTGATAGCTGCTGTTAAGGTTGTTTTACCGTGGTCAACGTGACCGATAGTGCCGATGTTTAAGTGCGGCTTGCTGCGGTCAAACTTTTCTTTTGCCATGTTTTTATACTTATTAGTAGGTTAACTTTTTTTTATTTATTTATTGTTTTGATACAATTTCAATACAAAAAACCTTGTTCATTCTGTATAAACAACAGATTTAACAAAGTATTTATTCTTTATTCTTTTTGAGCCAACTATGGGAATTGAACCCATGACCTCTTCCTTACCAAGGAAGTGCTCTACCGCTGAGCTAAGTCGGCTTTTAACTTTTAGCTCATTAGTCCATTTGTCATTTGTTCATTAGCTTACCTATAGAACAGTGAACCAACTCACTAATGAATTCCCAAGAGCGGAAGACGAGGTTCGAACTCGCGACCTATAGCTTGGAAGGCTATCGCTCTACCAACTGAGCTACTTCCGCTTTTTCAATTTCTAGCGCTCGTTTTCAGTTTTAGTTGACTTAACTTAAAACTATCGACTGCTAACTGCCAATTGAGTGGTGGGGAGAGAAGGATTCGAACCTTCGAAGTCTCGCGACAACAGAGTTACAGTCTGTCCCATTTGGCCACTCTGGTATCTCCCCGCTTCTAACTTCGTCAACTTATTACTAAGTTTAAAAATTAAAAGAGCCTCCTATCGGAATCGAACCAATGACCTACTGATTACAAGTCAGTTGCTCTACCAGCTGAGCTAAGGAGGCTTATATCATACATCCCTTTAAATTGGGGCGTATTTTATAATAATTTAATCTTTCATAGAACATCCATTTCTTTCTGGGCCAACGCCCCTTCCGAAATGGAATGCAAATCTACAAAAATTAATCTTTGAAAAAAATTTATTTTAAAAAAAATTTAGCGGGTTGTATCCCGCTAAATTTTATTGAATTGTATCTTAAAAATATCACCCTAATAATCAGACACTTCATCTGCATTTAAGATGGCTTTATGCTCGCTTAATTTTGCACGAGTTTTATCTTTATGTTTAGTAATTTGCTTTTTTAGTGATTCTATAGCCAAATCTGTCGCCTCTTCGAACGATTTACATTGCTCTTTGGCAAAAAGTGTGATGCCTGGCACCATTAATTTAATCTCTGATATCTTATTTTCTTCATCTTCAACATTTTCTAACTTCAAATAAACCTCTCCCCCTATGATCTGATCGAAAAACTGATCTAATTTATCTACTTTCTTCTGAATGAAATCTAATAATTTCTTGTCCGCATTGAAATGGATCGACTGTACTCTAATTTTCATTTTTCCTCCTTTTTTATGCCTTTGGATGGGCTTGTTTATATATTGATTTTAAGCGTTCTACTGAATTATGGGTATAAACCTGTGTGGCTGCTAAACTAGCATGCCCCAATAATTCTTTTATTGCATTGAGGTCTGCCCCACGATTTAACAGACTGCTCGCAAAAGAATGCCTTAACACGTGTGGGCTCTTTTTATCTTGTGTTGATATTAATGTCAAATAACTATTTACAATCCGATACACTAATTTCGGATAAGCAGGTGCTCCTGTATTGGTAACGATTAAGGTAGTGCTTTTGTTATTAAATTTTTGCATCGATTTTAACAACTGGTATGCCTTAAGTTGGTCTACCAACACTTGATGAACAGGTATGATACGCTGTTTGTTTCTCTTACCCAGAACTTTAATGGTCGATTCGTAAAAATTAATAGCCGTATCATCTAACTGTAATAATTCTGCTAAACGAATTCCTGTTCCAAAAAGCAGCTCTAAAACTATTTTATCTCTTTGCGAAGAAAAGCTATCATCAAAATTTCCATCATTGTCTAACAACAGATCCATTTTGGTTTCTTCAACAAATACAGGCAAACGTTTCGGAACTTTTGGCGCTTTAATTAGCAACATTGGATTAGCCGCAATCTCTTTTTCTCTGAGCAGATATTTATAAAAGCTGCGTAAAGTAGAGATTTTTCTGCCAATGGCATTTTCTGAAATTTGCTGATCTAACAAGTGTACCATGAAACTGCGCACATGGGTAGCTTTGACATCGATAGGGCTTAGCTCAAAATCTTTTTGCAGAAACGCCTCATATTGCAATAAATCTGTACGATAAGATTGAATGGTATGGGGCGAGTAGCGCTTTTCGTGTTGCAAATAGATTAAGAAACTGCTAATCATAAGCCGTTTTGGTTAGGTGGTTTGTGAATATACAAAAAATAGCAAATCCAATTAATTTTTTGACAAAAAAAACGTCCCGATGATTATCGAGACGTTTTAATCTATTTAAACAATCTAGAACTATAAAGTTCCTTCTTGATTCATGTTCTGAATGTAAACAGCGTGTTTAATTTCTGTACGACGAGCTACGGATTTTTTCTCGTATGCTTGGCGGCTACGTAATTCTCTTAATACACCAGTTTTTTCAAATTTTTTCTTGAAACGTTTTAGCGCTTTATCTAATGATTCGCCGTCTTTAATATTAATAATGATCATAACGTTGAAATACCTCCTCTCGTTGTTTTTTAAATCCCTTGTTTTACTTGGGGTTGCAAATGTAGGTAAAATATTGAAAGAGAGAAAGTTTTTTCTAAAATTATAGCGAAATAATCTCCATTCATTTAAATAAACATCAATTTGAACCTTAAAATACACCGAAGTAGATAATTTACGCCACAAAAGATAATTGCTTATTTTTCTTTTAGTACTTTTAAATACCTTAATCAATATGTTATGACAACAGGAAAGAAAATAACAGTAATTGCAAGTGTACTCATTATCCTAGCTTTAGGAGTGTTCACTTATTATAGATATTACTTTGTATTTGGCGAAGGCGTTAAAGCAGGCGACCTTAATTATATTGTTAAAAAAGGTTATCTCTTTAAAACCTACGAAGGGAAGTTGATTCAATCGGGCATCAGATCTAAACAAACCGGAACCGTGCAGTCTAATGAATTTGAGTTTTCAGTTTCTGACGAGGCCGTGGCCAAGAAAATGATGGAGAATAGTGGCAAAACTTTTGAACTCCATTATAAGGAATATAAAGGCACTTTACCTTGGCGTGGATTTAGTGTATATGTAGTAGACAGCATTGTGAGTATGCGTGAATTGCCTTAATGCAAAAAAAAGCAACCCTAGCAAATGCTAAAGGCTGCTCCCACTATTATATAACCTAAAAAAGACTAATTTACGGTACTTAAAAAAGCATCAATTGTGGCCTGATCTGCCGCTGTAACCGCAACATTGACATGTAAATCATTCGATACGGTAAAACTGCTATGGCCAAAATAAATGGTGTCGTCCATGCCAACAGAAATGATGACCAATTTTCCGGATAGACCAATGGGCATTGAATTGAGGTAAGAACGATGTTTATTAACGGCCAGTACAAATGGCAATCCTATTACACTATTAAGGTTATCAAATATCAAATAAGCTTTTTGATCTTTAATACTCGGCGTAACCCCAGTATATACCGGACTAGCAGTAATGGTTGTTTTAGGATTAGGGTTGCTATAAAAATAATCACAATTGATCCATCCAAAATTTGGCAACGAGAATTCATAATAACTAGGTGAAGTTGTTACTCTAAATTTATCATTAGTGATCCAAGTACTATCGGATACTGTTGTGCCAGCAAAAACAAATAGGTCCATTGGTTGTGTACTTAAGGTAGTAGGCACTTTCACCACAACATTGCTGGCTGGATTTAATTTTAGCAACTGGCCATTTTGCAAAGCTAAAACCTGTAACTCGCCTCCAGAGATCAAGATCTGACCATTCGATTCTGTAGTTTTTCCTGACAGCAAAATATCTCTTTTGCTCAATACTTCTTTTAAAGTTAATTTGATACTGCCCGTTACCGGATTACCACTGGCATCTAAAAATGCATTGGCAGGAAAATCTATTTTGATCCCTTTTGCTCCTGTAATGCCAAATGCGGTTCCGGCAACTCCATTAAATTTTTGTGTTGGAACTGAGAATTTGGCATTGAAATCTGATAGGTTTAATTTTGAGGGATTCTCTACGCCATCTTTTTTACAGGCGGTTAAACAAACAATAAATATAGCTGCGATTAAAGTTAAATTTTTCATGGTTATCTTCCTTTTTAATGATGCTTACTCTGTTTAGGCTTTTCTGCTTTCGCCATCTTTTATAGTAGCATATCAATGAAGTTCAATTTTTGTTACCCCCTATTGAAAAAATAAAAACCTGAAAAACAAAAAGCCGCAGCAAAATGCTACGGCCTTTTATATGATGTATTAGAAAAACACTGAAATCAATTCAGCTTTATTGTATTTATTTTAAGATCTCTCTTGCAATTACAATTTTCTGGATTTCTGAAGTTCCTTCGCCAATGGTACATAATTTACTATCACGATAGTATTTCTCAACCTGGAAATCTTTGGTATATCCATAGCCTCCAAAAATCTGAACAGCTTCGGTTGCACATCTTACGGCAACTTCTGAGGCATAATATTTGGCCATGGCCGATTCTTTGGTCATTGGTAAGTGGCGGTTTTTCAGATCAGCAGCTTGACGGATCAATAACTCTGCAGCTTCTATTTCTGTAGCCATGTCTGCCAATTTGAAACTGATACCTTGGAAACTCGCAATTGGCACCCCAAATTGATGACGTTCTTTGGCATAATCAACAGCGGCTAAATAAGCTCCTTTTGCAATACCTAAAGATAAAGCTGCAATGGAAATTCTACCCCCATCTAAAACTTTCATTGCCTGTTTAAAACCATCGCCCTCTTTACCTAAAAGATTTTCTTTAGGTACGCGGCAGTTGTCAAAAATCATTTCAGTTGTTTCTGAGGCACGCATTCCTAGTTTGTTCTCTTTTTTTCCGGCAGAAAAGCCTGGTGTTCCACGCTCTACTACAATTGCCGAAATGCCTTTAGAACTTCCTGCTTCTCCGGTACGCACCATCACAACAGCTACATCTCCAGATTTACCATGGGTAATCCAGTTTTTGGCCCCATTAATTACATATTCATCGCCATCTAACACGGCTGTGGTACTCATGCGCAATGCATCAGACCCGGTATTGGCTTCGGTTAAACCCCAAGCACCAATCCATTCTGCGGTAGCCAACTTAGGCAACCATTTTAGTTTTTGTTCTTCGTTACCAAAGGCCAAGATATGACCTGTACATAATGAGTTATGGGCAGCTACCGATAAACCGATAGAACCACATACTTTGGCTACCTCTACAATTACGTCTACATATTCTTGATATCCAAAACCAGAACCACCGTAAGCTTCAGGAACCAATACGCCCATTAAACCGAGTTCGCCTAATTGTTTAAAAATTTCTACTGGAAAATGTTGGGCTTCATCCCACTCCATTACGTTTTGACGAATGTTTTTTTCTGCAAAATCGCTTACCATTTTCCTAATCATTTCCTGATTTTCTACTACTTCAAAGCTAAAGCCTGTATTCATATATGGGTAGTGTTTAAAAAAAGAAACTGCTTAAACTCTTGGCTATATTTAGCGTTTGGTTTTAAACAGTTTCTTTAGATTTATATTTGGTTGTGGACAATGATAAGCAAATATTACAACAGATTTAGCATATTAAAATTGCGTTAAAAGTAGAATGTTTTGGTATTCGGTTCAATAACCTATTGCATTAAATAGTGACCCGAGAAATTTGTCGGAAATATTTTTTTTATTTTTTTGAAAAAAAATGAGCTGACCTATCCAATTATAGTCACTCAGGTTAGTATCGACACTAAACTGAATAATTAAAGATGGATTTAAAAGGCAGCTAAAGAAAACGTATGTTGACTAAAATTGCTCAATCTTTCGCGTCCATTTAAAAAATCAAGGCTAATTAGAAAAGAATAAGCAGTCACTTTTGCATCGAGCTGCTCAACAAGTTTGGAGGCCGCCACTACAGTTCCGCCGGTAGCGAGCAAATCATCATGGATCAATACATTTTGCCCAGGTGCAAAAGCATCCTCATGTACTTCTAATGTTGCACTTCCGTATTCTAGATCGTATGATTGTTGGATGGTTTTATAAGGAAGTTTACCTGCCTTGCGAATGGGCACAAAAGGTACATCTAAAGCCAGCGCTAAGGCCAGACCAAACAAAAAACCCCTACTCTCTATTCCGGCAACAACATCTATTTTAACATCGGCCAGTTGATCCTTTAATGCAGCGGTAATTTCCTTGCACAATTGTGGATCTTTTAGAACAGGTGTAATGTCTTTAAATACAATCCCTGGTTTCGGAAAATCAATTACATCTCTTAGGGTTTGTTTAATTTTTGCTTCAATCATTTTAGAAAGTTAGATACGGTGCTAGTTGTTTAATTATTTGTGCGTCCAAGATAATAACTTTCTTCAGATCATCCATGTTATTATAGCTACCGTGTTGTTTTCTATATTGAATAATGGCATTGATCTGTTTGTATTTGAGGTAAGGATGATTTTTCAGGTCATCAAACGTGGCGGTATTGATATTGATCTTAATGATATTTGCCGGATTGATTTTAACCTGGTCTTTGATTTCGTTAAACTTTACACTATCCAGTCCATACACCTCCATAAGCTGTTCCTTTTTATAAAAGCCACCCAGCTTATCGCGATATTTCACAATCCTTCTTGCAAAAGCTGGCCCGATACCTTTGATTTCGTCTAATTGAAGGGTATCTGCACTATTGACTTCTACAATTACCAGTTCTTTTTTTGCTGGAATAGAAGCGGGTGGATAGTTTTGCTTTTGATGGGCTAGCCCAATATTTTCAATAGAGACATAAGGGGCAAGCTCTTTATATTTTTTAGCAGAGATGGTATACATTTTCTGTAGGTCTTCAGTTTTGTAGAACTTACCAGCTTTGTTTCTATAATTAATAATAGCTTGTGCCTGTTTTAAAGAAAGGCCCAGTTTTTGCCAAGTTATTGCATCAATTTGATTGGGATCGAACTTAAATAACGATGCACTAACTACCGATTCGCTATCTTCTATTGCTGTACGTATTTTGGTGTAGTTGTCTTGAGCCTCCTGCTGGTTTACAAAAACCAACTTTTGCAAGACATTTTTTTCACTAATTGATATATTTTCAGACTTTATAAAAAAAGAAGTGTAAGCATAAGGCAAAACACTTACAGCCAATAAAATAGCCATTAAGGCCAATAAACCGTTGTACTCTCGCTTTGTAAAGCCAAAGTAGTTATTTAACCAATTTTTCATAGATAGCATAGGTACTATAAATATAAATCTTATTTTTGAGATTGCTTTACAATTTAAAATCTGCCATTAGATGAAGATCATAACAACAAAAGAATTTGCCAAAGCAACCAAGATAGACAAACTAGGCGTTCCAGGTCTTGCTGCTTTATTGATGGAGGTAATGAAACTGAACGATATCAATAAAGTATTTTCTCAAAACGAACATTTTGCTGGTTTAGAGTTCGTCGACAAAATTTTAGAGACCATTGGGGTAACCATTGATTTTGATGAAGACGACTTAAAAAACATCCCTAAAACTGGTGGTTTCATTGCTATTGCCAATCATCCGTATGGTGGTGTAGAAGGCTTGGCATTGGTAAAGCTATTGTGTACGGTTAGGCCAGAAGCTAAGGTGATGGTTAACTTTATCCTTAAAAAAATACCGAACCTGAGCGAATTTTTCGTTGCCGTAAATCCTTTTGAAAACGTTCAACACTCTTCAAGCATCAGTGGTTTAAAAGCAACTTTTGATCTGCTAAAAAGCGGAACTCCACTTGGTATATTCCCAGCTGGAGAGGTTTCTACCTTTAATTTAGAAAGCCAAGAAGTAACCGACAGACTTTGGCACCCGGTAGTGGGCAAATTAATTGCCAAAGCTAAGGTGCCAGTTGTGCCTATTTATTTTCATGGCAATAATGGCGTATTATTTAACATCTTGAGTTTTCTACATCCAACTTTAAGAACTGCAAAACTGCCTTCAGAGTTTTTAAATAAACAAGGATTAAACATCAAAGTACGTATTGGCAAGCCAATTAAAATTGAAGATGTTTCTTATAAAAACAATACCAATACCCTACTTGATTTTTTAAGGGCCCGAACCTATGCCTTAGGTACAAGTTTAGAAGAAGAAAAAAAACTCTTTAATCCGATTAGTCTTTTTAAACGAAAGAAAAAGCCTGAACAGATTGTGGCCGAAACAGATCGCAATCTAATTGTAAAGGAAGTTGAAAAGTTGGACAGCTTTAGGGTTTGGGAAGAAAAAAACTACCATGTTTACATTACACCAACGGCAAGTATCCCTAACATATTAAGAGAAATTGGCCGTTTACGCGAAATTACATTTAGGGAGGTTGGCGAAGGCACCAACAAAAAAATAGACTTAGACAATTACGATATCTATTACAACCACTTGTTTATTTGGGATACTGACCAGCAAAATATCGTTGGTGCTTATCGAATTGGCAAAGGCGATGAAATTTTGAACATGTTAGGTCGTAGGGGTTTTTACTTATCTGAGCTATTTAAGATCAAAGAACCTTTTTATCCTATTTTACGTCAAGGGATAGAATTGGGTAGATCTTGGATCAGAAAAGAATACCAACAAAAACCATTGCCTTTGTTCTTATTATGGAAGGGGATTTTGAAATATCTTGTAGAAAATCCAAAATACAGGTACATGTTTGGGCCAGTAAGTATCAGCAACAATTTTTCTAAATTCTCGAAATCGCTGATTGTAGATTACATTACGAAAAACCATTTCGATTATGAACTGGCACATTATGTAAAACCTAAAAACAAATTTAAGGCCGACTTAACCCCTATTGATACGGATTTATTGATAGAGAATAGCGAATCGCTAAAGGATTTAGATGGATTAATTGGAGATATTGAGAACTCCCATATTAAAATCCCAGTATTATTGAGACAGTACATGAACCTGAATGCAAAAATTATCTGTTTCAATATAGACCCTAAGTTTTCAGATTGCCTAGATGGATTTTTGGTAGTAGACTTACATCAAATTCCGGCCGAGGTGCTAGAGAAAATTGGTAAAAACTTTTAATGTTAAAATTCAATATAAAAACAAAAGCCCTGACATCCATCGGGGCTTTTTGTTATCAACTAACCTAAACTTTATATTAAATATTAACCAGATATTTAACGTTACAAAAGTAAGCTAGCCATGTTAAGCCTTTGTAAAATAGTTATTATTTAAACATTATTTAATATGAATAAGTTTAAACCACCTAAAAATTTGGAGTAAAATATTGCTTAACGTATACGGTATGTTTAACTGTTGGGTTGTTAACACCCTCCATTAATATCGTTGCTTCTATTAACCATTTACTTTGGTTTGCTGGTTTTTCTGGTGTTAGGTTTTTACCTTTTACCGATCCTCCAACAGGCTTAAGCGCAACATAATCGCAACTCAAACAAACCTGATAATATTTTACCTTGCCATTTTGGATATCCTTATCATTCAAAGTAAATTGTTGAGTATCCATCGGCGCCTTTATAAACAAGCTAACCTGCGAAGCCCCAATCGTATTCTCTACCAAAAACAAACGATAATCACCTGGTATTACAACAATGGGCGATTTGTCAAGATCTGACTTTTCAGTAAACAGATATTTACAAGAGGCTCCTTTTTCACAGCTGGTCAAATCTTTCTCATCGATATTCAACTCTTTTTCTTTGCTACAGGATAAACCCAAGATTAGGATGATGCCAAGCATGAACAGATTTAGTTTTTTTAACATAGTTTCCGCTTTTATCATTGAAACGTATAAATTCTAATAAACGCAACACTAAGCATGTTAATTTTACGTATATTTAATATGAAATTATTGTTAAGGAATTGAAAAAGCAAATTGGGTTGATGGTTTATAGGGCACTGATCATTTTTGGATTGGTGTTTTGTGGTGCCCAAGTAAATGCACAAAACTATAGTTTCGAATTTTATGAGGGTACTTTCAACTTTGAAGCCGACTCTACCATCAACATTGGTTTTAACGAAGAGTTGAGCAACCAATCTATCCAGAAATTCTACCAACAGATCAATACGGGGCATTATCAAGGGTTGATCAGCTCATTAACTACCTATAAAGAAAAATATAAATTAAATGACTGGCTGTATTATCAGTTGATCAGAAAAACTGCTCAACAATTGAGTCCTAAGGCCGATAATTATAACCGTTATACTTTGTACAAATGGTTTTTAATGACCAAATCTGGCTTTGATGCCAAATTGGCTATCGGTAACAATCAGATCATTTTCTATGTACGCAATGATGAAGATATCTCTGATATTCCCTTTTTCATGATTGACAACAAAAAGTACATGTGCCTTAATTACCATGATTACGGAAAGTTATTTAAGGGAGATGGCGTTTATAAACCCGTAAATCTTACTATACCTGAAGCCACGAATGATTTTAGTTATAAGGTAACCAGAATGCCTGATTTTAAACCTGAGGCTTATGAAGAAAAACAAATTGCATTTAACTACAAGCATAAGGCCTATCACTTTAAAGTAAAAGTAAATAAAGAAGTCTCTACCATTTTTGAGAATTACCCTGGAGTAGATTTTGCTACCTATTTCAATATTCCTTTAAGTCATGAAACCTATCAATCACTCATCCCCATTCTTAAAGCCAATTTAAAGGGGATGAATGAAAAGAAAGGAGTTGATTATTTAATGCGTTTTACCAGGTATGCTTTTTTGTTTGAAACAGATGAAGACAATTTTGGCAAAGAAAAACGCCTATCGCCAGAACAGACCTTACTTAATCAATATAGCGATTGCGATGATCGGGCTGCTTTGTTCTTCTATTTGGTAAAGGAAATCTATAATTTACCAATGATTGCCCTGCTTTATCCTACCCACATTACCATGGCGGTTCAATTTGACAAGCCAGTTGGCAGCAATTCTATTATATACAATGGCAAAGCTTATACTGTTTGTGAGCCTACCCCGCAATTAAAAAACTTAAAGGTTGGAGAGCTTTCTGCCAGTTTAAAAAATAAACCATACGAAGTGGTTTACCATTATGAGCCGCCGTTAAACAAATAATTAAAAGCGGCCGCCTATGCCTATCTTAGTTTTATCTTGAATTGAGATATAAACCATAATAGGTCCTAGCAAAGCATCTTGAGTAGTTCCAAACCTCACACTAACTGATTCTGGGTTTTCGGCACTTGGTCTTAGTACTGGTGCAGTTTCCCAGTTTGTATTTACGGTAGCTTTTTGTGTTGCGTTTAGGTAGTTCCAGGCAATGGTTCGATATTCTTGATCAGTAATTTCTGTCTTATCCTTTTTACAGGCAGTCATAGACATTAAAAATAAACTGAGTACCATTACCATTTTGCCAGAAAATTTTAAAAGATTGTTTTGAGTTTGCATAGTTTTTTTTATTAGTTTATAATGAATACGGCAACCATGTGCAATTCGCTACAGCCTCTATATTAAGTTTATGTTAAGCTTTTTAACAAAAAATAAGCCCGCAATGCTTTAGACACGACGGGCTCATTTTAAATATTTAAATTTCTTATTTTACAGCTCCTGGAGTTGTATAAGTTAATACCTGAGGATCAACACTAGCCCAACCAGCAGCCCAATCTGTTGTACCAAAAGCACCTCTGTAAGCTACTTTCTCGAAGAAAGTACCAGAAACTTTAGCATCAGTAAATACTGCACCAGTTGCAGCAGCAGAACCAGCTGCTACTGTAAAGTTAGCTGTACCTAATGTTGCACCAGCTCCAAAATCTTTTGGATATAGATAAGCATTGGTAAATAATCCACCTGCAAAGCTTGTTTGAGCAAAAGTATTGTTTGCACGTAAACCAGTTTCGATAGTTGCTAAAGCAGCTGCATTACTTACACTTACTTCTGTAGTTTTAGTACCATAGATCAAGTTGTTAGCTAATACCAATGAACCTGAAGTATAGTTTGTTGAAGTTGCACCAGCAGTAGCAACTTTAGTGTCGTCAATATAAATTCCAACTGGGAAACCAGAGATTACCGAGTTTAAGATACTGATTGAAGAGTTGCGACGAATTTGTGCACCATTTTGATAGTTAGCGTTTAATGAACCACCAGCTGCTCTAATTGGACCTAAAATGGTAACATTAGAAAATACAGCAGAAGTTTTTGGTGTTAAGTTAGAACCATTTCCATCGTTATCAGATTCGAAACCATTTGATCCAGATTGATCTGCAACTGTAGACACACGCTGAGCTAATGCAAATTGAACATTACCTGAATAACCAAAGTCAGTATCAAAATCATCGTCCCAAGTACCAATAGCTAATAAGTGTTTTGCATTTACTGTACCACCAAACCATTCAAAAGCATCATCACCTGAACGATAAACTTGGATATAATCTAATGTAGTACCGTTACCAACGCCACCCATTGTTAATCCATTGATCTCATTATCTACAGAGAATGCAATACCAGCATATTCGATACGTACATATTTTAAAGTACCTGAATTATCAGCAGGATCAGTACCACCATAATAGATATAAGCTTTATCTTCACCACCTTTTGGATCTTTCAAGCCACCTTCGATTTTTACATCAGTACCTTGGTTTACTGGAGCTTTACCTAATAAGATTACACCACCCCAATCTCCTTGGCTACGTGCACCTGCAGGTAATGCAGAAGTAAATACAATTGGTTTATCAACTGTTCCTGTTGCGTTGATTTTAGCGCCACGAGTAACAATTAATGTGGCTTGAGTAGCTTTATCTCCTTTGATAATTGTTCCTGGCTCGATAGTTAATGTTGCACCATTACTTACATAAACAAAACCTTTTAATAAGTATATTTTGCTTGCAGACCAAGTTGTGTTAGTAGTGATCTCTCCAGTTACCTCTACTGTATTTGCAGCAGCTGGATCAACAGGTTCATCAACGATCGTGTTTTTTTTACATGAGGTCGCAAATAAGACAACCGATAATGCCAATAATAAAATCTTGTTTTTCATTTCCTTTTTGAAATTTTCTTTTATGAATTAATTAATACAAATAGATTACTTTAAGTTATCTTAATAGTTAAGCATACATTAACAATGTGTTAAGGTGTTAACTAAAATGAGTAAGTAAATGATAATGAAACGTTTGTGCCCGGCTTGAATGACATAATGGTTTCGTCACCACCATTGGCATCGTACTTTTTATTTTTATTGTAATCGAAATAAACTGTATTTCTTTCACTCAAAATATCACCAACATTCAATTTAAACTCTCCTTTGGTTTTCATCACTTTATAACCTGCCTGGAAATCGATTACATTTCTTGGTGCTTCCCAAGTACTAGGGAAGTTGATACCACTGGCCTGAATAATCCTTCTTCCAATTCTGTTGTAAAGTAAATTGAAATTCAATTTATTGGCCAAGGTACTATGTTGTAAACCTGCATTAACTACATAAGGAGATTGACCAACCATTGGGCGGGTTTTGTCTATATAGTTTTGATCGTCTGGGTTTTTAACTTCAGATTTGATCAATGAGAAGTTGACATAAGCTGTAGTGTTTTTAAGGAATGGTGTCTCATCAATAAAACTTAAGTTTTTACGTGCTTCTAACTCTACTCCATAAGTAGTGGCCTTAGCTGTATTGAAATAAGAAATATCTGGTGTAGAGATTACATCGTAACGATATGACTCGATAGCATTGGTAAAGTGTTTATAGAATAGCGATACCGAGAAAATTTCACCTGCATTTGGATAAGTTTCAAATCTTAAGTCGGCATTATCTATTGCTGTTCTCTTTAAGTTAGAATTACCTCCTTGGTTTGCCAACAACTCATAATCATAAAATGAAAATGGTGCCAACTCTCTAAACTCTGGTCTTGCTAATGTACGGTAATAAGAAACTCTTAAATTGCTTTTTGGTGTTAAGCTATACGTATAGTTTACAGATGGTAAAACATCTAACTGGGTATCATCTACCAATTGTTTGGTAGTATTCAATTTCACGTTGTAATTTTCTACCCTCACACCATATACTACTCTTGATTTTTTTCCAATTTTTTGATCTAACATTGCATAACCATAATTGGTAAGTGAAGTAGCGTTGTAATTATCAGCTGGAGTACCGATCTCACTTAATTTATAAACTCCAGATTGGATTAATGAAGGAGAAAAAATCTGATCTACAGGTAAAGCTCTGATTCTGGCTTGTTGATCTGCGTCATTGCTATTCAACTCCATACCTAAAAATCTAGCTAAGAACGTACGCTCTCTGTATTGAGAACCTAAACCGATTTTTAAATTTGTAGTGCTTTTGAATAATTGGAATGGGGTACTATAATTTACATCACCAGAATAGATATTCTCATTTAGGTCTGTAAATAACCTTGTATTTTCTTTTCCTAGTGAGGTAATATTTGCCTGATAAGGAACATTTGGATCATTTTGAGCAGCAATTGCTTTTGCGTAATTGATTTTTAACTGGTTAGGCTGATTGTTTAGAATGTTACTGAAAGCAACAGTCCATTTCAATTTACTATTTCCTTCTCCAATTTGATGATCACCTTCTAATGTACTCTTAAGCAATGATTTTTGCATTACATCATATGCATAGAATTTATTTACTGTAGTAGAACCCAAGTTAATACCTGTACGTTCCATATAATTATCATCATAACTACGGTTATAGATATTTTTAAAGCTGATCTTGTTTTTACCAAAACTATAGGCAAAGTTAGCTAGGGCGCCTAAATTGGTAGAAAAACGATATTGATTATCGCGATAATTATATACGTAGAATGAACGATTTACATCTTCATTAATCGTTTGTGAGTTGCGATAGGTTAAAGAAAACAAAGCACCTAAACGGTTATTGTTCTCAAAATGTTTAACCCTACCAATGTTAAACTGATAATTCTGGCCAGGTAAAGCCGGTGCATTTTTGATGCTCAGGCTATTTGGCAACGATTTTAGTGCTGCAATATTCTTGGCAGGTGTTAAGCCAGCAACGATCTTAGCTCTTGTAGGGAAATTATCAGCCAGTTGTTTAGAACCATCATCAAAGCCTAAATAGTTTAGCGCATTTTTACTTGTTGCTAAAAAATCTTTAAAGGTCGATTGGCTATTGTAACTATAACCTAAGCCAAAAGACAAAAAGTTTTGATCTGGGATATCTTTTGTAGTGATCTGAACTGCTCCACCTGCAAAATCTGCTGGTAGATCTGGAGTAGCCGTTTTACTGATTGTAATTTTATCTACCAAGTTCGAAGGCACAATATCAAATGAGAATGCTTTACGGTTTGGCTCTGTACTTGGTAAGGTAGAGTTGTCTAATGAAGCAGAGTTGTAACGATCGCTCAATCCCCTAACTACCACAAACTTGTTATCTTGAATGGTTGCACCACTTACACGTCTTAACGCTTCTGAAGTATTTTTATCTGGAGATTTCTTAATCTGGTCACTTGAAATCCCATCTGATATAACAGCACTGTTTTTCTGTTGTGCATATAATGAATTAACAGATTCTTGTTTAAAACTTGCGGTTACCACAATTTGATTCAACGTTTGAGAGGTTTCCTCCATTACGATATTCAATGTAGTTGTTGCGTTTGCTTTGACTTCTACATCAGTAATGCGTTTGGTTGAATAAGTAATATAAGTAATCTCTAAGGTATATTTTCCATCGGCTAAACCAGTAAGGATATATTTACCATCAACATCAGTACCTACAGCTTTTGTAGTACCTACAATTTTAACAGCAGCACCAATTAGTGTTTCTCCTGTTTTTTTGTCTGCTACTGTTCCTGAGATTTTTCCAGTTCCCTGAGCGAAAACTGCAGCACCTATTGCTACAAATAGTAATGTAATAAATGCCTTTTTAAGAGTTAGTTGTGATTTCAATTTGCTTGAATATTTGTTTCAGCAAAGCTATTACCACAATGTTAGCCGTATGTTAGCTGTAAATTACCATTCGTTTACCCGTAGGTTAACAAATTGTTAAATGGCCAGAGTTTCAGTATTTCAAGCCTATTTTTTTACAGATAAAATGCAATAACCAAATCGGACCGATTAACAAAAACTTAACATCATCTAAAAATGAGGGCTTTTTACCTTCAATTTTATGTCCGATGAATTGGCCAACCCAGGCCACTACAAAAATAACCAGACAAGACAACCAAACTGCTGGCCCACCATCTGCAGCCCATCTTTCTAACAGAATGATAAAATAAGACATGAGACCAATTACCCAAAGCATTAAAAATGAGAGCACTGGCGAAAGTGTATAATAGTAATAGACAGAAAAAGCGATGAGAAATGAAGCCCAATTTAAAAAAGTAGCATATTGACCCAAAAAGGCCAAATGCGGAAATGGAATAGCCCAAACCATACCCAACAGGCTAAAAACAATTAATGGCACACAGATCCAATGGATAAGCTCATTGGTATGGTTTTGATGACTTTCTGCATATTTATCAAAATAAACATCTACAGGGCGTTTGGCTGTTTTTTCCATTTTACAAGTTTTATTTCCAATTGTCAACGAGGTATCCTTCGACAAGCTCAGGATGACAATATTGGGATAGATTTATATAAAAATAAAAAAAGCGACAGAAAAACCTGTCGCTTTTATAAAATATTTAATAGCTGTCAGTCTGAGCTTGTCGAAGACTTTTACAAAAACCTACTTCGATAAACTCAGGATGACATGCCTTATTATTTAGCAAAGGCAACTGATCTGGTTTCTCTAATTACCGTTACCTTGATCTGACCTGGGTAGGTCATTTCAGTTTGGATACGGTTAGAAATATCGGCTGCTAATAACTCTGCCTGTTGGTCGGTTACTCTTTCACTTTCTACTACCACCCTTAATTCTCTACCTGCTTGTATAGCGAAAGTTTTCTCTACGCCTGGGTAAGACAACGCCAATTCTTCTAATTCTTTTAAACGTTTGATGTAACTTTCTACTACCTCACGTCTTGCACCAGGTCTTGCTCCAGAAATAGAGTCACAAGCCTGAACAATTGGAGAGATCATTGAAGTCATTTCAATTTCGTCATGGTGGGCACCAATGGCATTGCAAACTTCTGGATGCTCTTTATATTTTTCGGCCAATTGCATCCCTAAAATTGCGTGTGGCAATTCTGGATTATCATCAGGCACTTTACCTATATCGTGTAACAAACCTGCACGTTTGGCCATTTTTGCATTTAAACCTAACTCTGCTGCCATGGTAGCACAGAAATTAGCTACCTCGCGAGAGTGGTGCAATAAGTTTTGTCCGTAGGAAGAACGGTAACGCATACGTCCAACCATTCTGATCAATTCTGGGTGTAAACCATGAATACCCAAATCGATAACCGTACGTTCGCCTATTTCTACAATTTCATCCTCAATCTGTTTCTTGGTTTTAGCCACTACTTCTTCAATACGAGCAGGGTGAATACGACCATCTGTTACCAAACGGTGTAAAGCTAACCGGGCAATTTCTCTTCTTACCGGATCGAAACCAGATAGAATAATTGCCTCAGGAGTATCATCAACAATGATCTCAATACCAGTTGCTGCTTCTAAAGCACGGATATTTCTTCCCTCTCTACCGATTACACGACCTTTAATCTCGTCGTTATCAATATGGAAAATGGATACTGAGTTTTCAATAGCCGCTTCTGCAGCAGTACGTTGGATAGTTTGGATTACTACCTTTTTAGCTTCTTTGCTGGCAGTTAATTTCGCTTCATCAACAATATCTTTCACCTGCATCATGGCTTGAGAACGTGCTTCAGACTTCATGTTCTCTACCAATTGGTTTTTGGCTTCTTCTGCACTTAAACCTGCAATAGTTTCCAATTGTTGAACGTGTTGTTTCTTCAATACATCTACTTCTTCTTGCTTTTTAACAGCTAAAGTAGTCTGTTTCTCTAAATTATTGCGATGGTTATCTAATTCTTGTTCCTTACGGTTCATGTTCTCCAACTTCTGGTTAAGCGATTGTTCTTTTTGCTTAATGCCATTTTCGCGTTGGTTTACTTCGTTATTTCTAGAGTTTACTTGCTGCTCGTGTTCTGCTTTCATTTGCAAGAACTTCTCTTTTGCTTCTAATAATCTATCCTTTTTTAAGATTTCGGCATTGCTTTCTGCATCCCTCAATATCTTTTTCGCTTTATTCTGTGCGGCAACTTCCTGCTGTTTTAACAGATTACGCAGCAGGTACCTCCCCACTACAATCCCAGCAACCAAGCTGACCAATATACACCCTATTATTCCTATTATGTCCATTTCAAATTATATAAAAAAACCGTCACTAAATTATTATGTTTCCTGCGCACTGTTTAAAATATAAGCACCATATAGAGACCTTATATTAATTACAGAAATATTGAAACATAAAAATTTAGCCACGGCCAAATTTTGTTAGCTGTTAAGCTTAAAAACATTTAGAACAGTATTTATCTATTGTTTTTAAACCTGTATAAAGAACGTTTTTATTTTGCGAAAAACCCGTTTAATAAACTATCTAATTCCTCCACCTTCTCAGCAACTGCAGAATCTTGGTTTTGCACTTTATGCTCGGTTCTTAAAACCGCTGTTGCATAGTGCAGCACCGCCATTGAAAGCAAATCCTGTTTATCTCTAACCGCATAATTTTCTTGGTAGTCTTTTATACGCTCATTAATAATTTTAGCCGCCCGTCTTACAATTTCTTCTTCCTCAACATTTACCTTTAAAGGGTAAATACGGTCAGAAATAGTTATTTTAATCGAGATTTCTCCCATTTTTGTAGCTTTGTTTCAATTTTTTATATTACTTATTTTTTAAGTAACACTACGCACTTATCTATTTCACGCACAAATTCGTTAATTTTTTGCTTTATATCAAGTGTCTTTTCACTTGTACCCTCAATACTCTTTGCCAATTTCAACACCCTTAACTTCTCGTCGAGGTCTGTATGTTTAATTTTTGCAGCTTCTAAGGCTGCTTTTGTATGTTGGTTTTCTAATTTTAATAAGTCATTTTCTTCTTGTAAAGCATTACATAGCTCAATTAACCGAGCCGTTTTTTGTAATACATTATTTAATTGATCGGCAACCGAAGACATTTTTAAACTTTAAATTATAAAACAACCATTAAAATTCTGTCGTTACTTACCTTGATCTGTCTCTATATAAACCTATTGAGGCAAATTGAGAACGACATCTTTTAATTTATTTTCTTATTTCTGCTTTCGCAGTTTGGGCTAAGTTAGTGATAATCTTTTGCATAATTGCATCGATCTGTTTATCAGTTAACGTTTGCTCCTCATCTTGTAAAGTAAAATTCAGTGCATAAGATTTTTTACCCTCAGGCAATTTATCTCCTTGGTAAACATCAAAAACCTGTACCTGCTTGATCAGTTTTTTCTCTGTTTTAAAAGCGATAGTTTTCAGTTCATCGAAGGTAACCTGCTCATCTACCAACATAGACAAATCTCTTCTTACTGCCGGATATTTAGGCACTTCTTTGTTTACTATTTTGTTTTTGCGAACAGCATCTAACAACAATGCCCAATCAAAATCAGCATAAAATACCTCTTTATCTACACCCGTCTGCTTTCTATCTGCTGCTGTAGCTGCCCCAAAAGAAACTAGGGTTTGAGCACCTCTAAAATATTTCAGGCCATAAGCAAAGTTCTCGTCTTTAATTTCTTCAGACTGATAATTGTTTAATCCTAAACGGCCAATTACGGCATCAACAGCTGCTTTTAGGTTATAAAATGTACTTGGTGTAGTTACATGGTTCCATTGTTCAGCTTGTTTGGCCCCACTAATTAAAACCAATAAACGTGGACGTTCTACATACGTACCCTCAATTAAATGATAGGTTTTACCAAATTCGTAAAATTTAAGGTCTGCATTTTTACGGTTCTGGTTATAGGCTACACTTTCTAAAGCTGGTTGTAAAAGATTCTGACGCATTACATTTAAATCCGAGCTTAATGGATTTAGAATCTGCACTGCTTCTTCTGGGTTTTTAGAGAAAGCCGAACGTGTTAATGAGTTGCACCAAATTTCTAAGAAACCATTTGCAGTAAGCATATCGGCAATTAGATTTTGTACGTTCTCTTTATTTGGCTTTGCTGTATAGGCTAAAGATGCATTTACTTTAGTAGGGATGACGATATTGTTGTAACCATAAATTCTTAAAACCTCTTCTGTAACATCACATTCGCGGGTTACATCAACCTTATAAGCTGGCACCTTTAAACTTAAACCTTCGGCTGTCTCGGCATCAATGGTAATGCCCAAGGCCAAAATAATGGCTTTGATCTCTTCTGCCGGAATAGCTTGGCCAATTAACTTTACAATATTGACATAACTTACTTCTACAGCAAAAGGATTGGTCTTAACTGGATAAATATCAGATACAGTTGATGAAATCTCTCCACCAGCTACTTCTTTGATCAACAAGGCCGCACGTTTTAGCGCAAAAACAGTAATTTCTGGATCTGTACCACGTTCAAATCTAAATGATGCATCTGTTTTCAGGTTATATCTTTTAGAAGTTTTACGAACTGATACCGAATTGAAATAAGCACTCTCTAAAAAGATATTTGTAGTTTGCTCACTCACTCCCGATGTTTTACCACCAAAAACACCAGCAATACACATCGGCTCTTCGGCATTGCAAATCATCAGATCATCTGCAGAAAGTTTACGCTCTACATCATCTAAGGTTACAAATGGAGTACCTTCGGCACATTTTTTTACAATTACCTGTTTGCCTTTAATTTGATCGGCATCAAATGCATGTAAAGGTTGGCCCAATTCATGTAACACGTAATTGGTTACATCTACAATATTATTGATCGGGCGGATGCCGATTACTTTTAATTTATCTTTTAACCAATCTGGCGAAGCTTTTACCGTTACTCCACTAATGCTTACACTGCTGTAACGTGGGCAAGCCGCAGTATCTTCAACTTTAACTTCAATGTTTAAACTTTCATTTTCGGTTTTAAAAGCGGATACATCTGGCAACTGGTAGCTACTGCGTAAATAAGCAGCCAAATCTCTGGCTACACCTAAATGCGATGCTGCATCTGCCCTATTTGGGGTCAAGCCAATTTCAAACACAAAATCATCTTCCATTTTGAAATAAGATTTTGCGGCTATCCCGATTTTGGTATCTTCTGGCAGCACCATAATCCCGGCATGCGAAGCGCCCAAACCAATTTCATCTTCTGCACAAATCATCCCTTCAGAAACTTCTCCCCTAATTTTTGATTTATTGATTTTAAAAGGCTCACCTTCATTCGGAAAAACAGTTGTACCTACAGTTGCCACCACTACTTTCTGACCTGCGGCAACATTTGGTGCACCACACACAATCTGCAAAAGTTCTCCTGTACCCACATCTACCTTGGTTACACGTAAGCGATCTGCATTGGGATGCTGTGCACATTCTGCTACATAACCGATCACTAATCCTTCTAAACCACCAACTATGGGCTGTACGGTTTCCAAGCTTTCTACTTCTAAACCAATATCGGTTAAGATCAAGGAAATTTCTTGTGGAGTTTTATCGGTTTGTATGAATTGTTTAAGCCAGCTGTATGATATTTTCATTTTTGGAGTATCAAGTATCAAGTACCATCTATCAAAACTAACTTCTTGATACACGCACTTGAAAATTTAAAAGGCAAAGATATTATTTAATGCGGAAAGCAGAAAGCTAAAAAGCCAATGAAAAACAATAAAAACGTTATTGGTCTTTAGTTTATTGCCTAAAAGAATAGCTTTGCAAAAATTGGCAAATGGTCTGAATAATACCTTTGATCTTTACTATCCGTGAGCACAGCAAATTTCTGAACTTTAAAGGCCTTGTTCACAAAGATATAATCTATTTTATCTTTCAATGGACTATCCCACTTAAATGCATTAAATGTTCCTGTTGGCCCATAAGGCGGTTCTATAGAAATTTCTTTAGAATCGGTTAAAAACGATTTAATGGTAGCTATGGCTTCAGTTTCTGGTGTAACATTTAAATCGCCAGTAAAAACTACTGGTAAGGTTGGGGCAATCTGTTGAATTTTTTGTTTGATCAATTTAGCCGATTCAATTCTGGCCTGCACCCCAATATGATCGTAATGGGTATTGAAAACAATAAATTCTTTTTTATTTGATTTATCGTACAGTTTTACCCAAGAGCAGATTCTATTTAAAGCAGCATCCCAGCCTTTGCTCGGCACATCGGGCGTTAGTGATAACCAGAAAGTACCTCCATCTTTTTTGACAAAACGATTTTTGTTAAAGTAAATGGCCGAAAACTCTCCTTTGCGCTTGCCATCATCCCTGCCTACCCCCACCACATCGAAATCTGTGTTGGCTAATAGATCGTCAAATTGCTCAGGCAAGGCTTCTTGCACACATAAAATGTCTGCATCGTAAAACCTAACCAACGCTTTTACATTGTCTTTTCTATTTGGCCAAGCATTTATCCCATCTGATGCCACATTTAATCTGATATTGTATGAAATAACGTTGATAGGTTGGTTTTTCTGTGCATTTGCTATCGAAACAATAGACAAATTCATTAATAATAGTACAAGGATTCGCTTCATCATTGCACTAAATTACGAATTGAATGTTAATTTATGAATAAGTAATCATTGCTATCCTTTAAATACAATCAGGTTTACACCCAGCCTTCATCTGCAAAACTCACAAAATAATGATCGGTGATAATAAGGTGATCTACCACTGGTATTTCGAGCAACAAGCCTGCCTCCATCATCTTTTTGGTGATACTGATATCTGATAGACTTGGCTTTAAATTACCTGATGGATGGTTGTGCGCTAAAATAATGGAAGCTGCATTCTGCTCAATAGCAACTTTAAAAATGATTTTTGGATCTACAACCGTGGCCGACTGCCCACCTTTGCTAATAAACTGTTTGCAGATGACCAAATTGGCTCTATTGAGCAATAAAACCCAAAACTCTTCATGTGCCAAATCTGCCAACTCTGGATGAAGAACCAGATAGGCATCTCTTGAAGAGGTAATTTTTTCTAGTCTTTGCTCTTCTTTGTCTTTTCTACGTCTACCCAATTCTAAAGCGGCAACAATAGCAATTGATTTGGCTTCACCAATACCTTTAAATCTTGAAAGCTCTTTTACGGTAAGCTTGGCTACTTTGGCCAAATCATTCTGGCAATGTTTTAGAATACGCTTGCTTAAATCTACTGCTGTTTCTGTTTTATTACCCGAACCTATTAAAACAGCTATTAGCTCTGCGTCTGTTAATTGTCTTCGGCCTTGTAAAAGGAGTTTTTCTCTAGGTCTATCTGCCTCTGCCCAGGCCTTAATGCCTAATTTTTGTACATATTGATCCATCCAATGCTTAAATTTTTAATTTCAATACCAATTGGGATGGATTTTATACTTAAAGATAACTTTTATTATTGACCTTTCTAAAAAAAGCGCACAAAAAAAGCGGCATAACCCAAGGCTATACCGCTTTTTATATCGTTAAAAAAGCGAACTATTTTAAACCGTTAACGAATTTCGTTAATTTTGATTTGTTGTTAGCAGCTTTATTTTTGTGAATTACGTTCTTTTTAGCTAAACGATCTAACATAGAAATTACTTTAGGTAATAACTCAGCACCAGTTTTTTTATCTTCAGCAGCACGTAATCTTTTAATAAAGGTACGTGTAGTTTTTGCTTGATATCTGTTACGTAGACGTTTTGTCGCGTTTGCTCTAATTCTTTTTAAAGACGATTTATGATTTGCCATTCTTGTTTAGCCTTTTATCTTCTATGTTTACTATTTTTCGGACTGCAAATATAGAGTTTATGTTTTTAAAATGCAAAATGCTTTTGAAATATTTTTTATTAATCTGTTATTTTATAAAACTTCACTTCTTTACAGACCCCAAAAATAGGTATAATTTCTGTGTTAAATAATGTTCTGCTACCGCTTACTCAAAAAAAACAGGAAAACACTTCTATTAAAAAGGTAAAATGCTATTTTTGAAAAAAACATCGAATTTTGAAAAAACGTATCGCAATTTTTGCTTCTGGGTCGGGATCTAATGCCCAAAAATTAATGGAGCATTTTAAACGCAACACGGAAGTTGAAGTTGCCTTAGTTTTAACTAACAATCCTGATGCTTATGTGCTGCAGCGTGCTGATAGTTTTGAAATCCCATCTCATATTTTTGACAAGCATGAGTTTTACAAAACAGACAATATTATAGATCTTTTAAAAAATCTTGATATTGACCTCATTGTATTGGCTGGCTTCTTATGGTTAATTCCAAAAAACCTTATCCATGAATATCCTGGAAGGATCATCAATATCCACCCTGCAATTTTACCCAAATTTGGCGGCAAAGGCATGTATGGCGATTTTGTACACCAGGCTGTAATTGAAGCTAAGGAACAAGAAGGGGGCATAACTATCCATTATGTAAATGAGAATTACGATGAGGGTGAATATATCTACCAAGCAAAATACCGTATTGATAAGGGCGACAACCTTGAAATGATTAAATTTAAGGGACAACAACTGGAGCACCTGCACTACCCGCGAATAGTGGAAAGCATTATTAAGAAGATTAAGAAGTAGCTTAAAGCGGAAAGCTGGTGATGAGGTGTAAGGTAAAAGGTGTAGGGCGTAAGGCTTATAACCCATAACCTGTAATACATAACCTACAACTGATAACATATTAAAGAATGTCAGTCTGAGCCTGTCGAAGACAAATGAGCACATTAAATACTGAAAGCCTAAAACGAACAACTCATAATAAATAACTCACAACCTAGAAAGCAAAAAAGCATGGCCAAAATTATCAGGTCGCTCTGTACTTTTTACCACAATTTCTTTTTGGTTGGCTTCATCTTAAGCTTTTGTTGTGGGTATGCTTATCAGTTCTATGGTTGCAACTATAAAACCTTACCTTTTTTATTTTGGTTTAAGGTAATTACTATGGCCATTATCTGGTATGCAGTAACAACAAACAAGCGGAAGGAGTTCTTCTACTATCAGAATCTGGGCATCTCCAAAACATTGTTATGGATGGTAACGCTGGGCATAGATTTCATTTTATTTGTTTCCATGTTAATTTTAGCCTTTAAAATGCAATGAAACATCAATTAGAAGCCGATGGTATTGAGCTCTTTTTTGGTGCTCGAAAAATCCTGGGAAACATTTATATTAAATGTGAAACAGGTGCTATTACTGGGCTCTTGGCTAGAAATGGAGAAGGCAAAACCTCTTTAATGAATATTATATATGGTAGTTTAAAAGCAAATAGCAGTTCGGTGCGTTTTGATGGCATCACCATTGCCAAAGCTTACAAAAGACCCGAACTTCTCACCTACCTACCTCAATTCAATTTTATACCAGCTTCATTGAGCTTAAAAAGGATCTTTAATGATTTTGAGATTTCCTATCCAGACTTTGTAGCTTTTTTCCCTGAATTTAAGGACAGCGAAAACATGAAGATTAAAAAACTATCTGGTGGACAGCGTCGATTGGTAGAGGTTTATGTGATCATTAAATCTAATGCCCAATTTGTAATGCTCGATGAACCTTTTTCTCATGTAATGCCACTACACATCGAAAAGCTAAAAGCTTTATTACATACTGAAAAACAACACAAAGGTTTTTTAATTACCGACCACATGTATCGTCAGATTATAGATGCAAGCGACCAGTTATACTTACTAACCGAAGGAAAGATACATTTAACCAGTACTACCGAAGATATTGAAAGACTGGGTTATGCCCGTTTTTAGCCCATTTTCTGGTTCGTGTGTGCACGAACCAGAAAAACACAAATCAGGAACGTTATTTTATTTAAAAAAGGGTCCAAAAAAACCATCGACTTTTCTTAGCTTTGCGGCTTAAAATTACACCCCCAATGAGTGAGTCAATCAAGATCAAAAACGCTTTAATTTCAGTTTATTACAAAGATGGTTTAGCACCTCTAGTCCAATATTTAGCCCAACAAGGTGTAACCTTATTTTCTACGGGCGGTACAGAGCAATTTATTAAGGATTTAAACTTACCTGTAACAGCTGTTGAAGATTTAACTGGCTACCCTTCTATTTTGGGCGGACGTGTAAAAACATTACACCCTAAAGTATTTGGTGGAATTTTAAACCGTAGAGGTTTAGCAGGCGATCAGGAGCAGATTGCGCAATACGAAATCCCTGAAATTGATTTGGTAATTGTTGATTTGTATCCTTTTGAAGAAACGGTAAAAAGTGGTGGAACAGCTGAAGAGATTATCGAGAAAATAGATATTGGTGGCATTTCATTAATCCGTGCCGCAGCAAAAAACTTTAACGACGTAGTCATTATTGCTTCGAAAGCCGACTATGGCACTTTATTACAAGAATTACAAGAACAAGATGGTGCCACAACTTTAGCACAACGTAAATCGTATGCTAAAAAAGCATTCCACACCTCTTCTCATTATGATACAGCGATCTTCAATTATTTCAATACAGAAGAACCGCTTAATGTATTTAAACAGAGCGTAAATCAGTCGCAAACTTTGCGTTATGGCGAAAACCCACACCAACAAGGAACATTTTATGGCAATTTAGATGAAATGTTTACCAAATTGAACGGTAAAGAATTGAGTTATAACAATTTGGTTGATGTTGACGCTGCTGTAAGTTTGATTGACGAATTTACTGAACCAACATTTGCCATTTTAAAACATACCAATGCTTGTGGTGTAGCCTCGAGAGCTACTGTTTTAGCAGCATGGACAGCTGCTTTAGCTTGCGACCCAGTTTCGGCATTTGGCGGAGTATTGATAACCAACCAAGAGGTTGATTTGGCAACGGCAACTGAGATCAACAATTTATTTTTCGAGGTTTTAATTGCACCTTCTTATCAGCCAGAAGCTGTAGAATTATTTAAGGCTAAGAAAAACAGGGTGATTTTACAAAGAAACGAAGTTGAATTGAGCAGTAAACAATTCAAAACTTTATTAAACGGCGTAATTGAGCAAGATAAAGACTTGAGCTTGGAAGGTGCAGACCAAATGACAGTTGTTACTGAAAAAGCACCTAGTGAGGCCTCGATTAAGGATTTGATCTTTGCCAATAAGATTGTAAAACACACCAAATCGAACACCATTGTTTTTGTAAAAGACAATGTGCTATTGGCAAGTGGTGTTGGTCAAACCTCGAGGGTTGATGCCTTGAAACAAGCAGTAATTAAAGCAGATTCATTTGGTTTCAGCTTAATTGATGCAGTAATGGCTTCTGATGCGTTTTTCCCTTTCCCAGACTGCGTTGAATTGGCAGCTGAAGCAGGCATTATTGCCGTTTTGCAACCAGGTGGCTCAATTAAAGACCAAGATTCTATTGCCATGGCCAACCAAAAAGGGATAGCGATGGTAACGACTGGGGTTAGGCATTTTAAACATTAATTAAAGGAGTCCGAAGTCGGAAGTCTGGAGTCTGAAGTCCTGAGTTCAAAGTTTGGAGTTGGGAAAGGGCTTGCTGATTGGCCAAGTACTACTGCCTTTAAACAATAAACCTGATAGCAGTGGAGCCCAATTTTTAATTGGCGAAACGGATAGCAGGGCTAAAAAGACCGATGCGCACAGGATATTGATTTTCAAATGATTTTGAACAAAATAAATACCTTGTACCGCAGATTTTTTTAATTTTAAATATAATAAAAACACTATTTTTACATTTGAATAGTATACATTAACTAGCATAAAATAATTACGAGATATAAATGGGTTTATTTAATTGGTTTACACAAGAGGTAGCTATTGATTTAGGTACCGCAAACACCCTCATCATACATAACGATAAAGTAGTAGTTGACGAACCTTCGATTGTTGCATTTGACAGACAGACCAACAAAATTATTGCAATTGGCCGTCAGGCGATGCAAATGGAAGGTAAAACACACGATAATATTAGAACGGTTAGACCTTTAAAAGATGGTGTAATTGCAGATTTTAACGCTGCTGAAGCCATGATTAAAGGGATGATTCGCATGTTAAACGGCGGTAAAGGATGGATGTTCCCTTCTTTAAGAATGGTAATCTGTATTCCTTCGGGCATTACTGAGGTAGAAAAAAGAGCGGTTAGAGATAGTGCCGAAATTGCTGGTGCAAAAGAAGTTTACTTGATACACGAGCCTATGGCAGCTGCTGTAGGTATTGGAATTGATGTGGAAGAGCCAATGGGCAACATGATTATCGATATTGGTGGTGGTACCACTGAGATTGCTGTAATTGCCTTATCTGGTATTGTTTGCGATCAATCGATCCGTGTTGCGGGAGATAACTTCGACTCTGATATTGTGAATTATATCCGTCGCCAACACAACATTATGATTGGCGACCGTACAGCAGAAAAGATTAAAATTGAGGTTGGCGCTGCTTTGCCTGAGCTTTCAGATCCACCTGCGGATTTTGCAGTACAAGGAAGAGATTTAATGACTGGTGTGCCTAAACAAATTACTGTATCTTATACTGAAATTGCGCACTGCTTGGATAAATCGATCTCTAAAATTGAAGAAGCAATTTTAAAAGCTTTAGAGATTACACCACCAGAGCTTTCGGCAGATATTTACCAAACTGGCATTTATTTAACAGGTGGTGGTGCATTGTTACGCGGTTTAGATAAACGTGTGGCCGCCAAAACAAAGTTGCCTGTACATGTGGCCGAAGATCCACTTCGTGCGGTTGTACGTGGTACAGGTATCGCTTTGAAAAACATTGGTAATTTTAAATTTTTAATGCAATAAATAGAGTTGCGGGTTATGAGTTAAAGGTTAAAAGTCTAAACTCATAACCCATAACTCACAACTCATAACCAAGATGCGTAACCTTTGGATTTTCGTCAGCAGATATAACGCATTTTTCTTTTTCATTATTTTCTTTACTGTTGGCATTATCTTAACG
This sequence comes from Pedobacter sp. Hv1, assembly GCF_001412215.1. Classification (GTDB taxonomy): domain Bacteria; phylum Bacteroidota; class Bacteroidia; order Sphingobacteriales; family Sphingobacteriaceae; genus Pedobacter. Next base: position 187,934 of record NZ_LLWP01000005.1, read on the forward strand.
ATTAAGAACAATGCCTATCAGCATAGCATTACCTTAAACTCTACCAATGCCATTGTAGGCAGCGCCTATGAGCGTTTAAATGTGGCCAAGCGGTATTTAAATCTTGGTCAGGTTAATGATAGCCTAGCCCTGGAAAATGCAAAACTGAGAACGGAGTTAATTGCCCTCAAAAATGTAGACAGCAGTAAAACAGCTGTAATTAAAGATACTGTATACCACCAGCAGTATACCTTGGTTTCGGCTAAGGTGATTAAGAACTCTATTAATTTGGCTAATAACATCATTACCATTAATAGAGGTACCAATGCAGGTATTGAAAAAGACATGGCAGTTATTTCGCCACAAAGAGGAATAATTGGATTTGTACTACATGTTTCGCCACAGTTTGCTACCATTAGAACTTTACTAAATAAAGAAACACTGATTAGTGTAACCATTAAAAAAAACAATGCATTTGGTTCTTTGGTATGGGGCGATGGCAATTTTGATGTGAGTAAAGCTTTTGTTAAAGAAATTCCAAACCACTTTAAGCTGAATGTTGGCGATACCATTATTACTTCTGGGGCTGGTGGTTTTCCGAAAGGGATTGAAGTTGGCAGAATTAGCAAACCTCGATCAAATGCCGGAGACGGATCAATAGAGATTAAGCTTTTTAATGATTTTAGTACTTTACAATATGTTTATGTCATTAAAAATCGTTTGGCACAGGAACAAAAAACTTTAGAAACCCAATTACCAAATGAACAGTAAAGTTATACTTCTCAATATCTTTAGGTGGGTGATCCTTTTGTTTGTGCAGATATTCTTGTTGCGTAACCTGATTTTCTATAACCTCTCTACGCCTTTTATATACGTACTGTTTTTGCTGGTACTTCCTTTTAGAATTCCCAACATATTGTTATTTATTATCGCTTTTGGTACTGGTTTAACCATTGATACTTTTTATGATACCATTGGCGTACATACCACAGCTTGTGTAGCTTTGGCTTTTGTAAGGATTTTATTTATTTCGGTAAGTTTAAATCGGGATTCTATTGACGAGCCTGAACCTTCGTTAGGCAATATGGGGATCAAATGGTTTTCCATTTATGCCCTGTTGTGCATCTTTGTACATCATATTTTTGTGTTCTTTTTAGAGGCTTTTAAACTCAATGAGTTTTATTATACTTTAACCAGAAGCTTGTTAAGCGTTGTTTTTACCTTATTTGTTGTTTTGTTGGTAGAGTTCATCTTCCACAATAGAAAATCGAGCTAATGGATCAACTGTTTAATCGAAAATATATTATTCAAGGAATATTTGTTCTACTTGCCTTAATTCTTTTGGGCAAGCTTTTCTATATACAGATTGTTAGTGATAAATATTTTTTGAATGCCAATAGCAACGTACTGCGTAGGCAATACATTTATCCTGCTAGAGGTGTTATTTTTGACCGGAACAACAAGGTTCTGGCACAAAATCAGCCTACATACGATCTACTTGTGATCCCTAACGATGTAAAGCCATTTGATACTTTATCACTTTGCCAGATTATTGGGATTGACATGGATCAGTTTAGAGAAAAGTTTCGCAAAGCAGTTGTACAATCGAGATATCAGGAAACTATTTTCCAAAAGCTCTTATCTGTACAAACCTATGCCATGTTACAAGAGCGGATGTACAATTACAGAGGCTTTAGTGTACGAAAAAGAACCATTAGGTATTACCCAGATAGTATAGCCAGTCATTTTTTGGGCTATATGCAAGAGGTTAACCCTAAAGACATTGAAAAATATCAAGGTTATTATAAATCTGCAGATTATATTGGCAAAAGTGGTATAGAAAAGGCGTATGAATTAGAGTTGAGAGGTACGAAGGGTGTAACCTACATGCTCTACAATGCCCGTAACGTAGCGCAAGGGAGTTATAACAATGGCAAATTAGATTCAGCCGCTATTTCTGGCGAACAGCTAGTTTCTACAATTGACAGTAGGATACAAAGATTGGGCGAACAGCTTTTGGCCAATAAGGTGGGGAGTGTGGTTGCCATAGAACCTAGTACTGGAGAAGTTCTGGCCTTTGTAAGCAGTCCTGGATACGACCCTAATAAATTAGTAGGTAATAGCTTCAGTACTAATTACAGTGGCATTCGTGCAAATCCCTATAAAGCATTTAATGTTAGACCCATTCAAGGACAATATTCTCCAGGTTCTGCATTTAAACCCTTAGATGCATTGATTGCCTTGAGTGAAGGCGTAGTTGACCCAAACACCACATTTTTCTGCCCTGGTTATTACAAAGCTGGTAACCGAACATTCAAATGCGAGCATACAGATGGGCCAACTGCCTTACGTAGGGGGATTGCCCGCTCTTGTAATACTTATTTCTACAATATTTTTGAAAAACTGATGACCAAAAATGGGCGTTCGTTGGCTAAACAACAAAGCACCTATAATGACTGGCAAAATAAAGTAAGAAAATTTGGGATTGGGGATACTTTAGGTATTGATCTACCTGGTGAAAAGGCCAGAAAACTTTTCAGGCCTGAAGATTACGACAAACAACATAAAGGCAAATACTGGGGTAATACCACGATCATGTCTATTGCCATTGGTCAAGGAGAAATTAACACCACACCATTACAAATGGCCAATATTATGGCCATTATTGCCAACCAAGGTTATTACATTAAACCCCATGTGGTTAAAGCAATTGGAAATGGCAAAGCTATAGATCCAAAATATAAAGAAAAACATTATGCAGGTATCGACAAAAGATACTTTGCCCCTGTAATAGATGGAATGCAAGATGCTGTAAACTCTTCTATAGGCACAGCAAGAGAATCTAGATTACCGAATGGGCTCATTATGTGTGGAAAAACTGGGACCGTAGAAAATACCCATGGCAAAAGCCACTCTGTATTTATAGGCTTTGCCCCCAGAGAAAATCCAAAAATTGCCATCGCCGTAATTATTGAAAATGCAGGTTATGGGGGCACTTACGCTGCTCCGATTGCCAGTTTCATTACAGAAAAGTATTTAACAGATACTTTATCGGGCAGAAGAATTAATGGAAGTACGGCACAAATGTTTATGGCCGATAACTTATTACCAGCATTACAGGATAAGAAACCAAAAACGATAAAAAAGACAGATAGTTTAGTACTTGATAGCCTTAAGAAAAAATTGCCAACGAAAACAAAAATAGCCCAAAACCAATTTAATAAAACAGCCATTAAACCGAAGAACAATGCAACCACAACAAAGCAGTAGATTCTTTTTTAATGTAGATTGGGTAACTATATTGATCTATGTTGCCCTGTGCGTGATTGGTTTTTTAAATATCTACTCGGTACAGTTTAAACCAGACACTGCACAAGGTTTTAGTTTTACAGCCGAGTATGGCAAACAATTGATATTTGTGGTTACTGGGCTAGTATTGGGCCTATCTATCCTCTTATTTGATGCCAAATTTTTTAGTGTATTTGCCCCCGTAATCTATGGCATTACCATCGTTTTACTGTTGGCGGTATTGGTAGTAGGGAGAAATGTGGGTGGCAACCAAGCATGGATACCTCTTGGTTCTTTTAGGCTACAGCCTTCAGAGTTTGCCAAGTTTGGTACAGCCTTATTGCTAGCGAGGTATATCAGCTCTTTTAATGTCAAACTAAATTCGGTACGTCCAGTACTGATCTGTATAGCAATCATCGTTCTACCTATGGGATTGATTATCTTACAGCCAGATGCCGGCTCAATGCTTGTTTTCCTCTCTTTCATGTTCCCCTTGTATAGAGAAGGTTTACCGGGTAATTTGTTAATTATCTTTTGGGGTGCTGTTTTGCTCTTTATCCTCAATTTATTTCTATCTCCATTTATATTGATTTTTTCTATTCTCGTAATTGGAGGACTATTTGCCTATAACAACAGAAAACGCTTACAGAAAATGATCAATATTGGCATTATTACCTTAATTGCCATTTGTTATTTATTTGTAGCTAAGTATGCTTTTAACAATATACTATTACCACACCAACGCACACGGATTGAATTGATTTTAGGGCTAACTAGTGATAATAAGGGTGCTGGATGGAACGTGATCCAATCTAAAATAGCCATTGGTTCTGGTCAGGTTACAGGAAGAGGTTTTTTACAGGGTACACAGGCTAAATATGGTTATTTACCTGCAAAAAGTACAGATTTTATCTTTTCAACTGTTGGAGAGGAATGGGGTTTTGTAGGTTGTTTTGTTGTGATTTGCTTGTATGTATTCTTACTCTTAAGAATTGTTAACATGGCCGAGCGACAGCGTTCGTCTTTCTCTAGGGTTTATGGTTATTGCATTGCCTGCATTATCTTCTTCCACTTGTTTATCAATATCGGGATGGCCATCGGTATCATGCCAGTTATCGGGATTCCATTGCCTTTTATCAGTTATGGTGGGTCTTCTTTATGGAGTTTTACCATCTTGCTGTTTATCTTCCTTAAACTAGATTCGAATAGAATGGGATTTATTTAGCTCTTGGTTCATTGGTCATTAGTTCATTAGTAAAAAGTAATTAGTACAAAGTATAAAGACCAAGCATAGTGTCCTAATTTTGTGAGCATAATCACATTTTGTGAACCATCGGTTGTAGGTTATGTGTTCCAGGTTGTGGGTTTGGGCTTTTCACCTTACGCTTATTAGTAAAAAGTAATTAGTACAAAGTATAAAGACCGAGCATAATCACATTTTGTGAAGCTTTAGGGAATAATGATTGTTCTTTTTGAATCCTGAGCTTTATGCCTTCAGCTTTAAGCTTCCTACCCCCTTACACCCTACACCTTTTATCTTAAACCCCATGCCCAGCTTTAAGCCTTCGGCTTTCCGCTCCTTACGCCTTAAACCTCTGGTTCAGCAGCTCGTAAAACTTGTCTACTGTGGTTTGTTTTTCTGCCCAATTGTTTTTAAGTGCATAGTTATTTTTAAAGAAATTGTCTGCAGCTTCAAAATTTGGCAGTTTATTGGCAATATCAATTGCTTCTGCATAGGCCAAGTTGTACCCATTAAATAAATCTTTAATGTAGAGTAATTTGTCGTTCAGATTGATTGCCTGTTTCAGATCAGCAATAGCGGGTTTAGCAGAGTTGATATTGTTATTTGGTGTTTTACCCGCCAATAGGTCATTTAGTGTTGGCTTATAGTTTGGATCTTCAACAGCTTCGGTCTGTTTAACAATTGGTGTTGGTACAGGAGCTACCTCAAGATCAAGTTCTTCTTTTGCTATCGGAAATACTTCTTCTTCCTTTTTATATACCAAAAATGGCTCTGGGCCTATCTCATCATCTTCTTCTGTTTCTTGGATTTCGACAATTGGTTCTATATTGATTTTCCTTTTCTCTGCAATGATCCGTTCTTCTTCGTCACTTAATGGCCTGTTAAAAAGTTCATCGACACTTTTCTCTTCGAAATCGAATTTTTCGTGTTCTGCATGGTCATTTAAAATGAACTCGAAAGTAGATGGAGATTGGTCTATTTTAAAGATTTCTTCTTCTATCTCTGCCAAAGGTGGCTCTGCTTGGGGTATAATTTCTGCTTTTGGGCTTTGATCAGCTATTTCTTCCACAAAAGTAACTGTTTCAATTTGTTGCTCTTCTTGCATCTCATCGTTTGCAAAAGAGGGTGATGAAATGAGTTCTTCTTCTTGAAAATTAATTTGCTCATTTATTGCTTCTTCTTCTGCCTCTGGTAAGGCCAAAGGGGCTTGCTGATTGTTGCTAATTTTCTTGATAATTTGAACATGATCTGCTAAGAAGTTGGCATTTGCATGAAAAAGCTCCAACTCTAACTCACTGAGCTGTTGAGGATTTTGAGCTAAAAATTGATATTGTTCATTCAATTCGTTTAATATCAATCCTATTTTCTTAAAAAGATCTTCTTGTTTCATCATAATGGCTTAACGAAATAATTAGGGATTTATGTTAATAAATGACAATCAAAAGTACTATAAAATTCTATTATATTTGGCTAAAAATACCTTTACAAATGTTATTCAGCGAGCAAAACTTTAGAAGGGGAGAATTTTGTGGAAGCATAGAAGTAATTTGCGGATCCATGTTCTCTGGCAAAACAGAAGAATTAATAAGAAGATTGAAACGAGCTCAGATTGCGAAGTTAAATGTAGAGATATTTAAACCTAGAACAGACACGCGTTATGATGAAACCGCAGTAGTTTCGCATGATTTAAATTCTATCCAATCTACTCCGGTAGAAAGCTCATCGGCCATTTTATTGTTAGGTGCCAACACTCAAGTTGTTGGGATTGATGAAGCACAGTTTTTTGACGAAGACTTACCTGAAGTTTGCAACAAATTAGCTTTAAAAGGAATTAGGGTAATTATTGCAGGTTTAGACATGGATTTTTTGGGTAAACCATTTGGCCCAATGCCTGCCTTATTGGCCATTGCAGAGCATGTAACTAAAGTAAATGCGGTGTGCATGCAATGTGGAAGTCCTGCTGTTTACTCTTACCGTACTGTTGCCAACGAAAATAAAATTCTACTGGGCGAAAAAGACAGTTATGAGCCTCGTTGTAGAGCTTGTTACAATGCACTTGGGTAGGTGTTGGTAGAAAATTTAAAGTAAAAAGTGTAAAGTAGAAAGTTTAAAGTCTAGAGTCTTAAGTCCAGGGTCTGGAGAAAAGAAGTTAAAAGACTATAGTCCATGGTCTTGAGTAGAAAAGTTAATAGGTCTAAATACTAACTACTATATACTAATTACTAAAAACTACTTAATCACCAACATCTTCAACGTTTTTTGATAGGTACCTGCTCTCAGTTTATAAAAATAGACTCCTGCTGCCAAGGTTTGTAAATTAACTGGAACACTATAGCGCCCTGCATTTAAAGTTTCATTGATCAATGTTTGGACTACTTTACCTGTTACATTAGTGATGACTAAGGTGGTGGCTGATTTTTCGGCAATATCAAACGGAATTGTAGTTAAATCTTTCCCAGGATTAGGATAATTCTGTTTCAGGTTAAAAGTTAATGAGATAGGATCAACAGGAACTTCTGGATCTGTAATTCCTGTTGTATATTTTGTTAAAGCAGCTTGGCCAGCATTTAGTAATTCTGTTAAATTATCACCACCAATAAAAGCATAAGCTACTTTAATAGAGCCATTAACAGGAATAGTATATGGACCTGTACCAACGGTATACATAATGTCGTAACCATTATTGGTATCATGTCCCAAACCTATGGCCTTTACTCCAGAAGATAAAGTCTGATATTTTTCTGCTATGGTAAATTTACTATCGGATAAGGGGTTGCCTGCCACTTGGTAAGACATGGGATAATAAGCTGCAGGAGCCACATTTGTTAACAGCTTAACACCCACATAAGGGTAACTTGCATTCTTTTTGGCATAGGCATAGGCCGTTTTTGTACCTGCATCGTATTGTGTGGCATTAGAAGAAGCCTCATCTAAATCCCAATCGGTAAATAGACCCGGGTAAATACCTTGCAATACTGCATTGCTTGTGTTAAAAATTTCGTACTCTACAATGATGTATTTATCATCTGGCTGTGTTGAATAGGCTAACAATCTTGATTTCACTTTTAACCCTATTGGGGCAGTACTCCCAGCATCTGTAAAAGTAGCAGTTCCCTCAAAAGCGGCAGTGGTACTGCTTACTTGTTGAGCACTTAGCTGTTTCACAAAATCCTCATTAGAATTGCCATCGTTTCTGGCATTATTGGCAACTTGTGTGGTCGATTTACCAATCATTAAGGCCGCTTCGTATAGCATGTTTTCATCTTTATACACAAAGCCTAAGCCACCTAAAGCATCACTCTTGCTATAACCTACTCTCCCATTTGAGGTTAAGGTAGAACTCACTTTATTTACCGTTACATTTAAATAATCTAAAGCAACTGTTAAACTATAATATTCTACATCTGTATAAGTGCCTCCATTGCCAGAATAGGTCAATTTAAAAACTACCTCTTGATTTTGAGGGGTATTGGCCAAAACTTTAACTCTAATTGGCCCCAGATTGGTCTTCGTTTCTAAAGTACCCATGGTACCCACAGCTAAATTGGGATCTAAAATCTGTACATAAGGACTTGTTGAAGTAATGTTTACATTTAACCCGCTGATGGTGGCCAAAAAGCTCTTCAGGTCTAACTTAAGCGTAAGCTCATTGCCTGCAGCTCTATTGCCATTAGATTGATCGGCAACTGCAATTTGTTGGTATCGTACGGATGAAGTGGTCTTGGTTAAAGCATTCAAAACATTTAACCTACCGCGCCCGAGTTTTCCTACATAAGCAGCATTTAAATTATCTATCGGATCTGAAGTGGTTCTCAGTACCTCTCCTATCTGCAAACCGTTGTAGCTTGGATATTTTGCCTTTACCAAGGCCGCAGCACTTGCTACCATTGGTGCAGCCATAGAAGTTCCACTTTTAAAGCCATATTTACTACCATTTAAAGTATTGTAAATGGAGCTTCCCGGAGCAGAAATATCTACCATGTAACCGTAGTTAGAAAAGCTCGATTTGATATCTGATGTAGTTACCGAGGCCACAGAAAACACACCTTTATAGGCAGATGGGTAATCTGGAAGATCAGTATCGTCGTTACCTGCAGCGGCAATTACCAAACATCCTTTTGCTACCGCATAATCGATCATCTCTTGTCCAAACTGGCCACCACCTGGGCCGCCCCATGAACAATTGATGATACTTGCCCCATGGTCTGCTGCATATTTAATACCCTCGTAACCTTTGTAAATTGAACGTCCATTATTATCGGCACCTGTTTTTACAATCAATAATTTGGCATTAAACGCAATGCTGGCCACACCTTTGGCATTGTTTGATACTGCACTTGCAATGCCACTTACATGCACACCATGGTCTGTTGTATCACTTGTTACATCTGGATTGTTATCTGGGATCATGGTTGCCGCAGAATTACCCACAAAATCCCATCCATAATAATTATCTATGTAACCATCGTCATCTATTCCGTTGATAGGATCTGCAGTGTTGATGTAAATATTGTCGGCCAAATCTTCGTGCTGGAGGTCAGATCCTGAATCGACAATACCAATGACCACATTTGATGCATTTTTCAAGACATCCCAGGCTTGTGGAGCCATTACCTTATTCAGGTAAGATTGATTGCCATATAATGCATCATTAGGCACAAATGAAGTTCGATACACATAACTAGGTTCGGCATATAAAATTTGATCGTCCTTTAATAGCGCATTAATTACGTTTACAATATTTGCGCCTCCTTCATATCTGGCCACGTAAATCTCGCTCAAATCTGGCAATGCTTTGGCACCAATAGCTTGTACAGCTTGGGTTTGGCGAGCACTAGGAAATAGTTTTGATAAGCTATTGATAATTACGCCATCTATCTGCAGTTGTTTTTTTGCTTCGCCACCAATGTTATTTACTTGTTGAGTGCCTCCATTCTTAAACTTGATGATGAGCGTATTTGGCAGATAATCTTTTGCAGTAATCCCTTTGGGCAAAGCAAATTTGCCTCCTTTATGAGAAACCTTTGGGTCATCTTGTTTAAAGGCAAGCAAGATGAATAACAAGAAAAGAACCAGGTAGAGTTTTTTCATGTAGAGCGCTTACAATTGATTACGAATATATTGAGAATCAAGTGCTAATGCAAGGTTTATATAGAAGTAAATGATTAGTCGTGTTTAGCCCCATAAATTGTCGCTTTTACCCCAATGTAAAAATCAAAATTATGCTCAACTTTAGGTTATCAATTTGATGGAAATAATTTCATTGAATGGCTCATCATTTAACAAGAAAAATTATGACAAAAGAAATTTGGATCAACCTACCTGTAAAGGATATCAACAAAGCTGTAACATTCTTTACTCAAATGGGATTTACCTTAAATGAAAGAAATCCCGTAACCGAAACCATGGCTTCTTTTTTTATTGGTGAAAAGAAATTGGTGCTGATGTTATTTAGAGACGATGTGCTGAGTGGTTTTAGTGGAAGCAACATTGCAGACACCAACCTAGGCAACGAAGTTTTATTTTCTTTAGATGCCGAAAGCAGACAGGAAGTTGATGAAATGCTTTTAAATGCCGAAAATGCGGGAGGCACCATTTATGCCAAAGGTGGCGAAAAGGATGGCTGGATGTATGGTGGTGGTTTTATTGATTTAGATGGACACAGATGGAGTTTATTACACATGGATTTTAGTAAAATGCCTAATTAATTAGATCAATATGGAACAGTTCACATTCAAAACAGCAATTAATGCCTCGAGAGAAAGAGTTTGGGGAATCCTTTTTGGTAAAACTACCTACCCCATTTGGGCAGCGATTTTTAGCGAAGGCTCTGATGCAGAAACCGATTGGAAAAAGGGCAGCAGAGCATTATTCTTAGATAGTTCATCTGGAAAAGGTATGGTTTCCAAAATTGAAGAAAGTATACCTTACAGTTATCTTGGTATTATCCACCTGGGGATGTATGACAATGGTGTTGAAGACTTTGATAGCGAAGAAGTAAAAAAATGGTCTGGCGCTACAGAAAACTACATTTTAACAAATAAAAATGGTGAAACTGAATTAACCATTGACATGAGCATTACAGCCGAATTTAAAGATTATTTTGAGCAAACTTGGCCAAAAGCATTGGCAAAAATAAAGGAGTTGGCAGAACAACCTTAAGTAATACTTCCTGTTGTGGTTTAAGTTTTATTGGCCATATCATTAGCTGTTGTTATTTAATAACCTTACCAAATGTTTTAGGTAACAACAGCGCTTAGTTGCTGAAAGAAAATTAATTTCGCACTCTATCTTTATTTGGAATAAATCCAAATAAATTGCATCTTTGCGTTACAAAACATTATTGTAGCAAATGGAGCAGACTATAAGTTTACCAACTATCAATTTTACCGAGGTTTTTAGCACCAAAAATGGTGCTATTTATCAATCAGACAGTGAAAACTGTTGGTATATTGATTTTGCTGGCAAATTGGCCCGTTTTGATTACCGCAACTTGTTGAAACTAAAAAAAGCAGTGTATCAAATCGATATCGAAAATTTGCTTTTAAATAGCGACAAGTCTGCAGATGTAGAAATCATCTTCATTTGCGCTTGCGACCATTGTTATGTTTTATCGCTACTACAGATCATTAAATTAAAAGATCTGCTCCAAGGCACCTTCGCTATGCTAGAGCTTAATCACATCATATTTGATCGTTTACATCGCATTGTGAGCTAGTTAGCTAGAATTAGAATCTTTCCATATTGTTAATAAATTCTTTGCTAACCTAATATAGCAGTAATTTTGTTACTAATTACTTGTATTCAAATAGATAGCAATCATGAAAGATATTATCCGTGTAAAGTGTTTACTTTCGTCAGACGTAGAAACACTAATCAACCAGCAAATTAAAAAAGAAGCCCATTCGTCAGCAATTTATTTATCAATGGCCTCATGGTGCAGCAGAAATGGTTATGATTTCTCTTCAGATTATTTCTTTAAGCAAGCAGAAGAAGAAAGACAACACCAACTTAAATTTTATAAATATGTGTTAGATATGGGCGGAACAGCAATTTCTCCTGAAACTACTAACATCAAGATCGAATACAATTCTTTCCGTGAGGTTTTTGAAGATGCATTAGATCAAGAGATCAGCGTTACCCAATCTATCAAAAACATTGCGGCCCGTTGCCATAAAGAACAAGATTATGTAACGCTTGAGTTTTTAAACTGGTTCTTTAGAGAGCAAAGAGAAGAAGAATTTAAAGCACGTAGAGCCCTAGAATTGTTTGATGTAATTGGCGAAGAAGGTACTGGAAGATGGCAGATCGACAAACATGTTGGCCAAATCAACTATAACAGCGAAGCGTAGTTTTAAGCGTTTTTAAAATATAAAAGGTACGTATTGCACACAATATGTACCTTTTTTTGTTTATATTGACAGTAAAGAAATACCATGTCGAAAAAAGACAAAAAGAAAAAGAAAGACAAGCACAAGGTTAAGGATAAGAAGAAAAAGGAGTGCTGCGAAAAATTCCTTCGGGGGAAGAGGTGCAGAAACTGCCCTTTTGGCTAAGCTATGTAGCTCGTTTTTGAGTGTTGAATCTTTTACCATCAATTATTTTCTTTCCATTTAGTTGCTTCATTTCAATATAAGTTTACATTTTTGCTAAAATTTATCTACAACAACACATTATACTTTGAAGCAAGAACAAGAAAAACCAGAAGCACAAAAACTTCAGAGAGGTTTACAAAATAGGCACATCCAGTTAATTGCGCTTGGTGGCGCTATAGGTACAGGATTATTTTTAGGCATTGGTCCTGCTGCTGTATTGGCCGGTCCGTCTGTAATTTTAGGTTATGCCCTTGCAGGTATCATCGCCTTTTTTATCATGCGCCAATTGGGCGAGATGGTAGTGGAAGAACCTGTTTCTGGTAGTTTTAGTCATTTTGCCTATAAATACTGGGGACCATTTGCTGGTTTCTCTTCAGGCTGGAACTATTGGGTATTGTATATTCTGGTGAGCATGTCTGAATTAACCGCTATTGGTATCTATGTACACTTTTGGTGGCCAGAAATTCCTTTATGGACATCTAGTTTATTCTTTTTTATAGCCATTAATGCCTTAAATCTTACTTCGGTAAAAGTATATGGCGAAGCAGAGTTCTGGTTTTCGATTATCAAAGTAGTAGCCATTATTGCCATGATCATTTTTGGGGTCTACTTGTTGTTTAGTGGTTCTGGAGGCGAACAGGCGAGCATTCAAAACCTTTGGAATGACGGAGGCTTCTTTCCTAAAGGCTTATTCAGCACCGATGCAAAAGGTAGTTTTCAAGGTTTATTTGCGGCCATTGCTTTAATTATGTTTTCATTTGGCGGTTTAGAGCTGATAGGTATTACTGCTGCAGAGGCAGAAAACCCTGAAAAAACAATCCCAAAAGCTACTAACCAGGTTATTTATCGGATCTTGATTTTCTATGTGGGTGCTTTGATTATCCTTTTCGCGCTTTCTCCATGGAAAAACATCACTACAGACAGTAGTCCTTTTGTAATGGTTTTTGAGAGCTTAAAAGGCTTTCAGTTTAACCTGTTCGGCAACACCATTTATTTTACCAGTATCATTGCCAACGTATTGAATTTAATTGTACTTACGGCAGCTTTATCGGTATACAACAGTTGTGTGTATAGCAATAGCCGCATGTTGTATGGTTTGGCCCAACAGGGCAATGCTCCTGCTTTTTTATCCAAACTGAACAAAAGCCATGTGCCTGTTAAAGCCATTTTGGCATCAGGCCTGTTTGCGGCCATTTGTATCATAATCAACAAACTGATCCCCGAAAAGGCTTTAGAGATCCTCATGTCGTTGGTGGTTTCTTCTTTAATTATCAATTGGCTAATGATCAGTTTTACCCACTTAAAATTTAAAAAAGCGAAGCTGGCAGCAGGGGTTCAAACCAAATTCCCTTCGTTTATCTACCCTTTGTCTAACTACATCTGTTTGGTATTTCTCATTGGTATTTTAGTGATTATGTGGATTACAGGCTTGAAAATGTCTGTTGAGTTGATTCCTGCTTGGTTATTGCTTTTGTATATCTGTTTTCTTTTGGTGAAAAGGAATAAGCGAAAACAGGTTGAGTTATAAGCTGGTTATTTAACCATCCCCGAAAGGGTCAATTGTAAGGTGAGCTTATCTATCTATCCCCTTTTCTTCATTCATTCTACCATAGATAAATCTTAACCTAACTAAAAAGCCCCAGATTACTCTGGGGCTTTAATTTGTTTAATGCAAAACTATTAGTAATTGAATAAGTATTTACTATTTGAGCTTTACGAAGTATAACTTATTTCCATCAACCTTGTTTGTAAATGGAAGTGTTTTGGTCATAAAGCCACTATTGCCATTATCAACCACACCAAAATCATCATCGTTAGAAATGACTAAGATATTTCCTGGCAATAAGGCTAAACCTTCTGCTTTATCATGTGGGTACATTGTTGGCAGATCTTTTAATAAATCCAACACCAAAGTTTTAGTTACTGGAGTAATTCCTGCTCCCTGCAAACCTGTTAAGTTATTGAGTTCTTCAACAGTCTTATCACCATATAGCTTACCTGTCGCTCCATTTGCTGCATCAGAAATATCTGTGGCATTGCTCAGATCAATTTTAAATACCTTTTTAAAAGCTGCAGGGTTAGTAGGCGCACCTCCATAAAGTCCATCGCGTTCAATGGTTAAAAACGTAGTACTATTTACAGCAACAATATCACTTACTCCAGTTAATGTAATGTTATCCATTAGATACACATATTGTTTAGTAGCGCCCGAAGCAATATCAAAAGTTAAAATCCTTAGTACTGTTGAATTGGCCACCAAAGTTTTTGAAGGGTTGTACATGGGCGATTGCATAATGCCCACCAAGGTTTTCCCATCTGGTGTAATGGCTAAGCCCTCCATACCACGGTTAGCCCTGCGATTGGCAAATACAGCTGGTATTTTACGCCCACCAGTTCCGGTTCCAAAAGGATTAATGCGTTCAATTGTTTTTCCGTTTGCATCAAAATGAACGATATGTGGTCCATATTCATCACTTACCCAAAATGAACCATCGGCAGCTCTTACCAAACCTTCAGAGTCTATCCCATCAGCACTTGGTGCAATCAAACTTCCATTAAGGTCATAAGCAGTCTCCCCAGAGGCACCCATCCCAATAGGATTTGGCAGGCCATTCAGTTTTGCTCCGGCCTGGTTTTTCAGTTCGATAACCTGCTCTAGAACCAATTTTCCATCTTTTAACCTAAACTTTCCAATTTGTGGATCGAAATCTGGTTTACCAATAATGATCGAGTTGGCAATCTGCCCAGCCACATTAGAACCACGATCTGTTAACATATAAAATACGTTAGGATCATTAGCATCAACAGCTATGCCTGAGCCAAAACCACCATTGTATACTTTTACCCCACTTGTAGTGGTAAATAAAACGGGTGGATCAACAACTTCTGCCATTGCAGGATAAACAATAGGCAAAGTTTCTACAGGGTTCTTTTTACAAGCTGCAAACATCAAGGCAGCGATTGAAACTCCGGTAAGTAATTTTCTTTTCATATGATTTGAATGAGATTATCTTACAAGAATAAACCACTAGTGTAAATCTATCGTTAACACAAAAACAACAATAACATAGCCCCTAAACAAAGAAGGAACGCCAAATGACATTCCTTCTTTGTGATCTGAAACCAACTAGGTTAATGTTCAAAAAACTCCTCAGTGTAGCTGCCCATCATTCAGAAAATCCATATTCGGCATGCCAATTGGTGCACCTGGCGGAACTGCAATTGATGGAGGTGCCTGAAACTTACCAGGATCTGCCTTAAATGCATCCATTTGTACCAATGCAAACAACATGTTGGCCTTTAAATTTGGTTCGGCACCAGGTAGTTTTGCAGTGATAAAACCTTTTAACTCTTCTAGTTTCAATAAAGCTTGCCCTCTTACAATTTTAGAAGCATTACTACTTGCTGCCAATTGTAAAAGATACCTCATCACCTCGTTGTTTACCATGATTTGCAATTCGCCTTTGTAGCCTTCTGGCAAGGGTGCTTTCCACGTTTTTTCTAATAATTTATCTACTACAGCCATAAAGCCAGGCTGGCGACTGTCTCTCGCTTTATACTCAATCAAGCGTGCTGCACGCTCTGCATCTAACAAATAAGATAAAGTTGTACTCACTGCCGATTCTGCTGCTGCAATGGGGTCGAAAGTAGGGCCAGTATTGCCACTAAAGGTTTCTATGGATGATGGGTAACCCGAAGGACGTGGTGGAATTTTTGAGATCAACCCATCAGGCAATGCCAATGCTTCGGGTGTAATGGTTCCCATTAACGATTCAAAAGCACTCCATTGTGTGGCTGGATCTACCATTTTGGTTGGCACTTGTCCGTCATTTTTTACCGCATGCGTAAAGTACAATCCACCAACAAATTTGGCTACTGCCTCTATCTGGTAACGGTGCAATAGGTAAATGGGCACCAATACTTCTTCTAAAGTTGCCATTGGCGCACCTTGCGGAATTGCTTTCTCTGAAAATTCGTCCAATACTTTTCTGCGCACCTTCATGATATTGGCCATCTGTGCAATTGGGTCTTTGCCTACCTCCCACTGGTTCGAGTTTGGATGTACATTACCCCCAATATCTGGAATATATTCAAACCCTTGTTTAAGAGTCTCGTTCATAATCTTGTCCAACTCTGCATTTTCATCGGCTCCTTTTTTAAATTCACTATAGGCCCAAATCACAGAACGTTTATCCCAACTGCCAATTTCTTCCGTATAAGAATCAGAAATATCTATGGTACCATCTGCTTTCATTGAAAATTTCGGGAAAGGGTAATCCATTACCGAAGCACGGTCTTTTGGACTTGCAGCAAAGTTGTGATTGAAACCTAAGGTATGGCCAATTTCGTGGGCCGAGAGTTGTCTAATTCTTTTCAAGGCCAACTCTTCTATTTCTTTTGGCAATTTCTTTCCATCAATATAAGGTTGCAGCAAGCCAATAGTGATCAAGTAATCTTGTCTGTGACGATCTGAACCTAAAGTTACTACCCCTTTGATAATTTCGCCAGTTCGTGGATCGATGTATGAGGCTCCAAAAGAAAAGGCACGTGCCGGATTGCCTGATCTGGTAATCCAATTCACAATATTGTAGCGAATATCCATCGGGTCTGCTCCTTCTGGAAGTTCTTTTACTTGGAAAGCATTTTTAAAACCAGCTGCCTCGAATGCAGCATTCCACCAAGCGCCACCATCTAGCAAAGCTTTTTTGATGGGTTCTGGTACCCCACGAGATAAGTAATAAACAATAGGTTTGATTGGCTCACTCATGGCCGAGTTTGGATCTTTTTTGATCAAACGATGTCTTCTGATTGTTCTTTTCGTGATCGATTCTGACATCGGCGCAGAAAAATCCATATAACTGAATTGACCTGATGCAGAGCGTGGGTCGAATTTGCGCATTTGAAAACCTTCTTCTGGCAAAGCAATAAAAGATTGGTGCATGTTTACCGTAACTGCCGACGGGTCTGGGGCAATACCTCCACCACCACTTCCTACAAAAGTGATCATTGCCTCAAACTCGGTATTTAAGGGAAAGTTTTTGGTATTAGGTAGGTACACTACAGAACGTGTTTCGTCTAAGCGATAACCTCCACCTGCTGCACCTGCATTTCTCGAACCAGTTGAACCCAATCTGGAGCCAATTCCCTGACTATCGCGAACAATAAATGAGGTAAGATCGATCAAGTATTTATCATTTTCTGCAGCCACCGGAACAAACCCAAAAACTACTGATTTTGCAAAGTTGCTTTCTACTGCATTAATTTCGTCTTTGTTTTTAGAATCGGCTCTATAATTCATTACAGGTTGGATCAAAAGAATCTTAGTGCCTTCTTTTACAAACTTGAGCATAGCTGAAGAAGCCTGTCCGCGTTCAGGTCCTCCATTGCCCACACCAGTGGATAAAGAACTGAAGTATAAAAAATCCTGACCCAGTTTATCAACCTCTAACAAGATTTTGCCTGTTTTCTCATCATAATAGAAATTAAAATAGCCTTCAAACTTTTTTAATCCCTGCGTAGCTGAGGTAATGGTAGCGGTTGGTTTAACCTCCGTTCGATTTGGAGGGACGGATGATGGATTTTGTGCGTAGGATAATTGCCCCAAGGCCAATAACCCTATCACTAATTTGGTGGATAGTTTCATTACATAAAATGTTTGAGATGATTGATTTGTTGATTAAATAAATATATCAATATCTCTTAATTTTATTCGCATTTATTGCCTTCTACAACTAATCCTTTACAAAGGAAAACTGTCTAATCTATTAGTATATTTTCAATTTTAACCCTTCTAGCAAAGAAAACGGGTATTTTTTGAGGTCGATGGGTTTAACTGAAGAGCGATCATTTACATTCAATAGCTTTTCTTTTCCAACAATGTTTCCTTTAAAAGAATTTCCCTTCCATGTAACCGCTGCATATTGTGTTGGGCTTTTACTCAATACCGCTGTTGCACCATGTTGATATTGGATGATATTATTTTCAAAAACAACATGTTTAGGCACCCCATGTTCAATATCAACCAGCTCCATTTTTACTGAGTCTTTGGTGCTATTTAAAAAAACATTTCCCGAAACCAATGTACTATCTGTTACCAAGGCAAAATTGAATAAGCGTTTGCGTTTATTCCCATCGTTGATACTCAAATTATTTCTAATGATGCTATTCGTAGTCATTCTACTTTTTGCATTAATGGCATCAGAAATCACCAGCATAAAACCACCTTCATTGTCATGACTATAATTATTTTGGATAATGGTGTGGTTACAGTTCCCATCAATATCAAATGATTGTCCATCGTTAGACCAGTCTTGGTTTTTAGTATAGGCCACTTCATTATATTGAATAACGGTATTGTCACTACTGTGTGGCCATATGCCAACCGCATTATCTTTGGCTCTTGTTCTGACATGGAAGAGTTGATTGTGCTCTACTAAAGCTCCATCAAAAGCCTTTATCACTATTCCATCTCCGCCAATATCTTCAAGCTTGCAGTTTCTAATGATCAAGTTTTTATTGGGAAACCAATTGTCGCGAAAGCCAAAAGTACCATTGCCCCTTATCCCGTTCCGGTCTACTCTTTCTAATCTACAATGTTCGATCAACAGGTTCTCGATACGGCTGGGTTTTGGCCCTTGGCAGTCCCAGAAAATACCATGTCCTTCTTTACTGCCTTTTTTATTGTCTCCATTGATATCGTGTATATACAAATTAGAAAGCTGGATATTTGAAATCGTTCCGATATCTTCAGCCAAGATTCGTACGCCAGTTGGTCCTGTTTTTTGTTCTTTTACCTCTGGATCATGGTTAGAGAGGTCTAAATATTTGACGGAAATGTTACTCAGGTTATGAAGAAGTACCACGTCTCTAAACTTCCCTTCGGCAGCAATTTGAGGCAATGCCCCTTTGCCATAAGCGCTAAACACAATGGCTTGTGTTTTTGTACCCGAACCCTTAGGTACAAGTTGCCCTTTCCACTTTCCACCTCTTTTAAATAATACCTGATCTCCAGGCTGAAACACCTGAGCATTTACCTTGGCTAAAGTTTTCCAAGCCTGTTTTGAGCTTTTACCCAAATAATTGTCATTCCCATTTACGTTGTCTATAAAATATTGGACTGGTTTAACCACTCCATTTGCCAGCAAAGATATAGACATGCTCAGGTGGGCAACCATCAATAGCAAACCATAACGTACTAATCTTATCATTTTAAGGGCGCAATTGTTTTTCATAATTAAAGAGATTTAAAGATAGAAAGAGATGGCTAAAATCAAAAAAGTGCCAGATTGCGCTAAAGCTTTTCAAATGGTATAGGCCTATATCAACCCAATAACACATTGACTGAAAATCCATTACGCTATTGATTAAGCTAAACTAGCAGCTGCACTTGTGGCTCATAACCACTCTTTATGGCATTTACAATTGACTTAGGTGTTAATACGCTAACTTTTTTTGATAGTGATATGTGTTGGCCTGCTGCATATCCTTCAGGTGCCCATGGATAAATCATTTCATTGACAAAAAGATAAGCCTGCCCATCCATCTCAATAAAAACACCATCTGGTAAATCTTTCAAAATAGCTTCAAATGTGACTTTTTGTTCATTTTTAGCAATCCGTTCTTGGTGCATTACTTCATCTATTTTTCCGATAAGTGTTCGATGATCAAATCCAAAGTCAGGATTACCCATCAGCCAAGCTTTTTTAAAAAGAAGTGCGGCTTCACGCCTGCATTCAAAACAGGGCCTGTGTCCGGCTGCCAAAGCCGTAGCTTCATCTAAAAAGAATAATTCTGTCCATAAATTTGGCGCCATTATTTTTCTCTGCCTTCCTTTAAATGCCAACAGGCAAATGATCCAAGCTTTGTGTTTAAATGGTCGTAAAATAGTTTTACCTGTGCCATGTAATTGTCCACGGTTGCCTAACCATTTGCCACGGGCTTTGGTAGTTATCATATGGCCAAAAGGATTGACACGATTTTGGAGCATGAGGCTTTCTATTGAGTTTATGGTTGGCCTAAGTTATTCAAAAGCTTTAGCAATAAAAAAAGCTAGAATCAAAAAAGCTCCAGATTTCTCTGAAGCTTTTCAAGTGGTATGGGCCGGGATCGAACCGGCGACACATGGATTTTCAGTCCATTGCTCTACCGACTGAGCTACCGTACCTACTTCCCGTTTGGGATTGCAAATGTAGTGTCTTTTTTTGAAAGCTAAAACATTTTTTAATATTTCTTTTCTAAAAACATAAACAAAACCATATACATGCTATAAATCAACGATTTAGAAGCTTAAAAAAATCAACATTATTCATATCGATTCTAAATTTTTAATTTTATGCATGCATAGTAATCTATTTTAGGATTAAAACTTTTAACTTAGCCATACCAAGTATCACAATATAGATTATGGCCTCACAAATTATCTTTATTATTTTAACCCTAACAGGCGTTGCACTATTTGCTTATAATGCTCGAAAAGTAATTCGAAATATTAAAATAGGCAAAGCTGCAAACCGCAACGATCAACCTGGAAAAAGACTGATGACCATGCTCAAAGTTGCTTTTGGGCAAACCAAAATGGCGGTTAGACCCATCCCCTTCTTATTGCACCTAGTGGTTTATTTAGGTTTTGTGATCATCAACTTAGAGGTGTTAGAGATCATGATTGATGGTATTTTTGGCACACACCGTGTTTTTGCCGGTTTAGGTGGTCTTTATAATTTTCTGATTGGCTCTTTTGAGCTGTTGGCACTTGGCGTTTGGTTGGCCTGTGCTATTTTTCTAATCAGAAGAAATATTTTAAAACTGAAACGCTTTAGCGGAGTAGAGATGAAAAGCTGGCCAAAATCTGATGCCAATTACATCCTCATTACCGAAATATTATTAATGTCGGCATTTTTATTGATGAACGCAGCCGATGGCAAATTACAGGCCCTAAACGAGGGCCATTACATTAGTGCAGGTGCTTTTCCAGTAAGTGTTTACCTACAGGGTTTATTGCCAAGTGCAGCTAGCAGCTTGATCATGATTGAAAGATTTTGCTGGTGGTTCCACATTGTTGGAATTTTTGCCTTCTTAAATTACTTGCCTTATTCTAAGCATTTCCATATCATGTTTGCTTTTCCAAATACCTATTTCTCTAATTTGGAGCCAAAAGGCGAGTTTACCAATATGGCAAGTGTAACCAATGAGGTAAAAGCCATGCTCGATCCTTCTTTTGTTCCGGCAGAAACTGCTCCGGGTAAATTTGGTGCTAAAGATGTAAACGACCTGAGTTGGATCAATTTGATGAACGCCTATACGTGTACAGAATGTGGCCGTTGTACTTCGTCTTGTCCGGCCAACATGACGGGCAAATTATTGTCGCCACGCAAAATTATGATGGATACCCGTGACCGTTTAGAGGAAGTAGGCAAAAATATAGACAAACACGGAGCAGATCACCAAGATGGAAAATCTTTATTAGACGATTACATTACGCGTGAAGAGATTTGGGCCTGTACCAGCTGTAATGCCTGTACAGAAGCTTGCCCAATTAACATTGATCCATTGGCCATTATTGTAGAACTGCGTAGATTTGCCGTAATGGAAGAATCGGTTGCCCCTGCCAGCATCAATGCCATGTTGGGTAATGTAGAAAACAACGGAGCACCTTGGAAATATTCTCCGGCCGATAGATTAAATTGGGCGCAGGAAGGATAGTTTGCAGTTAACAGTTGGCAGTTTTCAATTGGATAAAGGAGCAAAGTATAAGAAATAGAGAGGATGAATATTTAGCAACAGGTCTTGATACTTGATACTAAATACTTGATACTAAAAAAGAGAAAAAATGAATATTTAGCAACAGGCCTTGATACTAAATACTTGATACTAAAAAAAAGATTAATAATTAGCATGCAAGTTTTGATACTTGACACTAAATACTTGATACTATAAATATGGAATTCAAAGTACCAACAATGGCCGAATTATTGGCCATGGGCGAAGAGCCTGAAATATTATTCTGGGTAGGTTGTGCTGGAAGCTATGATGAAAGAGCACAAAAGATTACAAGAGATATCTGCAAGATCTTGCATCATGTAGGAATTAAATATGCCGTGTTGGGTACCGAAGAAAGCTGTACCGGAGATCCGGCAAAAAGGGCAGGAAATGAGTTTTTGTTCCAGATGCAGGCTATGACCAATATTGAGGTATTAAATGGATACAATGTTAAAAAAATTGTAACAGGTTGTCCGCATTGCTTCAATACCATTAAAAATGAATATCCTGGTTTGGGTGGCACTTATGAGGTCATCCACCATACGCAATTGATCCAAGACCTAATTAACGAAGGCAAATTAAAGGCCGAAGGTGGCGAAAGTTTCAAGGGGCGCAAAATCACTTTCCACGATCCTTGTTACCTTGGCCGTGGCAATGGCGTTTATGAAGCTCCTCGTAAAGCTTTAGAAGTATTAGATGCCCAACTGGTAGAAATGAAACGTTGCAAAAGCAATGGCCTTTGCTGTGGCGCTGGTGGTGCCCAAATGTTTAAAGAACCAGAAAAAGGCAATAAAGACGTGAACATTGAACGTATTGAAGAAGCTTTATCTACCGAACCACAGGTAATTGCTGCTGGCTGTCCTTTCTGTATGACTATGTTGAGCGATGGTGTAAAATTAAAAGACAAAGAGCTAGAGGTTAAAGTTTTGGATATTGCAGAGATTACTGCTAGAGCGAATGGGCTGTAGTCTTCAGTCCATAGTCTAGAGTCGATAGTCTAGAGTCCATAGTCTAGATGTTTTTTTCGAAAGCCTTTTCATTTTTTAACAAGCTGCCAAAAGCTTATTGCTTGGTTAACTAAACCTGATGGGAGTGAACACGCTCCCGATGAATCGGGAGTAGTAAAACGGACAGCAGGGCTATCGTAGCCAAGTGTACTGAAACGTTGATTTACAAAATCTTATCCAACGGCAACATTTACCTTAGCCATGATGTCGTTGTACGCACCGTCCCAAAGTTGGATACGCTGTTGCAAAGAGGCGATGGTTTGTTCTTGGGCTTCTTTCCAAGATTGCTCATCATCTCCACAAAGTTTAGCCGTCATTTCTAAGGCCAAATGGCTATGATGATCGCCATCCACTTCAATGTGTCTTTCTAAATAATATTTAAAAATAGAAATGCTTTCTGGAAAGTTTTGGTGGATATCATTTACAATAGAAATGAACATTCCTGGAATAAGGTCTTCTCTACCGAAGGTAAAAACGGCCGATTGGAGATGGCTTTTGTTACTGTTGATCACCTGAAAGGTAAAATCAACAAATTCGCGAGCAGCAGTTGGCACCTCTGCAAGCTGAAATGCAGTATTGAAATTACCTGTTTCCTTTAAAGTAGCAATGAATTTTTCAATTGATGTGGTATCAGCTCCACATTGTAACATGGCATCTAAGTAAAGTTCAAAATGGCTTTTTCGCACACCGTAACTATCCACATCAGATTCCTCGCCAGCAACAATTTCATTAATTAAATATCTGGTATCTGCAGATCCCGTAGGGAACCAGGGCACACTTGTACAAGTTAAATTTTGTTGTAAAGACTTTAGCAACGACATGAAATCCCATACGGCATAAATATGGTATTGCATAAAAATTTTAAGGTCTTCTATTTCCTTAATTGCCCCATATACTTTATGATTGATAATTTGCGCTCTTAAAGGCGCTATTGCTTTTTGGATTTGCTCTAATTGTGCACTCATCTGCTGATCTTTTTACCTTAGTTTTTAAGATTTAAACTAGGCTGCAAAGATAGACCTTTTGCTATAAAAAGCTTATTTGTTTGCCGATAAGGTTGAACTGTTGACATTTCTCAAACTTTCGGCCAAGGCGTTCAATTGTTCTACATCGATATTTTTTAAAGGAATAACCATATAAGTGGTGGTAGAGTCGATCTCTCCTTTACGGTCATTACGTACTTGAACAATTACATCGTCATTTTTGGTACGCAGGTAAAGTTCACCTCTTTCTGCATTGCCATAATAATCTAGGGTTTTAAAACGTGATAGATTGAATGCATAATACTCCACTTTCCCATTGTTGTATACTTTGCGGTACCTGCAAAAGCCGGTGTTGGTAACATTCAGTTCAAATCGCTTTAGTTCTTTGCCTTGGGCTTCGCTATCGTGATACTTATTGAGCAGGTTTTGTATCACTACGGTATCATCTTCTGGCAAATCAAAACCAGAAAACACAATGAAGGTGAGCAAAGCAGAAAAGAAAACACACTTTTTTAAGTTCAATGTAAACTTTTTCATCAGCGAATATATTTAACGAACGTAATTTAAATAAAATGGTAAATTTGATCATGATTTTTTCTCCACAATCTAAAGTTTGGATTTACCAAAGTAGTCGTCAGTTTACCCTAAGCGAAGCTGAAGAAATACAAGGCAAATTAAATGCTTTTACAGCACAATGGAAAGCTCATGGCCATCAGCTCAATGCCAAAGCTGAACTGCCCTACCGTTTTTTCATTGTTTTAATTGTTGATCAAGATGCTGCATCAGCTACTGGTTGCTCCATAGATGCATCAGTTAGGGTAATCAAAGACATTGAAAACACCTATGGCGTAGATCTATTTAACAGGTTTAACATGGCCTATAAAATAGATGGTGAAGTTTTCGTGAATAGCAAGGAAGACTTTGAAACATTGATCACCATCAAAAAAATTACTCCAGAAACGATCGTATTTAACAACCTGGTACAAACCTTAGCAGAGTACGAACAGAAGTGGGAAATAGCCATTGCAGATAGCTGGCACAGTTCTATTTTTGCGGAGCAACTGAACGCTTAATCCTACTCTATTAAACATTAAGGGATTTTTTTTGTTATATTTAGTAACATCAAAAATCTATCTATGGCTCGTTGGCTCAAAATTTCTCTAAAAGTATTAGCCGGTTTGGTAACGCTTATCATTTTGGTATGGCTTGGTGCGGCTTATTATATCAACCATAACAATCAAAAAATATTAGCTACCATCTTAAAACAGCTTAACCAGAATGTAAATGGAAAAGTGGAGGTTAACAGCATGGAAACAACGCTATTAAGAGGTTTCCCTGGTGTTTCTGTTTCGTTAAAAAAAGTACAGCTTAGAGATAGCTTATGGGCAACACACAAACACGATCTTTTAAATGCAGCTGATATTGAAGTGTCTTTAAATATCTTTTCGTTGATTGCCGGAGACATCAAAATCAATAAAATTGGGATTAATAATGCCTCGATTTATGTTTATACCGACAGTACTGGCTACAGCAACACCAGCATGTTCAAGACTAATAACGAAACAAAAGTAAAGGACAAGAAAGAGCAAAAGGCTTTTCAGATCAAGCGTGTAGACTTTAACAATGTGAACCTAACGGTAGATAATCAGAAACGTTTTAAGCTTTTTCATTTCTTGGTAGATGAACTGAAAGGCAAAATTGATTATCCAGATTCAGGATGGAATGGAAACCTGAACCTTAAAACAGCCATTAAAAGTTTTGCATTTAATACCAGAAAAGGTAGTTTTTTAAAAGACAAAACACTTGAAGGTACTTTAATTGCCCATTACAACAATGAAACGAAGGTGGTGACCATCGATCAGGAAAAATTAAAGATTGGTGGCGATGATTTTTATATTGGCGCTAAAATAGATCTGGCGAAAAACGAATCGGCTTTTGCCATTGACGTAAGGGCTGATCAAATTTTGTATAAGAATATTTCCATGTTATTGGCCCCAAACATTTCTTCCAAATTGTTAAAGTTTGCCATTGATGAACCCATTGGGGTTGTTGGACATATTATAGACGATGGCCATAAAAACGGCACCGATCCGTTGATTGATGTGCGTATGACGGTAAAAAACAACACTGTTACCTTTCCATCAGGCCAATTGACCAAATGTAATTTTACAGGAACTTTTACCAATAGGGATACTGTGGGCAAAGCCATAGGCGATGAAAACTCTGCCATTCGTTTTTATGCCTTAACAGGCGATTATTACAATGCCCCATTGAAGGTTGATACTTTTGCCATTACCAATCTGGCTAAGCCCTTGGCCGCAGGTTTTGTAACCTCCCAATTTCCTTTAGAAAAATTAAACAGTTCTATTGGCGGAGAAACCTTTAATTTTAAAAATGGCACCGCCGATGTAAGGCTGTACTGCAAAACGGATATTGATAATTTCAAATTCACCAAACCTATTCTATCTGGAAATGTAGTAATCAAAAATGCGGACATCACCTATGTGCCACGAAACATGAAACTGGTAAACAGTTCCTTAACGCTCAATTTTAACCAAAAGGATTTAAACATCACCAATAGCAGGTTTCAACTGGGCAAAAGTATCGTGAACATGAATTGTTCGATCCAGAATTTTCTAAATTTCTATTATACCGACCCTGAAAAGATCTTGGTTGACCTTAAACTGAATAGCCCCCAGTTATCATTAAGTGAATTTATGTCTTTTTTAGGCCCCAGAAAATCTGTAAAACGAAAACCGCAAACCAAAAACTCCATAAAAGAAGTATCTGATCAGCTCAATGCCGTATTAGAAGCTTCAAAAATGAATATCCAACTCACCGTTAACAAAGCCATTTACAATCGTTTTGTAGCTACCAATCTAAACGCCAGTATTTCTTTAATGGGAAACGGTGTTTATTTCAATAAGATTAATGTAAACCACGCAGGTGGAAGTTTGAACCTGACTGGAAACATCAAACAATCTGGAGCCATCAATAAATTTGTGATCAATTCTGTAGTTAGCAGGGTAAGTGTAAAGGATTTCTTTTATGCTTTTGAAAATTTTGGCCAGAATTCTATTACCAACCAAAATTTGAAGGGTTATTTATCGGCCAAGGTCAATGCTTCGGGTAGCATTACAGAAAAGGGAGATATTGTAAAGCGGTCTATGTATGGCCAGGTGATTTTTAATTTGAGCGATGCTGCCTTAATTGGCTTCGAGCCGATAGAAAAGGTTGGAAAGTTTGCTTTCCCAAATCGGAATCTTTCTAATATTGTAATTGAAAAATTAGATGGCACATTGACGTTAAATGGCGACAAGATCAATATTAGTCCGATGCAGGTCAATTCTAGTGTGTTAAACTTTAATGTAAAAGGAGTTTATGGCCTCAGCAATGGCACCAATATCGCGATGGATATTCCGTTAAGAAATCCTAAGAAGGATGAAAACATTACCGATAAAGAAGAAAAGAAATTGGCTAGAATGAAAGGTATTGTTTTACACCTTAAAGCTGTAGAAGAAGGCGGAAAATTAAAAATTAGATGGAATAAGGACCATGATTAAAGAAGTTGAAGGTTAAAAGTTCAAGGTTCAAAGTTCAAAGTTCAAAGTTGTGGGTTTTATACTTTGCACTTTAAACTTTTAACTCTAGAAGTCAAGCGGGCCCAACCTCTGCATATTCCTCATGATCAAATACTGACGGTGTCTGATATAACCTGTTGGTTTTTTAGGTGTCCAGCGTAAGGGATTAGGGAAACAGGCCGCAATTAATGCTGCTTCACTTCTGGATAGTTTAGTACAAGATTTATGATAATAGGCTTGAGCAGCCGCTTCAGCACCATAAATGCCATCACCCATCTCTATTACGTTTAAATAAACTTCCAGAATGCGTTCTTTACTCCAGAGCAATTCAATCAACAAGGTAAAATAGGCTTCAAATGCTTTTCTAATGTAAGATCTTCCTGGCCATAAAAACACATTTTTGGCCGTTTGTTGAGAGATGGTACTTCCTCCCTTTACTTTTTTTCCTTTGGCGTTACTTGCATAAGCTTTTTCAATGGCCTTAATGTCAAAACCCATATGCTGTAAAAACAGTTGATCTTCTGCAGATACTGCTGCTCTTTTCATGTTATCAGAAATGTCTTCAAACTTTACCCATTTCTTCTCTATTTTGCCAGGTTTATCAGCAGCTTTACGCTCCCAATTTCGTTGGATCATTAATAAAGTAACTGGCGGATTGATAAAACGATAGGCCAAAACCCAAATTACCGTAACTAAGAAAAACCATAACAACACCTTACCTGCAATGAAGCCAATCCGTTTAAATAGAGGCTGTTTTGTTTGGTTGGTAGGTTTTGTTTTTCTTTTTGCCATGAGCACAAAGGTAAAGAAATTGAATAAAGTATTTAATCGATTGACTTTTTTATTAAAGTCGAGAAATGCTTTATCGACTTTATGACTGCAGATTTAAAATTGGCCAGGCCTCCGTTAGTCGGGATGTGCCATCTCGACTTTATGAACTACAAATTTAAAATCGGCCAGACCTATAGCCCACCATGGCCACGGTACAATTTTAATGGGCCGTCTAGTTTAACTTTGAGCACGGTTACATATTCATCCTGTACATTTGCAGGCACTGGGATATACACCAAACCCGGCACGGCGCTCCACGAAATTTTGCCCACAATTTTAGGATTTAAAACAGCTCCATTACCTACCACTGTAATCTTTTCTATTTTGTTCTGTAGGCCACGAATAGCAACCTGACCTGATACTTTACTGGGCAAAAACAAATACACCGTTGTAGAATCTTTCGATAAGGTTGAAGGTCCGTAGAAATGTCCCTGTGGCAAACCAGCAACAGTACTAAACACCGCTTCGCCATGCTTTTTATTCCATTTGCCCAATTCTTTTAAAATATGCACCTGCTCTTCTTGCATGGTTCCATCTGCCTTAGGGCCAATATCCAGCAATAAATTTCCTCCATTGGCAATCGCATCAACAAAAATGCTGATCACCTCGTAAGGTGTTTTCCAATTGTTATCGTTTAAATGGTAGCCCCAATTGTCGTTGGTGGTCATACAAAGTTCCCACCAGTTAAAAGCAGGCTTGCTTACCGGGAAATTCTGTTCTGGTGTTTCATAATCGCCATAACCTTGTAAACGACCATTAATAATAGTTTTTGGATTGTTTTTCAGTAAAATCTGTCTTACCTTTTGCGATTCCCATTCTTCAGCACTATGCTCCCAATCGCCATCAAACCACCATAAATCGGGGTTGTAATTTTGTGATAGCTCTTTCAACTGATTTTGAAAAAAAGAACGATAGCGGTTCCAACGAGCATAATCATCTTCAATTTTATAACGAACACTGTCTTTTAAGAACCCTGGATAATCTGGATGGCTCCAATCCAAGATAGAAAAGTAAGCCCCGCATTTGATCCCATTTTTCCGCAAAGCATCAAAAAAGGGTTTAATCAGGTCTCGCTTCGCTGGTGTATTATTCACCACATCATAATGTTTTTCTTTGGTATCCCATAAGGCAACTCCATCATGGTGTTTGGTAGTAATTACACTATATTGAGCGCCACTTTCCTTAATCAAGTCGGCCCAAGCCTGCGGATCGTAGTTCTTGGCTGTAAAACCACTCAGCTGTTTCATGTAATCAGCATAGCTAATCTTCTTGTTGTAAAAACTCCAGCTTTCGTCTACACCCCCAACAGAATAAATGCCCCAATGGATAAAAATACCCAATTTGGCATCGGCAAACCACTGCATTTTCTTTTCAATATCTGCAGGTTTGATTTTGGGTTGTGCCCAACTTGCAAAAGGCACCAAGCATAACATGAAGATGAATTTTTTCATAAGGTTATTGTTATTTATTTTACTTGTAGATTTCCTTTCAGTCTGAGATCTCTTGAAGAAGCACCCACCATGATCCTGAAATCGCCTGGTTCTACCACGGTTTGCATTTCCTTATTTAGCATGCTCAATAGCTCTGGTGTAATGTTAAAAGTTACTTGTTTACTTTCGCCCGCTTTCAAACGAACACGTTGAAAGCCCTTCAATTCCATTACAGGTCTGGCTACAGAAGATAACAGATCGCGAATATACAACTGCACCACTTCATCTCCATCTCTGCTTCCAGTATTTTTTAAGGTAAAGGAAAGTGTAGTGCTATCGGTTTTGGCTATCTGATTTTTACTCAAAGAGAAATTACTATAGTCGAAACTGGTATAACTGAGCCCGTAACCAAAAGGGAAGAGCGGCACACCAGAAAGGTTATTGTAATCATTTCCCCTACCAGTTGGTTTATGGTTGTACACCAAGGGCAATTGCGCTTCGTGCTGAGGAAAAGTAATGGGCAAACGTCCTGCTGGATTATAATCGCCAAATAGAACCGAAGCAACGGCATGTCCACCTTCTTCTCCAGGGTACCAAGCACAAGCAATGGCCTTCACCTGATCGGCCCAGGCATTCATTGTTACCGCACTACCCCCAACTAAAATTACGCTTACCGGTTTACCAGTAGCCGCCAAAGCTTTGATCAGTTCTTCTTGATGGCCTGGCAAAGAAAGCAGAGCCCGGTCGCTAAATTCGCCTTCGTTGATCCCCACCACAGCAATGGCCATATCTGCCGTTTTTGCCAAAGCAACGGCTTCTTGTATTTTTGTTTTCCAATCTCTCTTAACGTTCACATTCCAAACCAATTTGATGGTTGCATCGCCATTGGCTTCAAAAAACTCCACTCTTACAGCATATTGTCTTCCTTTTTCAAAATTATACTCTGTCAGCTCGCTATGATAAGATTGTTTGTTCCAACGGTTTACTATCAATTTATCATTAATGTACAATCGATAACCATCATTGCCTTCCAAACCGATCTTAAAACGACCAGTTGCTGGAGCAGTTAAGTTCCCTGTCCAACGTACGGCATAAAAATCTGAAGCTAATTCTGGCGATGGTGAAAATAAGGTCCAATGAAAATCAACCTGTGCATCTACCCTGCTCATGGCTGGTTTGCCTTTCATGTTGAGGTCACTAAAATAATCCGCTTTTAGGCCTTGCTTTCCATCTGTAGTTTTGAGGTAATTGCTTGAAACAACAACATAATCAACAGCAGTACGATCGGCTCCAAGGGCATATACAACTTTGGCTTGTTGGCCAGCTCGCTGTTTAATCCCTTCTAAAATGCTAATTTTAGCTGTGCCAGGACCACTGTAACCACCCATACGGGCTTCGTTGGCATCGGCTCCAAAAACAGCAATGGTTTTTGCTTTGGCCGTAATAGGCAAAGCTTGATTTTCGTTCTTCAACAATACAAAAGAAGCCTTAGCCGATTCCAGTGCCATTTTCTTGCTCTCTTTGCGCAGTTCATCACCCTTAAAATCTTCGTTGATGTAAGGTTTTTCAAAAAGCCCCAGTTCAAATTTGGCCCTGAGTACCCTACTTACTGCATCATTGAGTCGTGCTGTATCAATTTTATTTTCTAAAAAAGCTGGGATGAACAATTTATAGTGATCAAAATCGGTCTGAAAAATCACATCCAAACCGTTATTGATGGCATGTTCTCCAC
This sequence comes from Pedobacter sp. Hv1, assembly GCF_001412215.1. Taxonomy (GTDB): domain Bacteria; phylum Bacteroidota; class Bacteroidia; order Sphingobacteriales; family Sphingobacteriaceae; genus Pedobacter. Next base: position 219,359 of record NZ_LLWP01000005.1, read on the forward strand.
TTGCCGCATAATCTTTGGCCGTGTAGTGCAAAACCACTTCTCCACCTACTGCATTGGCATCAGAAATGACAAAGCCCTTAAAGCCCCATTCCTTTTTCAGTTTATCCATTAACAACCAATGGTTAGCAGAGGCAGCCGTGCCATCTAAAGAGTTATAGGCCGTCATGATAGAACGTGCACCTGCCTTTTGGATAGCTGCTTTAAAAGGCGGCAAATAGATTTCATCTAATAAACGCTCATTGGCATGAATGGGATAGCTATCTCTTCCCCCATCGCCAACATTGGCTATGAAATGTTTGGGTGTAGTAATTACTCCCATCTGCTCAAATGAACGCATAAAGGCCACACCCATGGCCGACGAAAGAAAGGGATCTTCTCCATAGGTTTCTTCTGTTCGGCCCCAGCGTACATCGGCAGCTATATTTACCACAGGCGACAAAATCTGACGAATACCTCGTTGCTTGGTTTCTTTGGCAATTTGAGTGGCTACTTGCTGCATCAGCGTGGTATCCCAAGTGGCCGCCAAACCAATAGCTTGCGGAAAAGCTGTTGCACCATCTCTTACCAAACCGTGCAAAGCCTCATCAAAGGCTATAATAGGGATGCCTAACCTACTCTGTTCTACAAAATATTTTTGGATGCTGTTGATTTTTTTGGCTACCAGTTGCGCATTCTCTTTGGTATTGTAACTGAGCAATTGCCCCGCAGCATCGCCCTTGGCGCCCGCACTTACCTGAAAACCAAAAATGCCATTTTTATATTGATCTGGCTTCGCATTATCCAGATCGCCCGGAATCATAAATAACTGCCAGAACTTTTCTTCAAGTGTCATTCTAGAAAGGAGGTCGCTTACCCGCTGTTCAATTGGAAGGTTTTTGTTTTTATAAGGTAGTGTTTGTGCAACCGATTGCATTACACAATATAACAAGCAAAAAAGAATAAATATGCGTTTCATAGGTTAATAGAGGGCATAAACAGAAAATAGCTTGAACCCCTGTTAATTTGGTTTGAGTTGGCTAAATATACATTATCTTCTTTAAAATCTTTTAAAATGATTTAATTCTTCCTTAGGTCTCAACAGCTCTAAATACCTGAGTTCAAAAAGCTATGATACGGATTCCAGTCTATTCAATGATGGTCTTTTTATCAAACCCAATGGCAAAGCCCATTTAATTCTAATGATTTTCATATTTTTGAATAGCGTACAATCATTTTATGCTTTTAAAGGAGATGTTTAACATTAAGCAACAGCTATTCAATAAAGACAATCTTAAAAAAGGTTTATTGGTATTGGTAGCCTTTGCAGTTGTTTTTACCATTTTTCAAGATTTCCTACATTCTAATTTCAACAAGTATAACTTTCACTTTTCCGAATCGCTTTTGTTCAAGTCTTTTTGGCTGCTGTTTCTCCCAATTTTACTATTGCAATTTAAGTTTCTAGCCATTTACCTCCATCAATTGCAAAAGAGAAAAGCTGTAGTTATTTTTTTGGCTGTTGCATTGCCTACCCTACTGCATATCATCTTATTTCCAATTATAGTTTGGGGTTTATCGGGTTTATTTTTTGACCATAGTTACCGCATTCAAGACACTTTGGGCTATACCTTAGCCGAAGACCTTTATAAATATGTTTTTGTATATGGTTTAGCAGCTTTAGTTTTCATATACAGACAAAGCCAACACCAAACAACAACACTCCCAACTGTGTTTCTTCAAAAAATAGTGATCAATACCGGAAGGAATTATGTAACCGTTCCGGTAGCAGCAATTTTGTTTATTGATACCTCAGCTCCTTACATTGCCATCCACACGCTGCAAAAGACTTACCTCCACACAGAAACTCTAAAATCTATCAGCGAAAAATTAGACCCTCAACAGTTTATCAGGGTTCATAAGTCAACCTTAGTCAATATCAGCGAAGTGCTTTCCTATAAATCGCGTTTAAATGGCGATTACGATTTGACCTTAAGCAACGAAGAAATGGTAAGGCTAAGCAGAAACTATGCACCTGCATTTAAAAAACTCATCCACTTGACCCAATAGTTCCACAGGATAACCTATTGGGTTTGCATCATCAGCGAATAGCTTGGATTTTTGGACAAAAACAAATCCATATGAGCATATTCAAACCTATTTATTACCTGATGGTAATTTCAATCTTAGCTATTTTCAGTTCTTGCAATGGGCAAACCCTACAACCTGCAACACAAACCAACACTAAACTGGTAGGTGGTTTTTGCGATGGCTGTGAACTTTTGTACGTTGGTTTACCTCAACAGGTCAACAGCGTTGACACCAGTGCCGGGTGGAAAGAAAAAGGACAGAAACTATTGGTTACAGGCATAGCCTACCAATTAGATGGCCAAACCCCTGCACCCAACACCATTATCTATTATTGGCAAACAGACAACGATGGATATTATTCGCCAAGACCTAACCTAGATAAAAAGGCTTTAAAACACGGACATATAAGAGGATGGGTGAAGACTGATAAAGATGGTAAATATGCAATCTATACCATACGACCAGCAACCTATCCAGACCGATCAGAGCCTGCACATATCCACATCGCTATTAAAGAACCACAACTCAATGAATATTATATCGACGAGCTAGTTTTTGATGACGATCCATTGTTAATTCCTAAGCGTAAGAAAACCCCATTTGAGAACCGTGGAGGTAGTGGGATCTTAAGAATTCTACTATCTGGAGACCTTCAGATTGCTGAACATAATATTATCTTAGGTCTGAACATTCCAAATTATCCAAAAACCAATACATCGGCAAAAAAATCTGGGCTTGAGGTGGGTGAAGATAATCCTTCATTTACACCATTTCATACTTGGGGGCCAGATAAAGGGACCAGAACTTGTCCGGTATGTAAATATGGCCGTTACCATGGCTTAGTCTATTTTGTAGGTAATCAACCGAATTGGGAAGAGATTAAAAAGTGGTTAACTTTTTTTGAACAGGAAAGTGCTGCCCGCAGCAAATATCTAAAGGCCTATTTTGTATATGGAAATGAAAATGGCTATCAAAAAGAGCAGCGGCAAAAAGAATTAGCGCAGATTGGGAAAGAATTGGGATTAAAATATATGGCCCTAACCTTTGTGCCATCCATGCAAGATAAAGAAAGTGAAGTCAATTTAAACAAGATCAATCCAAGGGTAGAAAACACGATCATCCTTTATAGGCACCGATCCATTATTGCAAAATTTATAGACCTTAAACCAGAAGAGAAAAATTTTAAGCATTTAACCGACCTCTTAAACAAGACCAAGAGTTCATTCTTCGACCTGCCAGAACCTGTTTACCATTGACATTGCATAGATAACCCTTTATCTTGTCTCATTTACGTCCCAAAAATTGAAATTGCAATGTGTAAGTTTGTATAGCTACCAAATCTCAAATTGTATGGCTTCGATAAAAACATTAAAAATCTGCCCAAAGGGACATCGTTTCTATAAATCGAGCGACTGCCCCTCCTGTCCGATTTGTGAAAATGAACAAAGACCAGAAACAGGATTTTTATCTTTATTGAGTGCTCCTGCAAGAAGGGCATTGGTTAATGCTGGTATCACCTCATTAAACCAACTTACAACATATACACCCAAACAGGTTTTAGCGTTTCACGGAGTTGGGCCAAGCACCATCCCGATCCTTAGGGAAGCTTTAGCACAACAAAATCTGGATTTTAAAGCATAAAAAATGGCTAAACCAACAGCACAAGAACAGGTTAATGCGCATATTGATCAACTTGACCCTCAAATTAAGGATACGATTGCTTATTTGAGAACTTTTATTTTGGGCATTGACCCTGAAATTGGCGAGCAGATTAAATGGAATAGTCTGAGTTTTTACTATACTGGAGAGATGAAACCTTTTGATCCCAAAACCTATCAAAGAGACCTTTTGGTGTGTAATCTGCATAAAGGTAGGATTATGCTGGTTTTCCCAACTGGTGCTCGAGTTGAGGATAGTTCTGGGCTACTGGAAGGCAAATATACCGATGGAAGGAGAATGGTAACCTTTAAAGACTTAGATGATGTGAAGGCCAAAGAAAATGACCTAAGGTCTGTAATCAAAAAGTGGTTGGATCTGATTGAGAAATAAGTTTCTTCCATTGATGTAATTCTGAGTGCAACGAAGAATCTTTATTGGAGAATGTATTTTGTTTATAGACCCTTCGACAGGCTCAGGGTGACAATCTATCTAGGTTGGTTGGTTGGGATTTTATAAGTTGGTCGGGATTTACAATCTCGACCACAAAACTATAAGCATAAAAAAACCGTTCTTGAAATTCAAGAACGGTTTTTAATATCTGTGTAGATTAATTATTCAGCTACTACTTCGAAAGCAACTTTCACTTTCACTTCTTTGTGCAAGTTTAAGTTAGCTACATATTCACCAACCATTTTAGGTTCAGTTTCGAAAGTAATACGACGACGGTCTACATCAAAGCCTTTAGCTTTTAATGCGTCAGCAATCATAATAGTGTTTACAGCACCAAAAATCTTACCTGTTTCGCCAGCTTTAGCACCAATGCTCAATTTAACATCAGTTAAACGCTCAGCAATACCTTCAGCATCTTTCTTAATTTTATCTTGTTTAAAAGCAGCTTGCTTTAAGTTTTCTGCCAATACTTTTTTAGCAGATGGTGTAGCCAATTGTCCAAAACCTTGAGGAATTAGATAATTACGACCGTAACCTGGTTTTACTGTAACGATATCATCTTTTTCACCTAGTGATTTGATATCTTGCTTTAAAATAATTTCCATTCTCTGCGCTTATTTTAATTGGTCAGTAACGAAAGGTAACAAACCGATGTGACGTGCACGTTTAACCGCTTGAGCCACTTTACGTTGAAATTTCAATGAAGTACCAGTTAAACGGCGAGGTAAAATTTTACCTTGATCATTGATGAATTTTAACAAGAAGTTTGCGTCTTTATAATCGATATATTTAATACCATTTTTTCTAAAACGGCAATATTTTTTTCTGTTATCGTCCACTTTTGGAGCGGTAACATATTGTATTTGATCTTTTGCCATTATGCTCCAGCCTCCTCTTTCTTAGGTTTTTTGTTAAAAGCACCACTGCGTTTTTTCTCGCTATAAGCGATCGCATGACGATCTAATCTTACAGTTAAGAAACGTAAAACACGCTCGTCGCGTTTCAATTCTAGCTCTAACTTGTTAATTAATTCCCCATCAGATTTGTATTCTGTAAGGTGGAAAAATCCGCTTGCTTTTTTTTCAATCGGATACGCTAATTTTCTCAAACCCCAATTATCTTCAGCGATAATTTCGGCTCCGCTATCAGTGATAATGCCTTTGAATTTAGCTAAAGCCTCTTTCGCAACATCTTCTGATAACAACGGGGTAAGAACGATAACAGTTTCGTACTGATTCATCTTTGTTATTTAATGTTATTTAAAATTTAATTTCCGTCCTATAAAACGGGATGCAAATGTAGCAATATAAATCTAAAAATCAAACCTTTAATTCTAAATTATATCAAAATTCCATAACTAAAGTACCATGACCACTATAGACACTCCCAACAAATTTAACTCGATGACATTAAATAGTTTTGATTGAATATGCGCTCCGTTGCGCAAAGTCTATCTAAAACATTAACACATTAACAGCTAGATTAACTAAAATGTAATTATTTATTCTTAAAATTAATTTTATTGTTACTTTTATAGCGCTCTCGGATATGAAATTAATAACCACCATATTAACAAGCATTATTTGTTTGTTATTCTTAGCTGTACATGCACAACCTGTAGCAGGTAATGGCTGTATGACAACCACTTCTCCAAATCGGGTTTACCAACAAGCACTTGCTAATTATAATGGTTTACCAACGTATAAAGGATATAGTGCACAATATTCCGAATGGACCCCACAAGCAGACATGTCTACCTACCCTTGTTTTACTTGGAACCAAACTTCTTCTAACGGTTGTTACATCAAAACAGGTTCTGGTAATAGCAGCTCTAAATACAAACTGGGCAATTATGGCAATTTTACAGGTTCTGCGGCTACAAGCTGTCCAATAGACGATTATATTTTTCCTTTTGCCATGCTCATGGCTACCCTCGCTTACTTCCATATTAAAAGAAAACCGTTTCAATCTTTTCTGGAATAGCACAATTTAAATGTTGATTGACAAAGGGTAGATTTCAATCCACCAACCTAACTTTTCAACATTCAAAAATTTCAATATTTAAGCTCAACAAAAATTCCTATTTTCGTTGCGATGGAAAATTTTATCGTTTCGGCACGTAAATACCGTCCAGCTACCTTTGAAACCGTAGTTGGACAGCAGCACATTACGGGTACTTTAAAAAATGCCATCAAAAATAACCAATTGGCACAAGCATTTTTGTTTTGCGGTCCACGTGGCGTAGGTAAAACCACCTGTGCTCGTATCTTGGCCAAAACGATCAACTGTACCAATCTTACCCCAGAGCAAGAGGCTTGTGGCACCTGCGAATCTTGTGTTTCTTTTCAAACAGGACACTCTTTCAATTTCCACGAACTTGATGCAGCTTCGAACAACTCTGTTGACGACATTAGAAGTTTAATTGAGCAGGTTAGGATACCACCACAAGCAGGCAAATACAAAATCTATATCATAGATGAGGTGCACATGCTTTCGGCAAATGCATTTAATGCTTTTCTTAAAACATTAGAAGAACCACCTTCTTATGCGATTTTTATTTTAGCCACAACTGAGAAACATAAAATTCTGCCAACTATTTTATCACGTTGTCAGATTTTTGATTTCAACCGCATACAGGTAGAAGACATTGCCAGCCATTTGAATAAAATTGCCGTTCGCGAAAACATCTCAGTAGATAGCGATGGACTCCATATTATTGCCCAAAAAGCAGATGGAGGTTTGAGAGATGCGCTTTCTATGTTCGACCAGATTGTAAGTTACACCAACAAAAACCTAACCTACAAATCGGTAATTGACAACCTGAACATTTTAGATTACGATTACTATTTTAAGCTAACGGATTATTTAAGCAGCGGAGATGTAAGCCAAACCTTATTGTTATTTAATGAAATTTTAAATAATGGTTTTGATGGCAATAACTTTATCAATGGTTTAGCCAGCCACTTTAGAAACCTATTGGTTGGTAAAGATGCCCAAACTGTACAACTGCTTGAAGTTAGCGAGAATATCAAACAAAAATACCTGGCACAAAGTAGGTCAGCAGATCTAGGCTTTATTTTAACTGCATTAAATCTGGCCAATCAATGCGACCTGATCTATAAAAATAGTAAAAACCAACGTTTACAAGTAGAGTTATCGCTCATTAAGATGTGTCACATCCCATCGGTAATCCAACTTGCACAACAACCCCATACAGCAACTGACACAGATCAGGATAAAAAAAAAACTTTAGTTAAATCTGAGCAGAAGGGAAGTCAAGAAGACCAAAAGTCGGGAAGTCCAGAAGTTAAAAGTGTTGAAACTGCTTCTATAGCTGATCTTCAAAGCTTTGTTGAAAAGGAAGACCTACAAGATTTGCCCAACCATTTAGCCATTCCCTTACCAACTGTTGTCCCGCCAATTGAAGCCAGGCCCAAACCTAGCCAACCAACAAGTGGTTCTATCAAAATACAACCTTTAAATACTGGAAACATTTCTTCTTTAATTCCATCATTAACAGATTTGGAACGTGTTGCACATGGTGAAGAAGAAAAGAAAGGCCCACAATATATTTCAGGTAACGAAAAACAACAGTTTACAGAAGAACAGTTTTTGGCCTTATGGAACACTTATACCCAAAAGGCAAGAGAAGATGACAAGATCCATCTTTATACTTTAATGAACAATGATCCGATTTTAAATGGGACAGAAATTACGGTATTGGTAGAAAACTTGGCTTTAGAAAGCACTTTACAGAATGAAAAAGTTGAATTACTGAATTTTCTTCGTGCGGAATTGAAGAACTTTGACCTGCAGATTGTATCTAAAAGAGCCGAAAACACCCAGAAAAAACGCATCTATACTAATAAGGATAAATACACTTATATGGTAGAGAAAAACCCACAATTAGAAGATTTCCGTAAACGTTTTAACCTAGATATTCACCCCTAGTCAGTTCGCAGTTTTCAATTTTCAGTTAGCAGTTCATCATTACCTAACAGCATTAGGTGCATCATTTTTCGGATAGCCTTCTTCATCCAAATCATCTCTATCATCTTCTTCGGTACGGGCCAATATTTCGTCTTCAGGACTTAGGGTTACACTTTCGCCAGTATGGTCTATATGCATAGCTGAATCTTCCAATGCATTTTCTGCTTGTTCATGCACATCATATTCATCCCCAACATAAGGATTGGCCTCATCATAGGTAGAAATACTGTCTTCGCCATTTGGCGCTGATGTATCATAAGGCAGAGGGTGGTCGTAATCTTTTTCCGGACCTTTCACATCAAATTCATAACTGTTCTTCTCCTTGTCAAAAGCCAATTCGTTAAAATCTTTCGTCTCTCCCAAATCGCTTGGATGGAGTTTATCTGTTGCTCTTTTAAAATCGTTGTTTGAATTTGTGTCCATAATATTTCGATTTATTGTATAAAGATAACGAAACAAATGACGCAATTGTTTTGGAATTAATAATTCATTTCGAGCCCCATAATCAAAATAAAAAGTCGCAACAAGACCTTACGACTAACCAACTTAAAACTGGTTTGCTCTTAATACTGGCTAATACAGTACCATCATTCTCATTTTACGTTCCTGTTTTTCAATTTTCAGGCCAAGTGCCGTGATAGATTTTAGCACTTGTTCTTGGGTACGCATTTCTAAAGAAGTTTTGATATCAAACTTACCTTTTATATTGGTTTCATCTACTACCGGAAGATAAAGTTCATTACTCAAATAATCATTAGCAAAATCTACGATGGTAACTGCAGTCCCATCATAACCTCTTCCACTAAAACTATAACTTGTTTCTTTGGTTGACAATGGCAATTTAAAACCATTATCTGTTAATACATATACCTGAATAGTTTTGTACTCAATTCTGGCTTTAACAGGCAAAACAGCATTTAATCTTTGTTGTAAAATAACATTGAGGCTATCCTTTTCTTCTGGCCTAACTAAAAGATCTACACAATATAGGTTATTCCTATCTTCATAATTGTCTATTTTTTTCTCATCAACCTCATAGATAATTTGATGATTTGACACGATATTATAAGCTTCTTTATACAAAGAAGTTATTCCAGTATTGATAAAACTACGCCGTCTTTTGGCATATAAACTTTTCCCACCATACGCTTTTCCCATCGATCGTTGACCAATCATATAACTGCGAATGGTAAAGTTAGCAGCAAGTGTAGAGTCTACAGCAAAAATATCTGCCAATTCATTTATAGGTTTTTCTTTCACATTGGCATTAGAAACAATTTTTTCTCCTTTATACAAACTATCTAACAAACCTTGCGTAATTGAATGTGTTTTCATTATTGCTACTATTTTTTTATCAGCATTTACAATAGCGCATTGACCTACGGAAGCCAAATTAAATAAGGTATGAAATAAATAGTTGGTATCAGTGGCTAGCCAAATGGTTGTGGGTTTGTTTTTAAGATATTTCTGTAGTTTTAATGGTTCGTCATCAGATATTGCTATTACTTGTATTTTATCGGCGTTGACTTTTTGCAGTTTGGTAAGCATATCCATTTCTGGTATGCATGGACTACACCATGTTCCCCAAAAATTTAAAATATAAAATTTTTTATCTTTACTATCGTTCAGGTTCACACTTTTAACAGGCGCATTCATAAGCTGACGAATTGCAATGTTTGGGAACTGATCTCCGGCCTTAAGTAACATACCTTGGCCAAAAGCAAAAAAAGGAAATAGAAAGCACAAATAAGCAAGTATCTTTTTCATTGGTTTTTTGTTTAATTTTTTCGATATAAATTTGGCTATTCTTTGAGCAAAAGATAGTTAACGTTAGGTTATTGAATGTTATATTATGTTAACAGAAAAATAGTAAGGAGCTTTATAGTTAGATTTGAATATGCGGCAAAAACATCAATTACTCTCTGCGCTTTGCTTTATTGCTATACTTATCCTTTTAGGGCTACAAGGTTACTGGATTAGTAAGTACTATAACATTACAAAGCAAAATTTTGAAAAAGAAGTAAATCTAGCCTTTGAAGATGCATTAAAAAAAGAATTTAGCATTCGGGCCGATAGTGTTCAACAAATCTTAAAAAGAAAACTATTAGACACCACTTTATTTACGATCACAAGCCGCTACAAAAAGGAAGACAAAACTGTAATTTACCATATTCGTGAAACAAAAAACCTAAAAGATAGTTTCTCCAGTTCTTTCTCGTCTTCTGATTTGAATGTTTTAATCAACAAGGAAAATAAAAAACAGATAATGAATCTTATTGTCGAAAAATTTTCTGAATTGCTTAGGACTGAAGATTTAGATAATCATATTGTTTATTATCGAACGCAAGAATTAGGGAAATTTATGGTAAAAACAACCAACGAAATTGATTTTGATACCACTAGACTTCGTCCAATTGTTAATCGATACCTAGCTGCCAGAAATATTTTTGTAAACTATAGTTTTTACACAAAAGATAAAGACAGTACAACCAATAAAAGCACTTTTAATCAAGCTTTACTAAAAAAGTATCCAATTATTACTCGTTCATTACCAACTTATAAACACAAAGCTGGTCAAAACTATGTTCGTTTAATGTTTAAAGATCCCTTCTCTTACATATTGTCTAATATGTGGTTAATTCTTTTGAGCTCTATATTTTTGGTTCTCTTAATTGCATTCTGCCTTTATTATTTACTTAAAAGCCTTAGAAAAGAGAAAAAACTATCAATGATCAAAAATGATTTCATTAGCAACATTACACACGAATTTAAAACACCTATTGCAACAACCATGCTAGCCGTTGAAGCTTTAAACGAACAAAGCGTACGACAAGATGAAGATAAGGCAACCCGTTATTTAAAACATGCCAAGAATGAATTAGAGCGCATTAGTGAGCTCACCGATAAAATACTAAAAATCTCTTTATATGACACAGGAAATGATGAAGTTAAAAAAGAGAGCATTCAGATTGAAGGAATAATTAAGGAAATTATTGACCTATACACCCTTTCTGAAAAAGATGTAAAAATTACTTTCAAAAACAACACAGAAATAACACATATACTAGCAGACAAATTGCAATTTCAGCACGCAATAGCTAACATTATAGACAATGCAATTAAATATGGCCGAGATGATATTGAAATCGATATTGACTTCTTGTTAGACACTAGCTATCTAGTTGTTGTGATCAAAGATAATGGCCCAGGTATAGCTAAATCAGAAATACCTTTTGTTTTTGAAAAGTTCTATAGAGCCAAACAACAGCACGGCAGACCAGTTAAAGGGTATGGATTGGGATTAAACTATGTTAAACATATCATGCATCAACATAAGGGTTGGTATAGCATAACTAGTAATCAAAATGGAACTGAATTAAAATTAGGCTGGCCGATATGAGTGATTTAAAAATTCTCTTTGTTGAGGATGAACCCGCACTTGCTGAAATTGTTAAAGAAAGCCTAGAAAGTAAAGGCTTCATTGTATTCCATGTAACTACAATAGCAGAAGGCTTACATACACATGTATCAAATAAGTTCGACATGCTAATTTTGGATGTAATGCTACCAGATGGCGATGGATTTTCACTATTAAAAAAGATAAGGCTGAAAGATTTGACTACCCCTGCTCTATTTTTAACTTCAAAATCACTTGCTGCAGATGTTGTGATGGGATTTGAAAGTGGCGCCAACGATTATCTAAAAAAACCTTTCAGTATGGAGGAATTAATCATTAGGATAAGATCACTACTTGGAATTGTAAGTACTCGGCCTATTAATGATTTAAAAAAAACAGGGTTATTCGCTATTGGAGAATATGTATTTCATTATCCTGAAGGCATTTTAGTTTACAAAGGAGCAAAAAAACAGCTTACTTTTCGTGAAGCAGAAATATTATACATGTTGCAAATCCGTCATGAACAAATGGTCTTACGACAAGAGTTACTACACGCACATTGGGGAAATGATGATTATTTTTCAGGAAGAAGTTTAGACGTATTTATCACAAAACTTAGAAAATATCTCAAACAAGACCCTTCAATTGCCATTTTAAATTTTAGAGGGCAGGGTTATAAATTGATTTTTTGATAGAAACAAAAAAGTCGTAGCGAAATGCTACGACTAGTATGATGTGATAAAGGATTTGCAGCTACTTAACCAACTTCATGGTTGGTTATTATTACAAATTCCCTAATGTAGTATTTAACGTTTCGCTAGGGCGCATGGCTTTAAATGCCAATTCATCATTCGGATGGTAATAACCACCAATATTTTGCGGTTTGCCTTGGGCACCAATCAACTCGCCAGCAATTTTCGCTTCATTTTCGCTTAATGCTTTTGCCAATGGGATAAATCGAGCTTGCAAATCGGCATCTTTGGTTTGTTTAGCCAATTCTTGTGCCCAATATAAAGCCAAATAGAAGTGAGAGCCGCGGTTATCTATGGTTCCTAATTTTCTGCCTGGCGATTTATCGTTTGCCAAGAATAGTGCATTTGCCTCGTCAAGTGCATCTGCCAAAACCTGAGCTTTAGGGTTATTTTGTGTTTGTGCCAAATGCTCTAAAGAAGCTTGTAAGGCTAAAAATTCACCTAATGAATCCCAACGTAAGTAACCTTCTTCAATAAACTGTTCAATGTGTTTAGGAGCTGAACCCCCAGCACCAGTCTCGAACAATCCACCACCATTCATTAAAGGCACAATTGACAACATCTTGGCAGAAGTTCCCAGTTCTAAAATCGGGAATAAATCTGTTAGGTAATCTCTCAATACGTTACCAGTTACCGAAATGGTATCTAATCCCTTGCGAATTCTTTCTAATGTGTATTGTGTAGCTTCAACTGGAGCAAGAATTTGGATATCTAATCCATTGGTATCATGATCAGCTAAGTATTTTTTCACTTTCGCGATAATTTCTCTATCGTGTGCTCTATTTTCATCTAACCAGAAAACTGCTGGCGTAGCCGATAAACGAGCTCTATTTACCGCCAATTTAACCCAATCTTGAATAGGGGCATCTTTAGTTTGGCACATGCGGAAGATATCGCCTTTAGCTACTTTCTGGTCAAAAAACAATTGACCATTAGCATCAGTTACACGGATAGTTCCTTCTGCTTTTGCTTGGAAAGTTTTATCGTGAGAACCGTATTCTTCTGCTTTTTGCGCCATTAGACCAACATTCGGTACAGACCCCATGGTAGTTACATCAAAAGCACCGTGTTTTTTACAATCGTCTATGGTAGCAGTATATACGCCAGCATAACAACGATCTGGGATCAAGGCCAAGGTGTCTTGTGCTTTTCCATCCTTATTCCACATTTGGCCAGAAGTACGGATCATTGCTGGCATCGAAGCATCAACAATCACATCAGAAGGCACGTGTAAGTTGGTAATTCCTTTATCAGAATTAACCATGGCCAAAGCCGGTCCGTTGGCAATTGCTGCGGCCAAGGCTGCTTCTACCTCTGCTTGTTGTGGTTGTCCAGCTATCTTGGCATAAACATCACCCAAACCATTACTGGTGTCTACGTTTAATGACGCAAATAGTTCAGCATATTTGGCAAATACATCTGCAAAATAAACCTCTACAATGGCTCCAAAAATGATCGGGTCAGAAACCTTCATCATGGTTGCTTTTAAGTGCGCTGATAATAAAATGCCCTCTGCTTTAGCTACTGCAATTTCTTTAGCTACAAATGCTTTTAAAGCAGCAAGGCTCATCGCCGAGCTATCAATTACTTCGCCTGCTTTTAATGCTGCCAATCCTTTGAGTTCGGTAACTGTACCATCTTCGGCAACAAACTCAATTTTAAACTGAGTAGCTTCAGCCACTGTGGTAGATTTCTCAGAACCGTAAAAATCACCTTCGCTCATGCTGGCCACATGGGTTTTAGAATCTGCAGACCAAGCACCCATTGAGTGCGGGTTAACTTTAGCATAGTTCTTTACTGCTTTTGGCGCTCTTCTATCAGAGTTCCCTTCGCGTAACACTGGGTTTACTGCCGAGCCTAGAACTTTACCATATTTAGCTTTGATGCTTTTCTCTTCATCAGTTTGTGCATTCTCTGGATAATTTGGAATGGCATAACCTTGTGCCTGTAATTCGGCAATTGCACCAGTTAACTGAGGAATTGAAGCCGAAATATTTGGCAATTTGATAATATTTGCTGCTGGTGTTGTTGCCAATTGACCCAATTCTGTCAAGGCATCACCAATTTTTTGATCGTCTTTTAAATATTCTGGGAAGTTTGCTAAAATTCTTCCTGCCAATGAAATATCTCTGGTTTCTACATCAATACCTGCCGAAGCGGTAAAAGCTTGCACAATAGGTAATAATGAATAAGTAGCCAACATTGGCGCTTCATCTGTTTTGGTATAGATAATCTTCGATGTATTTGACATATTTTTTGGTATTTATTAATGTTGATTGGGCGATGAACCTGCCCTCCGTTTTAAAATCGCCTAAAGATAAAATAAACGAATGAATTTATAGCCATCAGATTGTTAATTATAGGTTTAAGATAGATCGGTCATAACAGTCCTTGTTTGGGTTTCGTTTCAATTATTTTTATTTCCAATAAGTAAAAACTAAATTCGTCGTTATATTAATTGACTTTTATCATTTGTTTGAATAGTGCAACCATTTAGTCCGATCAACCGTCAATCTATTAAATACATCCATTTTATTGCATATGAAAACAAAATTCCTAGCCCTACTTTTATTATGTATTGCTTTAAAGGTTAATGCGCAATCGACCAAAGAACCAGAAAAAGAAAAATCCAAAGCTACACTAGACCAAGAGTTTGTAACTGGTTCTAAAATAGAACTGAACAGTTTAACCCCTATGCAGACCGATAACTTGGCACTGCTAGGTAAGGTTTGGGGCTTTTTAAAATACCACCATCCGGCAATTGCCAAAGGCAACTACAACTGGGATTTTGAACTTTTTAGGATTACCCCTAAACTATTGGTTGTTAAAACAGTTGTTGAAAGAAACGAACTGTTGACCAAATGGATTACCGATTTAGGCACTTTTAAAACCGCAGCGCCTCAGGTAATTGCTCCAGCACAGGTCAAATACAAACCTAACTTCGATTGGTTCAATACTTCTGGACTAAGCAAAGCCTTGGTTAGCCAATTAAATCTAATCAAAATTGCAGATAGAACGGAAGACCACTATTATGTAAAGTTATACGACGCTGAAACCCCAATTGCCATTTTTAGAAACGAAGCCGCTTATGCCAATTTTAAATACCCAGATGCAGGTTACCGTTTGTTGGCTTTATTCAAATTCTGGAGCATTTTCGAATATTTTGCACCCTACAAAAACCTAACTGATAAACCTTGGGGCAATGTAATAAAAGAGTACGTACCCAAATTTATTGCTGCCAAAGACGAATTGAGCTACAAATTGACTGTTGCTGCATTGGTGGCCGAAATCAAAGATTCTCATGCTGATATTTCTCCTTACGACAATGCTTTCAGGAATTTTTATGGTACCTATAAACCAAATATCGAAATCGTTTTTGTAGATCAAGCGCCAGTGGTAAGCTACAGTAATGACCAAGTTATAGGCCTTAATTCCCTTAAAAAAGGTGATGTGATCCAAAGTATCAACAATGTTCCGGTAGCACAGCTGATGAAAGAGAAACTACCTTACATTACCGCCTCAAACTACCCTACCCAATTGAGAAAATTGGCACTTCAACTTTTGCGTACACCTGATACCTTGATGCGAGTAAGTTACCTGCGCAACAGCAAAGTTGAGCAAACAACCTTAAAATGTTTCCCTTACAATAGGCGCAATTACACCAAAACACAACCAGCAGACACTGGCTTTAAAATCATCGACACTGACGTGGCTTATATCCATCCGGGCAGGTTAAATTTGAAATCGCTTAAAGCAGTAATGGAAATGGCTATGAAAACCAAGGCCATGGTGATTGATATGCGTACCTATCCTAAACAATCAAACTTTGTTTGGGAAATTGGTAAATACCTGTTTACCCAGCCAATGGATATTGCCAAATATACCGCAGGCAGCACTACAACACCCGGCCTTTTCACCTACATGCCAGACGATTACATGAAAGTGATTAGAATTGGAGAAACCAGAACAGACAACTACAAGGGCAAACTGATGGTATTGATTAATGAAGAAACGCAAAGCTTGGCAGAGCTATCTGTAATGGCTTTAAGTACCAGACCAAATACCGTAATTGTAGGCAGCCAAACTGCTGGTGCCGATGGAACAGTAGGCATGCCGGTTACATTTCCAGGTGGTATAGCGAGTGGTTTTACCCAAATTGGTGTATATTACCCCAACGGAAAAGAAACACAACGCATTGGTATTGTGCCCAACGTAGTAGTAAAACCAACTGCAAAGGGAATAGCAGCAGATAAAGATGAAGTTTTAGAAAAAGCAATAGCCCTGATTAACAACAAAAAATAATAAAAGAATGTCAATTACCAACCCAACCGACCTGGCCGGAATGCAGAAAATAAGTGATGCCGTTGCAAGCACACTGAAAGAAATGAGGAATTATGTAAAGCCAGGAATGACCTCTAAACAGTTGGATGATTTTGGTGGCCAGTTACTGAACGATCTCGGCGCAAAATCTGCTCCAAGGTTAACTTATGGTTTTCCGGGCTGGACCTGCATAAGCATTAACAATGAAATTGCACATGGCATCCCTAACGATAAAAAGATTTTTAAGGAAGGTGATCTGGTTAACATTGATGTTTCTGCAGAATTGGATGGTTATTGGTCTGACAATGGAGGATCTTTTGTACTTGGCGAAGATGTACACCAGTACCAGAAATTAGTAGACGCTTCTAAGCATATTCTTAAAAAGGCCATTCACCAAATTAAAGGTGGGGTACGCATTGCCGAAATTGGCCGACTGATAGAATTAGAAGCCAAAAAATCGGGCTATACGGTAATTAAAAACTTAACTGGTCATGGTGTGGGCAGAAGCCTTCATGAAGAGCCGCATGAGATTGCCAACTTTTACGATCGTTATAACTTTGATCGTTTTAGAAAAAACACCACTGTTGCGGTAGAGACTTTTATCTCTACAAAATCTACTATAGCCAATACCGAAAAAGATGGCTGGACCTTAACTGGTAACAGAGGTGGTTTTGTGGCGCAACACGAACACACCATTATGGTTACCGATGGTATACCTGTAATTTTAACAGCTAAAAACGAAATCTGGAATTAGTAGAACTGTATGATTTCTAGTCGACGTCTCATTTTACAACCGCTTACGCACGATCAACTGATCAAGTACATTAAAAACGATGATTCATTAGAAGCTGAACTACAGTTAAAGCCAACTAAAAAAATCATTACTCCAGAATTGAGAGAAGCATTAGAAGAAACCATTTTGCCAAATGTAGCAGATACAGGCAAAAACCATCTTTTTTCTACCTTGTGGACTATTATTTTAAAAGATGAACGCCAAATGGTAGGCGATTTGTGTTTTGTAGGCGAACCAGATGAAGAAGGAGAAATAGAGATTGGTTATGGCACTTACCAAGATTTTAGAGGAAATGGCTACATGACCGAGGCCGTAGCCTGTGTATTGGAATGGGCCAAGAAGCAACCAGATGTAAAATCTATCTTTGCCGAAACTGCTAAAGATAATCCTGCATCATTTGCCATATTGATTAAAAATCACTTTAAAAAAATAGGAGAAACCAAACATCTCTTCTATTGGAAACTCGTCTTTAATTAAACGTTGTAATCCATAAAAGTTATACCTACCACATAGGTACATCGTAACACACAGGCTTCAATTCCTTTAATCATCTAAACCCAAAATGAATTATGAAAAAACTTCATATTTCTTAATGCCTTAAAGTTTTAAAAACCTTTCTATCGCTTTACAAACCACACGCTGGCAAGCATACCAATCGCTCATTAGTTTACTACTAAGTAATTACTTAAATAATTGTATTTTAGTCTAATCCCTTTTAAATAGAGAGATTTGGATTTTAAAATTAACGACTTTTATTTATGAAACTAAAATTGATACTACTGGCTTTGTCATTTCCCTTGATTGCAAATGCCCAAAAACCAAAAGTAGATCTCAATACAATTTTTGTTTGTATAGATTCGACCACCTATGCCCAGCTTTTCAAAAATGCATTTGTAAAAGACACCCTATTCTTTTGCAAAGAACAACAGACACAAACTAATTTAGATAGCTACAACGGGAAATATGCCATTGGCCAAGCAGCTACATTAGATTTTTTTAGACCAGTTCATTCTAAAACACTAGGTGATAAATTTGGCGATCTTGGTATTGAATTTAAGACCAGAAAATTAAAAGACCTTCAGACTTTTATTAACCTTGCCAAACTTAACAAAGCCACTTATCATATCGATACCACTAAGTTTGAGCAAGAAAAGCAAGCTATCAACTGGTATAAGGAATTTACCTTAAACACCAATCCGGCTAAAGAAAATTTCGAGATCAGCATTTTGGAATATCAACCAGCCTATTTAAAGTTATTGGGTTTTACACCAAAAGAGATTGCTCAGAGCATGTCCTATCAAACCTATAATGCTAAATTGGCTAAAGGCAGAAAATATCCGCGACAATTTCAAAACATCAATTACATTAATCTTACCATTAATGCCAAGGAATTAGCTTATGTTAAAAAAATGGCCAATCTATTAGGGCTTGTAGAAAAAGGGACTTCTTTTGTAAGCGCAGACCTCACGATAGTTTACCACATAAAAAGCGATATCAGTTTTAGGGTAAACAAAATTGGCATTAACCTTATTGATAATTTTGCTGCCAGATCAATTTCAGTTAGCGATCATATGAAAATTGACATTATTGGTCACAAAGCTACTTTAGCGTTCGACTATTAAAAAGTTAATTTTAACATTAAGAAGTTAAGATTATTCAAACAAAAAACCAATCCCTCTTAATGCCTTAATGTTTAAAAAACATTGTCAACCTAAGCTTATTGAAGCGTCCTTACAACTAAGTATACAATTTTAACATTAAGAAGTTAAGGCTATTCAAACAAAAAACCTAATTCTTCTTAATGCCTTAATGTTTAAAAAACACTATTAAACTGAGTTCTCTTTGTTTATTTATATCTTCAATTCAACATCGCATTGCCACTATAAAATTACACAAAAGCAATTGTGCAGGTTGTAAATTTACCCAAACAACTTTAACACCTTGCTGTTAATGATAGCGCTCATTCCTTAAATTTTGCAACATGAAAAATCACTTACTTGCTCCAACCCTCTTGGCAGCCCTTACTTTGTTCAACTATAGTTCAAGTGCACAAACTACTCCAAAAGCAACCGTAAAAACTGGCGCAGGCAATACCATAGAATTACCTGAGGCAGACACCAAAGCAAGTAAAACCAATTTTAGCAAAGTAGTACCATGGCCAGAAGGCAAAACCCCAACAGCCCCAGATGGTTTTGTAGTTACCCGATTTGCCGATGGCATGAAAAGTCCACGTAATATTGTAATTGCTCCAAATGGTGATGTAATTGCCGTACTCTCTAACTCGCAACGCACTAGGGTAGAACAGGCAGCCAACGAAATTTCGGGCAAAGCCAAAACAGAAGTAGCAGGCAAAAGTGTAAATACGATCATGTTGTTTAGAGATGCGGATAAAGATGGCAAGCCAGAACTGATCAGTACTTTTTTAACAGGCCTTAACCAGCCTTATGGCGCAGCATTTATAGGCAATTCATTTTATGTGGCCAATACAGATGGTGTGTATGTATATCCCTACAAAACTGGCGATACTGAAATTAAAGGTCCGGGCAAAAAGATTTTAGAATTACCTGCTGGTGGCTACAATAACCATTGGACCAGAAACCTGATCGTTAATGCTGCCAAAACCAAAATCTATGTTTCGGTGGGTTCGGGCAGTAATGTTGCAGAGCGTGGTTTAGACAACGAAATTAGAAGAGCCAATATTATAGAGATTAACCCAGACGGTACTGGCGAAAAAATTTATGGCAGTGGCCTACGCAACCCAGTAGGTATGGCTTGGGCACCGGGCACCAATGCCTTATGGACAGCTGTTAACGAACGCGATGGATTGGGCGATGACTTGGTGCCAGATTACATTACGAGTGTAAAAGAAGGCGCTTTTTATGGCTGGCCATTCTCTTATTTTGGTCAGAACGAAGACCCACGCTTAAAAGGCCAAAACCCAGCTTTAGTTGCGAAGGCATTAGTTCCAGATATTCCTGTAGGTTCTCATACGGCATCATTAGGCTTGGCGTTTTATACCGCCAAAAAGTTCCCTACCAAATACCAAGGTGGTGTATTTATTGGCCAACATGGTTCTTGGAACCGTTCAGAACTGGTAGGCTACAAAGTGGCTTTTATCCCTTTTAAACAAGGCAAACCCACTGGTAAGCTAGAAGATTTTTTAACAGGTTTTGTGAAAGACAATAAAGAAGTATACGGCAAACCTGTGGGTGTGGCTGTAGCACAAGATGGTGCCTTATTGGTAGCCGACGATGTAAGTGGAATTATTTGGAGAGTTGCCGCAAAATAGGTACTTGCTTCTATAATGAGAATTAAACTATTGCTCTATCTGATATTGCTTGCTGGTTTTGCCCAAGCACAAACAGATACCATTAAAAAGCTGAACGAGGTAGTAGTTAAAGGCTATTACAATCCACAGCCCTTATTGCGAGCAGTAGGCTCTGTAACAGTACTCGATAGTAGCCAAGCCAAAAACCATGCAACAAGTTCGTTGGTGACGTTGGTGAATACTGCACCGGGTGTACGGATGGAAGAACGTTCGCCCGGTAGTTACCGTTTGTCTTTACGAGGCAGTTTATTGCGCTCACCCTTTGGCATCCGCAATATTAAAATTTACATGGATGATTTCCCCTTAACAGATGCTGGAGGTAACACTTACCTTAACCTTTTAGACGCTGCTACCTTAGGCAGTATAGAAATTTACAAAGGTCCGGAAGCTAGTATTTTTGGGGCCAGTACAGGTGGGGCTGTATTAATTGGTTCAAGTTTGGGCAGCACTAACCAATTAAAGGCCAGTGTGGGCATGGGTAGTTATGGCTTGTTACACCAAACTGCCAGTTTAGATCAGGTTTATAAAAATTACAGGTTTAGTATTAATCAAGGTTACCAAAAAAGCAATGGTTATAGAGAAAATAGTGCATTGAATAGAAAATACATCCAAACCACACAACAATGGGCTTATAACCAGAAAGGACAACTCAAGGCTGTTTTATGGTATAGCAATCTGCATTATCAAACGCCAGGTGGTTTAACACCTGATGAAATGGCGGCTAACCCTAGGGCTGCCCGTCCTGCTACGCCAACCTTGGCCAGTGCAGTACAACAACAGGCTGGTATTTATAACCAAACTTTTTTTGGAGGTTTGGCACATCAGTATCATTTTAATGCACATATTAAACACGTGGTAGCATTTTTCACCAGCTTTACCGACTTTAAAAATCCCTTTATCCTCAATTACGAAAAACGCAAAGAGCAGACCATCGGCTTTCGTACTTTTATAGATTACAGCAATGCCACTCGTAATATCAAGTATCAGATACAAGGTGGTTTTGAGGGTGCCAGTACCACTAGTGACATTAAGAATTATGGGAACAACAGAGGTACGCCCGACGCACTACAGGTATCAGACCATTTGGTGGCCAACCAGAGTTTTGCCTTTTTACGCTTCAATGTTGATGTCAATGAACAACTGCTCATTGAACTAGGCACAAGCTTTAACCTTTTCAACTACAACTACCAAAGTTATTTTCCGCAGGTAGTGGCCAAAAAGGAGCGACATTTTAAAAACAGTTTAATGCCTAAGCTGGCTTTTTCTTATCTGTTAACTTCAAATTCTACGCTAAGAGCATCGGCAAGTAAGGGCTATTCTCCACCAACATTGGCAGAAGTTCGCTCATCAGATAACATCATTAACAACAACCTACAGGCAGAAGGCGGATGGAACTACGAAGCAGGTCTCCGCTATGCTAGCAACAACCGTAGGTTTGATCTAGATGCCACCGTATTTTATTTTCAATTAAAAAATGCCATTGTTAGACGTCTGAACAATAACAGTGTTGAATACTTTATCAATGCAGGTGGCACCAAACAATTAGGCGCAGAAATACAAAGCGCTTGGTGGCTGCTCAAATTAAGTCCTACTCATTTTTTAAATGGACTACAATGGCGCAATAGTTATACTTATAGCCATTTTAGGTTTGATGAATTTAAAAATGCACAACAAGACTACACCAACAACAGGCTAACAGGCGTACCTAACCATACTTGGGTAAGCAGTTTGGAGTTGAACCTTAAAAAGGGTTTTTACACTTTTGTACAACACAATTATACCACGAGCATCCCCTTAAATGATGCCAATACGATATTTACCAAAAAGTACCAACTGATAGATGTTAGGGCTGGACTTAGAAACATTACCTTAGGCAAAACCTCTCTTGCAATTTCTTTCGGCATCAACAACTTGCTCAACCAAACCTACAGCTTGGGCAACGATCTCAATGCGGCGAATAATAGATATTTTAACCCTGCCCCCGGGATCAACTATGATGCTGGTATTTCAATCAAACTTTAACCTTCGTTTTTAACATTAAGAAATTAAGTATCATTAAGAAAACTACATAGATATATTGCACTTGTACATTCTCTCTTCTAAACTCTGCGTAAAATTTACCTTCACCGAGCTTGTCTAAATCTTCATTTTTTAACATTAAGAAATTAAGTACCATTAAGAAAACCATATAGATATCGCATTTGTACATTCCCTCATCTAAGCCCTACCTAACATCTACATCGTTGAGCTTGTTGAAGTACCCTTTTTAAAACTTAATAAAAATCTTAATGCCTTAATGTTTGTATCTAATTAAAAACAGAGGCACGGCACCAATGATTCAACAACCATTGGCACCAAGCACCTCTAAACTTCTTTAAAACAATATTAATTTACAACTTCGGTTTCTTTAACTGCTACCTCTGTTACCACTACCTCTGTAGTATAACGTTTACTACCATCTTTGGTTTCGTAACTACCTGTTTGCAACCTGCCTTCAATGGTAATGTGCGATCCTTTTTTAATCTGTAGTTCGGCAAGGTCAGCCTTTACATTCCAGAACAACAAGCTAAACCATTGTGTTTTTTTAATGTCCTCGCCAGCGGCTGTTTTATAATACTCGTTTACGGCTAAGTTTACACGGGCTATTTTTTGATTACCTGCTAACATTTTTACTTCAGCATCGCTACCAGCGAAACCACTCAATACTACTTTGTTTACTACGTTTTTCATAATCTTAAAAATTAAGTGACTAAATATTTAACGAACAGTAGTTACCACAACTACCGACAACACAAAGGTGCAAACAGCTTCGAAAATTAGTCGGATGTTAAACGTATATATCCGTTTATATACGGTTACAAACGTTTAATCTATCTTCCCTGCTCAAAAAGAAGGCTTTTTAATCATTACCAATTATTTATTTTTTTGTAGCTTTAATGGTCATCCCTGATAAAAACAAAACCTTATGGAACGTTTATGTCTCGACTGCAATACCCTTGTTAAGGGCAGGGCTGATAAAAAATTTTGCGATGACCAATGTCGCAGCAATTACAACAATCGCTTACAGGTTGAAAACCGCAGTTTTTTAAAACAGGTTAACCATATCCTGAAAAAGAACCGTGAAATTTTAAAGGCCAAAACCCCCACTGGCAAGGCTAAAATAAAAACGGTACAGCTAGCGCAAAAGGGATTCGACTTTAATTTCCATACGCATACCTATACCACACAAAAAGGCCAAACCTATGTGTTTTGCTATGAGTATGGCTACCTTACTTTAGATAATGATGAGTTGCTCTTGGTGAAGAGAGAAGAAAGATAAAAAAGTACGACAAGCCACTTTAACTAAAAGGCAAAAAAGCTAAATTGCATTTAGATAAGCAATCGTACCGCAGCAGATGACTATTAAAAAATTACACTATTACTCTGGCCTTGTCCTTAGCATTTTTATTGCGCTCCACCTATTCAATCATTTTTACAGCATTTTCGGCACTCAAAAACATATCGAAATGATGGATTCGCTACGCCCATGGTATCGTAATATATTTGCAGAAACGGTTTTATTAATTGCCGTTGGGGTGCAGATTGTTTCGGGCATTCGACTTTTTAAGATCAACCGCAAGCAGGCCACTAGTAGTTTTGAAAAACTGCACATCTACACTGGGCTATACCTCGCCTTATTTTTGGTGATCCATTTAAGTGCCGTTTTTATAGGTAGGCTTGTGCTCCACCTCGATACCAATTTCTATTTTGGTGTGGCAGGCATTAACGCATTTCCCTTTAACCTGTTCTTCATCCCCTATTATGCGCTGGCTATATTGTCTTTCTTTGGACATATTGCAGTCATCCACCAAAAGAAAATGAGACTTACATTTTTTGGCATCAACCCAAAAACCCAGGCAAGAACAATCCTACTTGCTGGAGCATTGTTAACAATTGTGATCTTTTATGGACTAACCAACAGCTTTCAGGGCGTACAAATTCCTGAAGCCTACAGAGTGTTAATTGGCAAATAGGTCAAAAACATTAACTGGTTTTCTGTTAACTTTGTTTATCGCAATCGCTACACCTTATTTAAGAAACCCTAAATGATCAAGCTCGTTAGAACCAATTCAGACCATGTAGATTTTAGAGCACTTGTTAAACAACTAGATGCTTATTTGGCCGTAATAGATGGCGAGGAGCATGCCTTTTACGATCAGTTTAATAAAATTGACAAAATTAAACATGCCGTAGTAGCCTATTTTAATGAAGAGCCAATGGCTTGCGGAGCTATTAAAGCATATACGCCAACTGCCACAGAGGTTAAACGCATGTTTACCTCAACACAAAGCCGCGGAAAAGGCATGGCCACACAGGTTTTGGCTGAGCTAGAAAAATGGGCTAAAGAATTAGGCTATGAGCGATGCGTACTCGAAACCGGAAAAAGACAGGAAGATGCCATTGCCCTTTATCAAAAGAATGGCTACCAGCTTATTCCTAATTATGGGCAATATGAAGGCATAGCCAACAGTGTCTGTTTTGAGAAAAGCTTAACCTAGTTAGCGTTTACTTTAAAAATAACGACCATGGCGTTTTATGATCTAACAAAAGAACAAAGGTTGACTGTTGTAGACAACATCTATAACCATTTGCTGGCCGATCTTAAAAAATCACAGCTCACACATACGCTCGATTATTTTAAAGATGAAGATACCTATGTCCGCAAATCGGCTTATCTGGCCTTAGGGAAAATGTATTTTGCAGAAACAAGCTTACAGGCCTCAATAATTAAAATGCTCGATGCACTATTGCTCCAACCAGATTTTAAGATCAGGCAAACAGTAATCAATGCTGCAGGCGAAATTGGTAAAAAAGATTTCGGTATCGTTCAGCATTTTTTCGATCAAAGCTTGTTCGACACCCATCATTCACCACGCAATGCAGTAATTGGCTCCATCAAAAAAATGGGCGAGGTAAATCCAAAACCAGTGCTCTCTTGGGCAAAACAGTACCTGCATCATACAGACAAAGAAATTAGAAGAGAAATTTGCCATGGCATTGAGCTAAGGGGACGTAAATATCCGCAAGATATTTTACCCCTTTTGCAAGAATTACAGCACGATAAAACCGCAAGGGTTAGCAATACATTGGTACATGTAATAGGACAAATTGCTTATAAAAAGGGATGTTTATCCATTGTAATTGAACACCTTAAAACCTGGCAAAATAAAGAGCTGGTTATTGCAGCCCTGGCAGAGATTATTGATGTACACAGCCGTTATAAAGATTTTGCTGCATTAACTCAAGAGCAGGCCAAACAATACATTAAAGAAAACTATTAAAATGGACAAGATCTTAATCATTACTGGAGGTAGTAAAGGCATTGGCAATGGTATCGTTGAAGCTTACCAGCACCATCAATATCAAATATTTTCAATTGCAAGAACAACTCATAAAAGCTATACCAATATCACCCAAATAGAATTTGATTTGAGCAATAGTAATGGGCTAACACAGGTATTGGATTCAATTTTTGCTTCGTTAAACCCTAATCAGATCAAACAGATTACCCTTTTAAACAATGCAGGTACCTTGGGCCAAATTGGGCAACTGGCAGATCTACCTGATCATGATATCGCAAAAACAGTACAACTTAATGCCACCGCGCCACTTATTTTAACCGCACATTTTTTAAAGCTCACTCAAAATTGGGTAGCTCATAAACAGGTCATCAACATTTCTTCTGGTGCTGCCGCAAAACCTTATTTTGGCTGGACAGTATATTGTGCTACCAAGGCTGCTTTAGATATGATGACCAAAACCGTTGCTCTAGAACAAAGCAGTTTAACCAATGGTGCGCAGTTGATGGCCATTTACCCGGGTGTAGTAGATACAGCCATGCAGGCACAGATCCGTAGCAGCGATAAAACAGCTTTTGTAGATATCGATCGATTTTTAGAACTCAAAACCTCTGGTGCATTGGCCAACCAACAAACTGTAGGCAAAGCGATATTTGAGCTGGCACACGATCAAACCCTAACCAATGGTGCCATTATAAGGATAGAAGATTCTAGAACCTAAACCGATGAGTTTGAAACCTGCCATTCAAGTCAGAGATCTCTACATACCTATACAACCTACCATTAAACAGGCTGATGAGGGTGTAACCTATCAGGAGTTTTTGCCCGATGTTAGGCTACAAAGCTATATCTATTGTTATTGGCAGTTGCAAACCACACAGCCATTAGCTAAACAATTCAATTACCGGGTAGTGGCCGATGGCTGTATTGACATCTTTTTTGAGCTGAATAATCCGGAAGAAAATTTTGTGATGGGCTTTTGCAAAAAATACACCGAATTCCCCTTGCCCAATTCCTTCAACTATGTTGGGGTGCGCTTTCTACCCACCATGTTTCCACAATTGTTTAATATCAATGCAGCAGAGTTGAGCAACCGTTTTGAACATTTACATGCAGTAGTACCACATGTGGCAACTTTTATTAAGCACAACTTTAATCCTAGCCTACATATCCAAGCTATACAAACCAAGTTCGACTCGTACTTTTTACAACTGTTAGCTAACAACAGCTTTAATGCCGATGTCAGGTTGTATGAGGCTATCCATATTATTCTTAAGAATTTTGGTATTGTCGATGTAGAAAAAGACCTCGATACAGGCATTAGCTCGAGACAGTTGCGCAGGTTATTTGAGTTTTACATTGGCGATACCCCAAAAACCTTCAGCAAAGTAGTCCGTTTTCAGCACATTCTTAGGGCGAAACCCTCTGTACAAAGCTTAAAACAAAACAAATTGTTTTTTGATACGGGTTATTATGATCAAGCCCATTTTATCAAAGAGTTTAAAACCTTTTATGGTGTAACCCCAAGCATTGCATTTAAAAGATAAAAGGTATTACTTTAACACTACCTAAGCACTATTTTTTAACATTAAGAAATTAAGGCATAAAGCATAGCATTTACACCATCTTAGTAACCTTAGTTAACCTAAGCAATAATCAGATTAGTCAAAGTATATAATTACTAAATAGTCTTCGACAGATTCAGACTGACAAAATAGGATTTAATACTAAGCTGTTCTTAGCTGTCTAAGGTGGTAAAAAACCACCTCAGTAATCTTAGTTTACCTAAGCAGTTACTTCGCTTAACTAGTAGAAATCTCTCAACAATCGTCTTCGACAGGCTCAGACTGACAGTTATTTTATGTATTTATTAATTGTCACGTTGAGTTTAGTTTCTACTCCGTTTAACAAAGTATCGAAGCGCCATTTTTCAACATTAAGATAAACAAAAACCTTCATCATTCTTAATGCCTTAATGTTTCAAACCATCTAGCTAGAATGGTAAAAAACATGTCCGATTTTTACAATACCCCTTCATCCAATCTTTGCAATTTTGTAGGGTTAATAAATTATATCCCATGAAAAAACTAATTTTAGTGCTCACTATTTTCTGTTGGGCATCCCTAACCTATTCGCAAACCCAAACACCAAACAAAATGAAACTGAACGCAGGCATCATCACTTCAAAACTTAAAGAAACCAAAGCTTTTTACACCAACATTTTGGGCTTTGGCGTAACATTCGAAAACGAGTTCTATCTTTTATTGCACACCCCAAATAAAGATGCAGAGCTTAGTTTTCTGCTGCCCAACCATCCATCACAACAACCATTGTTCCACAAGCCTTTCAATGGTCAGGGCATGTACCTTACCCTAGAGGTTAACGATGTAGACCAAACCTATATGGCTCTTAAAAAGAAAGGAGTTAAAATTAATATCGATATTCGCAATGAGCCATGGGGTGATAGACACTTTGCCATCCAAGACCCTAACGGCATCGGGATCGACATTGTTAAATATACTCCGCAACCTTAAATTTAAAATCATGAACATTACAGATCAGATAGTAGCTAGTGAAAAGACACTCCTAAAGGCCATTAAAGACAGAGATATAGCGAGTTTGGACAATTTATTACACGATGATTTATTGTTTAACCTGCCCAGCGGACAAACGATAACCAAAGCAGCAGATCTAGATACGCACCGTTCTGGTCTGATAACCATTTTCACTATCGAAGCAAAAGAGCAACAGATAAATATGATTGGCGATACTGCTGTAGTTGCTGTAACCATCAACCTTAAAGGTAAATACATAGATCACTCAATAGATGGCACATTTAGCTATCTAAGGGTTTGGAAAAACTTTAACAACCAATGGAAAGTAATTGCAGGCAGTTGTATTGAGCTCAATTAGGCTGTCTCAAATGGCACTATAAAAATACGCCAATCCCCCTTTTGCAAACCACTGCTTCAACTAACTTTGTTTACATCAACACCATTAAAATGAGAAAGTTAAGCATCTATAATTTCCTATCGCTAAATGGCTTTTATAAAAATGAGCAGGGCGATATCAGTTGGCATACCCATGGGCAAGAAGAAGGAGAATATTCTGCAGAGATGCTGCAAGAAGACCATATCCTTTTATTCGGCCGAATTACCTATCAGATGATGGAGAGCTATTGGCCAACATCATTTGCATTAAGCAACGATCCGATAGTGGCCAATGGAATGAACGAGGCAGAGAAAATTGTTTTTTCTACCACCTTAAGCCATGCCAACTGGAACAATACCACCATTGTAAAAGACAATATAATTGACGAGATTAAAAAGTTAAAAAACACTCCGGGTAAAAACCTCACCTTATTAGGAAGTGGTCAGGTACTTACCCAGTTTGCTGCACATGGGTTAATAGACGAATATCAGTTAATGATCGATCCAATTGCTATAGGTAAGGGTACACCTATATTTAATGGCCTTGAACAACAGTTAGCGTTAAAATTAACCGATACTAAAGTTTTTAAAAGCGGTACTGTTCTATTAACTTATCAGCCACTATAGTATGCAATTACACATTGGCTCAATGCCTAAACTTATATTTTTTCATTAAAAATGACAAATGGTTTAGCGCTAGAAAGCCGTGCTGAAACAAAATCAATATCCCTTACATAAATGGTATTAAAACCATTAAAATGATTTTTTGGATTTAACTTTCGTTGGAAGGGATCATACAGATATGGAAGAAAACCTAAAGACAACAACTGTTGATGAATATCGGCATCATCATAGCCATATCGATCGCCACTCCCATTTAATTCAATCACAATTGCTTTTAGATTTGTTGATGCCAAAATATTTGACGCCCCTTTGATTACTTCTGTTTCAAATCCTTCCACATCTATTTTAAGTAAAATGGGGCATAATTCGGGATAATAATGATCTAGATGGATTGCCTGTACTGTTGTGGTATTTGCACTGGCATTTTCTACACAATGATTGGTTGTATCTTCATCGTTGGTAAAAAAAAGAACCTCCTTTTTGCTTCCCACCGCCATTTGTTCGCACTTTACCATTTGTTGAAGTTTATTGAGTTCGATGTTTGCTAACAAAATTTCAAAAGCATTTTGAACTGGTTCGAAAGCGATCGTTTTAGCCTCTTTTAAACCACTGGCTAAAATGGTGTAAGAACCCACATTGGCACCTACGTCAAAAAATACATCATCTTTTTGTAAAAGGTGTATCACAAAAGCCATGTCTTCAAATTCATGAAGACCTGTATAAATATTGCCAGTAACACCCGTTAATTTCTTTTTTGCCCAAAACTTGGTATGCTCAACAAATGGGACGGCAGTAAGCCCAGTTGACATGGAAGAGCTGAGTTGCCAACTGACAAATCTATAAAAAGAGCGATATTTATGCCTTTTGGCTAAGGGATGTTTAATAATGAAGTTAAAAGTTCTTTTGATGGCGGAGAGCATGGTCATTTTTGACTACAAGATAAGGTTTAGTTCTTTTATTTCAAGATTCAATAAAATTGGCCAATAACAACCCTTTAAAAGTGCGCTAGTTTATCAAGTTATAGGCTTATATAATGTATAATTGTGCCTATCTTTACGTAAACCACATTCCCCATGCAAAACGATTATCTAAAAAGTGCCAAAACACAATTTGAATATTACAAAACGCTAGGCGATAAAACCATTGCTCAACTGGACGAGGCCCAACTATTTTGGCAATACAATGAAGAAAGCAATAGCATAGCTATGATTGTTAACCACCTTAGTGGCAACATGCTATCGAGATGGACGGATTTTTTAACCAGCGATGGCGAAAAGGAATGGCGCAACAGAGACGAAGAATTTGAAGCCACCAAAGGCACCAAAGAAGAATTGTTAAACAAATGGAACAAGGGTTGGGCTTGCCTATTCGATGGCATTAATGCTTTAACCACAGCCGATCTTACCAAGGAAGTATTTATCCGTAACCAAGGCCATACCGTTACCGAAGCCATTAACAGACAATTGGCCCATTACCCTTACCACATAGGGCAGATCGTTTTTCTTGGTAAAATGTGCATCAATCAAAACTGGCAATCGTTGTCTATCCCCAAAGGCAATTCAGATAGCTTCAATGCAGAGATGTTTGCCAAACACAAATAAGAACACCCAACCAATCTATATTTAACATTAAGAAATGAAGTAGGAAAGTAATTGTATTTTCTTCCAACAAACCTTCAATTTCTTAATGCCTTAATGTTTCAGAGCAAAGAAGAACTGAAGGGCTTTGTAATTGAATCTTCTTCAAACAAGCCTTCACTTTTCTTCATGTCTTCATGTTTCAAATCAAATGGAACGTAAAATATTTAACATTTCTTGTCCCATACCCACCTTAAATATTAACTTTATGGAAATATTTGATCATGCAAGAAGCAATTTTCCGTCAGTTTGCCGATATCGAAATTAAGGAGATGACTCCCGGATTTTTTTCTAAACTGATCCATACAGAAAATAATACCATCAACTTTATCGAGATCAAAGCAGGTAGCGATTCTCCTATCCATAGCCACCCCCACCATCAATGTGCCTTTGTGTTAAAAGGTCAGTTTGAGATGACTGTTGGTGCTGAAACCCAGATTTTAGATACAGGTAAATTTGTACTTATTCCGGGTGGTATACCACATGGTGGTAGAGCGGTTACCGACTGTACTTTACTGGATATCTTTAGTCCAGGTAGAGAAGATTTTAAATACTAAGGCCATGCAATTCTTTCAAAAAAAATTGAGTTTAAAAGCTAAACGTAGAGGTTTCCATCTCATTACCGACGAAATTATACATGCGATACCAGAATTGAGTATCTTAAGAACAGGCTTATTGCAAGTGTTTATTCAACATACTTCTGCCTCATTGACCATTAACGAAAATGCCGACCCAACGGTACGCATGGATTTTGAAACTTGGTTTAATAAAGCGGTGCAAGAGAACGATCCAGATTACACACACGATTACGAAGGGGCCGATGATATGCCTGCACACCTTAAGTCTGCATTGCTAGATACCTCATTACTTATCCCTATAAACGACGGTCAACTGGCCTTAGGTACATGGCAGGGCATTTACCTTTGCGAGCATCGCAATTATGGTGGCAACCGAAATGTAATGCTTACTGCTTGGGGCATTTAATTAACTAATAGTTAATATTGCAAGATGCCAATCTTTAACATTAAGAAATGAAGGTATTTAAGTAAAATATTTATAATGAGTTCATTGGCTCATTAGTTCATTAGTCATTGGTTCAATAGTCAATAGGAAAATTTAGCAGATCTATACCAATTTTGTGAATATTTTCAATAAACTTCACATTTTGTGAACACCCATCTATTTTCTATTCCCTATTTACTACTTCCTATTTTCTATTTACTATTCACCATTTCCTAGTTCAAAACCGTTTCAATCCAATTTCCATCTTCTTTGATAATCTCTATCAGCTCATCTAGCGCTGAAGGCGTGTTTACATTTTTCTTTACCACTTCTTTACCGCGGTACAAAGTAATTTTACCAGGGCCAGTGCCTACATACCCATAATCGGCATCGGCCATTTCGCCTGGGCCATTAACAATGCAGCCCATAATGGCAATCTTTATTCCCTTTAAATGGTCGGTTTTAGAGCGAATGTACTGTGTAGTTTCTTGCAAATCGAACAAGGTACGGCCACAGCTTGGGCAAGAGATATATTCTGTTTTAGAGATTCGTGTACGTGTGGCCTGTAAAATACCAAAACTGGTGGTGTTTACTAGGGCCAAACCAATACTTGCAGGGGCATTGATCCAAACCCCATCGCCAAAGCCATCAGTTAATAAGGCACCCAGATCACTGGCCGCAGCTAACATCAATTGATCTGCATCTACATTTTGGTACGTTCTTTTAACAATTACCGGCACTTGGATATTTTGCTGCTGCAAGGCTACAAAAAAAGCTCGCTGTTGTTGCATACCCATA
Organism: Pedobacter sp. Hv1; assembly: GCF_001412215.1. GTDB lineage: Bacteria > Bacteroidota > Bacteroidia > Sphingobacteriales > Sphingobacteriaceae > Pedobacter. Next base: position 252,442 of record NZ_LLWP01000005.1, read on the forward strand.
TCTTGGCTCGTGGTAAGGATAACCACGGTTGTAGGGTTTGCTAATTGCGAAACTTCCAAATCTGTTGTACTCCACTCATCGGCATTAATGCCTACAAAGTTTAACGTGGCATCTTTAATGTCAACCGTTGCGTACTCGGCTAAGCTAAACAACGGATAACAATTGTGTTTATCTTTGAGTTGAAGCCAAGTTTGATAATTATAAACTTGTTTTAAATTACCCGGAAAAGAAAAAGAAGGCAGTTCATCACCCAAATAAACCAAATCACAGGCTTGGTCTGATAGATTGTATTTATCTAAACCAGCACTATAATTGTAACCCAATGGGCTTAAAAAATACGGGTCTTTTAAATTTTGTGTCGTTACATCAACCATTACAACCGGCGGGTAATGACCTCCTATCTGTTGTACGGGGCTGGTAATGCGACGTGCATATTGATACGGGTTATAAGTGGTATTGTTTACTACCTCCTGAGAACCAGAAGCTGCCAATTGAGAACTGTCGAACTTTCTTTCATAACGATCGGCTAAGGCCCTAGCAACTGGAGCTTCAAATTCGGGATCTTCAGTTAAAGAAACCCTAATCGTGTCACCCAAACCATCGGCCAACAACGTACCAATACCTACTGCCGATTTGATACGGCCATCTTCGCCATCGCCGGCTTCGGTAACCCCCAAGTGCAAAGGATAATTCATCCCTTCTTTTGCCATGGTTTCTACCAATAAACGATAGGCCTGCACCATTACCTGCGTATTGCTGGCTTTCATAGAAATACACAGGTTGTAATAGTTTTGGTCTTCGCACATGCGGATAAACTCCATAGCCGATTCTACCATTCCTCTGGGGGTATCGCCATAATGGCTCATGATCCGGTCTGACAGTGAACCATGGTTGGTACCAATACGCATGGCCGTACCATATTCTTTACAGATTTTAACCAGTGGCGTAAATTTTTTATAGATGCGATCTAACTCTGCCTGATATGCTGCTGTGGTATATTCTAGATTTTCGAAACGTTTTTTGTCTGCATAGTTACCCGGATTAACACGAACCTTTTCTACAATTCTGGCTGCAGATTCTGCGGCATTTGGGGTAAAATGGATATCGGCAATCAATGGAACATCGTAGCCTCTTAAACGCAGTTCTTTTTTAATATTGGCCAAATTTTCGGCCTCTTTAATGCTTGGAGCTGTAATTCTTACATACTCACAACCAGACTCTACCATGCGTATGGTCTGTGCTACAGTACCCATGGTATCCATCGTATCTGTAGTGGTCATCGATTGGATACGGATCGGATTTAAACCACCCATAGGGATGTTACCGATCTGAACTTCGCGGGTTAAAAACCTCGAATATTGGGTTACACTGTTACAATAACCGCCTTCCAATTTGTAGAATCTATCCACTTTTTCCATGCACTACAAAGATAATCTAAAAGTTTAAATATTTAAGGTTAATCATCGATCAACCGAGGGTCAAATTCGTAGCTTATAGGCTAAACCAAGCGTTGTTTGATCACTAAAGTACCCACAATTACATCGTGTAGGCATTGTTGTTTCTTGTTTAAAAAGCTATACAAGTAACCTATAAATAGGGGCAATACAGAAAATACCTTGGCAATGTTACGGCCAAAAGAAACTGATAGGGCAATTCTGTTGCCAATCATATCGGTTACCTTAATGTCCATTAAACGTTTGCCTATGGTAGCCTGTTTTACTGAGGCCTCTGCAAAACTGCTATAAATCAGTTTGGCTAAGGGCACCAATGCCAAAAGGCTTAGAGCGGTACCAATTCTGAAAATTTGGTTATTGATAAAAATGTAGAGAATGAGCACTACAAAAACATAGATGATCATTAATAAGAAATAATCAATGGCCGATGCCATTAAGCGCTGATCAAACGAGGCGAAATATTGAGGGGCAGTTTGTTGGTATCTGAAACCCAAAAGCTCACGCAGTTCTGCAAACTCATGAGCTTCTTTGTAATCGTCCATTCCCGGTTTTCTAATAAAAGTACCAGGTTTAATCGCTAGGCCTTTTAGTTCATCTAAACGATATGGCCCTTCGGGTTTACCATTAACAACTACCGTATATTCCATTAAGTTATTTGTTTTCAGTTTTACGTTACAAGCAGATACTTTATCTAAATCTACTACAATTTAACCATACAAACTTATAACGTAAAACCGATAACTTGATTTTTATTTAGTATCTATTTACTTCAAAGCTGCTTAAGCCTCCATCTAGGTTGATGAAGATCTTTTTTGCTGAAGATTGATAGTTAGGTGTTTCATACAACCCTTCGTCAATTTTGGTAAAACCTGAAAAATCTTTTGTAGACAATCCTGTTTTGGTTTTGATGCGACAACCAGAGTCTTTAGGTACGCGGATTTTTACATCGGCCACACCTGTTTTAATATTCACATCTGTAATAGGCAATAAGCTTCCCAATTTGATGTCAACCTCTGCAGCACCACCGTCAAAATTAAGGGTTCTTACTTTATAGTCTTTTAAATCGAAGTCTATTTGTCCAGCGCCCAGTTTTAAATTCATTTCCCAAACTGGAGCGGTATTTAAACGAAGGTCAACATCATTGCCACCATCATTAAAAGACCAACTGTTTCTTTTGTTTTTATCTTGTAGTTTAAAGGTTAACGTATTTACGCTATCGCTAGATTCTTTGGTTAAAATGAAATTGCTGAATCTCTTTCTTACATTGGCAATAAACAAACTATCTGTTGCACCTTTTAAATCGAAAGAAGTACCACCTCCAGAAACATTCAGGATATTTTTCTTCGCGCTATCTCCAGCTAATAAAGGCTCAGTAAATGTAGCTTTGGTGTAGTTACCATCGTTATCCTCATCGTCCATATTCATTTCAATATGGTTTCCTTTACCATTGCCCCACCAGTATCTAGACGAAGGTCTTTCTTGGCCTTTTACAAAGAGAAAAGATAAAGCAATAACCAAAATGGCCAATGAAATGATATTTCCTGTTTGCGAGTTGTTTCTATTGAACAAGATATTGACCCCTAAAATGATCAAAAATATTGGCCAAAAACTCCATACGTTACGCCAGTAAAACTCTATAATGTTAAAGTTATCTAACAATAGCACACCACCAATAAACAAAAGCAGTACGCCCCAAATTACTCTATCTAGTTTCATTTCGTTAAATTTTATGCTGTAACGGATGCTTAGTTTGCATGAGAACTCTACAACCGCAATTTAATTATTTATCATGCTTGTTTGGTTTAAATACTAAGGATTTGGTGTTGCCGAATCTTTAGGTTCTTCTGTAATTATAGCCTCCTCAACAGGTTGTTCAGCTGTACTTTTTTGTGTTTCTTCAGTTGTTTTTTTAAAATTATCCCACTCATTTTTTCTCTGGTTTCTAAAGATCAGACTGATACCTACCGCTACAATTGCCAGTGGCCATAATTTATAGATCTTAAAGATATTGAACCATTGCGGCATCACATCAAACTGTCTCAACAAGAAATAAATACCCAAGATCAATATAACTAAACCACCTATGGTACGACCAGTATCGTTATTTTTTTTGAATTGAGCTGGATCTACCGGTTGGTTAAAATCTGGACCTGCATTGGGTGTGTTCCATTTGGTCTGCGCACCAGAGTTTGCAGGATTATTAAAGGCATTTGGTGAGTTGAACATGGCTGAGTCCTCTTGGTTTTTTTTAAAATATTCGTTAAACTTATTATATCTTGCTATTGGGTCGTTATTTACCGGCACTACAATCCACATTACAATATAGACCAATAATCCGCCACCAGCTAAAAAGATGGTTGCCAATACAAAAAGCAGCCTGATAATAGTTACATCTACCTGCATATAATCTGCCAGGCCAGATGCAACTCCTGCTATGGCCTTACTGTGCTCGTTTCTAAATAATCTCTTTTCCATAACGCTATCTCCTCCTATTTATAAGTTAAAATTCAAAGGCTTCAAGATCAGTTCATCAACGTTAACACCACTACTTAAATTTAAAATGGAGTATAGAGAATTGGCAATATCTTCTGGTTGTACAAACTGTTCTGGGGGTAAATGTGTGCCTTCCCATGATGCTGTTAATGTAGAACCTGGCAAAATTGCCGTTACCTTAACGTTGTATTGAGCTAACTCTTTCCGCAATACATTATTAAGACTATACATGGCCGCCTTTGTTACACTATAACTGCCAGCATTATCAATTGTTTGCACACTGGCTATAGAGCAGATGTTAAAAATATGCCCAGACCTTAACTCACGCATCATTTTTCCGAAGTGTTTTGAAAAATAATAGGCCGAATATACATTTAACCGCTGTTGTTTTTCAAAGGCTTCATCAGGCTCATCTAATAGGCTGCCAGGTAAAAATACACCTGCATTGTTTACCAATACATCAACCTGATCAAAAGACGAACTTGCGAACTTACAAAAGGCCAAAACCGCTGTCTTGTTGCTACAGTCGGCCACCATGGTAAAAACTTTTACATTGGCATGAGCCAATTCTTCTTTTAAAACTTCCAGATCTTTTTCAGTTCTTGCACATAAGGCCAAATTGTAGCCGTGGCTTGCCAATTTAAGTGCTATTGCTCTCCCTATTCCTTTTGTTGCCCCTGTAATTACAGCATTCATATATCGAAAATATTGTTTGTTTAGCACAAAAAAGGGTATTAATATCTAAAAACAATAATATTTTTTAATAAATACACAAAGCCAGAACATTTTTTGTTGTTTCTTTGTATAATATTGTGTTTACTACAGTTAATCTTTATTAAATGAACTTTACCAATTTTGGCAAGTATATTCTACTTTTAAAAGCCGTTTTTAGAAGACCTGAAAAATTAAAAATATATATCAAAGCCATTTTTCAACAAATGGATTTTATTGGTGTAGGCTCATTAGGTTTAATTAGTATCATTTCCACTTTTATTGGAGCGGTAATGACTTTACAGATTGCTTTCCAGTTGGTAAGTGATTTTATTCCGAAAACAATTATTGGTTCGGTTAACCGCGACTCGAGTATCCTTGAGTTGAGCCCTACCATTAGTGCAATTGTATTGGCCGGAAAAATTGGTTCTGCCATTTCATCAGAAATTGGTACCATGAGGGTAACCGAACAAATTGACGCTTTAGAGATTATGGGCATCAATGCACCAGGTTATTTAATTTTACCAAAAATTATTGCCGGTATTACCATGGTTCCAATGTTGGTAATCATTTCAATGGTTTTAAGTATTACAGGTGGTTATTTAGGTGGTACCTTATCTGGTGCTGTTTCTGCTGCAGAATATGTACAAGGTATTACTACAGATTTTAATCCATATACCATTACAGTAGCATTGGTAAAAGCATTCGTTTTTGGCTTTATCATTACATCGGTACCTGCATACGAAGGTTTTTATGTAAAAGGTGGTGCATTAGAAGTAGCACAGGCCAGTACAAAAGCTGTTGTAGTAAGTTGTATCAGTATTTTAGCATGTGATTATATCGTAACCCAATTATTATTATGATCGAGATTAAAGATATCCATAAATCGTTTGGTGATAATGAGGTACTAAAAGGGATTTCTGGTAAATTTGAACCTGGGGTTACCAATTTAATTATTGGTGGTTCTGGTTCTGGAAAAACCACTTTGCTCAAATGTATGATTGGTTTGCACCAGCCTGAACAGGGAAGTGTATTGTACGATGGTCGTGAGTTTACGCAATTGAACTTCGAAGAACGTATCGAAATCAGAAAAGAGATTGGAATGCTTTTTCAAGGTTCTGCTTTATTTGATTCAATGACAGTTGAAGAGAATATCATGTTTCCATTGAACATGTTTACCGATCAGCCTTATAAAGAAAAACTAGAACGTGTTAATTTCTGTTTGGCACGTGTAAACCTGGAAGGGAAAAACAAACTGTTTCCGGCTGAGCTTTCTGGAGGAATGAAAAAACGTGTGGGTATTGCCCGTGCCATTGCCATGAACCCGAAATACCTGTTTTGCGATGAGCCCAACTCTGGTTTAGATCCTAAAACATCAATCGTAATTGATGAGCTGATTAAAGAATTAACTGAAGAATACAATACCACCACCATTGTAGTTACCCACGATATGAATTCTGTTATGGGCATTGGTGATTATATCATCTTCTTACACGAAGGGAAAAAATTCTGGGAAGGTTCTAACAAAGAAATCGCCAAAACAGATATTGAAGAGCTGAACGATTTTGTATTTGCCAGCCGTTTTATGAAAGCTGCCAAAGGCAAACTATAAACCTTACAAAGGTTTCTTTTTCAAGCTTATTCATTTAAATCTCACAACATTAATTGATATATTTAAAACTATATTAGTTCAAACTATTTTATACCAATGATACACTTACTTACACCAACCCACTGGAAAGACTATGAATTATTAGATTGCGGAGATTTCGAAAAACTCGAACGCTTTGGCAATTTGGTACTAGCTCGTCCGGAGCCACAAGCTGTTTGGAAAAAAGTATGGTCGCCACAAGAGTGGAAAAAGCAGACCCATATTCAATTTAAGGGCCGTTCTGCTACCAGTGGCGATTGGATTAAAGTAGCTAAAAACACCCCAGACCGTTGGAATGTAAATTATAAAAATAACGAGATCAATATTAACCTGCGTTTAGGATTGACCTCTTTTAAGCATGTTGGTGTTTTTCCGGAGCAGGCGGTAAACTGGGATTATATTTCTTCTTCAGTTAAGAAATTCAAAACACCAGTGCCGAAGGTACTGAACCTATTTGCCTATACTGGTGCTGCTTCTCTAGTAGCCAAGGCTGCTGGTGCCGATACTACACACGTAGACTCGATTAAACAAGTGGTAAACTGGGCCAACGAAAACCAAGAGTTATCTAATTTAAAAGACGTACGCTGGGTGGTAGAAGATGCCTTAAAGTTTGTAAAACGAGAATTGAAACGTGGCAAAAAATACAATGGCATTATTTTAGACCCACCTGCTTTTGGTCATGGCCCCAATGGGGAGAAATGGAAATTAGAAGACCACATTCAGGAAATGATGCAAGATGTGGTGCAGTTATTAGATGAGGAAGAACACTTTTTGATCTTGAATACCTATTCTTTGGGCTTCTCTTCGGTTATTGTAGAAAACTTGATCAAAACTTCTTTTCCGCAAGTAAGCAATTTAGAAACTGGCGAACTTTATTTACAAGCTACTTCTGGCATTAAACTGCCTTTAGGTGTATTTGGTAAATTCAACAAGTTTAAATAGCAACAAGATAAGGAGCTTTACTTCCGATAGCAGATATTAAAGCTCTTTTTGTCTATCATCTGTTGGCGAGGACGCCAACCTCAGCATAAGATAAACAAGCTATGTGACCTATCTTTCTATGTGGTCAATTTGTTGATCAAATTTTCCATAGCGAAGATATGTTAACCACATAGTAACATAGTTCCACATAGACATAAAGCAAATAGAGAATTTTTTATGGCACCTTGGCGAGCACGCCAACATCAGCATAAAAACCTATGTGACCTATCTTTCTATGTGGTTCAATTATTGATCATAACTTAAATGTGCCTTCAAAATGAATTTTAAGATACACTGGCCATATAGCAGCACACTCGTTGAAGACACCAACAAAAACAAGAGAGGCTTCCGAATCCTCAGAAGCCTTACTCTTAAACAAAACAAATAAACTATAAACTTAGAACGTTAAGAACCTTTCTTAACTAATTTATATTCAATTACTGGTTTACCTCTGGTACCACCATCTGCAGAGTGGAAACTCACAAATTTCAATTTGTAAACATTTCCATTAGCATCTTTGATCAGATAAAACAAATCTGTTTTTACGCCAACAGTACCTGTAGTATTGCGCCAGTTAGAGCCAATAATGTCTCTTGTAGCAGAAAATACCACTTTAGGACTTGAGATATTAGCTTCTGTAAAAGCAGCATACGTAAAATCAGCTGTAGCAACTTGTGCAGCAGTTACACCTGCTAAACTATTAATGAAAACGAGGTCAGAGAAAGCATAAGGGATAAGACCAGAAAAAGGAATTGTGGTATCAGCAAATTGTGTTCTATAAAGAGACCAGCCCCAAACCAAATCCCAATCAGCTTTTGCAGGCTCAACAACTACTGCACTTCCTTTTACCAACGAAGCGAATTGAAAATTAGCTTCTGTGTTTTTAGCAATATCTAATGTTTTGAAGGTCGTTTCATTCACTTTTGCATATTGCAAGGTGTATCCGGTTCCTTTTCTCAAAACTCTAATTTTATACAGATCAGTTGTTGCCAAAACAGTATTTGAGCCTCCTTTTCTATTCAAGATGTAAACTTTATTATCTGCATCTGTAGCAGAAATTTGTGCAATAGCTGTTTTGGTTAAAATATTTGCTTCACGTTGATCATCCGTGTTATTAAAATATAGATTGCTTCCCTGACCAGTTTTTAATGTATTAGGATCAAAGTCGGCAGCGGTTACAGCATTAATGTCAGTTTTAGTAGTTGTGGTTAAAATAGCTGATGCACCATTTGTTGCATTCAAGATTACCTTAAAGTCGGTTCCAGAATAAAAACCTAAATCCCAGCTATCTCTATCAACAGCAGTCTGTTTATCTTTACTAAAATCTACATATACGCTATTTCCAGCAGCGGTTCCAGATTCTGCACCAATCAATCCATTTAAAGTTAGGGTACTTCCATCAGATGGCGGTACAACAATAATTGGATTTTCATTGTCTTTTTTACAGGCTGTAAACGTGATTGCCAAACCAGCAATGGCCAAGATTGAGTTAAATTTATTCATGTTTCTATTTTTAAATTATATAATTCAATTAATTTTTATTCCAGTTAAAAGAAAGGCCCAATACATAAGAGCGTCCATAGCTATAAGGCACACTTGCACCTCCAGTGCTGTGTGCACCGCCACTTGCAGTAGAAGTATTGGTCAATTGGGTGATGTCGAAAAGGTTTTTAATGCCTGCATTAATGGTAATGTATTTGAGTACATTTTTGTTCAACATCAAATCTGCCCAGCTAAAACTACCAACCTTAACCAGTTTGGCAGTTTGTACACCACTTACAGTGCTCAATTGATAACTTGGTCTTGAACCTGCATATTTATAAAAGACACTAATGCTTCCGTTAATTTTAGGAAAAGTATAGGTTAAGCTACTTGCTACTTCTGGCGACCATAAAAACTCTGGGATTTCTACTGACACAGCATCTTCTACCAAGCGGTTATATCTTCCGATATAAGACAATGCCACATTGGCCTGTAGATTTTTGTAGATCAAGGTATTGTCTAATGATCCACCTGTAGTTTTATATTTGGACACATTGATATAGGTAGTAACTGATGGATTAGCTGCATCTATACCAAAATCAATCCTATTCTTAAATAAATTATAGAAACCTGCTAAAGTACTGCGGAATTGAAGGTCTTTTTGTTGAATTCCTGCCCAAGCTACTGACCCATTGAAACTATTGGATTCTTCGGCCTTTAAGTTTTCGTTCCCCATTATCGAATGGCTGGCATCAAAGAAATCATAATACAATTCTCTTAATGCAGGCGCTCTGAAACCACGGGCATAAGCCAATCGCAGATCTAAATCCTTACTCACTGTAAACTTTGTATTTAACGAGGGGATTACTGTAGGTGCGTCGTAAACAGAATTTTTAATGAACCTTAAACCCGGACGGATGTTGATGCTTTTATTCGGCTTCAATTCTGAAGAGATAAAAAAGGCATAATCATTAATTACAGGTGTACCTTTTATCCTTTGACCGCTGGCCGCATCTCTATTAAATTCGAAACCCGGTTGTACAGAAATAGATTTAGAGGCCGTATATTGTGCAGTAGCTCTAAAAATTGCGGCATTAAATTTCGCAATATCTTGTTCTCCAGCTTCTGTGGTTAGTGTTTCCGTATTGCTTGTAAAATCATGTTGTACTGTTCTGGTAGCTCTTTTCAAATCTGTATATCCACCAACAGTAGTTAACTGAAGTTGATCAGATAGCTTCCATTCGGTTTGTAGTTGTTGTGTATAACGGTTGGTAGTATAAGTCTGGAACTTTGCTCTATAGTTGTTTGGGTTCATCCCTCCTCGGCTATCAATGGTTTCTTCTAAGCCATCTAACCGATACCAAATATTAAAATGATTGTTTCGGTAACCTATTTTGGCATTCCCCATGTACTGTTCTTTCGGTTTCCATCTATTTTCTGCGGCCACTTGTTCTGGCGATGCAGTTTTAGGAGCCAAGTTCCAACCCCCAAATTCGGTATGGGTAAAGCCTGCCAAAGCACTCCAGCCCTTGTTCTGCCAACTGGCACCCACATTTTGGATATGGTTACCAGCACCCTTTAAAGCATTATATTCTTTACCTGCTGTTTCATCTTGTACCCTAGCCGAAATATTCAATACAGATTTACCAGCGTTTTTGGTAATGATATTGATCACCCCTGCAAGGGCATCGGTACCATATACTACAGACACAGGTCCTTCTACAATTTCTATCCTTTCAATGGTATTTACATCAATCTGATTGAGGCTTTCCCTGCTATCAGAGCGATCAACCATGGGTACTCCATCTAACAAAATCTTGATATTTCTACCACTCATTCCCATCAACTCAACATCTGTTGTACCTAATGTTAAATCGTTGCTAAAACGAAATCCAAACTCTGTATTTAATATTTGTTGTACATTGGTGGCACCCCGCAACCTAATTTTTTCGGCATTAATGGTTCTAATATTGTAGACCGAGTTTCTTAACGATTGTGGACCAAATTGAGCGGTGACCACCACTTCGTTTAACTCAGTTAATTTTTCTTTAAGCTGAATAGTTGGTAACGCTACATTTGAATTGGCATTAACCTGCACACTTTGTTCGAAAGTGTTTAAGCTTGATTTAATGGTCAGCTCATTTTTACCAATTGGTGCAGCAATTTTAAAAGAACCATCATTTTGGGTATAGGCAATTCGCTTTACACCTTTAATCAATACCAATAAACCAGCAGCAGGTTGACCATCGGCCGTGATTACTTTACCATTGATATAAACGGTTTGATTTTGCTGTTGCGCAGCAAGCTTAGTAGCCGAAAAAAGAAGAATTATAGAGAGTAAATATATTTTCATGTATATTATTTAGAATGATTTCAAATAATAGCGCAATATTAAAGCTTATTTAGACTAAATACAAATAATAATGAAATATAATCTCTAAACACTTCAAAAAGAGGATTTTTATTATTGATAAAGAATAGTATAATTGCAGAAGATTAAGGTGGCACAAATTCTATCTCCATTACTAGTGCTTTTAAACAGAATGTTAATCTGTTGATAAGTATAAAGCAAGGCTGTGGGGAAATGATGTATTTTTGGATTGATCTGAAAACTAAATTATTAAAACTAATACGATCTACTTATGAGATTTACTAAAATTGCAGGTGCTTTATTAATGGGAGTTGTTACCATAAGCACTTTTGCTTACTGCACTTCTGATGGCAAAAAAGCAGCCGCCAAAACTGCAGGCACTAAAGATTCGACAAAAGTTGAAGAAGAAAATGTACGCACACCTGTTGATACAGCAAAATATAACGAGTTAGTAAAAAAATTGGCCAATGGCGATACTACCGGAAAATGGCCAGTAAAAAATCAGCCTTATCCACTTGCTGGAGCAATTTTACCTTTCAAACGTATTGTGGTTTATTATGGCAATTTGCATTCTAAAAAAATGGGCGCATTGGGCGAGTATGCACCAAAAGAAATGTGGCAACGTTTAAACGCTGAAGTTAAACACTGGGAAAAAGTAGATCCGGCTACACCGGTACAAGTTGGCTTACACTATATTGCTGCAGTAGCTAGTGGCACCCCAGGTAAAGATGGCAAATACATTAATAGAATGGCTAACAGCCAAATCGACTCTGTATTGGCTATTGCCAAAATGCATCCGAATACCATTGTATTTTTAGATCTTCAGGTTGCTTTAAGCTCTATTAAAGCAGAATTACCTCATATTGAAAAATACCTACAAATGCCAAATGTACATTTAGGTATCGACCCTGAATTTTCAATGAAAGATGGCTCATTGCCTGGTAAAAAAATTGGAACTTACGATGCAGCAGATCTTAACTATGTATCTGGCTATTTGGCAGACATGGTAAAAAAATATAATCTTCCACCAAAGGTTTTTGTTGTACATAGATTTACCAAAAAAATGGTAACCAACTACCAAAACATCAAGTTAAGACCTGAGGTACAAACTGTAATGCATATGGATGGTTGGGGTGAGCCTGATTTAAAAATAGGTACATATCGCCACTTTATTTTTAGCGAGCCAGTACAGTTTACAGGTTTTAAATTGTTCTATAAAAACGATTTGAAAAAAGCACCAAACCGTTTAATGACTCCAGAAGAATTAATGAAACTTAAACCAGCTCCTATTTACATCCAATATCAGTAATTAGACTGAACTACCAAAAAGGGCTGACATTTTAATTAATGTCAGCCCTTTTTATGTTTTGGAGTTTTGTGGTCTTTAACTTTCAAAAGTAAGCAATGCATGTTGACTTGCCGTATGGATATCTCTCCATACCCTATTAATGGTCGTTTCTTTTTTTGCAGCTTCCAAACCACAATAAGGGAATAAGGTATCAGAAGTTTTTCGAGCACAGTGTGCCAATTGCCTGCTCAACAAACTTACTTTGGCTAACGATTCTTCGTCAATTTTTTGGTATTTCAACAATTGTTCCCACGATAAATCGAAAGCAGTATAAAATTGTTCTCTAAACTCATTTAGCTCTTTTTTGCAGCGTTGTAGCTCCTGATCAAAGTAAGCCGTTTGAGTTTCATTGTATCTTTTTAGTCCAGATCTGGCATAAAATGTTTCTTCAACAAGCGCTACAAAATGTTTGGCCATGCCTAAGCTATTCACTGCTAAAGTGGTTTCGGCCAACTGTAAAAAGGGATAATCAAATCCTTCATCGGCAACGTTGATTGTTTTATTGATTTCAAAGCTTCTATCAGCAGATACTGTTAGGTTTTCTATTTCGAAAGCATGGCTACCTGTAGCTACCAAACCAAAATAAGACCAACCAGCCAGAATACTTACTTCGTTTCTTTTGAATATAAATGACTTTACTGCAGGTTTACCTTCTGTGGTAAGCACATCGGTACCATCTTCGTTTTTCAATAAACAATTGGCGGTAAATACGGTAGCATGTAGCGCACCACTAGCATATTTCCAAGTTCCATTAACCAGATAGCCATCGGGTGTTGTTATGGCAGTTCCACCAATGGCACCACTGCCTGCAAAACATACTTTCCTATCGGCAAATAATTGTTCGGCTTGTGCTACATTTAAAAATCCCGCAAACCATGCTGCGCCACTGCAAAGTGTAACTGTCCAAGCCAAACTTCCATCGGCCTCTGCTAATGCTTCTTCCAACCTTAAAATTTCAGGCAGCTTTTTACCAGGGCCACCGTATTGCTCGGGCACAAATAATTTAAACCATTGTTGTTGGTAAGCCAACTCTAATACTTCAGGATGTAGTTCTCCAAGTTCTTCTGCAGCGCCTGCATATTGTCTGATTTTTGCTTGGTCTGCTTTGCTTAAAATTTGTTCCATGGCTATGCTGCTAAAGCTACTTTTTTCTGGTTATAGATCTTTCTCCACTCTATAAAACCAAAAATGGCTACGATAAATAGAATAGTAGTTAATACGGCAAACATGGCCAGCTTTTTATGGATCAATAAGGGAATAGCAAAAATGTTAGAGATATTTAAGAAAATCCAGTTCTCTATTTTACGTTTGGCCAACAGCCACATGCCTGCCCATGCGGTTGATGATACAAAGGCATCCCAAACAGGCACATCAGAATCTGTAAAATGTTTTAAAACAAGATACAAGATCAAAAAGCCAATAGTAGAAATCAATATGGCAACAGTAAGCTCTCTATTGGTGCACCACGCCACCTGAATTTGTGCGGCTTCTTTACGTTTTTTCCATAAAACCCAACCATACACACTCATCACCAAATAGTACATACTTAGCAAGGTTTCTGCATACAATTTTACTTGAAGCAGCAAAAACATAGACAATAAAATAGAGATAATTCCAGTTGGGTAAAGCCAAATGTTATTCCGTTTGGCCAACAGTACTTCCGATACACCAAAACCTACGGCAATCCATTCGATGATCGAGGTATGTATAAACTGTTGTTGAAAAAGCGAAAGCCATTCTTGAAGATTCATCATTTACAATGCAATTTGTCTGTTAAACAGTAAAAATTAAAGGCTGCCCAGGGGCGAAACAGCATTGTAAAACTCAACCTCTTCCCTACGCTGGCATTATCCAGATCAGGTACATTTAAGGTTTAGGGTTTTGAGATTGAGGGCTTAAGGTTTGCAAATGCATTACCTTTTACCTTCCGTCTTTTACCTTTCACCTTAAAATGGGTATAATCTCAGCTCATTCAAACCTGTAATAGAAAACAGTATTTAAGGAGCACCCCTTGAGTGGGGCAAATATAATTTTTAATTTGGAATAACACAGGACTATCATGTAAATACAATTTGATAAGTATGTTAAACTAAAACATATTTAATATTTTTTGAACTGGTATTTTATATATTTAGAAAAAATAAATCTACAAATGAAAATCTATCTAAAACTAACACTTCTCCTACTGTTACCTTTTTTCTCTTTCGCACAAAATTTAAGTGATGCAAAATCTTATAAGCAAGCATTACAATTGGCAACGAAAAAAGAAAAACCCCTCCTGCTTATTATTGGTGCAAATTTTCCGCCAGAGATGGCAAATAAGATCCCCGCAAATAAAGCGATACAAGAAGAAGATGTGGTAAAAAAAATTAAGGACAATTTTATTGTTTATGAAACAAATGGAGGAGATTCTACCATTCGTTCTATTATTTCAACCTACAGAATCAACAGCTTTCCAACTTTTCTCTTCATGCATGCCAACCAAGATGTTTTCCATCGGGATTTTGGTTTTTCGCCAACAACGCATAAGTATTTGGCAATGCTTGATCTTGCTTTGACAAAGAGCAAAGAAAAATCTATCAGTACCATAGAAAAAGAGTATCTAGCAAACAAATCTGATTATACGCTCTTAAAAAGGCTAATTGAACTAAAGAAAAAAAATGGCATTACCAATAATGCAGAACTCATTGAGCAATATGTAAGGGGCTTACGAATTGATGATTTTAACGATTACCAGACCGTACTATTTATTCTTGAGGCTGGTCCATATGTAGATGGAGAGGCCTTTAAATTAGCCTATACAAATAGAAAAATTGTGGATAGTATTTTTAAAAAAGAACCTAGCCAAACTAGGTTAAATATGAATAATTACATGATTAACAATACCATGTTAAATGCTGTAAAAAATAAAAATGTTAGGCAAGCTCAAGCAGGCGCCAATTTTGCGAGAAATAGTTGGAGTAGAGATTATCTTAAAGGGAATAAGAGTTACGGTAGCCAAATGCTCTATTACTACAGTGCCATAAAAGACACTACGAACTATTTAAGAAGCGCAGTTCAGCATTATGACACCTATTATATGAATATCAGTGCGGATTCAATAAAAAAAGCAGAAGAAAAGGAAAAACAGGTGATGTTAGAAAGAAATAAACCTGTTTTTACAACAATGCCTCCTATTTCAAAAGAAAAAAGAGATAGTATCCTTAAGTCAAATCCTCAAATGGTTAGGAGAACTGAATCTCTTATTACTTCAGTTTCTTCAACTAGTTATGCAACCGAACTAAATAATATTGCTTATAGATTTTATGCCACAGGCACTAAAAATATCAATTATTTAACCAAAGCCATGATTTGGAGTAAACGTGCTATAGAATTGAGCCCAACTTGGGGATTTTATGACACGCTAGCTCATCTCTATTATGCTATGGGAATTTATAATGAAGCATTGGCTACGCAAAAAATTGCAAGTGATATGGCTAAAGCAGGAAACCAAGCCGAAGGTTTTCTACGTTCTCAGCAAGCATATGAAAAAATGAAAAATAGAACTTTGTAAGTTTTATTTCAAACAAAAAGGCCACCGATCGGTGGCCTTTTTGTTTTTTATCTATTTCCTCTTTGTTAGAAAAACCCTAACTGTCCTTTGTCATCAATTTTAATATCGTCTGGATTGGTAATTTCCAGATCGATCTTTTTAATCGGTTTTGCTTGTTCAGGCTTAGCTTCTTCCTTTGTTTTTTCAACCTTAGGTTCTGCTACTTTTTCTTCTTTTGGTTCTTCCTTAACTACAGTACGCTCTTTAGGCTCAGGTTTTGCTATCGGTTCTACCTTAAATACTGGTTTCTTTTTAGGCGTTTCCTCAATAGGTTTTACTGGTTCTTCGGTTTTCACCTCAGGCAGTTCAACATCTTCTACAACCTCAGGCACTACTTCATCAATGGCCATTTCTTCTACCATCTCTACAACGCCTTCTTCTTGCTCAGCTCCTCCAATTTCTTCATTCTCCTCACCATCTTCTGTGCTAGGCTTAGTTTTTTCTATCAATACAGTTCCTATTTCAGATTCTGGATTAACCAAGGCCACTTGTTTCACTTCGTGTTGCGAGAGTCGGTTACCATTTGCTTTTAATCCTTTCACATCAATCAGTCCTGCCAAGTCTACCATTAAGGTCTCTGGCGTTTTCGATTTTCCTTTTTCTACATCGATCTGCACTTGTGCCTCAGCTTTACCTGTAATAAAAATCATTTTAGAACCTGGTTCTTCGCTAATAATGGTCACTTCTTTGCCTGCTGGCTGCATTTCGAAGGTAAAACGCTTTACAAAATAGTTTTTCGCCTTAGTATCATAATGTACCAAGCCATATACCTGTTCTGGATCGAACTTTTGCATCAATACAATTCCAGCATCAAAATGGTTGCTCAAATCAAAAGAAGTCAGTTCGTACCAACCTGCAGCATTCACTTGCACAATTTTATCATCACCATCAAATTCGCCCAGGTATTTGCCCCTACCATCAACATTTAAACGTTTCAGTAATTCATCATACCAAATTTTTAATCCCGATAAAGTCGAAACGCCTTTGCTCTTCAACAATACCTTTTTAATTGGGTACTTAGACACAATATTTCCCTGAGAAGCACGCCCTTTAATGGTTACTTCTGCAAAATCGATATCAAATTGTAGCTTCTTTAATTTAGAATGTGGTTTAAGCTGTACCGTTATAATTTCGGCTTCGCCATTAGGGTTGGCGGTAAAATACAATACTTTTGAACCCTTACTGCCTTTGGTTAAATCGTACTCCTTATCTCGGGTTACCCCTAATACAGAAAAACGTTTAATGTAATTTGTTCCGTTGGCACCATCTCGGTAAATGAGGTTGTAAACTGTACGTTCATCTCCCTTTTTAAATACCTGTGCATGAATAATGCCCTTGCCCACAAAAGTTTTGTCGGCCACTTTGGTTACGATGCATTTTCCATCCTCACGGAAAACAATAATCTCGTCAATATCAGAGCAATCGGCCACAAACTCGTCTTTACGCAAACCTGTACCAATAAAACCATCTTCACGATTCAGGTACAATTTAACGTTGGCCAAAGCTACTTTACTGGCTTCTACCTTATCGAACAAACGGATTTCGGTTTTGCGTTCTCGGCCCTTACCATATTTATCCTTTAGTTTTTGAAACCAAGCAATGGCATAATCGGTTAAATGACGCAAATGACCTTTCACTACCTTAATATCGTCTTCCAAAGCTTTCATCTGCTCATCAGCCTTTTTCACATCAAAGCGGGTAATGCTACTCATCGGTTTATCGATCAGCTTTTTAAAATCTTCTGGTAAAATCTCTCTATATAACGAAGGCTTAAACGGATCGAACAAGATGTTCAATACCGTTACCACTGCTTCAAAATCGCTGGCATTTTCGTACTCGGCATTTTTGTACATCCCTTCTTGAATAAAGATCTTTAAGAGCGAACTAAAGAAGATCTTTTCCTGCAGTTCGTGCAAACGGATTTCCAGTTCTCGTTTCAACAAGAATTTGGTATGCGCTGTATTTTGCGCTAAAATATCGTTTACCGAAAGAAATTGAGGTTTATCATCCTTAATGATACAGGTATTTGGAGAGATGGAAACTTCACAGGCTGTAAAAGCATACAAAGCATCAATGGTTACATCGGGCGAAATGCCTGGTGCCAGTTGCACTACAATTTCTACATTGGCGGCAGTATTGTCTTCAATTTTTTTAATCTTGATCTTGCCTTTATCATTGGCAGCCAAAATACTATCAATCACCGAACCTGTAGTAGTGCTATATGGAACTTCGGTAATGACCAAAGTCTTTTTATCTTTTTCTGTAATTTTTGCTCTTACCCTAATCTTTCCACCACGCATCCCTTCGTTGTAGTTAGAAAAATCGGCCATACCGCCTGTAAAGAAATCGGGTAAGATGTTGGGTTTATTTCCCCTTAAAATCTCAATAGAAGCATCCAATAGCTCCACAAAATTATGTGGCATTACTTTGGTGGCCAAACCCACCGCAATACCTTCGGCTCCCTGTGCCAATAACAAGGGGAATTTAACAGGTAAGGTAACAGGCTCACTATTTCTACCATCATAGCTCAATTGCCAAATGGTGGTATCTGCATTAAATACAACGTCGTTGGCAAATTTCGATAAGCGTGCTTCAATGTAACGCGGAGCTGCAGCACTATCGCCAGTAATCGGGTCGCCCCAGTTTCCTTGGCAATCAATTAACAAATCCTTCTGTCCAATCTGCACCATTGCATCGCCAATAGAAGCATCACCATGTGGGTGGTATTTCATCGTATTCCCAATTACGTTGGCGGCTTTATTGAAACGTCCATCGTCCATTTCCTTTAAAGAGTGCATAATACGACGCTGTACGGGCTTTAAACCATCGTGTATGTGCGGTACTGCTCTATCTAGAATTACATAAGAAGCATAATCGAGAAACCAGTTTTCATAAAGGCCATTAATCGGGGTAACTGTATGTTTAATTTCCGTATTATCCGGCAAATTGGTTTCGTTTAAGTTATTGTCTAATTCTTCACTCATTCGCTATAAAAGTATTTGGGATGCGTAAATATAAGGCTTGCAATCAGAATTTTTAAGAGAAGTTTTAAACAGGTGTGAATTTTACAGCATCTGGAAACTCTAATAATTAAGGCTAGCCAATTGAATAGAAAAGCCAGTGTAGCAACATTGAGTAACGTTAGTCCCGCTGTCCATTTTACTCGCTTCGCTCCTGTTCATTACCATCGGGTTTAGGGCACAACGGCTTATGCAAGTATCAAAGCCTGTAAATCATTTCCTTATATTCGAGTTAATGCCTTAATCGTAAAATTAGATGCCCAAACTTTTAAGTTATCGTTTATTGTGCTTTGTGTTGCTACTCCCGCTGATGTATGGGCTAAGCCCAGCAAAAAGTGAGGTACCAAATGTTCGCAAAAAACAAACCCTACTTTGGACAGTAAGCTGGAGCCCTAACGATAAATGGATTGCCGTAGGTGGAGATGATAGTTTGCTCAAAATATATAATGGCAAAAGCCTTCAACTGGTTAAAACTTTTCCGTTAAAAAGCATGATCAGGCAGGTCAATTGGCACCCCAATAAAAACATCATTGCCATTGCCACCCACAACGATAGTTTAAGTATCTTAAACCTAGACACCAGAAAAATGATTAGGCTGCGTGGTGTAAAATATGGGGCTAGAGGAATTGGATGGAATTTTAATGGCGAACTACTAGCCACTGCCGATAACGAAGGTTTGGTAAAAATTTGGAAGGCAAATGGAAAACTGCTAAAGACCATTAAAAAAGGCGACGACAATAGTTATTTCTCTTTACACTGGCACCCTCATCAAAATACAATTGTAGTTAGTGGCGATGACATCAGGCTCTTAGATACAACCGGTCGTACCCTAAAAATCATTAAACACCGTACCGATCAAACTGGTGTATTGGCTGTTAGGTGGCATCCATCTGGCAACTTTTTTGCATCGGCCGATTATGGTCACGATCAGATCCAATCTTTACTTCAATTTTGGAAAGCAAATGGCACATTACTCAAAACGATGCATGGCAGCAAAGCCGAATACCGTAATATCCAATGGAATAAAACAGGAACCCTATTGGCAACTGCTAGTGATGCACTTCGCATTTGGAACAATAAGGGCGCACTCGTTTTTACTGCCCAGTCTGAAGATTTATTGTGGGGTGTTGATTGGAACAGCAAGTCAGATCGAATTGTGACCACCAGTATCAACGGAAAAATTAAACTTTGGACCGCTCAAGGCCAATTCATCAAACAAGCTACCGAATAACAAATGAACTACTCGAGAAGACAGCTTACCTTATTTCTTCGTGATCAAAACGATATAATCGAAAAGATAAGAGCCGAATTTAATCCTATACAACAGCAGCTAATTGCGGCACATGTAACCTTATGTAGAGAAGATGAGATTGAACCAATTGCGCTTGTACTTCAAAATATTAAGGCCATTATTCTTAACCAAGCGCTTTCAATTGAATTTAATTCTGTTGCAAGGTTCGATAATGGAAAAGGAGTATTACTTCCTGCTAGCGTAAACAATAACGATTTTCATGAATTGCGAAAAAAAGTGTTGAAAGGCTTAAATGACAGTCCTAGAATCCATTCGCCCCATCTTACACTAATGCACCCCAGAAATTCGACCTGTACCGATGAGATTTTTGAAAAAATTAAACAACATGAATTTCCAACAATGCTCTATTTTGATCAGATCAGTTTAATTGAGCAAAAGAGCAACGAAAAATGGATCGTGATTGATCAGTTTCCCTTCACCTAAATACTTTAAATATATACCTTAACATTAAAAACTTAACCACCTAAGCGATCTAAGGGAACCTAAGTCTTAGGTGTAACTCAGGTGCCTTAGATGGTAAAAACTATGAGACTTAAATAAAAATACAACATTAAGGAATGAAGAATAGGAATACATTCTTAGCTAATTTAATTGTTTAAACAAATAAATTCACCGCCCAAGACACATAAGGCACTTAAAAAAAGCATTACGAAATAACCAATATCACTATGTGTCCTACTGTTCCTATGTGGTCAAGCTTATTAATCATGCCACCACCTCAGCATGCTAAGTGTATCTTAGGTGTCTTAGATGGTAAAACTCACCTATTTTAATAAGAGCCCATAACGAGAAAAATAGAAATCCCCTTTTAATGAATTTAATTTCTTAATGTTTAAAAAAACAATTCTCCATTTCTTACCATACATCAAATATTTTCAAATCTGTACGCCCTACCTTTGTTCAAAATCAAAAATATAAGATAATGGAATTAGGTATCGGCATGTTCGGCGATTTGCAGATCAATGCAAAAGGCGAAATACAGCCAGCACAACAAAGGTTACAAGAGATTTTAGCAGAAGTAAAGCTGATGGATGAGGTTGGCTTGGATTTTTTTGGAATTGGGGAGCATCACCGTCCCGATTATGCAGTGTCAAGTCCCGAAATTATTTTGGCTGCGGCCGCAAGTATCACCAAGAACATTAAATTAAGCAGTGCCGTTTCGGTATTAAGTTCTGCAGATCCTGTAAAATTGTACCAAAGCTTTGCTACGGTAGATTTAATTGCCAATGGCAGGGCCGAACTAATGGCTGGTCGTGGCAGTTTCATCGAATCATTTCCATTGTATGGCTATGACCTACAAGATTACGACGAACTTTATGAGGAGAAACTAGAACTGCTCTTAAAAATCAATAAAGAACAAAAGATCAGTTGGAAAGGTAAATTCAGACCTGAATTGGTGAACCAAGAAATATTGCCTAGAGCAATAGATAACAACCTAAAAATATGGGTAGCCGTTGGTGGCACACCTGAGTCTGTTTTAAGAGCAGGTAAATTTGGGCTACCAGTAATGTTTGCCATTATTGGTGGTTCGCCAGCACAATTTAAACCACTGTTTGATTATTATAAAAAAGTATATGAAGGTTATCAGCATGAACCCTCTAAATTTGAGGTTGGCGTGCACATGCATTCCTTTTTTGGGGAAAATAGCAAACAGGTAGCAGATTACTACTACCCGCTTTATTCTGCACAGATGGATCGGGTTGGACGTTCTCGTGGATGGCCACCCTACCAACAACATCAATTTGATTTCGGACGCAGTAAAGATGGCGCATTGCTTATCAGCGATGCCAATGAAGCCATCGATAAAATTTTAGCTATGGAAGAAATGTTTGGCTTAACCCGTTTTTCAGCCCATATGGATGTTGGAGGATCTTCTCACTTAGAAATGATGAAATCTATTGAGATTTTCGGAACTCAAATTGCACCAAAAGTTAGAGCAGCCTTAAAGAAATAGTAATTCTTTAAAACATAAAGGTCGTTAGTACATTAAGATCAACCACATAGGCACATAGAAAACGTAGTTAAGATATATAAAAGACTATGTGCCCTATGTTTCTATGTGATAAAAACATCTTATATTTTAAAACATTAAGACACTTAATACATAATGTCAATCACATAGGTACATAGAAAACATAGTTAGGCTATCTAAAAGGCTATGTGCACTATGTTTCTATGTGGTAAAAATCTTATACTTGAAAACATTGAGGCAGTAAGCGCATTAAAATCAACCATATAGGTACATTGAAAATATAGTTAAGCTATCTAAAAGGCTATGTGTCCTATGTTTCTATATGGTAAAACAGCTATACTAAGTAGTTAAAACTATTTTTATCCGCCCAACCTATCTTCTACAAAAACAAAGGGCAACAAGCTTTTAATGCCTTTCACTTTCATAATTTGCCCATCAATGCAGTAAAATAATACATCAATGGGTTGGTTTTGTCTTTTTTCATATTCGGCCATTACCTGTAAGCAGGCACCACAAGAAGTTACTGGATTTTCGATTTTAAAATTTTCGGTTTGCGCCGTAATTGCCATCGACTGAATTACCGCATCTGGATAATTGGCACCAATAGTAAATAAGGCCACCCTTTCTGCACAAAGGCCTGACGGATAGGCTACATTTTCTTGGTTGCTACCTAAAACTACTTGACCATCGCCCAACAAAATAGCCGTTCCTACTTTAAATTTAGAATATGGAGAGTGCGATGAAGCTAAGGCAGCCTTCGCTTTATTGCATAACATTTGATCTGTTTCGGAAAGTTCATCTATATCAGCATAAGTCTCATAACTGATGTTAAAATTAAGTGTGTTCATAAATTAAACTTACATATTATTTGTGGTAATATAAACGCAGTACATTTTGCTTTAGTTTTATATGAACTTTTTTATGCCTAATTTGTTTACAAAGGGTCATCTCGGTGGCATGATTTTAGTGAATAGATTAATTTACCATCCTAATCCGTCTCGTTTGAAGAAGTATTTACGTAAAAGTCTCAAAATTATCCTTTGGATTATAGCTAGCTTAATTCTCCTAGTGGTATTGATTGCACTTTCCTTAAATATTCCTGCAGTACAGAATTTTGTTAAAGACAAGGCCATCACCTACCTCAAAAACAAAACTAAAACCGAAGTAAGACTAGAAAGCATTAAAATAGCGCTACCTAAAGATGTTGTTTTAAACAAGTTTTATATCGAAGACCGTAAGGGTGATACTTTACTCTATGCCGAAAAATTACAGGTAGACATTAGCCTTTTTAAACTGTTAAAGAATACGGTTGAAATTAACAACATTGAGCTAAAAAACATACGTGCAAACGTAAAAAGGGTTCATCCAGATACAAGTTTTAATTTTTCTTTCCTGGTTGATGCCTTTATGTCTGAAGAGAAAAAACCAGAGGTTGTAAATAAAGACAGTACTTCAACACTTAAATTTAGAATAGATAAGGTATTATTTGAGGATATCGGAATAACCTATCGGGATGATGTTGCTGGCAATGATGTAAAATTATACTTGGGCGAATTTAGAACCAAAATAAAGGATTTCGATTTGGCCAATCAACATTATGTGATTAAAACATTAAGCCTAAAAAACACTTCCTTAAGTTATTTACAGCAAAAACCCCTCACACAGTTGGTACAGCATTTAACCAATAGTGTAGATAGTGCGCAAAAACAGCTAGGCAAACTCCCTTTAATTGAAGTGCAAGATTTTTCATTTAGCAATGTAAAGGTCAATTACGACGATCAATTATCGACCACTAAAGCCATAGCAGATTTGAACGATTTAGGTCTTGTTAACTTAAAGGTAGATTTAACCAATAGCAAATACTTGGTTGATGAAGCAAGGCTTAATAAATCAAAAATTCTGTTTGCATTTAAACCTGCACCAAGTAACGACCTTAAAAAGGTAAAAGATACCGTTGTTGCAACAAAGTCTCCATTGGGTCTCATCATCAAGAATGTAGATTTTAATGAAAATACCGTACAATTTGACAACCTTGGTGCAAAACCATCCAAAGGGCTCGACTTTAACCACCTAAATATTGTGGGATTGAATTTAGGCGCTACAAATGTAAGTTATGATGCTACCGGAATTAGGGCTAATGTAAAAAATGGTTCGTTAAAAGATAAAAGTGGTTTTATTTTGAATGAGTTAAAGGGCGATGCCATTTATACAGACCAGCAGATCAAACTTTCTAATTTTGTACTAAGAACCCCCCATACCAGTATCAATAACAATACAGCATTAAATTTCTCTTCAATAGACGACTTAACCAAACATCCTGAAAAAGTACGCTTAAGCCTAAATTTCAAGAACACTACAATTGGCCTAAAGGACGCTGTCTTTTTTAGCAATGCCATACCAGCAAATTATCAAAATGAAAAGATCAAGCTCAACGCCAATATCAATGGTTATCTAAACAATTTAAATATCCCCCAATTACAGATCAGTGGGTTAAGAAGTACACAAATAGACATTAGCGGCAAGGCGAAAGGCCTACCAGATATCAATAAAGCTTACCTCGATTTAAACATCAAAAAACTTTACCTCACCAAAAGCGATTTGTTAGTGGCTATCCCTAAAAAATCATTACCCCCAAGTATCGAATTGCCCAATACCATTAATGCAAAAGGCAACTTTAAAGGTTCAATGGGTGATTTTAACACCAACCTAACTATCCAAACTGATATGGGTACGGCACTCATTGTAGCAGGAATGAAGGGAGCCAAAGGAAAAGAAAGCTACAAAGCCAACGTTAGCCTAACTAATTTTAACGTGGGCAAATTATTGAAACAGCAAGCAACTTTAGGTCGCATTACGGCTAAAGCTGATGTTGTTGGAACAGGCTTAGATCCTAAAAAAATAAATGCAAAATTCAATGCACAACTAATCGATGCTACTTATAACAAATACAATTACCGCAACCTGAGCTTAAACGGAACTTATGCCAATCAGCTGGTTCGTGTAAAAAGTAACATGCCCGATAGCAATCTTAACTTCAACCTCGATGCTGAGGTTAACTTGGCCGGAAAATATCCGGCAGTTAAAGGCACTGTTAACTTAAAACAGGTTGATTTGCAAAAACTCAATTTCAGTACCACAGAATTTAAGGTAGCGGGCAATATAAAGGCAGCTATCCAAACTGCCGATGTAGATTATTTAAATGGGGATGTTTTTGCTACTGGCCTACAACTGGTAAAAGAAGGTCGAAAATTCAATGTAGACACCATCCAGATCAATGCCGTTTCTACAGCAACAGCAAACAAACTTTCGTTAAAATCTGAGCTGTTAACTGCAAAAATTGATGGTAAATATCAGTTGAGTAAAATGGGCAGTGCAGTGATCAATCAAATCAATAAATATTACCAATTTGGCGAGGTAACCCCTATTCCAGATCAGCGATTTAGATTTGCGATTAAAATCTATAACCCTAAATTTTTAGCTGATTTTGTACCTCAGCTCACCACTTTTGTCCCATCAATCATTAATGGCCTTATTGATACACAAAAAGATAGCTTGCTCTTAAATGCTGCTTTTCCAAAATTGGTATATGGCGATTACAATGTAGACAGTACCCGTTTGGCAATCGATAATAAAGGTCAAAAATTGAATTACAGTTTATTGGTTAAAAGTATCCAAAGCCCTTCTATTGTTTTATTCAACACAGAATTTTCAGGCACAGCGGCAAACAACCAGCTGGATGTCAACATTTTCCTTCGCGATAGACAAAGGAAAAACAAATATGTATTGGGCGGAATATTTAAATCCATAGATAAAGATTTCAGGTTCAGTTTAGACCCTAACAAGCTATTACTAGATTATGAAAAATGGGCCATCTCGCCCGAGAATTTTATCCAATTTGGACAATCGGGTATCTTAGCCAACCAGTTTAACCTAAGTAAAGGGCAACAATTACTAAGTATCAACAGCATTAACAATACGCCAAATTCGCCATTGCGGGCAGAGTTTAAGAATTTCCAGATCGAAACCTTAACCAAATTTGCAGAAACCGACACCACCTTGGTTGGTGGAGTAATTAACGGAATGGTTGATGTAAAAGACTTGGCTTCAAACCCCAAATTCGAAGCTAATTTAACAATTGGCAAATTACGTTATCAGAAAGATGAACTGGGCGATTTAAGTGTATTGGTAAACAACAATACCGAAAATGCATTTCAGGTTGATGCCAAGTTAAAAGGCATACACGAGCTGAGTGCCAAAGGTTATTATTACACCACTCCACAAAGTGCATTAGATCTAACCGTAAACATTGATAAAATTGACCTTAGAGAAATAGAAAGTGTAAGCATGCGTCAAATTAGACAAGGCAAAGGCACTATAAGTGGCCAGTTTACGGTAAAAGGAGAACCCACAGCCCCTAAAATTCTTGGAGCGTTGAAATTCAATGATGCAGGTTTCAGAATTGCTTACATCAATTCTTACTTTACCATGCCAAATCAGGAGGTTGGTTTTACCAATGAAGGGATTAAGTTCAACAACTTTACATTGGTCGATTCGCTTGGTAAAAAGGCCGTGGTAGATGGTATGGTGTATACTACCGATTTTAAAAACGTAAGGTTTGGGCTAAACATTAATACAGACAATTTTAGGGCCTTAAATTCTACCGCAGCAGATAACGACATGATCTATGGTACTGTTTATTTAACCAGTAACATTAAAGTAGGTGGAGATTTAAACCAGCCTGATGTGAACATGAGCATCAAAGTGAACAAAGGAACCAAATTCTTTTACTCATTGCCAGTTGACGACCCATCGGTAATTGACCAAGAAGGAATTGTAGAGTTTATTGATGCAGATGCCCCACCATATAATGGGAAAAAAGCTTTAAAGGCGGATAGTGTTAGCAAATCGCCAATTAAAGGTCTCAACCTAGTTGCAGATGTAACGATAGATCCCGAGGCTGAGTTAAATGTTGTTGTTGATCCTTCTAATGGTGATGCCTTAAAAGTTAGGGGCGATGCCAATTTAAATGCGAGCATTGATGCCAGCGGCAAGGTAAGCTTAACAGGCAGGTATGAAATCACTGATGGTTCTTACAATTTATCCGTTGGTCCTTTAGGTAAAAAAGAATTTAAATTGGTAAAGGGTAGCACCATTATTTGGACTGGTGAGCCAACTGCTGCCACTGTAAACCTAACTGCCTTATACGAAGTAAATGCTGCACCTATCGATTTATTAAACGACCCAAGTAATATCCAAGCTAAAACCAAGCTCCCTTTTCAGGTTTACCTGTACATGAAAGATGAGTTGTTGAAACCAACCATCTCCTTTAAGTTAGATCTGCCCGAGAATGAGCGTGGCACCGAAGTAGGTAGCTTAGCTTACACCCGATTACAAAATGTAAACAGAGATGAAAGTGAGCTCAACAAACAAGTTTTTGCCCTACTGGCTTTAAATAGGTTCATTGCCAATAATCCTTTCCAAAGTTTAGCTGGTGGTGGTGGAGGCGTATCTACATTGGCACGTTCTAGTGTAAGTAGGTTATTAACCGAGCAGCTTAATAATTTGGCTTCAGATTTAATACAAGGGGTAGATATTAATTTTGGATTAAACTCTTCTGAAGATTATTCGACTGGAGCTTTAGAGCAAAAAACGAACTTGGAGGTAGGCTTATCCAAAAAGTTGTTAAACGATAGATTAACCGTAACAGTGGGGAGCTCTTTTGCACTAGAAGGGCCACAAACCGCCAACGGAAATTCTGCCAATATTGCGGGCAATGTAAATATAGAATATGCTCTCTCTGCCGATGGAAGATATCGCCTAAGAGCCTATAGACGCAATCAAAATGAAAGTGTAATTGAGGGAGAAATTGTAGAAACAGGACTGGGTTTTACCTTGGTGGTAGATTACAATAAATTTAGAGAGATCTTCCAAAAAAGAGCAAAAAGAAACGGAACAAATACTGAACAGAAACCTAAAGATGGAACGAAGAATTAAATCTTACTTATTTTTATTGACCTGTTTGGTATGGGCTAGCTGTAGCAATACCAAATACTTAAAACCTGGGCAGAACTTGTATGTGGGTGCTTCAGTAACCATCAATCCAGATTCTTCGACCAGAATTAGTGATCAAAAAGCTGTAAAAAAAGCCTTAGAAGCAAAAACCAGACCTGTACCTAACAAATCACTATTGGGTTTAAAATGGAAATTATACGTTTACAATCTTGCTGGCGAACCAAAAAAGCCTAAAGGTATCCGCAATTGGCTCAGAAATAAAGTTGGCGAAGCACCCGTATTGTTAAGTAGCCTTAAGCTTAAATACAACAATGATGTTTTAAAAAGTTACTTGATTAGCCAGGGGTATTTACAGGCAGAGGTTAAAGGCGACACTGTAATTAAAAAAAGAAGAGCTAAGGCAATTTATACAGTAAACACAGGTATTAGATACAAAATTAACCAGATTACTTTCCCAAAAGATACGGGCACACTTACCAACAACATCAACGCCAATAAAGATAAAAGCTTACTTAAAAATGGCAATTTTTACGACTTGGACACCTATAAAAATGAGCGGATTAGA
Source organism: Pedobacter sp. Hv1 (assembly GCF_001412215.1). Taxonomy (GTDB): domain Bacteria; phylum Bacteroidota; class Bacteroidia; order Sphingobacteriales; family Sphingobacteriaceae; genus Pedobacter. The sequence continues at coordinate 281,406 of NZ_LLWP01000005.1, forward strand.
ATTGATAACGACCTCAAAGAAAGTGGCTATTTCTATTTTAATCCAGATTACCTGATCTTACAAGTAGACAGTACCATTGGTAAAAACATGGTAAATGTAAACGTGGCTGTAAAAAGAACAACACCAGAGGCTGGATTAAAACCTTACACCATTAGGAACATTAACATTTATCCTAGCTATAGCTTAAGACGAGATAGCGTATTGAGAAAACTGAAACCCCAACAATACAACGATTTTAACATTTACGATAACCGAAATACGTTTAAGCCACGCATTTTTGACCGTTTGGTTTTCTTTAAAAAAGGCCAAAACTATAACCGCAAAGACCATAACCAATCGTTAAATAGAATGGTGAATATTGGTGCTTTTCAAGATGTAAGGGCAGAGTTTTTACCAATTGATAGTTTCAGAAACAATCAACTTGATTTGAATATTTATTTAACCCCATTAAAGAAAAATTCACTAACATTTTCGGTGGTTGGAACTAGTAAATCAAACAATTTTGTGGGTTCTGAGATTAAACTTACCCAAACTACACGTAACTTATTTAGAGGGGCCGAACGTTTAGATGTGAGTGTAAGCGGAGGTTTTGAAACGCAATATAGTGGACAATCAATCGGCTTAGATTCATATTCCTTTACCGCCGAAGGTAAATTAACTTTCCCGCAATTTATTGTACCTTTTTACAAACCAAAAAGTACCACTGCCTTTACCCCTAAAACCATTGCTTCGCTCTCTTACCAATTACTAAGCCGGGGTTCTTATTATCAATTGAATTCCTTTAAAGGAGAACTTGGCTACAATTGGAAAGAAAATCAATACAAAGAACATAACTTCAACCCTATCTCTATCAATTTGGTAAGGCCAAGAGAGAAAGACAAAGTCAAATTGGAGACGTTATTTGCACAAACACCTGGTTTAGAGAACACTTTACAAGAGCAATTTATTATTGGAAGTAATTACAACTTTACCTATACCAACCAAATGGAGCAGCAACGTAGAAACAACGTTTACTTTTATGGTGGGTTAGAAACAGGAGGTAATTTATGGGGTGCATTTATTTCTAAAGATGGTCAAGGTCAAAAGAATTTGTTCAATATTCCTTTAACCCAATTTATAAGAGTAGAGACCGATATCAGGAATTACTATAAAATAAACAGAGGTGTAATTTGGGCCAATCGGTTAAATTTAGGCTATGGGTATGCCTATGGGAATAGTACTTCATTACCCTTTGTTAGGCAGTTTTTTGCTGGCGGAAGTAATGACATTAGGGCATTTAGGGCCCGCTCTTTAGGCCCAGGAACTTATCAGGTAGACCCCAACCAACAATTTGCCGATCAGTCTGGCGATATCAAAATTATGCTCAATACAGAGTTGAGATTTAAAATTGTAAGTGTGTTACACGGTGCTTTGTTTGTTGATGCAGGTAACATCTGGCTAAGAAAAGAGGATACTGGAGTGCCCGGAACATCAAATACCGGTAGACCAGGTTCGGGCTTTAAATTAAACAATGCCCTTAGCGAACTCGCCGTAGGCACTGGTGCAGGTTTAAGAATAGATGCCACTATTTTTGTAATCAGGTTAGATGGTGCATTTCCTATCAGAAAACCTTACCTTCCCAGTGGGCAACGTTGGGTGTTGAACCAAGTTGATTTTGGCAGCAAAGCTTGGCGAAAAGAGAATTTCATTTTAAATATTGGCATCGGCTATCCTTTTTAATACATGATGAGATTAACAAAGAAAATCAAATACTTTTTAGTAAGTACGGGGCATCTATTTTTAGCTGCAGGAAAAGGTTTTGTAGAAGATCGGGTAACCAAATTAAGTGCGGCCCTGGCTTATTATACCATCTTTTCGCTTTCGCCTTTAATTATCATTATTATCTCTTCGGCTAGTTTAATCTATAGCCAAGATGCCATTGAAAACAAGCTTTTCTCTCAGATCAATAATCTTGTAGGGCATGATGCCGCTGTTCAGATCCAGAGTTTTGTAGCCAATGCCAGCCTATCTGGTAAAAGCTCTTTTGCACTGGTTATTGGCATTATTGTTTTAATTATTGGTGCTACAGCCGTTTTTACCGAAATACAAGACAGCATCAATCTCATTTGGAAAGTGAAAGCTGTACCTAAAAAGGGCTGGAAGAAACTCATCACCAATCGCTTGCTTTCCTTTTCGCTAATTGTGTCTCTTGGCTTTCTCTTGCTGGTTTCATTGGTAGTGAACAGCTTAGTACTGAGCTTAGGGAATAAACTTTCTAAATTTATTCCAGAAATTACCGACACTACTGCAATCATTATATTGATATTAAACAACGTATTGACCTTTGCAGTGGTAACAGGTGTATTCGCGGTTATTTTTAAAGTATTACCTGATGTAATTTTGAAATGGAAATCGGCCTTAGTTGGTGCTGCCTTTACCGCATTGTTATTTGGATTGGGCAAATACCTGATTGGATTGTACCTTGAGAAATCGAACCCAGGTTTGGTTTTTGGTTCTGCAGGATCCATCATCATCATTTTGGTATGGATCTATTATACCTCTATTATTCTCTACTTTGGCGCTGAGTTTACGCAGGTTTATGCCGAAAAATATGATAAAGGCATTGCACCTACAAAGTATGCAGTTCACCTTAAAACAGTAGTAGTAGAAAAGAAAGTTGAAGTATTGCCTCCGCAACATCCAGAAGATACGGTTGATCTACCTCAAACTTAATCTCTCTTAATATACTCGGCTATTTTATCAATCAGTTCTTTCTCTGAGAAAGGTTTTAAAACCAGATTGTTAATTCCAGATTCGATATATTTTTTACGGTCTTCTTGTAAAACATTAGCGGTAACACCCAAAATAGGAATATTAGCTTTAGCTGGTTTAGCATAAGACCTGATCATTCTAGTCAGTTCAATCCCTCCCATTTCTGGCATTTGAATGTCTGTTAAAACCAGGTCGTATTCATTCTTTTCGAAAAGTGCAAATGCCTGTTTACCATCGTAGGCCACATCTGTAACGAGCTTATATTTTTTAAGTACCGTTTGCGCCAACAAAATATTCATTTTGTTATCATCGGCCAATAAGATTCGTTTCCCTTCTAACCATTCGGCATTGGTGGTATTTACATTTTTGTTTTCTAAAACACTGCTTTGTGGACAGATATCATAAGGAATTTCAAAACTAAAGGTAGAACCCTGTCCTAATTGACTAGCTACGCCAATCTGCCCCCCTTGAAACTCTACTATCTTTTTACAGATGGCAAGTCCTAAGCCAGTTCCCTTTTGTTTAATTTTGGTAGAAGAATAATAAACCTGTGCAAATTCATCAAAAATCATATCCAAATCTTCAGGTCCAATTCCAATACCGGTATCAATAATCTGAACTTTTAAAACACCTTGTTTCTTAGAGTTTAAAGCAATATCTGCTTTTAAGGTTACCGAGCCTACCTCTGTAAATTTAATAGCGTTACTAAGCAAATTCATGATCACTTGCTTTAAACGAAGTGAGTCGCCAGAAAAACAGTAATTTTTCTTAAACACAATCTCATTCTTTAGTTTAACGCCCTTATTGGTAGCCTGAATAGCAATGCTATTGAAAACCTCGGTTATCGCATCGTACGGAATGAAAGAAATTTTATCAAAACTTACCTTCCCCGTTTCATATTTAGAAAAATCAAGAATATCATTTACAACATCTAACAACATAACAGAAGAACTCCGAATGGCACCTACTTGTTCAATTTGTTGCTCATTGAGCTGACCTTGACTAAGTTGTTCAGAAAAACCGATAACCGAATTTAAAGGCGTCCGAATCTCGTGGCTCATATTGGCCAAGAATCTACTTTTTGAGATCGCATATTGCGAAGCTTTCTGACTATAGTTGATCAGCTCACTTTCATTTTTATAGATTCTCCAAAGATTGTATAAAATAGCCGATACCAGAATAAACAGCAGTGCCATGCTATAGCTAAAAATTCTATCGATACTATTGAAAGAGCCATCTATATGATGCCTAAGTTCTTCTTTATTGCGGGCAATAAACTCCTTTTCTTTACTTTTATAATCTTGTAAAAGAGAAAGTATTTCTGTGATGATTTTATTATTCAGCTGCAGAATTCCAACCTCGTTCTTTTTGAGCATGTTATTAGCCGCATACAGATTGCGGAAATAATTGTTCATATTTTGGAGCTGTAATTTATTGAAGTTTCTGCTTTGTAAAGAAGTGTCTAATTTAGTTTCGGTTCTTACCAGCTTAGCTGTTGTATCTGCACCTTTTGCTTTACTTTTCTTTTTAGAAAATGCTTCAGCTAGCCTACCTAGTAAATTTTTATCGGGTTTTGCGGCAACTGCTTTACGGATCGTATCTACACTTACCATGGTTTTAAATTGCTTGTAAGTCAATTCCTTCCCATTATTTGATTTAAAACCGTAATGTGTGGTATCTATTTCCGAAGAAACATTAATAAGACTATCAGTTAATTGCCTTAACTTTAAGTATAATTCTGTTCTTATTTTTTTCTGATCTACCAGTCCCTTTATATTTTTTGGCGCTAACTTCTCCAGTTCTTGGGCTCTGTTGTTTATCCTATCTAAAGTTTGAGAAACAAAGTTAATGTTACCCAGAAACTGTTTGATGTACATTTTTTCTCCTGTTACAGCATATAGCCTACAATTATTATCCGCATTGTATAATACTACAATACAGGTATCAATTTGACTATAATCTTCTCTTAACTGCGCAAGTTGGTTAACATCATGCCTTAATTCTTGCGATTTATTATTTCTAATGTAAAAGAAAATGGCACACAAAAATAATGTCAATATTAAAAAGACAATAAGTCCGTAACGTGTTGAAGGATTTTGTTTAGAAGAAAATGGCATAAATGCTCGTTATTTAAAAAATATAAATACCCCAAACAAACATTTAGGGTAAGATTTCAATAACAATAGGGATCGCAAATATAAGTTAAAATATTAATTGCTTGTAAGTTAAACCTAAAAAACTTCTATATTAACCAATAGTTAACATATAAGTTACGCTACATCTAAAGTTTCGGTATTTGCTTCGTTTTTGTCTCTTTCCTCTTCTTTAACCTCGTCTTTTTCTATTCGTAAATTTCTAATAATATGTTGTTGTCTGTCTGGCGTATTTTTACCCATGTAATATTCTAGTAGACTTTTAATAGTTTGGTCTTTTAAAATTACAGGGTCTAAGCGGATATCTTTTCCAATAAATAAACCAAATTCATCTGGCGAAATTTCTCCAAGTCCTTTAAATCGGGTAATTTCTGGTTTGCCTCCTAGTTTTTCAATTGCATCACGACGTTCGTCTTCGCTATAGCAATAAATGGTCTCTTTTTTATTACGTACCCTAAACAATGGCGTTTGCAAAATGTATACATGCCCAGCTTTTACTAAATCTGGAAAAAATTGCAAAAAGAATGTCATCATTAATAAACGGATGTGCATACCATCTACGTCAGCATCGGTTGCAATTACAATATTGTTATAATGTAATCCATCTAAACCATCCTCAATATTTAAGGCATGTTGCAAAAGATTAAATTCTTCATTTTCATAAACTACCTTTTTGGTCAGTTCGTAACAGTTTAAGGGTTTTCCTTTTAAACTAAATACAGCTTGACAATCTACATCTCTCGATTTGGTAATAGACCCAGAAGCAGAATCGCCCTCGGTAATAAACAAAGTAGTTTCGTATCTTTTATCGTGGTTACTGTTAAAGTGAACTTTACAGTCTCTCAGTTTTTTATTATGTAAAGATGCTTTTTTAGCTCTATCATTTGCCAGTTTTTTAATCCCTGCAATATCTTTACGCTCTCTTTCAGATTGAATGATCCTTTTTAAAATGGCATCTGCCACCTCTGCATGTTTATGCAAATAATCATCCAGTTCTTTCTTCACAAAATCATTAATGAAAGTACGAACAGAAGGCCCCTCTGGCCCCATGTTTTGCGAACCTAATTTAGTTTTGGTCTGAGATTCGAATACTGGTTCTTGTACCCTTACAGATACCGCAGCAATAATAGAGGCTCTAACATCACTGGCATCAAATTCTTTTTTATAGAACTCACGAATCGTTTTAACCACTGCCTCTCTAAACGCTGCCTGATGGGTTCCACCTTGTGTGGTATGCTGTCCGTTTACAAAAGAATGGTAATCTTCACCATATTGCTGTCCATGGCTCATGGCAATTTCTATGTCGTTTCCTTTTAAATGAATAATTGGATAACGCAGCTCTTCTGGCTTGTTCTGTTTCGACAATAGATCATACAGACCACGCTCAGATAAATATTTTTCGTTGTTAAAATTGATCGTCAATCCGGTATTTAAAAACACATAATTCCAGATCATGCTTTCTACAAAATCAGGAATGTAATGATAGTTTCTAAAGATGGTCTCATCCGGATAAAAAGTAATGGCCGTACCATTTCTTTGTGTAGTATCAATGATTGGGTTGTCGGTAACTATCTCTCCTTTGCTAAACTCTACCTTTTTGGTTTTGCCATCGCGGTAAGATTGCACCATAAAATTGGTAGACAATGCATTCACGGCCTTTGTACCCACTCCATTTAAACCAACCGATTTTTGGAAAGCATTGCTATCATACTTACCACCAGTATTAATTTTCGAAACGCAATCTATTACTTTGCCCAGTGGGATACCACGACCATAATCTCTAATATTTACCTTTTGATCTGAAACCGTAATTTCTATCGTTTTACCAGAGCCCATTACAAACTCATCAATAGAATTATCTACAATCTCCTTTAACAAAACATAAATTCCATCATCTTGGGCAGAGCCATCGCCAAGTTTACCAATGTACATCCCCGGACGCAAACGAATATGTTCTTTCCAGTCAAGTGAGCGTATACTATCGTCGTTATAGATTGGTTCTGCCATAATTTTAGTTATAATGAGATTAGAAAATGTCTTTGCAGCCAGAGCAGCGATCTTTCAAGTAAAACGGATGATTTCGTCGTTTCACTTCTCGCAATCACGTTCAAAAACAATTCAGCATTACAAATTTAAGCTAATCTAGCTGCAAATCAACCACAAAGTTTCCACAAATACACATTTTCGTCTTAAGCTATAAACTTTTAACTCCAAACTAAAATTCCTATCTTCCAAGCTCAAATTTAGATACATGCAAACTAAAAAACAGCTCTCTCTTTTCGACCTCGCTATGATTGTGGTCAGCCTAGTTATTGGTATGGGAATTTTCAGAACCCCTGTAAATGTGGCCTCAAAGGCACAGATACCAGAGCTGTTCTTTTTAGCTTGGGCAGTTGGCGGTTTTGTAGCCTTATGTGGAGCTCTAACTTATGCAGAAATTGGCTCAAGATATCCAGTTACTGGTGGTTATTACAAAATTTTTTCAGTTTGTTATCATCCATCCATTGCCTTTGCCATTAACTGCATTATTGTGGTTTCTAATGCGGCATCCGTTGCTGGTGTTTCATTAATTGGTGCCGAATACCTGAGCAAAGTGATTTTAGCTCCAGAAATGCAAACTGGCGAATATCGGATTATCATTGCTGTAATTAGCATCATGATCTTTTATGCCGTTAATCTGTTAGGCTTAAAAACTAGCTCCAGAACCCAGAACATTTTAACGGTAATTAAAATTGTAATGGTATTGACTCTGATCTGTGCTGTGTTTTTTGGTGAACAAACCACAAGCATTACTCCTATTTTTAATACCCCATCTGGCAATTTACCTACTTGGAGCGATTACGGAAAAGCTTTAGGACTATGTTTAATTGCTGTTTCTTTCAGCTTTGGTGGTTACCAACAAACCATCAATTTTGGTGGCGAGGCTAAAGACGCAAAAAGGGTTATTCCACGTTCTATTATTATTGGATTAGGGATTATCATTACCCTATACATGGCCATTAATTATGCATATGTAAAAGTAATTGGCTTTGAACAACTGAAATCTGCCGAAAGTATTGCAGCCATATTAGCGGGTAAAATTTTTGGTCCGGCTGGTTTTTCGTTACTCTCTGTACTAATCTATTTTTCTGTTTTGGGCTATGTGAATGTTAACTTATTGAGCAACCCAAGAGCCATGTATGCCATGGGCGAAGAAAAAGCTTTGCCTAGTATTTTTACCAAAAAAACAAAAAAGAACGAAGTAATGATTGTTAGCCTAACGGTTTTCACCATCATTGCCATCTTCACTATATTTTATGCACAGACCTTTGATAAAATTTTAAACTACACCATCTTTTTAGACAGTATTGGAATGGCATTTTCTGCGGCCGCTATTTTCTTCTTGCGCAAAACTACCGCACATTTAGATAAGAGTACCATTTACACCATGAAACTCTATCCGCTTTTGCCTATCATTTTCATTGGGGCTTATCTCTTTGTAGCCTTTAGCATTTACAGCGACGACCCAAATGCGGCATTAAATGGCTTGTATATCTTTTTAGGTTTTGTGGTCATCTATTTTGTAACCAAGTTCTTTAACCGCAAAAAAGAAAATACCCAAAGCTAATGGATCTATCGTATATATTAAATGAACTTGGAGAAGATAGGGAGCAATATTTCAATGCCATTGCACCTCCAATTGTACAAACCAGCAATTTTAAATTCAATACGGTTGAAGATTTTAGAGCTGCATTAGCAGACGAGTATAAAGGCAATTTATATTCTCGGGGCTTTAATCCAACTATTGATATTTTAAGAAAAAAACTGGCTGCTTTAGATGGCGCAGAAGATGCATTGGTATTTAGTAGCGGAATTGCTGCCATTACGGTACCTGTTCTAGCCTTATTGAAACAGGGTGATGAAGTAGTTTGTGTAGAAAACCCATACAGTTGGACCATTAAACTTTTTAAAGACTTTTTACCAAAATTTGGCATCTCTACCACTTTTATTGACGGCACAGATTTGGATCAGTTTAAAAAGGCCATTACCAATAAAACCAAATTGATCTACCTCGAATCGCCAAATACTTTCAGCTTCGATGTTCAAGACCTAGCAGCTGTTGCTGCATTGGCAAAGGCCAAGGGCATACTCACCATGATTGACAACAGTTATTGTTCGCCGCTTTATCAACAACCCATTGCTTACGGAATTGATTTAGTAGCTCAGTCGGCCACTAAATACCTTGCTGGCCATAGTGATGTAGTTGCGGGTGTGGTAACAGGAAAAAAAGAATTGTTGGAGAAAATTTTCAACAAAGAATACCTAAATATTGGAGCAGCTTTGGCTCCACAAAATGCGTGGTTATTGTTGCGGGGGCTCCGTACTTTGGAGATCAGGTTAGAGCGAATTAGTGAAACTGCAGATCAGGTGATTGCTTATTTGAGCAAGCACCCAAAAATTGAGCAAGTTTTACACCCTTTTAATGCAAACAACAAGGATTTGGCACTGGCACGTAAACAGATGAAAAAATGTGGCGGCCTGTTCAGTATCACCTTAAAGAATTCGACACTAGAAAAAATAGAATTATTCTGCAACAGTTTAAATCATATCTTAATGGCTGTTTCTTGGGGTGGACATGAAAGTTTGGTGATCCCGGCTTGTGCGGGAATTAGCAAAGCCGATTTTGATCCACAACATAAACGACATGTGTTGATAAGAATTTACGTAGGTTTAGAAAATGCTGATTACCTTATTGCTGATTTGGAACAAGCATTAGGTAAATTATAAATGTCCATCAAAAAACTACCTTTTAAAAAACAATTGGCTTACGCAGCAGGAATGATGGGTTGGAGTATCATGACCAATCTGATTATTGTGATGTTGCCTTATTTTTACCTTCCACCAAACAATTCTGGCCTATCTCCTTTAATACCACAACTCTTGGTATTTGGTGCTTTTAATATTCTATCATTAATTGCTGCATCGGGCAGGTTATTTGATGCCGCCTACGATCCTTTTATTGCTTCGGTAAGCGATAGCAGCAGCAACCCCAAAGGCAGGCGTTTTCCTATTATGAAATGGGCCATTTTACCAGCTATTGTTTGTTGCAGTTTGGTATTTTATCCCTTGGTAAAAGGAGAAAGCTTACAAAATGCCTGGTGGCTAACAGTGGTATTGGCTGGTTTTTTTATTTCTGTTACCACCTATATTATTCCATATAATGCATTACTGGCAGAACTGACCCAAACTGCAGAAGAGAAAGTAAAACTCTCTACCTTACAGCAGGTTGGTTTTGTATTGGGTATGATTTTAGGTGCACTTTGCAATAACTTTGCCGACCTTATTCAAACTGTTTTCCATGTAACTGAACGTTTCCATGCTTTGCAGTATACCATTTGGGGCTTAAGTATTTTCTCTGGTATTGTAATGGTTTTGCCTATTATTTTTATCAAAGAAAAAGAGTACGTACAAAGCAAGCCAACACATATTCCCTTATTACCAGCCATTAAAAGCACCTTTAGAAACTCTAATTTTAAATACTACCTCATTTCAGACTTTACCTATTACACCGCTTTGAGTTTAATGAGTAGTGGCTTGTTATATTTCGTAACCGTGCTGCTTGGGCTGCCCGATTCTGATGGCGGAAAATTCATGGGCCTAATGGTTATCCTTTCCTTGCTTTTTTATCCATTTATCAATTACGGTTCAAAAAAATTTGGCAAAAAAGTATTGGTATTGTTTGCCTTTGGTGTATTGAGCTTAATTTTTGTCACGATTTTCTTTTTAGGAAAACTCCCTTTTACGCCAACAAACCAAATGTATATTTTGGTCATCTTCGCCTCTTTTCCTTTGGCTGCTTTGGGCATTTTACCCAATGCCATTTTAGCTGATATTGCCCAAAAAGACACCTTAGAAACTGGCGAAAACCACGAAGGGATGTTCTTTGCCGTAAAATATCTCTTTGTTAAACTAGGGCAGACCATTGGCATTGCCATATTTGCCATGTTAACGGTTTATGGTAAAGATCCGGGCGACGATTATGGCTTGCGTTTAAATGGCGTAGTGGGTTTTGCACTCTGTATATTAGCGCTACTATTTTTTACAAGGTTTAAGGAGAGGAAGTAGTTAGTAGTTAGATTTGCTGCGAACTAATAATGTTACTCATTTATCAATCTTTCTGACACCAGACCTCGAATACTTAATTTTTCAGCCTCAGTACTTTGGACTGTTTACATCTTATATCCTCCATAATCTTCTTACTTTGTTCGATAAACCTGATGGTAGTGTGCACGAAGCGTAGCGGAGTAAAACGGACAGCAGGGCTACAATTGCCGAAAAGCACTAACAAACATTTTCAAATTCCAGCCTCAAGACTTTTACCTCCGAACTGTTTACATCTTATACTCCCAAAAACTTTCTTCCTTTGTTCGATAAACCTGATGGTAGTGTACACGAAGCGAAGTGGAGTAAAACGGACAGCAGGGCTACAATTGCCGAAAAGCAGTGACAAACATTTTCAGATTTGAATTTTCAGGTTATCTTAAAACAAGATTGCTTCGTCGTGTCTCCTCGCAAAAATGAAGTATTTAAATAATTTACGTATCTTTGTAGCGAAGCAGAATTTCTTTATCATTTAAAGCAACTCGCAAGTTAGTCCTTCCAGCAATGATTGTTCTAGCTTCTTCGCAATTTTACATTTAAAAATTTATACTTTGTTATTTTCAGAATTAAACCTCATAGCACCTATTTTAAAGGCGCTTGAAACCGAAGGTTATACACAACCTACACCCATACAAGAGCAATCTATCCCTTCTATTTTACAAAAACGCGACTTATTGGGTTGTGCACAAACAGGCACGGGTAAAACTGCAGCATTTGCCATTCCGATGTTGCAATTGTTAAACCAACCACATAGCAACACCAAAGGCCCGAAGGCAATTAAAGCCCTTATTTTAACACCAACAAGAGAGTTGGCTATTCAGATTGAAGAAAGTTTTAAGGCTTATGGCCGCAACTTACCTTTGAAACACTTGGTAATTTTTGGTGGTGTTGGACAAAAAGCACAAACTGATGCCTTGCATAGAGGTGTTGATATTTTGGTAGCTACCCCTGGTCGTTTATTAGACCTCATGAACCAAGGTTTTGTAAACCTACGTGATATTGAGATTTTTGTATTGGATGAGGCAGATCGCATGTTAGACATGGGCTTTATCCACGATGTGAAAAAAGTGATTGCCAAATTACCGGCTAAAAGACAGACTTTGTTTTTCTCGGCTACCATGCCAACTGAAATCCAAAAACTATCTGATACCATTTTAACCAACCCTGTAAAAGTTGAGGTTACTCCGGTTTCTTCTACTGCCGAGAAAATTACACAAGCAGTTTACTTTGTAGAAAAACAAGACAAAAGAGGCTTATTGGCTCATTTGTTAAAAGACAAAACCATTGAAACTGTATTGGTATTTACCCGTACTAAACATGGTGCTGATAAGGTGGTTAAAGACTTGATGAAAATTAATGTGAAAGCCGAAGCTATTCACGGAAATAAATCGCAAAATGCCCGTCAGAGAGCGTTGACTAATTTTAAAGCAAGAACAACCCGTGTTTTGGTGGCTACAGATATTGCTGCTCGTGGTATTGATGTGGATGAATTGGCGCACGTAATTAACTATGAGTTGCCAAACATACCAGAAACTTATGTACATAGAATTGGTAGAACCGGAAGAGCAGGCCTAAGTGGCATTGCCTATTCGTTCTGCGATGGCGAAGAGAAAGAATTTTTAGATGATATTGAGAAATTGATTGGTCTAAAAATTCCGGTAAACGAAGACCATCCTTATGCCATGAGCTGGCAAAGCCTAATGTCGGCCGCTGCAGCAGCAAAAGGCAAAGGGAAGAAAAAAAGCAACCAACGTGAGCCTCGCGAACGCGAAGCAAACTTGAGTGGTGCAAAAAAGAAACCACACCATGGTGGTGGAAAACCAAACCACACAGGTAGTACTGGTAGTGCTAATGCTGGTGGTGGTAACCGCAGGTTTAGTGGTGGTGGCAACAGAAGAAGAGATTAGATTCAACTATTACATTGAGCTTGTCGAAATGATTTGGTTAAAAGTCCTTCGACAGGCTCAGGATGACGTTCATTAAAGAAAATGGTTCGTAGCAATATGGACCATTTTTGTTTTGTAATCTTCTAATTTTATCTTTGATAGTATCAAATGATAGTATCAAATGATAGTATCAATAAAACCTCCTTATGAGCTTACTTCTTTAATTTTAAAACTGGTAATTGGTAAAAAACAAAGAAGCCATAACCAGACTTTATATGTTTTGGCTAGATAAATAACTTGTCATTTTAAGAGAATGCAAATTATCGTTCTGTGTTATTCGGTCTGGTATAAACCATTTGCATAACATTGATGTTGCGCATGGCAAAAGCAGCTTCGCAATAGTTCAAATAATAATTCCATTTGCGAATAAAACGTTCATCGAAACCTAAAGTTTTTACTTCGTTGAGTTTATGGTTAAATTCTACAAACCATAATTTTAAAGTACGGGCATAATCTAAGCCTAAATCTTTTAAGTCGACCATGGTGAGTTCGCCAGTATTGTTAATCGCCTTGTTCAGTTGAGCAACAGATGGCAATAAAGATCCAGGGAAGATATGTTTTTGTATCCAATCTACTCCATTGCGTAAACTATTGTACCTACTATCTGGGCTGGTAATGACCTGAAAAGCCAAAATTCCATTGGGTTTTAGCACCTCGCTACATTTTGCAAAATATGTTTCCAGGTAATCGTGCCCAACAGCTTCCAACATTTCTACCGATACAATTTTATCAAAAGTTCCTTCAATGGCTCTATAATCTTTAATCACAATCTCTACTTTATCAGCTAATCCTGCTGCTGCAACTCTTTGCTGTGCTAATTTTTGCTGCTCTTTTGAGATGGTAACTGAAGTTACTTTACAACCATAGTTTTTAGCCATAAAAATGGCATTTGCTCCCCAACCACTTCCTATTTCTAAAACATGATCACTTGCTTTTAAATGCAATTGTTCACAAAGTCGACGGTATTTTTCATCCTGTGCTGCTGCCAAAGAAAGGTCTGGCGTTTTAAAATAGGCAGCAGAATACGTCATAGAAGGATCTAAGAACGTAGCAAAAAAATCATTATTTAAATCGTAATGTTCGGCAATATTTTTTTGAGAACCGGTAATGCTATTTGCTCGGTTGTTATGGTAAATTCTGTTGAACCACTTGAACAGATTTAGACCTAAGGTTTTCACTTTACTTCCAGAAACAGAAGGTGCGTTTTCTAAGTTCAAGATAATCCATTTAATCACATTGGTAATGTTATCTGTTTCCCACAATCCATCTACATAAGCTTCGCCAAAGCCAATATCCCCATATAAAACAACGCGTTTAAAGAAAGCAATATCTGTAACTCTTAAATTAGCTTTAATCCCAGAACCTGGGTTTCCAATTTCGAGACTTTCTCCATTTGGCAAGTCTAATTGCAAAAAGCCCTTGGTCATTTTACAAAGTGCGGAAACAACCGTATTTTGATAAAATCCGCTTTTTTGTTTAGTGATGGAGAGTGATGACATTTTTAATCTTAGTTTGGTTTATAAGGTTTATATACGTCTTTTTGTAGTTCTTGGTTTGCAGCTTTTGGATGATAATTTATTTTTTTTAGCCAAAGTTTAAATGCCTGCCAATGGATCAATCCCATTACGCTTAAAGGAATGAGTGGAATAGAGAAGAAATAACGCAACATATTGCCATTGGTTAAGGGCTTTCTCTCTCCCTTAAGCGTACTTAGAAAAAATCGTTGCCCTTCTTTATCATAATCATCAATCTTAATATCCAATTTTTCTGTCGGAATTACAAGGTTAAAATCAAAAAAGGTATCTAGATCGATAAATGGCGATACATAAAAAAGCTTTTCTACTTTTTGTTTGAATCGATCTTCGGTCAGTTCTTCTTTACCAAAAAAGAACATTTTCATTTCGTGATAGGTATTGCTGATTTCTGCAACAGCACATAAAGGCTTATTACCTTCATCAAAACAGAAATAAAAAGATACTGGATTAAAATTATAGCCCAATACGCATAAATTGGTCAACAGCATGATCCTTCCATTGCCAATTTCTACATTATTTGCACTTAAATAAGCAGTGAGCTGTTGCTTCACATTTTTACTTCGATCTGGGGTTTCTTTTGGCAACTGCAAATGATCGTTGTCTCTAAAATTAAAGAGGTTAAAACGGTTATAGCTGAACCAGAGCAATCTTTTGTGCAGCACTGGCAACTCATCTAAATCAATATAAAACAGGTAAATATTGTACCAAAAGCTGTGCTTTTTAGGAGCAAGCCGATGGTGCATTACTTTTGCTGAATAGATCGATGAATTTAACTGCATTATGTCTTATGTAAGATGGAATTCAAGTTGGTCAGGAAATGCTTTCCTGACTGATCACATTGTGGATTTTAAATCCACTTCAAAGTTGGTCGGGATTACAAATCTCGACCAACTTTTTCACACAGCTCTACCGCACTTTTATAAGCATCTTCATGGAAACCATATTTAAAATAACTACCACAATAATAAATTGGACCGCTTTGGTTTAATAAATATAGTTCATTTTGCGCTTGCATGGCTGGCACATCAAATAAAGGATGTTCATAGGCAATTTCCTTAATCACTTTACTCTGGTCTAGCGTAGCTGAAGGGTTAATCGATACAAAATAATCTACCTTATCTGATACTCCTTGTAACTTATTCATCCAATAAATTGTACTGGGCATTAAAACATCACCTCGTTTTTCTACCCTATAATTCCAACTGCTCCATGCCAGTTTTTTCTTTGGCATTTGGTTGCGGTCGGTATGTAAAACAGCCATGTTGGGTTGATATTTAAACTTCGACAACAATCTTTCTTCATCATTGGTTTTATTTTTAACCATTTGATAGCTCTGATCTGCATGACTTGCCATTACTACCTTATCAAATTCCAATTGTTCTCCTTTTGCTGTGCTTACCAATACTTTGCCATTTGCCAGTCGTTCTACAGCGATTACTTTACTGTTTATTTTAATCTTGTCTTTAAATGGTGCAATTAGTTTTTCTCTATACGCTTGACTGCCCTGATGCAAAGTATACCATTGATGTTGGGTATCTAATCCTAAAAATCCATGGTTTTTAAAAAAGCGAATTAGCGACACCGCTGGAAAGTCTAAAATCTGTTCCATTGGGGTAGACCATACTGCAGAGCTCATCGGGATCAAATATTTCCACAACATATCTTGGCTATACCCAAACTCTTTGATGTATTGCCCAAGCGAATAATCTACATATTTTGGATCATCTAAAATGGCTACACTTTCTTTGTTAAAGCGATTGATCTGCAGCAACATTTTAAGGAAAGATGGATTAAAGACATTTCGTTTTTGGGCAAATAAATGGTTGATACTTGAGCCACAGTATTCTAAGTTGCTTGGCAAATACTGCACACTAAAAGACATGTCTGTTTTTTTTACTGGCGCATCAATCTCTTTAAACAACTCGCACAAATGCGGATAGGTTTGGTAATTGAAAACCATAAAGCCAGTGTCGATATAAACAGGTTTACCATCTTCTTCTACAGTAACCGTATTGGTATGCCCACCCACATAATCTAATTCTTCAAAGAGTGTAAGTTCGTATTTTTGATGCAGGAAGTGTGCACAGCCCATTCCTGCTATTCCTGTCCCTATTATTGCTAGTTTCTGCATGTATTTTTAAGGTAAAATGGCAAATGTAAAATGGAAGATGTATTCGTTAATCTAAAATAGTCCTTGTAAGCAGTCCATTTTACATCTTACCTCTTACATTTCCCATCAATTCTTATTCTTCTCAAACAAATAATGACAAACCATCCATTCGTTTCCTTTATTGTAGTTGAATAACTCGGCACAGGCCATGTAAAACAGTCGCCAATACACCCACCATTTTACTGCATCAGCCTGACCATAAGTGTTAGCTAATATTGGCATGATCTCTTTTTTATGTCGGTCCATATTGCTGAGCCAAGCTTCTGATGTTTTACCATAATTTGTTCCATTAACTACCCAATGTTCACTAATTTTCAGATCGTCGTTAAAGTAAAAGAACAAATGGTTCGAAGGCATAATACCACCGGTAAAAAAGTATTTGCTCATCCAATCACTTTCATCTACCACTTCATATTTATAGGCTAAAGTTTTGTGCGTAAAAATATGCACGAACAGTTTCCCGCCAGGTTTTAAAAATGAAGCTACTTTGGCCAACAATAATTTATAGTTGCGCATGTGTTCGAACATTTCTACCGAAACCACCCGATCAAAAGTATCGGCTATGGTAAAAGTATTCATATCGGCAGTAAGTACAGTAAGGTTTTGGATCCCTCTTTGTTTAGCCGTTTCATCGATGAAAACTTTCTGTGTAGCAGAGTTAGAAACCACTGTAAAGGTACTCTCTGGAAACTTTGCCGACATATACAAAGACAATGATCCCCATCCGCAGCCTAACTCCAATACATTTTGCCCATTTTGCAGCTCAGCCCTTTTACAGGTCAGCGCCAACATATCGTCTTCAGCAGTATCGAGATCCTTCACGCCAGGGTTCCAATAGCCACTGCTATACTTTAGGTTTTTACCCAAACAGTATTGAAAAAACGCTGTTGGCAACTCGTAATGTTGTTCGTTGGCATCGGCAGTGTTTACCGCAATTGGCGAAGATTTTAATTCATTTACTAAATTCATGAATTTTCGCTGTTGCAGTTCTTCATCGCCAATGGTTTCATCAGTTAGCCGCTGTTTAAGCAGTTTTTTAATCCCAGCTCTTAAAACTGGATCTGGCAATTGGTCGTTTTCTAAAAATTTATCGTACCACATGTAAGTTATAAGTTGTGTGTTTCGGGTTGTGAGTTAGGTATAATTGCAAATATGAAATTGTTAATGGTTTATGGTTTGGGTGCTTTGGCTATGGTCTAAATAACCATCACCCATTAGCTTTTTTTAACCCAAGGAAAAAATGCGTTTGTTGTTTGTTGGTATTTTTGATAAGCCACTGGCTTGCTCCGTAAATTTTGTTCTTCATTATTAGGTACTCCGGTAACTTTTAACAATAGATACAAGATAATGGCAGGACTAATGATGGCTAAAATGCCCCATGGAGAGGCCAATGCGAAAATAAAATAGGCCATCCACGTTAACCATTCAAAAAAATAATTCGGATGTCGGCTATAATACCAGAGTCCACGCTCGCAAACTTTCCCTTTGTTATTAAGGTCTCTTTTAAAGTTGGCCAACTGCTGATCTGCAATCATTTCGCCAAAAAAAGCGATGACCCAAATCACTACACCTATATATTCTAAAACATGTAATTGATTAGAAGTATTAGCAGTAATAATGAAAAAGGGAAGTGCTAAAATTACATTGGAGATGGCCTGAAATTGGAAGAAAAAGAAAAAATTTCGATCGGCTTTTTCTCCCCATTCTTTTCGCAACTGCTGATACCTTCCCTCCTCTTCACTTAAATGGCCAATAACCCTTTGCCAAAGATGAATGGCTAATCTTATTTCTGCAAACAAGAATATGGTACAGATTAAGAACTTCCTTGTTTCAGATCCATCAGACAAAAAAAAGGTGATGATGGTAATGACAGGAAAATTCAATGCCCAGAACACATCTACAATGCCTGCATTTTTAATTTTCTTAGCCCACAACCATACCAAAAACATAATGGTACAACAGGCAATTAAGCAGATAAGGGAGAGGAAGAGTAGATTGTTAATTTGCGGCATAAGGTTTAAGGTAAAAGCATCAATAACTATGTACTATTGAGCAAAACCTTCAACCCTTAATCCTTCGCCTTATGTATTACTCAATAGTTCTTTAACACCTTCGCCTGTTTTTAGTTTGAAAAGTTTAATCAAAACATAAGAACAGGTGGCAATGCTACCTAAACATACGAATAAAATTAACCAAAGGATTTGAAGAAAAATAGATTTTTCTTTATAAAACATCCACAAAGTGATGATAAAGATATTGGCATAAAAATCCCATAAGGTAGCTCTCATCCAGGGGATTGACCCCAAAAAGTCCCATTCCTTAAATAAAGAGCTCTCTAAGCTGGTGCTGATCACTACATAAGTTACCCAAACTAACAGGGCCGAAAAGATAATTTTTAATGTAGTGATCATAGGCTTATTTTTTAGACTTTTCTAATTTTAATAATACGCATCCAATGTAATACCTTCATTACTGGATAAGTTGGATCGAACTCCCACCAACGTGTGGCAAAGTTCGGGCTGTTTGGTTTTTTGTGGTGGTTATTCTGAAACAATTCGCCCATCAATAAAAAATCCCAAGGAAGAGAGTTTTTGCTATGGTCATCATTATCGTGGTTTGAATAGCCATATTTATGACCACACCAGTTTACAATAGCACCATGTAATGGTCCCATTAAAAAGTGGATCGGCAACAACAAGAACATCCACCAATAGTTTGCATAAACGATATAAAAGCCAATATAAAATAAACCGCATCCAATTCTCCAGATCCATGAATCTCCAATTCTATCTACCAATGGCCATTCTGGATAATTGCCTCTAAAAGCTGGCTCTGGTTCTATTTTAAAATGCAGATAATTCATGTACATGTTCTTTGTAGCAATCATCATCCCAAACACATCCTTAAAAAAATGTGGCGAATGTGGGTCTTTCTCGGTATCGCTATAAGCATGGTGCATGCGGTGTAAAATGGCATAGGCTCTCGGATTTAAAAACGAAGAACCTTGTGAAATCAATAAAATTAAGTAGAAAAACTTCTCCCAAAATGGCTCCATCTTAAACATCTTGTGTGAAGAGTAACGATGCAGGAAAAATGTTTGGCTAAACAACGATAAGAACCAGTGGGCTAAAAAGAATATTAAGATAATCATGTAAGGAGTGTGTATGGGTATAAACGGATTTCGGTTAAGTTTAGTTTTTAGTTTATTTTAAACCGCCAAAAATCAATTGGTATAGGATTACTAGTGCAAAAATTACTAAAGAAGCTATTATCATGCTCAATATATAGCTCAGTATCGTTAATAAAAAGGCTTTTACAATTGATATTTTATTAAAGAATTGAACATAAGTCCAAACCATTACTAAAAGACCTAAAGCGCTGATCAAACCTGTTACCATTATCGCAATTGCAGTTCCTTGATAGTAATAAGTTAATGGAAAGCACAACAATTGTAGAACCAACAGCTGCCCTGTCATAAACGAATTGAGCACAAAATGTTCAACAAAGTTATATTGCTGTTTTTTAAAGACCAGAAAAGAACCAATAGATAAAAAAGGCAATATCATTAGTGTATAAGCGGTATAATGGGCATTGGCCCAATCATTCACTTTATTTAAAGCCATTAGTGAATGGTCATCTTGAGCTGTCAATACCATGGCATCATTTGCACTAGCATTAAAATAAAGTGCCAAAAAGCCATAAATGGTAGCCAATAAGATAATCATGGAAACAGGCTTATAATGTTTTACCCTTTTCCCATTAATGTATGCCCTGATGGTATTACCCGGTCTGGTATATAATTCTTTAATGGTATAAAAAATACCATTATCAAAATGGAGTAAGCCGTGCTGAATGTCGTGCCACAAAAAATGAAAATTCATTCGGTGTGTATCGGTAGCCTGTCCGCAATTGTTGCAGAAGTTACCACTAGCTTCCTGTTCGCAGTTTTTACAAACGATAGTTTTGTGCATAGATTTGAAGACTATAAAAAGGGATTATCTTCCAAAATCGTCTTGAACACGAACAATATCACTTTCGTCTGATGGATTTTCAGCATCGGTATGTTGCCAGATTTCTGCAACTACGCCCCAATCGTTCAATCCAATTAAACGGTGACGTTCACCTTGTTGTAACTTGATCTGATCTGTAGGATGATATTCTTTTACTTCTCCCTCTTCGTCTGTTGGGCTAGTTTTAATTCCAACGGTACCTGTAACCACTTGCCAAATTTCGGCTCTGCGGTGGTGGTATTGCCAAGAAAGACGTGTATTTGGGGCAACAATTAAAATTTTGGGACTCAATTTACCACCGATTTTAAGGCTATCTACATCTAAACCATCAAAATAAGTATCTGCAAACTGTTGTGCTTGTGCTTCATCAATTACAAAAAAACCACCCCAAGGACGAGTCTCATCGCGGTTTACGATATTAAAACCTTCTAATTGCAAGCGTTGGGCAACGGTATCGAATATATCTGTTTTTTGAGTTTCCATATTGCCGTAAAAATACGGCTTACAAATTAAAAAGCCCTTGTAGGTCTTATCTTTTTTTCAAAAAAATAGATTTGTTCTTCTTCTCTATCAGGAAAGTATCGGATTTCGAAACCCTTGTTCGCAGTGATCTCCCCTAAACTATCAAAGGTATGCTATGGTTAGGTTGTACTGTCTTTACCAATAACCAAGTCAATTTGTGATTGAGTTAGCCTATTATTTTCCTCAATTGAATTATAAATACTTTTTAATAATTGAATTTGTTCATCTTGTTTTTTGATCACAACTTCAACTTTCCAATACCAAAGAAATAATTGCCTTAATACAAGAAAGACGGCAATACAGATTCCTAAACCGAATAGAAATAGTACAATATCGCCTGCACGTAAGGTATTCGGTTCTGCGTAGGCTTGTCCAAAAGCCAATAGCGGCAAAAGCGCAAGTAGCGTTAAATTGGTTTTTTTCATCATGCGTTTAATTAAAAATTAATTCCCCAGTTAGGGATTTGAAATGCAAAAGACGTTTTTATTTACTTGTCTGTTGTACGGGAAACCGTAAAGAAGGTATGCTAACTTTAGGCTAGTTTGCTTACATATAAAAATTGCCTTTGATGAATTTTCAAAGGCAATTTTATTTTTATCGTTTTCCACTACTTTTAAATGTCTTGATCCAACTAATTGCTGCATTAATTGGCTCTGGCGATTTCACAGAAGCAGTATTGTGCCCCAGTTCTGGAAACAACTGGTAGGTAAAGGGCTTTCCTTTCGCTTGGAGTACATTGAGGTTTTCTATGCATAAATTTGCCGGAATTTGTATATCCTTCCCTCCAAAAAGCCAAAGCCCCGGGATTGAAAGTTTGACCAGAGATTTCTTCGGATCAGTAGCAGCAAACTGATAACGATCGGCATCGGTACGGATATGTTCACGAGCCTCAGCGTCGGTATGCGTATCCCAAAATTTAGTATTTCCATTGGTATAGAACTGAAAACGCAACTGCTCAAGTGTGGAAATTACAGGCCCACTGAACAGTACCATGAAGCCTACTTTACTGTTTTTCGTAGCCGCAATTGGGATTACCCATCCTGCCTGGCTAAAGCCCATCAAGCCTAGCGCCCCATGTTTAGCAGGTAGATGTGCCAACAGTTCTTTTACGGCATTGCTTGCATCTAAAGCCAAAAGATCGAGGTTAGCCGAGTCAATGTTATTGGTGCCAACTTCGGGCCCAACATAAACCCCTCCAGATTTGCCTGCACCACGTTTGTCATAGGTCAATACAGCAATTCCGTTCTTGGCCAAAAGTGTAGCCATATTCACCATTCTTTTTTCCTGACCAGAGCCATGTACCAAAACTAAGGCTCCATATATTTCTTTAGGTTTAAAGATTGTTCCCTCAAGTGTAATTTCGCCACTATTGAACTTAACCTCTTCGGTAGTGAAATTCGGTCGATCAGTAGAATCAGCAGCAGTCTGTGCAAATATCCTCATGCTATAGCAGCAGAGTAAAATAACTAAATAGTGTTTCATTGTGGTAATTTTAAGCATAATGTAATGGTTTTTGTCTAAGTAGACAATTGCCTCATTATTCGGGTTGCACTAAATTGTAAAAAATTACGAGATCAAGAACGCTTGGTCAATTTGCTACTCTAAAAGGTTCGTTTAATAAAAAAAGAGTAGATTAGTATACTTGGCTATTCGCAGTAAAATCTGTTTGCTACAAATTTTCATTTTTTCTGCAACCTTTACCAAAGTACTGTTGTCTACTTAGAAAAATCTTGAAATTATGTTATATCAAATTGCCCCTTTTATAATGATTATTGCAACCACGTGGATTACCGCTATGGTGCTGGTTCAATTATTAAGATACCGGATTAAAAGAAAAATCATCGAAGCTGGAATGGTTGACCCAACACTTATCAAAGCAATTTTAACGGATAGCCACGACCATAGGGAAAGACAATACAGATTGCTGAAATGGATTTTTATTAGTGCATTTGGTGGTATTGGTCTAATAGTTCAGGAATTTTTACCCTATAAAATGGAAGATTCGGCACTGCCCTATGGCGTAATCATCGTTTTCTTGTCTATTGGCTTACTGTTGAACTTTATCTTAAACGAACTACTTTCAAAAAGACAGCACACTCCTGAAAAATAGTTTATTACGGCCTTCGGTTCTTCAAAAAACTTTGGATAGTAACCAGTAATACTGGATATTGTTATTGGACATTTTTTCTAGCTTACTGGTGATCTTATTTTCAGTGATTTCTGATCAACTTCTTTTCTACCCTGTAGAAGACAAATACAGCAGCCAATCCAATCAGGATAAAACCTTTGAAACGATCTAAAACAGTTAATACTGGTGCAAAAGCATCTCTAAAAACAAAGAAGATCGCCACCATGATCAAGATCCCGATTAAAGAAACCAATGCCAACAACCAATAGAACATCCTGTCGCTGGCTTTTTTATTTTCTAGCTTTACCCTTCTCAGCACATTAGCCTTAAAGGAAATGGAAAGATGCGCCTCGGGCTCCTTAGCCAGTTGGTCATAAATTAATTCATAAGCCTTGAAGTCTTCCATTTCTGTCATTTCAGGGGAGAGATCTTCATTCCCAATTTTTCTCCAATCAAGAATTTCCTGTATCCTCAAATCCTCATCGTTCTTCATAATCCTCTTTTAAATAATGTTTAACCTTATCTTTTAACAGCTTACGTGCCCGAAATAAATAGTTTTTTATCGTTCCTTCTGGCATACCCGTTGTTTCATTTATTTCCTCAATGGAGAATTCTTCTAAATGATACAGTGTCAATACCACACGGTAATTTTCTGGCAATTGAGCAATGAGCTTGTTAATATATGCTGTTGTACTTTTTTTAACTAATAGTTCTTCCGGATCGTCTTGATCTGTTCGAATATTCAGTAGATCTTCTGTGAAATCTTCATTCTGGTATCTCTTGTTCTTCTTTAAATGGTTGAGGGCCGTAAAATAGGCGATGCTGGCAATCCAAGTTGATAGTTTTGACTGGTATTTAAAGGTTCCGATATTTTTGTGAATTTTGACGAATACTTCCTGACAAACATCTTCGGCATCTGCTTGTTCTGGAATGATCTTTTTGGTAACGTGAAAAACCAAATTTTGATAGCGATCTACCAACACTGAGAATGCCTTGGCATCCCCCATGATTAAGCGCATCACAATTTTACGATCTTCGTCTATTGACATAACCAAGTAGACAATTACTAAGTGGATAAGGTTACAATAAAAGTAAAAATATTTGATTTATTTTTTTGGGCAATACAAATTACACAATACACCGTTTTTCATTAAGATTAACTGTGATATTAACAGGGTATTGGCCAACTTGAAACGTTCCATTTAGCTTAGAATATAGCCAAAGCACTGTTCTTGGAAGGACTTAAAAGAAAAAACCTCACCAGTTTGATCTGATGAGGTTTTGGTGGAGAATATCGGACTGGATATCGCCTCAATTGCTTCATTCAAACGGCGTTTTTGATGCTCTAAAAGCGTTTTTTTATTTGTCATTTTGGGTAATTTGGCAGAGTTTTGGCAGAGTTTTTAATCGAACTTTAAGATAAAGATAAACAAAAAACTCTATTTAAATCACTTTAAAGACATATTTTAAATCTATTTTGTGGCAATCGAATTATCAACAAATAATTCATTTATGACTCACTGGGGAACTCGCTAGCTTAATGCCCAATTTCCATCGTAACGCACTTCGATGGCATCCCTTACCGCCTTTTTAATATCCAAATAGCCATAAGGACAGAATTGCGTCTTGAAATCATTTCATCTATGTATACGGATGGCGGGAATTGGAAGATGAAAAGGTAATGGTTGTCAATAATCCAAAACAGATATAAATTTAATTTTAACCTTATTACAATTGATTATATTCTTCAATAGCTGATTTAATAGTAGAAGTAGGTGAATATTTCAGTTTTAGATTCTCTTCGATTTTCAATATCGTATAATATAAGAAGTTCAGATTAGGCAATACGTTCTTGTTTTTTTCAATAAACTCTTCTAAAACTTTTTTTACAACTATAAAATTTTCTGACGACCTTACCCCTATAGAATATATTCCAGCTAAGCACCTTTCCTCCAGATCATTAAAATCATCATTCTTAAATTCAGGACGCTTACCGATAATTAAGAGGCGCATCAGGATATTCAGTGCATTAATATCACTGATCATCGATATGTTTCCAAGCGAAATTCTAAAATCGAATTTTGGATCAGGATCTTCAATTATAATTTGGGATATGTACTCAAGTCCGTAAATATCATTAAGTTTCATAAGGTGATTGGCAGCATATTTTTTGTTTTCGCCAGTTTCTTCTGGGCTTTCTATAATTTCTTTGAGGACCACACAAAGGAACTCAGTTTCTTTTCCTTCCTTTTCAAGAAGATTGATAGCCCTCCACTTTAGTCCGTCAGAGGTTACTTCTAAGATGAGTTTTTTAATACTTTCAATATTTTTAACTTTTGTGAACCAGAAATCCAATAAATCCCTGAATTTATATTCATCATTTTGGTCTTTTGATAATCTATTCAGGATAACTGCATATGTTTCAGACATGCTTTTTCTTAGTGCGTAGGCTGCATTATTGGTCCATTCCAATGGCCCAAGCTCTGGATTATTCAGATTTTCTGCAACTCTTTCTTTTATCTTCTCGACCGAAATAAAATTTTCCAGTTCATCAATACTTCCAGGATTGGACATCTTGAAATCATAGTTAAAACTAACTCTTTCTGTAAAATCAAGTAGTACGTTTTCCGGCAAAATGATTTCGAACCTATTGATAAAATCCCATAAGATCCTTTTATCATTCCCTTTCGTAATACTCCAGTTTCTTATCAAATCTATCTGTTTCTCACTTATCTGGAGGGTTTTTTTGCTTGTAAGTTCTGAATAGATATGGTTGATACGAAAGTCAGAATAGCTTAAATTTTGAACTATCCATGATTTTGCTGTTTCAAAATCGATTTTTTTATCCTGTTGTGTTAATTTGTTCAATATTGCCGTAGCTGAATTAGGAAATCTGTCTTCTATAGTTATTTGGGTTGACCGCTTATAATCAAATAGGTCATTTCTACCTAATAATTTGCCGCCGATTTCTGTATAGATTCTCTTAATGACCTTAATCATTGCCTGGTCATCAAACCAAAGATCGAAACTCTGCTGGTTTCTTTTTTCAAGAATCATTGTCCAGTCCTTCATTTTCGGTTGTTCAAGAGCGATATCATATTGTACTGCACTTTTCTCCATGGTCTTTAAAGTTTCGGAAACCGAATCAACTGAATATTGATGCCAGACCAAAAGATTGTAGAATTTTAACACAAATTCCTTTTTATGACCATAAACTTTTAGGAAAGCGTCCACAACTTTGTTATCCACTAGAAGGACAATTGCAGTTCCCTTAGAATAATCATCAAGTTTTTCGCTACTCCATATTTCTTCAACAGCAGTCCAAGCTGTATCGGTTTGTTTAAAAAATTCGATTAGTGCATTTAATATCTTAGACCTATGGTGCAGAGATTCATTTAGCAATAGATTTAGTATGTTATTATATATCGAAGGTTCAGCTTTAAAGGCTAGAATGGATGAAAGGATTAATGATTCCATAATATCCTGATATTCCGAAAGAAATACTTCTCTTCTATTTTCTGAAGAAGAAAGTTTCCCCAAAACCTGCTTTATGGATTTTGGCTTTGAAACCATTTCAAAACCAAGCTTCAAATAGTCAGATTCGGACATAAGATTCACTTTTTCCCTATCAGAAATCGGTGATGTAAGGTCCACTAGGTCTATTCCATCAATAAAGATATCTACATATTCATCTACAAGTTCAGCCTTTACCAAAATTTTATAAAGCCCGGCACGCACATATTGGTTTCTCCTTTGTCCATATTTTTCGATAAGGTAATCTATTAAATGCTTATTTGCAATTTTGAGATCGGCAATTGTTCCCATTACGGAATAGGTGTCACTACCCGTTATTTCGCTATTATCAAGCAATTTTATTACAGCGATTTTAATCCGTTTGATATAGTTTCCAAAAAACTTAAGGTTAAAATATCTTAAAACATTAAGACAGTTTAGCTTCGCTATCTTCACTATATCTTCAGATTCGATAATTTCAAGTAGATATTTGAGCGCTGCTTCGGTTTCACAGAACCTTGCCAGTTCCTTATCGGAGAAATTATTTGAATAGATCCAAATTTCTTTGCTATTATAAAATTCAATGATCTGCCTGAACAATAAAAGCCTTCTGCCGGCATTTATCCTATCGGGCTCGAATTTCACAATAACTTCAATATCGTTTTCAACTATCCAGTTTATTAGGCCATGAACAATTTCATCACCACTGATGCTGATAAAAAAGGATAGTGTATTTACCCATGAAGGTTTGATTCTATCTTTACCTCCTGCTTGAACAGCAATGACTTTTATTATTTCATCTAGAGATTTCCTGCTGAGAACCCGAGAGGCTATATATTCTTGGATATTGTTGTGTTCGAAAAGCCATTTATCCTGTTCAGCACTTTTACTGAAAGCTGGAAGATATTTAACATGGTTGAGTTCAACTGTATCTGGAAAAAGTTCTTCCAACTCGTCATCGGTCAAGAAATTTTTTCCCAGAAGTTCAAGTACGAAAGCGATTTTTTCCAGGTATTTAAGCGATTGGTTCCGAGTGAGTATAGGAATGGTCGTCTTAAAATGTTCCTTATCATTATTATAGTACGTGAACAGAGCCTCCTCCATGATCTGGGACCTCCCAGAAGCAAGATTGCCATGGTCTATGTAATGCTTGATAAGAATGTTAAGGAAAAAAGGTTTTTGCACCAGATCTAAGAATCCATTTTCATATACCTGTTCAATAAAACCCTGTCCATCGATATTGAATTTATCTATAGCATAAGCCTTAATTTCTGGCAACGAAATATTGTTTAGGTTATAAACCAGAAATCCTTCAAGTGTGCCCGAGAAGTTATCGTAAGGCGCTTCATAAAAATTGTTCCGGCACGAAATAACTATCCGCACCAGTGGATTTTCATCTGAAAAAGCTATGATTTTTCTTATCGCTGTTTGAAAGTATTGTGGCTGGATCTCATCCAGTCCATCGAGCATCACCAAAAGATTTCCAGGATCAGAATTTTTCCAATCTTCTGGCAGATAGTCACCAATATTTTCATTGGTATATGTATTAAACCTTTTATAAATTGGATTTAACACATTATTTTCAGCTTGAAAACGATGCGCAAGGCTCAGCAGTTCAATAGATTTGCCTGACCCTGCTGCACCCAATATCACTAACCTTTTCTGGGAGGCTACTAGCTCATTTAGGTAGATCTTTTCAACATCGGGCTGGAAAAACCAGATTTTGGCTACCTGTTGATGCTCATGATAGGTAAGCTGCCTTGGAATATAATATTCCACCTTGGGCTCAGGAAGTGGGAACGGAATAACTGGGAATGGCACCCTATCATCTTCACCACCTATATTGTTTAACCTAAAAACCATTTGCCCATCATCATGTGAAGGACATGGCAGATATTCAGCTTGTGGCTGTTGGTCATGTTTGTTGGCAACCATTCTGATTACAGCATCAAATAGCTGAGCTGCTGTTAGAACGGGCGAAGTATTTTCTTCAAGAAATTGACATAGTGCTATTCCAAATGGACTGCCTTCTCCAGCAATCCCATCACTTACAGCTGTTTCTTCACCTGAGACAAACAACCATCTCGAATTTCTTTTTTCCAGTTCTTCAGGTGTTAAGATAATACCTAAACCTCGGCGCCTGGTGATAAATGTCCCTGAAAAACAGGAATCAGAAATTAGCATAATGTGCCTGGCTGGTATTGCTTCAATATAATCAAGGACAGTAGAATTAAAGATAAAAGTTCTTTGTCCATCTTCTCCATCATATGGAATCCAGCAACCCTTTTTTGAGGTTGGATGCTGTAGCCCATGTCCAGCGAAGTATATAATTACACTATCATCCTTATGGCAAGATATCGATAAGTCTATCAGTGCTTCGGTTATATTTTGGTTTGTTGCATCGGAATCATATAATGGTTTCTGTGCTGGTATAAAGCCATATTTTTCTTCAAGAACCTTTGAAAAACGCTCGACATCTCTCTTTGCGTTAGACAAAGAGCGATACATACCACCTTGGTACTCATCAATTCCAATAATCAATAAACGTTTTTCTGCAGCCATATGTCTCTACTTATACAATGCTACTAAATTTATCAGGAATATTCTAAACCAGGTTTCAGTCTAACCCATAATTCTGGATTTAGATTACCTGAGTTTTTTTAATATATTTGTTAAGACATCAAATTGCTAACACTCTCAATGAAACCATTTATATTCCAGTTTAAAGAACAGCCAACAGTGGAAAGTGCTGACTATTCGCAACTACAGTACGATAAAATATTGAATCTCAGTATCGACAAGCAAACTGGAATGCCTGCAATATGCGCATTGGATCTTTCAACCGAAACGTTTACAAAAACACAGGGCGAAGATTCCGATACCGAACAGACCTATGTCTCTAGATTGATGGGTACAGAATCTATAACTTTGGTAGACCTAGAAGCCTCAGATGCCGATCCTGATAGGTTTTCGATGAGTATGCTGATGGGCACTGAAACAGAAACCCGCCAGTATGTAGAGGGCGCCGATAGCGACCCGCAATAAGCATGATCCTCATCATTACACATAAACTTGATTTTACCGCAGATTTCCTCATCAATAAGCTGAATGATAGAAAGATAGAGTACCGACGGCTGAACTGTGAAGATATTCTAAGTACGAACTATTCGTTCGAATACCATCCGGATATGACCTTTTCGATAATGGGCGTACCAAAGTACACATCAGTCTGGTTCAGAAGAACGTTGTTGCCTGACCTGGACATTGAACTTCCGCAGGAAAGAAAATATATTTTGGGGGAAGTGGAAGCATTTATGAAGAATATTTTCTCTATTCTCGATGCCAAATGGGTTAGCCCACCTCGAGAGGTCTATCACGCCGAAAACAAATTATATCAACTTAAGCTCGCAAAAAAACTGGGGTTTAAGATTCCAGAAACGTTGGTTACTTCCGATAAAGAAGAACTTAAAAACTTTTTTGGCAAGCATGACCACATCATTGTGAAGCCCATCTTTCAAACCAGGATTAGCAGTCCAGAGAATGCTGAGTTTATATTTACAAACAGGGTAACCAAAGAACAGATTGACAGCTTGAATTCTTTCGACCTAAGCCCTTGCATTTTTCAAAGGGAAATCGAAAAAACAGTCGAACTGAGAATTACTGTAGTGAATGGCCAGACTTTTGCAGCCCAGGTTAAATCTCAGGAAGATGAAGAAACCAAAACTGACTGGAGAAAGAAAAAACTGGCCTTCACAATATTTGAACTACCATCACACATCCATCAGCTTTGTATCGATTTAGTCCGTGAGATGGGTCTAGTATTTGGTGCAATTGAC
The DNA here is from genome assembly GCF_001412215.1 of Pedobacter sp. Hv1. Taxonomy (GTDB): domain Bacteria; phylum Bacteroidota; class Bacteroidia; order Sphingobacteriales; family Sphingobacteriaceae; genus Pedobacter. The sequence goes on from NZ_LLWP01000005.1 coordinate 312,111, forward strand.
ATGATCCTTTCACCGGATGGCACCTATACATTTTTGGAAATTAATCCAAATGGCCAGTGGGTTTGGATAGAGACCGAGACTGGACTAAAGATTTCGGACGCCATTATCAAGGAACTTTTGTAAGATGGGAAAACTCAGCAAAAAAATCAAAAACCGCCTGAACGATATAGGCTTGTTTTATAAGGAAGAAACTGATTTTCGTCGAATCGATTATGCCTCTTATCAAGTTAGCGAACCGGATACAAAGCTTCGTGAGCATCGGGATTTTTTGGTTAGACTTCAGGAAAACGAAGACAAGCGACTGGAATCCATTGATTCCAAGACTTCGCAACTGATTTCCCAAACTGGAATCATATTTTCATTGCTTGGCCTTTTTTTACCAGTGATGATGGACAAGGCTTCAGACCTAGGAATATTAGTTAAGTCTATTTTAATCTTGTTGCTTGTTCTTGCAGCATGTTTTTATTTGTTGACCATACACAATGCGCTTAGAAATTATCGCATAAGCCAATTTAAATATGGAAGGGTTGGAGCTAACAATGTACTGCAGTTCAAGGACAAATCCACTGAAGAGTTCATTGCAGAGGAAATCAGGGATATTCTCAGTTGCATTAACCAAAACATTAACAACAACAATCGGAAGGGCACCAATCTACTCCATTCCTATGCAGCATTTAAAATAGCAAACCTTTTAAGCGGAGCTCTAGTGGTACTTACTGCAGTATTTATCCTATTCTACAACCCACCAAAGCAAGTTATGGATGTAAATGGAAGTATTGAAATTAGGAATCTTAAATTGTTGGGGGAGCAGATCAGGAAAACCAAGGCTAAAAATGATACAGTTATCATTAATATTCCCGACACCATATATTCTGTTCCGCTCAACAAATAATTGCTAATTACATTTTAACCAAATGATTTACGCATGTAGATAAAAAGATTATGGAAAGAAAAGAGGTAAATTTTCTGAAGCTCAAAAACAACATTGAAATCAACGATGGCTCTGAACTAAAGCAATTATTAAAAAAAAGAAAAAACCATCACTTTTATTCCTCCAAGGTAAAAAGGACAAGTCACACCGATTTTGATTTCACCGGAGCAATCTTTAGTTGGTCCCAAGATTATATTAGTACCCCATTGACCAATGTTGATGGTTTTCAATATGATGAAATTATAGTAGACTTGGCAGTCCAGGTCATATTGGTAGAAAATAGCTTTGACTATAGCAAAACATTCAGGAAACCAATCATACTCGAAATTTCTCTGCACGCCTTTGTTTTCATCGAAAGCAACCTGCACGGAGATATAAATCTACTGAATCAGGAACAGAAGTCATTGTTGATCTTTCACAAAACCTATGAAAGGGAATTAGAAAGATCTGGAATAAAAATGCTCCATGAAAATACATATCAAGGCCAGGAGGCATTTAGCTTCTTTACCAGAATTTGGAAAAACGTAGATATTGAGGATTCCGCTATGGTAACGGGTTCTAGTCATGACTATTTTACCGAATTGAATGAATGTCATCGGAAGATTATGTACAGTGTAGGTTGTTCAAACATTTGGGGCAGATACATTACACATTTCCAAGACAATTCCTACAATTTCCAAGGTTCAAAGGTCTACCCAGTAAAACAGAATTATTTTGATGTGAGATACGTGTCCTATCTGGAAAATGCAATAGAGGAATTATATACATTTTATGAAAGGCTTGCCTATCTGATCTACCTTTTCTTAAAGCCAACCAGTTTTTTACAATTTTCGCTTTCGTACAACAAGCTTTTCGAAAGAAGAACAAAGCGAGAAGTAATTGAAAGATATGCGCATCTGACAACAGATGCAAATTATGCCTACTTCTTTAGGCGAATTAATAACGAACATAAAAAATTATCGACCTACCGCCATCCATTGGTACACTATCAGAGTACCAATGAGACAATAAAAGGTTCCTACAATGCATCATTCACCACAAAATGGCTTCACCATGCCACAAGTGATGAAAGTAAACTGTTAAAAATCCAAAACGAAATAGAAGATATTCGGATTTTTGTGAACAAGGAGCTAAATAATTGTAAGGTTTCCTTTGAGCATGCAGTATTATTGATCGAAGGACTTAACAGCAACATATAGCAAAAAGATATAGCGTACAGCCCGCAAAAACGCCCAAAGAAATCACCTAGTCGCAATAATCATAGAAAAAACATAGCATCTTCAATATGGCTAAAGACCTGAAAAACTATTTTGCCGAACAAGAAAAAATTATGACTGAGCGGCGTACAAAGCTCAAAAATGGCCCTAATGTAATCCATCTTTCCTATTTGAGCCAGCATATTTCTCCTTTACAGTTACTTGAAATGGAAGCAGAGACCGAACGGCTTGGCTTTCAGCTCAGCTCTATGGATCGAAGCGGTACCATACAAGCATCTATTTCGAGCCTTTCGGCAGATCTTGTACTTATGCTTACCGAACCTGGGATTATAGGTGTACTAATGTCTGGATTATTGACCAATGGAATCTATGACGGGCTGAAGATGCTGATAATCAGTTGCTGGAAAAAGGTATATAATAAGAAAACTATTTCCATAATTTCAAATACAGTATTGGAGCATCCAGCAAAATTCCACCTTGTCATCAAGCTTGATGTAGACTGCTCCATTGAGTTGGAGACCGAAAATCTGGATGCTGAACAATTTGGAGTAGCAATAGATAAGATTTCAGATATTGCTAAAGACTTGAACAGCAAAAAAAGGAGCCTGATGCTGTTCGATCCGTTAGAATTAAAATGGAACCCCATCAAAGTAGATATCGATTTCCTAAAACAGGGCCAAAAATTGACAAGGGAGATTCCGCTAGAGGAATATCTTGAAGAATTAAGAAAAAAAGAAAATCCTGAAGATTAAAAAAATTAACAAATGGAAATCTGCAAATGCTGTGGGAAAAATCCTGCCGATAAGAAAAATACACACTATCTTACTGACGGTATTATCAGAAGTGCATTAAATGAGGGCGGGCTGAACATAAGGGGAAAGGGGGCTATGTACGATATTTCGAGCCATAAAAACTCTGTAGAATTTAAATTTCAGCAAAAAACTTCTCAAGAAGCCATCATTGAAGGATTGGGCCATGCGCCCGGTGAAAAGGAAATTGAAGAGGCAAAAAAGAATGATTTTTCAGTGGACAATGTTTTCTGTTCATCTTGCGAAAAGATATTTACGGAGATTGAGACCGAATTCATAGATAAGATTTTGCCGAAGCTCAGAGGGAAGGATTTCACTGGAGAGAGAGAAGTCAGTTTTACTGAATATTTATTGATACGGAAATTCTTTCTGCTTCAGGTACTAAGAACTTCGATTTGTGATCAGGGGTATAAAATTAGTGCAGTGCTTCAGGACAAATTAAGAGAAATCGTTCTGAACAAAAATGCCGACATAGCAATGATAAAATCGGTTCCTTTGAATGTAACTTATCTTAGTACTTTGGGCGGCAACTTCGAATACACTTATAATGATGTTGGAATCGGATCAGAGCAGGGCAACCATGTTATAATCTTCAATGATTTTATCATACAGGTATTCGAGAAAATTTCAGAGGTCAAATATGTCGACTTTTTTGGAGTGAATGAGAAACAGACTTTGATGTATTTCACAAACCAAAATGAAGAAAATTTTAAATTTAAGGTATTCGACAATGACGGCCGAAAAAAAATCATGGCGACCTTCGGTGCATTCAAGGTAAGGAACCAATTGGCTTTTTATGTACAGGATCTTCAGAACGAATTTTTGAAGCGAAAAGGATTTCTACCACCTAGGCATGTCATCAATATATTTGTCCACCAGATCATCAATGCAAATAGTTTCGATGACCTGCAACGGTATTCAAGCGCACGTTATGAAAAGATAAAGGAGTTTTTATTTCAGATTTTGTGAAAAAACAAAGATTTGATCCTAGCCCCATTAATGAGTTGGTTCGGGGTGAAACCACAGTATCTTTCAATACCTTTGATTGTTAAAATTTCTTTCAAATTAAGATATATTCATATCATATTGATATATTGTTTGTGTTGAATAAAGTATTCTCCACAATTACTTTCTAAGAAAAAGTTTACAAGCACTATTTACACATTAATTTTCTACATTTCCTATATTAACATAACCTGTCCCATATGGATAAATTATTATAAATTAATCTTGTAGATAAAGACCTTAATGCAACAACCCATAGAAGAATGCAAACAATCCAAAAACACTAATGAACTACATATCAATTCCTTACATAAAACATTAGTCGCTCTAATAGAAAAAGTAGACAAGCTAAGTAATAGGCTAGAGCAATTTTCAGACCTACCGAGAAAGATTACAGAAATACATAAACTACACTTTCCAGAGTTTGTTCAAAAAGAAGAAGATTTAACAAAAAGATTCCTCGCAGAGATCATACTTGGTATCCCAAGAAAACGTAAGAAACGTAAAGTAATTTAGAAAGAATGCAAATCCAGTTAAACAAAAAACACCTTTAGATATATTCAAAAGGTGTTTTTCGATTGAGATAATAAAATTTTGAACTTTTCTTCCCCCTATGGGAAATTTAGGTGGAGAATATCGGATTCGAACCGATCACCTCTTCACTGCCAGCGAAGCGCTCTAGCCAAATGAGCTAATCCCCCAGGTTTGGGAAGCAAAAGTAATTAAAAGTTTAACGCCTGCAAATTTTTATTTCTATTCTCTGAAGTAATCTTAAATTAAGTGTCTAATTCGTTAAAAAAGAGGCTTAAAAATCACATTCCTCATTTATTTAACTAGAATTTAAGGTGTATATTGCATTTCAATCCCTCTACTTAAGTTAACATGATTAGAATAAAATATATAGATCAAAATATTGCAAAAATTTTAGTGAATGATCCTGATCCATTAAATATGGTAAGGGCCCGATTTTTAGCACAAGGGCTCTCTTCGAGCTTAATTGTACTCTTACTTACTTTGCCTTCTTTTTATATTCATGCCCAACACCTATTGTTCTTCCGCTCAGTGCTGATTATTGTTGCCCAGGTTGGATTGATCTGGGTTTTGTTAAAAACCCCAAAATGGAAATTGGTGGCTCATTTAACCTGTATAATTATTGCCGTATTAATCTGGTCTAACTTGTTCATTTTCTTACAGGGCATCAAAATCATTTCCCTCCAGTTTATGTTATTGTTGGTGGTGTTGAGCTATTATCTTTTAGGCATTAAATGGGGCGTATTCTATTCGCTGCTCAGCATACTTTTTATGGGTATCAACTTTGCCTTATATGGTCAGGCAGCAATGTTAACCATCCACAACCAAATAGAGGTAGACAACTACAGCTTTTTAATTGTATTTATCTTTAATTTTTTATTGATCATCTATATTCAGCACCATTTTTTTTATGCCTTTAATGAAACCATTAAACAACTAAAAATTAAACAGGAAGAAGAAAAGAAGCTGAATGAAAAACTCCAAGAAACCATTACCATTTCGGAACAACTTTCTAAAGCAAAGACCAATTTTCTTTCTACCATTTCGCACGAATTAAGGACCCCGCTAAATGGCGTAATTGGCATGAGCGATTTGCTACTTTTAGACAACCCTAGAAAAGAGCAAGAAGAAAATTTAAATATCCTAAAATTCTCTGCCAATAACCTGCTCAACCTCATCAATGATGTGTTGGATATTAACAAAATTGAGTCTGGAAAAGTAGACATTGAAAAAATCCCTTTCAGCATACATGAACTGATCAATAGTATTTTTGCAGGTTTCAAAAATAGGGCAACCGCAAAAGGTTTAGTTTTTACGCTAGATTGTAGTAATGAGCTAAATGAGCTTGGTGTGATTGGTGATCCCACTAGGCTGACACAAATTTTAAACAATCTGATAGAAAATGCTTTAAAATTTACGAAGGATGGAAAAGTAAATCTCACCATTAAAGTGATAGAAAAAAACAGCAAAAATATTAGGCTCTATTTTTGCGTTAGTGATACAGGTATTGGGATCCCAGTGGAAAAGCAAGAATTGGTATTCGAATCTTTTTCGCAGGCCTCTACAAGTACTACACGTAACTACGGTGGCAGTGGGCTAGGTCTTGCTATTGTGAAGAACCTGCTGGAGTTACATCAAAGTAATATTAGCATACAAAGTGAAGTGAATGTTGGCACATCATTCAGCTTTGAAATTAATTATACCTTATTTGATCTTAATCAAAACATACCTATAGAACCAAATAACAAAAGCATTGAAAACATGGACATTAGCGGTTTAAAAATTCTGATAGCCGAAGACAATCAGATGAATACTTTATTGATGCGAAAACTATTGGCCAAATGGAACATTACCCCCGACTTTGCTAGTAATGGCGCTGATGCTGTTGAAGCCTTTAAAACCAATGATTACGATTTGATATTAATGGATATCCACATGCCAATTATGGATGGTTATGAAGCTTCCAGAACCATTAGAAACTATGGCGACACCGTAAAATCTGCAGTGCACATTATTGCGCTAACTGCTTCTGTGGCCTTAGATGTAAGAAACAAAATAACTGAAGCGGGCATTAACGACTATGTATCTAAACCTTTCAATCCTGAAGAGCTAAGAGGAAAAATAGAAGAAATAGCTTCGCATAAAAGTGTTTAAATTAAAAAAGGAAAGCAGTTTGCTTTCCTTGGCATTGGTTGTTTTTAGTTTTTAGTTTTATTTTTTAGCCGTAGAAAATGAATACGGAAATGCCGTTTCATTTACTCCTCTTTTTTGATTTGGTGTAGCAGACATGCCAAAATCCAATACTGCTCCTTTTTGTAGGTCTGAATGGCTTAACCAGTTTTTATCATAAGTTGCGCCATTTACTTTTAAGGTTTCAACATATCGGTTATCAGCACTGTTAGCAGGCGCATTGATCACTATTGTTTTGCCATTTTCCAAGTTCAAGGTTACTTTCTTAAACAATGGTGCACCAATTACATATTGGTCAACCGCAGGTGTAACTGGATAAAAACCCATGGCAGAAAATACATACCAGGCCGATGTTTGTCCATTATCTTCATCACCACAATAACCATCTGGAGTTGCTTTATACATTCTGTCCATTGTTTCGCGAACCCAGTATTGAGTTTTCCAAGGTGCACCGCCATAATTGTACAAATAGATCATGTGCTGAATAGGCTGATTACCATGTGCATATTGGCCCATATTGGCAATCTGCATTTCACGGATTTCGTGGATCACGCCACCGTAATAAGTATCATCAAATATTGGCGGAAGGATAAATACTGAATCGAGCTTGTTTACAAATTTTTCGTTGCCACCCATTAGTTTAGCTAATCCGGCCACATCTTGAAATACCGACCAAGAGTAATGCCAGCTATTGCCTTCTGTAAAAGCATCGCCCCACTTAAATGGACTAAATGGCGATTGAAAACTACCATCTTTGTTTTTACCTCTCATTAAACCTGTTGAAGGGTCAAAAAGATGTTTATAATTCATTGCCCGCTTGGCATATATGCCAATTTCACTTTCGGGTTTACCTAAGGCCTTACCCAATTGATAGATGGCAAAATCATCGTATGCATATTCTAAAGTACGAGCAGCATTTTCATTAATTTTTACGTCGTAGGGCACATAACCTAATTCGTTATAATATTTTACACCCTTACGGCCCACAGCGGTCATTGGCCCTTCATTATCTGCCCCATGCTTAACTGCCTGCCATAAAGTTTCAATATCGTAGCCACGCAGGCCTTTAATGTAAGCATCTGCCACTACCGAGGCAGAGTTATTGCCAATCATAATGTCTGCAAAACCTGGACTGCTCCATTCGGGTAAAAAGCCTCCTTCTTTATAATCATTGATCAAGCCTTCTTGCATTTCTTTATTAATCTCAGGATAAACCAGATTTAAGAAAGGATATAAGGCTCTAAAAGTGTCCCAGAAACCTGTACCTGCAAACATGTAGCCTGGCAATATTTTTCCGTTATAAGGGCTCCAATGCACAATTTTATTGTTGGCATCAATCTCATATAATTTGTTAGGGAAAAACAAGGTACGGTAGAGCGAAGAATAAAAGGTTCTGGTCTGATCAACCGTACCACCTTCTACTGCAACTCTGCTCAGGGTTTTATTCCAGATCGCTTTTGCTTTATTTTTGGTGGCATCAAAACCATCGTTGGCCAATTCTCTTTTTAAACTGATCTCGGCCTGTTCGAAACTGATAAATGAGGAAGCCACTTTAGTATGTACTTTTTCACCTTTGGTTGTTTTAAAACCAATTACTGCTCCGGTATGGTCGCTTTGAAGTTCTAAATCGGTATTGTTCAGTTTATTGCCAGACCATGTTTTTGAAATTGTAAAATCCTTATCAAAATAGATTACAAAGTAGTTTTTAAAATTGCTAGGCAGAGGCCCACGAGCATATTTTGAAGTGTAGCCAATAATTTTTCGTTCTGATGGAATAATTTTGATGTACGATCCTTTGTTCAAAGCATCAACCACAACAAAGGCACTGTCTGTTTGAGGAAAAGTGAAACGAAATTGGGCTGCCCTTTCTGTTGGGGTAATTTCGGTGGTTACATTTGCATCTGCCAAGTATACACTGTAATAATAAGGTTTTGCAATTTCGGCTTTGTGCGTAAACCAACTTGCTCTATCATCTTCGGTAAATTTCAATTTTCCGGTAACCGGCATAATGGCAAACTGTCCGTAATCATTCATCCATGGCGATGGTTGATGCGTTTGTTTAAAACCACGGATTTTATCAGCATCGTATTGGTAGGCCCAGCCATTGCCCATCTTGCCAGTTTGGGGCGTCCAAAAATTCATGCCCCATGGCAAAGCGATGGTAGGGTAAGTATTCCCGTTTGATAGGTCGGGTTTAGATTGCGTACCCATTAACGGATTGATCCATTCTACCGGATCGCTAATTTTACCTACAGTTTGTGCAGCTAAACCTAGGCTTGTAAAAATTAAGCCGAACGAAAGTAATTTCTTGATCATTATATCATGTATTGGGATGAAAGCATATAGCCAAGCTTTTAATTAAGCGCAAAGCAGATTATTTTAGCAAATGAGGTTTTTCTTTGTATACTTTCCAAAGAAATTCTCCAAATAAGGTATTTGCCCAAGCAAACCAACTACGTGTAAAATTCTTCGGGTCGTCTTTATGGAAACTCTCATGCATAAAACCTTTACCCGCATGTGTACGTTTCAACATTGCAATACAGTTTTTAATCTCAGCATCACTTACAGAAGTCATACCTTGCATGGTGATGGCCATAGGCCAAATCATATCCGGACCAATATGTGGACCGCCTACGCCCTCTGCAAATGTTCCTTTAAAGAAGTAAGGATTATCACTTGAAAGAATAAACCTTCTTGTATTTTTATAAATCGGATCGTCTACTTTAATGGCACCCAAATAAGGCATTGACAATAAACTCGGCACATTGCTATCGTCCATCATATAGGCACTACCAAAACCATCTACCTCAAAAGCAAACATTTTTCCATAGATAGGATGATCTTTTACCGCAAACTTCTTCAAGGCAGCATCAACCTCTGTAGCCAATGCGGTTAACTTGTCTGCCAAAATCTTATCATTTTGCAATGCATTTACCATTTCTGCCGCTTGTTTTAAACTGCTTACTGCAAAAAAGTTAGACGGAATTAGAAAAGGATAAATGGTAGCATCGTCACTAGGACGGAAAGATGAGCAGATTAAACCTACTGGCTTAACTGGAAAACCATACCCATTCATAGAAAGTGTATCTGTTGGATATAAACTTTCGCGTTGAAAGCGATAAGGTCCTTTACTGGTTTTACGTTGCTGCTCTATAAATGTTTTTAAAGTAGCCTCAATCGCTTTTTTCCATTCTCCATCAAAAGGAGTTTTGTCTCCTGTTTTTTTCCAATAGTTATAAGCCAAACGGATAGGATAACACAACGAATCTATTTCCCATTTGCGCTCGTGCACACCCGGTTTCATGGCTGTTTTATCATTTTTCCATTCGCCTATTTTAGTGGCATCATTATAAAAAGCATTGGCATACGGATCTTTTAAAATGTATTGTGTTTGACGATTGATCACCCCTGCAATTAAATCTTTTATTTTCTTTTCTTCGTTGGCAAACTGCAAATAGGGCCAAACTTGCGCAGAGCTGTCACGCATCCACATGGCATCAATATCTCCAGTAATCACATAAGTATCTGGCTTGCCATTTTGTAGGCTGTAGGTTACCGTGGTATCTAAGGTATTGGGGAAACAGTTTTCAAATAACCAGCCCAATTCTTTATCTGCTACATTAGCTTGAAAAGTTTTAATGGCATTGTCTACTGCAACACTGGTAAAATGACGTTTTTCTGCCGCCACTCTTACTACTGGAAAATCTGGGGCGGCTGCAAATGAGAATTTAGAAGCCAGTACACCGGCACCTAATAAGCTTGTATTCTGTATAAATGTTCTTCTTTTCATATCAAATTTAATGCTCGTTTGTGATATTTTCTGTTTTATGAGCAACTAAATTCCAGTTGCTGGCAGCACCAATTAATGATGCATGTTCATTTAATTCGGATAGTTTAAATGGAATGGTTAATTGATTAACCTGCAGTTCTTCGCTTAAGCTTTGGCAAAAATGTTCAATAGCCTGAGCAATGTTACCTCCCAAAATAACTACTTCAACTTTATTTTTATGAATAATAGGTATTAAAAATTGCGCCAAGCTCACCCCAAATTCTTCAAAAACCTGTTTGGCATAATCATCGGTTTCAACAATTGCTGCCAACTCTTTAACACCATCAAGTGTTAAACCACTTAGCTCTTGATAGCGACCAACAAACCATCTTGTTGAAAGGTAATCTTCGGCAATCCCATTCTTAAAGCTCGAATTCCAAAGTTCGGCATCCGATGCTTGTCCGTTAATGGAGAGTGCAGAACCTAAGCCTGTACCCAAGGTTAAACCCAATACGTTATTGTAACCTTTTGCAGCTCCACTAAACACCTCTCCTTGCATAAAAGCTGCTGCATCATTCACAAAATTGATATCAGTTAAGTGAATACCCAATCTGTTGGCCAGTTCTTCTTTGATGTTCACCAAGTACAAAGCATTAAACTTATCTTGTTCTTTGATCAAAGAAATTCCATTTTCATAATCAAACGGCCCGGGCATGGCAATGCCGATATGTTTTTCTTGCTGTGCAGATGTTTCAAAAACACTGTTGATTACATCGCACCATGCATCTAAAATAGTTGCTTTATCTTTTTTTGAATCTACAGCACTACGTTTAATCGAGCCTTCAATTAAGGCTCCATTTTCTAAATTTACCAATGCGGCCGTAATGTGCGAGCCGCCAATATCTACCCCTAATACAACAGGTCTACTCATGTTATCTTCTAATTCTATGTCTAGTTATCCTTAAACCAAAAGTATTAATTATTAAGCAAAACGGGTTTCTCATTCCATTCGAGTTTTAGTGCATAACCAATTACCTAAACCGTTTAAGTAAACATTGGTATTGTTTCAATTTTATCCAACCATTTGATCATGGTCCTCGTATTTAATCCGTTTTAACGTTTAAAAACACATTAAATACATTTTGTTCGTCTTTTATCTTATTGGATACTTGTACTTACCTTCTCTACATTCCAGCCATACACCTCTACCCTACAGTTTTTCAAATCAACATTGTTACAATCAATAGCTATTGTTTTTGAAGTTCCAGGCAGTACACTGATGTAGTTATCAGAGTAAAATGCTGGCAATATCCTCTTCCCTGTTTGTTGATCTATTAACGCAATTCTGGTAAAAAACGCTACAGGCTGGTTTGAAGGTGCCGTCAACTTAACTGATAACTTGTTTTTACCCATCATTGTTGGCTGCACCGACAGCTTGGTCTTGTTCATTTTTTGTAGGCCAGCATAGTTGCCGTTTTCATCTTCGAGCCAATAAAAGTTTTCGCTCAATACCTTTTGATTTTCGTCTAATAAAGCCAACTGGATAAACAATCCATCTTTTTGATGCAATTTTTCGATGGCATTTTTAATAGAGAAACATTTCTTCACCGTAGTTGGATCAATCTCATAAAAAATCTGGTCCAGAAAATAAGCCTTGCCAGCCATATCATAAGCTGTAGCTTTCACCATTAGGTTACGTTTGGCTACAAAATGATTGTTCACCACGGTTATGATGCTATCTGCCGGGTTCAACATAATGTGCAAAGGTTCGCTTCCAGTTCTCAAACCATATAAAGACGCATTTACATCTAAATAATAATCGTACATCTGGCCACGCAGGGCTGTCCACGGGTTTTGGGTTTTCCAGATAATTGAACCTGTATACCAATCCCACATGTGTGCAGAAAAACCCTCCATTAATGCCCTGTACTGATTATAATTAACCAATTGGGCCTTTTGAGCAAAATCTTCAGCATTTTTAGCTTCGTTATAAGGTTTAATGTGTTGATCGTAACCAATGTACTTATGGTATTCCCAAACCGAGTCTACTTTATTTGGGTGTTGTGGGGCAATTAAGTTGGCCTCAGGGATAAATCTTTTTAAAGATTCATAATCGCCGGTACCTACCGAACCAATTTCTGAGTTAAAAGGAAAAGTTCTGTTGGTCCAGAATGACCTGGGATTTTGGATATTGTAAGGTCCGTCTCCATTGCCTCCAAACGTATTCACCGACATGGCATCGCTGTTAGAGAAATCAATGAATGTACGAGTGCCATCTAATTTTGGTAAAATTTCATCTCTCAATGGAATCAAGATATCATCTGGAGGTGTAATTTCATTACCACCACACCAATAAGCCAATGAGGCATGGTTTCTGATCATTTTAATCTGATCGGCTGCTGCCGTTAACACCAATTGGTGATCGTTAGGGTATTTTCTTCTGGCCCATTGGTCTTCCTTTTTAAGTGGATCGTACCATCGACCATTGCAATCGCCACTAAACCAAAAATCTTGAAACACCAATAAACCATATTTATCGCAAGCTTCATAAAATTCTGGACGTTCGGTAATCGCACCTCCCCAAATCCTGATCAGGTTAAGGTTCATTTCTTTGTGGAAACGTATTTCTGCATCGTACCTTTGTGGCGAGAATCTTAGCATGGCATCAGAAATGATCCAATTGCCTCCTTTAATAAATATCTTCTGCCCGTTAATGGTGGTTTGCATACTCTGGGTATGTGTGTTAAACGCAGTTTCAATCTGTCGCACACCTACATTCAGGTTGTCTTCATCAGACACCCCTTTTGAGGTAATGAACTGCAACCGAACAGGGTAAAGATTTTGCTCTCCATAACCATTTGGCCACCACAATTTTGGATTCTGTAAAATCAATTGAGGCAGTTGCACTTCTGTATTTCGATTGGCAGCTAAGGTTACTTTGGTTTGGGTGGTTTTACCAGCCATAGTTAGCACTAATGTTCCTTCAACTGGCTTGGCACTTGTATTGATCAATTCGGCAGAAGCCTTGATCATTGCAGGCTGCTGAACCCCATCTACCGAGCGTTTACCAGGCACTAAGGTTACCACATGTGGGTTTTGCAGATTTACCGCTTTTGTTTTTTCGATAGTTACCTTGTCCCAAATCCCTGTATTGCGATCTCTAATTGGTTGGATCCAATCCCAACCAGCGGTATACTGGGTAGTTAATCCTTTGGCAATTGTTCCATCGCCACCTTGGCCCCCATTCGGATCGCCAGGAAAATCTGGTGGGTACACCAATACGGCCAAACGGTTACGGCCATCGGCAGCCAATAATGAAGTAATGTTGTACTGTTGGCGCAGGTGCATCCCTTCATGTATTTGCGCATTTACCTTTTTACCATTTAAAAAAATCTCGGTCTTATAGTTTACGCCTCTAAATTGCAGCCAAATTTGTTCGTCGGCTTTTGCTACCTGATTAAATGATTTTACAAACCAATACGTATAATAAGCATTACCTGTGTGGTAAATATCCTTAATCAATTTATTGTTCATCCCATAAAAAGGATCGGGAACTTTTTTGTTGTCTAACAGTGTGGTCAATACCGTACCGGGTACGGTAGCTTTCATCCACTGATCTACCGGAAAATCTGATTTAGACAGTTGTGCGCCTCCTACCTTAATATCGTTGATGTTGGCACAAACCCAACCCGAATTGAGCTCATATTTTTGTTGTGCAGTAACATCGAATGTCAAAAGGCAAAAAGCCAGTGCGCCTATCAAAAATAAATAAGTTGTTTTTATCATCTTCATAATCTATTGATAGGTCATTAATTCATATTAGAAATTGGTCTGTCTTTTACGGCCACACCAAATGTAGCTGAAGGCTTATTGCCCATGTAAATTTGTAGGTTGCCACCATTTACAATGCTCTTGTGCAAGAGATAAGATTTAGTGTAAGGCTTGCCGTTGAGCACAATTTTTTGGATATATTTATTCTCGTCACTATTGTTGATGACTTTAATGGTAAACTTTTTATTACCCGGCAATGAAATTGTTGCTGCATTTAATAAAGGTGATCCAAAAACATAGGCGCCGTTTGCAGGGTTAACCGGATAAAAACCTAAGGCCGAAAAGATATACCATGCAGACATCTGGCCTACATCTTCATTGCCACATAAACCATCTGGTTTTGAAGTAAAAAATTCTTTGTCAATTTTTCTAACCAGATCTGCAGTTTTCCATGGCTGACCCACATAAGGATACAAATATGGAATATGGTGCCCCGGTTCATTGCCCTGTGCATAGTTACCAATTAGCCCAGAAATATCTGGAGAGCTTTCTTTGCCGAATTGAAATGGAACTGTAAATAACGAATCCAATTTGGTTACAAATGATTTTTCGCTACCAAATAGTTTAACCAATCCTTCTACATCTTGCGGAACCAGCCAAATGTATTGCCATGCATTACCTTCAGTATAATCATCTTCGCGGTGTTTAGAAGCAAAAGGACTAAAAGGTGTACGCCAAGTGCCATCAGCTAGTTTTCCACGCATAAACTGCGTTTGAGGGTCGAAATAAAGTTCGTAAAGCTTGGCTCTTTTGGTAAAATATGCATAGTCGGCTGTTTTACCTAAGGCTTTGGCCATTCTGGCAATGCAATAATCATCAATGGCATACTCTAAAGCTTTAGCCACAGATTCGTTCACTTTTTCGGCAGGGATAAATTTCAATTGTTGGATATACTCGATACCATCTGTTTTTTGCATGGCCGATTGTTTGATGGCCTCATAAGCCAATTTCACATCAAAACCTCTGTATCCTTTTAAGTAGGCATCTACAATAACTGGAACAGCGTGGTAACCGATCATGGTGTTGGTTTCGCTTCCCATTAAATGCCAAACTGGTAATTTACCTTGTTGTTTATAGATGGCCAACATAGAGTTGACTACATCGCTTACTTTATCTTGATGAAGAATAGTATACAGCGGCTGAGCTGCACGGTAGGTATCCCAAAGTGAAAACGTAGTAAGGTTATTAAAAGCAGCTTTTTTGTAAACCTTTTTATCGGTACCCAAATAATCGCCATTTACATCATTAAATAATGAAGGCGCCACCATGGTGTGGTACAATGCGGTATAAAAAATCTTCTTTGAGTTGATAGAGGCATCTATCTTTACTTTTTGCAATTCTTTTTCCCACTTTAGATCTGCTTTTTTAACGGTGCCTTTAAAGTCCCAACCGGGTAATTCTGTTTGAAGGTTAAGTATGGCATTTTCAATACTTACAGGAGATATGGCTACTTTAATTTGCAGAACATCTTTCTGAATGGCCTGAAAATTAACAACAGCTTTTAATTGTTTTCCTGTAACATTGGTCCCATTTTTTAGCAATGGCCCATCGTACATTTCGATGTTCTTTACAGGTTGAGATAATTTGATCACAAAGAACAACCTTTGATCTGTAGACCATCCTTTTGAATTTCTATAACCTACAATGGTTTGCGGATCAACTAATTTAAGTTGTGATAGCACTGCTGCATCCCAACCAATCCCTTCCACCAAATCCAGCATCAAATGTGGATTTTCTGCACCTTTTTTAAAGGTATATTGATGAAAACCTACCCTTTCTGTTGCAGTCAATTCTGCTTTGATCTCATATTTATCTAACCAAACACTGTAATAGCCAGCTTTGGCCACTTCCTTTTCATGAGTGAAGGTAGAAACATAACCGTTGGCCAAATTATCTTTCTGGCCTTTGTCTAAAATCAGTTTTCCAGTAGTAGGCATAATAGAAAGATCTCCAAGATCTCCTATTCCTGTTCCACTGAGGTGTGTATGTGCAAAACCGGTAATGGTATTGCTTCCGTAATTGTAGCCACTGCACCAATCCCATCCTTCAAAAATATTGTTCGGACCAAGTTGAACTGCACCATAAGGAACATTTGCCCCTACAAAAACATGTCCGTGTTTGGCCGAACCTATTATCGGATCTACATATTTGGTTAAACTATTGTTGGCACTTTGCTGAGCGTTTGAAAATTGGGCAAGGGCTGTAAGTAAGACAATGGCAACCGTCATTTTTACATTCTGGTACAATGGTCTTATTGTGATTGATTTGAATAGCATAAATTTTAATTTGAGCAATATTAGGTTCATGTATCACATCTGGTGTGACCATGGCAATGACAACAGTTTCTAAATATAGGCAACAAATGCCAGAGAGGTAGGCTACATTTTTTATAGCCTAAGTTATTAGAATCGACTGGATCAAGTAAGTTTGATCCAGTCGATAGCTATAAGTGTTATGGTTTTTTATCCCACCAAAGTTTAGTTCCTCCATTATCAGGGCCGCCAAGTGTGGCTACCGCTCTTTGGTAACCACCTGGGTTACTATTGATAAATTTGGTACAGAATGGTAACCTGCGGATAAATGCAGTTGTAGAAATGGTACCTCCACTCGCATTGTTAATTACAGGGAAAAGTTTAGGATAACCTGTTCTTCTAAATTCAGACCAAGCTTCTTGTCCATCAGGATAAATGGCAATCCATTTTTGAGTAATGATACGTTCTAACTTTTTCTCATCAGTAGCTGCTACATCCCATTTAATGGTAATATTGCTTAAGTATGGGCTACCTGTTAAAACATCATTCTGACCAGCCACTACCGCTTTAGGGTCTATGTATGGTTTAGCTGTACTGGTGTTATCTGCTAAATATGCTGTAGCAGCACCACTTACACCCCACTCATCAAAAGAAACTTTAACGCCACTTTCGTAATTGGTTTGGATATCTCCAGCGTTGGTCCAGCCCAATAATGCTGCCTCAGCTTTTAAGAACCAGGTTTCTGCAGCACAAGCCAATCTTGCTTTTCCGTTAGATCCACTGAAATAATCGCCATTGGCCGAAAGTGCTGCTGGTTTTGAATAACTTCTATACCTGTCGTTATCTACCAAGGTAATGCCATTACGAATACCAATGTACTGACCACTCACAGCCGCATCTGCTGCTGGTGTCATGTACTTAGGTAAACGAGGGTCATTGTAACCACCTAAAATTGCACCTAGTGGAGCTCCAGATCTACAATCGCCCCAAGAATTGATGATATCATTGATCGGGTGACCAGCACCATAATTAATGAAAGCATTTTCATCGTTCTTTTCAATTAAACCACCATTTGCTGGGTTCAATGCTTTTTCTCCTTGGGTTTTAGCGGTAGCAGCATCTGCATATCTAATGCGGATAGCCATTCTTAACTTCAAGGTGTTGGCCAATTTGATCCATTTGCTTACATCGCCACTGTATACCATATCTCCAGCTTTCATGGCAGTAACATCACCAGAATTAGCCGCCATTTTCAATTTTGCAATGGCATTATCTAAACTGGTAAAAAAGTTATTATAGGCTGCTTGTTGGCTATCATAATCTACAGATAGATCGGCATTTGGTTTACCAAATTTACTATAGATCACTGGTCCGTGCTGATCTGAAACTTTCTGGGCTTCTATCACCGTTAAGATATTCAGCATCGCTGAGCTATAGTTAAAAGTTGTTGAAGGATACACTTTGGTACCATCTTCAAAACTCTTCGCTTTCTGCATCACATCATCCAGTTGGTTGATCATGATTCGATCATTCCAACCATCTTTCATAAAGTAATTGGTATTGTTATCGCCACCATAAGTGGTTGGGCTCATAAAATAACCACTGTAAACATCAGCATTTAAGTTCTGTTGCAACTGATAGATCCAGTTGGTCTGGTTAATCAAGTTGCGCTGCACCTCTCTCATCGGACCAATTACTTTTGTATAATCGGCATTTAACTGCGCATCGGTAAGCCCTGATAAACCTGTATTAAATTGTTCAAAGTTCTTTTTGCAACTGGCAAACACTGCCATTGCCGCCATTGTAAGGCTCAAAATTTTTATCTTATTTTTCATGATCATTCAATCTTTAAAAACCACATTTTAAACTAAAGCCAAAGCTTCTATAAGTTGGCAATCCAAATACATCAACGCCAACACCACCTGCATATACACCAGAAACCTGTTCAGGATCAAATGGTGCATCCTTTTTAATAAAGAATAGATTGGTTCCAATGGCACTTAAAGTAAGGTTGCTTATTCCCTTAACTTTTACCGGAACACGGTATGATAATGATAATTCTCTTAAACGAATTGCAGTAGCACTGTACATGTAGGCTTCGTCAATTTCGTTTCTTCCACCTATTTTATTGTAATAATCTTGAGCTTTAGTTTTGCCTGTCCAAGCTTTGCCATCGGCAGTTGCTGCGTTTGGTATGGTTACACCACCTGCATCTCTAGCATCGGCACTACGCTGACTTACCCCAAATGAATCGTAAAATGGTTCAGATAAACTCAATACTTTACCACCAAATTTACCATCAACCAATACGCTTAAGGTTAGATTTTTATAAGTGAAATTATTGCTCCAACCTACAATTGCTCTAGGGTTAGGATTACCTAAATAAGATTTAGCTTCATTACGACTTGGTACGCCCTGTGCATCAACTAAAATACGTCCTTGTGCATCGCATTGGAAAGTTGTTCCATAAATATCGCCAAATGAACCTCCTTGTTTTAAGTAGTTATTACCACCTCCAACAAGGGTAAGTAAACTGTTAGGATCTACACCAAGCGCTGCTGGGAACAATTCAACAATTTTATTTTTATTGGTACTTATGTTCAATGTTGTGCTCCATTTAAAAGCTCCTTCGTTTAACAATTTGTAACCTATAATAGCTTCGATACCAGAGTTCTGGATGTTACCGCCAGAAATATCTCCTTTTGTACCTGCAGCCACACCCGGAGGCAAGGTTACATCTTTTAAGAATTGACCTTTGATGTTAGATTTATACCATGTAAAATCTAAGGTTAAGCGGCTTTTGAAAAATCTCCACTCTGTACCCAACTCTATCGTGTTGTTCATTTCTGGTCTCAAATAATATCTCGGATCTTGAACTGGAGATCCATCTGGACTTACATAAGAACCTGCATCGATATTTGGCTGAGGGTTAGTTCTGTTATCTTCAATACCGTTACCTACTGTTGCATAAGATCCTCTGATCTTACCAAAGCTAATTGCTTCTGGCATTTTAAATAATTCTGAAACCACTGCATTAGCACCAATTGAGTAATAGTTATAAGATTGTTTTGGTGTAAATGCCAAGGTTGAAGACCATTCTTGTCTATCGGTTAGGTCTAAGAACAATTTGTCTTTGTAACCCAATTGTGCACTTGCAAAAATAGACTGTGTTTGGATATGGTGATTTTCGATTCTATAATGACGGCCATTATCGTTTGTACCATTAAAAATCAAGTTAGAAAGGGTAAACAAGTTCGGATAAGATAAGTTGGCATTTTCAATAGTGGTATTGATTTTCTTGATATCTGTAACCGATGTACCTGCAGTATATTCTAATTTAAAATCATCGTTCAAACTGTTTTTACCCATAAAGATCAAATCGCCATAATAGGTTTTCGATTCAAAGCCATTGTGATAAACTTTACCATTTACCCCACTAATGGTAGCTTGGGTAGTGGCATAAACATCTCTTTGTGCTTCAGAATTGTAGTAGTTATAGTTACCACGAGCCTGAACGTTTAACCAGTCTGTTAATTTATAGTTTAACGAAGCTGAGGTATAGATGTTCTTGTTATTGGTTTTAACTTTGTTTCTATTTAATACCCAATACGGATTTTGTTGATCATCACCACCTGTGAAACCCTTATCCATATTGATATTCCACCAGTTTTGCGCATTTAAGTAACGCGATGGCGAAAAATACTCGTAATTGTTTTTGTAATTGTCAAAATCCAATCCTCTTGGAAATAAGTATAGACCAAGTAATGGACTAAAGTACATACCAGGATTAACCCTATTTTCAACTTTTTGGATAGAAGCCATTACACTCGCGTCTAAGGTTAACCTGTCATCTAAAAATTTACTCGAATTTCTATAGTTCAAGTTGTTCTGATCAAATTTGCTGGTAGGGATGATTCCTTTGTTGGTTGTATTAGAGTAAGAAAAGAAATTGGTAGATCTTTCGTTACCTGATGAGAAATTTAAACTGTTGATCCAAGTAGAACCTTGATTAAAGAAATCATCAACATGGTTTTTTGAAGTACCTTTTGCACCCCAACTTTCCTTGCTTCCGGCATCAGTTGCTGTAGGTGCCGAAGTTTGTAGGTAGCTGTTTTGTAGATCTGGTGTTCCAAAAACATTGTCGAAGGTAACACTGCTAGAGAAATCAATTTTGCCTACTCCTTGTTTTCCTTTTTTAGTGGTGATTAAAATTACACCATTACTACCCGCACTACCATATAAAGCAGTAGCGGCTGCACCTTTTAAAAAGTTGATACTCTCAATATCTTCTGAGTTTACTGTACTCAAAATGTCACCATTATCAGGCATTGAGCTGTAGATATCTACTTTTGCACCTTCTGTTGGGTTGGTAATTGGCATACCATCAATTACATACAAAGGCTGAGAGTTACGTGTTGATTTATCACCACGGATAGTGATACGTGCGGCACCACCCACACCACCAGAGGTACGGTTAATCTGTACACCAGCTACCTTACCATTAAGGCTATTGATAACGTTAGGTGTTTTTACCGCATTTAATTCATCACTTTTAATGGTTTGTGTTGAATAGGTTAATGTTTTTGCTTGTCTGGTAATACCCAAGGCAGTTACCACCACTTCATTTAAATTACCCGATTCTGATAACAGTGTAATGTTAATGTTTTTGGTATCTGCATTAACTTGGATTGTTTTTGGTTGATAGCCCAGATAATTTACCTCTAAGGTAACTGCACCAGTTACATTTAAGGAGAAATTTCCTTTTGCATCTACCGAGGTTCCATTTGCGGTACCCTGTACTTTAACTGTTGCGCCAACTAGAGGAGTTTTATCTTCCTGATCGACAACAGTTCCGGTTAAGACCCTAGTTTGGGCCATTACATTCATAAAGCTAATTAGTGCTATGACTAATAATAGTAGCCGTTTTTTCATAAAATTTAAATTACAATAGGTTTTTTCTTTGGTTAGTTTGTGGTAGTGTGCATACACTAGAATTGGATATTAAAATCCCTGTCTTTTTTCAAGTCATATATTATATTTGGTTAGTTACACTTTAAATAAACACCTGATTATGAGCGCTATTTTAAATACTAAAACGTTTTACTAATTGCCCAAAACACGAGTGTTTTTTTTATGACCAAACAAATAACTCACATTTTAACCTGTTGACTGTTAAAAACAGCACTCAATTGACCGTGTTAAGGAGTTTAAGTAAAACGTTTTAGTAAATCAATATTAATTATTAGTCTTGAAAAAAACACAACTCAAAATGTAACTTTTATGTTACATTCAGATAAATCGCCTGTAATCGCTATTTTTTGCCAGTTATTATTTTCTCAGAATCAGTTTTGCTGGAATAATAATCTGTTCGTCTGGAAGTTTTGTTTTGGCCGATAATCTTGTTAGGATCAATTGGATAATTGTTTCTGCAATTTCTTCTAGTGGCTGTTGTATGGTAGAAATGCTTGGTGTGTGCAGTTCAAAGGCTTCATGATCATCGTAACCAATAATGGCAAAATTTTCATCTACCATTTTATTGAGCTGTTTAAGTGCTTTGAGGCCACTAATGGCTAAATAGTTGGTTGCAAATAAAACGGCATCCACTTCTTTATTTTTAAAAAGCTGCTTGATTTCTTTAATAGTCTCTTCTTCTGGTTGATGAAAAGGAATGCGCAATACCAATTCTTCTTTAAAGCCCAGGTTATGCGCTAAGAGTGCTCTTTTATATCCTTCAAAACGTTCTTCAATCTGCTCTACATCAATGTTAATAGTTACCAACGCAATATTCTTTTTACCTGTATGGATAAAACTCTCTGTAGCTTGATAAGAAGCTTCTAAGTGGTTTGCGCCTACATAATTGGTATTCAGCTCTGGTAAATTTCTATCGAAAAGGATGACTGGTTTATGGTCATTTAGCAACAGCTGAATATCTTCTTGTATCCCTTTAATTGGCGAAATGATATAGGCATCTACTTTTCTAGATTTGAACATATTAATCAGTTCCTTGGCCTTCTCTACACTGTTTTCGGTGCTTGAATAAATGATCTTGTACCCTTTTTTATAAGCCTTATCTTCAATTAGCCTGGCTATTTTAGAAAAGAAGGAGTTGGAAATGTCTTCTATAATTAAACCGATAATATTGGAATTACCTGTTCTTAAACTTCTTGCAATCTGATTGGGCTTGTAACCACTCTCTTTAATAATCTGCTGTACTTTTTTGATCACAGCATCGCTAATGGCCTTTTCTTTGGCTTTACCATTAATGATAAAGGAAACTGTAGTAATAGACAAATTGGCCTTTAAGGCAATATCTTTAATAGAGAGGGCTTTCATATTTATGTATTCGCTAAAGTTAGGAAATTAACAACCAATTTTGCTGTTCGTTCTGATGCGCCTGCAGTTCCCATCTTGGTGCCCAGTTCATTGTAATCATCTAACATGGTTTGACGCTCTTTCCCATCTAAAATCGTGCTCAACACACGGGCAATTTCTTTGCTGTTGCAATCTTCTTGAATCAACTCTGTAACTACCTTTTTATTCATAATTAGGTTAACCAACGATATGAATTTGATTTTAATCACCATTCGAGCAATACCAACAGAAATAGCACCACCACGATACAGCACCACTTGTGGCACTTTAAAAAGTGCTGTTTCTAATGTGGCCGTTCCAGAGGCCACCAAGGCTGCATGTGCCTGATGCAACAGGTTATAGGTTTGTGCAAAAACCAATTTTACATTTTTATCTCCGATGTATTGTTGATAATAGGCTGCCGTAAATGTAGGTGCTGCCGCAATTACAAATTGGTAGGCTGGAAATTGTGCCGTAATGCTCAGCATGTCTGGCAATAAACGTTCAATCTCTTGTTTTCTACTACCGGGTAATAAGGCAATTATTTTTTGTTCGCTTAAATCGTGCTTTTCTCTAAATGCCGCATCTGGGCTAAACTGTGCAATTTCATCTAATAAAGGATTGCCCACATAGTGGACATCCATCCCCCACTCCTTATAAAAATCTACTTCAAATGGTAAGATACAGAATAGTTGATCGACCACTTTTTTAATCTTCAATACCCGCTTTTGGTTCCATGCCCAAACCTTTGGCGAAATGTAATAACATACTTTTATGCCTTGTGCTTTTGCAAACTCGGCAATTTTAAGATTAAAGCCCGGAAAGTCTATCAAGATCAAAACATCTGGTTGATAGGCCAAGAGATCTGCTTTGCATGATTTCATGTTTTTTAAGATGGTTCGCAAATTGAGCAAAACCTCAGTAAAACCCATAAAGGCCATATCTGCATAGTGTTTTACCAACTCGCCACCTTCTGCCTGCATTTTATCGCCACCAAAATACCTGAAGTCTGCCTGTGCATCTTCCAGTTTCAAGGCTTTCATTAAATTAGCCCCATGCAAATCTCCAGAAGCTTCTCCGGCAACGAGGTAATATTTCATATCATAGAGGTAAAATGGAAAAGGTAAAATGGAAGAGGCATAAATTGGTCAATTGAATGATGTTGTTCACAACCATATGCCATTTTACAGCTTACATTTTCCATAATTTATAGAACTTTATAAAAGAAAAAAGCAAAAGCCCACAAAAAGGTGATGCTCAATATGCCTCTCCCGATATTTTCTTTATTTAATTTAAAAAAGTAGTTCATTAAAAAAGCGTTAATGGCAATACAGCCTATCAACAACAGATCTGCATGGTGCAGGGCCTTTACATTTTGCATTAAAAACCACATGCCTATACCAGGAACAATAGGTACGATGAAACCAATGCCCACGCCATTCCAAACCGTATTTTTTATTGCTGCAATTTTTTGCTTCATGTTAACCTAAGTTGACACCATCTGGTGCAGCAGTTTGAGGTGTTGAACTACTCGATTCCATAAATTCCCAAGTATTTAAAATCGGAATAACATGGTGCGCAGTTAAATCAAATTGTACGGGTACCACAGAGACATAACCATGGTCTAAAGCCCAAACGTCGGTATCTTCACCTTTATCATAGTTCTCGAAAACTCCGGTTAACCAGTAATAAGGTCTTTTGTATGGATCTGTTCTTTCATCAAAGTCTTCGGCCCATTTGGCATTGGCCTGTCTGCAGATTTTAATTCCTTTTAGGTCTGCTCCTTTAGGGAAGTTTACATTTAACAAAGTAGCTTCTGGCAATCCGTGAGAAAGTACTTGTAGGGCTATTGTTTTTACAAACTTTTTGCAATGGCTAAAATCTGCATCTTGCGCAAAATCATCTAAAGAAAATCCGATAGAAGGAATTTTTTCAATTGCACCTTCTACAGCTGCAGACATTGTTCCAGAATAAATTACGTTGATTGAATTGTTTAGTCCGTGGTTAATTCCAGACACACATAAATCTGGTTTTTTACCTTTAAAAACTTTATTTACGGCTAGTTTAACACAGTCTACAGGTGTACCAGAGCACTTATACATCTCTACACCCGGATATAAATCTACCTTATCAAAACGAAGTGGTTTGCCTATGGTAATGGCGTGCCCCATTCCAGACTGAGGTCCATCGGGTGCAACCACTACAACATGACCGATTTCTTGCATCACTTCAATTAAACTTTTGATACCTGGTGCAGTTATTCCATCATCATTAACCACTAAAATGGTGGGTTTCTTAGTGTCTTTGTTCATAATGGTAAAAATACGAGAAATTATGGTAGCACCAGAAATCAGGGCAATATAATTTTCGTCTAATTTTTAGGAAATGTGTGAATCTTCCACTTATATTTGACTCATAACTTATTACAGATGAAACGCCTATCTTTCTATAAGCTTCATCTCCATTAAAACCATATAAACCAATGAAAAACAAATTACTATTGTTTGTCTGTTTATTAATTTCAGGCTCAAATTTATTTGCTCAATCTGCTTATCAGTGGAAAACAGCAACCGCTGGGGGTTACACCTACAAATACGTAACCAACGACCCTTCTAAAACCCGTTTTTACACCTTAAAAAATGGCTTAACTGTTATTTTATCGCCAAATACAAAGGAACCAAATATCGAGTTCCGAATGAGTGTTAGAGCAGGGAGTAATACCGACCCTAAAAATGCTACTGGTTTAGCGCATTATTTAGAGCATCTTTTGTTTAAGGGAACCGATAAGTTTGGTACCGCCAATTGGGCAAAAGAAAAACCTTATTTAGATAAAATTGATGCACTTTACGAAAAGTACAATAAAACTACTGATCCGGCACAGCGCAAAGAAATTTACAAAGAGATTGACAAAACTTCTGGAGAGGCTTCTAATTTCTCTATTGCCAATGAATACGATAAAATGATTGCTGGTATTGGCGGTAGTTCATCTAATGCACATACTTGGTACGAGGAAACAGTATACAATGAAGATTTCCCTTCAAATTCTGTAGATAAATTTTTGGCCATCCAAGGTGAGCGTTTCCGTAAACCAATTTTCCGTATTTTCCATACAGAACTTGAGGCGGTTTATGAAGAAAAAAATCGTGGCTTAGATGATGATCGCAATAAATTAGATGAGGCGATGATGGAATTAGTTTTCCCAACACATAACTATGGTCAGCAGACTACCATTGGTACTATTGAGCACTTGAAAAACCCATCGTTAATTGAGATCAGAAAATACTACAACAAATACTACGTACCTAATAACATGGCTGCGATTTTCACTGGTGATTTTAATCCAGATGAGATGATCAAAAAAATTGATAAAACCTTCAGTTATATGGTAGCTAAACCGGTTACACTTTATAACCCAGCTCCAGAAAAACCATTAACTAAAATTCAACAAGTTGATATTTATGGCCCAAGTGCAGAAATGGTAGACATCTACTACCGTGGTTACGCAGAAAACTCTCAACAAAGTTTAATGTTGGGCTTGATCCGCAGCATTTTAACCAATGGTAAAGCTGGTTTAATAGACATTAACTTAAACAAGCAACAAAAAACATTGAGAGCTAGCGCCAGCTACCAACAAATGAAAGATTATGGTGTATTTAACCTAACTGCACAACCTAAACAGGGACAAACTTTAGAGCAAGCATCAAAATTATTATTAGAGCAAATTGAGCTGTTAAAACAAGGTAGTTTTGATGATGATTTGTTAAAAGCAATTGTGGCCAACCAAAAATTAGGTTTCTTACAGGCTTTTGACAGCAATGGTAACAGAGCAGAAAATCTATCAACTGAGTTTGTTTTAAACAGAGGTACCAAATGGGACAAAAACCTTGGCGAAATTGAAGCTACTGCTAAAATTACCAAAGCACAGGTAGTGGCATTTGCTAAAGAGTTCTTCAAAAACAATTATGTAATTGGTTTTAAACATAAAGGCGAAGACAAAAATGTAATTAAGGTAGAAAAACCAACCATTACACCAATCAATGCAAATGCAAACTTAACCTCTCCATTTGTAAAAAGTGTGATTGACGCACCAGTAAAACCAATTGCACCTAAGTTTTTAGACTATCAAAAAGACATTGCATTTGGTAAAGTTGGTATTGCTGAGGTATTAACTACTAAAAATAACGACAACAGTATTTTTAGAATGAGCTATAGATTTAACCTTGGTGCTAACAATTACAAATTATTGCCATACGCTTCTTCTTATTTACCTTATTTAAGTACTGATAAATATAGTGCAGAAGAGATTAGTAAAGCGTTTTATAACATTGCCTGTAGCTATAGCCTAAGTGTAGGCGCAGAAATTGTAACTATTAATATTAGTGGCCTACAAGAGAATTTTGATAAGGCAGTAAGTTTAGTAGAGCATATTTTTGCCAATGTTAAACCGAACGAAAAAGCTTTAACCGAGTTAAAAAGCAACATTTTAAAATCTCGTGAAAACAATAAGTTGAACAAAGGCCAGATTATGAATGCCCTTACTTCTTATGCACAATATGGCAACTTAAATCCTTTCAATAATGTATTGACCAATGAGGAGGTGAAAAACATTAAAGCTGAAGATTTGATTTATATTTTGCACAACTTAAATAACTACGAACATGTGGTTACTTATTATGGTCCAAAAGATCAAGCTAGCTTTAGTGCCGATCTTAAAAAACAACATTTATTACCAAAAGAATTTACGCCGGCAGCACCTGCAAAAGTTTATACCTACACTACACAAGATGCAAACAAGGTATACTTTGCAAATTACGACATGGTACAATCAGAAATTCGTTGGTTAAGGAATACAGGTGTTTACAATAAAGCAGATGCAGCAGAAATTCAGGTTTTCAATAGCTATTTTGGTGGAGGTATGGGTTCTATCGTTTTCCAAACCATTAGAGAATCTAAAGCGTTAGCTTATTCTACTTTTGCAACTTACCAATCTCCAGATAGAGCAGACAAACAATACAGCATGGTGGCTTATGTAGGTAGCCAAGCTGATAAAATGACTGATGCGGTAACCGGAATGAATGAATTGTTAAATGTATTGCCACAAAGCAACAAATCTTTTGACGGAGCGAAAGCCAATGTATTGAATGGTTTAGAAACTACCCGTATTACAAAAGATGGTGTACTTTATGCTTATTTTGCAGATAAAAAATTAGGCTTCGACCACGATTCAAGAATTGATCTGTACAAAGAATTGAAACCGATCAATTTTGGTAGCATCAAATCTTTCCACGAACAAAAAATTGCCAACAAACCTTATACCTATTTAATTGTAGCTTCTGATAAAAAAGTGAAATTAGAAGATATGCAAAAATTTGGCGCAGTAACTACTTTAAGTTTAGAGCAATTATTTGGCTACTAAACTAGAGCGACGATTTAGTTAAAAAAATCATCAAAAAAGCGAATTCGGAAACGGATTCGCTTTTTTTGTGAATGTGGTTTTTATATCAATAACATTACTGGGCAAGTTTATGTTGACATTTGAATTTAAAAATCAATCAGTTATCTTTAACAGATGCGCTTATTTCTTTTTTGCCTCTTATTAGTTTGTAAAATGCAGCAAGCCTTTGCTCAAGATCCCTTAGCTGAGAAAATGAGCTGGTACAACCTTTCTAAACCTCATAATAATCTGTTTGTACATTTCGACAAGAATGTATATTCAAATAATGAAATGATATGGTTTACGGGCTATCTGCTCAAATCGAATTTAAAAGAAGCTGATGCGCATCAGATCATGTCGGTAGCTTTGATCAGGGCCATAGACAGTACCGTTGTACTGCAAAAAAGATACCTAATGGATAAGGGCATAGCTATGGGTAGCCTGCAAATCCCAGATTTCGTACTAACAGGAGATTATTATCTGACAGCCTTTACCAATATGACTATTGGGGGCAAACCTGCCGCCATGTTTGTTCAGCCTATTACCCTAAAAACCAATATTGATCCTCCATTTAAGGCCAATATCAAATTGACAGATACCACAACCAAAGGGAATGACCCACATCAGGTACTGATCTCTGTAACCACAAAAGATGGCTTGTTTTTACCAAAACCTACTAGCATTAGCTACAGGTATGGGGCGCTTTATAAAAATACCAAAACAGATGCCTCTGGTCAATTACTGATTAGCCTGCCACAACAGAACCAATTAAGCGACCCTAATATTTATGTGAAATTACAGTACGAAAAAGACAGTACTTTTATCAACATGCCATTACCACAACCAAAGGCTAAGGCGAGTGTCAAATTCTATCCAGAGGGGGGCAATATGGTTGCTGGCCTACCTGCAAAAATAGGTTGGGAGGTAAAAGACCAGCAAAACCGACCAATACCTTTAAAAGCCCTGTTATTTAAAGATAACAAGGTGGTTGATACCCTTGAGACCAGCAGTTATGGCATTGGCAAATTTCAAATGGTACCAGAAAGCAATCATACTTATACTGTTAAACTTGTGCATTCTGGTCTGGCCGACAGTGTGTATACTTTGCCGAGTGCCATTGCCGAAGGATTGGTAATGGATATGGCAAATGCAGTGGTACAGGATACGCTGAAACTTACCCTAGGCAGTAATGCTACACGTAAGTTCATTATTCGAGTGCATAATTTTAGGGAGAGTTTTTTATATATCCCATTTGATATGGGATACAGCAAAAGGGTAATTAAAATACCCCTAACGGAAGTACCCAAAGGGCTTGCGGTAGTAACCATTTCTGACAGCTTAAATCGACCGCTGGCAGAAAGGATGTTCTTTGCCCATTATGATCGGACTGAAAGGATTAAACTTACCACAGATCAACCAAGTTACAAACAAAGAGAAAAGGTAACCCTGAAACTTAACCTAAAAAACGTAGAAGAACAAGCTATCGTTTCCGTTGCCTGCGTACAAGACAATAGGCTTGAGCTTAAAAAGATGACCGATATAGAAAGTTACACCTATCTCAATCAAGAGCTAGGTACTTTGCCCCTCCATGTAAATGGAAATGGATTTACAGACAGAGAATATATGGAACAAGTGCTACTGGTAAAAGGATGGAGAAAATACACCTGGCAGGAGCTACAACAAACCTTGGCCAAAGATACCGTTCAACACTTAGAGAACCTTAAAATTAGTGGGCAGGTAACCAGGTATAAAAAAGAGCTGGGCAAAGCTAAGGTGCTCGGTACTATTGGCGGCGATCAAATGGCCATGATCAATACCGAAGAAAAGGGTATTTTCTATTTTCAAAATGATCAACTCCTTACCTCTTCAGAAAATAAGATGTTCATATTTGTAAATGACAAGGACAAGTACCCTTATGATATCAAAATTAATGACCCCTATATCAACCTAAATAAACAAGTAGCAAAAAGGCTATCCAATGAAATTGTTATCTCTCCTACTAATTTGCTCAACAATTCAGGATTGGTCATCAATGGCAATGAGAAGGCAATTCGTTTGCAACAAATCACCATCACCTCTAAAAAAGATAAAAGTTTTAATAATTTGAACCCTCAAGAAAAAAAATTACCCGGGTCAAATGCTTGTGGAGATTATGTTTGTGTGTACAATATTTTAAATTGCCGTAACCATGTTAATGACTTTGCCAATACACAACCCATTCCTGGAACAAAATATACAACTTCTAATAAATCGGTAGTAACTTACCGCGAGTGTACAATCGCTTCGCCAGAAGAAAAACAATTTCTTTATCCTATTACTGGAATCTATTTACATAAAGAGTTTTATCATGATGAATATAAGGAACCCCAAGAGCCGGCTTTTTTTTCTACTATTTATTGGAATTACCTTACCCCATTAAAAGCTGGCAAAGAAACCGAACTGAGCTTTTATACTAGCGACATTAAGGGAAAGTTCAGGATTGTAGTGCAAGGCACAACCAATAAAGGTGTAGTTTATGCTGAACAATTTTTTGAGGTAAAAGCCAATTGACATCGATTTGGCAAAAAACAGGTAAAGTGTCGAACATTAAGTATCGAGTTTGTATTGACATTTGAATTTCAAAATCAATCAGTTATCTTTAACAGATGCGCTTATTTCTCTTTTTTGTATTGTTATGCTGTAAGTTGACATCTGTTTTTGGCCAAGACCATTTGGAAGCCAAAATGAAGAGTTATGACCTCTCTAAACCTTATGCTAATCTATTTGTGCATTTTGATAAAAATGTTTACTCAAATAATGAAACCATCTGGTTTACAGGATACCTGTTAAAATCGAATTTACAAAGCGGTTATACGCCTCATGTCATGTCGGTAGCTTTGATCAGGGCAATTGATAGCAGTGTGGTGATGCAAAAAAAGTATATCATGGATAAAGGAATTGCTTTGGGCAGTATGTTACTCCCAGATTCTATTCAAACAGGCAATTATTACTTGGCCGCCTCTACAGATATCATTACCAATGGCAAACCCATTACCTTATTTGTGCAACCAGTTACATTAAAAACCAATATTGACCCAAAGTTTAAGGCCAATATGAAATTGATGGATGTTTCTAAGAAAGAAACCAATGTGCATCAAATATTAATTGCCGTTACCAGTAAAGAAGGGCTGTTTTTACCCAAACCTACCAGCATTAGTTACAGGTATGGCAATAGCTATAAGAATGCCAAAACAGATGTATCTGGCCAGTTATTAATCAGCATTCCGAAGCAAGATCAGCTCGTTGATCCGAATATCTATGTGAAGCTGAAATACGAAAAAGACAGTACATTTATCAATATGCCCTTACCACAGCCCAAAGCCAAGGCTAGCGTCAAATTCTATCCGGAGGGAGGCAACATGATTGTTGGGCTACCCACAAAAATAGCTTGGGAGGTAAAAGACCAACAAAATAGGCCAATGGCTTTAAAAGCCTTTCTGCTTAAAGGTAATGAAGTAATAGATACCATTGAAACCAGCAGCTATGGAATTGGCAAATTTCAAATGGTAGCAGAAAATAATCATGCCTATACTGTTAAACTTGTTCATTCTGATCTGGCCGACAGTGTATATGTTTTACCAAAAGCCATTGACAAAGGATTAGCAATGAATATGGCCAATGCAGTGGTACAGGATACACTGAAATTAACCTTAACTAGTAATGCCACACGTAAGTTCGCTATTCGAATACATAATTTTAGAGAGAGTTTTTTATACATCCCATTTGACATGGAGTATAACAAAAGGGCGATTAAAATACCGCTAACCGAAGTTCCAAAGGGGCTTGTTACCTTAACCATTTCTGATAGTTTAGATCGGCCAATGGCAGAGAGAATGTTCTTTGCCCATTATGATCCAAGTGAAAAGATTGGAATTACAACTGATCAAACCACTTACAAACAAAGAGAAAAAGTAACCTTAAAACTTGACCTAAAGGATATAGAAGAACAAGCCATTGTTTCTATTGCCTGTGTACAAGACAATAGGCTTGAGCTTAAAAAGATGACCGACATAGAAAGTTACAGTTATCTTAGTCAAGAATTGGGTACTTTACCGCTGCATAGAAATGGATATGGATTTGCTGATCAAGAATACTTAGAGCAAGTTTTATTGATAAAGGGCTGGAGAAAATATACTTGGCAAGATTTACAAGCCGCCAACCCAAAAGATACGGTTCAACAACACTTAAGTCTCCTTAAAATTAGTGGACGTGTACTCAAAAATAAAAAAGAGCTCAATACAGTAACAACCATTGGTATGTTCGGGAACAATACCACCAACTTAGTCAATACGAATATAAAAGGGCATTTTGACCTTAACACTAGTGATCTATTGACAGAGAGCGAAAAGAAGTTATATTTATTTGCTAACGAGAAAAATAAACTTCCTTATACTATTCTGGTAAATGATGAGTTTATCAGTACTAACGAAAAAATAGCTCAAAACTTGGCTCATGAGAACACGGTCATTCCTTCTGGCTTGATCAATACCACAGAGCTGTTGCTCAAAAACAATGAAAAAGCGACCCGTTTAAAAGAAATCTTGGTTACTGCGAAAAATGATGATCGCTTTAATTATGGTGTTGGCCCTAATCCATGTGGCGATTATGTGTGCAGTTACAATATTTTAAATTGCCCTAATCATTCTGGAGACCCCCGTAATACGAGACCTGTTAAAGGCTTTTCTTATTTAACAGCCGGGGTGAAACTGGTATACCCTGGTTGTGATGAACCATCTTCCACATTTTTCAACATCAACCCGCTCTATTTACATAAGGAATTTTACATCAACGATTATAAAGAACCCCAAGAGCCTGCCTTTTTTTCTACGCTGTATTGGAATTATGCCACCCTATTAAAAGCAAGTACACCAACCGAACTTAATTTTTACACCAGTGATATTACAGGAAAGTTTAGGATTGTTGTACAGGGCGTTAGCGATAAAGGTGTTATTTACTCGCAAAAAATCTTTGAGGTAAAAGGTAATTGAGCATTATCGAATCAAAAAATGCACCGCCTAAGCAATGCATTTAATCAAAATATTTAAAGTAACGTTATTTGACTTGGTTGTAATCGATTACAATTCCATTTGCCAATAATCCATTTTTACCTTTACTAAGTTTACTACCAGCAACCGTTTCTACAATCAAAACCGATCCATTTTTAGGAATGGCAATATTTCTCTTTTCTGTTACATTTTTGGCTATAAATTTTTGAGCGATGGCATCGTATAGGTCAACTGGTTTTTTGCCTTTAATTTTATAATTAATTACTTTATTTTCTTGGTAAGGGTTATAGATTAAATAAGTTGGATAGGCTTTGTTTTTGTAAAAGTCTGTGGCCAATACATCTAGTTTTAAAATCCCTTCTACATTTGTTTTTGCCACAATACTTCCAAAAATACCTACATGCCCACTACCATATACACTAAACTGGCTAACTGCCGGATTTTTACCAGGCACCCATTTTGGCCCATCGCCTTGTGCTACTGGGGCTTTCAGGTTTTTATATAAGGTATCAAATGTTGAGCTTTTTGCAATGCCCTCGTAAGCAATTACCCCTTTGGTTATTGCTGCAAATTCTGGAATGGTTTGGTGTTCTTTTGGCATATACTGTGGGTAAAACAACCTCGATGCATTGACTGCATTTAACATCCATTTGCCAATGGCATTGGCGTAGGCGGGTTGATATTTTACAAGTGGTACCATTGGCCAAGCCATGTCAAAAGTATTCATCAAAAATCCGTAACCTTCGTGGTCTACCGTACTGCCAACAATTCCAGAAATATCATAACCATTCCATTTGCCAGTTAATACCCCCCAACCTTCTCTACACACTGCAGTACCATCAAATGTCCAACCTAGCAATTTGTGTACATCAAAATTAGTTCCTTGTTCTACATTCATTCTTGCAGCTAGGTAAGCTCCAAAAGGCATCAACAATTCGTATGTTGGATTGATGGGATTACTCTCTAAGGCATTCATTGCACTAATTGCACCTTTGAGGTAGCGTTTGTCGCCAAATTTTTGGTAAGCTGCATATAAAACCCAAGCATGGCCAGCAGCCACATCTTGTTGTAGGCAGATTTGGTTTTTCATGGGTTTCATCTGCCCATAATCAAAATAAGAATAATTGTAATTTCCGTTTAAGATCGAATCTGCCTTATAGAATTTCTCGGCTATACTTTTGGCAATCCAATCAAAGTCTTTTTGCTTTGGATATTTTTCGTAAATGGCATAAAACAATACATTCGGATACACATCATACCACCAATCTCTACCATAACCACCCCCCAGCAAAGCTACTTCGGGTGCGGTATTGTTCATCATAATATCCCATTTGGTATCTCTGTTAAAGTAGTTCTTCAACATGCCCGTAAAGTTCATTCCATTTTGGTTACTCTTGTCAATCCCTACCAAACTTGCGCCTAATATTGCCCCCATATTGGCCAATGCTTCGTGAAACATTCCTTTGTGGTGTTGCAAGCCTTGTCTCACATCGCCCACAGCAGTATACATGCCCATAGCAGGCTGCTTAAAGTTATTGTTGTTGTTTTCCATCCACACCATTGGCCAATATTGGCCCTTGGCTTTAAAATCGTAAATGGTTCTATCAAAGTTTTTGCTCATTTGCTGCCAATCAATAATCTGCAGTGGCTGTGGCAAATCGGCCATTTCATCAACTCTACTTAGGCTAATTTGTTTAACCTGCGCTTGTACAGTAGCAAAAGCTAGGGCTAAAAAAAAGAAAAGGAAGGTGCTCAATCTATGTTTCATATGCTAATCTGTAAGTGGTAAACCAACTATAGGTTCTTCGTTATTTAAAATGGGTGCCTCGTCTATATTTTCTATTTTTCCTTGTTTGATAATGTCTTTAGCCACCCAATAAGAAGCCAATTGTAAAATGGCCACAATAATAATGGCATACCGTAAAGCTATTTCTACAGAGAAACAATAAGCCAACACCAAAAAAGTACCCGCACCTGTTAAGCGGCCAATATACAAACCTGCTTCGTGATTTAAGATATAAGCAAACTCGCTTCGTTTTTCTTTTTTGGTTAAAATATCAATTACACTAAATTGAATAGGAAAATAAGCTAGGTCTAATAAAGGCTTGGCCAATAAAAGGAACAGCATAAACAAGATTACACCAGTACTGTTATACAGCACACCATTAATTATAGCAGCAATGGCAAAAAGACCTAAACCTATACCAAACACATATAACCTGTGTTTTGGTGAAGTATTGCGGCCGATAATGTACATTACAACTGCAGCAATAATGGCTCCTACAGATTGCGCTGTACCCAAAGCACCTTCTTTACCCACCAATAGCATAATGAGCATAGCGGGAGCAGTAACCAAAAACCCTTGAACCAGTCCTTTTAAAGTTGCTAATCTTAACAATTTGTACCAATAAGGATCGAATTTAAAATAGACAAATTTCTTTGCTGTGGGGTTGGTAAAATTTCCTCTGAAACACATGATAGAGGCTAGAATTGTAATGACGATTACCAAACCAGTTACCACTTTATAGGCCATATTTACATCGCCAGTTTTGGAAGATAGCTCAATGAACCATCCTATTAAAAAGGGAATAACTACGGCAATAATGGTATAGAAAAAGGTTTCCAAGCCATAATAATAATTTCTATTTTCATCATTGGTAATGGCTAAGGCCAAGAAATCGCGATTGGCCCAATAAAAACCAAAAGACATGCCCATAATTAGTCCTGCAATTCCAATGCCTGTGGTATCTAAAGTGGTTAATGACATCATGATCATCATCGAAACACCACTTAACATCATGCCCAGAGAATACAAGGTTTTAATAGAAAATGTGCGCAACAGATAACCATTGATAAAAAAGGTAATGGGTATACCTGTATAAATGGTCAATTGATAAACTACCACTTTTACCGGATCGTTTGAGCTGCGCATTACATACGCTGCTACGAAAATATCTATAACAGGCAGTACAATGCTATAAATTAGATTGGTTAGTGTTAATACCCTAAAGTTGTACGACTGACTTTTGAAATGGGCAATTTCTTTTTGAAGTTTATGTAGCATGATTGTATTTTAAATGAGCTAAAATATCCTGAATTGAAAATTTGGCGGCACATACAAATTCGTCTGCTGCACCATAATAGATTGTAAGTTCATCGTTGTTAACGAGATGGCCATTTGTAAAAACTACATGTCCAAAAAAACCACTCAACTCGTAGTCTGCTTCTGGCTGCATAATCGGCTCATCGGTTTGTGCAATTACTTTTGATGGATCGTTCAAATCCATTAGAAAAGCACCCAAACAATACTGATGGTTGGCATTTGCACCATGGTAGATTTCTAACCAGCCTTCTGCTGTTTTAATGGGTGCAGCACCTGCACCTACGCGTTTGCTGTCCCAATTGTTTTTACGGGTTTTGATCAAACATTTATGATTGCCCCAATGGATTCCATCTGGCGATTCGGCCAACCAAATGTAATTACCACCCAGATCAACACTACTCGGACGATGCAAGGCGTAATATTTACCATTGATCCGCTCTTCAAATATGGCGCAATCTTTATTGTGTGGTGGAATGATCATTCCTTGTTTTTCAAATGTCTGCCAATCTTTTGTGGTACGCATACCTACTCCAACACCATGCCCCGATACAGCGGTAAAGGTTAAATGATAGGTATCTTCAATTAAAACTACCCTGCAATCTTCAATGCCAAATGCTTCATCTTCTCCTTCACCTTGTAACAAGGGATACCCTTCTGGCTGATAGAAATGAATACCATCATCACTACAAACTAGCCGTAAATGCGAAAGTGTGGTAAGGTAATCGGCACCTTTGTAATTAATTACCCTTGGATCTGTAGCAATGAGATCTGGATCATTCTCTTGGATCTCAATAATTTCAATCCCTCCGGCTTTGAGTACTGGAAAAGAAATGATGCCTGGTTTTTGTTGTGGACGTTCAGCAACCCTAATCAATAACCAAGTTTTATTTTGGAAAGTAAATACCCCCGGATTTAATAGACAAGCTATTTCTAAACCCGCTCTACTGGGTTTGAGATCTTTAGGGCTTAATAGGGGGTTCTGAACAAAACGTTTTGCGATAACTGCAGTCATATTTTTAGCATAAAATTGCACGGCCCAAAAAAATGCGGCTCAATTTATAAATGAAAAAGAGGGGCCGAACCTTCAAATTCGGCCCTCAAAAGATTTAATATCCTGGATTTTGTTTTAAGGTTCCGGCAGAAGCATCTATTTCGCCTTGCGGTAGTGGATATAGGTTGTGCTTGTCTTGGAAATTTTTACCTTTTGCAGTTAAAACCGCTTTGGCAATACCCCATCTTTTCAAATCCAACATTCTTTGCGATTCAAAACCCAACTCTACCCTTCTTTCGGCAATGAGCCAGTTTTTCACTGTTGCTTTATCGGTAGAAGCAGGTCTATCTGGTAAGGTACCAGCAGGTACTGGTGCACCAGTAGCGGTTGCCGAAGTTCTAGCTCTTGCCCTAATCTGGTTAATGATGGTAATGGCTTCTGGATAAGTTCCTTTTTCGATATAGGCTTCGGCTTTCCATAACAGCACATCGGCAAATCTGATATAGATTTTGTTATTTGCTGCGTCGTCATTGCCTTTGTTTGCACCATTTAAACTGCCCAATAGTTTATTTAGGTTTTGGTTTCCTACATCAACTGTTAACAATTTTCTTGGATCATTTGCTTCAAAAGCATTTAGAAAATCTGTACTCGGCGCAAAAAATCCCCAGCCCAATGGTGCACAAATTCCATTTCCATTTCTGGGGTTGGTATTGCTTTGATGGTCGTAGGCAAAAATAACTTCATTATCTGTAAACTCTGAATTAAAACTATCGAAGTAATTGGCGTTTAAGCTATAAAAGTTCAAGTTCTGCAATTCGCTAACCAAGGTAATTACATCGTCCCATTTTTCTGTATACAAAGCGGCCTTAGCTTGTAATGCAATTACTGCACCTTTAGAAACTCTCCATTTTTCTGTAGCAGAGCTAAATTTTGAGTTTGGCAACAAGGTTTTTGCAGTAGCAAGATCAGCTTTGATTTTATCGAAAACAACTGTTTTACTTGCTCTAACTGCAACCTCAAAAGCTTCTTGATAGGTTTTTACTGGCTTTAAAATTAAAGGCACATCGCCAAAATTTGTCACCAATGAAAAGTAATAGTAAGACCTTAAGAAATAAGCTTCTCCCAACAATTGGTTCTTTCTTGCTGGAGTAATTCCAGTAATGGCTTCTATATCTGATTTGGTTAACAACTCAATTGCAATATTTAGTCTTTTAATACCTTCATAATCGTACTTCCACAAACCGTTTGGACCACCATTGGTTGAGGTATAAGTGAAATTGTTAACATCATCCATCCATGGTTGATCGCCATCAGGACTCCATTTCTTCTCGGCATCATCTGAAGCTATATCTTGCAGCACCAGGTCATTTTGAAATACCAAGCCACCTCCCCAATCCCACTGGGCCAAAATATTAAGGCGGTTAGACAGCAATTGATAAGAAGAGTTGACAGAGTTTTCAACGGTACTCAAGTTTGGGGTACTGTTTACTTGTTCGAGGGTGGTTAAACCAACAGCCTCTGTGGTCAATTGTTTTTCGCAACCAGCCAATGCAAAAAACACGAGCATTAGTGCCATTATTGATAATTTTTTCATAATGTTATTTTATTAATGGTTGTTTATAAAGTAAGTTTTAAGCCAACAATAAATGCTTTTGATTGAGGATAGGTTCCTTTATCAATTAACGAAGTCGACTCTGGATCTAATCCTGTGTAGTCTGTAATGGTAAATAGGTTTTGTGCTGAAGCATATAAGCGTACATTTTTAAAGCCAATTTTTTGAACTTTAAAAGTGTATCCCAACTCAATGTTTTTCAATCTTACGTATGATGCATCTTCCACAAATACGCTAGAAACATTTCCGCCACCATTGTTATTAAATGTTACCCTTGGTAAAGTATTGCTGGTGCCTTCGCCATGCCAGCTGTTCAATACAGAAGTCATTGAATTGAATGGGCGGCTATCAAAATTGATGATCTGTTTCAAATCGTTATATCTGTCTACGCCTTGCACACCTTGTATCAAGAAAGAGAAATCGAAGTTTTTATAAGATGATGAAAAAGCAAAACCATACGTAAGTTTTGGTACTGGATTACCAATAAATGTTCTATCGTCTGCATTAATTTGTCCATCTCCATTTAAGTCTTTAAACCTGATATCGCCAGGTAAAGTACCATTAGGATTGGCAAATAAATGACTGCTTACTTCTGCTGCATTTTGGTAAATACCATCGAACACTAGGCCAAAGTAAGAGCTAATTGGTTGCCCAACTTCTGTTTTGGTATGTGTATTATCGTCAGAAATATTTCTTACAAACTCTTGTAGTTTATTTACCCTATTGGTTAGCGTAGCTACGTTTGCGTTGATGTTATATTTAAATTGATGATCGTTGTTTTGAAGGTTTAAAGCAAATTCAAAACCCTTATTACTTACCTGTCCGGCATTTACAAATGTTCTTTCAATTACACCCACTGCTACAGCTGGTAAACCAACCGTTAACAAAATATCATCTGTTTTTTTCACAAAATATTCTGCAGAGAAAGAGAGTTTGTTCTTTAAAATACCCATATCGATCCCAAAATTGGTTTGGGTAACGGTTTCCCATTTGATATCTGGATTACCATATCTTACAATATTGACTACACCACCGCTCTCAGACACTAGGGTTTCGTAAGCATTGTTCGGTATCTCTTGGTTACCTGCCTGCCCCCAACTTGCCCTTAACCTCAGGTTACTTAACCAAGTTACATCTTTCATAAAGTTCTCGTTAGAGATTAACCAACCTCCAGATACTGAAGGAAAATATCCCCATTTATTATTAGGGCCAAAACGTGAAGAAGCATCTGCTCTTAAGGTACCTGTTACAAAATATTTACCACTAAAATCATATGTTCCATTGGCAAAGAAAGAGACCAAGTTAAAACTGCTCGCCGAACCAGAGTTGTACAGGTTAGCCGTATTTCCGTAATCTAAATATTGAAAAGCAGGCGTTGAATTGTTAAAATTCTGTCTGCTACCACCTATCGCTGCCGATTTGCTAGAAATCGTTTCTGTACCTAACAAGAGGTTTACATTGTGTTTTTGGTTAAAGGTTTTAAGGTAATTTAAGGTATTGCTAAACGTGAAAGACATTACCTGACCTCTGTTTTCGTCGAGGTTATTGGGCTTGTTGTTTCTACCCTTGCCCGGATAAAGTTCGTCTGGGTTATTGTCATTATCGTCTCCAAAGTTTTGTGCAAAGTTTTTATTGTGAGAGAAACTAATATCTACCCCAACATTGGATCTAAATTTCAGTGAATTATCTTCTAAAAAAGAATATTCTCCGTATAGGTTTCCAAACGTTTGGAAGGTATTTCTTTTGTCGTTGGTAAAATGTACAATGGCAATTGGATTAGAACTGTATTCGAAGTTTTTGTCCCAACCGTTGTTATTACCAGTATAAAATGGAAGATCGGTATAAGGATTACTTGCAGAATAAGTTGGATCATTTACATTTTTAAACACTCCTAAAACTGGTGGTCTTAACAATGCATGGCGGATTACTCCGGGTACATCTCCACTCGAAGAAAGTTTGTCTTGTTTGGCATAACTCAATTGCAGATTTGTACCTACTTTAAAACGCTCGGTTACATTGGCGTTTACATTGGCTCTGAAGTTGAAACGCTCATAACCATCGTGGTTTTCTACCACAATACCATCTTGTTTGTAATAACCTGTAGAGATGAGGTATTGCACATCTTTAGAGCCCCCACTTGTAGAAAGTTGCAGATTTTTAGAATGGCCAGTTTCAAATAATTCGTTTAACCAATCGGTATTGGCCAAATCTGTTCTGCTTCTAGCGGCTTGGTATGGACTAATTGCTGTAGCTGCATTACCTAAAGTATTGTGCCATGCCATATCTTTTACGGTAAGATATTGATCTGTGTTCAGCATCTTAGGTAAATTGGTAGCTTGATGAAAACCTGCGAAATATTCAATGTTGATATTGGCCTTACCTACTTGACCACTATTGGTGGTAATTACCACTACACCACTTGCCGCTCTAGAACCATAAATGGCTCCGGCTGCTGCATCTTTTAAAACCGTCATCGATTTCACGTCAGATTGGTTGAGGAAAGAAATGTCTCTGGTTGGCACTCCATCTATTACATACAATACATCATTATTGCCCAATGTGCCTTCGCCCCTGATTCTTAGTTTAATGCCATCGCCAGGAGCACCAGTATTTGCAGCTACAAATACACCTGCTA
Source organism: Pedobacter sp. Hv1 (assembly GCF_001412215.1). Lineage (GTDB taxonomy): Bacteria > Bacteroidota > Bacteroidia > Sphingobacteriales > Sphingobacteriaceae > Pedobacter. Next base: position 353,817 of record NZ_LLWP01000005.1, read on the forward strand.
CCTGCCCTTGTAAAGCTTGTGCAACATCTACTATTCTGGTTTTCGATAAATCGTTCATGTTTACAGTGGCTACTGAGCCCGTAATCGAGTTTTTCCTTTGCGAGGTATAACCTGTTATTACGACTTCATTGAGTGCCTGCGAACTCGATTTGAGCGAAACGTCTATATTGGCACCTGTATAGTTTACAGTTACAGTAGTAAAACCTATGTAACTAAAAGTTAGACTTTGTGCGCCACTTTGTAGGGTTAAATTATAAATCCCATTGGCGTCTGTGGTGGCTTTATTGGAGGTGCCGGTTTGAGTGACTACAACACCTGGCAAAGGCAGATTGGTTTCGTCTGTAACCTTACCAGTTAGTTTTGTTTGCGCATAACTAGAAAGGCCAGTTATTACAAGAAGCAACAAAACCAACGCTGCATAAATACGTTTGTTTTTTTTCATCTGATTTATATTTGATTAAGACAAATATAGAGGGGCATGCCTGCTGCAGTGGTACACTATAATAACATTTTAGTTCACTATTGTTGCAAAACAGCCTCAAATAAGCCTTTTTTTTGATTCTTATCTATTTGTAGCGGTGGTACCTGTATGTTGTTTTAAGCGGTAATCATTTGGCGCCAAATGGTAAATCTTTTTAAACTCCCTAAAGAAATAAGACTTGTTGTTAAAACCTGTGAGGTAAAAAATTTCGGACACGGTGAGCTTTGAATTTTGAAGCAGCACCGCAGCATGTTTTAAACGAATGCGTTTGATAAACTCCGAAGGGGTCATTCCGGCAATAGCCTTGAGCTTACGGTACAATTGCATTTTGCTAATGGATAAGGCATTCTCCAATTTGGCAGCATCGAGATCGGGTTCAGATAAATTCTCTTCTACCGCTTTGACCAGCGCATTTAGAAATTCCTTATCGCCCTGTTCCAAATCAGCATCAATAAATTGGTTATTGATATTTCCATCTTTGATCAGGTTGTTCATCCGGTTACGGTAATCTAACAATTTTCTTACCCTTACCTGCAAATAGCTAATATGAAATGGCTTAGGAATGTAAGCATCAGCACCCGTTTCGTAACCTTCGGTTTTATGTTCTTCTCCATCTCTTGCACTGAGCATGATAAAAGGAATATGACTTGTTGCAGGAGCTGTTTTAACGTAGGTACAAAATTCAAGACCATCCATATCTGGCATCATTACATCGCTAATGATGAGATCTGGTGTGTTATTTTTTAGGAAATTGATAGCGGTTAGGCCATTTTCTGCCTCGTATACATTGTATTGATCTTTTAAAATGTTTTTCAACAAGAAACGAAGGGCCACATCATCTTCAACAATCAAAATACTGTATTCTGCTTTGTCTTGCAAATCGTCTATTAAGGTATGCTTATTGCTCTCCTCAATATTTTCTATCACAAAATTCTGGTAGGGTTTTAAAATGGATTCGAACAGATAAGAAGGTGCAGAAGCGACCACTTCGTCTTTTTGATGATCAATTTTTGTATTCAGTTCAAATTTAACGGTAAAATAGATCCAATCTTCTTTCAAATCAACCTGAATAGTTCCCTCTAAAACCTCGATCAATCCTTTGGTAAAAGCAAGACCAATACCAGTGCTAAATTTTTCGAATTTGTTCTTCCCTTCAATGTGAAATTCGGTAAAGATATTTTCTAGATCAGCCTCTTTTAAAGTACAACCAGAATTAGCCACTATGGTTTCTAGTAGCTGAGAATTGGCATCATAGTTTACCGTAAAAATGATATCTGCTCCTGCCCCTGTATGCTTAAAGGCATTGGACAGTAGATTGAATAGGATTTTTTCATACTTGTCTTTATCGATAAAACCAGTAATATCTTGCTGAATGTGTCTAACAAATTGCTGTTCGTTTCGCTCTGCTGCTGGAACAAACAACTGGGTTAAACTGTTGAGCATTTTAGTGATATCGAGGTAATCATCATTTCTTTTGAGGTAACCTGCCTCTGCTTTTCTAAATTCTAAAAGTTGCTGCACCAAATAGGTTAACCTTGCAGTATGCTGATGCATCAAAGAAAGAAAATAACTTTTGTCCATTGGTTTTTGCAGGATATGCTGTTGTTGCATAAAATGTTCAACGGAACCTAAGATTAATGTTAATGGGGTTTGTATCTCATGGGCGATATTGGTAAAAAAGTTAATCCTTTGTCGGTGTGCTTCTTCATCCTTTTGCCTAAAAAGCGATTCACGCTCTAGCTTAAAACTCATTTCTAATTTGTTTTTTCTATACCGGTGAAAGGCATAACCAGAAATAACCAGTAGGATAAAATAGACAAAGTAGGCAGGGTAGGTTAACCAGAAATATTGTTTGACATGTAATGACAAGGCCACCACATCTTTGGTCCACACCCCTTCGCCATTGCTCCAACGTACTAAAAGTTCATAATTACCGGGCGGGATATTGTAATAGGCAATTTTGCCATCGGTGCCTGTATAACGCCAAGTCTGGTCTAATCCTTTTAGTTTATACGCAAATTCATTTTTAGAAGCATTAAAATAGTTGACAGCATTGAGCGCAAACTGAAAGAAATTGCTCTTCCTTTCTAACTCAAAATTAGAGAAGGAATGTTGTTTGGCATTAATGATCAAGTATTGGTTATTTTCGAACTCTTTGCCTCCGAGTTGCAGCTCTGAAATTAACAAGTTGGGTTGCCTAGTATTCTCTGTAATATCTTTAGGCATAAAATAATTGAACCCATAAATACCCCCGAAAAGAAGGTAATTATTGGCCGCCTTAAAAACTGCGCCATCACTAAATTCATTGCTCTGCAAACCATCACTTTCTTGATAATTGGCAATGCTGTTGTTGCTTGGGTTTACTTTGGCCAATCCTTTATTGGTACTTAGCCAAATGTTGCCATTGCCGTCTTCTTGTATGGCATGGATGGTATTGTTGGGCAAACCTCCTTTATCCATGGTAATTTTACCAAAAGTGGGTTTAGCTTTTAAAGATTCTGTGTACGATAAGTAGTTCAGCCCATAACTTGTTCCAATCCATAGGCAATTTTTACTATCGTAGAACAAAGACAATACATCACTGTGTGATAAACTTCCCTTATATCCGAAGGCCTTAAATGTTTTAAAAGTTTGGCTTTTTACATCGAATACACTTAAACCTCCATACCTACAGGCAATCCATAAACGCTTATCCTTGCCTTTTGCCAAAGCATAGATAATATCGTTGGCAGGTCCATTTTTCTCTATTGCCGACGAATAATATTGTTTGAAATTTTTAACGGTTAAAGACTGGTCTGCATTTCGGCTGAGTTTGAAATGGATGAGACCATAACCACTGGTACCCAACCATATTGCACTATCTGGGTCTTGGATAATGGCGTAAACAGATTTAAAATCTGGCAGTTGAGCTGTTCCTTTGATCGCTTTCCAATTGATTGTTTTTTTGCTTTTTTGGTCGTATACAGAGATACCTTTGCCATCTGTACCGATATAAGTTAATCCATCAATACCATTTTTAATGGCAAAAACCGAGTTGTTTTCCAACCCCGTGTTCATGTCAATTTTTTGGGGTTTCGCTGTTGCAGCACTCGTTTGCCAAAAATTATTAAAGATTAAAACCCCACTACCTTTTGTACCTACCCATAAATTGCCTTGATTTTCTGCAAAAGCCCGAATAGGTTTATCAATAGCAGTTCCACCTATCTTGGTGAGCAATCCAAAATAATTGTCTTTTGGATACACCTGGATTAAACCATTGCCATCTGTACCTACCCACAACACCCGATCTTTACTTACATTTAAAGTGGTTACTTTAGCATTGGCCAGTCTATTAATTTCGGCACTTAAAAAAGAGGTGGCTTGAAATGCGCTATCAAAAACATTTACACCCTGATTTTCCCAAGCAATGATATAATAAGATTGATAATAAGCTATAGATCTGATCTTTCTTTTACCTAGATCAAGTTGACGTACTTTTAAATCGACACCGATTTGATATTGGTCTTCGTTGTTTAAGCTCAATACCACTTGACGATTGACCACAAAGAAATTGCCAATCCCACTAGCCAAGTTAAACGTCTTGATTGTTTTTAGGCCATTTTTTGTTGGTTCAGCTACACATAAACTCTCATTTTTTGTGAGATACCACAACTGATTGTTCAAGAACTGCATTTTCAGAATGGCATGCGCTCCTGTAAATTTCTGATAGTTCACAAATTTATCCAGCGTAGGGTCGTACTTGCTCAATTGCCCATCTGCTGCAGAACAAAATACATCACCTTGTGCATTGATGGCTAATTTGTATTCGTTTTCGGTAACTTTTGTGGTGGTTGTATTCTGATAGAAATAGCGATAAAATTTGCCTGTTATTTTGTGGTATCTCGAAATGCCGCCAATGGTATTGATCCAGATATTACCGTGCTGGTCTTCACTAATGGCTTGGATCACATTGCTGCCAATGCTATTTTCTACCTTATCAATGTTGTGGTTATACACGCTAAAACGTGCCCCATCGTACCTGTTTAATCCATCCCATGTTCCAATCCAAAGCAACTCATCTTTATCTTGCAGAATGGCATTAATGGCACTGTTAGACAAGCCGTTTCTATTGTCTAACTGCCTATAATAAAATGATATGCCTGGTTTTTGGTCATCGGCATACAAAGGTATTGAATAAGCTAAACAACAGATTAAAGATAAAAAGACTAACGCTTTTTTCATTGGTGTTAATACTTAGGTCTATGAGGGCTGATCATTAGAAGGAGATTCTAAATCTATCAATAAATATTGATTAATGCATGCACAACATTTAACCTAACTCATAATTTACAAAATACTGAGGGCTCAAATTTTAGGCATAAAAAAAGCGACTACCTTTTAAGAGTAGTCGCTTTTAAAACTTAATTGAATATCAAATTAGAGCGAATTGATCCATTTCACCAATTCTTCTCTTCCTTTTCCTGTTTTCTGCTGTAGTTTACCTAACAGCTCATCATCTTTTCCCTCTTCGTGTTTAAGGTCATCATCAGTTAGATCGGCATATGCCTGTTTAACTTTACCCTTAATCTCGTTCCATTTTCCTTGCCATTCTAACTTGTCCATAATTTCAATATTTAATGTTTAAAATAGGTTTTATAGGTTTACAACAACACAGACAAATAATTGTTTGCTCATACATGCAACCATTACGCCAGAATAGCCGTCATCAAATAAACACATAACCATAATGATGAAAAAACTACTTTATTTACTGATCCTTCCTTTTTGTTTAACTGCAAGTTCTTGTACCATGATGGTTAAAGGCCTGGCTAAATTGGTGGTAAAAGATTACAACGACCATACCAACACCTATATCTCGGGCATACAAGTGACAGATGAAAAAGGCAAAAAACAATTATTCGGCGAATTATTTGCCGGAAAAACCGTGTACCTATATGTATGGAAAGATAAAAAGAACAGACCGCCTGCCGATCAGGAAAAAACTTACCATGCACTGCAACAACGTTTTGCCAAATATCCAGATGTGGTATTTGCCAATTTATACCTTGGTTCTGACACCGCTGCAAACTCTTACCAATTGGTCAATAATGCTTCATCAGAAGAATTTCGTCGAATCTTAAAATTAAATGAAAAAGCACCATTCATTATTGGAAAAGATGGGTCGATACTTGCCTACAAGGGGCCAAAACCTGGCGACAACATTGTAGTAGACTACGTACTTTTTGAAGCTAGAAATGGGATGAACGGCACTAAAGCAGCTAAAAAATTAATCAGAGGAGTAAATGGAGACGAAGAATTTAAATCTCCTGAATTGCAAGAATGGTATACCAACCACTTTAACAAAGCACCAGAGGGTCGAATGTCTTTTTCTATTTCCTCTACTCATTAAAAAAGAGACGCTGGGTCTCTTTCCATAATTTATCTTATTCGTTATGCTATTAAAATGCATAACGAATAAGATTTGATCAATAAAATGGCTTCTGCCTATCTTTTAAGCCTTAGCGGCACTTTCTATAATTTCTTGTACTACATTTGGATCTAGTAAAGTACTAATATCGCCCAAATTACTGGTTTCGCCTTCGGCTATTTTACGTAAAATACGACGCATAATTTTACCCGATCTTGTTTTAGGTAAACCAGAAACAAACAATACCTTATCTGGCTTGGCGATGGCACCAATTACTCGAGTTACCGTTTGCAAGATATCTTTCTTGGTCAGTTCAACATCGCCATGCATTTCTGGGAAGATCACAAAAGCATAAATCCCTTGCCCCTTCACATCATGTGGATACCCCACCACGGCACTTTCTATTACACCAGCATGCATGTTAATTGCATTTTCAACCTCAGCAGTACCAATTCTATGTCCTGAAACGTTCAACACATCATCAACCCTACCTGTAATTCTGTAATAACCATCTTCGTCACGTAAACAACCATCACCGGTAAAGTACAGATTTTCGTAGGTTGAGAAGTAGGTCTGTTTACAACGTTCATGGTCGCCATAAGTGGTACGCAGCATGCCAGGCCAAGGAAATTTGATACATAAGTTACCACTTACCCCATTTCCTTCAATCTCATTACCATTTTCGTCTACCAAAATGGGTTGTATGCCCGGTAAAGGTAAGGTTGCAAAACTTGGCTTAGTTGGGGTAACCGTTGCAATTGGCGAAATCATGATACCGCCTGTTTCCGTTTGCCACCAAGTATCTACAATTGGCGCTTTACCCTTGCCAATTTTTTCATCAAACCAATGCCAAGCCTCTTCATTAATCGGCTCGCCAACAGAACCCAACACCCGGATAGAGCTTAGATCTTTACCATTTAAAGGCTCATCGCCAAAACTCATTAAAGAGCGGATAGCCGTAGGGGCCGTATATAAGGTATTTACTTTATGTTTTTCTACTACATCCCAAAATCTAGAAGGTGTTGGGAAAGTTGGAATGCCTTCAAAGATCAATGAGGTAGCACCTTGAGAGAGTGGTCCGTATACAATATAAGAATGTCCGGTAATCCAACCAATATCTGCTGTACAGAAGTAGACTTCGCCTGGCTGGTAATTAAATACATTGCTAAATGTATAACCTGCATACACCATATAACCACCACAGGTATGTACTACACCTTTTGGTTTACCTGTTGAACCCGACGTATATAAAATGAAAAGTAGATCTTCGGCATCCATTTCTTCTGCCTCACACACATCATTTACATGTTTTACTTCATCTTCCCACCAAACATCTCTGCCTTTTAGCATCGAAACAGGTGTACGTACATGGGTTAAAACAATACATTTTTCTACAGTTGGGCAACCAATCAGGGCATCATCAATCACATCTTTTAAAGGAATCTGTTTGTTGCCACGGTAAGCACCATCGGCAGTGATCACCAATTTACAGGCCGCATCATTGATTCTATCGGCAATAGATTTGGCCGAAAAACCACCAAAAACTACCGAATGTACTGCACCAATTCTGGCACAGGCCAAAACGGCAATGGCCAATTCGGGTACCATCGGCATATAGATACAAATACGATCGCCTTTTTTGGCCCCATTTCTTTTTAAAACATTGGCAAAGCGACAAACACGCTCGTGCAACATTTTATAAGTAAGGGTTACGCTGTCTTGTTCAGGATCGTTAGGCTCCCAAATAATGGCTGGTTTATCTCCATTGGTTGCTAAATGACGGTCTAGACAATTTTCGGTAATGTTCAGTTTTGCGCCTTCAAACCATTTAATGTTTGGTCCGGTAAAATCCCAAGAGAGGACTTTATACCAAGGTTTGCGCCATTGAAAGTTCTGTGCTACTTCTCCCCAAAATTGTTCTGGGTTCTCTACGCTCTTTTTATAATCGGCTTCGTATTGCTCAAAAGATGTGATCTGCATGGTTAAGTTTAAGTTTTGTTGGTTGCTAATTTAAATAAATATTAAACAATAGGGCTTTCAAATCCTATCATTTTTACAATCGAGCAGATATTTAGTCAATTAAGTAAAAATATTTCCTGTCCACTATTGTTCTTTACAATTATTATTCAGATATTTGCACACTCTTAAAAAAATTAAGCAGCGAAATAATCAAATAATAAAAAAGTCATGTCAAGAGTTTGTGATTTAACCGGAAAAATGGCGATGTCGGGATTTAATGTTTCTCACTCGAACGTTAAAACTAAGCGCAAGTTTTACCCTAACCTACAACTTCAGAAATTTTATATTCCTGAAGAAGATCGTTGGATAACACTAAAAGTGTCTACTTCAGCTATTAAAACCATCAATAAAATTGGTATTTCTGAAGCGATTAATCGTTTCATGAAAAAAGGATATTTGTAATAACATTTGCTGATACCCATCAGCTATAATAATAAATAAAATGGCAAAAAAAGGTAACAGAGTACAGGTTATTTTAGAATGTACAGAGCATAAAACTAGTGGCATGCCGGGTATGTCTAGATATATTTCTACGAAAAACCGTAAAAACACTACTGAGCGTTTAGAATTGAAAAAATTCAATCCAGTATTGAAAAAAGTAACCGTACACAAAGAGATTAAATAAGATTGAAGGTGAAAGGTTTAGGGCTCAAAAGGTCTTAATCAATCTCGCATTAGATCATTAAATTTATTTTAAAGACATGGCAAAGAAAGTAGTTGCAACCCTAAAAACGGGTACAGGAAAAGAATATTCGAAAGTTATTACAATGAATAAATCACCAAAAACTGGTGCTTATTCTTTCAAAGAAATCATTGTTCATAACGATCACGTAAAAGATGCTCTTGCTGGTACAAGCAAGTAGTTCTATTCACGAATAGCATTAAGAGCCGTTCCGTATTTAACGGAAGGGCTTTTTTATTTTAATATCATTCTATCTATGGGTTTATTCGATTTTTTCAAGAAAAAAGAAACTGCTCCTGAGGCACAAGTTGCTTTAGATAAAGGTTTAGAAAAAACTAAAGAAGGTTTTTTAAGTAAGATCACCAAAGCTGTTGCCGGAAAATCTACAGTAGATGATGACGTACTAGATAACCTTGAAGAAGTATTGGTTACTTCTGATGTGGGTGTAAGTACTACGCTAAAAATTATAGATCGCATCCAAGCACGTGTTGCAAAAGATAAATATTTATCTACTACCGAATTGCATCACCTATTGCGAGATGAAATTCAGCTTTTGCTAGCAGAAAACAACAGTAACGATTTTCGAAATTTTGAATATGGCAACCATAAACCTTATGTAATTATGGTGGTTGGTGTAAATGGTGTAGGTAAAACAACAACCATTGGTAAACTTGCCCATAAATTGAAAAACGAAAACCTGAGGGTAGTTTTAGGTGCTGCCGATACTTTTAGAGCTGCTGCGGTAGACCAGATTAAACTTTGGGGAGAGCGTGTGGGTGTTAGAGTGGTGGCACAGGCCATGGGTTCAGACCCTGCTTCTGTTGCTTTCGATACTTTACAATCGGCTGTTGCCAACCAAGAAGATGTGGTGATTATTGATACAGCTGGCCGTTTGCACAATAAAGTAGGCTTGATGAATGAGCTGGGTAAAATCAAAAATGTAATGCAAAAGGTAATTCCTAATGCTCCGCACGAGATTTTATTAGTACTGGATGGTTCTACTGGACAGAATGCTTTTGAACAATGTAAACAGTTTACCGAAGCTACAGATGTAAATGCTTTAGCCATTACCAAATTAGATGGTACGGCAAAAGGTGGTGTAGTGATTGGTATCTCTGATCAATTTAAAATACCTGTGAAATACATTGGTGTTGGCGAAAAAATGGACGACCTACAGTTGTTCGATAAAAAAGACTTCGTCAATTCCCTATTTAATTAATATAGGATTACGCTTTGCGGTTGATTGATTAACTTTGGCAACACAAGCAGATTGTCAGTATAAATTTATTACCATCATTTAATTAATATAATCACCAAAATTGGTGAGCTCATTTTAAATCGATGTTATCATACATTATATGAATACCAAAACAATAAAGAAAGATACCATTGTAAAAAAGCCTAAAATTAATGTCATTACTTTAGGTTGCTCAAAAAATACCTACGATTCTGAAGTGTTAATGGGACAGCTGCGTGGCAATAATTTATCAGTTGAACATGAGGCCAACAGTGTTGGTAAAGACGATATTATTGTAATCAATACTTGTGGTTTTATTGACAATGCCAAACAAGAATCAATTGATACTATTTTACAATACAGTCAATTAAAAGACGAAGGCAAAGTTGGAAAAGTAATTGTAACCGGATGTCTTTCTGAACGTTATAAACCTGAATTAGAATCAGAAATTACAAACGTTGATGCTTATTTTGGCACCAACGATCTACAAAATATATTGCACAGCTTAGGTGCAAACTACAAACACGAGTTAATTGGAGAGCGTTTATTAACCACTCCTTCTCATTTTGCCTATTTTAAAATTGCCGAAGGCTGTAACCGTCCCTGCTCTTTTTGCGCCATTCCGCTAATGCGTGGTAAACATGTTTCTAGAGACATGAATGAGTTGGTAAATGAAGCCAAAATTTTGGCTGCAAATGGCACCAAAGAACTCATTTTAATTGCTCAAGATTTAACCTATTACGGACTTGACATTTATGGTAAACGCAATTTGGACGAATTGTTACGTCGTTTATCTGATGTAAAAGGCATTGAATGGATCAGGTTACAATATGCTTATCCTTCTGGTTTCCCAATGGAGATTTTGGATGCAATGAACGAACGTGAGAATATTTGCAAGTATCTGGATATGCCTTTACAGCACATTACAGATAACATGTTGAAATCAATGCGTCGTGGTATTACCAAACAAAAAACCATCGATATTGTAAACGAGATCAGGGCAAAAGTTCCGAATATCGCTATGCGTACTACCTTAATTTGTGGGTACCCGGGCGAAACTGAACGTGATTTTGAAGAAATGTACAATTGGGTAGAAGAAACCCGTTTCGACCGTTTGGGTTGTTTCACCTACTCGCATGAAGAAAAAACCCATGCACACCAATTGGTTGACGATGTTCCTGATGAAGTAAAACAGGCCCGTGTTGATGCAATTATGGAACTGCAACAAGGAATTTCTTTTGATATCAATCAAGAAAAAGTGGGCAAAACCTACAAGGTATTGATCGATAGAAAAGAAGGCGATTTCTTTATTGGCCGTACCGAATTTGATTCACCAGAGGTTGACAATGAGGTATTAATTGATGCAAATTCTGGTTATGCAGCCAACGGAAGCTTTGTAAATGTGAAGATTGATCGGGCAGAAGATTTTGACCTGTATGGACAAATTGTAAAATAAATCTCATGCCGAAAAATGTTTAGTAAATTAGGTTAATTTCGCAGAACATGAAGGCAAAATATATCTCTTATCAGGATACCCATTCATTCTCTAAACTGGTTTTAGATTATGTAAATGATGATGAATTTTTACAATCTTTCTATAGTTTTCGTCCAGATCTAGCTGGCTTAAAAAAAGCTGTCGATGCCCGAAATTTCAAAGGGAATAGAGCTGAATTGGTGGAAGTTTTAAGCCAGCAATATCAGCATATCAAAACCAATAAATCTGTAAAACACAATATAGGTTTATTGGCCGACCCTAATACCTTTACCATTACTACTGGGCATCAGCTTAATCTATTTACCGGACCTTTATACTTCATCTATAAAATTGTAACGACCATTAACCTGGCTTTAGAATTAAAGATCGCCTATCCAGAAAAGAACTTCGTTCCGGTGTATTGGATGGCAACCGAAGACCATGATTTTGAAGAGATCAACCATGTTAAAGTTGATGAAAAAAACATCAGTTGGATCCAACAAACCAATGGCGCAACCGGCAGGTTAAGTACCAAAACCGTTGCTGCAGCCGTAATGGCCTATAAAGCCTATCTGGGGATCAGCAAAAATGGGAAAAAGCTGGCCAAGTTGGTTGAAAATGCTTACTTGAATAATGATAACTTGGCTGATGCCACTCGTGTATTGGTGAATAGTTTATTTGAAAATTATGGTTTGGTGATCATCAATGCAGATGATGCCAAATTGAAAAAACAATTTAGTGGCATTATTCAAAAAGACATTCTTGAACAAAACAGTGCGCATTTAACAGAAAAAACGAGTCAAACTCTTGAGCAAAATGGTTATAAAACCCAAGTAAACGGAAGAGAGATCAACTTCTTTTATTTGATAGATAACCTGCGTGAAAGGATCATTGAAAAAGACAATCGTTATACAGTTAACCATACAGAGATCTCGTTCAGCAAAGAAGAGCTGCTCCAAGAGATTGCCGCTCATCCTGAAAGATTTAGCCCGAATGTGATCATGCGCCCATTGTACCAAGAAGTGATCTTGCCCAACATTGCCTACATTGGTGGAGGTGCAGAGGTAAGTTATTGGATGCAGTTAAAGGCCAATTTCGAGTTTTACCAAACAGATTTCCCAGTGTTGTTACTTCGTAATTCGGCTTTGCTGATTGATAAACGAAGTGCAGAAAACTTAAATAGATTGGGCTTTAAACTAGAAGATGTTTTTCTTCCAGCCGAAGAACTGAAAAAAATCTGGATCAAAAACAACAGTAATGCGAACCTGAGTTTAGCTGACGAGATGAGAGCTGTACAAGCTGTTTTTGACCAAATTAAACTAAATGCTTTTAAAATTGACAAAACTTTAGAAAACTCTGCAGATTCTGCCAAAACAAAAACAAACCATTTGTTAGAGAATCTGGAGAAAAAGCTTTTTAGAGCAGAGAAAAGAAAACATGAGGTTTCGCTCAAACAAATTGACAACGTGAAGAACAGGTTATTCCCTAGTGGTACTTTACAAGAACGCGTAGTAAACATTGCGCCAATGTATGTCAATTATGGAGATGATTTTCTTTCCTCGTTGATCGAGAATTTCCAACCCTTGGGCGGCGACTTTACGTTATTGTTACCAAGCTAAACCTTAAAAGACCAAAGCAAATCTTGATACTTGATACTCATATCTTGATACTAAATACTTGCTACTTGATACTCAAAAAATGAACTTTATCACCTTTACCGAAAACAAACTTAGAGCCTTTACTTATACTGTTTTTAAAAAAATAGGCTGTTCTGATGCGCACGCTACATTGGCTACCGATGTTTTGATCCGCTCTGATCTAAGGGGAATAGATTCGCATGGTGTAGCACGTTTAAGTGGTTATGTAAGGCTTTGGGAAAAGAAAAGAATCAATGCAACACCCAATATCAAAATTGTACACGAAACCCCTACTACAGCAACTGTAGATGGCGATGGTGGTTTGGGTTTAGTAGTTGCACCATTTGCCATGCAGGTAGCCATAGAAAAAGCTGAAAAATATGGGAGTGGTTGGGTTTCTGTAAAAAATTCTAACCATTTTGGTATTGCAGGCTACCATGCTTTAATGGCTGTAGAAAAAGATATGATTGGGATTAGCATGACCAATGCCAGTCCACTGGTGGCCCCTACTTACGCCAACGAGCGTTTATTAGGCACCAACCCTATGTGTTATGCTTTCCCGGCAGGCCAATACCCACCTGTAATTGTAGATATGGCCACGGCTGCCGCAGCCAATGGAAAACTGGAAATTGCCCAAAGAGCAAATGCAGCCATCCCTGACGGTTGGGTACAAGATGCCAATGGACAAAGCTCAATTAACCCTAATGAATTGAAAAGTGGTGGTTCGCTTTTACCCCTGGGCAGCGATAAAGACCATGGCAGCCATAAAGGTTATGGTTTAAGTGCAACGGTCGATATCTTATCAGCAGTATTATCTGGCGCCAATTATGGTCCTTGGGTACCGCCATTCGTAGCCTTTTTGGAGCCACCAACAGATCCAGTAGGCGAAGGAATCGGTCATTTTTTAGGGGCGATGCGGGTAGATGGTTTCCGCCCTGCAGCAGATTTCAAATCTCATTTAGACAATTGGATTGAACGCTTTAAAAGTGCTAAAACCATCGATCCAAATAAAAAAGTAATCATTCCTGGAGAACCCGAACATCATTTTGAACAAGAAAGAAAAGTAAGCGGAATTCCAATTATTGATGTAGTGGTTAACGATCTTAATGAACTGGCTGCAAAACTAGAAATTGAAGGGTTATAATTTCAGACTAACATTGACCCGTCATACTGAGCCTGTCGAAGTGCTATTTAAACATTAAGAAGTTAAGCTAGTGAAAAACACCTAACCCTTCTTAATGCCTTAATGTTTAGCTTGAAATTACAAACATGAACAGCATTGATGTACAGGCTAACGACTTTTACCTTTCAAATTCCTTTTCTAAACCCTGTCTTAAGTCGAACAACAACCATTGTTTGTTTTTTACGTCTGCTTGTTTAGCTTTTAACAATTTGATAAAATCCCGAACGCCGATTTCTTCATTTCCATTACCGTGGATCAATACAATACTGCCGGCATTAGCTTGTTGACCCTTTGCCAACCAAGCATCACTACCTATCGGAATTAAGCCATAAGCCTCTATTTTTTCTACAATCTGTTGATCTGACACCAAACCAGGAAAACGGAAAAAGACAGATGGTGTCAATCCATTTTTGAGCATCAGCTTTTCATTTTCCAAAACTTCTACATCCAGATCTGTATTTTTTGCCAATAAAAAATTCTCTGCTAAAGGCAATTTATTGACTTCATGGTTATAAGAATGGTTGATCCAAGTGATATTCAGTTCTTTTTGAGCGACCAAACTTTTCAACCAATTTAAATCATCTAAATGTTTCAACATCCATTTACCAGACACCGAAATAGCCAATGGAACTGGTTGTTGTATGTTTTTAAATTCGTTAATCAGAGATTGGAAAATTACCCGATCTAAAGCTTTATGCGATGGGCAAAGATCAATTGTTAATGCAATTCCTTTTTCTTGTGGTAGGGCATGATCTATTCCCGCATTTTGTAACGGCCTATTATTCTGCGAGGCCGCATTCAATGCCTTCACATAAACTGATTTACTAAAAATAGCCTGTACATTGCCCAGTACCAAATTGGAAAGTGAATAGCTATTTGCCAAATCAATTTTTGTACTTAAAGTCTGCGGATCAACCAAAAGCAAATATCTTTTGCCCCCGTTAACAAAGCTTCTTGTGGCGATCAGTTTTTCGTTGGTATTGGTAGCCAGTGCATAATTTACTTTATAGCGTTTAATTTCCTCAAAATTTTGGGCATTAACATAAAGTGAGCACACCATTAAAATCAGAAACAGCTTGAATTTCATTGGTCAAATATAAAGACAATTTATTTTTGAAGGCGATCTAAATGTCAAGGCACCTTCCCTTTTCCACT
This sequence comes from Pedobacter sp. Hv1, assembly GCF_001412215.1. GTDB lineage: Bacteria > Bacteroidota > Bacteroidia > Sphingobacteriales > Sphingobacteriaceae > Pedobacter. The sequence goes on from NZ_LLWP01000005.1 coordinate 369,092, forward strand.
TTAAAACTTACATTCATTTACATATTCCTTATCTTTGCCGCATGACAAAATTATCGGTTAACATCAATAAAATTGCCACTTTACGTAACAGTCGTGGGGGTAACAACCCTGATCTGGTTAAAGTGGCTTTAGATTGCGAACGTTTTGGTGCCCAAGGAATAACGGTACACCCACGTCCGGATGAGCGTCATATCCGTTATCAGGATACTTTTGACCTTAAGGCTGTGATTGCTACAGAATTTAACATCGAAGGCAATTGTCGTGAACAAAAATTTATCGACCTTGTTTTAGCCAACAAACCTGCGCAGGTTACTTTGGTACCAGACACCGAAGGACAGTTGACTTCTAACCATGGTTGGGATACGATTAAGGAACAAGCTTACCTTAAAGAAATGGTTGCTATATTTAAAAATGCTGGCATTCGCGTTTCTATTTTTGTAGACCCTGTGATCGAAATGGTTGAAGGTGCTTTGGCAACAGGAACAGACCGGATCGAATTATACACTGAAGCTTATGCAAGCACTTATCATCAAAATAAAGAAGAGGCCATTGCTCCTTATATCGCCGCTGCAAAAAAAGCAAACGAATTGGGCTTGGGCATCAATGCAGGGCACGATTTAGATTTACATAACCTTCACTATTTCGCACAACAAATTCCAAATCTTTTAGAAGTTTCTATTGGCCATGCCTTAATCAGCGATGCTTTGTACCTAGGTCTGGAAAACACCATTCAACAATATTTAAAACAATTAGTTTAATCTTTCCGTCATTTCGCCAACTGTAACGAAGCTGCAATCGATCTTAAAAGATGATTTCGTTTATCCGAAATGGCACATTAATTCCCATACAAATGCTTAAAGGTGTAATCCTTGTTCTTTTTGGTGCCTGTAGTTTTGGCATCCTTTCTACCTTTGTTAAATTGGCTTATGCCGAAGGTTATAACCTCTCAGATGTTACTGGCACCCAAGCCTTTTTTGGCGTGGTATTGTTATGGACGATCTATTTCATCCAAACTAGGTTCAAATCTAAACAAAGTCCAAAACCAGTATTAAAAACACATTGGGCCAAACTAGTAGCTGCAGGTGCATTTTCGGGCATGGTTAGCCTTTGTTATTACCAATGTGTAAAACTGGTTCCAGCCTCGGTAGCCATTATTTTATTGATGCAATTTGTGTGGATCAGTGTACTTTTAGAATTGATCTTCTATAAAAAGAAACCTACCAAACACCAGATCTTGGCTATCATTTTTATTTTGGGCGGAACAGTTTTGGCCAGTGGCTGGTTAGGCACACCAATTGCCGAATTGAATGTAATGGGGATTGTATATGGCTTAATTTCGGCCCTTTTCTATGCTTCATTTTTGATGCTCAATGGCAAATTGGGCACAGAATATCCCGTACTTAAAAAAAGTGCATTGATGATTACCGGTGCCTGTATCATCATCTTTATCCTACTCCCACCTTATTTTTTAATTAATGGTGCTTTAGGTGGCAGTCTATTGAAATGGGGAATTATTCTTGCTGTATTTGGCACCGTTATTCCCCCATTATGTTTTGCATCGGGCATTCCAAAGGCAGGGTTAACCTTAAGTTCAATCTTAAGTTCTGTAGAATTGCCTGTTGCGGTAAGCATGTCGGCATTGGTATTACATGAAGAAGTAAGTTTGGTTCGTTGGTTAGGTGTAGCGATTATTTTAGGGGCTATGGTTTTACCAAATTTGGAAAATATAAAAAAGGGGAATATCTTTAAAACAAAAACCTCATGAAAAAATCATTTTTTGCGCTGATTACTTTACTTGCGCTTGCCTTTGTGGGCTGTAAAAATGTTGCCACCATTAACGAAAGTGAAGCTGGAGATGTTATTGTAACTTACCTAAAAGGAAATCCCGAATATAAAACCGATCGTTTCTATTTTGGTGAAATCAAATTCAACAGCAGAAAAGAAATGTTAGAGTTAGAAAAATATAAAACACTGGCTGATGAGGGTTATATCACTATGACCTTAGAAAAAGGTAAAAAGAAATTTTTATCTAAAGACAGCAGTTTTGTTTACCTCATTAAATTAACAGATAAATCAAAAGAATTTGTCTTGAAACAAGATGATGATAAAGCAACTGTAAAGGTGGTTGATTATGTTTTGGCCAGCGAAAAACCGGTAAATTTCTCGAAGGTAAATGACAACAATGCAAAAGTTACCGTATCCTTGAAGAAGGAAAATACTGTATTTGCGCCTTTCCAGAGAAACAGTTCAAACAACAGCGATTTTATTACCAAAACCTACAGGTTAAAATTGGATAAAGAAGAGGGCTGGAAAGTAAACAAATAAAGGTTTTAAAATATCTTATTTAGCGTTCTATAAATAAAGGCTAAATAAGATATTGGCATTCTGATTATGGCAGTGGCGGCAATTCGCATTCTGGATCTTCTGATCCTAAGCAAGCCCATTTTGCACAACTTTCCGGAAACGGTTCATTTAATGCCATAGCACCCCAACTCCCGTCTGCATATTGCTTGGTGCAATACCTACAAGGCGCATTTTGCAATGGTGGGTCTCCTCCACCCAAAATATTCTTAAGCTCACTTCTTGAAAGATTGATAGGCTGTTTTACTTTTTTCATTAGATTACTAGTTTAGGTTAATCAATTAACATGTGGTTATGGAACATCAATGGCAGGTCCTGGATCTTCAATTGGGCAATGCCACATAATACAACCTGGCGGGCTATAATAAGGCGGGTGGTATGGATCGGCTTCAGCCTCTTCAATACATTTATTACACATTGGATGTTCTAACTCTTCACCTTGTCCTCCAACAATTTTTTTGAGTTCATACTTTGACAGCACTGTAGTCGATTTTAGTTTTTTCATACTTTTTTGGTTTTAGGTTGTTACTAAAAATAGCGATAATCATCTTAAATGCAATAGCTTATTTATTATTTTCAATTAAAGGATAGGTTGAACAACATTAGTTTGCACCTACACGAACCAATGTTTGAGATGAACACGAACCCAACAGAAAATAGCCTAGTAAAAACATAGATTTTACCGTCTGCATTTGCCACCAAAATATGACGTTTTTACTGTGATTTCATGCCAATAAATAGTTGCAAATTTCTTACCTTTGCGCAATCATTTATTGCTATACTTCATGAGCTTAAACATCCACTACCAAGAAGACTTTCAAGACCGTCATATTGCTCCAAATGCGGAAGATACTGCGGCAATGCTACACACTATTGGTGTAAAATCTATTGATGAACTGATTGAACAAACTGTTCCTCAAAAGATCAGATTAAAGCAACCCTTAAATCTGCCAAAGGCAAAGTCTGAAATTGAATACTTAACCAGTTTAAAGCAGACGGCTTCTTTAAACAAAGTCTTTAAATCCTACATTGGTCAGGGTTATTATGATACACTAACCCCTGGTGTAATTTTACGTAATGTAATGGAAAACCCAGGGTGGTATACCCAATACACCCCTTATCAGGCAGAAATTGCGCAAGGTCGTTTGCAGGCCCTGTTAAATTTCCAAACCATGGTAATTGACCTAACGGGAATGGAAATTGCCAACGCATCTTTATTAGACGAAGGTACGGCTGCAGCAGAAGCCATGTTTATGCAATACAGCTTACGTAAAGACCAAAAAGCGACAAAATATTTTGTTTCTGATTTGATCTTTGCTCAGACCATTGATATTTTAAAAACCCGTGCCAATCCATTCGGTATCGAATTGGTAATTGGTAACCACGAACAATTTACCGCTACCGAAGAATTTTTCGGTGCAATTGTTCAATATCCGGCAGGCAATGGCGAAGTATTTGACTATACCAACTTTGCAGCTACTTTGCATAGCCAAAACATTAAACTAACGGTAATTGCCGATCTGTTAAGCTTAACGCTATTAACGCCTCCAGGAGAATGGGGTGCTGATGTAGTTGTGGGTACTACCCAACGTTTTGGTGTACCAATGGGCTTTGGAGGCCCACACGCTGCTTATTTTGCTACAAAAGACGAGTACAAACGTTCAATTCCTGGTCGTATTATTGGTGTAACCATTGACAGCAATGACAATTATGCATTGCGTATGGCGCTTCAAACTCGTGAGCAACATATCCGTAGAGATAAAGCAACCTCAAACATTTGTACTGCACAAGCTTTATTGGCTATCATGGCTGGCTTTTATGCTGCTTACCATGGTCCTAAAGGTTTGAAAAAAATTGCAGAGCGCACACATGGACTAACTGTTTCATTAGCAAAATCGCTAGCTGAAATTGGTTATACCGTTTTGAGCAAATCTTATTTCGATACCATTCAATTAGACTTAGGTGATTTAACTGGTTCTATCCATAAAGAATGTTTAGACAATAACATCAACCTAAATTACAATGGAAATCTAGTGAGCATTTCATTAGATGAAACCACTTCATTTGAAGATGTAAAATTATTGGTTCGTATTTTCTCTAAAGTAAAAGGAATCTCAGCTGATAGCCTAAACGTTATTGAAAGCGTAGAAACGACCATTCCTACAAACTTACAACGTACTTCTGCTTATTTAACGCATCCAGTTTTCAATGCGCACCACTCTGAGCACGAAATGTTACGTTACATCAAATCATTAGAAACCAAAGATCTTTCGCTTTGTCATTCAATGATTGCTTTGGGTTCATGTACCATGAAGCTAAATGCAACTAGCGAAATGATCCCAGTTACCTGGCCAGAGTTTGGTAAAGTGCATCCATTTGCACCTGCCGATCAGGTGTTAGGTTACTATACTGTATTTAACGAATTGGATAAATGGTTAAGTGAAATTACAGGTTTTGCGGCCATGAGCTTACAGCCAAATGCTGGTGCTCAGGGCGAGTATGCAGGCTTAATGGTGATCAGAGCTTACCATCAAGATAGAGGCGATTTCCATCGCAATATTGCCTTGATCCCTGCTTCTGCACACGGCACTAATCCTGCTTCTGCAGCAATGGCTGGTATGAAAATTGTTGTAGTTAAATCGTTAGAAAACGGAAACATTGATGTAGAAGATCTAAAAGCAAAAGCAGCTGAACATGCAGCAAACCTTTCTTGCTTAATGGTTACTTATCCATCTACGCATGGTGTTTTCGAAGAGAGCATTATCGACATCTGTAACATCATTCACGAAAACGGTGGACAGGTTTATATGGATGGTGCCAACATGAACGCACAAGTTGGTTTAACCAGCCCAGCTAATATTGGAGCAGATGTTTGCCACTTGAACTTACATAAAACTTTCTGTATTCCACATGGTGGAGGTGGTCCTGGAATGGGTCCAATTGGTGTAGCAGCACACTTGGTAAAATATTTGCCTGGTCACGCGGTGGTTGACATCAACAACGAAAAATCTATTCCAGCTGTTTCTTCTGCACCTTGGGGTTCTGCCTCAATTTTGATCATTTCTCATGCTTACATTGCCATGATGGGTGGCGAAGGTTTAACTGATGCTACTAAATATGCCATCTTAAACGCTAACTACATGAAAGCACGTTTAGAGGCACATTACCCGGTATTGTATTCTGGTGCACAAGGTCGTTGTGCCCACGAAATGATTTTAGATTGTCGTGGTTTCAAAAATTTCGGTATTGAAGTAGTTGATATTGCTAAACGTTTAATGGATTATGGTTTCCACGCACCAACCGTTTCTTTCCCTGTAGCGGGAACTTTAATGGTTGAGCCTACAGAAAGTGAGCCTAAACACGAATTAGATCGTTTCTGCGATGCCTTAATTGCCATTAGAAACGAAATCTCTGCTGTAGAAAACGGAAGTTTGGATAAAACTGATAATCCTTTAAAAAATGCACCACATACTTCTGCAGTAGTTACTGCAAATGAGTGGACCCATGGTTACAGCCGTCAAACAGCTGCATTCCCACTACCTTATGTAGCCGCTTATAAATTCTGGCCATCTGTGGGCAGGGTAAATGATAGTCATGGAGATAGAGCCTTGATCTGCGCATGCCCTCCAATAGAGAGCTATATGGAAGAAGAAGCGATCGCGTAAAGATTGACCATTTTTTATTCAAATCATAGGATAGCCCGAACAAATGTTCGGGCTATTTTTTTTGATATCTTGTCATTTTGAGTGTGTATATTGTTAAGGCAAAAAACAGAGCTGCCTATCATAATTTTTTGATCCATATGAAACTATCGCCAAAAGCAGAAAACATAGTGACACAGATTAACCAAAAGGACACTAAACTTGGTGATTTACGAAAAATTGCAACATCGATAAAAAAAGACCATGATTTAGCAATGGAACTTTGGTCAACGGAAAAATACCTGGCTCGACAACTAGCAATTTTGATTATAGACAAAAAGCTGCTCTAGCAAGAAGTGATAGACAAGCTGGCTAAGGATATCGAAGAACATAAAGAAGAAGAAAGAATTCAATTGATTGATTGGTTAATGGCTAATCAACTTTCCAAAGACAAGAAAATGATTTCGCTCATGGAATCTTGGGAAAATAGTCCTTCGGCACTTCAAAGAAGAGTTTTTTGGTATTATCAAGCTCGCTTACGTTGGGTAGGACAAATACCTCCAACAAACACCGAAGAACTACTTTCAAAAATTGAAAATCAAATTGAAAAGGAAGAGCCAGAAGTTCAATGGGCAATGAATTTTACAGCAGGCTGGATTGGAATTTACGATAAAAAGTATCGGAACCGTTGTGTTGCACTTGGAGAAAAAACCGGCCTCTATAAAGATCAAATGGTATCAAAAGGATGTACACCTGACTACTTGCCAGAATTTATTGAGATTGAAAGTAACAAACGAAAAATTTAATTTTTGATTATCCCTGGTTCATGTTTACACGAACCAGGGTAATCTATTTATATCCCAATTTTGATACCCACATTCACACCTAAACCCCCAATATTGATATAAGATTTAAGGTCATCACTAGGTTTACTAGAATCGTAACCTGCTGTTCCTGGTACGTTAGAGCTAGAGGTTATCGTTTTATGGTAATTTGTTTCTCTTGTTCCGGTAGGTAGGTCACTTAAGCCTACATTCACTTTAGAGCCATTGGCCAATGTGCCCGTTGCATTGAAACTTCTTACCTCTTTGCTATCACTGTTTACAGATACATTACGGTATTCTACTTCACTAAAGAAACTGATGTTTTTACCTAATGGATAGTTAAAACCTGCTGCACCTAAAAACCCAACAGTTGGTTTAGGCTTAACCCTTTCGGTTCTGGTCAATTCAATGGCTACAAAATTAGGGTTTACTGTTTTTGCAATCGACCCTGTTTGATCGCTCACTGTGGTATTGATATCTAAATAGCCATACACAGGCACTACTGCACCCATTTTTAAATAAGGTTTAAATTTAGCCTCGGTTGGCAAATGGAATACCAAAGATGGCGTTAAATCTACTGCGGTAACCTGACCAACAGACTTTAAGCCTAAAACTTGTGTATTGCCAATATAACCCGTTTGTTTGGCCATGGTATTTTCTTCACTCTTGAAAAAATTTGCACCCATTTCTATCGCCACTACTTTATTGAACCTAAAACCTCCTGCTAATCCAGCTCTCCAACCTTGCCCAAAAGATCCGGTTATAGTTTCCTCAGATATCCTGGTTTGCGCCCCTGTAGAGGGGTTTATTGAAAATACATAATCTCTTGGTTGTAGCGACCCCACATTAGGAAACTCTACAGGAGTAACTTTCAAAAAATAACTGCCCGATGGTTTTAAATAAAATCCTCTTCCTTCTTGAGCAAATGCCCCAAAAGATGCTGTTGCAAGCAATGCAACAGATAAAATTAGTTTTTTCATAACAATAAGTTTTAGTACACAACAAACACATTCGTTATGCTTGCATAATATATTTAACGTTAGCTACACACTAAATGTTTTCTTAGCTAGAGATTTATCTTATCATTTGTACGTCATAAACATGAATTAATAGTTGCGAATTATTTTATCCTCTCTACATTTGCTAACAGTGTTAACTTTTTTTATCTAATGGCTACAGAACGAAGTTTGAAACAAAAAGAAGTAGTGAGAGAAGCAATTCTCGAAGCTGCCAAAACCATCGTCTTAAAAGAAGGGTGGCAAGCTGTTTCTATGCGCAAAATTGCAGATGCCATTGGTTACAGTTTGCCAGTAGTGTATAACCATTTCGAAAATAAGGACGCCATATTAGAAGAATTTGTAAAACAAGGTTTTGCAATGTTAGGTAAAACGATGGCAATTGCCAAAGCAAAATCACAAGTCCCTGCCCAGCAATTAACAGATATGGCCATTGCCTATTTTGAATTTGCTTTTTTACAAAGAGAATATTACCAGATGATGTTTGGTTTAGGAATGCCAAGCTGCGAAAGGGTTAGTCAAATTCCAGAGATTGGAAATTATGCAACGATTGTAATCGGCACCATACAGGCCTTAAGCAAGGTAGAAAAAGTAGAAGAAAAAACCATTTTAAAATACCATACTTTCTGGTCAATTCTTCATGGTTTAAGCTCTATCAATATGGTTAACATGACTGCTACACCAAATGAAATGCAACAACATGTATTGCTAGATGCGGTACAAGGTTTTATCAAAAACATCAATAATTAATTTTTAAAATAATCATAAAAAAATATCCAATGAGTTTAATAGAAGCATTAAAATGGCGATATGCCACTAAAAAAATGAACGGGCAAGCAGTGCCACAAGATAAAGTTGATCAGATTTTAGAGGCGGCAAGATTGGCTCCAACCTCTTCTGGTTTACACCCATTTAAAGTAATTGTAATTACCAATCCTGAGTTGAAACAAACACTTTTGCCTCATTCGTATAACCAATCTCAAATTATCGACTGTTCTCACCTTTTGGTTTTTGCAGCTTGGGATAATTATACTGAAGAGCGCATTAACCAAGTTTTTGAGCATAACAATAACGAACGTGGATTACCAAGTTCTACTACCTCAGATTATCAGAATATGCTAATCAGCAATTATGTACCAAGAACTGCCGAAGTTAATTTTCAACATGCTGCCCGCCAAGCTTACATTGGCTTTGGTTTAGCCCTTGCTGAAGCTGCTTTATTAAAAGTTGATGCTACACCGATGGAAGGTTTTGACAATGCACAATACGATGAAATCTTAAACCTTAAAGAAAAAGGTTTGAGAAGTGTTACCTTATTACCACTAGGCTATCGCGATGAAACCGGCGATTGGTTGGTTAACTTGAAAAAAGTACGTCAGCATAAATCAGACTTCATTATCGAGTTTAAATAAGAAAATATCAATTGATCAATGGGTGTATTGGCTAACAGTACACCCATTTTTTATGCCTTTTTAATTGTAAAAATATGTTAAAGATGCGCCAAAATACGTTTCCATTAAGCAATAATCAATATATTAGCGCATATACAATCAGCTTATTCTAATTTAATGAAATTTACTAGGATCCTATTTACACTGCTCTTTTTAACAAGCCTGTCTGCATTTGCACAGCAAGATAGCGTTGCATTAAACAATATCATTAGTAAAGTTAAAAAACTATCTGATGAGCAGCCTATAGAAAAAGTATACCTGCATTTTGACAAGCCCTATTATGCCGTAGCAGATACCATGTGGTTTAAAGCTTATGTAACCATAGAGCAGAATTTACCTTCGCCATTGAGTAAGATTGTGTATGTAGATGTATTTAATGCAAAAGACTCCTTAATCCAAACCTTAAAGTTGCCCGTAAAAAATAGTATGGCTTATGGCAATATCCCTTTAAACATGACCACTTACCAACAAGGGAACTACTATGTAAAGGCTTATACCGTTTGGATGCTCAATTTTGACAGCGCTTACTTTTTCTCTAAAAACATTACCCTCGGAGAAGCCATTGACAAACAACTCAATACTTATATTTCTTATACCAATGAACCTGCAGATAAAAACATCAAAACTACAGCTAGGATCCAGTTTAAGGATATCAATAAAAAGGTATATGCCAATAAAGTAGTCAACTGGCGGGTATTCTCAAATTATGATGAATTTGCAAGAGGGAGAGGCACCACAGATCAAAATGGATTTTTAAACATTAGTGTAACCAGCAAAAATGGAGAGGCCATTACAAAGGGAGAGATTATAACCGATATCGCTATAGCAGAAAAAGAAACTGCAACTGCTAATTTTAAGCTTAAACAAGCTCTAAATGAATTCGATTTCCAGTTTTTCCCAGAAGGTGGAGAAGTGATTGGTGGTGTACCGAACCAAATTGCCTTTAAAGCCCTTAAAAGTTCGGGTTTAGGTGTTGATGTTAAAGGAAGTATTCTAGATGAACAGAACAATGAAGTGGCTACTTTTAATTCTGATTTTGCAGGGATGGGCTCATTTTACCTTACACCAGAGGATGGAAAAAGCTATACCGCAAAAATTATCTCAAAAGCTGGATCAGTTAAAAGCTTTGCTTTACCTAAAGCTGCTGCCTCTGGCATAGGCTTACAGGTAATCAATTCTAGTCCAGATTTTATCAGCCTTAAAATTTTAGCAAACACTCCTTTCTTCGAGGCAAATAAAGGCAAAACATTTTTCGTGGTTACCCAAAACTCAAATGTGGTTTATTATGCTGCAAAAGCGAATTTATTGAACCAAGTAATATCAATTAAAATCCCCAAAAAAGATATTCCTTCTGGAATAGTCCAAATAACCTTATTTAACTCAGAGAGCCAACCTTTAAGTGAGCGTTTGGCTTTTGTGCTCCATGCAGACGTGATGAATTTGGCCTTAAAATCAGATTTACCAACCTACAAACCACGCCAAAAAGTAAAATTAACTTTAGATGCCAAAAGTGCAGGGGTTCCGTCGGTAGGCAATTTTTCTATCTCGGTAATTGACGAGCAGAAAGTACCAGTTGATGAGAATAGTGAAACTACTATTTTGAGTTCGTTGTTGCTAACTTCCGATCTGAAAGGTTATATCGAAAAACCCAACTATTATTTTGTAAAAACAGATGATAAAAAATTAGCCGAACTTGATAAATTAATGCTGACCCAAGGCTACCGCAGATTTGCCTATAAAGACCTACTCGAAGGCAAATTCCCTTCGGTTAGCTATTTACCTGAGCAAGGCATTAACATTACCGGAACGCTGAGAGACCTTACCGGTATGCCTATTAGAAAGGGAGCATTAAGATTAATGGTAACCAATAAACCGATTTCTGCAGAAACCATGACTTCGAATTCGGGGATCTTTAATTTTCAAAACCTTGTATTTCCAGACTCTGCTCAAGTAGTTATTAGTGCAAAATACAATGCCAATGCCGCTAATTTAATGATTGTGCTAGATGGTATGCCAACTGCGAGCAATGGTAAAAATCCAAACTTAGTAGATGAGGTAAGTAATATCGACACCCTGCTATCGGCCTACTTAAGCAATAGCCAAAAACAATACAGATACCTGCGAACCCTTAAACAAATTGAGGTAAAAGCTCCTTCTACAGTAAAAAAACCAAGCCATAGCGACCATGGTGCTTTAAGTGGTTTGGGTTTAGCCGACCATTTAATTGAAGGAGAAACTTTTAGTGCCTGTAATTTCTTGTTAGATTGTATAAAATCGAGGGCAACGGGCATGACCTATGATGAAACGCAGCAAAAGTTTTACGTTACCCGTAATTACAATACAGGCAGTAGAGTTGCCGTGCAAGTCTTCCTCAATGGAATGCCTGTTGATGCCAGAGATATCAATACGGTGATGGCAAACGAGCTAGAATCGGTAGAGATTTTTCTTCGCGACCCTCTAGGTACTGTTGACCGTTTATATAATACGAGCGGGGTATTGGTGATCAATACCAAAAAGAAACCAGTTGGCAGAAAAATCTCTAAACAAGAATTGTTGGATCTATTCCCTAAGGCAAACGTGATTACCTATAACCCAATGGGATACAGTAAAGAAAGAGAATTTTATTCGCCAAAATATCTTCCTGCTGCTCCAGTTACCAGTACAGACTTACGTACTACCATTTATTGGAACCCAAAAGTAGTTACCGACGATAAAGGAAATATAAGCTTAGAATTTTTCAATGCTGATGGCAAAGGAACCTACCGTGCTGTTGTAGAAGGTTTAGACAAAAATGGCAACATCGGTAGAAGTGTTTTAAGATATACCGTAAAATAGAATCAGGGCATCATCCTCAAAAATTGATGCCCTAATTCTTCTTAATCGGCTAACAATTCTTTAAGGCCTAAGCAAACCTCTTCCATCTTTTTATATGATGTAAAAGAATTCATTTGTTTCTTAAAGTCTATTACAATAAAACCAGGTTCTGCTTTGAGGTAAAAAGCTGTGCTATCTGACAATACTACATTTACGTTTTTAATGTCTGAAGATGCTGTAAAAAGTTGGTCGTCTTGTAATGCCTTTTCCAGATAGGCCACTACTTTATCTGTTTTCCGCTCTGGGTATGTAGCTTCAAAATTGTAACCAGCATCGTTGTTTTTCACACTGATAGATAAATTATCAGATGCAGAGCGAAAATTGCAGCTCAAGCCAAGTGCGGCCAAAAGCATGCTTAAATAAAGATATAATGCTTTCATTTGTTTTGATTTAAAGGTGATCATGAATTGAATGATTGAAAAGTTTAATTGCCGCCTGCCCTATTTTTGATATCGTCTGTTGCGGTATTTCTATTTCTGGCAGATTTGATACTCTGGTTACCAAAATTGTAACTTACACCAAATACTGCTCTCCTACTGATATAATTATTCTGCACCTTTAAATTAACGTTCTGATATAGTAAGGTACCTTTCCAATAATTGGTCGCAAATATATCGTCAATATTTAAACGGAACTTTAATTTTTTAGCCAGTATACTTTTTTGCAGCCCCATATTTAACGCGTATTGGTAAATTGTAGTCCGCTCTAAACCCCTTACTTTTGGCGAGTTTAGCCAAAAACTGGTTTCTATGGTCCAATTGTCTGGCAATACCACAGTGCTACCGATATTAAAACTGTAAGCTACTTTTTGGAGCTGAAAAGGGGCACCAGCAATGTTGTCGTCATTAAATTTATTGAAATACAGATTAAAATTACTCTGTATGTTCCACCACTTGGCAAGTTTTACAGGAAAATATAGGTTGGCTGTATAGTTTTGACCACTGCCAATATTGCCCTGCCCTACGGTTACAATTCTAGTGGTATCGTTCTGTGCGGTCTTACTATCCAAAATCATATCAGTAGTTTTGGAATAATTGAGTGATAGGGAAATCCCATTATTGTAAATATAACTGATACCGAAGTTATTTGTAAACTGTGGTTTTAAGTAAGGATTACCCTGCTGTATGGTATAGGGATCCATATAAAAATTAAATGGATTTAGCTGTTGGTAGTTTGGTCGATCGATACGTCGACCATAAGAATAGTTAATTTGATGCTTATCACTAATTTTCTGGCCTAAAAAAACTGTCGGAAATAAGGAGAGATAATCATTTGCAGCTATCGTGGCATTGGTAACCGAAGTACCTGTAGCATCGGTATATTCTGCCCTTAGCCCCACTTGCACTTGCCATTTCCCCCAGTCTTTTGATAAGTTGAGGTAAGCAGCGTGTATACTTTCTTTGTAAATAAACTGATTACTTTGTCCAGGTATGTTTTCCCAATTGGCATTACGCAATCGGCTTGCTAAAAAGTCGTTATCGGTTTTTACATAACTGCTTTTTAGGCCTGCCTCAAAATTTAATGTTTTAGAGATAGGTAAGGTTAAATCGCCTTTTACCGCATAAATATCGATACCTGTTTTACTGTCATTCTTTAATATACGATTTGAATCGAGCACATTACTGGCGCTAAAGAACTTGGCATCAAAATTCTCCAGCCCTTTGTAATCAAAACCCGAATAATCAACATCAAAATTTAAGCTAGCACCTTCTTTTTTTAATTCGTGCTTAAGGTTAAGGTTAATGGTATAATTTTGATTAGGGGTATTGGCATCCGAATTTTGCACCAATGAATGACGACTGCTGTTACCATTTTTCACCTCGCCAATAAATGTTTGTGTAAAATTATCCAGTTTGCGAGTACTCGTACTGGCATCTAGCATCATCCCAATAGTGGTTTTTTCATTTACAAAATAATCTGCACCCAGTTTTCCAGCCAACCTTGATCCAGTATAGATCTTGTTAAAATTCTGATCAAACGTAGTCATCAATCCATTAGATGCCGTTGTTCTGTTGAGCAATAGGTTAGAGAAATTGTTGTTTTTTGAAGCATTAGCATTGGTATAAAAGTTCCACTTTGCCTCGCGGTGATTAAGGTTAAAGTTAAACTCTGTACCATAAATATTCTTTGGCAGGTCTGATTTAATGGCATTGCGATAGTTTGAAGAAATACTCCCATTAGTACCAAAAGTTTTATTCCTTTTCAGTTTGATATTGATGATACCCGCATTGCCAGAAGCATCATACTTGGCCGATGGATTGGTAATGATCTCTATAGTGGCAATTTGACTGCTGCTCAAATTATTGAGAAAGGCATGCAGGTCTGGGCCAGAAAGAAAATTGTTCTTGCCATCAATCATCACGGTAATGCCGCTTTTATTGTTCAACAAAATCTGGTCGTTCTGTCTATCAATGGTTACCCCAGGCGCTTTTTCCAGCAGTTCTAATGCTGAGTTTCCGGTAGACATAATGCTGCTTTCTACATTCAGTACGGTTTTATCAATCCGATGTTCAACAAAGTTTTTCTTGTTTTCTACCACAACTTCTTTCAATAACTTTACCGTACTTTCTAACCGAATAACCGGGAGTTGAACGGTTGAATTACCGACTGTAAATTTTGCCGTTCTCGCATTTTTATGCCCCATTAAAGAAACAGAGAGTATATAATCTCCAGGTTTAACTTGTTCAAAAACAAAACCACCATTCACATCTGTTTCCATTCCCTTTACCAATGAAGTATCCGGAAAATTTAACAGTTTGATATACACATAGGCTATATCTTCATTCTTTTCATTGCTCACTTTCCCCGAAATCTTGCCAGAATTTTGGGCAAAAGAAGCCCCATATGCCAAAAGGCATACAATTAACGTAAATAATTTTTTCATAATTTTCTTTTCTTAACTGGTAGGCTAGGCTACCATCAACGGATAATATATAGTGATAATGAGCTATTATTGTTTACTTACAGGTTGCTCCTTTTATGGGTTATCTTGCTTGAACGGATCCAATTCGCTTTTACATTTTAAGCCATCTTCTGTCATGATCCACTCTCTGTAAGGACTATCGTAGTTGTTGTCTGTATTACATGAATAATAGTAAAACTGTAAGTAGTTATAAATGTTGTTGTTCAACATTAGACGTGTTCCAACTGGCACTCTTAAAGTGATATGAACTTCTTGGTTTCTCCAAATGCTTTCTTTTTTGAGATCTAACCTAGGGCTAAGCGTAATCAAAGAATCTTTCTGAGTGTATCTGTAATTGATATTCTGTGCATTTCTTAAAGCAATCGGAAACGTTTTACCTTGCGATTCGTAGGTTTGAACCATGGTTGTTTTATGGTTATCGCTTTTTAAGATTTCAATTCTCACGTTACGGGGCACTCTAAAAGGATGTTCATCTTCGTTATCAATAATTACACGATTGCCAAAATCCATTTCACTGATTTGATAATTCAAACTATCTTGTTTGCTAAATGCCATGCTTTTATCTACATCAATTACATAAGTAGGATAGGCTTTAATCTCTGTGGTTTGTACCAATTCTGCATGTTCCTGAAACTCTGATGTAATTTTAGCTGCAAAATATACTGTAAAAGAAGCACCTATTAGCCAGATGATCAACAACGAGAAAGAAAGGGTTTTGTTAATGGCAGTTTTGTTAAAAGCAACTCTGATGGCAAATAACACCAATGCTAAAATTGGAATAAATACCACTACAAAAGCACCCAATACAATTTCATTTCTAAAACCTTCATTGATAATAGATAGCGGGAAATAGTTATAAGCATTTGAATCCCAGAAGCCTAAAAATGCAGCCAAACAGATAATTAGCCCAATTAACATTCCAAAGCCGCAAACAATAAAAGCACCTGCAATAATTTTCATGATAATGGTACCTGTGGCGCCCAAAAGTTTACCTATAGAATCTACCATCTCTGTAATAAAATTTCCAGAACGTTTTACCATTGGTCTAAACTGCTCATTTGCAGATTTCATGTTTTCTTTAAAAGCAGCAAGCTCTTCGTCGAAACTTCTTTTATACCCATGAAGGTTGGTTGCCTCGCCCTTCATTTCCATCTTTTCAGATCTCGAAATCGCTCTTGGTGTGGCAATCCATAAAATGATATAGGCCAAAATTCCTGTTCCACCAATAAATGCCAATAAAAGGGCGATCAAGCGAACCCAACGGGTTTCGATATTGAGGTAGTGCCCCAAACCAGCACATACGCCCGCAATTGCTCCTTCGTCTGTATCGCGATACAATTTTTTGCCTGCGTCGAAATTTGTAAAATTGTTTGCTTTCGGTGCCTCTTCTTCCTCTTCAGATTGAAAGTCTTGAACACGTCCCATTTGCGCAATTACACCTTCAACATCTGTCAATTCGATCACTTGTTTTTGACCAGCTTGAAGAATTTCTGTAAACATTTCGGCAATGCGATTCTCGATATCGGTTACAATTTCGAAATCATCTGCATTTTTAGCAAAATGTTGTTTAATCTCGTTCAGGTAGGTAGTCAGTACTTCGTATGCATCTTCTTCAATGTGGATGATCGAGTTACCTATATTTATGATGAGTGTCTTTTTCATGTCTGTGTTGTTTAATTTTGAGAGTCTGATTGTTTTGGCGCTCCATTTTGTGAAGTAGTGATGGCATAAGCCAACTCTTGCCAGGTGTGGTCTAGTTGTTTTAAAATCTGTTTACCATCTTCTGTAAGCACATAATATTTACGTGGCGGACCAGAAGTAGACTCAACCCAGTTGTAACCTAACAATCCATTATTTTTTAAGCGGGTTAACAAAGGATACAAAGTTCCTTCAACTACCAATAGTTTGGCCTGCTTTAATTCGGCGATAATATCTGAAGCGTAAATCTCTCCCCTCGATATAATTAAAAGCACACAATATTCAAGTATGCCTTTTCGCATTTGCGTTTGCGTATTTTCTGCTATCATAAAACAAAGATATATGTTTCATATAGTATTATGCAATACATAGTACTATAATTATTTTAATTTATTTTATAACTAACTGATAAACAGTTATATAATTTTACATTATTTTTATCAAAATTTTAGATTAGCTACAAATAAGTAATTTAACAGCTCTATTAGCTTTGTTTTACACTAACTTTCCTCAAAAAAACTTCCAAATAAAATATCGAACTAAGATCTATTTTAACGTAATTTCAAAATAATATTTTAAGACTACTATTTCAGTAGTAATTATTTCATTACCTTTGCCCCTTCAAAAAAATATAAATGCTTAAAAAATCTATTGCCTTGATTAAAGCCGAGGCTGCCGAAAATTCGGAATCTTCTTTAAAAAGAAGTTTGGGTCCTTTCCAATTGGTCTTGATTGGTGTAGGCCTAACTTTAGGAGCAGGCTTATTTTCAATTACTGGTTTGGCCGCAGCCAATTATGCAGGTCCAGGTGTAACCATCTCTTTTGTAATTGCAGCTTTAGGTTGTGGTTTTGCTGCCTTATGTTATGCCGAGTTTGCGTCTATGATTCCTGTAGCTGGCAGTGCCTATACGTATGCCTATGCTACCATGGGCGAGTGGTTTGCATGGATTATTGGTTGGGATTTGGTGCTCGAATATTCTGTGGGTTGCGCTACAGTGGCCATCAGTTGGTCGCAATATTTAACCAAATTTCTGGCATCTTACCATATCTTACTTCCAGCACAATTAACCATCTCTCCTTTCGAAACTGCTAAGTTAAGCGATGGCACTTTGGTGCATGGCTGGATCAATATCCCGGCTGCTTTAGTGGTGATATTGATGACATTAGTGGTAATTAGGGGTACAAAAGGATCGGCCATTGTCAATGCCATTATTGTATTTTTAAAGGTTGGCGTGGTCTTGATTTTTATCGCTTTGGGTTGGCATTATATTGATCCGGCCAATTACAAGCCATACATTCCTCAAAACACTGGCGAATTTGGTCATTTTGGTTGGAGTGGGGTATTGCGTGCGGCTGGCTTGGTGTTTTTTGTATTTATAGGTTTTGATGCGGTAGCTGCATCTGCACAAGAGACAAAAAATCCAAAACGAGATTTACCAATAGGCATTATTGGTTCTTTATTGGTTTGTACCGTATTATTTGGCCTTTTTGCGCATGTAATGACTGGCTTGGCCAACTATAAAGATTTTGCCAATAGTGGCGCTCCAGTAGCCATTGCTATAGAAAAAACACCTTTCTCTTGGCTCAGTCAGGCCATTATCTTAGCCATTTTAATTGGTTATACCTCAGTAATTCTAATTGACCTGATGGCACAATCGAGAATGTTCTATGCCATTAGTAAAGATGGTTTATTGCCAAAAATGTTTTCAGACCTACATCCAAAGTTTAAAACACCTTACAAATCAAATATCTTACTTTGTACATTTATTGGTTTATTTGCTGCTTTTGTACCTTTAAATGTAGTGGGCGAAATGACCAGTATAGGTACGCTTTTAGCGTTTTTAATGGTTTGTGGTGGAATTCTGATTTTAAGGAAAACAGATCCAGATGCCGAAAGACCATTTAAAGTTCCATTGGTACCACTCATTCCTATTTTAGGCATTTTGGTTTGTTTAACCATGATGGCCTTTATGCCTTGGGAAACCTGGTTGCGTTTATTTGTTTGGTTAGCATTGGGTATGGCCATCTATTACCTATATGGAAAAAAGAACAGTGTGTTGGGTAAATCGTTCAAGAAATAGTACAATTTATTTAGGATAAAACACGCCGTACTTTTAAAAATAGGGTGCAAATCATTTTTTTCAACATTTTAACACACTAATGCTCATTGGCTTAAGATTTGTATAAGTTATAACATCTATCTTATACATCTACCTATGATTATTAAATTGCACAGCCCTTATACTTATGCAAGGCATAAAGAAGGAAAAGTAGTTAGCCCAGTATCACACAAAGACAGGGTAAATGCAGATCGTATAGTGATGTTGATTTTACTGCTTATTGCCATTACAACAGCCATCATTTTTGCTTAGATCTAGCTGGTTTTACGGATAAATAGCTTACAATAATAAAGTATCAATACGATGCGCCTGCACCATATTTAAGGTTGGCGACCAACTGTAAATGGTAAAATGCCCATCTTGTGAGGCAACTAAAGCCAATGCATTTCTTTGATCAAAAATAAACTGTGCTGCCGAAAGGTGTCTGGTACCTCCAGTTTTTGCTGGATGGATCACTTTGGCATCCCCTCCAGTAATGGGTTCAGAAAAAGACAATTCTTGAATGTGTGCACTGCTATTTGCCCTTCCGGTTTTAGCGCCAAAGGCCAAAAGTTCGTATTCATCAGTAATGATGGTTGCACCATCTATAGCCGTTAATCCAGCCAAATGATCTACTTCTCTTTTTAAGGCGCTTTGCCAAAAAATTTCACTTGCATCTGGTCTATCCTTCCTTACCAAATCTGCTAGCCCTTTAAAGGCTGGAGTTAAGGCATAACTAATGGGGTGGATAACTGATTGCTCCCAATCTTTGGTACCATGTGGCACTACCAATACTGCTCCGCCTCTACCATGTGCACGCATAGATACCGCCAATTGAATTAGAATATTGGCCGAATCATTCCAATAAGAATGTGCAGTGAGGTCTAACAAAGACAACAACATAGTAGGGCAATCGGCACTTGCCGCACTTTTTTCTTCTACAATTTTAATCTGATCGCCTTTAAGCACAGCCACATTGGTATACTTACCAAAACCATAAATCCGACGGTGTTTGATGACCAATAAGCCTGGCTCCGAAACATCTACTACAAAACAATAGTTAGGAATATTTAAGGTAGTTCCCCAAATATGGAGATTATACCCATCGTGCCACACCCCAATATGGATACCTCCACGTTCAACACCCGGAGCAAGCTTGGTTAAAACATTGGCATTTAAAGGTAAGGTTTGGTTAAAGAGTAAGGGTTTACCTGCCTGCTCTGGTGGTAAAAAAGCAATAGATATTTTAGGCGAATGACCTTCTTCCTTACGTAAGCTAGACCAAAAAGCAGCATCTAAAATAGCCTCAACTACCCTTGCAGGTGGCTGTGGAGCCAAATCTACTTCGCCCTTGGCATTGGCTTCTGCTAAATGTTTAGCAAAATGCGATTCTATTTTTTGAGCCACCAACTTAGCGGCTTGGTATGTTGCTCGGTTCACCATTTTACTAAGTTAAGTTTTTCTGTTTTTAGTTTGTTGCATCGCATGCACTGTTTACATTTTTTCGACTTTATTATTTTTAACAGCTCGAAAAACATTACTTATCCTACATCAATAACCAGCATAAGAAAGGAGCCTATCTTTGTATCAATAAATTATTACATTTATGGCACAGACAGTAGTACACAAAGCCAACACCCGAGGGGTGGCAGATCATGGCTGGTTAAAAAGTTACCAGAGTTTCAGCTTTGCTGGATATTACAATCCAGAGCGAATTAATTTTGGGGCATTAAGAGTTTTAAACGACGACATTGTTACCGGAGGCATGGGCTTTGGCGAGCACCCTCATGACAACATGGAAATTATCTCTATTCCGTTAGAAGGAGAACTACAACATAAAGATAGCATGGGCAACACCGCCACCATTAAAGCTGGCGAGATACAGGTGATGAGTGCCGGAACTGGAATCTATCACTCAGAATATAATCC
The DNA here is from genome assembly GCF_001412215.1 of Pedobacter sp. Hv1. Lineage (GTDB taxonomy): Bacteria > Bacteroidota > Bacteroidia > Sphingobacteriales > Sphingobacteriaceae > Pedobacter. Next base: position 389,908 of record NZ_LLWP01000005.1, read on the forward strand.
GGATGCGAGTAAACCTGCCAAGTTTTTACAGATCTGGTTGTTTCCAAATAAAAGAAATGTAACACCGAGATATGACCAGATTTTATTGGATGCAACTGAGCAAAAAAATGAATTTGTACAGATCTTATCACCAAATGCAGATGATGCAGGGGTATGGATTTATCAAGATGCTTGGTTCAATCTGGCGAAGTTTGATGCTGAAACCAGCAAAACCTATCAATTGCACAAAAAAGGCAATGGCGTTTACATCTTTGTACTTAAAGGAGAAGTAGAGGTTAATGGTCAAGTTTTAGAGACCCGTGATGGTTTTGGAATTTGGGAGACAGATTCGTTTGCGGTAAAAGCAATTACAGATGCTGAATTTTTATTGATGGAAGTTCCGATGGAATTTTAATTGAAGGCGATGCAAGTAATAGAAATTCTGATTGTTGGCACCAACAAGCCAATTTTAGCCACCATAGAAAGGTTGATCAATAAAGAAGGTCAATGGGTGGCCACGCTTAGCTATTCGGTAAAAGAAGCAACTTCCATTTGTTTGGAAAAAGATTTTGGCCTTTTGTTAATTGGTGCAGGACTTGGGGAAGATGAAGAAGTAGCACTGAAACAACAAATTGCAATACTGAGGCCAAAACTGCCTGTAGTTAAACACTATGGCGGTGGTAGTGGACTGTTGTTTGCAGAAATCTATCAGGCACTAGCTACTTCATAAAAAAAGCTCCCAATAAAAATTGGGAGCTTTTTATTTTTTGGCCAAATCTATTTATAGGTTTCTGCTAATTTTAAAGCATTGTATGCATTTACAATTCCACCACTAACGCAAAGGTCTGCGAAAGGAATACTCACCGTATCTGCACCTTTTAAATTACTGATATTGTGGTTCACTTTGGTAACCGATTTTAAGATGATCTCCTTTACCTGCACAGCAGTTAATTTTGGATAATAAGAACGAATCAAAGCAGCCAAACCTGTTACTACCGGTGCGGCCATACTGGTTCCATCTTCGTCAATATATTTATTATCTGGCACTGTAGAATGGATACGCACCCCTGGCGCAAAAACATCAACAGCTGTTTTGCCATAATTAGAAAAAGGTGCTTTTAGATTATCTCCATCAATTGAGCTCGATGCACCTACAGTAATCCACGAGCTAGCCACACCTCCATCTAAATAGGTTTTAGAAGGAAAATTAGGTTCAACATCAATATCCTTATTATCGTTACCTGCAGCATGAATTAACAATACATCTTTACTTACAGCATATTTTACTGCCTCATCTACCACTGCTTTATCTGGCGAATAATCTTTACCGAAACTCATGTTCAACACCTTTGCTCCATTATCAGCAGCATATCTAATGGCATTGGCTACATCTTTATCGCGTTCATCTCCATTTGGGGTATTGCGTACACCCATAATCAAAACATTATCTGCTACACCTTTTATCCCAATATTATTGGTACGGTCGGCACCGATAATACCTGATACGTGAGAACCATGTAAAGCATCAGGCCCTTTAATGTCGTTATTACCATAAAACCGTTCTTTGCTATTGTTCGGATCATCACCAACTATAGCACGAGGGTCGTAATCTAAATTGAGGTTATAGTTAACCATCTCATAGGCTTGTTTGTATCCTGCCTCGATTTCGCCCTCATAAAATGACTTGAAATCTGTTTCTTTTAAAATATCAAGCATGGCAGCTTTCATTCTATCTTCTTGCTGTCCTTGTGGCTTAAAAGCTTCAAAATCTGCAAGGGTTGGGTTAGGTTTCCCAATTTTTTTCACTACGCCATCCAAAACATATTTAAAGCCACTTACACCTTGTAAATCACTTTTAGCTGTACCCAATCTTTTTTCTAATTCTGTACGGTTGATCAAAAAAGTTTCGTAATCGGCTTTGTCTTTTGCAGCTACCGTGCTTGCGGTTAGTCCTGCAAAACGGGCATCATCCCTACGTACCAAACGCGTTAATTCTAGGCTCTCAAATTCAATAGAACCTGTTTTTCCACCCAAAAAATTCCAACCATTGATATCGTCTGCATAACCATTCTTATCATCGTCTATCCCATTACCTGCAATTTCTTTTTTATTTACCCAGATAATGCGTTTGAGGTCTTCGTGGTTTAAATCTACTCCACCATCTAATACGGCAACTAAAACTGGGGTCGATTTCTTTCCTTTTAGTAAATCTTTATAAGCTTTTTCAGTACTGATACCGAAAACAGAATCTGTTTTAAGATCGAGATTCTGCCAGTTTGGTTTTTGCTGTGCCGATGAGAAGAGCGGAAATAAAGCTACTAGCAATAAGGCAGCTGATCTTTTAAAAAAATTGTAATTCATATCAAAGTTTTAGACGTAAGAAAACGGTTTGCTTCCGTTTTTATTGTTATTTATATCAGTACCCTTATTCAACAACAATGCCATAATTTGTCAATAGCCCTATTAAACCATCGGCTGAGAATTTTGCTTTGCGCAATTGATTTTTTTCAGGGTCTATGGTAAAGTTATAAGAAGTGGTAAAGTTGGCTCCATTTAAAATGCTCTGCATAAATACAGCGGTACTCAGATCGCAACGTTCAAAAACAGCAGATGTAAGGTCTGCTTCAGAAAAATCGGCACCTTTTAAAGAGCAGTTTTTAAAATGGCTTTTTTTATTTTTCTTTTTCATGAAGGCTGCATAATCTAATATGCAATTGGTAAAATCTACACCAAAAAGAAAATCTTTGGCATGCGAGAAATCGGCCCCTACCATTTTACAATCGTTAAATTGTACTTTATCAAATCCTATAGGGCCAAACTTGACCATGCTTAGGTTGCAGTTCTCAAAAGTACATTTGGTAAAATTGCAACCATAAAAATCTGCGTCTGTTAGGTCACAGTTTTTAAAGGTGCATTCATCAAATTGGGTATCTTTTCTTCCTTTTGTTGGCAATGAAACTTTTTCAAATACTTGATCGGCGTAGTATAAACTTTCTTCTGTTGACATGGCTATAATTATGAAGCGCAAATTAACAAATTAAGCAGAAATTAAGTCTTAGATTCGAGAAAAGTAAATGGAATAGAAGTCACAAAATGTGGTGGTATAAACCCGACAGCAATGAAAAGCCCCGAAGCATGAGGGCTTGTAGTGGATGGCGGGACTGTACTTACCTAAGCCTTACTGACTTTGATTTACTAGCGATTTGACACACCCCTTTTATAAAAAAGAATAGATGTAAAGAAGGGCTTATTGTAGCAAATGTTCAACTGATCGACAATAAAATTGACCGATTACCTGAGCACTTTACACGATAAGCCCTTGTATTTAGGCTGCTTTTTTGGTTAATAATTTTTTGATTCTGTTTTCAATATCGTCTAGGTCAAATGGCTTGCTAATGTAGTCGTCTGGTGTAGCCATTTCGCTCATCTGTTTGCTCCTCACATTGGCAGACATTACAATAACAGGAATGTGTTTGGTGAAAAGATCGTTTTTTAGATCGTGGCAAATTTCAATGCCATTGCCATCGGGCAACATCACGTCTAAAATAAAAAGATCGGGGATTGAATCTTTTAGTTTGCTTTTCATTTCTTTAAGGGTCGATGATAGCTGCAAATCGTACCCTTCATCTTTTAATAAAAACTCGATAATGTAACCGATGTCTTTATCATCTTCTAAAATGTGTATCCGTTTCTTCATATTGAGGAGAACAAAAAAACGATGTTATTGTTTGGTACCAACCTTAATTTTTTTTCAAAAATAAATCAGCTCGAAACTGGTGTTTGATCTTCGCTAAGGTTGAGGGTGCTGTAGCCATAGGCACAGAACAATAACAACACCACAATACAGATCCAAAGTGGGCTGTAACCCAATTTTTCTGCCAAATAGAAACCGCCTGTTGGGCCAACCACTTGGGCAATTGACCAGGCCACTGTATAACCAGCTGCATATTGCCCTCGGTTAAACTCATTGCTTCTTTTAATCACAAAAGTATTGACAAATGGAATGGCAAACATTTCGCCAAAAGTGAAACAGGTTACACTGATTAGTGCCACCACCACAGGCAAAAATTTAGGCAGCATTAAGGTGGCAAATGAAAGACCTACAATTAAAACACCGGTTACGATGTAAAATACTGGCGAACGTTTGTTCTCGATCTTACTGATCATCACCATTTCGAACAGTGCAATAATTACCCCATTTACGCCTAACACCATTCCGATCAGGGCTTCGTCTAAATGCCAAACTTCCTTAAAAAATACCGGTACCACCCTAAACATTAAAAAGAAACAGGTAGCAAAAACGGTGGTCAACAACAAAAATTTGATAAACAAAGGATCTTGCCATGGTTTGCGAACAATTATCCCTTCAAGCTTGGCCGCTACCGCTTTTCTGAATCCTTTAACGGCAGGCAAAAACATAAAAATGGCAAAGGCTACCAGGATGCTCACTACCCCATCTACAATAAACAACAGCTGATAATTGAAGGAGGCGATGATGCCCCCAATACTAATCCCCACTGCCCAACCAATGTTGGTGGCTAAACGGTTTAAAGAATAAGAACGTGTCTCTTTTCCTTCGGCAGCATAAGCAGCAATGGCCGTAAAGTTAGCAGGGCGAAAAGCATCACAAAAAAAACTGATCAGTACCGCCAACACACATAGAGTATTAAAATGACTAACCTGCGAAAACACTAAGAAAAATAAACCGCCAATAAGTGAAGAAAAAATCTGTACCGGCCTAAAGCCAAACATGTCTGTAAGCTTACCACCAGCGGTTGCCCCTAAGATAGAGCCTACCCCAAACAAGGAAATAATGATCCCTGCATCTGAAGCCGGGCGATGTAAAGATTTTGTCACATACAAACCCATAAATGGAACCGCCATGTAACCACAACGGTTAACTAAAATAACGATACTTAAAAGCCAAGTTTCCTTACTTAAACCCGAAAAAGAGGTTTTATAGGCCTGAATAATTTGTTGGAACATGGGGTTGGGATTGACGATCAAAAATAGACATTCGGCTGTAAAATCCTATCTATAATTTCCGTATTTTTGAGTCCCTCCAAAAAATTTGGACTACCAAACCGCAACACATGTCAACAGAAATAAAATGCCCTAATTGCAACCATGCTTTTCCAATTGAAGAGGTAATGGCAGAAGAATACAAACAGGATCTGAGAGAGAAAATGGTTTCTTTTACCAAGCAAAAAGAGGAAGAATTTCTGAAAAAGGCAGAAGTATTTGAGCAACAAAAGAAACAGCAGGAATTGGCTTTTGAGCAAAAACTGGTGCAAGAAAAAAATGCACTTCAAGCTTCGATGGCTGAAAATTTGCGTAAAACGATCAGTGCTGATTTTGAGAATAAATTGAAAATGCTCGACGATGCCAATAAAGAAAATGAAGAAAAACTAAAACTGGCTCGGGGTAAGGAAATTGAATTCTTGAAAAAGGAACAGGAAATTAAAACCCGAGAGGCAGAGCTGGAATTGAACGTTCAACGCAAATTACAAGAGCAGCGAGAAGAATTGGTAGTACAAGTTCGCAAACAAGAACTAGAAAAAAATAGCCTTAAAGAAACCGAGCACCAATTGCGGGTTAAGGAACTTGAGAAACAGTTAGACGACCAGAAAAAACTGGCTGAAGAAATGAAGCGTAAAGCCGAACAAGGCTCTATGCAATTGCAGGGAGAAGTACAAGAATTAATTTTGGAAGAATTGTTGCGCAACACCTTTCCATTCGATTTGATTGAAGAAGTTGGCAAAGGGGTAAGAGGAGCAGACTGTGTACACAATGTGCGCAACCAGTTTGGCCAAGAGTGTGGTCGGATTATTTATGAAAGCAAGCGCACCAAAGATTTTTCTATGGAATGGATAGAGAAGTTGAAAAAAGACATGCGCAGTATGGGGGTTGATGTAGCCGTAATTGTTACCCAAGCTTACCCTAAAGGCATGGATTGTTTTGGAGAAAAGGATGGGGTATGGATTTGCTCTTTTGATGAAGTAAAAGCTGTTTCTTACATTTTGAGAGATGGGATCATTAAATTATTTGGCGCCACCAAATCTCAGGAGAACAAGGGTGATAAAATGCACATGCTTTACGATTACCTCAATGGCAACGAGTTTTCTGAGCAGTGGAAAGCCATTCGTGAAGGTTTTATGAGCATGAAACTATCTATTCAACGTGAGCGTGATGCCATGGAAAGGTTATGGAAAAGCCGTGAAAAACAATTGGAAAAAGTATTGTTAAATGCAGCCCACATTAGAGGTTCAATTGAAGGCATTTCCGGTAATGACAATATCCAGTTGAGCTTGGGCGAAGACGACGATGACTTGTTGTTGGATTAGGTTTTAAGCCTAATATGAATCACTTTAAGAAAGTCAAGGGCAGCTAAGAATAAATTGATTTTACCTACTTCTGTTGGCGAGGACGCCAACAGACAGCGTACTCAAACTTAATTTCTTAATGTTTAAAAATTAAGCAACAAGCTAAGACAACGACGACTAGTTGTTCGACTAGTTTTTTTACCATTTAACCATCTTAGAAAGCTAAGGGCGACAATATATTGTAATCTGTTGGCAAGGAAGCCAACAGATAGCACTTAAAAACTTAATTTCTTAATGTTAAAAGTCATTTGCTCATGTTGGCGTCCTCGCCAACAGACAACATAGAAAACAGACAGTATAATCTTAAACTTAATTTCTTAATGTTTGAAAAAGCAACCTATAACTGCTTTAACATCCAGATATCACAACCAAAATGCCCAGAATTACCTAAGGCACCAGTAAGCTTTTCAAACCCCAATTTTTCGTACATGTTTACAGCCTGGTTCAGTTCGGGCATGGTTTCTAGATACATCTTTTGGTAGCCTAATTTTTTAGCACTCTCAAAACATTTTTCCATTAAAATTTTCCCAAAACCTCTTCCACGTGCCTCTGGATAAAGATAAAGTTTAATCAACTCACAGGTGCCATTAGGTAAACCTGCTGTAGGAAAAACTCCTGCACCTCCAATTATTTTACCATTTTCTTCCAATACCCAGTAAGCTGAGTTGCTTTCTTCAAACACATCAGATAAATGGTCGGTACTTTCATCAAAATAGGCAGTGCCGGGTTTATTCGCTTTATATTCGGCTAAAACACTTTTAATAAGCTGGCCAAGTTCAAGATCGTCGCTTTGTTGAATGGGTCTTAAGATTGCTTGCATTTGGCAAAAATAACGAAAATCTAGCTCAACTCTTAAATCCATTGGCGAGGACGCCAATGGATGCGAAAATGGATCAACCAAAACTTTGTGGCTTTTGTGCCTCTGTGGTAACAAAACTTTGCGACCTTGTTGTCGTAGTGGTTAGTAAAGCTCCTGTTGGTGTCTCGCCAACAGCAGGTAAAAGACTAACTTCACTATCGGATCTGCAAAAATCAACTTACCCGATCATTCCTCCCATAAAAGGATCACTAATTGACTCTGCTCCAGTTTCTACGTGTCCAGCATAATGTTTCAAAAAGTTTTGATGACCTACTACAGTAATGATCAAATCGTACCAACCTTTACTTTTTTGCAGGTTAAGGGTAACTATCTTTTTGCTATTTGCAGCTACTTTAATAGATTTTGAATTGGCTTGATAAGCTTCGTCTTTGATGAGCACCTCTAAAGTAGTGTGCTCTTTGTTTTCTAGAATTAGTTGCAAGTTACCTGTCGGTTTCTTTAGCAATCCACTTTGCTCATCAACACTTAACATTTCAATTGCAGGACCAGCGGCACTTCCTTTAAACTGTCGGAAAAACCCATTTGGTCCATTTACAGTTAAATCGTATTGTCCATTTTCAAATTGTGCAATTTCCCAGTTATCAGTTAAATTGTCTCCAGCATTTACGGCATAGGCCCAAGTTTTTCCAGCTTCTTTTTTATACTTGCTAGTGGTATATACATTAAAAGCTGCACCTGCAGATTCCATTTTCTGACCAAAGGCGGTTTTGGCAGCAGCGAAATTCAATTGCAGTGCTGTTTTCTCTGCATTTAAAACAGCATCTACTGCTAATCGGTAAGGTAAGGCACAAGCCAACCTTGTTCCTTTTTCTTGAACTGCAGCAAACGTTGATGCCTCTTTTGAAAAAGGCAAATAAGTATTGATTTGATCTATATCTGTTTTAGATAGTGCTGTAGGTGTTACTTGTGCTGGTTTCGATTTTGCATTTTGTATTCCCGTAATTACCTTCTCCTTTTTTAACCTTTCTGGCGTTTGCAATTCCTCACCATTATACGGCCTAAATACGGATGTTAAATCGCCACAGATCGCTCTTCGCCAAGGGCTAATCACTTCACTTTTTATCTTCTTCCCTGTTTTTCTACTTAAAAAATTCTCTAAGAACATGAGGGAAGAAGTATGGTCAAATACCTGCGAGTTTACATAACCACCTTTGCTCCAGGGCGAAGCAATTAACATAGGCACACGATAACCTAATCCAATTGGACTATCTTTTTTAAACTCATAATCTACCCAAGGCTCTAAACCTTTACTTACTTTACCTGTTGAAGGATCATTGGGTTTAGGGGGTACAAAAGGTGGGATATGATCAAAATAACCATCATTCTCATCGTATGTTAAAATGAAGATTGTCTTTTTCCAGACTGCTGGGTTTTTGGTTAAGATATCTATGGCCTCCGAAACATACCAAGTTCCATACAAAGGTGAGCTGGTATGGTCTGAGAATCTTTGTGGTGCTACCAACCAAGAAACAGTAGGTAATTTTCCATTGTCTACATCTTTTCTAAATTGTTCAAAGATGTCTTCTTTCGGGATATTCAACGTTTCTTCTTTTCCTTGATCGTTTGTGAAAGTAAAAGACGCCAATTTTAAATAATCTGCATTCTCAATATTAGTTGTAAAAGCCTTATTGATTAGGTTTTTTTCTCTTGCTGAAAGCTGATTGTATTTAGCCAAAACTTCTTCGGCACTTAATGGTGGATAACTGGTCTGGTCTCCATTTTGGCGAAAATAGGCTGATAGTTTTACATGATGCCTTTTCACGTATTCTAATGGATTATCGCCATAGTTGCCCAACCAATCGTCTACTTCGCCTTCAGGCAGTTTTGAGGTCCATAACTCATTCTGGTAAACTTTCCACGATACGCCATTGTCTTCTAAGATCTCCGGAAAAGTCTGCCAATCTACAAAAACATTGTCTTGCGATTCGGCCTGAGAATTGTTAACCACAGGCACTGAATTTGCTGATTGTTCGGGGCGGATAGTTCCTGTCCAAAAGAATAACCTATTTGGCGTAGTACCCGTTAATGACGAGCAGAAGTTATGGTCGCAAACGGTAAAAGCATCGGCCATGGCATAATAAAAAGGAATATCCTCTCTTTTGTAATAACCCAAGCTCATTAAAGATTTTACAGGTACCCATTTGTCATATTTCCCTTTATTTCTTGCGGCAACCTGATCAGACCACGAGTGTGGCAAACCGCCTTGCCAGGTAATTTTGGTTTTATTGATATCAACATGAAACGGGGCGTAAGTATTGCCTTTATCATCATTCTGGAGCCAGACCTTGTTCTGATTGGGCAAAATCTTGGCTCTTGGATCGTTAAAACCCCTCACCCCTCTCATTTTACCAAACATATGGTCGAAAGAACGATTCTCTTGCATTAAAAAAACAACATGCTCTGCATCATAGAAAGTGGTGCCAGGATCTGCATTAATGGCCATTGCTTTTTGAATAGACATCGGAATTACATTGGGCAAACCAAAGGCGCCAGACAACAGCGTGGCTTTCTTAATAAAATCTCTTCTTGAATCCATTTTAGTTTTAAAATTAGGGCTGTTCAAATGTACAGTGTAGCCTATTGAATTAAAAACAATCTGTATTAAATTTTATGACAAAATGCAGATTTGAATTGAAACTTTCAACACCTAAGTTTGTTTATCTTAACTAAAAAACAATACTGATGAGTGAAGTAAAAGCATATGCAGCGCATAAGGCAGATCAGCCTCTTGGGCCATTCAAATTAGATCGTCGCGAGCCTGGAGCCGATGACGTTGAAATCAAGATTTTATATAGTGGGGTTTGCCATTCTGATATTCATACTGCCCGTAACGAATGGGGCGGAACGATGTATCCAGTGGTACCTGGCCATGAGATTGTGGGCAAGGTAACCCGAGTTGGAAGTAGCGTGAGTAAATTCAAGGTGGGCGATACCGTTGGTGTTGGCTGTTTTGTAGATTCATGTGGCCATTGCAATAATTGTAAAGACCATCAAGAACAATACTGTGAAAATGGGCATACTCAAACTTATAATTCATACTCGCAAGACAGGAAGACTATCTCTTATGGTGGCTATTCTAGCCATATTGTAGTTACCCAAGGCTTTGTACTGAGTGTTTCAGACAAACTACCATTAGCAAATGTAGCGCCTCTTTTATGTGCAGGTATTACAACGTATTCGCCGTTGAAACATTGGGGAGTTAAAAAAGGCCATAAAGTTGCCGTTGTGGGTTTAGGTGGCTTAGGACACATGGCTGTTAAAATTGCTTCGTCTATGGGAGCTGAGGTAACCATGTTAAGCCGTTCGCCAGAGAAAGAGAAAGACGCAACAGCCTTAGGTGCTCATCATTTTGCACTTACTACCGAAAAGGCAAATATGAAAGCTTTGGCCAATACCTTCGATTTCATTATCGATACGGTTTCTGCACAACACGATTACAATGAATACTTGGCTTTATTGCGTACCAATGGTGTAATGGTACTATTGGGCGTACCGCCAACGCCTTCAGAAGTGAGTGCAGTAAACTTGATTTTTGGCCGCAGAAGTTTGGTTGGATCTTTAGTAGGTGGCATTAAAGAAACACAAGAAATGCTCGACTATTGTGCAGAACATAACATTAGTGCAGACATTGAATTGATTAAAATGGACCAGATCAATGAGGCTTTTGAACGTACCTTAACTGGTGATGTTCACTATCGTTTTGTGATCGACATGGAATCGATATAAGTACAAGAGAAATATTTGGGTTTAACATTGTGGATTTTAGAAATTCACAATGTTAAACTCATTTTCTTTTTAAAAACAGGTAACCTGCCAAGTACGTTGCCAGTTGCTTTTTGGGGCAAGTGCAATAATGCCTTCTTTATCTTTCAGTTGTTGGTTATGCTGCATCGAATCGGCAATGCCACACCAAGGCTCCAGACAAATAAAAGGAGCATCTTTGGCTGCCCATATCCCAAAATAAGGAAAATCTTTGAATTTGAAATTGAGACCATTGTAATTTTTAGTGTTCATTAAAGAAATGCTGTCGCTTTTTAGATTTTTAAAAACTAGTGCATCATCATAAAACAGTTCATGTTTCAATGCTAATTTCTTTTCAGTTAATTTTACAGTAGTCATTTCATCCGAAACCAGGTTATCTACAATATGATGGTAGGTTAATTCTTCATCATTGTTGAACTGCAAATAATAATCGGTATAAACACCTTCTTTATTTAATGGTGCCGCAAATGCGGGATGTCCTCCGATAGAAAACAACAGTTCTTTATCTGCAGGATTTGTAACCTCATAAGTGCAGCAAACACTGGCTCCAAACATTTTATAGCGGAGGCCCAAATTAAATTCAAAAGGATAATTCTTTAATGTCTCATCGGTATGTGTAAGCGTAAAAAGAACTTCATGCTCTGCAATTTGCTCAATTTTAAACTCTAGGTCGCGGGCAAAACCATGCCTAGGCAAATGATAGGTCTGGTTTTCATACTCGTAAGTATTGTCTTTTAAAGCACCAATAACAGGGAATAAAACTGGACTAAATTTACCCCAATAATCTGCATCTCCACTCCAAAGAAATTCGGCACCACTGTGTACACCTGTTATATATTGTAATTCGGCCCCCTTTGTATTAAAGGTTGCTTTTATATGCTCATTTTCGATGGAGACCGTCATGAGGTAAAAATAAATAAACGGTTTTATATGTCCTAAGAATTAACATTTAATTATTTTCATTTAACTCTATCAGGTATTGTTTAGCCTCTTCTACTGCTTTATTACAGATCTCGGCAATCAGATCTATATTTTCCTTTACTTGTCTACTATTCACACGATCATACAGGTCGATATCCAGATAGTCGGCTAATTTATTATCCAAGCCCATTACGGCAATACTAGACTGCATGTGATGCAATGTCTTTTTGATACCCGGATAGGCCCTAAGCTCGAAATCTCTTTGCAGATTGGCCAAGTTTTCTGGAATAATCTCTATGAATAGTTTGGTTACCTTTTTTTCATAATCAATATCACCCCTGCTTACTTGTTTCATGTAACTTAAATCAAGCAACTCAAATTCATTCTGATCTTTGTTCATTGAATTTTCCATTTAAATAACATTAAAGTATTTGTACCCTTTTATTGAGTGCAGCCCTAAAGGCATCAGACACTGGAACTAGATTCTTATCTATAATTAAGGTGCCACCCTCTATTGTATCTATTTTACTTACATTGATAATATAAGAGCGGTGAACCCTCAAAAAAATATGGTTGGGCAATTTGTCTTCAACCGATTTTAAAGAGGAATGGATAGAATATATCTTTTCATGCACTGCTATCTTAACATAATCACCCATTGCTTCGAGAAATAAAATTTCGTTTAGCTTCAATCTCCGAACTGTATTCGAGTCTCTGATAAAGATAAATTCATCAGGCACTTCACTTACCTTATTCTTTTTAGTTGTTAAAATTTCTTTGGCCTTTTCTATCGATTGTAAAAATCTGGCAGGAGAAACAGGTTTTACGATAAAATCTACAACCCTCAGGTCGAAAGCTTCAACGGCATAATCTCTTTTGGCTGTTGTAAAAATGATCATGGGTTGATTTTGCCCTAAGCTTTTTACCAACTCAATGCCACTCATGCCGGGCATTTCTATATCTAAAAGCAAAAGATCTATCGGATTAGTTAAAATTTTATGGTAACCCTCTGTGGCATTATCGCATTCTCCTATCAGATTCAAAGTTGGATCGAGCGCTAACAGCTGGATCAGTGTTAGTCTCGCAATCTGATTATCATCAATAATTAAGCAGTTCATGGGTAGTTTTAACCTCCCCCAATATAAAAACTAACATTAACTAATAAGTAATTTTAGTTTTGTTCAATCTGTTCATTATTAAAAATCGTATGTTAGCCTGAAATTTTAAATAAGGTAAGTGACTGTTTAACGGGTTTTTATGCCCATGTAACTACACCCTATTTAATGGTTTTACCTAGCAATGTAACTTTGGACTCAAATAATAAATTAAAAATCAAAATTTCTAACCATGAATAAAATCCACAAACTCTCGATCTTATTGATCACTTTATTCTCTTTTAACACTTCATTTGCACAAAGCCCAATGAAAGAACCTGTTAGCTTTAAACTCAAAAATGGCCTAACAGTAGTAGTTGCTCAAAATGTTGGCTTAGGCAAAATTTATTCTCGCCTAACTATCGAAAATCAAACAGACGATAGTCAAAAAGTTGCCGCACAGATTTTAGAAAACTTTTTGAACAGCAAAGCAACTAAATTTAACGAAGGTATGCTAGAAAATGGCAAACCTGTTGCTCGTGTAAGCATGACTTTTAACGAAGCAAATGCTGCCACTACCATTAACGCTTTCGAACAGACTTTAAGTTTTGTATCAAGTTCTTTTATTAATCCAGAAATTACTAAAGAAGCTTTTGATGAAATGAAAAGCACCTATACAGGTAACAAAGCAGATTTAGCTTCGATTACCATTAAAGATCTACAAGATTTTTATCATAAAAACTTTAAAGCAAGCGACGCCTATATTACAATTGCGGGAGACATTACACCAAGTACAGCCAAATTAATAACCAACAGAGTATTTGGAGACTGGAAAACCGAAACTGCTTTATAAAAACCTACAAACATACAGAGTTAAGGGGATTGGAATTAGTAATTTCAATCCTTTTTTATTTTGTATCCATCATCAATTGTTTAAAACCATTGCTTAACGTATCTGCTATTTTACCATCAGGTTTTTTATAAATGAAATAGGCAGCTAAGTTTTTCCTAGCGGTCACAAAATTTAAAGCTTCTGTTAGGTCCATAGCCATTAAAGCATTGTCATAACCATCTGCTGTAATTGCATCGTTTGCAAAAACAGTTACACTGATCATTTCATTGGTTAAGGGATATCCAGTTTTAGGGTTGATTAAATGTGAGACTGTTTGGTTACCAATTTTTAAATACTTTTGATAATTACCCGAAGTGGTTACTGCTCCTTGTTTAAATGTAATGACATGTTTGATTGAATTACCTGCGGCTTGACCTTCGTTTGGCCCTTCAATTCCAATTTTCATCTCTGTACCATCAGGTTTTGGTCCACTTGCCCTCAACTCTCCTCCAACCTCTACAATAAATATTTTAATGCCTTTTTGCAAAAGGAAATTGGCTAATACATCTACTGAATAGCCCTGTGCAATACCATTTAGATCTATATTCACACAGGGTTTATGTTTGTACAGAAATGAGTTTTTGATTTCAATTTTATCCATTCCAATGCAGGGCAGTACCTTCTCTATTGTTGCACTATCTGGAAAAACATTGATTTTTTTGGGCCCAAAACCCCACAACTGCACCAATGGGGCTACTGTAACATCAAAGAGCCCTTGAGTATCTTTATTGATCTCAAAGGCTCTTTTAACTACCGCAGCAAAATGTTCATCGATGGCCAAACCATTTTCAGATTGATTAAACTTATTAATGGTCGAATTGCTTTGATATAGCGACATCGATAAATCAATCACCTTTAAAATACTATCTATTTGCCCTTTGGTTACTAAACTATCTGTTGCAAAATAGTTTACCGCATAGGTAGTGCCCTGTGCATAACCCTTTATTTTAATTTCTCGTAATTGTGATTGATGAATTACCAAGCAACAAATAAAGGATAATACAACCCCTAAGTACTTTAAAGTAGCCTGCATTTAAATCTTAAGACAATGCTTTTGTTTTTCCAGGCATGGCAACAGGATATAATCCATTGGCATCTGGTAAAACTTTAGGCATGGCATCCCAACTTAGTTTGGCTGGTAAAAGACTATTCTCTGCTTTAAGTGCATCATCCCATTTAATTACTTCGCCAGAATAAGTTGCATAACGTCCAACTATGGCTGTAAAGCAGCTTTTTGCGGCACGTTCAGCATCCCAAAACTTATATTCTCTTTTACTAATGGCTTCAAATAATTCATCGTGTTCTGTTTGGTAAGGGTTGGCATTCCCCTTTCTATCATGGTTAAAGATCTCCTTTCCTTGATGGTCCCATAAAATACCACTATTATTTGCTGAAAGATAAACCCTGCCTTTTGTACCTTGAAAAGTTTCATCAACCCTGTTGCTGGTACCCTCAAAGTGACGGCATTGACTGTAAATGACAGAACCATCAGCATAGGTCAATTCTACTGCATGGTTGTCGTAAATCTCTCCATAATCTTTTCCGGTTCTCCATGCCCTGCTTCCTGTACCCTGAATAGAAACTGGATAGGCATTTTTTACCCAATTGGCAATATCTATATTATGTACATGTTGTTCTACAATATGATCACCACATAACCAGTTGAAATAATACCAGTTGCGCATTTGGTATTCCATTTCTGTTTGAGTAGCCACACGTGGTTTTACCCAAACGCCACCACTGTTCCAATATACTTGGCCAGAAACAACATCACCTATTGCACCATCCTGAATTCTTTTCAATGTTTCTCTATAATTGGTTTGGTATCTGCGTTGTAAACCAACCACTACATTTAATTTCTTTTGTTTGGCCAGTTCGGCAGCGGCCAAAACTTTTCTGATCCCTGGTGAATCAACCGCTACAGGTTTTTCCATAAACACATGCTTGCCTTGTTTAATGGCTTCTTCAAAGTGCATTGGTCTAAAGCCCGGAGGAGTAACCAATAAAACCACATCTGCTAAGGCAATTGCTTTTTGATAAGCATCAAAACCAACAAATTGACGATCTTTTGGCACGTCTACTTTTCCTTTAAACTTATCGACCAAGATATTATAGCTGCTCTCTATACGATCTTGAAAAGCATCGGCCATGGCTACCAGCTTCAAGTTAAATTTGGTACTCAATGCCTGATAAGCTGCTCCTGTACCTCTATCTCCACAACCAATCAAGGCTATTTTAATGGTATCATCTACAGAAGAAATGGGACTGCTTGCCCAAGCATAGCCACTCATCATTACCCCACCTGCTACTAGCGCAGATGCTTTTAAAAATTCTCTGCGTTCATTTAATGTTTCTTTCATGTTTTTCAAAGGTTAGTTTATATAGGTTTTTTTATTTAATTGATTTTAGTAGTCGGCAATAGGGGGTTTATTGTAATAGGCGTCTATCTGTTCTTTTGAAGGTGTGTTTAAGGGCCTCACCAATCTAATTCCAATAAAAGGTGCTTCTGGAAACCACCAATTGCTTTTCGGAATTTGAGGATCGATTTGTTTCCAAGCTGGCTCGGAAGCTCTTCTCGCCGCAGAACGAAGATCTTTTGCACCATCTTCATAAGAACCTCCCCGTACTACCAAAGGGTATAACTTATCAGCCACTGCTATTGGATTTTTAGCATCTGTTTTACTTAAACTTGCATAAAAATCTGGCTTGTACTGGTCGTAGGTCCACTCGGCCACATTGCCATGCATATCATACAAACCAAAAGCATTTGGTTTTTTCTGGCCAACTTGATGTGTTTTCTTTTCGCTATTTCCATTGTACCAGGCATAATCGCCTAATTTGCTTGGATCATTACCAAAAGCGTATTCTTCTTTGCTTCCTGCCCTGCAGGCATATTCCCATTCTGCTTCGGTGGGTAAGCGATAAAAAACCCCTGTACGGGCATATAACCATTTACAAAATTGAATGGCATTATACTGGGTCATGGCTAAGGCAGGATAATTTTGCTTACCCATGCCAAAAGTCATATCTAAGTATGGTTTGGTTGGCCTGGTTACCGCATCCACTTGTGTAGATACTTTAGCTGTGCTGTTATTTACCTCGTAATCTTTATAAAGAAATGGTTCATAAATATCCCATATTACTTCAAACTTGCTCATCCAAAAAGGATCTAGTTTTACTTTGTGTATGGGGATTTCGTCTGGATTGCCGTTCTTACTGCCCATCAAAAAATCGCCAGCAGGTACGGCCTGCATCTCGAAAGAAAGCTTTGTACCTTCTATTTGTTGTTGATAACCGATAAATTTTTGCTGTGCTAAAGTTTCAATTCCAAAAAATGCTAAACCAAGTATTAAAAAATGTATTTTGTTATTCATAGTAATTAAAAATAGAAAAAAAAATCCAATTTAGATAGAATTCAAATTGGATTAAGATATTTTTCCAAAAAATATTGGACATAAAAAAGCCTTCCGATTACGGAAGGCCTGGAGCGATAAATTATAATAAATATTTTGATGTAGTTAGCTACTAAAACTGGGATATATTTATCAACAAAATTAATGTTGCAACTCATAAATCGCCTATTTTATTTTACCGAATCACTCCAATCTTATAAATTTGGATTGATTAACACACTGAAAACTATATCTTGGTCCAATCTGTATGACGCACACTCCTCTATCAAAACCAGAACCTCAGGTAATAACCCAAGTTCTGGCAGCATTATCCCATTACCATCCATTAAGTACCCCATTAAAAGAAGCATTTACACAAAGTGCTTTTAACCTAGTGCTTAAACAGGGCGAATACCTGATGAGACAAGAAGAAGCATGCCATCAGATTTATTTTTTGGTACAGGGCATTGTGAGTGGCTATCGGCGCAAAGGACTTAAAAAGCTCATCACTTTCATTACCGTTAGTGGCGAACTCATCTCTCCTATTTCTGGCATGTATGGCCTAGGGCCTGCTGGCGAAAACATGGTTGCAGAAGAAGACTGTTTATTAATTGGGATCTCAGTAGTTGATATTCTCCGCTTTTTTGAGCTTTTCCCAGAAATGAACATCGTGGTACGCAAAATCTTAGAAAATCACTATAAAAATGCGCACGAGCGAGCAGTAATTAATAAAATGGGTACAGCAAAGGAAAAATATGCCTATTACCTCAAAATTTTACCTAACCACCATAATAGAGTCCCTATTCAATTGGCGGCTAATTTCTTAGATATTAAGTTGCAAACCTTACTCAACACCAAAAAAACACATCAGCTTCAAGAAGAGTTTAGTGCTGCTACCAAACATCAACTCCACGTCTTAACAAAGGCGATGAAAGAGGACAAGATCTTTCAGCAGAAAAAAATAAGCTTAAATGCGATTGCAGCTCAGCTCAATCTCAGCACACACCAATTGTCCTCACTCATTAACGAACATTATCAACAGAATTTCACCGACTTCATCAATACCTATCGCATTAATTTCATCAAAGATCAGTTAAGGAGCAAAGCCAATTTTCAGCAAACTACCATAGAAGCCTTAGGTTATGAAGCAGGATTTTCATCAAAGAGTTCATTCTTTGCGGTATTCAAAAAGCAAACGGGTTTAAGCCCTTTATCATTTGCCAATACTTTAAACAGAAAAAAATAATAGCTGATTTTTTTTTAGATAGACTAGTCTTAAAATAGGTTGACCTAAAAATCGATTGATTTTTAGCTGGATAGCACCAACAAAAAAGCCCCAGATTTCTCTGAGGCTTTTGGTGGGAAATGAGGGGTTCGAACCCCCGACCCCCTCGGTGTAAACGAGGTGCTCTGAACCAGCTGAGCTAATTTCCCTTTTGGTTTCCTTAACGTTAAAACTTAATAAATGTTCCTTCGTTTTGGGATTGCAAATATAGTGTCTTCTATTTGTTTTGCAAAAAAAATTTCACTTTTTTTATGAAAGTACATCTTCAAGGATTTGATGAGACTTGATTTGCCCGAAAGATGCTGTATGTAAAGTATAGTAAACCAATATTTTATCCAAAATTAACCGTCTGGTTTGATTGGCTAATTTTATTTCAATTAATTTTTCAAATGGCGTACTAAATAGCAACAAAAAATAATCTGCAAGTGTTTTTTCTATAAAATGTGGGTGGATCGGCATCACCGAAGTAAAATCTCCCTCCTGTAAATCGAAATATTTTTGGTCATTTCTAGTTTGGGCACGAGGTGCAAAACCTAAAAACCGAGAAAGTTTTAACAAAAAGGCCAAATGAAAATTCACACTAGGCTCGTCTGTTTCATCAAACCAACTGATGGCATTGTAAATGAAATCAAATAAATTCTCATCTGTATGCTGCTGGCGGATACTTTTATACAATACTTCATTTAAAAATTGTACAATGGTATTCTTCACCACATGATAAGGGATAGAACGAAAAACAGGTAAGGGACGAGCTTCTGCTACCCGTTGAATTTGTGTATTGATTTTATGATACACTACCATATCCAATAAATGTAATGGCTGCAGCACGTTCATTGGTATTTTGGCTTTCGCTTTTTTAACGCCATTGATCAGGTAAGATTGGATCCCGAATTTATCGGTAAATACCTGAACAATTACACTGCTTTCGCTATACAGTGTCGTTTTTAAAACAATCCCTCTAATTTTATGTAACATTTGTTAAATGAACTTTGGCACAAAAATAAACAATGCAATGGCTAACGCTAAAAAAGCTGCAACCAAAACCGCTGCCGCTGCCACATCTTTGATCAAACCTGCCTTTGCTTGTTTTTGAGGCGAAACTAGGTCTACTAGAATTTCAATGGCTGTGTTAATTAATTCAAGTATCAATACCATGGCAATTGCCAAGGCTATCCATAACCACTCGGCACAAGTCAATTTTGCATATAAGCCCAATAAAACAACCAATACAGCCGAAATACAATGAATTTTAAAATTGAGCTGTGTACGGAATGTGTAGACTAATCCGTTAAATGCATAAACAAAGCCATTTAAAAATCTTTTCATTGCTAGGCTAAAATACATCAAAAAAGATAGATTAGCTATCCATAGTTCAAACAATAAAGGGTTTCTACTGTTAATTTACCATTAAATAGATCTGTAGATTTTGTATTCAGCCATTTTTATACTTTCTTTACTTTTTTAAAAACGCAGTTGATTATGTGGGCTAAACTTTCTAAAGCTATACTTCAAAATAGAATTCTACTTATCCTTTTCTTCCTGATCGCTACAGTTTTCATGGCCTGGCATGCCCGAAATCTAAAACTTTCCTATTCGGGAAGTAAAATTCTGCCCCTTACCGATTCTGTTTTTATCAAATACAACGCTTTTAAAAAACAGTTTGGCGAAGACGGAAGTGTAATGGTATTGGGCGTTCAAAGCCCCAATATTTATCAAAAAGATACCTACAATAAATGGGTACAGCTATCTGATGATATTCAAAAGCTGAATGGGATCAAAGGCGTATTGTCTATTGGCAAATTATTCGATCTCCAAAAAGACACCGTCAATCAGAAATTTGTAGTGAGCCCAATTCCAAGTGGTTTGGTTAAAAACGATGCTGCAATGGACTCATTAAAGAACCGCATTTTTGGCATGCCTTTTTATAGTGGTTTGTTGTTCAACAAAACAAGTAATGCTACTTTAATGGCCATTACTTTCGACCCAAAAATATTAAATTCTGTTAATAGAAATCCTATTTTAAAAGAGATTGAAGCCAAAGCTGAGGCTTTTAGCAAAAGTACTGGCCTACACGTACATCTATCTGGGCTGCCCTTTATCAGAACAGCAACAAGCAAGTTGGTATCTAATGAGTTTGTTTTGTTTTTAGGCTTGTCTATTTTAGTTTCTGCTTTAATCTTGCTCATCTTTTTCAGAAGTTTTTACGCCGTATTTTTTCCCATATTGGTGGTAATAATGGGTGTAATCTGGAGCATAGGTACCCTGGTATTATTTGGTTACGAGATTACCATTTTAACTGGACTAATTCCGCCATTAATTGTAATTATTGGTATTCCGAACAGTATCCTGCTGTTAAACAAATACCATAACGAACTTAAAAAACATGGCGATAAGGAAAAAGCCATGAGCATTACCATTGAAAGAATAGCTGTTACCACTTTAATTGCCAATGTAACCGCAGCCATTGGGTTTGGCGTACTGTATTTTACCGGAAGTGAGCTGCTCATGCAGTTTGGAAGTGTAGCTGCATTAAACGTAATGTTTACCTGGTTAATGTGCCTTTGCCTCATCCCTATTATTTTTAGTTATTTACCGATACCAAAAGGCAAAGCCAATACACCACATGTGCCTAACTTTTTAGACCATCTATTGGCAAAAACTGATGCATTGGTTCAGCAAAAAAGTGTGTTGATCTATATCGCCACTATCATTTTAACCATCATTTCTTTTATTGGCATCTATAAAATAAACATCAACGGCTATGTGGTTGACGATCTTCCTAAAAACTCACAAATCTTAACCGATCTTAAGTTTTTTGAAAAGAATTTTGAAGGGATTTTACCACTGGAGATCAGCGTAGACACCAAACGTAAAAACGGAATTTTAAGCATTTCTACGCTCAATAAAATTGATAAAATGGAACGGATGATTGCCGATTACCCGGAGTTTTCTCGTTCTATATCTTTAAACACTGGTTTAAAATATGCTTCGCAAGCATTTTATAATGGCGATTCTGCCTTCTACCGTCTACCTACAGACATTGAGAAAAATTTCATTCTGGCTTATGCTGCCAACTCTGGAAAAGGAAATGGCAATATGTTAACCAATTTTGTAGATAAGGATAAACAAACCGCCAGAATCAGTTTTCAAATGGCCGATGTAGGCTCCAAACGTTTAGATGCGTTATTGCTTGAACTCAAACCACGTATCGACTCCATTTTAACACCTAAACGATTTGATGTAACCTTAACTGGATCGAGCATTATTTTCTCTAAGGGAACCGATTATTTGTTACGACATCTATTTGAAAGCATTGGATTGGCCATCGTTTTGATCTCACTTTTAAGGTTAGCTCAATTTAAAAGTTTGGGAATCATGTTTATTTCGCTACTGCCAAACATTGTACCTTTGGTGATTACCGCTGGCTTGATGGGTTTCTTTAACATTGCCTTAAAACCGTCTACCATTTTAATTTTCACCATTGCCTTTGGCTTGGCTTCAGACCAAACCATTTACTTTTTAACCAGGTACCAACAAGAACTAACCCTAACCAATTATAGCGTAACTAAAGTAGTTTCTGATACCATTAGAGAAACTGGGGTAAGCATGACCCACATTGCCTTGATCTTATTTTTTGGCTTTGGCATATTTACGGCTTCAACCTTTGGTGGCACTGTAGTTTTGGGATTATTGCTATCCATTACCTTGATTGTGGCCTTGGTATTTAACCTTACTTTGTTACCAGCATTGATGCTTTGGTTAGATAAAAAGAAAACCAGAAAATTGATTTCTGCCGAAGAGGTTGCCAAAAATATGGAACAGATTGACCATTAAACCATGATTGATTTTGAGGATATTGGTTATTTAAAGAATGGCACCGAAAGACAACAATTGGCACACCACGTGTTAACTAAACATGCAATTTTTGAAAAACTTATCGCCTTCCAACCAATTTTAACGGGTACTATCCCCATTAATATCGACATTCCATCTAGCGATTTGGACATTAGCTGTTATTGGACCAATAAGGAAGATTTCATTGCCCAAGTTCAAAAATCTTTTGCAGCTGAAGAGGAATATCAACTTCGGGAAACGATCATCAATGGAGAAGAAACGATTATCGCCAACTTTAAAATTGATGGTTTTGAAATAGAACTATTTGGACAGCGTATTCCTAGCAAACAACAAAATGCCTTTCGGCACCTTTTAATTGAACAACAGATTTTAGCCGAAAAAGGGGAAGAATTTAGGCTAGAAATTATCAATCTAAAACTACAGGGCTATAAAACCGAGCCAGCATTTGCACACCTTTTAAAATTAGAAGGAGATCCGTATCTTTCACTTTTAACTTTATCAAAATGATTTTTAGAGTAGCAGAGGTACTAGACATTAAACAAATTCAGGTGGTTAGAAATTCGGTTAAAGAAAATACCTTATCAGACCCTAGTTTGGTAACAGATCGAGATTGCGAAGAATTTTTAATGGAAAGAGGTAAAGGTTGGGTATGCGAAATCAACCATCAGATTGTAGGTTTTGCTATTGCCGACTTAAAGGAAGATAATGTTTGGGCCTTATTTGTCGATCCGCAATTTGCGAAACAAGGCATTGGCAAAAAGCTCCATCAATTGATGTTAGATTGGTATTTCGATCAGCAGAGAGAACGGATTTGGCTAGGCACATCGCCCGGCACTAGGGCAGAACAGTTTTATAGAACATTAGGTTGGCAAGAAATTGGCATGCATGGCAAAGACGAAATTAAATTCGAGCTGACTAAAGAAAACTGGAGAAAGTAATAGCAACTAAGCTACATGCTCATCGTTTACAGGCTCTTCGCCAATGGGCTTTAACTCTACCTTTGCGCCTTCACGATCTACTTTTTTGGCAAACAAGATGGGGTAAAGAAACAGTAGTGCACCCACAATTAAAAGTACACCCGAAATACCAAGCACAACATCGCTGCCGGCTAACTTGTTACTATACATTATTCGGGCGGCAATTAAGGCTACAATTCCTAAAAAAATGGCAATAACAGCCTTCCGTAATTTCAATACTTTGATCATGACTTTGAGCTTTAGATTTTTCTTCGTTTAATTATACTGATGATAACAAAAATTAAACCAATTAGTTCTAACAACATGGTAAAAATCAAAAGCCCCATTGTTAACGCACCATGATCATTTTTAAGCAAAATAGCCACAGGCATTAATACCACCGCAGCAATCATAAATATCAGTCCAATTTTCAGTAACTTTTCCATAAAACAAAATCGCACAAAACTACCATAATTCATTCTAAAACTGTAACTTTGCATCCTTTAATTTTTGAAGATACTTGATTGATGTATAGGGAATTTAAACAGTTAGAATTAGCTAAAATAGGAAAAGAGATACTAGATTTTTGGAAAGCGGAAAACATCTTTGAAAAAAGCATTAGTACACGTTCAAAAGCCAAGCCTTTTACTTTTTATGAGGGACCGCCTTCGGCAAATGGCATGCCTGGTATTCACCATGTAATGGCTCGTGCTATTAAAGACATTTTTTGTCGCTACAAAACCCTTAAAGGTTACCAAGTTAAACGCAAGGGTGGATGGGATACCCATGGTCTTCCTATTGAGCTTGCTGTAGAGAAAAAATTAGGCATTACCAAAGACGACATTGGCAGAAAAATCTCTGTTGAAGCCTACAATTCGGCTTGTAAGGAAGAGGTAATGCGTTATACAGACGTATGGAATGACCTGACCGAAAAAATGGGTTATTGGGTTGATCTGCAAAAACCATATGTCACCTACCATAACGAATACATTGAAACTTTGTGGTGGATCTTAAAATCGTTCTACGACAAAGGATTACTATACAAAGGCTATACCATACAACCTTATTCGCCTGCGGCCGGAACAGGTTTAAGTTCGCACGAACTGAACCAACCAGGCACTTATCGCGATGTAAGTGACACCACCATTGTGGCACAATTTAAGGCCATTCCATCAACTTTACCTTCATTTTTAAACAGTTATGGAGAAGTAAGCTTTTTGGCTTGGACCACTACCCCTTGGACTTTACCAAGTAATACCGCATTAACAGTTGGGCCAAAAATTGATTATGTTTTAGTTCAAACATTTAACCAATATACATTTGAGCCTACCCAAGTAATATTGGCCAAAGCCTTAGTAGGCAAACAGTTTGCAGGTAAATTTTTCTTAGCCGAAAGCGATGCTGATTTTAGCAATTACAAAGCTGAGGACAAAAAAATACCTTATCGCATTTTAACCGAGTTTGTAGGTGCAGATTTAGTGGGCATCAAATATGAGCAGTTATTGGCTTGGGCTACCCCATATCAAAATCCGGAGCATGCCTTTAGGGTAATTAGTGGCGATTTTGTAACCACCGAAGATGGTACGGGTATAGTGCACACGGCACCTACTTTTGGTGCAGACGATGCTCGTGTAGCTAAATTAGCTACACCAGAAGTACCACCAATGCTCGTTCTAGACGACAAAGGTAATGCGGTACCATTGGTAGATCTACACGGACAATTCATTACCACTTTAGGTGGAGATTTGGGTGGTAAATACGTTAAAAATGAATATTATAACGATGGCGAAGCACCAGAGAAATCTGTAGATGTTGAAATTGCCATCCTTTTAAAAGAAGAGAATAAAGCCTTTAAGGTAGAGAAATACGTACACAGCTACCCACATTGCTGGCGTACAGATAAACCAGTTTTATATTATCCTTTAGACAGTTGGTTTATTAAAACTACAGCCGTTAAAGAAAAAATGGTAGAGCTGAACAAAACCATCAACTGGAAACCAGAAGCTACCGGAACAGGTCGTTTTGGCAATTGGTTGGAGAACTTGGTTGACTGGAATTTATCACGCTCACGTTACTGGGGTACGCCTTTACCAATTTGGCGCACTGCCGATGGCTTGGAAGAAAAATGTATTGGTTCTATAGCAGAATTGAATGCAGAAATCCAAAAAGCGATCGAGGTTGGTTTCATGCCTGCAGGTTTTGAGCTTAAAGACATGCACCGTCCATATGTAGATGATGTGATCTTGGTATCGGCCAAAGGCGAAAAAATGACCAGAGAACTAGACCTGATTGATGTTTGGTTTGACAGTGGTGCGATGCCTTATGCACAATGGCACTTTCCTTTTGAGAACAAAGAAGAATTTGAGAATGCCTACCCTGCCGATTTTATTGCCGAAGGTGTAGATCAAACCCGTGGTTGGTTCTTTACTTTACATGCCATTGCGGTAATGTTAAGCGAGAGCAGCGACGAGATCAAAGCCATCAACAAACACGTCAACAACTTAGGTGTAGCCTATAAAAATGTAGTTTCTAATGGATTGGTATTAGATAAAAACGGCAACAAAATGTCTAAACGTTTGGGCAATGCTGTTGATCCTTTTTCTACCATAGATACTTATAGTGCCGATGCTACCCGCTGGTACATGATCAGCAATGCTTCACCTTGGGACAACCTGAAATTTAGTTTAGAAGGTTTGGACGAAGTGCGTCGCAAGTTTTTTGGCACCTTATACAACACGTACTCTTTCTTTGCCTTATACGCAAACATAGATAAATTTGAGATCGATCTGAACAACCAAACTCCTGTTGACAAACGCAGTGAGCTTGACCGTTGGATCTTATCGTTGCTGCAAACCTTAATTGCAGAAGTTGATGAAAGTTACAATGCTTATGAACCCACTAAAGCGGCTAGAGCAATCCAAACTTTTGTAGACGAGCATTTGAGCAATTGGTACATCCGCTTATCTCGTCGTCGCTTCTGGAAAGGAGAAATGACCGAAGATAAAAAGGCTGCTTACGAAACTTTGTTTACTTGTTTAATGACCATATCGCAATTGATGAGCCCAGTTGCTCCGTTCTTTGCCGATTGGTTGTACAAAAACTTAAGTGAAGCTACACCTGGTCAACATGCAGAATCGGTACACTTAACTATCTGGAATGAGGTTGACACCAGCTTGATCGATCAACAATTGAACGAGCGGATGGAATTGGCCCAAAACATTTCTTCGATGGTATTGTCACTTCGTAAAAAAATGGGCATCAATGTTCGTCAGCCATTGGCAAAAGTATTGATCCCAGTATTGGATGATACTTTCCAAGTAAAAGTTGAATTGGTAAAAGATTTGATCTTATCAGAAACCAACATTAAAGAAGTCGATTTCATTAAAGATACTGCCGGGTTTATCAAGAAAAAGGTAAAACCGAACTTTAAGGCATTAGGCGCCAAAGTTGGAAAAGACATGAAATTGGTTACCGAGGCCATCAATAACATGTCGCAAGAAGATTTGGCTCAATTTGAAAGAGAAGGCACAATTGCTATCCCTAATACCGCCTATTCGATCTTGCTTGCTGATGTAGAAATTATTGCAGAAGATATTCCAGGTTGGCAGGTAACTAACCTTGGTAGTTTAACAGTGGCCTTGGATGTAAGCATTACCCCAGAACTGAAACGAGAAGGATTATCGCGTGAGTTAATTAATCGCATCCAAAACTTAAGAAAAGAATTAAATTTTGAAGTTACCGATCGCATTAGTGTAAATTTACAAAACGATAATGTAATAGCAGATGCAGTAAATCAGAACAAAGCCTACATTTGCGCAGAAATATTAGCTGACGATATTATATTAGCAGCAGACATAACTAATGGAAACAAAATAGTAATTGAAGATGTTGAACTACAAATCTTAATTGCCAAACAATAAATTAATATGGAAAAAACTGAGAAAACCCGCTATTCAGATAGCGAACTACAAGAGTTTAAAGAGCTGATCCAGGATAAATTGAGAAGCTCTAGAGAAGAACTTCTTTCCTTAACTTCTTCACTAAGCAATCCTAATTCTAATGGTACAGAAGATACTTCTGGTGCCTATAAAACTTTAGAAGATGGTTCTGCTACCTTAGAAAAAGAACAAATTAACCAATTGGCTGCCCGTCAGAAAAAATTCATCGACAACTTAGAGGCTGCTTTGGTTCGTATTGAAAATAAAACCTACGGTATTTGCAGAGAAACTGGAAAACTGATCCAAAAAGAGCGTTTGCGAGCGGTACCGCATGCTACGTTAAGTATGGAAGCTAAATTGAAACAAGGTTAATGAAAGGATATACTAAACCCTTACTACTTATATTTTTAGTATTGTTGGCAGATCAGGTTTTAAAAATCTGGATCAAGACCAATATGTTCCTTGGCCAAGAGTTTAAGATCTTGGGCGATTGGTTCATTATCCATTTTACAGAAAACAACGGAATGGCCTTTGGCCTAGAGTTTGGTGGCGAATTTGGCAAACTGGCTTTGTCTCTATTTAGGGTAATTGCAGTGGCTGGTATAGGTTATGGTCTACATTACATGATCAAACGTAAATACCACCGTGGCCTGATCTTAAATGTTGCTTTGATTTTTTCTGGTGCTTTAGGTAACATTATCGACTCTGTTTTTTATGGTGTCATCTTTAAATACGAAACCTTATTTCATGGTCGTGTGGTAGATATGCTTTACTTCCCGATTTTAAAAGGAGTATTCCCATCGTGGTTGCCAATTTGGGGTGGAGAACAATTTGAGTTTTTCCGTCCGGTGTTTAACATCGCAGATACTGCCATTTCTGTTGGGGTAATTATGATCTTGATCTTCCAAAAAAGATATTTTAAAGAAGAAGTAAAAGACGAAGTAGGCATCAACAACGAAACCGTAGAAGATTAAGCCTTATTTAATCGATAAAATATAAGCCATCCCGAATATTCAGGATGGCTTTTTTAGTTTAAGATGATTATATTTGAGATAGACCTAAATTAAACCTATCCAAATGAAAAAAATTACACTATTTGCAATTGCACTCCTCTTCTCTTTATGTTTTATTAAGCCGTTAATGGCACAACAAAAAAGTTTGTTTGATGGTAAATCTTTAAAAGGCTGGCATGCTGATGTACCTGATATGGACAAAAATGCCAATGCCCCAAACCCTTTTATAGTACGTAATGGCCTATTGGTAAGCTTAGGCGATCCGAGAGGACACCTCATTACCGATGCTGTTTATCAGAATTACCGTTTAGAAGTTGAATATAGATTTGCTGGTAAACCGGGCAACTGTGGTGTGCTGGTTCATGCTTCTACACCTAGGGCATTGTATGGCATGTTCCCTAAATCGCTAGAAGTACAAATGCAACACCAGGATGCTGGCGATTTCTGGTGCATTGAAGAAGACATTACTGTACCAGATATGGAAGCTAGACGAGGCCCAAAAGCCAACTGGGGTGTAAATGGCAATAAACTACGGAGAATAAAAAACTTAACTGATGGTTCAGAAAAACCATTGGGCGAATGGAATACCATGGTGATTGAATGTTTAAACAAAACGGTCAAAGTTTGGGTAAATGGTGTTATGGTAAACGAAGGTTACGATTGTACAGTTGATAAAGGACAAATTGCTTTACAGGCAGAAGGCTCGGAAGTAGAATTTAAAAAACTGCTGCTCAAACCGATAAAAAAACTAAGCAAATAAGCATTCATCCCGATCTATGAATTTCAATTTACAGCCGACACTCCAAAACAGTTTGATTCAAATTGTTCCGTTAAAACAGGAAGATTTTGAAACCTTATATGCCGTTGCATCCGATCCTTTAATCTGGGAACAGCACCCTAATAAAAATCGTTACCAAAGAATAATATTTGAAAATTTCTTTGAAGGAGCCCTCAGTTCTGGAGGAGCTTTTCTGGTATATGATAACGAAACAGGGAAAGTAATTGGCAGCTCTAGATATTACGAACTTGACGAAGTGAACCATAGCATTGCGGTAGGTTATACCTTTATTAGTCGCGATTGTTGGGGCAAAGGACATAACAAAGCTTTAAAACAGCTGATGTTCGATTATGCCTTTCAGCATATAGATAAAATCATTTTACACATTGGGGCTACCAATTTTCGTTCGCAAAAGGCCATCGAAAAATTAGGCGCCAAAAAAGTAGGCGAAATGGAGGTGGCCTATTATGGCGAACCTACAAAGCTCAATTTTGTTTATCAGGTAAATAAAAAAGATTGGGAAGCACAGTGAGGAGTACACCTGCAAAGTTTACCCGCACAAACCCAAGTAAATAGCCGGGATTGGAGCGACATCCTTTTGGGCGAAGCAAAAAAGATACAGCGAAAAGCCCGACCACCTTTAACCTAATGCAAGGACATTGCGCTTCAAAAAAGATAGATTTCAATAATTTATTTTAAAATTTAATTAGCTGACAGTCTGAAATTTACAACAAAATCTAAATAAAAATTAAGTTTTGGCTGTGGAATTGTGGCCCCGTTGACATCTCATTTATAAACACACACAAAATTATACACAACATGAAAAAATTATTTGCCCTTGCCTTTGTTGCCTTATTTAGTATGAGTGCCATGGCGCAACAAGTAGACTTAAGAAAGAAAATTAGTGTAAGCGGATCTGCAGAAGCAGAGGTTACACCAGATATCATCTACCTTTCTATCTCTTTAAAAGAATATCTAAAAGATAACAACAGCAAAAAAAGAGTAGACATTACCGAACTTGAAAATCAATTGTACAATGCAGTTTTAAAAGCTGGTATAGCAAAAGAAAACCTGATGGTTAACAACATCTCTAGCTACAACTATGCTATAGAGAAAAAGAAAAACCCAGATTTCTTGGTGAGCAAACAATACCAATTAAAAGTGACCGACTTGAACAAATGGAACGAAATTATTGGTGCTGTAGATCCTAAAGGTGTAGCTTATACCAATATCGACAGCTATGATTATTCTAAGATCGAAACACTAAAAAAAGAGTTAAAAATTAAAGCTTTACAAGCTGCCAAAGCAAAAGCAACTTACATGGTTGAGGCTTTAGGCGATAAATTAGGAAGCGTAATTGACATTCAAGAAGTGAACAATGAAGCTTATCCACAGCCAATGTACAGAGCAAATGTAATGATGATGAAATCTGCCGACATGGCTGGAGCTGCAGAATCTGCGCCTGAGTTAGACTTTAAAAAGATCAAATTGAACTATGTAGTAAATACAGTGTTCGAGATCAAATAGTAGCTACTGGAATAGACCATTTTAAAAAAATTGATCAAAACAAAAAGCCCCACCATATATAGGTAAAGCAACATTTGATCAACACGATTAAATATTTATTCAAATAAATGAAACCTACCAAATCAATATTGGTAGGTTTTGTGTTTATAGGTATAGTATTCACCATAAACGATAAAAGTTATGAAAAAATTTATTTACGCCTTAGTCCTGGTTTTCACATTAGGAATCAGCACCAATACAGTATCAGCAGCAGAGGATAAAAAACCGAAAACTGAAATGACTGCTGAGCAAAAAGTTCAATTCGAAAGAATAGTGAACAGGGTTGAGGAAATTCGTAAGATGGACAAATCCAACTTAACCAGAGCAGAAAAAAGAGCTTTGCGAAAAGAACTAAAAGAAATGAAAGAACAAGCTCGTGTACTTCAAAAAGGCGTTTACCTTTCTGTTGGTGCCATTATCATCATCATTTTATTATTGATTATTATCTTTTAAAAAGCAAAATATACCTTCCTATAAAAACAAAAAGTCCCGACAGTATTGCCGGGACTTTTTTATGGAGTTGATAGGTTAATCGATCACATCAAATCCGGTATATTTTTGCAGTACTTCTGGAATTCTAATTCCATTTTCAGTTTGATAGTTTTCTAAAATTGAAGCTACAATACGTGGCAAAGCCAAAGCACTACCATTTAAAGTATGCACCAATTGAGTTTTGCCTTCTTTCCCTTTGAAACGGATTTTTGAACGGTTACTCTGAAAGGTTTCTACGTTAGATACAGAAGAAACTTCTAACCAACGTTCTTGAGAAGCACTCCAAGTTTCCATATCATAGGTCATGGCAGAACCAAAGCCCATATCGCCGCCACATAAGCGCAGTACACGATAGTGAAGACCTAGTTTTTGCAATAACCCTTGCACATAAGTACTCATGTCTTCCAATGTAGCATAAGAATGGTCTGGGTGGGTAACCTGAACCAATTCTACCTTATCAAATTGATGCAAACGGTTTAAGCCACGTACGTGTGAGCCATAAGAACCCGCTTCTCTACGGAAACATGGTGTATAAGCTGTATTTTTGATTGGCAGATCTTCTTCCTTTAAAATTACATCACGATAAAGGTTCGTTACCGGAACCTCAGCTGTTGGGATCAAATACAGATCATCAACTGTTGAATGGTACATCTGTCCTTCTTTATCAGGCAATTGACCGGTACCAAAACCAGAAGCTGCGTTAACCAAGTGTGGCACTTGCACTTCTTTGTAGCCAGCAGCAATAGCCTCATCTAAGAAAAAGTTAATCAATGCTCTTTGTAAACGGGCACCTTTTCCTTTATATACCGGAAAACCAGCACCTGTAATTTTAACACCCAGTTCAAAATCGATGATATCGTATTTTGCTGCCAATTCCCAGTGCGGTTTCGCATTAGCTGGCAATTGTGCAGGTTCGCCATGGGTTAAAACAATTTCATTCTCTTCTGGAGTAGTTCCCGGTTTAACCTGATGGTGTGGCAAATTAGGCAACTGTACCAATAAGTTAAACTGACTTTGCTCTAGTGCCGTCAATTGCTCAGAAAGATTTTTGATACTTTCTTTATGTGTAGCAGTTTGCGTTTTAATTGCTTCGGCCTCTTCTTTTTTACCATTGCGCATCAACTCTCCAATCTGTTTTGCGGCAGCATTGGCTTCAGCAGAAATACTATCCAACGAAGTTTGAGTTTGGCGACGTTCTTCATCAATGGAGATGATTTGGTCTACCAATTCGGGTTGTTTAAAATTGCGCACCTGTAGGCGCTCTAAAACTTTCTCTCTATTTTCGCGGATATAGTTAACTTGCAGCATTATTTTATTTTTTTACAAAGATAGCAAGAGTTTTCAGTTTTCAGTTGGCGGTTTTCATCTCAATGTCCAATCTTGATACTTGATACTTAATACTTGATACTATGGCAGGAAAACTATATCTCGTACCTACGCCTATTGGCAACTTAGAGGACATGACTTTTAGGGCAATCCGCATTTTAAAGGAAGCAGATGTGATTTTAGCCGAAGACACCCGTACCAGTGCCCCAATGCTCAAACATTTTGGCATCGATAAAAAGGCCTATTCACACCACCAGCAC
The DNA here is from genome assembly GCF_001412215.1 of Pedobacter sp. Hv1. Lineage (GTDB taxonomy): Bacteria > Bacteroidota > Bacteroidia > Sphingobacteriales > Sphingobacteriaceae > Pedobacter. The sequence continues at coordinate 422,680 of NZ_LLWP01000005.1, forward strand.
AACGAGCATAAAGCCACTACAGAGATCATTAAATTTTTAAAACAAGGACAAAATGTAGCCTTAATCTCTGATGCAGGTACGCCAGCTATTTCAGATCCCGGTTTCTTTTTGGTTAGAGAAGCCTTAAAAAACGAAATAGAAGTGAACTGTTTGCCCGGCGCCACAGCTTTTGTACCAGCCTTGGTTAATTCTGGCTTACCCAGTGATCAATTTGTATTTGAAGGGTTTTTACCCGTTAAGAAAGGCAGACAGACCCGTTTAAAATTGTTGGCTACCGAAGAAAGAACCATGATTTTTTACGAAAGTCCGCACCGTTTATTGAAGACCTTGGCAGAGTTTGCCGAATATCTGGGAGCAGAAAGACAAGCTTCCGTAAGTAGAGAATTGACCAAAATGTACGAAGAAACTGTTCGTGGCACTCTTATTGAAATAAAATCACATTTTGAAAACAATATATTAAAAGGAGAATTCGTAATTTGTGTAGCGGGAGCTGAAGAGCGCAAGGATAAAGAAGCGAAAACGAAAGACAAATACCATAAAAAAGAAGATAATGATTAGCATAGATAGATTTTTAAGCGACGAACAAGACCCAAAAGCAGTAGAGAAAGTAATAGGCAAACTCAACGATTTATTGACCTCTGGCGAGGAAATATTATACCTTGCTGTACAAAAAAAACCTGCCGTAAATCTTTTACCAGATAGCATAGCCATTAGCAATAAACGTATTTTTTATTGCGAGCCGGGCAATTTAGGGCTAACCATGAATTTCAAGGACATTTCTTGGAAAAACATTAAAGAAGTTTCTTTTAAAGAAGAGTTTTTCGGTTCGAAATTCATTTGCGTACCGCAGCATGGAGAAAACATTGTAACCGAATTCATTCCTAAAACACAGGCCAGAAAGTTACATCAGGCAGCCAATGAGCAGTTAGAACAGTACAAGGAAATGATGAGGCAACAACAGTTGGAAGAAAACAGAGCTTCTGCAGCTTCGGTTAATGTTCCTCCTATTCAAACCATTATCGATTTGCCGATAGAAGAAGCAGAAGTTATTCAGCCGCAGGTGATAGCAGAAGCAGAAGATGAAACAACTTTGAAATTAAAAAAGTTGAAAACTTTATACGATAAACAATTGATTACCAAAGAAGAGTACGAACGTAAAAAGGCTGATATTTTAGATAGTCTATAACAGTAATACGTCACCCTGAATTTATTTCAGGGTCTTTATAAATGATTTGCTTCTTTTTTAAAGAATCTTCAGTCTTGATCAATTTCAGAATCTACTCTAAACAGACCCTGAAATAAATTCAGGGTGACGACAAATAAATTAAAATGATACGTGGTGGCTGTGTATATATTTTAACTAATTTTACCCACACAGTATTATACATTGGTGTAACCTCAGACTTATATTTTAGAATTAAAGAGCATAGAGAAAAATTATACCCAAAGGCATTTACGGCGAAATATAATTGTAATAAATTAGTTTATTATGAGCAATTAAGCACAATTGAAGATGCCATTGCTAAAGAAAAACAATTAAAGAATTGGAGAAGGGCCTGGAAAATCAATCTCATTAATTCATTAAACCCAGCGTGGGAAGACCTATTTGATACATTAGAATAAAAAAGATGCTGAAATAAATTCAGCATGACGATTAAAAAAAGAGAATGTCTAAAAAAAATTATCTCTTAGCACTAAGTAGTGCTTTTTTAATGTGGTTGGCTTGGCCTCCACACATCTGGTTCGCTCCATTGTTATTAATTGGCTTAGTGCCTTTATTTATAGCCTTAAACAATATTAAAAACCAAGGCTTAAAAAAAACAGGCAAACATGTGTTCTTAACTGCTGGCCTTACTTTTTTGGTTTGGAATACGGCATCAATCTACTGGGTATACAACGCCATTAGCGCCTATAACGGACCAGTTGTATCTTTGCTAATTTCTTTAATCCCTTTTGGTTTAGGTGCTTTAATGATGACTTTTGCTTTTTGGCTGTACCATCAATTGCAGACTAAGGTAAATACCAAAATTGCTTACCTAGGGCTAATCTGTTTCTATATTTCGATGGAATACCTACACCAAAGTTGGGACCTGGCTTTTCCTTGGATGACTTTGGGCAATGGCTTTGCAGGCATGCACCAACTGGCCCAATGGTACGAATATACGGGTGTTTATGGTGGTTCAATCTGGATTTTGTTGAGCAATATCTTAGCTTTTGAGGCTTATCAAAGTTTCAAATCTAAAAACGGATTTGCCAAATATAGCGTTGCTTTAACTTGGCTTTTAGTATTGTTATTGCCAATAGGTTTTTCGTTAAAAACCTATTCGGGTTATACCGAAAAGAAATCGCCAGTTAATGTGGTTACTGTACAGCCAAATATCGATCCTTATAAAAAATTAGGTGCTATTCCGGTAGCCCAACAAGTGCAGATTCTTAGCCATCTTTCCGATTCGCTGGCACAGGTCAATACCGAATATTTCATTTGGCCAGAAACTGCTATTTCTAATTATGCGGATGAAGATCAGATCAGGGGCAATCCAGAGTTCTTACAGGTGCAACAATTTTTAAGCAAATACAAAAATGGCACCTTAATTACTGGAATTGAAAGTATCAAATATTACAACGATAAAAAGACCATTTCTGCAAAGGCAAATCCAAATGGTGGCTTTTACGACAATTTTAATGCAGCCATACAGGTAGAAAACTCTGCTGAGGTAGCATTTTACCATAAATCTAAATTGGTTCCTGGGGTAGAAAAAATGCCTTTCCCAAAAACCTTATCCTTTATTGCCCCTGTTTTCGAAAAATTAGGCGGCAGTGCATCTGGTTGGGGCTGGCAAGATCATCCTGATGTTTTTTACTCGCAAAATGGTGTAGGTGTTGCACCTGTAATCTGTTACGAATCGATTTGGGGCAGTTGGGTTGGCGAGGCTGTTAAAAATGGTGCCCAGTTTATTGCGGTAATTACAAACGATGGTTGGTGGGGCAATACCTCTGGTAAAGATCAACACTTTCTTTATGCTAAATTGAGAGCCATAGAAACCCGCCGTTGGGTAGTACGATCGGCCAATACAGGCATTTCTGGTTTCATTAACCAGAGAGGTGATGTGGTGAAACAATCTACTTGGTGGACAAGCACTGCATTAAAAGAAGACATCAATTTAAACGATTCGTTAACAGTTTACGTTAACAATGGAGATATCCTTGCTAAATTGGCCACTATTGTAGCTGTAATCTTAGCATGCATCATTCCTTATAGAAAATGGGTAAGAAAATAATATTAGTAATTACATTATTTGTTTGTCTGCATAGCACAAGTCAAGCACAGGTTTATATAGACAATATGTATAAACAGGCCAATGCAATGGCCCGCGCTGCTGTTAAAGGAGAATATGCAACCCTATTGCAATACACCCACCCTACTGTAGTTAAAAGCATGGGAGGAAGAGATAAAGCCTTAATCACTTTAAAGCAAGGTTTGGAAGCCATAAAATCAAGTAGTTTTGCAATCAAAAAAGTAGCCATTGGTAAGATGACGCAAAGCATTGTTTCTAAAGAAAACATCCAGTGTATTGTTCCACAAATTATGGACATCGAAGTATCAGGTGTAAATGCCCACTCCAACAATTATTTGTTTGGCATTTCTTACGATGGAGGCAAAAACTGGTATTTTATGGATACCGCAGCTGCTACACCCGAGAAGTTAAAACAGCTCTTTCCAGAGATCAATAAAAACCTAGTTATTCCAAAGTCTCAAACCACTTACAAATAGCTCAAAATGCCACAAAAAAAATCTATTCAGCTTTTATTGCTCGCCTTTATTTTGTTATTAAATGTTGGCTGCGACCAAGTGTCTAAATCTATTGTAAGGCAAAATATCAACTTGAATGAGAACATCAGTCTTCTCAAAAACCATATTACTTTAACCAAAGTAGAAAATACTGGCGCATTTTTAAGTACAGGTAGTAACTTGCCAGACTTTGTGCGTTTGGTTTTATTGAGCATTTTACCAGTTTTAGTACTGGGTTATGGCCTCTTTTATTTATTTACAAAGACCAATCTGCCCAGATGGTTTCAGATTGGTCTTTGTTTTTTAATAGGTGGAGGAATTGGCAACATTTACGACCGTATTAGATTTGGTTCTGTTACCGATTTCCTGCACATCGATTTTGTGATCTTTAGAACAGGTATCTTCAATTTGGCCGATGTTTCGATCATGATCGGTATTGCTATTTTGTCTATCCAATCTTTTAAAAGGAAAGTAATTAAACCAGCAATGATCGACGAAAACAATTAAGGCAATTTTTTAAAGATATTGGCAATCACGGTAGGAATATCATTGATTGCTTTTTGACCATCGTTTACCTCTCCTTCGGCCCAACCTCTCCAAATTAGTTTAGAGGTTTTACGTTCGATGATGTCTATCATAATACTACCTGCTTTTACCTGCATTTTTCTGGCTCTACTACCCACATATACCGGAAAAGGATCTGTATAGGCATAATAAAACCTAGCCCTACCCCTATAGTAACCAACTCTTGGGCTTAAGCGTGATGGTGGATTATAATACACCGGATCGCTCACTGTTTTGGTTTCTTTATTCACTACGGCAGTATACCTAATTAAAAGATCTGGTTTGTTGTTGTTGAGCTGAAATCCTCGTTTATCTAGCTCTGCATTGGTTGCCTCTACAATTCTATCTGTGGCAATGTCGTTATTGTAAATGGAAGTGGTTTTAGATTGCGACTCTGGAATCCAAGCGTAAGTTTGATAACGATTGGTAGTTACAGGTTTATTACTTACAGCGTAATAATCGTAAGTTGAACACGATGCTAAGCATACCACCATGCTCAATAAGATGAATATCTTTTTCATGGCAAAATTATTTATATACTAATTAAACAATTTTGAGCCGATGAGGTTTAATTTCAGCCGATTAGATTACTTTTAGATTATAAATTGAAAATGATGAACATTCCAAAAGAACACCAGACGGTAATGCCTTATTTAATGTTGGCTGATGCCAAAAAATTCATCGATTTTGTGCAACTTATTTTCGATGCTACAATAACCGCTAAACAGTTAACTGCAGATGGAAAAATTAGGCATTGCGAAGCAACCATTGGAGGCTGCACCCTTATGTTTACTGATGCCAATGAAGATTGGGCTGTAGCAACGGCCAATTTGTTTGTGTATGTTGCCAATGCAGACGAGACTTATGATAAGGCATTGGAAAATGGTGCAAGCAGTGTGATGGGACTCTCAGACCAATCTTATGGTAGAACCTGCGGCATTGAAGATCCTTGTGGCAATACCTGGTGGATCACTTCTCTATAAGATAAAAGGATGAGCATTACCCATCCTTTTATCCAATAAAGCTACAGTTTAGCTCTAAAATTACCTTCTGTAATGGTGATATTAACTCCTGCAGTAGTTTTTGCAGTAAAGTTAAAGGTGCCCTCAACGTATCCTCCTTCGTCTTTTGTAATCACCAAGGTACCAGAACCTTGACCTACCATGGTGTTGTATACTACCGGAGGAATGCTTGTGCTGGTATAAATAGCTTGTGTGGTATTGGTAGAAGTTACGCCCCCGCCAATTGGGTAGGTTTTTACCCCTGTGTAGCTCAACACATTGATATTGATCTGTGCCCCATTTCCGGTACCACCAATAGCCAATACACCACTAGTTTTTGTGGCTTGCACGGCCAAGCCTGCACTCCAATCTTTGCCATCTACCTTGGCAGACATGCTACCTTCAGTAACTTTGGCGTCATCGCCCTTTTTACAAGATGTTATTGTAAACAAGATCAGACAGCCAACCAATAAGTTCTTTAAATTTTTCATCGCTATGATTAGGTTTAATTATTTACACAAAAAAACCTAATCGTTGCCTGCAAGGCAATACCGAATTCTACTGATTATTGATACCCACTATTGGGTATGCTTAAGCCATATACTTTCCAACAATTGGCATTCTTCTGCCAATTCCGAATGCTTTTGGCGAAACCCTTAAAATTGGTGGGGTTTGGTAGCGCTTAAATTCGGCCATGTTTACCATTTTAAGTATCCGTTGCACCAAGGCAGCGTCAAATCCTTCAGCAATAATAGCTTTAGAGCCTTTTTTCAATTCGATATGCTGAAACAAGATCTGATCTAAAATACCATAATCGGGAAGCGAATCTGAATCTTTTTGATCTGGTCTCAACTCTGCCGATGGTGGTTTAACAATGGTATTTTCGGGGATCACTTCTCCGTCCTTATTAATGTGTCTAGCCAATTGAAAGATCTGTGTTTTGTACACATCGCCAATTACGCCAAGAGCGCCGCACATATCGCCATACAATGTACCATAACCTACGGCACATTCACTTTTGTTTGAAGTATTTAATAAGATATAGCCAAATTTATTGGACATGGCCATTAGTACAATGCCTCTACAGCGGGCTTGGATATTCTCTTCTGTTAAATTAAAGGGCAAATTGGCAAATGGTTTGGCCAACATGCCATCAAAGGCATTTGCAGCATCCTTAATCTCAATAATTTCGTGCTTGCAGCCAATGTTGTTAACCAGATCTAGGGCATCTTTAATAGAATGATCTGTTGAATATTTAGAAGGCATTAAAACCGCCATTACATTTTCTGGTCCTAAGGCCCTACATGCCAACGCACAAACAATAGCCGAATCTATTCCACCAGATAAACCTAAAACAGCTTTGGTAAAGCCCGATTTTCTAAAGTAGTCTTTAATGCCCATGATCAATGCATCGTGGATCTGAACAATATCACTATCTCGTTCTACTGCTGGATATTTGTTCTTTACATTTTGAATTTCATCCAGGTCAAATACCTGAAGATCTTCTTCAAAGTATTTCATTTCTGCCTTTACCTCGCCAGCCTCATCAAAAACCAAAGAGCCTCCATCAAACATGATTTCGGTTTGTGCCCCAACCTGGTTTACATAGAACAGGGGCAATTGGTATTTTTTGGCATTGGTTGCTAAGATCTGGATACGATCTTCATCATGGCGGTAATTGAACGGCGATGCCGCAATATTGATCATCAAATCTGGCGATTCTTTAATCAGCGTATCCATCGGGCAAGACACATATAAAGGATCATCATCAATGTTCCACAGGTCTTCGCAAATGGTTAAGGCAATTTTTCTCCCTTTAAATGGAATACAGGCAAACTGGTTATTGGGTTCAAAGTAGCGGTACTCATCAAAAACATCGTAGGTAGGTAACAATGCTTTTTTGGTAATGACTTTCACTTTTGCATCTTCAATAAAATAAGCGGCATTGTACAAGTCTTTTCCTTCCAAAACTTCATTTTTAATGGGCAGACCCAAAATACAGGCAATGCCAACGCAATGTTGAGCTATGGTTTGGGCTGCTTCATTGCAAAGTGTAATAAACTCCTGAAATTCTAGAAAATCGTTCGGAGAATAACCACAAATAGCCAGCTCTGAAAAAACCACCAGATCGGCCCCTTTATCTTTTGCCAAATTGATGTGTGCAATAATATGTGCTGTATTTTGTTCGAAATTACCAATGTGATAATTGAGTTGCGCTAAAGCTATCTTCATTCGTCTCTTATTTATTTTTAATAGTAGTCCAGTTTACAATTTGCAGCTTGCAGTTTGCAGTTAACATTGAACCTATTCCCTATTTCCTATTCCCTACTTCCTACCCCCTAAAAAAACACCCCAACATTTAAGCCTACATAGTGATTTCTAATGCTGTTTTGACCTGTAGATATATTCGTAAATCCATTATTGAACGTTAAGCCCATCATTAAACTGGTTTTGCCATCAATATCAAACTCTGCACCCCCACCTACAATAATTCCGGCTCTGTAAAATCTGGTCCAGTCTTTTGAGTTTACGCCATCAGCTATTTTACTCCCATTAACCTTGGCATCTTGTTTGGCACCAATCCTGAAATCATTAGATAGCCCAAACTGCCCATACCAACGGATGTTGCCGATATGATCTGTTTTAAGTTTAAGGGTTAATGGTAGTTCTATATACTGCATTTTATATTTTAAGTCGTACCCTACAGGAACGGTTCGATCTGCTGTTGCGCTATAAGGCAAGGCATTAATCTCTGTACTTTTTCCGTTAATGGTAGTAATGGTTAGGCCAGTTGAAAAGCTATAGTTTTCGGCAAAATTAAAATCGGCCATTAATCCATAGGCAAAACCTAAATTTACCCCATTGCCCTTTCCGTTCTCTGCCTTGATAAACCCAAAATTTGGATGTGCCGTTAAACCCAACCTAAAACCATAATAAGGTGCACTACTTTGTTGTGCGTAAGTATGGATGGTAAAAAAAAGGAAGAGTATAACGGTTAGTATTTTTTTCATTTGGATATGATTTGGTTTCCTGTTACTAGTATCTATATTTGTTATTCATGAGCTATAACGTAAAACATTTCCAAATCTATCTATTTTTTTTGTGTGTAATTGCAATTTTTTCTTGCAAACAAGATCATAGACCCGATGTAAGCCACATCAAAGTTGACATTAAAATACAAAGATTTGAAAAGGACCTTTACGCTGGGAAAGCAAAAAGCATTCCAGAAGCCGATGCCTTGTTAACCAATAAGTATGGAATGTTTTATAGTGATTTCATCCATCAGATGGTTGGCGATGCCAATTCTACTGGACCACAAGTATTGGAAGGGTTATACGGCGACAAAGCTTATGCTGCCTTAAACAAAGAAGTAGATAGTGTATATCCAAACTTAAGCAATGTAGAAAAAGAACTGACCCAGAACTTTAAATACATTAAATACTATTATCCTAAAACAAAAGTACCCAACTTCGTTTCGTTTCTATCTGGTTTTGCCTATCAGGTAATACAGGCAGATCATTATATGGGCATTGGCCTAGATATGTTTTTGGGTAAGGATAGCCAGTTTTATGGTGCCATTGTAGCTAGTGTACCCGCTTACCAGTCTAGACGTTTTACCCCTGCCTATCTCCCATCAAGAGTTACGGAAGTATTTGCCAGAGAAGAACTGTTTAAAGAACGTGATGAAGACCAGACTTTGTTGGCCAAGATGATCTACAATGGCAAGATCCTTTATTTTTTAGATCAGGTACTTCCAGAAACAACTGCCGATACCATTAAAATAGGTTATACCACCAACCAGCTAAACTGGTGCAAACAATTTGAGGCTAACATTTGGGGATTTTTCTTAGAAAGAGATCTTTTGTACCAAAGCGATATCCAAAAAATACAAACGTTTATTACCGACGGGCCTTTTACCCCTGGCTTGGGCGAGAAAAAATCGTCTGCACCCAAATTGGCCGTTTGGATAGGCTGGCAGATTGTAAAAAAATACATGGCCGAAAACCCTGATGTAACTTTGCAACAGCTCATGGCCGAAAATGATGCCCAAAAGATACTAACCAAATCTAAGTACAAACCGAAGGAAAGTTGACAGTTTTCAATTCACAGTTTTCAGTTGGCAATTCAACCATACCATAATTTAACCATCAAACAATGACTACTCCATCAAATTCAACAGCAAAAAAGAAAATAGGAATTGTATTATCTGGTGGTGGCATTAGAGGGATTGCACATTTGGGCGTTTTAAAAGCCTTTAAAAATGCTGGCGTTGAGTTTAGCCATATTAGTGGCACAAGCGCTGGCTCTATTGCCGGAGCCTTTTATGCTGCAGGTATTGATCCAGAAGAAGCCTTAAAAATCTTTTACAAAACCAAGTTGTTGCGTTTCATTAGGCCAGCATTGGGGTCTTTAGGGTTGATCAACATCGAAAACGTGAAGAATATCTTAAAAGAATATTTCCCACACGACCAATTTGAGGCCCTAAACATTCCTTTAACCATTTGTGCCACTAACTTTAGCGAGGGCGATGTGGCTTATTTTACCAAAGGCCCATTGATCAGATCCATATTGGCTTCGAGTTGTATTCCTGGTATTTTCAAACCCATAATGATCAACGACCATATGTTTGTAGATGGTGGTATTTTAAATAATTTTCCGGTAGAACCCTTACTTAACAACTGCGACTACATTATTGGCTCGTCTTGCAACCACTTGAAACCGGTACATAAAATTACCAAGATTGCCCACCTGATGCAGCGTGCGGGCATCATGTCTATCAACCACGATATGGAGCGGAAGATTAAATTCTGCGACATTCTTATTGAGCCAAAGGGAATGGGAGAGATCAGCACTTTTGATATGAAAAAAGCCGAAACCATTTATTGGTTGGCTTACGAGGAAACCTTAAAATCGATTAAGCAAAGTGAAAGCTTTCAGGAATTGTTAAAGGGTTAATCCAATAGAATACAATTATCTTAAACCAATTTATCGAGTTTAAATCGCATCTTCTATACAAAACCCTTCGACAAGCTCGGGATGACACGATAAGCAACAGGATACATTAGAATAAAAGAGGTTATTCTTCTACTGACTTAGAGCCACCAGACGTTCATTTTCTAATACTGGAATAGCCGTACACAGATCTAGTTTTAAACAAAACTGAACATCTTCTTCAATGTTTAACTGCTCTAACCTGTGGCTATGTGAAGATTTGCGTAGATAAGTTCTTAGATCGTCTTTGGCCAATAGATACATATCTTCGGCAGCTACACAAGAGTCATCAAAATGTTTAAAATCCTTACGCAAGGTATTTACTACAGCACCTGCAAATAAGGTATCTTCTAAGTTAAACTTATCTTTCCAGCCCGCACAAAGCAAAAGCACATCCTTATCCTGTACTTTTAACCAGTTACACAAAGCTGTTAAATTTAAAAAAGAACCCACTACAACTTGGTGTGCCCTTTCTTGTGCCATGTGCATGGCTTTGGTGCCATTGGTGGTGGTGAGTACAATTGTTTTACCCGCTACCTTTTCTTTGGTATAAGAGAAGGGCGAGTTGCCAAAATCATAACCTGCTACCACTTCGCCATTACGTTCTGCTGCCAACAAATAACCTCGATCACTATAGTTTAAGCAATCTTCTACATTAGCTACCGGAATAATAGCCGCTGCTCCATTTTCAATACCATAAGTAATAGACGAGGTTGCCCTTAAAATATCAATTACAACAACAATACTTTGTTCAATATCGTATAAATTTAATAAGGCAGGCGTTAGGCAAACTTCAATGGTTCTTGACATGTAGGGGTTGCAGGTTGTGGGTTATCAGTTACGGGTAATGTGCTATGAGCTACACGTTATAAGTTATAGGTGATGTGTACCTGACCCTTCAACTTATAACATGCAACCTGTAACCCTATTTATAAAATGGAAACTTAACTACTTTAGCTTTAATCTTGTTGTTTCTGATATCGATAAAGAGTTCTGTACCTTCTTTGGCCAGTTCTTTATTTACATAGCCCATGCCAATTGCTTTTTGTAAAGATGGAGATTGGGTACCCGAAGTTACCTTACCCACTACATTACCTTCTGCATCAACAATTGGGTAATCATGACGAGGGATACCACGATCGATCATTTCGAAACCGATCAGTTTGCGCTGCACGCCTACTTCTTTTTGAGCCAATAAAGCTTCTGAGTTGGTAAACGATTTGGTAAACTTGGTAATCCAGCCTAAACCAGCTTCAATTGGCGATGTAGCATCGTCAATATCATTGCCATATAAACAGAAGCCCATTTCTAAACGCAAGGTATCGCGGGCACCTAAACCTATTGGTTTAATCCCATATTCGGCACCTGCACTAAAAATGGCATCCCAAATCTGATCGGCATATTGGTTCTCAAAATAGATTTCAAAACCACCTGCACCGGTATAACCAGTTGCAGAAACAACAACATTCTCTACACCTGCAAAAACACCTTTCTTAAAAGTGTAATATTCCATAGATGCCAGATCTATAGTAGTTAAACTCTGTAAAGCATCTGCCGCTTTTGGACCTTGAATGGCCAATAGCGAAGTTTGGTCTGAGATGTTATGCATCTCTACATTATTGGTATTGAACTGTTGGATCCAGTTCCAATCTTTATCAATATTACTTGCATTAACTACCAACATATAGGTTTTTTCGTCTATGCGATAAACCAACAAATCATCAACAATACCACCGTCTTTATTTGGTAAGCAAGAATATTGCACTTTACCATCGTGTAGTTTGCTGGCATCGTTACTGGTTACTCTTTGAATAAGATCTAAGGCATTTTCGCCCTTTAAAATAAATTCGCCCATATGGCTCACATCAAAAACACCAACCGTATTTCTAACCGTTGCGTGTTCTGCGTTGATCCCTTCGTATTGTACAGGCATATTGTAACCGGCAAATGGCACCATTTTAGCACCTAATGATATATGTTTCTCTGTTAATGCAGTATTCTTCATGATATTTTTTAAATATTTGGTTGGCAAAAATACTAAGAATAGCCCAATGTTTTTGGTTTAAAAGTTTTTTAAACGCAAACAAAGTAAAGATTTTAATACGTATACAAAATTTATAAATATTACAGCAGATCTGCGTTGATGTATGTATCTTTTGCCTATTATTATTTTAATATTAACCATTAACAGCACCAAGCCTAAAACTCCATGCAAAAACTGAGCTCGTACGTCCTTTTTATATTAGTAAGCTTATCGCTAACCGCAAGCGCACAACAAAAAACCTATACCATTCCTTTTCAGTTAACCGATTACAATAACATTGCTATACAGGCTATTTTAAACAAAAAGGATACGGTTAACTTAATGTTCCATACCGCAGCTAGTGCCCTTACCTTAACAGAAGATGCATTAAAGCACATTAAAAGTTTAAAATTTGGCAGAACAGACAGTGTAAAAAGTTGGGGCGGTAGCGATAATACTTCTCGCTATAGCGAAAGCAATACGGTACAAATTGGAGGTTTAAAATGGGAGCATGTTCCGATCTGGGAAAACAAAAACTCTGGACAACAAACGGATGGCAAGTTTGGCCTCGAGCTTTTCGAAAATAAGGTGATCGAAATCGACTTCGATAAAAAAGTGCTGATCGTTTCTAACGGTCTACCTGCTAAGGCTAAGACATACGAAAAACTTAAACTTACATTTGAAAACGAAATGATGTTTGTAGAAGCCAATGCTACCTTAGGCAACAATAGCCTTAAAAACAAATACCTGATCCATTCTGGTTATGCAGGTGCCATTTTATTCGACGATCAATTTGTGGCCGACCATAAAATTGGCGAGCAATTAACCATCACTGCCGAAAAACAGCTTAAAGATTCATTTGGCAATGTATTAAAAACCAAAAAAGCCATTTTACCTGCATTTACAATAGGTAGTCAAAAACTTAGCAATGTATCTGTAGGTTTTTTTGAAGGGGCATTAGGCCGCCAGAAAATGAGCATTATGGGTGGCGATATTTTAAAACGTTTCAACATTATTATCGATGCCAAAAGAACATTCATTTATTTAAAGGCCAATAAGCTTAAGAATTCGGCTTATGCTAATGTGTAGTAGCCACATCCATTGGTTGGTGTAGCCACCACTCTATATGTCAATACAAATACTTGATTAAAAACCTGTTGGTATCTCATAGCCAACAGGTTTTTCTATAATCTATTCTTGCACTACCTTAATTACCAACTCGCCAACTTTTGTGCTTACTGTTACATATTGCAAGCACTCAACCCATATTGTGCTACCATTAGCCCTACCGTACTAAAAACGGAATGAGAAAAAAATGTGCTAACTATCTGCATATAATCGGCTATTCATCTACCCATGAAAAAGGGCGAAAACACCCTATCTTTTTTCTAAAACAATCTATTTCTTTAACATAAATAATCAAAGCGAAATCATATTTAAAAATAGGCCTTTACATAATTTCTACCCGATATAGCATTCTAAAATTCATTAATAAACATACCTCTATGAAAACTAAACTAACACTTCTAGCATTAGCATTATTTTTTTGTTCAACCGTATTTGCTCAAAAAGATCAAGAAAGACAACAGAAATATCCAGAAAAAAATGTTGTTAAAATGGAAAAGGCAATAGCCATTGTCAATAATTTTAAAGCTATAGATTTATCAAAATTTGGCTATAATATGATTGCGAAAGAAAGATTAGATAGTGTACTAAAAGCTGCTGTTGAAACGGCAAGGGCAACAGGTTCTTTTGATTGCAATAGACCAGAAGATACAAAACCATTAGTACTGGGAAAATTAAATCAGTACGATGACCGCATGTTTGATGTAACTAAAACAAAAAATCTGAATTTAAGGCTTTTTGATATTGGTGGCTCTCTTAAAAAAAGAGATAGATTGTTTCAGAATAATTTTTGGATTTTCAAGGACTTCCATTGTCCAAACGCCCGTTCTACCCGAGCGATGATTGGGATGACTTTATATATAACAGTAAAAGACCTTAAAATTGACTTGGACGAGTTTACATTAAAGAACCTTACAATGGCAGCCCAGTTGGGCAAAGCTAAGATCACATACCATATCCAATTTTTTGGACTTAATGGAGTAATTAATTTTAGTGATTTTAATTCGACAGAAATTTTGACACAGGATAATTATACTAAAATTATTGATAACTGGCTCAAATTGAAATCTAGCTTAAACAAGAATACTATTGTAGATCCAGTTATTATCCCAAATATAATTCCCGTTACTCCTGAAATTTGATTTAAAAACATCTCTGGTTTGGTTGATACTAGGCAAAGATTATCTGTCTATAATCTGTTACAAATAATTTCAAAATGAAATAAAGTTGTTTAGATTTATATATGGAAGTGTAGCGACATTTTTTTAGAAACGAATAAAATGAAAAAAATTATTTTACTCACTTTAGTTATTTGCTTATCCTATTTAAACGATTGCAAAAGCCAAACTGGTGGTTTAGGTATTACATTTAAAATTCAAGAATCAAGTAAGTTCCCCATTATAACTGAAGTTATCAAAGGCAGCCCAGCAGAACGATGCAATATTCAAGCAAATGATTTTATAACGAAAATTGATTTTGTTAGCGCTCAAAATTTATCACTCGAAGCAGTTTCAAATAAATTAAGTGGTGCTATTGGAACGACTTGTTATATAACAATATGGAGAAACAATAAAGAATACGCAATTTCTTTTATAAGAGCGGATTTAAATAAATTAGGCAATCCTTCTTCATCTCAATATTATTCTTCAGTAACTTATTTAAACTACAAGCCTAAATTTGGCACTATAACCTTTGATTACCCTTCAACTTGGGAGGTTGGCAAAAATGATAATGTTAAGCAAGCCTATAACGAAAACTATTACTTACAGCCAAAAGGACAAGAATTTGAAGCCAGAAGTGGGCAAGTTGTAATTAGACTTTTCGAACCTGTATCAATTATGGAGGATACTAAATCATTGAGTGCAACTTTCTCTTTAGCACTCTTCAATAAATTTGTAACCCAAATTTCAGATGGTGTCCAACCAAACATAACAACAACATTATATGCTGGGAAGACTTATTACGAGTGCACTCAATACAATTCTGGTTTTGTAACCAAGCTCATAGGAACAAAAAGTGAAAATGGAAATCTATATGTAGTTGCAATGGCAGCGGCTCCTAAAATTAGTACTGAAAATAACGAAATTCTATATAAAGTTGCACAGTCAATACGGGGTGCAGAGCCTAGTCTTTATTTAACATCTCAAGAAGCTGTTATTAGAAATTGGTATAATGCCCTTGGAAAAGGGAATAAAACTGAAATGGAGAAGCTTTCTTGCGAGTCCGCTAATCAAATTAATTCACTTCTTTCAATTGCCCAACAACTATATGGCAGTCCAAATAGTAGTAATTTAATTCTAAGTGAGGCAAAGAAATATGATTTTTCTAATTTAAAGTTTTATACTGTAGGCGGTAACAGCACATTAGTTGTTATTAGAATTTGTGGTAATATTATAGGGCCGAATGGATCAATAAAATCTTTTTACAATTACTCAAATTTTCTTGGAGGTTCCAATTTGTATGTTGTAAAACTAGAGCAGGGTCAATGGAAGCTGTGTCAGGCTGCTGGAAGATAAAACCTTTATTAATATTGTCAACTAAATTATTGAACAAATAATCAAAAACCACTCTTCTTGATGTATCTCCACCACGAACCAAACATCTGTTTGTATACTTATCATTTCTGCTGGTAAACTTCCACTTACTTAAACTATACTTTCTACCCCTATAAATATACTTTTCTATATTTCAATTATAACTCTTGTTATCTACCTTGATTCTTATGGACTGGGACCATAATGTTTGATACAAACCATGATATTAAAATTTCTTAAACCAGTTTAAGTTTTTAACGCTTTTTGTTTAAGACATTTATGCTTCTTATTAATTTCATCGTTATGCAGATTAAAACAGTAAAACTAGCCCAGTTATTTTTTAGGTTGGCCATTGCCTTCTCTTTTCTTTCTGCCGTAGCAGATCGTTTAGGTTTTTGGGGTGCACCGGGCAGCCCATCGGTAAGTTGGGGCAATTGGCAAAATTTTGTAAGTTATGCCAACAAGCTCAATGCTTTTGCATCGCCACAAATAGGCGAATTATTGGCTTTCGCAGCTACTTTTTTAGAGGTGTTATTTGCATTACTCTTGATTATTGGGTACAAATTAAAGTTAACGGCCTTAGCCTCTGCTGCATTATTGTTGGCCTTTGCCCTCAGCATGACATTTAGTATTGGAATTAAAGCCCCATTTGATTACAGTGTATGGACCAGTGCTACCGCCTGTTTGTTATTGTATACCATATCTTCTTATCCTTATAGTTTAGATGCTTATTTAGCCAAAGGGAAATAAGATACTTCGTGAGGAGACGAACCAAATACAAAGGGTTTGAACGAGGGTGTCATCATCAATAAAAATGGTTATACTTACCAAAATATATCAGTAAACCATGGCACCTTTCAATCAGCAAACACCAGAAACAATAGAAATAAAAGGTAAAAATTTAACCTGCCCTATCTGCGCTAACACTTACTTTTGGCAACGTAGTGCACAACTCAATACTGCAGTAGCTACATTTTTTAATGTAGATTGGGCCAATCGTTCGGCCATCTGTTTTGTATGCTCAGATTGCACACACATCTCTTGGTTTTTAGGAGACTAGGTCTTAGCTAGCAGTTAAAAGCTCGTAGATGTCTAACATCCGTTTGGCATTGGCATTAATTTCATGATCACGCTCTACCGTTTTGCGGGCATGATGCCCAATTTCACGCCATTTATTGGGTTGGGTAATGCATTGCAAAATGGCACGGTAAAATTCATCGGGCGTATCTGCAATCATAATGTCTTTTCCATGTTTACAGCTGATCCCTTCTGCAGCCATAGTTGTTGCAATGATACATTTTTGCATGGCCATGCCTTCAATAATCTTTACCCGCATACCACTACCAGAAAGCAAAGGCACAATCATAATGGCTTTAGAGTTCATAAATTCAACGGCATCAAATATCTCTCCCTCCACAATCAGGTTATCAGAATCGTAATCAAAAAATTGTTTCTGCATGTTTTTACCTGCAATGTAAAAACGCAACTCGCTACTTAAAGTCTCAATATCTGGCCAAACCTCATCCAAAAACCATTCTAACCCTTCTTTATTTGGTCGCCAATCCATAGCCCCTAAATGAAACAACGTAGGGAAGCTGGTCTTCTTCTCATCTACATGGTATTTCTCAAAATCTATCGCCACCGGAAAAACATCTAGCCTGGTCTGACAGCCCATTTTTAAAATGTTCTGCCGATCTGGGTTACTAATGGCAAACACCTGATGAAAGCGGTTGATCTGCTCTGTTTCATACACCTTTAACCTTCTGGATAAAAATTCCAGGTACTTTCTTCTTGGCCTAAACTGCTCACCGGCAGCCAAGCGTTCCCATACATCAAATTCTATATTGTGTGCCCTGTAAATTAACTTCGCCTTGCTGTGTTCTTTTACCACATCCAGATAAGGCACAACAAATAGGCCTTCAAATTGGATAATGTCAAATTCTTGTTCTCGTAAAACATTTTCTAACAACTTGGCAGCCTCGTCATCGTAAAAACGAGAAACGTTATAAGATTGGTTAGAGAAAATATTAAAAAAAGCGCCCCAAATGTTTACTTCGGTATCGATATTATAAGAATAGAAATTGATTTGTTCAAAAATAGGATCATAGATATCATCCACATCTACCCAATGTTTAGAGGTATTGATACTGAACAAAGTAACCTCTACCCCCAATTTAAGCAGTCCCTTTATGGTATTGTATACCACAATTGGATATCCACTATTAGGTGGAAATGGAACACGGTTGGTTAGAATGAGGGCTTTCATGCCCTGAAATTACGAATTATCCTTCTTCTTCAAAAGAAAGTCTTAGTTGGGGATCGCTTACGGTAAAAGTTTTACGATGGAATGGCGAAAAGCCATTTGCTATAATTGCGGTGCGGTGCGCTATTGTTGGATAGCCTTTGTTCTTTTTCCAATTGTAATGTGGATGAGCTAGATCTAATTGATCCATCAGCTCATCTCGATGTGTTTTGGCCAATATGGATGCTGCGGCAATGTTGAGGTATTTACCATCGCCTTTTACAATACAGCTATGCGGAATTTGAGGGTAGGCCTTAAACCGATTGCCATCAATTACCAGGTATTGGGGTTGTACCTCCAGCTTTTCGATAGCTCTGTGCATGGCCAAAAAAGAGGCATTTAAGATATTGATCTGATCAATCTCTTCGTGGTCTACAATGCCAACCGCCCAGGCAATGGCTTCTTTTTCAATAATAGGTCTTAATTTTTCGCGTTGCTGATGGGTTAGTTTCTTAGAATCGTTTAAGCCTTCTACATAAAAGTCTTTGGGTAAGATTACGGCAGCGGCATATACAGGTCCAGCTAAACAGCCTCTCCCCGCCTCATCGCAACCTGCTTCTATTAATTCTATCTGATAGCTATTTAACAACATGGTACAAATCTACACTTTCTATCTGTTGAACTACAAATTACTGGTCGAAACCATTTTTCATGGCATAAACAGCTAAGCCCACACGGGTTCTTAAACCCAGTTTTTCGAACAGGTTATCTCTATAGCTCTCTACTGTTCTGGGGCTACAACACATCTTATCGGCAATTTCTTTATAGCTCATTTCTGTAATGGCATATTGCAAAAAGGTCTTCTCACGCTCGGTTAAATGCTCTGGTTGTGGCTTATTAGTGGTTTCATTAATTAAACTGGCAAATACCTTGCTTGCTGCCCACTCGGGATAATAGTGCCCATTTTTAACCAGGTTATTGAGTGCCTTTTCTAATTCTGTAGGGTGTACATTTTTTAATAAATAGCCTTTTGCCCCACATTTGATCATTTTAATTAAGCTCTGCTCGTCATCTTGCATGCTCAAAGCCATAATCAATACATCTGGGTGTGTTTCTTTCAACCATTTGGCCGTTGCAAAACCATCCATTATAGGCATGCTGATGTCTAACAGTACAATATTGGGGATATTGTTTTTATGGTTACATTTTTCTTGCAGCTCTGCTCCGTTCTCACATTCGTAAAGCACTTCAAACTGCTCAAAATTTGCCAAAATACTCCCCAAAGCTTTCGCAATTAAAATATGGTCGTCTACAATTACAATGCTATTTTTCATGTTTATAGTAAAATCTCGATTGTTAAGGTGGTGCCTTTTCCAAGCTCGCTTTGCATGGTATAACTTCCACCAATTAGTTCAATCCTTTTTTTCATGTTCATTAATCCAAAACCTTTGCCTATACTGCTTTCTACATCAAAACCCTTCCCATCATCGCTCAGCATAATTTGCAGTTTCTGATCTAATTTAATAATGTTGGCTGTTATTTTATTGCTGCCTGCATGTTTGATACTGTTCTGCAAAAACTCTTGTGTTATTCTCAATATTACAGTTTTTGCCTCATAAGGCAATGTTAAATCTTTGATCTCCACATTTAGGTCGATCTGGTATTTTTTAAGCTCAGCAACTTTTGCAAACTCTTGTTTTAAAAGGAGTACAATATCATTGGCCTCTATATGGTTATCGGTTAACGATTTAGAAAGGTACCTCAACTCTGTTAACGATTGGTTGATAATCTCGCTAATGCTTTCGATTTTATCGTTAATGTTTGGGGCCTTGTTTTCAAAGGCTAGTTGTTGTGCATATAAGCTGGCTAGGGTAAGTTTCTGCCCTACGTTATCGTGTATCTCACGTCCGATATGCTGCATAGTTTGTGTTTGCACTTCAATTTGAGCAGACAATAGCTCTTGCTGATGCAAAATTTGTTGTTTTTGCAAGTTGGCCAAGTTCTCTTTCTTTTTATGCTTGTACTGAACCACAAAGGCTACAGTTGCCACTATAAATGCCAACAAAAAAACATTAAATACAATAATGATTAATGTGTATTCGGTTTCCCCCATATAAAAGCTGCAGTAAATAATAGGTACATGATATGGTTAGCCACCATAAAAAAAATATAATAATTGTTCCAAAAACTAGGATTTTTAAGAATCAGGCCATAAAACGAAAAGAAGGGCAGCGTACCAATGTAAAAAATCATGATCCCGATATTGATATAGAACATGAAATTTTCTTTAAACAGCAGGATATTTTCAGACTTGATCTGTTTAAAGAGTTCTAAAAACACCAGCAACATTAACAGTACATTACCTACGGTATAACTTAAAGAATACACGATGCTTACCTTTTCGAAAAGCCCAAAATAAGGCAAAAAAGAAAGGATATAAACAATAGTGCATACCCAAAAGAGCTGTTTGTTCTTTAGCGATTTAACAGCATACAGCCAATAAAAAAATAAAAACTGTACCGGAATACCAAAAAAATCGTACCAGTACACTCTAGATGAAGCATGGTTTTGCAAGCCCCATTTGCTAAAGGCCTCAATTAAAAAAATGAGACAGATATAGGCTACAAACCACTTCCAGTAGGTATTTTTTAGTCTGGGCAAATAAATTAAAGACACTATGGCTGCAAATAATTGCAGCCATAGTAATGTTTCGCCTAGTAGTTTTTGAAAATTTTCTATCATCACAAACTAGAATCCTTCTCCTTCATTACTTGCTGGCGGGATCAATTGGCCATGGTTGAGGGCAAGAATTTCAGTAGTATCTGATGCTTGTCTCATCAAACCTTGTATATTATTCAATTTCTTTTTAAAACCACTATAGGTTTTAAGATCTATCGGATTAAAATCTGCATAAATGCCCTTACTGTTTTTAATTGCAGGCAACATAATTAAGGTATGTTTTCTTTCGTAAAGCTGGGTAATTTGATCGCCTAGCAAGCCTTTAAGGTGTTTATAGCCTGTCTGGCTCCATTTCGATTTAAGTGGGTAGGCGGCATAATAAATCCTAATCCCTAGTTTATTTTCTACATTAGGTTGATTTTGTTTTACCCCTCTTTCAATATCATTGATGAATTTTTTCAGGGTATCTAGGTCAAATAAAATAGAACTTGCATCATTTGAAACTGCATTGCCAATAGACTTCAACTGTGTTTGTCTGTAGTTGGCAATCATTTCGCTTACCAGACTAGTACTTAACTTACTAGGGTTTAGTGGTTCGCTGTCTTTTAAATCTGCAAATTTAGAACTGGCTAGCGTTGATTGACCTGCTGCTGTTCCGTTGTTTGATGTAGGTGGGTAAAGATAGGCATACACACCAAAGGCGATTACAAGTAGCCCAATAATTACAATTAGAGACTTCTTTTCCATAATTTTGATTGTTTGTTTGATTAGTTTAGATAAATATACTTCTTCCTTTTTACAAAGAAACCCAAGTTTGCAGAAAAATGCAGCAGGTATAGCCTCATTTCGATATCCGTTAAACAACGGTAAAAACTCTCGCTAATTCTACGGTTTAATTTAGTTCTGCACACCTTGTCCAAACTCAGCATTCTGCGCAATTTTGAGGCAAGCAATTTTGCTATTGGCCCTACATCCTACCGATAAGACCCAATTCTAATTAACAAACAACTCATGATTAAATTTTTAAAAATCCAGTCAAAAAGAATTAAAGATTTTTTTAATGCTTTAAAAGAACAGATCGCATTTTGTAAATCAATTATGCATAAATTATAAGATAAATGCATCAGAATTAGTTCCCTAACACGTGGTGAATAGTAAAAATTTAAATATGTATTAAACAAACCTAAGAAGCTTTCGCATATGATATATGAGTGAGCTTCTTGGCATGGTTGAGTATGTGATCTAAAATATGTGTACAAGCTTGCCATTGTAACAATGGATGAATTTGGATCTCCCCTTACTCATTAGCGCAAGTTATTCCTATCAACTGGATGTTTAACCTATTGAAACTCCACCCAACAATTATTTACTACTGTTGATATAAAAAAATTAAAAAAAGAGGGGTAACATTTTTAAACCTTTATTGATATATAAGCAAACAAGCATATTTAATCATTATTCAAAACTAAAGGTCATGAAAAATATCATAATTACTGTAGCGTTTGCATTAGGTATTTCGTTTACAAGTCTAGCCCAAGCTAACAGAACTGCAACACCAACAAAAGTAGCAGTGAGTGAAACTAGCCAAAGCTTAAGAGTTGAAGGTGCCGAAGGTCATTATTGCGATTACTGCAAAGGAAATTATGCGCAATCGCATTTTCCATGCATTATGAAAGCCATTAAAGGTAAAATCAATGCAAAAACAGGTATGGTTGAGTTTGTTGCTGGTGAGCCAATAGGTGGTATTGTAGTTAAAGGAGGAAAAAATCCTGGTGGGAACCTTAACCTATTAACCAATGCCAATGGAGAAATTGAAATAAATAATGCAGCTCCGGGTAATTATCAGTTGATAATTGCGTTACCTACAAATACAGGTGATGCACAATCTAGGGTAGCTGGCAGTCCGATAGGAGGCATTGTTGTAAAAGGTGGAAAAAATCCTGGTGGTGGCATGATGCAAATGATAACCAATACAAATGGAGAGGTTAATTTAAATATTACGGAGGCAGGAAACTATAAATTTACGCTAACTGCCCCTACAACAGAACAGAAAAACAATCCCTTGTACCAGTCTTCACAGGCTGAACACGTTAACCCACTTTACAAAGGGAACCAATAAAATATTGCTAGTTCGTACCTAGCCAATCGCTTAACTCTAAAGTGGCCCTCGTATCCGTAAGGAACGGGGGTTTTTGTTTAATTAAACACTTACATTTTGACCTTTAACATCAAAGGCATCGCGTAGGCCAATGGCTAATAGGTTAAAGGCATATACCGTAAGCATAATGGCCAAACCTGGTAAAACAGCTAGATAAGCTGCATCCATAATAATGTAGCCATAATGTTCTTTGATCATGCTACCCCAGCTTGGCATTGGGGGTTGGGCACCAAAACCTAAAAAGCTCAGGCCAGTTTCTAATAAGATAGCTGAGGCAAAATTGGCTGAGGCCACCACTAATATGGGGCCAGCAATATTGGGCAAAATATGTTTGGCTATTGTTCTACTGGTAGAAAAACCCAATGCTTTTGATGCTTCTACAAATTCTACTTCTTTTAAGGCCATTACTTGTCCACGAACCAAACGGGCTACATCAACCCATGTAGAAAGACCTACTGCAATAAAAATCTGCCAAAAGCCCTTACCTAATGCAAAAGAAATGGCAATGACCAAAAGCAGCGAGGGTAATGACCAGATCACATTCATGAACCAACTGATTCCTGCATCGGTTTTACCACCAAAATAGCCTGCTACAGCACCTAAGCTAACGCCAATAAAAAGAGAGATCAACACAGCCATTAAGCCCACTGAGAGCGAGACCCGAATACCCAACACCAGTCTACTCAAAAGGTCGCGACCATAGATATCGGTTCCTAAATAAAAGGTTTGTGTGTATCTATTCTCGCCAGAAACCAATGGGTAAACTTCCTCTTCGGCTTGCTCATCGTCTCCGATATATTCTCTGGCATATACTTTACCATCTTGCTTGCGGTAAGAAGTTATTGGAACACTTTTAAAGTTTACCTCTTGCCCATTGAGCATTTTTTCGAAAAAGTTAACTTGTTTAATGTTATCATTTCTACTAATGATCAGGAACTCGAATGATCTTCCAGGTTTTTTATTGCTCAATTGCAGATGCATGGTATTGGCAAAAGGAGTTTGATCTGGAATAATTAGATAACCTAAAATACCCACTAACATTAACAACAGAATAAATACAAGACCACCAAACGCAAGCTTATTGCGCTTAAATCTATTCCATATTTTTTTTGAAGGGCTGTTGTTATTCATTATTGACGCTTTAACCACTTGGTTTTACTTACCTTACATGGTTAAGTACGGAACGTAAAACTAACAATTGTTTTCTTTTAAAGAAACTAAAAAATTAATCGCTCTATTTTTAGTTTCAGTATCTGCAAATATGCTTAATATTGTGTTAATGTTGGTTGAAAAAAAGGAACGGGTTATTATGGGTATCGACCCAGGTACGGCCATTATGGGGTACGGCGTTATATTGGAAAAAGGCAGTAAAATTGAGCTGGTTAATATGGGTATTGTACGTATGGACCACTTAGATGATCACTTTCTTAAGCTACAGCGTATTTTCGAGAAAACAATTGCTTTAATAGACGAATATCAACCAGATGTTTTAGCTATTGAAGCTCCTTTTTACGGAAAAAACATTCAGGTAATGCTAAAATTGGGCAGGGCGCAAGGTATAGCCATGGCTGCAGCTTTGTCTAGAAACATTTCGGTAACTGAATATGCTCCGCGAAAAATTAAACAATCTATTACTGGTAAAGGAACGGCTAGTAAAGAACAAGTGGCAGCCATGTTGCAAAGACTATTAAACTTTAAAGAAACACCAGAGTTTTTAGATGCAACTGATGGTTTGGCAGTAGCTGTTTGCCACTCTTTTCAAAGAATAAATACAGTAGGTACTGGTAAATCCTATTCTGGATGGGATGCTTTTGTAAAAGACAATAAAAAGCGGGTAAAATAAATCGCCATTCCATGCTAGGTTGAAATGGCGATTTGAATTATTTTTTATTACGAATGTAATACTTGATTCCAAAGAATAGTACAACAGCCAAAACAACCAACATCCACATTTTGGAAATAGCTAAGATCAATTCTTTAAATATTGTCCATCCATCAACAATGTTTAAACCCAAACGTTGGAAAAATCCTGGGCGGTAATCGTATAAGTTATCATTGCCAACCACAAAGGTATTTACCGTACGGTCTTGATAAAAATTAAGTGTAATGGTGCTAAATTTAACCTTGTCATCAATGTTTAGGTTTTCAATTTTCTTATCTACATAATCGTCTTTGATGTATAAAGAGCTTTCTACATTTGCGCTTTTTTTGGTCGATACCTTGTTGATCTGTTTAACAGCGTCTACCCTATTCTGAGCTTTTAATTGATTGGCTAGATAAGCAATACTCTGATCGTCCATTTTCATTGCCTGGTGATCTACAAACACAGCCATTCGGGCAACCGTATTGGTAAAGTCATCTAGTTTTTCGGAAGGGATTTTAGCAATCAGCAATCCTTCTTTCTGATAAGAAGTAATCTCTTTCAAAGAGTCGACACTGTATTTTACTTTATCACTTTCCTGAACTGAACTTTGGATAGAAAATTCAACAACTGTTCCACCCTGTGCTTTAATGGTTGCGCTTAACTGTTCTTTGGTTCGTTGAACATCTTTAACCCTAAACCGCATGTCGGCAGTTTTAATAATTTTTGTAGGGAGATCTTCTTTAGCAGTACTATCGGCCATGATGGCCTCGCTGGTAGCAGCGTATTCCTTTTTTTCCTGACTACAGCCAAAAACCACGAGGGCTAGGACTATACAAACTACATATTTTTTCATAGGTTATTGGATTAGGTTTTATTGCTTAATGCAAATAACCCTTGTAAGTAACCTTCGATTTTCAAACAGTAACAGAAATGCTACAAAATAAAAAATCCACATCGATTCATAACCAATGTGGATTTATCTATAAAATGTTTTAAATTATTTTGCGTTCAAGATTTTGAAAACTGCTTTGCAACAGATAATTGAGCCAATTAATAAGATTACCCATGATACGATTGAAAGTGTAGTTGAATCGAAAGCGAAACGTGCAAAAACACCAACCATACTTACTACAACACCAACTAAGATTAACATATAAATAGACGGCTGATTAGCAGTTTCCATGCTCTGTTCTCTTTCTTCTGTTTGACCCATGATTTTTTCTTTTAAATTGTATGCTGCAAAAATAATATTTATTAGCTAAATACTACAACAAATTAATAACTTTTCAGTTTATCAAATCTTTGTTTTCCTTTATCTGCTTCATTTAGCTTATCGCCTTTATACAAAAGCTTCTCCCAATCGCCATACATTGGGTTTGGCAACACAATAAACTTCGTTCCGAATAGGTTTTGGGCTAAGTTAACTTGCTCCTTTGTATCTTTCCCTTCTCTGTAAAAAACATTAGAGAAATCGCTAAGGTTATCTCCGCACAGTAACAACACATTGTACTTTTCCAAAATCTTTTGTCTACGAGCTTCCTTATCAGATGTTGTTGTTTTAAGCAATAGGTGTGCTTCGTCTGCATTTGGGAAACCAAATTTTTGCAGGTTCTTTAAAGTACCGTCATGGTCTGCAGCTTCTCTATTGGTTACATAAAAAGTTTCTACATTTTTACTGGCTGCAAATTTTAAAAAGGCCAATGCTCCTGGAACGGTGTCTGCTTGTGCCAAGGCTGTCCATTGTGTCCAATCTGCAGGCACAAAGCTCACGCCTGCCTTCACTTCATGCCCTTGAAAGGCAGAATTATCCAAAATGGTTTCATCGGCATCTACAATCACACAATTAGGTTTTCCGTTGGCTTGTTCCCAAAGGGCTTCTTTTAATGACAAACGGGCAAAGTTATAGGCCTGAAAAGACAGCGCTCTATACTCACCACTATATTGCTGCCATAAAACAGCATTGGTATAATCTCTTGTTGGTGTTAACGCCTGCGCAAAAGATAAAGCAGGTACAAGGCCCAATAGCCAAAAAAACAAGTATTTTCTCATTATTTCAATTTTATAGGGGTTAGATATTAATCATTCAAAAAGGTACTTCTCCCTGACTTTGAGAGCAGGAATGTTTCTGCATCAGGATAGGCTTGTGTAAAGGTAATAGGAATCTTTATTTTTCTTATTCCATTTAAACTCTACTGCTAAAAGTTTATTGTTCAATCCAACAAAAACATAATCGTTATGGATTACAATCCAAAATAATCATAATAATTATGGATTCAGAAAATCGATCTCAACAAAAAACCCCTATCAATTACGATAAGGGTTTTTCTATTTTTTTGAATCAGCTCAATGAAC
This sequence comes from Pedobacter sp. Hv1, assembly GCF_001412215.1. Taxonomy (GTDB): domain Bacteria; phylum Bacteroidota; class Bacteroidia; order Sphingobacteriales; family Sphingobacteriaceae; genus Pedobacter. Next base: position 450,004 of record NZ_LLWP01000005.1, read on the forward strand.
AACTGAACTAATGAACAATAAAATTATCCGTTCAATGCAGCAGCACCACTTACAATCTCTGTCAACTCTGTGGTAATTGCAGCTTGACGAGCTTGATTGTATGCTAATTTTAATGCTTTTAATAAATCTCCAGCATTTTCTGTTGCTTTATCCATTGAAGTCATACGAGCACCATGTTCAGATGCATGCGAATCTAATACCGCCTTGTACAACTGAATTTTAATTGATTTTGGAATCAATTGGGTTACAATTTCTTCTTGGTTTGGCTCTAAAATATAATCTACGTTCGATGCTTTTACATCAACTACTGCTTCTGCTTTAGGCAAAGGCAATAATTGTTCGGTAGTTAAGATCTGTACTGCAGCATTTTTAAAGCGGTTGTAAACTAACTCAACTTTATCAAACTCACCTTTTTCAAAGCCAGCCATAATCGCATCAGTAATGGTAGTTACGTTTTCGAAAGTTAAAGCCGAATACACTTCATTGTTGTTACCAATCACATTATAATTACGTTTTTCGTAAAAATCTTGCGCTTTTTTACCAATGGCTACAATGCTTACATTACCTTTTTTAAGTTGTTCACTATATTTTTCGGCAATGAGGTTATTCGCAGTTTTAATCACGTTCATGTTAAAGGCACCAGCCAAACCACGGTTTGATGACACCACTACCACCAATACTTTATTAGGTTCACGCTCCTGAATAAAAGGAGATGAAGCGCCTTCTAAGCTTGCAGAAAGATTTCCTAAAATCTCTTTCAACTTGGTAGCATACGGACGTAACTGTACAATAGCATTGGTAGCACGTTTCAACTTCGCAGCCGAAACCATTTTCATGGCTTTGGTAATCTGCTGGGTAGATTGTACCGATGATATACGAATTCTTACTTCTTTTAAATTAGCCATTCTTTATTGGGTTGCGGGTTACAGGTTCTGCGTTGCAGGCTTTAAACCTATAACACATAACTCGTAACCCATAACTACTCTAATATTTACTTGAAATCTCTTTTGCAACTGTTTCTAAAACACCAGTAATCTCATCATCTAACTTACCAGCTTTTAAAGCTTTTAAAGTATCTGGGTGACGTAATTCTAACGATTGTAGATATTCTGCTTCAAATTCTTTCACTTTATTTACAGGAACCGAACGCATTAAGTTCTTAGTACCGATATAAATGATCGCTACTTGTTTCTCAACAGTCATTGGAGAGAACTGACCTTGTTTCAAGATCTCCACGTTACGTGCACCTTTATCTAATACAGATTTTGTAGCTGCATCTAAATCAGAACCGAATTTAGAGAAAGCCTCTAACTCACGGTATTGAGCTTGATCTAATTTTAAAGTACCTGCTACTTTTTTCATTGATTTGATCTGCGCATTACCACCTACACGTGATACCGAGATACCTACGTTAATTGCCGGACGGATACCAGAGTTGAACAAGTTCGACTCTAGGAAGATCTGACCATCAGTAATTGAAATTACGTTGGTTGGAATATATGCAGAAACGTCTCCAGCTTGTGTTTCGATAATTGGCAAAGCCGTTAACGAACCACCACCTTTAACAATACCTTTTAATGATTCAGGTAGATCGTTCATTGCTTTTGCAATCTCATCGTTAGAGTTGATTTTTGCAGCACGCTCTAATAAACGACTGTGTAGATAAAACACGTCACCTGGATAAGCCTCACGACCTGGTGGACGACGTAATAACAACGATACCTCACGGTAAGCTACAGCTTGTTTAGACAAATCATCATAAACAATTAATGCTGGGCGACCAGTATCGCGGAAAAACTCACCAATTGCAGCACCAGCAAATGGAGCATAAAACTGCAATGGAGCAGGTTCAGCAGCAGATGCGGCAACAACAACTGTATAAGCCATTGCACCGTTTTCTTCTAAAGTACGTACAACGTTAGCTACAGTACTTGCTTTTTGACCACAAGCAACGTAGATACAGAATACAGGATTTCCTGCTTCGTAAAATTCTTTTTGATTGATAATGGTATCGATACAAACGGCAGTTTTACCAATCTGACGATCGCCAATAACCAACTCACGTTGACCACGACCAATTGGAATCATACCATCGATAGCTTTGATACCTGTTTGTAAAGGCTCAGTAACTGGCTGACGGTAGATTACCCCTGGTGCTTTACGCTCCAATGGCATTTCGTAAGTCTGTCCTAAGATTGGTCCTTTACCATCGATAGGCTCGCCAAGTGTGTTTACAACACGACCTAACATACCTTCACCAACTTTAATAGAGGCAATTTTTTTAGTACGTTTAATTGTATCACCTTCTTTGATCTCGTCTGATGGGCCTAACAATACCACACCTACGTTATCTTCTTCAAGGTTTAATACGATACCTTGCAAGCCGTTAGCAAACTCAACTAACTCGCCACTTTGAACTTTAGTTAAGCCGTAAACACGAGCAATACCATCACCCACTTGTAAAACGGTACCAACTTCTTCCAGTTCAGCTTCTGATTTAAAGCCTGACAATTGTTGTCTGATAATTGCCGAAACTTCGTCTGGTCTTACCTCTACCATAATTTTATTTTTGATTTCTTTTTGAAAATGTAAATCTTGTACTCTTTTTATTTTTATTCCCGATTTCGCATCGGGACGATATTAAGCTATGCCTTGTGCAAATTCTTTTTTAAGTTTACTTAAACCACTTGCAATACTTGCATCAAATTGTTTATCACCAACCTTTAATACAAAACCACCAATTAGTTTTTCGTCAACTTTTTCTTTAACAATCACTTCTTTAGCACCTAATTCTTTTTTAACTAGCGCTACAATTTCTGCTTTGCTTGCCTCAGTTAATGCAATTGCAGAAGTTACCTCAGCAGTTACAATACCTTTAATAGCTTGGTACTGGTTGATAAATTGTTTTGACGTTTCAAATAAAATTCCAGCTCTGCCCTTGTTCACTACCAGTTTCAAAAAGCTTTGGGTAATTTTATGAATCTTGCTTCCAAAAACATCATTCAAAATCCCTAGTTTCTTATCTAAAGGCACAATTGGGTTTTTCAATATTGCTTCTAATTCGCTGTTGTTATCTACAACTTCCTCAAATAACACCATGTCATTTCTCATATCCTCCAAAGCGTTCTGCTCTGTAGAAAGGTCGATTAATGATTTTGCGTATCTGGCTGCTGCTTTACTTGACATATATTTGAGTTCTAAGTTGTAAGTTATAAGTTATAAGTTGCTGATTAATCAAGAACTAAAACTTAAAACTTAAAACGTAATACTTATAACTTAATTTAATTCAACATCTTTTAACAGGTTGTTTACCAAATCCTGTTGTTTTGCTTTATCATCTAACTGGCTACGTAAAACACGCTCAGCAATATCTAATGACAAGGCAGATACTTGGCCTTTTAATTCTGCTAAAGCAGCTTTTTTCTGATTTTCGATCTCAATACGAGCTTTTTCAATCAATTTAGCGCCTTCAGTATGTGCTGAAGTTTTAGCCTCATTAACGATATTGTCTTTCAGCATTTTCGCTTCTTTCAAAATTTCGTCACGATCAGCACGGGCTTGTTTCATTAACTCTTCATTTTGTGAAGTTAAACGAGCCATTTCTTGTTTGGCCAATTCTGCTTTGTTTAAAGCATCATCAATAGATTGTTCACGTTCTTTGATCGCAGCTAATACTGGTTTCCAGGCAAACTTGCCTAAAAGAAACATCAATAATAAAAATGCTATTGTTTGAAATACAACTAAACCAACTTCAGGTATTAATAAATCCATCTCTGTATATATTATAATTTTTTTGTGTTCATTTCATTAATAAGTACCCTGCAAAACAATCTTTTGCAAGGCACTTATTTTGGTTATTACATTAATGCAACAACAACCGCGAATAACGCAACAGCCTCAACGAAGGCAGCAGCGATCAACATCGCAGTTTGAATTTTTGAGGCAGCTTCTGGCTGACGAGCAATACCGTCCATAGCAGAACCACCAATACGTCCGATACCTAGACCAGCGCCAATCGCAGCTAATCCTGCACCTACTGCAGCAATACTTCCTGTAATCATGATTTTATATATTAATTGTTTTAAAAAATATTATTATTAATGGTGTTCTTCTACTGCCATACCAATAAACAAGGCAGATAAAATGGTAAATATAAATGCTTGGATAAATGCTACCATCAATTCAATTCCGCCAATAAATATGGCAAAAGGAATAGAGGCTGCAGAAACCCAAATACTGTTGAATACAAATATTAAACAGATTAACGAAAGCACTAAGATGTGACCTGCGGTGATGTTTGCAAACAAACGAATCATTAATGCAATTGGCTTAGTGAAAATACCAATTAACTCTAATGGCATTAAAAAGATCTTCATTGGCACTGGTACACCTGGCATCCAGAAAATGTGTTTCCAGTAATGTTTGTTACCATTAAATACGGTGATACCGAATGTAATGATTGCCAATACCATCGTTACCGCAATATTTCCTGTTAAGTTAGCTCCACCAGGTAAGAAAGGAACCAAACCCAACATGTTGTTAAACCAGATGAAAAAGAAAACAGTTAACAAATAAGGCATGAAACGCTCGTGTTTATGGCCTAAATTTGGTTTAGCAATATCATCACGAACAAATAAAATAATTGGCTCTAACCACGACTGTAAACCTTTTGGAGATTTACCTTGACGTTTTTTGTAGCTATTGGCCACGCTGATAAATACAACTAGCAATAAAACTACCGATATCAATAAGGTACATGTATTTTTAGTTAACGAAAAATCTAACGGACGTTCGTTCTTTGCATGGTGTTTCTCATCTAAATCAACAAACTGTCCGTGCTCATTGGCAACAGCAGAAGCTAAATAGATTTTTTCATGCATTTTTACAAAACGCTTTCCGCCTTTCTCTACAACAACTTTAGCATCATCATCATGCTTAAAATCGCTACTGTTAAAGGTTACCAATTTACCTTCAGCATACAAAATAACAGGCAAACCAATATAGGTCTCGCCAATTACATGCCAGCTATGCGAATCAGCAATGTGATGCAAAGCAAATTTGCCGATCTCAAACTTTTTCTTTTCAGTTGTTTCGGCATGCGTTTCGCTCGCTTTATGTGTGCTATCAACTTGTGCTTTTACACCAAGCGAAACCAACAAAAACGCCGAAAAAAGCGTAAAAACAACAATTAACCTCTTAAACTTAAACTCAAAAACGTGGCTACAATCCATTTACTCGCAGATTTTTACTATTTATTTTGGTGGCGCAAGTTACGTAACAAACCGTATATTTCAAAGAAGGTGAACAATAAATATAAAGAAAAAAAATTGAACACAAAAACAAGGTCCTTTCCTTTATGGTTTAAGCTGTAAATCAACACAAAAGCCATAGAAAAAAGCATCTTTACCGCAATAGACCCCATTATGGCTAAAACACCTGTTTCTGGGTTGCGTTTGATGCCAATAAATGCCAATAGATAAGCTACAAAAGTTAGCCCCCCTAAAAACCCAAAAATTAACCAAAATTTATTGGCTAACAGTTTTACATCTGGAAAAATAATTGGCAACGCAATAGCAATACCTGCTAAAACTCCAGTATATATGAAGTAGTATAAAATAAAACGTGGAATACTCAAAACTTTAATTTTTCTGCAAAGGTAACTTATTATGCTGAAAGCATAAAGCTTAAAGCATAAGACTGAAAGAACAAGGAAACAGCCGAAAGCATTCTAATTAAATAAGAAAGCTATAAAAGATGTTATTAGGATACAAGAGCCATTTAATAATAACCTCATAGCGATCACATCTCTATAAAAAACAAGCTGTGGATAGGATATGTCTGCTAAGAGTTCAGAAAAGCAAGTTTTTTTGCTCTTTTTAAGGCTATCCGGGCTTTACATTCCAATCTTTTTGTGCTTCGATACTTCGGTAAACTAAGCTGAGCATACAAAAAGGATTTCCATTTCAATCCCGTTTAGTATACGCAGGCCTATACTACTATTTAGAGCTGTTTTTGCCAAGAACCTGTGGCTTTGTTATATAAACCTGATTGGAATGGATGCCGATTTTTCTTCGGCAGGAGTGCAAAGCAGGACTGTACCTGACCGAAGAAGTACTAACCATGTTTTTCTAAGATTTCTATAAATATGATTGGTGCTTTGTGAGGTTTTATGAAAGCAGGTTGCTACGTGCTTTTTAACATTAGCCGGGCTTTACATTCCAATCTTTTTGTACTTCGGTAAACTCGGTATAAACTAAACTCAGCATACAAAAAGGATTTCCATTTCAATCCCGTTTAATGAACGCAGGTTGGTACAACTATTTAAGGTTGTAACCTTGTCTAGAGCCACTACCTTTGCTAGATAAACCTGAAACGACAGCCCCGAGGAACGAGGGCTACAGTGTAAAGCGGGGCTAGCGCTAAATAGATCTACTGGCCCTGCTTTTCTAAAATTTTTATGGCTAAATTGAATCTAGATACCTTGTTCCAATTGAAGATTGAACAAGTTTTTATTCTATTTGTCCTTTTTTGTTAAGGAGCGTACCACCTGAAATAGAGAAACGACAACCCCCAACAGCCCTAGCAATGCTGTAAAGATAGGTTTTTGGCTTTTTCTATGCTCATCAATTTGATGACCAATAAACGCAAACACACCAATAGTGGCTAGCATCTGAAATGCAATTCCAGTATATTTAGCAAAATTAGTAGCCTGTTTTGTATTTTGTTGCTCTTCAGGATCTGTCATAAAAATAATTAAAATAAAAATATAGCTTAAATATTGAGAATTTATTGCCGAATAAAATATTTTTGCATACATTTTGTTATATTGTAAGATAAATACACAACCCTATATTCTTGAACAACTACGCAAAACTCAGCCTAAAAATTATATTTACTTGCCTAAGCATAGCCTTATTTAACGGTTGTTCTTCGCAAAAAAATACTGCCACAAATAGAGGCTTACAAAACCTATCCGCTCGTTATAACTACATTTACAACTCAAATGTTTTATTGGCCAATTATCAAGATGAGCTCTCTCAAAGCAATAAAGATAATTACGACAACTTTTTAGCCGTATACATTGCTCCTGCAACTATAGATTATATCGGAACTGGATCTGCCGTTGGCAATTCTAAAGAGCTTGATGACATTACCGCAAAGGCTCAAACCATTGTAAGTGAAAAAGCATTGAGCAATTATATTGACGAGGCCTATATTTTATTGGGTAAAACTAATTTTTATAAGGGCAGCTATTTTAATGCTGTAGAATATTTTGACTATACCGCCAAAACCTATAAAAAGAATAAAAAGATTTTATTAACCTCACTTAACTGGAAAGCCAGAAGTTTAATGCAGCTGAACAATTATGAAGCCGCCACTAAAATTTTGGATTCGGTTAAGGTATTGTTAGATTCAGTAAAGAGTGAAAAGGCAGAGCCATTGGCAACATTGGCCCAAATGAGCATCTATAAATACAACTATAAGGAAGCCATTACTTATTTAGAAAAAGCAATCAAAGCAACAGGAAAGGTACAGAGCCGAACCAGGTGGCCTTATATTTTGGCGCAACTTTATGAGCACGAAAAGGATTACCTGCCAAGTTTGCGCAATTATACGAAAGTAGAAAATAGCAATGCTTCTTTCGAAATGTATTTTAATGCCAAATTGAGCAAAATCCGTATCAATGATTTTTTAAATGATAAAACCTCCAATAGGAAGGAGCTATTGCTTAAATTAATAAAAGATGATAAAAACTTCGACTATACTGACCAGATCTATTATGAAGTAGCCCAAGATTACTATGCTGATCAGGAATATAAAAAAGCCGTGGAGTATTATAAACTTTCAGCTCGAAAAAGCACCATCAACCAAAACCAAAAAGGGTTATCTTATTTAAAGATTGCAGACCTCAACTTTAAAGACCTGAAAGATTATGTAAATGCAAAACTTTATTATGATAGCGCAGTAACTACCCTGCCTAAAAACTATCCTAATTATGAGGCTATTGTTAAAAAAGCTCAAAATCTAGAATATCTAACACAGAGATATCAACTTATTGCTGCGCAAGATACACTCCAATTGATTGCCAGAATGTCTGAACAAGACCGAGAAAAGAAACTGGATGTGATGTTCGAACCCAAAAAAGAGATGGCAACAACAGTTGCTATTGCCGACAATGGAAAAGTAATCAGATCTGATGTTAATGGCAGCAATACCAGAAATCAAAACAATACCTTTTATTTTAACAACATTACTGCAATTAGCAAGGGCTTTACCGATTTTAAGAAAAGATGGGGCAACAGAAGTTTGGAAGACAACTGGAGACAGAGTGTTAAATCTTCTTCTCAAATTAACCAGCAAAATTTAACTGCAGCTATAGGCACCAATGGAACTACCAGCAGCAATACACAAAATACAGGAGCCACAGATAAAGTTACCTTAATTAAAGACTATAAAGCCTTACTTCCGCTTACACCAGAATTGATGCGCAAATCTGATGAGCTGATTATTGAGGCCTATTTTGAAATAGCAGGTTTTTACCAACAAGTATTAGAAGACCAAGCAGAGGCCGTTAAAATTTATGAGCTCTTGTTGGCTAGGTATCCTCAGAACAAACATTTAGAGGTGATCTATTATAGTTTATATCTAGGCTATAAAAATGTAGACCAAGCGAAGGCTGATCATTATAAAAACTTGGTATTAACTAAATACGCTAATTCTGTTTATGCTAAAACCATTTTAGACCCTAACTTCTCAACCAAGCAAAATGCATTAGATCTAGAAGTTAACAAGATTTACAATGCTGTTTTTAAAGATTATGAGAAAAAGGAATTCCCTACGGTAATTACAGCAGTTAATCAAACCAATCAACGCTTTCCTGGTAACGCCTTGCAAGCTCAATACGAATATTTAAAAGCAATAGCAATTGGCCGTACCCAAGCAGTAGATAGTTTATTGACCGCATTTAATGCCATACTTGCCCAATATCCAAATGACCAGTTGATCAGTCCATTGGTAAAAGACCATGTTGCTTATATCAATGCCAATTTGGCTACCTTTAAACCAAGAAAAATTGCATTGATAGATTTTGATTCAACTGAGCCTCCTTTTATGGCACAAGGCGAGCCAAAACCAATAGTTAAACCTGTAGAACAGCCAAAACCTAATGTGGTGCCACCAACCACAGTGGTAACACCACCTGCAGTTACTGCGCCAGTGGTTAATCCACCGGTACAAATTACCCCACCAGAAACAAAAGTTGAACCGAAAGTTGAGCCGAAAACTGATGCCCCAGTCAAACCTGTAGATAATTTTTTCAGCTTAGGAGAATCTAAAACCTATTATTACGTTATAGATGTAGCAGATGTGAGTGTAAGCTTAAGTTCGTCTCGTTTTGGAGTTGGGCAGTTCAATAGAGGAAACTATGCAGGCAACAACTTAAAGCACCAATTAACTGAGCTTACAGAAAATCAATTGATCTATGTGGGTAATTTTGGAAGTTTAGAAGAAGCAAAAGAATATTATGAAGGTATTACTTCGCAGTTATCAAAAATCATGAAAGTACCTGCCAATACCTACAGAGGTTTTTATATCAGTAAAGAAAACTTCGATAAGTTAAAAAATAAAGAAACTATAAATAGATATCTTGAGTTTTTCAAGAACAACTTTTAATATAAAATGAGTAAATCCTTAACCCCAGAAAGCATTAAGAAATATAACCATAGGCTTTGGAAGCTGTTGATTGGCGGAATGGTTGTATTTGCGCTTTTTATTGTTGCTATTGGTTATGGCCTATTTGGAGATATTCCTTCTTTTAGGGCAATTGAGCATCCTAAAAGCAATGAAGCCACAGAAATTATGTCTGAAGATGGCAAGGTGTTGGGCACTTATTTTGTAAAAAATCGTTCAAATGTCAACTATAGTCAGATTTCTCCAAACGTAGTTAATGCTTTAATTGCTACCGAGGATGTTCGTTTCCGTTCTCACTCTGGTATAGATTTCAAAAGAACATTTACCATCTTCTTTTATGCCATGATGGGCAAAAAACAAGGTGGAAGTACCATTACACAACAATTGGCGCTTAACTTATTTTCTGAAGAGGGCAGACAAAAAAACTATTTCAAAAGAATTATTCAGAAATTTCAGGAATGGGTAATTGCCGTTAAGCTAGAACGTAACTATACCAAAGAAGAAATTATTACCATGTACCTCAACACGGTCGATTTTGGTAACCAGGCTTATGGCATTAAATCGGCAGCAAGAGTTTATTTCAATACCACACCAGATAAATTAACGGTACCTCAGGCTGCTGTTCTGGTAGGTATCCAAAGAGGGATTACCCGTTACTCGCCTACTAAAAATCCAGATCGTGCACTGACCAGAAGAAATACGGTAATGGCTTTAATGGTGAAGGCAGATCTATTGACTGCCGAAGACTTTGATTCGGTTAAAGACAAACCACTAGGTTTACGTTTTACCCCAGCCACTACCAATGATGGCATTGCCCCTTATTTTAGGGCTGTTTTAAAAACAGAGGTTAAAAAAATATTGGAAGAAAGATCGATTACCAAAAATGGTACCCCTTACGATTTAGATAGAGATGGTTTAAAAATTACCACCACCATTAACTACGATATGCAAGTATATGCTGAAGAGGCTCAAAAAGAGTACATGAAAGTTCTTCAGCAACAGTTTAGTAACAGTTGGAAAGGTAGAAATCCTTTTAAGGGAAAAGATATCGAAATGGTGATTGATCAAGGGGTTAAACGTTCTGACCGCTATAAATCATTAAAGCTAGAAGGAAAATCTGACGAAGAGATCAACACTGATTTCAATACCCCTTCCCGATTGACCATTTTTACTTGGAAAGGCAATATCGATACGTTGATGAAACCTATTGATTCGGTAAAATATTACAAATTGCTATTGCGCAATGCGATGATGGCAATGGATCCTAAAACTGGATACATTAAAGCTTGGGTAGGTGGAATTAACTACGAGCATTTTAAATATGATCAAGTAAAGATGGGTACCCGCCAAGTGGGCTCAACAGCCAAACCATTTACTTATGCAGTTGCCATTGAAAATGGGATCTCACCTTGTTTATCGGTGCCAAATGTACCTGTAACCATTTCAACCCCGGGTAGCCCCGACTGGACCCCTCGTTCTTCTGGTACCCTATCTGGCAACATCACCTTGTTAAAGGCTCTGGCCAATTCTCAAAATTATATTGCGGCCTACCTTATGAATATAGTGGGTGCTGATGCGGTAGCTGTAGAAGCGAAGAAAATGGGTATCACAAGCGATGTACCTGCGGTACCATCTATCTGTTTAGGTTCTTTTGATGCCTCTGTATATGATATGGTGGGTGCTTATAGCGTATTTGCCAACAAGGGTACATGGACCCAACCCACTTATATCTTAAAAATTGAAGATAAAAATGGCATCGTACTTTACGATAGCAAACCGACCATTAAAGTGGTAATGAATGAAGAAATAGCCTATGTAATGACCAGAATGCTAAGAGGGGTAATTACTGGAGGTACTGGATGGAGATTAGCAGGCAAGTATGGTGTAACTGCACCAATAGGAGGAAAAACTGGAACTACACAAAACAATTCTGATGGTTGGTTTATGGGCATCAGCCCCGATTTGGTAACTGGCGTTTGGACTGGTTGTGAAGATCGAGCTTTCCACTTTACAAGTACCAGAGATGGTGAAGGTGCCAATTCTGCCCTGCCAATTTTTGCTGGTTTTATGAAAAGGATCTATGCCAATCCGGGACTTAAAGTAAGTAGGGCCGACTTTGAACCACCAAAAAATGGTGTCTCTATTGTTTACGATTGTAATAATTATGTAGAACCCGAGCAGACTACAACAGAACTCGACAAGAAATTAGGCTTCTAATTTTGCAAATCATTCTTATTAAAAATGAGTGCTTTCGATCATAAAAAGGCATTGGCCGATATTCCGCATAAACCTGGTGTATACCAGTATTATGATGTAGAAGGTACGCTAATCTATATCGGCAAGGCTAAAGATCTACGCAATCGGGTTGGTTCTTATTTCAATCAAGACAACCAGATGAATGGCAAAACCAGGGTGCTGGTTTCTAAAATCAGACGGATCAGTTTTACCATTGTAGATACAGAGATTGATGCTTGGTTACTTGAAAATAGTTTAATCAAAAAGCATTTACCTCGGTACAATATCATGCTTAAAGATGATAAGACCTATCCATGGATCATCATCAAAAAAGAATCATTCCCCCGTGTGTATTGGACCCGTAAAATGGTAAAAGACGGGTCTACCTATTTTGGTCCTTATGCTTCTGTTGGCATGATGCATACCATTTTAGACCTCATTAAAGAAACCTATACCTTAAGAACTTGTAACCTTCCACTAACCATACAAAATATCAACGATGGAAAGTTTAAGGTTTGCCTAGAATACCAAATTGGGAATTGCAAAGGGCCTTGTCAAAACTATCAAACCAAAGCAGATTACGATCAAAATATTGAGGAGATCAAAGATATCCTTAACGGAAAAATTGGCAACGTTATCCGTGAGGTAAAACAAGTGGTTAAAAAAGCATCCGAAGACCTGAATTTTGAGTTGGCGCATAATTACCAAAAGAAATTATTGGTGTTAGAAAAATACCAAAGCAAATCGACCGTGGTTAACAGCGCCATTACCAATGTAGATGTGGTTAGCATTGCCTCAGATGAGCGTTATGCCTTTGTCAATTACCTTAAAGTAATGAACGGAAGCATCATCCAAACGCAGACCATAGAAATCAAAAAACGTTTAGACGAAACAGACGAAGAACTCTTAACCATTGCCATTACCGAGTTTAGAACAAAATTCAAAAGTACCTCTAAAGAGATCATCGTTCCTTTTCCCATTTCACTGGTTGATTCAAATTTGAAGTTTACTGAGCCCAAATTAGGCGAAAAGAAAAAGCTCTTAGAATTGTCTGAAAAAAATGTAATGTTCTTTAAACGCGAAAAGTTAAATCAATACGAAAAACTGAATCCAGATTTAAGAACAGATCGCATTTTAAGTCAGATGCAAAAGGATTTAAGGCTTACCCAATTGCCTCAACATATCGAATGTTTTGACAACTCTAACTTTCAGGGCAAGTATCCAGTATCTGCCATTGTAGTTTTTAAAGATGCCAAACCCAGTAAAAAAGACTACCGTCATTTTAATGTGAAAACTGTTGAAGGACCCAACGATTTTGCAACGATGGAGGAAGCCGTTTACAGGCGCTACAAACGCATGTTAGAAGAAGAGCAGCAATTGCCACAACTGATCATTATTGATGGCGGAAAGGGACAATTATCGTCTGCAGTAAGCAGTTTAAAGAAACTAGGAATAGACAAGAAGGTAACTGTAATTGGCATTGCCAAGCGTTTAGAAGAATTGTACTATCCTGGAGATAGTTTTCCTTTATACCTAGATAAAAAATCTGAAACCTTAAAAGTTATTCAGCAATTGCGAGATGAGGCACACCGTTTTGGCATTACTTTTCACCGTAAGAAAAGAGATCAGGGTACACTTAAAACAGAACTTGAAATTATACCGGGCATTGGTAAAACCACTGCAGACAAGCTATTGGTGAAATTTAAATCTGTGAAAAGAATTAAGGAAGCCAAAGCAGAAGAGCTTGCCGAAATTCTCAATAAAAAACAGATTATTGCTTTAAACGATTATTTTAAGGCATAAAGCTGTTGGTCGAGATTTATAATCTCGACTATTGTAATTGTGGATTTTAAATCCACCTTAAAACAAAGATCAGGATTACAAATCCTGATCAACATCAACAGTACATAAAAAAGCCTCGATCAATGATCGAGGCTTTTATTTTAATATTCCCAAAGGCCTTGTTCAAAATCGGCCCATTTTTTCTTAATCTTTTCTGCTTCAATCAGTCTTTCTTTTGAAGTTAAGAATAGGTCTTGTAACCTGTTATCCGCAGCATTTGATTCTTTTGTAATGTAGCTATAGAATAATCTTCTGATAAAAACATCGTCGAAATTAATTCCAGAGTTATCATTGCCATTGTTGGCAATTTTATGCTTCACCAAAATCTCACGTAGGTCATCAAAATAGAACCAACCCACTGCACTTTTTAAAGTATCAGCTCTTGCGGTATTGGTAGTTGGATCCATTACTGGGTTACCATTGTTATCTAATTGAGTTTTCACATCAATTCTAACTGGAGCAATGCCTACAATTCGTGGCTCAAAAATTCCTCTTTTGATATCTAAGATCCAATCTTCTTTAATTCTGATGATAGGATAACTTGCTGCAAAAAACTCATTATTTGCTCTATTTACTTCGTTGGTACTTGGATTAACCCCTAGAAAAGCAGTGTCAACAGCTGAGCTGCTGGTATCACTTATTTTTTTCTGGCTAATTGGATCTCCAGTCTGAAAATCTTCATTATCGCTAGCATACATATCCAATTCGCCATTCTTTAAGGCTTCATAAATAATACCCAACAAATTAACCTTAGGCGAAGCTAAAACAGAGTTACCACGATCACGCAGATCAATTTCTCTCCAGATACGTTTGGTAAATGCTACATCTTCTTTATTTACTACAGAGTAAGGTACAACGGTATCTGCTTCTGTGGTCTCCTTATAGATATAACCATCCTTTTTAGGTCCCAATTTCTTTTTAGGAATTACCTTTTTATCTTGCACAGGAGGTTGGGCTGTATTCTGAGCGAAAACAGTACCTGTTAATAATAGCAATGCGAATAGAAAAAATATCCTTTTCATAATTTTTTAGTTTACGGTAAATACCATCGTATTTATAATCGGTGTACGGCCATCCGGCAATTGAACCTGTATATTATCAATGTAAACAGTTGATCTAAATGGAAGTGAAGCCATTGCTGATTTAGCCTGAGGGCTTAAACCTCCACCTGAACAGAAAAATTGTTGTGCTTCTTGTCTAGGTCTAACCACTGTAACAGTAAATTTAAGTACTGGTATTTTAACATCAAATTCAAAGTTATCTATGCCAGCTACCACTTGTCCACTCGTAAGTTTGCTTCCAGTAAGGATACCTCCCATTACTCCAGCAAATTTTGCAGTTGGGTTTGGAATTGGTTTTACCCTAAATACATTACTGCCTAGGTTTAAGCTCTTCCCATCAGTTGTTCCGGTAACGCTAATGGTTACTTCTTTGCCAACCATGCTACCAGGTACATTTACTTCGTAGTTACCAGCACTACCTGTTAATGAGCCACCAGAGATACTTGCTTTTAAGCTTTCTAAAGAAAAACCTGGTGCTGAAACTGAGAATGGATTATCTATTCCGGCATAAATTACATTTAATCTTTTAGATGAAACTGTTGCCGATGGTTTAGCCACTTGGTAAGTAATCGGTTGTGTTTCATAGATCTTCACTTCTCCATCAGCTTGTTTTACCCTAATGGTACCTTTCCAAGTGAAAGAACCTACATTACTGGTACCACCTGTATAAGTTCCAACACCTTCTTTTACATTTAATGAAGTTCCGCCAACAGAAATATCAGGATTAGATTTAGAATCGCTAGCGGTTAAAAATACCTCGGCTTTGTAAGGCTGGCCTTGAATTACGTAACTTCCAGAAGGAACTGCAACGGCTTTAAATCGATCTAAAGTCATTTGGGTCTGGTTCATTCCGCTAAATAGCTTTTTAACTATTTCTGCTTCTGCATTTTTCAGATCGGCTTGGATTTTAGTTAAAATGGTATTTGCCGCTGTTAAAGGTGTGCCTTCGCCAAAGTTAATGTCTTCCCATTTTTTCTTGCCATTCACTGCCTTTTCAGGATCTTTTGCTTCTAAAGAGAAAGAAACATTAGCTTGATCTTTCGTTTCCAGCAAAGAAATCAGCTTTGCCCTTGTTTCATTGATCTTAGCTTTTAACTGTTCGCCTTCTTTTTTATTGATCATGATATTTTGTGCAATATCCATGTTGTCTCTCAATACAAAATCGCCTGTTTCTTCGTCAATACCTTCTCCTGCAGTTTTAAACTCGTCTTTTAGCCTTTGAATGTTTTTGTTCAACTCTTCAGCGTAAGCTTTGGCCTTATTGGCTTTATCCCAAAGTGGTTGGGCACGTTCAGGCTTATTTTTTAGTTCTGTATTCTGAAATGCACTAAAAAGTTGGTCTAAGCTTGTACTTACATTGGTTTTAGAGGCATCTAAACTATCGTTAATATTTTTAAATGCATTTAATATTGTATCTGAAACGTTTAGGGCAAGCATAGCTAGCAATACCAAATACATGATATTGATCATCTTCTGCCTTGTCGTTTCTCTTCCTCCTGCCATGTTTAATTAGGTTTTTTGGTTAAAATTATACAAAAATTAAACACGAGGTTGGTTCATTGCAGTTAGCATATTGCCGTAAATTGAATTTAACGACGCAAGATTTTTAGCCAATTTACCCACTTCTTCTTTGAACTGTTTTGAATCTTCCATCGATTCGTTAAAGTTGTTCATTGTTAATGATAAATTCTGATAGAATTTGTTCATCGATTTTAAGTGTGCACTAGAATCTTGCAATTCTAATTCGTATACAGCATTTAATGCTGATAAATTTTTAGCTAGGTTATTTACCTGATCATGGTAAGCTTGAGAGTCTACATTGCTTTCTCCCATTTGTACCAATTGTTCAGTAGCTTTACCAAAGGCAGTATTTAAATTATCAAAGCTCGAAGAAGCCGTTTTAATCTTTCCGGTAAATTCGTTGGTAGCTGTAGCGGCATCAGTTACATTAGAAATAGTGGCTACTTTATCGCCAAAAGTACGTAAACCTGTACCTAGACTTTCGATCAATTCTGGTCCAATTTTAGCATCAACCAACATTTTATCTAAAGCAGCTGTAGAAGAGAAACCTGCTGCAGCAACTGCTGGTCTGGTTGTTGCTTTAGGCAATTCGCCTGTAAACTTATCGCTCAACTCAGGATAAACGCGTTCCCATGGCAATTCTGGCTCAGGTGGGTATAAACCTGTTAAAAAGAACAATAATGCTTCTACTCCAAGTCCAACGCCAATTACATAATTGGCAGCAGAGCCACCAAAGTGTATAATTTTAGCCAATGCCCCCAGAATAACGATACTTGCTCCCCAGGAAATTGCCACGTGTAACCATCCTGGTTGTTTTCTTGCTGCCATAATCTTTTAAAAGTTTTGTTTTAGTTTTTTGCTTGTTGAAATTTAGTTGAGTGTGCTTCCAGCAAAATCAGATACACAACGGAAACCAATATAAGATCTTGGTTTATCTTGGTATTCATAAGTTGCAACAGAGTTTTGAAGGAAGAAACCTATGTCTTTCCAAGAACCGCCACGAACAACTTTAGCGCCTTTAGCAGTATTCGTGTAGTTAGGATTAAAATCTAATAATAAAGGAGTAGCCGATCGGTTATAAGCGGTACTGGTCCATTCGGCTACGTTTCCTGCCATGCAGTACAAACCATAGTCATTTGGCATATAAGATTTAGCATCAACGGTGTACATACCACCATCATCAGAGTAATTACCTCTACCTACCTTAAAGTTTGCCTGTAAGCAGCCTTTAACGTTCATGATATATGGACCACCCCATGGATATTTAGTTTGTGTTTTACCACCTCTTGCGGCATATTCAAATTCCTGATCAGTAGGTAAACGATAGTCGCTTCTAGAGTTGATAGGAATTTTTCTGGCGTTTGCCACATTTTGATACAACAAAGTTCTCCAGTTACAAAAAGCATTTGCCTGCTCCCAGGTTACGCCAACAACTGGATATTTATCATAAGATGGGTGGTTAAAATAGGTTTTAACCATTGGATCATTTTGAGAATAAGAATAATCCATTTTCCAAACCATGGTATCAGGATAAACACTAACAGAAGGATGCTCATTTGCTTTTCCAGGTGTTGGATTATCGGTGTAAGTTTCGATAAAGTCTTGTCTGCTTTTGTTCGGATCATTTCTACCCGCTGCAGCTAAATCATAGCTTTCATAACTGTAAGCATATTTTAATCTTCTTACATCAAGCTGATTTTTACCCGGCAAAGCATCTTTACCAGAATAATACATGTTTTGAAGTTTCGCTTTGTAGGTGCTGTTTTTACCCCAAAGATTGATACCATTTGCACCTACTTTACCCCAATCGATATTTTGTGGACCCATTGCAGGAGCACCCCCAGTTGTAGCCGGAGCTTTGTATAAACCTGGAGCACCAGACTGACCCATTGAAGTAATGGCGATTGAATCTCTAACCCAGTTTACAAATTGGCGGTATTCTGCATTTGTAATTTCTGTTTGGTCCATGTAAAACGCCGTAAATGAAGTCATTCTGCTCGGATTACCCTGAGAAAAATTAATATCTTCATCGGTCATCCCAATTAGCGTTCTTCCTTGAGGCACAAAAACCATCCCTAAAGGAATTGTTTTATTCTTGAATTTTTTATTGAAAGCACCCACCAACTCTCCTTGCGCACCGCCTTTTGAACAGCTTGCTAGTAGACCACTGATGATAAAAAAACCAAGAAAGTATATTTTTCTCATAAATCAATTAAAGCAAAGTCTTAGTTATATTAATAGCAATTTTATCGAATATCCTTGATATAAACAATTATTTACCTAAAAAAATCAACAACTGTGGCGAATTAAGCTGTCACAACACATTAATTTAACCTTAAATTTATTAACCATAAATTAACAGCTATTTTTTTAGCGTAAAACTACATCATATAATTGGGCCTACACTTTAACCTGATGAACCTTTGAACGAAAAAAATACTAGAAATCTACTTATTAGATTTCTTAATATAGTTTTCGATAGCCATGATCATTGATGGAGCTTCTGGACTTGGCGCAGCAATATCTACAATCTGCCCTGCATCTGTTGCTGCCTTATTGGTATTAGAACCAAATGCAGCAATACGGGTATTGTTTTGCTTAAAGTCTGGGAAATTGATGTAGAGCGATTGAATACTTGATGGGCTGAAAAATCCAATAATATCATAAAATACCTCTGCCAAATCAGAAAGATCGCTCACCACAGTTTTAAATAAAACTGCAGGTGTAACATCATATCCATTTTTTTGAAGGAAGTTCATGGTATCTTCAGTAGCCACATCAGAACATGGGTACAAGAATTTTTCAGTTGCGTGTTTCTTTAAAATTTCAGCTAAATCTGAAGCAGTTTGTTTACCAAAGAAAATTTTACGTTTTCTATATTGGATGTACTTCTGCAGGTATAATGCTGTAGATTCAGAGATGCAAAAATATTTAAGGTCTGCAGGAACTTCATATCTCATTTCTTCACATATTCTAAAGAAATGATCAACTGCATTACGACTAGTAAATACTACCGCCGTAAAATCTGCTAAATTAACTTTATCTTTTCTAAAGTCTCTAGCTGGCACTCCTTCAACGTGAATAAATGATCTAAAATCAATTTTCAAATTGTACTTTTTTGCCAGATCAAAATAAGGCGATTTTTCTGTTTCCGGCTTTGGTAAAGTGATCAGTATACTTTTTACTTTACGTAACCTATCTTCTTTCTTTTCCTGCATTTTAACTAATTACCTCTTAAAATCCTATTGCCTTGATTAATATTAAAATAGGGCAAATTTCGAGGGTGCAAAAGTACAAAAATAAATAGACTTTTGAAAACCGATAATGAGATAAAATATTTATTCCAGCCCTAATAAACTGAAAAACAAAAATAATTGCCAACAAAATAGTGGCTACTGCAATATAAAATACGCCATATTTGAGTGGTGACAAGGCAAAAGCAATCACCAAGGGCATGAACAATAAAGACGCATTAAAATAACTTAAATATAATATAGAGACGTACTCATTTACCGGTTTTTGAACATTAAACACATAACCTAGCAAACGCAAGATGATGATCTTGAAAATATACAATACAATAATGAGGATAGAAATGGTCACATAGAACTGAAATCCATGGGCTACATCATCAATCTGTTTATATTGTGCCATCAGGTAAAAAAACATCCCAATGGTAAAGCCAAACTGAACAAATAACAATAAAAATGGCCACGAGGTAAACAAATTATCCTCTTTATTTAAATTACCCAAGGCCCTATTGCTAAAGAACGATTGCACAATAGCCACCAACTGTTTAGAAAAAGTATGCTTTAAAATAGCAAACAGTAAAATCAATGTTGCAATTACGGCCAAGATCCAAACTTCACCTTTAGGCATAGGCGAACCTTCTTGGTAAACACTAATACCCCCTGTTTTAGATAAATACCTTTTAGCCAAACCCTCGGGATCAAAAAGCGGGAAGCCATATCCCTTGCTCAAACTATCGGCTATCAATGCTTTGGTCAACGAATCTGGCACCAATAACATTTTAGGGGTAATGGTATCTTTTACCGAGGTTACAACTTGTGCCGAATCTAAACTATCAACCAGCACCAAATTTTGTTTATTGGTATCTAATTTTAAAGACGCCTGCTTAGACTTAACCGAAGTTATACCAACCGTTAGGAGCAAGAAAAGAAGCCAAACACCTTTTTTATACATGTAAAACCAACAAAATATCAATTGTAGCGCTACAAATTTAGTGCTTTATTATTTTGTTTTCCTAATGCGAGCTAAAGCAATCAGCAAAAGATGATATGATTTAATTAATTTATCTTTGTCCAATGGCTGGTGTATATATCCACATTCCCTTTTGTAAAAAGGCTTGTACCTATTGCGATTTTCATTTTACCACTTCTTTAAAGTATGTGGATGAAATGACCGATGCAATTTGTACAGAAATACGATTGAAAAAGAATAGGATTAATGAACAGATCGGGAGCATTTATTTTGGTGGGGGCACGCCATCGGTTTTACCTGCTAAATCTTTACAACAGATATTTGATACACTTACGGAGTGTTTTTCGATCTCGGCCACTGCCGAAATTACGTTGGAAGCAAATCCAGATGACCTGGATGCGCAAAAAATAAAGGAATTGCGCCAACTTCCTATCAACCGGTTCAGTATTGGTATTCAATCTTTTTTTAATGAAGATTTGCTTTGGATGAACCGTGCGCATACTGCTGATGAAGCTGAAAGCTGTATCAAGAGAGCGCAAGATGCTGGTTTCGAAAATTTGAGCATCGACCTGATTTATGGTTACCCTATTTTAACCGACGAAAAATGGCTGTCGAACATCCATACTGCAACTACCTTGCAAACACCACATATTTCTGCCTATTCATTAACTGTCGAAGCCAAAACGGCCTTGGCCAATGCCATACAGAAAGGAAAACAAATAGGCTTGGACGATGCGCAAAGTGCAGCACAGTTTGTATTGTTAACCCAACAATTGGCTAAAGCTGGTTTTGAGCATTATGAGATCTCTAACTATAGTTTGCCCAATAGATATGCTGTACACAATACCAATTACTGGAAAGGCATTCCTTATTTGGGCATCGGCCCTTCTGCACATGGTTTCGATGGGCAGCAGCGCTACATCAACCTAGCCAACAATGCCAAATATTTAGGTTTATTAGCCGACAAAAAACTAGCCGAAACTGTAGAAGAGCTCAGCTCGATAGATCGATTTAACGAATATATCATGACTTCTTTACGAACCATGTGGGGAACAGATCTCCATCAAATTGGTAAAGAATTTGGAGCTCGTTATGCCGATCTGACCCAGAAACAAGCAAAGCCGTTTATTGAGAATGGCCAACTGAATTTGACCGACAACCTACTTAAACTTACCCCCGAGGGCAAATTATTTGCTGATGGAATTGCTGCCGCACTTTTTGCGGAAGAAGATGACTAAATTATTTTTTTAACATATGAAGCATAAAGTTGTTTGGATTACTGGTGCGTCTTCTGGAATTGGAGAAGCCTTGGTTTATGCATTTAATGCAATGGGGGCAAGACTCATTATCTCTGCTCGTAATCGGGATGAATTGTTTAGGGTAAAGGCCAACTGCAAGGATCAAATTAATGTTCATGTGTTGTCTTTAGATTTGGCAGATGGCGCCGCCTTGCCAGGAAAAGCGGAAGATGCACTCCGAATTTATGGGAACATCGACATCCTGGTTAACAGTGGTGGCATTAGTCAGAGAAGTTTGGCTTTAGATACTGACTTAGCTACAGAACAGCGCCTAATGGCGGTAAATTTTTGGGGAACGGTCATTTTAAGTAAAGCAGTACTTCCTCAAATGTTGGCCAGAGGCGAAGGCGATATCGTTTGTGTAAGCAGCTTGGTGGGTAAGTTTGGCACTCGTTTTCGTTCTGCCTACTCAGCTTCCAAACATGCTTTACATGGTTATTTTGATTCGTTAAGAATAGAAATAGACAACCCTAATATTCATATTTTACTGGCTTGTCCGGGCTTTATTAAAACCAATGTCACTATCAATGCCCTCACGGCAGATGGTTCGGCCCAAGGCACCATGGACGACGCCCAAGCAAACGGCATGGCACCCGAGCTTTGTGCACAAGAAATTATCAAGGCCATTACGGCAAAAAAAGAAGAAGTTTACATTGGTGGCAAAGAAACAAAAGGAGTATTGCTCAAAAGACTCTTCCCTAAACTATTCTCTAAAATTATTAGAAAAGCAAAAGTCACTTAGCTAAAATTATATTAATAAATTGATTGTCAATCAATTATAATTAATTTAATTTTTTTTCAATCTGCTCAGGTTTATTCTCCGTATCTGCTTTCATATCAAATTAAAAAGATTATGAAAAGAATATTCCTATCTGCAATTGTCGTAGTAGCTATGGCATTTACAACTCAAGTTCACGCTCAAAAAAATCCAATGGTTGGTGGCGCTGCAATGTATCCTACTAAAGATATTGTAGACAATGCGGTTAACTCAAAAGACCATACCACTTTGGTTGCAGCCGTAAAAGCAGCAGGCTTGGTAGAAACTTTAAAAAGCGCTGGTCCGTTTACAGTATTTGCACCTACCAACGAAGCATTTGCGAAATTGCCAAAAGGCACTGTAGAAACCTTGGTTAAACCAGAAAACAAAGCAACATTAACTAAAATTTTAACTTACCATGTGGTGGCAGGCAAAATGGGCAGCAAAGAAATTGCAGCAGCCATTAAAGCTGGCAAAGGCAAAGCAGAATTAACTACTGTACAAGGTGGTAAATTATGGGCTTGGATGGAAGGTAAAAACCTAATGTTGAAAGATGAAAAAGGAGGCACTGCTAAAGTAACTATCAAAGATGTTTTCCAAAGTAATGGCGTAATTCATGTAATCAATACTGTTTTAATGCCAAAATAAGGAGTTAGTTATCCAATTTTACCTATTGATTGAAAGCGTTCTAAAATTTTTAGAGCGCTTTTTTTATAAACTAAGCTAACCTTAAATTATCATAGACTTAACATTTTATGAGCTAAATCATATTTATTTCAAATTTTAATTTACACTTTTGTGTCGGGTAGATGATTTGATCAGTTTAATCCAAAACTTAATTTATTGGCACACTATGAGCTTTATTTTAAAACCTGTTGATACAGTAGAAACTATTAGTAGAGAAGATTTCAAAAAGAATTATCTTGACAAGAAAAAACCTTTAATTATTAAGGGTTTGACCAAAGATTGGCCTGCTAGAGAAAAATGGACAACTGAATATTTAAAAGAAATTGCCGGCGAATTGGAAGTTCCTCTTTACGATAACTCTAAAGCTGATCCTGCAAAGCCAATCAATGCTGCTGCTGCCCATATGAAATTTGGGGATTATTTAGACCTGATCAAACGTGAACCAACCGAATTAAGGATTTTCTTTTTTAACCTGTTTAAAAAAGTACCAAGCCTAATCAACGACATTAAAATACCTAAAGATTTAATGGGTGGTTTTATCGAAAGCATGCCTGCCATGTTCTTCGGTGGTTCAAACTCGGTTACTTTCTTACACTACGATATTGATTTACCACATATTTTCCACACGCATTTTGGTGGGCGCAAGCATATTATCCTTTTCGATTACAAATGGAAAGATAGATTGTATTGTTTGCCTAATGCTACCTATGCTCTGGAAGATTACAAAGTTGACAATCCAGATTTTGAAAAATTCCCTGCACTTAAAGGCATCGAAGGTTATGAAGTGTTTTTAGAACATGGAGATACTTTGTTTATGCCTACCGGAATGTGGCACTGGATGAAATACGTTGATGGTTCGTTCTCTTTAAGTTTAAGAGCCTGGGATCAATCAATTAGCCGTAAAATTGCCAGTGTTTGGAGCTTATTTACTCATGGGGCGGTTGACAGCTTGATTAAAATGACTTTTAAGGAGAAATATGCCATTTGGAGAGAAAAAGGCGCAGTTAAACGTGCCGAGCGAGCGCTAAGAAACGGCAGCCCAAGATAAAATCTCTGTTTCATACGCATTAGTATTGTTTGGTTTTGTTTATCTTTCAAGATTAACCGATAAACCAAACTGCTATTAATGACCACTATTTCTAAATCAAACAGCCAAGTTAAAACTGGTTTATACGCAGCTATTGTTGTGTTTTTGGCCTACACCATGATTTTCGGCTTTAGAAAATCATTTACCGTATCCACTTTTGACGGTTTAAGTATTGCCGGTTACAGCTATAAAACCATCTTGGTCATCTGCCAGATGCTGGGCTACCTTTTGGCCAAGTTCTATGGAATTAAATATATTTCTGAACTGAAAAGAACCGGTAGAGGTCAAATCATTTTACTACTTACAGGTATTGCCTGGTTAAGTTGGTTATTTTTCGCCCTCGTTCCCCTACCCTATAATATCGTCTTCTTGTTCGTTAATGGTTTCCCGTTGGGGATGTTGTGGGGCGTGGTCTTTTCTTATGTTGAAGGCAGAAGGAGTACTGATTTTATTGGCGCTGCCTTGGCCGTAAGTTTTATTTTTGCTTCGGGCTTTGTTAAATCTGTTGGGGCATGGCTGATGGTTAATTTTGGGATCTCAGAATTTTGGGTACCTTTTTACACTGGATTGGTTTTTTCTTTACCCTTGATCTTTTTTGTATATCTGATGGAAAAAATTCCTGCGCCAAGTGCAGAAGACATCAGTTACCGTGCAGAACGCATTCCAATGACCCCAGCTGATCGTAAAAAGTTCATCAAAGATTTTTTTGGCGGTCTGGTGGCCTGTGTGTTGATCTACTGCTTTGCCACCATATTTAGAGACATTAGAGATAATTTTGGTGCAGAGATGTGGAAAGAAATGGGCTTTTTTAATCAACCTGCTATCTTTTCTAAAACAGAAACCCCTATCACTTTAATTGTGCTTTTGTTAATTGGTAGCATGGTGCTAATCAAGAACAATTTCTTGGCTTTAAAAAGTGCGCATTACTTTATCATTATCGGTTTTATCCTAGCCGGAACCAGTACCCTCTTATTTAAAAACAATCTACTAGCACCCATTTGGTGGATGACTTTAGTGGGGCTTGGCTTATACATGGTTTACATTCCCTTTAATGCAGTATTTTTCGATCGGTTGATCTCTACCTTCAAGTACGCCAGCAATGTGGGTTTTCTAATTTACATTGCCGATTCTTTTGGTTATGTAGGCAGTATCGGGGTATTGCTAACCAAAGAGATTTTTAAAATTAAATTAAACTGGGTTACTTTCTTCTCTAACAGTGTAGTACTACTTTCTGTTGCTGGCTGTTTACTCACCCTATTCTCTCTGTATTATTTCACCAAAAAATATCGACAATTGACAAAACTTAGCTAGAGTGGTCTACCACAATTTTCCAAGCTCCATCAATCTTGCGTAACAAGAGGGTAAAATAACCTTTAAACTCAGCATTTACGACTTTAACATTCCAACTTCCTAAAACAAAAGCTTGGTCGGCAGTTAAAAGTTCAACTTTTTTAATCCCAAAGATCAAGGTGCCCATTGCCGTTTTATTCGGATAGTCCTTTCTATAATTGTCTAAGGTTTTTTGCCAGCCATAGGTAGGCCCCTTACTCCCTACAAACAATACGCTATCGCTTTTCCAGTAACCCTGCATAAACGCATTCAGGTCTCCTTTGTTCCAATCGCTACGTACTTTTTCCAACGCTTTTAAAATGCCTTCTTTTTCTGAATTTTGTTGCGCATACGCACTAAATGAAAGGGTAAACAGCAACAAAAAGATTAATTTTTTCATAATGGTTTGATGGGTTAGTTAAATCTATGATCATTTAATTGCAGAAGAAGGTAATCGAACCCTGTCTCCTGTCGCCAATAAAAACTTGTGGGTAAAACTATAAATTCATTTTTATTTCAAGCAATAAAATTGTTCCTTTATCCATACGATGAAAAAAACAGTTGCCGCCATAGGCGAAATATTGTGGGATGTACTGCCCGAAGGGAAAAAAGCAGGTGGCTCTTCTATGAATGTTGCCCTAAACCTCCATAAACAGGGCATCAATAGCCTATTTATCAGTGCCGTTGGTAATGATGAGCATGGAGCCGAACTACTCGATTTTTTAGCAGACCAACACCTCAATGGCGATTTGGTTCAACTCAATAAAACCCTACCTACAAGTACAGTAGCAGTAACGTTAGACGCCGAACATCAGGCTACGTATACCATTGTTGAACCTGTAGCCTGGGATGCCATTGAATTAACAGATGCAGCAATTGCTGCAGTACAATCGGCCGATGCTTTTGTGTATTGTAGTTTAACCTGTCGCAATGAAAAAAGCAGAGAGACCATTTTAGCCTTAATTAAACAAGCCAAACTTAAGGTATTCGATATCAACCTTCGTGAACCATTTTATACCATTGCTACACTAAAAATATTGTTGGCTGAGGCAGACATTCTAAAAGTCAATGAGCACGAATTGCGCTATCTTCAAACAGAATTGCACTTAACAGGAAGTACAGATGAGCAACTGCTCAAACAATTAGGGCTGTTGTTTAACATACAAACCATCTGCTTAACCGTTGGCGAAAAGGGTGCTTATGTTTTACATGAAGACAGGCTTTATCAACATCAAGGCTATCGGGTAAAAGTAGCAGATACAGTTGGGGCTGGCGATTCTTTCTTAGCTACCTTTTTGGCTAGTTATTTAAACGGTTATCCATTTGAGCAGATTTTGGATAGGGCTTGTAAGGTGGGTGCTTTTGTAGCCTCGCAAAAGGGCGCCAACCCTCCGTATGGAAGCGAAGTTTTTGAGTAGACAATTGATATGAAGTTCAGTTCTTTAAACGCCTCAAAAATGACATCAGGCTTAAAATACTGTGGCCTCAAACTTTTACCTTCGATACATCGTTTATATAACTAATGAGAGGATTCCAATTTTCTAAATTCCTGCCCAATGAATTGCCAAAAGGTGGTTTCAATGAACTGCTAAAGCTTTTTACCGAATTGCTCAATTATACCGCTGGCGATGCTGGAGAAACATTGGCATGGATGAACGAGCTCGACAAACAATATAAGTTTACCAATAATGAATATGCCATGGGCGATTTTATTGAAGACTTAAAAGAGAAGGGCTATCTGAAAGAAGAAGATGGTGAAGTTAAAATCACCCCTAAAACTGAACAGACCATTAGAAAATCTGCCTTAGAAGAGATTTTTGGCAAGCTTAAAAAAGCGGGAAAAGGAAACCACAACAGCAATATCTCTGGCATTGGAGAAGAGAAAAATGCAGACCGTAGGGAATACGCTTTTGGAGACAGTCTAGATCAGATAGACATGACAGCTTCTATCCAAAATGCACAGATTAACCACGGCATTGGCGATTTTACCTTAACGGATAGAGATTTAGAGGTGGAGGAGAAAGATTATAAAACATTAACTTCAACGGTGTTGATGATCGATATTTCACACTCTATGATCTTATACGGTGAGGATAGAATTACACCCGCAAAAAAAACTGCCATGGCCTTGGCCGAATTGATTAAAACAAAATACCCAAAAGATACTTTAGACATTGTAGTTTTTGGCAACGATGCTTGGCCCATTACCATCAAAGACCTCCCTTATTTACAGGTTGGGCCATACCATACCAATACCTTAGCTGGCTTGGAGTTGGCTACAGACCTGTTGCGCAGAAGAAAAACACACAATAAGCAGATTTTCATGATTACAGATGGGAAACCTACTTGTTTAAAAGAAAATGGTCGCTACTATAAAAACAGCATGGGCCTAGATAGAAAAGTAATTGGTAAAACTTTAAATATGGCTGCACAATGTAAGCGTTTAAATATCCCCATTACTACTTTTATGATTGCTCAGGACCCTTATTTACAACAATTTGTACGACAGTTTACACAGATTAATGGAGGCAGAGCTTTTTACAGTTCCTTAACTGGCTTGGGCGAGTACATTTTTGAAGATTACATTAAAAACAGAAGAAAAACTTTTAGATAAGGTAAAAGGTCGAAGGTTAAAGGCAGCAAGCCCAATACCTTAACCCTATACCCAAAACCTTATACCACCATATGCAAGCAAAAACACTAGGCGAATTAAAAGCCACCAATTATACCTCATTAAGTGTTAAAGACGAACTGAGAAAAAACCTGATCAAACAACTCCAAAATAAAGAAGCTGGTTTTGAAGGAATATTGGGTTATGAAGAAACCGTAATTCCGGAATTGCAAACGGCTATTTTATCTCGTCATAATATATTATTACTCGGTTTACGTGGGCAGGCCAAAACCAAAATTGCCCGTTTATTGGTTAATTTATTAGACGAATATATTCCTTATGTGGCAGGTAGTGAGATTTTTGACGACCCGTTGAATCCGATTTCATGGTTTGCCAAAAATGAGATCAAAGAGAAAGGTGATGAAACCCCAATTCTTTGGCAACACCGCAGCGACCGTTATACCGAAAAGCTGGCTACCCCCGATGTTACCGTTGCCGATCTGATTGGCGACGTTGACCCGATTAAAGCGGCTACCTTAAAATTAACCTATAACGACGAACGTGTAATTCACTTTGGTTTAATTCCAAGAGCACACCGCAGCATTTTTGTAATTAACGAGCTACCCGATTTACAGGCTAGAATACAAGTTGCTTTGTTTAACATGTTGCAAGAAAAGGATATCCAAATTCGTGGTTTTAAATTGCGTTTGCCTTTAGATGTCCAATTTGTATTTACGGCAAATCCTGAAGATTATACTAATCGTGGCAGCATTGTTACGCCTTTAAAAGACAGGATCGAAAGTCAGATCTTAACCCATTACCCTCGAACAATTGAAATTTCTAGAAAGATTACTTTCCAAGAGGCTAAATTAACCGAATCGCAGCGTTTGATCGAAGCCGATGGATTGGTGAAAGATCTTATTGAACAAGTAGCCTTTGAGGCACGAAAAAGTGAGTTTATTGACCAAAAATCTGGAGTTTCAGCTCGTTTAACCATTTCAGCTTACGAAAACCTGATCAGCAATGCAGAGCGACGCATGTTGATCAATGGTGAAGAATCTACTTTTGTTCGATTGGCAGATCTTAGTGGCATTATCCCTGCAGTTACGGGAAAAATAGAATTGGTGTACGAAGGAGAGTTAGAAGGTCCGGCTAAGGTAGCCCATACCTTGATTGGTAAAGCCGTAAAACATTTATTTGCCCGTTATTTCCCAGATCCAGAAAGAGCTAAGAAAAGCAAAACAGCTAATCCATATACCAAAATAACCGAATGGTTTACCGAAGGCAATACCATTGAAATTGCAGACGATTTAACGGTTAAGCAATATCAAAAAGAATTGATGGCTGTAGATGGTTTGCATGAACTTGTTCAACAGTTCCATCCTAAACTAAGCGAAAACCAAACCTTGTTAATGATGGAGTTTGTGTTACACGGTTTGGCCGAATTTTCTCAGGTAAGCAAAAACTATTTGAATGGTGGTTTTGGTTTTGCTGATATGTTTGAAAGTCTATTCAATGCAGACCTTACAGATGATGAAGAAGACGATTTCAACTAATTTATTGTAACTAAACCCGTTTTTATCATCTAATTGATATACACCTAGATTTATTTATTGCCTTTATAATCCATGAGACCATATTTTCTGATCGTACTTTGCTTTGTCGTTTTACTACTTGATTTTTATTGCTACAAAGCAATTGTAAGTGTCTTCAAAAAATGGTCGCCCAAAACAAAAAGAAATTTCACCATTGTTTGGTGGACAATTAATATTTTGTTGATTATCGGTGTATTTGCTGCTATTTTTCTCAATTTGTTTTTAACAGCAAGGGCAGTAATCCTTGTGGCCTTCTTCTTATTAACCGTAGGCAAATTCTTTATGTTGCCTTTCCTTTTAATTGATGATTTGAGACGAGGCCTGTTAAAAATTGTAAAGCTGGCCCAAAAAGAAAAACCTGCTCCTGTTGAAAATGAACCTGCTGTTGGCGAACCAATTAGTCGTTCTTCATTTTTGGTTAAAGCCGGATTGGTAGCAGCAGCAGTTCCCTTAAGTTCTTTAAGTTGGGGTATTGTTTCTGGGGCATACGACTATCAGATTAACCGCAGAAAATTGATTTTACCAAATCTACCCGCTGCTTTCGATGGAATTACCTTAGGACAGATTTCTGATGTACACTCTGGTAGTTTTTACAATCAAAAAGCAGTAAAGGGTGGTGTAGAAATGTTATTGGCCGAAAAACCAGATTTGATCTTTTTTACAGGTGATTTGGTAAATAATCTGGCCAACGAAATGCGTGATTACCAAGACATATTTGCAAAAGTAAAAGCACCATTAGGTGTTTACTCTGTTTTGGGTAACCACGATTATGGCGATTATCATTTTGGTAGAGAAAGTTCGCCAGCGAAAGTTAAAAACCTACAAGACTTAATTGCTACACACAAAGTAATGGGATGGGACCTTTTAATGAACCAGCACCGCAGGTTAAAAGTGGGTGGAGAAGAAATAGGCATTTTAGGAATTGAAAACTGGGGAATGGGTCGTTTTCCTAAATATGGCAAAATGGAATTGGCCACCAAAGACACTGATGATTTGCCTGTAAAACTATTGTTATCTCATGACCCATCTCATTGGCGAGGAGAGGTTTTAGAGAAATATCCGCAAATAGATGCCATGTTTAGTGGCCATACACACGGTATGCAGTTTGGCGTAAGGTTAAAAGAGTTTCAATGGAGCCCGGTTCAATACATTTATAAAGAATGGGCAGGATTGTATAAAGAAAAGCAACAACAGCTCTATGTAAATGTTGGTTATGGCTTTTTAGGCTATCCAGGGCGTGTAGGAATTTTACCAGAAATTACGATATTTACGCTAAGCAGAGGTTAGGGTTTGGGAGAATAGGAAATAGGGAATAGTTTACTTTGCCAATGAACAAATGAAAATAGAGAATAGGGAATAGATTACTTTAGCAATAAACAAATGACACCACTGAGCCAATAAAGTAAATCGAAGAGGTAAAATGGAAAATGGAACCCGAGTTAAAGGTTGAAAGTGTAAAGTAGAAAGTTATGGGTTGTGGGTTACAAGTTGCAGGCTAAAGGTTTAAATCTGCTACCCTTAACTTCGGACTTTCTAACTAATGAACAAATCACCACTGAACTAATTAACCACCCTGTCTTTATACTTTGTACTAAGTACTTTATACTAATGAACCAATGAACTAACAAAGAATGATTAAAAAAGCACTCTTCTCTATTTTAGATTTTCTGCTTTTTAGCAATCTCTTCATTGCCGTTTGTGCCGTAGCGCAAGGTTTAGTTACTTATTATTTATTAAAAGTTCCTGCAGATAAATCTGTACTTGCCTTTTTATTCTTTTCAACACTACTGATCTACAACTTGAGCATGTTGCTGGCCAAGCCAAAAGATCCACAAAAATCGCCATTTAAAAGAGTGCGATGGATCTTTGCCCACGATCGGCTGATTATTTCGATTACGCTCATCTCTGCACTTTGTATTATTCCACTAGGCTTATTGTACCTGAGCTTTCAAGCTAAACTTTTAATGGGTTTTGTTGGTTTAATTGCCCTTGCCTATAATTTCCCTTTTTTAAGTATCAATCAGAAAAAGATTGGGTTAAGAAACCTACCAGGCATTAAACTATTTTTAATTGCTTTAGTTTGGTCGGTAAGCTGTGTACTTTTGCCTATTGTAGAACTAGAACACAATTATGGCATATCGGTAACCTTACTGGAAACCCTTTTATTGGTTGCCAAACGCTTTTTGTTCATTTGTGCCATTACCATTCCTTTTGATATCCGAGATCTTTTTCAAGACAAACTTTACGAGCTTAAAACTATCCCAGTGATATTGGGAGAGAAAAAAGCATGGATTTTTTGTCAAGGTTTATTGGTCATTTACCTGATCCTACTTGTTCTTTTCACCAAAGAATTTAACCTCGATGTGATCGGTTTGGCCTTAACCATATTTCTAACTGGCTGGCTCATCTTTAAATCTAACCTGAAAAGGAACGAATATTATTATTTCTTCTTTTTAGATGGCACGATGATCTTACAGTGTGTAATCTTAGCGATTTGCCATTTCATGAGCACTTCTTTATTAGTTTAAGTTCAAATCCCTCATGGTAATGTTTACAGGTTTTCCATCCCATTGGATATGGATTTTAAGTGTTGCAGTTGTTGCATCATAAAAATAAAAATTTGAGGCACTGAGTAACACCTGATCTGAACTGGCTTTACGCAACTTAACCGTTCCATTAAGCAATGCAGATGGCATTTTCTTTACTCTAGGAATTTCGATAAATACATCACGTTGTTTTGGAGCACCTACAAATGTTCCTGTTTTTTCGAGCTTTAACACATGTGTGCTGTTACTGTTGCTAGCTTTGAAAGTAAGCAGTTCAAACTCTCCTTTTTGGTCTGCATTTGCTGTTTTACCATCGTCCATATACATGTTAAATGCACTACTTTTTACTTCTTCAGCTGCATAATATTTCAGAATTAAGGTAGTGGCATTGTAACCATCGGTATTGGGCATGGTATTGGCCATTGGAATAATACTACCAGCCTTTGCAAAAACGGGCATTGAGGTAAGTGGGGCTTGAACCATTGCTGTACCCATATAAGTCCGATCATCACGAGTATCTATCCACTTGCCAGCAGGAAAAACAACCTTACGTTTTGTTGCTCCTTTTTCTAACACTGGTGCTACCAGCATATTTGCACCCCATAGGTATTCATCATCTACATTCTTCAAGGCTTTGTTTTGGATATCGAAATAGTTAACTGGCAAAACCAATGGCCTTGCGGTTTTTGTATTTAACCAAGTTAAAGAATAGTTGTAGGGCAAATAACGATACCTCAGGTTCAAATATTCTTTAATGATATCTTTTGTGCTTTCATCCCAGAAAACTGGCTCTGGATAAGCAATATGATCTGTAGCAGTAGTTTTTACTGCTGTACCCACTGCACCAGGATCAGACGAGGCAATTTTAACATCGGCATGTGCCCTGATAATGGGTAAAAAGCTAGCAAATTGCAGCCACCTAATGTACAATTCAGGTTCTTTCTCTCCTCCGGTAAAACCTCCAGCATCTGGATGCATGTATCCAATGCCACTCATGCCCATTCCTGTAATTAGGGGGATTTGGATTTTCATGGCTTCCCAAGTTCTAGACACATCGCCACTCCAGGTAAAAGTAGCATAGCGCTGCATGCCTGCACCACCAGAACGAGTCAGATTAAAAACACGCTCTTTCGGAAAATCCTTTTGATAATTTTCATAGATCAACTTGTTCCAGGTTAAAGGATAGATGTTATGGATTTGTCTTTCGCTACCCAAAACAAATTGCATGCTATCTGAGTGCATTTCTGGCTCTCCTAAATCTGTCCAGAAACCGGCTACTCCTTCTTTAATCCGAGCTTTATAATTGTTCCATAAATATTGCTGGGTTTCTGGTTTAAAAACATCTAACAATGAGGCTGGACCAGCCCAGAACTTTTTCAATACATAAGGATACTCATTTATACCCCCCGCAAATAATTTAGCCTGAGCTGAACTTTGGTAATTGGTAGACTTTAGGGTTGCAAAGGTTTGGGTAATTGGAATGGTCTTGATCCCCATCTTTCTTAAATCTGCCATCATTTTAGGGGCATTGGGAAATGTTTTTTTATACCAGTCCATATTTCCGATCCCAGAAATATCATCGGCATACCAATAAAGATCCAAAATCATGGCATCAATTGGAAAGCCTTCTTCCTTTGTCATTTTAGCTACTTCCATCATCTCCTGTTCACTTCGGTAACCAAAACGAGATTGCATAAAACCTAAAATCCACATGGGCGGCAAGGGTTGCTTACCAGTAAGCTTGGTATAGTTATTTAAAATCTCATCATAATTATTGCCTGCCACTACAAAATATGAGGCTACCCCCACATTGGTTTGGTAATTGATTACATCTGTTTTTGTTTTGCCTAAATCGAAGGTGCCAGAACCATAATTATCAAAATAAACGCCATAATGTTTATTGGTTACAAAAAACGGTACTGAGATATTCAGGTTTTTTTCGCCCGCGGTATAACCATAATGCGCTTGGTGGTAATTTTCTAATAATTCTCCTTTTCTGTTGGCCTTTAAGGCATGAGAGCCTAAACCATAAATACTTTGGGTACTGTCTATTTTAAAATTAAGCTCTTTTTTATCGTCACTTACCGAAACGTAGTTGGTATTCTGCAGCAGTCTTTCCTTCCCATTTAAGTAGAAAGTGATGGCAAGCGTTTTCTTATTAATTTTAGCACTTAAAGCAGTAGAGCTTAACCAAATTTCGTTGGCATTTTGTTTTAAAGTGGTTTTTACGCTATCAGGCGTAGCAATTAAAGTATAAGGAATATCGTATTTGATTTCGTTGCCGAAGTAGGCCACCCTAAATACCTGTTTGGTAAAGGGCGTAATTTCTATGTGGCCTTTTTCTCCTTTGATCTGTAATTTTTTACCATCGTAGCTATGTTTTTGGTATTGGCCAATGGTGGTTTGTTGGGCAAAGATGGCTTGCGAAAAACCTAGAAAAAAAAGGGCATAAAAAATCCTGAACTTCATATCATTAAAATTTGAGTGGAAAACTACAAAAATCAAATAAGAAATTCAGGAGAAATATTATCCCGCGTTAAAGCGGTAACCTACACCACGTACGGTTTGTAGCAGTTGTGGATTATCTGGGTTAAGCTCGATTTTTTTACGCAACCTTACAATGTGCATATCCAAAGTACGGGTATTCACATCAGAGTTATAGCCCCAAACTACCAGCATCAGCTCATCGCGGTTAATGACTTTATTTGGGTTACGCAAAAAGTACAATAAGATTCTATTTTCTAAAATCGTCAATTCGATTTTTTTGCCATCTCTAAATAAGGTATGGATATTTGGGTGATGTTCCATGTTTCCAAAACGGTGAATTTCAGAGCGGTCGTTGTTTAACAAGAACTTCGCTTTGCTATCTAACATCGCTACCAAAACATCCATGTTAAAAGGTTTGGTTACATAGTCTGATGCACCAAAATTATAGGCATCGATCTTATCTACATCTTGTGCCTTGGCGGTCATCATAATCACTAAGCCTTCATATCCATTTTTTCGCACTTCTTCGCAAACATCGGCACCTTCTTTGCCTGGCAACATCCAATCTAACAACACCATATCTGGTTTTTCAGACATGATGGTATCTACTGCAGTTAACCCATCGCCACTTTCCAGTACTTGATATCCCTCTGCCTGTAAACGATGAACTACTAAAAAACGTAGGTTTTCATCATCCTCAACTATCAGTATTTTAATTCCTTTAGACATCTCTTTTAATTATTATATGGTAGTACAATTTTAAATTCTGTTCCTTTATCTACAACACTTTTAACAGATATTTCGCCGTTCATAAAGTTAACTAGTTCTTTACAGAAAGCCAAACCCAAACCTACACTTCCATTTTGGTTATATCGGTTTTGAACACGGTAAAACTTTTTAAAGATATTATTTATTTCTGATGATGGAATACCTATTCCCGCATCTTTAAATCTGAGCACCACCTTATCTTTAATTAAGCGGGCACTGATATGAAGCTTTTTATGGTTTGGTGAAGAATATTTATAAGCGTTCTCTGCCAAGTTATCGAATAAACTGCCCAATAAAACCGGATCGGTAATAAAGGTAGTAAACCCAGAGGTTTCATACGTAAAGTCAAAATCAGGGTGTTTCAGCTTGTGTACATCAATTGTACTTTCTATAAAATCATCAATATTAATTTCGTCCTGATTTAAGATAATGGCTTTGTTCTCTATCTGCGTAAAGGCCAACAACTTATTCATCAAGCCATTCAGCTTATCGGCCTCTTCATCTAATATTTTACCGTAGAGCTGTTGTTCTCTGGCACTTAAACTTGCTGCGCTTTTAATGTTATTTCCCGCAATTTTAATCACGCTTACGGGTGTTTTAAACTCATGCGTTAGGTTGGTTACAAAATCGTACTGTAGCTTAAACATCTTATGGTTGATGTTCAGGTTTCTATAGATTAAAAAGGCGACCAACACCAATACGCCATAGAACAATAACAGTAAAGCGGCTATCGGCAAAAAGAAACTATAAATCTCTTTTTTAACAAAAGATTTTGAGGAGATAAAGTAAAGCTTATAATCAGAGAATGGTCCACCTAAAGTAATCTCGCCCGTAATGTATTCTGATGAAGTATCAAGAGGGTCATAGGTAATGGGCTCTATCCTGATGTTTTGGTACAACAAAGGCCTGGTATTTTTGATCTTGATTTTACTGGGGTCCAGCTCAAAAGAAAGCATATCCTGCTGATAAACAGGATCTGAATCCAATTTATAGGCCACCATTCTTTTATAAACTTTTAAGAGTTCAAAACTTGGGATATTGAAGTAGTCTATCCGATTTGAGCGGATATTGGTAAAATTGCTAAACAAGCTTTCTTGACTGGGAGCTTTTGCAGTATCTAGTTTAGCCGCAAACTTCATCATCTTTAAAGAGAGCTGATCAAAACCATCCCGATCCACATTATTCACAATATCGTTCTCTCCAAACAGTTTGATCGAATCTTTGGGTATGGTGCTGCCAAACTGATAAACATTCTTAAGCCCTACAGAACAATCGCCATAGTTGACCCCATTCTCTTCAAACTTGATGTTTTTTACCAAGGCATCATAAAAGACTACCTTAGAAACAAAAGGGTATTGCAGTAAGATTGTATCTACATATTTAGCGGCCGTAGCCGAATCTAAATAACCATTGTAATAAGAAATTACAGGCAATTTGTTTAAAAAGAAATCATTATAGGGTTTGATACTTTCTTCGAGCACATTGGCCTTGGCCGATACAAAATCGTTCTCGATATTCTTTTTACTAAAGTTAAATGCTAGAAAAAGAGAAATTACAAATACTACGGAGATTAAGACAATAAAAGTTATTATCAGCGAAAAATTCTTACGATAACCACTATCCTTTTCTGAAACCATTTGATCAACAGGTTACTTTTTCTTCAAATTAACCTCTAAAAACTGTTCTAAAGCCGAGTACATTTTCTGACGACCTTCTTCTCTATTCATAGAAAAAGCGGCATCTTCCTTTTCGTAATAGGTAACAGGTGCGTTCCGTTTCTTTAGCTCTTTTACAAACTGTATCGCATCGCTGGTATTGATTCGAGGGTCTTTGATATTTTGTGTAATAAAGATAGGAATATTAACCTTATCTGCATGGAAAATTGGCGAAGCCTGACGCAAGTATTCAAAATCGACATCTGGATTTCCAAAGATCTCATAATACATCTGTAAACTCGATTTATAAAATGGAGGTATGGATTTGATATAACTCAACAAATTGAGTACACCAGAGTTGGAAGCCGCACATTTGTATAATTTTGGATTTTTAATGGCACTGTTTATGGCAATATACCCGCCCAAACCATTTCCATAAATGGCTATTTTTTGTGGGTTTGCTATTTTTTGGTCGATCAACCATTTTACACCGTCATCAACATCGTCTTGTATCTTAGCTCCCCATTGTTTAAATCCGGCAGCAAAAAAAGCCTTACCATAACCAGAAGAGCCTCTGTAATTGACCTGTAGCACACCATAACCTCTATTGGCCAAAAACTGTACCTCGGCATTAAAGCCCCAGGTATTGCGTTGCCCTGGTCCATTATGCGGCATTACCACAATAGGTAAGTTATTGGCTTTGGTATTTAGGGGTAGCGTAAGGTAACCATCAATCTTTATTCCATCTCTAGATGTATAACTGATTGGCTTCATTTCGCACATCTGATCTTCCTGAATGGCAGAATTGATGTCACTTAATTTCTTTAAATTTCCAGTATTGGCTACATAGAGGTAATAAGAACCCGGGTTGCGGTCTGTAAATGTGCGGATCACAAACACATTTTCGCTTTTGTCCTTGCTTATAATTCTAGATTCCGTATTTGGCAACAACTGGTCTATCTTTTGGTACAAAACCTTGGCCTCGTCATCTAGATAGTGTTTGTGTTTTTTCCAGGTTTCGTAAACCACATAGGCCATTTTACCTTTTTGTCTAGAATATTCTCCATCTACAACATTTAAGGTATCATTGGCAAAAAGTACGCTTTTCTCTTTTCCAGTAATACAATCCAATTCTACCAAAGCTTTTTTATCCCTGTTGATGTTGGATATGGCATAAACGATGTTGGGCTTGGTTTCTGAGAAAGCAATTGGAAGTATAGTGGTTTTAAAGTCATTGGTCATGATGGGACTAAATTTCTGCCCTTCATTTTCTCTATACAACAAAGTTTGGCTTACCCCATCACTTGAAATGGCCATCCGTAGCATACCCTTAGCATCTGTTACCCAATCAATAATATTACCCGGATTTTGTGCCGCCATCTGCATTTCTCCATTTCTTACGTTTAATCTGTAAACGTCTGAAACGGTAGAATCTCTTTTATTAGACGACACCAACAAAAAATTATCCTCCATCAGTTGATCATCCAAAACCCTGATCTTGTTCTTCTCGTTTTTGCTCAACTGTTGTTCATTCTTGCCTTCTTTATTGATGATAAACAGGTCAGACTGGAAACGTTCTCCTTCTTTTTCTTTGTAATAGATCAGTTCGTCGTTACTTACCCACGAGTAAAAACTGATATTTTTTTCATGGAGTTTGGTCAACTGTACTGTTTTACCAGTTTCAATGTTCTCTACAAAAAGGTTTTGTTTTTTATCCTGTAACTTTAAATAGGCCAAGCTCTTTCCATCTGGCGAAACGCGATAGGTAGCTTTATCCTGTGATTTGAAAAAGTCGTTAACGGGTAATACAGCAACCTTTCCTCCTTCTTTACATGCAAAGAGAAACAATAGCAATAGCAACCCTAAATATTTTTTTATAACCGTCATATATCTATTCTACAAAAATACGGATCACCTTTTGGCAAAAACATTAATTATTAATATTGTTACTTACCGTAAACCTTATTCTAGGTCTCAATGTAGCAACATTGACATTATTCAAATCATAATATCGGTAACATTTAGAATACGCGTTAACATTTTTCGTTATTTTAGCACTTAAGCTTTAATTGACTATTAATTTTAGCGCTATTAATTTATTCCACTAATGAAGAAACTCATTCTTTTAATCTGTAGTATTTTCTCTTTCTCTTTTTTGCAGGCGCAAGAAGGGGTAGATGAGGCATTGGCTTATCAATATTACCAACAGGCAGATTATGAAAAGGCTGCAGTGCTTTTAGAAAAATTATTTAACGCTACCAAAAATGATGGCTATTTCGACCTTTATTTTACTTCATTAATCAAAATAAAAAAATACAAAGAAGCAGAAGCCATTCTCAAAAAATTAATTAAAGAATATCCAGATAAATCTCAATATGGTGTTGCGTTGGGTAGAGTTTATCAAGAAAATGGCCGAATTGAAGAAGCCAACAAAATATTTCAGGGGGCCATTAACGCTACACCAAAAGACGAAAACAAATTTAGACAACTAGCCAACGATTTTTATCGTTTTGAAGCTTACGATATGGCCATTGCTACTTTTATACAGGGCAGAAAAGTATTTGGCGACGAACAGCTCTTCGGTTTTGAGTTATTGAGCATCTATCGTTATAAAAAAGACAAGGTGATGTTGATCCAAGAATACATGAATGTATTGACCAACACCCCTCAATTATTGCCCCAAGCACAAAATGCACTGGCCTCTATTTTTGAAGACAATAAAGATTATCAATTGCTTCAAACAGCCTTATTTAAGAAAATACAAAAAGATCCACAGGCCGAGGTATTTACCGAAATGTTGATTTGGCAATACATTCAACAGCAAGAGTATGAGATAGCCTTAAGGCAATTGATTGCCCAAGACAAACGGACCAAGGGCGACGGAACTTTTCTTTTCAATACAGCCAATACTTTTTTGGCCAACAAGGCTTACCCAACTGCAATTAAAGCTTATGAGTACATTTTAACAAAAGGAACTGAAAGCGAGATCTACGTGAGGGCTAAAGTTGCATTGATCAATGCCAAATATGAGTTGGTAGTAGCTGGTAAATTTGACAACCAGGCTATCGCTGCCCTAGCTAATGAATATCAAGAAATTTTAACCCAATATGGCAAAAATATCGAGACCTTATTTGCCTTAAAAAAACTAGCCTATCTACAAGCTTATTATCTGAACGATTTAAAAAAAGCAGAAGAAACCTTAGAAAGTGGATTAAAAATTATGAATGTTCCATCTGCAGAAATTGGGCAGCTAAAAATTGATCTTGGCGATATTTATGTATTGTCTAAACAACCTTGGGAGGCCATTTTAGTATACGAACAAGTAGCCAAACAATTTGAAAACCAAGTTATCGGAAACGAAGCACGTTACCGAGCTGCAAAACTCAATTTTTATGTGGGCGATTTCAAATATGCAAAATCTCAGGCAGATGTTTTAAAGGCATCAACTTCTGCATTAATTGCCAACGATGCCCTAAATCTCAGTCTCCTGATATCGGACAACCTACAGAGCAAAAATGACAGCCTAGCTTTAGTGATGTATGCTGATGCGGATATGTTTCAGTTTATGAACAAAACGGATAAAGCTTTGGCAAAACTGGACAGTATTGACACCATGTTCCCTAAAAATAGCCTAACTGACGATATTTTAATGGCTAAAGCCAATATCTACATCAAAACAAACGACCTAGCAAATGCAGTTACCATGCTTAAAACATTAATTACCGACCATAATA
This sequence comes from Pedobacter sp. Hv1, assembly GCF_001412215.1. Taxonomy (GTDB): domain Bacteria; phylum Bacteroidota; class Bacteroidia; order Sphingobacteriales; family Sphingobacteriaceae; genus Pedobacter. The sequence continues at coordinate 491,128 of NZ_LLWP01000005.1, forward strand.
CCAGCATTTGGAGAGATGATGCACTTTTTACATTGGCAGATATTTTAGAGAAAAAGCTGAACAATCCAGAAGAGGCTAAAAAACTATACCAACAGTTGATGAATGATTATCCGGGCAGTATGTTTAATGCAGAGGCTAGGAAACGATTTAGGAATATGCGTGGTGATAATTTAGGCACATAATCCTATCTTTGTAACATGTTATTATACAATGTAACCGTAATTATTGAAGATGCAGCTAAAGAGGAGTGGTTGCAATGGATGCAAGACATTCATATTCCAGCAGTAATGGCAACTGGAAAATTCGTCTCTAACAGATTATTGAAAGTTTTAGATTCTCCAAATGAAGGCACTACCTTCTGTGTACAATATATTGCTGAAAATTTAGCAGAATATGAAGATTACCAACAAAACTATGCGCCAACATTGCAAGTAGAAATGCAGGTAAAATTTGAAAACAAATTTGTGGCTTTCAGAACATTAATGGAATTTATAGCTTAATGAATATCATAGAAACTCCCATCAAAGACCTTTTTGTAATCGAGCCTAAAATCTGGAAAGATACAAGAGGCTATTTTTACGAAAGCTACAGTGCCAAACAATTAGCTGAGGCAGACATCAATGCCATTTTTATTCAAGACAATCAATCATTTTCTCAAAAAGGTACTTTACGAGGCCTACATGCTCAGGCACCACCTTTTGCACAAGGAAAGTTGGTACGTGTAATTAAAGGTGCAGTGCTGGATGTTGCTGTTGATATTAGAAAAAACTCGCCTACGTATGGTCAGCATTTCAGTATTGAGCTAAGTGGCGAAAACCATAAACAGCTTTGGGTACCTCCCGGTTTTTTACATGGCTTTTTAACTTTAGAAAATGACACCATCTTCACTTATAAAGTAACCAATTACTACGATAAAGATTCTGAAATTGGTATCATGTGGAATGATCCGACTCTCAATATCAATTGGAGTGCACAACTCGAAGAATCTGCATTTCTGTTATCTGATAAGGACTTGATTCTTAAAGATTTTAAATCTTTGCAGAGCCCATTTTAATCTTAATAGTGGTTCGTGATGGCACGAACCACTATTAAATAAGATTATTGTTTAATCAAATCGTATAGCTCATCCAATTTTGGAGAAAGTACGATTTCAATTCTACGGTTTTTGCTACGGCTTTCGGCTGTTGTATTTGGACCCAAAGGCTGGAATTCTCCCTTTCCTGTTGCAGTCATTCTTACACTTTCTACCTTTTGCTCTTCGGTTAAGAAACGCACAACCGAGGTTGATCGAAGTACACTTAAATCCCAGTTGTCTTTAATTTGGCCAAGGTTGGTAATTTTCTGCGAATCGGTATGTCCTTCTACGGCGATGTTAATTTCTGGTTGTTGTTTCAATACAGCAGCCAATTGGGTTAAGGCTTGTTTACCTTTCTCGTCTATGATGATACTTCCAGAAGGGAATAACAATTTATCTGTTAGTGAAACATAAACTTTTCCGTTCTTAATTTCTACAGTTAATCCATTTTTGGTGAAACCTAACAATGCTTCTTGTAGTTTGGCTTTCAACTGGTTTGTTGCCTCATCACGTTTGCGTAAAATCTCTTCTACTTCTTTTAAACGTTGCTCACGTTTCTTTAAATCGCCAGAAAGCTTATTGATCTCAGAAGAGCTATTACTTCTTAATTTGGTATAATTGGCATCCATTTCATTGAACTGGCCTCTTAATTCGGCTATTTGTCCATTCAATGCTGCCGTATCTTTTTTAAGGCGGTTGATCCGTTGTTCTAAACTTTCATTCTTAGATTGGGCGTCGCTCCAACCCACATTTAATGAATCTTGTTTGGCCAAAAGGGCTTTATACTTTTTTGGAGATAAGATTACACATGAACTTACAGTAGAAATACATAGTACAACCAGTAGAAATAGGCTTAGTCTTTTCATTAGTAGAATTTATTCGTTTAATTTATTTTCAATTATCAAGAGCTCGTTAAAACACTATAACGGTAAAAAAGCTATTCCTATATGGTTGTCGCTTTTCTCAAAAATAACACAAATGGTTGTATTGTTGTAAAAGCAGTTATCAACTTATCCACTATGGTAGGTTTTAAAAACTCAGAATCGGCTATCTTATAAATAGATATGAAACTTTTTAACTTCAATAGCTCAATCTGCGGATGATCAATTTCATAGCCTTTTGGGGCTTTTTTTAAGGTGTCTTCTTTGCTTAATTTGTAAATATCTTTAAATGCTTTGGCACTGATGATCTCTACAAACTCAGCCGTATTGTAATCTATTTCTTCTCTGATCATTTTAAGCACTGCTGCTTCAGGCTGCCAAAACCCTACACCAAAAAAACAGTTACCCGGTTGCAGATGCAGGTAATAACTTGGGGTATTTGGCCCATAACCTTTCACATCGAATGCAATGCCATAGTTATTTTTATAGGGGTCTTTATTTTTGCTAAAACGCACATCTCGATAAATGCGCATCAATGCTTTTTTTGGCTCTGTATCTGCTGGGTATTGTGGATCTATGGCCGATAATTCTTTGATTAATAAAGCTATAAATGGAAATAAATCTGCCTTGGCCTCCTCATATAAATGTTTGTTTTCGGCAAACCACTCACGGTTATTATTTTCGGCAATGTTTTTAAGAAAATCGAAAGTTTTTTTGTTTAACATTTTAGGTAACTGTTTAAGTGTTCAATGGTTCATTAGTTCAGTTGTCATTGGTTCATTGGTCATTGGTAACTGTCAACTGAGAACTTCAAACTGCGCTACTCCTGATCATACTCAGCTTTGTACTTTATCTTGGGCGATAGCCAATGCAATAAAATTACACGTGAATATCGGTAATTTAAAGGTGATAATAAAAGTGAACCTAAAAAAATGACACCCACATACCATCCTAGCGAATCGAAATCTAATCTCCCTCCAGATAGGTAATAAGTTGCAAAACCCATACTGATCATTTCTACCATATTCATGGCATAACTTACATACATGGCTGCATAAAAATAGCCCGGTTCTATTTCAAACCTTTGTTTGCAATGCGCACAATTAGTATTGGTACGTTGAATATTGAAACCGTAGCTGCTGCCTGTAAAAATATCTCCTCTTCTACATTGAGGGCACTTGCCTTTAACAATGGCATACCATTTAGGTGTTTTCTTCATAGCGAATACCTAACAGCAATAGTTTGGATGGAGAACAGTTATTGATTAACAGATGGAGATGAGATCCTTTTGCGATAGTTTCTATACCATAACACGCCAACTCCTGTCATTAAAAGATATGGAATGGCCAAGAGATATAGAATACCAGTATTGAGGCCTTTTCCTTGTGTATTGCCATTTTTTGTGCCTTGTTCTGCACTAATGGTACACATAGAGCATTGCGCCTTAGCTGCTGGGCTAAATGAGAAGCTCAACACAATGATAAAAAGAAAAACAATTGCCTTTTTCATGAGCTACAAATATATCTATTAAATAAAGGTTTTAATTAAAAATTGTGTCATAAAACACCACAATTTTTATAACACAATTTTTAAAAGTGTTTCTAAAATTAAGGAGCCTAAAAAATTACCATCGGCTAACAATCAATTTGCCGTTACAAACGTTATTAAAAAAGAATAACCATTTAAATTAATACGTATGAAATGTCCCAATTGTAATGAAACTTTATTGATTACCGAGCGCCATCAAGTAGAAATAGACTATTGTCCGAGTTGTAGAGGGGTATGGCTAGACAAAGGCGAGCTGGATAAATTATTGGCCTTTGCAGCCGAACAAAACAGCAGACCTGAACCGCGTTATGAAGATCGTAAGGAAAATTATAGTTATGAGCAGCAGAACAATCATCATCATGACAGTTATAAAAATCAGAAATATGATCAGCGCCACTCCTCTTCTCAACATCCAAGAAAAAAGAAATCTTTTCTTTCAGATTTTTTCGATTTCGATTAAGCGCTATTAAAGCATTTGCTTATTAAAAGATAGCGGGATTGATGTATCAGTAATACATCAATCCCGCTGTGCTGTTTAGACTTAAATTAGCTCCAGTTTAATTTAATAGCTCGAAAGCTATCAATTAGCATACTTAAGCAAAATTATAATAAGGAGAAATCATCAGGTATACGATTACGCCAGTTACCGCTACATATAACCACATCGGAAATGTGATTTTTGCAATCTTTTTATGTTTATCAAAACGTTGTGCCAAAGCTCTAACGTAGGTTACCAAAACAAAAGGGATGATAATTACTGATAAACAAATATGGGTGATCAGGATAAAATAATAAATGTATTTGATCGCTCCTTCACCACCAAACTTGGTAGAATCAGAAGTCATGTGGTAGGCTACGTACATGGCTAAGAAGAGCACAGAAAGAAATATGGCGAACTTCATTAGGTTCTCATGCAGTTTTCTCTTACCATTTTTAATGGCCAATACTGCAACAACCAAAACTACAGCAGTAATTCCATTTATAGTTGCATAAATTGGTGGCAAAAAGGATAAAGGTTTTACATCATAACCTAACTTTCTCAAATTCACCCCAAATAATAAGGCTACCACTAAAGGTATCGCTACAGATAGTACTACAATCCACTTGTTATATTTTTTTTCAACTGAGTTCTCCATATCGTATATTTTTAAAATTCGTTGTTTTGTAATCTTGATCTTGTTGGCGAGGACACCAACAGTAGCTATTGTATAGCTTAAAATTCTTTAGCTTCTATTTAGTTTTGATAGATTCTTGATCTCGTTGGCAAGGACACCAACAGTAACTATTGGTTCTCCGTATGGTTGATCTTAAAAATAGCTAACTTAATCACCCCAATTTATTTTGACTATTCCCTATTCCCTATTCCCTATTCCCTACCCTACCTACCGTCTTTTATATTTCTTAATTCTTCTGCCACAAGCACCTTAATTTCATCATCTAGTTTAGACAATGCTTCTTGGTTAGTTGCTTCATAATACCCACGTATACGATGCTGAGAATCTAACAATACGAACATATTGCCATAAGCAAATTTAGTTAGGCCATTATCAGTTGTTTTTAAGGCATCTAACAATAAACCTTTTCTAATCAATTGGTATACTTGTGTACTATCTCCTGTTAACAAATCCCATTTCCCTGCAACGGCATTGATCTTTTTGGCATATTCTGCTAAAACTGCTGGTTGGTCTCGTTGCGGGTCTATACTTAATCCAATAAAATGGATCATGTCATTCTTTTCGTATACTTTGCTAAAACCTTCCATTGCCTTATTGGCAAAATCTACTCCAAAAGGCCTGTCGTTGCTATAAAAAAGATTAAGTACAATTACCCTACCCTTGTAGTTTTTCCAAGTGGTGGTATCTGCCTTTTGGTTCAGCAGCTTAAAGTCATCCACGATGTGGTAAATGGTATCGGGTATTTGTTTGCCCCTAACAGAATGAAAGGTAGACGCTACTTCTTTAGAACCATAAATGGCCAAGGGTTTATACCTGTTTTTACCCTTTTCCTGTAGTAAATAATATAAAAATCCCGGTACCGCTAAAATGGTTACCAGGATTAATATCTTTTTTATTGGGTTATACTTCATTAAAGTTGAGGCATGTGATCGTGGATATAACCACCTTCAATTAACATCAGTACAATGAAATAAATAATAAATACAAATGATACGGTAAGTGCCAATTGTAAACCTAATTTCTCGAATTTCAAGTGCATGAAATAAGCCACGATATAAAATGCTTTTAACAAGGTTAAAGCAATGTATACGTAATTACCTACATGTTGAGACATGTGTTTACCTGGAATTGCCCATAATGCAATAATGAACTCGATTACGGTAATCAACAAAAGGATACCGAATACTTGCCATATTTTCTTTTTGTTCATTCCTCCATGCTCATCATGTGCATGTTCTTCTGTTGTATGTACGTTGTGCTCTGACATAATATTTTTATTTATAGAATGATAATTAAACTAAGTAGAAGAATGTAAATACAAACACCCAAACTAAATCAACAAAGTGCCAATAAAGACCTACTTTTTCTACCATTAGGTAATGGCCACGTCTTTCGAAAGTACCATTAATCGTCATACATAATATGATGATATTGATCACCACACCACTAAATACGTGGAAACCGTGGAAACCAGTAATGGTAAAGAACAAGTTTGCAAATTGTTGTGCAGCTACTGTAGATACAGGTCCGTTAAAGAAATGTGTCAATTCTTCTGCAGTTGGGATTGATCCCCACCAAAATCCTTCGTGGTGCAAGTGTGTCCACTCTATGGCTTGACAGCCTAAGAACATGAAACCACCAATAATGGTAGCTACCATCCACCAGATTACTTCTTTTTTAGCTCTTCTGTGTCCAGCTTCAACGGCTAATACCATTGTTACAGAACTCATGATCAAGATAAAAGTCATGATCCCTACGAATACTAAAGGATATCCGCTATCAGCAATACCAGGAATAGATTGAAAAACGTGATCTGGATCTGGCCAAGTAAATTTAGTAAAACGTTGCGCACCATAATAAACCAATAATGATGAGAATGTGAAGGCATCCGATAATAAGAAAAACCACATCATTATTTTGCCATATTCTACCGACCACGGAGAACGGCCACCAGCCCATGGAGTGGTTTTAACTTGGTCTAATTTCGATAATGAATCCATTTAGTAATAGTATAATTGTTTGTTAAAAATTCTAACTGTTCAAAAGTAAAAAAACATACAGATATATCCATAATATATCTATAAAATGCCAAAAAATTGAGGTAATTTCTTGACGATAAATCGCTTTATCTGATGGAATATCTTTATAAGAACCCACCAAACTATTTAAGATAAAGCAAATACCTGCTAAAATGTGTAAAAGGTGGAAACCTGATACCACATAAATTAATGATATTGCTGCATTATTGTTAATTAAAGCTGCTCCGCTTTGGTACAAACTAGACCATGCCTGAAACTGAAGTACGCCAAACACAACGCCGAGCGCCAAGGTAATCCATAAAAACAGTTGCTGAAAACCTCTTTCGCCATTTCTTAAAGCTCTTGTAGCCAAGAAAAGGAATACACTGCTGGCTACCAATACTGCAGTACTGTACATAAATGCATCTGGCAATACCAAACCATGCCCCTTACCCTTAGATGCTGAAAATACGATATAATAACTTGTCCAACCACCAAACATAATGGTAGATGAAACTACGAACAACCACACCACAAACTTTTTGGGTTTGGCATCAAATTTCACTTCCTGTTGTTGCAATGTATGCACCATTTTTAAAAATTATTAAACTATTAAATCAAATAATAAAACCAACTGCACTAATGGAATATAAAAGAATGAACAAAACATTACCTTTTTTGCACTCGCTAAATCCATCTTCACCATTAACTGATAAGCATACCAGCTAAACAAAAGCCCTGCTAACACAGATACTCCTGCAATATAATAGCCTCCAAAACCAAGAAAAGTTGGGAATAAACTTACTGGTATAAGGATGAGCGTACTGATAAAAACAATTACAGCACTAACCTTATCTCTTTTCTTAGTTGGCAATAACCTAAAACCTGCTTTTTTATAGTCATCGTCCAATACCCATGCAATTGCCCAAAAGTGAGGGAACTGCCAAACAAATTGAACTAAAAATAAGATTACAGCAATTTCATAATCTACAGGTACATAACCCACTTCAGATTGGCCACCGATAGCGGCAATGTATCCAATTAGGGGTGGTAATGCACCTGGTATGGCACCCACAAATACCGCAATTGGCGATTTTTGTTTTAATGGAGTATATGCAAAGGCATAAAGCAAAATGGAAAAAACAGAAATCAAACCTGTTTCTAAATTCAATTTGCCCAGCAACCATGTACCTGCAATACCCATAATCAATCCCAAAACTAATCCTTGCCCTGTGGTCATTCTTCCTGCAGGCATAGGTCTGTCTTTGGTCCGATCCATTAATTTGTCCAAATCCTTTTCAATAATTTCATTGAAACAATTCGCTGCAGCAGTAACCAAAAAGCCACCTATAATCAAGATCAACCAGTTGTTCCAATTGATCCCTTCGGCAATTCCTCTATCAACCTGAATTTTAGAGCCAATTAAAAAAGTAACCGATGCAGAAAACACTACCAAAAAGGTAAGTCTGAATTTGATTAGCTTCGAGAAATCTGCAAAAAAATGTTTCAATTTAAATTGGTTAATTGGGTTTATAGGTAGCCGTACGGTACACTAATAAGTATAAATAATATTGTAAACTAAATAATATCGTCGAAAACAAAATATGTATCGCTTGTGCATACGGTGGTAGTGCCAAATACGATAGTATAAATCCACTTGCTATCTGCACAATCAAAGTAATCACAATGTAGTTCGCAGTCATTAATGGCCAAGCTTTTCCGCTAAACCGATCAATTACCATTTTATAAACTACAAAATTACACACGGCAACCAGAATAGCTAAATCTCTATGGTAAGAGAATATGTTACCAACTTTACTAATCCAAGTATTTCTACCTCCATACTGTAAAGACTTGGCTATAGAATCTATACTTTCTCTAACTTCTGTGCCTAATACAATTTGTGCAATGCTAATGACAATGGTGAAGGCTAAAAATCCTTTTAGCCATAAAATGCGGTACATAATTACACTTCGTTCTTTATGCAATTGTTTTGCATAGTTGTAAGTGTAGATTAGAATACCCAAAATTACGATGGCCAATAACATATGTACCGTTACTACCCATTGTGTTAAATTGGTAGACACTACAATTGAGCCCAACCAACCTTGGTAGCCAACTACCAAAATATTTAAAATACTTAGTACAACAATCCGTTTCGCAGTTTTACGATAAACGAATGAGTAAATAGCTGTAAGTATTAAAAATATACCGAGTACTGCACCTGTTAAGCGGTTAATGTATTCTGTCCAGGTTTTAGCCGGATTGAACTCTTCAGGTACGGTAATGCTTTGGTCGTGTCTGATACTGTCTGCCAATTCTTTTTTACCCATACTCTCCAGGTACTTGGCAAATTTTTCGTTCTTCTTTAATCTTCCAGCAACATACTTCTCTTTATAATCAGCAGGTAACTGCGATACTGAGGTTGGCGGAATATACTGATCGAAACATTTAGGCCAATCTGGACACCCCATGCCAGAACCAGTACTGCGAACGATACCTCCAGCCAAGATGACCAAAAGTGTTACAATAATGGTAATGAAGTTTAACCTTATAAATCTATTCTCAGATTTAGCAATCATTGGTGTGTATTGGATTAAAAAAATAAGGTACCTGTTGTAAGTTAATTCACTTCAGCAGATACCTTATTTCATATACTTAAACAAGCTTATACTTGTTTATTCTGCTTTTTCTGCTGGTTTATTGGCAGCTTCCCAATCTTTTTGAATTTGCTCTGCCTCTGTGTTTCCTTCAAAATCATGTGGCAAGTTAGAGCTCATGGTTTGAGAGAAAGGAACAGTTTGCGGAATAAAGTCTGTTTCTGCACCTGGCTTACTATAGTCATATGGCCAACGGTATACAGTTGGGATTTCTCCTGGCCAGTTTCCATGTAAATGCTCTACCGGAGCAGTCCACTCTAAAGTATTAGCTTCCCAAGGGTTTTGAGGTGCTTTTTTACCTTTAAATATAGAGTAGAAGAAGTTAAATAAGAAAGCTACTTGAGCCAATGCTGCAATAATAGCAGCCCAAGTTACAAATACGTTTACAGTTAACCATTTTTGCATAAACTCAAACTCAGTAAATGCATAGTAACGACGTGGTACACCATCTAAACCTAAAAAGTGTAGTGGGAAGAATACCAAGTAGGCACAAATAAATGTTAACCAGAAGTGTAGGTAGCCTAACTTCGCGTTCATCATTTTTCCGAACATTCTAGGGAACCAGTGATAAACACCCGCAAGCATACCAAAAATTGCTGCAGAACCCATTACCAAGTGGAAGTGGGCAACAACAAAGTAAGTATCGTGTAAGTTGATATCTAATGAAGCATTACCTAAGAAGATACCTGTTAAACCTCCAGAGATAAAGAAAGAAACTAAACCAATGGCAAACAACATCGCAGGTGTAAACCTGATGTTACCTCTCCATAATGTAGCTAAATAGTTAAATGTTTTTACAGCTGATGGTACCGCAATAATCAAAGTGGTAATCATAAATACCCCACCCAATAACGGGTTCATACCGGTTACAAACATGTGGTGACCCCAAACGATAAACGATAGAATGGTAATACCAATCAATGAATAGATCATGGCATGGTAACCGAAAATTGGTTTTCTTGAGTTTACAGAAATAATCTCTGATGAAATACCCAATGCTGGCATAATTACGATATATACCTCTGGGTGACCTAAGAACCAGAACAAGTGTTGCCATAAAATTGGCGAACCACCTTCGTTTGGTAAAATCTGTGTACCCATTACAATATCAGATAGGTAGAAACTGGTCCCAAAACTACGGTCGAATACCAATAATACTACACCAGCAACCAATACAGGGAAAGATAAGATACCTAATATAGCGGTTAAGAAGAATGCCCAGATAGTTAATGGCATTTTCCAAAGATCCATTCCTTTAGTACGCATGTTCAATACCGTACTTACATAGTTGATACCACCCATTAAAGATGAAGCAACAAAGAGTACCATACTGATCAACCACATGGTCATACCCAATGCAGAACCGTCAATCGCTTTTGGAAGCGCTGATAGCGGCGGATAAACTGTCCAACCAGCACTTGCAGGACCTGTTTGTATAAAGAATGAACCCATCATAATTACACAAGCAGAGAAGAAGAACCAGTAAGAAAGCATGTTTAAGAATGGTGATGCCATATCTCTTGCTCCTAGCTGTAAAGGGATCAATAAGTTACTAAAAGTACCACTTAAACCAGCGGTTAGTACAAAAAATACCATGATGGTACCGTGAATGGTTACCAATGCCAAATAAAAATCTGGTCTTATTCTACCACCTTCAGCCCATTTACCTAAAAATGTTTCTAAAATTGGGAAACTTTGATCTGGCCAAGCCAATTGTAATCTAAATAAAATAGATAGACCCATTGCAATAACTGCCATAATAATACCAGTTATTAAAAACTGCTTGGCAATCATTTTGTGGTCTTGACTAAATATGTATTTAGTTAAGAACGTTTCTTGGTGATGTCCATGACCGTGATCATCATGGTTATCGTGGTGGTGTGTATCTTGTAGTGATATAGTTGACATAATAAGGGCTCTCCAGTATTATTATTTTTTTAAAGCTAGTTTACTTTTGTTTGCAGTGGTGTCTTTTGCTGTAGTATCAGCTGTTGCTGGTTTAGCAGCAGGCTCAGCTAGCACAGGTAATTTAAAGGCTTTTCTTAAATCGTTGGTTAAGTAAGTACCTTGTTTTACCACCCATTCTTCATATTCTTTTTCTGTAACAACTCTTACAGGCTTTTGCATATTATAGTGGTTAGTACCGCAAATTTTTGCACAAAGTAAAAGGTATTTAAACGAAGGATCGTTTGTTTTTGCCTTCATTTCTTCTGATGTAATGGTTGGGGTAAACTCAAAATAAGAAGTCATACCAGGTACAGTATTCAACTGCACTCTAAAGTGAGGCATATAAAAACTGTGCAATACATCTTTACTGGTTAAAATAAAACGAACTGGTTTATTTACCGGTAAAACAATTTCATCAACCACTTGGTCATCCCAAGTATTTTTGTCTGTAAAATCGATACCTAAACCATTGATACTTGTAATCAATTTATAGTTCTTTTTACCTACAACACCATCAGCACCAGGGTAACGTACATCCCAAGTAAACTGAGAAGAAGTTACTTCAATACTTAATGGTTTTTTATTAGGATCTTCAATTTTATAGAAAATAGATCTCCAGGTTAAAAAGCCCATCAATACCAAAACAGTTAAAACCAAAGCTGGAACGATTGTCCAGATACGCTCTAAAGCATTGTTGTGTGGGTAATAATATGCTTTTCTTTTTCCAGTACTTTTATAGAAATAAGCAAAGGCAAATAACACAATGTGTGTAGCAATAAATACAATAGTGGTAATGATCAAGGTGATGTTAAACATCTGGTCGATCTTTTTACCATGCTCTGATGCTGCTTCTGGCAAGATCATGTTTCCATGAACTGTATATTCCCAGTATACACCATATAAACCAACTACAAGGAATATAGCGAACAAAACGCCATTGATCATATTCCAGTTAATTCCCTCAGGTTTACCTTCACTCTCGCGAGTTAATTCATAAACTTTAATAGCCTTTCCAACTATTGCAATGAACAAACATAATAGCAAGAACAACAATACATAGAACAAAGTCGATTTATAGATCGGCCCCATATCTACAGGTTTAGCTGTTGCGGCAGCGGCTGCTTCTCGAGCAAACGCACTGGTACTTGCAAACGCAGTAAATAGTACTGCTAAAGCCGCCATTGTTTTATTATTTATCAATTTTCTTAAACTCATTTTCTTAAAAGTAGTACGCTGTACTTTTATTATATTAATTTATATATTTCTAAATCTAACCTATTACAAATGGTGATTTAAACTTTCTTGTAAAAACGGATGGTTTTTCGCTATCAATGGTTTTTTACTTAAAGCACTTAAAACTGTAAAAGTAAACAAACCTAAGAAACCTAATGCAGTTCCTATTTCAATAATTCCAAAACCACTTCCTGGTTTTCCATCAACCACTTTAGTTCCAAACTCAAATACCCCTGGCATAATCATTTGATAGTAATCTACCCAGTGACCACAAAGCACAATGATTGATACCGTTAATAAGATATTCTCACTTCTTTTATTGTCACGATCCATTAACAATAACAATGGAGACAAGAAGTTCATGATCAAGTTGATGTAGAACCACGACTCGTAGTTATTGAAACGTTTGTAGAAATATACAGTCTCTTCAGACATGTTTGCATAGTAGATCAATAAGAACTGAGCAAACCATACGTAAGTCCAGAAAATAGAGAAACCAAAAATAAACTGTCCTAAGTTGTGTAAGTGGCTATTGTTAACCCAGCTCATGTAACCAGCTCTTCTTAATAAGATAATGATTACAGCAATAGTAGCTAAACTACTTACCCACATTGCAGCAAAGTTATACCAACCAAACATAGTTGAGAACCAGTGTGCCTCTAAAGACATGATGGTATCAAAAGCAAAGATTGGAGTTGTAAAACCGTAGATTACTAAAAATACACATGAGTATTTAAAACTTTTACGGTAAGAGTTTAATCCACCTTCTAAATCTTCATTGTTAGACCATTTTGCCAAAAGCATAGCGAAAATGCTATACACTCCTAAAAAGATCACTTGTCTGGCCATGAAAAAAGGCACGTTCAAGAACGCCGATTTACCATCGATCAATTTATCGTAGTTAGGAGAATTTGGATCAGTTAAACCTGGTGCATTCCAGTGGTGGTATAAATTATGTGTATATAAACCTAAGCCTACTACAACCAATAAGATCACCACAGCTATAGGTAAAACTTTTGCCATTGCTTGGGGTACACGAAGTATCGATGCAGACCAACCTGCTTGTGCAACGAATTGAACGGCTAAAAAGAAAGCCCCAGACATACATACACATGCAAAGTAATATGCCATTAGTAACAGGTTAGCGAAGGTACGTTCGTGCGCATCGCTCATAAATCCGTAAGCAATTGCACCAATACCCACAAGGATACCGATAATGCTCAGCGTTTTTACTTTTCCTGTAAACTCAAATTGTTCACTTAAATTATAATGATGAGTTCCCATTTATATCTGCTTTTCTTATTGTATTTTTTGTAATTGTTGAACATACATCACCACTTTCCATCTTTCGTCTGGTGTAAGTTGTGAAGCATGAGATCCCATTGCATTTAAACCATACATAATCGTGTGGTAAATTTTTCCTGCTGGCAAATCTTTCATAAGCCCACCACGAGATGAGTTTGCATCTGGTGCGTGGTATGAAGGTACACCTAACATTCCTTTGTCAAGCTTTACGATATGACCTTGTCCATCTCCTTTATCTCCATGGCATGGAGAGCAGAATACTGTATAGAAGTGTTTACCTTCTAACAAATTCTTTTCGGTTAATGGCAAAGGATTTACCAAAGCTGCAGAAGCAGCATAGCCTTCTGGTGTATTTGCAAGTTCGTACTTTACAAATCCAACTGGATCTGTATGTGCAGGTGGAGTTTGTGCTGTTGCTCCATTTGCAAAATTTTTGTTTGGTTGATCCTGATTGTAAGCAATCGGATCGTACATATTTCTTGCATACTCTAAGCCTGTACTTCTTTTATCTCTACAAGCTGAAAGCATCGCCACAGAAGCAAGCACTATAAATGCGGCGTAAACTATATTCTTCTTATTCATAGCTAACATACTTCCTTTCATTATACTTTACTTCTAAAGCACCTGCACCTTTTAATAGTTCGTCTATTTTAGTGTGCTCTGTATTTTCTTTCGCATCAATTGCGATGATAAAACGATCGTTAGTTGCACGTAAATCCATTACTCTTGGTGCTCTACCTGGAAACAAGTGAGTTGATGCATAATATGATCCTACTAGGCCAAAGGCACAAAATAGAATGGTCAACTCAAAAGTTATTGGAATAAAATCTGGTAAAGCAAAGTGGGTTTTACCACCAATGTTGATTGGCCAGTCTACTACTGTAGCTAAATACACTCCAGTTAACATGGTTAACGTTCCAGTTATTCCGAAAAAGAACGCAGCTATATCTAACCTAGATCTTTTAACTCCCAATTTTGCTTCGATGCCGTGTATAGGCATTGGCGTATATACATCATGAATTTTGATGTTATTTTCCTGCAATTTCTCGATGCCATGCATCATTTCATCAGGATCGCCAAAACTGCCTAAAATATATTTGATATTACTCATTGTTATATTTTTGCGTATTCTTCTTGTTTAACACTATCAAACTTATCTAAAGACTCTATATATTCAGCTACTTGTTCTTTGTCCAAGTGACCGTCTTTGATCAATTCCATTTTAGCTTGCTCACTTGCACTCTTCAATAACAGTTTCACCTCTGCAATTGCAATAGAAGGTAATACTCTTAAGAACAATAAGAACAAGGTAAAGAACACGCCTATTGAACCTACGAATACACTTACGTCAACCCATGTTGGATAGAACATTGCCCAACTTGATGGCAAATAATCGCGGTGTAAAGAGGTTACAATAATTACGAAACGCTCAAACCACATACCGATGTTTACTACGATAGATAAAATCCAGGTAGCTGCAATGTTGGTACGGATCTTTTTGAACCATAACAACTGTGGAGAGATTACGTTACAAGTCATCATCATCCAATATGCCCACCAGTAAGGACCAGTAGAACGGTTGATGAAGGCATACTGCTCATATTCTGAACCAGAATACCAAGCGATAAAGAACTCAGTTAAATAAGCCACACCTACAATCGAACCTGTTAAGATGATAATCTTGTTCATTGATTCGATGTGGAACATGGTGATATAGTTTTCTAATCCCAATACTTTACGGGCAACCAATAATAGGGTCAATACCATCGCAAAGCCTGAGAAAATCGCCCCAGCCACAAAGTATGGAGGGAAGATCGTGGTGTGCCATCCCGGAATAACCGAGGTTGCAAAGTCCATTGATACAATAGTGTGTACCGAAAGTACCAGTGGCGTTGAAATACCTGCCAAAATTAATGACACGGCCTCAAAACGTTGCCAAGTTTTTACGTTACCATTCCATCCGAAAGAAAGAACAGTATATACTTTTTTACGCATGCCTACTGCTCTATCTCTAATGGTTGCAATATCAGGCAATAAACCTGTGTACCAGAACAATAGTGATACTGAGAAATAAGTAGAGATCGCAAACATATCCCATACCAATGGTGAGTTAAAGTTTACCCAAAGTGAACCGAATTGGTTTGGCAATGGCAATACCCAATAAGCCAACCATGGTCTACCCATGTGAGATACTACATAAGTTGCGGCACAGATTACGGCGAAAATCGTCATCGCCTCTGCCGAACGGTTAATGGAGTTACGCCAGTTCTGACGGAAGAGTAACAATACCGCCGAAATCAACGTTCCTGCGTGACCAATACCTACCCACCATACGAAACCGGTGATGTCCCAAGCCCAACCTACTGTTTTATTTAAACCCCATGATCCGATACCGAACCAGAAAGTATAACTTACGGCAACCACCCAAAGTGTAGCGCCACAAAGTGAAAGAATAAAGCCAATCCACCAAGCTTTGTTAGGCTTGTTCTCTACCGGTAGTAAAATGTCATCCGTAATTTGTGCATACGTGATGTTTTTACCGGTAATTAATGGTTCTCTTAAAATTGATTCGTTATGTCCTGACATAATTTATATTGCTGCAAGTACTTGCTTAAGCGTGTACTTCTTTAGTTTCTGAATCTATATTTCTAACTTTTGTCATATAACCAATACCTGGTTGTACGTTGATCTCTTCTAATACATAGTAGATACGTTCGCTACGCAATGCTTTAGAAACTTCCGAATTAGGATCGTTCTTATCTCCGAAGATAATTGCATTTGCTGAACAAGCTTGTTGACAAGCCATTTTGATATCACCATCTTTTAGTGCACGTTTTTCCATTTTGGCCGTTAATTTACCAGCTTGGATACGTTGGATACACATAGAGCATTTTTCCATTACCCCTCTTGAACGTGTAGTTACATCTGGGTTCAATACCAATTGTGTAAATTCATTGTTCAAGTAGTTATCGAAACGTGAATCATTCCAGTAGTTGAACCAGTTGAAACGGCGTACTTTATATGGACAGTTGTTTGCACAATAACGTGTACCTACACAACGGTTATAAGCCATATGGTTTAAGCCGTCTGATGAGTGTACAGTTGCCAATACCGGACAAACTGTTTCGCATGGTGCGTGATCACAGTGTTGGCACATCATTGGTTGGTGAACCACAGAAACATTATCCAAATTGTCCATATGGGCAATTTCTTTCTCTTCTGTTACATCATGACCTGTTTTTTCGTCATTAAAGCTATAGTAACGATCAATACGTAACCAGTGCATTTCTCTGCGTCTACGTACTTCGTCTTTACCTACAACCGGAATATTGTTTTCTACGTTACAAGCAACAATACAAGAACCACAACCAGTACAAGCATTCAAATCGATTGCCATTACCCAGTCATTACCTAATTTCTCGTATTTATCGGTAGTCCATAAATCGTAAACTTTATGTTTATGGTGGTTACCAGAACCTGCAGCAGGATCTTTTAAGTAGTCTTTTAAAGTAGTCTCACGAATGATGTTTCTACCTTCGAAAGAATAGTGCGTTTGTGTTTGCGCTAATTCTTCTCTTCCACCTGTTGCTGCTAAAGTAGCAGTAGTAGCATATTTTAAAGTGCCATTGCTAAAGCTTACAAAAGGGAATGCATTTTTACCTACATTATCTCCAGCTTTACCAACTTTAGTACGACCATAACCTAAAGCTACAGAAGCTGTACCCATGGCTTGTCCTGGTTGAATTAATAAAGGTAAATCAACAGCATAACCATTTGCGCCTTTTACAGTTAGGATATCAAATTCTTTGTAACCTAATTTCTCTGCTTGTTTAGGGGCAAGGGCGATATAGTTGTCCCAAGTAACTTTAGAAACTGGGTCAGGTAATTCTTGTAAGAATGCATTGTTGGCATGTTTACCATCACGCATCGGAATGCTTTCGTAGATATGTAACTCGATATCTTTTTGTAAAGCTTTGCTACTTGCGCCAATAGAAGCAGCAACTGCATCTAAAGACATATTGAAACCGTATGAACCAGCAGTTTTTGCAGTTGAAGTAACTACACCTAATTGTAAGAGTTCATTCCAGTTTTTACCAACGCTAGGTAAAATGTTTTTCTCCCAGTTGTTACGTACATACTGGTAATAATCCTGAACAGCAGCATCAGACCAGATCAATAAACTTTGCTCTGCTTGACGTGAGTTAAATACTGGATTAATGGTTGGTTGGATTACTGAATAGTAACCTTCGTAAGAGTTAGCATCGCCCCAAGCCTCTAAATAGTTAGGGTTAATTGCTACCACATCGCAAAGGTCTGAAGTTTCGTCAACTCTGTCTGAGAAAGAAACTTTCAAAGCAACCTTAGTTAAAGCTTCAGCAAACTTAGTATTTGTAGCATCGTAAACTGGGTTTGAGTTTAAGAAGAATACTGCTGCAACTTCTCCCCTGTTCATTTCATTAATCAACTCTGCAAATTCTGCATCGTTACCTTCATAACGTTTGCAAGGATTATCTAAATCAATAGTAGTACCATAACTACCAATAGCAGCATTAATGGCATTTACTAAGATTTGAGTTGAAACATCATTAGAACCAGCAACTACTAAAGCTTTGCCTTTGTTCTGTAATAATTCTTTGGCAACTAATTTTAAAGCTTTATCGGCATTGGTATTATTACCCAATGTACCGCCAGCTAAATTACTACCAGTAATTGCATTATATAAGGTAATCAATGCTGGACCTTCTTCCGATAATTTAATCGGAATACGAGTATCAGCGTTGGTACCAGTTAAGCTCATTCCAGTTTCAAATTGAAAATGGCGAGACATTTTCTTTTTCTCTAAAGATTTATAATCTCTATTAGAAACATATTGTGCAGTAAATTCTTCACCACTGATCCAAGTACCCAAGAAATCGGCTGCGAAACTTACAATTAAATCTGCTTTATCAAAATTGTATTTCGGCACTACTGCTTTACCAAAGCTATTTTCGTTGGCTTTGATAATACCTGTATAAGATACAGCATCGTACTGAACATGTTTAGTAGTAGGATATTTAGCTGCGAAGTCTGCAACAACACCTTTAGCCGATGGGCTATTTAAGCTTGATGAAACCACACGGATCTTTTTACCAGATGCCTGTGCTTTATTCAATTCTCCTTTTACAAAAGCATCTAACTTCGACCAAGTGGTCTCTTCCTTTTTAAGTAAAGGCTGTTTTAATTTAGATACATCATAAAGATCTAATACAGAAGCTTGAGCTTGTGCATCGGTACCACAATTGAAAGCTCCCGCATTCGGATTGGCTTCAATTTTAATTGGGCGACCAACTACTGTTTTCACCAATACACTTTGACCGTTAAAGGTCGAAACGTAAAAGTTTGGTATGCCTGGTACAACCTCTTCCGGTCTAATTAGATAAGGAATTGATTTGTGTACAGGTGTTTTCTGACAAGCTGCTAAAGTTACCGCACCTAAACCAAAACCTAAGGCTTTTAAAAAGTCACGGCGTGGGGTAACTGTACTTAATCCTGCTTCACTTAAAACATCTTCTATTGGAAGGGGCTCTGCAAATTCGTTTTTGTTGTTTTCAACAAAATCGGGAGTGTTTTTATACTCTTCTAAGCCTTTCCAGTATTTTTTGTTGCTTTCCATTTAAGCTATATTACTGTTTATCGAACGTTCTTTACTAAACTCTATTAATTAATAATGGCATTTACCACACTCTAAACCACCCAACATTGCTGGAGTAATTTTTTCGCCTTTTTTAATTTTCTCATGCGCTGCAATTACATTCGCATAGAAGGCATCATTTTTCTTACCAGAGATATCAGCATCTTTATGGCAGTTCACACACCATTTCATGGTTAATGGAGAATATTGATAAACTTCTTCCATTGTATTAACTGGACCGTGACATGCAAAACATACTGGCTCATTTGGTTTTAAACCTTTTTCTTTACGGATAGCTTCCTCACCTACTACTACGTGTTGAGAGTGGTTAAAGTAAGCGAAATCTGGCAAGTTGTGTACACGTACCCACTCTACTGGTTTCTCTTTGCTCTTATCGTAAGTTTGTGTAGTTGGGTCGTAACCTAAAGCGGTATATATTTTTTGTATCTCAGGAGAAATTGAACCATTTTCTTGTATAGCTTGAACACTTTTGTGACAGTTCATACAAACGTTTAACGAAGGAATGGTTGAGTTTTTAGATTTAAATGCACTGGTATGGCAATATTGACAATCGATCTGATTGATCCCTGCGTGTAACTCGTGAGAGAATTTAATTGGTTGTACCGGCTGATAACCAGTGTGAACACCAGTATCCCACATGCCCATCCAACCGAATGAACCTAATACCATTACTAAACACAGCACAAAGAAAAACACAAATTTCTTGTTTTTGAATAAGCCTTTAACGCCAACTGCAAGAGAAACTTTTTCTTCTTCAACAATGTCAATACCTTGTTTTTGAAGAATTAAACGCTCTAACATTTTTACTGCACGGCCTAATACTACCAAAATCACAATAGAAAGAATGATAATGGCAATTACACCAGCAATAGAAAGGCTTGAAGCACCTTCATCTTTTACAGCAGCTCCAACTTCTGCAACTTTCTTAGGCTCTCCTACTTTAGCATATGCGATGATGTTTTTAATCTGATCATCAGTTAATGTAGGGAAAGTTGTCATTTCCGTTGGTTTCAACTTTGCCGCTTCAATTGCTTGCTTGTCGCCAGAATCAACCAAAGCTTTCCAGTTTTTAATCCATTTAATTGCCCATGCTTCATCAAGCTCATTCAATTTTGGTGTCAAAGCCGGACCAGTAGATTCACGATCAAGGTTATGACAAGAAGCACATTTATTTTTAAATAATGTTTTACCTTCTACTAAATCCTGCGCTTGAGTAACTGTTACAATTAAAAAAGATAAGGACGCAAAAATGAATGCTGACTTCCAAACCTTCTTAAATTTTAATGAGATATTCCTCATAATGAGTATTTTATGCTATTTTTTGAAATAAATTTTCGATCTGAGCGTTGTGTTGGCCGATAGCCCCTCAGAAAGATTGGAACAAAAGTAAAATTTATTAAGTTACCAATGACATATTAATGACAGTGAAATACAATTTATAATCATTCTAAATTATTGCATTTTCTGCCCTAAACATAAAAAAATCAACAATTTTTAAAAAACTGCTGATTTTCTTACGCTTATCTTTTGGATAAGAATTTTGTAAATTAAATTACATTTTTAATATCCAAGCAAAAATCAATGGTGCTACAATTGTAGCGTCTGATTCTACAATAAATTTAGGAGTATGGATGTCTAATTTACCCCAAGTGATCTTCTCGTTTGGCACCGCACCAGAGTAAGAACCATAAGAAGTTGTAGAATCTGAAATCTGGCAGAAATAGCTCCAGAAAGGGATATTCTCCATTTCCATGTCTTGATATAACATTGGTACCACACAGATTGGAAAATCGCCAGCAATACCTCCGCCAATTTGGAAAAAGCCAATTCCTTTACCTGCAGAGTTAGCAATATACCAATCGGCTAACCAACCCATATATTCAATTCCACTTTTCATTGTAGTGGCTTTAATTTCGTTTTTCATTACATAAGAAGCGAAGATGTTACCCATGGTAGAATCTTCCCATCCTGGCACTACAATTGGCAGATTTTTTTCTGCTGCTGCCAGCATCCAAGAGTTTTTAGGGTCAATTTCGTAATATTGCTCTAAATCGCCACTTAATAACATTTTGTACATAAACTCATGTGGAAAATAACGTTCGCCAGCTGTATCTGCATCTTTCCAGATTTTATGGATGTGTTTTTGCAAACGACGAAAAGCTTCTTCTTCCGGGATACACGTATCTGTTACACGGTTGTAATGGTTTTCTAACAAATCCCATTCATCTTGCGGACTTAGGTCGCGATAGTTTGGAACACGTTTATAATGAGAGTGCGCTACAAGGTTCATAATGTCTTCTTCCAAGTTTGCACCTGTACAAGAAATAATCGAAACCTTATCTTGCCTGATCATTTCTGCCAAAGAGATTCCCAATTCTGCGGTACTCATTGCACCTGCAAGGGTAATCATCATTTTTCCACCTTCATCTAAATGGGTTTCATAACCTTTAGCGGCATCCATCATTGCTGCTGCATTAAAATGGAGATAATTGGTCTCCATAAATTTCGATATCGGTCCTCTTGTTGTACTCATTTCGTATTTTTTTTGTTCGGCGCAAAAGTAAGCATTTTAGCTTAACTGTTGAAATTGGTTGAGTTAATAATCAGATAGGTCTTGTTAAAGGTTTACGGCATCTTGTTCAATTGAAACAATTAACAAATTCAATAGCAGAAAAAACATGGCAATATAGCTATGGTTAAAATTCTGATAGCTTCTTTAAATATTGATTTTGCCCACATCAATGTGTTGACAATCCGCTTTCTTCAGTTTTAAACATACTTTTTTATCTTAAAGAGATACTATTTTATCCTATAGTTAATTAATTATCTCACTAAGAAAACTATTCAATACTTTTAACACTAACAGGTATTCAAAACTAAGTTTTAGTTGCTGATGGCATAGATTAACGCTCTATAAAGTCAGTGTTTATTTTAACCATAAAGCTACTTTATATGCATCGGCTCTTTACTCAATTACAGCTACTGCTGTATCTATTTCATACCATTTTACCTGATAAGGCTTTTCGCCTTACCCCTATTTATAGTTTAAACAGAAGGTCAGCACCAAAATACAAGGCATTATGTTTATTCGATTAGCAATTTTCAATATTGTTTCACCTAATTCCAAAATGGTTGAATGCAACAGCAGATACCATTCAATACCCCTATCAAATTTACTGAATTAAATTAACGTTATGAATCCAATGCTACAAAGTGTAAATGACACCAATGTTATTACATCAATGTTCAAATCATTTAAAAGACATTTATTGTACCTCTTTGCAATAATTTTCTTTACCCTCCTGACTATTTCGAGTACTCAGGCACAAACTCAATTTTGGAGTGATACTTTTGAAGATACCGGAGCACCAAGTGCTGGAACAACACGTACACCTTCTTTAGATCAAGCATGGGGACCCACTCCATATGCTTATTATTTTATGCGGACGGATGGGACTAACCTTGCTTTGCAAGCACCTTTCCCTGAGCTTTGGGACACGTTTACAACCTACCAAAATTTTCAAGGAAGTAAATTTTGGGCAGGTGAAGATACCGATCGCGTAAGGACGGGATCAAATGTTTCTACCGATAAAATTCAGCAGATTGAATGGACAGGTATCAATATCAGTGGAAAAACTGGGCTAAGCTTTAAAGGTTTGTTTGCTGCAAACTTAAATCACGGCTGGCAAAACATAACTTTCGGTGCTGCCTACGATTTTTTAAGAGTAGAGTACAGTATCGATGGGGGCCCATGGACCAGAGTAGGCTCATTTGTTGGTGATGCAGCAGTAGGTAATGCAGGTTCTATATGTGAGGATACAGATGATGATAAAATTGGAGATGGACTTCTTAAACTTTCCAAAACTTTTCAGGAATTCACATGGCCGATCACTGGTACTGGAACAACGATGTCGCTCCGTTTTGTGGTAAGTGCAGATGGTGGTGCTACTCAAGAATTTGCAATCGACAATTTTCGTCTTTTCGAAACAGCAACACCAGCCGCAGTAATTACTGGCAACCCGCCCAACCGTACCATCTGTGCTGCAGGGAGTACAACGTTTGCGATGACGGCTAACAATGCTACTGGCTACCAGTGGCAGGTGAACACTGGTGGTGGTTTCGTTGACATTACCAATGGTGGTGTTTACAGCAATGCGACCACTTCTACCTTGACCATTACCGGTGCTACCGGAACGATGAACGGCTACACTTACCGTTGCCGTGCGATCAGTGCCGGGGGCAATGCGAACACCAATGCTGCGACCTTGACTGTTTCGGCCATTACCGTTGCCGGTACCTCCAAGACGGATATT
>NZ_LLWP01000006.1 GCF_001412215.1 Pedobacter sp. Hv1
GGTGCGGTAATGGTGTTTCCTGTTATGGTTACCCCGATTGAAGGGCTAACGGTATAGGTGTAGGCAGGGTCATAATTGGTGATGGCAAAGCTTCCAGTTGCCGTAGCACAGGTAGGTTGGGCAACTGCACCCAATGTTGGTTGTGCCGGTGTTGCAGGCTGTGCGTTGACCGTTACCGATGCAGATGCCACCGAAGTACATTGTGTAGCCGTATTTCTTGCCACTATCTGATAGGTGCCAGGGCTTACATTATTAAATGTTGCGGAGGCTTGAAACGTTAAGCCACCATCTTTACTGTATTCGAAATTTGCGCTTAACGGTGCGGTTATTTCGATTATGCCCGTGGCTACTGTACAAGTAGGCTGCGTAACATTAACGGCTGGAGTGGCTGGCGCTGCAATAACATTAATGGTTACGCTTGCCGTTTCAGGGCAACCTACACCGGGAGTAACGGTATAAGTAAAGTTTGTTGATCCTGAAAAACCAGCAGTTGGTGTAAAGGTAATATCGCCAGTGGCATTTACATTTAACTGGCCACCAGAAATAGCAATTGGGTTGCTAACTACAGCGCCATTAATTGCTGTAAGGGTTACGGTAGCGGCTGGGGTAGTTTCAAAATTATCTGCACCATTTGCATTATTGGCATTGTTACGGGTATTGTTGCCTGTAATCACATTAAAAGTGCTGGGAATGTTCTGACAAGTAGTTACATTATCAGCCACAATATCGATTACAGGAGAAATGGCAATTTGCCTTGTCTGCAAATCAGTTTTTGCTCCACCAGTTCCGGTATTGCCATTATCACTTACTGTATTAGTTAGTACAATAATTGGAATGCCACATGTAGTGGTATTTACATCTGGATCTCCTTGAGTAAATACAGGTGCCGTTGCTGCATTAGCAAAAAAGGCATTGATATCGGCTATTGTTCCTTCAAACGTAACTGCATTGGTACCCGAGTTAGTAACTGTTACGCCAGCAGTAGAGCTAGCAGCAAAGGTTCCCTTACCTGCAGGAATACTCATCGTAAAAGTAAAATTGCCCATTCCGCCATCTACATCGCTTAAAATGGCAGGTACTACATAAGCTTTTGGTGTGTCTTCTTGCACATTAAAAGAAGGGGTATTGAGTGCTGGTGCATCGTTTACTGCATCTAAAATAATCGTAAGTGTACTTGATGATGTTGCACCGCAAGGGTCTGCAATTGTATAAGTGATGATTGGAACGTTGCCATTGTAATTGAGCACTGGCGAAAAAGCATAACTGCCATTGGCATTAATGGTAATGGTACCAACATTTGCAATGAGATAAGGATTGGCTACCGCATGCAGAGGCGAACCTGCCTCGCCAGCTATAGTAAATCCAGTGATGATTAAGGCTGCTTTGTCGCTGGGACTGCTATCAGAATCGTTTGTTAATAGATTATTTGGACTGGCTGGTGCACTAGTGCTTACATTGATCGGAGTATCCTCAACTACCGATCTTATATTTGGCGTCGCAAATGGTGCCGCATTGAATTGGTTAACCGGGATGTTAAACTGACCAGTACAACCATTACTGTCAGTTATCGTTACGCTATAATTGCCTTGGGTAAGACCGGTTAAATTCTGGTTGGTAGCTTGTCCAGGTGGTATTACACCACCATTGCTCGCTGTCCAAGCAAAGGTATAAGGTGCTGTACCCCCAGATAAACTTGTTAAATCAATAATACCATTGCTTTCGCCAGGGCAGTGTACGGGTTGAGAGGTAACTACTACGCCAATAGGATTAGCAGGCTGTGTAATGTTTACAGTTTGCGTAGTAGTACAGTTATTGGCATCGGTAATGGTTACACTATAGCTACCTGCTGCAATACCAGTCAAATCCTCTGTAAATCGAATAATCGCACTACCACCATTTATTGTCCAAGCATAGGCATAAGGTGCAGTACCTCCAGTTACGCTTAAATCTATAGCTCCGTTACTGCCATTAAAGCAGCTTACATTGGTAGTGGTATAACTGGCACTTAGGGCTACTGTTGGTTGCGTAATAGTTACTACACGACTACCTATATTGCCTCCTGCATCAGTTACTGTAACAGTATAAGTGCCAGCTACTAAACCTGTAGCCGTAGCCGTATTTTGGACAGGTACAGTATTCCATGAGTAGCTATAGGGAGCAGTACCACCAGAGGCAGTAGCTGTTGCATTACCAGTTGAACTACCAAAACAATTGACATTAATTTGCGTGGTATTTATCGTAGCCAAAGTTATGGTTAGCTTATTAATGGGACAGTTGGTAGCTATTCCTGGTGGGCATACGGGCACATTAAAAGTATATACACCAAGTGTAGCCCCAATAAAAGTATAAGTACCATCTGTATTAACAACGGGTATTTCTGTGCCAGGATTGGTAATGCCAACAGGCACTACCGCTGTGCCGTATGTAGTGCCTACCGGCACATCATTATTAGTATGTAAGTTGCCACTAAGCGTCTGACTAGTAAAGCCAGAATTAAGATCGGGATTAATTGCTTTTATACAATCTACGTCTTGTATAGCATTATTCCGCCATGAGCCCCCGGCTTGACCAGCTCCTGCTATGTTTGGTACACCATTGGTACCAATTGTACCAGTAAGTTGGTTATTACTATTAATATTAGACCATTTAAATGTTCCATCACCCTCAATGGCATCGGGGCAACCATCGGCATCGCTATCTGTATCTTTATCATCTGATATACCATCACCGTCAGTATCAATAATCCAGTAAATTACCACTAAGGCATCGCCCCCCGCACCATAAGTGCCAGCACCAATAACACCATTACAGGTGGTAGAGTTAGTCGTACCTGCTGTACCTACAGGTATACCATTAATGCCATTGCCATAATCTACATCGTTTGTATTAGGTGGAGATAGTGTAGGGGGCGCAGCACCTAAGAGTTGATTAACAATATACTCTATGCTATTACATAATGCTGTAGTAGCAACAAAGCCAGAACCTCCATTACCACTAAAAGGACCAATTCCGCTGGTAATACAAGAATATGCGCCCTGTGAGGAACCGGTACTGAGCCCACCACCACCGTTAAAGCCCCCACCACCAGCCGATGTAAAAATCTCTGGATATTGACCAACACAACCGCCGGTGCCATCTACTTGATAATTAGTAGTGCCTGTCATTACTACTGCATTAACACCAGTACCAGAGGTAGGGGTATTGCCATTAAATCCTGTGCTATAGGCAGTATTAGCGCCACATTCTCCGTTATGGTCCATACCACCGCCGCCGCCAGCTATAGCCAAGGCACGGTTACGGCTGGCCAAATCGTTGGCTACTGTGCCCACACCTGTAAAAATTCCCCCCAAACCGCCACCTTGATCGTGCTGGCCAGCACCACCAAAGCCATACAGGCCTACTGCTACACCTTGTCCGCCAGCTACTGTAGTAACTCTTCCGTTCCTACCTCCACCTGCACCTACCACTACAGCAAATTTGGCGTTTGGTGTTACAACTGTGCTACCAAACTCTGCGTAGGTATAACCACCAATACCAGCAGGTACATTTTTCATAATAATCTCATGTGCTCCACCTGCTCCCCATATCTTCACCCGCATACCAATGGCATGGGCTGGTGCTGTAGCTGTTTGTTGTGCACCAGTATAGTTAAAAACCGATTTCGTGCCCTCGTTCACATCCAAAATACCATCATTATCGTCGTCTAGGTCAAGGTAATCGGGAATACCATCACCATCGGTATCTGTAGTGGTATTTGGGCATTGTGCCTTAGCTGTGTTTGTTACAAGGCCACTAGCCAGTACTAGCATTAATGGTAATAAAATAAATGGTAGCCTGCAGCTTTTTTTTAGTGCAGGTATAAAGTAATTTAAGAAACTAAGTATCGGTAGGGCGTAAAATTTTTTCATGATATTGGTTAGTGGTATACAACGACTTAGTGAGAATTGACGGGAATGGTTATTTTAATTGATGCAATGGTCTTTTTTGGATAAGGCCAGATAGATTAGAAAGCATTGTTTGCTTTGAGAAAATAGCAATGGTTCGAAATTGTAGAGGGTTAAAAAAATGGGCTAAAAATTTCATGAATTGATACTATTGTTTGGGTGTTTAGGATATGTAGCTTAAACTTTAGTTAAAGGATCTTGATCTTTGCTTAAAGACTGGTGTTTAAGGCTCAAATCGACATAGATCTTCCTCAGTCTTTCATTTTCTATTCTGAGCTCCATAATTTCTATAGCCAAGTGTTTATATTCTAGCAGCCAATTGTGGAATACTTCTTGTTCAATTTCGTGCTCTTCGCAAATCTGTTGCAGCTGCTTGCCGTTATAATATGCTTCTATAGCTTTTACAATCATTTTTACAGGGGTTTGATCATTTTCCATTTCTCTTCATTTAATTAGTTTAGAAACAAGGTTTTTGAGCTATCTGGCCAGCATCATGGCATTAAATATTGAACAAATCTAGGCTAGCTGTAAAGGCCAAAGAATAGGCTATAGGTAAAAGGGCATTCTTGCTCCATAAACAAATAAAATGGCTCCATGAATTTTAAATCGCCTTTTTAAAGGGTTTAACAATACTTTTTTGTTCAAAAAACTAAACCTATTCGTTGTTTAAAGAGATATTGTCTAAATTGGCTCTGCAAACGCCATAGCATGAACTGTTTAATTGTTGATGACCAAGAAATTTTTAGAACTGTACTTAAAAGATTACTCGATTTAGATACTACTTTAACCCTAGTTGGCGAGTGTGCAGATGCATTTGAAGCACATCAGCAGATCATGAGCCAACAAATAGATCTCATATTTCTGGATATTAAAATGCCAGGAATGAGTGGTATTGAGTTGGCTAAAATTTTAGGAGACCAGCATCCTTTAATTATTTTTACCACCTCTGTAAACGGATATGCTGCCGAAGCATTTGAATTGAATGTAGTAGACTTTCTGTTGAAACCCATCTCGGCTGCTAGGCTTTTAAAAGCCATAGAAAAAGCAAAAGAAATTATAAAAAGTAAAGGATTGACCCTTAATGACCAAATTAACGAATTTGCATTTATCCGCGATTCGAATGTGGTACGTCGGCTCAAGATCAAGGATATTCAGTATTTTGAGGCTACAGGCGATTATGTAAAGATCAGTATGGTTGATCGAGAATATTCGATCCATTCTTCCTTAAAAAATATCGAACAAAAGCTACCTCAAGATACATTTTTACGCGTGCATCGGTCTTTTATCATCAATGTGAGTAAGATCGATACCGTAGAAGGAAAGACTCTGGTAATCAATAAACACCTCATTTCTGTTTCTGATGCTTACCGGGCCGATTTGAATAAAAAAATGCAATTTTTATAAGCTTATAATCTGAGCTCATCATAGTATTTTTTATAAATTAACTAACTTGGTTTTATCAAACTCATTAAGAAAAGTTTATGCTGAGCCATTTTTTGATCAAATATCCAAGTAAGTACCACTTAATATTGGTATTGTGCCTGTTTCTCTGTTCAGCATGTAATACATCTCCTACCAAAAACAATACTCGCCTTTCAAATAAAGTCCAGCAAGTACTCCTCAAGGTTGATAGTTTAGCTACCTATGGACAAAGTAGAAAAGCAATAAAACTTCTTGATTCGACATATAACACTCTTAAAACCCCAAATACTAAAGAATTATTTGAAAAATATCGAATAAAGGTGGGTTATTACATGAGTGTTGAAAGAGATACCGCGAAAGCAAACTTAGTGGTAGACAGTATGCTATTGGTACTTAAAGGAAAGGAAAAACAGTACAGAACTGAATATGTAGCTGCCATTTTTGCCAGAGGAGATCAGTTAACGGCCAAAAAAAGTTATGATCAGGCATTTAAATATTATTATGATGCAAGACAGTTTGCACTGAAAAATTTAGATCAGTGCAACTATTATGAATATACTTATCGATTTGGGATGGCCCGATACCTACAAGAACGCTACCTCGAGGCTATACCTTATATTAAACAGGCTATTGCCGAAAGCGAAACTTGTAAGAGCCCGGAAGACTTGGCCAGGGTAAACCTATCAAGGCAGGCCTACCTAAATACACTAGCACTTTGTTATGAGAAAGCTGGCAAATTTGAAGAAGCTATTAATTATTATCAGAAAACAGTGAGTTTTATAGATTCTATTGCTTTGAAGCGCCCACAAAATGCAGTGTTTTGGCAAACCGCACTTGGGGTGATCTATGGCAATATGGGTGGTGCTTATGCTAAACTGAATAACTATAAAGTAGCAGAAAGGTACCTGAAATTGAGTATTGCTATTAATGATAGGCTAGGTTTTGACCCTACAGATGCACAGACCGCAAAACTTAAACTAGCAGATTTGTACATCCGTATTTCTAATTTTAAAGCTGCTGCTGTGTTATTGGCACAACTTCAGCAAATACTTGAACAAAAGAAGCCTGAAATGCAAATGCCAACCAATAGCAAATTGAGGCTTTACGAACTGCAATGGCAATATGCCGATAAACTAAAAATGAAATCTCAGGCTTACGTATTTTTGCAGCAGTACTATAAACTTCACGATTCGTTAGAAAAAATAAATAAAAATTTAAAAATAACTGATATGAGCATGGCTTTTAAGGCTCATGACCAACAGTATAAATTAGCTTTACTTACCCAAGAAAATAAAACAAAAAAGATTTATATCATAGTCTTTATTGCTTTTTCGGCAATGGCCATTTGCGTGCTGTTTTTGGTATGGCAAAATAGGCAACGGTTGAAATCATTAAATACAATTATACTAGATCAGAACGCCGATTTACACGAAGCCCTCACTGCACTCGAACAAAGCCAGGAAGAAAATACCAGGATTATGAAAGTTATTGTGCACGACTTGAGGAGCCCCATGGCTGCTGCGATTAGTATCACATCTATTTTGCTTAAAAATGAAAAATTGGAGCCTGGTGATTCGGAATTGCTCAAACTATTGGAAACTTCGAGCATTAACTCGCTAGAAATGACCAACGACTTGTTGAACATGAACACGAAACTCGAAAACTTGTTAAAGGAGCCAATTGAAATGCACACCTTAATTAACCATTGTGTAAACTTGTTGAAGTTTAAGGTAGCAGAAAAGCAACAAAAAATTAATATAGACCTAGAAGAAATTGTTTTAGCCGCGAACCGAGAAAAATTATGGCGGGTAATGAGTAATCTGATTGTTAATGCCATTAAGTTTAGTCCCGCAGGTGCACAGATCGACATCAAATTGTTTAAAGTAAATGAAGAGTTTGCCCAGGTAATGGTTAAAGACTATGGTATTGGGGTGCCCGAAGCATTGAGAGAAAAAATCTTTGATATTTTTACGGATGCCAAAAGGAGAGGTACTTCTGGAGAGCAACCATTTGGACTGGGGTTAGCAATTACTAAACAAATTGTAGAGGCACATGGTGGCAGTATCTGGCTAGAAAGTGAGGTAGGCAAAGGCAGTACATTTTTTGTGGAGCTGCCAATTGACTAAGCACAAAACCCATTTGGTGGTATAAATCGAGGTTGTTTACCTATCCCATTTTTGTTTGTTCTTATTCAAATAGGAGCTAGTTCTGAAATATAGATTTATAGTATCAACCCAGAAATTAGGTATAGCTATTGGTTTTGTTATCAGCAGGTAAATTTGTATTTTGCGTTAACACACTAACCATTTAGTTATGACCTCAGGCCTCAAAAAATCTCTTTTAGTTTTTCTATTATTTTTTTCATGTTTTAGTCTAGCTTATGGACAACAAGATCCGGATAAGGTAAAAGTAATAGCCGCTTACGATAGCGTGTATAAGGCCACACCTAGAGAGCGAATAGCGGTGCACCTAGATAAAACGAACTATGCTCCATTAGATACCGTTTGGTTTAAGGCCTATCTTTTTGATGGAACATTAAAAAGTGCCGCAAAATATAGTGGGCTGATTTATTTTGAAATGATTGATGCCAAAGGCCATATTGTAAAAAGCATTTGTTTGCCAACTGGGGCAGGACTTACTTGGGGAGGTTTTGTATTAGATAATGTCAACTATAGTGCGGGTACTTATACCTTTAGGGCCTATACCAATTGGATGCGGAATTTTGGAGATCGGTATTTCTTTAAAAAAGAAATCAAAATCGTCGATTTGGCAACTACTACTCCAGAAAAAACTGCAACTGTAGCGCAAAAGAACACAAATACCCCATCAACCAAAACTGCTGTGGCGCAAAGTAATAAATCGGCAGCCATAGATCTTCAGTTTTTACCAGAGGGTGGTACATGGATTGCAGATCAAACACAGGTGATGGGTTTCAAAGCCATCAACACCAATGGGATGGGTTTTTCAATTGCAGGTGATATTGTTGATTCGAAACAGCAAAAAGTGGCTTCTTTTTCGGCAGGAGAAAAGGGGATGGGCTATTTTACCATGGTTCCAAAAGCTGGCGAAACCTACACGGCCATAGTAAAAAATCCTATAGGTTTAAAGAACATAATTCTTCCAAAAGTACTCACAACAGGCACCTCTTTACAGCTGATCAATACATTCGCTGCAGATTCGATTACCATTAAAGTTCAATCTAACTTGGTTGGTCAAGAGTTATTGATACTCGGACAATCGAGAGACCTGCTTTGTTTTGTGGTTAAAATGAAAGCGAATAGCAGCTCTAAAACCTTAGTGCTGCCCAAAAACATTTTTCCAACTGGCATTAGCCAAATTATAGTTACTGATATCAAACACCGACCATTAAACGAAAGAAGCTTTTTCATTAACCATGGTGATCAGCTTAATATCGATGCTAATTTTAGCAAAAA
The DNA here is from genome assembly GCF_001412215.1 of Pedobacter sp. Hv1. Lineage (GTDB taxonomy): Bacteria > Bacteroidota > Bacteroidia > Sphingobacteriales > Sphingobacteriaceae > Pedobacter. Next base: position 8,801 of record NZ_LLWP01000006.1, read on the forward strand.
AAACTACACCCGTAGAGATAGTGTGCCTATGGCTTTAAAAGTTACAGATGTGGCTGGCAATCCAATTGTGGGGTCGTTTTCTATGGCCATTACAGACGATAGCCAGGTAAGCAAAGACAGTATCAACAATGCCAATATCCTATCATACCTTTTGTTAAATGCAGAGTTAAAGGGCGAGATTGAAAATCCTGGTTCGTATTTTCATCAGTTTAATGAACAAAAGCACAAAGAGCTAGAAGCTTTGTTATTGACCCAAGCTTGGGTAAGTTACAGTTTGGCTCCTCAGCAAAAGCCACAGTTTAATGCAGAAATTGATTTCTCTATTAGAGGATCGGTAAAAAACTTGACCAATAAACCAATTAACATGGCCCAGGTTTCAATAGTAGGCAGAAACCGAGGTAAAATGCTCATGTTGCAAACAGTTGCCAACCAGAAAGGCGAATTTGTGTTTGATAAATTTCCGGCCTTAGATAGTGCAACTTTGGTAGTGCAGGCACTCAATGCAAAAGGTAAATCGGGTACCTTGGGGGTTACCGTTAATGAGTTGGCTAATGCCCCAGTGTCTGCTCCTTTAAAAGATGCTGTGGTTTTAAATACAGTTAAACCAGATACAATCATCCAAAACTTTATTGCTACAAAGCAACAAGTGTATAAACGAGAGGGCATTAGTTTAAAGGAAGTAACAGTGATTGGTAAAAAGACCGTAAAAGGCTCTAAAACCTTGAACAAGGCTGGCGAAGCAGACCAAGTGATAAGTGAAGAGGAATTGGAGCAAATGGGTAAAAAAACACTCTATGATATCCTTTTTGAAAGGGTTGCAGGCTTTAATTATAAAATACCTAGAAGAAGCGAAAGCAATGAGTTTTTTATTAAAAACAACCGGGTAAAATTTATTATTGATGGTTTGGATGTTGATTATTTTTATGAAGCGATGCCGGTTAGAGACGATCATTATAAATTTATAAAAGATTACCTAACCCGTTACAATGCAGAAGATGTAACTGGTATAGAAATAATGACTAGCCTTTACAATACTGCAAATTACGATGCTGTTTTTGGTTCAGTTACTTCTAGCAGTAGTGGCGATTTTCTCTCTTATTTAGAAATTACTACCAAAAGTGGTTCTGGGCCATTTTTAAAAAAACGTGCAAATGTTTACATGTATAAACCACCAACATACGGCGATTTGAAGGTTTTCTATAGTCCTAAATACAATTCGGTTACAAAAACTGACCAAAAGCCAGATCTACGTTCTACCATTTATTGGGTACCCAATTTGGTAACAAATGAAAAAGGGGAAGCTAAAACATCATTTTTTACTGCAGATAGAAAAGGAACCTACACCGTTTGGATTGAAGGCACCGATATGCAGGGGAATATTGGGATGAAAGTAACTACATTAAAGATAAATTAGATTTTTTTAACATTAAGAAATTAAGGTAATAAGGGAAACACCAAAAAACTTCTTGTAACTATTCCTATTGTTTCACTGAGTTTGTGGGGGTGTTGTTACTAATTGGTCTTCGAAAGGCTCAGACTGACAGACATGGGTTTGTTTAATCATTTGTTACACTGAGCTTGGTGAAGTGCTTTGTTACTTAGTCTATACTTTCTGCTACTTAGACTATACTTTCTGCTACTTAGTCTATAGTTTCTGCTACTTAGCCTATACTTCTTGCTACTGAGACTATACTTCCTGCTACTTAGTCTATACTTCTTGCTACTGAGACTATACTTTCTGCTACTGAGACTATACTTCTTACTACTTAGCCTATACTTCTTGTTACTTAGTCTATAGTTTCTGCTACTTAGACCACACCTTAGCTATTACAAATTGCCTTAATTTCTTCATGTTTAAAACAGGCATAATACCTGCCAATATGTTAAATAACTGTTAAAATGTTACAATTGCTGGGCTTGCTGCGTTTGGGCTGGTATAACTTAAAACACATGAAACAATTAAAAACAAAATCCATGAAAAGAAAACAGTCCCTAGTACAAATCTCTAAAACTTTAGGTCTATTGGTGCTCACAGCTTTACTGCTGGTAGCTTGTAAAAAAGATAAAGATGGCGGAACAACACCATCGGCAAAAGTAAACCTAATGATCTCCTCTCCAGGAGCTACCGAACTCTCTCTATTTTTAAATGGTACCAAATCTACCACTTCAGCATTGAACTACAATAGCGTTGTAAAAAACTTAAGTGTTACGCCAGGCACTGTAGAGTTTAGTTTTAAAAAGAAAGATGTTACCGAAGTTTTGGATAAAATTTCTGCTAACGTAAAATCTTCTGGTACATATACCTTAATCTTTGCAGATAAATCGCCAAAAACTGCCGTAATTTTGGTAGAAGACGATCTTACGAGTCCAACAGCAGAAAAGGCCAAGATCCGTTTTGCCAACTTAAGCCCCGATGCGCCTGCATTAGATTTGTATGTAGTAGGTAAAACAGATGCTGTTGTAACCAATAAAACATTTAAGCAAGTTTCTGCTTTTGTAAACATAGATCCGGGAGCGCTAGGTTTTGAGATTAAAGAAAATGGAAAAACAGAGGTATTGGCCACCCTTACCAAATTTACTATAGAAAAAGGAAAAATTTATACCATTTGGGCCAGAGGGCTTAAAGATCCGGCAGCTGCCGATGCTGTAAAACTTGGCATAGAAGCCATGACCAATTAGTAATCAACTTAAACTTAGGTTAAACAGATTGCTATTTGAATGGTTGTAGGGCCTAAGTATTGTCTTTTCATTTACATAAATTCGGCCTTGGCCAGTGCGGTCAGCAATTTTTTTGCCTTAGCACAATCTTTAAAGCACTGGGCGCAGCCGTGGATTTTTTTGCATACTTTTTTCATCTATAGGAAAAAAGTTTGTCCGCGAAGCGTCAGAACCCTATAAGAATGTTCAGAGAAAATGATCTGGTTCTAGACCGCGTTTGTATGTAAATGTATTACGTTAGTTAGGAATACTAAAAAGCAGTATCAGTTTTCTGGTACTGCTTTTTTTATGCTTTGAATTGTATAATGGAGCTGGTTTAAACAAGCTTACTAAGCGTTAAAATCTGTTAATTAATTTGGTATAGGCTGTACAAGAGATAACTTAGTATAAATCCTTATCAACATGATCAAAATTTCTCCCATCCTTATCACATTGTTTATCAGCAGTAAGCTATTGGCACAAAGCAATGCTCAAACTGCAAATACGAACTTCAATTTTGGCTTCGAAAAGGGGGCTATAGGACAACTGCCAGAGGGCTGGACCAGAGCCGATGTTGCCACAACTTATAAGGCAAGTATTGCAGGCGATGAAAAACATGGTGGCAACCAAGCCTTGTTGATCGAAAATACAACAACAGCCGATGCCAAGGCTTTTGCCAGCGTGGTAAAAACTATTCCAGCAAAGTACATTGGAAAAGTGATTGAGTTTAAAGCTTACCTTAAATTTCAGGATGTAGTGAATTTGCAGGGCCTTGTTTTAAAGGTTAACGATGTAAACAACCAGCCCCTGCAATATAAAACACTGCAAGCACAAAAGATCAGTGGTACTAGAGATTGGCAACTCTATAGTGTAAAAGCATTTTTGCCACCCGATGCACAAACCATTATGGTAGGACTTACTTTAAATGGTCCGGGTAAATTATGGGTAGATGATCTGCAACTGCTTTTGGATGATAAAGACCTGAGCGAGGCGAAAGTGGATCCAGATTATGATCCTAATCCGCCAAAGCGTGCCAAATTTGGCGACAATACTGCAGCTTCTGGTCGGGTAAAATTGAAAGATGTTGATCTTTATTACGAAACTTATGGTAGTGGAGAGCCTTTGCTGTTGTTGCACGGCAATGGTCAGATGATTTATGCTTATTTGAAACAAATTCCTCATTTTGAGAAAAAATACAAGGTAATTGCTGTAGATACGCGTGGGCAGGGCAAAAGTAAGGATTTTTCTACTGGGCCCTTAAGTTACGATCTGTTTGCAGAAGATATGAAACAATTGATGGACTCGCTCCACATTAAAAAGGCCAATATTTTAGGCTGGAGCGATGGAGGGAACACGGGATTGATTATGGCCGTAAAGTATCCACAATATGTGAATAAATTAGCCATTATGGGAGCTAATCTTTTTACGGGTACCGAAGCGTTGCCAGAAGCTGTATGGGCGCAATTAAGAACTGCAATAGCTCAACTCCAACCACGTACAGACGAAGCTTCTAAAATGCAAGTGAGGTTGTTTACCATGTTATTGAACGAACCTCATTTAACTTTTGCAGACATTAAAAAAATTAAAGCGCCAACATTGGTAATGGCGGGCGAAACGGATATGATTTTAGAAAGCCATACCAAATCAATTGCAGCAGGAATCCCGAAATCGCAATTGGTAATTTTTAAAGGTGCATCACACTACGCACCTGTTGAGGTGGTAAGAGAATTTAACGAAACGATCTCTAAATTTTTTGAAGGGAAGTAGTAGAATTGACTTAAACTGCTGATTTATTTTTTGGAAATTCTTAGCTAAAGATTTTAAAATCGAAGCTCCTATTAATTCAATGGGAGCTTTTTTATTTGCTTGCCCAACTTATAGACTGTTCTCGTCTTTAATTCCTTTTAATAAGGCATAAATAGCCATTGCATGCCCATGGCCCAATTGATACTCTTCTTTTAACCAAGCCACAATATCACCAGCTTTAACAGTGGCTTTTAAATTTCCATTTTCTGTAAAACCCTTTTCTTCTGCTTTTTTTCTGAACTCGGCAGGACCTAAGGCAGTTTTCTCTTTAATTGTTTTAAGATAGGCTTGAAAAGACATAAAAATATATGGATTTAAGTTTATGGAGTTCAGCAATAGATGTGCAAATATTGCCGACTATTTTGCAGCTAACAGCAACTAAAAGAGTGGCTGTATTGGAAAGTAGGTACTCTCAAATAACAACCACCAGTAAGATGCATAAAAAGCTTAGTGTTTTTTATCAGAAGTGTCGGCTTTTCTGAAAAAAGTTAAAGAAAATGCAGCGATTAAGATCACAGCGCAAACAGATGCTAACGTAACTAATAATATTAAGCCTTGAGTTGATTGAGGTCCCATAATGTATATTTTTTAAGCGAAGTTAATTAATTAAGTGCGAAATGATAAATATAAATCGAAACTTGTAAGCATCATTTTGCCTTCAGATAATTGGTTGTACTGTCTGCATAGTTGGCGTGTTTGTCCCAACCTTTGGCTATTTTCAATTTAATACTATCTGGTAACTGCTCGAATACCTTTTTAAAATAGAGTTCTTTTGGTAGGGGCTTTTCGTAATAGGTATCGTCTCGGCTAGGCTCATAAGCTTGCAGCTTGGTCTTGAGTATCAATTTTTCCAATTTAGCGCCACGCAACCACACTAAAATGTTTCCATTGTTGGCAATTCCAATTAAAAATCTCAGACCTTTTTGATCGCCCCGAGGACTATATAGTTCTTCTAATTGGTTTTGTTTGGTAGCAGCAATAAATAATTGTTTAATCTGGGCTGTAGGTAAGCTTAGCGTGTCTTTATAGAATTTCTTGTCGCGATAGGAAACATATTCGATAACCAGTTTTTCTGGTAAACGTAATGCTTGATGGGTTTCTGCAAAATTATATTCATCGCCCCATGTGGTATTAAATGCCCTCACATTTTCGGTATTGATTGTGGCATCATCGTCAAATGGCAAGATGAAATAGCTATTTCTTATGGCTATGGGATAACTTGGCGGTGCAGTAACACTCGAGAAATAATAATATCGCTCCCAGCTTTTATAGGTAATTATTTTAATTGAAATGGCTATACCTAAAACAAGGGCTAGTGCGATATAGGCTTTATTGATAAAATTTAACTTCATTATTAATGCGAAAATGCTTTGCCCAATTCGGTAACATACCACAACAAGCCAGCTAATGTTAAGCAAACCAATAAAGCAATGCCAAATAACCATTTGCCCAATCTATAGCCTTTGCCATGGTAACTAAAAGCATAACCAGCTAAAAGAATAGTAAAACCCACCGCCAGATAAATGATGTTTAACATTTGTTGGTTTTCTGAAGCATAACCTATATTTACAAAAACCAATAACAGGATGCTATTAATGGCAATAAGCAGTATAGAAATATGGCTGTTTTTTTGTTTCCAGGTTTCTTGTTGGTTATCCATTGGCTTTAATTTTTAGTTGCTTTGGGTTTAACGAGCACCACAAAATAGCCATTTTATAGCATGAATTAGCAATTATGTTAATGTGCTTTATTTTTCAAAGACAATATTTACTAATTCGTCTAGCGCTTTTGCCTTTCTAACTATACAGTATTTTATCTGATTCGATCTGCAGTTAATTTTGTTCATAGATTTCATCTTATGTAATACCGCCATGTCTAGAAAAAATATCATCATTAAAGGAAATCCGTTGTCTGAAGTTGATATGGATTTAAGCTCACTGCCTATGCTATTGGCAAAGGGTAGCGTTAAAACAGACGAACTATTGAACCATATCGATATTATTGCTGCTATTGGTTATTATGGCATTACCGAACTGTTAGATATGATAGGCGAAGAAGAGATCAAATCTTACCTCAGTTTACAAGCATGTACCCAAACTCATCCTTGAAATTATGCTTAAAGTGAAGAAAACCATCATTTACTAAATGGTAAAAAACAGAGCAATTGCCGCTGCACCCATAATTGCAAACGTAGCCCATAATAATGTTTTAGATAACCATCCACTTTTGTACTCGCCCATTATCTTATCGCTAGAGGCTATTTTTACAATTAGAAATAATAAAGGTACTGCTGCAATACCATTAATTACCGCGGTATAAACCAATGCTTTTACTGGGTCTATGCCAATAAAATTAATTAAGAGACCTACCAGTGTGGCAATAATAATAACACCATAAAAACCATGAGCCTTTCTAATTTTGATACTCAAACTGGCATTCCAACTAAAGGCCTCAGCAACGGCATAAGCTGCCGAACCAGATAATACGGGTACCGCCAAAAGTCCAAGTCCGATAATACCCACAGAAAAGATAAGTTTAGCCAAATAACCTGAATTTGGAAAAGAGTGAACCAATGGCTCTAATGCCTTAGCCGCATCGGCTGCATTTTTTACATCGGTTATTCCACTATTGTGCAGTACTGTAGCACCCACCAAAAGAATGCACCAAGTGGTAAATTCAGAAACAACCATACCCACATTATTGTCTTTGCGCATGGCATGAATGTGTGGCCAGCCAATTCTGGGCTTGCCTGCTCTCATTAGTCCTTTTGCATTCTCTTCTTCTACTTCTTGAGAGGCTTGCCAGAAAAACATGTAAGGGGTAATGGTAGTGCCAAATACACCAGTTATGATAAATAAAAAGGCAAACGAAAATTCAAAGTGGGGCACTACTGTAGCTCTTAATACAGTAGGCCATGGTTGGTCGATCATAAATGCGGTAATGGGATAGGCCAATAACGCCAATGCCAACCATTTAAGAATTCTAGAATAGATCCTATAACTTGTAAAAATTTCTAAAAGAAGAATGCCGATGGTAAAAAAGAGGGTAAGCACCACAAAATGGACAGGTACCAATAACTGGGCTGCTGCGGCCATTGCACCAATATCTGCACCTATATTTATGGTGTTGGCTACTACCACAAGGCCCACCACAGCATATAACACTTTACTGTTATAATGTTCTTTAACCACAGCTGCAATACCTTTACCGGTAACTAAACCAATTCTTGCACAAGCTTCTTGTACAGCTGTCATAAAGGGGAGCATATACAAGGCGGTCCATAGTTGGCCATAACCAAATTGGGCACCAGTTTGCGAGTAGGTGGCGATACCAGAAGGATCATCATCAGCCGCACCTGTAGTAAGTCCAGGCCCCAAAAGGCTGAAAAATTTTCGAATTTTCCGCATCCTAAATTTCGACTTCACCTTTTGTGCCATATAAATTGGTTTTAGATAACAAGTTAAGATATATTTGTCAATATCAAATTGTTTTTCAGGTTGATACAGGGCAAATGTTGTTTATGCTTTGTATTGACCAAAGTGGTTGACCATGTTATTTAATTAGATTTATAGATGAAATTTTTTTTATTGTGTTTGTTAAGCCTTTTCTTTTTTTTAGCTGTTTTTGCGCAAAGTAGCAATCTGAATGAAACGCCACACGTATTTTACCGCAATGGAAAAACCATATTACAGTCTGTTGTAAATGGTAAGTCTGTTGTTGATACTGTTGATGCCCAAAATAAAACTGTGGTGAAGGTTAAATTTGCCCAGCATCCGGAATGGGATTTTTCGGTTCCATTGAAAAAGACATTGGCCATTGAACCTTCAGTTGCTAAAGGTGCAGATAAGATGCTGTTCATTTCTGATGTGGAAGGAGAATTTACAGGCTTTAGGGCCTTATTGTTGGCAAATGGTGTAATTGACCAAAAATACAATTGGAAATTTGGTACTGGGAAGCTGATTATCTGTGGAGATCTTTTTGATAGGGGGAAAGAGGTAACCGAAGTGCTTTGGCTATTGTATAAGTTAGAACAAGATGCAAAGGCTGCAGGTGGTTATGTACATACCATTTTGGGTAACCACGATATTATGAATTTAAGTGGCGATATTCGCTATGTTGACCCTAGATATTTAGAAATGGCAAAGATAGTAGGGCTTACCTACACCGATTTTTTTGCAGCCGATACAGAATTGGGTAGATGGTTAAGAACCAAAAATATTATAGAGAAAATTGGTGATAACCTTTGTGCACATGCAGGTATTGCACCCCAAATTAATACACTTGCAATGCCTATAGCTCAAATTAACGACAAATGTAGACCATATTACGATAAGGCGAAACGCTTAGCTTCTGTAGGAGAGGCAGACCCAACTATAGCCAGCTTTTTTAACAGTAAAACCTCTTTGTTTTGGTATAGAGGATACTTTGTAGAACCAAAAGCAACAGAAGAAGAGGTAAATGCAACGCTTTCTATATTTGGGGTGAAGCGAATTGTTGTAGGCCATACCATAGTTCCGGGCAATGTTGGATTTTATTATAATGGCAAAGTTTTAGGTTTAGATGTAAATCAACATGCTGGAAAACATGAAGCTGCTCTTTTTGAAAAAGGAGTTTGGTATAAAATAGATGATAAGGGTTTGAAAACAGAACTGAAAAATAATGATTAGTGACAAAAATGTTTCTTTCTTATTAGAAAAAACAAATTTTTAAATACCGGGGATGTTGTATATTTACCATCATCCAAACTATTAACGATAAATGAACAACTCTCCTAAACATATTCTTATTGCTGATGATCATGATGTAGTTAGATATGGTGTAATGTTATTGATTAAAGAACTGTTGCCATGGGCACAAGTTTCTCAGGTGGGTAGTTTTACTGATGCATTAGATGTAGTAGAAAAAAATGAGTTGGATCTGGTGGTTTTAGATATCAATATTCCGGGTGGCAATAATATCCAGATGTTGGAGATATTGGAAAAAAAACAAAAAGGAATAAAGGTTTTGATTTTTTCTGCTTACGATGAAAGTTTGTATGCTTTAAGATATTTGCAGGCAGGAGCCAAAGGATACCTCTATAAGCAAAATTCGAATAGCGATGTTAAATTAGCGCTTCAAAGTGTTTTAAATGGTGGTACTTACATGAGCAAAACTGTTAAAGACAGTTTAATTAATAATTTGCTTAACAATAACAATGAAGACCAAAATCCGATAGACATTTTATCCAATAGAGAATTTGAAGTTGCACAGATGTTAATATATGGACATGGTATTACAGAAATCTCTAGTGCATTAAAGCTACAGATGTCTACGGTAAGTACTTACAAAAACAGAATTTTTGAAAAATTGAATGTAGATAACATTGTTCAGCTGATTGATAAATTTAGACTTTGGAACATCACTGAAGCGAATAATTGAGTTTATAGAATGATTTCGACAGTGGTACCTCTTCCCAACGTAGCTACCACATAAATTTTTCCGCCAATTGCCATAATTAATTCTTTAACCATAATTAGGCCCAAACCTGCATTTAAAGGTGCATCATTTAAGTCTACAGGTTGTCCGGTTTCATTAATCCTATTACACCAAAGCACTTGGTAAGGTTTCATTCCAATACCCGTATCTTTAATAAAGATGCTCGTTTGATGCTCATCAACCTTGCAATAAAAGCTTATTTCTCCAACATGGGTAAACTTTACCGAATTGTCCATCAGGTTATGTAAAATAACGGATAACAGTTGTTCGTTAGTTTCTATTGTTGTCTTTTTATCAATTAAGTTATGGATGGTAGTACCCTGGGAATTGGCAATTCCCTGAAAAATGGCAATTTTTTCTTCTATCAGTGCATTTAAATTAAATGTTGTTTTCACATTAAGGTCTTCATTGGTAAAACCCTTTGCGTAAGTTAAGAGGTTTTCTGTAAAATGATAGATCTGCGAAGAAGAAGTATAAATCGCTTTTAAACCGTCCATGTCAATATGACTGGGAGTTGAACTTTTATAAAGTGACTCGCCAGTAAGCATTAAATATTTAAGGGGGCTTTTAATATCGTGCGCAATTGCAGCAATTAACCTACGTTGGAAATATCCATGTCGTTCTAATCTTTTTTGTGATGATTCATAGGCCTTAATGGTGTTTTGCAGTTCGTTTGTGCGTTCGCTAATGCTTTCTTCTAATTGTATATTCCTTCTCCTGATAATCTTAATCCTTAATTTAATATAAAGATAGAGTAACAATGCGGCTAAAATTATGGTACACAATAAGAACCACCAAGTTTGGTATAAATGTGGTGGTACCACAATGGTTATGTTTTTATAGGTGTAATTATCCTGTCCAAAACCACTCAATTTTCTAATGTTGAGCACATTTTTACCTGCTGGGAGAGAAGAATAGGAAATAATCTGATCGATACTTTGTGTCCACTGTGTTTGATTAGACAATTTGTATTCAAAATTTAGATTTTCGCTATTGCCAAAATAAGGTGTAACTAAAAAAATGTTTAACCTGTTAAACTCATTTGGTATTTCTATAGTTGTCCCATTTGTACTGATGTGTTTATTGTCTAAAATAACCTTATCTATAAACATGGGTTGATTAGGCTGGTTTGCTACTATTTTTGAAGGATTAAATAGTACAATTCCATTCATACTTGGAAAAGAAAAGCTTCCATTACCCATAATAGAACCGCAAGGCTGACAGCCACCATTAAATTCGTTGGTATTAAAACCTGCAGCCCTATTGTAATAAAGATAAAATACGCTGCTTACCTTTTGATCTGCATATGCCAACAAATCTGTTATTGCAACCTGAAATAGTCCTTTATTGGTGCTGATCCAAAAGAAGCCTTTTTGATCTTCTAAAATACAATGAGAAGTATTGAGGTAATTATTGTTGTCGTTTGGCAATCGGGTAATTTGGCCATCCTTATATAAGTAGAAACCATCTCCATAGGTTGTAATCCATATTTCGTTTTTTCTGGTATAAATGCTGCGAATATCTTTATGGTCTAATTCTGGAATGTTGTACTTTTTTCGAGTTGCAAAATTATAATAGTACATTCCCTTATGGGTTCCGATCCATAATATTTGCCCGGTTTTTTTGAGGTAACTCACATCATTAATACCTGCCAGTTCTGGTACTTTGGTAAAACTCTTTTCTCCTTTGCCCAATTTATAAATGCCTTTGTAGCTACCCGCCCATATTTCGGTATTTGGTGCTTGATAAATTGAATTGATGGTGTGTGAAAAGGTATAAGTGGCAAGGACAGTTTGGAGATCTGGAGAGAATTTAGAAAGGGTGATGCCATTTGGTGCCCAGATATTTTTATGTTGGTCTACCAATAATGTATAGTTGTTGCTGTGTTTTTTCAGGATATCAAAGCGAGTTATTGCACTGGTGTTGTCAAATAAATGTCCATTTGCATATAAAACAGCATCTTTTCCATAAGGTATTTGGGCATAGAAAAGATCTAACGAGTTAGATTTTGCTGGATTTAAAGTGCTAAAATTCTTTTTTCTATAAACATATAGCCCTTTGGTAAAACTGCCCATATAGATGTGGCCACTTGTTTTATCTAAATAAATGGATATGATACCAAGATCTTCAAAATCTATTTGTTTGATTACACATTCAGTAACAATATTTCCTGTTTTTTGATCGATTTTTAAAGTATATAAATCATTGTTAACATTTAAAAAAACATCTCCAGTACACGAGTTCCAATATAATTTTCCCGATAGGTTATTGAGTTCGTTGGTTACTGCTCCTGTTAAATTTGCTTTAACTTGTTTACCTTCATTAAAACAGGTCAGGTTTCTTTTCTCATCAATATAATATAGCTTTTTGTTCAGCACAAAAAACCGCCATTGGTCTCTATAATTGAAAGGAAACTTATTGATTAGAATTTCATTCTTATAAAATTCTACGGTTCCATTTAGAATTCTGTATGCACTATTTTTGTCGTTTACGATAAGATAGGGCATGCCAACTACAAATTGTTCCAGAAAATTTGGAACACCATTGGCATAATAATAATCGTCTTTTGAGACGTTTTTAAATTTGAAAATTTGGTTGTAAGCTAAAGGAGATGAACCAACATGACCATCTTTAATCTGAATAAGCTGCCAGTTTTCTGACATTGCATATAAATTGTTGGTTTTTACATCAACCCTGAAATTTGTAATGCGGTTAGAGTTTGTTTTAGAATAGTTTTTGTCGAATAGCACAAACCTCTGACCATCATACCTCACTAATCCGTTTTCTGTGGCCAACCACACAAAACCAGCATTGTCTGTAGTAATAGATTTTACACTATTCTGTGGAAGACCATTTTCATCGGTATAATGATCAAGCGTATAATCTTGAGCGATGGCCTGGTTGAACAGAAAGAATAAAAGAACAAGAGAAAAACGCATAGATAATTAAAGTAATAATTACAAAACTATCTTTTATGTTGAAAAAGTTGAAGTTTTTTTAACTATAAATTGAGGAGCGGGTAAAAAGGGATTTAATTTTTTTTATCCACCCAAAGAACAATTTTTTAGAATATAAATCTTGTAGAATAAATACTACATAATGGTAGAAATCGCACTACAAGCTTATTTTGGGAAAGGGGATAATTTTACGAAAAAATATATTATCTAAAATATCGCCTTAATTCATGAAACCTTTTATTTCCAATTGTGAGCCTATCAATGCTTCAATGCGTATTTATCTAAGTAACGTTTCATTGTATTAAAAGTTGTGTTCCGGATAATAATTACCAGCATTTTTTAATTCTTCTTTAGTCAAACCATATCTTTTATGATTAAAATTTTACGTATCTATTTATTTGTTGCGAGTTTAATTCTGATTAGTGCTTTTAGCGCCAATGCTCAAAACTGTACCATTAATGCAGGCCAAGACAGGGTAATTTGTCCGGGTACCTCATTTATGTTAACAGGCGCTGCAACAGGAAGTTTTGCTGAAACCGCTGTATGGACACAAATTGCAGGTCCGGCAGTAACCATTTCTGCTACTGCTGTAGCCGGTGGAGCAGCAACTGCAACAGTTACTGGTTATTTAGAGAATGTAAGTTATACCTTTAGATTAACTGCAAAATGTACAGATGGTTCGCCAGTATTTGACGATGCCATTTACAAAGCTTCAGACCTTACCGTAGCCAATTTAGGACCGGATAGGGTAGAGTGCCCAGGTACAATTACTTTAATTGGTAATCCGTTAAAACCAGGAGAAACAGCTTTATGGGAAGTGATTAGTGGTAGCTTACCAGTTCCTTCGCCAGCAACATCAGCAAGTGCATCGGTAACATTGCCTGCCACAGGTAGTGGAGTAACCGTATTTAGATACACTATAAAAAATGGAAGTACAAATTGTACTTCTTCAGATTTGATTGAGGTAAGGAACTTAGGTGGGGTGTTTCCTGTAACTGCAGTTTCGCCACTCAGTGCAAGTTGTTATACTTTAACAGCTTCCAAACAAATCTCTGCATCTTATGGCGGGGCAGGCTTTGGACAACAAGGTACGTGGACTTTTATTAGCGGGCCAAGTACACCAACTTTCGCAAATATTCATGATAATACTACAACGGTGAGTAATTTATCGCAAGGTACCTATGTGGTACGTTGGACAGTTGTAGGACCTTGCGGAAATGGTTCTGCTGATGTAACGATTAATGTTGATCCGCCTTCTCAGGATGTAACTGGTGCTGGTTCTCCAACAATGATTTATTGTGATGGTAGAACAACAACGATATTAAATGGGGTTAAACCTTTATATACAAATGAAACCGTACAATGGACGGCTGCTGCTGGTAACCCGGCTGGAGCAACCATTGATGCACCTACTTCTCCAACAACGACAATTACAGGTTTAAATGGAAGTAGTACTTATAATTTTACTTATACCATTACCAATACGGTAACGGGTTGTTCAACTAACGGAAATTATCGCATCAGCTATACTGTTCCACCTGCTATTTCATTAACCCCTACAAGCCCTCAGATTTTAGCTTGTGAAGTGAATCAATTGGCAGTTCCTTATACAGTAAGTGGTGGAAATTTAACCCAGTGGGCATTGATAAGTGGCCCTGCTGATTCGCAGATTGCAGCCGATCATCCATTTAATGTTTACATGACGGCGGCGGGTTCGATACAAAATATTATAGGCCTAGATAAAATTGGTACTTATGTAGTGAGATTTAGAAGAACAAGTGATAACTCTTCTGGTGGTTGTGTTGATGCTTACGCTGATTTAACTATTGTAGTATCAAAAGCACCATATCAAGCGGTTGGTGGTACCTCGCAATTTTTAGCTTGTGGTACACTAAATGCAACCTTAGCTGGTAATGATGCTCAAATAGGCGATTCTGGTAGCGGTCAATGGAGCCAGGTAAGTGGTCCGAATACAGCCGTTATTGCCAATAAGTTTTTAAATACTACTGCTATTTCAAACTTGGTAAGTGGTGTATATATTTTTAGATGGATTGTAACGGGTGGAATTGGTTGTACCAATACACAAGATGATGCAAGGGTAATTGTTGCATCACTACCTACTGTGGTGAATGCAGGTTCTACCATTAATGCTTGTTTTGGTACACCGATTAAATTAGATGCCAATGTGCCAGAACGAAGTGAAACAGGAACATGGTCTGTTGTATCGCAAACTCCAGCTGCCCCTGCAAGTACAATTGCATTTTCTAATGTAAATGATCCAAAAGCAACTGCTACTGGATTTGTAGCCAATAAAACTTATGTATTAAGATGGACAATTAGCAATGCTTGTGGAAGTATTTTTAACGATGTAACCATTAATACAGACAATACAAATGGTCCTAAGCAAGCCATTGCTGGTGCAAATATGTGTTATACTGCTGCTACTACAAGTTTTAATCTAGCAGGAAATGCACCTTCTGGTGGGGAAACAGGAACTTGGACTTTATTGCCTGGAGCACCTAACACACCAACATTTAATGCAAGTTTATTTAATACTGCAGTAACAGGAGCAGTGGTAGGTACATATTCATTCGAATGGAAATTAGAAAGAGGTACATGTGTACCTACAAGAGATACGGTAGTAGTTACCATTGCCGGACCAACTACAGTGGCTTCCATAACTGGTGCTCCACAACAAAATATATGTAGTTTAGCTCCTTTAAGTTTATTGGCGAATCAGCCAGCAGCGAATGAGACAGGCTTATGGACACAAATTGAAGGCCCAGGTGGTGCAGTAATTAATAATCCAACAAGTTACAATACGGCCAATGTTACTGGTTTAATTGAGGCTCGTTATAAATTCCGTTGGACCATTAGTAACAGTGCTTGTTCTAGTAGCTCAGCCGAGATTACGTATAATATTGGCGAACCGCCTACAACAGCTATTGCCGGTACAAACCAAACACTTTGTGATGTAACAACAGCTACATTAGCTGCAAATACAATTACATCTGGTACAGGTTTATGGTCGGTAGTAAGTGGACCAAGCACACCAGTATTTTCTAATGTTTCTAGTCCAACAGCTACCATAAGCAATCTTAAACTAGGTACTTATGTTTTAACCTGGAAAGCTACTAGTGGCCCTTATTGTGCACCATCAACAAGTAATGTAACCATTACTATTGGTCAATCTGCCAAAGCAGGTGCAGATCAAACTTTATGTAATGTAACCAGTACAGTATTGATAGGTAATGATGGTAGTACAGGTACATGGACCCAAACTGCTGGACCAGCTGTAACCATTACCACAAACTCAAATAATACAGCTATCGTTTCTGGTTTAACTTCAGGAAACTATACTTTTCAATATGCCATAACTGTAGGTGGATGTGGTAACGCAACAGATTTAATGAATGTTTCTGTTAGTGGACCTCCATCAACCGCTGATGCTGGAGCAGATCAAGAACTTTGTACTACAAGTGGTACAACAGCCAACTTATTAGCGGTTACTCCAGTAGTGGGTACTGGAACTTGGAGCTTCTTAAGCCAGCCTTCTGGTGGGGTTGCTACTATTGCATCGCCAGCAACTGCTGCAACAGCAGTTAATAACTTAAGTGTTGCAGGTGTATATATATTACAATGGACCGTTGCCAATGCAAATTGTAGCGGTAGCCAATCTAATAATGACGTAGTAAGAATAACAGTATACTTACCACCAACAACTGCCCAGCCTATGCCAGCTCAAACCAATGCTTGTCAGGGTGGTGTGGTATTAACAGGTACAACTCCAGTAATTGGTGTAGGTACATGGACTTATGTAAGTGGTGGTACCAATCCAGGTAATATCGTAATCAATGCACCAAACTCGCCAACTACAACCATATCAGGTTTAGATGTTGCACCTGGAAATCCATATATCTTTAAATGGACCATTGCAAACGGAGTTTGTGCCTCTTCTTCACAGAATGTAAGTGTTAACGTTACCGATGTTAGTCCTAATCCGGCAAATGCAGGTTTAGACTCAGAGGTATGTACAGCTGCAATTGGTGGTACTGGAACTAAGGTTTTAACGGCTGCTGCTGCGGTAGGAGGTACTGGAACTTGGTCTGTAGTAAGTGGACCAAATGCACCAACATTTAGTAGCTTAACTGATCCAACTGCAACTGTTAGCAATTTAGTTAAGGGCACTTATATCTTTAAATGGAAAGTAACCAATGCGAGTGGTTGTAGTACCGAAGATGATGTAAAAATTACAGTATTTGATCCACCAAGTGTGGCAGATGCAGGCCCAGCTACAGCATCTTTCTGCTTGTATTCTCCAGTTCAACTGGCTGCAATTGCACCAACTTCGGGTATTGGAACTTGGACAACTTTCTCTAAACCAGCAGGAAGTGTTGATCCGGTATTTAGTTCTGCAAATGCTAATAATGCAACAGTTGGTGGTTTGCAAATGGGTACTTATGTTTTCCGTTGGACGACCTCTAATGGTCCATGTATAACTTATCAAGATGATATCACAGTAACGATAGAAGATTGTCAAGTGGCCATTGCAAAATCTGCAGGTACACCTGTACAGCAAGCAAATGGTAGCTACAATGTAACTTTTACTTTTAAAGTTCGAAATACAGGTACAACTCCTCTGAGTACTGTTCAAGTGAAGGATCAATTGAATTTGACATTCCCTTCTCCTAAAACATTTAGTAAAGTAAGTTTAAGTGCAACAGGTTCACTAACTGCTAATCCAACATTTAATGGTAGTGCCGATCAAAACTTATTAAGCCCAGCAGCTTCAAGTCTAGCTGTAGGTCAAGAAGAGACCATTACCCTTGTCGTTAACGTAATCTTATAATCACTGGAGAACTGTATAAAATGAAGATCGCAAAATTATTTTTAAAGTATACAGCAACGGTGTTGCTATTCATGCTAATTGGTAGGGGCAATGCAAGTGCGCAGGTAACCTATAACTCAAAAAATACAGCTACTGTAACTGCGGTAGCACCAGGGAACGTTCAGGTTACCGATATTTCCAATTCTGGTACAACAATCGTTCGACTGGATGGAGACGAAACTCCTGTTATTTTCCCAATGATTGGTTTGGCTAAAACAGTTGGAACTCCAGTTATTCAAAGTAATGGAACCTATAATATTACTTATACACTTAGGGTAAGAAATTATAGTGGGATCGCTTTAAAAACGATCCAGATTACTGATGATCTGGCTGCAACATTCCCTGCTCCAGCAACATTTACGATGGTAGGTGTGGTTACGAAACTTGGCTCAAGTACAACCAATGGATCTGGGGCAATTGCTGTGAATACAGCTTTTAACGGAACCACAGATAAGAACCTACTGCTTCCTGCAACGAGTTCATTAGTAGGAATGCCAACCCCGGCAAGTGGTACAGCATATTATGCAAGTATTAGCTTTACCATTAATGTAAATGTAAATGGAAACTATGCCACTTATAACAATACGGCCACAACAACAGCGATAACAGATACACCAGATGCGGTTAACGTAACAGATGTATCTCATAATAATACAAGTCCGAATAACGGCGATAATACCAAAACACCTCTATTTTATAACACTCCAACTCCTGTAAACTTACAAACTTCGGATATTAGGGTAATTAAAACAGTAGATAATTCATCACCAAAAGAAGGTGATAATGTTATATTTCAAATTAAGGTAAGAAACTTAGGTGCTGGTGATGCTGCTCCAGTAGTCGTTTCAGATTTATTAACATCAGGTTTTCAATATGTAAGTGATGATGGGGCTGGAGCCTATGTTCCGGCAACAGGTACTTGGTCTGTTGGTATTTTAACAGTTGGTGCAGCTAACGAAAAAACATTAAATATTACGGCAAAGGTTGTCGCAAACCGACCAGCTGGCGATTATGTAAATACTGCAAGTAGCAATCACCCACAAGATCCAGTAGCGCCAAATAACAGTTCGACGATAACTTTAACCCCAGTTCCGGCAGCCGACCTAAAAATTACCAATACCGATGGAAAGACATTATATGTTCCAGGTACAAGTAATACCTATACCATGGTGGTTACCAATGATGGTCCAAGTCATGTAACTGGAGCAACAGTAACCAATACTTTGCCAGCAGGTGTAACTGGTACATGGACCGCGGTTTATACTGGTGGTGCAACAGGTACCGCTAATGGAACAAATAGTATTTCTGAATTGGTGAATATGCCAAGTGGATCAACCATTACCTATACTTATGTAGTTAACGTACCAAGTGGTACCACAGGTAATTTTGTAAACACAGCAACGGTGGCTGTACCTGCTGGAGTAACTGATCCAACACCAGCTAACAATACAGCAACAGATACCGATACCCAAAACAGTACTGCTGATCTAAAAATTACCAATACCGATGGTAAAACCCAATATATTCCTGGTACTACGAATACCTATACCATGGTGGTTACCAATGATGGACCAAGTAATGTTACAGCTGCAACCGTAGCCAATACTTTACCTGCCGGTGTAACTGGTACATGGACTGCAGTTTATACAGGAGGTGCTACTGGTGTTGCCAGTGGTACAAACAGTATCAATCAACCGGTTAATATGCCAAGTGGTTCAACTATAACTTATACTTATGTGGTAAGTGTACCAAGTAGTTATACAGGTAGCTTTGTAAATACAGCAACAGTGGCCGTGCCTGCTGGGGTAACTGATCCAACCCCGGCTAACAATACCGCAACAGATACCGATACCCAAAACAGTACTGCAGATCTAAAAATTACCAATACTGATGGTAAAACCCAATATATTCCTGGTACCACGAACACTTATACCATGGTGGTTACCAATGATGGGCCAAGTGATGTAACCGGAGCAACCGTTGCCAATACACTTCCAGCAGGTGTAACTGGTACATGGACAGTAGTGTATACAGGTGGGGGTACTGGTAATGCCAATGGTACCAACAGTATCTCAGAAACAGTTAATCTGCCAAGCGGAGCTACAGCTACTTACACCTTTGTAGTAAGTGTGCCAAGTAATTATACAGGTAGTTTTGTAAATACAGGAACAGTTACAGCTCCTGCAGGTATCACTGATCCAACCCCAGCTAATAATACGGCTACAGATACAGATACACAGAACAGTACTGCTGATCTTCAGATTACCAATACAGATGGTAAAACACAATATATACCAGGTACAAGTAATACCTATACCATGGTGGTTACCAATGCAGGTCCGAGTGATGTAACTGGTGCAACGGTGGCTAACACCTTACCAGCCGGTGTTACAGGAACATGGACAGCAGTTTATGCTGGAGGAGCAAGCGGAACGGCCAATGGTACCAATAGCATAGCTGAAACGGTTAACATGCCTTCAGGTTCAACTATTACTTATACTTATGTGGTAAGTGTACCAAGCAGTTATACAGGTAGTTTTGTAAATACAGGTACAGTTACAGCTCCTGCAGGTGTAACCGATCCAACTCCTGCCAATAATACAGCAACAGATACCGATACACAAAATAGTACTGCCGATCTAAAAATTACCAATACAGATGGTAAAACCAATTACACACCTGGAACAAGTAATACTTATACCATGGTCGTTACCAACGATGGACCAAGTAATGTAACTGGAGCAACTGTGACCAATACCCTGCCAGCAGGTGTAACAGGTACATGGACTGCAGTTTATACAGGTGGTGCAACTGGTACGGCTAACGGAACAAACAGTATTTCCGAATCAGTTAACATGCCAAGTGGTTCAACCATTACCTATACTTATGTGGTTGATGTACCAAGTGGAACAACAGGTAGCTTTGTAAATACAGCAACAGTGGCTGTGCCAGCAGGGGTAACCGATCCAACCCCAGCAAATAATACCGCTACAGATACCGATACCCAGAACAGTATTGCTGATCTGAAAATTACCAATACCGACGGAAAGACATTGTATGTTCCTGGAACAAGTAATACCTATACCATAGTGGTTACCAACGATGGACCAAGTAATGTTACAGCTGCAACCGTAGCCAATACTTTACCTGCCGGTGTAACTGGTACATGGACTGCAGTTTATGCAGGAGGTGCTACTGGTGCTGCCAATGGTGCCAACAGTATCAATCAATCGGTTAACATGCCAAGTGGTTCAACCATTACCTATACTTATGTGGTTAATGTACCAAGTAGCTATACAGGTAATTTTGTAAATACGGCTACCGTAACTGCACCAGCAGGAGTAACCGATCCAACGCCAGCTAACAATACTGCTACAGATACTGATACCCAAAATAGTATAGCTGATCTAAAAATTACCAATACCGATGGTAAAACCCAATATATTCCTGGAACTACCAACACTTATACCATGGTGGTTACCAATGATGGGCCTAGTGATGTAATTGGTGCAACAGTTGCCAATACTTTACCTGCCGGTGTAACTGGTACATGGACGGTAGTTTATACTGGTGGAGGTACTGGTAATGCCAATGGTAGTAATAGTATTGCAGAAACAGTTAATTTACCAAGTGGTGCTACAGCTACCTATACCTTTGTTGTAAGTGTACCAAGTAGCTACACTGGAAACTTTGTAAATACAGGAACTGTTACCGCTCCAGTTGGTGTAACTGACCCAACTCCAGCTAACAATACCGCAACAGATACCGATACACAGAATAGCACAGCCGATCTTCAGATTACCAATACTGATGGCAAAACGCAATACATACCAGGTACTACGAACACTTATACTATGGTGGTTACCAATGCGGGTCCGAGTGATGTAACTGGAGCAACAGTAGCAAATACTTTGCCTGCAGGTGTAACTGGTACATGGACTGCAGTTTATAGCGGTGGTGCAACCGGAACAGCTAATGGTACCAACAGCATAGGCGAAACGGTTAATATGCCTTCAGGTTCGACCATTACTTATACTTATGTAGTTAATGTACCAAGTAGTTATACAGGTAGCTTTGTGAACACGGGAACTGTAACTGCACCAGCAGGAGTAACCGATCCAACACCAGCCAACAACACCGCAACAGATACCGATACAAAAAATAGTATTGCAGATCTTCAAATTACCAATACAGATGGCAAACTTGAATATGTGCCAGGTACAAGCAATACTTATACTGTAGTGGTACAAAACGTTGGACCAAGTGATGCAGTTGGAGCAACTGTTGTAAATGCACTTCCAGCGGGTATTTCTACCAGCAGTTGGACTGCAGTTTATAGCGGTGGTGCAACAGGTACAGCTAACGGAACAGGTGGTATCAGTGAAACAGTTAATATCCCGTCTGGTGGCCAAATTACTTATACTGTGGTGATGACAATTCCATCTGGCCGTACAGGAAATATGGTAAGTACTGCTACAGTTGCAACGCCAGCAGGAGTAACCGATCCAACTCCAGCTAACAATACTGCAACAGATACTGATACCCAAAATAGTATAGCTGATCTGAAGATTACGAACACTGATGGTAAAACTCAATATATCCCTGGTACTACCAATACCTATACCATGGTGGTTACCAATGATGGACCAAGTGATGTTACAGCTGCAACAGTAGCCAATACTTTACCAGCCGGTGTAACCGGTACATGGACTGCAGTTTATGCAGGAGGTGCTACAGGTACAGCTAATGGTACTAACAGTATCAATCAATCGGTTAATATGCCGAGTGGTTCAACTATAACTTATACTTATGTGGTAAGTGTACCAAGTAGCTATACAGGTAATTTTGTAAATACTGGAACTGTTACCGCACCAGCAGGAGTAACCGATCCAACTCCAGCCAACAATACAGCAACAGATACCGATACACAGAATAGTGTTGCAGATCTACAAATCACCAATACCGATGGTAAAATTCAATATATTCCTGGTACCACAAATACTTATACTATTGTAGCAAGTAATGTAGGCCCAAGTGATGTAACTGGAGCAAGGGTTACCAATACACTTCCAGCGGGAGTTACTGGTACATGGACTGCAGT
>NZ_LLWP01000007.1 GCF_001412215.1 Pedobacter sp. Hv1
AACAATACCGCTACAAGTACACCGGTACCTGTACCAATTGCTGATGTAACTATTGCAAAGGTCGCTAGCAATAGCACACCTAACGTAGGCAGCAACGTAACCTTTACCCTAACCGCTAACAACAACGGACCAAGTGATGCAACCGGAGTAAACGTAACTGACCTGCTGCCTAGCGGATACACCTTCGTATCGGCCAACCCTTCTACAGGAACCTATAACAATGTTACAGGTATCTGGAACATTGGAACCCTAACAAATGGCGTTAGTGCAACCATCGATATCATAGCTACGGTTAAGGCTTCTGGAAGTTATGCCAATACCGCTACCATTACAGCAACACAAACAGATCCTACACCTACCAACAATACCGCTACAAGTACACCGGTACCTGTACCTATGGCCAACCTAGCAATTACAAAAACAGTAAGTAATCCTACACCAAATGTGGGCAGCAATGTAACCTTTACCCTTACTGCAAACAACAATGGACCAAGCGATGCCAGCCATACCATAGTTAACGACCTGTTACCAAATGGCTATACTTTCGTATCTGCAAGTCCTTTTATTGGAGTTTATGATCAACTTACAGGAATATGGGACATTGGTAATTTGGCCAATGGCGCCAATGCAACATTAACTGT
This sequence comes from Pedobacter sp. Hv1, assembly GCF_001412215.1. Lineage (GTDB taxonomy): Bacteria > Bacteroidota > Bacteroidia > Sphingobacteriales > Sphingobacteriaceae > Pedobacter. The sequence goes on from NZ_LLWP01000007.1 coordinate 642, forward strand.
AGTGGCAACAGTTAGGCCAAATGGCAACTATGTCAATAGTGCGATCATTAGTGCATCTGAGGATGATCCAGATCATACAGATAATGTTGCTACCAGTACACCGACACCAATAGCTTTAGCTGATATATCGATAACCAAAACGGTGAGCAATACCTCTCCAATTGTGGGAAGTAATATCACTTTTACCATTACCGTAAATAATGCAGGGCCAAGCAATGCCACAAATGTAATGGCAACCGACCTATTACCAACTGGTTATACTTTTGTATCGGCTGTTGCACCTGTAGGTACAACCTATAACAATACTACTGGTTTATGGAACATTGGGACATTAGCTAATGGAACTAACGTTGCCTTAAATATTACTGCTACTGTAAACGCGATAGGCAATTTTACCAATACAGCAACTGTAGTTGCTTCAGAAACAGATCCTACACCTACCAATAACACCGCTACAAGCACACCTACTCCGGTACCTGTTGCAGATGTTGCTATTACTAAAACAGCAAACAACACTGCTCCTAATGTGGGCAATAATGTAACCTTTACCATTACGGCAACCAATACTGGTCCAAGCAGTGCAAGCAATGTTAAGGTTAACGACTTGTTGCCAAATGGCTACACTTTCTTATCTGCCACACCTGCTGTAGGAAATTATGATCCTATAACAGGAATATGGAACATCGGAACATTAGCCAATAGTGCTAATTCAACCTTGAATATCATAGCAACTGTTAATGCAACTGGAAATTATGCCAATACCGCTACCATTACAGCTACAGAAACAGACCCTACACCTACCAATAACACTGCTACAAGTACTCCCGTGCCAGTGCCGGTTGCAGATGTTGCTATTACCAAAACAGCTAGCAACAGCACACCTAACGTGGGCAGCAACGTAACCTTTACCATTAGAGCCACTAATGCCGGACCAAGCAATGCCACAAATATCATTGCAACAGACGTACTACCTAACGGCTATACATTCGTTTCTGCAAATGCATCTACAGGAGCATATGATCAGGTTACAGGCAAATGGATGATAGGTACATTAGTGGATGGAGCAAACGCAACATTGGATATTGTGGCAAAAGTAAATGCCACAGGGAGTTACGCCAACACCGTTACCATTACAGCTACCGAAACAGATCCTACACTTACCAACAATACGGCAACCAGTACACCTGTACCTATGCCTGTTGCGGATGTATCTGTACTCAAAACGATTAGTAAAACCACCCCAAGTGTAGGGGCTAATGTTACCTTTACTTTAACAGCAAGTAATACAGGACCAAATAATGCAACCAACGTAAACGTTTCAGATTTACTACCAAGTGGTTATACTTTCGTATCATTTGCTGCCTCTGTTGGCACTTACAACAATGTTACCGGTTTGTGGAGTATTGGCAATCTGGCCAATGGTGCAAATGCTTCATTGTCTATTGTAGCAACAGTAAATGCAAGTGGAAACCATACCAATGCAGCTAGTGTTAGCGCTGCAGAGCATGATCCTAATACAACAAACAATACATCTTCAGTTACAAGTATGCCTGTTGATGTAAAAATAGCCAAAACAGGACCAGCTATTGCAAATGCAGGGACAATGGTAAGCTATAAACTGACTATTAGCAATGAAGGAACAGGCAATGCACTTTCAAATGTAATAGATGATGTCGTTCCAGCAACGCTCAGCAATGTAAATTGGACTGCAACTGCACAAGGCTCATCTACCATTAATAGTGGTGCAATAGGCACTGGTAATCATCTAGTAGTCAATGCCAACATCCCTGCAGGAGCAGGTAATACCATTACCATTGATATTACTGGACAAATTCCAGCAAATACTACAGCAACTTCACTATCAAATACAGCAACTGTAGCATCTCCTGACCCTTCAGATCCGATCATCAATTCCAATACTGTAACCACAACAATAGGTAAAAACGCAGATATCCAAATCCAAAAAACTGGACCTAGTGCAGTAATTGCTGGAAATGCAATTAGCTATATCATAAAGGTAAGCAATGCTGGACCAAGTGATGTCAACAATGTAAATATCATAGACAATATTCCTACAGGGATTAATAGTGTTACTTGGACAGCCACCGCAGAAAATGGAGCTACGCTAACTGGTGCAAATAGTGGAATAGGCAATATTAACCTGTTTGCTGCTATTCCATCTGGAACTGCCACTATAACCATAACCGTAAATGGAATTGTTGATCATACCTATGTAGGCACAACATTGAACAATACAGCTACTGCAACACCAGAAGCAGGTATTATTGATCCAACTCCTGCTACAAGTACAGTAATTACTAATGTAACTAGGGTAGCCAATGTAAGGATTACCAAATCTGGCCCAGCAAATATTGGTGCTGGAGAGGTAATTACCTATAACTTACATATTGTTAACGATGGACCTAGTGATGCGATAGGTGTACAGATTGCAGATGTGATACCAAGCCAAGTACTGAACCCCACATGGACGGCTACTGCTCTAAATGGTGCCACAGTAAGTACAAATAATGGAAGTGGAAATATCAATATTACTGGAAATATTCCTTCTGGAACTGGAACTATTGACATCACGATTACTGGTACCATCAATCCAAGTACAAGCAATGCTTCTACTTTTAACAATACGGCAACTGCAAGTTTCCCGACAGGTAGTCCAATTACAGACCCTGAGCCAAGTTCTAACACAAGTACAATTCCAACACTAGTTAATAATACGGCAAATATCCGTGTCTCTAAAAATGGACCAGCCAATGTGAATGTGCTAGACCCTATTACTTATACCATAGTAGTAACCAATGCCGGACTTGGCAATGTAGCTGGTGCAATCATAACAGACAACGTTCCTGCTGACGTTACCGTAAGTAGTTGGAGTGCTTTAGGCACAGGTGGTGCCACTATTACTGGTGCTACAAGTGGCAATAGTAACGCTGTAAATACCATAGGCAACATTCCTGCAGATCCAAATGCCAAGATAACAATTACGATAAACGGTATGGTAAATAGCTCCGCAGCCTCAATTTTTACCAATACAGTAACCGTTACAGCTGGTGGTAATCCACAAAGCTCTGTAACTACTGCAGTAAATAAATCTACCGATGTTCAGATTGACAAAAATGGTACACAAACCGCAATTGTAGGGTCGACTGTAAGTTACACCATTAAGGTTAGTAATAATGGTCCTATAGCTGCCAACGGTATAACTATAAATGATATAGTCCCAGCAGAAATTGAGAATGTGAGTTGGAAGGCTACAGCTTATGGTACAGCAAGTTTAACCGGCCCAGATGGGACGGGTATTACAGGCAACACCATTCAAACTACCGGAAATGTTCCTATTGGTGTGGCCAATTACATCATGATTACAGTAAATGGAAACATTAAATCATCGGTAACAGTTCCAAGTATTAGCAACACAGCAACCATTACCCTACCACCGGGATTAACCGATTTTGACCTGAGTAATCAGGGTAGTACTGTGGTAACAACGTTAACTAAAGAAAGTGATGTTTCGATTACCAAAACTGCAAGTAACAATGCGCCTGTGGTAGGTAGCCAAATCACATTTAACATTGTAGCTTCAAATACAGGTCCAAGTGATGCTACAATTGTGAAGGTAAATGATGTATTGACAAATGGTTATACGTTTGTGTCAGCTACACCATCTATAGGAACCTTCGACAATGCAACTGGCGTTTGGACTATTGGTGGTTTAACCAAGGGTGCAAATGCTACATTAAACATGGTGGCAAGTGTAAATGCTAGTGGCAGTTACACCAATACGGCAAGCATTACTGCTGCTGAAACGGATCCAAATACCAGCAACAGCGCTACTGTTACGCCCGTACCTAGTCCGTTAGCAGATGTTTCCATCACAAAAACAGTTGATAATTTAACACCAAATGTAGGGAGCAATATTACATTTACCCTAACTGCTAAGAATGCAGGACCAAGCACTGCTACAGGTGTTACCGCAAATGATATATTACCTAGCGGTTATACCTTTGTCTCGGCTAGTGCTGCTATAGGTACAAACTACAACAGTACCAATGGTGTTTGGACTATTGGAAGCTTAGCAAATGGCGCAAGTAGCATACTCACCATTACCGCGACAGTAAAAACAACTGGCAATTATACCAACACGGCAACCATAAGTGCTACTGAAACAGACCCTACTCTGGGCAACAACAGTGCAAGTGTTACACCCGTGCCTATATCAATGGCCGATGTATCAGTAATAAAAACTGTAAGCGATTTAGCTCCATCTGTAGGCAGTACAATTATGTTTACTATTAAGGCTGCAAATGCAGGACCAAGCAACACCACAGGGGTTACCGTAACCGATCTACTCCCATCAGGCTATACTTTTGTTTCGGCAAATGCACCAGCAGGCACAACCTATAACGCTACAACCGGTTTATGGTCTATTGGAAATTTGGCAAATGGGGCAAATGCATCTTTAACTATCACTGCCAAAGTAAGTGCAACGGGTAACTATACCAATACAGCAACCATAAGTGCTACTGAGACCGACCCAACTCTAGGTAACAACAGTTCGAGTGTAACGCCAATGTCTGTACCAGAAGCAAATGTAGCAGTAATAAAAACAGTCAGCAACGCTAACCCTAATGTGGGTAGTAATGTAACCTTTACCATAACTGCAAGCAATGCTGGGCCAAGCAATGCCACAGGGGTTATGGTGAACGACCTGTTGCCAAGTGGTTATACTTTTGTATCGGCCACAGCGCAAGCAGGTACAACCTATAACAATACAACTGGCTTATGGTCTATTGGAAATTTGGCAAACGGTGCAAATGCCATTCTAACTGTTACAGCAAAGGTAAATGCAGTAGGCTTATATGCAAATACAGCAACTATTACCGCTAACGAAGATGATCCAGATCATTCTGATAACAGTGCTACGGCAACACCTACCCCAATTTCAATGGCCGACGTATCTGTTGTAAAAACTACAAGTGACACTGCACCACCCGTAGGTAATACCATTACATTCACTATTAAGGCTGCAAATGCAGGACCAAGCAACGCCACAGGGGTTACCATAACCGATCTACTCCCATCAGGCTATACTTTTGTTTCGGCAAATGCGCCAGCAGGCACAACCTATAACGCTACAACTGGTTTATGGTCTATTGGAAATTTGGTTAATGGCACAAATGTATCCTTAACTATCACAGCCAAAGTAAATGCAGCTGGTAACTATACCAATACAGCAACCATAAGCGCTACTGAAATAGACCCTACACCTGGCAACAACAGCTCGAGCGTAAGCCCTATTCCTGTACCAGAAGCAGATGTTACAGTAATAAAAACAGTCAGCAACGCCAATCCTAATGTAGGAAGCAATGTAACCTTTACCATTAAAGCAACAAATACAGGCCTTAGCAATGCTACAGGTGTAAAAGTAAATGATTTATTACCTAGTGGTTATGATTTTGTATCAGCAACAGCACAAGCAGGCACTACCTACAATAGTACAACTGGTTTATGGTCTATTGGCAATTTAGCAAACGGTGCAAATGCCATTCTAACCGTTACAGCAAAGGTAAATGCAATAGGGTTGCATACAAATACCGCAACCATTATTGCTAACGAAGATGATCCTGATCCTTCTAACAACAGTTCTACTGTAACACCTATCCCAACAGCGGCAGCTAATGTTTCGATAAGCAAAACAGTAAATAATATGACACCTGCTGTAGGCACTAATGTAACCTTTACCATCACAGCCGCAAATGCAGGGCCGAGTATGGCTACAGGAGTTAACGTAACCGACATACTGTCAAATGGTTACACCTTTATAACTGCAAACGCCCCAGTAGGCACTACCTACAACAGTACCACTGGTTTATGGGTAATTGGAAACCTAGCTAATGGTGCAAATGCGATATTAACCATTACCGCTAAGGTAAATAACACAGGGCCATATACAAATACAGCTACGATTACTTCTACAACTCTAGATCCTGATCCGTCTAACAATAGCGCTACAGTTATGCCTGTACCAGCATCGGCAGCTAATGTTTCTGTGAACAAAACCGTGGATAATGCCACTCCAACAGTAGGCACTAATGTAACCTTTACCATCACCGCTGCAAATGCAGGACCAAGTACGGCTACAGGAGTTAACGTAACCGATATACTACCAACAGGTTATACTTATGTTTCAGCTACAGCTCCATTAGGTACTACCTATAATAGTATGACTGGTTTATGGGCAATCGGAACTCTAGCTAATGGTAGCAGTACAAGCCTCAATATTACTGCAACAGTTAATGCAAGTGGAAATTATACCAATACAGCTACAATTAGTGCCACTACTCCTGACCTTGATTTATCAAACAATAGCTCTAGTGTAACACCAATTACAGCTTCAATGGCCAATGTATCAGTTCACAAAACTGTAAACAATGCCAGTCCAGTAGTAGGTAGCAACGTTGTCTTTAGTATTACAGCTGCAAATGCAGGCCCAAGCATGGCAACAGGAGTTACTGTTACGGATATTCTACCAACAGGTTATACCTTTGTATCGGCAAATGCACCAGCAGGTACAACTTACAATAACAATACTGGTTTATGGACAATTGGAAGCTTGGCCAATGGCGCAAATGCCATACTCACTATTACCGCAAAGGTAAATGCAACAGGATTGTATGCAAACACAGCAACAATTAACATTAACGAGGATGATCCAGATTTATCTAACAATAGTTCTACCGTTACACCTGCACCAGCATCCACAGCAAATATTTCAGTAAGCAAAACTGTTGACAATCTCACTCCAACGGTAGGCAGCAATGTTGTATTTAGTATCCGTATAGCAAATAATGGCCCGAGTGTAGCAACAGCAGTTACGGTTACCGATATCCTGCCAAGTGGTTATACCTTTATATCAGCAAATGCTCCAGCTGGTACAACTTACAACAGCACCAATGGTTTATGGTCTATCGGAAACTTAACCAATGGAGCAAATGTTGTATTGAACATTATTGCCAAAGTAAATGCTACAGGGCCCTATGCAAATACGGCAACCGTAACTTCGGCAACTACCGATCCTAATCCATCAGACAACAGCTCGACAGTTACGCCTATACCGGCATCTACAGCTGATATTTCGGTAAACAAAACCGTAAACAATACCAATCCAACCATAGGCAGCAATGTAGTATTTAGTATCAGTGTAACAAATAATGGCCCGAGTAATGCCACTGGAGTATTGGCAACAGATATCCTGCCAAGTGGTTATACTTTTATATCGGCTAATGCACCAGCAGGTACAACTTACAATAACACTACTGGATTATGGTCAATTGGAAACCTAACCAATGGTGTTAATACCATATTGACCATTACGGCCAAAGTAAATGCAACAGGTTTGTATGCAAATACGGCTACGGTGACTTCAACAACACCTGATCCTGATCCATCTAATAACAGCTCAACCGTAACACTAGTTACAACTGCAATGGCTAAAGTAGCTATCAACAAAACCATAAATAACATGTCACCCGTAATAGGTAGTAATGTTGTATTTAGCATCCGCGTTGTAAATAATGGCCCAAGTGATGCTACTGGAATATTGGCAACAGATATTCTGCCAAGTGGTTATACTTTTATATCGGCTAATGCACCAGCAGGCAATACCTATAACAGTACCAGTGGTTTATGGACAATTGGCACTTTAGCCAACGGTGCAGATGCCATCCTTACCATAACTGCTAAGGTAAATGCAACAGGTTTATATGCCAATACGGCAACGGTTGTTTCTACAAGCCCTGATCCTGATCTGTCTGACAATAGCTCAACCGTAACGCCTATACCAGTAAAACCAGATTTTGTTGAGCTTAAAATACCAAACCTGTTCACACCAAATGGCGATGGCAAAAATGACATGTTTGAAATTATTGGCCTCAGTCAATTCCGTGAAAATAGCCTTGTTATTGTTAACCGTTGGGAAAATCAGGTGTACCATGCTACAAACTACCAAAACAACTGGACAGGAGAAGGCTTAAATGAAGGCACTTATTTCTACCTGTTGAAAGTAAAAAGAACTGACAACTCAGAATGGGTGATTTACAAAGGTTACATCACACTGGTAAGAACCTTTAAGAAATAGAAAAGTAGAAACTAAAGGGAATTGGATTTTATCCATTCCCTTTTAAAGATATGCAACAGATGAAAAAATTAATCCTATTGATAACTGGTGCTGTGCTGCTCTTGGTAAAACCGGCACAAGCGCAACAAGATGCTCAATTTAGCCAATATATGTTCAATGGAATCTATATCAATCCAGCCTATGCTGGTTATCGAGAACAATTGAACATACATACTTTTTACCGTAACCAATGGACTGGTATGGATGGTGCACCAAAAACATTTTCTTTGGCTGTAGATGCCATTGCAAATGATGGTAATGTAGGTTTGGCCCTTCAACTCTCTAGCGACAGGCTAGGTGCACAACGCAACAATTCAATTTACGCCAATTATGCCTATCGCATTCGGCTGAATAATGAAGGTACTTCGCGTTTAGCATTTGGCGTTGGTGCAGGTGCGATACAACTAGGTATTGATGGCTCAATTCTTAACCCCAATACCCCAGAAATAGAACAACCATACGGTTTGCAAAGCACTATTGTTCCAGATGCTAGAGCTGGGGTTTTCTTTTCGACCGATCGGTTTTATGCGGGCTTTTCTGTCGATAACCTCATCTCTAGATATATTGACATTAATAAGTATGCTTTTATTCCCAAACCCAAAACGCACTACTACTTAACTGCAGGTGTGATAATGCCTCTTTCAACAAATGTGTTATTGAAACCATCTTTTTTGATTAAGGACGATCGGGCCGGACCAACAAGTTTAGATCTGAGTACATTTTTTATCCTAGCAGATAAACTTTGGCTAGGTGGTTCTTACAGAACAGGTGTAAAGCTTTATAACAAGCCTCATTTGCAAAATGACCTGAGCAACCTGAGTGCTGCTGTGGCTGCTATACAGCTATTTCCAAACCAAAACCTGAGAATTGGCTATGCATACGATTTTTCTATTGGTCCATTGAAAGGTTACAATAGAGGAACTCATGAAATTTCTATCGGCTATTTCTTTAACCGTAAACAAGTCCGCATGCTTAGTCCAAGATATTTTTAACCCTTCACTTTAATCTCTCAACATCAAATAGTATATGAAAAAGAGCCTTTTAAGCCTATTAATGAGTACAATGTTGTTATTGGCCTTGATACAGAACTCAAAAGCCCAATATGTTTTGAAGGAAGCAGACTCACAATACGAGCTATACAATTATTTCAAAGCCATTGACCTATATCAACAGGCTTATCAGAAAAGACCTAGCCTACATGCAGCTCAGCAACTAGCAAATTGCTTTGAGCAAATCCGTAATTATAAGGAAACGGAAAGTTGGGCCGCCATTGCAACCAATATGAAGGGCAGCAAACCAGAAAATGTACTCAGTTACGCCAAGGCCCTGCAAAATAATTCGAAATATACTGAGGCACGGCTTCAATATGAAAAATATGCAGGTCTTGATAAAAATATAACTGCGGTCCAAAAAAGCACTTGGCTCCTCTCCTGCGACTCTGCCATATATTGGATAAAAAATCCGAGAAATACCGTTATTCAAAATCAAAGAGCCTTGAATACTGCTCAATCAGATTGGGGTGCAACCCAGATTGATGGGTCTATTGTATTCGCGTCAGATAGGACCTTTAAAACTGATAGCCTAAACGAGTTTGAAGTAAAAACTTTTTTAAAGTTTGATGGTGCAAAAAAACCAAATCCAAAAATATATGAATGGACCGGAAACCATTACCTACACCTATACAACCAAGCCGCAGCTGATAAAACTATTAGTAAGTTACCTGTAGAGGTAGGAACCAATTACCATGTTGGTTCAGCCAGTTTTACAGCCGATGGCAATGAAATGTACTTTACCCTAACGCGTATCCCAACAAAGCCAGTTTATGTAAATGGCAAATTAGCAACAGTACACATTGAAATTTATAGTAGCCAAAAAGATAAAGATGGAAAATGGACAACACCAATAGCCTTCACATATAACAAAGTTGATGCGTATGCTGTAGGCGACCCTTACATTAGCAAAGATGGAAAAACATTGTACTTTACTGCTAATTTACCTGGCGGACAAGGTGGCACTGACCTGTACTACTGTATTAAAACTAGTAGTGGCTGGGGGCAACCCGTTAATCTTAAAGAATTGAATACTGCAGGTAACGAGCGTAGTCCATTTTTTGATGGTGAAAATACATTTTATTTTAGCAGTGATGGATGGATAGGCATGGGTGGTTTAGATATTTTCAAAGCCCAAAGGGCCAATGGCCAAATTGGAAAGCCAGTAAACATGGGCTACCCCACCAATTCGCCACAAGATGATTTTGCCTATAACTTGAGTAGCCCTTATACTGGCTATCTGTCATCAAACAGAATAGAAGGTGTTGGTAATGATGATATCTATAGCTTTAGAACTCCAGAACCGATCGTTTTCACTTTAACTGGGGTAGCTTACAACAAACAGACAAGGCAACCATTAGCTGATGCAAGTATTATCCTTACAAAAACAACTGGAGGCCAATTTAAAGTACAAACCGAGGCAGATGGCAGATACAAATTTAATTTAGAAAAAGCATCTAACTACAGTTTAAAGGGCCTAAAAACAAGTTTTCTAATCGATACTGCCATTGTAACTACACAAAACCTAATTGCATCAACCGAACTCAAACAAAATCTCCAATTGGAACCCATTGTCATTAACAAAGCCATCAAAATTGACAATATTTATTACGACTTTGATAAATCGGACATTAGGCCTGATGCTGCAAAGGAATTGGATAAACTGGTTAAAATCCTCCAAGATAATCCAACGATATCGATAGAGTTGGGTTCACATACAGATAGTCAAGGGAATGATAACTATAACCAAAAATTATCTCAAAGTCGTGCCGATTTAGCAGTACAATATATCATTGATAGAGGCATCAGCAAAAACCGTATTATAGCAAAGGGCTATGGCGAAACTCAATTAGCCAACAAATGTGTTAATGGGGTTGCCTGTTCTTTAGCCGAACACCAGGTTAACCGAAGAACAGAATTTAAGATTGTGAAATATTGATCTAAGAAACGAATTATATCAATTAATGCTAGCCCCTTTGGTTAAAACCAAGGGGTTTTCTTTTACACATCAGCCCTTAAATTGTTCGATCATATACAATGAGCGCACAATATTGAATAATATTTTCTCCAATTAATTAATAACTAACTGTAAAATAACTAGTTTTAGTTATTAAAAACTTTAACATGAACTTGGCCAATTGAATTTCATGCGATGGCTGATATTCAATACTAAAACAGTTAAGATTTTTTAATAACCTAACCATTCACACAAAGAACCAAATAACACATGAAAAAATTGATCACCGTTTTTGCCTTGGCAATGGCAAGTTTAACACTGGCTGCCCAGCAAAACTCTGTTGGTAATGGCAAAATCAAAATGCAAATTGGAAATACTTCTAACTCGCCAACAGAGCAAAAGAAAGATAGCCCTGAAAAAACCAACAGAAACACAGAAGGGAAAATTACCTTAACCCTACAGCTCAAAAGTCTACCCACAGATTCTGTATCAATTTATTACCAAATTTTATCAAATCCAGATATTGAAGTTGAACATACTGCACAGCTCAAAAATGGCATGCTTAAATATGAAGTAAATATCAATGAGCCTATCAAACTAATGATTATGCCACTTAGCCTGATACACAAGTTTAAAAATGGGAAGTTTTATCCAACAAGAGGCTCTAGAATAACCTGTTATGCAAACCCTGGCGACCAAATGAAGATAGAAGCTACATTAGTTGACAGTTGTTTGTTGTTTACTGTAAAAGGGAATAAAGTATCTGAGCAATATGCATTATTTCATAATGAGACTTTAGATGTATCAAAAGATCAGATAGCACAAGCCTTTATTTTCGAAACAAAAAAGGAAAATGAGAGATCTAATGAGGAAGTTTCCAATTATCAAAAAATCAGGAATAACAATCTTAGAATGCAAGAAGTCAAAGCTATCAAATTTATTAAACAACACCCCAATTACGAAGCTTCGGCACTGCTGATGAAATCTATACCAAAGGATAGCGTAATCTCATTCTATGGTAGTTTAACCCCAGAGGTTAAAAAGAGCTTTTTTGGAAAAGAAGTGCAGCGCTTAATGAATGGCTGGTTCAATAATACTGTTGGTAAAAAAATGCCAGAGTTCGAAGCAAATACCATAGAAAACAAATCATTTAAACTTAGTAACACCAAAGGAAAATATGTGTTGCTTGATTTTTGGGGAAGCTGGTGCAAACCTTGTCTCGACGAATCTCCACAGATGAAAGCACTACAACTCAAATACCAACAAGAATTACAAATAGTTGGTCTAATTGCAAACGACACTAAGGAAAATGCGATAAAAGCCATTAAACAATATCAACTTAACTGGACACAACTTTTTAGTGAAACCAATGAATTTGGTAGTTTATTTGGCTTACGCGAGTACCCTACTAAAATTTTAATCGATCCTGCTGGTGTGGTGGTTCAAATACATAAAGGCTCAAGCGATCAGGTTTTTAAAGACATTGAGGCGCTGATCTCTAAAACAAAATAAAAAATTGGAGCAACAATTTGTTAGCCTATAAAAGGTTTAGAGAAATCTTATATGTTTTTTAGGTCTCCCTTTTCTTCTTCCCTTAAAGAAAAAATAGAGAGACATTGCAAGCAACAAAAGAGAAGTGAAAAATAAGAGCACTGGCATAAAAATAGCCTTTATTGCACTTACCATTGCTTCAATTTCTGTTGATTGTATTGACATGGTAAGTATAGCTAACATCGCCAAAAATAAGAGGAACGAAATCAGAAAATAACGGAATTTGGTCATGGTTGATAAGTATTTAGAAATGATATGAAGTCTGCCTTTTTTATTTTTGTGGTTTGATCCGATCAAGTTCTTGTTGGTGGTGTTGTATTTTGTTTGTTTGAATATTCTTGGAACCAAAACTGTAAGAAAAACCCAGATGGAAACGTCTGTTCTCATTTCGGTTGGAATAACTGCTATAAAGCTGTAGAAACTGGTTAGATCCTTGGTTAAGGTAAGTGTAAAAAATATCGCTCACTCCTAGCCTTAAGCTTGCGCTATTGTTTAAAACACTGTATTTCAGTGTTGCGTCTGCACGATACCTGCCAAATGCTGTGCCAGCCAATTGGGCTCGCCTAGATTGGTAAAGGTTGAGCACTTCGAGAGAAAGTTTTGGACTGAGCTTAAAACTATTCAGGATATTAAAACTAAAGCCAAAAAGCGCATTTCCAATAGCAGAGCTAATATATTCACTTTGATAGTGATCATACAACAGGCTACCATTGGCATTAACATTCCAATACTTCAGTAACGTTTTTTGGTAAGCTACCGAAAGGTTAAAGGTATTGTAGCTGCCAAAATTACCCATCGCTTGCCTCATGGTTAAGCTACCATTATCAAGAGCAATAAGTGGCCCCAAATAGTTATGGGTAGCACTATAGCCTAAGCTGAAATGTAGAGATGGGCCATAACTGTAATCCATTTCTAAAGTATGTGTAGTTTCTGGATTTAAAAACTGGTTACCCATGGCATAAAAATAGGGCGAGAAATACGTTACAAACGGGTTAAGGTCTTGGTAGCTTGGTCGCCCAACACGGCGATGGTAAGAAAGGGCTAACAAATGATTACCAACCCCATGCCTCAGCATAAAGTTTGGGAAAATTTGAATATAATTTTGGTGAGTAGCTTGGTCGCCAGAAATAGACGCACTCTTATAACTCGTATTTTCTGCCCTCACCCCTAGCTGCAATGTAGTACCAGTTCCAATTTTGCCCTGATAGTTCAAATAAACAGCACTGATTTTCTCTTTGTATTTAAAGCTATTACTTCGGGCAAAATCGGCAAACATTTGTGCATTTGCACTTCCATATTGAAACAAAACTTTACTGTTAGAATGGGTAAATGCAATCTTTGCTCCAGCATCAAGCTGATGACTCTTCCCGATAGGATAACTGTAATCTGCCCCAGCAGTAATAAGTTCTAGATCGACCTGGGTATTACTGAATATATTTTCTTCAGACCTATTTGTTAACCCTGATGACCCTAAATAAAAATTCTGGTAAGTATCTGGGCTAGTAGACCTGTATTTGGTATAAGCTGCATTGAACAGCAATAGGTGTGCAGCTGATCCCAAGTTATGTTGCGAGTTCAAGTTCAATCCGTAGGTACTTTGGCGTTGTGAGCCTCTATTTAAAGAAGTTATACTCGAATCTGGTAATGCATTTTTCTGATGATTTAAACTGAGGTAGCGGTAAAAATTTGAGTTATTGTTGCTTATATCCATTGTTCCCACAAGGGATATGGCATTTTTATGGTTAATCTGATAGTTTGCTCCAAGCATGGCGTTGTGGTCAATTAATTTTGAGCTACCCTTTTCATCTTGCCCATAGGCTATGGGATTAGATCCGTTGATCACGTTATCACGAAAGAATTTATTTGAATTTTTAAAATGTTGATAGCTGTAGTTGGCTGATAAGTTAAGTCCCTTCGATCCGTAATTAAGGCTAGCACTTTCTGTAAACTTCGGATGGTTACCTACACTGAAAACGGAGTTGATTGTTCCGCTAAGCCCTCTGGCTTCACTATTGACCATTTTAATGTTGATTACTCCCCCCTTACCCTGAGCATCATACTTGGCCGAAGGAGAATGGATCAATTCGATCTGTGAAACCGCAATTGTAGGCATCGCTCTCAAAAGGTTCACCACCTGAGCACTCGACAGCTTAACAGGTCTTCCGTCTATTGTAACCGTTACGCCCTGTTTTCCCTTAAGGCTAATCTGATCATTAGTTATAGTTACCCCAGGTGATATTTCCAACAGATCGCTAATCGATACACTGTTTCCAATAAAACCTCCTTCTAAATTAACAGTTGTTTTGTCGGCCTTGTATTCAAATAGTGGTTTGTCTGCGCTAAAGGAAATTTGTGCCAATAGTTTGGGAACTTCAACCAAGATCAAGTCTTTTAACACAAGATTACCTCCTTGTACAAACTGGAAAGGTTCAGAATAATCTAATTGATAGCCGATCCTCGTGGCCCGTATCTTATAGTTACCTGCACTTATATTTTTAAACCTATACCTCCCTACCGAATCGGCAATGGCATTGGCAATCTGTACAGAATCCTTTCCCAATAGGCTAACTGTACAATATGCTAGTGGCTGGTTGGATTGATCACGAACCTGCCCGCGTATTGTTGCCGCATCGTTTTCTACAGTATTGGATAAATTTGGAAGATTTATGCCCTCCGATTTTTGGTTATCACCAAGCGACCTGAATAATGCGTAATTGGCATTGTCCACACGATAATAACCAATCTCTAATGGCTCAAGCAGTGCCGAAAGCACTGTTTCTAGCTTTTTGTGCTGCAGCGCTTTATTCTCTACCATAATGGCTCTGTTGGCTAACAAACTGCTTTCATAGATAAAATGAACCTGAAAAATCTTTGCTACTTTGTCTAAAGCATCATTTATTTTAATAGTCGACGATTTGGGCTGGACCTGAGCTATGGCCATATACCAAGGACTAATGCAAAACAGGCAAAAGAAAAAAAATAGAACGATACGGTATTTGATAAAGGTCATGGAACAGCCTATAACGTTTTTATTGAATAATGAGTTGATGAAGATCCTCATCTTTTTTAATGGAGATGCCCAAAGCTATTTCTATGCCCTTCAAAAGATCATCATAGTTATTTACATTAAAGGTTCCTGAGATCTTTTTGCTTTTGATAGCTGGATTTTTAAAAATTGCTTTGTACCCATAATTATCCTCCAATTGCTGAAAGAGTTCTGCTGCACTGAGCTGTTCAAATATCAATAAACCATCTTTCCATGCCATCTTTGCATGAACATTTCCCAACTCGCGAAGAATACTATCCTTTTTGTTATCGTACACCATTAAATCTCCGGGTTTCAAGATCAATGCTTGATGTTTTTTATCTGCAATCTCCATGCTTATTTTTCCATTCATCAACGCTACCCCAACTTTATGCCTCCTTTGGTTAACATTGAATGTGGTACCCAATACCTTAATAGCAACATTGCCTGCATGTACCAAAAAGAAATCTCCTTTTGTAAGCTTACCCTGTTGGTGGAGGTGATTGACCTTAAAAAAAGCTTCGCCTTTGAGCCAAACCTCTCTTGTTTCCTCTTTGTTCCAATTATTGGGATATTTTAAGGTACTATTGGCATTCAATATAATTTCAGAAGCATCTGGCAATGAAATATGCTTTGTTTGCCCATAACCGGTAGTAATTTCTATTTGCCTATTGGTATAAAAATAAAAGGCTGTTCCAAATACTGCGATAGCTACAATAGCTGCTGCCATGCTTTTAATCCAGATGGCTACCGTTGGTCTTTGAAATTGTTTTGTTGCTGTCTGTTGGGCTATTTGTTGCCAGAGACTTTCATAAGAAAGTTTATCCATCTGCTGTTGTTCAAACTTTAGCGAAAGGATCAATTTTCTTGCATCTGCAATCAGCCCAACTAAGTTTGGATAATTATTTTGCTGCATTGCCCAATAAGCATCCAATTGCTCATTTGGGTTCATTACCCATGCCATAAATTCTGGATCGTCTAGCAATTCTGCTAAGGTATAGCTCCCAAGGTTAGTAATTGTTCTTTTCATTTGTTGTCTTACGGATCATATTAGACCTAAGGCTGATATTTTACCCCATGAATTACCAAAAAAAACACAAGCAACCTTTAAACCACTGATAATCAATTGAAAAATTTTAATGAAAGTAGCAATAGCAACAATGGAAAATCTCGGTTATCCATCTTGTCTCTCAAACTTTCGATTGCTCTGGCTATGAGCTTGTAACTTCCTTTTACCGAAATGCCCATCACCTCTGCGATCTCTGGATAGCTTAAACCTTCATAGAATTTTAAGAAAATAACCTCTCGTTGCCTTGAGCTTAGCTGATCAAGGCTTGCTTGGATACGTTGCTGTAAGGCGATATGATCTTCACCGATGATCAACTCTTCTTCTATACTGATACTGGCCTGAAAGTGATAATGTTCAACTTCTTCATAACTTTCGTGCCGCTGCAGCAACTTTGCTTTTTTAAATATAGAAAGCCGAAATGCCTTGAACAAATAGTTCTTAACGTTTTTTGGTTGTCCAAGATGGTTTCTTCTGGTCCAAAGAGTTACAAACAGCAATTGGATACACTCCCTAATCAAATCCTGATCAGCACTGAACTTAGTACCATAGTTGTAAAGCATGTTTGCGTACAAATGGTACAGTTTTTCTAAAGCTTGGCCGTCATCGTTTTTCAGCGCATGCCAATGCTGCTCGGGGGTAGCGGTAGGTATTGCCTTTAGGTTCATGGTGTGGATTTCACGGCGATGATAGGCATTCCTTTTGATTTATCCACTATCAACTCAAAAAAAATGCATTCTTAAACAGTTGTCATGTTCTGTACATTTTTTTTCACCTGAAGTTTATCATCTTATAAAAACCTAGCCACTAATTTTCAACTACACCACTTCGGTTCTTTTCTTCTTCTGCCCCATTGTTCTTTTTAGTATTCTTAATGGCTCCTCCAAAACTATAACTTAAGTTTAGTTTCACCATTCTAGTTTCAAATTGATTGCGCCATAATTGTTGCACTGTACCACTATTTTGCTTGTAGCTATTTCGATAAGATTTAAATATATCCATAAAATTAAGTTGAGCAGAAGCACGTTTTTTCAGAAACTGCTGACGAACACCTGCAGTAACATAGGCATAAGCTTTATTGGTGATTGTTCTTTCCATACTTTTACTCCGGTAATTTAAAAGAACCATAAAAGAGAGATTCTTACTCAATGAGAAACTATTATAAGAAGTTGCCGAAAATGCAGTGATGCCATTGTTCTGGAGCAAAAATCCATTAAATTCTCCTTTAAAAGATCGTCTAGAAACAATTAAATTAGAACTGGTATACAACCATGGCAATACTTGTTTACCATACATGGCTTGAATAGTAGCATAACGAGCGTAATCTGCATTTCCTGGCAATGTAGTAGTAATTTGATTTGCTAAGGGCACTGAGATGCTTGTAAAGTCATCCAAACCATAATTATAGGTAACACCTAAGAAGAACGCATTTTGATAACCATACCATAATTCGGCATTGTAAGCAATTACTGGTTGAAGTTCTGGATTTCCCTGTTGAAGGTTATTGGCACTAATAATTCGTACCAAAGGGTTTAGACTTTCGTAACTTGGGCGCTCAATTCTTTTGTTAAGCCCTAAGCTTAAGCTATGGTTTTTAGTAAATTTATAATCCAAATGCAATGATGGAAATGGCTGAAAGTAACTTCGCCTAAATTTCTCTTTGTTTACTTGTTGTATTCCCTCGCCAAAAGTATACTCTCCTCTAAGACCTAGCTGATAAGAAAACTTTTTTCCAGTACTGGCATAAGTTAAATAAAGTGCTGAAATACTTTCCTTATAAGAAAAAAGGTCTGTTTGCTGGCTTTTTACGTCACTATAAAAATTGGAGTTATCAGCGCTAACATAACTTGTTTTCATACCCATCTCTAATTGTTTGCCCTTTTTTAAGGGATGGATGTAATCTGCTTTAAATGCATAGACATCAAAAACACGATCTTGTGCTACCACACTCGGTAAGTTAGCAATTGGGTTTAGGTTTAGATCAAAATTAATGGTACGGTTATCCTGATCGTTAAAATTTCCGTAATGGTAATAATCTAAATCGATCGATAGGTCTCGTCCCAAGGTATCAATTTGATGTTGTAGACGCAGACCTGAAGAAAGATTGGTAGAACGAATATCCGCCTCACTTAAAAACTTAGAACGTGAAGTGATTAAATTAGCTTGATCTGTATTGACAATATGAGCTGCTCCTTCGCGGTCAAAAAACTGAAAACCAGGCTTAACCGAGGCAGAAAGTGTAGTGCGTTTGGAAAGATAGAGATCTAAACCTAAGTTTGGGGTATAATTAGTCGTTGTTCTGATACTTTGAATATCAGAAACAGATTGACCAATTGCCACGCTACCTGTATTGATAAAAGTTGAGTTGATGAGATTATTGTAAAAATACTTGTTGTAATTATAATCGAGATTCAACAATATATTATAAGCAGCTCCCTTATAGTTAAGGTTAATCCCTGCATTTGCCTTTCCAAATTCTCCTTTACCACCACCACCATAGATATTTCCATTTAATCCGGCTTTATAATTACGCTTTCGAATAATATTGATAATTGCTCCATTTCCAGCAGCATCATACCTTGCCGATGGCTGAGCAATTAATTCTACTTTTTGAATAGATGATGAAGAAATACCCTTTAACAAACTTGCAAGTGCTTCAGAAGAAAACGTGGTTGCTTTACCATCTATGTAAATCTGCACAGATTTTCCATTTAAACTAATCCGATCATCTGGAGTAACAGTTACTCCAGGTAATTGGTTCATTACTTCCATTATTGGTGCTCCAGAGCCTAATCCGTTAAGGTTAACTATGAGTTTATCGGCCCTCCTCTCCACAAACGGAAGCACTGCCGAAACATGGATCTGTGCCAACTGTGTAGTTGCTAATTTAATCTCAATCGTACCCAATAATTCAGTCTGTCCAGCTAGGATATTAAAAACCTTAGAATAGGTTTCAATATAACCCATCATTTTGAATTCGATGAAGTACTTGCCTATAGTTGGCTCAAAAGCAAAATGTCCTTTATCATCGGCCAGCAAAGTTTTAACTAAAGTAGAATCGGTACTACGTTTTAAACTCACCTGTACAAAAGGAAGTGCTTGTGTGTTTTCATCTACTAACTTACCCGTAACTTTACCTGCAGCTAACTGCGCTTTTATGGGTACCGAACTGAGAAGTAAAATAAGGTATAAGAAGCATAGATACCCTGAGCATTTAGCTGTTAAAAATCGCATAACATTTGGATTAAATTAATTTACCCAAACATACAACTAACATATTAGTCAAACAACTAAATAATTAGCTATCACAGCTAATTATTTATATTTAATATTTATCTACCTGATTATCAGCTTAAAAATTTATTCTCATTTGATATGATGAACGTACTTTTTTACCATTTTGCAAGGCAGGTTCCCACTTTGGGCTCGATTCAACAAGTCGAATTGCTTCTTTATCGGTAGCTTCATCTAAGCCACTCACCATACTTCCATTGGTAACTTCACCGTCTTTCTCTACAACAAAACTCACCATTACGCTTCCTTTTTGATTAGAAACCTTTCTTGTTGTTTTAATCAGGTATTCCTTAAAAAGTTCAAATCCTCCGGGAAAGCTAGCTGCTTTATCAACTTTATTATTGTCATGCTTATCTGTCCTAAAATTTGATGATCGGAATGAGCACATAACGGTCAGCAAAACAATTAAAGGTAGGCACAGTGTATATTTCCATAAACGATAGTGTTTAGATTTTTTGCGTTGCAGCATCTTTATCCTCGATTCAAGTGTAGTAGCACTTTGAAAAGTATTCGTTAATGCCGGACCAGTTTTAAAGCTTTGTAAAAATAATACCATGGCATACTGCTTTTTACTTTCTGCAAAGTTTGCGGCATGCTCATCTGCCAAATACTCGTGGATAAACTTTAAACTTCTGCGGTAACAATAAATTAATGGATTGAACCAAAAAAATATGCCAATCAATTCAACAAATAAAATATCTAAGGTATGAAACTGCTTCACATGTACATTTTCATGTGCCTGAATTACCTCTACTTCAGAAAGTTCTTGATCTACGATCTTTGTTTTCCAAAAAGAAAAAGCAGCACCTTTCTCAGGTAATGCCATCTGCCTTTTTACACCAACCAATTTGATCAACAATAAAGCCCCACTAATTACTACACCAGTCCAATAAATAATCAATAGCCAATCCAACTCTGTTTTGGCAACAAACATTAATTTTTCAGCACCGATAGTTGAAACTGTAGAAAGCATCAGCTCCATCTTGGGCAGCGCAAATAATACAGACAAGTTTAAGAATGGGATAACCACAGACAGACAAAGTGCTGAGAGCAAGTAAATCCTGTTTAAAACAAAAAATGTTTCTCGCTTAAGTAACAACAAATAGAAAAGATAAAATACTGTAAGCGAAATGCTCGACCAGAAAAAGTAAAATTGAAGAGCCATTTTTAATCTTTAATTTGATCTATCATTTTAAGCAATTGTTCTGCATCTTTCATATCAATTTTCTTTTCTCGAACAAAAAAAGAGAACATATCTTGCACCGAATTTGAAAAATAACTACCAAGAAACTTATCTGCTTCATGGCGCATATATTCTTCTTTAGTAATTAATGGATAGTACCTATGGGTTTTGCCGAAGGCTTCATAACCTAATACCCCCTTATTCTCCAAAATTCTAATAATGGTAGAAACTGTACTATAAGCGGGTTTTGGATCGGGTAGCTCCTGAATAATTTCCTTTACAAATGCTTTTTCTAATTTCCAAAGTACCTGCATCAATTGGCTTTCTACTTTGGTTAAGTCTTTAATGTCCATAGCTAAAAAAGTATGTACAAATATAAACTAATAAATTAGCTATAGCAACTAAACATCCATACAATTTGATGATGCAAAAATTTTTCCCATTTAGATCTCAATTTGGGATAATTTTAGCTAAAAGTTATCCTAACAGCAGAACTGATAAAAAAAATAAAGATTTTGTAAAAAATTCTGCAACATTCCATTTCGAATGGTGACTTTAAAGTAACGAACCTAAAACTATCGATACAATACAGGTAAATGATTACACAAGAAAGCCTTATAGTCATGTGCAAAAATGGAGACCCCAATGCGTATACGGAGCTCTATAATAAATACGCCAAATATGTCTATAATGCAATTTGCAGATATGTAGAACACACTGCCGAAGCGGAAGATATATTGCAAGAAACCTTTGTAGATGCTTATCGAAATATCAACAGCTTAAACAACCCAAATAATTTTGGAGGCTGGGTAAAAAGAATAGCGATCAATAAAGCGATCAATTGGCTGCAAAGAAGGCGATTTAAAATGATCGAGTTGGAACCAGAAAAAGAAAGCATAGCAGAAGAACCAATTGATGAGGATGATTTTGAATACACCATGAGCAAAGTGAATAAAGCCATTGAGGCCCTCCCATTGATCTATAAAACGGTTTTTCAACTTTATGCCATTGAAAATATACCCCAGCTAGAAATTGCGCAATTGTTGGGCATGACACACACAGGAGTAAGAACACAATATTTCAGAGCAAAAAACAAGCTCTTGGAAACCTTAAAGGAGATACAATATGAAAGGTAAATTAGAAGAGTTTATTGATAGTGAAAGCGAAGCATTTGATCACCGTACACCAAACCCTTTGGTACTGGAGCGGATCAAACTGCAAATGCAGGGGCAAGAACCTAAAAAACCAAAGAAAGTTGTTGTCATTTCTTTCAGAGCCCTACAATGGAGTGCAGCAGCATGTTTTGTATTGGTATTGGGTACAGTGTTTTGGAAAATGAATGCAAACAACAAACCTGAGGAGACCAAAATAGTTGCAAAAACAGCTAACAAAGCTCCTCAACAGGTAACAACTACTAGTGGCGCAACATTGCCATCAAATGAAGTTGCACAACAACCATTAACTAAAGAGCATCGTTTTGAGGACGTAGATCAAGACATTGCTAACCGAAAAGTACGCATAAAGGAAGTATTTGAAAAGACCAATGCTCCTGCTACTAAACAGGTCTTGTTTGATAAGCTGCATAATCAGGAATCGCCAGCTACCCGTATTCATATACTATCGGGTGTTTACCAAATGAAAAACATGAGCAAGGATGTAGTAGATGTACTCGTTCAAACGATGAACAACGATCCAAATACCAACGTAAGGTTGGCGGCATTAGATGGTCTTGCTAAATTTTACCGAGAAAGCTATGTTAAAAAGCAATTGGTCAATTCTTTAAAGAAACAACAAGATCCGATGGTACAGATTGCATTGATTGGCTTGTTAACCCGAATGAAGGAATCGGCCATTCTCTCAGAACTGGAGCAGATGGTAAAAGACCAAGATACCATGGATGCGGTTAAAGAAAGAGCTTATACCAGTATGTTCGAGTTGAAAAAAACTTAAATCATCAAAAGCTAGCCTAGTCTATTTCCAAATATTAATCAGAAATCAAAATAATTATTTAACCAAACAATTTATTAAACACAAAAATGAAAAAGAGAATTATTATCCTATTAATTTGCCTAGGTGCCCTAGGTGGTGCTTCTGCACAAGAGTTTAAAGTAGCGAAAGCAACTGGTAAACTGGTCATCAAACTATCATCAGTTAGTGTTGAGGGCTACGATGGAAATGAAGTGATCTTCAGCAGTCAAAACAAAAGAATTACTGATGAACGGGCAGCAGGCTTATCAGTACTTAGCGGTACAGGTATTACCGACAATACCGGAATTGGCATCAATGTAACAGACAAAGGAACAACGATAGAAGTGAATGAGGTTGCGCCTAATTTGGGCAAGATCAAAATATTGGTTCCAAAAGGTATGAGCATATCATATAACTGGCAAAATATGATCAATGCGAGCAAAATTGTTTTCAAAAACATCCAAAAAGAGATCGACATCTCTGCACGTAACAATACAATAGAACTAGAAGATGTAAGCGGACCAATCAGCATTAATAGCATCTATGGATCGGTTATTGCCAAATTTAAAGATAAAATTACCGGTCCAATCACCCTTGTGTCTATGTATGGAAATGTTGATGTATCTGTACCACTTGATACCAAAGCGAGCCTCAAACTTAAAAGCTCTTATGGTTATGTTTTTGCCGCTTCAGAGATGAAGATTGATTTGAAAAAGCGTGTAGAAGATGGTATGGTTGAATACAATAGCAGCAATATTGCCGGCAATTTAAACGGTGGCGGTATCGAATTTAACCTCACCTCCGAATATGGAAAAGTATACCTAAGAAAAGGAAATTAATTGAACATCGACCATTAATTTGAATAACATGAAAACCAAACAGATCATTATTCTTTTAGTATTGCTTTCACCACTGGTTACCTTTGCACAAACAGTAATCAATCGCTCTTACCCAGTTAAAGCCGGGCAGAAATTATCTTTAAAATTTGATCATCCACTAGTAAGGATCAGCACCTGGGATAAAAATGAAGTAGCTATTACAGCAAAAGTGACTATAAATGGTGGTGAACATGATAGTGCTTTTACTTTACAAGACCAATCTACGGCAGAAACCTTAGAAATAAGCGATCTGATTAAGGACCAAGACAAATTGCCACGTCGGTATACCATATGGCAAGATGGAAAGAAAACCACTTTTAAAACCATCGAAGATCTTAAAGCCTATAAAGACCAAACTGGTATCAAATCTTATTCGGAAGGAACAGATATTGATGTTAAACTGGAAATAAAAGTGCCGGCTCACATTGTTACAAATATCAAATCGACCTATGGGATGGTTGAGCTGGTTGATTTCAATGCACCAGTTAATGTAGATGCTAAATATGGTGGCATTGATGCCAGCCTTAGCAAAGCACAAATAGGGCAAATAAAAGTAACCACCAATTATGGCAGAATCTACTCCAACCTTGATCTGGTACTAACCGACAAAAAACAGGAGAATTTTCTAACTTCCATTACAGCCGAGCCTGGTAAAGGACCAGCTTACGTTTTCGAATCGACCTACGGCAAGATTTACTTAAGGAAACAATAAGCTTTTACAGATACCGAGAGGAAGATGAAGCCTACCCGGATAATCAAACCAAACAAACCAACAATGAAAAATAAGCTGAAAATTTTAGCAGCCCTTATTTTATGGGCTAGCACAACTGTGACCATTGCCCAAACCAATTATGCAGATGAAAGGACCAAAAGATTGGATTCAATGTATAGCGCCTTGCATGCGGCTGATGCTTTTAATGGCAACGTGCTGATTGCCGAAAAGGGCAAAGTTATTTTTGAGAAAAGTTACGGGCTGGCCAACGAAAAAACAGGCGCAAAATTAAATGCAAATACCACTTTTGAGCTGGCTTCTGTTTCCAAACAGTTTACTGCAATGGGCATTGTTCTACTAAAAAAACAAGGAAAACTATCTTATGAGGATGATATCACTAAATATATTCCAGAATTGGCCGATTACAAGGGAATAACCATTCAAAACCTGTTAGTGCATACTGGGGGCCTGCCCGATTACATGAATATGGCCATTGCCAATTGGGATAAGGATAAGATTGCTACCAATAACGATATCCTCAACTTATTTCTAACCTTGAAACCAAAAAAGGCTTTTGAAACCAATGAAAAGTGGCAATACAGCAACACAGGATACCTGATCTTAGGCAGTATTATTGAAAGGGCAAGTGGCCAATCTTTTGGCGAATTCCTGAAACAATACATCTTTAAACCATTGGATATGAAGAACAGCTTGGTTTACCGGAGCAGGTACCAGCCGCAAAAAATCGAAAATTATGCCTTGGCGTATGGCTACTCTGACAGTTTAAAAAGAAAAATTACAGTGGATGAAATGGGAAGAAATATGTACGTTTTCTTAGATGGAATTGTTGGAGATGGGATGGTAAATACTACGGCAAAAGACCTCCTCAAATGGGACAGGGCTTTATACACCAATAAACTAGTGAATGAAGAAGATAAAAAAATGATCTTCTCTTCTTACCCTACCAATGACACTAAAGGCACCAACTATGGTTTTGGCTGGTTTATCAACAACAGCAAAGATTTTGGCAAAATGGTTTATCATTCGGGCAGTTGGGCAGGTTATATTACCTATATTGAAAGGGACTTAGATAATGACAAAACGATCATTATCCTGCAGAACAACATGTTGAAGAACACTGAACTTCCCTCTAAAAACACCCGAAGAATACTCTATGGAATACCCTTAGACAAGAAATAACATTCTTTCAATTACACCTAGTTTGCAGTAAATCGTCCTGAAATAAGTTGACGAATTCATTATCAGTCCCGGTTGCAACAGTAGCCGGGATTTTTTTTGATAGCAGTTTTAGTTCAAAATTGACCACCCCTACTGCATAAAAACTTTGATACTCACCCAACAGATCAAAAATAATGCTCAAAATGAGTTCAATATTATAGAATCAAACTTCTACTTTATAAACCAAAGCCTTTAAAAGAAGCATACCCCAGACATTTGCCCTCATTATTTAACAATCAAAATTTAAAAAAATGAGAAAAGTATTTCTATGTATCGGACTTAGTCTTTTGTTTCTGAATGTAAATGCTCAAGTAGATGAAACTAACAATGATTGGTTGGCGATTAAAAAAACGTTAAACCTTTACATTGATGGGCAGGCCACGGGCGACTCGGCCATGGTAGCGCAAGCCTTTCACGACTCTTGGCAACTGAAAGGTTTTAGCGATGGCGAATTTAGGATCATACCCAAATCAAAGTACTTGGTAGGTTATAAAAAACGTGATAGCAAACCCAACAATTGGTCGGCCCGTACCGTATTTATCGACATTTCAAACAATGCGGCTGTGGCAAAAGTTGAAATCAGTACGGCAAAATTATTGTTTACCGACTACTTCAATCTCCTGAAAACGAATCAGGGTTGGCTGATTGTAGATAAAATTTCAAGCCGTATTCCACATAAAACGGTCGAAGTACCAGTAGCCAAATCAAAGGAATAATTCATTGTCTTCTTCTTACCTCATCATTCTAATGATATGAATAAAATAATCATTTTATTACTTGTTTTAATTGGCTTACACCCAATAAGTAGCTCTGCACAACAAAAAATCCTATTTGTTACCTCAAATCAGAGCTTTTATGGAAATACAAAAATAAGTACATCGAACCACTTTGAAGAAATTGTGGTTCCCTATCACCTATTTACAAAAGCTGGCTACGTGGTCGATTTCATCAGCCCAAAGGGAGGAGCAATTCCTATTGGCTACATTAACGCGTCAGACAGTCTTCAAAAAAAGTATTTGTACGATGGTTGGTTTATGGACAAATTGGAACATACCCACAAACCAAGTGAAATTAATCCTGCCAACTATTCAACCATTTTTTATAGTGGTGGTGGTGCGGCCATGTATGGTGTGGCAGAGGATGTAACCATCCAAAAAATTGCCAGAGAAATTTACAACAAAAATGGGGTAGTTTCAGCCATATGTCATGGCACAGCCGGATTGGCTTTTTTAAAAGATGAAAATGGCAATTCTTTATATAAAAGCAGAAAACTGACAGGTTATCCAGACAAATTTGAGAATAAAGAGATGGAATATTACAAAACATTTCCATTTGCAATAGATAAGGCAATTCAAAACAATGATGGAAACTTTGTGCATTCAGACAAGGGCGGAGATAGCTTTTATATTGTTGATGGCCGCTTTGTAACTGGACAAGACCCTTCTTCTGCCTCCAAAATGACCAATGCAATTATTACCATTTTAAATACCAATGCTAAGGGTACGAATAAGGCACCTGTAAAAACTGAATTAGATGAAGTTACAGCGGTATTGCTTGATTACATTGAAGGTACAGCAAATGGACAACCCGAAAGACTGCGCAAGGCCTTTCATCCTAATTTCAATCTGTACACGGTTGCAAAAGATACCTTATGGACTCGTTCTGGTGAACAATACATTGCTAACATCAAAGTTGGCGAAAAGTCCAACAGAATTGGGCGGATCATTTCCATTGATATTGAAAAAGACGCAGCAATTGCGAAAGCAGAAATTGTAGTTCCCAATTCTCGAATTTTCACAGACTACTTTCTACTCCTTAAATACAAAGGCACTTGGAAAATTGTACACAAAAGTTATAGTTGGCGAGAATTATCAAAAGACAGCCGTTAGCATTGCTCTTTCCTTAGTATTAGCCAATTTATATTTCAATTTAGTTTTTAGTAGATCAACTGGGCTGGCGAGCCCAGTTTTTCGTTGTTGATTTATCCATGCATTAATAAGATCAAGTTTAATTATATTTAGAAAATAGATTATCGGCCAATGGGTATAACTAAACCAATATTAACTTTCGTTTTTCTATCTCTTATGCTCCGCATTACTTTTTTGCAAAATATAGCTACTGTATCCTACTATTTTTGAATAGTTTGATAAATATCATATCAAGTTTTTTACCTTAGAGGAGTACTATATAAAATGGTATGTGACATTCAGCTACGTTGAGCATTACTTTCTTAATGGAAAAAAATTATACTTACATACGCAAAATATTACCTGAAAAATTTGAAGACCAGTTTGTGGCCTTCCTAGATGTGATGGGTTTTAGCAATCTTGTCTCTCAAAATAACCTAGAGCAACTTGATCGTTACTTTTATTATGTGAATGAAATTCTAAGAAAGCTCAAGGAAACTAATTCCAAGATCGATTTCATTTCAATTAGCGACTCTATAATCATAGTAGCCCCCACAGGAATAAATGGATTAAAACAAATCATAAGAACGATTAAGGAAATCCAAATCACGCTGCTAAAGAAAAGAATTCTACTTAGAGGTGCGCTTTCTTTCGGCCCTGTATTTTTTGATAACCAGAACAATATACTTGTTGGAAAAGGATATATAAAAGCTTATAAGCTCGAAAGCCAAGCAATTTATCCCAGAGTAATTATCGATCCCTATATCATTTCATTAAATAATCAAGACAGAACTGATTTTATCAAAACCTATAATAACGATGACGCTTTAATTTACAAAAACAGTTCTTCCTCACTTATCAAAGATGATGCTGTATTTATAAACTATGCTGAAATCTTATATGAAGACAATAAAATTCATAAAACAGTTTCATCTGTTTATGAAATGATAAAAAGTAATTTATATGCTGATCAAAGTATTTTTGAAAAATACATCTGGATCAAAAATTACTACTTAGAAAGTCTTCAAAAGACAAATACCACTTCATTGCATCCAAGTACCAAAAGGGCAATTGAAGATTGGATTGTAAAATTTGATAGATTGTAAGCATATACCAATCACAGCTTATCCTTCATTTTATAATTTATTTTATCAAAAATACCTCATTAACAGGGTACATCTACCTTGTAAAAGATAGAAAGCAAATCGGTTTTCCCATTGTAATCAGGCCTGAAATAGCTTTGATAAACATCTAGATGTACATTTTATTTTTGAGTGGGCTTTGGTTGTTAGTCAATAAATCATTTGCAATCTGTACCATCCCATTATTATTGCCTCCACCCCAAACTGCCCTTCCAAAAATATAACTCGTTGTATATTCTTTCCATGTGCTACAATATTTTTTCAATTCCTTGTGCGATTTTGCTAAATATGCTATTAATTCCTTTTCGGAAATATAACCTAATTCGTAGCAGCAGCGTGCTAAAAACACAGCTCTTCCATAATTCCAACCGCTATCTTTTGTCTTTTTTATTTGAAGATAATCTGTGATGATTTTCTCCTCAATCAATTCAGGGACAATATTCCTTAATTTTCTGAATAGGTTTAAATAATCATCAAAAACGCCGTCTTCATTTGATAGATTTGATCTTAAAATATCAGCGTAGTTTTCCGAATTTTCAAATGCTTTAAATACAATGTCAAGATTTTCATCTTGATTTCTGTCGTGCAAACTTTGGAGAACTTCTATTGCCTGATTTTGGTCTGATATTTCCCAATATGTTTCAACTAACTTTGTAATATTTGATTTGTTTAAACCTGTTTCATAAGAATTCAGGTATGCCGACTGTTGTTCGGCATACATTGAACCTACAAGCAAATGATCTAACAAATAACCATCTACAGCATTCTTATCATTTAATCGTATGCTTCTAAATGAATTTAAAAATTTTGAAAAAAATGTCATGTTATATTAAGACATTTTTAGGTTAGGAAATTTATCCTGCAAAATTTTCACAAATTTTTCGCCAACTACCTGATATTTTGCTCTTGTTTCTAATTGCTTTTTTAGGTTAAGCAGATCTTCAGGATCAACCATATAATTAAGTCTATCGTGAATTTCAAGAGCTAACGAACTTCCGTCAATATCAAAAGTGATAACATGTGTTTTTGGTAAATATTCTTCTGATGATTTTGAATAAACACCCAATTGCGATTTCAGAAGGCCCCCATATTGAAGCGTAGCTTTTTCGATTCTAAAATTATCAAATACAATGTGTTCATCTAATTTGCCAACTGTATCAGTGCTAAAAAAATGCAAATCGCTTCCACTTAAAATCCAGAAACAATCTGTTTCAATTCGTTTAAGTTTTATACCAATTGCGGATAATGCTATATTTTTTATGCCATCAGTTACAAGCTCTTGTATTTTATGAGTTGTTGACTGGGGAACAGATGCCGAAGTAAAAGCGTCAATTGGTTTACCTTTCATCCATGCTGTTAGTTTTGAAAAATCCTGAGCTAAAAGTTCTCGTTTATATTGGTCATATTTAGTTCTTTCAGAATCTAAATCAATTTCTGATTTTGCTGTTTTGTGTTTTTTATTCATGATCATCATGAAAACTACACCTACAATTATCAATACAACTGGAATTAAAAATAATGGGTTCATTCTTTTTCGGTTTAAGTGTTTAAATATTTATTGGATTTACTTTTTTAGTGTTGTCTTTAGAAAAAATTCCGTAGAGGATTAGTCCGATGATCAATAGCACTATAAGCTTTCCTCCATATTTTGTGTAAAGCCCAAGTTGCAGAAGACTTTCTTTATTCAATTTATTCTCATTCACAATCTGATCAAGCTGTGCATTGGTTAATTCGAAATATTCATCACTTTCTTTTTTTGCCAAAACCAATTTTGGGTCTTGTGTTATCCAAACTGGAATAACCCAGGCAATATTATATTCTTGATGCATTCTTGCTAAATCCAGGTATTCCTTGGAGCCTATACTTACCGCATACTTTTCTGTGTTTGGGAGATCGGCTACAATCTCTATTTTGTCAATCTTGCCAAACGGAATTTTTGGCTTTGCTGATACAGCATTTGCTGCCAACATTGAAACAAAAGACAATAGGAGATTTTTTTTTACCATTTTTCTGTGTTTGATTTTCGCTCGTGTAAGCTCCTGGAAAACAATTTTCGAATTTTGATTTGCCCAACTCACTTAAAAATCTGCGACAAACATAAGAAGGAAGTCGGCCCTCTACGACCGAATAAAAATACTCGTACGCATTTGTTTCAAAAAACAAGTACGAATAGTTACAAAGAGAAGTACGAATAATCACAAAACATTGTTTTACAGTTGTTTGCTGTAAATGGTAGGCGTGCTGCCGCTGTGCTTTTTAAAAGCTGTGTTAAAAGAAGATTTTGAATTAAAACCTACTTCATATAGAATTTTCAGGAGCGTTACCTTGCTTTTTGTAGCACCTTTTAAAATATCCATTGCACTTTCAATACGATAGGCATTTACAAAATCATAAAAATGCTGTCTTAACTGATGATTGATTAGGAGAGATCAGTCTCGACTTTCCCTTACTTACTTGTCTAGTACCTTTTCCATCTCGATCAGGCTAATAGCTGGCACTTTGGGATCACCGAACCTACCCTCGATCTGCTCAAAGGCAATAGCTCCTCCAGTTGCAACATAGCCATGGCGCTTGTACCAGTCAATTAGCTCAATGCGGGTACTGATCACAGAAATGATAATCTTGCCACATTGATTTTCAAGGGCAAACCTTTCTGCTGCACTTAATAGGGATTTTCCGATACCAAGCCCTTGGGAAACAGGTGACACGGCAAACATTCCTAGGTAAAGGCCATGCGGTTTTACTTCCAAACATACCGTACCCAGAATCCTACCATCCGAATCCGTACATTTAAGGATCGTTGCTTCTGATCTAGTCAACAGGGCCTCAAGCGTATGTTCATCTATCCGGATGCCATCAAGGATTTCAGCCTCTGTTGTCCAGCCTTTTTTCGATTCCTCACCGCGATAGGCAGAATTCACCAGTTTGTTCAGTTCCTTTACGTCTTCAGGGGTAGCGCGGTTTATTGTCATAACATTAAGTAAAGCGCAAAAATAAGCAATCTATCCACTCAATAGCAATTTCACAATTAAGATAAATTTTTACTTCATAGATTCCACAGGTATGACTTCTATTTAAAGCTATTCAACATGAACTGGGTCATTGGCAATATTTGCTATATTGTGCTAATTATTTGAATTAAGCCAATGACATTAAATTAATGAAGATGAAATCTCTTATAGCTGCCTTTATTGCGCTGCTGATCTGTACAGGTGCATTTGCACAAAAAATCGAAAAGGGCGTCTCCAAGGAGCTTGCTACCTTTCGCAGCGAGTTGATCAGCAACATTCAATACCGATTGGATTTTAATATCCCAGTAAACAAGGAGCAGGACATCGAGTCATTGCTCGAGCTTGAATTCGATCTCAGCAAGCTACCCCAGGTCTTACAATTAGATTTTAAAGAGGATAAAAGCAAGCTCAAAAGCTTATGGGTAAACGGGCAGCAAACACCCATTATTTTTGAAAATGAGCATATCTTGTTATTTGGCAAAAACCTTAAAAAGACAGCAAATCGTATTAAGATTGCTTTTATTGCAGGAAACGGATCGCTCAACAGAAATAAAGAATACCTGTATGCACTTTTTGTACCCGCAAATGCCCGGACAGCTTTCCCTTGCTTCGACCAGCCAGATCTAAAGGCCCGTTTTGAGTTGAGCCTTACCGTTCCCAAAGGCTGGAAGGTACTTGCAAATGGTAAATTAAAGGATTCCCTTACACAAAACAGCACTGTCAGGTACCAGTTTACCAATTCAGATAAGATCTCTACTTACTTGTTCTCCTTCTGTAGCGGAAAATTTGATCAGGCAAAAAGAATGGGCAAGCAACCTATGGAGCTGCTTTATCGTGAAAACGATCCACAAAAAATAAGCCTAAGCGTAGATTCCATCTTCAAATTACATACTGATGCCCTTGACTTTTTGACCAGTTGGACAGCCATCCCCTATCCTTTCCAAAAAATCGGATTTGCAGCGATCCCAGATTTCCAATTTGGGGGAATGGAACATCCCGGGGTGGTGTTATACAAGTCTTCTTCGCTATTTCTGGATGATGGCGCAATTAAAGATCAATACATTTCAAGGGCCAATCTGATTTCTCATGAAACTGCGCACATGTGGTTTGGAGACCTTGTAACCATGAAATGGTTCAATGATGTATGGATGAAGGAAGTCTTTGCAAATTTTATGGCAGATAAAGTTGCTGAAAAAATGATGGGCGAACAGGCCTTTAACCTCAAATTTCTTCAGGACCATTTTCCAGCTGCTTATGGGGTAGACCGAACCCTTGGTGCCAATCCAATCAGGCAGAAGCTCAACAACCTGCAAGATGCCGGCTCTATGTACGGTAATATCATCTACCATAAAGCTCCAATTATGATGCGCCAATTAGAGGCCCTTATGGGACCGGTAGACTTTCAAAAAGGAATACGGGAATACCTGGCTAAATATGCCAATAAAAATGCAGACTGGCCAGAGTTGATCACCATTTTAGCTAGGCATACGACAGCCGATCTTTATGCATGGAACAAGGTTTGGGTTAATCTTCCAGGCAGGCCCATCTTCAGTTATGATGTAAAGTATCAAGGCAATCGCATAAGCAATTTTAGCATTAGCCAGCGTCCAGAGCAGGGCGAACCTAGGCTCTGGCCCCAAGTATTTACCCTGAACCTGGTTTATCCCGGTCGCACCACCACGGTAACGGTAAACATGAAAGACGCAAAGCTTGATCTACCAAGCTTAAATGGTACAGAAAAGCCACTCTATTACTTTTTTAATGCCAATGGAATGGGATATGGACTTTTCCCGGTAGATAACGCAATGCTCCAGGCCGTTAACCTGCTAGCTGAACCGGTAGAGCGGGCATCTGTATATATCAACCTTTATGAAAACACCCTTGCAGGCAAGTATCTGAAACCTCTCGAGGCCATAGATTTCTACGTTAAAATGCTAGGGCTTGAAAAGAACGAACTAAACTTGAAGCTCCTTACCGGCTATCTGTCAAACCTTTATTGGAATTTTATTAAAGAGCAAGACAGGAATGCAATTCATCAGGAACTAGAAAAATCGATATGGAATATGATGGGCCAGCAACAAGCAAATGGTAAAAAAATCTTATTCAATGCCTATCAGAACCTTTACTTAAGCAACCAGGCATCAGAGCGCATGGTAGCAATATGGGAAAAGAAAACGCCACCTGAGGGGATAAAGCTTACTGAAGATGATTATATATCCCTAGCTGTTTCCATCGCATTAAGGGCAAACAGTCCAACAACTATTATAGCCCAACAAATTGAAAGAACGCTAAATAACGACCGTAAGGAGCGACTTGCCTTCCTGGCACCATCATTAGCTACTGACCCGGCCGAAAGAGCAGCCTTTTTTTATAGCCTACGGGAGAAAGCGAACCGTAAAAAAGAGGCTTGGGTAACCGCTGGTCTCTCCTACTTACACCATCCATTACGCCAGCGCCAATCGCAGGCCTACCTTGAAGAAAGTCTGCTATTGCTAGAGCAGATTAAGCAGACTGGTGATATCTTCTTTCCGCAAAGCTGGCTTGCTGCTGTTTTTGGCTCCTATCAGTCTGAATACGCCTATCAGGTTGTCCAAAATTTCTTAAAGACGCATCCAAACTATAATCCCATGTTAAAAGACAAGATCTTGCAGGCAACAGACAACCTTCGCAGGGCTCAAAAGTTAAACTAGGAGACAAAAAGATGCAGACAAAAAGAGAAAGGGTTTAATGAAATTGCAGAAACCTTACAAAAGCATGGTGTCAAGGGTTATTCATAGCTTTCATTTGGCTCAAAAGACCCTTGTTTTTGTCAAGAGCGACCCTCACCATTTTTGACCACATCACTTAAATTTGTAGAATGAGAAACGTATCATTTACCATCAACATTAGCCTTAACGGTTACTGCGACCATACCCTAGGGGAACCCAGCGAAGAGCTGATGGAGTACTTCACCGAATTGATGGATGATGTAGACCTGCTCTTTTATGGCCGCATCATGTACCAGCTCATGTTCCCCTACTGGGCCGATGTGGCAAGGGACCGTTCCGGTTCTGCTGCCGAGATCAGTTTTGCTGATCGGCTTGTTTCCACCAATAAGGTGGTGGTATCACGAACTCTAGAAAAAGTAGACGACAATACAACGATCATTCGTAGTGAACCAGCAACCGAACTACGGAAACTTAAGCAGCAGCCTGGTAAAACAATTTCGATGGACACAGTCAGCATGTTGCCCCAGCTAATGGCCGCTGGGCTAATTGATGAATTTCATATCATAGTGCATCCGGTTATAGCGGGTAGCGGCAGGCACCTACTTAATGACGGCAGCCTTCAAGAGCACTTTAAGCTAGATCTGGTAGGAACACGAACCTTTAAAAATGGTTGCGTAGCCCATCATTACCGCAAAAAGGCTTAAGCATAATTAGTTGAAAAGGTAGAAAGGCAGAACAAATGGTGACTTTCTTAAACCTATTCTTGGTGGCTAAACAAAAAGTGCGTCTCGTCAGAGTGCGCCCCTAAAGTAAAAACAAAGCCTTTATGTATGCCTTCCCTAAGAACAGAAAGCAAGAACTAATGGTTTTGCAGCGCAAAAAAACTTAAATAATTGACTATAAGTGATTTTATTTATTTTTCCTTACTCTATTTTGTGCGTTTATTTTCCTTTCCAAGTAAGGAGATTTTCTCGGTGCTGTTTCTATTAACCCTGTTGTACTAATTTTATTAAACCGTGTTAAGCGAAATCAAATCCCCACAGAAGCTATAACAACCAATTCCAGAATGCCCAGAACCAAAGTTCAAGCTATGTTA
Organism: Pedobacter sp. Hv1; assembly: GCF_001412215.1. Lineage (GTDB taxonomy): Bacteria > Bacteroidota > Bacteroidia > Sphingobacteriales > Sphingobacteriaceae > Pedobacter. The sequence goes on from NZ_LLWP01000007.1 coordinate 36,622, forward strand.
TCAAACGATTAGATAGTTTGTCATAATTAATCTCCGCAAAACTAGTTCAGTGCAAAGGCGGTATCTATTTGTCCCAAAATATGGTCCGATTTTAACCAAAAGAACCTTTTTAAAGGAGAGGAATAAACAATATCTTTGAAGGATGTATGCTAGAAATTATTTAGAAATGCTCAAAAAACTGTCTCTACTTCTAGCTGTGATAACCGCTTTTGCATGGCTAAATCCGGTTGCAGCTCAAAATACTCCCTATACCATCATAGCCAACCCCGGAGAAAATGCTTCAAGCGAAATCCGGTTCAACTGGCATACAAACATTGGTAGCGGGGATTCTTACATTATATATACCAGGAGATCAGATAAAAACTGGAAGAACGCGATCAGTGCTCGAGCCGATCAAGAATTATGTACCGTCTTCGATAGCATTTATTCAAAAAAACCAAATGGTGAAAATTTCTATGAAGATGTCCGCTTTATACGTAATACCATTGCCCTGCAAGGACTAAAAGAGGATACGGAGTATCAATATAAGCTCTCTTCAGAACAAAAACCTACTAGCAGTCCCCATTCTAACCAAAACAGCGAAATTCATTATTTCAAAACAGCTCCAAAATCCTCAAAATGGAACATGGGCATTATTTCCGATATGCACGTTTACGCTCCCCTACCAAACAGGCAAAAGGCTGCTATGGAAATGGTACGGCAACTGGAAAAACAAAATAAAAAACCTTTTAATATGATGCTCCATGTTGGAGATATGGCCGCTTGGGGAGGTAGTTATTCGTTTTGGCCTACATTGTACGCAGATTCCACTTTCAGTAAATACGTTTGGGCGGGAGTCAATGGAAACCACGATAATATGACCCGGCTAAATGCACAAAGCAATAAATTTTTTCACAGCGTGAACAACAATCCGCTCAATGGTTATCAGGGAGAAATTGGAGTATCCTATCATTTTATTTATGGCGATGCATTATTCGTTATGCTTAACAATGAGGCCATGAAAAGCGATGAAGAGCTAGCAAAGGCGCAGGACTGGACAAGGGAAGTAATCAAAAACAATCCGGCCAAATACGTTATAGTCTTAGAGCATTACCAATGGTTCATGGGAGACGATGGCAAGAGTTCACAATATAACAGGTGGAAGGAGTTATTTGACCAGTGCGGTGTTGACCTCGCCATCAGCGGGAATAACCATATCTACGTGCGAACTAATGCCATATATGCTGACAAGGAAACAGACGGTTCAAAAGGAACAGTTTATATACAAACACCTTCCTCGGATAACGAGAGAGGTCGTCCCCTTGAAGAGCAACTCTACAACAAAGATTTAATCAAGTTCCGCTGGTCTGAAGGGAGTAAAACCGTCGGAGCGTTAATTATGAAAGCTGAGAAAAAGCGCTTAACGCTGACACTTTACGATCGAAATGGCAATGCGATCGATCAGGTATCGGTAAAATCAAAATCGAAAAAATTAAGGTAAAGCAGTCGGACAGCTTTAGTAGTAGCCATAAAGTCTGTAGATAAAAGAAGCTATATGATAACACGAAAATAAAACTGTTTTCTGTCGTTTTTCGAACGAAAAATAAAACTTCGGAAATACTCTGAAAAATTATCAGGTAAATGAAGTTAAAAGAAGTAATAAGAAAGCAGAAACCTAGTTCAATCGATCATATGATAATATATGCAATTAATTGATAATCAACTACTTACCTATACAAAACTTACTAAAAATATTCTCCAGTAAATCATCCGTTGTAACCGTACCAGTAATCTCACCAAGGTAATGTAAAGCCTGTTTAATATCCATCGCTAAAAAATCGGAGGTAATGGGGTTATCGATATTGTTGAGCACATTGTGTAAGGCATTTTCCGTGTTTTTAAGCGCTTCTACATGGCGAATATTGCTCAACAAGGTTTCACTGGTATTGATGTGGTGCAGGTTCACTTTTTCCAATAAACTGGTTTTGAGTTCATCAACCCCGATGTTCTCTTTGGCAGAAAGGAAAAGTACTTCTTGTTGCTCAAAAGCTTGGCGTTGTTCAGGTGTAAACAGATCGGCCTTGTTCACTAAGGCCAGATAAGGAATATCTATTTTGCGCAGGTCTACCAGTTGTTCTTGCAACTCATCGGGCGTTTGCAAGGCATCGACCATATAAATAATCAATTTGGCCTGTTTCATTCGCTCTAAGGTACGCTCTACCCCCTTGGCTTCAATAATATCTGCGGTATCACGGATCCCGGCAGTATCGATAAAACGGAAAATGATGCCGCTAATGTTCAATTCGTCTTCAATAGTATCGCGAGTGGTCCCTGCAATATCAGATACGATAGCCCTTTCTTCGTTTAACAAGGCATTTAACAAGGTCGATTTACCTACATTTGGTTTACCCGCAATTACAATGGGCACACCATTTTTAAGTACATTTCCCATTTCGAAAGAAGAAATCAAGCGATGCAATACCGTATTGATGCGGACGATTAATGCCCTTAATTGGTCGCGATTGGCAAACTCTACATCTTCTTCCGCAAAATCAAGTTCTAGCTCTATCATGGAGGCAAAATGGATCAATTGCTCACGAAGGTCTTTCAGCTCGGTAGAGAAACCACCGCGCATCTGCTGCAAAGCTACATCATGAGAGGCTTTACTATCTGAGGCAATGAGATCGGCCACAGCTTCTGCCTGACTCAGGTCGAATGCACCATTTAAAAAGGCTCTTAAGGTAAATTCGCCCGGTTTGGCTGCCCTTGCCCCCTTTTTAATCAGCAAGTTTAAAATCTGCTGGATAATGTAGTTAGAACCATGGCAAGAGATCTCTACCACATTCTCTTTGGTATAAGATTTTGGGGCAATGTACAAACCTACCACCACCTCGTCTATCATCATGTCTTCATCCTTGATCAGTCCAAAATGTAAGGTATGGGTAGCTTGCTTTGTCAAGTCCTTACCTGCAAAAACCTGATTGGTCAGTTGAATAGCATCTGGACCTGATAGACGAATTACGCCAATGGCACCGCTACCTGGAGGAGTAGACAAAGCAATGATGGTATCTGTTGTATACATATTGAGTGCAAAGATACAGGATTAAGGGCAAAGATTTTGTAGGTTCATTCGCACAATGGTTTATTGGTCAATTGTCGATTGTTCATGGTTCATGGTTCATCGTTTATAGTTCATAGCTCAAATACCAAAGGTTAAAGCATACAAACTGTTAACTGACAACTGATCTTTGTACTTTAATCTTTATACTTAGTACTCTAACCTTTATACTTCGTACTTGAATCTTAGTACTCAAAACAATTTACCTACATTAGTGTTTAAAGCTGGAACAAACTAGAAACCTATGAAAGAACTACCCTTAAGTGTAAAACGATCTATCGAATTATTGGGCCTTGTATTATTGATTGCCATTTTGGTGGTGGGCCGAGATATCATCATGCCGATTGTGATGGCATTTTTCATCAGCATTATGCTCTTGCCCATTTACCGATTTTTAAGAAAATATAAAGTACCCGAATCTATTTCTATTATCCTGCCCATTTTATTTGTAGTGATTTTTATTGCAGGTATCGTCTGGTTCTTTTCGGCACAGATCGGTATTTTGGTAAGTGATTTCCCACAAATTAAACAGAACGTAACCAAACACCTCCAATCTCTACAAGAATGGATATTTAATCTAACTGGGGTTGAAACCACTAAACAAACCGAATTTATAGAAAACAAAAGCAATGATATGCTGAGCATGGCAGGCAAAGCTGCTGGTGGTGCCGCTGTAACGTTGAGTGGTGTTTTTGTATTTGTGGGCCTCTTGCCAATTTACATCTACCTGATCTTATTTTACAAAGATATTCTACTCCGTTTTACTTTTATGTGGTTCAAAACTAACGATCACCCTAAAGTAAAAGAAGCTGTTTACGAAACCGAATCGATTATTAAAAGTTACTTAATTGGCTTATTGATTCAGGTAAGTTACATGACCATTCTATTGGGCGGTATTTTGATGTTGGTTGGCATTAAACATGCTTTGTTAATTGGGGTAATCTTTGCCATTTTAAACTTGATTCCTTATGTTGGGGCATTGATTGGCAACTTGATTGGAGTATTGTTAACCTTAACTTCTTCTACCGAATTATGGCCTGTAGTAACTGTTTTAGGGGTAATTGCAGTGGTACAATTTTTAGACAACAATATCTTGATGCCTCGTATTGTAGGCTCGAAGGTTAAAATAAATGCTTTATTCTCCATTTTAGGTGTGCTGATTGGAGGTACTATAGCAGGGGTCTCCGGCATGTTCCTATCCTTACCAATTATTGCGGTACTAAAAATCATTTTCGATCGTACAGATTCGTATCAACAATGGGGTGTTTTATTGGGCGATGAAAGACCATCAAAAAGTCCAATGTCTTTTCCCGGTTTTGGCAAAAAGACCAAAGTAAGCACCAAAAGTGCGGATTGATTAAAATAGGTTGAAACATGAAGGCATTAAGATAATCTTTCTATTACCACTTGAGAAACACGCAGACTTAGATGTAACTAAGGTGTCTTAGATGATTAAACCTATGTGAACTATGTAGCTATGTGGTCATGTTTCTAATTATTCACCACCTTAGTAACCTAAGAAATACTTAGCCTTAGATGCAACTCAGGTGCCTTAGATGGTAAACCCTATGTGGTCATGATTATGATTTTTCACCACCTCAATAACCTAAGAAATAATTAGACTAAGATGCATTATATAATTAAACCCTATATGAGCTATGTGCCTATGTGGTCGCATTTTTAATTGTTCACCACCTAAGAAACCTAAGGGATGCTAAGACTTAGATGTGCAACTCAGGTGTCTTAGATGGTTAAAATCTATGTGAACTATGTACCTATGTGGTTGTATTTTTTATATAGTAAAACTACTACTTCAGCAACACATCATAAGCGAACCTCAAAATAGTTCCAAAAATAACGATCAGAAAGAAGATTCGGATAAACTTATTGCCCTTAAGCAAGGCAAGCTTGGCCCCAAAAAAGGAACCGATCACATTAAAAATAGCCATAGGAATTGCATATTGAAACAATACATGACCCGTAGAACTAAAATAGATGATAGCCGCCAGGTTGGTAGCAATATTGACGATCTTGGCATGTGCACTTGCCCCAATAAAATCGAAACCCAAAACTGCTATAAATACCAAAATTAGAAAAGAACCAGTCCCAGGGCCAATCAACCCATCGTAAAAACCAATCACCAAACCAAAGATGGCGGCCAACAGCACCTGCTTTTTAACAGAGTGTTCTTTATGTTGATGGATACCAAACTGTTTATTAAAATAAGTATAAATTGCTACCAAGACCAATACCACCAAAATAATAGGCTTAATCACCGCATTATTGATCATACTTACCGAATATGCACCTAGTAACGAAGCAAAAAATGCTGCAATCACACAGGCAATCAACACCCTGTAATTGAACTTTACTTGTTTAGAATATTTAAAAGCCGCTACGCAGGTGCCCGCCAAAGATGGAAGTTTAACCGTGCCGAAAAGTGTAGCTACCGGATAATGTGGCAAGATCAGCAACGTAGCAGGCGTTTGCAATAGACCTCCGCCACCTACAATGGCATCTATAAAACCTGCAGCAAAGGCTGCCAAACAAAGTAAAATGAGTTCTTGGAGCATGGAATTGATAGAGAAAAGTTATTGTTTGATTACAAGATTATCCATTTGCCATTCACCTTTTAAGCATTGTTGAAAACCTATCTCACTTCCAATCAGTAATGGTTCTATAGGTACCTTGTAAACGAGTTGACCATCCATTTTTACCATCAGCATGCCATCTTGCTGTATAATTTGATATTTATTAAAAGTACCACTTTTGATATTAAACTTTGAAAGAGTTTCATCTCTTAATTGATATGACCACTTCCCATACGTCCAACCTTTATGCAAGTCGAATTTATTTACTCTAATTGCCGTAGCTCCAAAATCGATTTGGTAGATGGTTGTTCTTCTTACACCATCGGCCTCATGTATCTTACCCCATTGAATATCAAAAACACGAAAATCAGCTTCTGAGCTGAGGTAATTTGCATCAAACTCAATCGAGAAATTTTTGGTGACATCAAAATCGTATATGGTTTTTTTATACCATAAACAGCCATTGATCACTTTGTTTTCAGTTGCTTTTTTGATAGATAAAATGCCATTCTCTTGTTTAACCTCAAACTCCTTGTTATTCACAAGCTTCCAGTCATTGTCATACCCTTCAAAATCATCTTTAAAAATGACTTTTTCTTGCGCATTAGCTATCAAACAGCACAAGCAAGCAAATAAAAGAACCAGAGCTATATTTTTCATATCAAAAGATTGTTTAAACCGGCCATAAGATAGCCACAATTTATCAATTATCGTATTACAAAGCCATTCCTTGTCAGTCTGAGCCTGTCGAAGACAATGAACCAATGACTTTGTCAGTCTGAGCTTAGTTTATACTGAGTTGAACGAAGTATCGAAGACAATGAACCAATAACAACACTAGTGAACAAATGAACCAATGATACTAATGAACCAACCTACATCCTTTCAGGCACATTGATACCCAAAATAGCAGTTCCGGTTTTCAAAATATCTGCTGTTAACTTACAGATATTTAATCGGTGCTGTTTCAAGGCTACATTTTCTTCTTTTACAATAGGTGGTACCTCGTGGTAGAATTTGTTGAACAGTTTAGCCACCTCGTATAAATAGTTGGCTAAAAATGCTGGACTATAAGCCTTGGCAGCTGCCGCAATCTCTTCTGGATATTTGGACAACAACATGATCATTTCCAGTTCTGTAGGTAAAAGCCCAACCGAAAACTGATCTGCACCAACCGTTAACTGATAATTAGCTTTGTTTAATAAAGACTTGATCCTTGCATGGGTATACTGAATAAATGGCCCTGTATGACCTTGAAAATCGATCGACTCTGCTGGATCAAACAATAAACGTTTTTTAGGTTCTACCTTTAACAAGAAATATTTTAAAGCACCCAAACCAATATTGTAATACAGCTCTTCTTTTTCAGTTTCAGAGAAATCGTTGATTTTACCTAGGGCTTCCGTCTTTTGTTTAGCAGTTTCAATCATTTCAGCTACCAGATCATCAGCATCCACTACCGTACCTTCCCTGCTTTTCATTTTTCCGCTTGGTAGATCTACCATTCCGTACGACAAGTGGTGCAAACCATTTGCCCAACTTTTACCTAGTTTCTCTAAGATCAAGAACAATACCTTAAAGTGGTAATCTTGTTCGTTACCAACCACATAAATAGATTGATCCATATGAAAATCATCATATTTCATTTGGGCAGTTCCCAAATCCTGGGTAATGTAAACCGAAGTACCATCGGCACGTAACACCAATTTTTGGTCTAGGCCTTCGGCAGTGAGATCAATCCACACAGAGCCATCTTCCTTTTTAAAGAAAACACCCTTTGCTAATCCTTCATCAACAATATCCTTACCCAATAGGTAGGTATTGCTTTCATAATAATATTGATCAAAGTCAACACCTAAGTTTTTATAACTTACGGCAAAACCATCGTAAACCCAGCCATTCATCATTTTCCAAAGGGCAATTACAGCCTCATCACCTGCTTCCCAGGCCAATAACATCTGTTGTGCTTCTTTAATCAAAGCTGCACCCTTTTTGGCTTCGTCTTCGGTTTTCCCCTCAGCCATTAAGGCTTCGATCTGTTTTTTATATTCTTTATCAAAAATTACATAGTATTTTCCAACCAGGTGATCGCCTTTTAGCCCTGAGCTTTCTGGGGTTTCTGCATTGCCCCATTTTTGCCAAGCCAACATCGATTTACAGATATGGATACCCCTATCGTTTACCAAGTTTACTTTGTATACCTCGTAACCATCGGCCTTTAACAGCTCCGAAACCGAATAACCCAATAAATTATTGCGAACATGGCCCAAGTGTAGAGGTTTGTTGGTATTTGGCGATGAATATTCTACCATTACCTTTTTGCCATTAGGTTTGATTTTGGCAAAATCAGCACTCAACAATTCGTTGTTAAATAGATTTAACCAATAACTATCGGCAATGCTCAAATTTAAAAAGCCTTTTACCACATTAAAAGCCGTAACTTCTGCTACATGATCTACCAAGTATTGGCCAATAGCACTTGCCGTTTCTTCTGGCGATTTCTTAGAAAACCGTACAATCGGGAAAACAACAATGGTGAGCTGCCCTTCAAATTCTTTGCGGGTTTCTTGTACATTGATTACGCTTTCGGCAACTTCTTCGTTGTAGATTTGTTTAATTGCGTTTAAAGTTTCGGTAATGATAAAATTCATGTTCCAAAAATAGCGATTAAACCCTAAAGCTGAAAGTACAAAGCAGAAAGAACGCTGCAGCAAGATGAAAACACAGAGAAATCATCATAAAAATGGAGCGAGGCTCAAAAAACCTTGCTCCATTTCATTAGTTTTATTCTTCTACCACACCTACACTACCCCAATACACCATTCCGTGGGTAGGTGTATTTAATGTAATATTGGCAATCTTATTTACAGCATCATAAGTGCTATACAAACACTCATAACTAATATCGTTATACGCATCGTACAGATAAAGTATTTTGGTAGTATCACTAGGGTCTGCCAATACCTGATAAGTACTAGCGGGTAAATGCATGTCTCCACTCCATTCAAAATAACCTAAATAATAGGTTTTTACTGGAGGGGTATCACTTTTTAAAACGGCAACTTCGGCGGTTGAATGTAATGGACTAGCTAAAAAAGCACAAGAAATAAATAGCAACAAAAATAGTTTTTTCATGTTTTTAAGTTTTAGGTTAAAGGTTAACTAAATATACCTTTTATTAAACTTAGCTCAACAAAGAATTTCATGTTCATCTCATTCATTGTGAGTAAAAAAACTCAAAACATTAAATAATTAATGGAGAACAGCACGATAACTATTCTCCCTTAATTTCTTATTAATAGACGACAGTTACATTGCCTATAAAGCTGTAACCATAACCTGGAATTTGCACAATTAAATTGGCCGTACCAGCAAACGGATCATAAGTACTACCTGTACAAGCGTAACTGGTAGTACCATCGTAGATATAGAGCACATCGGTATGTGATCCATCTAAATCAGACAATACCTGATAAGTACCTGCAGGCAGCCCTCCACCTCCACCCCACTCAAATACTCCACAATACCAGGTTAGAATCGGTGGTGGATCAAACTTAGCACTAACAGCATTGGCTTTAGAAAATTCTGGCGATACCAAGAACAAACTGGCGAACAGCAATAGACAACATAATTTTTTCATGTTTTTTAGTTTTAGGGTTAAAGATTAACTAAATATATCTTTTTTGAATTTTTCTATACAAGAAATTCAATGTTCATCTCATTCATTATTTTATTTGAAAAAGGTTAATAAAGTCCAAAGTGGCTAATAAAGAGTAGTTTACGAGGTAGGAAATCGTATCAGGTAACGATTTAGTAATGGTACTATTTGCATTAATTTTCTATTTTTTTCCTTGTAAATCATTACAAAAATACAAAAAATAGGTTAAGGGATGCTTATATTTTTATACTTATACAATGCCTACTTATTTTTCTATTTAGCAGTATAAAACTTAAATTATTAATAGGCAAATCAAAAAAACCTTTCCCCTGTTGCCCCCAAGTTGGGAAAGATTGTCATTTATTATACTAATGTTTGTTATTTAATTAGGGAAAACCGCCTAGAAGTACTGTTAATCCTTATAAAATTACAAGCTATGAAATACTTTCTGCAAAACATCCTTTTAGAGATACACAACAAGGAGAATAAGATTTCAGCACAAAGCAAAAGGTTGATTGATGAGGCTTATGAAATGACTTTGTATCTCCAAGACCTTTTATTTTCGGTCAAGAAATACATCATTGAAGAAGGATTTAAAAACGATGCGGAAGAGATACATTTCTTCCATACCATAAAGCCACAAATACTCGGTAAGCTCATTTTTTATAATAAAGTTTATAGAATAGAAACAACTTGCCCAGTAAGCAATGGAAAAATGTATTACAGTTACTTTTCCACACAGTTTGCAAACCTGAAACGGGAGTATATTGAGCATATTTGTAATTCCGATTTTTACAGGTATTACCGCTCGGGACGAACAGACCGTGATGATACTTATTTCAAACGTGGAAATATAAACTACCATGATGGGCTTAACAGTATTGTGTTTGAAATAGATCCGGCATTCTCGACTTTTTTCGATTACAAAATTGCAAGGATTATCGCTAATGAATTGCTCTATTCATACTTGCTTACAAAAATCAATCCTGATGAAGGTCCTGATATGATTTTGCAAAAGCAGGAAAGCTCCAAAGATATATTTTGGACAGACAGCAAAAATGCTCTCATTGAATTAGTGTATGCACTTCACGCTTCAGGTGTAATTTCTCACGGTAAAATCGGTATCCGAAAAATAAGCCTTATGTTTCAGATACTTTTCCATATCCCACTTGGTGACCTGCATCATTCTTTCCACCGAATGAAAACAAGAGCTGGCTCCCGGACTGCATTTTTAGACCAGCTCAAAATATCCCTCGAAGAATATATGGATAAAGACCTTTAGCCATATCAACACAATTAATTCAAAGCAGTACCTAAAACGTGCTGCTTTTTCTTTACCCATATCTGCCAATTGGCAAATGTTGGCAAAACTCGATGACAAAATATCCCCACTGCCCCAAAATCCTTATTAAACAAGGGTTTTCCCTAATTGTAAAATTTTCAAAAAAGTGCCAAACCAATTGGCAAGCATTGGCAGACAAACACTGCCACCTTTCACAATTTTGCATAGTGAATATTAAAAAACTGTGCAATGAAAATAATAACCATTGAAGAAGAAGCCTGGCAACAGCTTAACAGCCGTATCAATGCCATTGCCGATTATCTGAAAAGACAGAAAGATAAAAGCTATGATGACCTATGGCTCAATAACCACGAGGTATGCCAGTACCTGCATATCAGCGAGAAAACCCTCTGGCGTATGCGTACCAAAGGGGAGATAGCTTATTCAAAAATCTATGGTCAATACTTCTACACCATTGGAGCTATTAAGGATATGCTCAATGCTAACGCCATACAGAGCAGTGATGAATTTGTAGGGGAACTTATGGCAAAGGGCAAAAGCTATATCGAAAAAGGCAGAAAGCTAAAGACAGATAAAAAGTAGGTATGAACCCTTAAAAGTATATCCCTATGAATATAGATAGAATTGAATTTTTGGCATGGATGGAACGCTTAATGGGTCGCCTTGATATGCTGGGGGACAATATAGATGAGTTACAGAAGAAACGAAACAGTATAGATGGTGAGGAATTGTTGGATAACCAGGATTTGCTCCAAATGCTAAAAATCAGCAACCGCTCCCTGCAACGGTATCGTTCAATCGGCAAACTGCCCTATTATACCATCAGCGGAAAATTGTATTACAAGCTGTCTGATGTGCATCAGTTTATAAGGGAGAGTTTTAATCCTCCCATAACTAAACTGAATGCCAATAAGTGACAAACGCTGCCTTTGAGTGCCAATTAGTGCAATGCGGTGAACACTTCCTTTACTTTCGGCATCGAACTTTAAAATTTTTCAGATTATGAGTGAAGAAACCACAAACAAACAGGAAATGCCCGAACAACTATCGGACATATTATTGGTGCTGGATAAAGAGAAAATGAAAATCCAAGCCGTAAAGAGTATAGACGAAAACGGGAAAATGGAAACCGTTGACCCCACAAAGAAAAACGAAAACCAGTTTATGCGTGTGGACAAAAGCGGTGATTTCTTTTCCAACTTCTTCTCCAATTTTTTCAGCCAACTGAAGAACCCTACCAACTTTTCATTCTTCAAAGTACCCGCACCTACCGCCATTGAAAAAGCACAGGAAATGCAAAAGCAGGTGGATAAGCCAACTCCCGAAGGCGAAAAAGTGATGAAAGAACACGAAGTGAAAACTGAACCCCAACCGGATAAGAAACAAGAAAATCAAAATAATATGGAAACAGCACAGGCAACGCCGGAAACAAGCGAATACCGCTACAAGCCGGAACAGATTGATTGGGACACAATGAACAATCTCGGATTAAGCAAGGAATACCTTGAAAAAAGAAACCTCCTTGAACCTTTATTGAAAGGCTACAAAACCAATGAGCTTATACCTGTGAGCGTTAATTTCGGTACAGCTATTCTTCGTACAGATGTACGTTTGTCTTTACAGACTACCGAAGATGGAAAAGTAGTTCCGGCATTAAACGGTATCCGAAAAGAACCTAACCTCAACTTTGAGTTTTTCGGACACAAGTTTACAGATGACGACAAGAAAAACTTGCTCGAAACTGCAAATATGGGGCGTGTGGTTGATTTGAAAAATTCCAAAACTGGCGAACTAATGCCATCCATTATCAGTGTGGACAGGCTTACCAATGAACTTGTTGCACTAAGAACGGATTTCATAAAAATTCCCGATGAAATTAAGGGTGTAAAATTGGACGATGCTCAAAAGCAAACCTTAATGGAGGGCAAACCGCTAAAGTTAGATGGTATGATTTCCACAAAAGGAACTGAATTTTCGGCAACGGTACAATTCAATGCAGACAAACGTTATGTGGAGTTCCTTTTTGACCGCAATAATTCCAACAGGCAAAGCCAAAGCAACGGTCAAACTCAAAACAACGGGCAAAGTAATCAGCAAAACCAACCGCAGGAAGCTCCAAAAACATTCCGTGGCAAGGAACTGACCGACGAGCAACATAAGGATTTCAAAAACGGTCAAACCATCTACATTGAGGGATTGAGGGATAAGAAAGGGCAACCTTATCAGGGCTATATCACTTTCAATGCGGAAACGGGAAAAACAAACTTCCAATTTCCAAGCCAGGTTAAGGCACAGGCAAAACCTGCCGAAGCCCACAAAACGCAAACTGCCGTCAATTCGGAGGGCAAAACCAACGAAGCGACCAAAAACATCAACGAGCCTTTGAAGTCGGGACAGCAAAGCCCTAAAAACAAGCAACAGCAGGAACAACAGGAAAAACCCAAAGCTCCTGCAAAGTCCAAAGGCGTAAAAAGGTAATCAAGTATGAAAACAATTATTGCAGAAAAACCAAGCGTAGCAAGGGAAATAGCCGGACTTGTGGGAGCATCTGATAAAAAGGACGGCTACCTGACAGGTAACGGCTATTTTGTTACGTGGGCATTCGGTCATTTGATAGGATTGGGAATGCCCGAAGATTACGGGATTTCGGGATTTGACAAAGCAGCTTTGCCAATACTCCCCAACCCGTTTTTGCTGACCGTCCGGAAAGTCAAAAAGGACAAAGGCTATACCGCCGATACAGGTGCATTAAAGCAACTGAAAGTTATCGAACAGCTTTTTAGCCGTAGCAACAGCATTATTGTTGCTACCGATGCAGGACGTGAGGGCGAATTGATATTTCGCTATATCTACGAATACCTCAAATGCAACAAGCCATTTGAACGCCTTTGGATTAGTTCGCTTACCGAAAAAGCCATAAAACAAGGCTTTGATAACCTTAAAGACGGGGCAGCATTTGACAGATTGCATCAGGCGGCACAAGGCAGAAGCCGAGCCGATTGGCTTGTGGGCATTAATGCTACACAGGCATTGAGCATTGCCGCAGGCAATGGCATCTATTCGCTCGGAAGAGTGCAGACACCCACACTGGCTTTGATATGCAAACGCTATTTGGAGAACAAGAATTTCTCAATAAAGAAATATTGGCAGATACAGTTATTGCACAATAAAGAAGGGATAGATTTTAAAAGCCTTTCCAAAACCAAATGGGAAGACCGAAAACTTGCCGATGATACGCTGAAAGCCATTCAGCGAAGCGAAACGGCAACAGTTATATCAGTAGAAACCAAAAGCGTTACAGATCAACCACCCTTATTGTTCGACCTTACGGGCTTGCAAAAGGAAGCCAACAAAAAATTGAACCTTTCTGCCGAAGAAACCCTCAACATTGCCCAAAGCCTTTACGAAAAGAAGTTTATCACTTACCCACGCACCGGAAGCAAATACATTCCTGAAGATATGTGGGCAGAAATTCCCAATCTCGTGAGAGCTTTGCAGGACAGGGAAGCCTGCAAGCAAACCGTATCAAAAATGAAATGGGGACGTTTCAATAAACGTATCGTGAACGATTTGCGTGTTACAGACCACCACGGATTATTGATTACAGACAAAATTCCTTCAGCACTGAACGCAAAGGAAAATGCCGTTTATGATATGATTGCCTTTCGATTGCTCGAAGCCCTTTCACAAGCCTGTATCAAAGAGCTAACCGATGTCGGTTTACAGGTATTGCATTACGATTTTACCGCAAAAGGCTGTAAGGTTATAGAAGCTGGCTGGCGTTCCGTTAAGGGAAGTTTCACGGACGATGATACCGAACCTTTACAGGATTTGCCCGAACTGAAAAAAGGCGATGAACTTAAAATAAAAGAAGCCTCCGTTCTCGAAAAGAAAACTAAACCCCCTGTGCTTTATACCGAAGCAGGGCTTTTGTCGGCTATGGAAAGTGCCGGAAAGGAAATCGAAAATGAAGACGAACGGAAAGCCCTGCAAAATATCGGTATCGGTACTCCGGCTACAAGAGCCGCAATAATCGAAACCCTGTTTACCCGAAATTATATCCAAAGGGAAAAGAAATCTTTGATACCAACCGAAAAGGGATTGCAGGTATATGGATTGGTCAAAGACCGCAAAATTGCGGACGTGGCAATGACCGCCGAATGGGAACTCGCATTGCAGAAAATCGAAAACAACGAAACTGATGCCGGAGCATTTCAAAAGGAAATGGAGAAATACGCTTCATCTATTACCGATGAATTGTTGCAAACTTCCATTGCCCAAAACAACCTGCCTAAATTGGTCTGCCCGAAATGCAAAAGCCATCAACTCATTATCCGTGATAAAATCGTGAAGTGTCCTGATGAGGATTGTAATTGGGTACAGTTCCGTAATGTGTGTGGCGTACAAATCGGCATAGCCGATATTGAAATCCTTATCAATAAAAAGAAAACTTCACTAATCAAAGGAATGAAAAGCAAGGCAGGTAAGAAATTCGATGCGTATATCGTATTGAAAGAGGATTGTACAACCTCTTTTGAGTTTGATAAAAATAAAAGCTACAAAAAGTAATGGAAAATAAATCCATCATTATTAGCAAGGAAATCAGAAACCTGATTTATACTGTACGGGGCAAGCAAGTGATGTTGGATAGCGACCTTGCTAATTTATATCAGGTAGAAACAAAGAACCTTAACAAAGCCGTAAAAAGAAATATAGACAGGTTTCCTGTTTCTTTCTGCTTTCAACTGACCGATGAGGAAGTTGAAAACTTGAGGTTCCAATTTGGAACCTCAAGTTTAAGCTACGGCGGAAGACGTTATTTGCCCTATGTTTTTACCGAACAAGGGGTTGCAATGGCTTCTGCTATACTCCGTTCAGATATAGCGGTTAAAGCCAGTGTTGAAATTATGGAAGCCTTTGTAGAAATGCGGCGAATGCTTATCAGCAATGCCTCTTTGTTTCATCGTTTAGATAACATTGAACTGAAACAATTAGAAGCTGACCAAAAATTTGAAGAGATTTTTAAGGCTATGGAAAGCGATAAGCTCCGCAGTGAAAAAGGTATTTTCTACAACGGGCAGGTTTTTGATGCCTATGCCTTTGTTTCCGATATTATCCGAAGTGCCGAAAGTTCCATTATCCTTTTGGATAATTATGTAGATGATACGGTACTGACCTTATTGGGTAAACGTGGCGATGCCGTAACTGCAACCATCTATACCAAAAATATCAGCAACCAGCTAAGGCTGGATGTGCAACGGTACAATAGCCAATACCCTCTGATTGAAATTGAGGCTTTTTCCGATGCACACGACCGCTTTTTAATTATTGATGATACGGAACTCTACCATATCGGAGCATCACTGAAAGACCTGGGTAAAAAATGGTTTGCCTTTTCACGAATGGATATAGAAGTCGGCAGGATGCTTCAAATTTTAAACAAACAGTAAACCCTCCAAAATTGGAGGGTTTACTTCTTATAACTTACTGATTGATGCTTTTGTTTAATTATTGAAAAAATCAGAAGCAGAATTTATTAATAAATGATATGATTTATCAATCTCTGATGCGTTCTTGGTTGTCAATGGAAAGGGAACCATATGAGAATAAGGGTGCGGGAAATCTTCAATTTGAACTTCTGTATTAATATCTCTGTATCCTCCCTGAAGAGTGTTTAAAGCTTCTACAGGCGGGGTTACTATATCTTTTTTCAGAACCAAAGACTTTATTTGATATTGTATTTCTTTAATTCTTTGTTCACGCTCCTCCTGATAATAACTGTATCTTAACATAGACTTGAACCACCCCTCTTTGTGATCATCCATATCATTCAAATAATGGGAAAGCCTTGCATCGGTTGAGAAATTTGAATTTAGCAGTAAAGCAAAAGATCGCTGAATTTCAATAGCTGCACGGGTATCCATTATATATTTGGATATTGGATTCATCCTATCCATTGTCATACCTCCGCAAAAACAAAATAGTTTTGAATTGGAAAAAATATTTCCCGGGTTGGCCATCATTAATATCATAGATAAAAAGGAGCCAATAGAATATCCAAATAAATCAATAGTTGCATTGGAATCTATGGTGGATATTTTTCCTTCACGAATAGTATTTATAAGTCTTAATATATCTGTATAAGTCTGCAAACCAGACCAAAAAACTCTTTGAGGGTTTTCTTCTAATCGTGAACTTATTGCTGCATTGACATAGGAAGATTCGGAATTTCCTGTTTCATTACTACGATTTATTGAAATATCATACATTTCTTTTCGAAGTCCCCATAATTTAGGAGCACGATCCATATGAAAAGCTATAGGAAAAAGTATCACTGTTTTTTGAGTTTTATGAGCAATCCCATATGCCCACGTAAGGTATTTGTCCCAATTCTTTTCATTCAGTCCATGAAACATAATGATTATTCCTTTAGCCTTTTGAGAAGAAATATTTTGAATTACATGATACTTAAAAGATTTATTGCAGTCAATATCAAAATCAGAATTATTAAGTATTGCGGGATTATAAGGTTGATGGTTACTGATTTCTTCAAAAGAAATCTGATGATTATTACAAGTAAGGTTATGACTTCCCGGAAGCAGAAACTTAGCATCTTCAGAATCAAAATCATAATGTGATATCGATATATCAAGTTCAGACAAATCTGTTATTTTATCTGAATTATGAAAGGATTTTTTTAATAATTCATAGAGTTGGTAATAATGCATATATACTGTATTTCTTCTACGGGCTTAGAGCAAGCATAGATTTTATGCAAATATACAAAACAACTCATGGTCAAGCTGTTAAAACATATATTTTAATTCAAATTATGCCCATTCACGTCAAAGCTTGAAACTCCTGCCAAAGTACCATAAATCTACTTTTAAATGAATGTTCCGCATCCTGAATAAACAATAAGCCCTCTGAATTCAGAGGGCTTATTTTAATTTTTTGATGCTTCTAAAGATACTTTTCTAAATTCTTTAAATAGTTTTTCTAACTCTAAAGAAGTTTTTCGGGCTCTTGTTCCTGCTACTTTGTTTCCTTTTTCTGCTTGCAATTCTACGTCGGCTTTTAGGGTTTCAAAGCTCACATTGATTTTTTCAATTAGTTCGTTCATTATGGTAATGGATCAAAATTTATAGTGGCAAAAATACACTTTCGTTTTATTAGATCCTGTTACTCTACGCCAAATCCCGCCTCTCAACGCCAAACCCTGCCACTTCTGCAAAGGGGCTTATCTACTGCTATAATTTTAGGCTTCAAGTAAAATTCTAAACAAAATTATAGTATGAATACACAACAAAAAGACCTATCGTATTTCAGATTACGACTGCAAGAATTATTAAACACCAGCTTCCCCGAAAAAGCTAACGACCAAAAATTTATTGAGCAACGTTCTTCGTGGGCTGCCAATGCCTACGAGGGTGCTTTCAGTTCGGGAAACGGCATTGAGCAATGCAACGAAATAGCCAATTACATTCTTTTTGAGGGTTTGCACTTCTCCAAATTCGATACCGTGTTTCAGGTGGTATGCAATGAGTTTGATACCATAATGGCAGACGAGGAACTGCGACCGTTCGCCCTTAAAATGTTTCCTGTTTGTGAGCCTGTTTTCTCCGGCTATGAACTAACTGATGACTTCGCATACGGTTATGAGTTTGATTTACTCTATACCGAAATAACCGGAACCATCGCAATATGGATAGAGAAAAATGGGCTTCAGTAAAAAGCAACATCTCCAACAGAACATTGATGCCCTGCGAATTGCTTTTAAACTGGAAAAGGAGAAACGGCAAGCCACCGTAGGCGAAAGACTGCTAATGATGCAATACAGCGGATTTGGCGGTCTTAAATTCGTGTTGAACCCTATAGCGAACGAAATAGACATCAACAATTGGAGAAAGACTGAACACGAACTTTTTCCGCTCACACAGGAACTCCACCAGCTACTCAAAGAAAATTCCGAAGACGAAAAGCAATACCGCAGGTATGTGGATAGTATGAAAAGCTCTGTTCTGACGGCTTTTTATACACCGCCACAGGTCATAGATGCGATTTCCGCAACTTTGCGTGAAAGCGGTCTGAACATTGATAAATTCCTTGAACCCTCCGCAGGTATAGGGTCATTCATACAATCCTTTTCGGAAAATCAATCGGCAAATGTTACCGCTTATGAAAAAGACTTGCTGACAGGCAAGATTTTAAAACAGCTTTATCCCGAAAGCATAATCCGTATAAGCGGTTTTGAGGAAATCCCCGAAAAGGGACAAAACAGCTTTGATGTAATCGCCAGTAATATTCCATTTGGCGATACTTCCGTTTTCGACCTTTCCTATTCCCGAAGCAGGGACAGTGCAAAAGTACAAGCAGCCCGAAGCATGCACAATTACTTCTTTCTGAAAGGTGCTGATATGCTCCGTGAGGGCGGTTTACTGGCTTACATTACTTCACAGGGCATTCTGAATAGTCCGAAGAACGAGCCGATACGCAGGGCGTTGATGCAGGATAATAATTTGGTTTCGGCTGTCCGCTTACCCAACAACCTGTTTACGGAATATGCAGGAACGGAGGTTGGCAGCGATTTGATTATCCTGCAAAAGAACACGGCAAAACAAAGTCTGACCGAAAGGGAAGATCTGTTTTGCCAAAGCAGGCAAACAGAATACAATACTCCGGGCAATGCGCTCTTTCAGGACAGCACAAGGATTGTGCATACCGACCGCAGATTAGATACCGACCCTTACGGGCAACCTGCACTTATTTATACACACAAAGTCGGTATTGAGGGAATTGCTAAAGACCTCAAACAAATGCTTTCAGAAGATTTTGGAAAGCACCTGAATTTGAGTTTATATAAAGGCGAACGAAACGATGAGCCTGTAATACAAATTCCGATTGAACCAACGGTTACACCTCCGGTTATCGAACCTGTAACCATTCAACCAGAAATACAATCTTTATCTGTTCCTATAATCAATCGGGAAAGTCCGCAGGAATTAAAGCAACTAAGCATTTTCGACTTGTTTGAAAATGCGGACGAACCTGTAATGGTTGCTGCTCCGCCCAAAAGAACGACACAAGTTAAAAGGCAAAGCACCAACAAAAGAAGAGGTGCAATAGGTCGCCAACCTGACCTGTTCAGCAGTGCGATGCAGCAACCTTATACGCCCCCTGTTATTAATAGAGCTACCAATGGAAATACATTTAATAACGGTAAAAAACAGGAAGCTATCGGCGACCTGTTTTCACAAATAAACGGGAATGGCCAAGCTGATAAGCCAGCCGTTCCCAATACCATTCCCGAACCTGCCCCTTATAGTGGCAAACTGCAATCGTACCACCGTAACGATTGTCTTGTTGTGGATAATGGTTGGGTCGGTTATCTGCAAGATGTAGATACATCAGACGGTACGGCAGTTTTCCACCCTTTAACTTTACCGACCTTACAGAAAGCAAGAGCCGAAGCGTACATTGCTGTACGTGATGTTTACCAAGACCTTTATAATAAAGAGGCAAAGTTTCAGACCGAATACAAGGAAGAAAGGGAAACGCTTAACCGCCTTTACGATGCCTTTGTCAAAAGGTACGGAAATCTCAACAGTGCCGATAATATCAAGCTCATCAAAACGGATAGCTCCGGTAAGGAAATCCCTTATTTGGAACGTGTCGTTGGTGGCGTGGTACACAAAGCGGATATATTCAGCCGTCCTGTAAGTTTCTCCACCTTAACAATAGCAACGGACAATCCCGAAGAAGCGTTAGCGGATTCGCTGAACAAATACGGAAGCGTGGATTTGGAGTATATGTCCGAAATCAGCGGTATGACGGACGATGCTTTGAAAGAAGCATTGCACGGTCGTATTTACTACAATCCTCTGCAACAGGAATATGAAATATCCGAACGCTGGATTGCAGGGAATGTAGTAGAGAAAGCCCAAGAGGTCAAAGCGTATCTCGAACGCAATCCCGATGATGCCGAAGCCAAAGCAAGCCTTACAGTCATAGAAGAAGCCCGACCAAGGCGTATCGAATTTGAGGAACTCGATTTTAACCTCGGCGAACGCTGGATACCCACTGGCATTTATGCCCGTTTTGCTTCACATCTTTTTGATACGGATGTACTCGTTCATTACTCTGAAAGCTCTGATGACTTTTCAGTAAAGTGTGACCGGAAGAATTTGCTTATATGGGAAAAATACGCTGTCAAAGCTGAAAGCCGGACGTTTGATGGGATTGCCCTGTTCAAACACGCCCTTGTCAATACCACGCCTGATATTACCAAAAAAATTACGGTTGGCGACCAAGAGGTCAAGGTGCGGGATATGGAAGCCATACAAATGGCGAATACCAGGATTGACGAAATCCGTACCGCTTTTACCGAATGGCTTCATGCCCAAAATGGTGAATTTAAGACAAGACTTACCGACCAATACAACGATACGTTTAACTGCTTCGTCCGACCGAACTATGACGGAAGCCATCAGGACTTTCCGGGCTTAGACCGTAAGGCGTTGGGCATTGAAGACCTGTATTCAAGCCAAAAGGATGCCGTTTGGATGATAAAGCTGAACAACGGGGCAATTTGTGACCACGAAGTAGGTGCAGGAAAAACCCTTGTGATGTGTACCGCAGCACAGGAAATGAAACGTTTGGGATTGGCCCATAAGCCGATGATTATCGGGCTGAAAAGCAATGTTCACGAAATTGCCGAAGCCTACCGCACCGCTTACCCACACGCCAAAATACTGTTTCCGGGCAAAGAAGATTTTACGCCCCAAAAACGTCTGCGGATTTTTGGCGATATTAAAAACAACGATTGGGATTGTGTTATTCTCACACACGACCAATTCGGAATGATACCGCAATCGCCCGAAATGCAAAAGGAAATTCTCCAAATCGAGTTAGATAGCGTAGAACGAAACCTCGATGCGCTGCAATCGCAAGGCAAAGAAATTACCAGAGGAATGCTTGCAGGAGTAATCAAGCGAAAAGAAAACCTTGAAGTAAAGCTCAAAACCCTTGAACACGATATTGAGAACCGCAAAGATGATGTAGTGGACTTTAAGATGATGGGTATTGACCATTTGTTCGTAGATGAAAGCCACCAATTCAAAAATCTGATGTTTAACACAAGACATTCAAGAGTTGCGGGATTGGGAAATGTGGACGGAAGCCTAAAAGCAATGAACCTGCTCTTTGCAATCCGCACCATTCAGGAACGTATTAATGCAGATATGGGAGCAACCTTTCTTTCAGGTACAACTATCAGCAACTCATTAACCGAACTGTACCTGCTGTTCAAATACCTGCGACCAAGAGCAATGGAAAAACAAGGCATTCATTCTTTTGATGCGTGGGCAGCCATCTATGCAAGGAAAACGACCGATTATGAATTTTCGGTTGCTAACAACATTGTAGCAAAAGAGCGTTTCCGCTACTTTATCAAAGTGCCGGAATTGGCTCAATTCTATTCTGAAATTACAGATTACAGAACGGCAAAAGATATAGGCATTGACCGTCCCAATAAGAACGAGGTATTGTATAACATACCGCCTACTCCAGACCAGGAAGATTTTATCAAAAAGCTAATGGAGTTTGCCAAAACAGGAAATGCTAC
This sequence comes from Pedobacter sp. Hv1, assembly GCF_001412215.1. Taxonomy (GTDB): domain Bacteria; phylum Bacteroidota; class Bacteroidia; order Sphingobacteriales; family Sphingobacteriaceae; genus Pedobacter. The sequence goes on from NZ_LLWP01000007.1 coordinate 58,894, forward strand.
CTTATTAGGAAGAGAACCTTTATCACAAAGCGAAGAAAAAGCAAAGATGCTTATCGCGACGGACTACGCCCGTAAAATGTCTTTGGATATGCGGATGGTAAGCGGTGCGTATGATGACCACCCCGATAGCAAGGCTTCGCATTGTGCGGCAAACATTGCCAAGTATTACAACCAATACAACGCACAGAAAGGAACGCAGTTCATTTTCTCCGATTTGGGAACATACAAGCCGGGCGAATGGAATGTGTACTCCGAAATCAAGCGTAAGCTGGTGGAAGACCACGGCATACCTGCACACGAAGTCCGGTTTATACAGGAAGCCAAGAATGATAAGCAACGTAAGGAACTTATCAAGGGAATGAACGAGGGCAAAATCCGTGTGCTGTTCGGTTCTACAAGTATGTTGGGTACAGGTGTGAATGCACAAAAAAGAGCCGTTGCCGTTCATCATTTGGATACACCGTGGCGGCCAAGCGACCTTGCCCAAAGGGACGGTCGGGCAGTCCGAAAAGGCAATGAGATTGCCAAGTTCTTTGCCGACAACAAAGTAGATGTAATCATCTATGCCGTTGAAAAATCACTGGATAGCTACAAGTTTAACCTGCTGTACAATAAACAGCTATTTATAGACCAATTAAAAAACAACAATCTCGGCAAACGGACTATTGACGAGGGCAGTATGGATGAAAATCTGGAATGAACTTTTCGGAATATGTGGCTATCCTTTCGGGAAATACCGACCTGTTGGATAAAGCCAAATTAGAAAAACAGATTGCCGGATTGGAAAGCGAAAAACAGGCGTTTAACCGTTCCAAGTTCAGTGCCAAATACAAGCTGCAAGACTTTACGGAATTGCTGGATAGTACGCAATCCCGATTAAATAGAATGAGCCTCGATTGGGAAAACTTACAGCAACGCATACAAAAACGTTCGGACGGTACAATTGCAAATCCTGTACAGTTGGACGGTTTACCGCCCAATGCGGATATTAAACAAATCGGTGCAAAGCTCAACCAGCTTGCGGACAAAGCCCGCACCGGAGGTCAGTATGAAGAAATCGGTACGTTGTACGGATTTACATTATTGGTCAAAACCGAAATGTCCGAAAAAGAAGGCGTGGATATTCGGATAAACCGATTTTTGGTACAAGGCGAGGGCAATATCAAATACACATTCAATAACGGTTTAATGGCGAAAGACCCTGAAACCGCTTCAATGAATTTTTTAAGGGCATTGGAAAAACTACCCGGCTACGTCAAACAGGAGCAGGAGAAAATTGCCGAACTGCAAAAAGATTTACCTGTTCTTCAGGAGGTGGTCAATGGAACCTGGTCTAAGGAAAACCGATTGAGTGAGCTCAAAACGGAACTGGCTGCCGTTGAACGAAAGATACAGTTGTCTATCACGCCTGACCCCAAAGAGGAACCTGCGGAACAAACCGAAAAACAAAAAGAAACTTCAAATATTTCGGAGAGTATTGTAAGGACAAAAGGTATTCATTTACCCCGTGGGGTTTTATAAGAAAGTCATTCCCTGTCACCCTGCTCGTCCATTTTCTTGAAAGCCCGTCACTCATGGAATTTTGTCCTATTGGTTTTCCTGTTCCGCAATTCAAGGTATGTAGGATAAAAGTCACCGCAGCAGCAGTTTCAATTTGGTTAGTACTGTTTTGAGCTTGGTAAATTTATAAAAAAATGAGCATCGCTTTAATCCTTATCTAATGCAGAATGTTATACCGGATATGTACCTTTCACTATCACATAAGGGTTGATTTTTTCATTCTTCTAAACAATTTATAAATTTCAAACCACAAAACTGAAACCGCCGCTACCGATAATGTCATCCCTAACTCCTGTAAGTCCAATCCGGTTACGTGAAAGAAATTTGTAGCAGGTGCAATATACAGTATGGCAAAAAGTAATACCAAAGTTAGACCGGTAATAACCGGGAAGAGGGGATTCTTATTCTTGAAGCTGTCAAACACACTGTAAGAGAAGGAACGGTTCACGAGGCTCAACAATATATTTGCGATAATCAGTGTGGTAAAAACCATTGCCCTTGTTTTTTCTTCGCTGCCACCATTCAGAACAGACCATTGATAGGTAAATAATACGCCTGCTGTGATTACTAACCCCTGTATGATACTGATGGCCAACTCACGCAAATTCAAAAAGGTATCGGTCATTGCTCTGGGCGGTTGTTGCATCGTATTTTTCTCCATCGGTTCGTTTTCATACACAATGGAGCAGGTAGGTCCCATCACCAATTCCAGAAAGATAACGTGTACAGGTGTAAATATCTGTGGAAATATCCAGCCCAAAAATAAAGGCAAAGATACCGTCAGTATAATTGGTATATGGATAGAAATGATGTACTGTATAGCTTTTTTGATATTGGCATAAATCCTTCTTCCGGCAGCAATACCTATAACTAATTTTTCAAGGTCGTCATTGGTTATCACCAAAGATGCGGCTGCTTTTGCAATTTCTGTTCCTTTGTTGCCCATTGCCACGCCTATATGAGCTGCTTTAAGAGCAGGGCCGTCATTTACACCATCGCCCAGCATCGCCACCACTTCACCTTTCTTTTTCAGTGCATTCACCACGCTAAGTTTAGCTTCGGGAAACATCCGGGTAAATAAAACGGTGCGTTCAGCCACCGGTATTAATGCTTCTTCCGAGTAAGCCGCCACATCGGTTCCGTTCAGGACTTCAGCGGTATTGACGATGCCTGCCTGGGAGGCGATGCTGCGTGTTGTATCAGCATTATCTCCCGTGATTACCTTCACCTTGATGCCTGCTTCATAAATATGACGGAATACTTCCCGTATCCCTTCCTTCGGAGGATCATAGAACACAACCAATCCCAAAAATTCAAATTCAAAATCCTGTTGTCTTTCCGGAAAATCATTGCCTTCAAAACCGGATTTGGCTACTCCCAACACCCGGTATCCCTGCTGCCCGAACTCCCTGATAAGGCCTCTGATTTTATCCTTTTCGGTATCCGAGAGCGTAGCGACAGCAAGAATAGCTTCGGGAGCTCCTTTGGCAGCTATAATTCTTTCTTTTTCTGAATTTTCGAAAAGATGCGTCATCATAGGTGGTTTACCTTCCAATGGATATTCGTGGAACATCTGGTAATCTTTTCTTACATCGTCTCTTTGTGTCTGTTCATACACCTGGTGAAGCGTTTTTTCCATCGGGTCAAACGGAACGGGTTCGCTACTCCACATCGCATAGTCTATCAATGCTGCCAGTTCGGGGTTGGCAAATTCTTTTTCATCAAAAGTTTTGTCAGATCGGTAATCATACAACTGTTTAAGCTGCATAGAGTTTTCGGTAATAGTACCTGTTTTATCGGTACAGATAACCGTGGTACTGCCTAACGTTTCTACGATACTGCTTCTTTTTATGATGATGCCCTCCCGCATCAGCTTCCAGGCACCCAAAGCCATAAACGTGGTGAATGCAACGGGAATTTCTTCGGGAAGGACAGACATCGCCATGGTAAGACCGTTCAACAGACTGTCAACAAGATTACCCGTCCGTATGAAACTGAACATCCAAACCATTAGAAAAATGAGGATACCGGCAACAGCCATCCATTTTACAAATTTCCGTATCTGAACCTGCAATGGTGAAATTTCTTCTTTTATCGTCAGGATAGATTCGCCGATCTTGCCGATTTGCGTTTGTTTTCCAATCTGTTCTACTTCAAAGACCGCCAATCCCGAAACGGCAATCGTTCCGCTAAAAATTTTATTATTCCCCGGATCACTGTTTTTGAATACAGAAAAACTCTCACCGGTTAATGATGCTTCATTGACTGAAAAGTCATTACTGTGGACAATCCGCCCGTCGGCATTGATGGTCCTTCCTTCTTCCGTAATGCACAAATCGCCTATGACAATATCATGCGTAGCTATTTTGACCACTTCCGAATTTCTGATTACCGTGCTCAGCGGTTCATTCAGCTTTTCTAATTCCGCCAGTGCTTTTTTGCTGCGGTTGTCCTGATAAAAGGAAATAGCAGATACGGCAATAATGGCCAGAAACATAAACAGTGCTTCGCCATAATCGCCTACGATCACATAGATAATTGAAATAGCAAAGAGCAGGATTAGCATTGGCTCTTTCAATATGTTGATCAACATATCCAGCAGGGAATTTTTGCCAATTGCCTCCATCCGGTTGTAGCCATACCGCTCCCGGGAAACCTTTACCTCGTTTACCGTCAGCCCTTTTAGATGATTGGGTATATTATAAGTTGTCATATTTTTAAAATTATTGTTTATTAAATAGTATCGGCATTAAGAGCTATTCTTGATAACAGCTTTCACGAACGCAGAGAAAGTAAGTTGGTAAAACATTTAATATATTAATAGTTAAAATACAATAAGTATCTTTTATTGCAATTAAAATCAATTCTATTTTTCTTCTTGATCATCCATTCTCCGTAACAGTCCTTCTTTTAGAGTATCAATAAATTTGGTTCGGTTAGTTTTTCTATTGCGAAGTTCTAAAAAGGTATGGTAAAAATCTCCCAAATCAACATTGAATGTCTGCTCAAAATAAGTCGCAATTACTTTGATGTCTATGGTTCCATTACCAAAAACCCCTTGAGTGTGTAATGCGTAAATTAATTCAATCAGTGCTGTTTTACTTGCTGTCCACACTAGCGTAGATTTGATTTTTTCCGCACTTTTCAGTGTGCTGTATCTAATATTATTAGAAAGATTATCCTCCAAATAAACCTGTATTAAGTCGTTCGCAATAATTTTGGCGACCTTATAGTCATGGGATGTTGAAAAACTATGATCAGATTCAAAATAGTAAGTATCCAAACTTAACTTAATATCATACTTCCCACGAACGAAATATTTGTGGTCAAGATAAGTGCTGTTGGTTCGATAATACTTATAGAATTCAAGATTATTATCAAAAAATCTTTTAAGATTAAATAACTCGTTGTTTAAATGTGTTTCAATTACCTTTTCACCACCATAGGGCTTTTTGGTTTCTATCTTGTAGATAGAATTATAATAAATTAGTTTAGAAAGTACATTAGGCTTCAAATGTTTGAAAAAATGGATTTCTTCCTCAATGTCTTTAAAACCACGTTTTAATACAACTTGTTTTAATTTAGCTATTTTGTCTATAGTTAAGCCAATAGCTTTTTCGCATAATGCTAAAGAGCCATTAAATTCGATAGATAACTCATTAATCTCGTCATCTAAATCTCTAATTATGTTTTTACAAAAATCGTTCATTTAAAAAGGTAGTATGATATGGCTATTCTTTAAAGGATTTTCCTTGCACTAAACCATAAATATTCAATAATAAAATTGTTTTGGATTCTCAAAAAGACTTTATCAAGCCTTCCAGGTATTCTATATTGGCTTTCTTTCCGGTTAACAGCCTATCTTTGCAATATGCTGTATAAAAACAGTGTTTGTTGAGAAAGTCCAATGACTTCTGTAATTTATCTGGAATTATGTGCCCTGATCGTTGTTCTGTTTCTTTCCATACAAGTTCATCCATTTGACGGAAATCTTTGGTTCCTAAATGGTACACATCCGAATCCCGTAAAATATCTTCGATTAAATTGGTTGGTTTTGTATTTGCCTCTGTTGCCATAATCGCTTTGTTTATTGCCAGTATAATACTGGCATCAATTTTCTGGCTACGTAAAAATTGTTCCATAATAAATGCTCCTCTTTTTTCATGGCCATCCATTGGCCCAAATAATTGACCGGTATCGTGGAACCATGCTGCCGCCAACAAAACAAATCTTTCCATATTTTTCAAACGATAGAAATCTGCCATTTCAGCTGCATTTTTAACAACAGCCTTTGTGTGTTCCAGATTATGATAGCATAGTTCAGCGGTAGTCTTTGAATCAAACAGGCTTACTACATACTCCGCTATTCTTTTTAAATAATTTTGCTTTGATATATCCATTGTATCAATATTTATTAAATTGACAATTACATTGGGATTAAAACCTAAATATTCTTTTGATTTTTCCGTTCATCATTGTTAGGAAATATTTACGCCAAATACATACCCAACAATTGCCGTTATTACCATTGCAATAGTCCCCCAGAAGCAAATTCTAACTATTGCGACCCCTATATTGGAGCCCCCTGTTTTGGCAGCAATAGCCCCCAAAATCATTAAGAAAATAATCGAAAAACCATATTGGTAATACACCATATTTTTTTCTGGAGCAAAAATGGAGACCATCATTGGCAACGCTGCTCCGGAAAGAAAAGAGAAAAACGATGCTACTGAAGCCTGAAAAGGTTTTGCTACAGTAATCTCGTTTATTCCTAATTCGTCTTTTGTATGTGCTTCCAGTGCATTGTGATCTGTAAGTTCTTTCGCCACGAGCATTGCTGTTTCTTTGCTGACACCTCTTTTTTTATAAATTTTTGCCAATTCGTGGAGTTCAATTTCAGGCATTTTTTCTAACTCTTTCATCTCCCTGTTTATGTCCGATTTTTCTGTATCAGCTTGTGAGCTTACAGAAACACATTCTCCTGCGGCCATCGACATTGCTCCTGCGATGGTTCCCGCCAAAGCCGCCAAAATTATAGCATGTCGGCTGGGATCTGCGGCAGCAACTCCAATTACAATACTTGTGGTGGAAAGCAATCCGTCATTAGCTCCTAAAACAGCAGCTCTTAACCAACCCACTCTGTTTACATAATGTTTTTCCAATTCCATTTTTATAATTATTTATATAGTTTATATTATTTTTATTCTCCACCTATCATCTTAGATACTATTCCTTTTTTATTTGTCAGTTCACCAATTACGATTCCGCCAAAATGCAATAAAATGAATATCGGAAACCAATAAATGGCCCACTTATGAACAGCTTCCATGGGTTCTTTCCATTGACCATCACCCCATTTCAGGTAAAATCCTGTAACAATAGAAACGGCGATGAACAGATAAAAAATTACATAAATAAATCCTTGCATTCTTTCCTTTACTGATTGGGATTTCTTCAACGGATCAGGAAATTTAATTCCCTTTACGAGCATATAAATTATCCTTACTAAGAATGCCAGAAACATAAAGTAGGCAGCATATTCATGCCATTCCCACATCGGTTTCTGAATGCTTTTTACGATAGGTATTATCTGTCCCTTTTCAAGTGAAATGTTGTGGCTTTGCATCTCGGTTTCAACCGTATCTATAATTGTTTTTTTGCTCATCCAGTACATCCGTAAAAATCCGGTAATAAATAAAATAGACATTAATAGTGCAACAGACCAATGTAAAATCCGGTGAATTACTGTAAACTGATTTTTGTTTTCCATTTTCATATTTTAAAATGTTTTAATGATTGCTAATCCAAATTGTTTTGTTTGATAAGTAGGTAGAATAACCAGTGATGCCTGATTCTTTTTATTTGCAAACCATTTTGAAATGGTTGGAAACAACCAATACGCCACTTCTGTCGATAGAATGCCAATGCCTGCTCCGGTCATCACGTCACCAACCCAATGTTTGTCATTAAAAATCCGGTAGATTCCTGTCATGGCAGCAATCGGATAGCCGGAAATACCCAACCAAAAATTGGTTTCATTATATTCCCTGAACATAAAATGTGCGGATGAAAAAGCCGTTGCCGTATGTCCGGAAGGGAAGGAAGTCTTACTGGAACCATCCGGACGTTCCTCGCCAACCAACTGTTTGGTGGGCAAAACCATTGCCGCTGATATGAGTTGGGAGGTTGCATATATGATGGTTCTGTCCCTGAAATTATGTTTTCCTTTTACCCCCGACAGATTGAGTCCATAGACTGCAATAGCAGGAGCATACTGCATGTAGTTGTCAATCTTAGCACCAGGCAAAATATGTTCCCTGCTCTCGTGACGGGTAGATTGGTTAAGTGTTTTCAAACCATCTGACATTAGACTTAAAACACCATAAGAAACCAAAATTGTGGGAATGATGAGCTTCTTAGTGGAAAACTGATAAGCAGGATTGGTTGTTTTAGACAAAATGCTGCTATCTGCTTCTATGTTTTGAGAAAAAAGCAAGGTTGGAAATAGAAGAAATATTAAGAAAACACGCTTCATTTTATTTAAACTTAAGGTTCAACGAAATGATATCACCCTTCATACCGGTTGTTTTTGTATAATGCCCATAGCGTATTTCAATCATATTGAATTTTGAGATTCCTAATAATCCGTTGGGAAGATTGAACCTGGCCCCCATACCAAAGAACTGGCTGTTAAATCCGGACAGATCATAATTGCTGGTATAAAACCCGTTGGATTCGTTGTGTGTTTGGTAGGCACCGAAATACTTTACCGCTGTCTGGGTATAATACCTGTAGAAAGGACTGAGGGAAACAAAAGGGGATAATTTTACCGGTGTTTCTATATTGAAAGTATGTGAATTTATACCCCAATTATCTGTATAATAGCGGTAATAGGTTCGGATAATGAACCGGTCACCCAAGAAATAATTGGCACGGAAACCCAAAGGGAGCTTGAACCGGTTATCAGGAAGTTTTTCCTGATGTACGCTTCCATCCGAAAAATATACACGGTGAAACGGAAGGCTCAATAGTCCGTTTTGCTGAACGGCATCTACAAGAAATACGAGCTGTAAATTGGCATTGATAATCTGCGAATAAGAAAGTGATGCCGCAAAAGTATTCCGGCTATCTGTTCCGCCGTCTTCTGCTGTCCCTTGCCTCAATTCTATGGGAAGAATAAGTTTTACCTGATCGATATACGCATGAAGATTGGTTGTTAATTCTCCCATTTTATTGGCTGTTTTTTTGGAGAAACCAATATTTGCCCCAAAAGATTGATAGTCATATTCGGTGGAAGAAGACACGCCTGCCATAAAACTGTTTCCCTTTTCTTCATTTTCTACCTGCCAGCTCAAGGAAGGATAAACTCTGATGTCCTGACTGGATGCTGAGGAATTGGCCTTGAGGTCTATCATATCCGAAGAGGCAGAAGTATAGTGGTCTATGCCCAATTCTGCCCCAAAAGTGTGTTTGCGTTTTTTCTTGTCATATCGGATGAGTTTCACATTGATTATATTGGAAATATCGGTCAGCTTTTCTGTTCCGATACCTCCCGTTACCGCAGAATTGTTCCCATCCTGTTTGTAATAACTGGACACTAAATTTACTTCATCAACTTTTAATTTTCCGACCGATGCAGAATCTGTTTTTATTTGCTGTGCCTGGATTTGATAAAAACTAAAAAGTCCTAATGCACTAATATATATTCTTTTCATTTTTCTTTTTCGGGTTACTATTTCACTGATTTTAATTACATCCACAACCCCCGCCACTTTTTCCGGCATTGGCTCCGGAGGCTCCTTCACGGTAAGATTGAAAGTTAAGTTCAGTTTTTTCTATGGTACGGTTGCTCAATACCATTTCGGCATCGTTGAGTTTGTTTTTCTGATATTCTTTCACTGTGGTGCAGGAACCAAGCGATAATGTACCGATAGCACTTAGCAGGATTATTTTATTTGTTTTCATATTAAATTGATATTTTTTGAAGTGAATATTTTGTTTTTGTCATCTATGATGATGCATTCTATCTGATGGATTTGGTTTATCATTTCCAATCCTGCCTTAACGCCCATAATACTGATAGGGGTAGCCATAGCATCTGCGATTTCTGCATTGGGGCAAATAACCGTTACACTTTTTATCCCGGTAATTGGCATACCTGTTTTCGGATTGATGGTGTGCGAGTATTTTTTACCGCCAACCTTCACATATTTTTCATAGTTTCCCGAGGTGGCAATGGCAGTGTCCGTAAGGTTCAAATAAGAAAATGGCAGCCGGGCCTGGTCCGGGTTGGCAATGCCTATTGTCCAGGGTTTACCATCAGCCTGTGTACCCCATACTGTTAAGTCTCCTGAAGCATTGATGATACCTGAACCTACACCTTGTTTTTGCAAAACATTCTTGGCCATTTCTGCGGCATAGCCTTTTCCAATTCCACCGAAACCAATACGCATCCCTTTTTCTTTGAGATAGACCGTACTGTTCTCCCTGTTCAGGATTACATTTTGATAATTAATGAGATAAACCAGTTTTTTTGCCGTTTCGGCATCGGGCAGTCTGGTCATTGACCGATCAAAATTCCACAGACTTTTATCCACACCTCCGTAAGTGATGTCAAAAAAACCATTGGTAATACGGCTGATGCGGAGGCTTCTTTCTATCAGGTTAAAAACTTCTTCATCTACTTTCACCGCCTGTATTCCGGCATTGTTATTAATCAGGTTGGTCTGACTGTCCGTTTTAAAAGTGGTAAACAATTGCTCAATCCGTTTAATCTCCCCAATGGCGGAATCAATTTGTTGATAGGCTAAAACCTCATCTGCTCCCACTACCGTGATTTCAAAGGCATTGCCCATCAGCTTTTCGGTTTTGCGAAATTCCTTTGCTGTCATTTTTTTACTTTTTTGTATAGGGTTATGATTTCGTTTGTAAACCCATCAACACCTTCTTTCGGGAGGCCTTCCCAGGTTTTTATTATTTTTCCATCCGCATCCAGTAAAAGGGTAAAAGGGAAAGCGCCGCCGGGATTATATTTATCTGCCAAAGCTTCATTTTCCTTTATGGTTTGGGATAAGGGCTGGTTTTTCTTTTTTCTCGGAAAATCCGCATTTACATACACCAAAAGGCTGTCGGCCATTTGTTTGTAGGTTCCGTTTTCAAAAATAGTTTTGTGCATTTTGATGCAGGGTACACACCAATCTGAACCCGAAAAATTCAATAGAATCAATCGGTGCTGTTCTTTGGCTTGTTGTTTTGCGTTTTCTATCGCGGTCTGCCCAAATGCGTGGGACATCACCATCACATGGAGAATTAAGAGTATTTTTTTCATTGTTTTTAATTTTTATAAATGGTTTTTAACGATACCATTAGTGCTGAATTTTGCCGATAAAATATGCTGTCTAATGCTGCTTTTCTTTCATTCGTCCTTTTTTAAATCGCTCACTGGCTGTTTGATAACAGGCTATTGTTTGAGTAATTAAAAAACGATTATTGGTATCTTTAACCTCTGACATTGTTTTACTCCGTTCATTCCAACGGAATTGTGTTACTCTTTTTTTATCATTCAGTTGTGTAAAAACGTTTCCTTTTAATAATCCAAGTGTTCTGTAGTTCCCAATAAATGCTCTTTCATCGCCAATTTTGGTTTGATTAATATCTTTGCCATAAAATGAAGACTGGTAATTCCAGTTTAAATATCCCAATAGCGTTGGCATGAGGTCGATTTGAGAAACCAAGCGGTCTATTTGCGTTTGCTGATGGTTCAGATTATAGATTATAGCCGGAATACGGTGCTTTTCAATGTTAATCTCCCACTTTCCGGCACTGCTTGCGCAATGGTCAGCGACGATTACGAAAACCGTATTTTTAAACCACGGTTTTGTTTTTGCCTGATTGATGAATTTGCCCAGTGCATAATCAGTATATTTTACAGCTCCATCTCTATCTCCTTGCGGTAAATCTATTTTTCCGTTGGGGAAGGTGTAAGGTTTGTGGTTGGAAGAGGTCATTATAAACTGGAAAAACGGTTTATTCTGCCGAAACTCTGAATCGGCATTTTTGATGGATTGTTTGTAAATATCCTCATCGCAAATACCCCAGGCATTTTCAAAGCTGACTTCGTTATCCTGAATAGGAAAACGCTGTGTATCAATATTATCAGATAGCGGATTCCCCCTGTCCCTATCAATAATATCAAAACCTTGTCCTCCGAAAAAAGTATTCATATTATCAAAATAACCATCTCCGCCATAAATGAAATTTAGCTGATACCCTTTTTCTTTTAACACCGTACCGATGGAATAAATGTTTTTATTATTCGGTCTTCGTACAATACTATTTCCAGGTGTTGGCGGAACCGACAGTGCTAAGGCTTCCATTCCACGAACTGTACGTGTTCCGGTTGCATACATATTTTTAAAAAATATGCTTTCATTTGCCATTGAATCATAATTTGGCGTGATATTTTTTTTATTACCAAAAGCAGACAGGAATTCAGCACTAAAACTTTCTATGGTAACCAAAATAATATTCGGATATTGAACCGGTTGCCCGTTCCCTTTGGTAATTCTCGAAATGGCGTCAAAATCCGTTGAAACATATTCTTGGTTTCCTTGCACTAATTCTTTTTTTAGAATAGTGTATGCATCGCGTTGTGACAGGGTCAGATAAAAAGCATCATAATCTAATTCATTAGACCTGAATGCAGCAAAAAAGGAAAAAATACCATTTTTGCTAAGCTCATTTACAGTTGTGTTTTTACTGAACTCCGCATTTTTATTGGTCAGGGAAATACCCAAAAGGGCGGTCGTTGCCAATAAGGCTGATGATACGACCAACCTTTTTTTAAAAGGCATTTTATTGGTAAAAGCAGCGCGGGAAATTTTCTTCTTATTTAGTAAAAACAAGGTTAATAGTACTAACAATAGCAATCCCCCGATCAGTAACGGTAAAGGATAGGATTCTTTAATATTTTCTATAACTTCATACGTATAAATGAGATAATCTACTGCAATAAAATTAAATCGTGACCCAAATTCATCCCAAAACGGAAACTCTGCGACAGAACCAAAATAGGTGATAAAGAGCGTTACGATCAGTATGAAAAAAGTAAGTATTCTGTCCGCTATAGAACCAATAAAACAGGTTGGGAAAAGCAGCAGATAAACATTATAGAAAGTGGTAATAAATAAAGCAACCGTGATATCGTAACATAAGCCAATGGCGAATGTGCATAGCATATTATATACATGTCCGTCAAGATTATGAAAAGAAATAATGCTAAGTGTAAGCCTTATCAAAAAAGACGTAATAATGTAAATAATTATTGTTGAAAGCAGCAATCCATATCTGCTTAAAAATATTTTTTTCATAATTGAATTTGAGTTAATCATGGAACAAATAGGGATAATAGATAATAGAAGCACATACTATCGAAACCAGTACCATGAAGGCTGAAGCTCCCGCAGAGATGTCTTTGATAAAACCTATTTTCGGGTGATAATCAGGATGGATGAAATCGCATAATTTTTCTACCGCTGTATTTAACGCCTCCACTGCGAGTATCGCTCCGATAGCAGCTAATTGAAACATCCATTCATAACGGTTGATACCAAAATAAAATCCTATCACAATGAAAACAGAACAAAGAAAGAACTGAGCCTTCGCAGCATCTTCGGTTGTGAGTAAATACCAAGTTCCTCTTAATGTAAATACCAAGCTTTTTGCTCTGCCCTTTAAAAAACCTCCTTTACTCTTCATCCTCCGTATTTTTTAGTTTCATTAAGAGCGTATAGGCATTTTTGGAAACGATATTTTTATCTGTAAAATCTGTATCATTTACAATCTGGACAAAGCCGTTTTCTTTCCCGCCTACAGTTATGGGCAGCATTTTATAGGTTTGTCTGGCAGTTTGCACAAACACATAATCCTTTCCCTCAAAATTCACGATGCTTTCTTCCGGAACGGCATGAGCGAACGAGATTTTGGTTTCTATTTCGGCATTCATGTACATACCCGGCAACAGGCTTTTGTTATAGGGGTCAAAATGACAATGCACTTCCGAAATACCATCGCTGCTGATGTCTTTGCTGATAAGGATGATTTCCCCTTCATATTTTTTGCCAGGTTCTGCATTGGAATAGGCCATTAGTTTTTGCCCGATTTTCAGTTTATCTATGTCGTTTTCATAGACTTTCAAATTGAGGTGCAAATCGTTGGGATTGACTAATTCAAATAATATGTCTGCAGGATTTACATATTTCCCGATGTTCACATTTACCTTGCTCACAAAGCCATTGATCGTGCTGTAAACCGGAATGGTTTTAGTGATTTTATTCGCATTCAGGCTATTGGGATTGATGTTGATAAGGCGTAATTGCTGTGCCAGGGCATTCATCATAATCTGCTGGTTATTCACTTCTGCCTGTGCAGTCTGCATTACCTTATCGCTGCTGGCCTGGCTTTGGTTGAGGTCTTTTTGTCGCTGGTAATCCAGCTGAGCAAAGTGCAGTTTTGATTTGGCCTGCAAATAGTCCTGTTGCAGTTTTATATACTGCGGGTCTTCCATCACGGCAATAGTTTCCCCTTTGCGCACATACATTCCGGGCAGTAAGCGGGTGCTCTTCAAAAAACCGCCCAAAGGCACACTTACCGAAATCAGGTTTTGCGGCGGCACGTCAATCTTTCCGTTTAATTTTAAAACAGTGGCAATGTTTTTTTCTGAAAGGCGTACCGTTTCAACAGCCGCATTTTTTAATTGGGCATCCGTTAATACTACGGTATTGCTTTCATTTACAACAGCTTGTTTAACATCTTCTTTAGGCTTGTTTTGGCATTGAACCAGCAACAATATTCCCAGAACGGGAAGCAGTATTTTCAGCATGCCCCGGTTTTTATTTTTTATATCGAATGAATACATTGTCATAAGAATTTAATTGAGATAATTGATTTGTATAATAGTATCGTTCAGCATTTTGACAGCATCAGCGTAATTACTTTGAATACTGATGGCTTGATTTATGAGCATTACAAAGTCCAGGTAATTGATTTCCCCGTTGGTGAACTGCTTTTGTATTGTTTCGGTAACGACTGCCGCATTTTTTAGCCCTTCACTTTCATAATAGTTTACAATTTCCAAATTGCGCTGATAGTTTTCCGAGAGTTGTTTATACCGGTTCTGTAAATAAGCACTTGTAGCCTGCAATTGGTTTTCGGTAATACTTTCCGTGATTTTGGAAGCATTGATTCTCGCTCTTTGCGACTGTGAAAAAACAGGAATGGAAAAACCAACCTGTACAGAATGGAATTGAGGGGAAGCGTTGTATAACTTATCATCGGCTCCGGTTCCTTTGAAACTGTTGAGATTGTAACCAATCATCAAACCGGGCAGCAACTTGGATTTTTCTACTTTAGTTTGGCTCGCTGCAATATTTTTCTGCTGTTCCAAAACCTGTATAACAGGGTTTTTGCCGGTTTCATCCACCTGTAGCGGAATTATCTTTTCAGGGGATTCCACTTTATAGACCGTATCCGAATTTAATAACCATTGCCACTGCAACTTCGCTGTTTCTAATTCCCGCTGCACCTGTTTCAACTGGATATTGATAGCAGCCTTTTGATTCTGTGCAGTGGTTTTTTCCAAAATATTGCTTTCTCCTTTTTGCAGGCGCAACAAGGATTTGGCATAGAAATCAGCGTATAAGGAATCTGCTTTTAGCAGCAGCCTTTCCTTTTCCTGCCAGAACAGGATGGCATAAAAAGTTTGGGTAACGGCTTTTTTTAATTCAAATTCTTTCAACGAAACATTCAGCAAACTGTATTTCCATTCCTGTGTAAACAATTCTTTCTGCATTTTATAAACCGTTGGAAATGCGATATTCTGTGAAATTCCGAACTTGGTATCGTTGTATGCACCGTTAATCTGTCCATAATCTGCCGTAATGCTGGTCTGCGGAATATCAGCCGAAGTTTTGATGATGGCCTTGGCATAATCGGCCTTCAGTTTTTCAGTTCTTAAATTTTGATTATTTTGAACAGCCAATGCAATAGCCCTGTCTAATGTGATTTTTTCCTGTGCTTTAACAGAACCCATTCCCATTAAAGAAATCCCTGAAACGATCAATAATGTGATTGCTTTTTTCTTGAATAGATTCATTGTAAAACCTTTTTCAAATGCGATGAACAATAAAGGAAGAACGAATAATGTGAGCAAAGTAGCCCCCATCAGTCCACCAATAACTACCGTTGCCAACGGACGCTGCACCTCTGCACCTGCACCATTGCTCAGCGCCATTGGAATAAAGCCCAATGAAGCCACAAATGCGGTCATCAGCACGGGGCGTAAACGGGATTCTGTTCCGTCCACCACGATGCGGACAATGTTTTTGATTCCTGATTTTTTTAAACGGTTGAATTCGGCGACCAAAACAATTCCATTTAAAACAGCCACGCCGAACAGTGCAATGAAACCTATACCGGCACTTATGCTAAAAGGCATTCCCCGAAGTGCTAAAAAGAAAATTCCGCCAATGGTGGATAATGGGATTGCGGTATAAATCAATAAACTTTCCTTCACTGATTTAAAAGCAAAAAATAAGAGAATGAATATCAAAGCCAATGAAATAGGCACCGCAACCATCAAACGGCTTTTTGCCTGGTTCAGATTCTCGAACGAGCCACCGTATGTAATAGAATACCCGGCAGGAAGCTTGATTTGCTTATTCACTTTGGCTTGCAATTCCTGAACAATACTTTGCACATCCCGGCCTTTTATATTGAAGCCGACAATAATCCTGCGTTGTGTATTCTCCCGCTGAATTTGATTGGGACCATCTTTGATCTGCACTTCTGCCAACTGTGAAAGTGGAATCTGATTGCCGGAAGGTATAGGGATCAATAAATTCTGTACATCTTCCAGATTCTTCCGCACGTCGGCATTTAGTTTTACAACCATATCAAAACGTTTTTCCCCTTCGAAAACCAAACCGGTGCTTTGTCCGGCAAATGCCGTATTGACCACCTTGTTGATGCCGGCTACAGACAAATGGTATTGGGCAATCATTGGGCGGTTATAGGTAATAATAACCTGGGGCATTCCGGTTATAGGTTCTATATAAAGGTTCTGTACGCCATCCACCGTATTGATTATTTTGCCTAATTTGTCAGCCGTTGCTGCCAGGGAATCCAAATCATCCCCAAAAATTTTCAGGACCACATCCTGTCTTGCACCCGTCATCAGTTCATTGAACCGCATATTTACCGGATATTGAAAACCTGCGGTAATTCCCGGTACATCTTCCAAGGCCTTGCTCATTTTCTCGGATAGTTCCGGAAAAGTTTTGGCAGATGTCCATTCGCTTTTGTCTTTCAGAATCACCATCATATCGCTGGCGTCCATCGGCATCGGGTCTGTGGGTACCTCGCCGCTACCTATTTTGGTTACTACTTTTATCACTTCAGGAAAGCGTGTTTTTAGGATGTGAGCGGCCTTTTGGGTGCTTGCAATGGTCGTATTAAGGTTACTTCCCGTTAAGACCCTGGTATCCACTGCAAAATCGCCTTCTTCCAATGACGGGATAAACTCGCCTCCCAATCTCGACATCACGAAAATGGCCGCAATAAATAAAACCGAAACCACGGCGATAATGCGTTTGGGGATGCGGATGGCTTTTAACAAAAATTTTTGGTAGAAGGCTTCTACACGACGCATAACCCTGTCTGAAAGATTGTGCTTATGGCTGATTTTCCTGCTCAGTACCCAGGAACTCATCATTGGGATATAGGTAAGCGATAATAAAAATGCGCCCAATAAAGCAAAGGCCACGGTCTGTGCCATCGGTCGGAACATTTTGCCTTCTATACCTTGCAAACTTAGGATGGGAAGATAAACGATCAGAATGATGATTTGACCGAAAACAGCACTGTTCATCATTTTTCCAGCAGAACCAATTACCGTATTATTCATTTCTTTTTTGGATAAATTGGTCATTTGCTGAAATCTGGCGTTATGCGAGAGTTGATGCATCACCGATTCCACAATGATGACGGCACCGTCTATAATCAGCCCGAAATCCAAGGCTCCAAGGCTCATCAGGTTGCCGCTTACGCCAAACAAATTCATCATACAGATGGCAAAAAGCATGGCCAGCGGAATAACCGATGCTACCAGTAATCCCGCCCTGAAATTCCCAAGGAACAGAACCAAAACGAGCACTACAATCAGTGCGCCTTCCATCAGGTTTTTTTCGACTGTACTGATGGCATTATTGACCATTTTGGTACGGTCCAGGAAAGGCTCAACAACTACGCCTTCGGGCAGGGTTTTCTGTATTTGGGCTACTTTAGCTTTTACATTCTTGATGACTTCGCTGCTGTTTGCACCTTTCAGCATCATCACTACGGCACCCGAAACTTCGCCCTGGTCGTTGTAAGTCATAGCCCCATAACGAGTGGCATAACCCATTTTCACGTTTGCCACATCACGGATAAACAAAGGTGTTTCATTATTTTTATTGGCAATGGAAATATTGCCGATATCTTCCAGGCTGCCTATCAGGCCTTCGCTGCGGACATATAAAACGGTAGGCCCTTTTTCGATATATGCACCACCGGTATTTTGATTGTTTTCTTCCAAAGCCGAAAAAATATCGTTGATGCTAATCCCGTAGGCATTAAGTTTGTCAGGGTTTACTGCAATTTCATATTGCTTGAGTTTGCCACCGAAACTACTCACTTCAGCAACCCCCTTTACGCTTAATAACTGCCTGCGCACAATCCAGTCCTGAATGGTACGCAGTTCGGCGATGTCATATTTTTGTTCGTAACCTTTCTTGGGGCGGACTACATATTGATATATTTCGCCCAAGCCGGTAGAAATTGGTCCTAATGCCGGTGTGCCGATCCCCTGGGGGATTTGACTTTGCACTTGCTGCAAACGTTCAGCCACCTGTTGTCTTGCCCAATAAACATCTATATCATCATCAAAAACAATGGTAACGAGCGAGAGCCCAAAACGGGAAAAGCTGCGTATTTCTTTGGTACCGGAAATGTTGCCCGTTGCTTGTTCTATGGGGAAGGTAACCAGGCGTTCTATATCCGTCGCACCAAAAGAAGGGGCTATCGTAATAACCTGTACCTGGTTGTTGGTGATGTCGGGCACAGCATCAATTGGTAATTTTGTGGTTTGGTAGGCACCAATTCCAATGAGTGCAATGACCAAAAGCCCTATTATGAGTTTATTCCTTACGGAAAACTCAATGATTTTAGTAAGCATAGTTTTACTTGTTAATCAAATTATTATTCAATACAATTACAAATAGATACAGCAGTATTTATCGTAAATAAAATAACAGGATTAACCAATTGACAATCACATTCTATGAAGCTCCGGTTTTATGGAGACAGGAATGAATAATAATGATATAACACTTTCATGTAGGAGATCAGTGCATAACAAAATCGCACCTCAACAAAGTTTCAGGCAGGCCATACAGAATACCCTAGAATTGAGTTGAAGATGAAATTCCACACAATCATGCCATAAGAAAAGCCCATGCAATATGCAGATTATCACAAAAAACAATGTGGCAATGTTTTTTTAACTTTGGATGAATTCGAAAAAGAAATAAAATATTTTTCTCCAAAGTATAACACCAACCTGCATTCAATAGAACGTGTTAATACTGCATAGCAAACCTTCCTTTATGCAAAGTGCAAAAAGAATTTACGAAAAGTCAATTGGTTAAAAAAGAATTAACAAGATCTTGGAGGCTGCCAAATAGAAGAAAGAAACTGGTTGGAGATAAACGCATCGTCAAAAGAAACTACCTTAGACGATTCTCGTATGTCAATTTTATGAAATGATTCAAAAAAAAGCGGTTGGGGATATACGAAGCAAAAGCTTAATACATCTCCGTGCATAATGAAAGGTAGTTTTTGATCCTGATCATAATCATCATCGTGAGGATGATTTTCAAGGTGGTTACCTTCGTAATGAAGTACCAGAAACTCCATGACGGAAATTTGAGGATTTTTTTCTTTATGCTCGAAATAATGCTCTACCAGCATAGGAAACTTCAACAACTGACCTAATTCTGTTGTTGAAATAAGATATGTAGATAGAAAAAATATTGCGAGCACTTTTTTCATACTCACAAAGTTACTGAAAACTACATTTAATCCCACATTTCACCGTAATTTATACTGTATCCAGATAAACTATTGCATAATTTCGATATTCAGACACTTTTTATTATTTACCGTGAAAGCAAATGCTGTAAGTTTGGATCATTCTTGATACGCTCCATTTCGCTTTCAATAATATTTACAATATCTATTTTTATCTGACGGTAATTGCTTTCGATTTCCTGTTTCATTTTATCCTCACCGTGTTCATTAACAAAGGATAGGATTTCCGGTATCTTCTGATAGGCTTTGGTTTCGGCGGCAACTTTTTCATTATCCACTACGATTTCAGCGTGGAAAATCTTTTGGTCGATACGTTCATCAAAGTTGTCCGAAACTGAACCCACAAACATACCCTGTGTAAGCGTTGAAATTTTGGAAGCTGGAATAAGACTGTCTAACTGTGTAGAAATAGAGGTAGATTTATCATTCCTGTTAATCGTCATACTTTGGCGTTTCTGCAATACTTTCCCGAAGCGTTCCGAAAGACTTTTTGCCGTTTCTCCTACAACCTGTCCGCTGAAAATATTACCTACCGTATTTTGGATAACCTTACTTTCCTTGTCGCCGTAATCCCTTGTTAATTGCGAAAAATCCTGAAAACCCAAACAAACCGCTACCTTATTACTTCTCGCAGTTGCGATAAGATTATCCAGTCCTCTAAAATAAATGGTTGGCAACTCATCTATGATAACAGAACTCTTTAATTGCCCCTTTTTGTTGATGAGCTTCACAATCCTTGAATTGTACAAACCCAATGCTGCGGAGTAGATATTTTGACGGTCGGGATTATTACCCACGCACAAAATTTTCGGCTCTTTCGGGTTATTGATGTCAAGCGTAAAATCATCGCCTGTCATTACCCAATACAACTGCGGGCTAATCATTCTTGACAAAGGAATTTTTGCCGATGCGATTTGCCCCTGTAATTGGTCTTGTGCTCCGGATTGCCACGCATCCATAAAAGGCGACAAATAATTTTCCAAATCGGGATATGAGGTTAAAATAGTAAATACGTCCGAATACTTTTTATTAAGCAATTCAATGGCGTGTGGGAATGTACAATACTTACCGTTTTCATAGATTTTCAGATACCAAATAATTGCCGCCAATAGGATAATTGGGCTTTCCACGAAAAAATCCCCTTGCTTCTGTATCCAGCTTCGATTGAGGTTCAGCATTATGGTATAGGCAGCTTCGTAAGCATCGGATATGTCCGTCATAAAATCGGGATTGAGTGGATTGCAACGGTGGCTCTTACGTGGGTCGTCAAAGTTGATGACGTAGAATTTGGGTTGAACTTTGTACTTATCCCGATGCTTCAATAGATGATTGTAAGCAATGGTGGAAAGGTCATCAAATTTAAAATCGTAGATGTACATACTAAAGCCTTTCTCAATCTGTTGCTTGATGTAGTTGTTTACGATTGCATACGATTTTCCTGAACCCGGAGTACCCAACACAATCGAGGCTCGAAAAGGATTGACGATGTTAATCCAGCCGTTGTTCCATTTTCCTTTATAATAAAACTTCGTGGGAAGATTGACGGAATACTCGTTTTCCATTAATTTAGTTTCCTGCTGAAAACTCTCGTTCTCATTGTTGAAAACATCATCCATCAGATTGGTACGAAGTAGTCGGCTCATCCAAACTCCGGCTACCATTAAAGCGATATAGCCTAAACCTGTGGTAAGGATATAAAGGATTGTAGCGGTTAATAACGGTAGCTTTAGTAAAGGGAAATTCAGAAAAAACAGGATAGCACCAATAACTAAAGCCACATAGATTTTAGACCAGGTTATCTTTTCATTTTTAACTCCCTTAGAACCCAAACAGCTTAATGCCAACAATACCAAAGCAAACAGCTTGGTATATAGGGTATGCGAAAACAGCCCTGCCGTTCGCTGAAAATTGCCCAATACTTTGTTGATGATTTCTAAAGTCCAGCCACGTTCTATAAAGAAACCGTAGCAGAACCAATAAAGGTGCATCAGTACCAAAAGGATACTTACTGCCCTCATAAATGCCATAATCTTGGCAAGTCCTCTTAAATCGTCTTCTCCCTGCATTATTTTTAGTTTTAATGTTCGGGCGTGAATTTAAAGGCTCTATATAGTGGCTATAAGAATGTGGCACTCAATGGCGGTGCGTGGCGGTGTTTGGCTGATTGCTATTTCTGACCTCTTTGGCGGTTTCTTTTCTTCTTCATTTTGTTGGCAAAATCCTGTTCCTCGTAATCTTCGCCCTGTGCTTCGGGCAATAAACCGCCCAATACTTCAATCAAACCGTCTTCCTGTTTTTCATTACTATTCAGGAAGTCGAACAAATGATGTGGCTCTTCCTGCGGAAGAGCCACATCATTTGATATAGATTGTTTCATCGGTGGTACAGTACGTTCTTTAATTTCAGGTTTGATGGTGTTATTCCAATAATCATTAAAAGTACTGGCTGAAAGTTCCTTTCCCAATCGTGAACCGTTCCAAACCGTTTTAGAATTGTGGTCTATAAAAGTTATTCCGTAAATACGTCCTGTGTCATTTCTACGCACCACTACGTTAATACCCTGTTCGGCTAACTGTTTTTTAAAGGCCTGCTCATCGTTTGTTGATTTCAGGGCAATGGTAACGGCAGCTTTGATGGTTGGCTTTGTCGGATGGTCTTTTAAAGTCTCTTTGCATTTCGCAAAATACAATTCCAAAGTCGGTAGCCCTGCGTTCTTTCCAAAAAGTGAAGCCTTGAATGGATGTCCGGCTCTTTCGCCTTGTTCGTTTAACGGAATGTATAGTAAACCCTGCCGTAGTTGCCCCTGCAATTCGCCCTCCACCTTTTCGGTGGTTACATTGAATAGGGAAAGCAGAGCGTTGTATTCTCCCAAAGTTTGATATTGATAATAGTTCGGCAGGTTTCGAACAACTGAAGCTATCTGACTTTTCACATCGTCTGCGCGATAATCTACCGGACGGAAAATCTTGTCGTTCTGCCGATGCTCCTTTTCCGTTGCGGGTATCAAACCGTGTTTCCTTTCGAGTTCACGGCACACATTCATAGACCGCATTTTCTCGAACTTGTCCGAAATCTTTTTGCCCTCTTCGTCCACGCAAACCGATACAATATGAATATGGCTACGGTCAATATCGGTATGCTTGAATACCACAAAAGGTTGTTCGCCGTAACCCATTTCACGCATATACTGCTCTGCCATTTCCCTGTACCTGTCATCACTTACCTTGTCTTTCGGGTCGGGATTGAGCGAAATATGCAACGTATGCTTTTCGGTATTGCGGTTGGCTATGAGATAAGGGGCAAAAGATTGGGCTAATTGTGCAACGGAATAATGACCGTTAGCGGTTTCAATCATCTTATTGGCAAACAAAATTTTTCCGTTTTCATTCTCCACTTTGAGCTGATTGTACGCCAATGCTCCGTATAAATTTCCGCTTCTTCCGATTTTCGCTATCATTTCTAAGGCTGTTTTTTCAGATGTTTTGCTTCAAATTCTTCGGTTATCTGAATGATTTTTTGGCATAGCATCGCCATTTCAGCCGTCTGTTTTTCCAATTTGTAAAGGAACGCTGCGGCTTTTTTCTCGGAAAAATTCTTGTACAACAGCTTTACAATCTGATTATAATTCACACCTACGGAGCGAAACTGACTGTGAAACGAGGTCAATCGCATATAAAAATCAACCGTTCCTTTATCAATTCTAACCGATTTCATTTCCTTACTGAACAGCAGGGAAATGATAAACTTTGCTTTGTTGGGCATTCCCGATGCTTCAAAAAGCGATAAAAGTTTGGCATTTTCTTCGTCTGTAAGACGGAAAACGTGGCGGTGGATGCTCGGGTCGGTTTTCGGTGTCCGTCCGCCCTTATTCTGTTTTTTGTTACTGTTCTCGTTCCTCACTAATCCATTTTTAATCCACACAAAACCTCGACTTCGGCGAGCCATTTCTGCCCCCT
>NZ_LLWP01000008.1 GCF_001412215.1 Pedobacter sp. Hv1
GAAGTTTTTTTCTGCTTTCCCGTAAACCGCTGATGCTCAGCTAATCTATCCTTTTTACCCCTTTTCAATATCCTAAACTCACTTTCCGACTGCCCCCATACTTCCTCCGAAGCGGGATGCAAAGGTAGCAATCATTCCCATAATCACAAACACTAACCACCTTTTTTATACTACAAATAACCTAACTCTATGATCATCAATAAGAAAAAGTTCAAAAGAAATGATGAAAGGGGAGAAATAGCCAATCTATATCGTTATTTACAGTTATAGATGAACTGCTTTTACCCCTCTATTTAAGGAAAAACCTAACTGATTAGAATTGACCCGTACTTAATAAAACCAATGTGCAAGCCTCTATAGGTTCAATATTATTCTTTTCAAGCATTTGTTCGAAGACCGGATTCTCCGTACCTGGATTAAAAATAACTCGTTTGGGCTGAGTTGCTATTATATAATCGTAGTAATTTGATTGTAGATCTGTACCTATATATAAGGTAATGGTATCGATATCGTGGTAAGGAGTACCTGGCTTTTCAATTTTCACACCAGCAACCTCTCCTTGTTTAATTCCAATATTAACAATAGGATGTCCTTTGGTGGTAAGCATATGCGCAGCTTTATAAGCATAACGCTCTGGGTTTGGGCTTGCGCCTATAATTAATGTCTTTTTCATATTCATTTAATTACACCAATCTAAATGATCTGGCCGCTTGGCTTTAAAATTTCAGGAGCAAGGCAATTTGCCCAGCATGATAAGCATGATGCTGTATCAACCCATTAATCAATTGAGCATTGTTTACACCTGTTCCCAATTCACGGTTTCGTTCATCCTTAACCTCGTTCAACCAACCAGAAGATTCGAAATCATCAATCATTTCAATTAATTTTTCATTAACCAGTTTAAAGTCTGCTACCAACCTATGCCATTCTTCTGCCGTTTTTTCTATTGGTAAAGGCCAATCTCCTCTTGAGGGTTCTTTAGCCGTTTGTCCTGCTATCCTATCTATCACCTCTTCGGTCCACGCTGTTAAGTGTAACACCAGTTCTGCAATTGAATGTGCATTCGGAATGGGGTGTGTAAATACCTTTTGAGGATTTGCCGCTTGTATGAGGCTTAATACATTACCTCCATGCCAGGTATCCCCATTGTATGCTTTATTCAGTTCGTCTCCTAAATTGATCATAAAAGAAATATATACTTATGATAACATTTCGATTTTCTTAATTGTTTAGAATTGCATTGGCACAATTCGCACCATCAATGGCTGCCGAAACAATGCCCCCTGCGTAACCTGCTCCTTCGGCACAAGGATACAAGCCTGTAATTTGTGGGTGCTGATAGGTTTCTTTATCTCTGGGGATACGTACCGGCGAAGAGGTTCTGCTCTCTACCCCTACTAGAATTGCCTCATTGGTATAGTAGCCTTTCATTTTCTTGCCAAATAAAGGTAGCGCTGCTTTTAAGCTTGTCGCAACAAAATCTGGTAGGATATTATCTAACATTACACTTTTTGTGCCGGGCAAATAAGAGTTTTTAGGCAAATCAATAGATAGTCTGTTTTCTACAAAGTCAATCATCCGCTGTGCGGGAGCAACCAAGTTGCCTCCACCGGCTTCAAACGCCAGTTGTTCTATCTCCGATTGGAAATTGAGCATTCTCAATGGATCATAGCCCTGAACATCGTCTAAAGTAACCTGCACTACTGTTCCGGAGTTGGCAAATGGGTTATTTCGCTTAGATGGCGACCATCCATTTACCACAATTTCATCCTGACCAGTGGCACAAGGCGCAATAATCCCCCCTGGGCACATACAAAAAGAAAATACTCCTCTTGTTTTAACCTGTTCTACCATACTATAATAGGCTGGTGGCAAAAATTCACTCCTCATATCGCAATGGTATTGTGCACTATCAATAATTTGTTGTGGATGTTCTATACGTACACCCAGGGCAAAGGGCTTTGCTTCGATTAAAATATTCTTGTGGTGAAGCAGTTCATAAATATCTCTTGCCGAATGTCCGGTTGCCAAAATCACAGCATCGGCCAAAATTTCTTGCTCTTGATTAACAACTATCCCTTTAATTTTACTGCCCGAAATGATCAGGTCCGTAAGTTTTGCATCAAACAGCACTTCACCACCAGCATTTTGAATGGTTTCTCTAATGGCAGTAATGATATGCGGCAATTTATTGGTACCAATATGCGGGCGGGCATCAATTAGGATATCTTCGTCGGCACCATGCTGTACAAACAGTTGCAATACCTTATTGATATCTCCTCGTTTATTTGATCTGGTATATAATTTACCATCAGAATAGGTACCTGCCCCACCTTCACCATAACAATAATTGGATTCTGTATTAACTACACCTTGTTTATTGATAGCTGCCAAATCTCTACGGCGCTGTTTTACATCTTTTCCACGTTCAACAACTATAGGTTTAAAGCCATTTTCAATACATTGCAATGCGGCAAACAATCCGGCTGGTCCGGCCCCTACAATAATTACAGTTTTGGCCGCACTTACTTTTGGGTAGTTAAATATCGTTTGTTCAACAGTTGGAACTTCATCAATATAAGCTCTAACCTGCATCCGATAAATCACCTTTCGCGAACGGGCGTCTATAGAACGTTTTAAAATCTGGTGGTGTTTAATGGTAGATAACTCTACTTTTAGCGCTCTTGCCAGGTTTTGGAGGATCACCAGTTCATTGGAAACATGTTCTGGCGCAATGGTAATCTCTATTTCTTTCTGCATAATCAACGTCGAGTTTTTATCCCGAATAAACAAAATTACAGTTTTCCATTCACAGTTCTAGTTTTTGACTTGATTTGTGCTTTGTCCATTATTTAGTATCTTAGGGTAATTGTTATGGCAACTTGTCAGTATTTTGTCTGTTTTAGTAACAAGGTATGAATATTGATATCTAATTTGAAATAGAAACCTAAAAAACAAAAAAAACAAAATGAAAAAAATAGTAATTGGAGTAATTGCACTTGTAGTTTTATTAGCCGTAGTAAGTGGATGTAATGGCTACAATAAATTAGTTACATTAGATGTTGATGTACAAACTAAATGGAGCCAGGTTGAAGCTCAATATCAACGCAGGGCTGATTTGATCCCTAACTTGGTGAGTACTGTTAAAGGAGCTGCCAAATTTGAGCAAGGTACTTTAACTGCTGTAATTGAAGCTCGTGCTAGTGCAAGCAAAATTACAATTGACCCAACTAAGCTAAATGCTGAGAATATTGAAAAATATCAAGCTGCTCAGGGTCAGATTACTCAAGCCTTAGGTAAATTAATGGTATTGACCGAGAATTATCCAGAGTTAAAAGCAACACAACAGTTTAGCGATCTTTCTGCACAATTAGAAGGAACTGAAAATCGCATTACCGTTGCACGTAAAGATTTCAACGAATCTGTTCAAGCATATAATGTTAAGGTTAGATCTTTCCCTAACAATTTAACAGCTGGCATGTTTGGCTTTAGTCCTAAAGCAGCCTTTAAAGCTGATGCTGGTGCTCAAAATGCACCTAAAGTAGAATTTTAGTGATATTCCAACATTTTGGGGTAATGTGTGTTTAATCTTTAAACATACATTACCCTTTAATTTATAAAACAAAAAGCATGTCTCTTTTCACAACACAAGAACAAGAATTAATAGCCAATGCCATTGCCGAAGCCGAAAAAGCAACCTCAGGAGAAATTAGAATTGCTGTAGAGAAACACTGTCATGGCAGTGCATTCGAAAGAGCGACCCAATATTTTGCCGAGTTAGGAATGGATAAAACTGCTCAACATAACGGCGTTCTCATTTACTTAGCCCATGAAGATCATAAATTTGCTATTATTGGCGACCGCGGTATCAACCAGGTTGTTCCAGAAGACTTTTGGGAGACAACACAAGTGGCCATGAAAGCTCATTTTTTAAGTGGCAATTTGGCCGACGGGATTATTGCGGGCGTTTCATTAGCTGGCGAAAAGTTGGCTTTATTTTTCCCTTACCAAAATGGAGATGTGAATGAATTGCCAAACGACATTGTATTTATGGATCAAGCTGAACCCAAATAACTGATGAAAAAATTAATCATCTTATTTCTTTTAACGCTGAGTTACAGTTTTGGCTTTGCGCAAGATTTTCCACCAAAATCAAATACCCTTGTAAATGATTTTACACAAACCCTTACCGCCAGTCAGAAACAACAATTAGAGCAGAAACTGGTTGCCTTTGACGATTCTACCTCCAATCAGGTTGCTGTAGTGATCTTAAAATCTGTAGGCGACTACGACATTAATGAATACGCACTTGAATTGGGTAGAAAATGGGGTGTTGGCGGTAAAGGGAAAAACAATGGTGTAATTTTATTGATTGCCATTGGCGATAGAAAAATGTCTATTCAAACTGGCTATGGATTAGAAGGTGCTTTGCCAGATATCTATACCAAAAGGATTATTGAAAACGATATTAAGCCTTTTTTTAAAGAAGGAGATTATTATTCAGGCATAGAAGCCGGAACAAATTCCATTATCTCTTTAATTAAAGGTGAATACAAAAGTGATAAACCGAAAGCAAAATCGGGAGGTGGCAAAGGAAGTGCAGGCTTTATTGTGATCATTATAGTAATTATTATTGCCATTATTTTAAGGAAAGGTGGCGGTGGTGGCGGAAACCAAGTAATTGGTGGACGTGGTGTTGCTGATGCACTTTTCTGGAGTATGTTGTTAGGTGGTGGTCGTAACTCTGGCGGAGGTGGATTTGGCGGTGGTTTTGGAGGAGGAAGCGGCGGCGGAGGTGGATTTGGCGGCTTCGGTGGTGGTAGTTTCGGTGGTGGTGGAAGTAGCGGAAGTTGGTAGGCCCGGTAATAGGTAATAGGTAATAGGTAATAGGTAATAGTTTGAATTGGATTGACTTGTGATGTTACCACCTAATTATATTTAAATGTACAGACGAGATTTAATTACAGCAGAAATTGAAAGGCTTGCGCAGGTTTTAGCAAGGATTATGGGCTTAAAAGTAGAACTGAAATTAGAAGAAGCTGGATTACTTTTTAACGAAACCATGGCCAATAGTTTTGGTTTGCCTATTGAGCTACTAGCAGAACCTAACTTATCTTTATTTGAAAACTGGTTGCAAGAAAGCAATCTACCAGCAGAGAAACTAGACTCGCTCAGTGAGTTTTTATATTATGAATTAGGTGTTAGTCAAAGTAGAAACGAAATGATTGCACCTAAACTTAACCTCATTTACGAGGAGCTTTCTAACAAACATAAAATTGTACACTTGGTTAACCTACATCGCCAAAAGGTTATTCAACAATACCTATAAGTCAAGCTATGGAAATTTTAAAATGGCAAAAATTAGCCTCCAAATATTTAGTGCAAGAAAAGTGGGCTACTTTAAGAGTAGACACTTGCAAATTGCAAAATGGGGCAATTAAGGATGACTATTATGTATTGGAATATCCAAATTGGGTAAATGCTGTTGCACTGACCAAAGAAAATAAAATCATTCTGGTAAGACAATATCGTTTTGCTGCCGACATTATTTCTTTAGAAATCCCTGGTGGTGTAATTGACGATGGTGAAACACCTGAAGTTGCCATTGTACGTGAGCTACAGGAAGAAACAGGCTACAGCTTTGACAGTTGCGAGCTCATTGCCACGCTTTACCCCAATCCAGCTACCTCTACAAATAGAACTTTTACCTATCTATTAAAAGGAGGAATAAAATCTCATGCTCAACATTTAGATGAGCATGAGATTTTAAATGTTGAAGAATATACAATTGAAGAGGTTAAGCAATTGTTAAAAGACAACAAGATAGATCAGGCTTTACATGTTGCCGGTTTGCATTACGGCTTAATGAGATTATCTTAATTAGTTTTAGGATGTTTGGTTTTCAACATCTTTAGCATTGTTGGGAAAAACTCATCAAATTTTTTATACTTTTTGTCTGGGCCATAGTTTGCGATGATATAAGGCACTAAATCTTCAACATAAATAAAATCACTTGCAGTTTCTTTGGCTACCTGTCTTTTAAACTCTCTTTCTGTACGGTATTTGTAATACATGTTCCCTACAATTGAACGGACCATATTTTCATTCAAACAATATTCCCAACTCCCAATCCCATTTCTTTTCATACCGTCATCATCTTTGTTGTATAAATAAGCAAGCTCATCAATCTCTTTTTTATACTTTTTAAACGCTGGATCCAAAAAGATATGGCTCCCTTCGTGCCAAACCAAATAATCAAATCCTTGATATTCAAAAATCGGTTCATCTTTTTCGGTTGATTTTCTGTTGAAATAACCTGTATTGTAAACTACAATATGGCTAAATTGTGGATTTAAATTCTTTGTAGTAATGGCATGAGAACCCCAACTATTGAGCGGGTCTATACAGATGTACCATTTCACATCTGCATTGAAACCGTAAAATTTTTGGAGCTGATCCATTACTCCACTTTTTTTCACTTCTGCTTTAATGGCCTCACCCCATTTCTCATACTTCGCAGTATGCGCCTGATAGAAATCCCAGAATTTGGTATCGTTAAAAAAATCACGACACAATTTGATGTACTCCAATGTATTTTCTTTTCCATTGTGTTTATACCAATTGAGATCTGCAGTGGGTTCATAAATCTTAATGTTTGGAAAATCAGACATGGTCCAACCCAATTCTGTCAGGTCTGTAAATACTTTCTTAAAGCCTTTCACTTTCAATACTGCTGGGTGGTCTTTGTACTTGCCAAAATATTCCATCACTTCTTTACTATAGGTAGAAGGATTTGGGTCAGGAAATTGATCGGCTAAAATTTGAACAATGGTAAAAAGTTCAACTCCTGGATGAACATTAACGGTGAGCTTCTCTTGTGCTTTTGTATTCAAAAACAACAGTGCGAGCAATGCAACTAAAACTGTTTTTTTCATGATTATGTGTTTGTTTATTTAACCAAAGCTTCAACTAAAAGCGGAAAACATTCTGCACCAATTGACCAAAGCCCTATAAGCATTGATGAATGTGCCTAAACTTTAGCTAACCTACTTATACTTTAAATAATGGCTTTGATGGATGAGAATTGCCCATTGATGTATTTTTAACTTCAATTGATGAAATTGCTGATATCTTTGGTTGATGAAAAAGAAATATAGAATAGGACTGCATGTTTTGGTATGGATTCTCGTCTTCCTGAACGATTTCTTGCCAAAATACCTCAACAATAATTTCCGTTCTTATTCAAACCACGGCTCTTCTCCCTTATTTCTCAATTATTTTTTGATCTGCTTGGGGTATTTGGCTTCTGGCATGGTTTCTTTTTATACCACAGCCAATCTCATTGCTCCTTCTTTTTTAAGCAAAAAATGGTTAAAGGGTCTTTTGTTTACATTTTTACTCATCGTTTTTATCCCTAGTTATAGATATTTAATAGAATTTCATTTCTTTTTACCTTATCTGGGGTTCAACAACTACTATAACGGTAAGCCAGAAATTACTTGGTACATACAGAATAGTATTTTGTATACCTTTTATAGTTATTTCATTTATGGCTTCCTTTATTTTATTGTAACAGAGTGGTACAACAACTATAGGAAACAAAAAGAGCTGGAAAAAGAAAAGATTACTGCAGAGCTTGCCTTTTTAAAATCGCAAATCAATCCTCATTTTTTGTTCAATACTTTAAACGATATTTATGCACTCACCTATCGCAAATCTGATGAAGCACCAAGTGCAGTTTTAAAATTATCTGATCTGCTGCGTTACATGCTTAAAGAAAGCGACGATAAATTTGCCGACCTCAAAAAAGAAATTGATTACTTAAAAAATGTAATCGATCTTTTTCAGATTGGACAAAAAGGAACAGCACATATTCAATTTGATGTAGAGGGCGAAGTAAATAAACAACAGATTGCTCCATTGATATTGATCAACTTTGTAGAAAATGCATTTAAACATGGCGTTATCGATAACCCTAGCCATCCCATTCAGATCAAAATCAGCATAGACCTTAATGGAATGGACTTTCTAATCAGCAATCAAAAAAACCAGGACTATAAAGATAAAACAGTAGGCATTGGCTTATCCAATGTGAAAAGAAGGCTTGAATTGATCTATCCAGACCAACATTGGCTTGAAATTAAAGATGAAACAGATACTTTTACAGTAGAGCTAAAAATAAAATGGATATGATTCGTTGCGTAATTGTTGATGATAAACCACTCGCTATAGATATCTTAAGTGATTATGTGGACAAACTTCCATTTTTAGAACTGATTTTTAGTTCTACCAACCCGCTATTGGCATTAAACTTAATTATGGAAGGTAAGGCCGATCTGGTTTTTCTGGATATACAAATGCCCCAGCTCAATGGGCTGCAGTTTATGAAAATTGTACAAGGCAAATGCAAGGTAATCTTAACTACCGCCTATGCCGAATATGCCTTGGAAGGCTTTGAGCATGATGCCATAGATTATTTATTAAAACCTATTTCTTTTGAGCGTTTTTATAAAGCGGTACAAAAGGCAATGCATTATTTTAATGTACTAGATGTTAAACCTCAAATTGTTGTTGAAGCCCATAGTGCTAAAGAAGTTGATTTTATTTTCGTGAAAAACGAGTATAAGTTAACGAAAGTGAACATTGCAGACATCTTATATATTGAGGGCATGCAAAACTATGTGGCCATTCATACCAAAAAAGAAAAGATCATTTCTTTGCAGAACATCAAAAAAACAGAAGAACAATTACCTCGAAGTCAGTTTGCCCGTGTACATAAATCATATTTAGTGGCCTTAAACAAAATCGACAATATCGAACGTAGTCGAATCTATATTGAAAACCATGTGATCCCTCTGGGCGATTTTTATAGAGAAGCATTTTACAAAATGATAGATCCAACTAGCTAACAAAAGAAAAGCCTCGATAATTGTCGAGGCTTTTCTTTTTTGATCCAAATTTTGATTAGCTCATTTTCAGTTTTTTCTGAATATCATTAACGTAAGCTTTGAACTTTTTATCTGTTTCAATCAAATCTTCTACAGTTTGACAAGCGTAGATTACTGTAGAGTGGTCTCTTCCACCGAAGAAAGCACCGATAGTTTTCAATGAAGATTTGGTATGGCTTTTTGACAAATACATAGAAATTTGACGAGCCTGTACAATTTCGCGTTTACGTGTTTGAGATTTAACCATGTCAACCGGAACTTCAAAATACTCGCACACCAATTTCTGGATGTATTCCATTGAAATTTCTTTCGATGTATTTTTTATAAAGTTCTTCAACATCTGTTTAGCCAAAGCCAAATCGATATCTTTTTTGTTTAAGGTAGATTGTGCCAAAAGCGACACCATTGCTCCTTCTAACTCACGTACATTATTATCAATGTTGTGTGCTACATATTCAACTACCTCTCCCGGTAATTCAATACCATCGGCATACATTTTTTTCTTTAAGATGGCAATACGAGTTTCCAAATCTGGAATCTGTAGATCTGCAGACAATCCCCATTTGAAACGGCTCAATAATCTTTCTTCTAAACCTGCTAAATCTTTTGGTGCTTTATCAGAGGTTAAGATCACCTGCTTGCCAGATTGGTGCAAGTGGTTAAAAATATGGAAGAAGATATCCTGAGTTTTTTCTTTACCAGCGAAGTTATGTACATCATCCATAATGATCACATCCATTGCCTGATAGAAATTCACAAAATCATTAATGGTATTGTTCTTTAATGAATCAACAAATTGTTGACAGAATTTCTCACAAGAAACATAGATCACCAGTTTATCTGGCATGCTTCTTTTAATCTCGTTACCAATGGCCTGCGCCAAGTGTGTTTTACCTAAGCCTACACCACCATAAATCATTAATGGATTAAATGATGTGCCTCCTGGTTTTGCAGCCACAGCATAACCCGCAGAGCGAGCTAAACGGTTACAATCTCCTTCAATATAATTCTCGAATGTATAGTTTGGATTTAACTGTGGATCAACGTTTAATTTTTTCAGCCCCGGTATAATAAACGGATTTTTGATATCCTTATTTATTGATACAGGAATTGGCATTGATTGCATTTTTGCTTCTGCCCCATTTCCGTTAGAGGGCATGTTTGTTGTATACGGAGACCCACTGTTTGACGACTTGTCAACCACTATATTGTATTCTAATCTTCCTTCGTCTCCCAATTGCTTTTTTACCGTTTTACGAAGCAGACCAACATAGTGTTCTTCTAGCCATTCGTAAAAAAATAAACTCGGCACCTGGATGGTCAAAACTTTCCCCTCTAATTTAAGTGCAGATATCGGCTCGAACCAAGTCTTAAAACTTTGGTTCGGGATGTTATCCTTAATAATTTGGAGACAGTTCTTCCATACTTCGGTACAAGTTTTTTCCATTGTTATTATATAATTTGTTGGTTTTCAGTTCTAATAAGGACATTACGGACGTGCCCTTTTGGAACATCGAATATTCAAAAAATTATCAACAAAAAGAACAAATTTTTCATTTAATTTGTAAGTCGTTCAGGAGCAGTAGCATACCCTGCTTAACCTAAATTTTTTATGTTGATAACTATTTATTAACATAGTTTTTAATATTCTCCGAACACATTTCGCATACAATCGGCTATTTCCCCAAGTGTAGCATATTCCTCTACAGCAGTGAGAATATAGGGCATCAAATTCTCATTTGTCTTTGCCGCTGAAGAAAGCGCTGTTAACGCTAACTTAACAGCTTCATTGTTCCGTTCTGTCTTTAGTTTTATTAATTTTTCTGTTTGTATTGTCCTAATCGATTCATCAATGTTCAATACATCTGTAATCCCTTCTGTTTCCTGTGTAAATTTGTTTACCCCAACAATAATCCGTTCTGCCGATTCGATCTCTTTTTGATACTGATAAGCAGAGCTAGCAATTTCTTGTTGAATGTACCCATTCTCTATTGCATTAACCGAACCACCCATAGCATCTATCTTTTCAATATAGGCCTGTGCCGCAGCTTCGATTTCGTCTGTTAATGTTTCTACAAAAAACGAGCCAGCTAATGGATCAACAGTATCTGTTACTCCACTTTCGAAAGCAATAACTTGTTGCGTACGCAGAGCGATCTTAGCCGCAGCTTCTGTGGGCAAAGACAAAGCCTCATCGTAACCATTGGTATGTAGCGATTGTGTACCACCCAACACGGCTGCCATAGCTTGGTTGGCTACCCTAATTACATTATTTAAGGGTTGCTGTGCTGTTAGTGTAGAACCACCTGTCTGCGTATGGAAACGCAACATCATTGCTTTTTCGTCTGTAGCCCCTAGCGACTTGGTGATATGCGCCCACATTCTTCTGGCTGCTCTAAATTTGGCAATTTCTTCGAAAAAGTTATTGTGGCAATTAAAGAAAAAAGACAGTCGTTTTGCAAATACATTGATATCTAATCCTTTTTCTAGCGCTGCATTGAGGTATGCCTTACCATTGGCCAACGTAAAGGCCAATTCTTGTACCGCAGTTGAACCTGCTTCACGAATGTGGTAACCAGAAATAGAGATCGTATTCCATTTAGGCACCTCTTTACTACAATATTCAAAAATATCGGTAATGATACGCATAGATGGTTTTGGTGGATAAATATAAGTTCCCCTAGCGGCATATTCCTTTAAGATATCATTTTGGATGGTTCCGGAAATTTCCTTTAAATCTGCTCCCTGTTTTTTTGCCAAGGCAATATACATAGCTAGTAAGATAGAGGCCGTGGCGTTAATAGTCATGGAGGTGGTAATCTTCTTCAACTCAATCCCATCAAACAAAATCTCTATATCTTTCAGCGAATCGATCGCTACGCCAACCTTCCCTACTTCTCCCTCGGCCATATCATGATCAGAATCATAACCAATCTGTGTAGGCAAATCAAAAGCTACAGACAAACCCATGGTACCTTGGGCCAATAGGTAATGGTAACGTTTATTAGACTCTTCGGCTGTTGAAAACCCCGCATATTGACGCATGGTCCACAAACGACCTCGATACATATCTTTCTGTATCCCTCTGGTAAACGGAAATTGGCCTGGAGTTTCTGTTAACGGCTTTGCAGTAGTATACAGGTCTTTTATTTCAATGCCCGATGTAGTTGTAAATTTTTTATCACTCATAATTAGCTTTCATTGTATAAACATTGTGCAAGTGGCTAAACGAAGTTTATACCTTATGTAAATAATGTACAGTTAACCGATTTAAACAATTAACCAGTTTAAACAGTTAACCCCAATCAAAACAATTGGTGTATATCTTTTTTAAGTAGATTAATAGTTAGTTCGTAAGGATTTTCTTCTATCCCACTCATGTGCTGTAATACTTTTTTACTCAAGTCTACCCCACTTGCTGTTTCAGGCAAACCTTGTACCACATTATTGATCATGGCAATGGTATCGTCTTTCAATTTGCGTACTACATTCCAACTTACAGAATCTACGTAAAGCTGCTGTGTAATATTGTGCTGGTATTCTGCTTTTATTTCGTTCAGTACCAGATTTTGCAATTCTCTAATTCCAATTCCTTGTTGATGTAAACGTACCAAAAGGTTAGCTGGATTAATCCGTTCTATAAAAACGATCAAACGCTCATGTGCCTGCAAGCGCAAAGGGAACAATGAGGCTCTATTGTCTTTATTTGTTTCGAGCGATTTAAACCTGAAGTAATTTTGGATATCATTTTTGATCAAAAAATAAGCGGCAACAACCGTGACAATACCACCAGCTGCAAGTATGGCCACTTGTGTTAAAAAATGTGTAATGTTCATTCTATTTTGTTTGGATACCGTAATATTAATCAGTACAGCGAACAAAAATGTACATAAATATTTATATTTGTTCTTCTAAATTTTAAAAACATGAGTAGCACTGTAGAAACAACTTTTGCGCCGGTATCATTTACCGAAACTGCCGTTAAAGAACTTTTCAAATTAAAAGACCAACAAGAAATTGCCGAAGATTTCGGATTACGTGTTGGAGTAGAAGGTGGTGGTTGCTCTGGAATGAGCTATGTTTTAGGTTTCGATCAAAAAAAGGATGGAGATCAGGAATTTATGATAGACGGCATTAAAATATTTATGCATAAAGCACACCAAATGTATTTATTAGGGATGCAGATTGATTGGCAAGACGGCTTAAACTCTAGAGGTTTTACCTTTAGCAATCCGAATGCAACTAGCTCTTGCGGTTGCGGAACAAGTTTCTCGGTTTAAGCATATTATATTTGTAACATTTTAACAGGTCTCGTTGTCTTAACAGCGGGACTTTTTATTTTTACCCCAATTAGCATTTATTTTCATCAAATGACTTATACCGAAAACGTAAGACTTGCGCTGCAATCTATTAAAAGCAACCGACTCCGTACCATGCTTACAGCATTAATTATTGCGATAGGCTTGTCGGCCTTGGTTGGCATTTTAACCACTATAGATGCCATTAAGAAGAGTATGACGGAAGCTTTTTCGAGTATGGGAGCTAATTCTTTTAACATTAGAAATAGAGGAACCGGTATTAGAATTGGAGGATCTGGGAAAAGGCCTAAACCTTTCAAATCTATCCGCTACGAGGATGCCATTAATTTTAAAAAACGCTTAAATGCACCTGCAACAGTTTCTGTTAGTGTGTTTGCCAGTGGTGGTTCTACAGTTAAATACGAACAAGAAAAAACCAATCCGAATATCAACGTACAAGGATTAGATGAAAATGGTTTAGCTTCATTAGGGCTGGAATTGGCTCAAGGTAGAAATTTCAATGCCGCCGAAGCTTTAGCAGGCAATAATGTTTGTATTATTGGTAATGAAATTGCAACCACCTTATTTAAGAAAGAATCTCCATTAGATAAAATTGTTACGGCCGGCAACAATAGGCTTAGGGTAATTGGCGTACTGGCTTCAAAAGGCTCTAGCATGGGTCCAAGCAGCGATAGGGCAGTTTATGTTCCTTTGTTTAAGGCCAAATTAATTAACTCTAATAACAATCCGTCTTATACCATTACGGTAATGGTGCCTAATAACGACATGATGGACAATATTATTGGCGAGGCTACTTCTGAATTTAGGAACATTAGGAAAGTTAAAATTGGTGAACCCAATAACTTTGAAGTAACCAAAAGTGATGCTGTTGCACAGACTTTATTTGAAAACTTAGCCTACGTAGTAATTGGAGGTGTAGCTATTGGGGTAATTACCCTTTTAGGAGCTTCTATTGGCTTAATGAACATTATGCTGGTATCGGTAACTGAAAGAACCCGAGAAATTGGAATTAGAAAAGCAATCGGGGCAAACCCAGCAGTTATCCGTAAACAGTTTTTGATTGAAGCAGTTGTAATTTGTTTAATGGGTGGTGCCTTAGGTATATTATTAGGTATTGGTATTGGCAACTTAATTTCTTTCTCTATGGGAGGTTCCTTTATTATCCCTTGGTTATTTATTTTGGGTGGTTTTATACTTTGTGTTGTTGTTGGAATTGTATCTGGTTATTATCCAGCCAAAAAAGCATCAAAACTAGATCCAGTAGAAGCACTTCGTTACGAATAGTCCTATTTAGACCTATCGGGATAAGGAAATGCACTTTAGTATTTTGAGCAATGACTTATCTTCAAATCAATCATTTTTTGTTATTATTTGAAGGTTCTATCGCTTCGCGGACAAACTTTTTTCCTATAGATGAAAAAAGTATGCAAAAAAATCCACGGCTGCGCCCTGTTCTATTAAAGTAAATACTTAGGCTTATTACTGCATTCCGAACAGGCCAAGGCCGCTTTTAGCTGAACGTTGAGTGAGTGCTTGGGCTTGACATAATTCCCAAAAAAAGTCCCTTTAATCAGAACCCATATGATCTAAGACAGCAAAAAAATATTGAGCAATTACAATAAAAGATTATTGATTTGAGGCGCAGCTAAGATCTTTTGTAAACGATCTAGATTTAAGCTTTCTTTTAATGCATCGGCATGACGAAGATGGTGCATATCAGTACCTAAGAAATCGACACAATAATTATCTATCAGTTCTTCGGCAGTTTGCTTGCTACTTTTACCATAATATCCGGTTAAAGAAATGGTATTTAACTGTAAGAAACACCCTGTATCTCTAATTTGTTGGTGGCTTTCTATAGAGTTATAGTAATAAGGATATCTTTCGGGGTGAGCCAAAACAGGCTGGTAGCCCGCATCTTGAATTTTGGCAATTACCTCAAATAAGTTGTGTGGAGCGTTAATGTATGACAATTCAAATAGCAAAAAGTTCTGTCCAAAGGTTAGCACTTCTTTTTTGGCAATTTTACTCTCAAAAGTTTCATCAAGGTAATATTCTGCAGCTGCATCTACCTCTAGATCGATGTTGTTTTGCAACAAACCTTCTCTTAAAGTATCTAATGCTCTATTTACGGTATCTGGCGTATTGCGAAAATAATCGGCCATGATGTGAGGTGTAGCCACGAGTTTTCTAAAACCCAGCGACTTGAATCGTTTGGCAAGCATTAAAGAATCATTCAATGTTTTGGCTCCATCGTCTATTCCCGGAAGGATATGCGAGTGCATATCGGCTCCGATAGCCGAGAAATCAAAACCTGGTTCTTTTTTTTTCTTAAATAGACCAAACAAAATTACCTCCCTTTATATTGATTGTCATAATAAGCCTGATAATTGCCCGAAGTAACATTGTTTAACCATTCTTCGTTTTCCAAATACCAATCTACAGTTTTTGCTAATCCTTCTTCAAATTTTAAACTAGGAATCCAGTTTAATTCCTGCTGAAGTTTTGTTGAATCTATAGCATAACGTAAATCATGGCCAGCCCTATCTGTTACAAATGTAATTAACTTTGCCGATTCTCCATTTGCTCTTCCCAATTTTTGGTCCATTATATTACACAATAACTGAATAAGATCGATATTTTTCCATTCGTTATGTCCACCAATGTTATAGGTTTGCCCAGTTTTTGCTTGATGAAAAATTACATCAATAGCCCTAGCATGGTCTTCAACCCATAACCAATCTCTAACATTTTCGCCTTTACCATAAACTGGCACAGGTTTGTTATTTTTAATATTGTTAATGGCCAAAGGAATTAATTTCTCTGGAAAATGGTGTGATCCATAATTGTTTGAGCAGTTAGAAATTACAATATCCAACCCATAAGTATCATGATAAGCCCTAACAAAATGGTCTGAACTTGCTTTTGAAGCAGAATAAGGACTATGTGGATCGTAATTCGTAGTTTCAGTAAACATTCCTGTTTCGCCTAATGCACCATATACTTCGTCTGTAGAAATGTGATAAAAACGTTTTTGATCATAATCACCTTTCCAATATTCTCTGGCAGCATTTAAAAGGTTTACGGTTCCAATCACATTGGTCATTACAAAAGCACTCGGATCTGCAATAGAACGATCAACATGCGATTCTGCAGCCAAATGGATTACTGCATCAAAATTTTCTGTCTTAAAAAGATGATTGATTGCTGAAGCTTCAGTAATATCTGCTTTTACGAACCTATAATTACTTTTTCCTTCTACATCGGTAAGATTTGCCAAATTCCCAGCATAGGTCAATGCATCAAGATTAACTATTTCATAGTCTGGATAGTGATTTACAAATCTACGTACCACATGAGACCCAATAAAACCTGCTCCTCCTGTAATTAAAATCTTCTTCATAATTTATATTTGTTCAGGTAAACCAAGGTCTTTTGCAACATCGGCCATGTTTCCCTTATCTATTGTTTTTAGTAATCTGTTTAGTCCTTCTTGTAAATCAAACTGAAGATCTTCGTGCAATTTATCAAATTTACGCAAAGTAACTAACGTTGATTTGATAAAATAAGTTGCGAATACTTGCTCGTAATTTTTAACCGATGAAAAAACCCTTGATTTGAATTGAGTAATGGTGTTGTTAAAAAGGAATATCCTTAGTTCAACATCTTCAAAGTTAGCTTTGGTTACTCTTAAATTATGATTGACCAATTTGGCCAACCTACGCAAGGCCGTAAGCACATCTTTAGCATTCAGGTTCTTAGATTCTTCCAATTTTTGCATTGTTAGCAGAATCTCTCCTTTGATATTGGCAATCCTGTCTCTCAGGTTACTCTCATCTTCCAGCAGTAAAAAATGCAAATGTTCAGTAAGCACCTTATCTTTTGCCACCAAGCGAAGTAAGAGTTTGTCTTTTTCTTTGGGTGGCAAAGCTAAAATCTCTATTTTAAGATCTTTGTGCTCACTTAATTTCATTTAAAAAGGGTTATCTCTTAAATATTTTTCCCAGTTCCAGGCAGAACTCATCATTTCTTCTAAGCCTAATTCAGCTTTCCAACCTAGCACTTCGTTAGAATGGCTCACATTGCCATAGATCTGCTCTATATCTCCTTCTCTTCGGGCACCAATCACATAATTCAGTTTTTCGCCAGTAGATTGCTCAAATGCATGGATAATTTCCAATACTGAAGAGCCTTTACCCGTACCTACATTGAATACTTCGTAATTGGCAGCTGTACTGTTTTCTAATCTTTTGATGGCTGCTACATGGGCTTTGGCCAAATCAACCACATGAATGTAATCTCTTATAGCAGAGCCATCTGCAGTATTATAGTCATTGCCATATACCGTAATTGCGCCTCGTTTACCAATGGCAGATTGTGTAATAAAAGGAACCAGATTTTGTGGCACCCCAATTGGCAACTCTCCGATCAATGCAGAAGCATGTGCTCCAACTGGATTAAAATAACGCAAGGCAATTACTTTTAAGTCTGGTGTTACCGCACAAGTTTCTTGTAAAATCTCTTCTGCTATTTGTTTGGTATTGCCATAAGGCGATTCTGCTTTTTTTACTGGTGCAACTTCGGTTACTGGCAACTGATCTGGTTGACCATAAACTGTGCAAGACGATGAAAACACCAATTGAATACGACTATTAAATGCAGTTAAAATATTAATGAGCGAATAAAAGTTATTGCGGTAGTATTTCAATGGGTTTTGTACCGATTCGCCAACAGCTTTAAACGCAGCGAAATGGATAATCCCCTCAATGTCTTGATGAGCTTGTGCAAATAAATTTACCTCTTGTTCATTGCAAAGATCTAATTGTACAAATACAGGTTTTTGACCACTGATTTGCTCAATCTGATCTAATATCTTAGGGTCTGAGTTAGAAAAATCATCCACAACCACTACCTCATAACCTGCATTGAAAAGTTCTACAACGGTATGCGAACCGATATATCCTGTACCACCAGTAACTAATATTTTTGCCATTATTTATTATAGGTAT
The DNA here is from genome assembly GCF_001412215.1 of Pedobacter sp. Hv1. Taxonomy (GTDB): domain Bacteria; phylum Bacteroidota; class Bacteroidia; order Sphingobacteriales; family Sphingobacteriaceae; genus Pedobacter. The sequence continues at coordinate 18,277 of NZ_LLWP01000008.1, forward strand.
TAAAATTTTTATGCTCTTTATTTACTAGTGCTTCTTTTGGGAGCGATTTAAAATAATCGTACGTGATCCTTAAACCTTCTGCCCTATCTATTTTGGGTTCCCAATTCAATAATTCCCTTGCTTTTGTAATATCTGGCCTGCGTTGTTTGGGATCATCAGTTGGCAACTCCTTGCAAATAATTTTTTGAGTAGTTCCAGTTAGTTTGATAATTTCTTCTGCAAAGTCCATCATTGTAATTTCATCTGGATTGCCAATATTAACCGGAAAGGCATAATCGCTTAACAATAAACGGTAGATCCCTTCGATCAGATCGTCTACATAACAAAAAGAACGAGTCTGACTACCATCACCAAATACGGTAAGGTCCTCTCCTCTTAAGGCCTGTCCAATAAATGCTGGCAACACCCGTCCATCATTTAATCGCATTCTTGGCCCATAAGTATTAAAGATCCTCACAATTCTAGTCTCCAGACCATGAAAGGTATGGTAAGCCATGGTCATTGCTTCTTGAAAGCGTTTGGCCTCATCGTATACTCCACGTGGACCAACTGGATTTACATTGCCCCAATATTCTTCTGGCTGTGGATTTACTGTAGGATCGCCATACACCTCAGAAGTTGAAGCAATTAACAATCGGGCTTTTTTTGATCTTGCTAAACCCAATAGGTTATGAATTCCTAAAGAGCCAACCTTTAAAGTCTGGATGGGAATCTTTAAGTAATCGATCGGGCTTGCTGGAGAAGCGAAATGTAAGATGTAATCTAGGTTACCAGGTACATATACAAATTTGGATACATCATGATGGTAGAACTCAAAATTCTCCAATTTAAAAAGATGCGCTATATTTTGCAGATCACCTGTAATCAGGTTGTCCATAGCAATCACATGGTAATCTTCCTTAATGAACCTATCGCAAAGATGCGAACCTAAAAAACCAGCTGCCCCTGTAATTAATACCCTTTTCCTCTCCATTATTTAGTTAATTAACTTACGACCAACACTGTTATAGTAATAGCCTAAATCTATCATTTTTTGAAGATCGAACAAATTACGACCATCAAAAATCACTTTATTGCTCAATAACTCATCCATCTTCTCAAAATCAGGATTACGGAATACAGACCATTCTGTTGCAATTAACAAAGCATCTGCATTTTTTAAAGCATCGTATTGATTGTCGGCAAAACTAATTTGATCGCCTAAAATCTCTTTTACATTATTGATTGCTTCAGGATCAAATGCACTTACTGTTGCTCCATTTTTAAGTAGCGCGTCAATAATATATAAGGCTGGAGCTTCTCTAATGTCATCCGTTTCTGGCTTAAATGCCAAGCCCCATATCGCAAAATGTTTGCCTTTGATATCGTTTTTATAATATTTTAGCAGTTTATCTACAAGAACTGTCTTTTGTTTTTCATTTACAGTCATCACTGCCTTCAGGATCTGAAAATCATATTGATGCGCATCAGCAGCAATGGCTAATGCCTGTACATCTTTAGGAAAACAACTTCCTCCGTAGCCTATACCTGGGAAAAGGAAACGTTTGCCAATACGGTCGTCAGAACCAATGCCTTTACGTACCGCATCTACATCTGCCCCAACAATTTCGCACAGGTTGGCAATTTCGTTCATAAAGGTAATCTTGGTAGCCAAGAAAGAATTTGCAGCATATTTTGTCAATTCCGAAGAACGTTCATCCATAAAGAAAATTGGGTTCCCCTGACGTACGTATGGCGCATATAACTCGGCCATTAGCTTCTGGGCTTTTTCACTTTTGGTGCCAATTACTACACGATCTGGCTTCATAAAATCATCAACAGCTACACCCTCACGTAAAAATTCTGGGTTCGAAACCACATCAATTTCTACAGTAGTATTTGCTGCAAAAACGGCCTGAACCTGATCTGCCGTACCTACAGGAACAGTAGATTTATTCACGATGACCTTATACTCTGTAACTAGTTTTGAAATGTCTTTTGCCGCACCTAAAATATAAGAAAGATCGGCGGCACCATCGCCTCCTGGAGGGGTTGGCAATGCCATAAAGATAATCTGTGCTTCCTTTACAGCTTGTGCAAGGTCTGTAGTAAAAGACAAACGACCTTGGGCAATATTACGATGAAATAAAACGTCTAAGCCAGGTTCATAGATCGGGACTTCTCCAGCAATCATTTTAGCAATCTTCGCTTCGTTTATATCAACACAAATTACATTATTCCCTGTTTCAGCTAAACATGTTCCAGTTACCAGGCCCACATATCCTGTTCCAATTACAGCTATCTTCATATATTAATAGGAGGATTTAAATTTATTCATTTATCTTCGACGAAGATAATAAATTAGACGCAAAATGCTTTGGATTTATAACATTGGGATCGCAATGTATGGCTTACTTTTAAGGTTCGCTTCACTTTTTAATGCTAAGGCAAAGCTTTTTGTTGAAGGAAGACAACATATTTTTGAAAAAATTGCTCAAAAATTGAATCCTGATGACCAACCAGTATGGTTTCATTTTGCTTCTTTGGGCGAATTTGAGCAGGGACGTCCTGTTTTAGAAAAACTAAAAGCTGCTGATCCGCAACAAAAAATTGTGGTTACTTTTTTTTCTCCATCTGGTTACGAAATTAGAAAGAACTATGCATTGGCAGATGTTTTCTATTTGCCTTTAGATACAGCGGCTAATGCAAAAAAATTCATCGACATTGTCAATCCAAAGCTGACCATATTTACAAAATACGAATTCTGGTTCCATTATTTTAAAGCACTACATACTAGGGCAATCCCACTTTATTTAATTTCGGGCATTTTCAGACCCCATCAAGCTTTTTTTAAAGGATATGGAGGCTTTTACAGAGGGATCTTAAAATTTGTCACTCATTTTTTTGTTCAAAATGAAGAAAGTTTGGCACTTTTAAAAGACATTGGGATCAATCAGGTAAGTTTAAGTGGCGATACCCGTTTTGATCGGGTTTATGAAAATGCAAAACATCCAAAAAAACTACCTGAAATTGAAGCTTTTTGCGAAGGTTCTCCAATTTTTATCGCTGGCAGCACCTGGCCAGAAGACGAAAAACTGTTGGTTGCCCTAACCGCAAAATATCCAGATTGGAAATTCATCATCGCTCCACACGAAATCGGCCCATCACATATTCAAGAAATTGAAAGTTTGTTTCCACAAGCGATCAAGTTTTCAGTTTTCAGCTCACAGTTTGCAGCAGATCAAGCTCAAAGCCAAAAGCTCAAAGCCCAAAGCTTAATTATAGACAATATCGGCATGCTTTCTTCACTCTATCAGTATGCAAAAGTAGCTTATATTGGAGGTGGGTTTGGTGCAGGTATTCACAATACTCTAGAAGCTGCTGCTTTTGGCTTACCTGTTATTTTTGGACCCAAATATGATAAGTTTCAAGAGGCAAAAGACCTCATCAGCATTGGCGCGGCTAAAAGTATTAATACCTCAGGTGAATTGTTAGAAGCTACTGCACATTTCATAGCCAATGAAAAAGCAGCTACCGCTGCTCAAAATTATGTAAACGAGAAAAAGGGCGCTACCGAAATGATCATCAACACCTTACATCAACATTAAGAAATTGCCATTTCTTCTAACGCTTCAATAAACTTTGGATGATCGTTTAAGCTTTCTACCAATTGTACGTGCTCTCCGCCCAAGGCTCTAAATTCTTCGTGGTATTCTACCGTAATTTCGTAGATGGTTTCTAAACAATCAGCAACAAATGCCGGACTAAAAACCAATAACCTTTTCTTTCCTTCGGCAGCCAATCTCTTTAATACATCTGTGGTATAAGGTTGTACCCATGGCTCTTTGCCTAAGCGTGATTGGAAACAAACGGTATATTTTTCTCTTGGCAAACCTAGTTCTTTGGCCAATAACCTGGCCGTATCATGCCCTTGGGCAGAATAACAGAACTTGTTGGTGTCATTAAGCTTTTGGCAACAATCGGCAGTTTTTAAGCAGTACCCACTAGTATGGTCGCATTTGAGCAATTGTCTTTCTGGCAAACCATGAAAACTAAACAACACATGATCATAAGTTTCTGGTTGATGTTTTCTTGCATTTTCTGCAAAAATCTCAATCATCTGTTTGTTATCATGAAACGAGTTGATAAACGAGATAGGTGGAATGGTTTGCCATTTACCCACCAACTCCATTACCAATTGCATAACCGAACCTGTACTGGCCGATGCATATTGCGGAAACAATGGAATAACTTTGATACTTTCTACCAAACCCGCTTTAAGTTTAGCTAAAGCTTGCTCAATAGAAGGGCTTTGGTAACGCATGGCCAACTCAACCTGATAATCGCTTCCTAGTTTTTCTTGCAACAACTTAGCCTGGATCTCACTATAATATAACAAGGGAGAGCCATTTTCATTCCATATTTCTTTATACAGCTTTGAAGTTTTAGGACTGCGAAAAGGAACAATAATTCCTTTAACCAATAAAGTACGGTTCAACTTAGGGATATCAATTACTCTTTCATCCATTAAAAATTGGTCGAGATATTTTCTTACATCTGCAACTTCTGGACTATCTGGTGTACCTAAATTAACTAATAAAACTCCTTTTTTTCCCATAATTATATGTTGAAGTGCAAACTACTCAGTTCTACTTCAGATTGATGCTCAATTTTTGAATGGCAAATATACGTTAACCATAAATTTCTTAAAAGGATAGCCCTAAAGTCTACCTGTTTTAATGGAATAATTACTTTTTAATGATTGAGAGTGGCTTAATAGGATTCAAGTTCTGCTTTTACTTTTTCCATTAACCACATTGGTGTAGATGTTGCCCCACAGATGCCTACTTTATCATTTTGGTTAAACCAACTTTGATCAAGTTCTTCTACATTAGAGATAAAGTAAGAATTGGTGTTGTACTTTTTACAAACATCGTATAATACCTTTCCATTAGACGATTTTTTGCCAGACACAAAAACAATCTGATCATAATCTGCTACAAAATTTTCTAATTCTTCATAACGGTTAGATACTTGCCTGCAAATGGTATCATTAGCCTTTACATCATAACCCCTACTCAACAACTCGCTCTTGATCTGATAAAACTTATCTGTGCTTTTTGTAGTTTGACTGTACAGGGTGAATTTACTTGGCAACTCCATTTGGTCTAGCTCTGCCAAATCTTGAAAAACAACAGCCTTGCCATCAGTTTGTCCTTGTAAGCCAATTACCTCTGCATGGCCATGTTTCCCGAAAATGAAGATCTTCTCCTCATCATCATGCGAGTTCTTGATCCTGTTCTGCAATTTTAAAACTACCGGACAAGAGGCGTCAATTAAAGTCAAATTGTTATTTAAAGCCAATTCGTAGGTAGATGGTGCTTCACCATGTGCCCTAATCAGCACTTTTTCATTAGAAAGTTCTTGCAGTTTTTCATGATCAATAATTCGAAGTCCTTTGGCTTTTAAACGCTCTACTTCTTCATCATTATGTACAATATCTCCTAAACAATATAGATATTCTTCATGATCTAAGATATCCTCAGCCATGTCTATGGCATATACTACACCAAAGCAAAAGCCCGAAGATTTATCTATTGTTACGTTTAAATTGTATCCCATTTTAAATTGCTCCAATTATTATACAAAAATACGCAAAAAGAGTTTCAGAATTTAACGCTTACGATGCTTTTTGCGTTTGTTTTAAAATCGCTTTGTCATAATGTTTGTTGTATTCACTTTTAAGGAGTTGCAAACTCACATATTCTTCTGCCTTCCATGCAGCTAGGTAAGCCTTGGCTTTTGGCTTACGGTAATTAAAATAATCGACCAACACCACCGAGAATATGGTTTGGAATTTCTTTTTAGAAGCATTAACCACCTGCATTACCCCTTTCTCGAAAGCAATATCATCTACGTGGGCCGACTTGATTTTCCCTTGTGGAAAAATGAGCACGAGATTTTTAGGATCATCGAGTAAAGTACCTGCATAAATTAAGGTTTCTAATACATCTTTCCCTTTTTTCTGTGGGGCAAAACCACCAAAATATTTCAGATAACCCAATTGTTCATAATCATCGGTAGTAACCAATGCATGAAACTGTTTTTTAAATACCTTTTTATTAAGTTGAAAAAGCATAAAACCATCCCACCAACTGAAACGGTTGGCCAAAAGCAGTACGGCCTCATCTTCTTTAATGTTTAGCTCGTTATGGGTAAAAGCGGAGAAATCCCGCTTCAGGATATAGCCAATATACCATGAATAACATTTAAAGATCAGACCATTCTTTTGGGGGAGATACATTTAGGAAAATTGCAAAAAAATAGGCTCATTTGCAAATGGCATTTTTTAGCTAAACCAGATTGGAAGCGTTAACAATGTTTTCCAAAAACTCAATAAGTAGAATTTCTTTACATCGGGCAAAGGTTTAGGAAAGCAGGTTTCTGTGTGCTTTTTAAAGTTAGCCTGGCTTTACATTCCAATCTTTTTGTACTTCACAACAAACAGGATTTTCATTTCAATCCCGTTTATAGAACACAGGCCTATCCTACTATTTAAGGCTTCTTTTGCCAAGAACTACTGGCTTTGTAATATAAACCTGATTGAAGTGGATGCCGATTTTTCTTCGGCAGCAGCGGAAAGTGGGACTGAATAGACCGAAGAACCACTAACCATGTTTTCCAAAAACTCAAAAAGTAGGATTTATTGTATTACGTAAAGGTTTAGGAAAGCAGGTTGCTAGTCTCTTTTTAAAGTGACTCGGGCTTTACATTCCAATCTTTTTCTGCTGCGCAACAAAAAGGATTTTCATTTCAATCCCGTTTAACCAACGCAGGTCTATACAACTATTTAAGGCTGTTTTTGCCAAGAGCAACTGGCTTTGTAATATAAACCTGATTGAAGTGGATGCCGATTTTTCTTCGGCAGAAACGAAAAGCAGGACTGAAAAGGCCGAAGAACCACTAACCATGTTTTCCAAAAACTCAATAAGTAGAATTTCCGTGCGTTGGGCAAGGATTTAGGAAAGCAGGTTGCTATGCTCTTTTTACCGTCAGCCGGGCTTTACATTCCAATCTTTTTCTGCTTCGCAACAAAAAGGATTTTCATTTCAATCCCGTTTAGCCAACGCAGGTCTATGCAACTATTTAAGGCTGTTTTTGCCAAGAACCACTGGCTTTGTAATATAAACCTGATTGAAGTGAATGCCAATTTTTCTTCGACAGGAACGAAAAGCAGGACTGTACTAGCCGAAGAACCACTAGCAATGTTTTCCAAAAACTCAATAAGTAAAACTTTTATGTTTGCTAAGGATATACTGCTTTTTGTTTTTTAAGGAACCTAGCTTAAATAAACCCGATCTTCTTCCCCATCTACATCCATTACCACATCTACGTGTTCTTTCAAAATGGTAGAGAGTTCTAAACCTACAAAATCTGTAGCAATAGGGAAAATTTTATGGCTTCGGTCTACCAGCACAACGGTTCTGATTTTTTTATGTGGTGTATTGAGGAAAACACCCAAGCCATAGGCCAAAGTTTTACCACTGTTCAGCACATCATCTACCAATATAATCACCTTATTTTTCCACTCGCTTTCTTGCAGATCTGTTTTGGCCACCAGCTTACTGTTTTGCTTTTCGAGATCTACTCGAAGCAGCGTTACCTTAAAACTGGCAATTTCTTTTAAAACTGCGCTTAAACGCAAAGCTAGTTTATAACCCCTATCCCAGATTCCTGCCAAAACAATTTCCTTTTCGTCTAAATTATCTTCCAAAATCTGGTAGGCAATCCTGTTGATCTTTTGAGCAATCTGCTGTTTATTTAAAATCAGTACTTGAGTTTCGGGCATGGTAAACAAATTAATTCTGCTCTACAAAAGAACGACTTTAAGCCTCAAAAACAAACACAAAAAAATATTTTACTTTTCTTGCAACATTTACGTCCTTACCTGCGTCTTATGAATATTAACTTAAATGAAACCGACTTATGAGAATCAACCAAACCATTAAAGCAAGCATCTTCTCCCTCTTCATTATTGGGCTAAGCATTACTAATGTAAATGCACAAAATAGCAAAAATGTGGGTGTAAAAAATTTCAATAGCATTGCGGTAAGAAGTGGTATTGATTTGTATTTAACACAAGGTACAAGTGAAACGCTAACCATTAAAGGTGACGCAGACTTGATTAAAGATGTAATTGTTGAGCAAAATGGTGCTGATGTGACCATTAGATATAAAGAAGGTGTAAACTGGGGAAGGTTATTTAAAAACCAAAGCATTAAAGTTTATGTAAACTACAAAAACCTGAAAGGATTAACCGCAAGCGGTGGTTCTGATGTTTATACTGAGAACACTTTAAAAACCGACCTGCTTAATGTAAGGGCCAGTGGTGGTTCTGATGTTAAATTGACCTTGGCCTGTAAAGACCTGAACTTAGAAATAAGTGGCGGTAGTGATGCCAATTTATCGGGAAGTGGCGAAAATATGACCTTAACCGCTAGTGGAGGCAGTGATGTTGATGCTTATGGTTATACCGTAAATTATGCTAAAGTAAACGTAAGTGGCGGTTCTGATGCCAATATTTTTGTAAACAAAGGACTAGAAGCTGGTGCCAGTGGCGGCAGTGATGTTAGTTATAAAGGCAATGCGTCGTTAAAGAAAACCACTTCTTCAAAAAGTGGCGACATAAGACGCGTTAATTAGTAAATTTTAGTTTAGTTTTTAGTTAAAACGCCTGTATTGTGGATGCAATACAGGCTTTTACATTTCTAAACGTTTAGTTATTTACTAATCTTTCCATCTCCATTCTCCAGCAATTTTCAAAGGCTCTTTTAATCTTTGCGCCAATAAAAAGCGCTCTAATTCTTCTTCATTCTGTTTTTTAACAGGAATTTTTGGTGTATTTGCCAACGCATAAGTTAAAATGGCGCCATAACGGACAGTGTTTTTTAAACCTTGCTCATCTACCAATTTAAACACATCGCCATCTGAATGGTAATATGGGCCTGAGTTATTTGGCAACCTACCACCTGCACCACCACCAGTTGGAATACCTTCTAGCATAAATGGCTGATGATCGCTATGTAAACCTGCCCCGGCCAAAAACATGTTTTTAAAGTTGGTATCAATTTTAACCACGTCTGCTCCCCAGCCTTTAAAAAGAGGCTCTAACTCTTCTCTAGTAGTAGAAAATCCTTTCGGATCGTTTGTCATATCGTAGTTAAGCATAAAGCTAACCTGATCTAAAGTTTTGTTCTGTTTGGCTTGTTGCACATAAGCTTTAGAGCCCAAAAGCCCTTGCTCTTCGCCCATAAAAAGCACAAACTCTACTGTTCTCTTTGTTTTAAGGTTAAGTTTTTTGAAAGTTCTGGCCATATCAATTACCGAAAAAGAGCCAATACCATTATCAATGGCGCCAGTTGCTAAATCCCAACTATCTAAGTGGCCACCTACTACTATTTTTTCTTTCGGGAATTCGGTTCCTTTAAATGTTGCAATTACATTGCGTGCTTTGATCAATCCAGAAAAATTGGTCATCTCAATGGAAGCAATCTGATCACCTGCTTTCAATTTTTCTTTTAATGCCATTCCACTTTCTAAACCAATACATACTGCCGGAATAGGAATCAATTTACCAGTAACTGAAGCTGTACCTGTTAATAACACTCCATTTTTTACCGTATTGATAATAATTACCCCAATAGCCCCATTTTTTGTTGCTATCGCTGTTTTTTCCGAACGGTGTAAGGAAGGTGTTCCTTTTGGCGAACCTGGCAAAACACCTAAATAGATCAATGCAATTTTGCCTTTCACTTTATCGCCTAATGCTTGATAATCGGCTTCTAAACCATTGCCTACATCAATAATAGCTGCAGTTACATTAGCGGCTACCGGAGAGTGGGCTAAAGTAACAGCCCTTACTGGTGCCAATTCTGTTGCAGAAGCACCTACTTTTACTGCTATTGTTTTTCTGTTCCAACTTTCTACCTCAAATGGTTGAAATTTAACATCGCAACCATACGATTTTAGTAAATTATAGGCATATTCTTCGGCTTTAGCTCCATTTGCTGAACCCGTTAAGCGATGTCCAATAGTGGCAGATGCATCTTTTAGGTTAGCATAAGCATTGGATTGTGATTGTACCTCGTCGCTTATTTTTTTAAATACAGGACCAAAGCTATCTTGTGCATTTACAGATAAGCTTAAGCTGGCAAAGGCCAGGATAAAGAGTTTTTTCATCAGAATATTCAGATTAATTTTCGATGAAATTAATATTTTTTACGATGAACTCTCTTAACTCTTTGAATTTTTACAATTAAAGCCCACTAATGATAAGCCTGCAATCTACAGCTTAATGAGCCTGGGTCGTCTTCTTTTTTGGGAAAACCAATGAAGCTACAATGCTGCTTGTAAGAATAAATAGGATAATCAATAAAGAATGTTCTGTGGTAAAACCCCACGATTTCAGGTAATCATGCGCCAACATTTTCACACCTATAAAGGTCAACAAAAATGCCAATCCTGTTTTTAAATAGTGGAATTTATGGATAATGTTAACCAATAAAAAGAACATCGATCTGAGCCCCATAATGGCGAATATGTTAGAGAAAAAAACAATATAGGCATCTTTGGTTACCACAAAAATCGCTGGAATTGAATCTACTGCAAAAATGAGATCTGTAAACTCTACAATTAACAAGACCAAAAACAAAGGTGTAAGCAATGTCTTTCCATCTATTTTTAAGAAAAACTTATTCCCTTCATATTTTGGATGGATTTTAAAGAACCTAGCGGCAAATTTTACCACTTTGTGGTTTGCAGGATCGATGGCATCATCTTCCTCTTTAGAGAAAAACATCCTTACCCCGGTAAAGACTAAGAAAGCCCCAAATACATACAAGATCCAAGCAAACTGATTAATGAGCGCTGCACCTGCAAAAATGAAGATGAAACGCATAATAATTGCACCTAAAATACCCCAGAACAATACCCTGTGGTAATACTTTTCTGGTACGGCAAAGGCCGAAAAAATAAGTACAATTACAAAGATATTATCAACAGAAAGTGCATATTCTATCACGTAACCTGTTAAAAACTCTATCCCTAGGTTTTGTTTATAGATTCGAAGGCTCTCTTCAAAATGCCCCGGAATTAAGGTAATTGGATGTTTATGTGCTTTAACAATCTGTTCGAGCTTGGCATAGTTTTCTATGCCATGCAAATATTCGCCCTTTAAGATCAATAACAGGTAAAAGCTCAATGCCAAAATTACCATGATAAAACTCATGATCCCAGCTTGCTTTAAACTGATGGTATGGTCTCGTTTGCTAAAAAGGCCTAAGTCTAGTGCCAAAATAAGCACAATAAAGAGCAAAAAGCCACCAATGAATAATAATTCGTTCGACATTATTTTTTACGTTCTGTAGTATATCTCACCAATTGCTCTAATCCTATTCGTGCATCACTTTCTTCAAACTGATATAAAATATCAAAAGCTTCTTTCTGGTACTCCAACATTTTCTGGTTTGCATAATGCACTCCTTCTTTTTGGTTTACAAAATCGATAATCTCCTGTATTTTTTTAGGATCATCCTGATGGTTTTTAACCAAGTTGATTATTCTTTTTCGCTCTGCTTTTTCTACCCTATTTAAGGCATAAATTAACGGGAGCGTCACTTTCTTTTCTTTAATGTCTATACCCAAAGGTTTGCCCACGTCATCCGTTCCAAAATCAAATGTATCATCTTTGATCTGGAAAGCAATGCCCACCTTTTCTCCAAACAAACGCATTTTTTCGATGGTTTCTTCATCAGCTCCCGCCGATGCTGCTCCACATGCGCAACAAGAAGCAATTAAAGAGGCCGTTTTTTGACGGATCACATCAAAATACAATTCCTCGCTAATATCCATCCTCCTCACCTTCTCAATCTGCAACAGTTCGCCTTCGCTCATTTGCTGCACTGCTTCCGATACAATCTTCAACAAAGCAAACTCGCTATTGTTTACCGAAAGCAACAAACCCTTGGCCAATAAATAATCACCTACCAAAACAGCTATCTTATTTTTCCATAAAGCATTGATCGAGAAGAACCCACGTCGTTCGTAAGCATTGTCAACCACATCATCATGGACCAAAGTAGCGGTATGCAGCAATTCTACCAATGCAGCACCTCTATGTGTAGATTCTATAATTCCGCCACACAATTTGGCCGCAAAAAAAACAAACATCGGGCGCATTTGCTTACCCTTCCTCTTTACAATGTAGTGGGTAATGCGATTAAGTAATGGCGCTTCACTATGCATCGAATCTTTGAATTTTGCTTCAAATGCATCAATTTCTGCAGCTATAGGTTGTTTGATCTGATTTATTCCTGGCATTCAGCTAAAAATGTGTCTGCAAACTTAGTTAAATTCCATTAAAAGCGTATTTTTAATCAAACTATTCATATGAAAATATTTTTAAGCTTCGTATTTATTCTTCTAGCGGCCTTGGCCATCGTTTATTTTGTTGGTCCTAAGCCTGCTCAACCTAAATATAACACCGTACTCCCAACAGTACCAGCATTAACAGACCTCACAACTTATGTTGCGCAGCAAGAGGCTAAACACAAAGTAAAGCCCGGTAATGAAGCAGAAATTGTTTGGGCTGATAGCACCAAAAGTCAGAGTGAGTATGCCATTGTTTACTTGCATGGGTTTTCTGCTTCTAAAGAAGAAGGAAATCCGGCTTATAATTATTTAGCAAAGGCTCTACATGCCAACCTCTATCTTGCTCGCTTGGCAGACCATGGTTTGGATACCATCGCTCCTATGCAATATTTTACTGCAGACCGACTGTGGGAAAGTGCCAAACTGGCTTATGCAATTGGAAAAAAATTGGGCAAGAAGGTAATTTTGGTGGGTACCTCTACTGGCGGAACCTTGGCTTTACAATTGGCGGCTACTTATCCAGAAGTAAATAGTTTAGTACTCATGTCACCAAATATTGCCATTAACGATCCAAATGCTTGGTTATTAAATAACCCTTGGGGCTTACAAATTGCCCGTAAAGTTACCGGTGGCGATGAGCGTAAAGTTGATGGTAAAAAACCGGAGTATCAAAAATTCTGGTATACCAATTATAGATTGGAATCTGTAGTACAACTGGAAGAGTTACTTGAAACCAGTATGAACAAACAGTTATTTGAAAAAGTAAAACAACCTGTATTGTTACTTTACTATTTTAAAAACGAAAAAGAGCAAGATCCTGTGGTAAAAGTAGATGCCATGCTTAAAATGTTTGATGAATTGGGTACACCTGCTGCACAAAAACAAAAGATCGCTATTCCAAATGCAGGGAACCATGTAATTGGATCTTCCATCACTTCTAAAGATGTTGCGGGTGTAGAAAAAGCGATGGATGGTTTTATCAGTACCCGACTCATCGACCTAAAGTAATGTTATGACCCACCATTTCAAGGCAAAAATCTATAAAATTGGGATCAATTGGGCGGTTGATGTACCCGCTTCAATTGTGCAGGAGATGATACCAGAAAAAGGCTACATCAGGATAAAGGGACAAATTAATGGTTTTGAGTTTATACAGACCTTGGTGCCTGTAAAAAATGCACCTTATCGACTGTTTGTGAACCTGATTATGATGAAGGGTGGAAAAACCGCCCTTGGTGAAACCGCAGCATTTACCATTGCTCAAAACCATACCATAGTAGAACAAATCTACCCAATGCCAGCAATTTTGGACCAAGAATTGACCAAACACCAGCTCCACGATCAATTTAACCTGCTCAGCGCCTCTAGAAGAAAAGATGTGTTTAAATATCTCAGCTATTTAAAAACTGAAGAAACGATTAAGAAAAATATTGATAAATTAATGGTTCAATTGCACAATAAGGACAAAAATGCTCGAATACCTTAAACTGAACGCAGAATTATAATTTCGCCTTTTTCCGTAGTAAAATTTCTTTATAGTGCTCTCCTATCGGGATTTCTACCTCGTTAATTTGAATTTGATTTTTGCCAATGCTATTGATATGAGATTGATTGACCAAATAAGAGCGATGTACCCTCATAAACTGATGTTCTGGCAAAAGCTCATTTAAATATTTCATGGTCATGTGTACAATTAAATTCCCAGAAGATGTATACAACATGAGGTAGTCTTTAATAGATTGTGCATAAAGGATATTAACATGCTCCACCTTAACGAGTTTGCCCGAAACCTTAAAATAGGTGTAATCCTTTTCTTCGTTTACAGCTACGGGTTGTAATTTAAAAAACTTGTCGAGGCTTTTATTGAAACGCTCCAATGTAATGGGTTTAAGCAGGTAATCAACAGCTTCTAAGTCATAACTAGCTGCTGCATACTCAGAAAAAGCCGTTGTAAAGATAACCGCAGGTGGATTTTTTAATGATTTGATAAAATCAATCCCATTCAAACCCGGCATCTTGATATCTAAAAACAGCAAGTCGATTTCTATATGATGCAAAACCTCAAAAGCCTCAAAGGCGGTATTGCATTTCTTGATCAGACACAATTGCTCATTGCCATTTACATAACTTTCAATTATATCTAGGGCTAAAGGTTCATCATCAACAATCAGGCAGTTTTTCATTTCATCGTTAAAGTTAAGCTTACCTGATAAACTTTCCCATCATTTTGGGTTGTTAATTGATATTGATCAGGATACAGAATCTCTAATCGCTTAGCTACATTTACTAATCCTATGCCTCCTGTTTTAGGTTCTTGTTGCATGGCAATGCTGTTGCTCACCTCCATAATAAATTCTTCCTCGTTTTTACAGATCACAATCGTTACAAACCCCGTGCTTATCTCTTCCGCTATTCCATGTTTAAAGGCATTCTCTACAAAAGGCAGTAACAACAACGGACTAATTGTACTATGGCTATCAATACCCTGTATGTCTAAATTGATTGTTATTGCAGAACGATACCTTATGTTTTCAACCTCCACATAGTTACGGATAAATGCAATCTCATCTTTTAACAAGACCATTTTTTGATCTGATTGATATAAAATGTAACGCATCATTTCTGACAATTTAGCTACTAAAGGAGCTGTATCTTTTGATTGTTTAAGGGCCAGTGCATAAATATTATTTAAGGTATTGAAAAAGAAATGCGGCTGCAATTGGGCTTTCAGGTAGGTCAGCTCAGCAATTAATTGTTGTTCTTTTAATACTTTCAGCTGTTCATCCTGTTGTAAAGACCGGAGTAAGAAAGCAAAGCCAATAATGGTAAAAAGAATACGATTGAGAGTATAACTGATGATAAAGAACAGTGTTGTTCTATTATAGTCTTTCAATGCCCTCGCCTTGAGTTCATCAGAAATAAACGACATCTTGGGAATAGACCAGTTCATTACATATTTATCGTACAGATGACTTAAAATAATGAAACAGGCTATACTGATTACAATTGGGATCACTTTTTTTTTAAAGACATACCCCTTTAAAAACACCCAATAATAAACGGAATAAAACAGTAGGTAAAAAGTCCCAACAACTAGTCTGTATTCTAACGCATCAGTAAATTTCCATACATCATGCTGCTCGTAGAAACTATATTCTATGTCGCTTATGATTGACCCGATGTAACAGATAAAGATAAAGAAGAACAATTCTATCTTGAAGTATTTCCAATCGGTTTTGGTCTGCAGCTTGAACATAAGGCCAAGGTAAATAATATTTGTTTAGCTCTTTTTCAATTGGTTTTGATTTTCGACTAAAACCCTTATTTTTTAGACTAAAATTAATTTTGGCCTTTCTGTCGAATTAATCGAATACCCTGTCTAATTCAAAAAAAAGGGATAATCTTAAGGCATAGATTTGGGGAACACAAACTTAAAATCATGAAATACAGCTTAACCTTTTTAATTTTATTATGTACTGCGTTACTGGCATCGGCCGAAAATGTAACCACAGCAGAAAACGTAATCAGCAAAACGAGTGAAACGCTCAACAATCTAAAATCTATCTCCTATAGTAGTTATAGAGAGATCAACAATTTCAAGGACAATTACTTTTCAAAGAATAGTGGCAATAGTTACTATGAATATAATGCTACAACGGAAGGAAAAATGAGCAGGTTCCAGCTTGAAACTGACGACAGTAAGCAGATTTATAATGGAACAGAATATTTCTTTTTAGACAATACCGACAAAACCGTAGAACTGGAAAAACGAACTGCCAAACAAATGGGTAGCATTTCTTTACTCTACAATTCCATTACAACAATCAGAATCGTTTTGCCCTTATTGTTAAAAGACCAAAGTATTCCAAAATCGTTAAAAGACACTTTAATTGAAGGCAAGAGTTATCACCTTGTACAATTTGCATTGCATAAAAAATCGATGGAATTTCCAAGCGGTTTTACCTCTTTTGACTCCGAAGTAACCAAATATTATAAATTGATCATTGATAAGACAACAGCCTTACCCTATATGGTATTTGATGGAAACAGCATCTCTAAAGACCAATATTATACCAAAACAATTTTCACGAATATCAATACTAACCCAACAACGCCGGCTGAAAATACCTGGTATTATTCGAGCTATGCTGGTTACGAACCAAAAAAGAAAGTTACTCAAAAACCAATGATTACGGTTGGTAGCTTTCTCCAAAATTGGTCGTTGCCTAAATACGACCAAAAAAAATCAGATACGCTAAAATCTGCCGACCTGAATGGCAAAATTGTTTTGATGGAATTTTGGATTAAGAACTGTGGTTATTGCATGTTAGCTTTTCCTGAAATCAAAGAATTACAAGAAAAATACGGCAAAAAGATCGAAATTATTAGCATTAATGCCTATGAAAAGAAAGCGGAAATTGATTTTTTTTACAACCGGGAGAAACCAAAGTATCAGATGTTATATAATGGTGAAAAGTTTGCCAATAGTTTAGGTATTTACGCCTATCCTGCCTCCATTATATTGGATAAGAGCGGAAAAGTCATTTATACCTCGAGGGGCTTTGACAAAGAAGGACTAGAACAATTCCTTAAGGGAGCACTGTAATTGATCTACAGCAGAAAGGGTTCGTTAAACACGAACCCTTTCTATTTTTCCAATATGAATATGCTGTTATACTTTCATTGCTTTGCTTGGGCAAGCAAAATCTGTACGTTTTAAATTTGTTGTCTTAATTGCAGCATAACCTCCTGCAATATCAATTACATTGTTGATGCCACGTGCTTTTAAAATAGAAGCAGCAATCATAGAACGATAACCACCGGCACAATGGATATAATAGCTCTCGTTTGGATTAACTTCTGTAGTCCACTCGTTAATGTAATCTAGAGGACGCGTTAAAGTGGCCTCTAAATGTTCCGATTCATATTCACCTGGTTTACGTACATCAAGCGCATTGACGTGATTGTTGGTATTTAATATCGTTTCAAATGTTTCGGCAGAAATAGACTCAATCTGGTCAATATCTTTACCAGAATCTTCCCAGGCAGCCATTCCACCTTCCAAATAGCCAATAGTATTGTCGTATCCAACCCTCGCTAAACGGGTAATGGTTTCTTGTGCTTTTCCATCCTCAGTTACCAGCAGAATTTCTTGCTTTAAATCTGGCACCAAAGCACCAACCCATGGTGCAAACTGACCATTTAATCCAATATTTATTGAATTTGGAATAAATGCCTTTGCAAAAACCTGTGGGTCTCTAGTATCTAAAATTAAGGCGTTGGTTTGGTTGGCCTTGTCTTCAAATGCTTGAGGATCTAGCGCCACTAAACCTTTTTCATAAACATCATCAATGCTTTCATAGCCACCTTTGTTCATGGCTGCATTTTTAGCAAAATATTGTGGTGGAGGTAAAATACCATCCGTTACTTCTTTAATAAATTGTTCCTTTGAACTCGCTTTTAGTGCATAATTTACCTCTTTTTGGTGACCTAAAGTATCGAAGGTTTCTTTGCTCATATTTTTACCACAAGCAGAGCCTGCACCATGTGCTGGATATACAATTACATCATCAGCTAAGGTTAAAATCTTGTTGTGCAACGAATCATAAAGCGTAGCTGCCATATCCTCCATCGTTAGCTCACCTTGTTGTGCTAAATCTGGTCTACCCACATCACCAATAAATAAAGTATCGCCAGAAAAAATACAATAATCTTTACCGTCTGCGTCTTTAAGCAGATAAGTTGTCGATTCTGGGGTGTGCCCTGGGGTATGTAAGGTAGTTATGGTAATTTCACCTATTTTAAATACCTCATTATCTTTTGCAATATGGGTTTCAAAATTGGTTTTCGCCGTTGGGCCATATACAATAGTGGCTCCAGATTTTTCTGCTAAATCTACGTGACCAGAAACAAAATCTGCATGAAAGTGGGTTTCAAAAATATATTTGATCTTGACGTTGTTCTGCTCTGCTTTTTTTAAATATGGGCTAACTTCGCGTAGCGGATCAATAATAGCTGCTTCACCATTACTTTCAATATAATAAGCCGCTTCGGCTAAACATCCTGTATAGATTTGTTCAATTTTCATTGGAGTATGTTTTTTTCAAAGGTGAAGAGATCTTCTTGATCTTGCATCAATCTACAAAGACTAATACCAAGATTTAACCCTTATACACAAAAGTAAGGGTTAATATTTAGAAGCAGAATGATTTTGATCATAATTGCAGAAGTTTTACTTAAGCGAATTAATTCCCAGAAGCAAATCCTTTTAAACAGTTAATTCACCTGCAATAGCAACTTCTAACAGTTGTTTAATTTCAGTTGTATTTAAACCCTGTCCTAAAAGGTACATCAATTTGGTAACCGCAGCCTCGAAAGTCAGATCATAACCACTTACTATCCCCATTTGCTGCAATTCTCTACTCGTTTCGTATAAGCCCAATTGTACTGCGCCACCTTTACATTGTGAGATATCTATAATTACCTTATCATTTGCAACTGCTTTTTGCAAACAAGCGATAAACCAGGGAGCAGTTGTGGTGTTTCCAGAACCAAAAGCCTCTAAAACAATCGCATCTACATCAGATTCTGTAATAGCCTTTACTGCATTTTCGGTTATGCCGGGATACATTTTTAGCACACCAATGTTCGAATTAAATGTGGTATGGATTTCAAATGGTTTTTCAGGTATTGGGAGAATATAATTAGGATAAAAAGTTAAATTCACTCCAGCTTCTGCTAAGATTGGGTAATTTGGTGAAGCAAAAGCTTCAAACTTCTCAGAATTATATTTAATAGAACGATTACCTCTAAACAACTGATAATCAAAATACACACAAACCTCTGGCACCATTGCCCTTCCATTCTTTTTGGTTGCTGCAATTTCCAATGCGGTAATTAAATTTTCCTTGGCATCAGTCCTAATTTCGCCTATTGGCAGTTGAGAACCCGTTAAAACTACTGGTTTAGCCAAATTTTGCAACATAAAACTTAAGGCTGCAGCCGTAAATGACATCGTATCTGAACCGTGTAGAATGACAAAGCCATCAAAATGTTCGTATTCTTGTTTGATCAGCTCAGCCAATGCTTTCCAGATTTCTGGATCCATGTTCGATGAATCTAAAATAGGATCGAAAGAATGAACAGATAATTGATAATCTAACCTAGCCAATTCTGGAACATTTTCTTTGATCTGTTCAAAGTCAAAAGGAATAAGTGTACCTGTTTTGGCATCATTTACCATTCCAATGGTTCCGCCAGTATAGATGATTAAAATTTTGGTCATGTTATATTTTAAATTAGAGGCTGAAGATTTTATTGGCATTTGCAGTAGTAATTTCAGCAACTTCTGCCAAACTGATCTGGTAAATATCTGCAACTTTTTGAGCAATATGTATCAAGTAACTACTTTCATTTGGCTTACCACGATAAGGAACCGGAGCCAGGTAAGGAGAATCTGTTTCCAAAACGATATGTTGAATAGGTACATCAGCTAAAACTAAATCCAACCCCGCCTTTTTATAAGTGACTACCCCACCAATGCCTAAATAAAACCCTAGATTGATGGCACGTTGAGCCTGTACTAAATTGCCAGTAAAACAATGAAAAATTCCTTTTAGCTTTTCATCATTCAATTCTTCCAGTATTTCAAAAACCTCATCAAATGCTTCTCTACAATGGATAACAAAAGGCAAATTGAGATTTTTTGCCCAATTGATCTGTTGTTTAAATGCATCTTGTTGTATGCCCAAGGTCGATTTATCCCAATACAGATCAATCCCTATTTCTCCAATGGCATAAATTTTTCGCTGTGCAATGCTCTGATAAATAGTTGAAAGTTGGGTTTCATAATCCTCTTTTACATCACAAGGGTGTAGACCTGCCATTGCGAAGCAATTTTCTGGATAACGGCTCACCAGATCATCAATCATTTTAATAGAAGCCACATCAACATTAGGCAAAAAGAGTCGTTTCACATCAAAGGCCAAACAACGCTCCATTAATTGTGCTTGTTTGGTTAAATCTTGTTCGTAATATAAATGGGTATGGGTATCGGTTAGCAACATATACAAAGGTATTTTATTATTTGCTAATACAGAGAAATGAACCATAAAAAAAGCCCTGCTCATCAACTGAACAGGGCTAATATCTTAAAATGGTTTTATCCTATTTTTTAGGAGCTACAACTGGAGCCGTTACAGGAGCTGCGCCAGCTTTTTGTTTTTTAATATCAACCAATTCAATATCGAAAACTACTGGAGAGTATGGACCTATTCTACCACCTCCTTGTGGGCCATAAGCTAAAGCAGAAGGCAATACAGCAGTAATTTTACCACCTTTACCAATTAACAATGCTGCCTCAACAAATCCTTTAAAAACACCTTCACTCAATGGAATTGGACGAGGACCATAAGTAGCTCCTGGTGCTTGTGGCATTGTTTTTTTAGCTATACTCTCTACGCTGGTATCAAATACGTTATCATTACCATCAGATTTTTTGGTGGTAAATTTACCTGTATAGTTTACCATTACTGTATCGCCCATTACTGGCTTCTCAGCACTACCAGGAGCTGTAATTACATATTGTAAGCCACTTGGAGTAGTAGTTGTTTTAAGCTTGTTATCAGCTATATATTTTTTAATTAAACCTGCTTCACTATTTTTTTTCTTCTCCGAAACTTCTTTGTAATCATTTTGGAAAAAATCATTTGCTCTTTTCTGGAAAGTAGAATCTGCCTCGTTAGCTTTTTTAGCAAATACTTTGTGGAATACAACGGTATAGTTTAGGTATTTGTCCTTTTTAAAACTTTCTAGTCGCGGTTGTTTAGTATAGTGATCCATTGTGTCAGCATTTAATTTGAAAGAAACACTATCTCCTTCACCAAACTGTGATAAGATGTCATTCATATCTCCACCGTACATTTTTTTAGCTACAGGAAATATTTGAGCCATCCCTGTATCATAACTACTAAACTCTACCGAATCGTTGTCATGTCTTAAAATAAAATCAACCTTTACAATATCACCTTCTTTAATTTTATCTTTTCCTCCGGCTTTATATATTGTATATAGTGTACCACCAGCACCTTTTTTCTCACTTTTACATGCAGCCAAACCTAAAGTTGCGGCTATAAGAATCACTAAACTTTTTTTCATTATCTTTTTTCGTTTTTTTAATAGTTTATTTTTCCAAATATATCTCATTACTTGGAAATCTTTTACCAAATGCAAAGATAATTTAAGTTATCAATTTTTAAGAAAATTAAATTGCAGCCATAGTACTTTTTATAAAAGAAGAATAGGCTCAATAAAAAGCCCTGTTTAATGTTTTAAACAGGGCTTTTTATTTTAAACTAACTACTTTTATTTTTTCGGAACAGTAACTGGAGCAGGCACAGTTGTTGGCGCCACTCCTTTTTTGATATCTTTTAATTCAACATCAAAAACCAAAGGTGAATAAGGACCTATCGGACCTCCACCTTGTGGTCCATAGCCTAATTTTGAGGGTAATATCACAGTAATTTTGCCTCCTTTAGCAAGCATTAAAACAGCTTCAGAAAAACCTTTGGCAACATTTTCGGTTAATGGAATAGGTCTAGGGCCATAAACAGCCATAGGGTTAGCAGGCATTGTTTTCTTAGCTATACTCTCTACGCTAGTATCGAATACATTATCATTACCATCAGATTTTTTGGTGGTAAACTTACCAGTATAGTCAACCATCACTGTATCGCCCATATTAGGTCGAGGCCCACTACCTGGTGCAGTAATTACATAATTTAGACCACTTTTGGTAGTTGTAACTTTTAGCTTATTGTCTGCAATATATTTTTTAATCGCTGCGTCTTCGCCTTTTTTTCTTTTCTCAACATAGGTTTTATAGTCTGCTTCAAAATATTCATTCACTCTTTTTCTGAAAGAACTATCGGCTTCATTTGCTTTCTTTGGAAATACTTTGGCGATTTTAACAGTAAAGTTCAAATATTTATCATTTTTATCATTTTCAGGTCTCGGCTGTTTGGTACGATTAACCATTGTATCAATATTTAATTTAAATGTTACACTATCTCCTTCGCCAAAAAGCAGTAGTACATCATTCATATCTCCAGCGTAACTCTTTTTACCAACAGGAAATATTTTAGACATCGATGCATCATAAGTACTATATATAATAGAATCTTTATCATTGGTCTGAATATAATCTACTTTAATATAATCACCTTCTTTAATTTTTTCTTTCCCTTCAGATTTGTGAATAGTATATAACAACCCTCCAGGACCTTTTTTCTCATTTTTACAAGCTGTTAACCCTAAAGTTGCTGCTAAAAGAATTACTAAACCTTTTTTCATTGTATTTTTTTATGATTTGTTGATTAAATATTTATTGTAATAGCTGAGATTTATACTCAGGTAAAATTGATTTAAATTGAGCAACGGTATCCATTAAATTTTTATCAGATGCGCCACCAGCGGCATTTCTATGCCCTCCTCCGTTAAAATATTTTTTACAGATCTCATTTGCCGGAAAATCTCCGGTTGAACGTAAAGATAGTTTAACCTTATCTGTTCTTTCTATAATAAATGCGGCTAATTTAATTCCGTTTATAGACAATGCATAGTTTACTATTCCTTCGGTATCACCTGTAGCAATATTATAGGCTTTAAGCTCTTCTGCAGTAACGGTAATAATAGCCGTATTAAACTCTCTTAATATGTCTAACTTATTAGATAAACAATGTCCTAGAAAGCGTAAACGGTTTTCTGAGGCATTGTCATACACCAATTGATGAATACGCCAGTGCTCAGCCCCCAGATCAATTAAATCTGCTGCAATGCGGTATACTGTAGAGGTAGCTGAGGGGAAGCGGAATGAACCAGAATCTGTCATGATACCCGTATATAAACACGTAGCTACATCTTTATTGATCAATCCACCATCATTAAGTTCATTTACGATAAAATCATAAACCAATTGAGCTGCAGCACAAGCATTGATATTCCAATGACGGTAATCATCAAAATCCTCTGGCTCTAAATGATGATCGATCATCAATTTCAGACCCGGGGCATTACGAATGTGCTCTCCTAATTCGTTGATTCTATTTAAAGTATTAAAATCACAGCAAAAAATAAGCTGCGCATCGTTTACCAATTGTACAGCCTGCTCTTCTGCTTCGGTATATATAATTACATTAGAATTATTAGGCAACCAATGTAAAAAATCTGGATAATCTGTAGGTGTAATTACAGTTACATGATGCCCTTTTTGAATTAGATAAGCATATAAGCCCAAAGAAGAGCCCATCGCATCACCATCTGGTTTATGATGCGTTGTAATTACAATCTTTTGAGGTGTAGCTAATACTGTTTTTAATTCCGAAATTGATATCATATTATTTTTGCGCCTGCAAAGCTAACGATTTTAGGTTTAATTGATTGCTTTTATTCACTTAGCTTTTAATATTAAATAAAGAAAGCGTATTTTTGCAAAAAATTTCAATTAAATAGAGATGAGTACGAATAGAACATTTACAATGATTAAGCCTGATGCAGTTGCAAACGGGCACATTGGCGCAATCATTAACGATATTACAAATGCTGGTTTTAAAATCATTGCATTAAAATACACTAAATTAACTGCAGAAACTGCTGGCGAATTTTATGCTGTGCATAAAGCACGTCCATTTTATGGCGATTTAGTAAGCTTTATGTCTTCTGGACCTATCGTTGCTGCTATCTTAGAAAAAGATAATGCAATTGAAGATTTCAGAAACTTAATTGGTGCTACTAATCCTGCTGAAGCAGCTGAAGGAACTATCCGTCAGAAATATGCAAAATCAATTGATGCAAATGCTGTACACGGTTCTGATTCTGATGAGAATGCACAAATTGAAGGCGACTTCTTTTTTACAGCTGCTGAGCGTTTCTAAACCAGCATCACCTTATTTACAGAACGTCATTTCGAACGGAAATCAGAGAATATCTTTTCTCTTAACCTCTATTTCGAAATGACGTTTTTTTATGGGGATTTTTATTTTGTATATTTCGACCTTAAAATTGATAAATGAAGAAAATATTTTTTGCCGCTTTAATCACTGTTGTTGGTTTTAGCGCTAATGCACAAACAAAAAGCAAAACAACCATTGCTAAAAAACCTACTTCTACCACAAAAACCAGTACCAACTCAAAACCTATTGCCAAAGTATCAACCTTTAAGAACAATCTGGATTCTGCTTGTTATGCCTTAGGATTAAGTGTAGCCAGCAGTTTTAAATCTGGCGGTTTAACTACCATCAATTACGAATCGTTTAACAAAGGACTAACTGATGCCTTAACTGGAGCTAATCCAAGCTTAAGTCAGGAAAAAGCACAAGAAGCGATTGCCAAACTTTTCGAAAGTTTCAGCAAACAAAGAGAAGAAGTTGAAAAACAAAAATATTCGGCTAACGTAAATGAAGGAGCTAATTTTTTAGCACAGAATAAGAATAAACCTGGCGTTAAAACAACTGCAAGTGGTTTACAATACGAGGTAATTACTGCTGGAACTGGAGCTAAGCCTAAAGATACAGATAATGTAACTGTACATTACAAAGGTACTTTACTTAATGGAACCCAATTTGACAGCTCTTATGATCGTGGCGAGCCTGCAAAATTTGGCCTAAATCAAGTGATTAAAGGCTGGACTGAAGGTGTGCAATTAATGCCTGAAGGCTCAAAATATCGCTTTTTTATTCCTTATCATTTAGCTTATGGATCAAGAGCTACGCCAGATGGAAGTATCCCTCCTTTTAGTACTTTAATTTTCGAAGTAGAATTGATTAAGGTAGGTCAATAAGTAAAAATCAAACTATTCATGTGTTCATGTGTTTTATCAACCAAAACATAGGATCATGAAAAAATATAGTACGCTAACAGTTATTGCCATTTTGGTTACAACTTTAACCAGTTGCCAATTGGTTGAAGGCATATTTAAGGCTGGTGTTTGGACCGGGATAATTGTTGTTGTAGTTGTGTTAGCCTTAATTATCTGGCTAATTGCTAAAGTTTTTGGCGGAAGAGATTAAAATAAGGCCATTTGGTAAATACCGAATGGCTTTTTTTATAAAAACACAATTTCTGTGATTACTTCTGAACCTGCTCTTTCATTCAATTTTTGGATAATACCTGTTCTTACCATCAATAATTCATTTTTAATTACGGATGATTCTATTCTAACAAAGAGTTTTTTCTGACTTACATAAATCTGGGTAGTCCTGTTGGCAACTGCGGTACCCATCAACTCTGGCCAATGTGCCACCACACCAGTTTCATCGTACTTACCACGCAAACGGTAAACCGAGAGCATTTTGGTAATTGCATCTTTAAGGGTAATATCGTTTGGTTTACGCATGTTTAATTACTCCATTGTCTACTTCAAACAAAGTTACATCAACTTTAATCTCATTAAAAACAGAAAGTACTCTTTCTCTACCCGTATCTGTAATAAATATTTGTCCAAAATCATGATGAGAAACCATCTTCATTAATTTATGAACTCGCAGGTCATCCAATTTATCAAAAATATCATCCAATAAGAGCAAAGGTTTAAAACCTTTAAATTTTTGCAGATAGCTATATTGTGCCAATTTCAAGGCTATTAGAAAAGATTTTTGCTGCCCTTGCGAGCCAAATTTTTTCAATGCCATATCACTAATAGTAAACTGCAGCTCGTCTTTATGTATGCCAGTAGTAGTTCTTTCTAATATCCTATCCTTTTCTATAGATTGAGCCAACAAATCTTCAAAGCTTTGCTCATTTAGCTGCGATTGGTAACTTAAAGAAACCTGTTCTGCATTATTGGTAATGTAACTGTAATGCTCATTAAAAAGCGGAATAAAATCTAATAGAAACTGTTTTCTCTTTTCAAAAATCTTCACCCCAGAAGCAATCAGCTGCTCATCTAAAATCTGCAATAAAGTTACATCTAACTTCCTGGTAGCCGCTATTTGTTTCAATAAAGCATTGCGATTTAAAAGGTGTTTGTTATAAACAATCAGCTCATCGAGGTAATTGGAATCAGTTTGAGAGATGACATTGTCAATAAACCTACGTCGTTCTTCACTTCCATCCATAATCAGGTTAACATCATATGGAGAAATCATTACCAATGGAAAAAGTCCAATATGATTAGCCAGCTTGTCGTATTCTTTTTTATTACGCTTAAACTGCTTTTTTTGATTACGTTTTAACCCACAGGTGATCTTTTCATTTTTCTCTTTTCTATCAAAATCTCCTTGCACCAAAAAAAGATCTTCATTTGCTTTAATCTGCTGGCTATCAATAGGATTAAAATAGCTTTTGCAAAGACATAAATAGTGGATTGCATCCAATAAATTTGTTTTACCAGCCCCATTATTCCCTACAAAAGCATTTACAGTTTTAGAAAAACCAAGCTCGGCCGATGAATAATTTTTAAAATTGAGAAGTGTAATGTTTTTTAACCACATAGTTTATAGCTTCAAAGTTACCTTTTTTACGGCTGCTAATTCATTAAAGTTTAATTAAATAGTTAAAAAAGGGGTTGATACTTTGATTGAAAAATGTATTTTTGCAATCTCAATTTTTTAAATAAATGTCTACAACAGATAAAACGATAACGCAACCCGTTAGAAAAGGTGGTTTTTTAGAAGAGAATGGTAAAAGCTTATTATTTATAGCCATTGCTATTTTAGCTTTAGCAGCAATAGCTGTTTATTATTTTTACTCTTACTTGCCAAACAGAGCAGAATTAGCTGCTGGCCAGATGTATAAATCAGAGCAATACGTAGGTGTAGACTCTTTAGCTAACAAAGCAATCAATGGCGAAGGTGGTTATCCTGGTCTTGAAAAAATTGCAGCAGAATACGACAATACCAAATCTGCTAATTTAGCTAACCTTTATTTAGGTGGTATCTATTTGCGTAAAGGCGAATATAAAAAAGCAACAGAAGCTTTAGGAAAATATACAGCTACTGGTAGCCCAGTTGCAGATCCATTGGCTTTAGGTTTATTAGGCGATGCTTATAGCGAACTGAAAGACTACAAACAAGCAGCTACTTATTATCAAAAAGCTGCAGACAAAGCAAGCAACAAATTCACTTCGCCAATGTTCTTAAAAAAACTAGGTCTAGTTAATGAGACTTTGAAAGATTTTAAAGCAGCAGTAGATGCTTATACCAAAATCAAAACCCAATATCCTGCAAGTCAAGAAGCGGCTATGATTGACGAGTACATTGCACGTGCAGAAGCTCAAGTAAAATAGTTCTCCATTTATAATGGATTAAAAATATAAAGACTCTGTTAGCGCAGGGTCTTTTTTTGTTTCCTAACACTATTCAAACATTTCAACTTTAAAACCTTTCGGCAGAAAGCTTATCTTTGCAACATGGCAACACATCTTAAAAACCTTTCAGACTTTTCACATACCACTATTCCAAACGGGGCTACTTATAAAATTGCAATTGTAGTAGCAGAATGGAATGCTAAAATTACTGGTGCACTTTACCAAGGTGCTTATGATACATTAATCAAACATGGGGTAAAGGAAGAAAATATCATTTCTATGCCTGTACCCGGAAGTTTTGAGCTTACAGGTGCTGCAGAAATTTTATTGACAAAACGAAACGATTTAGATGCTGTAATTTGTTTAGGCTGTGTGATACAGGGAGACACCAAACATTTTGATTTCATTTGCGAGGCAGTTGCAAATGGAGTGACGAATGTTGGTATTAAACACAGTAAACCTGTAATTTTTGGTGTATTAACTACTAACGATGAGCAGCAAGCGATAGATAGAGCAGGCGGCAAACATGGTAACAAAGGTGATGAAGCAGCTATAACCGCCTTAAAAATGGCTTATTTTTCTGCAACAATTTAATAAAGCCATACGTTATTCATAAAAAATTGTAATTTAGGGCATTAGCAAAATTCTTTAATACCAAACACGAATGAAAAAAATAGCCATTCTATTATTATTTATGTTTTGTGCTATTGCGATATTAGAATCTTGTTCTTCTAAGGTATGCCCTGCTTACAGCACTTATCCAGAAGGAAGAAAAAGAAGATAAAAATGCAGTGGATTGACATTACGGATCTTGAACAGATCAACAACATTAAAAAAGCGGAAGGTTACAGTGTTATTTTTAAACACAGTACCCGTTGTTCAATTAGCTTAATGGCTAAAAAACATTTTGAGTTAGACTGGGATGCTATTCCAGCCAATACACCGCTCTACTTTTTAGATTTAATTAGCCATAGAGACATCTCTGCTTATATTGCAGAGGTCTTCCAGGTTCATCACGAATCGCCTCAAATGCTTTTGATCAAAGATGGCGAATGTATTTTAGATACTTCACACGGTGAAATTTCTGCAGAGGAGATTGTAGAATCAATTTTAGCCTAAGTATAATATTTAAAGGTAACTCTTACTGAAAGCATCCTAACTTGTAACAAAGTATAGGATGCTTTTAATTTAAATGTTAGTTTGCCACTAAACTATTTAATTTCAATACCGCAGAAGTCCTTTCTCTGGTTTCATTGCATAGCGTTTCACTATCGGCCAATTTCTCGCCATAAGTTGGAATCATTGTTCTAATTTTTGTTTGCCATTGCGCAGTCTGTAATTTCTTTTTAAAACAACGATCTAATAAATCGAGCATAATAGAAACAGCTGTTGACGCTCCAGGCGAAGCACCTAATAATGCCGCTATTGAACCATCAGCTGCACTTACTACCTCAGTCCCAAATTCTAAAATTCCACCTTCTTTTTCATCTTTTTTAATTACCTGCACTCTTTGTCCTGCTGTTTCCAGCTCCCAATCTTTGATATCTGCATTAGGTAGGTATTCTTTTAATGCTTCAAATCTATCTTCTGGCGATTGACGCACCTGATCAATCAGGTATTTTGTTAAGTCCAGGTTATGCAACCCTGCCGAAATCATTGGACGGATGTTATTGAATTTAATAGACAAGGGCAAATCCAAAAATGATCCGTTTTTCAAAAACTTGGTAGAAAAACCAGCATAAGGGCCAAACAATAAAGCCTGTTTACCATTAATGATTCTTGTATCTAAATGTGGCACAGACATCGGTGGTGCACCAACAGCTGCCTTACCATAAACCTTTGCATGGTGACGGGCAATTACTGCTTCGTTGGTACATTTTAGCCATTGTCCACTTACCGGAAAACCACCAAAACCTCTTCCCTCTGGAATACCTGATTTTTCTAACAGTGGCAACGAACCCCCACCCGCACCAATAAATACAAATTTGGCCAAGCGATTACTCTTTTCGCCTGTTTCTAAATTTTTAACTTTGATTTTCCAGTCGCCATTATCCATTTTATCTAGCTCACGTATTTCGTGATGAAAATGCAAGCTTACCTTTGGTTGTTTACTTAAATAGCTAAACATTTCACGAGTTAAAGAACCGAAATTCACATCTGTTCCTAAATCCATTTTTGTTGCCGCCACTTTTTCCTTTTTTGACCTGCCTTCCATTACCAATGGTGCCCAGTCTTTAATGGTTACAAAGTCTTCGCTATACTGCATATCTTCAAAAAGATTGCATTTTTGCAAAGCTTCGTACCTTGTTTTTAAAAAATCGACATTATCCTTACCCCAAACAAAACTCATGTGGGGAATATTTCTAATAAATAAATGAGGATCTGATAGGATTTCTTTTTCTACCAAATAAGTCCAGAATTGTTTAGATACCTCGAAAGACTCAGCTATTTGCGTGGCCTTTTTAATTTCTACTGCACCACTTTCATTTTGTGGCGTGTAATTTAATTCGCAAAAAGCCGAATGCCCCGTACCTGCATTATTCCAAGCGTCAGAACTTTCTGCCGCAGCAATATCTAAGCGCTCATAAATTTCGATACTCAAATCTGGTTCTAATTCTTTTAAAATTAAACCAAGCGTGGCACTCATGATACCTGCACCAATTAAAATCACATCTGCGTCGGTTTCAACAACCGTCTTTCTTTTTCTGCCCATTACTAAACAACCAATATAAATATCTGCTATTCTAAAGCAGAATCAATGCCAAGAATCTTACCAAATCGTCAAAATATTCTAATATTTTAACGCTACAAATTTAAAGGTTTGAGAGAAAATATTTTGATTTTAACAACATAATTTTACCTAAAAAAGAAAAACATAGAAAAATAACATCCTTTTCAACTTTAAAATGCGATAAAATAAAAAAATCATTAGATTTTAAACCAAAATCATCAATTTTACAACACATTAAACACAAATGCTATAAAATGGAGATATTTAAACTGCAATCTTTAAATCTAAGCGATGCTGAACAACTTACTGCATTATCCGTTCAGCTTGGCTATGGAAATGACTTCAACTTGCTTTTTGAACGCACAAAAAAAATTATCGAAACAGCAGACAATTGCGTGTTTGTTGCAAAATCAGGAGATAAAATTGTAGGGTGGATCCATGGCTTTATTGCATTGAGGATCGAAACCCCACTTTTTGTAGAAATTGCAGGACTAGTTGTATCGCAAGACTTCAGAAAACAGCACATTGGTAAAAATTTGATTAATGCCGTAAAAGAATGGAGTATTTCAGTAGGTATTTACAAAGTGAGGCTAAGGTGTAATGTGATTAGAACAGAGAGCCATAAATTTTATAAGAATCTCGGTTTTGAACAAAACAAGCAACAGATGGTGTTCGAAATGGACATTTAATCCAGCCTAGCCAAAAACATTACAAGTGCTAAACATTTAAGGATTGCAACATTTCAATCCTATTGCTTAACTTTGTATCATGATAGAACTTCCTGTAGTTCCTGCTGTAACAGAAAAGCCACGCAAACCAGATTGGTTAAGGGTTAAATTACCGGTTGGTAAAGAATATGCACAAGTAAGAAGCCTTGTTGACACCCATAAACTGCATACGATTTGCGAAAGTGGCAATTGCCCGAATATGGGCGAGTGTTGGGGTGCCGGCACAGCTACTTTTATGATTTTAGGCAACATCTGTACCCGTTCCTGCTCTTTTTGCGCTGTAGCCACAGGAAGGCCTTTAGCAGTTGATATTGATGAGCCTGCTCGTGTAGCAAATTCAGTAAAACTGATGAACGTAAAACATTGCGTGATTACCTCTGTAGACCGTGATGACCTAAAAGACGGTGGTTCTATTATTTGGGCCGAAACCTTACAAGCCATTAGAAGAGAAAGCCCTCAAACAACTCTAGAAACTTTAATTCCAGATTTTAAAGGTCAATGGGATAATTTATACCGTGTACTGGAAGAAAGACCAGAAGTAATGTCGCACAATGTTGAAACAGTGAGACGATTAACCAAACAAGTACGTATCCAGGCTAAATACGACAGAAGTTTAGAGGCTTTGAAAAGAATTTCGGAATTTGGCCTAAGAACAAAAACAGGAATTATGTTGGGTTTGGGCGAAACGGAAGACGATGTTTTAGAGGCAATGGATGATTTGGTAGCCAATGGTGTACATATTTTAACTTTAGGCCAATATTTACAGCCTACAAGAAACCACCATCCTGTTGTTGATTGGATACATCCAGATCAATTTGCTAAATACAAAGAAATAGGCTTGTCCAAAGGTTTAAGATATGTAGAAAGTGGACCATTGGTACGTTCTTCTTATCATGCAGAAAAACATTTATTCGATTTCTAGTGTTTTAATCATTAATTAAAGAAATCATTTTCAATTGGTATAAGTTTCTGTATATTAGTAACCTTGGCAACAACAAAAAAAATATCTCTTTCTGAAGAAGAATTGGTTAACGCCCTCAAAAGACAGGATACGGTAGCAATCAAGGCACTGTACGACATGTATTCGGGTGCTTTGCTGGGTGTAATTTCGCGTATTATACAACATACAGAGGTAGCCGAAGATTTATTACAAGAAACTTTCGTTAAAATATGGAACTCTGCTGGTAGTTACGATGCTTCTAAAGGTCGTTTATTTACATGGATGATGAATGTTGCCCGTAATTTAGCCATTGACAAATTGCGCTCGAAAGACTTTAAAAATGCCAATAAAAACCAAGACATAGAAAATAACGTAGATTTCATTGACCAGCAAAAGAAGGTCAGTTTTAATGCCGATGTTTTGGGACTAAAAGACATGGTAATTAACCTTAAACCCGAGTTTAAAGATGTTTTAGACATGGTTTATTTTAAAGGTTACACCCATGTTGAAGCAGCAGAAGAACTGAACCTACCTTTGGGCACTGTAAAAACACGTGTTCGGATGGCCATATTAGAATTGAGGAAAAAATTTAATTGAGGTGGAAGTGGAAGAAGTAAAAGCATATATCGAATCAGGCATACTTGAACTTTACGTTTTAGGGCAGTTAAACACCCAAGAATGTAGTGAAGTTGAAGCTATGGCCAATAAGTATCCAGAGGTTAAAGCAGAACTTTCTGCTATTGAGCTTGCTTTGGAATCTTATGCACTTGAAAATGCTGTTGCCCCATCAAGTGCACTTGAAGAGAAAATACTAGCCCAGTTCAATACCAACACAATTACTGAAAAATTACCTGAACCAAAAGTTGTGCCTTTATACGAAGGACAAAAAGATGGAACCGTAAGAACATTACGCTTTGCATTAATTGCCTGTAGTATTTTATTGGTAGTAAGCTTAGGCGCTTTATTTTCTGCACATAACGATTTGAGCCAGGCCAACGAGCAAATTGCTACATTAAGCCTCGACAAAGAAAAGTTTGCATCTACTGTTTCTAAACTACAGTTTGATAAAAGTGGAATGGAAAACAGAATTGCCATGACGGAAACTAACGAGTGGGCAACTGTAAAATTGGCTGGTGTGAAAGATTCTCCAAAAGCAAAAATGTTGGTGTACTGGAATAAAAATAACAAAAACATTTTGATCAATTACGCTGCTATGGATTTGCCTAAAACAGATCAGGCACACGAATATCAGTTATGGGCACTTGTTGATGGCAAACCAGTAAGTTTAGGTGTATTTGGCAATACCGACAATGCTAAAGAAGCTGTTAAACAAATGGAAACGATAGCAAAAGCACAGGCCTTTGCTGTAACCATTGAGCCTACAGGTGGAAGCCAAAATCCTACCATGGAAAAAATGGTAGTAATGGGTGGCGTTACCATCTAATCTAAAATCTTTTGTATTGTTTTTGGAATCTGTAAAGCTAAGGCTGATGCATTGACCGTAAACCTAGTTTTCGCCAACTCGTCTCCGGCTTGGCCATGTAAATACACCGCTAAAATTGCCGCATTTGCTGCTGTATAGGATTGTGCCGCTAAACCAACAATTAATCCTGTTAATACATCGCCCATGCCTCCAGAGGCCATAGCAGGGTTTCCGGTAGGATTAACGTGAACCTCACCATTAGGCAAACAAATAAAAGTATATTGATTTTTAAGAATGATGACCAAGCTTCTTTGCTTCGCTTCTTTCTGAGCTGTCTTTATCCTTTGCCACCAATTTTGGTGTAAACCAAAAAGCCGATCAAACTCTTTTACATGTGGCGTTAAAATACTTTGAGGTGGCAAGGCATCAAACAGTTCTTTCCTTTTGGATAAAATAGTCAATGCATCGGCATCAACAATTAAAGGCTTTTTAAGTTCAATTAATCTTGCCAATAGCATTTCATTCTCTTCTTCGAGCCCCATTCCAGGACCAATGGCTATGGCATTAAATTTTTCAAAAGCTTCTATAGCTAGCTGCTCATTCCTGGGCAAGGCCATTACTTCTGGCAAAGCTGTATTTAAAGCAATTAATCCGCTCTGTGGCAAACAAACTGTGGTTAATCCGGCACCAACATGCAAACAAGCACTTGCGGCTAAAAGTGCTGCACCCATTGTGGTATAATTGCCCGCTACTAACAAAGCATGTCCATAAGTACCTTTATGACTAAAATTTGCTCTTGGCTTAATCCGATTTTGGATATCAGATTCTGTTGTTAACTTCCAATCGCTTTGTTGATTTGCAATAAAACCCTCATCCAAACCAATGTCCACAACCTTAAACTTAGTCAATGCTTTTACAGATTCTGGAAAGAAAAAATTCAACTTTGGTTGCTGAAAACAGATTACTAGATCGGCTTTAATACCATTGTATACTTCTGGCAGCTCACCTTCTGGGGGCATGCCCGTAGGCACATCTACACTAATCACTTTCTGGCTTAAACGATTAATTATATCTGCCAATGCAGCATATTCACCTGCTAAGGGTTGATTTAAACCTGAGCCTAAAACGGCATCAATAACAATATCTGCCTTAAGTTCGTTAAGTTCTTCAGCTTTTGAGATAGGAATTGGATTGATTTTCCTCTTCGTTAATCGCTCTAGGTTCTTGGTATAATCTTCACTTTGTTTCGTAGAAAAGTTAATCAGGTATACCTTCACACGCATATATCCCCCTTGCGTTAACAGCCGTGCAATAGCCAATCCATCTCCTCCATTATTCCCTTGTCCACATAAAATGGCAATATGATTTTTCCGCTCAAAAAACGCTTCACTAAATGTTTCTACAAATGCCAATGCGGCTCTTTCCATCAGCTCAACAGAAGAAATAGACTGCTTTTGAATGGTAAAAACATCTGCCATTTTTAACTGCGCTGATGTTAACAGGTTTTGCATAAAGCTAAGTTAATGTAATCTGTTTATTAAATGCAATAGCGGGCAGTTTTGTTTGATTTAGTAACATTTTGTATGATATGGCATCTCATTATCAATAATTAAATCGCTAACCAAATTTTAAAACGATGATTCAAAAACCATCAAACGCATTCATAGCAGCCGCATGGATTGCACTTGGAATTGGCATGATTGGCTTTATTGTAGGGCTTTGGCGCTCCGATATGCTATTGAACGAAAAGGGTTATTATTTTACCGTATTGATGTTCGGCCTTTTTGCCGTAATATCCTTACAAAAAGCAGTAAGAGACAAATTAGAAAGTATTCCGGTTACGGAACTCTATTATGGCATTAGCTGGTTTGCTACCATTTTAACCATTACCCTATTGGTGATTGGTTTATGGAATGCCGACCTTTTGCCCAGCGAAAAGGGGTTTTATTCCTTTGGATTTTTACTCGCTTTATTTGGCGCTATTGCAGTGCAGAAAAACACGAGAGACCTTCAGCTTTTTAAAAAAGGCCAAAACCTAGACTAATTGATGCTGAAACTATTTTACAGCCATTCCGTTAAAACGGAATGGCTTTTTTATGGGCTAAACTTACTTTATAGAAACAGTAAATGACTAAGCCATTTCTTTCTTTAAGAATTTTCCGGTTAAGCTAATTGGGTTTTGGATCAATCCTTCTGGGGTACCTTCAAATATAATCCGACCACCACCGGCACCACCCTCTTCTCCCAGGTCAATTACCCAATCGGCCACTTTTACCACATCTAAATTATGTTCGATAACCAGCACTGTATTTCCTTTCTCAACCAATTCGTTCAGCACGCCTAACAATACGTTAATGTCTTCAAAATGAAGACCTGTTGTAGGTTCATCCAAAATATAGAAGGTTTTGCCCGTATCCTTTTTAGATAACTCGGTAGCCAATTTAACCCGTTGCGCCTCTCCGCCTGATAATGTAGTAGAAGATTGACCCAACCTAATGTAGCCCAAACCAACATCATTTAAAGTTTTAATCTTGCGGTAAATTGCCGGCATGTGTTCAAAGAAAGCACAAGCTTCCTCAATACTCATGTCCAACACATCGCTGATAGATTTACCGCGATAACGCACTTCTAAGGTTTCTCGGTTATATCTTCTGCCTCCACACTCTTCGCAAGGAACAGCCACATCTGGCAAGAAGTTCATTTCAATCACCTTCATCCCAGCACCTTGGCAAGTTTCGCAACGACCACCTTTCACATTAAATGAAAAGCGACCAGGTTTGTAACCACGAATCTTCGCCTCTGGCAACAATACAAATAGGTTACGGATATCAGAGAAAACTCCGGTAT
This sequence comes from Pedobacter sp. Hv1, assembly GCF_001412215.1. Classification (GTDB taxonomy): domain Bacteria; phylum Bacteroidota; class Bacteroidia; order Sphingobacteriales; family Sphingobacteriaceae; genus Pedobacter. Next base: position 54,655 of record NZ_LLWP01000008.1, read on the forward strand.
AGGTTGAAGGGTTTGATCGTGGTGTACGGCCAATTGGTGCCTGATCAATCTCAATTACTTTATCAATCTCTTTTAAGCCATTGATCTTTTCGTACGGAAGTGGTTGTTTCTTGGCTCTGAAAAAATGATGATTCAAGATCGGATACAACGTTTCGGTAATTAAACTCGATTTACCACTACCAGAAACACCTGTAACAGCTATAAATTTACCCAAAGGGAAATCAACTGACACCTCTTTTAAATTATGGCCAGTAGCTTTAACAATGGATAATTTATGTCCATTTCCTTTGCGGCGTTCTTTAGGCACTTCAATTCCCTTTTTACCATTCAGGTAAGCTGCCGTTAAAGTTCCAGATTTTAAAATTTGTGCTGGTGTTCCCTGAGCCACAACTTCACCACCGTGTACACCTGCTGCCGGGCCAATATCAATTACATGATCTGCTTCTAAAATCATGTCTTTATCATGTTCTACTACCAGAACCGTATTCCCTAAATCGCGTAAATTTTTTAAAGCCCCAATCAAACGCTCGTTATCTCTTTGGTGCAGACCGATACTTGGCTCATCCAAAATATACATGACGTTCATTAATTGAGAGCCGATTTGCGTAGCCAAACGAATACGTTGTGCCTCGCCACCTGAAAGTGTACGTGCAGTACGGTCTAATGCAAAATAGGTTAAACCTACATCTGTTAAAAACCCGATACGGGCCCTGATCTCTTTTAAAATCTCTTTGGCAATGGTATTTTGTCGATCATTTAAACGGCTTTCTACATCCGTAAACCAGGCTTTTAAACCCAATATATCCATTGCAGCCAATTCGAAAATGTTCTTTCCATCTACCTTAAAATGCAGACTCTCCTTTTTTAAACGAGCGCCATTACATTCCGGGCAGGTTTTCAATTTTCTGAAATTGTCCATGTCATCAGCCGCAGCGGTATCGCTTTTTTTCTCCTGTTGCTCTTCTAACAGTTTAATGATCCCATCAAAAGTGATCTGATAGTTCTGAACATTCCATTTATTGTATTCAACAGCCACACTTAACAATTCGTGTGTACCATTTAAAATGATATCTATATTTTCATCTCCTAATTTTTCCAATGGCGTAGAAAGGGAGAAATTGTATTTTTTTGCCAATGCTTTTAGCACTTGGAACATCCACACATCTCGGTATTCGCCCAGTGGTGCCAAACCACCATTAATAATGCTCAACTTCATATTCGGCATTACCGATTCCTTATCCACTACAAAAATATAGCCCAAACCATCGCAACGCTCGCATGCACCATAAGGCGAGTTAAAAGAGAAACTGTTCGGTTGTGGTTCATCATAAGAAATCCCTGTGGTTGGGCACATTAAAAACTTACTGAAATGGGCCACATTATTGTCCTTATCACTAATTTTAATAATCCCTTTACCTAAACGCATGGCTGTTTGAATGCTATCCAATAAACGTTTATGATCTTTTTCATCAATAATCAAACGATCTACTACAATTTCTATATCGTGAATTTTATAGCGATCTACCTGCATTTTGGCAGTGATGTCTTTAATTTCACCATCGATACGAACTTTTACATAACCTTGCTTGCGGATCTGTTCAAATAGTTCTCTGTAATGACCTTTACGACCTTTAACTACTGGTGCCAATATATTTACCGCAATCGTATCAAATTTTTTGTAAATGTTTTTGAGGATCTGATCTTCGCTCATGCGCTCCATTTTCTCTCCAGTATTGTAAGAAAAAGCTTCGGCAACACGGGCATACAGCAAACGCATGAAATCGTAAATTTCCGTAATCGTCCCTACCGTAGAACGTGGATTTTTACTGGTCGTTTTTTGTTCTATAGCAATTACCGGACTAAGGCCAGAAACCTTATCTACATCCGGGCGCTCCATGCCCCCCATAAATTGACGAGAATAAGCACTAAAGGTTTCCATGTAGCGGCGTTGGCCCTCAGCATAAATGGTATCGAAAGCCAAAGACGACTTGCCACTACCACTTAAACCAGTAATTACAACCAGTTGGTTACGTGGAAAGCTAACATCAATATTTTTAAGATTATGCACCCTGCCACCATACACTTCTACATCTTTTTGTTCGCCTAGGTCAACGTTCTTTTTGCTCATAAATTTATGAATTCTCGGTATTAAAAAACAGCCTGCAAAAATAGCGAATAATAAGGAGAAAAGCTATTGATTTACAAAGCTTAAAATGTAGTTTGTTTGTCATTAGGCCGAAAGCTTTTTTAGCCATTTTGCTAACATTTTGGTCGAGATTACACATCCCAACAAATAATGATTCAGGAAAGCATGTTTCTACCCTCTTTTAACGTTAGTCTGGCTTTACATTCCAATCTTTTTGGGCTTCGATACTTCGGTAAACTCAGCTCAGCAATACAAAAAGGATTTCCATTTCAATCCCGTTTAGCGAACATAGGTTTGTACAACTATTTACGGTTGTAACCTTGTCTAGAGCCATTGCCTTTGTTAAATAAACCTGATTGCAGTGGATGCCGAATTTTCTTCAGCAGCAACGGAAAGCGGGGCTACACCATCCGAAGAACCACGAGCAATGTTTTCCTGAAATTTTTAGAAATAGCTGTTAAACTGTTGGTTGCGTTTGAATAGTTAAGCAATAAAAATGTCGTGATTACAAATCTCGACCAAGCCCAACAATAAAACATTTGGAATGGAAAGAAATTAAGGATAGTTTTGAAGGATAAAACGTGGACTAATTTAAACCCACATCGATTATTAAAGGATTAGCTAAAGAAAATTATGATTATTGAACCTAGAATGCGAGGATTTATATGTTTAACTGCACATCCAAAAGGTTGTGAGCAGAACATAATTAATCAAATTAACTATATTAAATCTAAAGGGCCTATTGATGGTCCAAAAAAAGTACTGGTTATTGGTGCTTCAACTGGTTTCGGATTGGCGTCTAGAATTACAAGTGCCTTTGGCTCTGAGGCCGCTACTATCGGTGTTTATTTCGAAAAACCACCAAAAGAAGGAAAAACAGCCTCACCAGGCTGGTACAATACTGCTGCTTTTGAAACCGAAGCCATTAAAGCTGGTTTATATGCAAAGAGTATCAACGGAGATGCTTTTTCTAATGAAGTAAAAGCACAAACCATCGACTTGATCAAAGCTGATTTAGGTCAGATTGATTTGGTGATCTATAGTTTAGCATCGCCTGTTAGAACTAACCCTAACACTGGAATTACCCATCGTTCGGTATTGAAGCCTATAGGTGGAACTTTTAGCAACAAAACTGTCGATTTTCATACCGGAATAGTTTCTGAAGTATCAATTGAGCCTGCTAACGAAGAAGAAATTGAAAATACGATTGCAGTAATGGGTGGAGAAGATTGGGCCATGTGGATTGATGCTTTAAAAGAAGCCAATTTACTTGCCGAAGGCTTTTCAACTGTAGCTTATTCTTATATCGGTCCTGCCGTTACCGAAGCGGTATACCGTAAAGGAACCATCGGCAGAGCAAAAGATCATTTAGAAGCTACTGCTTTTACCATTAGCGATACTTTAAAAGATTTGAATGGAAAGGCTTATGTTTCTGTAAACAAAGCATTGGTTACCCAAGCAAGTTCTGCCATTCCGGTTATCCCTTTGTATATTTCATTGTTATATAAAATCATGAAAGAAGAAGGCATTCATGAAGGTTGTATTGAGCAGATCCAACGCTTGTTTAAAGACAGGTTATATACTGGAGCAGCTGTACCGGTAGATGAAAAAGGACGCATCAGAATTGACGATTGGGAAATGAGAGCTGATGTACAAGCTAGAGTGGCCACCTTATGGGAAGAAGCTACTACAGAAAACTTGCCATCTATTGGCGATTTAGCTGGCTACAAAGCAGATTTCTTAAACCTTTTTGGGTTTGACTTTGCTGGTGTAGATTATCAAGCAGATGCAAATGAAATGGTTGACGTACCAGGCTTGGTTGAAGTAAAAGAAGAAAGTGGAGAGTAGGAAATAGTAAATGGTGAATGGGAAATAGGGAATAGTAAATGGGGAATAGAGAATAGGAAATAGAGAATTCGCTATTAAAATAAAAACCTCATTCGATTAGTTTCGGATGAGGTTTTCTTTTACGAATTGTTTACAATAAGCTTTAATCATATCCCTAACAGCTCTAAATTCTTGTGCAATTTCTGCTGCCGTTCCAACAGCTTTTGCGGGGTCTGGGAAATTGTAATGAAATTTTTTAGCCATGCTAGGAAAATAAGGACAACTCTCTTTGGCATGATCACAAACAGTGATCACATAATCAAAATCAATTGTTTTATACTCGTTGATGTGGTTTGATGTATGGGTGGAAATATCAATCCCATCTTCTTTCATTATAGCAACAGCTCTGGGGTTTACACCATGGGTTTCTATTCCTGCACTATAGATTTCGGCACTACCGTGAGCAAAATACCTTAAATAGCCTTCAGCAACCTGACTGCGACAACTATTCCCAGTACATAAAACCAATACTTTTTTCATCAGCTAAATTCTAACAACAGCCACCACCTGGCGTACAAGTATTTGCCGTTGGCAATTGAGCCAAATTGATGGGCTGCCTGTCTGCCGGAATACCACAAGCATCTTGTGCTAAACATGCTGTTTGCATATTCACCAACACAAAGTCTTTCCCATCAAAATCTAAGGCATACTTACCAATGGTATGACTTTGGTATTCAACCTCAATCTCTAAATCTTCCATACCCAACATATTTTCAGAAAGGTTGATGATGTGTAATAGTTTTCCTGGTTTTAAACGATGTTCGAAATCGTTGGCATCCCATAGCTGAAAATTAGCCTTATACTCTTTACGTACAGTGCCTCCACAATCGATAAAATGTTTGCTTACCACACCAACTTCTGTAACATGGAAATGTTCTGGCACCAAAGTACCATCTGGCAATTTAAAATTTACTACTTCCAAGGTTTCTAAAAAGTTTTTAACTTCTGATAGTTTCATGCTTTGATAATTTAGGTTAACAACAATTGTTTTTTTGGTTTTGGATTTTTCCAAAGACTTCGGACAGGAAATTCTGGAATTTGGTGAAGGTTTCTTCATCAATACAATAACAGATGGCATTGCCTGCTATATTACCTTTGATCAAACCTGCGTTTTTCAATTCCTTTAAGTGCTGAGAAACTGTAGGTTGCGCCAACGGCAATTCATTTACAATGTCTCCACAGATACAGGTATCAACGGTGAGCAGGTAATCGATAATAGCCACCCTAGCCGGATGACCTAATGCTTTCATTATTGCAGCAATCTCATTTTGCTTTTGCGTAAAATGTGTTGTTTTGGATGCGCCCATGATTTCATATTTTAATATTGCAATATTACGATAAAGATTATTACAAATCAAATTATTATCTTTAATAAAAAAAAGAGATGTCGAATATTAAGCTCATTATTGAAGAAAGGCCAAGTGACATTGGCAATTTTATGGTTGGTAGGTTATTGCCATTTAGAGAGAAAAGAATGGTTGGTCCATTCTCTTTTATCGACCACATGGGACCAGTTTTAATGAGTGACCATCTTAATTTAGACATTCCTCCCCACCCCCACATTGGTTTATCTACTTTAACTTATCTCTTTGAGGGTGCCATTATGCATCGTGATGGTTTAGGTACCGAGGTTGTCATCAAACCTGGTCAGGTGAATTGGATGACTGCCGGGAAAGGCATTGCCCACTCTGAAAGAACACCCGAATATTTGCGCCATACCAACAAAATGATGCATGGTTTGCAGATTTGGGTAGCCTTACCTAAGGAACTGGAACAAATGGACCCAGAATTTTTTCATGCAGATGCAGACCAACTCCCAATATGGGAAGATGGTGACCTTCAATATAAACTCATTGCTGGTGAAGCATTTGGCAAAAAATCACCCATACCTGTTTATAGCCCTTTATATTTAATAGAACTAAAGAGCAAAACCCGTCAAACTGTTAAAATTGGCGATCAGCTTTTCGGAGAAAGTGCCATCTATATCTTAGAAGGCGGAATAGAAAGCGAGGGAAATACTTTTGGCACAAAACAACTATTGGTAGCCAAAGAGAGCTCACTTTGCGAGTTTACTATTCTAGAAAATACCACCATCTACATTTTTGGTGGAGAAGCTTTTCCAGAAGAGCGTTTCATCTATTGGAATTTTGTAGCCACCAGTAAAGAATTGATCGAAGCCGCAAAAGAAAAATGGCTTGCGCAAGAATTTGCTCCAGTTCCTGGCGAAACAGAATTTGTACCCTTGCCAGAACGGAAAGTTTAAATTTTATAATTATTTAGAAAAGGCTACGCCTGTCCCTAGGTTCGTGTCGACACGAACCTAGGTCTTTGAACTTTTAACTCCCCTTCTTAATCCCAAGTAATCGTTGTTTCATTTTCGGTAGGGCGTCCGGTACAAACTAAAACCCTTCCTTCGGCTATTTCCTGATCGGTTAACACTTCGTTGTAATCCATCTTTACATGACCAGAAATACAAGTTGCTGTACAAGTGCTACACACACCTCCACTACAACTGTAAGGCAGATTGATCTTATTTTCAAGTGCAACTTCTAAAATTCTTTTTGGATAAGGGATCAACAAGTGATGGGTATTTCCCCTAAAATGTAAATTAACAGAATAGGTATTGGTGTCTTTTACCTTTTCCGTCATGTCATCCTCATCTACCTCATCTTCTGGCAGCACAAAGGTTTCCCGTTTCACATGGCTTGGCTTAAAACCTGCACCTAGCAATGTAATGCGACAAACATCCATATAATCGACAGGGCCACAGGTATAGAACAAAGCATCATTTTTATCAAAACTGAGGTTCTCTTTCACCAATTGGTTAATCAAGAAACCATTGAGTCGAGCCCGCATTAGGTTTTTAGAATTGCTAAAAAGATGGATCACTTTTAACCTTTCTGGATAAGCGACCTGCCATTTGGCAATCTCTTCCATAAACAAGGTATCTTCAGCAGATCGACTGCTGTAGATCAATACAATTTTCGACTTGGTTTCTTTAACTAAAGCTGTTTTTAAGATCGATAAAAGTGGCGTAATTCCAACTCCAGCCGCAAACAAAAAAACGGTCCTTTCTGCTTTAGTTACTGGATGATAGGTAAATTGACCATTAGGTTCGCCAATCTCCACCAAATCGCCTACCGATAATTGATGATGGATAAACCTAGAGATTTCTCCATTCTCTACCAGTTTAACAGCTATGGTAAGCGGCTCATCAACATCAGGAGAGCTACAAAAAGAATATGACCGTCTTAACTCTCTTCCATTAACCTGAAAAACCAATGGCAAAAACTGACCAGCTTGATAAGCAAGCTTTAATCCATCCACCGTTTCGAAGCTGATGCTCAATACTTGGGTGGCTTGTTGATCTACAGAAATGACACGGAGTTTTTGCAATAACATATGGCTGCTAAAATAACAAATTAAAGGCTGATCAGAAAAGCGCTTCAAATGAAACAACAAAAAAGCCATCCCAACAAGTTGGAATGGCTTTCATCAGTTAGTTAAACAAATCTTATTCTACCATAGTATTTGTACTACCAGTATAAGCAATTAATGCTTTTTGGTTGGTATAACCATTACGTACAGGGTTTTCAAGAATTTCTTTCATTGATATGAGTTTGTAAACATATCCACCTGTTTCACGGTTCAATTTCATTTTGAAATAATTGTCTTGACTTTGCTTATTGATCTGCCTTTTCATATGTCCATCTCCAACATTATAGGCTGCTGCAACTAAAGTCCAGCTATCAAAAATGCCATATAACTCTTTAATGTACTTACAGGCTGCAATGGTAGATTTTTTTAAGTTTTTACGTTCATCTACTCTGCCGTTTACTTTCAAACCATAAATACGAGCAGTACCAGGCATAAATTGCCAATAACCTGCTGCGCCTTTTGGCGAGGTTCCGTCTTGCAGTCCCGATTCAACTAAGGGCATGTACTTAAAATCGTTTGGAATACCATAGGCTGCCAAAATAGGTTCAATAATAGGAAACCATTCTGCGGCTTTGCGGTGTAAACGATTTGTTTGCAGACTTTCATAGGCATAAGAAGCTAAAACTTTCTTCATTTTGCCTTTCACCTTATTATCGCCCAAAGGCAAGGTTTCATCTGCGAATTCTAATTGAGCAAAGGTAAATGCTGGCTCTTCAGCTTTTTTAACTATGGTGGTGAGATTGTTGTTTTTTAGATCTGTTTTTACTTCTGGTAGTGTATAAGCAAACACTTTTGCCATGACTAATAATGTTAAAATTATTACGCATGGAGTGAGGTGTTTCTTTATCATCTTCCTCCTTTTTTTGGTGAACAATTATAATTGGATTTGCAAAGATACAATACATTTAGTTAATTATCAAATAGTTACGTATTTTTCTGCAAAAATCGAGGTTTAAATGTGTTTAAACAGCGATTCCATTTTAATGATTTTAGCTTAATTTTTACGAAATAGATTGTTGCATTTTTATTATCTTTGCACCCGCATATTTTATGTGGTTAAAAGCGTATCATGATAAAAAACAATAACAGGAACAGTCGCGATGACAAGTCCAAGGCGGGCGGAAGCAACACAGGTAGAAGACCTGCAGGCACCGATAAACCCAAAGCAAGATTTAATGACAAAGACGGAAAAAACAATTCTGGATTTGACAAAAAAGAAGACAGGGATAAAGACAAACGCAAATCTGGTTTTGCGGCGGGCGACAAAAAAGAATACAAACCAAGAACAGCAAGAGATGGAGATTCGAAACCATACTCTTCTTCAAGACCATCAGCTGGGAAAGATTTCAAACCCAGATCCGATAGAGATGGTTCAGCCAAAGAATACAAACCAAGAGCGGCAAGAGATGGAGATTCTAAACCATACTCATCAAGACCATCAGCTGGAAAAGATTTCAAACCAAGAACCGAAAACAACGAAAAGGGTGGTTTTAAACCTTGGGAGAAAAAAGAAAGTGGCAACAGCGGATACAAGCCTAAAGCCTATAAAGAAGGAAGCTCTAGAGACGATTCTTCTGAAACCAAACGCAGCTACATTAAAAAAGACAATTACGCGAAAGACGGAGAAAAACCAAATTTTGCAGATAGAAAAGGCGGTACCTCTAGAAGTACAGACAGCCGTCCATATAGAAAAAGAGAAGATGGCGACTTTAAACGCAAGGATGACCGCGGCGAGCGTGTAGCACCAGCTACAAGAGCTAGAAAAAATGCTGCAGAACCAAAAGATGATGGTTTAATCCGTCTAAATCGTTATATCGCCAATTCAGGAATTTGTTCTCGTCGTAAGGCAGACGAATTGATCGAAGCCGGTGTAATTTCTGTAAATGGTGTACCAATTTCAGAGCTTGGACATAAAATTGATCCTTACAAAGACGAAGTACGTTACAATGGCGAATTGTTAAAACGTGAAAAGAAAGTTTACGTTTTATTGAATAAACCAAAAGATTATATCACCACAACCGACGATCCTCAAGAACGTAGAACCGTAATGCAATTGGTTGAAAAAGCCAGTCGCGAACGCATCTACCCTGTTGGACGTTTAGATAGAAATACAACTGGATTAATTTTAATGACCAATGATGGTGAGCTAGCTGATAAGTTATCGCACCCAAGAAATGGCATTACCAAAATTTACCATGTTGAATTGAGCAAAAACTTAAGTCAAGGCGATTTTAACAAAATCCAATTTGGATTGGAGTTAGAAGATGGTGTGATTAAGCCAGATAACATCTCTTATGTTGCTGGTGCAAGTAAAAAAGAAATCGGCATTCAGATCCATAGTGGTAAAAACAGAATTGTTCGTAGAATTTTCGAGCACTTAGGTTATGATGTGGTTAAACTAGACCGTGTGGTTTATGGTAACCTGACCAAAAAGGATCTGCCACGTGGCAGATGGCGTTTCTTAGAAGAACATGAATTGATTCAAATTAAACATTTGATAAAATAACCGATATTTTAAGTAATTTCACAAGATAAGACAACGAAAATCGTTGTCTTTTTTGTAGCAACCCATTTTACATGAAAAAGTCACTCTTCTTTATATTCACTTTAATTTTAGCATTTCAGGCTCAAGCTCAAAACTATAACTTATTGGTTGGCACTTACACCAATAAAGGAAATAGCGAGGGTATTTATGTATACGATTACAATAGTTTAACTGCCGAAACGAAATTGAAAAGTGTGGCTAAAAATGTGGTCAACCCTAGTTATTTAGCTGTAAGTAAAGATCGCAAGTTTGTATACAGTGTAAATGAAGATGGAAAAAATAGTGCAGTAAGTGCTTTCAGCTATGACCCTAAAAGTGGGAACCTAGTTTTTCTAAATAAAAAGGCAGCTGAAGGTGCAGATCCTTGCTACATTACAGTTGACGATAAAAATGTAATTGTAGCGAATTATAGTGGCGGTAACATTGCTGTTTTTGGTCGCAATGCTGATGGTTCATTAGGCGATGTGAAACAAATTGTGCAGCATACTGGAAAAAGTGTTGATGCCAAAAGACAGGCCAGCGCACATGTACACATGGTGCAGTTTACCCCTGATCAAAAATATCTACTGGTGAATGATCTTGGTGAAGACCAAACCTACATTTACAACTATAACCCGAACAGTAAAAATCAGGTTCTAACTGTTAAAAATGTAATTAAAACCAATGCAGGTTCTGGGCCAAGGCACTTAACTTTTAGTCCAAATGGAAAATTTGCCTATTTGGCCCATGAGTTTAACGGAAGTATTACTGCTTTTGCCTATTCAAATGGCAACTTAAATAAAATCCAGGAAGTTGGCTCAACGGTTAAAGATTTTACCGGCAGAATAGACGGAGCAGATATCCATATCTCAGCTGATGGTAAATTTTTGTATGAAACCAATCGAGGTGATGCCAATACGATTAGCACATTTGCAATACTGCCAACAGGAACTTTGAAATTGATAGAAACAATTAGCACTTTAGGTAAAGGTCCACGAAATTTCAGTATTGACCCTAATGGCAATTTCATATTGGTTGCCCACCAATACACCAACGATGTAGTAATTTTTAACCGCAATCAAACCACTGGTAAATTAAAAGATAGTGGCAAAAGAATTAATGTCGGCGTTCCGGTTTGTTTGGTATTTAGTAAAAAATAGCGTCCTACATGAAAAACAAACACTTAGCTCATCAGCATCGATTATCAAAATGGTTCTTAGCCTTATTTGTGTGCTTTGGCTTTTTTGTATTTGCTGGTGGCTTAAGTAATTCCCAACCGGGCCAACATAGAGCTGTACAAACAGAGCTCATTCTAAATGCGGTTCAAAAGAGCAACAAAAAACTTGTTGCTTATTACCATCTATTCGGTTCATTAAACAAGATACATTTCAATGGATTTACTTCTTTTGAAACCATTGTTTTAGTAAACCACCATCGCTCGCTACAAACAAAATTTAAGGTGCTTCAACAGCTGTATTCCAGTCGGGCTACTTTCTATTTTTCTCCTTTAAAAACCATCCCTCAAAGCTTTAAAGAAGAACCGCAATATTTTCTTTTAGGATAACCATCCTCCCCGCCAATTCACTTGGCTTTATTAACTATTTATTTTTTATTGAACCGATACTACTTGGTGTGGGTTAATTATGTATTGCATGAAATTTTTCAAAAAATTGATGCGGTTAATTGCATTGATATTTTTAATGTTACTAGCCACCGTAGGTGTGGGTTTAAGCGGAGGTATACCAATGCCATCTTCTGGAAGAAAAGAAAACACCATTGAGGTTAAAACAGAAGTGGAAGAAGAAGAAGAAGAAAGTCCAGATCAACAGATCAAGCCTCAATAAATTCCACTCCAACAAAAAAGCCATCAAGAAAATTTCTTGATGGCTTTTTTTGAGCTTTGGTATTATTTAGATACCAATGATTGTTGCAGCACCTCTGTATAATAATCGATATACATGGGTAATATTTTTTTAAGATCGAAATCTTTTGCACGCAGATAAGCATGCTCTTTAAATTCTTTTAAAGTCTCGTCATTTTCCAAGATGAGAACAGCTTTTTGCGCCATATCTTCTATATCGCCAACATTGCTCATGTAACCACAATAACCATCTACATTCAATTCTGGCAAACCACCAGCATTGGTAGTAATAATTGGCACCTTGCAGGCCATGGCCTCAAGCGCCGCCAGACCAAAACTTTCAGATTCTGAAGGCATTAAAAACAAGTCAGACACAGATAAGATTTCTTCAATGGCATCTTGTTTACCTAAAAACCTTACATTTTCGCAGATATTTAACTCCCTACACAATTGTTCATTGGCTGTACGTTCAGGGCCATCCCCCACCATCAATAATTTAGAAGGGATTTTTTCTTGCACCTTTTGAAACATTTTGATCACATCTTCTGTACGTTTTACCTTTCTAAAGTTCGAAGTATGGATTAAAATACGCTCATTGTTAGGCGCTATTGCTTTTTTGAAATGATCTTTGGGCTGTAAGCTAAAGCGGTTAAAATCTATAAAGTTTGGAATAACCTTAATTTCTTTCTGGATCTCGAAATGTTTATAGGTATCTTCTTTCAAATCTTCTGAAACCGTAGTTACACCATCACTTTGGTTAATAGAGAAAGTAACCACTGGTTTATAGGTGGCGTCTTTACCTACAAGCGTAATATCCGTTCCGTGCAAAGTGGTTACAAAAGGAATATTAATTCCGTAAGTAGCTAAAATTTGCTTGGCCATAAATGCTGCAGATGCATGTGGTATGGCATAATGTACGTGTAAAATATCAAGCTGCTCAAAACGCACCACATCTACCAACTTGCTAGCCAATGCAGACTCATACGGAGCGTAATCAAAAAGCGGATAATCTCTTACCGAAACCTCGTGGTAAAATAGGTTGGCAGAAAAAAAATCGAGCCGAGCTGGCTGACTATATGTGATAAAATGAACTTGATGGCCTTCATTAGCTAGTGCTTTACCTAATTCTGTAGCTACAACACCACTACCACCAAAGGTAGGATAACAAACAATTCCTATTTTCATTAATATGATTTCTATTTAAGAACAAATTCAATAAAGCAAATTAACCTATATCTTATTTAATTTGTGTTATCTATTGGTAATAAAATTAGGAGGTGCTTTTTATTTTACCAAAGCCTTCATCGTATCATCAATTGTTTGCGCTATCTTATTCTTTTGCTATTTTTGGATAGAGCAGTCTGAATGCATTGGCAACAGCCTGATGCATAATTGTTGCATGGTCTTCTTGTGGCAAATAGTCAAAATAGACTTTTACATTTTTGCTTTTGGTAGCTTTTATTTTTTCGGCCAATAGGTTCGCGTCTACCTCCATTACTCTGGGTAATTCAGTCGGGGTAAGCCCTTCTTTACCAACGCCAATATAAATTTCCGTTTGTTGAGTGAAATCGCCTTGCAAAATTTTTGAATCCTGACCTAAAAGTGAGCCATTGTCCCACCATAAACTTGGACTGATGATGATATATTTATTAAAAAGTGTGGGCTTCTTTAATAAAATCTCTGTTTCCAGTAATCCACCTAAAGACTGCCCTATAATCGTTTTAGAATTATTTGTACGGTATTTTTTTTCAATAAATGGTTGTAGCTCTTTCTCTATAAACGCAATAAATTGATCTGAATGTCCAGTAGTGGGAAATTTCTTTTTGTCTCTTTCAATTCTTGTCGGAAATGTAAAATCCCTCCTTCTGTCTACTGTTGCAATGCCTACAATAATTGATTTTGGCACTTGGTTGATCCATTCAAAACTATTGAATTGAACCAGTCCAACAATATGAATAAAATCTTCATCAGCCGAACCATCTAACAAATAGATTACAGGATATTTGGCTGCTTCATCTTGTTTGTAACCTTCTGGAAGGTAAATATTTAAAATTCTATTTTCTCCTAATTCTTTTGATTGTATTTCGTCAATTACACCCAATACAAAAGGTTTGGTATTTTCTTTTGGCATGGTCTTATTTGTTTGTCCAAAAGCCAATGTTGTAGAAAAAAGAAATGCAAAAACTATAAATATTCTATTCATTTTTATTTGTTTAATATTTGCAGTCATGTTCAATACAATACCTACAAACGCTCACAAAAATAACATCCTATTTTTATTAGAGCCTATTATTTATAATCATATTTGATCAAAGGCTTTTTATACGTCAATTTTCTTTCTTCTGTTTGAATTTCAGTTCGTAATAAAGCCACTTTTTCAATCTGTTTTTGATAACGGTCTAATGCTTTTTTTGCATCATCCTCATCATTTTTAGCTTTTTTGGCTAGTTTATCAGCAGCTTTAGCATCTATTGCACCAGACTTTAACTTCTCTGCAGCGTCTTTATGTTGTGTAGCTGATTCTTTAGCGTTGCCATTTGCTTCCAATAATTTAACTTGGAGTTTTTCAATGTCGGTCTCTCCTTCTGCCTCTTTGATTTTAAGTTCCTGAACTTTGATACTTAATTTGAGTGCATTTATTCGAGCATTCAAAATCCCTACTGAGTCTTTAGAAACTTTGGGAGTATATTGTTGTGCCTTTGTAAATCCATAACTTAAAAGGCCAATACAAATTATTAAAAATCCTTTTTTCATCTGTTATTTAACTGTTTTGGTTTCACTAAACTTTAGCTGTTGATCCATCTTTGCAATTTTAACCTTTAATTTCTCTATGCTGGTTTTTAAACTTGCGATATTCTTTTGATTAGACTTTAGATCATCGGCCAATTGATGTGCTTTTTTGGTATCATTATATAAAGATTTGGCTGCGCTTTTGGCTTTCTTGGCCACCTTCTGGTCTCCAGCATTTGCGGTCATCTTAGCAGACAAATCCTTGCTTTCTTTAGTCGATTTAACTACCCTTTCATTTGCTGTAGCGATATTTTTTTCCAGCTTTTGTGTTTGGGCTTCTGCATTAGCCAATTTAATCTTCAACCCATTTAATTTTGTAGTTTCTTTTAGCAATGCCTCTCTAGTTTTCAAAACCTCTACCGGAACAGGTTTCGGAGCTTGCTGTGCATTGCTCAAACCTGCAAATGAAATGAATAATGTGGTAATGCCTAAAATTAAAATCTGTTTATTTTTCATATCTCAATAATTTATTTTCAACTTAATCATGCAAGAATAATACCCTATGCTAAATAGGACTATAACTTAACAGAAAGCAATCTAATGCTTTAGATTTAAGAAACAAGATATAGATTTTTGGGGAAATAAATCCCAGTTCGGCAATTATTATTAGCTTTTCATTTCGGCCTGGATCACCAAATACATCTCATTAGGACGTTGTGTTCCGATAAAATATTCCAGTCCATCTCTATCGGTTAAAACTACGGCATCTTTACCAGAAGAATAAAACCTGATGCTTCCTTTACGGTGCAGGTTATACACTGGATTATTGAACACATAGTTGCTATAGGTGGCCTTGCGAACTTTTACAATACTGTTTAAATCAATTTTCACTTTTTTGGCTGTCCATAAACCATCAATAATGACACTCTTATTTTCGATACGGATTTTATACTGGATCAGGAAAAGAAGAATAATGGAAACCCCGATGATACCAAAACCTACAACTAAGAAAAGGTCAACTGTATTGTCGCGGTCGCGTTCGTAAACATATGCAGCAAAACAGAATGCGGCCATTACTAGCCTTATCGCAATACGAATGTAATCGCGACCGATGTACTGTTTTTCGATATAAACATGTTTCTGATCCATTATTGATGGGCTTATTTTCTTCTCCTAGCTCCAATGAGCCTACAAACTAGGATGATTGATTTAACAGTTCGAATATAGCAACTTTTTTTGTTGTAGCACTTACTTTATATCTATTGTCTTGACGTAAACCCGCTACCCAAATAATTTCACCATTGCCATTTAAGAGCAATGGAACTTTATCTTTTTTGGGCAATGGAACTTTTTCGTCGATCAAGAAATCGCTTAATTTTTTATACTGTTTCATTCCCAATGGCATAAACTTATCGCCATCTTGCCTAAAACGGACAACCAGTGGAAAAATGAGTTGATCTAAATCCACAAATGCTTGATTTGGATTGTTTGCTATCGAATTCGAATCTGTATAATGCAGGGAAATGATTTGCTCGCCAATTGAAATAGTGGTATCATTTGGGTGTATAAAATGATGTGGTACCTGCTGTATTGGCAAAGCCGAGATCATTACGTCTGTTCTATTGATCGTTGCCCTGTGTGTGCTACTGTAAAATGAAGTTCCGCTTTGTTTGGCTAATGAACTTAAAATTTCATCTACCACAACACTGGTAAAATGATAGGGAGCCAACAATTCAAAAAACAACAGTTTTTGAGGTCGAAGTTTTTTAATTTTCTCGATAGAAAGATAAACATCACCGGCTTTTTCTTCAATCATTTCTGATCTTGTACTGGCCACTACTTGTTGTAAAACTTCTTCAGTTTCTGCAAAACGAATAATATTTTGTGCAAAAGTATGCTCCAAGTTTGGGTTAATTTCTCGCAACTGCGGGATGACCTGAAGTCGGATTTTATTTCTAGCGTACTTTGTACTTTCGTTTGAACTGTCTTCTACAAAGTCGATCTGATTTTCAGAAATTAATTGATCTATATCTAATCGTGATAAAAACAGCAATGGCCTTACCAATTTATCCCTTTTAGGTAAAATACCATGCATTCCACTAATGCCCGTACCACGGGTTAGGTTTAACAAGAGCGTTTCTATCGAATCGTTTTGGTGATGTGCTAAAGCTATAAAATCATACTTTTCTGCTTTCCTAATTTCCTCAAACCAGGCATACCTTAAGTCTCTAGCGGCCATCTGTGTAGAAATCTGATGCTTTTCGGCATAAGTTTTCGTATCAAAATGGGTTACATGTAGCCGAACACCTAAATTAGCGGCCAATAACTTTACAAATGCTTCGTCACGTTGAGCTTCGCCCTCGCGTAAATTAAAATTGCAATGGGCTATACTAAATTGATATCCTGCGAGTTTAAATAGCTGAACCATTAAAACAGAGTCCTTGCCCCCACTTACGGCCAACAGTATTTTATCCGTTTTGGTAAAAAGGGCATTTTTTTTGATGTAAGCCGTAAACTGTGCTATTGGTAACATGGTTCAAAAATATTTAATTTAAGTAGCATAAGCTTGCATCTTCAAAAAAAAATAAAAACAGACTGCCAATCTCCAATTAACAGGTAACAAGGATATAACCTAATTAAAATAAAACCCTAACTTTGTAAAGTGCAGAAATTACGCTTTTTCTTCCTTCTCATCTTATTTCCGAGCCTATTGTTTGCTCAGGAAAAATCAAAAGTACAATTGATCAGTTCATCATCTGTGCAAGTTGATAACAAAAAAAATATCAGTTATCTTAAAAACCCAACATTTAAGCACGATAATGCTACGTTAAGTTGTGATAGTGCTGTATTTTATAACGACCTTAACTATTTTGAGGCTTTCAGAAATGTACATATCAACCAGGCAGATACTGTTAATATTTTTTCTGACCTGCTCAATTACGAAGGCAATAAGAAAATGGCGCATTTAATTAACAATGTGCGCATGGTTGACCCTAAATCGACATTGACCACCAATATATTGGATTACGATATGGCGCTAAAAATTGGCACTTATATCAATGGGGGTAAAATTGTAAATAAAGATAAAGATGTTACGCTAACTAGTAAAAAAGGATGGTATTTTGCCAATACAAGCGATGCCTATTTTAGATATAATGTAGATGTAGTTACCCCGCAAGCCAATATCAAATCGGACACCTTAGTTTACAATACCACCAGTAATTGGGCCTTTTTTCATGGTCCTACCAATATTAAGGGTAAAGATGATAACCTCTATACCGAAAATGGCGCCTACAATACCAAAAGCGAAAATGCTTTATTTGGCAAAAAAAATCTATATACACAGGGAACTAAATCGTTAAAAGGTGATAGTTTATATTATTTTGGCAAACTGGGCTATGGTAAGGCGGTTAAAAATATCGTTTTTATAGACACAGAAGACAAAATGCTTTTACGAGGGCAATTGGGCGAATATTATAAAATAGATGAGCGAGTTGTGGTGACCAAAAATGCCTACATAGGTATGGGAACTGCAGATTCGGTATTAGTGAACAGTAAAAAAATTCCTGATAGTTTATGGATAGGTGCCGATACTTTACAGGCACAAATGGTACTGCAGAAAACATTAACACTAATTCCTACTCCAGTAATTTTAAAGGATAACGAAATAGGGGCAGAAACTGAAAAGGAGAAAAAAGAAAAGGCCGCTGCAAAAGCCCAAGCAGCTGCTGAGGCCGCCGCTGCCAAAGTACCGAAGCCAAAAGCTGCTGCAACTAAAACAGAAAAAAAACCTGAAAAATTAAGCCGAAAAGAAAGAAAAGAAGCTGAAAAAGCGGCCAAGGAGGCAAAAGATGCAAAGGATGTAATTCCACCCGTGCCCAAACCACCAGACAGTACCAAGCTAAAGCCAGATAGCATTCGAATAGATAGTGTCAAAAAAGAAACGGTAAAAAAAGATAGTCTATTACTTTCGTTAAAGAAACCTGTTTTAAAAGACAGCACAAAAACAATAGAGAAAGCAATTGCCAAAGACGTTAATGTAAAAAATGCTGTGCCTGTGGTTGGAGCAAAAACACCAGTT
Source organism: Pedobacter sp. Hv1 (assembly GCF_001412215.1). GTDB lineage: Bacteria > Bacteroidota > Bacteroidia > Sphingobacteriales > Sphingobacteriaceae > Pedobacter. The sequence goes on from NZ_LLWP01000008.1 coordinate 73,322, forward strand.
GTAAAAGGTATTGTCCAAAAGCCTTTGGTTAAAGATACACTCCCCTTTAACCCTGCTGATACGGTAAGAACCCGAGCAATTAAGGCTTACCACAATGTAAGGGTGTTTAAAGCAAATTTACAGGCCAAATCTGATTCGCTATTTTACACGGCTGCAGACTCTACCTTAAGATGGTACCAAGACCCGATGATCTGGTCTGAGAATTCGCAACAAACCGGCGACACCATTTATGTGCAGTTCAAGAACAAGAAAATAAACACCATACAAGTATTAAAAAATGGGTTTATGGTAAATACCGAAGGCGATTCTACCAAATTTAACCAAGTGAAAGGCAAACTCATTACTGGCTTTTTTAGCGAAGGAGAGTTAAGAACGATGTATGTTGATGGCAATGCAGAAAGTATCTATTTTACCAAAGACAATGATGGCGACCACATGAACCAAATGATCAGTGGAAGGATCAAATTTACTTTTAAGGATAAAGAATTGAAGGGTGTAATGTCGGTAAAAGACAATGAAGGTGCCTATAGCTCTAATCAAGATATTCCAAAAGAATCGCATTTAACCGGTTTTATCTGGAAACCAGAACTGAGGCCAACTAGTAAAGCAGATATCATTAAAGGCCGACCAATTGCTAAAAAGGAAGTGAAGCCTTCTACTACACCATCAAAAACAACACCTAAAGGCAAAGACCCATCAGGAATCAAACCCATTTTACCTACTAAAAAGCCGACAACAGACAACACTAAAAACGCTGGTAAGAGTTTAGTCCCTGTGGCAAAACCTATATTAGATAAAGTTAAAATGGATAGTGTTAAGGTAGATACGACAAAGACACCCGTTAAAAATTAAAACTAGTTGCTTTGCAAAAAGTCTATTAATTTTTTCATGGCCAATGCCCGGTGGCTAATCTTATTTTTTTGTGCAAGATCCATCTCTGCAAATGTTACCTCATAGCCGTCTGGTTCAAAAATTGGATCGTAACCAAATCCTTTATCACCTTTTGGTGCAGTTCTGAGCTTGCCATAAATTACACCTTCGAAAATATAATTGACGTCATTTTGAATAAGAGAAATCACAGTTTTGAAACGGGCGTTTCGGTTGCTTATCCCTTCCATTTTTTTAAGCAGAAACATCATGTTTTCATAATCGCCCCTTGCACCACTGTACCTGGCCGAATAAATTCCTGGTTCATTATTAAGGGCTTCAACCTCTAGTCCACTGTCGTCTGCAAAACAATCTATCTGGTAGTTTTGTACTACATACGAACTTTTTAAAGTAGCATTTTCTGCAAAGCTATCTCCTGTTTCTGGAATATCAGCCTCACAGCCAATATCAAGCAAATTTAATATTTGATAGGTTGGTGCCAATAATTCACGTACCTCAAGGGTTTTGTTTTGATTATTGGTAGCAAAAACTAATTGATTGGGCATTTTAGTAATTAATTGGTAGGTATTCGTTTTGGTAGGTATTCCAGCTTCAAACCATTCTAACTACCTTTTATGCTATTTTAGTTGTTGTAAGCTACCCCAAAGTGTTTTTTTACTCAACTGATCGCTGTCTAAGTCGTGTAGGTTTTTGGTAAATACAAATCTTGTCTCGTCGAGCTTAACAATTTGATGTAGGGCCTGCTCATTTAATTTAAGTTGTGTAGTTGTAACTCCAAAAGACAATACCAATTGGCAGTTAAAGAAACCTTTTAAATCTTCGAAGGTAGCCGTTGGATAATGTGCATAATTGACCAATGCAAAATCATTATTGGTCAACTCAATCGCTTTAACCAATTTTCTCAACAGCTCTGTACCCACTGTAGTACTTACTTTATTTTCCTGATCATGTACCAGAATTAGGATGCCTTTTTGGTTTTTCCCTAAAAATTCGAAACTAGATTCTCTTTTTAGGGTTGGCATTGGCTCTTCAACTACTCCAGTTTCCTTCGGTAAATTTTCATAAGATACATTTACCGTTGGCAGGGTAATAATTTCAGCAATTTTCACTTCAGCTACGCTAACAGGCTCTACAGAAGCAATTTGATTTTTATCTTCTACCATAAATATATCTTCGGTAAAAAATAAACGCAAGGCTTCAGCGTTACTTGTTAGTTGGCTATTCATCAAATTTATTTTATTAAAATATTTTCTGTTAAAATTAGTTAAATATCTTATTATAGCGGCTTAATTTGTTACTTTTATCCATTAAAAATATATTGTTGTTGTCTTTTGTGAGAAAAGTCTATTGTATTTCTATTTTATGCTTTCTTAATATCGCTTCATTTGCGCAAAATGTGGCCTCTGTTAATGGAAAATCAATAAGTAGTAAAGAGTTTATGTGGGTTTATAAAAAAAACCATGCAGGTGTGGCCAGTGCTTCTTATCAAGAGTTAGCTGCCTACTTAGACCTTTATATTAATTTCAAATTAAAAGTAATTGATGCAAAAGGAATGGGCCTAGATGTAGATACTGCTTACAAAAAAGAGATTAATGGATATGAACAAGCATTAAAGGCTCAAAAGAAAGCATCTCCAAAAAACATTGAATATAATTTCATTATGAACGAGTATAGAGAGGGCGTTCTTATGTTTAATGTATCAGAAAAAAAGGTGTGGAGCAAAGTGCAAGACAACGACAGCCAATTACGTGATTTCTATAGCAAATACATCAACAAATATGATGGCAAAGGCTTTGATGAAGTAAAAGGACAGGTAATTGCAGATTACCAACAAAACTTGGAAGACGACTGGATTAGATTACTAAAATTAAAATATACGGTTAAAGTTAACGACGATGAATTGAGGAAATTGGCTAAACTCTAGCAAAATTTCATAAACGAATTAATATTAACTTTGCCTTAAATACAATTGAATAAAATAGAATGAAGAAATTTTTGTTAATAGCAGGTGGTCTAATGTGCCTGTTTATAAATGTACAAGCTCAAAAGAAGAACCTGGATAAAGTAGTGGCGGTAGTAGGGAGCAATATTATCCTTTTGTCTGACCTGAACCAACAATATGCCATCTACCTTAATCAAGGAAACCCTGCAGACGACAGAGCCAAATGCTTCTTCTTACAGCAAATGCTCACACAAAAACTATTGAAACAACAAGCAGAAATCGATTCAATTATGGTTGATGATGCCCAAGTTGATGATGAGCTTGATAAACGTATGCGTTATCAGATTCAACGTATGGGTGGTCAAGAAAAACTAGAGAATTTCTTACATAAATCGATATTGCAATATAAAGATGAAATGAGACCTGACATTAAGGAAGGTTTGATTGCTAGAAAAATGCAGGCTAAAATTACAGAACATGCCACCATTACTCCTTTAGAAGTAAAACAGTATTTCAACACTTATCAAAAAGATAGTTTGCCTGATATTGGTACAGAAGTAGAGGTTGGCGAGATTGTGCTTTATCCTAAATTAACTAAAGCAGAGAAACAAAAATCTTATGATAGACTTGATGCCATCAGGTTACGTATCAAAAGTGGTGAAGATTTTGCCTTCTTAGCGAAGTCTTATTCTGAAGACCCAGGTTCTGCTGCAGAGGGTGGCGACTATGGCTTTATTGACAGAACTACCATGGTTAAGGAGTTTACGGCATGGGCATTTAAATTAAAAGCTGGAGAGATGTCGCCAGTTTTTGAAACTGAATTTGGCTACCATATTGTACAAGTATTGGAGCGAAGAGGTGAGCAAGCACACGTAAGACACATTTTAATTAAACCTCAAACTACTCCTGCCAGTTTAGAAAGAGTAAGATTAAAGGCTGATAGTATTTATAAAGATATTGCAGCTAAAAAACTAAGTTTCTTTAATGCTGCTTCTTTATACTCTGACAATAGAGAAACCCAATACAATGGTGGTATGATGTTGTATGCTGACGAATTAACTTCAAGAACAACTTTTATTCCGGTAGAGAAATTAGACCCTGCAGTATTTTTGGTTGTTGATACCATGAAAGTTGGCGAAGTTTCTAAACCTATTGAATTTAAAAGTCAGCAAGATGGCAAAGAAGGTTTTAAAATTTTCTTACTAAAATCTAAGATCCCTCCTCACAAAGGTAACCTAGAGCAAGACTATACTAAATTTAAAGAAAGAGCGCAAGAAGATAAAAATTCAAAGATTGTTAGCGATTGGTTTGAAAAACGTAAAGAAACAACGTATATTAGAATTGATGACGAATTTGCATCTTGCGACGAAATGAAACTCTGGGTTAAAAAAGAAAAAAAATAGTTTACATGCAGTTTAACAATGAAGTAGAGGCTGTAAACGCACTGCACCAATCTTATAAAAACATTAAGGCCGAAATAGGCAAAGTTGTTATCGGGCAAGACGAGATTATCAAATCAGTACTCATTGCAATTTTTAGCAATGGGCATTGCCTTTTAGTTGGTGTACCGGGCTTAGCCAAAACCTTATTGGTACAAACTGTTTCTAGCGTACTGGATCTTAACTTTAACCGCATCCAGTTTACACCAGATTTAATGCCGAGTGACATTATCGGTGCCGAGATTTTAGGTGAAGACAGACATTTCAAGTTTATCAAAGGCCCGATTTTTTCTAACATCATTTTGGCAGATGAGATCAATCGCACGCCACCAAAAACGCAAGCAGCTTTGTTAGAAGCTATGCAAGAAAAATCGGTAACGGCAGCTGGACATACCCATCATTTGCCTCAACCTTTCTTCGTTTTGGCTACACAAAACCCTATTGAACAAGAAGGAACCTATCCACTTCCTGAAGCACAATTGGATCGTTTCATGTTTAACATTCAGTTAAACTACCCATCATTTGCTGACGAGCTGACTGTTGTAAAAAACACCACAAGCAATAGAGAAGTTCAATTAGAAAAGATCATTAGTGCTAGTGAAATTCAATATTTCCAGAAACTGGTTAGAAATATTCCGATTACCGACAATGTATTAGAATATGCTGTTAAATTGGCCGCCAAAACTAGGCCTAATACGGCTTTAGCCTCAGCAGCAATCAACGATTACATTTCTTGGGGTGCTGGGCCAAGGGCATCTCAGTTTTTGGTATTGGGTGCCAAATGCCATGCAGCCATCTCTGGTAAATATGCACCAGACATTGAAGACGTACAAGCCGTAGCAGAACCTATTTTGCGCCACCGTATTGTACGAAACTACAGAGCTGAAGCAGAAGGCTTATCGATTGAACAGATCATTAAAGATTTATTCTAGATCTCTTATTTTTCTTTTTATTTCTTATCTGAAAATCAAGCTGTTATTTGGTTTTAGCTAGTTATTTGTTATTTTAGATAAATACTACCTAGAGAACATGAGAAAAAATTTGATGATTTTGGCATTAGCCATTGGTACCTCAACAAGTGTCTATGCAAATAGATATGTTGTTGCAAAAGAAAACCCATCTATTATTAAACTTGATGAGGTAAAAATCACTTTAAATTTAGGAAACATCACTCACCTTAAAAAAAGCGAGGTTAAGCAAAAAATTAAAGATTTGTTAAATAGCATGGATCAATTCGGTACAGAGTCAGCTCTATCTTTTAAAGTGAATGTAAAGGCCACAGCTGATTCAAAAGAGCTTAAGAATTTACAAATTGAAGCCTCTGTTTCTGGAAAGCGAGAAAGTGTAAAAAAGGAAGTTAAGTCGTTATCCAATATCTTATTTGATAGTATGAAGGAATTAACAAAAATTGACCTCCCCTAGTTCAATTGCCCCATGATATTGGGATAATCGGTAATGATTCCATCTACACCCAAACCCATTAAATATTGCAGGTCCTTGATAGAATTTACCGTCCATGGTATAATCTTGATCCCTGCTGCATGACATTTATCGACCAAAGTTTTGCCCACTAGTACTGAATAAGGGCTATAGATTGTTGGGTTAAAACCCAAGTCTTTGATGTTGTTTTCAAAATCTTCTTTTTCGTCGATACCTAAAGATGTACGTATTTTCGGATATTTTTGGTGTACATACTGTAAGGTACGAATGTCAAAAGATTGGATAATCACCCTTTTTTCTAATTTCTTTTGCTTTACAATAGCCATAATAATCTCTACGTATTCTTCTGGGCTGGGTTGAAACTCGCCATCCCCTTTACGGATCAACTTGGTCTCGATATTGTAATCTGGTTTGGCCAATTTATTTAATTTTACATAAGCTTCTACAGAATCTATCAATTCGCCCAGTAAGGGTTTATATACTTTAAATTTTTGCTGTCCTAAAAAACGGGGATGAATTTTACTGCCTACATCAAATTTTTTAACCTCGGCATAATCCATTTGATAGATGTTATATTTCTTCTCCTCTTTTAGGGTAATTGGTTTACCATCTGGAGTTAAGCTAAACTCGTGGTTAAAATAAGGCTCTTGCGACACTACAGCTTGTTTATCTTTTGAAATGACAATATCCATCTCTAAGGTAGTTACCCCTAATTGTAGCCCTTTAATCATGGCTGGAATGGTATTTTCTGGCATAATACCTCTTGCCCCACGGTGACCCTGCACATCAAATTTTTTCTGGGCAAAAGCATGAATTGAAATCGTTAAAACGGCTATTAAAAGTAAGTTTTTCTTCATTATAAAATCTTCTTCAATAATAACGCCAAGATGTTTGGCTTATTGGCTTATTTAGGTTAATACGCATAAAAAAAGGACTTCTGCTTAGCGGAAATCCTTTTTTATATAGGGGTTGTTCAATTAGCGTACGGCCAAAGTAAACAGCTGGGTAGTGATGTTCCAGCTAAAATCTGCCTGACGTTCCCAGATAAATACATAATGGAAACTTTCTCTCAAATCTGTTTTGTAATCAATAGTAGCAATTCCATAAGTATAAGCAATATCTCCACCTAAAGCCTTATCCGCTGAAGTAGTTTTTAAGGTAATCTTATCAATCATTCTATTGTTAAATGCTTGAATCTTATCTTTTCCTACAATTAGGTCGGTTCCAGGGAACATCAACTGGGCATCTGGATTTAAGAACCCTGCAAAAGCACTTGCGCCATGAGTTTTCAACATGGTATTCAATGTTTTTTCTGTGGTGTAGATGATATCTCTACTTGCTTTTATTTCTTTATCTGTAGCAAATTTTGGCGAGTAATGATCTTTTGGTTCTTTAAAGTTTGGAGCAACGTTAACCAAAGGTCTGTTGGTTTCTGCACCAAGATCTAAAATATACTCCCATTTTCCTTCTTTGGCTCTCCAAATTGACAAATAGTGTCCATAAGATTTTGGCTCACCATCTACTACATAACTTCCAGAGGTAAAACCTAAATCTCCGCTTCTTGCTACTCTTGCATAGTTCACTGTCCAGTTCAGGTTTTTCATGTCTGGTGCAGTGGCGTAAAAAGTTTTTGCATTTACCGGATTTGGTCTAAATACGATGGCATCACTTGCCGCATATTTTACGAAAGCTTCTCTAGTTCCATTTTTTGTAGCTGCTTCTGCAAAAGCTTTCTCAGCATTTACTAAAGATTTGGTTGTTCCATCTGCTTTTTGTGCAAAAGCACTTAGGCTTAAAGATGCGGCTAAAACCGTATATATAATTTTCTTCATTGTTAATAGTAATATGGTACGAATATAAGATTAGAATAATAAGCTGAAATAAAAAGTAATTAACAATTACACACTAGCTGGCTGGTTTTTCGCGATAGATTGTTTCCAATACCGTTTGTCCAACTGCATTTAAAGTATTTTTATCAATATTGTTTAAGTTATCTAATTGGGTATGCCAGTTCCTATAAAAATTTCCATCTTCTGAATAATCAATAATATCAATAGTTGGAATACCTGCTTGGTTCATCCAAAAATGGTCATCAATTAAGTTTGGAGAAGGTTTATGAATGAAATAAGCTGAAAACCCGATTTCATTACCAATATCCCAAACTTTTTTCAACACATTAGGTGCGTATTTTCTAGAAACCTCATCTTGTAAGAACTGGGCATTTCCGCCACCCACCATATCGAGGTTAATGGCATATAATGCTTTGTATCCTTTTACATGTGGATTTTTTGCCCAATGTTGTGACCCTAGGCACCAAGTGCTTTCATTTGGTGTTTGGTCACTGCCCTTTCCATAATCTTCAATGTCCCACAAAATAAAATCAACACCTACATTTGGTTGTTTCTGTTGTATTTGACGAGCCATTTCTAAAATTACCGCTACCCCACTTGCACCATCATTTGCGGCATCAAAAGCTTTGTTCTTCATCTCTTCATCTTTGTCTGCATCAGAAAATGGGCGAGCATCCCAATGGGCGGTAATTAAAATCCTATCTTTTTGAGCAGGGTTAAATGAAGCAATGATATTTTTTAAGGTGTGGCTTTTGCCATCGTAGGTTTTAACAGGTGCTTCTTGTACCATTACTTCGCCACCAAAAGATTTCAGTTTTTTAACCAGATATGCTACGCATTTGGCATGTGCTTCGGTTGATGGAATACGTGGACCAAAATCTACTTGCGCTTTGGTATAAGCAAAAGCACTATCTGCATTAAACGCTGGCGAAATCAATTTAACCTCGCTTACTACAGTTTCCTTTTCTTCGGCCGGTTTGTCATTTCTACATGCTTGTAAACTCGCCAATGCAATTAAAGGAAGTATTAAAAGTTTTTTATTCATCTCTGTATGCTTTTATTTAGAGGGAATGGGTAATAGGAAATAGGGAATAGGGAATAGTAAATGGTGAATAGGAAATAGAGAATGGGGATGTAAATAGATGCTGCCCCCATTCTTTCTTTTTAATTTTTGCTCCAAGTTGTACCGTCTTTACTATCCTTTAACTGGATGCCTATATTTTGAAGACCAACACGAATCAAATCAGATGTGGCGTAATCTTTATTCTCTTTAGCATCTTTTCGCAGAGCGATTACCATATCCAATACCTCATTGAGTTCAGTATTGCTCGAGTCTTCATCTTTTAGTCCAAAAACTTCAAATATAAAATCGTGCATTAAGGTTTTCAGTTTAGCCAGCTCACTAGCAGAGATTTTTAAAGCCCCATCATAAACCGTATTGATGATACGAGCCGCTTCAAACAGTTCTGCAATAACTACAGGGCTATTGAAATCGTCGTTCATTGCATTTTCGCAATTTAGTTTAATTGGATCAATTTCTACATCGCCTTGCTCGCTTGCTGTTAGCTTTGGCAATAAACTTACTGCATTCATCAATCGTCTAAAGCCCTTTTCTGATGCATCTAGCGCATCATTTGAAAAATCTAACGTACTGCGGTAATGTGCCTGCAACATAAAGAATTTAACAGTCATTGGGCTATAACCTTTTCTCAACAAAGGATGGTTACCAGTAAACAATTCGCCTGGTAAAAAGCCATTACCTGCCGATTTAGACATCCTTGTACCATTTACCGTTAACATATTGGTATGCATCCAATATTTAGCAGGTTGATGATGGCTACATGCTTCCGATTGTGCAATTTCATTGGTATGGTGCGTTGCCGCCAAGTCCATTCCACCTCCGTGGATGTCAAATTCTTGTCCAAGGTATTTAGCACTCATGGCAGAACATTCAATATGCCAACCTGGGAAACCCATACCCCATGGGGATGCCCATTGCATTAAAGTTTCTGGCTTTGCTTTGATCCAAAGTGCAAAATCTAACCTACCATGTTTATCATCTTGTCCGCCCAGTTCTCTGGTATTGGCCAACATGTCTTCTAAATTACGGTTGGTTAAAATGGTATAATTATATTGTTGACTGTATTTTTCTACATCGAAATAAATGGTGCCATTTACTTCATAAGCATAACCATTGTTGATAATGGTCTTGATCATCTCAATCTGCTCAATGATATGCCCTGTTGCTGTAGGTTCAATGCTAGGTGGCAAAGTATTAAACATGCGCAATACCTCATGGAAACCCAATGTATATTTTTGTACAATTTCCATTGGTTCCAATTGCTCTAACTTTGCTCTTTTTGCAAATTTATCATCACCCTCATCTCTATCTCCTTCTAAGTGGCCAGCATCGGTAATATTTCTTACATAGCGCACCTTGTAGCCACTGTATTTTAAATACCTGAAAATCAGATCAAATGAAATAAAAGTACGACAATTACCCAAATGTACATCACTGTAAACAGTTGGTCCACACACATACATACCCACATGCGGGGCATTTAAAGGTTGGAATAATTCCTTTTTCCGAGAAATGGTATTATATAATTGAAGGTCTTGTTTCATGCTGCAAATGTAAATAAAAGCCCCATATCTTTTAAGTAGAAAGGGTAAACTTAAGGTTTCGATGACTTTAAACGCAAGTCGCTACGTACGGGAAAATGATCTGATAATTTGGCTTCTATAATATGGTAATTGGTAATTTCAATATCTGGTGTAGTGGCAATATAATCGATCTGAAAATTAGGGAATTTGCCATTGTAGGTACGCCCTAAGCCTCTACCCTGTTTCACGAAAGCATTGTTTAACGAATCGGTCATTTTTGTAACGGCATAAGATGCAGGTGTGTCGTTAAAATCGCCAGCTATGAGGTAAGGTGTTTTACAAGTTTTCATGTGCGCTTTCATTAGATCTACTTGTGCACTTCTCTTCTTAAAAGCCTCTCTCAACATCTTTGCAATTCTTTTTGATGAACCTACCTTTGGTGCATCCATTTCTTTAACCTTATCGATATAGGTATAATCCTCTTTTTCGAAAGAAATAGATTGTAAATGCACATTGTAAATTCTCAGCGGATTACCTTTAATATTCAGGTCAACATAAATACTTTCGTTTCCTGAACCAGGTTCAAAAACAATATTTCCGCGATCTTCAATAGGGTGCTTAGAAAAAATAGCCAAACCTATAGCCTCTGTTCTACTTCTCATGGTTGGTTGGAAGTAGTAATAGCTGGTATTGAGCAGTTTCATCAAACTGTCAACCGTATCATAAGGTCCTTTAAAGCGTGTATAAAATTCTTGGAAACAAATGACATCTGGATTTTGCTCTTTAACCACATTCAGCATTTTTTCTTTCACCTCGATGGTATTCTTGTCTCCATAAGGTTTAAAATTATGCACGTTATAAGTCATCATTCTTACTAATTCTGCCTCTTCTTTTTGATGGTCTCCAATATTTCCGAAAAGACCGAATGTTGCAATCAAGGTACTCCAACCAGAAAAAATTACTACAAGCGTAGCCAAAGAGAAGATCCATCTGCTCCTGATTACCCACCAGAACAATACTATAAAATTGGCCAACAAGAAAAAAGGATAAGCCAGTCCGAAAAAAGCAAGGACAATATGTTGGCGGGGATCATTTTTACCCGCTAAGACACCACAAATTAACCCAACAGCCATTGCAATGGCTACGAGTATCATTAGTTTGTCCAATAATGTCAGCTTTTTCTTCTTCATTAATTTTTGCTTGCCTTAAACAAAGTTTCTTTTTCTGCTCTGCTCAATTGATCATACCCACTTTTAGAAATTTTATCTAATATGAGATCTATCTCTTTCTGGTTTACTGTATTGGTATTCTTTTCGGTTTTGTTGTTTTTAACCACCTTCAATTTAGGTTTTTTCTTGAAAACACTACTTAGATCTGTACCGTTTTGTAGCAGTTTAACATATACAAAACCAAATAGTGCACCACCTAAATGCGCAATGCTTCCGCCTGCATTGTAAGATTGCATGGCTATAATATCTAAAATTACGTAAACAAATAAAAGGTATTTGATCTTTACATCGCCAACAAATAACAAGCGAATGCTATAATTGGGTACTAATGTAGCAGCGGCAGCAAAAACTGCCATTACAGCTGCAGAGGAGCCAACAACCGTACTGCTATTTGCTACTGGCTGAAAAACAGGAACCAGGTTATAAATTAATGCGTAAAAAATCGCCCCCAATATGCCTCCTCCTAAATACACAAAATGGAATTGACGAGGTTTTACAAAATCCAAGAATATTTGTCCCATCCAATAGAGCCAAAGCAAATTGAACAAAACATGGAAGAAATCGCGATGGAAAAACTGATAGGTTAAAAGGGTATAAAACCTTGTAAGCCATAAATCTGGTGACGATGGAAAAGCCAAATATTCATTGATAAAGCCATCTACCACACCAGGCATTTTAGCGAAGAAGAAAACAACACTTAATAAAGAAAAAACAATAAAAATGAGGGCATTGATCCCAATATACAACAATACGGGATTGCCCGACTTAAATAATTTAAGCTTTAAATCTGACCATAGGCTATTATTCATAATAATCGTAATAGGTATTTTTGTTCTTCCATAATTTAACTAAGATGTAACCTAATAATGCACCACCCAAATGCGCAAAGTGGGCAATCGAATCTCCCTGAAACCTAGCTACACCTAAGAACAATTCGATAACGATATATACAGGAATGATATATTTTGCCTTTACAGGAACAGGAATAAACATAATGTACATTTCTAAATTGGGATACAGCATAGCGAAGGCCACCAATATACCAAATATGGCTCCAGAGGCACCCACCATTGGTCCAAAATAAATGCCCTGTAAGGTTCTTACATATTCCTGACTTACGCTAAGTGTAGTTAGATCGTTTATTGGCGAACCTGTAATCTGGTAAACCTCAAAAGCTTGAACCGCCCATTGCAAGGCTAATGCACCTAAACCGGTAATGAGATAAAAGTTGATAAAACGTTTACCCCCCCAATGCGCTTCCAATATGCTCCCAAAAGAATACAAGGCAAACATATTAAAAAAGATATGCGCCATATTTGCATGCATAAACATGTAGGTAATAGGCTGCCAAACATTAAAAAGTGGAGAGTTGAAATAGAAAACAGCTAGGTATTTAGTCAATTCAATTCCCTGTTGTTCAAAAAGCCAAGTCGCAAAAAAGAAAATCACATTAATAATGAGTAAATTCTTAACTACTGGGGTAATATTGTTCATATATTATTCGTTTGTTGTTCTTTGTATTGGGGAATAGGAAATAGAAAATGGGGAATGGTAAATAGGGAATAGTTAATTTGCTATTTGTCTATCTACTATTACAATATCTTATATTTCTTTATTCATCCCTTCTACATTATTTATCAAATTTTTGCGCTATTTCTGTTAAAGTTATCGTTTGTATTACTGGTTTACCACTAATGCTAAAGTTAGGGGTTTTACAGGCAAATAGTTCTTCAATTAAGGTATTCATTTCTTGTTGACCTAAAGCTGTTCCGGCTTTTATGGCACTATTTCTGGCCATGCTTCTGGCCAAAGAGTCGCGTTTATCTAATTTCAACTCTTGTTGCGAGTTTTTAAAACCTTCTATTAAATGCTCAAACAACTGGGTTTCGTTAACATTTGTACTTCCCAAATCAACCGGAATTCCTTCAATTACCAAAGTGTTTTTACCAAACTCCCTCACTTCAAATCCTAAGCTTTTGATATCTTCCAACAAACTCTTGGCTAATTCGTAATCATTTGGACTTAAAGTTACCGTTTGCGGGAAAAGACTCTGTTGCGATGCTCCTTTCCGATCTTCTAAGTGTAATAAAAATCTTTCGTACAAAATTCGCTCATGTGCTGCTTGTTGGTCAATCACCATCATCCCCGACTTGATCTGGGAAACAATATAACGATGGTGCAGCTGCATAAATTGTTTCTGTACGGGTTCAAATTCGTCATCTTTTTGAGTACCACCCAAATCTATCGTAGCTTGCTCTGGCAATTGATGATTGGTAATCTCATATAAAGAACCCCAGTTTTTACTTGGCGCCAAGTGTTGGTTTTGACTTCTTGGAGCTGCACTTTCCCTTGCAGGAGATTTTGTAGAGGTAAAAGGGTTAAAATCTGGATTAAAGGCAATGCTCGGTGGCACAATATCTTCTGGTGCTTTATGACTGATCATATTGCTAAATCCAGTTTCTTGGTCGAAATCTATTGTTGGGCTGATATTGAACCTACCTAATGATCTTTTTACCGCCGAATGGATAATGGCATAAATCGATTTTTCATCCAAGTATTTGATTTCTGTTTTTGTTGGGTGAACATTGACATCAATTTTTGCAGGATCAATATCGATAAACAACACATATAGCGGAAAGTTATCATCTGGCAACAACTCTTGATATGCTTTATTTACGGCATGATTGAGGTAAGCATCTTTAATGAAACGATCGTTGACAAAGAAAAACTGCTCGCCCCTGGTTTTTTTGGCAAACTCTGGCTTGCCAATAAATCCTTTTAAATTGATGATTGTTGTTTCTTCTTCAACTGGAATGAGGCGTTCATTGTAATTGTTACCAAACAAATGTACAATGCGCTGTTTCATGGCTGATGCCGGTAAACGATATACCTCAACCCCATCGTGGTGTAGGCTAAAAGCGATATGCGGTTTGGCCAAAGCTACTCTTTGAAACTCGTCGATAATGTGACGCATTTCTGCCGGATTACTCTTTAAAAAATTACGACGGGCTGGGGTATTGTAAAAAAGGTTTTTAATACTGATACTAGTACCATCGGCAGTACCCACAGGTTCTTGTTTGATAAAAGAGGCCCCTTCAATCTGGATCAATGTACCTACTTCATCTTCATGACGCTTGGTTTTCATCTCTACCTGCGCAATTGCGGCAATGGATGCCATCGCCTCGCCCCTAAAACCCATGGTCCGAATGGCAAATAAATCTTCCGCTTTGCGAACTTTGGAAGTAGCATGGCGCTCAAAGCACATTCTTGCATCGGTGATGGTCATGCCACAACCATTATCGATCACCTGAATGAGGGCTTTACCTGCATCTTTAACAATGAGCTGTATTTTATCTGCTCCTGCATCTATGGCATTTTCTAGTAATTCTTTTACCGCTGATGCAGGTCTTTGCACCACCTCTCCTGCTGCAATTTGATTGGCAACACTATCGGGTAAAAGTTGTATAATATCAGACATTTATATTCTTTGTAAGGTTGCTAATTTAGCGAAAATAAGCCTTATCCCTATGGCAGATTTCACATTGTTGATACTAAATGACTTAGCATTGAACTTTTATTAACTTAGAAGAAAAAATAAACAACCGATTGTTGATTTGTTTACCTGTTAATTGAAAACTGTGAACTGATTTTATATCTTTAAAGGATGAAACAAATAATCTCATTGTGTGCCTTGTTGATCATCTTATGTAGTTGTAATCAACCAAAAGCAGATCTGATCATCTATAATGCAAAAATTTATACTGTTAACGATAAATTTGATATTGCCGAGGCAATTGCGGTTAAAGATGGAAAGATTTTAGCAGTTGGAAAGACAGCTGATATTCGAAACCAATATAGTGCCAAAGAAGAATTAGATGCCAATGGAAAAGCAATCTACCCTGGTTTTATTGATGCACATGCCCACTTTTTTGGCTATGGAGAAAGTTTGCAGAGTGCTGATTTAAGAGGCACCAGCAGTTGGGATGAGGTGATTGCACGGGTTACCGAATTTGCAAAAACACATCCAGATGGTTGGTTAACTGGTCGTGGTTGGGACCAAAATGATTGGGCCGACAAACAGTTCCCGAACAAGGATCAATTAGATCGACTGTTTCCAAATAGACCTGTATTGTTAGAAAGAATTGATGGACATGCTTCGATTGCTAACCAAAGTGCATTAAATGAGGCAGGAATTACCAAATCTTTTACCTTAACTGGTGGAGATATTGTAGACAAGGATGGCAAACTAACAGGGTTATTAATTGACAATGCGGTAGAATTGGTAGCCAATAAAGTTCCACCTCCTGATGCAGCAAAAGCGAAAAAAATCCTTTTAGATGCACAAAAAAATTGTTTTGAAGTTGGTTTAACTACCATTGACGATTGTGGTTTAGATTACGATGCGGTAGAATTTATCGAAAAATTACATCAAGATAAGAGCTTAAAAATGCGTTTATATGTAATGCTTTCTGATGCTGAAAAAAACTACGATTATCTATTTAAAAGAGGAGCGATCAAAACTGAAAGACTGAATGTGAGAGCCTTTAAAGTTTATAGCGATGGTGCTTTAGGCTCTAGAGGTGCTTGTTTGCTGCATCCTTATAGTGATATGCCTAGTAAAAAAGGTTTCTTATTGAGTGATATTAAACATTTTGAAGAAGTAGCCAAGAAAATAAACTCGCATAATTTTCAGATGTGTACCCATGCCATTGGCGACTCGGCCAATCGCAGTATCTTAAAAATATATAATGAAGTATTGGGAGGTAAAAATGACAAACGCTGGCGCATTGAACATGCGCAAGTTGTAGCACCAGAAGACTTTAACTTATTTGGCAAAGCGAGCGTTGTTCCTTCAGTGCAACCCACACATGCCACTTCAGATATGTACTGGGCCAAAGACCGTTTGGGTAATGAAAGGGTAAAAGGTGCTTATGCCTACAAACAATTGTTGGCCCAAAATGGTTGGATACCATTGGGAACAGATTTCCCAGTAGAACAGATTAACCCGATGCTTACGTTTTATGCGGCTACCATTAGAAAAGATGCCCAAGATTTTCCTAAAGGAGGATTTCAGATGGAAAATGCATTGACCCCAGAAGAAGCGCTACGTGGAATGACCATTTGGGCAGCCAAAGCAAATTTTGAGGAAAAAGAAAAAGGGAGTTTGGAAGTTGGAAAGTTTGCTGATTTTGTGATGCTAGAAAACGACATTATGAAAGCAAGTGGACAACAAATATTGAACAATAAAGTGTTAAGAACATACCTCAATGGAGAAAAAGTATATGAAACGATCGTGGCCAAGCCAAATACAAGTAAAAAATAAAAATAGGGGCATGATAGCTTCATCTGTGATGAAAACCAACACCAAAAAAAACAGTTTAATTGGCACAATTGCTACTTGTTTAACCTTAATTTTTACCTTAAGTGCCTGCGCACAAGACCATAAAAAAAACGAGAGCAGATTAAAAACAATTAATGCCATAGCGAGTAGCAGTGTTTTACTGAACAACCAACAAAGCTTTATTCCAGTTACCAAACTTGCCGATAAAAAATTCGTTTCTATCAATTTAGGTTTTACCTATCAAACTTCCTTTGATAGCTTATTGAATAAATATGCCGATATTAAATTATTGAGTGCCGATAAGTATAGAGACTCTGCTACACTTAACGATTTAGACGATGACCTTAAATATTTCAGTACTGTAGTCATTGCCATTTCTGATCAAATGGCTAGTAATGGAAAATACCTCAATTTTATTAACAGTGTGGCCAAACACAAAGAAGTAGTATTGGCTGTTTTTGGAGAAGGAAAGAGTTTAGCTGCTTTTGACAATTTAAGTGCCCCAATTGTATGGAGCCCACAATTAAACAATGAGGCGGCAATGGTGGTACCCCAAATTATTTTTGGTGGTATTGCAGCCCAACAAACCTTAACCAAAGGCTACTCTGGAAAATATACCATGGGTTCTGGCTACAAAACAACAGTAACACGTTTAAAATATACGGTTCCGGAAGATGCGGGCGTAAATACTGAAGAATTAAATGCAGTTGATCAAATTGCAGCAGAAGCCATTGCTGGAAAAGCAGCGCCAGGCATTGTGGTTTTAGTTGCTAAAGATGGCAAGGTGATCTACAACAAGGCATTTGGTTACCATACGTATGACAATGCAATACCTGATCGGGTAACTGATATTTTTGACATGGCCTCTGTAACTAAAATTACAGCAACTACACCAAGTGTAATGCGCTTAGTTGAAGAGAACAAATTGAAATTAGACACAAACATTGGCTTTTACATCCCAAGGGCCCGCAACACCCCAATGAATGCCATTCCGGTTCGCGAGGTAATGTTGCACCAAGCCGGATTTATCCCTTACATCCCCTTCCATAACTATGTGAAAGAAGGCGATTACAGTAGAGATTCTTCAGCACTTTTTCCAACAAAAGTTGCAGATCGCTATTATGTTAAGAAAGGATTTTTCAGCGATTTTATGTGGCCTAAGATGTTAAATTCGCCTATTAAAACCCGTGGCAGCTATGTTTATAGCGACATCAGTATGTATGTAATGCAAGACATTGTAGAACAAATTACAGCAAAGCCACTTGATCAGTATGTACTAGACAACTTCTATACCCCATTGGGCATGCATACTGCTGGTTATTTGCCACGGAACCGCTTCGACAAAGATCGAATTGTGCCTACAGAAGATGACAAAATTTTCAGGAAGACCTTGTTAGAGGGTTATGTTCATGATCAGGGTGCAGCACTAAAAGGAGGTGTTGCAGGGCATGCAGGTTTATTTGCCAATGCCAACGATTTGGCCATTTATTACCAATTGATGCTGAACAAAGGCACTTATGGTGGCGAACAATACTTTAAACCGCAAACTGTAGAAACTTTTACCAGCAAACAATCTAATGTAAGCAGAAGAGGCTTGGGTTTTGACCGTTGGGATCCAGATGCTTCGAAAAAATATCCATCAGAATTGGCTTCTTCTCAAACTTTTGGGCATACTGGTTATACTGGCATTGGGGTTTGGGTAGATCCAAGCAGAGGTTTGGTTTATATCTTCTTGTCAAACCGTGTTCACCCAACTGTGAGTGAGCAATTGGGTAAGCTCAATATCAGACCACGCATACAAGACGCCATTATCAAAGCGGTAGATAAAGGAAATAAGTAGGTTAGCTAGGTATTTAGTCGAGATTGCAAATCCAGACTAACTTTACAAATCCCAACTAACATTAATAAGTAGGTTATTTACTAGTGCCAATAGAAAGTATTGGCACTAGAGAAAACTTGTTATAAACAAGGAGTTTCATAAACTGTTCCTGGACACTCGAAATGTGCTGTCGCCGGACCTGGTACACTACAAGCTGGAGACTCGGAATTTCCCCTTGGACAACATTTATAACATTTTTCTCTTTCATCAACTGGTTCTTCTTCTCCAGTTCCGCCTAGTACTTTTTTCATTTCAGCTTTGCTCAATAAATTTAATTTCTTCATGGTTTAAGGGTTTTGATTGTGATAACTATGGTACAACTTTGTTTGTACTACTAGCAATTTAGTTGATTAAACTCAACAAAACAAATCTGCGAATCAACTTGAGCAATAGAAGTGCTACATTAGCATCACAAGTGCATCAATCTTCATATCCACCTAGTGATTTACTTATTTTTATTAATCTTGAAACAATTGCCACAACCTACGACCTTAAAATAGATTAAAATTATTTTAGTTATTTTTGCAGAAACAAAACAATTTATGGAAGACGAATTAATTGTAAAAGACAGTAACGGAAATATATTAAAGGATGGCGATTCGGTAATCTTGATTAAGAGTTTACCTGTAAAGGGAACTTCAGTTACCTTAAAAAAAGGAATGGTGATCAAGAACATCAAATTAACTGATGATGATGGCGAGGTTGATTGCAAAGCCGATAAAATGCGGGTTGTACTCAAAACCATGTTCCTTAAAAAAGCTTAAATTAAAAAGGGTTCGACAATTGTTGAACCCTTTTTAATTACTTACACCAACAACTTGTAAATTATAGTTTCGAGGAGCTGGGTATCTCTATCTTCGCAAAGCAAAAATTCTATTTTATCTTCATGTTGTTTAAAAAAGGAAATCCCTTCAAATTTTTGATCATCGGAAATCTTCTTGGTATAGTTTAAGCTTAACGTTTTACGGTCTATGCTCCCGATATAACTCCCTTGTATTTCTCCATCATCAAAAGTTGAGGTCGTATCTTCTGCAGCTGCAATAAAGTAGATTTGATCTTTGTATAAAATCGCATCGGTAAATGAAGCAATTACATGATTCGTTTTTTGTAATACAATCGCAAAAAATTCAATCTTATTCTCCGCTGTTAGGTTATTCCCAGCTATTTTGACGATCCCATTTTTTGCTGTATTTCCATTTCCACGGTTAAACAAAAACCATTCGTTTCCGGTAAAAATAGCACCTTCAATATTCAGGTTGGCATCATCAATTGAAGCAACTTCTTTTATTCTTCGATAAAGCTTAGACAGATCGTGCCGAATAATTTCTTTTGTTTTAAGCCGATATTCGACTATCAGATTTCGATTGGCCGCAGAACCAGAACTCAATATATAAAGTACATTGTTGTAATTGCAAAGCACTTCAAAATCTGGCTTATCCTTTTTGGGGATATTTTCTAGCTGAGATTGTTTTGGTAAAATCTGGATCCTATTTAGCTTTTCACTGGCAATATGGTATTCATATAAATAACCACTATTGTCGCCAATGATATAGAGCAAATTTTGATAAAGAAATAAGCCTGAGGCCGAACCTACTCCTTTAATTTTCGCAAAAACTTCCAGCTCGTTTTTATACATGGACCTGATTTAAAAAAAGCGCTAAAATGAATTAGCGCTTTATATTTTATGGTTAAAAAAATGCAGTTTCTGCTTTACACTTAGAATAAATTATTTCTTTAAGCCAATCTCTCTCAAACGTTCGTCTAAATATTCACCAGCGGTCATATCGCTGTATACTTTTGGATGTTCAGCATCAATGGTAGAGGCTAAACTTGTTAAATCCATATCTGAACGTGGGTGTAAGAAAAACGGCACTGAAAAACGAGATGTTTTCATTAATTCGCGTGGCGGATTAACTACTCTATGGGTAGTAGATTTTAACTTATTATTGGTTAAACGTTGCAACATGTCGCCAACATTCACTACAATATCAGTATGGTGCGCCTTAATTGGCAACCATTCGTTACTTCTTGTCAAAACTTCTAAACCATCGGCACTTGCACCAATTAATAAGGTAATCAAATTGATATCTTCATGGGCACCTGCACGTACAGCATCATCAGGTAATGCATCTGGGTTTTCAATCGGAAAATAATGGATTCCTCTTAAAATTGAATTTCCATTGTGTACATGTTGATCGAAATAATCAATAGGCAAACTCAAGTAAGTGGCTATGGCACGTAATAAGTGCTTTCCGTTTTCTTCCAGTTTCTGATAAATTTCTCTGGTTACCGGATTAAATTCAGCAATTTCTTCCAGCACTTCGTTATCTGGATATTCCTTTTTAATTGGATCACCATCACTAACTTCTTGGCCAATTTGCCAAAATTCTTTCAAATCAGCAGTTTTAGCACCTTTAGCAGTTTCTTTACCTGCGCTAGTATAACCACGTTGACCAGCTAACTCTGGTTTTTCGTATTTACGTTTTGTTTCTACTGGTAAGCTAAAAACAGCTTTAATATTTGCATATAGTTTATCAATCAATTCTTGACTTACGCCATGATTGGTAATGGTTACAAAACCAGAATCATTAAACGCTCTTCCTAATTCGTCAGAAAAATTTTTACGTTGTTCTTCATTACCATTGATGTATGTACCAAGATCAAGGCAAGGGATATACGGTGTAGACATATAATTTTATTTTAATGAATATTTAAATTTATAAAAGATATGTTAATAAACCTCAACAGCTCCAGTTTTTGTTAGCTAACAAATTACAGAACAATTTGTTAAGTTATTAACAAATTAAGGATATGTATTGAGATTGTCAAGATGATATCCCTTTTTTATATTCAAAAACTTTAATAACTTGTTTTGCGTATACTTACTAACGTAAAATATGCCAAAATGAAAAAACTAGCTATCATTATCTTAATCATCCTATCTATGCAAGAAGCTGATGCTCAAAAACAAAAATTACAGAAAGCCACATTTGGAATGGGGTGTTTCTGGTGTACTGAAGCACTTTTTCAACGTTTAAATGGCGTTACAAGTGTTAAATCCGGATATGAAGGTGGAGACGTGCCCAATCCAACCTATGAAGAAGTTTGTACCGGAACTACTAACCATGCTGAGGTAATTGAAGTTACTTACGACCCAGCAAAAATAAGCTACGACGAGCTTTTGGAAGTTTTTTGGAAAAGCCACGATCCTACCACCTTAAATAGACAAGGTGCCGATGTGGGCACCCAATACCGTTCGGTTGTGTTTTACCACTCTGATGAACAAAAGGCAACGGCTACTAAATACAAAGAGGAGCTGAACAAGGCCAATGCTTTTGGTAAACCTGTAGTAACAGAAATTAGCAAGGCACAACCTTTTTATGTTGCAGAAAACTATCACCAAGATTACTTTATTAAAAACGGTGAATTGCCTTATTGCCGTTTGGTCATTTTGCCTAAGATGGAAAAACTGGAAAAGTTATTTAAGGCGAAATTAAAACACTAGTTTTTTAATTTCTTGATCCAAATAAAAAGCCCCAAGATTTTGTCTTGGGGCTTTTTTAATATCAAAATATATTTTAAGCTTCGTTAACGACACCCATTGAACAGAATTTATCTATTCTGGTGGCAATTAATTTATCAGTATTTACTTTCTTTAATTCTTTTAAATCTTTTAAGATCTGTTTTTTAAGGGTTTCGCCCATTAACTCAGGATTTTGATGTGCCCCACCAAGTGGTTCCCTTACAATTCCATCTATCAATTTATTCTTGAACATGTCTTCAGAAGTCAACTTTAAACATTCTGCAGCTTTTTCTTTAAAATCCCAACTTCTCCATAAAATAGATGAACAAGATTCTGGAGAAATTACTGAATACCAAGTATGCTCTAACATGTACACATGATCGCCAATACCAATACCCAATGCTCCACCAGATGCACCCTCTCCTACTACAAAGCATAAAATTGGCACTCTTAATACAGACATTTCTAACAAGTTACGTGCAATAGCCTCTCCTTGTCCACGTTCTTCTGCTTCCAAACCAGGATAAGCACCCATGGTATCGATAAAAGAAATTACAGGTTTGTTAAATTTCTCTGCCAAACGCATTAGCCTTAATGCTTTTCTATAACCCTCAGGATTGGCCATACCAAAATTACGGTATTGACGTTCCTTTGTATTTTTTCCTTTTTGGTGACCAATGATCATTACGGTTTGACCATCAATTGTAGCAAAACCTCCAATGATCGCCTTGTCATCCTTTACCGTTCTATCGCCATGTAATTCGATGAAATCATCGCAGATCATGCTGATATAATCTAAGGTTTGAGGTCTTTCGGCATGTCGAGACATTTGTACTTTTTGCCAGCCTGTTAAGTTGTTATAAAGGCTTTTACTGGTTGTAGCTACCTTTTCGTCAAGTTCTGCTAGCGTTGCAGACATGTCTACTTTAGTTTTATCAGCAACTTGCTTTACCTTTTCAATTTGCTGCATTAAATCAGCTAAAGGCTTTTCGAAATCGAAGGATGTTTTGATCTGTTCCATAAGCGGGTTACAAAAATAGGGAATTATCCCGAAACATAATGCAATAAAAATTCACTCTACTTTTTAGCGCTGCTTTTATCCATTCAAAAAGTTCAAAGACCATTTGAATCAACAAAAATTAAAGGATACAAAAATGGTTCGTAATCAATACGAACCATTTTAATTGTTATTCAGTTTTATTAAAACTTAGCAGGTACACCAGGTTTTGGTAATGCTTTTTCAATAAAATCTCTGATATGCTCGTTACCCATTTTCAAGTCTGGTTTACGCAGGTACATCATGTGTCCGCTCTCGTAACCTTCCCAGCTCATTCTATCTTTTAATTTACCACTTGGGTCCATTTGCCACATATTGTATTTGGCATTGAAATAATCGCAGGCCCCATCATAATATCCAGACTGAACCAAAACATGCAAATAAGGATTTTGAGCCATTGCTGCACGTAGGTTTTCGCCAGTACGGTCGCCAGTGTTATCCCAAGGATTTACTGGGCCAAACATATTGTATTTTAAATCTGTTTTGTAGTTCAATTCATTACGCAAATACATGTTAATTGCAGGTGTAAATGAGTGCAACCAAGAAGTCAACTCTGCGTTATAATCTGGTCCGTTACCCGCATCAGAGCGATCAATACCTTTGTATCTTGAATCTAATCTTCCTACAGTAAATCCTTTATCGCGTAAAAGCTCTTTCCAAAATAGGTTGGTAGATACATCTAAATTGTTCTGCATAATTACTTTCTGCGAGATACCCGAAAATCTGGCCATTTTTGCAGCAATCTTTTGCTTTTCTGCCATTGGTAAAAATCCACCTTTGGTAATTGCAGGGATCAATTCATTTACCGTAAAGTTTTCTACTTCTGGCAACATATCTGTTAATTTCTTGCCCTGTAAATCGGCTGGCAACATTTTATGGTACCAAGCTGTAGCCGCAAAATAAGGTAAACGTAAAGCAGCATCTAAAACTGTTCCTCTTTCCATACCTAGTTCTGTTGGCGAAACTAGAATTACTCCATTTAGGTACATCCATTGGTTGCTTTGCAATTCGAGTGCTAAACCAGAAACACGAGTGGTACCATAACTTTCGCCAATTAAAAACTTAGGCGATGCCCAACGGTTGTTACGGGTTACAAAAGTATTTAACCACTCTGCCAAATAACGGATATCTGCTCTTACGCCAAAAAATTTATTAGTTGGCACATCTTTACTTGTAGCACGAGAATAACCTGTGTTTACAGGATCGATGTACACAATATCAGCAATATCTAAAATAGAACTGCCATTGTCTTTATAGCCATAAGGTTGGATTGGATAACCTTCGTCGTCAATATTTAATACTACTGGACCAGTATAGGCAATGTGCATCCAAACAGAAGCAGAACCTGGGCCACCATTGAATGAAATTACCAATGGTCTTTTATCTTTATTTTGTACATCAGTACGCTCATAGTAGGTATAGAACAAACCCGCAATTGGCTTGCCTTCTTCGTCCCAAACAGGAAGGGTACCTGTAGTAGCTTTATAAGGCACTTCTTTGCCTCTAATGGTTACCGTATGATTGGTAATTACTGTACTTTCTGGATTAATTGTTCTTGATGAAGTACTTGCAACACGAGGAGCAGCTTCTTCTTTTACGGCAGCTACAGGGGCAGTAGTACCTGGATTAGTTGGTCGTTGACCATTGGGGTTTTGACCTTGAGTTCGTTGTGCTTGGGCAAAACTAACAAAGCTCAATGCAATAAGAGTTGAGGTAAAAATTTTCTTCATTTGATTTGGGTTTGGTTATAGCCATAAATATCAAAAATAGAAAACCATATTTAGCAAAAACACGAAATTGTTACTTCCAAATTCGAGCTTTAATCTGTTTAAACCGATAAATAAAGCGTTGCTTTTTATTAAGGATTGGTTAAAATAGGAGCTAACACTTTTATTTTACCATCTACTTTATTGCTAAAGGTTAAGCCTAAAATTTTAGCAATTAACGGATAAATATTTACATTTTCAAAAGCAGGAATTTTCAGTCCACTTTTAAAATTTGGTCCCCAAGCATAAAAAATGGCCTGCATATCTCTAATTGCTGGGTCAAAACCATGTTGACCGGGGTCTGGCTTAATGCCATTGATGTTAAAGGCGTTTGGCAATTTTGGCACCAGTATAATATCGCCCACCCTGTTGTATAGGTCATTCTTTTTATTGTAATGCCAAACCTTTGGAATCTGTTTACTTAAATAAACATCGTAAGTAGTGGCCTCAGCTTTTAGGGCCTTATAGGTTGGCTTGATATCTTTTTGCTGGTTGGCATATAAATGAAGTAATACATTACCAGGTGGAACCTTAAATTTGTTCATATCTATTGCTTTGGGCAATGGGATGGTATTTTCTCTATCAATTGTGGTCATTCCATGATCGGATACTACAATAAAATTAACAGCAAGGCCCGTGGCTTTTGCAGCTTCCACAACTTTGCCAATGGCATCATCTACAATTTGTACCGCAGCCCGGGCTTCTTCAGAATCTGCTGTATGTTTGTGTGCCGCCTGATCTACCTGTGGGAAGTATAATGCAATAAAATGAGGTCTTTTTTCTGCCGGCAATTGCAACCAGTCTTTAACAATAGCCACCCTCCTATCAATTGGAATAACCTCGTTATAGTTATATAAATAGGTTGGCCTTATTCCATTCATAGAAATTTCTGAGCCCGGCCAATAAAAGATCGCACTTAGCATTTTTTGTTCTTCTGCTAAAATCCAAAGCGGTTTGCCACCATACCAAGAACTATCAACAGCCATCTTTTTATCAGATTTCCTATAAACTACATCTCTGGCTTTATCGTAAAAAATATTATCTACCACACCATGATGTGCAGGATATAAACCTGTAGCAATGGTATAATGATTTGGAAATGTTAACGATGGATAAGCAGGCTTTAGATAATCGGCCTGCACCCCACTTTCTCTTAACTTGATCAGGTTCTTGGCTTGATATTTATCTGCCAGATCCCATCTAAAAGCATCGATAGAAATTAAAATTACATAGGGTTTCTTTTGTTGTTCAGGGCTGTTTGTCCGATCAGCAATTACTTTTTGAACAGTATCTTGTGCCCTGATGGTTAAAGCCAAAGAGACCCATAAAAAAACAAGTAAAGAAAACTTCTTAAATAACATACTCAACATTAATTTAGGTTCTGTCTACTGTAGATACGGTACTCGCCTGGAGCCAACACAGCACTATAGTTTGCAGTTGCTAAATTAATATTTGTTCCGTTCATTGCATCAATCCAATTGCCATTATTACCAAAATCTACATTGGCTGTTTGGGCAGTTACATCAAAATTACCTACAACCATTACTGTGTTTGAACCGCTAATCAATTTGATATATTTAATTCCACCAGTTAAATTATAGCTTGTATTTGCAGTAGTAAAAATGGCATTGTTCTTTTTCAATTTGATAAATTTAGCATAGGCTGTATACAGGGCTTTACGTCTAGCATCATCAAAATAATCCCATCTGATAGGTTTTTCGCCCAAACGACCATTAAAATCGATGCTATAATCATAGCCGAGCTCGCCAAATTGCCAAATCATTTTAGGCCCTGGTACCGCAAATAAAAATGCTGCTGCCAGTTCTTCTCTTTTCAAAGCAGTGGTTAAATCTTTAACCGAATACCCCGGCACTACATTTCCATAAGTTATATTTTTAAAATTCAAGCGTTCCTCATCATGGCTTTCCATGTACGACACTAAATTTTCTGATTTAGCAAAACCATGTTTACTGGCAAATGCCCAAGAGAAGTCTGAAGCGCCTAGCCAGCCCATTGTGGCTTCATTCATATTGTAATTGATGTTTGCCCAAAGCATCATTCCCTCATCGGCCAATACCTTTTCTTCATTTGCTTCTGCAAAATGCTCAAGGATAACGTAAAAATTGTTAGCGTCTATGCTTTTGATATAATTGTTGTATTCTTTCCAAATGGATACCCTACTGGCATCGTAAGCAGCAAAACCCGCATCATCTGAAGATGTTTTCTGTGTAAATCCTTTTGAAAGATCGAACCGAAAACCATCTATTTTATATTGTTGCATCCAATATTTAACTACATTTTTCACATAGTATTTAGTTGCGGCACTTTCGTGGTTAAAATCGTAACCCACATTATAAGGGTGTTTGGCATCTACATTAAACCAAGGGCTATTTGCAGTTGGTTTATTGCCATCAAAATACAATTGCACCATAGGCGATTGACCAAATGCATGGTTCAGCACCATATCCATAATCACGGCAATGCCTTTTCCATGGCATTCGTCTATAAAGTTTTGCAAGGCGGCCT
Organism: Pedobacter sp. Hv1; assembly: GCF_001412215.1. Taxonomy (GTDB): domain Bacteria; phylum Bacteroidota; class Bacteroidia; order Sphingobacteriales; family Sphingobacteriaceae; genus Pedobacter. The sequence goes on from NZ_LLWP01000008.1 coordinate 100,806, forward strand.
TTGTACCATAATATTTATCAGGTGCCATGGCATAAGAAATATTGTAGCCCCAACTAATGTTACCCTCAAACTCTGTAATAGGCATAAGTTCAATGGCATTGATACCTAAACTAACCAGGTAATCTAATTTTTGAAGGGTAGAGGCATAGGTATGTTCATTTGTAAAATCGCGGATCAGCAATTCGTAAATCACAAGGTTATTTTTGTCTGGTCTAACAAAGCTGTTGTTTTTCCATGCATAAACTGGCTTATTGGCCTGCATTACACTCACAATTCCTGTTGTTTTACCAGTGGGATAGGTTTTTAATCCAGGATAAACCGAAGCAGAGATGAAGCTATCGTTATTTGGATCCAACACCTTTTCGCAATATGGGTCGGCAACTTTCAAGCTCCCATCTACCATAAATTGGTAGGCGTATTCTGTATTTGGATCGAGACCATCAATTTGTACCCACCAAGTATTGTTATCTGGTGCCAATTTCAATTGATTGGCAGGTAGCGTTTGCCAATTGCTAAAATCGCCGATTACATAAACAGATGTTTTTGAAGGCGCATATAACGTTACAATTGCAGAAGTACCTCCATTGATAAAAACCACCCCATCTTTGGCCGCAGCAGGTAAAGGATACGATGTAGGTGTTGGTGTTGTAGGAATTGTGGGCGTAGGATTTGGCTCCGGGATCGTTCCCGATTTCTTACAAGCTAAATGGAACAAAGCCACAATGGCTAACAAATAAATTACCTTTTTCATGAGATTGATTGAATGGATAGCTAGATACCGAATTTTAAAAATACTAATTATAAGTTATTTAACTACTTAAAAAGTTGGCAAACTGCTAAAAACAAATCTAGGCATCCTTAACTCTGTTAATTTCGTAGGTATAATTTGTTATTATGAAATTAATATGACAATTGTATAGAATAACTCATTAATTAAACTACATTAGCGAAAATATTAAAACCAACCCTATACCGCTCTAATTAAAATATGACAAAGAAAGTCAAGTTTACAAACCTCAACAAATCTACCTTTTATGCAACTTTACGAAAACGTGTCGATGACCACTTTGAAGATCAAAACCTAAGCGTACATGCCAATGGTGCCATGTGGTTCAAGGCTATTTTCTTTTTAGGAACTTTTATCACCTTGTACTTTCTCATTTTATTAGGAGGCTTTGGTACAGGAATGATGTTAAGTATGGCCATTTTACTTGGTATTTTTGGCGCATTTGTGGGCTTTAACATTTGTCACGATGCCATACATAAAGCATTTTCCGACAAACCAATTGTCAATAAGTCTTTTAGTTTCTTGTTTAGTTTAATTGGTGCTAGTGCTTATGTTTGGAGTATTTGCCACAACATTGTACACCATACTTACACTAACATATCTGGTCATGATGAAGACATTGATGTAGCACCAGGCTTGATCCGTTTTTGCGAAAAGGAGCCAGTTAACAAAATACAGCGCTACCAACATTTTTATGCTTTTGCACTATATAGCTTGGCCATGCTTTCGTGGGTTTTTAGAAAAGACTACAAAAAATTCTTCCAAACCAAAATTGGATCTCAGGTAGCCAACCACCCTAAAATTGAATATTTCAACTTATTCTTTTTCAAATTTCTATATTATTTCCTATTCATCATTTTACCATTAATTGTAATTGATGTGCCTTGGTGGCAGTTTTTAATTGGCTTTTTAGCCATGCAATTTGCACAAGGTTTGGTATTGGGCCTTGTATTTCAATTGGCTCATGTGGTAGAGGGAACCAGTTTTCCCCACCCTAACGAAGATGGAAATATAGAGGAAGCTTGGGCGGCGCATCAAATGATGACTACAGCTAACTTTGCAGTAGACAGCAAATTAGCTGGCTTTTTATGTGGCGGCTTAAACAGACAAATTGAGCACCATTTGTTTCCAAAAATCTGTCATATCCATTATCCAGCTATTGGTAAAATTGTTAAACAGACCGCATTGGAGTTTGATCTACCTTACATAGAAAGTCGCACTTTTTTTAGCGCACTCGGCTCTCACTACCGCATGTTGCGGAAATTGGGTAAAGAGGCTTATATTGCTCAAGAAAAAGTTGCAGCTATCCCTTGTATGCTTACTGCTAAGATCAACATTAGCCAACCTTTATAAAAAAACTGAAATATCTTTTTTTTATCTGAACAAATGGATAAATTGTTTGTTTAAACAAACAACTTGTTAATGGTGTATGAATAGAGGTTTCTTAAGTAAGGGGGGCGAATGTGGCGCCTTAATTCGCTCTATTGATTGGGGCAAAAATCACTTAGGACCTGTTGCGCACTGGCCACAAAGTTTGTTAACCACGCTCAGCATTTTGTTGAACTCTAAATTCCCCATGTTTTTATATTGGGGCCCTGAATTGATTTGCTTCTATAACGATGCTTATCGGCCTAGCTTAGGCAACAATGGAAAACATCCATCTATTATGGGCATGCGGGCCGAAGAAGCTTGGGTTGAAATATGGCCAATTATTAAACCCTTAATAGACCAAGTTTTAGCTGGAGGCGAAGCCACATGGAGCGAAGACCAACTGATCCCCATTTTTAGAAATGGCCAAATAGAAGATGTTTATTGGACATTTAGCTATAGCCCAGCATATGACGAATCTGGCCAACCAGCCGGAGTATATGTAACCTGCACAGAAACTACCCAAAAGGTAAACACATTACTGGCCTTAAACGACAGTAATGATAAACTTGAATTTGCATTAAATGCAGCAGAATTGGGTACCTGGGACCTGAATCCATTGACCAATAAATTTACGGCAAACAACAGGTTAAAAAGATGGTTTGGGCTTCCGCCAGAGGCAGAAATGGACTTAAGTTTAGCCCTCAATTCTATTTTAGAAAAGGACAGGAAAAGAGTGAATGATGCCATTTTGAAGGCTTTAGACTTTTCTTCGGGCGGCAACTATACGGTTCAATACACCATAGTGAATGCCAAAAATGGTAAAGAAAGAGTAGTAAAGGCTAAAGGAAAAGCCTTGTATAATGACGATCATATTGCCTATCGCCTAAATGGCACCTTACAGGATATTACCGAAGAAATTGCTACTCAGCATGCCTTTAAAGAAAGTGAGGAGAATTTTCGCAAACTCATTTTGCAAGCTCCTGTTGGTATGATCATTTTAAAAGGCGAAGAGTTTTTTGTAGAACTGGTTAACGACGCTTACTTACAAATTGCAGGCAAAACCAGAAAGGACTTTGAAAACAAACCCCTGTGGGAAGCATTACCTGAATCCAAAACATTAGGATTCGATCATATCCTTAAAAAGGTAATGCAAACAGGCATTGCCCATAATGGGAATGAACAGCCTACAAACCTGATCAGAAACGGCAAAAAAGAAACGGTTTTTATCAACTATGTATATGAGCCTTTAAAAGATGCAGATGGCACTATTAACCGAATAATGGTAGTTTCTGTTGATGTAACCGAAATGCTCGAAAGCAAGCGCAAAATACAAGATGCAGAAGAACGGGCCAGATTGGCAACTGCTGCATCGGGCTTGGGCACTTTTGATCTTGATCTGCAAAAAGGACACATGAATACCTCTGAGCGCTTTAATGAAATCTTTGGTTTTAAAAAACAAGTGCCTCGATCTGAATATGTAAATGCAATTCATCCAGGTGATCACCTTGTACGTTTAAATGCACATCGAAGAGCCTTAGATATAGGTCAGATCTATTATGAAGCTAGGGTAATATGGAAAGATCAATCGCAGCACTGGATAAGGGTTGAAGGCAAGGTCTATTATGATGGAGATGGCAAAGCCTTGAGGATGTTGGGGACGGTAATGGACATTACCCAACAACGAAATGCAAAAGAAGAACTCATCCAAACCAACCAAAGGTTGGCCATTGCTTTAGAAGCCGGACGTTTAGGCTCTTACGAAATTGACTTAAATACCCATAAAATCAGTTTTTCTGAGCAATTTAATTTAAACTATGGCCTATTGCCTAATATTCAAATCAGTTACGATGAACTGTTTAATTTTATTGAACCTCCTTTTAAAAACGAGGTAATTGAAGGCATTAACAGTGCCATTGTAAATGGTACGGTATATGGTGCTGAGTATCCCATCCACTGGCCAGACAAGTCCATTCACTGGATCAAGGAATCTGGAAAGGCACAATATGATGAGCAAGGTAATCCAATTACTTTTATCAGCGTATCTTTTGATATCACTGAGACAAAACAATTGCAACAACAAAAAGACGATTTTATTGGAATTGCCAGTCACGAATTAAAAACACCAGTAACCAGCATTAAGGCTTATGCGCAAATGCTGGAAAAAATATTGCTTAAAAAAGGTGATGTAATGGAAGCAGGGCTGATGAAAAAAATGGATGCCCAGTTGAACCGTTTAACCAGTTTAATTGGCGATTTGTTGGATGTAACGAAGGTAAACGCTGGAAAACTACAATACAACCATACCCATTTCGACTTTAATGAAATGATCCATTTTGTAATTGAAGACCTACAACATACCACAGAGAGTCATCAAATTATGATGAATTTACAAGAAGTAGGTCAGGTTTTTGCAGATAAAGAAAGGGTGAGTCAAGTATTAACCAATTTGATTACCAATGCCATTAAGTATTCTCCAGATACCGAAAAAATCATTGTTCACACGAGTATTTCTGGAGAGAACGTTGAAGTTTGTGTAGAAGATTTTGGCATCGGCATTGCCGAAGATAAGCTGCATAAGGTATTTGAACAATTTTATAGGGTAAGTGGCAATATGCAACATACTTTTCCTGGCCTAGGATTAGGTCTTTATATCTCTTCGGAGATCATTAAACGTGAGGGCGGAAGAATTTGGGTAGATAGTACCGAAGGTAAAGGTTCTAAATTCTGTTTCTCTATTCCCGTTAATCGTCATCATTATTAACCTAAAATTTAGCCTTATAACGACTCAATTTTTACAACCAAGTATACCATGAACAAACAGAAACGTGTAACAGTAGCAGACGATGACCCCGGAATTTTAGATGCCGTTGGCATGATGTTAGAAATGGAAGGCTATGAAGTAAATGCGACCTTAAATGGGCACAGCATTCTTAATTTTGAACAAGGCTTACCAGATATTTATGTGTTGGACATTTGGATGTCTGGAGCCGACGGCAGAGAATTGTGTAAAAAATTGAAGAGCGAAGAACGAACCAAAAATATCCCTGTCATTTTAATTTCTGCCAGTAATGATTTGAAACGTTCTGCTGAAACGGCCGGCGCCGATGATTTTCTGGCCAAACCTTTTGAAATAGACATGTTGTTATCTAAGATAGAAAAGGCTTTAACTAATTAAAATCATTGCCACATTCAGCCTTTCGAGTCGCTATTTTTAAACATTAAGAAGTTAAGTCTTAACTATGCTTCATGTTTTAGATTGGTTACCAAATAGTCTTCGACAGGCTCAGACTGACAACATTTATTTATTTCTAAGTTGTCTGAGGTGGTGAGAAAAATGACTGACAAAGCTTTCTATGTGTACTATATTTCTATGTGGTGAAAAAATAACCACCTAAGTAACTTGAGTTAACCTAAGCGCTGGTTTTAAACATTAAGAAGTTAAGCGGACTTAAATCTTCTTAATGCCTTAATGTTTTAAAGGGCATTGGCAAGGGATACTTCGCTGCGCTCAGCATGACAAAGTTAGCTATGTGTACTATGTTTCTATGTGGTAAATAGCACACTAAAAACAAAGCCTTAACCCTTCTTCATTTCTTAATGTTTCAAACTACAGATTGACAAAGCCTTCTATGTGCGCTATCTACCTAAGTGGTAAATAGCACACCTAAAAAACCTAATCCTTCTTCATGCCTTAATGTTTCAAACTGAGTGACGCTTCGATACTTCGACAAGCTCAGTATAAACTTAGCTCAGCGTGACATTTATTACAGTTACGGCGTATACTTTTTAAACAAACTGGTAGCAGTATGTCCACCAAAGCCAAAAGTATTGTTTAGCACATAATTCACTGTTTGATAAATGGGCTGACCCAACACGATATTTAATCCTTCTGGAATTTCATCATCTAGGTTTTGCGTATTAATAGTTGCCGGAATCACATCATTTTTTATCGATAAAATAGAAATGATACTCTCTATTGCTCCCGCTGCACCCAATAGGTGCCCAGTCATAGATTTAGTTCCGGTAATGGCTACCGGTAAATCGCCAAAAACATTTTTAATCCCTACCAATTCGCTAATATCCCCAATCCCGGTTGAGGTAGCATGTGCATTGATATAAGTTACTTCATTCGCTTCAATTCCAGCTTCTTCCATGGCATAACGCATGCCTAATACCGCACCAAGACCTTGGGGATGTGTTCCAGTTAAATGATAAGCATCAGCAGCCATTCCACTGCCCACTAATTCTGCATAAATGGTAGCTCCTCTTTTTACCGCATGTTCTAAATCTTCCAAAATCAATGCGCCAGCACCTTCGCCCATTACAAAACCATCACGTTCTTTATCAAATGGTCTTGAAGCCTGAAGTGGGTTTTCATTATTTTTACTTAAAGCTTGTGCCGAATTAAAACCGCCAACAGAACCTTCAGTAATGGCAGCCTCAGAACCACCAGCAATCATAATGTCTGCTTTACCTAACCTAATGGTATCAAAAGCATTGATAATGGCCGTGTTTGATGAAGCACATGCAGACACCGTACAATAATTTGGCCCATGCAATTGGTGACGAATGGAAATCACGCCAGCTGCAATGTCAACAATCATTTTAGGAATGAAATAAGGACTAAATCTAGGTGTACCATCTCCGCCATTAAATTCTTTCAATTGGCTTTCAAAAGTAGAAATCCCACCGTTTCCGGTTGCCCAAATTACGCCAACTTTATACCTTTCGGTTTCTTCCATTGTGGTAAAGTCCAATCCAGCATCTTTAATCGCCTGATCGCTGGCAGCAATGGCATATTGGGTAAAAAGATCATACTTCTTAACTTCCTTTTTATCTATATACGCTTCGATGTTAAAATCTTTTACTTCACAAGCAAAATGAGTTTTGAATTTACTAGAATCGAACTTCGTTATTGGACCTGCAGCGCTTTTGCCTGCAATGATGTTGTCCCAAAATTCGTTTACTGAATTACCCAAAGGTGTAATGGCGCCAAGGCCGGTAATGACTACTCTTTTCATATTGTTATTGTTGCGGCAAATTCTTTTCGTTGATCAGCTTATTTACCAGTTTTTCAATTTGTGGTGCAATGGTTAAAATGGCAGGAACTGCAACGATGTAGGCAATTGCCCACGATTTTAGCCATATTTTAAAAAATTGATTGTTTAAACCAATGTTTACTATAATCACCACAAAGGTAACAATACCTGTGGTTACCATAGCCATTAAAAACGCAAATGCCAATTTCTTTTTCATTATTCTGACGTGCTTTCTATCCATTCTGCTCTTTTTGCATTCATAACATTCAGTGCATCAGTTGGTGAGGAAAGAAACAATTCGTACATTTTTGCGGTATCTCCTACACGGATTTCAAAGTCGTTATTTTCAAGTGCTGTTAAAAGCTCTTGGGCAACTACAGCAGGTTTAATCCCATTGTGACCCCCTATACCGGCAGAAAATTCGGTATCTACCAATGGTGGCATCAATTCAAATACTTTAACAGACGTGTTTTCTAAGCTTAACCTTAATGAAGTAGTATAAGAATGTACTGCGGCTTTACTTGCAGCATAAGTTGGCAAGGTAATTCCAGGTACATAAGCCACAATTGACGACACATTAACAATAGCTGCCGTTGCTTGTTTTTTCAACAAGGGTAAAAGCTGTTGGTTCAATCTAATAATGGATAAATAATTGGTCAGCATTTCATCTGCAGCATTTGCAAAGGCATCTTCATTTTCATCCGCTAAATTGTAAAGCAGTGCCCTCCCAGCATTGTTGATCACGATATTCAGTTCTGGAAAATCTGCCTTTAGAGTAGTTACCAACTCCGTTACTTCTTCCGCTTTGCTTACATCTGCTTTGATAGCCGTTACCTGACCCAATTTAGCCTTTGCTTCGTCTAATCGGGTTTGGTCTCTACCAACAATGATCACCTGATTGCCTTGTTCGCTTAATAATTTTGCTGTTTCGAAACCAATCCCAGCACTTCCGCCAGTAATTAATATGGTATTGTTTGTTGTTTTCATGTTATGATTTGTTTTTAAAATTTATGTTTTTATACCAATCGGTATATTTTTAATCAAAAAAATTTAAAGTGTTTGTATCATTTTTTTCATCGACTGCATAATCACTACAAAATGGTTCGCGTTGCCCAATAATTTGGCAATCATTATTCCACCCTCAATCATGGCGATCATACTTAGTGCCAATTCTGCGGCATTAACGTCGGTTTTAAATTCTTTGTTGGCCACTCCTTCTTCTATAATTTGAACCAATTTATTCTTCCAAGAAAGCACAGCTGCTGCTGCTCTTTTTTTCAGGTCAGGGTGTGTATCGTCTGCCTCAATAGCGGTATTTAAAATTGGGCAGCCCCCTTCTGTAAAAGGGAGATTAAAGATCTTTTCGTAATTTTCGGCATACACCAATAGTTTCTCTTTGGCAGTGGTGTGTTTGGCAAACTCAATTGCCACCGCCGTATTTAGTTTGTTCAAGTTATAATCGAAAACAGCGAGTGCCACTTCGTCTTTGTTGGCGAAATTGCCATAGATACTGCCTTTTGTTAAACCAGTTGCGGCAGTAATGTCATTCAAAGACGTGCCTGCAAAACCTTTTTTATTAAAGATTGGGGCTGTTCTTTCAATAATAAATGCTCTAGTCCGCTCTGCTTTCGACATGTCTATTTTGATTTGACAGCACAAATATATACCGAATGGTATTATTTTACAAATTCTTTTTAACAAGATGATTTTGAAGAGACAAATAATATGCTCCTTTACAAATTGAGCAAAAGATAACGGGGACACCATTCTTCAGCAAAAGCTTGAAACGGCACCCCCATCATCGATCTCATCAGTATAAGCTATTCAAAAGACTACTTAATGCCCATGCCCTTCGGTATTGGTTAATTTGGCATTGATAAAAAATGCTCCCTTGGCTACAATTTTTGCTCCTTTCGGGATATCAGTTACAAAACTGATTGCTGTAAATCCTAAATTAGATACCCCTCTAATCACTTCTATTTTCTCGAAATTTACATCAGTCTTAGCCTCTTTGTGCACTTCTCCTTCTTCGTGTTTTTCTTCAGGTTTTTTATCGGTTACCATAAAAATGTAGGTTTTACCGTCTGCCTCAACTATGGCATCGTTTGGTACGGCAGAGGTAGTTACATTATTGATACTTACAAAACCAGTAATGTTCATTCCATCTATCAGCCCTGCTTTATTGCCTTTTACCGTACAATGCACTGGAATGGTTTTACTTTCGTTCTCAAAGGCAGTTCCAATACTGAACACTTGCGCATCATATTCTACTGTTGGATTATTGGTTAATGTAAAATGAATGGTCTGACCAACTTTAAGCATCGGCAAATCTTTCTCAAATACATTCAGGTCTAAGTGCAATTGACTATTGTCTACAATTTCTGCCACAGGCGAAGAAACATCTACATAACTCCCTATTTTCGAAAACACATCACTAACAGTACCACTAATTGGACTGGTAACCATGAGTAAAGATTTTAGATTGCCATTGCTCAGGTCATTCGGATTGATACCCATTAATGTAATCTGCTGTTGCAAAGATGCTTTTCGTGTACGCAGGCTACTCAATTCGGCATTGGCACTTTGTAGGTTCTTTAAGGCCCCTGCATTACCAGCATTCAAATCTTTTTGACGTTGAACTTCTTGCTCTGCAAAGGTAATTTTACTGCCAAGGGTGAGGTATTCTTCTTGTAATTGAATAAACTGCGGATTGGTAATGGTAGCAATAACCTGACCTTTTCTAACTGCACTTCCTACTTGTACATTAATGGATTTGATAGCCCCGCCGTACAAAGAAGTGGCATTGGCCTTATTGTTATTGGGCACCCTCAAATTACCGTTGGCCTTAATGGTAGCGGTTAACTGTTTTTGTTCTACCGTACCGTATTGGATGCCTACAGTTTTAATTTGTTCTGCACTTAAAGTAGCAATGGTTGGCTCTTCTTCTTCGTGTGGCGCTGCTGTTGCATTTGCTATTTTAGCTTCTGGATCAGCCGTTTCTTCTTTTGCTTTTTCTCCGCTACAAGCTACAGTTAGGCTAATCAACAGTGCCAGCAATAAGCCAGAAGCCAACATTTTTTGTTTTTTTATCTTGAAATTCATTGTGTTCAATTTTATTTATTCATCAAATAATTAATAGAAACCACCGTTTGGTTAACTTGCTGTATGGCTTCTAAATACTTCAATTCTATATCTGTTGCAGTTTGTAGGGCATATAAATATTCTACGTAATTGATATCGCCTGTGCGATAGCCCAACTTAGCACCCTGTACTATTTCTACGGCATTGGGCAAAGCTTGCTGCAGGTAGTAATTGTACTGTTGCATAGATTGACGGTATTGTTGCAGCGCATTCTTTAACTGGCTTTCCAATTGTTGTTGCTGGTATTGTGCAGTGGCTTCGGCGGCTTGCTTCTGGTAATTTAAAGATTGTACACGGGCCTTATTTGCTCCAAAAGTTAAAGGAATAGCAATCCCAAAACTTACCGCACTAAATCTTTTGCCTGCCCCAAAATACCGTTCTTCGCCATTGATGTTCTGAAACCCAATTAGAGATTGATTGTTATAGCCCAGCTTAAAATCTGGTAAGGCCAATGCCTTTTCTACTTTAATGTTCTGCTCGGCTATCAATGCATTTTGGTACAACGACCTCACAATTGGATGGTTGGCCATAGCAGTGCTATCTAATAAAGCACTCACCATTAAGGGTTCGTATCTCTTGGCATTGACGATTGTAAAATCAGCATTGCTATTCATCAATGTCTTTAAATTTTGATAAGCATTGGTGATATACGTTTCATTCTGTTGCAACAACAAGCTAATCTCTCCGCGTTTGGTTTCTGCAGTACTGAGCTCTAGTTTTTTGCTTTCTCCTGTTTTGAAACGAAGCGCTGCTGCCTTCACAAAATCGACATACAAAGTATCGAGGTATTGGAGTTTAGCTTTGTTGTATTGCAGATATATCAATTGGTAATAATAGCTTCTTACCTGATTTTTCAACTCGTTTTCGCTAATCTTTTGTTGCCATTCCTTACTTTTCACTTCTGCATTGATCAGCCCTTTTTTTGCGCCAAACAAGGTTGGGAAAGGAATGCTTTGAGAAAGCTCAAAAGCATTATCGAAATTGGTACTATTGTATTGCCCCAGTTGTGCATTCAAATCTAACTTCGGTAATTCGCCAGCAGTTTTTTTCTTGCTCTGCATGGCCAATACTTCTAGGCCTTTGGCCTTAACTTCATTGTTGTTTTTAAGGGCAATATTAATGGCCTCATCTACAGACAAGCTTTTATCTTGTGCCTTTGCCGTTTGCAAAAGTCCAAAGCATAATACCACAATGGTGGCAATGGCTGTTTTCATTTTCGGATTTGCTTTTAAAGTAATTTTCGAACTAAAAATGATGTAGAGCAAAGGCAGTACAAACAAGGTTAAAAAGGTAGCTGTTAATAGTCCGCCTATTACTACAGTAGCCAAAGGTTTTTGTACCTCTGCTCCCGAACTGCTGCTCAATGCCATTGGTAAAAAGCCTAGACTGGCTACCGTGGCTGTCATTAAAACTGGTCTTAATCGTATTTTGGTTCCTTCTATCACCCGTTTTACCACGTCGGTCCAACCCTCTTTTTCCAATTGGTTAAAAGTGCCAATCAATACAATGCCATTTAATACGGCTACCCCAAACAAGGCAATAAAACCTATCCCTGCCGAGATGCTAAAAGGCATGCCCCGAAGTAACAATGCAAATACGCCACCAATGGCACTCATCGGAATGGCGGTAAAAATCAGTCCTGCTTGTTTAACTGAACGGAAGGTGAAGTAGAGCAAAACGAAAATTAAAATCAACGACAAAGGAACAGCTATCAATAATCTTTTAGATGCCTTTTGAAGATTCTCAAACGTACCGCCATAGGTAAAATAATAACCAGGTGGTAGTTTTACAGTTGCAGCCAATTTGGCTTGGATATCTTCTACCACAGTTTGTACATCTTTGCCATCCACATTAAAAGATACATATACCCTTCGCTTTCCATTTTCCCTACTAATTTGTGCTGGCCCCAATTTGTAGCTTACATTGGCAATTTGCGATAGTGGGATCTGGTTGCCATTATTGGTAGGCACAAATAAGTTGCTTACATCGGTTAAAGAGGTGCGATGGGCACTGTCTAAACGGATCACCAGATCAAACTTACGTTCGTTTTCATATACTTGTCCGGCAGTTTGGCCTGCAAATGCAGTACTGATTACCGCATTAATATCTGCCACATTTAAGCCGTAAGTAGCCATTCTACTCCGATCGTATTCTACACTGATCTGTGGCAGACCAGAAATCCTCTCGATTTGTGGTTGTGTAATGCCTTTAATGTTATTGATTGCCTTGCTTACCTTATTGGCATAACTGGCCAATGTATCTAAGTTTTCGCCAAAAATCTTTACGGCTACATCTTGCTTAATCCCTGTCATCAGCTCGTTAAAACGCATCTGTATGGGCTGACTGGGTTCTGCAATTACGCCAGGGATATTCTGGAGCTTTTCTTTCATTAGGTCTGCCAACTCATAGAAATCAGTTGTGGTCTTCCATTCCTTTTTATCTTTTAAAACCACAATAATATCTGTTGCTTGCATAGGCATTGGGTCGGTAGCAACATCGGCTGCTCCGGTTTTACCTACCACCATTTTTACTTCTGGAAATTGTTTAATGATCCGCTCTGCCTGCATTACCGTTTCAACAGTTTGACTTAACGATGCACCCTGTGGCAACCCAAACTCAATGGCATAATCTCCTTCTTCAAGCGTAGGAATAAACTCGCCACCCATTCTACTGAACACAAAAAGCGTAAGCACCAAAACACCAATGGTAATTCCAGTAACAATATATTTGATTTTAATTACCTTAACCAAAAGTGGTTGATAAATCCCTTGGAAAAACTTCATCATCCGATCGGAAAAATTCTCTTTATGCTGAGGCTTTTTAGATAAGAACAACGCACACATCATCGGGATGTAGGTTAACGATAAGATCAATGCACCCAAAATGGCAAAACCTACCGTTTGCGCCATTGGCCTAAACATTTTACCTTCAATACCTACCAGCGTAAGGATTGGAATGTATACAATTAGGATAATGATCTCTCCAAAGGCAGCACTGCTCCTTATTTTCGATGCAGAGGTAAACACCTCCTCGTCCATTTCTTTTTGGGTAAGCTTATTAATCGATTTTCTGAGCCCCAAATGGTGCAGCGTGGCCTCCACAATAATTACAGCCCCATCTACAATCAGTCCAAAATCTATAGCCCCCAAACTCATTAAGTTGGCACTTACCCCAAATAAATTCATTAAGCCCATGGCAAAAAGCAGCGCCAATGGAATGGCCGATGCCACAATCAATCCCGCCCTAAAGTTTCCTAGAAAAACAATCAGTACAAAGATCACAATCAGTGCACCTTCAATTAGGTTTTTTTCTACCGTACCAATGGCCCTGTTTACCAAATTGGTCCGATCTAAAAAAGGTTCAATCGTTACATCATCTGGTAGGGAGCTTTGCACAGTCTTCATCCGTTCTTTTACCAAACTAACCACTTCAGAGCTGTTTGCACCTTTAAGCATCAATACAATACCGCCCACTACTTCTTTCTCTCCGTTATAAGTCATGGCGCCATAACGTGGTGGTGTACCAAATTGAACTTTAGCTACATCTCTTACTAAAATGGGTGTTCCATTTTTTGAACTTTTAACAACGGTGTTCTCAATATCTTCGAATGTTTTTACCACACCAATACCTCTAATAAAATAAGCGTTTGGCTTTTTATCGATATAGGCACCGCCTGTATTTTCGTTGTTTTTTTGAATGGCCGAAAACAATTCTGGAATACTTACATCTAAAGATTTTAAACGATCTGGGTTTACAGCTACTTCATATTGTTTGGTAATTCCACCAAAGCCAGTTACCTCTGCCACACCTGGAATGCCGTACAACTGACGACCTACAATCCAATCTTGCATGGTACGCAGATCCATAGCAGAGTACTTGCTTTCGCTTCCTTTTTTTGGGTGGATTACATATTGATAGATTTCACCCAAACCAGTAGTTACTGGGGCCAATTCTGGTTTACCCAATCTTTCTGGTATTTCTTTCTCTGCTTGTTTTAATTTTTCGCTGATGAGCTGACGGGCAAAATAAATATTTACTTCGTCTTTAAATACTACTGTAATTACGCTCAATCCAAATCTGGAGAACGAACGCATCTCTACAATATCTGGTAGGTTAGCGAGCGATTTTTCAATAGGGTAAGTAACATATTGCTCTACTTCTTGAGCTGCCAATGTTGGCGATTGGGTAATGATTTGCACCTGATTATCTGTAATATCGGGCAGGGCATCAATGGGTAGTTTAGAGGCACTCCAAATACCCCAAATAATTAGTAATAAGGTCATCAAACCTATGGTAAGTTTGTTCCTTATGCTAAATTTTATAATTTGATCTAACACACGTTTAATAATTAATAATTGATAAATTATCAATTGACAAGGGCGCATAACATTGCCCTGAGCAATTGACATCGAATTAAAAAAATCAATGATCAACGTGCCATATGCCTAAAGCAAACCGCAGTAAATAAAAGGGAGAAAAGGAATATTAGCCGTTAATCATTAAGAATTAACCGCGAGCTTGGGTGGTTGCCAGATATTGATTGGTCTTTGCTGTAATGAAAACTGATAGATCGCAATGGGATCATTCAGTTCAGCAATGGGAACTTCGATACTGAAATCGATAACTGTGGTTGCTACTACGCTTTGTCCGCAGCAGGTACAAGCGCAAATTGCTGCACAGGCTTCTGTATTGCCATCTTGTTTACCCTGCTCTACTTGAGCAATCACATTTTGAGGAAAATCTCGAGTTTCTGATTCATCACTACATGGCAATGCCGAAAGCAGCACCATCAAGATCAAATAAAAGACACTTAAGTTTTTCACGTTGTAAAAGTAGAGAAAAATATTTATTAGAATCCATAATGATTATCTAAAATAATTACGGCAAATCTATAATTCACATTTGAGTAGTCACAGAAAGCCTGTAAAGAAAGCCACTGAGAATGTTTCAGCTTGAGAGATTTCCTGATTTTATTGAAAATATTTTTTGAATTAAAACAAGTTAGTCCTCCCAAAACTTGAATATCTTTCGAGGTTAGATTAATTTCGTAATGTTTCATAAAGATTTGCTTAGCATATTGAAGCACTTGAATTAGTACTCAAACCCATGTTTATTGCATATCTAAGATATTAATTTTTAATAAAAATCCAATGTTTAGGCCTCAACCGGTTTAAATATTTCATTGCCCCAAAGTTCTAAGGCCTTGAAAACTTCTGTTAGTTTTTCGCCGGTTTCGGTAAAGGAATATTCTACTTTTGGCGGCACTACCGGATAGATTTTTCTTTGAATGATCTGGTCTTCTTCTAGCTCTCGCAACTGCTGGGTGAGCATTTTTTCGGTAATTCCAACTACACTTCTATGCAGTTCGCCATAACGTTTAGGTCCGGTTGCCAAGCGAACTAGAATTGGCAGTTTCCACTTGCCCCCAATTACACTGATCGAAGCTTCCATGGCACATGAATATTGCGCTTGTCTTTTCTTTGTCATATAAAATTTAGTGGAAAGGATTTAAACAATTTCGACACATTTCCTACCTAAAAGTATGTACCGAACTTTAAAGTACCTACTTGCCAAACCTAGTTAATTGCTGTCAATTTGTGCTATAAATATAAAGATAAAATGAAAAAATTAGCAGGTAAAACCGCAATTATTACTGGCGGTAACAGTGGCATAGGTTTGGCCACAGCAGCAGAATTTATAGCTCAAGGAGCAAAAGTGATCATTACCGGAAGAAACGAACATGCCATTAACGAAGCTGTAAAATTATTGGGCAACCAGGCACAAGGTATCGTTTCTGACGCCAACAAAATGACAGACATTGCCACATTAGGTGCTAGCGTTAAAGCATTAACCGAGCACATTGATATTGTAGTGATCAATGCAGGCATTGGCAAATTCAATTCCTTAGAGCAAATGACAGAGGAAATGTACGATGAGATCATGACCATCAATTTTAAAGGTGCTTACTTTAGCCTGCAACAACTATTGCCATTAATTAATGATGGAGGTTCAATTGTATTAAATACTTCTATCAATGCACATATTGGCATGGCAGGTGCTACGGTTTATGCCGCCAGCAAAGCCGCATTATTAACTTTGGCCAAAAATCTATCTGTAGAGTTGTTGCCAAGAAAGATTAGGGTAAATGCAGTAAGTCCTGGTCCGGTGGTAACGCCCATCCACACTGCAGAGAAACTACAGATTACCGATGCCCAATTACAAGAAATGGGACAGGGCATTTTGCAGAAAATACCAGTGGGAAGATTTGGTGCTGCCGAAGAGATTGCCAAAACCATTACCTTCTTTGCTTCAGACGATTCGTCATTTATTTTAGGCGCAGAGCTGATTGTAGATGGTGGCATGGCCACATTATAAAATAGCATTAAGTTGGTCTGGATTTAAAATCCAGACCTCATTGTCTAGTGGATTTTAAATCCACAATTAAATAGTCGAGATTGTAAATCCCGACTAGCAAAAATGGTGGTATGGCTACCTTATAAATATAAAATAGTCGGGATTTGAAATCCCGACTAACAAATTTGAAATCCCGACTAACTTTGTTAAAGTCCTTCGCTCAGCGCTACTTCTTCTTTAACATCAGTCAAGGCTTGGCTGCCTTTGCCCGCTGCTAGCTTGCTTACCCTGTACATTAAAAATATACTGAGAATAGAAATGACCACAATTACATAACCCACAATATCATAGTTTTCTAAAGGGCTAAACTTTGTTTGTTGTATTACAATTTTGCCCGCAACTGCCGCAGCTATACCGCCAGCAATTTGTTGTAAAGAAGCATTGATACTCATAAAAGCACCACGATCTTCCAAATCTGGAATGGCACTGGTTAAGGCCGATGAAGGGATCATTCTACTCATTACGCCCATCATCATCAAGATGTTTAATACCACAACTAACCAAAATGTGGTACCCGATAAATTGGTATACACCACACACATGATCATCATCCAGATAGAAGCAAACATAAATATCTTAAATTTACTTACACTATCGCTTAAACGGCCAATTAATGGCATAATCAACAAAGAGCTTAAGCCAGAGATCATAAATAACATGGGCAATTGAGCATTGGTTACATTGAGGTTATTTACGGCAAAGGCACTCCCAAAAGGCATCATCATAAAACCACCAATAGACAACAGGGCGGTTGAGGTAAAACCAATGCGGTGTTTTTTCTTCGCAAAGGTATGCCATAGGTGCATAAAGGCCGATTTATCTCTTTGAAAAGCCAAATGCGCTGTTAACGGTTTAAGTTGCATTAAAATGAGGATGGCAATCAAAAATGCCAAGCCAGCAACCATTAGAAAAGGGGCCTCCCAATCCCAAATGTTGGCCAAATAAAGGCCAATGGGTACACCCAAAACCTGACTTGCGCCAAAGCCCATTTGTACAAAGCCCATCACCCTACCCCTTTGTTGCAGGTTAAAGATATCTGTAATAATGGCCATAGAGATAGAACCGATTACCCCACCAAAAAGACCAGTAATAATCCTTGCGGCAACGAGTTCTACATAAGTATGGGCCAAACCACAAAAAATGGTTCCGACAATAAAGCCGATGTAAAAAAATAATAAGAGTTTTTTGCGATCGAAACGATCGGCAAAGCCTGCGGTAAGCAAGCCAGAAATTCCGGCGCTAAAAGCATAGGCAGAAACAGCCACACCAAAGGCGGCTGGTGTTAGCGTCAAAGATTTCATCAAGATATCGCCCAGTGGCGACATCACCATAAAATCTAAGATCACCGTAAATTGTGTAACGGCTAAAAGAAAAATAACCATTTTTTGATATCCCGTAAAAGGGATAACTGTTTGTTCTGGTTTCATTAAATGTTAAGTTAACTCACAGCAAGAATGGCCGTGATGATTGATCAATTCGATAATTTGTTGGTGACTCAAAGTATAAGAGACTACCCTCAGCACATAGTCAGAGTCGTCTAAAGCTACATTCCACTTGTTTATTTCTTCGTGGTTGTTTAATATGGCTTCGAGCTTTGCTTTGCAGGCTTCACTTTTGATGTCTGTTTTAAATAGTAAGATGTGGTCTAGATTTTCCATGGGTGTGGGTCGTTAATTTTTTAGTCCTTTAATTACCAGATCGAAGGTTTGCCATAAAACCTCGTCTGTCATCTTAAATGGTTTTCCTCCAATGCTTTGACCTTCTTTATCAAAGCGTACCAGAGAATAAAATGGTGCATAAGCTACCGACCAAAAAACTTCTAATGGCATGGGGTTCATTTCGCCCCTTGCAACTACGCCATGCATAAATTCGCTGATCACTGCTTTAAATTTTTTCATGAAGTCTTCTAAAAACCTTGCCTGATACGTTGAGGTTCTTAGTTGTTCAAAAAATGAGTTGGCCAGAGGGTTTTCTAAAATGTAAGTGTAACGGTTCTTCCATTGTGTACGCATTCCCTCTTCAAAAGACATCGATGGATCAAAATTCCTGATCAGCGTATCTGCCATTTTATTCCCTTCTTCTTTGGCAATAGTAATGATCAGATCGTCTTTGTCCTTATAATAAATGTAAAGTGTGGCTACAGAGATGCCGCAGATTTTGGCAAGCTTATTCATGCTAAACCCTTCAAAACCCTCTTTAACAATACTCTCTAGCGCTTTTTGTTTAACGAGCTTTACTTTATCTTCATCTCTCACTCTCATCGCACAAATATAAGTGAATATTCATTCATTTATAAATTAATTGAAAGTAATTTTTAACATTTAGTTAAAAGATGGTAATTCCCGCATTCCAACCCAGCCAGCCTTTATTGCCATTAATGTCTTGATGTTTGTTGGGTACAATCTGTTGTTTATAACCTACAGCACTGTTTTCTATCAATTTGTTACTTTGGTAAATACTATAGCTTGGTCCACCAAAAATGCTGAGCCCGTTAAATATTTTAATGTGCAAATTGGTCTGAAACTTGGTTAACGTTTTCGTCTCGTCCCAACTACCCAAGTACAAGCCTTGCGTTGTAAGCTCGGCGGCTACAGAAAAGGTATTGTTTAAAATAAAATCGTGGCCCAGGCCTAAACCCGCAGTTAAAATTTTTGCTGTATCTACATAGTTTTGTCCTGCTAAAAAGATGGTATATAATTTGGCATTACCTGTTTTTAGGCTCACATTGGCATTTACCAGTTCGTTGGTAAAGAAACTTACTTTATGGTAGCCATGTTTAACAATATTGATCAGGCCCAAACTTACTCCAGAAGAGCTGTCGGCCAAATTGATTAAACCCAGTTGAAAACCTTTGTTATTTTTAGCATAGTTAAAGCCACCAGAAATTTGCATACCACGAAGGGCTCTGGAAGTGATGTTGCCTAAGCCAGCAATCTGTATTCCTTTAGTGCTGCGACTAGTGATATTGGCCAAACCAGCCACCTGTATTCCGTTTAAACTTTTACTGGCCACATTACCTAAACCAGAAATCTGTATGCCACCCACATTTCCTTTAATTAAACTGGTTAGCCCCGTAAGCTGTATTCCATTTGCATTGCCCTGCACACTATTGATTAAACCCGCAATCTGAACGCCATTTACATTACCACCAACCACGTTAAATACACCAGCAATTTGAAGCTTGTTTACATCGCCCTTGCTCAGGTTAAATATGCCTGCTACCTCTACCCCATCAACCCCGGCAGTATAACCACCCAAAATATTTAGCGAAACTTTGTTTACCACCCTACCACTCATCATTCCGTGCGAGCTTAGGCCAGGCGTAAGTGAAGCCTGAAAAGGCATATTGGCCAAAAAATTGGGAATATTTGCATTTTGGATCCTCTGTTTAGAAGAAAGAAAGAATTTTCCAATCCCCAATTCTTCTATGGTATTGGAAAAGAATGTTCCCTTTTCTTTATCTGGATCATTGTAACCTGCAGGCTTAATGTTAATGCTCGATAGAAATACCAATGAGGTATCTCTATAAGTTTCTTTACTGGCAGTTAAAACAATGGCTGCATGTTCTCCCTTAAACTTTAAGCTAAAATAACCCTCATCATCGGTAAGGATAGATTGCAATAATCTCTTCTCGTAAACGCTGGCCTGTTTAACTTTTTTACCTGTTTTAATATCCACCACATAACCACTAATGGCATAAAGGTTTTCTGCGGTAGTAATATTATCTGGCTCTATGGTAAATTGGTTTACCGCATAACGCAGAATAATGTATTTTTCGTTCTCCTTGTAATCTACCTTCCCATCAAACAATTGGTCTAGCACATCTCTAACTGGTAAACTCTTTACACTCAGGTTTACAATACTATCTTGCGCAATCAATGCTCCATTATAGGCAAAATAAAAATTTCCGGCATTGCTAATCTGTTGCAGTACATCGCCAACTCGCTGCTGCTTAAAATCGAACGTTACCCTTTTAGATAGGTTATGCTGATAGGTAGCTACCGATGTTTGTGCCTTACAAAGTCCTGTTACAAATAAAAATATAATGATGAGTTGATTGCGCATTTCTAAGGATAAGACAACAAAATTTCTTTTTGGTTACGGGTAAGTTTAAGTTCTAATACTTGGCAGATGATAGACAGGTTCTGATCTAGGTTACCCAACTCTAACGGGCCTGTAAAAGTTTCCTTCACTTTATCATCAACTACAATATGGCTACCATAAGCTTCGTTTAAGGTTGCTACCAGTTTTTGTAGTGGGGTATTGTTGGCAATAAACAGTTTTGTACGGTAATAGTTATACAGCTGATCTGTGTTCTGTTCTTTTATCAACTGTTTAGTGGCAGGGCTAATCAACAACTTCTCGCCCTTAATCAATCTAATTTCCTGATCGCCCAACTTAACCTTTACAATACCTGTTTCTACCACAATTTCTGTGTTTTCTTTTCTGTGTTTAATGTTAAACGAGGTACCTACCACTTCCACATCTACATTGTCAACATCAATAACAAACGGGTGTTGCTTATCATGCGCTACATCAAAAAACACATCGCCTTCTTTTAAGCGTATGTTTCTATTGGTTTTAAAGTTTTTGGCGTAGCTGATCTGTGTGTTTTTGTTAATGGTTAATGCCGATCCATCTGGCAGGGTTTTATTCAATACCTCGTTGGTTGAAACCACTTCAATATATTTTGCTGGCATTAGTACCGTATAAAGAGACCACGAGGCAATTGCAACTACCAACACCGCAGCAATTCTAAGCCATAAATTATTTCTTTTTAAAGGCTTAACTATAGTTTGGGCAGCAGGTAAAGCATCGGCTTTTGCCTTAAACTTTAACCAAGCCTGTTCTTCATTAACCTCGCTTTTAGCTGCCAGTTGTTTACTTGCATTCCAGATTTTTTCAAGCTGTGCAAATTGGGCTACATTTTCGGGGTTTTCCAATAGCCAATCATTAACGATGGTATTTTCATCCTCACTCGTTTCCTTTAACAGAAACTTTATCAATAATTCATCATTCACTTCCATGGTCTTAGTTAAAAAAATCTTTGTAATACATTACTCCCAACAAAATCAAGATCAAAAAATCTGCTAGTTTAATCCGTAAAAGCCTTAAAGCCTTACCCATCTGGTTTTCTACCGTTTTAATAGACAGACCCAATTGGTCTGCAATTTCTCTGTATTTAAGTTCCTCAAATCTGCTCATTTGAAATATCGTTCTACATTGTTCTGGCAGGTCGTTTAGGGCGGCTCTTAACTTCAGTTCTAACTCTCCCAACTCTACCCGGGCAGATGCGGCTTCGCTTTCCGTATTCATGGTATGTACGGTAAAGTCTTGGTATTTTGTTTTTACTTTTTCATGTTTCAGATAATTGAGGCTATCGTTATAGGTACATTTATAGAGATAAGCTTTAATAGAGGTCTGTATGTTTAGTAGCTCTCGTTTTTCCCAAAACCTTAAAAACATGTTCTGTACAATTTCTTCGGCCAGATCCATATCTTTTAAAATAACATGGGCATAGGCATGCAGGGCCTTGTAATGAGTTTTAAATAAATGCTCAAAAGCCTGGTTACTGTTACTGGCAGAAATGGTAGTGGTTATGCTCAAAATTTTAATTCCTGTTCAAATATATGCCCTCAGCGTTAATTTTCTTTCTCTCCTTTAATTAATATTTCAGGTGTGTTTAGGTATTCATCTCACCAAATCAATCTATTGCTCTTCATCCGTCTATATTGATCCTTTTTAAAATCTCTTTCCCATTATCGCTATTGGTGGTAAAAAGGTCTATGTATTGTACTTTCGGAAACCAGAACGAACCCCCGTTTATTTTTACAAAAACTCTTTTTAGCAATAGATTTTTACCCTCTTCTCTAATGTACATGCGGTATTGCTGGTCGGTTTCTGATTTTAACAAGTACATGGGCATTTTTTGGTACGCTGCCAATCTAATCTCGTACACATCGTTGCCCAAGGCCTTGCATTTTACCCCATAGGCAAATTTCTTTTCAATACCCGTTAGGGCTTTGGTCTTGCCATTTTCTTCGTACCTAATCCACGATCCTTTAATGGGCAATTGGCTGTCGATCATGCCATCGCTTTTATAGTTCAGCTCGTAAATTACCGTATTGGCATCTGGTGTGCGTTGCAAAAAGAAAAGCAGGTCTTTCCCTTTGGGCGTTGGCAAATTTGGGGCAGTTTGTTCTTGTGCGGCTAACATTTGGCTCAGCAATAAAATAATGCCAATAACTGCTATTTTAACCATTAATTTATAGGTCACTTTAGGCTTCGCTTCTTTTTGAACCTTATTCAGTTTGTGCCGATATATTTTGGCAGGGCTGGCAAAAATAAAGAACAGCATTTCTTTTACCCCATCACTCTGTTTCACATCGTGCAGCATATCTCTATACTCGTGAAAATTCAATACAAACGGGTTGGTTTTGTTTGCTACTGGCGTGGTTAATCCGTAAATAGGTTGCTCTTCTTCATATTGGAACGAGCCAAAAACATGGTCCCAGATCATAAAGGTAGCACCAAAGTTTTTGTCCAGGTATTTCTCTTGGCTGCCATGGTGTACCCGATGGTTTGATGGTGTACCGAAATACTTTTCTATAAAGGGGTGCAGTTTGTCAATGGCTTCGGTATGTACCCAAAACTGGTATAAAGTACTGAGCTGGCTGGCAATTAAAAACACCACCGGATGAAAACCCATTAAAGCTACAGGAATAAAAAATACCGTTTTAAAATGCTGTACCCAACTTTGTCTAAAAGCTACCGTTAAGTTGTAATGCTCTGCCGAATGGTGTACTACATGTGTTGCCCAAAAAAAGCGGTTGTAATGAGAAATACGGTGCGACCAATAGCTACAAAAATCGTAACAGATAAAACATACAATTAACGTGTACCAATTCAGTTCCATGCGCCAAGGCAGTTGGTTGTAAATCCAAATGGCCCCACATACCAAGGCTGTTTTTAGCAATAGGTTAACCGTTAAATTACCCAAGCCAATTAACAAAGAGCCAAATGTTTCTTTACGTTCGTAGCTTTTGTGCGTACCATAGTGCGAAACCACAAACTCTATAATAGTTAACAGAAACACCACCGGCAAGGTATAGGCCACTAAGTTAGGTGCATCTTTTTGCAATTGATATACGGTGCTTAAGGCAATTTCTTTAGCTCCAAATAGTGAGCTAAAAGATTGCCAGTAGGTTTCAAAACTCTGCATAGCTGTAGCTTTAAAATTTAATTAACTTACCAGAGCCACTGATGTTAGATTGTACCACAGGGTTGCCTGTATAATACACCTTACCACTACCACTAATTGATGCCTTTAACCGCTCTGTTACTTTAACCCTAACATCGCCAGAGCCAGAAATGCTGGCATCTGCAAATCGGCTGCTCAATCTTTCCAAGTCAACCTCACCAGAGCCAGAAACTGTTACATCAATTTCATCGGCTGTCATTGCGTCTGCTACCTTAACTTCGCCAGATCCGCTAATGTCAACATTAAAGAAAGCTAACAAAGGGAAATTTCCTTTTACATCTACCTCACTGCTTCCACTTAAATTAATACTTTTAATTACTGGCAGGGTTACGTAAATCTCTAGGTCGTCTCGCCAAACGCTAGCATTTTTGTAGCTCAGTTCTAGTCTACTGCCCACTACTTCGGTTTTAAAATAAGGGATCAAATTGCTCGATCCTTTCAGTTCTACTTTACATTCGTTTCCATAACTGATATGGATGGCATTAGACCCGCTACTGCGAACCCCTGTAAATGTGCCTGGGTTTCTTGTTTCTGTTTTCATATCTCCGTTTGCTGTTAACCTGTCTTTTTTACAGGATATAAAAAGGAGAAAAATGGTTGCAACTGTAATTAGGCCTTTCATGTGTGTGTGTGTATTTTAAGGTTAATTAATAGAGTTAGAATTGGATATTTATTGCATTTAGTGCTTGCAAACGCATATTATTAGCGCAATTAAGCACGCTTGTTAATTAATGTTAATTTGGCCTAGGCTAGAAAATAAAGTGCAGCCCGCCACTATACCCTATAGATAGAGTCTGTTGGCGGCTAGACCATTTGCTCTGCCATGTTTTAAGGTTTTTATGGTTGGCTATTAAGGCTAAACCCTCGGTACTATTGGTACTGGTATAGTTAAAGCTTGGGCCCGCAAACAGTTCTAAATGTTTAAATAATTTAAGGGCAGGAAATACCTTGAAAGAACTTCTAAAGTACTCGCCAGATTCAAAGCTCTCTAAACTGCTTGTGGTCAACTCTGCATTGATCCTAAACATGCTCGACTGTAAAATATGCGCACCCAAGCCAGCCTCAAAGGCATAAACCTCGTCTTTGTTTTTAAAGTTGTAGCCCACACCCAAAATACCGTACAATACTTTTCCGCCCGACCTAAAGGTTAACATGGTGGTCTGGTTCTCGTCCATACTAAGGCCTAGGCTTTTCTCTCCTTTTTTAACAAAGTTGACAATGCCAATAGGGTAATCGCTACTATCGGCTACGTTAATGAAACCAGCAATTTGTACCCCTTTTACTTTTTTGGCAATATTGATAAAGCCAGCAAATTGCGAACCCTTTGTATTTTTAGCGACATTAATAAACCCTGCAAACTGAGAGCCTTTTACGTTTTCGGCAGTATTGGCAAAACCTGCAAATTGCGATGCCGTTACATTTTTGGCCGTATTGCTAAAGCCAGCAAATTGGGCCCCATTCATATTTTTGGCAATATTGGCAAAACCTGCAAACTGTAAACCATTTACATTGCCAAGGGCAACATTAGCGAAACCTGCAAGTGCTACACCATTGCCTTGGCCATAGGTATTGGCAAAACCTGCAAACAAAACCCCTTCTGCTTTTTTAATAACATGGTTAGAGAAACCTGCAAACAAGGTACCATAGGTATTGTTACGCACCACATTTGATATACCGGCAAAAGCCAAACCTTTTTCTACCGATGATACACCTGCAATAACATGAATAGAAAGGTTGTTGGTATCTAATGGTGCTTGTTTACCATTGCTGCTAATTGGGTAAATAAAACCTACGTGTACCTTAAAAGAGTTATTTTGTGCTTGGCTATTTAATGCACCAATTAATAAACCTAAAAACAATATCGCTTTAAAGGTTTTGTGTTTAGTGTGTTGTTGTTTAATGGGAGTTGTAATGTTATTCATTGTGTCTATTTTAAATGGAGACAACGAAAAAGAACTTTACCCCTACGCCACTTCGAAAAAAAAATTAAGACAGTTAATAAAGTTTGAAACATTAAGGCATTAAGAAAGATTAAGTTTTTCCTTAATAACCCTTAACTTCTTAATGTTAAAATAACCATCTCAGACACCTAAGAGCAGCTTAGAAGTTAGTAAACGTTTGTCATGCTGAGCGAAGCGAAGCATCTATTGGCAACCAGTTTGAAACATTAAGGCATGAAGAAAGAATAAGTTTTTCCTTAATAACCCTTAACTTCTTAATGTTAAAATAACCATCTCAGACACCTAAGAACAGCTTAGGAAGCAATACCCTATGTGTTGCTATGTGCCTATGTGGTTATTAAAAAATAGCGCTTCGATAAACTCAGCGTGACATTTAATGAATAACCCTTAACTTCTTAATGTTAAAAACAACCATCTCAGACACCTAAGAATAGCTTAGAGTTAACGGTTTAATTTAACCCTATGTCTTATTATTTGCTGGGTTTTTGAGGGCACCAACCGTTGAGCTTATTTAGCCATTTTACGATTCTCATTTTTCACATCTTTTAAAAGGAAAAGGGATATGATCCAAAAAAAGATAAAGGGGAGCAGCATAAAGAAAAATGCAAAGTTGAGCAATGAATAAGCAACTACAAATACAATAGGCGCATAAATCAATGCAGTACTATAGTAACTTTTACGAACCATAAAAGGCAATAAAAACACAATACCGTGCGAGAGGAGAAGAAAAATCCAATAAACAAATTTATCAATTCCTAATCTTGGAGCCACTTCCAGAAAACCATAAAACTCAAACGCAAAGAGAAAGCCCCAACTACCTTTTATCTTTACACCCATAAAAAGACTGCTGAGTATCATCAGCACTAAAATAAATCTTATACTTTTCATGTTAGTACTAATTACATGGTCCTTTGCCACCAACCGCACTACCACCAGTAGTAACAGCTCCAGATTTACTTCTTAATGCTTGTCCAAGATCACCCGGAGTATTTTTGAACACTCCTCTTGACACATCATCCAGTCCAGCACCACCAGCATTCATCCATTTCAGAGCGGCATCAGTACAATTATAATTAAAAATGTTATACTGCCCATATTGAAAATCACCTTTAGCTTGTGCCAATGCAGAAGTAAATTCAATATTGTTAACATTAATTGTATAACTCACATCATAAGCATGCCCACTATTATCTTCCAACACCCCCGGCCTAATTACACCAGGCAATATATTACTTGGGCGAGGATAGAACCCTACCACCTGACGAACAGAAGAACCGTCTGTATTTATCTTAGTAAATCCTACAAAGGCGTGTCCAACATCAAATTTTTGGCCCGCAATTACCAACACCAAATTCCCATTTGCAGGTACTGCACCAACCAATGTAGATTGTTTATTTGTACCATTTACAGGTTGATCTACATATAATGTAAGTTTATATTCTTGTGCTGTTTTTCCATCATTAAAACAATCAAGATACTTATTAAAGTTTTTAATTGTATCCTGTGGGGTTTCTTCTATCAATGCATTTTCTATATTATCCTCAGTTAGCGCATCAGGTTCCACACCACCACTTCCTGTACCTCCATCACCTGGAAGAGGTGGCGGATCTTGTACATAAACATATTCGCAACTCTCAAAAGGTTCAGAAAAGCTCAAATACCAAGAATTATCAGAACAGGATCCGTTTCCATAAAGATCTTCTACTGTCCATCTAGGTGGCTGGCACCCTCCACTTTCATCTAAATAAATAACAGCATTAGGACCACAATAGGTGTAAAATGTACATGCATATCGCCACTCGCACTGTCTTTCCCAAGCCATTGTTTTTATTCCAGTATTGCTTCTTTTATCACCTAATAACTTGTTCGTTTCTCCTTTATAAGTTATATCCAATCCTTTTTTGTAACTGAATTTTCTTTTTTCTCCTGTTACCAAATTATCTAATAACAATACCCCACTAAAGGCATTAAGACTAAATGTTTTGATACTCGGTTTTGCACCTGCCACAAGTTCTGGAATATAAGTTGCTTTCATAAACACCTTTCCATCTCTAATAATCAAAAACTGTTTATTGTTTAAAAGTTGTGCCTTTGTAGATAAGCCATCCTTTTTCAATATACCTTCTAGTGGCACATAACTATAAATTATGCTATCTCTAGTTATGGTTTTTACCTGCGACCAGTCTGGCAACCACGAAATCTCTACTTGGCCATTTAACTTGCCAGCCAATTTTTTATCTATTTTATTTTGGTAATAAAGCTTTTGCAATTGATCGTTATTAATCATTTTACTTCCCTCCTCAGTAGTTGGAATAAGAAGTTCTTTTTTACAGCCTGTATAACACACTAGTAAAAGAGACAAAAGCACAAAAGCCAAAAGGTTTTGAATTCGAGAGCAGTTAGTTTTCATAAGGGTATCATCTAATCTTATCCCAAAACTATTCCACCCATATCAACAGTATATAACCAATGTATTATTAATAAAGTCTGAAACATTAAGGCATTCAAAACAGTTAAGGTTTTTCTTAACTTCTTAATGTTTAAAAACAACACTTAGGTTAACTCAGGTTACTTAGGTGGTTAATTTTTTTACCATCTCAGACACCTAAGAACAACTTAGAAGTTAGTAAACGTTTGTCATGCTGAGCGCAGCGAAGCATCTCTAGCCAACCAATTTGAAACATGAAGACATTAAGAACAGTTAAGGCTTAACTTCTTAATGTTAAAAACTAACACTTAGTTTTAAATACCAAAAGCCCCAATAAAGGGGCTTTTAGCGCATTAATCAAAAAGGAGTGGTGAAGCTTTTTATTTCAAGATGTTTTGTAAAACCTCTTTTTTACCATCAATCTCGTCAGTTATTTTTAAGCCCAATATTTGTGCAATCATTGGGTAAATATTTACGTTTTCGAAAGATGGAATTTTGGTATTCTTTTTAAAAGCAGGGCCCCATGCCATAAACGTAGCATGCATGTCTTTTACCTTTAAAGGTTCAAAACCATGGTAACCTACACCAGGTTTTCTGTTAGAGAATACCTTTGGCCAATGTGGCAACAAAATAATATCACCAATTCTATCCATGCGGTCGTCTTTGGCACTGTAATGCAGTTCTGCAGGCACATCGGCCTTTAGGTACACATCGTAATCTTTGGCCGTTTTTTTCAGTTCGTTGTACAAAGGCAAAATATCTGCTTTGTCTTTGGCCTGAATGTCAACCATGGTACCAGACGATGGAACAATAAACTTTTCTAAATCAATGGCCGTAGGCATCGGAATAGGGTTTTCTCTATCTACGCTAGTCATGCCATGGTCTGAAACAAAAACGAAGTTAACCGGTAGGCCAGTTGTTTTTACAGCTTCTGTAAGTTTAAATATAACCGAGTCTACCATTTTTACGGCACGCTCGGTCTCTTTAGCCTCTGGGCCATAGCTGTGCCCCGCATGGTCTGGCTCAGACACATAAAAAGTAATAAAATGTGGCCTTCTCTCTTCTGGTAGGCTTAACCATTCCTTTACAGTCTGTATCCTTTGGTCTACTTTAATCTGCTCGCTATAATCGTAATAATAGGTAGACCTTACATTTTTTACCGCAGCTTCAGAGCCTACCCAAAACATATTGGCTGCCAACATATTTTGTTGCTCGGCCAGTACCCATAGTGGCGTACCACCGTACCAACTGCCATCTCTAACTTTGTCTTTTGCACTCATCGAGTACTTTTCTTTTTTCACCTTATCGTAAAAGGTATTGTTAACCAAACCGTGGTGCGCAGGGTATAAACCAGTAGCAATGGTATAATGGTTCGGAAAAGTAACCGATGGATAACTAGGTATCATAGAGGCCGACTGCACGCCGTTTTTACTCAACTCTAACAAGTGTGTGGCTTGGTATTTCTCTGCATAATCGTACCTAAAACCATCGGCAGAAATTAAAATTACATACGGCTTTTGCTGTTGAGCAACACTGTTTTTGTTCTGTTTGTTTACCCGTTGCGTTGTATCAACCGGTGTTTGTTGTGCCCCTGCCCAATTAGATAAGGCCAAGAGCACAAGCAAGAAACTATATTGGATAATTGTTTTCTTCATTGATCTTTTTTTACGGTAATAAAACCATGCTAAATATTGAAGAGCGTTAATTTAGCAACAGCATATTTTTAACCAGATGGATTTATTTATAGATTTCGTTCAACAATCCTGCAAGGCGAATACCCGCTTGTGCCAAACGTTTTTTAATAAAATCTGCATGTTTTGGATAATAATCGTAATCGAACTCTGCATTTTGTGCAGCCTCGGCATACAATTGCTGACTAATCTCGTACGATTCGAAGGCCCATTTGGCTACCTCGTCTTTTTGCCATGCTTTGGCTTCATCTTTAGAAATTACATCGCAGCTTTTGGCCAGCTCGGTATAAGACATGCCTGCATAATCAATCAAACCGCTGTCCCAAAGGCCATGTAAATTGGTTTCTTTGCGCATCAATTTTACCTTAATGCCATTACCGCCAGAGTCTTCAGAACGGCCAGTATGCATCGGCTGATGAAGATCGCCTACCAAGTGCACCAAAAACTTTAGGGCAAATACTTTTTCTGCCTTGCTCTTTGCAGGGTCTTTTAAATCGTTGCTACAATTTAAAATGGCTTTGTAAATATTCGGTTTGTCCATACCCGTTAACTGGGCACTAAACTGCTCGTAACTTAAACCATGCGCTACGTTTACATAATGCCAAGGGGCAGTGTAGGCATATTTTTCGTAAGAGCGTATCTCGTCTGGATAGGTACTTACCATGGCCAAAGATTCAGAGCCTAACAGCTCTTTTACGGCAGCACCTGCTTTTTTGCTTAAATGATTCTCAGCAATCTGGCCTATGGCACGGTGGCCCACTACGCCCCAAGAAATAAGCGAAAGACAGATGGCAATGGCGCCAATTGGGAATATTAATTTTTTTAACATCGTTTATAGGGTTGAATAAAAAAGGGAAAGCGAACTTTCCCTTTTAAATGGTTTAAATTTCAAATTAGTTAAAGATGTAACGGAAACCAAACTGCATGCTATAGGTAGAACCAAAGCCTACACTGTCTCTGTAACCTTGTGTAATTGGCAAGTTACGATCTGTTGCAATTCTGAAAGTTGGTTTGGTAGTACCACCTGGTACCAATGCCGCTGCATTTGTAGGCACCAAAATTGAAGAAGTACCTGAACCTCTTTGTGTACCCCAGTATTTGTTTAACAAGTTACCAAAGTTCAACACATCCCAGCTAAACTGGATGGTGTTACGTTTGCCACCAACATTGGTAAACAAGTCTTGTTGGAACCTGAAATCGAACTGGCCGTTAAATGGTGTAATGGCACCGTTTCTTTCTGCATATTGTCCTTTTCTGCCACGCAGGTATTTATCTTGCTCAATGTAGCGGAAAAAGTAATCGCTCTGTTGTTTAGCAGTATAAGTTACCGCATCGGCACCAGAACCTACTGTTAAAGGCACAAAGGTAATTTCTGATGCGTCTTTAGGTACGTAGATCAAATCGCCAGTTACCCCATCTCTGTTGATATCTGTAGAATAAGTAAATGAGTTACGACCATTAGAACCATCGTACACCAAAGTAATCTGTGTACCCAAGTGTTTGATAATTTCTTTACGGTAATATAATGAGGCAATGATACGATCTGGCGAAACAAAACCTGAATAACCTAATACTGGTTTGTTAGCTCCATCTACCGTACTTGTTCCCTGCCATGCAGATAAAGTTTGGTCTCCACTACCCTCGTACAAGCTTTTTGCTTCACTTCTGATGTAAGAGATCGAAGCGCCGAAACCATTATCGAAACGTTTGTTCAAGCTTCCTGTTACCGAGTAATAATACCCTTTGTTGGCATTGCTCAATACAATTACGTTAAATGCATCTGGCTGTTTTACACTCGAGCCACCTGGCATTACCGTTCCTCTTGGTACAGCTTGGCCATTATAAATTGGGTTTAAGAATTTATCTGTAGCCGCATTCGGATAGATCATTCTGTTATCTGGATAACCAGCAACATTTAAAGGCACAGGATCTACCAAGTTGGCATTGCGGAACAATACCGTACGTAAATCTTTGTTATAAATACCTTCTACCGAAGCTACGATACCTAAAGGTAATTTAATGTCTACCGCTAAACTGGCTTTCAATACCGAAGGCATTTTCAAGTTCCTATCCATTACGGTAATAGGGTTTGGCAATACCGTACCTGCAACAGGTACAGATGCTGGGCGGTAAGCACCAATGTTAGGGTTAAATGGACCAGGCGTGTTGTTTTGGCCTGAATAGGTTTCTGTAATCTGCAACATACCAGCATCACCGGCTTGTGCTACAATCCATACGTTCGGAATTTTTCCGGTAAAGATACCAGCACCACCTCTAACTTGTAAAGAGCGGTCGCCTTTTACATCCCAGTTAAAACCTATACGAGGTGAAATAGCCACTCTTGATTTAGGTAAGTTACCTGTATTTAAATGTTCGCCATTTTGGAAAGTTAATGCCGAAACCAATGGATGCTCTTTTAATACTTTAGGATAAGTACCCAAATCAAAACGAACACCAGCCGTTACACGGAATCTATCGCTAACAGAAATCTCATCCTGTCCGTATGCCGAGAACTGTAAAAATTTAAACGTTGGGAAAGCTTGGGCATAACCAGGCGATAATGAATACGTTTGGGCAAATTCAATTGGTTTTGCTCCGTTTTTAAAATCATCCCAAGAGTTAAAGGTATAATAACTGGTTCCGAAACGTTGGAAACCATTTTTGGTAATATTGTATTCTCCTTGTAAACCTGCGGTAAAGTTGTGCTTACCTGCAGACCAAGTAACATAATCGTTTAATGAATAAACCTGTACATCTCTTAAGTTGCCATAAGTAAATGGCTCGTAACCAAAAGTAGTAAATGGTGTGGCAGGCTGTACTTCGCCTTTATCATTAACTTCCGATTTTAAGATATCAACCAAAGGGAAAACATCACTATCAGAACTTCTAGGGTCGTTCTGGTTGGTATAAGATAACCTTAAAGTATTAGCCACCTTACCTATGGTACTGTTTAACTCAGCAGTAATAGAGTAAAGGTTACTTTCTTGATAATAGATAGAGTTTTTAAATGGCAATGCTGTATTACCCGTACGTGAACCACCACCTGGGAAAGCACCTAACGGACTTCTAGAGGTACTTACTGGCGAAGGATTTTTAGTTTTTACATAACTACCACGAATGTTGAAACGGTTTTTGCTGTTAATGTTCCAGTCTAAACGGCCCAAAAGGTTGGTACGCTCGTATTTGTAACCATAACCTTGGTAAATACCCGGATCGTAATTGTATTTAGAGATCAGGTAGTTTCTAATCTCGTCTAACTCTGAAGCTTTTGGACGTACCACATTGACACTTCCTGTAGCGCCATAAGGGTTTTCTGGAGTTGCAGCAACTCTAGTTTGGCCTGGTCTAACTTGGTCTTCTCTTTCTGCGTTTAAAAAGAAGAACAATTTGTTTTTAATAATCGGGCCTCCAATTCTTGCGCCATAGGTTTTATAAGTCTGATCTGTTGGATCGGCTAATTCTGGATAGTTCTGTACTTTTTTACCAATTTGGTTTTGGTTTCTAAAGTAGGTATAGGCAGAACCCGAAAACTCGTTGTTACCCGAACGGGTTACTGCATTGATCGATCCACCGATAAAACCAGATTGTTTCACATCATAAGGTGTAACGTTAACCGAAATAGCTTCTAATGCATCAATAGAAACTGGGTTACCATTACCCGGCAAGTTGTTACCAATACCAAAGTTATTGTTAAAATCGGCTCCATCTACAGTTACGTTGTTCTGGCGAGAGTTACCACCACCAATAGAAGAACCATTGGCCTGAGGCGCAAGTCTAATCAAATCGCTTAAACTACGCGTTAAAGTAGGTAGTGCATTAATCTCTGCTTTGGTTAAGTTGGTAGAAGTACCCGTACGACTAGCATTTAACATAGAGTTTTTAACCGTTCCTTTTACCGCAATTTCGCTTAACTGGGTACCTGCAGCTTCCATGCTTAAGTTAAGCAAGTAAGGATCGCCCAAACCGATGTTAATGTTCTCTATTGTTTTTGGCTCTCTACCTACATAGGTAAATTGGATCTTATATGGACCTCCCGGACGTAAGTTCGGAAGTGTAAAACGCCCATCTTGGTTACTACTTGTAGTGTAGGTAGTACCAGATGGAGTATGAGTAGCCTTAACGCTAACTCCGGGCAAGGTTTCTTTGCCTTCTCTAATGGTTCCTGTTATGCTTCCTGTGGTTACCTGTGCGTGTACGCTCAGGGCAGAAAACAACAGTAATAGATAAGTAAATAATTTCTTCATGTTGTTTTTTTAATATTTGAACTCTGTTTCACATCATCCTACATGGACGATTTCAGGGGTCAAAGTTCTCTTAGCCACATAAAGCAAATATTACCTACTAGTTAAAGAAAGCTTAATGTTGTATAATCACTGTTACAGTTAACCATACCCCAAACAAATACACAAACAACTGCATTACAACAACTTAAATCCGAAATTACAACCAGCGCAATTAACCAGCTTAGACCTTGTTAATTTAAAACCAATTAAAAGTTATCGTTATGTTTAACTAAAATGAAATTACTCTATTACAGCAATAACCCATTTATAGCGTTGATATAATCGATTGCATAACTCATGGCCTCTTTTTTAATCCTTAAAGTTCAACCATTCGTATTTCGTTTGCCACCACTCGTCGGTATTCTCTTTAAAACATAGCCTTTGCGCTGCAATTTTGAGCCATCAATCTAAAGCAGCATAAACATGAAAGCAGTTTTTACTTTTTTAATCCTCATCAGTGGCATTGCACTCCATGCACAAACCCGTATCAGTGGCACCATTAAAAACTACAATGGCGAGATCATTTCGGGTGCAAATGTAGTTTTGGTAAATACCTACGATGGTACCTCTACCGATTCTCTTGGTCGGTTTAAATTTACCACCAGCGAAACTGGTAAACAATTGCTTCGTTTTACAGCAGTTGGATTTAAAACAGATAGTATTTGGATTAATTTAGAAGGCAAAGAGATTGTACTTGCCTTGCAGCTTAAACAGGCAATTAATGAGCTCAATGTAATTACCATCAGTGCAGGTACCTTAGAAACCGGCGACAGTAAAAAAGGATCGGTACTAAGCTCTTTAGATATTGCCACTACTGCTGGAGCCGTTGCAGATATTGTGGCTGCACTACAAACCTTACCGGGTACTGCACAGGCATTTGGCGAAAACGGTTTGTTTGTTAGGGGTGGTTCTGGTGCAGAAACACAAACCTATTTTGATGGGCTATTGGTTAAAAATCCTTTTGGTAGTCAATTGCCCGATATGAATTCGCGTAGTCGTTTTTCTCCATTCATCTTTAAGGGCACTACTTTCTCTTCTGGCGGTTACTCTACCCAATATGGTCAGGCGCTATCGTCTGCTTTATTAATGGAAAGCAAAGACCTGCCCGAAAAAACAACCACAGAGTTCTCCATATTGAGTGTAGGCCTAAGTGCTGCCCATACCCAAAAAATGAAAAACAGTTCGCTAGCCATCGGTGGCAATTATTATAACCTAAAACCTAATTATGCCGTAATTAAACAGAACGTTAACTGGCAGAAAGAACCTGTAGATATTCAAGGCTCGCTTCAATACAAATGGAAACCAAGCAAAAGCGGCATATTAAAAGTATATGGGCAGTACAACAATACCCAAGTAGCTTTATTAACTGGTAGCGATACCAACCCAACACATGTAACCAATACCAACAACACCTATTATGCCAATGCTACCTATCTAGATTATTTAAGCAGCACCTGGAAAATACAGGGTGGTGTTTCTTATAGCAACGCTAAAGAAAATGGAACCGTGAGCATTAACAATTATTACAGACACAGCAACTTGCTACAAGGCCGTTTTACTTTAAGCCATTACCTTAACAAAAGGTCGTTGCTAAGAATGGGTGGCGAGGCTTACCATAGCAATAGGTTAGAAGGCTGGAACAACTTGTCTCGTGGTTTTGGCGACAACCTGCAGGCAGGTTTTGCTGAGGGCGAATTTTATTTTGGCGATGCGGTGGTGGCCCGCATAGGCTTAAGGTCTGAGCATACTTCTTACATTAACAATTGGAACATTGCGCCTAGAGCTTCGTTGGCATTTAAAGCAGGCAAACGCGGACAGCTATCTTTGGCCTATGGCACTTTTTATCAAAACCCAGATGATAGCTATTTAACACAAAGCAAAAACTTAAGTCCAGAAAAAGCAGACCATTATATTTTAAACTACCAATACCTAAATGACAAGATCACCTTTAGGGTAGAAACTTATTACAAAAAATACAGCCAATTAACCAAATACGATTTTATGGGTTATGTTTCTTCTTTTGGGGTATACAATTACCAAAACCTGAACAATGGCGGCAGTGGTTATGCCCGTGGCTTTGATGTGTTTTTTAGAGATAAAAAAACCATTCCAGCAGGCGATTATTGGATTTCTTACTCTTTCTTAGATACCAAAAGAGATTTCAGAAACTATCCAGTACAAGCTACCCCTCCTTTTGCCGCCAAGCACACTTTAAACATTGTGTATAAACAATATATCCCCTACATTAAATCAGAAATTGGCACAACTTATTCTTTCAGTTCTGGCCGTACCTATTACAACCCTAACAATACAGGCTTTTTAGCCGATAAAACCAAAAACTTCAATAACCTGAGCCTTAACGTTAGTTACATTACCCGTGTATTTAAACAGTTTGCGGTGGTGTATGCTTCGGCCACTAACCTACCTGGCTTTAAAAATGTATACGGCTACAATTATTCGCCAAATGGCGAAAACAGAACGGCAATTTTGCCAGCTGCAAAACGCAATATCTTCTTAGGCTTATTGGTTACCATAGGCGACGATACTTTTAACCATTAATTAAATTATGAACTCTAAATCTTAATCAACATGAAAACTATTCAATTCATTGCCATCTTATTTCTTATTTCTTTCACAAGTTTTGCGCAAGCAGACAAATTTACCACAGCCATGCAAAAAGGGCTAGTGATGATAGATAGTGCAAAAACCCCCGATGATTATACCGCTGCGGGCAACTATTTTGAACGTATTGCCACTGCCGAACCAAAACAATGGCTGCCCCAATATTATGTGGCTTTTAATAACCTATGTGCTGCACTATTGGGCAAACAAGATGCAGAAACCAAAGATGCCATTTACGACAAGGCCATGCAATATGTAGAAAAGGCCGATGCTTTGATCCCTAACAATAGCGAGGTTTATGCACTAAAATCTTATATCACTTTTATGAAAATGGCTGTAGCCCCACAAGCAAGAGCCATGAGCATGATACCTAAGGCTACTGCCTTTGCAGAAAAAGCAATTTCTTTAAACCCCGAAAATCCAAGAGCCTATTTAATGAAAGGGCAGAACCTATTTTACACCCCAGAAATGTTTGGTGGTGGTAAAGATAAAGCCAAACCAGTTTTAACTACTGCTGTAGCAAAATTCGAAAACTTTAAGGCCATTGGTCTAGAACCAAATTGGGGTAAAAACAGAGCCAAAACTTTATTGCAACAAAGCAACTAGTACAGGCCTACCATTAAAATGTAGCATTTTAATGGTAAAATTGGTGAAAAGCAACTACCTTAATGCCTACAAAATGACAAAGAGAATAATAGCCATTAAAGAGAAGGGGTTCCTTCATGTCAATATTAAATATGGCACAATTGGCATTGCTGTTGGTATGGTAATGAGCCTATTTGTAGCTATTTTTAATAGAGATAGTATTTCTATGGAGGATGCCACCATCAATGTAATCTATAGCATGATGATTACCCTAGGCATTGCCAATATTGTTGCTTTTTACCAATGTTATTATACTCCAACAAATACCAGTTTTTGGAAATTTATTTTAGGGTACTATGCTTGTAACCTAGTGGGCATGGTAATAGGCATGGAAACTGCCAATCTGTTTGTTTCCTTGATCTTTGGTTATGATATCCATTTTTTTAGATGGGAGTATTATGGATCTACCTTGGCCATTGTAACCATTGTAGGTACATTGATCTTATTTTATCACCTGCAAAAAATCAATGCCGAAGCCATTTTACAAGCTAGAGAAATGGATCTGGTTAAACTGGAGCAGCTAAAGACACAGGCAGAGTTGCAAGCGCTACAATCTAAAATCAATCCACATTTTTTGTACAACGCTTTAAATTCTATTGTTAGCCTCATTCATGAAGATGCCAACAAGGCCGAAGAAATGACCTTAAAGCTTTCGAAACTGTTTAGGTACAGCATCAACACCATGCAAGAAAACTATTGCTCCATTAAAGAAGAAATAGAAATCTTAAATACTTATTTAGATATAGAAAAAGTACGTTTTGGCAATCGGATCAATTTTCAGATCGAAAGCCCTACCGAACTGGAAGACAAACTCATTCCTCGCTTTTTATTGCAGCCATTGGTAGAAAACTCGTTAAAGCATGGTTTAAAAGACATGCGGATGCATGGAGAAATGAAAGTAGTAATTGCCTTAAATGAAGCCCGGATAGAAATTTTTATCTACGATAATGGAGTTCCATTTCCTGAAGAATTAATTGCAGGTTATGGCCTACAAAGCACTTTTGATAAACTTAAATTATTGTACGGCGACAATTATGATCTACAGCTCAACAACAGTCCTGCAAAGCACATTAAAATTTCAATTCCTTTAATCTAATCACCATGTGGAAAACCATAATTATTGATGATGAGCAATTGGCACGCCAACGGATTAAACGTTTGCTAACGGAGTACGATGAGGTGGACATAATTGCAGAAGCCGAAAACGGTTTGGAAGGCTTGGAGTTGATCCATCTTCACCAACCAGACCTGATCTTTTTAGATATTGAAATGCCTGTTTTAAATGGTTTTGAAATGTTGGCCAAACTCAACTATCAACCAAAAGTTGTTTTTACTACAGCTTACGATCAATATGCAATTAAGGCTTTTGAAGAAGGATCAATAGATTATCTACTCAAACCTATTGAAACCGAAAGACTGAACAAAACCATTAAAAAACTCAAACAAACCAATCTTTCTACTCCACAGTTACCTATAAATGAACTGATCCGTCAAATTCAAGGTAAAAAAGCAATCAAAACCTTAACCGTAAAACTGGGAGATAAAATTCTTTTGATCAAGCTTGAAGATATTGTGCATGTACAAGCAGAAGATAAATATGTATTTCTACATACCAGCGATGGCAAGAAACATTTAACAGATTATACACTTGCCACACTCGAAGAAAAGCTACCAGAAGAATTTTTAAGGGTGCACCGCAGCGATATGATCAATACCGATTACATTAAAGAAATTAGAAAAGGTTTTAATGGCGCACTCATTTTTGTCTTGAACAACCCTAACGAAAGCCGTGTAACCTCTAGCCGCTCCAATAGCGAAGCGCTGCGTTTAAGATTTGGGATATAAATTGTTGGTCGACCCCTTGCTGGTCGGGATTTGTAATCTCACTTGTTGGTCGGGATTTATAATCCCGATCCTTATACTTTGGATTTATAATCCAAAACACCGCACACTTGCAAAATAAATAAACCACAGTATCTTCTAATTAAAAAGATCTTATTCATCATACACTCGTTGGCGTGGACGCCAACAACAGCAAGTAATCAAACCACATAGAAACATAGGGCACATCGCTAACAATTAAAGCCTATGTTTTCTATGTACCTATGTGGTCAAAAAAACAAACATTCCTAGTTGGTCGAGATTTGCAATCTCGACCATTATAATCATTATCTTATTTCAAATAAGGCTCCATAATCTTTTGCCAAATGGCATAGCCCTTGGCATTCATGTGCAGGTTGTCTTTTAAAAAGATATCCGTCATAATGGTGCCATCAGGATTGAACATTGCATCGTAAGTATTTACAAATGTTACCCTCTTCAACTTTTTCGTCATTTCGGCAATCACTTTATTGGCTTCTACCATTTGTGGCATATATTTTTCTCTCGATGGACTTGGCTTAATAGAAATATAAACCAAAGGTACTTTTGGATATTTTGTTCTAATCAAGTCAATCAATTGTTTTACCCTGTCAACCACCACCTGTGCAGTTGCCCCACCAGTAAAGTCATTTTCGCCACAATAAATCACAATCTGTTTCGGATGATAAGGAAAAATAATATCTGGTGCATAATTGATCACATGAGGCAAAGAAGAACCTCCAAAGCCACGGTTAATAATTACATGGTTCGGAAAATAGGTCTGCACATCTTTCCAATTGGTAAAAGTAGAGCTCCCTACAAACAGAATAGCCTTTTTTGGCGGAAATTGAATACTGTCTTGCTTTTTAAAATTTCTGATTTCATTATAAAATGGGGCGTCTTGGGCTTTTAAGGTAATAAAAGCAGTTAAAAAAAGTAAAATGAGGGATAACTTCTTCATTGTATGGTCTATTTTTTATGTGGTTATTAAATGGATTGCAAATTAGTTCAAGTGTTGTAACGCAGGTTTGTATTTTTATGTATTGCCTGCATTACCATTTCATTGTTTTTTTAAGATAAGCGGTCAATTCTGTTGCTATTTCTTTATGCTCGGCCAAAGAGGGATGGCCACCACAACCTTTATTAGCCTGTTTAGAGAAAACATACATCCCGACATTCTGGTCGCCAGCTTTATTTAAATGTGCTTTTACAGCGGTAATGTATTTTACTAAAGCTGCTTTTAATTCTTTACTGGCCATTGGACTAGTTAAAAAAACCAGTTTCGCTTTAGGATAATAACTACGCAAAGATTTGGCAAAATTTACATACGCTGCACAAAATGCAGTAGAATCTTGTATGCCATCATTCTGCCCTAAACATACGGTTACCACATCTGGTTGGTAGCGATTAAAATCCCAAGGCAAATTATCTTTAGCCAAACTGATCTGATCAAAAACCTGTGGCATGATTACTTTTTTATCGCAACAACTGTGCATTAGGCCAATACCAGAAACCGACGACAGGTGCCATTGGGCATTCAAACTCCGTGCTGTAGTAGGGCCATAAGCAAACCAAGCATTGTGTTGGTCGTGCCACTCGCCTTTACCGCAGGCAATCTCGCTTTCATCGCTACCAGCCCCACAAGTAATAGAATCGCCAATAAATTCCATTTTACGTGTAGGCTTAGGTGGTGGTGGCAATAATTTATCGCAGGTAAAACCTACAAATTCTATATAACCATTTTCGGCTTCCGAGTTTTTGCAAATGGTAATGATATGTTCTCCAGCTGGTAAATCTTTGGCCAGCAAAAGATCGTTCACTTTTCCTTTCAACTGAATTCGGTAGGCAGGTTGGTTGTCAATCTTTATTTCCAGGTAGTTCAGTACCTTGTCCCAAACCATCTGATCATTCAGTTGTGCCGAAAAAGAAGTGCCACTAAATTTAATGGTCACATAAGCGCCAGAGGCCCAAAATTTAGGTTTAGCAGCATCAGAAAAATCTACCCTCCCAGTGTATTGCACATACTCGTGGTTGGCTTTAAAAAAATGTGCTGTATGCTTTTTTGTAAACGAAAAACAACAGGCAGACAATAACAATACGAAGTAAAAAATCCTTTTCATATACTTAAACAAAAACACGGTGACCTGAGAGATTATCTCTAAACTCTTTAGGCGTACAGCCCTTTTTCTTTTTAAAAATTCGGTTAAAATTAGAGATGTTATTGAACCCACAATTGTAAGCTACTTCTGCTACAGCTTCGGTGGTGTCTATCAATTTTCTGGAGGCATGCCCTAGTCTGATCTCAATCAAACTATCAATAAAACTAATGCCTGTTCTGCTTTTAAAGAACCTGCTAAAAGACACCTCCGTCATGTTGGCTATTCGGGCAACTTCTGCCAAACTCACTTGTTTATCGAAATTAAAGTTAATGTACTCCATTACCTTTTCTACACGCCTGCTGCTGTAAGAAAATTCAGCATTACTGAAGGTAGAATCAGAGAGTGTACGCATGTTTCTAGAAGTAGAAAGATCGTGCAAAATAGACATCAGTTCCAACACCGAATCAAAACCATGTTTCTTGTTCAACTTTACCAATCTTGGGCCAATGGTCTGAGCGGTTTCTTTCGAAAATAGAATACCACATTTCGATTTCTCAAACATCTCCCTAATTACACGCAACTGGTTTCTACGCAAAAACTTCTCATCAAACAGGTCTTTATGGAATTGGATGGTTACTTCGTGTATCTCTTGTCCACTTAATTTGTGGGTTTCCCACACATGTGGAAGATTAGATCCGATCAGTACCAATTCAATCTCTCCAATTTCCTCAATATGATCTCCTACTACCCTTCTCGCTCCTGTAGCATTAGAAATAAAGTTCAGTTCCATTTCCTCATGGTAATGCAACGGAAAGTCGAAATCCTGTTTCTTCCGCTCAAAAATGGTGAAACAATCGCTGTTGGTTAGTGGTGTTATTTCCTTTATCATATTTGATTACACAGTAAGTGAATAAATAATATCAATAAACAGGATAAAATAATATCAGTCATCAAATATATAACAACCACAAGCAATTTGCTAATTAAAATAGTTTAAACAAAGATGAATCACGTTTATTTTGAAAATAAAGAATGTTAAAGCGATAAAAATATTATAAATGGATAAAATAGTATTATTTTGTGCATTAGATAGACTACTACTTTTGAGTAAACCAAATAAACCGCTTATGCTTAATAAACTAACCACTAATTTATTGGCACTACTTGTATGCCTGTTATCCATTACCAATTGCTTTGCCCAAGACAAAAAAATTTCGGGCAAGGTATCTGATGAGAGTGGAACTCCACTTGTTGGTGTTTCAGTTGGTATAAAAGACACCAAATTGGCAACCAATACCGATGTCAATGGAAATTTTATCATCAGCGCAGCTGCCAACCAAACCATTGTATTTTCATTTTTAGGAATGGAAGAACAACAGTTTACCATTGGCAACAAAACATCATTCAACATTATTTTAAAGTCAAAGAGCACTATGCTTTCTGATATTGTAGTGATTGGCTATGGCACTGTTAAAAAGGCCGACCTTACTGGCTCCGTTGCCAGAATTGAACGCGAAGACTTGCTTAAAGATGGTCCAATTAACATTCTACAAGCCTTGCAAGGAAAAATTGCTGGCGTAAACGTTACACAGAATGACGGTTCGCCAGGCGCAGGTTTGAGTATTAAAATTAGAGGATCGAACTCTTTCTTGGGTGGCACAGAACCATTGTATGTAATAGATGGCATTCCTTTTAACAACTCGAGTTCTGGCTCTACACCAATGTCAATTGGCGAAGATGAAAAACAGACCTTAAATGCC
Organism: Pedobacter sp. Hv1; assembly: GCF_001412215.1. Classification (GTDB taxonomy): domain Bacteria; phylum Bacteroidota; class Bacteroidia; order Sphingobacteriales; family Sphingobacteriaceae; genus Pedobacter. The sequence continues at coordinate 144,168 of NZ_LLWP01000008.1, forward strand.
ATGGCTTTTATTAATCCTAGCGAAATAGAAAGTATTGATATTTTAAAGGACGCTTCTGCAACAGCTATTTATGGTTCTCGTGGAGCAAATGGCGTGGTTTTGATCACTACCAGAAAAGGAAAAAGTGGAAAAGACAGAGTAGAGGTGAATGTAACTACAGGCGTGGCAGAGGTTTCTAAAAAACTCGATGTACTTAATGCATCAGAATATGCAGCTTATCAGAATCTAGCCTATGCCAATGCCAACAAATACACGGGTACAAATTACAATATCCCTTACCCAGGGGCACAGGTACCAGATCCTTTAAACCCTGGAAAAACCTACTATTCTAAAGGCCCACAAGATTACATTGGCAACAATAACAATTGGCAAGATCAGATCTTCCGTCGTGGTATTTACCAAAATTATTCAGTTAACATTGCTGGTGGTAGCGATATGGGCAACCATAGCATTACCTTTAACTATTTAGACCAACAAGGTACCATTTCAAATTCTGGCTACAGCAAATTAGGCTTAGGATTAAACTTGGGCAGAAACATTAGCAAAACATTTAAGGTGGGTACCAGCACCACGTTTTCGAGCACTACAACCAATGGTGTAAAAACAGGAACCGATAAATCTGATGCAGCAAGTGCAGGCGTTATCCGCTCTGCCATTACCTTCCCTTCTACAATAAGCGAACCAGCGGTTTACGATGGCGTGGGCGATGCCTTCATCACCAATCCTTCTATCTACGTTAACGATGTATTAAACAAGGTAAAGGGACTAAACATTTTCTCTTCTAATTACATGGAAGCTACTTTTTTAAAAGACTTCAAGTTTAGACAAAACATTGGTTTCAGCTATGCATCGAGCACAAGAGACCAATACTACCCACGCAGTGTATACGAAGGGTTTGCGGTAAAAGGTTGGGGTTTAAAAGCCGATAACCTATGGAACAGTGGTACTGCAGAAAGCATTTTAACTTATAACAAAACCATTGGCAAACACAGCTTGAATTTAATGGGTGCTGGAACTTTTGAGCGCACCAATGGCAACAGCAAAAGATCTGAAGCCAAAACATTTCCAAATGACGCGTTACAGAACGAAAACTTAGCCGCTGGCGAGGTTATTCTTCCAATTATTTCTTCGCGCTACCAATCTACACTGATCTCTTTCTTAGGTCGTGCCAACTATAGTTTTGACGATCGTTACCTGTTAACCGTTTCTTACCGCCAAGATGGATCGAGCAAATTTGGCAAGAACAATAAATGGGCAGGTTTTTCTTCAGCAGCTTTGGCATGGAAAGTTTCTAACGAGAACTTCATCAAAGACATTGAACAGATTAGCGATTTAAAAATCCGTGCAAGTTATGGCCAAACAGGTAATCAAGGAATTGGCAGTTATGCCTCATTGGCTAAACTAAGTGTATACAACTATCCATTTGGTGGTGCTGTACAAACTGGTTTGGCTAACGATTTGTATTCTGGCCCGGCTAACGAAAAGTTAAAATGGGAAACCACTACCGCCTATAATTTAGGTTTAGATTTAGGTCTATTTAAAAACAGGTTAAACTTGCATGTAGAATTGTACAAAAAAATAACGGATGATCTTTTACAAAACCTGATCATCCCTTCTTCTACAGGTTTCCAAACTAAGCTGGTTAACTCTGGCTCTGTACAGAACAAAGGATTAGAGGTTACCCTAAACGGAACCATTGCCAAGAGCAAAGATTTCGAATGGAATTCTAACTTCAACATCTCATTTAACAGAAACAAGATTTTAAGCTTAAGCCCTAACGTAACAGAACAATATGGCAGAAACATCTCTACTGGCGATGCACCATTTATCCAAACTGTAGGCATGCCAATTGGTGCATTGTACGGTTATGTAGAAGATGGTTATTACGACAATGAAGCAGAGGTTAGAAATGATCCAGCCTACACCAATCAGGGAGACCCAATTATTTTAAGAACTATTGGTGAGATCAAATACAAAAACTTAGATGGCGACCCAAGCAATATCTCTCAAACCGACAGAACCTTTATTGGCGATGTAAACCCCGATTATACTTTCGGTTTCATCAACAATTTCAAATACAAAAGATTCGACCTGAGTATTTTCATCAACGGTGTACAAGGCAACGATATCATTAACATGAACACCAGGTTTAATGGAAATTTAGGCACCAATAAAAACATTACACAAGAAATGGCCGATGGTGCTTGGGCGCAAGGTAAAGACAACACCAATGCCACAGGGCCAAAAATAATGCGCCAATTTTTTAGAAATCAATTGTTTAGCAGAAGATTTATAGAAGATGGTAGTTTTGTAAGGATCAAGAACATTACTTTAGGGTATAATGTTCCAATGCGATCAAAAACCATTTCGGCATTGAAGGTTTCTGTAGGAGTAAGCAACCTGTTCACCTTTACCAATTATTCAGGTTACGATCCAGAGATCAATAGTTATGGAGACAATCCTGCTTTATTTGGTGTAGACTTAGGTGGCTATCCAAACTCGAGAACTTATAACCTGTCTTTACGTTGCAATTTTTAACCTTATTAAAAATATAATATGAAAGCGATTTCAAAATATTTTATAGCATTTGTTGTTGGCAGCTGTTTATTAACCAGCTCTTGCAAAAAAGCACTAGAAGAAACCCCCTACTCTTTTTATTCGCCAGAAAATTTCTACAAAAACGAAAGCGATGCAAAAGCAGCCATCAATGGGGTTTACAACGAATTATATACTTACGATCTGTATCTACAGCCTTTCTGGAACATGACGGTTTTAGATGACGACCATGTTTCTGGAGCCGATTGGTTTTTGGGCACTACGGGCGCAGGTAACCCTCAGGCCTATTTTGGCTGGGACAGACCATGGGTAGGCTGTTATGCCATTATTGCTCGTGCAAATACCGTATTAGAAAATGTAGTGAACATTACTGATATTGATCCAGATATCAAGAATAGAATTTTAGGAGAGGCTTATTTCTTAAGAGGTTGGGCTTATTTTCAACTGGTTCAGCTCTATGGCGGTGTGCCAATCCGTTTAAAATCCTTATCAGCAGAAAATCCAGAAACCAATGTACCACGTGCTTCAGTAAAAGATAGCTATGCGCAAGTAATTAACGATTTGAAAGCTGCCGAAACCAAATTATTACCCTTAGGGCATGCCAAAGTTGGAGAAGCAGGCCGGGTTAACCAAGGTGTAGCCAAGGCATTTTTAGCTAAAACCTATTTAACCATGGCTTCTGGCTCTTTGGTTGGTAACGTAACGGTAAGAGGCGGTACAGACAATGGTTATTATACTTATGCAAAAACAGTAGTAGCTGGCTTAGAAGGCTTAGACACCAAAGCTTATTATACTTTAGCAAGAGATAAGGCGGCCGAAATTATAACAAGCAACTTATATACCCTCACTCCAAACTGGAAAGATTTGTGGAGCATTGCAGGCAGAAACTCGAAAGAACAAATGTGGGAATTGCAATCGCTAGCAGGAACTGCTTTTGTAAATAACCTGAGTGCTTATTTCTCGGCCAGATCTGTATTTGGTCAAGGCGCAGTATGGACAACCAACAACCATTATAGCGACTATGAAGATGCCGACAAAAGAGTATTAGATGGTGTAACACATAATTATACTACCCTACAGGGCACAAATATTTTCTACCCATCGTGGCAAGCAGCCTTATACAAAGTTGTAAATGGAGTGAATTATAACAATACCGGAACAACCGGAGCCGAAAGAGCTTATGTTATTAAATACAGTTCGGTAGCCGATCCAACTGTGGCCAATAGCGATGCATTTTTTCCGCTGATGCGTTATGCAGATGTATTGTTGATGTATGCTGAGGCAGAAAATGAAGTAAACGATGCTTCTACCCAAGCCTACGATGCCTTAAATGTTATTCGTACCAGAGTAAGCGCCACACCAGCTCCAACAGGGATGAGCAAAGAACAATTCAGAAGTTTTGTTTTGGCAGAGCGAGCAAGAGAATTTAACCTAGAAGGTGTGAGACGTTTTGACCTGATGCGTTGGGGCGTTTATTTACAGGTAATGAACAAAATTACAACCGGACAGAACAGCATCTCTAAATTGAGGTCGCTTAAAAACCTATTGTTGCCTTTACCACTTAACGAACTAAATTCTAATACAGCGATTAAGGGCAATAACCCGGGCTGGTAAAATTGATATATTTATTTAATCATGACTTTCAATCCTATAAGTATGAAAAAAAATACGCCATCAATACGCATTTATGCAATGGTTGCACTAATGCTGCTATTTTTAGCCGCCTGTAAAAAAGATAAAACGGAGAATGCTGCAGCGCCAACTTTAAGCGAGGTAACTAATCTTACAGCACGAACAGCTCCATTGGCTTCTGTTGGTTATGGCGAGTGGATCTTAATTAAAGGCACCAATCTGGCTACCACTTCTAAAGTAGATTTTAATGGTACTTTAGCTGCCGATTCATTAGTCTATGCCGACGATAACAGCATTACGGTGAAGATCCCTTCTACTTTAAAAGACCCCGTAAACAATCCAATTACGGTAACTACAAAATATGGCACCGCCACACTCAATTTCAAAATATTACAACCCGCTCCATTGGTTACAGATTTTGATCCAGCTGCTGGTGCACCCGATGATCAAGTAACCATTAAGGGCAATTATTTTAAGGGCTTAACTGGGGTAACCATTAACGGCGTAACGGCCAGCATTGTATCTAGCAGTCAAACCGAAATTAAGGTAAAAGTACCTGCAGGCGTAACTAATGGGCCCATTGCAGTAACCACTCCAATTGGAACAGTTACCGCTACCAAAACCTTTGGCCTTAAACATGTCATTTTTGACGAAGCATTGCGAGGTGGATGGAGCAATACTTCTTATAGCAGTACCTGGGATATGGCCCAATCTGTAATTGTGCGACGTGGAACGATAGCCATTGGACATAAATACTCGGTTGGATTTGGTGCCGCAAGGTTCAGGTGTATTCCTACCTTTAGCACAACTGGTTATACTGTACTTAAGATCTCTATTTATGGTGGGCCAGGTACCGCAGGTAAAAAAGTGAGAATTTCTTTAACTCCAGCAAAATCAACTTACGATCTGATTCTAACTGAAGGTGCTTGGACAGATTACCAAATTCCATTAACCAATTTGGGTAGCCCAACACTCATAGACTACATTACTTTCCAAGAATTTAGTGGAATAGCCTCTCAGATTTACATTGACGACATTGGTTTCTACTAGTTGATTAAATTTTTAAGCAAAAATTAGCCGTATCCCTTACATGAAATTAAAGCAGATCATTTTACCAAGCATTTTGAGCAGCCTACTCTTATTAGCGAGTTGTACTTTGAATGCCCAATCTTTAAGCGACCCCCTAGCCACCAAAGAAACAGTTGCGCTTTACAAAAATTTGCACAAATTGAGTAAGCAATATACTTTATTTGGACATCAAGATGACCTGGCTTATGGGGTAAACTGGAAATATGTTGCGGGTAAAAGCGACATTAAAGATGTGGTAAATGATTATCCAGCCATTTATGGTTGGGATATGGGCCGGATAGAACTGGGTAGTGCTAAAAACATAGATGGTGTTCCTTTTAACCAAATGCGCAAGTACATCCAAGAAGCTTATAAAAAAGGAGCTGCAATTACCTTAAGTTGGCATTTCGACAATCCACTTACTGGCGGCTCCTCTTGGGATACCACCAAAAATTCGGTAGCCGCCATTTTACCTGGCGGAGCCAAACACCAATTGTATAGCTCGTGGTTAGATAAGGCTGCGCAATTTATGCAAAGCTTAAAAGGTAGCAAAAATGAGGCTATCCCCATTTTGTTTCGCCCTTTTCATGAACTCACTGGCAATTGGTTTTGGTGGGGCAAAAACACCTCTACCCCTGCCGAACTGAAACAGGCTTGGCAATTTACCATCAATTACCTCAGAAACAAAAAGCAGCTCCACAACCTGATCATTGTATACAACACCAACGATTTTAACACCGAGCACGAGTTTTTAGAACGTTATCCTGGCGATGATCTGGTAGATGTGGTGAGTTTTGACCTTTATCAGTTTGAACAGAAAGACAAACAAAAATTCATCAATGCCGTACGCCATCAATCTACCATCCTAACTAAAGTAGCCAAAGAAAAAAATAAATTGGCGGCCTTTGCCGAAACAGGTTTCGAGGCCATACCAGATGCAACTTGGTGGACAGAAACTTTATTACCTGCCATTAAAGATTATCCTTTGGCCTATGTATTGGTTTGGCGCAATGCTGGTTATTCAGCTTCTATGAAAAAGATGCATTATTACGCACCTTACAAGGGGCAGGTATCTGAAAAAGATTTCAAGAAATTTTACCAATACAACAAAATATTATTCGAAAAAGCCCTAGGCACCAAAAAAATATACCAATAACCTTAACGCTTACATGAAACTACAACTCATAGACATTTTAATTCTGGTTACCTATCTCGCCACCATGGTGCTCATTGGTTTTTACATGAGAAACAAGGCCAAGCAAGATAAAGAAAGCTATCTAATGGGCGGCAAAAAATTGCCTTGGTATATGCTGGGACTTAGCGATGCGAGCGACATGTTCGACATTAGCGGAACCATGTGGATGGTTGCCCTCTGTTTTGTATACGGCTTCAAAAGCATTTGGATCCCATGGTTATGGCCTGTTTTTAACCAGGTTTTTATGATGATGTTCTTGTCTAAATGGCTCAGAAGATCTAATGCTACCACAGGTGCCGAATGGTTAAAAACCAGATTTGGCCTTAGCGGAAAAGGAGTTACAGGTTCGCATGTAATTGTAATTGCCTTTGCCTTAATCAGCTGCCTCGGTTTCTTGGCCTATGGGTTTGTGGGCTTGGGCAAGTTTGTACAAGTTTTCATTCCTTGGGATGCGATTAAAGACTACATCCCTTTCCATGTAACCGATAAATATGTACCCCATTTTTATGGCATCGTATTTACCTTGTTCGCCATGTTCTATTCTATTATTGGAGGTATGCACAGTATTGTTTTGGGCGATGCCATTAAGTATTCGATCATGACTTTGGCTTGTATTGCCATTGGTGTAATTGCTGTACAACATTTAAACGGACAAACCTTAAACGTACCAAAGGGATGGAACGACCCTTTCTTTAGCTGGAAACTGAACCTCGATTGGAGCAAGATTGCTGCCGATGCCAACAAGAAAATTGCCGATGATGGTTTTAGTCTCTTCGGGATCTTTTTTATGATGATGTTGATGAAAGGGATTTTCGCCTCATTGGCAGGTCCGGCTCCGAACTACGATATGCAAAAAATATTGAGTACACGTAGCCCAAAAGAGGCCAGTAAAATGACTGGTTTTGTAAGCATTATCCTTTTGCCTATCCGCTACTCTATGATTACCGGATTAACCGTGCTAGCGCTTTTATATTACAACCAGCTTTACCTAAAAGGACCAGATGGCGTAACCGATTTCGAGCGCATCTTGCCCGCAACCATCAACAATTTTTTACCTGTTGGTGTATTAGGTTTAGTATTAACTGGCCTGCTAGGGGCATTTATGGGCACATTCAGTGGCACTTTAAATGCGGCACAAGCCTACATCGTAAACGACATTTATTTAAAATACATTAACCCTACCGCAGCAACTAAAAAAATCATGTCTATGAACTACATTGTAGGTGTAGTAGTAGTAGCTGTAGGGATCTTTTTTGGCTTTTTAGCCAACGATGTAAACAATGTGCTGCAATGGATAGTTGGAGGTTTATATGGTGGCTATGTGGCTGCCAATTGTTTAAAATGGTATTGGTGGCGCTTTAATGCCAATGGCTTTTTCTGGGGAATGGCCGTTGGTGTTGGTGCAGCCTTGTTAATGCCTTATGTAACAACGGGCCTTCCCTTATATTGGTGGCCATTGCTCTTTGTGCTTTCCTTTATTGGTTGTTTAATTGGCGCCTATACCGCTCCGCCAACAGACACTACTGTGTTAACCTCATTTTATAAAACGGTAAGACCATGGGGATTTTGGCAACCCATACATCGTATTGTAACAGCAGAAGACCCAACTTTTGAAGCCAATAAAAACTTTAAGCTAGATATGTTCAACGTAGTACTTGGCGTTATTGCACAGCTCTGTTTAACCATTGCACCAATGTACCTCATTACAGGAATGTACTCCCCTTTATGGATAGCCCTAGCCATTTTAGCCGTCATCATCTTTACTTTAAAAAGAACCTGGTGGAATAGATTAGAAGATTAAGAAAACACATGAAAACGAATTTCGAACAACGCATTACACAATTGGCCAAAAACCAGGAAGAGTTAATTCAAACTCCAAACCAAAAGATTGAAGAAGGAAATGGCCTTTTCAATAGATATAAAAACGCAGTATTAACAGCTGGCCATGTGCCATTCAATTGGAAATACGACCTTAACCCTCAAACCAATCCTTATTTAATGGAGAGGTTTGGCATTAATGCCGTACTTAACGCAGGTGCTATTAAATGGCAAGACAAATATGTGTTGATTGCCAGAGTAGAAGGAAACGATAGAAAATCTTTCTTTGCAGTAGCCGAAAGCCCTAACGGGATAGACAATTTCCGCTTTTGGGAATATCCGGTGGTGATGCCAGAAACGCATGAACCAGATACCAACATTTACGACATCAGATTGGTAGCTCATGAAGATGGCTGGATCTACGGTCTTTTTTGCACCGAACGTAGAGATCCGAGTGCTAGCGCTGGCGATCAATCTGCGGCCATTGCACAGTGTGGAATTGCACGCACCAAAAACCTGGTAGACTGGCAAAGGTTGGCCGATTTAAAAACATCCTCTCCGCAGCAACGCAATGTAGTATTGCACCCCGAGTTTGTACATGGAAAGTATGCCTTTTATACCCGCCCACAAGATGGATTTGTTGATGCCGGCAATGGTGGTGGCATTGGCTTTGGCCTTTCTGCTTCTATAGAAAATGCAGTGGTAACAACTGAAATTGTGATTGATAAAAAAGTTTACCATACTGTTTACGAAGCTAAAAATGGACAAGGTCCGGCCCCTATCAAAACATCAAAAGGTTGGTTACATTTGGCCCACGGCGTAAGAAACACGGCCGCTGGATTAAGATATGTGTTGTACATGTTTATGACAGACCTCAACGACCTTACTAAAGTGATCCATAAACCTGCAGGTTATTTTTTAGCACCAGAAGGAAGAGAAAGAATTGGAGATGTGTCTAATGTGGTGTTCAGCAACGGTTGGATTGCGGATGAAGATGGAACTGTTTACATCTATTACGCTTCTTCAGACACCCGCATGCATGTGGCTACAAGTACCATTGCCCAATTAACCGATTATGTGATCAACAACCCAGAAGACGGTCTACGTTCTGCTACTTCTGTAAACACCATTATAGATATTATTGATCGGAATAAAAAAATTGCAGATGAGACGCCTATTGCCGTAAATTTAAACGGACAATCTGCGCATTTGTAACATGGATCCCGAAAAAATAAATACTTACAAAACCGAAGTAACAGCTGAACTGGAAAGCCTGCTCAACTGGTGGATCACCTTTACAGTTGATACAGAAGAGGGTGGTTTTTATGGCAAGATAGACCACAACAATACCGTGGCTCCAACTGCGCCAAAAGGCCTGGTCTTAAACGCAAGGATCCTTTACACTTTTGCTTCGGCCTATTTATTAACTGGCAAGCAGCCTTATCTTGCCATGGCAGATAGGGCATTTACCTACCTCACTACCCATTTTTTAGACACAGAAAATGGTGGTTTTTATTGGGCTGTAGATTTTAAGGGAGCAATGTTAGATGGCAAAAAGCAAGTTTACGGACAAGCTTTTGCCATTTACGCATTTGCCGAATATTATAAGGCTACCCAAAACGAAAAAGCTTTGGCATTGGCCATTGATGGCTTTTCATTATTGGAGCAACACAGCTTTGATCATCAGTACTTAGGTTATTTAGAAGCCTTTACCAAAAATTGGCAAGAAATTGACGATCTGCGTTTAAGCGACAAAGATCAAAACGAAAAAAAATCGATGAACACGCATCTGCATGTAATCGAAGCTTATACCAATCTTTATGCCGTATGGCCAAACGAAGCTTTGGCACAGGCCATAAAGAAATTATTAGCTAATTTTTCTACACACATCATTGATAAAGACACTTATCATCTCCAATTGTTTTTTGCAGAGAACTGGGAAGTGAAATCTTCGTTAGTTTCTTTCGGGCATGACATTGAAGCAGCCTGGTTATTACAAGAAGCCGCAGAAATGATCGCCGACCCAACAGCAATTGTTCAATTCAAAAACCTTGCACTAAATATCAGTAAGGCCAGCACCAAAGGTTTAGCTGAAAATGGTGGGCTATGGTATGAATATGATACCGCAACTGCACACTGGATTAAAGAGTGGCATTGGTGGCCACAGGCCGAGGCCATGGTTGGTTTTTTTAATGCTTGGCAGCTTAGCGGAGACGAGCAATTTCTAACCCATTCCCTACAAAGTTGGTCTTTTATTAAACAATATATTAGAGACAAGCAAAAGGGAGAATGGCATTGGGGACTTAACAGTGATTACTCGCTTATGCAGGGCGAAGATAAAGCTGGCTTTTGGAAATGCCCCTACCACAATGGCAGAGCATGTATAGAACTCATTAAAAGAATAACTGCCAAAAACCTTCATACTTGGTAATATTCCCAACTTATATCGCTAAAAAGGAGAATTACAATTGGGCATGTAAAAAAAATTACGATATTTAGGGTCATCATCGCCCTTAATTATTTATCGATCCCTTAATCGCTCATGAAAGTTAAGTTTATTAATAGTTATACTTTGGCTTCCTATTTTGTCCTAGGTACATTTATTATTGGTGTAATCAACATTTTTATTCACGGATTAGAAGACCTAGCAGATGTAATTTTAGCGGTGGTTATCCTTCTGCTCAGGTATTTTTCTTTTGTATTGGTTAAAAGAAGCTTCAATTGGAGTAAATATCTTTTAGTTCTTTTATTGGCTCGAAGCGTTTATCGCCTTTGGTATATCTGCAATTTACCAGGCACCGATTTTCTGGGTGTATTTATGATGATCCTACAAATTATCTTTACCATACTGGCTTTATCCTTAATTACCAAGGTACCCGCTAATATTTACAAAAAACGAACCCGCATCTAAGCTATTTTATTATCTGCTCAAATCTTGAGATTTAACTACGGCAATCTGCTCATTGCTTAAGGTTATCTCTAGATCTATCTTGATCTCATCGTTGTTTTTAATAGCTCCCAATATCGTTTCGGGCATTTTAAACTGGTAATCGCTCAGTTTGATATAGTGTGTTCCTCGAAATGTTAAACTTTGGTCTTTATTCACCACATGGTGCAACTGCAATGCAACTCGATTGCTTTTGCCCCCTATTTGTAACTCGCCAATAACATTGGTCATTTTCATTACAGATAGCACCATGGCATTGCTTTGTTTAAAGCTGATCTGAGTTACACCATTGTACCTAAACAATTCATCCATCGCCTCATTCATTAATGGATTTTCGCCTTTAAGTTCGTTTACCGGCAATACAAAACTCAATTGCGATAGTTCTTGCAGCTCGTCCTTTTCTAGACTGAAATAACCGTTACAAGCAAAATTTAAAGCAGTAACCGACCAATTGCCAATAGTAGAACTCCCTTCTACAGCAATCTTAGAACGATCGTAACTTTTATAATAGATTTCTTCTTCTTTAGTTCTTACAAAAGAGATACAGATCACAACGATCAGCAATAATACGATGCTAAAAAGTCCTGTTTTTTGAAATACAAAATTTTTAAAATTCTTCATCATCATTTGATTTTAAGGGGATTATCATTCAAAAATAAATGTTTAAACATATAAAATCTATGACATCCATACACTCAAAAAAGTGATTGATCTCATTTTTTTGAATTGGCTAACTAATGATTACTATCTAACAATTTTCCTTAACCCAAGCAACATCTAAAAAAGTTGGGTGTCTTGTAAAAAACCAAAACAAGCCCAAACTACCATGAGAATCTTATTTCTACTTTTATCATTATGTACCCTATCTCTTTTTTCGAAAGCACAAGACCATAAAGGAAGCATCCAAGGTATAGTGATCGACTCTACTACTTCGAAACCCATTACTTATGCAACCATAAGTATTTACAAAGCAACAGATACCACCCTAATCAGTTATAAGTTAAGTGATGAAAAAGGAGAGTTTCGGATCCCCTTGCTCCCTACTGCACTTCAATTAAGGGTAGTGGTTACTTTTACAGGTTATGCAGTTTACCGCAAAGAATTGTTGATCAGCAGCGACAAACTTCAGGTCGATCTGGGTAAAATATTGATGAACACTTCTGCCCTGAGCCTGAATGAGATTGTAGTACACGCCGAACGCCCACCCATTACCGTAAGAAAAGATACTGTAGAGTTTAATGCAGCTTCTTTTAAAACCTTACCAGATGCTTTGGTAGAAGACCTATTGCGCAAATTGCCCGGGGTAAATGTAGATAAGGATGGAAATATCTTGGTGAATGGCCGCAGAGTATCGACCATTTATGTAGATGGAAAAGAGTTTTTTGGTGGAGATGTACGCATTGCCTCGAAGAACCTCCCAGCCAATACCATAGACAAAGTACAGGCCATGAATGATCCTGAAGCGATAAGGCTAAATCCCCTGATGCCTGAAGCAGATATTCCGCAAGTGATTAACCTTAAACTAAAACCCGGCATCAAAAAAGGAATGTTTGGTAAAATATATGCCGGTGGAGGCTTCAAAGACAAAGGAGAAGCAGGAGCCATGTTGAACCTTTTTAGAGATACTACGCAAATCAGTTTATTAGGCTATGGCAACAATTTGAACAAAGCAGCTTTTGCCTTTACCGATCTACGTTCTGTGGGTGGTTTTAACCGAAGTGGTTGGGGCAATGCCAATGGCAACGGTAATGGCGGTCTCTCTATCGATAAGGTATCTTTTGGCGGTTTTGGCTCTGGATTAATGACATCTTCTGGTGGTGGCGGAAACTTCAATACCATGATCAAAAAAGTACAGTTTAGCCTTAACTATTTTTATGGCGCCGTAGTATCAGATTATGATGAATTGAGGAACACCCAACAAAATTATAAGGATACCTTGCTCATTACCAGACAGAATATGGACCAACAAGCTCGTACCCATGCCCAAATGATAGGCTCGAAAGTAGCGTTTAACCTATCGCCAAAATTGCGTGTAGAATTTAGGCCTACTTTTGTTTTTACTAAAGAAAATACCCGCCAAATTTTCGATATCAACTCTACCAATAACAAGGGCATACTTAACCAAAGCAATAACGACCAACAAAACCGCAACAATGGTTTTACCTACATGTCTGTGTTAAGAGTAATCACCAACTTTACTAAAAAAGGAAGAACTTTTGATGCCTACAACATTACCAATATCGACAACACTAACACCAATCTTTTTAACAAGGCGAACAATTACTTTTTCCAACCACCATCGCAAAGTATCTTAAATCAGTTAAGAAGGAATGATACGCGTAATACAAGTAATCTTTTCATGGCGTATTACAACGATCTTTGGAACGAAAAAACCAGCTTTAGCTCGAGCATTAATTCTTCTTACTTCCATAACACCAATGACATTGGGACTTTTTTACCAGACATCAATGAGCAATACATCATTGGCGTGCCTTCATTGTCTCAAGATTTTATAAGATCAGGCATGAAAAATGATGTTACGACAAGCATCCGTTGGAAATTCAAAAAATTATCTTTTGGCCCAGGTATAGGCCTAAGTTCTTATATCGCTAAAAATGCATTTAGTGCCAGCACTTCCGTTCAACAGAATTTCTTTTTTGTACTTCCTTCATTCAACATCAGCTACGATATCTTTAACCTCAGCTACCAGACCAATTATCGCGAGCCTGCCATGGCCAACCTACAACCTGTAGTAAACAACACCAATCCATTGTTTATCAGAAAAGGAAATCCAGACTTGAAGCCATCCTATAACAATGCCTTAAACTTATCGATAAGGAAGTACGACACCAAACGTTTCATGACTTATAACATTGGCTTTAATGGATCGATAGTTAAAAACGCTACCATTATTTCTCGTACCCTTAACAGTTCAGGCGTACAAAGTACAATGCCTATCAATAGCAGTGGGATATGGACCATCGGCAATAACCTCTCTTTTCAAAAAGACTGGAAATTGGCAAACAATCGTCAGATCTCATTTATAGCTTCAAACAATAGCTCACTTAACCAATCGTTGGTGATGCTCAATCAGGTAAAAAGCGATTTCCAGACTTGGAGCATTCGCCCCTCTGGCGAAATCAGGATTAACCTGAACGACAAGTTTGAGCTGAACCAAGCTTATAGCCTTACCCGTTTCAGCAATAAATACGAAAGCAAAGAGTTTACCAGTCAATCTTTAACCTATCACGATTCGAAGAGCGAAATTATCTTCCGCATTGCGGATAAACTGGTTTGGGAAACTTCGTTAGATTACCGCTACAACCCTAATTCGGTACCGGGCTTATTGAAAGATTATTACAAATGGAATGCAGCCGTAACCTATATTTTCTTAAAAGGCCGGAGAGGTCAATTAAAATTTGCGGTTAACGATATCCTCGACCAAAATATCATGGCCTCGAGAACGGTTCGCGAAAACTTGATAGAAGATATGCAGGGCAGTACCATTAGAAGATATGGGCTACTTACTTTCACCTATAACATCAGAAATTTTGGAGAAAAGATTGGTGGTAAAAACAAATTATTTTAAGCAATAAACTAAACAACTATAACTCACGAAAGCTTTACCCCACCAGGTAAGGCTTTCTATTTTTTATTGATTTTAGAAATGGTTTGCCCTACAGTTTTGCTAGGTTTATCCATATCCTTTTTTGCAAAATCTATGGCAGTTTGGAGCAGTTGTTTCACTTTCTCATTCCTATAATCGCTCTCTGCCTTAACAGGGATGTGTCTAATCAGATTTCCTGTACCAGCAAGCAAATGATGCGGATCGGCTAACAAAGTGCCTTTGTTAAAACCCAAGTTCAAATGATTGGTATAGATTGGGATCATACAATAAGCATCGCCCAATTTCTCTGAGGTTGAAAAAACAGCTGTTAAGGCATGGGTATGATAAATCAGCTCATTGCTGTCTGGATATAGGTCTAATATAAACGCCCTTAAATCGCAAAACAACTCAATTACCTCTTGTTCTTTCTGCACCAATAAAGCCTGAAAATCTGGATGTATAGGTCTCTCTGTCATCATCTGGCACTCGGATCTGTTTGCATGGCACAAATTAAATTACCTTCGGTATCTAAAAACTTGGCAATCCAGCCCACATAAGGGATGGCCATTTTTGGCATGAGAATTTGTCCGCCTTTGCTTTCAACTCTTTGTATAATTTCGTTAATATCCGCTACCGCAATGGTACATTCTAAACCAATTAGTTTTTCTTTTACAGGAGAATATTGTCTGGATTGTAAGGCCCCAATCAATTCCCCATCTTCCGATTGATCAGCTTTGATCTGCAAAAAATCGCTCGGACCATAAGCATTGAAACCCCAGTCAAACACGTCACCATAAAAATCTTTTGCCCGATCCATATCGTCAATATGAATGGCAAAATGAACCAGTTTATTTTTCATTTGGTTTAATTTTGATTGTTGCTCAGCTGATTTACAGCTCAACTCTATCAACGAATTTAACGATTTAACAGCACATCTCTTTTGATCTATATCAAAAAGACACAAACTGTTTAAGCCAGCGTTAGCCGATAACCCTTACCATGAATATTGATCAATTGGATAGACGGATCAATTTCTAATTTCTTTCTCAATTTCGAGATAAACATATCCAAGCTCCTACCAACAATTACACCTTCATCTTCCCAAATCTCTTTCTGAAGCCTACTTCTTTCGATAATGGCATTTGGCGATTGGGCAAAAATGAGCAGGAGTTTATTTTCTTTTGCCGTTAATGTTGTAGTTGCTGTTGACGTGATGAGCAAACGTTTTTTTGCATCAAAAAGCGTGTCTCCTATTTTGAAACCTTCACCCTCAATAGAATGCGGTTCGCTTTTATCTTTTCCGGTTTTACCCGATCTTAAAAAAATCAAACCAACAAAGGCCAGCAAAGGCAAACCACCAACCAAGTAACCTTTCTGCAAGTCGGTAATGCCCGAATTTTGAAATTTCACATCGATCACGTAACAAGCTTTAGGCTGTACTCTTCCAGAACAGGCAATGATATTATCCTTTTCATTTTTAGAAATGGCATAACCAAATATCACATCATTACCACCGCAGTTTAAAACATTCACAATATAATTATGGTCAATCTTATCTTTTGATAAAGCGCTGCTGATGATCTTTACCAACGAATCTGCCTGAAAGGTAAGCTCTTGCTCAAACCTGATCTGGTATTCATTCTCTGCTATTTTTTTAACAGGAAGTACCCTAGAGGTGCGATCGCCAGCTTGCAATAATACCTCATGGCCAATCTTCCTCAATAAAATCTCTTGTTTGGCCATGTCAAAATCATCACGGCTAGTGAAACCAAAAGCTACCCAGATTACAGATAGGCACAATAATCCGATTAATGCTAATCGATACTTGGTTTTCCTATACAATTGTGTTTGCTCCTTATCCATCTTCTTAAATTTGAATTTACAAAGTTTAGGATTTATTTAACCTTTTAACGAATAAAGATATCGATTATTTATTGGCTAAGTGTATTTCAAAAATTGATCGCAATACTTTGATATATTTACAAAACAAAGCAGATTTAACGTTAAAATTTAAGACTTACTTAAACTAACCCTATTTTTGTGTGCTAATCTCTTGCCGACATGAAAATATTATTGATAGAAGATGAACAAAGAGTTGCCGGACTAATTCAAAAAGGATTAGAAGAACAGGGATTTGCAGTTACCCTAGCCTACGATGGCGCATTTGGAAAAAAATTAGCCTTTGCAAATACCTACGACCTAATCATTACCGATATCATTTTACCTAAGCTCAGTGGTATTGAGCTGTGCAAGGAAATCAAGACCGAATACCCTCATCTGCCAATTATCATGCTCACTGCTTTAGGCACAACAGATGACAAGGTAGAAGGTTTTGATGCAGGGGCTGATGATTATATGGTTAAACCTTTTGATCTGCGAGAGCTTTATGTTCGGATCCGTGCCTTGTTGAAAAGAAATACTTTGGAGATCAAACCAAAAGAAACCTTAATTGAATATGCCGATCTCCAATTGAATAACGATACCAAAACAGTATTTCGGTCTGGCGTAGAGATTAACCTTACCCCTAAAGAACTCAAACTGCTGGAATACATGATCCAAAACAAAGAAAGATTGTTGACCAGAACAGAGATTGCAGAAAAGGTATGGGATACCCATTTCGATACCGGAACGAACTTTATTGATGTTTACATCAACTATCTCCGAAAGAAAATTGATAAAGATTTCGCCAGCAAATTGATCCATACCAAACCGGGCCTAGGCTTTATATTTAAACTATAAACCGATGAAAATCCGCAATAAGCTCACCTTACTGTTTACTGG
This sequence comes from Pedobacter sp. Hv1, assembly GCF_001412215.1. Lineage (GTDB taxonomy): Bacteria > Bacteroidota > Bacteroidia > Sphingobacteriales > Sphingobacteriaceae > Pedobacter. Next base: position 161,772 of record NZ_LLWP01000008.1, read on the forward strand.
TATTGTTGCAGCCATATTCTTGGTTTTTGCACTTGTTATTTATCTTTCTTTCAATAAAAACAGAGAAGAGGAATACTATAAACAATTGCACAACATTGCCATTACCAAGGCAAAGCTACTTTTAGATGCCAAGGTTTCGCCAGCGGTTTTACAGTTGATTTACCGAAATGCCCAAAATGTATTGTACGAAGAGGAAGTAGCCATTTACGATACTTCTTTCCATTTAAAATACCATGATGCGGTAGACATTGACAAGGTAAAAGAGACCCCTCAAATGATTGCTGAGATTGTTAAACAGCATTACATCGAATTTTATCAGGGCAAGATGCAGGTGGTGGGTATTTTATACCAGCACAAGACCGGAAATTATGTACTCACGGCTGCTGCTAACGACCAACTCGGCTATGCCAAGCTCGATAATCTCAAATACACATTGATCATTGCATTTCTGGTTACTATTGTTCTCATTTACCTTTGTGGCCTATTCTTGGCCAATAAGGCGCTTCAACCTGTTTCTAATTTAATTGATGAAGTAGAGGAGATTACAGCCACCAATTTAGATTTAAGGATTAAAGAGGGTAATGGCAAAGATGAGATTGCTGAACTGGCCATTACTTTTAATGCCATGCTCAATAGGCTCGAAAAATCATTTGATGCCCAAAAAGAATTTGTTTCTAACATCTCTCATGAACTGAGAACCCCCTTAACAGCCATGCTTACCGAGCTACAGCTTACCGTAGAGAAAGAGCGTGACCAAGAGACTTATCAAAAATCAATAGTGCATGCCATTGGCGATGCCCAAAAACTAGTGCGTTTATCCAATAGCCTTTTAGACTTGGCCAAAACCAATTACGATTTTACCGAAATTGCCTTTAAAGAATTGCGCATAGATGAGCTGATTGTAGATGCCAGAGCAGACGTACTGCACCTACAACCTAGCTACAAGGTGAATATTGTTTTTGAAACTGAAATTGAAGACGATGATTTTATCTCGGTTTTAGGCAACGAATACCTGCTGAAATTGGCATTGATTAACCTGATGGAAAATGGCTGTAAGTTTTCCAAAGCAATGGAGGTTACAGTTGCGATCAACTATTTCAAAGACAAAACCATTCTTCGTTTTCAGGATCAGGGCATTGGAATTGACGAAAAAGATCTTCCACATGTTTTCAAGGCATTTTATCGTGGAGCCAATCAAAGTTATGCCACTGGAAATGGCATCGGGCTTTCTTTAACCAAAAAGATTGTAGAGCTACACAGCGGAACCATTAACTTACAATCGAAAATCGGCGAAGGTACGGTCTTCACCATTGAGCTTCCTCATGTTTAGCTTTTAGGCAATCCCCTATTTCTCTAATTAAATTCTAATGAACTTCTAAGGCTCCTCTAACCGGGGGCTTTTTTGATATACCCTACTTTTGCGGCAGTTAAAAAAAATAAACATGGACAGCGATCCGAATAGTAATCATCAATTTTTAAATCTTCCCCTCTAAACTGGATTAGCTTTTTTTGGCAGTCCTACACCGATGGGACAAATCTTATGCTCATGCCTAAAAAAAGAAAAATGCAATACCAGTTATTGCAGCACTGCAAATCGCATCTAAAACACACCTGCTTTTTAAGTCTCGAAGAATACCTGGTTCTTCAAAGTAAGTGTAAGGCTTCTGCCTTAACAGGAATATCCAGTTTCTCCATACTGCCAAAACAGTAACAGCAAGTGCTTTTCGCACAATGTGCACAAAAAATTCATTCTAGCTCACACACATTAAATATCAAGAACATGAAGTTATTGACCAAAATCAATGGAACCGTTCGAAAAAGAATCGCGACAACGGAAAACTTTAATCACCTTTCGGCAAAACGTTTGCGGAGAGCGGCCCAAGAAAAAAACACTTTCCTTTATACCATGTTGGAAAGCAGCGAAAATGGCTTATCCTCAGCAGAAGTAAGCGAAAGAAGAAAAAAATTCGGTTTCAATGAAATCGCACACGAAAAAGCTGCCGCCTGGTATGTCCAACTTTTTCAGGCTTTTTTAAACCCCTTTATAGCTGTACTGATTGTACTTGCGGCAGTTTCATTCATCATCGATGTACTGCTGGCTAGCCCCGAAGAGCAAAGCTACAAAACCGTAATTGTAGTGGGTGTAATGGTATTGCTGAGCTCACTGCTCCGTTTTTGGCAAGAGTACAGTAGCAACAGAGCCGCAGAATCGTTAAAAAGCATGGTCAAAACCACGGCAACGGTTATCCGCAACAACAAAGAAAGAACAGAGCTCAATATCATAGACCTTGTTCCCGGCGATCTGGTTTTCTTAAGTGCGGGCGATATGATTCCTGCCGACTGCCGGTTGGTACAGAGTAAAGACTTGTTTGTAAGCCAATCTATGCTTACCGGCGAATCGCTTCCAGTAGAAAAAAGAACAGCACAATTGGCGCCAATTCAAAATGATGGCCCATTGGAAATGGACAACATTTGCTTTATGGGCACAAACGTAGTAAGCGGTACTGGAATGGCAATTATTGTCAATACCGGAAGTGCCACCTATTTTGGCTCCATTAGCAAAGCCATTACGGGCAAACGGGCCGAAACCAGTTTCGATAAGGGTATTAATAAAGTGAGCTGGCTACTGATCAGGTTCATGTTGGTGATGGTGCCTATGGTATTTCTCATCAATGGGCTTACCAAAGGCGATTGGTTTGACGCCTTGTTGTTTGGGATTTCTGTAGCGGTTGGCCTTACTCCAGAAATGCTCCCGATGATTGTAACCGCCAACCTGGCCAAAGGTGCAAAAAACATGAGCAAACGAAAAGTAATTGTTAAACGCCTAAATGCTATCCAGAATATTGGGGCAATGGACGTACTCTGCACTGATAAAACAGGCACCTTAACCATGGACAAGATTGTACTGGAACGACACTTGAATGTTTTTGGTGATGAGGATGATGAAGTAATGAAATGGGCTTATCTGAACAGTTTTCACCAAACGGGACTAAAAAACCTATTGGATGTTGCCGTATTGGAACATGCAGAAATTCACAACTTCATCAATGCAACGGCAGATTTTGTTAAAGTCGACGAAATTCCCTTCGATTTTCAAAGAAGAAGGATGAGTGTAATTTTAGAAGAAAGAAATGGCAAACATTTATTGATCTGTAAAGGAGCAGTAGAAGAAATGCTCGAACACTGCAGCAGCGCATTCGATCCGGGAGCAAACAAACAACTCCATATCGAGAATGACAATATTGTAGCCATGGACAACACAATGCGCAAAATTGTGCTAGAAACTTCCAAAAAATTAAATGAAGAAGGCCTGCGTGTGTTATTGGTGGCCATAAAAGAATATGATGAAAGACCACTCAACTACAGCATAGCTGACGAAACCAACATGGTGCTGACTGGTTTTATCGGTTTTCTAGACCCTGCTAAACCTTCGGCTAAACCTGCCATTGAGGGCTTACAGAAGCTAGGTGTAAACATTAAAGTACTCACCGGCGATAATGAGATCGTGACCAAGAAAATCTGCCGTGATGTGGGCATTCCAGTACAGCATATTTTATTGGGTAAAGATATTGAACGGCTGAGCGATGAACAGCTGACCGAAAGATTGGAAGAGACCAACATTATGGCCAAACTAAGTCCCATTCAAAAAGCTCGAATTGTTCAACTTTTGCAAACCAAAGGACATACTGTTGGTTTTATGGGCGATGGCATTAATGATGCAGCTGCGCTTAGGGATGCCGATGTGGGTATTTCTGTAGATACCGCTGTAGATATTGCCAAAGAAAGTGCCGACATTATCTTGTTAGAAAAAGACCTGATGGTATTGCGCAAAGGGGTTATCTATGGCAGAAGGACCTTCGGCAACATTATCAAATACATTAAAATGACGGCCAGCAGCAACTTTGGCAACATGTTTAGCATGCTCGGTGCCAGTGCATTTTTGCCCTTTTTGCCGATGTTACCTATCCATTTATTGGTACAAAACCTGCTGTATGATATTTCTCAAACCGCTATTCCATGGGACAGCATGGATGATGATTTCATTGAAAAACCACAAAAATGGGATGCAGGTGGCATTAGCAGGTTCATGCTATTTATTGGCCCGATTAGCTCTGTATTCGATTATGCCACTTTTGCCGTAATGTGGTTTGTATTTAAAGCCAACCTACCAGAGCACCAAACCCTTTTCCAGAGCGGTTGGTTTATCGAGGGGCTACTTTCGCAGACCTTGATCGTACATATGATCCGGACCAGAAAAATACCTTTTATCCAAAGCTGGGCCACAAAGCCAGTAGTTGCCTTAACCACATTAATTATATTGATTGGCATTGCCATTCCCTTTTCGCCTTTGGCCAGCACTTTAAAAATGCAAGCATTGCCATTCAGTTACTTCCCATGGTTAATTGGCATTTTAACAGGCTACTGTGTATTGACACAAGTAGTTAAAACATGGTTCATTCAAAAGTTCAATCAATGGCTCTAGCCTATCTCCCCTTTCATCTTAATTGGTGAAAGGGGAATAACCTAGCCAACAAAACTAATCACATGATGAAATTACAACATCTGCTGGCCATTGTAATGGCCGGTATGGCTTTGCCTTGCTGTAAAAGTATGCAAACCGTAAACGAAATTCCTGCAGCTATTTATACTGTTTCCCCTAAAAAGAAAAGCACAATTGATAGTGGCACCAAAGATTTTCAGGCTCCAGCTCATTTTAAAGCTGATGTTGAAGAGACTGACGGTATCCTTCAAATCAAACCCTTAACAGAACAGCTGTTACCTATAGAATTAACAATGAATCCTGTACAAAATCTCCATATCTATAGGTACACTTTTGATATCGACATCTTGACCATGCCAGTTAAGGTTAGGCCGGCAGTTAAAAGTTTTCCGGCACAGCTCAATGCCGACTTTAGTGCGGCCATCTATTTTGGGTATCGAAAAGATAGCTACAACATCCAATCTGGAACCACTGGTAATTCAAAATTCAAGATCAATGGAGCAGGTTATGGTTATGGTGCTTTCATAGGCATTGGTTCAGTAACCATGAACCCATTTGTAACCAACCAACACATCGATTATGAGTACAATGGTTTTGTGCTGAATGGTGGTTTTGCAGGCATTTACGACGCTAAAAAATTCAACCTCGGGCTGGCCATTGGGATCGATCATCTGGCAGATAAAAATCGTAAAAGTTGGATTTATCAAGATCAAATTTGGTTTGGCCTATTGTTTGGCATTAACCTCAATTGATTTTGAAACCTTTCATCAACCCGCACAAAAAGAGGATTACATCGTAACATCAATGCGAAAAGTAAATGTCATTTAGATAAAATATTTATCTTGTAGCCCCTATCATGACAACGAATACTTCAAAAGCAAAACAAAGCATTTTACCAATTATTGTCATTGCACAATTCTTTTGTACCTCGTTGTGGTTTGCGGGCAATGCAGTGATGTCTGATCTTGTTCGGCAATTTCACTTCGACCCCTCTTATTTGGCACATTTAACCAGTGCCGTACAATCGGGCTTTATTGTGGGTACTTTAGTTTTTGCAGTACTGAGTATTTCAGATCGGTTTTCACCTTCACTTATTTTCTTTAGCTGTGCCATTATTGCCGCATTGGCCAATCTTTGTATCAGCTTAAGTAACATCAATGTACAGCAATTGATGGTATTGCGGTTAATTACTGGTTTTTTTCTGGCAGGCATTTACCCTGTAGGGATGAAGATTGCTGCCGATCATTATGAAAAAGGATTGGGTAAATCGTTAGGCTTTTTAGTAGGCGCCTTGGTTTTTGGAACGGCCTTTCCACACCTCCTTAAAAGTATCAATGGCATTCCTTGGCATTACATCATCTTTTCAACCTCTTTATTTTCAATAATTGGAGGTGTAGCTATGTATATTTTTGTTCCCGATGGACCATTTAGAACCGTTGGACAACAATTGAGTCTTTCTTCTTTTATCAAAGGTTTTAGCAATCAAAAATTTCGGGCTGTTGCTTTTGGTTACTTTGGGCACATGTGGGAATTGTATGCTTTTTGGGTATTTGTGCCTGTAATGTTAGTGTTCTACAATACACATCACCCCATCACTCCGCTTAACGTGCCCCTTTTATCATTTTTGATTATTGCAATTGGTGGTGTGGCCTGTATATTAAGTGGCTTATGCTCCAATCGATTTGGCACCAAAAAATTGGCTACGATTGCTTTAAGTCTATCCTGTGTTTGCTGTTTCCTATCCCCATTGATCTTACTCCAAGCTTCTCCCTTTGTATTGATTACTTTTTTGTTGATTTGGAGCATGGCGGTAATTGCAGATTCGCCCTTATTTTCTACCTTAATTGCTCAAAATGCAGCTAGTGCCTATAAGGGTTCTTCCTTAACCATTGTCAATTGTATTGGCTTTGCCATTACCATTGTGAGTATTCAGTTGATCAATGCTTTAAAAACCGATGCCAATGCGCCTTACATTCATATGCTACTCGCTTTAGGTCCGATTTTAGGGTTAATTGCTTTGGTAAGAAAAGATTGATCAGCTACACCCTTAGCGAAGCACGAAAACCTCTGGCTGCATAGTACGAATCTGCACCATTGTGGTAGATAAATACGGTACCATATCTAAAATCGCCAAAAAGACTTCCTCCTTTGTCTCTAATCTCAGTAGGTGTAATGATCCAACTCGATGTTTTGGTATCGAAGTTGCCCAATTGCTGCAATTCTCTGTATTCTTGCTCCGTTAAAAGGTTAATACCCATTGCCGAAGCCATATCCATTGCACTATTTGCTGGTTTATGTTCTTTTCTTGCATCTAAAGCTTTACGATCGTAACAAATGCTTCTACGGCCTTTAGGGCTTTCTGCAGCACAATCGTAAAAAATATATTCGCCAGTTTTTTGATCATAACCTACCACATCTGGCTCGCCACCTGTGTTTTCCATTTCTTGTAACGACCATAACTTTTCAGCATGGTTGCTTAACTTGGTTTGTACTGTAGCCCAATCCATACCTTGATGGCGGTTCATGTGTTGCTCAAAACGTGTTTTCAATATGCTCAACAGCGCTTCACACTGTGCTGGCGATAACTCTTTGTTATGATCTTTCATATGTATTAGTCGTTAAGTCCTTTTCCGTTTAAAATTTGAGGGATACATTTTTCAACCCTTTCTACTCGGGTTTTGGATTGTTTAGCTGCTGAAAAATGTAACAAATATGCTCTTTGCCTTCCTGGGGCCAATGCCTCAAAAGCAGTTTTCAAGGCCGAGATTTCGTTTAATTTTTGCTGAAATTCTTCAGCCATTACAAATTCGTTTGTTTTTTTTAATTGAACTTTCAGGCCTGCTTTTTCTATTTCAATGGCCTCAAAAATATAGGTCTTCAGCGTGGTTTCCATTGCTATTATTTGTTGAGCATTGGTAAAGCGGATTTGCCGAGCGGCCTGTACATTTTCACTTTGTTGGATCAGTACTCCATCTGGATCTTGTAACAAAGCCCCTTTAAAAAATAACAGTGCACAATATTCCTTAAATGCATGAATTAAAACAATGTTATTTTTATGATAGGTGTAACAAGGCGTGCCCCATTTCAGTTCTTCATTTAATCCGCATTTCAGAACAATGGTTCGCAACTGCACCAATTCGGCTTGCCAATTTTCGGCTTTATTAAAATAAAAATCGACTTTCGGATTCATACTGTTTATTTCTTAAAATTAGCTGAAATCATTTGTCTATCCAAGGGTCTAAAATACCACGACACCACGGTTAGCACAAGTAATAAAATTGGTCCAAAAAATTCCTTGCCTCCATCGCCAATGGCCAAATGAGAAAATACAGCACCAGACATGGCAAAAAAGAAACCTGCATAGGCCCATTCTTTTACCAAGGGGAATTTAGGGATGAGCACTGCAATTACACCCAATATTTTCCAAACGCCAATGATGATCAGAAAATAAGCTGGATAGCCCAAATGCGCCATCATTGTCACTTCATCTTTCATTTGAAGTAACTGTACCACTCCGGTAGATACCATTCCTAAGGCCAACCAAACTGTGGCAATCCAATAGATAATTCGATTTCTCTTTGTCATGACTTTTTATTTTAATTGATGTACAATAGTTTGCAAACGGTTATGTGCCATATTGATACCTTGAGCAAAAGGTAACTTTAACATTTGATCTCTTAGCTCAGCCGATTGATAAACCACATGCATCTTCAGTTTACTGGTATCAGCTGTTAATTTTTCAAAGGTTAAAAACTCCAATTGTACCGCAAAAGGGCTAGGCACCATTTCAAATGTCCGTGTAATTTTCTCGTCCGGTACCAACTCGTGTATTACCCCACTGGCCTTAAATACCACATTGCCCTTGGCATCGCTGGTTTCAAATTGGTAACTGCCATATTTTTCACTTTCCAACTTCAACACTTTGGTTCCCATCCATTGTGCTACAATTTCGGGCAATATATAGGCTTTAAAAAGTAGTTCTACAGGCAAATCAAACTCCCTAGTAATCACTAAGTCTTGTTTACCCTCTTCTGCATTGATTTTTGTTTTGAGTTCCATAAGAGGCTATTTTTTGGATTGGTAGTTTTTCATGATGGTTTCTAATGCATTGAATCGATCATCCCACATTTGGCGGAACGGTTCAATAAAATCGGCTACTGTTTTCATATTCTTGGCGTTGATATTATAATAGATTTCCCTACCATTCTGCTCTTGTTTAAGCAATTCGCACTCGGTTAATATTTGCAGGTGTTTAGAAACGGTTGGTCTTGCGGTGTCAAAATTTGAGGCAATTGCACCTGCTGTCATCGCTTGAGAGGCCACCAATAACAATATCGCCCTTCTGGTAGGGTCTGCTATGGCTTGAAATACGTCACGTCTTAAATTCATTATGTAGCTATTTGACTACAAATATATATGTAGTTATTTAACTACGCAAATTTTTATGAAAATTTTTCTGATTGAGATGAAGTTCGAACCCCATCCGTGAACTAAGCAATACAAATAAGATGCTATTAAACCATAAATTAGTATAGAGAAGATGTTTTTAACACCATCTTCTCTATGCATTGTTAGGCGATCGGATTTTTATTTTTTTACGGATATAAAGGTTTCTACTTCTGCTTGGTCTCCGTCGTAATATTTTTTACCGTGAATGGTAAAGTCGGCTTTGTAGGCCCGGTTCAGGTTTTTATTTCGCCATATCTCTAACCAGGTATTGAAAACGGCTGCGGGCATTTTACCTTTTGAGGTGAACTTTTGGTAGACCCCAGTTTCAATTGTGATGCCTACAAATCCTTTAGGTATATTTTCTAAAGAACTTACCGGTAATCCAACAATGGTGGTATATGGCCCATTAAAGTCAGTTTCATAATCGGTATAAACTGCATAAATATCGTCGCTCACTTTATTGGGAATTTGTTTTTGTATGGCCTCACCCCAAAATTTACCCCACAGTCCTTCAATGTCTTTTGATGACTGTCCATTTTGGTTTGTTGTTCTTACTGAAATGCCAATGACATAAAATTTTTGAATGGTTTGATTGTTCATAGTTTGAGATGTTTTTGGTTGTACTTGTGTGTAAGCGCTAAATGAGCATAGCACAAATGCGAGCAGCATCAAATTGCGAAATGTTTTCATTGTTCCTTTATGATATTTTGTGATGTTGCAAATTTAGAATGCTCCTGTGTCAGCCCTATGGCAAGGGTGCTGAACATTTTTTTCTGCAAATTTCAAAATACATTTCAAAGGTGATTTGGTGGGGCTCAAATGTCTGATCAAGTACCAATAAACTTTCAACTCTATCTAAGCGAAAGGCTCTATAATCGTTTCTTAATCTGCAGAACGCAACGAGCAGCCAATTTTCTTGAGCAGTGTAAATAGCAAATGGCTCTATGGTTCTTTCTGTAGTTTGGTTATTTTCTGGCGAATAATACTTTATCTTAACAAGATTAAAATTTGTTAATGCCAATTGAAGGGTCGATAAATTATTACTGGTTCGGTTGTTATCGGCATTTTGTCCAGATAGTGTACGGTTGGCCAATAAATTGACTTTGTCTTTTGTATGGTTTCGTAAAACAGATTTTATTTTACCAATGGCCTCCACATAGTCTCTTACAAAAGATGCATCTTTATTTTTCAATATCAATTGCTCGGCAGTGATCAGAGCATTGGCTTCGCTTTCGGTAAACATTACAGACGGCATTCTATAACCATCCATTAAGGCATAACCTTTCCCTTCTTCTGTTAAAATAGGAACATCAGCTTTTTCCAAAGCTTTAATATCTCGATAAATTGTTCTTTTACTTACTGAAAATTTCTCTGCTAATTCTGCAGCTGTCAAAAGCCGTTTGGTTTGCAATTGGGTTAAGATTGCAGTCAGTCTGGAAAGTCGTTTGGTATCATTATCCTTCATGAGTTCATTATAGCTTCTTTTTAATCGGCCTATGTTCGTAGCTCACAATGCGTTTCAGTTTCCACTCATTGCCTTGTCGCTCCCAAATATGGATAAACTTTCCTGTACCTTCTGGCACACCATTTACAAAAAAGGTATGTTCGCCCAATTGCACTGCCCCAAAATCTCCCAACTTATCAATGGTACATGAATTTAATTGTCTGGTCAGTTTTTCGGGTCTAGCACATTTCTCCATTAAAGACTTAATTTCGAGCTCTTTTGATTTGCTTAATCCAGAACGGTCATCATAAAACTCTACATCGTCTGCAATAATCTTTTTGAAAAGTTCTACATCACATTGATTAAATGCCACACTAAATAACAGACTATCCATTTTGATAATTTCAGCTTTTAAGCTGGCCATTTTTTCAGGAGCGCTTTTAGTTTGGGCCATAACCGGAATGCCAAAAAATAGCATAAACAGGACGAGTAGATTTTTCATTTAAATATATTTTAGGATTTTGTTTAATGGGTAGATTTTTGTTTGAACCTCTACCTCTTGAAATTTTGTTGCTTTGACATGCCAAATGTACAACTTAAAACAAGTCGATTTCAATTTTACATTAACCCATACTTATTGGCAGTTGATTGGGCGAAACCCCATATTTCTTTTTAAAAATAAAGGAAAAATGAGAAAGATCTTCAAAGCCCACCTCTAAATAAACTTCAGTGGGCTTTTTCTTTTTTTCTGACAATTGGTAATAGGCCAGCTCCAATCTTTTAGCCGTTAACCATTTTTGAGGGGTAGTATTGAAAAGCTTCTTAAAGTCTCTATTAAATGTAGAGAGGCTTCGCCCTGTTAAATAGCCCAATTTCTCTAATGACATGTTGAACATAAAATTGCGTTGCATAAAACTCACCAGATCAATTTTGCCAGGGGTATCGAAATTTGCCAATACGCTGTCAACACCTGCATCAATCATCCTTAAGATGCTAATGGCTTCTGTTATTTTTAATGAGGCCAACTCTTCTGGAAACTCTCCCTCTACATCAAAGTAAGGAATCAATGAAGCCAAACAACTTTCTAATAATGGATGGTTGCTGAAGCGATATATTTTTTGCTCGGGCTGGGTTCTCTTCCTAACATCAATATTTTCGTAATATTTTTTCAGTCGTTCGAGCGATAAATGCATCACCACGGTTTTATGGGGCAGGCCATTTTTAGGGTAATTGATAATGGTAGCCAATTGATTTCGGGGGATGAGGAAAATATCGCCCGTTTTAAAGTAAAAGGTGGTATCCCATTGGATAATTTTTGTTTCGCCAGAGATAAACCAAACCAACATGTGGTCATCAAACATCAAGTCTGATTTAAACAGTTTGTCTTCATAAGAAGAAAGTTTGATCTCTTTGCTCAGGTGTCTGGATATGTGTTCCATTTTTGATAAAGTTATCTATTTCGTATCGATTTCTTTTAAGGTTGGAATGAATTTTTAGATGGACTGCCCACCATCAATAAAATATTCAGATCCGGTAATAAACGATGCATCATCACTTGCCAAAAAGCTGATCAACTTGGCTACCTCTATCGATTTCCCGAACCTTACCAAAGGGATAGTGGCTGTAATGTGGTCTTCCAAAGCTTGGTCCAATCCAATTTTCCCCATAATTTCTGTGGCAACAGGGCCTGGGCTTACTGCATTCACTCTAATCTTTCGAGCAGCCAATTCTACCGCAGCAATTTTCATCACAGCATTGAGTGCAGCCTTGCTTGCTGCATATACCGATCCCTGCGGTGGCGAAATATGCGCAGATGTTGAAGACAACAAAACCACTGCTGCGTTTTCATTTAAGATAGGGATAAACCTGCTCAACGTAAAATAAGCTCCTTTGAAATTTACGTTCATTACCTCATCAAAAACGTTTTCTGGCATTAGCTCAATGGTCGAAAACTTTGTAATTCCGGCATTGACCAAAAGGATATCTATTTTTCCAAATTGTTGGGTTACTTCCAAAACTAGCGCATTGATATCCTCAACATTGGATTGATCAGCGATCAACCCAATTACACCCAATTCTTTAGCAGCTTGCGCCACTGCTTCTTTTCTTCTACCAGTGATGATTACCTGAGCACCCTGCTCTTTTAATTCTTTTGCGGTAGCATATCCGATACCACTATTACCACCAGTAATAACAGCTACTTTTCCTTTTAAATTTTTCATCGTCCTATTCTGATTAGTTTACTTTAAAGCTAATTCCTGTCATTTCTTCGGTTAGATCCCAAAGTTTTTTAGCATTGCCTTCATCTAGCGAATAAGGTTGTACACCTCGCGTACCCAAACCATTATCTTGGCCAAAGTTGCCCAGATCCAATTCTGCAACATCTCCATCTTCACAGTACACTCCGCCTATATCATCAAGCATTGGGCTGGTGGCACACCATACGGTAGTTGCAGCACCTTGCGGAATGGTTTTTAGGCCTGCCAAAATTTCTGGGCGCATGTTGCCATTTTCGTCAAAGAAGCCCATTTGTTTAAACAGTTCCATATCTGCATCTCTGGCCAGTTCTGTACCAGCAATTGAGCCTGGATGTAAAGAATATGCCCTTACATTAAATGATTTGGCACGATGATCTAGCTCCAGCGCAAATAGATTACTAGCCGTTTTTGATTGTCCATAACCCAAAAGGGTTTGGTATTCTCTGTGCACGAAATTGGGATCGTCGAAATTGAAAGGAGCCATTTGATGTCCGTATGAAGATACATTAACCACTCTTGCACCATTGGCTTCTTTAAGTGCTGGCCATAATCTGGCCACCAACTGATATTGCCCCAAATAATTGGTAGCCAATTGCGATTCAATGCCACGGCTATCTCTTTGTAAAGGCACCCACATGATCCCCGCATTGTTGATCAGTAAATGCAATGGTCTGCCCGATGCAAGAAATCTTTCGGCAAATGCATCAATAGTATCAGTCTGGGTCAGGTCCATAGCCTCAATTTCAACATTTGGAATACCTGCTAGGTTTTTCTTTGCTTTTTCAATGTCTCTGGCTGGCACCACTACCGTTGCACCTGCCGCTGCAAGTACTCTTGTAGTTTCTAGGCCGATGCCTGCGTTACCACCTGTTACAATTGCTATTTTTCCATTCAGGTTAATGCCTTTGATCACTTCAGTAGCTGTTGATGTGGCGTTAAATCCAGATCCTACTGGATGTTGTAACGCTCCTTGATAATTGTTCTTTTCCATTTTCTTTTTTGTTAAATGTTATAGGACAAATTTAGGGCGATGTAGAAGGACAGGTTTTGTTCAGCGTGTCAATTTACTTTGTTTAAAATGTCAACTCGCTACAACAGGTTGAATCAATTAACCCCTGCTCGCCAAAAATAATTATTGGCAAACAGGGGTTAATCAGGTATAGTGTTACCCAGTGGTTGATTTATTTCAAAACAGTACCATAAATTTTATTCAACAAATCTTGTCTCATTTTTGAGTTTCTTTGATCTAGTAGGATAATGGCACCCCAATTTTTAGCCCTATTGTAAAATATAATTGAAGATTGTCCCATAGAATCTCCAGATTTTAGGTAAACGGTGTTTTGATCATCCACCATCACGTTAAAACCTAATCCCATTTCTCTTTTGTCATCTTTATAGTAGATTTTTTCTGCAATGATGGATGCTTTACCTACTGTAGTCTCTTTATTCAAAACTGCTTTTAAATAGGTAACCATATCAGCAGCGTTAGATTTTACCAATCCGGCAGGTGCGGTAACATTCCAGTTGAAGAATTCCTGAATGCCACCTTCTGGATTGTGAGCTGTCGTTATATTTTTTACATTGAAATCTTTGGTCAATGTACTTGTCATTTTTAACGGTTGGAATATTTTCTCTCTAATAATTTGATCATAACTCTTGCCATATACTGTTTCTAATATTTGTCCAAGCAAAGTATAGCCAATCGTAGAATAACGAAATTTACCATAATCCTTTAGTTCTGTACAGTTGTTGATGATAGCAGTTAATGTTTCTTGAGTTACATTACTTACAGGCTGTTGTGGATTTAACTCTATTAATTTCGCAAAATCGATATCAGGCAAACCAGATTGATGAGAGCCTAAGTCTGAAATTTTGATCTTGTTTTTAAGATTTGGATGTAACACATACGCCTTAGGAAGGAAGCCATCAATAAAATCATCGGTTTTTATTTTATGCTCCACAACTGCTTGTCCTATTAAATTTGAAGTTAAAATTTTAGTGATCGATGCAATTTCGAAGATCGAATTCTTATCGATTTTCGCTTGGCTGGTTGCATTCAAATTACCATAAGCAGTATAGTATGCTTCCTTATTTTGGATAAAGCCAACGCTAATACCAACGTTTGGATTTTTTTGATAATTATCTTTGATGATGGAATCGATCTTTTTAAAAATGCCTTGTCCAAAAGAAAAGTTACTGATGAATAATAGAGCGGCTAAGAGTTTGAATGAAGTTTTCATGATATCGAATTTTAAGTTAAAAATTATTACTCTGCAAACATGCGGAAGAAACTGGTGCTGTGCGACCGAATAAACGTAGTCGAACCCATTTGTTTCAAAAAATAAGTACGCATCATTACAAAGACAAGTACGAGTAATTACAAATTACTGTATTACAACATTTTGCAATACAGTAATTGATTTATTGTGGTTATTTTTCTTTTCGAGTTACTGGGATTTGAACAGTTAAATGATCTCTTGTTATAACAACAGATTTTGGTTGGCCGTTGCTGAAATCGAATTTTAATCGGTTGGGATAATCTACAATTCTAAATGATCCATCTTTTAGATAAAGTAACTCATTCTCATTTTTTCCTTTCAAGAAATCTAATAACGGAGACTCAACATAAAGACGATTATTCTTTTCTACAATTTTGGTATCCATTCCCTGTCCGTATAAGAAATCGTTATAAGTTCCGATCAGTTGTTTTTTTAAACTCAATGGTATTTCCTGAATATCTTCATTGGTTTTTTTATTCCAGCCCATTAGTGTAAGGATCTTTACTCTAGTATTATTCATCACTGGAAAACGATTAGGTTTTTCGCCATTGGCTAGATATACTACACCATTACCATCTGTCATAGAAGCCAAAACATTGCCCCCAACTCCAGTATTAGAACCATTACATGAAAACCAATCGTAGTTGTTGTAACCAAAAGATTTTTGCCACCCGTAGCTCCATCCGCCTACAGCATTTTTTAAAGCGCTTACTGCTGTTATTTTTTTAGCAATATCATGAGAGATCACCTTGTTATTCTTATTGCGTAAAGCATTTTGTATTTCAATAGCAATTTTAGCCAAATCAGTTGGTGTAGACCATAAGCCAGATGGCCCAACTTGAGGTGTAATTGGTAAACCATTCCTGATCACTTTTCCTTTTTCATCATGAACAAGCGCCACATTAGTTAGAAATCCCTTTTCATCAGGCTGTATCATTGTGGTGTTTTTCAAGCCAAGAGGCGAAAAAATGTATTTTGCTGCAAGCTCGGCAATAGGCTTGTTCAAAGTATCCTCTAATGCCATTTGGATAATTACATATCCACCTCCACTGTATTGCCAGTTTGTTCCTGGGGCGAATAAGAAATCAATTTCTTTATTGTATCTCGGTATTTTACCTAAAAGACTTTGTTTTAACGTTGGAATGGTATCTCCTTCATAATAGTCCTCAAAGCCCTCTTGCGTTGTACCAGCGGTATGATTAAGAAATTGTCTCCAAGTTGGGCTGTTGTGCTCCGTAAACTTACTTTTTGGCAAATGCCAACGTTTTAAATATTTGTCTATTGGATCATCTAAATTAATCAACCCTTTCTCTTCAAGCATATAGCAAAGCAGTGCGGTAATTGGTTTTGCAATAGATGCTGTAGAAAAAGCGGTGTTTTCATCTATCTTTTCGTTTGAACTTGTTGATTTTACACCAAATTGGTTAGTATAAACGATTTTGTAGTTTTCAAAAACAACAACACTAAACCCCGGAAGCTTGTGTTTGACTAATTGTTGTTCAATATTTAAACTGTCTGTAAGAAAGCTAAGGTCTCTTTTTGTAGACAATGCTTTTTTGTTGGTTTGACAACTCGAAACTGTTAAGAGAAGGAGGAGTAAATAAAGCGTACTTTTCATGGTGTCGTTTATTAGGTTAAAAATTATTTCTATGCAAACATGCCGAAGAAACTGATGCTATGCGACCGAATAGACGTAGTCGAACGCATTTGTTTGAAAAAACAAGTACAAGTAATTAAGCAGACGAGTACGAGTAATTACAAACCACTGCATTACAACACCTTGCAATGCAGTGTTCGATCTGTTGATGTTATTTTTCTTTATTGATGATTGGGATTTGAATAGCTAACTGATCTCTTGTTAATACAACAGCATTTAGCTTTCCATTGCTGAACTCCAATTTTAATAAGTTGGGATAATCTATAATTTTAAATAATCCATTTTTCAGATACAGCAACTCATTTTCATTCTTCCCCTTAAATACTTCCAAAAATGGAGATTCAACATAGAGACGGTTATTCTTTTCTACAATTTTGGTATCCATTCCCTGTCCATAAAGGAAATCATCGTAAGTTCCGATCAGTTGCTTTTTTAAACTCAAAGGCATTTCCTGAATGTTGTTATGAGGTACTTTTTTGTTCCAGTTCATCAGCGTCAACAGCTTTATCCGAACTTGGTTGATCACAGGAATACGATTAGGTTTTTCGCCATTTGCAAGAATTACAAAGCCATTCCCATCGGTCATCGTTGCAAAAATACTACCACCAACCCCAGTATTGGAGCCGCTACACATAAACCAATCGTAGTTGTTGTAACCAACAGACTTTTGCCATCCATAAGCCCAGCCACCAACAGCATTTTTCAAAGCGCTTACTTTCGTTACTTCTTTAGCGATACGATGAGAAATTACTTTGTTATTTTTATTGCGCAAGGCATTTTGTATCTCAATGGTAAGTTTAGCTAAATCTGTTGGGGTAGACCATACTCCAGATGCGCCAACTTGTGGTGTAATTGGCAGACCTTTTTTAATCACTTTTCCATCTTTATCGTGAACTGAAGCAACATTAGTCAAAAACCCAGTTTGATTAGGCTGTCTCATGGTGGTGTGCTTTAAGCCAAGTGGCGAGAAAAGGTATTCTGCTGCAAGTTCTGCAATAGATTTATTTAAAGTATCTTCTAATGCCATTTGTACAATTACGTAACCACCGCCACTGTATTCAAAACTGCTTCCTGGTGTAAACAAGAATTCAATTTCCTTATTGTATCTTGGTATTTGCCCTAATAAACTTTGTTTAATTGTTGGAATGGTATCTCCTTCATAATAGTCTGCAAATCCACCTTGATTTGTACCAGAGGTATGGTTAAAGAATTGTCTCCAAGTTGGGCTATTATGCTCCGTAAACTTACTTTTAGGCAAGTGCCAACGTTTTAAATATTTGTCTATTGGATCATCTAAATTAATTAAGCCTTTCTCTTCAAGTATATGGCAAAGCAATGCGGTAATTGGTTTTGTAATTGATGCTACAGAAAAAGCAGTGTTTTCGTCTATTTTCTCTTTAGCATTCATTGATTTCAATCCCACTTGGCTCGAATACACAATTTGATAGTTTTCAAAAACAACAAGGCTAGCTCCCGGAAGCTTGTATTTTGCTAATTGTTGTTCAAGATGTAAACTATCGGTTAGAAAGTTATAATCTGCCTTTTTCGACAAAACTTTATGGCTTGTTTGGCAACTCGAAACTGTTAAGAGAAGGATCAGTAAATAAAGCGTACTTTTCATGGTATCGTTTTTTAGGTTAAAAAATTATGACGATACAAACATGGGGAAGAAATTAAGGCTATGCGACCGAATAGACGTAGTCGAACGCATTTGTTTGAAAAAACAAGTAGGAGTTATTAAAAAGACAAGTACGAGTAATTACAAAAATTTGTTTTACAGACTTTTACGATAAATAGTTGGGGTTTTACCCGTATGCTTTTTAAAGGCTGTATTAAAAGAAGATTTTGAATTAAAACCTACATGATATAGAATTTCTAAAATAGTTAGCTTACTTTTTGTCACATCTTTTAAAATATCCATGGCACTTTCTATCCGATAGGCATTCACAAAATCGTAAAAATGTTGTTCTAATTTATGGTTAATTAAAAGTGATAAGTCTCTAACAGGAACCCTAATGTGCTTGGAAACCTCTTGAATGGTTAAAGCAGGATTAAGAAATGGTTTTTCTTCGACCATATACTGCTGCAATTTCGATAACTCTTCATTGTACTCTTTTTCAGCTACGGCTACTTGCTCATTATTTTTTTCTTCTAAAATAAGATCCGAAACCAATTTTAATTTCGAGTCTACACTTCTGAATAAATCGGGATGATTTAATGCCTTATATAAATACCAACAAATCATAAACAGGTTAAATACCGATATGCCAACCCTTATCCATTCAGAGATATAAGGATAATCAGAAAATTTAAACGCATTTTTTAAAATGGCAGTTAAATATAAAAAGGTGAGTATGCTTGTAAACTGAAATAACCACTGGTAAGCATTAATGCTGGCTCCTGCATAATTTTCTAAATAGAGCTTTTTTGCTCTTCTTAATAACATAAAAATAGCCACAAAATAGACCACTATTTGAACAAGAATAAGCAAATGGGTAAACTGCAGCTCAATCATATCTTGGCGATTGACAATAAAATTAATTTTAGAAGCCGCATCTACGGCATAAAAACGAGGTAACAACACAGCATTAACCATTAAAAATGGCAGCAGATGAAGTAGATATTTGGCTTTAAGCTTGAAATCGGCATAACAAACAGATAAAACATACAGGTAAAAAACAGGAACCTGTAAGAAAGCAAATGTAGTTCTGAACATTCCCATATTTGAGGGGCCTTCACTAACTAAATTAAATAAAGGATGACTAAGATCTATAGCATTTACCAATAGAAAAACAGCAAATAACACATTGCTGATCTTATGTTTGGTTTTAACCGTAAGCAGAAAAAATGCAAGAAATAGTGAAATGAATAAAGAGACTACTGTTACAATAACTAATAAATTGATTTGATCCATTCCTTTTTATCCGTCGTTTATTTTAGAAATTTGTTTTTAGCTTACAAATAATGACTCGCAGCTTTAAGCTATGCTTTATCCATTCATTTTGTGGGACGAATTTAGCTAATTTTTATAATTATTTCTGATTTGGTCATCATCAATTTGAAGACATTGACCAAGTGGAATTAAACAAACTGGCCTATCTAATTGACCTCTATTTGCATGATCATGATAGTCAAACAAATACCTTTTACATTGTCTGTATCAACAATGTAGTATTGATGGGAAGAAGTAGAATGGATGAGGTATTGATCAAACATCAATAGATGTTATAACAAGTAAAGCTAACGATGTCTTAATTAATTTATAACCTAAAATTGCGCTTTTATCTTCAGCTCAGCTGCTCAATTCCCTGGTCAAGCTGAAAGAGGATCCTGGCACCCGAATCTGCAATATCCCTATCCTGATCAGGGCTACCTCCAGAGGATGCGATAACGCCGATAACCTTACCTTCTATATTTTTGATCATTGCCGTGCCCGCAATGTAAAGTGCACTTTTCTTGAATTCTAGCATCCTTTGTGCGTGGATACCAGTCCTTACGGCTATCGCTTCGAGTCTATCATCAACTACATCAAACATCATTGCTGTTTTTGCTTTCTTAACAGCAAAATCAATCATTTCCACATCCTTGTCTAATCTTGCAAAAGCAACCAGATAGCCATTGCTATCTACCACCGCAATGCTTGCCGAAATACCCAATAGCCCTGCTTTTTCTATCGAGGCACCTATTGCCTTTATCGCCTGAGGATAAGTGATATTCATGTTTGCTGTTTTGTGTAGTCATAATCGGCATTGATAATGCGATTAGTTTTTTATCATCCAAGTTGCAGCTGTTCTGGTTCTTCAATATCTTTCTGATCTGCTGAAGCCCCAACCAACCAATTGTCTTCCTGTCCGTCGTCCTCATTTAGGCACTCCAGGTGCAATTTCAACTGCCGCTTCCCTATAATGTCCAATAGTTCGGTTACGCCATAATAATCAATAGCATCTATAATATCTACATTTTCCAGCAGTTCCTGAACTTCTACTCCATTAACAACAATACCTAAACAGTAGGCCTTGGTGGCTGGATCAATATGGACCGATTTGGCATTTTTTATCTTCAAACGCATCTTTATTTTTCAGTTTGTCTTCTTTTAAATAAATGTCATCCAAATCGAGCTGATTAAAAATCATCCAAATGTTATAGACTTCTCTTTTCCTTAACATGTCCATGTGGACATCACAGTTAAAATTTCCCCTATTGTAATGTGCTGTCCAACATGGCCAATATTTTCCATCTCATACCCTCCAAATTCACCTCTCTTTCAAAACTTAAAAGTAACTCCTCTTCTACAAAATGAGCGCAGACTTTAAGCATTACAGCAACAACATGTTACCGTAGGTATACAAATAGCAAAAATTTGCTACTGCTGTCAGAAACGAATAAGCTATCTTAAAGTCGACATGTGCCAAATGGCAAAAGGAATTGAGACGATAAATCGTTACTTTACTGTTTGTTAGATGATGATGAGGTTAATGGTATGGATACGATGATTTCAGTGCCTTTTGCATCTGAATGTATTTTAGTCTCACCGTTTAAGGATTGAACCCGGCGCCGAATAGATTGCAAGCCCATAGTTGCTTTCCCATTTCTGAGTTTCTTTTCATCTAGCCCTATCCCATCATCATGGATAGTTAATACGAGGCCATCTTCCTCATAAATCAGGATACTCACATTTTTAGCTTTGGCATGTTTGATAATATTGGTAATTGCTTCTTGGATGATACGGAGAAAAGCAATTCGGATATCCATGCCAACACCTGTTAATGAACCATCGTCAATGTGAATAGTTTTGTGGTAGCGGCTATCGGGCAGCGAACTGTCTGTAAGTAGTTTGATCTGCTTTTCAAAAGACTGTTCTTGTTGGTTATCAGCTGCACTGAACCACTCATGGCTTTTATTTCGGGCTACCGTATAAGCATGTGCTGCTTCCTCCTGAAGCATATTCAATTTGTTTTTTAAGGCCATATCAGTGGTATCCATCAATAACACCTCCAATTGATACCTAATGGCAGCAATGGATGATGAAAGACCATCATGAAGGTCTTGCCCAAGTCTTTGTTGTTCTTCTCTTACTGCCTGATGTTTTGCCTCCTCCATGGCAATGATTTGCATATTAGCAGTGTTGTTGAGTGCCGCGATCTGAGATTTTGCTTTCTTACTTCGGTTAAGCATGATCAAATAAATACTCAGCACAACAATAACGGCAGAAAATGAAACAGTCAGCAACCAAAAATTTCGTTGGACATTTTCCTCACTTAACACCTTGTTATCATCTTGTATGGCATTGTACTTTACATAATCACTGATAAATTTTTTCGACTTTTCCCATTCTGCAGACATGGCCTTTTCCAATTCCAGATGAACTTTGATAATCTCGTCTTTATTGCCCAGTTGATTTGCAACTTCTAAGGCATTATTTAAAATATAGATTTCTAAAGACCTGTCTCCACTTTGCTGTGCCAATTCATAGGCCTGATATAAATAATCAAGTGCTATTTTAGGCTTGTTATCGTAATATCCGCTCATCAAAAAGAGCGAATTGACCTCTAATCTTGAGCTGCCAATACGTTTTGAATCTGATATCAATTGCTTGATAAGGAGTAATGTTTTGTGTTTTTGTCCATTTAAAATTAACAAACGTACTTGCCAAAGCCGAATAAAGATCAGCATGGACTCATCCTTATAACGATTTGCAATTCCCCTAGATTTGTTAAGGTAGTAGTTGATGCTATCTGTAGAAAGATTTGAATTTCGGTTACAGTAGTTCATATATACCTCTGCCATGATGCTATCCTTTTTTAGTTTTACTCCAGTCTGGATCGTCTTTTGCAAAAGCGATATAATCTTTGTCCTTTCAGAAATGCCCTTGTTCAGCACTTCAGCCATGTCTAAATATATTCGAATAATTTTCTCTTTATCTTCAGATTCTTGGTAATATGGCAATATTTTACCGAGTAAATTCAGCGATTCTGCATATAACCCTCTCCTAAAAAAAGCATAAGCGATCAATTGATTGGCATCTGCTTGGCCTTTCGGGTAATGTAAGCTCGTTGCGATACGTTTGGCCTTTACTCCATAATAAAAGCAGCTATCTGTATTATTGCTACGGTAAAGTGTTCCCAGCTCGTTTAAACTGTTAACCAGGTTAATACTGTCTTTGATGAAAGGTAGCTCCTGTAGTTTCTGCTCAATCTGCTTACTTTGGCCGCAGGCAAAGTGAGCACTAAGGCAAAACAATAGAATGAGGACAGCGCAAGATATCGATTTTAGGAATTGCATAATTGAGGCCTTGATGAAAGAAACAATTGGATGTGGATTGGATATACAAGCATAAAAACCTCCTATTGGCATTAGATCAATTCCTGATCACGGGCATACAACAATAATTCTGTAATGGAATTTACATTTACTTTTGACATCATCTTCCGCCGATGTGCCACAATTGTATGTTTGCTCAAATGCGCCTTCTCGGCGGTATGGGCAATGGATAGTCCCTGTGCAAAATACTGTAAGATTTCTAATTCTCTAGCAGTAAATGGCATTTTTTTGATGCGTTCTGTATGCTCAGCAATTTCGCTGATGATTGGGCAGATATATGGATTGCCCTGCGCTATTGTGGTTAGACATTGGAGTATGGTATCAAATCCAGATGATTTTGAGATAAATCCATGGGGCTTATAATCCAAAATATTAGTCACAGTTGTAGGGCTTATGGTAGAGCTCATTACAATGATACTGGTCTGTCGGCTCAAACGCCTCACCTCATTAATCAACGCAAGGCCATTTTCATTTTTCAGGTAATAATCCAAAAATAGGCAAATACGTGTTTTGGAGTGTTTGATGAGAAACTGTGTCAATTCTTTTTTATCATGAAGGGTATGAACGGCACTAAAAAGATCCAAACGTTCTATCAATGCCGAAAAAGAATCGGCAAATAAAAGGTGGTCATCGAAGACAATCGCAATGGTGTTGGTTTTCTCCATAAATTATTTACCTAATGTAGCAAAAGTATGGGATTAGATTACTCACAAGTAGCTGTGAATAACTAATTTCTATTTATGAATAGCCAATTTATGCTATTCATAAATTAGGTAATCGCATTTTTTTGCTATTGCATACTCTTGATAAATTTAGATAAGTTAGGATTGATCAGTTGAAGCAGAATAGAGAATGTACAGGTAAAACATCAAAAAGCTTTAAAAACAAGAAAGCCTTACAACTTTCGTTATAAGGCTTTTAATCTGCTTCTGAGACTGTGTGCTTTTCAAGAAATTTGTTGGATGATTTGAATACCATTTCAAAGATTGGAGAAAATCCTCTAGAATAATCTAATCAAATTTCAAAATAATAACAAAAATTGAAACTATTGTTTGGCGTAGACACACCAGAAAATTTCGCTTGCAGAAAAGTAGATAAGCGGACGTGTGGTGAAGCTGATGTTGAACACAAGGATGTGTTTGTAATTGCTTAGCTTTGATTTAGGATTAATTATATCAAAATATTGCGAACTGAATTAGATATACATCAGGTTAATGCAACCATTGCCGAGCTTAAAAGACTTGATTTGAAGACTGCGACACGGGATCAAATCTATCAGTTACTGAGTAGGCTTTATGGGCATATCGGTGTTACAAGAAAGCTTGAAAAAGGACGTTTTGTTCAGCGTGGTGTGTTCATAGGATCGGAAGAGGATTTCCCCAAAGAGGTTCAACGGATTTCCTTCAATCCAAAGGGTTCGGCAATGGGCCGATGTAATTTTGATGGGAATTCGATGTTTTATGGATGCATCTCATCCAATGTTCTGGAAGGGTACATTAACTGCGGCTTTGAATTACTGCCATTGTCCAATGAGGAAGTAAAAGACCTGCCGCCGATCCGGGAACATCGGGTAATTGTTGGCAATTGGATTTTGTCAGAGGAAACAGAATTCGTGAGCATCGGAAGCAGAAGCTACCTAACACACCTGAATACAGATGTACAGCATCGAAATGAACTTTTTTACAAAATAATCAGCCCGTACCAGCAATCGATGTTGAGCTTTTATGCGATAGATAAATTTATCGCTGATGAATTCAGCAAACCAGTTCCTAAAAATGAGCCTTGGTTGTATAAGATTTCAGCCACCTATGTAGATATGATAAAGGCAAACGGTCATAAGGGCTTGATTTATCCAAGCGTAAAATCAAATGGTGCAGGAATGAATATCATTATTTTTCCGGAGTTTGTCACCAATGGGCTGATCACTTTTGAAAGATGTGTATACGGCATATTTTACGTGCGGGAGAAGGAAGTGGGGAACGAATGGTTGATGAAGGCTAAAGCGAACGATGGGAAACTGGTTTGGAAGGATGAATATGGAAGGATGCCAACTCCATTGAGAAACTTCTACAAAGGTATTTCGGATATAAATCCAGCTGAGGGCAAAATCAAGATGTTGGATCTTGGTAATTCTCCATCCTGAATGCATACCTTTATTCATGGAATCAAAGAAAGCTCCTAAGAACAAGCCGTTTCCCGATGCACTGATCAAACAATGGGAAAAGAATGATGGCGTAGATTTCGCTATCGCACTGGCCCGGATAACGGGCTGGATTCTCCAGGTGGACTGGTTGTGTTCGCGTGAAGATGATGATGTACATGATATGGTACCTTTGCGTGTTTATGTAGAGACCAATAGAGATGTCGTATTTGATTTCACTGGTAAAAAGAGTATGATGGCTTTTCATAAGTATACCATTATGCCTATCGCTTCAAAACGGCTTAAAAATGGTTTACAAAATAAGGCGACCAGAAGTTATACCGAGCAGGAACTGCGTGAAATGCCTTTGCGGGTTAGGGCAAGTGATTACGGAATAGAAAAGGCGACCCAAGCTATTTTAGCCAACTCTGCATATTTGGCATTGATACCCAAACGTGAAAACAGTTATATCTCCGGCCATGACGCCGTTCTATTCTCACAAGGCAACTGTGTTCCATTTGCAGACGCTGTTCAACAATTGACAAGTCTACCTGCTGTAGGTATAGAGGTTTCAGCATATTCGGAAGAATGCGGAAGTCAACTGGGGTTTTGTCATGCGGTGATCTTGCATCCAGATGGGACAGTTGAAGATTCCTGGGGTGTGCAGCCTTTATCGGTTATTTTAGAACGGTTTTACATCAAAGATTACCAGATAAGCCCTCAGATTTTTGAAGATGCAAAACAAAGACATATTCGAGAAAATCCGGATCGCTACATGCATGCTTATAAAAAAGCAGTATCGCTTTTAACGCCATACCGATAATAGACTCATTTCAGCTTTCCAGCATTCGCATCTTATTTAGCACTAATACCCACCTGTTGATAAGTTGATTATAGAAGTTTTTAAAGAACTTCCTAACTTTATCATATTCTGTTACTTATCGATAAAAATGAACAATACAAATACAGTTGCCAGAGGAAATAAATTTGAAGATGAAGTTTATGACTTTATCAAAAAGGAATTTGATGCTTTGAAATTTGGCGTGTTACCCACCTGCTGTAGATTCTTCAAGAAGAAAAAATATTACTCTTCAAGACTGGATTCGTATATCGAATTTGATATAAGCATTGAGGTATGGCTGGAAGACGCCAATGAATATTCGTTTCTCTACCTTTTGGAATGCAAGGATTATGCAACTTCGATTCCTGGTAGCGATATCAGTGAATTTATTACAAACGTCGAAATGGTTGCCGGCATGAACGTTAAACCGATCATCATAAGTACCACTAGGCTTCAAGAACGGGCAATGCGATTAGCAACAGAAAGAAAATTAATGTGGATATTGATTGAGAAAGGAAAACACACAACCAAGCTTCACAATTCAAGAAAAAGTAACAACTTCCAACTTCAAGATGCAGACATAAGGTTGTTGAAGCAAGAACTTGAGCATATCAATTCATTAAGGCAGTTGGAATTGAATGAAGAAGTGACACACCAAGATTGGGATGAGATTTTAAAGAAATTTCTCGAGGGGGCTCTTTCAGGAAATTTAACTGGTGGACAGGATTCTGACATAGGTTTAAGGCATCTTTCTGGAGAGATAATCAAAAATATTGCCAACCGTATTTTGGATAAGTTCGATCCGAACATCAGAGAGAAATTTTTAGCTCTAGATGATGAAGCTTTTGTGGAACATTTAACAAAAGAATATGGTATAACAATAGTTCATTCTACTATTGATCAACCCAGAGACAGAGAAGTTTTGGGGTATTACGACTGTGCCCAAAAACAAATTACCATCGATCTCAAAGTAGTCGGAACAGACAGGTATATGTTTGTACTCACACACGAAGCTTCCCACTATTTTCTACATTCTAATCTTTCTATTGACCAAACAAGTTATGATGGCATGCAAGACTCGTTGTTAAATCCGCAGACCAATCGGCATGAACTGGTAAATGATAGGAACTGGATTGAGTGGCAGGCAAATTACCTTGCAGTTTGTTTGCTTATACCAGATTTGAGCCTACAGGTTCGATTGCGACTATTCCAATTGGGCAAGGGATATGGCAATCTGGGAAGAATATTTGCAGACAACACTCCTGACAGTAGGCAAAAGCTTAAGCTTACCCTACATCACTTGAGTGGATATTTTGGTGTAAGCGAACTGAATATTGAATATCGATTAGCTGGCATCGGGATGTTGCGGTATTCGAAATATTATCGCAAAGAGTCACTCCCGATCCATGTTAGCGCATCAAGTGCGCAGCCGATTGGACAAATTTTATATAGAGCATTGATGGAATTGGAAGCACGTTCTGGGACTTCATAAGCTAAATTCAACTCCAGACAGACACCATATCTGATTACTTGTTAATCCAAAATTATGTCTGTTATTAACGCTCGACTTTCTGGCCATCTTCGTAATGTAAAAGAAAACTACCCTTTTGCTCTTGTTTTTGATAAGGAACGAATTATCGCTACAGAAGAATGGTCAGCAGAGGAGCTCTCTTTCATCGAACTTTTCGCAGAGCTTAACTATGCATTTATTTCGGGGCTACATCAAGCCTATAAAACCTTGCAAACACAGGATTTAGCAACCAAGGATTAAATGATTTAAGGAAAGTTTCTCCATTAAATGGCAATGAAATTCTCTCGGTTGTTAATAAGGGATTGGTGATAGATGAAGGAAAGAAAAAAGCTTTCGTGGGTGCGGGTTTCATGATGAGACTAGTATTCGATCATTTAACACCTACTATAGAACTGGCGAATAGGTTGGCCATTCTTGATGACGGGAAGTAGTTTATTAATGTAGAAAAAGAATTCCATTAAAAACAAGAAAGCCTTACCGGACATGGTAAGGCTTGTTCTTGCATTGGCTCCCTCTGCTGGGCTCGAACCAGCGACCCTCTGATTAACAGGTGGACGCCCCCCACGTTCTAACAATATATTTATCAAACAGTTACGGTAATTTTAAAAATCTCTGTAACGTATTTGTAACGGTTTTTATTTTTGTTAATTAAAGATACGGCTTTTTATTTAAGAATAAAATGCCATCCTCCATATATGAAGAAGATTAGCTAAATCCGAATGTAAAAGCATACAGAGTGCAGTAAATTTATAGGGATTTTACGGTAGCAACGAGGTTGAGATGAACAAACCACGGCATTCGAAAAGCCTGTTTCCAATTTAATTTAGAACAGGAAAAATCATACTGATTATAGAATATGTATGGCGTATTTGCCTTTAATATCCTTAAATATGCCTTGCTGCAACGTGCCAATGGTCTAATTGCAATTAACTTAAATTCATCCATGCTACCGAGAGTTTGTTCGTTAAAGTTAGTTTTTACCCTAAATAAATATAGTACAGCTAAAAACATCCACTAACTTAATAAAATACAGGCAAACTATTGATGCAAGTATTAACAGTATCAGTTAAAATAATACTATTTTTAGATTATTAATTAAAAGATTTCTCTCTCAAAAAATGCCAAAGACTGAACTCGTTAATCCTAATGTTGGAAATTTTATTGAATCTATCCGAGATATAGGTTATTCTTTTGAGGTAGCTGTTGCTGACCTTATCGATAATAGTCTTACTGCAGGGTGCTTGAATATTAAAATCGTTACCATACCCCAACCTGATCTAATATTTGCAATGCTTGATGATGGATTTGGAATGTCTGAAGTGGAGCTATTAGAAGCGATGAGACTAGCATCCAAACACCCTCGTGAAGTCAGAACTAAGACAGATCTTGGACGATTTGGATTAGGACTTAAAACCGCATCCTTTTCCCAGTGTAAAAAACTAACTGTCATTTCAAAAAAAAATAACTCTGTAGTTGCTAGACAATGGGATATCGATTATATATCCGAAAAAAATGCTTGGCTACTCATTAATCCAGATAAAATTGACCATTATCCATTTTATGAAGACCTTTTAAACTTAAACAGTGGAACCCTCGTTTGTTGGGAAAACGTCGATAGATGTGAAAAAAATGGTTTTTCTAACGTTATTGATAAGTTAAGAAAACATCTATCTCTAGTATTTCATAAATATTTGGAAGGATCAGAAACTTCAAAATCGGTAAAAATATTTGTTAATCAGAATCCACTTATCCCATTTAATCCATTTAATCTTAACCATTCGGCTACACAGCAACTTGCCTTGGAAAAAATTAAATTGTATGGAACAACTATTCTAGTCCAGCCTTATATTTTACCCCATCACTCGAAGCTGTCACAGCAAGAATACGAATTATATGCAACTGAAGATGGCTACATTAAATCTCAGGGATTCTATTTATATAGAGAGAATCGAATTCTAATTTATGGTACTTGGTGGGGGCTTCACAAATCTTTAGATGCACACAAACTTGTTAGAATTAAGGTTGATATCCCAAATAGCATCGATACTTATTGGGGTATAGATATCAAAAAATCTATTGCAAGGCCTTCCGAGGAAATAAAAAATGATTTGCGCCGTATCATTGGACAATCAACAGAAAAAGGATCGAGACCATTTACAGGTAGAGGTCGAAAGATTGAAAATAAAAACATAGTACATTTCTGGGAAATTCTTCCGCTAAATGATGAATTCCGTTTCGCAGTGAATCATGAGCATCCATTTTACAAGGAGTTGTCTTCTAGCCTTACTCCTGAAAATCTTGATAAATTAAACTATTATTTAAAAGGACTGGAAGCATATCTTCCATTAGAGGCAATTCAATTTAAGCTTCAAAAAAGTCCTCATTTGGTTAAGCAACAATCTGCATTTTCTGAAGAGGACATTGTTGAGCTGACTAAAAAATTAATAGATGCAGGTCTTTCACAAGAATATATAAATGAACTTTTGAAAACCGAATTATACAACGATCGCAAAAACCTACTTCAAAATGGACACAATTAGCTATCAAGCAATAAAGGAAAATATACATAATAAGCTTGTTAAAGTGACAGGAGCCCTTGCTCATGACAAAATTGAGGAAGAAATCACTAAAATAAGAAAGGTCATCGCAACAGTAGGCACTGAAACATTTGCAGATATACTTTCTATAGAAAAATATTCAGATCTATCAGAAAGTGATTGGAATAGATTAACACGAGAATTTGAAATTCATTTCAACGTTAAGTTACCAAATGGAACACTGATTCAAGGAGATGAGCAACAAGAACGCGACACAGTTTGGTGGTCAACTCTTCATAAGCAAAAATCAGAAAAATATTATTGGAATAGATATGCAAGTTTTCTAGAAACAACACTTCCACCGGATGTAGTGAAGACAATAGATGAAGATACTGATGTAGTCATGGATAATCTGGAGAATCCATCGTCATCTGTATTCTCTCGCTATGGCATGGTAGTCGGCCATGTACAATCAGGCAAGACCGGCAACTATGCAGCAATAGTTTGTAAAGCCGCCGATGCAGGTTATAAATTTATTGTTGTTATTGCTGGAGACAAAAACAACCTCAGAAACCAAACTCAAGAACGACTAAATGAAGCATTCATTGGACAATCAAAAGGGATACAGGTGGGCGCTGGCAAAGGAAACTCTAGTCATGAAAAGTTACCTTATAGCCTAACAACGGTAGAAAAAGACTTCAATAAACATGATGCAGATAAGGTAGCCCAAGGTTTAAATTTCGACAATATCAGCGTGCCGATACTTCTTGTTATAAAGAAAAACTCCGGAACTCTAAAAAATGTAATTGATTGGCTACAGAAGCAATACGTGAACAAGATTGTGAAACATGCAATGTTAGTAATCGATGATGAATCTGATTATGCATCCATTAATACAAAGGAAGAAGATGATCCAACTCAAATAAATAAAAAACTTCGCATTCTTCTAAGCCTATTCCAAAAGAGCGCTTACGTCGCTTTTACGGCTACACCTTATGCGAATATTTTTATTGATCATAATGCTGAAAATACGGAATTAGGAAGAGATCTTTTTCCAAAGGATTTTATTTATGCGCTCGATGCTCCCACAAACTACTTTGGGGCAAGAAAGATTTTTCTCGACAATAACAGGAAACACTTAGTTGCAATCAATGATTGGAGAAATTTACTTCCGTTGAACCATAAAAAAGATTTAAGTATCGATGCTCTGCCTGAAAGTTTATTAAAAGCTATAAGACTTTTTCTTTTAGTTGTCGGCATTCGAGCACTGAGGGGACAAGAAAACAAGCATAATAGTATGCTCATTCATGCTTCAAGATTTACGGATGTCCATAAAATGATTGCAAAGTTAGCTGGAGCTTATGTTTCATTAGTCAGAAAGGATATAACATCATATGGAAAACTTGATAATGCACTAGAACAAAGTATACACCTACAGAACTTAAAGAGTACGCTATTTGATGTTTATCCAGAAATAGAATTTAGTTGGTCAGAAGTTTTAAAAAGTCTAGTTAAAATCATCGATTCAGTCATTATCAGGGAAGTGCATCAGAAAACGACGCTCCCTTTGGTGTATAGAAATGATATTGTTACCAATGCGATAGTTATTGGAGGGACAAGTCTTGCAAGAGGTTTTACAGTGGAGGGTCTAAGTATCAGTTATTTCTTGAGAAGTACAGTTTTTTGGGACACCTTGCTTCAAATGGGTAGATGGTTCGGATATAGGCCAGGGTATGAAGATTTATGCAAAATTTTTATGTCTGCTGAAAGAATTGATGATTTTTCAGAAATTATTAAATCTACGGAAGATCTTTACCAAGATTTTAAATTAATGGCCGAAAAGGGCATGACTCCTAATGACTTCGGACTGGCTGTTCAAGAAAATCCTGATAGTGCATTACAGGTAACTGCCAGAAACAAGCAAAATCATGTCACAGAATATATTCATTCTCTCAAGCTTGATGGAAGACTAAAAGAAACCAGTCGACTTAGAAGTGACCCTAATGATATTGAGAAAAATGTTCAATTGGTCAAAAATCTGATTGATGCTTTGCCAAACCCAGAACCAATTGAAGGTAGCTTCATATGGAGAAAAGTTGATCGATCGGTTGTTGGAAGTTTTTTAAAAAATTTCAAGACTTTTGAAAACGATAGGTTGGGACTCACATCAAGAATGCCATTGCCATTCATAGAAAAGTTTACAGAAGAACGTGAAACGTTATGGGATATTTCATTGCATAATGGTATTGGAAGCGAGTTTCAATATAAGGAAATCAAAGTTAAAAGAGAGACTAGACAGTTCTCATATAAAGATGACGGTTATTTTGAAATTCAGAATCGACAGGTATCATCTGGTTCATCTGAATCAATTGCTATATTAGATCCCGAACTAAGAAAAACTTACGGTCCGGACCGAGGTTTAACTCGTAGAAATATGGAACGTCCACTTTTGATGATACATATCATAGAACCTACATTCAAAAAGGATGGCATACCAACTTCGAATTTTGACAGTATAACCGAAATGATTGCCATTGGAACAAGCTTTCCCGGAGACGTTACAACGAAAGAAGATATCGTAAGGCTAAAAATTAATACTGTTTATTATCAAAATTTATTAAAAGACCTTGAATTAGATCAGATTTCAGATGACTGACCAACTTAATAATCCATGGAACAATATGTTCATCTCCAGTGGAAGACGGATAGACACTGAAACAAATCACAATATTTTCTGGATATTGGATGATGGTGGTCGAGCTGGTATAAGAATAAACTTCAAAACCATCCCTGCGGAATTTGAGGATGTTGGAAAGTTCAGTGGAATTTCTATGATTATTAGACATTTGACAGATTTTGACGATGAGTTATATCTAATTTTGAATAATTCTTCCGACAAGGAAATCTTCCATACACTATGTTTAAACCTTATAAGTATTGCTGTATCTATCAGAGACGAAACTCAACTGTTTATTGCAATTTTGAAAAGATTGAAACACTGGCAACGATTTTTGAGCCAGGTTGCTTCAAAGATGTTATCAGAACAAGTTCAGATGGGATTATATGGGGAACTAATCTTTTTAATAGAATGCGTTATGCCAATTATGAGTGATAAAGATGCATTGCTTTCTTGGGTAGGCCCTGATTTTCATAAACAGGATTTTTCATTTGAAAATAGCTTGGTAGAAATAAAAACATTTATATCATCAAATGGACCTTTCATAAAAATCTCATCAATGCATCAGTTAATATTTGAACTAAAACCCTTAACACTTGTAGTTTATGGGCTTACTAAAAATAATACTGGCCGATCTATAATCGATTTGATAAAGGAAATAAAGAATAAATTTACAGACAATCATTATTTACTAGATATATTTGAAAGTAAGCTTGCCTTGTACGGTTATCTTGATGGCATTTCTGAAGAGCCATTTTTTAAGTATTTCACTGATACCAAAAAGGCATTCAAAGTCAATAGTGAATTTCCAAAAATTACCCCAAAAGAAATCGCTAATCAGATTGTAGCACTCCAATATACCATTGATCTTTCTAAATGTTCTATTTTTGAAACAAACATTAACGCAACTTTTTAACTCACCATCCCATGGCAATATTAGATGAATTTCACGAAGATTTTATTCAATCAGTTCTAATAGATGCAGAATCAAGGAGTCTGTTCAAGGCTCAGTCATTTTTTGAAATTGTCTGTGAAGATCTTGTCAGTGTTGGTGACTTGACCACTAACTATACACCTGCAGAATATATTAAAAGAGGTTTGGAGGCATACGGCTATGATTATGATGAAGAAAGAAAAATTCTTACCATTCTTAACCATCAATTCTATCAAGACGATACGATTCAGACACTTACAAAAGGTCAGATAGAGACTAAATTCAGTCGATTGAAAGCATTTTTTAATAAGTGCACTGAACAACTTTACAGTGAAATGGAAGAAACATCTGAAGCATATTCAATGGCTTATAACATCTTCAGATACTTTGAAAGGAAACAGCTAAATAAAGTTAGGCTTATGGTACTAACTGACGGTAAAGCAACAAGAAATCTCCTTGAACTTCCTGCCGAAAGCATCAAAGATATACAGTTTGATTTCCGAGTTGTGGATATTGAGTATTTACATAATATTTATGAGTCGGAAACTAAATCTGCAGTTTCAGATATTGAAATTGATCTTCCGTGCCTTAAGATTAACGATGATAAAAATAGCTACCAATCATATCTAGCAGTGATAAGTGGTGACCTTTTGGTTGATATTTATGAGGAGAATGGACAGAAGCTTTTTGAGCAAAATGTACGCACATTTCTCCAGTTCAAGGGAAATGTCAATAAGGGGCTTAGAAATACAATTGAATATAATCCCGAAATGTTCTTTGCTTATAACAACGGCATAACTGCCACAGCAGAATCAGTAGAAATATCAAATGACGGAAGGCTTAAAAAAATTCGAAATTTCCAGATTGTAAATGGAGGGCAGACCACCTCCGCTATTTACGCTGCTAAAATGACGTCAAAGCTTGATGTTTCCAAAGTTGCCGTCCAGATGAAACTTTCAGTGGTAAAAAGCACACAAAATCAAGATGAATTTGTATCAAAGGTTGCCGAATACGCAAATACGCAAAATAAAATAAATAATTCGGATTTTTTCTCAAATAGTCCTTTCCATAAAGATATGAAGGAATACTCTACCAGAATATTTGCTCCTGCAACTGGGGGCGCACAAAAAAGAACCCATTGGTTTTATGAGCGAGTTCGAGGTGAATATTTAAATAGTCAGGCATACCTTAAAGCTGCTGAAAAAGCAAAATTCTTACTAGAAAATCCTAAAAATCAGGTTGTAGACAAAACACTCCTTTCAAAGACAGAAATTATGTGGCGCGGTAGGCCTGATATTGTATCTAAGGGGGCGCAGGAAGCGTTTAAAAAATTTGCTGATGAAATTACTGAAACCTTGGAAAAGGATAATCTAGCAATAACCGAAG
Organism: Pedobacter sp. Hv1; assembly: GCF_001412215.1. Lineage (GTDB taxonomy): Bacteria > Bacteroidota > Bacteroidia > Sphingobacteriales > Sphingobacteriaceae > Pedobacter. Next base: position 196,727 of record NZ_LLWP01000008.1, read on the forward strand.
TTTATTTTAAAGATGCGATTTGCAGGGTTATTCTATTTAGGACTGTAGAGAGAATGGTTTCAGCTGCACCATGGTATGATGGGGGATTCCGAGCTCAGACAGTAGCATATACTATATCTTATCTATCTGAACTCACACAAGCCTCTGGATTTGAACTTAATTTTGATCTTATATGGGAACTTCAGGAAATCCCACAATCACTTGTTGAGATGCTAAAACTTATCTCTGAAAAAGTGTACCATAAAGTAACTCATCCTGCACCAGGCTATGCTAACATCACACAGTGGACTAAAAATTCTATGTGCTGGAGTGCCGTTAAGGAAATTGACATTGAATTCCCTATTGAAGACCCTCGTCTGTTTATCCACAGGGAAGATAAAAAATATAAGGCAAAAGAAAGTAAAGGTGTCAAAGCGGTAGACAAAGGTATTGATAATCAAATCTTTGTTCTTAAGGTTATTACCAAAGATTGGAATACTTTGCTCAATTATTATAAAAATTACAAAGGCATCAAAAATCTTAGCTCGATGCACCTTGACGTTTTAGAAAAGATGGCATCAAAAAAAATAACACTGCCCTCAGAAAAACAGTCAAAAATTTTATATCAAATCTTTGAAGGCGCACGTCAAGAAGGGGTATTACTTGATACAATCTGATTGGGTAAAAAAAACATTTTTTATTGTTGCCATATTTATTATTTTCACTGTTTGTTAGCGTTTTTCTTGTAAATATCAGAAATTTTTACTAACGGATTGATTATCAAATTATTACAACGTGAAAAAGTCTAAAAAAATTGGTATCGATATTTTCAGCGGAGCAGGTGGCCTGAGCTTAGGCGCAGAAAACGCTGGAATTTCCATTGGACTAGCTATAGAAAAAGACCCTTCCGCTGCAAAAACCTTTAGTAGAAATCATCCTGGAGTAAATATTCTGTGTAAAGATATCGGCGAAATCAAACCTTTAGAACACATCGAAAAAAATCCTTTCATTGTTTTCGGAGGCCCTCCTTGTCAAGGTTTTTCGTTGTCGAATACTAAAACTCGCACAGAATTTAATAAGAATAATTATTTATTTAATGAGTTTGTAAGATTTGTAAATGAGCTTCAACCAGAGTGGTTCTTGTTTGAAAATGTTGAAGGTATTACTACTTTCAATCGTGGGGAAACTGTAAAAGAAATAAAAGCCTGTTTCAAGGAAATCGGATATGAAACTACCGAAAAAGTTCTTTACGCATCTGATTATGGAGTTCCACAACATAGAAACCGTTTTATAATGGTGGGAAACCGTCTAGGAAAAACCTTTGAATTTCCTGCTAAGAGCAATCGTAGAATTAGTGTTGAAGATGCAATTTCAGATTTACCAGATCTCAATAATGGAGATAAGTTCGCTGATCTGCCTTACAAGAGACAGCTCTCAGAAGTTAGTCACTACGCTAAATCAATGAGGTTAAAATCAAATTCTGCTAGTCAAAACTTAGTATCTAAGAACGAAGACTATGTTATAGAACGATACAAACATATAAAACAGGGTCAAAATTGGCGAGCTATTCCTTCGGAAATGATGCAAAACTATGCTAACGTTAATAATTGCCATAGTGGGATTTACAAAAGATTAGATGCCTCAATCCCATCTGTTGTAATATCCAACTACAGAAAAAATATGTTAATTCATCCTTTTCAAGATAGAGGTCTTTCCGTAAGAGAAGCTGCAAGGTTACAGAGCTTCCCAGATCACTTTGTTTTCGAGGGAACTTTAATGCATGTACAGCAACAGATAGGTAACGCTGTACCTCCATTGCTAGCTGAGGCTATTTTTAAAAAGATATTAAGTTATTAATTCTTGTAAATTATAAGTTAAAAAGTAATTTGATCCTTCAGAATAAGCGTTAATATTGTACTGATTTGCTGAAGCATAGCAAATTTGTATATCATCATTCTTAAGGGCTGCAATTGCTACACCCATAGTTGAGATCTTATTATTTAGTGGAGAAATAACAATATTATATTGTTGTCCATATTTAGCATATAAACTGGTAATCTGATCTTGTGTCTCCTTAATATTTGTGCAGGAGAATTCGAATTGATCTAAAAGAATAGATGAGTTATTATTTGCAAGATGCTTATATTTCTCATTTGCAATCTGACTTAATTGTTCATTTATGGAGTCCTTACTAGATGCTTTTCCCAGAATTAGTTTATTAGGTTCAAAAGAATTGATTATTTCATCCGCCCTTTCTTCTTCAAATCCACTAAGAAGTATTAATAGAAGTTCTTTTGAAGGTAACTGCATCCCAGAAAACCCTAATACTGACCTTATATCTCTTATTCCTTTTGTTAACCAAATATTTTGATCTTTATCCGAATAGCTTTCAGCTGGTGTATAGACAAAAATCACCTCTAAATATTTTAAGAATAATTCGGCAGAAAGAAGTCTGATTAATATAAGTAAAACCTCTCTGGTAAAGGTAGTCATATCTATAACCACCTTATATTTATCTTTTGATACTGTATCAGAAAATTTTAAAAACAACTGATAAAACTTGTCGTAAGTTTCAAGTGGAGAGTTTTTAGGGTAATCTATTCTTGATAAAAAAGGAAGGTTTTTCTTCACTTCTTCTAAATTATCTTCGGATACTTTGTAGGTATCTTCAATATGAAAAATTACAGCCTCTTTTACTTGAGTTTTATCTAAATTGATTCCTAAGTACGTTGAACGGCTCTCAAAACCAGATGAACACAAGTAAAGATCTATAACTCCTAAATAGGTAACGATATTTTCTTTTTCTATTCTCATGTTATTCGAGTTCAGTTAGTAAACTTAGTTGCTGATCTTCGTCGCCATTAGAAAGTGTTTTGTTAGCTTCACGTTCAAATTTTAAAGGGTCAGTTAGGCTTATTTTTAACACACTACTGTTCATAAATTTGTAGCCTTTAAAACCAGCTGGATCCAATTTAAAATAAGGGGATAAAGTACGACTTAAAATATAAAGCCTACACCTACCTGTACCTTGTTTGTTCCCAATTGAACTTTTATGCAAATATCCATAATGTTCTGCAAGGTCAATTATTTCTTTTAATTCATTGTCGGGCATATCATTTAAGGCAACTGAAAAAACTATTCTTTCAGCTCTATCTGAAACAAATATTCTGTGGAACATTTGTCCAAGACCAATGATAAGATTATATAATTTATCTGCTTTACTTAAACGCTCATTCTCATTTTTATGTCCATGTTCCTCGATAACTTTTTGAAATTCATTTTCTAAAAAACTACTTGAGTATTCTTTAATTATGGAATCTTGAACCATTACGGGTATATGATCAATGTCTGGAATTTGAATTTCATTCCTAGAAATATGGTTCGAAAACATCCTGGTGGCCGGCTCTAGAAAATGACGTATAATACCAGATGAAACATCTACTAAATTATCGAAACCAGCATAGTTATAATGAGAACCTGCACGACTTCCCTTTAATCGCTTTACATACTCGGAAGTAGCATATCTCCTAGCGGCATCACCTCCCGCATAAGATTTATTTGGGTTTGAAAATTCAATTTTTAATTTAGCTTTAATCTCTTCGATTTCCTTCTCCTGGTCAGCGTCAAAAGGAAAAAAGTCAGTTGGAGCAATCTTTTTCTCCAAATATTTTTCAATACGTTTACTAACAATTCTTTCAATACGCTTATAATAGTTATTGTTGGGCGTTGTGTAGACAGTTGCTATGTTAACCTGTGAATAATCATGTGGTGAATCAATCGTTTTGTTTGTGACCGTTTTTAAGGTTTTATAATCTAATTGCGTAGATATCTTAATGCTGATATCTTTTGAGGTTCTATAAGAAACCCAAGTATTAAGAATTTTGGTTTGTGTTTCATTCAAATACCCAGCATCATCCACCAATAGAAAAATAGGCTTATCCTCAGGAAAAAATGAAAGTTTTTTAAGTTCCAAAAGTATTGGATATAAAAAATCTAAATAATTACATAAAGGACCATTATATTCTAAAGGCAAAGAGGGAGACAATGCCACCTTTTTGCAATAGGTCTTACATTTTAAAAAGATTTCATCCAGTATTTTGATTACTCTTTCAAAGTAGCTTACTGGATTATCAAATTCGACCTTATAATTTTCAATATCTTGACCAGAGATATCAACATACCATAAAAATGTATTGCAATAAAAATCTTTAATTTCAGCTAAGCACTTGTCAAAATCATCTTTATACTGTAGGATGCTTTTAAAACATTTAGATGCAACATACGTAGTTAAAAGGTGTTCATTAAAAAAAGTATTGGAACTATCTTTTAATCTATCCAGCTCTGGGTAATTAATATCTGTTAATTTTATTGGAGCATATAATGAAAAATAGTTGAGTTCATTAAGCCCACAATTCCTATCTATCTTTTGACAATCGGGCATCATGTACCTAAACATCATACTCTTTCCTGAACCCCTAGGACCATTTAAAAATGTATGACCAATTTCAGGCACTTGATAAAAATCGGTGAAGACATCAACGAATAACTCATGTACTTCTTTCGCAGAAATTCCTTCTGGCGTATTTACTTCAAAGGGATTTTTCATGCCGTCAGTATTTTTGCCTTAACTAAATTAGAGATATAATCGCCATCTATATGTTGCCCACCATGTAAAGTGAGACTTGCACATGCATCAAAAATATTTTGTTTGTCGAGACTTGGATAGCCATTTTCTTTTAGCTCGTAAGCAATAGGAGCTATAATCTCATCGTGATCAGACGAAGTAAGCAAGTGGATTTTTACTCGTACTTTATTAAATCTGCAAATTTCCGGGAGAAACCTGCCGCAATATAACGCTTCCAAAAAAGTTTTTTGGGTGCGCTTATATATTTCGGTGATCAGATATTCTTCAATAATACCACTCTTTGTTTGTTTAGGGTATTTATCAGTTAGGTATTTATCTTCAACATAAAAGCTTAATTGTATTTCCTTCTCGTTGAGATGAAGGCTATCTAAGCTTGCTGAATATAAATGGAAGATTTTACTTGTTTCTTCTATCTGATTTATTTCAAGGAGAAAATTAGAGGCTCGTGTTAAATCTTCTGCTAGTTCATCTCCCAACCGAAGGCACGCTGCTAAAAATTGCGGTCTAATTCTTTCATGAGATAGTGTATCTGAAGTTTGAAGTTTACCAATTGGATCATCTTGGCCGCCATGCGACCTCGCAATATTTCCAATAACCATTTTTTCTGAAGTGTTTAAGGCTTTTCCAGCATCGAATTTTGCTAGAATCTCCTTTCCCTTTTTTGCATGCTCAACCCTGCTTCCAATTAAGTGACCTGTATCATGTAATTGAATAGCCATTAGGAGAATGAAAATCTCATATGGTGAAATATAGAACTTATCAGTGCCAGGATTAAATGACGGATTTAAGCAACTAATAATCTTAGAAACCCTGTCAATAACCATTCTGATATGATCTACACCATGGTCATTGTAATAACCTGACTTTTCAATCTCTAAGATTTTCGTCTTAATTTCTGGATGAACATCCTTATCAAACGCATTTTTAAAAGTCTTGTAAATACAGAAATAATCCTTTTCATGCGGGAATACAGACTTGTCCGTAATTTTTAAAAATTCTTCTTCGATATTCACTATACTAAATTTAACAACCAGATAAGAAAAAAATAATCTTATCAGATATAAGTATGTCAAGTTTACAAAAAAAAATGGTTTTTCCCGTAGCTTCTGAAAAAGAGAAAATACAATAGCAAAAAAAGAAAGCGAATGACCTTTCTATCGTACTTATGCAATACGGCTCAGGTAACCCGAATTCGAATTAATAACCAAAATTGCTATAATATCGTGATTTCGAAATGAAATTAATGATTTTTAATAGAAAATCGTCAAGTTTAACAGAAAAACTTGACTTACTTAACGAGTAGAAGATTATGAGAAATTGGGTCTTCAAGCTTTAAGGTAGCTGCATTAGTTGCCCTGATCTAGTCAATTTTTTGAAATAGCTTTTTCATTTTTTCGTTGTTTTTGTTTTTAGGAAATAGATAAATTAAAAGGCGCTCATAAAAAGTTCTTGATAGGACATAAAACCGCCTTTGGGCTTGTGGGTACGGATTGCTAAACGTAAACCTGTTGTTTTTTCAAATCGGTTCAACGAAAACGAGCATTCAGCAATATTGAAACTCTTTCCCCGGTAATTGATTTTGACAAGTTCATCCCTGATTTCAAAAGAGGCATCTGTTTTGCCCAACCACAGCGCAACCTTGCAATCCATTACCTTTCCGGTAAGCCCTGCGCCAAAAACCGTATGCACCTTGGCATTGGGGAATTGTGCATAAAGGAAATTTAGCTGCTGGTAACTGGGCAATAAGCCCAGCGCAGCAAATGCTACCACTACCGAGGTGTCGAGCCAATTGGAATAATATTGGCAGAAGCATAGCAGCTCTGAGGCAGAATAGCCAAGAAAAAGATGTCTAACCTGTGCTGGGAAACCGTCGGCTGCTAACCAAATGCCAGCAGTCGACGGTATAGAACTTCTTGACCCCCAATACTCTGATGTAATCTCTATATTGTCAAGGCAGTATGGGAATTTCCAATCCCCATTTTCCAGATCAGAAAACTGAAGGAAAAAGTCTCTTAGTTCTGATTTAATTCTGGGCTGATCTGAACTGGTAAAAGAGAGCATTAGCGAGAGGCATTTCGCCCATAACCACGGTCTTGTTGTGGTTTGTGGCTATGCTCTTCATTTCGTGGCAATGATACATTACCAGTTTCTCTATCCTTTTTTGTTTGGTCCATCACTTCTTTCATAGCCTTATCATAGCCCTTGGTAAATTCCTCTTTTTGTTTCTCGCTGTTACCAACTAAATTTCGAACCCCTTTAAACAGCAGATAAGAAATACCACCATCCAACAATACTGAAAGGATCAGATGTTTAGTGTCAGACCGAACTCCCTTGCTGTCGGTTGCGCTGTGCTGAAAGCGTGTCCCATCGCCGAGTTCTACCAATTCGCCATTGCGGAATGATTTTTTCTGTTTTTCTGATAAGGTTTCCCCATTTACCTTTAAGGGTACTTCGACATGATCAGGACGGTAGACAATAAATTCTTTGGTCTGCTGATCATATTCGATAGCGAGCAGTGCGAGTTTTTTATCAGCCTGCTCATACGCTTTCTGTACAGACTGCAACTTTCCGGATTGGAGGTTCCTGCTTTCTTCTTCGCTGAGCAGAGGGTGCGAAATTGCCTGTTTATAGATTGGATGCAAATTGAGTTCAACTTTGCCTTTTTCGTTTCTGGTCAATGACAACTTTGCATCCAACTGGCGTATGGTAAAGCCGTCCAGTTGTAGATTTTCCATACTCAGCATATCTGTCCTGCGACCAGCTAGCAGTGCATCCAGATTATCGGAAGCCATTTTCGGCTTCCCATTCTGATAAAGCCCAAGCCTTTCCAATTCTTTTATAGGCAGTTCATTTTCTTTGATAGGTGTTTCCATAATTAATTTTTTTTATGATCTTAAAATCGTTATCGCCTTTGGGTATGGGCAGCTAACTCCTGTCTTTCAGAAGCAATTACAGTTAGGCTATTGTCGGTTGCAGTTTTTTGGGTATGGGCTAAGCCCAACTTAACATTCAGTAAGGAACCATATAGTCCATCATTTTTGGATAGGATAAAGCTCTTTCCACTTTCCAGTTCCTCCATCCGCAGGCGACCCTGTTTCAGATGTCCCTGTACCTTATAATGCGCACCATTATATGAGATCTCATCCCCTAAGGAAAGATATTCTGAACCAGCACCTTTGTTTCGGGGCTTGTTTTCTGTTAAGGGTTCTTCGATTCTTTCTATCTCCCTTTTTTGTTCTAGTCCAGTGAGATAATTAAATATCTTTTCCGCATCCGCAGCGGCCGCATGGATCTCAAATGGGGTATCCTGAAGTAACTTGATCCAATCACCAACATAAGCGGTATGCTGACCAGGATCATGACCAATGCGTAATTCCTGCCCAATCAAAAGGGAGGCTATTTCTGCCCGTAGTTCCTCGCGGGCATACCTCTGGGTACCAAACTTATTTATAATACTACGGTCTAGGCGGTCTTTATGGCCAGTCCAGTGACCTAGTTCGTGGAGCAGCGTTGCATAATATTTATCTGGCGCATCGAACTGTTCTTTTAAGGGTATGGTAATCTTATCCCTTGATGGGCTGTAGTAAGCACTATCTCCCGCTTTATGATCAATAGATGCCCCAGAGCCTGCGATCAATTTTTCCGCACGTTCGATGGGATTCCATTCCAGTTCGTTTGCGCCCTCCTTTAGCAGTGAAGGGATCCCGTTTACCTGTGCGGCATTGAACACCCAAGCGGTGGTAATAATGGGCCTATCCAGTTTTATTGGTATCCTAATCTGTTTTCCTTCTGCATTCAGTAGCGGCTTGCCGTTTTCATCCCGTTTTGCCACCAAGTCTGTGGTTTTAACAAACTGTATTAACGAAGCCTTTTCGCCTTTTTTAACGTTCCATTCATTGGCCGCTGCCTGCTTAAAGGTTACCCATCTCGGATCGTCATATCCAGCAGTCAGCAGGGAAAAAATATTGATGCCCTTGTACCGGTTTCCCGTCAGGGCGTTATATGGCAGCTCAAAGGCAGGAGTGTTTTCGATGCTCCATGGTTTTTGCCATGGAGCAGTTCCGTCCTTTAATTGTTGGATGAGTTTTTCGGCAACCTGTACGTGCAGCGCCTGTATCTTATCATTCGCCATAATCTTCCACCTCTTGGGAACTTTGTTCTGGTTCGGGTAGCATATCAGCATATTCTACCCCATAAACGGCGGCCTCGGCCGCAGTTAACCCGATTGCTTCACCTGCGGCAAGCATGCGCAGTTTATCTTCTAATGATCTTAAATGTGGTTCCATAATTATTGGTTTAATACTGATGTCTCTTGCTCAGATGTCATCAGTGTTTTCAAAAAAAACAGTGGGTTCAGGTATCTTTCCCTGAATTTGATGCTAAAATGTAGGTGTTCGCCTGTTACCCGGCCTGTCGCCCCGGTAATACCAATAGGCTGTCCAGCGATTACCTCGTCCCCCGATAAGACTAGGATATAGGAAAGGTGGCCGTAAACGCTTTGGAACTGTCCGTGCATAATCCTTACATAGTTGCCCAGAATAGGGTTATAGCCCGTAGCGCTCACCTTTCCATCCATGATACTGAAAACCGGATCGTAACGTGCTGCCAGATCAACGCCCCGGTGAAAATCAGGATGCCCTGTCACGGGATGAATGCGTTTTCCGAAAGGAGAATTGACATATAGCTGCCCAAGGGGTAGGCAGATCGGTGAGTTATTTTGCCCCTGCGCATAAATGGGAAAAAGCAAGAACTGTGTAACTAAGAAAAATAAACGTATCATTTTGCAGGAAATTTAGCGGCCAACGCCACTAGATTGCTGTTGCGATTGGTTTTCTTCTCTAGCGAGATCAAGCTTATCCTGTAATGAAATGGTGCTATAAGCAAGAGTTCTTTCGTTGGTCATTGCCAGCTCCATGGCATCCCTTAGAAAGCTCACCGAATTTTTTTCTTGCAGAATCGTAATCTCCATTAAGGTTTTGAAGTCTGGGGTATCCATTTTCTTGATGTTAACCAGTATATCTTCATACAGCTCCTTATGGGGTTTGAGCACCAGTAACGCATCGGCAGCATAAAGACCAAGCTGGTTCGTGCCAAAACCAACATATATTTCATCTTTGGCGAGGTCGGTACTTGTAATGATACCTACCTCGCCCTGGTGATGCACCGGATCTTTGGTCAAATTGGGGTGTACCAGAACTAGGTGGCCTGTTAAATTGTCCATAATATTAAATGTTAGGTGTGAAAAAATATTTATCAGTGTAACCAGAACAGCTACTTCTTAATGGTTGGTTTCATCATTCCCTTTGGTTGGGGTACGGTAACCGTTGGCTGGGCTGGCTTAAAATGTTTTACTATTTGCTGTACTTCCAGATTAATCTTATGGAAGTTCTCTCGCAGTACTTCATCTTTTTTGCCTTTGAAATCATAATAGACCGGCAATGGGCGGTAATTCTGTTCTTCCTTTTCGATTACGGCCATATCTAGGTTGATCCTGCAGTTTATCGCCGAGGTCTCGAATTTCCCTGTATAATTCGTAGCCGCATCAGTAGCCAGGATACCCACCATTTCGCCAGCTCTTAGTGCGGCGATCTTTCCGGCTGGAATCAATGGTTCCAGTCGTTCGCTCAAAGATATCGAGGTCTTGTTACGGTCAATACTCAGGCTTTCGCTCTGCTGCTTGACCTTACCGAAAAGTCTTTCTAGCCAGTCCAGTGTTTCTTTATTGCGGACTGAACCGGCAAGTACGTTTCCAACGACCGAGGTAATGGTTGTAGCGGTATCCTTTCCGTACTGCTGCCTAAATTGAGGCAGTTCCTGCAGACCTAAAATAATCCCTACCTTGTTTGATCTAGCTACTGCAATCAGATTTTCAATCTTATGGATGTATAGCGTGGGAACTTCATCAATGATCAGTACCGCTGGCAGATTGCCCTTTCGGTTCATCAGCTTGGTAATGCGGTTCAGTACGATGGAATAGCATGCCGAGTTAATGTTCTGCGTATTGGGGTCGTTGGCCAGTACCAGAATACCGGGACTTTCCCTGTTTGATATTTTCAGATTGAAATCATCACCAGAAAATACCCAAAAGGTTTCTTTGGTGGCAAGTCGGCTGATAAATATTTTCAGCGTACCAACCTGACCTTCCAGCTGATCAAAGGCTTTAGCGTGATAGGCACTACGGAAAGGAGAAAGTAATGAGGCCAGTTCAGGTTCGGAAAACAGCGTACTGAAAATTTCATCATAGGAACAGTTCAAAAATGAAAGTACATGCGGAAAACTGGAATATTTTCCGCCGTCATGTTTACTGAAAAAGTAAACACAGGCTGCCAAAAAATTAATGGCCGATTGGGTAAAGAACTGGTCACTGCCTTGGGATTTATCTCCTTTTTTTAATGCTTCTACCAAACCTTCTGCACTTTCAGAAGCTTCTGCCAAAGTTTCCATATAATCGCTACGCCAGGGATTGATACGCCTGCTTTTTTCAACCTGGTTTAAGTTGATAACATGGAAAGTGTGCTTGGTGCATTTACCGTTCTGTTTGGCCAATAGGTAATGGTAATAGGCAATCTGACCCAAATCGGGGTACTTGTAATCATACACACAGACACAAAATTCCTTGGCGATCAGCTGGCGGATGGCTGGATTGATTAAACCAAAAGTCTTGCCCGAACCTGGTACGCCAATATTGAGCACCGCACGATAGATATTCGTTAGGTTTAGCCAACCGTCCCATACCTTATTTTTATAGTAAAATTGCATAGGGATGTTTACCGAACTGGGCGTATCGATCCTTTTAGTTGGCTGCATAAAGGATTCACCCTCTACATTCCATTTATCCTTACCCAGGCGGGAACTTATCATTTTGGATACGTTATCCATTGCCACATGAATGAGGATTGTGCCTAGAAATGTGCTACCGATATAGATAACATCAAACCAGCCAGTAACCAACGGGGACGCCCTGCCTTGGAACCAGATACCAGAAAAGAAAATGAATAGACCAACGGACAGCGGATAAGCGATATGGTTTTTTGGGTTGAGGTCTTTCTTTTTTCGGCTGAGCGTACCAACTGAAACTAGGCAGATCAGCAGCAGGGTAAATAACTTACTGTAAAAAAGCTCATGGTAAAATGGTATCCTGGCAAGTTTAATAGCAAAAAGGCGTAGGCTGTATTTGTCCATATCATCCTGAGTTATCAGCTTACTAGCATAAAAAAACAAGAAAATCTCAATCAGAACAGACAAATAGATGCCAAATTGCAGGAAGCGGTGCAAGCTCTGTTGTTCTTTGGTTTCTTCCATAGGTAAATTGTCTTTTAATGGTTGGAAGGAAACCTTCGGGGTTCTTCCATAAATGGATAATTATAAACTGTCCGCTTTTAACAGGTCTCCATATTTGATTTTTAATGTTAATGTTCTACCAGAAATCTGCTTTTCGGTCAGCTCGATGTTCAGTACCTTGTTTCCGGGAAATGTGGTTTTTTTCAGCGCATAGATATTTCGGTAATGTTTTTTAAAGGATGTGGTGGGATAGAGTTGCCATACGGGTTTAATTTCAACGGACTGTACATTGGTAGCCTTAACGATCTTTTTGTCCTCGATCTTAAAACGCTGCTGGTCTATATCATAGGACAGATTGGTTTTGTTGTAATAACTGATATCAAGAAAAATGTAATCACCAGCCGTATAAACGTAGTTAAGTGTTCCATTTAAACCATAATCGGTAGAGCTTCGTAGCGTTTTACCAGTAGGTTTAGCCAGAATACCCAGCGCAAAACTCTCCATTTGCTTGGACGTAAGAGAAGTACCCGGGACATCTAGCGGCCTGGTATGTTCCGGTAGGATATTTACCAGTACAGGTAATATTTCTGTTTGCATTCCGCTAGAATAGCACAGATTATATTGGGCAATAAAGCTTTCTCCCACAATGGTCACGATGCCAATATTCTGGCCAGAACTAGAAAGGTTGGATAGCGAATCCGGAATAATCTTTAACCTCAATACATTTTTAATCGGTAGATCACCTGTTAGGGAATGCGTGGATATGTCGACATAATGAATGGGCTCGGGAGAAATAAAATGTAGGGAAACATTGCGGCTGATCAGAATATTTGGCAAATCCTTACGATAAACATCTAATGAGATTTGTGCGTAGGTTATTTGGACCGCCCCTAGGGCGATCAATAGGAAAATAATAAACTTCTTCATCTGTATATGGGTTAATACTTGTTTTGGGTGTTTTTGAGTTCTTCGGGGTCGATAAGATAGACCTGGGTATTATATTTCAATTTTGCCTTATTGCTACGGATCAGCTTACTAACAGCAGTGGTGGTTGACTGGAACATCTTCTGGAGCATGCTCATGACCAGTTGATTATTATTCTCGGCCTGTTGCTGGATGGTCATGCCCTGAGATGCCTCACTGCCCAGCTCTTTTGAAAATTCACGAAACGCGGAAGCGGGCACATAAAACCCCGGCATGCCATCATTATCGTAAATATCGAGCCGAACTGGCAAGATGGAGCTGCCTTGAAAAATTGAGCTAATCGAGAGGTTGACCCGTTGTCCGCTGAATCCTGTAATCTGGGCATAGAGGTAGGTACCCTTTTTGATCAGAAATTTCCCAGCAGTCATGTCATCAAGCAGACGAATGCGGAGTCTGGAACTTGCATAACCGGTAATATCCTGATCCACGATGGCACGGATAAAACCATCTTCCACGTCACTTGAAATGGTGTTAAAAAGTGCGGCCGTGGCTGATGTTTTAGTCACTTTGAGTTTTTTTTGATCTTTTATGCGCTGCGCTGCCAGCCCCATTTCTTTTTCCCTTTCCTGTTGGGCTTTATACTGCGGATCGTTGACCTTTCCCATACTGTCTATAAGGGTCATCTGTTCCCTAAATACTTTCATAGGGTCAGTTTCGACCTGCCTGCTAGCTCTTGTTGTGTTTGGTGCAGGTTCACGGAGTTTGGCAATGGCAGCAGCTAGCTCTTTATCAGAGCCGTTGTTTTGAGTGCTTCGTGTTTTCGGGCTGGCATCAGCAAAGCTGGAATAAGAACGGTTAGGTTGCTGGCTAACATTGCCGTACCGGCGTTTCATTTCCCTGTCAATGGAATCCAGCATTCGTTTCTCTCGCAAGTTGTACAGATCGGGCATCTGTTGCACCTTGGTCTGTTCCTCGCCAATCTGTCCAACTGCGGTATAGCCATCGCCATCCTTGAACTGTTTGCGGTAGGCATCCAGTTTATCTTCCAGACCTTTGTTTTTTATGTTGTCGGAAACCTCGACCACATTGTCCTGTAGTGCATTTCCGCCCTGGGAGACAGGCTCATCTTTTCCGATACTGCTTTTCCATGCGTAAAATAAAAGGCACAGAAAAGGCAATAAGATTAGCGGGAGCATGTATTTTGGCTGCTTAAAATTGATTTTCATAATTATTCCTTTATTTAGGGTTGAGTTGGTGATTGATAATTTCTAGCCGTCGAATGGCATTTTTGAGCAGCAGGCTATCGGCTGGGCCAAGGCTATCTTTGTGCAGTACGGTATTGATCTGGCTTTGCAGGTCAAGTACTTCTTTGAGCGCCTGCCCAGACTGTATAATCTGCCCAAAACCCTGGGTGATCGGACTAGTGCCAGAGGCAGCAAGTGATGGAAGTGGAGGAGCTTTGCTTACCCGCAAGACCGTAAAGGCGAGTATGCCCGAAAGCAGCATACTGGTTAGCATCAGGGCAAAAAGCTGGTGGGGATATTTATTACCTATCCTTTTGCAAAAAACACCTAGGTAGAGAAAGTATTTCCCGAACTCCTTTGTGAGTTCCTGAGCTAAATTAGCTGGGGGGTTAGAACGAATTTTTCTGTACATTTTCAAGATCTTTGTTTTCAATGGTTTTCCATCTGGTAATCAATACTGCATGGGGATTATTGTCCGAGCGGGTTTCTAGGTCTTTCAGTTCTCCCTCGGTTACCAGCGAGCGAATGATGGTGGAACTTCGACGATCGATCTTTTGCTTGCCGTAATACCTGAAATATTTGCGAACCTCATCAATTTGAATAGAATCGGTCTGTAGGGTCAGCACCGCACTTGAAGAAAGGATAGAATTGAAAAATCCTTTTTCTTTCAAGTTATTGTACTGTAGCGCACCGCTTTCATCCACCAGATACATCGCCCTTTTCATCTGATATTCGATGTATTTATCGTCTGGGGTCAGCGAAAAGAAAAGGCTGTGAAACATATTGATGTGCGAGCGGTATTCTGCGGCTCGGTTTAACTGTACATCTGTTTGTTTAGCCATCAGCGGAACACTATTGGCATCCAGTACATATACGCTTTTTCTGGCATCGGCAACCTGCTGGTAAGCGAAAAAGGAAACGGCCAGCACCATCACTATCGCCGTTAGAAAACTTCCGGCAGAGAGAAAGGTGGCCAATCTTATTTTGGATTCTATGTTTTTTACGATCATTATTTCATCATTTTGGTTAGCATTCTGGACATATTGGAAGCCCCTCGGCCCATGGTCGATGCGGCAGAACTAATTCCTGAAGTGGATACGATCCAGGTGCTGATACTTGGGACGGTCAGCATGGTCAATCCTCCGATCAGAAAGGTTACGATGACCATACCGAATGAAAGCAGGCCATTCCCTGCAAACCATCCAAGTTTTTCAAGGCTGTCGCTGGAAGAACCTACCAGCTCCTTATAGCGACTGATTTCAGCTTCCATAGCATAATGCTGAAATAGCGAGGCTACATACAGAACCAGAAAACCAATACCGGTATACAGGTTGACCGAAATGAAGCGGGCGACCCAGGTACTGAAACTATCCCTGAATGCGGGCAATATGCTTACCGCTACCGAAAAGGGACCTAGTATGATGAGTATGGTGGAAAAGATGATCTGTATAATAAAAATGATGTATACACATATCCGCAGTACCCAAAGGGCTAATGTTTCTAGGATAGAAGTAGCTAGTAGCTGCATGCCTACCTGCATTCGGTTCCGTAATTCTACAATGGGATTCCAGACCTCGGCAAAGCCTTCCTTTACGCTAGATTTAACCGATTCCCATGCATTCTCATACCAGGTATCTGCCTCTACTTTTGCCGTTTCGGTCTGGGCCTGTACAGTCAGTAGCTGATCGGCTACCTGTACCATCAACTGTGCTCGTTCCATCCGCAAGTTATTGACCCCGGTCTGGCTGTCATTGAACATCAACTCGGTTTTATTAGCGATAATATCGGTGGGATAGGCAATCATTCTGGTAAAGGGCGACCACCAGAGAATAACCATGACCAGGCCAAATGGCCTAAGCAATGGCATAATCTCCATTTTTTTGTCCCCGGACATCATTTCATAGGATTTTATGGCAAAGAAAATGAGCATGAATATGGCTGATAATGCCTGTGCATCGGCAATAAAGGCATCATAATGTGTCCAGATCGTGTTTTTCATCGCCTTTAGAAAGTGCATCATGCCCTCTTCGTACACGCCATTTCCCTGTAAAAAATTAAAGGTCTTTTTAAAGGAATCCGGCACGTCAGTGGAATTTGATTGCACAAAAAAACCGGCAGTGCCGGTCAGCAAATTGGTTATGTTCATCATGTTGATTTAGAGTTTGGATTTGCTCAGGATATCATCGGCGATCTGGCGATCGGTGCGGTTACCATTTTGGACGGCAATGGGTTCTTGCCTTGATTTTATTTTTGCTGCCGTTTCGCTCAATAGCAGAAACCTTCGGGCATATAGCTTCTTTGCTTGCCAGGAAGCATTGAGCTTTCGATATTCTAGCAAAAGACGGTGATAGGCCAGTATTCGAGATCCCCTGTCAAGGGTGGCATTCATGGCACCTTCTAAACGTTCTTTAATTCCAGCGGATTCTTCCTTGAACCAGTTGTATACTCCAGTGCGAACCAGGTAGTCCTTTTCTTTTAGGGTTGTGCCATTTAGTAGCTGGTCATCCTGCTGGTTCAATAGCGGCTCTAGTTCATGACGGTAATAAAGCTGCCATAAGGGATCTGTACGGGAAAAAACTGCAGCGTAATTTACCGCTTCGCTAATGGCTGTATTTTTAAGGGTATCAGCATGGAGCTTGTAAGCGTTTTCCGTATGCTGCATGGCAGCAGCAAAGGCCAGCCGCTGGGTCTGTGGGCCTGCCGGGCCCAGAGGTCGAAGGTCGTTATTGGGGTAGTTCGGATGCCATGCCCAGGTTAATAGATAATTTGGGTTCAGCCCCAGAAAACCGCTGGTCGGTGTGAACTTGCTCTGGCTCCATTGTTTAAATACCATGCGCTCTTGCTGATTAGTAATATGCCTGTCCCTAATGGTTCGCTGGGCCCATAGAGATAGGGTGAGCAGCATGAGTACCGCTGCCAAGAAATAATGTTTCATAAGCTATTGTTTTAAAAGTTTAAAATTTCGGATAATCTCATCTGCCATGCGGGTATCCTGGTTAATAAAGCCGCGATAGGGATAGGCTGTTTTCAGTATTCCGTTGGTTTTGGCCCAGTACATCGAGCGGCCCATGCCATAGCAAAGGGCACGCATCACTTTAAGTTCCAAAATGATCTTACGGAGCAACGCGTCTCGCTTTTCATAGTCCATTAGCACATTGCTGCCCTCTTTGAGTACAAAGGCAGAAACCTCGCTAACTAGGTTTACTCCGCGTGTTTTCATCTGCCGTGCCACATCTTCGGCAAATAATAGCAGATAAGGCTCGGAGGAGGCCATACTAACCATGGCATTGCTCTCTTCTATTATTTCGCTACTAATCTCGCCAATCTGCGCTATGGCAATCCCACTTTTTAATGCCCGGTTAATCTGGGTGAGTGAGCTGTGGATCAGCGTTTGAACCATGACCACAGAGCTGACATTGATATTAATGTCATCCAACCTGTTCTGGATGGTCTTGAGATAGCTGTTATGGGTGTTTTCTGCTGCCAAACGCACACCGCCGTTCTCATTGACAATGTTGAAGTGCTGGCGATCAAATACTATCGTTTGAGCCTTGCTACTTTTGATCATGGCTAGCAGCAACAGGTAGGTCATAAATAATCTGTACATCGTTATTGGTTTTTTAGGATACCTGCATTGCGGACAATTTCGTCCACAATGCAGGTATCCTGGTTGATAAAATCTGCAAAAGGATTCAGTGATTTTTTGCGCCCCGCCTGCATCATTGACTGGGCAAGCCCTTTGCTGGCGCCTTCGATTAAGCGGAGCTCCGTCAGCGCATGTGAGAACAACATCTTACGATCACTAGCCTTCATTTGATTGATATCCCCGATGCTTAGGGCGAGGGCTACGATGTAATTAGCTATCATCCTTGCCCGGTCGGCAAGATCAGTTTCGGTCTGTATGGCCAGAACAATCAGCAGCGGGTTATCATTTGCCAACTGATATATAATGCCCTGTTGGCGGATGATCTCCGAAATAACAGGGCTTGCTTCCAGTCCAATCTGCGCAGCATCGATGGCAAGACCCACGGTATGGAACCGGTTTTTCAGCTCACGGTATTTTGTCTTTAATTTGACCATCTGGCCCCGATTGACCTCTTCATTGGCCGAGGTTAGCGCCTGATTATTTTTTGCCTGATCTTGTCTACTATGCTCACTCTTGCTTTCTGCTACCAGTTGGTGAAGCAGTTCCACGTTGATCTGGCAAATAGCTGATTTGAACATGCCAAGCAGAAGGCATATTGTTATGATCGCTGTTTTCATTGTTTGAGGTATTTGGCGTTTCGGATAATATCGTCCGCTATCTGTTTATCAATATTGAGGTACCCTGCGTATGGGTTCAAGGAATTTAATATGCCACGCTGTTTGGCCCAGAACATGGTTCGGTGCATACCGTATGCAACACCTCGCAAGATCATCAGCTCGGTTCTAATCCGGCCAAGAAGCTTTGCCCTTTCCCCTGAATCCATTAGGTTGTTTATACCACCCTGCAATACAAAAGAGCTTACTTCTGCTGCAAGGGCAGTTCCTCTTCGTTTGAACTCTCGGGCACCATTTTCGGCAAATAGCAAAAGTGCTGGGTTGTCCTGTGCGAGAGCGACGGCCTTATTTACGTCAGATACGATATCTATGCTGATTTCTGCAATGTCATTAATGGCCAAAAGGGAACGAACTGCCCCAGAAACTTCGCTCAGTCCACGATAGATTTGCTGCTGCAGGTCATTGACAATGACCAGTTGCCCGGTAACGGCCAGCTGCCCTCTTTGGATCAGGGTAAGGTTATTGTTAGTGCTATTGAGCTGGTTGTTTATAATTCCAGAATGGGCAGCCATGGCGCCTGCAGTAGTAGGATCGATATAGATCTGGGCAAAACCGGAAAGCCCCAATAGGAACATTCCTGTAATCAAAATTATTCTTTTCATATAAAATCAGGTTTAAAATAGGTGACATCACTGGCAGTGGGCATTCCATTTTGGTTAACATTGCGGACAAAGTTTTCTAATGGCAGTCCGCTTTTCTGCTGATCGGCAACAAAGGCTTCAAGTGCTGCTTGGTAGCTGCCATGAGCCTTTAAGTAAACTTCAATGGCATTCTTCTCAGGCTTCTCGGTAGTATAGGCCAAATATTGGAAGATGGAAACTTCTACGCCATACACTTCTCCCGAGCTGCCCCGGCGGATGTAAACCTCCTTAAAGCGTCCACGGCCTTCCTTATTATCCAGTTTATTTATGGTAAATATCTTTTTCTGTTCAGTTTCAGTAATGGAAAGCAGTTTGGCGATCTCTTTATAGTTCTCCTTGAACTTGCTCTGATCTAGCAGGAAAATGGTATCCGAATTACTCAGGATGCTATCTTTTACAACTTCGTTCCCGATAATATCTCCCAACTCCTGAGTGACCACAATAGCCTCGCCCCAAAATTTTCGTACTGTTTTATAGAGATAAAGAATGTATCCGGCCATTAATGGTGATGCGATGGCCTTCCACGCTTCCTCAATTATTAATGCTTTGCGCTGGGATGTCCGGTGGCGCATTTTCTGGATAAAAACGTCCATAATTATCAGGGTGACCACTGGAAATAAAATCTTATTCTCTTTTATATTATCGATTTCAAAAACAATGAAACGTTCGGAGAACAGAGACTGATCGGCAGGTTCATTCAGGATGCTGTCAAACTCACCGCCCTGATAGAATTTTTTCAGTACATAGCGAAATTCGTCCAGATCAAAGGGTATCTTTTCTTCGCTTTTGATTTGTGGGATTTTCTTTAGGGCAAATTCATAAAAGGAGTTGAAATTCAACTCGGATATCCTGTCATGTTGATTGGTTTCTTTATCAAAATACCGGCTGTAATAAGCGGAAATTACGTTCGAGATCACGTCCCTTTCAACGGTGTTGACCGTACCTTCTGCGCCTTTCCATAACAGACTGATCAGTGTACATAAAAAGTCCTTTTTTTCAATATTATATTCACTTTCATCAATGGCAAAAGGGTTCATCGTGATCGGCTTGCTATCCGACCAGGTAATGTATTTTCCATTATAATAGGAACACAGGCCAGAATAGGAATGCCCCGTATCCACTATTACCACATCCATGTTGTACAGCATATACTGCTCGACTAGCGCATTTATCAGGTACGATTTTCCAGAACCTGAGGGGCCTAAACAGAATCGGTTGCGTGCATTGATGCGGCCGGTACGCATGGGCAGGTCTGACAAGTCTATCCCAACGGGTACGCCCTGACGGTCGGTAAAACGGATCAGGAAATCTGAGGGTTCATCCGTTAACAGGGCTTCCTTAAAAAAGAAACAGAGCGCAGCATCGGCAGTAGTCAAGAACCAGTCGTATTTCTTCAGTTCTACGCCGTTGCCAGGCAGGGCGCAGCGAAACAGTTCCAGCTGGTTATAGGCATTGCGTGAGGGAATAATGCCTTGTTGAAAAAGTGCAGCCTCGATATAATTGACTGCCTTGTTGATCTGCTGCTCTTCTGCACAAACGATCATGGAATAATGGGCATTAACCAGTAATTGATTTTCTCTAGCCACATCAACCAGTAGCAGGTCTATATCTTCTACGCAGATCAAGTTGGCTGGATCAGGTACGCCCGAATGCCGTTTACGTTTCAGTTCCAGTTTATTGAGTGTCATTTGCTGAGGTGGTATTTCCAGCACTTGATTATAGATGATAACTCGGTATCCTGGAACCTGATGCAAAAAGGAAAGGTTATCTACAGGAAAATCCCGCATACCCTGATTATCCTGTTTTTCGGTATAAACGCCGACCTTTTCCGGCAGATCCACACAATCGGTATTAACCATGCTGATGCAGCGGATAGCCAGATCGCCTAAATTCAATTGTTGGTCACCACAGCGCATATTATTGAGTACGGTATGGATCGAGGCGAATTCCATGCTGAGCACTTTACTTATGTAGCGGTTGATCTCGGCCTCGTTCAGATACCGGGGATTCATTCCGGCACTGGCCAACAGGTCGGAAATTTTAGCTATGTTCTGGAAAAAATCAGCGAGGACCTTTTTATCAAAAGTGTAAAAAGTTCCACGCTTGACCTGCCTGGTAATAACCAGATAGGTTTTAATATCGGTGTATTCCCTTCCTTCAAAATGTGCATTGTACTTTTGCTGTAAAAATTCACTGGCAGCTGCAGGCTTATATTTCCTGCGGATAAATACGTCCTGCTTTTGTATAATATGCCCTTCTCCCATTATCTTAATGATATTCAATAGCAGATTTTGATAGGCACAAAAGGCATCTGGGTTTGCTCCAAATTGAAGGACGGGATTATTGATGTGCAGGATCATAGAGAAATCGCCTTTCTCCCCGTACAGTATATGTAGGCCGTTATAGGTATCGACCCCGGCATAAGGCATTTTAAATGCTGTTTTTCTTTCTCGCTGCATGATTGATTTTTAAATGGACTGGATGGATAAAGACCCCTGTATTCCGGGTTTTGGCATGTAGACCGTCCTTTTGCCGAAAAAAGGTATAGCCCAGACCTGCCGATATCAGGGCAATGGTCAAAAAGCCGCCTAGGTACATGCTGGTCAATGACCCGATCAGACCGCCCAGGATCAGGCCACCTGCAAGGGAGCCGATGCCCCAATAAATGAATTTCCCTTTAAAGCCACGGTAGATAAGGGGCTTTTGAAGCCCCTTATAGATTGGATATTTAGCGGTCATTATACGCCGAAAAATGCCTTGATGACTACCGATACCAGCACCAGAAAAAGGCAGGATCCGCCCCAAGACATAAGCTCCTTGTTGATGTCCTGATCCCCAGAATTCCATTTGATGTACACACGAACCCCACCGATCAGGCCAACCACTGCGCCGATGGCAAGGATCAGTGTAGAGACGGGATCAACATAAGCGGTTAGCGAAGAGGTGGCTGCATTGATTCCTGTTTGGCCGCCACCTTGGGCAAATAAAGATTGTACCGCCAACATAGAAAGCGCAGCGATTGCAAACAGTTTTTTAGTTTTTACTATCATGGATTAAAGATTAAAAAAGGGTTAAAAAATGGAAAATTTGTTTAGTGGATCCCATAAAGGGCTTTGAGTACTGCCCCGATGATCGAGAGGAAAAGGCAGGAAAAGAACCAGCCCATGACCTGGGCATCGATGTGGTGTTTACCAGATTGCCAATTGGCATAAATGCGCAGCCCCCCAAAAATGCCACTAATGGCACCGATGACCAGTACTAGGTCGGCCATACTGAAATACCAACGATGCATCTCACCGCTAGCTTGGTAAAATTCTGATATACCTGGTTGGGCCAGGCAACAAGTTGGTAGGACAAAAAAAAAGACAGCCAGGGCTGTCTTCAAAAAAGATCTAATAAAATCCATGGGTAATATCAGTAAGGGATAGCTTTGGTATATTCGATCAAGTCTGCATGGGCAAGGGCAAAAAGTTGTTTGATGCCAACCGCTCCGGTAGATTGTAGTAACCCAGAAGAAATTGCCTGCCTGGTCTTTGGTAGCGCTTGGGGCTGCTGGCCGGTAGCATCAGCATCAGGGACGATCTGCTTGGGCACGTTCTGTTCAGAAAATATCAGTTCCTGCCCCTGATCCTGGGTAACAGGTAAGCTACCTTTGCGGAACATTAGGTCAAAGATTACGTTCAGTGCGTAATAAAATAGGTAAACAGCAGCAAGGCTGAGAAGAAATTGGTTCCAGTTCATAATTCAATGTTTTTTATGTTTTCTTTGATATATTGTATGAGTTCGGGATGTTGGGAAAGAAAGTGCTGCAAGCTGTAGGCGATCAGTTTGTTCATATCAATGGATCCGGCAATCTTTAACTGCTTCAATAGAAAGACGGTCCTGTCATCTAAGCGGATCAATAGTTTTTCCGTGCCGTTCAGTTCATAGGCCAAAATGCTTTCCAGCAGATGATCTATTGGCCTGTTAGAATTTTTCGGCACCTGTTTCCGGGCTATTGTTTTTTTTATGGGTACAGCTTGCCCATCATTTTTTATTGCTTCCCTTAATTCATCCGCTAGCGATCTGATTTTGTTCATGTCTGTTCCTCCCAAGCCAGATATTGTTCATAGACCAGATCCAGTAGCGGCAGTACAACGGGGTAAAGGATTAATGGGGTCTGAAATGTGCTGATACGCTGAAAGTCTACACGGTCGGCAAGTGCTGGGGCAACCACTCCAAACTGCTGCATCACTTTTTCGACCTCACTTTTTGTCTCGTACCGAACCGTGCTTTTGATGCGATTTGGAATAAAAATAAAGGGAGCCCTTGCATTGACCTTGCGCAACACCATGGCAAATAGCACCGTAGAATCTACAGAAAATTCATCGTAGGAGAATGGGCATAAAATAACATCTGCCGCAGCGAATAATGGCAACAGGCCATCATCGTCCATTTTGCCCGGCAAATCGATCAGTATCAACTCGCCGGGCCTGCTAGAAAGTGCACGGTGCAATGAGGGAAAGCTTTTCAGTTCTGCCGACACCACTTCGTAAAGGGGCTGATTTTCAAGAATTTTTGCCTTTTCGGCCTTTGAGTACAGGGACTGTTGGTAGTCCATATCCAGGATGGTGACCCGGCGACCACGAACCCCGGTGAGATAGTTGGCAAAAAGTAGGGTAATCGTGCTTTTCCCTGCACCACCTTTCTGGTTTCCTATGAGTATAACCATAATTAATAGGGATTTAGTTAGCGTGTATTAGTTCTGGCCTTGCGCTTGCGTTGCCGGTTACGGCCCAAGATGGCCTCATCATCAATGTCATCTGAAATCTCTAGGTTAATTTCTGATAGCCAGGTAGAGGCTAGGATTTGTTCTGAAGAAAAGCTGTTGGTTTCAAAGGCAGGCGCATATTCCGTTGCCACCTCCTGTGAAGTATCATTGATTTGTTCATCAGCAAGTGAAGCATCTGTTCTGGCATAGTGTTCTGATATAGGGATAACATTTTCTAAGTTCTTGGTAAATTCTGCCAAGGGCATTAAGTCACCTCCTTTGAAAACGATTTTTTTTGCATGGTCAACTAGGGTATAGGCATAGGCTGGCTTATCGTCTTTGCCGTGAAAAAGTACCTGCATACCAAATTTTGAAGCGAGAAATTCGGCCAGCTCCGAAGTGTAACCTTGGGGCTTTGTCGCTTTACCTCCAGCTAGGGGCACCGTTGCCCGCACTAGGGCTGGGTCATGACTGCCACGATATTTTTCTGTAATAGCCCTAAGCTGGGCCAGACGATCTCTATCTTTTCGATATGCGCCAATCTGTGCATCTACCAAGGCTAGTTCGATACTGCCTTGCTGTTTACCATACCTGCAAACCAAATAATATCCATCGGTCAGTTTTAATGTATAGCCCTTTGCTTCCAGTAGCATCATAAACTGGGCACGGGTATTAAAGTTATATTCCATGGCTTTCTCGATGTCCGTAACTGCCTGTTGTTTTTCATCGATGCCCATTACCTGGTTCAGTACCTGATAGGCCCGTATTTTTTCATAGCTATCCTTAATTTTGCGTCCGCTCTCATCAATGCGGGTAGAAACCAAATGGATGTGGTTGTTGAGCGTATCCTTATGGAATACCAGAAGGTAGGGCTGCGTACCGTAGCCCATTCCTTTGAGCCAAAGTTCAGCGATGGCGGTCAGCTCTTGCTTGGTATGCGATTTTCCCTTACAGGAAATTACGGCATGAAACTGGGGATATCTGATCCTGCTACTTGTGGCAGAACGAGCCTCTAAATAATTGACATAATCCGATGGTTTCAGCTGTCCCAAACCTTGAAGTGCGCCGAAGTTTGCTACTTTCATCAGTTCGCCATTATCCTTATCCACTTTATCGGTATTATAGCGAACAGCTTTAAAGGTGGCCGATGGAGCCAGTATCTTTACGATCATGTTTGCCTTTCATTAAGCGGATAAGTTGGCGCAGGGTCTTTTCCAGTTCCTGTTGTACGGTAATATAGTTGCCCAGCAAGTTGTTAAACTCCAAGGCGATGTCCTGGTTAAGCATACCTTGTTTTGCAAGCACATTGGCATGACGTGCCAATTGGTTAATGTTGTTACCGGCACGGCCTAGTTCGGCGCCTGTGGAATCAAGAACCTTCATCAGCTCTTTGGTATTGATCAGCATTCCCTGTGAATTTTGCAATACCCGGATGCGGACAATATCTGATCTGGTAATGCCCAGGTATTTTTCCAATTCTAGAAATTGCTGAAGTTCCCCTTCACTCAATCGAAGTTCAAATCGCCGGGTCTTTGTTAAGGGTACGGATGCATTCTTATTAAAACCGAACGGCATAAATTTTCTGTTATTGATATGAATTAATAGCAGCAATGGCTCGAAAGATTTCTAGGGCCACCTGTGGTACAATGGCATTGCCATAGGCTTTTACACTTTCCGTGCGCCAGGAAGAAAAGGTAACTCCGTCCAATTCGGGGGGAAGCCCATCATTTCCGCCACAAAACGCGGGTTGAGTCGGCCATGCTTTCCAGTCGGGAATCCTGTTCTGCCAATCTGATGCTTCTTTGGAAGGATCTGGGTCAAGTGGTCCAGGATTGAACTGGGCATATCTTCGGTTTGCTGCCCCGCAGGTCTGGATTGCGCTTGAAGTGTGTGATAGATTAGAAAATCCGTTAAGGATACTTGTCCCCCAGTTCCGTTTTCGTTCTTCCTGTCGCTCAACTTCCTGCCATCGAGTACCTGTGCCATGGTCACTTTGGTATTGCTCATCTCTGTCGCTGTTGGCGTGGGCAACAAACCAGATCCGATCTCGCTGGTGGGGTGCATTAACAGCAGCAGCCGGAATACACAGCACGACTGGTGTGCCGTCCTTAAGCTCGGGCAGTACATATCCTGCTGACTGGATTTCTGAAATGATGTTTCCGATGACCCTTTGCTGGAGTCTAATGATGGTACTGTTTGGCTGCTGGTCACTGTTCTGACAAAAAAGCTCAACCGCTTTGATCTCCATTTCAGATAGACTGTCTGGCTCGAGAATGCTGAACAGGCCAGCAACATTTTCAAGAACGATCCACTCGGGCCTTGCTTCTGTAATAATTCGGCAAGCCTCTGGGAAGAGATAGCGGTCATCCGTTTTGCCCTTTCGCTTTCCGGCATTACTGAAAGGCTGGCATGGGAACCCTCCGCTGATGATGTCAACGTGTCCCCTAAACTTAGTTGCATTAAATTGGAATATGTCTTCATGATGAATGGAATTGGGCCAGTAATATTGAAGTATTTTTTTGCCGAACGGATTTTTTTCGCAGGAAAAAACATTCTGCCATCCAAGCCAGGTAGCGGCGATATCGAAACCACCGATACCACTGAATAAACTGCCATGCCTAATCATGGATAGCTATATTTAGGAGCTAGGGGATAGATGGCCTTGGCCATCTTAAAATAGATAGTCTGCATAAAATAAGGTTTGGGTTAAAAAATTGGAGTGAAGCAGGTGCTTAGGCGTTGGATATTGCCTATATGCAGGAAAAAAAAGCAAGTTGCGAGCTTTTTTCTTCCCTAGACTGCCCTTTCCCCATCGGGGTGGGCTAGTCTAGGGCAAGTTCGTTTTTGTGGGTCAGCCAAGCCCTAGGGGGCTGGTTGTACGTACAAAAACACAACTTGCCGATTACAAAACAAAAAAAATTGTACTGTTTACTTGTAGGTTTTAACGGATTATCTTTGCTTAACTAAATTTTATAATATGAGCAAACATAAAGAGGAGTGGTTCAATTTATTGGTGAAGCAGGATATGCCGAAATGGCAAATATTCAACAATAGCGATAACATTTCTATAAAAGTGCCAAATGACCAGGACCTGAAGCTTATTGCCAATAATTTTCCCGACACGATCATATTGTTACATCCATATATCGTATCACCTAATGAAGAGCTAGTCTTTATTGTGGGCAACGACAGTAATAGTTTCGAGTTTACTTTACATGCCTCTGGAAACATACACGATAATCCCCGCTGGATTTCATAAATACCTACCGGGATATTTGTTTACACATACTAATATCTAAACAGTTATTTGGATAGCCAGATAGTCGTATGATTACATAACCATGCTTGCATTTAGCTGGATATGGCTATAATTGCATAGACATCTATTGAACTAAGTCCATATCTGAATATTCCGTTATTTAAATAACTGTATTTCTGAATATGGCTATAAATACATAAAAAGCTATTGGTATAAATGAATATTAGCATAGCTGTATATACAGCTATAGGTATGTAAATATATACAGATAGACAAATGGGAGTACATTACCTTTTTCGGTTAGTTGCTAATGTCGGTTCTTCTTGTGATGGCCTGTCAATAGCAAGGGTAGCCTCTTTTAGTTCTGCAACTAATTTATCGTTATAATCCTTATATCCTGTATATTCATTAGACCTGTCGGTAGCTTGCGGCAATCTGGCCATCAATTCCTGTGCAGACCTCATACCTGGTCCGTCATTGTCAAAATAGATGTCGATTTTAGGAATGTTGGCAGCCCATTCTATTGCACGGCTTAACATGGAAATAGAATTCAACACGATAACTGTCGGCATGATCTGCGCCGGGTTTAATTTGAGCCAGCTTAGGTAATCCATATACCCTTCAAACATAGCGATATGACCAGCCAACCCAGGAATAATGGAAATTCCTTTAGGTCCAATACTGCTCTTAAAGCCATTTGAGGTAGCAAGCTCCCAACCCTGATGTTCGTTCTTCCAGCCTAAGGCATAAAAAGTGCGCTGGTCCTCTGGATCATGTTTGTTACAGTAATAGATAGTATTAAGACGGCCTGTTGCAACCTCCTTAACTCCTCTAGATTCCAGGTATCTCGCCAGAATAAAGTTGTCGCCAGCTTCCTGTACCCTGACCACTTCGTATTTATAGGTATCTTCTTCTTTTTGGAAAGGATATTCTTTTTGTGGAAGGTATTCGGGTATCAAAGCAGTATCCAGTTCGCTAACTTGTTGGATTTTTTGCAATACCTCTACAAAGGGAAGATTTGGCCATAGTGCCATACCAAGTTGAACGATCCCACCACCTTTAATGTTGGTATCTCCAGCCCCGCCCCGGTCGAGCCATTTTCCGCCATTGTCCCATACGGTAAAAGATGGGGTATCTCTTTTGGTCTCTCGCAGCATACTATGATAAAAATGCTCCTTACCTGTTTTTTTAACTGATTGATGGCCGAGCCTTGCCAGAAAATCGACAATGGAAAGTTCCTGTAAGTCGGCAACCGCTATAAATTTGGACATAAGCTATGGATTGGGTTAATGGATCTGTTTGTTCTTAAGTTTATCGACCTCAGTTAAAAAATTAGCATTTGATTGCTCTGAGGATAAGAAGGCTGATATGTGATTGAATTTTGAGGCACGATGGATAGCTGCATTTAGAAAATCAAATGAATTAAGCACCAATATGTTTGAGCCTGAAACTTTGGTCTTATCTTGCCAGTTGAGATAATCCTTGAAATTTTCAAACACAACTAGCCTGTTTTCTTCGCCAGAAATAACGCTAATCCCTCTTCGACCGATACAACCTGAATAATACCAGGACCTGACTTCCCATCCGCCATTTTCATTCTGCCACCCTGCCGAGAAGAAATCTTTTCGCATTCCCTTTTCATCAATCACATAATAATAAACTTCTTTTATATGCCCCTTGGAAATATCAAGAAGTCCCTCGGCCTGCAAGTAGGAGTAGATTAGAGAATTGCCGCCAATGGGCTTAATTTCTTGGATATGATAATTTGGGATTTTGACGGCCATTCTCCTGCGACCTGAGTGGGGGGCAAACCTTTTATTTGGTATCTGCCCGCTGCAAAGTTCACTGATCTTTTGGAGGACTTCTTCCAAGGAGTGGTTTCGCCAATAGGCTACACCAAAATCAATAACATCGCCACCTTTGCCCAGGCCTTTATCAAACCAAACGCCCAATTCATTATCTATTCGGAAAGAATTTTTCGTGTTCCTTTTGGGTTCGTTAAAAACATTCTGATAAAAAATTTCATTTCCAATTTTTTCGCTCTGTTTAAATCCAAGATGGGACAACAGGTCAAGTATCGACACATGATCTTTTATGTCGATGATATTTAAAGTATTTGTTATCATTTTCTAGTGGTTAAAGGGTTTTATGATTTTAGATATAGTGCAATGCAGCACTTGATTTATTAATCGCCTCAGCCTCTAAGCGATCAATGCGCCATGTGGCAGAATGATCTCCATCCTTACGCGATGTAATAAGACCTAGGGCAATCCAGTATTCAACATTTTTGCGTCCATAGAGGCGAAACGCCTGTGACTTTTTAAGAAATGGCCTAATCTTACCTACTTTTGATAATGCCTGAATTGCACCCATTTCGGCGGCATCCTGCAATAAGAGCTGAAGCTGATGGCTTGTTAAATTGATGTTCATTTAAAAGAGAATTAGGTTAAAAGATTTGATTAAATCAGAAGGGAGTTCTGGTTTGTAGTTCCGGCAATGGGTAACGAGCCCAATGTAATTCGCTTTTGCCGGTTAGATTTTTCGGGACTACTCACGTCGGTTTCTCCAAACCGGGCTATTCGCCTGCCAATGCGCTTTTGGTTATTGGTGCTTGATCATTATCGAAATTTCAATAAATCATCTAACCTCACCTTCGCAAAATTCCCTGCCCTTAGCAGGATAATGTTTCGTCCCTATACGTCAAAGATCGTTTCATAGCTAAGCGGCAAGGCTTACCTATTCCTATCTGCCACAGACAGATAGGTTATGCGGTTGCTAGATGCCGCAACGGCGTCCAGTTGTTTTCTTCTAATAATTTTTTTGTTGATCCTGCCACCAGATGATACCAAATGGATCAGTTCTTCACTGATCCACCGATCTACATTGCTGCGGCCATAAAGTCGATACGCTTCTGCTTTTCCTAAGAACTCAGGCAAGGCAATATTTTCTGTGAGTGCCTTTTCAGCACCCGCTATAACTGCATTTTTTAGCAGACGAACCAGTTCCCTACGCTCCATTGCAGATAGATTTTAAAATGGAAGAATGTTTTGGGAAAGGAATAGATGAAAGTGGCCAAGCCCACTCCACAGTAATGTGGAAATGCTTATTCAGTAGAAAAAGAAAAGAAACAAAGAGGGGCTGGCATTTCATAAACCTTGTCCAGTTAACCTGACATTACATTATGCAGGAGCAACAGGACAAAGGTTCAAAGGATCCGAAAGTCTGATTGACAACTTATGGGGTCGGACCCTAAACTTTTTTTCAAAAAGTTGGTTAAAGCAGTTATTTTGATGGTTATAGGTCTCTATTTTTTGGAAGCTGTCTTTTACTGCGTTTCAGGTCATCCTCGTTCATCAGCCGGATGTTGATGGCTTCCCGCATTCGGTCTAGATATTTTGTGGTATTCATTTGATCCCTTCTGGAAATTTCTGTCCATCGCCGGTATGCTCTTCCTACATTGACCCCTAAACTAGATTCAAGCCATCTAATGATTTCCGAGATAGTTGAATTTCCATTATTCATCTGGCCCGTTAACCAGATCCCGTAAGCGATTTCGACAAGATTTATAGATTCACCGGTCCATTTGCAAGTAGAGCTTATATTTTCTTGGCTTGCCAAACCAGTAACATTTTCAAGGTCACTGAGCTTTTTTACAATATGCTCATAGATATTTTCTGCAGCCATAATCCTTGCGACCAAATGATCTCCAGCTGTAGAAAAACGCTCATCGACATCAGCTCTTGGCTTTACTAACCAATTCGGATAAATTTTTATTCCCCTTACAAAAAGCTGTTCATCCATCTGCACAGCCCCAGAGCGGAGATAATGCACCATGTGCCCATTACAATCAAGAAAATCTTCTATTTTTTGCAGTTCTTTCTCATAGAATTTTCTTATCCGTTTTCTATCTCCTTTGGGTCTTTTTAATCCAAATTCTTCTAATGCAAGGTAGTATAGATGAAGCGAGATGAACCTGGGCTTGGTTGATTTAAAAAAATTGATTTCCTCTTTGATATCTGAAAAGGGGGTCGAAAGTAGCAGTTCTTTCAGTTTGCTATTATAAAGAAGAATAGGCTTAAGAAATAGACCAACCTTAGAGATTTCATCATCATTTTCTTTTTTCAAAATCTCAATCTCGCCAAGGAGATTTTGGAGTAGATTTTCTGTTGCAGATAGAACCATCATTGAAAATTATAATATGGGATATGTTGAAACAAATGTTGGTATAAGCTATTCCATTATCAAGTGTAAAGACTGGGCTAAATATTTCCACCCATTAACAATAATTGCCCGTAAGGGCATTTAAAGGCAATAACAAAGATGGATAATTATGTCCCAAAGTTTTGAGAATAGGACATACAGTTCTTGTCGGTGATAAAAAATTGTTAAATAAGAAAGGCTGTTAAGGTTCTAAAAAAAGGAAAGAACACAAAATAATGATAGATATTTTTCATCAATTTGTGCAATAAGAGATTGCAGTAATACTTTTACCCTGATGGCCGTTTTCCTATTGTTTTCGGCATAGGTATTCTGCATGTTCCCTATGGAAAGATTATCTTTATTGGCAGTGCCCACATGGCTGTGGATAAATTCAAATAGGTCGGCCTTGCGCTTTACCTGTACTATTCCCTTATCTATCATTAACCGAAAAATGAAAAGAAACTGCTCCATGGAGATGGATATCTTAAAATAGAACTGTTGCAGGAAAAATTTTGCACCATTTGCAGTTAAAGTCTTTAGATTGATATTGAGTAGCTTTTTGATACATATAATCTCGTTCTTCATGATATTGCAAAGTGCTTCACTTAATGTTTCGGCATTTTGATTATAGCCATAGTTCGGCTTAACAATAAGCTGGTTCAAAGTACGAATCTGGACGGTTATTTTGATGAACTCTTCCCGGTAGCTTTCTACTTCGTCATAATTTCGTTGGATCTTCTTGATACAATACTGCAATAAAGGAAAATAGTTAAAGTTCAAGTAGCATAGCTGAGAAAATAAATCATATTGAATATCCTGTGTTTTTTCCAGATCAATTTTCTTAAATGAATTGGTAACGGCATACCAATAATCCAATTCATAAAAACTGGATCTTGAATACAATTGCATATCATGCTGATAGCTGGATAATACAGAGAGAAGGTCTTCATCAATTCCAGCACTTTTAAGTTTTGGCAACAGCCCATTCCATTCTTTCCCCAAAATTACATTTGCTGCATTCTTTAAGCTATGTGGGACTCTCATTTGAAAGTTAAAGCAGTAGGCGAAATTATCCTTGAAATAGTTAAGTAGATCATTAATTGTTGCGTCAACAGCCTCAATATATGCTGTTCTTTGGAGTGATTTTTTTTCGTTACTTTTTAATATCAAGTAGCTGTTACAATCGTCTGAAATTAGAACAAGTCCTGATTGCAGGCGATCCATAAATGTAGGGGCATTTGAATCTAGATGTAAATGTCGATTCTGGAGTTCTTTTTGGAATTGCAGCACAAGATCATCTAATTGCTGTGTGAATTCTGCTTTTCCCTCAGACTTAAATTCAACTTTCACATTAATTAATCTACTGACAATTCTTTCAATTCCGCCAAGTTCATCCAAGAAACCATTTTCCCCATCCATACTCCATTTCTCCCATATAAAAGATTAAACATCAAATGCCCAGTCCACAATCTGGTCTATAGCATCCAGTATCTCTTGTTTTTCAGACTGTACATCTATTCCACAAATTGTTGATTCATTTTTTTTCGAATGCAAAATCATATAATAAATACCACTCACTAATAATGCGGTAACTGCTTTTATATTTTTTTTACTTCCGGCAAATAACGGTTCAACTTTTTCAAGTAACAGTTTTCCTATTCCTTCTCTTACTATAGATATACTATTCAGTACCATTGTTCTTTCTGTAACTTCCCATAAGATGATTGAGCGCATTTCTTCATGTGTATTAAAGTATTCAAAATGCCCTCTAAGCAGGCTGCTTACCAGTTCTTTTAGGGATTCCCTATCTGTTTTTCCGCTAGTCTCTATCTTCACTTCTCCAGCCTTTGCAATCCAATAATCATTTTTCAGTACATACGCTTCTACCAATTGATCCACGCCACCAAAATAACGATGGATCAATATTTTACTAACATCGGCCTCCTTTGCAATAGCATTCAGTCCTAGTCCCTTGTAACCATTTTTTTTGATGATGGCACCAACCGCATCAACAAGCCTTTGCATGGTTTCATTCTTGTTTTTCACATGGCCGGAGACACTTCTATACCTGAGTGTCATCTGAACGGATTAAAGGTTTTGATATAAGAAGCTTCTTGTCAACATTTTCAAAAGCATTAAGCACCCTGTCCAGATGCTCTTTGGTATGTGTAGCCATGATATTTAATCTTACCCTTGCATTCTTTTTTGATACTGCCGGGTACATGATTGGATTGGCATATACACCAGCCTCCAATAATAATTTCCCTGCTTCCAGGGTTTTTCCTATATCACCTATTTTTACGGGTATAATTGCAGAAGCTGTTGTGCCGATGTTAAATCCCATACCCAGTAATCCATTTTTTAGATAGTTTACATTTTCCCAAAGCTGATCTTTCCAGAATGGTTCCTCATCCAGTAAATCCATTGCCTTTAATATTCCCAATGTAGTTGGCGTGGCCGTAGTAGAAAAAAGATGTTGTTTTGATTGGTATTTCAAAAAGTTGATCAACTCTGTATCAGCTACTACATAACCACCAATGTGGGCAAAGGCCTTACTAAAGGTTCCAGTAATGATATCGACCTTATCAAAAAGATCATATTCCTCTATTGCTCCCCTGCCAGTTTTTCCCACTACTCCAGTTCCATGCGCATCATCAACGACTAAATATGCCCCATAATGATGAGTTAATTCAGCAATTTGATCCATTAAGGCAATGTCACCATCCTGTGAGTACACCCCATCAATAATGACCATTTTTGTACGGAAAGTATGTTGGGCATGCTTTAGGGCAAGTTCCAAGGATTCCATGTTGTTATGCAAAAAAGTTTTTACGTTGGTCAATTGGCATCCCTCATAAACACTGGCATGCACGGCCATATCAACAATTGCGATATCATCTTTCTGCAATAGGCATTGTAATGTTGCACTATTTGCAGTATAACCAGTTGTATAGAGTATTGCGCTTTTCCTTTTGAAGAACTTTGCTATACGGTCTTCCAAATCCTGATGGTAACTAAAATGACCGCCTATTGCTGGCGAGGCACCTGCTCCACTACCAAATTTTTCTATTGCATCTTTCAAGGCCTGCTTTATTGCCGGATGTTGAGTAAGGCCCAGATAATCATTTGATACAAAACAGGCACAACGCTGCGGTTCGCTTTTACCTGGAAGTAGAAGCTCCATTTCTGGACCGCAGCCCGATATAGATTCTATCCTGTAATTTAGATGTCCCTTGTCCTTTAGGTAATTAAGAAATAATTGGAACTCCGTGGCTCTCGCCATTGCATCTAGCTCTGGGATATTCTCAAAGTCCCTAAAGCTTGCCTTTTCAAAATCAATATTTTTCATAATTAGATATAAGCGTTAAACTTAAATCTACCATCAATTTTTATCAAAAGTGGTAACATGGTGTTTATTTTTAAAAATGCATGTATACCTTAAATAAGTTATAATTGATTCTGTAGGAAATAATTAGTAAAAAAATCCACCCAAAAAACCGCCATCCCCAACCATTATCCAAATAAAAACCAATAGGTGGAAAAATGGCATCTAACCTGTCCACTTGACTGCAACACAAAAACGCTTTTGTTTTACAGTTAAAAAAATGAAAAGCCAGACCTTACTCAATAAAATCCTTGACTTGCCCCATTGTAACAAGGAGATAAAAATTCTGTTTGCCGAGCAGTTCTATGCCGTTAATTTTCAAAAGGGGCAGACCATTATAAGCCCTAATTTACTCAATCAATGTCTGTATTATGTAACTGAAGGCCTATTACGGCGATATCCTTTACAATTGAGCTCGGCCAAAACAAGCCAGTTATACATTAATGGAGATTTTATATTCCAAAATGGTGTATACGTTAAAAGACCAAACCTAGAATATATAGAGTGCCTTAGCGATGTACAGCTCATGAATATCAACTATAAGCAACTTGAACGTTTTTTTCGGAAGCAACCCGAAGCGATCAAGCTGTTGCTCTCCATTATGGAAGCACAAAGGCTAAAGGAAATTGAAGTTATTGAGATGCTGCATGTAGAGCCTGCTTTGGATAGGTATCTATTTGCATCAAGGTTGATTGGGAAACATATCCACAACCTCCCTAAAGAGGTATTAGCTTCTTATTTAAGAATCAGCAGTAAACAGCTTGGCCGGTTGCTTATTGAATTGGCACATTATAAGTGAGGAAAGTTTAACCAATGGAGACATACGTCCCGTTATTTCGGGACACATGTCCGCTTATTTTCAGACATACGTCCAGCTCAAACAGAAAAAAGCGAGTTAATTTTGGTTTGTAATTCAACCACCAGCAATTATAAGAATAATATAAAATGAAACCATCATGTGCATACCGCTTGAAAGCCGAAATAAATATGCTCATGATAGCTTCATAACCGTTAAAACTCAAATTATATTCTAATGAAAAAGGAAAACGTACTTCAATTAATCTCAGGGCTTATCGCAGCATTATTTTTCTACGCAGCAATGAGCAAGTTGATAGATTATGATAAATCTATTGGAGAAATGCGTAATCAAATATTTCCTGTTGCAATCGCAAAAGTATTAACATGGATGATCCCATCAATTGAAATTACCCTTGTGTTTCTTCTTTTATTCCGAAACACCAGAAAGAAAGCACTTTGGGCTTCGTTGTTCTTGTTAACTGCTTTCACTTTATATATAGCAATAGTAATGACAGGTGTTTTTGGAAGAATACCTTGTAGTTGTGGAGGAATTCTAAAAAATATGAGCTATGGAACCCACCTCATATTTAACCTCTTTTTTATTACACTCGCCTCGTTGGGTCTTGCCGTAGACAATGGCTGGATATCATATAACAGATTTGTTAACCTTAAAAACAGAAAGGATCTTGCCTAAAAATTGAATGAGACGATAATGCCGGACTTAGGGCTTTACCTGCAACAAAAACCGAAATCAATCATCCCGAAGATCTAAGCCCAAGTGATCTGAAAGATAAAAACTATTGTGCCCATAAAAAAGAAAGGTGCAATCACAATAATTACAATTATGGAAAAATTTAAAAATGCGCTTAAAAGCGTTAACAAATTCGGCTTATTAGCATTGGTATTAGTAGCCTTTTCAACTTTGGCTTTTAAAGCGCCTACTAAAGATACAGATGTATTATACAAAAGAGATAATATTAGTGGGGTGTGGTCTCCAGTTACTACTAGTAGTTACTATTGTGATGGGGATTTAAATATCTGCACACAATTGTATCCAGCTGGCAAAAACCCGACTGACAATCCCGATGATTATATTGAGGAAACGCCGGGTGTTTATACCCCATTTTAGTTCATCAAGTTTAGTTTAACTAACAACACATCCAGTAAAATGATTTCATCTTACTGGATGTGTTGTTTAACGGAGATTTTGTTCTAAACCACTTAAAAGAGTTTCTAATTTTGGAATTGGAAATGTATATCGGTTACTATTTGGAAGTAAAGTATATATCTGGCCTTCTAGAGTGTGGGAAATGGTAATTTGATAACGATTATCTTTATTTAAACGCCGTAAATCACCCCATCTTAATCCCCTGAAAACTAATTCTTTCCTTCGTTCTTCTAATATTTGATTTAAAGCATCTGTAGAGTCTACGGCCGTTAATGTTATATAGTTAACTGTATTATTGTATCTAGTTTTTAGTAAGATATTTAAATTGTCCATAGCATTTTGTAATTTTCCTGCACGTGCTTCACATTCCGCTTTAATCAAATAAATCTCATCCCTAGCCAACCCACTAAATAGTGTTCCAATGCTTCCTGTATACCTTCCCTTAAACCATGAAGGGTTGCTTCCAGTAAAAAATATGATTTTTCTTAAATCATCCGCTGAATAAGACTCATAAAGCGAATTGTCCACAGTTGCATTTGTGGCTCCCCCAAAAGTGTATGTAGTCATTCGAGAATAGAATATGGTTTCAATATTCACATTATTGGGAGCTACCGGAAATGGAGCAAGGGATGTTTTGCTCAATGTATTGTAATCGATAAGTGAACTATTAAATTTTAAAACCGCTGTTGCGTACAATAAAGCATTATCATAATCTTCCATATTGAGATAAACCCTAGCCAAAAGGGCTTGCGTAGCTATCTTATTAGGTCTAGTTTGAAAGTTTGAGCTATTTGGCAACAAGACTTCAGCTTCTTTTAAATCTTTAATTATCTGGTCATAGGTTTGTTGTAAAGTTCCTCTACTTGATTTTATATTTACATCACCTTCTAAACGAATGGGAATGCCTAAGTCAGACCTTGCAGTACTTTTATTATATGGCTTAGCGTACATCTGGGCAATATTATAAAAAGCAAATGCCCTATGAAAAAGTGCACTTCCTTTTATTCTATTCCACTCTTGTTGTGGACTAGAAATTGGTTCAATGTCCAATAGCCCATCCAAAACAATATTAGCATAAAATATCTGTTGATAAGGTGTATTCCAGTCCAAAATTGATAATCCTTCATCAATGTCTTCTGCCCATATATAACTGTTTTTCTGGTATGCCCCGATGTAAGTGTTAACTTTAGCACCAGTAGTATAATAGTCATCAGAAGCGATAACTGGCAATGATGGAGTGATATTAAAAACATTTAAATTATCTAACAGATTTTCAAAATCTGTTAGAGTCTTAGGTACTAATAATGCCTTATCCGTTTTATCTTTTAAAAACTCTTTTTGACAAGACAGAAAAGTGGCGGCTAATATAATAAGTATATAAATATTCTTTTTCATTTTTTCTTTAATTAGAATGTTAAAAATCAATTTTTAGTCCGACACCAAAAGTCCTGACTGGTGTATAATCTGCATTAGAATAATCTGGATCAAAATCTGTTTTGGTAGCCTTCCATATAATCCCGATGTTATTAGCGTAGCAATAAATTTGGGTTCGTTTAAACGAGGATAACTGTCTCTTATTATTAATTATATAAGTCAAATTAATATCCTGCAAACGGATGTTATTGCCTTTTTCTACAGTAGCTTCTGAATAATTATATAAGATATCTCTATTGCCGTTTAAAGATAACGGCATAGATGGAACGTTTGTAAATAGTTCATCACCTTCTTTTTGCCAGCGTGTAGTATAGCTTCCATAAGCAAAACCTTGTCCAGTCAAAATATCATTATAAGAGATTAAAGGTGTTCTGAAAAAATAATTGAACCTGTATGTAATGTTAGCGGAAATGGAAATTTGCTTATAGCTAAAGGTATTTCGCAATGACCCAAATATTGTCGGGCGTGCAGACCCATGATAAATTAGATTATCTGGCGTAGCTGCATTCAAAATGTTTGTATAATCCTGACTTACCTGTCCATTTAGGTAACCTTGAGGGGCTCCAGTTTTCGGGTCTAGTCCAGCCCATTGATAACTGTACAACGCATAAAATGGTTTACCTTCCAACGGGTAAACATTGGTTTCTCCAAATTGGGTATAAAAAACCGCCGATTGCTTTAAGTTATAATCGACTACCTTATCCGTTACGTAACTATAAAGAACATTGGTTTCCCATTTAAATACTCCACTCACGTTTTTACTATTGAGTATGATATCTACCCCATGACCTTTTGTATTTGCTGTGTTGCCCCTAAAAGTATTAATACCTGTTGATGGTGCATAGGCTATATCTCCTATAAGGTCTATACCTTGTTTAAAATAAGGTTCAATACTTCCACTTAGCCTATCGCCTTTGGCATTAAAATCAATACCTAAATTAATCATCCTAACTCTTTCCCAACGCAATTCGGGGTTGGGAGGGTTTATAATAGTAGCATAGATCTGATTTATGGCATTGCCAGAAGAGTATCTTGCTGTGGTGTATGCGGATAGTGTTTTGCTTATATTGCCATTATAACCATAAGTCGTCCGAATTTTTAAATTAGGCAACCAATCTATCTTATAAAAATTTTCTTTATTAACATTCCATGCAAATCCTATAGAATAAAGAGGGACGCCTTGTTGGTTGGCATTTACCCCAAACAAGTTACTTCTATCAAGTCGTCCGCTAATAGATATCATGTATCGGCTTAAATAA
This sequence comes from Pedobacter sp. Hv1, assembly GCF_001412215.1. Taxonomy (GTDB): domain Bacteria; phylum Bacteroidota; class Bacteroidia; order Sphingobacteriales; family Sphingobacteriaceae; genus Pedobacter. The sequence goes on from NZ_LLWP01000008.1 coordinate 236,014, forward strand.
GTGTAAGATGCATTCGCATAGTAGGATAAATAACGGTCTGTAAGTTCAGTTGAGGAATCACTAAATGGAATTGCAATAGAACTTCCAGAATTAAAATATTGGCGATATGTACTCAAATAATCGACTTTCGATAGGGTGGCGTGTTCTTCGTCAAAGCCGTACATCCTATTGTTGTTACTTATAGTATGGTATTCTCTAAGTTCATAGCCTGCTATACCATTAATTTCGTGATTGTTACTCCAATTTTTTGAAAAGTTTAACTGAAGCCTAATATTTTGGTTCTCAATATTGCTATTGCTTAAATCATTTATCCCCCCTTTTGGTATTGGATAGCTTAATACACCTGTAGAGCTTGCTTGTGTATACCTATTGATAAGGTTTCTGGTATAATAGCTCTGATCGTTACGCAAGTTTCGGTTAAGTATGTTGGTACTGCCATACTGATATAAAGCTTCTGCATTTAAAATGGGAAATATTTTATACCTTAAAGATGTATTTATGCGGTAGTCTTTTGAGTTTTTTGTGTTATTACCCAAATAGATTTCATCTAAGGGTTTGTAAGTCCAATGGATCAAACCTGCATTTTGTGCATCACGAATAAATTTAACTCTATAATCCTGTGTCATTGCCAGAGCATTTCCTTCGTCATCAGCAAGCTTTGCATATGGGTACAGCGAGGTAGCTGAACCTGTCATCCCGATAGTTCTTGTGCCTGAGTTATTGCTAATTGCATTCCCTTGTGTATAATAAATATTGGCAGATGCTTCCAAATGGTCATTAAGTAAAGAGAAATTGTTGCCGAAGTTTAATGTTACTCGGTTATATCTATTGTTTATCAGATTGTCAGTATTGTGGTCGTAACCTGTAGATACATAATAGCGATATTGCTTTCCTCCACCATTTATATTCAAATTATACTGTTGTTTAATACTGTTTTGATAAAAGTATTTTTCGAAATCGTTCCTCACATCATTTCTTTTTAATGCTTCAATCTGTTCGTCAATCTGGTTGGCTAACAGAGGATTGTCCCTCTTTGCAATAAGCAGTTCCACTACCGGTGTTAGTGCAGGGTTTGAGGTTAACGTTTCAAACTGTTTATAATAGTTTTGTTCAAACAGTTTTTTTTCGATATCTATATAATCGGCAGTTGACATTCGTGGCTGATAAAATAGGTCTGGTTTTGCACCGATTGTTAGATTGCTATTAAAAGATATTTTCGGAGGTTGGTCATATTTGCCTTTTTTAGTGGTAATCACGATTACTCCATTTCCAGCTTTTGAACCCCAAATACTGGCAGAAGAGGCATCTTTAAGTATAGTAATACTTTCAACGTCATTTGGATTAATGTTACTGAGCTCTCCTTCATAAGGAAAATTGTCTATCACTATCAATGGACTGGAATTACCATAAATGGTATTTTGTCCTCTAATGCTAATTGAACTACCTGCTTTACCTTTGTTAAATATTAGACCAGGTGTAATATCCTCTAGTCTATCTATGATATTTGTACTTATTCTACGATTTAGTAGTTCATTGTTTAATTGGACAAATGAGCCAGTTGCTCTTTCTTTTGGTAAACTTTGATAGCCAGTGCTAACAATATTTATTTCAGATAATTCATCAATAGCTTCAACTAATACTATTTCCAAAGGAGCATTAATTGGTAAAGTAACAGCGAGTTCTTGTGATATATAGCCTATTGATGAAAAACTAAGCACCACTTTATTCTCATTTGAATTGATAGTGAATTTCCCGTTTTCATCTGTTGTTGTCTTAAGATTTGTTCCTTGTATATTGATTGATATGGATGGCAATGGTTTCATATCTATAGCAGAGATAACCCTTCCATTTATTTTTTGTTGAGTATAACCAATAAAATGGCAACACAGTAATACTATGCTAAATAAAATAGTCTTCATATAAATTATTTATTGATTATTTTGATTGTGCCACTTGCTTTTTATCACTCAGAATGAGCATATCGATATACGCCTCTTTCTCAACAAATTTCAAACTGTATTTTTCAAGTGCTTGATTTATCTCTATCACATTGCTTAAGTTGGCTTTTATAGAAATATCGGCATATTGTTTATAATTGGTGTCGTCAAATAATGGCAATGGATGGCTTTGTAAAAAAAAACGCATGCGTGCTATAAAAACTGATAATGGGCAATTGGTCATTTCTCCACCAAAACCAGTAAATTGGGCGGTGGATTCCCCTTTTAAGTTTGGAATTTCAGAGGTATTAGATGTTCTTATTAATGCGAGACATTTGACTTTTCTTTTTTCTATACTTACTTTGTATTCGGTGAAAAAAGCATCCAAATCTTTCTGCATAATTTGATTACTATTCATGGTCAGATAATTTCCATTAATCAACTCGTAGCAATAACCATTTCCATTTCGGCGCCATTCTATATAGTCTGTGGATAGATTGGATTTAAAGACTATCCGTGTGGTATCTTCTACTTCAAATAACATTTGTTTAAAATCCTTTTGATACGCATAATGGTACAATTCTCTAATTGTGCTGTTTCTTGCCAGGATACGTTCGAAACGATTATTTCCCAATTGAAAATTGTTTTTTGAATATCCTAAGCCAACTCCATCTATATAACCGGAAAATGTTGATTGTTTTAAAACTGTTGTTTTATCCAAATAATTTGCAAAGAATAGCGGTTTAGCTTTGTCGTATAAAATCGGAATATCAACTTTTTCTTTTGCTGTTATATTTCCAGTTGTTAGCATCTTTTGGATATATTCACTATTCACATAATAACTTTCTGTAATCGCCCTAACAATCCCTTCTCCATCAATCCACACGTAATGTGGCAAATAAACGTGTGGAAATAACTGATGCAATTCCTTATCAGCAGCTACCACAGGCAAAACATAATGCTTACCTCGTTGTTTCTCTAATTTACCCAAAAAAGGCATTACCTCTTTTTCGGTTTGGTAGGTAACAGATAGGAACTGTATCTTATCGCCAAAAGCTTTCTGTAAACTATCCATCTTGGGTATCATAGCCACACAGGGCGAGCACCAAGTAGCCCAAAAATCTAGTATAAGTAGTTTACCTTTAAAATCTGAAATCTTTGCAGTTGTGGCAGGTTTGCCATTTGCATCTTTGTAGTTGTATAAGCCTGTTATGGTTATATCAGGTACTTTTTGCCCTATCTGTATGCCTTTGGCGGTTACATCTACAGCTTTGTTTTCCTGTGCTATTGCCGTAAAATTTAAGCATAGCACAGCCAGTACGATGTATATCGTTATTTTTTTCATTGAAATTTAGTTAGTTGATTTAAGAAAAATAGCCCCTCTAACGGTTCTGGTTATAAACCGAGGTCACCAAGAAAAAACCCTGCCCCTTTAAATTGTTATTAACTATTATTAACCTAAATTTTTATGAAACAAGAAAGCAGGGTTCAAATAAATTCAAACCGGGCTTTTAATAATTAGCTGGAATAGCTGTTTTTTTGATTTAACTGGTTTCGGCAAACCTAAAACGACATAACCGACCCCATCCTCTTTTGGAAAAGTTAGGGTGATTGTGATAGGTGTTTTAGGTTGTTTTTTCATTGCTCGTAGTCTATACGAGTCTTTGAGAAAATACTACAGGGTGGGTCATATTTTCTGCCGACAACGAGGTACTAGCACTAGAACCAAGACGCAACATCAATAGGAACCCATCCCTGAAGATTGTGCAAATATACACAATAACAGTTATGGGTTTATTCCTATCATCTTGCGTCGTTTAAAAGTGCTAGTTTTCGTTGACAAGACTCTTGAATAAATCCGATTACGTTCTCAATAAAACGTAATAGTTAATTTTATTTACTAAAAAATTTAATATTATAGAGTAATTACATACAAATATAGAATAATTCCATTCATATAGAAATAAATTCTCAACTAAATTTCTGACAGCTTAAATTTAGTTTGATTAATTAATGATGTGTGGGAAAAGAAACATTAACCAAGCTTGGGCTTTATCTAACCAAAAAGCCATTGAGTCAAGCTAAACTTTCACGTAGAACAGGGATTTCTAAAGATAGAATTAGCAAACTACATGTCGATATTAACTCTAGGCCTTCTATTGAGGAAATATACTTAATTGCTTTGGCATTAGAAGTTACGTACAATGAAATTGTCGAATTCCTATGCAAAGGATTAAAGTTAAGACCTGAGGAAGAATGGGATTAACACTTTAGAATTAATCTTATAAATCAAAAATCTATACTTCATTTTTTTTAAATAATAGTTATTATGGATAACACCACTTATGAATACTTTATCCGTAGATGTTGGAATTGCAGTAGATTTAAACGCGGTGCTGATGCAGATATATGGAACCGATTATTAACTGACTATTGGGAGGCTCAAAATCCTACCGATTCTCATACTAAGAATCCACAAATAAAATACCTTAAAAAACTAGGTGAAGTAAAAGTTTTTTTAGACAAGGCTTTTCATAAACTGATTTCCACAGCTGAAAAGAAAAAAATAAACCAAAGTGCTATTGCTGATTTGCATAATTATAAAGGAATAGTAAATAATAGCGAGGTACCGCAAGAAATATTTGATGCTTTAAAAAGCTCTTTTACAATAATTAACGATAATAATATATGCCCTTTTCCTAATGATTAATTGATTTTAGAGCAGTACCCGATTAATATCTTACAATTATAATCTCAGTAAATTATAATTCAATTACTAAAATAACTGTTGAATTGAAGAAATAGGCAGGGTTAGGGCAAGCCTAATAAAATATTATCGATTATCCGATTTCTCAATAAATTCTTCAAGAGTTTTAAGATTGTCCGGAGACACTGCCCCAATACCGGGCAAAAGCAATTTAACAATACCAGCAAGCTCTTTTATCTCGGCATTCTTTTCAGATAAAGCTTGTTGATAGCCAATCGCATATCCTTTGGCTGCAATACGCCGTTCATCATTGTCAATATAAGTAGTGTCTGCATACTGAGTAGCCAGTTTTATGACTTTATTTTCTGATGAATTTGTTGGAGCTTCCATAATCTATTTAATTGTAAAAATATCAATTAATATTCAATTACTAATCTTCGTAATTCAAATAGTTATCATTAGGATTCGATATTGTGGAAAGGTATAAAGTTTAGTAAACTCAAAATTACGGTTTCCCGTAATGTTTGTAATTTATACTCATTACACTCCCGATCTAGGATTTTCCAGTAGATTTATTATCTAATGTTTTAACTATGATAGAAATATACAGATCAGAAGTCCTAGGCTTCTACGAGAAAAAAAAAGCATTGGGTGAGCTCTCAACTAACCTAATGAAACCTACATGCGCCAACCTTCGCAACGAATTCCGATTATTGTATAATGCCGGATGTGACAATTTGGATAAACGAGTTGTAAGAGAATTTCTTCAAATGCCATTCGATAAAGAACTTACAGATTTAGCAGTTAAGAAATGTGATATAGATAAATTTAAGTCACTTGGCAACTTCATCAATAGAAATCTTAAAACCCATGAGAGAAACTTTGAGCTTCTTGCTTGGCTAATCAATTTCCCTCAGCGTCCTTACTCAAAGTATTGGCGCATAACAAACGGTAAACCAGATTTACTGTCAGAGCTGTCAATAACAAACAAGGGAATTGTTGAAGAGAGTTTGGAAACGAATTTTCATTTTCGTGAACATACCTTAGTGGCACACAATGCCAAAGTAAATTCAGAACATGCTAAGCAAGATTATTGGGTGGAAACTGAAAATCTCCAATTGGAAAACTATAAATCAATTCCTACTGATGGCTTTGCCAAGAAAGAAGTAACGCTAGAATATCCCTCTGGAGTAAAACTATCTGTGGATGCATCAGACATTTCATTAATTGAGAAGTTGGTAAAACTGTGGTAAATTATTTTTTTTCTTACCTTAGTTTAGGTAATAACCTGAAAAGCAATTTTTTAAATGGAAATTAAAAAGATAAAAGATCAGACTTTTGGTTTTTTAAAAGAGATTTATAGCGTATGGTTTCCGTGGCTTGACATTGCTGTTCTCGCATTTATATATTTCTTTTTGTGGGGAGAACATATTAATCCTTACCGTCAATATCAGTTAATTAAGCATGGAGAAATAGCAATAGGACAGATTTCTGGAGAGTCAGGTCTGTACGCAAATTCTGATGCCCCAAGAATGCGTGATTTCGATTATACCTTCACCTTGCCAAACGGCAAGACAATAAAATCAAGCTCTCATACTTTCAACATAAAGGAAGTTGACGGCAAACAACGTAAATTTCCTGTAAGTGCAGAAATTTCCTATCTAACTAATCAGCCCGAGATCAATTGGGTAAAATCTAACCTTCCACATAGTATAGGAAACTTGGCTAAAAGAAATTTGATATTTGGTCTACTATTTATTCTGATGTCGTATTTGATCAGCACCATTGTGTTTAGACTAAGTATACTTGATTATCGGGCAGAAAAACAAGAAAGATTATTAGCTAAGGAAGAACGCATCTTAATTCAATTACCAAAAGAACAGTTGAATTGAATGAGTTTATATTATCAGGGTTAGGTTTAGAGCAAGGACACCTATTTTTTGCAACAACCTATTCTGTACCATTAGCTCATTTGTTAAATTTCACAGTTTTTACACAAAAAGATTTAAAGCAAAAACGGGAATAGAAAGTTTCATAAAAAAGGAAATGAATTTTAAGATAAAATTATATAAGTTTTTTCAACAATTATGTAGCATTTGAATATCCAAAAAAAGCTAGGTTTTATTAAATGATTGGATAAAATCGATCAATGCGTTTAGTGATTAAAATTTATTTGCATCATAATAATGGGTATTTTAGTGAACATTCGGCAGTTTAGCTAGCTTTTAAAGGCAGGTATCAATCAAAAATATGGTATGTTCAAAATTGCTTAGAAAATCTTAGAATGCCGTCATACTTTTATTTACCCTATCTTCATTTACTTGACCTGAACGCTACGGAACTATCCAGATATAACAGAAAATGGACATAAACAAAATAAACGACGAGCAACAGCAACAGAGAAATGATCTCTATATAATTGTCAGCAATAAAATCAAAGATTCTATGCTTATTTCTAGCCTTGGATTTTGGTCGTTTTAAGGCTTTACGGTTGCGGTCTTCATTCTTTTTCATTGTTATATATGGACATTTCTGCATCGATAACCTTAAAACAGTAAGACAATATCTCTAATTTTATCGATCTGGTTAGCTGCAAATTGTTGTTCTGTTTTGACTATCGTTTATATGTTAATACTTGTTGAAGGGCCCTGGTTTTGCTTCACCGACTTTGATTCTCTCTATCAACCGACTACACCGTCAGATCATCTACCAACAAATTACTCGTATTGAATTAAAACTCTTGAGTTACACCCTGTCAATAAACCCATTGACCGATTCCATTAAATTACCATGAACCGGCCAACGGGATATAGATGCTAAATAAATATTCCTCTGTGTTATAGAATTTTATAAGGATTTGTTTCCTAAGTATAAATCAATGGGTAATCATCAATTCACGATTAGTTTTGTTTTTTACGATCGATACCCTGCAAGGCTGGATAATCAACCCTATTTTGCATTACGTGAGGAGGAATGGGTAGATTTAATCTTCCAGCCTTGGGGTGTCTTTTCCAACACTGATGTGGCAACCCCCCGCTTCTTGATTTCCCTACCATCTTTTAAAGTGATAACATAAATATACTTTTCGGTACAAAATGCGTGATTAGCATTCAAGTCAACCTTGACGGTGTAATCGCTAAACTTAAATGATTTGAAATCTTTTAGTTCTGGGCCAAGGTGATGCTCAAGATAAGTATCAATTGTACCCTCAATACTCCCTGATTCAACTATTTCAGAATTTTTAACAAAGAGTTCTGAAATTCCAGAAACTGACAGATTTTCAATAGAAGACTTGTAGCTGTTTAACACTTTTTTTACCTCATCTATTTCAGATGTCTGGGCATAACCTGTTGCGGCGATGGCGATTAAAAGACTAAAAATAATTACTGTTTTTTTTAATTGGGTTTTCATATTGTTTTTTGTTTAAATACATGTTTTCTAATGGATAGGTACTTGCATTTACAATGCGGGCACCTCTTTTAATTCTTTTTAGGATGGCCCTAAAAGAGCCTTGGCCGATTCCTTGTTATCAAAATACCGGATATAGAAATACAAAGACCTCACCTAGAAGGCTAATTAAGCATCATTAAAAAATTCATGAACCTGTGCTAAGTAAATTTTTGCTGTTCTTGTATTGGAATTCTATGGTATAAACAAAGCGATACTCCAAAAACTGGCGTATCCATCTAGTATACCGTTGGTCATTAGAGATACCTTGCACAAGAAATTGCGGATTAAATATATCAATCGCACTTTTTAGCCATTGCTGACGAATACTTAGCAATAGCCTAAGCGTTCAATCCGCTTATTAACGCTGAGAAAACAGCGACAAGCAAAATATTTATAATTAGCATAGTAAATTTCTACATGATGAGGAATCTATCACCCTCAAATGGGGCAATAAAATTAGCTGCAGAACGAGGCTCTACGCCACATTATGTGAAACTCAAATTAAGAAGGAACTTATAGAAACCCTAATATCCACGGAGGATGGCGGCTTTCTATCGGCGATAAAAAAAATTATTTTTGACTGCTCGATTGCGAGCTGATCAAAGCACCAAAAAAATGGAGGTAATAAAAGATATACTGGGGCCTTTAAATCTATTTTCCCAACAGAGGATAAGCTTTTGGCTAACAAATTAAACTCTTCCACCTCGTCCTGGCAACAAGTATCTTTGTTATCGTCGAGTGCCTGTAAGGAATCACGGTTAGGTAAGTGATGATCTGATTGATCTTCTGGGTGATGATGATCACTTGAATGCAAATGGCTACCATGTTCATGATCTTTCTCTGAGGAAGGGCCAAGATTTGACCCTAAATGTAAAGAACAAGCAAATGCTACTACTGTATGGAGTAGAAATATAACCAGTAGAAATAGTGCTTTAGATTTCATATACAATAAGTAAATATATATATCAGTTTTGATATTATTTTATATAATTTTCGTCAGGGCATGATTGTAATTGGCAATTGATAGTGGCAATAACACAAAAAAGTAACAGTGATATAGAATTTCAGGATAAATATTACTTTGTTGTTTCCCCTTACCATATCGATGTGCGGGATCTCAAGTTTACCTGCCAATGCACAACGATCCTTTTATTGATGCAGCTGCTAAAATTCTATACCACTATTTTGATTGTTATTTAGTTATTAATTATCAGAATACCATTAGGCTTCTTTCCCACTGATATATCCTTTATTTTGGTGTGATTTTGAATGGAAATGACCGATACATTTCTTGCTAATTGATTGGTAACATAGGCTGTTTCGCCATCTTTGGTGAAAGCTATTGCATGAGCTCCCAAACCTGTTGAAAATGCATTTCCATAGACCCAATTATTATTTATCGTATTCAGGGTCCAGTAATGCACCTTCCCGTTTTCAGGGTCTGTTACCCATAATTCATTTTTGAGCGCATTATGTGCAACACTACCTGGTATAAAGCCCAGAGAAATAGTCTGAATTACAGTATTTGAACTCACATCAATTACACTTACCGACCGGCCATCCTCATTGTCTACATACATTCTATTGTCCAGGCCAACCCATGCGGCAACAGGGTTATCTCCCACAGGAATCATCGCAATCCTTTCTTTTGTTACAGGATTGATCACTGAAACATTATCATCCCCGCCATTAGCTACGTAAGCTTTTTTTCCGTCAGCGGAAAAAGTAACCTCGGCAGGCTCCATACCCACATTTATTACTTTTTTAAGTGCATAGGTTTGAGCGTCATAAACCAATACCTTCCCATCCATTTCCATCTGAGATGTCCAGATCTCTTTCCCATCAGGTGAGTAAACAGCGTTATGGTTCATTACTGGCAATTCCAAATCTTTGATTAACGCTCCCTTTTGAGCATCTAGAACCATTACCATACCCCTCATGTCCGCCATACCACCACTATGTCCCGCACTTAAATCTGTTCCTGGAATAGCTATGGTCAAATTATTTAAAGTTGGTGATTTATAAATATGATGTGGCCACATTACCATTTTACCTTTAGCATTCATTAATGAAATGGTTTGGGTAACTAGGTTTTTAGACAAGTCAATAACCGATAAAGAGCCATCTTCTCCGTTAACAACATAGGCTGCCGGATAATTGATATTTAGATCCATATTCATACCTTTATTATCCATATCGTGGACCATCTTTTTACAACTCAAAAAGACTATAGCGCTTCCAGTTATACCTAACAACGCTACTACAAAAAATTTAATTGATTTCATTTTATTAATATTTTATACTATTTAATTGATTTTAATTTTGCTTTCATGACTTCTATTTCTTTTCGTTGACTGGAAATAATCTCCTCCTGTAATTTTTTAATTTCAGGATCTCGGGATTTCGATTGCTCACTCATCAGTATTGCCGCTGCATGGTGCGGGATCATTCCTTTTAAAAATTGCTTATCCGAAACAGCTGTTTGAGATTGAATTAATAAAAAGAATGCGATAAGGCCGCCCGAACATAAAGTAATCAAACCTGCATTCAGTTTCCTATTCCCATACATTTTCCCCATTAAAATCAATTCAATGATAATCATTGGCATGGTCATGAGTCCGGCCATATAAAACTGATTGATATTTGGGTAAACATTAGCCCAACTGTTTGCCATTGCATACATTAGCATGTACATGGTGACAAAAGAAAGTACCGTCATGATCAACAGCTTTTTGTAATGATCGTTATGATTCTGTTCCATTTTCATTTCTTTATGATTTTTCATAATTACTATAATTTAAACTCAAAACATTAATCAATTTTAGCTCCCCTAAGCCGTAATGAATTTAGAATAACCGAAACCGAACTAAAACTCATGGCAAGTGCAGCTATCATTGGTGACAATAAAATTCCAAAAACTGGATATAAAAGACCTGCTGCAACTGGAATACCCAAAATATTATATCCAAGAGCGAAAAACAGATTACCCTTTATATTGCCCATTACTTTATGGCTCAATAACCTAGCTTTTGCAATTCCGTTCAGATCACCTTTTACCAATGTGATTGCTGCACTTTCAATAGCGACATCTGTTCCTGTTCCCATAGCAATACCAATATCTGCCTGCGAAAGGGCAGGAGCATCATTTATACCATCGCCTGCCATAGCTACTTTTTTACCTTCGGCCTGAAGTTTTTTTATTTCATTTAGCTTGTCCTCTGGGAGCATTCCTGCTTTAAAGCCATCTAAATTCAAGGTACCGCTAACCGCTCTTGCCGTATCTTCATTGTCACCGGTGAACATGACTACCTTTAAACCTTCCCGTTGAAGTTTATGTATAGCTTCTTTGCTAGACGCTTTTATTTTATCAGAAATAACCACAAAGCCAACAGCCTTATCTCCAACAGCTAAATAAGATACCGTTTTCCCTTGCTTTTGGGCAGCCTTAACCTGTTCTTCTAATTTAGTGTCAATTTTGGCTTTGACGTGTTCCATTAATTTTTGATTCCCCAAAGCAAGTTCCTCTTTGCCAAGCTTACCTATAACTCCTTTACCAGTTACCGCTTCAAAATTTGAGATTGGTTGAACCCTTACTTTGTTTTCTTCCCCATAACGTAAAGTTGCCTGCGCCAAAGGGTGCTCACTGCTACTATTTAATGCTACTATTCTTTCAAGGACATCCTTTTCATTGAAATCAGAATTTACGCTCACTACTTTTTCTACGGATGGTTTACCTTCTGTAACCGTTCCAGTTTTATCAATAATAACTACATCAATGGTATTCATTTTCTCTAGAGATTCTGCATTTTTGATGAGTATACCAGACTGTGCGCCTTTTCCTACGCCTACCATTACCGACATGGGCGTAGCTAAGCCCAGCGCACATGGGCAGGCAATGATCAATACTGCAATGGCATTTACAAATGCATAAACATAAGATGGCTCAGGTCCATAGATTGCCCATACAATAAAGGTAACAATGGCAATCACTACTACTACAGGCACAAAATATCCTGAAATTTTATCGGCCATCTTTTGAATGGGTGCTTTAGATCGGCTGGCAGAATTAACCATTTCAATGATCTGGGAAAGTAGCGTTTCAGAACCCACTTTTTCGGCAAGCATAACAAAAGTCCTATTTCCGTTGATCGTACCTGAACTTACCTTGTCTCCCGTCTTTTTCTCCACCGGGACAGGTTCACCCGAGATCATAGATTCATCAATGATGGCTTCACCTGTTTTAATACTACCATCTACTGGTATTTTTTCGCCCGGCTTCACTCTTAACAAATCTCCCTTTTGAATGTCATCAATAGAAACTGTCGATTCTTTATCTCCCACAACCTTTGTAGCCGTATTAGGCGCTAATTTCAATAGTTCTTTAATGGCACTATTGGTTTTACCATGCGCCCTAGCTTCTAAAAGCTGACCAAGCAACACCAAGGTCAAGATTACGGTTGCAGCCTCAAAATATACATAGACCGTACCATGGTGGGTTTTAAACTGGTCTGGAAAAACATCAGGAAAAAGCAGGGCGACAAGACTAAATAGCCAAGCTACCCCTGCACCGATACCGATCAGGGTAAACATATTCAGTTTCCATGTAATGATAGATTGCCATGCCCGTTGAAAGAACATCCACGTTGCATAAAACACCACAGGAATAGAAAATACAAACTGAACCCAGTTCCAATATTTCAGCTCCATTAACTTAAAGATCGGGTTACCCGGTATCATTTCTGACATGGCAATTAAAAAGATAGGAACAGTAAAAATGGTGGCAATCTTAAACTTGTGCAATAGGCTTTCATAGGTTTTATCTTCCTCTTCCAAATCAACCCCCAACGGTACTAAATCCATTCCACAAATTGGACAGGAACCGGGCTTATCGCTAATGATTTCGGGATGCATGGGACAGGTAAATTGTGTTGTTTGCTTTAATGTAGGCTGTTTTAGCAAATCCATTCCACAAACTGGGCAATGACCTGGTTTATCATACGTTTTATCTCCTTCACAATGCATCGGACAATAGTACACCCCTCCAATTTCTTCCTTATTCACTTTAATAGCAGTTGTGCCATGATGGTGATGAGCTTTCTCTTTTGTATCCTTCTCATGGGCTTTCATTTCAATATGATAATTTCCCACAGCAGATAATGCTTTCTGCATTTTCTCAGTCTGAATATGCTTATCCATGGTAATTATTGCCTCTGCTGGTTCCAGGCTAACCTTTGCAGAAATGCCCTCAATTCCATTCAAAGCATTTTCAACTTTACTGCGACATCCCCCGCAGGTCATTCCGGTTATTTGATAAGTATGCGTCATAATGTGATGATTAATGAATTAATAATTCAATGTTAGTCCTGCACCATAGCCCATGTCACTATCATAGTGGGTAGATAAACCAAAATATTTAGTAACTATATATCTAAATCCAGCCATATACTCCTTATCTGTATTGACCATAAATTGAAAACGCAGTCTTTTGGAAATAGGAACGTCCTCCCGCATCAACTGAAACCTTACGTTTCCTTTATGATCGATAGAGGCATCTGCAACAATTAACATAGGCAACGTATATTGTACCCCTAATTGAAATACCTGTCTAAAATTTTTGGTATTGCGCTGTCCAAAAACATTATTCCCAGGCGATAAGGATTGTCCAAAAATATTTTTATCTAATGGATCAATAGTCCTTTTTCTAAAGTCCCAGCCAACATAAGGTAATAGCCATTGATTTCGCCCGATATACCTTCCAAAGTGACTTTCGCTTTCATAACCCATTTCTTTATCAAAGCCAATTCTCCATTCTGTTGTGAAACGATAGCGGGTATTGGCCAGCATAATCTCACCGTCACTACCATTGGTCTCTATTCCAACCCTTGCCATTGGATGAAATTCCCTATCATCACTGAACAATTTGCGTTGTGCCAATTTAGGATTAGGGATTTCGGGATTGGGTGGCGAATTTTCGTAGCTAAATACCCTGCCCATACCGCTCATCATGTGGTAAAGGATATGACAATGGAAAAACCAATCACCCCCAGGTTCTGTAGCAGCAAATTCAATTGTGTCCCGCTCCATTGGCATGATGTCGATAACGTTTTTCATAGGGGCATTTTCACCTTGTTCATTTAGCACCCTAAAATCATGACCATGAAGGTGCATCGGATGCCGCATCATACTGTTATTGAACAGGATAATCCTCACATTTTCGCCTTTCTTGATCAGTATTTTATCACTTTCAGAAACCGTTTTGTTATCCAAAGTCCAGACATAGCGGTTCATATTACCAGTAAGATCAAACTTTAGCTCCTTCCATGGGCCTTTCGGTAAAGTTGTTTTTTTAGGATCACGGAGCATTCCATAGTTTAACGTAACGATGTCTGAGTTATCAGCAGCCATATTCATTCCTGCCATCCTTTTATCGTTTGGCATTTGCATACCCTGCATGGCTGCTTTTTTGTTTTCTTTTTTCGGACTTTCCTCACCTGTTACTTCTGGATACATCACGGTATTCATGTCCATGGCCTGGTTCTGCATTTTCATACCTTCCATTTGGACCATGTTGCCACTCATGTCCATCATGTCGTTCATCATTTTCATCCCGGCAAAATATTTCAATTTTGGCAGTTTCTGGGCAGCGACTTTCTCTCCTGTACCCAACCAAAGTGATGCCGATTTTGTACGGTCTTCTGGTGTCACCAAAAATTCGTAGCTTTTATTTTCCGGAATGGTTACCACCACATCATAGGTTTCAGACACGGCAATGATCAACCTGTCAACCTCTACAGGCTCTACATCATTTCCATCTGTAGCTACTACGGTTATTTTACCGCCTGAGTAAGTCAGCCAAAAATAATCTGAGGCTCCGCCATTGGCAATGCGTAGCCTAACCTTATCACCCGCTTTAAACTGGGGCTGAACATTTTGGTTCTTACCGTTGATTAGAAAGGCATCATAATAAACATCACTCACATCCATAGCATTCATGCGCTTCCACTCATTATTTATCTTGGTTTTGAAATGCCCTGTCCTGATTGCTTCGGCATAACTTTGGGTCGTTCCTTTTTTAATGGCAAACCAATCATTAGCATTTTTCAGACTTCGTTGTACTTCTTCTGGCTTCATATCCGTCCATTCACTCAACACTATCGGAATGGTTGGAATGTCCCATTCCTTCTTTTTGTTCATAATGAATGCACCGTACATCCCAATCTGCTCCTGAAGTCCGCTATGGCTGTGGTACCAGTGTGTACCTGTTTGAACGATAGGAAATTTGTAGATATAAGTAGAGTGGGGTTTAATGGGCATTTGTGTAAGGAAAGGAACTCCATCCATCTGGTTCGGCAAAAACAGGCCATGCCAGTGCAGGGATGTCTCCTCATCTAAGTTATTATGTACGTATATCAAAGCCGTATCACCTTCGGTAAACGTTAAGGTAGGCATAGGGATTTGACCGTTCACAGCAATTGCCCGTTTTGTTTTCTTTCCGAATGTTACGGTTGTATCGGCAATGTAAAGATCATAGCGAACGGTGCGAGGAGCTTGGTTATTTGTAATGGTTTTAATAGCCCCCAAATTTGCCTTTGCCTTTTTGATGTTATCCATAGTGGAACTGTCATCTCCCATCTGCATTCCGCCCATGTTTTCCATATTGCCCGTCTTTTTAGCTTCCTCCTTCATTGGCATATCCATTCCATCATGCCCAGTGGGAGTTGTCTTGGGAATTTCCTTTACCAGTTTCATTCCGCACTTAGGGCAGTTGCCCGGTTTGGACGCATGTATTTCGGGATGCATGGGGCAGGTGTAGGTTACCAGTTGTGCGGGCTTATCCGTAGCTTCCTCCTTCATTGGCATTTTCATGTCGCCCATATCTGAAGTCTTTACAGGCTGCGCTTTTTTATCGGGAGCGGAAGCTTTAGGTTTAACAGCTTTTGCTTTTTGAACGACGAGCTTCATACCACATTTCGGGCAATTACCAGGTTTGCTAGATTGTATTTCCGGGTGCATCGTACAGGTATAAATAACCTTGGTCGGCTTTTCACCTTCCTTTTTTGGCATTTTCATTCCCTTCATATCCTGAGCGGAAGCTACTGCATAAAAGATCAATAAAAAGGCTGTTAATATATTTTTCATAATTTGATAATTAAAGATTTCTATTATTTAGACTATCCTTTGATATTTGAACCCAGCTAATTATTTGCATTTTTTCTGCATCGCTCAAAATAGCATTTCTATGGATGAGGGTATATGAAGATAAAGGCATGGTATCATCTTTTAAACTATTCTCTATAGCGCGTAATTTGCTCTGTTGTCTTCTGGGAGTATAAGCGCCAAATTCGTTGAAATTCAGCTCTGCTTTACCAGATTGCACATGATTGTCCAAGAACCAGTTCAAGGGTTGCACATTGGCATACCATGGGTATTGGGTGTTGTTACTATGGCAATCATAGCATGCTTTTTTCAAGATCCCTTGTACATCATCTGGCATGTTAACCATTTTAGAAATATCATTTGGCATAGCCTGCCCACTTTTGTTGCGGGCAGGTTGTACAAATTGGATAATTACAAGGATTACCAATAACCCAAGAAGTATTTTTTTTATGCCTTTCATGGCTACTATTTTAATTCCTCTTGAACCGTACCGCAAGTTGGCATAGCTTTTCCAAGATAAGGATTTTTAATATCCTTCACTTCGCTCAACCAGATTGCGCCCTTATTTTTATTATACATTGGGCAGTGGTCAACATATAAAGTTTGATTGGCTCCAAGTAGTTTAATAAGGTCGTACATATCCTTGCTCAATATATCAAAGTGTTCTCGCTGATGTGCAATATTTCCAACGTTGGCTCCAATGTGTTCGGCATGTTCTTTGCCATCATCGTATATATCGGTATAAGCTTTATCCTGCTCTGGTGTTAAAGATTTTTTATCAAAAGAAGCGAAGCCAGCGACCATTTCATTTCCAGCCGCTGCTGCATCTTTATCATTGTCAGCTGTAAGGGCGTTCTTTAATTTGATATATGAACTTAACAGTGCAGCAGTAGAAGTACCTTTTTCTGCAGGTTCTGTTACAACAGCTTTGGTGGTTGTAGAGTCTGGCATAGCCGTTGTTTGGGTTTTATCACTACCATTAGAGCAGGCTGCTAGAAATAGTAAGGAAAAAGCTGAGCTATAAATTAATGTTTTCATCGTATTTTAATTAAAATATTTTTAAATTGTTGATTATCTGTTTAGGGAACAATTGCATTTGTATAACCCTAGAACAGAATTATTTGATAAAATCCGAAGTTAATTGTACAGCTACTTGCACCCAAATAAGGTGAAACTGTATAATTAACAAACAGAATTACTTTAAAGTTTCCTTTATCGCTCCGCAGGTTAACATTTGTTTTCCGAAATAGGGGTTTTTAATTGCTGTGTTATCAGAAAGCCAATAGCTTTTTTTCATTGGGCAATAGTCATAATAGACTGGCGCTTTGGTCAATTTTACAGCTTTAGCTAATTTGAAAAGGTTGGCAGAAAAATTAGCAAAGTGTTCTCTTTGATGTACGATTTCCTTTGTCTCTGAGATATGTTTAGCATCAAATTCAAGTTTATCCTGAAGCCCCATAAAAGAGGTCATTTCTTCCTTTGGCATTGATTTCATATCCATACTGCTCAATACTTTAGAAAATTCGCTTGCTTTTGATGCGGCTAAGGTTGCATCGGAATTTACCAACGCATTTTTGATGTCGTAGTAAGCCGTTAATAAAGATTGTGTTTGGCTGTTTTGGGCAAAAACAGGTTTGATCCATGCAGTTGCAACTAAGGCAACTACTAAAAATATTTTTTTCATGATGTGATAATTTAATGTTTATACTAATTTTTTGACATAGCAATAGCTATGTCAAATGTATTTGTCCGCTAACAGTAGTAAACTGGCTGTTTAGCAAACTCATTAAATCTTATATCTGAAAACTTTGAATGCTTATTCGAATATCTTCGTTAGGGGGTCGACACCTATGGTTTACGTAACCACTTTGATCTGGTGCGATACTGATTACTGGAACTAATAAAGTATAAGCGTAATTGGCAAGCCCTACTACAGGTAAACTAACCAGTACTTTAGCACTTTCTGGGATGAGTTTACTTTGGATAGTCAGCTCATTTACCAGCTTTTTACAACAAGTATCTTCGTTTGAAGAATTCAGTCCTGGTATCGAGGTATTCTCATGGTCCTCTGCATGATTGTGCTCATGATCTTTGTGTTCATGAACAGCCGCTTTTGTATGGGAATGAGTATCATTATCATGATTCTCCTCCATTGCCAAAGCACAGCCAAAACCCACAACAGTATTGAGCAAAAATATAACTAACAGAAAGATAGCTTTACTTTTCATGACTATGCAAATCTATATAAAGATGCAAAATTAAATTTATATTATTCAACCTATTAGTTATATAATTATGCTGCTACCCATTTAGAGTAGCAGCGTTTAAATCCATCTATTCTTATTTCAATGTTTCTTTTACTTCGCCACAAGTCATCATGCTTTCGCCGAAATAAGGGTTTCTGATTTCTTTTTGATTACTTAACCAAGCCGCACCTTTATCATTTAGTGCCATAGGGCAGTATTCTACATAGATTTCGCCAGAGTTTAAGCCAGCGCTTTTTACTCTTTCTATAAAATCAGTACTCAAATCAGCATACAAAGTTCTTTGGGATTCAATATCTTTAGCTGCACCTATTTTAGCTGCTAATGTAGCTAATGAACCACCATTATTTAGTGCTTTTGAACCCAGTTCGATAGCATTAACTGCTACTTTTGCCTCGATCATATCACCATTTACAAGTGCATTGGTAAGATGTACATAATGTTGGTAAACTGCATTTAATTTATCGTCTTTTAAACTAACGCTTACAGCTGTTTTTTCCACAGGAGCCGCATCGTGACCTTCGCCTGCCGCATGGTTATGACCTGCATGTGCATCTTCAGCTACTGGTTTATCACTGTTTCCACAAGCTGCAAATAGCGTTACTGCAACTAAAATCATTACAAAATTGGTTATTGTTTTCATTTTTTTTGGTTTTATAATTAATATTTATGATTTACTTAGTTTGAGCCCTTCAATAGGGTTTTTTCCTCTTTTAAGGATATACTCGCTATACAATAGATATGCTCCAGTTACTACTACCTGATCTCCTTTTTTCAATCCTTCGGCAATCTCAACCTGATCATCGTTTTCTTGCCCAGTTTTTACAAGCTTGGCTTCAAAATTGTCTTTTCCGCTTTTAACCCAAACGTGCATTCCTTTTCCATCTCTTATTACAGCATCTACCGGCAAAGTCAATACATTAGTTTGACTTGCAGAAGGTAAAAAGACGTTGGCTTGTAAGCCTGGTTGCCATTGATTTGATGGATTAGGGATAGTCCCTCTAATTTGTGTAAGCTGTGAACCTGATTGTAAAGCTGGTGTAATAAAACTAATGATCATTTCTTGTGGCTTATCTTCCCAACCTGCAACCACCACCTTAACCTTTTGGCCCTGTTTTATGTTTTTAGCCTCACTTGGATAAACATCAGCTTCGACCCATAACTGGCCGTAACCTTCTAATCTTAATATCGAGCCCCCTTCTGGCACGTACTGCCCCTGTGTTACCGATAACTCTGCCACAACACCACTTTGCGGTGCATAAAACACAATAAATGGATCTTTTTTCTGGGTTTTTAACAATTGCAGAACCTGTTTTTCAGATTGACCATATAGTAGCAGTTTCTGTTTGGCAGCAGCAACTAGCTGACGTTCTATTTTATCGCCCTGAAATTGTTTCTCTTGTGCTGCAGCCATTAAATATTCCTGTTGCAGGGTAGCCAATTGCTCAGAATACAATTGATACAAAGGTTGCCCTTTACTAACCTTAACCCCAGTTTCTCTTACATACAATCGCTCTATTCTACCTGCAATTCGGCTAGAGATATAACTACTTTGCTCGGGATCAACAGTTAACCTTCCATTAAGCTGTTTACCACCAGAAAAGCTATTTTCTCCTATTATTACGGTAGTTATGTTGGCTAATGCTTGGCGCTTCTCATCTACTTTCAGTGCTTTATCGTTACTATTCTTTTCGAAAGGCACTAAATCCATCCCACAAATGGGACAAGTACCCATTTCATTTTTAATTACCTGTGGGTGCATTGGGCAAGTAAAAGTCTGCACCTTTCCTTTTGCAGCCCCTTCTACAGGTTTTTTCTCATTGCTACAAGCTGTAATAAATAGGGATGGAAGCACCGCTATTAAAGCAAATTTCTTTATAAATAATTTACGTTCCATAATTTTATTTTTTAATGAAGCTTTCACTATCAATTAGATATGCTGCATTTTTACTGATCTTCCAATTGCTAATATCTTCTGTAATTTGTACCATCCCAGCGATGGTAACGCCTATTTTTACCGTTTTTGGAACAACTACATTACCTTCTTTTTTAAATAACACTTTTTTGTCCCCTAATGATACGATCGCAGATTCTGGTAGCCACCATGAAGCAGCTAACAATACAGGTATTTTAGCAGTAAGAAGTTCTCCAATCCTAAAATTCGATTTGTTGAGATAGGTTCTGGCAATAGTAAAGTTCTCCCCATTTTTAAAAACAGGCTGTATCATTCCAATAGTCGCATTCTGAGCAGTGCTTTTATCCGCAGTTTTATAAAACATCAACTTATCTCCTTTTTTAATCAGCGATGCCAAGTCAGGTTTAAATGAAAACTCTGCAAGCGTGCTACTGGCATTATAAATCGTAAAAAGCGATTGCCCAGCACTTACATATTGTCCTTCCCGTAACATTACAGGAGAGTTTGCCGGAGCACTTGCCACAGGTGTAGCAGACGTTGCAGATCCACCACCCATGCTACTCATTCCATCTCCACCAGAAGAAGGTGCAGCAGTAGATGGAGCAGCAGCCGAGGTTGCAGCAGATTTTTCAAGAATATACCCATCTGCACTGCTATATACAGGAATACGGTAATTAACTTTTCTTGTTTTTAACAATTGATTAATTGCCGAATTATTCATTCCCAACAACATTAACCGCTGTTTAGCACGCTCTAGCATAGATTGATCTGTTTCGGAACGTTGCAAAAAAAGCAACTCCTGTTGTGCTGCAGCCAAATCTGGGGAGTAAACCTCCATAATTAACTGCCCTTTGCGAACCGGCTGATAATTGTACTTGATCAATAAACGCTCTATTCTTCCACTTACCCTACTTGCTACGCTATTCTCATTACGTGTATCGTAATTAATTACACCTTGTACTTCTGCTGTAAATATTCTAGTGCCATACTCGGCTTTAATTACCGGCAATGTTGACACCACCTGTGCATTTGTAGGTTTAAGCAGGTGAGAGAGATTACTATCTATTTTTACGACCCCAGGATCATCATGGGCATCGTTTTTAACAGCTTTATTCCTATTGCAAGAACTGATTATCATGATGCCAGCCATCATCAACAAAGCAAAGCTAAAGGGGTTAACGATATATTTCTTTCTCATAATCTACAATCATTAAGTAAAGTTTCAGTTTTTCATCTAGTACACTTGTTTGCATCATTGTTAATGCTTCCCACGAATCGATTACTGCTGGTAATTCCGTTTTATTCTCGCGGTAGTTTAGAAAGTTAACATCCATTGTTTTTTGTAAGCTTGGAATAATTTTATCCTCCATTACCTTGATCCGCTTTTGCATAGACTGGATTTCGAATTGCATACCGTATAACATCCCTTGCGTTTCTTGAAGCATAGCTGCTTTCTCTTTAGCCATGGCCTGCACTTCATATTGCATTCCTTTTACTTCAGATTTATACATTTTTGAAGACCATGGCGCAATTGGAATGCTTACCATTCCCATAATGCTAAAGGCTTTGGGCATCATTTTGGTTAATGGCGACATGTGATCAAATCTTACCTTAAAATCAGGTCTGCTTTGTTTTTTCATCGCTTCGATATTCAATTGCATAGATTGTATGCTGTAATCCATTTTCTTAATATCGTTTCTAGCCAAGGCCAAACTACCTGTATCAATAGCTTTTGCAGCCACAAAAACTGGCTGATAAGCGGTATCAATAGCAAAGTCGGCATTTCCCTGTTGGTTCATTAAACTATTTAACCAGGCCCTGCTTTTAGCAATATCACCTTCTTGCATGATGATCATGTTTCGGTTCTCTTCCAATTTAGCAGTAGTTTTATATATACTACCTAATTTCGACTGGTTAAAAGGATACCTAATCTCTTCGATCTTTTTCATGGTTTGCATAATCTTTTCATTCTGCGCCAATACACTAATTTTTTGCTGTGCAACCAACCAGCCAAAATACAATCGCTTTGCTTGCGCTTTGTATTCGTTTAAGGTAACTCCCCGGGTTTCATTTTCTACTTTACCTTTCGATTCGATATATCGTTTGTTAGCATTTTGCTTCACTGGATTGGGAATATCCTGTTCTAACTGCAGCATTAAAGAGCCTTTATCGCTCTCATCCATAATCATTTGACCAGGATAAGGTGTCATAAACGTGCCCACGCCAACCATTGGAGCCATCCAAGCTGTTGATGCTTTAGCCGCATGTTTATAGCTTTCTGCTTTTAACCCATACGATTGCAGCAAAAGGTTATTCCTATCTATTCTTTGTAAAACCGTATCTAATGAGAGCACCGGTTTTTGCTGTGCGAATGCACAAAACGGCAATAGCAGCAGTATCAACGTTATTTTTTTAATGCTGTACATCGTGAACCTCCAATTTTCCATATTTCCTCAATTCGTATTCTTTAGACATTAAAAAGATAAGTGGAGTAACCAGTAAAATGTGGGTAGATGAGGTCAATACTCCACCTATCATTGGTAACACGATGGGCTGCATTACATCTACTCCAACGCCGGTAGCCCATAACACGGGAACCAGTCCAAACAGCGACACACAAACTGTCATTAGTTTCGGCCTTAACCTTTTGGCAGCACCATGAATTACATATTCCCTCAAATCTTCTTTTGTGATGGTCTCACTTGAATTTCCTTTTAATTTAATGAGTTGTTGCATGGCATCATTTAAATAAATGACCATTACAATACCTGTCTCAACGGCAATGCCAAATAAGGCAATAAAGCCTACGGCTACACCAACAGACAAATTCACATCCCAGAAGTAGATCATATAAGCCCCACCTATTAAAGCAAAAGGAACTGTAATCAGACTTAAAAAGGCTTCTCTTATCGAGTGGAAAGCGAAATACAAGGAGAAGAAAATGATGACCAAAACAACAGGAGCAATCCACATTAAGGTTTGCTTACCACGGATAAGATTTTCATATTGCCCACTCCATTCCAAGAAATAACCTTCTGGAAGTACCCCTTTCTCTTTGTTTAGCTTTTCCATTGCATCCTTAACTGTACTTCCTAAATCCCGATCACGCACATTAAACATTACAGCACCACGCAAAATGGCATTATCAGAATTGATCATCGGTGGTCCGTCTTCAAATTTCACATCGGCTACAGCTGATAAGGGAATTTCGCCAAAAGTGGCCGACTGAATAGGAATACGTTGGATTCGCTCTACACTGTTTCTATATTCCTGTGCCAAACGTACGCTAATAGAAAAACGTTGCCTGCCTTCAATGGTATTGCCAATGGTTGCACCACCCAATGCACTTTCCACCACTTGGTTTACATCATCAACAGTTAAACCGTAACGTGCCAGTTCATCTCTCTTTATATCGATAGACATATATTTTCCGCCCGTAATTGGTTCTACGAATAAATCGCTAACCCCAGGTGTGCCTTCTAATGCTGCTTTCACCTTTTCAGATACAGCAGCAATAGTGTCCAGGTTTTGTCCAAAAACCTTAATCCCTACATCGGTACGAATACCCGTTGCCAACATATTTATTCGGTTAATAATAGGCTGGGTCCAACCATTTACCACACCCGGAATTTGCAGTTTAGCATCTAGCTCGGTTACAATATCCTTTTTGGTAATCCCTTTACGCCACTCACTTTTAGGCTTTAATGTTATAATGGTCTCAATCATACTAATCGGCGAATTATCAGTAGCGGTATTCGCCCTGCCTGCCTTTCCTAAAACCTTATCAACTTCTGGTACCGACTTAATAATCTTGTCTTGTATCTGCAATATGCGTTTTGCTTCTGCATTCGATACATCAGGCAACGTAACCGGCATAAAAAGAATACTTTGCTCATCCAACGGAGGAATAAACTCCGTTCCCAGGTTTTTAAGCAATGGAATGGTAATCAACAAGGCAATAATGTTAATTGCAATTGTAGTTTTTCTCCATTTTAAAACTGTTCTGATAATTGGTTCGTAAACCCTCTCTAATATTCTGTTTACGGGATTTGCATTATCTGGCTTAAATTTTCCCTTCATAAAAAAGGAGATCAGCACAGGTGCCAGCGTAATTACCAACAAAGCATCTACAATCATGATAAATGTTTTGGTATACGCTAGCGGATGGAACAGTTTGCCTTCCTGTCCGGTTAACATAAATACGGGTAAAAAAGAGGTAATGATAATGACTGTTGCAAAGAAAACCCCTCTTGAAACCTGCTTACTGGATTTAGTAATCACCGCAAGGCGATCTTCTTCACTAATCCAATTTGGCGTTTTTTTAAATCTATTTTTAAACCACTTGATCATGATGTTGTTGTTTTATTTTGGTCCTTTTCCCATAACTCATATCGTTCTGCCAAATGCTTATAGGCATTTTCGCTCATAATAATACCATTGTCTACAATCACACCTATGGCTAGTGCAATACCGGTAAGCGACATAATGTTGGATGAAATATCAAAGGCATTGAGTAGGATAAAGCTCGCTGCTATGGTAATTGGAATTTGTATAATAATACTTAATGCACTGCGCCAATGGAATAGAAATACGAATACGATGATCGATACCACAATCATCTCTTCTATCAATGTATTTTTGATCGAATCGACCGATTCTTTAATTAGCTCGCCCCGATCATATACAATATCAAACTTTACGCCTTTTGGCAATCCTTTTGATACTTCTTTCATCTTTGCTTTTACCTTATCTATTACCTCTGCCGCATTTTCGCCATAACGCATCACCACAATCCCGCCAGCACGTTCACCTTCACCGTTCTGATCAAAAATACCTAGTCTGGTTTCTCCTGTCATTTGTACAGTGGCAAGGTCTGAGACCTTTATAGGTGTACCATTCTGGTTCTTTATAGGAATATTTGAGATCTCTTCGAGCGATTTGAGGTAGCCCGAAGTTTTAATAATATAGCCCATATCGCTCATTTCGAACTTACGCCCTCCAGACTCGTTATTATTGCTTCTCACCGCAGCAATTACCTGCGGTACGCTAAGTTTGTAATACAATAACTTATTAGGGTCTATCGAAATTTGATATTGCTTCTGAAAACCACCAAATGAAGCAATTTCGCTCACTCCTGGAACATTTTGCAAAGCAAATTTCACGTACCAATCTTGTATCGCACGCTGTTCGCCCAAATCCATATCTGGGGCATCTAACGTGTACCATAATACATGACCTACGCCCGTACCATCAGGCCCTAATTGCGGAGCAACACCTTCTGGTAAGGTTTTGGCGATTGTACTAATTCGCTCCATTACACGCTCTCTGGCCCAGTATACATCTACATCATCTTCAAAGATTACGTAGATGAAACTCATGCCGAACATGGAAGAGCCCCTTACATATTTGATTTTGGGAATACCTTGCAAATTGGTAACCAGCGGATAGGTAACCTGATCTTCTATCAATTGTGGCGATCTGCCCATCCATTCGGTAAATACAATTACCTGATTTTCTGAAAGGTCGGGAATGGCATCTATCGGATTTTTTTGTACAGCGAATATTCCCCATATAAATAATCCGGTAGAAAGTGCCAGCACAATAAACCGATTGCGCATAGACCATTCTATAATTTTATGTACCATCTTTATTTTTTTCAAATCGGTGCCCGATTGCTCAGGCACCTAATGTTAATGTTTGTGATCTGATTCTGGCTGTTTTGCAGGTTGACTTGCTCTATCGTATTTGCAGCAGCCTGGAAGTTTATCATAAACCGCTTCAGTAGCTTTAAATTTTGGCGTATCATGCCCTACATCAGCAATCTTACGCTGCACATCATCGAGCTTAATTTTACCAGAATCGTAACTTAGGGTTAGCACTTTAGTTTTTGCGCTCCATTCTGCAGCAGTTACTCCATCTACTTTTACTGCTGCTTCTATACGTTTTTTACACATACCACAATTGCCAGATACTTTAATACTGTCTATTTTAGACTGCGCAAAAGCTGCACTGCCAAGGAAAGCCAACATGGCTACCAAAGAGAATCGTAATGATTTCATAATGAATTGATTTGAAATAAAAATTTGGATATAAAGATTTTGGGGTATAGCAAAGCTATGCCCGGTACACGAATGTGCTAGATATTAATAGAAATGAATTCTATATTCTGTAGGTACAATTACGGATAAAAATGGGAATGCATTCTTTTTCAGGAGGTGCATTACTATATACAGATTGAATTGCCTTATTGGACAAAATCATCTGATCGGTATCATATTTGAAAATATGATCGGTTAGTACTACTACTGTTGGGTTAAATTGATAAACAGTCTGTGCTGACTTTTTACTACTGTCTATCTTGGCTTGTTTAAAATCATCCTTACAGCAGGAATTTTTCTTGATTTCCTTTTTAGACATACCGCATAATTCACAGTTGTCTTTTTGAGTTTGAGTTAAGCCCCAATTTGCCAACTTACCCATGCAATAATGAAAATGCACAGTTGCCCCACTGGAAACTCCCAGATAGAAGAAAGCAAGAATGGTGAACAGTATTCTTTTCATTATTAGCGCAAATATAAGGTACTATAATTATTTTTCGTTATATAATTTCACTTATTTATTACACCATTATCTACATAGCTCTGTTTTTTATCATGCCATGTCATTAAAATTATATCTTTTATATACTATCCAGTGGTTTTCGGTTATTTGCTCCTAGTAACTTGAATTGTCTTGGAGATATACCAGTTACAGATTTGAACTGGTTGGACAAGTGCGCACTGCTGCTATAGCCCATCTTCCAAGCTATTTCATTGAGGTTGAGTTCACCATATTGGATAAGCTCTTTTACTTTCTCTATTTTTTGTTGGATGATGAATTTTTCGATGGTCGTATCTTCACTTTCGGAAAATAACCTACTCAGGTAGCTGTAATCCCGGTGCAACCGATTACTCAATGCTTCACTAAAAACAACGTGCAGTTCGGGCTGTTGCGAATGGTGTATGAGTTCAATTATTGTATTACGGATCCGTTCAACCATCTTATCCTTGTCCCTGTCAATCAGTTCGAACCCCAAAATTTTAAGTGAAGCAGAAATTTCGCTCAACAATTCCTCTGAAGGTTCGGGAGAAACAACGGCCTGCCCAAGTGAAATATCATCAACCTGAAGGTCGTGGTGCTGAAGCTGTTGTGTTACCACCGAAATGCAGCGGTCACACACCATGTTTTTTATAGATAACAACATACCCTATAGGTTAGATTAAATGCTAATATACGCTTTGTTAAATGAGATAATTTTCAAAGGCAGGAACATCGAATTGATAATCAAACGATGTTCTTGCCAAAATGTAAGCTGGATTAAATTTTTTCTGCTTTGTAACCAGCCTCTTCAAGCGTATCGATGATCTGATCGGTATCGATTCCCTGGCTTACCTCCACCGTTAATATCTTGTCGGGGTTTTGCGTATCCACCTCCCATTTTTCAATAGCTGAAAGTTTGTTCAGGTGGGGAGTAACGGCTGCTATACAGCCGCCACATTTGATATTTGTTTTGAATTTTAGTGTTTCCATGATTATGTTGTTTAAATAAGTTTAGAAAATTTTAATCGAAGGCTATTGCTTACAACCGATACCGAACTAAGCGCCATTGCTGCCCCCGCTATCATCGGATTTAGCAGAAAACCATTAATAGGGTATAAAATACCAGCAGCAACGGGAATTCCTATAAGGTTGTAAATGAATGCCCAGAACAGGTTTTGGCGTATCGTGCGAACAGTGAGTTTCGATAGGCGCAAGGCCTTTGGAACTTTCATAAGATCAGAAGATACGAGCGTAATCTTGGCTACATCAATCGCAATATCAGAGCCTTTTCCCATGGCAATTGACACATCCGCCTGCGCAAGGGCGTGGCTGTCATTAATGCCATCACCAACCATGGCAACTATTTTTCCCTGTGATTGTAATTCCTTTACGAATTCGGCCTTATCAGATGGCAGGACATCTGCCCTGAAATTAATGATACCGACTTGTTTTGCAACAGCAGATGCGGTCTGGTGATTGTCCCCGGTAAGCATATAGACATCTATATTACGTTTTAAAAGTTCGGTCACGGCATCAGCGGAACCTTCTTTGATCTGGTCGGTAATGGCTACGATGGCGAGTACCTGCTTTTCATCAGCAAAATAGATTACCGTTTTAGCTTGTAGTTGTAGACTTTCGACGGTATGTTTTAGTTCGTCATTTATCTTAATGCCGACATCATTTAGAATTTTGTGGCTGCCCGCCCAATACTTTTGTCCTTCAAAAGAGGCAGATACTCCTTTTCCCGTTAAGCTTTCAAATCCAGCAACCTTAATCTCGCTAGCAATGGTAGGCTTCAAATGATTGACTATTGCATCGGCAAGTGGATGTTCAGATTGCCTTTCAAGTGCATAAAGAATGCTGTTCAGTTTTTGCTTGTCAAATGAAGAACCATTCTGCCAAATCATTTCTGAAACCTCTGGCTTTCCTTTGGTAAGTGTTCCGGTCTTGTCCAGAATAACTGCATTGACCTTATACCCAAGTTCCAGCGCTTCAGCATCTTTAATTAATATTCCATTTTCTGCACCTTTTCCTACGCCAACCATAATTGCCGTTGGCGTGGCAAGTCCAAGTGCGCATGGACAGGCTATCACCAGAACAGTGACCATTGCAAGCATTCCCTGTGTAAATGCATTCTCACCTCCAACCAGAACCCACAAAAGAAGGGTCAACAATGAAATGCCTATTACTATCGGAACAAATATTCCTGCGATCTTATCCACCAGTTTTTGTACTGGGGCTTTCGAACCTTGTGCATCCTGGACCATTTTTATGATCTGTGCTAGCATGGTTTCTCCGCCAACTTTTTGAGCCATGAACCGAAAGCTGCCCTTTTGGTTAATAGTTCCAGCAAAAACCTTATCGCTTTTATTTTTAGGCACAGCCACTGGCTCACCCGATATCATGCTTTCATCTACATAGGAACTTCCTTCGTAAACCTCACCATCTACAGGAATCTTCTCACCAGAGCGAACCAGTATCCTGTCACCAATACTAATATCAGCGAGGGGAATTTCCTTTTCGCCATTTTCAGTTATCACCAATACTGTTTTGGGCTGTAGGCCAATGAGCTTCTTGATAGCAGAGGAGGTATTGGATTTAGCCCGCTCTTCGAGCAGTTTTCCGAGCATGATAAATACAATCACTACTGCCGCAGCCTCAAAATAGACATGTGGATGGAGGCCTCTTTTATGCCAGAATTCTGGATATAACGTATTGAATATACTGAACAGATAGGCAATCCCAGTACTTAGGGCAACCAAAGTATCCATATTCGCCTTGCCGTGTCTTGCCTGCTTAAAAGCGTTGATAAAGAAATTCCTTCCGAAGAAAAAAAGTACTGGTGTTGTGAGTGCAAGCATATAATAATTTGCATAGGGAATATCCATAAAGAACATTCCTATCAGAACAACGGGAACGGTCAGTATCCCAGAGGCAACCATACGTTTTTTAAGGGCAACATAGTTCTTGCCCTGCACTTCTTCCTGTTTTTCCCTGCCACTTTCGGTATCCATGATCAGGTCATAGCCAATGGATTGGACTGCTTTTTGAAAAGCATTTGGCTGAATTTCGTTGGGATGATATTGCACCTTAACCGTTTGTGTCGCATAGTTCACTTCTGCCTTTTCTACCCCTGATTGAGAACCTATCATACTTTCTACACTGCTTGCACATGCCGCACATGTCATGCCCAGAACTGGCAATGAGATCGTCTCTAAATTGTGTGATGTTTTCATTATCTGATTGTATGGTACAAAAGTACATCGCTTGTGCCACTGGATTTTTACAGGATTTTGGGAAAAAGTTGCATAATTTTACATTAAATACCGCCTCCACAAATACTAACACCCTCCATAATGAAGAACTTGAAACTGATTGCCGTATTGTTTTTTATATGCTTAGCTTATAGTGCATCTGCGCTTATACCCTTGCAGCCTGTAATAACTGGCCAACAGCCAAACATTGCAATAGATACCAAAGGGACTGTTCGCATGGTCTATGGGGATGGGGAGAATATCTATTGTATAACTTTAACCGACAATGGAGCAAAGTTCTCTAAGCCTGTGTTTGTAGCCTCATTAACAGGTATGCACCTTGGAAATACACGGGGTCCACAAATTGCATCTTCATTATCTTCTAGTGTTATTGCTGCGATGGACAAGGATGGCAACATCCATACCTATAGACTGGAACATACAAAGAACATTTGGAGGAAAGGAGCAAATGTTAACGATATTTCAAAATCCGCTCCTGAAGGTCTGATGGGACTAACCGCAGATCGAAACAATAATTTCTATGCGGTATGGCTTGATCTTAGAACTGATAAGATGAACAATATCTATTTTTCAGCTCTACAGGCCAAAAGCATGAAATGGTCAAAAAATAAATTGGTATACCGATCACCAGAGGGACATACCTGCGAATGCTGTAGGCCAAATATCATCGCAAAAAACAATAAACTGGTCATCACCTTCAGAAACTGGCTTGCTGGTTCCCGTGATATCTATTATGCTAGCTCAACTAATATGGGAAAAACTTTTACTCAAGCGGCCAAAACGGGTATGGGAACATGGAAGCTAAATGCTTGCCCTATGGATGGAGGTGGTGTTTCGATTGATGAAAAAGGTGTGGTTTCGACTGCATGGCAGAGAAATGGACAGATCTTCTATTGGAATGAACAAAAAGCAGAAAGATCTCTAGGTAATGGCAGAAGTGTAAGCATGGCACAGCGCGGAAATAAAACTCTGATAGCGTGGCAGGAAAAAGATGATATTAAGGTTGCCGATATTGTCAAAGGAACAACGAAAGTTATTGGTAAGGGAACTCATCCGCGGATCTATCTTCTTGGCAACGGTAAAAGTTTATGTGTCTGGGAAAATAATAAAACTGTTAAGCATATACTTTTATAGCAAAAAAATAATATACCAATTATATTGTCGCATTTTTATTACAGTAAAAATATATTTAAGTAATTGCTTAAATGCTTATATTTGGTTTTATTTTAAATATGAGCAATTGCAAAAGAATTTTCGCAGACCTTGGACAGATTAATAATTGTAGAGAAGCCCTAAATTCAAACCTTATTCAATTCTCCGAGCTGTCGGGATTGTTGGCCCTTACTGGTAATGAGGTCAGGCTAAAGATACTTTTCCTATTAAATAGGGAAGATGAGCTATGTCCATGCGATCTCAGTGATATACTTGATATGACCATTCCCGCAATCTCACAGCACTTACGAAAGTTAAAGGATGGAAATATGATCCAATCGAAAAGATCGGGTCAGACCATATACTATTCCATCATAGCCTCACGACTTGAACTACTTCATCCATTTTTTAGCCAACTACAGAAACCATTAATAGTAATATAATGAGTAAAAGCATACAGAAAAGTTGGATAGCAGGCCTCCTTGCTGCATTTACTGCCTCAATTTGCTGCATTACCCCTCTGTTTGCAATCATTGGCGGTGCTGGTAGTGCATCCACCTATCTGAATTGGGTAGAACCCTATCGCCCCTATATCATCGTACTGACAGCAATCCTATTTTCACTAGCATGGTATCAAATGCTAACTAGAAAACCCGTACAAAAAGATGACTGCCAATGTGATGAGCAAACAAGTGGTTTTATGAAATCTAAAAAATTTCTACTGGCCGTTACCGTAATCTCTACACTAATGATCGCCTTTCCCTATTACTCAAACTTACTGTATGCAGGGCAAAACAGCACCACAAATATCAGTTCAAAACCAAAAAAAATCAAAACAGCTGAGCTTTCTATCCAAGGAATGAGCTGCGCTGCCTGTACCAGCCATATTGATGGAGGATTGAATGGCATTAGTGGCATCGCTAAATCCACGACCTCTTTTGAAAGTAGAACCACCTTAGTGAGTTATGATCCAGATCGTATATCTGCCGATAGCATTAGCAAGAAAATTAGTAAGATTGGCTACAAAAATACACTTATCAAAAACAATTAACCATGTACACTACAACAACCCTCATTTCTACAATTACCTGCCCAACTTGTAACTTTGCAAAAACTGAAGAAATGCCAACCGATTCGTGCCAGTACTTTTACGAGTGTGAAAACTGCAAAACCACCCTAAAGCCACTTACTGGAGACTGCTGTGTTTTTTGTAGCTACGGCACTGTTAAATGCCCACCGATACAGCAAGGAACACCCTGCTGTGGCTAACTTACCACCTCATAGAAAAAAATAAGGTTTCCGTAAAGATGCAGTGTCGCCAAATCATTGTATCCACTTGCCCTATAAAGACATAATTCTTACGTGACTCTTTTAGTTATTATTTTCTGCCTAGCCTATAAAGAAACAACATCCATACTCCAAATGCAACAATGAAAGCTGGTAAAGGGTTCTTCATTGATAATCCAGCCAAAAATGCACCGGTTCCAATAATGCAGGTTAAGAAAAATAAAATCAAGGTTTTCATACTTATCAATTTTAAATCATCAGTTAAATTAAATATTCTAGGAAATCAAGCTGGTAAACAAACTTGTTCTATTTTAGCTTTTCTCAGTTTTAATCTTAACTTACCTTTCAACCTCTTAAGCCTATTTCCTCTCCGTCCTAATAGTTTTATTACATTTTGTTGTAATTCATCTACAATTTTCCAATCCTTTTCAATGTAAATATCTGTTGTTTTATTTCCTTTATCAACATGGTTTAATGCTAAAGCTACATCATCCTTACTCATACGGCAAGTGTTTCTTCCCAAATTTCCAACGGTATGGCGAGCCCAATAAAAGGTAATGCCACACAATCCATGCTGTTTACACAGATTTCTCATTCCTACACTAAGTGCTTTATTTAACGAGCCAATAGTTGAATATCGTACTGAAAGTTTGCCTAAATACTTTTTAAGTAAAAATCTAGCCTCTCTCACTATAAGAATACTAATAAATGCCTGGTCTTTTCTCTTATCCCTAGTTTTAGATCTGTTATATTCAAGCCGGCCCTTTACCAGATTTGATTGATCTATCTGGATTAGATCGGAAGCATTAATACCGCACATGTAGAATGAGAGCATGAAAAGATTGCGTGCCAGTTCTGCTCTACTTCCTTTTCTGCACCTACTGTATCTTATGGTTTTTACCGTGGCAATATCACAATTTCTTTTTCTTGTCTCTGGAACATCTACTATCTCGTAATCTTCAAAAGGGTAATGTTCTATCTTTGTAATTCCCAAACTCTTTTTATTGTACCTTTTGCGAGCGTGATTGAATAATGATCTTAGATCACGCATGTAGTTATGTACAGCCGCATCAGTGCAAGGTTTTTGCGAGGTCACCGTTGGTCGTCCATACTGATCAACTCTGGTCATCTTTCGCTCTGTTCTTAAGAAATTATCCCAATCAAAAAGCATATCGACATCAATCTCGGTCACCAATACGATTTCCCTTCTAAATAAATCGACTATGCTGTTCTTAACCGTATTGAAGTTAGCGGCACTTTTGTTCTTTTTTAAGACCTTTAATCCTTCAATAAAATCAGCACAAAACTTAACAAAGTCAATTTCCTTGTCAGCTTCCGAAAGATGGTCCTTAAGCTCCTGACAGGAGAATAATTTTATTCTTGTTCCAAGGTTGGTAATTTTTATACGATAATCGTCTAACTCAACATTTATCTGCTTCTTAATGAAAGGGTCTTTTACCAGTAATTCTGATTTGAAATCTGGATGTTTTTTCACCTGTCTATCTGAAACATAATATGATGTGTCGATGAACTTGGTTTCGTTTTTGTGATAGACTCTGATCTTAACATTGTAAGTTCCGTCATTTTTGTAATGGTGTACATAAACTTTTGCTTCAACTGTTGCCATGCTTGGTAGGTTTAAACTGGGTTAATGAATGAACCGGAAGTCCTACGAGGCAAAAATTTCTGTAACGGTTTCTGTAACGGTTTTTCGTAAAGTTTAGCAAAAAATGCTGTTTAACTTGCCGAGCTACCCATTGATAAACTTATTGGAATGGGGGGAGGAGTACTTCCTTATGTAAGTAAAAAGCCCATTCTATTGCT
Organism: Pedobacter sp. Hv1; assembly: GCF_001412215.1. Taxonomy (GTDB): domain Bacteria; phylum Bacteroidota; class Bacteroidia; order Sphingobacteriales; family Sphingobacteriaceae; genus Pedobacter. The sequence goes on from NZ_LLWP01000008.1 coordinate 270,561, forward strand.
AGAAATGGGCTTTTTTAGTTCTTCACGGACTCGTGAAGTTGAGCTCCCTCTGCTGGGCTCGAACCAGCGACCCTCTGATTAACAGTCAGATGCTCTAACCAGCTGAGCTAAGAAGGAGTACTGGTTATTCCGAAAACGGCTTTAGATAATATGTTAAGAACATAAACCCTTGTTCGTTTTGGGAATGCAATATTAGGGCTTTTAAATTATTTATGCAATATTTGTAGTGAAAAAAATTAAAAAAAATTTAATATAATACATATGAGCCTGATAATCATAGGTACTGTGGCTTTCGATGCCATTGAAACACCGTTCGGAAAAACGGACAAAATCGTTGGTGGAGCCGCAACTTACGCTAGTTTAGCTGCATCTTACTTCTATAATCAAACAAAAATTGTTGCTGTTGTAGGCGATGATTTCAAAAAAGAAGACATTGAAACTTTAAACCAACATGGTATTGATACCGAAGGTTTACAAATTAAAGAAGGCGAAAAGTCATTTTTCTGGAGTGGAAAATATCACAACGACATGAATAGCCGTGATACTTTGATCACCGAACTGAATGTATTGGAGAATTTCGATCCGATTATCCCAGATAGTTACCAAGACTGCGAATACCTAATGTTGGGGAACCTTACCCCACAAATTCAGCAAACGGTGATTAAAAGGTTGAACAAGCGTCCTAAACTGATCGTTCTAGATACCATGAACTTCTGGATGGACATTATGATGGACGATTTGTTGGAAACCATTAAAATGATTGATGTGTTAACCATTAACGATGCAGAAGCCCGTCAATTATCTGGAGAGTATTCTTTGGTTAAGGCTGCCAACAAAATCTTAACGATGGGTCCAAAATACCTGATCATTAAAAAAGGCGAACATGGTGCTTTATTGTTCCATGAGGATAAAATCTTCTCGGCTCCTGCCCTACCTTTAGCAGAGGTATTTGATCCAACAGGTGCTGGTGATACTTTTGCTGGTGGATTTATTGGTTATTTGGCACAAGTAGGTACCGTAAACTTCAACAACATGAAAAATGCCTTGATCTATGGTTCGGCATTGGCTTCATTCTGTGTAGAGAAATTTGGTACAGAACGTTTATTAGAACTAGAAAAAAGTGCCATCGCAGAAAGATTACAAGAGTTTGTAAACTTGAGCAGCTTCGAAATTACGCAAGACTAGAAATATTTGAAAGTGTAAAGTTTAAAGTTCAGCAGGCCTAACTTTCAACTTTACACTTTTTACTTTCAACTTCTTACTTTCAACTTCCTACTTCAACACCCCAATTACTTCAAACTTTTCGAAAACAGTATCGGTATGCGGTGCATCTGGCAGTTCGGCTGTAAGGTCTTGCCCAGCCCAATGCTCGTAATGTTTTCCATTTCGCCATAAACGGCTACTCCCTACATCATAGATCTTTCCCTTATAAGCAATCCATACCTGAGGTTTATCCTGTCCGTTACGCAAGGCCAATTGCTGTTTACTGTATTCGGGCAGCTCCATTATTTGGTCTTTTTATGCTTAAAAAATTCGAACAGGTAAACCGCCAACAACAACATACCCATCATATAGAAATGGTTTTCTAAAGGGATATGAACCAACTGTAACTTAATAGTCTCTGCAGTATCGTAAGTTAAGGTAGGCAAGTTACAAAGTACACCATAACAGATATAAAACGGAACTAAACAAGCTACATAGGCCCTGTAAAACCGATACATGAACCTTAATTTGTTCAGGTATTCGATATAGAGCAGCAGCAAAAGCAACACAGAAAAGGTAACTACCGTATACCATTTGGCATAGGCAAAAAAGATAAAGGCCACACAGATACCCAACATCAAGTTACTAACCGATAAACTAAATTTTTGTAAATGGTTGTTTGGAAACTTGATATTGAGATAATTATAAATTCCTAAACCTGCAAAACTAAAGGCAAAGAAAAACAGGTACTGTTCTATCGGAACCGTTCTGTAATAAGTACCGATTAAAAAAGAGGGATTAAAACCCCAAACTCCAAAAATGGTAAAAACTACCGTAATGGCCGAAAAGATAATTCCAGACACCAATGTAGCAGGTATCACAAACCTAAGGTGTGCTTTATCGAGTACACTTTTATCAAAAGACAAAAAGATCGGAATAAGGATAAGCAATAAATCGAGCAGTAGAAAACTATAGGTCATTTAAATTTGATTTGGTTTCAGATTCTCAAAAGTATGATTTTATACTTAAACCATCCTCAACTACAAATCAATATCAAATAAAAAGGCCCCAAATTGGAGCCTTTCTCTGTGTTTTTCATTCAAATATTATGCCTCTGTAGATGCAAGGTCCTTTGCATAGGTTTTCAAGTATTTTTTTAGGATACCACGTGCCACATGGATCCTCGTTTTAACCGTTCCGATCGGGATGGCCAATTCATCAGCAATTTCGTGATATTTATAGCCTTCGAAATATTTAATAAACGGCACATAGTACTCAGGCTGTAAAGTAGCCAAAGCTTTATGGATATCGCCCATTACAAACTTACTCTCTACCGCATTGCGTGTAGCGCTATAATGTAGGTTGGCCGATGAGATATCTTCACTCTGTGTAATTAAAGTATTTGTTTTTACCATGCGTCTGTAGTTATTGATAAACGTATTGCGCATAATGGTAAACAACCATCCTTTTAAATTGGTACCCTCTTTAAATTTGCTGTAATAAGTAACCGCCTTTAGCAGTGTATCCTGCACCAAATCATTTGCATCTTCAATGTCTTTTGTAAAATTTAAAGCGAATGACTGTAATGAGCCAGAATAATCATGCAATTGGTGGTTAAATTGAAGCTGTGTCATAGTTTTTTAGTTTTAAGTTTTAAAAAAGAAACAGAAGCCTTGTGGTTCGGGCAAACTGTTTATAGTTATTAAAGCCTATACAACTATGATACCAAAAATGGGAGAACAATTAACTTAAAGTTAAAAATCATGCCCTAGCAAGTCAAAATCAACTTGTCACAAGATGTTTACCTCGCGTTCTAAACCAACTAAAAATTTGGCATATACCGTATTGATAATTTGTTCTGAAAAATTATACACCTCTTGTCCACTTGCTGCGCCATGGTTAACCAATACCAGCGCCTGATTTTTCCAGGTGCCAGTTTCGCCAACAACAATTCCTTTAAAACCGCATTGCTCTATTAGCCATCCAGCAGCCAGTTTTACTTTTCCGTTTGGCGCTGGGTAATTGACTACATCTGGAAATTTCTGTACCAACGTTTCAAATTCTTCTTTACTGATCACCGGATTTTTAAAAAAACTGCCTGCATTCCCAATTGTTTTTGGGTCGGGTAATTTGCTTACCCTAATATCGGCCACTACGGTAGAAATATCTGCTATGGTAGGTTCGGTAATGTTTCTATTGGCCAACTCTGTGGTAATGGCGCCATAATGCGTTTGCAGTGTTGCTGTTTTACTTAAATGAAACGTTACACTTGTAATGATGTACTTACCTTTCAGCTCGTTTTTAAAAACACTGTCTCTATAACCGAATTGACAAGCAGCATAATCGAATGTTTTCATTTGGCCCGTTTCAATTTCAAAGGCCGTACAAGAAGTAAATACATCTTTCAGCTCTACACCATAAGCACCTATGTTTTGAATGGGCGAAGCACCTACAGTACCTGGAATTAAACTTAAATTTTCTATGCCTGCAAAACCTTCTGCCACGCAATAGTTAACCAGATCGTTCCACACTACACCACCACCAGCAACCACACTTACGGCATTGCCATCTACTTGATAACTGATGCCAGGAATACTGACTTTGATGACCAAACCTTCAAAATCTTTAGTAAAAAGCATATTGCTGCCGCCACCTAAAATTAACAAATTTTGTGTTTTTGCAATGGGGTTGTTAAAAACCTCCTGTAAATCTGCTTCACTTGTTACTTCGGCAAAGTAGTGGGCATTAACATCGATCCCGAAAGTATTAAATGGTTTAAGCGATACGTTTTCTTGCAAAATGGGCATAAGTTTAATTTAAAGGACAAAGGTATTAAAATGTTGCTCAATTGTTGATTGGTTCATTGGTTCATTAGTAAAAAGTACCTAGTACTAAGTATAAAGACCCAATAGTTTATTGCACAACTTATAATTGTCACATTGAGCTTGTCGAAATGTTTTACCAAGAGGTCTTTGGCTGGCTCAGACTGACATATTTGTTATCATTGGTTTATTAGTACTAAGTATAAAGACACAATAGTTCATTAGTACAAAGTAGTAAGTACTTAGTATAAAGATAAAGTAGCCTAATAAATCATCTCAATTTTGTGTACAAAGCCCACTTATAACTTACAACGTATCGCTTTCAACTTTTTACTTTGAACTTTCAATCCATTTTCCATCTTACCTCTTCCATCAGTTTTATTGGTTCATTGGTCAATGGTTCATTAGTATAAAGATTTAGTAAAGTATCCCAATTTTGTGAACACACCTAGTAAACTTCACATTTTGTGAACAAAACAACTTTTCACTTTGAACTTCTATTCCCTATTTCCTATTCCCTCAGAAAAACCCGCTTACAACTTAAAACGTACAACTTTTCACTTTGAACTTTAAACTTTCTACCCTATTTCCCATTCCCTATTTACTATTCCCCAAAAAATACTTTCTACCCCTACCCTTCCTCACGCAAAATATTCTCTATCCTTTTATCAGGCACCAACCAGATCAGCGCCACCAAAATATATAATGCTCCCGAAATCCATACATGTACAAAGGCACATGGAATGGCTATGGCGTAACAAACGCAAGAGATTTTTCCTTTCATTCCACTGCCTACAGCTTTAGACAAGGTCGATTCATCTCCGTGATGTTTGATCAGCAATGAAGTTAAAATGGCATAAGCAAGTCCATTCATTAACAGTACAAAGCCATAAACAGCCATGGGTGCAGGTGCAAAGTGGTTCTCTCCCATCCAAGCAGTAGCAAAAGGGATCATCGATAACCAAAAAAGCAAGTGCATGTTGGCCCACAATACCGCTCCGTTTACTTTATTTACCACGGTGAACATATGGTGGTGGTTGTTCCAGTAAATGCCCACATAGATAAAGCTCAACACATAACTTAAAAAAACAGGCCATAGCGCCAGCAAATCTATAAGTTTGCTCTTTTCGTGGGGAACTTTTAACTCCAACACCATAATGGTAATAATGATGGCAATTACCCCGTCGCTAAAAGCTTCTATTCTTCCCTTTTTCATAATTTGATCTTAATCGTTTAGCCGAATATAGAAAAATTACATTAAAATTAGATTTAGATATTTTCACCTAGAAAAAACCCCATTTCGCCGAAAGAGCCTGTTTTAAGCTGCTTTCTATACTTTCCTTTGTAGCATGGAAACAACACAAACCAGCACAACGATTGCTGAAGAGATCAGAATTTTAATAAGGAAACTTTGGAGTTAAAAAAAGTTTCCATAGTTTTGCGCCATCATTTAGGAACAAAAAAGTGGAAGTAAGGGAATATATCATAGAAGAGGCGGACAAGCTTTTTTGCCAATATGGCTTTAAAAGTGTAACGATGGATGACATTGCCAAACACCTGGGCATGTCTAAAAAAACAATTTATCAGAACTTTAGTGACAAGGACGAACTGGTCACTATTCTGATCAAAGAAAAACTAGCAGCGCAAAACTGCTTAATGGAAAATGCCTATGCCAATGCAGAAGATGCCATTGAAGAAATCTATTTAATGATTGGCAATATTCATGAAGTATTAAATAACATTAACCCCAAATTATTTTACGACCTGCAAAAGTACCATACCCAAGCCTGGTTGTTTTTTAAAGAATTTAGGGATAAGGCCATTTATGAAACGATCAATAACAACTTGAAACGTGGCATCAGAGAAGGTCTTTACCGAGCAGACATTAATATTGATATTTTAACCCAGCTCCGTTTAGATCAATCAGACCTGATCTTTCATCACCACGACCAGTACACCATGAACAAGTACAATATTGCACAGGTAATGGTAGAACTTACCGAGCATTTTTTATATGGCGTTTGTTCTTTAACCGGATTGGGCCATATCTATGCCAATAAGATGAAACTACAAACACAACATACCTCTACCGAGATCAACAATTAATTTTATTAAACCCAAAAAATAGTAAACATGCTTAGAATAAAAACGGCAAAACTTGTATTGATCCTGCTAATTGCAGGGATGGTTTTGCCACAAATTGTAAACGCACAACAGCAGCTCACGTTAAAAGACGCCCTCGTTTTCGCATTGCAGAACAACACCAATATGCGCAAATCGAGATTAGATATTGATGGCGGACGTTATAAGGTTGAAGAAGTAAGGGCACAAGCTTTACCACAACTTACTGGTACTGCTGGTTTAACCTACAATGCCATCATCGGTCAACAGGTAGTTGACTTTGGTGGTCAGTTACAGACCCTTAAATTTGGTCAGAAGTGGAATTCGTCTGCAGGTATTCAGTTGTCACAACAACTATTTAACCAACAAGTATTTACCGGCCTACAAGCTGCCAGATCTAGTGAAGAGTACTATAACCTTACTGCACAATTAACAGAAGAGCAGATTATCGAGTTGGTAGCCAACAACTATTATCAGGTTTTGGTAAACAGACAACAATTAGGTGTGTTAGACAATAACATCAAAAATGTGAAGGTGGTAGAGAAAATTGTGTCTAACCAATATGCAAATGGCTTGGCTAAGAAAATCGATGTAGATCGGATCAATGTAAACCTAACCAATCTGAATACGCAAAGAGAGCAAGCAATTAATGGCATTACCTTGTTAGAAAACCAATTGAAGTTTGCTATGGGTATGCAAGTGGCTACACCGATAGTGTTACCTGCTACAGAATTAACAGAAGTAAGCACTTTACCTCAACTTGCAGCTACGATAGACTTGGCCAACAGAACAGAAATTAAGCTTTTGGATAACCAAGACAAACTTTTGGCCTTACAAAAGAAAGCTTATATAGCAGAATATTATCCTACATTGGCTTTAACCGGAAACTATACTTATTCTAGCCAGGCCAATGGTTTTGACTTTTTAAATACCAACAGCACCGCAATTGGTTACGGATCTTCAGCCATAGGCTTAACGCTTAAAGTGCCAATTTTTAATGGCTTTTTAACCCGCGCTAAAGTACGTCAGGCTGATGTGAACATTAGAAAAGCACAAGAAGACAGGTTAAATACCAAAAACTCATTGAACATGGCCTACGAAAACGCCAAAATTCAATTGCGCAATAATTTAAACACCATTACATCGCAGCGTAAAAACGCAGAACTTGCACAAGAGATCTACAAAAGCACGCAGAACAATTACAATAATGGCTTGGCTACCTTAACAGATCTGTTAGATACAGAAAACTCGTTAACACAAGCTCAAAATAGCTATACACAGGCCTTATTAAATTATAAGATTGCCGAAATACAATTAATTAAATCAAACGGAAACATTAAATCGCTAGTACAATAGAAATGAAAAGAGTAATCACCATCATCATCGTAATTGTTGTTGCCCTTGGCGCAATAGCTTACGTTTTAAGCAACAATAAAAAGAAGAACGAAGAAAAAACCGCATTCATTGCAAAAGGAGGCGGGGCTGTTGCTGTTCGTGTAGCAGATGTAGCGAAAAAAGTTGTTGATTTAGATTTCAATGCAAATGGAAACTTTGCAGCCAATCAAGAACTGAACTTCTTATCAGAAAATGCTGGTCGCGTTACCGCGATTTATGTAAAAGAAGGAGACCGCGTAAGCAAAGGACAAGTTTTAGCCCGTGTTGACGCCGAAATTATCAATACAGATAGAGAAACTGCAGAAGCCAACTATCAGAATGCATTAAAAGACGAAGCCAGATACCAAAGCTCTTACCAAACTGGAGGTGTAACACAACAACAGTTAGACCAGGCTAAATTGGCTAGCCAAAATGCAAAATTACGTTTACAGGCTTCGCAAAGAAAACTGAGCGACGCCAACATTAAATCGCCAATTAATGGTATTGTAAACAAAAAATACATTGAAGTAGGTGCCTTTGTAACCGCACAAGGAACACAGTTATTTGAATTAGTTGATGTTTCTAAATTGAAACTGAAAGCAAATGTAAACGAAACGCAAGTGGCCAACCTTAAATTGGGCGATCAGATTGCGATCCAGTCTTCTGTATTCCCGAATGAGAAATTTAGTGGAAAAATTACATTTATTGCACCAAAAGCAGATGCAACTTTAAACTTCCCCATTGAAATTGAAGTAGCTAACAATACCAAAAATAGCTTAAAAGCAGGAATGTATGGAACAGCAGTATTCAACTTCCCACAACAAGCACCAAGTGTATTAATTCCACGTACATCATTTGTGGGTAGTGTAAGTAGCAACCAGGTTTTTGTATTAGACAAAACAAACAATACCGCAAAATTGCGTCAAGTAGTAACAGGTCGTATTCTTGGAGAGAACGTAGAAATTCTTGATGGTTTAAAAGAAGGCGAAACCGTAATTATAAGCGGCCAAATTAACTTAGCTGAAGGCACTGCCGTTAGTATCGTTAAATAGTTTAATTGGCGGTTACAGTTTACAGTTTTGTAATCCTGAGCCTGTCTAAAGAACAATATTTAGTTCACTTGCAATAAAAAATTAAAATGAAGATAACAGATATATCTATAAAAAGGCCTTCGTTGGTAATTGTGGTATTTACCGCACTGACCTTACTTGGGCTATTGAGTTACTTTTCGTTGGGTTATGAGTTGTTACCGAAATTCTCAAACAACGTAGTATCTATTTCAACCATCTACCCTGGGGCATCGCCTAATGAGGTAGAGAATACCGTAACCAAAAAAATTGAGGATGCGGTATCATCAATGGAAAACATTAAAAAGATCAATGCCGTATCATTCGAGAGTTTGTCTACCGTAACCATTACCTTAACGGATAAGGCAAATATAGACAATGCCTTAAATGATGCACAGCGTAAGGTAAACGCTATTCTTGCTAATTTACCTGAGGATGTAAAAACACCATCGTTAAGTAAATTCTCTTTAGATGATTTACCGGTAATTACCATGTCTGCCTCTGCAAATATGGACGATGTGACCTTTTACGATTTGATCGATAAACGGATTGCCCCAGTAATTTCGAGGGTAAGTGGTATTGCACAGGTAAACTTAATTGGTGGATCTGAGCGTGAAATTCAAGTGGCCTTAGATGCCAAAAAATTACAAGGTTACGGTCTTTCTGTGCCTCAGGTACAACAGATGATCTTGTCGTCGAATTTAGATTTCCCTACAGGTAGTGTTAAAACCCAAAGTCAGGATGTTTTGATCCGTTTATCTGGAAAATACCAAAACATTGAAGAATTGCGTAACCTGGTTTTAACTACCGGAAAAGATGGTGCACAAATTCGTTTAAGTGATGTTGCTGATGTTCAGGATGCGCAAAAAGAAACGGAGAAACTGGCACGTATCGATCGCAAGGGAGCTATTGCTATCCAGATCATTAAACAAAGTGATGCCAATGCCGTAGAAGTAAGTAAAGGGGTAAAAGCCATTATCGCGAAGTTAAAAACAGAATACGCTGCAAATAAATTAGACATTAAGATTGTAAACGACAGTTCTGTGTTCACACTTGAATCTGCCGATGCCGTAATCCACGATTTGATCTTGGCGGTAATATTGGTAGCATTTGTAATGTTGTTCTTCTTGCACAGTTTCAGAAATGCGGTTATCGTAATGGTATCTATTCCTGCATCTTTAATTGCAACCTTTATCGGGATCAGTTTATTTGGTTTTACCCTTAACTTGATGTCTTTACTAGGGCTATCACTTGTGGTAGGTATCTTGGTAGATGATGCGATTGTGGTACTGGAGAATATCCAACGCCACATGGAGATGGGCAAAAACAAAGTAAGAGCAGCTTCAGACGCAACCAGAGAGATCGGTTTTACGGTAGTTTCCATTACTTTCGTAATTGTAGTGGTGTTTTTCCCAATTGCGGTAAGTACAGGTTTGGTATCAAACATTCTACGTCAGTTCTGTATTGTGGTAATTATTGCAACCCTACTTTCGTTGGTGGCCTCATTTACCATTGTACCCTTACTTTTCTCAAGATATGGTAAACTAGAGCGTATTGAAGGTAAAAACATGTTTGGTCGTTTCATTTTATGGTTCGAAAAACAATTGAAAAAATTCACCCACTGGATTACAGGTATCTTAACCTGGGCGTTAAACCATAAGGCTTTAACATTAGGTATGGTATTCATTATGTTTATCAGCTCATGTGGTTTAATGGTTGGTGGTTTTATTGGTTCAGAGTTTTTCCCTAAATCAGATAAAGGCGAGTTTTTGGTACAGATAGAACTACCTAAAGATGCATCATTAGAACAGACCAACTTCTTCACCCAAAGGGCAGAAACTTTCTTACACCAACAACCAGAAATTACCCAATTAATTACCACAGTGGGCCAGGCCAGTGGCGATTTTGGTGGAACTCAGGCTACCGCCTACAAATCAGAGATCAATGTAAAACTGGTAGAGCGTAATGAACGTAAAGGAGTTTCTTCTGATATTTTTGCCACCAAAATGAGCCGTGCACTAGCCAAAGAGTTGGTAGGTGCCAAAGTTAAAACGGTTCCAATTAGTATTTTAGGAACTGCAGAGAATGCCCCAATCCAATTGGTGGTAATGGGTTCTGATCTAGATAGCGTTTTAAAATATGCCGAAGGTGCCCAAAAGACATTAGCAGCTATTCCGGGTGCTACAGAGATTAAACTATCTGTAGAAAAAGGAACGCCAGAAATTAACGTAAAAGTAGACCGCGATAAAATGTCGGCTTTAGGTTTAACCTTACAAACTGTAGGTTTAACCATGCAAACAGCATTTAGTGGTAATACCGATGGTAAATATAGAAAAGGTGAGTACGAGTACGACATCAATATCCAATATCAGGATTTTGACCGCAAAAACGTGGAGGATGTACGTAACTTGATTTTTGTGAACCCAGCAGGACAACAAATTAAACTATCGCAATTTGCCAGCATAACCGAAGGTTCTGGACCAAGTCAGTTAGAGCGTTTAAATAAATCTACTTCCGTTTCTGTTAAGGCGCAATCTATTGGTCGCCCAACGGGTACCATCGTAGCCGATTTTCAGGCTAAGCTAGAAGAACTGCAAAAAAATGGCAAATTAAAAGCTCCAGTTGGTGTAAGTTATACTTGGGCAGGTGACCAAGAAAACCAGGCTGAAGGTTTTGGTACTTTGGGTATTGCTTTGTTAGCCTCAGTTATTTTGGTTTACCTGATTATGGTGGCATTGTATGATAGCTTTGTCTACCCATTGGTTGTAATGTTCTCGCTGCCATTGGCCGTTATTGGTGCCTTATTGGCGCTGGCCTTAACCAATAACTCGATTGGTATTTTTACCATCTTGGGATTGATCATGTTGATGGGTCTAGTAGCGAAGAATGCGATTATCTTGGTCGACTTTACCAACCACATGAAAGCTGAAGGAAAATCTACTATAGAAGCCTTGATCTTAGCTAACCATGCTCGTTTAAGACCAATTTTGATGACAACCATTGCCATGATTTTTGGTATGCTTCCAATTGCATTGGCCAGTGGTGCCGGCGCTGAATGGAAAAATGGTTTGGCCTGGGTTATTGTAGGTGGACTAACGAGTTCGCTCTTCCTAACTTTGATTGTTGTACCTGTGGTTTACCTGATGTTTGATAGAATGCTAGATAAACTTGGCTTCAACAAACAAACCAAAACAATAGACGAGTTGATGGTAGAACCATACAACCATAAAGACGTTCATGAGTACGACTTAGAACACTAATACATTTCCCAATACAATTTTTAGTTTTTTTTAAAGGAGCCCAAATGGGCTCCTTTTTTTATGCAGAAAACTATTGGTCTTCAAACTCACATCTATTGTCAATTCAAACCACTGTCTCCATTCACCTACCCAAAACCTCCATTGACCGACAAACTAGTTTTTAATTATTAATTAATATTTTCTTTTGTGAATAAAAAAATTTTAACAGAAAAGTGACGGAAACTTTTAGATTAAAAAAAGTTTCCATAGTTTTGATAGATAAATTTTAAGGGGAATTTAGATTGGAAGTAAAAGACTATATAATTCAAGAATCGGATAAACTTTTTTGCCAATATGGTTTTAAAAGTGTAACCATGGATGATATTGCTAAACATTTAGGCATGTCTAAAAAGACTATCTATCAGCATTTTAAAGATAAAGATGAGCTGGTAAATATTTTGATCAAAGACAAACTCACCACGCAAGACTGCAACATGGATTTCAGTGCAAAAAATGCACAAGATGCCGTTGAAGAAATCTTTTTTGCCATTGGTAATATGCACGAATTGTTAACAGGAATGAATCCAAAACTTTTTTACGACCTCCAAAAATATCATCCCAAAGCTTGGTTGTACTTTAAAAATTTTAGGGAAAAGAAATTAGGCAAAGTTATTTCCGAGAATTTAGAACGTGGAATTAAAGAGGGTTTTTATAGAAAAGAAATTAACATAGATATCCTTACCCAAATGCGTTTGGCCCAAGTTGACATTATTTTTAATCAGCACGATCACTATACCACCAATAAATATACCATTGCTCAAGTTATGATAGAATTAACCGAGCATTTCCTTCACGGTATCTGCAACCAAAAAGGAACAGAACAAATTAATCAATACCAACAAAAATCTACGCAAGCACAACAACCTTTATGAAACATCAACTTTACATCTTCCTCTTTTGTTTGAGCTGGGCCCTACCCTCTAAGGCACAAACTAAAGACACTGTGGCAAGTTTTAGCTTACAAGAGGCTATTTCTTATGCACAAAAACATCAGGTTAGCATTCTCAATGCTCAAATAGACGAGCAGATTGCTAAAAATACAGTTAAACAAACTATTGGAATCGGATTACCACAGGTAAGTGCCAGTGCCAACTTTCAAGACTTTCTTAAAGTAGCCACAAGTTTATTACCCGGTGAGTTTTTCAATGCACCAGGCACTTTTGTACCCGTTAAATTTGGTGTAAAATACAATTCATCAGTTGGTTTAGATGTTAACCAACTTTTATTTGATGGCTCGTATCTAGTAGGCTTACAAGCTTCTAAAACCTACAAAGAGCTTTCTGTTAAAAGTACAAGTCGCACCCGTATCGAAACTGCGGTGGCCGTAAGTAAAGCTTATTATTCAGTATTGGTAAGCACAGAACAGTTATCCTTAATTGATGCCAACTTGGCTAGTTTAACCAAATCGCTCAGTGATGCCGATGCACTATTCAAAAATGGTTTTGCAGAAAAAATCGATGTAGACCGTTTAAATGTACTCAAAAACAACTTGCTTACCGAAAAAGAAAACGTAATTAGACTTTTAGCTTTAAATGTAAACTTGCTTAAATTCCAAATGGGCATGAGCGTAAGCAGCATGTTAACCCTAACTGATAAAATTGGCAGTGTTAATTTGGATAAAAGCGTAATTGTTAGCGATTCTGGCGCCTACAGTAAAAGAATTGAGTACTCGTTAATGCAAACCCAAAAGAAACTGAACGATTTAGACGTGAAACGTTATAAAAGCTTATTCTTACCTTCATTATCTGCTTTTGGTAGCACATCTGCAAATTTCCAAAATGATAAGTTTAGCGATTTGTACAGCAAACGTTTTCCAAGTACGGTTATCGGATTGAGGTTATCCATTCCATTAATTTCTGGTGGACAAAAAATCTATCAGTTGCGCAATGCGAAACTAACGGCACTAAAAACCCAAAACCAGCTTTACGATTTGCAGAATGCCATTAACCTAGAAATTTCTCAGGCACAAACCACTTATTTAAACGGTCAACGATCGCTCGATAACCAAAAAAGAAATATGGAGCTGGCCAAAGAGATTTTAAGGGTAAGCAAAATCAAATACGAACAAGGTGTGGGCTCTAGTTTAGAAGTAACCACAGCAGAAACTTCACTTAAAGAATCGCAAAACAACTACATCAACGCTTTATATGATATGCTGATCAACAAAGTAAATCTGGATAAAGCACTAGGAAACATAATTTATTAAACCTTACAAAAACACAATACAATGAAGAAATTATTATTCATTTCAGCAATTGCATTTTTAGCTGCATGTTCGCAGCCAAAAGATAAAAAGACTGAATTAGCCGATCTAAAAAAACAACGTGCCGAACTCGATGGCAAAATTGCGACACTAGAAGCAGAAGTTGGCACTAAAGACTCTTCAGCTACCAAAGACGTAACTGTTTACGATGTAAAAACTGCTCCATTTAACAACTATGTTGAAATTCAAGGTAGAGTAGATGCAGAGCAAAATGTACAGGTTAACCCAGAAGCACAAGGTGTAGTTACTTCGGTTTCTGCAGCTATTGGTCAAAATGTAAGCAAGGGACAAGTATTGGCCCAGATAGACGATAATGTTTTACGCCAAAGCATAGCCCAATTGCAAACTCAGATCGACTTGGCTGTTAATTTATACAATCGCCAGAAAAACCTTTGGGACCAAAAAATTGGAACTGAAGTACAATTTGTAAATGCAAAATCAGCAAAAGAAGGCTTAGAACGCCAAATGGCAGTTTTAAATTCGCAGTTGGCCATGTATAAAATCAAAGCGCCAATTAGTGGAACTATCGAACAAATGGACTTGAAGGTAGGTCAGGCAGTATCTCCTGGTATGTCTTCTATCAGAATTGTAAATGCCAATACCTTAAAAGCAAAAGCACAAGTTGCCGAGTCTTATTTAGGTAGAGTTGGTCAGGGCGATGATGTACAAGTGATCTTCCCAGATATTCCAGACAGCTTAAAAACCAAGGTTTCTTTTGCTTCAAGAGTAATTGATCAGGCTTCACGTAGTTTCGATATCGAAATCAAATTGCCTTCAAATGCCAAATACCGTGCAAACATGATTGTGGTTTTAAAAGTGGTAGACTATAAAAACCCAAATGCCATTACCATTCCGGTAAATGCCATTCAAAATGCCGAAAATGGCCAATATGTAATTACCGTTGTTAATGGAAAAGCAAAACGTAGTCCAATTAAAGTGGGCAGAACCATTGATGGCAGATCAGAAGTTTTATCAGGTCTAAGTGCTGGCGACAAGATTGTGGTTTCGGGAATAGAAGATCTGAATGAGGGTGATACAGTTAAATATTAATCAAGGTAAAGAAAGGCGGGCCATTGAATGTGTCTTTAAAGAGTATGATACTCAAGGCTCACATCTCAGGTCTCACATCTTAATACTCATATCTCAAATCAAATGAAAGACGTTAACAAAGAGTTTAAGCCCTCGAGTTGGGCTATAGATAATAAAACCGCCATTTATATCATTACCATAATGATTACGGTAGCAGGTTTGTTTGCCTATAATTCTACTCCAAAAGAAAACTTTCCGGAGGTAATTATCCCGAAAATTTTCGTGCAAACAATATACCCTGGAACCTCTCCAGAAAACATGGAGACCCTGGTAACCAAACAATTGGAAAAACAGATCAAAGGAACACAGGGACTAAAGAAAGTTACCTCTAACTCCTACCAAGATTTTTCAATCATTACTGCCGAATTTGGCACAAATGTAGACATCAAAGATGCCAAACAACGTGTAAAAGATGCGGTAGATAAGGCCAAACAAGATTTACCAAGCGATCTTCCAAAAGATCCGACGGTGCAAGATATCAACCTGTCTGATCTTCCGATCATGTACCTGAATATCTCTGGCGATTTTGACCTGAAAAAACTGAAAGAATATGCAGATGATATCCAAGACAGGATTGAAGCTTTGCCAGAAATTTCGGGTGTTGACATTGTAGGGGCACTAGATCCAGAAATGCAGATTACTGTAGACATGAACAAAATGGCTGCAGCACAAATTTCTTTTGGCGATATCCAAAATGCGGTAGGTTACGAAAACGTAAGCGGATCTGGTGGTACCGTTAAAATGGATGGCCTCCGCCGTACCCTAAACGTTAAAAAAGAATTCACAAATGCTGAACAAATTGCCAATTTGGTGATCAAAACGCCAACTGGTGCAGCTGTTTATTTAAGAGACATTGCCGAAGTTAAAGATGCATTTAAAGAACAGACCAGTTATGCCCGTTTATATGGTAAAAACGTAATTACGCTGAATATTAAAAAACGTTCGGGACAAAACTTAATTGAGGCTTCAGACAAGATCAATCAGATCATTAAAGAAATGAAGGAAAAGTCGTTGCCTAAAGCTTTAGACATTAAAATTACTGGCGATCAATCTGACCAGACCCGTGTAACCCTACACGATTTGATCAATACCATTATTATTGGTTTTATTTTGGTAACCATTATCCTCATGTTCTTTATGGGGGTAACCAATGCACTTTTCGTAGCACTTTCGGTTCCCCTATCTATGTTCATTGCTTTCTTAATGATGCCTTTACTAGGTGGTATTATGGGCTTCAGTTTTACCATGAACATGATTGTACTCTTCTCCTTCCTTTTAGGTTTGGGTATTGTGGTAGATGATGCCATTGTGGTAATCGAGAACACGCACCGTATTTTTGATAATGGGAAAGTACCCATTGTAAAAGCGGCTAAAATGGCGGCGGGTGAAGTATTTGTACCCGTATTTTCAGGTACCTTAACCACTTTGGCTCCATTCTTCCCCTTATTGTTCTGGCCAGGTATTATTGGTAAGTTCATGTACTTTTTACCATTAACCTTAATTGTAACTTTATTTGCCTCGTTAATTGTGGCCTATATCATCAACCCTGTTTTTGCGGTCGATTTTATGACCCACGATGACCATTCGGCCAACAAGAAACCACATTTTGATAAAGCGGTAAGAAAGAGAATGATCATCTTTGCCGTTTTAGCCTTATTGGGCTATCTGGTTAATTTTGGTTTGGGTAATTTCGTTATATTTATTGCAATTCTTTACCTTGTTAACCATTTCTTCTTAACCAATGCCGTGAAAACATTCCAGAACAAAATCTGGCCTGGTTTCCAAAACAGGTATGTTAAAGTTTTACATTGGGCGGTAGAACATCCCAAAAAATTGATTTGGGGTACTTTCGGGCTTTTCTTTGCTACCCTTTTCATTTTCTTCGCCTTGGTAATGTCTGGTAGGCAAAAAGTAATCTTTTTCCCTTCGGCAGATCCTAACTTTGTGTATGTATATGTTGGCTTGCCAGTAGGTACAGATCAAGCTTACACCAACGAGGTGGTTAGAAAAGTAGAGCAAAAAGTAACCAATGTACTTTCTAAAAATGGCAAGATAGATCCGGTAGTTACCTCAATTATCTCTAACGTAACCAAAGGCGTTACCGATCCACAGGATGAAGATCAGGGCGAATACCCTAACAAGGGAAAAGTTACGGTTGCTTTTGTAGAATTTGGCAAAAGAAACGGCGTAAACACAGCTCAATACCTAGATAAGATTAGAGAAGCCGTAAAGGGTGTACCCGGTGCAGAAATTTCTGTAGCACAAGAACAAGGCGGGCCGCCAACAGCTAAACCAATCAGTATTGAAATTACTGGCGATAACCTCGATTCGATTGTGCATACCTCTGAAAGGTTAAAAAAATACCTAGTGGGCAAAAAGATTGCTGGTGTTGAAGAATTGAAATCAGATTTCCAGAACAACAAACCAGAAGTAGTTTTCGATATTGATAGAGAAAGAGCAAACAGAGAAGGTATTTACTCTGGGCAAATTGCCAACGATCTTCGTGCAGCGCTTTATGGTCGTGAAATTTCTAAATTCAGAGATGAAAAAGAAGATTACGAGATTAACGTACGTGCAAAAGACGACCAGAAGAACAATTTGGAAGTGCTTCGTAATTTGAAAATGACCTATCGTGATATGGCTATGGGTGGTCAGATTAGGCAAGTTCCAATCTCTTCTTTTGTCAATATCCAATATGTAAATACCTATGGCGGTATTAAACGTAAACAGCAAAAACGAATCATTATCCTTTCTTCAAACGTATTGAGCGATGCCAACCCAAATCAGGTAGTAGCTAACGTTACACAAGAAGTTAACCAGTTTAAAACACCAAATGGTGTAGAGATTAAAATGGCCGGAGACCAAGAAGAACAAGCAGAAACCATGGGCTTTTTAGGTATGGCTTTCTTAACCGCAATTGGATTGATCTTGATCATTTTGGTAACGCAGTTTAACTCGATCAGTAAACCAATTATTATTTTGGTTGAGGTATTGTTCAGTTTAATTGGTGTACTGGGTGGCTGTATCTTATTCAATATGCCATTCTCTGTAATGATGTCGATGTTGGGTATTGTAGCCCTTGTTGGTATTGTGGTAAGAAACGGAATTTTGTTGGTAGAGTTTACTGAACTCTTGATTAGCCAAGGTTCTACCGTTAAAGATGCGGTAATTGAGGCTGGCCGTACCCGTATGACACCGGTATTGTTAACCGCAACTGCAACCATGTTAGGTCTAATTCCATTGGCTGTAGGTTTAAACATCGATTTTGTGAAGTTATTTACAGAATTGAACCCACACTTGTACTTTGGTGGAGATAATGTAGCCTTCTGGGGACCACTATCATGGACCATGATTTTCGGTTTAAGTTTTGCTACTTTCCTAACCTTAATCTTGGTACCATGTATGTACATTGTAATGGATAAAAATTCAAGAGCCATTAAAGGATGGTTCAAGAAAAAACCAACTTTACAAGCCGCTCCTACAGCAGTAGCTGATGATACCGCTAGTGAAGGTTCAACAAATCACTAAATAAAATAAACATTAAAAAAGCCCTTTAACCTCAAAAGTTAAAGGGCTTTTTTATTTAACATCCATCCACTCTATTCCCTATTTCCCATTCCCTATTTACTACTTCCTATTCCCCATTCCCTATTCCCCGCCCCTACCTAATCGCACTAATCTTAGCCACAATTACAGAAATCAATAAGCCGAAACAACCAATTACAGCATAAGAATAACGCAGGCTAGACAATGCAGAAATATAACCGATTAAAGGCGGCCCCATTAAAAAGCCAAAATAACTCACCCCCGAAACCATGGCCAAAGCAATGCCCGGCGAAACCTTGGTATTGCTCCCTGCTATGCTATATACCATCGGCACAATACCAGATACCCCAATGCCCACCAACATAAAACCAAGCGTTGCAGGCACTAGAAAAGGGAAAATAACAGAAATAAACATCCCACTAGAAATGATGATCCCACTAACCTGAAGCAATCTTTTTCTACCATAACGGGCAATCACCTTATCTCCCAAAAATCTACCGGTAGCCATCATGATCATAAAAGAGGTATAACCTAAAATGACCAAGGCCTGAGGCGCTTTTACAATTTCCTTAAAATATACTCCACTCCAATCGAACATGGCACCTTCTGTGGCCATGCTACAAAAACCAATAATACCCAACTGTATCAATACGCCTTGAGGTTTGGTAAACAATTTCGGTTTCTCTGTTTCCTTTGGTTTTTGCCAGCCCAATAAATACCGATAATTGATACCAATATGTAACCATGCCAAAGCTGCAACGATACAAAAATGCACATAGGGCGAAAGATGAAGGTTGACCATTAACAAGCCTATCAGCGCACCAGAAAAACCACCTACACTCCATGCGCCATGAAAAGAAGTCATAATTGGTTTGCCATAATAACTTTCGCCGGCCACACCTTGCGTATTCAATGCAATATTGCAGATATTACCCGTTACTCCAAACAAGAATAAAAAAAGTGCCAACTGCCATCCTGCTGTGGCCAAGCCTAAAATAGTTAAAGCCAGTGCATAAAGTGGCGCACCAATAGTTAACATCTTTCTGCTCCCAAAAATGGTGGTCAATCTGCCAGAAATGGGCATGGTTAACAATTGCCCCAATGGCAAGGCCAATAAAACACTACCCAAAGCCGCATCAGAAAGTTGCATGCTAGCTTTTAGATCTGGAATACGACTAGCCCATGAAGCAAAACAAACCCCTTGCCCAAAATAAAATAAAGAAACGGCCAGCCTTACTCTTTTTCTACTATAAGGATGGTTTAAAAACGGATTTGCTATAGCCGGAGCTTCAATAATTTCGGACATAATTGGTGTAAGGAGAATGAAAAATGCGGAAGCACAAAGGTCTTCAAATCTATTGGCAAAAGAAAGCCCTGTTTATCATCTGGATATAATTATTAGCACTTCCCCCTAATAAAGAAAGCTGATCATCCAACCAAATGGAGTGTCAGCCTGAGCCTGTCGGAGGATAATTCCAACAAAAAAGCCAGTAATCAATTACTGGCTTTCTATTATGTTAAAGTTTTGATACCTACAATTTATTAGGCTGATAAAATCTCATTGTTCCATCTTCTTCGCTGGCTACAATTAACAAACTTCTTCCATTCGGGCTATCTTTAGCTTTCACAAATAGTAAACCCTCTGGTGCATCTCCTGTTTCAAAAACTTGTATAAATTTAGGTGCATTTGGTATGCTGATATCATAAACTGCAATAGCATCAGCACGTTCCATTCCAATAAAGGCAATGGTTTTTCCATTGATCTCTGCTACCGTAACGCTTTCAACTTCTACTCCTTTTTTAGGCGAACGTTTATCATCGTATTTATTATTAAGATCGGCTGCAACATGTTGCTCTAAATCTTTTCCAATATGTGCAACCACAGCACCAGTAGCGGCATTGTGAATGCTCATGCTTCTGCCACCTACTGCATATAATTCTTCATAAAAACCATCCTTGTTTTTACCAGAGGCTTCGGTAATCACCAACTTGCCCATATTGGCATCTAACTGTAAAGTGGCAGCATTAGGAAACTTAACAGGATCTAATTTCACTTTTTTAACCGTAGTTTCTTCTTTATAGCCATCGTACTCACGGGTATCGCCTTCATTGGCCAAGGCAAAATAACCTGTTCCATTTACAGTAAAATGAGAAATGGCATCTGGCAGGTAATAGGCTTTAAGTGGCCAAGTTTTTGCTTCGTATTTACCATCTTCTGTTACATCAAATGCATTTTCTGCTAAACTGATATCACGTGTACCCAAAGGCATTACTTTGGTAATTACACCAGCAACAATATCAACCTCTGCTACGCCATTATTTTCTTGCAGGGTAACGTAAGCTTTTTTAGAATCAGCACTAATGGTAATATATTCTGGCTCAATATCTTGGGCAAAGCTAGATTTACTGCCTTCTGGACCACCGAAAATTCTAAATCCACCAGCCATTAAAGTGGTTTGATTGCCTTCGAAACCTGCAAAGTTCAATGTTTTAACAGCATAATTGTTTTTAACATCAATAATAGAAATAGAACCTACTGGATCAACGGTATAACTGGCGTTAGGCTCGCCCTCGTTGGCCGACATGATATAGTTGCCATCTGGACTAAAAGTTACCATATCTGGCAAGGCTCCAACTGTTACTTTTTTAACTTCTTCGTAAGTAGACGTTTTAAATACATAAATGCTACCATTATCTTGTTTTACTGCAGCCTCTACAGCTACCGCTAATAATCCATTTGATACCGCTACACTATTTGCCCAACCTTGGCCAGCAAATTCAATGCTTTTAACTTTAGTTACCGTTGGGAAATTGCTCAGGTCAATTACATCAACTCTCGATGTAGTTTCGTTATTGACTACAAATAGTTTTTTGGTCAAAGGGTCATAGGCAGAAATTTCTGCGGCAGCAACGCCACCCAAATCGATCATGGCAGCCTGTTTAAAAGTTGCTACATCTTCTTTAATTTCAACCTCAGGTTCAATTTGAGTGTTCTTTTTACAGGCACTCAGGGCTAGCGAAAAAATCACCAATCCCGTCAATAATTTTGTTTTTACGGTCATCTTGTTATCTGTTTATCTAACCGCAAAAATATTTCACGAACCCCTCAACAATGTTTACTCAGGATTATCATTGTATTAAATATAACATCTTTTTTAGTATCAAGATTGGAGTGTCAAGTATCAAGACCGTTTGTTTATCCTTTATCTAACTAAACTTTCTGATTCCAGACTTTCAACCTTTAACTTTCAACTTCCCTCAATAAGCTCCTATTGGCGTCCCCACCAATAGTGGCTAGCAAATTCCAGACTCTAAACTTTCAACCTTTAACTTTCAACTCCATACGATAAGCTCCTGTTGGCGTCCCCGCCAATAGTAATTAGCAAATTCCAGACTTTAAACTTTCAACCTTTAACTTTAAACTCCCTACCTCCTTCTCCAATAAACAATAGCTACCAACATTAATAAAAACCCACTAAAGCCTAAGGCAATAGGCAAAGAGAAATGATGTGCAATTACACCTAACAAAGCCGGTCCGGCCAATTGTCCGGCATAACCAATGGTAGTAATGGCCGGGATAGCAATAGCAGCAGGCACCTGTTTTAACTTTCCGGCCTCGGTAAAAAATACAGGCACAATGTTAGCCGCACCAATACCCAAAAGCACAAAGCCCAGTAGCGAAACCAAAGTGTTTGGAACTATTACCGCCAAAAACAGACCAAAAGCAGCAATAAGTCCACCACCTACTACTATTTTTTTGGCATTTAATCGATGGATCAAACCATCGCCTAATAAACGCATGGTAGCCATGGCCAACGAAAATGCAGCATAACCCATTCCTGCAAATGCTTCTTCAACGCCTCTATTTTCTTTCAAAAATACAGCACTCCAATCCAATATTGAACCCTCTGCTAAAAAAGCAGCAAAACACATTGCCCCCACAGACAGCACACTGGCATGTAGCCATAAAAATTTGCCTACTGGTTTAACAATAAGTTCCTCAGTTTCTTGTTCATTATTCGCGATTTCTTTTTCAACAGAAAGTGTAAACAGTGAACTATACATACTGCATACAATCACAACAATTAGTAAAGCGATACTAACTGCTGCATACATAGGCTGTAAACCTAATTTAATTAAAAAACCTAAACCTAATGAACCCAATAAACCACCCACACTAAACAAGCCATGCATAGCCGACATGATGTGTTTACCATGCTTGTTCTGTACTTGTACCGCATGCGAGTTCATGGCTACATCTAAAGTACCAACCGCAGCCCCGAAAATAAACAAGGCCACTCCCATTAGCAAAACAGAAGAAAATAACAGCAATAAAGGCAGCATTAGCGCTAATACCAATGAAGCTGCCAATATTAGAATTCTACTTCCATACTTATGTCCCAATATGCCACTAATAGGCATCATGCTAATCGCACCTCCACCTAAAAAGAGCAATAAAAGACCTAAACTGGCATCATTAATCCCCAGCCTTTCCTTTACCAACGGCACCATAGGTGCCCAACTTGCTATACCCAAACCACATACCAAAAAGATAGCCCTTGTTGCAACAGCAGCACGTTTTACACTATTCGAATTCATTATTTCTATATTAACAATTGCAAATATATGCAAATTTGCATATATTTGCAATTGTTAAGCAATGAGTACTGCTTGGCAAACAGTTTAATTGAAAAAAACTATACAATATAGGCTATGCAAAAGGAAGAAAGGTTCGACTACATCTTAAACCAATTGAACACAAAAAAACGTGTCGATTACAAATCGCTCGCTAAAGAAATAGGTATTTCTGAAGATACCATAAGGCGAGATATTGCGATGTTGTATAAAAATGGCCTACTCTCTAAGGTAAGTGGTGGTGCAGTTATCCGTAGCAACAATCCTTTAAGCTTTCAAGACCGATCAAAGCATTACTCGGCTGCAAAAGACGTCATTGCCATTAAAGCACAACAATTTGTAAAAAAGGGGCAAACCATATTTATGGATGGAGGAACAACTATTTGTGCCATTGCCGCACGTTTCCCTATCGATGCTTCCTTTAAAGTGGTTACCAATAACATGGCTTTATTGCCTATTCTAGCACACCACAAAAATATAGAGGTTACAGTATTGGGAGGCGCCTACCATAAAGACATGAAAACCAATTTTGGGATCCAAACTTATAGAGAGGTAAACAGTTATATGGCCGACGTTTATTTTATGGGTACCTGTGCTATAGACGCGTCTGAGGGCATTACTGCTGGTGTTAGCGAAGAAGGAGAAATTAAACGTGCCATGTTGGTTAATGCCATGAAAACAATAGCTATTAGTAATGTTGAAAAATTAAACAGCACCTTTCACTTTAGGGTTTGCGATATTGAACAGATCAACGTGCTGATTACAGATCTACCTAGTAACGATATCCGATTAGATGACTTCCGTAACCTGGGTATTGAACTAGTTTAACCTAATAAAAGTTAAATCTCGTTGGCGAGGACGCCAACAGACAGCATAAACCTACACCTTATTATTGTTGGCGGAGATGCCAACAAAAGCATCATTGAAATATCAAGGCTATCTGTTTATCCTTTATCTAACTAACCTTTCTGATTCCAGACTTTCAACCTTTAACTTTCAACTTCCTTCCATAAGCTTCTGTTAGCGTCCTCGCCAACGGCAAGATTCCAGCTTACCATCAACGAATAGACCTACCAATCTGCTGGATAAAACCATGGAAGTTCAGTTTCTTTTGTCTATCGCCCAAACGCACAACAATTACTTTGTTTTGTGGATTGATATAAACCGATTGGTGAAACATTCCTTGCGCCTTATAATCGTAAACTTTATTGGCATAAAAATATCTACCATCTGGACTTCTTTCTACCGGATAGTTCAATCCATCCTTCTGCAATTGGTTAACTGCACTTAGCGAATCTTTAAAATATCTAAAATCTCTGGTGGCCCAAAATTGATTTTTGTACCTGTATTTGGTTAGCGTATCTGGATTGGAGGTAGCGGTCACCCATTTTTTAGAAACGAGCTGTTTACCTTCCCAATTGCCATCTTTCAGATAAAGTCGACCAATTTTGGCAAAATCAAGTGCCGTAGCATTCAAACAGCAAAAGGCTTTAATGTGGTCTTCATCATCTAAGCTCCATAATGCATCACTTTCTGCACCTAAAGGTTTCCAAAGCCACTCTTGCATTAACCATTGTAAAGGTTTTCCGGTAGCTTTTTCCAATATAAAGGCCAATACTTGGGTATTGATACTCTGGTATTCGAAAACCTTTCCGGGTTCATGTTTCATTGTCAACTTCCCTACCATCTTTTTCAGGTCGGCGCCATAATAGCTTCTTGTAATTTTC
The DNA here is from genome assembly GCF_001412215.1 of Pedobacter sp. Hv1. Taxonomy (GTDB): domain Bacteria; phylum Bacteroidota; class Bacteroidia; order Sphingobacteriales; family Sphingobacteriaceae; genus Pedobacter. Next base: position 295,707 of record NZ_LLWP01000008.1, read on the forward strand.
GAAAAAGGATTAAAAGATCTTTCTGTAAAACGAAAACCACTTCGCATATCCAATACCTGTTGGATGGTTAAACGGTTAAAACGCTCATCATTTTTTGCCAGTTCTGGCAGGTATTTAATCACTAACTCGTTGGTCGATTGAATGGCGCCTTTGTCTATGGCAATGCCCACTAAAGTACCCACAAATGATTTAGACATCGAAAAGCTAGGTTGCCTGGCTTTCAATGTTGTGCCTTCAGAAAGGTATTGATAAATAATACTATCGTTTTTAATAACCAAAAACACATTGGTTTTGGAGTTTTTCAACGAGGTATCTAGCTGTGTTTTTAAAGAGGCATAGGTTGGGTTTGGGTAATTGTACTTAAAATGAAAAGGTGTAACCGATTTTTCAATAGTTACATTTTCAAATTTGGCACTATCGCCCAAATCTGGAATTAGATATTTAACAGCCCTTAAGGGCACACATGCAGCCAAAAAAAGTAAAACAGCAAGTAATAAAAAACTTATCCTCATCATTGCTAAAATACAAAACTTACCATAGCCATTGTTAACCTAGTCAAATAATTACATCTTGTTCATCTATCCTTTACATAAAAAATCCCACGGTACTTACCGCAGGATTTTTATTTTCTTTATCCGTTACTCAATTGAGAACTGTCAACTGGAAATTGTCAACTGAAAACTTAAATATGGATCGCTCTATTTTCGGTTGCTGCCATAGCCGCTTCCTTTAAAGCTTCTGTATAAGTTGGGTGCGCATGACAGATTCTTGCAATATCCTCAGCCGAAGCACGGAACTCCATAGCCACAACAGCTTCTGCAATCATATCAGCAGCACGTGGACCAATCATGTGTACGCCTAAAATTTCATCGGTAGCTTCATCAGCCAATACCTTTACAAAACCATCGGTATCCATACTCGCTTTAGCTCTTCCGCTTGCTTTAAAAGGGAAAGAACCTGCTTTGTATTTGGTGCCTTTTTCTTTCAATTGCTCTTCGGTATAACCTACAGAAGCAACCTCTGGCCAAGTGTAAACTACACCAGGAATTAGATTATAATTGATGTGTGGTTTCTGTCCTGCAATGGTTTCGGCCACATAAATTCCTTCATCTTCAGCTTTGTGCGCCAACATGGCTCCGGTAATTACATCACCAATGGCATATACACCTTTAACAGAAGTTTCTAAGTGCTCGTTTACTGGAATTTTTTTACCTCTCTCTTCTAAGGTAATGCCAATTTTATCTAAGCCTAAACCTTCGCTATAAGCAGTTCTACCTACGGCAACAATACAGTAATCGGCTTCTACTTTAACTGGTTCACCTTTGGCGTTATCGGCAGTAACGGTAACTGTTTTACCTTTAACACTAGCGCCAGTAACTTTATGGCCCATTAAGAATTCCATGCCTAAAGATTTCTTTAACACACGCTGCAATTCTTTACCTAAACCAGCATCCATGGTGCCAATAATTGCAGGCATAAACTCAACAACAGTTACTTTGGTACCCAAACGAGCATATACTGAACCAAGCTCTAGGCCAATTACCCCACCACCAATTACCACCATGGTTTTTGGCACTTCTTTAATATTTAAAGCTTCGGTAGAAGTAATGATGCGTTTTTTATCGATCGGTAAAAAAGGTAGCGCTGTAGGTTTAGAACCTGTAGCAATAATTACATTTTTTGCCGAAAGTGTTTCGGTAGTACCATCGGCCTTAGTTACCAAAATGGTGTTTTTATCAACAAAAGAACCTACACCTTCAAAGGCATCGATCTTGTTTTTCTTAAATAAATAAGTGATACCAGCAGTGTTTTGCGCCACTACATCATCTTTGCGGGCAATCATCTGTTTCATATCAACCTTTAAATCTTTTAGGTTAATACCGTGTGTAGTAAAACTGTGCGCCGCATTGTGATAATGCTCAGAAGAATCTAATAAAGCTTTAGAAGGAATACAACCTACATTTAAGCAGGTACCTCCATAAGTTTTATATTTTTCTACTACTGCTGTTTTTAAACCTAACTGTGCACAGCGAATGGCACCTACATAACCGCCCGGGCCCGAGCCTATAACAACTACATCGTATTGCATAACCTAAAAAATTTTGATGTGGCTAAGTTACACATTAGTTTTATTCTAGTAAAGGTGATTGGCAAAAAGTAATGTGTAAAAAGTACTAAGTACTAAGTATAAAGACATAGTTGTTCATTGGTTCATTAGTAAAAAGTACCAAGTATTAAGTATAAAGACACAGTAGTTCATTGGTTCAATTGTTCATTAGTAAAAAGTACCAAGTATTAAGTATAAAGACATAATAGTTCATTCGTCATTAGTTCATTAGTAAAAAGTACTAAATATAAAGTATAAAGACACAAGAGTTCATTCGTCATTAGTTCAATAGTTCATTTGTATAGCCTATCCAGTATAAAGATTTAGCGAGACATCCCAATTTTGTGAATACGCCTAACAAACTTCACATTTTGTGAACAACACAACTTATAACTTAAAATGTACAACTTTTAACTTTCAATCCATTTTCCATCTTACCTCTTACATATCTATTCCCTATTTACTATTCCCCAAAAAACCATCACAATCTTGATACCTATCTTCAAATAATTTATACAACAAAACCATTTTACATATATTTATACAATTAACCTACCCTATTAAATATGAACCGCTTAAAATCTACCCTGTTACTCCTCAGTTTTGTATTTTTCGTTACCAACCTGAAGGCCCAAAACACCTATATCAAAGACAATTACACCAAAACCGACACCTACATTACCATGCGAGATGGGGTAAAACTCTTTACTTCTATCTACACACCAAAAAATGCTTCGGCACAAAAAAAATACCCAATGATGATGCAGCGTACCTGCTATAGCATTGCTCCATACGGTATAGACAAATACCCTGGCAAGTTAGGTCCATCGGCTACCATGATGAAAGAGGGTTATATCTTCGTTTACCAAGATGTACGTGGTAGGTATAAAAGTGAAGGTACCTTTACCAACATGACCCCGGTAATAGCCAGCAAAAAAAGCAAAACAGATGTGGATGAAGGTTCTGATACTTACGACACGATAGATTGGCTGATCAAGAATGTAGCCAACAACAATGGCAATGTAGGCCAATGGGGCATTTCGTACCCTGGTTTTTATACCGCAGCTGGTATTTTGAGCAACCACCCTGCGCTAAAAGCCTCATCGCCACAAGCCCCAATATCTGATTTCTTTTTCGATGATTTCCATCATAACGGAGCCTTTTTACAAGGCTATTTCTTTACCTTCCCTGTATTTGGGGTACAGAAAAAAGACACCACTACTACAGCATGGTACAACAACCAAATGGTTAAAACAGGTACCAGAGATGGTTACCAGTTTGGTTTAGACCTTGGCCCATTAAGCTATGCCGATAAATACTACAAAGACAATTTCTTTTGGCAAGAGACCGTAAACCATCCCAACTATGATGAGTTTTGGCAAAAACGTGGCTTATTGAAACATTATACTGCCGATATAAAACCAGCAGTGATGACCGTTGGTGGTTGGTTTGATGCCGAAGATTTATCAGGTCCGCTTAACATTTATAAAACCATCGAAAAGAAAAATCCAAATGCCTATAACACCATTGTAATGGGTCCATTTGGGCATGGCCGATGGTCTAGTGAAGCAGGCCATACCATGCACAGCAACGTGTATTTTGGCGATAGCATTGCTACTTTCTACCAAAAAGAGATCGAATCTAAATTCTTTAGCCACTTTTTAAAAGGCAATGGCGATAAAAACACAGGCCTACCAGAAGCCTATATGTATGATACCGGTCTAAAAAAATGGAATACTTTTAGCAAATGGCCAGCAGCAAATGCAACCAAGCAGAAATTATATTTAGGTGCCAATGGCAAGTTGAGCATGACGGCACCAAAAGCTGCCGGTTCTACTACTTACCTTAGCGATCCTTTAAAACCAGTACCTTATACAGAAGATATTACTACCACTACAGGTTTTACCCCACACAACTACATGAGCGAAGACCAGCGTTTTGCAGGTCGCAGGCCAGATGTTTTGGTATTCCAAACTGATGTTTTAACAGAAGACATTACCTTGGGTGGCGAAATTATGTCGCATTTAAAAATAGCTACTACAGGCACCGATGCCGATTTCTTTGTAAAACTGATTGATGTTTATCCGGCAGACGAACCAAACAATGCCTACATGCCCAACAAGAACATTACCTTGAGCAATTATTGGCAAATGGTACGTTCAGAAATTATGCCTGCCCGTTTCCGTAACAGTTTCGAAAAACCAGAAGCCTTGGTTGCTGGTAAAAAAACAGACGTTAACTTCCGCTTGCAAGATGTGTTGCACACCTTTAAAAAAGGACACCGTATTATGATTCAGGTACAAAGCACCGCTTTCCCTTTGTTTGCCCGTAACCCACAGAAATTTGTACCTAACCCATACAAAGCGGCAGCAGCAGACTATATCAAAGCCACCCAAACCATATTTAACGATAGTTTTATTGAAGTAGACATTATCAAATAATGAAAAGCCTAAAATTAACCCTATTCACTGCCCTGATCTCATTTACCATGACAGCTACTGCTCAAGTAACCGATTCGGCTTACGTGAGAAACAACTATACCAAAATAGAAAGACAAATTCCCATGCGAGATGGCGTAAAACTATTTACAGCCATTTATATACCCAAAGACCAGAGTAAAAAATATCCCTTTTTAATTAACCGTACTCCTTACACGGTATCACCTTACGGCGAAGACAAATACAAACTTAGCTTGGGCAGTTTTCCGGGGCTGATGCGAGAAGGATTCATCTTTGTATATCAAGACGTTCGTGGCCGATGGATGAGTGAAGGCGAGTTTGAAGACATTAGGCCACAGACTACTAAAAAAGGAAAAAAAGACATCGACGAAAGTACCGACACTTACGATACGATTGATTGGTTGGTTAAAAACATCCAGAATAACAATGGCAAGGCGGGTATCTCTGGTATTTCTTACCCAGGCTTTTATTCTACCACTTCGTTACCCAATGCGCACCCAGCCTTAAAAGCGGTTTCGCCACAGGCACCTGTAACCGATTGGTTTTTGGGTGATGACTTTCATCACAATGGAAGCCTATTTTTAATGGATGCCTTTAGTTTCATGAGCAATTTTGGTGTACCACGTCCTAAACCGATTACCCCAGATAAAGGTCCTAAAGGTTTTGTTTTCCCTATTCAAGACAATTACCGCTTTTATTTAGAGGCCGGATCGGTTAAAAACCTAAAAGACAAATATTTTGCAGACAGTATCAAATTCTGGAACAACCTGTTCAAACATCCTAACCTAGACACTTTCTGGAGAGCCAGATTAATTACCCCACATTTAACCAATGTGAAGCCTGCAGTGATGGTGGTGGGCGGTTTCTTCGATGCCGAAGATGCCTATGGAACTTTTGCTACCTACAAGGCCATTGAGAAACAAAATCCTGGTGCCAACAATATTCTGGTAGCTGGCCCTTGGTTTCATGGTGGTTGGGTACGCAGTACAGGCAGCAGTTTTGGCGATATCCAATTTGGACAACCAACAAGTACCTATTACCAAGAAAACCTCGAGCTGCCTTTCTTTAAATTCTACCTTAAGGGCGAAGGCAACTTCAATCCTGCCGAAGCCAATATTTTTGTAACGGGCAGCAACCAATGGAAAAGATTTAATGCTTGGCCTCCTGCAGAAACCGAAAGTAAAAACCTGTACCTACAGCCCAATGGCAAACTGGCCTTTACCAAAGTTGGCCGTACAGATAGTTGGGATGAATATGTAAGCGACCCCGCAAACCCCGTTCCCTACCAAGATGGGGTACAGGCCAGAAGAACCCGGGAGTACATGATAGACGACCAACGTTTTGCAGCCCGAAGACCAGATGTAAAAACCTATCAAACTGATGTCTTAACAGAAGACATTACCTTAACAGGACCTGTTTTGGCCAATTTGGTAGTAGCTACCACTGGTACCGACGCCGATTATGTGGTAAAACTGATCGACGTTTATCCAGAAGATGCACCAAATCCTAGCCCTAACCCTAAAAATTTAATGATGGGTGGTTACCAAATGTTGGTACGTGGCGAAATTATGCGTGGCAAGTACCGCAACAGTTTCGAAAAACCAGAAGCTTTTGTACCCAATGCCATTACCAAAGTAAACTATGCCCTGCCAGATGTGGCACATACCTTTAAAAAAGGACACCGTATCATGATCCAGATCCAAAATACCTGGTTTCCATTGGCCGATAGAAACCCGCAAAAGTTTATGGACATTTATCAGGCAGAGCCGAAAGATTTTCAAAAAGCAACCCATAAAATATATCACGACACCTTTAATAGTTCGTTTATTACCGTAAACGTACTAAAGCCATAACCCCATGAAAAAATTAAGTTTCGCCATACTCGCTTTATGCTTATTGAGCTACGGTACAAAAGCCCAACTTTTGGGCCCCGAAAAGAGCCATAGCAGAGCTGATAGCCTAAGAGGGATGTTAACTCCCCTTCGTACTTGTTACGACATTAATTATTACCATTTAGATGTGAAGATAGACATCGACAATAAATCGGTAAGTGGCAGTAATGAATTTGCCTTTACCGCAACCCAAGATTTTACCAAACTACAATTCGATCTTTTCGAAAACTTAAAAATTGAAAAGGTAGTTTACAAAGGAGCCGAGCTTCCCTTTACCCGAGAATTTGGGGCTGTATTTGTAACCTTCCCAAAAATCATTAAAAAAGGCAGTAAAGATCGTTTTACAGTTTTCTATAACGGAAATCCTAAAGTAGCACGCAACCCACCTTGGGATGGCGGTTTTATTTTCAAAAAAGACAAAGCAGGCAATCCATTTGTATCGGTAGCCTGCCAAGGTTTGGGTGCCAGTGTGTGGTGGCCAACCAAAGACCACCAAAGTGATGAAGTAGACAGCATGTTGATCAGTATCTCAATACCTAAAGATCTGGATGAAGTTTCTAATGGCCGCTTACGCAGTATAGTAAATAAACCAAATGGTTACCGCCAGCACAATTGGTTTGTGGCCAATCCTATTAACAACTATAATGTAACCTTCTATATTGGTAAATATGCCCATTGGACAGATAGTTACAATGGCGAAAACGGGCCATTAAGTATTGATTATTGGGCGTTAAGAGAAGACAGTGCCAAAGCTCGCCCACATTGGGATGCTGATGTAAAACCAATGCTAAAATCGTTCGAATATTGGTTTGGCCCCTACCCTTGGTACAAAGATGGCTATAAACTGGTACAGGCACCACATTTGGGCATGGAACACCAAAGTGCAGTAGCTTATGGCAACGAATTTAAAAAAGGCTACTTAGGTCGCGATATGTCTAAGACAGGACATGGCTTAAAATGGGATTTTATTACCGTACACGAAAGTGGCCACGAGTGGTTTGCCAATAATGTAACTACCAAAGACATTGCCGACATGTGGGTGCACGAAGGTTTTACCACCTACTCTGAAGCTTTGTTTACCGAATCTACTCAAGGCAAAAAAGCCGGCGAAGAATATGTAATTGGCTTAAGAAAAGGCATTGGCAACCAAACTCCGATTATTGGCCCCTACAATGTAAACGAAGAGGGCAGCCCAGATATGTACCCGAAAGGCGCTAACCTGATCCACACCATTCGCCAGTTGATTAACAACGATGAAAAATTTAGAGCCATACTAAGAGGCATTAACAAAACCTTTTACCACAAAACCGTTACCACCGCAGAAATAGAGAACTATATTGCCAAACAAAGTGGATTAAAACTCAACAAAATTTTTGACCAATACCTACGTTACATCAAAATACCGGTACTGGAATATAAAATTGCCAATGGTACGTTATCTTACCGCTGGGTTACCGACGTAACGGGATTTGACATGCCTGTTAAAGTTACGCTTAAGGCAAATGCATACAGCCTCATTAAACCAAGCAACGATTGGAAAACCATTAAAGTAGATGCTTCTATTAACGTGGACAATTTTAAAGCCGATCCAAACTTTTATATCAACATTAAAAAAGCCGAATAACAAACCTTATTCAATTATATCCATGCCCAATTGTTAATCTTTAGCAATTGGGCATTTTCTTTTGTAAATCTAGGGAATAGAGAATGGGAAATAGGGAATAGAGAGTTAGAGTTCAAAGTGGAAAGTTTAAAGTTGTAGGTTATAAGTGGGCTTTGTTCACAAAATGTGAATTTTGCTATGTGTATTCACAAAATTTGGATGCTTTGCTAAGTCTTTATACTAATGAACCAATGATGAATGAACTATTGTGTCTTTATACTTAGTACTAGGTACTTTTTACTAATAAACTAATGGCAAATGAACCAATGATAAAAAGTATGTCAGTCTGAGCCTGTCGAAGACCTCTTGGTAAAACATTTCGACAGGCTCAATGTGACAATTATTAGTTTTCAGTAAGCCAATTAACTAATGAACGATTGAACCAATGAACAATTCTGTCTTTATACTTAGTACTAACTACTTTATACTAATGAACCAATGACAAATGAACTATTATATCTTTATACTTTGTACTTACTACTTTATACTATTGAACTAACAAACAAATTTTCCCTTCCCATGCAACGTTTTCAAAATAGAGAGCGTCTAATAAGAAAAGACCATTAATCTGGAGTGTTAGGACTCTAGAGCAACCATAAAAATAAACCAAAATGAAAAAATTATTTATCTCTTTAAGCCTTAGTGTAGTATTGCTTAGCTTAAGCCTCGAGCCAGTTTTGGCTAGCTATCCAGTTTCGGTTTCCTTCTCTAAATCTAAAAAACAAGAAAGAGACGTTAAAAACTTTAATGGCGTAGCAGCTGGCGGGCCTATCAATGTAGTAATTACCTTAGGTAGTACCGAAGGTTTGAGATTTGAAGGCGATGCTGATGCAATCTCCACCTTAGTTGTTGAAGTAAAAGGCAATATCTTAGTGATTAGACCAGAAAATAGTTGGAAAAGCTGGTCGAGAAAATACGACAATAAAAAAATCACAGCCTACGTTTCGGCCAAAACCATTAAAAGCTTAACCATGAGTGGATCTGGCAATCTATCTGTTAATGGAAAAATTAAAGAAAATACGCTAACAACCACTTTAAGTGGATCAGGTAGCATTACTGCAAATGCAGATATCGCTAATTATACTGGCGTGATCAGTGGATCGGGCAACCTGAACATTAGTGGTGGAGCAGACGATGCTACCATTACCATTAGCGGATCGGGTGCATTTACCAGAAAAGGATTTTCGGTAAGTCGTTTAAGCACGGTAATCAGTGGATCAGGTAGTGTTACAATAGTGGCTCAAGACAATATTGATGCAGTAATCAGCGGATCAGGTAGTATCAACTATAGCGGTGACCCTAAAGTAGAAAAAAGAGTATCAGGCTCTGGAAGAGTAAGAAAAATATAAACGCTTTTAACACACACACAAAAGCTAAGCTTCTCAATGGTATTGGGAAGCTTTTTTGTTTATTGACTACACCATGTTGGTCTGGATTTGCATGTTGGTCTGGATTTGCAATCCAGACTTATGATGAATTGAGATTTGTAATCTCTATATCGTATTTGTTTCATATGTATTACAATGGTCGAGAAAATATTTCCAGACCAACATCCGACCAACAGCACAACAAAAAAGCCAATCCTCAACAGATTGGCTTTTAAAGTTTATTTAGAACTGGAAGCCTAAAACGGTTAGGCTTTCTACATATCTTATGGTTTGACTGGCCTTATCAATACTATTTCTGCCAGTGGTATGAATCTTAGTCAAGTCTGTAAAACCTACTTTAGCAGAACTTTGCAAATAGAACTTCTTGGTAAAATTGAATTTTAATCCTGCTTTTAGAGAAACGCCATAACCTGCAAAATTCCAGAAATTGTTTTCTCCAACGCCAAACAACCTTACATCGGTACGTGGGATCATGGCTCCTACACCAACACCTGTTTCTAAGGTCAACATCTGTTTTTGCGAACGGGCTACCCAAATATCATCGTAACGCTCTAACTCCGTGCTTACATAATTAAACCCATCGGTATGCTCAAAAGTTAACATTTCTTCCTTTACCTGCAATGGGGTATTGTTGTACGTACCTGCATAAGCACCAGTTGCAATATCAGGGCTAGAGATAGTAGAATTGATATAACCATCAACCTTAACCGTTTGCGGAATCTCCATTACATATTTCATGTGATCCCAACCCAAAGAGATGCTGTAATTATCTTTAATGAAATAACCAAAACGCACATTGAACTGTGGTGTGGTCAATTCCATTGGATTGACGTAATCCCAAGATAATTTAGAAGGTCTGTCTTTTGCCTTTACATCCTTTAAGGTAAAATCGTAGCCAGGTCCTTTAAAGTTAATATCGCTGGTATCGTACCAAGAAAAGTTCCAGCCCCAATGCACAAACCATTCTCCTTTACGAGAGAAATTTCTTTTGGGCTCTCTAGAGAAAAGACTTCTACCAATTTTAGGTTGATCAACAGCTCTAGGGATGATATCTTGTGCACTTACTTTTTTTCCAAAAAGTAGCGCAAAAACTAGGATAGGTAAACGTCTCATGTTTCAAAAATCGGCAAAAAGTGTGATTTTTTATTTTATTTAACATTTCAAATGTATCAACAATGTTAAATATGACTTTAAATCATTAAAACCTAGTGTACACCGCCAACTGCACTACATTATTTACCGTGGTATTATTAACTCCTTTAATTGCTTGGTTAAGGTAACCAGCTTCGATATCTATCTTCTTAGAGAAACGGTAACCTGCAGCTAAATAAGCTCTGTTCTGATCAAAAAAACTCTTGTTCAACAAATCCTTATTTTGGATATTCAAGAAGGTCTCATTCTGCAAAGCAACAAATGCACCTTTGGTAAAAGCATCCTGCTTTTTTTGCAGTGGTTGGATCAACCTAAAGAAATAGCGCAAACGCTGTGAAAAGATATCATCGCCATTGGTTTCGATAAAACGTTGCTCTAACCTAAAACGATGCATGGCAAATACTGAGCTCATTTTATGATTGACAATATACTGCTCCCAGATACGGTGCTCTAACAAGGTTTGTTTATTGGGTATAGGAGAAAATTTATTGTTGGTGGTAGCCAACATATAACCTGCGGTTACATTACTTTTATCGTTAAGGTAATACGTAAGCCCTGGTCTGAACAGGGTATTTCTTACATAGCCCCAGTCATCTGCGGTACGTACTTGTACATCGAGGGCAAGCCCCCACTTCTTGTTAAATTTGGTGGCATTAAAAAAGGCAAACCAACCCGAGTTTTGTTGTGTGGTTTGCGCACTTAACTGATTTACGCCTAAAAATAAAAAAAGGGCTACTGCTGCTATTCTTCTCATAAAATGGATCTATAGGTATACTTGCGAAAATAGAAGAAAAATACAACTACACCCAATTGTAACATCATTTTATCGTAAACAAAAAAGTCATTGCAAACAAAAAGCCCCATCAAAAAATTGACGGGGCTTAAAATATAATCAATTAAGGTTTTACACCCCTAATAGCAATCTAGCTGGATCTTCTAACAATTGTTTAACACGTACCAAGAAACCTACAGACTCACGTCCATCAATAATTCTATGATCGTAAGATAAAGCAATGTACATCATCGGACGAATAACCACTTCTTTGTTCTCAGCAATAGGACGCTCGATAATGTTGTGCATTCCTAAAATAGCCGATTGTGGCGCATTGATAATTGGTGTAGACATCATTGAACCAAACACACCACCATTGGTAATGGTAAACGTTCCACCAGTCATTTCTTCAATCGTCAATTTGCTATCTCTTGCTTTGGTAGCCAATTCAATTACCGTTTTTTCAATCTGTGCCAAGCTCATGCTCTCAGCATTTCTGATAATTGGCACTACCAATCCTTTTGGTGCAGAAACGGCGATAGAAACATCTACAAAATCATTGTACACAATTTCTTCGCCCTCAATACGAGCATTTACTGCAGGGAAATCTTTAGCTGCCTCACAAACTGCTTTGGTAAAGAAGCTCATGAAACCTAAGCCTACACCAAATTTCTCTTTAAATTGGTCTTTATATTTACCTCTCAAATCCATGATTGGTTTCATGTTCACTTCGTTAAAAGTGGTTAACATGGCTGTTTCATTTTTAACAGTTACCAAACGTTTGGCTACTGTTTTGCGCAATGGCGACATTTTCTCTCTGCGCTCTCCTCTAGCTCCTGCAACAGCAGCTGGTTGAGTTGTCGCTTTCGGGCTTTCTGCCTTTGCACTTGGTGCTTTTTCTGCTTTAGCAGCATCGTCTTTAGTAATGCGGCCATCAACACCAGTACCTTTTACACTACCTGCATCAACTCCTTTTTCTGCCAATATTTTAGCAGCCGATGGCGATGGTGTTCCTGTAGCATAGCTATCGCCAGATTTTTCTGCAACTGGTGCACTTACTTTATCAGCAACCGGAGCTGCTGCTTCAGCTTTAGGGCTTTCGGCCTTAGGGCTCGCTGCTGCGCCACCTTCTTCAATAGAACAAACTACCGCACCAATTGGCAAAGTATCACCTTCGCTTGCTACAATTTTTAAAGTTCCCGCTTTTTCGGCAGTTAATTCAAACGTTGCTTTATCCGATTCTAACTCTGCAATGATTTCGTCCATTTCAACAAAATCTCCATCGTTTTTAACCCAACGAGATAAAACTACTTCTGTAATCGATTCGCCAACTGGCGGAACTTTTATTTCTAAACCCATAATTTAAAATATATGTTGTATTGTTAAGATGTTGATTGGTTCATTCGTTCAATTGTTCATTGGTTCACTAGTTGTGATCCTTCTCCAATCTCACTTCTCCAATCTCATGTCTTTATTAATCTATGTTAACTAATTTCTTTGTCGCTTTGCCTACAATTTCTTTCACTTTCTCTGTTACCGGAACATCAAAAGCTGTTGCTACAATATAAGCTTGTTGGTTGGCATGTTGTTTAGCAAAACCAGTTGCTGTACTGCTGCTTTCTTTTCTCGAGATCACATCCATTTGGCCAAATGAAGTTTTTCTCAATCTGCGCAACAAATAAGGCCAAGCGCCCATATTTTCTGGTTCTTCTTGTACCCAAACTGCATCTTTAGCATTTTTGTAACGTTTGTAAACAGCCTCCATTTGGTCAACAGGTGTTGGATACAGTTGCTCTACACGTACCAAGGCTACATCACCTTTTTCGTTTGCTTTCTGTGTTTCCAATAAATCGTAATAGATTTTACCGCTACAGAAAACCACACGTTTTACGTTAGCTGGTTTTACATTGGCATCGTCTATTACTTCTTTAAATTTACCTTCTGTAAAGTCTGCTAATGGGCTTACACAAAGTGGATGACGTAATAAACTCTTAGGTGTAAACACCACCAAAGGCTTACGGAAATCGCGTTTAAACTGACGACGCAAAGCATGGAAGAAGTTAGCTGGTGTAGTACAGTTGGTTACTTGCATGTTGTAGTCTGCACAAAGCTCCATAAAACGTTCAATCCTTGCCGATGAGTGCTCAGGTCCCTGTCCTTCGTAACCATGTGGCAACAACATTACCAAACCATTTTCTCTTTGCCATTTGGTTTCGGCACTGGCTACATATTGGTCTACTACAATTTGCGCTCCATTAAAGAAATCGCCAAATTGTGCTTCCCAAATGGTTAAGGCATTAGGGTTGGCCATGGCATAACCATATTCAAAACCTAAAACACCATATTCTGATAAATGCGAGTTGTAGATATCAAACTGAGCCTGTTGCTCAGAAATGTTAGCTAATGGAGTATACTCTTCTTCGCTATCTTCTAAAGTTAATACCGCATGGCGATGAGAGAAGGTTCCTCTTTTCACATCCTGTCCACTTAAACGAACTCTTTTGCCTTCGGCCAATAAAGTACCGTAAGCCAATTGCTCGCCCATTGCCCAATCAAATACATGAGTGGTAGTGGCCATTTTATTACGTTCATCAAATAACTTCTCAATTTTTTTGAAGAACTTTTTATCTTTTGGTAAAGTAGAGATTCTTTTGGCAACTTCTAACAAAGTTGTTTTCTTAACTGAAGTATCTGGAGAAACATCAAAATCTTTGGCTGTAGCAATACGCATATCGGCCCAAGCTCCTCCAAATTTCACATCGTGATAAGTAGAAGTAATTTCTTTGGCTTCATTTAAACGCTCTTGTAAAATGCCTTTAAATTGTTTTTCCATCTCTTTCGCTAAACCAGCCTCTAATTCGCCTGTTTTAGTCAATTTATCGATATAGATATCTCTAGGATTGGCATGTTGCTCAATCGCTTTGTATAACAATGGTTGTGTAAATTTAGGCTCGTCTGCTTCATTGTGACCAAATCTGCGGTAGCATAAAATATCAATAAACACATCGTTTTTATATTTCTGACGATACTCCATGGCCAAGTTGATGGCATATACCAAAGCCTCAACATCATCTCCATTTACATGGAAAACTGGTGACAGGGTTACTTTAGCAATATCAGTACAATACGTACTTGAACGGGCATCTTTATAATTTGTAGTAAAGCCAATTTGGTTGTTGATCACCAAGTGGATGGTTCCACCGGTTTTGTAACCTTCTAATCCGGCCATCTGGATCACCTCGTACACAATTCCCTGACCTGCTACAGAAGCATCGCCATGGATCAAGATTGGTGCCAAGCGACTGTTATCGCCTGCATATTTGAAATCTATTTTAGAACGAGACATCCCTTCAACCACACCATTCACCGTTTCTAAGTGCGACGGATTTGGGCATAAGCTCAAGTGTACATTTTTACCATCAATAGTGGTTACATCTGTAGAGTAACCCAAGTGGTATTTCACATCACCCCCAAAAGGAGACTCGGCACTGTAGCCCTTGCCTTCAAACTCTGCAAAGATATCTTTATAAGTTTTTTGCATGATATTGGCCAATACGTTTAAACGACCACGGTGGGCCATACCAATTACAAACTCTTCAATACCCAATTCTGCACCTTTTTCAATTACTGAATCTAATGCTGGGATCAATGCTTCTGCACCTTCTAAAGAGAAACGTTTTTGTCCCAAAAATTTGGTACCCAAAAAGTTCTCGAAACTTACTGCTTCATTTAGTTTGGTCAAGATGCGTTTTTTCTCCTCGATAGAAAACTTAGGCGTATTGCGTTCGCTTTCCATTTTGGTTTCAATCCATTTTAAAATTTCAGGTGTACGTACATACAAGTACTCTGCACCAATAGACCTGCAATAGGTCTGTTCTAAGAAAGCAACAATGTCGCTTAATTTGGCAGGAGCACCAATTCCTGTTTCGATAGCTGAGTTGAAAACCGTATCCAGGTCGGCTTGTGCCAAACCAAAGTTTTCAATAGCTAAGGTTGGTAAATGTTTACGTCGCTCTCTTACCGGATTTGTTTTGGTAAACAAGTGTCCGCGTTGACGGTATCCGTTAATTAGATTTAAAACGTTAATTTCTTTTAAAAAATGTTCAGGAGCTTCAGTACTAACATGTGTTGCATCAGAACCTCTCCCAAAATCAAAGCCTTCAAAAAATTTCTGCCAGCCAAATTCTACCGAATTTCGGTCTTCTTTATAGCTTTGGTATAAGGATTCAATATATTCGGCATTAGCGCCATTGAGATAAGATAAGTTATCCATTGTGTATTTATTACGATAAGTATTGCAAAATTAGGATTTTACCTCAAGAAATGGCAATAAACTTAACAATTAATTAAATAAAAAGTGCTTTTTCTAACAGGGCAAATCTGGTCGTGTAATTTAATCCTACTTACAGCATAAATCGTACCAAGCGATTTCCCAAATTCATGACCAAAATCCGAGCAGAACAGTTGTGTTTCTATGTGGTGAAACTCCAATTGCTAAATTGATGAATTGCTAAACTGTTGAAATCGGTTAACTGTTTAAACTGAAGACTAGAGCACACCATCAATCTATGTGTCCTATGTCCCTATGTGGTGAAATTGATAAATTGCTAAACTGGTTAAATTGGCTAACTGTTTAAACTGAAGACTAGAGCACACCGTCCATCTATGTGTCCTATGTCCCTATGTGGTGAAATTGATGAATTGCTAAACTGTTGAAATCGGTTAACTGTTTATATTTATGCTCTTGCTGCTTGTGCGTAGGCACCCTTAGGATCTACAATTTTGAGCTGTTTCTGAAAATCGAAACTTGAAGTTAAACGTTGGTCGTTGCCTACACCTGCAACAGTTGCCCAATTGCCCCAGTTACTTGCCGGACAATAATCGATCAGTTTTTCTTCGAAATAAGCAGCCCCCATTACCCAATTCACCTTCAGTTCGTAAACCAAATAAGTAGCCACCAATTGCCTAGCGGCTGTATTGATATAACCAGTAGCATTGAGTTCTTGCATCATGGCGTCGACCAATAAATGCCCAGTATTTCCTGTTTTCCACGAATGCAATAGCTCGCTATCGGCCAATGGCACCAAGGCAAGTTCTTGTTTGAAACCTTCTGGTTTAAAAAAGGTATTGCGGTATTTTTTAAACATGAAACGATAATAATCGCGCCATAATAAGCCGAGTACAATCTGATTGAAATAAGGTTTTAGCCCATAGTTGGCTTCTGCCTCTTTCATTTTCCAATACACCTCTCGTGGTGACAAGCAACCTAATGCTAACCATGGGGAAAGTTTAGACACAATTTCATTCTTTTTTAAAGAAGCATTGGCCAAGGCCATTCCCTCTCCTGTATGCAAGAAATCGTGCAAATGGTTGAGCGCTTCTTCTTCGCCACCTTTAAATTCAGAATCCTGACTGAGTCCTTCTATATCTTCGTTCACTACCAGTTCGCTCAATTCGGGTAAAATCCCCCAATCTTGTACGGTCACAAAACTGATGGCATCTGGCGTTAAAAAACAAGGCTTTACAATGGCATCACGCTCTGTTTTCTTTTTAAACTGCGTAAAAACATCAGGAATATCCTTAATTGGGAAAGGTAAATCTTCTTTATTGTAAAGCGTATGTCCGATAAAGTGTTTCAGGTTTACTTTTTGTTTCCACAACAAGTCTTCTATTTGGGTAGAAATAGCTGTTTCTTCGCTTGCTACTTCCCTATGGTGATATACTTCTGCAATTTCATGCTCACTTACCAATGCTGGTAAAAGCTCTTCAGGTTTTCCATTTAAAATGAGGATATCGCCACCATAACTTTGCAAAGATTGACGAAGTGCGGCTACACTTTCTACTAAAAATTGAGCTCTTTTTGCACCTGTTTTAATACTATGGTAATTGGTGAGCTCAAACTGACGGGGATCAAAACAATAAACGGGCAAAATTTCATCAGATTTGGCAATGGCTTCAACCAGCATTTCATTATCATGCAAGCGTAAATCATTCCTAAACCAAACCAAAATCTTTTTGCTCATATCCGTAGCCATTTATATTGACCTGCAATTTGCACAAATTCTAGCAATTAGCCTTTTTAATAGCTCATTTTTTACATAGCGATAACACTATTTTGCCATTTGATTAACAAATTTGTTAAAAACAGAAACACAAAGCCTTATATTGCTAGTTGTAAAACTAAAACCTTGTGTTAAGGGTTTATGCTATATGTCGAAAAACATTTTAATTACAGGTGCCACAGGTTTGGTAGGCCGAAAACTGATCCCTGCTTTACAAGCAAAAGGACATCAGATTGCTATTTTAACCAGAAAACCAACTGCGATCAAAGATGTGAAGGTATACCTGTGGGATGTATACCAACAGACCATAGATGAAAAGGCCTTAACAGGAATAGATACCATTATCCATTTGGCTGGCGAAGGCATTGCCGATCAAAAATGGACACCAAAACGTAAAAAAGAAATTATAGATAGCAGGGTGCAATCTTGCCAGCTTTTATATCGGGCCATTGCCGCTACAAAGGCTCCTGTTCAAACTTTTATTTCTGCATCGGCCGTTGGTTTTTATGGCGATAGAGATGAAGAAATCTTAACAGAAACCAGCGCTCCAGGTGATGGCTTTTTAGCCGACTGTTGTATGGAATGGGAAAATGCGGCAACAGCTGGTCTTGAAATGGATATCCGTGTAGTTAAAATTAGAATCGGCCTGATTTTAAGCAAGGAAGATGGCGCATTGGCCGCAATGGAAAAACCCATCCGATTTTTTGTGGGTGCACCTCTAGGCTCTGGCAAACAATGGATGCCTTGGATCCATTTGGATGATATTGTGAAGATTTTTACCACTGCTGTTGAAGACCCCAACCTAACTGGGCCTTACAATGCCTGTGCTCCCTATCCCGTTACCAATAAATTACTCACCCAAACCATAGCCAAAAAACTACACCGACCAGTTTGGCCAATCAACGTGCCTCAGTTTGCATTGAAAACCCTAATGGGCGAAATGAGCATTTTACCTTTAATGAGCAGCAATACCTCTGCACAAAAACTGTTAGATGCTGGTTACCGATTTGAATATGTTGATTTGGAAAAGGCTTTGGATTCAATTTATCATTCCTAACTTTTAAAGTCGCTGATTTAAACTGACCATGTTGTCAGTCTGAGCTTGTCGAAGACTTACTTATGCAGGATATATTTATCTAGAATATATTTGGTCATCGGCATTAGTACCTTCTTATTATTTAATGGATAATTGCCACTATCTGTATAAAACTCTGCGCTATCCTGTTTAATCTTTACGTACCAAACTCTCCCCAAATCCTTCTCTGTAATTGTATCTAAACGATTAATTTTCTTTAATCCGACCAGTTTCTGTCTATCCAGAGCAATTACTGTAGCGTGATCAACCTTTACACTACAACCTACCGATTGGTATTCATTACCTGTCCAATACATACATTGTGTACTGATATGCTCAAAAAAAGTATAGGAAGCTAGAGCAATTAAGGTTACAGGAACGAGGGCTACTATGAATTTTTTCTTTTTAGCATTTGGCTCTCTTTCTAACCACTGAATAATTTTTTCAAGGAAGGAAGGCGAAGGCACTGGCTGGGGTGGTTGAGGTGGTAGCGGTGATATTACTATCCCTCCTCCACTATTGCTTCCACCTACTTTTGTTTCTTTCCAAGTGTCAAATGGTCTAGGCTCAAAATTGATTAGCCATGCAACTAGCTCTACTACCCTACGATTAGGATTACTCGTCTTATCAATAAGGAAATGATTAACTGGTCTAAATTTATCTATATCCAATTTACCTATCCCTACATTTTCAGATCCTTTGTAATTTCCTTCTGAGAATTTTAAAAGTATTTCTCTACCATCCTGCCTTTCCTCGTAAAGTTTCACTGCCTCATCTCTCAAATTAGCTGGCGTAGGGTTTTGCAAATCATGAGAAAGGTTAGGCTTTAATTTTTTATAGGCGACTAATATTTCTTCTTGATATTCTTCTATCATTTTCGAGCATTTTAAGCAAAAATAAACCGGAATTTCCGGAATTTTTACGGTTTTCCGGAATTCTAAACCGCACCAAAGGAATTAGCGGAATTCCTTATCACAAGCCGATTTCAGCCCACATCTTTGCTTCAGAAATCGAAACAAGCGTTTGCTCAAACTATAGTAAATGTACGAAACAGATTTCAGAACGAGTGAACATCGTGGAGGTTCGTAACCGGTTTGGGAAGCAGTTATAAGCTTCCGCGATTGACACTCAAAAAACACTTCCCAAAAATTTCAGAAGGCCTTCTGAATAACCCGCAGTAAACCTAGCGCATGGTGCGCTAGGAATTGCAATTATTCAACTTTTAAATTTTTGAAAAAAATGTTTTTACCATTAATTATAGCCATTTTATTAGGCTTAGTAAACCCAGCAAACTATAATACCAATTGTAACAGCGGAAGTACCGTTTATGTAAATGCTAACGGAACAAACTCAGGCGATGACCCTAACGATCCAGGAGATGGTGGTGATGGCGGCGATGAAGGCGGTGGAAATGAAGATGGTCCTGGTCATGGAGGTCCTGGTGGAAATACAGGACAGAACCCACCGATAAAACCACCAACACCATAAATTAATGAATAGGGCGATGATATCGCCCTATTCATTTTAACACTAAAATTAGATTAAGGAATGCGCTTTAATTTATTTTTTTAAATTTGGGTTAAACCCTAAACCGTGAAACGCCTCAATCTCCTACTTTTATTTTTAAGCATTTGTTTATGGTCTTGCTCAAAAGATCAGCTTAAAGAACAAAAAAAAGAACCTAATCCTCTATATGATCGAGCATCGGCTTATAAGGAAAATGGACAGGTCGATAGTGCCTTCATCTATTTCAATAAGGCCAAAGATTTAGCGCTACTCCAAAAAGACAGTCTTGTTGTAGGGCAATCTTTAGCAGGCTTGGCTATATTTTTTACAAACACTGGAGATGACCCTAATGGACAGGAATACTCATTAAATGCGCTTTCTTATTTAAACGAGAAAAAAAAACAGCATTATACAGCTCTCTCCTCCAACTATAACAATCTCGGAATTGCGACACATAATTTAAGGGATTATAAAAATGCCCATAAATATTATGATCTCGCCATTAAATTTTCAACAACCCTAGCGGATACAAATCTATACCGAAATAACAAAGCCTATTCCTATCAAGAAACTAAACAATATAAAAAAGCTTTAGAGATATATGATCTGATCCTGAAAACTGCTAGTAAGGACATGGAAGAATATCCACGAGTACTATCTAACATTTCTACTACAAAATGGTTGCTAAACCCAAATTACAATCCTTTGCCTGAGCTTTTAAAAGCTGCACATATTCGTGAAAAAGAAAATGATCTTTGGGGTCGGAACTCCAGTTATTATTATTTGGCTGATTATTATGGAAAAAGCAAACCAGATTCTGCTTTATATTATGCCCATCAAATGTATGATGTTGCAAAAAAATTAAAAAGCAATGATGATCAGCTGTTGGCACTTCAAAAATTGATCAAATTTAGTCCTGCACCACTAAGTAAGCAATATTTTGAAACCTACCTTAAACTTGATGACAGCGCCCTAGTTATTCGCAATAATGCCAAAAATCAATTCGCCATAGTTAGATATGATGTCGAAAAACATAAAGCAGCTAACTTTGTACTTCAACAAGACAACACCGAAAAAAAATACCAACTTATTATATTGATAACTGGCACCATTGTTTTGTTGATAGCTGGCCTATTTTGGTACCGAAAAAGAAAACAGCGACTACAGTTAGAAGCCCAAAACACCATTCGTGAAAACCAACTCAAAACCTCCAAAAAAGTACACGATGTTGTGGCCAATGGTTTGTATCGGGTAATGACAGAAATCGAAAATCAGGAAGATTTAAACAAAGACCATATCTTAGACAAGATTGAAGACATGTATGAGAAATCTCGTGACATTTCTTACGACCAACCTTCCTTGACACTCCAACCCTTCCACGAAAAGGTAAATGAAATCCTCTCTTCTTTTGCTTCAGAAAACAGGGTGATACAACAGTTGGGCAATACTGCCCAACTATGGAAAAAGGTGAATACTCAGATTCAATACGAAGTTGAGCATATTCTTCAAGAACTGATGGTGAACATGAAAAGACATAGTCAAGCTAACCTTGTAATACTACAATTTGAGCAAACAACAGATCATATCAATATCTATTATACAGACAATGGCATTGGCCTCTCAAAAGATACACTTTTTAAAAATGGACTCACCAATACGGGAAACCGTATCGATCACATCCATGGCACCATTACTTTTGATACCGAAACCGAAAAAGGACTGAAAATCAAACTTTCATTTCCAATTTCTTAACTACCTAAAGTATGTTTAAAAAAGTATTGATTGCTGAAGACCACGAAATTGCCAATTTCTCTGTACAAAAAACCCTCGCCGACCTAGGTATAACACATGATAGCAGAAATTATGTATACTATTGTGATGATGCCTTAACACGGATTCAAAAAGCATTGAACGAGAATGAGCCTTATGAATTGCTGATCACCGACCTTTCTTTCGACGATGACCATACCCAACAAAAAATTTCTAAAGGAACCGAACTGATCAAAGTTGCCAAACACATGCAACCAGATTTAAAGGTTTTGGTCTTCTCTATCGAGAACAGAACAACTGTAGCTCACACCTTGGCTCAGGAATTAGGTATCGATGCTTATGTACCCAAAGCCCGTAGAGATGCTCAGGATTTGAAGTTGGCCATAGAAACTATTTATAAAAACAAAAAATATCTTTCACCCAATTTAAAGCGGACACCAGAGGATAGAAATCATTATGACTTTACCGATTTCGACAAAACCATTCTCCACCTACTTTCGCAAGGAACGCTACAAAAAGATATCCCATTTCATTTACAGCAAAAGAACATCAAACCTTCTGGCCTGAGCAGCGTAGAAAAACGCCTCAATTTCATCAGAGAAGTATTAGATTTTTCGACCAATGAACAATTGATTGCTTATTGCAAGGACAAACATATTATCTAACTTTCATTTCCTCCCGATCGCATTGCAAAACTCTTTTATGTTATAGCAATCTCGCTTTCATTTACGGCATCTCAACCCTAAATAAATTTCCTTCTACAAGCTCAGGATGACAAATTTATTTGGGGTTTGTTCTATCTATACCATCTACAAGTTTAGGCTTACAGACCAATGTTTCGTTGTGAGATCCTCTTCACGAACACCTCAGACCAATCAAATACAATAAGCTGTTTATCAACAACTCACACCAAAACATAAGCGATCTAACCTTTTTAAAAATACTTTCTTGCTTTACGGTTTCCCGTAAATAAAGGGTTTGGCATCTGTATACATTTGAAGAGTTAACCAAATAAACATTTACAAACAATAAGTACATATGGAATATAAAGTTGTACCCTTCACTGCCATTTTAAATCAGCAAAAAGAAACAACAGATGTTGTAGCTAGACAGTTGGAAACACTAATTATGCGATTCACCAATGAGGGTTGGGAATACATCAGATTAGAAAGTGTTTCGACTTATATTCAGCCAGACCCAGGATGTTTTGGCTTTGGTGCAAAACCGGGTTACTTGGCGTCCTATCAAATGGTAGTTTTTAGCAAGGTTTAGTCATGAAAATACTGCTCTTGCTAATTATCAAATTATACTGGCTTACCGTCCCTAAAAACAAAAGAAGAAAGTGCATTTTCAAGATAAGCTGCTCTCAGCACGTATATCATACCACAAAAAAAGAAGGTCTCTTTAAAGGATTAAGCGCATTAAAATATCGATTTAGGAATTGCAGAGCGGGATACTACATTTTTGAGCATCCCATTACCAAATCTAAAATAATGGCATTGCCAAACGCTCAAATTATTACTGAGGCAGAAATTTCGGAAAGATTTATCAAATAACATTTAAACTCAATAAACAATGGGAAACTTCATCATCACCAAAAGAACAAACGGCGAATATCAGTTTAACCTGAAGGCCTCAAACGGACAAGTTATTTTAACCAGCGAAGGTTATGTAGCAAAAGCATCTTGTAAAGCAGGTATTGAATCTGTAAAAACAAATGCACCTACAGATACCAGATACGACAGAAACACAGCCAAAAATGGCTCTCATTATTTTAACCTAAAGGCTGGCAATGGCGAAATTATTGGCACCAGCCAAATGTATACCACAAGCTCGGCTAGAGACAACGGGATCGAATCGGTAAAAACAAATGCGCCTGGTGCAGCAACAATAGACGAAACTATCTAATTAAAAACATGGAACTCAAATTAAAGCTCGAACAATTGCACCAGCGTGTAAGCGGCTTAAAAGATCAGATCAATACAGAAGAAGCCACCAAAAATGCTTTTGTAATGCCTTTTATTCAAATCTTGGGCTACGATATTTTTAACCCAACTGAAGTTGTTCCAGAGTATGTCTGCGATATCGGCACCAAAAAGGGTGAGAAAGTAGATTATGTGATCAGAAAAAATGAAGAGCCAATCCTCATCATAGAGTGCAAACATTGGAAAGAAAATGTGGATGCGCACAACTCTCAACTTCATCGGTATTACCATGTTTCTAAGGCAAGGTTTGGTGTGCTGACCAATGGCATCATCTATAATTTTTACACCGATCTGGAGAAAACAAATATTATGGACGAGAAGCCTTTCTTAACCGTTAATATCGAAGACCTAAAAGATAGCTCCATTAAAATCTTAGAAAGTTTTACCAAAAATGAATACAATTTAGAAACTATTCTCGATTCGGCCGAAGCATTCAAATACATCAAAGCAATCAGGAAGGAGTTTGAAAACGAGATCGAAAACCCATCTGATGAAATGGTGAAATTATTGGTCAACCGATTTTTCGACAAGCCTTTAACCGCCAATCGGATGGTATCTTTTAAAGAATATACAAAAAAGGCTTTGACCATTTCAATTAACGAATCGATTAGCTATCGTTTAAAATCTGCTTTGAGTATCAACGAAAAGATTGAAACTAAAGTTGACGAAAAGGTTAACCTGATTGATGAAAACAATGGTTTACCTAAAGTGATTACCACAGTAGAAGAGCTTGAAGCCTTCCAGATTGTGAAAGCTATTTTAAGAGAGAAGATCACTGCCGAAAGAATTGCCCATAGAGATACCCAATCGTACTTCGGGGTATTGCTCGACGACAATAACAGAAAACCAATTTGCCGTTTCCATTTCAACAGCACCAATAAATACTTGGAGATATTCCATAAGGGTAAAGACGCCGGAGAAAAAACGCTCTTAAATAACCTGGATGAGATTTATAACCACAGAAGTGAGTTACATCAAACGGTAGAGAAATATAGTTCATAGAAGGATGAAAAGACTTTTTGGATACTTTATGTGTTATAGTCCTTTAATTTTAACTAATACTCTTTTGTCTAAGGAATGAGACGTTTTTACATAATTTGGCTTTGGATAAAACATTCCTTTAATTCTGGAAAACCTAGTTTCTCTCATTTAACTTATGCTAACTATGTAATTGAAGGTAAAAGCTATTTTATTTTTAGTTGGAAAATGAAAAATGCGTACCAATTAAAAGTTAAATCTGCAAACTTTACCTCTATTTTAAACTCAGGCTCAGCATACATTGCACTACCTGGCAATAATGATCAAACAACCGTTATAATTTCAAATTCATGGAGAAATCAAAAAGTTCTAATAAAACTAAAACAGATTATCCTTTGCAATCCGATAGAATTCTCTGCATCAATAAATAGGAGCTTTGTTGCTACAATTACTATCCCAAATCCAAAATCCAATTTTTCAAGCATCAAAGTAAATTCATTTAAAGCACACATTGTAAATAAAACACAAATCAAAACAATTATTAATATTTCATATCCAAATTAATATCTCATGAATAGCGAATTTTACCAATCCCCAAAATCTAGCAGTTTTATGCGCCTTTTCTGGAAAGCTGCTGGCGCTGACCGTTTTATTCTAGAAAGAAGCACTTATGGTGATCAAATTAAATATGTTTGCTTGGGTGGAATTATTATCGCTACTGGAGTTATGGCCGCCATCGCTGGAGGATATGCCTTCTATACCATATTTGCACCAAAAGGCAATGCAATAGACTCATTTAAAACAGTACAAGGTGTAGTAGGAGATTATGATTCAACAGATATTCCAACTGCATTAATTTCGGTAGTATTCGGTTTTATATGGGGCGCTATCATTTTCAATATTGATAGATTTATCGTTACCTCAACTGGAAAAGGTGATGGCACAGAGGCTATCACAAGAAAAGAGCTAGTAGGTGCCCTACCTAGAATTATTATGGGCGCTATCATAGCCCTCACAATTTCTAAACCAGTAGAAATAAGGATGTTCAAAACTGAAATTGATGTTGCCCTTCACGCTAAACAAATACAGCAAGAGCAGAGATATAAATCGGAGATTGAAAAGGTTGCAAATAGTGAAATTGAAAAAAAACAAAATATCATTAGAGAGCAACTTAATAGGATATCTAGACTTGATAGCATTAGTACAGTTAGAAAGGCAGATATAGCATATGAAAATTCTCATGGAGGATGTTCTGTCAAGTGTATTGAATTTAAAAACCAACTTGCTGCAAATCAAGCTGAAGTTTCAGCTATAAAAAGTGATCCTGAGTTTATTAAGGTAAAAAGAGATCTTGAAAACTTAGAGAATGATAAATTAAATAAACTAAAAGAAAGTGGAAAAGTTGCTGCGGGTTTAGATGGTTTACTTGAACGAATTAAGTTAGCACATGAAGAGGCTGGTTGGATAATTTCATTATTTGTTACGCTACTCTTTATGACAATTGAACTCACCCCAATCTTTTTCAAGTTAATGCTGATCAAAAGTCCTTATGATTATATGGAGGAAAATATTAAGGAATTAATCAAGGCGGATAAAGGAATAGAAATTAAACACAATTATTATCCAGATGGTGAAGGAATAGAAAGAGATCTCATAATCAATCACCAAGTACTAAGAGTTCTCAAAGAGAAAGTCCAGTTACTTGAGGCACAAAGCCAGCTTAGTAATGAAGCAATTAACGTTTGGAAAAATAAAAAGCATACTGACATTAATAATAATACAGAATCATACTTAAGTGAAGAATGATGGATAAGCAAAGATATGTGAGATTTTGGAGCAAAAAATCTATTGTGAGTTTAATTGGCATCGACTACCCAATTCTTGAACAATCAGAACATGATAATATATCTAAATTCTATTTTGCAGGTTTTCTTGTGCTAGTCATTTTAATGATAAGTTTTTGTTCTGTGTTTTATGCTTTTGATTTAATGTTTGACATGTGGCATGCAGAAATTTTGCTCTCATCTTTCTTTTCGCTAATGTTTTTTACAATTTATATATTTTTAATTCAAACATTCTCGAAAGAAGTATTTCCGACAAAGTACAGGTTTAAATTTTTTAACCTATCAAATTTATCTAGAATAGGATTTGTATTAATGATAGGATTTTTAATTGCACAACCTATAAAAATATTTGTGATTAGACATCAGTTAAGTAATGATTTAGAAATATATAAATCTCATTTATATCAGAACTTCTGCAGAATTAATAAGAACCTATATCTCTCAGACATCAAAAAACTTATCAATGATAAAAACCAATATCTATCAATGCCTAAATCCGAAACTTTAGATATTGAAATTATTAACATTAATAATGATATTGCTAGAATTGAAAATCAAATCAATTTGGCCAACATTAAGGCTAAAAACAGCATTTCAGATTCTAATTTTTTCATTAAACGAATAGAACTTGCTAATAGACACCCACTTACATTCTTTATCATTCTCTTTATATTAGCTCTTTTTTTTACACCAATTTTGTTAATTTATTCGATTTCTGGGACAAGTAGGTATTATAAACTAAAAAAGAATAATGACAAAAATTTAGTTTTAACAGAGTATTCAAGTTTTAAGTCTAAATACACATTACTATTTCAAAAGAAATATAATGTGCATAATATTCATTTTCATGAACCTTTTTTAGACGCTCCATTTAATACAAAACGTAAACCGAATCCTGATTATTTATCTCAGGACGATTTTTTTAATAATCTAATAAAGTAATGAAAGACTTTCAAAAAGATTATTATAAAACTCTAGGAATAGAAATATCTGCAACTGCAGATGAAGTTAAACTTGCCTATAGAAGACAGGTTAAAAGGTATCATCCTGACTTACACCCGAACAATCCTGAGTATGAAGATTTAATTAAAGAAATTAACGAAGCATATGAGATTCTAGGCAATAAAGATGAACGTTTCGCATATAATCAATATTTATTAAACAAAATTGAAAAGCAAAACGAGCAAACAAATTCAGAAAGTCCATTAAGCAAAAATAAAAAGACTTACACAAAAACTACGACTGTATATACAGAAGAGAAGACTTATCTAAAAGGTACAATCTTTATTAGATATTTTGGCCAACATGAAGAACAAGAAGCAGAAAACATCCTTAGAGAAATCTTTTACAAAATCACTGTCACCCAAACAGATGCTATAATAGAAACAATCTTTAAACAAAATTTAACTAAGGAATTTCAGAAAGTTTTCACTGCAAATAAACCAATAAAGTTAAAGATTAAACAACCTATTAATTGCAAGGTTCTCAATGAGAATAAAGATACTGTTGATTACAAATTAGAAATATTAGATCTCACCATCCCTAATCCAGAAATCATAAATGTTACTAAACACGAAGGAGAAAGTTTTGGAACAATAACAGGAACTTTCTATGGCTATTTAAAAGAAATCAAAAATCATGATGAAACTGTCATTGTAGAAGAGTGCTTTGGAGAAACAGGTCGAACCGAAGAAAAGAATGAAAATGGTGTAAACTATTACCGAAAAGAATATTACAATACCGACTGCAGCAAATATTGGGGAAATTGGATTGCTCAAGTCATTAGAGCTACTACTAAAACTACTGGCAATACTCAAAATAAAGGAAGCTATACAAGAACTGAGTATTATTATAATGATTATAAAAAAACCTATTGGGGGGATTGGAAACAAACTACTAAGACTTCCGCTAGTGGCGGTTGCTTAAATTCCTTAGGTAATATATTTGGAATAGGATTAAGCTGTTTGCTCTTTTTATTTTTATTTCCACAACTTGCATTTATTGTCCCTTTCATTGTTATACCTTTTCTATTAAATTTATTACCCATTAAATTTTGGAATTGGATAGTTAAGATCACTTTTGTTTTATTTGGGTTAATATTTATACTGGCTATTATTACGTCAATAGCATCAAATACTTATAAAAAGAAAGAAAGATTAGTTGTTAGGCCAAAATCAATTATTGAGAAACCCAAATACATACCTGTTTTAGATTCTCAATCAAAAAATTATATTATCGACACCCTCATATCTCATCATATGGTCTGGGATGATTATGATGGGCAGACTTATAACGGGGATTTTTCGATTAAGAAAAGCTCATTCAATCAGGCACACTCTTTTAAAGAAAATCTTAATATATCTGCTAATAGTGAATATAATTATGATAAAATAATTTTCTCTTTAAAAGAAAATGATAAAAACAATCTAGATGGACTATACTCAATGTTCGATTCATTAAAGTTAAATAATAAATCTAACTCAATGAAGTTTGCCGAAATAATAGTGTCTTTTGTGCAAGCCATCCCTTATACAATTGTACTTCCTAAATCGTGTAATGCGCAATTCTATAATGATGAATTCACTTCGAAATACTTGGCTTCTCCAAATGCTAGATGTGATGGATATGAAAGATATGGCATTAATACTCCTGTTGAATTTATGACAACCTTAAATGGTGATTGCGATACAAGGACCTTATTACTTTATACTATACTTTCACATTACAATTACGATGTGGCCTTGTTAAGCAGTACATACTATAGTCACTCAATTCTTGGTATAAATCTACCTTATGAAGGCTCAGCATTTCAATATAACAACCAACGATATGTTTTTTGGGAGACAACAGTTCAAAATGTTAAACCTGGAATTCTTTCAAATGAAATTTCAAATACAGACTATTGGCGTATATCATTAAAATCAAAATAATATGAATTCATTAAAATTAATTATCATTTCATGCTCTATTATCTTATTACTTATTCTATTACTACTTATAACTCATCTTCTAACTAAAAATTTCAAATCTAAAATTAATAATGATGGCAAGCTCAAAATATCATTTGGGATATGGTATTCAGCTATATTCTTATCTGGAGCGAATGTAATTTCTATTGTAATCAATACTCTCTCCGAAGTAGTAGATAATCTAATTAAAATACGTCCGGTTAATTTATACCTAGAGTTAATTAAAATAACATCACTAGTTATTGGGGTTGGTTTTACATGGCTAATCCTTTGGTTTATTGTAATTAAATTTTTAACCAAAATAACACACTTAAAAATGGATGAAAATGAGGAAATGGATGATGACAACTTTAGTTACTTTATTATAAAGGGAATAATGTTGTTTGCAATAATATTTAGCCTATCATCTATACTTTCTCTGATATTAAGATTATTTATTCCCAATATTGAAACACCCTTTTATCATTAAAAATCTATAATGAAAAAATTAAGTCTAATTATTTTTCTCTCCTTAAAAATCTTAACATGTTTTGGCCAGTCCTATTTAGGGACTATCATTAAAGATGTAAATCTAAGAAAAGGCCCAAATACCAATTATGAAATTTTAAGTTCAATTAAAGCAGGCTCACAAGTTTTTATAATTTCTTTAACAGATCAGAATGAATTCTATAATATAATAGATATAGAAACAAACCAAGAAGGTTTTATTAAAAAAACATTTATAAAAATTGGAAAGAAAATTAAAGAAAATGAGACTGGAATATTCACACCAAATGGCAATATATCAACCTACAACCCTAAAATTGATATATATAATGACACTGATAAAAGTCTAACCCTGAAATTAAATGAAGAAGTTTACCATTTTGAGCCTCAAGAAAGGAAAAATCTAGAATTACAGCCAGGTCGATACCTCTATAGAGCTTCAGCCCCAAAAGTAATACCTGACATAGGAGCGGAAGAAATGAAAAGTAATATGAGTTATACCTGGAAATTTTATATAATTAAACGTTATCGATGACAAATCTGATTAAAATTATCTTATCCATTATGTTTATCGCATGCTTGCTAGATATGCCCTATGGCTACTATCAATTAGTTAGGTTTATTGCAATGGTAGGCTTTGGGGTGCTCTCTTATCAAGCAAGCTGACAAAGTCATCAAAAAGAGGTGCTTGTTTATCTGGTTCTAGCCTTATTATTCCAACCATTTTTTAAAATCGCACTTGGCAGGTCTTTATGGAACATAGTGGATATGGTTGTGGGATTAGGCCTGATATTATCGATATCTAAAAATGAAGATGGTCAAAAGAAATGAATATCAGAACCTACTTAACTACAAAAGAGAATATATCTTATAATCGAGATTAACTTTAAAAACTACTCTAATTAACTATTATCATGAAATCCCTATTGCTATTCCTATTCTTACTAAGTAATGCCACCTGCCAAGAAACCAAGGAAAATAAAGAAAGCAAAGTAAGCGCAACCATTTATTTGTGCGATAGCCCAAATGCCAAAAAATATCATTTAAAGGCTGATTGTCGAGGTTTGAGCAATTGCAGTTATAGGATCATTAAAACCAGTCTGGATCAGGCCAAAAGGGAGAAGAAAAAATTATGTGGATGGGAAAAATAATTTCGTTTGTATTGTGCTTATCTCTCATTCCATTTTTTTGTCAACATCAGGTTGAGGCTTCAGACCAGCTCAACAAAGCAAATCTAACTTTTGTTGCAAAAGTAATTCGCATTATGGATGGCGATACCATGGAAGTGTTGTATAAAAACAGACCTACAAAAATCCGTTTGGCCCATATCGATTGTCCAGAGGTTAAAAAATCTCAACCCTTTGGTCAACATGCTAAAAAGGCCTTATCTGATCTTTGTTTTGGGCAGCAGGTGATGGTACTGGGTGAAAAAACTGATCGTTACGGCCGACTGATTGCTGTTGTGGTCAATCATCAAAAACAAATTATCAATCAGCAAATGATTAAACAAGGGATGGCTTGGCATTTCAAGAAGTATTCTCATGATCCAGTGTATGCCAATTTAGAAATAGCCGCCAGGAAAAATAAAGTAGGGCTATGGCAAGATCCTAGCCCTACGCCACCGTGGGAATGGCGAAAACCAAAGCGCCTGTCAACTGTTTTTAAGTAAGTATGCCATGCTAAAAATAAGGCGTTAAAAGTGCATCTTTATCCAAAATTAAATCAGTTGACCCCTACCTATGGACATTAGTATTTGTTGGCTACGCCGCGATTTACGTTTAACAGATCATGCTGCACTCTACCATGCACTTAAGGCTGGACGACCAGTATTGCTCCTGTTTATTTTTGATCAAAACATCCTCAGCAAACTGGACAATAAAAAAGATGCGAGGTTAACTTTTATACATCAAACCTTAAAAAGATTACGAGCAGAACTTCAAGAGCAAGGCTCTTCCCTATTGGTTAAATTTGGTAGTCCAGAAGAAGTTTGGCCAGAAATATTAAAGGAGTATAAGGTTAAGGCAGTTTATGCCAACCATGATTACGAGCCTTATGCCACTAAAAGAGATGATGGTTTAGCCGAATATTTAAGAAGCGAAGAAATCCCCTTTTTTACCTATAAAGATCAGGTGATTTTTGAAAAGGCTGAGGTGATCAAAGCAGATGGCAAACCTTATACCGTATTTACCCCATACTATAAACAATGGCTACAGAAGTTAAATACTTTCTATGCCAAACCTTATCCTACAGAACGTTATTTTAAGAACTTATTTCAAACGCCACATCTTCCATTTCCAAGTTTATCAGACCTAGGCTTTGAAGCAACCGACCATCAATTTCCATCTCCAGATTTTGAAAGTAAACTCCATCATTACCATGCCGATAGAGATTACCCCGCCAAAGATGCCACCACGCACTTGGGATTGCACCTTCGGTTCGGCACCATTAGCATTAGGGCGGCGGTAAGGGCAGCACAAGAACAGCAGGCCAGCAAGTGGCTTTCTGAGTTGGCTTGGAGAGAATTTTACATGATGATTTTATGGCACTTTCCGCACATTACCGATCGTGCTTTTAAACCTGCTTACGACAATATTGAGTGGCGGAACAATGAAACAGAATTTGCAGCTTGGTGCGAAGGAAAAACTGGTTACCCCTTGGTTGATGCGGGTATGCGCCAATTGAATGAAACGGGCTTTATGCACAATCGGGTACGCATGGTGGTGGCCAGTTTTTTATGCAAACACTTGTTGATAGACTGGCGCTGGGGAGAAACCTATTTTGCAGAAAAATTATTAGACTACGAATTGGCAAGTAATGTAGGTGGTTGGCAGTGGGCCTGTGGCTCTGGCAATGATGCTGCGCCTTATTTTAGGGTTTTTAATCCAGAACTCCAGTTACAAAAATTCGATCCTAAAAGGGAATATGTTTATCGATGGGCGCCAGCATACCGCTTGGCCATTGCACCCATACCTATAGTTGAGCATACCTTTGCAAGAGACCGGGTATTGAAAGCTTTTAAAAAAGCATTGACATAAGAAGTTAGGCTAACTTTTAACATAAAAAAACCTACTGTGTAATGCAATAGGTTTTTTTTTATATGATTTTAAACTAGCTTAGTTGGTAACATCAATAATTTCTATGTCGAAATCGAGACAAGAATGTAAAGGAATACCCGTTACCTGACGGCCACCATACCCTAAGTCAGAAGGGATAATGATGCGCATTTTTACACCTTTTTTCTTACCTAACAACATTTTCTGCCATCCTAACACGGTATCATTTAATATAATTTCTAGTGGTGCATCTGCAGTTTTTTGGTCAAAACTAGTTCCAGATAAAAACCTACCGTCGTATTTAACTTTGATGGTAGAAAATTTGCTAATTTCTGTGCCTGTACCAGGATCACTAATGTTATAATAAATTCCATCTGGACTTTTCGTTGCAGTTATTCCTTTTGCAGCAATAAATTCTCTGATCAATCGATCATCGCTTTGCCATTGTTTGGTTTCGGCATAAGTTGTAATCTCAGAAACAATCACCTCGTTTGATGGAACTGGTCCATTTCCATTTTTGCCATAAGCTAAATATGATGGAACAATTACCCTTACCTTACCTCCTCTATTCACAGCACTCATGGCGATACGATAAGCATCTGGCAAGATATAGCCCAAGTAATCTTTTGATGTTGAAAATGCAGCTGGTGAATAATAAACTTCACCATTTAAAGATTTCACGGTTACATTATAGAAAACAGAATCTTTGTTTAACATTACCCCACCTGTTCCTGGATCTAGAATCTGATAATAAAATCCACTTGGATCCTTAACAGCAGGAATATTGTTACTCTTGATATAGGCCTGTATTTTAGCTTCATCAATGTCTTTAATAGACTCATATTCCTTTTTACAAGAACTGAAAATCAAAATAACACCTAACAAGGCGTATATATATTTTGTTATATTTTTGTGCATTTGCATGTTATTGAACATTAACAACTTCTACTGTAAAATCTAAAACCGAGTTGGCAGGTATTCCTGTACGGGCTTCATTTTTGTAACCTAAACCAGAAGGGATCAATAACCTGATCTTTCCTCCTTTTTTAACCAAAGGAATTCCCTTTTGCCAACCTAAGATGAGATTACTTAGTGGAAAAGTAGCTGTAGTGGTCGATTTATCAAATACTGAACCTGATAAAAGTCTACCTTCATAATTAACCGATACCGTATTTGATATCGTAATATCATTTCCGCTTCCTTGCGCAATAACTTGGTAATATAATCCCGACGAATGTTTAACAGCTACAATACTGTTTTTGGCAATAAAATCAACAATTGCAGCATCATCTATTCTGGCTTGTTTGTCTGCATCGTAATCCTTTTTACAAGAAGAGAGTACGCCAACGCACACAAAAAGCACTAAAAAAAACTTGGTTTTTAACATAATTGGACAAAAATAAGCTTTTATTGCCGATGGCGCAATTTTTAACCAAATTTAACACTTGGTAAAGCGATAAGGCTCAATCAGCACACTATCTAAAGCAAAAAAGTTTAGGGCTTGGCTAAAATACCCAAATCCCTAAACCTTAAACTTTCAATTTGATGGCTTAAAAAATATATTTATTAGCCTCAATAATTTGTTGTGCTACATTCTGACGGGCCTGTTTCACATTAAACGGCTCCATTTTGGTAAATCTGCGTAAGCCAACCAACATCATGCGCTGCTCATCTCCTTCGGCAAATGCCCATAAAGCCTCTTTACCTGCCTTGGCTAGTCCATCAACTGCTTCCACAAAATAGATGCGCATCATATCTAGCTGACCTTTACAAGCTTCTTCGCCACGTAAGGCCACTAATTTTTCTGTTCTCAGCATGGCTGATTCGGCGATATACACATAACTGGCCATATCAGCGATGTTCATTAAAATTTCTTGCTCTTTAGAAAGGCTCATCATTAATTTCTGAACCGCAGCACCAGCCACCATTAAGGTTGCTTTTTTAAGGTTCTGAATAACTTTCTTTTCAGCAGCAAATAAGGTGGTATCTTCTTCTCCAAAATCTGGAATCGACATCAATTCTGCTGCTACAGCGGTTGCAGGAGTCATCAAATCTAATTCACCTTTCATGGCACGTTTCAGCATCATGTCAACGGTTAACAACCTGTTGATTTCATTCGTACCTTCAAAAATACGGTTGATACGGGCATCACGGTAAGATCTATCCATTGGCGCATCGGCAGAAAAGCCCATGCCACCATAAATCTGTACACCTTCATCAGTTACGTAATCCAACACTTCCGATCCCCATACTTTCAAAATGGCACATTCTACCGCAAATTGCTCTGTCGATTTCAATTTAGCCTTACCTGCATCCATACCAGCAGCCACCAACTCATCATAAGCATCGTCGATATTTTGGCCTGCTCTATAATTTGCTGATTCTACGGCATAAACCTTGGCCGCCATTTCGGCAATTTTATAACGGATGGCACCGTATTTAGAAATTGGCCTATCAAACTGAATTCTTTCATTTGAATAGTTTACTGCCAAATTTAATACACCTTTTGAACCACCAATTGCTGCCGCCGCCAACTTGATTCTACCAATATTTAAAATATTTACCGCAATCTTAAATCCATTCTCTCTTTCTGAAAGCATGTTTTCTACCGGCACTGGGCAATCGTTAAAAAACACCTGACGTGTAGATGAACCCTTGATCCCCATTTTATGTTCTTCAGGGTTCATGGTAATGCCACCAAAATCTTTTTCTACAATAAAAGCAGTTAGGTTTTTATCGTCATCAATTTTTGCAAAAACGATAAAAATATCTGCAAAACCACCATTGGTGATCCACATTTTCTGACCATTAATGATATAATGTTTACCATCTGCACTTAATTTGGCTTTGGTTTTACCAGAGTTGGCATCAGAGCCAGAGTTTGGTTCGGTTAAGCAATAAGATGCTTTCCACTCGCCAGTACCTAACTTAGGAATGTATTTGGCTTTCTGCTCGGCATTACCATAATACAAGATAGGCAGGGTACCAATACCTGTATGTGCTGATAGTGCAACTGCAAAAGAATGGCCTGCACCACAAACATCAGCCACCAACATAGAGGTATTGAAATTTTTGCCAAAGCCACCAAATTCTTCAGGAATGGAAACACCTAAAATACCCAATTCGCCAGCTTTATCCATCAACGATGGCATTAATCCCTCTTCTTGACTATCAATTCTATCCAAGATGGGATTAACTTCTGCTGCTAAAAAATCGCGACAGGTCTGTGCAATCATCTGCTGTTCTTCATCAAATTCTTCAGGAATAAATACATCCTGGTAAGTGGTTTCTGTAATCAAGAACTCGCCACCTTTAATTGTTTTCTTTTCCATTTTGTAAAGTATCAAGTAGCGAGTATCAAGTATCAAGACCCTCAAACTCGCTGGGTTTAATTTTATTTTAATTTCTTTTCCAAAGAATAAATCATCTTTTGAATTTCTGTTGTTTGATCTACAAGGCTTTTTGTCGTATCATCATTTAATAGTTCTAATCTATTTGAGATAATCAGTTGTGTTTCTAACTCAAATGCGGAACCCTGACTAATGTTTAAAAAATATTTAAACTGAGCTTCACTACCACGTCCAGCACCCTCAGCAATATTAGAAGATATAGAAATTGCGCATCTTTTCATTTGAGATATTAATCCAAACCGTTCATCAGTAGGCAATAATGCCATTACTTTGTATACCTCAACGGTCAAATCTATTGCCTTTTGCCAAACCTTTAAATCTTTATAATTATGCATATCTCTCAGTATGTAGCAGCCTGCATCAAGTATTGAAACACTCGAATAAACTTAATTTACGTGATGTTCATTTTTATGTTAACATCCCAATCTTGATACTTGATACTCATATCTTGATACTAATAAACTTCAAATATCCCCGCTGCGCCTTGTCCGGTACCTACGCACATGGTAACCATACCATACTTTTGGTCTCTTCTTTTCAATTCGTTAAATAACTGCACTGATAATTTGGCACCTGTACAACCAAGTGGGTGACCTAAAGCAATAGCCCCTCCGTTTACGTTGATCTTTTCTTGGTCTAAACCTAAGGTTCTGATGATGGCTAACGACTGTGAAGCAAAAGCCTCATTCAGTTCAATCAGTTCAATATCATCCTGTTTTAAACCCGCTTGTTTCAATGCTTTTGGAATAGCCTCAATTGGACCAATACCCATAATACGTGGAGGTACACCAGCTACTCCATAACTTACCAAACGGGCAATTGGTGTAGCACCCAATTCTTTCATTTTCTTTTCAGACACCACCAAAACAAAGGCTGCTCCATCTGATGTTTGCGACGAATTACCTGCAGTAATACAACCATTGGCTGCAAAAACTGGTTTGAGTTTAGCCAAACGTTCTATCGTGGTATCTGCTCTTGGTCCTTCATCGGTATCTACCACATAAGACCGGGTTTGCTTTTTCATGTTGGCATCTAAATAGTTTTCGTTTACCGTTATTGGTAATACACCTGCCTTTAAATGACCATTTTTAATGGCTTCTACTGCTTTTAAGTGCGATCGGTAAGAAAACTCATCCTGATCTTCTCTACTTACATTATATTCTTTAGCTACTGCCTCGGCAGTAAGGCCCATGCCCCAATACCAGTCTGGGTTGGTTTTGGCCACCTCCGGATTTGGCACCAATTTCCATCCACCAAATGGCATTCCCGACATTACTTCTACTCCACCCGCAACAATACAATCGGCCATGCCTGCTTTAATTTTAGCTACAGCTGTAGCAATGGTATCTAAACCAGAAGCGCAGTAACGGTTAATGGTTACCCCTGGAACTTTATCGGTATCCAAGCCCATTAAACTGATCATGCGGGCAATATTTAAACCTTGTTCTGCCTCTGGTGTTGCATTACCAACAATTACATCGTCAATCTGCTCCTTATCCAAATTCGGAACCGACGCCACCAAATCTCTAATTACTTGGGCTGCCAATTCATCTGCTCTGGTAAAACGGAATACACCCCTCGGGGCCTTTCCTACAGCGGTTCTAAGTCCTGCTATTATATATGCTTCCATATTTTAGTATCTAGTAGCTAGTATCAAGTATCAAGACACTTGAACAAGCCTAATTTTACATTCTATTTAATTGTTACCGTAATACCTCAATCTTGATACTTGATACTTATATCTTGATACTCTAACCCTAGTTCCTCAACGGCTTTCCTTTTGTTACAATCGATTGGATTCTTTCTAAAGTTTTGCGTTCGCCGCAAAGTGATAAAAATGCTTCTCGTTCCAAATCCAAAAGGTATTGTTCGGTTACTTCTGTTGGCGATGAAAGGTCTCCTCCGCACATTACCCAACCTAGTTTTTCTGAGATCTTTTTATCGTGTTCAGAGATATAGTTACCAGAGTACATGGTATTGGCTCCTGCATACACAATGCCCAAACCTTGCTTGCCCAACACTTTAATGTCTTTACGTGGAATTGGCTTGGTATAACCAGCATCTGCCAACTCAATGGCTTTTGCTTTGGCATCGGCAATTAAACGACTCCTGTTCATACTAATGGCAAATTTATCTTTCTTCAAATAGCCCAACTCAAATGCCTCTACTGCAGAAGTAGAAACCTTAGCCATACCAATGGTTAAGAAACGATCTTTCATGGTGTTCTGCACAATTTGGTCTGCCCTGTACTCGTCTGATGCACGTAAGGCAAACTCTTTGGTTCCGCCCCCACCTGGAATTACCCCTACACCAAACTCGACCAAGCCCATATAGGTTTCGGCATTCAACTGCACAAAATCGGCATGTAAACTAAACTCACAGCCACCGCCCAAAGTCAGGTTATGCGGTGCTACCACTACAGGAATTGACGAATAACGGATCCGCATAGATGTATTTTGGAACATGCGCACAGCCATATTCAATTCTTCCCACTCCTGCTCTACGGCCATCATAAAGATCATGCCCACATTGGCACCAGCAGAGAAATTGGCTCCATCATTTCCTATCACCACACCGCGGTAATCTTTTTCGGCCATATCAATGGCTTTATTAATGGCAGCTAGAGTATCGCCACCAATGGTGTTCATTTTAGAGTGGAATTCTACATTGATAATTCCATCGCCCAAATCTATAATTGAAGCTCCAGAATTTTTCCAAAGCACTTTATTTGCTCTTAGGTTATCAAGGACAATAAAATTATCAGCCCCCGGAATTGCCTGATAGCTTTTAGAAGGGATATCATAATATTTTTTAACCCCATCTTCTACTTTATAAAACGAAGTATGTCCAGCCGCCAACATTTCGGTAACCCAAGCTGCTGGGGTATGTCCATATTGTTTCATTCCATCTATCGAAGCCGAAATACCTACGGCATCCCAAACCTCAAATGGACCAAGATCCCAACCAAAACCAGCACGCATGGCATCGTCTATGCGATACAATTCGTCTGAAATTTCTGGAATGCGATCAGACACATACTCGAACAAACCAAAGAAAGAAGCCCTAAACAACTCGCCCGCTTTATCTTTACCGGCTGCAAAAACCTTCATGCGGTCTTTTACATTTTCTATAGCTTTGGTTAACTCTAGTGTAGCTGATTTTACCTTCTCTTGCGGACGGTATTCGAGCGTTTTAAGATCTAGTGCTAATATTTCAGTTTTGCCGTCGGCAGATTTTGTCTTTTTATAAAAACCTTGTTTGGTTTTATCGCCCAACCAATTGTTGGCTTCCATTTTTTGAACATACGCTGGAAGTTTGAACAGTTCGTGAGCTTTATCCTCAGGACAATTGTCGTACAGTCCTTTTGATACTTTGATCATGGTATCCAGTCCAACCACATCTGTAGTACGGAAAGTGGCCGATTTTGGTCTACCCAAAGCTGGCCCCGTAAATTTATCTACCTCTTCTACCGTCAGATCCATTTTCTCTACCAAGTGCAATAACGCCATAATAGAATATACACCAACCCTATTGGCAATAAATGCAGGTGTATCTTTACATAAAACCGTAGTTTTACCTAAAAACTTATCACCATAATGCATCAAGAAATCTACAATTTCGGGTTTGGTAAAAGGTGTCGGAATAATTTCCAATAACCTTAAATAACGTGGTGGATTGAAAAAGTGTGTACCACAGAAATTCGCTTTAAAATCGTCACTTCTGCCTGCGGCCATCATATGAATTGGAATACCCGATGTGTTTGAAGTAACCAAGGTACCCGGCTTGCGAAATTGCTCTACCTGCTCAAATACTTTTTTCTTGATGTCGAGATTTTCTACCACCACCTCAATAATCCAATCGTAATTGGCAATCTTGGCCATGTCATCATCAAAATTGCCCGTGCTAATGTTGGTTAACACTTGCTGGCTATAAATTGGCGATGGATTGGTTTTTACAGCTGTTTGCAAAGCAGTATTCACAATCCGGTTTTTTACTGCCGGATGTGTCAACGCCAAACCTTTTGCCTGTTCTTCGGCATTCAGCTCTTTTGGGGCAATATCCAAAAGCAGCACCTCTACACCAATATTGGCGAAGTGGCAGGCAATACGAGAACCCATAATGCCAGAACCCAATACAACTACTTTATTTATTTTTTTGTTCATCATGATCTTTTGTAGGGGAATAAGCCAATGTTAATTGGTTAACTTTATCTAAGGTTAAAATCAGTTGCTCTTTTTCTTTGGCACTTAGTTTTTCGTTTAAATATTCATTAAACTTGATGACTACATTACTGGCCAATTTTCTTTTCTCGATTCCAAATGGCGTTAAAAAAACTTTAACAGAACGTTTATCGCCCATGGCAGTCTCTCTGTAAATCAGCCCTAGCTCTTCCATATTATTTAACATTCTGGATAAGCTGGTTGCCTTTACACCAAGCAATGCTGCCAAGGCCGAAACTGCCGTGCCCTCTGCTTCTATATTAATTAGCACGTAACCAATGGCCTGCGTAATGCCAAAGCCCGATGCAATTTGGTTGTAGGTGTTGGAAACATTCTGCCAAACCACCTTTAAAAAATAATCTACTGTTTCTTTCTGCTTCATTAATTACTATGCTTGCATAACAAATTTAATGATTAATAATTAGAATGCAAATAGAAAATCAAAATATTTTTATGGCTTCATTTGTTCGGCTGTATCCTCTATTTTAAACGTCTAATACTTGATATTTGTTGTTTTTTTTCCAGATCATTACAGTAATATCATTGTCAATTAAAACATCATTGTGGCTAAATAGATATTGATCATTCTTCTTTTCTGGAAAGCAGTACCTGTAGCGTTTCGGATCCGATACTCCCATTATACGCTGTACTGCGTGCCGCTTCCATCGGGTTTAGCTAACCCAAGACCGTAACTCTTTTGAACATTTAGCTTCCTGGCGCAATGCCCTTGTCAATTAAACCTGATTGTAGCGAACACGGAGCCGCAGGCGAAGTAAAGCGGAAAGCCTGCCTACCGCAGGCAGGCAGGACTGGTGTGGCTAAGAACCACTGACATTCGTTTCCTAATCAATTTGTTAAACATTATTGCGAGCAGGGATTGATCATTCTTCTTTTCTGGAAAGCAATACCTGTAGCACTTCGGTTCCGACATCCCCGCTGTACGCTTTACTGCGTGCCGCTTCCATCGGGTTTAGCTAACCCAAGACAGTAATCCTTTTGAACATCTAGTTTCCCAGCGCAATGCCCTAGTTAATTAAACCTGATTGTAGCGAACACGAAGCCGCAGGCGGAGTAAAGCGGAAAGCGGGGCTGCTTTAGCCAAGAGAAACTGACACTCATTTCCTGATCTATTTATTAAAACACGATTGTCAACAAAATAGATATTGATCATTCATCATCTCTACCCTAAAGCGCATAAAAAAAGCGCCCCAATAATTGGAACGCTTTTTTAAAGATTCTGTTTCTACTAGTATAACGTAAATTCTACTCTTCTGTTTTGTTGACGACCAGCTGCTGTGGCATTGCTTGCAATGGGTTGATCTTTACCATAACCTGTTGCTTCAATTCTACTTGCATTGGCACCTTGAGATACCAAGTAAGTTTTAATCGCCTCTGCCCTGTCTTTAGATAAACGCATGTTCAACTCTGCAGAACCTGTGTTATCTGTATGACCAGCTAATTTTAGGCTAAAGTTTTTCTCTACCAATAAAGCCGCAACTCTATCTAAGGTAGGGTAAGATTTAGCACGGATGGTTGATTTACCCAAATCGAATTCTAAATTCGCAATGGCATCTCTAACTACTTTACGATCTGCTTCTGTTACCACCACCTGAGTTTCTTTGATAATTTGAGGTTTTGGCGTAACCAATGGACAACCAGAACCATCTACCACTGTACCCGCAGGGGTGTTAGGACATTTGTCCAATTTATCTGCTACACCATCACCATCGCTATCTTTTAATAGCTCACCCATGTCGGCACGCAACCTTGCATTTTCTGCTTTTTGTGCATCAAGATCAGATTTTAATGCGCCCGCTTCTCTTCTGGCAGCTAAGGCTTCATCGTAAGTTGCAGCGGTTGGACTATAGAAGGCTAATTGTTTCCCTTTACCCAATGCAAACTCTAAACCAGCATAACCATAGCTGTATTTATCGTTTCCACCTCTTTCGTAACCGTCCATATTGTCGCCATCAACAAAGTTTACGGTATAACCTAAATCAAGATTTACACCTTGAGATAAGCGAAACTTTGCACCCACACCAACTGGGACAATCATTTTGTCTACATTTTTGTTGGTTACACTTACATTTCCTGCTGTAGTTGTAGTGGCCTCGTAATTGGCAAAACCACCCCCTGCCGAAGCATAAAATTGCGCACCATTTTCTTGTTTAAACATGCTCCAATTGAACATATTTACCACCGCACTTAAACTTGCTGAATAACGCAATTGAGTAGAGAAAGAACTAAAGGGACTTACATTTACAGTGCCATCTCTATATGGTTCTGCATTGTTTCCAGTTAATTTACCTCTCAATCCGTCTGCACGTAATGCAAAATAAGGTGTAATTTGTTTCTTGATGTACAAGCCATAACCTAAATTGGTTTTCCAGTTAGAGAAATCTTCTTTTCCACCTAGCGGAGAAAAAGGCATTAATGCGCCTGCATTTACACCAATAGACCATGTTCTAAATGATGTAGAAGGGGCTGTCATTGGTTCTTGTGCTTGTGCAGCACTTCCAATAAATAGGGCAGCTAAGGCTACCGGCAATGTTTTAAATAATTTCTGTTTCATAAGAGAGATATTATAATAAGCTAATGTTATTTACAATATCTATAGGCAATCAATGTACCAAACTCGATACAAAACAATGCCAAACAGCGCTATTTATCTTATAAACAAGCCGTTAAATCACCTATACAACTCTGAGGAATTGTTAAAAAGTGTTAAAAAAGTGTGCACATTGCTATACAGTTGAAGCTGATAAGCAGCACAAAAGCACAATTGAATTGATATGCCTGTTGGCCAAGCTTTTAACTCTAGCGAAATACTTAACTATAACGATAAACAATTAAGGAATATTGCCTGCAAATTTCCATTGCGTGCTAAAATTTTCTGGCAACAATTGATTGGTTAAAATTGCCCTTACCATTTCAACCGGCATGTTGTTCTCTTTCAAAATGCGATCGTGAAACTGAATATTGCTCATTTTACCACTTGTTACCAATTCTTTATGCAATGCCCTAAACTCTAAGCCTCCCAACATGTATCCAATTTGATAGAGTGGTCCGTAACCACCCGTAAAAGAACGACGTACTTCGGCTTCGGCATTGGCTCTTTCAAACCCTACTCGTTCTACCAGAAAATCGATACACTGTTTTGGGGTCCATTTACCAAGATGGTAGTTCATAGAGAAAATGATACGGGCACAACGGTGCATACGCCAAAACAACATACCGATTTTATCTTCTGGTGTTTTAGCAAAGTCCTTATCCCACAGCAACATTTCCCAATATAACGACCAGCCTTCTGTCCAGAATGGAGTGCTAAAAGTTCTGCGGTAAGGTTTGTATCTGCTCTGCATAAAATATTGCAGGTTATGGCCCGGAATTAATTCGTGGAACACTACTGCTCTAGAAAAATGACGGTTGTTACCTCTTAAGGTCATCATTTTTGCATCTTCTGTCATGTCTTCGGTTGGGTAGGCAATCAATACCGACTCGCCACCTAAAAAGAAAGGGGCAAACAATTGTTCTTGCGGACTTAACATACGCATACGCCAGCCTTCTTTAGCTAGTGCTGGCACTGTAATTAATTTATTCTGCTCTATAAAATTAATAGCTTCATTGGCCAATTCGTATACCAATTCTGGTTGTTTACCTAAGGCAGGATAATCTGTTTTTACTTTTTCTAGGGCTTTTTTCCAATCGTTGCCAAAACCCATTTGGTTAGAGGCCTTTAACATTTCGGCATCGCACCAAGCAAATTCTCTAAGCGCAATGGCTTCAATCTGCTCTGGGGTATAGGCAATCATTTCGTCTTTTAGGCCACTCAACAAGGCTGCTCTTCCAATGGGGTTTCCTAAAATACCACTACCATCGTCTTTGGCATTAGAAAGTTTTGCCGTTTTGCCCAGTTCGCTAGCATATTCTTTTAAAGCTTTTAACACTTCTGGGTAGCTCTCTTTAGTAGCCTTAGTAAATTGTGGGTCGTAACCATCATAAA
Organism: Pedobacter sp. Hv1; assembly: GCF_001412215.1. Classification (GTDB taxonomy): domain Bacteria; phylum Bacteroidota; class Bacteroidia; order Sphingobacteriales; family Sphingobacteriaceae; genus Pedobacter. Next base: position 340,501 of record NZ_LLWP01000008.1, read on the forward strand.
ACTTATATGCTTCGGTAAATACCGTTACATATTGGTTAACCGTTTGTTGTGCCCAATTAGCCTGCATAGGTGTAATCACCAATTGTCCGTTACGGAAAGATTTTGTGGTATTTTCTATTGCTGTTGTTAATTGTTTAAAGTTTGAAGCTGTGGTTTGACCGTCTTGTTGCGTACCTATTCTTCTTTTCTGTTCAAAATCTATGATGGTTTTGGCAAAAGGAACGGTAAAGTTCGATGTTTTAAATTCGGCATAAGCTGCTTTTGAGGCTGCAGCATCTACATTGATATCGCGTTTAAGCAAAGTATAATCTACGCGTTCGTTTACATTTAGCTTGGCAAATGGCAGGGCTTTTAACTTGGCTAACCAGCTGGCATAAAACCGATCCATCCTTTGGAAGTATTCTTCAGAACGTTTTAAGCTGTACTTGCGGTTCAGCATTGTTTCGTCAGACTGGTATTGGTTAATGTAAGGGCTTAATAAGCTGGCCTCATTGCTTTGTGCAAAAGACACCTGTAGCGAAAGTGTAAGGGCGAGAAGCGAAAAAAATAGTTTGCGCATGGCTGATCGATTAGTTTGTGGTTAATGTAACTGAAACTACCTGATCTTGATCTCTTGCCAAACACGCCTTTGGTAGCCTACATTGGTAATAGCCGCAATATAATTAAAAGTAAAAAGTATTTGGTAAAAGTTAAAAGTGGAAAGTAGAAAGATGCAATACCTATGGATGATGAAAGGCTAAAAGAGCCACCAAATGAGCCATTGAGCTAATGAACCTATTTATTTGCTATCTAAATAGTTACAATACTTTTATTTTTTACCTTGCAATAAAGCAACTTTATAAGTTACGCCTAGGTTAACAAAGCTACTGCTTAAGCCACCATCTAATGCTTTTACATGACCAAATGAGCTTCGCAGATCTAAAACCGGAAGCAGGTGGTATTGTAAGCCAACACTAGGTTTAACGATCAGACCTTGTCCTACATCCATGTTACCACCTCCAGAGCCACCTGCCATTACTTGTGCAAATGCTTTAAACTTGGTGTGCATTTTATCTGCCGTTGTTACACCAAGCCCAAAAGTGCCTTCTCCATAAGCTCCAGCATTGCCAAAGTTGGCGAAAGATACATGCGTAGCCAAGTACCACTGTTTTTTAAGATAGAAATTGATCTGGGTAAACACCTGTTGCATATTTTCGGTTGGGTTTACCTGTCTTTTTGCATTAAAATAGATTTCCTGACCTGCAATAATTTCTAGTCCTTTAAAAACAGCCGAATCAAAATGTTTATCATTATCGTACACAAACCCATTTTGTTGCAGGTTAAATTGTAGGGCAAGACCAAGGGTTGAACCATAGAAATGTTGATTAGGTGTCATCAACAAACCTTTGTTCAAACTGATGCTGATGTTTTTCCAAATTTTTTGGGTAATGGAAATATCTGGATAAATTAAAAAGCCGCCTTGCGTATCTACACCACCACCGCCTCCAGGGCCTAGACCAAATTTCAATGCAATATTTGTGTTGTCGTTAAAGAATAAAAAGCGATGTCCGTAACCCACCAAAACATCTAAATACCCGCCTTGAATTCCTTTATAAGCGCCATCTGCCCTAGCAAATAGAAAGTCGTTTCTCCCAAGGTCGCTGCTCAGCTCGAAACCTACCAATTGAATGGTTCTTCCTACCAAAGAATTTCCAGTGGTTTCTTGCGATTTCTTTTTTGGAGACAACTGATTAAAACGCAATGCGAAACTGACGTTTTTACTCTTGGTATTCCATTGTGTATTTTTAGCTTCTGTATAGTTGATCGTTTTTTCAGAATCTGCAAAAGGTGCATGTTTTAACTGGAATGGAATACGAACGGCATAGTTCAATTGGCTACCCTTGATTAGGCCACCATCAAAAAAATTAATGTAACTATAACCCGCAGTGATTGCAAATTTTGGGAACTGATACCCTAAATTAACATGCGATAAAACCACAGCACCGCCCCCATCGGGTGCATCGGCACCACCACCGCCACCAAAATAGGCACCAGCATCAACAAATAGTTGCTTACTGATGTTAGCTTGCACTCCCGCTTTAAGACCAAGGGTAAAAAAACCACCTCTCAAACCCGAAACTGCCCCATAATAACCCAAACCAGCATAAAAATTTTTGTTGATATTGAGGTTGTAATGTATGCCAGTAAGTCCTATGTTTTTTTCTCCATTGGGCATTTTAACAGCTAAAAAGTCTGCCTGTAAAAAACCTTTCTGCTTGTACCTTGGAATTAAACGAACCGAATCTTCTTGCGAAAAAGCAGTGAAAGAGAACAGCAAAAAAAAGAGGGTTACGAGTGCTTTCATCAAAAACTTGTTTACTATTTCTAGTTTGGATATTCAATTTTAAACAAATCTAAGATTAACTCTGTATTCCTGTATAACTTTAATTATAAATAAGTACTGATCTGTACATATCATTTATCCAGGTCATTAGGTCTTAAAGCATTGCGCACTACCAGTTTTCCATCTTCTAAAATAAGGTAACGCGGAATTGAATAACCCAATTACAAAAATAGAAATAGCCTAAAAATGTGATCAATTACCATCCAATAGCCTTGTCATCTCCTCTTGGGTCTGCACCACCTTGGTAATAGCCCCATTTGGTTTTCAGAATGGCATCTACCCTTCCAATAGGACCACGGGGAACAATTTTATAGCCTTTTGCTTTGAGTTTAACGGTGGTTAAACTGTCTAATGCTTTTTCTTCTACATCTACCTGATCTGGCAACCATTGGTGATGGATTTTTTTGGCATTTACAGCCGACTGCATTGATTGGTTGAAATCAATTACATTTAAAATAGTCTGGAAAACAGAGGTAATAATGGTAGAACCACCCGGGGTACCTACTACCATAAACAATTGCCCGTCTTTGGCTAAAATTGCAGGTGTCATTGAACTTAACATTCTTTTGCCCGGAGCTATAGCATTGGCCTCGCCACCTACCAATCCGTACATATTAGGTGCACCCGGTTTAACCGAAAAGTCGTCCATTTCGTTATTGAGCAAAAATCCTGCTCCTTTTACTACTACAGCTGCCCCATAAGAACCATTTAAGGTAGTGGTAATGGAAACGGCATTGCCGTCTCTATCTACAATAGAAAAATGGGTGGTTTCTTCATGTTCTGTAGGTGCAATTTCGCCAGCATTGATTTCGGCACTTGTGCTCGCTTTTTGCCAGTTAAAGGTGCTCATGCGTTGTTTAATGTACGCATCTTCAATCAGTTTGTTTTGCGGTACAGGATAAAAATCTGGATCACCCAAGTGTGCTGCCCGATCTGCATATACCCTACGCTCTGCCTCTACCATTAGCTGCACGGTAGAATCTGAGTTAAAACCCCATCTTTGTAATGGATAAGGTTCTACAGATTTCAATAACTGCACTAATGCAATTCCTCCACTTGATGGTGGTGGCATGGTAATCACCTCATAACCTCTATAATTCCCGGTTACAGGTTTACGCCATACGGCTTTATAATTGGCCAAGTCTTGTTTGCTGATGATACCTCCGCCACGTTGCATTTCTGCTACGATCGAATCGGCTACCGCTCCTTCGTAAAATCCATTTCTACCTTTTTCTTTGATCTGTTTTAGGGTATTAGACAGTTCAGTTTGCACCAAGACATCGCCTTCAGTCCATGTAGTTTCTTTAACCAAAGCTGTACCTAGCGGATTTAGTTTTTTAAACCTGGCTTTGAGCCCATTTAATTCTCTGGCCTGTCTGGCAGTTAGTTTAAAGCCACTCCCAGCTAAACGTACAGCTGGCGCTAGCAGTTCTTCCCATTTTAAGCGTCCATATTTTTGATGTGCTTCGGCCATGCCTGCTACAGAGCCCGGTACACCCGCAGCCAATTGTCCATACAAACTTTTGTCGACAATGGGGTTGCCTGTGGCATCCAGATACATATCTCTTCCTGCACCTGCTGCTGCTTTTTCTCTAAAATCGAGGGTATTGCTTTCGCCTTTGGCAGAACGATACACCATAAAACCACCGCCACCAATGTTTCCTGCATTGGGGTATACCACAGCCAGAGCAAACTGAACGGCCACTGCCGCATCTACTGCATTGCCACCTTTTTTAAGGATATCGACACCCACTTGCGAAGCCAACTCACTGGCCGAAACCACCATCCCGTTGCGGTATTCGCCACTGTTATTTTTACCTAGTTGGCCACCGGCACAACCCAAAAATAGGCTACTTGCCAATAAGGAAACAGCAAGTACGGCTAGCGTTAATTTATGCTTTGTAGTTTTCTGCATCTTTATAGATCTGATCAATTGTTGCGGCATTTTTTTCCAATACCACTTTACGTTTAAAACTCAATTTAGGGGTAAGCTCACCTCCGTCTATACTAAATTCTTTGGCCAACAAGGCAAAACGTTTCACCTGTTCCCATTTGCCAAATTCGGCACCCAGCTGGGCAATAATTCTGGTATATTTATCCAATACTTGTGCATTGGTAATCATTTCTTCGTTGGTAGTATAAGGAATTCCTTTTTTCTGGCACCATGTTTTTAGGGCCGCAAAGGTAGGCACGATCAAAGCTGCTGGGAATTTTCTGTTTTCGCCCAATACCATAATCTGCTCAATTAATGGCGATTCTTTATACCTGTTTTCTAACATCTGTGGGGCCACATATTTACCACCAGCAGTTTTAAAAATCTCTTTTTTACGATCGGTGATCTTTAAGAATTTACCTTCTAAAATCTCACCTATGTCTCCGGTATGGAACCAGCCTTCTTGGTCAATACATTCGGCCGTAAGATCTTCTCTTAAGTAATACCCTTTCATTACGTTATGACCACGCACCAAAATCTCGCCATCTTGCGCAATCTTAATTTCTACGCCTTCTATTACCGAACCTACGGTACCAAACATGGTGGCATCAAAATGGTTAACGGTAATTACCGGCGAAGTTTCTGTTAGCCCATAACCTTCGAATATCGGCATGCCTGCTGCCCAAAAAATACGGTTCAATCTAGGGTTTAAAGCGGCACCGCCAGAAACGATTACAATGATGTTACCGCCCAAGGCTTCTTGCCATTTTTTAAATACCAATTTACGGGCTATACCCAATTTAAAATTGTACCACCAGCCTTTGTTATGGTCGAATTTTTCGGCCAGCGCCAAAGACCAAAAGAAAATCCCTCTTTTAATCCCTGTTAGGTCTTTCCCTTTTTCCATAATCTTATCGTACACCTTTTCTAATAGACGGGGTACGGTAGAAAAAGCATTCGGTTTTACATATTGGATATCGGCTACAATGGTATCGGTACTTTCGGCATAATATACAGCTACACCAGTATAGGCATAGAGGTAAGAGATCATTCTTTCGAAAATATGCGACAGCGGCAAAAAGCTCAATGCCTTTTCTAAACCCGGAGGGATCAATACTGAAGATTTCTCAAAATTCTCTACCAGGTTATGGTGGGTTAACATTACGCCCTTAGGGGTACCCGTAGTGCCAGAAGTATAAATCAATGTTAAAATATCTTCACCTGTTACTGCATTTCTATAGGTTTCCAGATCAACATCGGTGGTTTTGCCTACGTTAACCAAGTCTTCCCAATAATCTACACCTTCAATTTTATTGAGTGTATAAATTTTAATAGGGTGGTTTAAGTCTTTGGCCACCGTTTTTACTTTATTGTAAATGGCCTCATCGCTCACAAAAACAATAGTGATCTCCGCATTTTCGATGATAAACTTTATATCGTGCTCTCCCAAGGTTGGGTACAGTGGAATTTGATAGGCTCCTAATTGCATAATGGCATAGTCGCAGATATTCCATTCTGGCCTATTGTGCGACATGACGGCAATTCTTGAACCTTTGCCAATACCCAATGTGGTTAAACCTTTGCTCAATTGATCGGTTACCTCACAAAATTCTTGTGTGCTGTATTTTTTCCATTCGCCATTTACCTTACCACTGATAAATTCTGTTTTCGGAAATTGCTCGAGATTGTATTTTAGAAGATCGAATACTCTGCTGATGGTTGTAGACATGGCTTAACTATTTAATTTGGCTGGGCAATGATACAACGATATAGCTTTTGCCATAATTGTTGTTTCTCAAATCTAACAAATTATCTTTTCTACTCAAACCAAAATTAAATTTATTCTGCATGCATAGTAATTTATTGCTTTATGATGAAGGAGTTGAAAGCGCAAAGCTGAAGGCAGAAAGCCGAAAGCTGAAAACGCAAAACTTAAGGCGGGAAGCGAAGAAGTTTAAAGCTGAAAGCAGAAGGCTCAAAGCACAAAGCGAAAAAGTGTACAACTTGTGCGAATCAATAAAAACTTTACTTTTGTTACAACCGGTAAAATATTTTCTGTTGTTATGTTTGATTCTCTAAAAAAAAGCATCAATGCAATTCAGCCCCTAACTGATGAAGAATTGGCTATTCTTTATGCAGCATTGTCTTTTAAAACACTTAAAAAGTATGAGCTTTTTTTACAGGAAGGCGAAGTTTGTAACCATGTAGTTTTCATTAAAAAGGGGGTATTGAGAATCTACCATCAAAGAGATGGAAAGCAACATACCACTCATTTTTGTTTGGATGGGCAATGGACCAGCAATTATGCCAGCTTTTTACAAAAGATTCCTTCTAATTATATCATTGAGGCACACCAAGAGACAGAACTTTTTTTAATTAGTCATGATAGTCTACAGAAACTTTATGCCCAAATTCCGTCTTTAGAACGTTTCGGCAGGCTCTTGGCCGAACGCCTATTTATCACGATCGTTAACCGTAACGAATCGTTAATTTTACTTACTCCAGAACAACGTTACCTCCGTTTATTAAAAGAGCAACCACAGATTTTTCAGATCGCTCCCTTGAAACAAATTGCCTCTTTACTTTGCATTGAACCCGAAAGCCTCAGTCGCATCAGGAAAAGATTGAGCACGGTTTCTTAACCCAAGTCAAGAAAAAAAAAGTATTTCATAACCGAAGTCAAGTGCTATCGGTAAATGTAATTGCAGATTTGCCTACCTAAAATCGAATTACCATATGAAGTTTTTATTTGCTTTTTTATTTGCATCAATTACAGGCAATATGCTGTACGCACAATCGCCATCAACACAAACCGTTAGAGGCCAGGTATTGGATGATATTACCAAATCTCCTATACGTTCTGTTTCTGTTTATCTGGGCACTAATCTGGCCAACATTGGCACCACAACAGATAGCTTAGGCTATTTTATTTTAAGAAACGTACCTATTGGTCGTCAAACCATCTATATCCGTAGTGTAGGTTATGAAGAACAGCTCCTACAAGAAGTATTGGTAACTCAAGGCAAAGAAGTAGTACTGAATATTGCCTTAGTAGAAAAAGTAGGGAGTTTAAAAGAAGTGATTGTTAAAGCCCCGAACCGTCAAACTGCCAATAATGAAATGGCAACGGTAAGCATGCGCTCTTTTAATCCGGATGACACCAGAAAGTTCGCAGGTACATTTGGAGACCCCTCCAGAATGATTGCCAGTGGTGCTGGGGTGGTAAGTGGCAACGATTCGCGAAACGACATTGTTGTTCGTGGAAACTCGCCCAGCGGTGTACTATGGCAAATGGAAGGGATTGATATTCCTAACCCTAATCATTATGGCTCTTTGGCAAGTACAGGCGGCCCCATTAGTATGTTAAATAACAATAACCTAGGGAGATCTGATTTCTTTACGGGTGCATTTGCAGCTCAATATGGGAATGCACTATCTAGCGTTTTTGATCTGCGCTTGAGAAATGGCAATACAGAAAAATCGGAATATATAGCAGAAATGAGCTTTACAGGTTTTGAATTGGGGGCAGAAGGGCCCTTATCTAAAAAATCGAAGGCTTCTTATATCTTTAATTACCGTTATTCTACGGTGGGCATTTTGAGTTCTTTAGGCTTAGATGTTGGTGTAGGCACCGCTGTTCCAAAATACCAAGACCTCAATTTTAAGTTCAACATCCCTGTTTCCAGAAAAAGCAAATTAGCGATATGGGGCTTGGGCGGGCCTAGTAAAATTAACCTGATGGGCAATGATGTAGATACCACCAATATTGTAGCTGCAGATGGTGACGAGAATGAGAACGTAAGAACCAATTTTTTTAAAGGCACCGGTGGTGTTACCTACGAAACCAATTTTTCTGCAAAGACCTACGGAAAACTAAGTCTCGGTTACAGCTATACCTCAGAAAAGGTAAGTACCGATTCGATTAGCAACCCTCAAAGGATAGCCTTTGCCAAAGAGACACGCCGTTATCGCTCTGAAAGAACAGCCTTAGCTTATAATTTATCGCATAAATTTAATGCAAAAAATAGCCTCGCAACGGGTGTAAATATCGCAGCTATTGATTTTGACCTCTACAACAAAGAATTTTTTGGAGCCGGGAGTAGTGAAAAAATCAACATTAATCAACAAGAAAGTACCATTTTGACACAGGCATATGCTCAATGGAAACATCGTTTTACAGACAAACTTTCCTTAAATACAGGTCTGCACTTTCAAACCTTAAGTTTAAATTCTTCTACCGCTGTTGAACCTCGAATTGGATTAAAATATAGTGCCAGTAACAAGCATAGCTTTTCTTTTGGCTATGGGATCCATTCGCAAATGCAAAGCCCATTGGTGTATTTTTACCAGACCCATCAAAACAACCAAACCATTTACACCAATAAAGAACTCGATTTTACCAAAAGTCATCATTTAGTACTTGGCTATAATTATGCCATGAGCAATACCTGGAATCTAAAAACTGAAGTGTATTACCAACATATTTTCAATGTACCTATAGAAACGAAAGCCTCAGGTTTTTCATTGTTGAATGAGGGAGCCGACTTTAGCATGCTTTACCGCGACAGTTTGGTAAACAAAGGAACAGGTAGAAATTATGGATTGGAACTGACTTTAGAAAAAAGTTTTAGCAAGGGGTATTATATGATGATCAATACCAGTTTTTTCCAATCAAAATATAAAGGAAGCGACAAAGTGGAAAGAAATACAGCCTTCAACAATAAATATGTAGTGAATATCCTTGCTGGTAAAGAATTTAAGATCAAAGACAAAAACACACTTTCTATCAACTTCAAATTGGCTACTATGGGTGGAAGATATAGCTCACCAATAGACATCGCGGCTTCACGATCAAATTATACTACTGTTTATGATGAGATTGTTGATCCTTATTCCATTAAACAAAAGGCTTATTTTAGGGCAGATCTCAAAGTAGGTTATCGAGCTAACTTTAAGAGATCGACCTTAGAATTTGGAGTTGACCTTCAAAATATCAGCAACAACAAAAACATATTTATTCAAAAATACAATCACAGAACCAATGCTTTGACCTATGAGTACCAACAGGAATTTTTACCTATCCCCTACTTAAGGTTTACTTTTTAGGTTGATTTTAAACGGGAAGAATGTTTAGGCAAATAGACTGAATTGTTATTGCTTAGCTTCTTTCCGTTTTAGCTTGCTTATATTACAGCTTGTTATTTTGACAATAAAGCATCAAGAAAAAGATGGATTTTGTTCGCCAAGAAGATTGATTCATTTACTATAATTAAGCTTAATTTAATGGTGTAATCTTTTTAGCTTGGCCTTGACTTGCAACCATTGGCTTCTCCGCAATATCATAACGAACAATCTTTAGTGGCTCACCATTAACAGACTGCAGCAATAACCTTTCGTAACTAGTTTGTAATGATCTTTTAACCGTATAAAATATTACTGCTGTTAGGGTGCTGTTATTGCTGTTTACTGCTTTGGTTTCGCATTTTAAAAATTCGACAGCATCGATCGTACCCATTCTATCTTCATAGGTTTTATAAAACCTGTTCAGCTTACTGGTATCTGTTACTTTTAAAAAAGTATCGGCCAAAAAAGGATACGTTTTAGCATATGTTTTTGTTTTTAACGCTTTGTAAAATGATTCGGCAACCTGCCTAGTCTGATCTTGGTCTTTTTTGTCATTTAATCTGGTGGTGCTAAAGGTGCAGGCACCTAAACAGAGTGAAAAAAGGAATATATAGATAGCAGTACGATTCATTAACTTAAAATTATTTGTGATCATTTTCAAAAACAATAGATTATTCTTTTAACTCACTCTCTTAGTCTGCATCAACAAATTCAATGCTTCTTTAAACGAGCCTGCCCTAATTACCTCACCTGCGTTAACAAAAAAGATTTCATCTGCATTTTCGATGGTATTTAAACGGTGTGCAATAATGACCAAGGTTGTTTCTTGAGGCAATTTTTCTAAAATTTTCTCTAACAACTGTTCGGTTATGGTATCTATGTTCGCCGTGGCTTCGTCTAAGATGAGTAATGCGGGCTTACGTAAAAAGGCACGCATAAAAGCGATCAGTTGTTTTTGACCCAAGCTCAATTGTGCACCACCTGCTTTTACCTCAGTCTCCAGACCCTCATCAAATACATATAATAGTTCAGCCAAACCAGCTTGGTTGATCTCTGCTAAAAACTCATCGCTTGTTAAACCTACATACAAGTCGTTCCCATACAGGATATTTTCTTTTACCGTACCTGTAAAAAGCAAAGGTTCTTGTAAAATGAATCCGATCTGTTGGCTCCGTTCTGCTGCGCTATAAGTTCTGATGTCTCTACCATTCAAAAACACCTCTCCCTGCAGCGGATCATATAACCTGGCCATTAAAGAAGCGGTAGTGGTTTTACCACCACCAGTTGGCCCCACAAAAGCATAGATTTTACCGGGTTGTAAAGAAAAACTGATGCGGTGTAAAATCTCTTTCCCATTAGGATAACCAAAATGAACATCACGAAACTCCAATAATGGAGCTGAAGGATTGTCTTTTACTTTCGATTCTAAAATGGTGAGGTTGTTCTCTTGTGCCAACATTTGCGAGATTCTATCCCATGAGGCCAAAGCAGTTTGTAAACTTGTCCACAAGGTGGCCAATTGCCTGATAGGATTGTAAAAATTGGTGGCATAGGCAATGTAACTGATCAATAGCCCTACGGTTAAATTACCCTGCCCAATTAAATACACTCCATAACTTAGTACCAACAACTGGGCAATATTAGAGAAAAGACTAAATACAGGCATGAATATCGTGCCCGCTATACCTGCACCAATTGCGGTTTGATAGTTCTGCTGGTTGGCTGTTTCAAAGCGTTTCCTAAAATAATCGCGACGGTTAAAAGCCACTACCACCTTAAAATTATTGAGACTCTCTTGGATCTCTGCACTTAACAAGCCTACACTTTTTAAACTGGCTGCATTTTTTTTGCGTACCCAAGGCGAAAGCCTATTCACAAACAGCCAAATGACCAATGCAGGCAAAATGGTAACCACACCCAGTTTAAAGTTAATGATCAACATGAAAGAGCCTGCTGCCAACAACATAAAAATACTGCTCAAAAACTGCAATAAAGCTTGAGAAAAGAATTGGTTCAAACGATCGGTATCTGAGTTGATCCTAGAGATCAAATCGCCAGCCTTGTTCTGGTTAAAAAAGGCTACTGGCAACTGTTGCACTTTATGAAATACAGCATTGCGCAAACCAAATACAATGCGTTGGGCTACCCCACCCATTAAACGGGTCTGGGTATAACCTCCCACAAAAACCACTGCATACATGGCCAACAAAATACCCGAAAACAAGAGCACCCCATTAAACTGCTTGGTGACGATATAATGGTCAATGGTATAACCAATAATTAATGGCCCTGATAAGTTGATCCCCGTATTTAACAGCATGATCAATAAAGCCAGTACCAGATTACGTTTTTCGGCCCCAGCTACCGCCAACAAGGTTTTCAGCTCTTGCCAAATTGGCTTTTTCTCTGCCGACTTGCCTGTGTTATTGAGGTTATAATTCATAACTGCTGGTACTCAATTGAGATTGATATAATTGGATATATTCTGGACTTCTACTCATCAATTCTTGATGTGTTCCTTTGTCCAATAGTTCGCCCTGCATCATTAAAATGATCTGATCATAATCTTCAACAGCGGCTATTTTCTGGGTAACCGAAATCAAGGTCAATGCAGGGTAATTATGCTGAATATTTTCTAGAATTTTCTTTTCTGTTTGTTGGTCTACCCGAGCGGTAAAATCGTCTAACAACAAAATTTTTGGATCAATGGCCAATGCCCTTGCCAACATGATCCGTTGTTGCTGACCACCAGAGAGGTTGAGACCTCGTTCAGAAACATCGGTATTTAGCCCTTCGGGCAAGGTAGCAATAAATTCCGTTAAGGCTGCACTTGCAATTGCTTTTTGCAACGATTCGTCGGTTACCAAAGTAGAGAAAGCCATGTTCTCTTTAAGGCTCATGTTAAACATTACGCTGTCTTGAAATACAAAAGCTAGCTGTCTGTAAAAAGCATCTTGTTTAAGGTCTTGGATCAAATGTCCATCAAACCTGATCTCTCCACTATCGGCCTTTGCCATACCTGCCAATAAACTTAACAAAGTTGTTTTGCCCGCTACGGTTGGTCCTACAATAGCTACTTTGGAACCTGCTTGTACTTCGAAACTGATATTTTTGAGTACATTTTTTCCTCCATAGCTCAAGTTCACCTCAGCTACCGTTAGTGCTCCGCTCAATGCAACATCAACTGTGCCTAGATCTAAACTATCGGGCGCATCCAATACCTTTGCAATACGCCCATAAGAAACTGTGGCTTGTACAATCACATTGCTCATGAAACCGATCACCAGAATTGGGAAGATGAGCATAGCGAGATAACTGTTAAATGCGGCCAGATCGCCGATACTCATTTGGCCATAAATTACCAAATGACCACCATAAGCCAAAATAACCAATGCAGCTATACTTGCCGTAAAAGTAATGATAGGAATGAGCCAGGCAAATAGTCTAAGAATCGACAAGCCTAGGTCTCTTCCTTTGATGCTTGATTCTAGAAATTTATCATATTCTAAACTTTGTGAGTTGACCACCCTGACCAAAAAGGCGGCAAGAATGCTTTCGCTAATCACCTTATTTAAGCGATCTATCACTTCTCTACTTTTCTTGTACAGTGCTTTTACTTGTTTAAGTACCAAGTAAAAAGTAACACCAATGGTAGCCGTAATACAAATCACGATGAGACCCAACTCCCAATCGATGCTGAATAACAAAATAGCAGCCCCGATAATAATCACCAGAGAAGAAACGATGGAAACAATAGCCTGCGATACAAAGGTTCTAATGGCGTCTACATCTGAAGTAAGATTAGTCAATAATTTTGCGGGGTCTTGTTGGGCAATAAAACCAGTACTTTGTTTAGAGATTTTAGTAGCCAATTGAGTACGCAGGTCTCTTGCCACCTTCTCTGATGCGTAGATTTGAATAATACTCTGAAAATAGCCTAATATAAATACCATTGCGGTAATTCCCGAAAATTGCCACATGGCTTTTTCTAGTGTAAACTGCTGATGGGATAGGCCATCTATTACCCCACCAATAATTTTGGGCAGGAGCAAACTTAGTCCATTACCTACAAGGGCCAAAAGCAGCAATAAGACGATAAGACCAGCATAAGGTCTAAGTAGTTTAAGCATAAAGCTAAGGTATCAACAAAGCTGCATCTTCAAAAGATTTTTTTGATTTAAAATGGAAAGCGGAAAGCTCAAAGCTTAAAGTGGAAAGCACAAGGCTTAAAGCATGGCATCCACTTAACAAAAAAAGGTTCCGATAGTAAGCTACCGGAACCTTTTTAAAAGTTTGAATTGATAAGTTAATTTAATTTACACCCATCCATTTTTTACGAACAGTCATTTGCAATGGAGTTGCATCTTCTTTTAATGTCGCTTTTAAGCGAAGGCTAGGGTTTGCCGTTAAGGTTAAAGAAAGTTCCTTTTCTAAACCATCACGTTTAACTTTAACCACCAATACTTCGCCAATTTGTTTTTTAGCAAACACTGGTAAAGTTTCGAAAGACAAGGCAGGAGTTACCCTAATGTCTTTCATCGCGTCGGCAGTGCTGACCCCATCAATACTCAAAATTTCATCATTTACATTTAATCCACCAACCCAAGCAGCAGAATTTCTGCTTACCGAACTTACAGTTAAGCCCTTGGCAAATGCCAATGCAGCCCCTACTGATGGTTTATTTGGTGTTGCATTTTCCGTAGAGATGTTGATACCTGCATAATCGAAATATTTAGCATATTCTACATCATTAGTACCATTTACATATTTAGCCCAGAAATTGGTAAAGCTAATGCCACTGATCTTTTCTACCATTGCTTTAAATTCTGCATCGGTATAACCACGTTTCAATGTTTTGCACTGCAAGTACATGGCTCTCATTACATCATCTAAGCTTTTGGCTCCTTTGGTAGCATTGGTAATTTCTAAATCCATCAATAAACCCACTACTTCACCTTTGCTGTAATAAGAGATGAAAGTATTTTTTGAGTTTTCGTTAGGACGATAAGCACCGTTAATCCAAGCATCGAAACTTGAGGCCGCTGCCGAATTGATCTTGGCACCTTGCGAATTCACAATCGTACCTACTGCTCCTGTTAAGTCGGTTGCAAAACCCTCTGGAGTTACAAAACCTGCTCTTAACATGAACTTATTTTCATAGTATGAAGTAAAACCTTCAGCAATCCATAAGTTAGTGGTGTAATTTTCATTATCGTAATCGAATGGACCTAAAGCAATTGGACGCAATCTTTTCACATTCCATAAGTGGTGATACTCATGTGCTACCAAGCTTAAAAAGCCTTTGTAACCTCTTTCTGTACCATAGGCATTACGAGAAGCACCTAAAACTGTAGAGTTTAAATGCTCCAAACCACCACCACCTTGTGCGTAGTTGTGTACAATGAAAGTATAATGTTTGTTAGGGTTTTCGCCATATACAGCAGTTGCCTGCTCTACAATCTTAGCCATGTCAACCTTTAAACGTTCTTTATCGTAATTGCCACCACCATACATGGCCACTTCATGTTTTACACCAGCAGCCATAAAGTCAAATACCTCTTGGGTACCTACTTCAATTGGGCTATCGAATAAAATATCAAAATCGGCTGCTCTATAGGTAAATTTTTGTCCAGCAACTGGCTCTAAACCTGTGCTTACTTGGTTCCATGTTCCGAAAGGCACAATCTTTACCGTACTTGGCGTTTTAATCATCCCAGCTGGATACATAAAGATATTGGCCGATGATAAAAATGCATGAGAAGCATCGATAAATGCTGTACGTACCGAAATTTCGAAAGCATATACCCTATAATTTACTTTAATGGCATTCGCTTTGGCATTGTACACCCTCCAAGTATTTTTGGTTACTTTTTCTACTTTCACTGCTTTTCCACCAGCAGTAGCACTAAAGCTCTCCACACTTTTGGCAAACTCACGTACCAAGTAAGAACCTGGTGTCCAAACTGGCATTTTTAGATCGACATAGTTTTTGGTGGCAATGCCGGCCATGTTCATTTCTACTTCTGCATAATGAGCCTGAGGTTCTTTAAAGCTAATTTCGAAATCTATTTTAACTTGAGATTTTGCTGCCATAGTAACTGATAGTAGAATTACTAATCCTAAAATTGTTTTTTTCATTCGTATAATTATTTTTTGGTTATTCAAAGCTTATCAAAGCGTTGTTTATGATCAAGTTGTAGTTGATTTTACAAACATAACCATAAATGTTTTGTGGCAAATTTATAATTTCTAACTTTTCTTTGGCCGTAATTTATTAAATATGCTGTAACATACTTAGTACATCAAAAGATAAGACAAACAAATAAATAATTTTGTGCGTTAACCTAATCATATTCACTCTAATGAAAATCAGGTATATTGTTTACATACTACTTCTTATAGGTATTGCCTATTTAGTTTACTATAGAATTTCTGAAAACAAAAAAATAGAGGCCGAAGGAGCCGGAGGCAAAGGCGGCCCAGGTGCTAAAGGCGCAAAGGGTGGTAAAGATGGCAAGGGTGGAGCACCCGGCATGACTGTAGAAGGTATTGTAGTAGAAACTACTTCTTTTAATAGCGACCTAGAAATTTCTGGCAGCATAGAGGCTAACGAATCGGTAGTTTTAAGAAGCGAAGTTTCTGGCTTGGTTACAGGCATCTTTTTTAAAGAAGGCAGCAATGTAAACAAAGGAGCAGTACTGGTTAAAATAAATGATAGAGATATACAGGCACAATTACGAGATGCCTTAACCAAACAAGAATTATCAGCCACCAACGAAAATAGAGCTAAACAACTTTTACAAAAAGATGCCATTAGCCAAGAAGAATACGATACCGCTTTAGCAGGGCTCAAATCTTTACAGGCACAAGCAGCCTTGATCAGGGCACAATTGGCAAAAACATCGTTAATTGCTCCGTTTAGTGGCAAAATTGGACTAAGATCAATTTCTGTGGGCGATTACCTCACTTCATCAACTGTAATTGCAAACTTGTTAAGTACCAACCCTATCAAAGTGAACTTCTCCGTACCTGAAAGATATGTTGGGCAGATTAAAATGAACTCTGAAATCTCCTTTACTACTGATGCTTCGGGAAAAGTTTATAAGGGAAAAGTTTTTGCCATAGAACCCGGCATTAACCAACAGACCCGTACCTTACAAATTAAAGCGCTGGCTCCAAATGCAAGTGGCGAACTGATCCCTGGTTCTTTTGCCAAGATCAAATTGGCTTTAAGCACTTTGCCTAATGCTATACTCATCCCTACACAAGCGATCATTCCTGTGCTTAAAGGTAAAATGGTTTACATTAGCAAGGATGGGAAAGCCAAACAGGTTAAAGTAGAGGCTGGCACGAGAACAGCTGACCGGATTGTGATTACTTCGGGTTTAAGTGTAGGCGATACGGTTTTAACCACTGGCGCCATGTCATTAAAACCTGATGCTCCTGTAAAAGTAAAATTGCCAAAAACTAAGGAATGAGCATTTCAACCACCAGTATTAAACGCCCGGTTCTTGCCATTGTAATGAACCTTGTGATTATCCTTTTTGGGGTAATTGGCTATAACTTTTTAGGCATCCGCGAATATCCATCCATCGATCCGACTGTGGTATCGGTACGGACTTCGTATCCTGGGGCCAACTCAGATATCATCGAATCGCAGATTACAGAACCGCTAGAGAAATCGATCAACTCTATCGATGGGATCAGAAATATTTCCTCGTCAAGTAACCAGGGAACAAGTAACATCACCATCGAGTTTAACTTGGATAAAAATATTGATGAAGCTGCAAACGATGTTCGTGATAAAGTATCGCAAGCTGCACGTAGTTTACCTAAAGATATTGATGGTTTACCCACGGTAAGCAAGGCCGATGCCAACTCTGATGCGATTATCTCCATGACCATCCAGAGTGATAAAAGAGGGGTAACCGATTTAAGTGATTTTGCCGAAAACGTAATTGCCGATCGAATCCAGACCATTCCGGGAGTAAGTAGCGTACAAATTCAAGGGCAAAGAAAATATGCCATGCGTATCCGTATCGACCCTAATAAATTGGCTGCTTACGGTTTAACTTCACAAGACATTGTCTCTGCACTAAATACAGAAAACGTAGAGCTTCCTTCGGGTAAATTAACTGGAGCCGCTACAGAATTGACCGTTAAAACCTTAGGAAAACTAAGCACTTCCGAACAATTCAATAACCTGATCATTAAAAGCGACAGCAATAATGTAGTTAAACTTCAAGATGTTGCGCTAACCGAAATGGGTTCTGAGAACGAAGAAACGGTATTGAGAGAATCTGGAAAACCAATGGTAGCCGTGGGCATTATTCCACAACCTGGTGCCAATTACCTAGATATTAGCAAAGAGTTTTACAAACGTTATGATAAGTTGGTGGCCGATATGCCGCAAGACATTAAACTGAACGTTTCGTTAGATAGCACCCTATTTATTAAAAAATCGGTTACCGAGGTGGCAGAAACCATTCTCCTTTCTTTGGTATTGGTAATTTTGATCATCTACCTTTTCTTTAGAGATTGGGCCATTGCTTTTAGACCCTTGATCGATATTCCGGTATCATTGATTGCCACATTTTTTATCATGTACATTTTTGGGTTTTCTATCAATGTATTGACCTTATTGGCTATTGTACTGGCTACTGGTTTGGTGGTAGATGATGGAATTGTAGTAACCGAAAATATCTTTAAAAAAGTAGAGGAAGGTTATTCTCCTATTGAGGCTGCAATTAAAGGATCAAACGAAATCTTTTTTGCGGTAATCTCCATTTCCATTACGCTTGCGGCTGTATTTTTACCCGTTATTTTCTTACAAGGATTTGTTGGACGGCTCTTTCGAGAGTTTGGGGTAGTAATCGGTGCCGCCGTACTCATTTCGGCATTTGTGTCGTTAACCTTAACGCCAATGTTGAATGCCTATTTGATGAAAAAAGGCGGACACACTCCTTCTAGGTTCTACAATTTTACAGAGCCTTATTTCGTAAAGCTGAACGAATCTTACAAAGAAAACCTGAATAAATTCTTAGGCAGAAGATGGCTGGCTGCACCTATTATTATTATTTGCGTAGGCTTAATTGTGCTCTTTTGGAAACTCTTACCCAAAGAAACGGCTCCTTACGATGATAGAAGTGCCATTAACATGAACGTAAGTACACCAGAAGGTTCGTCGTTTACGTATACTGATGGTTTTATTTCTACACTGAACAAAATGATCATCGATTCGGTGCCCGAAAAAAATGTATTGATTACCATTACCTCGCCAGGTTTTGGTGGTGCCGGCGCTACCAATTCGGGCTTTTTACGAATGGGGTTAACTGATCCTAGTCAACGTGAACGCAGTCAAAAACAGATTGCGGATAAACTGACCAAGATCACCAAAAAATATTCTGAAGGAAAAGTAACCGTTACCCAACAACCTACTATTTCTGTGGGCAGACGTGGTGGCTTACCGATCAGTTACATTCTACAAGCACAAAACTTTGAGAAACTGAGAGAAAAAGTGCCTTTGTTTATGGACGAGGTATCGAAAGATCCTACTTTCACTACTTCTGATGTGAACCTTAAGTTTAACAAACCAGAGATCAACCTTACCATTGATAGAGACAAGGCTAAAAACCTAGGCGTGTCTATTGTAGACATTGCCCAAACCTTACAATTAGGGCTAAGTGGACAGCGTTTCTCTTATTTCTTTATGAATGGTAAACAGTACCAAGTAATTGGACAGTATGATGTGAGCGACCGTAAAGATCCTTTAGACCTCAGTTCTGTTTATGTAAGGAACAATAAAAATCAATTGATCCAATTAGACAATCTGGTTTCGGCCAAAGAAGAAAGTAGTCCGCCACAGCTCTATCGAAATAACCGTTTCATTTCTGCTACCGTTTCTGCAGGTTTGGCTCCGGGTAAAAGTATTGGCGATGGGATTAAAGCTATGGACGACATTGCCGCCAAAGTTTTGGACGAAAGTTTCTCAACCGATCTTAGTGGTGAGTCGAGAGATTTTCAAGAAAGTTCTTCTAATACCATGTTTGCTTTTGGTTTAGCGTTACTATTAGTTTATCTGATCTTATCGGCGCAGTTCGAAAGTTTTAAAGACCCTATCATTATCATTTTAACTGTACCAATGGCGGTAGCCGGTGCCTTTTTATCGCTCTGGTTATGTGGTCAAAGCTGGAATATCTTTAGCCAAATTGGAACGATTATGTTAATTGGTTTGGTAACGAAGAATGGTATCTTGATTGTAGAATTTGCCAATCAATTGAAAGAACAAGGGAAACCTGTACAAGAAGCCATTAGAGAGGCGGCTGTTTCTAGGCTTCGTCCAATTTTAATGACAAGTATGGCCATTGCCATTGGTGCATTACCTATTGCCATGGCTTTAGGTGCAGCAGCAAAAAGTAGGATGAGTATGGGTACCGTAATTATTGGAGGTACATTGTTCTCATTGGTATTAACCTTGTTTGTAATTCCTGCCATCTACTCTTATTGGAGTAAAGAACACAAAGAGAATAAGGATTTAAAAGAATCATTAGCGGCAGCAGAAGCTGATGAAGCGCAGTCAAAAAAATTAAATGATTAAGATGAAGACCAAGTACATGATATGCTTTATCGCCCTATGGCTGGCAGCTACAAACCAGCTAGCCTTTGCGCAAGAAAGATTAAGCCTACAAGATGCCATTGGTATTGCTTTAAAAAACAATTACGATATCAAACTGGTAAACAATGAGGTTGCCATTGCTAAGAACAATGTAAACCTGGGCAATTCGGGTATGCTACCTGTTGCAGTAGGTAGTTTTAGTACTGGCGGAAGCAGACAGAACACTGTACAAACCCAGTCTACAGGTACAGAAAGAGTAACAGATGGTGCCAGAAGTACCAACATGTCTTATGGGCTAGGTTTAGATTGGACAGTTTTTGATGGTTTTAGGATGTTTGCCAATTACGACCGACTAAAGGCGCTAGAACAACAGGGCAAAACAGTTGCCAAAGCACAAATATTAACCACCATCTCTGATGTAGTTACCGCTTATTACAACTTGGCCAAGCAACAGCAGTTAGTAGCCGCAGCAGATAGTGCCATTGATATTTCTAATTTGAGGTTAAGAATTGCCAATAACAAATTAGACTTAGGTCGCGGTTCTAAACTCGATGTGCTTTCTGCCAAAGTAGATTACAATACAGATACTTCTGCTTATTTACAACAGAAAAACCTACTGGCTACCTACGCGGTTACCTTAAACCAATTATTGGCCAGAGATGTGAATACCAAGTTTGTGGTAGCAGACCAGATTGATGTTGATCAGGCCCTTAATTATGCTACACTAACTGAGCAAATGGCTTCGTTAAATCCAGATCTACAAAATGCTTTCATCAGTAAAAAAATTGCCGACTTAAATTTAAAACAGGTAAAAGCCGGTCGTTATCCTCAAATTAGTTTAAACAGCGGATACGATTTTAACAGAAGCACCAGTCCTACTGGCTTTAACACCAAGTTTAGAGCCAATGGTTTAACGTATGGAGTAACGGCAAGCATCAATATCTTTAATGGCTTTTTACAGCGCCAGAATGAGCGAAATGCTAAAATCGCCATTAACTCGTCTGAAATAACCTATGATAAAGTAAAACAAGATATCAGTGCCCAGTTGGCGAGTGCCTATCAAAACTACAGCACTTATCTAGAACTGGTAAAATTGGAAAGAGGCAATGTTGATATTGCCAAACAGAACTTAGACATTACTTTAGAAAAATATCGTTTGGGAAGCATTGCCCCATTAGAACTCAGAGAGGCGCAAAGAAATGCCATCAATGCCAATAACAGGTATTTAGAAGTGCAATACCAATCTAAATTGTCAGAAATTATATTAAAAGAGCTTAGCGGAACGCTAAATATTCAATAAATTCCTATTTTTAGTCCATGATTTTAGTTGCAGATAGCGGGTCGTCCAAAACAGACTGGATGGCATACAGTCCAAACCATACACTTTCTTTTAGCACGCAAGGCATTAATCCATATTTTGTAAACGCACATGATGTGGTGAGGATTCTAAGTAAAAACCGAGATCTTTCTGCCTATGCCACTGCCATTAAAGAAGTTTATTTCTTTGGTTCGGGCTGCTCCACTCCTGATAAACATGAAATCATTTCTAATGGACTTTCTTCTTTTTTTACCAATGCCTTTATCAGTGTAGACCACGATCTAATTGGTTCGGCTTATGCTACCTGTGGCGATAAAAAAGGGTTGACCTGTATTTTAGGTACTGGCTCTAACATTTCTTATTTTGATGGGGTAAATGTGCACAGTGGTAAACATGGCTTAGGTTATGTGTTGGGCGATGAAGGTTCTGGTACCTTTTTTGGCAGAAAGGTATTAACCTCCTATTTATACCACACCATGCCTGCTGAGTTGAGCGAAGTTTTTGCCAAAACTTTTGAAGTGAACAAAGATATCGTGATCAATAACATTTATCAAAAGCCTTTCCCTAACTCATACTTGGCTACTTTTAGCCGTTTCATGATTGCCCATAAAGCACATCCATTTATTCAACAAATGCTCAAAGAAGGCTTTCAAGAATTTATAGACACCAATGTAAAAGATTATAAGGCCTATAAAACTTTAGAATGCAATTTTGTAGGCTCTATTGCCTACTATTATCGCGATGAATTGAGAGCTGTATTTGCCGAAAACAACATTAAAGTGGGTAAAATCTTACAAAAACCCATCGAAGGCATTTATGATTATATTCTCAAAAGAGAAGGCATAACTGCCTAATCTGAGCTTAAAAACTCCCTTTTAACTACTCCTTAAATCAACTGAAAACAGTTGGTTTTCAGCTCCATTTTAACACGGTCAATTTTGGCTATTCCTAGCCTTTTGCTGCGTTCAAAACACCTTCCATCATCTTACTAATAGATACGTAATAAAATTGGTTTTTTCTTGACCATTTTATTCATTTTACGCTCTTAGCACAACTATAATGAATAAAATGAATGGGCATTAGGGCCTAAACAATAATTAGTTTTACTGATAACAATAGCGGTTTAAACCCGCCTGCGTTGCTTTAAATTAAATTTTCGCTCCCTCTTGTTCACGATTAAAGCTCCATATCGCCTGTTCATTTTGATACTGTTCACAGTATTGATGTTCGCTCTGAACAAGGAGGTGAATGGGCAGACTAAGACCTACCTTACTGGGCAAAAAACTGGGAATAAAGTACAAGCAGGTAGTTTGATCGGACTGGGTACTGGCAGTGCTGGCTTATCGGCACCAATGTCAACAGAAGCATGGGGCTGTGGCCTATTAGGTGCTCAAACAAATGAATTCAGGTTTTATTATGCTGATCAAACTATTTTAACAGGTTCAACCTCAAATTCTACGACAATTACCGCATCTCGAAATTTTGGTTTAGCGGGGCTACTTGGCTCTGGAGCAGACACTTACCTGCAATTCAGAAATACAGCCAATGCAACAATTACAGCAAATACTCCAACTTATTTCAAACTGGGAGGACGCCCAACTAATACTGGAATAACTTTGGCCGTTGGCGGATTACTTGGTATTGTAGAGTTAAACAGCATTACAGGTACAGCTTATTCAGGTGCCAGCAATTATAAATTGAATACGGCAACCACCAACGCACTTTGCAGCAATCCTTATAATGGTCTTGAAAATAACGGTTCGGTGGCGGGCACTTCAACTACAAAATTATTGTTAGATGCTGCTGGTGATTGGTATGCGAAGGTAACACCTAATGCAGCCTATAATGCCGTAAGGTTAAATGTAGCCTTTCCAACAGATTTAAGCCTTGCCAATGTTGCTGCAGAAATCAATGTCAATGTATATCATGCATTTACCGAAACAGATGGCGGCATTTGTAATACCAGTCCACAATTTACCAGCCCAGGAGAAGCCCTTGGAGGCATTACCCTGAACACAGCCGGAGTAGGCGGTCTACAATTAAGTCAGTTGGTGGCCAACCCACAACAGGCCATTAATGGAAACGCTGGCGACTATTCTTCATTTTCTTCTGGATTAGCCAGCGTTGGGGTAGCCAACCAAGTAGCTCAAAGTTTCTATTTTGACCATAAGGCGACTACAGAAGATGGGGTAAGACTGCAACTCGGTATCCAAGGTAGTTTGATCAATTTAGGTCTCCTTAAGCTCACTACCATTAAATTTAATGCCTACAACGGTACTTCAACTACACCCGTTTACCAAAGCAACTTAAATGATTTGGCCACCTTGTTACAATTAAACCTGTTAAACCTGGTCGTAATCAACGGAAGTCCAAGTCATAAAAAACTGGACTTTGTCTTTAAACCAGGTGTTCAGTTTGATCGACTGGAAGTTGTATTTGATCAAGGAGTAGCTGCTGTTGGGGTATTGGGCGATGCCTTGCGCATCTATGAAGTTAATTTGGCTCCTGCCCTTCCCACAATTACACTTCAACCTACCACTGCCAATTCTACCAATATCTGCGAGGGAAGTAACGCAGGTTTTAATGTTACGGCAACAGCTGCTACCAGCGGTGTAATTACGGGTTACCAATGGCAATACCTTAATGCAGCAGACAGTACCTGGGTTGATGCTCCTTCTGGTACTACCAGCGCTTTAACTGTTACGGCAGTAACCAATGCCATGAACAACAGGTGGTATCGGGCTAAAATACTTGGCGGCAATGCTTCCTGTCCGGGAGAAATCTACTCTAATGAAGTTAAATTGACAGTAACCCCAAGAGCTGTAGCAAGCGATATTACAGCTTTAGGAACCACCGTTTGCCCCGGCATTTCATCAACCTTAACGGCCAGTACATTAACAGTAGCCAGTCCTTCCTTTAAATGGTACAGCAATGCGGCATTAACCGGAAGTCCCTTATCCTCAACCAATCAGCTCACCGCTGCCCCCACCATAACCACATCTTATTGGGTTACCGTGCAGGGCACAGGCAAGTGCGAGAATGCCCCCAATACGGCAAAACAGGTTACAATAACAGTTAATTCGCTACAACCGCCACCAGTTTTAACCATCTCTTCGAACTAATTAATCTCTAAATATCTAACACTTAAAAAACAAACAACATGGAAACAAAATCTACTCTTTTAAAATCAAGCTTGTTAGCTTTGCTTTTATTCATTTCAACTTCTGCCTTTTCAGCAACTTATTATGTGTGTGTTGGAGCCACCTTAAATTTAAGTGCACCTGTTGTAGGTGGTACAACTTACATGTGGGATGTTAAACAAGGAGGGGTATCACTTGGTGGATATCCGAGTGCCACTGCCCCAACAAGTTTACCAGCTGTGGGTACTTATCAGGTTATTTTATTAACCACATTGGCTGATCCATTGCTTTGTGCGCCTAATAACGTAGTGAACGATTTTATTGTGCTACCTGCCTTAACGCTTACCATTGCTGCACCAAGCAACCCTAGTTATTGCGGCTCTTCGTCTACTGTTAACACTTCGGTAATTACACCAACTTTAGGGGCATTTCCAACTGGAGCACCATATACTACAGATTTAGATGCAGATTATACTTACAGTGTAGTTAAAGATGGTGGTGCCCCTGTAAACGGGACAACTATTGGTACTATTAATGCTACTACTGGTGCATATACCCTTACAACTGCAGTAGCAGGTACTTATGTAATTACCGGCACAGTAAAGTACAAACAAAAAGTAGGTTTTACAGGAACGCTATTAGGTACTTCAGGCTGTCCAACAACTTCTACATCTCGAACAGTGATTGTAACCGGCGCACCAGCAGCACCAGTAATTACCATCAGTGCGAGTTAGTTAACTATTGATCATCCATGTTTAGCATAAGAATAAGTATTGTAGCAGGTCTGCTGTCGCTTTTAGCGGCAGCATGCTTTGCGCAATCTGGTTCTTCGCAAACGGTAACGATCACACCAGGCTCGTCCATAAAATTTAAGGCCAATGCTGTGAATGTGAGCACTTACCAATGGCTCAAAGATGGAGTGATGATGCCAGATGGCAAATCTGCAACCTATATCGTTTCAACCGCAGGCAAATACACCGTAATTACCTATAACAATGAAGGTTGTGCATCACCGCCTTCAGATCCGGTGATTGTAGTTGTAGACCAACCAAACTCTTCTATTACTGCCGATATGGCCATTACCAAAGTGTCAGAATTGAGAGCTGTAAGCACCAATGACCCATTTGAATACACCTTGAATGTCAAAAACTATGGACCAAAAACAGCCAACATGGTGAAGGTTCAAGATATACTACCCATTGGTTTAACATTTGAGAGTCTAATCAATCCATTGGTAGGTACAGCAACCTACAATCTCGATACCAGAACAGTTACCTGGAACATTCTACAAATGGATAGCAGTGCCACTGCTGATCTAAAAATCAAAGTCAAAACCAATAAATATGGGATCTATAGAAATACAGCTACAGTTGCTGCAAATGAGATTGACCCCAATTTGGCCAATAATACGGCTACTGATGTGAAACCCGTACTTGGCATTACCATACCCAATGTTTTTACACCAAACGGCGATGGTAAGAACGATACCTTCGAAATTGTTGGCCTAAATCTTTATGAAACCAACGAAATTAAGATCATCAACCGTTGGCAAAGTCCCGTTTATGAGAAAAAAGGGTACCAAAATGATTGGAGAGCCGATGGGTTAAGTGATGGCACCTACTTCTATGTGCTTAAAATAAAAACACCTACTAACACTTGGCAAGAATTTAAGGGTTACGTTACTGTAATTCGTTAATGATCGGCCAATTTTAACCTGGGAATTATGAAAAGGATTGTTTTAACTTGTCTATTTTACCTGCTGCTGCTCCCCTTATTCGGGCAGCAAAATGCACAATATGGTCAATACATTTTTAATGGGTTATATATCAATCCGGCTTATGCAGGTTATAAGGATGAAATCTATATACAAGCGTTTTTCAGGTCGCAATGGACAGGCATAAAGGGTGGTCCACAAAGTTTGTCGGTTTCTATGGATGCTCCAGCACATAAAGGGAAAATTGGACTGGGCGTTATTGTAACTAAAGATAAAATAGGTGCTCAAAGCTCACTCAATGCCGTGGGCAGTTTTGCCTACCGGATCAAACTTGACCGCGAAGAGACCAAGACACTTGCCTTTGGACTGGGCGTGGGGGTAACACAAATCGGCTTAAATGGCGAACTACTTGACCCAACTGATATTGGTGATCTCCGCATTCCTATTGGCTATGAGAAAAGAACTGCACCCGATGTAAGGATAGGCGTCCAATATACCTCAGACCGCTTTTTCTTAGGTTTTTCTGCTAACAACCTCGTTTCGCAATATTTAAATGCGGCCAAAGACTTCAATATTTTGAACATGAAGATCCAACCTCATTTTTACCTCACTTCTTCTACTTTCTTTAAACTCAATGCAGACCTGATCTTCAAACCTGCTGTTTTGATCAAAGACGATCTGCATGGACCAACTTCTATGGACCTGAATGCCTTTTTATTGTTTAAAGAAAAGGTATGGGTGGGAGCTTTGTACCGTACTTCTGTTAAACTCTATCCTAAAAAGAACCTTCAAAATGACTTGTCGAACCAAAGTGCCGTTGGCTTTATTACAGAGTTTTTCGTCAAACGGAACTTTAGGATTGGCTATGGCTACGATTACAGTTTGAACAAATTGGCCAATTACGACAATGGCTCTCATGAAATTTCTATAGGTTATTATTTGAATACCATCAGAAGCCAAAAGAAATTGTGCAACTGTTTTTAAGCTAATAAAAAGCCTTATAATTAATGGTAATCGGGAAGGTTACAACTTGAGCAGTTTTCACTTCAAAAGCGTTAATTTCACCATTGCCCTCAAACAGATTTGCAAATAACTTCCCTTCCTCTTCTACTGTAAAAACGGAATATTTACCAGGTTTTAATTTGCACTGGAAATAACCTTCTTTATTGGTTTTTATAGTAGCTATTAACTTTGTTTTGATATGGGTAAACAAAGGAGCTTGTCCTTCGGCCTCATTTAAATGTGTAATTTCATAAATATGAAGGGTTTGTTCTATAGGTTTACCAGTACCTCTATTAGGTGCATCGGGTGATGGCATCACATTGCCTTGAACCCATAAAACTCGTCCAAAAACACCTTGTTTAATACTTGGTTTTCCATCTTTAATGGTTAAGCAAGCGGTTAAAAACAAACTAAGCCCTGCAAATAAAAATATTATTGTATATTTCATATCAAATTATAATGCCATCTACTTAATCCTAAACGCACTCTATGGTAAAAAACATCTACCTAAAGCTATGTTTTCTTACATTTCTCTCTCTATTCTTTATAGCGTACTCCAATTCTTATGCCCAAATTGTTAACAAAGAAACCAATGTAAGTTTTTTAAGCCAAAATGCACTTAGCTTACAGCAAAAATTAGACAACAACAGGCAAATGGCCTTTTCTGTTGCAAAAGACAAGGGCTGGGAAACTTTAAGAGTGACCAAAAAGGGTGATATCATTGCCCTACAAGGAATTGACGATTTAGGCCTTCCGATTTATTACATTACCTACAACAACAGTATAGCCGCTGCTACCACTGGAACCAACAAATTATATGCAGGTGGCTCATTGGGTTTAAATTTAAGTGGCAGCACTATTGGCAATGGTAAGGTTGCCATTTGGGATGGTGGTGCTGTGCTTCTGACCCATGTTGAGCTGATCAATCGTGTAGTTACCAAAGACAATGCCACCACTACCTCTACACACTCAACCCATGTGGCGGGTACCGTAATGGCTACCGGACTTTATGCTGCTGCTAAAGGAATGGCTTTTGCCCTACCTCAATTGTATTCTTTTGAATTTAATAACGATGCTGCCGAGATGTCGGCCAATGCCGCTACTTTACTCATTTCCAACCACTCTTATGGGTCAATTTCTGGTTGGAACTACAACGACGATGTTACCCCTGCCCGCTGGGAGTTTTGGGGCGCTGCCGATGCCAATGAAGATTATAAATTTGGCTATTATAGCAACTCTGCTAAAGATTGGGATCTGATCTGTTACAATGCCCCTTATTACTTACCTGTAAAATCTGCCGGGAACAATAGAAACGAGAATGGCCCAGCAGTTGGCTCTCCTTATTACCGTTACAACACCTCTGGAGTTATGGCCGATGCCGGAAATAGACCTGCAGGCATCAGTTCTAACAATGGTTATGATATTATTGCAACCACAGGTACTGCTAAAAATATTTTAACCGTTGGCGCTGTTAATCCATTACCTTTCGGACCAACTTCTCCTTCCAGCATTCAAATCTCCTCTTTTAGCAGTTGGGGTCCAACAGACGATGGAAGAATTAAACCAGACATTGTTGGCGATGGCGTAAGCGTAACTTCTACCAGCAATGCCAGTACTACCGCTTATACTACCTTATCCGGAACATCAATGGCTGCTCCAAATGTAAGTGGTTCTTTAGTGTTGTTACAGGAGTTATATAGTCAGAAAAATAGTGGGGCTTACATGAAATCGGCTACTTTAAAAGCATTGGTTATAGGTACGGCTACAGAAGCAGGCAATAATCCAGGCCCAGATTACATTTATGGATGGGGGCTACTGAACATGGAAGATGCCGCTAAAGCCATCTTAAATAAAGGCGATAAAAGTATCATTGCCGAAAATACCATTGCGCAGGGAACCACTCAAACAATTAGTATAGTGGCTTCTGGTAATGGCCCATTGATCGCTACTATCTGTTGGACAGATCCTGAGGCTACACCAGTTCCAACTTCGGCAGCTTTAAACAACAATGCCGCTCGTTTGGTTAACGATCTTGATCTGAAGGCCACTCAAGGTGCTACAACCTATAGACCTTGGGTACTTAACCCTGCCAATCCTGCTGCTGCTGCAACCACAGGAGACAATTTTAGAGACAATGTAGAACAAGTATATATTGCCAATGCAACACCAGGCAAAAGTTATACTTTTACCGTAACACACAAGGGCACTTTACAACGTGGTCCACAGGCTTTTTCTTTGGTAGTAACTGGTACTGGAGGCACTGCTTATTGTACATCTGCTCCAAACAGCACAGCTGATTCTAAAATCAATAATTTTAAATTGGCCAATATAGACAATACTACGCCAAATACAACTTGCACCAGTTATTCTGATTTTACGGCACAAACCATCGAACTAGAAAAAGGGAAAACTTACCCACTTAACCTGATACTGGGCACTTGTGGTGCCAATGCCGATAAAATTGCCAAAGTATTTATAGACTGGAACAATGATGGCACTTTTAATACTACCGACGAATTGGTTGCCACTAGCAATGTGATTAATGGCACAGGAAATTTCACAACCAATATTACAGTTCCGCAAACGGTTACCATTAATAATTTCTCTTTATTGAGAGTGGTTTTAACAGAAACAAATGTAGCCGCCAATGTATTGGCTTGCGGATCTTATGCAAAAGGTGAAACACAAGATTATAGGGTTAAGTTTTTGAATCCTTCAATTGATGTCGCACTGAAAGCCATTGTAGATCCAACTGCCATGGGCTGCGCAAACCCAACACAAAACGTAAAGGTTACCATTAAGAACCTGGGTACACAAAGTATTACCAATGTACCTATTACAGTAACCATTACCGAAAATACCACTACTGTAGCTACCTTAAATACTATTTATACTGGCACACTTAGCGCATTAGGCGAAACAGATGTAATGTTATCGGGCAGCTTTAATGCCCAAGCTGGAAAAACCTACACCATGGTGGCCAAAACAACGCTTAGTACCGACCCCATATCGGCCAATGACCAATTGAGTGCTACACTACAAACCAGCACGCCTCCTGTAGTAACCGAAAGTAATGCCTATTTATGTAGTACCTTAAATACTTATGGCTTAAAAGCCAGCACTAGTGGCACTGCGTTTTGGTATAAAAACAATACAGACCTCAACCCTGTGGCATTTGGCAATGCAGCTATTGCAACAACGCAACCAGATAACAATACTTATGCTGTTGGCGTAAATGACTTTAGGGCTAATATTGGAGCTAAAAACAAAAATGACATTGGCGATGGTGGATACAATCAGTTCTCTCCGGGCATTATGGTAAATGTACTTGCTCCCATGACCATTGAAAGCGCCAAGCTTTATGTAGGCAATTCGGGACAGGTGAGGTTTACCGTAGTCAATGCCTCTGGGATTGCCCTTTCCTCAACTTTATTAAGTGTAACAGCTACCAAAGCGGTTCCAGGTCCTGATGCTACCGCTAATGATCTTGCCGACCAGGGACAAACCTACCCACTCAACCTTAATTTTCCGAGTGCCGGGGCTTATACCATTAACGTTGAATATCTAGGAGGAGCAACACTTTTTAGAAACAATGTATCCAATACCACCTATCCTTATCAAACCGCATTAAATATTTTCAGCATTACTGGAAATACGGCTACACAAGATGGCAATGCCAATTATTTTAAAACTTTCTATTATTACCTGTATGATATCAAAGTGAAATCTGGAGGATGTTTAGGTGGGGCAAGGGTACCTGTACCATTGAGTAGTGCTGTAATTACACAAAATGGGAACCAATTGTCATCAAGCGCAACAAGTAATAACCAATGGTACCTCAATGGAAAAGCAATTACTGGGGCTACCAACCCATTATATACTGCTGTTCAGAATGGCACCTATTATGTAGAAATTACCCTTGCAAGTGGTTGCACCTTAAAGTCGCAAGAAATTAGCATCTTCAACATCACTGTACCTACAGGTGACAATGAAATTAACCTCAAGACCTATCCTGTACCTACAAATGGCGAGTTAAATGTCTATTTCGAGGTGACACAAAAAAACAATGTGTCTATTATCTTGAGCAATTTATTGGGGCAAGTTGCCTTTAAAGAAGAAAAGGTAAACTATAGTGGCATTTACACCAACAAAATCAATCTTAATTCGTTTGCCCCTGGAGTATATGTATTAAAAGTGAAGGTTGGCAACAAGGTTTATAACAGAAAAGTATCCTTAATTAAGTAAGCTAAAACGGATACTTTAAAAGATACGAGTGCACAAAAAAGCCCATCCTTAAAATAAGGATGGGCTTTTTTTATCATTCTATTTGACTATAACTTGAAGGTTACACCAAATCTACCACCACTTAAGTTACTACCACCACCAAACTCTAAATTCACACCGAATTTATCAGTAAAGAAGTATCTACCACCAGCTTGAGCATCAAAGCCAATACCTGATGAGTAAGTATCTGGATAGCTAGTACCATTACCATCTTTATAGCTAAAGTTGTAATAGTTTAAACCTAAACCAGCATATAGATCCCATTTCTTGTCAATGTTTAAGATTCTATTGAAATGGTAATTTCCTTTTGCAGATACACCAATTGCAGATAACTTATAGAAGCTATAGCTTTTTGATTGGTAAGAAACTTCTCCAGCAACCGAGATATCCTCGTGTACACCAAATTCAACTCCTACATAAACTGGCGTTGCAAAAGAGCTAAAGCCTAATCCAGCATTTAATACTGTTTCACCCTTTTTGATCGGGTTTTGTGCGAAAGCTACAACTGTAGCTAAGCAAAGTGTTGTTAAAATAAAAATTTTCTTCATAGCATTGTTTTTTTTAAGTAAAGGACAAATATATTATTTTATAGTAATATTAAAAACGTTAAACAATTTTCATGCCTAATATCAATTATTTAAGATAAACAATTAAATTTCAATACATCGAAACATTTTAACCCTAAACCTTACTATCCGCTTCGTAGGCTATTAAATTCCAATTTCCTTTTGCATCTTTCTCATAATCAACCCTATAATTTGATGATGGCGGAATAGTAAAATGAAAGCTAAAATTTTTTGCTTCCGCATTTTTAGGAATAAAATGATCCTTAATTGCATTAGCTGTTGCTTCAATCTGTTCTTTTGAATGTGTTTTCATCCTTAATCTTTGTATTGTCCAAATTGATGTTCAACAAACTCACTTTCATTACCTGTTCTATCAACCGCACTTACTGCATAGGCAGATAAGAGAGTCTTGTCCTTTCCTGTTGTTCCTTTATTAATAGCCATCAAGATATCTAAAACAGCGTCGTTGCGGTTCATGATCTTATAGCTCCATTTTTCGCCATATTTAAAATAAACCACCCACTTAAATACATCCTTAGCTTCTGGATGGCTCCACTTGATCTGGAGTAAAGAATCTTTGGGCGCTACTGTTACAATTGGTTTTAACGGTGCTTTATTATCTAGCCATTCGCTACTCGGTACAAGTGCTTGTTTTTGGTAAGGCCCGTCTAGCAAACCTTGTCTTAATTTTTCGTGTTTTACCAAGGCTGCAATGCTCCAATGTAAGGCGCCTTTGCTTTGAGGAGTTATCCCTCTGGTAATCATAATCTGGTTGATCACCTCATCCACATTTTTATCATCACCTCCCAGTCCAACATTCATTCCTGGCCATAAATGTCTGCTTTTGGTATTTTCAGATTGCCACCAGCCTAATAAAACCGGAAAGCTTAGTTTTTGAGCATTCACTGTCCAATACAACTGCGGACTAAAATAATCTATCCACCCTTTGTTTAACCAAAGTTTGGCATCGGCATACAATTTATCATATTGGTCCATTCCTTCAATAGATTCTGGATAACCTGGACGCCAGATTCCAAAAGGGCTCAATCCAAATTTTACATATTTCTTTTCGGCCTTAATTTCTTTATATACTCTTTCTATAAATTTATTTACACTTTCTCTTCTCCAATCGCCTCTGGTTAATTTACCCCCACTTTTCTGATAGGTATTCCAACTTTGATCATCAGGAAAATCTGCACCTCCATTATAAGATTCGTACGGATAAAAATAATCGTCGAAATGCACCCCATCAATATCATAACGTTTTACAATATCTCTAACTACTGCTGCAGAATGGTCTTGAACTTCTTTTTTGGAAGGATCCATCCAATACTGACCATCTTTTAATTTAACTACGAGTTCTGGTTTTGATTTGACAACAGAAGCAGCACTTTCTTCGCCACCAGAGCTATGGTGTGCCCGATAAGGATTTAACCATACATGCAATTCTAAACCACGATCGTGAGCTGCTTCTACCCAAAATTTTAATGGGTCGTAATAAGGCTCTGGGCCTTTGCCCTGTGTACCTGTTAAAAAGTACGACCAAGGCTCTAAACTACTTTTATATAAAGCATCTGCTTGAGGTCTGATCTGTAAAATGGCTGCATTAAAATTTAATCGTTGTAAAAGGTTAAGCAGGTCTATGGCTTCCTGTTGTTGCTCAGCACTGCTCAGACCTGGTTTGCTGGGCCAATTGATATTGGCTACACTTGCAATCCAAGCTGCCCTAAATTCTTGCATGGCCTTTGGTGGCCTACTCTTTAATTCATCGGGTTTTTGTGCTTTTGTAAATTGGCAAAAAACTAAGCTGAAGAGCGCAATAACTAATGTGGTTCTTTTTAACATAAGGATCAATTTATAAAAAAAGCATCTCGATCAATTGAGATGCTTTAGCTATTTATTTAAAATATTTTAGTTTACTCCGCCTTTGCGGGTAGCCTTTGTTGGTACTGGCCATTTGCCTGGCTCACCATTTCTTGGGTTTGGAGGCAAAACGCTTCTTACTTTTGAAGTTGTTGCAGGATCTTCGCAAGCCATGTAAACCAATATGGCGGTTAAGATGGCGTTACTTCTAACATCATCAAATACAATTTTATCATAAGTATCGCGGTTGGTATGCCAAGTATAGTTTCCATAAGACCAGCTATTTGAGCTTAGCGAAAAAGCAGGTGCACCAGCAGCTACAAATGAAGCATTGTCTGAGCCACCACCACTTGGAGAACCGGGGAAAGAAGTTTTAATTTCATTTCTAATCTCTGCCGGAACTTTGGCCAACCAACGTGTAAGGTAATCGTAGGCATTTAAAAACCCTTGACCAGAAAGGTTCACTACCCTTCCTGTTCCGTTATCTTGGTTAAATAAGGCCTGGATATTTTGTACAATTTCAGGATGATCTTCTACAAAAGCCCTTGAACCATTTAAGCCTTGTTCTTCACTTCCCCAATGCCCTACCAAAATGGTTCTTTTAGGATTAGGATAGATCTTTTTAAGGATACGCATGGCTTCCATCATGGTAATTGAACCTGTACCATTATCTGTTGCACCTGTACCACCATCCCACGAGTCGAAGTGGGCAGATAACATCACGTATTCATTTGGTTTTTCTGTTCCTTTAATTTCTGCAAGGGTATTGAAAGTTGGCACCATACCTAATTCTTTTGAATCTGTACGTACGCTGATTTTTGGTTTAATACCCGACTCTGTTAAACGGTAAAGTAGGCCATAATCTTCTAAAGAAATATCTATTGAAGGAATTTTGGTTGTATTTGCACCAAAAATTTTATTTACACCAAAACCAGATGACCAATTGCTAGTTACTACACCTAAAGCACCATTCTGCTCAAATGCCAAGGCCAAAGCTTTTAAATTTAAACCAGTTTTGCTAATACGCGAACGCCATGCATTGGTTTGTGCGGTTCTATCTTTTTTCATTTTCTCAAATGATTCTGGAGTAGCAAACTCTTGCCAGTTATAATCTGGGCGACCAGTTGGCTGGTTCATAGAGAACATTACAAATTTTCCTTTTACATTTTTGATCCAGCTGGTAAAAGCAACCGAATCTGGTAGATCAGGATAAATGATCATTTCGCCTGTTAAGGTTTTACCATTGGTACTTGGGCTCCAACCCAACTGCATACCTTCTAAAGATTTAACTCTTGGATAAACCATGTCGATATGAGAAATACCTCTTTCCCATCCTTTCCACTCGCCCCATTGTTCATTTTTTGCAGGAATGCCCCAAGCTGTATATTTAGCTATAGCCCAATCATTTGCCTGTTTCATTTGTGGTGTACCCACTAAACGCGGCCCGATCTGATCTAAAAGTTCGTGCGCCAATTTTTCTAGTTGAGAGTTTTCAGTTGCTTCTTTTACAATTTTCTCAATAATTGGATCTTTGCTTTGGGTTTGCGCAAAGGTAATGCTGCTGCTCAGCATTGCCGCTACAAAAAAGAGTTTAGTAGCCTGCCCAATTACAGATAGGTTTAGGGAAGTTCGGTTAGTTTTCATTATTTATCTGTTAAATAGTTTAGCCCGAAAGATAAGACTTTGTGCTTGTTTTAACAATAAAACAAAACCCCTAGAGGCCTTTTAACGCTTCTAGGGGTCTACTTATCAAATAAGTTACAAGTGAGCTATGCCCCACGCATTACACCGATTTGCTTTCCGGCCCAATCTGGGAACAGCACTTTATCGTTGTTAATTCCAAGGTGCTTATCTGCAACCTCACTAAATACACTTCTAAAATCGGTGGTTACAGGCAGGTCTCTTCCATCTTCTAAATTTTCTTTGGTTAAAGGATTAACCAAGCCATGTACCAAACCTCCATTTACGCCATTACCTAAAATAAAGTTACAAGAACCACGGCCATGGTCTGTACCACCTGTACCATTTTGTGCTACAGTACGTCCAAATTCAGTCATGGTCATTACAGTTACTTCATCTTGATAACGGCCCATATCTGCCCAAAAGGCCATGATACAGTTACTCAAGTCGTTTACATTACGGGCAAATATTCCTGTTTCTACACCTTGGTTAAAGTGGGTATCCCAACCGCCCGACTCGGTAAAGGCAACTTCCATCCCTACATTCATTTTAATTAATTGGGCAATCTGTTTTAATGAATTGCCTAAAGCTGTATTTGGATAAACCGCTCCATTTTCTGGAGTATAGGTTTTCGGATCTGTTTTTTGCAGCATTTTAATGGCATCGAAACTCTCTTTACCTGTATTTTTTAGCAGGCCAGAAGAAGTCTGATCATATAAGTCTTCAAAACTTTTCGAGGCCATGTTTGCACCAGCTTGGTTACCTTTTAATTGAATGTTAAAGTCTGCCAAATTACTAATTGCAACGGCAGGATTATCGCCATAAAATGATCTTGGCAATGATGAGGTTAAACTTACACCCTGAAAAGGTGTGGCCGCTTCGTGTCCAAGTAAACCAACTGCCCTATTTAACCAACCACTTTCTGTGCCTTTGTTAAACGGGGTGCCCGATTCCATAAAATCTTGTGCATCAAAGTGCGAACGGGTATTGTTGGGAGAGCCTATTCCATGTACAATGGCCATGCGTTTTTCTCTGAACATAGGTTCGAAAGCACTCATTGAAGGATGTAGTCCAAACCTACCATCTAAATCAATCAAAGGCTTGGTCTTTCCACCTTGTGCAGCAGACATAAATAAATTTGGACGGGCCGCTTTTAAATAGTCGTCGGTAAAAGGCGTTACTGCCATTAAGCCATCCATTGCACCCCTTTGAAAGATACAAACCAACACTTTCTTTTTTTGATATAAGCCAGGTGCAACTGTTGCTGCAACG
This sequence comes from Pedobacter sp. Hv1, assembly GCF_001412215.1. Taxonomy (GTDB): domain Bacteria; phylum Bacteroidota; class Bacteroidia; order Sphingobacteriales; family Sphingobacteriaceae; genus Pedobacter. The sequence goes on from NZ_LLWP01000008.1 coordinate 377,395, forward strand.
GCATCGGCTAAAAAGCCAGGGATACCACCTAAACTAATTCCGAATAATGCCAAGCCTCCTGCTTTGATAAATCCTCTTCTTGAAGTCATGATAAATTATTATTTACGTTGAAACTCTGGTGAACCTATAATTACACCTACCACTTGCGCTAACATGGTATTTGTACCTGCCTTTTGTTGTGGTGCTGCATTTACCAATGCTTTTTTACCTTTCAATTTGTTGGCCCCTTCTTCCATCATATTGGCATCTTCGTTTGCCATGGTATTCATTTGTTGTGGTGGCGCTGTTTTTTCTGCAGCTTTAGCCACATTGTTTTCTAAATTTGGATCGTTCAGCATCGGTTTTAACCTTGCAATAGTCTCTTCTAACTTACGCTCAGGCATGATCAGCTTGCTATAGATAACCAATGCAGCCTCGGCACTTTCTGGCTCATGGTTTTCGTTCATTGCTGCAAGGTTAAAAGTAACCCCCGGAATACGTTGTGACGCCAAGGCCAGTCCAAAATTCATTCGATTTAACAATGAACCTGTATTGATCCAATATTGGCCCCTATCTGGAAAACCAGTTGGTGCTTGGTAATAATACATTTGCTGGCCCATTTTATTGATCCAAGTATACAACTGATAAGGTTGGTTCACCTTTGCATCTAAACTTCTTACTGCACTAATGGCCAATTCAAATGGCGATTTTGTTTTTTCTCTCAAAGCATTTGCCGACCAAAATTCTGGTGCACTAACCATGGTCATCATTACACTTTTAATATCGCCCTTGCTACTTAAAAAGGTTTTGGCCATTTTATCAATCAAGCTTTGTGGTGGGTTATCGCTTACAAAGCGAATGGCCAATTTTTTAGAAATAAATTTTGCAGTAGACTTATGGTGTGCCAACATTTCTAAAAGCTCAACTCCTTCTTCATAACCACCACCAGCAGCAAATTTTTTACCCAACACTACTTTTTCACCATTGTCATGTCTATTCATGGCGAACAGAAAATCGCCATCGTGTACAAAGCCTCTTTTACTTAGGTTCTCATCACCTATCCTTTCCAATACCTTTTTCATTGGTGCTCCATAACCATTATCGCTCATGGGTGCAATGGTCCACCCGGTTAAAATGCGTGCAGCTTGGGTCACATCGCTTTGCGTATATCCACCATCTACGCCTAAAGTATGAAGTTCCATTACCTCTCGGGCATAATTTTCGTTTAACCCTGTTTTTTTGTTGTTCTGTTGATTTTGTACCCTTGCTTTCTGAATAGCCAACTGCACTGGTCTATTTTTTCGTTGCCCAGGTTTATCCATCATCATATCGTTAGTAGCTACTGGCATGGTCACATTATTTCCAGAGCTGCTAAAATTATCAAGGTACATCAACATTGCTGGAGATTTTGCCGTACTCAACAATAGCGTTTCGAATTTCCCAAATACATTAGGCCGAATCACATCACGCTCATACGCTGGCACATAAGAAGCACATTGGTTTTTACTTAAGGACACATTAAAATGGTTGAACCAAAAATCGGTCATCAGTTCTTTTAACTGGTTATTGCTATATACTGCCCTTAATATTTTTTGATTGATCAACTGGCGATACAATTCTTGCTGAGGTTTGTATCCTTTTTCTTTCATATAGGCTGTTAATGTTGCCCTATATTCTTTATTATTTGCTTGGTTAACCGAGTCTTTATGGATATAGCCATCTTTTACAGCAAAACGAATTACCTGTGCATTGCGTGGAAAAACATTTTCTACTTCTGTATTGCTCAGGTTAATTGCATCATACTTACTCAATTGTTGGTTTAAAGTTGCATCATCTAAATTACCGTCCAATTGTTGTTCAACCCATTTTTCAAGACCCGTTTTTAAAACAACATCAATGTCTCCTTCTTTTGCACCATAGGTAAAACGACTTAACAAATGTGCCGCAGCTTGTTTTTCTGTTAAACCCGCTTGTTTATAAGGCAATACAAATTTTTCTTTCTGCAATTCATTTCTTGCAAATGAAGAAAAAACGATAGCACAGCTAAATGCGATAACTGTAAGGTAAAAACTATGGATTTTAATTTTCATCAGATTTAGTATTGGTTATGAACTTGATTTTTGGCTGTATAATTAATGCTATGACAAGAGAAAAACAATAAAGATTAATTAGATGTGTTAATTATTAATAATTTAAAAAACAAAAGGTTAATATTTTTTCCTTTAAGTTAAATATCACGCATATCATTTCTTAAAATTAATTAAGTTTCTTAAATAGAATTATTATTTTCTACTTTTACATCAGCAATAGTTTTAAGCTAAAACAATGGTTATTTGCAAGTTAATTCTTGTTTAAAAGATTTTAAAAAATAATATTTGTTATAACTTTTAACTATATTGTAATATAATCTAGGTATTTACTTGGTATTTCTACTTTAATGTTAACAAAAAAACGATCACTTCAATTCAAAGCGTATGTCAGTTAGAATAAATCGGTTACTCAAAATTGGTTTTGTCTTTTTTCTGATTGCTGCTACATTTTACCCAAAACAAGCGCTTTCGCAAAATTCTTTTGAAAAGGATCTAAAAAAGAAAATGGATTCATTGATCTCTGAAAAAGGTCTCATTATCATTAGTCAGACCATGTTACCCAACAATAGTGTAGCCAGCATCATGACCCCATCTGGTTGGGGAAGTTATGGTACATTTATTTTTGGTGTATTGGGAGGGATCTATCCAGCTGGTTATACCAACAAACCAGATTTAATTGGTTCTGCAGGTATTACATTTGGTAATCCATCAAAGTTTGTGAATGTTTCGGCCAGTGTAAACATAACGAGGGTAAGTGAGCTTAAAGATTTTTCTTACAACCTCGTATTAAGTAAAGAAATTTTTAAAAGCAGTAGTATCTCTGTTGGGGCATTACAACTTTTTGCAGATGCCAGTATTTCTGATGCACCATACCATACCTATTACGTAGCATTTAGTCATGCGGTACAAACAGTACCTTCTAAAAGACCTGGTTTTGCCGCATTGGGCTATACCATTGGTTTTGGTACAGGTAGGTTTTTATACAAAAGCCCTTATGATATTGACAGAGGAAAGGGCAAATACGGAACCGGTATTTTTGCCAGCGTTTCTTACGAAGTATTTAAACAAGTTAACATCAATGCAGAGTGGTCTGGCTTAAACCTAGGCTTCTCTACAGGTTTTAGACCAATAAAAAACTCTAATCTTACAATAGGGTTAGGAGTCTATAACTTAACCAAATACACTGGCGATAGACCAGGATTTATTGCCACATTAGGTTTACCAATATCTTTAGAAAGAAGAAATAATTATAAATGAGAAAATTCATTTTCATGATGCTGTTATGCACAGCATTTGGCGTAAAATACGCAAGCGCTCAAGGCGGAGGATTAAATAACAATTCAGATTTAAGGGTACCAGTACCTGGAAGTGTAAATACAACAGCCCCATATATTAGGGTAATTGTACCAACACCGCCAGCAATGCCACCAATGCCAGGAGTACCTGCCATTTCTCCAGTACCAACTTTACCTTCTGGAGGATTATTGCCAGCTGTACCTCAATCTCCTGCCTTACCAGCAGGCCCAAGTGCGGGATCAGCAGGTGGAGCACCAACAGGACCAGCGGCAGGCGGACCACCAGCTGCTATAGGCGGTATTTTACCAAACCTACCTATACTACCACCGGTACCTCCTATTCCACCACTTCCGGAAGTAAGGTTACCATCCGCTTAATCTTTAATCAATCATAAACTTTTAGATATAGCGCAATCTATATCTTCACTATACCGAAACAATGCATGAATAACGAAACAAAGTTTAACCTAAAAAACACCTTATTACTCTTACTGCTCTTGGTTACCTTTACGGTAAATGCACAAGACAAACGTCGTGTATTTGCGTTAAAGCAAGGTGACGAATTTCAAAGAGAGATTTTAACAAATTCTAAAGCTGTTATCCAAAGGGGTAAACAAACTTTAAGTGTAAATTCTGTTTCTTCTCTTACAAAATCATATGTAGTTACATCTACTTCGGCAAATGGTAATGTAATGAATGTTAAGATTAAGAAAATGGACAACCTAATTGACGCATTAGGTCAACGTTTACAATATAATTCTGAATCTAGAAAGGATTCTAGCTCAATTATTGAAAGAGCATTAAACCACATGGTAAACAAACCTGTAGAGGTTACCGTTGATAAAAATGGTGTAATTCTTTACTCCAATTCTTACAAATCTGAAATGGCTACCGATACCCTTGTTGCTTTTGCAGGCATTGAGCCCGAGATTTTTGAGAGAGGAACCTTGTTAAACCTATTTGCAGATGTAACCTATAATCCAAGTATTAAAAAAGGTTTTACTTGGACTGATTCTGTTCAAATCAACGGTCAGAAATTAAATACCAAATTCTGGGTGGAAGATATTACGCCTAAAAACACCATCATTAAATTTAGCACCAAGATTGTAAGTCAATTGATCAACAGCAACTCTAATGGTACTTATATTGTTGACAATGAAAGCGGATTAATTATAGAGAAATTAGTGTATACCATTTCTACTGGTTACCAAATATCTGCTGGCAGGGTAATTTATGCGGTTTCTAGGTCTACCAGTTTATCCGAGAAGATCAAAAAGGTCACGCGATAGCAAACAATAATTAAAATATTTCATAAAGCCCTTGTTCGTTCATTCGTTAACAAGGGCTTTTTTGTGGAGTTATTTATAGCAATGCAGGATAATTAAAAATATTAACTATTTATTTAGTTAATATTCAAAATAAGTTTATCTTTAAATTATAATTTTAAACTTATGCGGTACTATAGCTTATTATTGTTGATCGGTGTAGTGGTGGCTTTTTGCATCTGGCAACAAACAAAAGATCCTGAGGTATCTCCTGCCGTAATGGCTCTTAAAAAAAAGAAAGAAAATACAGGCATCAAATGGAATGATTCTTTAATGAAACAGCTGCCCAAAGGGATGGACACCTCTATTATTGTTAAAGATTTAAATGGCACCCCATTAAAATTTGCTCAATACATCAAACCTGTATTCAATCACAAAGCCATTATTTATCAAGACAGAGGAGAATGGAGATTACATCGTTTAACAGAGACATCTCAAGATTCTCTCAAAAAAGACGATTATGCTGTTGCAAGCTCAGAGCGATGGGATGCTTACAGAAATCCCGATACCATTACAGATTGGCGGGTAAAATTAAATGCGATTGCCCATACCCTTGCTCAGGCAGATTATGTATTGGTATTAAAAGGCCAACGCAAAATGTTAATCAAACGCAAAGGTCGGCTGATTAAAACATTCAACATCAACATGGGCTGGGCACCAGTAGGCCATAAAGAAAGGGAGGGTGATGGAAAAACGCCTGAAGGGCTTTATCATTTGGACAGTAAATACGACCGTAGCGATAAATTTTATAAAAGTTATTCTATCTCTTATCCCAGTATCAAAGAAAGAGCGGCTGCAAAAAGAAAAGGCATCAACCCTGGCTTTGGCGTTTCTATCCACGGTACCAAGCCTGGTAAAACCAAAGCCAAAGACTGGACAGCAGGTTGTATTGCACTACAAAATAAAGACATGGACACGCTATTTGCCTACATCGCTGATGGCACTTTAATCGAAATCAGAAAATAGGCTAGCGCTCTCCTTCTGCTTTTACCCAAATGTCTTCAAACTCTTGTGGATGCCTTTTAAATTGGGCATGTACAAAAGGACAAAGTGGAACAACTTTAAGTTGGTGTGCACGAGCATAAGCCACCATTGCTTGGAGTAAAATTTTGGCCAAGCCTTGTCCCTCTGCTTTAGATGATACTTCGGTATGGTAAACGGTAAGTTCAGTTCCTGAGATGGACAATACCATTTCTCCCAACTGCTCTTCTCCATCCATAATTACAAAAGCGCCCTCGTTTTGTTCGTTCAGTTTTAATATTGCCTCTGGCATAATCAATTTTTTAAACAAGTTAGTAAATATTAATTGAACTCCATTAATCAAAAAATATCAATTAAAAGATGGGATTTCTGAAGAACGATTGGGCATGTACATTGTAGAAAACGAGGGTATTATTGACGTTATTAAACAGGCTTATCGTACTAAAAATGTAAACTAGCCTACCTTTTAACTAATGTACCTACAATTTGATCTACCTCTTCGGCAGTAGGATCAACAGCTAAGATCGTTCCCTTTGTGTCTACCAATACCTGAATACCTGCGCCATTGCTGATAGAGTATTTGTTCCAGATGCCATTCTTGTCATCCATTTCTACCAAATTCAACCAAGTAAACTGTTCCTTTTTTAACCTGCTTAACAAGGCATTGGTGTTTTTAAACTCTCTGGCAATGCCGATAACGGTAAAACCTTTGTCTTTATATTTTTTGTAAATGGGCACAATATGTTGGGCTTTGGCAATACATGGCCCACACCAAGAACCCCACAAATTGATCAGGGCAACCTTTCCTTTAATTGCCTGCGAAAGCGTAACCTGTTTACCTTTTAAATCTGCTGCCGTAAAATCTACAAATTGGTTTCCCGGAAATATTTTGATAATGCCAGCAATAGCATCTCCAACTATTTTGGTATAGAGATGATTTGGAAATTTGATAGCGTAATTTTTATACGTTTCATTTACAAGCATGGTCAAATACCTATTTTCTTTGGCATTATACTGCATATCTTGAAACATGAGATAATAATTGCTGATATTTATATTTTGGTTAAAAAAGGCATATTGCCATTTGTATCTTGCATTAGAAAGGCTATCAAATCTTAACTTCAATTGTTGGCCAGCCGGCGAAAGATCATTACCTGTCTTTCTTAGTTCATCTAGCTTTTGATAAAACGGTTGTGCCTCAATTCCATCTTTGGTCTTCCTCACTTCAGCCATTACATTTTCAAACGCTTGACTATAGTAGTTCTTGGCTTCATATAGTCGCTCTCTTTCCTTACTTAAAGTTTGGGTTATCGTTTGGTAACGGTTTTCTGAAAGATGCATAAATGCATAATAGGCTTTGTTGATTGATCCTCCCTTGATCACATTTTGATCATGTTTTTCCATCGTATTCAAAGTCAATTCAATTACCTGCTGATCTGGAAAAACGATTACTGGTCGCCAAGCACCCTTCTCATATTCATCTTCAAATACCAACTGATATGCTGCTACTTCTTTTGCCGTAAAAGTATACTCAAATGCATTATTTACGATGGGTATAGTCGGTTTATCTTCCGCTCTCAATGAAGTTGTACCAGGAATAATAATGATGGTCTTGCTAGCCCTGCCTATTACTTTACCTTTTAACGTTACTGCGGTTTGTGCCTTTGCCTGAAGGATACTTAATCCTAAAACAAAAACTACACTAAGCTTAATTAAGATTTTCATACAGAACAAGTTACGAATTTTCACAAAAAGATAAAGGTTTATCCTTTTCTGCGCTACGAGTAGGAACAGAAAAGGAAAACCAAGGTAGGGAAATAGTTTGTTTTGTTTAATTTCGGCTTTTTGCAGGGGCTTCTTCCGTTCTACTACTGGTATTTAAGGTTTTCAATTGGATGTATTTGTCCAGATCTTTTAAATCAAAACCTTTCTTTTTCATATCAGCCACAAATTCTGGGGTTACATTATGGTACCTTAAAGTCATGATCTGATTGATAGAGACATTCACAAAACCCATTTTTTGGAATCCTTTGATAAAATCTGCGGTAACCCCACGTGTTTTAAGCGAATAATATTGGTTGTAAGAAATATCCTTAAACCCAATGTCCTTAAAACTTTTAATGTATTCTGGGGTAACTCCTTGCGATTTTAAGCTATACAATGTGTTAAAAGGAATATTCTTTAGACCTACATCTTCAAAGCTCTTGATATATTCTGGAGTTATGTTCTGCGACCTTAATGTTAAGAGTGTATTTAGTGAAAGATCTTTAAGCCCGATACCTTGATAACCTCTGATAAATTCTGGTGTGATTTTCTGCGATTTTAGGCTATAAAATGTACTTAACGGAACATCTTTGAACCCAATTTGTTGAAATGATTTGATAAATTCGGCCGTAATGTTTTGGTTTTTTAAGGTGAGCAGGTTACTTGTTGTTAAGTTTTTTAGACCAATATCCTGAAAGCTTTTGATAAATTCGGCCGTTACTCCTTGCGATTTAAAGGTGCTAATGGTTTGGCTACTCAAATCTGGATAACCTGTATCACGCACCGCAGCGATATAATTGGTATCCACTTTCAGGGACTTACTTCTGATGATTTCTGTTGGTGTTGGTTTTTCTTCAGGAAGATTGTCGCTGCTAGGTATTTTAAGTTTCGCTTTGCGTAGGCTATTGATATAGTCGCCAGTAATGCGCTGCGATTTAAAGCTGATGAGCTGTTGTAAAGTAAGGTCTGTATAACCTGCCTTACGGATATCGTTTACATAAACACTATCAATCTTTAAAGATTTTAACGACACCAGGTTATTTGGGGTAAGATTGGTAAAGCCTATTTTTTTCCAATACCTCAAATCGTCTGCATTTACTTTAAAGGCCGACATAGAAATGATCTGGTTTTTAGTAAGGTCTTTGAAACCATTGTCATTTAAAAACTGTACATAAGAACGTTTAACATCCATCATAAAGAAGGCAAAGTATTCTTCATCTTCCATGTCTTTGATGTTTTTAAAGGCAGCAAATTCTTTAAAATCTTTGTTTACGGTAAATTTGTAACGGCCATAACCTTGGTCTTCGTCAAACTTTCCGTTAAACACTATCGTTCCTGCTTCTCGGGTAATGGTAAAATCTGCTTTTTCGTTTCTTGGCAGGGCAGAGAATTCGCTCATATTAAAAGTGGCACTATTAGACCATCTGTGGTTTTCATCACTATCGTCACTTTTAAATTCGACATTGATCTTGTCATTTTTAATGGTAGCAAACCACAAACCTTTAGATTGGTTCACTTCATTTCTGCTTCCCATTTTATCAAGGTCTGGAGTGGTGTTTGGCTCCACGTTTGCAAAGGCTACAGGTTTGTTTAGGCCTGCCAATAATACTACCAACATAGGTAGCATTACAAAGTATTTCCACATAATGTGAACATTTGATTTTTTTGCGCTCATCATAACAATTCGTTTTTTTAAGAGGGATTGATTATAGTTTGTTGTAATATTCATTGACCAGTTTGGAACGGCAACCTTTAACAGGTTTAACTGATACGATTCTATTTCTACTTGGTGATCATTCAATACGGCATGGTCTGCTAAAAACTCTAAATTACTTTCCAGTTCTTTTCGGTATAACCAGGCAAAGGGATTAAACCATTGTACAATTACCACCAATTCTGTTAACATCAGATCGAAGCTATGCCCTTGTTGGATATGTACTTTCTCATGGATGATGATCTGGTTATACGTTTCCCAGTCGTATTTGCTTGGGTTGATAAAAATGGTATTGCCAAAAGAACATGGTGCTTTGTCGTTGTCTAATTCAACAATCCTAAATATGCCATCTTTCATTACAGGTTTACTATAGGCCTGATAAAGCAGTACCAATACCTGTACCAATAGGTTGGCTCCCAATATGGCAACGCCACACCAATAGCCCCAAAAAGCCCATTTGATCAACCGTTCTGTCAAAGGTGCTTCTTCGGCTTTTACAGTGGTTACTGGTTGAACAGTTGTTGGTACAGGCTTAGCCGTTGCAAGTTGAGCTGTTGCACTCACCTGTTGTGGTTCCAGCACATTTACCTCAACAGGAGTAGCAATTGATGTACCCGTTCTGAAAGAAAACTGTGCCGGAACAGGCACAAGCGGCAACACAAAAGCTAAAACCAAGCAGCCCAATAAAACTACTCTATTGAGGCGGTAATAGGTTTCTTTTTGCAAAAGCAGTTTATAAAAAATAAACCAAATTGCAAGGATAATGGCTACATGTAGGCTATATGGTATCATTTTTTCTTGCTTTAATAATTTGCATAATATCGTTCAGTTCTTTTTCAGATAACTTTTGGTCTTTGGCAAAAAAGGCAAGCATGTTGGGGTACGAGTTGTCAAAGTATTGACTTACGATATCTTTCATCGCATGTTTCTGATACGCTTCTTTAGAAACGATAGGAAAATAGCGATAGATATTACCCACTACTTCGTGCGATAAAAAACCTTTGTCTTCTAGAATTTTTACCATGGTAGCCACCGAGTTGTAATGTGGTGTAGGATCTGGAAGTTCGGGAATAACTTCTTTAATAAAAGCTTTTTCAAGTGTCCAAAACACTTGCATGATCTGTTCTTCTCTTTTGGCCAGCTTTTGCATATCAGTAATTTTAAAACTAATTTAATACTAATGCATTAGTATAACAACTAATGCATTAGTATTATTTATAATAAACTGATAATCAATATGATAATTTTCAAGTCACTTAAAACAAGCTCATTGATAAAGTTTACGTGATCAGGATAGCTCAAATAAGGTAAAAACACCCTCTTTTTTAAAGCCTGCTTTAATCTTAAAATGATGTTATAACATTTATTGAGCGATTTGATGGTTAAAAAAAGGTGATATCCATTATTGAAGTTTGGCAAGATAGGGTGTTTTTACGGTATAGCTTAAGGTAAAAAACCCAGAAAAGTCAGCCGTTTTATTCAGCAACTTAGTGGTTAGTAATCAATTATATCATTATATTTATTAAACCAAACAACAATGAAAAAACAAAGATTAACAAGAGGGTACACCATGAATGGGATACCTTTTGGAGAAGCAGAAAAAATGGTATTGGAATTTCTGGATAACAGAAACAGTTCGCACACCACAACATCGATATGGTTCCCCACAGCATTTGTGAGCCAAATTCTAACCGCTGTAGAAAAAGATGGGATAGATGGGGTGAGGTTTTATTTTGCGAAAGACCAGCTCAAAAATACCGTAGTACCTGTGGCAACAAAAGAGGGAGCCAATATGAGTACTAGACACCAAAGGCAAGTTCATATTGATTTCTTTGAGCTTTCTGAAACACTTACTCGTTTCAATGCAGAAGCTTCTTATAAACCTGTAGGATTATATGATATGAAGTGTAGTGGAGAAAACTGTGATACAACTGCAAGTTCTATTCCATGTACTACTGCTGTTGAATGGGCCAAATCTTTCAAAAGAGACCATGCGGATAGTGATGAAATCATTAACACAACTAGTGTTTGGTATCCTTTTAGTTTTTTTGAGAGATTAGCATATAAGCTAGATGCCGCAGCTAGAGACGGCAAGTTAAAACCAGATGGAATTAGGTTATATTTCATTAGAAATAAACAACATAGAGATGGGTTTGTATTTTTCACTACACATGAAGAGGGCAATTTCCACATAGATGATGTTAAATGTTATAATGCAGATCCAAATAATGTAGATCCAAGACTTTTTCTAAAATTCATAACTGTTGGAGGAACACCGGATGACCGCGGTGAAGAATGCCCTATTTTTTGTCCTGGAACCACTTGGAGTGATTGTGAACTACCTTAAAAATGCCAAATTATTTAACCTACAACACCGGAATAGAGCTCATTTGTTTGATCGTTGCACTTTTCTCTTTAACCAAAGATAAAAGTTGGGCTTGGCGCAGTGTGATTTTTTACCTACTCATTGTCTGCATCGTTGAATTCTCGGGCATCTACGTTAAAGAAGTGCTTCGTGAACGCAATAGTTGGTTATACAACATCTTATTTGTATTCGAAATCGCTTTTTTCTCACTCATGTTCCAAAATTTATTGGCAAAATATTTCAATAGCAAGCCCCTCATTTATACGGGGCTTGCTATTTTGTTGCTTAGTTATAGTATTGAGTTAGGCACACAGGGTATTTTTAAGCGAACCCACATTACCCTTATTATACAAGGCGTTGTGTTTGTAACCTACAGTTTGATTTATTTTTATGGTTTGATTAAAGACGAGCGTTACATAGACCTCAAATACTCGGCTGAGTTTTGGTGGGTAGCGGCCGTATTGGTCTGTTATTTTGCCTTAACTAGCCTCAATGTATTTTACAAAGAGCTCAGCAAAGTTTTAGCAAAACCCAATGAAGCCTTCCGCTTTATCATTATTGCCTCTAACTTTTTTTTATATGCACTATGGGCTTATTCATTTATCTGTAGAAAATGGTTAACAACGAAGTCAAAGATTTAGTAGTTATCAGCACCCTTATTTTTTCAATTGTGCCCATTGCATTATTGGCTTATGTCTCTTTGTACAACATCCGTAAGAAAAAACATTTGGAAGAAAGAGAAAAATTGAGACAGGCCAATGAAGAACTGATCAAAGCACAACATGAGATTAGAGAACAGACCATGCAGACCATTGGTAGTGATCTACACGACAATATTGGCCAAATTTTGAGCCTTACTGCTTTAACACTAAAATCGATCAAAGCAGAAGAACCCAATAAGGTTCTACCTAAAGTAAATACCGCGGTAGAGCTGGTCTCTAGATCCATCCAAGAGATGCGTTTGTTGGGCAAGCTTTTACAAGGCGATCAACTGGTGGCCAAAGGACTTGATGAAGCCATTAAACAAGAAGTTAATTGGATAGAAAAATCTGGCAGTTATAGTGTTAAATATGCAAAAATTGGAGATGCTCCGGTTCACATAGATAGCAATAAAGACCTTATCCTTTTTAGAATTGTACAAGAAAGCCTAAATAACATCATCAAGCACGCACAAGCCACCAAAATCAAGCTCACATTAAGTTACCTACCTGAACAGGTACAATTGTCTATTGTAGACAATGGACTTGGCTTTGATATAGATAACCTTGCCTTCACCCAAAATGGAATGGGTTTACAGAACATCCAAAAACGTACGGCCTTACTTGGAGGCGAAGCCACCATCAAATCTAACTTAAACAAGGGCACTACGGTAACTATTGTTATACCTTACCTTTAATGATAATGGAAGAACAGATTAAAATAGCCATTGTTGATGACCATACCTTATTTAGAAATGGCCTAAGTGTTTTATTGAAAGAATTTGATGGTATCCAAGTTGTTTTTGAAGCCAATAATGGGCTGAACATGCAAGAAATGTTGAAAAAGCATGCCTTACCCGATGTAATTTTAATGGACATTAACATGCCCATAATGGATGGTTATGCTGCTACCAAATGGTTAAAAGAAAACTATCCGCAACTTAAGGTTTTGGCATTAAGTATGTTTGAAGAGGATAAGGCGGTAATAGGGATGATCAAAAATGGAGCCTGTGGTTATGTTTTAAAAGAATCTAAACCTAGCGAGGTAATGGCTGCTATCTTAAGCATTTATAAAAAAGGTTCTTATATCAACGAATTGGTATCTGGCAAATTGATCCACTCTATTGCTAACCATATTGCAGATACACATTTCTCTAAAAATGAACTAGAGTTCTTAAAACTGTGCTGTTCAGAGCATACCTACAAAGAAATTGCCGACCTGATGTTTGTGAGCCCACGTACCGTAGACAATTACCGTGAGGCTTTATTCAGTAAATTGAACATCAAATCGAGAACTGGGTTAGTGCTATATGCCATTAAAAATGGATTAATTAAGCTCTAGCGCAGCATCCTTCTAAATAAAAAAAGCATCAACCATGAGATTGATGCTTTTCAGCTTTATGCTATGAATTTAACTACTTTTTATATTCTTCATCAATCAGTTTATTGATGCGATCAATATTCTTGATGCATGCATTATATTGAGCTACAATAGCCTTGGTATCTCTAAGTTCTGCTCCTACATTATATACTTCTTCAGTCTTTAAAAGTGCAATAAAGTTATTGGTCGAGTCGGTATTTCTTTTCAAATTTTTATTAATGTAATCTTTCGACTTTTGCTTTTCTACATTATAATAATTGGTTAACGCTATTACAAAAGGGATGTTTTCTTGATAGAGATCCATAATTTCATTTTGCAGCTTTTTGTTTTCAATCGTACCAATTTTTCCAGCAGATTTAAATCCTTCGAACCTTCCATCATTTGGTATTAAACCTGTCGAATTAAAAAGCACCTCATCATAAATCTTAAGACTGTCTTTGCTAATCGCTTCATTCAATTTAAGATTTCTTAAATAAGAATAAGCTTTTCCACTCAACACAAATCGTTCTCTATCTGCATTCATTTCTGATCGGTCGTTTTTCAAATCTGCTTGTAGGCCCAATAAAAAGTCTTTCACATCTTTTTGTTGGTGGGCATGTTCGCTTTGTCCGTGCAACCAGATAGAAAGGGTAACTGCAAACACAATGATCAGAATTTCCAATACAAATTCTTTCACCTTTGCCCAAAAGCTATGCTCTTTGCTGTTCCAGACTTTATAGATTTTTTTAGTATGCTTGATTACTTCCTGTTCGGCCATATTTTATCAAATGTGCTGGGATACTTCCTGTTTACCTTCCAAATTTATCAGAATTATTTAGGTTCTGCATAAAAATCTTTTAGCGAATGGGTGTACACGCAATAATCGACTTTTGAATTCCAGAAGGCAATTTTTGTAAGGTTTGGTGCACCCACAGGTACCAACATTAAAGAGCGTTTACCTTCTAGTTTATATCTTTCAGCTTCTGAAATTTGGCGTCCATCTAGTGCGGTATCAAAATAGTACAAATAATCATATACAAAATCGGTATAGTCTCTTTTCGATACCTTGTCTCTGCTGGTAAATACTACCTGATCATAGTTTTTGCTCAATGCCTGTTGAAACTCTACGGCGTTTAATGGTTTGCCATTTAAAGTAGGCATTACGTTAAACTGTCCGTCAATAAAAGCCCATTTCTTTTGGTCGTTTAGGTACACTTCTGTAGCCACATGGCCTGGCGATCCTTTTCTGGTTTCGGCATCTTTTGTTTTAAGGTACAATACCCTAGCCTTAAGACCTTGTGCAATCAGTTGGTCTCGAAGCACAATGGCATAAGCAAAACAAGGGAAACGTCCACCTGCTTTTACTTCATTTAAAATAGAAATGGCATCATTGCCTTTTGGAGAATTATTTCCATCATGTTTCCATTGGTGGTGTGTCCAATTTAAGATCGACAACACTTTTTGCATGTCGTTACGGTCTTTTTTAATCAATTGGGCAACTGGGTACTTGCTTCTAAGTTCGTCAAAATAAGGTGTATTTGCTTTTGCGTAATGTAGCTGAAGGTCATTTCTTTTGGTCGTTTGACCATAAGCTACCTTATCCCATACAAAAGCCTTTGCAGCAATAATGGTATGTGCTGGTGCAGCATCGCCCATCTTCACATAAAAAGATTTGGTTTCTCCGGGCTTGATCATAAAACCAATGCTGTCTTTATCGGTTTTAAAGCCAACGTATTCGCTTTTACTATAAAGCTGAACATTCAAGGTATCGTTTGCAATTTCTGGCGAAATCCGCCATCTATTTTCGGTCCATACCTTACCATAGGCAGTGGCTGCCCGTTCGCTATTCGCTAAAATTAAAGGTTTGTTTTTGTACAATTTTTGGGCAATTGCTGGTGTAGCCAATAGGCTACATACCAACACACTAAGTAAGGAGTTCGGTTTCATGTTTCAATTTGTGTTTAAAAGTATCACTAAACTACCATAAATGATATTATTTATTGGCAATTGAGCTCATTTAAAAGACGATTAAGGCTATACAATGGTTGCATAGCCTTATTTTTACAAAACAAGTAGTACCGTAATACCCAAAAAATTTACTTTCCTTCTCTAATGTACTTTATTGCTCTTTCTACTTGTGCATCAGCAGTTCCGATCAGCTCTTTAACAGATGGGCTAAAATAAATAGCTGGTTTGATGCCAATTCTTTGGGTCTCACGTCCATCTGGATAAAAGATTCCGTTTCCTGTGAAGCTAAAGCGAAAAGCACCTGGTAGGGTCAACCTTTTTAAATCGCCATCGGCTCCAGCAGTTTGACTGCCAATAATGGTAGTATTGTTGTTCAATTGACTTAACATCATGGTATACCATTCGCCCATACTTTGTGTTTCTTCATTGGTTAAGATAATGATTTTACCGGTATACAATTCTCCCATAGGTTTAAACCCGCCATTAGGTGTAGCCATATAGTTTTCAATTCCTTCTCTATGGATAAAAGCACCAGGATCTTTCAAATCTACTGCATAATAACGGGCAAAGATAAATGGGGCCTTACCTAACATTAAAGGTAAAAAGTAGTTAAAAAAACCTGGAGCCTGTGGGTATTTTCTCATGTCTAAAATAATGGCTTTCTTGCTTTTCAACTCAGCAGATAATTGTGGAAGATCTTTCTCTGCTGGCAGGTCTTTTTCAAAAAGATGGCCCGCCCTGAACAGCACAATATCATCGCCAATATTTTCTCTGTCTTTGATCTTTTTTTGTTCTACTCGTTTTTGGATCACATCATTTACAATGAGTTGGGTGTGTTGTCTGTTCTGACGGTCTAATAGCTCTAGCTTTAGGTTCAGATCAGTCTTACCTCTTCGCACTTTCACATTTAAATTACCTGTTTGGAGGTTACTAAAGGCTAAAGCATCTGCCCTATCGTTATTAGTGGTACTCAATTCTCTGTATTTAACTGCATTGTTAGAGGCAGGAAGCAGTGCAGCTCTTTCTTTAAGCCATTTCGCTATTTTGGTTCCGTTAATGGCCACAATCCGATCGCCGATTTGCACTTCGCTATGTTTGGCCAAAGAATCGTTCAGAAATTTTTTAACGATGATCCCATTAGCTCCCGCTTGATAATCGAAAGGAGGATTATAGCGTACATTAAAAATAGCCTGAGCCATTTTCATATTTCCTGGCTCCATAATTTCCCCAGCATGCGTATCGTTAATGGCTGCTGCCAACATCAGAACACTTTTCTCATAACTGGTTCTGTTGTTGATCTTCCTAAAAACAGGCACCATCTCTTTCAACATTTCTTTCCAGGGTTGATCCATCATATATTTTGCAGGGAACAAATATTCAATTACATTCCAGGCCTTGGCCAAGGCTAATAAATTCATAGGCTCTTGGTTAAAAGTATAAGTTGCATAAGGAGCTTCATTGGGCATGTCGCCCTCGTACCACACCGTTGGAATATATTGGTGTTTGCCTGTTAAATTAACCTGATTAGACAATGCCGTTAATTGTGCTTTTAAAGCTCCAGCATATGCTTTGTTTTTGATCCAGCTGTAATCTATATTTTGCAGCAGGTGCTGATAGCTGTTCTGCTTTTTCCTTTCATAATTTTGGGCAACAGCTGATAAAGATGGGTTTATTTCACCAACCATCTCCAACATCAATTGATTGAACTGGTTGGCATCTGCATTTTTAACTGAGTCGATTAAAGCCAAAAAAACTTTGTCGGCATCAAATTGACCAGTAATGCTCTTTTGCGATTTGTATTTAACCAAACCCCATACTTGTATAAACTGCTGGATGTTTTGATTTTGCGTTTTCGCATTTTTTTGTTGCGCCTGTAATTGAGGTATATTTAACCCTACAATAGCTAAAAGGAAAAGGAAGTAATATTTAATTTTTTTCATGATCTTTTGTTTAATGGCTCAAATATCTAGGTCCAGAATTAATGAACAGAAAGTGATTGACCAACGCCAAACTTCTGTTGACAAGAAGCAAAAAGCCCTAAAACCAATCATGTGTAGCCATTAGCCAATCTTGTCAATAAAATTGGCCATTTGGTGTAATCTTTTCCTCAACAGCATTATTTTAAACTACTTTTAAACCATGAACAAACGATTATTATTCTATTTACATATTGGCTATTGGTTGTTGGTATTAACGCAGGTCTTGCTGGTCGCTTTTGGCACAGGAGTTTTAGGCACCCAGTTCGATTGGCCCATCTTCCTCTCTATTGTATTACCCGTTAAGGCTTTGCAGGTTACTTGTTCGGCCTTGTTTTTCTATGTCAACTATCTTTTGTTGGTTCCCTATGTTTTAAAAAGGGGCAGTATCTTCAAATACATCCTGTCTTTATTGGGTTGTATCTTGGTATTTAGTCCACTTTATTACTTAATGGAGCAGATTGTGTATCCATTAATTGGTTGGAAAAGCTATAGCCTAGACCTCGACTTCTTTTTCGCTTTTATTGTTGCACTTGGCGCTAACTTTTTGAACATATTTTTAGGTTTGTTGCTAAGTTATTTAATGGATTGGCGTACCATCCGTGCCGAGAAAGAAGTGGTAGAGAAAGAACAACTCAAAACAGAATTGGCCTTTTTAAAATCACAAGTTAACCCTCATTATTTGTTCAACACCATTAACGACATCTATTCGCTTACCCAACAACAATCTGAAGAGGCACCAGAGGCTTTGCTCAAACTTTCTGAATTGTTGCGTTACATGTTAAGAGAAAGCGACGATCCTTATGTACCTCTAACCAATGAAATAGATTACCTGAACAATGTTATTGCGCTGCAAAAAATTGGGCAGAAGGGCTTTTCGCATATCAACTTTAAGGTAATAGGTACAGTAGCACAGCAAAAGATTGCTCCCTTAATTTTAATTAATTTTATAGAAAATGCGTTTAAACATGGTATTTTTAAAAACAGTGAAGAACCCATCCAGATTTTGATTGCTATTGATGGGCAATCTTTTCACCTCCATTTGCGCAATAAAATTAATACGGCAAAGAAGGATAAAACTGGCGGAATAGGTTTGGTAAACGTACAAAGGCGTTTGGCCCTGATCTATCCGAACAGGCATGAGCTTTTAATTGACCAGCAAACTGATACCTTTATTGTTGATTTAAAAATTGACCTTTATGATTAGATGCATAGTTGTAGATGATAAACCTTTAGCCATTGATGTTTTAAAACATTATATCTCTAAAGTGCCATCTTTAACGCTAAGTTTTAGTACTGTTAACCCCCTTGAGGCCCTAAACAAAGTAATTGAAGGCGAAGTAGATCTCGTTTTCTTAGACATACAGATGCCCGAGCTGAGTGGTTTACAATTTATGAAGATTGTAAAAGGAAAATGTTTGGTGGTTTTAACCACCGCCTATGCCGAATATGCATTAGAAGGTTTTGAAAATGATGCCGTAGATTATTTATTAAAACCCGTTTCTTTTGAACGTTTTTACAAAGCGGTAGAAAAGGTACAACTGATTTTAAAAGGTTTAGCCGAAACCAAAAACCCAAGTACCGCAGCAGTGGTAAAGGAAAAAGAGGTGACCCACATTTTTGTAAAAACAGAGTACAAATTGATAAGGATTAATGTAGCTGATATCTTATTTATTGAGGGCTTACAAAACTATGTGATCATCCATACCGCTACAGAAAAGATTACCAGTTTACAGACCATGAAAAAAACTGAAGAGCAGTTACCTGCTGATCAGTTTATGCGTATCCATAAGTCGTTTATTGTAGCCCTCCATAAGATTACCAGTATTGAACGGAACAGGGTAATTATAGGCGATCAAACTATTGCGCTAGGAGAGGTTTACCGTGATGCTTTTTATAAGGCAATAGCTCACAATTAAGCTATTTTAATACCAATTCAACTCTTCTGTTTTTGGCTTTGCCCTCTTCGTTGGCATTGCTGGCAACTGGGGCTAAAGAGGCCACACCTTGTGCGTTGATCTGGGTTTTGTTTACCCCATATTTAGTGGCCAGTTCTGTAGCTACGGCATTGGCCCTATTCTTTGAAAGAATCAAATTCTGGTTAAAATCGCCCACATTATCGGTATGCCCTACAACGTATACCTGCATATTTGGATTAAGCTTTAAAAATTTGGCCATCTCTGTTAAGGTTGCTGCCGACTCGGGCAAAAGAACGGCCTGCCCTGTATTGAAAAGGATACCATAAAAAACAGCTTTGCCCTCTTCTTGGATATTCCCTTTAATCTCATCAGCACTGGCCACAACATCTTGTTTCATCTTTTCTTCCTTAATGCTGGTTACCGAATAATAACCAGATCCATCTGTATATACTCCTACCCAATAAAGGTCATTTCCTTTTTTAAGTTTACCATACAAATAATTATC
This sequence comes from Pedobacter sp. Hv1, assembly GCF_001412215.1. GTDB lineage: Bacteria > Bacteroidota > Bacteroidia > Sphingobacteriales > Sphingobacteriaceae > Pedobacter. The sequence continues at coordinate 397,334 of NZ_LLWP01000008.1, forward strand.
TGCCCGATATAAGATTTCTCCACCTGCTTTTTCAATGGCATTTACATAGTTTTGGCAAATCTGTACACCTGATGGACGGCTCTGAAAGTCGCCATTAAACTTATAACTGACCATAAACTTAGGGCCTTGTTTGATAAAATCTATCCGACCTTTAACCTTATCTTTTTGGTAGATTTCCATTTGGTCGTACTCTTTTTCTACACACTCGGTTACAGTATGGTTGGCCAAGCTACTGGCAAATAAGGGATGTCCTTTACAAGGTGCATTTTGGGCGTCAGCAAATTTGCTCGCCAACAGGAACATGAAGATCAAGGCAATGTTTTTCATCTGTATTTTTTCAATAGGATAATGGCCAACCAACCATTGGCCAGCCTTATATTTAGATAGCTAAAAATACTAAAATGTTACTAAATACGCCACTATTTTTGCTTAAACATCTTGTACGAGAAGCCTTTATCCCCATCGCCCAATACAGCCACAAAAAGCGTGGTATCATTCAGCTTGGTGTATTGTATTTTTTTGGGAAAATCGTGCTTCGGGTTTTCAAATGAAAATTTGCCCTGCACTTCTTTATTCAATACAAAAGCTATTGGTTGTGCATTATTTTGGTTCAGCACTCTGGCCGTGTAAATAATTTTTTCTGCACTCATTTTGATGGATAACTCTTCTTCAACCTGTTTGTTGCCTGTTTTAATTTTGTACGAACTGCCTTCCAGTAAATTGTCCTTGTTCAGTTTCCAGGTTTCATAGGTTTCTTTTTTCTCTACCTTCCAAGTTCCTGCTAAAAAATAAAGGTCTTTCATGTTGTGGCTAGCCATTAAGCTGCTGATCACTACTACTGTAAATAGGCTGGTTATACTTTTCATGTACTTATTTTTTAAAATGTGTTTGTTTATTTCACAAAAGTGGAGCTATTTTAAAACTCGAAATTGTAAAAATGCGACAGCTTATTCGAAAGTTGCAAACAACGTAGACATGGTGAGGTTACCTGCATAAAACTTTTTAGGAGTTACCCCTGTAAACTCCTTAAAATCTTTAATAAAATGTGCTTGATCAAAATAATCGCCGGTATAAGCGATCACGGTAAGGCTAGGTGCTTGTCCTTTGAGCAATAATGTTTTTAAAGTAGCCTGCAACCTAAATATCTTGGCCAATTGTTTAGGGCTTAAACCTACCAGTGTAGCAAATTTGCGTTCTAATTGACGCCTATTGATGGCCAACTCTTTCGATAATGCTGCAACACTCATTTGGCCGTTTAAGGTTAACATGGTTTCAATACTCGATTTAATTAAACGGTCTACAGCTTCCTCGTTCACCAAACAATTGATCAGAAATGTTTCGAGCAGTTTGATTCGCTCTACTGTGGTTGCAGCTGCAAGGATTTCTTTTTCCAGCTGCTCTCCTTTAGCTCCAAACAGTTCTGGTAAAGGAACCGCCCTATTTTCCATCGTACTTGCTGGTACAGAGATAAAAGGGACGAAGCCATGGGGGTGAAAACGAATGGCAAAAATAGCTGTTTTGCCGGTCTGCCTAATTTCTAATGGTTTAGTAATCTGTCCAAACACAAAAGCTTTGGGCTGTACAATATGGCTTCCATCTTCAAAATATTGCTCGTACAAGTCGCCACAATGAAATATCATTTCCATGCAACCATCAGGCACAATCCTTTGTTTTTCAGGATTGGGGTACGCTGGGCCCTCCAATGTCCAATAACATTTAACAAAAGAATCGAGATCTGCACTTGGCAGAATGGTGTTATAGTTCATTGGATCAGCTTTGCTATAAAAATAGTGCTCCTGCAGGTTTTTTGCAAATGGATGATGTTATCATTTTGTTCAAACACAAAAAAGCACCAACCTTTTCAGATTGATGCTTGGCATATTTCGTTCAAAAAATTTATGAAGCTGTTTTTAAATTGCGCATACTTTTTGTGCTGGTACCCAATAACCTACCTGCTACAATGCAGATCAGCATGGCCGAAACAAAATATATAGTAAGTTGATTATCACTAGTTCTAAAACTGTCTGCCCTCATACCTACAATGGTTTCTAAGCTAACTCCAAGTGCACAAAAGAAAAAGATGTATTTGTTAACCTTTCCTCCTTTATTATAAAATGCAATTAAAAAGCTAGCCATAAAATATACCATTCCAAATATGGCGGCATTTAACATTATTGACCCTGTCTGCATGATTCTTGTAGATGCTGCAAAGAGTTCAATGACAAAGCCAAAACAGATGAGTGCTACAATTGAGGGTTTTTCAAATAATGCCTTAAGATTAAGACCTTCATTTTTATGGATACTAAAAACTAAACTTAATATAGCCAGCAGGATATTAATAATGGCAAACAACTGGCTAAATTCGGCTAGTAAACTTGAGAATTTATGCCCAGGATAAACTAAGGCGTAATAAATATTCCATCTGAGCAGTTTGGGCAACAAGAATGCAAATACGACCATTGGCACAAAAGAAATCAGCACAATACGGCTCATATTTTCATTCATCTGTTTCTCAATAAATTTGGAGATCTTGTTTTTTTGCTTCACAAAGTACCAGACAAAACAAGTGAACAGCAGATGGAATGTGGTAATGATGATGGTAGAGGTGGTAGAGACTTCATAAAACTTATATACGGTTAAATAAACCGAGCAAATACCTATCAATAAAATTGCCGGAACAGAGTAAATGAGATTAAAACCTAAAAATAAATAAGCCCATGTTTTATTTATCGTTACCGTGGTATTTACCTTGGCATATTCTTCGGTAAGTATTTCTGCATGCCCCAATCGTTTACGTGCAATTAAAAATGCTTCTTCTTCTGTAAGGTTATTCCGCTGCAATGCTTCGGTCGCATCGTGTAAATGAGCAGTTAATTCTATAACATCTGCATTGGTTAGGCTTCCTTGGCTTTTGATCACTGAGATATAGTCATCAACAGACTGTTGGAGGTTGAAAGTGGATGGTTCCATAGTTTATGTATTAGGTCGTTTATAAAATTCCATTGCGAATATTGTTGTTCAAGCTCCTGTTTACCCTTATCGGTAAGGGCATAATATCTTCTTTCTCTACCTGATTCTGCTTTTTTCCAGTTCCCTTCAATCCACTCCTTAGCTTCCATTTTTTTTAAAACTGGATACAGTGTACCCTCTGCCACATTTAATTGTCCTTTGGTCTTATCCCTAAGTTCTTGAATAATCTGATATCCATAACTCTCTTGGCCCCTTAAGATCAATAATACAATTGGCGCTAATGAGCTTGCCATCAATTCTTTATTTAGCTCTTTCATTCCACAATTATACATAGAAGTTCTAAGTATGCAAAACTTTTCAAAAAAAATTGTTTCCAAAAACAAAAAAGCACCAACCTTTTCAGATTGATGCTTTAACTGTACGTTTTTTCTTAAGCCAGAAATGACTTAGATTCTACGCTTAAACTTTTTTAGGTGGCAGATCAAAAGCAACAGCTTCATGCTCAAAATGGCCATTGTGCGACCCATCGCAAAAAGGTTTGTTTTTAGAAAGACCACATCTGCAGATCGAAAGAACTGTTCTTCCTTGTAATCCGTATGCATCTCCATTTCTATCTACGATTTCAAAATCGCCCTCTATCTTCACCGATCCGTTATTGTTAATTGTAAGTTTTGTTTTCGACATTTGTTTTTGTTTTCGACAAAACTAACCAATGTATGCCCACGGCTGAAATCTCATTTCTATTTAGAAACATTCTCTGGTTTAGTTGGTCCTTTTGCGTTCTTCTTCATTACCAAAACCTCTATTTTTGACATTGATCTTTGTATTTCCGAAATTATAGGCTAACGATAGTCTAAAGAACCTACTGCTGTTGTTTTCGCTATAGACTTGTTTAATTCCATTTACTACTGAAGTATAATTTTTAAGGTAAGCGGTATTGAAAATATCGTTCGCTAATATTGATACCTGCATCTTATTTTTGATCAGGTCTTGTCTTAGCCCAACATTCAATCCATACATATTTCCAACTTCATACAAGCCTCTTTTAACTTTAGAAGTAAAAAAGAAATCGGCCTGTAGCTTGGTTGTTTTACCTATAGCAAAAGTATGATTTGTGCTCAAGTACAATTGTATTCCATTTTTTGGCGTGGCATTAATGGCATTGGTGAAATTGGTTTTTGAACCCAATAGGTAAACCATGTTCTGGCTCTGCCACCAGTTTCCTACATTAATGTTATAAGTTTCGCCTATGCCATAGTAATATTCTCTAAAGTAGTTCTGTCTGCTAATTACCTGTGTATTGGTGTTGGCGTCTGAAGTAAAGATGACCCCAAAACCATCAGTGGTTACATTAAAGAAAATATTGGTTCTTAAGTTTCCTTTATACACATGTGTAAATTCGAAATTGTCGTTAAATGAGGGTTGTAAAAAGGGATTCCCCTCAGAGTAGCTGGTGCTATTTAAGTAAGAACGAAAAGGATTGAGGTTGGCAAAACTAGGTCTGTTTATCCTTCTACCATAACTAAAAGCAAAATTGTGGTTTTCGTTTTTTTGGTAAGAGAGGTAAACCGTTGGAAACAGTTTCAGGTAGGTATTGGTATTTTTTTGGTTGATGGTGAAAGAATAACCCTCAGTCTGTGTATTTTCTAACCTTAAGCCCAATTGCAAACTCAGTTTGGTACCCAACTGCTTCACCCCATTCAGATAAAATGCTTGGTTGCGCTCTTTATAATCAAATTCATTGGACCGATTTGGGTCAAAAGCAGGTGTACCACCAATGGTATTGTAATATTTTACATCGGCCTTGCTGTTTACAAAACTGAACCTAACGCCATAAGAAAGGTTGAAAAATTTAAAGGGGTGCTCCATGTCTATTTTAAGGCCAAAATTGTTGATGTTTTGGTTAGAGATATTTCTGGCCGACTGGTTGGTATTTAAAAATTCGCCACTAGGTAAAAAGGTATTCGATACAAAGTTGTTGTCTATTTTGGCACCATAGCTGAAATAATCGAGGTCTACCGAAATCTTTCTATTTAGTGTATCTAAAGTAGATACCAGATGTGCATTGTAAGTATTGCTTTTATTATTGAGGTCGTTTGCGGCGTTGGTAACCAATACAGATTGCAGGCGATGATTAACATCATTCATCTCTATGCTAGTGTGGTCTGCACGATCTGGGTTGTTAAAACTACCCAAATACTGTACGCCAATGGTGGTTTTACGGCTAAGATCATAATCTAAAGCCATACCCGTAGTTACATTGTCTTGTTTGCCTTTGCCTTCGCTCTTCAATTTCCATACACCATTGGGATAAAAGGTATCCAAATCTTCTCTCGATTTGATATTGCCCACTTTACCTCCAGCATTAAAAGAGAACTTTAACCTGTCTTTATTGTAAAAGAAACTATTGTTCAAGCTTAAGAAACCATATCTACTTTGATCGTAAGCAAGGTTGGTTGAGTTTTTCCAAGCATTGATTGCCCCTTTTTTGAGCACAATGTTAATCAGTCCACCATCGCCACTGGCCTCATATTTGGCAGGTGGATTATTGATTACCTCAATACTTTTAATGTCACTTGCAGCAATTGAACTCAAATAATTGATCAATTCTTGGCCAGTCAGTTCAAGCATTCGTCCGTTGATCATTACACGAGCCGAGCCTTTACCCAACAAACTGATGTTGTCATTTTGAAGCAGTACACCCGGTGCCGAACCTATGGCATTGATAGCATTACCTCCACTGGCCATTACACTCTGCTCTACATTAAAGATCAAACGATCGGCTTTATATTCGATCATTTTCTTTTTGGCTACCACAACCACCTCGTTCAAATTATTGCCTTGAGCCTTTAATTGAAGGGTACCTAAATCTGTATCTTTTTCTATAACAAGTTGTTTTTCCAATGTCTCGTAACCTACAAAACTGATCTTGAGTTTATAAATACCAGTTTTGATCTTTAATTGAAAAGAGCCATCTTCTTTAGTCAGATCGCCGGTTGCTGGTTTTCCATCGGTATTTAATAAAATTACATTGGCCCAACCAATAGCTTCTTGGTTATTTTTTACGTTTCCTTTCAATTGCACTTGTGCATTTACCCACATAGACAAGCTGCTTAATAAAGCAATTACAATAAGTCTTTTCATGTTTTTTCTATTTGTTGAGACAAAGTTGCTCGACAAATGGGGCAATAACGTCCGACAAAAAAAGTCGTACCTTTTTTTCAGAAAGAAAATGGTTCGACCTTTTAAAATGGCACGTACGACTTTTTACAACAACCTGATTAGGAACCGTTACGGTATTGAGTTGGCGTTAAATCGGTGTACTTTTTAAATGCGGTATTAAAGGAGGATTTAGAATTGAAACCGATATAATATAAAATTTCCTGTACGGTTAACTTACTTTTTGCAGGGTCTCTCAACATCTCCATGGCTTTCTTGATTCGGTACTCGTTTACAAAATCAAAAAAATGTTGGTCTAGGTGGTGATTGATTAAAATAGAAAGCTCACGAACAGGCATATTGATGAGGTTAGCTAAATCTTGTATGGTTAACGACGGTTCTAAATAGGGTTCGTTTTTGCTCATAAATGTTTTCAGTTCTGTAACCTTATGTTCAACCTCATTTTCAACCTCAGTTTTTTCAATTGATGTTTGGTCAATTGCAGGCAAGATATCTTTTACCAAACGTAGTTTTGAATCTACCCCTCTAAAAAGCTCTGGATGGTACAATGCCTTTAAAACAAACCAGCATAAAACACTCAAGGCAATTACACCTACTAAAAGATTGGCCCAAATAGAAATGGTGGTTAAATTCTTATACACTAAAATATTTTTGATCATTACAAAGCTGTGTGCCACCACAGAAACCATGGTCAATTGAAACAGCCAGCGATAGGTAATATTACTCGGATCGGTATAATTTTCGAGATAGATTTTTTTGAATTTGCTTAAGGCCAAAAGGATAGCTACAATATAAAAAACAAACTGCGTGTCTATAAATACCCTTAAAAAAAGTGTTTCGGGTCTATCCATATAATGGTTAAAGAAAAGCTCTTTCCCTGCTTGATTAGCCAAATATACCCCCGGAGTTACCACAAGGTTGGCGATGATAAAAGGCAACACATGTAATAGATGTTTGGGCCTTAGCTTAAAATCGGTATAACAAACAGATAACACATAAAGGTAAAAGAAAGGCATAATCAGGAACGAAGTCTGTTCTCTGAACATTTCTATGCCTAATTGGTCTTCTACAAAATAAACAACAAAAAAGCCACTCAGGTCTATCCCACTTAGGATAATGAATGATGCAAAAAGCACATTGCTTAGCTTATTTTTTGTTTTTACAGTAAGCAAAAACAAGGCTAAAAGAAAGGATACAAAAACGGCTACACAACTAACGATACCTACTAAATTACTTTTGTCCATTTTTAACCTTTTGCTTTGGCTTACTAAAGTAAATACAAAGTTTTAATTCTGGATCATTTTTAAGAAAAGCTATTCGTTAGGCAATTTTTTGAATTACGTAGGCAATCATTTCAGTACGAATATTAAAGCCGAGTTTTTGATATAATTTAACTGCCCCATGGTTATCATTTCGTACGTGTAGAAAAGGTGTTTCAGATCGATCTAATATCCTCTTGATCTGTTCGCGTAACAGTTGGTAAGCATAACCTTTGCCCAAATGATCTGGATGGGTACATACGGCACTTACCTCTGTATAGGGCGTTGGATGAAATCGATGTCCTGCCATTGCCACCAATTGATCATCCTTAAATACGCCAGTATAGTTACCCAAAACAATGGTTCTAGGTCTAAATGGCCCAGGCTGGGTCAGTTCTACCAAAGCAGTCATTTCCGGAACATCATCAGCTGTGAGATCTGTGAAGTCTGCATCTGCTCCTGTTGGGATTTCTTTAGGTTCATAAACCATCTGGAACATATCAATGTGGGTAAGCAATTTCCAGTTTTCGGGTATAACCGTTGGTTCGGGTGTAAAAACAACAAATAGACTTGCTTCAGGGCTATTTTGATAAAGAGCTTCAAAATCCGCTGCTGAATTATCTTTTAGCCCTGCAAATGAAGCAATATCTTCTTGGTAATAGTTTGCCTGATCGGTGCCTTTTGCAAAAGCTTGATGGCCAGAGATTAGCGCATGGTAAATTGGATTATCTAATATATGTTTCATGTACATCGTATTCAATAAACAAAGATATTAAAATGATTAGCGTTAATAGGTTCGAAAACTTGCTCAATTGATTAGCTTTAGTCTCAGATTTTATTTCACCAATCCATCAACTACAGTATTGCTACAGAGTGTTTGTTTTAATTTATAATTAAAAAAGATCATGAAAAATAAATTTCTACTCCTAGTAAGTCTGTTCGGCATTAGCAGTTTTGGTTTTGCCCAACAAAAAACGGGTTTTCATCTTATCAAAACCCATCAAATACATAGCGATGGTGGGTGGGATTACCTATCTGTTGACCAAAAGAACAATAGGTTGTACATCTCTCATGGCAACCAGGTTAACATCATCAATACCATTACTGGCGATTCTACAGGCATCATCAAAAATACATTAGGTGTGCATGGCATTGCGATAGCCAGCCCTTTTGCAAAAGGATATACCAGCAATGGAAGAACTGGTACTTGTACTGTTTTTAACCTCAATACAGCTGCCGTGATAGGTCAGGTAACAGTTGGGCAAAATCCAGATGCCACTTTTTTTGATGATTTTTCTAAAAAAGTTATTGTTTTTAATGGCAAGAGTATGGATGCCAGTATCATTGATCCGCAAACAGATCAAGTTGTGGCTACTATCCCATTGGGAGGCAAACCCGAAGCAGGTGTTTCTGATGGCAAAGGAAAAATCTATGTCAACATTGAAGACAAGGCAGAGATTGTATGTTTTGATGCCAGTACCTATAAAGTACTTTCGAGATACCCATTAAAAGGCGGTGAAGAGCCTTCTGGTTTAGCTATAGATAGAGCAACATCGAGATTGTTTACCGTTTGTGCCAATAAGGTGATGCTCATTTTAGATGCTAAAACAGGTCGCCATATAGCTAAATTACCTATTGGTGATGGCAGTGACGGTGTAGTTTTCGACCCTGTTTTAAAAACAGCCTACAGCTCTAATGGCGAAGGAACAATTACGGTAGTCAAAGCAATTTCTGCCGAAAAATTTGTGGTACAAGAGACCATCAAGAGCAAAAATGGCGCAAGAACCATTGCTTTAGATCCGGTTAGCCATCACTTATTTTTACCTACTGCCGATTTTGAGAAAGCTACTACGCCAAATACCCGACCTAAAAGAATTGCAGGGAGCTTTCAGGTCTTAGAACTGGGCAAATAGGCTCGTAATAAATTAAAAACAGACCCTAATAGCATTTAAGTTTTTGCATAAATTTTCCGGATCAAACTTGGCAATACAATCAATAAAAGTGGTAATGCTATAAGGAAACCTCCTATTACGGCAATGGCCAAAGGCTGGTGCAATTGTGCTCCAGCCCCTATGCCTAAAGCCAATGGGGCAAGGGCAATAATGGCTCCTAGAGCGGTCATCAATTTTGGTCTTAACCGTGTAGAAATGGCAAAGGTAATGGCATCGTCTACATTTTTATCATGCAATGATTCTTTAAACTGTAGGAAGGTAAAAATGGCATTTTCGCCAATAATTCCAACAATCATGATCAAGCCGGTATAACTACCAACATTAAGTGGGGTATGGGTTAAGAACAAAGCCAAATAACTACCAGAAATTCCGAGTACGGAAATAACCAAGATCAAAAATGCGATCTTGAAATCTTTAAAGAGGAATAAGATGACACTGAACACCAATAAGCTCGAGGCAATTAATATGATCAACAATTCTGAGAAAGACTGCTGTTGCTCTTTGTAGGCGCCACCGTATTCAATATGGTAACCAGAAGGCAAACTGATTTTACTATTCACTGCGGCCTGGATATCTTTCATGGCACTGCCCAAATCCCTATTGTCTAACCTGGCAGTTACCACACCTATCGACTGCAGGTTTTCACGTTCTATCTCAGCGCTTCCTGTAGTAATCTCCACTTTTGCTAAATTCTGGATTGGAATCGCTGTACCATCAGCTAAAAAGATCTTCAAGTTATTGATGGCCGAAACACCTACACTCCTGCTATAGGGATAAACCATCCTAATGGGCGATAGTTGTTGTTTATCATATAAATCGCCAATCAAATTGCCTTGTATTGCGGTTTGTACCTGCATTTGGAAACTGGCGGGTGTAATCCCATATTGGGCAAGCAGGCTAAAGTTGGGTTGGATGTTTACCGTTGGACCAGAAAGAATAATCCCATCAAATACATCGGCTGTTCCATTTACACGACCAACAATGGCAGCTACCTTTTTGGCAAGTGTTTGTAACTGCTCTTGTTCATTGCCAAAAATCTTCACTTCTATGGGCTGTGTCGAACTCATTAAATCGCCCAACATATCGCCAATTACCTGACCAAAATCTACCTTTAATGCGGGCTGGGTACTTTCTATTTGGCTCCGAATTTCGGCAATCACCTCATCTGTAGATTTATTTCTATTGGGCTTTAATTGGATCAGGTAATCGCCTGTATTGGGTTCTGTGATAAAAAATCCCATCTGGGTACCCGTTCTTCGAGAGTAGGCTTGTACCTCTGGTATTTTAACCAGCTCTTTTTCTACTTCTTTTAACATCCGGTCTGTTTCTTCTAAAGAAGTTCCAGGCGGGGAAGCATAATCAAGCACAATACTCCCTTCGTCCATTTCGGGCAAAAAGCCGGTTTCTAATCTTGGGAATACCAATACCATACTCGCGATGAGCAACAACATCAAGATGATACTGATGGCAGGTTTGCTGATAAAATAACGAACCCAGTTTTGCGATTTAACCTCTTGTAGTTTTGTATTTGCGGTTGATGTATTTTGTGTCGAATTACGGGTTAACAGCAAGTAAATTACAGGTAATACCATCCAGGTTACAAAGAAAGAGCAAACCAAGGTAATGATCATGGTATTGGTCATTACCTGAAAATAAGAGCCCGCCACCCCAGTCATCAACACAAAAGGAATAAAAATTACGATCGTACTAATTGACGAGCCCAACATGGCCGGGAACAGATAATCGATTGCCTTGTTCAGTAAACTTACAGTAGGTTCTTCTGGATGTTCCTCGTGGGTTCGATGAATTTGTTCTACCACTACAATGGCATCATCTATAATTAGGCCTATGGCAGCTGCAATAGCACCCAATGTCATGATATTTAAAGAATAACCTATAAAATAGAGCACAATTATGGTTAAACAAAGCGTTACCGGAATGGTAATGAGAATGGTTGCACTGGCCTTGAGCGATCGTAAAAAAATAATGGCCACAACAATAGCCAAAACCAATCCAATCCAGAGGCTATCTTTTACACTTTTAACAGATTCGTTTACAAAATCGGCCTGTACATAATAAGGTTTAATGCTTACACCCGCAGGTAGCAATTTTTTCAATTGTTTAACCTTAACTGCCATTTGGTTAGATAAATCTACCAGATTGGCATTGGGTTGCTTAATTACGGCAATCAGAATTCCATCTTTTCCATTGGCATTGATACGGGTATACTCAACACTCTCTTGTATTTTAACCTGCGCTACATCTTTTATCTTTACAACTCTAGCTCCCCTTCTAATGAGTACCAGGTTTTCTAAATCTGTTTTGGTTTTAACGGTAGCATCAGTTACCGATAAGTAGAGGTAGTTATATTGAGACAGGTAACCATTTGATTTGATAAAGTTGGTCTGACTTAGTGATGTGCCAATTTGATCTGGACTGATTCCTAAAGTCTGCATTTTTTGCAGGTCAAGTTCAATCCAGTATTCTTTAGTCTTGCCCCCAATTACCCTAATTTCTGAAACGCCATCTACCTGAGATAAAAAGGGTTTAACCGTAAAATCGGCTATTTTTTTTAGTTCGACAGGAGATTTGCTATGGCTCTCTAAGCTATAACCACTTACAGGTAAAATAGAAGGGTTCATTTTCTCTACAGAAATATTAACCCCAGGTGGTAAGCTGTTGCTGATTTTGGCAATCTGTGCTTCAATTCTTTGTTGGCTCAGGTCAATATCTGCTCCAGGATTCATATAAGCAGACAGCTCGCAGCTCCCCCTATTGGTGGTGCTCCTTACCAATTGCAGGTTAGGCACCTGTTTCACGGCATTCTCTAATGGTCGGGTTACCGTTACCACCATTTTATCAACTGGCTGCAGCTCGGCTTCGGCAATGATCTTGATCTTCGGAAAAGTGATTTCTGGGAACAAAGAGGTTTTTAATTGCTGGAAAGAATAAACCCCTCCCAACAGGATGATCACCAGTACGGCAAGAATTGGATTTTTATGGGAAATGAAAAAATTCTTCATCTGGATAAGCTTATTTCAGGATCTTCACTCTTGCGGTATCGGCAATGCCATAATTTCCGGTCTTAATTATTTTGTCTTTTTTATCAAACTTAGGGCTCAGTACCTCTACCAACGTATGGCTTTCAATTCCTTTTTTAACATCAACCCTTACGGCTGTAGAATCGTTGATCATTTTCATTACCCAAAACTGATCCTCTGTTTCATTAGCCAATACTGCAGATTTTGGTAATACCTGTGCATTCGGATGACTTGCTTTAACCAATTTAACTTTGGCAATTAAACCCTCTGGTATGGCATTGGTCGAATTGACTTTTACAATATACCTTTGGGTTTGCGCCAACGAATCGACCGAAGGCATGGTACCAGCAAGTGCTCCGCTCAGCTTTTGACCATCTGGCAGTTCAACTGTTAAGTTGGGATTACTGTTGATCAATTGGTTAAACTCGTAGGGCAGATCTAATAAAAACACCAAACTATTCCTATTGCTGATGGTGGCCAAGGCTTCGCCATCTTGCACATAATCTCCCTTTTGGTGATTTACCTGAACAATTAGTCCAGATTGAGCAGCTTTGATTTTAGAAATACCAGAAAACTTTAGTTCAGGATCAAGTTGGTTAATACTATTGCCTATAGCTTTAGCTTCTTTGGTAATGAGGCTAAAAAGTAACTGTCCATTACTTACTTGTTTACCCATTAATGCAGCAGAAGCCTCTACATATCCATTAATGTTTGCCTTTACATAACTTTTTTCGAGATAGGCTGATACAGCGGTAACTTCTATCGATTCGCTCAATGAGCTGTCGGCCACAGCAGTTACCTGCACTGGTGTAATGGCTGTTATTTCTTCATCTGTTGCAGGGTCAGTTTGCTGACAGCCAATGCCTATTAACATGGCAAAAATTATGCTGGATAAAGCTTTGAAATACCTGTTCATATTATTTGTTCCAGTAATTGAATTGATTGATCAGTTTCAGGCGATTGGTAGTGGTTTGCCTGAAAAGGTTAACTGCGGCCATATAGTTGTTAATGGCAATAATGTAGTCTACCACTTTTACATCACCGGTACGCAACAGCTTACTGTTTACCTCTATTAAACCCTTTGCAAATTTAATTTGCTGGTTAAGCTGTACAAACAATTGATCTGTAGCAGCTAGCTGTTGCAAAATCATATCCAGCTGTTGCTGCTGTTGTCGAATAAAAAAATCTTTATAATAATGAGATGATAAAGTGGCCAGGTCTAGTTTTTCATATTGCATTTTTCTCTGGTGGCCATCGTAAATAGGTACCGATAAGGTAAAACCTACACTTGCACCAAAATTTTTGTAAGGCTGCAATAAAAAGGACGAGTTATAGCCGCTATTGGCATAAAGTCCAAATTTAGGTCGATAGTTTAAGTCAATTGCTGTTTTTTGGTTCACATTTTTTAAACTGTCGATATCAAATCTTTTGGCAAAAAAGCCTTTTGCAGCCTTTGAAATGGGGTGATCTAATTGCGGCTCTGCCAGAGATATTCTAGTCGTATCGGTTAGGCCAGCAAGGTAATTAAGCATGGCATAATCATTCTGATATTGCAGTTCCGCTTGTTTCAACGAGAGTTGTTGTTGCTGTAGGGTAACCAAAAAGCTAAGGTATTCTGATTGTTTGTACACATTATTGCGTGTCAACTGTTTCAACAAAGCTTCTTCTTGTTTCAACAGCGTAGTAACCTCTTTGTTAAATTCTACTTGTTGTTGACTGGCATAGGCAATAATGTACTGATCTGTAATGGATTTTTTGAGATCAAAAAGTGAAAGTGTGCCTGCATACTGGATTGAATCGCTCTGCAATTTGATGCCCTCTAATTGATTTTTGACCCTTCTTTTATTGGATAAATCGTAATTAACATTTAATAAGGCTTCCAAGGCCTGTCCGTTTGTAAGCACTTCATCATAGCCATAACCCTTAACTATAGGTGCATACATACCTGCCGAGCTTGCTGTAACCTGTGGTTTTGCTGCAGCCAATATCAACAGGCTATCTATTCTGATACTTTGTTGTTGATTTTTGTAATCTTTTAAAACTGGGCTATATTTTGTAGCGGCACCCAAAAAATAGTCTATGTTTCTGGTCAAGCTTTGTGCAGATAGCTTTATGGTTTGCACTATTAATAGGCAACAAAAGACCAAAAAAAATCGAGCAATCTTCATTCAATTACAATTAGATATGAAATGTATGATCAATATAAATATAGCTAATAATCATTAAGCTCGTTGTTAAACACATGGTAAATCTGTGGTCTTTAGTCCTTTTTATTAAAAGTGATAATTGGCTACAAATCCATTGGCACCTTCTTGTCTCATGGGCATAATGGAAAGGTTTTGTACGCCTTTACCACTAAACAATCTTTTGATATAAGGATAAACCAGATAAGAAATTTTGGTTGAGGCCATTCCAAAGCCTGCTCCCGCCACCACATCGCTAAACCAATGTTTGTTATTGTACATTCTTAAGGTGCCTGTAGCTGTTGCTACAAAATACCCTGCATAACCATACCACGGCGAAACATCTTTATACTCTTGATGCAGAAATTCGGCCGCTGCAAAAGCAGAAGCAGTATGCCCAGACGGGAATGAATTATAGCCAGATTCATTTGGTCTTTGCCGATGTACGCCTTGTTTCACAAAATGGGTAGAAAGCCCCATAATAGCAGCAGAGGTAACGTATAACATCGATGCATCTAACAAATTGTGTTTACCCTTAATTCCAGAAAGGTTAAGTCCATATACAGCCAGTGCTGGGGCAAATTGCATATAATCATCAACATGAGCAGCAAACAAGGGATGGTCTTCTTGCAGCTCATACTTTGTGCTCTCATCTAATTCTTTAAGTGCCCCTTTGTTATACACGGCCGCAAAACCATAGCCCATTAATAATGCAGGGGCAATAAATGGTGCTACCCTAAATTTTACGGGCTTAATTTCAGTGTAGATATTTTTGAGATCGATCTCCTTAGAGCGATCCATCAGTAAAGAATCTTGCCTTTGCGCTAAACAGGTAGTTGCTGTACATAACAACAGCAAACTACCTATGGTTATCTTCCCCCTCATTAATGTCAATGGTTATGATTTGATCATGTTACCTTTAGCATCGAACAGCAAATCTTTGCCACCTACTTCTGCTTCGTAAACTACTGTACCATCGGCTTTGGTAATTTTTGCAGCCTCTGCTACTTTTTTGCCTTTGAGCTTCATTTTTACTGCTTCTGGCAATTCGGCTACATTGATCGCTACTTCGGTTTCTACCAACACACCTTGGGCAGTATAAACCTCCGAAGTTTCTTTGCCATTGAGCATAAATCCAGCTTCGTAATTGGTTTTTTCCATTTCCCAGCTTACTTTGGTAATAGAAGCATGGTTTTTTGCAAAAGCAGCGGTAATGGCTGCAGGTACTTTTTTAGCACTTAGTTTTTGTGCAAAACTTGCGGTGGTTACGAAGCACAATAAGAACAGAAATACAATTATTTTTTTCATGGTTTTAAATTTTAATATAAAGCTAAAACCTAATTATGTAGTAATTCTGTAGCTAAGATTTGGGGTTAAAAACAACTGTAAAACAATGCTTTTCATCCTTACGACGGTAACTGATTACAAAACCATATAGGGCACAGATCTGTTTGGTAATGGCGAGCCCTAATCCCATTCCTTCTGAAGCTGTAGATTTAGAGAACCGCTCAAACAATTGATCATCCAACTCAATATCCTTACCTGTATTGATCAACTGTAAAGAGTTGGCCTGTAGTACTACCTCAATGGAACCTCCATTTTGGTTATGCCGAATGGCATTGCTAAAAAGATTATTCAATAAAATATCGGCCAAATATCGGCTCATCCGTACCTGGCTTGGCTCAAGTGTTTGCACTAAGCTTAATCCATCTTTTTCAAAAAGCTCTTGAAACTGTCTGATCTTGTTAACCAACAGCTCCTGCAAATCTATATCTTGAATATCTGGAATAAGGTTATTCTCTATTTTGGCCAATAGTAACAACGATTGATTGAGCCTAAACAAACGACCTACCCCATGGTAAACATCTTCTAATATGGCACCTTGTTCTGGGGTAAAAGAATCTGTTTGCAATAACGAATCAAGTTTTGAATTGATAATGGCCAAAGGAGTCATCATTTCATGAGAGGCATTGTCGGCAAAACTTTTCAGCTCCTTATAATCCTGTCTTACCCTTGCGGCCATGGCATTGGCCGAATCATTCAACTCTTTAAACTCGTCTATACTGGTTTGTTGTTGGGCAATATCGTCCATCTTGGCCAATTCGTAAGTTTTCATCTGATTAAGAATGGTATAGAAAGGTTTCCATAAACGATTGAGCACAAAACGATTGATCAAAATCAGGGCGGCCAACAAAATAATGGTAACCCCAAGTGTAATCAATAAAATAATCCGCACCAGGTCTTCCGATTCTACCCTCGACTTGATGATTGTTACCTCGTATCTTTTGTTGTTTACCTTAACCGATGTGATTAGGCTTCTGCCAGGTTCTGTTTCATGCTCCTTGGCATTGTTATAACTGGTATAATGAAATAAACGTACATCGGGAACATCCTTGGCCAATTCCTTATAATACACCTGTTGATCTATGTAACTAGAAGCCAAGGGTAGCTTATGGTAGGTAGCTACATATTGTTTAATCTCATCTTCTTCTACCGCAAGGTCTTTGTCTAATTTCTCTGTCAGGATAAAATGGATCACTACATAATAAATAATGCCAGTAATGACCAATACCACCAAGGAAGTGATGATGTTAACACGATTGTATTTGTTAGCTAATTTCACTATCCTCCAAATTTATAGCCAATGCCGTATAGCGAACGCAGGTAATCTTGAGAACCCGCCTCCAATAATTTTTTCCTTAGGTTTTTAACATGGGTGTAGATAAAATCAAAATCATCAGAAATATCCATCTCATCTCCCCATAAATGTTCGGCCATTGCATTTTTAGTTACTACTTTGCCTTTGTTGGCCAAAAAATAAACCAAAAGGTCAAATTCCTTTCTGGTTAGTACAATTCCTTTTCCATTTACGATAGTTGTCATGGCCAGTACATCTATACTGATCTCGTTATAGGTAATAATGTTATCGCCATCAAAGTTCTTTCTCCGTACAATGGCACTCACCCTTGCTTTTAGCTCGGACAAATGGAAAGGTTTCACCAAATAATCATCAGCACCTAAGTCTAATCCAGCCAATTTCGAATCCAAAGAATGTCGTGCAGAAATGATCAGTACCCCATCCTTTTTTTTCATCTTCTTCAACATGTCCAGTAATTGCATTCCTTCGCCATCTGGCAATCCCAAATCTAAAAGGATGCAGTCGTAACTATAAAGTGCAATCTTTTCTGAGGCCGTAGCGTAGGTATTGGCATACTCACAAATATTGCCCTCTCCGGTAAAATAGGCCAATATACTATCTAGTACTGCTTTTTCATCTTCTATCACTAAAATCTTCATCTGCTTAAATTAAGGAAATAAATGTGCCAATCGCAAAGTAAAACAATCCCTCTGGTTTAAAAGAATGCTTTCAATTTGCCGATGTTATGTTCTTTGCTTTTCTGGAGTATTTCTTGCCCATAAGCAGTAAAATATTGATGGTTACGCAACATTTCGAGGTTAATATTATTCCATTGTTGTGTAGTGTAACAGTGGCCCAGTTCGGCTTCCCATTCTTTTTTCAATGCAGCAGCAAATTGTGTATAATCATCAATAGCAAAATGATAGAAGTCTGCATCGCAGATTACCATTTCCATTAAGTTACTAGGGTGTTGTGGATACTGTGTGGCCAAGATACAAGCCCTTATATCGGCCAGCTGATCGCCTACCACACCCACACTAATCAAAAATTCTGTTGCAATTTCTACACTTACCAATTCGTGGTTTTTGTAGGCCTCCGTATAACCTGTATCATGAAACCAGGCCGCAAGTGTAACCGTTTCTTGTTGTTTTTGAGTTAACTGTACATGGTAGCCAATTTCTTGCACGGCCTTAACCACATAAAGTGTATGGGTAAGATTATGAAAATAGAGACAAGGGCTGAGTTTCTTTTTGAACAGTTGATCTACAAATCCGCTCACTAAAACTATCAATTGATCAAAATGCATAGGACCTATTTTAATACAAGTTTAATGCCTAAATCTGTAGAGATTTTGAAGTGTGTGATGTGCATGACAAATTGGATCGAGTTCAAGTATTAATCACATTCAATTCCATGGCCAAAACGAATAATATGTCCATCTAGATCTTGCACCAACATTTCTCTCATGAACCAAGGTTTATCTTCTGGTGGTGAAAGCACTTGGGCGCCCCTTTGTTTAATCATTTCATAATAGGCATCAACATCTACCACATTAATGCAAAGCCAAGTACCAGGGCTGCCTTGTCCATCTTTACAAAAAAAGAGCCTTACTTCTCCCCAGTTTACACCGCCAAATGTTGGCGAATCTTCCCATATCCACTCGCTTTCAAAACCAAGAATATTGGTATAATAGTTAATGCTTTCTACTATATTTTTCGAATAAAGAATGGGAATAATCGATTCTGGAGCTTTCATATTTATCTGATTAAGCGATTTACAGTCTTACTAATTTACAGCTTTTATGGCTTGTCTAAAACAAATAACGATAGCCCTATTTTCATAAAATCTGTATCGCCCAGTGCATGGGTTGGAGAGCAGACCTTATCCTTAATGCCATGTATTTAATGTGAACTGTTAAAAAACGCTATTTTTTGTAACTTAGTTTATCTTAACCACTCTAAACCTATTATTTAACACCCCTAAATTTATCTATTTAAAAAATAAAATCAATGAAAAAACACCTGATCTATTTTTTACTTCTTATCGGAGCGAGTTCGGCTTTTGCACAGCAAAGTACCTCCACCTCTGGTTATAAGTACAGTCTTAACCTCAACAATGTAAAGGACGACAAACTAGAAGTAACCCTATTAACCCCTAAATTAAAAAGCAGTGAAGCCATTTTCCATTTACCTAAAATGGTACCGGGCACTTATGCCATTTACGATTTTGGCCGTTACATTTCAAATTTCAAAGCTTTTGATAAAAATGGTACCGAATTAAAAGTGAGCCAAGAAAATGTTGACTCTTGGAAAATTACCAATGCAAAAGAGCTGGTAAAAATCACCTATTTGGTTGATGACAGTTGGGACAGCCCTGAGATTAAAGGAGCTGAGATTTTTCAACCTGCCGGAACAAATATTGACAAAGACAAAATGTTTGTGATCAACAATTTTGGGTTCTTTGGTTATTTTGATGGAGAGAAAAATATCCCTTATCAAGTAACCATTACCAAACCTGCCGATTTTTATGGCTCTACTTCACTTAAAGCAAAGCGCATCAATGCTACTACAGACCAATACCTTGTTCCAGATTATCATAGCCTAGCAGATGCACCTATGATGTACAATAAGCCAGATACTACAATTTTACATATTGGCGGAGCAGAGATTTTAATTTCACTTTATTCTCCAAACAACAAAGCCACTTCTGCTGTAATTGCCAAAGAATTAAAAAGAACGTTAGAAGCACAAAAAGAATATTTAGGCGGTACACTACCCGTAGACAAATATGCTTTTATCATCAGCTTAACTGATAACCCAAAAATAAGAAGCTATGGTGCTTTAGAACATTCGTATTCTTCTTTTTACTTCCTTCCTGAAAGTTTTACGCCAGAAGCACTTGCCCAAAGTGTTAGAGAAACAGGTTCTCACGAGTTTTTCCATATTGTAACCCCATTGAATATCCATAGCGAAGAAATTGGAAACTTTGATTACGATAATCCTAAAATGTCGGCACACCTGTGGATGTACGAAGGATTAACAGAATATGCAGCACACCACATGCAGGTAAAATATGGTTTGGTTGATTTTAAGGATTACCTGAAAACACAACAATCGAAATTGAACAATGCCATGCGCTACAATGATACTTTGGCCTTTACAAAAATGTCTAAAGGTGTATTGGATACTTATGAGAACCAATATGGCAATGTATATGAAAAAGGTGCATTGATTGGGCTTTGCTTAGATATTAAACTAAGAGAACTCTCTAAAGGCAAATATGGTACACAAAACCTGATGAAGGACTTGTCTAAAACCTATGGCAAAAACAAATCATTTAAAGATGATGAGCTGTTTGCTACGATTACGAAATTGACTTACCCAGAAATCGGCACCTTCTTGAACACCTATGTTGGTGGCGATAAAAAATTGCCATACAAAGAAATCTTTGCTTCAATTGGCGTTGACTACCAAGATGTGGCTTTGGTTAAAAAAGCCAATACAGGTGGCACAAGATTAGGCTATAACCCAACAACAAAAAATCTATTCGTTGCTGATACCACGATGAACAGTTATGGCAAAAAATTGGGAATCCAAAAAGGTGACCAAATCTTGGCCATTAACGACCTTAAACTTCCAGAAGTAGCTAAAGTGCAACAGTTTTTAGATAGCGTAAGGGTAAGCATGAAAACAGGTGATACTTTCAGCATGTTGGTGCTTAGAAAAGATGCCAATGGCAATTCTATTGAGGTAAAATTAAGTCAGCCTGTAGAATTCCAAGATGTAAAGCAGTTTAATATCTTAAATGAAATGGCATCGCCAACCCCAGAACAGCTAAAACTAAGGGCTGCTTGGTTAAATACAAAAGCAAATTAATGCGCTAATCTGCATAAAAATTGCTTGCCATTAATGGTAAAAACAATTCAGCCCTATTCAAAAGATAGGGCTGAATTGTTTATTGATGATCTCTTTTCAGATTATTTTAAGCACTTACCTTAGCAGCATCTCCAATCTTTACCTCTTGCTGTTCGTTTTCTTCGGCAATAAACGATTCTCTTACTATTTTGGCCGTTTTATGATCGCCTGTATGACTCCAACCTGGTGGCATTACAATGTACAGCAATTTAGTTTTGAGTGTGGGTGCCGCAGCAATGTCTTTGCCCAAACAAATAAACTCACCAAAATAAACATCCCATAAACTGTTAGGGTTCATTTCTCTGGTAATTCCATATTCAATTTTCATTTCTCTTCTTTCATCTTGGTAAGTCTTGAAAATATGGTCCCATACGTTCAAAAGATTGCAAAAATTAGTGTCCATGTACAATGGGTTTTTAGCGTGGTGCACCCTGTGATGCGAAGGGGTAAGCAATATTCTGTTTAAGAAACCCAATCTGGCATCTTTCATCGTATCTTCTCCAATATGGATAAACGAGCCCCAGAAACCATCAATAAACATAATGAAAAACATCAATGCAGGGTTAACGCCCAAAAGGATGCAGATTGAAGTCCGAACCACATCGGCATAAGGCGCCTCTAAAAAGAAGTGGGCAAAATTAACCGTGAGGTTCATTTGCTGTGGTGCATGATGTGTAGAATGTAAACACCACAAAATTCTTACTTTATGCCCAAAATAATGATATACAAAATGTGAAAGTTCCCATACAATATAGCCATAAATTAACCAGTACCAGGTAAAGGTAGTGGTAAATATGGCCCATTTTTCAAACAAGCCAATACAGAAGCCAACGGCCGCAATAGAGATAAAACGTGAGATAAAACGATTTACTACAAATACCAAAAAAGGAATTCGGTAATCTTCTACCTTAAAACGTTTGTAAAAAACGGCCCTGATAATTTCGAATAAGAGCAAAAAAGGAATGATCGGCCACAAGAGACTTTGTATACCATCCAAGGTTGCCAAAGAACTATAGTTGCCAGACTGTACCATTTTAATCAGGCCACTAATGCCCAAAAAGCCAATTACTTCATCTGATAAGGTTTGTAGGATATCTGTCATTTGGTTAATTTTTTAAAAAATTACGAAAAAAAACTTTTGATCAAAAATAAATGCATTAAATACTTGGTTAAAAGCTGGTTAAACCATGCCGTTAGTCGCCAGTAAATCCCTCTTATAAATATCTTTTTTTCCATGCCTGCATCATGTAAACATTGATACCCCATTGATCGGCAACTGGAAGATTGGTAAAAGGAAGCGTTGGCATGTAACTAGGTGGACCAAACTCAGTTAACATGGTTAACATTTTGCCTTGCTGTTTTTTAATTGCAACCACTTTGTCCCACCAGGCAAAATGTGCAGCTACTGCTGCTTTCCATTCTGGTGCCCGTGGATCGCTTACCTGAGGTCCTTCTTCATGACCAACTCTGGAGTGTACATGGTCTGTACGAGAAATGGCCAAATCAACCGTGCCTTGCTGGTCTTCGAGCATACTTTCGCTCACATTGCACCAATGAGAAATATCTAGGGTAAGACGTAATGCTGGGTTTTCTTGTAAATAACGTAGCGAGGCTGGAGCCGAATACAACATTCGCGACCGATGTGTTTCGTGGTAAATAGGTACACCTGTTTCTTTTGCATATTGCACCGTAAAATCAATAAACTTCTTGTTCTCCTCGTAAGTGAAAAAATCCTTACCTGAATGTACATTGATGTAGAGTGGTTTTTGGTATGGATTACCAACAGCTGCTTTCAATACTTTTTCGAAAGTGGTAAAATGAGGCCCAAAATTTGGCTCATCACCACGACAAAGAAAGCCTACTGTTAATTGGTGTTCTTTTAAAGCGGCAAACAATTCTTTAGCAATTTCTGCCGACCATAAGATTTCTACCCCATCATAACCATCTTGTTTGGCCTTTTTACAGAAAGCACTTACTGAACCATTAAAACCCCAATAAGGGGCCATAATTTTTAAAGAAAAGCCTTCGGCAGCCTGTACCTTCTGCAAATCCGGAGCAGCAAATGCATCCATTGTGGGGAGTGCCAAAACAGCTGTGGCGGCGAGGCTACTCCCGATAAATTCTCGTCTATTGTATCCCATTATAGTTTATACTTAGTACATTAAAACTACATATTAATTCTAATAATCAATAGATGTACGTTTAAATCACTTTTTTGATATGGTCAATTATAAATTTAAAAAACACAAAGACACCAAGAACACAATGCATAAACCTTGGTGTATTTAGTGTCTTCGTGGTAAAAACCCATTGCGCTAGTTGGCGTCCTCGCTAACGGATGATATAGCCCAATTATAGACTTAAAAACACAAAGGCACCAAAATCACAAAGCATAAAAAAACTTAGTGGACTTAGTGTCTTCGTTGTAAAAACTGACAAGACCTTAAATCCTTGTAGATAAAAATTTTATATTTGAACAAACAACTACAAATGAAATTTCTTCTTTTTTTTGCCCTATTCAGCTTAAGCTTGGTATCTCATTCGCAAACTAACTACAACAAAAAAGCAATAGAACTTCATGAAAAAGCCCATAAATTGATGTGGGAACCAGGTAACAGGAACCAAAAAATTAAACAGGCCAATCTATTACTAGACAGTGCCATTAAAATTGATCCTACATACCGATTAGCTTATCACCGCAAAATGAGCAACCTGATCTTATTAAAAGAGTACAAAAGAGCCATCAAAATGGCCGATTCGGCGACTAAAATTAAACCCGTATTGGAAATCCTTATTTGTAAGGGGGCCCTATTGACAAAAATAGGAGAACCAGATGCTGCAAAAAAGGCTTATGAACAAGCTATCAAGGTAGGACAAGCGGACTATGTGGCGAAGCCCACTTCAGATGTACTTTGCAATATAGCCGTGGCTTATCTGCTCCGCGATGGGCAACAAAAAGCATTGGACTATTTAAAAAAGGAAAAAACAAAATTTGCCAATGATCCAAAAGACCTTAAAGAGATCAATAGGGTTGAAAAAATTTTACCAAAGTTTACTGTAGATGAAATCTTAGGCATTCGTCCGCCAGTACCTCCACCACCCGGTGTAAAAAAGATAGGTGTATAAAATCATTCCTTTGGTCGGGATTTACAATAGTTGGTCGGGATTTGCAATCTCGACCTTTTTTATTTTTAATAGGACAAACTGCAGTCCTAGCCCTTTTCAGGCTCAAAGAAGCCCTATTTATTGAGTTTCCGAAAAACATTGTCCGTAGTTCTTCGGTTTTTTCAGCCCCGCCTGCCTGCGGTAGGCAGGCTTTCCGTTGCTGCCGATGAAAAATCGGCATTCACTGCAATCAGGTTTATTTAACAAAGGCAGTGGTTCTAGGCAAAATGCAACCTTAAATAGTTACA
>NZ_LLWP01000009.1 GCF_001412215.1 Pedobacter sp. Hv1
AAGTATTTGTTTAAAACCGTACGTAAGTTTTTCGGAGAAGCGATTGTCGTAACGCAAGAGGTCGATGATATTATCCAATCACCCATCGTCAAAGAAAGTATCATCAATAATTCTGATTGCAAAATCCTCTTAGACCAACGCAAGTATATGAACAAGTTCGATGATATACAGGCAATGTTGGGGCTTACCGACAAAGAAAAAGGACAGGTACTTTCCATCAATATGAACAACGATGCAAGCCGACTTTACAAAGAGGTTTGGATTGGCTTAGGTGGTACGCACTCGGCAGTCTATGCCACCGAAGTTAGTTTGGAGGAATACCTCGCATACACCACCGAAGAAACCGAAAAAATGGAAGTGATGCAGCTTGCTTCCGAATTGGACGGTAACGTAGAACTCGCCATTAAGCATATCGCAATGCAAAGGCGTGACAAAGCAAATCAATAGTCATTAACATTTTAAAATTCATAAAAATGAAAAAGTTCCTTTTTATGGTGTGTACGGCACTAATGCTCGCCGTAGCACCGTCCGCAAAAGCACAATGGGTAGTAACCGACCCCACAAATCTGGCATCGGGTATTCTCAACAGTGCGAATGAAATCGTACAGACTTCTTCCACGGTATCCAATGTAATTAAAAATTTCAAGGAAGTGGAAAAGGTGTATAAACAGGGTAAGGAGTATTACGACAAGCTACAAGCTGTAAATAATCTTGTAAAAGATGCACGTAAGGTACAGCAGACTGTATTGCTTGTCGGTGACGTATCCGAAATGTATGTTACCAACTTCGGTAAGATGATGAACGACCCGAATTTTTCTGCACAGGAATTGGCAGCTATCAGCAATGGTTATTCGGCATTGCTGAATGAAAGTACCGAACTGCTGAAAGAACTCAAACAGATTGTAACCTCATCAAGCCTTTCGCTGAACGACAAAGAGCGTATGGATATTATTGATAGAGTGTACAAAGAAGTAAAGGAATACCACAGCTTGGTACGCTACTATACCAATAAGAATATCTCTGTAAGTATTCTAAGAGCAAAAAAGCAGAACAATACCAAAAGAGTGCTTGACCTCTATGGAACTCCTAACCAAAAATACTGGTAGTTATGGAATTTCAAAATCTTCACGAAGTCCTACGCTCATTATATGATGAGATGCTCCCACTGTCCGCCGATATGGCGGCAGTGGCTAAAGGGATAGCCGGATTGGGGGCTTTGTTCTATGTTGCCATAAAAGTATGGCAGGCTTTGAGCAGGGCTGAACCCATTGATATGTACCCCTTGCTCCGTCCTTTCGCTTTGGGGCTTTGCATTATGTTTTTCCCAACTATCGTATTGGGAACAATCAATGCCGTGTTAAGTCCGGTGGTACAGGGTACTCACACAATCCTCGAAAATCAGGTGCTTGACCTCAACGATTTGCAGGCGAAAAAAGACCTGTTGGAACGGGAAGCTATGCTACGAAATCCTGAAACAGCCTATCTCGTATCAAATGAGGAATTTGATAAAAAGCTCGAAGAATTGGGCTGGTCGCCCGGCGATTTGATTACGATGTCGGGAATGTATATGGATAGGTTTGCCTACCAAACCGAACAAGCTATTAAGAATTGGTTTCGCAATCTGTTAGAGGTACTGTTTCAGGCGGCAGCTTTGGTTATTGATACCATAAGGACGTTCTTTCTCATCGTCCTGTCCATACTCGGGCCGATAGCCTTTGCGATAAGCGTGTGGGACGGTTTTCAGTCCACGCTCACGCAATGGCTGACCCGATACGTCAGCGTTTACCTGTGGTTGCCCGTGGCAGACCTGTTCAGCTCTATGCTTGCCAAAATACAATCCCTCATTATCGAAAAGGATATAGCAATGCTTGCCGACCCGACCTATATACCCGACACATCCAATACCGTGTACATCATCTTTATGATAATCGGTATCGTGGGTTACTTCACTATCCCAACGGTAACAGGCTGGATTATTCAGGCAGGCGGTGCAGGAAACTTTACCCGTAACGTAAACCAAGCGGCAATGAAAACCGGAAATATCGCCGGAGCAGGAACAGGTTCGGCTGTTGGAAATATCGGTGGCAGGTTAATGGGGAAATAAAAACAATCAAATCATTTAAAAATGGAATTTAAAACATTAAGAAATATCGAAAACAGTTTTAGGCAAATACGGCTGTATGCCATTGTATTTGCCGTTCTCTGCCTAAGCGTGGTAGGATTTTCACTTTGGAAATCTTACAGCTTTGCAGACGAACAACGCCAAAAAATCTATGTGCTGGATAATGGAAAATCGTTGATGCTTGCCTTATCGCAAGATGCAAGTATCAACCGACCTGTGGAAGCAAGGGAGCACGTCAGACGTTTTCACGAGCTCTTTTTTACGCTTGCTCCCGACAAGAACGCTATCGAAAGCAATATGAGCAGGGCATTCAACCTTGCCGATAAATCAGCTTTTGATTATTACAAAGACCTGTCGGAAAAGGGTTATTACAGCAGGATTATTTCGGGGAATGTACAGCAACGCATTGAGGTGGATAGTGTCGTGTGCAATTTCGACACCTATCCGTATGCGGTGCGTACTTACGCCAAACAATTCATTATCCGTTCGAGCAACGTGACCAGGCGTAACCTGATTACTTCCTGCTATCTCGTGAACTCTGTCCGTTCGGACAACAACCCGCAAGGCTTCAACATCGAAAAGTTTGCAGTGATAGAAAACAGGGATATAGAAGTTATCGAACGCTAAAAAAACAATCTTATGGAAGCATTATCAGATTTAAACACGTTTGCAAAAATCCTTACCGATAAAGGATATAACGGCTATTTCCATACGCAGGGAGCGTATGCCGGAAAGTTGAAGAAAAGTATCGGCGAATACCTCGAAAACTGCCAAAAAGGTACAGATAGTTTGCCTAAACAGGACTTGTTGCTGACGGGCTACCTGCAATGGTCGGGCGAAGACAAGCCAAGTGTAGAATGCAGTATGTGGGTAAAATACCTGAACGGCAAATTCTCGCTCAACAGAATGGAGGTTACAAGGAAAGACCAATTTGGGCAACTGCTGAAAAAATCGGAACTGACAAACCTGTCTGTAATATCCGCACCCAAAGCGGTTGAGGCAGTCGCTTTGGTCAATGAAGAACCGAAGCAAAAGGCAGGTCAAAGTCCTAAGCGTTTCAAGCTATAACAACAGAAACAGTAAGGTTATGAAAAAACTAAGAGCAAATATGGACAGGTACTTTGACAAGCTGGACGAACGCTGGCGGGCATTGCCCTTGCGGAAACAGCACCAATACACACTTTACTTTTTTGTGGGGTATCTACTGCTTACGGCAGGGGTCATTTGCAAAGTATGGTACGATACCTCAAAGTCGGGTAACGATATGGTCATTGAGCATATCGAAAACCCTGTCCTCAAAAAAAGTGAAAGCCCTGCAAGATTGCAGGACACATTATCAACAATTCTAAAAAACAAGATTTATGAAAGAAAATGAGAACAAAAAGTCGGTTGTTCGGGTAACGGAAGGGAACCAGGCAGCAACCGCTGATGTACCGCAAGACGGTACACAGAACAAAGCCGAAAAGCTCAAAAAGCCGCTCATCTTTGGCTTAATGGGAATTGTCTTCGTAGGTTGTATGTACCTCATATTTAAACCATCCGCAGACAAAAAGGAAATCGAGAACATTGGGCTGAACGATGCAGTACCAGAGGCTACCGGAGCAGGAATGCCTGCCGACAAAGGCAAGGCTTATGAGTTGGAAATGCTGGAACGCAAAGAGCAAGAAAAACGCAATGCACTTACCACGCTTTCTGACTATTGGAATACTGAAGACAAAAAAGAGCCTAATGATGAATTTCCCGAAGAAGACGAAAGCAACAGCTATGGCGGTGGCAGAGGTTCGGGCAGAAACGGCAATCCGGCATTGAGCAGTTACCGCAATGCACAAAGCACATTGGGTTCATTTTATCAGGATAACAACTCTGAAACAACAGAACTCCGCAGGCAATTGGACGAACTAAAAGAACAATTAGCCGAGAAAGATGTGCCTAAATCTGTAACCGTTGATGACCAGCTTGCCCTAATGGAGAAATCCTACCAGATGGCGGCAAAGTATCTGCCAACGGGTACAAATTCGACAGAAGTTCCACCTGCTAAGGATGCAGGTACGGCTACCGCAGGTTCAACTCAAAAGGAGCATTTTGTGGCATTCACACCTACAAGAAAGAACACCGTTTCCGCTTTGTATCGTGAGCCTACGGACAGTGCCTTTTTAGCCGATTGGAGCGAAACAAGAAACCGGGGCTTTTATACCGCAGGTTCTATTGAGCAAACGGCACAACCGAAAAACAGTATCAAAGCCTGTGTACACGATGCGCAAACGGTTATCGGCGAAACAGGGGTACGATTGCGATTGTTAGAGCCAGCCCAAACGCCTCAACGTACCATTCCGAAAGGAACGATTGTAACAGCTAATGCCAAATTTCAGGGAGGTCGATTACAGCTAAAGATTACCTCCGTAGAATTAGAGGGCAACATCATTCCGGTTGATATAACCATTTACGATTTGGACGGACAGCAAGGCTTGTACGTTCCGTATTCGCCGGAAATGAACGCCCTTACCGAAATGGCGGGCAATATGAGCCAGACTTCGGGAACAAGCATAATGCTCACGCAGAATGCAGGACAACAGGTTGCTGCTGATTTAAGCCGTGGCGTGGTACAGGGTGTTTCGGGCTATTTCACAAAAAAGGTGAGAACCCCAAAGGTTACGCTAAAAGCAGGGCATCAGGTCTTCCTTGTATCTAAAAAATAATGTTGAACTCAAATAAATAAAACAATGAAAAATCATTTAAAAATCTTTTGGGCATTTGCCCTGATACTCGGCTTTGCCGTACAGTCTTACGCACAGGATAGTGCAAGAACTAAACTTGCATTGGGCAAGATAGAACCGTATAAAATGGAAGTGACCTACGATAAAACTTCGCACCTGATTTTCCCGACTGCCATTCGTT
Source organism: Pedobacter sp. Hv1 (assembly GCF_001412215.1). GTDB lineage: Bacteria > Bacteroidota > Bacteroidia > Sphingobacteriales > Sphingobacteriaceae > Pedobacter. Next base: position 5,018 of record NZ_LLWP01000009.1, read on the forward strand.
ACGTGGATTTGGGTAGCGAATACCTGATTGCAGGGAAAGCGGAAGATGCGGAAAACGTGTTGCGTGTAAAAGCATCGGTAAGGGATTTTGAACCCGAAACCAATTTTTCTGTCATTACCAATGACGGGCGTTTTTACAGCTTCAATGTGTATTACAGTTCCTATCCGGAGGCAATGAGCTATGACCTGCTCACGATGCAAAAGGCAGTAGATAAAGCCAATGGTAACGATGTGCTTTTTGAAGAATTGGGCAACAATTCTCCGTCATTGGCAGGCTTGCTGTTGGAAACGATTTACAAGAAAGACAAACGTATTGTAAAGCATATCGGGGCTAAGAGCTTCGGTATTCAGTTTATCCTCAAAGGCATTTACATACACAACGGCAAATACTATTTCCATACGGAATTGAGAAACCGTACCAATGTGCCATTTCAGATTGATTTTGTGAATTTCAAGGTAGTGGATAAAAAGGTAGCCAAACGTACCGTAGTACAGGAACGCCCGATGATACCGCTTAGGACTTACAAGCCACTGGACGACATTGCCGGAAAAACAATCGAACAAAACGTCTTCCTGTTAGACCAATTTACCATTGCCGATGACAAGGTACTGCTGATTGAGATTTTCGAGAAAAACGGAGGCAGGCATCAAACGCTCCAGATAGAAAATTCCGACTTAATCAAAGCCCGTTTGATTAACGATATGCACCTGAAATTTTAATAACCTTTTAAAGTAAATAATATGAAAAAGTATATCTATACCGTGATGCTCATCTTTATGGCCATCACGGTCACACAGGCACAAAGAATGTTACCTAAACAGAAAGGATTGGAAGTGAGTACGGGTGTGCTGTCCAATGATAAAATCGGTAACGATTATTATATCAATGTAGCAATGACCGTAAACGGCAAAAATGGTAACTATCAGCTTTGGGCGTTGGAATACACTCATCAATACCACGATTATAAAGCCCTCCGCATACCGCAGGAAACTTATACCGCAGAGGGCGGTTACAGCTTCTTCCTCTTGGGCGATGCCCGTAAGAACATCACGCTGAACTTCGGAATAACAGGTGTAGTCGGTTACGAAAGTATCAACCGTGGCGAAGCAATGTTGTATGACGGAGCAAAAATTTTGAGCGAGGATAATTTTATCTACGGAGCTGGTGGACGGCTCACATTTGAAACGTACCTGTCCGACCGTTTTGTGTTAGTCCTGCAAGGGCGTACAAAGGTTTTGTGGGGTACAGACTTGGAACAGTTCCGACCGTCCGCAGGCGTGGGATTAAGGTTTAATTTTTAAAACGTAAAAACAATGATAGCAATATTCAATAAATTCAGGATAGGATTAAGCTCAATATATGTACTCTTGGCAATCCTCACAGCTTCGGTTACGTTGGTATCTTGTAGCAAAGACGATGAACTCGAAATACAGAACGATTTCCCTTTTGAGGTCAAAGTAATGCCTGTACCCAAAGATGTTGCCAGTGGGCAGACCGTAGAGATACGGATTACCATACAGCGAACAGGCAATTACAGCAATACGCAATATTTTCTCCGCTACTTCCAATTTGACGGTCAAGGCACATTGCGGTATTATGACGAACCACCGTATTTGCCAAACGATTTGTATTCGTTGCCAACGGAGCAGTTCCGGTTGTATTACACTTCGTCATCTACCGTATCACAATCCTTTGAGGTTTGGATTTCGGATAACTTCGGTAACGAAAAGCAGTTGAGCTTTCAGTTCAACAGTAGTGATTAATGCTACTTATATAAAAGCAAAACCGACTGTTACAGGTCGGTTTTTTGCTTTTCAGCTTTCGGTGTACGTTGTTTTTTGTTTAAATTTACTTGAATTATAATCTTAACGGGTATGGATACAGTTACGGCTCAATTGGTGTTTGGTATTATTGTTATCGTTATTGCGATAGTGCTTATTTATTGGATAAACCGCAGGAAATTTTACAGGCGTAATGGTATGGGTGCAGAGGGATTTTCGAGTTTTGAAGCATCTGTATTTACCCGTTTTATAGAACGTATCGGCAAATGGATTGCCTATGCTTTAATTGTTGTCGGTATTGTCTGTATATGGACTTACAGCCAAATGAAAAAGGAAAAGGAACTGCAAAAAGTGGAGATACAAAACCCTCGATAATCAATCTGCTCATTCAAGTTGCCACTTAAGATATTTGTATAATTTTGTAGTATCTTAAACAGCTTTAGGCAAAATATAATTTGAATGAAACTACGAATTGAAAATTGGATTGATAATAATAATTTTTCAGAAGATGTAAATGTACTATTTACAGATGCCGTTACTTGCTATAAAGCTGGAGCGAATAGAGCCTCATTATTATTTTCATATTTGGCTTTTCTGACGATACTGAAGGAAAGAATAATTGGAGGAACTAAACCAAACTTATTTCCCCAAGGGGAATGGGACAAAATAATCTCAAAATTACAAAATGAAGACTTGTGGGAAGCAAGTGTATTTGATGCAACTCAACAACAAGAAAAAACTGACCAGACTACAAAAGAACGCACTAAAGACCCAATATTTAACCTTAATGACAATCTACGATTACAAATAAAATATTGGAAAGATAGAAGGAATGACTGCGCTCATTACAAGGATAATATTATAGACACTTTTCATATTGAGGCTTTTTGGGCATTTATAGAGAGTAATATGTCCAAAATAACAATAGAGGGTGGAATGCAATCTCTGATAAATAAAATTCATAAACATTTTGACCCAACTATTACTCCACCGGATAAAGACATTTCTCCATTAATTCAAGAGATTGAATTTTCAGTAGAAAGGTCAAAATTGAAACATTTTTGGGAAGCATTATTAAATAATGGAGAATGGGATTTCGACTTATCTATAAGGAAACAGGAACTAATTAGTAAAAGTTTAGAGGTAAATAAAGGTTTTGTAAACGATAGTTTGATTGCTATTGTCAAAGCCAATAAGTATTATTTAAAAGACTTTCTGTCGAACCATCCTGATAAAATTTTGAGCTTTAATTTTAATGAGGAAGAAGTCCGAAAATTTTGGAAAACACAATTAACTTCTTGCAACAACATTTTAGGATTATATACTTCTTTTTTAAGAAATGGTTTAATCCCACAAAATGAAATAGCAGAAGCAAATAAAACTATATTAAATGCTATAAGAGAATATTCTCCAACCATCAATGAGCATCAGATATTATCAGGAAATGGCATCTTAGATACTTTTAAACAAGTGATTTTAAACAACATTAGTTTTATTGGGTATAAGTCATATTTATGGGTAAACGATAGAGCTGATATTATTTCCGGAATAATCAAAAATTGCCCGTCCGATAAGGATATAATTATGAGATTAGTTGAGCACTATAATCAACGAGATAATTCTGATTGGTTATTGGAAAGATTTAATAATATATTTATTGATGGTAGTACCATTACCATTGAATATAAAAATATTTTGCAAACTGATAATGTAGAGATACCAGAGAAATTAAAAAAATACTTTGCTTAAATATTGTGAATAAGCAATATCAAATCGGATAGCCAAAAGGTTATCCGATTTTTTGTTTACAGAGGTAGTAAACCGCCAAACACTACCTTTCAACGCCAATCAATACTACATTTTCCAACCCTGTAACACCCCTTAATATCTTCGACTTCCACAGAAAAAATGAGCAAAAAATGGAAGTTATCGCAATACAAAAATCCGCATTGGACGGAATGAAAAATGAGCTAAGGGAAATTTTGGAAATGACCGAAAATGCTGTACGGAAATACACGCCGATTTTCAAAGAAGAGCAATGGCTCGACAACCAGGAAGTGTGTTTGATGATGAACATTACCAAACGGACTTTGCAGACCTATAAGGACAAAGGCTTATTGCCATATTCCAAACTGAACCGCAAGAATTATTATAAACGCTCGGACGTACAGGCTTTACTCGAAGCCGGACAGCCGTACAATACCAACGACAATGGATTTACTGACGAATGAAACGGAAGAAATCATCGCCCATCAGGAAATGATAATGCAGTTGAGAAACCGTATTGAAGAAATATTGAAAAACTACCGTCCTGTAATGAACGGAGAAATATACTTGTCGGGCGAAGATGTATGCAAGCTGCTCCATATCAGCAAACGGACTTTACAGCAATACCGTGACGATAATATCCTGCCGTTTATACAAATTGGGGGCAAGATAATCTATAAGGAAAGTGATATTCTGACCGTCTTAGAACAGAACTATATAGCCAATGACAGACATTGCTTGTAATTAATTTTGTTCTGACTATGTTTCAACGGAAGGACTTTAGTATATTTGCTATGTAAAATATAACAATACTTAAAGTGTTTTTGCTTTAGGTCTTGGTACTGAAAACTGGTAATTTTTTGTATCCCCAAGACAATAAGTAAGAACGCTCACGTCATAGGCGTGGGCGCTCGCTTATTCGGGGATTAAGGCGTACCAGTGCCTCAGTATCGGTAAGTGTGGTTGCCTGCGCTTCTTTTTTTTGTGCAGGGCTACATCAACTCAAAAAAGTAATGATATGGAAACTGGTACAGCACAAAAAAAAATTACCCTCGCCTTTATCAATGATAAAAGCCCGATTTTGGATTTGACCTGCAACGACCTCGCTGCTTCAGGAATTGAAGTATCGTTCCGCTCTGAAAACATTGAAGACGGACTATCCCAATTATCAGCATTAAAAACACTCCCCAACGTTTGTATTATTGACCTTGATTTTTACAATAAGAATGTGCTGGCACAGCTTCAAGAATTGAGAACACAATATCCAACCATTAACCTGATTGCACATAATGATATTGATGCAGAAAAAGCCGTAAAACCTCTTTTGGAAATTGGTTTTACAGGTTATTTGCTCATTGGTAGCGATACGGACGATTTTAAAAAAGCTATTGATGTTGTTACCAATGGCGGAAGATATTTTAGTGTGGGAGTAGCGGAAATTGCACAGGAATATTTCAGTAATAAGTAACGTTCCGATTATAATAGTATAAAATATCTGTTCTAATCAAGCGGCGTTCTTTTGCTTCTTTTCTTTGGTCGCTTATGTGAAAAGAAAAGAAGTCATTGCATACCTAATCATTGGGATAATGAATATCCCACACAATAATGTCGCAACCTGTTTGGTAAAAGGTAGAGAAAGGAAATTGTGTAGCGGTGCATTTTGACAAAGGGGTTGCACCGATTTGATGCAAAAAGACTGTCCCGACCATCGGGAGGATCTGTCTTTTTGCCGCCCGACTTTTCGGGTCAGGCGACTTTTATCGGGTGGGTGCGGAAATCTTTCAGATTGTGAAAAAATCCTTTGTATTCAGTCATTCCCCTGCGAAATAAGTTCCACAGCAAAGAACAACCCATTTGGGTTAATGAGGAATTGATAAACAAGTCCTGGTGTTCCAACGCTTCGGCAAGTGAGCAACTTGGCGTGTTATCCTCTTGTTCGGATTGCTTCAGCAATTCGCCAAATTCATCGGTAACAAATGGCAGGCTTGCCACCGTTTGGTATTTCTCTGAATTGGGTTGCTTTATCTCTCCGATAGTAGATAGTAGCACTTGTCCTGTATCTTGGCTGTTGCCAAAATCCAACCAATATTTCGGCTCATCTTGGTAGTGTCTGCGGTAACTTATTTCTTTAAGAATTTCAGCAACGCCAAACCTCGCCTGTACATTGTCCACACAAGTAATAGTAATGATTGCCCTTGCTTTTTCGGGTATTCTGCCAAACTTGTCCTTTTCAAATTTTACCGTTTCGGCTTTCCAATTTGTACCGATGCAACGATTGATACGGTTTATCAATGCAACCGATTTGTACAATCCTGTTTCACTTTCAAAAAAACGCTGTCTGCCTAAATTGGCACTCGTGATAACATCATCATCCCAAAGGCGGACTTGCAACCCTGCGTGTCCCAACGCTATCAAGCTCTCGTTTATTTCCATTAAAGCGGTCAATACTTTTGAGCCTGTGCCACCTGCCCCGATAAGGTTTACCGAAATTGGGTTTGTCGGATTGAGCAGATAATTGTCCGTAAAATGGATTGCTGTTTTTGCTGTATTCATCACAATAGATTTTTAAGGGTTTTGTTATTCTTTTTTAATACTTCTTTCGGAAAAGGTTTATCAGTATTGATAAGGTCTTTCCAAAGGTTTACAATGTTTTTTTTCGTGAGGTTCTCGCATAATGAATGGCTGAAATAGGAATTGAAAAAATAATGTTCCCACGCCTGTATAAATTCCTCAACCGAAGTCGAATTTTTAATGTCAATACTAACAGTACCCATACATACATTGCCCTTTTCATAGATATTGAAGAAAGGAACGTAATGCAATGGCGTTTTCTCGGTGGGTCTTCTGTCGTTTGCCAAAGCAAATACAGTAAGACTGCTTTTGCTCGCTAACCAAAGCATTGGCGGTACTTGTGCCTTTCCGTTGGGTATGCCCAAACTATCTACAAAATACAGTTGCCTTTGCTTTGATTTGGTGTACCAAAGTACCGCACCATTTTCTGCACTCTGATTGATATGCAAAATGTTTGTCGGCAAAATTCCCTTTGGCTTTAAAAAGGCTTTATTCTTTTCTTCATCGGTCTGTAAAGCCATTGATAATACGTTGGCTTCTTTTACTGTCAATGGGTGGGCATTGGTAGGCGTTCCGTTGCTATCCATATCGAAATGCTCCACGTACATTGCTGTATCTGTTCCTTTGGTTTCATAGAAAACCAAAGCGGATTTTGGATAGTACAATGTGCCGAAATCTTTGGTTATGTTGTTTATGGTGTTCATTTTTCTGTTGTTTTATAGTCATACAATAGAGTGCATAGGTCGTCCAATAAGGTAAACAGGCGGTTTTCAAAATCAAGGTTGTTTGTCTTTATTTTGCTTCCGTCAAAGGCTTTGCAAATGGTCGGTTCTTCCAATACTCCGCACTCGTTAAACTCGTTGTTGATGCTTTCTTTAAGGCTTTCATATAACCAACCTTTGGTATCGGAAATAAAAGAGATATACTTTTCCATTCCGATTGCTTCATTTTCGTAATCATCATTATAGGGGTCTTCTTCGGGCAATGGTGCATTTCTGAAAATGGTTGCGTTCGGATATTCCGTATAAAGGACAAAAGCATTACAAGCTATCTGCCAACATTCCCTGTCGAATGTATCAAGGCTTTTAAATCGGCTCAAACGCTGTTCAAATACCTTTAGATTGATACGGTTAAATAGCTTTTGTTCTATATTGTCGCCAATATATTCGGCATTTCTCAACTCACTTTTATACGTTTCGGTTTCGTCTGTTTCATCATCCTGTTCTACCCAATCTTTATGCGTTTCATACAACCAATACAAATAGCTGTCTTCCTGCCTGTAATACGGTACATCGGCAATATGGTACAGATAACTGCATACCGATAAAAGTACCTGTGCGGTCTTTTTACGTTTCGGGTCTTTGAGCATTTTAAAGAGTGGTGCAATAGGAATATAATACAAGGTTGTACCTACATTATACCTTTCCTCGCTCACAAAAAAGGTTTTCTTACTATCCTGTACCAATTTGAAACTATCCCAATTTATGTTGGTACGTTTTACTTTGGTTTCCATATCCCACATAGACAATGTTATATTGTATGGAAAATCAAAATCTTTGGTCTGCATTGGCTCAATGCTGTAATGTTCAGCAAGTCGGGAAAGGGACTTGTAAAAATCCCTCTCCGTTTTCTGACAAGCCTGTACGGATTGTGCTATTTTCAGTTTAGGCAGAAACGTACACTTTAGAATACCATTGGTAGCATTGCTATTGGTACGGATTTCTGTTTGTCTTTCTGCACTTGGTTTGCGTCCTTTGGTCTTTGTAGCCAATTTGCGAACTCGCCCAACTGTCGGTGTAACTGCTGTTGTCGTTTCTGTTCGGGTATGCTGATTGTTCCCGATATGATATTGCGTTGCATAATTCATCGTTTTATAATTTTTGTTTAACCTTTCGTACCCATTACGCTTTCAAATTTGTACTCTACCGCATCATCTTTGATTTGCGGTGCGGATGCTTTTGCTGTTGTCAAAATCGGGTACATATTGGCGTAAAAATTCATTACGGCTTCCACGCTCCAACGTGGTTCTGGGTCGGTCAGTCTGATGTCCTGTCCTTTATCATTGAGGATAAATACTCGCTCTAATTGGGTTGCTAATAACATAATGGTCGTTTTTAAGTGTTAATACTGTTCTTCTTCGTCCGCTTCATCAATAGGATAATCGGCAGTAACTTCTTCCTCTTTTTGCGGTTCGGGTTTTGCTTCTTCCATTGCCCCGAAAAGGCTTGGTGTGGCAAACTTGTCGGACAATGATGTTTTACGCTTGCGTATCTCGTCCGCTTTTTCGGGGAACTCCGTTATATCGGGTACTTTCATCCACGCATCACGGAACTTGCCCTCTTTCTCCAACTCGTCAGCCTTTGCCATAGCATCTTTAAACTTCTTGTCTTTGGCTTCTTTTTCCTTTTTCTCCTTTTCGGCTTTTTCTTTCTCGATTGCCGATTGCTTTTTAACTTCTTCCAATTGCTTTAAGAATTTCTCCATATCCACCATTAAGCCCGATACCTTTTGTATAGGTGTGGTTATCTGCTCAAAAAATCCCTCGTCAAACTCTTGGGGCGTGGCGTTAAATGTCAATGGGGGAATACCGTTTTTGGCACTATCTCCGCATTGTTCGTTGTTGAGCAATACTGTTACGATTAAGTTGCTTTCTATTCCTTTTGAAATGTTCAGTTGTAAAACTCCTGTAAAGTCCAACTGCTGTATCTGATTGAAAAAATTTGTGTTCATTGTTCTAAAATTTTAAAGTTTCGTCTAATCGTTTTTTGATTGTTGTCAGTTTCTCAAACATATCCGTCCAATAGGCTTTTAGCTTTTTGTCGAACTCTGAAAAACTTTTGTCCTCGTGTCGGTACTCTTTATATTGCCTTGCCATTTTAATGGCTTCTTTAAGGTTCGTTATCTCAATGGGGCAACCGTTCAAATCTGTTACTTGCATAGCTTTATGAGTGTGGTTTTTCAGCGGTATAAACTCCATTTTCATAATAGCCAAATAGCTGTTCCCAAAGTCGTATTAGGCTATTGGTATCTACATAGAAATACTCGGTTCTACTGCAATAGATGATGTAAATAGCTTCGTCTTTGTATTGTGTTTCAAGGCTCTTGTCTTTAGCCATACTTTTTGCTTCCTCTATTGTTTTTGCTTTCATATCCGTTGTTTTATAAGGCTACCACCGATTAAGGCGGTAGCCTGTTGTTATTTAATTAAGGTTTAGGATTTCCGCACCATCTAAGGCAAAATCACTACACAATTCAAATGCTTTTTGTGATTTGAGTTGGGCAGTACCACCCAATACAATACTTTGCAACTTGGCTTCATCGTTCTTGTAATTTCTCACGTTCTGATAGTACCCTGTCACAGCATTATACGCTCCGAACAACGTGCCTTTGGTAGTGTCCATTTGCTGTGTATCGTTTATCATCGCATAAGCAAAAGCATCCTCAACGGTGTTTTTGAACACGGTGGAAATTTCATCATCCGCACCTTTTTTGATTAGGTCAAGCGTTTCTTTATTTGGGCAAAGTGCCAACTGTATTAGCTTTCTTACCTCTCGGTCTGTTACCTTTACTTTTGCCCATTCGTTGAAAATGCCCTCTAATTGGTTGCTCAATGTGTTGGCAAGTCCCATAATCTTGTGAGCATTCTCGATACGTTGTTTTGCCCCCGAAGTGTGCTTGATACGGACTACATTGGTCATACTGCGTAACGAAGCGTTTAAGGTGTTTTGACAAACAATTCTGATAGGCGTAAATGCGGCTGTAATACTTCCGCTACCATCGTGCGAAGTGGTTAGGAAAATGTACTTTTCTGTTACATCATCGCCATTACCTACACGGATATAGTCGGGCAATTTGGCTGTGATAAAAATGCGTTCTCCGTTGCCTAACGCTCCTGCGGTTTCGTATAAAATCCCCTCGCCACCACCTACAATAGCATCAAAGAAATTAAAGGCTTCACGGTTTTGTACTATGTGGTAATCCTTGCCGACTACGCCCAATACTGCGTTGTTATCGGTGCGTATGTTGGCGAAATAGTTAGGTACTTCCAATTCGCTACTGCCTATCTCTATGCCGTTGGCAGTTTCGATAATGCCCGAACCTTTTGTAAATAGTGGGGATTTTATGACTTCGTAATCTAACCCTGCGTATTTGATAGCTTCCTCGCTTGTCGGGTATTGCTCCACGATTTGCCCCAAGTTGTGCCACGCTTTTTTTTGAACGCTGAAAAATGAATAACGCCCTGTTCTCTCGTTGAAATTGATATTATGTGCCATAATGCTTAAAATTTTGATGTTAAAAAATGATTGAATACTCGTTGTTAAAATGGGAGGTCGTCATCTACTCCCTGTGTTGTAAATCCGTTGCTTTCAGATTGTGCAGTAGCCTGTATGGTTTCGGCTCTCCTGCCTCCTGCAAGCGGTTTGAAGTCAGAGGTATGAAAGTTCAAACCTGCCTTTGCTTCTCCGTCTTTGCCTACCCACGCTCTTGTGCTTACCCTGCCAGTCACTTCTACCAATAGACCTTTGGTGAGTATCTTCACTGCGTTCGGGGTTCTCCAATATGAGCAGTCGAAATAGGCGGTTTGCTCCACTCGTTCGCCCTGTTTGGTTTTGTAGCTGTCGTTTACCGCTACTGAAAAGTTTACTACTTGTTTTCCGTTTGACGTTGTGCGTACTTCCGCATCCCTTGTCAGTCTTCCTGTGATGTTCATAATCGTCCTGTTTTAAAAGTTGTACATTTTGTTACGTTCGCTTTTCTCGTTTCCTGCTTCCTGTTGTGGTTTGCTCCGCTTCGCTTCGCATAATTTTTTCCAAAAGAAAAACCGGAAAAAAGAAAGCAGATAATCCAAGCGGGCAACAGCGAAGACCAAGAAAAAAAATGATTTAATGGGGGTTCCTTTAGGGGGAAACCGTTCATTCATTTTTTTTATTGGTGGGTGGGTGCGGTGGCTGCCCGCTATAACTTAGCTGCCTTTTTACCGGTTGATTGTGGAAATATTCTGTTCTAATTTTTATGGAATAAATGACCAGGCTATGAGAGCCTGAAATAGAGGTTGGAATAATCGAAAAGTAAGGGCATAAAAAAAGCAGAACCGTTAAGTTCTGCTCTGTAGTGAAGTAATAAAAGTTAATCAGATTGCGGCTAAAAATGCTTCTTCCATAGCCTGAAATTTTGGGGCAACTAAATCCATATCCTTACTGATTTTTTGGCTTGTGATTTTGGCGTAAATCTGTGTGGTGGAAATATTTTTATGCCCCATCATTTTGCTAAGGCTTTCAAGCGGTACGCCCTCGGTCAAAAACATTGTGGCGAATGTGTGACGGGCGGTGTGGAATGTAACTTTCTGTTCTGTAACAATACTCGCTTCCTCAATAAGTTTACCTATATGCGTGTTGCAAGTCGCATTGGATGGCATTGGGAATACAAAATCATTTCTTGTAACTCCACGATATTTCTCAATGATGCGTTTGGGGATTTCCAAAAGACGGACGTTGGAGGCAACATCTGATTTCTTCCTCCTGCTGATTATCCATTGGTGTCCATCAAAGAAAGACTGGATATTGCTCCATTTCAGTTTCTTAATATCAATGTAAGAAAGCCCTGTAAAGCAACTGAAAATAAAAAGGTCTTTTACAAGTTCATATCGGGGCTTAGATGGTTTCAGGAGCATTAAAGTTTCCACATCCTCTTTTAAAAGGTAGCTGCGGTCGGTTTCTTCCATACTGATTTCATAATCTTCAAAAGGATTATCCCGTATCAAGCCTTTCTTGATAGCCAATTCTGCCAAAGCAATAACTGGCATTGTGTAAACCCAAACCGTATTATGGGTACATTCCTTATCAATGCGAAGAAAGAAATCAAACTCACGGATAAAATCAGAAGTGAGTTCTCGGAAAGCCATATCGTCACGATGGTAACGCTCCCTTATAAATTCGCTAAGGTGATTGTAAACAGTGTTGTACTTGCTATATGTGCTTTGAGAGCGTTTTCCCTTAGCGACCATTTTTTCAAAGTCTTCGTTTTGGTCTTTAAAGACTTTTAGTACGGCATCTTCCATTACACCAACACCTAAAAACGAGAGCTTTACTTTTTGGGCGGTTGCAAACCCCTCGTGCTTCAGCATATCTTCGTAAATCTTGTCGATACGTCCACGTATGTTATCCAATTTTTGGTTAACGCTCAAAGCGGTGGCACTCTTTCCCTCAACTCTTCCGTATTTTAAATCCCAATTATTAGGATTGATTTCTAACTTTGTTCCGAAAGTTTTAGGTGTTCCATCAATGGTAATACGTGCCATAATTGGTGCATTACCGTTCTTTTTCAGTTCGTTCTTTTTCAGGTAGAAAAGCAGTTTGAACGTGGACTTTTTTGTCTGTTCCATAACTCAAATGTTTAATGTTTAAAATTAAATTACATTGAGTTACAAGGGAATATAAAAATGGGTGCAAAAGACTGAAATATAATCAGTTAAGCTATATCATTACCGTTATCAATCGGTAACGAATTAGTAACCTAACCTTGTGTTTTCACGACCAAAACCTATCAGACACCGAGTTCCAAACTAAGACTACTGTTTTATAAAGCATTGTATAGCAACGGGTTTAATCGTTTTGCTTATTTTTGCTTTTTACTAATCTTTTTTTATAAAAATGCTTTAAACTATAGAGAAAGAATCTCTACCAGTTTTAACCATGCCGGAGTTATCTTTTCGGCATCAATGTGTTTAATGGCATGAGAGAAGGGAGTGAAAATAATTTCCCGATTAACCTGCCCGGCCATTACATCTGTTTTACCTGCCATAAGCCCTTCTACGGCAGCCACACCTAAGCGACTGGCCAAAACCCTATCCATACAGCTTGGTTTTCCTCCACGTTGAATATGGCCCAAAACCGAAATACGGATGTCGTATTTTGGGAACTTGACTTTTAGCGCTTCGCCAACATTGTAGGCACCACCTGCCTCATCTCCTTCGGCAATGATGATAATTTTAGAGGCCTTGTCTTTACGCCCATTTTCTATTCTGGTTACCAGATCTTCAACTCCCATTTTGGCTTCTGGAATCATGATGGCTTCTGCTCCTACGCCAATTCCACTTCTTAAGGCAATTAGGCCAGAATCGCGTCCCATTACTTCAACAATGAATAAACGGTCGTGAGATTCTGCTGTATCTCTAATTTTGTCAACCGCATTTACAACGGTGTTAATGGCCGTATCGTAACCGATGGTAAAGTCGGTTCCTTCCAAATCGTTATCAATAGTTCCGGGAAGTCCAATTACAGGAAAATTAAATTCCCTCGAAAATAGGTCTGCCCCGGTAAAAGTTCCATCACCACCAATTACCACTAGGGCGTCAATGTCGCTTTCTACTAAATTTTTGTGGGCCAATGCTCTGCCCTCTTTGGTTCTAAAAGCATCGCTGCGGGCCGTTTTTAAAATGGTTCCACCACGTTGGATAATGTTGGCTACAGATTTTCCGTCCATAGGCATGAAGTCGGCATTGATTAATCCTTCATAACCTCTTAAAATACCCGTTACTTTTAAATTATGGTATAAACTGGCCCTAACTACAGCCCTAATTGCGGCATTCATGCCTGGCGAATCGCCGCCAGAGGTTAATACCCCGATATTCTTAATTTCGCTCATTTATTTTTTTTGCTTGGCAAACTCAGCTAATCCTTTATCTAAGTAAGCTAAATACTTATCTATATCATATTCGACACCAATTGGTGGCGAAACCAACTCTTGTCCCTCTGTTCCTAAAAGGACATAATAAGGTTGAGAAATCGTGTTGAATTTTTCAGCTTGCAAATGTTGGAATTTTTTCCCGACAGTATTTACTGTAGTTTTTAAAACTTTCGAATTGAATTGTTCGGCTTCTGGAAGAGTGGTTTTATCATCAGTATATAGTGAAACAACAATGTAATCTTCTTTCAATTTCTTAAGTACTCTTGGATCAGACCAAACCTTAGCCTCCATTTCTCTACAGTTTACACAACCATGCCCAGTAAAGTCTAAAAATAGAGGTTTATTTACTGTTTTTGAATAAGCCAATGCTTCTTCATAGTCAAAAAAGCCATCAATGCCGTGAGGGATGTGCAAAAATTCGCTGTATTTTCTTTTAGTATGGACATCTGTTTTTGTCGGTGTTGAATTTCCACCTTCGGTTAACACAAAATCTTGGGTAGATAAAGGAGGAACCAATGAACTTACCGCTTTTAATGGAGCGCCCCATAAACCAGGAATTAAATAAACAGCAAAAACAAAACTTGCCGTCGCAATAAATAATCGAGGCACAGAAACATAGGCTAAATCACTGTCATGAGAAAATTTAATCTTTCCTAATAAATAGACGCCCAAAAGTATAGCTAAAACGATCCAAATAGCTAAGAAAACTTCTCTATCTAAAATGCCCCAATGGTAAGCCAGATCTGCTGTTGACAAAAACTTTAATGATAATCCCAGCTCTAAAAACCCTAGAACAACCTTAATAGAATTTAACCATCCACCAGATTTTGGTAAACCAGTCATTAAGCTTGGAAATATGGCAAACATGGTAAATATCAATGCAAGAGACAGTGAAAAACCAAACATTACCACAATTGGGGTAAGTAAGTCAGTATTAATTGCAACCAACGATGTCCCAATAAGAGGCCCAGTACAAGAAAAAGAAACAACCGCTAATGTTGCGGCCATAAAAAAGATACCACCAAGACCTTTAGAGTCTGATTTTGCATCTAACTTGTTTACAAATGAGCTCGGCAAGGTAATTTCGAAAGCACCCAAAAATGAAACTCCAAAAATAATAAGGATGATAAAGATGAAGATATTAAAAAAACCGTCGGTAGAGATTTGATTCAAGGCACTTGCTCCCCAAATTAATGTAATGATTACACCTAGTGCAACATAGATTACAATAATGGAAAGGCCATAAATAACAGCACTTTTTATCCCTTTAGCCTTACTTTCAGCCCTTTTCGTAAAAAAGCCTACAGTTAATGGTACCATTGGAAATATACAAGGCAAAAAGAAAGCAGCGATCCCAGCAAGGAGGCCAAGGCCAAAAGTAACCCATAGAGACACGGGTTTAGCTGCTTCTTTATCGTTTACAGTTGGCGAAATAGTTTTGGCGGTATCAACCTGTGAAGCAGGTTTAACTTTACTATTAGCAAGGCTATCTTCTGCAGAACCAACTGTGGTAAAGCCATCATCTGTTGATGCGTTAGCGGTGGTATCGGCCTGTAACTTTAAGGCAAAACTCTTGTTGGGTTGGATGAACCAAAAAATACTGATTAAAAAGATCAGTAAACTTATTTTCTTCATGTTTGTAGATTTAAAAATGCAGTGAAAATAAACATTATTTTTTATTTAAGCCGAGCGCTTCTTTTTATCGTGGTTTATTTTACTTTGAGTAGATATAATTAACTTATTTGATCGGGATACTAAAAGAAATGGCATCAGAAGGAAGACATTGTTTGTCATTACAGGCCATAAACTCTACCATACCTTTAATTGTTGTGGTAGATTTATTCAATTTTACCTTTTGTGTAAAGGTTACTTCTTTTTCAAAGTAAGTCAAGTTTGTTTTGAGGATCTGATCGTATTTTGAGATCGGTTTTGGTTCGATAGTTTGACCAAGCAATACAAAATCTTTAGAAGGCGTAAACGTAAATGTGGTTTTGGCAGGTATACCCTTCACATGTAAAGAATAAATATGCCATTTTTCGCTCATGGTAGCCTTTAAATATAAAATGGCTTCTGTTTTACTGGTTCTTTTCGCTTTGTAAGACCATGTTACAGGTTGCTCTAATTGCGCAAAAGCACTTGAACCAATAAAAACGAGCGAAATAAAAAGGAGGATTTTTTTCATGACTAAAAATAAAAAAAGCTCCCATAAGGAGCTTTTCTATGGGTTTTGATCAACTATTTGATTGGAATACTAAATTCTACATCAGCTGGAGGTAAGCATGATTTCTCATTACATACCGAATAATTTACACTTCCTTTAATCACCGTGGTACCTTTGTTCAATTTTACCTTTTGTTTAAAAATTACGTCATTTTCAAAATAGGCTACATCCATTTTAAAGGTCTTTTCGTATTTCGAAATTGGTTTAGGCTCAGCTGTTTTGCCAACCAAAGTAAAATCTTTTGATGGTTTAAAAGTAATTTCAGTTTTATTTGGGCCACCCGGTTTAAGGGTTTGAGAGTAGATGTGCCATCCCTCATCAATACTTGCTTTAATGTATACTTCAGCTTCTGTTTTGCTAATTTTTGTTGCTTTATAAGACCAAGTTACCGGATTTTCAAGTTGTGCAAATGCGGCTACACTGCTAAAAAAAACTAGGGTTAAAATTAAGGTTATTCTTTTCATTATTTTGGGTTTAAAAATTCTATTTCTTTAAAGTTATATTGGTTTGTTTCGTTGTCTCTTAATATATTGAGCAAGCCCGTGTCTGTTACTCCGGTAATCATTCCTTCAAAAACTTCGCCATTTTGGCGGAACAGCGCTAACTCATTAATTCTATACAGCTTATCAACGTAATTTTTAGTCAAAAATGTATAATTACCTGCTTTAAGTTGTAAATATAAACTTTCTATTTGACTGCAAATCTCTGCCAATAATTTTTGCAAATTAACATTTTCTTGTAAAATTTGATAGATAGAAGTCGCTTTTGTACTTAATTCTTCTGGAAAAGTTGTCTGATTAACGTTCAAACCAATACCAATTATGGCATTTTTAATGGTGGTACCAACAATTGAATTTTCTATCAGTACCCCCCCTAATTTTTGATTCTTATAATAGATATCATTAGGCCATTTTACACTTAACCCCTCAGGTAAATAAACACGCAAAGCATTGTTTATGGCAATGCTAATGGCCATATTTAACAAAAATTGTTTGTTTAAAGGTAAAAAGCTTGGCCTCAATAAAAGACTGAAAGTTAAATTTTTCCCGGGTTCTGCATGCCAGCTGTTTTCTTGTTGTCCTCTTCCGGCAAACTGATCTTCTGCCATAATTACAGTTCCTTCTGGTAATGGCTCGGATTTTGACAGTAAATTCTTCAAAAAGTTATTAGTAGAATCAACCGCTAATAAATTGATAAGATTTTGACCAACAAATAATGTTGAAAAAGTGTTATTTTGCAAGTGTTGATTTTATATTTGTTGTTGATCAAAATTAAAAAAATTTAATGGTAAAAAAGAAAACCGCAAACCTTTCTACATACCTCTCAGAAATAGCTATTCAAGGCATCCAAGAAAAAAAAGGACACGACATTGTGCGTTTAGATTTGAGAGAACTGAATAGTTCTGTTTCCGATTATTTTGTTGTTTGCAATGCAGATTCTTCTACACAGGTAAAGGCAATTGCCGATAGTGTTGAAGATGAAATATATAAATTAACACAAACCCACCCTTGGCGAAAAGAAGGTTTAGACAATGCCGAATGGATCATCCTAGATTATTTTGATGTTGTCGTTCATATTTTTAGAACCGAAAAACGAGATTTTTACGGAATTGAAGACCTATGGGGCGATGCAGAAACCACAACCTATAAAAGTGCCTGAGCCAATTATTAATACAGATTTGAACTAAGATGAAAGAAAATCAAAATACAGATACCAAACCTAAACAGATTAAACGTATCCCTAATATCCCTAAGAAACCACAAAAAGGCTCAAAATTTAATATATTTTGGGTATATGCGGCCATTATTGTAGGCTTGTTGGTTGTTAACTTTATGTTTAACAACAACGAGGTTAAAACAATTAGCTATAAAGATTTTGAAGAAAAGATGCTAATTCCGGGCGATGTTAAACAATTGGTAGGTTATAGATCTTCAGATGGCGAAACCTATACTGCAGAAATTTACATTAAGGATGCTAAGAAATCAGATCCGAAATATAAAGCCTACCTCAACACCAACTCGCTGAGCATGACGAAAAATGGGCCTATCGCAAAAATTGTAATGACAGACCCTAAAATTTTGCAAGATAAATTAGAAAAAGCCCAAGCTGGACTTCCAAAAGAGCAACAGATAGATATCTCAGCAAGTTCAAAATCTAGTCCTTGGTTAAGTGGGTTTATTACCATTGTACTTCCATTATTGCTTTTCGCTGGTCTATGGATTTTTATGATGCGCAGAATGAGTGGCGGCGGCGGTGGCGGCGGCGGCCAAATCTTCAGTATTGGTAAATCTAAAGCCACATTGTTTGATAAAGAAAGTCAAGTAAACATTACGTTTAATGATGTTGCAGGCTTAACAGAAGCTAAAGTTGAGGTGATGGAAATTGTAGATTTCCTTAAAAACCCTAAAAAATACACCAATTTAGGAGGTAAAATCCCGAAAGGAGCCTTATTGGTTGGTTCGCCAGGTACTGGTAAAACATTGTTGGCTAAGGCAGTTGCTGGCGAGGCTCAAGTTCCATTTTTCTCTTTATCAGGATCTGATTTTGTGGAGATGTTTGTAGGTGTTGGTGCTTCTCGTGTTCGTGATTTGTTTAAACAAGCAAAAGATAAAGCCCCTTGTATCATCTTTATTGACGAAATTGACGCTATTGGTAGAGCTAGAGGTAAAGGTAGCATGATGGGTGGAAATGATGAACGTGAGAATACCTTAAATCAATTGCTGGTAGAGATGGACGGTTTTGGTACTGATTCGGGGATCATCATCATGGGTGCAACCAATAGAGCAGATGTGTTAGATAACGCTTTATTAAGACCTGGTCGTTTTGATAGACAGATTTATGTTGATATGCCTGATATTAACGAGCGTAAAGAAATATTTAATGTACACTTGAAGCCAATTAAGCTAGAAGAAAACATAGACATTAATTTCTTGGCAAAACAAACCCCAGGCTTTTCTGGTGCCGATATCGCAAACTTATGTAATGAAGCGGCGCTAATAGCTGCGAGAAAAGCACATGAATCTGTAACCAAACAAGATTTCTTGGATGCAGTTGATCGTATTATTGGCGGTTTAGAAAAGAAAAATAAAATCATTACCAAAGAAGAGAAAAAAGCGATTGCTTTCCACGAGGCAGGTCATGCAACAGTTTCATGGTTGTTAAAACATGCTCATCCACTAATTAAGGTAACTATTGTTCCTCGTGGCCAATCTTTAGGTGCAGCTTGGTATTTACCAGAAGAGAGAAGCATTACCACTACTGAGCAAATTTTAGATGAAATGTGTGCCACTATGGGCGGTAGAGCTGCAGAGAAAATTACCTTTGGAAAAATTAGTACAGGGGCATTAAGCGATTTGGAAAAAGTTACCAAGCAAGCTTATGCCATGGTTTCTATTTACGGATTAAATGATAAAATAGGAAACATGTCTTACTATGACTCGAGAGGACAAGAGAGTTTTACAAAACCATATTCTGAAGCAACAGCAAGAATTATTGACGAAGAGGTGAGTAAAATTATTGAAGAGCAATACCAAAGAGCCTTACAAATTTTGGCAGATAACCAACAGAATTTGATCAAACTTGCAGAAAAATTATTAGTAGCTGAGGTAATTTTTAAAGAGGATTTGGAAGAGATTTTTGGTAAACGTGATTTTGATACTGAAGGTACAGAATTACTAGCGGACATTGTTGTTGTAGATGATAAAGCGCTAAATACCCCAAGCGTTTCAGATACAATTGCTCCTTCAACTCATTCAGAAGAAACTAAATAAGAATAGCGTAATTAATTTACCAGAGAAGCAGTCTTAATTATTAAGACTGCTTCTTTGCTTATATGGGCTAGGTTAAGTAATTTTGGACATCAACTATGAAAGAGAACATTTCTTCAAAAGAACTCATGCTAAAGAAAATTAGGAAGGCCTTGCTTGAAAAGCGAGACAATCCTTATCCTAATTTAGAAGAAAGTCAACTTTATCAAGCCAATACAGAAGAGCTAGAAATTTTATTTGCAGAACAATTGACAAATGTGGCAGGTAATTTTATTTTTTGCGAAAACGGAGTTGATTTTATAGAGAATATTTTAGAGCTGGCCGATCGTTTCAACTGGCGGAAGATTTATTGTTGGGAACCAGAACTGCAAGCGCTATTGAGCCATTACGAGTTCCCATTTTACCAAACAGACAAGGGTTTTGAGCAGGCAGAGGTAGGTATTACCTTATGCGAAGCACTGATTGCCCGCAACGGCTCTGTAATGGTCAGTAATCAGCATGCTGCTGGACGTAGGTTGAGTATTTTTCCGCATCAGCATATTGTAATTGCCAGAACAGGCCAATTGGTTTTAGATTTGAAAGACGCCTTTCAGTTGATTAAAAACAAATATGGGAACCAAATCCCATCTATGATCAGCACCATTACCGGACCTAGCAGAACAGCAGATATCGAAAAGACTTTGGTGTTGGGCGCACATGGCCCCAAAGAATTATTTGTATTTTTAATTGATGATTTCTCATAATTATTTTTAATTTCAATTAAAATATAATATTTTTATACTAAATACCATATTGGTATACGGTACACGAAGGGCATTATGAACAAAATTTATTCGGTTATTACTGGGACTGGGAGCTATATACCCGAAAATATCATCTCTGGCGACCATTTTATGGAAGCTTCTTTTTTCGACAACGGCGTTAAGCTGGACAAAGAAAATATAGAAATCATTCACAAGTTTAGTGAAATTACAGAGATCATTGAACGCCGTTATGCAGATTGCGATTTAGTGAACAGCAACATCGCTGCAATTGCCGCTCAAAAGGCATTAGCTGCTGCAGGAGCTGACAAGGAAAGCTTAGACCATATTATCTTCTGTCATAATTTTGGGGATGTTAAAAACGGCTCAAATCGAATGGACATGTTGCCAGCTTTAGCCGCAAAGGTTAAACAAGAGCTTGGCATAGAAAATCCAGACTGTGTTGCCTACGATATTATTTTTGGCTGTCCTGGCTGGGTACAAGGCGCTATACAGGCCGATTACCTGATTAGAAGTGGTGATGCAAAGAAAGTACTAGTAATTGGCTCAGAAACGCTCTCAAGAATTATTGACCCACACGACAGGGATAGCATGATTTTTTCTGATGGTGCTGGAGCGGTCGTTTTTGAAGCCAAAGAATCTGAAGAGCCAATTGGAATAATTGCCCATAAGAGCCAAACCTTTGCCAATTATGCTTCGTTATTGATTATGGGAAGCAGTAACAACCCTAACGAAACCAATGGCAATACCTATTTAAAAATGAATGGGCGCAAGTTGTACGAGTTTGCGGTAATTAATGTACCACAAGTTGTAAAAAAAGCAATAGATAAATCTGGCATTGCGTTAGATCAGATCAAAACCGTATTTATCCACCAAGCCAATGGCAAAATGGACAATGCCATTATGAAGCGCTTGTTTAAGCTTTACGATTTGGATAGCGTGCCAGAAAACTTGGTGCCAATGACCATTTCGTGGCTTGGCAATAGCTCTGTAGCCACCATTCCTACCTTAATTGATCTTGTTTTGGCAGGAAAAGTGAAAGGCTATCAAATTGAAAAAGGGCAATATGCGGTTTTTGCTTCGGTAGGAGCAGGAATGCACATCAACGCCATCGTTTATAAATTCTAAAAACAAAACGGCATAAAAAAGGCCAGATGTAAATCTGGCCTAGTATTATATTTGGTTGATTGTTACGCTTCTGCTAACTCGTGAGTTAGGGCCTCGTCTACTAAAATTCTACCGCAATGCTCGCAAACAATTACTTTTTTACGTTGACGGATATCTAATTGACGTTGAGGTGGAATTTGATTGAAACATCCAGAGCAAGAATCTCTATCGATAGTTACTACGGCTAAACCATTTACCGCATTACCTCTTAATCTGTGGTATGCAGTTAATAAACGCTCTTCAATTTGAGTTTCTGCTTTATCTGCTTTTTTCAATAAAGCTTGTTCTTCTTTTTCGGTTTCTGCGGTAATTGTCTCTAATTCGCTCTTTTTAAGTTCTAAATCGCCTTTTCTAGATTCGATGTTTGCTAAAGCTTGATCGTAGATCTCAGTTTTAGAAGCAATTTCAAAACCATGTTCCTTGATTTTTTTCTCGCAAACCTGTATCTCTAAATTTTGAATCTCAACTTCTTTAGTTAAAGCATCGTATTCACGGTTATTTTTTACGTCTTCTAGTTGTTTTTCGTATTTCTTAATCAAAGCTTGTGCTTCTTTGATCATGTTTTTACGTGTTACAATAGCATCTTCAGTATCGTCTAATTCAGCTTTGATTTTTTGTATACGTGTTTCTAATCCGGCTACTTCATCCTCTAAATCAGCTACTTCCATTGGTAACTCGCCACGAATTTGACGTATTTTATCAATCTTTGTATGCAGGTTTTGTAATTCGTATAAAGCTTTTAGCTTTTGCTCTACTGTTTGTTCCATTAAATGAAATAATTTATGGGGTTTGTATTATGCTCCGTTAAACGGATTGCAAAGTTAGGAAATTTTTCTTGAATATTATCTATCAACAAATTAGATGTAAATTGTTCACTTTCGTAATGGCCAATGTCACAGATAATCAATTGTTTTTCTGCATCAAAAAATTCGTGGTATTTGAAGTCTGCAGTAATAAAAGCATCGGCACCAGCTTTAATGGCATCCTTTAATAAAAAACTGCCCGAGCCACCACAAACGGCAACTTTTTTAATTTTTCGTGGTAACAGTTCGGTATGCCTAATTACCTTGGCTTCCATTTTATCTTTAACCAAATTCAGAAAATCAACGCTGTCCATTTCTTCTGCCAGCCAGCCTACCATGCCCGCACCCACATTTTCTAATTTATTGGATAAGGCATAAATATCATAGGCAACTTCTTCATAAGGGTGATGTTCTAATAAAGCTAAGATGATATTGCGTTCGTCTTGCGCTTTAAAGATCGTTTCAATTCGGGTTTCGATTTCATGATGCTGGTTGCCTCTTTCGCCTACAAAGGGGTCGGTATTTTGGCCCGCCTTAAAAGTTCCTGTGCCTTCAGTGTTGAAACTACATTCGCTATAGTTTCCAATATTGCCAGCGCCAGCCGCAAACAAGGCATTTCTAAGTGCTGCGGCATTTGCCGTAGGACAAAAGGTGACCAATTTCTTTAAAAGACCATCTTTCGGGGCTAAAATCTTTCCATTTTGGATACCTAATCTTTTACATATTTCGGCACTTACGCCATTGGCCACATGATCTAAATTGGTATGGATGGCATACAGTGCAATATTATTTTTAATGGCTTTTAGGATTACTCTTTCTACATATGTTTTTCCATTCAGTTTTTTCAAACCTTTAAAAACAATGGGGTGGTGGGTAATAATTAAATTGCAGTTTTTAGCAATAGCCTCGTCTACAATTTGCTCTGTGCAATCTAAGGCCACTAAAGCAGCATGAATTTCATCATTGCCATGGCCAACCAATAAACCAGCATTATCATAATCTTCCTGATAATTTAATGGGGCAATGCTTTCGAGGTAATTGGTAATCTCGGATAACTTCATGCTATAAAAATAATAAATCCTTACCCGCTTTTAAACAGATAAGGATTATTTATATAGTTTGTTGGTGTTTTTTATTGGAAACTGCCCATTCTAACCATTTGTAAACTTTCAAAAACCATACGTTGGTTGTACTCAAACGCTAATGTTTTGTGGTTGATAAGGTCAACTATTGAACCGATAAAACATAAACCTGCGGTAAATAGATAAAGTATGCCCATTCCAATTTGGTTAACCAAAAAGCGTTGTAATCCTGGAACTAAGAACAATCCGATTACACAGAAAAGGAGCATATCACTTGGATTTTTTCTTTTGCCGGTATAGATCATTAAAAAAGTTCTTACCTGTTGCTCATTCAAACCGTTTGTGGCTGTTTGTAAGTAGCTGTATTCTTGCGGGGTTATTCCCGGTAATGCCATAAATTGTGAGTCAAACATTGCTAATCCTCCTTATATTTTAAATTAAAATCTTTGTTAAATAAATTTTTGCTGAGCTGATAGATGCGGTAACAGATCAATATCAAAGCCGGTATACCAAACCAATGATGTGAAAAGCTTGCACTAACATCTCCGTGAAACAATGAAGTTATCGACCTCCCTAATCCACATCCCGGGCACCAAGTTAAACCTAAATTTGCTAATGGGCAAAGGCTAAAGTGATGTTCATGAGGATCAGCTGTTGCTAACAACACCAAAGCTGCAATCCAGAAAAATAATTCTAGCGGAAAGCTTTTAAAGTGTTTCATGTTTCTCGTTTTATATAATTTAGAAACAATGATAAGTTTTTTGTTACAGCAATAAGATTGAACTCGACCAACCGAAAAAAAATATCGACCAAATCGCTTGTTACCTCGAAGAAATTATGCCTGATTGTTCAATAGTTTCATTTGTTCATTGCCAAATGATCAGGGAAATCGCTTTTATTGGCGTCAATGAGCTCGCAAGCTCGGTTAAGCTTTTTGAATACCAAAATGATTAGCAGCGCAATTTTAGTGCTCTTCACAACGTCATTCCCGCCTTGCGCTACAAGTCCTCATTTCGCTGCGCTACATTCCGGGCTTTCCGCTGCAATCGGGGCTATTAAACACAAGACTATGGCAGAAAGGCCAAAGCGGCGCACTTTCTGCTATCGTTGGCGTCCCGCCATCGAGAACCTATCTTTTATATAACTTTGTTCAATCAATGTATCTTTATGCCTGTTGGCGGGGACGCCAACAAGGGCTATTAGAAAGCAAATTTGTTTGTTAAATAGACCTGATATGAGCGAACACGGAGCGATAGCGGAGTAAAGCGGTTAGCCTGCCTGCGGTAGGCAGGCAGGGTTGACGGGAGTGATGAGCATTGAACCAGCTCTTCAAAAATATTTATCCTAAATCCACATACGGTACCCTCCACCTTTATAGCTATTGGTTTTTAAAAACGATTTCCTTGTCCAAATTACCAATGCTCAATACGCAATAATTTTTTACCTTTACATAGTGAACATTCGCGACCTGATTAACAGATATAAAACAGACGAGCGTGTTGTTGCCGTAGCACAGTCGTTAAATAAGGGGAAAGGGAGTAAAACCCAACTGAGGGGATTGGTGGGTTCGGCCGATGCTGTAATGGCAGTTTCAACCTACTTTTTACTGCATAAGCCCCAGTTGTTTATCTTGCCCAATAGAGAAGAAGCGGCCTATTTCCTATCCGATCTGGAAGGTATTTTGGGCAAGGAGATCTTACTTTTTCCATCCTCTTTTCGTAAAGCTTTTGAGTTTACCCAAATAGATACGGCAAATGTGTTGGCAAGGGCCGAAGTATTAAACGAGCTCAACCATCAATCTGAATATGGAAAAATAGTAGTTACCTACCCCGAAGCATTGGCAGAAAAGGTAATTGACCGCTCTGTATTAGAGAAAAATACCTTAGAAATTAGCTTGGGCATTAAATTGGGGATCGATTTTATCAACGAGTTTTTGTTCGATTACGATTTTGAACGTGCCGATTTTGTATATGAACCAGGGCAATTCTCTATTAGAGGTGGAATTGTAGATATTTTTTCTTTCTCTCATGAGCTACCTTACCGAATCGAATTTTTTGGCGATACCATAGAAAGTATCCGGACTTTTGAAATTGAAAGCCAACTTTCTGTTGAAGATGTGAAAAGCTTAACCATTGTACCCAATGTACAGGCCAAGTTTTTAACAGAAAACAATATCAGTCTATTAGATTATATAGAAAAAGATACCCAGCTTTGGTTTAAAGATGTTGAATATACCATAGACATTGTTAAAGGGGGTTATAAAAAAGCCGTTGAACTTTGGAAAGCTTTGGCTTTGGCAGAGAAGCAGCAAAACCCGAATTGGTTAGATCCTAAATTCTCTTTCTCTGATGAGAAGATGTTGGCAGATCTTTTCCAAGACTTTGCTGTGGTAGAGTTTGGAAAACAGTTCTTTTATCAAACAGAACAAGTTTTTCAGTTTGAAACCAAGCCACAACCTTCGTTTAACAAAGATTTCGACCTACTGATCCAGAATCTAAAAGACAATGAGAAACAGCAGATCCACAATTTTATATTTACCAACTCTACCAAACAAACCGAGCGTTTATACGCCATTTTAGACGACATTGATAAAACAGCGAAGTTTACCCCTGTAAATATCCCTTTGCGGGAAGGTTTTGTAGATGCTTTGCAAAAAGTGGCCTTTTATACCGACCACCAGATCTTTGATCGTTTTTATAAATACCAATTAAAGAAAGGTTATCAACGCAGCCAGGCCATTACCTTAAAAGATTTAAGAGAGCTGAAGCCGGGCGATTTTGTGACCCACATTGACCATGGGATTGGAAAATATGCAGGTTTAGAAAAAGTAGAAGTAAATGGCAAAATCCAAGAGATGATCCGCTTGGTATATGCTGATAATGATTTGTTGTACGTGAACATCAACTCCCTAAATCGCATTGCGAAATTTAGTGGCAAAGATGGTACACAACCCAAAATGAATAAGTTGGGTACTGAGGCCTGGGATAAGCTGAAGAAAACCACAAAAAAAAAAGTTAAAGACATTGCCCGAGACCTGATCAAGCTGTATGCGATGAGAAAAGCCCAGGTAGGTACGGCATTTTCGCCCGATGGCTATTTAGAAACCGAACTCGAGGCTTCCTTTATTTACGAGGATACCCCAGATCAGGTTAAAGCAACTGCCGATGTAAAAAAAGACATGGAAGCGCCGCACCCGATGGATCGATTGGTTTGTGGTGATGTGGGCTTTGGCAAAACAGAAATTGCCATTCGTGCAGCTTTTAAAGCAGTTGCCAATGGCAAACAGGCTGCAATTTTAGTGCCCACTACGATTTTAGCCTTACAACATTTTAAAACATTTTCGTCGCGATTAAAAGAATTTCCTTGTACGGTAGATTATATCAATCGTTTTAAAACTTCTAAACAGATTAAGGAGACTTTAGAGCGCTTGGCTCAGGGAAAAGTCGATATTGTAATTGGTACCCATCGTTTGTTAAGCAAGGATGTAAAATTTAAGGATTTGGGCATCATGATTATTGATGAGGAACAGAAATTTGGCGTTGCCGCAAAAGAGAAATTAAGAGCTTTACGTGTAAATGTGGATACGTTGACTTTAACAGCAACTCCAATTCCGAGAACCTTACATTTTTCTTTGATGGGGGCTAGAGATTTGTCGATTATGAGTACGCCACCGCCAAACAGGCAAGCTGTAAATACCGAACTGCATGTTTTTAATGATAAACTGATCCAAGAGGCGGTGCAGTTTGAATTGGACAGGGGAGGACAGGTTTTCTTTATTCATAACAGGGTAAATGATTTGCCACAATTGGGCGGATTGATCCAGACTTTAGTGCCAAAGGCCAGAATTGGGATTGCCCACGGCCAATTGGATGGAGACCAGTTGGAAGATGTGATGCTCGATTTTATCAATGGCGAAAAAGATGTTTTGGTAGCCACTACGATTATTGAAGCGGGTCTGGATATCCCGAATGCCAATACCATTATCATCAACCATGCGCACATGTTTGGTTTGAGCGATTTGCACCAGATGCGTGGTCGTGTGGGTAGATCTAATAAAAAGGCATTTTGCTACTTGTTGAGCCTTCCTTTATCAACCCTTACCAATGAAGCGAGAAAAAGGTTAAGTGCCATTGAAGAGTTTTCTGATCTGGGCAGTGGTTTCAACATCGCTATGCGTGATTTGGATATTAGAGGCAGTGGTAATCTTTTGGGGGGCGAGCAAAGTGGGTTTATTGCCGAGATTGGTTTCGAAATGTACAATAAAATTTTAGACGAGGCCATTCAGGAACTGAAAGAGGCAGAGTTTAAAGACCTATTTAAAGACGAACCAGAACGAGCCTATGTTAATTTTACGCAGGTTGATACCGACTTAGAGCTTCACATACCTGATGATTATGTAACCAGTATTACAGAGCGTTATAATTTGTATACCGAGCTTTCAAAATTAGAAAATGATGCCCAGCTCAATGCTTTTGAACAAGAACTGAAAGATCGTTTTGGGCCGGTGCCACAGCCTGTAAAAGTAATGCTCAAGGTTTTGCGCCTGCAATGGGTGGGTAAACGTTTAGGTTTTGAGAAACTGAGCTTTAAGAAGAATATTTTGCGAGGTTATTTTGTGAGCGATAAGCAATCTAAATTTTTCGATTCGGAAGTGTTTAATAAGGTGTTGGCCTTTGCACAGGTTCACCAACGTTTGTGTAACCTAAAAGAAGTTAAAGACTCGTTACGCATCTCTTTTGATAACATTACCAATGTTGATGAGGCCATTGAAATGTTAGAATTGATCCTTTAAAACAGTTAAAAGTTTAAGGCGATTGATTTTATAGCCTAAGCCTTCAATCCATAACCCACAACTTGTAACCCACAACTTGTAACTCACAACACGTAACTCGCAACCCACAACCCAAATATGGACTCACAATTATTACAAGAACTGGTGCTAATGAAAATGCCGTTTGGCAAATATAAAGGCTGGATCATCTCTAGCCTACCAGAAACTTACTTGGTGTGGTTCCATACCAAAGGCTTCCCTCCTGGAAAATTGGGCATGTTATTGGCTACCATGTACGAAATTAAGCTGAATGGTTTAGAGTATCTGTTGCAACCGCTAAAGAAATAAGTTAAACCTCACAACCATTTTCATCGCAAACGGCATCGTCATTTTTATTTAACGAAGTCAATTGTGTTTGAGGTTGTGTGGCTTTCCACTCGGTAAAACTTTGGGTAAGGGCACCTTCAAAAGCATCAATGGGTTGTGCACCAGATAAAGCATATTTTCTATCAAATACAAAATAAGGCACACCCCTAACGCCCAATTGTTGACTTTCGTAAACATCGTAACGTACACCTTCTGCAAAATCGTCGCTTTTTAAGATACTTAATGTTTCAGCTTCATCAAGGCCAAGGCTTTTGGCAATTTCGATTAAAACATCGGCTTTGGCAATGTCTTTGCCCTCCATAAAATGAGCGTGGAATAAAGCTTCTTCTGCTTGATCTTGTAGGCCTTTGCTTGCTGCATAATGGATTAAACGATGGGCATCAAAAGAATTGGCTGGAACATTGGTGTCAAAATCAATGTTTAAGCCTACATTTTCTGCCATGGCTACCACTTGGGTGGTCATCTGTTTGGCTTGCGCTACAGACATGCCTTTGCTGCGTGCCAGATAAGTGTAGAGGTCTTCGTTATCGGTATTCTGATATTCGGGATTGAGCTGGAAACTTTTCCATTCAATCTCTACTTCATTTTTAAAGGGCAGGGTTTCAATTGCCTTTTCAAAATGTCTTTTGCCGATATAGCAAAAAGGACACATTACATCTGACCAAATTTCTACTTTCATGATACAAAGATAGGGCAGCTTTATTTTTGAATGGTAAGCTAGAAGTAAAAAAGCCCCGACTCCTATTCGGGTCGAGGCTTATGAGTTAAGGCTTAGTTATTCTATTGAATTTTAAAATGGCCAAGGATTATCCTTAAAATATTCATAATTACCTTTCATCATCCCTGCCCAGCCTAACCAGTATTCTCTTCCATATTTTCCTGCCCCCTCTGGGTCTATTTCTAAGAAATCTGGAACTACATCAAAATCTTGCCTGGTCTTAACCTCTTTCATGTAATGGGTCAAGCATTCCAATAGTTTGGAAAATGAAGAAAAGATAATGGCGCTTAAACCATCAAGCTCATCCCATGAATAATCGAATAGCCTTATGGGGAATTCATTGTTTTCTTTATCCTCTCGCCCATCAAATACCAGGTGCCCGTTATCATTACCTTCCCATGCAAAAGGATATAAGCCAAGTGAGGCAAGATAATCAGCATCTTCAAGAGGATCGGTAATCTCTTGAAGTGGTTGATTGGGGTTTGAATAGGGTAGCCTTAAGAGTCTACAATCACAATCGAGGAAAAAATATCTTTTATGAAAATTGATAAAACTTTGTGGGAAAACCACATTGAATTTTTCTTCAACCTTTCGATAGTCTTCAGCGCTAAATGTACCATTAAGAGGTTTCCATATAAACCAACCCTCCTCATCAACTGGCGAGGCCATCATTTCTTTAGGGGTGTCTTTTGTATAAACAGAAGTTAATTTACGAGCATTGAAAAAGGCAGAAAAAAATGCCTCAATTATATTGTCTTTCATCGCAATTACATTTTTTGAAATGTTAAAGGAGTAGCTATTTTAACCAAACCTATTTGATCTTTTTAAAATCTACTAGCCTCATTACCTCATGTTTTGGGTCACTTCCATAACCACAAATGTGTAAAGTATCATTATCAGGAAGTTTCTCAATAGTATAACTCAAATTATTATATGTTGCAATAGGCTGTTTGAGCCCAAATGAATTAGACTTTGTTTGACGGAAATAATTATATGACCATGTAGATGAATAGGCCTCCTTGGGGTATGGAGTCATCATCAAAACCATTTTGTCTATATAGTACTTACCTTCATATCTGCCTGATTTGAAATTAACTAAACTATCCTTGGTAATCCTCAAAGTAATCACTTCATTAGAATCTATTCGTAGGCGTTCGGCCTGCTCTCTAGATGGTTTAAAAATATAGGTGCC
Source organism: Pedobacter sp. Hv1 (assembly GCF_001412215.1). Classification (GTDB taxonomy): domain Bacteria; phylum Bacteroidota; class Bacteroidia; order Sphingobacteriales; family Sphingobacteriaceae; genus Pedobacter. The sequence continues at coordinate 35,692 of NZ_LLWP01000009.1, forward strand.
CAATAACTTTTCATAACCCAAAGAATCTTCAACAGCTGTTTGTTCATCCCCAAAGTTACTGATACCACCACAACTACTAATTATTGCTGTGCTGAACATGGCTGAAAATAAGATTAGGAAATAAAAAAGAGGATTAATTTTCATTTGATTTCTTATTGAAAATTTCACAGGCCTATTTGATCTTTTTAAAATTTATGAGTCTTATCTTGCATTTGGCAGACGACCTGCAATATAGATATGGGCGACTGCCACTTGAATACACTTATCTACTTCGCTATCAAGCTTATTGAGATTTTGTAGCACTTTGATCTCTAGGTAAATAATCCTGATTTCTTATCACTTCATAAACATTATCAAGGTATGCTAAAGAAACTTTTGGATCTTTTATGAAATAATTTATTGCCCATGTTATAAAATTTTTATTAACTATGCTTAGTCCATTTTTATCCAAATATTTTTTCATGTCCAGGACGTGTATTTGGTTATCATTATTTTTGATAAACTTTACCTCTTGTGTAGATAACGACAGGTTATGTAAAAGAAACCTAAATGCGCTCTTAAAATCACCTTGTTTAGTCTTATCATATCCATTATAATTCTTCTCATTAACCACAGGTAAACCACGGAAGTCCTGTGGCAAAATACTATCCTTTTTTTTGAAAAGACTATATTTAATAACCCGATATAGATCAATTTTCTTGATTAGATACCAACGAGAATTAATGTACCCTCCACCTGTTACAGACATATATTTATAAGGAAGCGTTTCTTCCGTTGATAGGTTCTTGTCATTTTTTAAAACATGATTGATATGTTTCAAATAAATATTGGGAGCTGTTTTTATTTTATACGCCTGACTTTTATATAAATCAAAAATAGAATCTCTCATGTTAAGAGATTCTATTTTTGATGTTTGACTTGCAATGAGTCCGTACCTTTCATAAGTACATTTTAGTTTAACTAATTTTTGAAAATCTAAATCAATTTGATTTGTATTGGATGGCTGTGCCTTACCCAACGACCAAATTGCGAACAACGCGATAATGATTAAGCTAACTTGTTTCATGATACTAACTCTATTTTTTTCTCCAATAAATTCTTGAAGGAACTGTTTTTCCATCCAAAGTAAATGTTGGGCCTGTAGTTCCATAAGCTGCAGGGATATCCCTTGGATGATGTTCTATAATTTCATAGGTTCCCATTTTACTACTTACCTTAGTTGCATACCCATCAGCATCAACTTCTGTTACTATGGCAGAATGTGTCCATCCTGATGCCCCATTATTGTTTAAGGAGTACATTACACGATCTCCAACTTGGATGTTTCCTGTCACTGTACTCCAATCTTTCGATTCTAATTTTATCGCTGTTACCCATTTTGGGTAGCCTTCGAGGGTTTCAGTAGCGTACTGTAGGCCAAAGGCATGATAGTGACAATTAAAAGCGTCCACATTTTTTATCTCTGTACCATTTCTATTAATCCATAAAGGAGTGATTTCGGTAAGGAAACTGCTAAAGTCATCTGTAGAGAGTTTAGATCTCCAATAATAGCTAGCAGGCTCTCTATCCTTAGGCACATAGTTTTGATGTCTTATTGCATCATAAATATTATCTAGTTGCTCTAAAGATACATTATTATCATTCATGAAACGTTCAATCGCCCACTTTACAAACGCTTTACTTTCTGTTGTTTTACCCATTGCTTCTAAATAAGTGGCAAGTTTGTCGGAACTTGTTGGGTGTTCGGCTAAAAAATCCATTTCATCCGTATCTGTCAATTCTAATGTGCGAATGAGATACAACGTAGAACCTGCAACTGTTGCCGAACCAGAAGTAGGCCCACTAGGGTTATTGTTTGGATAAGGGTCATAATTCCCCCCTGAGCCATAACCCGGCACATAACTACCATAAACCCCATCACGATCTACTGGCCCTGTAAACCCTCCATCGCTATCTGGATTGCTAGTAGGGAATGCTCCCCAATCAATCCTCCATCCACCACCAAAGTGGTTTGTATAGTAAGTTGGAATACCAAGCGTATGTGCTATCCACCCAACAACATCACCAAGCAAATCGGCAAGCCATTTGAAAATATAACCAACCTTTTGATCATCAGCCCTGAGTACTTTACCTTTGGCACCTACCTTATTGGTGCTTTCTGTCTGATTGGGATTTTTAAGGCCATATTTTTGCTTTAGTTTACTTTTAACAATTTCTTGGGTCCAAACTGTTTCCCCTTTTAAATTCCATTCGTAAAGGTTACCTGTCCAGATTCCATTTTCCCCAAAATCAACATTCGGATTAGTTGGTACAAAATTGAATAAATAGGCACTGAGCTTATCGCTCCCTGCGTCTTTGATGATAAATAATTCTGGAGGATGCTTTTCGAAATAATTTGGATTGGGTGTGCCTGCTTCGTTTGAAGATCCATTTGATTGTGTCTTTCCACTCATTTGTTTACCTTGACTGATATTCTCATTTAGACGCAGATCTGGTGGCAGCTCAACATTCATGAGCTTATTTATGTTCAAGATCGGTATACGTACAATTTTCTTTCCATCGACAGTTGCCTGCTGCGATTTTTTCCAATCTAATGTCAAGAGCTGTGCTGCAGGGATTTCATTTAGCAAATTGATAATCTGTTCTTCCTTAATTACCTGTTTGTTTACGTCAAATTGGTCATTTGTTGGGTTAACAATGTCTTTTTTACATTGTACTAAAAACAGGCACAAGAAGAGCAGTGCGCTGGCAATAAATTCTTTCTTAAAAAAGGTTAATTTTTTTACGGGTTGTTTTTTTCTCATAAAATAGTTGTTTGTTTTCCGGGAGAAAATTAGAAAAAGATACAGGAGAGAAAAAATTTTGCAACAGACAGGCACATGCTGTATATGAACAAGCATTTTGTGTATGCAAAACTTGATTAGCTACTTTAACCTTTGATAGTACGGGACCGGATGCAATCCATAAAGCGAGCTTTGTACTGTTCTCCGAATGGAATAATAGCATCATTCAGCAGTGTAACTGTGCTTCCGTCTACCGACCTGATGTGGTCGATGTTAACGATATAGCTTCGGTGGATGCGGATAAATACTTTATTGGGTAATTGTGCGATAATATTTTTTATACTCGACCGTAGCAAAAAGACCTCCTTTTGGGCATGAATAGAGATGGTATTTTTTAAGGCCTCTACATAGCGTATTTCCGAAACGTTAATCTGGGTGAGTTTCCCTTTAGTCCCCGTGTTTAGAAATATCTTCCCCCAATCTTTATTATTATTATTATCCATGTCGGTTTTTTGGGTTCTTGCTTTAATTTTATCTATGCATGTGACGAACATGTGATAGGAGAAAGGCTTTAGCAGGTAACCGATGGCGTCTTTTTGAATGGCTTCTACAGCATATTTTGAATGAGAAGTGATAAATACAATAAACGTACCCTCTGGTAGTAGGCTAGCCACCTCAATTCCAGATAACTCAGGCATTTCTACATCTAAAAATACAAGGTCTGGTTGCTTTAGTTTGATTTCTTTAAGCGCAGCGATTGGATCTGTATGAGTGCCAATACAGGTCAATTCAGGAGTCTTTTCGATATGTTTTACCACTGCATTTACGGCATGGCAATCATCGTCTACTACGTAACAGGTCAGGTTCATTAAGAGTTGTTCAAAGGCTTAGTAAGTAAATAAACGAATTAGTTTAGAGCTTTCAAAATAAAGCCGCAAAGCACTTTTAATCTTATGATCAATAAATGGCATAGCCATAAAAAAGCCCCGACTCCTATTCGGGTCGAGGCTTATGAGTTAAGGTTTAACAGTTGGTTAAACTATTTGTACAATTGATTGAACATCCATTTGAAGGTGCCATGCGTTTGCGCTCTGAAGGTAATTTCTGGACCGAAGGCAAATAATTTACCTTTACCATAATCAGCTTCGAAAGCTGCAACTCCATCTTGTAGGTAGCTTTGGCCCCAAGCCCAACCACTACGTAATGGCGTAGCATTGGCAAACCAAGCTAAAGGTTTAATCCTTCCGCTAGATACCGCATCTGGGCTCAGTTTAAATACAGGGCTGTTATCGAAATAAACATCCGTAGCACGATCCATGCCCCAGTTGGCAGGCTGTTTGGTATCTAAAGCAACATTTAATACACTGCCAGGCACATAGTATTTTTCGGCAGGTAGCCTTTTCTCTGTACCATTTACCAATTCTACCATGGCATTACGCACAGGTAAGTCTAGGTGAGCGGCCAAGTTGGTTGCAGTACCAATGGCTACAATTTCGCCACCAGCCTCTAAGAATTTCTTCAATTGAGGAATTGATTTATCTTGGCTCATGCGACCGATACGAGCTCTATACTCTTCTGGTACAGATTCTGGTGCAGGTCCACCAAAACCACCACCTCTATTGCCAGCATTCGCTGTTGCGTTAGGGTTGTAAGCAGGGATAGAGCCATCAACAAATACAATTACATCAAATTTATCTTTTAAATTTCCAGCGTCGATATCTGGTGCATAAATTACCGTAGCATCAAAGTGGTATTGCTCCATAATGAAACGGATCCATCCCGAATCCATCGAGCCGCCGTAAGTATCCCAAAGAGCGATACGAGAAGGCGCAATTTTAACTGCTTTGGCAGGCTTTTGTGCCGCCATTACCCTCATTCCAAAACCATGCTCAGCTTTGTCTAAAATCGTTTTTGCTTTTGCAGAGGCAGGAACATAAAAAGAACCGTCGGCACTATTGCGGAAAACTTCGGCACCGCCTTTTAACAATTCGTTTACGGCCAGGTAGCTTTCGTTTGCACTTGAGCTCAATACATAACCACTACCCGATGGCAGTGCTTTTGGTGTGGCTTTTAACAGCTCGCCATAAGGAAGTTTTTCAAAAGGACCATCAAATTTATCTTGGATCCTGTCGAATTTAACATTCATCAAGTAAGCCAATGTCCAACCTGCAGCATCATATGGTGCAATTGGAGGCCCTCCTTCGTATTTAAAGTCGTTTGGATGGTCTTGTGGTTCGAACATGTCTAAAATGTGCGGACGGAAAGCCTGATCGGTTTTAACAATGTAACTTCCGGCAGGATAACTTTTGCCAGCAACAGTAAATGCTGCAGTTGCCTTTTGTACCCCAATACCAGTTCTAATCAAAGCATTTAAGAAACGGATTGCTGTAGTAAAATCTGGTTGATCGGCTGATAAGATATAACCCCTAGCATCTCTATTAAGTGGCGCTTTCATTACCGTATCTAAATATTTAACAGACATGCCTCTACCGCCACCAAAACCACCCGCAGGGTTTGTAGTAGCACTTGTACTTCTGTCTTTTTGGTAAGCATCATTAATGGCATCGATCTTTTTCGGAGAAAATGACCAAGTATCTTTGCTGCCTCTATCAATAGAGTTTTTACCCATTTGGTAGATGTTGTACAATAACTCATCGCTGTGACGTTGTGCATAACCTAAAACGGCATAATTCAATGAAACTGAATAATCAATTGAATTTTTGAAATACCATTTTTGTGGGAGTACTGGGTTTGGCGAATCGCCGTTTGGCAATAAACGAGAAGGAACCAAAGGGATATCAGAGGGCGTTGGTCCACCTACAATTTCTGTTAACAAACCAATCATGTTGTGGAAATAGGTTGTTGTACGCAAACCACCATTGTACCAAGTAGAAAACACAGAGCCCCCACGTTGGGTATAGCCCGGTTTCCCTTCAACATTCATTCTATTGTGCATGGCAGCACCTACGGCGTCGATACTGGTCAATACCATTGGATCGAAAACGTAGTTATAAGGATCACGGTATGGAGGTCCAGCGACTACTGTTCCGGCAGGCCCAGCTTGGTGGTGGTTATACATGATTTGTGGGATCCACTCTACAAAAAGCTGTCTGCCCATATTTTGGGTTTCTTTAAGGTTCAACATAAAGAAATCCCTATTGTTATCATGCCCGGCATATTTTTCGTACAAACGAGGCAAACCACTTAAAGATCTTTTCTTAGGGTCTTTCTCTCTCATGTACCAATCGCTTTGCAGTTCTTGTCCATCGGGGTTGGCGTGTGTCATTAAAACAATCACCTTATCTAGGATATTGGTAGTTTCGGCATCTGTACGGCTAGACAGGTTATAGGCCATTTGGATCAACTGGTGTGCACCAACAACCTCATTGGCATGCAGGCCACCATCAATCCATACCACAGCTTTCCCTTCGGCAGCTAATTTTTTTGCCTCATCTTGGCTTAAGCCCTCGGCACGGGCCATTTTTTGGGAAATTTGTTTGTAGCGCTCTAGGTTCTTCAAATTTTCTGGCGAAGAGATGATCAGCATATATTGTGACCTTCCTTCTTCAGTTTTACCAATGTCTACCAATTTTACCCGCTTAGAAGTAGCGGCTAATTTTTTAAAATAAGCTTCAGTTTGCGTATAGTTGGCCAATTGATAATCATCGCCAATGGTAAAACCAAAGTGAGCTTTAGGGGTTGGTACTTCTTGTGCAGTAGCATTTAAGCTTCCTACAATTAAAAGAGCCAAACAGAGCTTTTTAAAGTAGCTTTTTATCATAATTTAGGAATGTTGATGGTTATTATATCAAATATATAACAGAAAAGTATTTGAAATACCCATGCTGTAAATTTGTTACATCAACGTTAATTAAATCAGGATAAGGAGCATAAGGCCTCAAATAGAGCCCTATTTAATCGACGTAGTTAATACAAGATCAAATATAAATACACATAAACCACGGGTGCGGCAATCAATAGCCCATCAAAACGATCTAAAAAGCCACCATGCCCCGGTAAAAAGCTGCCTGAATCTTTGGCGTCAAGGCTACGCTTCAGCATCGATTCTACCAAGTCTCCCAGGGTGCCAAAACAAACAATCAGGAATGACATTCCAGCCCAAATTAAAGGGCTCATCTCTGTAAACTGCATCGAAATTAGGTAGGAAACTACAATGCTGGTAAACATGCCGCCGAAAAATCCTTCCCACGACTTTTTAGGAGAATGCCTTTCGAATAAACGGGTTTTCCCGAATTTAACACCAAAAAGATAAGCGCCTGTATCGTTTGCCCAAAGCATTAACAAAAAGGCCAAGGGTAAATGGAAACTATAGTTGCTGAAATCGGCTAAGAAGCCTAAGGCGAAAAAAAAGCAGAAAGGAATGGTTACATAGATAAAGCCCACAAAGGTGTAAGAGATGTTGGCAAAAGGAATTTTATTCTTTTTATACAACTCCAGAATAAACACCGAAAAGATCAAGGGTACAATGAGCAGGAGGTATTTCAACTCGAACTGAAAAAAATGATAACCAGCGGTCAACAAAAACATCACTGCTGCGGCAAAAACTGCCACATTTCTGTGTGGTCGAATACCGCCTATTTTCACCAGTTTATAAAACTCTAAAAGGGCAATTAAACTTAAGGCCAAATAGAAAAAAGTAAAAGTATAGGCGCCTAAAAAAATGGAGCCAAGCATTACGATGGTAAAAAAGAAAGCGGTTATTGCTCTTGTTTTCATTCCTTAATTTGAGATTTGGTATTGGGTGCAAATCCGTTTGGGATCTTTGCACTGTCTTTTAAAAATTTAAGCAAAGCTATGGTTAATATCGCACTAATTACATAACCATACCAGGCAACAGTCATGCCCTCATCTTGATTAATAGGCAAATTATTTTTTTGAAAGTACCAAGCCATCGTTACGGCAAATCCATTGTTTAAAAAATGTGCAAAAATGGTGTACCAGATGCTTCCAGTCCAGAAATAGAAATAACCAAAACCGGCACCTAATAATAAACGAGGGAAAAAACCAAAAAATTGAAAATGAATGGTGCTAAAAATAAAGGCCGAAGTCCAAATGGCCACATGTGGATTTTTGATCCAACGTAAAAAAACACGTTGTAAAGCACCCCTAAAAATAAGTTCTTCACAAATGGCAGGAACAATAGCAATTACCAAGAGGTTAATCAGATACCCACCAATTGAATTCATCTTTAAAATGGCCAAGGTGGTTTTTTCGCCCTCATCTTCTAGTTTTCGCATCCATTCTTGTAAGCTTTTTAGAAAATCAGGAAGGACCATTTTCTGATTCAGTTCATTCACCCAACCCATAATTGGCATAGAGCAGGTCATGATTAGGAGGATCAATACCAATACCTGAGTTTTTGGCATAGCCATTCCGTAAAATCGCTGCGGTTTTTTCCCTTCGGTAATGGCCAATAAAAGTGTTGGAGTTAAGAAAAGACCAATTTGTTGGGCCGTAAGCAATATTTTCATGGCCTCCACATGCATTTTCAGATTGGGGTTAACACCCACTAAACTCTGTACGGCATCAAATCCATAAACTAAAAAAATGAGTGCAAAAGCGATCAAAGCAAAAACAATGAGACCTACCAAAGCGTAAATGCCTAGCAATAAAAGCTGTATAAAAGGACTGTTTTCTTGCTTGGCGGTTTGTATGGTCTGCATTATTTGTAATATTCGTACCTTTGTATCTTTAATTTTGCTTTGAAGATAGAAAAATGTCTGTAAAGATAGGAAATATAGATTTGGGAGAGTTCCCTTTATTGTTGGCACCAATGGAAGATGTGAGCGATCCTCCTTTCCGTTATGTGTGTAAACAAGGCGGTGCCGATATGATGTATACAGAGTTTATTTCATCAGAAGGATTGATTCGTGATGCCGCAAAAAGCCGTAAAAAACTGGATATTTTCGAATACGAAAGACCAATAGGCATCCAAATATTTGGAAGTGACATTGAAAGTATGAGAGAAGCAACCGAAATTGCAACATTGGCAGGTCCAGATCTGATGGATATCAATTATGGTTGCCCAGTTAAAAATGTTGCCTGTCGTGGTGCTGGTGCAAGTTTGCTTCAGGATATTGATAAAATGGTTAAAATGACAGCTGCTGTGGTTAAAGCTACACACTTGCCTGTAACTGTTAAAACCCGTTTAGGCTGGGATGACAATACCAAAAATGTATACGAAGTTGCAGAACGCTTACAAGATGTAGGTATCCAGGCCTTAACCATTCATGGCCGCACACGGGCACAATTGTATAAAGGCGAAGCAGATTGGTCATTGATTAGAGATATTAAACGCAATCCACGTATCAAAATACCAATTTTTGGCAATGGCGATGTAGATAGCGTAGAAAAGGCTGCGGCATGGAGAATGGAGTATGAGGTTGACGGAATTATGATTGGCAGAGCCGCAATTGGCTATCCATGGATTTTTCGTGAGGTGAAACACTTCTTTAAAACAGGAGAAGTTTTGGCTGGCCCAACTTTAGAAGAAAGAATAGTTGCCTGCAGAACCCATCTTAATAAATCGATAGAGTGGAAAGGCCCTAAAGTGGGTGTGTTTGAAATGAGGAGGCATTATGCCAACTATTTTAAAGGACTACCCGATTTTAAAAACTATAGAATGATGCTGGTCAAAGAAGAAAATATTGACACTATTCATCAGATTTTAGACGAAGTGGCAGAAAAATACGAGCATATTTTACCTTTTTCAGAAATGGCTTGATTATTGAAAAGCATTTTATAAATTTAACAAATGGTTACAGCTATAACGCAAGGTGTAAAAATTTCGGTAGAAACCATTTACCAAGACGAACATTCTAATCCGGCAAACGAACATTTTATGTTTGCTTATCGGATAGAAATAGAAAATATGTCAGATTATGCAATTCAATTGATGCGCCGTCAATGGTTTATCTTCGATTCGAACGGCTCTGTTAGAGAAGTGGAGGGGGAAGGTGTAGTTGGTGTTCAGCCGGTAATAGAACCGGGCCACAATTATTCTTATGTGTCTGGGTGTAATTTGAAAACAGATATAGGAAGCATGCGTGGACATTATTTGATGAACCGCATGGTTGACGAAACGAGTTTTAAGGTTGATATTCCAGAATTCCAACTGATCGTTCCTTATAAATTAAACTAAGAATTTAACGAGTAAATAAATAGAGGTCAGGATTTTTTCTTGACCTTTTTTATGCTTCAAGAATTTACTTCAATAAAAAAGGCCGATCAATTTAGATCAGCCCTCTCCGTTTTTCATAGGTTATATTTTAATCTCTGCGGCTACCGAATAACATCGATGCGTAATAGAGCAGATTGGCAAGCGCACCTAGGGCCGCAACCACATAGGTCATGGCTGCCCACCATAAGGCATCTTTTGCCTGTACATTCTCTTCTTGTGTATACATAATGCTATGGTTGTTTTTTAACCAAAGCAAGGCTCTTTTACTAGCATCAAACTCTACAGGTAGCGTAATGAAACTAAAGATGGTAATCAATGCCAAACCAGCTACACCAATAGCCAATACAATTGGCGGCCCATTAAAAATGATGAGCATTACACCAATTAACAATACCCACTGTAAAAGGTTAGAAGAGATACTGACCACAGGCACCATACTCGAACGCAGCTGTAACCAACTGTAAGATTTTGCATGTTGTACCGCATGCCCGCATTCGTGGGCGGCAACGGCAGCGGCAGCAACGCTACGGCCATAGTAAACATCTGTACTTAAATTAACAGTTAATTCTGTCGGATTGTAATGATCTGTGAGCTGGCCCTCCATACTCATTACCTTAACATTGTATATACCATTATCCTGTAGCATTTTTTCAGCTACTTCTTTGCCCGAGAAGCCAGAGTTGAGTTGCATTTCTGCATATTTTGAAAATTTATTTCTAAATCGCCATTGCACAAACATGCTCAACAATAATATCGGGATAATTAAAATTAAATAGGTTCCCATATCAAAAGTGTATGTTTTTCGATTTCGTTAAATCAAAAAGTGTTCCCATATTTAACAGACATAAAAAAATTACAATTCGTTTAGCTATGTACGATAACCTTTCTTACTGGGAAAAGAAAAATTTCTTTCATGCCGATGTGATCATTGTGGGGAGTGGCATTGTTGGTTTAAATGCAGCGATTGCGATAAAGACTCTGGCACCAAAAACTACCGTATTGCTATTAGAAAGAGGTTTTTTGCCTTCTGGGGCCAGCACAAAAAATGCAGGCTTTGCTTGTTTCGGCAGCATCTCCGAATTAATTGAACAAGAAAAAATAAGTGGTACAGATGGCCTTCACGCTTTAATTTCTAAAAGATGGAAGGGGCTTTTAAAACTTAGAAACTTATTGGGAGATGCCCAAATTTCCTATCAAAATAATGGTGGTTTTGAACTTTTTAGGCCTGAGCAAGCTAGTCTGAGCGAAAAATGTGTAGCAAAAATAAGCCATTTTAACGCCCTCATTGAAGATATTGTACTACAAAAAAACGTTTACGTTCAGGCTGATGAGAAGATCGATGTCTTTGGGTTGAAGGGGATAGCTGCTTTAATAGAATGTAAATTGGAAGCCCAAATAGACCCAGGAATGATGATGAAGGCTTTATTGGCCAAGGCTTCGTCATTAGGGGTCCAAATTTTGAACAATTGTAATGTGGAAGAGTTGAAGGTAGAAAGTAATGGAGTTTATTTAAAAACCAATCAAGGTGCTTTTACCTGTAAAAAGATATTATTGACTACGAATGCTTTTGTAAACGAGCTATTGCCAGAATTGGAAGTTGTTCCAGGTCGTGGACAAGTGGTGGTTACCAAACCAATACCCAATTTAAAGTTAAAAGGGACCTTCCATTATGATAAAGGGTATTACTATTTCCGCAATATAGACGATCGTGTTTTATTGGGCGGGGCCAGAAACTTAAATATGAAGGCAGAAGAAACCACCGCCTTTGGAGAAACAGAACTGGTTCAAGAAGCATTGCATACATTATTAAAAGAAGTTATCCTCCCCGAAACTAATTTTGAAATCGAACATAAATGGAGTGGCATTATGGCATTTGGGCCAAAGTTGACACCAATTGTAGAAGAAGTACAGCCTCATATCTTTTGTGCGGTGAGGTGTAATGGAATGGGCATTGCCATTGGGAGCCAAACCGGGCAAGAGGCCGGAGAAATGGTATTCAAATCCTTAAACGCTTAATTTATTTTTACGCATAAAGCCTTCTAAATAGATCAATTTAGCATTTTTGTAAAATATTTTAATCTTTTAGTCAAAAATACTTGACATTGATGTCAATTTTACTTTACATTTGTTCAAGCAAACTTGATGCGCAATCATGGACTCTATTGTAGAACTTAAAAGAAATAAAAATGAAAAGTAAATTCTTGTTTCCAACATGGTGTAGTATTGTTGGTTACCTCCTGGCTATCCCAGGTTTTGTGTTGGGTTACCTCAACATCTTTAAAAAGTACGAAATCCCAAACTTTGGTTTTCAGCTGCGGGCAAAAGATAATCTTTTTGAGAAGGCTGTGGAGAATTTTACCAATGAGCTTGCCATATTCTTAGTGGTGATCGGCTTGGTGCTGATCGCCTTTTCCAAAAACAAAAGAGAAGATGAGCTGAGCGCAAGGATAAGGCTTAACGCATTATATTGGAGCGTAATGATCTATTATGTACTTTATTGTTTAGCACTTTTATATAGTATGGTTATTGGCGAAATTCCTTTTGTGGGCGACCATGCTTCTGAACTAAACATTTTTACCCCATTGGTTATTTTTGTTATAAGGTATAGTTACCTTAAATCTATTAATAAAGAAAGTTATCTTATTAGTCAGCCTAAATTCTTATCAAATAAGCCTTATCGGAAATTAGGGGTGTTTCTTTCATTGGCTGGCCTTGCTTATTTTATAATTGCCCTCCAATTCGATCCGCAAGGGGATTGGGTATTTACAACTACACAAGCGGTCTATCTGATCTTTATGCTTGGGCTGCTGCTTTGGACTTTCTCGCAATTTAAAACCGAAGATGAAATGATCATGCAACAAAGGTTGGAGAGTTTGCAACTAGCTGTCTATTTTAACTACCTAATTTTGTTGGTTGCTACAATGGTATTTTATTCCTTTGTGTTCTTATATGTACTTACTATTGCACAATTTTCTTTACTGGTGTTCTTTATCATCCGCATGGAGTATATCAGCTTTAAAAACAAACAATCATTAAATGCCATGGAGGAGGATTTGACCTATGAAAAATAATTTAAGAGTACAGCGAGCCATCAAAAATATCACGCAGGCCGAACTGGCAGATTTTATCCAAGTATCGAGGCAAACAATCAATACCATTGAATCGGGTAAGTACGTGCCGTCAACAGTACTGGCTTTAAAAATGGCCAAGGTGTTTAATGTTCCAGTTGAAGAGATTTTTCAATTAGAAGAATTAGATTAGTGATGAAACCGATAAAATATATTTGCTTCCTGTTCCTTGTTACGGGAGTTTGCAAGGCGCAAACGTATCAACTGAGCGGAGATGTTAAAGGTTTAAAGAACGATAGCCTTTTAATATTGAGCCAAAAAGGTAAAACTACAAGCATCAAAAAAATAAAAGTTGTAGCTGGTAAATTTGCTTTCGGAGACACCTTAAAAGAACCTTATTTTGTGCAGGTATTTAAACTTAAAAATGGTGCTAATGAAACAGAAGGTAAATTAACGGAGTTTTTAGCAGAAGCTGGAACGATTACCATAACCGGACCATCACCTCGTTTCGAAGATGTTCAAGTTGCTGGCTCCGTTGCTGATCAGGTACTTAAAAAATACTTGAAAGAAGATGCAAAAATTGTAGCAAATTGGGAACAGCTAAAAGTTCAGTACGACCAATATGTGGCACAAAAGGACACATTAAGCAGGAAAAAAGTTGCCAATGAATTAAATGACATGCTTTTTAAAGAACGAATACCATTATTGAAGCAATATGTTGCACAATATAAGAACAACATGCTGGGCGCTTTATTACCTAACTTTTGTCTATTAAAAGATTTACTTAGCAAAGCTGATTATTTAGAAATGTATAACATGTTAACCGTGCAGTTCAAACAAACGGACTATGCAAAAAGCACCTTTGAAAAATCTAAATGAGCCTCCTTTCATCGAGTTACTTCATCCTTTCATCGATTAGCTAATTGGATTCGCTTTTAAAGAGGCTAGCTTCATCATCATTAAAAACAAAATGTATTCAAATGAAAAAATTAATGATGATAATGGCGTTTGCTTGTGCGGTAGCGACTACAAATGCGCAAATAAAAAAGGGCATCAATTTAGAGCCCTATTGGGAAATTAAAGGAAAGCCCCTTGATCCAAATGATCACAAGACCAAAATTAGCATGGAGGTAAAAACAGTAAGCAGTCTGGATAGGGTACTGTATTTTACCTCCAATACGGGGCTGCAGAGCGTAAAGGTTCTTTTTATAGGTTTACCTTCGGAGGTGCCGAATACCATATTTCTTAAAGGTGCAAAAACAGGTAGTTTAAATCTTGATGCCGGGGCGTATAAAAATGGCCTTGCCAAAGGATATAGATTGGTCTTTTACAAATTAAGGTCGCCAAGCCAGATCTGGGAGGCCACAGCAATCCAAAGAAATATAGCTAAACCCTAATCAAACACATGTTGCAAACTCTTATCTTTGCAGCATGCGTTTTGATATCATTTCAGTTTTACCAGATTTATTGACAAGTCCTTTTGCGCACTCTATTTTACAAAGAGCACAAAAAAAGGGCATTGCCGAAATCATTGTCCATAATTTAAGGGACTATGCCACCAACAAGCAAAAAAGTGTGGATGACTATCCTTATGGCGGAGGTAGCGGAATGGTGATGTCTATTGAACCCTTTGCCCTTTGTATAGAAAAACTACAAGGCGAAAGGGAATACGATGAGATTATTTTCATGAGCCCAGATGGAGAAACCTTAAACCAAGGAATAGCCAATACCCTTTCGATTAAAAAGAACATTATCATTTTATGCGGGCACTATAAAGGAATAGACCAAAGGATAAGAGACATTTATGTAACCAAAGAGATTTCTATTGGTGATTATGTGTTATCTGGCGGAGAATTGCCAGCTGCGGTTTTGGTAGATGCTGTGGTGCGTTTGGTACCTGGTGTTTTAAATGATGAAACTTCTGCCCTGTCTGATAGTTTTCAGGACGACCTGCTCGATGCACCAAATTACACCAGACCAGCAGACTGGAGAGGACACAAGGTACCCGACGTTTTATTAAGCGGCCACGAAGCTAAGATCAATGAGTGGAGACATGATGAGGCCGTTAAACGAACGCAAGAACGTAGGCCCGATCTGTTAAAGTAAAGTAACAAGTCAGAAAGCGAGAAGGTTAAGCAAAAGAAGAGGTTTAAAACCCCATCCGCTTTGTGGAAAAACTATAGTTTGTTAAAAAATAAATTTATTTTGAACATCACTTTTATTTTTAAAATAAATTTCCTAATATTGCAGTCCGATTTTAAACAACAAAAAATCGGCTTAATAGCTTAAAATCATGGATTTAGTAAAATTTGTAGAAGAGCAGGTAATCGCGAAAAATGAGTTTCCTTCTTTCAAATCAGGAGATACAGTGAGTGTTCACTATAAAATTCGCGAAGGTAATAAAGAACGTATTCAAATTTACCAAGGTGTTGTTATTCAACGTAACAGTGCTGGCGCAAACGAAACGTTTACTGTTCGTAAGATGAGTAATGGAGTTGGTGTAGAGCGTATCTTCCCAATTAATTCTCCAAATATTGATAAAGTAGAAGTTAACAGTCACGGTAAAGTACGTAGAGCTAAATTGTTCTATTTACGTGAGTTAACTGGTAAAGCTGCTCGTATCAAATCTTTAAGAAAATAATATTCTTCAATAAAAAGATATAACCTTCACGATTAACTTCGTGGAGGTTTTTTTGTTTATATCTTTGCGGCACCAAATATTAGATGAATCAAATGAAAGACCTATTAAAAAAATACGAAGAAAAACAACCCGAAATTGTTTTTGAATGGAAAGATAAAGAATCTGAAGCTGAAGGTTGGGTAGTGATCAACTCTTTGCGTGGTGGCGCTGCCGGCGGTGGTACACGGATGCGTAAAGGATTAGACAAACGTGAGGTAGAATCGTTGGCCAAAACTATGGAAGTTAAATTTACTGTTTCTGGCCCGCCAATTGGTGGGGCAAAATCTGGGATCAACTTCGACCCTGCCGATCCACGTAAAAAAGAAGTATTAGAACGTTGGTACAAAGCAGTAATGCCTTTGCTAAAAAGTTATTACGGTACTGGAGGAGATTTGAATATCGACGAGATCCATGAAGTTATTCCAATTACAGAGAGTTATGGCTTATGGCACCCACAAGAAGGGGTAATTAATGGCCATTACCAGGCTAGAGAAAACGAACGTATCCACCAAATTGGCCAATTGCGTTATGGTGTTTCTAAAGTATTGGAAGACCTTGATTATACACCAGACATTAAAAGAAAATACAAAGTAGCCGATATGATTACAGGTTACGGTGTTTCTGAAGCTATTAGACATTATTACAACATCTGGGGCGGAGAATTGAAAGGTAAAAAAGCAATCATCCAAGGCTGGGGTAATGTGGCTGCTGCGGCAGGATATTATTTGGCACAAGCAGGCGTTAAAGTGGTAGGGATTATTGACCGTGTTGGTGGTTTGATCAATCCAGAAGGGTTTACCGAAGAAGAAATCAAAAACCTATTTAATAAAAGAGAAAATAATACTTTGGTGGCTGATAACTTGATCCCTTTTGCAGAAGCAAGTGAAAAGATCTGGAGTATTGGTGCAGAAATTTTTGTACCAGCAGCTTCTTCTAGATTGGTACAGCAAGCAGAAGTAGACCAACTCATCAAAGGTGGTTTAGAAGTGATCTCTTGCGGAGCTAACGTGCCTTTTGCAGATAAAGAGATCTTCTTTGGTAGCATTATGGAGCACGCAGACAATCATGTGGCGGTAATTCCAGATTTTATTGCAAACTGTGGCATGGCCAGGGTTTTTGCTTACTTAATGCAGCGAAATGTAGAAATGAGCGATGATGCGATTTTCTCTGATGCTTCTTCTGTAATTAATAAGGCGCTACAAAATGTATATGCTGTATCTAAAGAAAGAACAAATTTATCAAGTACAGCATTTGAAATTGCATTGAAACAATTGGTATAATGGATAGTCAATTTTTTGAACAGTTAATTTGGGGGAATACCGTGCAGGCCTATTGTCTGTTTGGGGGCATTATTTTGCTAGGCCTTTTATTGAAACGCTTTGTATCTCGTGTTTTAAGCCAGCTCTTATTTAAACTGTTCAAAAAATTTGCTGATGAAGTAAAAATGGAAACATTCATTGCGCTACTTTTAAAGCCCATTGAGTTTTTCATTACTTTAACCTCGCTGTATTTGGCGGTTAATCAGCTCAAACACCCGCTAGAAGTAGCCATATTTCATTACAATAAAATAATCGACAAAGTAAAAGTGCCTCAAGAATTTACCTTGGGTGAGCTCTTAGACAAGGTGTTTTTATTTCTCATTATCCTTTCCTTTTTCTGGATTGTTTTAAGGATTATTGATTTTGTGGCCCATGTATTTATGTTCAGGGCTGCTAAATCGGCCAATAAAGCAGACGATCAATTGGTGCCTTTTTTAAAGGAGCTTTTTAAATTTATCATTTATTTTATAGGCTTTTTTGTGTTGTTGGGTTATGTATTTGAAGTAAATGCATTAAGTCTAATTACCGGACTAGGTATTGGGGGTATCGCCATTGCCTTAGCGGCTAAAGAAAGCCTAGAGAATTTAATTGGCTCATTTACCATTTTTATCGATAAGCCCTTTACTGTAGGCGATTTGGTTAAAGTTGATGGTGTAGAAGGAACGATAGAAAAAGTTGGCTTCAGGAGCACAGTGTTGCGTAGTACAGACAAAACAACCATCATTATCCCTAACCGTGCAATGATTGATGGGGTTTTAGAAAACCTCACCCGTAGAAACTTCCGTAGGGTTAAATTTAATATTGGTATTGTTTACGAAACAGAGTCTGACAAGATTAAAGAAATTATCGCAGAAATTAATGCCTTTTTATTGCAGAATGGGCAGACAACTGATGGGACCGTTACTTTTGACAGTTTTGGAGATTCTGCCTTGAACATTCAAGTGTTATATCTGGTAGAGAATATAGATTTTAACGATTACCTTAAAACCAAAGAAGAGGTCAATTTTAAGATCATTGAAATTGTGCATAAACATGGTTCAGACTTTGCTTACCCAACGCAAAGAACCGTTGGTGAAAAAACGATCACAGTAAAATAATTAATAAGGTCGAGATTATAAATCCCGACCAACAATGAGATGATGGACTAATAATGATTGGGAAAGCAAGTTTCTAAGCTCTTTTTAACGTTAGTCGGGCTTTCCATTTCAATCTTTTTGTGCTTCGGAAGGCCTCAGCCTACAAAAAGGATTTTCATTCCAATCCCGTTTATTTAATGCAGGCCTATGTAACTATTTAAGGTTGCAGGTTTGCCTAGAACTACTGCCTTTGTTATATAAACCTGATTGCAGTGTATGCCGATTTTTCATCGGCAGCAACGGAAAGCAGGATTGGACTGACCGAAGAACTACTGGCACTGTTTTCCTGAAATTTTTAAGGACAGATGCTAAGCACTAAAAAATAAAAAAGGTCGAGATTGTAAATCCCGACCAACATATTTTATAAACGATTTATTTAGCTCAGTTCTGCCAAAACAGTGATGCCGCCTTTAACAACTTGATCTAACTGAAGGTTAACTTTGGTGCCAATTGGCAAAAAGATATCTACTCTTGAGCCAAATTTAATGAAACCAAATTGCTCGGTCTGTGTCACCTGATCACCTTCTTTAATGTACCAAACAATTCTGCGGGCCAATGCACCAGCAATTTGTCTGAACAATACTGGTGTACCATTTTGATGTTCTACCACCGTTGTTGTACGTTCATTTTCGGTACTCGATTTAGGGTTCCACGCAGCTAGGTATTTACCAGGGTGGTATTTAAAGAACTTTACGACACCAGAAATGGGGTTGCGGTTAATGTGCACATTAATTGGCGACATGAAGATAGAAACCTGTAAACGTCTGTCTTTAAAGTACTCTCCTTCTTCAGTTTCTTCAATAACAACAACTTTACCATCTGCAGGGCAGATCACTAAATTATCGCCAGTGGTAAAAGTTCTGCTCGGGTTTCTGAAAAACTGTAAAACGATTACGAATAAGGCAAAAGAAAGAATGTAAACAAACCAGCGCAGCCAAACAATATCCGAAAACTTATAATCTACAATAGCGTTGATAATGAAAATAAATAATACGCTAAGGGCAATGGTGGTATATCCTTCTTTATGTATGGTCATGGAGTTTTAATTTTAATATGGATGCAAAACTCGGAAAAAAATATCAGATTTTAGGTGCGGGTTTAAAACTATACTGCCCGATAGATATCTTTGAGGTTTCGGCCTAAACCATTATAATCTAAACCATAACCCACTACAAAGTCATTAGGGATCTCGAACCCAACGTAATTGAGTTCTGCTATTGGCTCTTTTAAGGCCGCGGGCTTAAATAACAAACTACATACGGTTACAGAAGCAGGTTCTTGTTGCTGTACTTTAGCTAAGATATATTTTAAGGTCTGGCCAGTATCTACAATATCTTCTACTATAATTACATCCCTATCTTTGAGGTCGGTTGGTAGGCCAAAAGCTTCTTTAATTTCGCCAACACTTTCGGTGCCATGATAAGAGGCCACACGGATAAAACCAATTTCGCAGGCAATGTCAATTTCTTTGATCAGATCTGCCATAAAGAGGAAACTGCCATTTAAAACGCCAATAAAAACCGGGCAACGGTTTTCATAATCAACATTTAATTGAATGCCAATTAAGCGGATCCGTTTATTAATGCTGTCGTTTTCTAAGAGAATTTCAAATTCTTTATCGTGTACTTGAACGTTATTCATGGTCTTGTTTTAACCTCCATTTTCTTTTTTCTTTCGGCGTTCTTCTCTGCGTTCCTGGCGCAACTGTTTTTTGGTTTTAACGGTGTCTGTTTTGGCCTGAACTTTAACGGTATCTTTTTTAGACGAACCAAAAATCCGTTCAATCAAATTTCTCGATTTTTCCTGTGTAGCTTCAGGGGTTGGCAAAAGGTCTTCGTCCATATCAACAGAAGAGGTATCAATAGCGGCCGAATCAGGCAGTAAATACTGTCTTAAACCTTCGCGTAAACGTACCCCATAAAAGCCATAACCACTGGTGTCTGCAGGAGTTAAGCCCCTTTTGGCCATGGTGTTGCCAATAAAGTTGAAGTACGGGAAGAGGTATTCTTTTAGGCTACCATCGCTCATAAATTTATATAAGGCAGCTTTAGGCTTGGGTACAATGTTGGCCAAAAAGATGCCCTCGCCTACGCTTAATTCTGAAGGCGATTTGCTGAAATAATAATGCGAAGCCTCGCCAATACCATATACATTTGGCCCCATTTCGATAATGTTGAAATAGACTTCTAACATGCGTTGTTTACTGATCAGTTTATTGTTTTCGATTAGCCAAACAATCAATATTTCTTCTGCCTTACGTGCCAAGGTTTTTTGACGACTTAGGAAAACATTCTTCACCAGTTGCATAGAAATGGTACTTCCGCCTCGTTTAAAGCGCTTTTCTTTAAAGTTTACAGCAATAGATTTGCGTATGGATTCTTCTACGAAACCTTTATGTCTAAAGAACGATGGATCTTCTGAAGTGAGCAAGGCATTTCTAAAATTAAAGGAGATATCTTCCAACCTTGTAAAGTTAGGGTTAGAAGGACCGATCATGATATCCCTCATGGGTTTGCCATATTCGTAAGGGGTATACACAAAAGGCGAATTAATTTTCTGTAGATCGGTTTTGCCCCATTTTAGAATCTTGAAATTAGTTGGGGTTAAGGTAGAATTGAACCTCACACTATCAGGCATAGAAGTGTCTAAGTAAAAATCAAGATTGTATTTCAATTTTCCACTTACCTGCATACCCTCTAAAGATTCGAAAAGACCTAGTGGGAAAGATTCGAAAATGGCCTGGGCATCTTGCTCTGTGGCATTGACCTTCATCTCGTAAATTTTATTCGGAGATAAGGTGTATTTTAGATAAGGATGTACAGTTGCATTTTTAAGGTAAATGGTAGATGTGCTGTCTAAACAAACAAAATTTTCGCCGATTAACATATCTGCATCAACTTTGGCGTCTGGAACAATTACATCGGCTCCAGATATTCTTTTTTGGTTAATCAATAGGTTTTTAATGCCCCAAGAGCCAGAAATTTTATAATTATCGCCACTATAATCGGCATCTTTCATTTCGGTCCTTACGGTGTCGAAACTAATTTTAGTATGGAGCTTTTTTTCTAGGTAGCTAGGCAGTTCTACTTTTTTACCATCAGCAAAAAGCATTACATCAAGCTGTTTTTTACCCGGTTTCACCTTCCCGTTAACATGCCAAGTGGCAACGGTGTCGTTAACCAAGATATTTGATTTTAATTCTCCACCATCAATGGTGGCACTTGTGGTTAAGAAAGAGAGCGAAGCCGTATCGTTGTCGTTCAATTGCATCATAAAGTTCTTAATTTCCATATCGTCTGGAATTTTATAAAGAACTTCGTTCAACAGGTTATTGGCTAAATCGCTCAGTGCAACTTTATTTGAACTTGTAGAAGTGCTGTCTTTCTTTTTTCTTTTCAGGATAAAATCCAAATTGGTTAAAGAGTCTCTCAATACAATGTTCAGTTTGCCTCTATCTAAGTTAATTTCTGATAGTTTAACATTGCCAAACAAAAGAGGGAACAACTTAACGCCCACTGTAATGTCGTTAATGGTACTTAAGGTATCTCGGTCTTTGGGTACCACAGAAATATTTGTCATGCGTACAGCACTTAAACCACTAAAACCAGCAGAACCAATTTTAACATCCAACCCATAATCTTTATCTGCTTTGGCAATAGCTTTGGCAATCATTTTTTTCAATAAAGCTTCCCTTTTGCTGTAAGCGATGGCTCCTAAAGAAATTAATAAGAGCAAAAATACACCTAAAACCCAGGCGCCAACCTTCAGATATTTTTTAGGAATTTTGATTTTTGGTAGCTGCATAAACTAATGTAGAAATTATTGTTAAACAAACGCCAAGGGCAAATGTTTATTTCGTGTTAAAATTACAACAAAAAGGGGGATAGAAAATTTTTTATGCCTATGTTTTGTTAATTTTGGGGAATGATAATTACCGAAGAACAAGTTTTAGCTGCTTTACGCAATGTTGAAGATCCGGATCTGAAAAAGGATCTGGTTACACTTCACATGATTAAAGACCTTAAAATTGAGGATAGAACAGTTGCGTTTACCTTAGAATTGACCACTCCTGCATGTCCGATGAAGGAAATGTTGAAGAATGCCTGTATCAATGCTATTAAACATTTTGTTGCTGCCGATGCGGTAATTGAGCTTAATATTACCTCAAGAGTAACCAAGCCTTTAGATACTACACAATTGAAGGCGATTAAAAATATCATTTTGGTCTCTTCTGGAAAGGGCGGGGTTGGTAAATCAACTGTGTCTAGTAACCTTGCGGTAACTTTAGCCGCAGATGGGGCAAAGGTTGGCTTAATTGATGCAGACATCTATGGTCCTTCGGTTCCGATCATGTTCGATCTGGTGGGTGCAAAACCAAGTGCCCGTGAAACGGAAGATGGAAAAACACTCATTTTGCCAATTGAGAAATATGGCATTAAGCTACTTTCTCTAGGCTTTTTTGCCGATCCAGACCAACCTGTGCCATGGAGAGGGCCAATGGCCTCTAATGCCATTAAGCAGTTGTTTAACGATGCCGATTGGGGCGAACTGGATTACCTCATTGTAGACCTTCCTCCTGGAACCGGAGATATTCATATTACCATTAGCCAAAGTTTCCCAATTGCTGGAGCTGTAATTGTAACTACACCACAACAAGTGGCATTGGCCGATACGAGAAAAGGCTTAGCCATGTTCAGAATGCCGGGAATTAATATTCCGGTGTTAGGTGTAATAGAAAATATGTCGTATTTTACGCCAGAAGAATTACCAAACAATAAGTATTATATTTTTGGTAAAGATGGGGGTAAAGCATTAGCAACACAATTTGAAGTGCCATTTTTGGGAGAGATTCCATTGGTTCAGGGAATTACTGCAGCTGGCGATAAAGGGCAACCTATTGCGCTAGATCAAGAAAGTCCATTGTGTGCTGCGTTTAGTGAAATTGCTGGAAAAATTGCCCAGCAGATTTCCATTAATAACGTACAAACGGCTAATTGCTAAAAATTTACTATTTTTATACTTTAAAAATTAATAAGATGAGTTTAACAGAACAAGTTGAGCAAGCATTAGAAACCATTAGACCTTATTTAATAGCTGATGGTGGCAATGTTGCCATAGAAGAGATCACGCCAGAGTATGTTGTTAAATTAAGATTATTGGGTAACTGCGGAAGCTGCAAAATGAGTTTTATGACCATGAAAGCGGGCATTGAGCAAGCGATTATGAAAGCAGTACCAGAAATTACTAGTGTTGTTGCGGTAGATCTAGCCGAGCAAGATTAGATTTTAACACAATTTAACTAGCCAATTAAGCATTTACAATTATTTTTGTAAAATGAGATATAGCTTAACCTTTATGTTGCTATTATTTGCTATGATGGCGTTTGGACAAGAACAGCCAAAAAGTAGCAAATTGGTGCAGTTTTCGGGAATAATTACCGATACTGACAGCAATACGGTTGTACCTTATGTGACCATTACCAACATGAGCAATAAGGGCATAAAGTATGCGGCAAACTACCAAGGTTATTTTTCGATTATTGTAAACCCCGGCGATACAGTTGTATTCTCTGCAGTTGGTTTTGTGAGCAAAACATTGGTTTTACCTAGTGTGATTACTGAACATCAGTATACGGCAATGGTGAAGATCAAGCCTGAGGTTGTTTACCTAAAAGCCATTACCATATATCCATGGGCCACTGTTGAAGAGTTTAACAAGCAATTTTTATCTATGAAAGTTGCTGATGACGATATGGCCCTAGCTAAACGAAACCTGTCTCAAAGAAGTATCCAAGGCATGTCGCTTACCCTGTCTAGAGACGCACAGGAAATTAGCAATAGCAATTACCGTTACAATTTTGATCGGATGATGAATGTAAATATGCGTCAGACCAATCCACTGCTTAATCCATTTGCTTGGGGTAAGTTAATGCAACAGATCTTTGCCGGAGAGAAGGCTAAAAGCGAAAATTAATCGAATTATCTTCTTTTGTTTTGCCTAGGGAAACGCATTTTATAGTCCGTGTGCACATTTCCTTTCGAGATATTATCCAACTTACTTTTTAGCATTTGTTTGCGCAATAAGCTTAACTTATCAGTAAAAAGTTTGCCTTCAATATGGTCGTATTCATGTTGAATTACACGAGCCGCAAAACCAGTGATCTTTTCTTCGTGAAGTTTCCAGTGCTCATCATAATACCTAATGAGGATATTGGGTTTACGCATTACATCTTCGCGTACTTCTGGAATACTTAAACAACCTTCATTAAAGGCCCAAGCTTCGCCAGTTTCTTCTAGAATTTGTGCATTGATAAATACCTTTTTGAAAACTTCTTCTTCCTCATCAGCCTTGGTATCCACAATAAATAAACGAATGGCCAAACCAATCTGAGGTGCTGCTAAACCTACCCCACTAGCATTGTACATGGTGTCCCACATGTTGTTAATGAGTTGTTGCAAGTCAGGATATGTTTCGTCAATGTCTACACAAACTTTCTTTAAAACAGGGTCGCCGTAAGCTACAATTGGTAATTTCATAGCGCAAAAATACAAATTATTGAGCAAAAGGGAAATAACGGATAAGAAATGAAAATAGAAAGACTAATTTTCTGTGGGGAAAAAAGTAAGCGAACTCAGGTTATTCTCGTCTAAGATTTCATTGGAAATATTTGCCATATCTGTAACGCTAACCGCTCTAATCTTGTTAAAAACAGTTTCCAGATCGTCAATTTTATGGTAATCGATTAAGCTTTTTGCCATAGAAATAATCAACCCAATTCTATTTTCTTCTCCCAGTGCAATCTGACCAATAAACTTGTTTTTAGCTTTTTGTAATTGGATTTCTGTTAATGGGTTGGACCTGATTTTTTTAAATTCTTTAAAAATTAAGCTAATGGCCTTGTCTACTTTTTCTTTATCTGTACCAAAATATAAGGCAAAAATTCCCGTATCACTCAAAGGGCTATAATTAGATTCTATGGTGTAGGCAATCCCATATTTCTCTCTGAGCTGTAAATTTAAGATAGAGCTCATTCCAGTACCACCTAGCATATTATTGAGCAGCAATAAGCCTGCTTTATAAGGATGGTGCAAAGAATAGGCCTGAACTCCCATCATACAATGGGCCTGCATAATTTGCTTATTGACAACGATATTTTGCGGTAGATTTTGAACAGGGGCAATTCTCTTTTTTACCGAAAGATTTGCGGGTACAGGTTCAAAATACTTGGTGCCAACTTTAACCAGCTTATTTAAAGGATAGTTCCCTAATACGGCAACAACAATCTGATCGGTTTTATAATTATCCTTAATAAACTGAAGAATGTTTTCCTGTGTTAAGGCATTTACGGTTTCTGGGGTTCCTAAAATGTTTCTTCCAAAAGAATGGCCAGCAAAAAGCTGATCCTCAAAATCATCATTAATGGCCTCTTCAGGCTGATCCAGATAAGAAGTAATCTCGTCTAATATTACCCCCTTCTCCTTTTCCATTTCATCTTCTGGAAATAAAGAGTGAAAAACAATATCATTAAACAGATCCAATGTCCGATCTAGATAGGGCTGTAAAAAAGAAGCGTGGATACAAGTATATTCTTTAGTAGTGTAGGCATTTAAATCGGCACCAACACTTTCTAAACGGGTTAAAATCTGATTGGTATTTCGCTTTTCGGTACGCTTAAAAATTAGGTGCTCAATAAAATGGGCCAAACCCATTTGCTTTTCATCTTCGTCTCTTGAACCTGTGTTGATAATGATACAGGCATGAGAAATAGTTGATGTAGAAGGTACGTGCAAAAGCCTAATGCCATTGCTTAAAGTATGAACGTTATATTCCATTAATAAGCAAAGATACGCAAAACGAGTTGTGAAAACCCAAACACCAAATTTAATGACATCTACCTTACTTGGTTTTCCCTTCTAATGTACAT
The DNA here is from genome assembly GCF_001412215.1 of Pedobacter sp. Hv1. Taxonomy (GTDB): domain Bacteria; phylum Bacteroidota; class Bacteroidia; order Sphingobacteriales; family Sphingobacteriaceae; genus Pedobacter. The sequence goes on from NZ_LLWP01000009.1 coordinate 61,803, forward strand.
AAGAAAGCCCATCGTAAAGCAACATCTTTTAAATAATCAAATCTTCCAGAGGCACCTCCATGACCAAAATCCATATTTGTTTTAAGCAACAATACATTTTTATCGGTTTTGGTGGCTCGAAGTTTAGCTACCCATTTCGCAGGCTCAAAATATTGCACCTGACTATCGTGTAAGCCAGTAGTTACCAACATATTTGGGTAGTTTTTCTTTTCTACGTTTTCGTAAGGCGAATAGCTTTTCATATAATCATACGCCGCTTTTTGCTTAGGATTTCCCCACTCGTCAAATTCATTTGTAGTTAAGGGAATGCTTTCATCTAACATGGTATTTATGACGTCAACAAAAGGCACATCGGCAATTACACCATTCCATAAATCAGGAGCCAGGTTTACAACCGCACCCATTAATAAGCCCCCAGCACTACCACCATGTCCATATAAATGTCCTTTTGAGGTGTATTTCTGATCAATCAGATACTCTCCTGCGGCAATAAAATCGGTAAAGGTGTTCTTCTTTTTCATCAATTTGCCATCCTCATACCATTGGCGACCTAGCTCTTGTCCGCCACGAATATTGGCTATGGCAAAAACGAAACCTCGGTTAAGTAAACTTAATCTCGGAGACGAAAAAGTAGCATCAGAGCTTGACCCATAAGAGCCATAAGCATAAAGTAAAAGTGGTGCATTGCCATCTTTTTCGAAACCTTTTTTATAAACCAATGCAATTGGAACTTTGGTGCCATCTTTAGCTGTAGCAAAAAGACGTTCAGTTACATAATCTTTAGGATTATAACCTCCAACAACCTCTTGTTGCTTCATCAGTTTTTGATCTTTTGTGGCCAGATCGTAATCGTAGGTAGCCGTTGGCGTAGTTAATGAGGTATAAATGTAACGAAGTGTTTTGCTGCTGTATTCTGGATTGGCACCAACATAAGCCGTATAAACAGGTTCTTCAAACTTCATGTAATAGTCACTGCCATCTTTCTTGAGCACTCGCAACTCATTCAAACCATTTTTACGCTCAGATAGCACCGTGTAATCTTTAAACTCATCAACGCTTTCTAGTAACACATCGTTGCGGTTTGGCACTACCTCTTTCCAGTTCTCTTTTTCTGTTTTATCTAATGGGCACTCCATTAGGCGGAAGTTTTTTGCATTCCAGTTTGTTCTAATTAAGAATTTCCCATCAACTGGAAAAACATCATACAATACATCTTTTGAACGAGGTGTGAAAACCTTAAAAGCAAGCTCTGGATGATCGGCATCAATCATCCTATACTCTGTGGTTAACGTTCCTTGAGAGCCAATAAAGATGTATCGGTTATTTTTTGATTTAAAAACGCCTATATAATTGGTATTGTCTTTTTCATCATACACTACTGCATCAGTTTTCGCATCGGTACCAAGGGTATGTTTTTTAATTTTCTCACTTAATAAGGTAACAGGGTTTTTAGCCGTATAAAAAAGTGTTTTATTGTCATTTGCCCAAATGGCATCACCCTCGGTATTGGTAATGGCATCTTTATAAATTTCGCCTGTTTCTAAATTTTTAATACTGATGGTGTATTGTCTTCGAGAAACTTTATCCACCCCAAAGGCCATCAATTTATTGTCGGGGCTAATGTTAAAACCAGTTGCGTTATAATAAGAATGACCTTTTGCAAGCTCATCTACATCTAAAAGAACTTCTTCTTTGGCACTTAAGCTTCCTTTTTTACGACAGTACTTATAATATTGCTTTCCATCTTCATTTCGGGTGTAATAAAAATAACCGTTTTTGAGAACAGGAACCGACTCGTCTTTTTCCTTTATTCTGGCTTTCATTTCCTTGAACAAATCTGCTTGGAACTGATCAGTCCCTTTCATCATGGTATCTAGGTAAGCATTTTCAGCCTTTAAATAATCTACAACCTTAGTGCTGTCTGGTCCCTTTTTAAAATAATCAATCATCCAATAATAATTATCTACCACGGTATCTCCATGTATAACTCTATTGTGTGGAACAATTGCAGCTACTGGAGCTTTGGCATCAGGCCATTTGTAAGCGACGGTTTTTTCTTTTGGGTTTGAACAAGACATCATCAAACTTAGCAATAAGAAATAAATTGACAGTTTTTTCATTTTGATTTCTGTTATAGGTTACTGCAATTTATAAAACCTATTTGGCTATATCAATAAATATTTTTCGTAACACTTTCTTTTTCAGTAAATAAGTTCTGGTTTAAAGGTTTTGTGCGATGCTGTCATTTTGACCTGTTCGCACTTTTGGAACAGGCATTGATAAGCCTAGGTATAATCAAAAAATTATAAATAAAATATGACAACAGAAAAAGGAAGTATTTCCATACACACTGAAAACATTTTCCCAATCATTAAGAAATTCCTGTATTCGGATAATGAAATCTTTTTAAGGGAATTAGTTTCTAATGCCGTTGATGCGGTTCAAAAAATAAAACGTTTAGCATCATTAGGGCAATATAATGGCGAGCTAGGCCAAGCACTTGTAGAAGTTAGTGTTGACGAAACAGCTAAAACAATTACCATTAGCGATAATGGTTTAGGGATGACTGCTGAGGAAATTAAGAAATATATCAATCAGGTTGCTTTCTCTGGCGCTAGTGAGTTTGTAGAGAAATTTAAGGATGCAAAAGATGCAAATGAGATCATTGGTAAATTTGGATTGGGTTTCTATTCTGCATTTATGGTTGCAGATTTAGTAGAAATTCAAACTTTATCTTATCAGGATGGTGCTGTACCTGCCAAATGGACTTGCGATGGGAGTACAGAATTTGAAATTTCTGAAGGCAGCAGAACAACTCGTGGAACCAGCATTATTTTACATGTAAACGCAGAATCTGAAGAGTTTTTGAGCGAACATAAATTGCAGGAAATTTTAGATAAATACGCTAAGTTTTTACCTGTTCCGATTAAGTTTGGTGTAAAGACCGAACAAGAAGAAGATGGAACAGATGAAGAAGGAAAACCTAAATACAAATCGGTAGAAATTGACAACATCATCAATACTACCAACCCGATCTGGACCAAAACACCTGCAGATTTGTCAGATGCTGATTATTTAGATTTTTACAAACAACTTTATCCATTTTCGGAAGAACCTTTATTCTGGATCCACTTGAATGTAGATTATCCATTTAACTTAACAGGAGTATTGTACTTCCCTAAAGTGAAGGATGATTTTGACATGCAACGCAACAAAATCAAATTGTTCAGTCGCCAGGTATTCATCACCGACGAAGTAAAAGACATTGTTCCAGAGTTTTTAATGTTATTGCATGGGGTAATCGATTCGCCAGATATTCCATTAAACGTATCAAGAAGTTTCCTACAGGCAGACAGCAATGTTAAAAAGATCAATAGCTACATTACCAAAAAAGTAGCGGATAAATTAGCGGAGCTATTTAATAAAGACCGTAAAGCTTACGAAGAAAAATGGAGCAATATTGGTTTATTTGTGAAGTACGGAATGATCAGCGAAGAGAAATTCTATGATAAAGCGAAAGATTTTGCACTATTAACCAATACACAACAGCAAAACTTCACTTTTGAAGAGTACAAAGAAAAAGTACAAGCTACCCAAACCGATAAAAATGGTTCGTTAGTTTATCTGTATACAACAGATCCAGATAAACAAGATGGATTTATCCAATCGGCAGAGAAAAAAGGCTATGATGTATTGGTAATGAACACACCAATAGATGGACATTTTGTGAGCAGCTTAGAGCAAAAGCTAGAAAAAACACAGCTTAAAAGAGTTGATGCAAGTGTAGCCAGTCAATTGATTGAAAAAGATGAATTGCAGGAATCTGTATTGAGCGAAGAGCAATCAGCTAAAGTAAAATCTATTTTCGAAAAAGCGATTGTAAAACCAGGTTTCAACGTTGAAGTGGTAGGCTTAAGCCCTGACGATTCTCCAGTAACAGTAACCATGGACGAATTTATGCGCCGCATGAAAGATATGGCCAAAATGGGTGGCGGAATGAGCTTTTATGGCAACATGCCAGATAGCTATAAAGTCGCCATTAATGGAAACCATAAATTGGTAGGTAAGATTTTGGCCGCCAAGAACGAAGAAGAGCAAAGTAAATTTGCAAAACAAGCAGTTGATTTGGCTTTATTATCACAAGGAATGTTAACAGGAGCAGAATTAACTGCTTTTGTAAGTCGCAGTGTAGAGCTGATTTAAATAAACAATTCAGAAAGGAGCGATTTATCGCTCCTTTTCTTTTATAGATGACCCCATGAGGAGAAGAATTCAATTGCTGCCAATTACTATTTTTACCTTACTGTTCTTTTTGTTGAATTGGTATGTGTGGAGTGGGTTACAGATTGTGGCAAAGCAAAGTTATATACAGCCAGTTTTTTGGACAACAGTTAGTGTAATTGCTATTGCATTGCTCTATGCTTTGCAAGGAATGCAACAAAGAGGTATGGGCCTGTTTTTTAAAGTTGCTACCCATACTTTTTTGGTGCTCTTTGTGAGCGAAATATTGTTTAGTCTGGTGTTGTTAATGGCCGATTTGTATAGAGCTACGTTTGGGCTCATTAACTGGGTCAGTCAGCATCAATTTTTGGCTCCGCTCCGAAACCCGCAATGGGTTATTTTTGGGCTCATTATCTTTGCTATTAGTGTGTTATTATTTTTATATGGCATACTGAGAGGGAAATATGCCTATCGTGTAATTAAACACACGTTGTATTATAAAGACTTGCCAAAAGCATTTGATGGCTTTACAATTACCCAGATTTCTGATGTCCATTCAGGTAGTTTTAGCAATGCCAAAGCCGTTCAAAAAGGGATAGATTTAATTAAGGAACAACAATCGGATCTGTTTGTATTTACTGGTGATTTGGTAAACAATAAGGCAGAAGAGATTAAGCCTTGGATTGGCCATTTTTCGCAAATTAAGGCGCCATACGGACAGTTTTCTATTTTGGGCAACCATGATTATGGAGATTATGTAAAATGGTCAAATGACGAAGTAAAAAAAGCAAACCTGCAACAATTAAAAAACTATCATCATGAACTGGGTTTTAGGTTATTGCTCGATGAACATGTTGAATTGCATAAAGATGGAGAAAAGATTGTGCTGGCGGGAGTAGAAAACTGGGGCCTGGGTTTTGGAGAACGTGGCGATTTGCAAAAGGCACTATTGAATACTACAAAAGATGAATTTAAAGTCCTGCTTTCTCATGATCCCTCACACTGGGAGCAACAAGTTAAAAATAACCCTTCTAAAATCCATTTGACATTAGCGGGGCATACCCATGGTATGCAGTTTGGTATTGAAGCCTTTGGTATCAAATGGAGCCCTGTAAAACTTCGCTATAAACATTGGGCAGGTATTAAAGAAGAAAATGGCAGGATCCTGAATGTGAACCGTGGCTTTGGCTTTATTGGTTTTTCGGGCAGGGTTGGTATCTGGCCAGAAATTACGGTAATTGAACTCAAGAAAGGATAAATTACATTTCTTCACTCCTATTAAAAATATTTTTATTCCTTCACCCCAAATGGGTTAAGTGGTGTGCGCCTATAAGTGAAAGTGTCCAACTGACCTTGGCTGTTGTTGGTGCGATTGGTAAAGTATCGTTACAATTTCGTTAAAGTGTGAGTAATTTTAATTTACGGTTAAATTTTGTTAAAAAGGATGAATGCCTCACACTAAAAAATATATTTGTAATAGGTAACCAACATCTTGAAAAAACACTTCTTATTTATTTTCTTCGTGATCATGCTATTGTGCACATCTACTGTGTTTGCACAAAATAATAAGCGTATCAATGGTTATGTGGTAGATACGAGTAAAACTGCCATCAACGATGCCAATGTGATGCTCATTTTAGGAAAAGACACCTTGCGAACTACTACTGATAGTGAGGGATATTTTAGTTTCTCAAAGATCAAAGCAGAAGAATTTTCATTAAAGATCACAACGGTTGGTTACCAAGAGTTTATCAAGAGCTATTCGTTTGGGCAAAAAAAGCAATTAGAAATCAGTACGATTGAGTTAAAATTAGCGAAAAACATGCTCAAAGAGATTGTGGTAAAAGCGAAGCTCAACCCGATAAGAATAATGCAGGATACGATTGAATATAATGCTGCCGCCTATCAGGTTTTAGATGGCGATAATGTTGCCGACTTATTGAAACAGTTTCCAGGTTTAGAAGTAGATAAGGATTATAATGTTAAAACCATGGGCAAGGAAATGGTTAAGCTTAGGGTTAACGGGAAGGATTTTTTTACCAATGATGTAAAAGACTTTATTAGCAAATTACCAGCTGCAATTGTGGCAAAAATTCAGGTTATTGATGACTTTGGTGATGAAGCAAACTTTACTGGGATTAAGATTGGCGAACCCAAAAAGATGCTGAATATTGTAACCAAACCAGGTATGGACAATGGAAGGTTTGGGTCTGCAGGTATCAGTGCTGGAACTAATGACCAACTTGGAAGTAATGCCAACCTCAATTTGTGGAAAGGGACAAAACAAAGCAGTGGCAATTTAAACTATAACACTTCAAACAATGGTGCCGGAACAGCCCAAAATGCACGAATAGGCATTAGCCATTCGAATAAGATAGGGAAAAACGCAAGCTATGGCCTTAATTACAATTACGGGAGAAACAACGGAGCATTTACAAATGAGCAGGCCATAGAAACATTAAATCCATTAGGTACATTTTATAATGAAACGTTAAGTAATGGCGCAAACCAGAACAACAATCATAACCTCAATACCAATTTTAACTATAATGACAATAAGAATATCTTCTTGAGTGGCTCTGTTGGTGCTTCCTACAGAGATTCGGAGAATAAAAGTATGTCTTTAAACAAGCAATCGGGTGTAATTAGACAAGATCTCAAGAATGTCAATCAATCGAGTAATAAAACACCAAACCTAAATGTGAATGTCAATTTGTCTAAAAAACTAAAGAATAAAAAGAATGGCTTATCTGGCAATTTTGGTTTTTCAACCTCTTCTACCAATGCCGATCAAAACATTAGTACCAACACCCTATATTATAACAAGGTTACTCAGGTTTTAGAAAAGGATTCTTTACTGAACAGGAATCTGGTTACCCAAAGTAACAATCAAAATTTTAATCTGGGTATTGGGTTTAGTCTGGGTCTAAAAAAGTTAAAAGATTCACTAGCACGTCAAAGCTTAAACTTTAACTATAGCATCTCGGTTGGTAAAAGCAGCAGCAGCATATCCACCTTTGTGTTTGATAATTTAAATCATCAGCCAAATTATGTCGATTCATTAAGCACCAATACCAATTCTCTATTTATAAACCAGTCTTTAGGTGTAAGCTACAACTATAGCAATAAAAAGATGCGTTATAATTTTGGCTTTAATGCCAGACCTAGTCTGTTAACCAGTAATTACATCAACCTTCATCAAAAAATAAAAAACAACAACCTTAATTATTCGCCAAATATTAACCTGAGTAGAACAATAGAACTGGGTAAAACCATCTCGGTTAATTACAGCGGGAGTAACAATAGCCCATCAGCTTATCAGTTACAGCCCATTAGAAATACCCAAAATCTACAGAATATAGTAATTGGAAATCCAAACCTAAAACCTTCCTTTAGCCATAACATTTCTTCAAATTACAATTATGTAAATACAAAAACTGGTATCTCCGCACAAACCGGGTTAAACTTTAGCACTACTCAAAATGAAATCGTAACCAACGTGCTTTTAGTGCCAGATACTTTAAATAGTTTAAAACAAGAAACCCGCTTCGAAAACACCAATGGCAATTATAATGCAAGAGGCAATTATATGATCAATATTCCCATTAAAAAGAACAGGTACTCGGTCTCCTATTCCGGCAATCTTGGTCTTTCAAATCGAGCAATATTCGTTAATAATAACAAGAGATTTAATAGAGGGATAAATCTTTCTCAGTATTTGCGAGCCTCAATTATATCAAAAAAGATTACAACAGATGCAAACGTGAGTTATAGTTTTAGCTCTAACAACAATATGCTAAATCAAGGCTCCATTGCAGATGTGTTGGGCCAGATCAATGGAACAACAGTTTACAAAACACATAACTATGCCACAGCGGTTAACAGTTCCTTAAGACTAAAAAATCTTAACATCAATACAAATATCAATTATAGCCTGACTACTACTACTGGCGATGCTAACAACAGGTTTAAAAATATCCAGAGTCTAGATCTCTCCTTGATGTTAAATACAACGATCAAAAAAACCTATCATTTTACCCTTAATACCTCAAAAAGATTCAACAAGGGTTATGCTTTAGCCAATACCAACCCATTGCTGATTAGTGCGAGCTTGAATAAAGCCTTTTTTAAAGACAGATCGTTAAGCTTAAATATAGATGCGAACGATTTACTAAATCAAGGCAATAATTTAGCCCGCTATGTTTCGGGAAACTCAATAATAGATAGTAGAACCAATCAGGTTACCCGTGTGATTACTTTTGGCCTTAGTTATAATATCTCTAAATTTGGAGGTAAAAATATCCGGGTTGATAGAGATTAGGACAATCATTTTTTCCGCTATAGTTAAATATTGGTGCAAAATAATTCAATATAGATGTAGCGTTTAACGAACCATTCTCGTATTGATGATGAAACGTTAATGGCCGTTAACCTATTTGTTTATTATATCTTAAAATTTAATCATGAAAATATCATTTAACTATAAAGCCATCATAGCTGCTGTTACACTATCTGTAGCCTTGCTCTCCTGTTCAAAGAAACAAGATTATACTATAGTTGACATTTCTGGCTTAAGCTTGATCCATGCATCGCCTACTATAGAAAAATTAGATGTATATGTAGATAATTCAAAAGCGACAGTGAGTGATTTTGCCTACGGATCTAAAATAGATTATTTGAACGCCTATTCGGGAAACAGAGTATTGAGGTTATCCAGAAAAGATGCTGGTGTAGCTTTAAAAACAGAAATGGTTACACTTTTTACAAATAAAGGCTATTCACTTTTTGTAATTGATAAACTGGAAAATGTTAAATTCCTTTTATTAGAAGACGATTTAACAAAGCCGGCAACTGGTAAGGCTAGAATTAGATTTGTAAATTTAAGCCCTGATGCTGAGGCGCTAAACTTAGCTATTGAAGGAAAACCTACAGATTTGGTTACCAACAAAGCATTTAAAGAATATTCAGATTTTGAGACTATAGATGCGGGAGATAATGTGAAGTTTATTGTTAAAAATAAAGCTACCGGAAATATAGAGACCTCAATTGCAGATGTTAAAATCGAAGCGGGAAAGATTTACACCATTTATGCCAAAGGTCTTAAAGCTGCTACAGATAATATGAAATTAGGCGTTGCTGTTTTCACACACAAATAGCTTTTGCCAAAAGCCAGCTTCATATGGGCTGGCTTTTTTAAAATTTTTAATAGGGAAAAACGTTTAATCATCTCATGATTGAAAGAAACTTAAAGGAACATAATTAGGAATGCTCAAGTTTGAGGAGATTATTGAGGGCTGTCTAAAAAACAATAACAAGAGCAAAGAAATGATCTACAAATCATTTTATGGCTACCTAATGGCCGTAGTTTTACGTTATGTTAATGAAAGAGATGATGCTGAAGAGTTGGTTAATGATAGTTTTATAAAGGTTTTTAAAGCTATTGTTCAATTTAATCTTCCCAAAAATACCGAAGAACACCAAAGGGCATTTAAAGCCTGGATAGCCAAAATTGCCTCCCGTACGGCCATAGATTTTTTACGGACTAAACGTAGCTTATTATCTATTGATGAAATCACAGAACATCAAGAGCCATTAACTGAAGTAACTGTTATTGCGGCATTAAACGTAAAGGATATATTAAAACTTCTTGATGCGTTGCCAGAAACACAAAAACTCATTTTTAATTTATTTGAGATAGAGGGCTTTTCTCATGATGAGATATCAAAAATATTAAAAATCCCAGAGAGCTCAAGTAGGGTTTATTTAGCAAGAGCGAAAAGTAAATTGAGAACACTTTATTCCAAGACATTAATTAATTCATATGCAACCAACTGAACATAAGCAGCCAACTGAAGAGGAGCTAATTGCTCACATCAGACAAAGCCTAATGGCTCATGAGGAAACTTATGAGGCGGGCGCATGGGAGAAATTTAATAAACAACAAACAAAGAAGCGCCCATTTTTATGGATCAGTGTCTTAAGCGGAGCTGCGGCCATACTTGCGCTTTGCGTTACGCTTTTATTGATGACAAAGGAAAAGCCAGAAGAATTGAAAAATGAGCTAGCCAAAAGCCATTCTTCGGCCACAACCGAGCAACCAAAGGCTACAACAACAGAAAGTTTACCTACAGCAATTGAAACGCAAAAGGAAGTTACGATACCTACAGATAAGCAAAATGAAGGCCGTAAGCTCTTGTTGGCCGATGCTACTGAACCAAGAGCAGCAAAACAAGAGCAAGATTTTGTAGCACCACCTTTGCTGGTTACTAACCCTATCAACAATAACAATCCTACAAATCAACAGGTAGTGGTAAGCCCAGTAAATGAAAATCCTGTTATGGCAAATGTAACCAAACCGAAACCAGACCCGCAACAAGCAGAGAAAATGGCTGAAGAAAGACCTAAACCAAATATTATGGATTTCTTTGACAAAGAGGCAGAAAAAAACAAGGCCAATCCAAAAGAAAACCTACTCAATAAACGAGAAAATAGATGGGAACTAGGGGTAATGGTTGCACCATCATTCGGTAATACCAAAAAACTGAATATGGGTTATGGATTAAGTATGGAATATAACCTTTCTGATAAGCTATCTCTAAGTTCGGGTATAGCCTATAATGAAATGACAGCGAGCAAGAGTGTTGGCAATAATGGTGCTTCTGCCAGCCCATCAGAGGCATCAGCTTTTGTTCAAGATACCAGAAACTTAACCTCTGTTAGCGAAAGAGTAGTTGGTTTAGACATTCCTTTAGAACTTAAATATCACATTAGTAACAACGTTTATGCTAATTTTGGTATTTCTGCTTTTGCCATACTCAACTATCAACGGGAAAACACTTATTTCGAGAATAAATTGGTTTCAAGCGCCTTTATTTCAGGAGGACCGTCTACACCAAATAGCCCAATTACTGGTGCCGATGGAGCTTCATTTACCAATAGTAGGATTATCAATCAGCTCACAACAGAACCAGCACCAGAATCTAGTAAAAATCAAAGCAACTATATTGGTTTTTACAACCTATCTGTTGGTTATAAAAAGAAGATTTCTAAAAACAATTCGGTTGCGATAGAACCCTTTATGAAGTTACCGATGAAAGAAGTGAGCAAAGATAACCTTAAATTGATTGGTACCGGATTACGGTTAAAATTTGATTTCTAACTACCTAATTTATAATAATATCAGCTGTCTTTCGTTTCCGTAAAAACTAAATATTAAGTTTGTTAACGGATTTTGTCTAAAACAAATTGAAAGCCATTTATAAATTAAGCGCCCATTTATTCCTTTTCTTTAGCCTTTGTTATTCAATAACAGCATCTGCCCAAACCACTCATAAAGTTGCGGGTAGCGTGGTAGATAGTTTAAGTATCGCGATTGCTGACGCAAATATCCTTTTAATTGCAGGGTCAGATACCCTCAAAACAGTTACAGACAAATCGGGGAAGTTTAGTTTCAAGGGGATTAAAGCAGAAAATTTTTCGCTCAGTATCAGTAGCATGGGGTATTACCCTAATGTGGGCAACTACAAATTTGATAAAGGAGAGAAACAGTTGCAGATGGCCCCTATCGTTTTAAAAAATTCGGGTATCATGCTTAAAGAGGTTGTGGTACATGCGCCTGTTAAGCCTATGCGAGTAATGAAGGATACGGTAGAGTTTAATGCTGCTGCTTTTCAGGTGTTGGCCGGAGATAAGGTAAGCGATCTGATTAAACAAATGTCTGGTATTGATGTAGATTTTGAAGATAATGTAACTACCATGGGCAAGGGGATGACTAAGCTAAGGGTAAATGGAAAGGATTTTTTTACCAATAATGTCAAAGATTTTATCAGTAAGCTGCCTGCAAGTATTGTGGCTAAAATACAAGTAATAGATGATTACGGAGATGATGCCAACTTTACAGGCATTAAAGTTGGCGAGCCCCAAAAAATGCTAAATATTGTAACCAAATCAGATATTAATAAAGGAGTTTTTGGCAACATCGGTATCAATGGCGGAACGAGCAAACAAGTTTCTTTAAATGGAAATGCCAATATTTGGAGAGAAAGAGAGCAAATTGGGACTAATTTGAACGCTACACAAGCCAATAACGGTGCTGGGCAAAGCAGAAACAGTGGTGCCTCTGTTAACCTTCGTAGAACCTTTAAAAAGAATGGTAGTTTTGGGATCAACTATAGTTTCTATAGCAATTTTAACGATAGTGAAAATATTTCGTTTATAGAGAGTGTAAATACCTTGGGAACGATTTATAGCGCCAATGAAAATAGAGGGAATAGCAAAGGATTTAACCATAATCTAGGCTTAGACTTTCAGAACAATACCAAAAAAGATTTTCTAAACGCATCTATGGGTATTGGCTACTCACAAAATACGGGAAATAATAGTTCGAGTTCTAAACAAGAAGGGATCATTAAGCAAGATTTAACCAATCAAAGCAATTCCAGAAATACAGCGCCCAGTGTAAACGGCAATTTAAATTGGTCTAGAAGATTAGCAAAAAAAGGAGCGTCAATTTCTGCCAATATGAATCTGCGAGCGTCTTTGGGTAAAAATGGCCAGAACATCATTAGCAATACCTTGTATTATGATCCAATAACCGATTTCTTGGTTAAAGATTCGCTGTTAAACCGAAGGGTAAACACTAATTATAATAATAACAACTTTGGAGGTACATTAACCTATAGTCACCCTTTAAAAAAACCGAAGGATACATTGGCAAGTAGAAATATCAATGCTTCTTATGGCTTCTCTATTGGCAATACCAATAATGATATCCTAACTTATGTAACTGATAAAGCAAATAATATACGTTATGTAGACTCTTTAAGTACACAATACTCTTCTCTGTTCTTTTCGCAGAACATTGGACTTAGTTATGCCTATAACAGCAAAAAGATGAATTATACCCTGGGTGCAAGTGTTAGGCCAAATACGTTGATTGGCGATTATGAAAACTTAAACGTTCACCTCAAGAATACCAACATCAATTATGCCCCTACCTTTAACCTTTCATACAGGGTAAAGGAGAACAAAACATTAAGTATGCGTTACAATGGGAATAGCAATAGTCCTAGCCCCAGTCAATTACAGCCTGTTAGAAATACACAAAACCTACAGAACGTTATTGTTGGTAATCCAGATCTCAAACCTTCTTTTAATCATAATTTTAACATCAGCTATAATGGAAATGATGCAAAGAGTGGAAAATCTTTACAACTATCTATCGGTGTATCAACCACACAAAACCAGATTGTAAGCAATGTCATTTTAATACGCGATACTTTAAATGGCTTAAAGCAAGAAACGCACTACGAAAATGCCAATGGAATGTATAACCTTAATGGCAATTATTTCTATAATATTCCGTTAGCTAAGAACAAATTTACAATTAGCATTAGAGGTAATTTTAACTACGGGAACAATATTGTTTTTACAGACAATGTTAAATTATTTAATAAAGCATTTAGTTTCTCTCAATCTTTGAACTCTACTTTGATGCTCAAAAAAATAGCTATAGGAGGAAGCGCTGCCTATAGTTTAAGTGCAAATAATTATACCCTTATTAAAGGAGTATCTAGAAATGTAGAAACATGGAATTTTGTATTAACAGCTCGGGGCAATTTTTTAAAGAGCTATAAGTTTGAAACAAATTTTTCTAAAAGAATAAATACAGGGTATGCAATTGTGAATACCAATCCATTTTTAATTGGGGCGTCGCTAAGTAGAACTTTCTTAAAAAGTAAGGTGCTTATCGCAAATGTGAAGGTGGCCGATTTATTAAATCAAGGGAATAATTTATCGAGATATGTTTCTGGAAATTCGACAATTGACAGTAGAAGTAACCAAATTACTCGTTATTTTACATTTGGACTGAGTTATAATTTGCAGAAATTTGGAGGAAGTAGAGGAATGGTAACTTATTATTAATGCAATGGAGATAAAAAAGATGATGACAAAGAAAAATATGATCAATGGGCTTTTGATAGCCTTTGTTTTGATGATCCTTTTTGTGCCTTCAGCAAAAGCACTTTTAATGCAAGGACTGATGCAGTTGGGCTTATTTAAACCACAGTTTAATACCGAAAAAGCAACCCTATCTGCCGACTTGTCGAGTATAAAATTTAAAGACGCCAAGGGTAATGTAGTGAGTTTAGCCGATTTAAAAGGTAAAGTTGTATTTCTTAATTTTTGGGCTACTTGGTGCCCACCTTGTTTGGCAGAAATGCCATCTGTAAATAAACTACACCAGCAATTTGCCAATGATAAGGATGTCGTTTTTTTGATGGTTGATGCAGATAGTAACTTTGAGAAAGCACAGGCTTACATGGATCGGAAAAAATATAAGATGCCAGTATTTGTTGCCGCTGGAGATATTCCTGATGTTATTTTTAAGGGATCTTTGCCCACCACTGTAGTTTTAGATAAGATGGGTAGAATTTCTTATAATGAAGCTGGTGCAGCAAACTATGCAAGTCAGAAATTTATAGACTTTATTCATCAATTGAAAGCCCTGAAATATTAATTTAAAGGGGATATCCGTATCTTTAGGCCTTTAAACCTTAAATAATATGGAACCCTTTGATATAGAAGTAGGAGCAGTTAATTATGCCGTTTTCCCAGAGGGGAATGATACCTATACCATTTTTAAAAATGGAACGGAGTATATCCAGATCCAAAAAGATACATCAACTATTTGGTTAAAGCTGGATTATAAAACAGACATGCCAATTTTTGAAGAAAACGAAGAAGTTAACCTCATTGGCCAACAAATAGAAGCCTATAAACAAACTCCTCAAGATGATCAGGAGGAGGATGTTTTAGATTAAATAATTGTTTGCCAGTTTAAGGGTGTCGGAATGTAAAATGCTAACTTATTGTGACAACTCAATTGAAAAACGAGATCTCAAGTGTAAATACAACAGGAACAAATCATTATTTCTTTAAAATTTAATTAACTCATTTATTTTTCTTTAACAGCATTAGTTTTGCGAAGGAGTATATTGTTGGTGCCATTTAATTTTTGAGGGATAATAATTTGCCAAGTAACAGATTGACCTTGAGCGATTGTGCCCTCTTTTAATACTCCTCCAGAACTAAATGTAAGGCCATTATTTAAGATAACTTCATAAGTGCCCACATTATCGGGGGCAACAGTACATTTTAAGGTTAAACTTTTGGTGCCTGGTTTTAAGTTAGAAGCTGCAACCGAGTTCGATTGCCCAATTTCTGTTGCACCTAAGAAACTGTTATCTAAATATATTTCAAAAGCATCGTCTGCCAAATTGCCATTGTCTCTAATGGTGATGTTACCATCTATATTTCCACTTGATACGCATGGAGTAGGATCAATCTGGCCACTTTGTGCATATTTTTCGCCTTCTGCATAATATTCAAAATGTAAATGTGGACCAGTTACTCTACTGCCAGTGGCCCCAGTTTTGCCTAAGAGTTGTCCTTTTTTAATTGATTGTCCATTCGTTACATTTTGCTCAGATAAATGAGCATATAATGTAGCTGTGTTATCCTTATGTCGTACAAAGATAATTTTTCCATAACTGGTACTGGTTTTAACTATTTCTATTGTTCCATCTGAAACTGCATAAATGGGCGTTCCTGTCGCAACTCTATAATCTACACCCCTATGGTTTTTTAAGACAGTTCTATGAAGTGGGTCGTATCTAGGCCCAAAAAGATCATCGGGACTAAGAAATGTAGTGCATTTATCAAAACTACCAAGTGGACAAGCAATTTGAGATGCATTACAGCCACTAGTAGCTGCTACTGAATTACCTATAGACTTGCTTTTTGTTGGAGGGCTGCTAATTAGATTTTCACCAGGTGTTGTCCCAATAATTAATATCGCCTCATAGGTTTTAGCGGTTGATCGTTGATTTGTAAAAAGTTCTCTAGAAAGTGTTGCTGTTAACTCACTAGTTATTGGGTTGTAATTGGAAGGAATTTGATAAAAGCTATCAATGATTTCAAATGACGATTCCTGAATTGCTTGCGCAAATATCTGGAAGCCATATTTAGCCGGTAACAAGGCTTTGAATTTAGTGGGTAACTTTATAGCAATAGAGATACTATCATTTAGTGGGGCATCTTTTGCAATGTTAAGTGTAATCTGATAAGGGAGCACCTTATCTATTTTGTAAAAAGTAGCAGTCTCGTTAAAAAGGTCTAAAATTGCTTTATCGTTTACTGTTTTTAAAGAAACTTCTGTGGCAAGAATGGATCCTTTTGGAAAATTAACTTTTATGGTGTCTCCTAAGTGAGCTTCTTTAACAATTTCCTTCGAAACGGGTTCTTTATCTTTTGGTGTCTTTTTGCAAGCAATTGTAAATACAGTTAAAATAAATACAATACCGAGAATGTAATAGTAAAGGTTTTTCATAGCGTTTAAAGTTTAACTAAATGTTATACTGCTCAGAATGTATAAGCAATAGATATTCCTCAAAACTATATGAAGTAATTACAGCAACTTAGGGTTCATTCACCTCTTTTGATAAGGTGTTTTTACGGTAGTTAATCTTTTAGGATAGAATTGCCCTCTACAACTAACCGATAGAAATTGCGATATGCTTATTAATTGATAATCGTATGCTAGGATTAATCCTTTTCATTTTCTCGAATGATCAAATAATAGATGACATACAACCATCCAAAAATTCCTGCAAAAAAAGAAGTTAAAACCGAATTAGTCCTATCCCAACAAATTACAATGGCCAAAACACTACCCATTCCAATGCCACCGCTAATTAGTGTATTGGAAGTTTCATTGCCCTCATGGGCAAAAAGAAAAGTGGTATGGGCGATAAGAAGAATTGTAAAAAAGAGCGTTTTAAGAAGTGTATTCATGTAAGGATATATTTTAGTAAACATAAGAAGTAATTCGCTTTTTTAGTAATCTGGTTTTTTGAATATCTTAACCCACCCAACGATCCCTATCTAGGCTTCTGCCAAGTGTTCTGCCTCAATGGCCTCACTAGCTGCTAGGTCTGTCTGCAATGGTGGAATCTGCAAAAGATCTTCCTACTATAAAATGCCGGTAAAACAAGAAAAGGTGCCGCTTGATTGAAGGACACCTTTTACTTTTAAGCGATAAGCTTTAGGACTTCGGATAAAACTTACCATTTTTGATCACTCCAAAGATGTCTTTGGTCGCAGAGATGTTCTCCAATGGATTACTGTTCAGGATAAGGATATCGGCTCTTTTGCCTTCCGTAATCTGCCCTCTGTCGGAAAGCCCGGTGGCTTCAGCGCCGATCATCGCCGCCGCATGGATCACCTCCTCAGGACTGAAGCCACATTTACTCACCATCAATGCCATCTCTTCATGAATGTTAGGAAGCGCAGTACCTTCAGGAATCATCCAGTCTGTTCCTACAGATACCTTTACGCCAGCCTGATGCATCCTTTTGGTGATGTAAAAGGCATTGACATCATATCCTTTGTTTAAGGAAGACAAATAAATGGTAGCATCCAGAATCACATTGTTCTTTTTCATCAAAGCCATTAAAGGATTGAGTTGAGGGAAATCCATTTTTAATGCAGAATATCCATTGTGATCATTGACCATTTTCCCATTCTTTCCTACCTGCTCCCATGGTACATCATGAGCGTGAGAAATGACTTTTACCCCAGCATTAACCGCTTCTGAAGGGATGGCAGGCATGATTGTGGCATGTGACCAGACCTGCATCTTCTGCAAAGTGGCTTCTGTTGCCAGTTTTTTCACCATTGCTCCCGAGATATCCGAATAGATTTTTATTCCTGTTGCACCGCTTCCTTTGGCCATGGCAATGATATCATGGGCATTGTCTTGCTCATTAACGGTTTGACGCCAGCCAATGGACTGATTTTCCAGGCCCAATATTTCCCTGTCACCCATCATTTTCATGTAGTTGGGACCGGCGAGAAAAGCCACATAAAAAATATCGGGTGAAGGAATCTGATCGAGATTTGCCGAACGCTGATAACCAGCCACTAAACGCCCGTCGCCACCCATATCTCGTACGGTAGTAATGCCACCCATTAATACGCGTTCAAGATCATGATGTGTTCTTTTGTTTAACTCTTCTATGGTACCTTCGGTGATGGTACCCAGGTGAACATGCGTGTCGATTAATCCAGGCAGAATGAATTTGCCATTCAGGTCCATCACTATTGCTGCTTCATATCCCGCTTTTTGGGGCTGGCCCTTAGGAATAACGTCGGTAATGAGGCCGTCTTCTAGATAGACATCTGCAATTACTGCCGGAGAATGGAGCTTTCCATTGATTACAGTGCCATTTTTTAAAATCGTTTTTACCGTTTTCTTAGGCCCGCTTTGCTGTCTTTTCTGTGCAAAAATACCCAAAGGTAAAAGACAGAGCACTAAGATTATTTTCAGTTTATTCATCCGTTATTTGTTCAAATTGTGATTCAGTAATTCTTCCAGTTCTTTTTCTGAGATGTTTTGTGCTATAACTTTTCCGGTTTTATCCAGAAGGAATACGGTCGGTAAGCTGACTACACTATACTTTTGAGCCACTGTAGAATTCTTTATTCCGCTGAGCTCTGATACCTGAATCCATGGAAGGCCGTCTTTTTTTACTGCATTTTCCCAGAGGTTGCGCTTGTCGTCCATAGAAACAGAAACCATTTCGAAACCTTTATTTTTATACTGCTGATAAATAGGTTTTATCTTCTGATTTGCTGTACGACAAGGAGTGCACCAAGAGGCCCAAAAATCGATGACTACATATTTTCCTTTCAGTGCAGATAGTTTAAAGGATGTTCCAGCCAAGGTAAACAGGTTGAAATCTGGCGCCTGCTGTCCGACGAGCGATGCAGCAGCTTTCTGATCGTACAATTTGAGTAGTTTTTTGTATTCCGGGGCATAACTGAGCTCCGGAGAAAACAGGGACTTCATTTCCTGAAGTTCTTTCAGGTTCATCACTTCAAATTGTGGCTTCATGATGTTTAATACGGCGAGTGAGGCAGGGTATTTACGAATGTATTTATACTTAATGTCCATTTCTTTGGCATTCAAAGCATTCATTTCCTCACCTTCTTTAATTCGCTCTTCCTTTGGCAGCTTATCGTAGCGCCCTGCAATCTCTCTCATTTGTGCAGATAGAGTTGCCGTTTCAGTCTCATAACTTTCTTTAATTCCCATTTCTGTTCCGCCATGGATCTCTTCCTTGTTTTTCCAGTCGCTTTGCATCAGCAGCTGATAGTTTTCATTTTCCAGAAACAGGCTTAAAGACCTCCGTACTTTTTTAATCTGAACGGCTGCAGAGAGTGGATGTTGAACTACGCCTTTAAATTTGAAGGCTCCGTTAATAACGGTTGTACTATCGATCAGTTCGCGACCTTTCTCTGTAAATTTATAGAGGTAGGCAACAGAAGGTTGATCAAAGTCTGCAATTCTGCCTGTAATTTGGTAACCTGTTTGTGCGGATACCTGATTTTTTGCCATCAGGAGCATTAGTCCTGTCAGCATCATATTTCTAAGGATTGAAGTGTTTTTCATCTCTGGTCTTATCTTGGATTACGTTCAATATTCGGATTCAGTAATAATACTTTAGGTGGGATCTGCTGTACAAAATTCTTAGAACCAGCAAGTAATTGATAGGTCTCTGTAGTGTTCCCCCTGGTATAATTCCGTTTAAAGCGACTGTCGTTGTCTAGTCGTCTCATGTCAAACCAGCGTAGTCCTTTACCAAAAAGTTCTCTTCTGCGTTCGTCAATCACAAGCTTTAGGGCTTCATCAGCGGTAGCAGCAGTCAGGTCAGCATAATCGGCGGGCTTAAATCTTTTCTTTCTTAAATCATTCAGTAAGGTTAATGCCGGAGCAATCTGACCACCTCTAGCTTCTGTCTCTGCAACAATAAGCATCATTTCGGGAACACCAATATTAAAGGAGAGTTCCGTATTCAGATATAAAGGATAAGGCTCGGTAGTTGGTTTACCGTTGGTTTCAAAATTTGTGAAGCTGAATACATAACGTAAATCTTTGGTGCCGAGGATGCTTAAGAAATCTGGAGAAATCGATGATCTTGTCAGAATTGTTCCGAAACTGGTGACTTTATAAGAGATCATTTCCGGATGTAGGTACACAACAGGCAGGTTGTTAACACCTGAGTACGGTTTCAGGGGGTCTTTAAAACTGAGTGTATTGAAGTCCAGTAAGGTATTCTTTTTTTGTAAAGCAAGATTGGCGTATTGTTTTGCTTCTGGATAATTGTCCATACTCTGGTAAACTCTTGCCAGTAGCGCCAGAGCAGCTGTTTTGTTATTCCGGTAAACGTTGCGTGCGACATCAGGAAGCTGATCTTTTGCAAGTAGTAAATCTTTTAGGATCAGGTCATAGACTGCCGCTACGGTAGCCCTTTTTGGCTGTGCCTCCAAGTCCGGAACTGTCAATAAGGGAACGCCAAAATCTGTACCGGCACTTGCTGCTTCATAATCTTTAGCATAGATATTAATCAGGCTCCAATAGGCATAAGCGCGGTTAAAATGGGCATCGCCAAGTACTTCTTTGCGTTGAATTTCTGTGCCATCTTCCAACTTTTCGACATCCTGAAGGATGATGTTTGCATTGTAGATGTTGTTATACATTGGGTCCCAGCCGCCATCGGTTTCAGTTTCAATGTACAGCTCAGGCAACCACTTATAGGCTTTTGTGGTATTGGAAGTCAGCGAAGCTAATATTCTGGCGTCGCTGAGGTAAGTATTGTCCGATAACCGTTCTAAAAGCGCATTACTGTTCGAAGAATAAGAGGGATTGGCTGCCAGCTCTTCATAATCTTTGATGTATTTGGGAATAAACTTTCCTTTTGGGGTAACGTCCAGAAACTTCTCACAGCTGGTAAGGCTTAAAGCAAGTAAGATCAGGAGGCTGTATGGTTTCATCAGTATATAGTTTGATGTTTTCATCTTGTTGTTGATTTAGTGATTTAAAGCGTAATGTTAAGACCTATAGTGGTGACAATGGGCTCTGGTAAGGCATAAGTGTAACCGCCTCCTGTACCGCCCATTCTTACGGCCTCAGGATCAATACCGTATTTGTTGGCTTTGAACAGGTACAGGTTGTTCATTTGGGCAACCACTCTGATGGCTTTAAAAGGTGTTCTTTTCAGGTATTTTGGATTTAAGCGGTAGCCTAACTGCACTTCCCGCAGTCTGACAAATGAAGCATCAATGATGCTGTTACTTGATAGCGTAGCTACTCTGGAATAATCGTCGCTCAGGTATTTTAATTCAGGAATTGCAGGGATTTCTGTAAACTGCTCATCTCCAGGTTTGCGCCATCTGTTAACGATCTGGTTATTATAGCTG
Source organism: Pedobacter sp. Hv1 (assembly GCF_001412215.1). Taxonomy (GTDB): domain Bacteria; phylum Bacteroidota; class Bacteroidia; order Sphingobacteriales; family Sphingobacteriaceae; genus Pedobacter. Next base: position 83,346 of record NZ_LLWP01000009.1, read on the forward strand.
CCGCTCCAATCGTATCCATACATATTTGGCATCTCCCGACGGGTCACATGGCCGTAGTTAAATACGAGAAAAATCATCGCCTCAAATCCTTTATAGTTAAAGCTATTGGTCCAGCCACCAGTTACTTTAGGTCTGTATGTACCACTGTATTCCAGAGATCCTATGTTTGGAATGTATATTTTGTTTCCGTTTGCGTCATAGGTTTGTGGCCTTCCGGTGTTATCCAGTCCGGCCCATTTATAACTCCATACCGACTCTCGTTCATAACCTGTAAGGAAAATGTCTCTTCCACTGGTTCTGCTAATGGAAGCACTACTCTCTACGAGTTTATTCTCTATGATTTCATTTTTATTATAAGCCAGATTAAATGAACTGTTCCAGTTAAAGCCCTGCCCGGCAAATATCGCTGCCTTTAAGTTGAGCTCAATTCCGCGGTTAACCATACTGGCGGCATTAATCGTTGCTGTTGTCAGACCAACAGTTGGATCGAGGTCTTGGCTTCCTAACAGGTCATAACTGAATTTCCGATAATAATCGAAGGATAGGGAAAAACGGTTCTTTAACAGTCCGAGATCTACACCAAGGTTAAAGGTTTTGGAACGTTCCCACCGTAGTTTTGAATTGGGAGGGGTTTGAAGGCGTGCTACATAATCATTGGCAATGGTATTAAAGAACCTGCTGGCCACAAGAAAAGTGGTGGTAGAATTGAGCCTGTCGAAATTTCCTGTTACACCATAACTCCCTCTTAAGCTCAGGTTGGAGATGCTTTCTATATGATTGTGGAAAAAATGCTCATTACTGATGTTCCAGCTAGCACCAACAGACCATAGCGGAGTTCTTCTGAACTTCGGATCTGCACCAAATAAGTTGGAATGATCTGTTCGGTAACTTCCGCTAAAGGTATAGCGGTCATCATAAGTATAGGCCAAGGTAGAATAATAAGAATACTCACGGGTATCTCTGAATTCAAATCCTTCGTAAGTTGCAGGATCGTACTTGTTGAGGTCTCCATTCCACCAAATGATTCCCTGGGCAGCCAGTAATTTGGCATCTATATTTTGACCGGTCAACAAGTCGTCGTTATAGCCAAGACGGCGGTTTCTGTTGGTCTGATTTACCGATTTACGCAAATCAAATCCAGCAATGATATTGATATAATGTTTCTCTTTAAAAGTGTTGGTATAGTTTAGCTGGTTACGTAAGGCATAATTGTTATACCCCGTATTTCTGAAATCCAAAACATCACCCTTAGGGATATTGAAAACCAATTTGCCACTGGCGTCGGTAGAAGTCAGACGGTTGATCAAGCTACGTGTGTCATACCCTTTTTCCGACATCAAGTTTCTGTTATCGTTTGTGGTCTTTTCATAAATGAAATCATTAGAAAAGCTTAAGCCTTTAATGATTTTCCAGTCGGCCCCAACCCTGCTTTTTAGCCCCCAACCAGATGCCGTATTTTTGGCCTGACGGTTTTCTTCCAGCAGGTTAAATCCGTTATCCAGATAACCCAATCTCATCAGCCTGTCGTTTTCTATTTTATTGAAACCAGTATAATCATAGACGTAATTTCCCTGGGCATCCTGTAACATCTGATAAGGCATCAGTGACCTGATTTTGCCTTCAAGACCAGAATAACCAGCTTTTGCAGAAATATAATTGGCCGAAAGATCTGTGCGCAAATCAAGAAAAGAAGCCAGTTTATAGGTGTTTCTCGAATTTATGGTCAACGCATCTGAACCAGTGCCAACCGTTCCCGCCTGTTCGTTCTTGTAATTTCCAGATAAAAAATATTGCATTTTATCTGAGCCTCCTGAAAAGGAAAGAAAATGACTCTGACTAAGGCTGGGGCGCAACAGCAAATTGTCGATCTGGTCTTTATTGGACAGTCCGGCCAGGGCAGCGAGCCTTTTGTCTCGTTCTTCTAGGCTGATTCCCCCTGCCCGGTTATAATCATTGAAAATTCCAATGGAAGAAGAGTAACCCGATTTTGAACCGTCAAAAATAGCGGCTTCGATATAGCCTCTGTCATATTGTTCTTTTTGATAGTCGATTAAAGCGGCGGCATCTGCACGGTATAATTTGTCGTAATCCGGTTGATTCATCATGCGAGCATTGCCGGAATAATTGATCTGCAAGTTACCGGTTTTACCCTTTTTAGTAGTGATGACAATCACCCCATTCGCTGCCTGTGAACCCCATACTGCCGATGCTGCAGCATCTTTAAGTACAGATACATTCTCTATTTCATTGATGTCGGGAAATATGGTGCTCACAAATCCGTCGATCACAATCAGCGGTTGTGTTCCTGCACGTAAAGAACTTCCGCCGCGAATGCGCAGGTCGTTTAATCCATTACCACCCTTATAAACGCTCAATCCAGGAACCAGACCTTCCAACATGCCTTCAATGGTTCTGTTGTTTCTGGCTTCTAGTTCTTTTTTATCAATGATGGCATAAGATCCTGGTGCATTTTTGCGGGATAAAGTCTGGTATCCGGTCACCACTACCTCGGTTAAAGAGGAGACATCTTCCTGCATCGTGATGTTCAGGTTATTTCTGCCTTTTACACTGACTTCCTGTTTTTTACACCCGAGGTAATTGAATGATAAAACATCATCCTCATCAGTTCTGATAATAAATCTGCCATTGACATCTGTTGTGGTAGTGGTTTTCGCCTGTAGTGCCCTGATCAATACCTGAGATAATGGGGCTCCATCTTTATCTACTACCAGGCCGGTTACCGTTTGGCTGGAGATTTGTTTTTGAACATTGTTCTTCTGCAGGGGTTTAATGACGATATGGTCTTCCACGAGCTCGTAGCTGTGCTTTCCGCCCAGAACTATAGTCATGAGCTCATCTAAAGATGCATCAGAAACATTTATATCTACTTTTCTCGTCGGGTCAAAAAGATCATTGTTGTAAAAGAAGCCCAGTTCTTGGTGCTGCTGTTTCATGATCTTGAAGACTTCCTGTATAGTGATGTGTTTGGCAGAGATGCTAAACTTCATTCCCTGTGCATAGGCACTGGCAGGAGAGATACAGATGAAAGTAAAGTAAAAGAAAAAAAGAAACTTAAAAAGTGGTAATAAATGGCGTAAACGCCTTTTTCTGGTAAAGGTTTGGTTCATGGTTTGGTGGTTTAAATATTAGGCTTTTGTGATATAGAGGGTACTGTTTTTGAATTCGAATTTTACGGTTGTAGAGGTACTAATAAACTTGAGTACGGTAGACAATGGTTTGTCTTTTTGCATGGATCCAGTAAAGCGGAGTTTCTTTGCTCCATCATTTGTGAAAACAATTTTAATGTGGTACCAACGGGTGATCTGCTCACAAATTTCTTCCAAAGGCATATTGTCAAAGACAAAAACACCATCTTTCCAGGCGTAATCATCATAGGCAAGGCTGACTTTTTCTAGTGCAGGTAATACGTTTACCTTTTTATTGCTGATCCGAATTTTAGAACCCGCCAGCATGCGCTGTTTGTTTCCATGTTTATCGGTCACATTGACAATTCCCTCCACCAGAGCAGTCTCTGCATAATCTCCGCCTTTATAGGCAATGACATTGAAAGCGGTACCTACTGCCTCTACATCCATATGGTCTGTCTTCACGATAAAAGGATGTTTTTTATCTTTGGCGACTTTAAAATAAGCCTCTCCAACGAGTTTTACTTCCCTTATCGCTGCGTTGTTAAAATCGACGCGGTAGGTGAGTTCAGAGCCTGAGTTCACCCAGACATGACTTTTATCGGGCAGAATGATTTCATATTGAGTACCTTCAGGTACAATTAACTTATGGTAGCCCTGCTGACCTTCGCCTGCATTATAGACTAAAACGTTTCCTTTGTTTCTGGCAACGAGGGCATTTTGATTTCCTGAAATGTTTAAGGGCGTCTGGTCTTGCAGTTTTACGTGGTCCCCATTGGGAAGAATCAGCTCTGCATGGTGACTACTGGACCTTACTGCAGCAAATATCAGTTCAGGCCGATTTCCAGATCCGGAATATAGGTTTCGATAGAGAAGTAAACCAATAGCGGAAACTATTGCTAGGACCGCTGCATATTTTAACCACTTAGGGAATAGAGAGGTTCTTAATGGAGCTACAAGAGGAGTACTGATCCTTTTCGAGACTTTTCGCCATGCCCGGTCTACATCAGGAGGATTCACCTGTTCAGTTTTAATCAGGCTGCGAAAAGTTATAAGGTCATCATATTCCTGTCTGTTCCTGAGGTTCAGGTCTAACCAGTCTGACAACTCCTTTTGCTCTTTTACAGTAAGTGGATCAGCAGTGATACTTCTGATCATTAAATCCTGCATTTTTGCTTTTTCTACCGGGTTCATATCCTTCATATATCACCATGACAACTCAGCGAGAAAAAAGGGTGATGCCAGAATTTATTTTTTTACAAAATAATTTAAAGAAAGTAAATGAGCATGGTAAGGTCTTTTAAGCGGGGTCTAAGGATAGAAAAGGCCTTGGTCATTTGTGATTTAACAGTATTTATGGAAATTCCCAGCTCGGCAGCAGCCTCCTTATAACTCTTGTCTTCCAATACACAAAGGATTAATACTTTTCTGCACTGAGGAGGAAGCTGATCTATGGCTTCCATAATTCGTTCCCGGGTTTCTGTAGCGACTAAAGTGTCGCTGTCTGTTGATTCCTCGGGAGGTCCTGTCTTCTGGGCATTGACATAATTCTGTCTGATGTTTTTTGCTTTTATATAGTTCAATGCTGAATTCTTAACAGACCGGTATAGGTAATGCTCCTGCTGAATTTCCAGTTTTTCATTTTGAATGGCCGACCAGCATTTAACAAAAACATCCTGAACTACATCTTCTGCAACTTCCATATCTTTAGTAATGATATTGGCATAATAACAAAGTGTTTTATAGTGCTCACGGAAAAGTTGTTCAAACAGCGTGTACATAATGGCTCGGCCTAATAAGTTGGGGTAGCATTAATTTACCATTAATTTACGCAAAAAATTCCGCTATACCATGTATAACGAAACCCTTCTTCGCAAAATTGATCAAAGAAGATCTATCTTTTAAAGACATTATAGAGGGGTTGATAAATACTAGATGATGCTTATTTAATATTTCTTTTAAAAAAATAAAGGTAAAATTACAATTGCTTTGTGTATCGTTTAGCAGGCTATATCTTTCCAATTAAATCTGCCAGCACCTTTTCCAGTTCTTTTACGCTTAAATTTTTAGCAATTATTTTCCCCTGGAGGTCAATCAGGAAGTTGGAAGGGATGCTTTTGATCGAATATAGTTTTCCGGCATTACTTTTCTCAGTATTCGGAGCGATCACCTGAGTCTATCATCTGGTACATCTGGTAAACCATTCCTGTAGTTCCGGGATCTTTAAAGCTGCCCTTGATGTGAAATGAAGTTTGGCCACATGACCATACTGGAATACTAATCAATGTAATGCGTATTAATTTTTTCATATTGTTTGCTGTTTGTCATTATGACAACTCAAGTGGAAAAAAGGGTGATGCGAATGGATTTATTTTAGCAAACGTTGTGGAAAGGAAGGGGCGACTGCTTTGGTTTGCATTTTGAAGAACCCCTGCAATTTGCAATTGTCAGCATTAAAGGTTGTGTACGAAATGATAAAGGCCAGTGATATGGTTGGCGCAGTATTAGCCATCGCTGTAGCATTGATGCCATTGGTTGCCAATGCTTTCTGTTTGACCTTACTGGAGGAGAAAATACTTTTACTGTAAAATTTGTACCCCTGCTGGAAACAGCCTCTTGCCTTAGTTTAAACACTGAATTTTTTAATGATAGTTATGATCCATGAACTGGATGGATTGCTGTTAAATATACTACAAACACGAATCACCAAAAGGAACATGAACGGGTGATGCATTGCGTGGTTGAGTTCAATTTATTGAAGATAATTATAAGCAAAATTGTTTTCATCATCCTGCCCAACTATCCCTATCCAAGCTTCTATAATGAATAGCTTCTGCCAAATGCTCTGCTTCTATGGCCTCACTAGCTGCGAGGTCTGCTATGGTACGTGCTACTTTTAAGATCCGGTCATAAGCTCTGGCAGAGAGTCCTAATTTTTCCATTGCACTTTTGATCAATAGTTGCCCTGTTTGGTCAATTGCGCAAATCTGCCGCACCATATTTGAACTCATTTGTGCATTAAAATGGAGCATTTCGTTCAACTCAAAGCGTTTATCTTGTACTTCCCTAGCCTTCATTACACGATCCCTAATCAGGCTACTTTTTTCTTCCTCACGAGAAGAAGAAAGTTCGCTAAAATTAACAGGAGTAACTTCAACATGGAGGTCTATACGATCTAATAAAGGACCAGAGATTTTACTGAGGTATCTTTGTACAACACCTGGCCCACATAAACATTCTTTTTCTGGATGATTGAAAAAACCACATGGACAGGGATTCATAGAAGCAACGAGCATAAAACTGGCAGGGTATTCTACCGAAAATTTAGCTCGAGAAATACTTACCCTCCGATCTTCTAAAGGTTGGCGCATAACTTCGAGTACAGCACGTTTAAATTCTGGTAACTCGTCTAAAAAAAGAACCCCATTGTGGGCCAAAGAAATTTCGCCTGGTTGTGGATGGATACTGTTATTTTCAAAAGTTGTTGCTAAATTGTAATTAGAAATGATAGTCAATAACAAAAGTTACTGCAAAATTTTTGATAAATGTTATTGCCAATAAATTGGATTTTACCTCATGAAAATGCAAATAGATTCGAACGATAGTTTTTATCCAAAACGGATAGTAAAATCTTCCAAGACTACAGAGGTCGGGGTTGTTACATCCAGACATGACCAAAAGATCAAGCGATTTGAAAGTTCGCTCGAAAAGGATTTTTTTGAGATTCTTGAGTTTAGCAGGGATGTAGATAGGTATGTTGAACAACCAGTGGAAATAGAGTACCTAATAAATGGTGAACGACACTATTATACACCGGATGTTCTTGTATATCTGATTACGTCTGAGCAGCCCATATTGTTCGAAGTAAAGAGTCTTGGCCTGTTAAAAACCACCTATGCCAGTGCAATGCATAAATTCAGGGCTGGAAGAGCGTATGCTAAAATAAAAAATATGAGGTTCAAGGTGGCGACAGAACAGTTCATCCGCACACCGTTTTTATATAATGCGAAATTTTTGAACCGATACCGTGCATTTGACCAGATAAGTGAAGACGACAGAGAGATACTAAGAAGATTGTTCTCCCGTTCAGAACACAATACCGCTGACCTTATTATCGAAAAGGCAGCAGCAAGTTTTGAAAGAAAGGCCCAGCTGCTATATTGCCTATGGCACATGGTTTCTATTGGAGAAGTAGACTGCGACCTGACAATACCTTTAACAATGAGTTCGGAATTATGGATAGCCAAAACAAATTAAGCTTTCACCCAGGGTCGGAAGTTACCTATCAAGGAGAAAAATACTTTATAAAAAAAGTTATAGACCTCTCTTCTATACTTTTACAGCATTCTTCTGAAAAGAGCCTGGTTACAGCTCCAATATCGCAGCTTTTGCCATTAGGACATATAGATGAAAGACCCTTTAGTTCTCCTGATGTTTTTACCGATGAACAGTGGAACAAGGCGGAGAAAAGATATGCGATAATTGAGCCCATACTCTTCCCAACGGGAGATGAACCCATTACAGAGCAGGTGGTCCGTATTTCTCTGGAGAACAATATCCATTATACAACTATTTACCGGTGGTTAAAGAGATATGAACAGAGTGGAGAGCTTTCGTCCCTTATTCCAGAGACCAAAAGTGGAGGAAAGGGACTGAGCCGACTTAAGGGGGATGTTGATGCTGTTATAGAAAAAGTTCTGGAAGACTGTTACCTTACAAAGGGACGGATATCAATTGAAAAAACATATATGGAACTAAAACTCAGGTGCAGGGACCTGGGACTAAAGCCACCACACCTGAACACCTTAAGAAATAGGATCCTCGCCTTATCTGACGAAGTAAAGATGACCAAGCGGTACGGGAAAAAAATCTCAAATGAACATTATAAGCCACACGAAAAATCATATCCTTATGGTAACTATCCACTGGAGAGTGTGCAGATCGACCATACACCCCTTGATATCCTATGTGTAGGTGAGGACAGGTCCCTGGTCATTGGCCGTCCGTGGCTTACCGTAGCTATAGACTCTTATAGTAGGATGATCTTGGGGTATTATATATCTTTCGATGCGCCAAGTTTTGTTTCTGTAGGGATGTGTGTGGCAAATAGCATCCTTCCAAAGGAGGGTGTCCTTATGGAAATAGACCTAAAAGGAGAATGGCCATGTTGGGGCATAATGAAAGAGATCTATACAGATAATGGAGCGGACTTCAAGAGTGCCTCGTTTCAGAAAGCCTGTTCCGAGTACAGTATTAACCTCAGGTTTCGACCGGGAGGAAGACCAAATTTTGGTGGGATCATTGAGCGGATGATGGGTAATTTTGCCACAAAACTTCACGATCTGCCAGGGACAACTTTTAGCAATACTGTTGAGAGATCCGGATATGAATCCGAAAAAAAGGCTGTGCTCACGATCCATGAACTCGATAAGTGGCTGTTGCATCTGATAGTCAATATTTATCACGTATCCTACCATAAAGGAATAATGAATACTCCATTAGCTCAATTTAAGGCTGGTTTGTTGGGCAATGGAAAAACGATAGGGACAGGCCTTCCCAAACGGATCTTGAACGAAAAAAAACTTCGTATTGATTTCCTTCCATATTTTGAAAGGACAATACAGGAATATGGGGTAAAGATCGACCATATATGTTATTATTCCGATGTAATGAGAAAATGGATCCACTCGTATGATGCGAAGACACAACGTTCGCGGACCAAGCGCAAATTTATTTTTAAAAGGGATCCAAGGGACATAAGCCTGGTATACTTTTGGGAGCCTGAACTTAAGGAATACTTTACTGTAAACTATAGGAACCTCAGCCATCCCCCATTAACACTTTGGGAGTATAGGGAAGCATTAAGAACATTGGAGGCCAAAGGGAAGGCAAATGTAAATGAAGATCTTATTTTTTCAGCCTATCAGTCCATGAAAGAGATTGAGCAGGGAGCCACCAGGTCCAAGCAGAGGAATAGTAGGCTGAAGAAGGATTACAGGGCAAAAATAAGTAAAGAGACATCAAAGGCACAACTAATGGGGGACATTGCAGAAGAAAGGGAACCAGATACCAAATCCTATGGAAGTGTTTTCAATAAAATTATATTACCATTTGACGAACTAGAGCATGGAACATTTGAATGATACAGCCAAAAAATGGCTAAACCTTTCCAATACTGAAAGGATTCTAAAATGTAAGGAACAGTTATGGATCGGATATCCACGTGCACTTCAGGTACTGGATAAATTGGAGGACGTTCTGGATCATCCAAAGTCACTCCGGATGCCCAACATGTTGGTGATCGGAGAAACCAATAATGGCAAGACTGTTCTGGTGAACCGTTTTGTCTCAAAGCATAAACATTATATAAGGGAGACGGATAATTCCCTTATCCTGCCCGTTCTTTTGATACAGGCCCCGCCACGGCCAGATGAAAAACGGTTCTATAATAGTCTTCTTGATAACCTTGGGGCAGTATATAAATTTAATGACCACATCGATAAGAAACAGTACCAGGTCATGCGACTTTTGGAACGCATGGAGACTAAGGTCCTGATCGTTGATGAGTTCCATCATATACTTGCGGGAACGCCTAGTGCACAAAGAGTGTTTTTGAATGTGATCAAATATATCAGCAATGAACTGCAGATATCTATTGTTGGAGCAGGAATAAAGGATGCCTACTATGCTATTAATGCAGATCCCCAATTAGGAAACAGGTTTGAGGTTGCCTCTCTTCCTTCTTGGAAACCAGATGATGATTTTTTGAGACTTTTGGCGAGTTTTGAACGGCTTATCCCTTTAGGACAGCCATCAAACCTTATTAGGGAAGAACTTGCTATGAAAATATTCACAATGTCGGACGGTAAGCTTGGTGAAATTTCTACTATTATCAAAAAAGCGGCAATTTTGGCCATAGAAAATGGGAAAGAATACATTGATACAAAGGTGTTGGGAGCTATAGACTATATTCCCCAATCCAAACGTAAGAACCAGCTTAACCAGGTCGGGTTTTGAAAAACCTAAAAATTGGTAAAAGACCAATTTGGGGGGCATATCAAGCGCCCCTACCTGATGAACTGTTTTCAAGCTGGCTCTGTAGGACGGCTTATAACCAGGGTACAAAAGTGCAGTCGTTCTGCCATATCCTTTGGCCAAACGAGACATTCTGGAACCGTGATATTGATAGGTTCTTCTATCCTATCGTAAAGGATGTTGTCTTGAGATGCTGTCCTTTGGATGAAAAGTCTTTACATGATACTTTTCTTTCTGCATACTCTGGTTCGCTCCGTGAAAATGTTGGATATAAAAACAATAATATCTGGATTCTTCCTTTGGGCATATACCATCGTCTTAGAACAAAAAGAGGGATGTTGTTCTGTCCAAACTGTCTGAAACAAGATCCACAGCCCTATTTTAGAAGAAAATGGCGACTAGCGCTAAGTTTTTGTTGCCCATGCTGTGGAGTATTATTATTGGATGCCTGCCCAAACTGTAATAGACCCGTGAATTTTTTTAGAACTGAGATGGGCTCAAGAAATGCACCTCCAGACTACGAGCTTAGTGTATGCTATTATTGTCGATCAGAGCTAAAGAATAGTAAAGGCAGCACCGTTGGGCCTGAACTAATCGCACTCCAAAAAATGATTTATGATATATTGGACAGAACTTTATGCCCACCTATTACACATATAAGCTATCCTTTTCAATATTTGGATATCCTTCACCATATATGTAGACTATTAATAAGCAGATCCCCAATGTTAACTGGCCTCCAGGATAGCCTATTAAGAAGAACAATGGTGCGAACGAATATTTTTGAAGAAAATACAGTGCAGGTCAGGGCGCAGGTGTTAAAGACGGCAACAGATATGCTGAATGATTGGCCATATGCCTTTGCCAAGATAATGGCCAACCACCCAAGGCTAAAAAGCGCTTGGCTATTGAAGGATCTTAGAGAACGGCACTTTTGGTTCACTTCAATTATTAAGGAGAACTTTTATGTGAACAATAGGAATAGAAAATTATTACCTAATCTGGCATAGAGCATGAAACTTTATAAAGATCCCATGCCAAAAGAATACTTTGAATATTGAAAGCCATTTGTTTCACGTACTTCTTCAATAACAATATCTAAATAATATTTTGAATTTTGATATTCAAACCTGTTTTGCTCTGCAATGTGTTTTCTTAATTTATAGCCAAGTTTACCTAAGGAAAGTTTAATAAGATCATAGCTATAAGGCACATTGCTAGAATATCCAATCCTATTTTTTTTTGGATCTTTCAAAAAACTAGAAATCAAAGGCTTGCTATAATCTTCAATCTCTTGTGCCGTATAAGAAATAAATCCATTTTCATTATACTCTTTAAAGTAGCCTTTTGGTTTTAGGATATCGTTAATAACGGTTTTGTTGGAGCCAATCAGGGTCTGTAGTTCCTGGAGGCTGATAGACATTTTTTTTCCTTGAGTAGTTTTTGATGACTGCCGAACTTTATCGGGATTTTTGGAGGTTGGATTGGTAGACGATATTGTATTCGTATGTATTCCATTCGTTTGGATGCTTACATTGAATACCCCACTGTTATTGCCTGGGTCATTGTCATTGACCATAAACTGCAATATACCCCCCGTTTTAGCAGTAGTTGAAAGTTCACTACCAAGCAGCTGCCATGGACCATTACCAATTCTGTACAATAGGGCTCCATGACGAAAATTTGGCTCAATACAATAGTCTTTGTAGCCTTCGATACCCTCAACCCCTCCATATCCAGCAAAAAAACCTAAACTTATCTTTCCAGAGGCCTCTATTTTAAGCCTATCACCTATTCTTAGCTGAAGATCAGTTTTTCGTGTATATGAATCTACTTCAAAGGATATTGTCTGGTCTTTTTGGGAAACTTGTGCAAAGGTAGTTCCAAAGAGAAAAAAAATTAAATAAAAGAGGAGTGACCAAAGGAAAGGTTTATGTTTCATGGTATTTTTTAAGAATAAATATATTAAATATTATGTTCGACATTAAAAAAGTTCGTATGATAATTTAATTAAAAATAGCGATATTAGCGTTGTGAGAAAAAATAAATCACATATCGAAAACAACAACTGCAGGCCAAAGACAAAAAATCCCTTCATTAAGCTAATGGAGGATAAGCTAGTGGTTTCTAGGGCATTTAAAAAAGGTCGTCCACTATCTTCTTTAGGGATTACTTTTGTCAAACCATTATAAACGGACAGAATTTGATCTTGGCACTTTTGGCAAAATAGCCTTGGTGTACCATAAGTTTTATCCAGGTTTTTCTAAACATAGTTTTATACATGCCATTATAAAATCTGTGATTGTTATCTTAAATTTAATGGCCGTAAATTAAGAAGTAAAATCAGCAAATATGTCAAGTAATGATTATATAAAAATTAGCCGGATTGGAGGTGCGGTCTTAAATGGAGTTGAAAAAAAGCAATTCTTGGAGTTAAAATAAAACCTTAACAGACCTAATATGCCCGATGAACCACTAATATCACTTCGTAAGTCAATTAGACAAAACATTAAAACCGTGATGGATTTTATTGATCATAATTACCTTACGAGGGAAAATGACAAGACGGTAAAACCAGACAGTCTTATTTGCATGTTTTGCGGTTCGGTTGGGCCTATAACTAAAGAACATATATTACCAAGATGGACTTTTCAAAATGATACAGAACGGTTTTTTAATATTACCCTGAACGGTCAGAGTCAAACTTATAATAAGTCAACAATTCCAGCCTGTGCTAAATGCAATTCAGTTTTGCTGAACTATTTAGAGCGGAAAATACAGGTCTTATTTACAACTGCCGATCCAAAAAACGTCGAATTTACCAGTCAAGATGCTCAAAATATAATCCGTTGGCTAGAGATCATTGATTATAAATTTCATATAATGAATATTAGTAATCGTTTTTTGAATCTAAAAAATGCAAATCATATCCCTTACTTAAAGAACCTCCCTCTTTATATGTTGCTCCCAAATAAGGATTATTCGCCAAGTAGGGTACTAACAGAAATTAGAAAAATACTTTATCGTTTGAGTATAAAGGACAAGAAATTATCTTTAAATTCTCTGGTGATATTCAAGACAAGCAACAAATCAGATCACTTTTTTCATACCCTCAATGATTTTATTTTTCTCGAATTGGCAAAATATGGTATTGCTATATTCTACTTTTACAGCAAGTCTTTTAAAAATAGTGAAATGGCATATAAAGCGGCAATGAAAATAGTTAAAGAGGTATATTAACACCATTTACCAGTCTTCTCCAAATGAAATTTTCAACCTCTTTGTGCACACCTTCTTGTTTATGAATGTTGATGCGGTTTCTTCGGTCATCTATATTAGGAGTTGTCACTAAAGATGGGCCTTGCCCTAGGAGATCATTCATCTTTATCAATGTTTCTGATATACCATTAGATAATTTGATACCGATTTGTATAGCCTCAAAAAGACAATGTTCAATTCACCAGCGTAGTAATTCTAGTCAACCTAAAGAAGAAAGAAAAAATTATTAAATTTGTACTTGGACTAATACCTCCCAACATTTGAGCACTGAACAGCCAACTCCCCCTCCCAACCGCAGGAGGATTTTTATCCATTTTTTTGCATTTCTGTCTCTTTTCATATTTGCTCTTTTTCGAGAAACTGAATTCAAGAATCTTGATATTTTCTTCAGGTGGGTATTTGCAATGGCAACGATTATTTTATTGCTGGCCTATCTGAAAACACTAAAAATCAGTCCATTGGTTCGTAATATCATTAATATTCCATTAACTGTTTTCACCCTATCTGTTCCACTCTGGTCAGCGGCATCTTCGCTTGTAACTGCGACAGCGATTGTTGTTATGGGAAGTGCTCTTCTACCTCTATTCTTCGTTTCTGTAATAAAAATTGACCTATCTCTAGCGGCTCAGGTTTATTTATCAATAACTACTTTTTCGATCATTGCTACCAATTACTTTGATCACATCGTTAAATTTTATCATTATACACAACACAAGGATTATCGGAAATTTAGCCAAGATGCAGCTCTTTTTGCACTTGATAGAAGAAAGATCAAATTCGTAATATTTTTGCTCTATTTTCTTGGCCTTATAGTCTCCAACCTTTCTATGTTCACATCCATTAAACTAATTGATAATCCGCAGATCAGTACTGCAATTTTGCAATCATTCGCAACTTATCTGGCATTTGACCGTATGGGTAGTAATATGCATTTGATCAAACAAAAAAAGGGAGAATAAGTACAAGAAGGCAAGGGAAAACAACTCTGACAATGGTAAAGTCAAATCTTCTTTTTTATTTATTTAATTTCTCTTTGTTACTGGGATAGAGAACAATAACTTTAGAAAATATGGTTAAAATAAAGAATTTACAGCTATGGACGATTTTATAGATTGGCTTTCCAGATATCTTGGCATTGACAGGAATCCTACTGCTACGATCATCGTTTCGGTTTCGGTGTTCTGCTTGGGCATCCTAATCAATGAGTCATTGAAAGCTTATGGGAAGTATAGAGAAAGACGGGCAATCAGAGAAATAGTGAGGAGAAATTACCTGATCTTTAAGAACTATCTGTTTGAACAGGCGGAAAACTTGAAAGTTTTTGAAAGGCAGGTCAGTATAAAGAGCAGTCCGAACTTTAATCTGTACGTCAATTCCTGTTCAGCCTTGGACAATTATAGGGAGATATCTTATGGTAACAGTTTTAGGGCTTTTTTTGTTGGTGCCGAAAATATTCGGTTAAGAAGGAATATACTAAAGGCGCAGGCCTTTGATAATCTGTATAGTTCCCTATCCTCAATTAAAATAGAGCAGGAAAGAATGTTTCCCATCTTGGCCAGGTTTCAACAGGATGCAGCACCGATAGTGACTAGGTTGAACCTAAGCATGAAGGATGCTTTTGAAAATATCGGAGATATTTATATCAAACTGAAAAAACAACCTCCCAATACATCTTTTGTAGACTGGCTAAACCAAAGAGAAAAACTGGATGAAGATTACTTGGCAAAGCCTAACTCTAAGGGTATCGTTATGGTAAAGAAGTATTTTATTGCTATCCTGAATTTTGAGGAAGCCAATGCTGAGCCAATAACTCAAATATTGGATGTGAAGGAGTTCTGGAACTATCATCATAAGATTCAGGTAGCGATTGGTGATATAGATTCCTTAAGGATATTGGTGAACTCGACCAAACAATGTTGTTCTACGATGAGTAACAAATTCTGTCAAACAGGTGAAAATTTAGCCTCCTTTTATCAGCCCCTGTTCAACAGAAAGCTAAAGTGAGCCATAGAAGGATAGTACTTAATGGTGTGTTGGGACAATAAATAGAAATAGAGCGATTGTTTCTATTTGAAATTATTTTATAAATGGTTTAAAAAGAAGCAACTTGAGGTTTTGTAAGTCCAGGTATGTAGAAAATAACCTATTGGTTATAAAACGTTAGGCTATAGATTAGTCAGCAAATACTTTAAAGTATTTTTGTAAATATTCAATTCGTTCAAATGTCTATAACGGCTTAGCAAAAGTAATTCCTAAAGAGGATAATAGACGGTTTCTTGATAAGGCTTTTCAATCTACTAATAAAATTATAATATCGCTATTGAATGTTTTTGTATACAATATTTGATCAGATTGCAAAGAATACTCACAATTCTCATTGATCTATTTGGCCCTTATTCTTAACTAATTGTGCCGTTTGGATTAATTGTTTCTTACTTGTCTGAAACTGTATGAATTCAGAATGGTTAAGGAATTTATGCCGGATTCTTTTGGACTTGCTTCTTATTCCAAAATACTGTTCATGCTGAAGAAATTCATGGTCTAATATCTCGATTTTAGCATATAAAGTTGGAAGCTTGGTTCCGTAAAATTCAGGTTCATAAGGCACTTCCACAATTAAACTAGTAGAATGATCTTGAACGTTAGGGTCTGTTGTATCATTCTGTCTCTCAAGTTCATCTGGTAAAATGATTATTTTTTCAAATTCTTCTTCAATAAAACCATATTTAAAGATATTGAACAGAATATTTATTTCATTGACAACTTTTTGCGTAATAAGTTCTAGGGCTATTCTTTGGAATCTTATTTTTAATTTTTTTTCTAAGAAACGCAGTTGGTCAAAGTGCCAGATTAACGAAGGGCATGACCACCCATCGAAATGTATGTCCTTCGGAGTTTGGCTCTTTATCTCGAGCGGCCCAACATGGTCAAGATATAAATTTATCTTTTCACCAATGCAGAGGTAATAAATAAGATCAATTACCTCCGTTGCATCTTTAACCGAACTAAAATGATCCGGAAACTGGAACCTCATAGACGTATTAAAGCCAATACTATCTTCGCTCAGGGTAAACGAAAAGGTAAAAACAGTATTGTGGAGTCGAAACTCTAGATCTGTACCATCCGCAAATTGAAATTTCTCTGCCTGTAGCTTATGAAACTCTATTTTTCCATCTTCACTTTCTATACTAAGGCTTTCGCTTTCAGCGACATGAAACACCTCGACAGAAGCCATCTTATTATGGTCCAAAGGAAGCTTGAAACCACTTAATGCCATTTTAAATTCAACTAGATCATTTTGTTGAAGGGTAAAGGATCGTGATCTAACCTCTCCATTATTGAACTTCATAAAATCCTGATAGACATTTTCCTTGATAGTGAAATTTATTTCAGAATGAACTTTACCATCCCGTTCCATTATAGCCTCTACGGATATTTTTTGAGACTCTGACTTAATAATTACACTTCTATCATTGAAACCTAGAAAACGTTCAAAAGTGCCAACGCTCAAGACCTTATCTTCAAGGTCCGAAACGGCATACTCAATAAGCTTGGGATGAAGAATATCCAAAAATTGTTCAGCATCCAAATTAAAATAGGTAAATCCTTTTTCGTTCAAAAGATTTTGTTGATGTAAGGGTATTTGGGGACTTATAATAAATTTATAACGTTTGTGGTCTACCAGTCTACTTGAGATATGATTAAAAACCTCCCAAATATTACTGTCTTCATTACCATGTCCAATAAATAAGATGTCCTTTGATGCTAATGTATCAGAAAACCTATTCCATAACAGATTTTGGTTTTGGCCAGAAATGTTGCGGGCATAATCACTTTTGGCAATGATTATATTGTCTAGATGATTTACATCTCCATGCAACTTGTATACTTTAGGAAGGTTATTGTTTTGCAGAGGAAAATTATGTTCAGAACCAATGATATAACAGCGTTTATCCATGCTGTCTTCAATTAGGGTGTCATAATTTGTAGTAAATATGTGATCGAAATGTGGTATGCGACCTAATCGGTCATGCATTAGCGTAGAAGTCGGCGCCTTTCCATATTCAGACACTAGGATTGAATTTAGAATATTTCTATTTCCAGAATAACGAATTAAGCACTCAGCTATTTCCTCAAGAGTCTTATCTTTTAAGCTTTGCTTTTCAGATGCATCATCACAAAATTCTTCTGCACTCTCTCTTATTAGGTTGCGTAACGCAGTAGCACCAATATAACCGGCATAAAGTGAACAACCTGACCCTATAAAAAGGGCAACCTCTTCCTTTCTGATCCTTTCAATTAAAAAATCCAAATCCATGATCGAAAATAAGAATATCTTAATTGAAGGGGATTAGAAGTTATTCATAATTCCTATTCTAACTTTCTTGCTCAGAGCCAAGATATATACTGTAGAGAGCATTTCATACTCCCGTAAAGCCCTTTGGTACAATTATTTGTCTGTTTGTAATAAAAATGCGACATTTAAAATAACCTAATCTAAAACTATGTTTAAAAATTCAACGCTCAACTTCAGTAAGTACTTACTTATTGTGGTCACATTAGTAACTTTAGCCTACGCCTGTAAGAAAGATACTTCCGCTCCAAATAATCCAGAAAGTAAATTAAGCTCAATCAGCATTGTTAAAGCCAAACAATGGATAGAAAAACAACAAATTTCCATTCTCTCGACTGAGAACCTAACCTTTTTACAGACTCTAAAGCTTGGGGATGAATTTAGCTATTCTTATGGTAGGCCTATCATGGCCGATATGGGTTCAACAGATATTGTAGAGTTACCAATTAATGGTGTCAAAAAGACTATGATATAAGGAGTGATAACCCTGAAGCAGCTAAAGGTGCAACGAGTGGTTGTAGTTAATTAGAAATGATGCTCAAAATAACAGCAAACTATTCGATTAAATGGGTTTTTAACTAAATATCAATACATCTATTTAAATTTTGCTCTTATGAAAAAAAAGAATCCATTCCCCAAACATTTCAATAGAAATGCATTTTTCGGTTTTTTGACCAGTTATGTGTTGGAGAACTACGAAGAATGGAAAAAAAGTTTTTTGAATATATCTGGCGTGCATATAGGACGAAAAATGATCAAAGGCCGTGAAACTAATAGGTATGCCATCATTTTTCATGTTATTGTAAAAACTGATCTTATCCAGACTGCTGAGAAAATCCCAAAAAAAATAACGGTTGTTTATAATGGGATTGAAAAAATGGTGCCTACTGATGTAATTTTCACCGGCGAATCTGAGCTTCAGCACATCGCACCGGGTAGAAATGTAATGCAGTTTAATAATTCATCTAAAAGAGGCTCGATGGGTCTTATCGTTTTTAAGGATGACCACCCCCATCTTTTAAGCAACATGCACGTTCTAGGATGGTCTTATCTACCGCATTCACATATGATCATTGACAAACCAATTGATACCAATACTAGGCCTGATATAAATACCTTGGTTGATCAGGTACTGACTCCTGTTGGATATTTCCGCAGTGGAATAGTTGATAATAGGATCGATGCTGCGATTGCAATTATACCCCCAAAACTTTTCAATAAGATAAATGAACGCAAAGATATCTTCAGCTTACGGGATCCCATTATGTTTCCACCGAAACCAATCAAACAGCCAATACCGGTAAGGATGTTAGGAGCTGTTTCTGGGTTTATGAATAGTGAAATTGTTTCTGTTATGGCATCAAAGACCTTTAATTATCCCTTTGGTGAAAGGACCATAGATTTTATGATTGCACTTCGTCCCTGTTGTTCACAGCCTGGTGATTCTGGCAGCCCTGTCTACGAACCGGAATCAGGAAGGATAATAGGCATTATCGTTGGACGCGATCAGAATCTTGAATTTTCCTTCGTAATACCCTATCCTGCAATACAATCTGCTTTTCACTTACAACTAATATGAAACTTATGAAAAAAAAACTAACAATCTCGCTTATTCTGTTGTCCATTATCTGTTTTAAGATAAAAGCACAGACAATTCTCTATTCTGCAGATGGTCAGAACTACAAAGAAATCAAGGATCAGGAAATAAAGAATAAAACAAAAGAAATTCCAAAGTCAAATGGAATGCTCATTAAAGTGTACAGCCCGACCGCATATACCATTAAAATGGATGGTGTACCATCACCAGATATGAAGCCAATGGAAGGGAAAAATAAAGAAGGAACCGCTTTGGGAGTGATTGTGCCCGGTTCACTTTCGGAAGACGGCTCTTATATAGCAGGTACAGAAACAACAAATGGAAATGCCCTAAAAATGAAGGTAAATTTCACCTCGCCTGGTTTCTATAGTATTAGTTCTGATGTCGTAAATGGGATACAGTTTTTTGCAACCGGCTATGTGGATGTTAGTGGCCAAAGAGATATTGCGCTTAAAGCAAATGGAACACCTATAAAGGCAGGAACTTTTCAGTTTCAAGTTAAGTTTGGAGCAGGTTCACAAACAATTCCAATAACCTTTTCAGGAACTGACCAGACAATATCTACCATTTCAGCTATTGCCTCACCTGTACTTAACGGAACTTATAAAGAAGGTGCCGAAATGAATTCCAACAACACAATGGCGGTTTCTGTGACTTCAACTGGAACAGGGTTCTACGATATTACGACAGAAATAATAAACGGCATTTTTTTTAGAGGAACAGGGAAAGTTACAGCTGTAGGAACAATGACCGTTACCTTGAAAGCTTATGGAACACCCATACAAGGAGTTAGCACTAAGTATACGGTAAAAACAAATGGTGGTATCTCATTAGATCAAAATGTTCCTTTTGCAAAGGCCCCTAATGATTACTATGTCTATAGTATACCCAATACGGCTAAAAAACTTGAATTTTCTGATCCATCTGGTACTGATGTCTATACCATTCAGCTTAGTGGTGGTGATGAAGGAGAGAGGCTAGGATTAGCCTTGGCCAATACTTCTTATATTAATTACATTGATGAGACTTATGGAACTACGAGGAAAACATTCAAGGTAACCCCCTATGGGCTACTGATGAATGCCAAGATCAATGGAAAAGACTATCTATATGGTGGTCCAAACTATGTTCATATCTTTTTGGATGAAATGGGCAGTCCGCTTATGACCACAATTCCACAAGGGATACCAGAGATGCAATATGTGGTACATATTATATATAATTCGGAAAATGCAGGTAGAAAGGTTTCTTATGGGATAAATGTAACTGGGGGAACTTTCACCGGAGGGAATAAAATTGAAAATGGAAAGACAAACCCTGGAGAGCTTACAGGTACATCAGACCCAATATTTGACGAATACACAGTATTGATTAAGACAACGGATTCGGACTTTGACTTTGAGATCAGGAGGTTTGAAAATGGTACAGTTACAAAAAAAATGAACTATACATTGACAATGACAAAAAGTTTTACCACAAGTATTAGTGTTGGTTTGCTTAATACAAAACTAAAAAACCCAACTTATAGTCTAGTAACAGATCCTGCTGACAATTTATTAAAACTTGCTAAAGAAACAGAAGGTCGTAATAGGGGGTTTGGGACTGTTTTTGCAACATTGTATACATCACCAATAACGTTGATCAAATATTATGTTGACAAAAAGAAGATCAGCCAAGGCAGGCTTAATGAAATAAATAATCCTGTAGCAGATTTTCAGTTACATTCAAAAGATTATCTTTATATGCGTCCAGTTTGGGAAAGGATATATCCAACAGTTGGAGTAGGATTGACTGACAAAATTTTTCAGAACCTCTTTTTTGGCCTGAATTGGGAATTTGCAAGAGGTGGGAGTATTTTCATTGGTGGCCACTACGGAAAGGTAAATGTGTTCAATGCTCCGGAAGGTTTCGAATTCCAAAAAACAAATTTGACAGCTGATCAGTATAATCTTTATCAAAACATAGATTGGAGGACAGACTGGGCCTTTGGTGCTTCGTTAGATTTTTCGATAATAACAAATTTATTCAAGTAAGCAATTTAATTGATTTTTGTAATAGAGACCTGATCCCTGAAATTTAATGAAGGAAAACTGAATCGGGAATGCTTTGAAATTGCTATAATTCAAGGCACTATTTTGTATAGCCTAACCTGATCGTTTTTTGTGATGGGAATTTATAAGTATCAATCGTCAAATAAAGCATCGAAAAAATATTGACCTATCTTACCATAACTAAAAGAAGAAAATGAAAAGACTGATTTATTATCCAGGGTTTGAATCTACAAATGAGAATTGGTTAAAATTTGCATTACTTTATATCGGTAAACTAAGTCCAATATTGCCAACAAGGGCTGACGAAAAAAGTTCTGAACTTTACAAAAAACTAACCAATGAAACAGACCTTCTTTTGAATCACCGGCCTGGTTTTCATGAAGGATACAAATCAGCCTTAGATGCAATAGACATTGTAGATCGGATTTGTGCTACGCCACAAAGATTTGATATGTTTTTTAACAACCTAAATGTGGTAAAAAACTGGAAGGACAAAAGTAGCCACGATTACTTTTTATATCATGAAAAGTTCAGTAACGAATGGGCACAATATTGTGTAACAAATGGTTTCGCATCTTACGATGACAATGGTATAAGATTAACTGAAAGCTTAGCTGTATTGTATATGACGGTCTTAGCGAATAGGATAGCAGATGATAAAGAGATTTCTCCAATAACAGATTATGAAAAATTAGATAAACTTTCTTTTTTCTTAAAAAAAACAGCCCCTGTAAGTACAAATCAAACAGTTAATGCCAAGGGTGTCATCTCGCTTAAACTTCCTGCCAATATAAACCAACTCAAAATAGAAGATATTATTAAGCTAAGGAACTCTAAAGGATTCAAAAAGAATCAAGAAGCATTCCATGAAGAATTATCTAATTTTCTAACAAATCTAGAAGCAGGCGATCATTCAAAGGATTTTATTAAAAAATATTCGGAAACGACTGGAAACTTTACAGAACAAATAATGTCTATCGGAACTGATTCTATTGGTGTTGGCATTGGGACGTGGTTGCTTTTGGATGCAATTGCGCCAGGAATGGCTGAAGTGATAAAATTGGCGACAACCACTGTTGGAATTGTGATCAAGCAAGGGTTTTCAATAAGTAAGACATGGAAAAACTCAACCTCAAAAAGAAACTGCCGCCGTTACCTTGCTACACTTGAGAATATTCCTAGGAAATAATTCTAAAGATCCTTTTCAAAGCTAATCCTCCTCAAAAACGACATCGATTAGTATTGAAAAGGTTTTTTCTATTGAGGATCTATTTATGCGGTTTTTGCAAACTTAAGCGTATCAACTACCCTTGGCAATTACGCAATGGTTGTCCTTTAGATAATATTTGAAAGATTTGGTAAAAAATTAATCTGAAAATAAATTCCTGTATATTGCAGGTTGAACCAATATTAATCCATGACTAAAAGTGACAGAAAAGAACTAGCGAAGAAGCTTGAAGCGAGTTTATTACCATTAACTGGAATATTAGGATTATATGAAAATCCGCAGATAGGAACTGACATAACTAAACTTGAACTAAGATTTCCCTATCCAAAAGACGAAACCATAGTTCAATTTGAAATAAGATGTAAAGAGCTGAGAGAATATGTCGTAGTAATAGACACCAATTCAAAGACCATAAAGAATGAACTGGTTATAGGACATGACTATTATAAGGGTGCGTGTTTAGATTGTCTAACTTCCCAGGTAGGATATGCGAAAGAAAGAGGTTATAACTTGGTATGGCTTGATGCGTGGTTCCAAAAAGAACCATATCTATACGAAGTGGCCGGGAAGAATATAGAGGAAATTCCATGGACAGGCTATAAGGTTTGGGGTAAGTATGGGTTTATTATGGATGAAGACGAGAGGATAAATTTGTTTGTTAAAGCAATGAAGGAGCAGGGACACGGTGAAGATTATATCCATGAAATATATATGGAGACAGAGCAATCTAATATGGGGAAGAAAACATGGAGTAATCTATGCTTGCCGTGGGAAGGTTTATTTGATCTGACGGAAAGCTCATTATCTCATCAAATATTAGATGGTCTAAATGGGAAATACTCTAAGAAATAATAGAATAGATATTCTTGAGTTCAACCATTTTCTCTTCTTTTTCCTTATCGTTCAATGAATCAAATTCTTCAATGATCTGCCTTTCATGCTCATTCAAGGTTCTTTTGATAATACCAGTCTGTTGATACTTGAACAATAGTTTATAATTTCTAAAAGCATCGATTTTAGCATTTGAACCTTCAACGAAATGTGGAGCATCTTTAATTAAGCTCATATCCTGGACACCTTCTTGTAAAGGTTCTTTTTTCATCCCAGTGGAACTCTCAATATCTCCCACTACTTTATAGCTTGAATTTGCTTTGCTGATTTTTTGAGTACTCTCAACATGAGCAGGTTTTTTTTTCGGCTTGGTATCTTCGGAATAAACAGAATTGTAATCTACTAGCTCGATCAGTGCCATTTCAGTGCCATCTACTGGACGTTCCTTCACTTTGATGATTCTAGTATAACCACTGGGTCGATTTGCCACTTTCTCAGCTATATCTCGAAACAAAATAGATACAACTTCTTTATCCTGTAGATAAGAGAATACTGCACGTCGAGAATGGACAGTGTCATTTTTTGACTTTGTTATTATCGGCTCTACATAAACACGAAGTGCTTTTGCCTTTACCAATGTTGTAGTTAGACGCTTATTGACGATAAGTGCTTTTGCCATATTTGCCAACATGGCTTTACCACTACCTTTGATTCGGCCTAAATGACCTGTATTTTTCTTTAAGCCTGCCATTCTGTATACTTAATATCGTTTATAATAATAAATATCACTTTACTAAATGAACATTTAATGATAATGTATAAATCAAGATATTTTATAAAGATTAAAATTAAGACTTTTCCATGTTAATAATACAAAATTTATTAACATGCTAGAGTAAGAAAAGTTTTTTTGGAACTTGATTAAATTAATAAACCGATCGAGCCACCTGAAATGTTCTATAAAATAGCAAGATGTTCTATGTTAGTAACTTGATCAAGTATTGTTGTGAAAGGAGAAAAACCAAGCTAAAATAGATATCCGAGAGTTCATTCTGAGGTGTTTTTGAACACAGGTATAATTATTGGTGATAATGTTATTGCTTCTTTGTCTTTTGGATATCACTTCATATTTAAACCTTTTAACGCTTTTTGGAATTAAGTTGTTTCAATTACCAATAGCTATTTTAATTTGTCTTAATCATATAGTCTACAATTTTACGGTAGTTGTGTTGCTGAACTTTAACTTCCTCAGTAATTGTAGATCCGTTTTCTTTATAGGACTTTTGATGGCTTTTAGCTGTTAGGTAACAGTCAATAAGATTTGTCTTTGATAGTATGTCCTTATGCCTTCTGTTCCAGTTAAAGCTGTATTCTTCCAATATTTCAATTACTCTTTTAAACTTGTTCTCATCAATCTTATTTTGAGGGGCCTTATGGTGTAAGATTAATGTATAGTGTTCTTGGTTGTTTAGATTTGAGGCCTCTATGACATAGAAGTATTTGTTTAAAATATTACAACAGATAGCAAAAAAATAGTTGTCCCTAGCCAGAATGAGCTTAAGAATATTCGTGTCATCCAGGGGTTGGCCCACTTTTGATAAGAATAGTGCAATACAACCCTGATTTCGTAAGTAGTTAATCATGGAATTCATTTTACCATTCTCTCTTTTTGACATGATTTCGAATAGGGCCAGGGCAGTATCATATTCAGAGGATAATGAGGAGCCGTATCCAAATGAATAACCTTTTGTTTTAAAATATTTTATGATAGTGATAATTTTATATGCTTTTAGTTGATCCTTCTTTGGTAGGATAATCCCATAATCTGGGACTTCTGGTATAATTTCATTATTCCCTTCGTAAAAAGAAAACTCAACCTGATTAGTGTTTGGAGGATAGTTATGTGAAATCTCGAGGTCCTGATTTCCTGAAGGTTTATAAACGGGCTTAATTCTTTTTACAGGTATCTTTTTTTTATTTTTTCTTTCAGGAGAAGTTCTTGTGTCTGGATAGGGTTTATACTCATAATTGGTCCAACTTGGTTTTTCTCCTGTAATATTTTGGATTTTTGTAACATAATAAAGAGGCTTTTTTTCTGCTGTGAAACCACATTGGATAGCACGGAAACTTATATTTATATGTTCTTTGTGAGGAAAGTAGGTTGTTATCCAAGCAGATTGCTGTTTCTCTTTATCAGCATTTATTTCGATAAATGCTTTCCTTAGAGTTGAAGAGATAGTGGCTATCGCCCTTTTGAATTCTGGATCAAATGCGAGTCGGGCTATGAGATTTCTGCCTCTATTGCAATACCTGGAATGGATTATTAACTTGGGGATTATTGGGTTACTGTCAATAATAATATAGCTTTCTGGGTTGAAGATTTCTCCCGATAGGACAGAATGGGTAATTTTCCCATCAAAGAAAAAATTGTACCGTGCAATCTCACTACAGGGAAAAATCAGAGAATAATCCTTATGGGGGATGAAAACACAGGGTATATTTTTAAAAATATCAAGATTGGGCAATGTACACCTAATGTCATTTTTAGTTATTATATTCTCTATAGATTGATGTGGATATTGACTGGGATTGCTAACGTGGATTGATCCAGAAAATGCAAGTCCATCATGGGTGAACAAGGATCCATTTTTTTGATTTGGTGCAAAAATAATTCCGGGATGGAGGAAAGGGAGAAAATTTATTTCTAGTTTATCCGTTGGTATTCTTTTCTTTGAATCGAAAGGTACGCCAACAGGATAGTGATGAAAAATACATGCATAATTAGGATGGTCATCCCAGGTTTTTTTTGTTATTCTGCCAACATATAGAATAATTCGATCTTGATGGGATTTATTAAATATTACTTTCTTAGGCTCTCTTTCCATATAGGAAATTTAAGAATTTTGCATTACCTTTTGTTGTTTTGCATTATCTTTTATATTTCACAGATACCGCCACCAACCAAAGCCACATCAGAAATGGTATGATGAGGAGATCGATAGGGCCTTTCTGTCATTAAAGCATTGGCTACTGGAAGTTTTCCTGCAACTGAATATATTTTAGTGCTTTCTAAGGCTTCTTGTAAATTAAGTGGGGGTAAAATAGTGGGTAAACGCTTGGCTAACATTGTTTTTCCAGCACCGGGTGGGCCAATCAAAATTACATTATGCCCTCCAGCTGCGGCAATTTCTAGGGCACGTTTGATGTTTTCTTGACCTTTTACATCAGCAAAATCTTGTTCGTAGCTGTTAACTTGTCTGAAAAACTCTTCTCTTGTATCTACAACTACAGGTGTGGGAATTTCTTTGCCATTAAGGAAGTCGATTACGTGTGTTAAGGTTTCCATTCCATAAACCGAAAGATCATTTACAATGGCCGCTTCTCTAGCATTGACATGGGGTAGCACAAATCCTTTAAAATTTTCTTTACGGGCTTGGATGGCAATGGGTAAAGCTCCTTTAATGCTTTGTAAGCCTCCATCTAAAGAGAGCTCTCCCATTAGGAAGTATTTCTCTAAGTCGTTAACTACAATTTGTCCGGAGGCGGCTAATATGCCAATTGCAATGGGCAGATCGTAAGCAGAACCTTCTTTTCTAATATCGGCAGGAGCTAGGTTAACTACAATTTTTTGACGAGGCATGCGGTAACCCGAAACCCGAAGGGCGCTCTCTACCCGAAACATGCTTTCTTTTACGGCATTGTCTGGTAGTCCGACCACATAATACCTGGCGCCGCCACCCACACTTACTTCAATAGTAATGGTGAGGGCGTCAACACCGTAAACAGCACTTCCATAGGTTTTTACTAGCATATACTTAAATGTATGCAAAGCAAAATGGAATTGTCAAATAGTTTTTTAAAATGAAACTAAAAGGTAATTTTCTTAATTATTGAAGGATTGTTTTTCTTTTCGAGAAAAGCCAAGCTTGTAACTGTTTGTTGAAGAAGGTATAAATTTAGACTTATCCAAATTCACTTAGCTTATGAAAGACCAAAAAACCAGTGCACTATTACAAATTGAAATGATCAATGTCCATAATGCATATCCTTTTATTTTTGAAGGATCTTTTATCCCAGAATGAATAGACCATACAGCGATAATTAGTTGAACACCCATTAATGGAAGCGTAATCAGCTCTCTAATAATACCAATTATTACGATATCAAATTTAAAATAATAGGTGTCTAAAGCCACAAATAGAAAATACAAGGAGGTTAGCCAACTGATATGGAATAAAATTTTAGTCCCTTTCATGTCTTGTTAATTTTTATTACAATTCTTCTGAGTTTTCTGGAAGATGATCATATTCGCCAGCTAACGCATATTTTCCAAAAATAACAAGGCCAATGGCTATGGGGATAAAAATCAGCAAAATAATTCCCCATTGTAAGGCGGTATTGGTTTGGGCCACACCAGCTTCAGCCTTGCTTACTTTGTCCCAAGCTTGCCAAGCCATAAAAACCATTGCCGTTGGACCAAGGATCATCCATACTAAGCCTAATATTTTTTTTAGTGATTTCATATCTCTTTTAGTCGTTAACGTTTTGATCTGGTTTATTAGAAAGATAGACGGCGCCAATGATAAAGCTTAAGGCGGCAATCCCGATAGGATACCATAAACCCGAAAGTGGAGTTGAGCCCGCAAAACTGGCAATAAGCGTAGCAATAAAAGGTACTAGACCTCCAAAAACACCATTGCCTACATGATAAGGCAAAGACATAGAGGTATAGCGGATTTTGGTTGGAAATAATTCTACCAAAAAGGCTGCAATTGGGCCATATACCATGGTAACCAATAGAATTTGGAAAAACACCAGCCCCACAAAAATCCAAAAGGTACTGGTATTTAATTTTTTGTCTTTATATACTTCTTTTGCATGACCAACCGCTTTATTGGGGTCTGCATAAACGGTATCAACCAACACTTTGTTGAAAGAGGTTCCATCAGCAAGGGTATAGGCCGTACTAATATTAATCAGGCTATCGCCATTTGCATGTAATGGATGGTGCGTAATGATCGGCTCAGCGACTTTTACCGTTTTTGAAGTATTGAGTGTAGCAATATCGCTTTTGTCTAAAAATAATTGATAAATAGGTCTATAGAAAATAATGCCCAATAACATTCCTGTTAGCATGATCCACTTTCGACCTACTTTATCGCTCCAAGCACCAAATACAACAAAAAATGGCGTGGCGAAAGCAATACCCCAAAGGAGGATGTACCTCGAGTCGTTGAAATCTATTTTACAGGTGTTTTCGATAAAAGATTGGGCATAAAACTGGCCTGTGTACCAAATTACGCCTTGCCCCATAGTGGCACCAAACAAAGCCAGCAAAACCATTTTAAAGTTTGCTTTTTTATTGAAACTTTCTTTTAACGGATTTTTAGAAACCTTGCCCTCGGTTTTAAGCTTGGTAAACATGGGCGATTCGTGCATCTTTAAACGGATATAGATAGACACACCAACCAATAAAATAGATAATAGGAAGGGAATTCTCCAACCCCAATCTGCAAAAGCTTCGGCACCAATAATGTTTTTAGCAAGCACAATAATGCCTAATGAAAGAAATAAGCCCAGTGTTGCTGTGGTTTGGATCCAACTGGTGAAAAAACCTCTTTTGCCTGGGGGAGCATGTTCGGCTACATAAGTGGCAGCACCACCATATTCGCCTCCCAGAGCCAAGCCTTGTACCAAACGTAAAATGAGCACTAAAATTGGAGCTGCGTATCCAATACTGGCATAAGAAGGGATGAGCCCAATTAGAAAGGTAGAGCCACCCATTAAAACAAGGGTTAACAGAAAGGTATATTTTCTGCCAATCAGATCGCCCAGCCTGCCAAAAACCAATGCCCCAAAGGGACGAACAATAAAACCAGCAGCAAAAATGGCTAAGGTATTGATCAGGGCCGAAGCGCCTGCATCTGCAGGAAAAAGTTGAGCGCCAATAATGGTGGCTAAACTTCCAAAAATATAGAAATCATACCATTCAATTAAGGTGCCTAAGGAGGAGGCCCCGATTACTTTAAAAATGCTGTTTTGCTTGGTTTCTAAACTCATAATTACTAAAACTAATGGTTTAAAAATTAAATTACAACAACATCAATAAAAAGCTGGTAACGTTAATGTTAGAGATGAAATAAAATGTAAGAATTGAAATAATTACATTAAAAAAATGTAAAAATTGCAAATTTGATACTGAAAGCTGTGATTAAGATTTGGCCAATGGGTGTTGCAGGTACAGGATAACCAACGACAACGCTAAAAAAGGCAATTCAATGGCTGCTCCTTTTAAATCTTTATGGTTTAACTCTAAAGCGATAATGAATAAAATGCCAGCTGCAGTAATGAAATTACCATAAACAAAAGTTTTAGGGATGAGTACCAATACGGCGCCAATGATGGTAAATACACCCAAAATGAATACCCCATTTTTTCCAACATCAAACTTGTTGAATAGCTGTAAGAGCTCTGCTTTACCGCTAATCATGGCAATGCCTTGTTTGATGCCCATGTATAAGGCAAAAAGAATAAGAACTGAATTCAGGATTTTGATGGAAAGTGCCATAACCTTTGCTTTAGTTTAACAAATGAATTTTGTACTTACCAATTTATAGATTTTTTAACTTAAATCCTTCTCGATCTTTTATTCTTCTTCTTTAAAGAAAACTTTATAGTAGTTCATTACCTTATCATCATCAAAACCCTTCTCAATTAAGTCTTTATTGCCATGGATATAGATGTGGAAGTTCTTATCTAATTTGAGAATACTCTTGAAGGCTTTGGCTTGTTTCTTTACTGCTGCGTTAGAGATGTCGAAAGTATCGGCAATTGGGGTGTCAAACTCTTCTTCGTAGCTTTTTTTATAACTTTTAAATGATTCTATCCCTTCTTTGTTGGCAATTACCTCGTTGGCAAACTCATCAATGTCAAAGCTTTCTTTTTCTTTGAAATACTTCATAGAGCGGTTGAGCAGGTCTATTTTATCAGTTTTGGAGATTTCAAAATCATCATCCAATTTTTCGGTTACAAAACTTTTGTAAACGCCCAATACATTTTGGGTCTGGTTATAGTTGTCATTTCTGATCTTCAATTTTAAAAACTCATCCTTCCAGTAAACAGCCTCAGCACTGCGATTGGTCTGGTCAATTACTGCAACTTTAAAGCCTTCTTCTTTATCGGTATTGAAAATTAAACAACCCTTGTCTAGCTTGCTGATATTGATAGCCTCTTGTTCATAGCTTAAGCCAAAGCCATTCTGCTCTGGATAAACTTTTAAATAGCTTTCTTTGGTTTCCGATTTGAAAATGCCAATGGCATCGTGTAGATCGCCTTCAATCTGTACGTTCTCAAAATAGGCAATATAAAGCTCACCAGATTTTATTTTTGGATGATTGGAAATTTCATATAAATAAGTAGCCAGCTTTTTACTGTTGTCGTGAAAAACAGTGCCGTTGTCAAAGATCTCTGCCGCAAAATGATAAACCTCGTTTAAGTTAAGGTCGTTATTAGGGTGCATGAAACGGTAAATCTCATTTACTTTTTCGTAAGGAGAAAGAAAATACTGTAATAACAATTGGTTCAGCATTTCATCCTGAATGTGCATCGAATTTTCTGAAAGAACATAAAATTCGTCTTGCAGTTTATTTCCAATTCTATGGATGGATAATTCTGCTAAGGTTGCTTCGAAAAAAGTAATCATAAACTTAAGCTTAATGTTTGGCCAGCAAAAGTAGTTTTTAGCTTTGGCTTGGTGAAATTATAGCTCAGCGATTAATCAACAATTTTACAGACATTCAAACTCTTCGTTAACTAATTCTCTATTTAAGGTAGCGCCAGCAATTGCTCCTGTGGCAACCGCACTAGCAACCGAGCGCATCATTGTGGTACAATCTCCTACCGCATAGATGCCAGGCACGGTGGTTTGTTGAAAGCTGGTTACTGTAATATAACCCTCTGGGGTATAGTCGCAATTGAGATCTGCAGCAATAGCTGTATTTTGTTGCATGGCGCAACGGGCATAAATGGCCTCAATTTTTTGTTGCGTACCATCTTTAAAGGTGATGCTGTTAACCAAACCGTTGTGATGTACCAGTTCTTCAATTTCTTTGTCGATAATGGCGATATTTTTTAATGCCAGTTTTTGTTTGCTCAAGTCATCAAGCTCTACAGGGCCATTGGTAAATAAAGTGAGATCTTCTGTCCAATTGCTAATTAACTTGATAAACTCATAGCCCATTTCGTCATTGGCGATGATACCAGTTGATTGGCTGCGGACTTCGTATCCATGACAATATGGGCAATGGAGTACAGAAATGCCCCAACATTCTGCAAAACCTTTGATGGATGGAAAAATATCTTTAACACCGGTTGCAAGGATCAATTTTTTACTTTCGAAGCTTTGGGTTAAGGTATCGATTTTGAAACCAGTTTTGGTTTGCTGTGCATTAATAGCGGTATCATTTAAATAGGTAATGCTTGGATAAACTAAAACCTGTGCTTTGGCAATGGCGGCTAAATGAGCAGGGGTTTCTCCATCTCTGGTTAAGAAATTGTGCGAATGTGGTGTTTGCTCATTACATGGTTTGCCACTATCAATAATTAATACTTTTCTTAATGAGCGGCCTAGAGCCATGGCGGCCGATAAGCCTGCATAACTACCACCGATAATGATGGCGTCGAATTTTTGTTGTAGTTGCATAAAGAATGATTTGAAGCAAAACTAAACAATAAATAACAAACGCAACATTATTGCAACAACTGTTTTGTCAGCAGAGTTTCAAAACTTTGTACGATAAACCTTATTGCAGTGGAGCCCCATTTTTAATGGGCGAAACGAAAAGAAGGGCTATCGTTACCGATGCCCTTCTAACCTTGTTTTACTTATAAATAATTAATTATTTATAAGTTTCCTCTTTTGGTACATTGCGGAGTTTAACTGGTTTTTTGCTGTTCTTTTTCATTTTAAGATTTAACATTTCTACCAGAACAGAGAAGGCCATGGCAAAATAAACATAACCCTTTGGTATGTGTTGGTCTAAACCTTCGGCAAGCAATGATACACCAATTAACAATAAGAACGATAGCGCCAACATTTTTACGGTTGGGTGCTGGTTTACAAACTTGCTGATGGCACTAGCCGAAACCATCATTACAATTACAGCAATAACAACAGCAGCAATCATAATTTCGATATGGTCTGCCATTCCTACTGCGGTAATTACAGAATCAAGAGAGAATACAATGTCAAGAATCAATATTTGAACAATTGTACC
Source organism: Pedobacter sp. Hv1 (assembly GCF_001412215.1). Classification (GTDB taxonomy): domain Bacteria; phylum Bacteroidota; class Bacteroidia; order Sphingobacteriales; family Sphingobacteriaceae; genus Pedobacter. The sequence continues at coordinate 116,142 of NZ_LLWP01000009.1, forward strand.
TGCAAACGAATGTACTTTGGCTTTTCCCTCGCTGTCTTCTTCGCCTTCTAACTTGTTGTGTATTTCGTGGGTACTTTTGTAGATCAAGAACAAACCTCCGATTAAAAGGATTAGGTCTCTTCCAGAAATGGCCAATTTATCGAGCCATTCTTGACTGGATACGCCAACCCATGCACCCATGTTAAATAGTGGAGTGGTTAAGCTCATTACCCAACTTAATGATAGGAGGAGCAATACACGGGTAATCATTGCTAAGGCAAGACCAAGTTGCCTGGCTTTTTTCTGTTGTGCTTCTGGCAATTTGCCAGATAAAATTGAAATAAAGACAATATTGTCTATCCCTAAAACAATTTCTAAAACTGTTAAGGTTAAAAGAGAGATCCAGGCTTCTGGCGTGGCTAAAAAATCCATAGTTACATTTTATCTGCTACGAAGATAAAAAAAGCCCCGACAATTTTTATCGGAGCTTAGGGTATTATTTGGTTGGTTTATGAAAACATGTTTATTTGGTCTTAAAGGTTACAGGTAATTCAATAAGTGGGTATCCGTCTTCAGAAGCGAAGCCTCGACCTGTGATTAAAAAACTATAAGATTGACCTGGTTTGAGCTCCATTTGGATAGTGAAGGTTTTTTTATCTTCAGAAAAGCCAACAATTTTACCTAATGGATAGCTTTTTTCGCCCCAAATTCCTAAACTTATAGAGTACCTGTTTTTCATTGGTTTTGAAAAATGGAGTTGAATTTCTTTCAGTTCTGGATCTACAGTAGTATCGCCATTAGCAAATGGACCAAGTTTGGTAACAACTGGTCTTTTACTTTCGTAAGCTTTTAAGACTTCTGCTTTATTGAACCCTTCTTTAAAATAATTGGTTTTTTTTAGGAAGTTTTCTACAATAGCATCGTCTCCATAATCTAACTCAATAAGTTCTTTAATTGCAGCCTTTTTATCTTTAGCTTGATCGTAATAGGTTTTACAGATGGAATAACCTATATAATAGCCCAAATCGCCTACACCAAAACTATTTGCGGTGCCATTGTATAGCCAATCGCTATAATCGGGTAAGAACATTAAGGCTTTAAACTTTTGTTTGAGTTCTGTTTCGTGTGTTTTACCATAACTCATGTAGGGCATTGCGGGCACTTTTCCAGTAATCAGTTCGGCAACAAAATCGGCCGTACCTTCAAAAATGCTTTGCCCCAATAAGTTATTTCCAGAACGTTTCTCTTGGGTGTGCACATACTCGTGCATATTTAACAACACAATCTCTTTAAAAGGATTAGTGCCAAAATAAGTAGTTAGCCATGTTTTGGTGTTTGTTGGCAGCTCAGAAAGGTCTACTTCTGAATCGCCAGTTGCCAATTCGGCACCAATTAATACTTTATCGCCTTGTGTTGTGCCGCCAGAGCGCATGGCACCAATGCAGAAATACATGTTGGCAGGTTTTAATTCTGGATAGAGCTGCTTGAATTTTTTGATATAGGGATCAAACTGTTTGCTCAAAGTTTTAACTTGATATGTTTTGGGCCTGATGGATGCCCAATACTTTGGATAGCTGCGGATACATTTTAGCCATGCGGCTGTAGTATAACCTTTAGCTTCCATAAAAGCTTTTAATCCTGGAGTTCCTTTGTCTACATATAATTGCTGTAGGATAGTTAGTTGCTTTAAGCTATCTGTTGTGGTTTTTAGCTCATCAAAAGCTGTCCAAAAGTTATCAATATCTGTTGTAATAATGGTTTGCTTTGGCGTTTGAGCATAAGCAGTGGAAATGAATAAGAGGGAGATGAAAATAAATTTTAATGTAGTTTTCATGAATTGGGTTAAGGGCTTTTATTTGTTTTTACTCAGATAGCTTAATGCATTAATTAATACCGCGTCTCTATTTTTTAGGTAATCGTTAAGTGTGGGTACAACTTCTATGTCTGGTTTAATGCCATAGCCTACAAACTCCCTTCCATCTGGATAAGTATCTTTTTTAGTGCACACTCTAGCCGTTCCGCCACCCGGCATTTCAAATAAATAAGGCTGTCCAGTACTTCCAAAAGTATTTTGACCCATTTTTTTCATGTGCTTTTGATTGTCGGCATGAATTAAGAAATCTTCAGCGGCAGAAGCGGTATTGTGTCCAATTAAAATGACTACAGGCACCATTATTCTTTTCGCATTCAAATCTACTCTCAAAGGGTTGTAGTTAAACTCGTAGATGTAATTGTCTTGATAAGTTAATAAGGCTTTTTTGTTCCAATCGTTGCCAACGGTATCTGTAGCCTTGGTATAATAACCCCAAGCCTTAAATGCTGATGTGTTTTGACGGGTAGCATTTTTAGCACCATAGAGTAAAGCGTCTGTGGTGAAATATTTTAAAATATTGGTTCCAATAGAGGTACTACCACCACCATTTTGTCTGAGATCTATGATGACTGATTTTGCTTTGTACAGTTCTGGCAACTTTTCTAAAAACAGTTCATTTATTTTCGAATCGCCAAAAGAATTAAGTGCCAAATAAGCCACATCATTTGGATACCATTTAAAATCTAACAGTTTTGTCTCTGTCTCAAAAGCAGGGTAGGTTTCTTTTTCGGTGGTCATTTGATGAGTTAGGTTTAAAGTAACCAACTCTCCTTTTGGTTTTTTTATTTTAATGGCGAAATGCTCTCCTTCTCTACCTTGCAGTAGTTTGTTGATACTGCCATCTTTTAATACATAGTCTGTTGATGATGAAATATAAGGGGCTACATTTTCGGCAATGTATTGCGCAGTTGGTTTGCCGTTTACCTCCACTATTTCACTGCCTATCGGGATCTCTTCTTTTTTACTGAGATTTACCCTTACAATAATGGCCTTGCCTTCAATATTTTCAAGGAAAAATCTATAATTGCCGAACATGGTATTCATCAATTCGAAGTCTTTATTGTTAGGCATGAAAACATTGGTATGCCCATCTTTTAAAAGGGCACAAAACCGCTGCAATTCTTTGTAGTATTCGAAATCGTTTTTTGTTTCGGGAATAGAGGTAATTAAAGCTTTATATGTGCTGTCCCATTTTGGACGATCTACCTTATTTAAGTAGACAAAATTGTAATTGACTTCTTGCCAAAATTTAGACAAGCCATAAATTTTATCTGCCTTGCTTAATTTATTGGATTGAGCAAAACCAAATAAAGGAGCTAAGAATAGGAGAAATTTTAGTGTAATTTTCATAGGAGGTATTGTTGTTAACAGAAAAAGGGTATGCTTTAAGCACACCCTTTTTTATTTATTTAAATGTTACTGAACCATAATCTGTTCGGATATTTATTTTAGCCGCACCACCCTTGCCTACTTGGCCACTGTAGTTTTTAACAGAGTTATAGCCTCTATCTTCGCCTAGTTTTTTGGCGCTTATATTAGAACCATATCTAAAACCACCATAATTTGTCGATACCTCAAAATCACCATTGTAAGTTGCTCCAAAGCCCAGATCAATGTCAGAATAGCCACCACTTATGGTAATGTCTTTATTGCCGGTTTCCACTTCGTCAACCGTGATCTTACCATATTGCACTTTGCCGTTTAAGTTTCCTTTTAAATTTCCAACTTTTATTTTGGTGTATTGTGCACTTACAGTTAAAGCACCTGCGGTTTCAATGGTTGTTCCGCCACCATATTGGTGTTTGATATTGGCAGAACCCTTTATGGTGCCAATTTTTGCAGAACTATATTGAGCGTCTAACTCTATGTTACCAATGGTGTTAATGGTTAACCCATCACCGTATTGTTGTTTAATTTTGGCAGCATTTACATCTTTTAAAGCAGCTTTTCCGTATTGTACCGAAATGTAGTTGTTGCTGTTGCTCAGGTTGCCAGTAGTTAAATTTCCGTATTGTACTTTTAAGGAAGTAGGACCTGCAAAGTCTTCTAAATTAAGTGGTCCATAGGTTTGCGAGGCAGTTAATGCATTTGAAGCTGGCATATAAACGGTCATGTGTATTTTAACCTCTCTGCGCCAAATTACTTTGCCATTTCTAACACTGCTTCCCCAGTTTCCGCTTCTATCGCCTGTGCTGGTTTTATAGCTTACTAAGTCTCCGTCTTTAGTTGCGCTAATTGAAACGTCATCTAATAATTTTTGGGCCTCTTCATCCGTTTTTGCATAAGATTTGATGTCTGCATCAACCTTAATCTCGTTTTTGTCCCAAGTTTTAATGGTTAATGAACCAAACTGGTTGCTTAAATTTATTTTATCACCGCGGTCTATATTAAACGATTTGGTAAACGTCTTTGATTTTACCGGATTGTCGTCTTGCACTTCTTGCATATTGCTGCTGTACTTTACATTTACCTGGTTTTTAACACCATTTACAGTATAAGCGTATGAGGTAGAAACATTTGTGTTTGTACTTACATTAACAGCAGTGCTTACCTGTTGTGCATTGATTTGTGTAGCGAGGAGCATCCCCGATAGACACAACATTACATTTTTCATATTGTACTCTCCTTTTTATATTGATTGACTTGGTTGATAATCATCAATTGCTGTTTTAAAACTTGCAATTGCATTTCGCGGTTTTTAACCATTGCTTTTACCACCCACAATTGGTTTGGGCTATTTGGCAACTGGTTTTTTAACCTGTTGTATTCTTCATCCAGATTTTTAAGGTCTTCAGTAAACCTTTTATAGAGGTCCGGATTTGCCGAAGCATATACCGCTAAACTGTCTCTCTTTTCTTCAATCTGGTTTACGAAACGGATTTCTTTTTTTCCAAATTCAGAGCTGATATCGGCTACTTCGATCTGACCGTTATTTGCTTGTTTATAATTATAGGTAAAATAGATTCCTACACTGATTACCAACATGGCGGCAATGCTCATCCATTGATACATTTTAATGGTACGTTTTGGTTGCGTTTTTTTATCCAGCTCTGCCGAAATTCGCTCCCACAATTGGTCTGACGGTCCCTTTACCTCAAACTCTCTTTTGTTGTCTTTTACAAACCCCTCTAATTTATTGCTCATCTTGCTACTCCTTTCATTTCTAATAAACTATTCAACTTTCTTTTTGCCCGCATGTATTGCGAACGTGATGTATTTTCTGTTATTTTCAATATATGTGCGATCTCTTCATGGTCATATCCTTCAAATAAATAAAGGGTTAGTACCACTCTATAACCGTCTGGTAGTTCTGCTATTGCTGCTTTAATGGCTTCTACCTTTAATTGCGTTTCTTCGTAATCGTTCGAAGGCTCATCTGCAATTTCTACTTCATCAAGGCTTACAAATTCGGCCTTGCGCTTTCTTAAGTAATTAATAGCCCTATTAATTACAATCTGCTTAAGCCAGAGGCCAAAAGTAGTTTCTTGCCTAAAGTCACCAATTCGGTTAAAGGCATCTAAAAAAGCTTCTTGCAGCACGTCTTCGGCTTCGGCGTCATCATTTACAATGCGCAGCGCCACATTGTACATGGCACTAGCATACAATTTGTACAATTCAAATTGTGCCTTTCTATTACCTGCTCGGCAATCATTTACCAGCGATAGGTGCTTATCTATGTATACAGTTTCCAAATTCTAAAGCGTTCATGTTAAAAGACAGGCTATTTTTAAAAACGTTGCATCAAGGTAGAAAAAAAATCTATTTTATACTTAAATGGGCTGCTGAAGTATTTTAAATCACATCTATTTCGCTTACAAATGCTTGTGCTGTAAGCTATAAAATGGAGAAACAATGTTACAAGGTTTCAAAAACCCTATAGGATTAAAAACTAAATCGGTATTTTTGCGGCTCAAAATTTAATTTAAAAATGTTAAGAACAACTACTTGCGGTGCTTTAACACTGCAAAATTTAGGCGAAAATGTAACACTCTGCGGTTGGATGCAGAATTCTAGAGATTTAGGCGGAATGACTTTTATAGATATCCGAGATCGTTACGGTATCACCCAATTGGTTTTTAACATGAATGACAATGCAGATTTATGCGAAGGGGCACGTAGCCTTGGACGTGAATTTGTGATTAAAGTTAGTGGCGTGGTTGTAGAGCGCTCTAATAAAAACAAAGAAATTCCAACAGGCGAAATCGAAATTAAGGTTACGGCATTAGAAGTTTTAAATGCTGCAAAATTACCCCCATTCTTGATTGAGGATAAAACAGATGGTGGTGATGATTTGCGCATGAAATACCGTTATTTAGATCTACGTCGCAATCCGATTAGAAATAACATGATTTTGCGTCACAGGATGGCTCAATCTGTTCGTAGATATTTAGATGGCTTAGATTTTATTGAAGTAGAAACACCTGTTTTAATTAAATCGACACCAGAAGGAGCTAGAGATTTTGTGGTGCCAAGCAGAATGAATGGAGGCGAGTTTTATGCTTTGCCGCAATCGCCACAAACTTTTAAACAATTGTTAATGGTTTCAGGCTTCGACCGCTATTTCCAAATTGTAAAATGCTTTAGAGATGAAGATTTAAGAGCAGATAGACAACCTGAGTTTACGCAGATCGACTGCGAAATGTCGTTTATTGAGCAAGAAGATATTTTAAACACTTTTGAAGGATTGATCCGTACGTTGTTTAAAGAGGTACGTGATTACGATTTACCAGAGGTGCCAAGGATGCAATATGCTGATGCCATGCGTTGGTATGGTTCTGATAAGCCAGATACACGTTTCGATATGAAATTTATTGAAATGAACGAGGTGGTTAAAGGGAAAGACTTTCCTGTATTTGACAATGCAGAATTAGTAATTGCCATTAATGCTAAAGGTTGCGCACATTATACCCGTAAACAATTAGATGAATTAACAGACTTTATCAAACGTCCGCAAATTGGCGCTACTGGCTTGATCTATTTACGTCATAATGAAGATGGTTCTTTAAAATCGTCTGTAGATAAATTCTATAACGAAGAAGAGTTAAAGAAATGGGCTGAAACTTGTAAAACTGAGCCAGGCGATTTAGTGTTGGTAATGGCAGGTGGTACAGATAAAGTACGCAAGCAATTAAGTGAGCTTCGTTTAGAAATGGGTACACGTTTGGGTTTACGTAGCAAAGATGTATTTGCAGCACTTTGGGTGTTAGATTTCCCGTTGTTAGAATGGGATGAAGAAACAGAACGTTACCATGCCATGCACCATCCATTTACTTCTCCAAAACCAGAAGATATTGGCATGTTAGATACCAACCCAGGCGAGGTGCGTGCAAATGCTTACGATATGGTAGTTAATGGTACAGAAATTGGCGGGGGTTCTATCCGTATCCACGATAGAGCTTTACAGGCTCTAATGTTTAAACATTTAGGATTTAGTACTGAAGAAGCACAAAAACAATTTGGCTTTTTAATGGATGCCTTTGAGTTTGGTGCACCTCCACACGGTGGTATTGCATTTGGTTTCGATAGGTTGTGTTCTATTTTCGCTGGTTTAGATAGCATCCGTGATGTGATTGCTTTCCCTAAAAACAACTCTGGTAGAGATGTAATGATCGATAGCCCAAGCACAATAGATGAAAAACAGTTGAAAGAATTGAAGATCAGAACTGAACCTTAGTTCTAATTGATAAAGCATAAAAAAGGCGACCCGATCAGGTCGCCTTTTTTATTTTAACCTTACCAAAATAAGGTAGTTCCTTCAAAAGGAGATATCTTTTTGAGATCCTCAGCGCTTTTATCTTTGTTCTTATCCCACCAATTGCTGTAGTAAGAGAATACCTCAGCCAGATCTACTGTTCTTTGCGGTGTGGCCGAATCAGTCACATGAAGACGTGTAGAGGGGCCAGATAAGCTTTGCAAGCGAATGCCTTCAATGGTATACAAAATAATAATACCCACCTTTTTTTCAGGATATGGAGAAAAAGATGAAGCCATAGGTATCGGGAAATTCTGGATCACCTGAGTATCATTGGCATGTTTAAGCAATGCGCCAATCTGGTCTTTTGTGAACTTAGGTATAGGCGTGTATTTTTCATAAGTGTTTGATTTGAGCAAGGTCACATATTGTTCTACGGGGTCTTGCGGCGTGTCTTTTTTCTTGCAGCCACTTGTAAATAGTACAAGTATGCTGAGCATGCATACTAAAATCGGTTTCATTTTTACGATCAAAAGGGGTTGATAATTTTGTATTTGGTTAGTTTACATAAAGTTAAGTTATAAATCTCATTCGGGCAATTATTTTTATAGACTTATACTAATTGTAGTCAGATAACCATTGAGCAGTAACCATTTGAAATATGGTATAGCCTTAATATATAAAAAGCGCAAAAATTGTTGTTTTTTGCGCTTTTTATAGGTTGTTTTTTAATCTAGTTCACCAAAAACAAAGCATTGGTAAATAATTGTTTTCCGTTTTCCCAGAAAGAACGGAACAGTACATCGGTACCTAGGTAAACAATAGTTCCTCTACCCGATTGCTGTACGCCATATAATAATCCTGCGGCTAGTTTCTTTTTCACCTTATCTCCGGCAACACCAGCCATGTAGCTGTTTGCTTTTAATACACCCACATTCCAACCATTTTCTAATGGTTCGTATATTTTCTCATCCGTTTTTAGGGTATAATAATATTTACCCAAGCCCAAAGCTAAAGGATGGCTTTGATCGATACTTACTTTATAAATAGCACCAGGAATAGAGTTCTGCAAATCGTCTTTGTCTTTTTCTGAGTATCTACGTTCGTTGGTTTCCTTTTCGTCTTTTTTAGGATATTCTTTCTTTTTGATGTCGAATGGTCTTTTACCAATCACTGCACCAATGGCATCTTCCATCAAAATTACTTTGCCACCAGCACTAATCCAGCCACTCAATTGTTCTCCTAATTTCTCGTTATAAGAACCGTCAGGCAAGATCAAAACGTTTATTTTATTGATGTCCAAATAAGCAGCACTTTGTACACTGATCATGGTAATTGGATAATTTAATTCTTGTTCAAGAAAATGCCAAACTTCTCCAACACCTTGTGATGAAACTTCTTGTCCGCTAACAACAGCAATTTTTGGAGCGCTTAAAAGACGGTAAACAGACGATCCAAAATCTTTACCTTTTTCTACATAACCACTTGCAATAGGATAAAAAGCAACATTGTGATCTTTAGCGATATCGGTTAATAACTTTGATAGATCTTTGTTTATTTTTTCATTTTCTGTTCTGTACACCAATAAAGAACCAGCTCTGTAAGCTTTACCACCAATGGTAAATGCTTCGTCTGCTATACGGATTTTAACTTTCTGCTTTTGTAAGGACACTACAGTTTGAGCATCGTCAATCGTATTCCATGGAATTACCCAAGCATAAGGTTTGCTGATATTTGGAATGCTCTCTTTTTTCTCTTCTATAAAGTTGTTGCTTCCAGTTATAAACTCCTTAACGGCATAAGCATTCAGGCCATAAGCATAAGGAAGTGCCCATGCAGTAATATCATAGGTATTTGAATCGGTAACAACAGTTTGTGGCTCAAACAATACATTGGCCATTACAGAATGAGACTGTTGTAAGTTTACGATAAGGTCATTTCGTTCTACCTTAAAATTCTCTACTTTTTGCGTTTCGTAATTGTAACCATTTAAGGTTCTATCACCTCCAAAGGCAAAAGCAATGTGGTTTCTTTTTAATAGGTCGGCCATTTTGCGCAAGCGCTGAATGTTCTGCGCTTTTACAATGTATGTTTTATAAATTCCTGGAGGGTTGGATAGACTTTGTTCGAAATACTTTTTAAACTCGCTTACCAACTTCTCAGCATTGGCCGAAACGGTTTCTATAGTAGACATAGAAGTTGTAAAATGATGGTCAATTCTGTCTTTTAAGGTTAAGGTATCTCCATCGGCAGTTACTACGGCTAAACCAGCTCTAATTCCACCTTGCTCGTAAGTCATGCCCACCGCCCCATTGTACAAGGGATAGGTATCACCATACGATGGGTATAAAAGATCGAAACGTTCTTTGGTAAAATATTGCCATCCGTTTTCATCAAAATATTTTGCATTGTTTTTGCCCACCACAACCTGAAATTCTCTTTGCCATGGGGTAATGTCTTGGTGTACTGGTTCTGCTGCAGGTGCAAAATAATAAGGCTCATTGTAACTCTGCTCGTGAAAATCGACATGTACCTGAGGCATCCATTGATGGTAGGCTACCAATCTTTGTTGTGTTTCTACTTGCGTTTGCCAAGCCCAATCGCGGTTAAGATCATAATAATAATGATTTGGTCTACCCCCTGGCCATGGTTCGCTATGTTCTCTGGCAGTAGGGTCTGGGTTAGGAACCTTGCCACTTACCATATTGAAATTACTTACATATCTTTCTCTCCCATCTGGATTTAAACAAGGATCGATAATAACGATGGTGTTTTTTAACCACTCTCTGGTATTGCTGTCTTTTGCTTCAGATAGGGTATATAAAACACGCATAGCTGTTTCTGTAGAATTGGCCTCATTACCGTGTACATTGTAACTTAACCATACAATGGCAGGTTGTTTAGCTGCTTTAGAGGCCGATTTATCAACATTTGATAAGCCAACATTATATTTTCTAATTTGTTCCAATTGGGCCATATTCGACGCATCAGAAACCACCGCCAGCAATAGCTCACGCCCTTCGTAAGTTTTGCCATAAGTTTGCAATTGAATGTTCTTGTTCGTTGCAGCTACTTTTTTGAAATAATCTACCACCTTTTGGTGTGGTGTAAAATGACTTCCCAACGGATAGCCTAAAAATTCATCGGGAGATGGCGTTTGCGCAAAAAGCTTGAAGCTTACACTTAACAGTACAAAACAGAGTAGGGATCTTTTCATATCTATGGTTTATTTATCAATAATACTAAAAAGAATGTTTTATTTGTCTTTGCATTTGTAATTTTACGATGAATATTTATCCATAAGGCGAAATGGCAAGTACCGAAGAACTCTATCAACATTATTTAAAACACCCTGTTATTTGTACAGATACGAGGGCAATTACGCAAGGATGTTTATTTTTTGCACTAAAAGGCGATCATTTTGATGCCAATACATTTGCCAAACAAGCCTTGGCTTTAGGTGCAGCATTTGCCATTGTTGACAATGAAAATTATGCGGTAAGCGAACAATGTATTTTAGTGACAGATGTGTTAACCACTTTACAAGAACTGGCCAAACATCATCGCAAGCAACTAACAATTCCTGTAATTGGCTTAACAGGAAGTAATGGTAAAACCACAACCAAAGAACTGATCAGGGCAGTGCTTGCAGAGCAGTTCAATACTTTTGCAACCAAAGGAAACTTAAATAATCATATTGGAGTTCCATTGTCGATTTTATCTTTAAATAGCGACACTGAAATTGCAGTAATTGAAATGGGAGCAAACCACCAAAAAGAGATTGAACTTTTGTGTGAAATTGCCCAACCCACCCACGGCTTGATTACCAATGTTGGGATGGCTCATTTAGATGGATTTGGTGGCTTTGAGGGCGTTAAAAAAGGCAAGGCCGAATTATATGCTTATTTGAAAGCACATCATGGCTACGCTTTTATTTATCGGAACAATCCTTATTTACTAGAAATGAGCGAGGCCGCAGGGCTGAATAAGGTGATCTATTATGGAAGTGAGCGAGAAAATGCGGTGAGTGGTCAACTGAAACATACAGACCCTTTAATTGAATTTGAATGGGTGGCCAAAGACAATGTTTTTGAGGCCAAAGCCAATTTAACAGGCACTTATAATTTCGAAAATATCCTAGCTGCCATTTGTATTGGCAACTTTTTTGAACTGACACCGGTACAGATTAACCATGGCTTGGCAAATTATTTTCCGAGCAATAACCGTTCGCAGCTTACCAAAACAGACCACAACATGGTGATCTGCGATTTTTACAACGCCAACCCTAGCAGTATGACTGCGGCATTAAACAATTTAAAATCGTTAAGTGCTCATCATAAAACAGCAATTATTGGTGATATGTTTGAATTAGGTATAGAGGCACCAGTGCAACATGAGCTCGTAGCTAAATTAGCGGCACAAAATGAAATTGGTCTATTGATTTTTATTGGCAAAGATTTTTATGCGTTTAAAGATCAATATGCTGGCCTATTTTTCGAAACACCAGTAGAAGCCGCAACATACCTACAAGAAAATCCGATTAAAGACAATTTGGTATTGTTAAAAGGAAGCCGTGGAATGGCTCTAGAGCAATTATTGCCTTTATTGTAATGAGAATTTAGTTCGTATTGGTGTGGTTAAATAATGTAAGTTCTGGGTTAAGGAAATGCATTTTGGAATGATAACCAATGGCTTATCTTGAAATCAATTGTTTTTTGCTACTATTTGATGGTTCTGTCGCTTCGCGGACAAACTTTTATTCAAGTAAGCGTATGTTTTCATTGGTTTTCATGCTTTCGCAGGCTTAGGTTTCCTATAGATGAAAAAAGTATGCAAAACCGTAGCGATAGCGAAGCTCATTTGTACCTTTAAAACTATATGAACGTACAAATAAAAATCCACGGCTGCGCCCTGTTCTATTAAAGAAAGTGGTTAGGCTTACTGCTACATTCCGAACAGGCCAAGGCCGCTTTTAGTAAAACGTTCGAGAGTGCTTTGGCTTGAGATGGCTCCAAATTAAACGCCTTAACCTGCAATATTTTTCGACGTTATTTCTTAATGCTGTGCTATTTTCTCTAAGGCAGATTTCAGGTCAGTTTTAACGTTATCTGGTGTATCAGGATTGGCAATTAAAGTATTGGCAACAGTTTTAAATTTCTCATACTCCTTCATTTTGATATAGATAATCCCTTTCACAAATTCTTTCATATAAGAAAGTTTAGCTTCTTTTTCAGGAATTTTTACCGCATCAAATCGGGCAATGGTGGCATCAAGTTTACCTTCTCCAGCCAAAATGGGCCCAAAGCTCATCATGGCATTACACAATTGCTCAAAATCAATTTTAGCAGGTGTATTGTCAAGAATCAAGTCAAACTCTTTAATAGCCTCTGGTATTTTTTTCTCTTCTAAAAAGTACTGGGTTCTGAAGTATTGGTAAACAAATAATGATTTTTGAGGGATGTATTTATCTAATAAGGCTTTGATACTTTCAAAATCCATCGAATTTTCATCCTTTAAGGCACTTTGGTAAATGCCAAAACCTAAGGTTAGGCTTACCAAACGTTGATCAACATCTTCAGGGGTGTATTTTCCAGTATTGACAATCTTTGCTTTGTTGGCCACAATATAGGCTAATGTTTTCTCCTCCGATAAGGAATTGAAATCATTCATGATCAGGTCAATCAAATCGATGTTGCCTAAAATATCTGGTTGTTTAGCAAGGTAATTTTTACTGATTTCTTCAAAATCTTCATCCTCAAAAGCCACGGCAGTACGTGCAAATTTGGCAAAATCAGCATTGCTTAAATCTAAAGCCTTCTTTTTCAAGGTGAAGTATTGAGTGTTCGGATCTTTTGCTGTTTTACCTAATTCAACAAAATCTGCAGGCTCATGAAAGCCAACACCTTTATGTAGAATTACGCCTTCAGGATTAATGAACAGTAGATGAGGATAAGCCGTTACAAAATACCTTTCGGCAAGCATGGGGCCTTCACCCTTTTCCATATCGTATTTTACGTTGATGAAATTGGCATTGTAAAACGCTGCCACATCACTATTGGTATAAATTTGTGCATCCATCTGTTTGCAAGGCCCACACCAGGTTGCATAAGCATCTAAAAAGATAATCTTATTTTCTTTTTTGGCTTTTTCTAAAACAGTAGTCCAGGTTGGGTTGCTTAAAAAGTTGATTTCTGCAGCATTTGCAGTTATAGTGATCAAGAAAAGGCAACTTGCCCAAATCAGATTTTTCATCGAGTATAAATTTGTATGCTATTTGCCCTTAGGCAGAATGATTATTCTTTGTTTTTTATCGTTATACCTACATCACTTATCCCAGTTAAAGGATTGTCTCGCATGTTTTGTTCAATTGAGATCTGGTATTTACCCGGCTTGGCAAAACGATAGTCTTTTAATAACGGGAAATTGTAGGTAAAAATATCTCCAGAACCTTTTCCTAACCATTCGCCATCGGCTTTTGCCAATTTAAATTGGTAACGGGTGCTTTTCTGAAGGCTATCCCCTTTTAAATGCACTACCACAAAAAGATTAGAATAACGGTAATCTGCTGTGTGGCGCAGTTTAAAATAAACCTGATACAATTGGTTGACATCTTTGATTTCAAAACTAGCTTTTGCGGTTTGGGCATAAGTCCAATTGTTTTCTGCAATAGCGTCATTGGTATCAACCAGATTAGTGTTGGTACAAGCTGCAAGGATAAATATCATTGCCAAAATAGGAATGATGTGCTTAATCTTAGTCATTTTTCGGCTTTTCAGATGATTGATCTGTAGGTCTTGGCTTATTTCGATTTTTATTCCTGTTCTTATTGTTCCTGTTTCCTTGTCGTTGTGCACCACCTTGTTGAGTTGGCTCAGCACCCTCTGCCAATGGTTTTTGTACCTGTGGGTTTGGTTTTTGAGCTTGCTGTTTTGGGTGTGGAGGCTTAGTTTGTGGCTTTTGTTGCTGCGGCTTATTGGCTTGGGCAGCAGGTTTAGCCTGTGGATTGGTATTGGACTGATTGCGGTTGCGATCGTTCCTGTTGTTATTTTTATTACGGTTGTTATTGTTGCGGTTTCTAGCTCTTTCGTCTAAACGGGTTAAACTATCTTGGCCAACTACATTTTCGTAATCATGTACCTTTTCTACAATCGTTGTAGTTTTCAGTTCAACAGCTTCATCTTTCAGGTTAACAGGTTTCTCGCCTTTTTTGTTCATGGCCATGATCTCTTTTACACGATCAACCTTTAGCGGAATCCAATCTTCTTGATTGGCATAACTGAACCACATCAGCTTTTTAAAGATATCTGTTTTTTGATGGCGGGCAACTCCCACTTCTGTTTGCAACGATTCAATGCGATCAGGAATATCCTTTAATGCATCTAAATAAGTATCTAGCTCGTAGTTTAAACAACATTTTAATTTACCACATTGTCCGGCAAGTTTTAAGGTGTTTAAAGAAAGGTTTTGATACCTTGCTGCAGCTGTAGAAACAGTTTTAAAATTGGTTAACCATGTTGAGCAGCAAAGCTCGCGACCACAAGAACCGATACCGCCTAAACGACCAGCTTCCTGGCGCATTCCAATTTGGCGCATTTCAATTCTAATGCGGAAGGTTTCTGCCATCTTTTTGATCAGCTCTCTAAAGTCTACACGACCCTCAGCGGTATAAAAAAATGTAGCTTTTGTTTTGTCTCCTTGGTAATCTACATCACTAATTTTCATTGATAAACGAAGGTCAAGGGCTAAAGTACGGGCTTTATGCATGGTTTCCCATTCCATATCTTTTGCCAATTTCCATTTATCTACATCGGCTTCTGTAGCTTTGCGGTATATTTTGCGGGTAACTTGGTCTAAAGCGGTTTTGCGACGTTTCATCTGCATCCGCACCAATTCTCCAGTTAAGGAAATATGGCCGATATCATAACCGCCTGTGGGGCCTTCAACAGCCACCAATTCACCAATTTCGAGGTAAATATTATCGTTATTTAAAAAGAATTCTTTTCTGGCGCCTTTAAATTTTACTTCTACAACATTAAAGGGCATATAGTTGGCAGGCATATCGAGATTTGATAGCCAGTCGTGTACTTCCATTTTTTGGCATCCACCAGTAAGGCATGAGCCATTACTTTTACAGCCAGAGGGGGCGCAACCGCCACCCGTAGAACAACTTCCACATCCCATATTAATTGTATATATATTGAGTCCCTTTCGGGAGCGTTTTAAACTTAATTATTTTAACTAGTTGTAAAGATACATCTAAAAACAGAATTTTCGGATTCGCATTACGTTCAATATGGTAATGTGCCTTTTCTAGTTCGGCAATGAGGGCCTCAACCATAGGTAAATTGAGTACGTTGGTTGATAGTTTAACAGCTACTTCTAGCGTTTGATGCGGCAATTTAACCAAATCATCGGCTCCGCTGATCAATAAACTACATTCGCGTAAAAAGTTGATACCGTATTTTAAAAAGTTCTTTTGGTTTTCTCGGCCCCAACTGGCAGCGGTTTCGGTAAAAGCAATCATAGCGGGCACTTTATTGCCAAAACCCATGCGCAGCCATTCTGCAAAGTAACCCGCATTGTTATTGGGCGTGTCGTTAAGTAAGGCCTTGGCTTCAATGAGGTTTCCATCTGCTAAAAAACTAAATTCAGTAGCTTGGTTTGGTGCCAATTGTGCTTTATTGATCAAATAGTTTTCGATCTCTAGATCTGGCAATTTGGGTATTTTAACAATCTGGGTACGCGACAAAATGGTAGATAGAATCTGTTCTTGATTTTGTGCTACCAGTATAAATAAAGTATTGGCAGGTGGTTCTTCAATAATTTTGAGCAGGGCATTCCCCTCTCTATCTAAAAACTCAGGCAGCCACATAATCAGTACTTTTGTATCGGCCTCAAATGCTTTGTAACTTAGTTTTTTGATGATATCATGGCACTCTGCAATGTTGATGTTGGCTTGTTTATTATCTGCACTTAATTTAGAGCGCCAAATATCCAAGTTAAAATAAGGGTCTTCCAGCAATAAACTTCTCCATTCTTCTAAAACATCGACTGCTATTTTTACAGCTGCCGAGGCAAAAAAGGGATAGGAGAAATGTAAATCGGGATGGATATATTTTTCGTATTTGCGGCAAGAGGAACATTCGCCACAACTATCTGTTGGTGTTCTATTTTGGCAATTGATATACTGTGCATAAGCAATGGCCAAGGGTAGGGCACCACTTCCTTCGGCAGATAAAAAAAGTTGTGCATGGCTAACCCTGTTCTCTACAACGGTTTGTATCAGCTGTTGCTTTAAACCTTCCTGTCCTATGATCTCTTTAAACTGCATTGGTGCAAAATAAGAAATAGAAGTGAGATGTAGGATACGAGTTTGAGATTTTGATGAACGTTTTACCAATATGGAACAATTACCATTGTAAAATAATTGTTGATATATCAATAATTGATATTGCATTTAATATTTTTACTATATAAACTCCATGGAAAAATTAAATGATACCCTGCTTTATACTTTAGATAAGTGTTTCAGAACTTATAACCAGTTTGCGCAGCGCAATGTTCGCCAAGCGGGATATGACATTACCATTGACCAATGGTTGATCTTGAAAAGTGTAGCTGAAAATCCAGACATTACGCAGAACGACATTGGCAAAATTGTTTTCAAAGACAATGCATCCATCACCCGTATTATTCAACTTTTGGTTAATGCCGGGTATTTGGTTCGCGAAACTTACCCAACAGATAGAAGGCGGGTAAACTTAATATTAACCGAAAGCGGAAAGAAAATAACAATAGCAGTGAATGAAATTGCTATCCAGAATAGAGCTGCCGCATTACAGCATATAGATGCAAAAAGTATTGAACAGATGAAAGCCCTGTTATTGCAGATTATGGAGAATTGCCAAACACCAAATACCTAACCAAATGAAAACATATTATACCATTGTTCTCTTGCTTTTTTGCCTATTAGGCAACCAAGCTTTGATGGCCCAAACTACTCAGCCAGATTTAAGCATTACTGTTTTAGACGAGCAACAGCAGCCCATTGCAAATGCTACGGTTGAATTGCGAAAGGCAGATGCCAAAGTCTTAATTAAGGCAGCCATTACCTCAGATAAAGGGGTAGCCAGTTTTCAGGTAGCGGGCGAAGGTAAATATGTAGCCACCATTATTGCGTTGGGTTATGTTACAAAAAATACAGCCGCACTTCAACTGCCAATGGCAAATCAAAACATCACTATTAACTTAATTCAAAGTGCAAAAAGTTTGCAACAGGTAAATGTTACGGCCCAAAAACCATTTGTACAACGTACGCAAGGCAAAACCATTGTTAATGTTGATGCTGCGGTTACCAATGCAGGCACTACTGTTCTGGAAGTTTTAGAAAAATCGCCAGGTGTAATGGTAGACCGGAATGGAGGAATTAGTTTACAAGGAAAACCGAGTGTGTTGGTGATGATTGACGATAAACCCACTTATTTATCGGGCACTGAGTTGAGCAATTTATTAGGGAGCATGAGTTCGGCCCAAGTGAACCAGATCGAACTGATTACAAGTCCATCGGCCAAATATGATGCAAGTGGCAATGCTGGAATTATCAATATCAAGACTAAAAAAAATAGACAAGAGGGGTTTAATGGTAATTTTTTAACCAATGTTGGCCAAGGTAAATACCTAAAAAATAACAACTCATTGGTGTTGAATTTTAGAAAAGGAAGGCTCAACACTTTTGTAAATTATGGCTTTAATTACAATAAGAACTTTACCTCAATATATGCCTATCGCCAGTATTTTAACAATCAGGGAGGAATCATATCGGCGTTAGATCAGCCTTCTTACCTAGGGAATACGGGAAAGAATAATTCGCTAAAAACAGGGCTAGATTTTTATGCTTCAGAAAAAACCACTTTTGGTCTTACACTTTCGGGTACTTTGGTTAAACGTAAAGGCGAAGGCGATGCGGTTGCAACTTGGCTAAATGCACAGCAAGTAATCGATTCGGCCATTTCTACCTACAGTGGAAGTGATTTTAGGTTGAGAAATGGAGCGGTAAATGTTTACGGAAGACACAATATCAATAAAAAACAAGACATTGGTTTTGATGTTGACTATTTACGGTATGCCATAGATAATGACCAGAATTTTCAGAACATCAGAACAGGCGCAACAGCCTATAACCAAGGCTCAAGAGGGGATATCCCTTCCAAACTCCGCATATTTTCTGCTAAAGCAGATTATAGCCTACAGTTGGGTAAAACTGCCAAGTTTGAAGCGGGTGTAAAATCATCAGCCATACATACAGATAATACGGCCGATTACCAGTATTTTAATGGAACAGCTTGGACCGCAGATCTGAAAAAAAGCAACCACTTTTTATATGAAGAAAAGATCAACTCAGTATATGCCAGTCTCGAACATAAAATTAATCGAGTAAGCTATCAATTGGGCCTACGTTACGAAAACACCAATTACAATGGAAACCAATTGGGTAATGCGGCACAACAAGGCAGTAATTTCTCTAAAAAATACCAAGACTTTTTTCCATCAGGTTATCTCTCTTATCAAGCAGATTCGGCAAACTCCTTTTCTTTTACCGCAGGGCGTAGGATTGATCGGCCGGCCTATCAAAAGCTCAACCCTTTTGTCTTTATCATCAATAAATATACTTATCAAAGAGGAAATCCATTCTTTTTACCACAATACACCTGGAATTTTGAATTGAGCCACTCTTATCAACAAGTGTTAACTACCGCTATCTCTTATAGTGGAATTACCAATTATTTTTCGCAACTGTTTTTGTCTGAGGGAAATGATATTTTGGTGTACACCGAGGGTAATGTGGGCAGGATGCATAATTTAGGCATTGCGGTAACCGCTCAGGTTTCGCCTTTTAAATGGTGGTCGCTAACAGCGCAGAGCAATTTCAATTATAAAAAATTGAGTGGTTATCAAAACGTCAACTATCAATCTTCTGTAAAACAGTTACATACCAGTTTAAACAATCAATTCCGAATCAATTCGACCTTAAATGCAGAAATTTCTGGATTTTATACTACCAAGGCACGCAACGACCTGCAAGAAATATTATCGCCTACTGGTCAATTATCAGCAGGGTTGGTTAAAACCATTTTAAAAGGAAAAGGAAGTTTGAAATTGAGTGCAAGAGATATTTTCTATACCCAGTCTATGGAAGGGCTAACAGATTTTCCTGGCGCAAATGAGTATTTTATTTTATGGAGAGATAGCCAAGTGATCAACCTTGGCTTTAGCTATCGTTTTGGTAAACCTTTAAAAGCCCCAAAAAGATCTACAGGTGGCGCTGGTGATGAGATGAACAGAGCTGGTGCTTAAAAAGTAGAAACTTTTGTGGTAAAAAACTGAGAAAGATTAATGTAGTAACCAATTGGATCATTGAGTTAGGGAAATAGCTTTTTATATTTTGCTATCTTTGGCCCATGGCACGTATCCTCGCATTTGATTATGGAACCAAACGTATCGGCGTTGCCGTAACTGATCCTCTACAGATCATTGCCACTGGCTTAGACACCATACACCCCAAAGATATTATCGATTTCCTGAAAAAATACATGCTCACCGAGCAGATTGAGGCTTTTGTAATTGGAGATCCCAAACAAATGGATGGCTCTCCATCAGAATCTGCACAACATGTTAAAGGTTTTTCGACTACTTTAAAAAAGAACTTCCCTACCATTCCACAATATTGGATAGACGAGCGTTTTACATCAAAATTGGCCGAGCGAACCATTATGCAAAGTGGCTTTAAAAAAAGCGACAGGAGAGATAAGGAAAGGGTAGATGCAATTGCTGCTACCATAATTCTGCAATATTTTATGGAACAACATCGTTTATAAACACAATGATTAGCGAAGAACTACAAAATCTACTCTTAAAATATTGTGAACCTGAAGATGCTTTACTTCAGCATATTGACAGAGAAACACATCTTAAGGTCTTATTGCCACGAATGTTAAGTGGACATTATCAAGGACGTGTGTTGAGTTTATTGAGCAAAATGAACAATCCCAAACGAATTTTAGAGGTGGGTACCTATACAGGTTATGCTACCTTATGTTTGGCAGAAGGACTAGGGCCCGACGGGATCATCTTTACTCTTGATATCAATGCAGAGCTGGAGGATATGGTTCGCGGAAATTTTGCCAAATCTCCATTAAACGACAAAATCAAATACATTATAGGAGATGCTCAAGAAAGCTTGAAACTGTTAAAAGAAGAGACTTTTGACCTGGTTTTTATTGATGCCGATAAGAAAAACAATGGCACTTATTACGATCTGGTTTTTGACCAAGTAAGGCCCGGTGGAATCATCATCGTTGATAACGTACTGTGGAGTGGAAAAATATTAAGCAATGCCCAAGACCAAGACACGAAAAACATTAGTAGCTTTAATGATCGTGTTGCAGCAGATCAGAGAGTTGAAAAATTGATTTTACCCGTTAGGGATGGGCTTTTAATTATACGTAAGAAATAATTCAGTTGGCAATTGTCAGTTGGTATTGCATGAGGTTAACTGTATAAATTGTTTAATAGGTTAACTGGATTAGCAAATGGCCATTAAATGTATACAGTTGACGGATTAATTAAACCAAACATGAAGAAAATAATTACCTTTTGTGCACTGCTTTTATCGGTATGTTTTACCAAAGCACAAACAACAGAAGATTATATTGCCGAACATGTTGGCCATGCTCAAGAATTAATGCGAGTTCATCAATTGCCGGCAAGTATCATATTGGCTGTAGCCATTCACGAGTCTGCTGCGGGCAAAAGCAAAATTGCACAATACCTGAACAACCATTTTGGGATAAAAGGTGAAAACAGCAGCACTGAAATCAGATCGTCTTATAAAGATTATCCTTCGGTTGATTCTTCCTATAATCACTTTGTTTCATTTTTGCATAGCCGAACCTATTTTGATGTGCTTTTTGATAAATACGACCAATACGATTATGTAAATTGGGCAA
Organism: Pedobacter sp. Hv1; assembly: GCF_001412215.1. Taxonomy (GTDB): domain Bacteria; phylum Bacteroidota; class Bacteroidia; order Sphingobacteriales; family Sphingobacteriaceae; genus Pedobacter. The sequence continues at coordinate 137,692 of NZ_LLWP01000009.1, forward strand.
GGGGTATCCAACGGGCAGGTTATGCCCGTAGCCGTACTTGGGCAAACCAGGTAATAGGACTCATTAAAAAGTACGAATTGTTTCAGTACGATGAAAGACCTGATGATTACGTGGCTGCAGTAGCTCCAGTTGTAGAACCAACAGTTAAATCGGCCAATAGAAGTAGGAAATCTAGATCATCAGCTACAAAGAAAAATAAAATATACACGGTTAAAAAGGGCGACAATCTAAATAAAATAGCAGAGAAAAACGGAACAAGTTCTGCCCTTTTAATGCGTAAAAATGGATTAAAATCTTCAGCGCTAAAACCCGGTCAAAAAATTAAACTCTAATGAAGAAAACTTTACTCATCTGTGCAGTTGTTATTACATCACTAAGTGCATGTAAATCTAGGCAGTACAGTCGTAACAATAAACAAATAGAAAAACAAGCTACCAAAGAGAAGCCAAACTTCACCAATTATACCACGCTTGCTTATATAGAAGCTTTTAAAGCGGTGGCCATAGCCGAAATGAATGCCTACGGTATCCCTGCAAGTATTACCTTGGCACAGGGAATTTCTGAGTCTGGGAGCGGAAATAGCAGTTTGGCCAAATACGCCAATAACCATTTTGGGATCAAATGTACTTCAGACTGGAAAGGCAAAGCCTATTATAAAGATGATGATAAAAGTGACGATTGTTTTAGAGTCTATAAAGACGCGAGAGAATCATACAAAGACCATTCAGAATTTCTAAAGCGTAAACGTTATAGCTTTTTATTCGAACTGGATAAGAACGATTATAAAAACTGGGCTCAGGGACTGAAAACTGCTGGTTATGCTACCAATCCAAAATATGCAGACATGTTGATCGGTCTGATTGAAAAGTATCAGTTGTACCAATATGACCAACCTGAAACGGAGCGAGAAAAAATTGCCAGAGAAGATCGTGTTTTTTCAGATATCAACGCCAATATTCCGGTTGAAAAAAAGAAATTTACCCCCGTTAACGTTGCACCTAAAGATCCTCCAACAGGTGCAGAAGGGACCAATTATTATACCGTAAAGCAAGGTGATACGTTGTTTAAAATTGCTCAATTGTATAAACTAACCATAGATGAATTAAAGACGCTAAATAAACTAAGCGACAATAACATCAAAATTGGGCAAAAACTATTGGTAGTTAAATAATGTTAACATAGGCAAGCAATAATTACATATATTGTAGTTTTGTAACAATGAAGTTTTCTGCGCTAATTTTATTTCTTGCTGTTTGTAGCCTACATGCATTTGCCCAAAATGCATCGGTACAGGGATTTGTGGTTGATAAGGAAAGCAAGCAACGCTTGGCAAAGGTATACATCTACAACCCTACAACCGACGAAGGGATATACAATAATGCCAAGGGCGAATTTTTTACCAAGGCTAAAATTGGCGATACCTTATTTGCAGCTTTACAAGGTTACGCCATGGATACCGTTGTTTATAAAGGACAAAGTACCATTGTTTTTCAATTGAAATCTGTGGTAATTAGGTTAAAGGAAATTAATGTATATGGCAAAATCCCTACGCCAAAAGAACAATACAATAAAACATTAAAAGAGTATAAATATGCTTTAGACAAAGGGAGCAGTAAAGACCTTTTAAACTTAGGGCAACGCGGTGTGGGCTTAGGTATCGATGCCATTTACAACCTGCTGAGCAGGCAGGGTAAAAATGCCAGACATTTACAGGCCATATTAGAACGAGACTATCACGAATCGATTATAGACTATCGGTTTAACCCCGATTATGTGAAATCTGTTGTAGCGGCAAATGATGAAGAACTGAAGGACTTTATGCTGCAGTACCGCCCTACCTACACTTTTGTATTAACAGCATCAGATTATGCATTTGTGGCTTTTATCAGAAATAGCTACGCCTCTTATAAACGGAATCCGGCAGCATTTAGGTTGCCAAAATTGCCTAAAGTAGAGATTAAAAATCCATGAAACCCTGGTTGATTGTTTTTAAAAGGCTACCTGCCAATGCAATGGCCTTGTTCCCTTTTATCCTCATCAAAAAGCAAGAACAAAAAAATGATCCAGTACTCATCAACCACGAAAAGATTCACTTGAGGCAGCAACTGGAAATGTTGATCCTACCATTTTATGTGTTTTACTTGCTCAATTATTTTATTAATCTTTTAAGATATAGAAATCACGACCGGGCTTATTTTAACATTTCATTTGAAAGAGAAGCCTATCATTACGAAGCAGACTTAAATTATTTATCAGAACGGAAGTGGCTGAAATGGATAGCGTTTTTATAGCGAATTAGGCTTCATTAAAATCATTTAAGCGTTGTGTAATGAAACGGTGATTTAGAAAAAATCGAAGGCATTCCGCAAATTTTTGTTTTTATTTGTAATATAATGAAGAACTTACTGCTTACCGTTTTAATCGTAATCGCTCTTTCCTTCCATGTCAATGCCCAAGAGGTAGATACTATTCCCATTTCTACAAAAAACCTAGATATTAGACTAAAACGTAGCCCCTTGCCTACCAGAATAGGGATTCTCCAATTTGAACCAGTAGACCTCAAACCAGCATTGGTAAATGCCAAGGTCAACTATTGGAAAACAAAAACTTCTATTGGTATTAATGTTAACCAAGCCGCATTTAGCGATAATTGGAAAGGTGGTGGGGTAAACTCTTTGGCAATTGGAGGTTTGGTCAATTACAAAGCAGAGTACAGTAAAGAGAGTTACAGCTATGTAAGTGAAGTGATTTTACAATACGGAAAGGTAAAAAACAAAAGTCAGCTGCAAAAGAAAACCACCGACCGTATTTACTGGGATAATAAAGCAGCCATCCAACTTTCTAAAAACTGGTATTTCTTTGGATCTATTAACTTTGAATCGCAATTTGATAAAGGTTTCTCTTATAGTAAAGATGCCCAGGGAAATGAAAAAGAGAATCTGCTATCTAAATTCATGTCGCCTGGCTATTTAACAGAATCAATCGGTTTTGAATACAAGCCAAACAAAGTTTTTTCTACTCGTATTGGTACCGGAACAGCCCGTCAAACCTTTGTATTAGATACCAACCTTTATAAAACCAATGCCAATAACTTTGGGGTAAAAAAAGGTAAAAACTTTAGGAATGAACTGGCTTTCCAGATTGTAACAAGTTATGAGAAAGAGATTTTTCAAAACATTATGCTCAAAACAAGATACAACATGTTTATTCCTTATGATAACTTTGGGCATATTGACCATCGATTGGATATCAACCTTGTGGCCAAAGTTAATCGCTTTATCAATGTTTCTGTAACAGGTGTAGGTCTGTATGATCGAGATACAGACCTGAAAATACAAGGAAGTCAAACGCTGGCCTTGGGCATGATGATTGTTTTTCCGAGATAATCCCTTAACTTTTCTTTTTCTTGGTCAGGTTGAGGTAATCTATGTAGTATAACATCTTAATAGACACACTGTTGTTTTGTGGGCCAGATAAAACCTTTTCGAAATTTCTACCATATTGCTGTGGATAAAATTGCTCAGCGGTTTCAGCCGCGTCTTTATAAGTTACACTTAACTCACTTCCAGGTGCAAACTGCCAAGTATAAACAAGATCTATATTAAACACATTGTAGTTCCTATCCTTAATTTGTAAATCTGGACCAGTATAAGGGTCTAAACGACCAGCACTATTTAAGGTGTAAAATTCTTTGTTTCTTCTGTCAGACCAATAGTGCCTAACCCTAAAATTAATACCCATTCTATTGCTAAAGCTATATTTGGCGTCCATTGAGTTTTCTACCGTATTTCTATCATAGCGAGAAAAGATAGGTGTATTTGCTTGTTTACCTGCCCAATTTACATAGTTGTAGCTCGGGGCATAATTAAGGTCTAAGCCAAGGGCAAACTTATCGCTTAACCTCAGGTTTTGGAAGAAATAGAAATTATAGCCAACACCATCAAACAATGTTCTTTTGATCCGTACTACATTACCCCCAAAGTTATAGGCTTTTGCTCGGTTTGGGTTAACATAAATAGCCATCCGATAACTCTCAGGGGCTTTATAAACCTGTCCATTCCTCGCCTCATAGAAATCGTTAGATTCTGCCAGCCAGTTGCCATTCAACTCTACCGACCAGAAATTTTTAAATTGAGTAAAAATTCCAGGGAAAATGCCAAAGCTTTGATAGTCTCCAGGCTTGTATCTTCTAGAATATTCAACTTCGGTCCATGCTTCGATCTTATTGTACCATTTGCCCGGTTTATAGATATTGTAGCTGAAGTTTACAGACTGGTCGAAGAAATTGTTGTTGGTGTAAAAACCCATGTCTGAAGGGTCAAATCTGGTATCTGAAAATACCTGCCCGTAATTAAAGGTAAAATTTCCGCTTTTTTTACCGATTTCCATATCGTAGCTATAGCCGGTACGGTTGTTTTTATCGGGATCGGCTGTAACATAACTTAATTTACCAGCTCCTTTTACAAAATACTTATTGTGCTTATCGTTAATGTTGAACAAGGCTGCACTTACATTGGCATCGTAGGCACTACCCTGTCTTAACACATTGGTGTTGATTACACTTACCGAACTATTGTTCTTTAAAGATTGGTCTAATACAAAGATGTTGTAATTGGTTAAAGGTTGGCTTTCAAATGTTCTTCTGTTGCCCTGTGCATCTTCTACCTCTGTATACATTTTATTGGTAACGGCATTGAAAATACCCAGCCCAAGACCGCCCGAGGTTCTTCCAGAGATCTTTGTGGCATTGAGTACTTTTCCCTCTCTTGGATCTTTAATGATCTTATCATTCGCTCTGAGGCCACTATCATCAAAATATGAAGGAATAGAGCCAATTCTTTTAGAGTAAAACAAATCTCCTTTATTAAATAACTCGGTTCCCTCGGTAAAAAACTGACGATTTTCATCAAATTTAACCTCAAACGGAGTGAGATTCAGCACACGATTATCACTTTGTACCTGGCCAAAATCTGGGATCAGGGTCATATCTAGGGTAAAACTTTGGTTAATGCCATATTTTACATCCATACCCCCGTTTATAGAGACTTGCGTGTTTTTTACGCCTGGGGTATTGTATGGATAATTACTAATTAAAGTAGAAACATAAGGAGAAAAAGATAAACGCAAGGGCGCTTTAATGCCTTGTAATCCTTCTAAAATACCCTCTTGATTGATAAAGCCATTTACTTTCGGATCTACAAAATTCCAGAACGTTTGACGGTTTTTGCCAGTACGCTTGCGGGTAATGTTCATACCCCAGTTTTGAATATCCTTGCTAGAGAAACGTAAGGCCGAATAAGGGATTTTAAACTCAGCTGTCCAACCTTTGCTGTCAATTTTTACATTACTTTCCCACACCGCATTCCAATTAGAATCCTCGTCGCCTATCAAAGAGTATTTAGCATCAAATTGAACACCAGCAGCAGTTACATAAAACCCATTTCCGTTTACACCATCTAAAAAAGTATCGAAAACTATTCCAATAAAATCTGCATTGCCAATGTTATCTCTAGAAACCAGCTCATGTACCACACTGTCGGGGTTATCGTACATACGTGCAGCTACGTAAATGGCATGATCATCATATAAGATCCTGATTTCTGTTCTGCCTTCTTTTGGTTCAACACGTCCGGGAACAGGTCTGTTTTCTATAAAATCTGTAGCTATTGGTGCTTTTTCCCAAGCGGCATCGTCTAAAATACCATCGATTTTTGGAGTAATGGTAGTTCTTTGGGCTTGTAGCTTCTTTTTAACAGGCGTTGAAGTTTGTGCAAAGCTATAGCCAATTGATACAGATAGGACAAAAAGGGTAAAAAATAGTCTCATTAAGTTTAGTTTGTATATAGGACAAGAGGGATGGTTAGAATGTTGCACGTAAAGAAATATATTTAAAGATAGGGTTCTTAATGGATAGTATTTTTCTCTATATCAATATAGGAAGGCATGGTTTGGTAGCTCGTTACTTTTTTTTGCCAAAATTAGACATAGGTGTAGCTTAAAGCTCATTTCTAGAATTTAGATAAAGACCAGAAATGAGCCTTTTAATTGTTTTGAGGAAATCTTTTTACGGGTTGTTAATCAATAGATAAGACTCTCATCGTAACATATTTTTCAATGCTAGTATAGTCGTGCCCCTTTTTTCTCATTGAGGAGATAAAACTTACAGATGTACCTGTCGCTTTAGCAGAAATGACATCGCTTAACGTGAGGTTTTTAAAACCTAGCTTTTTGTAATCAGTATATTCATTAGCTGTAAGGCCAATAGATTTTAGGCTAATTGCTTCTTCTGCTTCTAATTTGACACCTATATTCTCAAATTCTTTGAAAAAATCTGCTGTAATGCCCATTGTTTTCAATGGAATCAATTCTTCATCCGAAACTTTAATCCCATTGTCGGTAAAACTTTTTGCAAAAGCTGGTGTAATGTTCAATACCTTTTTAGTAATTAAGTTATCAAGGGTATGATCCTCATCAGAATCATGATTTGAGTTTTTATCTCCCTTAGGGCCTTTGCTTCCTTTTTGACCCTTTTCATTGGCCAATGCCAACATTTGATTGTCGGTTGAGCTGCTTGCTGAAACACCACTACTCGCTTTGGCATTTTTTATAAAATCGCCATCAATGCCTTGCGACTTTAAGGTAATGAGGTTGCCTGCATTCACATTTTTATAACCAGAATTTTTGATATCCTTTACATAAGCACCATCTATGTCTAAGGCCTTTAGCGGAATTAAATCTTGTAGGCTGGTGTTCGTTAATCCAGCATTTTTGAGTGAACGGATATATTCGACATCAATTTTCAGAGCGGCCAAAGGGATCAGATCGTCTTTAGTGAAACGGGTATATCCTTCTGCTTTTAACGAGTTCACAAAGTTTTTGGTAAGATTGACCATGCAAAATACCAAGGCATCTTTATCTTTGGCCTCCACACCTTCTTTGGCTAAGAAACTTAAAAATGTAGCATCGGCATTAAACTTATAGGTACCCATACCAGTTTTCCCATCAAATTTACCAGCGAATGCAATAGTGCCCGGATCTCTGGTTAAGGTAAAATTACCTTCTTTATTTTGAGGTAGGTTTTTAAATTCAGACAAAGAGAAAGTGTGAGACGAATTTGACTTGCCATCTTCGTCTGATTCGAAACGAATGGTAATCTGGTCATTTCTAATGGTTGCAAACCAAGTACCTTCGGTATCTATTGGCTGAAATTTATCAGCGGTATTATTTTTTACATTTGCGCTGCCATAAGCCATTGGCTCATTTAAAAGGGCAACAAATAACAATAGCAATGGAAAAATGAATAAGTATTTCCATGTAGAGTTTACATTTGATTTTTTTGCGTTCATCATAACTAATCTTTTTTTAAGGATGGATTGATTGTAGTTTGTGGTAAGGCTGATAGGGAAACGTGGAACAGAAACCTTTACCAGGCTCATTTGGTAACTGGCACGTTCTATGTTAGAATGAGCTAGTAGTTCGTTGTCGGTTAAAAATTCGAGGTTATCTTCAACAGCTTTGCGGTATAACCAGGCAAAGGGATTAAACCATTGAAATATAAGGGCAAGCTCTGCAAATAAAATGTCGTAGCTATGACCCTGTTGGATATGTATTTTCTCGTGTAAGAGAATTTGACTATAGGTATCCCAATCGTATTTCTCCGGATTAATAAAAATATTGTTTCCAAAAGAACAAGGTGCCTCATTTCCTGAAAGCTCAATAATTCTAAAACGACCATCTTTAATGAATGGACTTGAATAAGCCTTGTAAAGTAAGCTGCCTAGTTGTACAATAAAATTTACCGCAAAAATAACTACCCCTAACCAATAGGCCCAGATCATGATCTCATAAAATGAAAGGTCCTTAAAAAAAGAAGATGGTTTTTCTGCTACTGTATCTACAGTTTCGCTCTTTTTTAAAATAGGCTGGCTTACGGTATTGTTTTCTGGCGCTGCTATTGAATTTGATGGAGCTAGGGGGATGAAACGCTCTATTTGGGTATTCGCTTTTCTGAAAGACCATTCTTGTGGAATTGGTATAAAAGGAATGCTGAACGACAAGGCTAAACAGCCAATTAGGATAAAACGGTTTAATGGAAAAAACGTTTCTTGTTGAAGCAATACTTTATAAAAAATAAAGCAGGCTGTCAAAATGAGGGCTACACTTAACAAATAAAATATCATAACTTTTTATCTTTAATAAGGTCTAGTATTTCTTTTAACTGATCTTCAGAAAAATTTTGCTCTTTGGCAAAAAAGGCCAACATTCGTGGATATGAATTTCCAAAATATTGATTCACCACATCTTTTAAGGCATGCTTTTGATACTCTTCTTTACCTACCAATGGGAAATAGCAGAACATATTTCCAACCGTATCATGACCTAAAAATCCTTTTTCTTCTAAAATTTTAACTACGGTAGCTACACTGTTGTAATGTGGTTTAGGATCTGGAAGTAATGGGATAATATCTCTGATAAATCCTTTTTCTACTTCCCAAAATGCCTGCATAATTTGTTCTTCTCTTTTTGCTAGTTTAATCATCATCTTTAAATTATAAGACTAAGGTAGTACTAATTTTTTAGGAACGAAACTAATTAACTCGGAGATGTGTAACTTTTTTGATGCTTTTTGAATGAAGACAAGGGATAATGCATAAAAAGCCAACCTAATATGAGGTAGAAATGGCTTTTAGAGCAAAATTTAATACCTTTGTATTTCAGAAAATTAAACGAATATGTTTGAGAATTTACAGGACAAGCTAGACAGGGCATTTAAAGTTTTAAAAGGACAGGGAAGTATTACCGAAATCAACGTGGCAGAGACCATGAAAGAGATTAGGAAAGCTTTATTAGATGCCGACGTAAATTATAAAACAGCCAAATCTTTTACAGACGAAGTTAAAGAAAAGGCTTTAGGCTTAAACGTATTAACTGCGGTATCTCCGGGTCAGTTGCTAACTAAAGTAATGAACGATGAGCTGACTACCTTAATGGGTGGTGAGGTAACAGATATCGATCTCAAAAATAATCCAACAATTATATTGATAGCTGGTTTAAATGGTGCGGGTAAAACCACATTTACAGGTAAACTGGCTTTACATTTAAAAAGTAAAGGCAAAAAACCTTTAATGGTGGCTGGCGACGTTTATCGTCCTGCTGCGGTAGATCAATTACAGATTCTAGGCGAGCAGGTTGGTGTTCCGGTATATGCCAACAAAGAATCGAAAGATCCAATAGCAATTGCTTTAGAAGGTATTGCAGAAGCTAAAAAGAATAACAACAATGTAATCATCATCGATACGGCAGGTCGTTTATCAATAGATGAAAGCCTAATGAATGAGATTTCTGAAGTGAAGGCACAAACTAAACCTCACGAGATTTTATTTGTTGTTGATGCCATGACTGGTCAGGATGCGGTAAACACAGCCAAAGTGTTTAACGATCGATTAGATTTTACAGGTGTTGTTTTAACCAAATTAGATGGCGATACCCGTGGTGGTGCAGCTTTATCTATTAAATCTGTTGTAAACAAACCAATTAAATTTATTGGTACTGGCGAAAAAATGGAAGCCTTGGATGTATTCTATCCAGACAGGATGGCTTCTCGTATTTTAGGCATGGGTGATGTGGTTTCTTTAGTAGAAAGAGCACAACAACAGTTTGATGAGAAAGAAGCCGCAGAACTACAGAAAAAAATCCGCAAGAATAAATTCGACTTCAACGATTTCTATAACCAGATTCAACAGATCAAGAAAATGGGTAACATGAAAGATTTGATGGGCATGATACCAGGTGTGGGCAAGATGATGAAAAATGTGGATATTGAAGATGATGCCTTTAAAAATGTAGAAGCCATTATCCAATCGATGACCCCTTTTGAAAAAGAAAATCCAGATAGCATTCAACAAAGCCGTCGTTTACGTATTGCAAAAGGTTCGGGTAACAAGGTTGAAGAAGTAACCAAGCTGATCAAACAATTTGAAGACATGCGTAAAGTAATGAAGCAGTTCTCAAACCCGGCAGCAGCAGCAAAAATGATGAGAAATATGCCTAAAATGCCACAAGGCAAAATGTAGGCTAATTTAGTAATTGCTCGTTTATACCTATTGTTCAAGAAGATAAGTTTAAAATAAATAGTAGTAATATTCTTTTCATTTTGTTTCTTTAACTATTCAGCTAAGGAATTGAATTATGAATATATCTATGAAAGGATTTTTATTGGTCTTTTTATATTGTCCATTATTTATTTTTGGACAAGAGAAAAGATCAATTAAAGTTACAGACGCTAGCACAAAGGCGGTCATTCTAAATGCCAATTTATCTATTAATAAGGCAGATTATTATCCATCAGACGAAAATGGCAACATTCAATTTGACATTACAAAAGTAAAAAAGGGAGACTCCTTATCAGTCTCTTGCATGGGTTATTTAACCGTTAAATTTGTAGTCGAAAACACGAGTTTGCTTCCTCAAGAAGTTAGCCTAAATCCAATAGTTTACGAACTCAATGAAGTGAATGTAACCAATAAAAATGTGAAGCAAAAAGAGCTGACCTTGGGTACAAAGGCATTTTCAATCTCTCAAGAATTTACACATGCCAGCACAAAATATGGGTTATATATTAACAACAACGAGAAATTAATAGGGATCATCAAGGAAATTCGCATCCACATGAGAAATGGGGCTAAAAGTATTGATATGCCATTTAAAATTAGATTATTTGCTAGAAAACCAAATTCAAAATACCCTGGCGATGAATTAATGGACGAAATAATTGCGGCGAACCTTAAGGGTAAATCGTGGTTTTCAATAGATATTTCTCATTTAAATATTAGACTTCCAGAGGATGGTTTTTTCATTGTTTTTCAAACCATGCCCAGCGAATATTATTCAAAAGTGCCTAAGAAAGCTCATGGCTGGACAATTGCACGTGTGCCTGGGTTGGCATTTACTTCCTTCCCTAAAAGTGTGAATAAGGATAATTATTCTGTTATTGGTATAGGCGAAAATAATTGGATGAGCAAGAAAAATTTAGAATACCAAATGCAAGCTACCGTTTTAGTGAACAATAAGTAACCCAAATTATTGGCACTTTTTACAAGATATACTCCTGGTTAATCGGTTTAATAGGTTCTGGAATATCTGTTTCGCCAATCATTTGTAGCAGATTTATTTCTATTGTTCTAGAGATATTATTTAAAGGCAAACTAGAAGAGTTGGTTTCAAAAGGGTTTACCAACCTCATTCCGTTAATTTGCGTAGATACAAATACAAAACCGATTAACCAGCCCATAAAGATGCTCCAGTAACCCATATCCTGACTAATAACCAAGGTAAAAGTAACCACAAACAACCAAATAAAAACCTTGGTGAGGTAGCTATAGGTTGTTGGGAAAACTGTGTTCCTAATGCGTTCGCACATACCCATGCTATCTGTAAGTCTGGTCAGCATTTCATTCATTTCGATAAACTTAAAACCATCAATCTGATTAGCTTTAAGTAGCTTCTGAAGGTCTCTAGCTTGGATATTTAAAATGGCATTGTGCATGTTACTTTGTTGGTCTACTTCATTTTTATCAGCTTCTGTTAAGTATTTGATATAAATTCCATCAACAGTATAGCGCAAGTTGGCCTTTAGGGCGTAAATGAAAGCAATATGACGGCGAACCATGATTTTAACCGTTTCTTCATCTCCTTCTACAAAATTGATCAAGTTTCTGGCAAAGCTTCTAGAATCGTTAACCAAAGCACCCCAAATTTTTCGGGCTTCCCACCACCTATCATAGGCTTGGTTATTGTTAAAGCCAATAAAAAAGGCAATAGCTGTACCCAATACTGTTGGTATGATAGGCGAAATCTGAAAGTGATGGGCAATAAGGTATTCTCTTACAAGGTAAACGGCTGTGCAAGAGATGATCATAATGATATCTACTTTCCAGGTGTCGATTAGAACCCTACTCAATCTAATATTTTGTGTAATTAACATATGTATAGTCTATAATTTAATGTTATAAAACTCGGATCAGCAAACCTTTTAAATACTCTCCTTCTGGGAAAGATAAACGCACAGGATGATCTTCTGGTTGTGAGAACTGTCTGATCACTTGTACTTCTTTGCCTGCATCTAGTGCAGCCCAAGCAATAATCTGCTTGAAAGTTTCAATATCTACTGCTCCAGAACAAGAAAATGTTGCCAATAAACCACCACTTTCTAACAACAACAAACCTAAACGGTTCAAGTCTTTGTAGGCACGGGCAGCCCTATCTAAAGCAGAGCGAGATGGCGCATATTTAGGTGGATCTAATACCACAATGTCAAATTTCTTACCTTCTTCTTTAAAGGCTCTCAATTGTTTGTTTACATCAGATTGGATGGCCACATGGCTTTTGGTATTAAATTGATTAAGTTCGATATTCTGTTTCAGCGTTTCAATGGCCAAGGCAGAGCTGTCTACACTGGTTACCTCTTTTGCACCTTGTTTAAAGGCATTGAGACTAAAACCACCGCTATAACTGAAACAATCTAAAACTGTTTTACCTTTTGCATAAGTCGCTAAAATCTGACGATTATCACGTTGGTCGCAATAAAAACCAGATTTCTGTCCTTCGGCGATATTGATATGGTAGGTTATTCCATTTTCTTTTACTGCAATAAAGGCAGCGGGAGCTTCACCCCATAATAAACCATTTTCAGCTGTAATGCCTTCATGGGTACGGGCAGTAGCATCGCTACGGTCGAAAATCCCTTTGGGTTGTAAAACTTGCACTAAAATGTCGATAATGATCGATTTTGCTTTTTCAATACCCGTGCTTAAAATTTGCACAGAAAGAAAATCAGCATATTGATCTACGATTAAGCCGGGTAAAAAATCAGCTTCACTAAAAATCAAACGATACGCATTGGTGTCTTTGTTTTTTAAGAGATGTGCTCTTGACTCGATTGCCTTCTTGATCTTTTGTTCGTACCATGCTGCATCTATTGTTTCATTCTCATCCCACTCTAACAAACGAACGGCTACTCGAGATTGATCATTATAGTAGCCATAAGCCAAAAAATCATTATTCGCACTGCAAACTTTTACCACATCTCCATTTGTAGGAGTTCCTTTTACTTTTTCTAATGCACCAGAAAATACCCAAGGATGACGTTGTAAAACTGCTTTTTCTTTTCCTTTCTTTAACTTAATCTCTACCATGTTGCAAATGTAATAAAAAGGTGCTAGTGTTCAATTTTCAGTTGGCAGTTCACGGTTAACAGTTTTCAGTTAGCAATTGCCGGTTCACAGTTTTCAATTGACTACTTTCTCCTTTAAACTTTCCACTCTTAACTTTGAGCCTTCCGCTTTGAGCCTTGCGCTTTATGCTTTGAGCCTTGCGCTTTCGGCTTTCCGCCTTGAACTTTCAACTTTTCACTTTCAACTTGAGCTTTCCGCCTTCCGCTTTAAGCCTTGAGCTTTTGTCTTTGAGCCTTTACAGTTAAATAGTACTTTTGTTTAATGGAAGAAATAAACTGGAACGATTTTGAGAAAGTAGAACTCAGGGTTGGCACAATACTCGAAGCCTTTGACTTTCCTGAAGCTAGAAAACCCGCATTTAAGGTAAAGGTAGATTTTGGCGAATTTGGCATTAAAATGAGCAGTGCACAGATTACCAAACATTATACAAAAGAAGAATTGGTAGGCAGACAGATTATTGCTGTGATCAATTTCCCCAAAAAACAGATTGGCAAATTTATGAGCGAGTTTCTGGTAACGGGTTTTGCCGATGAAAATGGCGATATTGTATTGAGTGCAATCGACAAAAAAGTGCCCAATGGCAGTAAACTAGTTTAAGATGAGCTATTATAACTTCGAGGATAAAGATCCAGCAGCAGCTGATGAGCATTTTATGCGTTTGGCATTAAATGAGGCAAGATTAGCTTTTGAAAAAGATGAAATCCCAATTGGTGCAATAGTGGTTTGTCAAGGTAAAATTATTGGCCGTGGCCACAATTTAACCGAGCAATTAAATGATGTAACTGCCCATGCAGAGATGCAGGCCTTTACTGCTGCTGCACAAACCTTGGGGGGTAAATATTTAAAAGATTGTACTTTATATGTAACCATAGAGCCTTGTATAATGTGTGCAGGTGCAAGTTATTGGACACAAATTAGCAGAATTGTTTATGGTGCCCGTGAAGAAAAGCGAGGTTTTACAAGGATCAATCAAAACCTTTTGCATCCTAAAACGTTACTAAAAGGGGGTATATTGAGCGAAGAGTGTGGTGCATTAATGAGTACCTTTTTCAAGAATAAACGAAGAGAAATTTGACAAATAAAGGTATAAAACTTAACCTTTGACCATTATATTTGTACATTAGATTTTAAAACTTAAATAATATAATTATGGCTTTTGAATTACCTGCGTTAGCATACGCAACAGACGCATTAGAACCACATATTGATAAATTAACTATGGAAATCCACCATGGTAAACATCACCAAGCATACGTTACCAACTTAAATAAAGCTTTAGAAGGAAAACCAGAAGCTAATTCTAGCATCGAGGATATTGTTAAAAATATTTCAAAATTCCCTGCTGCCGTTCGCAACAATGGTGGTGGTCATTATAACCACTCTTTGTTCTGGACAGTTTTAGGCCCAAATAAAGGTGGCGAGCCAACTGGCGATTTAGCAAAAGCGATCAATGCAGCTTTTGGTTCTTTTGCAGATTTCAAAACTAAAATTCAAGATGCTGGTGCAACTCGTTTTGGTTCTGGATGGGCTTGGCTTTCAGTTGGAGCAGATAAAAAATTGATCATTTCTTCAACACCTAACCAAGATAACCCATTAATGGATATCGCAGAAGTAAAAGGCACACCAATTTTCGGAATTGATGTTTGGGAGCACGCTTACTACTTGAAATACCAAAACAAACGCCCAGATTATTTAGCGGCAATTTGGAATGTAGTAAACTGGGACGCAGTAGCAGAACGTTACAAAAAAGCATTGTAATAAAGAAAATCGATATAAAAGCCGAGCCATTTAATGGTTCGGCTTTTTTTGTTGTACCCATTTTTTAGCCTTAAATCGACATTTAAAAAGAGGGTTTTAATTTTTAAATGATATTTTCTTAAATTGCAGGCATGAAAAGATTGATTTTAATGATGTTACTAGTGCTTGGTGGAGTTTTTTCAAGCGTTGCACAACAGAAGCAGCCTACTGCTGAAGAGGTAGCCAAAAAGAATGTTGATGAGATGGAGAAACGTTTAAATTTAAGTGCTACCCAAAAAAGCGTCATCTATAACTATGCATTTACCTTGGCTAAAGAGCAATTGGCATTGTATAAAAAACAACAAGCTAGTGGTTATAACGATGAGGAAATGACCAAGTATTATAAGTTTCAGAATGAGACCAATAAAAGCATCAAATCTATTTTAAAGCCAGAGCAAATTATCGAATACGATAAGTTAACAGAAGAACGCTTGAGTGGTATAGATCCGAACAAGAAAAAGAAAAAGAAAAAGGGAGAGGAAGAAGATAAAATTGTTGGGATTGAAGGGCTTAAAAAAAACAACTAAATAATGAACCTTGCATTGCTAGATGTTCTGTTTAGCATTTTGCACCTGCTGATTATTGGGTTTAATCTTTTTGGGTGGATATTTAAAGCCACCCGTCGCATTCATTTTTGGTTTACCATGCTTACCCTGTTCTGTTGGACAATTTTGGGTATTTGGTTTGGGCTGGGCTACTGCCCCATTACCGATTGGCAATGGCAGGTTAAAGAAAAAATGGGCGAACAAAACTTACCATCCTCTTTTATCAAATATTTTGCAGATAAGGTTACCAGAGCAAATATCAATGCTGAACTGATTGACATATTAACACTTGGGCTCTTTTTAATCGCCATTGGCATCAGTGTTAAGCTGAATTTCTTCAATAAAAAATCAAGTCAAACTTAAATACCGATAATATCTTTCTTTTTTCGTTGTTTCATGGTTTTAGGAATAACAGCTAATATTTCTTCTCGTAAAGCGTTTAACATTCTCTTTTTGATAAAGTTTTTATGCGTAACCAAGCTGATCTCACGTACAGGTTCTGGTGATTTAAAATAACGTACCTTGTTTAACTGTTTAACCGTTAAATCGGCCAAGGCCAACTCTGGTAGCAAGGTAGCCCCATCATTTACATCA
The DNA here is from genome assembly GCF_001412215.1 of Pedobacter sp. Hv1. Classification (GTDB taxonomy): domain Bacteria; phylum Bacteroidota; class Bacteroidia; order Sphingobacteriales; family Sphingobacteriaceae; genus Pedobacter. The sequence continues at coordinate 153,860 of NZ_LLWP01000009.1, forward strand.
ACCATTCTAATTAAGGTTTCTACACTTCCGGTATTATAGGTTAGCGATTGTAGGCGATTGTTTTTTGTAGAACGACAAATATTCAATACCTGTGTTCGCATACAATGTCCCTCATTTAACAACCATATATTTTCATCTTCTAAGTCGTCTGCATCAATCGCTTTCTTTTTAAAGAGTTTGCTGTTTTTACTAATGTAGCTCACAAAATTCTCGTAATACAATGGTGTTTCACTGATATTGGTATCTACCAAAGGAGTAGCTAGAATGCCACAGTCTATAATGCCAGTTTTTAAGTGATGGATAATATCTTCGGTTGTATATTCCCAAATCAATAACTTAAGGTCGGGGTATTTCTTTAACATCGAGGCAATAACCTCTGGTAGCAAATAAGGGGCAATGGTTGGGATAATACCAATTTTAAGCTCACCAATTACATCCTGCTGTTGACTGCTGATGATCTCTTTTATTTTTTTATTTTCTTGAAGTACAATCCGTGCTTGATCAATAATTTGTGCACCTATTTCTGTTGGAATAATTGGCTGTTTGCTTCTGTCGAATATTTTAACATTTAGAAACTCTTCCAGCTTTTGTACTTGCATACTTAAGGTAGGTTGGGTTACAAAACACTTCTCTGCAGCACTTACAAAACTACGATAAGTGTCTACTGCAACAATGTATTCTAGCTGAACTAAGGTCATATAGTTAAAATTTATAATTAAATATAAAAGTATCGATTTTAACGATAAAATGAAGAGATAAAATCTTCTTTTAATACAAGGTGCAATTTAGCTCGTATTTAAACAATAAAATTGAACTTTAAATTTTATCTAGCCGACAAAATATTTAGAAAAAGAAACACATCCTACTACTTTTGGATTGGATATAATTTTGGTTGGTGGATGCCTCTTTTTTCGTAAGATTCTTTATTCATTAAAAAATGACTTCCGCTCATGCCATTCAAATACTTTTCTAACAGATCGAGACCTACGGATTTTCGACGTTGATTTACAGATTCTGGATTTTCTAAAGATCTGGGAATAGCCTGGCAACTGTCAAGGTTATAGGTAACCTGTGTACCATAAACCTGTTTCCGCCCAGTATTTAAACGTACCCTGTCTGTTAGGTAAGCAAAGTCTTTTGCCGAAGCATTCTCTTTGGCTACTTGTTTTTCCATGCTATTTAACACTTGTTGCTGAAAATCTGGCCATTTATCCAAATGTTGTACCATTAGCCAAAAGTTTTTAGAACCATCTTTTCCTACTACATCTTCGCCCGGAAATCCATTTTTGACGAAAACTTCTTTTAATCGGCCATAATGTGAGGTAAAAACACTGTCTTTAAAATTCTGCCATTGCGGCGATTCAAAAGCTACTCCTGCTGGCGGTAAACTGGCTGCTTTTTGGTCTGATACGACCATTTTTGCCAACATATCACTCAGCGATTTATTTTGTTGGGCAAAGGCAGTAGAACTGAAGAAAAGAAATAAGATCCAACCGAATTTTTTCATTGCATGATTTGTTTAAAGCTAAGTTAAATAATAGCTGCTATAATCGAGCATCCTACCGATTCGATAATGTGGAAATTTCATTTGAAAGGAACCAAAATCTTTACTTAAGTTCGAAAAGTTATGGGATTAATTAAAGACATCTATTCAAAGGCATTTTACGAAAGGTTAGCTTTCAGTTTGGAGAAAGTAGTGCCAAATTTTAAGGCAGAAAAATTTATGCAGGCCATATTGCCTGCCACTTTTGTACAAATGGAATGGAAAGAGCGGATGCAGCATACTACACAAACGCTTCATCTTTTTATGCCTGTAAATTATACCCAAAGTGCAGCTTTACTAGCGCCAATGATTAAACAGTTAAAAGCTGATGGCTTTAACGAGCATCGATTGGAGTTTATGTTTTTGCCAGATTATATTGCTACTTACGGCTTAGCAGATTTCGAAAACTCTGTAGTTGCGTTAGAATTGGTTACACAATTTATTAGTGCTGAGTTTGCGGTTAGGCCTTTTCTTTTGAAATACGGAACCCAGATGACAGACCAAATGCTCAGATGGTCTACACATCCAAATCACCATGTTAGGCGTTTTGCAAGTGAGGGCAGTAGGCCTAGGTTGCCTTGGGCCATGGCCATCCCAGCTTTAAAAGAAAATCCAACTGCGTTGCTGCCTATTCTAGAAAACCTAAAAAATGATCCTAGTGAATATGTGCGCAGAAGTGTGGCCAATAGCCTAAACGATATTACCAAAGACAATCCCATTGTAGTAGTTGATATTGCAAAGAAATGGAAAGGTTTGAGTAAGGAAACCGATGCGATTATTAAACATGCGTGTAGAACATTGTTAAAAAAGGGGCATCCAGAAATATTAAGTTTTTATGGTCTTGATGCTTCAAGTTTAGCCATTACCGATTTTGTGATTGAAACACCAGTTGTTAAAATTGGAGATGCTGCAGCATTTAGTTTTACAATAGAAAATAATGATACTGTTGCAAGATATATCAGATTGGAATATACTTTATACTATCTGAAAAATAATGGAACATTGGCAGGCAAGGTTTTTAAAATTAGTGAGAAGACTTACCAAGCTGGTGAAAAAATCAGGATTAATCGTAAACAAAGTTTCAAATTGATTACCACCAGAAAATTTTATTTAGGACAGCACAAGTTGTCAATTATGGTAAATGGTAAGGAAACACAATTGGGCGATTTTGAATTGATTGCTTAAGCTATAAAATCTAATGTAAGTTTTTCTTTAGAAGAGTTTCTATTTCTTCATCATTACCTTGTGTTTTGAACAATACCTTGCCATCTGGACCAATCAGTATTTTTGTAGGATAAGATTTGATGGCAAACAGGCTGATTAGGTCTTGTCCATTTTTTGCAATGGCCTCATTGTTTAAAATGTTAATCCAAGAGATGTTATCCTCCTTAATGGCATTGAGCCAATCTTGTCGTGGATTTTTTCCTTTTTCAAATGCAATAGCAATAATTTCGAAACCTTTGTCTTTATAGGTTGCATAAAGGTTTTTAAGTTTTGGGTGACTTTCTCTGCAAGGCACACACCACGAACCCCAAAAATCTAACAGTACGTATTTGCCTCGATAAGCATTGATATTAATGAGGCTATCCTTGCCATTTACATTGAAATATTTGACCAAGGTACCTATGCCAGATTGGCTAAGCTCTTGGTATCGCTTCTCGATAGCTTGGCCATATACACCCTTTTTAAGAACCGTGGGTAAAGCAGCTAAGGCTTTGGCCAGACTTTCTTCATTTGTAGTAAAAGGGAGGTTCTCATAGACATAAAATGTATTTAAGATTGATTTCGGATTTTCTTTTGCCAGTTGCGCATAAGCATTGGTGTTGGTAATGGTATGCTGTAAACGAACAGAATCTATTGCTTTGGCTTTTAAATGATCACCAGCATTTTTTTGTGCAATGGATTCCTTAAAAGCACTTTCTTCTTGTAATATTGTCGATTTATGGTTAAGGTAATAGCTGCTCTGCAGTTCGTTGGCAGCACTACCTGTAATGTTTACAATTGGCCATTCCAAATAATCACCTGTTAAGCTTAGCTCGGTTTTTGGTTCTAAAAAAAATTGCACAACAGGAGCATAGGAAGTAAAATGAGTGCTTTGATCGGTAATTCTTTTGCTCGGATCACGGGTGATGAGCCTTGCCACCAAAGACTCTTGCGCATCAATAGCAAAATTAAAGTAACCGTCTGTTACCAAGGCCGAATCTTTTAAAAGTTTACTGCCATTGAGGATAGTCATGTATATTTTAGGTTGTGTATAGCCTTTTATAAATCCTTTCAATTTTGCAGGTTGTGCATTTGAGGAGCATACCATAAAAAGAAAATAGGTGAATAGCAGCAAATTCTTCATAGCAAAAGCTTAAAATGTAATGTACGATTGTTTTCGTAGATTAAACTTACGAATAATTGCTTATTAAACAAATGCTTAGGTTACTCAAAAATTCTTTTCTTGAATATTTCTTTTAGTCCATTAAAGTCTTGTTTGGGTTTTTTGCAAATGTAAATCGTCAAACGGTGTTGACCATCATCTAGGTCTTTTGAGTATTGATTAACAACATGAGCTACAGGTGTAACAGAATCGAAATAACTCATCCAAAACTGTTGTCCCGAATCATCGCTATTAAATGCAATGACGGCACTTGGCATTTGTCCCGTTGGTGCCCAGAGGTAAAAACTACCATGATAAGAAAAAGCATCAGGTATGCCCCACTCTTGATGAAAGAGCGATACCGCTCCAGCCTGTCGGTAATGTTTGCCCCAGATCAGGCAATTTTTCTGTTCAGTTGGAGGTAAGGAGTGATAGGTTTTTTGCAGTGCTGCCATGATCTCCTTCCAGGTTTGTTTTGAATAATACTCCTGATTTTTGATTTCATAAAGACCATTTTCCTTTTTAACCCGAGCAAATTTGATAAAGCCTTGTAAAGGTAAAACAGCTAAACCATAAGGAATAAGCACGGCTCCAGAAAGGATAAAAAAGAAACCTAAAGTATAAAATGCCCATTTAAATCTTTGGTATGTCAATTGCGCAAACCATATGCTGCCAAAACAAAGCAGGGTAATCATGATCGGGAAAAAGTAATAAAATTTACCTTTTCCGATGATCAAAAGACCTATAGAAACTAGAATTGAAATGGCCAATGGCCGGTAAACAGGTTTATTGTTGCTGTTGAACATGAAATAAAGACCCCCGAGATAGATGATCACAGCAAAAGGGTTGAGTGCCACTACAAGCTTGCCAAGTTGTGTAGGGAAGTCAATTTTATCGAGTTGCGATTTGTAGAGCTCTGTAAAATGCTGAAATACGGGAAAATCATGTTGGTATTGCCACCATAAATTTGGCGAGATCAGCACCAGCCATAGCGCTATACTAAGTGGTAAAACCATCCCTAGTAGTTGTTGTCGGGTTGGCTTAAAGAAGAACAAACTGGTTAATCCGGCTATAAAAAAGACAATATCATATTTTGCTAAAAAGCCAAAGGCACAACTAACTGCAAGGTAATACAGATACTTGTGCTTTAAGGTGAGTATAAAACGGAGCAATTGGTAAAATCCTAATAGCCAAAATAGCTGGGTAAAAAGAGTAGGTTGAAACAGTTGGAAACTTCTACCAAAACCAGGCGAAATGGATAAACACATAAGGGCAATAATGATCGCCCGATTTCGGCCACCTAAGAGCTGTACAATGGCTGCGGTTAAAATAAAGATAAGGGTTGAGGCGATATGTGTAAAAATGTGATGAACAAATACACTGCTAGAATGGAACTGATTTTGTAGCCATGCCATCCACCCTATCATCGGTGGAAATTCCATGTAGCCAAATGCGGGGTGGTTTCCTGTAGCAATGTGTAACAATTCATCTCCCTGAAAACCAGAGTTTGCATCGGCAAGTAACCTTAACATCAGGTTGAAACTGCAAAAACAAAAGATAATAAAATAACGGTGTTGAACGATCTTCATTGAAATGGATTAAGGCTTTTGAGCTTAACGTTTCAAAATTAGAAGAGCCATTATAGAAATTAGAAAATCTGTGATGGGCAACAAGCTTTTGTGATCAGCAACAAGGGAAGAACTATTGATCCTTTTTTAAGTTAATAAGTAAAGGTTCAAACACTGGTAAATAAGTTCTGGATACAGGGATTTTTTCTGCTGCGCCATTCACAGAGAGCAAGTAGCCTTGTGCATTTCCTGTTATTTTAACAATATGGTTGGTGTTAACAAGATAGGCTCTATGACAACGTACAAATTGAGGGTTCTGCTTTAATTGGGCATTTAAGTTTTTGAGAGAAATGCGCTTCAAGTCTTTCTTCAATAGGTCTTGGTCTTTAGTATATAAGTCGATATAATTACCTTCTGACTTAGCATAAACGAAATGTTCACTGTGTAAAGTGAAGTCGTCTTTTTTGGTTTCGGTTTTTATTGGAATGCTACAAGGGTTCGCTGTTATTGGTGGTTTCGAGGTGTTTTTATTGCCAAAGGCTAACAAATACACTACAAATAGCGATCCTGCTAAGTAGACATTTTTGAGTTCGGTACCCAAGTTAGACCACGAGAGGTGATTAGTGCCCTTGTAAATTAATGTTCGCAAGAAGAAACTGGCTAGACCGATTAAAAATAGAACTAAGATTAAATGAAGTAACTGTAGGCCTAATGTCCACCTGAGCGCTACTGCTCCTTTATTTGATCGATTAAGGATTAGAAAATAACAATAGACAATCAGCGCTGGAGAACAGGCTTGGAACAAACAGGTAATTGCATAATTGAAATAGTGCTTGTCAGGATCATAACCAAAAGGCCTGAACAAATAAAGAAACAAAAAGACCAGCAAAAACTGAAGAACAACAAGCTTCGCCAAATTTTTGTGGTAACGATAGGGAAAATTGCTGCTAAAGATTACCGTAAGTTTGTTGTAGTTCTTTGCAAGTTGTGCCATCTTTAGGTATGGGTTAATGCGAAGCTACCAATCTGCTCGGTGAAAGAGTATGGAGGCAATGTTGTGTTTAAATGTTGATCCGATGGTAAATGGTTTCTGTAGCCTTGGCTTCCTCACCTTCGGGCGAGATGTTAAAAGCCCTAATGATAAATTGATCAGAGTTGATGATTTCTAGCTCCGTTCTCCAGCCCCATGGTATGGGTATTTCTGGCCCACCATAACTGCCCAAAACTGAAAAGCCATTTCCAGTTTCACGACCTTCGGAAGCTAAAATTCCTGTACCCATATGGAAACTATCAATCCATGCACATTGACATTTGTCGTTGCTCAAGTCGTAGCCCCAAGTCATCAAACCCTCAAAAGGCTTCCCTTCTATTGTTCCTGTATATTCATACCTGATGAATCTTCCACCCATAATCGAGGTAATTCTCCCTCTCATCGGAGATTCATCGGCCAATATATCCTTTTCAAACCAGGTTCTTGTGCTGCCATCCCAACTACCTACTAAGTTTGCCAACTTAAGGTGTGGGCCACTTTCTTTAGAAATTTCGAATTTACTTTTGCTCATCAGTACTAAAATACAGAATTTATTTAGATTTACACACTGTTCTATATTTGACTCAAACGATATGAAAACAAAATTCTTATCTCTTTTATGGTGCTTCATCATTTTGGTAGCTTGTAATCCTTCAGCACCAAAAGAAGAAAAGCCAACCACAGCACATTACACCAGTAAAGAATTAGGTTGGACGATCGAAATCCCGACAGGTTATCGGTTAATTAGTAAGGCAAAAATTGAAGTGAGCGATCAGAAAGGGAAAGAAGCAATTAATGAAGTATATGATGGGGATGTAAATACAGATAGTTTAAAACATTTGGTTAGTTTTCAGAAAAATCAACTCAATATTTTTGATTCTACGATTGAACCTTATGTAGAAAAACAAGCTGGAGAATATGAAGCGAATAACCAGGCCATCAAGAAACTCCTTTTTGATACTTATCGCAATCAAAAGATTAAAATAGACACTTTGTCTGGTAAGGAAACGATACAAGGATATCGTTTTAATGCCTTTTACATTAAAGTTTATGGGCCAAGTGGAGCAGTATTAATGCACCAGGTAATGTATAGCACCTTATTAAAGGGTTATGATTTTGGTGTAAACATCAATTATAACAATGAAGAAGATAAAAAAGTATTGATGGATGCTTTTAAAAATTCGAAATTTAAATAGGCTTTATTTTTAACTTCGTACCATGTCGTCACACCATATTGTAAGAGAAAAACAAGAACCAGCCCTTTATATCCATCAGTTAGAAAACTTTGATGAAGAATACCTTGGCCAGCTTTTAGAGTGGAGCCCTACTTTATTGGTAGCTGCCAACGAATATGAAAAGGCCATTTCATTAGGACTAAAGGTTGATGTGGTAATTGGAGATGCAACTGACTTGCAAATTCAGGAAAACACAAAATTGGTCTATGCGCCAAGCCCAAACTTGCAAACGGTGGTAAAGTATCTCATTGCCGAAAAATATCCAGCGGTAAATGTGATCAGTAAAGAGAATAAATTTGATGATCTGGCCGATTTTATTCCAGAAATCAATATCGTATTGTTTACCGAAACAGAAAAAAGCTACCCAGTTAAAGCTGGATTTAGTGTATGGAAACCTGCAGGTGCAATTTTTAGAATTGATATTATTTCTTATTTCGAAACCAGTAATCTGAAACAGGAAGACAATGGCGATTTTGTGGTGCTCAAAGATGGCTTTGTGAGTTTTAATTTTAGTACCGATTATTTATTTTTAAGTGAACTATTATGATCCTTTTAAGAAAAGCGAAGGAAGAAGATATTGCCATTATTAGTGATTTGGCAGAAAAAATTTGGCCACAGACCTATAGCAGTTACATTAGCGAAGAGCAGTTGCATTACATGTTGAACATGATGTATAACAGAGGAGAATTGCTTTCTCAATTACAAAAAGGGCATACTTTTTTAGTTGCTTCTGAAGATGGAAAAGACATTGGCTTTGCTGGTTTTTCTGTAATTGATTCTGTACAACAGGCTTATAAACTGCACAAGCTTTATGTGTTGCCAGAAACACATGGCAAAGGTGTGGGTAAAATTCTGATCAATGAAGTAGTTAACCTGGCCAAACGTGCAGGTGGAAAAACATTGCAATTAAACGTTAACAGGAATAATAATGCCAAAGATTTCTATCTAAAAGCAGGCTTTAGAATCAAAGAAACCGTTGACATTGAAATTGGCAACGGTTTCTTGATGAATGATTATGTGATGGAAATTGCCATCTAACCTATTGTCCTCTTATTGGGTCTTTAGGTTTTGCAACATTCGGATATTTATAGGTTTTCATCTCGTCTTGTAACACTTTAATGGTGCGCTCCAATTGAGGATCTCTACCTTCTAATAAATCTTTAGGCATTTGCTCTACAAAAATGTCTGGAGCAACGCCTTCATTTTCGATGATCCATTTACCATTGGTATCATAAATACCAAAGTTTGGAGAGGTAATGCGACCACCATCCAATAGATTTGGATAACCACTAATACCTACCAAGATACCCATTGTGGTACGGCCTACCAATTTGCCCAAGCCTTTAAACCTGAACATGTATGGCATGGCATCGCCACCAGAACCAGCGTTCTCATTGATCAGCATCGCTTTTGGACCAAAGATACCATTGCCAGGAGTGGTAAAGCTCTTACCATCTCTAATGCCCCAATAGCTAATTAGATCACGGCTCAATAGGTCAATTACATAATCGGCAACTGAACCACCGCCATTGTTACGCTCATCTAACAATAAAGCTTTTTTGTCCATTTGCGAGAAATAATACCTGTTGAAACTGGTATAACCTTCAGCACCTGTGTTTGGCATATACACATAGGCAATCTGGCCATCGCTAAGCTGGTCTACACGTTTTCTATTTCTTTCTACCCACTCAGTTTTGCGCAAGTCCATTTCGCCTGCAATGGTAATTGGTACCACTACTACTTCTCTGGCTCCAACTAGTGTTGGCTTGCTATTTACTTTAATGGCTACTTGCTTGCCAGCTTTAAAATCAAAAAGGCTATAGATTGAAGTTTCAGCAGTAAGCGGAACACCATCAATAGCAACAATATAATCGCCTTCATTAATGTTTAATCCAGGTTCTGCTAATGGTGCCTTAAAGCTCGGATTCCAATCTAAACGGTTAAAGATCTTGCTAATTTTATAGAAACCATTTTCTATCGAATAGTCGGCACCTAACATTCCTACAGAAACCGAAGTAGCACTAGGCTCATCGCCAGGATAGATGTAGTTGTGGCCAACTACCATTTCGCCCATCATTTCATTGAATAAATAGGCAAGGTCTGTTCTGTGGTTTACGTATGGCAAAAACTTCTCATACTTCTTTTTCATTGCAGGCCAGTCTGTACCATGCATGTTTTCGGCATAGAAATATTCTTTCTCCATATGCCAAACTTCATTAAACATCTGTTTCCACTCGGCTGTAGGATCTACAAGAACTTTAATGCCATCCAATTTGATCTTACCCGCATCTGGCGACATTGGTTTTTGAGCAGCAGGAACAATAAAATAACTACCTCTAGAAGCATACATCATTGTTTTTCCATCGGCACTTACCGTTCCACCGTAAACACCCGGCATCAAAACGGTAACTTCCATCTTGCTTAAATTCAAGGTGCTCAATTCACCATTTCTGATAAATAACAGATGCCCATCTACATCGCCAAAAATGCTAGATAAACCACTGGCAGGAATAGGTAAAGAAATGATACGGTTACTCAAATTGTCTAGATCAATTTCAACCGGTTTTACAGCATCAGCAGGTTTAGCTGGAGTTGCAGGCTTGTCTTTAGCGTCCTTTGCATCTTTCTTTGGCTCGTCTTTTTTAGGTTCTTCTTTTTTTGGAGCTGGATCATCTGCTTTTACGGTTTCTTCATCACTTTCTGTTTTATATAACGAAGGTGTTTTTTTAGAAAGGATTAACGCATAAGCATTGTAGTTTGGCGAATGTTCGTACGCCGACATGTGTAAACCACTATTGGTTAAACCAACATTGGTACTGGCCAAAAAGAACAGGTATTTGCCATCTTTACTAAAAGTTGGACCAACAGCATTACTCATGCCATCAGTTACCTGTGTATGGCTTTGTTTCTCTATGTTATAAAGAAATACTGCACTTACGGTGTTGGGTAAAGTGGCTACATACGAGATCCATTTAGAATCTGACGACCATGTAGGTTGAAGCGAATTGTAAGTTCTGTTGGTGGTAGAACCTAACTTATCTTGTTTAACTAAAACTGGTTTACGATCGTTGATGTCGATGTAAAATAAATTCAGGTGACTATCACCATAGAAAAGCTTTTTGCTATCTGGCGACCAAGTTGGTTGGAAATAAAAATGGGTATCGCCCAGATCAATATATTCAGGGGCACCTTTGGTAACCTGGTTTAGTAAAACCAATTGATATTTCCCGTTTTTATCAGATAAGTAAGAAATATATTTCCCGTCTGGAGACCAGCCTGGATATTTTTCATAACTACCTGGCGAATTGGAAAGATTTCTGGCATCACCTTTTTCTTTAGGTACAGAGAAAATTTCGCCACGGCTTTCGAATAGAGCTCTTACCCCTTTTGGAGAAACTTCAAAATTACGAACATCACTTGCCAAGTCTATATAACGAGGACGTTTGTAAGGTGCATCAGCTTCTATGCTGATGCTCAATTTGGTTACCTTATTGGTATTTGGGTCTAACAGGTTAATTCTGCCACCTTGCTCAAAAGCCAAGGCACCATCTCCTGCTGTTAACGACTTGATATCGAAATCTTTATAATTGGTTAGTTTTTCAACTTTTTTGCTTTTGGTATCGTAGCTATAAAGATTTAGGGTGAGGTCTTTATCACTCAAAAAATAAACTTTATTGCCCACCCATTGCGGTTTAACATTATTGGCACCAGTTCCTGGGATAATTTCAACATCATTGGTCTTGGTATCGAAAATCCAAATCTGCGGCATACCTCCACCACGGTAACGTTTAAAAGCTACATTAGAACGGTCAGTAGGGTCTGTATTTTTAATATAGGCCCAGTAACGTTTATCGCTCGATGGAGAACCTTGCACTGCTTCTGGCATAGGCAAAGGTTTTTCGTTTTTGCCATCAATGTTAATGCTATGCATTCTTGATGTTAATGCATATTTATAATCACGGGTTGATGTAAAATAAACCTCATTGTTATTTAACCAGCCTTTTACCAAATCAGCACTTGGATGATAAGTTACCCTTTTTGGCTCACCTCCATTAATAGAGATGGTATAAACGTCTGTATTGCCATCATAATTACCAGTAAAGGCAATTTGCTTGCCATCTGGAGAAAATACTGGGCTCGTTTCTACGGCAGGGTTTACTGTTAATCTTCTAGGGTTGCTTCCATCCCTATTCGAAATCCAGATATCTCCTCCATACACAAATGCCAAGTTGTTATTGCTAACAGTAGGGCTTCTTAATAATAAGGTCTCGCCTGTTTGTGCAACGGCAGGCTGTGCGGCCTGGATCGTTAACAGTGCGGTACCTATTAGTGAAAAACTAATCGATTTTAAAATTTTCATAAGGTTAAATAGTGTTGTTTAGGGTAAATAGATTGTTTATTGATTTAATTTTGGAATTCTTGAAGGGGTATCGATACCTTTAACAATGCTCACCGCACTTTTGGCAATGGCTTTAATGGTCGATAAAATATTCTCTACATCAAGTGTTTTATACTCATCAGTTACTTGGTGGTAGTGTTTGTCTGTATCAATTTGATCGGTACTAATGGTATGTGCGGGTACACCTTGGGCTGCTAATGTGGCATTATCGCTTCTGTAGAATAAAGATTGGGCCGTATAAGGATCTGGGTGGAATGTGAACTCTGTACCTTCTAGGTTTTTTTGTAGAATTTTTCCAAAATCAGATTTATCATAACCAGTAATAAAGGCCGTATTTTTACCAAACTTACTGTCTTTGCCAATCATTTCAATATTGAACATGGCTACAACTTCATCAGGATTTAATTGTTGAGAGAAATAACGCGACCCTAGCATTCCCATTTCTTCGCCAGTAAAAGCAACAAAAATTAAGGTGCGCTCGTTGTTGTTTAATTTCTTGTAATATTTGGCCAAAGCAATCATTGCCGATGTACCAGAAGCATCATCGTCAGCACCGTTCATAATGCTGTCTCCTTCTTTAGGTTTAACAATGCCGATGTGGTCATAATGCCCAGAAAAAATAACCAATTCTTTAGCTTTAGATTTACCAGGAATAATACCCGCCACATTGAACAAAGGCATTTTGGTTACGGTATTTTTCAACTCTACTTTAAAATCTTTAACAACATTATCTTTATTCAAGATAAAAACCGAAGCCATCGCTTTCGCCGGATTGGGATCATCAACCATCGATGTTCTTACGGGGGTGTTTTTTAAGCGTTTAAACGCTTCTGCAAATTTGGCATCAACCAATACCAATTGTTTTTTTCCTGACCTTGATAAAGCTCTGTATTGGGTTGCGAAGTCCTTTTCAGGATCAAGTTTAACCCAACCATCGCTATTGCTTTGGTCGAAGGTCAATTGCTCGCTATTGTGGCCAACAACAAGGATATCGTCGTTAGCTATCGCTTGACCGTCAATAGTAACTTGAGCAGAAGCTGCTTTCAATTGATGTTTATAAAAAGTTTGACGATAACCACTTGCGCCTGCCAAAGGTTTCAGGCCAATTTGTTTGAACTCACTTTCAATAAAGGTAGCCGCTTTGTCAATACCTGGCGAAAAAGTTGCCCTACCCTGCATCTCATCACCACTTAAAGTTTTGATCAAATGGTCTACATAATCTTTGGTAATAATTTTATTAATGTCTTGAGCTGAAGCAACAGTAACGGCAAACAGCAAGCATAAAGTGTAAAGTGTTTTTTTCATCAGTTGTAATTTTATCATAATAGTTAAGGTCGGGTTTAACCGAGTTGAGTTTGATTATTTAATTTGAGTTTGTAGCCAATGGTCTCTAAATGCTTGCATGGGAGGAGTAAGTATGCCACCAGTTTTTTCAATGCTTAGTAATTCTAGAGCAGGGTTTTCGGCAAACGTAAGTTTGGTTGTTTTTTCTTGGCCATTGTAACTGTAGGTAACTGTAACAACATCGCCAGGTTTGTGTGCTTCGGTTACTTTAGTTAATGCGGCTTGATCTTTGATCTCCACCCCATCAACGGTTAATAAGATAGCACCCACATCTAAGCCTGCATTGTAGGCAGGTGTGCCCATAGTGGTTTGTGGTAAAGCGGCTTTTTCATTTTCGAAAGTTAACCTGCCCAAGCCTGTATAGGCCTTATCAGGATTTGATTTGCGCAGCACAAATCCTGCATTTAACAGTAATTTGGCATAATCATTTTTTGTAGTTCCATAAATATAGTTTTTAAAGAAATCTGCAGCAAAGGCTGGATTTTTAGTTAAGGTACCTAAAGTTTTTTCTAGATCTGGAACAGTATAGGCAATTTCGGGTTTGCCATAGGCTTTCCATAAAGCACGCATATAATCATCAAGGGTAAGTTTAAACTCTGCTCTTAAACGAAGGTCTAAGGCTAAGGCAACGGCAGCACCATAAGTATAATAAGAAGTGAAAATATTTCCTTTATTGGTTTGATCGATAGCTACACCTGCATCGGCGAAAACAGCATATCTACTAGCAGCTATTGGCGAAAAGTTTTTAGCTCCGGGAGAATTTAAAACACTATTTACTAATCCATTAAAGGTTTGTGCCGCATTGTCTACCGATCTAAATCCAGCTCTCGTTAACAGCAAATTGCCATAATATTGTGTAAAGCCTTCGGCTAGCCAAAGTTCATCGCTCACATTAGCGTGCTCAAAATTAAAAGGTTCCAAGGTTTTAGGCCTCAATCGTTCTACATTCCAAGCATGGAAAAACTCATGAGAAAAGGTGCCTAACAAGTTGGCCTCATTACCTGCAATTTTTGGGGTACGTTGTACAATTGAAGTAGAGTTTCTGTGCTCCATTCCATCGCCAGCATAGGTAGGATAAACATCGTGTAAAAAGTAATAATTACCATAATCGAAATTTGGCAATTCTCCCCAAACTACCATTTGTTCGGCCACCATTTTCTTAAGCATCTCTGCGTACTTATCTATGGTTTGTTGTTCATCATTAGAATGCGAAACCAAATGGATGGTTTGTATTTTGCCATCAGGATTTTTGACTTGCCAGCTAGCAGTATTGTAAGCAGAAATCTCTATCGGACTATCCATAAAATACTGAAAGTTGGGTGCATAGTACTTGTCTTGCCCCATTGGTTTCAATTGTGTAGCCACTTTCCAGTTTTGCTTTTCTGCATAGTTGAATTTTACGGTTCGTGGTCTTTTATCCATCCCAACAGGAAAGGCAAAAGTTGCAGGAATGTTCATGTGGGCATGTGTTTCGTCGAAACCAGCATAAGTACCATCAATCCAATTGCCAAACAAAGTATAAGTAATCTTTACACTGGTACCATGGGTTGGGATTTCGTAAACATCACCAGCGGGTTGTTTTAAGGTTAATGTTTTACCTGAAGCATCGAAAGCTTTGAAATTATACACATTTTTTCCAAACTCGTGGGTGGCATATCTACCAGGAGATGAGCGAGCCATTCGAACTTTTAAAGATCCAGCAGGCACATTCGGAATGGTCATGCTGATCTGCGCTTCATGATGAATTGCATTTTTAAAACTAACTTCATAGCTAATTTCCTGTTGTGCGTTTACGGCACTGGCAATTGCGATTAAACTAATGGCAAGTATAATTTTCTTCATAAATTTAAATATTGCCTCAAGGTACTGCTATTCGGCAAAAACTACAAATTGTACGTAAATTAATACCTGAGATATGGCAATTTAAGGCCGCTTATTCTTCTTGGTTTAATGCTCTAATGGCACTTTTACGGATCAGTTCCTTTCGTTTCTCTATTTCGGTACTTACCTTGGTTTCATGAATGCCATCTGCCACTTCTACTTCAAATTCTCTTTCTTTATTAGAATGGTGAACTTGAGAAATTTCTAGATTCTCTACAGACTGGTCATAGGGACCACGGCCACTCATCAGTTTTACAAAAACTGGTAAACACTCGAAGAAAATAAAGAGCAGGCCAATAAAGGTAACGGCAATTGCCGTATTGGTATCTCTAGTTCCATCAACATTAAAGCTCAATTGGCCTAAAGCCCAGTTTCGATCGGCAAAACCTGCAATATTGCTTAGGCTATCTAGTTGTTTTTTGGTGTATAATTTTTCGCTCAATAAACCGTCAAACTGCTTTCTGCCATCCACAAAATTTTCTAGCTTCCGTACCGCTTGAGACAAAGTGTCTAAATTCTGTTGACGTTGCTTAAGGTCGGCTTCTTTCATTTTGGCATAAGGTCCATAACCCATCACCCCAGATGTTTCGTTGGTTTTGTTCCCAAAGATCTCGAAGTTTAGTTTTTGTCTATCGCCCTTGATACCAGCAGCTAACGAATCGCGTTGTGCTTTAGCATCTTTGAGTTTATTCAGTTCAATGGTATATTTTTTATCGAATGCCTTATTTAAAGTATCAATTTTTGAACGTTGACCATTAAGGTAACTCACATTTAAGCGCTCTTTGATCTCTTTATCGAAGATTTTGAGTTCTAAAGGCCTAGAGATGACCATCCCGATCATAATGGCCAAAAGAATACGTGGGGTGGCTTGTAAGATTTGCTTGTTGGTACTTGCATTTTTATTGATACTGGATACAATGTAACGATCCATATTAAAGATGGCTAATCCCCAAATAATCCCGAAAAATAAGGCAAACAACCATGCCCAATCTCCGCCTTTAAATACAAAATACATGGCATAACCGCCAGACAGTGCAGCAAATAATCCCGTAAAAAAGATGGTTGCGCCAATGCCAAGGTATTTATTGTGTTCTGTAGGATGTTTTTCTAATGTAGCGATATGAGCGCCAGAGCAAAACCAAAAGAAACGAGAGATATCATTCATGAGATTAACCGATTAATCAAGATTTATTATTAAACGCATAATGGCCGAACTTGTTACAATCGGTCTGCTAAAAATGAATTTGCTACGTGTTATTGGGTATGCTAAAATACCAAATTGCGGGTATTTAAACAGAATCTTATTTCATCCAATTTTGAAGGCATCAATAAGCACTTTTTCTAATGAAAAAATTATACGCCCTAAAAATTTACTTAATAGCCTTAGGCTTTTGTGTATTGTTCACTTCCTTATTTGCTTTCCAATCTTATGCACAAAAGAGGCCAGTACTAACAGAAGAAGAACAAGTACAAGAGGCCGTAACGAAAGAAATAGATGAATTATTTAAAAGTGCTGATTTCTTAAAAAAGAAGACCAAAAAATTTAATGAGGTAAAGGGCTATATGGTGGTAGATATGGCCATCGTACAAAATGGCAAGGTATCTTCTTTTTTCAAGGTAGATAGCGATATCAAAAACATCGACTTTATAGAATATGTGTCTGACCTTGTTTTGAAACAAAAATTCGAATTCAAGCTGCCCAAACAACAACGCTATAAAATTAGACAAACCATAAATATAGAATAAGATTAAAAACTAAAACCATGAACAAAAAATTACTCACTTTAACATTGCTCCTATTCGTGGGTTTAGGAGCTGTACATGCCCAATTGGGCAAGCTGATTGGTGGTGGAAAAGCCAGCAAAAAATCTGGAAATTTCAAAACAGTTTGGGAATCAGAATTTGCCAATAAGGCCAATAGGTTAGCAATGACTAATCAAGAAGGCACTTTTATATTGGGCACAGATGATAACTCTGCAACTGTTTTAGATGGTGATGGCAAGCAGCTTTGGGAAGGCGATTTCAAAAAAATTACGACCAACAAAACCAATAACTCTGAGTTTCAATATTACATTAAAAGTAATGATGGAGGTTATCTATTTCTTTTTGACAGTAGAAAATTAGGTACAGACAGAGTTGCCGTAATCAACGTGAAAACTGGGAAAGAGATGTGGAACTCTGAAAACTATCAGAACCTACTTTCAAAAGATGGTGGCCCAGTAGAAACCGTTAATTATATCAATGAATTAGATGCTTTTATGATTGCCCAAAAAGATGGCTTGAACATGGTAAAGGCAAAAACTGGCGAAAAAATTTGGGAAACCAAACTATTTAAGGGAAGTATAGGTAAATATGTTTACGACAGAAGTAAAAATGAAATTGTAATGATCAATTACAAACCAACGGCCCTGGCAGCATTGTTCTCTGGATTTAAAAACCAATTGGTTAAAATTAATGCTGCCAATGGAGAGATTTTATGGGATGCCACATTTAGAGGAACTATTGAAAAGAAACTGGTTTCTAGGGAGGCTTTGGTTAATCTGGATATCAAAGGGAATAAGGTTTTCTTGTGGTTAGATGGGTTGCAGTGTTTCAATTTAGATAATGGGCAAAAGGTTTGGGAGGTAGAGTATGAGAACGATATGAGCAAATCTTCGAGTATATTGGGCAACCGATCTAAAAAGGGAATTTATGGAACTTTAGCCAATCCCATTTTCACTAAAGACGCAGTGTATATTGTCATCTTTGCCAACCGTAGCCGTACCAAGTATGTAGAAAAACACGATCTGGAAACAGGTAAGCTTATTTGGGCCTCAGAAAAAATTGCAGGTGCATTTTCTATGCCGCATATCTACAGAACAAACAACAGGGTAATGGTACAAGTAGGTGGAAAGGTAGAAGTTCAAGAAATTGAAACCAGAAGAACATCCAGTGGGGTTGAAACAGAATACAAAATTTATACAGATTACATCAATCAGAAAAATGGAATCCTCTCTTTAGATGACAATACTGGACAAACAGTATGGCGTTCTGAACGCTTTGACAAACGAATTACAGACATGATCATCAATGAAGACAAAACAGTTTTTGTAGGTGATGGAGATGAATTTTATGCCTATGATATTGAATCAGGCAAACAGTTGTTCGATGTGAAACACAATGATGCCAGAGTAGGTAAAGCAACAGATGTAATTGATTTTGGAGAAATTGTGGTGGTATTATCAGAGAAAGGTTTGGCCAGCTACAAAAAGGCAGATGGTAAAAGAGTGTATGCTACAGATAAACTACCAGATGTTGATTTCTTCTATGAAATTGGTGGAAATTACTTTTTGCGTAACCAGAAAAACTCCAAAAATGTAATCTATGGTGTTGATATGACCAATGGGGCAATAAAAGGCAAGGTAGAATCAAAAGGTAAAGGCGGAAGTGAAAGATATGGTGATGGGATTGACATTACAGATGATGGGGAATTTATCTTTGCTTTTAAAGGCAAAAAAGTAGAGAAAATTAAGGTCAACAACTAGTTGTGTAATCAACATTGTTTATGGTTCGGTTGCAGGGTTACCTGCAGCCGTTTTTTATAAACTCAACGCCAAATCAATGAAAAAAATAATTTGCTGCTTTTTGCTCGCACCATTATTTGTACAAGCTCAACAAATCCAATTTGCAAATAAGGTACTTAAGTATTCGTCAGATCTTGGAGGAAAACTCAATAGTGTGAAACGAATTTTAGGCAAGCCAGATGCTTTTCCTCAAGGTGGGACAAGTGCTAATGCCTGGGTGGCTAAAGATGCTTTGGGCAGCGCCTATGTTGAAGTTGAGTTTGAGCAGGCGCAAACGGTAAAACAAATTGCTGTATTCGAAAATCTAAATGCAGGTTGTATTACCAAAATTATGGTTGGCGATGCAGCTGGCAAGCTCCATACGGTAAATAGAAAACAAGGTAGTTTTATCAGGTGGATGAATAGCTTGCAGTCGAAAGGAAATCCAGATAGGGCTTATTATTTCAATAGAAAACGTAGAAAAATAGAAGTTGCGCCCAATGTAGAAAGCAATGCGGATATTGCCTATTTTTTCTTACAAGCGCCAGAAGAAAAGGTTAAAATTGTTCGTGTAGAGTTTGATTTTTCGCTCAAACCAGGGCAGAAACAAATTGATGCCATTGCCATTTCCGACAGTGAAGAACCCATTCAGCCACAGCTTAACTTGATGGATGGTGCTGATCAACTCCCAGCTGCTGAGAAATTCATTTATGCACCAGATATCGATTACGACCTCAGTTCTATCTTCGTTATCGAGAAAGACTTGTTCTATACCATCAGCAAATATCAAACGGCTGGAGAGATCCATGCCGTTGATTTGACCAACCCCAAGGAAATTATAGATGTAACGAAGAAGATTAAGAATGATAAAAAGCTAAACTACATTTTAGGCCATGCAGCGGCAAGCAAAACGATATTGATGGGTAGTGAGAATAAATTTAGAAGAGATGGAGATGCATTAGGCTTTGATTTTTTTAACCTGAACGAAGGCGTTTTTACCTATCAGAAACCATTAAAAATAATAGCCTATAACAATTATGGCGATTATGCGGATGCCTTTTGGGCAAAAGATGGGCAACATCTCATTTTTGGAATCGAATCTGATCTAACTCAGGGTGGTTACGATCTTTACTTTACCCAACCAAAAGATGAAGAAAGCTTTGGCTTACTTCAAAACATGGGCAAGGGTTTAAATACAGCAGCAGATGAAACCAACCCATTTATGTTAAGCGATAATAAGACACTGATTTTTGCCAGCAATGGCTATAGTGGTTACGGTGATTTTGACCTTTATGTAAGCACCAGATTGGATGATACTTGGAAAAATTGGTCGACACCTAAAAATCTGGGTCCAAAAGTGAATGGACAAAGTTTTGAAACCAATCCTTTTTATGAAGAAAAAACAGAGATGCTTTATTATGTTTCTTTCCGTGATGGGGTTTCTGTGATCCAAAAAATCAAAATCCCAATGGGCCAATTAACAACAGCTTCACAATAAGTGTTTTTTGTATATTTGTAAAAAATATAAAGAACATGAAAGAGATTTCGGTACAAGAACTTAAGCAAAAGATAGATAACAAAGAAGATTTTCAGTTAATCGATGTTAGAGAGACTTTCGAATATGAGACTTCAAATCTTGATGGTGTAAACATTCCATTGGGAGGTATCTTAATTGAAACGGATAAAATTGCTACAGACAAACCTGTAATTGTACAATGCCGTAGCGGTAAAAGAAGTGCTGCAGCCATTATGCAATTGGAGCAAATGCATGGTTTTGATAATTTGTACAACCTAAAAGGTGGAATTTTAGCTTGGCAAGAAGCTTTTGATCCAAATATGCCGGTATACTAATTTTGAATAAAGAATGTTGAGTGATTGAATATGACGTTGCGCCAATTCAATCATTCTATTCATAAATAACATTATCATTTCTTCCATTCGATCATTATTTCTCACTTATGGGTAAAAAGATTGCTATCAATGTATTCTATAATTTAGGACTAATTCTTTCCATTTTTGGAATGGGATGGGCCTATAACAACAATAGTTGGTTAATTGTTGCTTTTTTTGCAGCAACATTTGCTGCTTTTTTGTTCTTTAAGATCCAGTTGCTTAAAGATGTAAGAAAAGACATTAGAAAATAAATTGTTAATGGTCGCCAATTTTAGGCCATTAACAATTCATGTTAATCTTCATCGCTAGGAATCCTTTTTGATATCTTTAAAGCGGAGTTTAGCGCTTCTTCATTTCCATTTTCAAATATCTCTATAATCAGTTTAAGGATATCGCCTGCCCTAACCCTAAAAATTAGGCTTAAACGATATAACTTTTCTAAGTCGAGCCCTACTCTTCCATTCTCTATATTGGCTAAGGTTGTTAGGGTAACATGGAGCTTGTTGGCTAAAAATTCTTGTTTGTAATTAAAATGCTTTCTAACGGCTTTAATTACTTTTCCAGTTGCGTTTTTCATAGGTCTAGGCTCAACTAAAATAGCCAAATCATCTGACCCTTAGTTTGTTGTGATTTTTCTCTCAGCTCATTTTATGGGAGAATTTATATCTTAAAGGCTGTTTTTATGGGTTATAGTTCGTATAAATGCGCTGTTTTTTCATAGAATTATTTTTCAAACGATCTTAAAGTCTTCGAGCGGTTAAAACAAAAAGAAAACAATTAAACACTTTGTTAATAAAATAAACTGGTTAATGCCTTAAATAAACTCTCAAGAAATTAATTTATTGACGTTAATAAATCATGTTGTTAAATTTTTTTGCCCTGTAAAAAACGCATGGTGAAATGTTATTTTTTCTTTAAAACCACCGCTAAATTTATACTAGCAGATAGCCAAGAGTAAGTGCTTTAAGCAGCCCGAAATGTGTCGGATTGTTCTTTTCTTAAATGAAGAATACTTCAGCTCTGAGATGCTTATTCGAAGATCAATTTAAATGATTGGCATTTACAGGTGTAATTGTGAAAAGCTACCAAGCTGAGTAAAAACCAAGCCTCAAAAATTTAATTACTATTAAAAACAAATACAAACACCTTTAAAACAATCTACTAAAACGATTAACCAAAAAACTATGAAAAAAAACTACTTAAGATGTTTAAGTGTGCTTATGCTCATGATGCTAAGTATTACTGCATTTGCACAAAAAACTGTTACCGGAATGGTAAGAGAAAATTCAGGGCCAGTTCCCGGGGTTAATGTTGCTGTTAAAGGCACAACAAAAGCGACCCAAACAGATGATAAGGGGAGATTTTCTATTTCTGCTAATCCAACAGATGTACTTGTATTTACCATGTTGGGGTTTGAAAGACAGGAAGTTTTAGTGGGAAATACTCAAGCATTTAACATCATCCTATCTGCGACAGAGCGTAAACTAGATGAAGTTGTTGTAACGGCCTTAGGAATTAAACGAGAGAAAAAATCACTCGGTTATGGTGTTCAGGAAGTAAAAGGAGAAACTTTAGTTTCGGCAAAGGAATCTAATTTGGCCAACACCCTTACAGGCAAAATTGCTGGTTTGCAAGTGGTGAGGTCAAGTGATGGCCCAGCAGGGTCTTCTAAGATATTACTTCGTGGAAGCAACTCGCTTACAGGTAGTAATCAGCCTTTAATTGTAGTAGATGGTATACCTATTGATAACTTTACTGGTGCCTCAGAAAATGGATATTGGAATAGGCCATTAGATAGGGGGAATGGAATTGCCGATATCAATCCTGATGATATTGAAACACTTTCTGTATTAAAAGGCCCATCTGCAGCGGCACTTTATGGATCAAGAGCCGGAAATGGTGTTATATTAATTACTACTAAAACGGGAAAAGCGCAAGACGGTTTAGGGATCACAATTACAAGCTCTTATGGGATGTCTAATATCTTTACCAATCCAGAAGTCCAAAATGCTTATGCACAAGGGAATAATAACACCTATAATGCAACTTCAACTACCAGTTGGGGTCCAAAGGCCGAAAACCAGTCGGTTGTAAATTGGGATGGCAAACAAATTGGCTTGGCTACGTATGATAATGTTGGAAACTTCATGCAACAAGGAGCCAACCTTAACAATAGTATCTCTTTCCAACAGCTCTTTAAAGGCACATCGATTTATAGTTCTTATAATCGCTTAGAAGATGAGGGTATTGTTTCAGGCACCAAACTTTTGCGCAATAACTTAACTGCTCGGGCAGTGAGTAAATTTGGAGCAGATGACCGTTGGGTAACTGATACTAAAATTCAATACAGCAATACGAAAGCTAACAACAGACCAATTGGAGGTAGAGATAACAGTAGTGCCTATACACTTTATTTGTTGCCTCGCTCTATGGACATTACTGCTTTCGAAGCAGCAAAAAATCCGGCTGGTAATATGCTTTGGTTTGCAGGAGCAGGAAGTCAGGTTAACCCTTATTGGAGCAACCAATATAATCTGAATGAGGCTTCGAGAGATCGATTCATATTAAATGGGTCAGTTAAATACAATTTTACGAATTGGTTAAATGCAGAACTGAAAGGAGGAGCTGATTTATATACAACAAACACCCAGTCTAAAGTGTATGGTGGCAGTCCCATTGCCTCCTCAGGTCGTTTTGGAATGGGGAAACAAACTTTTTCAGAAACCAATTTTAGTACATTAATAACGGCTACAAAGGATAATGTAATTGGTAAATTTGGTGGTATGCTTACACTAGGTGGCAATTTGATGCAAACCAACTTCAGCGCATTAAGTTCTAGTGTTGGATTGTTAGTAGTGCCAAACCTATTCTCCTTAAATAATGGAGTAAGCCCTGCCGGAGTTAGTCAAGATGCTTCCAAACGTCGCATAAATTCAATTTATGGAAGTGCTCAAATTAATTACGACGGTTACCTTTATATAGATGCTACTTTCAGGAACGATTGGTCATCGACGCTAAGTAAAGAAAATCGTTCTTTCTTCTATCCTTCAGTGAGTTTATCTTATGTGTTTTCAGATATGCTAATCGCTATGGGTACAAAAATGCCAAACTGGTTCAGCTTTGGTAAACTGAGAGCGTCTTATGCACAAGTGGGTAATGACCTTTCTCCGTATCAATTGTACAATACTTTTAATATTGGTAAAGATCCCAATGGAAATACAACTGCTGGAAGAAATACAATATTGTTCGATCCAAGTGTTCGTAGTGAGCTCATCAAGTCGCTTGAGATAGGAACTGAAATGAGGTTTTTACATAACCGTATTGGACTAGATTTCTCTTATTATAAAACGAACGCTACTCGCCAGTTGATCAATTTGCCTATGGATGCCTTAAGTGGTTATGCGGCTAAGAAAATAAATGCGGGTAATATACAAAACAGAGGTTTTGAGTTGGTTATCGATGGTAGGGTATTCGGTAAGCCAAATGGATTGAATTGGAATACCTCATTTAATTATTCGCGTAACAACAATACCGTAGAGGCATTATCAGAAGGGGTTACAAAATATGGTCTTGGAGGCTTTGATGACGTTTCTGTTTTGGCCGTAGTTGGCGAAAAATATGGAGAGATTTATGGTACAAGGTATGCAAGAGTAAAGGATCAAAGCAGTCCATTTTTCAATCAAATATTATTAAATGCAAATGGTGTACCTACTCGTGATCCAGAAATTGTTAAACTGGGAAATCAACAAGCAAGAGCGCTTATTGGCTTTACCAACAGCTTTGAATATAAAGGTATTGGCCTTTCATTCTTAATTGATGCCAGAATTGGTGGCGAAATATTCTCTGCTACACAGGTTGCTATGCAGGCTAGTGGTACTGCAGCAGTAACTGCACCAAATGGTGCAAGAGATAGCTTTGTTGTTCCTGGCGTAGTAAGCAATGGCAATGGTGGTTATGTTGCCAATACCAAAGAAGTGAGCCCACAAGAATACTGGTTAGCAGTAGCAACTGCTAATAATTTAGGAGTTACAGAGGCGAATATTTACGATGCAAGTAATGTGCGATTAAGAAATGTTCAATTGAGTTATACTATCCCGCGTAAATTTTTAGCAAAAGCACCTATTAAGAATGCAAAATTTGGAGTTTCATGTAACAATGTTTGGCTAATAAAGAGCCACATGAATGGCATAGATCCAGAATCTGTATATGCAACAAATAGCAATGCAACAGGTTTCGAAAATGCGGGTTTGCCAACAATGCGTACCTTTTTGATTAACCTATCATTAGGATTTTAATAATTAAAATAAGAATATGAAAAGATCATGATGTTCAAATTAGACAACGAAATGAATTAAAAATGATGTCCAATTCATTACATATAAAAACAAATTACAGAGAGATGAAAAATAGATATAAAGGAGCGTGGTTGCTAATTACAGCTTTAGTAATGGCGTCATCATGCAAGAAGTTTGACGAAATTAATATCAATCCCTTGGCAGCCAATGGCGATCAGGTTCAGGTGGATTATTTTATCAATAATAGCATCATAGGTGCGCAAATGGACCCACATATCGCTGAACGTATGTTTGTGCTTTATTGGAAAACAGCTGGTCGTCAGCAAATGGGGGGAGGAATTTCAAGCGGAGGTTACAATGATGGGTGGTCATCTGATTATTATGATAGCTACATGTCTGCTTGGTTAAATGCTGCTAACTCAGCTATACAGGTTGGCAATGAGCAAATTGCCAAGGGTACAAGTAAACTGTACACCAATAATTTGATACAAGTTGCAAGAATATGGCGTACCTACTTGATGAGCGAGTTATCTGATAATTTTGGTCCAATTCCAATCAATAGCTTTCAGGGTTCGAACCCACAATTTGCCAGTGTTAAAGATGTTTATTATCACTTATTGGATGAGTTAAAAGATGCAAGTGCAAAATTAGATTTGACGGTTGTTAATCCAGATGATGTTAAAAAACAAGATCCAGCTTTTCAGTACGACTATAATAAATGGAAAAGATATGCGAATTCAATGCGTTTAAGATTGGCTATGCGTTTATCAGAAGTAGATGTAGCTAAAGCAAAAGCAACTTTTGAAGAAGCTGCTGGCGGGATACTGTTAACGGCTACTGATCAGGTATTTAAAGTGGATGAACGTCCGGGATGGGATGCCCTAACTGGAGTGATGAGTAGAGAGTGGAATGATCAAATGATGAGTGCAGCATATCGTAATCTAACCTTCAACCTTGGGGGTATTGAAACAACCACACAAGTAGGTGCAGATATACAAGCATTTGTAAAACCAGATAATTACATTGGTCTACGCCTTCAAGATCATTTCACAATGAAAACAAATGATCCTTTTGCAGGGTATTGGTTAGATGGTTTGCCAAATAAAATAGACCCTAGAGCATTGAAAGCCTTTATCATTCCGGGTGATTTTACAAATCCAAATTTTAACGGTTATCCATCTTGGGATAATAATGCAGAAACAACTACGAATACGTTAACAGATGGGACAGCAGTTATAAAAACAATAGATGCAAAGTACAGTTGGAATGCTTATACCAGTGGTGATTGGGGGGTGCCAGGTTCTAAAAACAACATTAGGGCATTTAATGGTGCAATACCACGTACCTCTAATGCATTTAGGGCAAGTACAAGCTCGAGAATATTTTTTGCCAATTGGGAAACTTATTTCTTATTGGCAGAAGGGGCAATGAGAGGTTGGACAGCACCAATGTCGGCCAAAGCCGCCTATGAAGCTGGTGTGAAAGCCAACTTTGAGTATTGGGGAGTTGGTGCCCAAAGCACAACATACCTAATGTCTACAGCTTATAACAATGCTGGAACCTCAGTAAGTTGGGATCATACAGTTGAACCACCTGCAAGCCATGCGATGAATTATAAAGATGGTTATACAAATACTGACGGTATGGTTCAGATTAAATATCCGGACAATACGATTTACAAAGCTGGGGCAGTAAAGAATGATTTGTTAACCAAAATTATCACCCAAAAATTTATTGCACAAACACCTTGGTTACCCTTAGAAACATGGAGCGACCATCGTAGGTTAGGTCTTCCATTTTTTGAGAATCCGGCTGTTGAAAATCCGCTAGTCAATTTACCTAATTTAACATCTGGTAACTTTATGACCAATAGTGTGAAAAATTTCCCTCAAAGGTTGAGATACCCTTCTGGCTTAAAAAACAGTAATGCTACAGGTTATAATCAAGCAGTTGGTTATTTAGGTGGAGAAGATGCTGTACTTACTCCTTTATGGTGGGCTAAACAACAATAAATACTACGCTAATTGATGCTCAAAAGGTCGATGAGATTATTCTTGTCGACCCTTTTTTATTTAACTGATTGCAGATGTTGTTGTCCAAGAATTATCAGCTCTCAAATAAGCTTTCTGTTATCCCAGTCAATCCCAAGCCTGGTTCGTTGTTTAAGATATACTTACCATCCAGCATCTCAGGCGCATCAAATGGATTATTCTTGGTTAACCAAGGGCCATCTAAATCTGCCCAGTCACAAAGCGGGGCTAATGCCGCTCCTGCCAAAGTAGCAATAGAGGTTTCGCTCATACAACCAATCAATATTTTCATTCCAAAACTTCTAGCCTTTAAGATCATTTGAT
Organism: Pedobacter sp. Hv1; assembly: GCF_001412215.1. Taxonomy (GTDB): domain Bacteria; phylum Bacteroidota; class Bacteroidia; order Sphingobacteriales; family Sphingobacteriaceae; genus Pedobacter. Next base: position 181,309 of record NZ_LLWP01000009.1, read on the forward strand.
GGGCCTCGTACATTCCAGCACTTTTCATCAGTTTAATATTGATGCCATGGTATGCGCCCCTTAGGTTGTCCATATCTGCCAAACGTTGTACGGCTTCATCAGCTAAAATTGGTATCGGACTTCGTTGTGTAAGCCAGGTATTGCCTTCTAAATTGTTTTTATCCATAGGTTGCTCAATCAGCAATACACCTTGGTCATGTAACCAATAACACATGTCAATCGCTTCTTTTTTATTGCTCCAGCCTTGGTTGGCATCAACATAAAGTGGCAGATCGCTTACGCTTCTAATGGTTCGGATCAGCTCTTTGTCATTGTCCCTACCCAGTTTAATTTTCAATACTTTAAAACCTTTTGCATCTGCAACCTTTTCTTTGATCACTTCTGGGCTATCTATCCCAATGGTATAAGAAGTAATTGGCATCTTCGCTAAATCAGCACCGTAAATGGTGGCGCAAGATTGATTTAAAATTTTACCATTGATATCATTTAAAGCAATATCAATTGCGGCCTTTACCGCAGGGTTTCCCGGCTCTAATTGATCTAAATAGTGATGAATCTCTGCAAAATCAAATGGATATTGGAACCTATTCCAATCTACTTTGGCTAAAAAAGCATTGGCCGATGCATAACTTTCGCCCATATAGGGTACCATGCTGGCCTCACCATAACCGGTGAAACCTTTATAATCGACCTTTAAAAGCAATAAAGGGGTACTTGTTCTTGTAAATTTAGAAATGGAAAAAGGATGTTTTAATTCTAGTTCAAATTCTTTGCAACTTATCTTCATTTTAAATCGTCTTACTATTAAAAAGGGATTGATCCTAGCCTATATTTGTATTTAATAACGCTAAACTCAATTGTTATGAAAACTAGTTCAAGATTACGGTATTTTATTTATTTATCCATACTAATTGTTGGATGTACCACAGGAAAAAAAGCTTTACAAAAAGGGAATTATGATGCGTCGGTATCAAAAGCAGTTGACCGTTTAAAGAGTTCGCCAAAAAATACAGAAGCATTACAGGTGTTAGGTACAGCGTACGACTTGGCCTTAAAAGATCACCTTAGAAAAATAGACGATGCAAAACTATCTGCAAATGTATTGCGCTGGGAATCTATTCTTGCAGATTATCAACAGATCAACCAACTAGGAGACGAGATCAATAGCTGCCCATCTTGTTTAACTGTGGTGCCAAATCCACAAAGATTTGTTAGAGAAGTAGAAGATAGCAGATACAAAGCTGCAGAGGTGAGGTATACCTTAGGGATTAAACTGTTGAACGAAAACAACCGTGTAAGCGCAAAAAATGCCTATTACAGTTTTGAAAAAGCACAACAATTGTATCCAAATTACAAAGATGTAAAAGACAAAATTGAAGATGCCTATTGGGCAGCTGTTTTGAAAGTAGTTGTACAACCAGTTATTGTTAACAGCAATTACTATAAATTGAGCAACCAATATTTTCAGCAACAGGTGAACCAGTTTATGGCCGACTACCAAAAAAATAAATTCGTTATTTTTTACTCTGAACAACAGGCCGAAAAACAAAGGATTACACCAGACCAGGTATTGAGCTTAAGTTTTGATGATTTTGTGGTAGGCCAGACCTTTGTAAAAGAAAGGGTTGAAAAACTTAAAAGAGACAGTGTAGTAATTGGCGAAACCAGAGCAGATGGAAAAGTTTATGGAACCGTTAGGGCAACGCTAAGCATTTTTGACAAGAAAGTTTCTTCTTCAGGATTATTAGACTTGACCATTACAGATTGGGCAAGCCATAAAATTATCAAAAGGCAAAAGCTGCCTGGAACTTTTATATGGCAAGATACTTGGGCAAGTTATAAAGGTGATGAAAGGGCGTTAACCAAACAACAATTGCAATTGACCAAAAGAAGAGAATCGTTACCACCGCCACCAGATGCACTTTTTGTAGAGTTTACCAAACCTATTTATGCACAACTGGTAGACCAGATCGGATACTTTTATAATCGCTATTAATTTTGTGATACCGATGACATCAAAGAATCTCTATAGTTTAGGCTATAGAGATTTTTTTGTTTAAGGAGCATGGTATTCATTTTAAAAGTAATGTGAACGTTAAAATACAGAGAGAAGGATTGGCACTAAAAATATATTAGCTAATATTGCAGCAATGAATACTGGCTTATACAATCCTTTTAAAAATTTCGATTTTAAGACCGATAAATGCTTTCTAAGCGGCGATGGTTTTACATCACCTTTGGTAACCATTAATGTTTTGCCAGATTGGCTTTTGTCTATGGCCAACCTAACAGGTAATGAGCAGATCCAATTGTTAGACGAGACTATCCGTACATATAAAAGTTTGGTTGTGCCTTGTAATAGCACCGTATACGATCAATTTGTATCTCCTTTAGAAGATAAAATTGCACTGGCCTTTGGTAAGGGTTATGCTGGGGTTGTCGCTTTGCCAGAAATAGACTTGTTCAATTGGATTGGCAAATTAATGTATAGCTTTCTGTATATCGAAATGCAGGGGGCTATTCGTTTGCAGCAACTGAGTGGCGATGGCATGAACATGTCGCAGGGTTTGATGCATAAATTTGGCAACCTACACACCATGTTGCAAAGTATTTATCGCGAAGTAGTGTTAGAAGATTTTACACCTTGGTCTATTGTTGTGGTGCCTTTAACAGACGCTGATACTGCATTTAGTTTTAGAGATGAAATTAACACGCTCACTTTTTCTTTAAAATTTAAAGATTTTGGAATCATTGCTTGTTTACAAGATAATGGAACTAATAAAAGATACCACCAAGAAATATTAGATTCTATTAAGGAGCGAGCCCTATCTGCACAACAGTTTGAAGAGCTTGCGGCCCGTTTTTTCTATTCGGCCTATTTATTTAACCGATTGCCAGAATATAACATTATGCCTGTAAATGATATAGTGTATATTGATGCCATGCCATTAAGGGGTACCCAAAACAAAGCACTTTTTGATGCTTGGGCCAACAAAACTTATGGCCAGGTTTTAGAAAACTTCTGGAAACCTTGGGGCCATACGCTGTTCGAGATCATCAAAGATCCAACAGCGCCCATGAGCTATTTTGAAGAACCCTTTTTACCTACCGCCGGTTAAAGACTGTATGCCCAGCGTTAATGCTTCTATAAAGTGTGGAATGATACCTGGGACAAAAATTACTGTAAAGATCAATCCGGTTAAAGCGCCAAAAAAATGCGCATCGTGACCAATATTGTCTTTTGCATTTTTAGACATGTACCAAGAGTAGACTAAATAAAGTACCGCAAATACAATGGCCGGCATGGGGATAAACATTACACCAATGATACTTACAGGATTATATAAAATATAGCTGAACAGTACGGCACTAATTGCTCCTGATGCACCTAAACTATTGTACCAAAAATGATCCTTGTGTTTAATGACCGTTGGTATATCACTCAAAATTAGACTCAAAACATACAATAAGCCAAATTGCCAATGCCCAATCATGGTTTCGAGCTTAAAGGCAAAGAAATAGAAGGTAAACATGTTAAAAAACAGGTGTCCCCAATCGGCATGGATCAATCCACTGGTAATAAAAGTATAGAGTTTTTTGCCTTTGCTAACTGTGTAAGGATGCATCATGAATTTACCATATACCTGAGCATCGTTAAAGGCATAAATACTTGTTACAATGGTAAAAAGAAATATAATTGAAGCTACTGGAGTTTCATTAAGGTATTGCATCATGTTATTTCAAATTGAGTTTGGTGTCCTGTTTTAGCCTTCCAATAGGATAGCGCATATAGGTTTTTTCGTAATAGTCGGAATTTTTATAGACAAAATCTAATTGCATCCTTCCACTTTTTGCCAATTCTGGATTTTTTAATTTCTCAGCTTCCAATTTTTGTTTCAATTCTGGATCTTTTTTTAACAGCTCGGCTGCGGTATCCTCAAAAACATAAGAAGAATAACCTTCTTTTTGTCCTAGAATAGAATCGAAGAAATTCCAGTTGAAAAACGAATCGATTGCCTGTGGTTCCAACGTTTCAACTATATAACGGTTATTTGGTTGATTTACATATACCACATAGTCGCCCGCATAAAATTGTACGTTTTGCATTATCGGATTTAAAACTACAGCAGAGTGTTGGTAATGGCCCTCATACGGACGTGTACCAGTTTTCATATCACCAATGTAGTACATCTCTAAGTTCAGTTTCGCATCAGCACTTAATTGCTGCATTTTAACATTGTTCAACTTCAGCAGTTCAATTACCTTATCCCAAGCTTTTGGAATAACATATGCAATGGGTTTGCTTACGGTTAAACTCGGCTCAAATTGATCCCAATACTTTATTTTTTTGGTATAAGGGTCATTTCTATCATAATACAAACGATCGGTACCACTTACTTCGCTTGGTTTCTTTTTACCAACATAACCTTTAAAGTCAATACTATCATAAACAGAGCGATTTAATTTCCAGTCTAAAGGAAATTCTTTTTGCTGTGCGGTAAACTCATCGGCCTTGCGTTTATTTTCTCCAATTACTTTGGCATCGCGAACAATAATATCAATATAGGTCTGCAATAGTTTATAGGTTGATTCTACCCGTTTATCAAATGTTTTAAGCATGTGTGTTTCGGGCATAAAACCAATGGTGTTGTGCAGGGCTGCATAACCTGTAGAATACCGTGGAGATTCGATGTAACCTGTAATGCCAGCATCTGGTGTTTCGTTAATAGAGTTGACATAAGGGATCAGCTCATAACCTTTACCTTTCATTTGGCTATACAAATCGGGTACCATCGTTTTAGTGAGGTAGCTTGATAAAATGGGGTTCAATTTATCCTTTTGGGTAGGAATCAATGTCATGGTGTATTGATAATCTGCTCCGTTACTGGTATGTGTATCTACAAATATTTCTGGTTGCCAAGTGTTAAAAATTTGCTGAAAAGCCTGAGAATTTTTAGAATCGGTTTTAATGAAATCTCTATTTAAGTCGTAATTTTTACCATTCCCTCTGAAACCATAAGCAACGGGGCCATTTTGGTTTGCCCTTGAGGTGCCACTGCGGTTATGGCTGCCATCAATGTTATATACTGGAATGATACAGATGACCACATCTTCGGGTAGTTTATTGCCTTTGAGTAAATCTCTTGCCAACAGCATACTTGCATCTATCCCTTCAGGTTCTCCTGGGTGGATGCCATTGTTGATCAAGAAAATCCTTTTGTTGCTCTTCCTTAAAGTGCTGGGGTCGAATACACCCTTTTTTGATAAAACCAAAAGATGTAATGGTTTTCCAAAATCGGTGTTGCCATAGGTGAATAATTTGGCCTGTTGTGGAAAAGCTTTGGCCAAACCTTCGTAATAGGTTATTGCTTCTGTATATGTGGTGGTTTCCTTTTTATTGCTACGCTCAAAAGGAGTTTGTTGTGCAAAGGATGCCATATGAATAGCTATAAGTAAAAGAAGTAAAAGTTTCTTCATTGTTTAAAATTAAGGTTAAAGCACTAAATTACTTTTTTTTATTTGACGTCAAATGTAACATTCTCTTTTCTTCATCTATTGGCTTTAAAAAACAAGTTTTCTACGTAATTGCTCTTGCTTATTGTTTCAATATGCTAATTTTGATACATGATTACTTATTCAAATAAAGAACAACAGCTTCAGGGCAGATTTTTTAAGTATGTAAAAATCGACACCCAATCTGATCCCAGCTCTAAAACCTGCCCGTCAACTTTAAAACAGAAAGATTTAGGTAAAGTATTGGTGGCCGAATTGTTGGCAATGGGTGTTGAAGATGCCCATTTGGATGATTTTGGTTATGTATATGGAACAATTCCAAGCAATACAGAAAAAAATGTTCCAGTAATCTGTTTTTGCTCACACATGGACACATCTCCAGATTGTAGCGGAGAGAATGTAAAACCAATCATCCATAAAAACTACAATGGAGAAGATTTGGTGTTGCCAGATGATCATTCAATTATATTAAAACTAAGCGAACATAAAGACCTCAAAGACCAAATTGGTAATGATATCATTACAGCAAGTGGAACAACACTGTTGGGGGCAGACAATAAAGCTGGTCTAGCAGAAATTATGGAAGCTGCGGCTTTTTTAATCCAAAATCCGGAAATTAAACATGGCGCCATCAAAATTTTATTTACACCCGACGAAGAAATTGGAAGAGGTGTAGACAAAGCAGACCTGAAAAAGTTAGGAGCTGATTTTGCTTATACCATAGATGGAGAAACTTTAGGCTCAATAGAAGATGAAACTTTTTCTGCCGATGGCGTAAAATTGACTATCAATGGGGTAAGTGCCCATCCGGGGTTTGCGAAAGGTAAAATGGAAAGTGCCATTAAAATATTGGCCGATATCTTATCGGCATTGCCAAAAGATCGATTAACCCCAGAAGCAACCAGTGGAAAAGAAGGGTTTGTCCATCCAGTTAGTTTTCATGGGCAAGCCGAACAGGCAGAGGCACAATTTATCATCAGAGATTTTGAAGATGAATTGTTAAAAGCGCATGAAGCGACATTAGAAAATGTGGTGAAAGAAGTAATGAAAAGCTATCCAAATTCGAGCTACGAGTTTAAGGTAACAGCACAATACCGAAACATGAAAAAGGTATTGGATCAATACCCTCAGATTATGGCCAATGGCATAGAAGCGATAAAAAGAGCAGGTTTAATCTCCAAAAAACAAAGCATCAGAGGTGGTACCGATGGTTCTCGATTGTCTTTTATGGGTTTGCCATGTCCGAATATTTTTGCGGGTGAACATGCTTTTCACGGAAAACAAGAATGGGTTTCGGTACAGGATATGGAAAAAGCAGTGCAAACCATTGTTAATATTGCAAGTATTTGGGAAGAAAATGCCTAAGGTTTTGCAAAGCTCGAGATAGCGGAGAATTGCTATTCCGCTAAAAATAACCTAGCCAAGTACTGATCTTCACCATCGTCGAAAACAATTCCGCATTGCCAGCCTTGTTGGTTTGCGGTGCGAATTAAGGTTTCTTGATCCAAGTACAACCAATCAAACCAATTGCCCTTTTGCTGTTGATATTCATACCGGTAACTCACTTCCCCAAAATATTTGTTTACAGGTTTTGGAAGACCTTCATATAGATATGAAATATCCGAGCTATCAAAAATCAACTGACCATCTGGGTGGATGAGCTTTTTGGCTTTTTCCAAAAAGTTGGCAAATCCTGCCAAAGTTCCAGTTAAACCAATGCCGTTCATTAGAAAAAGAAGGGTGTCGTATTTGTCGGTGGCTAAAAAGATATCTTGTTCAAAAGCTTTTTTTACACCACGTTGTTGCATGATTTTAACTGCTGGCGCAGAAATATCGATGGCTGTTACATCCACTCCCATCTCTTGCAACAATAAGGCATGGCTACCTACGCCCGCCCCAACATCTAAAGTTTTTCCATAACAAAGTGTCAGTGCTTTGTGCTCCAGATCGGGCATTTCTTCTCCATCTCTAAAGAAAATGTCAATTGGCATTTCTTCAGGTTCATCGTACGAGTTGTACAACCACAAAATATCGGCATTACCATTTTTGTAAAAGTCAGAAAGTGCTAAACCAAAAACATCCATGTTTCAAAGATAGCTATTGGTTTAGCTTATCTTAAAATCTAGGCTTTAACTTTTGCCAAACTATTTTTGACCAAATCGCCTATTGCACCGAATTTTTCTTTCGAATTGCCCAATAGGTCGCAGAACCAATCGCTTACTTTTCCTTTAAGCTCATCATTTCTATCAGATGTAAGTGCCAATGCCACCACAGCACCAACTGCCGCACCAGCTAATAAACCCGTTAATATTTTCGTTTGCTTTGTCATAATTTCAATATTTATCTATTTAACATAATTGCGACAAAGTTGTTTGTCATTTTACGTACATATGTATTAAACGGGACTAATTTTATCTAAAAAACCGAAAAATGCTTCAAAAACTCTCTTATATCAATTTGATATTGGCCATAGTTTACCTACTGGTGTATTTAAAAAGTGGAACCTTTAATTCTACTGTTGGCATACTTGTGGTTATTGTTTTCAATTGGCTAAGTTTAAGAAGTTACCAGTTGGCTAACTATCAATGGAAAATTTGGCATTATTTAACAGGCTTGTGGAGTTTGTACTATATTGGCACCATCATTTATGGAGCTATATTTATCTTAAATTCTTCATTGGAGTATCACTTTATCAGCACTGATACTTTGATATTTCTGTCCATCAGTAGTGTTTTTAGCTTAGCGGTTCTCTTACATCTAGGTTTGTATTTTAAGAAAAGTTATAAGGTTGTGAATTAGTTGTTTGGGCCTGTAATGCTAACCTAAAGCCAAAATATAATTTTATATTTGGTATACCTATGATTACCAAACAACCCCTTGCCATACTATCTGATGATAGTGTTGTGAACAAGATCTATGAAATAAGAAATCAAAAAGTAATGCTGGATAGAGATTTAGCAGAGCTTTATGGTGTAGAGACAAGAACGTTAAATCAAGCTGTAAAACGGAACAGGGATCGCTTTCCGGAAGATTTCATGTTCCAATTAAACACACAAGAGCTGGAGAATTGGAAATCACAAATTGTGATATCCAATCGTGAAAGACTAGGTCTTCGGAAGGCCCCCTTTGTTTTTACTGAACATGGTGTTTTAATGCTGTCGAGTGTTTTAAATAGTTCGCAAGCCATATCCGTAAATATTTAGATTGTAAGAGTTTTTACAAAATTGAGAAAACTGCTTAATGAAAACAGTGAGTTGAAACTGGAGATAGACGACATTAAAAAGAAACTGAAAAATCAGGATAAAAATATAGAGCTCGTATTTAGTTATATTGACGAGTTAACAGAAAAGAAGGCCAAACCTAGAAAAAGAATTGGTTTTAAACCAGATGACCTGTAATGAAATATTATTAGTAACCTTGGATAGTTGCACCAGCTTTGCTAACTAAACTGGATTGAAGCGGCATCTCCCGATTCTTCATCGGGAATACAGCGTAAAGCCAGACTGCCGATTGAAAAGAACTCCTGTACTTGCTTTTTAAAAGGATCTATTCGGTTGATTTTGAGCTTTTTTTACCCTAATTGCCCAAAATTTTAACCTATAACTTTTAACTTTCAACTTTTTTTGCCTCAACCCTTTGGTAATTAAAGTATTCTCCCTATCTTTGCAGTCCCTAAAAAACTGGGATAATTAATATTTTTTAACAAATTAAATAAAAGCAAGTGAATACGTTAAGTTACAAAACTGTCTCTGCCAATGCCAAAACTGTTAATAAACAGTGGGTTGTTGTTGATGCTGAAGGAGAGATTTTGGGGCGCTTGTCTTCTAAAATCGCTATGATTATTAGAGGAAAAAACAAGCCAGAGTTTACCCCAAACGTAGACTGCGGTGATAACGTTATTGTTATCAATGCAGACAAGGTAAAATTGACAGGAAACAAATTCGAAGAAAAAGAATATGTTTCATACACTGGATATCCAGGTGGTCAGAAATTCATTTCTCCAAAAGAGTTAATGGCAAAACACCCTACTCGTGTTATTGAGAAGGCTGTTCGCGGAATGTTACCTAAAAGTCGTTTGGGCAAAAAATTGTATACCAATCTTTTTGTTTACGCAGGTACAGAGCACCCGCATGCAGCACAATCACCAAAAACCATTAAACTTTAATTAAAAGAGAAAAGAAATGTCAGTTACAAATACTTCAGGAAGAAGAAAGACTGCAGTTGCCCGTATCTATTTAAAAGAAGGCAACGGCACTATTACCGTTAACGGTAAAGACCATAAAGAATATTTCCCTACATTACCTCTACAATACATTGTTAACCAATCATTCGAAGTTTCTGAATCAGTTGGTAAATTTGATGTAACTGTAAATGTAAACGGTGGTGGAGTAAAAGGACAAGCAGAAGCAGTTCGCTTAGCAATCGCTAAGGCTATTGTTGAATTAGATGCTGAGAAAAAACCAGCATTACGTGCTAAAGGGTTAATGACCCGTGATATGCGTATGGTTGAACGTAAAAAACCAGGACGTAAAAAAGCACGTAAGAAATTCCAATTCAGTAAACGTTAATCTTAAAGGAGACAAACACAATGGCAAGAACTACATATCAAGACTTATTGGATGCAGGTGTACACTTTGGTCACCTTACCCGCAAATGGAATCCGAAAATGGCACCATATATTTTTATGGAGCGCAATGGAATTCACATTATAGATTTAAATAAAACTTTAACTAAAACTGAAGAAGCTGCAGCAGCGATTAAACAAATCGTAAAATCAGGTCGTAAGATCTTATTTGTAGCTACTAAGAAACAAGCTAAAGAAATCGTTGCTGAGCAAGCAAGAAAAGTAAACATGCCTTTCGTAACCGAGCGTTGGTTAGGTGGTATGTTAACCAACTTCGCTACAGTACGTAAGTCAATTAAAAAGATGGTTACCATCGATAAAATGACTAAAGATGGTACTTACTCTATTCTTTCTAAAAAAGAACGTTTGATGATCCAACGTGAGCGTATCAAATTAGAAAGCTTATTGGGTGGTATTGCAGATTTAAACCGTTTACCGGCTGCAATTTTCTTAATCGACGTTAAAAAAGAGCATATTGCTGTAGCAGAAGCGATGAAATTAAACATCCCTACTTTTGCAATGGTTGATACCAACTCTGATCCATCTAACATCGATTTCCCAATTCCAGCGAATGATGATGCAACTAAATCAATTTTATTGATTACTGATGTAATTATCAAAGCAATTGAAGAAGGTTTAGATGAGCGCAAACGTGAAAAAGATGATGAAGCTGAGAAAGAAGCTGTAGCGGTTAAAACTGCTGCTGATGCTCCAGAAGGCGCAACACCTAGAGAAGCTGGTGCTAAAAGACCAACCAAAAAAGAAACTGCTGAAGCACAAACTTCAACAGAAGATACAACAGAAGCTTAATTCAGTTACGAGTTACGAGTTATGCGTTTTGGGTTTAAACCCTTAACCTGTAACCCGTAACTTTTAACATTTTATAAAATTCATAAAATTTAAAAAATGTCTACAGTACAAATTACTGCCGCAGATGTAAACAAATTACGCCAACAAACCGGTGCCGGAATGATGGATTGCAAAAAAGCATTAGTAGAAGCCAATGGCGATTTCGAAGCTGCTGTTGATTTATTGCGCAAAAAAGGTCAAAAAGTATCTGCCGCTCGTTCTGGTAATGCTACTTCTGAAGGTCTAGTATCAATCAATGTATCAGCAGATGGCACAAATGGTAAATTAGTTGCTTTAGCTTGTGAAACTGAGCCAGTTTCTAAAGTTGAAGATTTCCGTAACCTAGCTCAGGCTGTTTTAGCTGCTGCAGTGGCAAATAATCCTGCTTCTGCTGAAGAATTATCAGCAATTACTTTAGAAGATGGACGTACAGTTGCAGAAACCATCACTGAACTAACTGGTAAAATTGGAGAGAAAATCGTTATTCAAGAGTACGCAAATGTATCTGGCGAAAAAATCGTTTCTTATATCCATTCTAACGGTAAAATGGGTGTTTTGGTAGTATTCGAAGGTGCTAATGGCGTTGATATTACTGAAGCAGGTAAAGATGTTGCAATGCAAATTGCTGCAATGAACCCAGTTGCTGTTGATAAAGACGGTGTTGATCCAGCTACTATCGAGCGTGAAATCGAAATTGCTAAAGATGTAATCCGTGCAGAAGGTAAACCAGAAGAAATGGTTGAAAAAATTGCAGTTGGTAAATTGAATAAATTCTACAAAGACAGTACTTTATTAAACCAAGAGTTTGTTAAAGACGGTTCAGTAGATGTTCGTAAATTCTTAGATAATACTGTTAAAGGATTAACTGTTGTTGCTTTCAAACGCGTACAATTAGGTGCTTAATCTAACATAATTTAAAAAAAGGCCAGTTCATTGAACTGGCCTTTTTTTATGCACGTTTTTTTGCAGTATAATTGCCTACTTCTTTTCCAGAGTCATCCAGCATTGTCACTTTTATTTCTTTAGCAGTAGCAGTAATTTTAGTTAATGTTCTGTTACCATCCTTAGGTCCTCCACCAATAACCAAAGGATAGGTATTTGCAGCCTTATTGGGTTGGTGGATGATATATTTGTGGGTATGCCCACTTAAAACCAAGTCTACTTTCCCTTGGTTTAGTAAAGGGTCAAATAATTCTGTACAATGTTTTGGTCCATGCGCATCGCCAGAGAAACGAGGTGGAATATGCATCATCACGATTCTAAAAGGAGCCTTTTTAAATGCTTTAGAATTGATCTCCTCCTTTAACCATGCCGCCTGCTCTATTCGGTATTGGTCAAAATCAACAATGCCGGCATAAACAGGATGGGCATCTTCTTTGTCTTCTCCCGTATCTAGTATCACAAAACGAACCGGGCCCAGACTAAAAGAGGCATGACCTACATGTTTAAAATATTGAGGAAATTCTCTGGCAAATTTGCCACGGGTTTCGTGGTTGCCTCTTACATAGATAAAGGGTGTTTTTTTCGCAAATGAGTCTACACAAGGTTTTAACATATGATCGATAATTTGTTGCTCATCGGTCTGATAGTCGAAAATATCACCATTGAAGAACACAAAATCATTGTTTTTTTCTTTGTCGAGTCCAATTAACAAAGGGATGGATTGTGGTCGATCATGGATATCATTTAACATTAAAAAAGATACTTCTGGTTTAGTGATATCTGAATTGACAAAACTTTCAGTCTCCGTATTAACGGTATTCCCATAAGTTAACTTGTAAGGTTGAAAATCTTTGATCTCTTTAGAATAGACACGGTAATAATAAGTTTTTCCAGGACTTAAATTTTGAAGTGTAACTGCATTGAGTTTGGTATTGGCAGCTTTTAAACCCAGCTCGGTTTTGCCATAGGCTTTTTGATCTAGTTGATTGGCGTTTTCTCCAAATGCTACCCAACCTGTTGCCGCTTTGTTGGTAAGCCATAAAATGGTCATTTCGTTACCAAAATTGGTTTGTAGATAAGGTCCAACTGCAATAGCAAATTCATCAGCTTGTGCAGGTAAATTGGCCACAGCCTGGCTAGGCGTAATCAGTGCTGCTGCACCCAATGTTAAACTTGCCTTCAAAAAATTTCTTCGTTGTTGTTGGCTTTGGTTCTGATCCATTTTTGTTAATTGGTTAAGTAATCTCTATCCAAATATATGCTTTACTATATTTAACTTTGAGCGAGGTCAAATTAAATTTATATCAAATATGTCGTTAGCAGCACTTTCCAATTGTTCTTATTTTCAAGATGATACACTAGTAAAGAACCAAAATATTAAAATTGAGGGAGGAAACATCTCAAAAATTGAAAATTCAATAGCTGGTGTCGAAAACGATAACTTGGTGATACCCGGTTTTATAGATTTACAGATTTATGGTGCAGGAGGCAAATTGTTTTCGGCAGAACCAACTGTAGAAGCCTTAACCATTATTGAAGATGACCTGTTAAAAAAAGGTACAACTAGCTTTCTCGCCTGTATGGCCACAAATACCCCTGAGGTTTTTAATGCCTGTATCGTTGCTGCAAAAGAACACCAAAAAATAGCAAAGAACTGTTTAGGTTTACATTTGGAAGGCCCATTTCTCAATGCCAAAAGAAGGGGTGCACATGTTGAAGCGTTTATCCGTAAAGCAAGTTTAGATGAGGTAAAGGCTTTACTTGATTTTGGGGATGGCGTAATTAAAATGATGACCATAGCTCCTGAATTACAAGACGATGAGGTAATCCAATACTTATTGGATAATGGTGTAATTGTATCGTTAGGGCACAGTGATGCCAGTTTTGACGAGGCAACGGTTGCGTATGATAAAGGCATACAAAGCACTACCCATCTTTTCAATGCCATGTCGCCAATTCATCATCGTGAACCGGGTATTCCAACAGCTGTATTCAATCATAACAAAGCAATGGCTAGTATCATTGTAGATAACCAACATGTAAGTTTTGAAGTGGTAAAAATGAGCCAAAAACTGTTAAAAGAAAGACTGTTTTTGATTACAGATGCCGTAACAGCATGTGCAAGCGGACCTTACCAACATCATTTAACTGGTGATAAATTCGTGATGCCCGATGGAACCTTGTCTGGTTCGTCTTTAACCATGTTACAGGCCGTTAAAAATTGTGTAAACCATTGTGGTATTGATTTGAACGATGCATTGAAAATGAGTTCACTGTATCCAGCGAAATTAATGAAGAAAGATCAGCTAATCGGAAAAATTGCAGCTGGCTGTCAGGCTGATCTATTGGTTTTGGATAAAGAACTCAATCTCAAAGAAGTAATTTTTAGAGGTCAAAGCATCTCCATCTAATGTAAGGAAATTGCTTTTAAATGATTAGAAGCGCAATTTCAGTGCTATTCACAACGCCGTTCCCGCCTGCCTACCGCAGGCAGGCTTTAGGCTACAAGTCCTCATTTCGCTGCGCTACATTCCGGGCTTTGCGCTGCAATCGGGGCTATCAAACAAAAGCCATTAAAACAGAAGGAAAAGCGCAGACAATAAGTATGATCTAACCACAAGTGTTTTTCCTATAGTATGTTCATCTATGGCTAATAGAAAGCAGATTTTTTGTTAAATAGACCTGATATTAGCGAACACGAAGCGAGAGCGAGGAGCAGAGTACCAGAAGAGCGGAGTAAAGCGTTTAGCAGGGCTGGTGGGAGTGATGAGTACTGAACCTGCTCTTCAAAAATATTTATCTTAAATTCACATACTGTACCTTCTAACTTTATAACTATTAGTTTTAAGAACGGTTTCCCTGCCATATTTACAAAAACTTAATCTGACCATATCAATACCAGACATTGGAATTTGCTACATTTGTGCATACTTTTAATTTCATTATGAACATAAAACCAAGCCTTTTCTTAGTCTTTTTGCTGTTTGCTTATTTAAATGGGTGGACACAAAATGCATTTAAGGTAATTCCATTAGGCATTAAGGGAGGAAATGATGAAAGCAACTTATCTGCTTACCTGGTTGCCCCATCTAATAGCAACAACTATATCAGTTTGGATGCGGGAACCCTAAATGCAGGCATTCAGAAAGCAATTGACCTTGGAACATTAAAGGGAGTTGTAGAAGATTTTTTGCGGAAAAATATTAAAGGATATTTAATCTCTCATGCACATTTAGATCATGTGGCAGGCCTGATTATTAACTCGCCTGCAGATACCAATAAATATATCTATGCAATGCCCAAAGTATTGGGAATTATGAGAGATAAATATTTTTCGTGGGATACTTGGGCAAATTTTGGCAATGAGGGAGAAATGCCCCAATTAAAAAAATATACCTATAAACCCTTAGTTGAGGGGACGGAGGAGCAATTAACAGCTACCGAAATGACGGTGCAAGCTTACCCATTAAGCCATGTTAATCCTACACAAAGTACTGCATTTTTGATTGGAGCAAATAACAATTATCTGCTTTACCTAGGTGATACTGGGGCTGATGAAATAGAAAAAACAGACCAACTGATGAAACTATGGCGCAGGGTAGCACCACTAATTAGCTCAGGGCAGTTAAAAGCGATTTTTTTAGAAGTATCATTCCCTAATTCACAACCAGAAAATCAACTTTTTGGACACCTGACCCCAAAGCTTTTTTATAAAGAATTGGGCAAGCTTCAACAGTTAACAAATGCAGAGGCATTTGGAAAACTGTCAATAATTGTAACGCATATAAAACCACCCCATTATGCAGAAGTTAAGCAAGAGCTGCAAAAAGAAAACAAGCTCCAATTGAATCTGATTTTTCCAGAACAAGGAAAGTTGTTCATGATAAATTAATCTTAAACTAACATCCAACATGTTTTGTCATAGTATTTTTACCAAAAAAAACTATGAAGAAATTTTTACTTTTATTATTAACTGTATCTTTTCTGGTTCTTGCCAAAAAAGATGCCTTGGCACAAAATGAGACTACCTCTGCCATTAATGGATTGATAGTCGATGCCAAAGGCCCATTAGCAGGGGCAACGGTAGTAGCTATCCACGAACCATCAGGGTCTCGCTATGCAACGTCAACAAGGGCAGACGGAAGGTATAATTTGCCTAGCATGCGTATCGGTGGTCCTTATTTAATTACAGTATCTTTTATAGGATATGAAAACCAAACAGAACGTGTAGAGAAATTAGCTTTAGGGCAGAACTATACACTAAACGTTTCTATCAGTGAAAGCAAAAACACACTTTCCGAAATTGTGGTTTCTACTAAACAAAATAAGGTTTTTAACTCTGGTAGAACTGGTGCGTCTCAAAATATTTCGAGAACGGCCATTCAAAATTTGCCTACATTGAACAGAAGTTTTACCGATTTTGTAAAACTAACCCCACAATTCTCTTTGCAATTTGGTAGTCCAAGTATTGCTGGTAGAAGTAATTTGGGAAATAACTTTACTGTTGATGGTGCTTTGTTTAACAATGCATTCGGGCTACAAGGTACAATTGGTAGCCAAACAGGTTCGCAACCGATCAATATGGATGCTTTTGAGGAAATATCGGTAAATATAGCACCGTATGACATTCGTCAGAGTGGGTTTACTGGAGCGGCTATAAATGCGGTTACCAGAAGTGGAACAAATGAATTTCAAGGATCTTTGAATACTTATTATAGAAACCAGGATCTGGTAAGTGATTACAATTTTGCAGGTCTAAAAGCACCAGTTAATAATTTCAATTTAAAGGGATATGGTTTCACCTTTGGAGGTCCGATTATCAAGAATAAATTATTCTTTTTTGCAAGTGGTGAGCTTGAAAGAAGATCAGATCCAGGAACAAGTTTTGTAGCTTCTAGAAATGGCAGTACAGGTCCAAACGTTTCTCAGGCCAAAGGTGAAGACTTGGATAAATTGAGTTCTTTTTTACAGACACTGGGATATGAGGCGGGTCCTTACGAAAACTATGCGCTAACCACACGAAGTGATAAATTATCGGCAAAACTAGATTATAATATCGATGATAAGAATACGCTAAGTTTAAAATATTTTTATTTCAGATCGTTTAAAGATATCCTGCCAAGCAATAGCGGTGCGCCAAAAGCAAATCGTCAACCTTCTCAACTGGGTCTGCCATTTCAATCTGCAGGTTATGGCATCAACAACAATATGGATAATGTTAACCTTGAATTTAGAACCCGTTTCAACAATAAATTTTCAAACCAGTTAACATTGGGCTATAATGCCATGAACGATTTTAGGGAATCAAAAGGAAACAAACCTTTTCCTTTGGTGGATATCATGAATCCTGATGGAAGTTCACTTACTGCCTTCGGATTTGAACCTTTTACTGCATTTAATACCTTAAAAACAAAGGTGTATCAAATCACCAATAATTTCAATATCTATGCGGGTAAGCACGAGCTTACCATTGGTGCAAACTATGAAGGTTATAGAACATTAAATGGTTTTGCGCCAAACTATTACGGAGCCTACACCTTTAACAGCTTGGCCGATTTCATGAACAAAGCCAATCCGTCGCTCTATCAGATCCAATATGCAGTAACACCAGATGGGTCTTTCCCTTACGCAAGAATCCAATCGAACATGTACGGTTTATATGTGCAAGATGCATTTACCATTAGTGATAGTTTTAAATTAACAGCAGGTTTAAGAGCTGATTTAACAGATATCTCATCTCCAGATGTGTTTAAAAATCCAAATGTAGAAAAGCTGACTTTCGAGAACGGCGAGAAGATTGATGTAAGCAGATATCCAAAATCATCTATTTTATGGTCTCCAAGATTAGGTTTCAATTGGAATGTAAATAAAGAAGGTAAAACCCAAGTACGAGGTGGTACTGGTTTATTTGCTGGTAGACCTCCGTTGGTTTGGATCTCAAATCAAGCAAGTAACAATGGAGTACAGTTTGGATCAGAAAGAATCGTTAACCCTACAAACAGGCCATTTGATCCAAATGTTGATGCCTACAGAAACGTAAATAAAGCTACAGCGCAAAATAATACCACATATAACCTAGCGGTAACAGAAAGTAACTTTAAATTTATGCAGGTATGGCGTTCAAATTTGGCTATTGACCAAAAGTTGCCAGGTGGAGTAACAGGAACATTGGAGGCCTTGTATTCAAAAGATATCAATTCAGTTTACTTTAGAAATGCAAACTTGAACACTTCGGCTTCTACCCCATTGGTGGGTGCTGATAATCGCCCTCGATACACAAGTTCAAGAATTTATGGTGCGGCAACACCAACGCCAGAAAATCCAAATATTTCTGATGCAATTGTAATGACCAATACCAATAAAGGTCATAGTTTGGCTTTAACTGGAACTTTATCAAAAGAGTTTGCAGGTGGTTTTTTTGCAACAATGGGTTATACTTATACCGATTCGAGGTCAGTGAATGATGGAGGTTCCATCGCACAATCGATGTGGAGAGATCGTCAGGTTTCAGGTAGTCCGAATACCGATGCTTTAAGCTATTCTAGCTACATGGTTAAAAACCGTTTCATTGCATCAATGGTATATAAAAAGGAATATATCAATCACCTAGCTACTACAATTTCCATGTTTTATCAGCTACAGGATGGCTTTAGATACTCTTATACTTACGGAAGTGATCTAAACAATGATGGATTAAGTGGCAATGACCTGATTTATGTGCCTGCCAATCAATCAGAAATTGAACTGGTAAGTGAAAACACAGGAGATACCCGTACAAAAGCCCAAATTTGGTCGCAACTCGATTCTTATATTAACCAAGACAGCTATTTGAATAAAAGAAGAGGTAAGTACGCAGAAAGAAACGGGCTTGTTGGAAACGTGGTTGGGGTAATGGATATCCGTATTGCCCAAGATCTATTTACCAAAATTTCAAATAAAAAACATTCATTGCAGTTAACATTTGATGTGTTCAATCTTGGAAACATGATCAATAAAACATGGGGAGTACCAAAGTTTGCCAATCGTGCCAACGGTTTGTTAAACTTTAAAGGTATTGATGCAATTAGTGGAAAACCTACTTTTTCTTTCCCTTATTTAAATGCGAATAATGCAACACCATTGGTCAACTCGTTTTCGAATAGTATAGATGAAACGGCCCGTTGGAGAATCCAATTGGGATTGAGGTACCGATTTAACCAATAACAGTACTTCATGTTAATTTAAAGGCAGTGTTGAATAATTCAATACTGCCTTTTCTGCTTTTAAATAAGTGGTGCCAATTTTGGGAGTTGATAAAATTTAATTGCTTGGAAATAAAGAGTTAACGAGTGTTTCTTAGGTTTAGGTTAGTTAAGTTATTTAAAAACTAAATCAAAAACCTATGAAAAAACAATTCAAATTAATCTATGTGGCCACTTTGTTATTCAGTTCAATAATCGGACTGAATAGCTGTAAAAAAACAGAGGCGATCAGCAACGAGCTTGGTGTAAATTCGGGAAAATCTTTGGCATTGGCAGCACAGCCAAATGCACTGACCAGTATTCAAACTGTAGAAGATTTTGAGGTAGGTGCCTCTAGCCCTAAAGCAAGTTATGATGTTGCGCCAGCTGGCTCAAGTTCAGGAGACAATGTTACATTGAACGGAAAATCGTGGAATTTATACGATGCTTTGATCGGTAATCTTGCAACGGATAAAAAAAGTGGACAATGGTCTGCAAGAATGCGAAATACTGGTAAAATAACCATGTTACATGATGTTTCGACAGGGATTAGCACGGTTACCATCAAATCGGCAACCTTTGGTTCAGATACTGCATGTGAGTGGGGTTTATGGTACTCAACCAATGCAGGTACTTCTTGGACACAGACAGGGGCAAATATTTCAAGTACAGCATCTTTACTGACCAGTACATTTACATTAAACGTATCAGGAAATGTACGTTTAGAAATCAGAAAATTAACGGGCGGATCAAATCGAATCAATATCGATGACATTACCATCAATGACAATGGTGGAGGAACGAACCCTGGAACAGTATTAACTGGGAAGAAATTTTTGTTCGATGCTACCAAATTGGAAAATGCAGGGAGTGCAGATTGGCTGATTGATGCAGATGGAACTGAAAATGTACCAAGTTATCTTGGAGGAACTACTGTTGAATTAAAAGCGCAAAGATTTCCGACACCTTCATATACTGGAATAACTGCTTCAACGTCTGAGAGTTATTGGAAAGGAGCGATGTCTGCTTGGGCTGTTGAGCTGGTTAAACGTGGTGAACTGGTAGAAACACTACCTGTTGGAACAGCAATTACCTATGGCAATTCATCAAACCCACAAGACCTCAGCAATTATGATGTATACGTGGTGATAGAACCCAACAAATTGTTTACAGCAGCTGAAAAAACTGCTATTATGAATTTTGTAGCCAATGGTGGTGGTTTAATGATGGTCGCAGATCATACAGCAGCAAGTACTGCAGGAACAGATAGTAATGGTTACAATCCATCAGATAGAGACGGCGATGGTTACGATTCGCCAAGAGTATGGAATGACCTGATGAGCAACAATGGCATCAACAACAATAAGCCTTTCGGTTTTAATGTAGATTACATTGATATCAGTGAAAAACCAAGTACAAAAGTTTATACTGGAACAAGTACAAATGCACAAATTGTTTTAAATGGCGCTGCTGGTACTGCAAGCAAGTTGGCCTTTTACAATGGAACAACAGCCACTTTGTTCCCATCGCAAAACTCAACAGTTCAAGGCTTATTTTGGCGCAATAGTTCTACTTTAGGAGGGAATACTGGTGTGATGGCCCTAATTGCTACTTATGGAACGGGAAGAATAGCATTTGTGGGTGATAGTTCTCCTTCTGATGATGGTACTGGTGATCCCAATGATAATTTATTCAATGGTTGGTCTGGAGATGTACCATCTGGATATACTTCACATCCAGCACTGCATTTAAATGCATCACTATGGTTGGCAAAAGCCCAGTAAACTAGAGTTTTTACCTTATTTAAAGGCGGCACCAATAAGTGCCGCCTTTTGCGTAGCCAAGTTTTTTTATCATCACCATCATTAAATCATAGATATTTGTACCATTTATTTAAAACCATAGCGGCTAAGTAAAAAATTGTTAATATTTTTGGGGTCATGAAGTATAAACGGATTTTACTAAAGTTGAGTGGCGAGTCGTTAATGGGTGAAATGCAATATGGCATTGACAATGAGCGTGTTAGGCAGTATGCGGAAGACATTAAGGCAGTTCATGCTAAAGGACTAGAAATCGCCATCGTTATTGGTGGAGGGAATATTTTTAGAGGTTTGAGTGCGGAGAAATCAGGAATGGATAGGGCCCAAGCAGATTATATGGGGATGCTAGCTACTGTAATCAATAGTATGGCATTGCAAGATGCACTAGAGAAAGTAGGTTTAAAAACCCGTTTATTATCAGCCATTAAAATGGAGCAAATCTGTGAGCCATTTGTACGAAGAAGAGCTGTTCGTCACTTAGAAAAAGGACGTGTAGTTATTTTTGGTGCCGGAACAGGAAACCCATACTTCACTACAGACTCTGCTGCTGCATTAAGAGCAATAGAAATCAATGCAGATGCAGTGTTAAAAGGAACAAGGGTTGATGGTATTTATACTGCCGATCCAGAAAAAGATCCAACAGCCACAAAATATACCGAAATTTCTTTCAAAGAGGTTTATGCCAAAGGTTTAAACGTAATGGACATGACAGCCTTCACCTTATGTGAAGAAAATCAGGTTCCAATTATCGTATTCGACATGAATAAAACGGGTAACTTTATGAAAATTGCAAATGGCGAAGAAATTGGTACCTTAGTTCAGGGCTAAATTTTGACCATTTTTTATATTTTTGTATAAACATAACACATTATGAACGACCTCATAAAGAAACAATTAGAAGATGCACAGGCAACAATGGAAAAAGCAATTGCCCATTGTGAAGCTGAATTAACTAAAATACGTGCGGGTAAAGCATCAGCAGGAATGCTTGATGGCATTATGGTAGACTACTATGGAACACCAACGCCTTTGGCACAAGTGGGTAGTATCAATACACCCGATGCAAGGACCTTAATTATCCAACCTTGGGAAAAATCATTATTAGTGCCAATAGAACGTGCCATAATGGAAGCCAATATTGGGATCAACCCACAAAATGATGGTGTAATTATCCGTTTAGTTGTACCACCTTTAACAGAAGAACGTCGTAAAGAACTGGTTAAAAAAGTTAAAGAAGAGGCAGAAAGAGGCCGTATTACCGTGCGTAATATCCGTAAAGATGCCAATAGTAAAATACAACGATTAAAAGGAGAAAGTGTTTCTGACGATGAAATCAAGACAGGCGAAGGCGAGGTTCAGAAAATTACTGATGCTTATATCGTTAAAGTAGATAAACATGCAGAAGTGAAAGAAAAAGATATCATGACGATCTAATCTCTGTATAGTCTAAATGTAATTTAAAAGGGAATGTAGCTGAGCTTCATTCCCTTTGTTTATTTTTGCAACCCAAACAATCAAAAAGATGAATTTACTGCTCCAATATTTAAAGGCCCACAAGTGGGTTGTAGTTTTAGCATTAGTACTGGCTGCCTTTAATATCGGGTTCTCTTTAATGGATCCTTATTTTACAGGTAGAATCTTAGACAGATATATCAACAGACATAACGAATTAAGTAGATCAGAGTATATCTGGGGTATTTTAGGCTTAGTTGGTTTAGCCATTTGTGCGGCTATGGTGTCTAGAATTGCCAAGAACTTTCAGGATTATTTTACCAACATTATTGTGCAAAAGGTTGGTGCAAAAATGTATGCAGATGGCTTAAAGCACTCTTTAGAACTACCTTATCAAGTTTTCGAAGACCAACGTAGCGGAGAAACATTGGGGGTTTTACAGAAAGTAAGATTAGATAGTGAGAAGTTTATTACTTCTTTCATTAGTATTCTTTTTGTGAGTTTGATCGGACTGATTTTTGTAATCGTTTATTCACTAAGCGTAAGTTATAAAGTATCACTAATTTATGCGGCTTCTATTCCTATCATCAGTTTTTTAAGTTGGTTTTTAAGTCGTAAAATTAAAACCATCCAACGTTCTATTGTAGCAGAAACAACAGCTTTGGCAGGTTCTACCACAGAATCATTGCGTAATATCGAGTTGGTAAAAAGTTTAGGTTTAGCTAGTCAAGAGATAGAACGTTTAAATAAAACGACCTATAAAATATTAGGCCTGGAACTTAGAAAAGTAAAATATGTAAGAAGTATGAGCTTTGTACAGGGTACAACTGTTAACTTGGTTCGAAGTACAATGGTGGTGGTATTGCTGATGTTAATTTTTGATAAAGCAATCACTCCAGGCCAGTATTTTTCATTCTTATTTTATTCATTTTTCCTTTTCGGACCATTACAAGAGCTTGGTAATGTGATTTTAGCTTGGAGAGAAGCAGAGGTTTCTTTGGGTAATTTTAAAAAGATCTTAAGTACACCTGTTGATAGAAAACCAGCCAACCCTGTTACTTTAGAAAAGGTGAATAGCCTAGCCTTTGCCAATGTAAGTTTCAAACATTTATCTGGTAAAACCAATGCCTTAAATGGGATTAGCTTTGCAGTAAATAATGGCGAAACCATTGCTTTTGTTGGGCCATCAGGCTCTGGTAAAACTACACTAGTTAAATTGTTGGTAGGCCTATACCAACCCATTGAAGGAGAGGTTTTTTATAACCAAACCTCTGGAACCGAAATTGACCTCGATCAGTTAAGAGAGAAAATAGGCTTTGTAACTCAAGATACGCAACTGTTTTCAGGTACCATTAGAGAAAATCTACAGTTTGTAAAACCAGGTGCAAGCGACGAAGATTGTATGCGGGTATTACAACAGGCTGCCTGCCAGAATTTGATGGCTAGAGCCGATAAAGGATTAGATACCGTAATTGGCGAAGGTGGAGTAAAAGTTTCTGGTGGCGAAAAACAACGTTTATCCATTGCTAGGGCATTATTGCGTAACCCTGATATTTTGGTGTTTGATGAGGCTACTTCTTCATTAGACTCGTTAACTGAAGAAGAAATTACAGCAACCATTCGTGATGTTTCCGTTTTAACCAGTCATGTTACCATCTTAATTGCACACCGTTTATCAACTATTCGCCATGCAGATCGGATTTATGTTTTAGAAAAGGGACATATTATTGAGCAAGGTAAACACGCAGATCTATTGGCCGAGAAAGGTTTATACTTTGCCATGTGGAGACAACAGGTTGGCGAAAGACTCGATAATTAATAGTGTTGGTCGGGATATCATATCCCAACCAGCAGAATGAATTTTTACCATCTAAGACAGCTTAGTTCACCTGAGTTTTAATTAGACTTAGCTGTTCTTAGGTGTCTTAGATGGTTTCAGTTTGACTATTTTATTCTTAGAGACCTAGATCTGGTCTTCTATTTTATCAGCTGGTTTAATGTCGTTGAGTGTTAAAGGCAATAAGCTTTTGGTTTTGAAATAAGTAATGGCGGCAATGCCCAAGGTCATGCTACCTCCAAAAACTACTGCGGGTACCGTACGCATTAATTTAGCCGTTAAACCCGACTCAAAGGCTCCTATTTCATTAGACGAACCAATAAACATGCTATTTACTGCCGAAACACGACCACGCATCTGGTCTGGTGTAAGCAATTGCATAATGGTAGAACGGATAATTACGCTTACACTATCAAAAGCGCCTTCGCAGAACAAGAAGAATAGGGTTAAATAGAAACTTTTAGACAAGCCATAACAAATAATGCTAATGGCAAATCCTGTAACCGCTATCAGTAGGTTACGCCAAGGCCTACCCATTGGCGAAAATCTGGTCATCATCAGCATGGTTAAAACTGCGCCCAAAGAAGCAGCAGCCCGCATAAAGCCCAAACCTTCTGAGCCTACTTTTAAGATATCATTGGCAAATACAGGAAGTAAAGCAACTGCCCCACCAAAAAATACAGAGAACAGATCCAAGCTCATTGCTCCCAACATCATTTTACTCTTAAATACAAAATTGATACCCTCTTTTAAGCTTTCTGCAATACTTTCTTTTGGAATAAATGTAGGCGGGTGTTTTTTCAGAAAGAAAATACACACTAAAGCCAGAAAGATAAAAGAGATGATGACAATGTAAGTAGTGGTAATGCCATAGAAACCATAAATTAAACCACCAATTGCTGGCCCGGCAATTGAGGCCATTTGCCAACTGGAGCTACTCCAGGTACTGGCATTGGGGTACAATTCTTTTGGTAAGATCTGGGCCATTAAAGAAAATGTAGCTGGTCCGAAAAAACCTCTAGCTAACCCAATGCAAAATATCATACCATACATAATGGGTACAATAGAACTTGTGGGTACATACCTGTGCATCTGTTTGCTGGTCACAATAAGCATAATGATAGAGCAGAGAAAAACACCAGAGAATATCTTTAACAATAACCCTCTTTTTTCTGTTTTATCTGCCACATAGCCTCCGTATAAAGCGATACTGATGGCTGGAATAGCCTCACTAAGCCCAATAAATGCAAGGGCTAAAGGATCATTGGTAAGGTGGTAAATGTGAAAGCCGATAATTACGGCCTGCATCTGATAGGCAAACGTAAAGAAAAAACGCATCCCAACATAAGAGCGAAATTCACGGTAGCGCAGTGCGGCAAAAGGGTCTTTTTTTTCGGGTAGAGCAGATTGGTCTTCCAAAGCAGAGTAATTTCAGGTAAAAGTATGACTTTCGGGCTTAAATCAGTAGTGCTGAAAAGCTTAAATCTAAATTACACCAAAAATTGACAGGGAATTAACCGTTTAGATCAGTGGTTGTGCGGGATTGTTTTTGTAGTAATCTAGTTTGTATTGAAACATTTCGCTCATTCTTGCTGCTCGCCACTTGGCTTCATCTGCTTTTGCACCACTAAAATGTGCATCAACAGTTTCGTTGAATAAACTGATCCAAGTATCAAAATGTTCTTTTGCGATTGGAAGTTTGGCGTGTTTTAAAAATGGACTACCGCTATAAGCAGGTGTTTCCAATAAGATGGTCTGCCAAAAACCATACATTTTTTCTAAATGAGCTGGCCAGTTGTCTTTAATTACCGCATTAAAAACTGTAGATAGCAATTCATTTTCACGAACTCTGCTGTAAAAATCGTCAACCAATGTCTTTACATCGGCCAAATTAAGAATGTCGGTATTTGAGGTTTCCATGTCAGTCATTAATAATCATTTCAAATATAAGGTCTTGAATTTGTTGAAACCTGTTAACAATCATAAAATGACCTGATTTTTGTATTTGTATCACATTAGAAATTTTGTTTATTGGAAAAATCCGATCATTAGTCCCATGGATATGAATAAGGTTTTCAGGATAAACTTCATTCTTCCAGTTCATGATCTGATGGATTGCCCAAGACAAGAACTTAGGATCCGTATCTTTTATAATCTGATGAAGTAGCCTAGATTCTGCTGGGTTCTCTGTACTAAAGTAAAAATCAGCAGTGAATTTATTACTTAAAGCCAAAAGCCAATGTGGAACAATTCGATGGATTTGAGTTTGACGAACAAGGTTAAGTTGCCAACTAAATTCTTGTATAGACTTTATGCTCGATATAATCAGCACCTTTTTGCAGGGAATAATTTTAGAGATCTCTTGGGCAACGATTCCTCCAAAAGAAAGCCCAATTAAAACCACCTCTTGAGTGGTGTCAATTTGGGCAATTAGTTTTTCACAATAAATATTAAGATTTTCCTTTTTTTGTGGCTCAATCCATTGGATGAATTTGTGATCGATTCTTGATAAATCTAAAAATTGAAAAACTCTTTCGTCGGCACCTAAACCACTAATAAAATAAACCATGTATTGATTTTATACGATAAAGCTAATCAATCCAACTAAATTTGATCTGATTTTAACCACTAAATTTATCTAATGGGAAGGTGAGCACATCACAATGCAACTGCTGAGGAATGGCGTCCTCGCCATTCTTATTTGAGCGTTCAACAGCTTACTCTATTTGCTTATAGAAATCTTGATAAGCTTCGTATAGGTCTTCTGCCTGTGCTATAGCTGAAGAAACAGCAATACCATCAATACCAGTTTGTAAAAGAGGGCCTACATCTGGTAAGCTTATCCCGCCAACAGCTAAAATTGGGAAGGTAATGTTTGCTATTTTTAATTGCTCAACGGCAGTTGTATAACCTGCTAAGCCTAATAATGGAAATGAATTGGGTTTGGTGTTTGTACTGGCATAAGGGCCAAAACCAGCATAATCAGCACCTTCGTTCGCTAACCTGATCAAGCCTTCAACCGTATTTGCAGAACCACCTAAGGTAAATTCTTCTCCAATCTGGTTGCGCAGGGCGATAAAATCTGCGTCCATATCTTCCAAATGAAAGCCTTGGATATCGGCTTTGCCTTTTAAATGGATATGATTGGTAACAATTAAAGTTGCACCCCAATCATCGCAGATCGCAGCAATTTGGTTAATGTCTGCTAAAAGGTCATCGTCAGTTTTACTTAAACAGCGATATTGGATCCATTTGGCACCTGCTTCACAAGCCAATTGGGTTTGTTCAATATGCGTGTACTGAGCAATGTCATGGGTAATGAAGTGGAGCTTTTCGATGAATTTTTTCATGGTACCTCTTAAATCAAACTACCCGATGAATGGTTTAATATTCATCAGGTAGTTCAAATGTTTAA
The DNA here is from genome assembly GCF_001412215.1 of Pedobacter sp. Hv1. Lineage (GTDB taxonomy): Bacteria > Bacteroidota > Bacteroidia > Sphingobacteriales > Sphingobacteriaceae > Pedobacter. The sequence goes on from NZ_LLWP01000009.1 coordinate 208,982, forward strand.
CCTTATGTTTTTTAGGTAATCTTTAGAACTTTAAGCTCAAATTTAACAAAAAATTACGGGTAGCTTGTGGATAATACACATTATAACGACTAACCAGACCTTCAGATAAAGCAGGGTAAGAAGCACCATTGCTCTCGTAAAGTGTACTGAAAACATTGTTGATCAAAAGACTTAATCCAACATTTTTAACCCCTGTAAAAGCTGTTTGATAACTTAAACGGATATCGTTTACAAAGAAGCTCGACAATGATTGTGCATCAGAAGAGATGTTATTAAGGTATTGTTTGCCAACATATTTACTTAACAAGGCAATCTCGCCATTTTTGATAATACCATAAGCAATTTCACTCGACATAATTACTGATGGTGAATACGAAATATCTGTATTTTTGAAAGTGCTTTTTACAAAGGTTTTTCCAGTTTTGTCTTCTTCATCGTAAATATACTCGGTAAATTCTTTGATCTTGTTACGGCTAAAAGTTGCTGTGGCAGCCCAAGATAGTTTTTTGGTCAACTGTAAACGGCCATCAAACTCTATACCCGCACGGTAGCTATCAGGTACATTCTGGCGAGTTTGCCCTCCAACATTATTGAGTTCGCCAGTAGTGATCAACTGATCTTTATAAAGCATAGCAAAACCATTTACGCCTGCAGTAAAGTTGGTAGCTTGTATGCGGTAACCAGCTTCAATATCTGTTAAATGTTCTGGCTGAGGCCTGCTGTTGATGTTCGAATCGGTAAAATCTCTTCTGTTTGGCTCTTTATTGCCAATAGCAACCGATGCATAAATATTACTTTTGGCATTAATGGTATAGGTTATACCAGCTTTTGGATTAAAAAAGTTAAGCGTAGCATTTTGTTGTGATAGGGTATTGTTCAGATTCTTTCCAAAATAAGAGTAGTATACCCTACGGTACTGGAGGTCGGCAAAAAGATTAAACTGATCGATGCGGTAGTTTGCTCTTCCAAAAATGTTGAAATCGGTTTTAAGCGCATCGTTGTCATCGTATCTATGACGTAATGATTTACTTGCATCATAATTGGCATATTGTGCCCAGATCACCTCATCAAAATGCTTGCCCTTGTATTCATTATACGCACCACCAAGTATAAAATTCAGGTCATTCTTAGGGGTATAGTTTAAGGAATAGGTAACACCATAAAAATCATTATCTAACCACAAACGTCTTACAAGGTTAGACTGTGTTATTGTACTGTTGCCAATTACCACAGGGGCGATTCCATAATCGCTTAAGGTCTGTTTTTTCTTATATTCTTCGTAAAAACCTCGTCCATAAGTATAATGAAGTGCAGCATTGGCTACCAATTTCGGACTTAAGTTTCGGGTGTAGAACATCTGATAATGATCTTGTTGGTAATTGTCCGTCTGATTATCATAAGTGAAATCGTTGTGTGTTCTATTGGTTTGCAATAGTTCTTCAGGAACTCCATTCCAAGCTTGATATGTTTTTTCTGTACCGCTAAATACATTTACTCGCAATAGATCTTTTTTGCCATAGTAAGCGCCAGAAAAGAAGAATGATTTCAAGTTCGAACTCGCACGGTCAATATAACCGTCTGATTTGATCCGAGATAAACGGCCATCAAAACTGAACTTGTTATTGATCATACCGGTACCTACACTCACCGTGTTTTTCCAGGTTTCGTAAGAGCCATAAGTGTTGTTTAGTTCAGCATAAGCTGAGTCTTTACGTGTAGTGGTCTGGATATTTAAGCTTGCGCCAAAAGAACCCGCACCATTGGTAGATGTACCTACACCACGTTGGATCTGGATATTGTCTACAGAAGAAGCCAGATCTGGTAAGTTGATAAAAAAACTACCATGGCTTTCGGCATCATTCAATGGAATGCCATTCAAGGTTACATTAATTCTTGTCGCATCACTTCCACGGATACGCATACCTGTGTAACCAACACCTGCGCCAGCCTCTGAAGTAACCACTACAGAAGGAGTCTGGTTTAGCAAATAAGGCATGTCTTGACCTAAATTGTTTTTTGCAAGCTCGGTCTTGTCTAGATTTTTGTACGTAGTGGCCGAGTTTTTTGAAGCCCGAGTGGCATTCACTACAATCTCGTCAGCAATGTAGCTCAATTGCACTAAATTAAAGTTGAGTGTGGTGTTTGAAGAAAGATCAATCGTTCTTTCTTCTGTTTTAAAGCCAACATAACTTACACTCAATACATACTTCCCCGCAGAGAGGTTGCTGATGGTGTAAGCTCCGTTCAGATCACTAATCACTGTAGTTGATTTGTTTTTTAATTTAATTGTTGCTCCAGGAAGCGGTTTTTGATTGTTGTCGTTTACTTTTCCAGTAAGCGCAATTTGTGCCATGGCGAAACAAGGCAGCATCATGGCAAGGATTGCCATTAATTTCAATTTTTTCAATTTTTTTTAATTGTTTAGTTAAACCTGCCGGCAGTAGGGGTACTCCCGACTTTAGTTAAACTCCATAAACCATCCCTACGCCAGCATTACCTGGATCAGGTGCATTTGAGAGGTAAAAAGTGTAGGGTTTTAAGGTGTAAGGTTTTACCCTACGCCTTAAGCCTTTAACCTTAAGCCTTTCAAAATGGGTATGATCTCAGCCTGTATTTGTGTTTTTACAAAACAAGGCACCCCTTATTGATGGCACAAAGGTAAGGTAAAAGGATTGATATTATAAAATTGTTTCTAAAAACAGTCTTCTATTAGCTGTTTATTAGGTTTTTAAGAAATTATTGATAGCTGTAATTGCATTTTGTAGCCGGTTTTCTATACCCCCGATTACCACATAATTGGCGTTTAACGCTTTTAACTCTTTGTGCCAAATCTCCATAAAATGCTCACGCATGGTTGGAAAATCTCTGAGTGGATCTTCTTGCCAAGGAAGATCAATATCCAACAAAAGATACAGATCATAAGGACGTTTGTACAACTCGTCTAACACAACCTGTGGAGTTTCACCAAACATCTCGTCGCTCCAAATTTTAACAGTTACAAATGTGGTATCGCAGATGATAAAATCGGTATTGGCCATTGCCATTACCGACTCTTCTAAAGCCACTTGTCCGTGAAACATATTGGTTTCATCCTGTAAGGTACATTCTGTGGTTAATGCAGCACAATAATAACGGGCATATTCTGGTACCCAAGGCACATTGTAATGCTTCGCTAGTTGTTGCGAAATGGTCGATTTGCCCGTGCTTTCGGGGCCAACGATGGCTATTTTTTTAATGATTTTGTTCACGATAAATTTTCTTCCAATCCATATAACCCATTAATGCTATGGCCATGTATATGGCATACATTAACCCAGTGGCGTAAAGGTCTTTTGAGCAATAAACAATTACATAAATAATATCTACAAAAATCCAGATTAACCAGTTTTCCATTACCCTTCTGGCTAAAAAAACCTGAGCAATGATGCTGGTAGCTGTACAAAAACTATCTATAAAAGGAAATGAAGCATCGGTGTTTTTGTGTAGCAATTGGCCCAAAACTAAAGTGAAAATGATGATGCCTACTACGGATAAAAATATTTCCTTTTTTGTAATTCGACTAATTGGTCTTTGTTTACCCGAATTTTTTCTTTGTTCGCTCCAATAATACCAGCCATAAATATTCATCATTAACAGGTAACCTTGTAAGCCCATATCTGCATAAAGTTTACTTTCGAAAAAAATAAAGATATAAGTAAGTACGCTTGCAATAGCGAATGGCCAATTCCAGATGTTGTTTTTTGCGGCCAGCCAAACGCAGAGCAGCCCGGTGAAAACACCAAACCATTCTAATGGGCTAGTTCCATATACGAATTGGGCTAAACTATCTTTAAAGGCGTCGGCCGTTAATAACATGTTCCAAAAATATAAAATAGTATTGAGTATTGGGCTGAGGCTTATTTCTTGATATATGAATGCCTATAAAACAAAAAATCCGATAGGGAACAACCCCTACCGGATAATAAACCAAACAAACTATTTATGAAGAATACCCTCGGACAAATGATTGTCGAGGATGCTTTAGATCTATTTTGGATTTGGCGATGAACTAAAGTTTACCGCCGCTCTCACACTCACGTCACTTGTTAAATTATTCCTTAACGTGTACTCCATTCTCATTTTCAAATTGCTTCCTTTAATGTAGTCATCTACAAAACGTGTATTGTCTATGTCTAGTACAAGATTGTTGCCAATATTTTCAGACACATCACTTCTTGACGCTACCATGACTTCTGCGTTACTCCCATTTACAATAAAAAGCTTTACCGATTTGAAGATACCTAGGTTCTGATTAACGGGATTGCTTGCCTCTATTTTTACCGAAGTAACTCTTACCTCTTTAATGTAATCAGCCCCTGTCTGATTGCCAAAAATCTGATCAAAACTACTTGCTGTGCTCGTTGTAGTTAGCGTAACGCCACTTTTGGCCCCTGTTGGTACAATTAAAGTAGCCGTATATGGAAACGTAGATTTGATAATAGACTGCACCGTTGCACAGCCCGAAACAACTATTGAAAGTACAATAAATGAAAGCAATATCTTTTTCATATTATACAAACAACAAATAAATTGGATTTGGGTTTTAACTTTTTGAAGAAAATGATCTGTATTTATTTTAAGACAACAGTGTGTAGAGATAAGGAATTTTAGCAATGATCTCTAGTCATTCGATCACCAACAATTAACTATTGGTTAAAAAATAAAAGTATAAAAATAAAACAATCTTATAGAAGGGCTGTTACTTACTCACGAACCTTAAAAAATTGAACCTTTTAAAAATAGGATGGAAAAAATTTACGCTTAATTAATAGAAGTTAAACTAAAAATTAATGTCATGAAAAGAGCGAGTTTAAATTTTTTAGCCGTTGCAGGTTTATCAATAGGTTTATTTGCATTCGGCTCAATCAAAGAAGGAGGAATACAAGGTAAGGTATCGCCAGCCGAAGGTGCAAAAGAAGTGGTAGCAATTGCTGGTACAGATACCTTAAGAAGTCAAGTTAGCAATGGGGCTTTTGTATTCAGCAATGTTAAAAAAGGTACTTATACCGTTTGGGTAAAAGCAAATGCTCCTTATAAAGATGCATCAGTAGAAAATGTGGCAGTTACAGACAGTGCTACAACAGATATTGGTGAAATAAAATTACAACAATAAAACCTTGTGTGTGTGGAAAAGGGAAAGAGGGCTTGAGGGCCCTCTTTTTTATTGTAATATATTTTAAAAATTGAATCATATTTCTATTCAAAAAACCTATCTTTGCATCCCGACAGAGCAGTTGGGATTTTTCATTTCATAGCAGAGGATCTCTCCCAGCTATCAGTCAGATTTGACTTTTTACTTTAGACTTTTTAAAAACCCCCATGCCTAAAGACACTTCCATACGTTCAGTACTTATTATCGGATCAGGACCTATTATTATTGGTCAAGCTTGCGAATTTGATTATTCTGGTTCTCAAGCCGCACTTTCTTTAAAAGAAGAAGGTATTTCTGTTTCCATCATCAATTCTAACCCCGCAACGATCATGACCGATAAGGTAATCGGTGATCATGTGTACCTGCGACCTTTAACGTTAGAATCGATAGCACAAATTTTAACTGAACACGCAAACTCTCCAACTTTACCAACCATTGATGCGGTATTGCCTACAATGGGTGGACAAACAGCCTTAAATCTATGTGTTGAAGCAGAAGAACGTGGCTTATGGAAAGCTCATGGCGTGAAAATTATCGGAGTAGATGTAGCTGCCATCGAGAAAACAGAAAACAGAGAATCTTTCCGCCAGTTAATGGTAGATATCGGTGTTGGTGTTGCGCCATCTAAAATTGCAAATTCATTTTTAGAAGGAAAAGAAGCTGCCCAAGAAATTGGTTATCCATTGGTAATCCGTCCATCTTACACACTTGGTGGTTCTGGCGGTGGTTTTGTACATAAAAAAGAAGAATTTGATGCCGCTTTAAAACGTGGTTTAGAAGCTTCTCCAACACACGAAGTTTTGGTAGAGAAAGCCGTTTTGGGCTGGAAAGAATACGAATTGGAGTTGTTGAGAGATAGCAATGACAATGTGATCATCATTTGCTCAATCGAAAACTTTGACCCGATGGGGATCCATACAGGAGATTCGATTACCGTAGCGCCTGCCATGACTTTATCAGACAGGTGTTATCAAGACATGCGTAACCAGGCCATCAAAATGATGCGTGCCATCGGTAATTTCGCAGGTGGATGTAATGTTCAGTTCTCTGTTAATCCAGATAACGACGATATCATTGCCATCGAGATCAATCCTCGTGTTTCTCGTTCGTCAGCCTTGGCAAGTAAAGCAACGGGTTATCCGATTGCGAAAATTGCAGCAAAGTTGGCCATTGGTTACAACCTAGACGAGATAGAAAACCAGATTACCAAAACAACTTCAGCATACTTTGAGCCAACTTTAGATTACGTAATCGTTAAAATCCCTCGCTGGAATTTCGATAAGTTTAAAGGTGCAAATATGGAGTTGGGCCTTCAGATGAAAGCCGTAGGTGAAGTAATGGCCATTGGACGTAGCTTTATCGAAGCATTACAAAAAGCTTGTCAGAGTTTAGAAATTGGCAGAGCCGGATTAGGTGCAGATGGTAGACAGAAAAGAAACATCGAAGAGATCATGTATGGTTTGGAGCATCCAAGCTGGAACCGTTTGTTCCTGATCAAAGATGCCATGAGCATGGGTGTGCCTCTTGAGTCTATCCGTAAGGTAACCAAAATAGATAAATGGTTCTTGTCTCAAATTCAAGAACTGGTTAACCTAGAAGTAGAATTAAAGCGTTATTCGCTCAATAATATTCCTAAAGACTTCTTCTTTAACTTGAAACAAAAAGGTTTCTCTGATATCCAGATTGCTTATGTTTTAGGTAATGTAACAGAAGATGAAGTTTACAATCGCCGTAAAGAATTAGGCATTAGAAGAGTATATAAAATGGTAGATACCTGTGCGGCCGAGTTTGCTGCACAAACCCCATATTTCTACTCAACTTTTGAGGAGGCGCCAATTCAGATCTCATTGGTTGGAACGGAAATCCTTTCGGCCGGAGATGAACTTGGAACCAACGAATCAATTGTTTCTGATAGAAAAAAAGTAATTGTTTTAGGTTCTGGTCCTAACCGTATCGGACAAGGAATTGAGTTTGATTATTCTTGTGTACACGGGTTGTTAGCGGCAAAAGAAAGTGGTTTTGAGGCCATCATGATCAACTGTAATCCTGAAACAGTTTCTACAGACTTTAACATGGCCGATAAGTTATACTTTGAGCCTGTGTTCTGGGAGCATGTTCGTGAAATTATAGAATTAGAAAATCCGATAGGTGTAATTGTTCAGTTGGGTGGCCAAACGGCACTTAAAATGGCTGAAAAACTACATGAAAATAACATCAAAATTATTGGTACAGCATACAATGATATGGATGTTGCCGAAGATCGTGGTCGTTTCTCAGACTTATTAAAAGAACTTGATATTCCTTATCCAAAATACGGAGTAGCCGAAAATGCAGAAGAAGCAATTGTAGTGGCTAACCAAGTAGGATACCCGGTGTTGGTACGCCCAAGTTATGTATTGGGTGGACAAGGGATGAGCATTGTAATTAACGATGAAGACTTAGAAAAAGCGGTAGTGAAATTGCTTGGTGATTTACCAGGTAACCGTGTACTGATTGATCATTTCTTAGATAGAGCAGAAGAAACAGAATCTGACTCGATCTGTGATGGTACAGATGTACATATTGTAGGGTTAATGGAACACATTGAGCCTGCTGGTATCCACTCTGGAGATTCGAGTGCAGTATTGCCTCCTTTCAGCCTATCGGAGAAGGTAATTGCCGATATGGAAGCCTACTCTATAAAGATTGCAAGAGCCTTAAATGTAATTGGTTTATTGAACATCCAATTTGCGGTAAAAGACGATAAGGTATATGTAATTGAAGCTAATCCAAGAGCATCTCGTACGGTACCATTTATTGCCAAAGCTTACGATGTACCTTACATTAACATTGCAGCAAGAATTATGTTGGGCGTTAATAAGCTAAAAGATTTCAATATCGTTCGTAAACTAGAAGGATATGCCATTAAAGAACCAGTATTCTCTTTTGATAAATTCCCTGAAGTGACTAAAGAACTAGGTCCAGAAATGAAATCGACAGGAGAAGCTATTCGTTTCATTAAAGATTTAGAAGATCCTTACTTCCGTAAGTTATATAAAGATAAATCGATGTATTTGTCTAAATAATATAAATACAAAAGAATAAAAAATCCCTTAGTGTAATGCTAGGGGATTTTTTGTTTACAGTTGGTCGGGATTTGTAATCTCGACCAGCAAAATCTTATTGTTTAGTCCAAATTCTGGTATTCAAATCTAGTTCTTGAATAATGTCATACATAAAACCGAGTACAGACATGTCATCATCTAACAAATCTGGTTTTAACAAGGTTTTAAAAACAGGTGGTTCAAAATAATTCTTGTTCAGTGGAAAAGCTATATAAAGGCTAGAGTTGACAAAAGATACAGATACCGTATAAGCAGAGCGCTCGTCTAAGGCACTGATTTTTTCCATCATAGCTGGCGTTAAAATATACCTGGCTTCAATTTGGTCAGTGCTGTAGGTGACAAACTTTTTATTGAAATTGTCATTTTCCAATTGGACCACATTTTTATCTCCGAAAGAAAATACATTTTTCGAAAACCATGCACCAATAGAAGAACCCAGATCTTTTGGTCTAACGACCGTAACACCATTGAAATTTTTATTGAAGTCTGCTGAGAATACAATACCTTTCAAAATATCATGCCATTGCACTTGTCGGCCACTTTTAGTCTGTGTTTCTGTTTTATATTCGGCATGCACCTCTGCAAAATAAAAGCTTGTTTTGCCTGCTTTACCCCTTACCAGATCTTCGGTATGGTAACGATCTGGGCTAGTAGTAAAAAGTTGCGAAGACCTAAATTCACCCTCAGAAATGCCTTCATAAGGGCTTAAAGTCAAACTAGGATCTATTGTGCTTAAAGCCGCGCCAATTACCTCGTTTTTAAAACGATTTTTATATAAGCCCGTTTTTTCTGCTAGGCGATAAAGGATTACCACACCGGGTATAATTGCAGCTGCACCAACAAGCAATGCGATGAGCATTTGTCCGGTTGTAGATACTGCAACTAAGCCAACAAGACCCAAAACAACAGCGCCCCAGCCTTTTAATTTGCTAGAAACAATTTCTTTTCGCTGAATTTCTAAATCAGCCAGTACACTTTCTACTGCCGGATTTATAGTGAAATTAGAAGACATTAACTATTGAAAAGCTCTTTAGCGCTTACGTTTTTACGTTCTTCTTCTACAGTTTCTAATACTGCTATGGGTTGGTAGCCCAACATTCCTGCAAACATATTGCCAGGGAACATCATAACGGCATTATTGTAAGTGGTAACAGACGAGTTGTAGTTTCTTCTTGCTGCAGCAATTTGTTCTTCACTTTCTGTCCAGGTACTTTGTAGGTTTAAAAAATTCTGGTTAGCCTTTAGGTCAGGGTAATTTTCTACACTTACCATTAAGCCTTTTACCGCCGATCCAATTTGTTGGTCTAATTGGAGTTTGTCGCTTTCACTTACATTAGTTCCCAATGCTTTTCCTCTCAGCTCAGTAATTTTGGTTAAGGTATCTCCCTCATATTGCATGTATTGTTTAACCGTTTCTACTAGATTTGGAATAAGGTCAAAACGTTTCTTTAACATGACATCTATTGCAGAGAAGGCATTAGCAACTTGGTTCTTTTTGCTAATTAGAGAATTGTACATGCTAATGCCGATCAATAAAACGGCAATTGCTATTACGATTACATAAATCATTTTCAGTTTGTTTTAAGTCCTTTATAAATATAAATAAAATATATAATGATATAGATGTAGAATTGTTACGGCTGTTACAATATGAAGGCAAAAAAAGAACCCTGCTCCGGAGAGAGCAGGGTTCAACCAATCAATATTAAAAAGGAGAACCTTTTTAATTCTCTAAAATTACAACTCCTTTTGCTTCAAACACAATTTCTTTTTTAGGTTTTGTAATTTTTGCGATTTCAGCCTCTGATTTTTTGGCATCTTCAGCAAAATGTTTTAAATCTTCAACAGAAGTTTCTTTTCTTTCTGCAAAACCATCAACCACTACTTTTTTACCAGCAAGGTCTTTTGGCATAAAGAAAGCATAATCTTTAAAGTTAACGAACATCGTTTCGCCATTTGGCAAAGCTAAATTCATAAAACAACCCTTTTTTTGACAAACCAAAGTAACTACTCCAGTTACTTTCATGTTCTTTTTAGTGTCTTTTCCTAATTTGGCATCAACTTCTGCAGTTGTAATTACATCTCCTTTTTTTACACCTTCACCAAAAGATTTTCCTTCAAATGAAGTAGCATCTTGAGCAAATGCAAATGCTGTAAACAAGCAGAAAGTCAAGCTTAAAATAATTTTTTTCATAATCTATTATTGTTTTTTAGTTGAACTGAAAACAAGAGTTGGCAGTTCATTTTAATTTGGTGTAATCTGATCTGTAGCAAAAATATTTAAAATCTTTCTAAATAGGGAAGGTTCTCTAAATAATTTTAAAACAAAAAAAAAAGACCCCACTACTAAAAAGCAGTGAGGTCAATCATCCCTATTGTTTGTTAAAACCCATTTCTGGATAAGAACATGCTGCATAAGGCAATAAAGCGACCAGAATTTTGTCTTTATAGTCAAAAATACATATGTTATTGATAATCAGATATTTGAGTGTTTTTTATCTAAAAAATGAATTGAATTTTTTTAGAATGACTGGGGAAATAAAAGTCTATTTTTCTTAAAATGGGCAAATAATTTCCACACCTGTAAGTTGTGTTTGAAATTAATTTTTGAGCAATTAACCAAACAACAAAGAGAATACTTCTTCAATTTTGCTTACCGTAACAATTTCTATTTTGAATTTATCCTTTACCAATCCCTTTAAATTGTAATTAGAGATGAAGATTTTCTCAAAACCTAATTTTTCAGCTTCTGATATTCTTTGTTCAATTCTATTTACTGCCCTAATTTCGCCAGATAGGCCAACTTCTGCAGCGAAACAAATCTTAGAAGAGATGAATATATCCTCATGTGATGAAATAATGGCTGCCATAATGGCTAAATCAATTGCCGGATCTTCAACTTTAATACCACCAGCAATATTTAAGAAAACATCTTTGGCACTTAACCTAAATCCACATCTTTTTTCAAGAACAGCCAAGAGCATGTTCATTCTTTTGGTGTCAAAGCCTGTAGCAGAACGTTGTGGCGTTCCGTAGGCAGCAATGCTTACCAATGCCTGGGTTTCTATTAACATGGGTCTGGCGCCCTCTAAGGTGGCTCCAATGGTTATCCCACTTAATTCTTCATCTCTTTGCGATAATAAGATCTCTGAAGGGTTTGAAACCTCTCTTAAGCCATTACTTTGCATGGCATAAATGCCTAATTCTGCTGCGGCCCCAAATCTATTTTTGATCGATCTTAAAATGCGATAAATATGGTGCCGATCTCCTTCAAACTGTAGCACCGTATCAACCATGTGTTCTAAAATCTTAGGCCCTGCTATGGTTCCATCTTTAGTAATGTGGCCGATTAAAAAAACAGGTGTATCAGTTTCTTTTGCAAAACGGAGCAGTTCTGCGGTACACTCTCTTACTTGCGAAACACTTCCTGGAGTAGATTCAATATGGGCAGAATGTAAAGTTTGGATAGAATCGATAATGACAATTTCTGGCATCAATTGTTCTATCTGTTTAAAGATGTTTTGTGTGGAGGTTTCGGTTAAGATATAACAATCTGCTTTTGGACTATTGGTAATCCGCTCAGCCCGCATTTTAATCTGCTGCTCACTTTCTTCGCCAGAAACATATAAAATCTTTCTGCCGGTTATATTTAAGGCCAATTGCAGCATTAAAGTAGATTTACCAATGCCTGGTTCACCACCAATTAAGGTTACGGAGCCTGCCACAAGCCCCCCACCTAGCACTCTGTCTAATTCGGCATCGCCGGTTGTGGTTCTGTCTGCTGTAGCACTCTGGATTTCTTCAATTTTATTGGGTCTACTTAATTTTTGGCTCCCAGAGGCTGATTTCCATGTTGGCACATGCGAATTACCTTTATCAATTACCTCTTCTACAAATGTATTCCATTGGTTGCATGATGGGCATTTACCCAACCATTTTGCTGATTCGTAACCACAACTTTGACAGAAATATGCTGATCTTGTTTTAGCCAATTGATTTTAGATTTATCTAATGCGAATTTAGATTTATTTTGTGGCAAAACCCGACGAAGTTTTAAACAACGAAGACCCGATATTATTGCCGGAATGGGATGTTGAAATAGAAGCCCCAAATTTTAATGCTATTCTTGTTTTTCTTTTTAGTTAATATTTATTAATTTAAAGATTATCACAGAGTTATGTGATAACGTTTTATGTTTTTACGTGGTAAAAAAACAAACTAACCTAAATTAAAACTTAAACAATGAACAAACAAAATGTACTCAGCAAAGCTGAGATGAAAAAAGTAATGGGTGGAACAACTGATCCGATATGGTGTTATGCTAATCATGGTTCAGGACAAGAGTGTATCTGGTGCTGCTCGATGCATTTCTCGGGCAACATGGCAAATTGCGAATTGGCATGTAATGCAAACTATACCACCTAACATTAATATTGAGGCTACTCAAAGTACTTTTTTGGGTAGCCTTTTGTAATATTATGAAATCTAAAGACACCCTATTCCATAAACAAAAAAGCCTGATTTCATCAATAGAAATCAGGCTTTTGAATGCTTTTAATACAGCTTTACAATTTAATTTCTTCGTCTTTTGAAGATAGAAAATGGAATTCTGTTAGGTTATAAGAAGAGATAGATTTTACCTTGATGCGCTGACCAAATTTGAAAAACCATTTCCATTGTAAAGAAATCAATCCTTTTTTAATGAAAGCCTCAATATAAGGGTGTACACAAAGTGTAATATTCTTCTCGTTCTGCTCTTGTAAAATGTAAGTTAAATTGCTTTCAATATCGTCCATTAACACGATACTGGCTTTAATTTCTCCCGTACCATCACATGTAGGGCATTTTTCTACAGTAACAATGTTCATTTCAGGTCTTACACGTTGACGGGTAATCTGAACAAGTCCAAATTTACTTGGAGGCAAGATGGTGTGTTTAGCACGATCCAACAACATGAGTTCACGTAGGTAGTCAAAAAGCAATTTACGGTTGGTGGGTTTATGCATATCGATAAAATCGATCACCACAATACCACCCATATCTCTCAACCTAAGTTGACGAGCAATTTCTTTAGCAGCTTCTTTGTTTACCTGAAGCGCATTTTCTTCTTGGTTTTCTTTGCTAGCTGTTCTATTACCACTATTTACATCAATTACGTGTAAAGCTTCAGTATGTTCAACTACCAAATAGGCTCCGCCAGCAAGATTAACTGTTTTACCGAAACCATTTTTAATTTGCTTTTCTACACCGAAATGTTCAAAAATGGGTTCTTTATGTTTGTAATGTTTAACAATTTTCTCCATTTCTGGCGAAATCTCATGAACATAAGAACGGATGTCTTCGAACAGATTTGCATCGTTTACATAAACGTTGGCAAAATCGGCATTTAAAATATCTCTGATTAGGGTAGAAGTACGATCCATCTCCCCCCAAACCCTTTTAGAAGGTTCTGCATCAGGTAGCTTTTTAGCAAAGCTTTCCCATTTGGATACAGAATCCAATAAGTCTTTTTGTAATTCGGCAACGCCTTTACCTTCGGATACCGTTCTAATGATTACTCCAAAATTTTTGGGCTTAATACTTTCAATAATCTTTTTTAAACGATTACGTTCGGTATTGCTTTTAATCTTTTTAGAGATCGATATAACGTTAGAGAAAGGAACTAAAACAATGTATCTTCCTGCAATAGAAAGATCAGAGCTTAATCTGGGGCCTTTAGTAGATATTGGTTCTTTAGCAATCTGAACGGGTAGGATCAGGTTTTTACTGACAATTTCGGAGATTTTACCCGCTTTATTGATGTCAGCTTCTAATTTAAAATTATCTAATAAAGTTCCATTAACTGTGCCGTTACGCTTAATTTTAGTAAGCTTTATTAAAGATTGTACTTGTGGGCCTAAGTCGAAATAATGCAAGAATGCATCTTTCTCATAACCTACATCAACAAACGCAGCATTTAAGCCAGGCATAATTTTCTTTATGCGACCTAAATAAATATCGCCTACGGCGTAATTGTTGTTGATGTGTTCCTTATGAAGCTCTACAAGATATTTGTCTTCAATTAAAGCTATGGTTACTCCCGTAGGAGTCGAATCGATTATTAATTCCTTTACCAAAAGCTACAGATTTTAAGGCAAATCAATGCCTTATTACACATGGACAAAAAACAATGGAATCCAAAAATAAACACCTGATCAATCGGGTGTTTATTTTTGGCCTATACACGAATAGGGAAAGCCTATTTTTTCTTGTGTCTGTTTTTTCTTAAACGTTTTTTACGTTTGTGCGTAGCCATTTTATGTCTTTTTCTTTTTTTACCGCTTGGCATAATTTTAAGTTTTAAATGTTTTTATTAATCTGTTAATTAACGTTTATTCTTTAACTCAGTCACCTTTGTATCAATAAACTTTGATAAAGTTGGACTGGCTGCTAATTTCTTGCTATTTAAATAAGCGTCTATTGCTTCTTTGTTTTTGCCTAAACTTTCGTACGCTGTTGCCAAGTAGAAATAGGCGTCTGGAGTAGCTTTAATATTGCTGATGATATCGTTGAAACGCGTAATCGCTTTATCAAACTGACCAGATTTTATCGCAAACATGCCTAAATTCATATTTGCTTTTAAATTTTTAGGTTCTTTTTTTACCACTTCTAGCAACATTGTAATACCTTGCATTGGTGCACCCATACCGTTTACAATGGTAATACCTAGGCCGGTTTTGGCCGCTGTACTACTAGAGTCTAAGGCTAATGCACTTGTAAAAGCCGCATTAGCTTTTTGTAGCATTACTGGGCGTACTACACTGTCTTGCTGATTAGTATTGTCAAAGGCTTTCATAAAGCGGTCTCCAGCAGTTACCCAATGGGTTAAAGACGGATCACCTTTAGCTACAACCTCTAAATACATTGCACTAGGGATAGCGTGTTCCAAATCGTCCCATTTTTGAGCCAATAAGGTTGCCTGTGTGTTTTTATCGCTACCAGAAGCACTTAAATAAGCAGCTTCTAAAGCAGATATTTCTTTGGCAGACGCTCCGCTAATTAAATTTTTGGCGGTTGTAGAAACCTCTTCTATACTAAGTTGTGGTGTATTTGCAGCCTTGTTTGTTGAAGCCATTGGCGCTTGACCTGCTTCGTCTTTAGGCTTTACTAAACCTTTAATCTCTCTTGTAAACAAAAATCCTACAAGCACTAGCATTGCAACAATAATTATAACTTGTTTTGAACGGATATTGTTTATCATGATAAATTAAGCTTCTGCTTTAACTTTTTTTGAATTGTTTTTTACTTTATCAACAAAAACTTTTGCTGGTTTAAAGCTAGGAACGAAATGCTCAGGGATAATAATCGCAGTGTTTTTAGAAATATTTCTAGCAGTTTTTTGCGCTCTCTTTTTTACAACGAAACTGCCAAAGCCTCTTACGTATACATTTTCACCGCCAATCATGCTGTTCTTGATCACTTTGAAAAATGCTTCTACGGTTTCCTGTACATCTACTTTTTCAATTCCTGTTTTTGTTGATATTTCTGAAATAATATCTGCCTTAGTCATATTTTCTATTTATTAAGTTATTGAGTGTTAAATATTATAACTGTTTTGGGGTTGCAAAAGTATTGCTTTTTAATGAGATAGGAAAATAAAAGATGATTTATTTACAATGAAACGTATCATGTAATTGCAAGTTTTATAAAAAAGATATATTTTGATTGTATTTTTGAGGAAATGAACTTCCAAAATGAAATTATAAAATGGTATAAAGTTAACAAACGCGAACTACCATGGCGTAATACTACTGATGCTTATGTGATCTGGCTGTCTGAAATTATCTTACAGCAAACCAGAGTGGAACAGGGACTGCCCTATTTCAATAAATTTTTAGCAAATTTTCCAACAGTGAGTTCTTTTGCCGCTGCATCAGAAATCCAGGTGCTTAAACTTTGGCAGGGATTGGGCTATTATTCTAGAGGAAGAAACATGTTGTTTACAGCAAAACAAGTGGTTGATATGCATCATGGTGCTTTTCCTGTTCAATACGATGAGCTGGTAAAGCTGAAGGGAATTGGAGAATATACGGCTGCAGCAATCTCTTCTTTCTCTAATAACGAAGCAAAAGCAGTTTTAGATGGGAACGTTTTTAGGGTATTGGCCCGATATTTTGGGATAGAAGAACCGATCAATTCTACTGCCGGTAAAAAGATTTTTACAGCACTTGCGCAATCGCTCATCGAAAATGAGCAGCCAGCATTGTATAATCAGGCCATAATGGAGTTTGGCGCCTTACAGTGTAAGCCAAAATCGCCACTATGTCATAGCTGTCCAATTCAGTTGGGCTGTTATGCCTTGAAAAACAAAAAAGTAGATGTGCTACCAATTAAATTAAAAAAGGTAAAAGTTAAAAAAAGATGGTTTAATTATTTTGTTGGGATTAGCGATGGACATATTTTAACTAAACAACGCAGCCCAGGAGATATATGGCAACAGCTATTTGATTTTCCATTGATCGAGACTGATGAACAGCCAAGTCTTAACCAAGCTGATTTTATAAAAAAGGTGAAAAACGAGTTTGGGGAGGATGTTAAAATCACGCTAGTTTCAGAAAAAAAGCATTTATTAACCCACCAAATTATATATGTTCAATTTTTTGCTTTAGATAATTATATTATTAACTTTAATCTAAAGACGGACATTAAATCGGTTTTGCTGGAGGAATTTGAGGACTTACCACATCCAAAAGTAATTAGCGATTTTATAGACGTGTACATAAAAACTAATCAAATATAAGTATGTCGGGTATTAACAAAGTTATTTTGGTTGGGCATCTGGGTAAAGATCCAGAGGTTCGACATTTAGAGGGAGGAGTTACAGTAGCCAGCTTCCCATTGGCTACTTCGGAAACTTACAATAAGGATGGAAAACGTGTAGAACAAACAGAATGGCACAATATTGTGCTTTGGAGGGGTTTGGCAGAAGTAGCATCTAAATATCTGCAAAAGGGAAAGTTGGTTTACATAGAAGGTAAATTAAGAACACGTTCATTTGAAGATAAAGAAAAAGTAAAAAAATATGTAACTGAAGTTGTTGCTGAGAACTTTACCATGTTGGGTAGAAAAAGCGATTTTGAAAACACACCTGTGAGTAGTGGTACACCAAAAAGCGAAGATGATTTTGTAAGTCCTGTTGATGCAACTGGCGATTTACCCTTTTAAATCACAAATGGTAACATAAAAAAGGCTCGATAATTTATCGAGCCTTTTTTATTTATTCTACAGTTACAGATTTGGCCAGATTTCTAGGCTGATCTACATTGCAACCCCTAAGTACCGCTATATGGTAGGATAACAATTGTAAAGGAATAGTGGCTAGTAAAGGCAAGAAAGCTTCACTGGCATCAGGAATTTCGATACAATAATCGGCCATTTTTTTAACTTCTTCATCGCCTTCGGTAACAATGGCAATTACTATACCCTTTCTGGCTTTTACTTCTTGAATGTTGCTGATTACCTTTTCGTAAGATGAATTTTTAGTTGCAATTACCACAACAGGCATTTCTTCATCAATTAAAGCAATAGGTCCATGTTTCATCTCTGCCGCAGGATAACCCTCGGCATGGATGTAAGAGATCTCCTTTAATTTTAAAGCACCTTCTAAAGCCACAGGGAAACCACTTCCTCTGCCTAAGAACAAACAATTTCTTGAGTCCTTGAATTTCTCTGAAATGTCTTTGATCAAATCATTGCTTTGTAAGGCTAAGTGAATTTTATCAGGAATGCAATCTAGCTCTGTTAACAGTTCTATTAATTTAGAGTTAGAGATGGTTCCTTTTTGTTGGGCCATGTAAAAGGCCATTAAAGTTAATACCGTTACTTGGGCAGTAAATGCCTTTGTAGAAGCCACTCCTATTTCTGGGCCAGCATGAGTGTATACACCAGCATGTGTAATTCTTGGGATGGATGCACCAACCACATTACATACACCAAAGATAGTAGCTCCCTTTTCTTTTGCCATTTCTATGGCGGCCATGGTATCGGCCGTTTCGCCAGACTGAGAAATGGCAATTACCACATCTTTCTCAGTAATGATCGGATTTCTATATCTGAATTCAGAAGCATATTCAACCTCAACCGGAATGCGGGCGTATTCTTCAATCAGATATTCGCCCACTAAACCTGCATGCCATGAGGTACCACAGGCTACAATGATGATTCTATCTATGTTTTTTAACTTATCGGCAAATTCCTTAATGCCACCTAGCTGTACTTTGCCTTCTTCGGGGTAAATACGGCCTCTCATGCAGTCTCTAATGGAGCGAGGTTGCTCATAGATCTCTTTCAACATAAAGTGATCATAGCCGCCCTTTTCGAGCATTTCTAGTTGAAGCTCGAGCTCTTGGATATATGGAGTTTGTACCACATTATCTAATCGCTTAATTAAAAGTTCATCACGTTTTAAATAGGCAATTTCGTTGTCGTTTAAATAAATTACGTTTTTGGTATATTCTATAATAGGAGTAGCATCTGAGGCGATGAAATATTCGCCCTTACCTACGCCAATTACCATCGGACTTCCTTTTCTTGCCGCAATTAGCTCGTCAGGATTATCCTGGTCCATTACTACAATGGCATAAGCTCCAGTAACTTTGTTTAAAGCTAATCTTACCGCTTCTAGGAGGTCTGTATGTTCGTTTTTATATACTTCTTCAATCAAGTGGATCAAGATCTCTGTATCGGTATCACTGTTAAAAGTATGCCCCCTTCTTAATAACTCTTCTTTTAACGTAGCATAGTTTTCTATAATACCATTGTGGATGATGCTTAACCTGCCATTGTTAGAGGTATGTGGGTGAGAGTTTCTGTCTGAAGGTGCGCCATGGGTTGCCCAACGGGTATGTCCCATGCCAATGGTTCCAGCAAGATTTTTGCCTTCTGCATAGTTTTCAAGTTCTTGAACCTTGCCAGCCTTTTTATAAATGTTAAGATTGCCATGGTCTATCAATGCAATTCCAGCACTATCGTAGCCTCGGTATTCTAATCTTTTTAGTCCTTTAATAACAATTGGCCAAGCTTCACGAAAGCCAATATAACCTACAATTCCACACATAAATTTTTTTCATAAAAGTAAATCCCCCGAAAATACTTAATTTCTCGGGGGATTAATAAAAATAACTATAAATTAAATTAGTTTGTTTTCGTATAGTAAATCTTCAATTTCATAATGTTATCGCCAGTTGCTGGGTTCTTTTTAAAGGCCCCAATAACTGATCTGGCTCCAGATGTTAAGGTAGGTGCAAAGCCCGATGTCTCGGCAGTTGCCACAGGCACCAAAAATGTACCATAATCTTTAGTTTTGCCATTCAATAAATCTTGTACATATAGACTTACATTAAAAACATACTGTTTTTTTACTGCATTAAATGTGCCTCCAAAGGTATAAGACGCATCTGTAGGGTACCTGAAGTCTGAACGGTCATCATCAGCCAGTGCTTTTCTTTTTTCAGCAATATCATTCCTATATAGCGCTAATCGCGGTGCTGCATTGAAAGGTTGGGCATCTGTACCCGAACTTAGATCAATGATCAATTCTGCTTTATTCACTACAATTTTACCCGCAGCGGCCATAAATTTATCTAAATATGGAAAAGAAATCTTGTTTCTTACACCAATTAATGGCTGTAGGTAGGTTACTCCATATTGCTGGGTTGGGTTAGCCAATTGCGTAGCAATAGGCGTTCCTGTATAATCATGTTTAATAGATGCGGCTACCGGACCGAAGTTATTGTCGATCGGGAAATTTGTAGCCACAGTATCCTTCTCAGTAGTTGTAGCTGTACTTTGTTTTTTGTAGTACAAAGTTAAATTAGATTTAGTGCTCGCAAAATCAAAGAACATTAAACCGCCTGTGCCGGTAGAACCAACCTTGTTCACCTGTACATATAAACCTTTAAAAGCATCAGCAAAACGAGAATTTGTTTTCAGCGTAGCCTCAGAAAGCGCAACAATATTATTTTGGATAAAACTATTATCTAATTTTATTCTTATTTGAGGCGAAACTGTTTTTAAGGTATCAGGTTTGCCTACTACAATGTCGGTAATTTTAAATGGAGTAGTTGGGTATACTTTACCTGTTCTGTTTCCTATTAATGTACTATTGGTTGCATATTGTGCAGAGCTTAAATAAGAAGTTCTTTCTCTTAAGTTCGAGCTCAATTGACGAACATCAATGCTATAGTTACTGGTACTATCGCCATAAAATTCACCACCAAAGCTTAAAGACAATACGGCAGAGTCGATTACTGCATTGGTTCCGAAAGTGTAATTGGCAACATCAGGAGTATTAACTGCTAATGCCAAAGCAGCTTCTGTTTTTCCGAATATAGGGTCTGTAATTGCACCTAGTGGGTATCTGGTCAATCCAACGGTAGCGGCATCCTCGTCAAGCACTGTTCTCGAGCTTACGGTTAGGGTATCTGCCAAGTCTCCTTGTAGGGCACTAGTTGGGTCAACTTCTAAGCCAATTGTAGCGCTTTTTTCGCATGATGCGAAAAGAAAAAGACTTATCAACAGGGTTAATAAGTCTAGTTTTATAAATTTCATATTTAATGTTAAAATAATGCCTTTTTAAGCTACTGAAACTAATTCCTCATCAGAGATTTCTTCATAGAAACTGAAGAAGTTCTCGTAATTTTCGGTTAAATTAAAGGCTAAAGTTGGCTTATTAGAATCTTTAACAAATTTTAACACATCTTTATCTATGTTTTCGTCTGCTAAAACAACTGCATCAGAATGGGTTATTGCCCCCATATGCAGGCTGTTACAGTCTGCTTTGATGAAAGCTTTGGTGTCTTCTTCAGTCATATTATTCATTACCGCTTTTTTATGCAAATCAGCATTTAATGTTTCGGTAAAACAGTTCTCATAAACCGAGTAAACTACCTTTGCATTTTTAAATGTAGGGTCGTTTTTGTAAGTGGTTTTAATGTAAGCAGGTACTAAAGAAGTCATCCAGCCATGGCAATGAACTACATCTGGAGCCCAACCTAGTTTTTTAACAGTCTCTAATGCACCTTTACAGAAAAAGATCGTACGCTCGTCATTGTCTGCATAAAACTTGTTTTCTTTATCTCTGAAAACATGTTTACGTTGAAAATAATCTTCGTTATCTAAGAAATAAACCTGCATACGTGCAGCAGGGATTGAGGCTACTTTAATGATCAATGGATTGTCATTGTCATCAATAATAATATTCATTCCCGATAAACGAATAACTTCGTGTAACCTGTTCCTTCTTTCGTTAATGTTACCAAATCTTGGCATTAAGATGCGGATTTCAAATCCTTTTTCTTGCATTGCCTGTGGTAATTGACGAGTGATTTCTGAAATTTTGGTAAGTTCGAGGAAAGGCGACATCTCGTGTGTAACAATCAGTAGCTTCGTTTTTGCCATCTCCATATTGTATATTAAATTATGTTAATTTAAAGATTATCAAGGTGCAAAGGTACTAATAATATTAATATTTATCAATAACTTATGCAATAGGCTTTGTAAGTTTTAGATAAATGCTCAACTTTGGCCTTTTAAAAACCAATTGGTAATTTGGAAATCATACATACAATCTCAGCATTAAAAATGTTGTTAACGCCTTTACAAAAGGCAGATTCTAAAATCGCACTTGTGCCTACTATGGGTGCTTTGCATAAAGGACACCTCTCTCTAATCGAGATAGCACAAAAACAGGCACAGATCGTAGTTTGCAGCATTTTTGTTAATCCAACACAGTTTACAGACCCTAAAGATCTAGAAAAATATCCTCGACCTTTAGCGCACGACATTAAGATGTTGGATGATGCTGGATGCAATGTGGTTTTTATGCCAAGTGTGAAAGAAATGTATCCTTCATTTCCTACGCCAGAAAATTGGCTGATTGATTTAGGGCCTGCAGAATTTTTATTGGAGGGCGAATTTAGAAGAGGGCATTACCAAGGCGTAACGCAGATTGTAAAGAAGCTTTTTGATGCAGTACAGCCCGATGTAGCCTTTTTTGGGCAAAAAGATTTTCAACAGGTGTTGATGATTAAAAACATGGTGAAGTTTTTTAATATGCCAGTTGAAATTATCTCTTGTCCGATTATACGTGAAGAAGATGGTTTGGCAATGAGTTCTAGAAATATCCATCTTTCTGCAGCTGATAGGAAGAATGCTTTGGTGCTAAGTAGCGCACTCAATTATGTAGTGGCGCATTATCAGCAAGAAGAACTCTCCACTTTATTGACAAAGGCCAAAGCGATGATCAATGAAACACCTGGCGTGGTATTGGATTATTTTACCATTGCAGATGGCGAGACCTTATTGCCTATTGAAAACAAAGGAGCAGCCCATCCGGTAGCCCTTGTGGCAGCCAAAGTTGGCGAAACCAGGCTAATAGATAATATGTTGTTGGATTAAGTTGCGGGTTGTATGTTGTAGGTTACAGGTTGTAAGTTGTGGGTTGCAGGTTGTATGTTACGGGTTGATAACTTTCCGCTTTAAGCTTTTCGCCTTATGCTTTGAGCCTTGAGCCTTCAGCTTTTCGCTTTCAGCCTTACACCATATGCCTTCAACCTCACACCTTTTAAAGATATGACCCACCTTTTACCTTAAACCTTTTAACCCTCAACCTTTATTCCTAACTTTGCAGAATGATTATCGAGATTTTAAAATCGAAAATACACCGTGTTAAAGTAACACAGGCAGAATTAAATTATGTAGGTAGCATTACAATTGATGAAGATCTATTGGATGCAGCTAACATTATTCCAAACGAAAAGGTTCAGATTGTGAATAACAACAATGGCGAACGTTTTGAAACCTATGCGATTAGGGGAGAACGGGGTACAGGAACCATCTGTTTAAACGGTGCTACCGCTAGAAGAGTGCAAGTAGGTGATATCTTAATCATCATGTCTTACGGCTCTTTACCAATGGAAGAAGCCAAGAAATACCAACCTATCCTGGTATTTCCTGACGACAACAACCGTCTGCTAAAATAATTGCAGCATTAGTTGGCCCTATTTTCTTCATCACTTCTTTTGCTATCCTTTATTTTGTAGGTAGAGGTACCAAAGTTGTAGGTTAAGCTAAAAACTAATCGTTGTGCACCAAAGTAATGGTACATATCATTGTTGATGATGGTCTTTTCTCTAAAGATCAGCCTTCTTTTGATGTTGTCGAAAGCGTCGTAAAGCGTAAGCTTGGTGTTCACCTTGTTTTTGAACCAAGCTTTTTGCAAACCAAAATCAATGCCGTAAACTGGTTTAAATACATAAAGACCATTGCCACTTTTTGATTCGTAACTGTAGCTAACATCCAACAACCAATCTTTTAAAGTGAAAACCTGACTACCATTAATCGTATAATTAAATATACCAATTTGGTAGGTCTGATCGAAGTAAGGTGTTAACTCCTTGTTGTAATAAAATCCGATATTGTTGTTCATGCGCCACCATTTATTGATGGTGATCGGTGAGCTTAACTGAAGGTTCGCAAAATTTCTGTAAGGGAGATTTCGGCCCAAGAAAATCAATTCGTTTGTTTCTGGGCGGTACTCAGGGTAACGTGCAATTACATCTGTTTCTCGTCCAGCATTTAGTGAAATATTAAAGGCTTTTCTACTATATGCCAATGCAAAGAGATTGGTTGTAGAAGGTTGTAGATATGGATTTCCTATCCAATAATGACGCGGACTGTAGTAAAAACGGAAAGGATTTAAAGCAGCGAAAGTAGGTCTGGTTAAGCGTCTACTGTAACTGAAGCTCAGCTGTTCGCCATTGTTTATGTTATAAGTAACGTTAAGGCTGGGTAGCCATTTCAAATACCTTCTTTCTGTAACCATGTTGGTTGTTATCGAATTGGCAATGGTACGTGTATGTTCTGTTCTTAAACTTAGGCTGTAATTGATTTTGTCCCATTTACCTAAATAAGAGAAATACCCTGCGGTAATATATTCGCGATAACCAAATTGATTGCTGCGATTGGGATCCAAGTTAAAAACTGAATTAGCCAAAGTATCATAGCGAAGATTATTTTCGGTAGTGGTGTAAGCAAATTTACCACCAAATTCAAGCTTGCCAAGACCTATATTTTGGCTATAATCTGCTTGGGCGGTATGAATTAAGATGTTGTTCCTAGAATTGGTTTTCCAATAATTTAGTCGGTCGTTGTTAAGTGCATTCCAGTTTTGAATGTCTTCGGTTTGCCTATTGTCTATTTGTGCCAAAGAGGCAATTACATGAAGTTCACTATTTTTAAACTGAGCATCGTAATTGAGGCCTCCTGCATAATTATGTTGTTTAGGAAATGCATCATTGCTGCCGCTAACATGTGCAACTGTTTGCTGTAAATTGTTAGTTTGTGTAAGTAGCTGATTGTTTGTTGTCGCATTCCGGTCTACTTGGAAAGTGCGGGCAAAGGCCTCTAAACTTTGTCCCTTTTGCAATTCGTAAGCTACCCTTGCTTGCACATTAAAATTCTGATTCGAAGTAGCCGTTCGTGTATCGGTAATCATGGCATTGGTATTCGGCAAGTACTGTAAGGCATAGTATTTATAAAAAGTGCTTCCCGTAGTATGCCCTAGTTTTAAGTCGTAAATGAAGCGGTTCGTTTTATAAGTAAGTGACAAGTTATTGTCGAGCAAGCTATAGTTGTTTCGCTGAAACCTTGCATTGTAAGTTCCCCTTAAACCTAAAGATTGGTTTCTTTTCAGTTTTACATCAATAATTCCTTGATATTCGCCATCGTATTTTGAGGAA
The DNA here is from genome assembly GCF_001412215.1 of Pedobacter sp. Hv1. GTDB lineage: Bacteria > Bacteroidota > Bacteroidia > Sphingobacteriales > Sphingobacteriaceae > Pedobacter. The sequence continues at coordinate 234,055 of NZ_LLWP01000009.1, forward strand.
GGTTGATTGATCAGCTCAATTGATTCGACCATATCTGGAGATAAACTACTTAAATAGGTTTGAACCTCATCATTGCTCATGTTTACAGGTTTACCATCAACAAATAATGTTGGAGTAGCCCTACCTCCCATTAACATGGTTCCATCTTGGTTAACCGATAGGCCAGGTAGTTTTCTGAATACATCGAGTAGGTTAGCAGACGATTTAAAAAAAGCATTATTAGCAACTCCAACTTTTATTTGCCCATTCTGTGTACTAAAGCTTGGGGTTCCGCTTGTAACTGTTATTTGTTGAAGTAAATTAAGGTCTTCGTTTATTACAATGTTACCCAGATCTAAAGTTTTTGGGCCATTCTCAATAAGGGTGATTTCTTTTTGCAGCTTTTGGTAGCCCATTGAAGTTACAGCTAAGATATATCTGCCCAGTGGTATTTCTTTAAATTCGAATAGGCCCAATGTATCACTATTGCTATATTTAATTAAGTTGGTACGATCTTGATGAGTGAGGGTTAAATTAACCGTAGCAACTCCTTGATTGGTTTTACCGTCAACGAGTTTTCCTTTAATGGTTTGTGCGTTTACGAGTAGGCTTGTAAATAGGCAGAGGCATAAAAAAAGTATCGATTTCATCTGTGTGTTTGGATTTTTTAATATCATCCAAAACTACAAGAGAAGAAAAGAGAATAGGTTTTGATTCTCAGATTTGGGAGTTCGGAATTATAAATTCAGACAAAACCTAGATTGGCGAAGCGGTTGATAAGCGCTCTCTATAAAGCGTTGGTGTAGTATTTTTGTGTTTTTTAAACGCGGTATAGAAAGTAGATTTCGAATTAAACCCAACCTCATAACCAATGGCTTCAAGTTTAATACCCTTGTCATTAATGATTAATTCGCAGGCCTCATTTATTCTATACTCGTTAATATAGGCAGCAAAGCTTTTACTTAAATTATCATTCAGTAATTGCGAAAGCTGGTGGCTAGACACATTAATTTTTTTCGCCAAATCATTTAACTTAAGATCTGGATTTTTATAAAGTTGCTGCTCCAAAATAACCTTGTGCAGCTTTTCTGTTAAGGACTGTGCCTGTTCATCGGCAATCTTCTTATTGGCATAACGAACCAGATCTGGGCTAGTTGAAAAAAGGTTAGTGGTTTTTCTTCTGCTCACAAATAAGAAAAGGTTCAAGTAAAGAATTAGAGAGAAAAACAACGCTCCACTAATGCAAGGCCCATTAAAAAATGAGAAAACGGATAATTTAAATGATGCAGGGACTATTAAATTACCTATAAATACAGACAGCAGCAAGGTCTCTGTTTGGGAAATTTTCTCTCTTGTAAAGAGTTTAACAAAAGCACTTCTGAGCAACCAGCCAGCTAACACCGTATAAATAAACAATTGCGAAGCAATGATTGTCCAGATGTAATTTTCCCATAAATCAGGGTTACTATCATATGGGCTGATGATACTGACAATTAGAATTGCCAAGAACCAAAACAGATAAGTAGCTTTCTGTATGGTGGTTATTTTTGTAGGTGTTCCATATGCCGATTGGATAAAATAAAAAAGAGATGGACCAACCAAAGAAGCTCCCCAAAGACCAATTTGGATGTAGAAGCCTGGCAATGCAGGATAGAAATAATAAATAAAAGATTTGCCAATCTTTAAGCAAAGGCCTAAAAGCATTAGACCTAAGAAATAGGAAGTAACTGACTTTTGTTTTTTGAAAACAAGCAGGTAAGCGCTAATGATAAAGCCATTAAACACACCTAAGGCACTAAAGAAAAATAAAATTTGTTGACCTAGGTTCATTTAACAAAAATAGTAATCTTATGGTAAAGGCAATATTATAAATGTTAATGATTTTAGGTTTGGTGTATTAAAATTGTGATATATCCATTTAAAATAGCCTAAAAGGGCATTACTCCATAAAAAATTGCTATGGTTGCATAGTAATTTCGAAGAGAAACACTAAATTTGGCAAATCTAACCTTTTATAAATCATAATTATGCTGTTTGAACTAAGTGAAGAACAATTAATGATACAACAGGCTGCTAGAGATTTTGCGCAGACAGAGTTAAAGCCTGGAGTTATTGAAAGAGATGAACATCAAAAATTCCCAGCAGAACAAGTTAAAAAACTTGGAGAGCTTGGGTTTTTGGGAATGATGGTCGATCCAAAATATAGTGGAAGTGGTATGGATGCCGTTTCTTATGTGCTGGTAATGGAAGAATTGTCTAAAATTGATGCTTCTTCTTCTGTTGTGGTGTCTGTTAATAACTCGTTAGTTTGCTACGGACTTGAATCTTACGGCAATGAGGCGCAAAAAGAAAAATATTTAAAACCATTGGCATCTGGAGAAAAAATAGGTGCTTTCTGCCTATCCGAGCCAGAAGCAGGTTCTGATGCTACTTCTCAGCAAACTACCGCAGAAGATATGGGCGATTATTACTTGTTAAATGGTACCAAAAATTGGATCACCAATGGAAATACCGCAAGTACTTATCTAGTGATTGCACAAACCCATAAAGAATTAAAGCATAAAGGAATTAATGCCTTTATTATAGAAAAAGGAATGCCTGGTTTTACCATTGGGCCAAAAGAAAATAAATTAGGCATTCGTGGTTCTGATACCCATTCGTTAATGTTCAACGATGTAAAAGTGCCAAAAGAAAACCGCATTGGCGAAGATGGCTTTGGGTTTAAATTTGCAATGAAAACATTAGAGGGTGGTAGAATTGGCATTGCGGCGCAAGCTTTAGGTATTGCTGCAGGAGCTTATGAGTTGGCATTGGAGTATTCGAAACAGCGTAAAGCCTTTGGTAAACCAATTTCAGACCATCAGGCAATTGCATTTAAACTGGCAGATATGGCTACGCAAATAGAAGCAGCCCGTATGTTGGTTTATAAAGCAGCTTGGTTAAAAGACCAAGGTTTGTCTTACACTTTGGCAGGTTCTATGGCTAAATTATTTGCAAGTAAAGTAGCAATGGATGTTACCGTTGAAGCAGTACAAATACATGGAGGTTACGGTTTTGTTAAAGAATACCATGTTGAGCGTTTAATGAGAGATGCAAAAATTACCCAGATTTATGAAGGTACTTCAGAGATCCAAAAGATGGTAATTAGCCGTAGTATTTTAAGCTAAACAAATCTTAAAAGAAAAATATCGAATCAAAAGCCACAAAGAGTTAGATCCTTTGTGGCTTTTGTGCTTTGTTGGCAATCAGTCTTTTTATTTCTTTTCTATACCCAAAATAGAATTTAGCAACATTTTAATAACGGCAATTGCAATGGCCAAAATGGCTGCTGCTAAAAAACCAGTGGTGTTAAAACCTGCCATAAAATGATCTACCAATAAAATCATTAATACCGTAATAATAAATGAAATTAGGCCAAGTGTTAATACATTTAATGGAAAGGTGAATATCCTTAAGATCAGGCCAATGGTAGCGTTCGCAACGGCAATTAAAACAGCTGCAATAATGGCGCTGCCATAACCATCTACCTGAACACCCGGTACAATGTAGGCTCCTAGCAACATGGCTAGACCCATAATTAAAATTTCGATTATTAGTTTCATATTTGTTAATTTAGTTAGATGTTTAAATATATAAAGTTAATTATTCTTTTGTGTTCTTTTTTTATGGCTTGTAACACTACAAATAACAAGCCATTGTCAATTCAGTTTGCTGCAGATAGCAATAAGATTGTTATTTCAAATATCAACGATGCCAGTTTATTCCATCTTCAAAAATATATCAACACAGATTCGAGTTATCAAAATCTAGTGTCTGTGCTACAAACGCCTGTAGATGATGATTCGACAAGCATGGAAATGGATTGGCCAGGAAAATTAAGTATTGCCAATCATCAATTGGTGTTTACGCCTCAATCGCCATTTATAAAAGGCAAAGCCTATTTGGTAGAAACCATGATCAGTGCGGAGTTTGCAAGTGGTAAAGATATCATCGAATCGAAAGTGGGTTACAAGGTAAAGCCACAGCAACAATTATTAAAACGTTAATAAATAGCTCATTTCTTGGCATTTTTTTTATTTTGAAAAAATATTTCGTACATTTGCACGGTAATGGAGAAAGAAGAGGGGACTGAGTCCCCTTTTTTCTTTTGCAACAAATTAGGATATGCAGGTAGAAAAAAGAGTTATAGCACTCGTAGAGGAGAAGATTGCAGATAGGCCTGAGCTGTTTTTGGTAGAAGTAAAAATGTTGCCAAACAACAAACTGATCATTCATGTAGATGGCGATCAGGGAATAAGTATTCAGGACTGTGCAGCAATTAGCAGACACGTAGGTTTTCATTTAGAAGAAGAAAACACTATTGAAAAAGCTTATAATCTAGAAGTTTCCTCTCCAGGTGTTGGCGAACCACTTCAATTGAACCGTCAATACCATAAAAATATTGGCCGTGAGTTGAGTGTGAAATTGGCAAATGGCGAAAAAAAAGAAGGCAAGTTGCTTACGGTTAATGACAATGAAATCTCGATAGAAGAGAAAGTAAAAGAAAAAGGTAAAAAAGCGCAATTGGTAGAAACACAAATTGGGTTTGATAATATAGTAGAAACAAAGGTTTTAATTTCATTTAAATAGAAAAATGAGCAATATTAATTTAATCGATTCATTCCAGGAGTTTAAAGACTTTAAGAATATCGACCGTCCTACAGTAATTAGTGTACTGGAAGAGGTATTTCGCAGTATGTTGCGTAAAAAATATGGCACTGATGAGAATTGTGACGTCATCGTAAACCCAGATAACGGGGATTTGGAGATCTGGCGCACAAGAAAAGTGATGGAAGATGGTTTTTCTGAAGATGATGACCTAGAGATCGAACTGGCAGAAGTAAAGCTGTTAGATGCGGATATGGAAGTTGGGGATGATTACATTGAACAGATTACTTTAGAGAGTTTTGGTCGTAGAGCAATTTTAGCTGCCCGCCAAACTTTGGTGTCTAAGGTTTTAGAATTAGAGAAAGACGAAATCTTCAAAAAATATAAAGATAGAGTTGGTGAGATTGTAACAGGTGAAGTTTACCAAGTTTGGAAAAAAGAAACTTTGGTATTAGATGATGAGGGCAACGAATTAATGATGCCTAAAACAGAACAGATCCCAGCAGATTATTTCAAAAAAGGAGATTCGGTACGTGCTGTAATTTCTAAAGTTGACATGGTTAATGCTACACCAAAAATCATCATCTCTAGAATTGCACCAGAGTTCTTGCAACGTTTGTTCGAAATTGAGGTGCCTGAGATTTTTGATGGTTTAATTACGATCAAGAAAATTGTTCGCGAACCAGGAGAGCGTGCTAAAGTGGCGGTAGAATCTTACGATGACAGGATTGATCCTGTAGGTGCTTGTGTGGGAATGAAAGGTTCTCGTATCCATGGTATCGTAAGAGAGCTTAAAAATGAAAATATCGACGTAATTAACTTTACCAACAATATTTCTCTATACATCCAACGTGCATTGAGCCCTGCAAAAATCACTTCTATTAAATTAGATGATGCTACAAAACATGCTTCAGTGTATTTAAAACCAGATCAGGTTTCATTGGCAATTGGCCGTGGCGGACATAACATTAAATTGGCAGGTAAATTGACGGGATATGAAATCGATGTTTATCGTGAAGCAGGAGAAGAAGATGAGGATGTGGATATTGAAGAATTCTCGGATGAAATTGACAGCTGGATTATTGATGAGTTAAAAGCAATTGGTTGCGATACCGCAAAAAGTGTTTTAGCTTTATCAGTAGATGAATTAGTAAAACGTACCGATCTTGAAGAAGAAACCATTAAAGAAGTGATCAGCATTCTTCAATCGGAATTTGAATAACGTGTTATGCTTGAATAAATAAGAATAAACGTTACTTTTGTATATAAATTAGTAAAAAATAGGATAATCAATGTCAGACGACAAACCCATAATTTTATTTAAAGCAGTTAAGGAACTTAACGTAGGGATAGCTACAGCCGTAGAATTTCTAAGTAAGAAAGGCTTTGCTGTGGAAAATAAGCCCACTACAAAACTGTCTAAAGAGATGTATGATACATTGCTAAGAGAGTTTCAGGGGGATAAAATCGTAAAAGAAGAAGCCAATCAGATAGTTATAGGTAAAATTCGTCGTGATGAACCCGAAGCAGCTGAGAAAGCTCCTGAGGTACCTAGAAAAAAACAAGATTTTGAAAACGAAGGTGTTTTAATTAAAAACCTTCATTCATATACTCCTCCTGCTGAGAAGCCGAAGGAAGAAAAACCTGTTGTTGAAGCGGTTAAACCAGTTGAGCCTACTCCGGCTCCTGTTAAAGAAGTTGAAGCTAAGGAAGAGGAAAGTGCCTTACCTGGTGTTAAAATTGTTGGCAAAATAGATCTTAACGATTTAAACAGCAAAACACGCCCAGTTAAAAAAGAGGAAACTGCTCCAGTTGAAGCTAAAAAGGAAGAACCAGTAGTGGTGGCCCCTAAAGTGGAAGAGCCTGTTGTAGAGAAACCTGCACCGGTACAAGTTCAGGAAGAAAAAGCACCAGTTGTAGCACCTAAGGTTGAAGAAAAACCTAAAGCTCCAGAAGTTGTGGCTACACCTGCACCAACTCCTGTGGCAACACCTACGCCTGCACCTGCGCCAACTCCACCAGTACAAGCTGCTGCAGAAGACGAGGTAATCAAAGCACGTTCAGTTAAACTTTCAGGACCGAATATCATTGGTAAAATTGTTTTACCAACTACACCTGATCGTAGAAACCAACCAGTTGCTTCTTCTAACGATAGCGAAGCTGCCAAACGTAAACGCAAGCGTAAAAAGGCGCCAGGAGGCAATAATCCTGCTCCAGGACAACAACAACAACAAGGACAAGGTCAGCCAAATCAAGGCCAACAAGGAAATAACCCACCTCGCCCAGCGGGAACAGGAGCTCCAGTTGGTAACAGACCTGACTTTAGAAATAACACTAACAATACAGCTGGTGGTCGTCCAAACTTTAGAAATGCCAGACCTGGTGCTGCACCAAGTGGTCCTAAAGAAGAGCCAACAGAAAAAGAAATACAAGATCAGATCAAAGCAACACTTGCTCGTTTAAGTGGTGCGGGTAAATCTGGTAAATTTGCACAAAGAGCTAAATTACGTCGTCAGAAACGTGATGATGTTGCTTTAACGGCTGAAGAAGCTGCAGCAGAAGAGCAATTACAATCTAAAGTGTTAAAGGTTACAGAATTTGTTACGGCAAATGAACTGGCCAACATGATGGATGTACCAGTAACCAAAATTATCGGTACGTGTATGAGCTTGGGTATGTTCGTTTCGATTAACCAACGTTTAGATGCAGAAACTTTAACCATTGTTGCCGATGAATTTGGTTACGAAATCCAGTTTGTAAAAGCGGATGAAGAAGCCGATAGCGTAATTGAAGAAGAAGATGCACCAGAAGATTTAGAACCAAGAGTACCTGTGGTTACCATTATGGGTCACGTAGATCATGGTAAAACCTCTTTGCTGGATTATATCCGTAAAGCAAATGTAGTAGCTGGTGAGGCTGGGGGTATTACCCAACACATTGGTGCTTATAAAGTAACTACCAACTCTGGCAAACAAGTAACCTTTTTAGATACACCGGGTCACGAAGCCTTTACAGCAATGCGTGCTCGTGGTGCTAAGGTAGCAGATATTGCAATTATTGTAATTGCGGCTGATGATGCGGTAATGCCTCAAACAAAAGAGGCCATTAACCACGCACAAGCTGCGGGTGTACCATTGGTATTTGCCTTTACAAAAATTGATAAGCCAGGTGCGAATTCAGATCGAGTTAAAGAACAATTATCTGCCATGAATATCTTGGTAGAAGATTGGGGCGGTAAATTCCAGTCGCAAGAAATATCGAGTAAAAGCGGTTTAAATGTCGACTTGTTATTAGATAAAGTATTATTAGAGGCCGAGTTGTTAGAATTACAAGCTAACCCTAACAAGCGTGCAACAGGTACTGTAATTGAGGCTACTTTAGATAAAGGACGTGGTATTGTAACTACAGTATTGGTTCAGGCAGGTACTTTAAGAGTTGGAGATCCAATTTTGGCAGGTAGTTACAGTGGTAAAGTAAAAGCTTTATTTAACGAGCGTGGTCAGAAAGTGGAAGAAGCCGGACCATCAGTACCAGTACAGGTATTAGGTATGCAAGGTGCCCCAACAGCAGGTGATAAATTCAATGCTTTAGAAAGTGAAGTTGAAGCAAGAGAGATCGCCAATAAACGTTTACAATTAATGCGTGAGCAGGGCTTACGTACACAAAAACATATTACCTTAGATGAGATTGGTCGTCGTTTGGCAATTGGTAACTTTAAAGAGTTGAACTTAATTGTTAAAGGTGATGTGGATGGTTCAATTGAAGCGCTAGCCGATTCATTATTGAAACTATCTACAGAAGAGATCCAGATCAATATTATTGGTAAAGCAGTAGGGCAGATTTCAGAATCTGATGTATTGTTGGCATCTGCTTCAGATGCGATCATCATCGGTTTCCAGGTACGTCCTTCGCCAGGTGCCCGTAAATTGGCCGAGGCTGAGCAAATTGATATCCGTTTATATTCTATTATCTACGATGCGATCAATGAGATTAAAGCGGCAATGGAAGGTATGTTGGCACCAGAATTTGAAGAGAAGATTGTGGCTAACGTAGAGATCAGAGAAACCTTTAAAATTACAAAGGTGGGTACCATTGCAGGTTGTATGGTATTGGATGGTAAGATCACTAGAAACAGCAAAATCCGTATCGTACGTGATGGTGTGGTAATCTATACTGGCGAATTGGCTTCATTGAAACGTTTCAAAGACGATGTGAAAGAAGTAGCTAAAGGTTACGAGTGTGGTTTGAATATCCAAAACTTTAACAACATCGAAGTTGGAGATATTGTAGAAGCTTACGAACAAGTAGAAGTTAAACGTAAACTATAAGGTTTACCAAAAATAGCAAAGGGTCTCAAGCAATTGAGGCCCTTTTTTTGACTAAATTTTTAGAAGTGTAATGATTTTAATAGAGAAGTTCCAATTGATTTGGGACTTTTTTGTTGATATTCGCCCTCAACTTTTCTAAAAGATGAAACCGATATGAGCTTGGAAAAAAAGAAAAATTTCGATTTTATAGATTCTGTTAGAGGGATCTCCATGTTTGGTATCGTGATTGAGCATAGTTCTGCATTCTGGTTGTTGAAATATGATAGCTATGGAGAGAAGCTGATCCAGTCTGCCTATATGGGAGTTTTTAAGTTCGCTACCATTGCTTTCTTTTTAATTAGCGGGTTTCTCATTAATCATAAATTTACAGAGTACACGCCTCTTCAATATATGAAGAACAGGTTCAAGAATACAATTGGACCTTGGTTGTTTTGGATTTTCATCTATCTCGTGCTAACAGCCGGCCAACAAGTCTTTATGGTCTTGAAAACAAGTGTTGGAAATAGACATCCTGTAGATTGGTATGATGTGACCGTGGGTATGTTTTTTAGAGTGATTTTCCATAGCAACTATTGGTTTATCCTTAATTTCTTAATCTGTATAGCCATTTTATTGCTGTTTAAAAAATACATTTACAAGTGGGGCTTTGGATTAGTATTAGGTTTATTCTCCTTTTTCTATAGTGTAAATCTCTATTTTGGATGGTTGCCTGTAGAACATACTACTGCGCTGTTTGGCTTTGTATTTTACCTGTGGCTTGGCATTACCTTAAACAGGTATTACGATCAGGTAAAAGCTGCATTAGGTAAAATCTCATTTAGCTCACTGCTCGCAATTAACCTTGTGCTGCTGGTGTTGAGTACACTAGAATCGGTTCATTTGATGGACTTAAACCTAAAAGATCCTTTTAACACCTTAAGGGTAACGAACATATTTTACTCTCTTGGTATGTTTGCCTTATTATTAAAAATGGGCGATATGAAAGGTGTGCAAAAAGCACTAAACCCAAGACATACCACTTTTGGTATCTATCTTCTTCACCCAATTATCATTGATAGGTTATTGATTGAAATTGTAAGGCCTTTAAATTTAAATTTAGAGACGATGTCGGCATTAAGTGTTGCTGGCTATTCTGTGTTGAGGTTTGCTTTTGTGTATCTGCTTACTTTTATGCTCGTAAAGTTGATTTCAGGAACCAAATTTAAATGGGCAATTGGGTCTAGGTAAAATAAACAATAGGCATTTCACCAACTGCTTTTAGGTTTTTGTAAACATAAAGATTAAGCAAGCGCTCACTTAAAAAACCTATGGTGCGGTTTTGATAAGGGTACGGACTAACCTTGATATTCTTCTCAAGTTCAAATAGTATTGGAAACAACCAAGTGCAATAGGCCTCCACAAATGCTTTGTCGGCAATAAACATGTTATAGCAATGCATTGTATTTCTTGTCGAAAAGAAAGTCTTCGCAAATTCATAATCGGCAGGGGCCAATTTTTGTAAAGCTTGTTCAAAAATCAACCAATCTTCCCGTAAATGATAATAGATAAACTGATCTTCAATGTTGAAAGGATGAGTGCCCAATGACCCAATTTGACTTGCTTTGGCTACTAATATCTGTGTTCCGGCTAGTTTTTCTAATATGTAGTTTTTAAGGGTAGCTGATGAGATCTCATTTAACCCTTCATTAGATAGTGGTTTACTATAGCTATCTGACTGATCCTCTATTTTTTTATCACCCCATAATTTTTGTTTAACCTTTGTTTCAGGGATAGTGAAATACCGTCTGTAATGTGCCAAACCAATGTACTGGCTGTCTATCTGGTGCAGGTTTTTCCAGATCCAATACAGCGCAGTTGTTTCGCAAAAACGTTCGTTTTTTTCTGAAATATGGTCTCCTGTATCATCACTAAAAAATGGGAGATCAAGTTGACTTTGAATTTTGCCAACTTGTATAGGCTTGATGAAAGCGCAATTTGGAGCGGGGTACTCTTTATGAAAAACACTGAAAATCGTTAAATCCTTATCGTACATTTAATTCATTTTTAGCAACATGAAGGGCGGCACCTATTACCTGGTGCATATCATAGTACTTATACTCTGCAAGTCTGCCACCGAAGATCAAGTTGGGTTCTAACTCCTTTAATTTTTTATATTTTTTTGCCAATTCTTCATTTTCCGTATCATTAATTGGGTAGTAGGGTTCTTTATTTGTGGTCCACTCTTGGGGGTATTCTTTCGTGATAACTGTTTTTGCTTGTTTGCCAAATTCAAAATGTTTATGCTCAATGATACGGGTATATGGTGTTTCAAAATCAGTATAATTAACAGCGGCTGTGCCTTGATAATTCTCTGTATCTAATACCTGATGATCGAATTCTAAACTACGGTATTTCAAGTGCCCTAAGGAGTAGTTAAAATACTCATCTAACTTTCCTGTATAAACAACTTTATGTGCCTGTTTGCTTAGTTCTTGTTTGTTGGCGAAGAAATCTACACCTAACCTTACTTCAATACCTTTTAGGAGGCCCTCCGTTAGCTTATTATAACCACCAATTGGGATACCTTGATACTTGTCATTGAAATAATTGTTATCGAAGGTAAACCTAAGCGGTAAGCGTTTAATAATAAATGCAGGAAGCTCGGTTCCCTTTCTTCCCCACTGTTTTTCTGTATAACCTTTAATCAGCTTCAAATAAATATCTTCACCTACAAAGTTTAAGGCTTGCTCCTCCAGGTTCTTAGGGCTTTTTACCAGATTAGCCTTAATCTGTTTATCAATAGTAGCTTTGGCCTCTTCAGGTGTTTTTGTTTTCCAAAGCTGATAAAAGGTATTCATGTTAAAAGGCAAATTGTAAAGCTCACCTTTGTAATTGGCAACTGGGGTATATATAAATCTATTAAATTCAACAAAAGAATTCACAAAATCCCAAATCTCTTTGTCGTTGGTGTGAAAGATATGCGGACCGTACCAGTGGACATTGATATTTTCAATTTCCTTGCAATAGATATTTCCCCCAGCATGTTCTCTTTTATCGATCACCAAACATTTTTTCCCTGCTTTGGTCATTTGATGTGCAAATGTTGCACCAAAAAGCCCCGAACCCACGATAAGGTAATCGTAATTTTTATCCATATCAAACAAATATAATTATTGCTGTACTGAAAATATTATTTTATAAAGATTAGTTTTGTTCTTAAATGATATCGATAATAATTGCATCTGTAGACCCAAATTTTTTGGTCAATGTTACAGCAAATATTACCCAAACTATTGGGGTAGAATTTGAGGTGATCGGCATAGCCAATGGCGATGGTAAAATGGGAATTTGTGAGGTTTACAATAAAGGATTTGCCCAAGCTAAATACGATATTTTGTGTTTTATGCACGAAGATCTGCTAATGAAAAGCGAAAATTGGGGCGAGATTGTAATTGATATTTTTAAAACCAATCCGGCATTTGGCTTAATTGGCATTGCTGGAGGGCAATATAAATCTGTTGCACCATCTAGTTGGTATTGTTATGAGAATGAAGCGCCAGAATTGCTCAACTATAACCTTGTTCAACGATATAAGTATACCAATAAGGCTACAAATAGAATCTATGCCAACCCTACAGAAAGTAAATTGATAGAAGTTGCCAGCATTGATGGGGTTTGGTTCTGTTGTACTAGAGCGGCCATAAATTCGTATGCCTTTGACCAAGAATTGTTAAAAGGCTTTCATGGATATGATCTTGATTTTTCTTTAGGCTTGGGCCAAAAATATAAAGTAGGTGTAACATTCGATATCTTGATCGAACATTTTTCTGAAGGTTATACCGATAGAAATTGGCTGAGCGAAATATTAAAAATACATGCCAAGTGGAACGCGATCTTGCCAATAAATATTACTAATCTGCCTAAAGCAAAGGCAGGTCTTTTGGAGAAAAGAGGTTTCAGAGGGATCATTGGTAGAATGAAAACCGAAGACTTTACTTTTGCTGAAACCCAGGCTATGCTTTTAAAAAGTAGAAGCTCCAAAATGATGACAACGGGATTGTTCTTGAAGCTTTACCTACACCTTCTTAAGGTATTTCTTAAAAAGGGTAGATAATTTAAGCCTTTATAGGCAACTATTTAACTGCTGCTGCAAGTTCTTCTAAATAGACAAATCCATGTTTTTCGTCTGGCTCTAAATGACAGCCTTCTCCCCATTCATTCCAAGCATTTACAAATAACAATTGCTCGTTTTCAGGAAGGTTTGCCTTGGTATAGGCAACCATTTTTTTTGCCCATGTGCCAAACAGTTTGGGATCAGTATCTATATATAAAGTTGCATTTTCCTTTCTCCGAGCAGAGTTATCCCAAGATGGACTTACACACCTAAAATATTTGTAATCAGGTTTTGGCTTATTGATCATATTCTTAACCAAAGTAGGATAAGAAAAAACCTTATTTGTGAATTTGGCAGATGGTTTTATTCCTGTGGTATGCAATACTTTGCTCAACACATAGCTCAACATGTTTTGTTTACCTGCTTTTTCTCCACTGTATTTTCCATCTGGTGCAAATTCGGTTCCCGCATCAAAACCATGTAAGCTAGGAGTTAAGTTTCTTTCAAAATTTTCAACCCTAATTAAGTAGAGATCATCGAAGCCTGCTTTTTTTACTTCTTCTCGCCAAATTTCGGTAGCTTCTTTAATGTTTGGGTGAAGCTCAGTTCTATACATTAAGAAAACAGGTTTTCCATCAATTTTGATGTATCTATCATCTTTGAAAAAAGGAATGAGATATTTGATATGTGCAAGGTCGTCTTCCAAAGAATAATCTTGTTTCATCAAAACTTCTTTTTCCTGCCCATCCCAAGTTCTGGTCCAGTTTTCATTGGCCCAACATAAGCAAAATGGAATTTCGGGAGTTTTGTTGGCCAAAAGATGGTGCAATGGGGTTTCTAATAGCAGTTTACCATTAAACCAATAATGATAAAAGCAAAAACCATATAAACCATATTCGAGGGCAAGTTTTGCCTGTTCTTCAAGCACGGTATGATTGCTCAGATCATAATAGTTCTGATGAAGAGGAATGTGGGGCTGGTAATGTCCTTTGAATTTTGGTTGTGCTTTTTTTACGTTTGTCCATTCGGTAAAACCCTCTCCCCACCATTCGTTGTTCTCTTTTATCGCATGGTATTGTGGTAGATAAAAAGCAATCGGCTTAATTTGTTTATTCATTATTCAGGTATTTGTGTGATCTGCTTTCATTAATCAGAAATTTAAATCTAGAAAAGATAGATTTTTTTCTGATATAGAGTAATTCGCGGCTATTTTCGAGTAAAAGTAAAAACAATTTAAATGAAAATGCCCGCGGTCTTTTATCCAAATATGCTGCCAGCAATTTTTGAAGTAAGTTTCTTAGAGGCGCTGGAGTTGATGGATGTGCAATAAAAAGTTTTAAATGTTCTGGCCTTAATTGCTGTGGCTCTGTTTTATCGTTAGCTGTAGAACTTTCTTTATGGAGCCTATGGTTAACCAATACCTCATCTATATACGCTATTTTGCCATAGCAGGCAGCAGTATAAGCAAGCCACCAGTCGTAATAAAAGTTGGCAGGAATGGGATCAACCATTTGGAGAAATTCTTTACTAATTAAACAAGCATGTCCAGAAACACAATTAAAATAGACAAGATTGATGGCACAATTTCCATTTACAAAGCGATGATGTGACCTTGTTGTTTTTCCAGTAGCCACATTGCGTTCGTCAATGTAGGCCGAGTTATGGTAAATTAAATAATTGTCTTTAATGTTGGCTTGGAGTACCGCTATTTTACCTTCATGCCAAATGTCGTCTTGATCGGCAATAGCGATAAAATCTCCTTGGCATAAAGATAAACACTTTGTAAAATTGGCGTTAAAACCTAGGTTTTTTTCGTTTAGAAATAACTTGATCCTTGTATCTCTATTCTGGTATTCAGTTAAGATCGCAAAGGTTTGATCGGTTGAACAATCATCTAAAATTATAATTTCTAGCGTTGTATAAGATTGCGACAAAATTGAATCGAGCTGCTGAGCAATGTACTTTTCACCATTGTAGGTACATAAGGCAATAGATACTAAAGGCAAATTGTACGCAGTCTCCACCATTAAAGCTTCTTTTTTACACTATTGAACATCCTAATGAAGAACAGAGCTAAAGGATTTCCTAGGAGAAATTTAATAGGAGAACCAGAGAGGAAAAAAATGGTATTATTGGTTTGTATCCATCTGCTTCTAAAAAAAGAATCGTACTTTTTAACCAATTCTTTTTCGATCCTATAAAATTCTTGATCTCTATTGCCAAAACTTTTATGGGTGAGGTTAAATGCAATGGCGTAAGCAGAAAAGCCATTCAGTGCTGCTTGTAAACAGAGATCTGTTCCATATAAATGAAATCCAGAAAGATCATTGGATACTTTTAACAAGGCATTGTTTTTTACCAATATAAAGTTTTCATCAATTGCAGCTACTTTTAAAGGGAAACGACCCTTACTCATTAGCCCCTTTTCTGGATAGGAAATATGATAAACAATATGATTTGGGCCTGCAGCACCAGAGTTGCTACAAATTGCCCAATTAGGGTCTTTAAGATCTAGCTCTTTTAATCTGTTTCTTAAATCCGAGATGTCATCTTCATTGATCAAAATATCTTGATGACAGATAATGATATATTTTCCCTTTGCTTGCCTTAAGAAAAGATTAAAAGCTTCAAAAGCATCAAATACATTGCCCTCAGTATTGTCAGCAAACAGATATTCACAAAGATCATTGGTAAAACCACTGCTTTGAAATGACTGTAGCATTTCCTGATATTCTCCTTTGCGGGTAACTAATGTGCAGATGGAAAATTCAAAAGGATGATCAACCCTTGCGATTGAAGTTGCTTGAATAGACATGTCTCTACTCATTTTTAATCATTAAAAGCCTGCATATCTATTAAACGTTTGTAAAGGCCGTTTCGCGACATTAATTCGCTATGACTTCCAGTTTCTACCACCTCACCTTTGTCAATTACCACAATTACATCTGCATGTTGGATGGTGCTTAAACGGTGAGCAATAACGATAGAAGTACGGTTCTGCATCAAATTATTTAAAGCATCCTGTACCAATTTTTCTGATTCTGTATCTAGTGCAGACGTCGCTTCGTCTAATAACATGATTGGTGGATTTGCCAATACAGCTCTGGCAATACAGATTCTTTGTTTTTGTCCACCAGATAATTTATTTCCTCTATCGCCAACAAAAGATTGATATCCTTGCTCCGTATTCAAAATAAATTCGTGCGCATTCGCAATTTTAGCGGCCTTAATTACTTCCTCTTCACTAGCTTCGGGCTTGCCAAAGGCGATATTGTTAAAGATCGTGTCGTTAAATAATATACTTTCTTGGTTTACAGTACCTATTTGAGCTCTAATGCTCTCTACGGTTAAATCTTTGTAGTCGTATCCATCAATTTTAACAGCTCCAGATTTAGGATCATGGAAACGTGGAATTAAATCCATCAATGTACTCTTTCCGCCACCAGAAGGGCCAACAAGTGCAACAGTAGATCCCTTTTTAACATTGATGTTGATGTCTTTTAGTACCTGTTTGTCTCCATAGTAAAAGTCAACATGCTCAAAGGTTAATTCTTTTTCAAATGTGGTTAGATTTTCTGCACCTGGTTTATTGACTAATTCTGGTTTGGTATCTATCAAGTCTAATACACGCTCACCAGCAGCAATTCCAGAATGGATGCCGCTAAAAGAATCTGTTAATGCTTTGATCGGTTGCATCAATTGCGAAAAAGTAGCCAGATATACGATAAATTTATGCGGTTCTAAATCACCTGTTCCATCCAAAATTTGAATTCCCCCATATAAAAGGATAAATACAACTACTAAAACGCCTAATGTTTGCGAAACTGGAGAGGCCAACTGCTGACGCCTAGCCATTTTACGGTTCAGTTTAGAGTAAAACTTGTTTTCTTCATCAAATTTTTCCTTGATCCTGAAAGTGGCATTAAAGGCTTTGATAATCTTAATGCCTCCCAAGGCTTCATCTAAGAAACCAATCATTTTGGCAAAAGACTGATGAGATTGGGTAGATTGTTGTTTCAAGCGTTTTACAATTTTACTAATTACAAAACCAGAAATTGGAATAACCAACAAGGAGAATACGGTTAATTTAAGCGAGATGTTAATCAGTACACCAATAAAAAATAACAGCTGTACGGGCTCTTTAAAAACAACTTGTAAGGTGTTGGTAACAGAAAATTGTACCACCTGAACGTCTGAAGCTACTTTTGAAATGATATCTCCCTTACGCTCATTATTGAAATAGCCAACGTGAAGGTTCATTACATTATCAAATACTCTTTTTCTAAGATTGAGTAAGGTATGTACCCTTAAGTCTTCCATGTAGCGCTGAGAGAAATAGCGGAAAAAATTAGCTAAGAATACCGTAATTACAATAACTACGCATATTATTTTTAGTGCAAATATTTTGTCGTCGGCTATAATGTTATTGATATAGCTGTCAAACTGCTCCATTGGGTTCCACGAACCGTTTGCTTGAGTTTTGGTAATGGTTTCACATTTCTCTAAAAAAATGGCCTGCATTAAAGGGCCAAGTAAAGTAAAAAGAAAGGTGTTAAAAGATATAGCTAACAACGTAGCGATAACGTATGGTATAGCAAATTTTTCAATTGGCTTGGCAAACGACAATAATCGAAAATAGATTTTCATTTAAATAATGTAATTACAGCAAAGTTACGATTTTTGTTGTTTGTTTTTTTGAGCGGCCAAATGCTTTACATTATGAAGCAGGAGATTGATGTTGTTTAGTAAAAAATACGTTTATTTGCGATCACATCCATTTTGCTAATGAAATCATACGAAGTATTTAAAACAGGGATAGAAGAAGGAGATTTTAGGATCATTGCTAGAGCACTAACTTTAGTAGAAAATGATCTTGAACCTGCTGCTGCTTTGTTGAAGAATATGAAGATCAAGTATGAGGTGCCTGTGATTGGAATTACAGGGCCACCCGGAGCGGGTAAAAGTACCTTGGTAAATGCCATTACTGGAGAGTTGGTCTCGAAAGGGCATAAAATCGCTATTTTGGCTGTTGATCCTACTTCACCATTCAATTTTGGGTCGTTATTGGGCGATCGGATCAGAATGGCTCAACAATTCAATAATCCAAATGTATTTATTAGGTCTATTGCTACCAGAGGGGCCTTAGGAGGTATTTCTGTTAAAACATTGGAAATGGTTGACCTATTGAGGGCTGCCAATTTCGATTTAATTTTAGTAGAAACAGTAGGCGTTGGGCAATCGGAGGTGGAGATTGCAGGTTTGGCAGATCAAACTGTTGTGGTGTTGGTACCTGAATCTGGTGATGAAATTCAGAATATAAAATCTGGATTGATGGAAATTGCGCAAGCCTTTGTCGTAAATAAAGCTGATAGAGAGGGTGCTGATACATTTGCGAACAACCTCAAAAAACTGGTGCATGAGCAACACCAACAAATACCGATCTTTAAAACAGTTGCGGATAAAAATGAAGGAATTGCTGCGCTATGTAAATGGCTATTAAAAGGAAATAAACAATTAAACGAGCGCAAAACACTTTTAATGGCAGAGAAAGCATTCCGGATTATCCAGCACCAACGTATGTTGGATATAGATAAAACAAAGCTCCGAGAAGCAGTAAACGAAGCTTTGTTAGATTCTAATTTTAATATTTATCGTTTTGTAGATTCATGGATTAAGCATTCATAAGCGCTTCAATCTCTTCGGCGATAATTGGAATTTTTTCGGTTAAATCAATATTCCCTTCTTTGGTTACCAAAATATCGTTCTCCAATCTTACTCCAAAACCTTCCTCAGGAATATAGATTCCAGGCTCACAGGTTAAAATGTTACCTGCTGCAAAAGGCGTATATCTGCCCGCAAAATCATGAACATCAATACCTAAATGGTGGGTATTACCATGCATGAAATATTTTTTATAGGCAGGGTATTTTGGATTTTGATTTTTAACATCGGTTACGGTAATTAACCCTAAATTAATCAACTGTTCGGTCATGATTTCTCCAACCTGTTCGTGATAACTGTTCCAAACCGCACCTGCAACCATTAATTTTTTAGATTCGTTCAATACCGTTAAAACTGCATTGTAAACCTCTTTTTGTCTTTTTGTAAACTTGCCATTTACCGGAATTGTTCGGGTTACATCTGCATTGTAATTGCCATACTCTGCCCCAAAGTCCATTAAAATGAGTTCTCCATCTTTACATTCTTGGTTGTTATCGGTATAATGCAAAATATTAGCATTGTTACCAGCAGCAATTATTGGAGAATATCCGTGCCCCGTGGCTTTTTTGCTAATGAACTCGTGAATAATCTCTGCTTCAATCTCATACTCCATCACCCCCGGTTTTACAAATTTTAACACACGTAAAAAGGCATCCTTGGTTAAATCACATGCTTTTTGAGTAAGCTCAATTTCTACAGTAGACTTTATGGCGCGTAACTCACGCATCAATGGGGCAGCCCTCTCAAAATGATGAAGCGGGTATTTTGTACGAAGCTGTTCTATAAATCGGATATCTCTATAAGTTACCGTATGCGCATAACGGTCATTTTCATTGGTGTTGAGGTAAATGTACTCGGCATAGTGAATGATGCTGTGAAGGATGTTGTCAAAATCTTCTAACCAATAGATATTTTCGATGCCAGACACCGATCTAGCTTGTTCTTTGGTATATTTATGGCCTTCCCATACCTTAATATAATCATTTGTCTGTCTTAAAAAAAGGACTTCTCTGTATAAAGGATTAGGACAGTTGGGGAAAAGCAATAAAATAGATTGCTCTTGATCTATGCCAGATAAATAGAAAAGATCGGGATTTTGTTTAAAAGGAAAATTCTGATCTCCACTTCTAGGAAACTCATCATTAGACTGAAATATTGCTAAAGCATTAGTCTTAAGGAGTTTCTCAAAATTTTTTCTGTTCTGAATGAACAATGAATTATTTATTTGATCGTATTTCATACTTTTATTTAAATTTACAGCTACGAAGATGTCAAATGTACAAAAAGTTCAAAGCTTTATAAGTTTGGAACGGAGTTTGTATAGTATTTTGAGATTATAAAAAATTGTTTAATTTTGTTCTTACAAAAAATTATACAATTAATATTTGTTTAACCTTAAAAAAGAAAATTATGAATTATTCTACTTTAAAGAAGGGTCTTGTTGCCTCTCTAGTAGCATTGATGGGAGTAACGTCTCTAGCAAGTGCTCAAGATGCTACAGCTCCTTCATCATCTGCTAAGGTATTTGGCGGAAGAGGACAATACAGATCTTGGTCTATAGGGGTCAATGCTGGTGTTACTACTCCTATCGTTCTTTTAGGCGGTAGAAACGATTTTACTAACTGGGATGTTAACTTAGGTTACGGTGTTTCATTGCGTAAGCAATTAGGACATGCATTCGGTTTAGAAGCTAATGTAATGCGTGGTAAAGTTTCAGGATCTAACAAAGATGCAGCTGGCGGTGTTCAGAATGGCGTTAAAGATTTCGAAACTAAAATGCAATATGCTGTTGACTTGAGAGGTGTTGTTAATGTAGCTACTGTAGATTTCTTACGTCGTGAGAACTCAGTAAACTTTATCTTATCTGCAGGTTACGGTTTAGTTGCTTATCAGCCAACTACAACTCGTGCTGATGGTACTAAAAACGAGCAAAAACCAATCAATGGTAATGATTACTACAAAGGTGCTTACATTCCTGTAGGTGCTGGTGTTAAATTTAAAGTGTCTGATCGTGTATCTTTCAACTTAAACTACACCATGAACTTTGTTGATGATTTTAACTTCAATGGTGTTCAATCTGGAAGCAGCATTACTTCTAACTTTGATAAATTTAGCTATGCATCTGCTGGTTTAGAATTCTCTTTAGGTTCTAAATCTAAACCAAACTTGGATTGGGTTAACCCACTTGCTTTAATGTATGATGAATTAAAAGATCCTTCATTACGTCAAGAAGTTGAAGCATTGAAAAACCGTGTTTCTAACGTAGAGAAATCTATCGAAGATTTGAAAAAAGATACTGACGGTGACGGTGTTGCTGATCAATTTGACAAATGTGCTGGTACTCCAGCTGGAACTAAAGTTGATGGTTCAGGATGTCCACTTCCTCCTCCACCAGCACCAGTTGTTGTTACTCCTACAGCTCCAGTATTTTCAGGTTGGGAAACTATCCAGTTTGAATTCAACAGTTCAGTGTTAAAAACTGAAGCTTATCCAGTTTTAGATAAATTATCTTCAACATTGCGTGAAAACGGTGGTAAAATAACTGCTAAAGGTTATGCTTCTAGCGAAGGTACTGCTGCATACAATATGAAATTATCTAAAGACAGAGCTAATTCTGTTAAAACTTACTTAGTAAACTCTGGTGTTAACGCTAGTCAAGTTACTGCTAAAGGTTTTGGTGAAGCTAATCCAATTGCTTCTAACGATACTGAAGAAGGTCGTATCCAAAATCGTCGTGTTGAGACTTCAAGAAACTAATCTTTCTTAATTCGATATAAAAAGAGCCTCGAAATTTCGAGGCTCTTTTTTTTTATACCTACATTTGTATATGTACTTTTTCAGAAAACCAGATCCAAAAAGACCTACGAATATTAACCTAAGGATAATGCATGTGATTAATGCTTTAGCCATCGTATTGTTTGTTGGTGGTATCATCTGGAAATTGATCCAATGGTTTATATTAAAAAATTAGATGAAAACAATTATCAACACCAGCAATGCCCCTGCTCCAATTGGTCCTTATAGCCAAGCTGTAATTGCAAATGGTTTCTTATTTCTATCTGGTCAGGTAGCTATTAATCCAGAAAATGGAGAACTGAACCTGACTTCTATTGCAGAAGAAACACATCAGGTAATGCGAAACATAAAAGCTGTGCTATTGGAAGCAGAGTATGAGTTTGAACACATTGTTAAAACAACTATTTTCTTGTCTGATATGGGCTTGTTTGCTGAAGTAAATGAAGTTTATGGTGCTTATTTTGAAACAGCCTATCCTGCTCGCGAAACGGTTGCTGTAAAAGGTTTGCCAAAAGGAGTAAATGTTGAAATCTCTGTAACTGCATTTAAAGCTTAGGTATCGTTGAAATCTAAATCACGTTACTTATTAGCAGCATTTTTATCGGTTGCCATTTGGGGGTTCTTTTCTATTCCATTGCGAAATCTAAAAGCTTTTCCCTCAGAAGAAATATTGTATTATCGCATATTTACATCTTTGATTGTGATATGGATTGCGATTCTGTTGTTTAGAAGGAAATACCTCAAACAAGATATTCAATATTTTAAGGCAGCTTTACCGAAAGAAAAAAAGATCATTATCTGGCAAATCATTGGGGCAACAGTTTTACTTACCCTAAACTGGTATACCTTTATTTATGCAGTAAATAATGTGAGTTTAAAGTCGGCTGCATTTGCTTACATGGTTTGCCCATTGATTACTGCATTTGGCGGCTTCTTGATTTTAAAAGAAGAACTTTCTAAAATAAAATTGCTCTCTCTGGCCGTTGCGCTATTGAGTATTGTAATGCTGGCTACAGGCTCTTTTAAAGAAGTTTTATGGTCGGTAATTATTGCAGCCTTATATGCATTTTACCTGATTATCCAACGGAAGATGCAACACTTGGATAAGTTGAATGTGTTGGCCTTACAAATTACCCTTGCGGTGGTCATCATGCTTCCTTTCTATATTGCCCACCATGCGGGCTTTCCAACTGGAATGTGGTTTTGGGGGCATATTGTTGCCATTGCAGTGGTGTTTACAATCATCCCACTTTTTTTAAGCCTGTATGCACTAATAGGGATTCCGTCTTCAACGCTAGGGATCATTATTTACGTAAACCCGATCATCGCATTTGCGGTTGCCGTTTTATATTTTAATGAACACATTAGTGCCAATCAGTTGCTGGCCTATCTTTTATTGCTGTTTGCAGTTTTTCTATTTAATTGGAACTTGATAAAAGATATCTTTACTTTGAAGAGAAAATAAGTTCAGTTTTGTTTGCCTCAAATTTAGATACAGCACTGGTTTACCTGAAAGGGGTTGGCCCCAAGCGTGCCGAACTTTTGCAAAAGGAGTTGGGCATTTCTACCTACGAGCAACTTTTAGACCACTATCCTTTTAGATATATTGACAGGACTCGGTTTTATAAAATCAATGAACTTCATCCAGATATGCCATTGGTACAGGTAATTGGTCGAATTACTAGTAAAGAAACCATTGGCGAAAAACATAAAAAAAGGATCGTAGCTAAGTTTACCGATGATACGGGAACGATGGATCTGGTTTGGTTTCAGAGTTTAAAATGGGTGGAAGACCATGTGATGAGGGGTAGTCTTTATATTGCGTTTGGCAAGCCCACTTTATTCAATAATGGTTTCAGTATTTCGCATCCAGATCTAGAAAATTATCCCAGGCAAACTGGAATTACGGGTAACTTGACTTTACAGCCAATCTATAACTCTACCGAAAAACTTAAAAAGAGCTTTTTAGATAGTAAAGGAATTCAGAAGTTGATCCACCATATCATTGAATTGCATATCAATGAAATTAGAGAAACTTTACCTGCCTATATTTTAGAAAAGTACAAACTGATCAGTAGAAAAGATGCACTGATCCACATTCACTTCCCTGCTAATGCATCGATGTTACAACATGCAGAAAGACGTTTGAAATTTGAAGAACTCTTCTTTATCCAATTGCAGTTGCTGCACAATAAACAATTGCGAAGTTTAAAGTTTAAAGGAGCTTTGTTTAATGCTGTAGGAGAACGTGTAAATACTTTCTATAACACAATGCTCCCCTTCGCGCTAACGAATGCGCAGAAGCGAGTAATTAAAGAGATTAGGCTAGATACCCAAAGAGGCAGCCAAATGAATAGACTCATTCAGGGCGATGTGGGGAGTGGCAAAACAGTGGTTGCGCTAATGAGTATGCTGTTGGCAAATGACAATGGATACCAAGCTTGTATGATGGCGCCTACAGAAATCTTGGCCCGTCAACATTACCAATCTTTAGTAGATCTATTAAAAGGAGAGCTGGTTAATGTGGCCATTTTAACGGGCAATACCACAAAAAAACAAAGAACGATATTGCATCAACAATTAGAGGCTGGTGAGGTTGATATTTTGGTGGGTACCCACGCTTTAATTGAAGATAAGGTTCAATTTAAAAATTTGGGCCTTGTGGTGATCGATGAACAACATCGTTTTGGGGTTGAGCAAAGGGCAAAGTTATGGCGTAAAAATGTGGTGCCGCCACATATTCTAGTGATGACAGCTACGCCAATTCCGAGAACATTGGCCATGACCTTATATGGCGATTTAGATGTTTCGGTAATTGATGAACTTCCGGTTGGAAGAAAGCCAATTGAAACGCTGCATTTGTTTGAAGGACAGCGCTTGCGCATGTTTGGCTTTATGAAACAGGAAATAGCCAAAGGCCGCCAAGTTTATATCGTTTATCCATTGATTAGGGAAAGTGAAAAACTAGATCTTTTACATTTAGAGGCTGGTGTAGAACAGATGCGGCATCAATTTCCTTTGCCCGAATATCAGATCAGTATTGTGCATGGCCAAATGCCCAATGCAGATAAACAGTACGAGATGCAGCGATTTATTGAAGGCAAGAGCCAAATTATGGTAGCTACCACAGTAATTGAAGTGGGTGTAAATGTACCCAATGCCTCGGTAATGATTATAGAGAATGCAGAGCGATTTGGACTTTCGCAATTGCACCAATTAAGAGGACGGGTTGGTCGTGGGGCCGAACAGTCTTTCTGTATCTTAATGTCTGGCAATAAACTAGGACCAAACTCTAAATTGCGTTTAGATACCATGGTTAAAACCAACAATGGTTTCGAAATTTCTGAAATAGATTTGCAATTGCGTGGACCTGGAGATATTACCGGAACCCAACAAAGCGGGGTACTAGAATTGAAAGTGGCCAATTTGGCCAAAGATCAAATTATTTTACAAGAAGCCAGAAATACGGTAATTGAGCTTTTTGAAAAAGATGCCATGCTTGAATTGCCCGAAAATGCTTTGCTTAAAAGATTCCTCGATAAAAAGAACCGAGGAATTGCCTTTGATAAGATTTCTTAATGTCCAATTATTTGATATCCCATTTAAAGACATCAAAATTCTTTAAGTTCCTATCCCCAAAATCAACAGTGCGCTCTACCTGAGTGGTAGCCGTAAATCGCATGTTTTTATGTTGACCTTTTTCTGCTGTAAATGTGGTGTTTTTGCTGCTATAAGCTAAAAGATAACTGTCGCTTTCTTTGGTGTATTTAAATTTATAGGTTTCGGTATCTATTTTAAACGTGGCCGATTTTGTATTGCTTAAATTGGTGTGTAGGTTTACAAAACGAGGTTTGTTATCTTTCAATCTACTCTCAAATTCATAAATTCCAAAATCCTGTTTATCTACAATAAGGTACCCTTCAATACTAGACAAAAAATATTTCTTTTTCTGTTTAAACTCCAATCTGTAATAAGTTTCGCTCGCTACAATTTTGTAATCGAATAGTTCTTGGTGAAGAAAAAAATCATTGAAGTCGACACTATAATGGATCCCCAATGGGGTAAGAGAAAACAGATCCCAAAAATCGGCCTCTTTACCACCCCAACTGTAAACTTTTGAAATGTTCTCTTTAACTTGTACGTGTCTGAAATTTTTTACAATCTTGGTCTGATCGTTTATTTTAAAGTTGCCCTTTTCAAATGTAAATCGATTATTAAGGTAATGTAAGGTATCATTACCTGCCATAAATTTATTGTAAATCTGTAGATGATGTGGGATGCTATAACTTAGTTTACCCTTTTTGGTTTTCGCTTCTTCAATAAAATCGCCAACTTGTTTGAGCAATTTTTCAGCGGTCATGGGGCTAACCACCACTTCATTCAGAAGGATGATCTTATTTTTAACCATCCATATTTTTTCGGTCAATTGGGTTTTAGGTAATACAATATCTTCATAGTCGTTTTTAACAAAAACCAAACTATCTACATTGGTTAGCTGTAGGCTAGCTCTGCCCTCTTTGTTGGTTTCGCCTATTAAATTTGTTTTGTGGTAGATCAGCACATTGCCTAAAGGTTGGCCATCGGCAGCAGCCAACACAGTAATGGTTGTTTGCGCTTGAGTAATGCTAATCATCAAGAAAAATATCAATACATAGCCTAGTTTCATAACTGAAAACTAGCTATTTATCAATTGAAAAAAGTACTAATTTATGTTAAAATAAGTTAATCTTCGTCGCTACCTGGCAATGAACCAGCACCTGTATATGCACCTTTTCTAATAATCGGCATTTTTAGATATTTAAAGAGCTCGTCTAAGTGCATTAAACTTCCATTGGTTAAATTGCCTAAGAAGATCACTACAATATCTTTGTCCAAATCGCGGATATAGATATGACGGAAACCATGCCACCAACCTGTATGGTAAACCACTTTGTCCATACCCTTGCCATCGAACATGCGCCAGCCATAACCATAATTAAAGTGGCCATTTACAGCCTTGTTTCGACCAACATAGGCAGAGTCTAAACTCTTTTTGCTCAATAATCGGCCATTTTTTAGGTATTTGTCATACAGTACCAAATCGTGTAGGGTACTGTAAATTCCTTTGTCGCCAACAGGTCCATCTAGAAAATTCTGAACTACAGAATAGCGCCAAGTGCGGTCGTGACCCACAACATCAACAGGAATTTTCGGGTAAACAGTGGTAGAATAAACATGTGTGTGTTTCATGCCTGCAGGTTTAAATACATGTTCCATCATGTATTCTGCATAGGTTTTGCCAGTTACTTTTTCTATAATGGCACCTAAAACCATAAAGTTAGAATTGTTGTAATGAAAAACCTTATTGGGCTTGGTATAAGGATTTGGTTTTTTATCGGCAATTACGTTCATTACATCTTGGTTAGAGACGCCCTTTTTCATATCGCGTTTTTCTTTGCGCCAAATGTCGTCGATAAAATAAACATAGTTCATCATCCCACTACGGTGAGACAATAACAACTCTACAGTAATGCCATCATAAGGAAAGTTGGGATAGAATTTCTTTACATTATCAGTTAGTTTCAATTTTCCAGCCTCTACCAACTGCATAATGGCAACTCCTGTAAAGGTTTTGGTAATGGAAGCCAATTCGAATTCTGAGTTGATCTTTAAACTATCACGATGCAGGTAATCGGCCCAGCCAATTGCTTTTTCGTAGAGAATTTTACCCTTTCTAGCCACCAACATATTGCCATTGAAACCAGATTTTTTATGTAGGTTCTGTACAAAATCTGCAATCCATTGGTCCCCTTTTTTAGGGTCGTAGGCAATCAATAAGCTGTCTGCCTTATCGTCTTCCTTGGTTCTTACTTTTTGATCAGCTGCTGCTTTTTTAGCTTTTTCTTCTTTACTGGTGCAGGATGAGAGCGATAAAATAGTGAGTGCAAATGCAAGGGTAAATAGACGAAACTTCATGTTTAAATTATGCGGGTTTAAAAGCTGGCAAAATAAGGATTATTGCCTTTCTAAGTGCAAAAGAGTTTTAAACATTATCAGTTACTCTACTTTTGCGCAGATTGTTCCACTAATTTTTATTCCTATTAAATATGTTACCACAAAGCGACCCAAAATCTTTAAATTTGCCAAAAAAATAACAACATCATGAGTTTCAGAATAGAACACGATACCATGGGCGAGGTACAAGTGCCTGCAGATAAATATTGGGGTGCACAAACCGAACGTTCACGTAATAATTTTAAAATTGGTCCGGAGGCTTCTATGCCAAAGGAAATTATACATGCTTTTGGATATTTGAAAAAAGCAGCGGCTTTGGCAAATACTGAACTGGGTGTTTTGTCTACAGAAAAGGCAACTTTAATTGCCAATGCTTGTGATGAGGTAATTGCAGGTAAATTGGATGCAGAATTTCCATTGGTGATCTGGCAAACAGGTTCTGGTACGCAAAGTAATATGAATGCCAATGAGGTGATTGCCAATCGTGCCCATGTTTTAAATGGTGGAAGTTTGGCCGATGACCATAAAGTACTTCACCCTAATGATGATGTGAACAAATCACAATCTTCTAATGATACCTATCCAACTGCAATGCACATTGCTGCATATCAACAAGCAGTAGAAATTACCATCCCAGGATTGGAAAAATTAAGAAATACCTTAGCTCAAAAAGCAGCTTCTTGGAATGATATCGTTAAAACTGGCCGTACTCACTTTATGGATGCCACGCCTTTAACTTTGGGTCAAGAATTTTCAGGATATGTACAACAGATAGATAATGGTTTAAGAGCCATTAAAAATGCTTTGCAAATGATCAGCGAGTTGGCCTTAGGTGGAACCGCAGTTGGTACAGGTTTAAATACGCCAAATGGATATGATGTTTTGGTGGCTAAAAAGATTGCTGAACTAACAGGTTTAGCTTTTGTAACTGCACCAAATAAATTTGAAGCACTAGCTGCTCACGATGCCATGGTTGAATTATCTGGCGCTTACAAACGTGTAGCAGTTTCTTTAATGAAAATTGCAAACGATATTAGAATGTTGAGTTCAGGACCACGTTGTGGAATTGGAGAAATCATCATTCCTGATAACGAGCCAGGCTCTTCAATTATGCCGGGTAAAGTTAATCCAACACAACCAGAGGCTTTGACTATGGTATGTGCCCAAGTTATGGGTAACGATGTAACCGTTGGTATTGGAGGTAGCAATGGCCATTTTGAGCTGAATGTATTTAAACCAGTTATTGCAGCTAATGTATTGCAGTCGGGACGTTTGATTGGCGATGCTTGTGTGTCATTTAACGATAAATGTGCTGAAGGTATTGAGCCTAATAGACCTGTAATTAAACAACACATGGAAAACTCTTTGATGTTGGTTACAGCGTTAAACCCACACATTGGTTACGAGAATGCAGCTAAAATTGCAAAAAAAGCCCATAAAGAAAATAAAACTTTACGCGAAGCTGCAGTTGAATTGGGTTTGCTAACCAGTGAACAATTTGATGAGTGGGTTCGTCCGGAAGAAATGGTAGGAAGTTTAAAATAATTTAAAAGCTGAAAGTATAAAGTTAAAACAGCATGCTTTAATTGATAAATACTAAAAATATGATGTTTTATAAACGAATTTATACGTTGCTTTTTGCTTTCAGCTTTTTGCTTTTATACAGTGCCTGTACAAGACTACCAAATGTACAAGGAAAAGGAGAGGCGCTTTTGCAAGGGATATGGAATCAAGATAGTATTGCCAATTCCGATCAATTGCTCAACTATACACAACACCGTTTTAAAATAACTTGTGATTCATTTTATGTAGATTTAACTACTTATTCAAAAGTGAATTACTACGAGGATTCGTGTTTTAACAAGGGTGTTTGGAAAGAACACGCCAAAGGAACTTATGTTGTTAAGGGAGATACCTTAATATTGACAGGTACCTTTACCAAAGCCAATTACAAGCAGAAAGTTTCGGGTTGTTACCGTAATGGAAGGTATTTGAGTAGCTTTAAAATTAACTCGTCGAGCACGAATAACTTGGTGTTAGAGAGTTTAAATGACCACAAAGAATGTGCACTGGTATTAAAAGAAAAAATTACCTGTGTGCCTAAAGAATTATAATATGAAGAAGATATCAGTTTTAAAGAAAATCGTTATTGTATTGACATTGGCTTATCTGCCATTTACAGCAAGTGCTTGGGGTGTTTTAGGGCATCGCATTGTTGGCGAAGTAGCAGATCAATACCTACAAGCAAAAGCCCGTTTCGCTATTAAGCAGATTTTGGGTACGGAGAGTATGGCAATGGCGGCCAATTGGGCAGATTTTATCAAATCTGATACCAGTTATAATTACTTGAGCAATTGGCATTATGTAAACCTTCCAGCAGATTTATCAAAAACGGATGTGTATAGCTTTTTAGCTAACCAACCTGGTGCAAACATCTACAACAAAACAAACGAGATGATTGCGGTTTTAAAAAATGCAAAAAGTACAGCCACACAAAAGAAACTAGCACTAAGAATGTTGATTCACTTGGTTGGAGACCTGCATCAGCCAATGCATACTGCCAGAAAAGAAGATTTAGGAGGAAACAGGGTAACAGTAACCTGGTTTGGAGAAAAATCTAACCTCCATAGAGTTTGGGATGAAAGTTTGATCGATTTTCAGCAATTGAGCTATACAGAATATACCAAGGCAATTAACCATGCAACTACTCAACAAGTAATCAATTGGCAAAAAACAAGTTTACAAGACTGCGTATTTGAATCGTATGAGATCTGTAACAAAATCTATGCAACTGGTATTAAAAACGACGACAAATTAAGCTATAAATATAATTTCGATTGGATTGGCACTGTGAATGAACAATTGTTAAAAGGTGGAGTTCGTTTAGCCAAAATTTTAAACGATATTTATAAGTAAAATCTTATTGGCTATGAAAAAGTTAGGCTTATTTCTCTGTATCTGTGCATTCATTAGTTGTCAAAAAGATGCAGCTAACCACATCACCAAATACCGTTGGGTTTTAGATCAAGCTGTGGTAACACCTGCAATGACAATTAATGGTAAAACGACTACTGATTATAAAAACATACATGGTGCTGGTAGTTGCTTGGCCAGTAATTATACCTATGTTTTTTTAGCTACTGGTATCTATCAAGTTTCTTCTAATGGAGCACTGTGCGACATGGTGCGCAATTCTGATTCGCAAAAATGGACAAAAGATGGTGCTAAAATCACGTTAACGTATGGTTCTGGTGCAAGTACAGAAGCAACAGTTGATGGAGACAAAATGGAGCAACTAATTACTTTTTCAGAAGGGGGTACAAACTACACTGTAAAATACACTTTCAAGGCCAAATCAAAATAATATATTGAAAATTTTAATGGTGTGTTTGGGCAATATCTGTCGGTCGCCTTTGGCTGAGGGAGTAATGCGTCATTTGGTGAATATGCAAGGATTGGACTGGAAAATTGCATCGGCAGGAACCGGCAATTGGCATATCGGACAAGCACCAGATCAACGAAGCGTGGCCGTTGCCAAAACCTATGGTTACGATATTTCTACACAAAGGGCAAGACATTTTACGGTAAACTCATTTGACCAGTTTGACCATATTTTGGTGATGGATAAAAACAACTTGAAAGATGTTTTAAGTCTAGCAGTAAATGAAAAACAAAAACAAAAAGTGAGCCTTTTTCTGACTGAAGACGGCGAGGTTGCCGACCCCTATTATGACAATGGCTTGTTTGAACCTGTATTTAAAATTGTAGAAGCAAGATGTAAACAACTGATAAAAGAGTTGAAGTAAATTCTAGTTTCAACCCCATTTACTATTCCCTATTTTCTATTCCCCTATTTCTAAATATTTTCCCTTAAATTTATCAGCACTGATACAATAGAAGAATGGAAACACCACAACTATTTATGATTTTATTAGGGGCTAAGCCTAAAGGGAGAAATATAGAACAACATGATATCTTCTTTGGCATTGGCACATCTATCCAAGCGTTATTGCCAGAAATTTTAAACTTTTGGCCAGAGGCTGATGGAAAAATACATGTAGATGCTTATCGAATTGTAAATAAGGTTGGCACTTATAAGGTAGAAGTGGTCAATAAAGCAGATGCCAATCAAACCGATTTGAATAGCCTATTTTTTATGAATTTAGGGGGCTATAAGAAAGAAGAATTTGAAGAATTTCACTATAAAATGTTAGTGGTATCCGACCAAAAAGCAATTGCTATTAAAGAGGCAAAAGAGACGGCATTTTACAAACATGTATGCTTTGATGGAGCTACTTCACATATTGATGATAAATATGGTGTAGATGTAGATGATATCTTTGAGATTACT
Source organism: Pedobacter sp. Hv1 (assembly GCF_001412215.1). Classification (GTDB taxonomy): domain Bacteria; phylum Bacteroidota; class Bacteroidia; order Sphingobacteriales; family Sphingobacteriaceae; genus Pedobacter. Next base: position 265,964 of record NZ_LLWP01000009.1, read on the forward strand.
GATATTCTCTCTCCAGCTACAAAGCGCAGCTATGCGCTAAAGTTTTCAACAGGTGATCACCTACCAGAAGACGAAATGACATTGGGTTACCTACCCTTGTCTAAAATATAAAATGTTATGCAGGGTAAACAGCCTTTTTCTGACCCTGCACAACTGTAATATGATTTATTTTAAGCAACCTGCTTTTGTGTAGCAACAGAAATTCTGTTCCACCCATTAATGGCAACCATAACCATTATCAATTGAGCAATATATTGCTCATCAAATAGGGCTTTTGCTTTTTGATAAGTTTCATCAGAAAGTCCACCTTGTGCAATTAGGGTAACTTCTTCGGTTAAAGCCAAAACCACTTTTTCTTCTTCATTAAAGAGGTCCGTTTCTTTCCAGGCATTTAATAAATAGATGCGTTGCTCGGTTTCGCCATGTTTTCTGGCATCTTTAGTATGCATATCAATGCAAAAGGCACAGCCATTAATTTGCGAAGCTCTGATTTTGATCAATTCCTTGTGTGTTTTGCTCACCTTGATGGTAGCGATATATTGCTCTAAACCCAACATGGCTTTATAAGCAGCAGGTTCAATTTCTTCGATGTTAATTCTCTTGTTCATGTCAATTGTTTTAAATGATAAACAAAGGTAAAACACAACGAACAAAGAAAACTTAAGCTAGTTTAAGAAATGAAAATCAACCATGTTTTTTTCTAAGTTCGCTTAAATATTCTGGTGTAAGACCTAAATAAGAAGCAAGCATGTACTGAGGTATCCTTTGTACAAATTCTGGAAACAAAGACACAAAGAATCGGTAGTTTTCTTCTTTGGTATAATCATGGAAAAACTTAAATCTCCTTTGTGTAGCGGCATAGGCCCTTTGCATCATGATCCGAAAATAGCGTTCCATTTGTGGTAGTTCATCAAACAGCTCATCCTGCTTTTTAAAGTCAATGGCAATAATTTCAGCAGGTTCAATGGTTTGGATATAAAATGGAGATTTCGTTTGCATGGTTAAGCTCATATAGTCTGCAAGCCACCAGTTTTCTAAGGCAAATTGTACAATCTGTTCTGTACCTTTTTCATTGATAAAGAACATCCTCAAACAGCCGCTTTCTACAAAATAATTCGCTTTACAAATTTCTCCTTCTTGTAGCAGATATGCTTTCTTTTTGAGGGTTAAAGGCTTAATGTATTTTAAAAGAATTTGTTCTTCATCCTCGCTAAGCGAAATATATCTTTTTATATGTTGGATGAAATTTGGATACATTGACAAAGCGCTGATGTTTTTAATTATCCAAATATACTAAAGCTTTCATTCCCAAATGTGCTCAAGAAATATAAACAGCACAAAGCCCCAATTTAATCGAGGCTTTGTGGTTAATAAAAGAATTTAATGCTTCTTATTTCTTATCCAATTCCTTATCTAAGTAATAAGTAGCTTTATGAATGGCATTGTCAATTGTATCGCTCAAAATGGTGATAAATGATCCAGACTTAGCATTGGCAACCAATTTTTTCATACAATCTTCGCCGTTATTGTTAATGTCTACTTGAATGTCTGGTTTCACTTCTCTTAGGCCGGTTAATAAAAGATCGATCAATTCTTGTTGCTTTCTGCCACGCAGGTATTTTTCTTGACAGATCACCACCCTATCGAACATCTGGGCCGCAATACGGGCAGTTTCTATAATATCTTCATCGCGTCTATCGCCAGTACCAGAAATGACACCCACATGCTCCGTAGCCTCAACAGTTTTCAGGTAATCTTTAATGCCATTGAAACCGTCAGGATTATGCGCAAAATCTACCAATATCTTAAACTCTTTAAACTTAAAGATATTCATCCTGCCAGGTGTATGAGCAGCAGAAGGGATGAAAGTTTCTAAAGACATTCGAATATCTTCCGTTTTATAGCCCCATAAGAAAGTAGTTAAAGTAGCTGCCAAAACATTTTGGATCATGAAATCAACAGATCCATTAAAAGTTAAAGGAATATGCGTTGCTTTTTCAACACGGATTTTCCAATCGCCCTTTTTAATGGTTACATATCCGTTTTCGTAGATGGCCGCAATACCGCCTTTTTTACAATGCTCTTTAATTACTGGATTTTTTTCATCCATACTGAAGTAGGCAATGTTACAATCAGCAGTCGCTGCAATTTTTAAACAATAGGCATTATCGGCATTTAAAACACCCCAGCCATCTCGTTTTACCGCACCAATAATTACCGATTTTACACGGGTTAAATCATCAAGATTGTGGATGTCTGATATACCCAAGTGGTCTTCCTGAATATTGGTAACCACTCCGATATCGCATTTGTTGAAACCCAAACCAGAGCGTAAAATTCCACCTCTGGCAGTTTCCAAAACAGCTACTTCTACCGTTGGTTCTTTTAAAATAAATTCTGCACTAAATGGACCAGTAGTGTCACCCTTCATTAATAAGGTGTTTTGTACGTAGATACCATCAGAAGTAGTAAAGCCAACCCTACTGCCATTATTTTTTACAATGTGTGCAATTAAACGGGTGGTGGTTGTTTTCCCATTTGTACCAGTAACCGCAATAATGGGAATACGTGCCGATTTACCCGGCGGATACAACATATCAATTACAGGTGCTGCAACGTTGCGAGGTAAACCTTCGCTTGGTGCCAAATGCATTCTGAAGCCAGGTGCCGCATTTACCTCTAAAATTACCCCTCCGTTTTCTGTTAAGGGCTCTGTTAAATTTTGGGCCATGATATCAATCCCACAAATATCTAAGCCAACTATACGAGAAATACGTTCGCAGTTGAAAACGTTTTGAGGGTGCACTTGGTCGGTTACATCAATAGAGGTACCACCTGTACTTAAATTGGCAGTAGATTTCAAGTAAACGATTTCACCTTTTGGCGCTATTGTTTCTAAAGTATATGCTTTCTTCTCTAATAGATCAAGTGTATCACGGTCTACGGTAATTTCAGTCAGTACATTTTCATGTCCGTAACCACGTCTCGGATCCTCATTCTCTTTATCAATCAATTGTTGGATGGTACTTTTCCCATCGCCTTTTACATGTGCTGGTACACGCAAAGCCGCAGCAACCATTTTATGATCGATCACTAAAACCCTAAAATCGTGTCCAGTAATAAAGCTCTCCACAATAATCCTTCTCGAATATTCTTTGGCATAATGAAAAGCAGCAACGGCTTCTTCTTCTGTTTTTACATTAATGGTTGCACCTTTGCCATGATTGCCATCTAATGGTTTAAATACCAATGGGAAGCCAACTCTTTTAATGGCATCATATACATCTTCAAGTGTAGAAGCGGTAAGGCCTTTTGCCACTGGAATAGCAGCATCGCTCAGTAAGCGTTTGGTTTCGTCTTTATTACCTGCAATATCAACGGCAATGCTGCTCGTTCTTTCGGTCATGGTAGCCCTAAAGCGCACCTGGTTTTTTCCGTAGCCCAATTGTACCAAAGAGCTTTTGTTTAACCTAATCCAAGGAATGTTTCTTGAAATGGCTTCGTCTACAATAGAACCAGTACTTGGTCCTAACCTTTCAGATTCTCTCAATTCACGCATCCGCTGGATATCGTGTTCCAGGTCGTATTCCTTTCCCTCTATTAAAGCTTCGGCAATACGAACGGCCGATTCTGCAGCATAAACCCCAGCTTTTTCTTCCAGGTAACTGAAAACTACATTGTAAATGCCATCTGTTTTGGTTTGGCGTGTTCTGCCAAAACCAGTATCCATGCCAGCAAGGGTCTGTATTTCTAAGGCAATGTGCTCAATAACATGCCCCATCCAAGTTCCTTCCTCTACCCGGGCTAAAAAGCCCCCGGGCGCAGCTTTAGAACAGCGGTGTGTATATAAACTAGGGATCAGTTGTTCTATCCGCTCTCTAAATCCTTCAATTACATTCGTTGGTCTTTGCTCTAGCTCTTCTAGATCCAACCGCATTTGGATTAGTTTTTTTCTGTTAATAGACCAGATGTTTGGTCCCCTCAGCACCTGTATGCCTAATATTTTCATTATAAGTTTTGTTTTTAAATGGTAGTAATCGGAGCGCTATACTCCATTGAGAAAATATTCTCAAAGAAAAAATTAAAGTATAAAAATTTTTCCAGAAAAGTAGTCAATTCAGAATTAAAAATTTGACAATAATTTAAAGTAGAAAAAGGATTAAAACCGCTTAATTTGTTAATTAAAAGTATAATATTGATAAAAATAATGTTAAAAATTAGACTAATGCCCATATATTTGGCACTTTAGTGAAAACGTAAACGATTAGAATGGCTCCAAAAGGTAAATTAATAATAATTGGCGGTGCGATAAATACTGGAAGTTTTGCCGAAACACAGTTCGGATTGCCACAAAACATGAACTTTTTTGAGCGTGGAATTTTAAAAAGGATCACTACAGAGTCTGCCAATGGCAACGATTCTAGATTCGAAATCATGACCACCGCTTCTTTAATTCCAGAGAAAGTTGGCGAAGAATACATCAAAGCTTTTGCTCAATTAGATGTACATGATGTAGGTGTTTTGAATATCGGAAGTAGAGAAGAAGCGAATAGACAAGAATATGTCGAACGTATTAAAGCTGCAGATGTCATTATCTTTACAGGTGGCGATCAATTGCGTCTTTCTTCCATCTTTGGAGGTACAGAAATCCATCGTGTGTTATTAGAGAAATATCAGGATACAGCCATTGTAATTGCAGGGACCTCTGCAGGTGCTGCAGCGAGTTCGAAAAACATGATCTACCAAGGAAGTAGTAAAGACGCTTTACTAAAAGGTGAAGTGAAAATTACTGGTGGATTAGGATTTATTGATGATGTAATTGTAGATACGCACTTTGTACAGAGAGGAAGGATTGGTCGTTTATTATATGCTACGGCAAGTAATCCTGGTATTTTAGGGATCGGCCTTGGAGAAGACACAGGATTATACATTCACGATAATACCATGGAAGCCATTGGATCTGGTATGGTGATTTTGGTAGACGGCAGAAATATGGCAGATACCAATTTAACCGATGTTGAAATGGGACAGCCTGTTTCTATCAAAAATATGGTGGTGCATGTAATGTGCGATGGAGATATTTATGATCTAAAAACTCATCAATTGGTTATCCATCACCCTAAAGCTGTGCCAACAGATTAATTGAGTTTGGAGTTGAGCGTTTTTAAGTCCTTTCAATGAACTAATGATACCAATGAACCAATGACTTTGTCAGTCTGAGCTTATCGAAGACAATGACACCACTGAACCAATTGAAATGAAAGTGATTATACATGGTGGTTTTTTTAGTGAATCGGCCACCAATCAAGAAACAAAAAAAGCCAAACAAGATGCTTTGGCTGAAATTGTAACCAAAGCACATCAATTTTTGGCTAGCCATACTGCTTTAGAAACCGTTGTTTATGCAGTGAGTTTATTAGAAGACAATGAACTTTTCAATGCTGGCATTGGCTCGCAAATACAAAGTGATGGCAAGGTGCGTTTAAGTGCCGCTTTAATGGATGGGCATACCCAAAAATTTAGTGGGGTAATTAACCTAGAGGATGTTAAAAATCCGATAGCAGTTGCACAGCAACTACTCGATTACGACGATAGGGTATTAAGTGGTGAAGGTGCTTTGACCTTTGCCAGAAGTAATGGCTTCGATTATTTTAATCCAATCACCGAACAAAGACAAGCAGAATATCAAGCTAAAATAAACCAACAAGGAAGAAAAGGAACAGTGGGTTGCGTGGCATTAGATGCAGAAGGAAATCTTGCTGCGGCCACTTCAACAGGAGGCAAAGGCTTTGAAATTCCTTGTCGTGTAAGCGATTCGGCCACGGTAGCAGGTAATTTCGCCAATAATTTTGCTGGCATTTCTTGCACTGGTGTTGGCGAAGATATTGTAAGTGGTGCCCTGGCCGCAAAAATTGTAACCCGTGTAACCGATGGCTTTACATTACAGGCTGCCTGCGATAAATCTTTTACAGAACTTAAACCTTTTGATGGTTTTGCTGGGGTGATCGGTATCACAACAGCAGGCGAAATTTATCATTGCGATTCTCACCCTTACATGGTTTGGGCATCTTTCGACGTTAATTTACAGGTATTTAACTAAAATTTTATACCTTTATAAGATGAACAAAATCTATCTTGGACTTGTTTGCTTATTTTTAACTGCGGAAGCAATGGCACAAAATGCCAATACAGCCCCGCAAGAAGGAGTTCCATCTAGTACTGCCATTAACATTGCGGTATCTAGAATGGGAGATACAGATGGTGATGAATACTTTGCAGATGCAGAGAAAAACGAACGAAAAGGAGATTTAAATGAAGCATTGACCTTATTTGGCAAAGCTGCTTTTGAATACAATAGTGATAAAAAATTTAGCAGATATGCAGCCTCATTATTGAGAATGAGCAATGTGCATTTATTGCTTTTACACTATACTGAAGCCGAACAGGTGATTCTTAATGCGGCATTAAAAACCTATACCAAAATTGGAAGCCGATCTGGCCAAATGGCTTCTTATAGTCAGTTAGGTAGGATCTACTTTGCAGCCAACAAACTAACGCAATCTTTATGGTTTTATACACAGCAAGGAATTTTGGCTCAACAGCTCAAAAATAATACAGCTTATATCGAATCTGTACTTGGAATAGCCGCTGTAAAAATCAAAAAGAAAGAATACGCCATGGCTACTAAAGATGTAAACAGAGCAGAATTGTTGGCAAAAAATGCAAACATTACGCAGTTTGCACAACAGATTAAATCAAGCAGGGCCACCATTGCCGATCGGCAGTTGCCAAAGGGCAAAACACGTTAAAATCCGTATTTCTGGGTATTTATTAAATCTTTATAATAAACGAACTTAGAATGGTGCCTCCAATCAAACCCAAACAACTTATTCATTTACTAATTGCGCCACTCTTCTTGTTGGGATTATTGAGTCTATCTTTCAATTCTATTGCACAACAAAATCCATTATTAGACTCTGCCAAACATATTTTTAGGTCTAGGCCTGAAGAAGCCATTTTACTTTTAAAGCGTGTAAAAAGCGAAGCTGTAAGCGCAAAAGATAACCCCGCTTTGATCCAGGCCGAACTGATGAATGGTAATATTGCCTATTTTAAGGGAAAGCATGATGAAGCATTAAAAATGTATATCAATGCTTTAAAAATTGCCGAACAAGCTAAACTTCATTTACAAATTGCAGCAGTTTGCAACGAGATCGGTACCCTTTTAAAAAAGAACAAAGATTTACCTAAAGCACTCGAATATTATACCAGGGCATTAAATGAAGCACTTTTAGCTCGCCACGATGGACAAGTTGCCAATGCCTACAATAATATTGGTTTGGTTTATGAAGAAGAAGGTAATTATGCCAAAGCGCTCAAACAATATCAAAAATCTTTGGCCACCTACCAAAAAGCAAAGGATAAACTAGGCGAATCGTATAGCTTGGAATATATCGGTTATGTTTATGGATTAATGAAAAACTACGATTTGGCGGTAGAGAACCTGCAACAAAGTTTATCATTACGTATTGAAGTGAAAGACAATTATGGGATTGCCATTTGTTTAATTGAGCTTGCCGAAGTTTTTAGAGATAAAAAAGATTATCAGCTGGCAGCAAGTTATGCAAAAAGAACGGTGAGCTTTAGTAATGAAATCAATTATCCAGATATGCTTCAGAAAGGATATGCATTATTGGCTGAAATTTATGAAAGAGAACAAAATTTTGCTGCGGCTTATCGTGCCCATCAACAATACACAGCAGTAAAGGATTCCATATTCAACATCGAAAAGAGTAAACAAATTACCGAGCAGCAAACCAAATATGAAAGCACAAAAAAGCAACAACAGATTGATCTTTTAAACAAAGAAAATACCATTCAAAAATTAAAACTGACCCAGCGTGATGGCATTATCGGAATCATTTCTTTTGCCTTTCTAATTTTCTCTTTCATCACTTACCTTTTATATAACCGTTATCGATTAAAGCAACAAACCAAATTACAGGCAGAGGTAATGCTGCAACAAGACTTGGCTACCAAAGCAGTTTTAACTGCTGAAGAAAACGAGCGCATGCGCATTGCTGGAGAACTACATGATGGTTTAGGACAACTATTTTCGGCTGTAAAATTAAACCTATCCGCCATCAGCGAAAATTTGACATTTAAAGATGAGCATAATGAAAGGATGTTTGATAAGACCCTACATCTGGTTGATGAAAGCTGTAAAGAAGTAAGGGCAATTTCACATCAAATGACACCGAATGTTTTATTAAAGGCGGGGTTAACAAGTGCCGTAAGAGATTTTATTGATAAGATTGATGCTCGAAAACTAAAGGTGAATCTGGCCACATTTGGCTTGCAAGATCGTTTAGACCACAATATAGAAATTGTGTTATATCGAGTAATACAAGAGACAGTAAACAATGTAATTAAACATGCACAAGCCAGTTCGTTGGATATTCAATTGAGCAAAGATGTGGAAGGGATAAATGTAATGATTGAAGACAATGGGACAGGTTTCAATATTGCGCAGCTTGGAAAGTTTGATGGCATTGGGCTAAAAAATATTCAAACCAGGGTAGCTTATTTAAAAGGAACAGTAGATTTTTCTTCTCGCCTTGGCGAAGGTACTTTGATCGCTATTTTTATCCCTTTTTTAAACAAAAAAAATACCCAATAGAGGGTATATAATTAATGCGTATTTCCCTATAAATTTGATGTTTAAACCATCTCTATGAAACGCTCATTCTGCCTTTTACTGTTATGTTTAGGTCTCTGCTATGTCTCAAATGCCCAAAATAAGGCAGTTATTGATAGTTTAAATAAGATCATTTCTTCAAAAACAGCAAAGGATACAACCTATATTAAGGCATTAAATGACCTGGCATGGCTTTATTCGAAAACAGATTCGGCAAAAGCAATGGGTTATGCGCTTGGCGCCAAAAATGCGGCAATGAAAAAGCAATATGTAACGGGTCTTGCAGAAGCCTATAAATCGATAGGGCATGTCAATTCTTATAAAAATCATACTGCTCTAGCCATTCAGAACTTTAATATTTCTAATGATTACTACACCAAATTAAATAACAAAAGAGAAATTGGCGGTAATTACAATAACATGGGTACCGCCTATAAACTAGTAGGTAATTTAAACGATGCCTTGGTTTATTTTCTAAAAGCCGAAAAAATACATCGTGGTATCAATGACCTAGAGGCCCTAGGTGCAGACCTTAATAATATTGGAACCGTTTATAATGATCTGGGTGATCTTAATAAAGCCATTGATTATTACCTGCAAGCTACAAGGATAACCGAAAAGGGCAAAATACCAAGAAATAATGCCCAAACTTTTATCAATATTGGTAATATCCTGCGCTTGCAGAAAAACTATAAAGAGGGTGTTTTGTATTACGATAAGGCCATTAAGATTTTGATAGATTTTAACGACCAACTGAATTTGGGCATTGCCTATATCAATTATGCAAATATTTATATCGATCAATCAGCTTATGATAAGGCCATCCACCTGATTGATCAAAGTGTAATTGCATTTACCAAAGCTAACTTTAAACGAGGCTTACAGGTCTGTTACAATAACCTGGGGGCATTGTATATTAGACAAGAAAAATATAAGGAAGCCGTTCCAATTTTAGAAAAATCCATTAAAATAGCTGAAGAATCTAAAAACTTTGCAGGACTAGCACTGGTGCAGCAGAATATTGCTTTTTCTTATACCAAGATGGGTGCATTTAAACAGGCAGAAGAGTGGTTTGACAAGGCAGAGGCAGCAGCATTGAAATACAATAAGGCAGATGTGGGTACATTTGCCGAGATCTATAACCATCGGTCTTCTCTAGATTCTGCAATAGGCGATTTTAAACGGGCTTTTTTTAGCAGAGACCGATACCGGCTGATTAAAGATAGTTTGTTAAATGAAAAGTTGAGCAAACAGATCAATGAACTCAATACCAAGTACCAAACTGAAAAGAAACAAAACCAAATTTCTCTTTTAAGTACACAGAACCAGATTCAAGGGCTACAATTGAATAAAAGCAAGCTTGAAATTTTGAATAAGAACCTCATTTTAGATAAAAATAACCTACAGATCAATACGCAAAGTCTCTTGCTAGAAAGAAATCGTTCTGAGCTCAATCAGAAAAAATCGGAAACGATAGTAAAAGAACAAAAAATTAAACTCCTCAATACCGAAAACGAGATCCAAAAACTAGAACTGCTTAAAAGAAATATCACCATCATCATTATTGCAGCCATACTGTTTTTCAGTATCCTTATCGGATTTCTATTTTACAATAAGTACAAGTTAAAACAAGAGGCTAGGTTACAAGGTGAGGTAATTAAACAGCAAGATTTGTCTACCCGTGCAGTTTTAAATGCGGAGGAGAATGAGCGTAAACGAATTTCAGGCGAATTGCATGATGGTTTAGGTCAGCTATTTTCAGCGGTTAAGATGAACCTTTCGGCCCTAACCGAAAATGTTGATTTTAAAGACAAACACGGAGAAGAAATGTTTCATAAAACCATGAGTTTGGTTGATGAGAGTTGTAAGGAAGTTCGCTTAATTTCCCATCAAATGGCGCCAAATGTTTTATTAAAATCTGGTCTTACTGCTGCGGTGAGAGATTTTATCAGTAAAATAGATGCCAGAAAATTGAAGATCAATTTAGAGACATTTGGTTTGCAGAACAGGTTAGATCAAAATATAGAAACCGTTTTATATCGTGTAATCCAAGAAACAGTAAACAATGTCATCAAACATTCTGGAGCCAATGTCTTAGATATCCAACTCACAAAAGATGAAGAAGGGATCAATGTAATGATAGAAGACAATGGTAAAGGCTTTGACACTTCATCTTTAGAGAAATTTGAAGGTATTGGCCTAAAGAATATTAAAAGTAGGGTTGGGTACCTCAAAGGATCGGTAGATTTTTCTTCAAACCTTGGTTCAGGTACACTTGTGGCAATCCATATTCCTTTGTAGTTTAGTGAGATGGAAAATGTGCCTAAAATAAATCTCTTTATTGTTGACGACCATCAATTGGTTGTAGACGGTTTAAGTTCTTTGCTCAATAACGAAGAACGATACGCATTGGTGGGGTTTTGTCATCAACCCAAAGAAGTAATGGCCATGTTAGAAGAATTGGAAGTTGATATCTTACTAACAGACATCAATATGCCAGAAATGTCTGGGGTAGAATTGACCAGAAATGTCAAGAAAAGATTCCCGAACATTAAAGTTTTGGCCCTTTCTATGTTTGGCGAACGTCAAGTGATCAAAGAAATGATAGATGCTGGTGTGTCTGGCTATATCTTAAAAAATACAGGAAAGCAAGAGTTGATCGCCGCTTTGGATAAGCTGGCCAGTGGGCAAACTTTTTTTGGCGATGAAGTAACCCAAGAACTCATGAAGGCTTTTAAACGCAATGAGGAAGAGTCGCATTTAACCAATCGTGAAATAGAGATTATCCGTTTGATTGAGCGTGAATTGAGCAATAAAAAAATTGCAGACCTGTTGTTCATCAGCGAGCGTACTGTAGAAACCCACCGTAAAAATATATTCAGAAAAACGGGTACACAAAGTATCGTTGGATTGCTAAAATATGCTTACGACCATAAGATTATTTAATGGTGTACCTACCAATGGGTAGATGAATATACCCTGAACTTGGTATTGTGCCTCGTCATGTTTTTTTCAATTTTTGTTTCCATCAACAATCATCTACAATAAGATGGACCAACACTTTGTACATGAAGAATAATACAATAAGAGTTATTGATGTTTTAAGTAGACGAGAGGTGGAGATTATTAAGCTCATTACCCAAGAGTATAGTAATGAGGAAATAGCTGCTCATTTGGCCATTAGTAGGCGTACCGTAGAAACGCATCGAAAAAATATTTTTAAGAAAACAAAAGTAAAAAGCATTGTTGGATTAGTGTTGTTGGCCATTAAAAGCAAGTTAGTTTCTTAATTTAAAGTATTATATTTATAAACTTTACAAAAAAGATACACTTAAAAGCTGTATCTTTTTTGTTTATTTAAGAAATTGGTATCATATTGGATGCTGATTTACACGAAATGGATTTTAAACTGTTTAAAGAGATGTTGAGAAGAATATTAATGATAACATTCACTGCCGCAGCGTTGGCATGTAGTGCTTCACCAAAGGCCCAAAAAATGGTTGATGGTGTACAGAATATCAAACCAGATGAGCAACAAAGCTTGGTTTGTAGAGAGGTTGTTCAACTGATAGAGAATTATAATTACAAAAAGATAAAACTAAACGACTCGATCTCATCTGTCATTTTCGACAGGTACATTAAAGCATTAGATCCATCAAGATATTATTTTTTGGCTAGCGATATTAAAGAATTTGAAAAATATAGAAATACGTTAGATGACGATTTCAGAATTGGAGACTTATCTGCACCATTCTATATCTTTAATGTTTATTTAAAAAGATACAATGAGCGTGTGAATTTTTCATTGGCTCAGATTAAAGAAAAGTATGATTTTAATCAAAATGACACTTATACCTATGATAGAGAGAAAATGCCGTGGCTAGCTACTAGTACCGCATTAGATGATGTTTGGAAAAAAAGGGTGAAATACGAGTTGGTAAACCTAAAAATTGCAGGTACAGATCAAGCAAAAAATATCGAAACATTGACTAAACGTTATGAGAACTTAAAATCTCAAGCTGCGAAATTCAATAATCAGGATGTATTTCAGATCTTAATGGATTCATTTACTGAAGCCATTGATCCACATACCAATTATTTTAATCCTAGAAATGCAGAAACATTTAACCAAGAAATGTCACGTTCTATTGAAGGGATCGGGGCAACTTTACAGTTAGAAAATGAGGTAACTAAAATTGTATCGGTAGTACCAGGCGGACCTGCCTTTAAAAGCAAACAAATTAATGCTGGCGATAGAATTGTTGCGGTAGCACAAGGAGTAAACGGAGAATTTGAAGACATTATTGGTTGGAGAATTGATAACGCCGTAGCTAAAATCAAAGGACCAAAAGGTACAACTGTAAGATTGAAAGTTATTCCGGTAGGACAAGAGCTTTCTTCTAAACCAGTGGTAATTACACTGGTAAGAGAGAAAGTAATTTTAGCAGATCAGTCTGCTAAAAAATCTGTTAAAACGATCCAATCTGATGGTAAACCATTTAAAATTGGGATCATAGATGTACCAGCATTCTACGCAGATTTTAAAGCTGCAAACGCAGGAGATCCTAATTATAAAAGCACCACACGTGATGTGCGTTTATTAATCGATACCTTAAAAAATATTGATAAAGTAGACGCCATTGTAATGGACTTACGTGCAAACGGAGGTGGATCATTGGTGGAAGCTATTGACCTAACAGGTTTATTTATTGATAAAGGACCAGTTGTACAGGTAAAAGATTTAAGAGGTTCTGTTGAAGTTGATGAAGATAAAAATGCAGGTGTTGCATGGTCTGGCCCATTTGGGGTAATGATTGATCGTTTAAGTGCATCAGCATCTGAGATTTTTGCTGGAGCGATACAAGACTATGGTAGAGGTGTGGTAATGGGTACACAAAGTTATGGTAAAGGAACAGTACAGTCTTCTATCGATTTAAATAGACTGGTAGAGCCTTCGTTATTACAGAAAATGGCTGCGGTGTTCAAAAAATCACAGCCAGATAACCAACCAGGTGCAAAACAAGGAGCCCCTGCTTCTTCGAGTTCAATTGTTGTGGATAAAGATGGCACGCCTCAATTGGGTGTAATCAATTTAACCATGGGTAAATTTTATCGTATCAACGGTAACAGTACACAACACAAAGGTGTTATTCCTGATTTTAACTTCCCATCAATTTATCCATTAGATAAAATTGGCGAAGATACAGAACCATCTGCGCTACCATTTGATATGGTGAAACCTTCTAACTTTAAATTGGTTGCAGATTTAAGCGATGTAAAAATGAAGTTGTTAAAGCTACACAACGAAAGAATGCAAAACTCTGTAGCTTATAAAATATTACAAGAAGATATTGCAGACTCTAAGAAACGTGATGGAGAAACATCTATTTCGCTGAATGAGGCAAAATTGAAAGCAGAGCGTGATCAACTGGAAACAAAATCATTAGCTCGTTTAAATCAATTGAGGGTATCTAGAGGTTTAGCTCCAGTTAAAAAAGGAGATAAAACAACCAAAGATGAGGCTTTTGATTTTGTACAAGATGAAAGCTTGAAGATTATGGTTGATTTAATGAAGTTGACCAATGTTGATGGAAAATTAACCAATGTAATTCCTCCATTTAATAAATAAGCTCAATTATAAAACATAAAAAAAGTCCAGACACTTAGTGCTGGACTTTTTTTATGGAATATTTATTTATTCTATTTCTTTTCTTTAGCCATTTGCATAGACATCATCTCTTTCATGGTTTTATTCATACCTTCTGTAGAGCCATCTAAGAAAATCACATTGCCATCGCTATTCTCGGCAAAATGTTTAATAGACTCAGTCCACATGGTGAATAAAATAACAGAGATATCTAAATTGGCCTGCTCCATTTCCTGGGCAGCTTTTGTCATACCATGCGCTACTTCAGCACGGAACAAAGCAATACCCTGTCCACGCAATTGAGCAGCTTCACGCTCTGCAGCAGCAGCAATTTTAATGGCATTACCATCAGCCTCTGCCCCTTTTGTTTTGGTAATTAATAAAGCTTGGCCTTCGTTTTCTGCAGCAGCTTTTAAGTTATTAGAAGCAACTACCCTGCTCATGGAGCGCATAATTTCTTCATCAAAAGTGATATCGTTCAATTGAAGATCTTGTAAGTGGTAACCCCAGCTTTCCAATACCTGATCGATCTGGTGTTTCACATGGTCTACAATTTCATTTCTTTGGGCCAATACATTCGCTTGCTTTTGTGTAGCTACATAAGCCCTAATCGAGCCTTCAATGGTACGAATTAAAGCCTGCATCAAATTGTTGGCATCAACAAATTTAAAGGCAACATTTTTAATGGTCTCTTCATCGTGGTTTAAAACAGAATAAAGTAACATCGCCTTAAAATAAACATTGGCCTGATCATGTGTTACTGCTTGGAATGAAAGTTCTACAGAACGATTTTGGATAGAAATCCTAGAGTGGATCTGCTCTATCAAAGGGATTTTTAAACTTAAACCCGGACTGAGCTGTCTGCGGTATTTGCCAAATATGGTAATTACTGCAATTGTACCCTGTTTTACAGTTACAAAAGAGCTAAGTAGGACAATCAGTCCAAAAAAAAGGAAGACATAAGGAACGTAAATCATGGTTTCATTTTGTTAAATTCTAATCAATATTACTAATAAATTGATTTTCTATGTAGCTTTATTTTAAATATTTTATTTTTTAATCAAACATGTATGAAACTAAAATTTGGTTTACCATTAATTGGCATGGCTTTAATTATAGCCTGTCAAAGTAAAAACACCAGTACCGAAAAACGGACAGTGTTTCTTGATACTGCCGGAATGGATACTTCGGTTAATCCTGGAGACAATTTCTTTATGTATGCAAATGGGAAGTGGATGAAGAATACGGTTATTCCCGACGATCAGAGTGGTTGGGGCAGCTTTTATACATTATATGAAGACAATCTTAAAAAGTTGAAAGGGATTGTAGAAGAAGCAGAGAAAGAAAATGCAGCTAAAGGGAGTATCAAACAAAAAGTTGGCGATTATTACGCCAGCGGAATGGATACCGTTACGATAGAAAAATTAGGAGCCGAACCACTTAAACCTGTTCTGGCTAAGATAGATGCCGCAAAAGACTATAAAGAATTGGTTAGTTTATTGGCCGAGCTATCTAAAACAGATGAAGCAGGTCTATTAGGCATGGGCGTTGGTGCAGACGAGAAAAATAGCACTAAAAATATAGCTTCCTTCTATCAATCAGGCTTATCATTGCCAGAAAAGGATTATTATTTTAAAACAGATAGTACCACTAAAGTGGCGAGAGCGGGTTTTGTTACCTATGCGGCCAAACTATTTAATTTAACAGGTGTGGATGCGGCAACAGCTACTAAAAATGCAAACGACATATTGGCTTTGGAAACGGAAATTGCCAAATCGCATCGTAGCCCAGAGGAGCTAAGAGACCCACAAAAGAACTACAATAAAATGAGCGTTGCACAATTGGAACAGTTGGCGCCAAACCTTGGTGTTGCTGCACTTTTTGCAACAATGAAAGTCAAAACAGACAGTGTAAATGTGGGGCAACCTACCTATTTCAAAGCATTGAGTACTTTGTTGGCAAGTCAGCCGATAGCCGTTTGGAAAACGAAGTTCAAGTACGATTACATGGCTAGAAATGCAGGTTTTTTAAGTAAATCGTTTGTAGATGCCTCTTTCAATTTCAATAAGATCTTTAATGGGCAGAAGAAACAGTCTGAAAGATGGAAAAAATTGATCAATGGAATAGATGGAAATTTGGGCGATCTTTTAGGGCAGCTTTATGTAGAAAAATATTTTACTCCAGAAGCTAAGAAACGTATGGACGAATTGGTAAATAACCTACAAAAGGTATTTGCTACACGCATTGCGAAGTTAGATTGGATGAGTGCCGAAACAAAAACAAAGGCTACAGAAAAACTAAATATCTTCTTAAAGAAAATAGGCTATACTACAAAATGGAAGAATTTTGATGATGTAACCATTAGCAAAGGCGATTACCTAGGCAATGCCCGTAACGCAAGAATGCACGGTTATAACGAAATGATTGGGAAAATTGGTAAACCTGTTGATAAAACAGAATGGGTAATGACCCCGCCAACGGTAAATGCGTATTACAATCCCACATTTAATGAAATTGTGTTCCCTGCCGGAATTTTGCAGTTCCCATTTTTTGATGCCAATGCTGATGATGCCATTAACTATGGTGCAATTGGTGCGGTAATAGGTCACGAAATGACCCATGGATTTGATGACCAAGGACGTCAATATGATGCCGCAGGAAACATGAAAGATTGGTGGACAAAAGCCGATGCCGATCAGTTTAAAACCAAAGCAGACAAAGTTGCTGCCATGTATAGCGGGTTTACTTTGTTAGACAATCAACATGTAAATGGCAATTTAACCTTGGGAGAGAACTTGGCTGATATTGGTGGTTTAGCTATCGCTTACGATGCCTTTAAACTAACCGAACAAGGTAAAGAAGCCGCCAAGAAAATAGATGGTTTTACACCAGACCAAAGATTCTTCTTGGCCTTTGCTCAAGTATGGAGAATTAAAGATAGAGACGAAAATATGCGTGTTCGTATCAAAACAGATCCACACTCGCCAGAAATGTTTAGGGTAAATGGGCCTGTGTATAGCATGGAAGCATTTTACAAAGCATTCAATGTTCCTGCTACAGCTAAAATGTACATTGCCCCAGCAAATAGGTTAGGGGTTTGGTAATTGAAGTTAAAAGATAAATAAAGAATAAGAAGCGGCATCCTTAATTTGGTGCCGCTTTTTTAATAAGATTTAATCTCTTAGAGAGATCCTATTGTGCTCAAATTTTAACTGATGATCTTTAAAATCAACATCAGTTAAGCTTTGGATCTTTTTAAAAGCGGTAAAATTCTCATCAAGTGTTAAACGATTAATTTTATCCTGTTTTACTGAAACTACATCGGCATAGAGGAAATCGCCTTTGGCATTGATCTTTAATTGAAGCAAGGGTGCAAAACCATTCGGACCTTTTAAGCTAAACATGCCATAGGTACAGAAATTACCTAAACTATAAGCAATGAATTTGTTTTTGTAAACTTCAACGGCTCGGGTTACATGTGGCCCATGACCTAAAACCACATCGGCGCCTGCATCAATTACGCCATGGGCAAAAGCATATACATTACCTCGGTTCTCTTTGTAAAAAATCTCTGTTTGTCGGGTTACATGTTCAAAATTGGCACCTTCGCCACCGCCATGAAAGGACACAATTACAATGTCTACCTGCTTTTTTAAGGCAGCAACTAGCTTCTTGGCACTGTCTATATCTTTAATGGAAACGGTATTCTCATTAGGCGCAAAAGCGCAAAATGCATATTTTACACTATCTTTTTCGAAGATATCGAAAGGTTTGTTCAGTTGTCCGGCATATTTGATCTGCAATGAATCTAAGATCCTTGCTGTATTCTTTCGGCCTCTACTGTCAAAATCACCAACGTGGTTATTCGCAATGCTAAGTACATTAAATCCAGCTTTTTTAAAAATCTCACCATAGCGATCGGGCATCCGAAAGGCATAACAGCTGTTGGGGTTGGCGCCTTTACATTTAGAAGAATTGCCGTTATTTAAAAAACAACCTTCTAAATTCCCAAAAACAATATCTCCCTTTAAAAATGAATCAACTGCTTTAAAACTGTTGATGGCATCATCAGGTGGAAGATTGAGCTTACTTGGAAATGCAGATCCCAACATGATATCGCCTACTGCAACAATGCTAATGGTATCTTTTATTTGATGTAAACTATCCTGACTTGAATTGGGTTGTTGGATAGCTGTAGTTGTTTTACTTTGACAGCTCAATAAAAAATAAGCAACAAGTAGGGTGAAACTAGCAAGAGCGAAAAATCTTTTCATTGGTGAGGTATAAAAAAATCCCCCTGGGTTGATAGGAGGATTATAATATTTTTAGTGAATTAGAAAAGTTGAACTATTCTTCAACAAAGTCCTTTTTGCCCGATTCGATGATTCGGCCACCCTTAAAAAAGATCCGGGCGTAATAAGGTTCGTTAAGGTTGCTGATTACCACACCACGTGATGATGAAGCATGAGCAAAACGATTATCGCCTAAGTAAACACCCACGTGCGAAATTTTACGTCCATTACCTCTAAAGAATACCAAATCACCTTCTTTCAATTCGTCTTTAGACAATGGAACAGTCATTCCGAAAATATCGCCAGAGTTGCGTAGAATATTGGTATTGAAAACTTTATCGTAAATGGTTTTTGCAAAGGCTGAACAATCAATTCCTTTTTTGGTATTACCTGCAAAACGGTAAGGAGTTCCAATCCACTCGTATATAAATTTATATAGCTTTAAGTTCGAAGTTGCATCTACGGCAACACCCATTACTTGCGAGAAATATTGTGAAGCTAAGTTATCTGGATCTTCTACCTTGGTCTCTTTTGCCTTGCTTTGAACTTCTTTTGTCTTTTTGCTTTGGGCAAATGTAGCAGAGTAGCTACAAGTGATGATCAATAGGGAGAACAAAAACTTTTTAATCATGTTATACTGTTAAGTTTGGGTAAAAATGACACTTACACTTAAACGTACACCACTAGGGCTTATTGTTAGGGTAGCAAAAATATGTTATTTGAATATGTTATCCAAATGTTTTTCAGTCATTTGTAAAAGTTATTAACATTTGTTGCGTTTTTACCTGCGCTAACGTATCATTTTAATTGTTTTTCTGTTAACAAAATCAAAATTAGACTTCTAGTAAATAGGCCCATCTATAAATATGACTAACAGAATAATATTTCCCTGTTTTTTTTAATTCATTCTAAAATTTATCGCGAATTGGCGAAAGCAAGAAATATTAATCCCAAGTATTGTCAAATTGCAAAAAAATAAAAAGGCAACAAATTGATTAAAAGGCTTAAAATCTAATAGTTTAGCAGCTCCACAAAGATAATTTTACATTAAATGATGTCAGAAATTGCATAAAAAAAATTAGATTTGCTCTCATAAATAAAAATCAATACCTCAACATGAGTGCAGTAGAAATAAATAAGGATACCTATTTGAAGTGGTTTGAGTCGATGTTGCTGATGCGCAAGTTCGAAGAAAAAACCGGACAGTTATACGGACAGCAAAAGATACGTGGTTTTTGCCACCTATACATCGGCCAAGAGGCAGTAGTTGCAGGCGCAATCTCTGCAATGGGACCAGACGATTCTATGATTACAGCTTACCGTGATCACGCACATGCTTTGGCATTAGGTGTAAGTGCAAACAGTATCATGGCAGAAATGTATGGTAAAATAACTGGTTGCTCTAAAGGTAAAGGTGGTTCAATGCACATCTTTAGTAAAGAACATAACTTTTACGGTGGACACGGTATTGTAGGTGGTCAAATTCCATTAGGTGCAGGTATTGCATTTGCTGAGAAATATAAAGGCACTAAAAATGTAAATATTTGTTACATGGGCGACGGAGCAGTTCGTCAGGGTGCTTTAAACGAAGCCTTTAACATGGCCATGTTATGGAAACTACCTGTAATTTTTGTTTGCGAAAACAATGGTTATGCCATGGGAACTTCTGTAGAACGTACCACCAACATGACAGATATCTATAAAATTGGTTTAGGTTTCGATATGCCTTGTGCACCAGTTGATGGAATGGATCCTGTTGCAGTACACAATGCAATGGACGAAGCTATTCAACGTGCTCGTAGTGGCGAAGGACCTACTTTCTTAGAAATGAGAACTTACCGTTACCGTGGTCACTCGATGTCTGATCCAGCAAAATACCGTTCAAAAGACGAGTTGGAAGAATACAAATCAAAAGATCCAATTGAGCAAGTAAGAGAAGTTATTCTGGCAGAAAAATATGCCGATGATAAATGGATAGCTGAGATTGAAGAAAAAGTAAAAGCAATAGTTGATGAATCAGTGAAATTTGCTGAAGAATCTCCTTGGCCAGACGCATCAGAGCTTTATAAAGATGTTTATGTACAAGCAGACTATCCATACCAAGATTAATTTTTTAGAACGCATTTTCAATAGATTTATATAAATGGCTGATATAGTAAAAATGCCCAAAATGAGCGATACCATGACCGAAGGGGTAATGGCGAAGTGGCATAAAAAAGTAGGCGATAAAGTTAAGAGCGGCGATGTTTTGGCCGAAGTAGAAACCGATAAGGCGACTATGGATTTAGAGTCTTACTGGGACGGAACGCTATTGTTTGTTGGCGTTGAAGAAGGTAAAGCTGTTCCGGTTGATGCTGTAATTGCAGTAATCGGTAAAGAAGGTGAAGATTACAAAGCAGCACTTGAGGCTGAAGGTGGTGCAGCTAAAGCAGATGCACCGAAAGCTGAAGAAGCACCAAAAGAAGAAGCTAAAGCACCAGCACAAGGTGGTGGCTTAAGTGAAGAAGAACTGAGCAAAAAAGGAGTAACGGTAATCCGTATGCCTTTATTAAGTGATACCATGACCGAAGGCGTTATTGCCGAATGGCATAAAAAAGTAGGTGATAAAGTTAAGGATGATGATGTTTTAGCTGATGTAGAAACCGATAAGGCTACTATGGAAGTAATGGGCTATGCAACTGGAACTTTATTGCATATTGGCGTAAACAAGGGTGAAGCTGCCAAAGTAAACGGCATTATCGCTATTGTTGGGCCGGAAGGAACAGATATCTCTGCTATTTTAGCACAAGGTGATGCACCGGCTAAAGCTGCAAGTTCAGCACCGGCTGAAGGCCCTAAAGCTGAAGCAGCAAAAGAAGAAGCAAAACCTCAAGTAGCTGCCAATGCAAATACTGGTCGTATCATTGCCTCGCCTTTGGCTAAAAAAATTGCCAAAGAAAAAGGGATAGATCTTGCTCAGGTTGCTGGTAGTGCAGATGGTGGTCGTATCATTAAAAAAGATATCGAGAACTTTAAACCTGCTGCTGCGGCTCCAGTTACTACTGCTGCTCCTGCTGCAGAAAAAGTAGCTCCTGCAATTCCTTCATTTGTTGGCGAAGAGAAATTTAGCGAAAGACCAGTTACCCAAATGCGTAAAGCAATTAGCAGACGTTTATCTGAAAGCTTGTTTACTGCACCGCATTTCTATGTAACCATGAGTATTGATATGGACCAAGCGATTGCGGCCCGTACCAAAATGAATGAATATGCTCCAGTTAAAATTTCTTTCAACGATCTAGTGTTAAAAGCAGTAGCGATTGCCTTAAAACAACACCCTGCTATCAATTCATCTTTCTTGGGCGATACCATCCGTACCAATGAACATGTACACATTGGTGTAGCTGTTGCGGTTGATGAAGGTTTATTGGTGCCTGTAATCCGTTTTGCTGATGGCAAATCATTAAGCCATATCTCTGCTGAGGTAAAAGAGTACGCTCAAAAAGCAAAATCTAAAAAACTACAACCTGCCGAAATGGAAGGCTCAACATTCACTATCTCTAATTTAGGAATGTTTGGCGTGGATGAATTTACAGCAATTATCAATACGCCAAATGCTTGTATCCTTGCCGTAAGCGGTATTGCACAAGTACCAGTGGTTAAAAATGGTGCTGTTGTACCAGGTAATGTAATGAAAGTGACTTTAAGCTGCGATCACCGTGTGGTTGATGGTGCTACAGGCGCTGCTTTCTTACAAACCTTAAAAGCGTTATTAGAAGAACCAGTAAGGTTATTGGTTTAACATAATTGACGATCCTGAGCTTGTCTGAGGATTTAATAAAAAGGCTACCTGTTTGGGTAGCCTTTTTTGTTAGCGTGAATTTGCAACAAAAATAAAATAATGATAAACGATACTCTTCTTTTTGTTGTTGATGATAAATTAGTTGGTGTAGAATATATAAACTCCCGAGTCTGAAGTATTTCCTTTACTATCCCTAGTAATCACCTTCCAATAATAGGTCGTGCCTGTATTTATAGCTACATCAGCTAATGTAAGCCCCACCTGGTTGCTTTTTAATAATGTAGGAGTATTAGTAGTGCCTAGATAAATGTCATAATTTACAATGTCGTTATCT
The DNA here is from genome assembly GCF_001412215.1 of Pedobacter sp. Hv1. Taxonomy (GTDB): domain Bacteria; phylum Bacteroidota; class Bacteroidia; order Sphingobacteriales; family Sphingobacteriaceae; genus Pedobacter. The sequence goes on from NZ_LLWP01000009.1 coordinate 288,713, forward strand.
GCATCGCTACCAGTCCATTGTAAGGTCGTTTTTCCAGCGTTTGGCGTAATGCGCTGTCCCATTGTTGGACTAATCATTTCGGCAGGGAAAGGGCTATAAAAGCTAAGTGCATCTCCAGCATTAAAGAACTTCCAAACTTCACTTTTTGCGGTTGTGCTGGTTTTTGATGATTTAGCAGTTACAAACCACGAATAGGGAGTATTTCTCGTTAATGTTATAGGTAATTCGATATTGGCAGTAGTTTGACTAGTAGTTACCCCACTTTCGAGATTTTTTACAGTAATTTCATATGAATCGGCATTTTGAGATGCCGTCCATTTAAATAGAATAGAACTTAAAGTTGGTGAAATTATAGTTCCACTTATGCAAGCTTCGTTATTGTTCGGAAGCGACAATACTGCTTTAGTAGGTGGATCTATTACCTCTGGGGTTTTCTCACAGCTTAATATTGTTAAACATGCTAGGCATAGAAATAAATATCTTTTCATTGTTTATTCTTAATCTTTTATAATCTTGTGGATAGTTTTTGTATTGCCAATAGACAGGGTAAGTACATGTAAGCCTTTACTTAGTTTGGAAAGATTGACACCTATTCTTCCATATTCTGAAATATGCTGGCTAGTATGTACCAATCTTCCATCTAGCGAATGAACTTCTATTTTGGCCTGATTTGATTCTGTACTCCCAGTAGAAATGTAAAGCATATCTTTTACTGGATTCGGGTAGAGTGAAATACGATTTGTAGTGATAAATGTTTTTTCCACTATGCCTTGGCAGAGCTTATCTGAAGATATCTTAACAATGTTATTTCCATTGATTAATGGAAGTGAAATTTCTTGATCAGTTGTTGTAAATACTTTACCATTTAATTCAATTCTATAAAAATTGCTACCCTCTAGTTTCAGCACTACTGTATTCCCGCCATCTTTTAGGTTTGAATAAACAGCTAAGTCTTTAGGCTCCTTAATTGCTAAATCAAAACATTGTTTATAGCCTGCTTGCCCGGCAATGGTAATACAAACATTATAAGTTCCAGCAGGGAGGTTATTTAAAGCCAAAACACTATTGAATGGGTGTGTGGTGGTTTTATTATTCCCAATAATAGTTGCTGTATAGTTTAGGGCTTGTGTGGCGGTAATCTGAATAGCACCATTATTGCTACCTTTACAAGTTACATCGGTTGATTTAACAGTGAAATTACTTACTGGCAAGGTAAATACAACATCTAAAATTTGAGTTACTTCTGTTGCAGCATTAAAATTTGTATTTCCTGTTTGTGATGCAATAATTGTTGTAGAGCCTGATGCAATGAGATGGACTTTATTACCTATAATGGTAGCTACCGAAGGATTTGAACTTCTATAGTTAACAGACAATCCTGAACTTGCTGTAGCAGTTAAATCAAAATCTGCATCATTGTAATTTTTAACCATTAGGTTAGGGAAAGTAATCGTCTGATTGGCTTTATTTACTACCAATTCGACCTCTTTGGTTGCTGAAGCAAATTCTGTATTTCCTACCTGTAAAGCAGTAATTGTAGTCGATCCTGCACCCACAATATGAACCTTATTATTTACAATGGTTGCTACCGCTGGATTTGAGCTATTGTAAGTGATGGCCAATCCCGAGCTTGCAGAAGCGCCCGGATCAAAATCTAGGCTGTTCAGTTCCTTTGCGCTAAGGTTAGGGAAGGTAATGGTTTGCAAAAACTTACTAATAGTTAAGCTATTGGATACTTGTGTCGCCGCACTGTAATTGTTATTCCCATTCTGGATTGCTGTAATAGTTGTGCTTCCTGCCCCAACAATATGTGCCTTATATCCTATAATACTTACGACGCTTGGGTTAGAACTGGTAAAACTAACTTCCAATCCAGAGCTTGCAACAGCATTGAGGTCAAAATCAGGATCAGAAATCCTTTTAGCTGGTATAGTAGGAAAGTCTATATTTTGAATAGCCTTGCTTACAAACAGGTTAAGGTTTACAATCGCAGGACTATAGGTAGCGTTACCAACCTGTGTTGCAGTAATGATAGCAGAACCAGCCCCAACCATATGTACTTTGTTATTTACGATGGTCGCAACTAATGGATTACTACTGGTATAAGTAATGGGTAGTCCGGTATTTGCTGTAACGCCAGGATCAAAATCTATATCACCGTAGGTTTTTACAGGTATTGCATTATAGGTAAAAACTTGAGGTAATTTACTGATGAAGATAAACCCAGTTGCTGCAGCCACTCCTCCTGGCCCACTTACATTTACCTCTCCAGAAGCACCATCATTTGAGATTACGGCTGTAATAGTTGTTGGCGAAACTACTGTGAAAGAAGCAGCTGGCACACCACCAAAGGTTATCTTAGTAGCGCCAGTAAAATTTGTCCCTGTTATGGTTATTACTTCACCACTTCTTGCTGTAGTTGGACTAAAGGAATTGATAAAGCTATAAGCTGGGGCACAACTTCCTGGCGATAAAGGAATCATAGGAGGCTCAATGCCTGAAGCAATTTGGCTTAGGTTTACCATATACCTCCCCGCATTAATATCATTGGTATTGAGTGTCCTTTTTTCAGTTTCTGTTACCTGACGACCCCAGTACATCACATCATTTTGATTGATAACAACCCCTAAATTCAGTGCTTTGCCTAAACTATGTAAGGCGACACTTTCAAAGTCATATAATCCAGGTTCACCTGAATTGAATTTGAACCAGTGATTTAATTTGCTAAAAGTGATATTGACACCAACGAGGTACCAAGTATTTCCCCTGAGCACATGAATAGTTGAAGTCTGAGCTGCAGCCCCTACATCCATCTCTTCATCATCTACAATCCGAATAATGTTACCTCCCCATCGAGAACTAGTCGGTTCTCCAATTTTCCAATTTACACCTGTTGCACATTTCCACGTTTCAAAAGCATTCAAAAAAGCAGCTTTGGCTTTATTGTTTGAGTTGAGACTGGTATGTAAATTAAAAGTATAACCTCCAGAACCATTGTCATCATATAGTTTTGTCTCCTTGCCGGAAACATTGTAAATATCATAATCAATAATCAACCATGGATGTATGGCTTTTACAGTTCCGTTATCCATTTTTATATAAATTGGTCCATCTCCAGCACCCGAAGGTACTTTTACTTCAATTCTTGTATCAGACCATAATAGATAATCGCTTTCTAAAGGTCTAGCTATTCCTTGGCTAGCTCTACCAATATAGAAATACACAGAGTTATTAGCGGTTTTGTGCGGCCCAAAGCCTGATCCTGTAATAGTTAATACACTTCCTGTCCCTGCAGTGATATGGGATGGGCTAAAAGTATCCACCTGACTAAAAGCCGTTGAAGAAAGAATAAAAGCAAAAAATAAAAAGCAACAGATGAAGCGGAAATTTAGGGTTTTCTTAATCATTGTAGCTCAATTTTAAAAGGTGCTTTTTGAATAGTTTTAAAATTGGATTTAGTTTGATCAACAATTTTCGAATGAAGCTCTTTAGGGATGTTTTTATAATTATTAAATACATCATTTGCTGTCGCATTTGTTGTATCATAGGCTATAAAGCCTTGAATTCCGGCATAAGCTTTCAACTTTGTGAGCTGTGTTGTGGTATTTATTTTAGCTTTATTTGGAATAGTTGTAAAAACGCCAGCATCACCAACTTTCAATTCTAATGTGTTGCTAATTCGCTCCATTCTATCTCCCACAATCCCTCCACGGGTAATAATTTCTACTTGCTTTGCCGTAAGTTGTCCTTTAAATACTTTATACACCTCAACAGTATTGGCTGTATAAATATGTGTTTGGGTTTCATCCCAATAGGCTGCTTGACTGATTACCTTGCCTTCAAGAATAATGGTTGCATTTTCAATCCGTTCTTTTAAAGAAATCGGAACCAATTGACCGAAGGAAGGACAAGCGTAACAAAGTAGGAGGAAGAACCCTGCCGTTCGAAGAAATTTCATTGTTTTTTGAGTAGAGGTTAATTTCATAGATGAAGCGTTAATTAAAAACTTAGTTGATAAATTTTTTGAAGATAATAGATTTATTTAGAATGAGATGTGCTTATTTTTAAATTATTTGAAAATCAGAATCTTAAGATTTTTAAGGTGCGGAAAACTGTAGAGTTTCTGACAGGAAATGAAATTTGTATGTATAAAAGCAGTATCTTTAATTAAGTCTTAAACTTGATAAAATAGCGCATATTCCCAATCATAGAACTCAACTTAACCAAGCCATAGAACATACTGAGTCTGTCTTTAAAAAACCAACTTTATAAATTTATATAACTGAACAATGAAAAAACTAGCTTTTGCTTTATTGATTGTAACCACAATCAGTGCTTGTAAACAATCAGGTAAGCCTACCACCGAAGCCAATAAAAACTTTGCAGCTTTATGCGAGCAATATTATGAGGATGGCTTGAAACTCAATCCCATTAACGCCACGTTTATTGGCGATGAAAGATACAATGACCTTTTACCCAATGATGGGTCGGTAGCTTATATCAAGGAATATGGAGACTTTAATAAACGCTTTCTGGATAGTTTGACCAAATACGACAGGGAAAGCTTAAATGCAAACGATAAACTGTCGTATGATTTTTTAAAGGATCAGTTAGACATGAACATAGAAGGGCTTAAATACCACTCAGAATATTTGCCGTTTAACCAAATGTTTGCCTTGCCTTTAACCATTGGTCAATTAGGGTCTGGAACAGGAGCGCAACCCTTTAAAACGGTAAAGAATTACGAAGATTGGTTGAAACGTGTTACTGCATTTTCCGTTTGGGCAGATACAGCCATTGGCAATTTTAAAAAGGGGATGCAAAAAGACATTGTGTTACCTAAAGCATTGGTGGTTAAAATGGTTCCACAAATGCAGAGCATGGTGGTGGCAAACCCAGAGCAGAGCTTGTTTTATGGACCAATTAAACTGATGCCTAAAGACTTTTCTCCAGCAGATCAGAAAAGATTAACTGAAGCATATAAAAAAACCATTCAAACCGTAATTGTGCCTACCTATAAAAAATTAGGCGACTTTTTGCAGAATGAATACCTCCCTAAAGCCAGAACAACTTCGGGCATGTCGGCTATGCCAGGTGGTGCCGAATGGTATGCCTATTTAGTGCGTCAGCAGACCACTACCAAAAAAACACCAGAAGAGATTTATCAGACAGGTTTGAAAGAGGTGGCCCGAATTAAGGCACAGATGGATAGCATCAAAAATCTGGTAGGTTTTAAAGGCGATCTTAAAGCATTTTTCGAATACATGAAAACAGACCCTAAGTTTATGCCTTACAAAACACCAAAAGAAGTATTGGCTGCTTTTGAAGATATTCACCAAAGGATGAAACCGAACTTGAAAAAAATGTTCGACCATGAGCCTAAAACACCTTTTGAAATTAGACAAACCGAAGCTTTTAGAGCAGCATCTGCCAGTGCCGAGTACAACCAAGGTTCTGCAGATGGCAAAAGACCAGGGATATTTTATGTGCCTATTTTAGATGCCACAAAGTTCAACATCACATCTGGTATGGAATCGTTGTTTTTGCATGAGGCTATCCCAGGGCACCACTATCAGATTTCTTTAACACAAGAAAATACTTCATTGCCTAAATTTCGCAGGTTTGGTTTCCACAATGCTTATGTAGAGGGTTGGGCTTTGTATTGCGAATCATTGGGTAAAGAGTTGGGCCTATATCAAGATCCGTATCAACACATGGGTGCTTTGGGCGATGAGATGCACCGTGCCATCCGCTTAGTGGTTGATGTGGCCATCCATACCAAAAACATGAGCAGAGAAGAAGCCATCAAATACATGATGGACAATGAGGCGATAAGTGAAGAAGGTGCCACTGCAGAAATTGAGCGTTACATGGGTATCCCGGCTCAGGCATTGGGTTACAAAACAGGAGCCATGAAAATAAGAGAACTGAGAGCTAAGTACGAAAAAGAATTGGGTGCTAAATTCAAACTTTCTGCTTTCCATACCGAAGTTTTAAAAGATGGTTCTTTACCATTAAGCGTATTTGAAGCTAAAATGGATGCTTGGGCGGCAACTCAAAAATAAAATGGAAAATGTAAGATGGAAGAGGGAATTGCTTTCATCTTACATTTTTAAATAGGCTGACTGATCGTTATTAAATTCTAATTTATTGTGACTTGATTTTTTTGCTCGAACGAAAGTCAAAAAGCTTATTTTTGGGCTATAAAATTAAAAACCATGATCGCCCATCACGTATTATTTTGGCTAAAAGCCGACACCACAGCAGCACAATTAACAGCCTTCCGTAAAGGATTAGATTCTTTAGAGCAAATTGCTGTTGTAAAATATTTTCATATTGGTACACCAGCTCCAATAGAACGAGCGGTGGTAGATACCACATACACTTTTAGCCTCGTTTTGTTTTTTGAAGATATGGCCGGTCATGATGTTTACCAAAGCCACCCTATCCATCAGGCATTTTTGGATGAGTTTAGGATCTTTTTTGAAAAGGTAATCATCTACGATGCCGAATAGGAAGAAACTCTGATCAACTGAGAATTACCAACTGAAAACTGAGAACTGAAAACTGCCATCTTTTTTAGTATTTTTGCCCCATGTCTATTACCAAGCCCAGTTTACCAAAAGGAACAAGAGATTTTTCGCCACAAGAAATGGTGAAACGCAATTATATTTTTGATACCATTAAAACGGTTTTCAAAAAATATGGTTATGCCGAAATACAAACACCAAGTATGGAGAACTTGTCTACCTTAACTGGTAAATATGGTGATGAAGGGGACAAATTGATCTTCAAGATTTTAAATAGCGGAGATTTTTTAAAAGAAGCAGACAATAAAAAGCAGAAGGATCAAAGTTTTGAATACAATTCGAAGAACTTGTTGCCTTTGGTTTCGGAAAAAGCATTGCGCTATGATCTAACTGTGCCATTTGCCCGCTACGTGGTGATGCACCAGAGTGAAATTTCATTTCCTTTTAAGCGTTTTCAGGTACAGCCAGTTTGGCGTGCAGATCGACCGCAAAAAGGCCGCTATAGAGAGTTTTATCAGTGCGATGCCGATGTAGTTGGCTCGCCTTCTTTACTCAACGAAGCAGAGTTTGTGTTGATCTATCATGAAGCGCTGAGCAATTTGGGCCTAAAAGATTTTAACATCAAAATCAATAACCGGAAAATTTTATCAGGCATAGCCGAAATTATCGGTAAACCAGAGTTGATTGTAGACATGACAGTTGCCATTGATAAATTGGATAAAATTGGTTTTGATGGCGTAACAAAAGAATTAATAGAGCGTGGATTTACCACTGCCGATATTGATCAGTTAAAACCAGTCATTTTATTAGAAGGTACAAACAGTGAAAAACTGCAAAGCCTGAAATCTGTTTTAGCCAACTCTACAATCGGTTTAAAAGGAATTGAAGAAATTGAAACAGTCTTCAACTATATCTCCAATCTTAAATCTCCAATCTCAAATCTTTCAACAGTAGTTGAATTAGATATTACGCTGGCCCGAGGTCTAAATTATTATACAGGTTGTATTTTCGAAGTGAAAACCAATGAGGTAGCCATGGGAAGTATTGGCGGCGGCGGTCGTTATGATGATTTAACAGGCATGTTCGGTTTAAAAGATTTGACAGGTGTTGGTATCTCTTTCGGCGCAGACCGGATTTACGATGTGTTGGAAGAGTTGAACCTTTTCCCAACGGCTACTGCACAAGGTACAACAGTGTTGATCAGTAATTTTGATGAAGCAGCTGAATTGTATGCCTTACCCATCTTACAACAGTTAAGAACAGCTAATATTTCGGCAGAGTTATATCCATCGGCAGCGAAGCTTAAAAAGCAGATGAGTTATGCTGATGCCAAACGAATCCCTTATGTACTTTTAATTGGTGGAGATGAAGTGCAAAGCGGAATGCTGACACTTAAAAACATGGAAAGTGGCGATCAGCAAAAGCTGGATGTTAATGCCATTGTCACTTATCTAAGTAAATAATTTACTTCTTGGTCATAAAGCTGCTCAGGTTTTTCATGGCCTGAGTACTTATCTTTTTGCGCAAAAAACCTGTCCACCCAAACAAAATGCCATTAATGCCCAAGGCTTGTTTAGCCCAGGTATAAAAGTTGAAATGGTCGATATGTTTGACAATTTTACCATTTTCTATTTCAAAAGTAGCATCAATTCTATTGATTACTTGGTTGCCTGTTAGGGAAAAAGTATAGTAGGCATCCCAATGGGCTTTTACCGCATTCTCATTGGCAGCAATCTGACCAAATTCTACACGCATGTCTTTCCCTTTTAAAATCAACATCTCCCACATTGCCTTCACCTGAGCTGCGTCTAGATTTTTAAAAACAGCATCGCTAAAAGTAGTATTATCTGCATAACAGGCCTGCATTCCTTTATAATCTTTTTGCTGAAAGCAGGTATAAAAATGATGGATCAATTGTTCGTTGGCATTCATTTGATGGAGTTTTCTTAAATGTAAGAAAATTTAAGCAAACCTATTTAAGGTTTGTGCTCTATTCAACTGTAAAAAGGTCTCGGATAAAGAATTGGTCGTTTCGTACAAAGTATATGGCTCTCTGGACAAGGTAACTTGTATAAAGCATGTGCAAAAATAACTTTGCTGAAAGTTTAAAAAAACAAACATAGTTCCTTAACACTAACAGCTATGTAAACAATTAATTTTTTACCACATTCATTTACCAATGATTACACCAAATAAGAAAAACAAAACTATTTTATGGGGCATGCTGGCAGTTGTACTGCTGGTTATCAGCTCGTGTGCAAAGGACAAAATTACCAATGAGGAGACCAACAAATTGCTACCTTTAGAAAATGCCAAACTGAACAGCTTGAAACAATCGTACGGCCGACAAGAAAGCCTAGTACTTAACAACGACAATTGGATCAATTCTCTTTCTCCAGATTGGGCCAAGATCAATGTAAACATAGTTGACGGCAGTAAAGTTTATGAAGTTAGCCTTAAAAACCCCAAACGTGTATTTGCCACAACCACAGTTGTTGATAAAAGAAATGCCGAGCAATTGGTGAACAGCAGTTTAACCAAGTTGCTGATATTTGAAGATTTGAAAGGTAACCTTAAAACCTGTTTTATGGAATTGATTGCATTTAACCACCCCGAAAAATTGCAGCAGTTGCGCTATAAAAACTATCAAGACTTTGATGGGATCGTTAATTTTTACGAAATGGACGGAACCTTGGCCAAAGGATGGATCATTACAAAAGGAAAAGTTACCGCAGGCACCAAAGCTTCAATTGTAAATGGCCTTAGTAAAGCTAAAAATTCGGGTCTGCAAACCCAGGCAATGGCACCATGTGGTACCATAAATGTTTTAAAATGGAGAGAAAAATGTGTTTCTACAACGGGTATAGAAGGCTATGGTGGTGGCGGCTATATGGAATGTACTTGGGAACAATATAATGAAACGCAAACCAGGTATTGCGATGTGCCGCAAGAGGAAGAAGAGGGAGGCTATATTCCAGGGCCTGCTGGGAATGGTGGTGATCCTGAACCTGAGCCAGGGGAAATTATGAATGAATTGGATGGATATCCTTGCGCAAAATCTCTTGTTGAAAATATGCCTAGTTTAAAGGGGGATATTGCAGATAAAATAAATAAGATGTTTGGGAAAAAAGATGATATCAAAATAAATTTTTATGCTGATCCTTCATTAAATGCTCAAACTGATGGTGAATTGAATAAATTCGGGTTCATCATGGGAAAAAATATCTATGGCCTTGGATTGAATACAACTATGCTTGGTAAAGCAAGTAAGGAATATATCTTAGTTACTATGTACCACGAGGCCATGCATGCTTATTTGGCGCATAAGAAGAAGGTATTAGGAGATGTCGAATTTCAAAGACAATTTAATGGATTTGAAGTAAACGGAGGTAGATTAATGGGGGCTGTTGATCCACAGCACGCCACAATGGCTCACCAAGATTTTATTAGTGGTCTGGCAGGAGTAATAAAGTCTTTCAACTCTAGTTTTAGTACTGAAAGAGCTACAGCCCTTGCAAAGCTTGGTATAGTGAACCTTACCCCTGCTGAAATAGTAATAAATGCGCAAGAAAGAGATACTACAGTACCAGGGTATACAGGAACTAAATGCCCTTAAATATATAATTATGAAAAGATTTGTAATAGCATTAATATTATTAACATTAGGGACAATTACGAAACTAAATGCGCAAAGTAAGATAGCTTATTTTCTATTGGAAAAAGGCAAGGAAAAAGGTTTCAGATTTAATCATATCAAGTGTGCTGATGGCAATTATAAGGCCGAACTTTTCAACGTTTTTTTTGATGCAGATACCAATATGTTTACTCTTTTTACAGCATTACCAGATTTGGGATATAGGGAGCCAAAGTGGCAAGAGGTTAAATTAGATACTATAAGGCATAAATTGATTGCGCCTGATACAGTTTATAACCAATACAGGGCAGCAGGAACGAGATTTGGATTGTCGTATTTTAGAAGTGGGATAAATAGGGATTTAGAGGCCTCATTAATGAAGAGTGAATCCATTAAGCCGATTATCAAAAGAGATGGTAAGTATTATACCCCTTTATCTCCAACTTTGATGGAACATTTTTTATTGGTTAAAATTCAGGCTGATAACTCTGAAATGCATGTGATAAACATGTTTCCAAACCTAAGTCAGTTTTTTGAGATTAATGTTGATGTTCCTATTTTTCCATTGAAAAAATTTGAGGAAGAGTATACAAAACGATTTAACCATCCTTCTTTTAATGCTGGCGATGGGCCGGATTTTTACAATGCCTATTATGCCTACAATCAGCCCATACTGCTTAGAGATAAAAGTATTATGATTAATGGAGAAACGGCTTATAAATTTTGGACTTTGGCTTCGTGGAAAATCGATGGAAAAAATAATGAAAGAGGGATAGATAGGTTTGCCTACATACCTGGCACTGGCATTGTAAGTGGGGCTTTTAGCTATCATTTCCGTTATAACAATAAAGGACAGATCAATACCCCGCCACGAGATCTTTTACTTGCCAATTATTTAGCCGACATACAACTAATGCCTTATGAGATTGATGGCAAGCCAGTTAAAAAATAGAGGCAATAGACCAGATGTAATGTTCTATTAATGTGGTTATGTAATTTCGTATAAGAGAATGTTAATATGAAAAATAATAGATTAATTTTGTTGATTACGGTACTGTTGTTTAACGTAGCTGTCACTTTCAGTCAGAGTAGAAGAGAAGCTGAAATTTCTACCGTAGAGCACTTTGTAAAGGCTATTTTTTTAGAGAAGAATACTCTAGGGTCTGTAGTTGATAACTTTATCTATTTTGAGCCCGTTGACAATGCAAAATACACCAGGTCCGCTCGGATAAAAATTTTGGCGAAGCATTTAAAAAAGATAAAAAAGGAAAAGAGTGTATTATTTGATCCAAAAGATTTTCATATTGTAGCATACAACAATTATGAAAACAATAAGGTTAGGTTTTCGAAAATGACTAAGGATGTTTTCATTTTGGTAAGCAAAAATAAACCAGTAATGTATTTCTATTTAAAAAACGCTAGAATACTTTCTTTTGATTACATTATTAAAGGAGATGAAGGTTTATTCATAACGTATTAGATATTATTTCATCATTAAAAAACAGTTAATCTAAGCAGCATCAAATGTAATGAGGTAGTTTATGAAAAATAGAAAAAACTTTGGATCATACTTGTCTCTATTATCGTTGTGTCTAACATACCACCATTTTCAGAAATTTTCAGATTTTTCCTTGATCAAAAACTTTACAGATACAGTAACAGCGACGGAACAAGTACCTTCTATGAATTTATGAGTCGTGGTTTTGAGATGGCAAAAAAGAGGCACATAGCAAACTTAAACATTCAGCTCATTAAATTATGAAATCAAAAATTGTATGTATACTAGGCGTTTTGGTTCCATTTTCATTGGTTCATTTTTGGCATGAAGATGAAGACAAGTTCCCAACAGCATTGAGTTTGTCCATCATATTTGCCCTCATTTATTTGATTTGTTTTTTTATAGGTGTTTTCAAAAAGAGAGTAATCCTAATTCTATCATTGCCGGTCTACATTGTTAGTTTTATATTGTTATTTCAGCTAGTTAATTATCAAACAGATAGAAATGAACTTAATGCAGAAAAACTGATTAAATCATTAGAGCAATACAAATTAAAAACAGGGGAGTATCCTGACTCTTTAACCGAACTAAAGCCATATTACATATCAAATATACCAAAAGTGTGGTTTGGCATGTATTCAAAGGAGTATGGTTATTCATTTAATCAAAAGAATGAGAGCTATTCGTTAAGTATACAGATAGGCACTCAACCCTATAAGATTTGGGAAAGCAGTATGGGAGTCTGGCAATTTTTTGATTAAAGGAAATGGACCAGAGAGTACAACATGTAATTAAAAATGAAAACACGAACAAAAATTTTGATAGGGGTATTTGCTTTTTGCATCATTTCTAATTTCTCTATATTCAGAACCCTTTTTCACATATTTACAGATGAAGGTTATTATAGATATAGTAATTATAACGGAAGTAGTACTACTGAAGAACCTGTATTTAAAGGAGCAGGATTGGGTAGGCCAAAAGCGGCACATCGTGATTGTTTAATTGCTTATCCAAACCAACCAGATAAAAAGCTATATCGATTATTTTGGAAGAACCCTCTAGCATTTTGGCGTTGGAGAAGCTACTTTGTAGATGAGAGATACAAACTACCCTACAAAAGCTGGAAAGAAATTGAGAAATTAAGAGAAAAAAGTACAGATACTTTGGACTGTACCAGAGATTTCTAACAAAAGAATTGTATTGTAGACAATTTTTGAATGATACTGTTTAAAAACAAGTTTATAACATATTCGATTAAGTCTATTGAACATTTACAGTTGATAAACTGATATAATCTTGTACCCCTTTGTTCAAATAATGGGTTCAGGGTGCCAAAATGTAGCTAAATAATGTATGAAAAATAGAAAAAAACTTTGGATCATACTTGTGTCCATTATCATTGTGTCTAACATACCACCATTTACTGGAATTTTCAGATTTTTCCTTGATCAAAAACATTATAGGTACAGCAATAGCGACGGAACAAGTACCTTCTATGAATTTATGAGTCGTGATTTTGAAATGGCAAAAAGGAGACAGGCACATTGTTTGCTAAAAAAGCCAGATTTAAAAGATAGAAAGCACTATCGTTTGTTCTCAAAAAATCCATTGGCTTTTTGGCGATGGAGACTTTATTTTTTCGACGAAAGATACAAATTGCCATATAAAAACTGGGAGGAAATAGAAAAGACAAGGAAAAGTGCAGCTGGGGTATCTGGCTGTATTACTGAGTTTTAGTTAAGTGTGTTAACACCTAAATTAATTGCCCCATTTACGGGGCGTTTAATATTTTTATAACACTTGAGGATATGTACCCATTACGTAATGATTATGCAATTAATAAAATAGACAAAGATGAAATCATCAGCTATCGATCAACAAATACAACAATTTAAGCAACCACTATTGGTGATTAATGCAATTAGTGTCATTATGAGTATTGTCTTTATTTACAAGCACTATTTTAATCATGATGGAAAAGGTGTAGATGATATGCTTTGTGCTTTTTCAATTTTTACGTTGCAGAGTTTTTTTGGATTGATTGCACTAACAAAAGCAAACAGCTCAAAGCCTAACAAAATATGGTGGTTTATTGCAATCGTCTATACGGTATTGGCAACCCTATTTATAGAGATTGAACTGTTTAAAGGTGTATACTTTATTGCTGTAATCCCTATTATAGCATACGGGCTACAGTTGTTTCCGGATAAAGAAATGAAAATGCTAAAATTTGCGAACGTTGCATTTGTTTTGGGATATATAACGTCAATCGTACCGATCTTTGCGTTTATCATGTCAATTGTAACGTTGATAATTGGCATTTTTAACCCCGCATAATTGGAGTGTAAATTTGTGAAAAGGTTATTATAGTTAAACTAAAATAACTATGAATAAGTTTTTCCGGCTAAAATGCCTTCAATTTTATCTAAAAGGTCATCAATGTCAAAAGGTTTAGCTAAAAAGCCGTTGGGTTTATGATCGCCATGTTGCACCGTTTGGGCAGTATATTTGGCAGAAATCATCAATACAGGGATAGTTGCCGTTTTGGTATTGGTACGGATTTGGCTCAACAGCTCTCTTCCATCGCCATCAGGCAGCATAATGTCCAAAATCATCAGGTCGGGTTGGAAGCTGTCTATATGCTGCATCATTTCCGCACTTTTATTTAGGCCTGCTACTTTGTATGCTTCGCTTTGCAATATCAAAGTTATAACATCTAAAATGGCATGGTTATCTTCTATAACCAATATATTTTTGTATTTCTTAGTGTTTTTTGACAAGATGTTATAACATTTAATTTACTACAAATATATTTAATGAGATGATATTATAAGCATAATTTGTTTGTAAGAAATATGATGTAAATTTATTGTCAGATAATAGTTACAGCCAAACAATTGTAACTCCAAATTACTTTCATTAAATAAAAAAACAATCGATATGAAAAGAAATGCAACTGCCGTTTGGAATGGCACCGGAAAAGATGGAAAAGGAACGTTGACCACACAAAGTGGAACATTAAATCAAACCCAATATTCTTTCAAAAGCCGTTTTGAAGAAGGTGTAGGCACAAACCCCGAAGAGCTTGTTGCTGCGGCCCATGCTGGTTGTTTTACCATGAAATTGAGTTTTAACATTTCGGCAGAAAATATTACGCCTGAAGAATTGACCACCAAAGCAATTGTAAACCTTAATCCAGAAAAGGGAGAAATTGTAGATATCCATTTAGAAGTGAAGGTAAAAGCAGAAGGACTATCAAAAGAAAAGTTTGATGAGTTGGTAGCCGATGCCAAAGCCAATTGCCCAATTTCTAAACTATTAAATACCACCATTACCATTGAAGCAGAATTATTGTAATTGAGCAACTGGAATTTGATGCCGCTTAAATGAGTTTGAGCGGCATTTTTATTTCACAGTTTTTAACATTAAAGCAGTTGAAATATTATTAACTTTGAATCTCACCCTGTGTGTGATGACTAATATTATGAAGAAAACCTTTTTATTGCTTGTTCTACTTTTTGTAAGTACTGCTTCTTTTTCGCAAAATGTGTTAAGCCTGTTTAGTAAAGCAAATCAGTTTTTTATCTATATGGCTGAAGAGAAATTTACTGAAGCCCATCAACTTTTTGATGAGACGGAGCAAGCAAAGATTACTCCAGATAACCTTAAGCAACTTTGGGAGAACATTACCACCAAGTTAGGTAAGCCTGTAACCTTAGATGCAATTCAAAGCAAGCTACAGGGAGAATATTATGCCGTTACCGTAGAAGGAGAATTTGAAAAGGATAAACAAAATTTTGTGGTCTTTTTTGGAAAGGGTGAAAAAATAATAGGTTTCATCATGCCTCCAAATGCTTCTGTTTATGCCAAGCCTATTTATGCAGATACCAACTTGTATCAAGAAAAATCGGTATACCTCCAAACGCCTGGTCACCAGTTAGCTGCGGTAATTACTACGCCAAAAAATGTAAAAAACTTTCCAATGGTGGTTTTGCTGCATGGTTCAGGTCCGAGTGATATGGATGCAACAGTTGGCCCAAATAAACCTTTTAAAGATTTAGCTTCTGGACTGGCTTCTAAAGGCATTGGAACCATTCGTTATGTAAAAAGAACTTTGGTTTATGCCCGTGAGTTTGGTGGTGCATTTACGGTAAAAGAAGAAGTTATAGATGATGCGCTTGCTGCCATAGCAATGGCCAAAACCGTTGCAGGAGTTAATCCCAAAGGTATTTACCTACTTGGACATAGCTTAGGCGGAATGTTGGCGCCAAGAATTGCTACATTAACGCCTGATCTTGCTGGCCTTATATTGGCAGAGGCCCCGGCTGTAAAGTTGGGAGATGTTATTCTTGACCAAAATAAATACATGTTCTCTTTGGCAAATGATACCACAGTGGCTGGGAAGAAGCTATTAGAAGATGCCGTAACAGAAATTGGTAGAAGCAAGTTGACCAAATTGAATGCAATTAAAGCAGACTCTTTGATTATTGGTTTACCTGCCGCATATTGGATAGATTTGAACCTTTATGACCAGATCGCAACAGCAAAAAAACTCACCAAACAACGTATTTTTATTGTCCAAGGGGGTAATGATATTCAGGTTGCGGAAGCAAATTATAAACTATGGGAGACAGGTTTGGCCAAAAAGCCAAATGTAACTTTTAAGCTCTATCCAGAACTGAACCACTTGTTAAGCCCGCAAACTGAAAAAAGTAATGGTACCCAATATCAAGTTCCAGTTAATGTGTCTGAAACCTTGATCAATGATATCGTTAATTGGATTAAAGGGAAATAACTCACTTACTGCAGAAGATAGTTGAGCCACTCTTAGAATTTTGCTTAAAAAAGTGTACCTTTGCACAAAAATTGTTTCCCTGAAGGCTGTGCTTTAAAATTTTGCAATCATTTCATAAACAAATACATATAAAAGAATTTATGAAAAAGGTTGGAGATTACAGAAAAATTTTAGGTGTTACTAAAGCTACAGAGCTGAAAGAAATCAAGAGCATTTATAGAGGCTTGATGAAAGATTGGCACCCTGATAAATTTAGCGAAAGTGCAGAAAGCCAATTGGCAGCAGAAGAAAAAAGCAAAGAAATTATCGAAGCTTATACTTTCTTGGTAAGTATTGCTCCAGAAACTTTAGAACATGCTAAAGAGGAGTATATCCAAACTACTACTTTATCTAATATTCAAGATTTTCAATACAAAGACCAAATTTTACGCATCGATTTTTTTGATGGTAGCGGGTATGAATATTTTGATGTGCCAAGAGCAATGTATATCAAATTGGTCAATGCAGATTCGCCAGGTAGATTTGCCAGAAGACATATCTTTAATGCATTCCCTTATCGTAATGTAAGTAAATTGGCAACGGCTTAAGCTCCGTTTGCTATCCAATTATCCCAATTGTTAATTTTAAACTGATATCCTAAAATAGTGGGCACATTGCTGCTGTCTATTTGTTTCCAAGATAAAAGTTCACTTACAAATTCAGGCTGAGCTAAACCACTGGTTTCACAAGCTGAGGTATAAAATGCTGCCCTTGTGGGGTGGTCTGGAACAACCGCATGGTAAGTGTTGCCAAAAGCTTTTTGTTTGATAATGGATAAGGTAATGCCTAAACAATCGTCAAGATGAATGAGGTTGATGGGTGCCAACCCGTTTGGAATAGCAATTCTACCTGCAAAGTGTTTGGCTAAATTCCTATCGGGACCAATTAACCCAGCAAAGCGGATAATGGTTGTTGTTAACGATGTTGTTTCATTTAAGAGCTGTTCTGCGGCGAACATGGCTTTTCCAGAATCGGTATCTGGTTCAGGAACGATCGTTTCATCAACCCTAAAATTGCCATCTTGGTAAACACCAGTTGAACTGATGAAAATGAGCTGCTTCACTCCCTTTTTCTCCGCTTCGGTAACAATAGCTTTAATTTTAGTAGGGAAATCTTTTAAGTTAGGCGAACTTCTTTTGGGTGGAATACTGACGATTAAAATGTCACAATCAAAAAAGGAGTCATCAAAAGCCATATTTTCCAGTTCGAAATTGACAAGGTAGGGCTCAATACAAGCTTCTTTTAAAGGAGCCAACTTGTTTTCGCTAGTAGTTGATCCTTTAACTTTGTAGCCACTATCCCTTAACTTTTTGGCTAGGGCAAACCCATACCATCCGCACCCTAAAATGGCAATTGTTTCTTGTGCTGCTCCTTTTACTGTATTCATGGTTAATTTTAGGCAAGTTAAGGCAATTCAACTGTAAGTTTAAAGATTGCTTTTTTCTTGACACAGCCCTGTATTTTAACTGTATTAAATATGTAGGGATATGCTTAATTTTAAACCGAAAACTTAAAATAAAAAAAAATGAAATTAACAATCAAAACTATTTTATTGCTTTTAGTAGTATTGGGAATGCAACTAGAGGTAAATGCCCAAGGGGTTAAACTACCTCAAGCAAGTAGTGGCCAAACGCTGATCCAAGATTTTGGATTAGGAAAAATCACCATCACTTATTCTCGTCCAAATACAAAAGGCCGTAAAATATTTGGCGGAATGGAACCTTATGGTGCTGTTTGGCGTACAGGTGCCAACTCGGCAACAGTTATTAAATTGACAGAGTCGGTAAACCTGAATGGAAAAATTGTTCCGGCCGGAGAATATGGCTTGTTTACCATCCCTAACCCAACTGAATGGACTGTTATTTTGAGTAAAACAGCACAACAATGGGGTGCTTATACCTACAAAGAATCTGATGATGTTTTACGTTTTAAAGTAAAACCAACAGTGTTAAAAGACAAAGTTGAAACCTTTACCATTCAATTTGCCAATGTATTGCCAACTTCTGCACAATTACAGTTGATGTGGGAAAATACTGCGTTATCAATTGACTTAACGACCTCTATCGACGAGAAAGTAATGGCCAATATTGATGAAGCCATGAAAGGGGAGAGAAAACCTTATATGCAATCGGCAATTTACTATTTTGAAAATGGTAAAAGCTTAAAAACAGCTTTGATCTGGATGAACGAAGCTGAAAAAGGCGATCCAAAAGCACCATGGGTGAAATTATGGAAAGGTCGTATATTGTTGAAATTAGGTGATAAAGAAGCTGCTCAGGCAACCGCAAAAGAAGGAATTACTTTAGCTACCGAAGTTAAAAACGATGAGTATATCCGTTTAAATTCTCAACTTTTGGCTGAGGCTAAAAAATAGGTTGGGGTAAGATGGGAGATGGAAAATGTAATATGGAATAGCGTTATATTTTCACCTGTCATTTGATCAATTTCAAGAGTATAATCGAGTTGAATTTATCTTCCATGCTTTGGTAAACTCAACCATGATAAGAATTTTTAAACCGCTGGAATTTCTTCAGCGGTTTTTTTGTTTCTGAACTGTTGGATGAGCAAGGCAAATATCACCACCAATAAACAACCAATTACATTTAACCATAAGTAGGCTACCACTTGTAAATAACCACAGATACAAACTACAATTTCTGTAAGAATAGCAGCGTAAAATACGGCTTTTCCGTCTATCTTCTTTAAGTAGAAAGCTACGATAAAAACACCCAAAATGGTTCCATAAATGAAAGAACCCAAAATGTTAACAGCCTCGATCAAATTACCAATCTTACTGGTGTATAAAGCCATTAAGATACATACTACACCCCAAATAATGGTTGCCCAGCGAGATGCATTTACATATTGTTGATCTGTCGCATCTTTATTGATCAATCTTTTGTAGATGTCGATTACACTGGTAGAAGCTAAAGAGTTTAAAGCACTTGCAGTAGAGCCCATAGAAGCTAAAAAGATAATGGCAATTAACAAACCGATCAATCCTTTTGGAAGGTATTGGGTAACAAAGCTCAAAAAGATATAGTTGTTGTCATTAGTAGCGGCTTTCTTGTCGTTCTTTAACATCAACTCTGTTAAATCCTTTCTAATGCTCTTGTTTTGCTCATCAGCCTTTTTAACGGCAATTCGCTGTTGATCTATGGCCTTTTGATCATTCGCATCTAAGGCCTTGTCGAGCTTGTTTACCTCTATTTGTTTACTTTCGAAAGATTGGTCGTAATCACTTTGTATTTTTTTCAGCTCTGCTTTATAAGGGCTCTGCTCTAATTTATTCAGCTCGTAACTGTTAAAAAATAGCGGTGCTTTGTTGTATTGATAAAAGGTAAAAACCAATACGCCAATCAGTAAAATAAGAAATTGCATCGGAATTTTAACCAAACCATTCATCAGTAAACCCAAGCGACTTTGATTGATGGAAGCTCCGGTTAAATAACGGCCTACCTGGCTTTGGTCTGTTCCGAAATAAGAAAGCTGAAGGAAAAAACCACCTATCAAACCACTCCAAACCGTATATTGGTTGTTCCAGTCGAAACTAAAATCAATGGCGTTGGTTCTGCCCATTTTACCAGCTATAGAAATGGCTTTGCTAAAACCCATATTGCCAGGCAAGAGATGTACCACCATGATACCTGCCGCAAATAGCCCACAAAAAATAATGCTCATTTGCAGCAATTGGGTATAAGAAACAGCTTTTGTACCCCCGTAAACGGTATAAAAAATAACCAAACTACCAATAAATAAAGTAGTGTAGGTGGTATCGATGTTTAAAATGGTAGATAAGATAATAGACGGGGCATAAATGGTAATTCCGGTAGAAAGGCCCCGCTGAATAAGGAATAGAAACGCAGTTAAAGCCCTTGTTTTAAGGTCGAAACGTTGCTCCGAATATTCGTATGCGGTATATACTTTTAATCGATGGAAGATGGGTACAAAGGTAATACAGAGTACAATCATTGCTAATGGCAAGCCAAAATAGAATTGTACAAAACTCATTCCTGAGGTATAGGCTAAACCTGGCGCAGAAAGAAAGGTAATTGCACTGGCCTGTGTAGCCATTACCGAAAGGCAAACGGTATACCAAGGTAAACTTTGGTTGCCCAATAAATAGGCTTGCATGCTTTGTGCACCACGACTTTTATAAACGCCATAACCCACAATAAGCAATAAAGTTGCAATTAGTACGCCCCAATCAATGTAGCTCATTCGAAATATTTAGTAAAAGCATAAAACAAAGCAATGAGTAAAATAAGCCAGATAATGAGCAGGCCATAAAACTGTTTCCAACTTTTTACGAAAGGTGGTAAATCCTTTTCTGGTTGCTGCGTTTTCATATTAAGGTTGTTTTGGTGCTAATAAGTTAGCAAACAAACGGTAGGCACCAGGTACACCGGCAGGCAATTCTCTAAAGAATACCAAAGAGGTGTAAACGAATTTCCCTTTTCCATAATCAGCAATCAATAATGATCCGTCACTAGCAGTTTCGCCAGTATCGTTCATGCTAAAAATAGTGGTGTATTTAGGGTCTATATCTGTGGCAAAATAAATACCTCGTTCTTGTACCCAACCTTCAAAATCTTTGGCTGTGATTTGGTTCGGATAGTTCAATGCCGGATGCGTAGGTGCTAAAAACGTTACTTTGGCGTCCTCTTCTGTAACTCTTTTGTTGGCCAATTTGAAAGGATATGGGCCAATATTCTGCATTTTTAGGCCATTGTTTACATTGTATTGGATCAACAAAGTTCCGCCGTTCTGCACATAGCTCAATAACTTTGGTTGAATGCTTTTAACCTCGTCATTGATGTTGTATAAGCGTACACCAGTTACAATGGCATCATAAGTTGAAAGATCGTTAGTTAAAACCTGAGCTGGGCTAAGTCGGGTTACCTCGTACCCAATCTGTTTCAATGCATCGGCCACCAGATCGCCAGCACCATCAATATAGGCAATACGTTTGCCTACAATCTTTAAATCAATTTTTTCTACTCTGGCAGATGCCTGCGGAAAAATAGTGATGTTAGGGATATGCTCATAGCTAATGGTTCTTAACCCCTTATTATCGATTGCTCCATTTACGTTTACTTGTAAATCCAGATTGCCACTATTGGTTTCATTGCCAGGAGTAATGGTAAAACTAATGGTCTGCTCATCGCCTTTGCGGGTTAAATTGAAATTTATTTTTTCGGGATTGCTTTTCCATCCTTTTGGCAATTGTGGAGTGACAGCGCCTGAGCTATTGTTTCTGAAACTTTTAAGTTGAACAGTAACCGTCTTGGCATTGGTGCCATTAAACATAAAAGCCTTTTCACTTAACGTTGCCGTAACTGTAGGAGCCAGTACTAAAGGTTGGTATTGCTCGCCACGAATGGGATCTGTTGATTTATATACAATTGGTTGGTCAAGTTCAATTTTTTCTCCATTAATGGTCAATTGGAGTTTAATACTTAACGATTTTGGATTCTCAGGATAACCTACTTCTTGTTGCGAAGCGATAACGAACTGTCCAATTGGATGGTTTTTGGCCAGCCAATAAGGTTGTGTAAGGTCACTGGCCGAAGAGCTAACCTTAGCTTCGGTAACCGACAATTTATTTGGGGTTAATGAAATGGTATTTTTATTTCCGATGTTCAATGTAACAGACAAAGGGAATGTTGCAGCTACTCTTGAAATGGCCTGAACTCTTACAGGAATAGTATCGCCAGCGGCATAGCTATTTTCTGGGGCATTGGCCTCTACCCAAATTCCAGCGCAAGCTAAAATAAGCTCATCTACCAACTGATGGTTAAATGAAGTATTTTGTGTTAACTTTTTAAGTTTTAATAAATTTGGTAAAGCTAACCAAGGGGCATTGCTGCGGTAGTTAGATTGAATCTGGTTCAAGAGTGTGGCTACTTCTTTGTTGTCAATTGCCGTATTTACGCCATCTAATAAATCGTTTTTTGCCGGATCGCCAGCTACATGACTAAAGTATTCTAAAGCCTCGCCACGTTGTAAGGTAGAACCAAAACCTTGGCTTTTGTGGTTGGTACGGCTAATTGCTGCAATTTCGCCATAACTTTTGCCTAATAATGGGTTAAATAGGCCAACATCCATTTTAAGCTGATCGGCAGCAGTGGTATTGGTACTGCCAAAATTAAAGGTATTCCACACTATTCTTTTGGCTTGCCAAACTTGTACATATTTTAACTGTTCAGGAAAACGTTTCGGATCGGCGGCGGCACTAAAGGCTTCTCTGGCCAAAATTGCAGAACCAGCATGATGCCCATGACCTGCTCTAGCATCTTCTGGAAAACGGGTAATAATTACATCGGGCCTAAACTTGCGAATGACCCAAACCACATCGGCTAAGATTTGTTCCTTGCCCCAAATCTTAAAACTCTCATCAGAGGTTTTAGAAAAACCAAAATCATTTGCACGGGTAAAAAACTGCTCGGCGCCATCAATGTTACGGGCAGCTAGGAGTTCTTGGGTTCTAATTAAGCCTAACAATTCTGCCTGTTCATTGCCAATTAAGTTCTGACCACCATCACCCCTGGTTAAAGAGAGGTAGCCAGTTCTTACTTTTGCTTCCTTAGCTAAATAAGCCAGCAAACGTGTATTTTCATCGTCTGGGTGGGCGGCAATGTATAAAACACTTCCCTTAACACCTAGTTTAGCCAGGCCTAAAGCAATTTCTGCAGCATTCATTTGTTGCATCTGTGCTTTTAAAAAACAAGGGAATAACAATAAAATAAAAAAAGAGATCCGAGAGTTCATACCGTATTTTAATGGTGTAAATTAACTAATTTTTAGCATAACCTCAGAGCAGTATCGGATTGTTTCGTAACAATTTGACCTTAAAACGAGATTTGTTGGCTTGTTTGTTAAATGATGCAGGTTAAAAATTAGATGAGTCCAACTCCCATTCCTCAGTTTAAACTTTCTTTCGTCAAAAGCGAAATAGTTGTATAGATAAAGCCTTAATCAAGAGATCATTTATACCTTTGCTCCCATATTAGCGTTAACAGAGCATGAATAAATTTTTTTTCCTCCTGCTATTTACAGCAGTTTTATCTTCTTGCAGCATCAATAAACAAGCACAACAAATTAAAGCATTAGAAAAGTGCGAATATAAATTGGTTGATGCCAATAACATTACTTTAGCTGGTACAGATGTTAAGAAATTGATTGCAGGTAAATCGTTGAACTTGATTAATGCACCAGCTTTAGCATTGGCTTTTTTACGACAAGATATTCCACTAAGAGCAGATCTAAAATTAGAGATTAAAAATCCATCGAATTCTTTGGCAGCCATTAACAACTTTGAGTATATCGTTTTAATTAACAAACAAGAAATCATAAATGGTACGGTAGATCAACGGGTAGCTATACCCGCAGGTGAAACCAGTGTTGTACCTTTGGCGTTAAATACCAATATCTATAAATTTCTTTCCAATTCGAAGATCTTAGATGATGTGACACAGTTTTTAACCAGTGCATCAAACGGAACAGAAGCAAAAGGATTGGTTACCATTAAAATTAAACCTTCTATCATGGTAAGTGGAAGCTTGGTTAAATACCCAGGATACATTACCATAGACAAAGAGATCAGCAGCAAAATTTTGTTGTAACTCCATCAAAGAAAAGGTTGATCACATTTTTCTCGCAGTTCATCACATTTTTTATTGGCAATAAAAATGGTTGGGCATCTTTATCACTATGATTTATAAAATAGATCATCAAAAAATGTTAGCGTAATTTTTGAGCGCCAATGGCTTTGTGTATTTGGTTCTAGCAAGTTATTGCCCTACGGAATATTCGTAACAAACGCGTTATAAAACAACTTTAATGAACTGTGTTTATAGTTTTTATGCAACAATTTAGAACTTATGGAGTCCTGCTAGTAGTTTTAAATTTATCCTGAACCTTTTTATGAAGAAAATTTTATTCTTATTTGCCCTTGTCTTAACTTCTAATTTCTTATTTGCCCAAAAAGGGAGTGTTACCGGTGTTTTAATGGACAGTACCGACCATAAGCTGACACTTAATTTTGCTACGATCTCTATCTTTAAAGGTGCAGATACCGTATTAACCACTTATAAATTATCTGACGATAAAGGAGTCTTTAAAATCAATAATTTAGATTTTGGTGTTAAATATCGCTTGGTAGTTAATGCTTGGATGTACGGTGTTTTAAGAAAAGAAGTAATATTGAATGCTTCAGAACCAAATGTTAATCTTGGTAATGTGTTTTTATCTCCCAAGTCTAATACTTTAAACGAAATTGTGGTATTATCTGAAAGACCACCTGTTATTGTAAGAAAAGATACCATAGAATTTAATGCAGAATCTTTTAAAACTTTGCCAACTGCTGTAGTAGAAGATCTGTTAAAGAAACTACCAGGAGTTGCCATTGCCTCTGATGGTTCTATTCAGGTAAATGGCAAAACAGTAAGCAAAATTTTGGTAGAAGGAAAAGAGTTTTTTGGTGGCGACCAACAAATAGCCACCAAGAACCTTCCAGCAAACATCATAGACAAAATACAGGTAAGTGACGATAAGGAAGCCAAACGGAATGATCCTGATTTGTTGGCTTCTAATACCCCACAGGTGATTAACCTTAAATTGAAGAAAGCGATTAAACAAGGTGCATTTGGGAAAATTTTTGCCGGTGGCGGACCAAATGAAAGGTATGAAACAGGAGCCATTATGAGCTTTTTTAGAGATACCACTCAGGTTAGTTTATTGGCTTATAGCAATAACATCAATAGGCCAGGTTTTGGTATCAATGATGTGATGCGGATTGGTGGTTTTCAACGGATGGGCGTAAATTCGATAATGGTAAATTCTGATGGTGGTTTTGAACTCAATGGCATGGGTTTCGGTGGCACCACTGGAGGGATACAACAATCGTCGGGTGCGGGTGCAAATTTTAATACCTTAACCAAAAAGGGAATTAAATTAAACGGGAGGTATTTTTTCGGGCAAAGCAATACCACCATAGAGCAGTTGTTAGATATTGATCAGACAATTAAAAATGGAAGATTATTAACAGCTACTAACTCTAATCAGCTCAATAAAAACTACAATCATGTTTTTGGGGCAAAGGCCGAAATTAAATTAGATAGCTTAACTACTTTAACGATTGAGCCTTCTGTAAATCTAAATATTGTACGCAATGCAAATGTCTTACTTTCACAAAATAGAAATGCATCAAATCAACTCTTAAGTGATGGGGTTAACAATATAAGGAACCAGGGCGACAATACCTCTTTTTTAATTATAGGGAACTTATGGAAAGATTTTAAAAAGGCTGGTAGAAGTTTCAATGCGAGTTTCAATGTTTCTAAAAAGAACAATTTTGGCAACAACTATAATGCTTCTACCACTAATTTTTATGATCCTGTTTCAATAGATATCAAAGACCAACTCCGCGATAATGATGTCCGTAATTTCAACACCTTCCTCAATTTCAATTACAATGAACCTATTAGTAAAAAATTGAGTTTGACATTGGCTTCAAGCGGTAATTACATAGACAATGAAAATGCTTTGGCCACCTTTTATAGAGATCCATTAAGTCAGGCTTATGATATTGCAGTGCCAGATTTTACACAGACCGTTGCACAATCGGGTATCAAAACCAATAACAGGGCATCATTGAAATGGAAAATAACAAAGGATCTCAACATTCAACCCGGTTTTGTTTTCAATACCATCGATTTAAAGAATAGCTTTAATAGCTCAAAATATCCAGACTTTGAACAAAATTTCAAGTTTATGGCACCTATGCTTACCATCAGGTATAAAGACTTGAGTATTAACTATTCTCCAAGTTTTAGAGAGCCAGATGTAAATTATGTACAACCTATTGCCAATAATACCAATCCGTTGTTCATCCAAAATGGGAATTCAAATTTAAAACCAGCAAAAACACATCAAATAGGATTTAATTTATATAAATACGATACCAAAAATAGTTTGAACTATAATGCGAACCTTTATGGTAATGTTGATTATGATGGGATCATTATGGCAAGGACTATTGACAATAAAACAGGTGTACAAACCTCTACCCCGATTAATGCAGATGGTATTTATAGATTTAATGCTAACTTTAGCATTACCAAAGAGTTTAAAAATACCAAACGACAATTGAGTATTGGAACGGGGTTTTGGTCTAACTATACCAGAAATATTGTACAAGTTGATGGCGAACGTAGTTATGCCTATATCTTAGGGTTCAATCCACGAGCAAATATCCGCCTTAACTTAAATGACAAATTCGAGCTTTCTGAAAGTTACAATCTGGGAATCAATAGCAGCAAATACGATTCGCCAATTTACAAGGATATCAATTACTTAACCCATAATAGCGAAACAGAACTGATTGTGCGTTGGCCAAAAAAAATGGTGTGGGAAACTACTTATAGAATCCTATACAATACGCAAACAGTGGCAGGTGCTAACAACAATATTAAAATCTGGAATGCTGCGCTTACTTTGTTGTTTATGAAAAATGATCGAGCTCAATTGAAATTTGCAGTGAATGATATCTTAAATACGAATACAAGAAGGAATATTTACATTAACGAGAACTCAATCCGTGATGCAAGAACAAGTAATTTGGGCAGACATGGATTAGTTACCTTGACTTATAACATCCAAAATTTTGGTGGTAAAGTAGGTGGTAAGGATACATTTTTTAGATTTTAAATGTAACTTGGTATCAACCAACTGTGCCATTTTATGAAATTGATTAAAAATTTAACCACTATTATTCTTCTTAATTGTGTAGCTGTATTTACCACAACTGCCCAAACAGTTGGCGTTGTTAAACTAAAGGGAGAGTTAAAGGGATTTAACAATCAGGTAAATGTAGAAGATATTTCTGCATTCCAGTATTTGTTGCCACCAAAGGCAAACAATATCATTGTGCCTGATTCGGCGGGAAGATTTCGTATACAACTCAAGCTTACTAAACCTAATTATTATCGATTAGGTCGAAACATATTGTATTTGTCTCCAGGTGATGACCTAGAGGTAATGGTAGATTACAGAGATCCAAACAAAGCTACCTTTAAAGGGAAGGGTGCATCAGCCAATAGCTATTTAAAGAATACACCTTTTCCTAAGGGAGGTTCTTTCATTGCGGCTGGAGAGCATGTTAAAGAAACCCCAGAAGCAACTTGTTTAGCGATTGAGAGTTTGGCAAGATTGAGAGAGAAAGAGCTTGCTGCCACACCACAAATTACACCAGAATTTAGACGTTTAGAAACTGCTCGAATTAAAGCTGACCTGATCAATAGCTATATGAATGGTGGATTTTATAGTACCTATAAGCTAAAACTGAAAGATGAAGCTGGAAAGGAATTTTTAGCAAAATATCAAAAAGTAATTGAACCAAAGGTTAAGCTATTGAGCAAAAACTTTACCGATGCTTCTTTATTACAATTGGTGGTGTATAGAGATATTGCAGATGAGGT
Organism: Pedobacter sp. Hv1; assembly: GCF_001412215.1. Lineage (GTDB taxonomy): Bacteria > Bacteroidota > Bacteroidia > Sphingobacteriales > Sphingobacteriaceae > Pedobacter. Next base: position 316,689 of record NZ_LLWP01000009.1, read on the forward strand.
GATCAAAGAAGGAGGCAAGCCTGCAGATATCCAACAAATCAAAGATTTTGATATCGTTTCTGCTCTGGTTAGAAAAATGCAAAAGGAAAGCGATAAGCAATTGTTGGCCAATTTTAAAACAGAAATAGCAGTATTAAAAACCCCATCTTATCAAGCGGCAGCCAATCAGATGCTCAGCTATTTAATGGCATTTGGCAAAGGAGATCAAGCGGTAGATTTTATGGTGCTTACCGATGCAGGAAACAAAGTGAATTTAAGCAGTTTAAAAGGCAAGGTCATATATGTTGACCTTTGGGCTACCTGGTGTGGCCCTTGTATGCAAGAAATGCCAGCCTACGAAAAATTGAAGCAAAAATATGCTAGTCAACCAGATGTAGCGTTTGTATCGTTGTCAATAGACGATAGTGAGGCGCTTTGGAAAGAGAGCCTTACCCAACGTAAAACAGAGGGTTACCAATGGTTAATCAACCGTTCTAAACTACAAGCTTATAATATTGTAACTATTCCAAGAAGTTTGCTGATTGATAAAAACTTTAAAATGGTAGATATGAATGCGCCAATGCCTTCGCAGCCTGCAGCCATCAAAGCCATTGATGAGCTCTTGAAATAAAAGAATTTAATAGGTTAAAATAAAAGCTCATGGGGTTTGCCTATGAGCTTTTATAATTTTTATTTCAATCCCAATCGGTGCGTTCTTAAAGTGTCTTTGGCAATATCGTAACCAGCATCTGCATGGCGAATTACGCCCATAGCAGGGTCATTGTGTAAAACACGTTTAATGCGAACAGCAGCATCTGCAGTGCCATCAGCAACGATAACCATACCTGCATGAATAGAATAGCCTATACCAACGCCTCCACCATGGTGTAAAGAAACCCAACTTGCACCACCAGCAGTGTTAATTAAAGCATTTAAAATTGGCCAATCTGCTACTGCATCAGAACCATCAAGCATGGCTTCTGTTTCGCGATTTGGAGAAGCTACAGAACCCGTATCTAAATGATCTCTCCCGATTACAATTGGTGCTTTTACTTTTCCATCAGCTACCAATTGATTAAAGGCCAAGCCTGCTTTTTCTCTTTCTCCTTGTCCTAACCAACAAATCCTTGCAGGTAAACCCTGAAAAGCAATACGTTCTTGTGCCATGGTAATCCATTGTCTCAGACTTTCATTTTCTGGGAACAATTCGAGGATCAATTTATCCGTTTCGTAAATGTCTTGTGGGTCGCCACTTAGAGCAGCCCAACGGAAAGGACCTTTACCTTCGCAAAATAACGGGCGGATATAAGCGGGTACAAAACCAGGGAAATCAAATGCATTTTTAACCCCTACTTCTAAAGCTCTTCCACGTAAGTTATTGCCATAATCGAAGGTGATTGCCCCACGTTTCTGCAATTCGAGCATTTGGGTAACATGTTTGGCCATGGTAGCATAAGAACGTTTGGTATATTCTTCTGGGTTTTCCGTTCTCAATGTACTCGCTTCAGCCACACTTAATCCCTCTGGGAAATAACCAATTAACGGATCATGTGCTGAAGTTTGATCTGTTAAAGTATCAGGGGTAATGTTGCGGTCTATTAGTCTTTGCAACAGTTCAACCGCATTACAAACTACACCAATAGAAATGGCTTTATTTTCTGTTTTATATTGAAGTGCCCTATCAATTGCTTCATCAATATCATAAACAATCTCGTCAATATATCTTGTTTCTAAGCGTTTTTTAATGCGCCATTCTTCTACATCTGCAGCCAAACAAACGCCTTGGTTCATGGTAATGGCCAATGGTTGTGCACCACCCATACCACCCAAACCTGCGGTTACATTTAGCGTGCCTTTTAAATTGCTTTGGAAATGTTTTTTGGCAAGTGCCGAATAAGTTTCGTAAGTGCCTTGTACAATGCCTTGAGAGCCGATGTAGATCCATGAGCCGGCAGTCATCTGTCCGTACATCATCAATCCTTTGTCTTCTAATTCGTCAAAGTGTTGTTGGGTTGCCCATTTAGGTACCAATTGAGAATTGGAGATTAAAACCCTAGGCGCATCCTTATGCGTTGGTAAAACACCAACAGGTTTGCCAGACTGGATCAATAAAGTCTCGTCTTCTTCTAAGTTTTTTAAAGCTTTGATAATTAAAGCTAATGCTTCTTTGTTACGAGCTGCTTTTCCACGGCCACCATAAACAATCAGGTCTTCTGGTCGTTCGGCAACTTCTGGATCTAAGTTATTTAACAGCATTCTAAGTGCTGCTTCTTGTACCCAACCTTTGCAAGTTAAGGTGTTTCCATTTGGAGTTAGTTTTGTGCTAAGGTTTAAACCCTCTAGTGTATTTGAAGTCATATCAAGGCAATGTTACAATTTCAAATGTATGAAATTTATGTTATTTGCGTAGGTTTGTTGTCGAAATTGAAAAAGAAGCGCTTACATATCCAACGAATTTTAACCGTAGTATTGCTATGGGTGTTTTCGCTAGCCATTACACCATGGGGTGCTTTGCACCATCACGAAGAAGTGGTGTCTACTGCAGTAGAAAAACATTGTATGCATAAGGTACACATCAAAACACAACAAGAAACTTGTTTGATCTGTGCTGCTCATTTCGAAAAAAATTACACCACTACAAATTATACGTATACTACTTATTTAATAGGTAAACGTATTACGAAACATAACGCTATAGTAACAGGTTCGTATACAGAACTTATTTCTACAGCACTTAGGGGACCCCCAGCTTTTTCATAATTACCTAGAATTCGATAAGCCAACATCGGCTTATAATCCACTATTATTTAATTATCAGATAAACCTGCTATGGCCTGAGGCTATCGGCATTTATCTCTAGAAAGAATTTATTATGAAAAAGATACACCTTTTTTTGGTTGTACTCCTGAGTTTTTTATCATTTACCGTATCAGCTGGTAATGTTGCAGATGTAAAGGGTAAAGTAATTGATGCAAGTACACAAGAGCCCTTAGTTGGCGCTACCATTTATATCTCAGATTTAAAAGCAACCACTACTACCAATGCCAATGGCGAATTTACATTTACAAATGTTCCTAACAAAGGAAGGTTTTTAATTGAGGTACGTTATATTGGTTATAAAACAGCTTCGCAGCAAATAGATTTAAGTGCCAATGCACCCATATCTTTTGCTTTAACTCCATCGGTAATTGAAAGTGCCGAAATTGTAGTTACTGGTACACCACATAGTGCCAATAGTAAAACAAACAGTTTAGCTGTAGTTACAGTAAATAGAGAAAAAATAGCACAATCTGGTGGTACAAATATCATCGATGCGATTGCAAAAGTGCCAGGTGTTTCTCAGGTAACTACAGGAGGAGCCATCTCTAAACCTTCTATTAGAGGTTTAGGTTACAATAGAGTGTTAACCATTGTAGATGGAGCCAGAGAAGAAGCACAACAATGGGGCGATGAGCATGGTGTAGAAGTAGACCAATTTGCTGCTGCCCGAATTGAAATATTAAAAGGTCCGGCAAGTTTATTGTACGGTTCTGATGCATTGGGCGGCGTAATCAATATCATTGACGATTTGGTGCCTGCTTCTGGAGACTTTAATGGGAATTTTACCACCAGCTATGGTTCAAATAATGGCCTAAGCGCATCTTCACTCATGTTACAGGGAAATAGCAATGGGTTAGTTTACCGTGGTCGTGTATCATACAAAAATGCTTACGGATTTGGTTATAAAGGTCATACTGTGCCAAATTCTGGTTTCAATGAGACCAATGTAAGTGGCATGGTGGGCTTAAATAAAACATGGGGTTATGCACATTTAAGTTTATCGAGGTTCAATACCAATGTTGGTCTTGTAGAAAATGGACCAGATGCCAGCGGAAACTATTTAGATGAAGACGGAAATGTGATTACCAATAGTGAGGCAAGATCAAGAAAATTAGATTTGCCATTCCAGAATATCAACCATTACCGTGCCGCCTTAAATAGCAATATCCTTTTAGGTGGAGGTCAGTTGAAAACAACCTTAGCTTTCCAGAAAAATATCCGTAAAGAATTTGAAGAAAGCAAAGATGAACCGGGATTACACCTCAACCTTAATTCTTATACCTACGATGTAAAATATTCTTTTGCCAATAACGGCACGTGGGAACCAACCATTGGCGTTCAGGGAATGCACCAAACCAATGCCAATAATGGCGATGAGTTTTTAATTCCAGATTATACCAGTGATAATATTGGTGCTTTCGCTTATCTGAAACGCAATTTTAGCAAAGGCGCCATCAATGCAGGTGTGAGATACGATTACAAAAATATTGATGGACGCGATTTAACAGCCGATGGCGAGCAAGTTTTTACGGCTTTCAATAATAATTTCTCTAATGTTTCTGGATCTGTTGGTTTTGCCTTTGAGCTAGCCAAAAACCTGAACTTTAAAGGAAACGTAGGTTCTGGCTTTAGGGCGCCAAATATTGCTGAGTTAGGAGCCAATGGACGTCATGAAGGAACATTTAGATATGAAATTGGAAATAGCAAGCTCAAACAAGAGACAAGTTTACAGTTTGATCTAGGTTTATCCTATAATCTCGAAAATGTTACATTTGGAGTAAACGCCTATAGTAACCGTATCTATAACTATATCTACCCAGGTAATTTTAACAACGAAACCACCCCTTTTGTAGACGAGGGTGGCTTAACTACAGTGCTCCCAGTGTACCGTTTTGTGCAAACAGATGCAGATTTAGTGGGTGGAGAGGCTTCTATCGATTTCCATTTGATCAAATCTTTGCACTTTGAAAACACCTTTGCTTATGTAAAAGGAACCAATCGTGCAAGCGGTTCGGCATTGCCTTTTATCCCGGCAGCAAGCTTAAATAATGAATTACGTTTTGAGCCTACAATAAAGGGCTTAAAAGATAGTTATATAAAAGTAGGGCTAACTAACGTATTTAAGCAAGACCGTTTTGACAGCTTTGAAACCGAGACCGATGGCTACACCTTAATAGATGCAGGTATTGGTACTTCGTTAAAAGTTAAAAATGGGAAGATTAATTTATGGGTTACCGGACAAAACCTAACAAACAAACTATATTACAACCATTTAAGTAGATACAAACCAGCTGGGATATACAATCCAGGCAGGAATATAAGCGTTGGCATCAGTGTGCCGATTCTATAAAGATTTTAGATTAGTTAATAGTACCCCCAGCCCTGTGGATGCAGCCTGGGGTTTTTTTATGCCTAAAATTTAATTTTTCGAAGGGTAAAAAACACCTTTAAAGGCTATCTATGCCTTATAAGGAAGAAATTAATTGCCTTGTGGAAAGGAAAGTTGAATAAAATATTTTCAAAATAATTTGGTGGTCTCGAAAATAGCTGATACTTTAGTGTATTATTTAACTAATACAGTAGAATATGATTAAAATCAACAACCTAAATTTTGGTTACAGCAAGCACCAACTATTATTCAAAAATATGAGCATGCAATTGAGCAATGGCCACATTTATGGATTGCTTGGTAAAAATGGTGCTGGTAAATCAAGTTTATTAAAAAACCTAGCGGGATTGGTTTACGCAGAAAGCGGATCAATGGACGTATTGGGATATGACCCTGCAAAGCGTCAACCAGCTTTGTTAGAACAGATCTGTTTTATACCAGAAGAATTTTATTTGCCATCGGTAAAGATTGATGCTTATGTAAAAGCAAATGCTGCTTTTTATCCAAAGTTCGATCATAGTTACTTTTCCGATCTGTTGGCAGAATTTGATATCCCTGTGGGACAGAAACTGATCAACATGTCTTATGGACAAAAGAAAAAAGTGATCATTGCCTTTGGATTGGCCACACAGGCCAAACTGGTGATTATGGATGAGCCAACCAATGGTCTGGATATCCCATCTAAGGCACAGTTCCGTAAAATTATGGCTTCGGCCTTAACAGAAGATCGTTGTATCATTATTTCAACACACCAGGTAAGAGATTTGGATAACTTGATTGATACGGTAATTATGCTCGACGAAAGTAGTGTAGCCTTAAAAGCTTCGGTAGAAGAGATTACCAACAAACTTTGCTTTAAACGGATCAAAGAATTGGATGAAACTGTAATCTATGCTGAGCCTTCTTTGTCTGGATTTAATGCCGTAGTGCCAAATTTCCACAATGAAGATAGCAAGCTAGATATTGAGCTTTTATTCAATGCAGTATTGGCAGAGAAAAATAAACTGAAACCAATTTTTAACTAAACCAGCCACAGACATGAATAATACATTTAACATACAGCGTTTTGGTCTTTTACTGAGAAGACAATGGTTAGAATTTGGGAAGATCTATTTAATTACCTTATTGGTTGCCTTAGGCGTAATTGTTGCTTTTTATGGAATAACCTTATGGCCGTACCTAACAGAAGTTGCAACTTTTGCACCTCGCGAGCTTAACTTTAGAGAGCCTTTGTTTTTAATATTTGGTCCTTTATTTATTACCGTTATTGCCAGCAATTATTTTGCGCATTTAGGACAGAAGCCTAAAGCAATTATTGACCTGATGATTCCCGCTTCAACATTTGAGAAGTTTTTGGGAAGCCTTTTATTTACTGGAATATTAGCCACAGCAAGTTTTACTTTGTTGTTCTATTTAACAGATCTAGCTTTTATGGCTAAAATTCGAGGTATTTATTTTCATACAGCCACCGCTTCGTTAACAACAGCAGCAGAAAGTGCAGGGGCTTACGACGATAATGTAGATTATTTTTTTAGCAAGCACGAGATTTTTACACCTTTATATGTAGCCCCATTTTTTATTACCAGTATCTTCTTATTAGGGTCTATTTACTTCGAAAAATTCCATTACATTAAAACAACCATTGCGGTTATGATCTTTTCAGGGATATGGGCCGCAATTATTGCAAAAGCAGGGAAAATCTTGTTTGAAGGTAAAGTACCTGTTGGTGAAAATAGTATGCGCCAGATGAATGAACGATCAACAGCAGAAATATGGATTACGGTATTATTGCTCTTTTTAACATTTGTGTTCTGGGCCATTACTTATGTGCGGCTTAAAGAGAAACAGGTTTAATTTTAATTGGTATAGATATGGAATTTAGAGATAACAAGGCAATATACCTTCAAATAGCAGAATATGTTTGTGAGCATATCTTGTTAGGAAAATGGAAAGCCGACGAAAAAGTACCCTCTGTTAGAGAGATGGCCGTTGAATTGGAAGTGAACCCCAATACCGTAATGCGTACCTATGAGCTTTTACAGAACAAAAATATCATTAACAATAAAAGAGGGATTGGCTTTTTTATTGCCGATGAAGCAATAACAAATGTGCAGAGCTATAGAAAAACACAGTTCATGGACGATGAACTACCGGTGGTTTTTAGAAATGTATACTTATTGAACATTGGGTTTGATGAGTTGAAAAACCGCTACGACACTTTTGTTAAAGAAAATTTTAATCCTTAAGAACATGAAAACAAGTAATAAATTATTGATCACTTTTGCACTGGCCTTGATCCTTATTCCTTTATTGGGAATGGTATATGTGTCAAAGGTAAATTTTACAGATGGTAAAGGTGCTGCTGCTGATCAGGCTATCAATGCCAAAGCAGATGCCGACTTTAATACCCCTTCTATAGATATGGAAAGTAAAACCATTGCCACACCATTTGAGTCGATTAATGTTGCAGATGCAAAAGCAATGGGTATCTACATTCACTATGTTAAAGCAGCTCAATATGGTGTAAAAGTTTCTAAAAGTTTGAAAGACTCTATCGATTTTAAGGTAGACGCAAATGGCCAATTACAGGTTAGTTTTAAAAATCTTTCAGCCGGAAGAGATAGCTACTATGTTTCTATTCTAGTTTATGCACCAGCAGTTAAACAGATCAATGTTACCAATACCAAGGCTTTGTCTATAAATGCGAAAACAGATTCATTGAATTTAAATGTAAACAAATCAGTTGCCATTTCTTTTGATAAGGATGCAGTAATTAATAAATTGAATGTGAATGCAGAAGATGTAGAGAATGTAAATGCTTGGGAGAGTAAAATTGCAAATCTCTACCTCAAATTAAAGAACAGTGATTTTACCAGTACCCGTAGTTCTTTTGAAACCCTATCCATTGCCTCTTCAGGTAAATCTCAAATTGAGTTAAAAGGTGGCGATGAAGGAAAAGACATCAGCACGATCAAAAACCTAGTCTTAAATACAGTAGATGTAGCAAACGTGAAGTTAGATCGGGTTAAGGTAAGCAATTGCTCTGGTCGTCTTTCAGATCAAACCGAAGTACAAATGCCAGCCATCAACCTCAATCAGATGTATCAAGCAAAAAAATAAAAACAAACTATTCAAAATAAAAATCAGCCTTCCTGATTATTCGGGAAGGCTGATTTTAAACTTAAAACGATTACAATGTTATTTGTCTTGTTCTTTTTTGCAGTACTTTATTGGCTTTTAACTATAGCGACGTTTTTGCTATAAACTCAATAGAAGCTTGAATATCCTTTGCAAGCAATCGATCTGCTTCATTAAAAGATACAACTTTGCGATAGTCCGCTACCAATTGCTCAATTTTAGGAGATGATTTTTCGGGTCTTCTTAAGTCTAAAGCCTGGCATGCCGTTAACAATTCTATCGCAATAATTCTTTCTAGGTTATCGCAAACACGTAAACATTTGGTTGCCGCATTGGCGCCCATGCTTACATGGTCTTCTTGCCCATTACTACTTACAATGCTATCTACAGAAGCAGGGGTACACAATTGTTTGTTCTCGCTGGCAATAGATGCGGCGGTATATTGCGTAATCATTAAGCCCGAATTTAAGCCAGCATTTTTGACCAAGAAAGGTGGTAGTCCACGAGAACCAGAAATCAATTGGAAAGTTCTACGTTCTGAAATTGAGCCCAACTCGGCCAATGCCATGCATAAGAAATCTAAAGTCAATGCCAAAGGCTGTCCATGAAAATTACCTGCAGAAATGATCAGGTCTTCATCTGGAAAAACATTCGGATTATCAGTTACTGCATTCATTTCAGTTTCAAAAACCGATTGGATATAGTTGATACTATCTTTACTTGCGCCATGTACTTGTGGTACGCAACGGAAAGAATAAGGATCTTGTGTTTGTTTACCTTCTCTTTTGATCAGCTCACTTCCTGCTAACCAAGTGTTGATGTTTGCTGCGGTGGTTATCTGACCTTGATGTGGTCTGATCAGATGGCTTAAATCTAAAAAGGGGTCAATCCTACAGTCAAAAGCATCTACCGAAATGGCGGCAACAACATCGGCCCAAGCAGCTAATTTTTGTGCCTTTAACAAACAAAATGTACCATAGGCGCTCATAAATTGGGTGCCATTAATTAGGGCTAAACCTTCTTTGCTCTGCAAGGTTAATGCTTGCCAACCTAAGTTTTGGTTAAGCTCGGTGGCGGTTATTCTTTGGTCGTTGTACCAAACCTCTCCTTCGCCAATTAAAGGCAAAGCCAAATGCGCTAAAGGCGCTAAGTCGCCAGATGCACCTAATGAACCTTGTGTATAAATTACCGGCAAGATATTGTGGTTGTAAAAGTCTACCAAACGTTGTACCGTAGTTAAGGCAACAGCAGAGTGGCCATAACTTAACGATTGGATTTTTAACAACAACATTAATTTCACAATAGGTTTAGGCACTTCCATCCCTGTTCCACAAGCGTGAGACAATAAAAGGTTATGTTGAAGTTGGGTTAGATTCTCTGAATCCACTTTTACATTTTGTAAAGAACCAAAACCAGTATTGATGCCATAAATTGGTCCATCGTGGTTGCTGAGCTTATTGTCTAAATAGGTTCTGCATTTTTCTATCCGTTCTATTGATAATGCAGACAATTTGATGGTCTTGTTTTCTTCAATGATAGTTTTGATCACAGCAAGTGATAATTCTCCTGAGCCAATTTCGTAATCTGTCATATATATTTCTATTTGGTGACCAAAAGTATAAATAATGCTTAAATTTAACACAATCACGAACAATGATTGTTTCTTATTTGACTAAACCCTTATTTATGATCAAAAATTTTTGCTGTATTGTCCTTTCCTTTCTACTAATTGGTTCTATTGCGAAAGCACAAAAGCAAGATACCCTGTCTATTACGCTTGAAAATGTAAAATACCCCTATCCAGTTAAATACTTTAATGTTCAAACTGAAGGTCAAGATTTAAGGATGGCTTACATGGATGTAGCCCCTACGGTAACTGCAAACGGAAGAACTGTAATGTTGTTCCATGGTAAAAATTTTGGTGGTTATTATTGGACGAGTGTGATTAAAGCCCTCACTAATGGAGGTTTTAGAGTAGTGGTGCCTGATCAGATTGGGTTTGGTAAATCTTCCAAAGCTTTTATCCATTACAGTTTTCATCAAATGGCCACTTGGAACAAACAATTGTTAGATACTTTGGGCATACAAAAAGCATCAATATTGGGTCATTCAATGGGTGGGATGTTGGCTACCCGTTTTGCATTGCTTTTCCCAGAACGGACTGAAAAACTTTTGCTAGAGAACCCAATAGGTTTGGAAGATTATAGAACTTTTATTCCTTATATCACTACAGAACAACAATACCGAACAGAACTGAAAGCCACTGCAGAAAGCATCAAAAAATATTACCAATCTTCTTATTTCACGGTATGGAAACCAGAGTATGATGAATTGGTACGCATTGCAGCAGGGGTAACTTTTAGTGCCGACTATTCGCGATGGGCAAAAGTTGCAGCCATGACTTTTACCATGATTTATGAACAACCTGTGGTTGATGAGTTTGTAAATATCAGGGTGCCCACCATTTTATTTATTGGGAAAGAAGACCGAACAATTGTTGGCAAAGGATTATTGAGCACAGACCAACAGGCTTTATACGGGCAATATAAAATGTTGAGCAAAAAAACTGCTGCCAAAATATATGGTGCAAAACTAATCGAATTTGATGGTGTAGGGCATATTCCTCATATAGAAAACCCAACAGAATTCCTCATTGCGTTAATGGGAGGTTTATAACTTACTAACTTGGCTCGGCTTCTAAAATTTCGAGCTGTGCTAAAATATCTTCTTCGGTAATTGGATAAGGAATATCATGAACAAGGTTTTGATAAACAGCCTCGAACAATCCTGTATAATCTCCTTTTGCTGAAGGAATAAATTCTGTAGTCCTATCGCCATTTGCCACAATTAGAGTTAGTTTCCCAGCATCATTTGGGTCTTCAATTCCGTAGGCAACATCAGTTGGTTTCATTCCTTTTAACAGTTGGGCTTCCTGTACATCTGCATGGTTTTTGCTAAATGAACCCATGGTGCCATTGAGCACAAAAGCATCTTTTACATCAACCACCAACATGCTTGCCGTTAAAAATACGTGAAGCTCATTTGGATAGCTTAATCGGATAAAGAAATAGTCGTCCACTTTTGTACCTATCCTGTTTTTGCTTAAGATCTTATCGTATTTTACAGGTTTGCCAAAAAGGGCAATGGCCTGATCTAGTAAATGAGGTCCAAGATCATATTGTAGACCACTGGCTTCAACTGGTTCTTCTTTAAAAGCTTTCGGACCAATTTCGTTTCTATATCTGTCAAAACGAAAATGAACTTCTACCAATTTGCCAAGTTTACCACTTTCGATTATTTTTTTAGTGGAATTGAAGCCGCTATCAAATCTACGGTTCTGATAAACCATGGCTTTCTTGCCAACGCTTTTGGCCAAATCAAATAATTCTTTGGCTTGGGCTGTAGTTGCAGTAAAGGGTTTTTCGACCAAAATATGCTTGCCAGCTTTTAACGCGAGTTTGGCATATTCGTAATGGGTATAATTGGGCGAGTTGATGATCACTAGCTCAATCGATTCATCAGCCAATAACGCTTCAACACTGTTATAGCTTTTAATTGATGGATAATCATGCACCGCTTTTTTTTGGTTTCTTTCGGTTATGGCCACTAGGTTAAAACCAGGGTGACTATCTATAAAAGGGGCATGAAATACTTTGCCAGACATGCCATAAGCCAATAAGCCGGTGTTGATTTTGCTGTTCATTTTACAAAGCTAAAAATTTGACTTACATGTGCGTTAATCTGTAAGTCATTAAAGCGGGTATAAATGTATATTTGCGATATGAAACCAGCAGAGATACATGCCAAATGGAAAACTTTGCAAACAAAAATTGCAGAAGAATTTGAATCGGATACTCCAGATCTAAAGGTAATTCTGTTTTTAATTGGCGTACAAGAACTAGGCAAAGGGCCTAAAAAATATAGCAAAAGACAAAAAGAAGAACTCATGCATATTGCTACCTGTCGCTTATTGAGCGAAATGGGCTTTTATGAGTTGGAAGGGTTGGACCAAGATGGCTGGCCACATTGGAAACTGATCAAGCCTATCCCGTCTTATGCTTTAATGGAGCAAGAATTGTTGCTTAAAGGCTTAGCGATAGCCTATTTTGAAGATATTTATCAATAAAATATTTTCAAAAAATCGACAAAAAATAAAAACCCTGAAGTAATTAATTACGACAGGGTTTTTTCATTTATATAGGTAGATATAAATTTTATGATTAGCCTTTTGAGGCTGCTTCTTTTTTCAATTGATCGTTGGCAACAATTACAATCTCAACTCTACGGTTAGCTGCACGGCCTTCGTCAGTTGCATTGTCTGCAATTGGCTCGGCAAAGCCTTTACCCACAGTAATTAAACGAGCTGCCGGAACACCTTGAGAAACTGCATAAGCTTTTACAGCAGCAGCTCTTTTTTCAGATAATCCCATGTTGTATTCTTCAGTACCACGGCTATCGGTATGACCAATAACTTTAATATCGGTTCCTGGATATTGATTTAAAGAGCTAGCTAAAGATTCTACATTCTTTTTAGCCGCATCTTTTAAGGCAAACTTGTCAAAATCGAATAAAATACCACTGTCAAATTTTACAATAATACCTTCTCCTTCACGAATAACTTCTGCGTTAGGGATTGCATTCTGTATTTCTGCAGCTTGTTTATCCATACGTTTACCGATAAAACCACCAGCAGTACCACCAACGGCAGCGCCAATAATAGCACCCACAGCTGTGTTACCCGCTTTTTTGCCAATTATACCACCAATTACACCTCCAGCTGCGGCACCTATACCAGCACCTTTTTGAGTATTGGTTAAACTGTCACATCCTTGAAAAGTCATTGAACCAACCGCAAGGGCAACACTAAAAGCAGCTATTTTGAATTTTGACGTCATCATTTTCTTAATTTTTTGATTTAACTACGATGGCATTGTCAAATGAAGTGCCAATTCGTAAAAGCTAAATCAATTAAATTTTTATAGGCTGAATTAGTGCATGTTATGTGCGTTTAAGAGCCTTATGACAAAATTTGCCAAAAAATAAAATGGTCAATCAACTACCCACAATGTGGTAGGCGATTGACCATAATTCTATACAATTGTTACAATTGACTATTCAGAGAAATAGGCTTCAAGCTCTTTTAACGTATTTTCGTCGGTATGGAAATCTTTAATGATCAAACCTTTTTCCAATAAGATAATTCGATCGCATACATCGGTTACGTGATTGAGATCGTGACTAGAAATCAAAGTGGTTAAACGGTGCGAAGCTTTTAAAGATTTGATCAAAGATTTAAGTCTGATCTGCGTAGTTGGATCTAAATTGGCAAAAGGTTCATCCAATACCAAAAGTTCGGGTTTTTGCATCAATGCGGCAGCAATACCCACTTTATTTTGGTTACCCTTAGAAAAATCGCGAATGTATTTGCCTCTACTTAAAATTTCACCGTTAAAAAATTCTTCGTATTGTTTTAAATAGTCGCCCACATCGGCCACACTTAAATTATGTAAACCTCCAATAAAAGTAAAATACTCTTCAGGTGTTAAATAATCAATTAAAAAGCCTTCATCTAAATAAGAGGCAGTATAATCTTTCCAATGATCGTTTGTAGCCACATTTTGATCTTTTGATAAAACCTCGCCACTGTCTGGTCTAATTAAATCCAAGAGCATTCTAAACATGGTTGTTTTTCCGGCTCCATTATTGCCCACTAGCCCAATAGTTTCGCCAGTACGAATAGTTAAGTTATTAATATCTACTACAGTGCGGCCACCATAGCTTTTTTTCAATTGTCTAAATTCTAGCATACTCATATTATTCTCTAAAGCCTTCGGCTATTTTATAACGTTGTTTCTCAAATTTTTTAACTAACAGGTTAATCCAAAAATTGCGCATCAATAAGGTAATTAAACCAAATAAGGCAATGGCTGCTAAACCCCAAAAAGGTTTATTCATGATGCCGAATGGCATATAAATAAATACAGGGATCAATATAAAAGGAAGGCCCAAGATCCACTGTGTGGCGCCAATGCCCTGCCAATTGAAACTGGCACTTTTGGTAATGTCCAATCGTTTGTAGTTCATGGTCGCAAAATACAATACAATTACCGTTGCAAACCCTATATTGTACAGATAGGCTGCAGCATGTAACAACAGCAGTTTGTAACTCATAAATCCATAAAAGCTTGCCAATACGGTAATAATGGTAGAGCTAATGGTAAACAGTAAAAATTTAGCTTTGATAAAATCCTTGAAATCGATTTTGTTGACCAAAAGACCATCAAAGTGAGTGCTTTGCCAAGCAAACATAAACTGCCCATAAGTTAAAATGGCAATGCCTGTCATAAATAAAGCGGCAAAAAGTAGTTTGCCAAACTCATTTTTTTCAATCATTGGGCCTTTGTAAAAGATCAGTCCATAGGCTAAAAAAGCAAAACCCATTAAAACCGAACCTCTAGAACGTTTATGGCGAAGGATTAACTTTAATTCTAATGCAGCCAGTTCACCTACTTTACCAAAACGGTTTAAGAATGGATAATCTGTACTCGTTTTTTTATCGTCTTTGGTACTTAACTCTTCGGTATATAAGTTGGCACGAAGATAATTGGAGTTGATGATAAATATCCCTACTGCAGCCAAAGTGAAGATCAGCCCTAAAAATGGGTATTTGGTAACATTTACAAAAATCAGATTAGAGAAATCTCTTACCGAAATGATATGGTAATAATCTAATGCCGCTAATACGGTAACAACACCTATAATTGAAATGAAATAAGAAAAGTTATTGATCGATTTACGCTTTAAGTACAGCACAAGATAGTTGTTGAAAACCACCAGTGATAAGATAGAAAGTACATACATTAATGCGGTAAGCGCACCGTAGGTAGTACCGATCTTCATGATACTAAAAGGGATAAATACAAATAGTGGCAACAGGTTAAAGAATGAAAAAAGCGATTTGATGTTTAAGAAGTTAACAATCGTTTTTCGTTTGATCTTAAGGTGCAGGTAAGGCACAATACTTAAGGTTGGGAGCTCTTGCATCTGTGTGCGGATAGCCAAATCGAACAAGAAGTAGTACAAAATGAAACCATTAAAAACCGTGATGACATTTTGGCCAGGGAAAGTTTTTTCAATGATCATCGTCATCCAAAAACCAACGCCAACCGCAATGGCTAGGAAATAGAGCATAAAGAAGCCCAATAGTAGATTTGCAGCAATACTGCCGGCTTTATTTCGGCTGCGCCAAAAGTCTTTCCATTGGTGGCTTAAAAAAGTTGATAGCATATTAATAATTGTATTTGTTTTTCCAATTCTGTTTTAATTTTTCTCTGAGTTTTTCTTCTGCCGGATTTTTGCCGGGATCGTATAATTTCGTTCCACTTAATTGCTCTGGCATATATTCCTGTTCAGAAAAATTACCTTCAAAACTATGCGAATATTGGTAATCTTTTCCATAACCTATATTTTTCATCAATTTTGTTGGTGCATTTCTAATGTGTAATGGGACTGGCAAATTACCAGTTTGTTTCACTAACTGTTGTGCTTTATTAATGGCTTCGTAGCTGGCATTGCTCTTAACCGATGAGGCTAAGTAAGTTACGCATTGAGAAAGGATAATTCTAGCCTCAGGATAACCAATTACATTTACCGCAGTAAAACAATTATTGGCCAATAACAAGGCGTTAGGGTTGGCATTGCCAATATCTTCGGAGGCTAAAATCAATAGCCTACGGGCGATAAATAAGGGGTCTTCTCCTCCTTCTATCATTCGGGCCAACCAATACACAGCTGCATTGGGGTCGCTCCCTCTAATTGATTTAATGAACGCCGAAATAATATCGTAATGCTGTTCTCCGGCCTTATCGTATAAAGCAAGGTTCTGTTGAGCATGGGCAAGCACATTCTCGTTGGTGAGTTCAATCTGATCGCCGCCAATGCCATTAATGGCAATCTCTAAAACATTTAAAAGTTTACGGGCATCGCCACCAGATAAACGGATCAAAGCCTCATGTTCCTTAATCTTGATCTGCTTTTCTTTTAAGATGACATCTTTTTTAATCGCGGTATCTAATAAGCCCACCAATTCTTCTTCAACCAAACCTTGTAAAATATACACCTGGCATCGCGATAGTAATGCGGAGATGACCTCGAAAGATGGATTTTCTGTAGTTGCACCAATTAGGGTAACCAAGCCACGTTCTACAGCCCCCAATAAACTATCTTGTTGCGATTTGCTGAAACGATGAATCTCATCAATAAACAAAATGGGCAAGCCCATAAAACTGTCTTTTAAAGCAGCAGCCCTGTCTATTACTTCCCTAATATCTTTAACGCCAGAATTGATGGCACTTAAATTAAAAAACGGGCGATCTAAACTTTGAGAAATAATGTAGGCCAACGTTGTTTTGCCTACTCCGGGTGGCCCCCAGAAGATCATAGAGGGCAATTGGCCACTTTCTATGGCTTTGCGCAGCACCGCATTGGGGCCAACCAAATGTTTTTGCCCAACATACTCGTCCAAATGGTGTGGACGCATCCGTTCTGCTAATGGGGCTTGGCTTTGCATAGCTAAAGATAGGAAATTTTAAATTTTACCCTCTACAAAAGCAATGCGTTTTATCAACAAATAACCAAATATTCAAAAAAATAAAGATTTACAATGGTGGATTACAAATCCACTTAGGCAAGGTCGAGATTGCAAATCCCGACCAACATGGATGACAATTCCTAAATAAATGGAGATTGTAAATGCCAACCAATATTAAGGAATTACGAATAACCAACTATTCCTTAAAATCTGGCTATCTTAATACGATATACTAACTACTAAATACTTTTTATTATATACTTCCTACTAACTACTCGCCTTAGGTTTCTTTTTAAAAAACTTCTTTTTCTTTACATAAGGTTTCTTCTCAGCCAATGGCTCGTCTTTAGGTGCTTCTCCCAAATGCTCGGGTAAAGGAATGCGGTCTATTTCACGCTCAATTAACTTCTCTATATTGGCAAATTTGCGTTTGTCTTTTGCGTTTACTAAGGTAATAGCCGTGCCTGTAGTTTCGGCCCTTGCTGTTCTTCCAATTCGGTGAATGTAATCTTCAGGATCATGAGGTACATCATAATTGATCACCAAACTAATTCCCTCAACATCAATTCCTCTACTTAAAACATCCGTACCAATTAACACAGGGATCCGTTTGTTCTTGAAGTCGAGCATAATGGCCTCTCGTTCTTTCTGCCCCAAATCTGAGTGGAAAGCCTCTGCTTTAAAGCCTAAACGGCTAAAAACCTTGCCCAATTCTTTTACTTTATCTTTTGTAGAGGCAAAAACGATAATGCTTTTATAATCGGCATGTTTCATTACTTCAGTCAGTAATTTTACCTTCTGACTATCATGTACAAAATAAGCCTGTTGATTGATGCCGGCAGCAGGTTTAGAAATGGCAATATTTATTGATTCAGGATGATTTAAAAGTTTAGATGCGAGAGTTCTGATCTTTGGAGGCATAGTTGCCGAGAACATTACCGTTTGTCGCTCTTTCGGTAAATAACCCACAATTTTCATAATGTCATCATAAAAACCCATGTCCAACATCCTGTCTGCCTCGTCTAAAACCAAGTAATGTAATTTGTCCATTTTGAGCACGCCCGACGAAAGGTGTGCAATCAACCTACCCGGTGTAGCAATAATAATATCTACCCCTTCACGCATCGATCGCTTTTGTTGTTCATAAGCTACTCCATCACCTCCACCATAAACCGTTAAAGAACTGATATTGGTAAAATAAGAAAGTGCCTCAACCTGTAAATCTATTTGCTGGGCAAGTTCTCTGGTTGGTGCAAGAATCAAAGTGGTATTGTGCCTATCGTTGTTTTCGGTAAGCATATTCATAATCGGCAACAAATAGGCCCCAGTTTTACCAGTTCCTGTTTGTGCACAAGCTATCAAATCTTTTTGAGCTAAAATTAGCGGAATGGCCTGTTGTTGTATCGGCGTAGCGTTACGAAAACCCATTGCTAATAAACCTTCTAAAAGTTCTGGGTTAAAATTAAAATCTTTAAAATCCAAAGTTGTTATTGTAAAATACTGTATAAAAGTACCTCAAATTAAAGCCAAAAGCAAATGGCTTGAAAAGCAGAGCCAGTATCCTTTGTCTGGATTTTTAATCCCGACCAACAACTATTGCCAAAACCCTTGAACTTTAATGCGCTTAGGTTGTGTATGCATTTGTTTAATCCTTTTGCGCAATTGCACACAAGTTGGAATATGTCCGGCAATATAAATAGTCGATGTGGCTAAATTATTTGTTTCTACCCAGTTGACTAGCGCAGAGTAGCCACCAAAATCTTGCTGGGCTATGGCGCCAATATTCCAATCCAGATACTCCTTAAACTCACGACGATGGTGTTCATTTGCAATGGCAATTGCACCTGAAATGGGTTGTTCTTTTGCCAATTGTTGCAGGGCCAAATAATGACCAATGCTACTCATGTCTCCTAAACTAATCATGCTGCCACTGGTGGTAGGCTGGTGCAAGGTAGGCCCTACACCTACATATACAATTGAATCTCCTTTTTTTAAGCTGCTTACCCACTTGCTTCCTATTCCTTCATGCTGCGCATCGATAAAAAGTGTACAGGTACTGGTTTCTACATCCCAACAGGCAGGGGTGTAATCTCTATAAACACCTTCGGCAACCCTTACTTTGATATGTTGTACTTTATCCCATTTCTCCATTTTCATGTCGGGAAAATGCACATCTACTTCAAAAAAAGTAGCGGGGTTCCATGCCCTTACTTCTAATACTTTTCCAGATTTGCCAAATGCATTTTCTAATAAAGAAATGACTTTGTTTTTAATTGTCATCGTCGTTAAAATTTGATACACAAAGCACGTAACAAAGCGAGCGAGAAACAATAGTTAAAATAAAGGAAGTGTTGGACTATTCGTGGTAATCTTTTCTGAACTGGATGGGAGATTGTCCTACAACTTTGCTAAAAAGCCTAGAGAAATAAGCATGATCTGTATAGCCCAAAGCATTCGCAATTTCTTTTACAGTATTGCTCGTATAATAGAGTAAGCGTTTGGCTTCTAAGGTAATTTCTTGATGGATCCAATAACTTACAGCAAAGCCAGTATTTTGCTTAACCGCTTCATTTAAGTAGGCCGGAGAAATATTTAATAAGCTGGCATACGCCGCAGGGCTTTTTATAGCGCTAAAGTTTTGGTGTAGGAGTTGTCTGAATTGTCGGGTAATGATGGTTGGGCGCAGCTCCTGTTGTTGTTGCCCATTTTCAATTGTGAGGTAAGCTGCTGCAAAAAAACCAATGGTAGTGTCAATTGAGGAGCGGGTAATTTGGGATTGGAATTTAAGATCGATAGCTTGCTTACAAATCCCTTCTAGTAAAGAAAAGCTCTGGTTTAAGTGGGCTGCAATTTCACGATCTGGGGTAATGGGCTGTTGACCAATTAGCTGCTCTTCAAAAACAGTTCGATAAGTTTCATTGATGTACTCTGCTGCTACTGCCAAGAACCATCCCTTGCAATTGTGGGTAGTGAGTACTTGATGCACCTGGCCTGGTAAAATAAAAAACAACCATTCGCCAATACCTGTTATTTCCTTAAAATCGACCATAATTTGGCTAAATCCTTCTTGTTGAAAGAAGAATAAATAATGGTCATCACGATGTGGTCCATAAATATCTTCGTCAACGTCTTTGATCGCTTCCAAATGGCGTATTTCTATCCCAATTTTGTTGATGTCTTTTAGCGAATGAACTGGGATGTGTTGGCCTGGCATTTAGCAAAGATAAAGCAAAGCTTGAGCGTTACAAATTTTGGATTTGGTTTATGGAGATGTCGCCTTTTAAAAACAAAAAGCTTCCCAAATTTTTAGGAAGCTTTTTGTTGAACAACAGTTTTTACTGGTCGATTTATGGTGTGCCTGCCCTTCGTGGATTACCCGCTCACAGGACTTTTTTATCTAGATTTTGTAGCTCTTTTTTGTTAGAACAAGCTAGGAAATCTTTAGTTTTAATTAGATAAAAATTTATCCACAAATCCACATTTTTGTTAACTATTTTTTAGTGTCGGCATAACCGAATACCTTTTGCAGCAAGCCCGTAGAGCGGGCTCCAATGTTGTCTCTTATCTTTAATTCTTCTTGTGCCACTTGTACAAACATCCCATCAATGGCTTTTTGGGCAACATAAGCAGATAAATCTGTATTGATAGGCTTAACTAACGGTATTTTATTATAAGCCAAGGCAGCATCGCCCCAATATTTGGTAGCACCTACCTTGCTCAAACTGCTGGTAATTACAGGTCTAAATTTTTCTAGAAGTTGGGCGGTAGTTACTCTTTTAAAATATTCGGTTGCAGAATCTTTATTGCCCAATAAGATATTTGTGGCATCGGCTATCGTCATTTGTTTAATGGCGGCAATAAAAATCGGCTTTGCTTCTTTGGCTGCATCCTCTGCTGCTCTATTGATACTCAAAATTACATTGTCGGCAAGCGAATTTAGGCCCACACTACGTAGTGTTTTTTCTACCTTTTGTGCTTCTGTGGGGAAAAGAATCTTAACTGCCAAGTTTCCAAAGAACCCATCTTTTGCAGAAAGTTTGTCGGCTCCTTGCGAAGTACCAATCTCTAGCGCCTGCTTAATCCCTTGCCCAATTTCTAGTGTGGTAGGTGTGCCCCCAGTTGGGATTTGTTTTAAAATACTTCCAATTTTGTTTTGGCTCTGCACATCGCAACTACTGAGGCAAATGATACACACTGCCGAGAAATATAAACCGATCTTCTTCATCTTTTCTATTTTAGTTAAGTTAAAGAAACAGATGAAACCATCAATACCCTATTTGATTTTAATAGGCGATGTCACCTCATTTCTATTGGCAATAGTAAGCAAATCTTTTGCCATTAATCGAGTAGATTTAGCCAATTTTAAAAATTCAGATCGGTAGCCTTCTTTGTCTTTCCCCATGGCGCCCTCGGCTAAAGAAATCACCTGTTCAAAACTACTATTTTGTTTAAAGTCTGATTGACGTAACAACATGCCAAATTCGGCAAGGGCTGCTACAAATCTAAAATTATCGCTGGTATTGGTTTTAGGGTTGTCGTTAATGGCTAACTGCATTTTTTTACTGCTCTCTTGGTCTGGTAATTTATAACGAATTTTAACGGTCAACATTTCATTACCCTCGTAGGTGATAGGGGTTTGGGTAGGTTTTTGATATTTTAAATCATCAACTTTAGATGCAAAACTGCTCTTTATTCCAGTTGGAATAATTTCATACAAGGCGGTTACCGTATGGCCAGAGCCCATTTCTCCAGCATCTTTTTTGTCATCATTAAAATCTTCGTCCTTTAATAGCCTATTTTCGTAACCAATTAATCGGTAGGCCTGTACTTTGGCCGGATTAAATTCTACCTGTAATTTCACATCTTTGGCAACGGTAAATAAAGTGCCACCAAACTCATTTACCAATACTTTTCTGGCTTCGTTAATGTTATCGATATAAGCATAGTTTCCGTTTCCTTTATCGGCTAAAATTTCCATTTTACTATCCTTGTAATTGCCCATTCCATAACCTAATACCGTTAAATAAATCCCGCTTTTGCGTTTTTGTTCAATCAGGCGTTGCATTTCATCGTCACTGCTAATTCCCACATTAAAATCGCCATCTGTAGCTAAAATAATGCGGTTGTTACCTCCAACTATAAAATTTTCGGCGGCTACTTTATAAGCCAATTGTAAACCTGCTCCACCCGCAGTTGAACCACCTGCACTTAATTTACTCAAGGCATCTTTAATGCTTGTTTTGGCATCGCCAGGGGTTGAGGGTAATACTAAACCAGATTGACCTGCATACACCACAATGGCCACCTTGTCTTTGGCACGGAGCTGATCTGTTAACAGTTTGAACGATGAAACCAATAAAGGTAATTTATTGGCACTGCTCATGGAACCAGATACATCAATAAGAAATACAAGGTTAGATGCTGGGAGATTATCGGTAGCAATTGTTTTGGCTTTTAATCCAATTTGCACCAATCGGTGTTGTGGGTTCCATGGTGCTGGAGCTAACTCGGTTACGATGTTGATAGGGTCTTTGCCAGTAGGTTGTGCATAGTTGTAATCGAAATAATTGATCATCTCTTCAATGCGAACGGCATCTTTTGGCGGTAATGAGCCATTGTTGATGAACCTGCGTACATTGCTATAAGATGCCGCATCTACATCAATTGAAAAAGTAGAGAGTGCATCTTTTAAAGGATCTTTAAAACCGTTTTCACTAATTGAGCTGTAACTTTCTGTATTTCTATCTTCTTGGTATATACCCGGAACCCTGCCTGCTAATGAAGTGGTGATAGGGATCCTCAATGCCTCCGAAATAGGGGAATCCATCATCCGTTTTTGTTTTTGCTCCTTTCCATGGGCCATGATTACCACTTCTTTTAAATAATTGTTATTGGCAAGTAGTTCTATCTTTAATACATTGCCCTTATTTAAATTAATGATTTTGGTTTGGTAGCCTACATAAGAAACGACTAGTGCAGTATCAGTTTGTGGTATTTTAAAATTGAACCTGCCTGATAAGTTGGTTTTAGCCACAGTTTTGCTGGGTAAACTTTTTAAAATGGCTGTTGCAATTGGAGATCCATCCGATAGGTCGGATACCGAACCACTAATGGTTTTAAAATTGACAGCTTTAAATCCGATAAAAAGGAACAAGGCCAAAAAGGCAAATGATAATTTCTTCATGAGTTCTGATTTTTAATATGGATGTAAGGTTTATCAGATTTCCACACCCTTATCCGAAAATATTTTTTATACTTGACTAGATTTAGCCGACAAGCCGATTTGAAGTTTATTAAAAATACCGCCCGAATAAATGAGCAGGATGATTCCTCGCTAATTGCCACTTATAAAGAAAGTGGTAACTTGGAGGTATTGGGTACACTCTACAATAAATACATGCATTTGGTGTTTGGGGTTTGTTTAAATTATTTCAAAGACGAAGAGCAGAGTAAAGATGCGGTAATGCAGATCTTTGAAGAGCTGGTGGTTAAGCTAAAGGTTCACGAAGTTCAGAACTTTAAAAGCTGGTTGCACGTATTGTCTAGAAACCATTGTTTAATGGCGTTGCGCAAAGCTGCAAAAAATCCAACGGTAGCCATGGAAGATAACTTTGTGGAAAATGCCGATTTTGTGCATCTAGATATTGATGATACAAAAGAAACGCAGCTTAGTGTGATGGAAAAGTGCATGGAAACCTTGCCAGAAGAACAACGTAAAAGTGTAGATTTGTTTTATTTGCAGGAGAAATGTTATAAGGAAGTTGCCGAATTAACAGGCTTTGATATGCTCAAAGTAAAGAGTTATATCCAAAATGGGAAAAGGAATTTAAAAATTTGTATCGAGAAGAACAGTGAGTTATAACGAGTGGTTAGATATAGAAGTATTGGAAGATTACCTTGATGGTAAACTTGATGCCAAAGCTATGCACCAGGTTGAGAAACTTTCATTGGAAGATCCTTTTGTGGCCGAAGCACTGGCTGGTCTAAGCCAATCGCCGCGAAGAAGCCAATCTTTGTCTTTATTACAAAAACAATTGCAAGAGCGTGTTGCCCAAAAACCTGTAGAACAGAAAAGATGGCGCATTACAGCCCAACGTTTAAGCATTGCTGCAACAGCAGCTGTTTTATTTGTTACGGTAAGTTTGTTGTTTTGGATGAAAGAAAGCAAACGTAGAGAGGTATTGGCAGGGCAACCTAAAAATGTGGATGTGAGTATTGCTCCAGAAGCCGTTAAAAGTAATCCAGAGGTTAAGGTAACACCGCCAGCCGAGGCAGCAATAGATAAAGCATTAGCAGATTCTAAAACCAATACTTTGGCCAATATTAAAAAACCAAAAGCGGTTGAAAATAGGGAAGTCCAATCTGTGGTGGCTGCAGCACCAACTTTAGATAGAAAAGCCGACGAAAGTAGTCTTATAGCAAAAGAAAGCCCAAGTGCAGTAATTGCAGCCGCACCTGCTCAAGTGTCAAGAGCGCTTAATGGGAAGGTGGCAGGGTTGGCTATTGCCAAAAACTTGGCTCAAGTAACTGGAAAGGTGACTGACGAAGGTGGTGCACCTATAATTGGAGCCTCGGTTAAATTAAGAGGAAGTAATCAAGTAACCAATACAAACACAAAGGGCGAATTTGTTTTAAACATAGATAGCAACCTTAGCAATCAAAAATTGGCTATAGGTTACTTGGGCTTTAAACAAAGAGAAGTAGAGATCAAAGCAAACGAACAAGTGAATGTGGCTTTGCAGCAAGATGAGCATGTTTTAAGCGAAGTTGTGGTTACAGGTTATGGCGAAGCCAAAAAGAAAGTAGTTACTCCAGCTTTATCGGGTTCAATTAGATCAACGCTTACACCAAATCCAGTAGAAGGTTGGGATAAGTTTGAACAATATTTGCTCAACAACAATAAATTATTGAACAATAAGGCCACAACAGGTAAAGTTGTGCAGTTGAGTTTTACCGTGAATGCAAAAGGGCGGCCAGTTGACATAAAGGTAGTTGGCACATTAACCAAGCTCAAAAATGACGAAGCCATTCGTTTAATTAAAGACGGACCAAATTGGGTAGTGCCTGCAAAAAGCCCATCGCAAGTTAATGTTAATGTCAGGTTCTAAACTGCCTTAAAAGCAGTTCTTCCATGTTATAATTCATTCTGATGTATAAAAGTTCTCAATTTGAAGAAAAAGATGCCGATAAAGTTTTGGCATTTATGCAAGCCCATCCCTTTATTACTTTGATAGGTTTTGATGGGGCTTATCCTGTAGCTACACAAGTTCCTGTTCAGGTTTGCCAAGATGAAGCAGGAATGCGCATTGTTGGCCATATCATGAGGAAAACCGATCATCACCTCGCCTATGCCAAAAATGAAAATGTAATGGCCCTTTTTACGGGTGCTCATGCTTATGTTAGTGCCGCTGTTTACGAAAATCCAGCAGTTGCGTCTACTTGGAACTATAGCTCGGTACAGGCCAAAGGCAAAATCAGGTTAATGAACAGTGATGAAACCCGAACAGTGATCATGCAGTTAACCGATCAATATGAAGATGCGGTTAATAGCCCAGCGTCATTCCATAAAATGGATGCTGCTTATATTGATCAGCATTTGAAGGCCATTGTAGGCTTCGAAATCAAGGTCGAAAATATCCACAATGTTTTTAAATTGAGCCAGAATCATTCGGCAACTAACCGAACAAATATTGTAGCCAATTTAAGTGCAAGTGATGATGCAGATTCTAAAAAGGTTGCAGCGCAGATGAAAGCACTAGATTAATTTTTAGTGAATGAAAACACTCAATAAATAGTAGATCAAGGCAGCCAATAAAGCAGATACCGGAATGGTTAATACCCATGCCCAGATCAGTTTAACGGTTACACCCCATTTTACTGCAGAAACACCTTTAGTTAAGCCAGAACCAATAATTGAACCAGTAATGGTATGTGTAGTACTTACAGGAATTTTTAAGTGCTCAGTAAAATATAAAGTTAATGCACCAGCAGTTTCTGCGGTTACACCTTCAAATGGGGTTACTTTGGTTATTTTTGAACCCATTGTTTTTACAATTTTCCATCCACCACTTAAGGTTCCGGCAGCAATTGCGCTATAACAAGCCAATGGAATCCATGGTGGCATGTGTCCTGCAATTTCTTCGCCGTTTGGCCCTTTAGATGGGAGCGCAACATGCAACCAAGCAGGTAGCTCGGTCATGGCAACACCAC
Organism: Pedobacter sp. Hv1; assembly: GCF_001412215.1. Taxonomy (GTDB): domain Bacteria; phylum Bacteroidota; class Bacteroidia; order Sphingobacteriales; family Sphingobacteriaceae; genus Pedobacter. Next base: position 342,815 of record NZ_LLWP01000009.1, read on the forward strand.
TAGTGTGGATATAAACCACCACTGCCGCGGCAATGATACCCATTACCTTTTGCGAGTCGTTACCGCCATGGCCTAAGCTAAATGAGGCCGATGATAACAATTGCATTTTTCTTAACCAAGCAGTAGATTGAGTTTGGTTTAAGCTGCTAAAAATTAAGCAGAAGAAACTAATAGATAGGATAATAAAGCCTACTAAAAGCCATTTGATATTATGAGATTCGAAAATTACACTGTAAAAATGAGAGTCGAAACGTGGTTTTTTAATTTCGCTGTACATTAACATCTGATTGCTGATGAACCAAATGGTACAGATCATTAAAGTTAGGGTAAACAACTTTGGCCAGATACTTTTTTTAGAAGAATGCAGTAGCCAAATAGAGATAAAATAAGAAACAATAGCCCCAATAAATGGCGCTAATACAATAAAACCAACAATAACCAATACACCTGTTGGCATTTCGCCAGCTTTACCTTCTTTATACCAGTTTACCACATTGATACCCGCATGGGCAATAGCTGCACCAGCAAAACCACCAATTAGCGTATGCGATGAGCTTGAAGGGATACCAAACCACCAGGTAAATAAATTCCAGATAATTGCGGCAATAACCCCTGCCAATATTACCACCAGGTTGATTTCCATGGTATTGGCTGTTTTTGCAACGGTATCTGCAACACCAAAACCAAAAACCCAATAGGCTAAAAAGTTAAAGAATGCCGCCCAAACTACTGCTTGGAAAGGCGTTAATACTTTAGTGGCAACAATAGTAGCGATTGCATTTGCAGCATCATGAAAGCCATTAATATAATCGAAAATTAGGGCTAATACAATGATTACCAAAAGGAGGGTTAGAGTCATGTTTTCTTAAGCGTTTTTAACCAAAATAGACTCTAGTACGTTAGCTGCATCTTCACATTTGTCTGTTGCAATTTCTAAAGTTTGTAAAATCTCTTTTTGTTTAATCAATTCTATTGCGTTGGTTTCAAATTCAAACAAACGTGCAATGGCTAAATTACAAACGTAATCAGCTTGGTTTTCTGCACTGTTAATTCTTACACAGGCATCAGCAATAACGCGGATATTTTTAAAGCTTCGTAATTCTTTAATTGCTTTTTCTAAATCGGCACACATTTCAACAAGCAATTCGGCCAGTTTAACCATGGCATCGCCAATATTGGTTACATTGTACAATTCGATGTTGCCAGCAGAAGCATGGATATAATCAGCAATGTCATCAATAGCACTAGCCAAAGAGTGAATATCCTCTCTGTCAAATGGCGTGATAAAGTTTTTACTTAATTCGATAAAGATCGTGTGGGTAATGTCGTCTCCAACATGTTCAAGGCGTTCAACTTCCTTAATGGCTTCTTTTCTTTTTTCCATGTCATTGGTGGTAACCACCACCAATAAGGCTTCAGAAATTTTTAAAACATTTGCACCTGCTTGTTCAAACAGTGGTTGAAATTTCTTGTCTTTAGGTGTAAAGAAGCTAAAAATGCTATTCATATTAAATTAAATATGATGCAAATCTAAAGTTAGTATGTTAAGTTAATGTTAACTCTTTCAACTATTTTAAGAGAAATTATTACTAACTGCCTTTTTGCAAGGTAAATGCAAAGGTGGTGCCTATGTTTGGTGTACTGCGTACAGAAATGGTCTGTTGGTGCGCTTCTAAGATATGTTTTACAATGGCCAGACCTAAACCAGTACCGCCTTCTTGACGTGAACGATGTGAATCTATTCTGTAAAAACGCTCAAACAACCTGGTTAAATGTTTTTCCTCAATCCCAATTCCATCATCGGTTACCTCAATTAAAAACTGATCGTGCAGCTCAAAAATCTTAATAGCGGTAGATCCATTCTGATTACCATATTTAATAGAGTTTTGGATCAGGTTGATCATCACCTGACGGATTTTTTCTCTATCGGCAAAGACAATGGTGGGTGCAGTGTATTTTTCTTTAAAAGAGAGTTTAATTTGGTGGGTCAATGCCCTATCTTCCAAATTCTCCATCACCTCTTTGGCCAAGATCACAAAGTCAAACTTCTCAAAATTGATCGGAATTTCTCCTGTTTCTAATTTAGATATCGAATCTAAATCGTTAATCAGGTAGCTTAAACGCTCCACATTGTTTTCGGCCTTCTTTAGAAATTTCATAGCCATTTCCGGATCGTCAACCATACAATCTTGCAGAGTTTCTATATAGCCTTGAATGGCAAAAAGTGGAGTCTTAAATTCGTGAGAAACGTTTGAAAGAAACTCTCGTCTAAATTGTTCCTGTTTTTTTAATAGGTCAATTTCCTTCTTTTTGGCACCGGCCCATTCTTTTACCTCTTGTTCTACATCATTAATAGGGTCAGAACTTACATATTCTCCTAAAGCTTCTTTTAAATCTTTACCCAGTTTAAGGTTATGGATCAGCTTGTAGATCAATTTAATTTTGGTGTAGATATATTTTTCTAACAGGTAATAGAAAACCAAAAAACTGGTTACAAAAGAAATCCCAAAAGAGATTAAAAGGTAATACCAACTACCCTGAAAGTGGTAGTTAACCAAGCCAATAGAAAGGCCAACGGCTAGTGCAGTGATCAGAACAAGGACGCTTAACTTCATAAAGCTAATTTACAATTTATAAGTTAAGTAAATGTTAAATTAAATAGGAGGATGAACTACTCTATAGGACTTTAGAAAGAAGATTTTGACTTACTTTTTGCCTTCCCATTCTCCATAAAACTGATCCAAATAGTCCAACATAAATTGGTGGCGTTGTGCAGCTATTGTTTTACCTGCATCGGTTTTCATCAAATCTTTTAGCAACAGGAGTTTTTCGTAGAAATGATTAATAGTTGGGGCAGTTGTATTTTTATACTCCTCCTTGCTCATATTCAGGTTTGGTTGAATTGCAGGATCATACAATACCCTATTTTTATAACCACCATAAGTAAAAGCTCTGGCAATGCCTATGGCACCGATGGCATCTAGTCTATCGGCATCTTGCACAATGTCTAATTCTTTAGAGGCAAATGTAATGTGGCCTAAACTTGCTTTGTAAGAGAGATTTCTAATGATTTCTTGTACATGCAAAATTATATCGGGAGCTAAGCCAATGCTTTCCATAAATGCTCCAGCTTTTTGTGGGCCTATTTCTTCATCGCCATTGTTAAACTTGCTATCGGCAATATCATGTAATAAGGCCGCCAATGCTACAATAAGTTCATCACCCTTTTCTATGGCATTAATGGCTTGGGCAGTTTTATATACGCGTTCTATATGAAACCAGTCGTGTCCAGTTTCTGCATTGGCCAAAGTAATTTTAACAAAGTTGATGGTTTGATCGATGATTTTTTGCATAAAAATATTCTATGCCCGCAAGTTATCGCGAATTTAAATGTAAACGGTTGAATGTTGAAAAGTTGTTCAGCGAAGCGTCTTTATTTTTTAAAAAGCGCTTGGTCAAAATAAAGTAGCTGGGTTACTTTTACATCTAAAATAAGGGCGATGTGAAAAAGCCTGTCTAAAGTAAGCTTACTATAGCTTAATTCTATTTTGCTGTATGCATTTTGAGAGATCTCTAATTTAGCGGCTAAATAATCTTGGGTATAGTTCCTGAATTCTCTGATCTTTCTAATGTTGCCTGCCACAACTTTCATTTCCTCTTTTAACTGATCTTTCATAGAATCAATAGGTTAATTATGAAGCTATAAACGCAAAAGAAGGGCCAACAGTTTTAGTTAATTTCTGTTTTTAGCAATTTAATCTAGTTTGGGCTTTGGCCTATCTTCTTCAGCCCTCCTTGTGCCATCATACAATTCGTACTCTAACATCCGGCAATCGAGCTTTCCGTTATAGAATTCTATTTTTTTATCGGCCCTTAAGCCAATTTTTTTGGCTAGGTCTGGATTACCTGTAAAAATATATCCAAAATAGCCCTTGCATTGTTTTTTCATAAAATCGCCAATGCGCTTGTAAGTCAATTCTAGTTTAGAGTGTACCCCTAAACGTTCGCCATACTCTGGATTAAACACCACTACACCTTTGCCACCTTCTGGAACCTGTGTTTCTTCAAAATCACAAACTTCAAAAGTAATTAATGTATCTACACCGGCAGTTTTGGCATTTTTGCGACTTACATCAACAGCATCTTCAGAAATGTCTGTTGCAATGATCTGAAAATCAATATTTTTAACTACTTGATCTTTTAATATTCTTCGCTCTGCAAAAAATACTTCTTCATCATAGCCCATAATGTGCATAAAACCATAATTCATTCTAAATAAACCCGGTCTGCGGTTGGTGGCCAACAAGGCCGCTTCAATGGCTAATGTTCCAGAACCACACATGGGGTTAACAAATGGAGATTTTTGGTCCCATTGTGTAGACAAAATTACGCTGGTAGCTAAAGCTTCTAACATTGGTGCTTTTCCAGGAATTTTGCGGTAACCATGTTTAGCAAGAGTTTCGCCACTGGTATCTAAAAATACATCAGCTTCATCATCTTTCCAATACAAGTGAACTACTGTTTTATTGGCATCTGCACCAGAATTCGGGCGGATACCCTTTTTGTCCTTAATACGATCTACAATAGCATCTTTTACCTTTAAGTTGGCAAAAAGTGGGGTAGTAATAGTTGGGTTATCTACATTAGAGGTTACAGAGAAGTAACCCGAAAAATCGATCAATTCTTCCCATTCCATAGCAACCAAAGCAGTATAAAGCTCATCTGGTGTGTTGGCTTTAAAACTATTGATGCAATATAAAATCTGACTAGCACATCTTAAATTGAGGTTGAGCTTAATACACTCGGTTAAAGTGATATTTAATTCAACACCTGTGGGGAAAGCCCTTACAATATCGTAGCCTAAAGCGGTAACTTCATCTTGTAAGTAGCTAGAAAGCCTTTTGTTGCAGGTAATAATTACCTTGCTTTTGGTTTGGAAAACTTGCATCATATCAATGGCAAAGTTACCAATAAAAAAAGAGATTTAGTTTGAAAATGGATTATCCATAATTGAAACGATAATAATTTCTTTACGATATAATTAATTAACTCTCTTGGGTGTGGAAAACTTGATGTGAATGATTGCAGATTTCTCAATAAAAATTGAGAGATTTGGTTTGATAGTATAATTATAAGTATTGAAATGGAAATTAAAGGCAAGGTGCACGAAATCGGTGCGTTACAACAAGTAAGTGAAACGTTTAAAAAACGTGATTTAATTATAGAATACGCAGAAAACCCTACTTATCCTGAATATATCAGGTTTGAAGCTTTACAAGATAAAACAGCTTTGTTCGATACGTTAAAAGCAGGTGATGAGGTAGAAGTTTCTTTCAATTTACGCGGTCGCCCGTGGACAAACAAAGAAGGAGTAACTTCATATTTTAATAGTTTAGTAGTTTGGCGTTTAACTGCATTAACAAATACAGCAGGTGCAGCGGCAGCTCCACAATATGCTGCTCCAGTAGATTTGAATGCACCAGCAGGTGAAGAGGATGATCTACCGTTTTAAGTAGTCTTTTAAGGAAAACAAATTTATAAATCAAAGCCATTCCGATCATCGGAATGGCTTTTTTGTTATTTAATTGATTGGTTTATATTGTGTTAAAAAGTGTTAAAACCAAATAACTTGCTCATTAATCATTTATTTTTGGATAGGTAAAATGAAAAAAAGAAGCCTTTGGTTAATCACGGCCCTAATGACCTTTGCATTGCTAGGTGTATTTGTAATGCAATTGTATTACATCAGGGAATCTTATAAGCTAAATTCTAAGCTGTTTGAACAAAACGTAAACCAGGCATTAAGTGCTGTGGTAAATAAAGTTCAGGCCCTAAATGCCGTAGATCATATTGGTAAAAAAGACTTAGATTTTAAATTAAAAAAAAGGCAAAATGATCTAGACCGAGCCCAAGAGTATGTAGATTTAAGAGATAGATTTAAAGAAGAAGAAGAGAAAAGGAAACAAGAGAACTTCCGTCAAATTGTAGAGGCCCTTAATTATCAGGATAAGCTGGTTAAAATGAACTTTGGCGATGGTGTTATTCTCTCTGAAGAAGAATACAATAACTTGCCTAATCTTTTACATTCGGGAGTATCGTTGATTACCAGAGATATCAAGGATAAAAACGGCAATCTAATCAGAACTACCTATTTGAGTTATGATCCGAATAGGGCAAAAACTTTTAACCTATCACCATCAAGTTTGCCAGATAGTATCAGATACCTGGTACAAGACCCTAGAGATGCTATGCCCTTGGCTGTTTCTGTGCCAACAGTAGACAGTACATTGGCTAAGAAGTTTAAAATTGAAGACGCCATTGCCAAAAGAAGATATACGCAGGCCTTGAACGATCTGAATGCGGATACCGCTCGATTATTAGATGATGGGAGTGTAAGTGTTTTTCAGGCTGCAGCTAAAGAAATGGCTGATAAAGATGTGCCATTGGCAGATCGGATACCAAGTAGAGATAAATTGGATACACTTATTAAAAGAGAATTGCTGAATAAAGGAATTAACCTCGATTACGATTTTTGGGTAAAATTGGCGAAGAAAGATTCTGTGTTATATAAGAATGTATCTCATATTACGAATGATGTATTGCCAAAGAATACCTATGGTTTTACACTATTTAATAAAGATATCATTAGAGACCCAGGTATTCTATTTGTGTATTTCCCTCAAAAAAATTCTTTGTTGCTAGACAATATATTTGCTACCATGGCCTCATCAGCAGCTTTATTGTTGGTGCTGATCTTTATCTTTACTTATACCATCTATGCCATTATCAGACAAAAGAAATTGTCTGAAATGAAAACTGACTTCATCAATAACATGACTCATGAGTTTAAAACACCCGTGGCTACCATCATGATTGCGAGTGAAGCTTTAAAAGATCCAGAAATTGTTGAAGATAAAAGCAGGATCAATCGTTTGGCAGGAATTATCTACGACGAAAATGTACGTTTGGGCAATCACATTGAGCGGGTGCTAAGTGTGGCCAGATTGGATAAAAAGGAAATTAATTTAGAGCATAACCCTGTTAACATTAACGACCTGATCACAGCTGTAGTAGATAGCATGAGTTTGCAATTGCAGAAAAAAAATGCAGACATTACCCTTAACCTCAATGCTGAACAAGAGATCATTATGGGCGATGAGTTACATTTGTCTAATGTAATTTATAACCTCATAGACAATGCAAATAAATATAGTTTAGACGCTCCAAAAATAATAATCAGTACAAAAAATACCACTAAAAATCTTTGTATAGAAGTTAGCGATGAAGGTATTGGGCTTACAAAAGACCAAACCAAACGTATTTTCGATCAGTTTTACAGGGTGCCAACTGGTAACCTACATGATGTAAAAGGTTTTGGATTAGGATTGAACTATGTGCAAGATATTGTTAGCCAGATGAATGGGAGTGTGAAAGTGCAGAGTGAAAAAGATAAGGGTACAACATTTGAGGTCACCATACCGTTTAAACAAAACAACTAATTAAAACACAAATGAAGAAAATTTTACTGGTAGAAGACGATCCCAACTTAGGGTTGTTATTGCAGGATTACTTGCAGCTAAAAGGCAAGTTTGATGTTGTATTGAGTATTGACGGTGAGGAAGGTTTGAAAGCCTTTTCTAAGCAGAGCTTCGATCTTTGTATTTTAGATGTAATGATGCCCAAAAAAGATGGGTTTACGCTTGGTAAAGAAATTAGGAAAATAAATCAGCATGTGCCCATTATTTTTGCTACTGCAAAGGCCATGATGGAAGATAAAGCACTAGCCTATGATTTAGGTGGAGACGATTACATTACAAAGCCTTTTCGTATTGAAGAGCTGTTGTTACGTATCAATGCTTTACTGAAAAGAGTAGCCACCAAAGAAAATCCAGTAAATGAGCCAGAACAAACCCAGTTTGAAATTGGTAAATATAATTTTGACTATACTACACAGTTGATCCATTTTAACGGGAAACAACAAAAGTTGTCTACTAAAGAAGCTGAGCTTTTACAGTTGTTGTGTTTAAAAAAGAATACGGTTTTAACCAGAGAAGAAGCGCTATTGAGCATTTGGCATGACGATAACTATTTTAATGGCAGAAGCATGGATGTTTTTTTAAGCAAGCTGCGCAAATATCTTAGAGAAGATCCGAAAGTAGAGATCTTAAATGTACATGGAAAAGGTTATAAGTTATTGGTTAACTAATCTCTATATCAATCAAAAAGAAAGCCCCAGTTAATTAACCGGGGCTTTCTTTTTGCATTTTTATTGTTTAGAGTAAAAAACCTTTGAGTGCATCTTGTGCGTATTCGCCCCAATCTTTCAAAGCAGCTTTTAAGGTGGTGATCAATTGTTTATTGTTAACAGGTTTGCCTTTTACAGGTGCCTTTAATTTATCGTCCGTTACAGGCTGGTCTAATACCGAGGTAGCAAACCAGGTTACATGTTCGTAAGGTAAGGCTACGCCCAATATCATCCCTGGTAGGCCTGTAAATGATTCTGGTCCGCCAGAAATGGGAATTTGATCGGTATAAAATGCAACCACATAAACAGAGTCCATAATCACTGCATTTGCCCTACGGCAATCGTAGCCAGCAATATTTCTAATTTCGTTGGTTATTTTCCAATTAATTTTTCGGGTACTATCTTTCACTAAATAGGTTTCCTCATATACTTTTTTCTGGCTAATGCTGGTGCCAACTTCAGTGTTCGTGAAAATGATATTATTTTGTGTAGAGGCTCCAAAATCATCTCCCCACATGGTATTAGGTGGGCCGTCGCTTTCAATGGGCTTAAATAACGTTTGCTCCTTGCTGAAAGTTAAGGTACTTTTTAAGCTTTTAAATTGAGGTTGGTTCTTTTGGTAATTCTCAAACATGGGTTTCATGTAGCTTTCGTTACGTGTATTGATCTGTTTTTTGATCAATGCGTACATATTCACCCTTTTCTCGTATTGAATAACACCCTGTGTTGCAAAGCGGGCATTTTGGGCAATTACTGTTTGTATTGTACACAACAGCAAACAGGTAATTATAATTTGATTTAATTTCATGTCTATTTAGTTTTTAGATACGCCACCCATTTTGTTAAAATCCCATGTAATTGAGTACATAAAATAGCGCCTAATTGTGCTATAGCTTGTTTGTGTAATCATGTTTTCAGAAGCATTTCTGTCAAAGCCTCTGTTTTGGTTCAAAAGATCGTTTCCAGTAATGCTCATTTTCAGATTTTCTCCTTTAAAGAAGCTTTTAGTAAGGCTAGAGTTCCAGATCACTTGGCTAAAGCTGCTGTTGAGCGATTGCGTTTTTCCATTATAGGTGTATTGGGCATCTGATTTTAATTGTATTTTGCCAGGGAAGAAAATAGCGAATGATCCACTACCTCGAAAACTCCACCCATCGTTATTTGAATTTTGGCGTAACGATAAGTTTTGTGTTCTATAACTCGGACCTCCATAAAATTGAATTTCGTATTTCTTCTCTTTTGATTTGCTTAGGTTAATACTAGCCGAATAATTATTGGTGTTGGTTTCATTGAGTTTGCTATTGATATAACTATAATTGGTACTTCCGTTCATGCTGAAATTCAGACCAAAATAAGTATCAAGAACGTTTATTTTTCTACCCAAATCTACAAACAGATTATAGTTGACAGGTGTCTTGTCTCTTAGGTTGATAGATTGCGATATGGTTTTGCCCGCATCATCGGTAATGGTATTATTGATAATCTGATTGTTTACAAAGCCATAACTACCACTAATATAAATGGATTGGTTGGTTAGTACTTTATAAGAGTTGTAACTGATACTAAAACTACTACTGTAAGAGGGTTTCAGGTCTGTATTACCCAATGTGATGTTCAATGGGTCGTCGTTTACTCTAACAGGTTGCAATTGTGTTAGGCTAGGCTGCGAAGTGTAACCATAATAATTTAACCTTAACGATTTTTGTTGCGACATCCTGTATTGATAACTTGCCTGCGGAATCCAATTTAGGAAACTTCTTTTGTATCGAGTATTGGAATAAGCTTCAGATTGATCGAAACTAACGGCATTGATCTTTGTACCCCAGTTTAACGTCGTTTTATTGCTTTTGTAGTTAAATACAGCACCTCCTTGATTGGTAATTTGTGTAGCCTCAAAATCATTACTAAACAGTGGGTCTAAGAGGTCGTATTTGCCAGGTGCAGAGGTATTATAAGAACGTTTATCGGCATTGCTGTTATTTAAACCAAAGCCGTAATTTAATAATAGTGAAAGTTTTTTACTAAAAGGTTCTGCATAGGTAATGTTCGAACTAAACGAATTAGATCTTAGTTTGTTGAGCTTAAATTGGTCTGTATTTTTAATACTATCCAATTGTCCGATAGGGCTGAAAAATTCGTTTTTGGCTTTTAAATAACCTTCGTTATCTTTCTCATTTACCATTTGAGCAATCTTAATCGAATAATTTCTCCCAGCTTTTTTTAGCTTTTTGGTATAAAAAGCCGAAATATTAAAAGTTTGTTCATCACCGTTGTTGCTTAGGTCTCTAGTTGATTTATTACTCAAGCTGTTATCGCCCCGTGTTGCAATGCTATTGAAATTACTCGATGTTTCGTTGTTCTTTAGAGTTCCATCAATCATGATCTTTAAATTAGAGGTGGTATCTAATTTAATCTGATAAGTGGCATCAACCTTCTGTCTAAACATGTAATTGTCGGTAAGCTTATCTTCGTTGGTATTGAGCATTCTTTCTGGTAAAGTATTTTGGTTGATGGTGTTTTTATTTGCTTTTACACTTAATGAACCAATTTTATAGTTTACATTGATCGATTCTTTGTCTTTGTTCCATTTGGTATCGTAATGGGCACCTCCGTTATTTGCTCTAGGTATGCCTTCGCCATCATATTGACCACCCCACGATTCCATTTCATCACCGCCACCTCCAAAAGAGACCATCATTCCTCCGTCTATAAATTGCATATCACCTCCGCCGCCGCCAAACCTATCACTATCGCCCCATGCAAGCCCTGTTTTATTGGTGTTACTTGTGGTACCATAAAGGGAGAATTTTTGCTTGGCCTTAAACTTATTGAACATCGCCTGGCCTTGGTAAAAACCATCAGATCCAATGCCTGCATCAACTTTCCCGAAATAACCGTTCTTTTTATCTTCCTTTAGTTTGATATTAATGGTTTGCGTGTTTTGTCCATCATCCACACCTGTAAAAGCCGCTTGATCGCTCTTTTTTTCAAATAATTGAACTTTATCAACCATATCTGCCCTCAAATTTTTGGTTACAAGCGTAGGGTCATCGCCAAAAAACTCTTCTCCATCTACCAGTACTTTAGGCACTGTTTTTCCTTGGGCAGTAATCTTTCCATCCTTGTCTACTTGTATACCAGGAAGTTTTTTTAATAAATCCTCTACCTTATCATTGGGCTGTATGGTATAACTAGCAGCATTAAACTCCGTAGTATCTCCTTTAATTTTGATGGCTGCAGCTTTACCCTTAACAATAATCTCATTTAATAATTGCGCTTTAGAGTTCATGCTAATTACTTTAAAATCTACACTAAGATTGGCAGAATCTAAAGCAAATGGAGCTACATAATCCACATAATTTGGATAGGTAAGCAATAAGATAAAATTGCCTTTTTTCATAGTCGGAATGGAGAATGTTCCATTGGCTGCTGCACGTGTAAACTTATAGAGCGTTGAGTCTTTTGCATTTAAAATGCTAATGGTTGCGTTGTGTAGTCGGCTGCTACTGGTAGTATCTGCAACAATACCTTTAATTTGATAAGGATTTTGTGCAAAAAGCCCACTGCTAAGGCCTAAAGACAGCAGTAGTGCAAGGTAAAATTGTTTCATTTAAGAGGTTTGTTTGGTGGAGCCAATATAAAACTAAAATTTTAATACTAAAAATTTAGTTGAATTATTTAACACTAAATAACATTATTTAACATAACGAAGAAAACAAATTTAAATACCCTAATTTTGCAGGCTATTTGCTTATAAAGAAGAATCGATAAGTAATACGCAATTTCTTTTTGTTCAAACTATATTTTTATCATAAGTATAAGGAGTACAAGACGAAAGCCGTATATTAAGTTGCCCGTGATTTAGACATACCATGTTACAACCATCAGAAGAACTACACCCCGCCCAACTTGCTGCTAAATTTATCAATTTAACATCAAGACATATTTTCTTAACCGGAAAGGCGGGCACGGGTAAGACTACATTTTTGCGTAACCTAATTTCGTTAACACATAAAAAGGCAGTTATTGTTGCACCTACAGGTATCGCAGCTATCAATGCAGCTGGGGTAACCATTCACTCGCTTTTTCAATTGCCCTTTGGCACTTTTTTACCCAAAGTAGCACCAACCACTACAGTTACAGAGTATCAGCATTACCATACCCCAAAATCTATCATCAAACATTTAAACATGAATGCCACCAAGCGCCGTATCCTGCTTGATCTGGAGTTATTGATTATTGATGAAGTGAGTATGCTCAGGGCTGACCTGTTAGATGCAATTGATATGGTATTGCGCTATATCCGTAAAAACAATGCTAGTTTTGGTGGTGTACAGCTGTTGTTTATTGGCGATTTGCATCAGTTGCCACCAGTTGTAAAAAATACAGAATGGAACTTGCTCAGTTCTTTTTATAAGAGTGCCTTCTTTTTTGATGCTTTGGCGCTTGAAAGAAGTAGACCGGTATACATCGAACTGGAAAAAATCTATCGTCAGGCAGATGAAACATTTATCCATTTGTTAAATAACTTACGCAATAACCAAGTTACCGAACAGGATATGGCTTTGCTTAAAACCTATTACAGAGCAAACTACCAACCTGAATTAACCGACAATTACATTACACTTACTACGCACAATAGCAAAGCAGATACACTCAATAAAAACAGTTTAAATGAGCTAAAGGGCAAGTCTTATTATTATGGAGCTGTTGTAGAAAAGGAATTTAGTGAGAGTGCTTATCCGGCAGAGAAAAGGTTGGAGCTAAAAGTTGGTGCTCAGGTAATGTTCATTAAAAATGATCCAACTGGCGAACAACGCTTTTTTAATGGAAAGATAGCAGTTGTAACTAAACTAAGTAACGATGTAATTGAAGTACAAGCTGATGGTAGGAGGCAAAGCTTGGTGATAGAAAAATATACTTGGAAAAATATCAAATATACCACCAACAAAACCACCAACGAAATAGAAGAAGAAATTGCTGGGACTTTTACCCAATTTCCACTAAAATTGGCCTGGGCAATTACGGTACACAAAAGCCAAGGTTTAACCTTTGATAAAGCAATTATTGATATTGGAGATGCCTTTGCCCCAGGACAGATCTATGTAGCACTTTCTAGATTGCGTTCGCTCGATGGTTTGATATTGACATCGTTAATTTCCAATAGAGGGATTAGACAAGACCAGAATGTAACCTATTTTGCAAGAACCAAAGAAGAACAGGAAGACTTAGGCATCCAAATTAAAAAGGAAAGCGATGCTTTTTTAAAACATTCACTTTTGCAAAGTTTTAGTTTTACGATACTTGATAATTATGTTTTCGAGCATGTTTTTAGTTATACCAAGGATGAAAAACGCTCGAATAAACAAACTCATTTAAAATGGGCAGTTAAGTTGCAACAAGATTTAATGTCATTAAAGGTAAATGCAGATAAGTTTTTGAAGCAAATAGAACGGTTGTTTATTGCTGGAGATACCGAAAGTTTAGCTTTATTGTTAGAAAGAACCGAAGCTGCAGAAGGGTACTTTAATCCACAATTGGAACAAATGAGCAATAGTATTTTTGAGCTTATTGAAGTTGTGAAAACAGAAAAACAGACGAAAGAATACTTGGCCGAACTTATTGATATGGAAGCCATGTTTTACGAGCAGTTTAAAAAAATACGCAAGGCAAAGGCCATGCTTGCTGCTGCAAATAAAGGAGTAGAATTAACCAAAGAAGAAGTGCTGGCTTTATACCAGAGTGCCAAAAGAGAGGAACAGGTTAAACAAGCCTATACACTGCCAAACAAAGAAGAATTCAACCCCTCGGCAGATGAATTTTATAGTAGGCCAAAAGCTGCTAAGAAGGCTAAAAGTGCCGCATTACCCAAAATAGATACCAAAGAGGTTACGCTTGTTCTATTTAAAGAGGGCAAAACATTGGCCGAAATTGCGAAAGAGCGAAAAATAACCCAAAGTACCATAGAAGGTCATTTGGCACATTTTGTAGCGAAACAAGAGATAGAAGCTAGTGAATTGGTTCCGGCTAAAAGATTGGCAGAGATTACGGCAACCATAGTTAAGTTAAAATCGATTAGGCTAAATGATCTTCGCGAACACTTGGGCAAATCTTATGCATTCGGTGAAATTAAAATTGCCATTGCAGCTTATTTGGCAGAGGGGAATTAGATTGGTGGGGAATAGTAGGTAGGGAATAGGAAATAGTTAATAGGAAATGGGAAATAGTAAATAGAGAATGGGGAATAGTTTGGAGGTGTAGAACTAAAACTATCAATTTGTAACCAATGCTTTTTTATCCTTGTTCATTAAATGCATTCTGCCTTATAACTCATATCTAGCATCTCACATCTCCTGTCTCACATCTCATCTCTCAAATCTCACAAAATCTGTCTTGATACTTGATACTAACTGCTAAACTTCTAGCGTTCCATCAAAAACTCTTTCTGCGGGGCCACATAAAAACACATTGGTAAATTTTGAGCCATCGTAATCAAAGTTGATCTGTAGTTTGCCACCCAAAACCTCAATTGGGGTTTGGATATGTCCGGCCTCCTTTTGTTGTGCCATTGCCATTGCCACCGCTGTTACGCCCGTACCACAAGCATAGGTTTCATCTTCTACGCCACGTTCAAAAGTGCGTACAAAAAAATGGTCGCCTTTATCTTCTACAAAGTTTACATTGATTCCGTTTTGTTGGTAAGTTGCATTGTTACGGATGGCTTTCCCAGTAGTAAATACATCCAGCTCTGCTAAATTCTGAACTTTTTCTACATAATGAGGAGAACCCGTATTTAAAACAAAAGCATTTCCGTCTTTGGTAATGGTGTCTACATCAATCATTTGAAGCTCTACCCAATTGCCTTCGGCTGTAATTTTGGCATAATGTGGGCCATCAACTGCCAAAAAATTGGTTTCACTGTCAATTATTCCCAAATGTTTGGCAAAAGCAACGATACAACGCCCCCCATTACCGCACATGCTACCTATGTTGCCATCAGCATTATAATAAACCATTTCAAAATCGTAGGTTGTATGCTTGGTCAAAAACATTAAACCATCAGCTCCAATTCCGAAACGACGGTCGCAAAGCTTAGCTACAAGCTCATTATCAATGTTTTTTAATTGACCATCAGTGTGATCTATTAAGATGAAATCATTGCCGGCACCTTGATATTTTGAGAATTTGATATTCATTATTTCTTCATTTAAGAATAAAATATTTGTTTATTGAAAATGAGAAATCTAAAGCTAAATTTGATTTAACATTTTTTAACACAAAATGAGATGTGTTACAAGTACAAATATCGTTTATATGGTATTAAATTTGAGTAAGTCATTCGTAAAAAGATAAATAAATAATATAAACAATGAAAAAAATAGGATTAATAGTGTTTGCTGCCTTTTTAGGAGGAGCAGTTGCAATTGGCGCTTATAAACTATTAGAGCGCAAAAATGATGGCTTTTCATTAACAGAAAAGCAAAACATGATGTTTGCCAGTAACCCAATTAAAGTTTCATCTGCTGGAGCAGTAGATTTTGTACAAGCTGCGGCTGCGGTTTCGCCAGCGGTAGTCCATATCAAGACCACCTATAATGCAAAAGCCTCTAACGATAACGGTAGTGGTATGCCAGACATGATTGAACAATTTTTTGGCGGAGGTGGCAGTAGAAGGTCACGTGTGCCAAGTGCAGCTTCGGGGTCTGGAGTAATCTTAACTGCCGATGGTTATATCGTAACCAACAATCACGTAGTAGATAATGCAGATAAAATTGAGGTGATCTTGTCTAACAGACGTAAGGTTACCGCAAAAGTAATTGGTAAAGATGCCAATACAGATTTGGCCTTAATTAAAGTTGATGTTACTGGTTTGCCATTTGTAAAAATGGGTAACTCAGATAATGTACAAGTTGGAGAATGGGTGTTGGCAGTGGGTTTCCCTTTAGATTTGCAAACTACCGTTACTGCGGGTATTGTAAGTGCCAAAGCAAGAAATATTGGTATTTTGAATAGAGAAAACCAATCTATGACCCAAGAAGAGTGGGCAGAAATGCAACGTACAGGTAAAAGACCAGAACGCCCTGCAAATAGTGCCATCGAATCTTATATCCAAACAGATGCAGCCATTAACCCAGGAAATAGTGGAGGCGCTTTGGTAAATGCCAATGGCGAACTAGTGGGTATTAATGCAGCCATTGCTTCAGAAACTGGTAGAAATGAAGGTTATGGTTTTGCAATTCCTGTAAACTTGGCTAAAAAAATCTTAGAAGATTTTAAACAATATGGCGTGGTAAAACGTGGATATATTGGGGTAACTTTTGCAGCATTAGATGCAGATAAAGCAGAAGAACTTAAAGTTAAAGAGATCAACGGTCTATATGTAAGTGGCGTAGTGCCTAACGGAGGTGCTGCTGCCGCAGGAATTAAAGAAGGCGATATCATTAAAAAAGTAGAAGGTGTAGAAATTTATGACTCGCCAGACCTACAAGAAAAAATTGGTCGTATGCGCCCTGGTGATAAAGTAGCTTTAACTGTTTTAAAAAGCGATGGATCTACCAAAAATGTGAGCGTAACTTTAAAGCCAGAAAGCAATGCAACTTTAGCATCTAATTCAACTGCTAATGCAAATAAAGCTACTGGTGTAAATGCTAGTGCACTAGGTGCAGAATTTGCTCCTGCCTCTGCAGCCATCAAATCAAAATATGGCATAACAAATGGCGTGGTGGTTACAAAAGTTGAGCCTGGCAAATTGTTTGATTATTATGATATTGCCAAAGGAGTAGTAATTACCAAGATCAATGGTAAAGCAGTAAACAGTGTTGATGAGGTAGAAAAAGCCTTGCCAACCTCTAGAGATGGAAAAACAACCATCACTGGAATTAGCGATCGTGGAATTTATACCATCTCGTTTCAATAAAGATTAATTAATAATACCTGTTATAACTTGGGGGAATGGCATTGTGCTGTTCCCCTTTTTTGTGCGCAAAAATTAGCTTTAAAAGTTATTACCTATCTACCGTAAATTGGTTATATCATAGATGATGATTTTCATTATATTGAAGCCATCTCAGTTACTATGAGCTGAGCGATGAAATTCAGAACAGTATTAATTCTTTGCATATTTTCTTATAACAAGAATGAGTAAAATCATTTTGGCAAAACCAATGACTTTTTCTTCTCAAAATCATATAAGGTAACTCTTCTTAATAGATAGTAGCCATCCCAATAGGCCCGCAGCGCCCCAATATATTCGCGGCGGGCATTGTCTTTTTCACCCTGCGCTAAGCTAATATCGGTAATGGAGAGTTTACCTGACTGATATAGGTTATTTGCGATATTAAATCGACGATGCGCAACCGAATCTGTTTTTTGTGCGAGAAGGATATTGGAGCTTAATAACTTCATATCAGTTATTAATGCAGTAATTTCCTGAAAAATAGTAATTTCATCAAACTCATTCGTTGTGAGAATCAGTTTTTCGAGTGACTTAGCCGTATTATATCTTGCTTTCCTTCTACCCCAATCCAAAAATGGGATATTAAATCCAAAACTAAATCTTTGTTGATCATTAGGATTTTTATATGCAGTACTAAGATTATTACCACTATTATTTAAGCCATAGCTTGCCGTAAGATTAGCCTGTTGTTTAGCGGATTTGGCAATAGCTACATCTCGAAAAGCTTCTTGCTTTTTTCTTTCAAAAGCTATAAATTCAGGTCGGTTTTCTTTGGCATATTTTAATGCTTCCTCCATATCAATAGTAAATATTGGTATGATTTGAGGAACTAAGAGATCTAATTCCTCGTTATTTTTTATGCCAATAAATGTTTTAAGATTAAGTTGTGCCTTACGATAATTATATCTAGCTTTTTCAAGATCTTGTTTACTACGTAGGGTTTGTAATTCCAATTGTAATAATTTATCTTCTGTTGTAGTACCTAAATTGATACGCTTTGTTTCAATATTATAATTAGTTTGTGAAACCAAAAGCCCACTTTGGGCTATCTGCATATTGTTTTGAGCATCAATTACATCAAAGTAGAAGCCAATAGCTTGTTGCGCAATATTTTCAATATCCTGTATATATTGCTTTTTTGATTCTTCAAGTTTTAATGGCTCAATCTTTTTTTTCCATTTTAACTCATTTGTCCCAAATAATGGTTGAGTCAGTTTTAAGAATATAGGCGTCGAGCTATATTGCTTTATTCTACCTTTGAAATCATCAAAACGTGTAAGATCAGTATTTAAAGACAATTCCCCGCCAGAAAAGGGAAGTTGTTGGCTTAAACTAAATCCTAGATTACTATTGCTCTGGCTAATTGACTGGAATTTAATAGATCCATCTGGCTGTCTAACACTAAAATATTCTTTGTTATATACTGGAAGATTCCCATATAAGGAAATTTGCGGATTAAGATCACTTTTGTAAGTAACAAATTGATAATAACTCAATTCCTTTTGCGTTTGAGCTAGTTTAGCTTTAAGTGATTTATCCTGAGCTTGTTCAATAACATGCTGTAAGGTAAAATTAGTCTTTTCCTGAGCATCTATGATGCTGGTATAACTAAAAAAAATAAAAATGACAATACTATATTTCTTCATACTTATTACTTAGCTATCAATTTTCTTTGTCAAATGGAGCAGCTAATTCATCTATTCTGTGTTTTTTTCTGTGGTTCCACTTGCTTATATACCAATAGGAGAGAGGTACAAACCATGTTGTGAAAAAAGTGCCAACCGTTAATCCACCAATGATAACTACTGCCAATGGTTTTTGTAGATCATTACCAATACCATCAATGAACAAAACAGGTACCATGGCTGTGCTGGTTGTTAAAGACACCATTAATAAAGGCTTTAGGCAGATAGTACCCGCTTCATGAATCATTCGATGTAGTAACATTTCATCATGATTAAGGCCTTCTGATAAGTACTTTTTTTCTAATCGGTTTAGTGTTTCTATTTTCAAGATCGGGTCATCCACTACAAGTCCCAAGATGACTACAAAGCCTACAGCCGCCATTATGTCTAGGGTTCCGCCGAATATCCAAAGACAAAACATGCCACCTGTGATCCCTAAAGGAATGGTTAACATCACAACAAATGGCTGTATTAAACTTTCGTATTGAATAGCTAGAATGAGATAGATCAGAAACAAAACAGTCAAAAAAATCCACCACATTGTGTTGAGCTGCTCCCTGTTCTCAAAATAGCGGCCATGGAAACTAACATTGTAGCCATTTTTTACACCTAACTTAATTATTTTAGTTTGGAAGGATTTTAGCCCATCTGAAGGCTCCTGTTCAAAAAGGAGGGAACGGTATTGACCTGTTTTATCAGCTGTAATAAACTTTGGCTGTTCTGCATACGAGATTGACACAAAGGTGGAAAGTGGGTAGTACTCTCCATTCCCTCCACGGATGGCACTATTTAATTTCCCTTGTAAATCTTCTTTTTCACTTTTTAATCTTATGGTTTTTATATCTCCAAAGCGTTTAATTTCAGAAACTGTATAGGAGCCAAACAGTTCTTCCAGCAATACCGAAATATTTTGTCTTCCAACCCCATACAATGCCATCTGGACTTCATTAAGAGTAATTTCTATATTAGTTTCAGTCAAAAAACCTTCTCCCATTGAAAAGCTATTTGTAGGTAATTCTTTTGTGATATTTCTGAGATTCTTCCAATCCTGATCCGGACTCATCGGGTTTAAGGGCTTGATGCGCACTTCAAGATATGGAGTTGATGTAGTGAATAACTGTGTGAACGCATTGGGTGCATCAATAATTTTAATATTTGCCCCCCGATAATTTTTGGATAACCATTGCTTTACTTTTACATCAATTTTTTCTTTCTCTTGTTGATTTTTGCAACCGAAATATAGTTCAGCCTTTTGTATACCATTGTTCTCTTGTTGTAGTAAGAACTGTTTAATACCCACTTCAGCCTCGGTCACTTCGCAAAAGGGTTGTATAATAGTTAGTAGTGTCTTTAGCCTTCTTAGGTTCTCATTTGCGTCAATGGGTTGGTTCCAATCAATTAATACTAAGCTTTCTTTCTTTTCTATTTGTGGTAAACTACTTATAGGTAGAAAGCTTGCTATCCAGATGCCTAAGGGCATAATGCTTATGGTAATAAGGAAATAACATAACTTATATTTTAAAATATGGCTGATCATTAGATGATACTTTTTTGATATCCAAGTATAAAAAGGAGTGTCTTCTTTTAGCTTGTCGGGAGGTGTTTTTAAAAAAAGTTGATATAGTAAGGGGGCTAATACAAAAGCGATGAGTAAGGATACCCCTAATGAAATAGAAAGGGCAATACTCTGATCCAATACCAATGCACCCGCAATACCGCTTAACAATACTAGAGGAACATATACCGCTACTGTGGTGAGTACTTGACTAATAACAGGCACTATTACCTCGTTAGTGCCTTGAACTGCACTTTCTTCCATGCTCATTCCACTGCGCCGCTTGCGAGTAATATTGTCAATGACTACAATGGAGTTATCAATAAGCATCCCAATGCCTAAGGCTAGACCAGAGAGAGAAATAATATTAAAGGAGATATTAAATAGTTTAAAGAAAATAAAAGTAATAACCAATGAAACCGGAATACTGATGCTCATTAATGTTGGAGAAGCCTTATTGCCTAACAATAGAAATAGTAAGCCAATAGTTAAAATGCCACCATAAATAAGATCTTGCCATAAATTGTCAATACCTGCCTCTAGTAAAAAAGACTGATCCTGTGACAGCACAAAATCAACCTGTGGGTAATCTTTTTTAAATTGTGCAACGGACAGTTCAATTAAGGCTACCAACTCGGTCATGCGACTATCGGGCTGTTTCTGAACAGTAACTGCCAAACCTTTAGTGCCATTAAACAGATGATAGCCCGTTAGTGTCTCTGGGTCTTGCGTGATGTTGGCAACTGATGATAGGGTAAGAATACTACCTCCTTTGGTTCTTATGGGCAGTTGCTTTATCATTTCAATACCATCTAATGCATT
This sequence comes from Pedobacter sp. Hv1, assembly GCF_001412215.1. Lineage (GTDB taxonomy): Bacteria > Bacteroidota > Bacteroidia > Sphingobacteriales > Sphingobacteriaceae > Pedobacter. Next base: position 364,078 of record NZ_LLWP01000009.1, read on the forward strand.
GGCTAACTTTACAAAATAACGATACTGCCCCTCTCGAAGGCTTAACCCCCCTAATTCCTGATTGGCATTACGGATGGATTCGGGAATAATAGATTCATTTAGTCCTAGGGCTAAAAGCGCCCGTTTATCTGGTTGTATATTAATGATACTTTGTTGCTTGCCATTAATGTCTACTAGAGAAACACCATCCAACTGTTCGAGCCTTTTCTTTAAAACCTTTTCTGTTAGATCAGATACCTGCTGATAGTTGGCATTTGCCTTAGGTAATACTTGCATCCGTATTATTGGGATATCTGAGGTGTTAATTCGCATAACCTGCGGACGAGTCAAATTTCTAGGTAAAACATTAGTTAGGCGATCTATTTTCTCATTAATTTCTATGTAAACTAGTCCCATATTGGTGCCGTATTCAAAAGTTAGATATACTAAGCCTATATGGTTTGCTGCCCGACTTTCTACCGTTTTCAACCCTTTAATATTAGATAGACCTTCTCTTATAGATCGAAGAATATTCTCTTCGAGTGTAACCGCGGCCGTGTTAGGATAATTGATACGAACAACAATCTGAGGAACGTCAACATTGGGCAATAAAGAAAGAGGTATCCTCTTTACTAGTATCAATCCGATGCTGATTAATGCAATAAAGATCATTAAAACAGCAATCGGACGTCTGATGAGAAAACGAACCATACTAATTTACACTTTCTGTTAAAGAGTCACTATCGACATTTTCTTTTACGGGCGCATCATGTGCCAATTGCAGGTTATTGGTAATTATTACTTTCTGTTTAGGTTTAAGACCTTCTTTTATCTCAATATCTTTATCATTTTCCTTTCCGGTAGTAACGTAATTCCATTTGGCTAAGCCCTTTTCTAAAGTAAATATTACTGCTTTACCATTGCGCATCACTACTGCTTCTTTGGGTACAATTAAGGTAATTCCCATAGGAATTTTAATTATGGCAGTACAGTTCATGCCTGGGAAAAAAGTTTCCGTTTGGAGATTTCTAGAGGTCAATTTTAGCTTTATTTCAACCATCCCGTTAACATCTACATATGGATTTATTTCTGAGACAAAAGCACTGTATTTTTTGCTTTTGTTACCAATAGGCATTACTTCAGCAATGGTCCCTTTTTTAAGGAGGTAAACATCTGTTTCCAATACCTTTACTTGGAGCAATAGGTTATTCGGATCATACATTCGAAAAAGTTCTTCCCCCGGTCTAACTTGTTGGCCGCGTTGTACTTTTAGGTCGGTTATTATACCAGTAAACGGAGCGTAGATGGTTGATTTAGATATTTCATAATTAGCTTCTTTTATATCCTGTTCTGCACTTGAGAGACCTGTGCTTATTTTTAATTTCTGTTTAATGTCTTCTGATTGCTCCTTTGATCTATCCTTCAGCAGACTTTCATAACCCAATAACTGGCTTAGGTATTCCTTTTCGCCATTAAATTTTGCAAGCTTGGCCCTTTCTAACCTGTATTGGAGTGTTGAAGTCTCAAACTGGGCTGCGACATAACCAGTACGGATAATGTCACCCGTTTTTATCATTATAGATGTCAAAATACCACCAGTTGCAGTCAAAATAACTTGTTCTTGGGCAGAATGGACTTTGCCGTTCATCCGAATGAAATACTCGAAATTCTTGACTTCGGAAAAAGCAGTATGTACTACAGTAACGCTTTCTTGTAAAGGAGGGATACTAGATTCATGCTCAGATTGAATGGACTTATTCCTACATGAATAAGAACAGACTAGAAGAAACATATAAAATAATCCCTGAGGTATCTTTAAGCAGCTATTATACATTTTAGATTAATGATTAAATAAGCATTTATGGTTTTAAATATTTTAATTTAACTCTCTCAAAGAAGCTTTTTTGATGAAAGTTCAAATTCGTATCTATACTGTTGCGTCGCAACATTTCATTCCAAAAATGAACCGCATGTGTCTCTTCGCTAAAATCAATATTCACATTTGTAAAAAGTAAAGAGAAATGATCATATGGAATTGGGTTGAACATATTCGGGTCTGCAATGAAGTGCCAAAAATTATATTTTTCGATATGTTGTTGCAAAAGCCTAGCCCCAACTTCTCCCCACTCTATTTTTGATAAATCCTTTTGTTTAATTACCCCCAAGCATTCTTTCATAAATGCTGAGTTTTTTGGACATTTTATGGGGGCATTTGCAATTTTCTCTGCTGTTCCAGCCAATTCTGATGAGAAAACATACTCTTCTTCAAAATCAAATGCCTGTAAACAAATGGTATCCATATCTACCCACCATCCACCATGTTTAAATAATAACCCTATTCTAAACCAATCTGAAAACGTAGCATAACTGCCAAATTTGTCTTTCATGATATGTTTAGAGTTAATTACCTCATTCGCATCTTTTACAATCGTACCGGCTGGGATACTCTTAACTGAATTATAAACGTACAGATGAAATGCATGACCATGATATAAAAACGATTTGATGCATAGTTGCTGCAAAATGCTTAACGATTCTCCTATCCATAAACCCTGTATTATTCTATTTGATTCTAGCATATTTATTTTGTCTATGTCGATGAATAAAGCTGTGTGATTACTTTATAATAGCTCTGTCCCATTTCATTGGCTGTAAATTGCTTGAAGGCTTTTTTGTAACCATTTTTCACTATTTTTTCACAGATGATCTTGTCTGTTAGTAATCTATATAGACAATTTTCAATCTGAATAGGAGATAGCACTCTCTCTTTATTTTGATCGTAGGTCACTGGAATTTTTAGACAATCCACATTATCTTGAAAAACCTCATCCAAGCCATCTACAGCGCTGATGATCAATGGTATTTTCCAAAATCTCATTTCAATAGCGGTATAACTGCATTGCTCCATTAAAGAAGGGAGGATACCTACGTTGGCAATGGCATACCATTTTTGTACCCATTCTCGTGTGATAATGCCTGTTAAAGTTAGTTTGCCCCATGTAGGCAAAGCAGCCTTTAGAACTTCGTTTAATGAACCTGTACCTATTAAGACCAGTCTACAATTAGGTTTTTTCTTAAGGAGTTGCTTAAATGCATCTACCAGAAATAGGACCCCTTTATTTTCAACTACTCTGCCCGAAAAGAGGATTATCTCTTCGTTGTCTGCTATTCCTAATTCATGTCTAATTTTCCCTTTGTTAATTAGTGAAAGTCTTGGAGGCTTAATGCCATTGTAGATGGTAACTAATTTACTTGCTGAGATCCCAAATGCCAGATTAAAATATTTTTCAGCCTGCCTAGTTACAGTGATTGTATAATCTGAATGTTCTGCCATCTGTAATTGGTAGTGTATTGATTGAAATGCTTTTTCGCAAAAGGCATCATTTCCTTTTTTCCATTCTTCTATGAAAACTGCATCTTCTACCCGAATAAAATCCTTCCAACCCCAGGCATGGTGCACATAGAGAATCTTACAGTCAAGAAAATCTTTAATACGTTTCAATAGATTTAATTCTGCAAGTGAATTAAACCAACATACTAGTTTCTCTTTATCCTTTAAAAAAGGATACACAATCTGTAATACTCTTAATGCAAGTGTGTTTGATGGAAGACTATCTTCCATTGAAAGCAATAATCTATTTTCTGGACATGGAACATAGATCATATCTATACCATCCTTTTGTACAAAAGTACATTCGGGGTATTTATCCGAAGCTGTAAAAACAATTGTAATATATATGTCTTCCTTTTTTCTAAAATAGTTTATAAGCTCTTCCATATGGGAACCTAAACCAAAAAAGCCTTGCATTTTATCGGCAGAAAATAAAATAAGATTAGTCATCGAACTTAATAATTTTATCAGATTGTATCCATGACCAACTCTTTATATCATGCTCTATTTCTTTTCTCGAAATGGAACATGTTCTGAAATAAGTTTCATAGCTTTTCCTTTCTCTTTTTTCATCAAAAAAGAAAGAGTTGTCGCCTCTTTCATGCCAAAGATGGTATAGAGGTCCTTCAGGTCGATATACCACATAATCAAGCTTCTGTATACGTTTAATACGTTCAGCATCATCATGCCCCCAGCCTTCGATATGCTCATTTTCCAAACCTGTTTTTTTATATTCTAATACATCGAACATAAAACAACCACCTAACGAATGATTAGTGTCAATAGAATATTGATTAATACCACTTGATAAGAAATCGATCCTTATGCATTTCTTAAATATTCTTTTATTATAATAGTCGACTTGTAAAAAACGGCCATCATAAGGGAGTGAAAATGCATGTTGTTTTGATCGGATCTGTTTTACCGCTTGAAATAGTTGGAATGGAGAAATAACAATATCTGAATCGTATAAAACAGCAATAGGAGTTTTACAAGAATGAATAAGAGTATTATTAATTTCAGTACGTCTAAAAATACTAGTTCTTGATAATCGGAAAGTATAATCAGAATTTTCTTTTATTACTTCCGAAATCTTTGATTGTTCGTCTACTTCCATTACTAAAACATGAGTGTTAAAATACTTATTTAAGTATTTGACAACAATCTCTAGGTTTTCCAACCTGCTCAAACTATCGATACGGACAGGAATAAGAAAAGAAACATCCATTAAATCTAATTTGGTTAGGTGTTTCATAAGGCATTTATAAGATGTTCTCCATGTACTGAATGCGATATTTGTGTAGAAATGTTAATGCCAAAAATGGATAGCCATCTGTATTCTTTTGTTTCAAGACTTAGTAGAGGCAAAGCAGTACTACATACTCCATCTAATAGGCCTATGGGGACACATTTTTTTTCGGGGTTGTATATGAATAAATTGCAAAGCGCATTTTTTTTCAATATTTGGCTTCCTCGTTTTTTTATGTTACAACTTAATATTTTCGCTTTACCTACATTATGTTCCTTGGCAATTAACTCTAACCATAATGCTATAAAGGATGCACTATAGAAATCGATAGATTCCAATTGTTTAGCTATCTTTTCTAGATATTTTTTAAACGACTTTATAATTTCTTCTTTGAATGCGGCATCATTTTTTAATAATTCACAGTGAAGTAAACAAAAATAAGCTTCTGTCTTTTGCCATGAAAAGATTGTCGTGTTTAAGGTTATTATTATATCCGACATAATTTCTTTAAGCAATTTTTTACTAAAAGGCTCATGCCAACCCAATTTATTTATCCAGTTAAGGAATAAACATATTCCAGAAATTCCATGAAAAATAGTCAGATCTTGTCGACTTATTTTATGTTCTTGCCATTGTTTTGCAATTTGGTCTACACAGGCAATGGCCGCTTCTTTAAATCGTAATTGTTGAAATGGTTGAGCAGGTATTTTTGACCGGAATCTATGCATAAAATACAGCCCTAGCCCACTAACACCATTTGCAATGCTCGAATTTTGTAATCTTGCACCATAAACTGCGCTTAATAGGTAAGGTTCGCTTTCTTCCAATAGCTCATGGGTATTTTCCTCTAAGTTGTATTCTTGTGTGAGGTGTTCTAGTAAAATTCCAGCACCTGCAATACCACCCCCAAAAGTTAAAGGAGTGGATAAATTAATTTGAGATAATATTTCTTCTAAAAATGAGAAGGCGACACTATTCTTCCATTCGTCTTTTTTTTCAGGATCAGTAGAATAACAATATAAAGCTACTGCTGATTTTCCATCAAGTAAGCCAACATAATCATTAAAACTAGCGTTGAGAAGGAGATAGTTGAAAAAGCGAATCTCATTCTTATTAATAAACCTCTTCATATTGGGGGATATTACATCATTTAACAATTCCTTTGATGGTGATAATAATTGGATTTGTATTTGAATTATTGAAAACAAGAATATCCTGTATAAAGGATCCCTTAATATTGGTGTTATAACGCACTTTTATTCCTAAAATCTCATCAGGTTTAACTGTTTTAGGTGTTTGTGTCTCAGTAGTTGTACAAGCACATCCGGTTTCTAATTTGTAAATTATTAAAGAATCCCTGCTATTACATTTAAGATGAAAAGTAAAACTTGTATCTGACTTAAATTTAATAGTGCCAACATCCTTAACGCCATTAATTAAAGTATCTAATACAGTTAGGCTTGAAAACCTCTTTATTGACTTTTGGTTGCTTATTGAGGGCGTGTTTTTTTTATTCGATTTATTTGCCTCTTTTTGATTGCATGAATTAACACAAGTTATTAAAACTAATATTATGTTAAGTTTGAATAAAATAAATATGTTATAACTTTTGCTATCGAACATCAAGCTTTATCATTAAGTAATTGTCAGAAGGTTCCATTTTATCAACAGTTAGCTTAAGTTGATTCAATAATTTTTTATTGAAATCTGGAGGCAGGTTCTTTTGACTTAATATTTTCTGAAAATCGTTTTTTTGTTCTGCATTCAAAAAGACCAATAATGTTTGGCTATCTTTAAAGAGATGGGGGATGGTAATAGGTAGAGCAAATAGATCATTTAAAATAAAATTCAAATGATATTCCCTCCCGGTAATCGCATTTAAGAAGACTGAGAATGATTTTGGATCATCTAGTTTTTTTAAATATACAAAATTTAAAAGGCTACCACTCCCATTTGATAGCATAAGACTTTGCATCCAGTCATTTGGATAATTGACAGTAAATCTCTTATTGATCTTATCATTATTAATGATAAATATATCTTTCGTATAGTTTGAAACCAAAATGATGGAATCACCATAGCCAGATAAGCAATTAATAGGCTGAATATATTTGCCTTTTGCATCAATCTTTAGAAATGAACGTTCAAATTTACCTAACGAATCAATAACAAATGCCCCAGACCCTACCGACTCGGAATTTACTAAATCAGGGGCATAGATTATGTAATCTCCTTTTGATGTACAAGCAAATTCTCTGAAAAAAAAGTCGATCTTCTTTTCATGTAATGGATTGCCCAGCATATCAAATGATACAATTTTTCTTTGTGAAAAATCGTAAATATCAATCGACTTATTTTTTTTATTAATTGTATAATCTGTTATATTATTTAGCTCAAGAGGGCCTTTCCCTTTTGGGAATATTTTAAATCTAAACCTCCCATTTTTATCAAACCCAAACAAACATTTCTGTCTTATATCTAAGATTACATATATGCCGTCAAAAAATAGTACTTCGTTAATCTCGGTTAACCTACTTTCATTCGTTGTTTCCAAAGGAATAAATTCAGCCGATTTAAACAAATCGGATACGAGATAATCTTTTGGAGAATCATTTTCCAAATCGATGATGGTATTTTTATTACTTCCATTTTCCGCCTCTCTATGGCAAGCGCTAAAAATAATTGATAACATCAAGAGAAATACTTTGATATGAGATTTATGCATTAGATTACCTTTATTATTTAACAACTTGAACTTTGGGCGGCCATGTTGCAAGCATCACTATCTGTTGCTTGTATACAGCATGAAATTGTTTTATAGTCATTAATGGTGACAGGGTAGTAATAACCACCCATAGGGCCACCAAGTGAGACATAACGGTATTCGGTATGACTCCCTGCAATTTTCTGAATGGATGCCATTTTCTTGTTTGTTTGCCAATCAGGCCCAAGCCCTCCTCCCCCAGTCCCACTAGAGGTTCTGGCACTACTGTCAGTTGAAAAAGCACCAATTAGGCTTATGCCCATAGCCAAAACCGAAGTCGTCATGGTAATCTTTCTAAGTTTTTTGTTTTGCGAAATTTTCGTAATCATATTAATTTATATTAATGATGTGGTTGGACTATATCCAATATGTATTCGTCGAGATAATGGGGGTCACTATCTTCCATTATCATGAATATGGATCCTTAGTTAACAATGTTTAATTAGCTATTTATTTCAAATAATTTAGCTAATGCATTATTGTTTAGGGTGTACGGGATCTGTATGAGAAGGTCTATTTATCCCTGATTTACAAACGGCATTTTCATTGGAAAAATTACAAGCACTTTGTGCATTACTTGGAAGACAGCAATCATATCGTGTACCTGTAATTGAGCCACCTAATGAGCCTGTAACCCCTGTGGGAGTTCCACCAATAGTAGCTGAAAGAGTGCCAGAGCTTTCTCTCCAAACTTGCCCCATTGAAAAGCCAGAATAAAATCCTGTTCCAGAAGAACTCTGAGCATTACTATCCCAAGATACGGCTGCGGCCAATCCAATACCCATGGCTAATACAGAAGTAGCCATAGTGATTTTTTTTAATGTTTTTTGTTTTCCAATCATGTTTTTTGACTTTAAAGGTTTTAAATAAATCTTTCATTTTCAATAAAACAGATAGGGAGATGTATAACAAAAATAAATATTATTTTGACTTTTGCAAATTTTTCAGGATAAATGCATCGTGGCAATTAAAATTTTAAAAGCCAAATTTTGTTCAATCATATTTTAAGTGCAAGTACTTTGGGTCTTTCTGTATACTGCTGATGATTATATAGATAGATGTCTATTGTTAATAAAAAGGATTGAATTTTTGCTGGTTGGTGTAAAATATTATATTTGATGAAGATGAGAAATTCTAGTCAATATGTTTTCTATTAGTAAGTTACTTTCTCCCTTTCGCATAGTATTATTGTTTATTGCTTTTGCTATATTGGGAATATTGCTTATCCCTAAGTTGCAGGTTGATCTTTTACCAAAAGAGCCTACCCAAACTCTTTATGTTTCCTTTTCCCTCCCTAATTCAAGCCCAGAAACAGTTGAGCAACAAGGCACCTCTATTTTAGAGGGTGCTTTTTCACAATTGGCCCAACTAAAAGACATCAAATCAGTTTCTAGTTTTGGCCAAGGTTCAGTACAGCTTTTTTTTGATAAAAGTGCAGATATGCAAATGAAGCAATTCGAGGTAACCTCAATCTTAAGACAGGTACAACCCAAATTGCCAGAAAATGCATCTTATCCACTTATATTCTCGGATATGGATTCAGAGCAAAAAGAGTCTCCATTACTTATTTATACCATTAATGCTCATCAACAGCCATTCCAAATCAAGCAAAAATGTGAAGGTATCTTTAGAAAAGCACTTGCAACTTACCCTGGTATAAAAACAATTGTTGTCTCAGGTGCTGTTGGCTTGCAGTTAACATTGCGCTTCAGTAGGGAGAAGTGCGAATCTTGGCATATTAACCCAAACTCGATAACAAGCGCTTTGTCGGTTATTTATAAAGATGTTTACCCAGGACTTATCAGAACCCAAGATGCCAATGAATACTTTATTCGTCTTGTTGCTCCAACAGCTGACATATCTAGTATAAAAAAGATAAGGATAGAAGGTGGTGATAAACAAACTTACTATATTGGGGATATAGCCGATGTTTATATAGAAGAGCGGGAACCCCTAAATTACTTTAGGGTTAATGGTAAGAATTCTGTCAATTTGAGTATTTATGTGCAGAAGGGTGAGAATAGAGTAGTTCTAGGTAATGCCTTAAAGGCGTTAGTCGAAAATACAGAGAGGCAATTACCTAAGGACTATCAACTTAGGTTGAATTATGATGATACGGAATTCTTATCTAAAGAGATCGCTAAAAATTACCAACGCACTGGTCTATCCATTGTGATCTTATTTGTATTTATCCTATTTGCATACAGGAGTTGGAAATATCTGTTGAATTTATTTTTAGGGCTTGTAGTTAGTTTCTGCATTATCGTAGTTTTTGTCTGGCTGTTTAAGGTTAATGTTCACCTTTATACTATTGCCGGATTATCCATTGCATTTGGTCTCATGATTGATAATGCTATAGTGACATTAGATTATTTTTATAGGTTTCGTAACCCTAAAGTATTTACGGCCCTATTAGGTGCTACACTTACTACAGTTGTTGCTCTAGGCCTAGTGTTTTTATTGCCAGCCGAAGACCGGAAGAACCTAAGCGATTTCTGTATGGTTATTATCCTTGCTATTTTTAGTTCGCTCCTCTCGGCATTATGGTTCAACCCTGCAATTTATTTTCTGCTAAATGGGAAAGTCTCAACGAACATAAATAATTATGGTGTAAAAAAAATAAAAGATAAATTAAGAAGTCAAGCACGCTATTTTAAGTTCACTGCATTGCTTGCAAAATATCGAAAATCTTTCATTTTTATAGTAGTGATAGGCTTTGGCTTGCCATTGTTTATGTTGCCTACAAAATTAGATGACAAAAAATGGTATAGTAATTTTTATAATTCATCAATAGGTTCGCAAATATTTCAAGAAAATATAAAGCCATATCTTGAAAAGATAACAGGTGGTACCCTTCGCATATTTTTAAATAATATATATGATAAGTCTAGCTATAGAGATCCTGAAAAGACAAAACTGTATGTAAATGCACAACTTCCTTATGGCAATTCGATGGAACAGATGAATGATATTATTATAGATCTTGAACAGTTTTTAAGAACTATAAAGGGAATAGATAAGTTTATTACCAAAATCTATTCTGGGCAACAGGGTGATATAGAAATTACCTTTAAGGAGGATCTTGAATATTCTGAGCTTCCTCTTCGACTTAAATCATCGCTCATTGCACGTTCATTATCTTGGGGAGGGGTAACATGGGATATCTTTGGTGTAGGAAGAGGTTTCAGTAATGAAGCCCAAGAGGAAATACCCAGTTTTAAAGTTAAGATGAAAGGATACAATTACGATGAATTGGAACAACAGGCAAATGATTTTGCCAAGAGATTAGCTAATCATAAACGGATACAAAAAATTGATATAAATGAACAAGTCGGATATGAGGAAAAACAAAGCGAAGAATACATATTGAATCTGGATGCTAAACAAATGGCGTTGTATAATACCAGTCAATTTGAAATCTTAAATCAATTAGATAATCTATCGAAACCTACAGGCTACGTAACTCAAATAACGATGGACAACCAATTTTACCCTGTAGTGCTTAAAGAGAAACTGGCAGATACATATTCCTATTATGACATGTTACACCATGGTGTAACATTAGATAGCTCAAGAACTATTCAGGTAGAAAAGGTAGGTAGTCTAAAATTACATCCAGCAGCCAATTCTATATATAAAGAAGATCGACAATATGTACGTGTTGTAAGTTTTAATTATATTGGTTCTTCACAGTTTGGCAAAACATATTTAGATCAGACTTTAGATGAAATGAAACAACGAATGCCAATAGGCTATACCGCAGAAGATCTTGCTGGAAATTGGAATTCTAATCAAACACAGAGGGAGTATGAGTTAATTTTTATACTAATTGTTTCTGTTTTTTTTATTTGCAGTATCTTATTTGGGAATTTGAAAGAATCTTTATTTGTTGTTAGTATTATACCTATTTCTTTCATAGGTCTTTTCTTAATTTTTGTATGGGGCGATTTTTATTTTGATCAAGGTGGTTATGCTGCTTTTGTCATGGTGGGCGGTTTAGTGGCTAATGCTGCAATTTATATTGTAAATGATTTTAATAATGCAAAAAAAAGACGGCCTTCAATTTTACATAATCAACTTCTTATAAAAGTTGTTGCCAATCGTTCAAAAACTATCATGCTAGTTATTATTTCAAGTAGTTGTGGGTTAATTCCTTTTTTATTGGAAGGACAAAACGAAATATTTTGGTTCTCGTTAGCTATTGGCACTATTGGTGGATTGATATTCTCAACATTTGCTATATTTATTGCATTGCCTGTTTTTTTGTGGAAGAAAAGATAATGCCCAAAAAAGCTATCCTACTTTGTATCTATAGGTAGGCATTGTTTTTAACATATTTTCTGAAAATTCCCTTTCTGTAGGAGTTATCTTGTCCATAAATTTAAGAATTTACCTATCATGGTTGTTTGAAGACATTACTCCATTTGGTTATATTCTAATCTACTTAGCCGTTAATTGAAGGAATTAGGCCTTTTGAATTAATGTAGTTTAGCTATTATCGAAATATTGCAGCCTTATAATGCCTACTTACTATGCTTGTGATGTTAAGGTAAGGGTTCCTTAATGTGTAAGATTTAGAGTAGGATTTTCAATAACCTTTTATCTTCTTTTGTATGAATTATTCTTTCAGGTTTGCTCTCCAATTGTGATCTTGTTTTTTTTAAACCCTTTCTTTTACAATATTTTAAGCGCCTACTGCCTTAGAAGAATTGTCGATTAGATAGATGAATTTTAGAAAATTGAAACCTCTTTTTTTTAGAATGTTTCTAAATAGCTTCTTTATTGCGTTTTTATACAAAGCATTCCTATTTTAAATCATATTTTAAATACTTTTGTGCTAACTGAATAAAAAATAAAAAGCTAATGGGTAGTATCGCAAATGCTTTTTCCTCATCAATAGGAAAAAAATTAATAATGGGCATCACAGGCCTTTTTCTGATCTCTTTTTTAGTAGTACACTGTTTTTTAAACGCTTTCGTGTTTTTCGATAATACAGGTGTACTCTTTAATGAAGGAGCACATTTTATGGCCACCAACTGGATTATTCGTGCCATGGAAGTTGTTTTAATGGCTGGATTATTATTGCACATTGTTCAAGGTGCACGCTTAACTTTTCAAAACCAAGCAGCAAGACCTGTTAAATATGCCTATAACGATGGCAATGCAAACAGTAAATGGTACTCTCGCTCTATGGGCTTATTGGGTACCTTGTTATTGATCTTCTTAATCGTTCACTTGTCGCAATTCTGGACTGTTTCTCGTTTTACCGGGATTCCTACAGTTGATGCACACGGACATGAAGATTTATATGCTGTAATGAAAGAAACCTTTTCGAACATTGGATGGGTAATTTTATATGTACTGTCTATGATTTCTTTAGGTTATCACTTATTACATGGTTTTGCATCGACCTTCCAAACCTTAGGTTGGAACCACAAAAAATATACACCAATAATTAAAGCTTTAGGAGTTTGGTTTTCCATTCTTATCCCTTTAATTTTTGCAGCAATGCCAGTTTGGATCTATTTAGGTCTTTAAAATAATTTTGAACGAATAAAGCTAAATATAATGTCAGCATTAAATTCAAACATACCAGAAGGAGAATTGACCAATAAATGGACGAAATTTAAGTCGTCTGTGCCTTTGGTTAACCCTTCAAATAAAAGAAGTTTAGAAGTAATTGTAGTAGGTTCTGGTTTAGCCGGAGCTTCTGCTGCTGCAACCTTGGCCGAAATGGGCTATAAGGTAAAGTGCTTCTGTTTTCAGGATTCGCCTCGTAGAGCACACTCTATTGCTGCTCAAGGAGGTATCAATGCCGCAAAGAATTATCAAAATGATGGCGATAGTACTTATCGTTTATTTTACGACACCATTAAAGGTGGAGATTACCGTGCCCGTGAAGCAAACGTACACCGTTTAGCCGAAGTAAGCGCAAATATTATAGATCAATGTGTGGCTCAAGGTGTGCCATTGGCCAGAGAATACGGTGGTTTATTAGATAACCGTTCTTTTGGTGGTACACAAGTGCAAAGAACTTTTTACGCTGCTGGTCAAACTGGTCAACAATTGTTATTAGGGGCTTACAGTGCATTAGAGCGCCAGATAGGGATGGGTAAGGTAGAAATGTTTACCCGTCATGAAATGCTAGAGGTGGTTAAAATTGACGGCAAGGCCCGTGGTATTATTGCTCGTAATTTAATTACTGGCGAGTTAGAACGTCACTTTGGTCATGCTGTGGTTTTAGGAACAGGAGGTTACGGAAACGTATTTTTCCTTTCTACCAATGCAATGGGTAGTAACGTTACTGCAGCTTGGAAAGCAAACAAACAAGGTGCTTTTTTTGCCAACCCATGTTATACGCAGATTCACCCAACGTGTATCCCAGTTTCTGGAGATCATCAATCTAAATTAACCCTAATGTCTGAGTCGTTACGTAACGATGGAAGAATTTGGGTGCCTAAAAAGAAAGACGATACCCGTAAAGCTTCAGATATTCCTGAAGATGAAAGAGATTATTACCTAGAGCGTCGTTATCCTGCTTTTGGTAACTTGGTACCTCGTGATGTGGCTTCGAGAGCGGCTAAAGAACGTTGTGATGCCGGTTACGGTGTAGGCTCTTCTAAGTTGGCAGTTTATCTAGATTTCAAAGCAAATACAGAACGTTACGGTAAAATAGAAGCTTCTAAAGCTGGTAACCATAATCCTGATCAAGAAACTTGTTTCCGTTTAGGTACAGAAGTGATCAAAGAGAAATATGGTAACCTATTCGATATGTATGCGCAAATTACAGGAGAAAATCCTTACGAAATGCCAATGCGTATTTACCCAGCAGTTCACTACACTATGGGTGGTTTATGGGTAGATTATAACTTGATGACCACTGTTCCAGGTTTATACTGTACTGGTGAGGCCAACTTCTCAGACCATGGTGCCAACCGTTTAGGGGCATCAGCATTAATGCAAGGTTTGGCAGATGGTTATTTCGTTCTTCCATATACTATAGGCGCTTATTTGTCGAAAGAGATTTCTGTAAAAGCAATTCCAACAGACCACCCTGCATTTGTAGAGGCTGAAGCTAAAGCGAAAGGGATTTTAGATACATTAATAGGCATCAAAGGCACTAAATCTGTAGATTATTTCCACAAAAAATTAGGTTTAATTATGTGGGAAAAATGTGGAATGGCTCGTAATGCTGAAGGATTGAAATCGGCAATTGCTGAAATCCAACAATTGAAAAAAGATTTTTGGAGCGACGTTCGTGTACCAGGAGACTCTAATGAATATAATCCAGAACTAGAAAAAGCAGGTCGTGTAGCCGACTTCATTGAATTAGGCGAATTGATGTGTTTGGATGCTTTAAACCGTAATGAAAGTTGTGGTGGACACTTTAGAGAAGAGTATCAAACAGAAGAAGGAGAAGCCTTACGTGACGATGAAAACTATGCTTACGTAGCTGCTTGGGAAAATAAAGGCGATGGAACTTTTGAGCTGCATAAAGAAGAGCTGAAGTTTGAAAATATTAAGATAGCACAAAGAAGTTATAAATAGTAGCAAGATGTGAGTATCAAGTATCAAGACTTGAAAATTTATCTTGCTACTCGATACTTGCTACTCGATACTTAAAATCTCAATACCATGAGTAAAGGAAATATGAACTTAACGCTAAAAGTTTGGCGTCAGAAGAACAACAACACTAAAGGAGCACTGGTAGATTACAAGCTATCAGATATCTCTCCAGATATGTCTTTTTTAGAGATGTTCGATGTTTTAAACGAAGACTTGATTACAAAAGGTGATGAGCCTATTGTATTTGACCACGACTGTCGCGAAGGTATTTGCGGAATGTGCTCAATGTTCATCAACGGACGTCCGCACGGGCCAAAAGATGCAGTAACTACTTGTCAGTTGCACATGCGTTCGTTTAAAGATGGAGATACCATTGTGGTTGAACCGTGGAGAGCAAAAGCATTTCCAGTAATTAAAGATTTAACAGTAGACAGGTCTGCATTCGACCGTGTAATTGCGGCAGGTGGTTTTATTTCGGTTAATACTGGTAATGCACAAGATGCCAATAACCTACCTATTCCGAAAGCACAAGCAGATGCAGCGTTTGAAGCGGCAGCTTGTATTGGTTGTGGGGCATGTGTAGCAACGTGTAAAAATGCATCAGCAATGTTGTTCGTTTCTGCAAAGATTTCTCAATTGGCTTTGTTGCCACAAGGACAGCCTGAGCGCTACAAACGTGTACAGAACATGGTAGCTCAAATGGATGCTGAAGGTTTTGGTAACTGTACCAATACTGGCGCTTGCGAAGCAGAATGCCCTAAAGGAATCTCATTGGAGAATATTGCTCGTATGAACAGAGATTACTACTCAGCTAAATTTATCAGCGAAGAAGAAGGATAAAGCCTACTTGCATACCTTAAAAGAATAGGCCTTGACCAAAAGTCAAGGCCTATTCTTTTTAACATGTATTTTTAAAAAATAGGAAATACACAAGTATTAACTCTGTTTTAATTATAAGATAAATCTTTATATATTCGCTTTAAGCAAATGCAATTAATAACCAACTTTAGTAACCTTAGCGAAAAAGAATTGATTCTATTGTTACAAGAAAACGATAGACAGGCTGTTGCTGCTTTGTACTATAGGCATGTTGATGATTTGAAACGCTTTATTTTAAAAGTAGCCAAATCGCCTCAGCTTACCGAAGATGTAGTGCATGATGCTTTTATAAAAATTTGGGAGAACAGAGCACAAATTAATCCTGAACTAGCCTTTAAACCTTATTTATATACCATTGCCCGTAGACAATTGTTCAACTTATTGAAAAGAACAAAACATGAAATCGCAATTGTAGATGAAATCAAACGCTATACGGTTATAGAAGAGAATACCACTGAACTAACGATTAATTATAACGAAAGTGACTCTCTCTTTAACATTGCTATCAATAAGCTTCCAAAGCAGTGTCGAGAAATCTTCATCAAATGCAAAGTACGAGGAAGAAGCTATAAACAAGTAGCGTTGGAGTTAGGCTTAGCAGAAAGCACGGTGAATAACCAAATGGTAAAGGCATTAAAATCCATCAGGCAATTTCTGAACCACCAAGATCCCAAATGTTTGTTCTTTATCCTCATCTGTTACGAATTTCCCCATTCCCTATAACCAACTGAGGCAAGATACATTGTCTCTATCCTTTCCTCTATTTTTTTATTGTAGGCCAATAGGCGCACCTTATGTCGATCTAAAATAGTGCTATAAAGTAGCCTGTACTACACGTTTGTTCATCTTTATTAAATATTCTATCTTTTTTTTTCTTGCACGTAGATGTTTCATCTCTCCCAATTGTATTACTAATAACCAAAAGAAAATATGGACAGGAAAATGAAGAGTGAGATTATAGAATTGTTTAGAAAATACGTGCGTAATGAGCTCAATAATAAAGAGTTTAATGAAGTAATGGCACTATTTAAACAAGCTAAATATGAAGAGGAGTTAGCGTTTGTACTGGATGAAGAACAAGAAAAAATGGCTTTAACCCCTGCTAACGAAACTGAAATAGGAAATAATGATGAATTGTTGGCAAAAATTGAAAATACGATAGCCGAAAATTTTCAGTCTAAACCCAAGAAGAGAACATTAGTGCTCTTTTTTGAAAAATATGCGGCAGCTGTATTTTTTATATGTACGTGTGGTTTAGGTGTTTATTTGCATATGGATACACCAACTGATTTAATATCGAAAAAGGTAGAATTTACCCATGATATTGTTTCTGGTGGCAATAAAGCTTATTTAACCTTGGCCGATGGTAAACGTATTGAGCTGAAGAATGCCAGTCATAACCTCCTTAGCAGCCAAAAGGGGGTTGAAATTACAAAAGCTGGAGATGGGCTATTGGTTTATGGCCCAAATAAGGCCAGCCAAAATACAGTTACGGAGTATAATACGATTGAAATTCCTAGGGCGGGACATTATCAATTACAATTGCCAGATGGCACAAAAGTATGGTTAAATTCAGCTACAACGTTAAAGTTTCCGACCAGTTTTGCAGCGTTGAAAGAGCGTAGGGTAGAACTAAACGGGGAGGCCTACTTTGAAGTAGCCCACAATAAAGAGATGCCATTTAGGGTAATCACCAATAACCAAGTAGTAGAAGTGCTTGGTACAGAATTTAACTTGAATAGTTACACAGACGAGCCAGAAGTAACCACCACACTGATTACCGGTAAGTTGAAAGTTTCTGCTGAACCAGGGTTAGAAAATGGGGCGGCTGAAATTTTAAAACCAGGACAACAGTCGACAATGATGAACAATAATATTAAGGTGGCCGAAGTAGATCCAGAAGCAGCAATAGCTTGGAAAAATGGCGATTTTATATTTAAGAGCGATGATTTTAAAATGGCCATGCGTAAAATCTCGAGATGGTACGATGTAGAAGTAGTTTACGAAAATACTATGCCAATAGACATTAAACCAGGAGGCTGGATCTCTAGGGCAAATAATATTTCTGCAGTTCTGGAAATGATGGAATCAACCGGAAAAATTCACTTTAAAATAATAGGAAGGAGGATTATAGTTAAAACATAAATACCTAACTATAATGCTAAAAAGGCCAAGGATTTCGCGAAAAACCCCTGGCCGTTGTTTGGCATCATATCGATAATTAATCAACTATAAAACCAGCCACATGCTATTGGGTTCTAAACAATTAGCCTGCGGCAAAACCAAACTCTACAAATGTATAAATATTGTACCAAAAAATTAGGTGCACGACATCGTCGTATGCCGAAAATTCTTTTAGTTATGAGATTGACCGTCTTACTCCTTATCGTAACATTAATGCAGGTTAATGCTGCGAGTTTTGCTCAAAGAATTAACCTCAACAAAACCAATGCAGACTTAGAAGATGTATTGAAAGAAATTCGTAAACAAAGTGGGTACGACTTCTTTTTTGATCGAGATCTGCTTAACAAAACCAAACCTGTTACCATTAGACTAGTAAGCGCTAGTATCGAAGAAGCATTAACCAGCTCTTTGATCGGGCAATCTTTAACTTATACCATCAAAGAAAAGAGTGTCACTATTTTAGAAAAGCCAACAGCTAGAACACCTAATTTTAGCGAAAGGGCAGAACGTACCATTACAGGTGTGGTTACCTCAAAGGAAGATAATCAGGTCCTTCATGGGGTAAGTATCAATGTAAAAGAAATACCCAAATTAGGTACGGCTACAGATAACAATGGTAAATTTGTTTTAAAAGTACCTGAGCAGGCAAAAACACTATTGGTGTCGTATGTAGGTTTCATCACCTTAGAAGTAGATATCAGTAAAACCTCAAATGTAAATATTGCCTTAGCTTCAAACCAAAATGGATTAAATGAAGTGGTGGTTACCGCAGGCGGTGCATCCGTTGCAAGAAGGCAACTAGGTACACAAAGTACTACCATTTCTGGTGCTAAATTAAACCAATCTAAAGCATTCAATATTGGGAGTGCTTTGTCTGGTAAGGTTGCTGGCTTACAGGTAAACACGGTAAGCAGTGGGGTTAACCCAACTGTAAGGCTAGTACTGCGTGGCAATCGATCAATTTTGGGCGATAATGAAGCCTTGATTGTTGTTGACAACGTTGTGGTGCCCAATACAATTTTGGGTAATTTAAATCCCGAAGATGTAGAGGATATCCAAGTTTTGAATGGAGCCGGTGCTGCAGCACTTTTTGGTTCAGGTGCAGCAAATGGTGCAATCATGATTACCACCAAAAGAGCTAAAAATGGAGAAACCAGGATTGGGCTTTCTCAAACCACCAGTTTCGAAACGGTAAGTTATTTCCCTCAATTACAGAAAACCTATGGAGCTGGTACAGGCCCAGATGATGTGCCAACTTATGACCCACAAGAAAACCAACAATTTGGACCAGCTTTTGACGGTTCTTTAAAAGTAGTAGGCTTACCTTTGGCAGACGGATCTGTACAACGCGTACCTTATTCTTATACCAATGAAAGGGATAAGTTTTGGGATTTAGGGGTGGCCAGCCAAACAGACTTTAACATCTCAAGTGGCGAAAGAAAAGCCTCTTATTATATATCTGCACAATACTTTGATAAAACATCTATTGTTCCTGGCGATCAATACAATCGTTTTTCATTTAGGGTAAATGGTGATAAAGATTTAGCGAAGAATATCAAATTATCATTTAGTGCCAACTATGTACAAAATAGATACAATACATCAACTTCTGTATCTGGTACCTACAACAATATTTTACAAACCCCAGCCAATATTCCAATTACCAGTTATGAAGATTGGAAAAACAATCCCTTTGCAGACCCGAATGGATACTTTAATAAATATTATACAAACCCATATTTTTCTTTAGCCAACAATAGAGGAACTACCAGAAACGATTATCTGACAGGAAACGTTCAATTGAAATGGTTCCCTATTAACGATCTATCGGTTATGTTTAGGGTGAGTTTAGCTACGCAGAATGCCTCTAATAAAAACTGGAGCAATAAGTTTACCTACACCGATTTTGCATTGGCCAAAAATAATTACCTGAACAATATATTAGGTTCTGTTTCTGATGGAGCATCGTTCTCTACACAGTTAAATCCCGAATTACAGACTCAGTACATTAAGCAAATTACCAAAAACATCAACATGAATATTATTGTTGGGGCCAGTATTAGAGATAATAATGCTAAAAGTTTGTCTAGTCAAACCCAAGGAGGGTTGATAACTGCAGATTTATTTAATGTGAACAATAGTATTGAAAAACCATTGGCCAATGAGTCGATCACAAGAAGTAGACAAATTGGTATTTTCTTCGACTCTCGTTTTAGTTATAAAAATTTCCTCAGTTTAAATCTTACCGGAAGAAATGATTGGCGCTCGGTACTTGACCCTAAACACAGGTCATTCTTTTACCCTTCTGCAAGTTTAAGTTTTATTGCCTCAGAAGCCATCCCATTTCTTAAAGATGTAAAAAATGTCGAAAGTATAAAGTTACGTGCCAGCGTTTCGCAAGTAGGATCGGTACAAATCGGTTCTTATGCATTGATTCCAACTTTTGGACAAGCAGCAGGCTTCCCTTATAATGCGGTTCCGGGTTATGCCATTGGCAGTAGAATTGTGGCCAAAGATATCGCCCCAGAAATGACCAAGTCTTTCGAAGCAGGTTTTGATGTGGAATTCTTTAAATCTCGTTTAACGGCAAGTGCAACCTATTACAAAACCAATACCACCAACCAAACCATGGCTATTGGGGTTTCTCCAGCTACCGGTTTCACTTCTTATCTCACCAACATTGGTTTGGTAAGTAACCAAGGTTTAGAGACTGCTGTTAAAGTAGAACCATTAAGATTAAATAATGGCCTGTATGTGATCTTAGGAGCCAATTATACTTACAATACCAATAAAGTGGTTGACCTTAATAACGACTTAGATCGGATTATCCTTACCACAACTACTTATGGTGGTGTATACGCACTTAAAGGAAAGACCTTCCCAACATTACGTGGTTCTGATTATTACAGAGATCCCGAAGGTAGGATCATTGTAAATAGACTTACTGGTTATCCAACTGCAAATACAGCTACTTATACAGAACTTGGTAATACCGAGCCTAGACATAGGTTAGGTTTAGATGCCGAGATTAACTTTAAAGGTTTCAGATTCTCAGCTTTGTTCGAGTATAGAGCTGGCAATGTAATGTACTCTGAAGTAGGTGCTGGGTTTGATTTTTCTGGTGCAAGTTTAAAAACAACATCATTTAACCGCGAGCGTTTTGTGATCCCTAACTCATCTTATTTAGATCCAGTTACCAATACCTATGTAGAAAATACAAATATTTCGGTTAGAAATGGTGGCAGTGAATTTTGGGCAAGTGCTTCTTATAATACCGGTGTAGCTACAAACTATGCTTTTTCTGGAGCATTCTGGAAATTGAGAGAAGTAGCCATTTCCTATAACCTCCCTAAATCTTTGGTTAACAGATTAGGTTTTATCAAAGATATCAGACTGGGTTTACAGGGTAGGAACTTATTTATATGGAAACCTAAAACAAACATGTATACTGATCCTGAGTATAGCAATAGTGTAAACTCTAGCTTAAACGCTATTGGTATTACAACGTTGAGCCAAACACCTCCAATTCGTTTTTATGGAGCATCAGTATCATTAACCTTATAACTACAACTCAAATGAAAAAGCATATTTTTTTATTACTGATTAGCTGCATTTCTTTAGCCTCGTGCAAAAAGTTTTTGGATATCAATAGTAACAATCCAAATGAAGCAACCTCTGTTACGCCAGCTTTGGTACTGCCACAGGCAATTGTTACCTCAGCGGCATTAACTTCTACTTTTAATACTTCTCTGGCAGATGCAGGTGGCCAGTTTGCCAATTCTGGGAGTGCAAATTTCTCCACATCGCCAGTAATTTTCTATAACTATACCAGTGCAGATTTTACTACACTTTTTTCAAGCACCTATAGAAATGTGATAGATTATCAATACATTATTAATTACAATAAAGATGAGATGAGTTCGAGCAATTTTACTGCAATTGCCCGGATTATGAAATCTTTTGCCTTTGCCCGTTTAGTTGATCAGTACAATGATGTACCTTATTCTGACGCATTTAAAGGCAATGAAATGCTTACGCCTAAATACGATAAAGCCGAAGACATTTACAAGGATTTGGTGTCTCAACTGTCATTGTCAATTAAGATTATCAATGATGGTTTTGCCAATAATGTAAGTAAGCCAGGTAGTGTGGCAGATGTGAAACCAACCATAGACCCGATGTTTAAAGGGGATATGAGCAAATGGAAATCTTTTGCAAATACCTTAAAATTAAGGTTATTGATTAAAATGGCTGGTGTGCCAGAACTGAAGTCGTATGCCATGGCCGAATTTGCCAAACTAGATGTTAATGCTGGCTTTATTACAGATGATGCTGTGGTTAATCCTGGTTATTTAAAGGAGGCCGCCAAACAAAACCCAACATTTAATACATTGGCTTTTGACAATGAAGGAAATAGGGCACGTACAAGCAGAATACCTAGCAGATGGATTTATTCTTTTTATAATGGCCAAAAGCTCAACGACTCTTGGAGAGGGAAAGTGATCTATTACAGATTTCCCAATGGGCCAATATCGCAATTAGGTAATATTTCATCTACGGTACCTATTGCGCCAGCTGCAGGTTTGTCATCATGGTTTACCGGAACAAATAGTACCACAAATTCGCTAGGTATTGCCAAAGGACCAACACAAAGTCAAGTGGTGATGTTGGCAGCAGAATCATGGTTCTTGCAAGCAGAAGCTCATTTAAGGGGTTACATTGCTGGAGATGCAGAAACAGCCTTTAATAAAGGAGTTGAAGCCTCGTTTACCTATTTGTATAAAAATGTAAGCGATGTTGTTGATGCAACTAAAAATGTAGCTACTGATGTTGCTGCATACAAGGCTGCAAATCCTTTAAGTTATATTGTAAACTGGAATAAAACAGCTACGCCATTAGCAGGAGATTATAACCTCGATGTAACCAATAGAAGGTTAGAAGCTATTATTACGCAAAAGTACATTGCTTTAAATACCATCAATTGTGATGAGGCCTTTAATGAATTTAGAAGGACTACCTATCCATATATTGTAAATGGTTCGGCAGATCCTGTGCTCTCGTTTGCTTCTCTCGAATCGTTATCTTCTCGAGCAGACAAACTCCCTTCACGCATCCCTTATCCATCTACTGAAGTAACCTACAATGAAAGTAATGTGCCAAAGGGAATTTCTCCTTTCTTGTCACGCATATTTTGGGACTTAGATTAATTAATAAACCATGAAAAAACAACTTTATACCCTATTAGGTCTGGTAACGATATTTTTCTCTTCGTGCTTAAAAGACGACAGATTAATCTTAGACCCTGCAAAGACCAAAAATATCATCGAGTTTGCCAATAGTTCTAACATTGTAAAAGCAGGAACAACAACGGCAATGTTTACCCATGCACTGAGCTTAACGCCAGATGGTTCGGTAACTTTCGAGGTGAGCTATTCTGGTGCCGAAAAAGAAGCACCACAAGATATCAAAGTAGACATTGGTATCGGTACAGACGATATCCTTACACAGTATAATACGGAAAACAAAACAACGTATCTTCCACTTCCAACGTCGATGTATAGTTTGTCGACTAGTTCGGTTACCATACCAAAAGGAAAAAAGAGAGCAGCGTTTACGATGAGTTTTAAACCCACCATGTTTGATATCAGTAAACTTTACGCATTCCCATTGGTCATCAAATCGTCTTCATACGGTATTATCAGTGCTAACTTTAGTAAAATCTTGATCAATATCAATGCAAAGAACAAGTACGATGGTGTTTATGATGTTGAAGCACTTAGCCCAATGAAAGATTTGATCAGTTCTACCCTAACTGGCCTATATCCGATGGAACAAGAGCTGAGAACAAGAACAGCCAACTCTGTGGCCGAATGGGATCAAAACTATTGGGCACCTTATTCTTATTATCATCCAATAAGAAGCAGTGGTAATCCATCGGTTTATGGCAACTTTTCTCCAGTATTCATTATGAACGATAATGAAGAAGTAATTGCGGTTGAAAATTACTACGGACAAGGCAACAACGCCAATGGAAGAGCGGCGAGGTTAGATCCAAGTGGCGTAAATAAATGGACACTTGTAGGAGGTAAACGAACATTAGAAGTTAAATATGTGATGATTCAGAATGATGAGGATCGAACCTTCTTCCACGAAAAATGGACATTTAAACAAATGCGCTAATTGTATTTAACTAACCTAAAGTCAAAAACGATTTAATTTAAAAAAGTAATATGAAAAATATATTATATAAGTATGGCACAATGCTGTTATTGGTGCTTGTTTTGGGTGCCTGTAAAAAAGATGGCCATAATGTTGCCAAGGCAAAATATGGCAAGCAGCCTGGTATCAATTACGAACCACTGGCCAATACCACCGTGGGAATAAAAGATAAAATAACTTTTAAGGCAAATCTGGTTTCAATGGACGACATTAAGGAAGTATCGGGTTACCTTATCGAAGTGTTGACCATAAATTCCTTCGGAAATCCTGCATCAGAAGGAAATAAGTTTTTTATTGGTACCAATAAAATTAACGATAAACAAAACAATACCGTTTTTGATGGAGCTGTTAACATTGTTTACAATGGACAAGACAACTTTAAAACTGGAAATATGAATGAACATGCAAAGTATACTGTTACAGGTACAATCGATCTTTCGAAATATAGATTGGTTGTAGGTAAAAGATACCGATTGTCGCTCAATTTTGTAACCTTTCCCAACATGAATACTTTAGAAAGCCCACTCATGTTTGTAGTACAATAAGGTCTCTCTGGTAGCGATAAGTTGACCATTTTCAACTCAACTTATACGCTAGACATGAAAAACGGCTAGTAAATGTAATTTGTATTTGAGCTATAAATTCAGTAGATTTAAATATCCGAGACAAAGGAGACTAAACAACAAAAAACCCCGACCATTTAGGCTGGGGTTTTTTGTGGAGTATCAATCTAGCAAAGTAAGGGTCTAGCTTGCCAAAGAAAACTTAACTGGTACATTCATTTTCACGCGTACAGCTTTACCATCAACTTTTCCCGGGTTCCATTTTTTAGCACTTTTTAGAGCCGAAATGGCTGCTTCATCAGTGCCATAGCCTAATTTTTTATCTACACTAAAGTTAGCCATGCTACCATCTTTTTCAATCACAAATGATACCACCACGGTACCTTGTTTATGATCTTTGGCAGCTGCCTCTGGATATTTAACGGCTTTAAAAACAGCGGTATAGAATTTTGCAATGCCGCCAGGATAGACAGGTGGAGTTTTCATTTTTTGGAACTCATGCACAGTAACGTCACTTGCTTTAGCGTCGGTGGCTTTTTTTTGTGCATAGGCCGTTTCATTTTGGCATACTACGAGCATTAGCATCGCAAATAGCGATGAGAAAAACATTTTTTTCATGTGATTTTGGTTTTAGGGTTTACTTATTTGTTTAGTTTCTTTTTTGGTTGTAATGATAATGACACCGTTTTTTGCACTGTCTCCATATAAGGCAAAAGCGGAGGCATTTCTGAGTATAGTGATATTTTGAATCTTGTTGGGATCTATTGCATTAATACTGTCTACTAATTCATCATCAACAATATATAGTGGACTGTTGATTTGGCTACTGGTACCACGCAGTTGAATGCTTGTGTTCTTCTTTTGGGTAGTGTCAGCATTTTCTTTTTGTTTTATAGGGCTAACAATTATGCTGTTTTTACCTATGTTATCATAATCGGTAATTGGAGGTGGACGCTTTAAAATACGAAGTCCCTTAATGTTCTGAATGTCTTTGGTATTGTTTTTAAAGCTGTTGAGTACTTTGCCCTCTAAAGCAACCATTATATCAGAAGAAAAAGTATATAATTTTGGTGTGGAGACAATCCGAGAAGTACTAGGGCCGGGGCCGCAACCAATGAGAGCAAAAGCAGCAACCACTATCTTTTCTAATGCAGTATAACCTTGGGGGATTTTAATGTCTTTGTTTCTAATTTCTGCCTTGCTCTCGTCAATTAAAAACAATGTGGTTAAAGCATATTTGCCAACTTTTAACTTTTTAAAATTTGCGTAAGAGAGAATACCATTCACAATAGAGAGGTCTAAACCTAAACCCAACTCTGCTTCAACCTTTAAGTTTTTAAGTTGCCCTCCTGCCGCAATGGTAAATAATACCAAGCTATTTCCCTGTAAGTTGGCTTCTTTTGCTTTTTCAGTGTAGGCAGCATTGAAAAAAACATGTTTATAAAAATCAAGCCATGCAGCATTGTTTTTTACATTTTGCTGCACAGTATTGGCTGATGTGCTTTGTAATGAAACCAACATCAACAAGGTAACTAATACTAAAGGAATGATCTTTTTCATCTGCTTCAGTTTTTGGTATTATTTAAAAAGAGTAGCTGATACTCTTGCTTTTTCTGGATTTTTAGAAGTGATGATCACTGCCCCATTTTCGCCTCTCTTGCCATATAAGGCGATCGCACTTGGCCCTTTTAATACATCAATGGCATCAATTTTTTTGGCATCAAGGTCTTTTAGTACATTAACCGTTTCTTTAACCTCGCCATCTACAATAAACAATGGCTCTTTATTTGGGCCTTCTGGGAAATTCTTGAGTCGAATACTGGCAATTACATTGGCTTTATTTTCGCCTTTGTCCTGATCTAAAGTAAACTTAATAGGAATACTATAGTTGACTCTTACCGTTTTGCCATCTTGGATAGCTGGAAGCCATTTGCTCATTTTTAATACCCTTATCGCTTCCTCATCAAGGCCAAAGCCCAATTTTCGGTCTGTTTTAAGGTTGCTTAATGAGCCATCTTTCTCTACAATAAAGTTCACCATTACAGTTCCCTGTACGTCGTTATCTAAAGCAGCAATAGGGTACTTAATTTTCTTGTCTAAGTAACTATTCAGCTTTTGTATGCCCCCAGGAAACACCGGAGGAGCAGATACAGCTACAAAGCTAGGTGCAGGTTTTTCAACAGCTTCTTCCTTTGGTGCCATTCCAGTAATGGTAATGGCTAATGGGGTATAGCCGTCTGCTGTAGTTGCATTTTCATTCTGTAGAGGTGTGTCTGCACCATCTAATTTAAAAGTAGCTTTTAAGCTATAATTGCCGTCCCTTTTAATATAATCTGTATAATTTAAAATGGGTTTTAAGACTTCTTGGTCAAGCCCATGGCCCAATTCGGTTTGTACAACAGCATCGGTAATTTTTCCATTTTTAACGGTGAAATTAACAATCGTATTACCTTGAATTTTGTTATTTGCTGCGGCAACAGGATAGATGATGGCATTGAAAACATGTTTGTAAAATGGCTCAAAAGCATTTGGATCTACCTCATTATTACTCTCTGTAGGTTCAGCAACTACATCATAAATTACGGTTTGTGCTTGTGGTGCTTGCTCAATTCTTGGTGGTGGTGGCGAGATCAATTGCACCACATTTAATGGTGTAGCCAGTACATCTTTCACAAATGACTTGGCCGTAATTGAGGATAGTTTATCTACAACACCTAATATTTGATCATTTTTACGGATAGTGGCCGATGATAATACTAAAGTAAGTGCAAAAAGCGGCACAAATAATCCATACTTTAAAATGGCTGTTTTTTTAGAGCGTTGCTTGTGCAACATAAAGATCCGCTTCTTAATTAACGATTTGGTGAAAAAACCATTGGTTAAAGAATTTGGTCTTACGCCAAAAGCTTGGCTGAGCAATAACATTGCATATTCCTCTTTATCGCCCTGAAACTTGGCGGCAGCTTCATCTGCAAGATACTCGTGAATGTTTTTTATGGTGTTCTTATAGGCATAGATAATTGGGTTGAACCAAGTAATGATCCCTAAAAATTCGAAAAACAAGACATCTAAGGTATGCAGTTGTTTAACATGAATATCTTCATGTAAATTAACCGTTGCGGCTTCTGGGACATTATTGGAAATGACTTTCTTGTTTAAAAACGAGAACGCCATGCCATTGCCAATGGTTTTTAATAACCTTCTTACAGCAACCAGTTGAAAAATGAATCGAGCTAAACAAAACAAGATCCCTAACAAATAAATCAAAACAATTAAATTGCCCCAGTTAAATTCTTCTTTGGCGTCTTCTACAATTGTAGCTTTATTGACCAAACTATTGAGTTGGTCTACACTAGTATAAATGTGTTGAGTAACCTTTTGTTTATTGAACCACTCGAACCGCAAAAAGGGAATGGCTAATGAAAGCACACCTGATGCGATTAAGTAAATGCGGTTTAAAACAAAATAGGTTTCTTTATCTAGTAACAGCTTGTAAAAACAGTAAAAAATAACCAGGTAAATATTTACCTGCAAGAGATAATGTGCCCAACTCATTTTGGTTTGTTTTTGAATTTATTGATCATTTTTAAAATTTCATCCACATCACTTAAGTCTAATTTTTCTTCCTTTACAAAAAATGAGAACATGCTTTCTACAGAGTTTTCGAAATAACTACCTAATAATTTTTCGGTAGCATGTCTTTTATATTCCTCTCTACTAATTAAGGGGTGATATTTGTGTGCTTTTCCAAAAGCTTCGTGACCAATAAAGCCCTTCACCTCTAGAATTCTGATAATGGTAGAAACGGTATTGTAAGCCGGTTTCGGCTCGGGTAAATAATCCATCACCTCTTTTACAAATCCGCTTTCTAGTTGCCACACAATTTGCATGATCTGTTCCTCTGCCTTCGTTAAATCTTTAATTTCCATGATAATTGTTGTTTTGCGCTTTCCTGAGCGTTTTTTATTTTTTTATAGAGACTAATTTAGCATTTGTACACCAAATACTTATCTAAATCTAAAACTAATATATTAGTTTGCGAAATATTTCGAGATATTTTTTTACTATATTGAAAAATAAATTTAAAAAACATATGAAAATAGCCTTCCACGGCGCTGCTCGCAATGTTACAGGTAGCAAACATTTGATTACCCTGCAAAATGGCAAAAAGATATTACTCGATTGTGGCCTATTTCAGGGAATGGGACAGGAAACTGATGAGTTGAATGAAAATTTTGGCTTTAATGCAGCAGAAGTTGATGTTTTGGTATTGTCGCACGCACACATAGACCATAGTGGTTTAATCCCTCGTTTAATTGCACAAGGTTTTAAGGGTGTAATTTATGGAACACCAGCCACCAAAGAACTCAGTAAAATATTATTACTCGATTCTGCTAAAATACAAGCCGGCGATTTGAAATATAAAAACAAGAAGTTGCAACAAAGAGGTCAACCTTTAGAAAAAGCCCTTTATGAAGAAGAAGATGTGTTAAGAGCAATGGAATATTTTGTTGCAGTAGATTATCACAATGAAACGAGGTTAATGGATGGTGTAACCTTACAGTTTATTGATGCCGGACATATTATTGGGAGTGCCTCTGTGCATTTAACAATTGTAGAAAATGGCCAGACCACACATTTAAGTTTTAGCGGAGATGTTGGCCAATATGGCGATCTGTTACTTAGGTCTCCACAAACATTTCCTCAAGCAGATTATATTTTATTAGAATCTACTTATGGTGATCGCTTGCATCAAGATGCACAACCAACAGAACAGGCATTTTTAGATGTAATTTTAAAAACCTGCGTGCAGAAAAAGGGAAAGATAATTATTCCGGCTTTTAGCGTGGGGCGTACTCAAGAACTTTTGTATATTTTAAATAACCTCGATTTAGAAGGGAAATTACCTGCCATTAAAGTGTATGTAGATAGTCCCTTGTCGGCTAAGGCAACCCAGATTATCGAAAACCATGCAGAAGGATACAATGAGGAAGTATTAGATATTTTAAAGATCGATGATAATCCATTTGATTTTAAAGGCCTGCATTACATTGAAGATTCCGAAGAATCTAAGGCTTTAAATGCCAACCCAGAACCTTGCATCATTATTTCTGCATCGGGCATGGCCGAGGCCGGACGCGTAAAACACCACATTAAAAACAACATTAGCGATAGCAAAAATACCATTTTAATGGTGGGCTATTGCGAACCTAGATCTTTAGGTGGGCAACTAAAAAATGGGGCCAAAGAAGTGAGCATTTATGGAGAACGTTTTCAGGTAGTTGCAGAAGTGCAAAGTATCCAGTCTATGAGCGCACATGGTGATTATGAAGACCTATTGAAGTTTATATCTGGTCAAGACCCAGCAAAAGTAAAAAAGATATTCTTGGTACATGGCGATTATGATGTACAGCAGGTTTTCAGAGAAAAATTAATAGCCAAAGGTTATCAAAATGTAGAAATTCCGGATAGACACCAAGAGTTTACATTGAGTTAGCAGGATCTAAATGTTAATCAGTTGATATTGCTTTAATTAAACCATACCAAATTATATCTACAAAGCCGCTAATAGCGGCTTTTTGCATTTTTCATGTAATGGTTCGCCATTACTTTTGCTTTATCAAAAGGAAAACCCTCTGCGGTTACTTTTATAATGAATAATCGTGAAATCCTTTCATTATTAGAAGCCGATCAACTGTAAAACTCCCATTTCACTACCGTAAAAATACCCTGAGAACTAAGGTAATTGCCACCTCAGTTTCATTTGCTTCTCGATATAGCTTTGAGTAATCTAAATCACTGTGGCTACCGGTTACTTTAAAATATGATGTTGATAATGGGAACTTCCTTGGCCTGTTTACCTTAACAGCAAATCTGAGTAAATAAAGACTAGTGCTAATTAAATTCTATTTAAATAACTCTCAAACGCTTATTGTCATGAAAAGATTTTTCAACTGGTTTAACACGATCTTAACCAGAAACAAAAAAACTCTCGATCCAACAGATCAGATAGATCCAGTAAATCAGACAAGGTCTGTGAGGTCGGCTATAAAAAATTCTATATCCTTCGCTACAGCGATCACATTGCTATTGTTATTAGCGATGTATCTGTCCTTTAAAGAAAATAAGGTCTTTGTTATATTTTCTATCCTTACGGTTATTGCAGCATTTTTTATTGCTGGCTGTGTTTTAGGGTTCATTTTTGGCATTCCTAAAAAGTATCAGAACAAGCAGGCTGTAGTGCAATTAGACAAATATGGAAAACCTTTGCAGCCAACAGACCCTAATTATACCGATAATAGTAGCTTGGAAGAAATTTCTGATTGGATTACCAAAATTATTATTGGATTAAGTATGGTGCAATTTCACGCCATTTTAAAAATGATAGCGGATGCGGCGGACAATATAAATACCAGTTTGAAAGGGGCAATATGTGCCGATCAGTCTTGCCATTTAAATTTCTATGTATTTAGTTATGCACTCATTATTTTCTATCCGATAGTGGGGGCTATTATTGGTTATTTATGGACAAGGATAGAGTTTCCATATATATTGGATCAAAAAGATAGAGACCTAAGAGAAGCAAACAGAGAACGAGATAGGGCTGAAAACAAACTGAATAGGGCCAGGGAGTTGAATAAGTTAAAGGAAGAAGATCTGCAGGCATTAGTACAAACATTTACACCAGCAACTGATTCAATGAAAGGCAAAAGAGAAGAGTTTAAACAGTCTCAACAACTCCCAGACGACCCTCAAAAAGGCAAATGGGGAGGAAAAGCGGAAGCCAGAGACCGAAAAGTTACTGCCATAATAAGAGAAAGTAGCTTCGATCCGAATTGGTTCAATATCAATCTATCAGTAACTTCTACAGATCCAAATCAGCCATTGGTAGGAGAAGTTGTATTTAACCTGCATCCCTCTTTTATGAACGAGGTACAAAAAGTAAAGGTTTTAGATGGTGTTGCCCAATACAATATTATTGGGTGGGGAGCTTTTACCGTTGGGGTAGAATGTGATGAAGGCAAAACAAAACTCGAATTGGATTTGGCTGAATTGACAGATGCGCCGGAACTGTTCAGGAAACGATAAGCTCAACTATTACTTTATTTTGGCTACAAGCAAGACTAATGATACGTACTTAACTCAACAAAAAAGCCACCTCTAGGGTGGCCTTTTTGTTAAAATTGCTTACTGACGCGGAGGTGCTGGTTTAGGCATCTCTTTACGTGGTAATTTATCTGCTCTTTCTGAAGTATGGTAAACAAAAGAAGCAACAATAGTTGCAGATTTTTTCAAATCATCTTCTACCAAACGGTCAAATGTATCCATGTTAGAGTGGTGGGTACGGGTATTGTAATCCATCGGATCTTGGATAAACTGGAAGCCAGGTAAACCAACACCATCAAAAGATTGGTGATCGGTACCACCTGTATTGCCAACAGTAATGGTTTTAGCACCTAGGTCTGCAAAAGGATTGATCCAAGTTTGGAAGATATCCTTAACAGCGGTATTGCCTTGCAAATATACACCACGAATGGTTCCTGTTCCATTATCTAAGTTGTAATACGCACTTAATTTTTCGTGTTCAGCTTTTGGTTTCATATCAGCTGGATCTGCAAAATGTTCTTTCACATAACCTCTTGAACCAAATAGACCTTGCTCTTCAGAACTCCATAAAGCAATACGGATAGTACGTTTCGGTTTAAAATCAATCGCTTTTAAAATACGCATGGCTTCGATCATTACTGTAGAACCAGCCGCATTATCTGTAGCCCCAGTTCCTGAGTGCCACGAATCGTAGTGGCCACCAAGCATTACAATTTCGCTTTTCAAGTTAGGATCAGTTCCAGGAATTTCAGCAATTACGTTATATCCTTTTGGATCTTTGTCGTAAAATGAAGTTTTAACTTCAGCTTCAATTTCTACTTTCTCGCCACCACGTAATAAACGTAAAATGTGTAAATAATCTTCACTGCTTACCTCTAACTCTGGGTTAACTGGTTTAGCATCTAATTTATAAGAAGCACCATTGCTGGTAAAGAAAGTACCATAGCTACCTCTAGCATATGTTAACTTCAATCCAATTTTTTCAGCCAATAACATGCTGTCAATCGCCGCTCTAACAGATACCATTCTCATCATCATGGCTCTTTGGTTACCATCGGCACCTGGGCGGTTACCCGCATTGCCTGGTCTACCTGCACCCGGAACAGCTGGTTGGGCTGCTGCCATTTCTGCTAATTTTTCTTCAGTGTATCTAACTACATCTGCTACGTACGAGTTTTTTAAAGGTTGGATAGTTGCAGATTCAATCATTACAATTTTACCAGTCAATTTACCTTTGTATTTCGCCAAATCGGTAATGGTATCTGCTTTAATCAATACTACCTCAGATTTAATAGGGCCGTTTGTGCCAGGTGTCCATGCTTTTGGAGAAGCAATAATCGGACGATAGAAAGGCTTTGTAGTAGCTGCATAATATTTGTCAACTTGCCATCCTCTACCAAAATCGCCCCAAGCCTCTAAATGAACATTTTTAAGGCCCATTTCCTTAAAATATTTAACAGCCCAATCTTGTGCTCTTTTTAAGCCAGGAGAGTTAGATAAACGTGGCCCAGCAACATCTGTAATGTGGTAGGCAATATCCATGGCTTTAGATTTTTCTAAGCCCTCTGTTCTGATCTTTTGTACAATAGCCGTATTTAAAGGCTCTTGTGCAAATGCAGAAAAGCACAAGCCTAAAGCCAGTGCACTAAAAGTAATTTTTTTCATCATATCTTATTTAGTTTAAGTAACGTTGTTGTGGGTGAATTTACAGGTAATGCTAAATATTTGTACCTTTCTATTCATATTTTTACACATCCTTTTTATGGTCAGATTAAAACATTTTGGCATCCTTTTATTATTGTTAGCTTTTTCAGGTAAAAGGTTATATGCCCAACGAACAGAAATTAGAGATGCCAACATCAGTGCAATGGTAAACGAGGTTGGAGCTGCTAATCTAGAACAAATCATCAAAAAACTGGTTTCATTTCAAACCAGACACACCTTAAGCGACACCGTAAGTAAAACAACAGGTATTGGAGCTGCAAGAACGTGGATCAAAAGTGAGTTTGAAAAGTATGGAGCGGCCAGCGGAGGCAGGTTACAGGTATCGTATGATTCCTTTGTACAAGCTGCAGATGGCAGACGAATTACCGCACCAGTAGTGCTTAAAAATGTAATGGCTATTTTACCCGGTACAGACCCTAATGATAAAAGAATGCTCATGGTTTCTGGACATTACGATTCGAGGGTTACCGATGTGATGAACATAAAAGATTTTGCCCCAGGGGCAAATGACGATGCTTCTGGTGTAGCTGCCGTAATGGAAATGTGCCGTATCATGAGCAAGCAAAAATTTAGCGCTACTTTGGTTTTTGTGGCCATGGTAGGCGAAGAACAAGGCTTATACGGCGCAACAAATTTGGCCAAAAGGGCAAAGGAAGAAGGTTGGAATGTACATCTATTAATGAACAATGATATTGTAGGTAATTCTTATGGAATGGAAACCGACCTGAAAGACAATAAAAGTGTGCGTGTGTTTAGCGAAGGTGTTTCTGCTTTAGAAACCCCAGCACAAGCGGCGGCACGTCAGTCTGCAGGTACTGAGAATGACGGTAAAGCCCGTCAGGCAGCAAGATACATTAAAGAAGTAGCGGAGCGTTATGTTGACCAACTGGAAGTAAAATTGATTTATCGTCGCGATCGTTTTCTACGTGGGGGCGATCATACTCCATTTTCGCAACAGGGATTTGCTGCGGTTAGGATTACAGAGATGAATGAAGACTTTAACAGACAACATCAGGATATTAGAACAGAAAATGGGTTTAAATATGGCGATTTGCCTGAATATGTAGATTATAACTACTTGCAAAAGGTAACCAGAATGAATTTGTCTGTAATGGCAAACCTTGCTTTATCTGCCCAAGAGCCAGAAAATGTGGTAGTACTTACTGCAGGTTTAACCAATAAAACCGCATTGAAGTGGGAAGCACCAAAAGGTAAAAAGCCAGCAGGCTATTATGTGTTGATGCGTGAAACAACCAGCCCATTTTGGGAAAGGAAGTTTTTTGTAAAAGAAAACGCTGCTACCTTGGCCTACTCTAAAGACAATTACTATTTTGGCGTGCAGTCTGTAGATGAAGATGGACACGAAAGTTTAGTAATTACACCAAAACCTGGTAGATAATTTTAGCAAATGAAAAAGGCAGTGTTAAACTGCCCTTTTCATACTAAACTAAAAACTAAACTAAAATCTTTATTTGATATTTCTTTTTGATAAGATAAAGTAGCCGATAATAAACATCACTACTGCACAGATCAAGCTTACCCAGATCTCTTGCGAAAACACAGGGAAGTCTTCAATTTTTGCATTTTTACCAGTTCTGGTTACACGTAAGGCCAAGGTTGGATCACTATATGGAATAAGGTAAGCATATTTCCAATTTAAATTTGCAGTAATCATTCCAGCAATTGTAGCTACAAATCCAATGCCCATTGGTTTTAAAAAATCAGACCAAAGCAAGCTCAATACAAATTGGATAGAAAGGATACCTAGCGAGGCCAAGAATAACTTGCTATAAAATTTGGTGAGTAGAACGAGTGGATTATAATCGTTAAAAGTGAATTTTGGAACCAAGGCCTGCAAAAGGTAGCCACTTGTAATGGTTAATACTTCAAATAGAAAAAGACAGATGAACAATAGCATTACCGCATACAGGTATTTGGCAGCGTAGATAGAGAACTTGTTCAAAGGTTGGGTAAAGAGGGTTTTCCAGGTATCGTTTTTATGTTCGATGTTGTTAACCGAAAAGGCCATAAACATGACATAAAAAGGCAAAATCAGCATGCCCATTACACCCAATGTAGCACCACTAAATTGTGCCCAAAGGATAAGGCCTGGGTAGTTCATTTTTAATACTTTGTCGGCGTTACCGTAAAAACCTAAGGCAACTAAGCCACAGATTAAAACTGGTAAAATAATGGCCGCCCAAAAGGCAAGTGTTTTGCGAGATTTGTAGAACTCTGAGTTCAGCGAGATAAATAATGAGCGTACCATATTAGTTTTTTGAGGTAATGTCTAAAAATAAATTTTCAAGGTCTTTTCTTTCTTTATTGATACTGTAAACTACAAGTCCGTTCTGTATCAATAAAGTGTTCAAATTTCCCATGTCTTCTTTCCCTTTAAAGGTTACAGAAATGGTGTTTTCATCTTGTTGAACAAGTTCTGCGCCTGCGGTTCCTAATATATTGGCGGCAGCAGCTTGGTCATTGGTCTCAATTTTAACAACTGGTTTGCTCAGGTCATGTAGTTCGCCAATGGTGCCTTGAAAAAGCAATTCACCTTTATTGATAATACCTACATGGGTAGCTGTTCTTTCTATTTCTGCTAAAAGATGGCTTGATACCAAAATGGTTTTTCCATGTTTGGTAGTCAATTCAATCATTAGGTTTCTGATTTCAATAATTCCATTGGGGTCTAAACCATTGGTAGGTTCATCTAATAATAAAAGTTCGGGGTCGGCAATTAATGCAAGGGCAATACCCAAGCGCTGTTTCATGCCTAAAGAGTATTTGCCCGCTTTTTTATTGGCAGCTTCTGTTAAACCAACCAAGCTCAACATCTCGGCACTTTTACTTTTAGGAATGCCCAAAAGTGTACAACGGTTAATCAGGTTTTCTTTTCCTGTTAAGTGGGTATATATGGCAGGTTGCTCTACTAAAGAGCCCATGCGTTTTAAACTGGCAATGCGATTGGCATTCAATTCTTTGCCAAAAATAAATACTTGGTCTGCTGGCGACTTTAACAAATTCAAAAGGATTTTTATGGTTGTGGTCTTTCCGGCGCCATTTGGCCCCAAGAAACCATAAATGCTTCCTTTTGGTACTTGCAGTGAAAGATCTTTCACTACGGTTTGTGCACCAAAGTGATAGTTTAAGCCTACTGTTTCTATAGCGAAGTTACTCATACTTATTTTAAGATTGCAGTAGTAGCTTTTACAATTGTGTTTGTAGCAGAAGGTGTGCTTTTTAAAGCAACTTCTTCATTTTGGTTATGGTTAGTGCTGGTAGCAAAAGCCAATACCATCATGATAAATACTGGAAATAATAAAAGTAAGAATGGCGATACGTTTGATAACTTTTTCATGGTTCTTCTATTTTAGGTCTTATTGTTCTGGTTTGTTGAAACAAATAGAATGATTAAAAAAAACATGCTAAAATCTTTTAGACCAAGTGTATTTTATTCTAGATAAACGGTTAAAATGGATAGTTTTGTAACTCGTTGTTTAAATTGGCCTTTTGGTAGAAAAAAAATGCCAGTTCGTCGAAAGCGAAAGGTAAAAAATGAATAGATTAATTACTTTGGATAGAATTAAAGGCATTTTTAGATGAATATCAACATGAAGAATAAAGGGGCAATTATTATCCATTCCATATTTTGGGGGATTATCTTATTGCTTGCTGTTGCAGGAATCCTTCTAGGTAATACTAAAACAACTACTAAAGATTATGTTTTTTCTTATGGGTTGTTTAGCGTACTTAATCTT
Organism: Pedobacter sp. Hv1; assembly: GCF_001412215.1. Taxonomy (GTDB): domain Bacteria; phylum Bacteroidota; class Bacteroidia; order Sphingobacteriales; family Sphingobacteriaceae; genus Pedobacter. The sequence continues at coordinate 401,462 of NZ_LLWP01000009.1, forward strand.
TCCATGTTCTACATTAACTATATCATCCTTATTCCAGAGCTAATCCAGAAAAGGAAAAAATATTGGCTTTATGTATTGTCCTTTATCCTTATCATCCTTATTTGTGTTCTTGTTAAAACCGTAATTTCTGCGCTCTATCCAGAAGATATGCTTAAAACAATAAACAGAAAAAATGAGGTGCATTACATGTCTATCAATGAATATGCAGTGATTAGTACTTTTTTCTCTGGTTTCATTTTAGTGAGTAGCTGTATCATTAAATTTTCTGTTGATTGGTTCTCGAACGAAAGTGTGCAACGCAACTTAGAAAGTGAGAAAAAAGACATGGAGCTGCAGTTTTTGAAATCTCAGCTTAATCCGCATTTTTTGTTCAATTCCTTAAATAACATCTATTCACTAGCTTATCAGAAATCTGATAAAACTGCAGATGCGATTTTAAAACTTTCTGAAATTATGCGCTACATGATCTATGAAAGTAATGATAGCTGGGTAGCTTTAAGCAAAGAAGTAGAATATGTACAAAGTTATATCGAATTACATAAATTGAGGTTTAAAGATGGAGCCGCTGTACAGTTTACTCTAAATGGAGAAATTGATGGGCAACAGATTGTACCATTGATCTTGATATCTTTTGTAGAAAATGCCTTTAAACATGGTGTGGCGAACGATCATGAGGATCCGATAAAAATTAATATTATTGCCAACCAAAAAATATTGCACTTTAGCGTAAGCAATAAAAAGAGTAAAACCAATAAAGATGCCATGGGCGGAGTTGGCTTAAACAATGTTGAACGTCGCTTACAATTACTTTATCCGAATAGGTATAAATTAAATATTGTAAATTCGGCTACCCATTACACCACAGAACTGATGTTAGACTTATGATATTAAAATGTATTGCCGTAGATGATGAGCCACTAGCGCTCGACATTATTGAAGATTACGTTTCTAAAGTGCCTTTTTTGCAATTGGTAAAACGTACTGAAAATGCAATTGAAGCTTTACAGTTGGTACAGGCAGGAGGGATAGATTTGGTATTTCTTGATATCCAAATGCCTGATCTAACCGGAATTCAGTTCTTAAAGATTGCCAGCGGAAAAGCAAATTATATTTTAACTACAGCTTATTCTCAATATGCATTGGAGAGTTATGATTTGAATGTATCAGACTACTTGTTAAAACCAATTGCATTTGATCGTTTTTACAAAGCGGTAGAAAAAGTTCATCATCAGTTACAAAAGGCAGAACCTGCTGTAGTGGCGGTTCCAGAACCAGTAGCAGCTCCTGTAGCTGCCGCCAATCATGTAGCGCCAGTACAAGATTTTATCTTTGTAAAAACCGAACATAAAATTCAAAAAATTCAATTGGACGATATTTTGTATATCGAGGGCTTAAAAGATTACATTTCTATTTTTACCAAAAATGAAAGGGTAATTACCTTGCAGAATATGAAAAAAATGGAAGAGACCTTACCTAAGGGAGAATTTATTCGGGTACATAAATCTTACATTATTGCATTAGACAAGATTGAAAGCATTGAAAGGAGTAGAATTTCTATCGCTGCTAAGATCATCCCAATAGGTGATACCTATAGAGATGAATTCTTTAAACTAATTGACGGAAAAAATATCTAATTACTATTATAGAGTTTAATTTGTAGCAACAGGCTTAACGGTATAACCTATTGCTTGTAGTCCTTTAATGAGGCCATCTTTGCCAATCAGGTGCCCAGCACCAACAGCAATAAACAAAGATTGCTTTTGCATTAAAGTGGGAAGTTGGGCCATCCATTTTTGATTACGGTTTTTGAGCAATTGATCCATTTCTTTCTCAGTATAATCTTCAGTACTGTTGAAAAGCTCAGTTAGTTGCTCCATGTTTTGGGCAATATAATAATCGTACAGTTTCTGACCTTCTGCTTTATTTTTCTCTTCGTTTTGTACACTTTTAAGCAGCAGCTCTTTTTGCCTTTGTAAATTGCTGCCAAACAAAATGGAAGCTTGGTCTTCTACGGTTTCTAAACCTAATACCTTTTTGTTGTTTGTTTTGCCATAATCTTGAAAGTATTGGTCTAATGCAGGATTATCTTTAGTGAAAGTTTTAGGAGCCGTAAATTGCAAAAGTGTTAGCTGGACCGCTGCGGGGTTCATAGAATTGAATAATTTTAGATCGTAACCCGATACCTTCTTTAAATAATTCGCTACCAGTTGATATTCTTCTGGTGTGAGTAATTTATCTAAAAAATTGTTTTTCATTAACATGTGGGGCATGAGTTTGGCCGCCATAGTGTTATCCATTACGAATTCGCCTACCACAGCATCGGCTTGTTTGAGCTTGGCATTGAGCACACGCATGGTGTCAATAAAATCTTTTCCGGCAAAGTGGTAAGTGCCAAATAGGTAAGATGGTTTTTGTAAACCTTTGCCCGAAATTTCCCACAAAAGGGTGTTTTCATTAGCTTTCTTTTGTGCATAGGCACTTAGGCCGATACTTAAAAAACCAATTAAAAGATACTTGATCAATTTCATGAAGCTGTGTTTTGGTTCAATTGAGCTCTGATGGCATTTTCTGCAGCCAAGGTAATTTCTTCGGCATTTTTGTCTGTTTGATCTATTGGGCTTAAAACTGTCCAACGGATCTGCTCGCCAAAGCTTAGTGGGAATTTACCATAACGCACAATTTTCCAAGAATTTCCAATGGCAACCGGTACAATTAAGGCATTGGGTACTACTTTTAAAAGCGTGGCGATACCACCCACCTGAAAGGTTTTTAGCTGGCCATCTTTAGCTCTGGTACCTTCGGCAAAGATCACGGTACTCCAGTTATTTTCTTTCATTCTGCGGCCAAGTTTTATAATTTCAGACACGGCCTGTTTACTGTCTTTGCGATCTATATTGGCACCGCCACCATATTTTAGGTTGTAAGAAATAGAGGGAATGCCTTTGGTTAACTCAATTTTAGAAATAAACTTAGGTTGATGTTTGCGTAGGTTCCAGATGAGACCAGGAATATCATACATGCTTTGGTGGTTGGCCACAAAAATAATGGGCCTATCAGTTGGCAAGTTTTGCTGATTGACAAAGGTTACCGAGTTACCCAAAAACCAATTGCAATAGGTTAAGAAAAAATTTAAAATATCAACCGAAACCTTGTGCGCTTTGTAACCAAAGAATCGATAACAAACCCACTGGATGGGTTGGAAAATGACCAACATTAAGAAAAAGAAAAAGTAAAAGATTGGCGTAAATAGGTAACCTAAAAATTTGCTCATGTTAATTTAAATCTTGCCTTCTTGGATTAATATTTTAGTTTTTAAAATTGCTGCTACACTCATGCTATCGGTAATGGTCCCATCCATTACCATATCGTAAGCTTCATTAAACGGAAGTTTACGGATCACCAATTCTTCGGTTTCCTCTGGTGAGGATTGCCCCATTTGTAAACCTTGTGCAAGGTAAATAATAGCGAGTTCATCGCTTACAGAATTGGAGAGGTGCAATCTTTGGATTTCTGTAAACTTTTGAGCGGTTAAACCACTTTCTTCTGCCAATTCGCGTTGAGCACTTGTAATGGGGTCTGTATCTAATGCACCACCACCTTCAATAATCTCCCAACTGTAGGCTTTGAGGGGGAAACGGTATTGCCCTACTAGCCAAGTGTTCAATGCTTCATCTAAAGGCAAAATACCAATGGCGATATTCTTGTAATGCACTTCACCATAAATTCCTTCTCCACCAGAGGGATTGGTTACCTGATGCTCGGTTAAGGAAATCCAATTGTTATCGTAAATTTTTTTACTGTTTAAGACTTTCCAAGGATTGTGGGTGCTCATGGCCGCAAGATACGGACTTTAGGTTAATTTACCAGTTGTCAGTTTGGTTCATTAGTCATTAGTTCATTGAGGGGATGATGTATGATCAGTTGTGGGTTATGTGTTACAGGTTGTGGGTTTGGGCTTTCTGCCTTATCATAGGTTCATTGTCTTCGAAAGGCTCAGACTGACAAAATATTTAGTTCATTTGTTCATTGGTGCAATAGTTCATTGGGGTATATCTACTTTCCAATTCCGTGAATATACTCACATTTTGTGAATGATCAGTTGAGGGTTATGTGTTGCAGGTTGTGGGTTGTAAGGCCTAGGCCCTAACCTTATTATCCGCTTTAGGCTTTCTGCTTTAAGCATTGCGCCCTATACCCTACACCTTTTACCTTACACCTTCTACTTTAAGCTTTCAACCTTACTTTTTACTTGGTGGTGGGGGAATAGCTACTTTGTTGGTTTTTACTTTGGTAAAGCGATAGTTTAAGCTAAACGATACATTACTAGAGTTATTGGTAGAATAGCTTTGAGAGGTAAAATTGCTGCCCTGATTAAACGAATTGTTGTTTCTGCGACCAAATGGATCGTTGGTACTGATACGTGCAGAGAGCGTGTTTTTAAAGAAGCTCTTTCTTGCGCCAAAACTACTATTGATCGAACCTTTGTTACGGCCTTGAGCATTGATGTTGTTGGCATAGTTTAAGTTAGATTCGAAAGCGGTTTTGTATGGGAGTTGCATAGAAAAACCCATAGAAGCCCTTACACTTAAGCCATCTCTGTTGAGCGAAGAATTTATTTTAGAAGCATACCTGCTTTGGATGACACTGAAATTGCCATTTGCAGAAATTTTATTGGTTGGCCTAAAATTACCAATCAGCATGAATGCCATCGAATAATTGGTGCCAACATTGTCAAAGGTACTTTCTGAGATACCGTTGCTTTTAACCATACGGTATCTTTCTATTACCCCTTTGCTTGTAGAGTAAGAGATGCGTGGAGTAAATGACCATTTTTTGCCAAAGGCACCAAAACTGAAATCCATTTGATGGGTATAGGCGGGCGATAGATTTGGGTTGCCGTATGAAATGTTTAAAGTATCAGAATTATTTACCTGGGGGTTTAAGGCATTTTCTCTGGGTCTGTTAATGCGAACACTGTAAGTAGCACCAAAATTGTATCTTTTCTTGAAAAAATGGTTGATAGAGAAGTTGGGGAACAAACTTAGGTAAGGGTTGACATGGTAGTTTGTACCTGTAGAAAGATCGAAATTTACATCTGTATATTCGGCTCTTACACCACCTTTTAAACCCCATCCCTTTTTTCGGTAATTGTAAGAGGCATAGCCGGATAAGATATTTTCGTTATAAAAGAACTTATTGGTTAAATTCTGATCGGTAATGTATTCTTGGTTTTTGAAATTGAAATTCTGGACCAATAGGTCGTTGTCATTTTTACGGTAGTTGTAGGCAATTCCAAATTCCAGTTGATCACGTTTATTAAATACGGGTTTATCATAATCTAGGTTGAAATTTAAGCCACGGTTACTTACCTCATTGTCATTTTGCTGCAAACTTGGGTTCAGATTACTTGGGAAAGCATAAGTCCTATTGTAAGAGCGGAGATCGTTATTTTTATTGGTGTTGAATGTGATGCCCATTGACAATTTGCCACCACTGGTATCCGTTTGCAAGTTATAGTCGGCATTAAAAACAAAGTTGTTGCTATGGCCCTCTCCCAAATTTTGTTGATTGCGTAAACGTGTGGCAATTTGCGCTTCGTTCAGGTAATAAAAATCGTTACCAGCTATATTGTTGTTATTATTGATATTGTAATTGGTAGAAAAACGTAGCCCTTGTTTTGGGGTAATGTCCCAGTCAAAACCTAACCTAAAATTACCGCCATTACCTTCATTTCTGTTATTGTTAAACTGGTTGTAATAAAAGGTAGTATCTGGAAAAAAGTTGGTTCTGTAGCTCTCGCTGTTTCCTTTGCCAATATTTTGTCTAAATGCACCACTTCCATTAATGTTGTAGTTTTTGCCTTTGTAAGAGGCATTGGCATTGGTGTTGGTATTGCCCTGCACACCTGCAGTTATGCCTACATTGCCATTAAAGCCAACTTTAAAGCCCTTTTTCATTACAATGTTCAAAATGCCCTCTCCATCGCCAGAGTATTTAGAAGGCGGATTGGTCATTACTTCGATCTTCTCTATGGCATCAGAAGGCAGTACATTTAAAAGATCGGCAATGTTAGAGGTCATGTAATCAGATGGTTTACCATCTATAAATATCCTGGTGCTTCTTTTACCAGAAATGGTAGCATTGCCGTCAATGTCTACCTGTACCATAGGCACATTTTTTAGAATGTCTGTTGCAGTACTTCCTTCTGCCAAAATAGATGAACCTACATTATAGGTAATTACATCGGCCCCAAATTCTACCAATGGTTTAGGTGCGGTAACTACCACCTCAGTAAGGCTATTGGCCTCGCTACTCAACTTTAAAGTGCCCAGATTTTTATCAAATTCTTTATCAGTAATAAAGATCTCATTCACAACAAGATTGGTAAAACCTACGTAGCTTACCTTTATTTTATAGGTGCCAGGTTTAACATTCGTCAGTTTGAAAAAGCCATTTTCGTCGGTCTGTGTATTGGCTAAAGAGGGCTGTTCAACAAGAGCGTTATAAAGCACTACACTGGCATAAGCTACTGGTAGTGCTCCATCTTCTTCAACAACTTTCCCTCTAATGATTCCCTTTTCGGTAGCAAAGGCACCAAAAGATAACAAGCTTAGTACAATAACAATAAAGAAACTGAGGAATGGTCTTTTCAAGATAGTACTAAGATAAAAATATTAAAATGATTCTTCGTCAGGGCGAGAACTTTGCTCATCACCTTTTTTGGTTTTCTTAAAGTTGAAATCTGTTTTACCAAAACGATAAGAGAAAGTGAGGTTGGCCATTGTTCTTTGCATGTAACGGCTAAAATCAACTACCGATGTTTCTCCGGTTGTAGTCATCTGCCATTTTCTGGTTGCAAAAACGTCTCTGATGTTTAAGCTTAAACTTGCTTTCCTATTTTTGAAATCATATTTAGCACCAGCATCTATTCCGAAATTAGCTTTTCTAATCCCTTGAGCCATTACCTCTCTTGAACGATAATCGCCTTTAACCTGCAAGGTAATGCCATAAGGCAAAACAAAGTTGTTGGTAAGATTGGCATTGTAGCTAAAACCCGAGTTTTCTACAATTCCGAAGGCAGGTACACCTTCAATTTTACTCTGGTACAAGTTAACGTTGGTAGTAAAATTCCACGATTTTGAAACATCGTACTTGCCAATTAACTCTACACCACTAGAAATATTTTTGGTTAAGTTTTGTGGTGTACTTAAAGTAATCCCCTCGGCATTAGGCTCGGTTCTGATCCTTTGGATCACATCATTGGTTTGACGGAAGTATAATGATGAAATGATAGAGAACTTGGTCCAATATCTACTGTAGCTCAATTCAAAGGCATGTACATCCTCTGGTTTTAGATTTGCATTACCCTGACGGTAGTTTAATGGGTCAGAAACATCAAGGAAAGGATTGGTATCCCATCCCCTTGGTCTATTTACCCTGCGGCTATAGCTCAATTGCAATTGTTGTTCGCCAGTAAATTTCTGGGTTAAAAATATACTTGGGTATAATCTGGTATAAGCCACTTTACCTGGCGTATAATTTAAATTGCTATTGATGTTGTAAGCACCTAAACGTGTATTTAAAGCAGCATCTTCAGCTCTCAAGCCAATTTGGTAGCCGAAGCTTTTGATCTGGTTCTGATAGTTTGCATAAATGGCATGTACCTGATCTTTGCTGTTGAACTCATTACTTAATGCATAATTGAAATCGTACTGACCAGAAGTGGTATTGAAAATATCGGCAATGGCACTATTTTCTGAAATGCGAATCTGGCTTCTGTAACCCGCTTCAATTTTACCTAATTTCCCAACTGGCAAGCTGTAATCTAATTGCGCATTGTAGTTGCGGTTAAAACCATAGCCATCATTACGCTGAATGTTTGGTGATGGATTAACAGTATTGCCGTTTACGTTATAAATTTGTGTATTGTAAACTTGAAAATTATCATTGTTACCTTCAGAATAACCAAAATTCATGGTCAATTCCTCCTTAGGTTTCTTGAATTTTTGCGTAAAATCTAAATTTAAGTCATAGCTATTTCCGCTGCCATTGTTAATGTTTGAGCGATTGCTTAATTGTAAAGGATTACGAATGCCATTAAATTGATCAATCTCTAAAAGTTCATTTCTGTTATTGTCTCTAATGTTAGTGCTGGCAGAGAAACTAAGTACACTTTTTTCTGCTAGATAATAATCCATTCCCGCTTTAAGGTTATGGCCCTTATCTAAAGATCTTGAATCTGTATTTTGATTGGCAAAAGTTAATGATTCTTGAGGTGCCTTTGTATAATTGATATTGTTGTAGCCACCTCCAACTCTGTTACCATAACGGTAGCTGTAATTGCCATAAAGGTTAACTCTTTTGTTTTGGAAACTTAAGCTGGTGTTTGCATTGTAATTGTCGCGGTTACCCGCAGTTAAAGCAACTGAACCATTAAAGCCCAGTTTTTTGTTTCTTTTTAAAACAATATTGATGATACCCGATTGCCCTTCTGCATCGTATTTTGCCGATGGGTTGGTAATCAACTCTACGCTTTCGATAGAACTTGCCGGAATAGATTGTAAGATCTGAGCCACACTACCACCAGCAATTAATGATGGTTTGCCATCTATTAAAACCTTTACACCAGAAGAACCACGTAAACTTACATTACCGTCAATATCAGTTTGTATAGATGGTACATTTTGCAAAAGATCAGATGCCGAACCTCCTTCACTAACCAAACTTTGATCTACTGAGAAAACCTTTTTATCAATCCCCATTTGCATGGTGGCTTTAGGAGCTGTTACTGTTACCTCATTTAAGAGGTTGCCCTTTGCAGGTTTCATTTTAATAGTGCCTAAGGCAATTTCTTTCACTAAATCTGTAATCGAAATGGAATCTCTAACCATGGTTTGGAAACCGATAGAACTGGCTTTAAAAGTGAATACGCCTTTTGGCAAATTTGTAATTACAAAATTTCCGTCTATATCAGATTGCACAACTTTTACATTGGCTTTGGTTTTTCTATCTAACAAAAATGCAGTTGCATAAGAAACTGGTTCGTTGGTTGCTGCTTCAACAATTTTTCCACTTATTTTGCCTTCTCCAGCAGTTTGTGCAAAAAGTTTTACAGTTAAAATACAAATAGCTAACGTTAATAATAGAACTTTGTGTGTAATAATTCTCATCTAAATCTTTTCTCGTTTAATGTTTTCCTTAAGGGGAAGACAAAGTTCGGGCTTCGAGGTTTAAAAAAAGAGGCGTAACTATTTTATTACAGCTATATCATGCTTAATTACAGTAATATTTTTGATGCTGATGGACTGGACTATACCAGCTATCGTGAATTGGTAAACAAACTTTTAACGGAGGGTAAAACCACTGGTCCAGATGATTCTGATGCCATGCTGCACTATACCAAAATGAATGTTCAGCGAATGAACAGGGTTGATAAAACTACTGTACTCAATGAAGACATGTTAAAGGCAATTAGTGAGGTGAAAGGGAAATATCATTTCTTGGTGATTACCGAAGGATGGTGTGGAGATGCTGCTCAGATTGTTCCGATAATCAACAAGATTGTTTTGGCAGCTGAAGATAAGTTCGATTTAAAACTGGTATTGAGAGATCAACATTTGCCATTAATAGATGCACATTTAACCAATGGCGGAAGAGCAATCCCCGTATTATTGATTTTAGATGAAAATAAAGAACCTGTATTGCCAAAATGGGGGCCTAGACCAGAAGTATTACAAACTTTATTGGCCCAATGGAAAAAAGACAGTACAGATATGATGCTGATTGCCGAACAGCTACATGGTTGGTATGCTAAAGATAAAACACAAAGTACACAGGCAGAACTTACACAGGTATTGGCTCAACTGAAATAGATCAATTTGGTTTTAAATAGACAGAAAACATAGATTTTTGTTCGCCCGTAAATCTTAGCCTTTCTGAGGTGGTTAATATTGTTTTACCATCTAAGCTATGGCATTTGTGACCACATAGAAACATAGCACACATAGGCTTGTAGTTTGTGAGCTTTGGTCTTAGCCTTTCTAAGGTGTCTGAGGTGGTTGGAACAATATGAATTAATCCACAGAAACGGTTAAACCTTCTTGTTGTAAAATTTTACGATAGACTTCCATTTCAGTAAAAGAGCCTTCTAAAATGGCGCACTTGCCTTTGTTGTGTACTTCCCAGGCTATTTTCTCGCCTTGGGCTTCAGAATAGTCCAAGTACTTCATCATGCACCAAATAACATGCTCAAAGGTGTTTACATCATCGTTCCATAAAATCAATCGATGAACGGTTTTAAGAGAGGTTAAAATCTCTTCTAATGTAAACGTTTCTTCCTTGGTTTCTGTTGCCATGTTACAAAAATAAGCATTAAATCGAAGATTTTAGATATTAAACTTTACGGTACTTTTCAGATTTCTAAAATCTTTTTAATTAAATTACATTTGTTTTTCAAACCAAAATTATGCAAAGTTCCAAAATAGCGGGTATCGGTTACTACGTTCCTAAAAATGTGTATACCAACAATGATTTATCAAAGTTTATGGACACCAATGATGAGTGGATCCAGGAACGTACAGGGATAAAAGAACGTAGGTTTGCAGATAGGCTGGAAGAAACCACCACTACGATGGGAGTTGAGGCCGCTAAAATTGCAATTGAGAGAGCTGGAATTACTGCACAAGATGTTGATTTTATCATTTTTGCTACCTTAAGTCCAGATTATTATTTTCCGGGCTGTGGGGTTTTGTTGCAACGAGAAATGAAAATGAAAGAAGTTGGTGCACTAGATGTGCGTAACCAATGTTCGGGGTTTTTATATGCCTTATCTATTGCAGATCAGTTTATTAAAACTGGAATGTATAAAAATATTCTGGTAGTGGGTAGCGAGAAGCATTCTTTTGCCATGGACTTTGAAACGCGGAGCAGAAATGTATCGGTCATTTTTGGCGATGGTGCTGGTGCAGTTGTATTGCAGCCTACTCAAAAAGAGGGACAAGGAATATTAAGTACACATTTACATAGTGACGGTGCCGATGCAGAAATCTTAGCCATGTTTTACCCTGGCTCACATGCCAATAAATGGATGCCAGAAAAACCAGGATATCCTGATCAAGAATTAGGCGGTTTGTTTATGACAACCGAGCAGTTGGAAAGTGGAGCGGCATTGCCTTATATGGATGGACCCGCTGTATTTAAAAAAGCGGTAGTTAAATTCCCTGAGGTAATTAAAGAAGCGTTAAAAGCAAATGACCTCACTGCAAAAGACATTGATCTATTGGTGCCACATCAGGCCAATTTACGCATTAGCCAATATGTGCAACAGTTGCTTGGGCTAAAAGATGACCAAGTATTCAATAACATTCAAAAATACGGCAATACTACAGCGGCATCTGTTCCAATTGCCTTGTGCGAAGCATGGGAGGCAGGTAAAATTGCTGAGGGCGATTTGGTTTGCTTGGCAGCCTTTGGATCTGGCTTTACTTGGGCCAGTGCTCTGATTAGATGGTAATTGTTAAATTTTTTATTTAGAAGTCGATTAATTGTCTTAAGTTTAAGTTAATTATTGTGACAATACATGGCAATTGATGTTTATAGAGGAGATTTTAGCGCAAAAGAATTAACGCATCTGTTAAAACGTTGCTTATTTGGGGTTAAAAGAGCAGATATCACTTCGCTTACCGGAAGAACCCTAACTTATGTAGTAGATTACCTATTGCAAGATGTACCCTTGCCATCACCTCCAATCAATAATTACAATGATGCCAGCTCTACCGATGCTGATGTACCAGCAGGTGCCGTTTGGGTAAATGCCCCTTATGGCGATGGTACAGTAAATAGTAGGCGTGTAGCTTCCTTCAAATCGTGGTGGACTGGCCAGATGTTGAGCCAACAAGTTTCGTTAAAAGAAAAAATGGTGCTGTTTTGGCACAACCATTTTGCTACTCAAACGGCAACCATTGGAGACAGCAGGTATATTTATAAGCATAACAACTTACTGCGGACATTTGCTTTTGGCAGTTTTAAAGAATTGGTAAAACAGGTCACTATTGATCCTGGCATGCTGCGTTACCTCAATGGCTATGTCAACACGAAATCGGCACCCGATGAAAACTATGCTCGGGAGCTACAAGAATTGTTTACCATGGGTAAAGGCCCAAATTCTAAATATAATGAGGCTGATGTAAAAGCAGCGGCCAAACTGCTTACCGGATATAGATTAGATGCGGTTGCCATTAGTTCGGTATTTGATGCTACCAGACACGACACAACGGATAAACAATTTTCAGCCTTTTACAATAATAAACTAATCAAAGGCCGAACAGGAGTAGATGGTGCCAAAGAGGTTGATGATTTGATGGACATGTTGTTTGCGCAGAACGAACTGAGTTTATATATCTGTCGCAGGCTTTACCGCTTTTTTGTATATTATGATATTACCGCAGATGTCGAACAAAATGTAATTGTACCACTGGCCGAAATCTTCAGGAATAATAACTATCAAATCAAGCCTGTACTCAAAGCTTTATTTACAAGTAGCCATTTCTTTTTAACACAGAACCGCTCGTGTAATATCAAATCTCCTGTCGATTTTACCATTAGTCTTTGTCGCGAATTTGAAATTGCATTTCCAGATCAGCTGGATTATGTGAATCTTTATTACATGTGGGATTATGTGAGATCGCAGGCGCAAAACCTACAACAAAGTATTGGCGATCCGCCCAATGTTTCTGGTTGGCCTGCCTATTATCAAGTGCCCCAGTTTTACGAGCTTTGGATCAATTCTGATACCTTACCTAAACGGAATGCTTTTACAGACCGTTTTATCTCTACTGGTTATACCCGTAACAATAAGAAAATTGTGATTGATCCATTGGCCTATACCGCTAAATTTAATAAACCAGAAGATCCAGACCAGTTGATCAATGAAGTCATCGCTCACCTGTATACAATAGATGTAAGCGCTGAAGTGAAAACTTTTCTGAAGAGCATTTTGTTGAGTAACCAAGTTACCAATAATTATTGGACTGAGGCTTGGACCAATTATAAACTTAGCCCTAATGATAACGGGAGAACTACCATTGTGCTCACCCGCTTAAAGGAGTTTTATAAATACATTATGAACCTTGAAGAGTATCAATTGTCATGAAAAGGCGAGAATTTATATCCAAAACATTACCAGCGGGTGTATTGCTACCCTCACTGATCAGTGGTTTTTCACTTAAGGCTTTTGGTGCATCAAGTTTATTATCGGCAATTACAGCCGCCAGCCAAGAAACAGACCATGTGATGGTTATTATTCAGTTAAATGGGGGTAACGATGGACTGAATATGGTAATCCCATTGGATTACTATGACAACTTAAACCTGGCTCGTCCAAATATTATTTTACCTCAAAATAAAATCATCAAACTGGGCAACTACAATACGGGTATCCATCCTAAAATGACTGGATTAGGCGATCTGTACAAAGATGGAAAAGTTCAGGTAATTCAATCGGTGGGCTATCCAACACCAAATTTTAGCCATTTTAGAGCAACTGATATTTGGTTAACTGCTTCAGATTCTGATAAGATCATTAATACGGGCTGGGGAGGAAGATATTTAGGAGAAGAATATAGCAATTTCCCAATCGGTTATCCGAATACGGTAATGCCAGACCCTTTGGCTATTCAAATAGGGTCGTTTCTATCGCCTGCATTTCAGGGCCCAGCTATCAACATGGGGATGGCCATTTCAGACCCTGTTAATTTCTATAATCTTATCAATGGCATACAAACTCCTGCGCCAAATACAAATGCAGGAAAGGAGCTGAGTTACATTAGACAAGTTTCGCAGCAAACCCAACAATATGCCAATGTAATTAAAAATGCCGCCAATAAAGTTAAAGTACAAGGCACTTATCCAACAGGCAATTCTTTGGCAGATCAGCTAAAAGTTGTAGCCCGCTTAATTGGTGGAGGGTTAAAAACCAGAATGTACATGGTAAACATTGGCTCTTTTGATACCCATGCCGGACAAGTAAATGCCGGAGCAACAGATACAGGTACACATGCTACTTTATTAGAAAAAGTAAGTGCCGCCATTAAAGCATTTATGGACGATCTGGAAGGTTTAGGGGCTTCGAAAAGAGTTGCCGGAATGACCTTCTCTGAGTTTGGCCGCCGGATTAAATCAAATGCAGGCGCAGGTACAGATCATGGTGCGGCTGCCCCAATTATTGTTTTTGGCGATGCTATACAAGGAGGTGTTTTGGGTACAAATCCTGTCATCAGCGCTTCAACTACGGTTAATGATAACATTCCGATGCAATACGATTTCAGGTCTGTATATGCTACTTTATTAGAGAAGTGGTTTTGCGTAGATCAAACGATATTGCAGAACGTGATGCTCAAAAACTTTCAATCGTTACCTATTATCAAAGCAGGAACGAACTGCATGTCTACAGATTTATCACAGGCCAATCACGAAAGCGGAAAAAATCTAATTACCAATTACCCCAATCCATTTAACAACTCCACAACCATTAAATATACCTCTAAAGGTGGGCATGTACTGATCCAGGTTTTCAATACCATGGGTAAATTGATTACTACACTAATAGATGGAATAAAAGAAGAAGGAACTTATTCGATCAATTTCGAGAATAGAGCTTACCCTGCAGGGGTATATTATGCCCGTTTGCAAAATGGTGAGCTTCAGCAAGTACGCAATATGATGATTGTACGTTAATTATTTAACGGATATTGCACAATAATCTAATATTTTAATCAAGAAACATGAATTTTAAACTTGGCGATTTTGTCCGTTTTGTTGACGAAAAACGAGAAGGCTATATTACCCGAATAATTGATGCACTTACACTGGGCGTTACCGATACAGATGGTTTTGAAATACCCGTAGCCATCAGTAACCTTACCCATGTACATGGACATTCTTCTGGCGCTGTTGTTCGAGGAAACGATCAACAACAACCTGTAATTGCCACAGCAGAATTTAAAGATACAGGTATATTTTTGGCAGTAGCCGAAGACCATAAAGCCAGTGCAGTAGTCCATTTTACATTGATCAATAGGACTTCTTATCAGTTATTATTGAGCTTAACTACCGATAAAAAAGGAGCTTATAGAGGGGAGTTCGCCAGCACTATTCAACCTCAAACCACGCAACAGATTTATAGCGCCAACCTTGCAGATATTGAAATCTGGCCAGAGTTTATTTTTCAGATTCTATGTTTTACCACAACTAACCTGAAACCTAAATCGCCATTGGCAATCATTAAAAAGTTTAAATCAAAAGATTTTAATGGCGCTAAAAAAGAGGTAAAAGAGATCAATAAATATGCATGGTTGTTACAACTAGATGAACCTGTGCCGTTAATAGATGCACAAAAGCTAAAAGAGAGCTTTTTTAGAGGGTCAGAAGTGAAACAAGAGGTTAAAATTCCCGGTAATGAAATAGACCTGCACATTGAAAAGTTAAGAGATGATCATCAGTTCTTAGCAGAATCTGAGATCATCAATATCCAGTTGGCCCATTTCCAACAAATGTTAGATGCTGCCATTGTTCATCAACTGCCTTCTATCATTTTTATTCATGGTGTTGGAAACGGTACTTTAAGGCATCATATCCATAAAATCATTAGCAAGCACCCTCAGGTAAAAACCTTTATGGATGCTCGCAAAGAAAAGTTTGGGTTCGGGGCCACCGAAGTTATTTTTAAAAATTCGTGATGAATTAATGGTCAAGCTATTTAGCTGCCCTTTGCCGATCTGGTCATTTGTTCAAGCATGTCCCACATTTCGTTAGGGATAGCTTCTAAACCATTCATCTGACCAGCGCCTTGTAGCCACTCGCCACCATCTATGGTAATCACTTCGCCATTGATGTAGCCTGCAAAATCGCTGATCAAGAATGCCGCTAAATTGGCCAATTCTTGATTTTCGCCTACTCGCTTTAAAGGGACACGGTTTTTGAAATCGAATTTCTCGGCCAAATCTCCAGGTAACAACCTATCCCAAGCCCCTTTGGTAGGGAATGGGCCTGGAGCAATAGCGTTAGATCGAATGCCATATTTACCCCATTCTACTGCTAGTGACCTTGTCATGGCTAAAACACCACCTTTTGCACAAGCAGAGGGCACTACATAAGCAGAGCCTGTAAATGCGTAAGTGGTTACAATATTTAAAATACTGGCAGGTTGTTTAGCTGCAATCCAATGTTTGCCAAATGCCAGGGTACAGTTTACAGTTCCTTTTAAAACAATGTCGATAATGCTCGAAAATGCATTGGCAGATAAACGTTCCGTTGGCGAAATAAAATTGCCAGCAGCATTATTTAATAGTCCATCAACTTTTCCGAATTTTTGGATGGTTTGTGCTAAAACATTTTCTACCTGGGCATAATCTCTCACATCACATTGTACGGCTAAAACCTGTCCGCCAGTTTCTGCCGACATCTCATTTGCAGTTTTTTGAAGTACCTCTAGTTTACGGCTCGTGATGACTAAGTTGGCGCCAAGCTTTAGGAAATATGTTCCCATTGCCTTGCCCAGGCCTGTGCCGCCACCAGTTACTACAATGGTTTTGCCTTTTAACGCATCGTCTCTTAACATCGGTTGATTATACATGGTAGTTTAAATTTTAAATAAGAAAATTACAACTTAGGTTGTTTAAAATTTTAGGCCTTTTTTTGTTGAAGGCTATCGATAATTGTTTTTAGAATAGCTCTTGTACTTGGTGACCACCATTGTTTTAACATCACCTCTAGGTCTGCACTTTGGTCGGCGTTTGTACTTGCAATTAGCTCTCTGCGTATATTCAATTTGCTTTGCGACCATGTATTTCTTTCGTAGGCCATATACTTTCTGGCTTTACGTTCTGCTGCGGTTAAAATACTTTCTGGGTTAACCAATTCATCAACAAGGCCAATGGCTAAGGCTTCATCAGGATTAAATAACTTACCTTCTAACAAACTTCTGGTTGCATTTGCTTTACCCAACCAGAATGCGTACAGATTAAAAATGCTATTCGGAACAATAATTCCAACAGGTACCTCATTTAAGCCTATAATGTATTTTCCTTCGGCCATTACCCTTGCATCGCAAGCAAGAGCAATTACACAACCACCAGCGGGGCTATGACCATTAATAGCAGCAATGAGCGGTTTTTTAAAGGAGGTAATTTTGGAAATAAAATTTAAAAATAAATCCCAAAAACTTTTGGCCTCCTGCTCATTGTAATTATAAAGCTCAATTAGATCTAAGCCAGCAGAAAAGAAATGTTCTTTACCAGTAATCATAGCACCACCAATATTTGGATCGTTGTCTATATTGGTTAACATATCTGTTAATTCAATTACCATTTCGCGGTTTAATGAATTAGATTTTCCACGGTTAAGTGTAATAATTGCCAAGCGGTCTTTTATCGTAACTTCGATCGTTTTCATAATTGTTATTTTACTTCGTAAGTATAAACCTTTCGAGCCAAATTACCAAGATTATTGATAGCTTGTATAGTTATGATGTAATTTCTCTTTTTATGTCACCAGAGTTCTGGGGTCAATTAATTTTGTAGGTAAATACTTTTCTAGCCAGGTTACCAACAGCATCAATACCCTCAATTACAATTCTATAGTTTCCAACCTGATCGGTGTTAAAATAATCGAGCTGTATTTTTCCATTAACATCAGAAATCAAATGTGGGTCCCAAAAAACGGTGGTTCTTAAATCTGGTTTGTTATCTGGTTTAACATCATATTTTGGCGAGTAGAACTGTCTGTTTACATAAAATCCTTTTGGTGCATAGCTTAACATACCCGGTGCATAACGGTTAAAATCGCTTCTTCCTTTTCCGGTTTTTGTGGTAATTACAATTACACCATTACTTGTGCCATAAGCAGCAGTGGTGCCAACAGATTTTAAAATTTCAACGCTTTCAATATCCAATAACGTAATGTCATCAATAGAAGCACTGGGAGACTTATCTTCTGGCAATTTTTCCTCACCAAGATTCAGATTTACGCCATCAACAATAACCATCATTGGTTGTGGAGCATTAACGGTCAGCGGCAATGTCATTCCGGGATTATTCTTTGTTAAATAAAAAGCACCATTATATAACTGAATACCAGCAACCCTACCTTGCAAAAAATGGGTTAGGGAAGGGGTCTTCTCAAGTTCGTCTGCAGAAAACACAGCGTCTGCATTGCCGCCGCCATTCAAGTTGGAAGAATTGGGTGCTTTGTTCACTTTTTTAACTACCTCAACCTGTTTGAGCATATTTGTACGGCTAAGAAAACCCTTATTGGATTGCTCCTCAAAGAAATCGTTGCTTTTTATGAGGTACTCTTTAATGGCCACATTGATGTTGGGCTCTATATCTCCAAAGTTTTTATTGATGGTAATGGCCTGTGGTAGGGCATCGTCCATCTTAATCCTCACATTCTTATTGTCCTTGCTGGTTACCGCTTTTATGGTAAACCTGGTGCTGTCCTTGAAAGCGATCTTGTCAAAGTCAAAACGCCCGTTGGCATCGGTAAGGGTATCGGTAGCAAAAATGCCACTAGAAGAAGAAAAAAGAGAGACCTTGCCCTTTACAACTGGTTTTCCACCATTGGTAATGGTGCCACTCACCTTCATGCTCTTTTCTGCAGGGAAATTAATAGCTGGCAACTGGGCATTGTCAATTGCTTTCCAGTCTATTTTACGCCAACCTTGGGTAAGCAGTAAATTATCTAAAGCCGCTCTGGCCTTAACATCATTGTTCAGGAAGTAGTAGTTAGGTTTTTCTACATAGCCTACCAGATCTGAAGTTAATAAAAGCCCTGTTAAGATATTGCTCTCGTTCTCTGGATCGGGAGTAACTACAGATGCATTGGTAACCGATACGGAGAAACTACCTTGTAGGGGCTTGGCCTGATTGGAAGCCAATAGTGTTAAAGCTGCCTTTTCCCTTTTGCCATAACTGGGCTTGAGGTGCTGTATTTCGAGTGCTATTTTATCGTTTACATTGTTTACAAAAGTTAAACGTTCGGCAACAGGGATGTTTTCTGGCGAGAAGAGGGTCAACTGTATAATGCCCGATGGAAGTTCGTTTTTAGGGATGGTTACCGCTGCAATCTGTTTGCCGGTAGGTACCTTGGTGGTAAAATAGACATTGCCATTGTGCTGTGCCACCAGGTTAAGTTCGCCCTTGTTCAGCAGGTCGGCAGTTAGCAATACCTTAATGCCCATCTTAAGGCTATCGGCATTGTTTACAGTTAACAGGTATCCACTCTTCTCCAGTTTAGGGAGCTGGATTGTTTTTTCAGTACCATCGACCATTTTTACCTTGGCACTGTATGTTTTTGTGGCTGCAGGGGTTAAAGAAAAAGAGCCCATGCCCAAATGGGTGGTTTCGAAAGCTAGTACCTCAGCCCCATCGTTGTCTATAATGGTTCCACTTACGTTTTCTCCAAGGCCGTTAGAGTTGACCACTTTGATGGCAATCTTAGCGGGCAGATCGGCAATGAGCGACCCACTTTCTGGGAAGAACTGTACATCAATTGCCTTAGCCGTTGTTTTGATGGGGATGAACTTGGTGATCTTTTGTCCATCGACCAAAATTGAGGCAATGATCCTTCCAGATTTAACTAAACTTGGCTGGGTGTTTAAAAAAGCAATATTGATCTCTCCGTTGGCATTGGTTAGCCCCTTGCCCTTAAAAACATTCTTATCGTTTAGCTCAACATTGTAGCCAATCTCTGTATTGGCAAAGGCTTTTCCATTTTTATCGCTGAACAGGATTTTACTGTTCACTTTTTCTACATTGTTCTCAGTGGTATACTGATAACTGGTTTGGGTAAATACCTTGTTGGTTAGGGCATTGCCAATTTTAATGGTCTTATCAAAGAAAAAATCTGGACCGGCATTGCGCATGTACTGGGTATAGGCCCTGATGCGATAGTTTCCCTCACTTAGCGAATCTGGCAGTTTAAAATCGCCCCAGGTAATACCTGCCTGCATGGGTAGTTTGAGCTGTTTCTGTAATGAATCCCTATCGTTAATGAGCTCTACATATAAAATGTTACTTGTAGTAGTTGGCTCTGAGGTTCTACTGTCTACCACATAGGCCTTGAACCAGATGTTATCTCCAATGCCATAATAGGGCTTGTCTAAATGGAGGTATACTTTTTCCTGAGGATACTTTTTGGTGTATTCGGCCAGCTTTTTAAGCAAGGCCGTAAATGGGTCATCATCTGTTACAAAAGCGGATAGAGAGATGCTGCTAATTAAGCTAAAAATAAGGATGGCAAGTTTTTTACGCATATCAATTTACTTGGTAAGTATAAACTCTTCTTGCCAAATTACCAGCAACATCAATTCCTTCTATCACTATTCTATAAGTACCCGGTTGGTCTGTGTTGTAATAGGTTAATGTGGCTTTCCCTTCAATATTCGAAACCAGATGTGGATTCCAATAAACAGTGGTTCTTAGATCGGGTTTAGGATCTGGGTTTGCATCATATTTTGGTGAATAGAATTCACGATTGACATAAAATCCTTTTGGCGAATAAGTTACAATGCCAGGGGCATACCTATTATAATCGCTAGTACCAGCCCCACGTTTAGTTGTGATGACCAACACACCACCTGCACCTGCAGAACCGTATATTGCAGTGTTCCCAATATTTTTTAAAACCTCAACAGTTTCTATATCTTGTACCACTATATCATCAAGCATAAAATCATCACTCATGGTCATCCCATCTAAATTAATGCTCATTGGTCGTGCCCCCGATCTTAAATAGGCCTTGCCATTGCGTACGGTAATGCCCGCAAGTCTGCCAGATAGATATTGCGATAATGAGAAGGAGTTTTGCAAGTCTTTGGCCGTAATTACGGCATCAGCATTACCAGCGCCATTTAGATTTTGCGAATTTGGTGCCGACACTTTCTGCTCTACAACTTTGATTTCTTTGAGCATAATGGTACGGTTCATTAAACCCATTTTATATTGCTCATCAAAGTAGCTGTTGCTCTGGTTTAAATAAGGCATCAATACCTCGTTTACATTGATTTCTACATCGCCGGTATTTTTATTAGGTGTTACTACTTGCCCCGGAACGATATCAAGATCTATTTGTACATTTTTATTGTTCTTATCTGTTCTGGCTTGTACAACAAATCGGGTACTATCTCTAAAAGAAATATCGTCAAAGCTAAATTCACCTTTGGCATTGCTCAAAGTGTCGGTTGTAAAAAAGCCTCCAGAAGTTGAAAAGAGCATCACTTTACCATTAACAACAGGTTTGCCACCTTTGGTAATTTTTCCACTTATCTTCATTGTTTTTTCTGGCTGGTAAGCAAGAAAAGGCATTTGATTATCATTAATTAGCTTCCAATTAATTTTACGCCAACCTTGGGTAAGCATCAAATTGTCTAATGCGGTTTGTGTTTTTAAATCATGATTTAAGAAATAATAATTGGGCTTTTCTACATAACCAACCAAATCTGCTGTCAACAAGAGTCTGGTTAGAATATTGCTTTCGTTTTCTAGATCAGGAGTAACTGCCGATGTATTGGTTACTGCAACAGAGAAACTACCCTGCAAAGGTTTATTGTTATTTGTAGCAATAAAATTTAAATCTACTTTACCTCTTTTAGTATAGCTCGATTGTAGATTTTGAGCATCTAACTTAATTTGATCGCTATTGTTTGCTATAAATATAATTCGCTCACTTATCGGAACATTGTCTGCATTGAAGAGTGTAAATTGGGTAATGCCAGAAATGAATTCCTTTTTGGGCATAGAGAGCAAAGCAATTTGTTTGGTGGTAGGTATTGTACTTGAGAAATAAACACCACCATTGTGTTGGGCTACCAATTTCAGCTCGCCTTTGTTCAATAGATCAGCAGTTAACATTACTTTTACAGCTACTTTAGCACTATCATTATTGTTAATAGAGAGTGCATAACCACTTTTTTCTACTTTGGGTAGTGGGATAGTTTTTTCGCTTCCATTGGCAAACTTTACTTTGGCCGAATAGGTTTTGCCAGCAACCGGGCTCAAGAAGAGCGATCCCATTCCTAGATGGGTAGTCTCAAACGTTAAAACTTCTGAACCATCATTGTCTATCACTTGGCCACTGATGTTTTCGCCTAAACCAATTGCATTAATTGCTTTGATCCCAATTTTACTTGGTAATCCTTCTACAAGCGTACCACCCTCCGGAAAAAACTGAACATCTACAGCAGTGGAAGTAGTTTTAATAGGAATGCTTTTCACAATTTTTTGCTTATCAACCATAATAGAGGCAATTATTTTACCCGATTTACCTGCTTGGTTATTGTTGATATGGATGACAACTTCTCCATTGCCATTGGTGAGCTCTTTACCCCTAGCAACAATTTTATTGCCGATCAAAGCTTCATAAATCACTTGCGTATTTGCATAAGGACTGCCTTTCTTATCGGTAAATTGAATGGTGCTGCTTACTTTGTCGGTATTGCCTTCGGTACTTAATACATTTGTTGTTTTGGTAAATACTTCGTTGGCCCAAGCGTTGCCAATTTTGATGGTTTTGTCGAAAAAGAAATCAGGCCCAGCATTTCTCATCCATTGGGTATAAGCCCTGATCCTGTAATTTCCATCTGCTAAGGTATCGGCAAGCTTAAAGTCGCCCCAGGTAATTCCACTTTCCATGGGCAGTTTAAGCTGTTTGGTAATAGAGTCTCTTTCATTGATCAACTCTACATAAAGAATATTACTCAACGTAGATGGTGCTGATGTTTTGCCATCAATTACATAGGCCTTGAACCAAATGTTATCACCTACAGCATAATAGGGTTTATCTAAATGGAGATATACCTTTTCTTGAGGATATTTTTTGGTAAACTCTTCCAGCTTTTTCAGCAAAGTTGCCAAAGGATCGTCTGCTGCAACAAAAGCAGAAAAACTGATGAGAGCGAGAAAGCTGAAGAAAAGAAAAATTATTTTTTTGTTCATATTAGTTAACTTGATACGTGTAGACCTTTCTGGCCAGATTACCATCCATGTCAATTCCTTCTATTACCACCCTGTAGGTGCCTATTTGATCTGCATTGAAATAATTAAAAGCTAATTTGCCGGTACTGCTATCAGAAATCAGGTTTGGGTTCCAATATACGGTTGTTCTCAGGTCGGGCTTGTCACTAGGTTCTACATCGTATTTCGGAGAGTAGAACTGCCGCTCTGCGTAAAGGCCCTTTGGTTCAAAGGTTACTATGCCAGGGGTATATCTATGGTAAATTCTTGTGCCAGCTGCTCCTTTAGTGGTAATGACCAAAACGCCATTACCTCCGTCAAAACCATACATGGCGGTATACCATTCATATCTTAAAACCTCAACGCTTTCTATATCACTATCAATTAGCTCGCTCAATTTAAAATCATGAGACATCTTACTCCCATCCAAAAAAACGCTCATAGGTCCAGCCTTCAAATAAGCTTGCCCCCCCCTAAGGGTAACACCTGGAAGCCTACGGGCACCAATATATTGAGCTAAAGAATAGGCAGTTTTCAGTTGTTTGGCCGTAAGGACATAATCTGCATTTCCAGGGCCATTCAGGTTCTTAGATCCAGGGGCTATGTTTTTCTTTTCTATTACTTTGATCTCGTCGAGCATAATGGTTCGGTCCTTGAGTCCTTTTTTGTGCTGTTCCTCAAAATAATCATTGCTCTGGTTCAGGTAGGGCATCATGGTTTCCTGAACATTTACCACTACATCGCCTGTATTTTCGTTCGGGGTTACCGCCTGTCCAGGAACCAAATCGAGGTCTATCTGTATATTTTTTTTGCCTTTTTCGGTTCTGGCCTGTACCACAAATTTGGCACTATCTGTAAATATAATTTGGTCAAAGTTGAATTCTCCCTTGGCATTGCTCAAGGTGTCAATTGCAAAAAGGCCATCAGATGCCGAGAAAAGCGCAACTTTTCCATTAGCCACAGGTTCTCCACCTCTGGTAATTCTACCACTGATCTTTACCGTCTTTTCTGGCTGAAAGGAAATAACAGGTTCTTGGTTATCATCAACCAGTTTCCAATTGATTTTGCGCCAGCCCTGAGTTAGCATCAGGTTGTCTAGTGCGGTCTGGGTTTTAGAATCGTTAGCTAAAAAATAATAATTGGGTTTTTCTACATAACCAACCAGATCACCAGTTAATAAAAGTCTGGTTAAAATATTGCTTTCGTTTTCTAGGTCTGGTGTTACCGTAGCTGTATTAGTTACCGCAACAGAAAAACTTCCCTGTATGGGTTTGTTGTTGTTGGTGGCGGTAAGGGCAAGGTCAACTTTTCCCTTTTTAAGATAACTTGAGTTGAGCTGCTGTACCTCTAGATTGATTTTGTTGTTGCTATTGTCTATAAATACAATGCGTTCGCTTACCGGAATGTTAGCTGGAGAAAAAAGGGTAAACTGGGTAATGCCCGATAGCAATGCACTTTTAGCTACCGCTACCGATACCACTTGTTTAGAGGTAGGTACAGTACTTGAAAAATAAACTACTCCATTGTGCTGGGCAACCAACTTGAGTTCTCCATTATTGAGCAGGTCTGCGCTTAGCATTACCTTTACGGCCACCTTGGCTGTATCTGTATTATTGATAGAGAGCGCATAGCCACTTTTTTCTATTTTAGGTAGAGTGAAGGTTTTCTCGGTGCCATTGGCAAACTTTACCTTGGCCATATAGGTCTTTCCAGCAGTTGGGCTCAAGAGAAATGAACCCATTCCTAGATGAGTGGTCTCGAACTTTAAAATTTCAGCACCGTCACTATCAACAACGGTTCCGCTAATATCTTCGCCCATACCCACGGTATTGATTGCTTTTAACCCAATTTTTGTTGGTAAGCCCTCTATTAGCGATCCCCCCTCTGGAAAGAACTGTACATCTACACTGTTTGATGTAGTTTTAAGAGGAATGCGTTTTACAATTTTCTGTTTGTTTACGGTAATGGCTGCAATGATTTTACCTGATTTACCTAGCTGGTTATTATTGGTATTAATGATCAGTTCTCCATTGCCATTGGTTATTCCTTTACCCTTGGTAATGGTTTTATTGTTGGCCTGTGCCTGGTAGTTTACTGCAGCATTGGCATAGGGGTTACCTTGTTTATCGGTAAATTTAATGGTGCTGGTTATTTTATTGTTACCTCCTTCGGTGCTTAAAAGGTTTGTTGCCTTAACAAATACTTCGTTGTTCCAAGAGCTTCCAATCTTTACCGTCTTGTCAAAAAAGAATTCTGTTCCAGCATTCCTCATCCATTGAGTGTAAGCCCTTATTCTGTAATTGCCCTCGCTCAGGGTGTCTGCTAGCTTAAAGTCGCCCCAAGAGATGCCTGCTTCTACCGATAGTTTAATCTGTTTGGCAATGGAGTCCCTATCATTGATCAGTTCTACATAAAGGATATTGCTAATGGCGGTGGGTTCTGATGTTCGACTGTCTACAATGTAAGCTTTGAACCAGATATCGTCACCTGCAGCATAATAAGGTTTGTCTAAGTGGAGGTGTACCTTTTCTTGAGGATATTTTTTGGTATACTCTTCCAGTTTTTTGAGCAAGGCTGCCAAAGGATCATTGTCAGTTATAAATGCCGAAAGACTAAAAAAAGCAAGAAATGCAACGGATAAAATGACTAAGTTCCTTTTCATTACCAAATAATAAAGCCTTAAGTTACGAAAACATAAGGCTTTATAGAAATAATCGAATTAAAAATTTAGTTGGTGTGCCTAAAATGTATTTTTAAACATCATGCTCTCTACTGGTTTGGTAGTTTTGTTGTTGTACTTTGCATTGTCTTTGGTGTTGTACATGTTGGTGATACTGCCATCAACCGCAAAATAAATTAATTGTCCAATGGGCATACCTGCATAGATACGAACGGGTTGTGCACAAGAAATTTCTAAAGTCCAAGTATTGCAAAAACCTACATCTCCCTTACCTGCTGTGGCATGGATATCAATTCCCAATCGGCCGGTACTGCTTTTCCCTTCTAAAAACGGAACATGCGCATGCGTTTCTGTATATTCTAAGGTTACACCAAGGTATAAAGTGCCTGGCTGTAAAACGTAACCTTCTTTTGGAATCTCGAAATGGTCTATTTTATTATGTGCTTTGGCATCTAAAACACGGTCGGTATAAGTAGCTAAATATTTGCCTAAGTGTACGTCGTAAGAGTTTGTACCTAAACAGTCTATTTTAAATGGTTCGATAATGATGGTGCCCTTATCTATTTCCTCAAGTATTCGTTTATCAGAGAGTATCATTTTTGTGAAGTATTTTGGACTAAATTATGATTAATTTAAGATACTTTTGTATTGATTTTCTAAATAAGACAT
This sequence comes from Pedobacter sp. Hv1, assembly GCF_001412215.1. Classification (GTDB taxonomy): domain Bacteria; phylum Bacteroidota; class Bacteroidia; order Sphingobacteriales; family Sphingobacteriaceae; genus Pedobacter. The sequence goes on from NZ_LLWP01000009.1 coordinate 427,817, forward strand.
GCCAATAGTTTTCAATAAAAGAATTGATGATGAAACCATACTAGCTGTATGGAAAATTGAAGAAACGGAAGAACAACTCATTTCTAGCTTACAACTGAAACAGCACGAGCTAGATGTGATCGCTTCTTTAAGTAATGGGAAAAGAGCATTACATTGGTTAAGTACCAGAGTATTATTAAGAACCATGTTAAACACTGCCGATTATATCGATTGCAGAATGGATGAACATGGCAAGCCTTACCTGGTAAATTCAGATACCCATATTTCTTTAAGCCACTCTTACGATTATGCTGCAGTAATTATCAGCAAGGATAAAAAAGTTGGGGTAGATATTGAACTGATCAAGCACAAAATTAAAAGTATCAAACATAAATTTTTGTCGGATATAGAATTGGCGCAAAAACAGATTGGCGACAATACCAATGGCTTATACGTAAGCTGGTGTGCAAAAGAGGCCATTTACAAATGGCATGGTAAAAAAGGATTGGAGTTTAAGCAGCATATCCATATTAAACCATTTAAGCTAAAAGAAGCTGGTTCTTTACAAGTTTTGGTAGAATTACCAGAAGGACTGAAAGAATTGGAAGTGAACTATTTTAAGACCAAAGACGATTACATGTTGGGTTATGTAGTTGCGTAATTAAATACAATGAATAAAGCGGTTGAGTTTATAGACTGGGGTTTAACAGATTATCAGGATGCATGGACCAAACAAGAAGTTTTGTTTGATGGAACAGTTGCTTTAAAAACAAAAAATAGAACCGAAAATACCAATCTGGCAACTCCAAATTACTTGGTCTTTTGCGAACACCCACATGTGTATACTTTAGGCAAAAGCGGACATCCAGAAAATTTATTGTTAGATGAACAAGGTCTTAAAGAGAAAAAAGCTACCTACTACAAAATTAACCGCGGTGGCGATATTACTTACCATGGCCCTGGGCAAATTGTAGGCTACCCCATACTTGATCTAGATAATTTTTTTACAGATATCCATCTCTACCTTCGCACATTGGAAGAAGCCGTGATTTTAACCCTTGCCGATTATGGAATTTCAGCAGGTAGATACCCCGGTTATACAGGCGTTTGGTTAGATCCAGATAATGAAAAGGCCCGTAAAATTTGTGCCATGGGCGTACGTTGCAGCCGTTGGGTAACCATGCATGGCTTTGCATTTAATGTAAATGCCGATTTGAATTATTTCAAAAATATTGTTCCCTGTGGCATCGACGATAAAGATGTAACCTCTATGCAAAATGAGCTGGGCTTTGAATTGGATATGGAAGAGGTAAAAAACAAGTTAAAAAACCACATTGCTGTGCTCTTTAAAATGGATCTATGCTAATGAAAAAATGCCTTCTTTTTTTAATTGCAGTCTTGGTGCAAACAGCTGCCCAAGCACAAAACCTAGATGAAGTAATTCAGTTTATTAAAGCAAACCCTAGCAAAGCTTCACTTTACCTGATAGAAGACGGTAAAACAGTGATCGATTTTAACAGTAAACAACAAATGCCCTTAGCAAGTGCAGTTAAAACAATAATTGCCATAGAGTTTGCCAAACAATGTACAGCTAAAAAAATATCGCCACTTACCAAAATAGCAGTAAAAGATCTGGCCAAATATTATGTTCCCAATACCGATGGTGGTGCACAACCAAGCTGGCTTAAATCTATTGGTAAAGGTGCTGCAGATAGTGTTCAACTTTTAGATATCGCTAAAGGGATGATCATGTATAGCTCAAATGCCAATACCGAATTTTTACAAGACCTCCTGGGATTAACCAATATCAACAAAAACTTAAAAGAGCTAGGCCTAAAAGAACATCAGCCCTTGTATTACTTTACAGCTTCGGCCTTAATGGTTTGTTTAAAACCAACTGGTGTTAATGAAGGAGAATGGATCAAACAGCTAAAGGCAATGTCTGCAATCGAATACCATCAAAAATGTGAAGAAGCACACCAAAAGCTCAAAACAGATCCTTCATTTATAAAAAAGTTTAATCCCGCTAACCTATCCTTAAATATACAAAGGCTATGGTCTGATCGCTTGGTGGCATCTACTACCGCTAATTATGCCCAATTGATGCAAAAAATAGCTGGTAGAAAATTTTTCGCTCCAGAAACTCAAGCTGTGCTAGAAAGTATTTTAGAATGGCCAATGGCTTATCCAGATAATAAGGCGCAGTTTAACCACATCGGCCAAAAGGGAGGCTCAACTGCTTTTATATTAACAGATGCATTTTATGCGGTTCCTAAAAAAGGCGCTCAGTTGGCCTGTTCGTTTTTCTTTAACGGGCTAAGCCAAACAGAAAGTGCCCTCATTAACAAAAACTTTGGCGATTTTGAAGCCAGTATACTAACCAGTTCAACTTTTAGAAAAAAATTACTCCAGGAATTAAAATAAAAGGTTCTGTTGTAAGTTGTTTGTTATCAATGTTTAAACATTGAAAATATTTTGATGTTTTAGTTTAAGTCTTATCTTTATATAACTAAAAATTAAACTATGGAATATTCATCAGACTACTCTTCATCGGCATTTGGCGCACTTGCTGGTATCATTTTAATGATTTGGCTTGTTTGCCTTGCACTAGGTGTTATTGCCATAATTGGTTTATGGAAAACCTTTGAAAAAGCTGGCAAACCAGGCTGGGCCGCCATTATCCCAATCTATAATATTTTAATTATGATTGAGATTGTAGGGAAACCTACCATTTGGTTGTTATGGTTATTAATTCCTTGTGTCAACTTTGTGTTTATCATCTGGTTATACAACCTTATGAGTAAGAGTTATGGTAAAGATGAAGGTTTTACCGTAGGTCTTGTTTTATTGGGCTTTGTGTTTTGGCCAATTTTGGGTTTCGGAAGCGCTAAATACTTGGGCCCTTCGGCTGCAGAAGCACAAAACGGTTTTGGAAACAATCCTTTTAATCGGCCTAACGATCCGTTTAACAATCCACCTAGTCCACCGCCAAATCCAGAAGCTTAATTGCAACTATTTGTCATTTATATTGTATCCGCTTTGTCTAACTTATTGGGCAAAGCGGATTATTTTTTAATCCCTTGCCCATTTAAGTACCTTACCCATTTAGATTGTCCGGGTTGTGGCTTTCAGCGTGCGGTACTTGCCTTAGTACATGGAAGGCTAGCAGAGAGTTTTCAGTTATATCCACCAGCTATTCCATTTTTATTAAGTGCAGTGGCCACATTAACTGTATATACTTTAAAATGGAATAAAAATGCAAAGGAGCTAAAATTGATGTACATCGCAACAGGCATTGTTGTTGTAGTTAACTATGCTTATAAGATAGCAACACACCAGTTGCATTAGCGCAACATCTGTTGGATGCTTTTTTTCGTAAATTAAGATATGAAATGGAGTAGTATTTTTTTGTCTTTATGCTTATTATTGGCCTGTGATAAAAAAGCAGAACAAACAATGATAACAACGCCAACGCTACCAACAATTGGTACCCCCTTAACTTACCTAGCCCTTGGCGATTCTTATACCATTGGCGAGGCCGTAAGCCAAAAGGAATCTTTTCCGTATCAATTAGCCGCTCAGTTAAATACGATGGGTAAAAATATCGTTCCGCCAAAAATTATTGCCAAAACTGGTTGGACAACTGATGAACTGCAGGCTGCAATTAAGGCCGAAAATCTCAATCAGAATTTTGATATGGTTACTTTGCTCATTGGTGTAAATAACCAATATAGAGGCAACTCGCAAACTACCTACCGCAAAGAATTTAAAGAGTTGTTGCAAACTGCGATCAATTTTGCGGGGAAGAATAAAAAAATGGTTTTTGTAGTTTCCATTCCAGATTGGGGCGTAACACCATTTGGTAAATCGGGGGTTAGAAACCAGCAAACCATTGCCCAAGAAATTGATGCATTTAATGCGATAGCTAAAGAAGAGACCCTTGCTATGGGTGTAAGTTATACAGATATTACACCAGGTTCTAGAAATGCGGCTACAGATTTGTCATTGGTAGCTTCAGATGGCTTGCATCCCTCTGGTAAAATGTATAACGAATGGGCTTTAAAAGTGGCACCAGCAGTAATGGCAGCGCTTAAATAAGCTTGTTATATTTTGGCCGTAATCTGGTTGTAATCCTTAACCACAGTTTTTAAAAACTCAAGCTCATTCATTCCCTCTGGTATAGTAATGCTCAAACGGGTACTCACTCTTGCGGCCATTTGGTAAATCAGGTCGGTATTGTGTGTTTTGTAATAAGTATTGAGCACTTCGTGGATCAGTTCAATATCACGGTCGCTCATTTCATTTACGGTATCAAATACAGGAGTATATTCCTCAATTGTAGGGTGAAAGGCAATATGCTGAAATTGCGTACGGGGTACGGTTTTAATTAAAGTGGTACCAGCTACAATATCGCCAATGCGTTGTTTGTTCTCGGTTACCGCTACACAAATTAATGCACCCACCCAAGAGGTTAGGGTAAAATCTACAATTCTAAAAACCCATCTGATAAAATATTGGCCTAATGTAGCCTGAGCGCCATCTAAGCTAACTACTTTAATTTTTAACAGTCGCTTGCCAATGCTCTGTCCGTTCATAAAAATCTCGCAAATCAGGTCGTAAAACACAAAGCCAGCACCAAATATCAACAGCATCACAATGATTACCATCCGGCCAGAGTTGATGAGTCCTGTTAAGGAAAAGAAAAGCAAAAAGATCAAGAATACCACTATAAACAGCCCAAAGTCTATTAATCTGGCTGCAACCCTTTCTCCTAGGCCCGCAACAGGGTAATCAATATCTACATGCTGGCTGGTACTTACTCTTACTGTTTCCATTTGCCCAAATATAATAGGGTTTTTTATTTTTTATTGACTAATAAGAATTTTGTTTTATTTTAACAGAATATTTAAGCACCGGAAGATAATTTTATGAGAGAAGCGCTGTTTGTAAAGCAGAATTCTGAAAAATGGAAGAGTTACGAGCAATTACAAACTAACAATCCAGACGAATTAGCACACCGTTTTATTGATATTACCAACGATTTAGCTTACGCAAAAACGTTTTATCCTAAATCTAAAACTACGGCGTACCTTAATGGCATTGCCTCGGTTTTGCACCAATCTATCTATAAGAACAAAAAAGAAGAAACAGGTCGTTTTATCCGTTTTTGGAAATACGAGCTACCACTGCTCTTTCATCAATACCGTAAACAGATAGGCTATGCTTTTATCTTTTTCTTTATTTCGGCAAGTATTGGTGCTATTTCTGCTAAATATGATGATACTTTTATCCGCCTAATTTTAGGCGATGGGTATGTAAACATGACCAATGTAAATATTGCCAAAGGAGATCCTTTTGGCGTGTACAAACAAGACAACGAGTTCAGCATGTTTTTTCGCATTGCGGCCAACAATACTTGGGTAACGCTATTAATGGTAATTAGTGGCGCCTTATTTAGCATAGGTCCTGTTTTTTTTCTGTTAAGGAACGGGATTATGCTGGGTGCATTTGAGTATTATTTTTTTAGCAAAGGCTTGGGTGCACAATCTATTTTGGTAATTTGGATACATGGTACCCTAGAAATATTGGCTATTATTATTGCCGGAGGGGCAGGCTTAGTGCTTGGCCATGGGTTGCTTTTCCCTAAAACTTATACCCGTTTGGTGGCTTTTAGAAACAGTGCAAAAGATGCCGCTAAAATTGGCTTGGGTCTCATTCCCATTATTCTCTTGGCGGCCTTTTTCGAAGGCTACATTACCCGCCATACCGAAATGCCAATTTGGTTAAGCCTTAGTATTTTAATCGGATCATTAACATTTATGATCTGGTATGTAATTATCTATCCTATCCAACTATACAAACGCAATCAAAATATGTTGCCATGAAAGACAAAGTAGAATTTAGAAAAGTACGCGAGTTTGGCGAGATTATAGGAGATACCTTCCTGTTTGTCAAGCAGAATTTTAAGCCCTTATTAAAAGCATTTATCTACCTCTGCGGGTTTTTTATTTTAGCCGGAATGGCCAATGCAATGGTAGTACAATTGCGTTTGGTTAACATTGCAGCAAATCCGGGAGATTATACACCATACTCGAGATTGGGTGCAATTTTTTCTTGGCATTATTTAGGTTTAATCGTTTTTATGGTGCTTAATTATACCGCAATTTATGTTACGGTTTTAAGCTATATCTCTATATACATTCAAAAAGGGAATGTGCCAGTAACCGTAGAAGAAGTTTGGAGCTATTTTAAATACTACTTTTTTCGAATGTTAGGGAGTGGTGTAATTATGACTGTTTTCCTGTTCGTATGTCTGCTATTCTGTTTCTTTCCAGGAGTTTACGTTTTTCCGGCAGTAACGCTTGTTTATCCTATTCTAATTTTAGAAAACGCTTCTTTAGGCTATTCTTTTACCCGTTCTTTTAAACTACTAAAAGACAACTGGTGGATCACCTTTGGTATTTTAGTGGTGATTTGGATCATTACCTATGCCTGTACCACTTTTGTACAGCTTCCTGCTATTATCATTACCATGGTGAATACGTTTACCAACCCATCAAATCCTATTTCTAAATCTTATGCCATTATCAGTTCTCTTTCAAGTTACATTGCTCAGGTTTTTTTAATCATTCCCATAATATGTTCAGCCTTGTGTTACTTTAGTTTGGTAGAGCAGAAAGAAAGTACAGGCTTACTTGATAGAATTGAGGGTTTTGGCGATACCAACTCCGAACAATCAACTACCAGCCCAGAAGAATATTAGTATGCGTATCCTCTTGTTTTTGCTGTTTTTCTGTGGGGCAATACCTGTTGTCCATGCCACTGCTTTGCAAAAACCAGTTGTACAACATGCTGTGGCTAAAAAAGAAAAACCAACTTTAAAAGTAGATACCAATAGCAAAGTAGAATTGCGGAAGTTTGACAACGAAGCGATTAAAAACTATAGCAAAAAAAGAGATTTCATTTACGACGATTCGCAACAAGCACCCAGCCTTTGGGATAGGTTTTGGCGCTGGATATGGAGCTTAATTAATGAAGTGCTGGGTAATAAAATTGGAGGTACAATTATCAAATACGTGCTTGTAGCATTGGTAATTGCCCTTATTGTTTTTATTGTACTTAAATTAATGGGGATAGATTTTAAACTGTTAACCGGTAAATCTAAAACCATTAATGTGCCTTACCAAGAAGGGCTGGAAAATATTCACGAAATTGATTTCGATGAGCAGATAGAACAGGCCATGCAGCTTGGCAATTATCGTTTGGTAGTAAGGTTGTTGTACCTTAAAACTTTAAAACAGTTAAGTGATAAAGAGTTGATCCACTGGCTGCCAGAAAAAACCAACCAAGCCTATGTGTTAGAAATTGCCAATCAAACCCAACAACAAGAATTTGCCCAACTTACCAACCAATTCGAATACATTTGGTATGGCGAGTTTTTTATAGATAAAAGCAGTTTCGAGCCAATTCAAGAATCCTTTCAACAATTTAACCAACAGAAGGCATGAATGGATTAAGAAAATACCTCATTATTGGTGCTGTTCTTTTGGTGGGCTACTTAATGGCACAATACTTTAGTCCGAAACCTACAGATTGGAAACCAAGCTATTTGGCCGAAGATAAAATTCCGTTCGGAACCTATATTTTACGTCAACGAATTTCAGATCTTTTTCCGACTACAAAAGTTAATACTGCACAAACAGATATTTACAATACTTTACAAGAAAAACCAGCAGGCCAGTCTAATTATCTGCTTATTGCGGCTAGCCTTAAGGTTGATACGCTAGACTATAGCGAAATGGTAAAGTACATGCAAAGTGGCAATAACATTTTCATTGCTGCAAATCAAATTAAAGGTATTTTGTTAGATACCCTAAAGCTAAAGGTAAAAGCCAATTTTAGTTTTACGGGCAAGAGAAAATTCCCTGTCAACTTTGTTAACCCTACTTTAAAAAGAGAGTTCGACTACTATTTCGATAAAGGAACCAGTGCACAATACTTTTCTGATTTAGATACCACAAGGGCAATTGTATTGGGACAGGTACAGCAATACCACGCCAATTTTGTGCAATACAGATTTGGCAAAGGCTCTTTGTACCTTATGGCCAACCCACAGTTGTTTACCAACTATAGCTTACTTAAGGAAGATGGAATGGACTATGCAGCTAAGGCCCTTTCTTACCTGCCAAAAACCCAACATTTAATATGGGACGAATATTTTACCAAAAAAGCTCAGAACAATAGTTCGGTTTTACGGGTGTTTTTTGAATACGATCAATTGAGATGGGCCTATTACATTGCCTTATTTAGTTTGGTTGCTTTTGTGTTGTTTGAAATTAAAAGAAGACAGCGGATTATTCCGGTAATAGAAAGGCCAAAAAATACTTCAGTAGAATTTGTTGAGGTAGTGGGTAGGGTATATTACCAACAAAGAAACAATAGAGATATTGCAGAGAAAAAGGTGGTGTACCTGCTCGAATATATCCGCAATAAATACAGGCTAAAAACTTCAGATCTTAATGCAGAATTTGTAGAAGCGTTAACCAGCATATCAAGTGCCGATGCAACTACTATTCAAGAACTTTTACAAGAAATAACAAACCTTAAAGCAGGGCAGGTAGTAAAAGACAATCAGCTCATTCGCCTAAATAAACTAATTGAACAATTTTATAAACAAGACCAATAACATATGGAACAGGAAATGTTTAACCAAAGAACCGATTTAAGCCAACTGAACCAAGCGGTAGAGCAGATCAGACAATCATTAGGCAAAATTATAGTTGGTCAAAAAGATACCATAGACTTATTAATTGCAGGTTTATTGGCAGATGGACATCTTTTATTAGAAGGAGTGCCGGGAGTGGCCAAAACCCTAAGTGCCAAATTGGTTGCCAAATGTATTTCGGCTACATTTTCGAGAATCCAATTTACGCCAGATTTAATGCCTTCTGATGTATTGGGTACAGCGGTATTTAGCCCTAAAACAGCAGAATTTCAGTTTAGACAAGGACCAATTTTTGGCAACATTATTTTGGTCGATGAAATTAACAGAGCACCTGCAAAAACCCAATCGGCCTTGTTCGAAGCCATGGAAGAGCGCCAGATTACGGTAGATGGGCATACTTATAAATTAGAAGAACCATTTATGGTATTAGCTACCCAAAATCCAATAGAACAAGAAGGAACCTATCGTTTGCCAGAGGCGCAGTTAGACCGTTTCTTGTTTAAGATTGAGGTAAAATACCCTTCGTTAGCAGAAGAAATAGAAATATTAACACAGCAACACCAACATAAAACAGAAGATCAGCTAGAAGAGATCAAAGCCGTATTAACAATTGATCAGATTAAGAGCCTAAGGGCAACTATTAAAGCCCTTTTTGTAGAGCCTAAATTATTGGCCTATGTAGCGCAGATTATTCACGAAACGCGTCATAACAAATCGTTGTATTTGGGCGCTTCGCCAAGAGCCTCGTTGGCTATTGTAAATGGTGCAAAAGCAATAGCGGCAATGGCGGGTAGAGACTTTGTAACCCCTGATGATATTATTAAAGTAGCAACCCCAGTACTGGTGCACCGCATTATGCTCAGTCCAGAAAAAGAAATGGAAGGCCTAACTACGGCCGATGTAGTGGCACAAATTATTAAAAAGATAGAAGTACCTAGATAGTAAAATATACCGTCGTTGTGCAACACCATGACGAATATAAATGGAGATGAAGAAATTTTTTAGAAAATATTACATAGATCTATTTTTGGGCAAAAGGCTATTTATTGCCCTTGGTTGCTGTGTATGCCTGTTTTTATTTTCGTTCTTCACCCCCATATTGGCCCAGTTGCCCTATTTTGCTTTTGGTGCATTAATGGTTTTAATTCTTATAGATCTGTTTTTACTACACCGCAAGGGCAGTAAGGTTTTTCTACGTAGGGATGCGCCAGAACGTTTGAGCAATGGCGATGACAATGAACTTAAAATCTACCTCGAAAACTTCTATCCTTTTCCAGTGAGCATTGGTATTATTGATGAAATCCCTTTCCAGTTTCAGAAAAGAGACCTTTGGTTTACTACCCATCTGGCACCACGAGAACAGAAAACAATTACCTACTATTTACGCCCTACTAAACGTGGTGAATACGATTTTGGCCTAACCAGACTTTATGTACAATCGCCTTTGGCCTTATTAAGCCGTAGGTTTAACATTGGAGCCGATAAAGTAGTGCCTGTTTATCCATCGTTTTTAAAGATGAGGCAGTACGAGCTGATGGCTGTTTCAAACCGTTTAACCGATATCGGGATCAAGAAGACCAGACGTGTTGGCCATAGCATGGAGTTTGATCAGGTTAAAACCTATGTAGCTGGCGATGATTATAGAACCGTAAACTGGAAAGCCACAGCCCGCAAAGGCGATTTGATGGTGAATGCTTATACCGACGAAAAAGCGCAGCATATTTATTGTGTAATAGACAAGTCTAGGGCAATGAAAATGCCTTTTGAAGGCTTAAGTTTGTTAGATTATGCCATTAATGCCAGCCTAATTTTAAGTAGCGTAGCCTTGGTTAAACAAGATAAGGCAGGGCTCATTACCATAGCGGAAAAAACAGGAAGTATTGTGCCGGCCGATAGGAGGCCCACCCAGCTGAACAAGATTATGGAAGTGTTGTACAAAGAGAAAACCCGTTACCTAGAAACAGATATGGAAGCTTTGTATATAAGTGTAAGAGCTACCTTAAAACAACGGAGCTTAATGGTTTTCTTTACCAACTTCGAAAGCATGTCTGCATTAGAAAGGCAATTGCCGTTTTTAAAAAGAATGGCTAGGTTTCATTTGTTAATGGTGGTGTTTTTTGAAAATACAACGCTAAAATCGTTGAGCGAAGAACCGGCCCAAAATGTACAGGGCATTTATGTTAAAACCATTGCAGAAAAATTTACCTTCGAAAAGAAATTAATGGTAAAAGAACTGGCCAAACATGGAATTCTTAGTTTACTTACCGTACCGCAAAACCTAACCGTAAATGTTGTGAACAGATACTTGGCTATTAAAGCTAGGCAACAGATTTAAAGAGGTGTAAGGCAAAAGGTGTAGGGTTTAAGGTGTATTATTCCCAAGCATTGGTTCATATCCACATTCAAACATTGGTTCGCGTCCACACATAAACATTGGTTCGTGTCTCCACGAACCAATTATCTTTCGGCGTTTGCGTTTAAAACTGACCACATAGAAACATAGTTCACATAGATCGTAAAAGCTTAGTGCCCTTTGCGCCTTTGTGGTTAATTACTAATACTAACACTCCGGTAAACTCAACGGGATATTCGTGGCCAAGCCCCCATCAGAAGTTTCTTTGTATTTAGAGTTCATATCCAAAGCCGTTTCCCACATGGTGTTCACTACCGCATCCAAACTTACCTTGGCCTTATCAGGATTGCTTTGCAAAGCCAGCTGACTAGCCGTAATGGCTTTAATTGCCCCCATGGTATTGCGTTCGATACAAGGAATCTGCACTAGGCCACCTATAGGGTCGCAAGTTAAACCCAAATGGTGTTCCATGGCAATCTCGGCCGCCATTAAAACCTGTCGTTGCGAACCGCCCAAACATTCGGTTAAAGCAGCAGCAGCCATGGCAGATGATACCCCAATTTCGGCTTGGCAGCCACCCATAGCAGCAGATATGGTTGCCCCCTTTTTAAAGATGCTACCAATTTCAGATGCACAGGTAATAAACTGGATAATCTTCTCTTCGGTATAACCATCGCAAAAAGCAATAAAATACTGTAAAACTGCAGGTATTACACCAGCGGCACCATTGGTAGGCGCTGTAACTACCCTGCCAAAAGCAGCATTTTCTTCATTCACGGCAAGTGCAAAACAACTTACCCAATCCAATATATAATTAAAGCCATTGCCACCACTTCTAATTGCAGTAAGCCAAGTATCATAATCGGTATAAACCTGTTCGCCAATTAGGCGTTGGTTCAATTTCGATGCCCTTCTGGCCACATCCAAACCACCAGGTAAAAATCCACCAGTATGGCAACCACGATAGATGCATTCTTTAATTACCTGAAAATGTTGCAGTACACCTTTTTTGGTTTCAGCCTCTGGGCGCCAAGCAGCCTCGTTCTCCATCACCACTTCACTTACCTTTAAACCGGTAGATAAGCACCAATGTAAAAGTTCGCTTGCTTTCTCTACCGGAAACGGAAGATCAACTTGTTCTTTCTCACTGCCATTCTCGCCCTCTTTTACCACAAAACCACCACCAATAGAGTAATAAGTCTCAGAAAAAGCCTTTCCAGAACTTAAAAAGGCTTGAAAAGTAACCGCATTCGGGTGAAAAGGCAAACTCTCGGTAAACAAAAACAAAAGATCGTCAGTATAAGAGAAATTAATCTGGTACTCGCCACCCAATAATAAACGTTGGGTGTCTTTAATTTCGGCAACCGTACTGTCAATGGCATTCACATCAAAAGTTACCGGATCGCCACCGGCCAAACCCAATAAAATGGCAATATCGGTGCCATGCCCTTTTCCAGTTTTTGCCAAAGAACCATAGAGCAGAATCTTTACCTGCTCAACCTCGCTTAGTTGGGCCTGTTTTTTTAAAGAAGTAGTAAACTGCTGTGCTGCCCTCCATGGGCCTAAAGTGTGCGAGCTAGAAGGGCCAATCCCTATCTTAAAAATATCGAAAACTGAAATCTGTTCATTTGGCATACACAAATTTACAATAGTTTTATGTTATTCTACAATAAGATCAGCCATTGTGCATGTGTATTTTATCGGTTATATTCGTGCAAATAAAATGAATTAATGAAAAACGTATTTATCCTATTTGCCCTACTTTTTACACTAAGTGCAGCTAAAGCCCAAAAAAAACAAAATGTTTACTTTTTTAAGAACAATGGAAAAGAAGTAAATATAAAAGATAGTGCAGATTTTGTGCGTGTAATTCAAGAACCAGATTCTGGAGAGACCAACTTTGTGTTCCAAGAGCTTTATTTGAATGGCAAAAAAAAGACGATAGGAAAGGTTTCTGCCTTTGAGCCCAAACTTGTATTTGAAGGCCCACTTATTAAATACAATGAAGCAGGACGTAGAATAAATATATCAACTTACGAGCGTGGTATACCAATTGGAATGAACTATCAATATTTTGGGGATGGAACCTTGCGTAAACAAATTGAATATACCAAGTATACACAACCCATAGACCAAATGGTTGGCAATGATGCAGGATTTGTAAGAGAAATATTTAATACAGGCAATAAACTGATTTATCTGGCAGACTCGTTAGGTACTGTTTATGTAAAAGATGGGAATGGGCATGTAGTAGAAACCAGCAATTTGCCAAAAGGCGAAAGAAGAGAAGAAGGCGATTATAAAGATGGTCTTAAAGAGGGCACCTGGACAGGTACAGAAGAGGTAAATGGAATGAGCTATACAGAAATTTACCAAATGGGTAAGCTGGTTTCAGGAGAAAGTACTCAGAACGGGAAAAAATACACTTATAAAACTGCTTTAGAACCACCACAGTTTAAAGGAGGCAGCCAGGCTTGGAGCAACTACATTAAAAACACGCTCAGCTATCCGAAAGAGGCTTACAAAAATGGTATTCAAGGACGTGTACAGACCACTTTTACAGTAGACAAAGATGGGAAGATTGTAGATATCACGATTACCAAATCTGCAGACTCGCTATTAGATGAAGAAGCAAGGCGGATATTGCGCTACTCGCCGCTTTGGATACCAGCTAAAATGCGTGGCATACCAGTAAGGGTAAAATATAACCAACCCTTTAGCTTTAAACTATAACCATAACGTTGATGAAAAAATTGCTGAGTTTATTGTTGCTAATTTCAAGCTGTGGGCTATTATTTGCCCAAAGCTACAAAGCGCCTACCGATGCAAAAGTTGCAGCCAAATTAACCCAATGGGGCGATAAAAAATTTGGACTCTTTATGCACTGGGGCATTTATAGCATTCCGGGTATTGTAGAGTCGTGGAGCATCAACTCAGAAGATGCCTCATGGATCCCTAGAGATAGTACCCAGAACTACGAGGCCTATAAGCAATGGTATTTTAACCTCAACAAGCAATTTAACCCAGTAAACTTTAATCCCAATATTTGGGCAAGCTATGCTAAAAAGGCGGGCATGCAGTATGTGGTATTTACCACCAAGCACCACGATGGATTTGCGATGTTCGATACCAAACAATCAGACTATAAAATTACAGCTAAAGAGGTGCCTTTTTCTACTAGCCCTAAAGCAAATATTACCAAAGAAGTTTTCGATGCCTTTAGGAATGAAGGATTTATGATTGGAGCCTATTTTTCAAAGCCCGATTGGCATAGCGAATATTACTGGTGGCCACGTTACGCTACACCAGATAGAAACAACAATTACGATATCCGCCTGCACCCGCAACGTTGGCAACAGTTTAAGCAGTTTACCTATAACCAGATCCAAGAGCTAATGAGCGATTACGGCAAGGTAGATATTTTGTGGTTAGATGGGGGCTGGGTTAGGCCAAAAGCAACGATAAATGCCGAAGTACTATCGTGGGGTGCACCCATACCCGCTTGGGACCAAGACATTAACATGCCCAACATTGCGGCTATGGCAAGGGCCAAACAACCGGGCCTAATTATGGTAGACAGAACAGTACATGGCGAGTACGAAAACTACCAAACACCCGAACAAAAAGTGCCAGAAAAACCTTTAGACTACCCTTGGGAAACCTGTATGACTATGGGCGATGCCTGGGGATACGTACCTAATGATAATTATAAAAGCACAAATACCCTAGTGCATTTACTGATAGATATTGTAGCCAAAGGAGGTAATTTGCTATTAGATGTTGGCCCCAAACCAGATGGAACATTTCCGGAACCAGTATTAGAGCGCTTAACCGCAATAGGCCAATGGATGGACATTAACAAAGAAGCCATTTATGCAACCCAGCCCATTGCACCCTATAAAACCGAAAATGTGTGCTTTACCAAAAGCAAAAACGGAAGTACCTATGCCCTTTATCTCATAGCTGATAAAAATAGTGCGCCCCAAAAAATTACCCTTAAAAACCCACCACAAAGCCCAAAAAAGATCAGTTTGTTAGGTGTAAAAGCAAGTATTAAATGGAAACAGGTAGGGAACGACCTAGAAATTACCCTGCCAACAGTAGTAAAAGAATTAAAGCATGCTTTAGTATTTAAAATGGATTAAGCAAAGAATATCAAACAATGGGCCTGAGTGCTTGAGTGGCTCCGGTCGTTGTTTGAACTGTCTCCACCATTGCTTGAACTGCTCCCACCATTGCTCGGACTCTCTCCACTATCACTCGAACTGTCTCCACTATCGCTTGAACAGCCTCCACCATTGCTTGAACTGCTCCCACCATTGCTCGAACTGCTTCCACTATCACTTGAACTGTCTCAACCATCGCTCAAACTGCTCCCACCATTGCTTGAACAACCCCCATCATTACTTGAATTACTCCCGTGGTTCGTGTCCCCACGAACCATAGCCTAAAAACTAGAGCTCTCATGCGCCTTTAACCTCTACCCCTTACCCTGCAAATCAAGTAGTTTTTTCATGGCCTCCATGGCTATGGCCTGTGCAGCAATAGTAGCCTCGTGCGATGCCAGCAACTCTTGTAGTCTTGCAATCTCCATATCCTTGGCCGACTTGATCTTTTCTAAGACTTCTTCAGTTATTGAAAAAGGAGTATCTTCTAGATTAGGATAACCCTTAGTAGGTTTCCCTTCGCCAAAAACAATCCAATTTGGATTCAATTCTCCACATTTTGTGAAGACTAAGTCGTAATTCATGGTGTCCCTAACATACCAATTTGAAAGTGTAGTGCCGGCAATGCCAAAAAATTTAGCTAATTGTACATCAGATTTAAACTTGTAATGAGATTTTATTCTGTTTAAAATCAGGGTTTTATCTATTTTTTCTACCATTATTGTGGATTGTTAGTCTTTTTTGCTTGATATATTCAGTTTTTGTGGATATAATTGTTTGGCAAATCTAAAAATAGTGAAAAAACAACTTTAAAACTAACAATTAACCATCTTACCAGATATGGACAGCATTAACCAACCCCCAATCAATACCGCCATAGGTAGCGAAATACCCGAAGAAGTACTCAACGAGTTTAAGGTATTCTTAAAACAAGTACCCGCAAATAGGTTAAGTAAAGGTTTGCGAAAGTTGCTGATAGATTACCTGTTCTATAACATAGAAGCGCTACCTACAGATTTTAAAGACCTTTTAACAGATCTCTATTGGTTGCACGAACTGTTAGATGGCATACAAGGCAAAGAAATAGAACTCAATTAGCTTAGCCTAAACTATCCAGCCTATGCAAACCCTAGAAGATAACACCCCGTATAACGATAATGTACTTGCGGCATTTTTTGATAAATACAATAAAAGCCAATACACCGATAAACTTTGGAGTTTTTACCGGGCCCACCTATTGTATGCAGAGCGGGTAAACAGAACGGCGAGTACACAAGATAGAGCCTTTTACAACGACTTGTTAAACGTATTGCAACATTGTAAACAGCTAAAAGACCACATAGACATAGCTCAACCTATAAAATTACAGCCCTATTTTGTCGAAAACAGTCTGGTGTCATTAGAGGGGGTGATAGAGTTGATCAAAAGAGCCATACCAGTAGGCATTATCTATAACCTAAGCCGCAGTGCAGATGAGCTAGATCTGGTGGTTGTTTTAGAAAAGAATTGTACCAAAGCTTACCAAGAGTTTGAAGATTTATTGGATTTAGCGCAACTGGGTTTTAAAAAGGGACAATGTACGGTACATAGTTATGGGTTATTACATCATTTGATCAACAACGGCCATGTTTTTTACAACACTGCCTGTGTGGCCCGTAATGTAATCTATCAAAAAAACAACGAAGTGCTTTTTAACCCTGCAAGTAGCTGTCTGTTCGAAAAAATAAAGCTAGAGGCAGAAACACAGTTTAAAGTAGGCATGGACAAAGCCTTACATTTTTACGAGGGTGCACAGCTCTATATTAAAAATGGTCTCGATGATATCGCCATGTTTATGCTACAACAAGCCTGCGAATTAACCTACCGTTGTTTGCTCCATGTATTGCGTGGCAAAGGTGTAAAAAGCCATTCGCCCATGTTGTTAAGGAAGCACTTGAAACGCTTTGCTCCAGAAATAATAGGGGTATTTTCGCCTATTGAAGAAGAAGAAATCAAATACCTACAATTGTTAGAAGATGCCTATGTAAATTCGAGATACAACCAGCACTATAAAATAGCCCATACCTCAATTGTGCATCTCAATAATAGTGTAGCATTGCTTCAACAAAAGGCAACGCATTTATTTCAATATAATATGGATATTTTAGATAGGAAAATAATGGAGTTTGGCGTTAATTGATCTAAAAATCAAAAGCAATAATCTTTTGGTCTCTTAACATTTTATCTACAAATCTTTTATGGTTTTTAGGGCTCCCTATAGCTGTCCATGTACCGCTGATAATGCCATTTGCCAGCTCTTGTTTACCTCTGTACAATTTAAGTCTAGATGTTCTGATGTGTTCCTCATAAGTATCTAAACTCTCATTCTCATACTTTTTAACAATTCGATAAGTTCTTTTTGTAAAACGATGCTCTACAAAATTCTCTACAAAAGGGAAAATCAATAAGGCAAGGAGCACAATTGCGGTTACGCTAATGGCCTGCTCGTAATAACCCGCACCTATGGCCATGCCAATAGCGGCAACAATCCATATTACACAAGCGGTGGTTAAGCCCTTAACCTGGTTGTCTTCCTTAAAAATTACACCAGCACCCAAAAAGCCAATGCCCGTTACAATATTAGAGGCAATTCGGTCTTGGCTGCTCAAGCCAATCTTTACCGATAAGATGGTAAACAAGGTGGCGCCCAAGCCAATCATGATCATTGTTTTTAACCCGGCCTGTTTATTTCTAAACTCACGCTCTACACCAATAAGGCCGCAGAGCAATATGGCCAATAAAAACTTATTGATTTCTCCTTGTGTAATAAAATGTTCGTTGCCGAAAAAGCCTTGTGACATATGATAGGTTGTAGATTTCAACTAATTTCGAAAATTATATTCGAATAACGATAACACAAGTGTTAAAGTTTTGCAACACCTCCTATTTCATGCTTACACAAAATAGCAATAAAAGTTAATTGAACACTTGGTGCAACCATTGACCAAAGGCATAGCCATTTTTATAAATAGCTATGGCCATAGCAATCAGTACAATCGGTAATGCGATTTTAAATCCTTTCGATTTTAAAAATTCTTCCTTTGTCATAATTTTAATGAGTTGGTTATCTGCTCAGACGTCACGCTGTGCCAATTTGTTACAATATGAAAATATGATGGTTCGTGTCCTCACGAACCATCAAACAAAAAAGACCGCTAAGCTTTTGCTTAGCGGTCTTTTTTACATGAATGAACATCTGATTACATCATACCGCCCATGCCACCGCCACCCATTGGTGGATGTGCATGACCAGCACCAGCTTCTTCTGGCTCATCTGCCAATACAACTTCTGTTGTTAACAACATTGCTGCAATAGATGCTGCGTTTTCTAATGCTACACGGCTTACTTTAGTTGGGTCGATAACACCAGCACCAATTAAGTTTTCGTAAACATCAGTACGGGCATTGTAACCGAAATCAGCTTTGCCTTCTTTTACTTTTTGTACAACGATAGAACCTTCGATACCTGCATTTTCGCAGATTTGACGTAATGGCTCTTCGATAGCACGACGAATGATCTGGATACCAGTATTCTCATCGTCGTTAATTCCTTTTAGGTCAGCTAAAGCTTCAACTGCACGGATAAACGCTACACCACCACCAGCAACAATACCTTCTTCTACAGCAGCACGAGTTGCATGTAAGGCATCGTCAACACGGTCTTTTTTCTCTTTCATTTCTACCTCACTTGCAGCACCAACATAAAGTACAGCAACACCACCAGAAAGTTTAGCTAAACGCTCTTGTAATTTTTCTTTATCGTAGTCAGAAGTAGTAGTCTCAATTTGAGCTTTGATCTGACCAACACGAGCTTTGATATCTTCAGATTGACCAGCACCATTAATTACAGTAGTATTGTCTTTATCAACTACCACTTTCTCTGCAGAACCTAGGTAAGTTAAATCAGCATTTTCTAATTTATAACCTCTTTCTTCAGAGATAACGATACCGCCAGTTAAGATAGCGATGTCTTCTAACATGGCTTTTCTTCTGTCGCCAAAACCTGGAGCTTTAACAGCAACAACTTTCAGAGAACCACGAATTTTATTTACTACCAAAGTAGCTAAAGCTTCGCCATCTAAATCTTCAGAGATAATTACTAATGGTTTACCAGTTTGAACAGTTTTTTCTAAAACAGGCAACAATTCTTTCATGTTGCTGATTTTTTTGTCGTAGATCAAAATGTAAGGGCTTTCTAATTCAGCCTCCATTTTATCAGCGTTAGTTACAAAATATGGAGAAAGGTAACCTCTATCAAATTGCATACCTTCTACTGTTTTAACTTCAGTTTCAGTACCTTTTGCTTCTTCAACAGTAATTACACCATCTTTACCCACTTTGCTCATTGCTTCGGCAATTAACGAACCAATTACATCGTCGTTGTTTGCAGAGATAGAAGCAACTTGTTTAATTTTATTGTTATCATCGCCAACAGCTTGAGATTGTTTTTTCAAGTTCTCAACCACAGTGCTTACAGCTTTGTCAATACCACGTTTTAAATCCATTGGGTTTGCACCAGCAGCTACGTTTTTAATACCTGCAGTTACAATTGCTTGCGCTAAAACGGTAGCAGTTGTAGTTCCATCACCTGCAATATCAGCAGTTTTAGAAGCTACTTCTTTAACCATTTGTGCACCCATGTTTTCAATTGGGTCTTTCAATTCAATTTCTTTAGCTACAGTTACACCATCTTTAGTGATCGCTGGTGAGCCAAATTTTTTATCGATAATTACATTACGACCTTTAGGACCTAAGGTTACTTTTACTGCATTTGCTAAAATGTCAACTCCTCTTTTCAGGGCGTCGCGTGCTTCAACGTTATATTTTACTTGTTTTGCCATTATTAATAGATTTGAGATATGCGTATTGAGACAAGGCTATCTAGCTCAAAACATATCTAATTTATATGATTGATTTTGATTAATATAGTTAGCCTTCTATTGCGTAGATATCAGTTTCACGCATAATTAGATAATCTTTTCCGTTATAAGGAAATTCAGTACCACCGTATTTTCCATAAATAACTACATCTCCAGCTTTTACAGTTGGTTTTTTACCTTCCGAATCTTCATCAGAAACTGAAATTACAGTACCCTTAGATGGTTTTTCTTTAGCCGTATCTGGAATATAAATTCCCGATGCTGTTTTTTCTTCTGCCGCAGCAGGTTCAACAATCACTCTGTTTGCTGTGCCAGCAACTGGTTTAAGATTTAATGACATAAATACTTTTATTTTTAGTTTTTATAATTGAGTTAACTCGTAAATGTAATACGATGAAATGGATTAAACAGTTTTTGTGCCAAGTTAATTTTACTTGTCAAATTTGCATTTGATGTCAGTTAATGGAATTTACGCAATAATTTGAGTGTCAGTCTGGCAGAAAATAAAAAATATGGATTTAAAACTCCTCACGCAAATCTTTTAAAAAGGTAAAACATTGATCATTGTTTTCATAAAAACTTGCAGATGAGTAGGGGTAATCTGTGGGTATTTCTGCCAATTGCCAATGTTCCTGCAATGGATTAAGATGGATATAATCCATTGTTCGATAAGCTGCCATACTACTATGAAGTTCAACGGCTAAAGAATCTCTTTGCCAAAACTCATAATTTTTATTTGTTGCAGCAACCCTGTATTTGGTTAACCTTAATTGATCATTCTCCTTTAATATTTTCTTAAACTGATGAGCTGTATGTTTTAGAAATGAGACGTGAGGTAATTCTTTTCCATTCATATCATTTATTCTCCATATTAAATGAACATGATTGGGCATAATAACAAAGGCAAAAACATCTATTTTCCCTTTAACACTTAGATGAGAAAGTGAACTTAAAATTACAGCCTTATACTGAATGTCTTTTAATAATTTTTGCCAATGATTGATAGTTGCAGTCCAAAAATAGATCTTACCTATTTTTATATAAGATTTACGTCTTGCGGTAAATATGATTTCATCCATAATATTTTTGTTTGGGTTAGCGAAAACCCGTTTTTAACAAAAAAATAAAGGGATGAAATTAAATGTAATGAAAAATGAGGAGATATTAAAATTGTTTGTTTGGTTCGTGTCGACACGAACCAAAAAGGCAAAAAAAAACTCTTTTGCCACTGGCAAAAGAGTTTTTTGTATTTCTTTTAATGAAATTATTTTTTTGAAGTATCGCCAGCTTTAGGAGTAGCAGTAGCTGGAGGAGTAGTTGCTGCACCACCACCAATTGGCGAAGGCGTTACAGATTTCTCAATTTGAGAGTCTATTTTAGAACCAGTGCTACCAGCACCTGAACCAGATTTGCTAACTGTTGTAATGGCTAATGATACAATTACAATTAAAGTTAATAAAACCCAAGTTCCTTTTTCTAAAACATCACCAGTACGTTGTACACCAAACATGTTACTACCAGAACCACCTGTAGCTAAACCGCCGCCTTTAGGGTTTTGTATTAAAACGAATAAGCCTAGTGCTACGCAAAAAATAATTAATAAAATGATTAATAAGGTTGTCATGGTATAATATGTTGTTAAATTTTCTTTTCTAAAGATTGGATAAGGTCGGCAAAGTAACGGCTTTTTTCTGGAAATTTCAAACTTAATTTTTCATAAGTATCTATCGCCTTGTGATAAAGCATTTGTTCGATGTAAATGGCCGCTAATGTTTCAGAAACGAGGTCGTAATTATCTTCAGCACTTTTCTTCGCTTTATTTTCGTTATTGATCTGTTCTGCTTTTGGTACTTTGATCTGCGGATCGTTTTTGATAAAAGAATCGATAATGTCAATTCCTTTCGGTACAACCTGTCTGTTTATTGGCCCTTTTCCAGCTTCGTCTGCAACATTAAAAGGAGTTTGAATATGGAAAATATGCTCTACATATTGTTGTTGCAGCTCGCTAGGATTTTGATCGTCGCTCTTTTTCTGCGTAACATAAGGCTGGAAGATCTGCGCATGCTCTTTACGCGTTTTGGCTAACCACCATAAAAAGGTGTAAGGTAGCTTGTCATCGTCGTATTTACTTACGGTTTGTGCTTCGGCCTCTAAATTGTATTCTTCTGGTTGTGCAACAGCTAAAACTTCTTCTTTTGCAGTTTCTGTAGCCTGTTCTGTGCTAAAGCTTTTTTCGAAAGCAAAAAAATCTGTAGCCACAATACTTTCAATGGCAAGCTCATCTGGAACAGTTTCTGAGATAGGACTTACTTCGTCCTTTTCTTCAGGAGCAAATGTTGTTGGAAATGCAGAGGTATCTACTTCCACAATCTCATCATATACTTCTTGTTCGTCTGAGTGATGTGTTTCTTTTGCAGTTGTTGGAGTAGAAGTTTCTACAATAGGTGTATGATGGAGTTCAGTAATCTCTTCAAAAACCTCTTGTTCATCTTCAGAATCTGCAATTAAAGGTTGGGCTATTTCTTCAGTTTCGACCTTAGTACTTGCTTGTTCAAAAGTAACGGTTCTTAAAGTTTCAGGCTGATAAATTACCTGATGCAATAACGTTCCATTGGTATAAAGTGCTGCAGTGGCCAATGTATTGGTATGATTTTCATCATTTAAACTCGCTTTGGCTAGCAATAAGTGTAAAGGTTGGTAATATGGATAAGTATTCGCCAAATTTGTTAACATACCAGCATGCGCTTGCGTTACCAATTCTGGCTTTGCAATTAAATCTGCTAATAGTTGTTTGGTCTCTAAATCTAGCTCCATGCCGCTAAGTTAATCATTGAAACTTCAAATTCTTTACCATTGTGCAAAAGCACGGTTAAAAATATTTTCAGTTAACTGTACCGTTACCTTTTTGATCAATGCTTGTTCTTGCGATTGAAGGGATTGGCCAGCCAATGAAAAATCTGTAAAAGCAGTAAAAGGTTGTTCGAAACTTTCTTTCTCGTGACCTTTAACCTTGTTAATGTATTTAACAGAAACCGTGATGGTTAATCGGTTGGCACCGGCAATGGGCCTGGCATTATCCTGAATGGAAATAGGTTTGATATCATAATCTGTAATACGCCCTTCAAAAGAGGCGTCAACTTCTCCTGTCTGCGTGATGCTCAACTTACTTTGGTTACGGATACGTTCTTTAAAATCTTCAGTAAGTTGGGAACTTAGATAAGGGATTACCAATTGTGCATTGTTTTCAAAAAGTGAGATTTTTATCGTTTTTAGCCCCGTTGTAGAAGCTCCCTTAAATGAATAACAACCACTTAGCATTACCACTACCAAAACATAGATTATTTTTTTCATTTGTATCTTTTTAATTTAAGTTAAGTTCTTTGATTTTGCGATACAATGTACGTTCAGAGATTCCCAATTCTTGTGCGGCAAATTTACGTTTACCCTTATGCTTTTTTAATGCCTTTTTAATCAAGTCTGATTCTTTGTCAATTAAAGAAAGCGACTCTTCTACCTCTTCTGCATCATGCGCATAATTGTATTCTGTTGGCGCATTGGTTGAAGGATGTTTAATGGTTAAGGTAGCTTCGTTATGGTTTGGCAAATCTACTTCTTGGTACAGCTGATTGATGTATTGAGGGTTATCAGCCATAATATGCGAAGTGTTGCCACCATTCTGAATAATTTCTGCCACCAATTTTTTAAGCTCCATCATGTCCTTTTTCATATCGAACAGCACTTTGTACAAAATATCTCTTTCAGAGAAATCTTCTTTGTTGCTTCCATTAATCGTCATTGGCAGATTATTGGTCTGCTCGTTAGGGATGTAATTTAACAAAGCCTGTGCACTTACATTTCTATCTTTCTCTAGAACGCAAATTTGCTCTGCAATATTTTTCAACTGCCTCACATTTCCTGGCCAACTGTAATTACTTAAGATCTGAATGGCTTCTGGCTCTAATTGGATGCCCGGGCTACGGTATTTGTCGCTAAAATCGGCAGAAAACTTACGGAACAACAGATACACATCTTCTTTACGCTCGTGCAAGGCAGGGATACGCAAAGGCACAGTATTTAAGCGGTAATATAAATCTTCACGGAATTTCCCAGATTTAACACGGTTATATACATCTACGTTAGTAGCTGCAATAATCCTTACATCAGTTTTTTGAACTTTAGAAGAGCCTACACGCAGGTATTCGCCACTTTCTAAAATACGCAATAAGCGAGCTTGCGTGCCCAAAGGTAGTTCGGCTACCTCATCTAAAAAGATTGTTCCGCCATTGGCTACTTCAAAATAACCTTTACGTGCTTCGTGTGCACCAGTAAAAGAGCCTTTCTCGTGACCAAACAATTCAGAATCTATTGTCCCCTCTGGTATGGCACCACAGTTAACCGCAATAAAAGCACCGTGTTTACGGGTGCTCATCTGATGGATGATGTGAGAAAATACCTCTTTACCACTACCGCTCTCGCCAGTAATCAATACCGACATATCTGTAGGGGCAACTTGTCTGGCTGTATCTATTGCCCGGTTTAACAATGGCGAACCACCGATAATGCCGAACCTATTTTTAATATCTTGTATATCCATTTTTTATGTTATGGGTTGTGTGTTACGTGTTAAAGGTTTGGATCTCGTGCTTAACCGCCCAAACTTATAACCTGCAACTTGTAACTCGCAACTAATTTTCTATTACTCTACCTATCAATGTAGCCGATGTACAACGTTCTATATAAACATGGGCATACTCGCCTGGTTTTACAGAATCTGTAACAGGGAAAACCACCATTGCATTTTCGTCATTGCGGCCTCTATATTCTTTGTCAGATTTTTTAGAAAAACCTTCGATCAAAACTTTAACTGTTTTGCCTACAAAGTCTTCTAAACAAGCCAACGAATCTTCTTGTTGTTTTTTAAATATCTCTGCTAAACGACGGGCTTTTACGGCTTCAGGTACATCATCTGTATATTTACGGGCGGCTAAAGTACCGGGACGTTCAGAATAAGAAAAGGTATAGGCAAAGTTATACCTTGCGTAATCCATAATACTTAAAGTATCTTGGTGCTCTTCTTCTGTTTCTGTGCAGAAACCTGCGATGATATCTGCAGAAATTGCACAACCAGGAATAATTTTTCTGATAGCATCAATTCTGTTCATGTACCATTCGCGGGTATAAGTACGATTCATCAATGCTAAAATCCTCGAGTTACCCGACTGAACAGGTAAGTGAATGTAGTTACAAATGTTATCGTGTTGCGCAATGGTATATAAAACCTCGTCGGTAATGTCTTTAGGGTGCGAAGTAGAAAAACGAATCCTTAAATCTGGGCTAATGGCAGCTACCATGGTTAGCAACTGGGCAAAATTCACTTCAGCATGTCCTAAACCAGCTTTTAAACGATGAGAAGGCAATTCGCTCTCTTTGCTCAAAGCATCTAACAAGGCATCGCCTGTTAAGGTATTTAAATCGTCTGCTAAATCGTTGTGAGCTGTTTCTTCTGCCTTTGGCTGGTTCCATTGGTAAGAATCTACGTTCTGACCTAACAAAGTAACCTCACGGTAACCATTTTCGAATAATTCTTTGGCTTCGTTTAAGATTGAATATGGATCTCTGCTGCGTTCGCGACCACGGGTAAATGGCACTACACAGAAAGAACACATATTATCGCAGCCCCGCATAATTGAAATAAAAGCAGTAATACCATTGCTATTGATCCGAACCGGACTAATGTCTGCATAGGTCTCTTCTCGAGATAAAATTACATTTACAGCTTTATGTCCTTCTTCAACCTGACTGATCAATTGTGGTAAATCGCGGTAAGCATCTGGTCCAACCACTACATCAACCAATTTTTCTTCCTCTAAAAATTTAGCTTTTAAACGCTCGGCCATACAACCTAAAACACCCACAATTAATTTGGGGTTTCTGCGCTTCTCTACACCAAATTGCGACAGGCGGTTACGTACACGTTGCTCGGCATTCTCTCTAATTGAACAGGTGTTGATAAAAATTACATCCGCTTGGTGGTAATCTCCAGTGGTTTCGAAACCCGTATCGGCTAAAATAGAAGCTACAATTTCGCTATCGGCAAAGTTCATTTGGCAACCATAACTTTCAATGTACAGTTTCCTGCCATCGCCTTTTTTAGCAGCATCTAAAACTAAGGCCTCTCCTTGGCGCTCTTCATCGTGTTTCTTATCGGTAAGCTGTAAATCAATCATTAATTATTCAAATTTTATGGGGTTTCAAAAATACTAAATATAATTTATAAATGACAAATTGTCAGCATCAAAAATAACTCTCCTTACAAATTCCAAACAATACGGCTTAAATATTGTATTGTTTAAATCAACTTAAGTTTATGCCAATTCAAAAACGTAAAACAAAAAAAATAGTATGGTGGGTAGTAGGTATTTTACTTACGTTCATACTTTTAGTTGGCGCTGTAGCTATCTATTTTAGTGCAAAATGGAAGCCTATTGTTACAACAAAAATTAAAGAAGGAGTTTATGAGGGCTCTAATCATTTATATCGGATCGATTTTAAAGACATCCATTTAAATCTAGTAAGTGGCAATATTGTGTTAGACAGTATTCAACTGCAGCCAGACACCAATGTTTTTAATCAGCTCAAAAGCATAAAAAAAGCACCTACCCATTTGTTTAGAATCAAGTTGGCCCATTTGAAATTGAGCCGGGTAGGAATTTTAACGGCCTATTTTAAGAGAAAGATCAACATCAACTCGCTAACCTTAGAGAATCCTTCTATTGATATGGTTTACCATAAAGTGCCTAAACAGAAAGATACTGCCCGTACCGAGAAAACCCTTTATCAGCAAATAGAAAAGGCTATTAAAGCCATTAGAATAGGAAGAATTAGTATTATTGATGCCGATTTTGACTATTATAGTGGAGGGAAAAAACTAAATGCCATCAAACATCTTTCAGTTAATGTAAAAGATGTGCTCATCGACTCACTTTCGCAAAGCGACACAACTAGGTTTTTTCATGCCAAGGATATTGGTTTTGAACTGAATGGGTATAAATCGGTTACCAAAGACAAGATGTACACCCTAAAGGTTGATACCGTTCGTGGTTCGATTAGCAGAAAAACTTTGAAAGTAAAAGGGTTGAAAATGATTCCAATGTATCCTGATTTAACTTTTAGCCGCAAGTATAGCGTTCAAAAAGACCGTTACGATTTAAATTTTAGCGAATTGAGTTTGAGTGGGGTAGATTTTATCTCCTTAAATAACGATGGTAACCTCCATATCAAACGTGTGGCCATTGGTCCTGCGAAGGTGGCTATTTTTATGAATAGGGAATTACCCCCGCCGAATTTTGATAAGGGAAGGAATTATCCCCATAATGCTTTGAAACGTTTGCCTATTGAAACCTTAATAGATACGCTGAGTTTAAACAAGGTAGATATTGCGTATACAGAGTACAACCCAAAAGCTAAAGAACGTGGTACGCTTAAGCTCGATAATTTAAGTGGTAACGTTTTAAATTTAACTAACGATTCGTTAAGACTCACTAAAAATAACCATGCCCTTGCCAACCTGAGCACTTACATTATGGGTACAGGAAAAATGAATGTGAAGATAGATTTTAACCTGACCGATAAAAATGCTGCATTTAGCTACGTGGGCCATATCGGTACTTTTAACATGCAGGTGTTAAACCCACTTTCAAAATCGTTAGGCTTAATAGAAATTGAAAAAGGGACAGTGCAAAAAGCAGATTTTAGCATTACGGCAAACGAAAAAAGCTCAAAAGGGACCTTGCAATTTTATTATAGCGATCTTAAAGTTAACCTACTTAAAGAAGGAGATATGGGCAAGCCCAAAGAGAAAAAAGGGCTGTTGTCTTTTTTGGCCAATACTATTTTAATTAAGAATGATAACCCTAGCAAGGGCGAGGCTGTGCGAAGTGTAAATGTTGCTTTCGAAAGATTGCCACAGGCTTCTTTTTTTAACCTGATGTGGAAGAGTGTTTTTGTAGGGATTAGAGAAACAGTAGGAATTGGAGCGGTGCCAATGAAGCCTATACCTAAGCCTAAAAAGAAAAAAGAGTAAGTGTTATATCTATCTATCTTGGTTCTTGTCACACGAACCAAGATAGATGTTTAATAAAAAACGTATATTGGATGACACAAAATGAACATCTGATATGGCTGAACAAGCACCTCGAAAATTTAAGGTTTTAAAATGGATTCTTGGTATACTGCTTTTCATTTCTTTAGTTTTGGTTGGTGCTTCGTGGTACATTAGTGTAAAGTTTAAACCATTAATTAAGAAAGAATTAAAGGAGTTGGTGCAAACCTCAACCCACGGTTTATACAGTATAGATTTTTCTGAAATACACACCAATTTTATTACAGGTTCTGCTACAATTCACGATGTAGCTATAATTCCAGATACCAATGTTTATCGGACGTTGATTGCTGCTAAAAAGGCGCCTAATAACTTATATTACATTCGTTTAAAGCGGCTTGATATAAAGAAATTTCACCCTTTTGATATTTATTTTGATAAAAAAATAGACATCAGCTTGTTGTTGTTTGATAAACCGACTATTACGATGGTGAACAAACATTTTGATTTTAACGACAATAGACCGCCCCGTCCTAAAAAATCGCCTTACGATTATATTAAAATGTTATTTAAGTCTTTAAGAATAGAGACCATAGATTTTAAAAACGCTCGGTTTAAATATATCAACAATAATGGAGCAATACCCGACATCGATTCCGTAGCCAACCTCAATGTAAGTTTAAAAGATTGGCTAATCGACTCGCTTTCTGCTCAAGATACCACAAGATTATACTTGTTAAAGGACATCAATTTGAATCTGAACAATTATACCTATGCTACCCCAGATAGCATGTACCATATTAAAGTAGACCAATTGCATTTTAATGCATCGAGTGGAAAGGTAAACATTAAACAGTTTGGTTTGGTGCCTCGTTATAGCCAAAGCGAATTTGCAAAAGTAGCAGGTTATGCCAGAGACAGGTTTAGTATTTTGTTAAATAATATCAGTCTTGATGGCCTGAATTTACCTGCTTATTTACAGAAACAAGAATTGATTGCCAATGAAATGCATATTGCCGATGGTGGGGTGGCCGTGTTTAACGATAACAGTTTTCCTAAGCTTGAAAGGATCAAAACAGGAAGATTTCCACATCAATTGCTGCAACAGTTAAAAATGCAGCTCACGCTTAAAAAAATCAGATTGAGCAATATTGACATCAGTTATGCGGAGTTTGATAGAAATAGCAAACACATTGGCAAAATTACTTTCGGAAAAACCAGTGGGGTAATTACGAACGCTACAAATGAAGCAGCCTACAAGGCTACAAACCCAATGATGGAAGCCGATTTGGTAAGTTATGTAATGGGACAGGGTAAATTGGCGATCAACTTTAAGTTTTACTTAAATTCTCCAATAGGGGCATTTGATTATAAGGGCGCAATTACCAATTTAGATGGGCGAAGGCTGAACCAGATTACCAAACCTTTAGGTATGATTCAGGTAGATAAGGGGATGATTAAAGAGCTGGCATTTGATATTAAAGCCAATCAGAATGTAGCCAAAGGAAGTTTAGATTTTAGGTTTAATGATTTGTCTGTTGCTTTGCTGAAAAAAGAAGAAGGACGTGAGCGATTGGTTAAAAAAAGTTTGCTTTCCATTTTGGCAAATGCATTGATCATTTATTCTGATAACCCAAATGCAGAAGGAAAATTTACTTCGGCCAAAATTAATTTTGAAAGAAAGCCTACGGCCTCATTTTTTAACTTTATTTGGAAAACACTCTATCAAGGTGTAAAATATAGTGTGGGTGTAACGCCACAAAAGGAAGCAGAAATTAGAGCTCAGGTGGCCAAATTTGAAAAAATGAAAGACGACCGCGATCGGCGTAGGCTACGTCGGCAAATGAGGAAAGAACAAAAAGAAAATCCACATTAATACTTCATAAAAAAGCCCCGCATGTAGAGCGGGGCTTTTTGTTTATTTGATCAAACCCTCTGGAACTGGTTTGTTCAATAGGTTCTGATAATAGAAACGATATCTTTCTGCACGGTCGTGACCAGCTTTAGAAGGGCCAAAACCATGTCTGCTTCCTGGATAAATCATCAGTTCGAAATGTTTGTTGGTGTTGGTCAATTTATCAACCAATTGGATGGTGTTCTGTACGTGTACATTGTCATCCATATCGCCATGCATAATGCGCAATAGCCCTTTGTATTTGTCTACATAAGTTAAAACTGATGCCGCTTTATAACCTTCTGGGTTTTCTTGTGGAGTATCCATAAAGCGTTCTACATAATGTGTATCATATAATTCCCAACTGGTAACTGGTGCACCTGCGTAACCGAAATCAAAATCATCAGCGCCCATCGTTAAAGCTAAAGCACTCATGTAGCCACCATAACTATGGCCAGTGATCAATAATTTTTTATTGTCGACCCATGTTTGGGCTTTTAACCATTTAGCAGCAGTACTATAATCTTTCATTTCCCACTTGCCTAAATTACGGTGCATTAAGGCTACACCCTCTTTACCAAATTGGCCAGAAGCACGGTGGTCTACCGCAATCTGGATAATGCCTTCATTAGCCCACCATTGGTTGCTGGTACCTTTCCAAGTATTGGTAACTGTACCTGCGTTTGGTCCACCATAAATACTGAAAACAACTGGGTATCTTTTGGTTTTGTCGAAATCTGTTGGGTAGGTGATGGTTGCAGGCAATTGGTATTTTCCATCTTCAGAAGGAATAAAAATCAATTCGGTTTTGCCATAAATGTATTGGTCAAAATCATCAGCCTTGCTATCGCCAAGCTCTTTGATAATTTTTCCGGTATTGCTTAATAAAGTACGTTTTGGAGGGGTGGCTACATTAGAGTAGGTAGTGATAAAATATTTTCCATCTGGCGATAACTGTACTTGGTGGGTATAGTCGCCAAAAGTTAAACGTTTTAAATTCTTTCCATTATAACTTACACTGTATAAATCTGTACGTGTACTTGCTTCTTTGCGGGCGGTAAAATAGATCACTTTATTTTTCTCATCGGTATACAATAAGTTGCTTACCTGCCAATTGCCACTAGTTATTGGGTTAATCAGTTTGCCATCTAAAGTATACAAGTAAAAATGTGCCCACCCGGTTCTATCGCTTTTAAGGATATAGTGTTTGTTATCGCCCAGGTATTCAATTCTACCATCAAAATCTAAATCTACCCAAGAAGATTGTTTCTCGTCGTAAATCTCCTTTTTTGCACCGGTTATAGGGTCAACCGAATAGAATTTTAAATTATCCTGACCACGGTTAAGCCATTGTACCATCATGGTTTTGCCATCAAAGCTCCAATAAGGTGTGCCAAAATATTGGTCATCTTTTTCATTAAAATCTGCCCAAACTACTTTTCCACCTTGTGTAGGTACAAAACCAACTTTTACTTCTGGGTTTGGATCGCCCGCTTTTGGGTAACGTGTTTTTTCTACATAACCATGCTGTCCAGTTGAGCCATTAATTGGGAACATCGGCACTTTGGTATCGTCAAAACGCATAAATGCCAAGTGTTGACTATCTGGTGCCCACCAGAAAGCTTTATATCTGGTAGCACGGCCTAAAATCTCTTCAAAATACACCCAAGAAGAATAACCGTTGTAAATAACATCGGTAGCATCTGAAGTATAACGGGTCTCTTTACCTGTAGCCACTTCAACCGCATATAAATCGCTGTTTCTTGTAAAAGCTACATATTTTCCATCAGGAGATAAAGTTGGGTTCAGTTCTTCTGCAGGGTTATTGGTTAAACGTTTGGCTTCTTCTTTTCCATACTGGATATAAACATCTTTGTCTTTGATCATCACATTTACATCGCTTTTTGGAGGTGGGGTATAAGCAGTACGCGTACCTGTAGCAATATCAACTGCATACATTTTACGTTCTTTGCTATCCATTTCAATGTAATGCGTGCCATCGCTCCAACCCATAGTAGGGTTCATGGTTTTGGTTAAAGAGGCTTGTGTACCCAAGGCTTGTGCCTGAGACAATCTTTTTTGTTGGGCTTGGATCGAAGTGCTTAAACATAAGCTCATGGCTAAGCCGAAGAGTAGTGATTTATTCATGGTTTAAAATTTGGAAAGTCGAAATTACCAATTGTAAGAGGTTATCAAAAATTGTGTTACAGTTGTTACCCATGGGGCATAAAAAAAGCGTTTCGATTTTTAAATCGAAACGCTTGTAAGTTATCTTTAGCTTTTAAACAATCCAGTTCCAGCCAAATTTATCGGCAGCTAAACCATTGCGAATTTCGTTCAATTCTTTGGCAATGCCAGTAGAAATGGTACGGGTACTGCTATCGCTCAATTGATAAAGTTCACCTTCGTAGCCAATTTCGCCTATTTGGGTAACTGTTGCTGCGGTACCTACTGCAAAAGCTTCTGTTAATGTTCCATTTTTTGCACCTGCAATAATCTCTGCAACGGTAACTTTTCTTTCTTCAACGGTAATGCCTTTGTCTTTTGCCAAAGCAATAATGGTATCGCGGGTTACGCCATTTAAAATGGTTTCGCCAACTGCGGCTGTAATTAATTTGCCATCTAAAACAAACATCACATTGGCAGCACCAGATTCTTCAACAAAACTATGGGTAGCCGAATCGGTCCAGATCAATTGATCAAACCCTTCTTTTTGGGCCTGCGCAAATGGGTATAAAGAACGGGCATAATTACCAGCAGTTTTGGCATAACCAACACCACCTTCGTTTGCACGGGTATATTTAGTTTCAATTTTTACCTTTAATGCTTTGGTATAATAAGGGCCAGTTGGGGAAGCCAAAACCACAAATTTGTAATTTGAACTTGCTCTAACGCCTAAAGAATCGTCGGTTGCAAACATTACAGGTCTAAGGTACAAAGCATAGTTTTCTTGTGTTGGCACCCAGTCTCTATCCATATTGATCAATGTAGCAATACCTTGCATAAAAATTTCTTCGGGTATTGTTGGCATCGCCATGCGATCTGCAGAAATATTAAAGCGTTCAAAATTCTTGTCGGCTCTAAAAATGCTGATCTCGCCACTCGGCAGGCGATAGGCCTTCATGCCTTCAAAAATGGCCTGCCCATAGTGTAGGGCAGAAATTGCCGGGCTCATTGGAATTGGACCGTATGGTAAAATCTCGAAATTTTTCCATTCTCCATCTTCAAAATCTGCTACAAACATGTGGTCTGTAAAAATTTTTCCAAAAGGGATATCTTTAAACTCAGTTTCAGCCAACCTAGAGTTGCTGTTTTTTGTAATCTTAATCTGTAAAGTATCTATCACTGCCTTAGGTATTAATTTGATACAAAAGTACGAAAAAACAGGTTTAAACGCAACTTATTTTTCGTTTCGAAGTGTTTGTAATACACTAAGCACCCATCCTTTACCCCATTCTTCCATTTGTTCTGTAGTCCATAAAAACGGATAGAAAATACGTTTCTGAAAACGCGGAGGTAAGTATTTCTGCCAGTTGGTTCCACCAGTTGCAGCAATATCTACAGGATCTTTTTCTAAATACCGAACTGCCGATTTGTAATGCGATAGTGGCCACTCTACATTTACGTAAAGGTCTAATTTGCGCAACTCTTCTGCAAGTTGGCTTACATCTTCGCCTTTAGCAGCTAATTGATGGTATAAAGCCGAAAAATTACTGAACTCTCTCTCTTTGGCCAAGGCCAAAAACTCTGCAGCATATTTTTTAATGAACTGTTTTAAGGTTAAGGTTTGTTTGCCGGTAGCCAATTCTGTAGCGCCAAATTTCCAATAGATGTATTCGAACTTTTCTTCGATGCTGCTGTTGGTCAATTCTTCGCGTTTGCTTTTATCTACCAATCGGTTAAAGTCTGTAGCGCAGATCTCGATCATTCTGTATTGGCCTGATTGAAAACCACTAGCAGGCAATAAAGACATGCGGAACTTTAAGAACTGTTCTTTTTCCATACCGTTTACCATTACCTCAAAAGAGGTGGTTAAGGCATTGAAATAGGCATTGATTCTTTTTATACGGTCGGTAAAAAATTGAACCGTCAGTTCAGGATGTGTAGAAACCTGTTTACACTCGTGTAAGGCAAGCTTAAAGTAAAGCTCAGTAATCTGGTGGTACATGATGAAGATCTCTTCATCTGGGAAAGGTGTTTTGGGACTTTGTAAGCTCAATAGGGTATCCAAATGGATGTAGTCCCAATAGGTTAAAAAATCGGCATATAACAGGCCATCAAGGTAAGAAGCCATATCTTGGCCCATGGCTTCATATTTTTCTTGAAGCTTGTGTAGTTTGTCTTTTATTTCTGGTGTAAAATCCATGAATGATAATGATTAGTGATAATTAAAATGGTCGCAAAATTTAACCTGCAACAATAATTGTTTTACTAATCAACTAACTAGCTGGGCCTATCTATGATAAGAGAGAAATTGAAAATTTGTATCCACAATGAAAGTGACATAAATTAAAACAGCTTGTTTTTGCTTTGTTCAAAGTTATCCAATTAATTGGAATAAACCATTGTTTAGATTGAAAGCTGTATTATTGGGTAGAAATATGGTTAACAAAAATAGTTAACCATATTTCTAGAGCATCTAACCTAAGTTTTTAATAGCTTCAATATATTGATTGAATACGCGTGAAACAGCAAGCTTTAATGTTTAAGGAAGTCTACATCTACATTGTTTCTCGCGTAATTTTATTTAGCTCACAGTTACTTAATCCTTTTTGCTTCCATTTTACCTTTTCCCTGAGAAAAAGTAAGCTTGTATATATTTCTTTTTTCGTCCTTCTCAAATAGAATCGTCGCATCAAATTCTTTTAAGAAAAATAAAGTATCACTTACAGGATAAATTCTTAAAGGCGTTTGGTTTGTCATAGATGCATAGGGCACACCGCCCTTTAAAGTAATGAAAAACTCCATTCCTTCTTGAATTTTGTAGGCTCCAACAACTTTATTAAGCTGTTCTGGAGTTAAGGTTATTTCTTTTTTACCAGTTGGGTTTGGCTCCTGTAATCCATATAACGTGTAACGTATACTTTTGTTGATAATTTCAGAGCTTTCATGATTGAAAAGTATGATGATTGTTTTACCACTGTTAACATGTAATTCGTTTAACGTGAGATATCCACCCCAACCACCAGTGTGCGAAATTATCTTTCCAAATACTTTGCTACTATCCAATTGGAAACCATAACCATATTCAAAAGTTGAACCATTAGCCAGAATAGCTGGTTTGAACATTTCTTTTTTTACAGCTGTCGAGATAAGTCGATTATCATACAGCGCTCTATCCCATTTTAGTAAATCGATCACATTAGAAAATATTCCACCATCACCAACAACACCGCTAAGCATTTTTTGATCATTATATTCTTTCAATTCATCCGTAAGGACTAATTTTTTCAAGCTATCTGAAAAGGCATAAGAATACGCCAGGTTTTTAATATTAGGTAATGGGTTGTTACCGTTTTGCACAAACGTATTACTCATTTCTAAGGGTTTAAAAATATGCTTAGTCATAAAATCACGATATTTCAATCCAGAAACTCTTTCGATAATACTTGCTAATAATGCGTATCCGGTATTGCTATATTCCCATCTCGAATTAGGAACAAACAATACTTTGGGTTTTTCTTTAGAAAAATGAGCTATAATGTCATTGTTAGTAGCTATTTTAGTTTTGTCGAATGTTTTATTAAAAATATCCATGTAATCAGGTAAACCTCCAGTATGGTTGAGCAAGTGTTTTACGGTAATGCCTTTATAAGAGGAGAGCTCGGGAATGTATGTGGAAAAAGGCTCATCCAGGTTTAGGATCCCTTTTTCTTTTAACAGCATAATGCCTAACGCTGTAAATTGTTTGGATACCGAAGCTAAATCAAAAACGGAGTTTTCAGTTAATTTTTCTTTAGTGGCTTCATTAGCAAAGCCGAAGCTTTTACTATAAATGATTTGGTCCTTGTCGGCAATGAGTACATTACCATTTATTCGTCCTTTTTTATATAAGGAAATTAGCAAGCTGTCTATTCTTTGAATGTTGTTTTGTCCAAAAAGTGTAGAACTTGCGAACAAGAAAATGATTGCGATTTTATATTTCATTGTTTTATGTTTTTAAATTGATTTTACTTTTTAAAAGGCAATATCTTTCACTTTCCATCGGAAGATGGAGGTGATATTCCCAGGAATTTAATTGAATGGAACTACTTTTGCTGATTTTTTAAATAGAAGAAATAGCTTAGATAACTGGCACCAACACTAAATGCCATGATAGCCAAAGAATGAATGTTCAACGGCATTGTGTAATAGGTGATAATTAAACCAGTTCCAATGCCAAAGCATATAATGGCTAATTTCATGGCATCATCGTACTTGTTTTTCCCGTTTTTTTCAAGAATGGAAGCTGACAATTGCTCAGAAATTCCAAGATCAATAATTTTGTTTTTTAACCGATGTTCTAGAATGAATTTTACCAAATAAATTATAAAATAAATCAATAGTCCGATTGAAAGCACGGGTAAAAACGGTTCAACTTGAAAGCTTTTATCAGCTAAGATTAACTTGTTTAGCTCTAGATTAGAATCTACTGAAGCAGTAACAATGGGTTTCTCCTGTGAAAAAAGAAGAATTGGAGATAAAAAGCTGATACTGCTTAACATTATTTTTTTCATATGATCTATTTTTGAATGCTATCTAATTAGACCGACGACTTTTATTTCGGTTGCAAACTTTATGCTGTAAGTAATATAATTTTCTGCTTGTATTGTCTGAAAGTTACTGTCAAGAAGAAAATAAGAACACTCAAGGTAGACACAATTACAAATGCATTTGTAATGTTATTCATCTCTTGAAAAGTCTTAAAAATGGGTGTTATATAAGGAATGCAAACTACGAAAACAGTTAAAATAAAAATCCCTAGAAATGCATATAGAATGTAACTAGCGGTTGTTGACTTCTTATTTTTAAATTGCTCAATTTTAAGCATTGCAAGTCTTGTGGTATCAAATGGAAATGTTTCAGGCTCAATTTCATCAATCGCATGTAGTAAAGCTTGATATGATGTTACTTTAGCTTTGCAGACAGTGCATGTCGAAATATGTAAAACTATATCATCCTCTGATACTTTGTTGAAAACATGAGCTTGTATATCATTATCAGTAAGGTGGTCATTTTTCATAACAATTCATTTTGTAATTTTTCTCAATATTTTCTCTGAGTATTTTTCTAGCTCGGTATAAGTAGCTTTTAATCGTCCCTTCTGGCAAATTGGTGATTTCTGCAATTTCTTTATTGGGCAATTCTTCTATATGATAAAGTGATATTAATGTTTGATATAATGGGGGTAGCTTCCTAATCTCTTTGGAGAGTAATTTATTGACTTCATTTTTGAAAATCTCAGTCTCTATGTTTTCAGCCATTAAGATTGTATTTTCTTCTACTTCCTCAATGTCACACAGCGGAATTCTTTTCTTTTCCAAGTAATTTACAGTTGTATTGT
This sequence comes from Pedobacter sp. Hv1, assembly GCF_001412215.1. Lineage (GTDB taxonomy): Bacteria > Bacteroidota > Bacteroidia > Sphingobacteriales > Sphingobacteriaceae > Pedobacter. The sequence continues at coordinate 465,497 of NZ_LLWP01000009.1, forward strand.
AAGCAATTGTAGCAAGCCAGGTTGATAACTTGCACTCAAACTTAAATAATGGCAACTTTTGATAGGCCTTTAGATAAATATCTTGTACTAGGTCTTTTTGATTTTCCTCATTTGCAACCATTTTTCGAACAATTTGCGCAACCAGTCTTTCTGTATTTTTAACAACTATAGCGAATAATTGAGTGTTGCCATTCAATATCTTATCTACCAATAGTCTATCAGAAAATAGGTTGGTTTCATTCCCCATACCTTAATTAGACCACGAAATTCAAAGTAGGTTGCAAAATATTTCACTTTTACAACACTTTTGGAAATAAGATATCTAGGTACTTATCGTCAGATCAGAATATGGGAGGCGAAAAAGAAATAATTTTGAATTTATATATTAATATAAAACCCTAAACTTAATGGTGTTCTCTATCTTTTTCAAAGATTTGAAAAGTTGTTTATCATATTCTGCGTTGATATCGGTAATGGCATAACCCAATGTAGCGTTGGTCATTAAAAATTGGCCCACAATGTTGATGTTATGCTTGGCAAAAATGGTATTGATCTGCGCCATAATACCCGGCACGTTTTTGTGGATATGGATTAAACGATGCGATTTATCGATAGCCGGTAATTGCAGATTTGGAAAATTGCTGCTCATATAGGTCGTGCCCTTGTTCATGAAATCGATTACCCTTTTTGGAATAAACGTAGCACTTCTTGGGTTGCTTTTTACATCGTCAAAAACCACAATGCCCATTTCAGTACAGGTTTGAAACGAAAATTTGTTTTTAGCACTCCCCAAGTAACCAATGGTTTTAAGTTTAACTGCACGGGCTAATTTTTCATTTTCAAGCTTTTCGCCATCGGCCAATAAAATCATGCCCACATCGGCCACATATTTTTCTTCGAAAGAAGTTTTATGTCTGATCGAGAAACCGTCCCTTTTAAGCAAAGCAATACTTTCTTTGGGTACATCGCCAATTACTAAACAAAGAATCCTGTTTTTTGGGTACGATATCGCCCTTGGCAAATTGTTTACATACAAAAACTCATCAAAGCTTGGGGTAACATGGTCGGCTTTTGAAACAATGCTTTCTCTGGCTATATTTTCTGTAAAGGCAAAAAATTTTTTGATCAATCCACTTTCGCGCAACTGAAAATCTGAATAGCCATCGCCAATGCCATATAAGTTACCTTTTAAATCCATTTGACGCATCAATTTCACTTTTCCACCTTCTTCACTTAAAGGGTTGGCATGGTCGTAATCTATAATTTTTCCATCACCAGTAGTTACAAAAGTGTTGGCGTAAATGTTTTCCTTTTTAATGTGGTATTGGCTTACCACTGGAGTAATAAATTCTTTAAACCCACCAGAAACAATCAGTACCTCATCTGCGTGTTTTTTAAAGAATGCTGCATTTCGAGAGAATGAACTAGAAACCTTCTTTTTTAAACGGGTAATCAATTGTTTTAGATGATCTTCGTTGGCTTCCAATAGTTTTACACGTTGGGCCAAACTTTCTGAAAACGATAATTTGCCTTCCATGGCCAAATTGGTATAATCTTCAATCTTTTTAAAGATGGCTTCCTTATCGGGATGTTTGTTTAAAGAGATACGGGCCAGTTCATCTAAAGCTTCTACCTGTGTAAAAGTACTGTCGAAATCGATGATGTAAAAGTTCTTTTGTTCCATGGATGGTTATTTCAAAGCTTGGCAAACTTCAAGAATGCTCTCTTTTAAAGGTTTAAAGTGAATATGGATGGCGTTTTTGATCTTCGTATTGTTGTAGTAGCTTAAATTAAAACTACTTCTGGCCGCATCTCTGGTTAAAGCAGGCGCCTTGCCCGTAAACCAAGAGGCCAACTTGGCTGCTCTCCAGGCAATGCCCAACATCCAAGGCTTGGCTTCGGTAGCTGGTGCCTTCATTTCGAAACCTTTGGCAATTTCGGCAAAAAAATCTTTGTAGTTGAGGTTGTCTGCAGAAAGCGTGTAACGTTCTGAACTGATTTCGCTATTCATTAATGCAATCATACTTTTGGCAACATCTTCTACATCTACAATGCCGGTTGCGCCATCAGTATAAAATTTAAGCCCATCTTTAACCAATTTAAAAATGGCGCCGCTGCCCGTAAAACCAGCGTTTTTCCCAATAATTACAGCAGGGTTGACAATAACGGCATCTAAACCTTCGGCAATGCCACGCCAAACTTCCATTTCTCCTTCGTATTTAGAAATGGCATAGGCATGTACATGGGCATCATATTCCCAAAAATCTTTCTCTGTAATTTGTTCTCCCTTTTTGGCATTGCCCAAAGCTGCAATAGAGCTTACATGAACCAAACGAGCCTGATGGTGAATACACAGATTGACAATGTTAGAAGTACCTTCGATATTGATTTTTAAAAGCTTGGATTTATCTTTAGGATCAAATGAAATAAATGCCGCACAATGATAAACTTGGGTAATATCTTCGAAAGCATCGGCTAAAGTTTCAGGCTCATTAATGTCGGCAACAAACCACTCAACCAGCGCATTGCCTTCTAGTAGCTGCGGAATAGTGGAAGTGCTTCTTTTTAAAGCGCGAACCCTTAAATTTTGAGCGGTTAATTGATTGATTAATTCTGTTCCTAAAAACCCAGTTGCTCCAGTTACCAATATCATTTCATCTGTTTGTTCTCTTGTTTTCATCTGTCAGATGGAGCTTCTCCCTGTTTAAATGACCGATTCTTCATGTATTTAAAGATGTATGGTTCATTTTTTTTAGGATGTTCATTAATATATGCGCTCAAAAATAGATATTTGATGCCAAACATTTATACCGCTTTATGTCTTTATCAGATTTTTTTTCACCCATTAATCCAGAAAAGTTTAGTCCTAAACAAGGGTTTTATACTAGTCAGCTCGGATTAAAGGCCAATTTCTATACCGATCGCTTTCCAGAATTAGAGGATAAAGCCTTCGATATTGCCATTTTTGGGGTGAAAGACGATCGGGGAGCAGTAAATAATAATGGTTGTGCTTTGGCCGCAGATCACTTTCGCGAACAATTTTATACCTTAAATGAAGGGGCTTTTGTAAGTAAGATTGTTGATTTGGGAAACATTATTGCTGGTAAAGAAATATCTGATACCTATTTTGCAGTGAAGACCGTAGTGGCCGAATTGGTTAAGCTGAATATTCTGCCGGTAATTATTGGTGGTGGACAAGACATTACCTATGCGCAGTACATGGCCTATGAGCATTTAGAGCAAAAAGTAGATTTGGTAGTCATCGATTCGAAATTTGATTTGGATGAAGATGGTCACGAAGGCATTGCAACCACTTCCAATTCTTATTTGAGCAAGGTTTTTCTGCACCAACCAAACTATCTCTTCAACTTTAGCAATATTGGCTATCAAACTTATTTTGTAAACCAAGATAGCTTGAAAGTAATGGATAAGCTCTATTTTGATGTGCACCGTTTGGGCGAGTTTTTGCCCGATATTACCTTAACAGAACCTATTTTGCGCAATGCGAACATGATCAGTTTTGATATGGGGGCCATTCGTTCTGGCGATGCCGGAGCCAATATCAATGCTGGCCCGAATGGGTTTTACGGAGAAGATGCCTGTAGGATTACCCGTTATGCAGGAATGAACGACAAACTAACCTCTATCGGTTTCTATGAATTTAACCCTGCTTATGACCGCAATGGGCAAAGTGCCATGTTATTGGCACAAATGGTTTGGTATTTTATTGATGGATACTATAGCCGCAAGCAAGATTTTCCATTGACGCCAAAATCTCAATATATCATTTATAGGGCAAGTTTAAAAGACGGTTCTGGAGAGATGAGTTTTGTAAAAAGCAAGCGTTCAGATCGTTGGTGGATGCAGGTGCCATATCCTTCGGGCATCTCTAAAAATGAAAGATATCATTTGGTGCCTTGTCGATACGACGATTACAATACCGCAGTAAATGGCGAAATGCCAGATTTGTGGTGGCGTACCTACCAGAAATTAAGTTAGCGGATAAGCTGTTTCGCTTTTTGGTTCGGAGAGCACAAAATAACTCTGAACCGTGGTAATGTTTTCTAGCGTAGCTAATTTATTTCTTAAAAATTGATGATAGGCATCCATGTCTGTGGTGGCAATACGCAGAATGAAATCGTGTGCGCCAGTCATTTGCAGGCACTCCATCACCTCGCTAAATTTCGACACCTCGGTTTCAAATCTGTTTAGGGTGGTAGCGGTATGGTCTTTTAATAATACATGCGAAAAGGCGATCAAATTTTTATTGATTTTTTTTCTGTCCAGAATGGCCACAATCTTTTTGATATAACCTTGTTCCTTTAATCGCCTAATACGCTCGTGTATGGTAGCTATAGATTTATATAATTTCATTGCAATCTCTTTATTGGTTAAAGAGGCATCGTGTTGCAGGAGGTTAAGAATCTCTAAATCAACAGAATCTAAGTTTTTTTGAGTCATTGTTGTGGCTGTAAAATGAAAAAAACAAATACAATTTGGTTAGAAAGTGGTATAAAACTGAAAAAAAGAATAAATAAAACTCAAATATCCATAAAATTTATGGAATAATTAAGGTCTATTGGTTTTATTAGCTGTAATGCTCATTTTTATTAAAAATAAAAGATGCTGCATAAATCGGTTCATCTATCAAAAGATTAGCCAGATATCTCACCCAAAATAAAGAGTTAAAGGATTACTATTTTGTTGAAATCCTGACTCAGTAAACGGCTTGTCTTTTAATTTATAATAGATATTGAACAACATCTACCTAAAAAAACATATAAGTGACCGAACCCGCATTTTTTGCAATGCGTATTAACAATCTAAAAATTTAACCATGAAAAAACTATTATTATCTGCTATCTGCCTACTTCCGATAGGCTTAATGGCGCAAGAGGCTTTTACCATTAAAGGTAAAGTAGGGAACTTAAATGCACCTGCAAAAGCTTATTTAACTTACAGTGTTGGTAAAACAAAAGTAAGCGATTCTGCTACCGTAACCAAAGGTGCCTTTGAGTTTAAAGGAAACATAGAGTCGCCAACTATGGCATCTATTAGAATTAAACATGATGCTAGCCCAGTTAATCCAGACCCTAAAAAACGTGTGCCATTAGATGTGGTGCAACTGTATTTAGAAAAAGCAACCATTAATGTAACAGCGAAAGATTCTGTTAAAAATGCCAAAATAACTGGCTCGAAAATTAATGATGACAATGCCAGGTATAAAGCCTTATTTGCAAAAATGAATGCCGATGTAGAGACGTTAATGAAAGAATATAATGGCTACAGCAATGAGCAGAGAAAGGACACTACTTTTATGAAGCCATTTATGACAAGATATAATGCAGCCAATAAAGAGAGAGGTCCAATGAACAAAAAGTTTGTAGAAGAAAACCGTAATTCCTACATCGGTTTGGTAACTTACAGGAGCATTATGGGTTATGATATTGACCCTACCGTTGTTGAACCAGAATACCACAAATTTTCGGCTGCTTTAAGAGCTACACAAGTAGGAAAAGATATTCAGACTGCCATTGATGGGGCTAAAAAAACTCAGATTGGCACCATGTTTACAGATTTTACACAGTATGATCCAGAAGGTAAAGCGGTAAACTTGTCTAGCCTTAAAGGTAAATATGTATTGGTAGATTTTTGGGCTTCGTGGTGTGGCCCTTGTCGTCAAGAAAACCCACATGTATTGGCCGCTTACAGCAAATACAAAAACAGAAACTTCGAAATATTGGGCGTATCACTTGATGAACCAAATAAGAAGGCAGAATGGTTAAAGGCAGTTAAAGATGATGGTTTAACTTGGCCTCAGGTTTCGGACTTAAAAGAAGGTGGCAATACTGCAGCCAAACTTTATGGAGTTCAGGCTATTCCTTTTAATTTCATTATGGATCCAAGTGGTAAAATTGTTGCCAAAAACCTTAGAGGAGACAAACTGGAAGAGAAATTAGAAGAATTATTAGGCGGAAAAACAAAATAGCCATTCAACGATAAAGAGAAAAGCCTGGTCACCGGGCTTTTTTTGAAAACGGGTACTACAAACCCCAAATAAACACATCAATATGAGGTTGAATTGACCATCAAACCTCTCTGATAAACGGCAGAATTTATATATTTGATTAAAATAACCAAAACCCAATTTTATAACCCAATGAAAAAATTAGTATTATCTGCTATCTGCCTACTTCCCCTAGGTGTAATGGCACAACAAGCTTTTATAGTTAAAGGTAAAGTAGGTAGCTTAGATGCACCTGCAATGGCTTATTTAAGTTATACTTCTGGTAAAACCAGGGTAATCGACTCTGCTGCAGTAACCAAAGGTGCCTTTGAGTTTAAAGGAAACGTAGAATCGCCAACTACAGCAACGCTTAGAATTAAACACGATGCTACTCCGGTTAATCCAGATCCTAAAAAACGGATACCAGCAGATCAGCTCTCTATTTATTTAGAGAAAGCAACCATTAATGTAACAGCGCCAGATTCGGTTAAAAAAGCAAAAATAACAGGGTCAAAAGTTAATGACGACAATGCGAGGTTTAAAGCCTTATTTACAAAAATAGATGCTGATGTAGCGGTGTTAATGAAAGAATATAACGGATACACCACTGAACAGAAAAAGGATGAAAATTTTATGAAGCCATTTATGGAAAAATATAATGCGGCCAATAAAGAAAGAATGCCTTTGACTAAAAAGTTTGCTGAAGAAAATCGTGACTCTTATATCGGCTTATCAGCTTATAGAAGTGTAATTGGGTCTGATTTTGATCCAAAGGTAGTAGAGCCAGAGTTTTTAAAATATTCTGCTGCAGTTAGAACAACAGCTTTGGGGAAATATATTGATGAATCAATTCAGGGAGCGAAAAAAACGCAGCTTGGCTTAACAACTGATTTCACCCAAAATGACCAAAATGGCAAACCTGTTAAATTATCTGATTTTAAAGGTAAATATGTACTGGTAGATTTCTGGGCAGCATGGTGTGGGCCGTGCAGACAAGAAAATCCTAATGTTGTAATCGCTTACAATAAATTTAAGGATAAGAATTTTACAATATTGGGTGTTTCTTTAGATGGAATGACTGAAAAAACCAGAACGACCAAAGAAGATTGGTTAAAAGCGATCGAAGATGATAAATTAACTTGGACTCACGTTTCAGATTTAAAAGGCTGGGACAATGAAGTGTCTAAAAGCTATGGCATTGGTGGTATACCTTTTAACTTCCTAGTTGACCCAACAGGTAAAATTGTTGCTAAAAACCTTAGAGGAGAAGAACTGCAAACCAAACTAGCAGAACTATTAGGTGGAAAAACCAAATAAATAAGTAATTCCGAAAAAAAACGGGCTGTCTCAAAATAAAAAAGAGACAGCCCGTTTTTTTATGCTAAGCCGAGTAAGTTAAATGCCTTACGAAGCATTGCAAGCTCCTCCGTCGATAGCGCCAAATGGACAAGCAGATTGCGCCTCATTACAAGTCATCCTGCCTAGATGTATTGATTGATCAGAATTATGACATGTCCAATCACATGAAAATTGCCAACCCATGCCATTACAGGAATCAATACTATCAACACCTCCCAATACTTTTTTCATTTCTGTTTTACTTAATACATTCATTTTTTTCATCATTTTTTTGATTTAATAGGGTTTAAAAGATTGATAATTAGGTAATCTAAATCTATACAATTTTATTGATCTCTATAAGTGATTAAAAAAATGAACAAAAAGGAAAGCCCCGAAAAATTTTCGGGGCTTTTTTAGGATAGGAGATTTGAGTAGTTCAGTTACATCAAATCAAACCCTATATCTTCTCTAAAATATTTGCCATCAAAATAGACACGGGCCGCATCAGCAGTAGCACATTGTAAGGCATTAAATTGGTTATCTTGAATACTAGTAATGGCAATCACTCTTCCGCCGTTGGTTTTAACTACTCCACCTTCTAGATTGGTGCCTGCATGGAAAGCCAATGAATCGCGGAGATTTTCTAGACCAGAAATTGCTTTGCCTTTCTCATACTCGCCAGGGTAGCCACCTGCAACAATCATTACTGTTGCCGCACTTTTATTGCTAATATTGATTTTATAATCGCCTAATTTCTTTTGTGCACAAGCATTAAACAATTCTACCAAGTCATTCTCAATTCTTGGAATTACACTTTCAGTTTCAGGGTCGCCCATGCGGCAATTGTACTCAATTACATAAGGTTTGTCGCCAACTTTAATTAGTCCAAAGAAAATAAAGCCTGTATAATCGATTTTATCTTTTACCAAACCGTCAATAGTGGGTTGGATAATGCTGGTTTTAATTTCGGCTAAAAATGCTTCGTTGGCAAATGGAACCGGAGATACAGAACCCATACCGCCAGTATTTAAACCAGTATCGCCTTGTCCAATTCTTTTGTAGTCTTTGGCTTCTGGTAAAATCACATAGTTTTGTCCATCGCTCAATACAAAAACCGAAAGTTCAATTCCCGTTAAAAACTCTTCAACCACAACAGTGCTTCCGGCATTGCCGAATTTGCCACCTAACATTAATTTGAGTTCTTCTTGCGCTTCTGCAGTATTGTCTATAATCAACACCCCTTTCCCAGCGGCCAAACCATCGGCTTTTAAAACAATAGGTAAGGCATGGGTTTGTAAATAGGCCAAACCATCTGCTAGGTTTTCATTGCTAAAAGACCTAGATTTTGCTGTCGGAATGCCATGGCGTTCCATAAATTGTTTAGAGAAGTCTTTACTTCCTTCTAAAATAGCGCCTTCCTTTTTAGGACCAATAACCGGGATGTGTGCCAAAGCCTCATCATTGCTAAAAAAATCATGGATACCATTTACCAAAGGTTCTTCTGGACCAACTACTAAAAGCTCAACGCCTTCTTTTAGCGCAAATGCCTTTACAGCCTCAAAATCATTCGGATTGAGGTTTACATTTTTACCGTAAGCACTAGTGCCAGCGTTTCCAGGAGCGATAAATAATTTTGAGCATTGAGCAGATTGGCTCATTTTCCAGGCAAAAGCACATTCTCTTCCACCAGAACCTAATAGTAAAATTGTCATGGCAACAAAGATATTGCTTTACTTTTAGAAGACATATAAAATATAAATAAATAGCCAACAGTAAATAGGGAATAGATAATGGGCAATAGGGGTAAATTTGTTTATCTATTTACTATTGCCTATTTCCCATTTCCTAAATTAGGCCCTCAAGCGCTTTAGCACCGTTATAAGAGATTTAGATGCAATCATATTTCTATATGTAAAAGATTAAAATTAGATTTGCCGCTAGAAATGAAGCACATTGTTACCATATCTCTGGTTTTTTTTAGCCTAACTCACCTTGCCAAAACTGAGCGAGTAGAGAGTTTAAGGATATTGACCGAGCGCTATTGTAACAGACAACAGGTTTCTACCCAAACAATTACACAGGATTCTGATCAACTGAATGATGATTACCAAAGTCCTTTCTTTTTATCTTATAGCGAATTAGCTTCTATAGGAGCATTGCCTAAACTACAAGTTGCTAAATACAGAGCACAGAACCAAGTTGTTGCAGATCTTGCAGTTGTAGATAAACCAAAAAATAACAGTCCTTAGTTACCTTTCTTTTAAAATAACAATGCTGCACTATCGAAATGATAGGCAGGTTCGAGTTTTTAACTCCCCTCAACTGCCAAGTTGGCTTATACGTAAGTAATGGCTTGGTTGTTGCAAATTGATCATTTTTGAATTTTTATAAACACAGATACACAACATGTTAGGATTTTTAGCCAAGATATTTGGAAGCAAATCAGAAAGAGATATTAAGGTGCTACAACCCTTAGTTCAACAGATAAACGAAGAATATGCAAAATTAGCCTCATTAAGCAATGATGAGCTACGTCATAAAACCATCGAATTTAAAGCAACTATTGCTGAGGCATTGGCCACTATTGATGCAAAAATTGCAGAAACAAAATTGAATGCAGAGAATCAAGAACTGTCATTACAAGAGAAAACTGCTTTGTATGAAGAAGTTGATGCTTTGGCCAAAGAAAGAAATGTAGAGCTTGAAAAAGTATTGCTACAAATTATGCCAGCAGCTTTTGCGGTAGTTAAAGATACTTCACGCCGTTTAAGCGAGAACGAGGCACTAGAAGTAACCGCTACACAATTTGATAGAGATTACGCAGCCCGTAAAAACAATGTTAAAATTGTAGGCGATAAAGCTTATTGGGCCAATAAATGGGATGCAGCTGGTACGGAAGTAGCCTGGAACATGGTACATTACGATGTACAGTTGATTGGTGGTATGGTATTGCACAGCGGTAAAATTGCAGAGATGGCTACTGGTGAGGGTAAAACCTTGGTAAGTACATTGCCTGCATATCTCAATGCCCTAGCAGGCGAAGGTGTACACATCGTAACGGTGAATGATTACCTTGCTCGACGAGATTCAGAGTGGAATGGTCCTTTATTTGAGTTCCATGGTTTAAAGGTTGATTGTATTGATAAACATGAGCCAAACTCTCAAGAACGTAGAAATGCGTACTTGGCAGATATTACCTACGGAACAAACAACGAGTTTGGTTTCGATTACCTGCGTGACAATATGTCGCAAACGCCAGACCAATTGGTGCAACGTAAATTGCACTTTGCCATGGTTGATGAGGTCGATTCAGTTTTAATTGATGATGCCCGTACCCCATTGATCATTTCTGGTCCAGTTCCTTTTGGAGATCAACATGAGTTTCATGAGTTAAAACCACGTATCGAGCGTTTGGTGAATGCCCAAAAAACATTTGTAAGCCAAGCCTTAAACGACGCAAAAAAATTAATAAACGATGGTAAAACCGGCACCGAAGAAGGCGAAGGTGGTTTAGCCTTATTACGTGCACACCGTGGTTTGCCAAAGAATAAAGCTTTGATCAAGTTTTTAAGTGAAGGAAGTGTAAGACAGACTTTGCTTAAAACAGAAAACTATTACATGGCAGATCAGTCTAAGAATATGCCAAAGGTAGATTCTGAGTTGTTCTTCTATATCGATGAAAAAAATAACCAGGTAGAATTAACAGAAAAAGGAATTGAGCTCATTACCCAACAAGGTGAAGATGTAAGTTTCTTCGTTTTGCCAGACGTGGGTACCGAAATTGCCGAAATTGAAAAATCTAGCTTAAGCAGTGAAGAGAAAATTGCGCAGAAAGACGCTTTAATGCGTGATTATTCTGTAAAAGCAGAGCGCATCCACTCGGTAAACCAGTTGTTAAAAGCCTATACCTTGTTCGAGATTGATGTAGAATACATTATTGATGAAGGCAAGATTAAAATTGTAGATGAGCAGACTGGCCGTATCATGGATGGTCGTCGTTATTCTGATGGTTTACACCAAGCAATTGAGGCTAAAGAAAATGTAAAGGTAGAAGATGCCTCACAAACTTATGCTACGGTTACCTTGCAAAACTTCTTCCGTATGTACCACAAATTGTGTGGGATGACGGGTACGGCAACTACCGAAGCAGGCGAGTTCTGGTCTATCTATAAGTTAGATGTGGTAGAAATACCAACTAACCGTGTAATGGCCAGATTAGATCATCAAGATTATGTATACCGTACCATTAGAGAAAAATACAATGCTGTAGCAGAAGAAATTGTAAAATTAACAGAAGCAGGCCGCCCGGTATTGGTGGGTACTACTTCAGTTGAGATTTCGGAGTTGTTAAGTAGAATGCTTAAACTACGTGGCATTAAGCACAACGTGTTAAATGCGAAGATGCACCAGAAAGAGGCAGACATTGTAGCAGAAGCAGGTATTGCAGGTACAGTTACCATTGCTACCAACATGGCAGGTCGTGGTACGGATATCAAGTTAGGCCCAGGCGTTAAAGATGCTGGTGGTTTAGCTATTGTAGGTACAGAACGCCATGAGTCTCGTCGTGTAGACAGACAGTTGCGTGGTCGTGCAGGTCGTCAGGGAGATCCAGGAACTTCTCAGTTCTTTGTTTCATTGGAAGATAACTTGATGCGTTTATTTGGTTCAGAGCGTATTTCTAACATCATGGTTAAGATGGGTATCGAAGAAGGTGAAGTAATTCAACACTCTATGATTACCAATTCTATCGAACGTGCACAGAAAAAAGTAGAAGAAAACAACTTTGGTGTGCGTAAACGTTTGTTAGAGTATGATGATGTAATGAACTCTCAACGTTCGGTAATCTATGCTAAACGTCGCAATGCTTTATTTGGCGATCGTTTAGATGTAGACATGAACAATATGGTATTTGATGTTGCAGAAGATATTGTAACCGAATACAAAGAAAGTTCAAACTACGAAGGATTTAGATTAGAGGTGATCAAAAACTTCTCATCAGATACTGCAATTACAGAACAAGAATTTGGATCGAAAAACATCCATGCCCTAACAGATATCTTATTTGAAGAGGTAACTACTTTCTATGCTCGTAAATCTGAAGGCATTATGGGCCAAGCTTTACCAGTATTAAAGCAGGTTTTTGAAGAGCGTGGAGAACATGTTGAACAGGTTGTGGTTCCATTTACAGATGGTATCCGTCATATCCAAGTACCAGTTGACTTGAAAAAAGCATTGGCCAACAAAGGACGTGAAGTAACAAAAGCTTTCGAAAAAACCATTATCCTTGCTTTGATTGACGATAGCTGGAAAGAGCATTTACGTGAAATGGACGAATTGAAACAGTCTGTACAAAATGCGGTTTATGAACAAAAAGATCCGTTAATTATTTATAAAATGGAAGCCTTCAATTTATTCAAAAGCATGTTAAATGTGGTGAATAAAGAAGTAGTGAGCTTCTTATATAAAGGTGGTATTCCGGTGCAGCAAGATGCTGATGATGTGAGAGAAGTTCAAGCACCAAGACGTGAGCAGAGCAAACTGAAAACATCTAAACCAGAATATGGCCAGGCAGACAGTAGTGCCATGTCTATGGAAGATACAAGAGAAATGGCTCCACCACAACCTATTCGTAAAGAAGTTACAGTAGGCCGTAATGAGCCTTGCCCTTGTGGTAGCGGTAAGAAATATAAAAACTGCCACGGTGCAAACGCATAATTTGTAATACAAGATAAGAATGCCGAATTTTGCAAAAAGTTCGGCATTCTTTTTTTAGAAATAGCTCGTTTTGGAGAGGCTGAAATTTGGTCCAATTATTGGAAATGTGGTTTTTGAATTGTGATTTATGGTAAGAATTTATCTTTTTTTGGTTTGTATATTTTGCTTTGAATATTCCTTTGCACAAACAAAGGGAGAAGTAACCGTAGTGAAAGATCCACTTATTGATAGTTTAATTGCCAAACGCATTGAGCTCAATAAGAAAAAACCGACTACAACTAACCCAACAGGTACCACCATCGTATCGCAAATGGGGTATCGGGTACAGATTTTTTACGGGTTGGATAGAAAAGAAGTTTTCAGTGGACAGGATAAATTTAAGGCACTCTATCCCAAACTAAGAACATACATTACCTACAAAGAACCCAATTATTATTTACGTGTAGGCGATTTTAGGACCCGATTGGAAGCCCAAAACCTGCTGAACGAATTGAAAGGGATTTTTCCCACCCTATTTATCTATCGGGAAAAGATCAATGCCCCAGAACTAGAAGAAACTAACAAGTAGCTTAAAGAGAAAGACACATGAAAAATAAAATACAAGAATTATCAGCCAAAATATATAACGATGTAGTGGCTTATCGCCATCATATTCATGCAAATCCGGAGCTTTCTTTTAAAGAATTTAATACGTCTCTTTTCATTAAAGAAAAACTTACAGCCTGGGGTATCGAATTTATCGATATGGCCAATACAGGTGTAGTAGGTTTAATCAAAGGCAAAATTCCTTCAGACCAAGTTATCGCTTTGCGTGCTGATATGGATGCTTTACCCATACACGAAGCAAACGATAAACCTTACCGTTCTAAAAACCATGGTGTAATGCATGCCTGTGGGCATGATGTACATAGCTCTTCTCTTTTAGGTACAGCTTACATCTTGAGCCAATTAAAAGATGAATTTGCAGGAACGGTCAAACTGATTTTTCAACCTGCAGAAGAGCTGTTACCAGGTGGAGCAAGTATCATGATTAAAGAAGGGGTGTTAGAAAACCCAAAGCCACAAGCAATTGTTGGCCAACACGTAATGCCATTGATTGAGACGGGTAAAGTTGGTTTCCGTTCTGGTATTTACATGGCTTCTACAGATGAATTGTATGTAACAGTTCACGGAAAAGGTGGCCATGGGGCACAACCGCATCAAAATATAGATCCAGTTTTAATTACCGCACATATCATTGTGGCTTTGCAGCAAATCGTAAGTCGCAATGCCGATCCGCGTTTACCATCAGTACTGTCATTTGGTAAGGTAAATGCAAATGGGGCTACCAACATTATCCCGAATGAGGTAAAACTAGAAGGAACGTTTAGAACCCTGAATGAAGAATGGAGGAAAGAGGCACACAAGCTCATGAAAAAAATGGCCGAAGGCATTGCCGAAAGTATGGGTGGTAGCTGCGATTTTAACATTATGCATGGTTATCCTTTCTTAATTAACGAAGAAGAACTAACAGCCAATGCCCGCACCTTTGCAGAAGATTATTTAGGTAAAGAAAACGTAATTGATCTAGATATTTGGATGGCAGCAGAAGATTTTGCCTATTATTCGCAGGTTACCGATGCTTGTTTTTATCGTTTGGGTACAGGTAATGCCGCAAAAGGAACTACCTATTCTGTACACACACCAAACTTTGATATTGATGAAGATGCTTTAAGAACCTCAACGGGTTTGATGGCTTACATCGCTTTGAAACAACTAGGAAACTAAAAATAAGATGTAAAATGGATGATGGAAAATGTAATAGGTCAGCAAGTTTCCCATCTGCCATTTTACCTTTACCATTTTCCCTTTGCCATTTTACATCTTACCTTTACCCTTTTACATCTACCCTCTGCCATTTTACGTTTGCCATTTTCCATCTTCCATTAAAAAATAGGCAGGATAATTGTAAGAAGTACCACATGAAGAAAGTAATTCTATCACTGGCTTTATTTTTATGCTTTCTGAACATTCGAGCTCAGGAAATTCCTCGTTTTAATCCAGATACCATTAGAACAATTACCTTGGATTCGATCATAACCAAGGGTGCACGTTTAAATGTTGAGCGGTTTATCAATGCCGTGATCAACGATACCAGTTTTTATCAGGCTTTTCGGAACATGAAAAAATATACGTTCATAGCCGAAAATAGAGTGTATACCTACGATAAAAAAAACAAGATCGACGGGAAAATCTATCGGAAGATTAAACACAATAACAATGGCCCCTATAAAATGGAATATCTCGTTAAGGAAGACAATGGTAGGGTATATAAAAAGAATGGGAAATACCAGCTCTATACTGTGGAGATGTTCGATTATATCTTTATGAATGCGTATAATAGCGATTTTATACCCAATGCGCCCATGACAAATGGAAAAGGAGGCGGTACCAACGAAAGCTATAAAGATAAATTAAAGACCTTGATTTTTAATCCGGGAAGACCCATTAAAGGCCTCCCATTTATTGGAAACAAAACCCAAATCTTTACGGCCAATATGCGCCAATATTACGATTATACCTTCTATACCGCTACCTACCTGGATTCGATTCCAGTGTATCGGTTCAAGGTGGCCGTTAAACCTGATTTGAGCAGTTGGACAAAAGATGGCTTAATGATCAAAGAACTGGTTACTATTTTCGACCAAAGAAATTTCGAAATCTTGGGCCGTTATGTAGACATGAAATACAGCAACATGTTATTTGATTTTGATGTACAGATGAACATTGAAATGAGCTATTTTGATGAAGTGAAACTGCCAACCAAGATTACCTATCAAGGCAATTGGGACTATCCCTTCAAAAAAGAAGAAAGAGCTAGTTTTCTGGTGGTGCATAAAGATTACAAGTTGGGTACAGGCAAATAAGGTTTTACGCTCGAAAGTTTAAAGCCAATTCTCCAAACCTTATGCCTTCCACCTTAAAACCTTATACCTTTTTATTATCTTTAAACGTTTTATTATACCCTAAACTTATGCAATCATTTTATCCTATCCGAGCCAAGGTACTTTTGGTAGCGGCACTATTTTCTGGTCTTGGTGTACAAGCCCAAGTATTAACCAGTAAACAGATTGATAGCGTTGCCGAAAAAACATTGAGCACCTTTAATGTGCCGGGTGTAGCGGTAGCTGTAATTAAAGATGGAAAGATCATTCATTCAAAAGGTTATGGTATCCGCTCTATCAAAACCAATTTAAAGGTTGATGAAAATACACTTTTTGGAGTAGCATCAAACACTAAAGCGATGACAGCTGCCTCCCTAGGCATGTTGGTTGATGAGAAAAAGATAACATGGGATACAAAGGTTACCGATGTTATTCCGGAATTTAAATTATACGACCCCTTTGTAACCAACGAATTTACAGTACGAGATTTGCTAACCCACCGCAGTGGTTTAGGCTTAGGTGCGGGCGATTTGATGATCTGGCCAGATTCATCAACGGTAGATAAAAAACAATTGATCCATAACCTAAGATATTTGAAACCTGTTTCATCTTTCCGTACCAAGTACGATTATGATAACCTATTGTACATTGTTGCAGGCGAGGTGGTGGCCAGAATTTCTGGGATGACTTACGATGAGTTTATCGAAAACAGAATATTCAAACCATTGGGAATGACAAAAACTGCGGCTTCTTGGTACCGCTTAAAAGATAAATCGAATGTAATTGATGGACATGCTCCATATGAAGATAAATTGCTTCCTGTTGGTTTAAGTTTTGGCGAAATTGCCAATGCAGCTGGTGGGGTTTATTCTAACGTAACCGACATGAGCAAATGGATTACTGCCATGATCAATGGCGGTAAATATGGAGATAATTTAGATAAAAGATTGTTTAGTGCTGCAGTTGCAAAAGAATTGTGGACACCACAAACATTGATCAATAATGGAAACCCAGCTAGCTTTAGCAGCTATGGTTTGGGCTGGTTCTTAAGCTCTGTAAATGGTAATTTCCAGGCTACACATACAGGCGGTTTATCTGGTATTGTAACCCAGGTAACGATTTTACCCGAACTGAAGCTAGGAATAATTGTATTGACCAACCAACAATCTGGTGCGGCGTTTAATTCCATTACCAATAGCATTAAAGATGGTTATTTAGGGATTAAAGGAATGAACCGCATTAAAACCTATAACGATAACAGATTAAGAAACGAAAAGGAAGCCAAAGAAATTGTAGACAAAACCTGGGCAGATATTGCAGCATCGCAAAAAGCTGCAGGTGCTAAACCAGAGGCGAAGAATTATTATGGAACCTTTAACGATGATTGGTTTGGTCAGGTGACAATTAGTGAGGTAAACGGGAAAATGCACTTCAGGGCTAAAAATGCACCAAAACTAAGAGGAGACATGACCTATTACAAAGGCAATACCTTTATTGTAAAATGGTACGATAGAAGTTTAGATGCTGATGCTTTTGTGAATTTCTCTTTAGACAATGAGGGCAAACCTAATGGATTTAAAATGACGGCTATATCGCCATTAACAGATTTTAGCTTCGATTTTCAAGATTTAGATTTTAAACTAATCAATATCAAATAATTAAAAAAATGAAGAATTCTATTAAAATTGGCAGTTTGGTAGCTATCGTTGCTATTTTATCTTTATGTGTAGCCATGAAAGCAAAACCTAAAAAAGTAATCTTCTTTGGCGATTCAATTACCCAGGCAGGTGTGCAAGGCAATGGTTACATCAATCTATTGAAAAAGACTTTAGATCCTACTAAATATGAGCTGATAGGTGCTGGTATTGGTGGCAATAAAGTGTACGATCTTTATTTAAGGATGGAAGAAGATGTGTTGGCCAAAAAACCGGATCTAGTAGTCATTTATGTAGGCATTAATGATGTGTGGCATAAATTGGGTGCAAGAACAGGTACCGATTACGATAAGTACTTAAAGTTTTATCAAGCTTTGATCACTAAAATACAGGCCAATGGAAGTAAGGTGGTATTGTGTACCCCTTCTGTTATTGGCGAAAAGAAAGACGATGCCAATGAGGTTGACGCCGACTTAAACAAATATGCTGCTGGAATTAGGGAACTGGCTACCAAAAATAATTTGCCCCTTTGCGATCTGCGAAAAGCATTTACTGCTTACGAAGCAAAAAACAATACTGAAAATAAAGATAGAGGTATTTTAACCAATGATATGGTACACCTTAACGATATAGGTAACCAATTGGTAGCCGATACGATGTTGCCTTTTATTAAATAATGGGTTCCGTCATTGCGATCCCAATTCTTATTGGGAGAAGCAATCTTTTTTAGTAGATAAATAATATGGAACGTGGTGGAGCAGTTTATATCATTACGAATTATACACAAACAACGCTGTATACTGGAGTAACTTCAGAACTATTATTTAGAATAAAAGAACATAGAGAAAAAATTTATCCCAATTCTTTCTCGGCAAAATATAAATTGACCAGATTGGTTTATTTTTGCTTTTATCAAACAATAGATGAAGCAATTGCCGAAGAAAAAAGGATAAAGGGCGGAAGTAGGGCAAAAAAGATAAAATTAATACAAGATATGAATCCTGATTGGAGGGTTTTATGGGAAGAGGTGAAAGAATGGTGAATAAGTTTACTGGCAAAGATTGCTTCGTCGTTCCTTCTCGCAATGACGATAAAAGATTATGATCAACCGTGAAACAATAGACAAAATAATGGATACTGCCCGTATTGAAGAGGTGGTAGGTGATTTTGTACATTTAAAAAAACGCGGAACAAGCTTAATTGGCAATTGTCCGTTCCATGGAGAGAAAACCCCTTCGTTCCATGTTTCTGTAACCAAAGGAATCTATAAATGTTTTGGCTGCGGTAAGGGTGGAGATTCGGTGCGCTTTATCATGGAGCACGAGAAATACTCCTATCCAGAAGCACTTAAATTTTTAGCGCAAAAATACAATATCGAGGTTGAAGAAACCGTAGAGACCGTTCAAGATGTAGAAGCCCAAAATGCGAGAGAAAGTTTATATATCGTTTCGCAATTTGCGGCCAACTATTTTGAAGAACAACTTTGGAATGGAGATGAAGGCAGGGCAATAGGGCTAAGCTATTTCAAGGAACGTGGTTTTAGGGAAGACATTGTAAAGAAGTTTAACCTTGGCTATTCTCCCGACGTTTGGGATGCATTGACCCAAAATGCAATTAAAAATAAACATGCCGAAGAATACCTGGAGAAAACAGGTCTGGCCATCAGAAATGACAAAGGACAGCTTTTCGATAGGTTTAGAGGTAGGGTAATGTTCCCTATTCATAATTTTACTGGTAGGGTAATTGGTTTTGGTGGGCGTACTTTAAAAACCGATAAAAAGGTTGCCAAGTATGTCAATTCTCCAGAGAGTGAGATCTACCATAAATCGAATGTGCTGTATGGTTTGTTCCATGCTAAAAAGGCCATTCGCGAGTTAGATAATTGTTACTTGGTAGAAGGCTATGCCGATGTTTTGGCGGTCCATCAAGCACATATAGAAAATGTGGTGGCCTCTTCAGGTACCTCTTTAACTATTGAACAGATCCGTTTAATTGGTCGTTTTACGCAAAACGTAACTATTTTATACGATGGAGATGCGGCAGGGATCAAGGCCTCTTTGCGTGGCTTGGACATGATCTTGGAGGAAGGCCTAAATGTAAAAGTAGTCTCTTTCCCGGCAGGTGATGACCCTGATTCTTACATGCATAAAGTAGGTGCAGGAGAGTTTAAAAACTATATAGAAAATAACCGCAAAGATTTTATTTTATATAAGGCAAATATCCTTTTAGCAGAAGCAGGTACCGACCCCATAAAAAGGGCAGGCATTATTCGAGATATTGTAGAAAGTATTGCCAAAATTCCAGATAACATTAAGGCATCAGTGTTTATTCGCGAGTGCAGTAATTTACTGGCTATAGAAGAACGTATTTTACTGAGCGAGCTCAATACCATGCGGGCTGCCAAGCTGAAAAAAAGCATACAACCTTCTACTAGACCACACCAGCAGCAGCAACAATATCAGGATATGCCACCCGATAACCTGTTTGCGGATGATGGACCAACAGTAGAGGTACCAGCACAAGTTGTTTCAAATGATGAACTCCAAGAACAAGAGATTGTTCGTTTGTTATTAGCTTTTGGCCACGAATTGGTAAGTTGGGATAAGATCGATAACATGTACATCGGTTCATTTATCATCCAAAACCTAACAGATGTAACATTTGAAAATGCGATTTGTAAGAAAATAATTGACCATTACCGATTAGAAATAGAAAATGGCCAATTGCCAACCGCCAATCAGTTTATCAAAAGCCAGGATAGGGAAATTGCAGATTTGGCAATTACCTTGTCTACTTCGCCCTATACATTGAGCGAAAATTGGTACAACAAGCACAACATTTATGTGCGTGATGAAACCATGAATTTAAAAGCGACCATTTTGGGGGGACTTTATCACCTTAAAAAAAGAAAGGTAGATCGCATTTTATTTGACCTGCTAAACGAGATCAAACTAGAACCAGATGCTGTAAACCAGGAGATTTTAATGCAACGTTATGCCTTTATCAAAAATGTAGAAAAAGAAATTTCTAGGTTTTTGGGTTCTGTAATTGTAAAATAGCCATGGCCTTACACAACGATTTGGGCCTAGAAGGGGAAAAGATTGCCAAAGGATATTTGGAACAAAGAGGCTATGAAATTTTAGAAGAAAATTGGGCCTTTGGTAAGGCAGAGATAGACTTGATTGCTTATTCGCACAAAAAACTGATCTTTGTGGAAGTAAAAACCAGAAGCAATATCAGCTTTGGAATGCCAGAAGACTTTGTAGATTTGGCTAAACAAAAACAGATGGAAATAGCAGCAAATGAATACATCGAACTCATGGATCATCAGGGAGAAATCCGATTTGACATTGTTGCCATCGTATTCGATAAACAAAATAAATACACCATAAACCACATTGAAGATGCATTTTGGCCCTACTAAAAAAAGAGTATCCTATCTATATCCATTCATCATCTGCATGGCTTTTGCACTCAGCTTTTTGCCTAGTTGTAAACAGAAAAGTGAGCCATCTTTTACTTTTGACACACCCAATCAAGGTCAGAATTATAATGTTGGCGAAAACATTCCACTAAAGATCATTATACCAGAAGAGGTTAAAGTTGATGAGATTACCTATTTAATTGATAACAAAACAATAGGAGTAGCTCAACATAACGAACCCATATCATTGCCTACTAAAGATTTAAAATTAGGTTATAGAATGATTACGGCAATTGTTAAATATGGCGATCAAAAAGATACAATCACTACCAATATTGTATTAAAAACAAATCTAAAACCTATTCAGTTAAGCTACAAAGTGGTCAATACCTTTCCGCATGATACGAGTGCCTATACCGAGGGCCTTGCTTATATTGATGGCAGGTTATTAGAAAGTACAGGCGAAAAAGGAGCATCTAAATTGAAATGGGTGGACTTAAAATCTGGGAAAACTTTACAAGAAACAACATTAGCTCCACAATATTTTGGAGAGGGCTCTCTCAAAATTGGAGATAAGATCATCATGTTAACCTGGCAAGAAAACATTGGTTTCATATTCGATGCAAAGTCATTTAAACAATTGGGCACATTCCCTTACCAGAACAGTAGAGAAGGTTGGGGCTTGGCTTTTGATGGCCAACGTATTTTAAGGAGCGATGGCACCAATAGAATCTGGTTAATGAATGCAGAAACCTACAAGGAAGAAAGTTACTTGGAAGTTTATGACAATAAAGGACCAGTAAATAGCCTCAATGAATTGGAATATATTGATGGTAAAATCTACGCCAATGTGTACCTCACCAACAAAATTGTAAGGATAGATCCTGTATCAGGTATTGTAGAAGCAGAAATAGACCTATCCGCTATTGTACCTAAAAATTACTTTAAAACCCCAGATGAAGAGCAGAATAATGTGCTCAATGGAATAGCTTGGGATGCCAAAGGTAAACGACTATTTGTAGGGGGTAAAAAATGGCCAAAGCTTTATGAAATTAAGCTTTTGGCCAATTAATTAATTTTTCTTGCCATTTTCAGCTATATAACCATTGTAGGTAATAGACTGTTTATTGTTACTGGTAATCACCAAAGAACCATATCCATTCTCAGAAATGCTAAGGCTTAACCTTGGGTTTTCTTTGGTGTCTTTGGTGTTGATCACTACTTCCCAACCTCCTTTTTTACGTTTTTTTGAAGTGTAGGTAAAGTTCTTGGTGGCAAACTTGAAACCACTGTCATCTCCGTTTAATGTTGCATTGTATGCTCTGCCATAATAAGGAAGATAAGCGATTACACTATCAGGAGTTATCCTTACGTCATAAGTGCTGCCAGATAGATTAATTATTCCACCACCAGTATTGCCGGGCATCCTGCTTAAAATATTATTGATATCAACATTGTTCAATGGAATTGCTTTGGTTGCAACAAAGGTGTAATTTTTTTCTTCCACAATTTTAGTCGTTGTGGCTTTATCAGTTTGTGCATTTGCTTGAAATGCAAATAGAGCTAAAAATATAAAGCTCAGTTTTTTAAATGTTCTCATTATCATTCTTTTGTGTTATGATATTAAACAACATAAATATAATAAAGTTTAAAGAAAAAAGGTGATTAGTGTCCTTAATATGTCATAAATAAGGTCGATCTAGGGAGGAAATAAATTCGCCCCCAGATCAACCTTAAGAACTAAGACACTGTTGCCGTAAGTGTATTACCTGTAATTGAGGTACTGTATATTTTTAAAGCACTGGTTTTTCCACCATCAGAAGGTTGCGCAAGTATAGCCCCTGTAGAAGAATACTGAGCACTGTGTAAACTACATTGAATAAGATTGCTCGCTTGCATCCAATTTAATGAACCTCCCTGATGCGGGCAAGAGGCCTGTGTAGCCACAAATGAAGAAGTGGTATTTCCTGCTGCCAAACGTACAAATAACACGCCATTGGCGGTTAAAAATGAGCCAACAGTCATTAACTGCGTGGTCAGGTTCACATCTACCTTTGTGCCTGTAGGCACATTACCACCCCCGCTTGGGTTTGGAGTAGGGTCATTTGATTTGCTTCCCCCACAGCTAGACAGACAGCTGCCCGTGCACACTAAGGCTATTCCCAGGCCTAGCGATTTGATAAATTCATTACGTTCCATAGTTCTTTGTTTCTAGTAAATGGTTGATTTTGTATCTTGATTTTTGTTTTTTGATTTAAAGAGGCTAAAGTTTCTAGAGATGGTAAAGCCAAAACGAACCCCACCCTTGTTCCACGATTTTTGGGTATTGCCAACAAAACTGTTTTCAATGATGTATTCCGAATTCATAAAGTTGAGTGAGAAAATATGTCCGCCAGTTTCAATTTCTAAACCCACACCTAAAGGGTTATAGTATTTAGTAGCTAAGTTATCGGCTCTTGATAGACCGTTTACCAATGTATAATCGGCAACAAATGATAAACGTTTAGTGAGCTTAATTCTGCCCGCAAAACCTACAGTAAACAGATTCTCAGGGTCATTTACATCGCCTGTAGCCGATCTGATCAATAAAGCAGGCATTACTTGTGCCGAAATTCGAGAAGAGAATTTTCTGGAAATAATCGGCTGAATAAAATAGCTCAACCTATCGCTGTAATTGCTAAATTCGTCTGTAGCAAAAGGCTTTCTGGCAATTAAACCTACTTGGGCCAACAGAGTCAAATTTATGGGCATTCCACCATCGTTTTTTTGTTGGAATATTTTCTGTTTTACATAAAGGTCATAAAGCTCATCGTGCTTGCTGCGGCCAATGCCTATGGTCAGTTTTTCGGTTACGCCGTAATCAAAACCAATAAATAGATCTGTGGCTACGTCTAATCCATAAAGGGTATGGGCACCACCAAATTTTCCGCCAATGTCTCCAAAATGATGTCTGATTCTTAAATCAAGGTCATGTTTTTTCTGTGTTTCTGTAGAATGAGACAATACAATGTGCGGCGATTTAAAAGTAGATTCGACCGTGTTAAATTTGGCAGAATTGTCCATGGTTTTTAGGAGCGAGTCTACTTGTTGTGCACTAGCCTGCATAGCGATGATCACCAATAACAAGAAGAGGTAGATAAATAGTTTGTGTCTGTTCATAGCGTTTATTTTAGAGGAGTTAATGTACCTGATACTTTGAGCTGGATCACTTCTGCAATTTTAGCGAAGACCAGACGCGGGATTTTAATTTGATGGGCCACACAGGTAACCTCAAAACTAGAGTCGAGGTTAACAATGCCGTTTTTAATGCTAATCTTTCCATTGATGTTTCTGGGTTGGTCTACACCATGCACAGAAAGTACACCCTTTGCACTTACGGCATATTCACCATCCTTTGTCCAATCAATTTTGGGTTCTATTGTTCCCTTAAACTTGGCCAATGGATATTTATCACTTTCCATGTAGTTCTCATTAAAATGTTCTTGCATAAGCTTTTTGTCAAATACTAGACTTTTAATGGATACTTGAACCGCTAATTCTTGCGTTTGTGTAACCAAAACCGCAGTGCCCATATTGCTAGAAGCTTTAATGTCTTCTACTGGAGTACTGGAAAATAGATTCACTTTAATGGTTTTACCAATTAAGGTTTGGGCACTGCCTTGTAATGCAAAACCAAGGAAACAGATTGCAGCTAATGCTAGCTTTTTATTTTTTATTGAGATCATAACGTAATTTTAAAGACACACCACTTGATTTTAAAGGCACATTACCTTCGCCAATACCACTCAAAGGAATTTTGATGTAAGGCTCAAAGCCGAGTGCCAATTTTTTACTTTTTAACTTGATATTATAGGTTGCAGATAAATCCAATACACTAAAAAAATGTTGATTGGCATTGATCACTTCGTTTGTTCTATCTTGTCTATTCAATGAGGGTTGATATTTGAATACATAGTTTTCTCTAAGCATGATATAGCTAGACAGGCCTGCATTAACCTCAATGCTGCGGTTTTGATTTTCGGTTAAGTTATAAGTAGCCTTTAACGGAATTTCTAAAACTTTGCACAATGCTTCGATAGAAGCAATAATGGATTGGGTGTTTGGATTGTTAAAAGTATAATCATAACCACTGGCACTATAGTTTTTAGAGCCATAGATTAAGCCCGTTTGCACACCTAATCTTTTACTTAACCCTACGCCTACACTTACCCCAACGGCTACACTGGTTTTGCCGCCCAATAATGCTGCGGCAGAATTGAAATCGGGGCCAGCACTAATGGCTAAACTGATTGGAATTTTATGTTTAACCCGAGTTGCTTTTACTGGTTTCTCATCAATAGCTGTTGTAATTGTATTTGGAGTGGTTGGTTTAACCATTGCGTTCTCTACTGGTTTTTCTGGCTCACTTTGCGGAATGGCAGCAATGAATTCTGTAGTTTTTACGCTTGGAACAATGGTGTTTTTACTACTGTCTACACTTTCAAATAAGGGAGTTTTTGCCTTCACTTCATTTTGTTTAACAATTGGATGAGCGAAGAAACCCTCTGTTTTTGTTGTTTTAGTTGTTGCAACCTGCGCTGTTGGTTGGGTTGGTTCTGGAGTTTTAAGAGCAGGGTTTTCGACTTTTTTTTGAGGTTGATTGTCTTTTTTAACAAATTGGGTTTGGTCTTTTTCTTGGCGTTTAGCATTGATAAAGTAAAAACCTAGACCAAAAGAAAGGAACAAAAGGATAATGCTGGCATTTCTGTAAAACACCAATCGGTCTCTTTTGCGCAATTTCTTTTCCATTTTTAACCATGATTCTTCCTCAAAGTCAGGATACGTTTCCGTCATCCTTTTTTTGAAAACTTGATCAAAGTCTTTATCGTTTAAATCTTTCATTTTAATAATTCCCCAATTTGGCAGAAACCGATTTGTTTTCTGTTAACATCTTTTTAAGGTTCTCTCTAGCTTTAAAGAGATTGGATTTTGAAGTGCCAACAGAAATAGATAACATTTCCGAAATCTCTTCATGCGAATAACCATCTATAGCAAACAGGTTAAAAACCGTTCGATATGCGTAGGAAAGTTTTTGAACCAATTTTACTAACTCTTCATAATGAAGATGAGAAAGAATACTTTCGCTATCTTCCATTTCATGTTTGGCATTTAATTCTTCCATTTCCATCTGTTTTATTCGGTGTCTGTAATAATCAATTGAGGTATTGATCATAATAGTGCTAATCCAGGCATTGAAAGAACGCCCTTGGTCAAAACGATGGATGTTCATAAATACCTTCATAAATCCATCATTCACCATTTCTACAGCTTCATCTTTGCTTTTAGCGTAGCGTAAACAAATTCGCATGCCATACCCATAGTAAAGACGATAAAGCTCTTTTTGGCTTCGTCTGTCTTTTTTTATACAGCCATCGATTAGTTCAGGTGTTAGCAAAATGGAATCAATAAGTCAATAAAATTTATTAGCTACCAGTAGTTACGTTAACGGATAAGAAAAGGTTGCCAATGTTTACAGAAATTTACAAATAAAATTTTGGCAAAAAGAGAAATCGCCATGCAACAAGCTAAAAACAGCTATTACATGGCGATTAAAAATAAATTAAACTTAATTGATTGGAGTTAGATTATCTCCAGCTTTTATATTGATTGATCAAACCATTGGTAGAAGAGTCGTGGGTTTGAACAGGGTGGTCGTCTTTTAATTCGGGTTGTATTTTTTGTGCCAATTGTTTGCCCAGCTCAACGCCCCATTGGTCGAAACTAAAAATATTCCAGATAATGCCCTGTACAAATATTTTATGCTCATATAAAGCAATTAAACTACCCAAACTGTAAGGGGTAACCTTTTTTAATAGAATAGAATTGGTAGGTCTGTTGCCATCAAATACTTTAAATGGGGCTAGTTCCGCAATTTCATCCTCCGATTTTCCAGCTTCCTTTAATTCTTTAATTACTTCTGCTTCACTTTTCCCATTCATTAAAGCCTCAGTTTGAGCAAAGAAATTAGATAGTAAAATAGGATGGTGGTTACCCAAAGGATTTAAGCTTTGAGCTGGAGCAATAAAATCGCAAGGAATTAATCGAGTACCTTGATGAATCAATTGGTAAAAAGCATGCTGGCCATTGGTGCCTGGTTCGCCCCAAATTACAGGACCAGTTTCGTAATCTACAGGCTCGCCATTGCGATCTACATGTTTGCCATTGCTTTCCATATCACCCTGTTGGAAATAAGCGGCAAAGCGATGTAAGTATTGGTCGTATGGTAAAATGGCATGCGTTTCTGCCCCAAAGAAATTGATATACCAAACACCCAATAAACCTAAGATTACAGGAATGTTTTGCTCAAATGGTGTGTTTTCAAAATGTTGATCACTTGCATGTGCACCTGCTAACAACTGTTTAAAATTGTCGAATCCTATCCCTAATGAAATAGAAAGCCCAATGGCGCTCCATAAAGAATAACGACCACCAACCCAATCCCAAAACTCGAACATGTTCTCCGTATCGATACCAAATGCAGCTACATCTTTAGCATTGGTAGAAAGTGCAGCAAAATGCTTGGCAATGTCTGCTGTTTTTGCACCGCTATTTAAGAACCATTCTCTTGCGCTGTGTGCATTGGTCATGGTTTCTTGTGTGGTAAAAGTTTTAGAAGCCACCAAAAATAAAGTAGTTTCAGGATCTACACCTTTTAAAGCTTCGGCCAAATGGGTGCCATCAATATTAGAAACAAAATGTAGGTTTAAGCGTGTTTTGTATGCTTTTAATGCTTCAGTTACCATAACAGGGCCTAAATCTGACCCACCAATGCCAATATTTACAATATCGGTAATGGGTTTACCAGTATAACCTTTCCAATCTCCAGAAATAATAGCATTACTAAATTTCTCCATTTTAGCCAATACCGCATTCACTTCGGGCATCACATCTTTACCATTTACCAAAATGGCTTTGTTGCTTTGGTTGCGTAAAGCAATGTGCAACACTGGTCGGCCTTCTGTTTGGTTAATTGGAGCGCCACTATACATGGCAGTAATGGCTTCATCTAATTTACATTCTCTAGCCAATTGCATTAACAGCGCCAATGTGGTATCTTCAATTCTATTTTTAGAAAAATCGACAAGAATATCTTCAAATAGGATAGAGAATTTTTTAAAACGTTCCCCATCTTGGGCAAATAAATTCTTTATATCTGTTTCGTTAATCGTAATAAAATGGTCTGCCAGGTACTGATACGCAGGTGTTGTGGTGAAATTTATTTTTGGAAGCATAATTGAATGTTTATAAGGTAAAAATACTAAATAAAAAACTAAACCATATGTTAGAGAATTTAGAACAATTAATTAGAGACAATGCACAGGATGTGATTGTAAATAATAGCGATGTGCCCAATGAGCAAAATGAAGCAGCTATTCAGGCAGCATCAGGTTCAATTTTTGATACCCTGAAAAATCAGTTGAGCACAGGTAATATTTCAGAATTGGCCACAGCCTTTAACCAGAATAGTGTTGATGCCGAAAACCCAATGGTACAGCAGGCTACAGCTAGCTTTACAGATAAGCTGGCTGGTTTTGGAATCAATACCGAAAGTGCCAAAAGTATTGGGGCTTCCTTAATTCCAATGATCATGGCCAAATTTATCAATAAAACCAATGATCCTAATGATAGCACTTTCAATGTAAAAGATGTACTCGGAAAATTAGCCGGAGGCGATGATGAGAAGTTTGACCTAAACGATGTAATGGGGATGTTTACTGGAGGTCAAGATAACAATTCGCCAAGTTCAGCAGGAGGTGGGATAGTAGATAAACTAAAAGGCTTATTTAATTAAATCTTATCAAAAAGGCACATTGTAATTGAACAATGTGCCTTTTATTTTGATGGGAGTACTTATTTTAAAGGAGTTGGAGCATGTGTGTCTTTGATGAATAGAAAAGCATCGAACATGTTGGCCAAATTAACCTTGTCGTAGGTAGACTTGTCGCTTTTTATGCCAAAGCCTACAAAGCGCAAAGGTTTTGTTAGCTGAGCTGTATTTGATTTTGATGGGTTGAAATAAAAGCTAGACAAATTGGTATTGTTAAACATTTCATCCCAAGAACCTGTAATCGGTTTTTCTAATGTATAAGCCTTCATCGGATTGCTGTTGGTTGGCCTCACATCAACAGTGCCTGCAAAAGTCCCATTAGCGGTACCTGTCCCTAATACAAAGTAATTATTGGGGAATAGTTTAAGCAGGTATCCACCTGTTCCACCAACTGCATTGTCGTAGATTTTTGTTTTGCCCAAATGCGCATTGTGTGCCCAAATGATCATTTTGTTGTCGGTATCTTTTAAAATTAATGCGGCATTGCTGGCCATTAAACTATCGCGGTCTCCTTCGGCCGTGCCACCATAAAAAGGAGCAAAACCCTGTTTTAAATTGGTAATTGCTTGTTCAAATTCGGCTTTTAAAGCTGGCGATAGTTTTGAGCTTGGAATTTGTTTAGCTACCGAATCGGCTGTAACATAACCCTTTTTACTGCCTTTGCCTAATAACTTCCAGTCTACTTTGTAGGTTTTGTCATTCATGCCAACCCAAGCCTCATCTTGTAGCGATGCTGCAGTTAACATGCTTTTTACAGCTGGCATTAAAGTGGTGTCTTTCCCTTTAATCAATAGGGCCATTAACATCTCTACATCTGGTTTTAATACCGGAAAATCTATTCCGCTAATGGTTACTTTTTTGCTCTGGTTTGCATTATGGGCTTTTACCCAAGCCAACATGGCTTTGGTTTCTTCATTTTGCCAAATGCTCATTAAATGCGCTTTCATCAATTTGCTTAAATCTTCAGTGGTGCTGAGTTTTTGGTTCAATGCCCAAACATCACTCAGGTCATTTTCAAAAGCAATGTGGTTAAATCCTTTTTCTTCTACCAATATCCTACTGATCCAGTAACGTACTTTATAAAACTCGGCTGTGCCGTGGGTACCCTCGCCTAAACCGATTACTTTTTTGACACCCATTTCTTTAATTAAGGGAGCAACGCTAGCCTTAAAACTTTTGTAATCTTTAAGTGAGATTGCTTGAATGGCTTTTTTCTCTAAAGTAATAGCGCTGTTGTCTGATTTTTGTTGCGCTGCAACTGGACTGATCTGGAATAGGATAGCGATCATTGCTACAACCATATTCATACGTAGATTTAATTTCATATGTTCTTTTTCTTTCACAAATGAAGGAAGAGTTTGAACGGAACAGCTTACTTATTCGACAAGGCAAACTTTAAACGCCATCAAATTAACCCTGGTTTTTTTAGTCGGGCAAAAAAGGATGTTGGTCGAGATGGATTGAAGAAAGACCAATAATTTTGCGAGTTTTGAATTGTGATAAAAAAATCAGCTATTACCTTTCCGCTCGTATTCGAACTGCTCATCTGGTTGTTCTATGTATGCATCTATAAATATTCTTATTATCTAGATCAGTCGAGGCTGCCTCCTATTCCCCATAATGACCTCCCTTACTTAGAAATCTGTTTGTACAGCATTTGCACTACACTATACCTGATTCCCTATTACAAATGGGCGGTACCACGCTTATTGTATGTTAAAAAGTATACATGGGTATTTTTGCTCAGTTTGGTGTATTTCATATTCCTTACTACGCTAAACAATATGGCAGTATCGTGGGTGTTTGCCCAGTTTACAGCAGGAATGCCCTCGCATCGGTTTTTCGCTACGGGTTATGTAGGGTTTTTTATGGATTGGAATATGATTCTAACAGATGCCATTGCCTTTTTATGTGTAGCTTTTTCTAGGTTTTCTTATACCAATGAAGTTCAACGTCATAAAGTAGAGACCGACCATCTTCATTTGCAGCTCAATTTGTTAAAAACACAATTACAACCCCATTTTTTGTTCAATACCTTAAATAGTCTATATGGAATGAGCTTAACTGGCTCAAAAGAGACCCCACGTTTCATTTTGTTGCTGTCGCAAATGATGCAGTACATTTTGTACGATTGTGACCAAGAAGAGGTAGATTTGAAGGAAGAACTGGTGTTTTTAGAAGGATACTTTGAATTGGAGCAAAAAAAGTTCCCTCATGCCAATATTGTAATGAAGGTGCCTGAGGCTATTCCTGAGCTAAAAATCCCTCCCTTGTTATTTTTGCCATTGGTAGAAAATAGTTTCAAACATGGCAAACATAAGCTGGAAAACGATGCCAAGGTTTTTGCAGAACTATCCTTTAAAGATGACCAATTAATTTTTAGAATTGAAAATGAAATGCTGCCTGCCAATCCACTACAGCTCAAAAATAAACGTGGTGGTATCGGTTTAAGCAATATTAAAAAAAGGCTCGAATTGTATTACCCAAATAGCAACCAACTTTCATTAACAGAAGAAGACCATATCTTTGTGGCAGAATTAATTATCAAACCATGATCAGATGTGTTATACTAGACGATGAACCTTTGGCACACCAAGTGTTGGAGCATTACCTTACAGAAACACCTGGTTTTACTCTAGTGGCCAAATTCAGAAACGCAGTTGAAGCTTATGAATACCTAGGCAAGAACAAAATTGATTTGTTGTTTCTTGATATTGAAATGCCTTTGGTAAATGGAGTTAATTTTTTAAAGGCATTGCCCAATGCTCCTCAAACAATTTTTACAACAGCCTACAAACAATACGCATTTGATGGCTTTGAATTGAATGCAATAGACTATTTATTGAAGCCTTTTTCGTACGAGAGGTTTGTAAAGGCTGTTGGTAAGCTCGAAAAAAGAGTGGCTGCAACAGATGGGATTACCAGTACATTAGTGATTAAAGATAAAGATGGTATGTTGAACCTTAAACAACAAGATATTTTGTTTGTAGAGGGCTGCAAGGATTATGTAAAGATCGTTACCGACCAAAAGGTGCACATCATTTATCACACCTTAAAGGGAATTTTAGAAAGATTAAATACGGCAATATTTTTTCAGGCACATCGATCTTATATCGTTAATAAACTGCAGGTGAGCAGAATAACACAAGACCATTTGATTTTAACCAATCAAACATTAATTCCGATAGGTAAATCTTATAAAAAAGAATTGCTCCTACATATCGATATGTAGGTTTTGCTAAAGTATTGAAGAATGATGTGGGCAATTGTCCACATTTTTTTTAAGCTTTTCCTTATATTGGCTTAAATTAATCTAAATCATGATGAAGAAACTCTTGTTCTCCGGTCTTTTAATACTTCCATTTTCGTTATTTGCTCAAAATTCGGCTCAAAGAGTTGAGGTAGGCAAGCGTGCAGATGCGATTACAGGAAAAGTAATCAATTGGCGCAGAGACTTTCATGAGCATCCAGAATTGGGCAATCAAGAGAAACGTACCGCAGGAATTATAGCCAAGCATTTACAAGATTTAGGCATTGAAGTAAAGACTGGTGTAGCCAAAACAGGTGTAGTTGGTATATTAAAAGGGGGCAAGCCTGGGCCAGTAGTTGCCTTGCGAGCAGACATGGATGCATTGCCTGTAACAGAACGTGTAGCACTTCCCTTTGCTTCGAAAGTTAAAACTACCTATAATGATCAAGAGGTTGGTGTAATGCATGCCTGTGGCCACGATTCGCATGTAGCGATATTGATGGGTGTTGCTGAGGTATTGTCAGGAATGAAGAAAGACCTTGCAGGTACTGTTAAATTTATTTTCCAGCCTGCAGAAGAAGGAGCGCCAGTGGGCGAAGAAGGTGGGGCAGAGTTGATGATAAAAGAAGGAGTGCTGCAAAACCCTAAGGTAGATGTTATTTTCGGATTGCACATTAATTCGCAAACTCCAGTAGGGCAACTGACCTATCGCCCCGGAGGTACAATGGCAGCCGTTAACGATATGAAGATTACCATTACGGGCAAACAGGCACACGGGGCTTATCCGTGGAGCAGCGTAGACCCGGTGGTGGTTGCAGCACAAATTGTAAATAACCTACAAACCATAGTAAGCAGAAACTTAAATATTACCGAAAATCCAGGTGTAGTTACCATTGGTTCTATCCATGGTGGGGTACGTTCTAATATCATTCCAGAAAAGGTAGAGATGTTGGGTACGGTACGTAATTTTACAGCAGCAGACGAGGCTATGTTTATTGAACGAATTAAAACCATTGCCACCAAAACCGCAGAAGCTGCTGGGGCCAAAGCCGAAGTTTTACTGCCTTATAGTGCGCATTATCCAGTTACATTTAACGATGTAGCACTGACCGAAAAAATGTTGCCAAGCTTACAAAATACAGCCGGTGCAATAAATGTAAAACTAAAACCACCAGTTACAGGTGCCGAAGATTTTTCTTTTTACCAAGAAAAAGTACCTGGCCTATTTTTCTTTTTAGGAGGAATGCCAAGAGGAGGAGATCCTTTAAAAGCGCCATCGCACCATACACCAGATTTCTTTATAGACGAAAGCAGTTTTAACCTAGGGGTAAAGGCATTATGTAACCTGACCTTAGATTATATGTCTATGAAGAAATAATCATTTATTTTTATCTTATCATCTGTATCACTATTTTAGGATTAGATATTTTAAAATATACCTAATGATTAAGAAGATATTTTTTGTTTTTGCATTAGCGCTAAGTTTGCAGCTCATTAGCGGATGTGTAGATTGTAATTGTGGTCCAATAAAAGACATTTATTGGACAGTATTTGGCATATCTGCAAAAAATATAGATGTGGCTCTGCCACAGCCTACAACAACAGATGTCAATGTAATTGCTAGTGCCAATTATGCTATTCAAATTGAAATAAAAAAGAGACAACTTGTTTTAAGAAAACGACAGATCAATTGGGGACTAATACAAACGGCTCAAGCTTGCGATTGTGCTTATAATTTCATGGACAAGGAAGACGTCTTATCTTTAGAAATATTTTCGACTAATGATTTTGATGCTAGTCATCCAAAGAATACCGACCTCAGCTTATATTTCAAAGTAAAAAAGGATCAGACGTTGATGTCAATAGCGGATTACATCAAGTCTTATAATAATTTACCCTCTTCTTCTTCACCAGGGGCGTTCAGTTTTTCCAATGGCTTTCGTTTACAAGTTGCCCCAAGCACTAATAAAAAACATAAATTTATGATTAGAATTACTTTATCAGATGGTAGAATTTTAGAAACGGAAACAACTGAAGTCGAATTGACCTAAAATGCTTTGTGACACACAGCAAACTTGCTTTTGTTTTTTGATCTCTAGTCTTTGAGCTTCAGTTTTTCTATATTTGTCCTTATGACTAAAGAACAAATTCAGGATTTAAGGGACAGAATGATGTCGCTGAGGGGGTATCTTTGACGTTGAAAACCGTTTAGAAGATATTCGAATTGAGCAGCAATTGACCCTGCAACCCAACTTTTGGGACGATCCTAAAAAAGCCGAAAAACATATTGCCGCCATTAACGCTAAAAAGGTATGGACTGATGCTTGGCAAGCTGCCAATGCACTAACCGAAGATACGCAGGTGTTGTTCGACTTTTATCAGAATGGCGATGCTACAGCAGAAGAAATGCAAGAGCAATTTGACCTCTGTTTAAAAGCTGTAGAAGAGTTGGAGTTGAAGAACATGCTCAACAGTAAAGAAGACCAATTGCCTGCTGTAATGCAGATTACTGCTGGTGCTGGTGGAACAGAGAGTTGCGACTGGGCCTATATGCTAATGCGGATGTACCTAATGTGGGCCGAAAAAAATGGCTATAAGGTAACCGAACAAGATTATGCCGAAGGTGAGGTGGCTGGTATTAAATCGGTAACGATAGAAATTACTGGCGAATTTGCCTACGGTTATTTAAAAGGAGAAAATGGTGTACATCGTTTGGTAAGGATTTCTCCTTTCGATTCGAATGCCCGCAGACATACTTCCTTTGCCTCGGTTTATGTATATCCTTTGGTTGATGATACCATTCAAATTGATGTCAATCCGGCCGATATTGAATTTGAAACCTTTAGGGCAGGTGGTGCTGGGGGGCAGAATGTAAACAAGGTAGAAACCGCTGTTCGCTTGTACCACAAACCATCGGGGATCATTATCAAGAATCAGGAATCACGATCGCAGCTGCAGAACAAAGAAAATGCAATCCGATTGCTCAAATCGCAGTTATATGAGATTGAACAACGGAAAAGGAATGAGGCTATTGCCGAGGTTGAAGGGGCCAAGAAAAAGATAGAATGGGGCTCGCAAATTAGGAGTTATGTGCTAGATGATAGAAGGGTAAAAGACCATAGAACCAATTACCAGACGTCTAACCCACAAGCGGTACTTGATGGAGATATCAACGACTTTTTAAAAGCATATTTGATGGAGTTTTAAAGAAGCATCAAATAATGTAATATGGATATAAAGCCCTCAAGGTATTTTAAATAGCTTGAGGGCTTAATCTTTTAAACGATATCTGTTACAGGTTCGTCTACACAACTGCCAGATCCAGATACAACATATAAAAAGACTGAACTGGTTCCGTGTTTACGCTCACAACAGGCCTGTCCGCTTACATCTTGAGGTAAATTACAGCAAGTATCATAAGAGCCCTGCCCTCTGGTACATTTAACTGTTTTATTGTATACATCGCCTTCATCGCCACCGCCCATTACTTTTTTGAGTTGTTCTTTTGTTAATCTTGTTTTCATTTTTTTAGATTAAGGGTCTAATTAATAGGGTTATTTTGTGGTTAAAATATTTGTGCGTGTTGTTTACTTGTCTGTTACGGCTCCGTCTACACAATTGCCAGGCCCTGTAATAATTTGAAGAAAAACAGAGCCACTACCATGTTTACGTTCGCAACAAGCTTGGCCACTTGTGTCTTGTGGCAAATTGCAACAGGTGTCGTAAACACCCCCAACACCTCTAGTACATTGAATAGTGCAGTTAAAAACATCATCCCCCCCAGTTCCGCCTTTAATTTTTTTCAATTGGTCTTTGGTTAAAATAGTTTTCATGTGAATTGATCTAGTTGATTAATAGTTACCTTTAACTTAAAGGTAGAAATATTATTGTAAAAAGATTAGTCAGGCTATTGTTTGGTTGATGATAAAGTATGTAAGTTTATAACCTTAATAGATGATGATAATTCGATGAAAAAGCTATTTGTTTTTATATTTTTTCTTCTTGTGATGTTGGATCAAACAAATGCACAACAAAGTATCCTGCTTTACAATGGCACAATTCCTGGTGCTAAAATGCCTCCATCAACATATCAGGAAGAATCCATAACTGGTACCGATGGAGTTTTGAGAATAAGTAAAGTAACCTCACCAGAACTGATCGTGTATGCTCCGGCTAAACCCAATGGTACGGCAGTAATCATTTGCCCGGGTGGTGGATATGGAATTTTAGCTTTCGACAAGGAAGGGGTGAATGTGGCCAAAAGATTTAATGAATTGGGAATTACGGCATTTGTATTGAAATACCGTTTGCCTAGCGACTTGATCATGATTGATAAAAGTATGGGGCCTCTACAAGATGCTTTACAGGCCATTTATTTGATCCGTAAAAATGCTAAAGCATGGGGGCTCAACGCTAATCAGATAGGTGTAATGGGCTTTTCTGCTGGTGGACATTTAGCAGCAAGCTTGAGTGTACATTACAACGATATGAAAGTGCAAAACCAAGAGCAGATCAGCTTGCGGCCAGACTTTTCTATCTTGATCTATCCTGTAATTAGCTTTGGATCTGTTACTCATTCGGGTTCTGTTAAAAATCTATTGGGTAATGAGCCTACAGAAAGTCAAAAACGCTATTTCTCTACACAAAATTATATCAGTGCCGAAACACCGCCTGCATTTTTGGTGCATGCCAACAACGATGAAACTGTACAGGTAAAAAACAGCATCCTATATAATGAGGCTTTAACAAAATTTAAAGTGCCAGCAGAGCTGCACATTTACCAAGCAGGTGGACATGGTTTTGGGTTGAACAATACCACTACAAAAGATGATTGGTTTGAACGCTTGAAAAATTGGATGGTGAGCAATAAGTGGCTGTAGCTATTTGCGAAATTAGTTTTTAGCTTCTTCCTTAACCGCCAATTGTCCACAGGCCGCATCAATGTCTTTACCTCGGCTCCGTCTAATATTAGTATTTACACCATGATTGCGGAGATAGGTAGCAAAAGCATCAATTTTATCCCCTTCGGCATTGATAAAATCTGCAAACTGAATTGGGTTATATTCAATGAGGTTAACCTTACAAGGTACGTGTTTACAGAACTTAACCAATTCCATTGCATCCTGAATTTCATCGTTGAAATTATTGAAAACAATATACTCGTACGTTACCGGATTTTTGGTTTTCTGGAAGTAATATTTAAGTGCCTCGGCTAATGCTTTTAAAGAGTTATGCTCTGTAATTGGCATAATCTCGTGTCTTTTGGTGTCATTTGCAGCATGTAGAGAAAGCGCTAGGTTAAATTTCACCCCATCATCACCTAGTTTCTTAATCATTTTGGCAATGCCAGCTGTAGAAACTGTAATGCGTTTGTACGACATATTTAGCCCATCTGGTGCGGTAATTCGTTCTATAGATTTCAATACGTTTGCGTAGTTGAGCAAAGGCTCGCCCATGCCCATATACACAATGTTGGTTAAAGGGATATTGTAATTCTTTTTAGCCTGTTGGTCAATTAAAACTACTTGATCATAAATCTCATCTGCGTTTAAGTTGCGCTTGCGATCCATGTAACCCGTAGCACAGAATTTGCAGGTTAAACTACAGCCTACTTGCGAGCTTACACAAGCGGTCATACGTTCTTCGGTAGGGATTAAAACACCTTCTACAATATTGCCATCGTATAAACGAAAAGCATTTTTAATGGTATGGTCGTTGCTAAACTGCGCACTATTGATCTCCACAACGTTGATGGCATAATTGTCGTCGAGCTTTTTACGCAAATCTTTAGATAGATTGCTCATCTCCTCAAAATTTCGGGCAGATTTTTCCCAAAGCCATTGGTAAACTTGTTTTGCCCTGTATGCAGGTTCCTTCATTGCCGTAAAATGTTGTTGCAAAGAAGGCAGGTCCAACGAACGAATGTCTATTTTTTTAGTGCTAACCATTAGGGGCAAAGGTAATTAAAAAGGTTGAGGGTAAAAAGGATGAAGAGCTGAAGGGTTATAAGATTACAATAAGTAAACAGCTCATAGCCAAATAGAAACAAAGTGGAATGTAGATTTTGTTATCACTAATGGCAAATGGAGTTGCTTTTACTTTCTTAAATAAACCTACATATTTAAAATCTCCTATGGCTCTAATAAAAAATATCAGTGCAATAATTAGGGTGATATGATCTAGATAAGGGTTGATGGGTTCATAAAAACTGGCCAAATGAAAATAGATCACCAATGCAAAACAAAGTAGGCCAATGGCCACGATCAATGA
Source organism: Pedobacter sp. Hv1 (assembly GCF_001412215.1). Lineage (GTDB taxonomy): Bacteria > Bacteroidota > Bacteroidia > Sphingobacteriales > Sphingobacteriaceae > Pedobacter. The sequence goes on from NZ_LLWP01000009.1 coordinate 503,950, forward strand.
TCCTATAAGGCCTGGGTTAAAAAGTGGCTTTGCAGTAGCAGATACAGGAATACTTGATGCCAAGGCCCATTTACCCCCAACAGCCCAATAAAAATGTAAAGCAGCTAATAATACAAAAATAAGTGTATTTAGATAAATTAAGAGTGTGATCATTTCCGCTTCGGGCTACGTGTTTTTGCTGCTGGTGCACCTTGTTTGCCATTAGAAGGTCTGGTTGGTCTTTTGCTTGGACCGGCTTTAAACCAATCGCTACTATTGGCATTGCCACCTTTAAAAGAACCTCCTGTTTTCGGGGCACCTCCTTTTGATTTTGTTCCACCTGTTTTACTTTTAGCATAGCGCTGTGCAGGTTTCTCTTCTTTCTCTATGGTTGGTTTTTTATTTACCCTTTTCGGTGTTACCGCTTTTTCAGAACTTGATTTGGCCACTAATTTGCCAATTTCAGTCTGTTCTTGCTCCGTTAACTCTCTCCAATCGCCAATGGCCAAGCCTTTTAGCGTAATGTTCATAATGCGGGTTCTTTCTAGCTTGGTTACTTCAAAACCAAAATGCTCGCACATTCTACGAATCTGACGGTTTAACCCTTGAATCAAGGTAATCTTAAAAACAAAAGGACTTTCTTTAGTCACTTTACATTTTTTGGTCATTACCCCTAAAACTGGTACGCCTTTAGCCATGCCCTCAATAAATTGATCGGTTAAAGGTTTGTTAACGGTAACAATATATTCTTTTTCGTGGTTATTGCCCGCACGTAAAATTTTATTAACCAGATCGCCATTGTTAGTTAAAAAGATCAAGCCTTGCGAATCCTTATCTAATCTCCCAATCGGAAATACACGTTCGCTATGGTTTACGTGGTCTACAATATTGCCCTTTACATTGGCCTCTGTGGTACTGGTAATGCCAACAGGTTTGTTGTAGGCTAAGAGAATGGTATTTTCTGCTTGTTTTGGCTCAATGTTATTGCCATTTACACTTACTAGATCACCAAAAAATACTTTATCGCCAACTTTAGCTTTACGGCCATTGATAAAAACTTGACCTAGTTCAATGTACCTATCGGCAGCTCTTCTAGAGCATAAACCGCTTTCGCTAATGTATTTATTTAAACGTGTTGTTGAATCAGACATTGGATGGAATTAGTAATTAATTTACAAAGTTAACCAATTCTAGTCCGATAATGATAAAAGATGTTGGAATCTTAAACGAAGCCATAATTTAACGGCCTGGATTAGAACTCACGATTCTTTAGAAGATTGTCAGTCTGAGCCTGTCGAAGCGTTTGTATTGGTCTTCGACAGGCTCAGACTGACATTTATTGGTTTTTCTAGCAGCTGTTGGTGTCCCCGCCAATAGCTATGTAAAGCCTATTGTTATAAGTGTTGGCCGAGATTATAAATCCCGACCAACTTCTAGCAGTTGTTGGTGTCCTCGCCAACAACTATATAACTCCCGATCAGCAATTAAAAGCTCTGATCATCAGCGCTAGGGCCATAGCTGCCTGGAATAGGAATGTTTAACAACCTTAAATATACCCCCAATTGTGCCCTATGGTGTATGGTTTGGCTGTAGGCATGTCTAATGGTTTCATACTTGGTCATGGTCGCATAAATTTCTTCGCCATTGCGCAATACCCATTTACCACTCAAGTCTTCGTCAGCGGCTTGGCTTAGGCTTGCTTTGCCATCTGCATAGCTTTTTTCAAACAAATCCAAGATATCTGCTGCATTAGCTACAACCGCTGGTTCATAAGGCGTAATAGCAAAATCAAGCTCATCAGTTTTTAAAGCTAGGGTAACCCAACTAGGCAATTCGGCAATGTGTGTGGCCAAGTTCACCATCTTCATGCTTTTTTGATGAGGTGCCCAGTCAAATTTGTCTGCCGGAATAAGGGCTAACATTTTACGGGTTGTTTGAGCTTCACGCTCTAATTCTGTCAATAAGAGTTCAATAATGTTCATCATTTTTATGTTTTGTTACACAAAGAAAAAACACACAAGTGACAACCCTATGGCAGCGTAAAAAAGAGAAGTTAAATTAAATGAGAAATTAATTTTTAATAATTAACGGGCAATAATTTCATGTAATCGCTTACCAACATGTGTGGCGATTTTCTGAATGGGATTTCGGTACATTTTACCTGGGCAATTTTAGCTACCTTAAAGTCTCGATATTCATTTCTTAAATGGCACCATGCAATTAAATGCCAGCTAAAAGCATAAAAAATTAACCCAATTGGTTCTATTTCACGTTTGCTCACTTCTGCCTTATTGTTTTGATAATCAATTTCAATAATACATTTTGCAGAAATGGCATTTTGTAACACAGAAAGGTGTTCTGTATCGTTTTTTAAGCGCTCTGGTAACTGTAGCTTAATGTGCTCATTTAAATGTTCTAGTTTTTCTTTTTGCGTAGAACGAAGTACGCCCTTCACTTTGTTTAAGGCCGTTGTATAATGGTGCATGATCGATTTGTCTGCAAAACCCTCTAAAAAACGCTCCATTAACAACAAGGCATTGGCTTCATCAGAGTTGAAAGAAATAGGTGGCAGAAAGTAACCTTGAACAATGTAATAGCCCCTATGTTGCTCGAAACTTAAAGGAATACCCTGTTCGCCCAATGCCTTCATATCACGATAAACTGTGCGTACACTGATCCCAAATTGATGGGATATTTTCTCGGCAGTTACATATTTTCTTGATTGTAAAAGGATTAGGATTCCAAAAAGTCTATCTATACGGTTCATTTAATACGGCTACTTATTTTTCTAATTTAAACAAAAGTAATGCTATATCTGTCTATAAAGTAATCATTTTAACAAATGCAGCGTTAAATTAAATAATGGCCAAAATTACTCAACATCGTTTTCTGCAGGCAACAAAGGGCAAAATCATTATGGGCTTTTTTTTAGCATCCTTGGCTTTGTTAATGGCTTGGGCTGTGAATAAAATTGCACTGCAAAAAATACTCACCACTGTAGAGAACATCTCTACACCAAATGATAGGTTGAGAATGGTGAATAAGCTCTCGCATCAAATAGCAGGGCTAGATCAGGTTCAAAAAAATAAAGCACTCAAAGATCCCGATAACTATAGTCAGTTTTTTAAAGAATCGAAAAGGTTGAAATTGGTGGTAGATACTTTAAAAAAATTATATGCAAAGGATACGGTGCAGTTTAGGCGATTGGTTTCTATACAAAAGTTGTTGAACGTACGCGATCGACAATTTATAGAGTACTTGAAAGTTAGAGAAGGCTTGGTAAACAACAAGTCTTATGCTGATGAAGTAGCTAAATTGAACGAAATGGTAAGCACACGTTTTAGAGGTGCAGATAGTACCATCTTAACTACCAAAACAACTACTTCTACCACCACATTAGAACCTGAAGCCGAAAAATCTAAGGGTTTTTTAAGCAGGCTGTTTGGTAAAAAGAAAGCCGAAGTCTATAAAATCATTAGTGAAGAACTGCAAGTTAAACGTGATACGGTAAGTGGCCTGTCTGAAGATAGTATTATCAGAAATATGGAGGTTTCGCTTAAGGCCATTGCACAAGAGCAACAAGTTAAAATACAGCGATTTTTAAAGCGAGAAATTGTGCTGGCCAATGCCAACAATGTATTGACACAACAAATGCTCGATATTTTAAAAAAGGTAGAAGCAGAGGCTGTAGCCCAAATAGGAAAAAACGGGCAGGTAGCCAAAGAGTTGGTCAATGAAGGAATTTCGCAGATCAGCGCAATTATTTTAGCCTTTTTTCTATTGACAGGGATTTTGCTCTATTTTATTTTAACAGATATCTCAAAGAGCAATAGATACAGAGCAGCCTTAGAAGAAGCCAAAGAAGAAGCAGAATATCATGGAAAGGCCAAACAACGCTTTCTATCTAACATGAGCCACGAGATCAGGACACCTCTTCAATCCATTTTAGGTTATGCTCAAATCGTGTCTCAACAGACCAATCCAAGTAAAAAAGATCTCAACGCAATTTATCAATCATCAAGCCACTTGCTACAGATCGCTAACGAGATTTTAGATTACAACCGCATTATTTCTGGCGAATTTTCATTTACCAACCAAAGTTTCAACATCCATCAAATTTTAACAGAAGTAGTAGCTGTGATGCGGCCATTGGCAGAAGAAAAATCATTGCGTTTAGTGGCTGCATTTGACTTGGATGATTTAACCTATATCAATGGAGATCCCTTTAGATTGAAGCAAATTTTATTTAACCTATTGGGCAACGCAGTTAAATTTACCTTAAAGGGCGAGATTGTGTTAGCAGTTGCTTATAAACAGCAAGGAGCCCAATTGCATTTTAATTTTAGCATTAGCGATACAGGAATTGGTTTTGCGAAAACAGATGTGGATAGGATATTTAATGAGTTTGAGCAGGTAGAATCTCCAGAGAAAAAGACCATTAACCCAACAGGTACTGGTTTGGGATTAAGTATTGTTAAATCATTAGTTGAACAGCAAGGTGGACGAATTGTGGCCAAAAGCGAAGAGGGGGTAGGTACAGTCTTTAACTTCTTTTTAACCTATAGCTTATCAGAACAGACAACAGTAGATCACTTAAATTTAACTACCCAACCAATTACAGATACAGGCAAGGTATGGATTATTGATGATGATCATCTTATTCTGGAACTCTGCGAATTGATCTTTACACAGCAACATATTGCCTTCCAAAGTTTTGACAAAGCAGAAGCCGTATTAAATGCAGCAGTTGATGAGGAAGTGAAATATGTATTAATTGACATGCGTTTGCCAGACATGTCGGGCTTAACACTTTACCATCTGCTGAAAAAAAGGATAGATCGTACCGTAAAGTTTTATGCCATTACGGCCCAAGTTCTGCCAGATGAAAGAGAATCAATTTTACAGGATGGATTTGATGGTTTGATCATGAAGCCTTTTAGGGCAGAAGAACTGCTCTCGATTTTTGAAAAGACCAAGCCAGTAGAAATTGGATTGGAGATTGACTGGAGTACGATTGAAAAAATGACTTTTGGCGACCCACAGCTATTTGACAAAATTGTAGATCGTTTTAAACAAGATTGTTTGGCCGATATGAGCTTGCTGAAAAAAGCAATGCAAAATAATGAAGTACAAAATAGTCGTTTAATTGTACATCGCCTTGCCGGCAGATTGGGACAAATTGGGGCCAAGGCACTGGCAAAAGATTTTAGAATGATGGAGTTGAAAGTTGCAGCTGATTCTGATAGCGGGCAAAAAGAAGAAATTAATATTTTGTTAGTGCGACTGGATCAATTGCTCTCCTCAATTGATGAAAAGATTATGTAATGCCATAACGCTCCATCTTAGCATATAAAGTCTTCCGATCGATGTTTAATAGCTTGGCCGCTTGAGATTTGTTGTATTTAACTTTGATCAGGGTTTCTGTAATCAGGGTTTTTTCGTTGACTTCGTTAATGGCTTTGAGATCAGATGGATTGGAGATTGGCGATTGGTTGATGGCAATCATCATCTCGTCTGGTAAAGCAGCTAGGCTCGCTTCTTCTCCAGGGCTTAGTAAAACCATCCGTTTAATTACATTGCGAAGTTCACGCAGGTTTCCCGGCCAATCGTATTGTAATAAAAGTGATTTCGCATCTGTCGATATGCTTTTAACATTACGCTGAAGTTCTTGATTGGCCAAGGTGATAAAATGAGCAATAAAAAGCTCCAAATCTTTACCTCGATCACGTAAGGGAGGTAATTGTATTTTAAACTCATTGATTCGGTGGTAGAGGTCTTCCCTAAACTCCCCTTGTTGAATGCTCTTGGTTAAATCATCATTGGTAGCAGCAATAATCCGTACATCTACTTTAATTTGTTTGGTGCTCCCTAAAGGCTGTATGGTTCTTTCCTGTAAAGCTCTCAATAATTTAATCTGTACTTCATAACTCAGGTTCCCAATTTCATCTAAGAACAGCGTACCACCGTTGGCGGCTTCAAACTGTCCCTTTTTGTCATGTAATGCCCCTGTAAATGCACCTTTTACATGACCAAAAAATTCACTTGCAGCGAGCTCTCTAGATAAAGCCCCACAATCTATCGCAACAAAAGGTTTATCTTTTCTTTTGCTTTGCAGGTGCAATGTCCTGGCCGCATATTCTTTACCAGTTCCACTCTCGCCCTGTATAATTACCGACATATCTGTAGGCGCAACCAAATCGATGTGTGCATAAAGCTTGTCGGCAATGGTGCTTTTACCTTTGATAAAATCGTTGAGCTCTTCATGCTGAAGCTTATTTTTGCTTTCCTTTTTAAGTAACGAATTGTTAATGATCATTAACAACTCATCTGGGTTAACAGGTTTGGTAATGTAATCAAAGGCCCCCAATTGGATCGATTTTACGGCAGTACGTACATCATTAAAGCTGGTCATGATAATCACAGGAACAATAACCCCCTTTTCACGTACTTTGGTTAAAACGTCTAAACCCGTTCCATCTGGTAAGCGATAATCAATCAATAATAAATCAAACTCCTGTTGATCTAAGATCTTATTGGCTTGCTGAACATTGACAACAGTTTGTACTTGATGATGGTTCTTCGCTAAAAAAACTTCAAGCAATTGGGCAAAAGTAGTATCATCTTCAATAATCAATAGGCTGGCCATACAGCAAAAATAGCAAAAGCCGGAGAAAAATTCCGGCTTTATGCGATTAGTTAATAGTTAAATAAATCAGCGCTTAGCTTATTCTACTGGTTTTCCGTCTTTATCTAGTTTAATTGATGAAGTTTCTTCTTCTTTTTTAACATCAATTTGAAAATATGATTTCTGGCCATCTTTTACGCTAAAAGCGGCAACTGGTGTCCATTTTTTATAAGGATCAGATTTTAATGTATTTAAAACAGCTTCAGGTAATTCTTCTAATTTAATTGGGGTTTTAATCACGCTATCCTGAACAGCAACAACTGGATTTATTTTTACTTCGCTTGCATTTACTGCTGTTAACCCTGCGATAGCCACAAATGCAGCTGATAAAATTAATTTTTTCATAATTGTTATTTTTAAAGTATCATTTATTAAACTCTATACCATTAGGATACATAATGGTGCCAAAGAAAAATATATTTGTAAGCATCTTACTGTCAGTAATTTAAAATTTAAGGATAATTCTGAAGTTGTGGAGATGTGCAACACTTTGTTGCCTTTAGCAACATTGTTAATGATAAATCTTTTCAGTTTAATCTTATTCCGCTTAATTTGTACATGCAAAATTTTATAACTGCCGATTGGATCTTCCCTGTGGTTAGCCAACCTATTCAAAATGGTGTGCTAGAAATTGCACTTGATGGAACGATTAAACAGGTACTCACTGCTGATGAAGCCAAAAGCCAAGGAATAGAACAAGCCAAATATTACAAAGGGGTGCTGGTTCCGGGTTTGATCAATACCCATTGCCATTTAGAATTGTCGCATTTGCGAGGTAAAATAGCCGAAAAAACAGGGCTTACCAACTTTATCAAAGCTTTATTGGCCATAAGAGATCAACCAGAAGACGAGATTATTGCGGCCATGCAAGCAGCAGACCAAGAGATGTATGAGAATGGAATTGTTGCCGTAGGCGATATTTCGAACCTTTTAATTTCTAGATCGGTAAAGCTAAACAGTAAAATTTATTACCAAACTTTTGTAGAGCTTTTTGGGTTCAATAGACCATCTGAACCGATTGTGGAGGCTGGCATTCAATTAAAAAATGATTTTGCGCCATTAAAAGCAAGCTTGGTGCCACATGCACCATATTCAGTATCGTCAACTTTGTTTGAACAGATCAGTACAAATACCCAAATAGAAGATGTAATTAGTATCCATAACCAAGAAACTGTTGGAGAAAATGAGCTTTTTGAAAAAGGAACTGGAACATTTGCCGATTTTTTTGCGGCTGCTGGTATAGCACAAAGTGAAGCACACAATTCTGGTAAAAACGCATTAAATTACCACTTGCCAAAACTGCCCAAACATGTGAATACGCTTTTGGTACACAATACTTTTAGCACAAAGGCCGATATGGACTTTGCCCAAAAAGAACATCAAAAATTATACTGGTGTTTATGCCCCAAAGCCAATTTGTATATTGAAGATCATTTGCCTGAAGTGGAGCTCTTCAAGAACGAAGCGCTAAAAATAACGCTCGGCACAGATAGCTTGACCAGTAATAATGAGTTAAATATTTTGGCAGAGATGCAAACCTTACAATTCTATAAAAATATCTCATTTGAGGAGTCTTTGAAATGGGCAACTCTTAATGGTGCCGAATTTTTAGGCATAGCGGCACAATACGGAAGTTTAACTGTTGGCAAAAAACCAGGCATTGTATTGATTGACCTTGCTGAAGATCGAATAATTAAAAAAGAAACCACTATAAAACGTTTATTTTAGCAAAATGGCCAATCGAATTACCACACTTTTCAATATCAAATACCCAATTATCCAAGCTGGAATGATCTGGTGCAGTGGCTGGAAATTGGCTGCTGCAGTTTCTAATGCAGGTGGCCTTGGCATTATTGGTGCAGGTTCCATGTATCCAGATGTATTGAGAACACATATTCAAAAATGTAAAGAAGCTACCACAAAGCCTTTTGCGGTAAATGTTCCATTACTGTACCCAAACGTGGAAGAAATTATGAATATTTTGGTAGAAGAAGGTGTTCAAATCGTATTCACTTCGGCTGGAAACCCTGCAACTTGGACTTCTTTTTTAAAGTCGCACCAGATAACGGTTGTACATGTAATTGCAAATACCAAATTTGCGTTAAAAGCACAAGAAAGTGGTGTCGATGCTATTGTAGCTGAGGGATTTGAAGCAGGAGGCCACAACGGTAGAGAAGAAACAACTACCTTGTGCCTGATCCCAATGATCAAAGCTGCGGTTAAAATTCCGGTAATTGCCGCAGGAGGTATTGGAAGTGGTAAAGCCATGTTGGCCGCATTTGCTTTGGGTGCAGATGCAGTTCAGGTTGGTTCTGCTTTTGCAGTTGCAGAAGAATCATCGGCACACCCTAATTTCAAGATAAAAATTGTCAATGCTGCCGAGGGAGATACCAAACTGAGATTGAAAAAACTGGTGCCGGTTCGTTTGCTTAAAAATGAGTTTGCCGATGCAGTGGCACAAGCCGAAGCTGATGGTGCAAATACCACGCAGCTAGCCGAACTTTTAGGAAGGGCAAGAGCAAAATTGGGTATGTTTGAAGGCAATATGGAAGAAGGAGAATTAGAAATTGGTCAGGTTTCGGCCATGCTGGATGAGATTAAGCCTGCTGCAACAATTTTAAATGAAATATGGGAAGAGTTTTTAAATGAAAGGACAGTGTTGACGGAAATGGATTTTGGGTAAAGGAGTATGAAGTCCTAGAGTTTAAAAAATGTCAGTCTGAGCCTGTCGAAGACCAGTTGGTAAGGCATTTCGACAGGCTCAATGTGACAACCATTATATCAAAATATTAAAAAATATCAGTCTGAGTTTAGCTTGATAACTAATGAACAAATGACCAATGAACTATTGAACTGATCAACATGATGTCTATATACTAACTACTAAATACTTTTTACTAAAAAAATGAAACATATCAATATTAAAATAACAGGTAAAGTACAAGGCGTTTTCTTTAGGGCAAGTACCAAGGCCGTAGCCGATCAAATGGGTGTAAAAGGTTTGGTTAAAAATGAAAAAGACGGCTCTGTTTATATCGAAGCAGAAGCCGATGCCACCACCTTAGAAATGTTTATAGATTGGTGCAATGAAGGTCCAGAAAAGGCTAAAGTAGAAAATGTTGAAGTTGTAGATGGAGAAGCTAAAAATTATCGCAACTTTGAAGTTGTAAAAAAGAACCTGCTTTGGTAAAGCTAATTTACAATTATAGTGAAGTGAAAAAATAAACTGATTAAAGATTTTGTAAGTGGGCAGCTGCTCAGCAAGCTAAAGTCTAAGGTCTAAAATCTAAAATCAATTGTCGGTATATAAAAAATTTGTGGGGCAAACAATGGTATATGGTATCAGTACCATTTTATCTAGGCTGCTCAATTTTGTTTTAACACCTATCTTTACCCGTACCTATACGGCATCTGTATATGGGGTGTTTACCAAAATGTACAGCTGGGCATCATTGATCAATGCAGTACTGGCATTTGGAATGGAGACTACCTTTTTCCGTTATCTGAATAAACATGAGGATAAAAAGGGGCAGGTTTATAACAATTCCTTTTTGGTGATTGCCTTTATCTCCACTTTGTTTTTGTTGACGGGCTTGGTTTTTACCAACCCAATTACCAAATGGTTATTGAATGGCGATTTGGCAGAATTTGAAGACCAAAGGCGATACGTACAATATTTTTTGTGGCTGTTGTTTTCTGATGCCATCTGCATCATTCCCTTTGCGAAATTAAGGGCAGATGGGAAGCCATTTCGTTACAGCTTGATCAAGTTTATCAATATTTTAACCTATGTAAGTATCTGTTTGTTCTTTATTTATGGTATTCCGGCCATTATCAAACACGATTGGCCAATGGCCCACTTTTTTGCCGGCTGGTTTCGCGAAAAATGGGTGGGTTATGTATTTATTGCCAATTTGATTGCCAGTTTGATCACCTTCGTTTTGTTGATCCCAGAGTTCTTAAAGCTCCAGCTTAAATTTGATAAGGCCATGTTTATGAACATGCTCTCGTACAGCTGGCCAATCTTAGTGGCCAATTTGTCTTTTATCATCAACGAAAACTTAGATAAGATCCTTTTAGGTAAATACTCCACAGAAACTCAGGTTGGTATTTATGGGGCAGTATGTAAAATAGCCATCTTTATGAGCATTTTCAATACCGCTTTTCGTTTGGGGGCCGAGCCATTTTTCTTTAGTCATGCCAAACATCAAAATGCCAAAAACACCTATGCTAAAATTCTGCAATACTTTGTAATTGCTTTGGCTATTTTGTTTGTGGCTTTGGTAGCCAATATCGAAATTCTAAAGTATTTTATCAGCAGAGATGCCGCACATCGGGCAGAATATTGGGTGGGTTTGCCAGCAGTGCCCTATTTGTTGTTGGGTTATGTATGTTTGGGCATTTACATGAACTTGTCTATTTGGTACAGATTGTCAGATCAAACCCGTTTCGGACTTTACATTTCTATAATTGGGGCAATGATTACCATTGTTTTCAATATCCTATTGATCCCACATTATGGTTATATGGGTTCTGCCTGGGTGTCAATGGCTGCTTATGCTACCATGATGGTCATTTCTTACCTCCTCGGACAGAAGTATTATCCAATACCTTACAACCTCAAGAAGATTTTGGCCTATTTAATTGTTTCTACAGCAATTGTTTTCGCCTCATTTTTTATATTTAACCGAAATATCTATATCGGCAATGCCTTATTGATTGCTTTTATAGCGAGTATTGTCTATTTCGAAAAAGAAGATTTACTGAAAATTCTAAAAAGAAGCTAATTGATAATGAATATTAAGATCATCAACCATTCAGATCACCCTTTGCCGGCCTATGAAACAGCAAATGCTGCAGGTATGGACTTAAGAGCATTTACAAATGAAGAAATCACAATTAAACCTTTGCAACGTCTTTTAGTTCCAACAGGTTTACATATAGAGTTGCCCATTGGATACGAAGCACAGATCAGACCACGTAGTGGCTTGGCCTATAAGCATGGAATTGGGATTGTAAATTCGCCAGGTACCATAGATGCAGATTATCGTGGCGAAATTAAAGTATTATTGGTCAACCTTTCAGATACAGCTTTTGTGATTAACAATGGCGATCGGATTGCCCAAATGGTAATTGCCAAACACGAAACCATTAGTTGGGAAAGTGTTGAAGAATTAAGTGATACGGCTCGCGGTGCAGGGGGTTATGGACATACAGGGAAATAAAATACGTTCATTATAAAATTATAAAATGAAGTTTAAAGTTGTTTGTATTGGTTTGTGTTTTTGTTATGGACTTTTGAGTGCCCAAGAGCAGCCATTTGGCATAGCCAATCCAAATAATACCATTACAGAACTTTATTTTGCAGGTCTAAAAGATAAGCTGATCGAAAACTATGGCAATGCTGCTGCTAATTTTGCGAGAATTGTTGCATTAGATCCTAAACATGATGCCGCATATTTTGAATTGGCAACAATAAGCTACAGACAGAATAAGTTGTTGGATGCAGAAACGGCAATTAAAAAGGCAATCAATATCAATCCTAAAAATGTCTGGTATTTAAAATTACAAGCCGAAATCTATAAACGCAATGGCAATATGGATGCTTTGGTTAATGTTTTTACACAGTTGATTCAACAGTCGCCAGCAACCGAAGATAATTATTTTGATAGAGCAAATGCCCTTTTTCTTGGTGGTAAAAATGCTGAGGCACAAAAAGCATACGATGAAATAGAGCAAAAATTCGGCGCCTCAAAAGAACTAACAGCTGCCAGACAACGTGTGGTAATGCAAGCCAGTGCAGCACCAGATAATGCCACAATAGATAAGTTGTTGGCCGAAAATCCTAACGATGTAAAAAGTTATCTCTATTTGAGCGGGGTTTTGTTAGAGAAAAACAAAAAAGATGAAGCCTTGTCTGTTCTCGGAAAAGCCAAGAGTTTAGAGCCAGATAATTATGAAATAGATTTGGCTATGGCCGATATCTATCAATCTCAGAAAAAGAACGAACTGGCCATTGTACCATTGAAAGCTGCATTTGCCAACCCTGCAATGCCAGTTGCCAATCAACTTAAAATTGTAGCAAGTATGCTACCCCGCTTTGGTAATCAGCTAGTAGCTAAAGATGCCACAGATCTGATCCAATTGGCCGTTAAAAATCATCCAAACGACCCTAAATTAATTGTATTGTACGGAGATGTTTTGTACCAGCAGGGAAATTTAAATGGTGCCAAAGAACAATATCAAGCTGTATTAAAAATCTCCGAGCAATTTTATGCCGCTTGGGAAAAGATTTTGGGCATCCAAAACTTAATGGGGCAGTATACCGAGGCCATCAAAACTGGTGAAGATGCCTTATCCATCTATCCAAACCAGGCTATATTGTATTATTACAGAGCATTTGCCTTACATAGAAATGGACAAAATGCCGAAGCAGGAATAGAAATTAAATCGGCCCTGCAATTAGATGGAGACGATAAAAACCTAAAAGCGATGATTTTTGCCTTGCAAGCAGAGGTGTTGATAGACCAACAAAAATTAAAAGAAGCAGACCTTGCCTTCGATAAATCTATTGAGCTGGCACCAGATAATTACCTCACGTTAAGCAATTATGCCTACTATTTAGCGTTAAGAAACCAGAACTTGGCAAAGGCCGAAATGCTCGTAGCCAAGGCAGCAGCAGCCCTTCCAAAAAATACATCAATAGCCGATACCTATGCTTTGGTGTTGTTTAAAATGGGCAAATACGATTTGGCTTTAACTTGGATACAAAAAGCATTACCAAACAATGAGGTGTCGAATCCTGTTTATTTAGAGCACTATGGCGATATTCTTTTTCTAAAAGGAGACAAAGAAGGAGCTGTTTTGCAATGGCAAAAGGCCAAACAAGCAGGAAATGACTCCGAAAAACTAAACAAGAAAATTAATGAAAAGAAATATATTAAATAGCCTTTCTTTAGTAGTAATTGCAATAGTCGCATTTGGATGTAAGCCCAAAAGAATAATTGTGACTACCCCTCCAGTTAGCCAAGAAAAGGTAGAGGTTGATAAAAAGCCCGAAAACCTAAATTTGTTGAAAAGCAAGAACCTGTCTTTTAATACACTGGCTTTGAGAGGCAAGGCAAATCTAAATATGGATGGTGATGAGCATAACGTGACGATGATTATCAGAATGCAAAAAGATAAAAAGATTTGGGTAAGCATTACAGCAATTGCAGGTATTGAGGTTGCTAGGGCCGTAATTACACCAGATAGTTTGTTGTTGTTAGATCGTTTGCAAAAAAAATATGTCAAAAAACCTTTCAATTACATTCATCAATATGCCAACAAACAGCTTAATTTCGGTTTGTTACAAGCGGTACTTTCAGGTAATGCGATACCAGATTTTATGAATGTAAATTCGGATTTGATCCAAGAATCGGGTGTTTGGGTATTAAGTGGTACAAATGGCGATTTGACCTATAGAAGTTTATTTAATACCTTGTTAAAGGTAGCAGAAACTACATTGAACGATGCCAAAGCAGGACAAGCATTTAAGGTAACCTATGGCAAGTATACTCCAGTAAATAGTGCTTTGTTTCCCTCTAGCCTGAAAATCAACACCATGTCTGGCGCAAAAAAAATAAATGTAGAAATTGAATTTACAAAAATCGAGAGCAATGTTGCCGTAGAGTTTCCTTTTAGTGTTCCTAAAAGTTTTGAGCTAATCAACTAATTTTTTTATATTTTTGGAGCAATGAAGCTAAATAAACTATTTCTTTCTCTACTTTTTGTAGCCTTATGTACAAGCGTTTTTGCACAAACCACAAAGGAGCTTACCCGTAAAAAAGAAGCACTGCAAAGAGAAATTGAACTGGCAGAAAAAAATCTGAAAAAAACAACTAATGGTAAAAGATTAACCGTAGGCGAAATCAATACCATTAAAGCTCAGGTTCGTTTAATGCAAGAAAAAATCTCGACCATTAACTCGGAAATGAAAAATCTGGATAATCAGATTACCGAAAATACAGGTAAAGTTCACAATCTGCAAACACGTTTGTCTGACTTAAAGAAAGAGTATGCAGGGATGATCAGGTTTGCCCAGCGGAATAAAAATTCTTATGATAAAATGATGTTCATTTTTGCAGCTAAAGATTTTAATCAAGCATATAAAAGGATCAAATACCTGCAGCAATTTGGACAATACCGTAAAAAACAAGCAGCCTATATCCAGGGTACCGAAAAAGACCTGAACAATAAGATTGTGGTATTGGATAAAGATCTAAAGCAAAAAAACAACCTGTTAAAAGAGCAGGTAAACGAGAAGAGCAAGCTGGATAAGAAAAAGGGCGAGCAGACCATGGTGTTAAACCAATTGAGCAAACAAGAGAAACAGTTCTCACAAGATATCCAGAGAAAGAAACAACAACAAGCCGCAATTCAAAGACAGATTACTGCAGAGATTAATCGAATCATCGCAATTGAACGTAAAAAGGAAGAAGATCGATTGAAAGAAGAAGCGAGGTTGGCCGCTGCAAGAGCAAAAACAGAGAACAGACCTGCACCAGTAGTAGCTGCAGCTAAACCAAGAACCACCAGTGAGATTTTAAGAGCAACACCCGAAGCTGCTAAACTCTCATCTGCATTTGAAAGTAATAAGGGTAGTTTGCCTGCACCAGTTGCCACTGGATATATCAGTACACGTTATGGAGCAGGTAAGTTTGAACAGGCTACAATTAATGAAGAAGGAATTAAATACCATACCAATGAAGATGCGCCTGCTAGAGCCGTTTTTAATGGTACAGTAAGATCGGTTACACCAGTACAAGGAAGATTTGTGGTGTTGATTAAACATGGCGAATACTTTACCGTTTATTACAATTTAAAAAGTGCAAGTGTAAAAGCGGGAGATAATGTAAGCACTAAAGAAACCATCGGAATTGTTGGCAACACTGACGGAGTACCAGAGCTTGGGTTTCAATTGATCAGAGGTGCAAACCATTTAAATCCCGAAAGTTGGATTGCGAGATAAACTATTAGGCAATTAATTTGTCTATATTTGTATATAAATAGATTAGAGATGTATTCAGGCACATTATTAGAGTTCTTAAACATGGGTGGAGGTGAGATTATGCTCATCGTTTTGGCCATACTTTTGTTATTTGGAGGTAAAAAATTACCAGAATTGGCAAGAGGTTTAGGAAAAGGGATTAGAGAATTTAAAGATGCTTCGGAAGGAGTGAAGAGAGAAATCCATCGGAACATAAATTCCGTAGATACAGAAAACGAAGTAAAAGAGGAAGAGAACCATGCGCAGCGTCATCATCCAACAGAAGAAGAGACAGCTGTAGAATCAACCCCTGTTGAAACTAAAGCAGAAGCTACTCCCGAAGAAACAAAAAACAAGGAATCGTATTCCTAATTTAAAGAATTAAAAAACTTAATATAGACCCAATGGTACAACCAACATTTCTAATAGCCGGCCTAGGTACAGGTGAAATAGTATTAATCGTATTAGCACTTTTATTATTATTTGGTGGTAAAAAAATTCCTGAACTAATGCGTGGCTTAGGTAAAGGCGTAAAAGAATTTAAAGATGGTAAAGATGGCGTTGACGGTGTTGACGGAACTCAAAATGGAAACAAACCGCTTTAATTAGCGGCTGTTTTTCATTAATAGCACATTTTTTACCGACGATAAAGCAACAATGATTTAATCAATTACTTTTTGTAGTTTAAATAAATCGACCATACTTTATCTTTTAAATTTAAGTTTTGAAGAAATATACCTCTTTAACAGAGATACAAGGAAGACTTGCGCAAAAGCAGCTTACTGTACCAGAGTTAATCGCTTATTACTTTACACAGATAGAAAAAAATCAACACCTCAATGCTTTTAATGAGGTGTTTTTTGATTCTGCAAAAAAGCAGGCAGAATTGGTGCAACAAAAAGTAGATAATGGAATAGCTGGTAGATTGGCGGGTATGGTTATCGGTATTAAAGATAACATCTGTTATATTGACCACCAGGTTTCTGCTTCTTCAAAAATGTTGGCCGATTTTGTGGCACCCTATTCAGCAACTGTGGTAAGCCGTTTGTTGCAAGAAGATGCCGTGATTATTGGCAGACTGAACTGTGATGAATTTGCGATGGGTGGTTCTAACGAAACTTCTTATTATGGCCCAGTTAAAAATGCAGCAGACGAAGAAAGAGTTGCAGGAGGTTCTTCAGGAGGTTCGGCTGTAGCGGTACAAGCAGATCTCTGTTTAGCTACTTTGGGTACAGATACCGGAGGCTCAGTTCGCCAACCAGCCGCTTTTTGTGGTTGTATTGGTTTTAAGCCAACTTATGGTCGTATTTCTCGATATGGCGTATTGGCCTATGCTTCTTCATTCGATCAGGTGGGTACCTTAACTTCCTCAGTTAGTGACGCAGCCCTATTGTTGGCAGTACTTTCTGGGGCAGATGATGCTGATAGTACGGTTTCTACCCTTCCAGTACCAAATTATACGCAAAATCTTGGTGCAGGTGGAACAAAAAAAATAGCGGTTTTAAAAGAAACCATCGAAAATGAGGCCCTAGATCCAGAAATTAAATCAGCGATTTTAGCTTCAATAGCAAAATTTAAATCGCAGGGGCATGTTGTTGAATATGTATCCTTTGATCTTCTTGATTATTTAGTGCCAGCTTATTATGTATTAACTACTGCAGAAGCTTCGTCAAATCTTTCGCGTTATGATGGGGTACATTATGGCTACAGAAATACCCAAGCCCAAAGTTTAAATGAGCTTTATAAAACCTCAAGGGCCGAAGGTTTTGGCGAAGAGGTAAAAAGAAGAATTTTACTCGGAACCTTTGTGTTAAGTGCAGGCTATTATGATGCCTATTATCAAAAAGCACAACAAGTAAGGAGATTAATCAGAGAAAAAGTAGAAGCTTTATTTGTAGACTACGATTTCTTATTGAGTCCTGTAACTCCAACTCCAGCCTTTAAAATAGGCGAAAATATCCAAGATGCATTGGTAATGTACATGGCAGATATCTATACGGTTTTGGCGTCACTGGCTGGTATTCCGGCAGTTGCCTTGCCATTGGGCAATAATGCTGCAGGTTTGCCGTTAAGTGTTCAGTTAATGGCCAAACACTTTAACGAGCAAGAGTTGCTCAATTTATCACATCGTTTTTTACACGAAGTTTAGCTAAAATCTCTTAACTTAGATTTTTTGCCCAACAGCCTATGAGAAGAATAGTACTAACCACATTAAGTTTTCTAGCAATTTTTACTGCTGCTGCTCAAACTCCAAGAAGAACTGCACAAACAGATTCGATTTTAAAAAACATGACTACGGCATCTCGTTTTGATACGGTTGCTGTTCCGGTTATTGATAAACCACTGGTTTTTAACCAAAATTACATCTATAAATTACGTTTGGATTCAATTGCCAAAACAGTGCCATTGAGTTACAATGAATATGTGCAAAGTTTTATAGATATCTATAGCAGACGTAAAGACATGATGGGCAAAATGTTGGGTCTTTCTCAATATTACTTCCCTATTTTCGAAAAAGCGCTTAAGGCTTATAACATCCCTGCCGAGATTAAATACCTACCCATTATCGAATCTTCGATGAACCCGCACGCTATTTCAAGAGTTGGTGCAACGGGTATGTGGCAGTTTATGTTTGGCACAGCCAAGGCTTATGGTTTAAATATGGATAATTTTGTTGACGAGCGCAAAGATCCTATTCAGGCAAGCTATGCTGCTGCGGCTTATTTTAGAGATGCCTACGAAGAGCTGGGCGATTGGCTGTTAGCCATTGCGGCCTACAATTGCGGAAAGGGAAATGTAACCCGTGCTATGGAAAAGGCTGGCTCTAGAGATTTCTGGGAAATCCGTCCATTTTTACCAAGAGAAACCAGAGATTATGTGCCGGCATTTATTGCTGCGGTATATGTAATGCATTATTCAAATACACACGATATTGTAATGCAAACGCCAGCTATCAATTATAAAACAGATACAGTACTGGTTAACCGTTTTGTGGCATTGGCCGATGTGGCAAAGGCCATCAACCATGAAGAAGCAACGTTGTTTGGCTTAAATCCATCTTATAAAAAGAAGATTGTAAATGGCACAGATCAATTGCCTAAAAGAATAATCCTGCCTAGGGTTGAGCAAGTTAATTATGCTAAACTTTTTGAGGTATTGAATGCAGATATTGAGGTTGATAAAGAAATTGTACTGGCCTCTACAGATGATGTAAGAGATTTGAGGAAAAAAGGTTTGGCCAATAAAAGTAAAACGGCTATTGCTAAAACAAATATCCATAAAGTTAAACTTGGACAAAACTTAACAATAATTGCTAATCTGTACAAGGTAGAAGTACAAGACTTAAAAGTTTGGAACAATTTAAAAGGTACAACGGTTATTCCTGGCCAACAATTAAAGGTACATGGTACAGTAAAAGAGGAAGCTAAAGCACCCCTTAAAGCAACCTATATTACTTATAAAGTTAAAATTGGAGATACCTTATCTGGCATTGCCGAAAAATTTGATGGCGCAACTGTAGCAAATATCAAAAAGATCAACAAACTAACAAAGGCAAGCATCCAAGCTGGCATGGTATTAAAGATCAATAAAGGATAAGTTTTTGCAAGCGCAGTTTTACTGCGAAATTTTCATATTTCATCTAGCATTTTAATCAATACAGGTAAATCCATACTGTATTCGCCAGCTATTCTTTTTAGTTGAGAGAAGGTCAGGTCAACCTTGCCATTTTCCCATGATGAGTAGGTCGTTCGATCTATATTGAGTTTTTCTGCAATTTGTTGTTGTGTATAACCTCTAGTTAAGCGCAATTGCTTCAGCACTTTTTTGGTATTCATATTAAATGTTTTAGATAGGTAGGCTTAAGTTAATCAATTAAAGCTATTTATTGAGGATGTTAGAATAAATCGCAAGATGTGCGGATTTCAATCGTAAACAGATGGGCATAATAATTTAAGTTTACCTGAACAACTTAAGGTTGTTTTTAGCTGTTTGAAAAACAAAATTTAAAATCTATGCAATGAAAAAATTAAATTTACTGAGTAAGGGCGAAATGAAAAATGTAATGGGTGGTGTTGAAGAATTTGGCGGTAAGTGTAGGGTAAAATACACTTCACCAGATTTGAAATATCCTGCGTACATGCCCCAGAATTTTAGTGGTTCCTGTGTTGACCAACAAGTACAGGCTCAGATCTATTGTATTAATTTTTTGGCAGGTAGAAATGAAAGTGGAGATCATTGTTATTATGATTGTGCCTGCGACGGGTCTAATCCAAACTTTTAACTATAATGAATGCTGTTTACAGCATTCATTATAAATTTTTAAATATGACTAGATCAATTTTATTATTTTTATCATTATTTATGATCTGGTCATTCAGTGTCAATGGTCAAAAAAAACAGTCAATGATCATCTATCCCGATGAAGTACCGATTATTTTAAGTTCTACATACAATTTTAATCAGACAGTAAAAAAGAGTGTAGATTTTAATGGTGTTAAAGTTTCGAAAATTGCGATAACAATAGATAGACCAACCCATTTGTATTACATTAATTCGAGCATAAATGAGGGGCGCATTTTTTTTGATAATTATAGTTCTATTGTAATGCCTGGAGATTCGCTCATATTTATAGATGAAAAAAGAGTCAAATACTCCCCTTTTAACAGCCAGTTGATCGATAGTCTTCTTTCTATGGATCTAACTTATGATTTACTATCGACTGACAGAAAGAAATTGATTGCCCAACAATCCTTAAAAGATCGGGTTCAAAACATAGAAACTACGTATCAGCAAAATGATGAAAAAATTGGGGGGTTAAAATTAACCGACAGCCTAAAAAAAGTATTAACTGATTTTAATTATATTCTGAAATGCAAATCAATTGTAGGAATTAAAACGCAGAGTTTAACCGTAAAAGAGCAAAAAACGATTGATAGTTTATACAGAAACATATCGGTAAACTACAAACAATTAGAGCAGATCAACTCACCTTTTGCTGTAACTATCTATCATCGTTTGATGGCTCGATATTTAACATCTTTAGGTATACCTGATGATAAACTTATAGATAACTTTGATAAGCTTTCTAGATTTCCTTTTCTTACAGCCTATTTGAAATTGTCATTATATGGAGCTAATGAGAGTAGTCCAAAAGAAAGAGACAAATTGTTTGTTGCTATTGAAGCTGCGAAATTGGCTAATAGCGAATTGACAAAGCTATATCTTGAACTAAAAAATAAAAGACCAGTATTTGAAAACAAGATTTTGCCCAATTTGGATCAAATTTGGTTAACCAACCAGGCCAATCAAAAAATATCGCTAGCTACTATTTTAGCTAAGCATAAAGGTAAAGTTTTACTGGTCGATTTTTGGGCAAGCTGGTGTACGCCATGCAGGAGCGAGTTGCCTACCTTCGTTAAATATAGAACCAAGTATAAAAATCAACACATTTCTTTTGTTAATTTCAGTATTGATGTAGACCAAAAAGTAGCCGATTGGGAAAAAGCCATCATAGAAGAAAAAGAAATGAACAATCCCAACCAATTTCGATTGATAGATTGGAAAAATTCTACTTTGACAAAGCTTATAGACTTACGAACAATACCCAGATATATCATCATAGATGACAAGGGGAAAATTCTAAATTCCGAATTCTTAAGACCATCAGATCCTCGATTTGAAGAGGAACTTAAAAAATATATTCCCGCAGAATCAAAAAAATAAAGATCATTTAATGATGGAGTATTTATCTCTACGAATAGGCTTAAGCTTGTTATTGGGAATGTTAGAATAAATCGCAAGATGTGCGGATTTCGAGCATCGAATTAAAGGTCAATTGATTTAGATTTACTGTTTTAATTGCAATGACTCAAGAAATTCAAGAGCTAATCGAAAAAATAGGACAATCAACTATCTATAATATTCCGGTTAATAATTGGGACAAAGTAGTGGTTGAATTTGTGGGTTTGTCAACATACAATGAACTAGTGGCCAATTATTTTGTAAACGAAGTAAAAGGAAGATCGTTCGATCCCAATTACCCGGGTACACCTCCATTAGAAAGAGTTCATCGAAAATTTGTAAAGCTTAGGCAGAAAATGTATGCTTTAGCCCCCGAAAAAGGTGCATGGTATTCAGTAAGGATGGAGATTAATGCTGATGGAGATTTCACTCTGAACTATAACTATGATGAGCGACCAGATTTTGAAATTGAACCCGATCAAGTAGAATATCGGATAGATCTAGAAAAGTTTCCAAGAGAGAAGAGCCTAGTGCCTAGCTGGCTTACAGCAATTGTCAATTCTTAAAGAAAAAACTCATTTAATATTTTTTTCTACATAATAAAGACCACAGCACTGTTTAAATATGCGAATTTGTATTCGCCCTTGCTTGCCACTGCGCTAATCAATGGGTGATATTGTACCCCAATTACTAGTTTAAGCGCACAAAGACTAGATAACATAAGTTAAAATAGATCTTAGATTAGTGCTCTTTTTGCCTTGATTGCTGTCCCTAGCCATTGCTTAGGGCAAGCCGCCTTTTCTTGTGCTATAAAAGTGCTTTGCGATACCATCGTTACAGATAAAAAACAAATTTATAACGAGGAAAATAATTGTAACTTTGCCCGTTACCAAAATGTATTTTATGAGTAAGACGAATAGAAAACAAGACGCTTTAGATTACCACTCGCAAGGGCGGCCAGGCAAAATTCAGGTTGTACCTACCAAGCCATATTCTTCGCAAAGAGATTTAACGCTGGCCTACTCGCCAGGAGTAGCTGAGCCTTGTTTAAAAATTGCCGATAACACAGAAGATGTATACAAATACACTGCTAAAGGCAATCTAGTTGCGGTTATTAGTAATGGTACTGCAGTTTTAGGGTTGGGAGATATTGGCCCCGAAGCAAGTAAGCCTGTAATGGAAGGTAAAGGTTTGTTGTTTAAAATCTTTGCAGATATTGATGTATTCGATTTAGAATTGGATACCAAAAATGTAGATGATTTTGTTAAAATTGTTAAAGCTTTAGAACCAACTTTTGGCGGAGTAAATTTAGAAGATATCAAAGCACCAGAATGTTTTGAAATTGAACGTCGCTTAAAAGAGGAAATGAACATTCCAGTAATGCACGATGACCAACATGGTACGGCAATTATATCTGCTGCTGCATTATTGAACGCTTGCGATTTACAAAAGAAAAAAATAGATAAAGTTAAGATTGTGGTAAATGGAGCTGGTGCGGCCGCAATTTCTTGTTCTCGTTTATATGTGTCGTTAGGCGCTAAGAAAGAGAACATTGTAATGTGCGATAGAAGTGGGGTAATCCGTAGTGACAGAGGCAATTTAGACGATATCAAAAAAGAATTTGCTACGCCAAGAAACCTCAATACTTTGGCCGAAGCGATGAAAGATTCTGATGTATTCATTGGGCTTTCATCTGCAGATTGTGTTACCGTTGAGATGTTGAAATCGATGGCTAAGAGCCCGATCGTTTTTGCCATGGCCAACCCAAATCCAGAGATTGCTTATGATCTAGCCATTAGCTCACGTAAAGATCTGATCATGGCAACTGGTCGTTCTGATTATCCAAACCAAGTTAACAATGTGTTGGGTTTCCCATATATTTTTAGAGGAGCTTTGGATGTAAGATCAACCAGCATTAACGAGGAAATGAAAATTGCTGCAGTTCGTGCCATTGCCGAGCTAGCCAGAAAATCTGTTCCAGAGGCTGTAAATATGGCCTACAACGAAAAGAATATCAAATTTGGAAAGCATTACATCATTCCAAAACCAATGGATTTTCGTTTAATGACCAATGTGTCTATGGCGGTGGCTAAAGCTGCAATAGAATCTGGTGTTGCCCGCAAAGTGATTACCGATTGGGATGCTTATGCAGAAGAACTGAAACGCCGCTTAGGTATGGACGATTCGATTATGCGTGCCATTACCAATAAAGCTAAATCTGCACCAAAACGTGTAGTTTTTGCTGAGGCGGATAATTATAAGATCTTAAAAGCAGCACAAATTGTTAAAGATGATAACATTGCTATTCCAATTTTATTAGGAAATAGAGAGATCATCCAACAAATTATTGCCGAAAATGGCTTAGAGCTAGAAGGTGTCGAAATTATCGAGCCAGCTTTAGAGCCACAAAGAATGGCAAAATATGCTGATTCACTTTTCAAGAAAAGACAACGTAGAGGAGTTACCTTATTTGAAGCCAATAAGCTATTGCGCGATAGAAATTATTTTGGTGCATCAATGGTAGAATTTGGGGAGGCTGATGCGATGATTTCTGGATTGACCAAAAATTATGTGTCAACCATTAAACCTGCTTTGCAAGTTATTGGAACCGAAGAAGGTGTTAATCGTGTAGCAGGAATGTACATGATGATGACTGAGAAGGGTCCAGTATTTTTTGGAGATACCACGGTAAACGTTGATCCAACGGTTGAAGAATTGGTAGACTTAACCTTATTGTTAGAAAAATCAGTAAGTAAGTTTAACATTCAACCACGCATTGCACTACTTTCTTATTCTAACTTTGGGTCTAATGAGGGTATCGTTCCAGAGAAAGTAAGAAAAGCAGTGAAAATTTTACATGAGAAACATCCAAACATTGTTGTTGATGGAGACATGCAAGGGAATTTTGCCATGAACAACGGTTTATTGAAAGATAATTTTCCTTTCAGTCGTTTAGCAGATGCACCTGCAAATACATTAGTTTTTCCTAACTTGGAGTCTGGAAACATTGCCTATAAACTTTTACAAGAATTAGGTGGTGCAGAAGCTGTAGGTCCAATTTTATTAGGTCTAAAAAAACCTGTTCATATTGTTCAATTAGGGAGTTCTGTAAGAGAAATCGTAAATATGGTTACTATTGCAGTATTAGATGTGCAGGCAAAAGAAGAAACTGCAAATTCGACAAAAAGAAGAAGTATTTTAACTAGAATAGCAAAAAAATAAAAACAGATGTTTGCGTATATTGATGGTAAATTAACATTTAAGTGCCCAACCTATATTGTGGTAGAAGCCGGAGGCGTTGGTTATCACATCAATATATCGCTAAACACCTACTCGGCATTAGGTGCTGAAGAAAGGTGTAAAATTTATACATGGTTACATGTAAAAGAAGATGCACATACGCTATATGGATTTGCAGATGAAGGAGAAAGAAGGTTATTTTTACATCTGATATCTGTTTCGGGTATCGGACCAACAACATGTAGAATGATGCTCTCCTCTATTACACCAGTAGAAATACAAAATGCAATTATAAAGGCAGATGTAACATTAATACAACAAATTAAAGGAATAGGTGCAAAATCTGCGCAAAGGATTATATTAGAATTACAGGATAAGCTGAAGAAAGAAGGACCAGATACTTTAATTTCTATGCCTCAACATAATACAACGAAAGATGAAGCGTTATCTGCTTTGATCATGCTTGGATTTGGCAAACAGGTTGCAGAAAAGGCCATCGACAATGCTGTTAAAAAAGCTGATCAGGATTTAACAGTAGAACAAATGATTAAAATAGCTTTGAAGAATATATAACTAACTGCGCTTGACAAACAAATTAACTCTCCTCACTCTTTTATTTTTTGTTTTTGCTGGAACTGTTGCCATCGCTCAGGTTACACCAACGAAATCAACAAGTGATTCCGCAAAAAATTCATTTAATGTACGCGAAAAACAGCGACTTGGCCTACGTACGTTTAATAGTCCGTTTATCCATCTGCCAGAAAATATCAAGCGTGAAGTAACTTACGATGCCGTAAATAAACGCTATGTAATTACCGAACGTATTGGCGATCGATTGTTCTCGCAACCACAGTATCTAACGGTAGAGCAATACCTGCGCTTGGTGAATAGTGAGATCAAACGTGAGAACTGGAGACTCTTATCTAATGCCGAAATAGCAGAAGTAAGAAAAACCGGAATTATTCCACCCGTAAAGATAAACAGTAGAGTTTTTGAGAAAATATTTGGGGGTACCACCATCGATATCCAACCGAGGGGAGAGGCTGAACTTACATTTTTGGGAAGGATCAATAAAAATGAGAACCCATTATTTAACGAACGCCAAAGGGTACAAAGCAATTTTGATTTCAATCAACGTATCCAAATGGATGTAATTGGTAACATTGGTACCAAGATGAAAATCAACATGAACTACAATACAGAAGCTCAGTTTGATTTTGAAAACCAAATTAAATTAGACTATACTGGGGGTGCTGATGATATCATTAAAAAAATTGAAGCGGGTAATGTAAGCTTGCCTTTAAACAGTACTTTAATTAATGGTACACAATCTTTATTCGGGGTTAAAACGCAATTGCAATTTGGTAAACTGAATATTGCAGCGGTATTTACCCAACAAAAATCACAATCTAAAGAAATAAAGCTCAACAATGGCGCCCAGCAAAATGAGTACAGATTTAGCGGGAGTGATTACGAAGCCAATAAACATTACTTTTTAGCGCAGTACTTTAGAGACAACTATAATAAATCATTGGCCAATCCACCAACCATTCTATCAGGGATATTGATTACCAAAATAGAGGTTTGGATTACCAATAAAACGGGTAATCCACAAGATTCTAGAGATGTATTGGCCTTTTTAGATTTGGGTGAGAATAAACCACACAATACCGGTCAATTTACTGGTGGTGGTTCGGTGTTGCCTTCGGGTTTTGCCAATCCATTGTTCCCTGCACAATCTAACGATCTATTTGCCAAATTAGCTGCAGGCGCACCAGATTCAAGATCGACCAACTCTAACGATGTCATCAACTATTTTCAGGCCAACGGAGGAACAGATAACTTTGCCAAGTTAACCTATGCCAGAAAATTAACCGAAAGAGAATATAATTTCCAACCGCAACTCGGTTACATTTCCTTAAATAACCCATTAAATGCAGATGAGGTTTTAGCCGTATCTTATCGTTATACCTATAATGGAGTAGAATATCAAGTAGGAGAGTTCTCAACAGATATCGCTTTTGATCAGGCTAAACCAAAAGTATTATACAGTAAGCTATTAAAGAACGAAACCATCAAGACCAATTTACCTACCTGGGATTTGATGATGAAAAACATTTATTCTATTGGTGGATATCAGATTAGCAACCAAAATTTTAAGCTTGATATTTTTAGGATTGATGATAAGACAGGGATAGAAATGCCTATCATTAGGGAGGGGAATAAAATAGCTTTAAAGCAATACATCTCTCTAACCAATTTAGATCAGCTGAACCAACAGAAAGAACGTAAGCCCGATGGTGTTTTCGACTTTGAGGCAGAGAATAAACCTTTTAGTAACAATCAGAACCCGCAAAATAATTTCCCAGGTTCTTCGTCATCTTCTGGTACTGGCTTAAGCAGCTTGATTAACAATACCAATAATGGTTATGTAACGATTGATCCTTTAAACGGACGATTGATATTTCCATTGATTGAACCTTTTGGTAAAGATTTAGCCGCAAAATTTGATTTGCCGGGCGAACAAAGCTTAGCAGATAAATATACCTACCCCGAGTTGTATACTTCAACAAAAGTAGATGCACAACAGTTGTTCAGTAATAAAAACCTATATATTGTAAAAGGAACCTATCAATCTGAAATTTCATCAGAATTTTCTTTGAACTCAATTAATGTTACCGAAGGCTCGGTAAAAGTATTTTCAGGAACTATTCCACTCCAAGAAGGGGCCGATTTTACAGTAGATTACCAAGGCGGAAGAGTGAAAATTATCAATACCGCATTATTGGCTTCTGGTCAACCAATTAGAATAACTACAGAGAACAATGAGCTTTTTGGTTTACAACAACGTTCACTTTTTGGTACCCGCTTAGATTATAAGGTGAATAATAAACTAACGTTGGGCGGTACTTTCATGAACCTAACGGAGAAGCCGTTAACGCAGAAGGTTAATTACATGGAAGAGCCAATCTCTAACTCTATTTTTGGTTTAGATGTCAACTACAGCTCGCCGTCTAGATTTTTAACCAAGTTGGTAGATAAACTTCCATTTATTTCTACAAAAGCACCATCTAGTTTTACTTTTTCTGGAGAATATGCACAATTGATCCCAGGGCATCCGAGTGCTATTAACGCCACAGGAGAAAAAGGTGGGGCTAGTTATTTAGATGATTTTGAAGCCTCTCGTTCGGTTATAGATTTAAAAAGTGCTATTCCTTGGCAATTATCAGGTACGCCACAACTATTTCCAGAAGCCCAGTTGGTAGACAATTTGGAATATGGTTACAACAGGGCTAAAGTTGCTTTTTATAATATAGATCCAATATTCTATAACAGAGGTGGTGTATCAACATTGCCTTCAAGTATAAGAAATAATACCAATGAGCTTTCTAATCATTATGTGAGAGAGATTGTTGAACAGGAAGTATTCCCTTTTAAAGAAACAAGTACGGGCCAGTCTACCATATTACCTACTTTAGATATTGCCTATTATCCATCACTTCGTGGTCCCTATAACTTTACGCCAAACGGCTTTAGTGCAAATGGAAATTTAAACAACCCAAAATCTAAATGGGGTGGTTTAATGAGAAGAATAGATATCAATGATTTTGAAGCCCAGAATATAGAGTACATCGAATTATGGGTAATGGATCCTTATATGTATAAACCGGGTTCGCAAGGCGGAGACCTGTATTTCAATCTAGGAAACATCTCCGAAGATATCTTGAAAGATGGTAGAAAATCGCTTGAAAATGGTTTGCCAGCAAATGAAGACCCAAATAAATACGATGAAACAAATTGGGGAAGGGTAGCCAAACTGCAACCTGTTGTACAGGCTTTTGATAACGATCCAGCAGCAAGAAAAGCCCAAGATGTAGGTTTGGATGGTTTATCTAACGCAAACGAGCGAGTTAAATTTGCAAGGTTAATTGCACAGATCAAAGCTCAGCTCAATCCAGATGCAGCACTGGCATTTGAGAATGATCCATCATCTGATGATTACTCTTATTTTAGAGGAGGCATTTTAGATCAATCTAATGCAGGTATTCTAAAAAGATATCAAAACTATAATGGAACCGAAGGAAACTCTAAGACATCGCAACAATCTTTAGATGAGTTGGGTCTTGAAAATTCAGCTTCTACTTCGCTTCCAGATGGCGAGGATATCAACAGAGATAACAACATGACCCAGTCTGATGAATACTTCCAGTATAAGGTATCTATGAAACCAGGCGATTTAGTTGTGGGACAGAACTTTGTAACAGATAAAGTAGTATCATCGGTTAAATTAGCCAATGGTAACATTCAAAATTCAACTTGGTATCAAATCCGTATCCCTTTGGCACAATACCAACAAAAAGTGGGTGGTATTCAAGATTTTAAATCTATCCGTTTCATGAGGATGTTCTTGACAAATTTTGCCGATACTGCCGTGCTTAGATTTGCCAAAATCCAATTGGTAAGAGGAGAGTGGCGCAAATACAATGCAAAAAATGAAAGCAGCCAAGTCATTGCAGATCCTTCATTATTGCCAGCCAACCCTGATAACTCTACAATAGAAGTAGCTACGGTTAATATTGAAGAAAATGGTAAACGTGCGCCAATCCCTTATGTTGTGCCGCCAGGTATTCAACGAGAACGTGATTTTAGCAACTACCGTGGAGATACCCGTCAGAATGAGCAGTCGTTAGCGGTAATTATCAAAAACCTAAAAGATGGTTATGGTAGGGCTGCTTTTAAAACTGCCATTAACGACTTTAGATCGTATAAACGATTGGAAATGTTTATCCACTTAGAAGCCATTGGCGGTTCAGAACTGTCGGATAATGATGTAAGTGCCTTTTTACGTATCGGAACAGACAATCAAGATAACTATTACGAATACAACCAACCCTTAAAAGTTACCCAACCAGGTACGAGCGATCCTTATGCCATTTGGCCAGACCAGAATAAAATGGATATTGAGTTAGAGTTGTTCCAAAAAGCAAAATTGGCAAGAAATAATGCCCGAATTGCTGGTGGAGCACCATGGCCTATTAATGTTCCTTTTACTTATAGCGATGGAAAAAATACCATTATTGTAAAAGGACAACCAGATATGAGTAAAGTGAGGGTGTATATGTTGGGTTTAAAAAATCCATTGCGTAACCAGGCTTCTCCTGCAGGTGATGATGGGCTAGATAAAAATGCACAGGTTTGGTTTAACGAATTAAGGCTAACAGAATTTGATGAGCGTGGTGGTTGGGCGGCTACTGCCAGAATGAATGCAAAGTTGGCAGATTTTGCAGATCTGAATGTTTCGGGAAGCAAATCGACTATTGGTTTTGGTTCATTAGAAAAAAGAGTGAGCGAAAGGAATAGAGCTGATAATGCATTTTTTGATATTTCATCGAGTATGGAGTTGGGCAAGTTCTTGCCAAATAAAACAGGCATTAAAATTCCAATGTATGTGAGTTACTCCAAACAGGTAATTACGCCACAATATGATCCACGTACACCAGATATCGAGCTCAAAAATGCACTGAATGCTGCTACAAAAGCGCAACGAGATTCGATACTTAACTTTGCACAAGACTACACCACCAGAAGCAGCATTAACTTTACCAATGTGCGTAAAGAACGTACAAACCCTAATGCAAAAGTAAGGTTATGGGATATCGAAAACTTTAATGTATCCTACTCGCAAACTAAATTTGCTCATAGAGATTTTGTAAACGAAAACAGTATTCAACATACCTATAGAGCTTCATTAGCTTATAACTATTCGGGTACACCAAAAAATTACCAACCGTTTGATAAGATCATCAAATCGAATACCCTTAAATTATTGAAGGATTTTAACTTCACATTGTTGCCAAGTTCCATTAACTTTAGGTTGGATGTAGATCGTTTTTACGCAGAAAATACTTTGCGCAATAACGATCCGAATAACTTCATTCCAATTAATACCACCTTCAATAAAAACTTCTTAGTTTCGAGGATATATGGTATTGCATGGAATTTAACCAACTCTTTAAGTCTTGATTTTGATGCCACAAACTACTCTATTATCGATGAGCCAGATGGCAGGATTGAAGGATTAAAAAGAGATACTTTATGGCAGAACCTGAAAACTTTAGGCCGTACTACAAACTACAGTCACAATGTGAATGTTACCTATAAACTTCCGATTGATAAGATTCCAGGCTTAGATTGGGTTTCGGTGGCTACCACGTATGGTACCAACTTTAACTGGCAAACAGAACCATTATCTACATTAAGAGACCCTAACATCAACTTGGGGAATACCATTCAAAACTCTAGAATTATCCAAGTTAACCCAACACTAACCATGACGGGTTTGTACAATAAACTTGGCTTTATGAGAAAAAGTTTAAACAAGCCAGATTCGTTGCGTAATTTCTCTGATGTATTGTTAGGGTTATTTACGAGTATAAAAAATATCAATGTTAATTTTAACCAGACCAAAGGCACGTTCTTGCCTGGTTATTTACCACGCACCAAATATTTCGGAATAGATAATGTTACCGGTGCACCTGGTTTAGGTTTTGTGTTCGGTAGCCAAAGAGATATTAGAGAGATGGCATTAAACAATGGCTGGTTAACCAGAGATGAGTTGCAGACACAGTTGTACATTAATACCTTAAGAGAAGATTTTCAGTTAACCAGTACAATTGAACCTTTAAGAGATTTAAGAATTACCTTAAGTGCTACAAAAAATAGAACCTTAAACTATTCTACTAACTTTAGATACGACAATAGTATCAACTCATTTAGAAATTTAAGTCCAACTACAACTGGTGATTATAGTGTATCGTTTATGACCTTGGGTACTGCATTTAAAGACAGGAATGGAAGTGTGGTATCTAGCTTGTTTAACCAGTTTATGGCAAATAGAGAAACCATTTCTAGAAGATTAGGTGCAGAAAATCCAAATTCTTCGGGCGTTACCAATGGTTTTGCCGATGGTTACAATAAAGATGCACAAGATGTAATTGTTTCTGCATTTATAGCAGCATATACAGGTAAAGATGCAAATTCGGTTAGTTTAAATAGCATGCCTAAAATCCCAATTCCGAACTGGCGAATTACCTATAGCGGTTTAACTAGGATCCCTTACATTGCGGAACGATTCTCTGAATTGAGTTTAAAACATTCTTACAACTCACTCTATAGTGTAAATGGTTTTAACACTTTATTAAAATACGAAGAGAACAAAGGATATGTGAGCAGTAAAGATGTGAACCAAAACTTTTTGCCAAAATTCCAATTTTCGCAGATAAGTATTTCAGAACGTTTTGCTCCACTTATCGGTATTGATACCAGATTTAAAAACAACTTAACTGCAAATTTCGAGATCAATAAAACCCGTTTATTAGCTTTGAGTTTGGCAAATAGCCAGTTGGCGCAACTCTCAGAAAACAACTTGGTTTTTGGTTTGGGTTACCGTACCAACAAATTTAGATTCCCTTTTGGATGGTTTAGCCAGTTAAGAATGGACAACAACATGGACTTTAAATTAGATGTTTCTGTTAGAGATAGCAAGACTGTAATTTATAGAGCCGATGTTAAAGAAGCTGAAGTTTCATCAGGTCAGAAAAACATTACACTAAGACCAAGTGTTGATTATGTACTGAACCAAAGGTTTAACCTAAAAGTATTCTACGATTCGAATATTACCAAACCTTATACCTCACAATCATTTAATACTTCGTTTAGTAACTTCGGCTTTAGTTTACGCATTACGCTTAATTAGCAATTGTTATAAATGCGTTTAATAATTACCTTTGTTACCGATCAATAAAACAAGACATTAAAAAATTAACATAAACAAAATGAATTTTCCATCAGAATTAAAGTACACTAAGGACCACGAGTGGGTTAGCGTTTCAGGTAGCGAAGCTACTATTGGTATTACAGATTTTGCTCAACGTGAGCTAGGTGATATCGTTTATATCGATATTAACAGTGTAGGTACAGAAGTAGCCAAAGAAGAAGTGTTTGGTACTGTAGAAGCAGTTAAAACAGTTTCTGATCTATTTATGCCATTAACTGGTACTGTATTAGAAATTAATAACGATTTGAACGATAATCCAGAACTTGTAAACTCTGATCCTTATGGTAAAGGCTGGATGGTTAAAGTAAGCATTACAGATTTGACAGATGTAGATGGCTTATTAAGTGCCGATGATTACAAGGCTTTAGTAGGTGCCTAATTAATGAACAATTACAAAGTACTAAAATACCAACGCTGGTCTATTGTATGGACTTTCATTATTTTAGTACTTTGTAATATTCAATTGCCAGCAAGCGAAGGAGGCTCAGGCTTCTTCTTTGAAGGATTTGATAAATTGGCGCATTTAGGCTTTTTCTATGTGCTCACCATTTTATTATTTTATGGTAAAATAAAATACCAACATAGTTACCGTTTCCGCTCGTTAACTATTCTAAAAGTCTTGATCATCTCAGCTGTAATTGGTGGGGCAATAGAACTCCTGCAATGGAAAGTATTCACTTATAGATCTGCAGAGTGGTGGGATTTTGGATGTGATATGATTGGAGCCCTAATGGGGGTCTTTAGTTATGTATTATTACACAAGTCGAATTTTAACGAACAAAAGGTTTAATTTCTGGTAACATTATTTTAACAACCTTAATTATAAATCAAATTACATTTAACGCTCATCTCTTTGGCTTCAAACGCCAATACCTGCCTTTAATAGCTATCTAAGATAGTTTTTCAGCCTCCAAAAATCTGGTCAAAAAAAATACTTGTAACGATAAAGTTAGTTGTATTTAAAATGTTACCCATATTTTAACACTTCTTAACAAACTTTTGGAGCTCTCTGTAGTCTGATAGGGTAACTTTACAAAATTATAAATAGTAACAATGAAGAATTTTATACAAAAATCGATACTTATTGCCCTCTTATTCGTAAGTTATTTTGCTGCTGCCCAAACCAAAGGTACAGTTAGCGGTAAAGTATTAAATAATAAAGACAAATCTGGAATTGAATTTGCTTCCATAGCCATCAAAAAGCTATATGGTGATTCGTCTGTGATAGGAACAGGTATTACAAGCAAAACAGGTAGTTTTTCTGTTAGCGATGTGCCAGTTGGAAAATATAGGTTATTCGTGGCCTTTTTAGGTCTAAAATCATTAACAAAAGATTTTGAGCTCAACGCTGCTCAGCCAGGTATCAACTTTGGCGATTTGGGCATGGAAGATACAGGTGTAGATTTGAAAGAAATTGAAGTTAAAGGAGAGATCCCTCCAGTTAAAGTTAAAAAAGATACCTTAGAATTTAATGCTGCTGCTTTTAAAGTAAAAGAAAATGCAGTAGTTGAAGATGTATTGAAAAAACTACCAGGTGTTGATGTAGCTAAAGATGGTAGCATTACTGCACAAGGAGAAAAAATATCGAAAGTAAGAGTAGATGGTAAAGACTTTATGGGTAACGATCCATTATTGGCTACAAGAAATCTACCTGCGGATATGATTGATAAAATCCAGATCATCGACGACATGTCTGACCAGTCTAAATTCTCTGGTGTGGATGATGGTAACCGTGAGAAAATTATCAATATCACTACAAGACAAGATAAAAAGAATGGCTTTTTTGGGAATAGCACTGCTGGTTATGGTCAGGATAGTGATAAAGAAGATCGTTATGATGTGAATGTAAACATTAACAAATTTAAAAACGATCAACAAATGTCGTTATTGGGCCAATTCAACAATGTAAATAAACAAAGCTTTGGTGGTGGCGTTACTGGTGGCGGTGGCGGCGGCCGAGGTGGAAACTTTGGCGGTGGCGGCGGTGGTCAACAACAAGGGATCACAACTACCAATATGGTTGGTTTTAACTATGCTGATGTATATAAAAATGGTACTACTTTTAATGCAAGTTATAACTTTAACAAAACCTCATTATATAACGACCAACATAGCTTTACTCAGAATTTATTAGGTAATACAACTACTACCAATAGAAATGATTTAGAAAGCACAACTAACCGTTTAAACCATAGGTTGAATTTTACCTTGGATACTAAGTTAGATTCTACCATATCATTTAGATTACAACCAAACATTACCTATACCAAAAACGACGGATTGAGTGAAAGCCAATATACAAGAGAAGTATTAAATAGCTCTACAAAAGGAGAGCAGCGTTATGATACAAAATCAACTTCCCCTTCTATTAATAACAACTTGTTGATCCGTAAAAAGTTCCAACGTAGAGGTCGTACTTTATCATTGAATATTAATACAAGTTACAATAATAATGATGCCGATAATATCAACTACATTTTAGATAATACAACAATTGGCAGTGTAACTACACCAAAATTAACCAATCAATTGAATGACCAAAACTCAAAATCAATTAGCAACAATGCAAGATTGGTATATACTGAGCCATTGAACAAAACATTGAGTTTAGAGTTGAACTATCAGAATGGTTATGCATTTGATAACCAAGAGCGTTTGGTGTACAATTACAACCCAGTAACAAACAAATTCGACATTAAAGATCCTTTCTATAGCAACGAGTTTGAAAATACAACCTTGACCAATTCGATAGGTTTTAACTTTAACAAAACAGAAAAGAAATACAACTGGCAAATTGGTGCGGCAGTTCAAAATACAGATCGTAAAAATGTAAACATGACAAATGGAAATGTATTTAATCAGAACTTTACCAACATTACACCTCAAGCTCAGTTTAGATATAATTTTAGCAACAATAAACGTTTAAATATTAGATACAATGGTCGTACGCAACAACCAAGTATCAATCAGATCCAACCTATTCCAGATAATACCAATACACAATCAATCGTGTTAGGTAATCCTGATTTGAAGCCTTCATTTACAAATAATTTGTTTGTGATTTATAACAGCTTTGATTTTGCAAGTTTCCGTTCGATGACGTTGGGTGCTATTATTAACCAACAGATTAATGCCTTTGCAAATACAAGTACTTTAATCACAGATCCAACAAGTACAAATTATGGTAAAATTGCACAAGGTTATACCAACGTTGATGGTAACTTTAGTGCAAACGTATTTGGTAACTTGAGCCAACCTATTATCAAAGGCAATAAGCTAACATTACAGGTCAATGCAAGTGGTAATTATGCTAAAAGCACCAACTTTACCAGCTCATTAGAAAATGTAACCAAAAGTTATTCAATTACAAATGGTTATAAGTTAGTTTCGAACTTAGATAAGCTAGATATGAATGCAGGTATTTCAGGAACAATGTTCCGTGATACTTATTCAGCTGCGCAAAATAGCAATGCAAGATATTACACGTTAACCCCAAGTATCGATATTAGTTATTTATTGCCAGGAAAGGTGCGTATACAAACAGATGTAAACTACAATAAGGTTACTGGTAGAGGTGCTGGTTTTGATACAGAATATACATTGATGAATGCTTATATCAGTCGTCAGTTCTTTAAAAACAAAGGTACTTTCAAGCTTTCTGTAAATGACTTATTAAACCAAAATACTGGAGTAACACGTAGTGGTGGTTCTAACACAATTACCGACTTAAACTTTAACGTATTGAAACGTTACTACATGCTTTCATTTACCTATTCATTAGGTAGCATTGGCGGTAGAAGCATGGGTGGTATGCAAATGCCAGGCCAAGGTGGTCAAAGAATTAGAATGTAAGCTTAACCTATAATGTGATAAAAGGCCGTCAGTTTTGATGGCCTTTTTTATTTGTAATAAAAACTAAAATAATAGTTTGAAATCTACTATATATTTAGTTTATTTGTTTAAACGAATCAAACTAAACCAACCATGAAACTATTCTATTTTAAATTTTTACTCCTATTCTCTTTCCTGCTCGTAGCTTCTTTTGCGTTTGCCCAAAAGGGAAATGTTAAAGGAAAAGTAGTGGATGCCCAAACCAAAAAACCAATCGACTACGCTTCTTTTGCCTTTAAAAATGTAAAAGATTCTACGGTGGCGGCTATGGGCGCTACCACTACCGAGGGACACTTTTCTGCAAAGGCACTAGCATTTGGACAGTACAAACTCTACATTGCGTTAATTGGGTACAAACCAATAATTAAGGCTTTTGAGTTGACCAAAGAAAAACCGGCTGTAGATTTTGGCAATATAGAAATGGATGAAAGTGCTATTACCTTAAACGATATTTTGGTTAAAAGCGAGTTGTTACCCATGATTATTAAAAAAGATACCATAGAATTTGCTGCCGATGCTTTTAAAACACAAGCTGATGCCAATGTAGAGGATTTGCTAAAGGTAATGCCAGGTATGGAAGTAGATAAAGATGGGAACATTAGTTTTAATGGGAAAAAAATCGACAGGGTTTTGGTAGGTGGAAAAGATTTTTTTGGCAACGACCCCAAAACAGCTACCCAAAACTTACCGAAAGATATTGTTAAGAAAATACAAGTAATAGAGAAAAAAACAGATGATGCCATTTTTAAAGGAATAGATGATGGCAAGCGGGAAAATGTATTGAACATCGAATTAAAAGATGATAAGAAGAAAGGCTATTTTGGAAATGCCTTGGCAGGTAAAGCCAATGGAAGTCTGTACGATGCCTCGTTCAACCTGAACCGTTTCAATGACAAACGCCAGATCTCTATTATCAGTTTGGCCAATAACATCAATAAAACGAGCTTCTCTTTCAACGATTTGTCCGACTTTTTAGGTGGCGATGTATTTGGTTCGGGCATGGTCAATTCAGTATCTATAGATGGTGTAGGTAATGTATCTATGGCTTTTGGTGGCGATGGGCTTTTTGGCGGTGGAGGTGGTGGTATCAATGATAACAAAGGGATTGGACTGAACTTTAATGATGAATGGGGAAAGAATAAAAAATTACCCAATAAGATCAGTTTCAATTACATGTTCAACAAAAACTATGGTATCCGTCAAAGTTTAAGCAGCAGGTTAAATTTGTTGGGCCAGGATAGTTATTTCAATGATCGGAATACCGATGCCACCTCAACCAGTATCCGCCATCGTTTGACCATGAGATTGGACATTCCGATAGATTCAACTGCAAAACTTCAGATTACCCCAAATTTTGGACTGAGTACTGCAAACTCCGAAAATATAGCTGTATTTAGTTCTTATACGCAAGCAAGCCAACAAAACATCAATAAAGGAAATTCACTCA
Organism: Pedobacter sp. Hv1; assembly: GCF_001412215.1. Taxonomy (GTDB): domain Bacteria; phylum Bacteroidota; class Bacteroidia; order Sphingobacteriales; family Sphingobacteriaceae; genus Pedobacter. Next base: position 541,799 of record NZ_LLWP01000009.1, read on the forward strand.
ATTCGAATGACAATAAAACACCTGGTTTTGGTGGTAGGGTTGCTTTTAACAAAAAACTAAATAAAAAAGGGAGAGGTTATAATATTAGTTTAAATGGTAATTTCAGCAATTCTGCATTAGATGGTTTAAATCTATCCAATATCACCATTAACGATAATGGTGTGCCAACCTCTACTATCCTTAACCAGCTGATCGATCAATCAGGAGATGTAAACAGTTATGGGCTAAACCTTGATTATACTGAACCTCTTACCAAAAAGATTAAACTGAGTGCAAGTTATGGCTATAGTAAAAGAGAAGACATTATAGATAGGATGGTTTACGATTACAATACAGGTACCACTCGTTACGACCTGATCAATGCCGACCTGTCTCGTAGGCTACAAAACTTTAATGAAAGCCACGGCATTGGACTGAATTTAAACATTGTGCCTAATGAAAAGATGAGTTTAAGTATAAATAGCACACAGCGATATGTAGCGCTAAGTGGAGCCAATCTGATGAACAATAAAAATGTAAATACAAATTTTGTGTTGCTCCAGCCCAATTTCTATTTTTCTTATAAAATGACCAAGACATCAAATCTTTCAGTTAATGGAAGCAGGTATATGAATACACCAAGTATTTCGCAATTACAACCTTTAACAGATAATTCAAACCCCTTGCAGATCACTACCGGAAATCCTTTCCTTAAACCTTCGGCAGAGAATTATCTATCTTTAAGCTATAATCGATTTAATGTGAGTTCTGGGAGTAGCATCAATTTTAGTTTAAGCTATTCCAATACTAGCAACAGTATCATCAACAATTCTATGTTAGACCCTAAAACCGGTATCCAAACTACGTTTTATGACAACATTGATGGCAATAGCAATTTTAGCGCAAGGCTGTCTGGAAGTGTTAGGGTAAAAAGTTTGGGCCTCACCATCAGTCCTAATTTTAACATTTCTACGTCAAAAAATACATCTTTTTTAAATAGAGCGCAGGTTAAATCGTCGGCAGTATCCTATAATTTTGGTAGCGCTGTTTATTATACCATTGGCTCAGATCTACAGTTCTCTAACCGGATCAATGCCAGCATTAGAGACATTAGTTACGATTACAACAATTTACCAGATGCGAGATTTACCTCGGTGTTCAACAACCTAAGTTTGATGACGAGCTTGCCTTACGATTTGCGTTTTACACTGACCAGTAATGTAACTTACAATGCCAATGTATCTTTAGGTGCAAATAACAATACCATACATACGGCAAATGTCAGTTTTGAGAAACTATTCCTAAAAAAATCATTGAGCCTAAAAGCTACCGTTTCTGATGTGTTTAACAATAGCAGAAACAGCAGTAGATTTGCGAGTGATACCTATATTCTCGAAAGTGTAAATCTAGGTATGCGTAGGTATTTCTTAATGGCAGTAACTTATAGGCTGAAAAAATTCGGGGCAGCAGCGGCAGGTGGTATACCGGCGCCACCACCAATGATCCGATTTAACTAGTCTCTTATTTGGATTTAATATAAATAAAGGGTAAATTGCGCCATAATTTTAATCATGAAGCTATCACAATTAAATCCCGGAGAACAAGGAACTATCGTGTCATTTACAGACTTAGAAATGTCGGTAAAGTTGATGGAAATGGGCTGCTTGCCAGGTGAGGTTGTGGAAGTTGAGCGTTTCGCCCCATTGGGAGATCCTATTGCTATTCGCGTTGCGGGTTATCAATTGTGTTTACGTAAAAGCGAAGCTGCTGTCATTATAATTCAATAGTACCTTGGCAGATATTAGAGTTGCATTAGTTGGTAATCCAAATACCGGAAAATCTACCCTCTTTAATTTATTAACTGGGTTAAATCAGAAAATTGGTAATTTTCCAGGAATCACCGTAGATAAGAAAACAGGTTTTTCGAAACTACCAAATCAGAAAATAGCGGAAATCATCGATCTTCCTGGCACCTATAGTTTATATCCAAAAAGTAAGGATGAAAGCATTGTCTTTCAGGTACTGGCCGATCAAAACAATCCAAGTCACCCCGATATGGTTGTATTGGTTGCTGATGCCACCAATTTACGTCGTAACCTATTGTTATGTGCTCAAGTAGCAGATTTGGGTTTACCGATGTTATTGGTGCTCAACATGACGGATATGGCCAAAAAGGAAGGGATCGAGATTGATGCCAATAAACTGGCAGAGCGATTAGGGATCCAAGTGGTAGCCATTTCTGCCCGAAAAAATGAAGGATTAGAAGTACTCAAAACTGCTATTGCTAACACCTCTACAGTTTGTACCCAAGTAACCAGCATTGATGTAGCCGTATTCGCACCAGAAGCGATTAATGCTGTTAAGCAAAAAATCAATACCACAAATGATTATTATGCCTTGCAGGTACTGCATCAGCATGAGCATTTGACATTCTTTACGCCAAAAGAGCAAGAAGAAATAGAAACGATAGAAAAAGAAAATGGTTTCGAATCTTCTAAAATACAAGGTGCAGAAACCATTGCCAGGTATCGTTACTTAAGTGCCATTTTAAAAGATGTAGTTACTGATACTGGTGCAGCAAAGAAATTTAAGATTACAGATAAGCTCGATTCGATCTTAACCAATCGTTTTTGGGGTTTCTTCATTTTTATTGCCATCTTATTCTTCATCTTTAATGCTATTTTCTCTTGGTCTGCCTATCCAATGGAGCTGATTGAAACTTCTTTTATCTGGTTAACAGATTTAGGGCATGCCCATTTACCAGAAGGAGTTTTAACTAATTTGCTGTTAGACGGTGTGTTGGCAGGTTTGGGTGGCATTGTAATTTTTATTCCGCAGATCGCGATTTTATTTGCGTTGATCTCCATTTTGGAAGATACAGGATATATGGCCAGAGTTACGTTTATGATGGACAAGATCATGCGTAAATTTGGTTTAAGTGGTAAATCTGTGGTTCCTATGATTGGTGGTATTGCCTGTGCGGTACCTTCTATCATGAGTGCACGTAACATCGAAAGCTGGAAAGACCGCATCATCACCATTATGGTTACACCTTTGGTAAGCTGTTCGGCCCGATTGCCTGTTTATACTTTACTGATCTCTCTGGTAGTACCGAATAAAATGATCTTTGGCTTTCTAAGTCTACAAGGATTAACCTTGATGGCCATGTATGTGATTAGCATTGTTGCGGCTATTTTGGTGGCTTTGGTCATGAAGTTCATCATTAAGGCCAAAGAGAAATCATACTTTATTATGGAGCTTCCGGTATACCGTATGCCACGTTGGAAGAACGTTATTTTTACGATGTACGAAAAATCTAAAACCTTTGTTTTAGAAGCAGGTAAGGTAATTATTGCCATTTCAATTGTACTTTGGGTATTGGCTAGTTACGGACCAGGCAAACGTTTTGAAAACATCGAACAAAAATACACCACTATTGAGTCGACTTCAAAAGACAGTGTACAATTGGCTTCTTTAGAAAGAGATAAAGCTGCAGAAAAGCTGGAAAACTCTTACGCAGGTATTTTGGGTCAAACGATAGAACCCGTAATTAAGCCATTAGGTTTTGATTGGAAGATAGGCATTGCCTTAATTACTTCTTTTGCAGCACGTGAGGCTTTTGTAGGTACCATGTCTACCATTTATAGTGTAGATAGTGGGGATGAAGATACGGCCACCATTCGCAATAAAATGCGTGATGCCAAAGATCCAGAAACAGGCTTGCCGATTTTTACCTTTGCCACCTCACTTTCACTAATGCTTTTCTATGCATTTGCCATGCAGTGTATGAGTACGGTTGCGGTGGTTTATCGCGAAACCAAATCGTGGAAATGGCCAATGATCCAATTGGTTTACATGACCGCAATGGCCTATGTTGCGAGTTTAATTGCCTATCAATTTTTAAAATAAATTTGGTTAAATTTACTGCTGTGAACAAAGTTGATGTTTTAGCGCAGTATATGCCCGCACCTGCGGCACCAATCATTGCTAAATGGATTGATTATTTTCAATGCGAATTTAAAATTTCAAAAAATAGAGCAACCAAATTGGGCGATTATAGGCATCCTTTTAAAGATAAGGGGCATAAAATATCTGTAAATAACGACCTCAACCCCTATGCTTTTCTGGTAACCACGGTACATGAATTTGCACATTTGCTAACTTGGAATGACCATAAGCATAAAGCAAAACCCCATGGAACGGAATGGAAGAATAATTTCAAAAGAATGATGAACCCTTTTTTTGAGATCCAGGTTTTTCCGCAAGACATTTATCAAACTATCGTTAATTATTTAGATAATCCTGCTGCATCAAGTTGCACTGATTTAACGCTTGCCAGGGCCTTAAAAAAATACGATACCCATTTGTCTACAAGTAGGGTAGAAGAGTTGCCTCTACATGCTGTATTTACGTTAAAGGATGGGCGCAAATTTGAAAAGGGAGAGCGGATTAGGAAACGTTACCGTTGTGTATGTTTAGATAATGGAAATACTTACCTTTTTAACCCATTGGCAGAGGTGTTGCTGGCCACAGGCACATAAACAGCTTCTTGGTCTTTAATGATCCAATTGAGCATTAGTTTTTGATTTTTGAAATCAATAGGTTTGTTGAGCAAACTATCTATAAACGCATCTTTTTCATTCACTAAAATACTCGCCGTATAATTGTTTTGGAGCTTGCTTCTTAAAATAATATACCTAGAATCTGGGTAGGTGGTAATGCTTTCAAAGACCATTTCAAATTTATCTGTACCATTCATGATGTCATGTAACGTTTTTACATTTTCTAAATGGCTTTGATCAGTATTGGTATTTTGACTAAGTGGTAGATTGACAAAGGGTAGTGATTTGATTTCCGTTTCAGCAGATGCAGTTCTGTCCTCCATTCTAAAAACAGTATTGTTCCTTAAATAAGTTCTTACTTGCTTAAATACATTTCCATCCTCATTGCTCAGCTCATTATTTACCGTTTCCAAGATCAAGCTGTCATTTCTAAAATAATATTTTTTCAGGTTATTGCTAATACCACCATTAAAGGCATGTTCTACCATTAGAATGGGGTTGTTATCGCTGCTGTATTGTTCTACATAAAAAGAGAGATCGCCAAGCATGTAGACCAAACTGGTGGTTTTTTCTAAAAATTTTAAGTTCTTATCAATGGAATCGGCATAATGTACAATTGATTTTGCGGTAAGATTGGTAGCATTTTCATCGCTAAGGGCAGCCTGTGGATGATCTGCCTTAAACTGTTTGCAGCCCAGTTGTGTACTAAATATGCCTATTAAAATTAAAAAATATACACTTTTCATACTACGCTCCTTATGTTATAACCCTATTTACATATAGGCTATTATCGTGCCAATAGCATTTGGCGGTGTTTGAAACACCTAGAATTGGTTAATAAAATTTGAATGAATAATAAGGATATATACTGTAGAAGGCATTTCATACACTGGTAAAGGCCTTTGGTACAATAAATTTGTTTGCTTAACCCGCGATAACTAAATTGCTAGTAATAAGGTAATAAGCTCAGATCTATTACTGAAAATGAGTACTGGCGTATACGAGTACCGCTATAAGCAGGCCAGCGTGGAGGGGCTGCACAACCTATAAACTAAATTTAAGACAATGAAAAAACTAAACCTACTCAGTAAAACTGAGATGAAGAAAGTATTTGGTGGAGGATATCCTCCAGAAACTCCAGGTGGCGACCCTGGTACTTGTGCTCCTAGAGGCTTTATTACTTGTGCCACTCAAACTGGTCCAGACATTCATTATTTTTATGCTTGTTGTGATTCGATTGCTGACGCTAGGGCTTTCTGTCCACAGGGTTGGATATATGGATGTAATTTACCTCAACCAATAGATTAATTGAATAAACTATAACCCATCCTGGTGTTTGGGTGGGTTATTAAATAAATTTAAAATAATGAAAAAGTCAAACCTACTTAGTAAAACTGAGATGAAAAAAGTAAAAGGTGGAAACCCACCTATGAGTGCTGTCTGCGTAGATCCGATATCAGGTTCAGAAACTTGCTACCTTAGGATTGCAACTTGTATGGCAGAATGCTATTACGGCACTTGTTATTCTTTTTATGGAACATGTTCTACATCTTAAATGAACCCAGCATTACAGGGTTTAAAATTTAACAAAATTAGTTAAAACATACAGGGCTAATTTAATCAGCTCTGTATGTTTAATAAACCAATAGCTTCTCTACTGTTTCTGCTAATCTCGCCTTCGCTAAAAAATCGTCTTCCAAAACCTTGCTCATTGGTATGGCTGTATCTAAGCTGGCGCAGCGCATTACTGGAGCATCTAAGTCTTGGAAACAGTTTTCGCCAATCCAAGCGGCTAATTCAGCGCCAAAACCACTACTTAAAGTGTCTTCATGTAAAATGATCACACGGCCAGTTGCTTTTACAGCAGCAGCTACGGTTTCTTTGTCCCAAGGTTGCAAACTTACCAGATCTACCAAAGTAGCCGAAATTTCTGGGTGTTTGTTTAAATAGTCTAAGGCCCAGTGTACACCCAAACCATAGGTGATAATGGCCAATTGTTCACCTTCTTTTAAAACTTTGGCCTTGCCAATTTCTACGGTATAATAGCCATCAGGTACCAAGCCACTCAAACTACGGTACAGGTATTTATGCTCAAAATAAATTACCGGATTTGGATCTTCAATAGCCGCAATCAATAAACCTTTGGCATCATAAGGAAAGGCGGGATATACCACTTTTAAACCTGGTGTTTTGGTAAACCAGGCCTCATTGCTTTGCGAATGGAATGGACCAGCCCCAGTGCCTGCACCTGTTGGCATGCGTACCACCACATCGGCCTTTTCGCCCCAACGGTAATGGGTTTTAGCAAGATTGTTTACAATCTGATTGAAACCACAAGTTACAAAGTCTGCAAATTGCATTTCTACCACAGCCTTATATCCATTAATGGAAAGGCCTAAACCTGTACCAACAATTGCCGATTCGCAGATCGGTGTATTGCGCACTCTTGCTTTGCCAAACTGGGCTACAAAACCATCGGTAATTTTAAAAGCTCCACCATATTCTGCAATGTCTTGCCCCATAATCACTAGGTTTTCATAACGCTGCATCCCTTCCCGCAAACCATCGGTAATGGCGTCTAAATATCTTTTTTCGCTTTGCGCAGCACTAGGTAAGCTTTGCTGAGCCTCATAGGGAGCAAACATGTCTGCCACCTCAACTGCGGTATGGGCCTCTGGTTCTTGCTCGTTAAAAGCTTCCTCCACATCTTGCTCAATTTCAGCTTTATATTCGCGTTTAATGGTAGCAATCAATTCTTCGTTAAGAATGTTTTCTGCAACCAGGTAATCTTCAAAATTCTTTACAGGATCTTTCTTTGTCCATTCATCAAAAAGATGCTGAGGAACATATTTAGTTCCAGAAGCCTCCTCATGTCCCCGCATTCTGAAAGTAAGACATTCTACCAAAACAGGACGTGGATTCTCTCTGATACTTGCTGCAATTTCGCTTAGCTTGTCATAAACCTCTAGAATATTATTGCCATCTAACTGGATGCCTTCTATGCCATAACCAATGGCTCGATCTACCAAATGTTTGCAATTGAATTGCTCATTAATAGGAGTAGATAAGCCATAGCCATTGTTCTCAATTAAAAAGATAACGGGTAAGTTCCATACAGAAGCTACATTGATTGCTTCATGAAAATCTCCCTCGCTTGTCGCTCCTTCGCCTGTAAAAACCAAGGTGGCTTGTTTTTTATTGGCAATTAAATCTGCAAGGGCAATGCCATCGGCTAGGGCCATTTGAGGACCTAAATGGGAGATCATCCCTATAATTTTATAATCTTGTGTGCCAAAATGGAAAGAACGATCACGGCCTTTTGTAAAACCAGAGATTTTACCCTGCCATTGTGCCATCAGTTTCTTTAGAGGGATATTTCTACTGGTAAATACACCTAGGTTACGGTGCATGGGCAAAATATATTCTTCGCTTTGCATGGCTAAAGTACTGCCCACTGCAATTGCCTCTTGTCCAATTCCAGAAAACCATTTGCCAATTCGCCCTTGACGTAAAAGAATAAGCATTTTTTCTTCTACCATTCGGGGATAAAGTAACGTTTTATAAAGTGTCAGCAGACGATTGTCATCTTTATCTTTTCTATCAAATTGCATCATATTTGGTTAGCTTGTAGGTTATTGATTTTGTGTTATGCTTCTTTGCTCTTCTGGTGTTCTTCCCACTGTTTAGAAAATGATTTGGGAGCAATTTCTGGCATATCGCGGTATTTGCCCCAACTTTTTTTGAAGAACTTTTTAAGGAAGAAATTTTTCAGTTTACCGCTTACCATGTCCATTAAAGAACGTTTGGTCATGCCTTTTTTCCATAAACTCCAACCTATCTCTTCCATTTTAGAATTATCATGCTGGTTGGCTGCATCTCTTCTGTTGAGCAGCAACATTTTATGGATGTCTATTTTAACCGGGCATACTTCAGAACACTTGCCACATAAACTAGAAGCATAGCTTAAGTGTTTAAACTCTTTCATCCCTTTAAAATGAGGGGTGATAATGGAACCGATTGGCCCACTGTAAGTAGTGTTATAAGTATGGCCACCAATGTTTTTATAAACAGGGCAAGCATTTAAACATGCCCCACAACGGATGCAGTATAAAGCCTGCCTTTGGTCTTTTTGAGCCAATAAGTTGGTGCGGCCATTGTCTAAAAGAATGACATACATTTCTTCAGGCCCATCTGTTTCATTGGGCTGCCGAGGGCCACTTAAAATGGTATTGTAAACGGTTAAATTTTGGCCCGTACCATGACTAGCCAATAAAGGCCAAAAGAGATCAAGATCGGCCATTGAAGGAATGATCTTTTCAATACCCACAATAGCAATGTGTATTTTAGGAAAGGTCGTGCACAAACGGGCATTGCCCTCATTTTCTGTTAAGGCAATACTGCCAGTATCGGCGATCAAGAAATTTCCACCAGAGATTCCGATATCAGCTCTTAAATATTTTTCTCTTAAAAGTTCTCTTGCTTTTTGCGTTAGCTGTTCTGGAGTGGCATCTACCGCTGTGCCGAATTTTTCGTGGAACAGTTGTGCAATTTCCTCCTTGCTTAAGTGCATGGCTGGGGTTACAATGTGGTAAGGTTTTTGGCCTAACAACTGTACAATGTATTCGCCCAAATCACTTTCTAACGACTCAATATCATGTTTTTCAAGAAAATCATTCAAATGAATTTCTTCTGTAGTCATCGATTTAGATTTGATGACCGTTTTTCCGCCATTCTTTTGGATGATATTCAGGATTTCTTTTTGAGCTTCTGCAATATCATTTGCCCAAATGACCTTGCCACCTCTTTTCTGGAAATTGGCTTCAAATTCAGGTAGAAATTTATCCAAATTTTCCATCACACGCCATTTTACCACATGTGCTTTTTTCTTAGAAGCTTCTAAATTCTCAAATTTTGAAAGACCTCGTTCTACGGCTACATTGTATTTCCCGATATTATGGTTAATGGTTTTACGATGTGGTAAGTCAAAAGCCTTTTCATCAGCTTTTACCAAGAATTCTTCCGCAGTATTGATCATGCCCAAATATACAAGGCTAAACCTGAAAGACCAAAGTTTTCAGTTGGCAGTTTTCAGTTCCCGGTTTTCAGTTGGCAATTTCCTAGCACACGTTGGTGTCCTCGCTAATGTGTTAGTCTTGTAAAGAGTAAAGGAGTAGTTTTCATTTGGCAATTTTCAGTTAATACAAAGTAAAGTTCCTAGCACCCGTTGGAGTCCTCGCCAATGGGCCAATTTTATAAAGACTACAGAGGTTTTCAGTTGGAAATTCTCAATGTGTATAAAGTAAAGTTTTGGCAAAAAAAATCCCGATAGCTTTTAACTATCGGGATCATATATTTTACCTTAAACTATTTAGTTTTTGGCGTGCCATTTAAGTTTTTATCAACTACCGGGCGATTAGCTCTGTTGGCCAATTCCCATGCGGTGTAAAAACTAAGGTGTGCACGTTTTGCCAATAGGTCAAAGTTGATTTTGCTTACCTCATCACCAGGTCTGTGGTAATCTTGCTCTAACATCCCATCGTAATAGAAAATTACAGGAATACCCAATTTAGCAAAGTTATAGTGATCTGAACGGGTATAGATTGATTGAGGATCTTTAGGATCATCATATTTGTAATCTAATTTCATGTTAGTGTAAGTTTTGTTAATTTGCTCACTTAAGTCACCTAATTCAGTACTTAATCTGTATGAACCCACAGAATAGATGTAATTTGCACTATCTGGTTTGCCTAAATATTCTTCTCCAATACGACCAATCATATCTGTATTTAAGTTTGCAATAGTGTTAGCAACTGGGAAAACAGGATGCTCTGAATACCATTCAGAACCCAATAAACCTTTTTCCTCACCAACAACTGTCATAAACAAAATGCTTCTTTTTGGGCCTTTGCCTGCTTTTTTTGCTTTAGCAAACGCTTCGGCCATTAATAATACGCCTGTAGTTCCAGAACCATCATCATCTGCACCATTGTTTACTTTATCTTTTGCATTAGGATCAGCAACTAAACCAATATGGTCATAGTGGCCAGTAATAACCAATACCTCATTTTTTAATTTAGGATCTGAACCCTCTAAGAAACCCAATACGTTCTCTGCTCTAACATCAGTTTCTTTACTTGCAGCACTAAATTGAACAGGTACATTCAATACTACAGTTGCAGGTTTTAACGTTTCAGCAATTTTTTTCTTCACCTCATCAATGTTAGTATTCGCACTTGCCAAAATTTGGTTGGCTAAACTAACGCTAATGTTTACAGTTGGTAATGAAGCTGCTGTTGCCATGCTTTTCATACGCTCTGTAGTTTGCAAATATGGATTGCTATTTTGTAAACGAGCTTTCATTTGAGGGCTCATGGTCTCAATGTTTGGATCAATAACCAATACTCCTGCAGCTTTTTGCTCAATTAGGTATTTGATTTTGTTTTGTAAACTTCCAACACTTGAAGGTGCTCTTCTTGTTCCAGGGGCTGGCGCTGGTGCTGGTTTTGCTACAGGATCTCCACTATTAAAAATCATTACAACTTTACCAGCAACATCTTGTCCAGCGTAGTTGTTAAACTCATCTTTATTTAAGCCATAGTCAGCAAAAATGATAGATGAAGCCTTAATATCATAACCTTTTGCAGTTACGGTATTTGTTGGCATGTAATAATCTTTAAAGTTTTCTTTAGCCTGTCCATTCACTGAAAGCACAGATTTGGTCAAACTAATTGAGGCATAACCTAACTTCTGGAAATATGGATCGCTACCATCTTTTACTGGACCTTTTAATCCGAAACTTTGGAATTGTTTTTTGATATACTCAGCTGCCATCCATGCACCTTTTTTACCAGTCTCTCTTCCTTCAAATTCATCAGAAGCTAAAATTGAAAGATGGTCATAGCCTCTTTGTTTATTAATCGTTTCGCTAAATTTTACAGCATCAGGATTTTTCTGAGCCATGGCACTGAAACTTAGCATTACTGCAAAGCCAGTGTATAGAAATTGTTTTTTCATCAGTTTTATTATTATTGTTAACATGGTTATTCCTATTGAGCAAGTATACCATGGTGGTTTCGTTACTTAGGTTAGCAAGAAATTTTTTGCACCCTGTTTTCGTGCCTTCCACCTTCAAATGGAGTGCTTAAAAAAGTAGTTGCCATTTCTTTTGCCAGATCAGTAGATACAAATCGGGCAGGGATACAGATGATATTTGCATTGTTATGCTGTCTGGCCAAAGCAGCTATTTCATTCTCCCAGCAAATTGCAGCTCTAATCTGTTGATGTTTATTTGCTGTAATGGCCACGCCATTTGCACTTCCACATACTAAAATACCAAAATCGAAATCTCCACTTTCTACAGCATTCGCAACAGGGTGGGCAAAATCAGGATAATCTACAGAATCTGTGGCGTAAGTGCCAAAATCTTTAATTTCGTGAGCAGCTAAATGCTCTTTTAAAATTTCTTTATAGTCATAGCCAGCATGGTCTGCGCCAATGGCTATTTTTAAATGGTTTAATATAGGCATTGTCAAATTTATATAGAATTATGGAGCTTACGCGTAAATTTTTTGTTGCGCTGAAAAACTTTATTCAATTAAACAAAAAGGAGTAGCCGATATCAACTACTCCTTTTTAGGTTAGGTTAAAAATGGGACCGATTAACTTTTATAAAATAAGGCCTCTGCTTTTAATTTTTTCTTCTGGATGTTTGCCGAGATCATGATACTCATTTCGTATAAGAAGAAAAGCGGTATAGCTACGATCATCATGGTAAAAGGATCGGCAGTAGGGGTTACCACTGCTGCCACAACCAAGATTAAAACTGCGGCATATCTTCTATGTTTTCTCATAAACTGAGGGGTCATTACACCCAATTTAGAGAGGATAAAGATCACCACAGGTAATTGAAAGATGATTCCAGTTCCAAGGGTTAGGGTAAGTACTGTAGAAAGATAAGAATCAATCGTAAAAGTATTTTGAATGCCTGGATCAACCGTAAAATTGATTAAGAAATTGATTGACCAAGGAGCAATAAAGTAATAGCCAAATAAAACCCCTGCTAAAAACAAGATTGAGGCAAATGCAACAAAACCTTGTGAAGATTTTCTTTCAGTCTCTAATAAGGCAGGCTTAATAAATAACCAAATTTCAAATAACAAGTAAGGTACACCTAAAATAAATCCTGCCATGATACAAGAACTCATTTGTAAGGTAAATTGACCAGACATTTCTGTATTGATAATTTTTGCATCAATTTTGGTGATACAAAAATCCTGTCCAATAGAAGGAAACATTGCGGTTAACTTACATCCCATTCTATAAGTCCAAAATGTTGGATCTTTTGGACCCATTATGATCTTGCTCCAAATAAAGTCGGTGAAGTAGAACGCAACCATGGTTAACAAGGTAACTACAGCCAATCCTCTAAGTAAATGCTTGCGTAATACATCGATATGGTCAAAGAAGGACATTTCTGCCTCTAAACTTTTTCCTTTATTCTTAATAGAATCAATTAGATTCTGGGTCTTGTTTTCGCTCATTGAAATTATTTGTAAACAAAAATACCATTCTGTTTGATATAGAATGGTATTTACGATTTAAATCTAATAAAAGATTATATTATTCTGAAAATTCGAAAGTTTCCATGAATTTAGTGGTAAAATTACCAGCTCTAAAATTAGGGTCTTTCATTAATTTCAGGTGAAAAGGAATAGTTGTTTTTACACCTTCAATTACAAATTCGCTCAAGGCACGTTCCATGGTACAAATTGCTTCTTCGCGGGTTTGCGCTACACAAATCAATTTAGCAATCATTGAGTCGTAGTTAGAAGGGATCTGATAACCTGCGTACACATGTGTATCTACACGTACACCATGACCACCTGGCGAATGGAAATTGGTTATTTTACCTGGTGATGGTCTGAAGTTGTTAAATGGATCTTCTGCATTGATACGACATTCGATCGCATGCATATTTGGTACATAATTGTTACCTGATATTGGAATACCTGCAGCAACTTTAATCTGCTCTTTAATTAAATCGAAGTTGATTACTTCTTCAGTAACCGGATGTTCTACCTGGATACGGGTATTCATTTCCATGAAGTAGAAATTACGGTGTTTGTCTACCAAAAATTCTACAGTTCCAGCTCCCTCGTAATTTACGGCAAGCGCTCCTTTAATTGCAGCTTCCCCCATTTTTTTACGTAACTCTGGAGTCATGAATGGAGATGGAGCTTCTTCAACCAATTTTTGGTGACGACGCTGAATTGAACAATCTCTTTCTGATAAATGGCAAGCCTTGCCATATTGATCGCCAATTACCTGGATTTCAATGTGACGTGGATCTTCGATATATTTTTCTAGATACAAACCATCATTACCAAATGCGGCACCAGATTCCTGACGGGCACTGTCCCAAGCATTTTCAAATTCTTCATCTTTCCAAACAATGCGCATCCCACGGCCACCGCCACCAGCGGTAGCTTTTAAGATTACCGGATAGCCCATTTCGTTGGCTATTTTAATACCATCCTTAACGCTTTCTAATAAACCTTCAGAACCTGGAATAGTTGGTACACCTGCAATTTTCATGGTTGCTTTGGCCGATGCTTTATCGCCCATACCATTGATCTGCTCTGGTGTAGCACCAATGAATTTAATTCCGTAATCGCGACAAACAGAAGAAAATTTTGCATTTTCTGATAAGAAACCATAACCTGGATGAATGGCATCGGCATTGGTTAATTCTGCTGCAGAAATGATATTTGGAATACTTAGATAAGAATCTTTACTAGGAGGGGGACCTATACAAACAGCCTCATCGGCAAAACGTACATGTAAACTCTCTCTATCTGCGGTAGAGTAAACAGCAACCGTTTTGATACCCATTTCTTTACAGGTACGAATGATACGCAAAGCGATTTCGCCCCTGTTGGCAATTAATATTTTTTTAAACATATATTTTTCCTTTTCGTCATCCCGAATTTATTTCGGGATCTATTAGGTGCTGAAATAAATTCAGCAAGACGTAATATTAAATAGGTTCTACTAAGAATAATGGTTGATCGTACTCTACTGGAGAAGCATTGTCTACCAATACCTTTACGATACGGCCAGAAACTTCACTTTCGATTTCGTTAAATAGCTTCATCGCTTCGATGATACAAACTACTTTACCAGTACCAATCTCATCGCCAACATTAACGAATGAAGGTTTATCTGGGCTTGATGAACGGTAGAAGGTACCGATCATTGGCGATTTCACAGTGATATATTTTGATGTATCTTCAGCTTCTGGAGTGCTTGCTGCTTTCGTTTCTACAGTTGTTTGTACTGCTGCTACTGCTTGCGCTGCTACAGGCTGTGCTGCAACTGGGGCAGGTATAGCTGCATTTACATAAACAGGTGCTTGGTTAGTTTTAATTGTAATTTTGAAGTTCTCTTGCTCAATGGCTACTTCATTTACTCCTGACCGAGAAACAAATTTAATGAGTTCCTGAATTTGTTTGATATCCATTCTTTTGTGGTTATGTTAAAAAAAATTGGTGGCTTATTGATTAACTAAGTTATAGTTTTTTTGTTTTATTTTTATACAGCTTGGGGAATAGTTAATGGGTAATCGGCAATAGTTTAAAAAACTATACTTTCTGACTCTTAACTTCTAACTTTCTAATACGCCCATTTAAGATAAACAGAACCCCATGTAAAACCTCCACCAAAAGCAGCTAAAATAAGATTGTCGCCTTTTTTAAGTTTGCTTTCCCATTCCCATAAACAAAGTGGGATGGTACCATTGGTGGTATTTCCGTAACGTTCGATGTTGATCATTACCTTGTCAGAATCTAATCCCATTCTTGAAGCTGTTGCATCAATAATGCGTTTGTTGGCTTGGTGTGGTACCAACCAGGTTACATCATCAGAGGTTAAAGTGTTGCGTTCCATAATTTCTGCAGCAACATCTGCCATATTGGTTACAGCAAATTTAAATACAGCTTGTCCTTCTTGGTGAACCACATGCTCGTTATTGGCAACGGTTTCTGCAGTAGCAGGACGAGCAGAACCACCTGCTTTTTGGCCCAGGTAATTTCTTCCAGAACCATCGCTACGCAATATAGAATCTTGTACACCTAAACCTTCTTCATTTGGTTCAAGTAGTACGGCGCCGCAACCATCTCCAAAAATAATGCAGGTGGTACGGTCTTGATAGTTGATGATCGATGACATTTTATCGCCACCTACAACCAATACTTTTTTATGTTTACCCGACTCGATAAATTGAGCGCCGGTTGATAAGCCAAAGATAAAACCAGAACAAGCAGCCTGTAAATCATATCCCCAAGCATTTTTAGCGCCAATTTTATCTGCTAAGATGTTTGCAGATGCAGGAAAAGGGAAATCTGGAGTAGTGGTACAGAAAATGATCAGTTCAATTTCTTCAGCGCCAATTCCTCTTTTTTTAAGTAAACCATTTACAGCTTCAACAGCCATATCTGAAGTGCCTAAACCTTCTCCTTTTAATATTCTTCGCTCCTTTATGCCAGTTCTGGAAGTAATCCAATCGTCAGACGTTTCAACGATGGTTTCCAGCTCTTTATTGGTTAATATATAGTCTGGGACGTAACCATGAACTGCAGTGATGGCAGCGTGAATTTTATTCATTTTGTTTGATTTAAATTATTGGAATGCGGCTTGTATTTTTCCAACCAATCCAGTGTTGATCATATCTCTAGATTGGAAGATCATATTTTTTATTGCTTCAGGGCTTGAAATTCCATGTCCGATCAGAACAGGGGCATTCACGCCTAGCACTGGGCTTCCGCCATAGTTTTCGTAGTTAAAACGATCAAAAAATTCATCTTTTAATCCTTTTTTAATGGTCAGCACATAAAATGATTCGGCTAATTTAAGCATTACATTTCCAGTGAAACCATCGCAAACTATTACATCGGCTTTGTCGTTAAATAAATCTCGGCCTTCTACGTTTCCTACAAAGTTAAACAGTTCTGTTTCCTTCATCAACGGGAAAGTAGCCAAAGAAAGCATATTGCCTTTTTCGTCTTCTTCGCCAATGTTCATCAAGGCTACTTTAGGGTTGTTGATCTGCATTACATTTTCTGCATACAGACTGCCCAATACACCAAACTGCAATAAAGTATCAGGTTTACAATCGGCGTTGGCACCTACATCCAGCATCAAGCCTATTCCACCCTTAAGTTTGGGTACAATGGTTGATAAACAAGGACGGATAATACCAGGGATAGTTTTTACGCTAAAAACAGCGCCAACTAGCATTGCACCAGAATTTCCCGCACTTGCGAACGAGTCAATTTTGCCTTCTTTTAACAATTGGAAACCTACAGCAATACTAGAATTTGGCTTTTGAAGAATAGCCTTTGTGGGATGTTCGCCCATACCAATTACTTCTTCGGTATGTACGTATTCAAAGTGATCGGGGTTGAATCCGTTCTCTGAAAGTAGAGGTTTAATCTGCTGGGTATCTCCGATAAGCACTAAATGCTGATCGGGAGTAAGGGATTGATGAGCTGCTATTGCCCCCAAAACAATTGCTTTGGGAGCATAGTCTCCGCCCATAATATCGAGACCTATTTTCATAGTAAAAATCTTTTGTGTGTAAGCTTAATTGCTTTTTAATTCCATTAATCTAAGTTATACTTAAACTAACAGAAAACACAAAAATTTTCTTAGAAAACTAACCTATTGAAGTGTTTTCTATAACTAATTTACCGTTGTAGTACAAGTTACCATCAACATTGTATGCATGGTGAGGAACGTGTATAGCACCAGTAGTTTGGCATGTTGCCAAAGAAGGAGCTACAGCTTTATAATGAGTTCTTCTTTTGTCTCTTCTTTGTTTCGAAACCTTGCGTTTAGGATGTGCCATTGCTGCTTTGTTTAATTATTATTTTAATTTTTTTAATGCGGCCCAACGAGGGTCGTCATTTTGTTCTTCTTCTTTTTCTGGAGTTCCACTGGCCAATTTTTCCAAAGTAGCGATCATTTCTGGGTCGCATTGTTGGCCTTGTCCTGCTTGCTCACAGTTGTTAATATAGGGTACTGCAACATTGATAAACTCGTAGATCATCTCCGAAATATCTATTGCACTTTCCTTTTTATTTAAAACAATGATCTCAAGATCATCACTTTCTAAATCATCTTCTGCAAATTTTACAATTTGCCTTTCGTTAATTTCAATCGACTGGGCAAACTCGGCTAAACATTTATCGCAATTCAATTGTATCGTGCCCAAAATATGGAGATGCAAAATCAACATTGTTTCCTGTTTATCCAGTTCAACTTCAGCTTTAAGCGCTCCATCTTTAACCAAAGAGTACTCAAATGCATCAAAAAAGCTTTTATCAATTTCAAACTCGAATTGATGTTTGCCCAATTTTAAGCCGGTAAACGGGATTGAAAATTGTTTTAATGCCTTCAATTGTAACTAAATTTTAGCCTGCAAAGGTAGGAAATATTTTTATTAAATGAAATATTTTCACAAAATTGAATCAAGCTTATTAAACTCATAATGATATGGATGAAGAAGAATAATTACTTTTCACCTCAATATTCCTATATTTTATGCCCTGTAGTTTAACAATTAACTAATTTCGACAGCTTAGCAATTGGAATTTAACCACATAGGGACATAGAACACATAGATTGGTGAGTTGCTTTGGTTTTCAATTTCAACAGTTAACCAATTTCAACAATTTAGCAATTTGACTTTCACCACATAGAAACATAGGACACATAGATTGAAAAGTTGCTTTGGCCTGTAATTTAAACGATTAACCAATTTAAACAGTTTAGCAATTAAACAATACTAACAATTAACTCATTAAACACCCAACACCATTTCCTTCTGATTTCTAGACCACTCGCTCCATGAACCCACATAGAGTTTAGGGATGCTTAGGCCGGCATAATCCATAGCCAACAACATATGGCAAGCGGTTACTCCAGAACCACAATGTACAATAACCTGATCGCTAGGAATATCTTTTAGTGCTGCTGTATATTTTTCTTTTAAAAGTGCTGGAGCTAAAAAGAAACCATTTTCGTCTAAATTTTCGGTAAACGGGATGTTTCTGGCTCCAGGAATGTGTCCTGCAATTAAATCTATAGGCTCAGTTAAGCCATCGAAACGGTTTTTATCTCTTACATCAACAATTACCTGATTTCCAGTTTTACTAGCAGTTTCAACTTCATTGATATCAGCCAATGGTAAGGCCCATTCTGTGAGCTGATAATCTTCAACAGTTTTTGGTGCTTCTATGCTTGAACTGGTAGGGAAACCCGCTACAATGGCGGCATTAAATCCACCATTTACCACTTGCACCTGCTCATGTCCAATCGCTTTTAACATCCACCAAAACCGGGCGGCTGCATTGCCACCATTTTTATCATCATAAATTATTACACGAGTGCCTTTAGCGATCCCAAATTGCTTTAAAACCTTGGTAAATTGTTGTAAGCTTGGCAAAGGATGCCTACCGCCAACAGCAAAATCTTCAATGTGTGCCAGATCTGTATTCAGGTCTATGTATAAGGCACCATTTAAATGATTTTCATCATATCTTGCTTTTGAGCCTGCACTTGCATCAACTAAAACAAATGTAGTTGGATCAAGTTCAACTAATGCTGTTGGTTCTATAATTGGAGATAGTTTTTCCATTGGATGACTAATTTGAAAGAGTAATTGATTTTAATTTTGTTGAGATGGTCATCCCATTAAACAAAGAAATTTTCTGATTGATTTCAAGAGGAAAATATTTTGCCAAAATTTCCTTTTCTTTACAAATTGGATGAAATAAAGATTGGATTTGATCTGTTACCCAAAATTCGGCAATGCTGAACTCATCAAGTGATAATATTGTAGAAATCTCATCATATTCTTCCTCATTCTCCTCTCCTGAGCCATCTTTATATTTATAAATAACTTTGAAACAATCATAACCATGAATGTTCTTTCGTTCATTTCTAAACTCTGTAATGGTTACCTCTTTATTTTTTGCGTAATAATAAACTTGAGGTTTGGTGTAGATAATTGAACGATCTACTTTGGCTTGTAAAACAAATGTTGATTTTTTTAGGTCAATGAGTGTATAATCCCCAATCATAACGCCATTATCACTGCTTTGATAACTTCTAATTAAAGAGTCTTCATAAACATGTTGAAACATCATTGGTTCATCATTACCTGTTAATAACATAAAAGGAACAGAATCTAAATTTTTTGCTTGTTTTTGAGCGAGACTATCAATTTCTCCTTCTTTACCCATTGTTGCCAATATTAGTGTAATTAGCTTAGTCTGCTTTTCTTTCATACTCTGCTCAAACAACTCTTTGTTTGATATGATGTTTTCTGATACAAAAACAATCTCCCCCTTTTTAGGACGAATTACTTTCTTTTGAGCAAAAGCATTAGGAAACGATGTGAAAAGTAGTAAGCAAGGAAGGATACAAAACAATCTTTTCATTAGATAGAGATTTAAATATTAATCAAGGGTTAGCCGCTTTCCGCCTTTTGCTTTCAGCTTTAAGCCTTCCACTTTTAATTCGCATCATCCTTCACATCGCTGGCCGTTTCTACCAGTTTACCACCAGACCTCAATTGGTTGCCCAATAATTTTTCTTGCTCTCTGCGATGTTTAACAATATGGATGGCCGCAAAAACAGCTTCCATAAACGAAGTCGGATCTGCAATGTTTTTACCAGCAATATCATAACCCGTTCCATGGTCTGGAGAGGTTCTTACAAACTTTAATCCTGCGGTATAATTTACGCCTGTACTAAATGCAATGGTTTTAAAAGGAATTAAGCCTTGATCATGGTACATGGCCAAAACTGCATCAAATTGGGTATAAGTTCCATTGCCAAAAAAGCCATCGGCAGGGTACGGGCCAAAACAAATAATTCCCTTGTCAAAGGCCTCTTGTATCGCTGGCGAGATAATTTCAGCTTCTTCTTTACCCAATAAACCATTATCGCTGGCATGAGGATTTAGTCCTAATACCGCTATTTTTGGTTTCTCGATCCAGAAATCTTTCTTTAAACTCTCATTGATCAATTGTAGTTTTTTGACAATTTTTTCGCGACTGATCGCTTTTGGAACCTCAAATACTGGGATATGGCCAGTAACCACGCCAACTCTTAAGGTTTCGCTAATCAGGAACATCAATACATCATTGCTGCCGCTGCGTTCTTGTAAGTATTCGGTATGTCCAGGAAAGTTAAAATTCTCCGACTGGATGTTGTTTTTGTTAATTGGGGCGGTAACCAAAGCATCAATAGCTCCACTAACCAAGTCGTCTGTAGCTCTTTGTAAAGAAAGCAAAGCATATTTTCCGCCAGTTTCATTGGCTACACCAAGGTCAATTTTTACATCTTCTTCCCAGCAGTTTACCATATTTACCTTACGTGGGTTGGCATCTGCAGGTTGATGGATCACGTTAAACACCAAATCGTTCATGTGCAAAGCTTTTCTATGAAAAGAAGCTACTTTGGTATGCCCATAAATGATAGGTGTACAATAATCAAGCATTTTATTTTCGGCAAAGGTTTTAAGAATAACCTCTAAACCTATACCATTAACATCACCTATGCTGATTCCTATTTTAACTTTGTCGCTCATGCTTTATTGAAAGAATTTAGCGCAAATTAGCGATTATTATAGAAACGGCCAAGATAAGGGGCAAACCACTAGGCAAATCGCTATTAAACTTTCCGAATTTCAAATGATCAGTAGCGCAATTTTTGCTATCGTTGGCGTCCTCGCCAACGGGAACCTACCTTTTATATAACTTTGTTCAACCAATGTGTCTTTATGCTTGTTGGCGGGGACGCCAACAAGGGCTATGAAATGTACAGGATACCAAAATAGAAAGCA
This sequence comes from Pedobacter sp. Hv1, assembly GCF_001412215.1. Taxonomy (GTDB): domain Bacteria; phylum Bacteroidota; class Bacteroidia; order Sphingobacteriales; family Sphingobacteriaceae; genus Pedobacter. Next base: position 563,249 of record NZ_LLWP01000009.1, read on the forward strand.
AATTTGTTGATTAAATACACCTGATATTAGCGAACAAGGGGCGGGAGCATAGTAAAGCGGTTAAAGGGGCTTGCAGAAGTGATGAGCAAGAACCTGCTCTTCAAAAAATATTTATCCTAAAATCATGTACAGTACCTGTAAAAAATTGAGATTCCTATTTCTTGGTGCGCTTTGAGCCTTAGTGGCAAAAATAAACCCTAACTTTGTATTCTTCGCGGTTAATCAATAGCGTAACATGAGTTTAGTTAAAGCAAAAAAACATTTAGGTCAACATTTTTTAACGGACAAGAAAATTGCCGAAAAAATTGTGAATGGTCTCATTCATACTGATCAATACCATCAGGTTTTAGAAGTAGGACCAGGTATGGGTATTTTATCTGATATTTTATTGGAACGAAAAGACCTAGAGACCTACCTTATTGATATTGATACGGAATCTGTTCATTTTTTAGCGGCTAAATATCCTCAACTTGGAGATCGCTTAATCAATGGCGATTTCTTAAAGCTAGACTTGACTTCAATCTTTCCTGCCAAGTTTGCTGTAATTGGTAACTTTCCTTACAATATCTCTTCTCAGATTTTATTTAAGATTTTAGACCATAAAGACCATATTGTAGAAATGGTAGGGATGTTTCAGAAAGAGGTAGCCGAACGTTGTGCCTCCAAATCGGGTACCAAAGAGTACGGCATATTAAGTGTACTGATCCAAGCCTATTATGATATTGAGTATTTGTTTACTGTAAAACCGGGCACTTTTAATCCGCCACCCAAGGTAAATTCTGGTGTGATCAGGTTGAGCCGCAATAATACAGCAGCTTTGCCATGCGACGAAAAATTGTTTTGGCGTACCGTAAAAGGAGGATTCAACCAACGCCGTAAAACTTTACGTAACGCTCTATCTGGTACCATTCCGAAAGATAAAATGGACGACCATCCGTTTTTCGGTAAACGTGCCGAACAATTGAGTGTTGCAGATTTTATTACTTTAACACAGCATCTGAGTGCTTTAATGGCCAAATAAGAATGGATAAAAGAATTTTAATTGTAGATGATCTTCACCCTGTTTTTAAAGAAAATGCAATTGCACTAGGTTTTGAGGTTGACGATAGGCCTTTGATTAGCAGAGCTGAAACTTTAGCAGTGATTAAAGACTATGTAGGCATTGCAGTTAGAACCAAGTTTAGAATAGATGAAGAGCTATTAGATGCTGCGCCAAACTTAAAGTTTGTGGCCAGGGCAGGTGCGGGTTTGGATAATATTGACGAAGCAATAGCTAAAGCAAAAAATATCCAATTGATCAATGCCCCAGAGGGAAACAATGATGCCGTTGGCGAACATGCTATTGGATTGCTGTTGGCCTTAATGAATAACTTTCGCAATGCGGATGCAGAAATAAGAAATGGTGTTTGGGATAGAGAAAGCAACCGTGGTTATGAGCTGAAGGGTAAAACCGTAGGCGTTATAGGTTATGGATTTATGGGCAAGAAAATGGCTCGTAAGCTTTCAGGTTTTGAGGTAAATGTAATTGCTTACGATAAATACCAAACTGGTTTCACTGATCAATATGTCCGTGAGGTAAGTATGGAAGAAATTGTAAAACATAGTGATGTGATCAGTTTACATGTCCCATTAACCAAAGAAACCAGACAGATGGTGAACGAGGAATACCTCTACCATTTTAAAAAACCGATTTTTTTGATCAACACTGCCAGAGGAGAAATTGTAGATACGAAAGCCGTATTGGACAAGATTAAAGGTGGTAGAATTTTGGGAGCGGGGCTAGATGTATTGGAAACCGAAAAATTTCCACTGCTCGGAGAACAAGCTTGGTTTGATGAGTTAAAAACATCGGGTAAGGTCATCCTAACTCCACATGTGGCTGGTTGGACCTTTGATTCCTATCGTAAAATTTCTGAAGTTTTGGCGCAAAAACTAGGCGAAATCAAATTATAATTCCTTAAATTGCTCATAAGAACAAAACATCAAAAAACTTATGGCAAAGGAACATCAATATAAAACCAATTTGGTTTGGACGGGTAACAAAGGTTCGGGAACAATGGATTATCGCTCATACGACCGAGATTTTGTAGTGTCTATTGAAAACAAAGCCCCAATTTCAGGCTCTTCAGATTCAGTATTTTTAGGAGATAAAACAAAATATAATCCAGAAGATCTTTTACTATCCTCTATATCTTCCTGCCACATGCTCTGGTATCTGCACCTGTGTTCAAAAAATGGCATTGTGGTTATTGAGTATAAAGATAATGCGGTTGGCATTATGGAAGAAAGTGCTGATGGTAGTGGGAGATTTAGAGAAGTAACTTTAAATCCTGAGGTACTCATTGCAGACAAAGCGCATATTGCTCAGGCAAATGCTTTACACGTAGACGCCAATAAAATGTGTTTCATTGCCAACTCGGTTAATTTTCCAGTTAAACATCAAGCTTCATTTAAAGCAGAAAATGAATAATGGCCGGGATTATAAATCCCGACCAACGGTATAATGAATTCCCTTGGTTCGTGTCGACGCGAACCAAGGGAATTTGAATTATTTGGAATTCCAAGAGTTATCTGCTGGTGTAGCATCAACAAAGATCCCATTGTCAATATGAATGGATTGGATAGGCTTTCCGGTAGGTGTTTTGATCCTAACTGAAATAAATTTTGGACCGTTCTTCCAAATTGCGGGTGTAAAATGTTCCTTTTGTTTTGTGCCATCGCTAAAGGTCACAACTACATCAAAAGGAATCGCAAAACCACCCACATTCTCTATCCGAACCGGAAGATAACCTGGTGCTTTTCCAATGCCAATCATTCTTAGGTCTAGATAGTTGTTGGTAAAGAACCAATTCTGGAAAAACCAGTTTAGGTTTTGGCCGGCTCCAGTATTCATCGAATTGAAATAATCCCAAGGAATGGGGTGTTTACCATTCCAATTGTCCATGTAAGTGTGCAGGGCTTTTTTAAACAGGTCATCGCCCAACATATCTTTAAGTGCCAGATAAGATAAAGAGGCTTTGCCATAAGAATTGTTGCCGTAACCAGAACCAGACAATTGAGTAGACATGGTAATGATCGGTTGATCTTCTTCGGCAGATTTGTCATTGATATATTTATTTACCCTAAAACTTTTGTAAAACTGATCGGCCGATTCCTTGCCATGTTGTGCAATGCCGATTAAATATTCTAAAGTGGTGGCCCAACCCTCATCCATAAAAGCATAACGCGTTTCGTTAATGCCCATGTAAAAAGGGAAATAAGTGTGCGCTATTTCGTGGTCTTGTACCAATTGTGCAAATTTCGGATCACCGGTTTGCGAGTCGTTAACCATACCTGGGTATTCCATGTCGGCAAAACCCTGAAAAGCAGTCATTTTTGAGAATGGATAAGGCACACCAGGCCAGTTGTTAGAAAACCAAGCCAAGGCATAGTTATTGTATTTAACAGAGTTGATAAAATCAGTTCCAGTTACATCGTAAGCTGCCTGAGTGCTTACTCTTCTGTTGGTTTTATTGTCAACCACCACACTACTTGCATCCCATAAATAAGTGCTACTTAAGCCAAAACAAACATCTACAATGTTATTAACTGAGAATTTCCAAGTATTCCAATCGTTTTGTAATGTCACCTTACCACTTTTCATTTCCTGCTCATTGGCCACATGGATAATCTCATCACTGGTATACGATTTTTTTAATCTTGCAGCATATTCTGGCTGTAACACTTCATCAGGGTTTAACAGATCGCCTGTGGCATATACCACATAATTTTTAGGCGCTTTGATCGAAAAAACATAGTCGTTAAAATCATTGTAGAATTCTTGTCTGTCGGTATGTGGCAATTTATCCCAACCATTGTAATCATCGTAAACTGATACCCGTGGATAACTGTAGGCCACATATAGCGTGGTTGGATTGATCTGTCCTTCGCGGCCACTTTCTTTTGATAAAGGATAATTCCAATCAATATTTAATAGGGCTTTTTGACCCGGCAATAAGGGCGATTTTAACTTGACATCGCCTGTGGTACCCCAATTTTTAGTGTTTACGTTGTATACCTCACCATTAATTTTTAATGTGGTAATGGTTAATCCAGCCGACAAAAAATCTTCACTTACACTACCACCTCTAGGCGAGGTAGGTTTATGCAAATTGTTTACAAAACGGATGGTAATCGATTTTAAAGTGTCTCTACTGTTGTTCGAATAATCGATGCTTTCCGTTCCGCTAACTACTTTGGTATCTGGGTTAACGGTAATTTCCATATTGTATTTGCCATGGTTTTGCCAATAGTTTTTGCCCGGTTTACCATCAAGAGAACGTGTACCCTTCTGATAGGCAGCCTTCACATTCCGTGGCATGTACAGTTCCTGCGCCGAAAGTTGTTGACAACTTAGTAAAGCAATGGCTCCTACTAAAATGAGGTTAAGTCTTTTCATAAATTTATAGTAATTAAAATTTAAAGTTAGCAATTGAAGATGAAGGTCAGATGAAAATAATTTAGTGCTAAAATATTTGCTTTTGTAAGAATAGCCTTATATCTTCGTTTTAAGTGAAGCAAGACTATGTAGGCTAAATGCCGATGTAGTCTTGTTTGTTTTTTAGAGGACTTTATAAAATTATTAAGTATGTCAGAGGTAACTTATTATACCCAAGAAGGTTTAGATAAACTTAAAGAGGAATTACATAGATTAAAAACAAGTGATAGAGTGGCAATATCAAAAGCTATTGCAGAGGCTAGAGATAAAGGCGATTTGTCGGAAAATGCAGAATACGATGCTGCTAAAGAAGCACAAGGTTTGCACGAAGCCAAAATTGCTAAAATGGAGGCGACCTTATCTACGGCAAGACTGATTGACGAAAGCAAGCTTGACCTATCTAAGGTGTTGGCCCTATCTATTGTTAAAATTAAGAATATAAAGAATGGTGCAACAATGACTTATCAATTGGTTGCAGAAAGTGAAGCAGATTTAAAAACTGGGAAAATTTCAGTGAAATCTCCTATTGCGCAAGGTTTATTGGGTAAATCTATTGGCGATACCACAGAAATCCAAGTGCCTGCAGGTAAAATGGAATTTGAAATACTAGAAATCTCGAGATAGAAAGAAGTTATAAGTTGTAGGTTATAAGTTAATAGTCCTGCAACCCATAACTGATAACTTGCAACTTAATTATGAGTATATTTTCTAAAATTGTAAGCGGAGAAATTCCAGCACATGTGGTAGCAGAAACTACAGATTTTTTAGCGTTTTTAGATGTTAGCCCATTGGTAATGGGCCATGTTTTGGTGATCCCCAAAAAAGAGATAGACTATATTTTTGACATGGATGACGAAATTTATACCGGATTGACACTTTTTGCAAAGACAGTGGCTACTGGAGTAAAAAAAGCTTTTCCATGTAAGAAGGTAGGTGTGGCTGTGATTGGACTCGAAGTACCGCATGCGCACATTCATTTAATCCCGATGAACAATGTAAGTGACATGAATTTTAGTAAAGAAAAATTAAAGCCATCGCAAGATGAACTGGCCGAGGCCGCTGCTAAAATTAAAGCGGTGTTATAAAATTGATTACTGAAGTAATCGGAAAGTGCCATGAATATATTTCATGGCACTTTTTTTATGGGGTTGTAACTGTGCCTAGAGCCACTGCCTTTGTTAGCTAAACCTGATTGTAGTGTATGCCGATTTTTCTTCGGCAGCAACGAAAAGCAGGACTGAAATGCCCGAAGAACTACGGACAATGTTTTTCTGAAACCTTAATAAATAAGACCGCTTTGAGTCTGAAAAGGATTCGGACAGCGGTTTGTTCTATTAAAAATTAAAAAGGTCGAGATTGTAAATTCCAACCAACATTCTAAATCTCGACCAACAGTTAACCTTTAAAACCCCTTAATCGATAAACCAATAGATATTTGCAGATTTTGCCATTTCTATAGATCGGAATAAATGTTGGAACATCTATTTTTTCAAAAGCTGTTTTATTCACCTCTAGGTCTTCTGGTTTAAATGTATTTGAAGGGGCAATGTAATAGGCGTCACTTCCCAAAGCTGGTTTTTCTTTCTTAAGGTTATAAAAGTAATATTGGTGTAGGTCAAATAACGGTCCAATACCATATGTTTCTTGTTGGGTATAATGGGCCAAGTAAAAATCTATATGGCTAGCCGGAAACCATTTATTGATAATGATGGACGCATTGATTGGCATTAAACCTTTGGCTTTGTCGTTTAAATAAAGCTGGTTAAATTCTTTGCCAGCTGTTTTCCAACCATACAAATCTAAGGTTACATCACCTTTTCCGGTAGTATATTTGTCTGTAGTTGAACCCAATGTTCCCGGCATGAAATTAATAACCATAAGCCCTGCAACTACCACTAGCAAATAGAAAGACAGTGCGCCAATGATCAACTGGTTGGCCTTGCGTTTAGGATAGAAGGCTAACCTTACCCCAGAAATTAAGATCAAACAACTGTAAGCCGGGCCAGACCAATGTGGTAAGGTATCTCTAAATAAAGACAAGGCCAGCAACACAACAATTAATGGCAAGCTACAACAGATCAGCAAGCTGAATTCTTTTCTTTTGGCATGCAATTTATTTTTATACCACAACCAAATGCTTGCCCAGCTTAAGAAAAAGACAACCGGATTACTGTAGAAAAACTCGCCAAATAACTCTCTAAAAAAAGCAATCGGATTTAAACCAGCGGTAACTAAACTGACCCTGCTGCCATGGTAAGTGTAGGTGATGAAATGATGCTGAATGTTCCAAAGCAAAATTGGAGAGGCAATTACAAAACTGATCATTGCTGCAATGTACAACCAAGGGTTTCTGAGCCAATTTCTATTGCCAAAACAAGCAAACAAGGCAACCGCAGCCCATAAAAATACACCATGCACTTTACATAGGATACAGAGCCCTGCAATGATGCCAAAATAACACCATAGCCTTTTGCTGCGTGGATTGATGGTGTTTGATCGGGCTATCTTGATCAACGTAAAGATAGCCCATAACCAAAAAATCATTTGAGGGCTATCGGGCAAAATAAATGTTCCTGCAATGATGCTGCAATAAAATGATGAGGTATAAAGTAGGGCCGCATACCAACCCGCACGACGGTTGTAAAGGCTAGTACCCATTTTATAGATCAATAAAGTACAAATGGCAGAAGAGATCACAGCTCCAGCCCTTACAAATACCTCGTGGTGTAGCGTAAGGTTAAACGTAGTGAGCCGAATTAACCAAGCCACCATAGGCGGGTGGTCAAAGTAGTTCCATTGAAGGTCTTGGGCATAAGTCCAGTAGTAAACCTCATCATTGCCCAGATTTAAACAAAAAGCAATCACCAATCGTAAAATGGTGGCCACTAAAATTAAAAACCAAATTCTATTGTTCCAGAAGTTCAATTCTTGCTAAATGTTAAGGTGGCATTAATGGTATAGTTCCATGCAAAAACGATAACAATAGCAATCAACTTTGCCAAATAGAAAGGGAGGTGCAGTTGTTGTTGCAATAAGTAAATACAAAGGGTGTTTAGCGCTAAGCCTATAATGGCGATGAGCAAAAACTTTCCAAACTGTTGGATAATTGCTTGTTCTTTACTTTTAAAAGTCCATGCCCTATTGATGAGATAGTTGTTAACCACAGCAAAACAGAAGCCTAAAGTATTGGCCAGATATGGATTGAAATGAAGGTGTTCTTTAAAAAAATAGGTAACAGAAAAATCGATCAACAAACCTGATAAACCTACTATCCCAAATTTAAAGAGCTGTATGATTTTCTTCTTGAATAAGGGGCTGTTTTTTTGTGCTAAATCCATAATGTTTACTTAATATTTGCTCAGATTTTGCTTTTTTGTAAATGTTTTTAAATGGCAAGTGCATTTTTTTCTGTTTCACACAGTAATAGCTCAGCATACCGAAAATGGTGCCAATCAATGCACCAGCAATGGTGTCTTGCAAGAAATGTTGCGCCAGGTAGATCCTTGAATAGGCCACTAATGTTGCGCCAATGAGGCAGGGTATAGCCAGTTTTTCTTTTTTAAAAACCAATACCAAAACCGTAGCCAAGGCAAAGGCTGATGTGGTATGCCCAGATGGAAAAGAATTGGAGTTGTGTAGGGTAATGCCCTCAATAAAATGATTGTATTGGAATGAAGTAGCCTCAAAATACATTTTTGGTCTGGGCAATTGAAAGAGTCTTTTTAACAATTGGGCCGCTAAACTAGAACTCAAAAAAGCCAATAATAAGGTGCTTGCTTTTCTATACTTTTTGAGTATGAATAGACATAAGACAACGATGATAGAGCATACCCCATCGCCTAATAAAGTATAAAAGCTGAAAAACTGATCTAAGGCCTCAGTATGGAAACCATTTAACCATACAAACCCCTCCGTTTTAGAAAAGTAGAAATTAAATAGCGTACCTAAAATTAGTAATAAAACAACAAGGCCAAAATAGATTGGATGCTGCTTTAGCTGTTTCAACATCATAGATAAGTGATTTAAACAAATCTATAGGTTGAATATTAAGTCGGGGTGAGGATAAAGTTAACTTAACCTGAGTTTGTGTTAAGGAATTTAGATTTAGAACTATCTCAAGCCAAAGTACTACCTCAACGTTTCGCTAAAAGCGGCCTTGGCCTGTTCGGATTGCACTATTATGCCTAAGCACTTCCTTTTATAGAACAGGGCGCAGCCGTGGATTTTTTTGCATACTTTTTTCATCTACAGGAAAAAAGTTTGTCCGCGAAGCGACAGAACGATCAAATAGTAGCTAGGAATAATTGATTTCAAGATCAGCTATTGATGTAAATTATATATTTACTTATGCGCAACTCACGTTAACTTAACAGTGTAAGACTAATCGTTGGTTCTTCTATGTCTAATGAAATATTGAATGAGGTTTAAAGCAATAAAAATATGGTTCAATAGATTTGGAATAAGACCATAATATTTACTCAAAATTTTAAAGCGTTCTTTAAGACTTGCCAAATGTTTTTTCTTAGATATGCCGCCTACCAAATATTTGGCCACATACAAATGTGTATTTACAATATTCGACGATTTTTTGGCTGCTTTTAAAATCCAATCAATATCAGAACTGTATTTGTAGTGTAGGTCATAAGGCACCGTTAAACTGCGTTTAATATAAATGGCCTGATGGCTTACATTCATCCCGAACTTAAAACTGTGCCAATCGAAATGTTCAGGAGCAGTGTGCCTGCGTTGCCCTAGGCTATTCCAATTTTCATCGTACATCTCCGTTTCACCGTAATAGATATCGCCAGATGGTGCTGATGAGAAAACATCAGCTACCGTGTCCAATGCATAAATCTCGTCTCCAGAATTCATAAACAATACATAATCGCCGGTAGCCAAAGCCAATCCTTTGTTCATGGCATCATAAATACCTTGGTCTTGCGCCGAGATTAATTTGGCGATACGGTCTTTGTATTTGTGGATAACCTCAACAGTTCCATCATTAGAAGCACCATCAATTACAATATATTCAATATTGGTATAAGTTTGGTTCAATACCGAAAGCATGGTACGCTCGATATCTTTTACATTGTTATAAACTACAGTAATTACGCTAAGTTTCGGGTTAATGGTCATTGAGGCATTGCGTTAATTAAACTGTGATATAATTCTTCGTGTTGGTTGGCAATTACTGTAGGTGCAAAATGGTTTAAGATGCTTCTTCGGGCCTCTTTTTGTACCGCCTCTTTGTTTTCGTGAAGGAATAGCCATTCTATACCATCGGCCAAGTCTGTTGCCGACTGATATTTGGCCAGGTAACCATTTTCTAAATGTTTCACCATATCTGGAATACCACCTGTTGTAAAAGCGATTACAGGTGTAGCACAGGCCAAACTTTCCATCACGGTATTGGGTAAATTGTCTTCTAAAGAAGGGGTAATAAATGCATCAGCTGCAGCATAACATTTGGCTAAATGTTCATCCTTATTGATGGTGCCTAACCAAGTGGTTTTGAAAGGGAATTCTGGCAAATCTTTCTCAGTCTTATTGCCAAAAATGACCAATTCTATTTTTTCTCTTGGAATTTCTGGACGAGCGGCCAGTTCATTTAAGGCATCAATCAAGTATTGGGCACCCTTGTGTTTATCATTTTTAGAGGGCATAAAACCGCTCATCAGTACAAAATGGTCTGCAGGGATTTTTAATATTTTTTTAGCCTCTGCTTTAACATAAGGTTTAAAAACGTCTATTTCAATGGTGTTTGGAATAACCGTAGTTTGTCTAACGCCCAGTAAACTACTTTGTTTAACCGAGGCGGCCATCCATCTGCTTGGTGCTACCACATGAAAGTTCAACTCTGAGTACGCTTTTTGCTTACGCAACCAGTTTTTATGAGAGATATCGTCTTTCCCGCTTAGGCGCAATACCGGACAATTGCCACATTGTTGATGAAAATGCTCACAGCTGTAACGCACATGGCAGCCCCCAGTAAAGGCATTGCTGTCGTGAAAAGTCCAAACAATGGGTTTCTCTAATTGATCAAGTTGGGCTAGAAATTTTGGAGTTAAAAAGCCATGGTTAACCCAATGTAAATGGATCAAGTCTGCCGATTGAAGATCAGGATGGTTTACGATCGATTTGCCAAACCATTGCAAAGAAAAAGGGGTTTTTACAGCCTTAACAAATAATTTGGCGAGGTAACGCTCGGCCATAATGTTAAAAATAGCCATAGCTTTGGCAAAAATGCCTTTGGTAAAAGTGTCGATTTTCGGGTTTTGGCCAAACTTGTAATAGACCAATACCTTCGAGTCTATTCCATTCGCATTTAGGGCGTCACTTAAACGCAGGCAAGCCCTGCCAGCGCCTCCATTTCCATCGTAGGTATTTAAGTGTACAACTTTCAAATCAATCAAAAATACATTTTATTGTTTAGGTTTATAAAATTGTTGTGTATTTTCAACATTTAAAGCCAACAAACAAAATTTTCATGAACAAAAACATCCTTAGAACGCTCGCCGCAATGGTATTGTTGCTGCCAGCCTTAACTAAAGCGCAAGATCAAACCTATTTTGCCGCTTATCCATCGTTAAGCCCAGATGCACAAACGATCGTGTTCAGCTATGATGGCGACATTTGGAAAGTGCCTACAAAAGGTGGTGTGGCCTTACGCATTACAGGAATGCAAGGCGATGAAATCAATCCTAAAATTTCTCCAGATGGGAAATGGCTGGCCTTTACTTCAAACCAGTTCGGAAACAACGATGTGTATGTAATGCCATTGGCAGGTGGAGACATCAGACAGTTAACTTTTAACGATGGAACGGATGAGGTTGACAATTGGAGTTGGGATTCTAAAACGATCTATTTTACTTCTAGTAGATACAACAACTATAGTAGTTATAAGGTAGGAATCAATGGCGGAACGGCTGTGCGTTTGTTCGATAATTACTTTAACACCACCCATAATATTGCAGAGGCACCAGATGGTAACCTCTTTTTTAACGACACTTGGGAGAGTAGAAACTTTATCAATAGAAAACATTATAAAGGTGCATTTAACCCTGATATTCAATCGTATAACCCAAAAACTAAAAGCTATAAACGCTATACCGATTATATAGGTAAAGATTTTTGGACTACCATAGATCAAAAAGGAAATATCTACTTTGTATCTGACGAGGGTAATGAAGAATACAATCTCTATACTTTTAACAATGGCAAAAAAACAGCTTTGACCAAGTTCGATACTTCAATTAAACGTCCTTTTGTATCGGCAAATGGCAGTACCATTGTTTTTGAGAAGGATTACCAATTGTATACTTACGACGTGGCTTCCAAAAAAATAGAAAAAGTAGCTGTGAGCACGTCGAGAAACCAGATCTTGAGCAAAGAACAAGAGTATGATGTAAGAGCGAACATCTCTAATTTTGATGCATCGGCTGATGGTAAAAAGATTGCGTTTATTGCAAGAGGAGAGATTTTTGTAAGTGATCCAGATGGTAAATTTATCCGTAAAATCAGCAATACGGGAGAGCGGGCTTTAGAGGTAAAATGGCTGGCAGACAACAAGACCATTCTTTTTAACCAAACATTTAATGGCTACCAAAACTGGTATACCATTACTGGTGATGGTAAAGGTACCTTAAAACAGTTGACCAAAGACAAAGCTAATAACCATGATATTACCTTAAACAAAACCAAAACATTGGGTGTTTATTTGAGTGGACGTAACGAGTTAAGGTTGTTAGACCTTAAAACTTTAGAGAGTAGAACAATTGTAAGAGACGAGTTCTGGGCCATCCAAAACTCTAGCCCTAGTTTCTCTCCAAATGATCAATATGTATTGTTTACGGCCTTTCGCAATTTTGAACAAGATATTTTGGTACATGATATCAAAGACAATAAAACCATTAACTTAACCAATACAGGGGTTACCGAAGCCGGGCCAGTTTGGTCGCCAGATGGCAAGTATATCTATTTTACAAGCGATCGGATCAAGCCATCATATCCTTCAGGTATGCCAAACGCACATGTGTACCGTATCGCTTTGAACAAGTACGATACCCCTTTCCGCTCTGAGAAATTCGACGAATTGTTTAAGGATGAAAAACCAGCAGAACCTAAAGAGGTGAAGCCAGTAATCGTAGCGGATAAAAAGGTTGATACGGCAAAGAAAAAACCAGAGATTAAACCAACACCAAAAGCTCCAGCGTTAATTACCATCAATACCCAAAGAATTTTAGACAGAATGGAATTGATTAGTCCTTCTTTTGGTAGCCAATTTCTTACGGATGTGTTTGCCAAAGGCGACAAAACTTATGTGTTTTACAGTTCAAACCACGAAGGTGGTTCAACAGCTACCTATAGAACAGTTATAGAGCCTTTTGAAGCCAATAAAACAGAAAAAGTTACCGATGGAGGCATGGGTATTATGGAGGCGGGAGCTAAATTCTATACGCTAACCAGAGGTGTAATCGGCAAGTATAATATCGATGCCAATAAATTGGATAAAGTAGACCATACTTATAAATTTAACAGAAACCTGAATGCAGAGTTTAACCAGATGTTTTACGAAACTTGGGTGGGCTTAGATGAAAACTTCTATGATGAAAAATTCCATGGAGTAGATTGGGAAAAAATGAAAACACGTTATGAAGTTTTTCTTCCTTATGTGAATAGTCGTACAGACCTAAGAATCTTGTTAAATGATATGTTGGGCGAACTTAACTCTTCGCATATGGGCTTTAACAGTTTTGGTGCCGAAGAACGTAGAAACATGAACTATGTAACCAATGAAACAGGAATTATCTTCAATAATGAAAAACCTTATCAGGTAGAAAGGATTGCCACAAAGAGCAACGCTTGGTTAACTGGAGAAAAAATTAACAGTGGTGATGTGTTGACAGAAGTAAACGGCATAAAGGTTGACGAAAAAATGGACCGTGATTACTACTTCAGCAAACCATCGTTAGATAGAGAAATGACCCTGACTTTTTTACGCAATGGCAAGCCAGTTACGGTTAATGTACATCCGCAAAGTGCCGGAGCCTTAAAAACCAATTTGTACGATGAATGGATTGCCAAAAATCGCGACAATGTAGATAAATGGGGTAATAACCGTATTGCTTATACCTACATGAAAAATATGAGCGGAGGTGAGCTAGAACGTTTCATGTTGGATATGGTAGAGCAAGAAAACAATAAAGATGCGATTATCCTAGATCTACGTTATAACACTGGGGGTAATGTGCACGATGATGTATTGAGATTCCTATCACAAAGACCTTATTTAAAATGGCAATACCGTGGTGGTAAACTGGCTCCACAAAGTAATTTCGGGCCAGCTGCCAAACCAATTGTGTTATTAATTAATGAACAATCTTTAAGTGATGCAGAAATGACTGCTGCGGGCTTTAAAGAATTGAAATTAGGAAAGATTATCGGTACAGAAACTTACCGTTGGATTATCTTTACCTCTTCAAAAGGATTGGTTGATGGTTCTTCTTACCGTTTACCATCATGGGGATGTTTTACCATGGATGGAAAAGATTTAGAGAAAGAAGGGGTTAAACCTGATATCTTTGTGAAAAATACATTTGAAGATAGATTGGCAGATAGAGATCCGCAATTGCAGAGAGCTGTTGCAGAAATCTTGAAAGACCTGAAGTAAAAATTATTGCCGATACCATATATTGTTAAATTGCTTTATGGTTAAACAAGAGCAATTTAACAATAAAACAATCTAACAATTGAGCAATATAAGAACTGAGCAAGTATACATTTGAGTAAGAATGAGTAATTTATTAACTGACAGAGATTTTTGGGTAAAATATTGGGAAAGTAAGACAGATTTGTCGGTTGTAATACCAGAAACATATTTATTTCATCGCCAACTGGCGGATATTGTAAAAAATAACAACGTAAAAACGGCAATAGAGCTAGGAGGTTTTCCGGGCTACTATGCCGTTTTTTTAAAAAAATACCTCAAGTTGGATGTTACCCTGTTAGACTATTTTGTTCATCCACCCATTACAGAACAATTACTAGAAACCAACAACTTGGCAAAGGATGATATCCATATCATTGAAACAGATTTGTTCAATTACACCCCTGCACAACAATATGATTTGGTGTTGAGCTGCGGACTGATTGAACATTTTAACGATACTGCAGATATCATTAACAGGCATATTGCTTTTGTTAAGCCCGGAGGAAGTTTGTTCATTACCCTTCCCAACTTTAAGGCCTTAAATGGTTGGTTTCAAAAGAATTTTGATAAAGAAAACTACGATAAACATAATATCGATTGTATGGATCCAGCCTTGCTGGAGAAAATCTGTGCGGCCGCAGGATTGGAAGTTATTCAATCTCGTTACTTTGGCAGGTTTAGTTTATGGTTAGAAAATGAGCAACAAAAATCTTTACCTGTTCGTTTGCTTAAAAAAACAATGTGGCTAATGGGTAAATTATTTACCAAAGTTTTTGCTTTTGATTCGAAGCAGTTATCTCCTTATATTTTATTGGAGGCTAAGAAGAAGTAGCATAGTTACTCAGGTCGAGATCATAGATCCCGACCAACAATTTCCGGCCAGCAAAGAATATAATCAACTCAACAAATGTCAGTCTGAGCCTGTCGAAGACCATTTAACTACTGGAATGCACTTTGAGAAGAGTCAGCACTACTTTAATTAACGCAGGTCTGTACAACTATTTGAAGCTGCAGCTTGCTAAGAATTACTGGCTTAGTGATATAAACCTGATTGTAGTGTATGCCGATTCTTCTTCGGCAGTAACGGAAAGCCTGCCTGCGGTAGGCAGGCGGGGCTAAAATAACCGAAGAACTACTGGGAATGTTTTTCTGAAATTGAAATAGAAGGGTCGAGATTATAAATCCCGACCAGCAGATGCCGACCAACAATAAAATCAACTCAACAGCTGTCAGTCTGAGCCTGTCGAAGACTATTTGATTACTTTAGGGCACTTCGACAGGCTCAGTGTGACATATTATTTATAAATACAAAATTATTTAGCTTGATCGTGTTTTGAAAAACAAACCTTTACAGATTTATTCTTATTGGCCTCTGCAAGATAAGTTTGGTAATGGGCTTTGGTCATCAAATTAACTTGAAAGTAGTGTTTGCCATAATTAATGGCCTTTTCTGTTAGGTTAGAAGAGTCCCAATGTTTAAAATCGCTAGGTTGGTATTTGGCCAATTCTGTATTGTCTACTCTTTTATCATCTATCCAAACCCCATATTTTTTCGAATTTTGCCAATCAGTTAATTGCTTAGAAGAAGGCACATTAGCCTGAAGAGGTTTGGTATGGACTATTTTGGCATTAAAAGTTTTTAGCTGTTGTGCAGACAGTCTATTGTAAAGTACGAATAACCTGTCATCATCAGCTTTCTCTAGTTTTTTAGGAAAGGTTACAAAGTGTTCAGGTTGTTTTTGGATATTATATTTTGCCAATATGGTGTTGAATTCTGCTAATTCAGCTGTAGTGAGGCCTTCTTTTGAAGTTGCAGTTTGTTTAATTTTAGATTGGCTTGGCTTGTTTTGTGCAATGGTTTGTGTGGCGAACATCATTACGGCAAAGCCTATTATTGGAAGCAGCAACAGTTGTTTAGTAATCAGTTTTTTCATCGAATTGGTTTTGCTCATCATCATTAGTCTTTTTTTAATGGTTAAGTAATTGAATTGGCTGGTTAAGGTTAAGCCACTTTGTTTAGAGACCTGTTGGATCAAAACCAATTGATAGGTAGAGATGTCATGAGAAGTATTGATGACAGCCTCGTCGGCCAAATACTCATGGTTGGTCTGTATGGCTTTGCGGTAAAAATAAAGGAAGGGGTTAAACCAGAAGAAAAGCTGCAAAAGCTCAATTACAATCACATCTAGCGAGTGTTTTTGCTGTACGTGTGCCAATTCATGTTGGAGGATTTCTTCGGCAATTTGCCCATGCTCATAATCCATTTTATCCACAAAAATGCAATTGATAAAACTATACGGAACACTAGGTTTTTCACTGAGCACTACAGTAACACCGTTCCAGTTGGTTTTTGAGCTCTGTTTTATTTTTGATAAAAGCATAAAAATATTACGGCTAAACTTGAACAAGAGTATCGTACTAATACCAATATAAACAGCCCAAATTAGGTAAGGAATGTAATTGGTTTGTTCTTGAACTGGAGCAACTGCGGCTCCAATTGAAGCTGATGCCACAGGCTCGATATTGAAGTGTGGAATGGTTTCGACAGGTAGAATGTCTGCTTTGCTTTCAATGGTGATCAAAGGAATAAGCAATGCTAAGAATAGGCTAGCCAATAAGTACAATCTTTTAAACCGATGTGCCTTTTCTTTGTCTAATAGTAAGAGATAGGTTACTAAAAATAACCCCGAACAGAGTACAAACTTGGCTAGATAAATGATCATGGTTTCCCTTTTTTAATTTGATCTTCTACAATTTTCTTAAGGTCTTCTAATTCGGCTTGTGTTAAATTGGTGTTGGCCGCAAAAAAGGAAGCAAACTGTAAGGCCGAATTGTCGAAATAATTTTTGATCATTCCGTTTACATGATTTGAAAAATAATCGTCTTTTTTAACCAGTGGGAAGTAAGCTCTTGAATTTCCATACAAATGATAACCCACAAATTTTTTGTCCTGCATTCTTTTCAATAAAGTTGCAATGGTAGTAGGTGCGGGTTTAGGATCTGGATAACTTTCTATAATGTCTTTCATGAAAATGGTCTCGTTTTTCCAGATCATTTCCATTAATTGTTCTTCGGCTTTTGAAAGTTGTATCATTCTATTTGTTTAGACTTGCGTCTACAAATGTAGAATAAAAAGAATAACATCCAAATATTTCTCAAAAAAACCTGAAAATCAAGAAAGTATAGAGGTTAAGCTTTGAACTGATATAAACCAAACTCACACAGGGTAATACATACTGGCGATTTGCTAATATTTAACCTTACCGTTTTTGTAGTTACTGGATGATCTAATTTAATTAAACGTTTGGCGCCAATACTTGTCCCATCGTATACCTTTTTCCAAGTGTTATTTTCCATAATCTCAATAGTATAACCTTCAATTCTTTGGCCTAAAGGAATATACTCTTGCAGGCTAATGATGTCGAAGGTTTTTGGGGTGTTGAGATTAATCTCTAAGGTGGCTTGATGAACATTGTCTGCTGTGGCCCAATAAGTTTGTTTATTGCCATCTAGCAGGGTGGTAGCACCATAGTTTTTGCCACGGGTATTACTAGCCTTGATCTGTGCTCCTTTGGCTAGGTTGGTAGCAAAGGTATGTTTAACCATGTTGCCAAAGGTTTGTAGTGCGGCTACATCATCTTCATGCAATTGACCACGGGTATCAGGTGCTAAACCCAAATCTAAACCAGCACCACGGCCTACGCTTTTAAGGTAGAGCTCAAATAGGGTGGCGGGTGTTTTTGGTTTTTCTTGCGCATGATAGAACCAACCTTGACGTAGTGGAACATCACATTCAGCAGGCATCCAGAATTTTCCATCTCTGGTTCCTTTAGGGTTTAAAGGCCAATCGGCTTGCCCGGGTACAGCCACATTGTGGCCTACAGATGGCATAGGTGTAAAAGTTGCCCAACTGGTTTCGTTGGCATAACCATTTTCATTACCTACCCAACGCACATCCCAACCAATATCACTAAAAATACTAGCCATAGGCTGCATTTTTCTGGTAATGGCCCAAGTATTGTTCCAGTCGTAATAAGTAATGTTGTCTATCGAACGCTTTTCTCTGGCACCACCATAATACCCATCACCACCATTAGCACCATCGTGCCAGCTCATGAAAAGCTGTCCATAATTGCTATACAATTCTTTCAATTGTGCTTGGTAAATAGCCAGATATTCTGAGGTGCCGTATTTTGGGTTGTTGCGGTCCCAGGGTGAACAGTACACGCCAAATTTTAACCCATTTTTACGGGCAGCTTGTTCTATTTCTTTAACCATGTCTCCTTTCCCACCTCTAAACGGACTTGCAGAAATGTTATAACTAGTGGTTTTGGTAGGCCATAAGGCAAAACCATCATGGTGTTTGGCTACTAAGATAATCCCTTTTAAACCACCTGCTTTTGCTGCTTTGATAATTTGTTCTGCACTAAAATTGCTAGGATTAAATGTTTTAGGGTCAGCATCTCCAAAGCCCCATTCTTTATTTTCAAAGGTAGTAGGGGTGAAATGGATCAGGCCATAAACTTCAGTATCATGCCAAGCCAATTGTCTTTTAGATGGAATAGCTCCATAAGGTTTGATCGGTTGCTGCGCATAGGTAAAATTGGCAAGCAATAGGCAAAGGACAATTAATTTTTTCATAAACAGCTCATGTTAAAAGGTAATGAAGCACATCCTATAAGTTTCATTAAATGAGAAGCGTAAACGGTGTGCTCACTCAAATTTAAAAGTAATTCTAACTTTCCAATTAAATGATATTGTCTTTTAATGATGGGATTTGAGCAAGGTGTTTAAAACTTCTCTTTGATGTACCTTTTGATTCTTGCCCACAAACTGCCTTTTCTATTGGTTAAAAAGTGTTTAATGGCATGGTAGGCCTGCGTATTTTCTTCAACTACTGTTGGAAATTGGCCAATTGGTTTTGGATTGATGATCACGTTATAGATGTCGTTCATCCCAGAATGGATCCCACTTCCATCATGCCCAATGTTATTTACTAAAGACTGAGCAGGATTTAAAGTAAGCCCTCCTTTTAAAAAGATAGAGGCATACCAACGGATGGCCCATGAATTGTTTTTACCATTTTTAAAATCTTGCATCTGTTTCCAGAAGTTCATCGTTTTTTCGATAGAAAAGGCATGCTTTTTTTTGGCATCAAACTGGTCCAATAAGGTTTCAATATTTGGCTCAAAATGTTGCCAAGCCCTTTGCCAGGTTGCCCAACCCCAACTGGTTGCTGCTCTATAGAAAAAACTTTCGGGCAAATGCGCTTCCTTTAAGGCATACATATATGCCCCAATATGCATCACTTTTTCTTCGTTACGGTAACGGTTTAGGGCTTCATTGAAATACGTAAGTGTATACGGAGAAGAGATCAGGTCGTCTTCAAAAACGATAGCCTGTCCGTAAGCAGCTGTTAAACGGTTAACTCCTGCAATAACGGAATTGGCCAGCCCCATGTTGCTTTTGCTTTCTATAATTTCAATAGATTTGAAACCTTCAACTGTTTTGATCAGTTCACGTACTTCCTTTACTTTATCCTCGTCTGCAGCTGTTTTGGCTCCATCAGAAAAAATAAATAACCTACTGTCTGCTGCCAGCTCATTCTGTTGCAAAAACTTTAACGTACGCTCAGTATGCTGAGGGCGATTGTAAACAAATAGCGCTATGGGTGCAAGATTTTGCATGTTAGAAGATCTGCAGGTTTAGGTCTGATTTTTTGGTTAAAACGGTATAGGCGTTGGCAAATTGTTCTTTTTTATTTTGTCCTAGCACATCACCTAAAAAACGTTTGAGCTGATATTCCAATTGAATTTTTAACCGCTTGCTGATCGATCTACTTGCTTTTTTATTGATAAACTCATTGAAATAACTCACCTCTGGCTTAATCATCGATACTTTGTCGGCCACTAGTT
Organism: Pedobacter sp. Hv1; assembly: GCF_001412215.1. Classification (GTDB taxonomy): domain Bacteria; phylum Bacteroidota; class Bacteroidia; order Sphingobacteriales; family Sphingobacteriaceae; genus Pedobacter. Next base: position 583,350 of record NZ_LLWP01000009.1, read on the forward strand.
CTAAACCTTCACTTTTTAATAAAAAACGCAAAGAAGTAGGGGTGTACATGTTAATGTGTCCATAATCCATAAAATGTTTCATGCGTTTGTCTACCCCAAAACGATAATCTTTAGGCACTTCAATTACAATATGTTTAGCCACTCGTTTGAGCTCCCTAATCAAGATCCGTTCATGTTCTACATGTTCCAATACATGGGCTAAAATAATCAGGTCGAAACTATTATCCGCATAAGGAATTTTGTAGCCATCAAAGGTTTGTGCCTCTTTAAGCCTGCTCAGTTTGCGTTCCTTAATCTTATCAACCCCACTTTGCGCAATTTCCAGTGCATAAAGTTCGGTGCCAAAGTTCCATTCGTTAAGGTAATGTAAAATGCTTCCATCGCCTGCGCCAACCTCTAAAACTTTATGGGGCTGGATACTTTGGCAAACTTCAACAATGTTTTGGGCTTTATATTTTGCACCCAGCATTCGCCAGGCCACATCATTGTCTGTATAAAAATTGTCGTAAGCTGCCTTTACTTCTTCGCTCAACATTTCAGTGCTCATAATTTTTAAATAACGAGATTAAATGCCTAAACAATTATCGGCCTTGTAAAAAACAGAAGTGGCCTTGTTGTAAAATAGACCTGGAGAAATGCCAGTAAATGGAAGTTCTTTAAATCCTTTTTCGGTTAAAAATGTTCTGGCTTCTTGGTATATTTCACGTTCCGAATCGTCTAAAACCAAAACACCATTGCTTGTTAAAGCATCAACACTGTGTTTACAACAGTTTACCCGATCTCTACCATCTACAATAATGACATCGAATTTTTCTGCTAATAATTTTGCTTTCTGACTGTATTCTCCACCTTTTTCAAGCTGGGTAAAAATCATTTCAGCATTGCTGGCTTTTTCTTTTACAATTTTATTGAACCAAGCTTCATCATGTTCTACAGAAACTACTTTTTTTACACGTTTGGCGTAGAATAAAGTAGAGTTGCCAGAACCATATTCAAAAATAGCAAGCTCTTTGTTTAGTCGAGTTTTGATGAAATCGATGAACGAATAAGTTACCCATGGTAAGGGTTGTTCTGCTTCATCTACGGCTTGATGGGTATCAAATGCGGTGAACCAACCAATAGTGGCCAAATAGCCTTTATGTCCATAAGATAACAGGGCGTTCAGCCTTTTTGGCTTACCAATTAGATCTGCTAATGCTTTAAATTTACTCAACGTTTAAATATTTTTTGAAATGCGGAGACCAAAAATAGTGATTTTAACATCATTATTCCTTGCGGGCGTGTTTTAGGGATAAAAAGAATTAAAAAAGTAGCAGAAAAGTAAGCCACTACTGTAGCAATGGCCGTTCCCATCATCCCCATTTTTGGGATCAATAAAAAGTTTAAAATAATATTGACAATGGCACCAAGACCAGTACGGATAAAGGTAAGCTTGTTAAAACCTTCGGCTATTAAAAACTGACCACTGGCTACACCTAAGAACACAAACAAGCTGCCCCAAACGTGTACGGCCAAAACGGGTGCTGCAGCTACATACTGAGGTTTAAATGATTGATAAATTAATGGTGAAGCAATGGTGATGAAGATGGCAAATGCCAAACTTAACCATATCATCAAATCGAACAGATTTTGAAGTCGTTTTTGATAACGTTGAGGGTCGTCTCTGCGGGCATTTAGAATGGCGGGGAAAAGAGAGGTGACAATGGCCACAGGCACAAAGTTCAGCGCCTCACTAAACATCACTACAGTTGCGTAAGCACCAGAGGCTTTGGTGCCAACATCATCGCCTAAAATCTCTTTGAGCATGATCACATCAATCTTCATGTACACAGATACCATAATACCCGAAATGATCAATGGCCAAGAAAGGTGCAATAATTTTTTGGCTAGTTGGTGGTCGTATTTCCAATTGAAAACACTGCGACCTTTTCGCTGATAAGTAACAAAATAGCCTATAGACAGGATCAAAATATCAAATGCATAAGCATAGATAAAATACATGATGTCTGCAGCAAGGTAAACCAATAGGATTTTAATGCCTGCAGAAACAATGTTGCCAATAATCTGCACCTGCATGATATATTTAGACTGTACTTCAGATTGGAAGTACGAATCGATAATGGTAAAGGATTGAAACAGCCCTACAAATGATAAAATAAGGATAAATAAGTAGGGGATATTGGTAAGGGGAAACAATTGCCAAGCAATAAAGATGATGGGGATACATAACAATCCGGCAAATATCTTTAATAAAAATGAGGTACCTAAAATGGTATCTCTTTGTTTGGGAAACTGGTGCAGCTCTTTAACAATGAAACTATCTAAACCCAATCCAGCCAAGGCTGCAAATAGAAAAACGTAAGAGGTAGAGGTACTTAAAACACCATTCCGCTCTGGTAAAAGGTAATTGGCCACATGAATGGTGGTCAGCATTTTAATGGCCATACTGCCTACCCTGCCTAACATCAATAAACCTGTATTTTTAAAATACTTGTTTAAGGCCTGCTCATCAAAACCATTTATCTTGGGTAGTTTCATTCAAGCAAAGATCGTAAAATCATTGAGTTATTAAGTAAGTGGTGCGCCAACTGCAATTTCGCAGCGATGGCCAGGTGCACCATGTTTAGGGTTCAGTTTTACACCATTCTTAGCTTCTTTTGGTAAGTTGGCTGGTAACTTAACATCAACGGCTTTTGGTGTGGTTGTAGTTGTTGTGGTTTGAGGTTTCGAATCTAAAGGAGCACCTACAGCTATTTCGCAACGGTGGCCAGGTTCGCCATGTTTAGGGTTCAATTTTTGTCCACTGCTAGGTACTACTGCTTCAACAGGTGCTGTTGTTGGTGTTACCGCAGGTACTGTGGTATTGATAGGTTGTGGGTTAACTGTTGGCGTAACAGGTGTTGATGGGGCTGCATTTAACGAGGCACCTACTGCAATGTCGCAACGATGGCCAGGAGCACCGTGAGGTGGATTAACACCAGCATTGCCTGTGGTTTGGCCAGTTGCTGCAGCAGGAACACTTGGCGCACTATTCTGAATGCCCTGTAAGCCTGTTGGTGTTGCCGCATAAGTTTGTGTAGATTCTGGTTTTTTAGAATTACAGGCCATTAAGCCTACCACACAACATAGATATAAAACCTGTTTCATAATTTAAAGCGCTAATTATTCAAAGATGTGAAAATTACCTTGCTAACTCAAAACTATTTTCTATCCGTTTCAATTGTTTTAAGTGATGGTTCAAATGCACTTCGGTAAATCGTAACCATTGCTTAGCATTGAGGTAACCTAGTCTAGGGTGTTTAACTTTTATTTTTGGATTGGCGCTGTTAATCTGAGGGAAGGTTTTCCCTAACTGGAGCTCGAAATCTGTAATAAATTGTTGTGCTGCCATAATGTTGATTTTCTTCACTCTTTCGGCCAATCTTTTAGGAACTTTATACTTTTTACCAGGTGGCAAGGTGCCAAAAAACAAGACCATTTTTGCGCCAAATAAGGTAGGTTGTTTTTCACCCTCACCTTTAATACAGTTGTTTAAGGCCATTAAAGAAAGTAAGCTAGAATCGAAAATATGAGCATACACCTCACTATAACTCCATCCACCAATGGGTGGAGTTAAAATAAAATCATCATCGTCAAGTTTGTTCAACTTTACCTGATAAGCATTTACAATTTTGAGGATCGATCGATAAACTTTGGCTATGTTCATAAAGTAAAGTTAAACTATATTTATCGCTTACTTATAAAATCAAGTAGGGCATCTTGGTTGGTTTTGTATTTAAATACGTCTTTTAAGGTAAAATAGTTTTGTTGATCATTTACATAGCGGTAGGCCCATTTGGCGCAGATCAAAGCTTTGTCTTCAAAAGTATAAAGCCTCAATAATACGTCCATGTGGCCTGTAGATAGCGATTTATTTTGGAATGCAGCTTGGATCAATTTCGTTTTATCATCATCAAAAGCCTCTCGTTTAACAGCAGATTTTAATTGCTCAAAATCAGCAGCCAAACTTGAACCCTGCTCTGCTCTTGGTTTTGGCCTACTGTTTAAAAAGTTAATAAAATTATCTTTCGTACTTATAAAAGTGAAAGACTCTTTTAAGGTATAGTAATTCTGTATATCACTAATTGCAGGGGTTAAACTTTTCGCCAAGCTTAATTTTTTGTCGTCGTTTATTATGCTTTTTAACAAGATGGCCACTTGTATCGTAGACAAATCATTGTATGCAACATAAGCTTGAATCAATTTAATTTTATCATCATCAAAAGACTCCTTTTTTATTAGAATGCTCAGGTCGTTAAAAGCCTTGCTATTTTCTGTCGGACGAGGTTTTGTTGGCGGAACAATCCCTGTATTAAAATTATTGCTATAATCGTCAAAATCGTTTAAGGCATATTGTCTGTCCTTATAGATGCTCAATTCTTTGTAAAACTGAAGACCTCGCCTTAGAGAATAATTTAATATCAATCGTTGGTCTAGCTGAAGATCAATTTTGGTACTGAAAATTCTTTTGTTGCCTTGTAAAATAGACAGTGTAGGTCGGGTATTGTAAACATCGTAAAATCTAAATCGCCCGTTGGCCGACCCTACAAATTCATCGTCTAAATAAACGGTAAAATTGCCTTGATCTTCAATTTGGATAAATACTTCGGCTTTGCTGCGGTTGTTTTGTGCTAAACTTAGCTGTGCACCGAGTAGGGCCAGCATTAAAAGGATGTAAGGTTTCATATGGGTTCATTTGTGTGTACCTCAACATGTTCAAACATTAAACCGATAATTGTTAAGAAATGTTAAAAGTGGTTTAATAATTCTTCAAGGTTGGAAATCTGCCACGTTACATCAGCTGGTTTTTCAACATTTAAAGGGTTAAAGAAGATGGCGCTTAAACCAAAAGCCTGTGCGCCACGAATGTCGGCCTCCAAACTATCTCCAATCATAATACTCTCCTGTTTTTCTGCAGCAGCTTTGGCTAAAGCATGTTCGAAAATGGCTTTATTGGGCTTGTTCACACCTACATCTTCAGAAATAATGACTTGGGTAAAATATGGATTTAAGCCCGACACCTCCATTTTAGTCAAGGTAGTTTCTTTAAAACCATTAGAAATGATGTGCAATTGATACTTCTTTTGAAGATAAGTGAGCACTTTCTCTGCTCCGGCAAATAAATGGGTTTTGGTAGGACTGATCCTTACATAATCATCTTCAAATTGTTGGGGTACCAGTTCTGGACTTACGCCAAGTTCAAGAAAAGTATTTCTAAAACGTTCTGTCCTTAAGGTTTCTTTGGTAATTTCTCCCAAATGGTATTTTGCCCAAAGTTGATGGTTGTTCTCTGTGTATCGGTCAATAAAATCTTGGGCAGAATGAAGTCCCAAAGCTTTGAGTTCATAAGCTTCGTAAAGTTCTAAAAGGGTCTCTTGTGCATTGCGGTCAAAATCCCAAATGGTATGGTCGAGGTCGAAGAAAATATGCTTGATCATTAAGACCAAAGGTCGCAAAGTTTTTTGGCAAAGAGCGAAGAAACAGCCTGCTTTTTTATTTTGCTAGTCGGGATTTAAAATCCCGACTAACGAAAAAATGCTACCACAGGCCCAGCACGATATTCTTTTACAAGATAGGGGCGACTAAATCTATGCCTACTATGTTCCTATGTGTTAAGAGATCAGATGAAGCGTATCAAATTTTAAGCTTTTGGTTTGATGAGTAAAGCAGGTTCAGTGCTTTTTTCAATGTTAGTCCCGCCTTTCGTTCCAAGTCCTCATTTCGCTGCGCTACATTGTGGGCTTTACACTCCAATCGGGTTTAATTAGTCTGGTTCAGCTGGTTAAAGTAGGTTGCAAACCTGCAAGTTAGACAAATCAGGATTACAAATCCCGATTAACAATATTAAGCCTTAGTTCCATAAGCGAGATCTCCGGCATCGCCCAAGCCAGGTACAATGTAAGATTTGCTGGTCATCTCCTCGTCAATGGCACCCAACCATAAATCGGCCTTTGGTAAATTTGCCCGTACATGTTTTACCCCTTCGGTACTGGCAATGGCAGCTATGATATGGAGTTTTTTAATTTGATAGCGATTAATCAGTTCTTTGGCACAAAGTACCATACTTAAGCCTGTTGCCAACATCGGGTCGACAAGGATTACTGTTTTGTCTTCGAGATCTGGAGCAGAAATGTGTTCCATCTGGATAATGAAATCGCCACTCTTTTTTGTTTTGCGATAAGCAGTAATGAAAGCAGCTTCAGCCTGATCAAAAACACTTAACAAACCTTGTTGCATGGGGATACCAGCTCTTAAAATGGTGGCCAAAACAGGTTGTTGACTAAGTACTTTACTTTTGGCAATACCAAGTGGAGTTTGCGTATCAATTTCTGTATAAACAAGTGTTTTGCTGATTTCGTAAGCGAAAAAAGCCCCCAAACGTTCTAAATTTTTACGAAAACGCATGGAATCTTTTTGGATCACCTCATCTCTGAGTTCAGCGATGAAAGTATTGGCAATAGAATCTGTTTTACTGAGGTCGAAGATCATAAGCTAAAGATAACGAATTTTGAACAAAAAGTGATAATGAATGCAATAATCGACGTTTATTTTAGGCTAAGGAATTTTTTAACATCTCTTCATAAACAGCTTTCCAACCTCTCCATCTGCCAGTTTCAGAAAGCGATTCATTGTGCCACAAACTACAAAAAGTACCATTTACCAATTTTACACTAGAGAGGAGTTCATCTATTTTCTGATTGGTTTGCTCAGGTCTCAGCTTTAAATACTGTTGTAGGGTTACATCCATCACCATAAATGGATGGATCTTTAAATGGGTCTGTTTTTCAAGTTGCAAATCGTACCAAAAGAAAGGAGTACAAGTGCCGGCCCTAAATCCAATTTTAGAAGAATAACCCATCGAATAATCATGATGGATGCCCACTTTGATCAATTGAAGGTAGGTTTGAGGCAACTGGATCTTTAAAAAATGCTGACGTGATTGATCTACTTTTTTATTAGTGAGTTGTTGTAAGGTGAGCAGTTCCTCACTTATCTTTTGGGTTTCAATGGTAGAAGCATAAGAGGGGTGAAGGCCAATTTGGGCTTCTTTGGCTACTTTAGCAATCAAGGTTTTAAAAGCTTCGTTCTCCGGGTTGATATTTTGGTCAAACTCTTCATGGCCATGTTTAGCCAGCAGAAAAAAGAAGATGGGCTTTAATTGGTATTGTTGATGGATGTCGGCCAGGTACTCATAAGTATCGAAAGGATCGTTCAAGCCTATTCCTGTGCTAACAATGGCCGCAATTTTTTCGGTATTAAGGTTTATGGCTGCCCTTAAAAAACGAGCTGTATTTTTAATGAGGCCACTGGAACGAAAATGATAGGCCCGGTCTACATCAATGGTTGGCACAAATTTGAATTTCCTTTTGCCAAAAATTAAGACGGGAAATTTTTTAAGCAAAATGTTCTTTAAGATCAATGCCCATCCATCAATTACAGGAAACTCAAGTAGACCAAGTTGATGTTGCAAACTTTGTTCAGCCGGAAAACGTTGATGTTCATCAGCGGCAAAAGGTAGGTATTCTTCATATCTACTTAAAAAATAAAAAGAGGCTGCAAAAATATCAAAAGGTAAGGTGCCATTGGTTACAGCAAAGGGAACTTTCTGGTCGCCAAATGTAGTGGTATGAATGGCAATCGGTTCAATCTGATATTGTGTCAATAAAGGTGCGCAAGCAAAGAACAACTCTTCATCTAGCGGTGCATCAGCATAACTCATTTTAGGTAAAGTGCTTTGTATAAAATCTTCAGCGATACTTGTCAACTCAAAATCGCAGCTCAATATCTCCCTAAAGATAAAATTGAAAATATACTTAATCCGAGGCGTAACCTTAGGGATGTAAATGAGTAATTGCATGTTTAAAGTTATTCTTAAAAGTTAAATGTTGCGCCATTATTTTTAATTAAAAATTAACATTTCAGTAGAAGGTTAATAGCTGATTTGTGAATGCAATAGGTAGCTCCTTTAAATGTTGTTTTGGGCTAGTTTGAAGAAAGGCTTTATTTTAGAATGCCAGTTCAGAAATAAATTTAAACGTTCAATAAATCCTATCTTTTCAATTATAGCTTAGTATATTGGTACAAGGAGACTCTTGCGCCAGATAGGGGGTTGCTCAAACATTTAATAATGGAAAACAAGTTTGGGTTCAAACATTCAATGGTAAGATTATTAATGCAGGTGTAAATTTAGTGGCTAAATAATAAAGAAAATGAATAAAGCAATAACAAAAGATATAGAAAAACAGTATTTGGAAGCTGTTAAATACTATAAGGAAGAAATAGATACAAATACCTTTCCCCCACTTGATTATTTCATAAACCTAGCTTTTCTATATTGGTCTTTTGCAACTGAGCAAATTGAATTTAATGACCCAAATCATATTCCCGATGAGTGGAGTGTAATTGGAGAGAAAAATTTTATGCCAACAATCGATAAGGGGTTGGAGTATTATCATAATAACATAGAATTAATTTTTTGGAGAAGATATTTTTCCTATAGACTTTATATGTCCGATTTCTCTGAGGATGATTGTAAAATAATACTGAAAACAAATGATGGTCATGATAGTTTAGTGCCTTATTTCTTTCTCTACTTATTTGATAAGACATCGTATGAAAAACAAATAATTGATCTTAGGAAAATATGTGATGATTTACCGACAGCAAAAAATATTTATATCAATTCTTTTATACAAAAATGACAGAATATTGTATTAACAATTTTCCAGCATACCCCCTCTATCACAATCATCCCACTTGTGTTTTAAACGACAAAAAGTTTTGGTGTCGTAAAAAGTATCAAAACTTTTTTGCTTTATAATAACTTGTTTTATTTAGTAAGGTGAGCGGATATAAATCTTCTTTTTGAAACGAAAAAGTTACATATTTACTAATCAATTAGTTTTGTTATTAACTAATTAGTAGTATTTTCGTTAGTCTACTTTATCAAACGTAGATTGATACGTCACAAAACGTTAAATTTTTTTTAAAGTAATTGTCACACTTTATTTTTTGTGGTGTCTTTTAAAAAACGATAATTAATTAAACAGCTACCCATGAAGAAAATATCTAACTCAACTGTATTCGCTCAGCATAAATCTACGAAATATTTCGTATTTATTGGGATTTTGCTTTTATTATCCTTTTGGGTTTTAACAGCAACAGCACAAGAAAAAATTAAATACCAAGGTATGGTTAAAGACAGTACCACGTTACAACCCATTGCCTATGCCAGTATTCTTTTGCAAAAGAATGATGCTACAAAAGCCGTGGTGGTAAATGCACTGTCAGATTCAATAGGGCAATTTACCCTTAACATAGACACAGGAACTTACCTCCTTTCATTACAACTCTTCGGCTATGCCAAGCTTGCCCAAAAAATCAAGATCGACCAAACAATGGCTAGCTCCTTAAAAATATGGTTGTTGAAACCATTGGTCAACCAATTGAAACAGATTACCGTAACAGGCCAAAGATCTTTAATTTCTCAAGATAAAGACAAATTGGTATACAATGTAGCGCAAGATCCAATGGCCAAAGGCGAAAACCTGAGCGATATTTTTAGACGAGTACCCATGTTGAGTGTTGATGGAGAGGGTAATGTACAATTGAACGGACAAACCAATTATAAGGTGTTATTAAACGGACGTGAAACGGCCATGTTTGCACAAAATACCAAAGATGCTTTGCGGGGCTTTCCCGGCTTGGTGGTTGATAAAATTGAAATCATTACCGCCCCTTCTGCCAAATATGATGCAGAAGGTATTGGCGGACTGATTAACATCATTACCAAAAAAGGTGTGATGGGCTATAATGGGTTTTTAAGTGCCTATTATTCGAATATTAATTATCAGACCAGTACAAACCTCAGTATCCGTTCGGGTAATTTTGCCATTACAGGTACTTATTTTTTAAGTGGTAATTACAACAACAGGGCAGGTCTAACCAGCGAAACCCTGCCTTTGCAATCGTCGTTTTACCAAAGAAGGTATTTAGAGGGAGAACGTGTAACCAACCGTTTTTCAAATGATGGAAACCTGGAGATGAGTTATAACCTTGATAGCCTACAAACCATAGTAGCCTATGCCAATATTGGTGGTGGCAACAATAAAAGTAGGTTCGACCAAAACATTACAACCGACTTTGCCAATGCAGCCTCTCAGCACAGCCTTTTTACGCAAAATGTAAAAAACAATATCCCAACATTTGGACTTGGAAGTGATTTTATCAAGAAATTTAAAGGGAATACCGATAGGGAGTTAAGTTTTAGATTCAATGGTCAGTTTAGCAAAAACGATGGCCTCAATACAAGTTTGATGGCTATGGCAAACAGCAACTTGTTTAGGCAAAACGATAGTTATTCTAAAAACAGGGAATATACTTTACAAACAGACTACATAGAACCATTGGCCAAATCGATGAAATTAGAGACAGGTGCAAAATTCATTTTTAGAGATGCTGATGCAGATTATTTGAGCCTAAGCAAAACCAATGCAAACGAACCTTTTGAACCAGATTACTCCAATTCGAATAGCTTTGCCTACAAACAACAAGTGTACAGTGGCTACGGTTCTCTGTCTTTTAGTCTACAGAAGCTCAACTTTAGAACTGGTCTTCGCCTCGAACACACTACAGTAGATGGCGATTTTTTTAGCTCCAACACCAATGTCAAGCAAAATTATACTTCATTAATTCCAGATTTTTCAATGAATACCAAGCTGGGTAAAGATTATACCATTGTATTGGGCTATACCAAACGCTTGCAGCGTCCATACATCAATACGCTTAATCCATTTATAAATAACAACGATCCCTTAAACATCTCTTTTGGCAATCCCAACTTGAGTGCACAAACCATACATACCTTATCTTTTCAAAATCGCCTGGTAAAAGGACCTACTTTTATCTCATTTGGCCTAAGTGCATCCTATTCGGGAAATATGATTGTACAATACACTACATTTAAGCCAGCTTCTGGCATTAGCACTACACAGTATGGCAATACAGGTAAAAATAGAGATGCAAGTATGTCGGTTGCACTTTCTACCAACCTGAAAAAATTCAATGGCGGTTTTGGCGGAACCCTGCGCTACAACAAAATAGAAAATACATTGGTATCTACGCAGCACGAAGAAGGACTTAGTGGGCAGGTATACGGTTTTTTCACCTATACGGTATATAAATCGTTATTTTTAAGCGGCAATGGGGGCATTAGCAGACCAGCTTATAGTTTAATCAACACAACAAAAGCATTTCCATATTATCAGATGAATATTGGTGCCCAATTGTTCGATAAAAAACTGACTACCTCAATTAATTTCAATCGGTTTTTTAACAAATGGTTTACCAATAGATCCTATACAGAAGATGCGAATTTCAGTACAAGATCGACCGTTACAACACCTTATCGCGTAATATACTTTGGTTTTACCTATAATTTCGGCAAGTTAAAAGAAAACCTAACCAAGAAAAAAGGAGTAAACAACGACGATTTGATCAATAACTAGTAATTGCTGAATTGCTCACCAGATAAACCATCAACTATTGACCATGGACCATGGACTATCAACTAAGCACTAAAAACCAACACTCATCTCCCGATTGGGATAACTTGCCTTTGTACTTTTTCTAGTCCCTAGTTTCTCTACATGTAAAATGTTCAGTTGGTCGTCAAATAGATCGTACAAAATGGTATTGCTTAACTTAATGCTTTGTAAAGTAGCAATATTGTCAATCTCCAAATAAACATTGGTAGCTTCATGGTCTATCTCAAAACCTACATAAGTGGCCGTTGCAGCTTTTCCATTAACAGTGTACTGCAAATGGGCATTCATGTATTTTTTAATCAGCTCGTCCATCGCTTTGTGCATAGCAGGTTTAGCCAAATCTGTTTTGGTTTTAAACTGTTTGGCTAGGATAGTTTCAAAATCATCGGTAAAAATGCGGCAACTGATCTCTAAACTTTTTTCTTTTGCATTAAAATTGAGCTCTGTGGTGCTTACATGTAAAGGATGTTTATCCGCTTTAAGTCCTTCGCCCAAAGGCAAAAGCATCAAAACAAGTAACAATTTTGAATAAAAAAGGTTCATATGCAACAAAGTTTCGTTTATAAACAAAAAAGAAATTAATTTAGTGTTGTAAACATACAGTGCTATTTGCATTAAACCTAACTATACCCGATGCCACTAAGCGATTTTTTCTTTTATTTTAAGTTGGGTTGGACTCATATTGTAAGTTTAGATGCGTTAGACCACCAATTGTTTATCTTGGCTTTGGTCGCAGTTTACACCGCTAAAAATCTAAAACAGGTATTGATATTGGTAACTGCATTTACAATTGGCCACTCCTTAACCTTATTGCTGAGTGTGTTAGATGTGATCCGTTTTTCGAGCAAATGGGTAGAGTTTTTAATTCCCTGCACTATTTTTATCACTGCGTTTAGTAACCTTTTTAAAAAAGATTTTTCAACCAAAGGCGTCAATACAAATTACTATCTCGCCTTATTGTTTGGGCTAATCCATGGTATGGGTTTTGCCAATTCCGTTCGGATGATGTTAGCCAAAGACCAAAACATAGGTTGGGGGCTGTTTGGTTTTAACATCGGTCTAGAATTCGGACAACTATTTTTTGTGATCATCATTTTACTACTTACTTGGCTCGGTCTTTCCTTTTTTAGGATCAAACGGAGAGAGTGGGTTATATTTATATCAGCAGCTGTGTTTAGCCTAGCCCTTCAAATGGCCTTAGAGAGAATACCTTTTTAATTTTTATACAATGAATAAATGCTACAAATTTTTGGTATTAATGGGCCTAACCAGCCAGGTGGTATCAGCTCAAAACATCCAGAACAACCCTGGTAGTAACCATGGCAACAAGTTTGAACAATTGGGCACCATTTTAACTACGCCCAACGAGCAGCGTACGGCAAGCGGAGCACCAGGTGTAAAATATTGGCAACAACGAGCCGATTACAACATCAAATGCGAATTGGACGAGAAAAAGCTGACCCTAAAAGGCAGCGAAACCATTACCTATTACAACAACTCGCCAGATGTATTGACTTATATCTGGATCCAGTTGGATGAAAACGAACACAACAACCTGCGCAATGCCAATTACCAGAGCAGCACCAAAATGCCGCAAGGCGGAAGTACAAAACAGGTTGATGACCTGAGTAATGCAGCCACGCAAGGCGACAATGGTTATGGAATTACCATCACCAAATTAACCGATGCAACAGGTAAAAAATTAAGTTACACCATCAATAAAACGATGATGCGTGTAGAAGTGCCTGCTTTAAAATCGGGAGCTCAATTTGTTTTCAATATCGATTGGAATTACAAAATTACCGACAGAATTGCAGGTGGTGGCCGTGGTGGTTATGAGTTTTTTCCAGAAGATGGAAACTATCTCTTCACCATGACCCAATGGTATCCACGTTTGTGTGTGTATAGCGATTTTCAGGGTTGGCAAAACCACCAGTTTACAGGTAGAGGCGAGTTTGCTTTAACCTTTGGTAATTTTAAGGTACAGATGACCGTACCTGCCGATCATATGGTAGGTTCAACAGGAGAGTGTATCAACTATGCTGCAGTGTTAACCCCAACGCAATTGGCTAGGTACAACAAAGCAACAACCAGTACCGTAGCACCTGTAGAAATTGTAACCCTCGCCGAAGCCAAAACCGCAGAGACTAAAAAATCAGAAGCCAAAAAAACTTGGGTTTTTCAGGCCAACAATGTACGAGATTTTGCATGGACAGCTTCTCGTAAATTTATTTGGGATGCCATGGCACAACCCATTGCAGGTAAAAATGTAATGTGCATGAGTTTTTATGGCAAAGAAGCCTATCACTTGTACAGCAAATTTTCTAGCCGTGCAGTGGCCCATACCATTAAAACCTATTCAGATTTTACCATTCCTTATCCATACCCTGTAGCACAAAGTATCGAAGCTGCCAACGGGATGGAATATCCGATGATCTGTTTCAATTATGGTCGTACGGATGCGGATGGAACCTATAGCGAAAGCACTAAAAATGGCATGTTGGGTGTAGTGATCCACGAAGTGGGACACAACTTTTTCCCGATGATTGTAAACAGCGATGAACGCCAATGGACCTGGATGGACGAAGGGTTGAACTCTTTTGTAGAATACCTAACAGAAGAACTTTGGGACAATAAATTTCCGAGTAAAAAGGGGCCAGCTTATACCATTGTACCTTACATGAAATTACCGAAAGACCAATTGGAACCTATCATGTCCAATTCAGAAAATATTGTACAGTTCGGACCAAATGCCTATTCTAAACCTGCAACAGCCTTAAATATCCTTCGCGAAACCATTATGGGACGAGAGTTGTTTGATTATGCCTTTAAAGAATACTCAAGAAGATGGGCCTTTAAACATCCAACACCTGCAGATTTATTCAGAACCATGGAAGATGCCAGTGGCGAAGACTTAGATTGGTTTTGGAGAGGTTGGTTTTACGGAACAGATGCCTGCGATATTGCTTTAGATAGCGTAAGATATGCTAAACCAGATTATGCCGGTCTTACTGGCCCAACAGGTGGCAATAGAGGAGGCGCAAGAACAGGAATAAGAGTAGACAGACCTGCAGTAAATGCTTTCGAAGACATTTCTAAAATCAGAAACAGAGAAAATAGCAATATTAAATTCTATACCGATAAAGATCTGGCAGCAAGAGATTTCTATTGGAAATACGATAGAGGTCTGGTACAGATTGATACCACTTTGGCACCAAAACCAGCTAGTCAGCCAGCCAGGTTGCCAATGGAAGAATTTACGGCCGAAGAAAAAGCGAAATATGCCGATAAGTTCTTTTATGAGCTCAACTTTAGCAATAAAGGAGGGCTGGTAATGCCAATCATTGTAGAGTTTACTTTTAAAGACGGTACAAAAGCCATTGATAGAATACCTGCACAGATCTGGAGATTGAACGAGCAAAAAACATCTAAATTCTATGTACAGAATAAAGAAGTAGCCTCAATTAAAATAGACCCGATGCGTGAAACCGCCGATATTGACGAAACGAACAATACTTGGGGCTCAGGTGCCGCACCAAGCAAATTCCAATTGTTTAAAATGCGAGCAGGTGGTGCACCCGCCCGTGGCCAATCAGTCGGTTCAAACCCAATGCAATTAGAAAAGAAAAGTAAATAAGAAAACTCAAAAAGTCCCGATGCAAATCGGGACTTTTTTTGTTAGTAACGCTTTAAGCTTAAAGCAAAAAGCTGAAGGCTTAAAGCTGCAAACTGGTAACCCATATTGAGGTGTAAGGATCGTAAAACTTATAACCCATAATATATTAAAGAATGTCAGTCTGAGCCTGTCGAAGACCTATTGATAAATTAAAACTGCAAACCTGGCTTCCAAAGAACCGTTGGCGAGGACACCAACAGATGCCTCTTATGAACCTGTGACAGATGAACGAATAAAACTCAAGACCTAAGCTATAGCCTATAACCCACAACCCATATTAAGGTAAAAGGTTTAAGGCGTAAGGCTGATAAGCTTAAAGCAAAAGGCTAAAAGCATAAAATAATGACTACCTGAACTTCACAAAATGTGAGCATATTCACAAAATTGAGATGCTTTGCTCAGTATTTATACTTTGTACTTACTACTTTATGCTAATGAACCAATGACCAATGAACTATTGACTATTGAACTACTGCGTCTTTATACTTTGTACTTACTACTTTATACTAATGAACCACCGTGTCTTTATACTAATTACTTTACAAATGGCGCATTAATCTTTATCTTTACCTATAATGAAGTTCAAACTCATCTCAGACTATAAACCTACTGGCGATCAGCCAAACGCTATCAAACAATTGGTACAAGGAGTCAATGCCGAAGAGCATTACCAAACCCTATTGGGGGTAACAGGTTCAGGTAAAACCTTTACTGTAGCCAATGTAATTGAACAGACCCAAAAACCAACATTGATCTTGAGCCACAACAAAACCCTGGCCGCACAGCTCTATGGAGAATTTAAACAATTCTTTCCAGAAAATGCTGTCAACTATTTTGTGTCTTATTACGATTATTACCAGCCAGAAGCTTACATGCCCACCACTAATACTTACATCGAAAAAGATTTAAGTATCAATGAAGAAATTGAAAAACTACGCTTGCGTACCACCTCAGCATTAATGTCTGGCAGAAGAGATGTAATTGTCGTATCGTCCATTTCCTGTATTTATGGTATGGGAAATCCTGAGGATTTTTCTAAATCGGTTTTTCGTTTTGGTGTAGGAACAAGAATAAGCCGGAACTCTTTTTTACACAGTTTGGTAGAGATTTTATATGCCCGTACCATTAACGATTTCAAGAGAGGCACCTTCAGGGTAAAGGGAGATACCGTAGATATTTTTCCAGCTTATTTAGACAGTGCCTACCGCATTTCTTTTTTTGGCGATGACATTGAAGAACTCAGCGTAATTGACCCGATTACAGGTAAAACATTAGAGAAACTAGAAGACATGGCCATTTATCCAGCCAATCTGTTTGTTACACCGAAAGAGAAATTCAACTCTTCTATTTGGGGCATACAAGAAGAATTGGAGCTGCGTAAAAACCAATTGTTAAATGATAGGCAGTTGTTAGAAGCCAAACGTTTAGAAGAAAGGGTAAACTTCGATATCGAGATGATGAAAGAACTCGGTTATTGTTCAGGTATTGAGAATTATTCGAGGTTTTTCGATGGCCGTTCGCCAGGAATGAGGCCCTTCTGTTTATTGGATTATTTTCCAGACGATTACTTAATGGTGATCGATGAGAGCCATGTAACCGTACCACAGATCAGGGCCATGTACGGGGGTGACCGTTCTCGCAAAATGTCGTTGGTAGAATATGGTTTCCGTTTACCTTCAGCGCTAGACAATCGCCCTTTAAATTTTGATGAATTTGAGCGCTTAGCTCCACAAACTATATATGTGAGTGCAACCCCTGCAGATTACGAACTGGAAAAAACAGATGGTGTTGTTATTGAACAGGTCATCAGGCCAACAGGATTGTTAGATCCAATTATTGAAGTAAGACCAGCCATTAACCAAGTTGATGACCTGTTAGATGAAATTGACAAGACCATTAAAATGGGCGATCGGATTTTGGTAACCACTCTAACCAAACGCATGGCAGAAGAGTTAACCAAGTACATGGACAGGTTAAATATCAAGTGTCGTTACATCCACTCGGAAGTAAAGACCCTAGAACGTGTAGAAATATTACGTGGGTTACGATTGGGCGAATTTGATGTGCTGGTAGGGATCAACCTATTAAGAGAAGGATTGGACTTGCCAGAAGTAAGTTTGGTAGCCATTTTAGATGCAGATAAAGAGGGCTTTTTAAGATCAGATAGGGCATTGATCCAGACCATCGGCCGTGCCGCACGTAATGATAGAGGCCGCGTAATTATGTATGCCGATAACATGACCCAATCAATGGAGAGAACCATTGATGAGACCAATAGGCGGAGAGAAAAACAGATCAGTTATAACTTGGAACATGGCATTACCCCAAAAACTGTGGGCAAAACCAGAGAAGAAATTATAGAACAAAGTTCAGTGTTAGATTTCTCTGAAAGTAAGGCACGCAACAAAGCCTATGTAGAAATTGATGAAGTGAGCATTGCTGCAGATCCAATTGTACAGTACATGACCAAGCCCGAACTGCAAAAAGCCATAGACAAAACAAGAAAAGACATGCAAAAGGCGGCAAAAGAAATGGATTTCTTAATGGCAGCCCGTATGCGTGATGAAATGTTTGCATTAGAAAAAGTATTTGAAGAACGTTTTAGTAAATAACATGAATAGAATTTCCTTAATCATCTGCTTGATGTTTTTGCACACCCTAGTTTTTGGGCAACAAACACAAAGCATAGTGGTGCCTCTAGGAGGCAATGCATACGCCAATAGTGTAAATGAAAGATTAATTACCAGAAATGGAATTGAAAATTGGAGCAATACCAATACTACATTTAAGGTGTATGTCCGTTTCGTTAAAACTGGAACTTTAACTGTTGCGTTAAATAACGTGACTAAAATTAATGGCGAAAATCAGCTCAGCCTCGGGATAAAGGGGCAATATAAAACCATTTCAATAATCGAAGGCAAGGACCTTGTTGCTCCAGTAGGCCAGTGGCAGATCAAAGACACCGGATATGTGGCTATAGAAATAAAAGGCTTGAAAAAAACAGGAGCACAATTTCCAAATATTGGAAATTTGATGTTATCAGGTACGGCCATTAATGAACAAACATCCTATGTTAAAAATAATGAAGGCAACTTTTTTCACTGGGGCCGAAGAGGGCCGTCTGTACATTTAAACTATCAATTGCCCACCCAAACCGATGCCGAATGGTTTTATAACGAAGTAACAGTACCCAAAGGCGAAGATGTAATTGGATCGTATTTTATGGCCAATGGCTTTGGCGAAGGTTATTTTGGCATTCAGGTCAATTCGGCAACAGAAAGAAGGATTTTATTTTCTGTTTGGAGCCCATTTACCACAGATAATCCAAGGGATATTCCAGAAAGTCATAAAATCAAAATGTTAAAAAAAGGGAAAGATGTACATACTGGCGAGTTTGGTAATGAAGGTTCTGGTGGCCAAAGCTATTTAAAGTACAATTGGAAGGCAGGTAACACCTACAAATTCTTATTACATGCCGTTCCGGGAACCGCAGTGCCAAAACCAAATCCAAAAGATGGAACCGTAGATGTCGAAAATCTCAAAGACAGCACCACAACTTATACTGCTTACTTTTTTGCACCAGAGTTAAATGAGTGGCAATTGATTGCTTCCTTCAAACGTCCAAAAACACAAACCTATCTGAAACGTCTACATTCGTTTTTAGAGAATTTTATTCCAGAATATGGCGATCAATCGAGAAAGGTCTTGTTCAGCAACCAGTGGATTTATGACACAAAAGGGAAGTGGACAGAATTAAATACAGCTCGTTTTACCACTGATAATACCGGAAATGTAAATTACCGTAAAGATTATGCTGGTGGATTGGCAGCTGGTAGCTTTTACTTAAAAAATGGAGGTTTCTTTTCTAATTTTACACCGGCAAAAACCATGTTTAGCAGAAAAGAAGCAGGTAAAAAACCAGAAATCGACCTGAAAAAACTCCCTTAACCATTAACAAGAGAAAACCAGGGCACTCCAAAATACGTTAAGTAATATGCAAGGACAAAACAGAAAAGATATTTACCCAGGCCTAGAAGTAGGCATCATTTTAAAGAAAGACCAAAGAAATGGAAACATCACTTATGGAGTTGTTAAAAATCTATTAACTTCATCTGCTTTTCATTCAAGGGGAATAAAGGTGCGCTTAGAAGATGGGCAGATAGGTAGGGTTACAGAAATTGTAGAAGAAACCTGATATGAAAAAAATAGGCATTGTTTTTCTTTTATTGTTAGGTGCTGTGAATGGCTTTGGTCAAGAGATAGAGAAAGGCAAAGAAACAAGCATTATATTGTATTGTGGGGCTAGGAAAGTTGATCCCGCAAAAGGACCAATTTATATTGTGAATAATAAATATATCATGTTTCCGACGGGAGACTTTGGTTCGAGGTTGCAAGTGAGCGATATTGAACGATTAACAATTCCTAAAAAATCAGATAGTTTAGTTCAATTGTATGGCGAAAAGAGTAAAAATGGCGTTGTTAAACTTGATTTATATAGTAACGTTAGCATCTATCAAATAGATGAGCTATTTGATTTATTTCGCATTAAAGATAAATATCGCTCCTTACCCCTATACCTCAATGATGAATTGATAACAGATCGGGCTAATTTTTTTATCACGGCAACAGCAATTAAGAAAGTAAAAGTAGTGAATAAACCCACTGCCGAAGTGGCCGATCTTAAATTTATTGCGATAAAAACAAAACCTTAATCGTCTGTAAATTGTAATGATAGTGCAATTATCTTTTTAAAAAGTAACAAAAAATTAATCGCCACGTCTATATTTGTGTTAATAATATAATAAAAATGGGTTACTTATTAAACTTTATACTGATTTCAATCATCGTACTTTGGGTTATTCGACTTTTGTTCCGAATGATATTTCCAGTGATGTTAAAAAATGTTTTCGGTAACATGCAGAACCAAGCTGCGGGTCAACAACAACAACGCTCTACTAAGCCAGAGGGTTCAATTTCAATTGATTATATGCCTAAAAAAGAGAAAAAGGGCAATGCAGATAAATTAGGTGATTTTGTAGACTACGAAGAAATCAAATAAGCTTTTTCGAGCTTACCGTAGGCTAATTTGTATTCTTATGGTTAAAATTTTAGGCATAACTATTTAATTTTAACAAAATTTAACGACTATTCATTTAAATAAAAACAATATTTGCTGTAGCATAATTGAATATGTACTCGTTTAAAAGAATAAAACCTTTAATTATTTTTATGAAAAATCTTAAACTAAGCCTACCAACTTTATCAGTTCGTTTATATGCGTATTTGTTTTTAGCTGCTTTTAGTGTACTTTCTTTGGGCGCTTGTAAAAACAAAGAACAACCCGTAGTAAATATAAGTAACATTAGAATAATCAATGTTTCGCCAACTGGAGCTACATTTAATGCTTACCTAAACGAAAAAAAGGCAAACGCTGCCGCTCTACCTTTTAGTGGAGCAACAGGTTACCTACAAGCAGAGCCAGGTACTTATGCGGTAAAATTGACTACGTCAACTGATGTGCAAAGCTTATTGACCAAAACTGTGGCGATTTCAAAAGACATTGCTTATTCTTTTTACGTTGTAGATAGAGCACCAAACTTAGATGGTTTATTGATTGTAGATGACATGAGTATGGCCACATTGGATAAAACATTCGTGAAATTTATCAATCTAAGCGTTGATGCACCAGCACTTGATCTGAAAATAAAGGATGGAGCAAGCATTACCACAGGTAAAGCTTACAAGGCATCGAGTACTTTTACAGGTATGGAAGCAAAAACCTATACTTTCGAAGTTAAAGATGCAACTACCGGAGTAGTAAAAGCTACCTTAACCGATGTTAATTTAGCAGCTGGCCGTTTTTATACCATTGTTGCCAAAGGATTATTAACACCAGGAAATAACGAACAAGCCTTTGGTGTACAAGCTTATATCAACCAATAATCTTTATTTAGGTATATATAAAATGGATGGTGTTATGCCATTCTGTACAATAGCCAGCAGGTGATGATCCCATTATCTGCTGGCTATTGACATTAAAATCCAATCTAAAGAGGTTCTAAATATAATACGTCCAATTATTTTATTTCCTTTTTTATCTCGACCAATTTTCTATTTTTGGGAAATCGTTTAATTTTAATTAACCTCAATGAATAATTGGTTTAATAAAAATGGCATCCATGTAGCCATTCTTGCAGCTTTCTTAGTAATCTGTTTTGTCTATTTCAGTCCTGTATTACAGGGAAAAGCACCGCTTCAAAATGACGTAGTTCAGTCTAAAGCGATGCAAAAAGAAATTATGGACTATAAAGCCAAAGATGGTACTGCACCACTTTGGACCAACCAGATGTTTGGCGGGATGCCCGCTTATCAGATTTGGGCACAATATGCCTACAATGGAGCAACTTATGGTATTGCCTTAATTACCAAAGCTTTGCCAAATCCGGTGGGTACAGTATTTTTATTGTTAATCGGCGCCTACTTTTTATTTATCGTACTCAAGGTAAATCCTTGGCTAGCCGCTGCGGGAGCTATCGCCTTTGCCTTTACCACCTATAATTTCGTACTTATTGCAACCGGGCATAGCAATAAAGCCTTAGCTATTGGCTTTTTTGCCCCTATCATAGCAGGAATAATATTAACCATGCGTGGTAAATATTATTTGGGTGCAAGTTTAACCGCCTTGTTCTTGGCTTTAGAGATCAGGTCAAATCACGTGCAGATGACGTATTACCTGTTCTTATCTATTCTAATTTTTATTGGAATTGAAGTTTATCAGGCCTATAAATCAAAAACACTTCCAGTTTTAGGTAAAGCAATTGGATTTTTATCACTTGCGGTAGTTTTGGCGGTAATGGTTAATGCCAGTTTATTGTGGACCACATCAGAGTATGCCAAAGAAACCAATCGTGGTAAATCTAACCTAACAAGTACTTCAACCCAAAAAGATGCCGGCATGACTAAAGAATATGCCTATGGTTGGAGCCAAGGAGTTGGAGAGAGTTTTACCTTTTTGATTTCTGATCTTTATGGTGGAAGCAGTGACAGAAAACTGGACGATAAATCTGAAGTATACAAAACACTAACAGAAGTTGGGGCTACACCTGAGCAGGCCATAGGTTTAGCACAACAGCTGCCACCTTATTGGGGCGAAAAACCAGGTACTTCTGGAGGTTATTATTTCGGAGCCATTGTATGTTTCCTTTTTGTATTTGGCTTATTCATTGTTCGTAGCCGTTTAAAATGGTGGGTTTTAGCCACAACCATTTTATTCATGTTGTTGTCTTTTGGTAAAAACTTCCCTTTAATATCAGACCTTTTCTATGACTATTTCCCTTTATACAATAAGTTTAGAGCGGTAGAATCTATTTTGGCTGTAGTAGGCTTAATGGTTCCAATATTGGCATTTTTAGCAGTTAAAGAGGCACAAGAAGGTAATATTGAGCAAAAAGTATTGGTCAAAAAATTAACTTGGGCAGCAGGCATTACTGGTGGCTTTTGTTTATTGGTAGCCATTGCACCAACAATTTTCTTCAATTTCAAAACTTCTGGTCACGCTGATTTTGTACAACAATTAAGCAGTGTAGTTCAAAATAATGAATTGGGACAAAAGGTAGCCAATGCATTAGTTAAAGACAGGATCTCATTAGCACAAACAGATGCCATTCGCTCTTTCTTGTTTATTTTAGTGGGCTTCGGTATTGTTTGGGCTTTCATTACCAAAAAAATGAACATGCAATTGGCTTTTGGCCTATTGACCCTTGCCGTATTGATCGACATGTGGCAGGTAGATCGTCGCTATTTGAACAATACAAACTTTGAAAACAAATCGACATTGGCCAATTACTTCCAACCACGTGATGTTGATACTTTCATTATGGCAGACAAGGACCCAGATTTTAGGGTCTATGATCAAACCATCAGTACTTTCTCTAATGCAAGTACATCGGCTTTCCACAAAACCATTGGTGGTTACCATGCTGCAAAACTGAAAAGATACGACGAGTTGATTGAGCACCAATTTGGAAAAAGTGTAAATATGGATGTATTGGACATGTTAAATGCCAAATATATCATTACACAAGACCCACAGAATGGTTCTTATAAAATGCAAAGAAACAATACGGCATTAGGTAATGCTTGGATTGTAAGCGGTGTACAGTTTGCAAAGAATGCTGATGAAGAAATGAAAGCAATCAGCAGTTTTGATCCAAAGAAAGACGCTATTGTAGACGTGCAGTATAAAAAACTGATCGATACTACACGTTTAGGTGCAGATCCTTCAGCATTCATTAAGTTGGAAAGTTACCATCCAGATCATTTGGTTTATTCTTATAGTGCACCTAGAGACATTATTGCAGTATTCTCAGAAATCTATTACGATAAAGGATGGAACATGTATGTAGATGGGGTAAAGAAAGATTATTTCAGAGCCGATTATGTACTAAGAGCAGCTCAATTGGTAGCGGGTAACCATAAAGTTGAATTTAAGTTTGAACCAACATCATACTACGTAGGAGAGAAAATCTCTTTAGCAGGATCGATCTTATTGCTTTTATTCTTAGGTTTTGCAGGTTATACAGAAACCAAGAAAAAGAAAGCAGCTTAAAAAAATAATAAATTGTTTAAAAGCCCCAGATCTACAGATCTGGGGCTTTTCTTTTTTGTGTCAACCCCAAAAGGATAAATAAATTCAACTTTCAACCTACAACTCGTAACCCATAACCTGCAACCCACAACCCATAACTGCCGAAAATAAACAGGTCATGTTAACAAATTAATAAAAATAAGGTAACATAATATTTTCTTAACAACTTGTTAATCTATGTCTTGCATTTTTGTAATCATAAAATAGATCAAAATGCCAGAATTGTTTCTAGTTATCTGTTTGCTTGCAATTGTTGTTTTTTTCTTTAGTCCGTATGACTTGACTATTGATGAGGAAGAAGACTAAACAAGACCATGCAATTTCAACTGTTTGCCAAATAGGGCGTCAGGCATTTGATGGCTCAAAAATTTTGTATGGAAAAGCGAGAAGTTGAGATAGCGGTAATTTCCGATGTACATCTGGGTACTTATGGTTGCCACGCCAAAGAGCTGTTAAAATATCTTAAAAGCATTAAACCAAAAATGATCATCCTCAATGGAGACATCATTGATATTTGGCAGTTTAGCAAAAGATACTGGCCAGAAACCCACATGAAAATCATTCGTAAACTCATGAAATTTGTGGTAGAGGGTGTGCCTGTTTATTATTTAACGGGTAACCACGACGAAATGCTGAGAAAGTTTGCAGATATGCACATGGGTGCCTTCCATCTTCAAAATAAATTGGTATTAGAACTTGATGGTAAAAAAGCCTGGTTTTTTCATGGAGACATATTTGATGTAACCATGCAACATTCTAAATGGTTAGCTAAATTAGGAGCCATTGGCTATGATAGTTTGATCCTCATCAACAGCTTTACCAATTGGTGCCTAACTTCTATAGGCAGAGAAAAAATGAGCTTTTCTCAAAAGATCAAGGCAAAATTTAAAGATGCCGTAAAATTTATCAATAGTTTCGAACAAACAGCAGCCGATTTGGCCATAGAAAAAGGATACCAATATGTAGTTTGTGGACATATCCATCATGCAGAATTAAGGGAGATTGTAACCGAAGATGGTACGGTAACCTATTTAAATAGTGGCGATTGGGTAGAGAGTTTAACTGCATTAGAATACAATCAGCAACAATGGACAATTTTTAAGTATCAAGCTGCCGATTTTGAAAAAGACGAAGTAGAACAAGGTGTTTTATCAGATAGTGAAGATCTGCACAGCAAATTAGATATCAATACCCTATTGCAAAAGATCAAATTAGAAATTATTTAGTAGTGCAGAAAAGAATACTTTACGCCATACAAGGTACTGGAAATGGTCACATCAGCAGAGCTCGAGAAATTGTGCCCCTGCTTCAAAAACATGGAGACCTCGATATCCTGATTTCTGGAACACAAGCCGATGTAAAGCTAGCAGAAGAGGTGAAATACCAATTACACGGATTCAGTTTTATTTTTGGTAAAAACGGAGGGGTAGATCATTTCAAAACCTATAAAAACATGGATTTGAGACGTTTCCGTAAGGACATGAAAATGTTGCCACTAAATGATTACAACCTCATTATAAACGATTTTGAACCAGTTACAGCATGGGCCTGTCGCAAAAAAGGGATTGAAAGTGTTTCTCTTAGCCATCAGGCCTCTTTTACTTCACCTAAGGTGCCTCGCCCTAAGGTAAAAGACTGGGGCAAACTGATTTTAAATCGATATGCACCAACTACGCACCATGTAGGCTTTCATTTCGAAAGGTATGATGATTTTATTTATAGCCCAGTAATCCGTAGAGAAATCCGAAATCTAGAACCTACTAATTTAGGTCACTACACAGTTTATCTTCCGGCAATTGACGATCGTCATTTGGTTAAATTGCTAAAGCAGATTCCTTCCGTTAGGTGGGAAGTTTTCTCTAAACATACCCATCAATCTTATAGCGAAGGAAATGTTTTTGTTGAACCTGTAAACAACGAAAAATTTAACAAGAGCATGGCCAGTTGCGAAGGATTGTTTACTGGGGGGGGCTTTGAAGGGCCAGCAGAAGCCTTGTTTTTGGGTAAAAAATTATTGGTGATGCCAATGAAATTCCAGTATGAGCAACAATGCAATGCTTACGCCCTAATGCAATTGGGTATACCCGTAATTTGGCCAAGCAACCATAATTGGGTGCCAGTTTTAGCAGATTTTGTAAAAAATGGCCAACAACATCAATTTCATTTCCCAGATCAAACAGCTTCAATAATTGATGAGGTGGTGAAGAATTTTGCCAGATAAATTTCTTTACTTTGCCTTTAACAAAGAGGCATGATCAATCAATTTAGAAATTTAAGTCCAGTAAACCTTTTAATACTAGCCGCATATACAGTTTTTATGCGTTTAGCTATATTCATTAACCTACCAGACCAACTGAATTTCGAATTTTTGGAACCTTATGCCAAGCTGTTTATCCAAATTCCGTTAACCAGTTCATTTTCGCCTTTGGCCAATCTGTGTTTTGCAACAGTAATTACTTTTGTTCAGGCCATTATATTTAACCGAGTAATCAATAATCATGGTTTGTTGGCTAAACCAAGCTACCTGCCAGGGCTCTTGTACATTACTGGTTCAAGTTTATTTCTTCAGTTTTTGATTTTAAGCCCTCCTTTGATCTGTAATTTTTTACTGATCTGGATCATGGATAAATTTCTGAAAATTGGTAAAACAACAAATGGGATGATGACCATGTTTGATGTGGGTATGATCATCGCCTTAGGTACGCTAATCTATTTTCCTTTCATTGTACTTTTGGTAATGCTTTGGCTTAGTCTGTTATTGTACCGTTCTTTTAATTGGAGAGAATGGATTGCCGGGTTGATAGGTTTTTTGACTATTTTCTTCTTCATCGCTGTATTTTATTATTGGAATGATAACATTACCCAATTTTATAAAATTTGGAAACCATTGGTCAACAAATTCCCTTCTGTACTTCAGATTAATTATAACGATTACCTGGTTTTGATTCCTGTGGCACTCATTATTGTGTTGGCTACTTTGCAATTGCGAGAGAACTTTTTTAGAAGTTTTATCAGTACCCGAAAAGCCTTCCAAATGCTGTTCTTTATGTTTATCATTGTAATGATCAGTTTTTATACCAAGCCAGACTTTCGTGTTTATCATTTTCTATTGAGCGTGCCACCAGGGGCAGTGCTGTTGGCCTACTATTTTTCTAACGCCAAAAAACGTTGGTTTTACGAATCATTATTTGCCGTATTGGTGCTTTGTATCCAGTATTTTTTGTTTGTTTAACCTTTTTTAACAATTTCACACCTTAAAACTTGCTAAAGATTAATAGCTTTGTGTCCTAAAGTTTGAAGTCAAGTAGGGTTCAACTCTGATATGGTGAATGCATAATCTTGTAATAGATATTGGGAATACAAATAGTAAACTAGCAGTTTTCAACCATAAAGAACTGGTACATTACCAGCGATTAAAAGAATTGGATGAGCTCAGCCTGACTAGCTTAATAGCAAAGTACCAGATACAAAATGCAGCCGTTTCAACTGTGAATAAAGATGTCGGCGAATTAAGCAACTTCTTAAGCACAAGAGTAAAGTATATCCCTTTTACAACAAACATAAAGGCTGGAATAAAAAACAATTATGAAACACCAGCCACTTTGGGTTTGGATAGATGGGCAAAAGTAATTGCTGCACATGGCTTATACCCAGGTGAAAGCTGTTTGATGATTGATGCTGGCACTTGTATTACTTATGATGTACTGACAGCAGATAGCCAATACTTTGGAGGAAGTATTAGCTTAGGTATAAAAATGCGATTTGAGGCCTTGAATTATTATACAGGCAGATTGCCATTGGTAAATTGGGACAAAGAAGAAGCTATTCCTGAAGGTACAAATACCAATAATGCCATCAAAAATGGTGTACTGCAAGGAATAATAAATGAAATAGAAGGGTTTATAACTCTAGAAAATAAAAAGAATAAGGCCCTAAAAGTGATTATAACAGGGGGAGATGGAGATTTTTTGAACAAGCAATTAAAAAATAGCATCTTTGCCACCCAAATCAGTTATGATCCATATTTGGTTTTAAAAGGATTAAATGAAGTTATTACATTATAATATGTACCAAAAATTAAAATATACGTTTGCAGTATGCTTATTGCTAACCAGTCTAATTGCAAACGCACAAGTTACTATACAATCTCCATACTCTAAATTTGGGGTTGGTAACATTAAGGGATCGTTGCTGCCTCAATTCCGTGCTATGGGTGGTATATCTACAGCAGTAGGCCGAAGTACTTTCTTTAACAATATCAATGTCCAAAATCCAGCAGCTTATGCAACCATTATCTCCACAACTTTAGATATGGGGATGACTGGTGGTTATACAGAGTTAAAGAATAGTTCGCTTAAAGAAACTAGCTTTAATGCCAGTTTAAGTCATGTAGCATTGGCATTTCCAATCCGTAGCAAATCAGGTATCACCAAATCAGCTATCAGTGTAGGTATTTTACCTTATTCGCAATTAGGCTATGATTTTAGAAATTCGGTAAAAATTGGAGCAACTTCAGAAAACCAAAAATCGGTTGATTATAAATATACCGGAGAAGGAGGTTTAACAAAGGCTTATATAGGTTATGGCAGACAGTTTGGAGATCACCTTAGGCTAGGTGTTAACTTTGAATACTTGTTTGGTAACTTAATAGAAAATAGATCTACCGAATATCAAAATGATCCAGGCTCATTAGCCTCTCGTATCCAAGATAAAAATAGCATTGGAGGAATTAACTTTTCTTATGGAGCACAATATGAGTTCAGGATCGATAACAAAACAAATCTTGTATTAGGTTATTCAGGATCTTCAAATTCGCCACTTAATTCTACAAGAGATAGGTACGTAACACAATATACGCTTAGCAATGGAAGTGAAAATCCGGCGTTAGACACTTTAGAAAAAGTTGAAGACAATAAGTCTAACCTAAAATTACCATTGATCCATAATTTCGGTATCGCTTTGCAGAAAAATGACAAATGGTTAATTGGATTAGATTATAGAATGGGGAAATGGTCTGAGCTTTCTATTGGCAATGTGAACCAAAATTTACAAGATACTTACGGATTCTCAGTAGGTGGACAATTTGTTCCAGACTATAGCTCAATTAATAACTACTTTAAAAGAGTTGAATATCGTTTAGGCTTCCAGTACGACAAAACGTATATTCAAATGAACAATCAAGATATCAAACAAATGGCCATTACATTCGGCCTAGGTTTGCCACTTTCAGCTTACGAAAGAGGTGTGTTCTATAAAATGAATCTTACAGCCGAGTTGGGTAAACGAGGTAATATCAATAATGGATTGTTGCAAGAAAGATATATCAATTTCCATGTAGCCTTTACGTTGAATGATGCTAGATGGTTCCAAAGATTTAAATTTGATTAATAATGCATAGGTCGGGTATCAAATCTGGCATCCCATTTCTTCTGGTAGCACTGCTATTTGTGGTGGTTTCATGTAATGATGACGACCTTAAAAATGCAAGTGCCATCTCTTCAAAAAAAATTACCTTAACCAAAGACAGGTCTTATGGAGTTGAAATGACTTATAGTGATTCTGCAGTTGTTAAAGCGAAGGCTTATGCACCAATTTTAGATAAGGTAATGCCATCAACCGGTGCTGTTTATAGTGAGATGCCCAAAGGAGTTAAAATTGAATTTTATGATCAATACCTACAAATAACGGGCACCATCACCTCAGACTATGCCATTTATAAAGAAACAGAGCGAATGACCATTTTCAGGAAAAATGTGGTGGTGGTAAATGATCAGATTACTTTTAGAACTGAAGAGCTGATTTGGGATGAAAATAAAAAAATGTATTTCTCGCCGGCAGGAACAGTAACTAAAAAAGCTGATGGTAGTGTGCTTAAAGGTACACAGTTTTCTGCGCCGCAAGATTTCAGTACTTATTCTATTACACAAGCCGCAGGCGAAACCTATGTTAAGGGAGATTTAACACAATAAACAGAAATCACCTTAAAATACCACTTAATTTTTGAATGAAATTTTAGGGCTTTTGAGCAATTAGAATGCTTATTTGTTTCACTTTGTAAGTGGTTAAGCTATTGTAAGTTTGGGGACAAAAATCAAATAAAATTTAATATTTTCTAATTAGACGCAAATTTGTATCTTGCGCCCTCTAAAAAATAAAAAATAATAATAATTAATATGGGAGTAATGACATTCATGCGTACCAAAATGGGATATTTTCTAGTAGGAGGTATCGCGGTGGTATTAGCGTTATTTGTTTTAGAACCTTTGCTTCAGCAAGGTTCAGCGATTTGGGGAGCATCTAGAAACGTAGTAGGATCAATTGATGGTCAAGACATCAAGTATGAAGAGTTCAGTCCTAAAGTAGAACAAAGTATTGCACAGTTTAAACAACAATACGGTGGTAGCATTAATCCACAAATGCAAGCTATGGCTGTAGACCAAGCTTGGCAAGCAGAAATTGCAAACACAATTTTAACAAAAGAATATAGCCGATTAGGCTTAACCGTTTCTGGCGATGAATTGTTCGATTTATTGCAGGGAAAAAATCCTAGTCCACTTATCGTTCAATATTTTGGTAACCCACAAACGGGGCAATTTGATCGTGCAGCTGTAATTAGCTCTTTAAAAGCACAAGCAAAAGATCCGAAATTGAAACAACAATGGGACTTGTTGCAAGTAGAAGTTGAGAAACAGGCAATGCAACAAAAATATGCAAACCTAATCCGTAACTCTGTATACATTACTTCTATCGAAGCTAATGACGAGTATAACAACAGAAACAAATTGGCAAACTTTAAGTATGTTGATCTTGGCTTTAGCACTGTGTTAGACAAAGACGTTAAAATAACAGATGCAGATTATCAAGCTTATTACGATGCAAACAAAAAACGCTTCGATAATCCAACAGAGACTCGTGGTTTTGAATATGTAACTTTCAGTATTAAGCCAACGGCTGCAGATTCTAGCGCAGTTAAAGCACAGATTGATCAATTGGCAGCTGATTTTAAAATCACACCAAACGACTCATTGTTTGCTGCTAACAACTCTGATGTAAAAGTTCCTTTTGCTTTTATCTCTAAAGGAAAATTAGATCCAGCGGTAGATTCAGTAATCTTTAACTATCCAGTGGGAAGTTTCTACGGACCAAAATTCTCTGGTAACTCTTATAAACTAATTAAAGTGGTAGGTTCTAGGGTTTCTCCTGACTCTGTAAGAGCAAGTCACATTTTAATTGATCCATCAAAAGTGGGTGGCGAAGTAGCCGCATTTAAATTAGCAGACTCATTAAAGTCATTGATACAAAAAGGTGGAAGCATTGCAGATCTAGCTAAAAAATATAGCGTTGATGGTTCAAAAGAGCAAGGTGGAGACTTAGGAACTTTTGCACGTGGTGCAATGGTACCTGAATTCGAAAATGCATCTTTTGATGGTAAAACTGGCGATGTGAAAGTTGTTAAATCACAATTTGGCGTTCACGTTATTAAAATTGTAAAACAAGTAGGATCATCTAAAGTGGCTAAATTAGCTTACATCGAGAAAAGTTTGGCGCCTAGTCAGAAAACTAGAGATGCTGCTTACAAAAAAGCCTCTAGCTTCTTAAGTGAAGTAAAAGGTGATAACTTTAGCACTTTAGCTCAGAAAAAAGGATATACCGTTGGCTTAGCTGATAAAATTACAGCTACACAAGGTTTTGCTCCAGGATTAGATAATCCTCGTCAGCTAATTAGAGATGCATACCAAGCAGAAAAAGGTGATGTACTTACTCAAGTTTATACCATGGATAATGGTTTTGTTGTAGCACGTTTAACAGACATTAAACCAAAAGGACAATTGTCTTTAGCTGATGTGAAAAAAGAAATCCAACCAATGGTAATGAATGCTGTTAAAGCTAAAATGTTAACTGAGAAAGTAGACAAAGCTTTGCAAGGTGCAGCTAACATTGATCAAGTGGCTCAAAAATTAGGTAAAACTGCAACTCCTGCACAAAATGTAGTGTTCTCTAACCCTATCATTCCAGGTTTAGCACAAGAGAACAAAGTAATAGGTGCAATATTTGGTTCGCAGGTAGGCAAATTATCTAAAGCCATTGAAGGCGATAAAGGTGTATATGCATTTGTTGTGGATGGTTTTACCAACCCAGCGCCATTAGACAATGTATTTAAACAAAAAGAAACCATGATTCTTGGTGTGGCACAACGCTCTTTAGGCGCAGCATTCCAAGCACTACAAGATAAAAGTGATATAAAAGACAATAGGGTGAAATTCTATTAATCTTTATTATGTAATTTTGTAACCGTCTCGATATACCATCGAGGCGGTTTTTTATTTGATAGCTATGGACATTCAGGAAAAATTTGTTAATAAAGTTGCTGCAAGTGGTTTAGTTACCTTAAATCTTGAAGAATATTTCCACAAAGGAGAGCGCTTAGTGTATGATATTAAAGACAATCTTTTTCATGGATTAATGTTAAAGGAGCAAGATTTTAGAGCATTTATAAAAGAACATAACTGGGAACAGTACCAAGATAAAAATATAGCAATTACATGTAGTACAGATGCTATTGTGCCAACCTGGGCCTATATGTTATTGGCCAATAAAATGAAACCATTTGCTAACGAAATTGTGTTTGGTAGCCTAGAAACATTAGAAACGGTATTGTACACTAAAGCCTTTGCAAAAATAGACCTTAATAATTTTGCCGGAGAACGTGTGGTAATTAAAGGCTGTGCAGACCTAGAAGTGCCAGTTTCTGCCTATGTAGAGATTACTTCCTTACTCACGCCCATTGTTAAAAGTATCATGTATGGCGAGCCATGTTCTACTGTTCCAATTTATAAACGCAAAGATTAGTAATTTTGGATTGCTTTTTGTTTAAGCAATAATATGAGAACATGGATTTTAGTACTAACATTAGCAGTAAATGGCTTTGTTGGTTTTGCACAAGAGTTGCCCTTAAAAAAGGAGCCTGTTTTTAAGGAAGGAGAGGTTTTAAAGTATAAGCTCAAATATGGTTTTCTTACTGCAGCAGAAGCTACCTTAAAGGTACAGGCAACTGATGTTAAGTTTGACAATAAGCCTGCTTATAGATTAGTTGTGGATGCAGAAACATCTGGAACATTTGATATCTTTTATAAGGTAAGAGATCATTACGACTCTTTTATAGATAAAACCGATCTAACCCCTTACTTCTACCAAGAGAATATTAGAGAGGCCAGTTACCGCAGACAAGATAAAGCCAGATTTTATCAAGATACCAAAAAAGTTGTAGCCAATAGAGGTACTTTTGCTACCCCTACAACCCAAACATTTGACTTGGTTTCGGCCTATTATTTTGCCCGTAGTTTAGACATCACCGACCTAAAAATTGGAGA
This sequence comes from Pedobacter sp. Hv1, assembly GCF_001412215.1. GTDB lineage: Bacteria > Bacteroidota > Bacteroidia > Sphingobacteriales > Sphingobacteriaceae > Pedobacter. Next base: position 616,629 of record NZ_LLWP01000009.1, read on the forward strand.
TAAATTTAAGCTCAACTATTTTTTGGGCGATGAAATTTCACAATTAGAGATCCAGTATATTGGTAAAGAAGTAATCAAAACCAAGTTGGGAAGTATAAGGTGTTTAAAATTTAGTCCTTCTATTAAGCCTGGACGTATTTTTAAAAAGGATAGCAAGTTGTATCTTTGGATTACAGATGATGGCAACAGGGTGCCTGTAAAGGCCGAGGTAGAGATCTTAGTTGGATCTGTGTCGCTTGAAATTAAATCTGCCGAAGGGTTAAAATATCCCATAGGTAACTAAACAAAATAAATGATAGAGGTACAAAATGCCTTAGTGCATGAGGATGTGATAAGCGAAAGCTTTGTGTGTAATTTAAGTAAGTGCAAAGGTATTTGCTGTGTAGAAGGAGATGCAGGAGCGCCTTTAGATCATGCGGAGACTGTAATTTTAGCGGAAATTTATCCTAAAATTAAACACCTATTGGCACCTAAGGGCATCAAAGCCATAGAAGAACAAGGCACATCGGTAATTGATATGGATGGCGATCTGACAACGCCATGTGTAGATGGCCATAAAGAGTGTGCCTATGTAACGTTCGAAAATGGGATTACCAAGTGTGCCATAGAAAAAGCATACGAACAAGGCTTGGTCGATTGGAAAAAACCAATCTCTTGCCATTTGTATCCTATTAGAATAACGCAATATCCCGAATTTGATGTGCTTAATTACGACAGGTGGCACATCTGTCATGATGCTTGTACATTTGGAAGAGAACTTAAAGTGCCGGTTTATCAGTTCTTAAAAGAGCCATTAATTAGAAAATATGGTTTAGAATGGTATACTGAATTAGAAAATAGTGTATCTTCAAAATAAAGATCTTAAATAAGATTTATTACAATTAATGTCTCAAATCTCTCTATGAAAGGTATAATCTTAGCTGGTGGTAGCGGAACCCGTTTACATCCATTAACGTTGGCATGTAGTAAACAAATGATGCCTGTTTACGATAAACCAATGATTTATTATCCATTGTCTACTTTAATGTTGGCAGGGATCAAAGAAATATTGATCATTTCAACCCCACATGATCTACCTAACTTCGAAAAATTGTTGGGAGATGGATCAAACCTTGGCTGTAAATTTTCTTATGCTGTACAAGCTGAACCGAATGGTTTGGCGCAAGCTTTTGTAATAGGTGCTGATTTTATAGGCCAGGATAAAGTTGCATTGGTATTGGGCGATAATATTTTTCATGGTGATGGTATGGCCAGACTCTTACAAGCAAGTGCAGATCCAGATGGAGGGGTAGTTTTTGCCTATCAGGTATCTGACCCTGAGCGTTATGGCGTAGTTGAATTTGATGAACATAAAAATGCAATCTCTATTGAAGAAAAACCTAAAGTTCCAAAATCAGATTATGCAGTTCCAGGGCTATATTTTTATGATAACAGTGTAGTAGAAATTGCGAAGAATATTAAACCTTCGGCTCGTGGCGAGTATGAGATTACCGATGTGAATAAAGAATACCTAAGTAAGGGCAAACTTAAAGTAGGCGTACTCAGTAGAGGCACAGCTTGGCTTGATACAGGAACATTTGCATCTTTAATGCAGGCAGGTCAGTTTGTGCAAATTATAGAAGAACGTCAAGGCTTAAAAATAGGTTGTATAGAAGAAATTGCTTACCGTATGGGCTTTATCAATACAGACCAACTGGTAGAAATTGCTACCCCATTGCTTAAAAGTGGTTACGGCGAATACCTATTGAAAATTATCAAACACTAACGAGTATATTTTGTGTTTTAACGGAATGTATTAAGCAGGTTAAAACATGTTATTTGTGTAGAATTTTAAACCTATATTTTCCCCATTTTCTACAAAGTGGGGATTTTTTTACCCATATTTTTTGTGTATTCTGCGTTATTTTAAAGGAAAAATTCTTAATTATAGGTTAAATTCAAATTAATTTTTATGACTAAAGTGCTAGTTTTCAAAAGGGTATGTGTTAACCTTAACGTTTAAAAAGTTCCTATTTATAGTCATAATCAATTGTTTATAACACAAACACCCTAAATCGGAATGACTTAAAAGTTTTGCTCATCCGTTTTAAGCTTTCAAAAACAGATGGACTAAATGGTAATGGATCAATTCATTTTAAAAATGGATTCGATTTTGTCTTGGTAAAGGTAATCACCCTTAAACCAACCCTTATGTATACGACCTGTAAATGCAGCAACTGCGAGCGCAGCCTTTATTACGAAGTACCAAGTAATTTCATTTTTAAACTGGTTTCACTAAAAATATTCTGGTGTTCCAAATGCGACACCAAGAGCTATTTTTGGGGTTGGAATCACGTTAGTGCCTAACCTTAATTAAGCAGCTCGTTTTTAATTTCATTAAATAGAGATAAGCTTTAAATGAGTTGAGTATATTCTTTTTAAAGAAATTTTATTGTCTGATAGTTATAGTAAAGGCGCACAGTTTTTTTGTCTTTTGAAATTAATTTTAAATGAGCATGAGCAAATATTATTGTTTATGTTTGTTTTCTTTAATCAAAAAAGTTCAAATTAATGAAAGTTGCCTTAATCACTGGAGTTACGGGTCAAGATGGAGCGTACCTAGCAGAGTTCTTGTTAAAAAAAGGATATTTTGTACATGGGATCAAACGTAGATCATCTTTGTTCAATACCGATCGGATTGATCATTTGTATCAGGATCAACATGAGCAAAATGTGCATTTCAAGTTGCATTATGGAGATTTAACCGATTCTACCAATTTAATTCGGATTATTCAGGAAACCCAACCCGACGAAATTTATAATTTGGCCGCAATGAGCCATGTACAGGTAAGTTTTGAAATGCCAGAATATACAGCTAATGCTGATGGGATAGGAACTTTACGTTTATTAGAGGCAGTAAGAATTTTAGGTCTGGTAAAAAAGACCAAAGTTTACCAAGCTTCTACTTCTGAACTTTATGGTTTGGTGCAAGCTGTACCACAGAGTGAAACTACGCCTTTCTATCCACGTTCGCCTTATGCAGTGGCTAAGATTTATGGTTACTGGATTACGGTCAATTACCGCGAAGCCTATGGAATGTTTGCTTGTAATGGAATATTGTTCAATCACGAAAGTCCATTAAGAGGAGAAACCTTTGTTACACGTAAAATTACAAGAGCTGCCGCTAAAATAGCACTGGGCTTGCAAAGCTGTTTGTACTTAGGTAATCTTTCTGCTCAAAGAGATTGGGGGCATGCCAAAGATTACATTGAAGCAATGTGGTTGATTTTGCAACAAGAGAAAGCCGAAGATTTTGTAATTGCTACAGGAATTACAACAACAGTAAGAGATTTTGTACGAATGGCATTTAGCGAGGTAGGTATTGAAATAGAGTTCTCTGGTAAAGATGAAAATGAAATTGGAGTAATTATAGACGTTGATCAAGAAAAAGCAACAAGCTTAGGTATAAAGGCAGAAGACCTACATCTGGGAACAACAGTAGTTAGAGTAGATGCTAAATATTTCAGACCTACAGAAGTTGACCTACTTTTGGGAGATCCAACAAAATCAAAAACGCAACTAGGTTGGGAACCTAAATACGATTTGCCTGCCTTGGTTAAAGATATGATGCAATCTGACCTACATTTAATGAAGAAAGATGAATATTTAAAAGAGGGAGATTTTAAAACATTAAACTATTTCGAATAATAAAAAATTAGTACTCAGAGCTAATTCTATCTACAAGTGCCAAGAAACGCTTATGTTCTTCCTCAATTTGTAGAAAGTAATCCCATACAAAAAATTGATGGTTTGATTCAGATTATCAATTTTTTTCATTTATAGGCATCTGAATGTCTTATTCTGACGTACTTATATAAAAAATAGAAATAAAAATACTTCATCTATGCAAATGGATTGGTATTTGTATCATTTAAAGTATGATGTGTTTAAGACGTTTCTCAGGCAATGAGTTTTCAGGATTATAATTGTAGAAAATGCGGTGCCGATTTTCATTATCAGGTTCCTCGTGGGTTTTTGTTAAAATCAGTATTAGGTTTTTTACCTATTCGGATTTATTGGTGTCCAAAGTGTGTAGCCAATCGTTACGTTTGGATTAAACGCAAAAAATAAGATTTACATCAATTCTTTGTTTTTCAATAACCCACTATCAACCAAGCGGGCAAAATGTTTGGTTGTAGGTACTTCTTTTAAAAGCTCGAGGTGTTTAACATGGTGGATATCGGTTCCAATAAAATCAATCATATCATTTTCAATTAGCTTTTCGGCAATTGTCTTAATATTCTTGCCATAGTGTGGGGTTAATGATAAAGCATTTACTTGGAGTTCTACCCCCATTTCTTTAAGCCTAGTGTAATAGTTAAACTGTTTGTGAAAAAACAAATAACGCTCAGGATGTGCCAGAACAACTTGATATCCTTTTATACCGAGTTCAAAAATACTTTCTTCTAAATTATGTGGTCTAGAGATTTGACTAAACTCAATCAATAACCTATTCCCTTTAAATGGCATCACACCATTTGAATTGATCTGATCAGTAAATTGATCATCCAAATAATATTCAGAAGATAAATTTAAGGTAATGCCTTCTGGTAATTTACCATTCAGTAATTCATGACCTCTTGTTAAACTTTCCTTTGTATTAGGGTGTATCTCTTGTAGTGTATGCGGGGTAGTAATTAAATGGGCAAAACCTAATGTCTTTAGGCCGCTAATCAATTGAATGCTATTTTCTACATCCTTAGCTCCATCATCAACACCAGGAATAAGATGCGAATGCATATCTAAACCTACTGCACTAAAATCTGAATAGCTGGATTTTTTTGAGCGATTGAAAAAAAACATAATCTTGTTTTATCTAAAATAAATAGCTACGAAGCTAAGGAATAAAATTTTTAAAACCGATTGCCGGTTCTTATGCTAGTTTAACGCTTCTCACAGCTATATTGTTTTGATGACAAAATTTGATTTTTATAGTAGAAAATCTACACCAAAGAAATAGGGTAACAGTTAAGTAAAACCAAGCTGATCTATTGACAGTTTTTTAAAATCGTATGAAAACTGAAGGAAAGAAATTGACTATAGTCTATAATGTCTACTACATGGCTATTTTGCTAGACTATATGATGGGTTAAGTCTACTAGAATTCATGAACCCAGTTTAAATAGATAAATTCGCAGGATTTGTTAAAGTGAAGTTTAATGTGAAGTGATGAGAGGCAAAAAACACAATGCTTTTAGTAAAAAAGATATAAAGTATAAAAATAAAATCTCATTTAAAATACTGATTAATAGTGTATTAATTGTATTTTTAATCTGAAAATCTTTGAGCGATAAGTTGCTAAACGAATAGGGCATGAATTTTGCTTTTAGATGACAATTCGTTAAATAAGGCTGAATTGATTAAATTAAAGGACGATATATAATTAACTCATTTTAATAACCCGCTAAGCTCATATTAGTATATTTGGAGAAATAATCTAATTGAAAACCTTCTATGAAAAAAACTATCTACTTATTTATTACCGTTCTTTTTTTAAGTTCATGTGGCGTTAAATATAAATACGTACCTTATTTTACAGATTTACCACGAGATTCAGAAATAAAGGAAAAAATTACGAATCAAACAACCTTTAAAGTTCAGGTTCATGATGTATTAGCAATCACGGTTTCTAGCCCTAGTCCAGAGGCAGCAGCAATGTTTAATGTAGGCACAACAAGTTCTGTTCAAAATGAGAACAATACAAATGTATTAACGGCAATGAATGGATTTGCTGTAGATGAAAAGGGAGATATTCAAATTCCTTTAGTAGGTGCAGTAAAAATTGTAGGATTGTCATTAGCAGAAGTAAGATTATTAATCCAAGAAAAGTTAACGACCTATCTTAAAAATCCTGTAGTTAATATTCGTCTGGCTAATTTTAAGATATCTATTTTGGGCGATGTAGCTAAACCTGGAGTCTATCCTATTAATAACCAGAGGGTAAATATTGCAGAAGCATTGAGCTTAGCCGGAGACTTAAATATCACAGCACGAAGACAAGATGTTTTATTAGTAAGGGAAATTGATGGTGAAAGAAAATATATCCGTTTTGATATGCAAAGCAAAGATGTTTTTAACTCACCTTATTATTACCTGCAAAATAATGATGTACTCTATATACAGCCAGATAAAGTGGCTTATTCTAATGTTGATAACAGTTATAGAAATGTCGGTATCATTTTATCAGTGATTTCCATTCTCTCTATATTTTTATCACGTCTATAATTTATTTTCTTCCTATGCAACCCAATACCCCATTATTAACAGAAAAGTCTGAAAACATCAATTTTCAAAAATTGATTCATAAATACCTATACTTCTTGCCTTTATTTTTAGTAAGCTTAATTATCATGTTTATAGGTGCTTACATATACTTGCGTTATGCACAACCTATATATAAGGTAGAGGCCACCTTATTAATTAAAGATGAGAAAAAAGGTGATGCCAACAGCGAAATACTGAAGCAATTAGATATGTTTGGCTCATCAAAGGTGATAGATAATGAGATAGAGATCTTAAAATCTAAAACATTAATGAGGCAGGTAGTAAAACGGTTAAGTTTAGATGCCAATTTACAGGTAGAAGGTAGGGTAATCAATACTTCTGCTTACTCATCAAGCCCTGTAAAATTTAAACCCATTGATATCGCAAGAGAAAATTTAGGTAAATTATTTAAATTCACCATTTTAAGTGATAGTACCTACACTATACATGATGAGAATTCAGGAAAGAAAGTACTAGGTAAATTCAATCAGATTCAACGTAATTTTTTAGGTATATATCAGATAACTACAACTTCCTATTTAAAGGGTAATCAAAATAATAACTATATACTTTCTATTGGAGATAGAGATCAGGTAGCAGATAGTTATTTAAGTAAATTAACGGTTTTGCCTGTAGGTAAGCAATCTTCGGTATTGCAGATCAACTTCTTATCAGCTACACCAGATCAAGGTAAAGATGTGGTTAATACATTAATGCAGGTATACAATGAAGCTACTTTAGAAGACAAAAACAAAACAGTACAAAGTACATTAAACTTTGTAGACGAACGTTTGAAACTGATTACAGGTGAACTAACGAGTGTAGAAAAAAATATAGAAGACTTTAGCACGAGTCAAGGAATTACAAATATTTCGGCGCAAGCCGAAACGTATCTGCAAAACATGCAGGCCAATGATGCTAAAATTGGAGAAATTGATTTAAAGATTAGTGTAGTAAATGATTTACAACGTTATGTAGACTCTGAAAATACAAATGGAAAAGCACCGAGCATTTTTGGAATTGAAGACCCAATCTTATTAGGTCAGATAAATCAATTGAATGAATTGCAGCAAAAGAAAATTGCCACATTAGCTAATGTGCCAGAATCTAATCCATTGTTTGGGCCAATTAATGATCAGATCACATCGTTAAAGGCGGCAATTAGATCAAATGTAAAAACAATAAAAACAGCATTGATGAGTATGAAGTCTAGCCTGAATTCTAATGCTGGCAAATACGAAAACTCCATCAAGAAAGTGCCAACTCAAGAACGTCAATTCATAAGTATCAAAAGACAACAGACAATTAAAGAGAGTTTATACTTATTTTTATTACAAAAGAAAGAAGAATCAGCTATTTCAGCAGCCTCAAATGTAGCGGATTCCAGAATTGTAGATCCAGCATCTTATTCTAAATCTCCTGTTTTTCCAACAAAAAAATCAATTTATTTAGCTGCATTTATCATTGCCTTGGTATTACCTATTGGTATTGTATTTATTAGGGAGCTAATGAACAACAAGGTGGTATCGCCAGGGGATATTGAAGAATTTACCCAAACACCTATTATTGGTGAATTATTGTATAAGGAACACGCCAATCCGATTGTTGTAGCTGCCAATAACCGAAATGCTATAGCAGAGCAGTTTAGGGCCATTCGTACCAACTTACAGTTTTTAAGACATAAGAATGAAGAGCAGACAGGTTTTGTTACCTTATTTACCTCCAGCATGTCTGGTGAAGGAAAAAGTTTTGTGGCTTCTAATATAGCTGCAGCTTTGGCCATTAGCGGTAAAAAAACAATTATCTTGGAGCTTGATATGCGGAAACCTAAAGTTTCTAAATACTTAAGTTTAGATAATAAGGTAGGATTAAGTAATTATCTAATCGGTAGGGCAGAAATTAAAGATATTATACAGCCTTCGGGCGTACATGATAATTTAATGGTGATCAGTTCTGGCCCAATTCCACCAAATCCGTCTGAACTGCTTTTGGGAAAAGAAATTGAAGAACTTACGGCTTATTTAAAACTTCATTTTGATGAAATCATTATCGATACACCACCGATTGGTTTAGTTACAGATGCACAAATCTTAAGTCGCTTGGCTGATGCTTCAATCTATATTGTACGTCATGGAGTTACGCTTAAAAATCAGATCGAACGTTTAAATGAATTGTATATAGCCAATAAATTTCCAAAATTGAATATTATTCTAAATGGTATTAAATTAAGCGGTAGTTATGGCTATGGTTACGGTTATGGTTATGGCTACGGTTATGGCTATGGTTACGGCTATTATGCTGATGATGTAAATGCCGATAGAAGCAAATCTTTCTTTGGTAGGTTTTTAAGCAGATTCAAAAAGAATTGGTAAGCATTGCTCTGCGTAATAGAAGTAAAAAAGAACAATGGAAAAGATTTTAATTACTGGAGGGGCGGGCTTTATAGGCTCTAACTTAACAACACATTTTTTAAAACTTGGCTATGAGGTTGTAGTTTTAGATAATTTTGCTACAGGTTATAGGAAAAATATAGAATCTTGTTTGCAAAATCCAAATTTTCGATTAATTGAAGGTGATATTCGAAAAATGGAGGATTGTGAAAGAGCAATTGATAAGGTCGATTATGTACTTCACCAAGCTGCTTTGGGTTCGGTACCACGCTCAATTAAGGACCCAATAACTAGCAATGATGTTAATGTCTCTGGATTTTTAAATATGTTGGTGGCGGCACGAGATGCCAAAGTTAAACGCTTTGTATATGCAGCTAGCTCCTCAACTTATGGTGATTCGGAAAGTCTGCCAAAAGTAGAAGACAAAATTGGCAAACCTTTATCACCTTATGCCATTACTAAATATGTAAATGAACTGTATGCAGATATATTTAACAAGGCGTATGGCTTAGAAACAATTGGATTACGTTATTTTAATGTATTTGGTCGTAGGCAGGATCCAAATGGAGCTTATGCCGCAGTAATCCCATTGTTTGTTAAACAATTAATGCAGCATGAAAGTCCACAGATTAATGGTACAGGAGATTACTCTCGAGATTTTACCTATATCGACAATGTGATTCAAATGAATGAAAGGGCCATGTTAACAACTGATCCAGCAGCAATTAATACAGTATATAATACCGCCGCTGGAGATCGGACTACATTGAATGAGTTGGTCGGATATTTAAAAGAATTTTTAGCTTTTTATGATAAAGACATCGCAGAAATTGAAGTAAAATATGGACCAACAAGAAAGGGAGATATACCACATTCATTAGCCTCTATAGCTAAGGCACGCGAATTGTTAAAGTACGAACCATCACATACTATTCGTAATGGATTGAAGGAAGCCATAAAATGGTACTGGGAAAGCCTAAAATAAAGTATTGATATTATTAAGTAAATTATAGAATGAAGATTGCAGTTATAGGGTTAGGGTATGTTGGTTTGCCATTGGCTAGGTTATTCGCCACGAAGTATCAAGTTGTTGGTTTTGACATCAATCAATCCCGTATCAATGCATTAAATAATGGGTATGACCATACCCTAGAGATTGAAGAAGACGAACTCAGAAAAGTATTGATAAAAGATACTTCATTAGCTGAAAAGGGTCTGTTTTGTACTGCAGAACTTGCGGATATTGCTGATTGCACAATCTACATTATTACCGTACCAACACCGGTAGATAAAAATAACCGACCAAATTTAGCCCCACTATACAGGTCAAGTGAAACCGTAGGTAAAGTGCTTAAAAAGGGTGATATCGTGATTTACGAATCAACTGTGTATCCTGGTGTAACAGAAGAAGAATGTGTGCCAGTTTTGGAGAAAATTAGTGGATTAAAGTTTAATGAAGATTTTTTTGCTGGTTATTCTCCCGAAAGAATAAATCCTGGAGATAAAGAACATACTGTAGATAAAATTTTAAAGATCACATCAGGTTCTACTGCAGAAATTGGTTTAAAGGTGGACGATTTATATAAAAGTGTAATTACTGCCGGAACACATTTAGCACCTAGTATAAAAGTAGCTGAAGCAGCAAAGGTGATTGAAAACTCACAACGTGATATCAATATTGCATTTGTAAATGAACTGGCTAAAATTTTTAATATCCTAAATATAGATACTAAAGCTGTACTGAAAGCGGCAGGGACGAAATGGAATTTTTTACCATTTAAACCAGGATTGGTAGGAGGACATTGTATAGGTGTTGACCCATATTATTTAGCTCAAAAGGCGCAAGAACATGGTTACCATCCTGAAATTATTCTGGCAGGTCGCAGATTAAATGACAGTATGGGAGAATATGTGGCTTCTGAAGTAGTGAAGTTGATGATTAGAAATGATATTTCTGTTAAGGGTGCAAATCTCTTAATCCTAGGTATAACATTTAAAGAAAATTGTCCTGATGTTCGCAATACTAAAATTGTTGATGTAATTGGCGCTTTAAAAGAATACAATGTAAATGTATCTATTTATGATCCTTGGGCAAATCCAGCAGAAGTAGAATCAGAATACGGACTTTTTACCACAAATAATTTACCTGATCAAAAATTTGATGCTATAGTATTGGGTGTTGCACATAATCAATTCCTGAATCTGGATTTAAGTTCATTGCAGAATGAAAATAGCATCATTTACGATGTGAAAGGGATATTGAAAGATGCTGACGGGGGATTGTAATTATAAATAAAAGATACTATGCTTAAAGATAAAACATTGCTGATTACAGGGGGTACGGGTTCATTTGGATCGGCCGTATTGAATCGCTTTTTATATACAGACCATTTTAAGGAAATCCGAATTTTTTCTAGAGACGAAAAAAAGCAAGACGATATGCGGAACACACTTAAAAACGATAAGCTTAAATTCTATATTGGTGATGTTCGTGATTTTGACAGTATCAATAGAGCAATGCAGGGAGTAGATTATGTATTTCATGCAGCTGCTTTAAAACAAGTTCCCTCATGTGAGTTTTTCCCAATTGAAGCTACCAAAACCAACGTTTTTGGCACACAGAATGTGATCGACTCTGCCATGACAAATAAGGTAAACAAGGTTATCTGTTTAAGTACAGATAAAGCAGCTTATCCAATTAATGCCATGGGTATTTCTAAAGCTCTGATGGAAAAAGTAGCAATTGCCGCTTCAAGAAATTCGATGGAGACCACAGTGTGTTTAACCCGATATGGTAATGTAATGGCATCAAGAGGCTCTGTTATTCCACTTTTTTTAAAGCAAATTAAGGAGGGAGAATCGTTGTCGATTACCGATCCTAACATGACCAGATTCTTAATGTCATTAGAAGATGCAGTTGATCTAGTGTTATTTGCATTTGAAAATGGAAACTCAGGCGATTTGTTTGTCAATAAAGCACCCGCTGGTACCATCAGAGATTTAGCTGAGGCACTTAAACAACTTTGTAAAGCTAACAATGAGATTAAGATTATAGGAACTAGGCATGGTGAAAAATTATACGAAACACTTTGCACTAGAGAAGAAATGTTGAAAGCAGAAGATATGGGTGCGTTTTATCGCATACCAGCAGACAATAGAGATTTAAATTATGCTCAGTACTTTTCTGAAGGAGAAACAGATATTTCTAGAATTGAAGATTACCACTCGCATAATACTGAACAATTAGATGTTAATGGGATGAAGACATTGTTGTCAAATCTTCCATTGATAAAAAGAGAAGTTTTTGGCGATTTAACTGCAGTTCAATACGCTGGGTAATGGAAAATTTGCCAAAAATTATACAAGGAGGTGCTCATACAGATCAACGCGGAACGATCAAATTTGTGAATGATTTTGATATGAAACAGGTGCGCAGATTTTACTGTATTGTACATCCAGATATTAGTACCATTAGGGCATGGCGGGCACACAAATTAGAACAACGTTGGTTTTATGTAAGTAAAGGAGTGTTTAAGGTTAAACTGATTTGTATAGATGATTGGGAAAATCCTAATCCTGTTTTAGCACAACAAACGATCGTTTTAAATGCAGCAGAAAATCAAGTATTACATATTCCGGTTGGTTATGCAAGCGGGTTACAAGCATTAGAAGAAGATTCAGAAATGATCATATTTGCAGATTCTGATATTACAAATGCTAAAAATGATGATTATTTATTCCCCGTAAATTATTTTGGGGAATGGGAAGAATAAATGATGAAAATAAAAATAGGCATTACCGGACAACAAGGTTTTATAGGCAAACATCTATACAACACATTGGGACTTTCTCCAGAAGAGTTTGAACGCATTGATTTTAATCGCAATTTCTTTGAAGATCAGCAAGAACTTGTAAACTTTGTGGCACAATGTGATGTAATTGTTCATTTGGCAGCATTAAATAAACACAATGATCCCCAAATGATCTATGATAACAATGTAGCCCTAGTTCATCAATTAATTACTGCGCTAGAAAGTGTACAAAGTAAAGCTCATGTAATATTCTCCTCATCCTCACAAGAAGAAAGAGATAATCCCTATGGCAAGAGTAAAAAAGTAGGGAGAGAATTGTTTAACAATTGGGCAATAAAGTCAGGTGGAAAGGCTACAGGAATGGTTATCCCAAATGTTTTTGGTCCATTTGGTCATCCTTATTACAATTCATTTATTGCCACTTTTTGTCATCAACTTACGCATCATGAACAGCCAAAAATTGATTCCGATGGATTGATTAAACTCATTTATGTAGCTGATCTGGTTCAGTTGATTATTAAAGAAATAAAACAAGCTAAAGGGAATTCATTATTAGAGATAGCACATACAGAAGAATTAAAGGTTTCTACAATACTGTTATTATTAGAAAAGTATAACGAACAGTATGTAAAACTAGGTATTATTCCAGAAATCAATAATCGTTTTGAACTCAATTTATTTAACACTTTTAGGTGCTACATGGATATTAAAAACCATTATCCTGTAAAGTACACTCAACATACAGATGCAAGAGGAGTTTTTGTAGAGATAATTCGTTTAGGCACTGGTGGGCAGGTTTCTTTCTCTACAACAGTTCCCGGAATTACAAGGGGCAACCATTTTCATACCCGAAAAATAGAGCGTTTCTCAGTAATTAAAGGAAAGGCACTCATTCAGCTACGTCGTATTGGTACTACTGAAGTAATGGATTTTTACCTTGACGGGAATGAACCAGCTTATGTAGATATGCCAATTTGGTATACTCATAATATCAAAAATATTGGTGATGAGGATTTATATACGAATTTTTGGATCAACGAATTTTACGATCCAATTGATGCTGATACTTATATGGAAGTAGTTTAATTTGGTTTAATTGACGAACAGATGCAAAATAAATTGAAAGTAATGACTGTGGTCGGTACTAGACCAGAAATTATTAGATTAGCGAGGGTGGTAGCAAAGTTAGATGAATCTGATGCGATTGAGCATGTTTTGGTGCACACAGGACAAAACTATGATTATGAATTGAACCAGATCTTTTTTGACGATATGGGTATTCGTAAGCCTGATTTCTTTTTAGACGCAGCTGGTACAACAGCAATAGAAACCATAGGACAGATTTTAATCAAGATTGACCCTTTACTGATTAATGAAAAACCAGATGCTTTTTTGGTTCTAGGAGATACCAACAGTTGTTTGTGTGCTATACCAGCTAAAAAACATCATATCCCGATTTTTCATATGGAGGCTGGTAATCGTTGTTTTGATCAACGTGTACCAGAAGAGACCAATAGGAAAATTGTCGATCATATTGCTGATGTCAATTTAACCTACAGCTCAATAGCCAGAGAATATTTATTAAGAGAAGGTTTGCCTGCAGATAGGATCATTAAAACTGGCTCACCGATGTTTGAGGTATTGATGCATTATCTGCCTAAAATTGAAGCATCTGATGTACTGGAACGTTTGAACTTAAAAGAAGGCAAATTCTTTGTGGTATCGTCACATCGAGAAGAAAATATAAATAACGAAAAGAATTTTGAAGGGCTGATGAAGAGTTTAAATCTCATCGCCAAAACCTATCATTATCCGATTATTGTAAGCACACATCCTCGTACTAGGAAAATGATCGAAGCTAAGAATATTCAAATGCGTCCCGAGGTACAATTCTTGAAGCCATTGAGTTTTAGCGATTATAATGCTTTACAAATGAAAGCTTATGCAGTACTGTCAGATAGTGGTACCATTTCAGAAGAATCATCTATTTTAAATTTCCCAGCTTTAAATATTCGGGATGCCCATGAACGCCCCGAGGCAATGGAAGAAGCATCAGTAATGATGGTTGGCTTAAACCCAGAACGAATTATGCAGGGGCTAATACAGCTTAAATACCAAACAATAGAAGGTGAGAGAAATTTTAGACTTGTGGCTGATTATGCGATGCCTAATGTTTCAGATAAAGTGGTAAAGATCATTATTAGTTATGTAGATTACATTAAACGCATGGTTTGGAGTGAGAATAATTAACCTATGAAAGTGCTATTGATCAATACAGTATCGGGTATAGGTAGTACAGGTAGAACATGTATCGAAAAAGCGTTGGTGCTTGAAGAACAGGGTCATGAGTGTTACATTGCCTATGGTCAAGGTCATAGTTCGTATTATAGGTCATTCAAAGTGGGTACTACTTTAGAAAACCATCTGCATAATTTGGGCTCACGTGTGCTTGGTAAGCAAGGGTACTTTACCAAAAGGGGAACCGAAAGACTGGTTAAATTTATCGAAGAAATCCAACCCGATGTAATTAATTTACATAATCTACATGGTAATTACATCAATCTTGAAATCCTCTTTGATTTTTTAATCACTTATAACAAAGCTGTTGTATTAACACTTCATGATTGTTGGGCATTTACAGGTAAATGCACACATTATACAGATGTACAGTGCTTCAAATGGCAAACACAATGTGAACACTGTCCACAAGTGCACAAATACCCAGCTAGTCTATTTTTAGATAGTTCATTTATGATGTATAAGGATAAAAAAAGATGGTTTAATGCAATTAAAAACTTGAGTATTATTACAGTTTCTGATTGGTTGCTTCAGCAGGTTGAACAATCTTTTTTGAAAGATCATACTACATTAAGAATTTATAATTGGGTTAACCATGATATTTTTAAACCTATCGAAAGACGTACAATCTATCAACAATATGGAATAGAACCAAATAAGTTTTTAATTTTAGGTGTAAGTGCTGGTTGGAGCAAAAATCAAAATAGACTTATAGATTTTATCAAACTCTCTAAGATGGTAAGTGAGGATATGCAAATTGTGTTGATAGGTAAGACATACAACCTCAATGATATTCCTCATAATGTGATTAGTATTCCATATTTAAATAGTGAATCTGCCTTAACAGAGTTATATGCTTCAGCAGATGTATATGTACATTTATCTACTGAAGACACTTTTGGAAAGGTAATTGCCGAATCAATGAGCTGTGGCACACCTGTAATCGTTTATAATTCAACGGCTTGCCCTGAAATAGTTGGGGAGGGTTGTGGTTACGTTGTAGATAAGAGAAATGTCGAAGCCGTTTATGATAAAATTAAGCTTATCAAAAGCCAACCCAAGTCAATATATAGCTACAACTGTAGGGCACATGTTAAAGCAAATTATGATCGCCACACTAATATTCAACAAACTATTGACCTTTACCAACTAGTTATATCTAAAAATGATTGTTAACTTATTTGTAATTTTTTTAATCCTTGGTATTGGTAAGCTATTTTCAAATGGGAGTAAGCTTGCAGTAGATAAAGCTAGCAATAGGAAGAAATATATCAGTACGATATGTTTTATTTTGATTTTACAATCTGGTCTCAGAAATGTAGCCGTTGGGGATGATACTTATGCCTATTCCTTGTTGTTTAATGAAGTAAAAACAACTTCATGGAGTGACATCTTTAATTCAATAGCTGATTATTATAGATTAGGGATAGGTAAAGATCCTGGTTATTTAATTTTTCAAAAGCTACTACAATATATTATTGATGATTATCAGGTTTATCTAATGATTATCGCAATCATATTTTTCTCAGCACTTGGTAGTTTTATCTATAAAAATACAACAAGATTAGTTGATGCAATCATTGCTTTTGTAATTTATTCATCTTTATTTTATAGTTTTTTCTCTATCACAGGACATCGACAGACTATAGCAACAGCAGCCACACTTTTTGGATATGAACTCATTAAGAAAAGGAAATTAATTCCTTTTTTGATATTGATCTCCTTAGCAGCAACCATTCATAAATCTGTATTGATTTTTATTCCTTTTTATTTTATTGCAAATATTAAGAATACAAAATATTTCTATGCAGCCATTCTTTCTTTCTTCCCAATTTTTATGATCTATAAAAATCAGTTGGCAATTTATTTTATCAATTTGAGTGGATATAAAAATTACGAACAATATGAGGGAGCAGGTACTTATACTTTTACGGTGATGTTTTTGCTAGTGGCTATAATTTCTTTATGGCGGAGCAAGATTATTTTAGCGAATAAAAGCATTGCAAGGCACTATTATAATGCATTTATAATGGTTTTGTTCTTCCTTCCTTTAACTTGGGTAAATCCTTCTATGATGAGAGTTGTTCAATATTTCTCTATTTTCCTATTGTTATTTGTGCCAGAAATTTTAGAGTCATTCGCAACTTTTTCAAAAACAATTAAAAGAGAAATGATTGCTTTTTTTATAATAGCGCTGATCTCCTTAACTATTAGGGCAAATTTAAAGACACCACTTCAATATGGTTTCTTTTGGGAAGAGATGAGGTTGCCATCTAATTATTTTATCAGAGACTAATCTTATGAATAAAGAAATTAAGTATATCGGGTTTTATGACATCCCGGGATCTGTTTATAAAAGGGTTGCAGCATTACCGGCTACAAATAAGATGGATTACATTTGTAGGGCTCTTTACAGAGCTGGATTTCATGTGCATTTAATTTCACCTTCTTGGTTAGATGATGCTGTTCATTTAGTTGATACTACGAAAAGAATTACTATTGATATACAAAAAGGTAAGAAGCTTACTTTAGTTCGTAGTTTCATTACTAAGTATAAACTAACCAGAAATCTTAAAATAGTATATAGTTTATTATGGTTATTTTTTTGGTTAGTTAAAAATGTACAAAAAGGGGAAAGTATTTTGGCGTATCATTCTCCATGGTTAGCGCTACCTATTTTATGGGCAAAAAAAATTAAAAAATTCAAACTTATCTTAGAAGTTGAGGAAGTATACAAAGATGTATCTTCATTACATCCTTATTTTGATCAGTTAGAATATAAAATTTTTGATAAAGCCGATGCATTTCTGTTTTCAACAGAAATGTTGGCGAAGCGAATAAAAACAAAAATGCCGCACATTATAATTTATGGTAATTATGATGTAATTGAAACATTAGCTCAGCCCGTTGATGATGGTAAAATACATTTGGTTTATGCCGGAATTATTGATTTACACAAAGCTGGAGCTTTTAATGCCATTGAAAGTGCAGTTTACCTTAATGATAATTATGTGATGCATATTATTGGTTTTGGACAGGTAGATAAACTAGAGAAGAGAATAGCAGAAATTAATAAAATTTCAAAATGTAAAGTGTCTTATGATGGGCTTAAAAGTGGAGATGAATATATTAAATTTTGTCAATCATGCCACATTGGATTGAGCACCCAAAAAATGGATGGTGTGTATCTTGATTCTTCATTTCCAAGCAAAATATTATCTTATTTGGGTATGGGATTGAATGTAGTTTCTTGTGATGTTTTATGTGTATCAGAATCTAGGATAGGCAATTTGGTTTCTTATTATAAAGAAGATAACCCAGAGGCCATAGCCAATGCCATAATGGAAGTAAATGTTAAAGATAAGAATGAAGGTAAAAAGTTGCTATTAGAATTAGATCATCAATTTATAGAAGGTTTAAAGAAAATAATTGACCATGTATAGTTTATTGTATTTTGTAGATAGGGTAAAAGAATCATTCTTATTACGATATAGAAAATATGTTTTTCTGCATAGAATTAATAGTACAGAAAAAAGTGTTAGAATATTAGGGAGTGTATCCGTTGCCAGGTGTAAAAGTTTACAGATTGGTAAAGATGTTACTATTTATCCTAATGTTTCATTTAATGGAACAGGAGCGATTATTATTGGAGATAATGTTCAAATAGGAGAAGGTACAATAATCTATGCCCATCAACGAGTGGTAATTGGCGACAATGTAGCTATTGCCGGGCAATGTTATATCATAGATTGTAATCATGATATTGAAAGAGATACCCTCATCCAGAAACAACCTTTAGTGTATGATGAAAGTGGAATTTTTATTGGTAGTGATGTACGGATAGCTGCAGGCTGCAAGATCATCAAGGGTGCAAAAATTAACGATGGAGCAGTCATCGGAGCAATGAGCTTAGTAAATAGCGAGATAGAAGCGAATGGAATAGCCGTAGGTATTCCAGCAAAAATTAAAAAATACAGATAGAATTAAAATAATGGAAAAACATTCATATAAGATTGATATACCCGTATTGGTCATCTTTTTTGTAAGACCTGAACCTTTATCAAAGGTTTTTGAACAGATTAAATTGGCAAGACCGTCGAAATTATATTTATATCAAGATGGACCAAGAGAAAATAGATTAGATGACTTGGAGAATGGTAAATTATGTAGGGAAATTGTTGCTGATATAGATTGGGACTGTCAAGTTTTTCATTTTTACCAAGAGAAGAATTTTGGGTGTGATCCATCTGAGTATATTTCGCAAAGATGGATGTTTGACAATGAAGAATATGGCATTGTATTAGAAGATGATGATGTACCCTCTCAAAGTTTTTTCCCATTTTGTAAGGAAATGCTAGAAAGGTACAAAGATGATGAACGAATAGGTGTAATATGTGGGATGAACAATATCGGTGAGGTTGATTCTCCATATTCCTATCTATTTGCTAGAACAGGGTCAATATGGGGATGGGCAACTTGGAAGAAGAACTTTGATCAATGTGATCAGTATTACACTTGGTTAGATGATGAATACAATTTAAAATTGCTTAAAAATCTGATTGGTGATTCCGATTATAAAAAGTTAATAAAAAATAGTCAACGACATAGAAGTACAGGGAAAGAACATTATGAATCTATATTAGGTTCTTTTGTCTTGTTAAATTCAAAAATGAATATTATTCCTACAAAAAATTTAATCTCGAATGTAGGAATTGGAGCAGATGGGACGCATGCACTAGATTCGCTTGATAAGCTTCCTAAAGGTATTCGTCGAGTTCTATTTATGAAAACTCATCAATTAGAATTTCCATTAAAGCATCCTAGATTCGTTATGGAAGATGTAAGTTATAAAAAAGGGTTAGATCGGATTATGGGGAATGGATATCCATTAATTAAATTCTACAGAGTGATAGAATCGGTTTTTTACAGAATCTTACGTGGTGATTTTCAAAGTATAAAAAAAGGAGTTAAAAGAAGGTTGAGCAATAATACCTAAATGGTACTGAAATGCAGAATAGCTTTGATAGTATTAAATAGTTATAGTCCTGACTTTTTATTAGACCCCATTAAATTGAATGATTTACAATACTAATTACTTGGATTTAGAAACTAAAAAGACAGGGCATAAATGAATAGTAACTCACAGATTAAAAGAGGAGCATTAATGTCTTATGTGGCGATAATTTTTAATATTATCGCAGGTTTGTTGTACACTCCATGGATGGTTAAACAAATTGGTAAATCAGATTACGGACTATATATTTTAGTTACCTCTTTTTTAACTTATTTTGTAATGGACTTTGGTCTTGGGCAAACCATTGCCAGATTTTTAGCTAAGTATAGGGCAGAAAAACAAGAACATAAAGTAAATCAATTATTAGGGATCACTACTAGATTATACCTCTACATTAATTTAATACTGCTCGTTGTCTTAATTGTTATTTTTTTTTTAATTGAATATGTTTTTAAAGAACTCAACCCAATAGAACTGGTTAAGTTTAAAACCATTTATTGTATTGCTGGTTTATTTAGTTTGATTTCTTTCCCTTTTATGCCATTAAATGGAATTTTAATTGCTTATGAGCGGTTTATACTCTTGAAATTCTGCGACTTTATTAGTAAAGTCGGGTTAATTGTTGCTATGGTAATTGCCCTATATTTTGGTTATAAACTATATGCATTAGTAGCCATTAATGCAATTATGGGTATAATAATTATATTAATTAAACTATTTTACATCAATAGAACTACAAATGTTAGGGTAGATTTTTATTACAAGAGTAGAGATTTATCGAAACAGTTATTAGGTTTTTCTGTTTGGGTAACTGTAATTGGAATTGCACAACGACTGATGTTAAACATTGCACCAACTTTATTAGCTATTTATTCTGGTACAATTGCTATTGCTGTTTTTTCGATTGGAAATTTTATAGAGGGCTATGTGTGGACTTTTGCCAGTGCATTGAATGGACTGTTTTTGCCAAAGGTAGCGAAGATTGTTTCTTCCTCAACCAATAGAGATGAAGTGACTAAACTCATGATTCGAGTAGGTAGAATGCAATTGTTTATTATAGGTGTACTATTTGTGGGGATTATTACTTTAGGCAAAGAATTTATTGTATTATGGATGGGGCCAGATTTTGTTTCTTCTTATCCTATTGTATTATTGCTGATATTACCTGGATTAATTCCTTTAACACAAGAAATTGCCATTAGCTTGATGTATGTGGAAAATGAGGTGAAATTTAAAGCGATACTCTATATTTCTTCTTCAATAGTAAGTATTGTAATCTCTTTATTCCTAATCCCAAAATTAGGAGCTTTAGGAGCCGCAATTGGGATTTTTATAGCTCTGATGATTTTTCAGGTTATAGGAATGAATATTGTATATTATAAGAAGATGAAATTAGATATGGGCTATTTTTTTAAAGAATGTTATGGCAAAATGCTTCTGCCTTTGGGCCTTTCATTAGGATTTGGTTTCTTTATCAGTAATTGGTTTTTAGCAAGCAGCTTTGTCCTTTTTACATCTAAAGTCTTAATGATTAGTTTGTTTTACTTTATGTCGATGTGGTTTTTAGGGCTTAATGTGAATGAAAAAGGATTAATAATAACATTGATCAGTAAAGTACGTCTTCTCATCAGCAATAATAAGTAACTGAGAATTTGTTAGTCTTATTGTATGGTAAGATTGAGCCAATATCTCTCAATGATATAAAAATGATTTTATGAATAATAATATGAAAATACTCATCCTATCAAGTACTCCTTGGCGTGACGATAATAGTTTCGGGGATTCGTATTCAAATATTTTTGGTAATATTAAAGAAATTGAAATTGCAAATATCTATTGTAGCATGGGCTTACCCAACAATAGTATCGCCTCTCACTTTTTTCAGATGAGTGAAAAAAAACTCCTACTAAATTTAATTGATAAAGAGAATAAAACAGGGGATATCGTTTTAATTCCTAATCGTAAAGATAATGAGCTTACTCCTGTACCAATAGCAACTAAAGAACAAAAGATATTCAGGTTTTTTCAGAAAAACAGATATATGGTTTTTATGTGGGCTCGTGAAATAATATGGTTTTTGGGTAGATGGAAGTCTAAAGAGCTGAATAAGTTTATTGATGATTTTAACCCAGATTTAATTTTTACGCCCATTTATATTAATCCATATATGAATAGAATTGGATTATATGTAAAAAAATACAGTGGGAAGAAGATGTTAGGTTATGTGTCAGATGATGTATATACATTAAGACAATTTTCTATTAATCCATTCTTTTGGATAGACCGTTTGGTGAATCGCTTCTTTGTAAAGAAGGTAGTTGATCAATGTGATCTTTTATATGTAATTTCCGATATCCAGAAAAAAGATTATGATGTCTGTTTCAATAAAGATTGTCATATATTATTTAAGGGGGGCAATTTTGATGTAATCCCTGTCAGGAAACCAATTAATACACCCGTAAAACTTTTGTATACAGGGAATATTGGTGCAGGAAGGTATAAAAGCTTAGCTTTAATAGGCGAAGCGTTAGATAAAATCAATGAAGATGGGGTAAAAGCAATATTAACAATCTATAGTCAAACGCCTTTAAATAAAAAAAAGAGTACTACCCTACTAAATTTTAAGAGTCTTTCCTTTCGTGGTGGTATTTCGCAAGAGGAAGTTAAAATAAAGCAACAAGAAGCTGATGTTTTGATCTATGTAGAATCTTTTGATCTAAGAGAAAAGTTAATGGTAAGACAATCTTTTTCTACTAAAATTGTTGACTACCTGCGGTCTGCAAAATGTATTTTTGCAGTAGGTAGTACTATCTGTGCAAGCATAGATTATCTAATCGATAATGATGCAGCAATAGTTGCGACACATAAAAATGAGATAGAAGTAAAATTAACTCAATTAATTAAATCTCCTGAAAAATTAATCAACTACGGATACAAAGCTTGGCAATGTGGTAAAAAAAATCATCAGATAGAAGATATACAAGCTACTTTGCTGCGTGATTTTAATCAGATTTTGAATAAATAACTTTTACTGATTTGAAAATAAGTTGTTAGGGAAATGAAAAAGTATTTAATTATTAATGATCTTGGAAATGGTGGTGCAGAGATTTTAAATATTGGCTTATACCATAATCTTAAATTTGATGCGATTTTTACCCTTCAACAGAATGTTGACTATGATACCAATGGTATTAATGTAATTAACTTAAGTAGAGGTGGAAAAGTTAGTATACTAAACTTCCCTAAACTAATTTATAGACTCTATAAACATCTGCAGCCTAATGACGTATTGATTGCTTCTCTATATAAGAGTATTGTAGTTGCTTTTTTATGTAATTTGTTTCTTGTAAAGCCTAATCTTATATTTTGGATACATAGTGATATCACAATAGATCTCAATTCGAAATTTAAAAAATGGTTAATGAAGTTTATTTTTAATAACAAATGTTCTATTGTCGTTAACTCTGAAAAAGCAAAGTTGGATGTGGTAAAGCAATTGAATACACCTGAGAATAAGATAAATGTGATCTATAATTCTTTTGATGCCAATCAAATTAAATTGTTAGGTGAGGAAAAATTAGAAGATGATTTATTTGATCATATTAAAGCATTCCCTAAAATGATTTGTATAGGCCGTTTTAACCGACTTAAAGGTCAACTGGAGTTGATTGAAGTCGTAGCTGATCTAAAGAAAAAGAACTTTATCATACACTTGATATTGATAGGGAAAGGCGAATCCGAACAAATGTTAAGGGATGCAGCTAATCAATTGGGTGTTGTAGATTTTGTACATTTCTTAGGGCAAAAAAAGAATATTTATCCTTATTTGAAGCAATGCGATTTGTTAGTAAGTGCTTCAAGAAGTGAAGGGTTTGGAAATGTATTGGTTGAAGGCTTATTGAGTGGAATTCCAGTGATATCTGCTGATATAGATAATGGGCCGCGAGAAATATTAGCGCCAGAAACCAATTTGATTTATAGAACAACTACTGAAGAATATGCGACTTATGGTATATTAATGCCTTCCTTCACAAATAACGCAGCAAATAAAATATGGGTTGATATTATCTATGAGATCTTTTCAAATGGAAGGATTAAAGAATACCAGAATATCGGATTAACCTATGCTAACTTATTTGATAAACATCATATAATGCCAAAATGGGAAGACTTGCTGAAAGAAAAGTAAAAATATATCTGGATTTTAATCAGATTGAACTTATTGTTAAATAATGTTATGTGTGGAATAAACGGATTAATCTTAAAAGAAGATCATCCTCAATTGAATCTTAAAATAAGACAAATGAATGATTTTATCATTCATCGCGGACCAGATGATGATGGAGTCTATCAGAGAGATGATAGGATAGCTATGGGCATGCGGCGTCTTTCCATTATTGATTTAACAACCGGTAAGCAACCAATCTACTCTGATGATCAACAAAAAGTGATCGTTTTTAATGGCGAAATTTATAATTATAAAACCCTAAGGCGGGAATTAGTTGAAGCAGGTGTCGATTTTAAAACTACTTCTGATACAGAAGTGATTCTAAAATTATACGAAAAATATGGTACAGCTTCATTTAGCATGCTAGATGGCATGTTTGCCTTCAGTATCTATGATGCAAATCTGAACAAAGTGATTATTGCCCGTGATTTTTTCGGAGAGAAGCCACTTTATTACGCTAACTTTCAAGATGCATTTTATTGGGCATCAGAACTTAAGTCAATTGTTAAGGTTCTACCTGTGAAACCTATGATTTCATTAACCGCTGTGAATTTATATTTTCAGCTCACCTATATTCCGGCACCTTATACCATTTATGAAGAGGTGCATAAATTAGAGCCTAATCATTATTTAGAGTTTGATTGTGTAGACTTTTCTTTTTCATTAAAAGAAATCGAACAAAATTTCAAAAAGACCGAAATTGAGACTGATTTAAGTTCAGTAAAAGAGAAAGTATACCAGCTAGTTAGTGACAGTGTACAAAGTAGAACCATTGCTGATGTGCCTATTGGCACATTCTTATCTGGAGGGGTAGACTCTTCTATCGTTTCATTATGTGTTGCACAGCAGAGTACTAACAAAATTGATACTTTCTCTATCGGATTTGAAAAGAAGGAATTTGATGAGTCGGCTAAAGCCAGAGAGGTGGCCAAAATGATTGGGAGTAATCATCATGAGTTTATCATAGGCGAACAAGATTTATTGGCTAATATTAATGAAATAGTGCTAAATTTTGACGAACCATTTGCCGATTCATCAGCATTGGCCAGTTATTTAGTTGCACAAAAAACAAGCAAACACGTAAAGGTGGCATTAACAGGTGATGGGGGAGATGAGGTTTTTGGCGGTTATAATAAATATTACATTGGAAAACTGAATAGCAGATATACGAGTTTAATACCTAGGAGTTTACACAATGTGCTAAAAAGTGCCATATCACCATTGTTGTCAACAAAAGATGACAATAGAGGAAAGCGATTTAAAATCAATAAGCTAATGAACTCTATTAATTATGGTGAAGATTTTTATTATAACATCATTTCTTTAGGTTTTCAGGAAGCTGATGCAAAAAAGCTTTTAACGCAGTCTTTGTTTTCAGGTAATGTACTTGCGTATTATAAAAATAAAGTCGATTATAGAAGTCAAACATTAACTGATTTTAGAAATATAGATCGGCATTTAAGCCTAGAAGGTGACATGTTGGTTAAGGTCGATCGTACAAGTATGCTGTCCTCTTTAGAGTGCAGATCGCCCTTTTTAAATAAAGAGCTGTGGAATTTTGCCAATACGCTGCCTGAAAGATATTTAATTAATGGCTGGGACAAAAAACACATTTTAAAGAAATCATTTGAGACCTATTTCCCCAAAGATTTTCTAGATAAACGTAAAAAGGGCTTTGAAGTGCCCGTAGGAGATTGGTTAAAGAGTAGTCTTAAAAAGGAATTGTTAACCTATGTTGAAAAAAGTTTTATTCAAACTCAAGGTATATTTAACTACGATGTAATCAATGAGCTTATCGTAGACCATATTAGTGGTAAAATAGATAATACATTCAAAGTTTGGTCAATTTTTTGCTTCCAAAAGTGGTACAAAGAAATTTATAACAATTCGTAATTACTAATGAAGATTATTTTTTCATCTAACATCGCTTGGAGTATCTATAATTTTAGGTTGAAGTTATTAAAAGCATTACAAAAAGATGGACATACCATATATACTGTAGCATATAAAGATGGATATGATGAAAAATTGATAAATGAAGGCCTGCACTTTGAGCATATTGAGATCAATAACAATTCAACCAATCCGCTAGAAGATTTAAGGTTAATTTCTAATTACTATAAGATCTATAAAAAAATCGGCCCCGATGTCATTTGTCATAATGCAATTAAACCTAATATTTATGGTACAATTGCAGCTGGTATGTTAAATATCCCAGTAATTAATAATATTTCTGGTTTAGGTACCTTGTTTATTAAGAGAAGTGTTGCTACTATTATTGCCAAATGGTTATATAAATTTTCTCAAAAAAAGGCGACCAAAGTCTTCTTTCAGAATAATGACGATCGTGATTTATTTGTTGAAAATAAGTTGGTAGAGTTATCAAAAACACAAGTTATTCCAGGCTCTGGAGTAGATACTGATAGGTTTTCTCCAGATCTCCGCCTTAAACAAGATGAAAGTTTTCAATTTTTATTTATAGGTAGGTTAATTTATGACAAAGGGATTAGGGAATACATTACAGCCGTAGAGCGATTAAAAGCTAAGTACCCAAATGTAAGGTTTGCCATATTAGGTCCTTTATATCAGAACAACGCTACAGGAATTACAGAAGAGACTTTAAATATGTGGATTGCTGAGGAAACAATTATTTATTTAGGGCAAACAGACCAAGTAGAAGAAGTAATGAAAACGGCTAGTTGTGTGGTTTTGCCTTCTTATAGAGAGGGGCTTTCTAAAGTTTTAATCGAGGCTTCAAGTATGGCCTTGCCAATTGTAACCACTAATGTTCCAGGTTGTAGAGATGTTGTAATTGATGGTGAAACAGGTTTTTTATGTAAGGCGAAAAATGGAGCTGATTTAGCAGATAAAATGGAGAAGATATTATTAATGTCTGATGTTGAGAGGAAAGCGATGGGAGATAAAGCAAGAGAAAGGGCAATCCATGTCTTTAGTGAAGATCTTATCATTAATTACTATAAAGATGCCGTAAATTTGGTCAATTAATTTATTGTTATCATCCTACCTTTTATGAGCTTCTTACTATCTACCTTATTATTGATCTTATTATTTGCCTCTGAACTGGTTTATTTTAAAATAGCAGACCATTTTAATATCATTGACAAACCCAACAATCGAAGTTCGCACACTCGGATTACCATTAGAGGTGGTGGTGTAATTTATGTGGTTGCAGCACTTCTTTTATTGGTGCTGCACATAGAACTCTGGTTACCAGTTTTGGGACTATTGATCATTGGTGCAATTAGTTTTGCCGATGATAGGTTGACACTTTCTGGGAAAATCAGGTTGCTGTTTCATTTAATGGCTGTAAGCATGCTCTTTGCATTTTTAAATGTGTATGGAATGTTCTCTTGGTTAATTTGTGCAGTATTGTATGTAACCATCATTGGAACAATTAATTCATATAACTTTATGGATGGCATTAATGGAATAAATGGAGCATATAGCTTGGTTATTCTTTTAGGGCTTTATTATGTCAATACTTATCGTGTAAATTTTGTACAGGCTGATGTTATTTGGTTGCCGATACTCGCATCTATTGTGTTCCTTTTCTTTAATTTTCGGAAAAAAGCCAAGTGTTTTGCTGGTGATGTAGGTAGTGTAACGATTGCCTATTGGATCATTTGGTTGTTATTGAGTTTAATGTTCAAAACAGGTAATTACATTTATATTCTGTTTTTAGCAGTCTATGGAGCAGATTCAATGTTAACGATACTTCACCGTGTGCTATTAAAACAAAATATATTTGAAGCACATAGATTACATTTCTACCAACTCTTGGCAAATGAACATAAAGTTCCACACTTGGTAGTGGCAAGTGGGTATGCGATCTTGCAGATGGTAATTATTGCCTTGATTATCTTTAGCAACTTACCGCCATTGGTGTTGGTATTGATTACCGTACTGCCATTAACAGCTACATATTTGATATTAAAGCCTAGATTAATGATAAAAGTTGTTGAGCCTTTAAGCTAACAATCCTATAAATTATCGCATGGTTAACTACCTGCTTTTATAGGCTATTGAATGCAAATGAATTGCGCTCACAATAGACAAATAAATAGCTAATCTGAAATAATAGAAATTTTATTGAATAAAGCTTTATTTTTGCAAAAAATTAGAATTGGCAGCAATTTTGTGGCTCTTCTATAATAAACAAGGCTAATTTTAGTTTTATAACTATTAAAAGCTACAAACCTACACACCCTTTGAAACGACTTTTATTTTTTTCCATCTTTTTCTTATTTGCTATTCATATCAATGCACAAACCAATTTTTATAAATGGAGTACCGGTGTAAATGTAGGTGGAACGCTAACCTATGGCGATTCGGATAAAAAAAGAATTGGTTATGCATATGCAGGCGTAATCGACTATTATTTTACACCCTATATGAACCTTGGTTTCGAATTTCAATCTGGCCAACTAAAAGGGGGAGAGCTAGGTGTAAGATCATTCAATAATAATTACAAAACCATAGCTTTTAATGGAAGAATGCAGTTGGGACAGTTTTTAAACGATGAGCAACTGGACTCATTTGTTTGGAGAAATTTAAAGGGGTTTTATATTGGTGCCGGCCTTGGTGCTATTGATAATAAAGTAGATATATCACTGCCCAATAAAGTAGATCATTTCGTTCATAAAGAAATAATTTTACCTTTAAATGTAGGTTTTAATATCAATTTACAAAGAAAATGGCAAGAATATTCTCGGGTAATGGTTAATGTTAACTATCAAACAGCCTTATCTTTTGAAGATGGGATGGATGGAGAATATGATTTGAAAAGTAATTCTAAAGACAGGTACTCTTTTTTCTCTATTGGGTTGCGTTATAATTTCGGGGCTATTGGTTTAGATCAATCAAAAAGAAGGTTGTAATTTAAACTTTTATACAGGCTGAGCAACTTTTTACTCGGCTACATGTCCTTTCTTTTATACACTTAACTAATCAAGTTGAGCAGCATAATACATGTTATAAGGTTTTATATTGGCTTAAACTTATTAGAAAATAATTTACTTTTTTGACGCATGATTCTGTAAAATTTGCTTTATAGTTAAATTTGCTTTGTTTTAACTTTATTTAGCCTCTATGTTTATTTTATATGTGACTTATTATGTCTAAAAGCGGGTGCTATGCATAAATGCTTGGCGTAAAAATTGCTTAAATAAATAAAAATATAATTTCTAATTAAGTAAATATTTTGATTGGTATAGGTATTTACAACGGATAACAGTTAAATAATTTGTAGTTTTGATAAAACACTTATACTTAAAGAATGACGCTAGGTAAAATCAATATTGTCCCTCGCTGGGTTATTTTGATGTTGGATTTGGGGATTTGTATAATTTCTTTAACCACTGCTCATCTTTTAACACATAATCTAGACATTACGAGTATTGATTATGCTGTCTTTAGTAGAAATACCCTCATCTTAACTTTTTTCAATATCGTTGTGTTTTATAACGTTAAAACATACGCCGGTATTATTCGATATACAAGTGCACAAGATACTTTTAGGGTGTTGTTTGCGGTATTGCTAAGCAATATGAGCTTCGTATTTCTCAACCTTGGTTTTATAGCTGTAACCCATACGCCGCTCATTTCAAATAAACTCCTTTTTGTAAATGGCTTAACTTCGTTTTTACTGCTCATTACCTATCGCGTTTTGATCAAATACTTTTTTATGTACATCAAGAATTTAACGCTTGATAAAAGAAAGGTAATTGTATATGGTGCTGGAGAGGCAGGGATAGCCACTAAACGTACATTTGACCATGATGCCAAAGTAAATAAAACCATTATTGCTTTTGTAGATGATGATGAGCGAAAAGTAGGGAAGACCATTGATGGTATTAAAATATTGAATGCATCCAGATTAGAAGATCTAATTGTAGAACATCAGGTAGATGAATTGATTTTTGCATCATATAGTATTCCGAATGAACGTAAAAATCATATTGTAGATATCTGTTTGGACCATGATAT
The DNA here is from genome assembly GCF_001412215.1 of Pedobacter sp. Hv1. GTDB lineage: Bacteria > Bacteroidota > Bacteroidia > Sphingobacteriales > Sphingobacteriaceae > Pedobacter. The sequence goes on from NZ_LLWP01000009.1 coordinate 646,680, forward strand.
TATTGTATTGAATATTCCACCAGCAGATTTATGGATGGGTGGAGTTTTACATACCAAACAAATTCAGCATATCAATATCGAGGATCTGTTAAATAGGAAGCCTATACAGATTGACACTGATGGAATCCAAAATCAGTTAAAAAATAAACGGATCTTGATTACTGGGGCTGCAGGATCTATTGGTAGTGAGGTAGTAAGGCAATTGATGAATTTTGAAACTGGCCTGATTGTTTTATGCGATCATTCAGAAACCGCCTTGCATCATATTTATCTAGAACTAACAGAAACCTATAACAATACAAATTTCCATGCCTTTGTAGGTGATGTAAAAGATGAAAAACGGATGAATCATCTTTTTGAAACTTACAAGCCACATTACGTTTATCATGCCGCCGCTTATAAACATGTACCTTTGATGGAAGATAATCCTTCTGAGGCGATTAAAACAAATGTAATGGGTACAAAGACCATTGCAGATCTATCGGTGAAACATGGCGTACAGAAATTTGTAATGATCTCTACTGATATAGCGGTTAATCCAACCAATATTATGGGCGCTTCTAAGCGAATTGCAGAGATTTATGTACAGTCTTTAAACAATTCCTTAAGTACAGAAGATTTTATCTTTAGCAATGGATTAAGCTATATCAATGATCTAAATGTAAAACCCATTACCAAATTTATTACTACTCGTTTTGGAAATGTATTGGGTTCTAATGGCTCTGTAATACCAAGGTTTAAACAGCAAATAGAAAAGGGAGGCCCAGTTACGGTAACACACCCTGAAATTACCCGCTATTTCATGACTATTCCTGAGGCCTGCCGTTTGGTATTGGAAGCAGGTTGTATGGGTAAAGGTGGAGAGATCTTTATTTTCGATATGGGTAAATCTGTGAAAATTGTAGAACTCGCTAAAAAAATGATCCGATTGGCCGGTTTGGTGCCTAATCAAGATATTAAAATTCAATATTCTGGACTAAGACCTGGAGAAAAGCTATTTGAAGAATTATTGAACGACCATGAAAATACAATGCCTACGCATCATGAAAAGATCATGATAGGAATGGTGCGCCAGTATGTTTTTTCTGAAATAGAATCTCAAATCTATGAGCTCATTGCGTTAGCTAAACAGAATAACGACCGTAGCGTTGTAATTTGTATGAAAGACCTGGTAACAGAGTTTAAAAGCAAAAACTCTATTTTCGAAGAATTAGATCAGCTCAATAAATAAGCCTTGTAATACTAGCTGTTATTGTTTAAATAGTCGTGGTAGGCTAATTTTAAGCCTTCCTCTAGCTCTATTTGATGTTTCCAACCCAATGCATGTAATTTGCTCACATCCATTAATTTTCTAGGCGTACCATCAGGTTTACTAGCATCGAATTGCAATTCGCCTTCAAAACCAACCACTTTCTGAATCAGGAGCGCCAAGTCTTTAATCGTCAGATCTTCTCCAGTACCGATGTTAATTAAGTGTGGTTCGCTATAAGTCTGCATTAAAAAGTAGCAGGCCTCTGCCAAGTCATCCGCAAATAAGAATTCACGCATAGGAGTGCCAGAACCCCAAATGGTAACAGTTGGGTCGCCATTTCTTTTGGCCTTGTCAAATTTTCTGATTAAAGCAGGTAGCACATGAGAGTTTTGAGGGTGATAGTTGTCATTATACCCATATAAATTAGTTGGCATTGCCGAAATGAAATTACAACCATATTGGGCCCTATAAGCATCACACATTTTAATGCCTGCAATTTTAGCAATTGCATAGGGTTCATTGGTTTCTTCTAACAAACCGGTAAGCAGATATTCTTCTTTAAGTGGTTGTGGGGCTAATTTGGGATAGATACAGCTAGAACCTAAAAACATTAACTTTTTAACTCCATTTATATACGACTGGTGGATCACATTGTTTTGAATAGACAGATTCTCATACAAAAAATCAGCTCTATAAATATTATTGGCCATAATACCACCAACTTTTGCCGCCGCCAAAAAAACATAATCAGGTTTTTCAGCTAAAAAGAAAGCTGCAACTGCCTGCTGATCTCTCAAGTCTAATTCGGCCGAAGTTCTGGTAACCAAATTGGTAAAACCTTCTCTTTGTAATTTACGGTAAATTGCCGAACCAACCATCCCTCTATGCCCAGCAACATATACTTTAGAATTCTTTTCCAATGTTATTTATGATTTTGTTATTCTTTAAAAGCCATCATCTTAAATGAAACATCTGTCTCGATACTTTTTGGATGAAAGACTTTTTAAGAAGCTATTGTTTTGGTAGTTCTACGTACAGCTATTTGCTTAACTGTATTGATAATTGCAGCGGTATCATACTTACATGCTGCCCAAAGCTCTGGTTGTTCGCCATGTTCAATAACCTCGTCTGGTATACCCAATCTCACTACATTAGCTTGATAGTTGTGGTCTGCCATAAACTCAAGAATTGCACCTCCCATTCCACCCTGTATACAGCCATCTTCAATGGTAACTACATTGGCATAACGTTTAAATACTTCATGTAACAATTCAGCATCTAATGGTTTAACAAACCTTAAGTCGTAATGTGCAGGATGTATACCTTCACTATTCAATTCTTGACAGGCTTCTACTGCAAAATTTCCAACATGGCCTATTGATAAAATAGCTACATCTTCGCCATCAGAAATTTTTCGGCCTTTGCCAATTTCTAATGCTTTGAACGGACGTTTCCAGTCTGGCATTACACCACTTCCACGTGGGTAACGAATAGTAAATGGGCCAATGTTTTCTTGTTGGGCAGTATACATCAAGTTGCGCAACTCTTCTTCGTTCATAGGAGAGGCAACAATCATATTCGGAATACAGCGCATAAAGGCTAAGTCGTAAGCACCATGGTGGGTCGCTCCATCTGCTCCAGCTAAGCCGGCTCTGTCTAAACAAAAGACTACATTCAGGTTCTGGATAGCGACATCGTGGATTACTTGGTCGTATGCCCTCTGCATAAAACTAGAGTAGATATTACAGAAAGGGACCAAGCCTTGTGTAGCCAATCCGGCAGAGAAGGTAACGGCATGTTGTTCAGCAATACCCACATCAAATGCTCGATCAGGCATTGCTTTCATCATTATGTTTAAAGAAGAACCAGATGGCATTGCTGGTGTAATGCCAACAATTTTCTGGTTGGCTTCTGCCAATTCTACAATGGTATGCCCAAAAACATCTTGATATTTTGGTGGCTGCGGTTTGTCTGGAACTGATTTTTTAATCTCACCCGTAATCTTATCGAACAAACCCGGTGCATGCCATTTGGTCTGGTCTTTTTCGGCCAAAGCAAAACCTTTACCTTTTACGGTTACGCAATGTAACAGCTTAGGGCCAGGTATGGCAGAAAGGTCTTTGATAATGGATGCTAAACGTTTTACATCGTGTCCATCAACCGGACCAAAGTATCTAAAATTAAGTGCCTCAAACAAATTACTTTGTTTCAATAAAGTGCCCTTAATGCTTTTTTCTATCTTTTTTACATACTTGTGTGCATTCGGACCAAGCTCAGAAAGCTTGCTCAGCACATGCGACACGTCATCGCGAAAGCGATTATATGATTTAGAAGTGGTAATGCTCGTTAAATATTCTTTAAGTGCTCCAACATTGGGATCGATAGACATACAGTTGTCATTTAAAATCACCAATAGGTTAGAATTTTCTATACCAGCATGATTTAAACCTTCAAAAGCTAAACCAGCGGTCATGGCACCGTCGCCAATAACAGCAACATGTTGTCTGTCTTTTTCTCCCTTGTAATGAGAGGCAACAGCCATACCCAGCGCAGCAGAAATGGAAGTTGAAGAATGGCCTACACCAAAAGTATCGTATTCACTTTCGCTAATTTTAGGGAAACCGCTAATGCCATTGATGATCCGGTTGGTGTGAAACTGGCTTCTTCTTCCAGTTAAAATCTTATGCCCATAAGCTTGATGCCCAACATCCCATACCAATTTATCGTAAGGAGTGTTTAATGCATAATGTAGTGCCACAGTTAGTTCTACCACACCCAAACTTGCGCCAAAATGCCCCCCATTAACACTCACAACATCAATAATGTATTGACGTAACTCCTGGCAGATTTGCTCTAAATCTTGTTCGCCAAATTGTCTTAAATCAATTGGGTAATTAATTTTCGATAATAAGGCTCCGGTTTTAACTTCCATGCAATATTTAAAAGTACAAATTACGGTATTTTGTTTAATACTTTTATTAAGAATCGTTTCAAATTTTAATCATTAGTCTGTTATTTACTGCACATTATGCTGATCGTGTATATTCACAACATTTTCTTTTGTTTAAACTTACTTTTAATGGGGTTCTATGCAGTGCTGAGAAGGTAGGCAAATAGATTGTTTGGTAAAAAATAACTGGTTGATGAGGTAGCCTATATTGTGAATAACCGCATTTTTGGCTTTGCACCAGAATGACCACTATTCTATCCTTAATTTAAGCAAAAAATAGTTATTTTTACCAAAAAATAACATTCCCATAATGAAACGAGATACTTTAATTTTTGATTTAATTGAAAAAGAATTAGATAGACAAGAGCATGGTCTTGAGCTAATTGCATCAGAAAACTTTGTGAGCAAACAGGTAATGGAAGCTGCAGGTTCTGTATTAACCAATAAATACGCAGAGGGATTGCCAGGAAAGCGTTATTATGGTGGTTGCCAAGTGGTAGATGAAATAGAGAATTTAGCTATTGAAAGAGCTAAAGAACTTTTCGGAGCCGAATGGGTAAACGTACAACCACATTCTGGTGCACAGGCTAATGCCGCTGTAATGTTAGCAGTGATTCAACCTGGAGATAAAATTTTAGGTTTTGATCTTTCTCATGGTGGACACTTAACACATGGTTCTCCAGTAAATTTTTCGGGTAAATTATACGAGCCTCATTTTTATGGGGTTAAAAAGGAAGATGGTTTAATTGATTATGCCAAATTAGAAGAAGTAGCTTTAGCAGAAAAACCAAAATTGATTATCTGTGGTGCCTCGGCTTATTCTAGAGAATGGGATTATGCTTTTATCCGTAAAGTAGCAGACCAGATTGGTGCTTTGGTATTGGCAGATATTTCTCACCCTGCAGGGTTTATAGCTAAAGGTTTATTGGCTAATCCACTACCACATTGCCATATTGTAACCACCACAACGCATAAAACTTTACGTGGTCCACGTGGTGGGATGATTATGATGGGTAAAGATTTTGAAAATCCATGGGGATTAAAAACACCTAAAGGAGAAACAAAAATGATGTCTGCTTTGTTAGATATGGCTGTTTTTCCTGGTACACAAGGTGGTCCATTAGAACATATTATTGCGGCTAAAGCCATTGCTTTTGGAGAAGCTTTAACCGACGAGTATTTAAATTATATTAAACAAGTAGGCGCAAATGCACAAGCCATGGCCAAAGCTTTTGTAGCTAAAGGTTATGGTATTATTTCTGGAGGCACTGATAACCACTTGATGTTGATCGATCTTCGCAATAAGAACATTACAGGTAAGGTTGCAGAAGGTGCATTGCAGAAAGCAGATATTACTGTAAATAAAAACATGGTTCCTTTTGATGATAAATCACCATTTGTAACCTCTGGAATGCGTGTAGGTACCGCTGCCATTACAAGTAGAGGTTTTAAGGAAAGTGAAATGGCACAGATCGTTGATTTGATAGACGAGGTATTGACCAATCCTGAAGATGAAAATAATTTAGCACAAGTTAAGGTGAAAGTACAAGCTTTAGTTAGTAACTTCCCATTGTATAAATAACTTTTGTCTAACATGTTTAACAACCCTATCCCTTCTCCTGAAAATGAGGAACAGCGTCTTGCGGCACTGTATTCTTATGATATTTTAGGAGAAGGGTTAGAACATGAGTTAGACAACCTGGTTAAACTTGCTGCACAAATTGCGTATGCACCTATAGCCTATGTTACCTTGGTTGATCGGACCGAGATTATCTTGAAATCTGCAGTTGGTTTTGATCTACAACAACAAAGATACCCCAGAGATCAGGATATCATTTGTCAGCATACCATGTTTCTTGATCATGTTTTTGTGGTCGAGAATGCATTGGAGGATGAAAGATTGGCCAACCACCCAATGGTGGTTAATGAGCCAAAAATAAGGTTCTATGTGAGCGCACCACTAAGAGATGCAGATGGTTTTGCATTAGGCTGCTTGTGTGTATTAGATATTGTTCCCCGAGAATTAACTTTACAACAGCGGCAAGGACTTGAAACCCTAGCGATACAGGTGATTGCCCAATTGGCATTAAAAAGGAGAAATAGCCAGCTCCAATCTCAAACCAAACGTTTTGAAGAGTTTATCGATATCTTTATGGTATCGCCAGAAATCCATTGTATACTAGATAGAAGTGGGGCCATTTTATTTATCAATAATGCGGTAACCCACCTACTTCAATACAGCGTAGAAGAGACCATTGGTCAGAGCATGTGGAGCTATTGCCATCGAGATGATGTGAATAGGATTGTTTATGCAGTTGAGCAAGGGCTTAAAAATAAAATCAAACAATTTAGCATCGATTTTAGATTGGTAAGCAAAACTGGCCAGTTTAAATGGATTGGCTGGAGTATGGTTGCCAAAGACGACCGCTGGTATTGTTACGGTAGAGATATTACAGAAACAAAAAAGGTAGAAAACGAACTCACCAAACTATCTTTTGTAGCCAGTAAGGTAAATAATGGGGTAGTAATTAACGATGCTCAAAACAATGTGACTTGGGTAAATGAAGCATTCGAAAAAATTACCGGTTTCAGTTTAGACGACTTGCAGGGTAGGCCATTAGGCGATCTCATTAGTGGTCCGGAAACAGACTGGTCGTTAATTGAGAGTGCAAGGGCTTTAACCCAACAAAAACAATCTTTCACGGTCGATTTATTGGCTTATCGCAAAGATAAACGCCCAATTTGGTTGTCAATTTATAATACCGTTGTGTTAGACGATGAGGGGAGGGTAGAAACCGAGGTTGAAATTATCATTGACATTACAGAAAAGAAAAAGGCCGAAGAAGAACTTCAGGTTTTATCATTGGTTGCCAGTAAATCTAATACAGGTGTAACTATAGCAAATGAAAAGGGTGAAATTACTTGGGTAAATAAGGCCCTAGAAGATTTAACAGGTTATTCATTAGAAGAGCTCAAAGGTAAAATTTTGGGAGATGTTTTATCTACTACTGAAACAGATCGGGCAACTATTCTAACCGCTAGAAGTAAGGCATTTAACAAGCAGGCATCAACTATTGAAGTGTTAGCTTTAAAGAAAGATGGTACACCAGTTTGGTTATCGGCATCAAATACACCAATTATTAATGCACAAGGACAATTAGAGCGACAGGTAGAGCTAATTATCGATATTACCCAGCGCAAGCAGGTAGAAAAAGAAATGGTTGAAGCCAGAGAGCAAGCCATACAACTTAGCGAAGCCAAGGAAATGTTCCTTTCTGTGATGAGCCATGAGATTAGAACGCCTTTAAATGCAGTAATTGGAATGACTCACCTCCTTTTAGAGAACGACCCACTGGCATCGCAAATTGATGACCTGAATATTCTAAAGTTTTCTGGAGAGAACCTGCTCAATATCATCAATGACATTCTCGATTTTACAAAAATTGAAACGGGGAATTTAGAATTGGAAACAGTTCCTTTTGATCTACATACTTTAAGTGTTGATATCATTAACTCTTTACAGGTTAACGCAAGTAAAAGAGGTAATTCTTTAAGTCTGATCTATGATGATAGGATCCCAGAACAGTTATTAGGAGATAAAACGAGGCTTTACCAAATCATTGTTAACTTATTAGGCAATGCCATTAAGTTTACAGATAAAGGGAAAGTAGAGTTAATTATTAAACTACAAGAGAACGAGAGAAAAGAGGCACAGATCTATTTCGAGATTATGGATACAGGTATCGGTATCCCGCAAGATAAACAATCTTATATTTTTGAGACCTTTACACAAGCCAGAACAGATATTTCGAGAAAATATGGCGGTACTGGCTTAGGGCTTGCCATTACAAAGAAATTATTAAAACTTTATCAATCTGAAATCAACGTTGAAAGTACAGAAGGCAAAGGCACAAAGTTCTCTTTCTCTATTAATTTCCATCGTTTATCTAAAACAGCAAAATTAGCCACTCCACCGAAACCTATTTCTCCAAATGGTTTTGCAGATAAAAAAATATTGGTAGTTGATGACAATGAAGTTAATATTTTAATTGCCAAGCGTTTTTTAAGCAAATGGGGATTAATTATAGATTTTGCTTCGAGTGGAGAAGAGGCAATTAATAAAATTGTAGAGAATATTTATGATTTGGTATTTATGGACATTAGGATGCCGGGAATAGATGGATTTGATACCACAAGAATTATCAGGGATCTAGATGGCGACTACTATAAAAAACTGCCAATTATAGCTTTAACCGCTTCAACACTACATAACGAAAACAGAAAGTTTAAGGAATCGGGTATGGATGGACATATTTTAAAACCATTTAACCCCGAAGAGATTAAAGCCGTTCTAGGAACTTACTTTAAAGTAAAGGGCCGGTAGTTCATTACAAAGTACCGACCCTTACCATCTAAATTAACGCTCTCGATATTATAAACGTCGGTTTTTATCTTTTGTTTTTATTTAGCCTTATTTTTTTCTATTTATTTTCATAACAGCCTATATCATAGGGGAATATTCTAGTTTTGTTATTAAGGTCTTTGGTTAGATAAGAGCCAAAGTAAATATCATTACTTAGATCTATACCTTTCTTTAAAGCTGGACTCGCTTTATTCAAATTAAAATTACCCGTTAAAGGATTGATAAAAAGCGGATCGACATTTAACATATTGCCATTGCCTAATAAACTACCTTGGCTGCTTTTGAGTAAATTGTTTTTAACTATACTCAATAGTGTGGTTTGAGGGGCTTTTTTATCTATTTGAAACTCATCAAGCAAATTACCCCATACAATGTTGTTTTGAAAATCTATGTTTAAATTATCGTACTGCGAGTTACTTACAAAATCAGAGATATATACAGCAGCGGTTTTACGAGGATAATTGGTGTTAAGTGCGGCAAAAGTATTTTGTTTTAAATTGTATTTTCCACCTCCAACAGCATAGAGTAAGTATTGTCCGCAATTGGTGAAGAGATTATTAAAAGCAGTGAGTTCTGTTTGATAGCCTAGAAAGCCAACAACCTCCATATTTTTAATCTTTGTATTGGTGAGCAATAATTTTGGTTTATTGTTGCGAGACAAAGAATCGACAGTAAGGCCAGCTACTCCATTTTTAATAATAGCATAGTTGAGTATCGAATTTTTGCTCTGTGGATAAAGGTGGATGCCATTCCATTGCCCAGGCTCGTCTGCATACATTTTTTCTAACCTATCGCTGGCAAAAAGAACACTGTCTTTTTTTGTTCCATTTGCAATTAATGTACCCTTTACACTCATGGTTGCATTGCTATGGAAAAGTACTTTTGTGCCTGGTTCTATAGTTAAACTGGCATTTTCTTCAATACTTACAGATTTATAAATCAGGTAGGGCAGCTTGCTATCCCAAACCGTATTTTCTTTAATACTAACACCATTTACAAAAATTGCATTTTGACCATACGCAACCAAAGGGATACTTTGTTTATTGCCATTGTAATAAAGTAAGATAGAATCTTGTACAATAAAAGGTAGGTTCTGCGTAGTTGGATTGATGCTTACCTTAACAAAAACATTGATAGAGTCATTTCCATTTAGTTTAATCAGATCGGCTTCAGTAACAGCTTGTCCATTAATGTTTAGGCTAAATGGAGATGTACTTCCACCGCTTAATTTGATATGGCTAATGTTAATGGCTTTTGGATTGCGGTTGTATATTTTTAAACGTCTGCTGGTAGAGCCAATAGAAGTAAACACCGTATCAAATAAGATACTATCAGTAGAAAAAGATATTTTGGCATTCATATCTGCAGTAATATCCTCATCCTTGTTGCATGCAGCAAAGAAAAGGGCAATTAGGCATATGAAAAGTATCTTTAATCGCATATAGTTTAGCTTAATTTATTCTGCAAATGCAAGGGCAGCAACGCTTAATTTTTTTATTCCACCATTTAATAACGAACTACCACATGCTTCTAGTGTAGCTCCTGTGGTGATTACATCATCAACCAACAAAATATGCTTGTCTTTTAATTCACTTGTATTTTGAAGGCCAAATACCGTTTCCATATTTTGATAACGGGTATACCTCGATTTTTTGGTTTGGCTTTCCGTTTGTTTGTTGCGTAGTAAATGTGTTGTGCTAACCGAGATGTTTAGCGCATCTGCAATTCCGTCTGCAATATACTTACTTTGGTTATAACCTCTTTGTCTTTCTTTTTTTTGGTGTAGTGGAACAGGGATTACCAGATCAATGTTATCATATACACTACCTAATTTTAGTCTTGTGCCTAATAAATGGCCAAGTTTTACACCAACGTCTATTTTATCTTTATATTTTAAGCTATGGATCAGGTTTTGTACCCTTGTTCCCTTTTTAAAGTATAACATGGCCATAGCAGCATTACAAGGCAAACGACCCCATAATTGTTTAGCTACCCTATTTTCGGGATAGATATGGTAGTCTGTATAAGGCAAATGATATAAACACTTGGTACAGATTTCCTTTTCACCACCATATAAATTTGTGCCACAAGCATTGCAGAGCTCTGGAAAGAGAAGACTAATCGTATCCAAAACTAGGCGGTTAATCTGGAGCATGCATTAAATGATTAATGGATTTTATAGTGTGTTCTCAGTTAAAATATCTTGCAGTTCTTTTAATTCTTCTACCTTGTCTGTAGCGCCAAGGTTCTCGTAAGCTGAAATTAAATTACGAATTACACGCCGAATAATTTCAGTATTGCTGCATGGAGAATAAAAGCCGGGCTGTGGCTCTAAATTGAGCTGACGTAAAAATTGGTCTACATCATGTTTCCCAAAAATTGCACCTTTATTAAAAGCATTGATGTAAAATAATACCCCATACTCTTTTTCATTGTTATTCTCATCTATATAGCCTAGAATAAAATGTTGTGGTAAATTAACACCATACACGGGGATGTCGAGTTTTTGGGCAAGTGTAGCATATATAATTGCCAAAGAAATCTGATTGCCTTTTTTACTTTCTAATACTTGGTTTAAGTAAGAGTTTTGAGGGTCGTGATGGTTTTTAGTATTGCCACTAAAGCCATATTGATTGTAAAAAATATGATTAATCAGCTTAATTTTTTCAATGGAACTCATTTCCAGCTGTAAACCCAGCCAAATTTCTCTTTTAATTTCCTCAATTTGGTTGATAATCGTTTGTTCATCCAAATCAGGATATTGATAGCGGTTAATAACCAATGCCCCTTGTAAAAGATCAAAGGCCCCACTTTGGTACCATAAATTAAGATCTTCTTTAACATTATTGAATTGGATAGTGTGTACTATATTTTCAATACGCTCTTGCAATAAAGTATCTAGCGATTGTTCCCAAGCATTTTCTAAATAACTGATGGCTTCATTTCCATAGCCCAGCAGGCGCTGTTGCACATGCTGATAAATTTCTTCATCAGGATCATCTAATAATTTAAGAAGCGCATCAATTTCTGCAAGATTTTCCATTAAAATGCAAATTACAATTTTCAGTTTGCCTATTTTTGGCCATGGGTTTTAAGTATATCTCAGCTTACTTCAGGCATCGCCTTAAGGCTAAAACTAGACACGGCACACATTCTCCGTTCGTTTACAAGTTAGCTGATGAGGTAATTTACGATTTTTCTTCAAAAAAAGTATATGAGGAGATTGAAGCGCAACGAAAAAAACTTTTAAATGACGATAAAACCGCCAGTAAGGTAGGTAAACGAGCAAAAAATGATTTAAGAAGCCCTAGGTTATTACAATTAGTGTTTCGTTTAGTGGCTTACCATCAGCCCAAACAGTTGATTGAAATAGGTACAGGTTTTGGAATAACTACGGCTTATTTGGCAAAAGCTTGTGTTAATGCAAACGTACTTGCCCTAGTAGATACAGCAGAGGTGGCTAGATTAACCAAACAAAATTTAGCTACAATTGGTGTAAACAATACAACTCTAGAGCTTGGTAAGCTTGAAGAAACATTTAAAATGGCAATAGCGAAAACCACAACACTTGACCTTGTTTATATTGGAGGCAAAAATGATAAAGATTTTTCTTTAACCGCCTTTAATTTGTGCCTAACAAAAGCAAATGAACATACCGTAATTATCTTCGACCAGATTTATTGGAATGAAGAAATGCAAAGTGCTTGGCAAACCATTAAAAACCACCCGCAAGTAAGTATTACAATAGATTTATTTTGGCTTGGCTTGGTCTATTTTAGAAAAGGGCAGGCTAAAGAACATTTTAAATTGAAATTTTAAACTGTTGTTAAGCCTTTTTCAATCTTCTTTCTTTAAAATCTTTCTTTATTTTTTGTTCAAGTAAAATTATTTACTTGATTATAAGTGACTTATGTTTAATAACTGATTTTGTAGTTGTATAACTGAAAAATAAGTTATAGATTTAGTTTATGGAAGAATTAACTAAGGCAGAAGAACGGATCATGCAGGTTTTGTGGAAGTTACAAAACGCATTTGTAAAAGATATTATTGATGAATTGGACGAAGAGCCTAAGCCACCTTACAATACCATCTCGTCTATTGTTAGGCTCTTAGAAAAAAAGGGCTATGTAAGTTATAAGGCTTATGGTAAAACCTACGAGTACTTTCCGGCCATTAGCAAGGAAGACTATACTAAAACTACTTTCTCAAAAATGTTTTCTGGTTATTTCGATAATTCGCCAAGCAGCTTGTTATCTTTTATGGTAAAAGAGGAAAAACTGAGTGCAGCAGATATAGAAGAACTTAAGGCATTGATCAATAAAAAATCATAGCAATGGAACTACTGGGCTACTTGCTAAAAGCGAGTGTTTGTATGGTATTGTTTTTTGCCATTTATCTGCTGGTGTTGAGAAAGTTGACTTTTTTCAAGATCAATCGCTTTTATCTGCTGTTTACTTTATTGTTAAGTTTTGTTATTCCAACTTTACAATTCACTATAGAAAGAGAAGCAACACAGGTGGAAGCAGTTGACCGTTCTTTTGTCTTACAAAGTGAAAACATCACGGTGCCAACGTTGGCAACTCCTTTACAGCAAACACAAGCACCAGCCGTCATTGTCGAAAAAAGGTTTGATTGGTATGTGTTATTGCCCTATTTATATGCGACAATTGCATTAGGGCTACTGATTATTTCAGCTAGGCGTTTATTTCAACTGTATAGGCACACTAGACAAAAAACCGAAGAATTGAATGGCTTGAAACTGGTCCACAAAAATAAAGGATTTACCAATTGCTCATTCTTCAACTATGTTTTTATAGATCATGATAGTTTAACAGCAATGGAGCTTAGGGTTTTGTTGAGGCATGAAGAAGTTCATGTTAAACAATATCATTCCATAGATAAGGTAATTATGATGATTGCCAAATCGGTTTTATGGTTTAATCCGATCGTTTACCTGTATGATACAGCCTTAGAAGAGGCACATGAATATGAAGCAGATGAAGCCACCTCTACAGCTTTTGGTACAGAGCCCTATGCAAGTCTGTTATTGAAGCTAGCTGTAAGTAAAAATACCACAACGTTAGTGCACAACTTTGTGAAAAGTCCAATTAAAAAAAGAATACAAATGTTATTCAATTCAAAATCAAAAAACATGAAGAAATTAAGGTATTTATTGGTCTTTCCTATAGGGTTAGGACTGATATGGTTGTTGGCAACCGAAGTTGTATATGCAAATGTTAAAGGTTTAGTTAAAAATCAAACTATTGTTGAGAATAAACCATTTATAGAAAAAGCAACAGTAATAGATATTAAAGGAGTTAAGAAAGAGAAAATTACAATTAACACCAATGGTAGGCCATTATATGCGCATATTGGTTATGGCAAGAATGATACGAAAATGAATTTTAAGCTCTGGTTCTATATTAATGATAAATTATATTCGGAAGCTGAGGCGGAGAAGTTTGACGCGGCTTTTATTAAAAATATTCCATTGGTAAATGGTATTGGTGGGGGCTATAATTATGAAATCGCCAATTTACCAAAATCAATGACCGACTATGTATTTTGGTTTGGCAATGAGCCAAAACTTTCTAAGTATGGATCAACTGCCAGAACGACTTACCAAAAGTATAATAGTTCCACTATAACAGGTAAAATAGAGGAATTTACTTATGCTCCAGGTTCAAATTCGATCAATGGTTTGATGCTTAAAACCCCTACAGGAGAGGTCTTCAAAATCCTTGTAGAAACAAAATTAGCTAAACCATTGGATGAAATAGTTGCCAAAGGTGAAGAAGTGTCTGTTAATATATTTAGTACCCATCAAAAGGAGAGCGATTTTCCGGTAGTCAGTAGCTTTAAGTTAATTAAGAATGATAAAGTATTAATTGATGCGTGGCCGAAAGCAACAACAATGAAAATGAAGGTAAATGGGGTTGAAGGGGTTCTTGTTCCGGTTGAGCGTGATGAAAATAAAGTTAAACTCATCGCTGTTAAACCTAAATTAATATCGTCAACCAATGTTAGTGTCGATAGCAAAAAAAAGATCAATTATATCAAAAACGGATTGATGGAAATTTCAGGCGATAAATTAGAAGCCGAAAACATCATTTGGGATATGGAGCATGAGTTGATTATTGCACAAAATGGCTTGCTAAAAACAAAAAGAGGCGATTTGATCAAGAGTGAGCAAATTACGTTTGCGCTAAAAACAGGTACTTATCAAACCAGTAACCCTTCTTTGGAGAGTAAAACGACATCTGCAGTTTATAACCTTTTATCAAAAATGAGTTATAAGGCCCTTGATTCTGTTAGGGTAAACACGTTCTTAAATACCCTCTATTTATCAGGTAATGTAAAATTGAATATTGATGGATTGATGTTCAATGCAAAATCTGTAGAGGTCAATAAAAATTCCAATCTCATTAAAGCACGTCACGCAATTTTAACAGATGCAGCTGGATTGAATGTATCGGGCGATCTGATTGAGTTTGATTATAGTACCAAGAAATATACAGTTACCAATAAGTAAAAGCGAGTAACTAGCTAATTGTTTGAAGAGGATAGGATGAAGCAATTGACAAAAAAATGAACTAAAATACTAATATGGAATTATTGCTCTACCTTTTAAAAGTAAGTGCTTGCATGGCACTATTGTTCACATTTTACCTGTTGTTTTTAAGAAAGCTCACTTTTTTTAAAACTAACCGATTCTATCTGTTAGCTAGTTTACTATTAAGTTTTGTAATTCCTGCACTACAATTTACCATAGAGCGGATTATTGAACCAGTTCAAAAAGCGAGTTATGCGGTATTGTTTGAAGAAGAATCTGAAGGTTACAATCAGCAAATGTCTAACATGCGCCTTAAATTAGAACCAGTAGCTGTAGAACAAAGCTTTAATTGGTATAGTTTACTACCTTATTTATATGCCATTGTTGTTGTAGGGTTATTGTTGATTACAGCGTGGAGATTGTACCAGTTATTTAAACATACGAGAGTGAAGTCTGAAAAAATAAATGGACTAAAACTTGTTCCCAAAAATGTTGGATTTACCAACTGCTCTTTTTTCAATTATGTGTTTATAGATCAGGCTAGCTTAACGGAGGAAGAACTTAAAGTTCTATTAAGACACGAAGAAGTACATGCCAAACAATACCATTCTATTGATAAAATTATTATGCTGGTGGCCAAAGCTGTGTTATGGTTTAATCCCATTATTTACCTGTATGATCAGTTTTTGGAAGAAACCCATGAATATGAGGCAGATGAAACAACTTCAACAAATTTTGGGACAGAATCTTATGCAAACCTCTTGTTGAAGTTGGCAGTAAGCAAAAACTCAAGTCCATTAATTCATAACTTCGTGAAAAGCCCAATTAAGGCACGGATAAAAATGTTGTTTAATGCCAAATCAGAACATAAAAGTAAATTAACCTATTTATTGGCCCTGCCAATTGGTTTGGGCTTAATTTGGGCATTTACTGTAGAAGTGGTATACGCCAGTCCAAACCATGTCCAAGATATACAGCAGTTCATGTCCAAGCATAACCCGGTTAATGCTGAAGATAAAGCCCTTGAAAAAAGAACTAAAGATTACCTTACGCCAAAGATCATCTCTATGAATGGTGCTTTTTTAGACAGCAATGGTGAAATCAACCATTTATATGGGGCAAAAGTTAAGCTGTTTAATGGAGTCTTAATGGCCAAAGAAGTAGAATCCAATCTCAAAACGCAAGTGTTAATTGGATATAATGCTACATTTAAGCAAAAGGATAGTGCAGCTGTAAATGGAAAGGTAATTGTATTTGATCTGAAACGGGGAACCTACATTGTTAATGATGAACTTAGTAAAAAGAACGAAGATAGTTTAAAACGAAATAGGCCAAGATTGATCAGTTCTGCAAGTTTAACTGTTGATGCCAAAAAGCAGATATCTTATATCAAACAAGGCAAGATGGAAGTTTTTGATATGATATTAGTTGCGGAAGATATTACCTACGACGAGCTTGCGGGAATAATTACTGCAAAAACGGCTACTTTGACAGCAAAAGATGGAGAGGTAGTCAAAGCCGAATCGATTATTTGTGACTTGAAAAAAGGTACGTTTGTGACGAATGGTGTTAAAGTGGAAAAAGAGAAGTTGAAAGCTGAAGAAGACTTAAATAAGAAATGGGATTATCTGGCGCAAGACTCCACTTTAAAAACAAAAGATGGTTTTATCCTTTATGGTAATGCTAGGATTAAATTGGATGATGTTGTTTTAACCGGGAAGAAAATTGAGGTCAATCAAAAAAAGAATACAGTTACTGTATACGCTGGAGCCATCACAGAATTGAATAATGCTCCAGTTAAGGGAGACAAAATAGAATACAATATGTTAACCAAGAAAGGTACCGTCTCAGAGGGAGTCTTTTTATTAGATAATTTCTTCTCAAAACATCAGTAAATTATTTGTTATCATATAGTTTGAAAGTTTACTAAAGCTATATTTAAAGTTATAGCGCTTCAGTAACGGGGAACTTCAGTGGTTTTGGTCAGTTCCCCGACTGTAGAGCTTGAAACATTCAATTACAAAAAAGAGATGCCATCCTACAAGTTCAGGATGGCATCTCTTTTTTAATATCTTATTGGGCTGTTACTAATTTCCTGGTTGGTAAGTCTTTTCCGCATTTTTAACTACATCCTCTTTGTAGAACAAAACATCTTTAAATTGCCCTTTGCTATACATTAAAGCTTGGTCGTTAAAATGTTTGGAATTAGGATTTCCACTATTGCCTCCGGCCAAAATAGATTTAGCCTTTACTTTTTTGCCAAACTCTACTGCGCAAACAAAACTATTGCCACTAAAGCCATAACGTTTATTGGTTTTAAATGGATTGCTGCGGTAAGAAGGCAATTGTCCCCATAAGGCCGATCCAAAACCAACTGGGAAACTGGCTAAGTTGTCATCGTATTTTTCGTTAGTGGCGCCTGTTAAACGTTGAAAACGATTAATTTCTCCCCAAGTAACTTGCCATTTACCAAAGCGTTTGTTCAGATCGGAAATGGTAGCTTTTAACGGATCTAATAATTCGTTAGGTCTTGCACTTGCTGCAAAGGCCAAAGTGTTTTCAACCTGGTCTTTCTCTCCAGGATCTATATAAACCTTTTGGATAATTGGGTTTAATTTGGGTGCCCATTCTAATGCCAATGCTGCGGCTTGTGAGTTCTCTCCAGAACGATAGTCCCAGTCTTTTAAAACCGCAATTGGTGCCTTCAATTCTTCCAATAAAGGATCACTTTGTGGCAATTGGGCATAAGCCTTTAATAAAGCAGGTACCAGTACCTCAAATGCTGGTAAATAAGTATCGTAACCAGTAGCAATTACTTTATCTAAAGTATATTTCTGTGGTTTGTTCAATAATTTTGTAGCTGCAACACCTCTAAAGTTTTCCCCATCTGGTGCCATATAACTAGGATAGTTGGCTTTTATTGGGCTGTTTTTACCTGCTACACTAAAAGGAGTGGAGTTACAGTTCTGTAACCAGCCATTAGCCGGATTATATACATGCACCATATCTTTAACTGCATGTAAACCTTTCCATGCAGTTGCAGAAGTTGAGCCATCTACTACATCTGCCCAATTGTATTTTGGATTTCTAATAGGAATAAAATTGCCATGCCAATAGGCAATGTTTCCCTGTGCATCGGCATATACCGTATTGTTAGAGGCATTGGCTTTTAAATCCATTGCTTTTTGGTAATCTTCAAAACTTTTAGCCTTGGTACGTACCCAGCTTTGTACCAAACTTTGTGTATTTCTGTTCTTAGATTTCAGGCTAATCCATTTCCCATCTCTTATGGCCATAATGGGGCCTTTGTTGGTAAAATAGGTGTTAAAACTTTTTGTTTTTAATGTGCCACCATCCATATAACGAATATTTACCTTCTTTTGGGTAACTGGGAATTTCTTTTTATCATATTCATAGAATAATCCTTTGTCAGTCTTGGTAATTTTTTCAGCATACATATCCGCAATGTCAACATTGTTAGAGGTGTGCATCCATCCACAATGTTCATTAAATCCTTGATAAACAAAGAACTGTCCCCATGTTACAGCGCCATAAGCATTTAAGCCTTCTTCGCTCTGCATTTGTACCTCTGGTCTAAAATAAAAGGTAGTATGTGGATTGATGTATAAAATCGCATTTCCAGTTTCGGTAATTGATGGTGCAAAAGCGAAACCATTAGAACCACTTTGTTGGTCTTTGATTACTGGAACGTAAGCAGTTGGTGTATAATCGCCAGAGTAAAACTTTTTTAGTTCGGTTACCGTTAAGTCTGCAGTGTTGATGGCACCAATACTTCCGTCGGTCCATAATAAGGCATACCAGGGCTTAAAACGTGTTAATAAAGCTGGTTTAATCTGCGGGTTCTTATAAAGATAATAGTTAATGCCATCTGCATAAGCATGCAATAACTTTTTTAACCAAGGTTGTGCCTTTTGATAATCGGCAATGGCTTCGGTGGTGTCTATGAGTAAACGGATCTGTAAATCGTTAAAAATATCTTTTTCGCCATTTATTTCAGAAAGACGGCCTAATTTTTCTATATAATTAAGTTCTACTCTTTTAAAATCGTCTTCACATTGAGCATACAACAAACCGAAAACGGCATCAGCATCGCTTTTGCCATATACATGTGGTATACCCCAATTGTCTCTGATAATAGTTACTTTTTTAGCCTGTGCCTCGAATGCCGCAATTTCTGGCTGAGTGAATTTTTGAGCGAAAAGGGAGAGGGGCAATAAAAGTAGGACGATTAATTTTTTCATATTTGGTTATTATAAAAGCTATAGCAATATAGTATAGGGCTAAATTGTGAAATATTTTTAAAAGTAAAGAATAAATCTACTTGTGATATACGATCATATAATGGGGGATGGGTATTCTTTTAAAACACGATGCCATCTTATTTTGTTGCAACCCAAGAAATGGTTAGATGCTCTAGAATGACAAAAGCAGCCTTTGGGGCTGCTTTTGTTTATTGTGGGTAATAATTGTTTCTATTTAGCGAGGTTTACCCTGAGGTTGAGCTCGAAGCTGCCATTGGTGTAACCACTAAGCTCAGAGGTCTGTGTGGTGTACATCCCCGATACCAGGTACCTTTTCTTAATGTCCAGTCCCAGGCCAAAGGTTGCGCTCTGGTT
>NZ_LLWP01000010.1 GCF_001412215.1 Pedobacter sp. Hv1
TTATACAAACTTTTTTAAAGAGAAGACAGCAATTGCTGAGCAAATTAGGCCGATTAAAGGCTTTATTTGATGAAATTTCACTAAAAAGTGAGCAAAATCACCTGTTCATCATGGTTTTAATTACAAATAAACTAAGGCTAAACGCTGTATAATGCGTATCTTTGTACCTTAATTAAAAAACGATGAAAATCAATTTTGGATCAAGAAAGGAAGTATTATTACATGTTGAGAAATACATGCTTAAAATGATGCCTACCTATTTGAAACCTATAGATACCAATTGGCAACCTTCTGATTTTTTACCAGACTCAACTACAGATTCTTTTTACCAAGATATTAAAATTTTAAGAGAGAATGCAAAAGATCTTTCTTATGATTTAGTAGCTGTATTGATTGGTGATACCATTACAGAAGAGGCACTTCCAACTTACGAATCGTGGTTAATGATGATGGATGATATTTCTCGTGACGAAGAGGGTGGTTGGATGAAATGGAACCGTAACTGGACAGCAGAAGAAAATCGCCACGGAGATCTATTGAACAAATATTTATACCTATCAGGCCGTGTAGACATGCGCCAAATGGAAATTTCTACGCAATATTTAATTGCTGATGGATTTGATATTGGTACAGGACATGATCCTTATCGTAACTTTGTATATACTAGTTTCCAAGAGTTAGCAACTAATATCTCTCACAGAAGAGTAGCATCGCTAGCTAAAAAAGATGGAGATACCTTATTGTCTAAGATGTGTGGTGTAATTGCTTCTGATGAAGCTAGACATGCCAAAGCTTATAAAGATTTCATGTCTAAGATATTTGAAGTTGATCCTAGTGAAGCAATGATTGCCTTTGAAGACATGATGCGCAAGAAAATTGTAATGCCTGCACACTTCTTACGTGAAATGGGACAGAAAATTGGTCAGACTTTTGGTCATTTTACAGATGCAGCACAACGTTTAGGGGTATATACTGCTGTAGATTATGTTGAAATTATGCAGCAATTGATCGAAGAGTGGAAAATTGATAATCTTCAAGAGTTGAACGAAGCAGGTGAGCGAGCTAGAGACTATGTAATGAACTTACCTTCGCGTTTATTACGTGTAGCAGAGCGAATGAAAAATCCAACAATGGAATACAAGTTTAGCTGGATCAATGCTTAATTTTTTTCTAAATGATATATGAAACCCAAATTGAAAAATTTGGGTTTTTTTATGGAATAAATATCAATGAAAAACCTGAGCTTGATGCGCTA
The DNA here is from genome assembly GCF_001412215.1 of Pedobacter sp. Hv1. Taxonomy (GTDB): domain Bacteria; phylum Bacteroidota; class Bacteroidia; order Sphingobacteriales; family Sphingobacteriaceae; genus Pedobacter. The sequence continues at coordinate 1,256 of NZ_LLWP01000010.1, forward strand.
AATTAAAGCCGTTTTTCAATACTTCTTTTTGTGTTTCTGGCTTCCAAAGCAAAGGATTGGTATGATTGAAATGGATGAAATAGACCTTTTGCCTTGTTTTTAAGTCTTCCTTTGCTAATAAAGCTTCCGTTTCTGTAACCAATGGATGTGGAACCTCGGCTATGGCTCTATTGCCTAGTTCCGTGTTGGTATAAAAAGTAGCATCCAATAGTGCAACATCTACGTTCTTAATCTCTGTTACAATGTCTCTATCCCATTTGTTCCACTTGTCAATATCTGGTATAAAGAGGTATTTCTTTGTTGGGGTGATGATTTTAAAACCAGCTGTTTCAGAGTACTCGTCTCTATGAGGTACCGTAAATGCAGCAACAGTGTTGTTGGCTATATTGATAGATATATTGGCAGTTAATTCAATCAGGTTGATGTTGTTTAATTTCACCAATTGGCTCCATGGGCCATTCTGTTCTAAATAACTTTTAAATTTAGGAAGAACGTAAACTTTTAAGTTTTTGGTTCCCATTACTTCTCTGCCAAATTCCATTAAGCCTGTATAGTGGCCAATATGGGCATGGGTAATAAAAACACCTTCTGGTAGGTAAGGATATTTTTGCTGTGTTTGTGTGCGAAAATTTTGTAATTGCTGTTTAATATCTGGTGTAGCTTCGAATAAATACCATTTTTTATTCACAGGATCAACCAAGGCAAGCGAAACCACGTTTCTTCGCATAGCTGGATTTTTCCAAGCTTGTTTACAGCACTCTTTCTGGCACCCCATGTGTGGGTAACCGCCATCTTGAGCTACGCCCAAAACAATGATATAGCTTGATTTAGGCTCTTCGAAAGCAAATGTTTTGATTTGAAGGACCATCAAGAAGATAAAAAATAAGGTTTTTTTCATCATTGTTTTAGCGCTTAACTAATTACATATTTCTTCGGTATTGACCACCAACTTCATATAATGCATTGCTAATTTGCCCTAAAGAGCAGATTTTACAAACTTCCATTAAATCTTCAAAAATATTATTGCCAGCAACAGCCGATAATTGAAGTTGTTTCAATGCATCTGCAGTTTTCTTAGCATTTCTATCTTGGAAAGCTTTTAAAGCGGTGATCTGATATTGTTTTTCTTCTTCTGTAGCACGAATAACTTCTCCAGGAACAATTGTAGGCGATCCATTTTTATTCAAGAAAGTATTCACTCCAACAATAGGGTATTCGCCAGTATGTTTCAGCGTTTCGTAATACAAGCTTTCTTCTTGTATCTTACCTCTTTGGTACATCGTTTCCATTGCGCCTAAAACACCTCCACGATCATTGATTCGCTTAAATTCGGCCAATACCGCCTCTTCTACCAGATCGGTTAAATCTTCGATGATGAAGGCACCTTGTAATGGGTTTTCGTTTTTGGCCAAACCCAACTCTCGGTTAATGATCAACTGAATAGCCATTGCTCTGCGTACTGATTCTTCTGTTGGTGTGGTAATGGCTTCATCGTAGGCATTGGTATGTAATGAATTACAGTTGTCGTAAATCGCATATAAAGCCTGCAACGTTGTTCTGATATCATTAAAATCAATCTCTTGGGCATGTAAAGAACGACCTGAGGTTTGAATATGGTATTTTAATTTTTGAGAACGGTCATTGCCCTTGTATTTATTTTTAATGGCTTTTGCCCAAATTCTTCTGGCTACACGACCAATTACCGAATATTCTGGATCGATACCATTACTGAAAAAGAAGGAAAGGTTTGGCGCAAAATCGTCGATATTCATTCCTCTACTTAAGTAATATTCAACAAAAGTAAAACCATTACTTAGGGTAAAGGCCAATTGAGAAATCGGATTAGCGCCAGCTTCTGCAATGTGGTAACCAGAAATAGATACCGAATAGAAGTTTCGAACCTTCTCGTCAATAAAATACTTTTGAATATCGCCCATCATCCTTAATGCAAATTCTGTAGAGAATATACAGGTATTTTGGGCCTGATCTTCTTTCAAAATATCTGCTTGTACGGTACCTCTTACCGAACTAATGGCTTTTGCTCTAATTGGTGCATAAATATCAGCAGGTAAAACCTCATCGCCTGTTAAGCCCAATAACATTAAACCTAAGCCATTGTTACCCTGTGGCAATTCGCCTTGGTAGGTTGGTGGTTCAATTCCTTTTTCTTTATAGATCTGTTTAATCTTCGCTTGGGTTTCTTTCTCTAAGCCATTTTCGATAATGTATTTTTCACATTGTTGATCAATAGCGGCATTCATAAAAAAGCCCAATAGCATTGGTGCGGGACCATTGATGGTCATGGAAACCGATGTAGAAGGCGCACAAAGATCAAAACCACAATATAGTTTTTTGGCATCATCCAAAGTGGCAATACTTACACCAGAGTTACCAATTTTGCCATAAATATCTGGTCTTACATGTGGATCTTCTCCATAGAGTGTAACTGAGTCGAATGCGGTAGACAAACGGTGTGCTGGCTGACCTAAGGATACATAATGGAAACGTTTATTTGTCCTTTCTGGTCCACCTTCTCCGGCAAACATCCGTGTTGGGTCTTCCCCATCTCTTTTTAAAGGGAAAACACCAGCTGCATAAGGGAATTCGCCAGGAACATTTTCTGTTAACAACCAACGTAAAATATCTCCCCAATCTTCGTATCTAGGTAAAGACACTTTAGGGATTTGTAATTTAGATAACGACTCGTAATAAAGCGGTTGTTTAATTTCTTTGTCGCGAACTTTATAAACAAAGAATTCTGCTTTATATTTTAGCTTGGTATCTGGCCATTGGCGGAGTAAACGTCTGCATTCGCCATCTAATTGCTCTTCTAAATAGGTGTAGGCATCCTTTAAACCTTCTCCAAAGTTCTCGAAATCGTTCGAAAAATTGATTACCCCTTGAAGCTGATACAATTTTCTAGCAATTTTACATTGTTTATCTACCCATTCATTATAGGTTTCGCTTGCTTCTGCAATTTCAGATAAATAACGGATGCGATCTGGTGGAATAATGTATATTTTTTCAGATTGATTGGTGGTCATTACCATTTCAGCCTTGAAATCAACTCCGGTTTTTTCCTTTATGCCACTTAATAAAGCCACAAAAAGGTTGTTCATTCCCGGATCGTTAAACTGTGAGGCCATGGTTCCATATACTGGAATCTCATCATCTTTGGCCTCGAAAAGGTTATGGTTACGTTTGTATTGTTTGCGTACATCTCTCAATGCATCTAATGCACCTCTTTTATCAAACTTATTGATGGCAACTAGATCGGCAAAATCAAGCATGTCAATTTTTTCTAATTGCGTAGCTGCCCCAAATTCAGGTGTCATTACATATAAGGAGATATCGCAATGTTCGGTAATTTCAGTATCTGATTGACCAATACCGGAGGTTTCTACAATAATCAGGTCGTATCCTGCCGCTTTGCAGATGTCTATACTCTCTTGTACATTTTTAGAAAGGGCTAAATTAGCTTGTCTGGTAGCTAACGAACGCATGTAAACCCTAGAATTGTTGATCGCATTCATGCGGATTCTATCGCCCAATAAGGCGCCACCAGTTTTACGTTTAGATGGGTCTACAGAGATAATGGCTAAGGTTTTATCTTTTACCTCAATTAAAAATCGGCGCACCAATTCGTCAACTAATGACGATTTACCAGAACCACCTGTACCTGTGATCCCTAAAACTGGGGCTTGGTTATTTAAGGTCAATTTCTTTAACTCATCTACGAATTTTTGAGCACCTTCTGGATCATTTTCTGCAACGGTAATGGCCGAGGCGATGCTTTTTACTTCTTTCTGAGGGATGGTTTCGAGTTCAGTAGTAATTGCTTTGGTGGTAATAAAATCGGTCTGCTCTAACATGTTGTTGATCATGCCCTGCAAGCCCATTTTACGGCCGTCGTCTGGAGAATAGATTCGAGTAACGCCATAAGCTTGTAACTCTGCTATCTCTGATGGAAGAATTACACCACCACCACCACCAAATATTTTAATGTGTTTGGCACCTTTTTGTTGCAGCAAATCATACATGTATTTGAAATATTCGATATGACCACCTTGGTAAGAAGTCATGGCAATACCTTGAACATCTTCTTGAATGGCACAGTTGACCACTTCTTCTACAGACCTGTTATGCCCCAAGTGAATTACTTCTGCTCCTGAAGATTGAAGAATACGACGCATGATATTAATAGTGGCATCGTGCCCATCGAATAATGCAGCAGCGGTAACAAAACGAATTTTATTTTTGGGTTTGTAGACTTGAATTTGTTCCATGTAGGTTTTTGTATTTGGTGTACAAAGTTAACAAAAACTAGGTATTGAAGGCATTAATCACCGAATCAATACAATGTCAAATTCAAAAAGACAAGTAAAAATAAAGGGAGAAAGCTGTTTGATAACTTTCTCCCTTTATTAAATGATGTGGTATAAGGTTAATGCGTTAACTCTGTAATTGCATTACCCACGCTTCCACTTGGCATTTGGATGCGTAACATGGCAGCTAAGGTAGCAGCAATATCACTCATGTAATAAGTTTGGTTGGTTTTGCCCGGTTTAACTTTCCAGCCCATGAAAACCAATGGAATATGCGAATCGTATGGATACCAGGCACCATGTGTAGTGCCGGTATTGCCACCATCGAACCAGTTAGATTGTAGTAAGAAATAAACATCACCACTGCGACGGGCATTGTAACCATTTGTAATTCGTTTTCTAATTTCTTCTGGAATGGTTGATGTATTTAAAATTTGTAGATCAACAGCATCTGCAATTCCATCTTGTTTGGTTAAATATTCGATTGCTGCTTTTTTAACTTGGGCAAAATCTACTTTTTTATCTTCAATTACACTATGGTCAAAATAAACTTGGTTATTCATTACCGTAATTACCGATTTAGAAAGGTTGAATTTTTTATTCATTACCGTATCCAATCCCTTTCTTAAGGTAGAGTTGTTTACCAAACCTGCAGGCATTTTGTTCTCGGCCATAAAGCCAGGTACGTGAGCTACAGCATGATCTGCAGATAGGAAAAATAAATAGTTTCCTTTACCTAATGTTTTATCTAAATAGTTGAAGAAATCTTCTAAATCTTTGTCTAAACGCAAATAAGTATCTTCTGCTTCGATAGAGTTTGGTCCAAATTGATGGCCAACATAATCTGTTGATGAACAGCTAATGGCCAAGAAATCGGTATTGCCAGTTTGGCCCATTTTCTCATTTTGGATAGCCAATTTAGACAAATCAAATGTCATGGTGTTACCATATGGTGTACTTCTGATCAAGTCGTAATTTTTACCAATGTTGCTGCTCAATAAGTGTGGGAATGAAGTACTTGTTTCACCTTTGAATTTTCCTTCATAGGGTTTGTCATCCGATGTACTTTGTGTATAGGTATTGATCGGATATAAAGTATTCCACTCTTTGGCATAAAAATCATTGGCTACTTTCTTTTTATTGTAATCTGAAACCCAAGTAGGCAAGGTAGGCATGTAGTAAGTACTGGTAATCCAATCGCCAGAACCACCATCATACCAATAAGCGGCATTTGCAGAGTGACCTGCAGGTAAGATTGAACCTCTATCTTTTTGCGAGATACCAATTACTTTGCTTCTAAAATTAGTAGCTAAACGTAATTCGTCTGTAATGGTTGTTACCAACATGTTCTTTGGCGACATTTCTCCAGCCCTTGTGGCGCTACCTACAGTTTTAACATTTCTATCTTCTGTACAATATACATCTCTTCCCAATTCTGGATCGAACCAATTGTTACCGATAATGCCATTAATTGCAGGTACAGAGCCAGTGTAGATAGAAGTGTGACCGCAAGCAGTGTAAGTAGGGGTGTAAGGGATAAACGTATTTTCGGCCGAAAACCCATCATTGATCAGTCTTTTAAATCCGCCTTTGCTGTAACGGTCGTAATAACGGTATAAATAATCCCAACGCATCTGATCGATTACTAAACCTACAACTAATTTAGGTCTGTCTATTTTTTGTGGGTAAGAACTGGCTTGATTTGCAGTAGCAGGTTTAGTCCATTTTTGAGCAAAAGATTGGATGCTCACCAATAGCAAAACCAGCAGAGAAAGGTGTTTAAATTTCATTTGTATCTAGTTAAGTAGACCGTAAAAGTAAGAAATGCTATGTGAAGTAAAAGTGAATTTTTTATATTATTTCTGCTACGACGAAGGTGCTTCCGCCTACAAATATTAAATCTTTTGACCCCGCCATTTTTTTTGCATTTTCAAGTGCTTTTTCTACACTTTCAAATGTTTCTCCTTTCAATCCAAATGAGGCGGCTTGGGCTGCTAATTCTTCTACTGCTAATGCCCTTTCTAGGTTAGGTTGGCAAAAATAATAAGTGGCATTTTTAGGCAGTATGGCCAATACTCCAGAAATATCTTTGTCTTTAACCATGCCCAATACCATGTGCAAATGATGGTGGGGAGTGTTGTTGATATTTTGGATTACTTCTAATAAACCAGCTTTGTTGTGGCCTGTATCACAAATGACCAAAGGGTTTTTACTTAAGGTTTGCCACCTGCCTTGTAGACTGGTTAATTTTTTGACTTGTTTTAAGGCCGTATAAACAGCATCATCAGCAATGGTATATCCTTTTTCTTTTAAAATCAGTATACTTTCTATAACGGTAAGTATGTTTTTGAGTTGATGACTACCTGTTAAATCTAGTACAAGTTTTGGATAACTGATTTGATTGCCATTGTATACGTCGACACTTAATTGCGCAGCATTTTGCTGAATATGGTCGAGGTGTAAAACATCATCAGCAAAAGTAATGGCTGCATTCTCGAGTTTAGCTTTTTCAATAAAAACAGTCGCTGTTTCTTCTTGTCGCTCGCCAATTACTACAGGAATTTGAGACTTGATAATCCCGGCTTTTTCATAAGCAATTTCGGGTAATGTATTACCTAAAATATTGGTGTGGTCTAAGCTGATATTGGTGATTACAGCTAAGTCTGGCCTAATGATATTGGTAGAATCTAATCTGCCTCCCAAGCCTACTTCTATAATGGCTACATCTACTTTTTCTTGCGCAAAATAAGCAAAAGCCATAGCTACGGTAACTTCGAAAAAAGAAGGCTCTATTTGTTCAATCAACTGGTTTTGCGTTTTTACAAAATCAGTAACAAAAGCTTTTGGTACCATTTTTCCATTGATCCGTATCCGTTCTCTGAAATCTTTTAGGTGTGGAGAGGTATAAAGACCGGTTTTATAACCAGCTTGTTGTAAAATGGCAGCAAGCATGTGCGAGGTAGACCCTTTACCATTAGTACCACCTACATGGACGCTTTTAAACTGATGCTGAGGGTTACCCAATGCAACACACATGGCTAAGGTATTGTGCAAATCTTTTTTTAAAGCAACAGCACCTACACGGGTAAACATGGGAAGTTTACTGTATAAAAAATCGAGGGTTTGAGCGTATGTCATTGTTGAGATATGAGACAATTACCAAATAGGAGTCTTATCTTTCTACTTCACCTTAAAATTAAACACCACAATAAAAGTTCTGTTTTCGTAACCTGCGCCTACTTTATCTAAACTGGCACCCATTACTGCATCTTCACATTTACGGAATAAAGCATTGTCAGAAAAAGTGGTTCCCTTTGCACCGGCAGTTGCAGAAATTACTTTTCCTTCTCTATTGACACGGATTTTTACAGCTATTTTTCCTGTCTGTTGTCCATTATCGTCAATAGACTTCAAGTTATTGAATTTACTTAATGGAACAGGGGTATCTCCATTTCCGGAGCCACCTTCGCCATAATTTGGTGCCAAAGGATCGCCATTGATGCTGCCTTGATTACCAGGGGCATTGCCCGTACCATCGCCTTCTCCTTTACCATTGTTCTTATTGCCTTTGTACAAAGCATTTGGATTAATGGTTGGTTGCGCAGGTTTTTCTTCTTTAGCACTGGTTGGTGCATTGGTACTTTTTGTTTTTTTGGTATTCACAGCTACTGCATCTTCAACATCTTGTGTAAGGATATCCTTTGCATCAACTTGAGAAGAGGTGGTTGGCTTAACTTTTTCTTCGGGAGTAACCTTATCAGGCATTTTCTGATTGGCATTGGGGTCAACCGAAGGTTCTTCAATACTCGTATAATCATTACCCATCCCAACTGCAGCGGTACCATAATTTACTACCATACCACCCATGCCAGGTTCTTCTTCGGGGTTGAAGGCACTAATTACCCATAGGAAACTTAAACCAATAAACAGGCCCATTAGGACTGTAGCAATGGCTATGGCTTTTGGATAGTTATTTTCTTCGTTTGTAGTTGTCATTATTTTTTAGGATCTACAGCTAAAACAAGTTTTAGTTTTAATTTGTTGGCCACATCATAAGCTTTCATGATATTTTCGGCAGGTACACTTTTTTCTACGTACAAAATAATCGTCAAATCTGGTTCGATTTTCTGGTAGCTTTCTACCACAGTTTGCAATTGTTCTATAGTAGTTGGTTTTTTATCAACGAAATAATTTAATTTTTCGTCTATGCTTACCGTTATTGCCTTTTTTGCTGTAGATTGTTGTCCACTTTCTGATTTTGGCAATAAAAGTTTAACTACCCTTGGGTTAACTACGGCTGAGGCCAGTAGAAAGAACAAAAGTAGAAAGAACATGATATCATTTAATGCAGAAGTATGAACCTCAACTGCACCTTTTTTTCTTTTGCGTAAATTCATTATTTGCCCGGCTCTTCTAATAAGTCAATAAACTCAATTGCATCGGTTTCCATTTTAAGGATGATTTTCTCTACCATCATATTTAAAATATGGTATAAAACGTAAGCTACAATACCAATGATCAATCCTGTTGCTGAAGTAATCATTTTGGTATATAAACCACCAGAGATGGTTCCAATTTCAATTTCTCCTTTAATGGATACATCATGGAAAATGGTAATTACCCCAATAATGGTACCTACGAAACCTAACATGGGTGCAATACCAGCAATGATACCCAAAATACCGATGTTTTTTTCCAGTTTTGAAACTTCCAGTTTTCCAGTATTTTCAATTGCACCTTCTATATCTTTAATTGGTCTGCCAATTCTTTTCAAACCTTTTTCTAACATTCTGGCTAATGGCGATTTGGTGTTTTTACATAAGGCAATGGCACTATCTAACCTTCCATCGTGGATGTTCTGTTTAATTTGGAACATCAAATTCGATTCGTCTTTTGACGATTTGCGAATGGTTAGGTAACGTTCAATAAAGATCACTAAACCTAAAAAAGCCAATAGGGCAAGGGGTAGCATTACCCATCCTCCTTTAAATAATAAATCTATAAAGTGGAGTTCGGCAGGGGCTGCAGTTATCGGTTTTGCAGCAGTTTGTAAGCTATCTATAATTTTGTTTGTTGTGTCTCCAGCCGCTATTAGCAATGTAATCATATTAATTTTTTGGTTTGATGGATTGTATATAAATCTGAGGATTTTTTAATTTTATTTTTAAACTATCTTGGTATGTTTTGGCCAAGTTGTAATCGGTAAAAGTACCTAAACTTATTTTAGTAAGTCTACCTGGTACATTTTGAAGTGGTTTTGCAATAATCCCCTTTTTTTTCATGAGGTTAATTACATAATCAATTCTTTTTTGGCTCTTTTCTGCACTGCCTATTACTTCGTAAATGATTGTTTTACTACTGTCGGTTGCATTGCTATCTTTTACCAATTTGATCATGGCGTTGTTTTTCGCAATACTGTCGGCATATTTTAATGAGTCTGTTTTTGTAAGAGTGGTATCAATTGGTAATATGGCTACAGCATTTTCAGGTACTTCATCATTATTGATCAGTTTACGGTCAAACCATTCAGGGAAGAAGAAATAAGTTAAAGCTCCTGCAACAGCAATCAGAATTAAAACGATCAAGGTTTTTAACAAAATTCTGAAAAATCTACTTGGTCTTCTATCATCATCGTCGTCATCATCATCTTCTAAGTAGTTATAATTAACAACAGGAGGTGGGGTAGCACTTGTTGCTACAGGTATTTCTTTATCTTCTGCTATAATTGGGTCCTCTAATGGCTGATGCTCACTTTCTTGATTTGCTACAGGTAAAGTAACTTCTGTAATTTCATCGTAAACCATTTGTTCATCCAGCTCATCTTCCTCAACCTTTTCGCCCGTTTCTTGACCTGGGTTTTCTTCTTCTAATTTATTTTCTTCAACAACAGAATCAATGGTGTCTGCTCCTTTAGTCACAGCAGCTGTTTCTTCTTCTTCAATAGCACTAGGTATTTCTGAATTTAGATCAGCTGTTTCATCGCTAGAGATGGTTGTTGTTATGCTTGCTTCTTCTGGGTTTTCAGCAGAAAGCTCATTTAATGTTGGTAAGCCATAAGCTTCATTTCCGAAACTACTTTCTTGTTCGGCAATAAAAGTAAGCTGATGGTCAATGATGATTAATTTTCCAATAGGTTCTAGATTAGCTTCTTGCTGTTCTGCCAATTGGGCCTGAATATTATCTACAAACTCACTAATGTAATAATTGGCAGAATCGACACTAATCTTTCTTCGTTCGCTAATGAAATTTGCTAATTCTTCTTGTTCCTTTAGTTCGCTAGTAAATGCTAAAGCATAACTTGGCGGTACAAAAGCATGTTGGGCTACATCGTATCTACCTGGTGATTTCTTCTTATACAACGTACCCAGTCCGACAATGCCAATGGCTTTTCGGCTCTGTAATAACTCAGTTAAGTATAATAATATATCCATTCAGGTAAAATTAAATTTTAATTTGGTACTAACCAATTATTAATTGAGTACGAATTAAAACGAATAGCTTAGTCCACCAAAAACACTGATGCCATTTACGCGGTAATACAAATATTTACTGTAATTGGTATTTAATATATTGGTGGTTTTAACAAAAGCCGAAAATTGTTTATTGATTTTATAATCGGCACCAAGCCCCAAATCTACGAAACCTTTTAGATTAACTACATTTTCGATTGCTGGGCTATATACCATTGTATAAATACCACCAACCATAGGATTAGCAGTATATATCTTGGCTTTACTATCGTCCTGAATAGCAACATTTGCATTAAACGTTAACTTTTTGTTAAAGTTGAAGAGGAAGTTAGAGCTTACCCGAAGTTGAGGTTTGAAATAACTGTGTTGTTCTGAAGCCGGTTTGTAGTCTTCTATGTTTAGTTTTCCTGTCCATTTCAAATCATCACTCACCTGAACAGAAATTTCTCCTTCTAAACCTAACAGTTTCATGTTGCCAAAATCATAAATTACATCAAACTTGTTAAAGTTAGTGTAGTTATTTACGAATAGGGGCATGTCTGTTATTTTTTTGCTGTAAAATCTGGCCTTGTAACCAAACCCTGGGCCGCCATTACCCTTGATACCAGCACTAATGCTCAATTTCTCGATGCTGTTCTTGATTGCGATATTGCTGTTTAAGAAAGGATTTTCATCTGTAAAAGATTTGAGTGTGTTTCTGTTTACATCACCTTTAACTTCTCCAAATACTTGTAAAAAATCAGGTATTAAGGTAAAGTCGGCAGTAACTGCTGGGAAAAATCTGGTAGTAGAAGTGGTGCCAAATTCTTGAACAAAGTTAAGTCCAGCTGTAATTTTAACACCATTAGCCTGTAATTTGATATATGGGTTTAACCTTAAAACGTTATTTGAAACCTTGGTGTTCAAATCTTTTGAGTTGCCTAACTCAGTTGATGCAGCTAAACCTAGATTGAAATTGTTAATTCTTTTGTTTAAATATCCAGTTAAAGTGATGGTCTGTTCTTTGGCATCATATTTATCATTGAACATATATGCATTTACCTTTGCAGCATAGCTGAATGCATTTTCGTCGCTATTGTATTTATTTACAACTTCCCCTTCTAATTCGAAAAAGTTAAGTACTTGTCTTTCTGGGTTTGGGTTTAATGTTGGTCTGGTTTCATCAATACCATAAAAGAACAAACCATGTCTCTCATAATTCAATCGGCCACTTAAGTTTGCTTTATCGCCAATGCTACGCCCAAAAACACTTAATTGTTGTCTGTTTTCATTTTGCTTGTTCAGTTTGCCTTGTTGACCAAAGTGTCTGAAAAACGCACCTGCTTGTAGGGCTTCATCTTTGCCAATGTTTACATAACCTTCGGCCAAAAGTGTTCCGAGCGAACCTACACCACCTTTTACATAGTTATTGATCAGTTCTATTGCACGTTCGTCTGCCAATTGCTGGGCTTGTAGTTTTTGGATATCAGAATTCAGTTCCAGCTTGCGGTCTAAAAGGGCATAGTTGAATCTGGCTCTATAAGTTTTAAGGTTGTCTAAATCAGGGCTACGTCTTAATTTAAACGCTTCTGCCAAAACTGGTTTATAGGGTCTAATTACTTCAATTTCTTCGCTTACTGTTTTCTCTGGTGGTTTTACCTCTTGTGCTTTTAAGGTATAAAATCCAGCTGCAAAAAAGAATAGGGTAGTCGTATATATGGTTTTATGTAATCTCATTTTCAAATGCTCTAGTTTAGTTTTGCTAATTTTTCTTTGGCGGTTGGAATAATATCGTCCTTACCTTTATAGCCATCTATGATACTTAACAATGTTGTTTTTGCCTGGAACTTGTCTTTTAAGGCTACATAATTGTCTGCCAATAAGATAAAGGTTTTAGCTACCCAATAATCATAAGCAGGCATATTGTTCGTTAAATCGAAACATGTTTTTTGTGAGCCTTTGTAATCGCCTTTGGCATATTGTAGGGCAGCTAAATTGTATTTTGCTTCTGCTGCAGCCACAGTTTTGGTTTTGGCAACCACATTGGTAAATGCTTTAACTGCCTGTACGGTATCTGCTTTGATGAGGTAAGCCTTACCTGTATATAGATCTGAACTGTTTTTTTCTTCTTCAGATGCTTTATCAGATGTTCTGATCAACTCTGCGTATTTGATCATGTCGTCGGCCATGCCCAAAGCATTGTAAGCCTTGATTAAATTATTGATGGCATAACTATAATGCGCTTTGTAATCAGACGTAGTCTCTAACCTTTTCAGGTAAACAATGGCTTCATTGTATTTTTTCTCTTCCATCAATACTCTAGAAACACTGATCAATGAGCGTTCGGTATAATCGCTTGTCCAGTCGTTTAAGATATAGTCGTAATCGGCAATTGCTTCTGCAGAGCGACCTAATTTCACCAATGATTCGGCTCTGATAAATTTAGCTTCTTTGTCGTGGATCGCTTTAGGGAATTTGTCAAAATAAGCATTTACCGCTTCAAAAGCTCCTTTGGCATCGCCTCTTAGATAGATGTTGTTGGCAGCTTGGAATACAATGTTATCTTGCTCGCTTAAAGAATAGTTGCCCAATGGCGTAGTAGCAGCATAGCTGATAAAGCCATTTGCATCACCTCTGTCTACATAGATATTTTTGATCGATTCTAAGGCCTGTTTAGCCTCAGGTAAACTGGCATACTCTCTAATTACTTTTTTAAACGATTCTAAAGCCGCATCATCTTGATCTTGGTTGTATTGTACCAAGCCGATGGTAACCAATGCACGAGGTACATAACTGCTGCGTGGATATTTGGCTACTAGGTCTACCAAGTCTGATTTAGACTTATCGAAATCTCCTTTGTTAAAGTAAGTATAGGCCGTTTCAAAACCAGCATCATCCGCATAGTTAGAAAGTGGAAACTTACTCAACAAACTCTGCATGGTTGCAATTTTGGCATCGTCTTGTTTTTGTAGCCCCTGGATCATTCCACGTTGAAACAATGCATAATCATCGCCAGTTAGTTTACCATTGATGATTTTATTGTAATTGGTCATCGCTTCATTGTAGTTTTTATTTACAAAGTACGAATCTGCCAAACGCATAGTGGCATCATTTACGGTTTTTGAATCTTTATCGTCGCCTCTTAAAAAACGTTCGAAATAATTGGCTGCTTTTGCATATTTCTCATCTTCGAAAGCGGCATAACCTAAACCATAGTTGGCAAAGTTGTACACCTCGGTTTTATTGGCCGATGGCATGGTTAAAAACTTCTCGAAAGTTTTAACGGCTTCGCCAAATTTGCGCAGTTCGTACATGGCCTCTGCCATCCAGTATACACTTAAAGCATGGATTTCGTTATCTTCTACAAAATTACCCGAACGCATAAACATTGATAAAGCATTAGGGAAAGCTCTTTCGTTGTAAAATTGCAAACCTCTAAAATAAGTTGCTTTTTGGTAGGCTTCTTTGGCCTCTGGCGTTTTATTTTGGATAGGTTCTAAAATATCAATTGCTGTTTGGTAGTTTTTACTGGTAAGTAAAATTTCGCCCAATAAGGTTTTGGCTTCATTGATCTTTCTAGAATTAGGGAACTGTTTTAAAAAGTTCTGGGTATATTCTAATGCTTCTTTGTTGAACTCTAATTCGTAGCTCAATTTGGCATAATTTAACCAAGCTTCTTCTTGAATAACCTTATCAAGTTCTAAACGAGATGCCCTGAAAAATGCACCGCGAGCTTTTTCTTTGTTTTTGAGTTCTAAAGCTGCTTTACCTAAAGTGTACATGCCATTTTGTAGGTAAACATCATCAGCATTTAGTTTTTCGAGGGTAGCAACTGCTTCTTTGTACTTGGCATTTTTAAATAACGAATAGCCATATTGATAAATGAAAAGGTTATTTTTTACCTGGTTTCTATCTTTTTCGTAAAATTCGGCAAAGTATTTTTCTGCATTTTTAAATTCCGATTTTGCAAAATAAGAAGCCGCCACCAAACTCAACATTTCTGGTTCAAACTGTTGTTTTGTTTTGGCAATGGCAGGTAGGGCATAATCAATTACATCATCATAGCGCTCATCAAGATAATACATTGAAGTGATATAGTAAGGATAACTGGCCTCGTAGGTAGGAGAGCCCTTTAACTTTTCGAAATTGCTTAAAGCGGTTTTGTATTCCTTATTTAAGTAATTGATGTAAGCAAAGTAATAGGTGGCACTTTCTTTAAACGGAGAATCGTCCTTTTTTACGATTTCAAAAAGTGGTTCTGCTTTTTCAAAGTTCTTTAACTCGAAATAAGCGTAACCTTGTTTAAATTGAAATTCTATTCTTTGTTTTTGAGAAAGTGTAGAAGGATCTGTTTTCTCAAACCATTCTAAGGCTTTAGGATATTTTTTTTGTCCGAAATAAGACTTGCCCACATGGAAATAGGCCAATACTGTATTTGGGTTAAGTGGATATTCTTTGATGAACTCTTGAAACAGAGATTCTGCATCGGCATTGCCTAATTCTAAAGCACAAACTGCAGCATAGAATCTTGCATTCTCTTTAATCAACGATAATTCTGCGTTGCTATCTTTATGTGTACTACTTTTTGTCCTAGTTGTTTCTACCAACCTAAATTGTTGCGCTGCTGCTACATATTTTTCGTTTTGTAGCAATTCTAAACCTGTTTGATAGTTTTTGTTCAACGTAACCAATGGGCTTAATTGGGCATAACTAGCACCAATACCGCCAATTACAAATAGGGGGATGAAAAGGTATTTCTTCTGCATAGATTTCAAATATGGTTGGTACTAAAATAGGGCATCTTAATGTAGATATCAACATAAGTAATTAACATCTGTTGATAACACAGTTAACGGAAAGTTGTAAAGCCTAGTATATTGGGTGTAAGATGTAAGACAGAAAATGTAAGATGGAAAATATAAAAGGCACATTTTCCATCTTACATTTTCCCTCCAATTAATCGTTCTGGCTAGCCAGTAGATACAACACGGCCATTCTTACCGCAACCCCATTTTCTACCTGCTCTAAAATAATGGATTGTTTGCTGTCGGCCACATCACTGGTAATCTCCACACCACGGTTAATTGGCCCTGGGTGCATTACAATGATCTCTTTGTTAAGGTTGTCTAAAATCTGTTTATTCAGGCCATACATCATGGCATATTCTCGTTGAGAAGGGAAGTATTTAATGTCTTGTCTTTCTAATTGGATGCGCAACATATTGGCCACATCGCACCAATTTAATGCTTTGATCAAGTCGTGTTCAACTTTTACGCCTAAGGCTGCAATATGTTTTGGGATCAATGTGGTTGGTCCGCAAACCATTACCTCTGCACCTAATAACTGTAGGCAAAGGATGTTTGAAATGGCTACCCTTGAGTGAAGGATATCGCCAACAATCACCACCTTTTTACCTCTTACATCGCCTAATTTCTGGCGGATAGAATAAGCATCTAATAAAGCCTGGGTAGGGTGCTCGTGTGCGCCATCGCCGGCATTTACAATTTGTGCATTGATATGCTTGCTCAAAAAAACACCAGCTCCTGCATAAGGGTGACGCATCACTACCATATCCACTTTCATGGCCAGGATATTGTTTACCGTATCAATTAAGGTTTCTCCTTTGCTTACCGAAGAGGAAGATGCTGCGAAATTAACTACATCTGCAGAAAGTCTTTTTTCGGCCAGTTCAAAAGAAAGTTTGGTACGGGTAGAATTTTCGAAAAATATATTGGCAATGGTGATGTCTCTTAACGAGGGAACCTTTTTAATAGGTCTATTGATGACATCTTTAAAATTATCGGCAGTTTCAAAAATCAATTCAATATCATTCAGGTTAATATCTTTAATGCCTAAAAGATGTCGTGTTGATAGTTTTTCTGCTGCCATTGTATGTTATTGCTTTTCTGATAATAAAATCACTTTGTCTTCTCCTTCGTTCTCCTTCCAACTCACTTTTACTTTTTGTGAGTCTACACAATCTACCTGTTGACCAATGTAATTGGGCTCAATGGGTAAATGTCTCGAAAACCTTCTGTCAATCAGCACCATTAATTCTACTTTTTCGGGTCTGCCATAAGCCAATAATGCATCCATGGCGGCACGGATTGTTCTGCCTGTCCACAACACATCATCAATTAAGATGACTTGTTTGCCTTCAATAATAAAATCTATGGTATTGCTGCTTGCGGTAACCAAACCATCTTTTCTTCTAAAATCGTCTCTAAAAAAGGTAATGTCTAAATGCCCTTTTTTAATGGCGTTGGTTTTTAAAATGGTAGAAAGTTCTTGGTGTACACGATCTGCAAAAAAAGTACCTCTGGGTTGGATTCCAACCAATACAGTATTGGTAAAATCAGTGTGATTCTCAATTAACTGGTGACAAAGTCGCTTAATTGTGATTTGGAATTTTTGACCGTTGAGTAGTGTTCTCTTTTGCATAGCATGAGGATTGGGCAAATATAAGGAAACAAGTGGTTTTTTTATGAAAATATTTAATTTACAATAGACAAGTCATTAAAATAGGAAATTAAAATTCATAAATTGATTATTTTATTTGATTTTAAGTGTTTGATATTTAACTTTTTATGCTTAAATTGATGAAAATAAACCAAAATATAGTTGTTTAACTAACTATATTATTTTACCTTTGTAGTTGTTTATGCAACCATTGTTATGAATACTAATTTAATTTCTGTAGAAAATCGTTATAACTTGTTAACTGGAAGGTTGTTCATGTATATCAACCGGTACATTGCTCAAAAATTCAAGAGCAGTTCGGTAGCGCTTACCCGCGAGCAATGGACCATCTTAGTTCAGCTTTGGAAACAAGATGGCGTGTCGCAACAGGTGATTGCTGATGAAACCGGTAGAGACAAACCCAGTACTACCCGTTTATTGGATAACTTGGAAAGAGACGGCTATTTGGAACGCAAACCTGCAGCTGAAGATAGACGCTTGAATTTGATCTTTTTAACCAAAAAAGGAAAAGTCGTAGAGCAAGGCGTAATGGAGGTAGCTAACCAAGCATTAGATGATATTACTGCTGGTTTAACTGCGGCAGAGATGGAAACTGTTAAAAAGGTTTTTGAAAAAATTTATAAGAACATAAGTAAATAGATATGATGAAAAAGAAGCTGTTTTTTTTAATTGCATTTGTTTCGTTAAATGTGTTTGCCCTTAAGGCGCAACAGGTACAGGTTTCGAAATCATTAATGCAGGCCATTGACGCAGCCTTGAACAAGGATCTTGATTTGGCCAATCATTATCTGGAAACAGAGAAGATAGGGATTGAACGTAAAAGTGTGCTCAATAAATACATTCCCCATGTAAGTGCAAATGCTTTATACGGCTATTTTGACAACACTTTAACGTTAGATATTCCAACCCTGACCTTGCCACTTACAGGTACACAACTGTTTAGTGGCAACCAACAATTTAACAACAACGGCAATCTGTTTTTTGGGGGCTTAACGGCCAAAGCTGTTTTGTTTAGTGGAGGTCAGATTTTAAACGGAGCCAAAGCGCTTGATGCCAAGAAAAAGGGAACCGAATTGATGGCAGAGCCTAAAAAAGATGAAATCATTAAAGAGGTGATCAATGCTTTTGACCTAATTAGATTGCTTAATCAGGCCGATCAGTTGATCAACGAAAGTGAGATTCGCTTGAAAAAGGAAAATGAGCGTGTAGAAAAGGCCATTGCCAATGGTTTGGCTATTCCTTATGATCGGGATAAAATCAAATTGGCTGTGCTGGAACTGAGTTCGAAAAGGCTCGAAACAGAAGGGAAACGTAAAGTACTTTATCAAAAAATAAATATGCTTACGCATTATGAAAAGGCGCAGATCGATGCGGTAGTTTATGAGCTTGATCCGATTGTGTTACCGCAACAATTAAATGCCGATAATCGGGCAGAGCTGAAAGCCTTAGAATCTTTTAAGAATGCTTATCAATATGCATTGAAGAAAGAAAAAGGAACCTTGCTACCAACTGTAGGTGCTTTTGGTAGTTATAGTTATGCTTCGGTATTTGGCGCCAACAGTAGTTTCAATGGTCCTGTTACTGGTAATACTTACAAACTGAAATTGAATGAAGCTACTTTATCTCCTAACTTAATGGTTGGTGCTGCCCTGAAATGGGACATCTTTAGTGGTTTTGAACGCAAGCATAAAATAGATGAAGCTAAAATCAATATTAAACAAGTGGAGAATCAGCTTGCTGCTACAAAAGAAAAGATAGGTCTGCAACTACAATACAACAATACCCAATACGAAACTTTATTAAAGCAGTTGGAGATTGCCGATCAACGTGAGAAAATTGCCAAACACAACCTCACGGTAGCACAAAAACAATATAGCTTAGGTTTGATCAATGTAAGCGAACGTTTAGCTGCAGAAACCGACATCTACCAGGTTTCGTTAAATAAAGTGAACCTTACTATTGAACAGCGGAAGGCAGCATTTGAAACGCTTTCGGCTACTGGAAATTTACAAAACGTTATTCAAGTTAAATAAATCATGAAAAAGAATATCATCATCTTATTGAGTTTGTTTGCACTGGTTTCGTGCAAAAGAAAAGATACCGTTAATGGACTGATACAGGGCAAAGTGGAACGCGATGAAATTGCCGTTGTAGGCAAAATTGCCGGACGGATTAAACAGGTAAAAGTAAAAGAAGGAGATTTTGTGAAACAGGGCGATACTTTGGCAATTCTAGATATCCCAGAGGTAGATGCCAAAAAAGCACAGGCACAAGGTGCGGTCAAATCGGCCGATGCACAATATGACATGAGTGTTCGAGGTGCTACTGTCAACCAATTGAAACAACTGGATGCCAAACGCAATGCGCTAAAGGAACAATATGGTTTTGCCAAAAAATCGTTGAGCAGGATCCAAGCAATGGTAAGCGACTCATTAGTGCCCCAACAGCAATACGATGAGGTGTATGCAAAATATCAAGGTGCATTGGCTCAATACACTGCCGTAGAGGCTGAGATTGCCGATGTGAAAAACGGGGTGAGGATAGAACAACAGACCATGGCCCTGGGACAAAAAGACCGTGCTTTGGGTGCTTTGCAAGAAGTGCAAACTGCCGAAAAGGAGCGTTTCATTATTGCTCCACAAGACATGAGGATTGAAACCATTACCTTAAAGGTTGGCGAATTGGCTTTACCTGGTTATACCTTGTTTACGGGTTCTCTGAAAGGCAGTGTTTATTTTAGGTTTACGGTGCCAGAAACAAGTTTAATGGCTTACAAAAAAGGAGAGGAGATTACCGTTAGTATTCCCTATAAAAATAACCAACAGCTTACTGGCGTCATCAGAAATGTGAAGCAGATAGGTGCCTATGCCAATATTGCTACGGCTTATCCTGATTACAATATGCAAGATGCCTTGTACGAAGTTTCGGTTTCGCCCAAAAACAGTGCAGATGCTGATGACTTACAAACCAAATCAACTGTAACAATAAACAAAAAGTAATGAAAACATTTTTCGACCTACTGAAGAGAGAGTTCAGGATGTTTTGGAACAATAATGTTTTGAGGATCCTGTTTATTGGGGCACCAATTATGTATGGTGTGCTTTTGGGTTATGTTTACAGCAAAGGTAAAGTAACCGATTTGCCTATTATTGTGGTAGATCGTGACCAAAGTAAAATGAGCAAAAGGGCAGTAGAGATGATGGATGACAATGAAGTTCTAAGTATTGCTGCGCTTAAGTTTGACGAAAATGACCTATCGAGGTTAATGATTGAAAAGGATGCCGCTAGTGTGGTGATCATTCCTGAAGGTTTCGAAAAACAGGTCTTGACCAAAAAATATCCAGAGATTACCACTATTGTGAATACCGCCAATGTGCTTACGGCTAATTATGCCTCTACTGCTATTCAGGTAGTTTTGGGTACTTTAAAAGCAGGGGTACAACTCGAAACTTTGCGTAAACAGGGTGTGCCCGAGAGCTTGGTATTGAGCCAATATGAACCTTTTAAAACCACTTTTATCAAAAAGAACAACCGCTCTACCAACTACATGTATTTTTTGTGGCCAGGTATTTTATTAACGGTATTGCAACAGGTGTTGATGTTGGGCTTGGCCCTGTCTTTTGCCTCAGAGTTTGAGAGTGGCACATTTAAGGATTTGGTGCAGCGTTCTCCCTCAACTTTGAAGTTACTTTTGGTAAAAATCCTTCCTTACCTTATCATGAGTATCGGCATTTGGTTGTTGTATTGGGCATTTACCTGGTGGTTTAACATTCCATTTTACCAAAATCTAGGTGTGCTTACACTTACTGCAGGTTTGTTTGTACTATCGGTTTGTTTCATTGGTGTGTTGGTGAGTATCATGATCCCCAATCAGCTAAAGGCCACCGAGGTATTAATGGTGGTGGCAACACCTAGTTTTATCTTATCTGGTTTTACGTGGCCTTTGAGCCAGATGCCAGAATGGATACAATACATTTCTAGTGTAATTCCATTAACCCATTACTTGCCTATTTTTAGGATATTGATGATAGAAAACGGGCCTGTAGATCTTACTTATCCTTATATCTACAAATTGCTGTTAATTACCGTGATTGGTTTTGTGTTGTCTTTTGTAGCATTGTATATGAAAAAGAGGAAGGTACTTCAACCAATTAAAAAATAAGTTAATCTGAATTAAAGAAAGCTTTGTCGCTACCGCGGGTCCTACTTTTTCCTTTAGCTGAAAAAGTAGGCAAAAAAGCCACGGCTGCGCCCTGTTCTATTAAAGTTGGGAGGTGGGCTAATTATTGCTAGCCGAACAGGCCAAGGCCGATTTTAGCTCAACGGAGAGGGGCTGCTCTGGCTTGACATGATTTAAACCAGATTTCTTAGCTCAAATGTGGGTTAATTTGAAATGGTTTTTAGCCCCTTTGGATTAATGCTGTAAATTGCTCGTTTAATTGACGGGTTATTTTTCCTGGTTTTCCATCGCCCACTTTCTGCCCATCAATTTCCAATACCGGAAGCACATTTTTGGTAGAACTGGTAATGAAAGCTTCGTCGGCCTTTGCCAAATCTTCCAGTGTAAAATCTTCTTCTACAATTGAAAAGTCTGCTACTGTCATATCTAATACCTTGCTTCGGGTAATGCCTTTTAAAATAGCTGTTTTTGGGCTAATGATTCTTTGATCTTTTACCATAAAGAAATTGGCTCTAGGGCATTCACGGATCATACCGTTATCATGGTACAATACATCGTCGGCATTATTTTGTTTAATGTAAGGCTGTAAACGAATGGCCTGCAGGTAATCGATGGTTTTAATTACTGCCAATTGTCTCTGGTGGTTATAAGTAACCAAAGTGGTGCCTTTATCAAAAGCTGTAGTATCGTATTCAAAAGGGCTTTGAGTAATGACCAAGTTAGGTTCGCCAATGGTATAGCCATCGGCAGAAAAACCTCCAGTTAAAATGAATTTAATGCCTGAGTTGGGCATATTGTTTTTTTCCATCAATGCTTTAACTGCATTAAGTAGGCTTTCGCGATCATAGCCGATAGTAAGTCCCAGTTCTTTGGCAGAATTGTAGAACCTGTCGAAATGATTTTCAATAAAGATCGGTTGACCATTGATCGTTTTCAGGAAATCGAATATGCCAAAACCTCTTTGAATGGAGAGGTCTGAGACATGTATTTTAGCATCGGCTTCTTGAACTAATTCGGTATTGATGGAAATGTATCTAGCATTCATTACTTAATGTTGTTGTATTTTTTTAAAATGGAAATCACTTTGTCTATTGGCATTGCCTCAGCCTTGTTGCCATTGCGGCCAGTTATGGTTTTGGCAGCAAATAATGAATTGATAATGGCTTCTTCTGTGGCTTCTATGGCTGCCATAAACAGGGGCGAGGTATAATCATTATGTAAAGTGTTGGTGGGTAAAGTAGTTGTTTTTGGGTTGTGTGGTACCCTTAGTTTTTCATCAGTGGAGAAAGCAATCACATAATCGCCACTACCATTAGAGGCAATGCCTCCAGTTTTACCTAGACCTAAAAATGCCCTTTTAGCCAAACGTTCTAAGTTGCGACTATCTAAAGGGGCATCAGTAGCTACTACGATCATACAAGAACCATCTACATTGTTTAACAATTGGTTGCTGAAATCAAATTTGCCAAGTTCTTTGCCCACATTTACCCCATTGATCTGCAATACCCCACCAAAATTGCTTTGCACAATTACACCAACCGTATAGCCACCCAAGCTTTGGGGTAGTTTACGAGATGAGGTGCCAATACCACCTTTGTAGCCAAAACAAACCGTTCCAGTTCCTGCACCAACAGCACCTTCTTCAACCACACCATCTTTTGCATTTGCAATGGCATTTAAGATATCTTGTTCTTTGAGGTGCCTGCCCCTAATGTCATTTAAATAGCTATCATTGGTTTCGCCCACTAGAGCATTAACCGAACGGACATTCTCATTGCCTTTTTGTTGTAAGGTATAGCTTACCAAAGCCTCAATCCCTGTTGATACATTGAGCGTATTCGTTAAAACAATTGGAGTTTCCAGATTACCCAATTCCATTACTTGGGTAGTGCCCGCCAATTTGCCAAAACCATTGGCTACAAATACGGCAGCGGGTACTTTTTGCTGAAAAATATTTCCATCATAAGGAAGTATGGCCGTAGCACCAGTTCTGATCGAATCCCCTGCCATCAGCGTGACATGACCAACTTTTACACCTGATACATCGGTAATGCTGTTCAGTTTACCTGTAGGGATTACACCTATCTTAATGCCATAATCTCTTGCTCTTTTGGTTTGTTGAGCAAGGGCTACTATTGGAAGGAAAGAAACGAAAAGTATGAGAAGCCATTTTTGCATCACTAAAGTTATAAAGTATTTGTGAGTATAAAGATGACCAGTAAATATTTAAGCTACAAAACACTTTGATGTGACCTAATTGAGCATAGAAAGGCCTAACTTTGATGGTAATGAATGCGCAAGCTGTAATATTTTTCGATGGATACTGCAACCTCTGTAATGGTGCGGTACAGTTTACCATTAAAAGAGATTCTAAAAATGTATTTCATTTTGCTTCATTACAAAGTGAATATGCCCAAGTACATTTAACTCCTTTTGGTATTGAACCGAAACAAGGAGACAGCTTTATTCTATTGCAAGGCGATAAGGTATATCAGAAGTCGACGGCGGCATTAAGAGTAGCCAAAAAATTAAATGGTTTATGGCCCTTGTTGTATGGCTTGATCATCATTCCTCGATTTTTAAGGGATGCGGTATACAATTACATTGCCAAGAACCGGTATCGATGGTTTGGTAAGGAAGAAAGTTGTTGGGTGCCAACTCCAGAACTTCAACAAAAATTTTTAACCTAATTTAACGTGAGTTCGGAGTAAGGAAATAGGATGATCAATGGTTCGTCTTGAAATCAATTATTCCCAGCTACTATTTAATGGTTCTGTAGCTTCGCGGACAAACTTTTTTCCTTCAGCTGAAAAAAGTATGCAAAAAAAGCCGCGGCTGCGCCCTGTTCTATTAAAGGAAGTAATTAGGCTTATTCTTGCATTCCGAACAGGCCAAGGCCGATTTTAGTGGAACGTTGAGATGGTACTTAGGCTTGAGATGGTTCTAAAGTTAGATTTCTTAACTAGAACTCAAGTTAATTTATTTTTGTAAAGTAGCTACAGTATATAATCTTTCTACCATTTCGTCTGCCTTACTTTTAACCAATTCGGTTTGATTGGTTAAATCGATGAGTTGAAATGGGCTTTGTTGAACTAGCTTTTCTAGTTTAGCACTATCGTAAAGGTTAAAACCATGTTGGGTAAAAGGCAACATTTCCATAAATTCTTTTTGGGCAAAGGTGATACAGAAAAGACCACCTGGTTTCAATACTCGATAAACCTCATTTAATAGTGCTACGGGGTTTTTCCAGAAATAAATGGTATTTACGGTCATGGCCTTGGTAAATTGTTCAGCTTTAAAGGGAATGATTTCTCCGTTATAGAGATGAAATGAAGTATGGGCAATGTTTAAAGATTCGGCCTCCTGTTTCATCAGTTCAGAGATTTCTAAACCACTGTAACTCACATTTTCAGCTGTCTGCATGATTGTGGCAATATGCTTTCCATTACCATGGCCAAGTTCTAATATTGAATCATGATCAACTATTTTTAAAGCATCAATGGTGCTTTTACTCATGCCAAAATTGGTGTCGTGCATCAAGTCAGCTACTCCAACACCGTTATCCCCATTGGGGCAACTCAATTGCAGGGCCATTTCTTTTAATTGGTCTTCGGTAAATGCCATAATATCTAATTATTGATGATTTTCAACTTTAGTGTGTTTGGGTTTCCATAGCCATAAAGATAGGATGGCTAAAGGGACCGTAATACTTAAGGCAATTACAATTAAAATTTCTCTTTTAGCAATAACCTCTGTGTCTTTAGAAATGAAGATCACAACCGTTTCTTTAAGTGCATATAGCGTAATTAAAGTGCAGAGTATAGCCAATATTTTTCGCATGGTAATTTATTTGTGCTCAAATATTCGATTTATTTATGGAAAACCAGAAATTTAGCTCATAAAAAACACCAATCGACTTCTTTTTAAACTAACCTTGCTCAATAGGAGCCAAATCTTTTAGCTCATCTTCTGTAAATAACCGCGATTCGATGTAAAATCCCATATCAATAGTAGATTCTAGAGAGAAGCTTGCTGCTCTGCCTTCCATGGCCGCCAAGGTTAATTGGGTGTGTTTCCAATACTCAAATTGGTCTGCTGCCATATAGAAAGGACAATCTTCAATTGCTCCGATGCAAACATCATTGGAGCCAATTAAAAAACCACCCTTTTCAAAGCAATGCGGATAAGAGCCTTCACAACATCCACCACTTTGATGGAACATTAGTGCACCATACTCGGCCTTTAACTTCGCGATTACTGCTTTGGCGCCTTCTGTGGCCAAAATTCTTTGTGTTGCCATATCTTCTTTTTTAAAGGAGAGCCGCTTAATCAAACCAAATGTTAAACGACCCTCCAGTTTTTTAATGAACAAGTTCTCGTTTAAAAGAAGCCTAATTTATTCTTGTCGTAAGAAATGAGCATATTTTTGGTGCTGCGGTAATGGTCGAGCATCATTTTATGGTTCTCTCTGCCAAAACCAGATTTTTTGTACCCACCAAATGGAGCATGTGCAGGGTAGGCGTGGTATTGGTTTACCCAAACTCTGCCTGCCTCAATGGCTCTCGGAACCTGATACAATTCGTGCGAATCACGGGTCCAAACGCCAGCACCTAGGCCATATAGCGTATCGTTTGCAATTTCTATCGCTTCTTCAACAGTTTTAAAAGTAGTTACACAAACCACTGGGCCAAAGATCTCTTCTTGGAATATGCGCATTTTGTTGTGACCTTTTAGAATGGTTGGTTCGATGTAATAACCTGTTCCCAATTCTCCTTCTAATTGATTGGCCTCGCCACCAATTAAAACTTCGGCTCCTTCTTCTTTGCCAATTTTAAGGTAAGAAAGTATTTTCTGGTATTGCTCATTAGAGGTTTGGGCACCCATCATACTTGTTTTGTCTAAAGGATGGGTAATTTTAATGGCTTTAGTTCTGACAATTACTCTTTCTATAAATTTCTCGTAGATACTTTCTTGTATCAACAACCTGGATGGACAGGTACAAATTTCACCTTGGTTAAGGGCAAACATCACTGCCCCTTCTATAGCCTTATCAAAAAAGGCGTCATCTTCAGCAGCTACAGATTCGAAAAATATGTTTGGCGATTTACCACCCAACTCCATGGTTGAGGGGATAATATTTTCTGCCGCATATTGCATAATCAATCTTCCCGATGTTGTACTTCCGGTAAAGGCAACTTTCGAAATTCTGGATGAGGTGGCCAATGGTTTACCTACTTCAATACCATAACCATTTACCACATTCAAAACGCCTGGAGGCAATAAATCGCCAATCAATTCCATTAAAACCATAATGGAAACCGGAGTTTGTTCGGCTGGTTTTACTACTGTACAACAACCTGCTGCTAAGGCTGGTGCAATTTTCCAGGTTGCCATTAACAAAGGGAAATTCCATGGAATGATCTGCGCTACTACGCCAATAGGTTCGTGTAGGGCAATGCTTACGGTGTTTTCATCATGTTCAGAAATAGAACCTTCATCAGCTCTGATCACCCCTGCAAAGTACCTGAAATGGTCTACTACAAGTGGTAAATCTGCGGCTAATGTTTCTCTTATGGCTTTACCATTGTCAATGGTCTCTACGGTAGCTAGATATTCTAGGTTATCTTCAATCTTTTGAGCAATCTTTAAAAGAATGTTACTTCTGTAGGTAGGAGCGCTTTTGCTCCATGTTTTAAAGGCTTCGTGGGCAGCATCCAAAGCGAGTTCTACATCTTCTTTGCTAGATCTGGCTGCTTTGGCAAATACTTTTCCATCAATAGGAGAAATGTTATCAAAATAAACTCCTTTAACCGGAGCAACAAATTTTCCGCCAATGTAATTGTCATACTGCGGTTTGAAGGTTGGTCTTTTTACTATATTTTCCATGTTTACATAAAATTTGGTTCTTACAAACCTAGTGGCAAAGCATACCGAAGAGATAGTATAATCGTTTCATATAGTAGCATTATAGTTGCAGCCCGTGTAACCTTAATGAAATAAAGTTATATTTGATTATACCTTAATTGCTAACCAAATCTGATCAAGGACATGCAGCATATCTTAAATGAAGTGAACCTGAGCAAAGTTGAAAATTTACAGACACTGGTAGAAAACAGGACGGCCTACACGCTTGAACGCTGCGAGTTAAATGTTTTTGAAACTTATACTACATCTTATAAGGTGCCCTTAACTTTTAACGATTTTGTAATTACTAGCATGTTACGTGGGAAAAAGGTAATGCACTTGTTCGATAAACAAGGGTTTGACTATTTTCCTGGAGAAACGGTGATTGTGCCGCCTGCTGTAACCATGAAAATCGACTTTCCGGAAGCAAGTGATGCCAACCCAACCCAGTGTATTGCTTTGGCCATAGATAACGAACAAATTAAGAAAACATTAAGTTACCTGAACGAGTTTTTTCCGAAAGAGGATAGCAAAAGCAAATGGTTATTGAACTACGATGAATATCATTTTTATAACAATGAAGAGATTGCTTACCTGATCAATAAAGTGATCAGGATTTGCTCAGAAAAATCGAAAGAAAAAGATGTGCTAGCTGATCTGACCTTAAAAGAATTGTTAATCAGGATTATGCAAAGCCAAAATTTAAAATCTTTTAATGACGATCATGTTGGTGTTAACCAAAATCCTTTGTCGTATGTGATGGGATATATCAAGGCTAACCTTAACGAGAAAATAAGTATTGATAGTTTGAGTAATAAAGCTTGCATGAGCAAAGCTACTTTCTATCGCTTGTTTAAACGAGAGCTGGGAATTAGTCCAAACGATTATATTTTGAGCGAAAAAATGAACAAAGCGAAAGAACTGCTCTCGCATCGCGGAAATAAGATTGCTGCCATTAGTTATGAGTTGGGCTTTACTGATTCGAACTATTTTATCAGGGCTTTTAAAAAAGTGGTTGGGGTTACCCCAGGGGCTTATCAATTGCAGGCGGTACAGCAATTGATACATTAGAAGCTGCCATAATTATAAATTTCTATCAGGCATGCACATAGGTTAAAAAAGAAATGCATAACTATGCCATACCACAAGGTATTGGTTTTTATTCTGACATAGGCCAATACTAATCCAAATGGTAACATCCAGAAAAATGAAATCATACTAAAATGGATGAAAAAGAATAATATCGATGTGATATAGATAGCTTCTTTTTCGTCAACAATATTTAATAGCCTTTGCATTAAAAAGCCCCTATAGGCCAACTCCTCAAACAATGCTGGAAATAGGGCCACTGAAATGATCATTATGTAATTTCCATAATCATGGAAAGCATAAGTGTAATAAAAAGTATAATCCTTATTAAAAACAAGTTGATTTAAGTGACCAACCAGAAATTGTACACCAAAAGAGGCAATAAGGGTAAGTGCGATGAGTGCAGATACTTTTTTGATTGAGAAGTTAGGCCACTTTAATAAAAACTTATTTTCTTGCCAACTGTAGGCGAAAAACAGAATTGCAGTTAAAGCCATAATCAGGTCAAAAAATAAAGCTATAAGTATTGTATGCTCTGATATTAATCCCGCAGAGATGCAGATAATGATTTCAATTGCAAAGAATAATGCAACTTGATTAAGATTTTGTCTCTTTTTGCCATGGAACTTAACTTCTTCATGGTTTTGGGCATGTCCGCAAATGCTACAAAAATTGTTTTGTTCTGGAATATTATTTTGACAGTTGGGGCAAAGTCTGTATATGGTCTCTTGAGAATCCAATTATTTGATATTTAACTCTTTTTTGATCTTATCAACCTCTAATACAGCTATAATTCCCTTAATCAAATAGGCAATAATTAATACTTTAATAATTATTCCTGAAAAAAGTGTGGCGGGGTCAGCAATGATATTTAATAGTTGAACGATGACATAAAGTGATAAACCGGAAATCAATGCACTCGCAGGTTTAGTCTTACTCCATACCGCAAAGGCTAAAAATGCACCAACTAAAATTACATAGCTTATTAAATAATAGAAGAGGTCATCGCCTTCTTTAATAAAAAATAAACCAAATAGCCCAGAAATCCCTAAAAAAGCAGTAATAATATATAAAGAATTACGGGCACTCTCTATCTTTTTCTTCAAATCAACAAGGTCTATTTCTTTAACCGTTCTGTTAGCAATAAAAGCATCCTGTTGCTGTTTGGTTCCTTGTAAGGGATATCCACATGTATTGCAAAAAATATCTATTGATTCATAGTGATGTGCACAACAAGCGCATAGGTTTATGTTTTGGTTTTCCATTAATAAGTCTTATCTCCAATAAATATATCATTGTAAATACTAAACTCAAAATTTATGAACTAAAAACTTAATTAATGTTTAAAATACTTAATTCTCTAACTGAGCTATCTTAGCCTTAAGGTCTTCAATATGCTGGGCAAATAAACTGTCGTTCATCTTTCTTGTCACATATATTAATGATATACCAACAATGAGCAATAGTCCGAGCTGCCAAAACAGATTGGCTCCGATAACTATATTTTCAAAACTTTGATGAGCATATAGTTTATAAACCAACAGCCCAATTGGACCAGATAGTGGTAAAAAGATATAGCCATAAATGTTTTCTATCTTTAAAATGCTTTTAATGGCTTTTAGGTTGACAGTTAAGAGTTGCTTGGCATTGGCATTGTAATCTACACCTGTTTTGATCTTGTTAAATTCTATGATGGCCAAACCCCTAAAAATTTCATAGGTGGCAAACAGCACTAGCAGTACGATCTGTAAATCGCCACTTGCAAAAAAAGCAATTATCAATAGGGGGATGTCAATAATACGGATCCATCTTAACTTCCATTTCAGTTTAAACAATAAAGATTGCAATAAACCATGCGATTGCCCATCTAGTAGCATAGTTGAAGGATCGTTATCTTGTTGTTTTGAAATAATTTCGGCCGACATATTTTGCCATTCTTGCGCTAAGTTGAGGCTATTTTCCATTTAAGATTGTGCTAAGTTGTTGTTTAATTCGATGTAGTTTAACGTTGGTATTGCTTTTAGAGAGTCCTGTTATTTCGCTGATTTCGGTATTGTCAAAACCATCCAAGTGCAGCATAATGATACTCCTGTCTATTTCGGTAAGCTGCTTGATGGCCCTGTACAGAAAATCGGCCCGTTCGGAGAGTTCTGGAGGATCAAAACGTGGCTCGGCTGTACTTTCTCCTTTAATTTCTCCCCGCTTTTTTCTTTTGTTCAAATGCGTAAGTGCCACATTTAAACTGATGCGATATAACCAGGTAGAGAACTTGGAGTTACCTTGAAACCTAGCATAGGCACTCCAACTCTGATAGACAATTTCCTGATATAAATCTTTTCTGTCCTCCAGATCGTCTGCATAAAGATTCACCACTTTAAAGATGATGCCCTTATGTTCTTCTATTTTTTGGAGATAAGACTTTTCCGTCATGTTAGCTGTTGGTCTTATTTTCTTGGTCAACAACTTTGGTTTTTCTTTCTTTATGGTATTTATTGATCGCAATAATCAAAGAAATAACCGCCACAATTAATAGTGGATATTTAATGAAATAAGAAGTTTCAGTTGTAGACACAACGATAATTAGGAATGCTGGAATGGCAAGGCCCGAAGTTTGATTTTCCATTTGGCTTGATTTAACTGTTTAAATATGTTCAGTTAGTAAGCTTTGGGCATCAAAAATTACAGTAAAGAAGAATTAATTTTCCAAATACCTTCTGCTGTAAGTAATCCCCATTAAATCGTATCGTTTCAGTTGGGTTTTTAATCTCTTTTGAAAATCAGGATAATTTCTTTTTTCCTTTGGTGTCCATAAAATTTCACTCAATGCATCCAATCTTGGAAAGATCATGTACTCTGCCTTGGCAGGATTGGCAATGTATTCAGACCATAAATTACCTTGTGCACCCCAAACAAATTTGCTTTGGGCAGGTGTTAATTCTGTAGGAATGGGGTCGTAATTATAAACGGTTTCTAAAGTGAGTAGTTTGGCTGCGGTTAAGCTGTCTTCTTTTACAAATTGTGCATGGTTAAGGTAGAGTTTGGTCTCAGGTGTCATGATCACTTTATGGTTTTCTTTGGCTGCAGCAATGCCTCCCTTTTCGCCACGCCAGCTCATTACTATGGCATTTGGCGCTAAGCCACCATCTAAAATCTCGTCCCAACCAATAATGGTTTTACCTTTGCTGTTCACAAATTTTTCTATCCTTTGAATAAAATAGCTTTGCAAGGCATTCTCGTCTTTTAGGTTATTGGCCTTCATCATTTGTTGAGTGGCCAAAGATTGTCTCCACCAAACTTTAGATGCCTCATCTCCACCAATGTGGATGTATTGCGAAGGGAATAAATCCATTACTTCGGTTAACACATCTTCTAAAAATTTGAATGTTTTTTCTGTAGGTGCAAATACATTATTGTATTTATTCATCATTCCCCAAGTTTGGGCAACTTCGTATTTTTTAGTCGGCTCCGTGCCAAATTCGGGGTAAGCAGCCAAAGCAGCCATGCTATGTGCAGGCATTTCTATTTCGGGGATGATGGTAATGTAACGTTTGGCCGCATAGGCAATTACGTCTTTGATTTCTTCTTGTGTATAAAAACCACCATGTTTAATGCCATCGGTTTTAATTACCGCGTCACTTGGGGTAATCTTTACTTCATTTGGTAAAACTTGATATTTGATGCCTTCATTTCCTTTTCCTGGCCAAAGACCAATGATGCTTCCATCTCGCCAAGCGCCAATTTCGGTTAGTTTAGGATATTTCTTGATTTCCATACGCCATCCATGGTCATCAGTCAAATGCCAATGGAAATAGTTCATTTTATGGAGAGCTAAGTAATCAATATATTTTTTAACAAAGGCTACATCAAAGAAATGGCGGCTTACATCTAAATGCATACCACGGTAATCAAAACGAGGATAATCTATAATGGTAATGGCAGGTATTTTAAGAATTGAAGATTTTGCAGTTGGCAAAAGTTGAATTATGGATTGCGTGCCATAAAAAACACCTGCGGCCGAATTTCCATTGATGGTGATCCCGGTTTCAGTAGCAGTTAAGCTATAACTATCCTTAAAATTCTGAAAAGTTGTTTGCGAAATAAGGTTAATGGTGTTTTGAGCTCGTTTGGTGCTTGATATTTGAAGTGTACGATTGTAGTTTTTTTGGATATAATCTTTCAAGAAATTGGCCGAATTGATTAAAGAATCATTTTGGACATAAATGAGCGTATTGGCATTAATGGTAAAAGCACTTTTTGGATTGCCAAATTGAGCAATCGCAGGGTTGGGTATGATATCGACAAATGTTTTGTTGGTTGGCACTGTGATTTGCCCATTGGCTAAATAGGTAATTGCCGTAAGTAGCGTAATGAATGCGAATTTCTTCATGAGTAGATAGATTTGATTCTCAAAAATAGAAAATCTGAGTGGTTTTAAGGCGATGGAATGGAAATATTGCTAGGAGCTAATGCTTTTGATAATCAACCCAATGGTATGGGGGCTGTTTTAGTACAGGCGGGGCAGGAGAGAGCCATGGACAATGCCATTGTTTTGCCATTAGCCATTAAATAAGATTAGGTTTATTCAACAAGTAACAGCAATGGCAGATTCTGGTAAACAAAAAAAGCTCCCGATTTTCATCGAGAGCTTTTGAATTATATATCAGTCTGGATTAAAAATCCTGACTAAGCATGTTAAAATTATTTAGATTTTTTTTTGCTTTCTTCGCCTTCCATTTGCTCTTTTAATTGAGCAAGAACGCTAAGATCACCTAAAGTAGATTTCTCTACAGAATCTTTTACTTTTTTAACAGCTGTGCTAGATGCTTTCGCTTCTTTTTTCTTAGTAGCTCTTTCTTCTTGTAAAGCTTCAGCTTTAGCCTCTTCCCAGATACGGGCGTGAGAAACAACGATACGTTTAGCATCTTTGTTAAACTCAATGATTTTGAAATCGTTGGTTTCTTCAGCTTTGATTACAGAACCATCTTCTTTAGCCATGTGTTTAGTTGGTACGAAACCTTCTACACCGTATGGTAAAGCAATAACAGCACCTTTATCAGTTACTTTAACTACTGTACCTGTATGAACTGAATCAAGGGTAAAGATAGTTTCGAAAGTATCCCAAGGGTTTTCTTCTAATTGTTTGTGACCTAAGCTTAATTTGCGGTTTTCAACATCAAGTTCTAAAACAACAACATCTAAGGTATCACCAACTTTAGTAAACTCGTTAGGGTGGTTAACTTTTTTGCTCCAAGAAAGGTCAGAAATGTGGATTAAACCATCAATTCCTTCTTCAATTTCAACAAATACACCGAAGTTAGTCATGTTTTTAACTACAGCTTTGTGTTTGCTTCCAATTGGATATCTTTCTGCAACATTACCCCATGGATCTTGAGTTAATTGTTTGATACCTAAGCTCATTTTGCGCTCGTCTCTGTCTAAAGTTAAAACTTCAGCTTCGATTTCATCGCCAACTTTCAAGAATTCTTGAGGTGAACGTAAGTTTTGTGACCAGCTCATTTCTGAAACGTGGATCAAACCTTCAACACCTGGAATGATTTCTAAGAAAGCACCGTAATCAGCTACAGTAACAATTTTACCTTTAACTTTAGAACCAACAGCTAAGTTAGCATCTAAGTTTTCCCAAGGGTGTGGAGTTAATTGTTTCAAGCCTAAAGCGATACGTTTTTTCTCATCATCAAAGTCTAAAACAACAACGTTGATTTTTTCGTCTAATGACAATACTTCTTTTGGATGCTCTATGCGGCCCCAAGAAATATCAGTAATGTGCAATAAACCGTCAACACCGCCTAAATCGATGAACACACCAAAGTCAGTAATGTTTTTCACAGTACCTTCTAATACTTGTCCTTTTTCTAATTTAGAAACGATTTCAACTTTTTGGCTTTCTAAATCGTCTTCAATTAAGATTTTATGAGAAACTACTACGTTTTTAAACTCATGGTTAATTTTAACAACTTTGAATTCCATTGTTTTACCCACGTATACATCGTAATCGCGGATAGGTTTAATGTCGATTTGTGATCCTGGTAAGAATGCTTCTACACCCATGATGTCAACAATTAAACCACCTTTAGTACGGCTCTTCACGAAACCATTGATAATGGTGTCATTGTCAAGCGCAGCGTTGATGGTTTCCCAAGAACGTTGTGTTTTTGCTCTCTTGCGAGATAAAATCAACTGACCATTCGCATCTTCTGGAGCTTCTACGAAAACATCCACTGAATCGCCAATTTTCAAATCAGGTGTATCTCTAAACTCAGAAGTAGAAACTAAACCGTCAGATTTAAAGCCAACATTTAATACTACGTCTTTGTTGTTGATTGATACAACGATACCACTAATGATTTCGCCTTGAGTGATTTGGTTGAAAGTATCTGTGTACATATCTTCAAACTTTTTACGGTCTGCGTCACTGTAGTTACCAAATACTTTATCATCTGCATCCCAATCAAAATCTTGATCTGGTGTTGCTAATGATGATTTGATTTGTTCGATAGAAACCGAATCAGCTTCTGACTCAATTGTTTCTTTCTCGGTTAGACGAGCGTCTGCACCTTGTAGTTCGGCTGTTTTAGCCTCTAGTTCTTTTTCTGCTACTTGTTTTTTAGCCATTAATTAATAATCTCCTTTGTTCCCTATTTAGGGACTGCAAAGGTAGAAATTTCTTTTTTAAAAGAAAAGATTTTTTTAATAAATGTTGCTGATAATTAAGTATATAGTCAAAAGTATGTTATATAAAGTATAAAAGTAGTAAAATTAAGCGCATCAAATTTTAAGCTTTTAATTTAATCAGTAAAGCAGGTTCGGTAGCTTTTTTCAATGTTAGTCCCGCTTTTTCGTTCCAAGTCCTCATTTCGCTGTGCTCCATTGCGGACTTTTCACTGCAATCGGGTTTAATTGGGCTGGTTCAGCTGGTTAAGGCGGATTACAAATCCGAAGTTAGGCAAATCGGGATTACAAATCCCGATTAACAAAATGCAAGAAATAATGCTTCGACAGGCTCAGCATAACAATTCTTTAATAAGATAAGGCAACTAAGTCTATGTTTTCTATGTGTTAAATAATTCACTTTAAAAGAGCTTTTTATTTCTTAGTGTAAACCCCTTTGGTAAAACCTTCGCCAATTAAGGTATGTTCATCTCTGATCATGAGTAAGATAGTATTCTGCTGTTGTTGCAATTTGATGATATCGCCCTCAATTACATAATTAGCTGTAAATGTAGAATCGGCATAATTATCTTTTACCTCTACCAAGTTTTTGCCCTTGAAATCAAAAGATTGGTATTGGGTATCACTATCGCTATTAAACACGCCAGACAAGGTCTTTTCCTTAATAAAAGTGGTGTAACAGAAATAGCCTACTGCAATGACTATGATGGTAGTAATTGCAACCAAAACCTTATTGCCAAAGGCATATTTAAAGGTAAAGAAGAGAATGCTTAACGATGCTATGGCTACAATTGAAAAAAAGATGATGCTAGAGTAGTCTTTCCCAGGTTTTTCGGCAGCTATGGCAGGTTGTGCTTGTACAGGTTTTGATGGAGCGGCTGCAATTTTCTCTAAAAACGAACTACTTACCCAGCCTTCTGCATTTTTTACCTTCACTTTAAAGTATTTGGCATCTGAAGAGTCTAACACCAACACATTTTCATTTTGCGGTATAAATCCAATTACCTTACCTTTTGGATCGTTGCTTGCTCGCACATTTAATTTGTCTGCCTTTACACGATACATATCTTGCGCTTTACCAGACAATGATAAAATAAGCAATACAGCTAAAACCAATAAATTTCTAATCATAATATATAAGTTTATTCGAACTACCAGCTTCCCCCAGCACCACCGCCACTACTGCTACCACCACCAAAACTGCCACTGCTTGATGAAGAGGATGAGCTGCCGCCAGAGGATGAGCTACTAGAAGAACTAGATTCGACCAACATGGCCAAAGTTACCCATTTTATAAATTCTACATGCTTACAATTGCAACATTCGTTCACTAATTTTGCTTGACCGGCTGCGCTATAGGTAGCTGCTTTTATCGTTTCTTGTTTATTTAAGCTATAGGTACGGAAATTACATTTAGGACATTCGGTAAAACTACGGTAGGCTTCTGCTGGCCAAGCTTTAATGATATGTTCGCTATGATCTGGACTTTCCCAAATGTCGTAATCGTAGGCCTTAATGATTTCTTCTTCGCGTTGCCCTTTGCTTAAAAATGGTTTACCCTCTACATTTTCATCTCTATCCAAACGGATCATTTGTCTTTTTTTACTGTCTTCAATAGGTTTAAAACGCTCAACTGTTTTTGCTTTTTTAAGACTATGAATAATTAGGGCCACTAGAATTATTGGAGAAAAAATCACCAACCACCAATTTTTGCGATGAAAAGTTTTAACGGCCTCAAAAAAGTTCTCGTCGTCGTTATGGGCTCTTCTTAAATTGGCAATGGCCGAAAAATACCTGAAGAATAGAAAAATGGCCAGAACGACGTATACAATTATTGGAATATCGGCTATACCTATGTTTTTGAAAAGGCCAAAACTGCCTGTAAAAACCATTACGAATATGGAAATGAAAACAAAGAAAAACAGACTGCCGCATCCCTTGATTGCAAAAGCATCATAACCATTCTGATTGTTTTTGCTAAACTTTTGGCTCTGGCCTGATTGTCTGTTAATGATTTTTGAAATCCCAACAAATAATAGGATAATCAACGCAGAATAAATTAAGGGATAGGTCCAATTGTTACTTTTTGTTGCTGCTGTTGTAGCAAGTTGTTGTACTTCGGCCTGATTTGTAGGGTTGGTTAATCGGCTTTGAATAGAGCGTAGTGCCGAAAGTACACCATCTTCATAACGTTCCTCTTTAAATGCAGGTACTAAAATCTGATCGCCTATCTGTTTTAAGGTTACATCGGGTAATAGGCCTTCAATTCCAGTTCCTGTAATGAAACGATATTTTCTTCTATCGGTGGCTATCAATAGCAGCAACCCATTATTGGCTTTGGCTTTTCCAATTCCCCATTCTTCAAAAAGTGCTTTTGCAAACTCAAAGTCTTCGCTGTTTTCTTCAAAATTTTTAACGGCAACTACCGCTATTTCTACCTTGGTCTGATTTTCTATTTCGGTAATGAGTTGGTTTAAGGCATGAACATTACCTAATATACCATCGGGGTTACTTACAAAATAGTCTTGTCCAGCAGTTTTTGGGTTAGGGATTTCCTTAACCGTATAATACTTTTGAGCAAAGGAAAGTGTACTGAAGCATAAAAATAAGATCAAAAATGGCAGTCTCTTCATAAGTATTTCTTCTTTGTGGTGCTCAAAACATAGATGCCTCAGTAATGATTTTTTCGAAAAATTGGCAAGCTATTCTTCCCTTAGTTTAGCCAAGATCTTTTCTAGTTTTTTCTTGTCCTTGTAATAAGGAGCCAGGTCAAAAAGTGCCACTTTTCTAAACTCTATTGGATGGCTTTCGCTCTGTAAAGAAATGTAACCACCTGTAAGTGCTTTACCATCTTGTTTTACTTTTGGATCAAAGTTAGAAACATTGCCACCACCAATTTGTGGTTTGGTATAGGTTAAAACAGTGTCCTTATTGATGATGTGTTTGATCACAGAATCGCCCAATACCAAAAACTCTGCAGTAACCCATTGTTCGCCAGCGTAAGTTTTCGATTTAGAATCTAAACAATGTGGCGTAAACAATTTGCCATTCACAAATATGGTAGTGCCTGGTGTACATACATTTCCTGTAGGTCGAGGGTTTACCCCGTCGCCACCTAAAAGTTGGCCTTCAATAGAAATTGGAAAATCTTGGTCTTTGAGCATTGTTTCTGGTGCTTGTCCATGTAACATGGCACCACTATTTCTTAATGCCCAACCTTCACCGCCTTTAACCTGTTCGCCTACAAAACGGTATTCTACTTTTAATAGATAGGTAGAAAACGGTTTTTTATAAAAGATATGGCCGTATTGTTGGTCAAATTCTTTGTAACCATCATAACTCACTTTCATTACACCATTTTCTACCCTAAAAGTATTGGCATAATTGTCGTTCACCTCATGTTTGGCTATTTTAACAGTCCAGTCTTTAAGGTCTTTGCCATTAAATAAATTGATCCAGCCACTTTTTTGGGCATGGAGATTTAGACCAGAAAGCAAAAACAAAGCTAATGTGATTGTTTTAGGAAGGGTAAATTTCATAAGCTGATGATAGATAGTTGCTAACTAAAATACCAATTTATTTTAGATCGGCAAATAAATATATCGTAAGGATTTGTTAGTGAGTTAAGAAGGGATTTACCTTAGCTAGGGCAAAATCAAGCTGCTCAGCCTCACTGAGTTCGGTATTGTCTAAAATGATGGCATCTTCGGCTCTAACCAACGGACTTTCGGTTCTGGTAGTATCGGCATAATCGCGGTGTGCCAAATTTTCGAAAACCTCTTCTAAGGTAGTTTTGGTGTCGCCTTTAGCCCTCATTTCTTTATGGCGGCGTTCGGCCCTAATTTTAGGGTCAGCTGTCATGAAAAATTTAACCTGGGCGTCTTCAAAAACAGCAGTACCTATGTCTCGGCCATCCATTACAATGTTTTTAGATTTACCCATGCGTTGCTGTTGTTTCACCATGTCGTGGCGAACCAACTTATTGGCCGAAACTTCACTTACATTTTCAGAAACTGGCATTTGTCTAATTTCTTCAGAAACTTCTTCGCCATTGAGTAGGATGTGAGATTCGTAATCCCTAGAATGAAAGTTAAGCTCAATATGTTGCAGTGCATCTTTTACGGCTTCTTGGTTGTTGATATCAACCTTGTTGCGGATGAAGAACAGCGTAACTGCTCTATACATGGCGCCGCTATCGATATAGATAAAACCTAATTTTTTTGCTAGCGCTTTGGCTAAAGTACTTTTTCCGCAAGAAGAATAGCCATCGATTGCTACAACCAGATTTTTTCTCATGTAGTGCAAAGATAATACTTTGAAATTGTTTTATACAAAGCTTTCATCAACAAATGTGTGTCTTTATGTATGTTGGCGGGGACGCCAACAAGGGCTAAAGTATTTACACTTTCTCTGCATTTGTTGGCGTCCCCGCCAACGGATGAGTTATTTTCTTAACAAATTTGTATCTTTATACTCGTTGGTGAGGACACCAACAAGTGCCTAATTTCAGTGCTATTCACAACGCCGTTCCCGCCTACCTACCGCAGGCAGGCTTTACACTGCAAGTCCTCATTTCGCTACGCTACATTCCGGGCCTTCCGCTACAATCGGGGCTATCAAACACAATGCTAAGGCAGAAAGACCAAAGCGGCACACTTGCCATAGCGAAGAAAATATGCAGGATGCCAAAATAGAAAGCAAATTTGTTTGTTAAATAGACCTGATATTAGCGAACACGGAGCGAGAGCGGAGTAAAGCGTTTAGCAGGACTTGCAGGAGTAACAAGCACTGAACTTGCTCTTCAAAAAATATTTATCCTAAATCCGTGTATGTTACCTTCAACCTTTATAGCTATTGGTTTTTTCTGTTTTCGTTGGCATCTTCGCCAACGGATAAGCGATAGCCTATAAATGTTCATCATGGCGCCATGCACTAAGAATTGAGTAAATTAAGCTATATCTTTGTACAATGATACCCGCAAAAGAAGAATTGATCAAAGAGCTTACCTTTAAAACATCACGTAGTGGAGGTAAAGGCGGGCAAAACGTTAATAAAGTTTCGAGTAAAGTAGAGCTGATCTTTAATATTGAACAGTCTTTGCTTTTTACTGTAGACCAAAAAAGCCTATTGATAGAAAGATTGGCTACAAGGTTAGATGCCGAAGGTAACTTGCATATTGTAAGTCAAGAAGATAGAAGTCAGCTTTTAAATAAACAACGAACCATTCTTAAACTGGTAGATCTATTGGCCAGGTCATTACATGTACAGAAAAAGAGAAAACCCACCAAAACTCCGAAAGCTGTAATTGAGAAAAGGCTAAATCATAAGTCCGCTGTTTCTTCAAAAAAAGAAAATAGAAAAAGACCTAGCATTGATTGATCATTTGTAATCACGGCATTAAAATTGCTCCCGTAAATTACACACAAATACACAAATGAATATGAAAAAAACAATCCTAGCCTTGGCTATGCTGAGCGCTGCACTTGGTGCGTGCAAAAAAAACAATGAAAACATTCCAAAAAAAGAAACTGTTTTGCCAAAAGATATCGGTATAGCGGTTTCGTGGGCGCTACCAGCCCCAACTACCTCAGAAGGAAATGTTACCTATAACTTTTTAGGCTATGGTTATGATGTTACGGATAAATATGCTGATGCAGCTGCCGTAAGAGCCTCGGTAATCAATATCCCCTTATTGGCCATTGATCATTTATCAAGAATTAATGTGAGTACAGGCACTTCATATTATTGGTCAAATTGGAGTGGTGAAAATGCGACAGACTTGAGCAGTAAACTATCCAATAGCTTAGATGAAACGAAAGGTTTAAAAATGTTTGGGAAAACAATTTCAAAGGCATTTCCAAATTTTAATGTTTTTGATAGTAAATACTTTTATGGTTATTATTCAAATATCAGTGTCCAAAAAAGACTGAGAATGACTGGGGATGTTGAAATGCTTAAATACCTCACTAGTTCTTTTGTGCAAGATGTGAATGTATTGAGTGCTGAAGACTTGGTGAAAAAATATGGAACACATATCCTGAAAGATATAGAGTTAGGGGCCAGACTAAATGTAGTTTATCAGGCAGAAACAGCTAACAACGATAGAAAAAAAATTAGTACTACTGGTTTAAGATATGCCATGCAGAAAGTTTTCGGACTTCCAACTGGCGAATTAGGCCCTATAGATCTCGCTGCCCTGAATGCAAATGCGGGTGCTAAATTGCACTATGAAGCCACAGGTGGGGATGTAAGAGAATTAAAGAGTCTGTCTCCTCTTCCTGTAAACATAACAAATTGGTATAAAAGTATTACACTAGAAACAGCGAAATTTATTGGTGTTACAGAAAAAGGGTTGGTTCCTTTATATGATTTAATTACGGATAATCAAAAGAAGATGCAAGTAAAAGAATACATTGTAAAATATCTTGAGGAGCAAGAAGTGAAGCTTAAAAATTAACCTACTTTTAAAAGTCAAACATACAATAAAGGGCCATTGAAAAATGGCCCTTTATTGTATTCTATATGAATTTAATAATTAATTTTAGGATTTTCCAAACCTGTAATACATCGCTATTGTGCCGTATTGATGTGCTTTTGCTGTGCTTTTAACTTCTTTAGATTTGAATAAGATGCTATAATCTATGGTAAAACGCGATGAGCTATAGTTGAAACCAAGTTGTTGCGCAAAAACGACAGGTTTAACACCAAATGTTACTGGACTATTGTTGTTAAACATGCTTCCTTCAATTGTTGCATCGTAAGCCACATAGTTAAGTTGTGGTTTGGCATAAAAGAACAACTCATTTTTAACCAATTTTGCTGTTTTTGAATTGTTGCTGATCAAAGAGTTAGTAGAAACCGTATTAAATAACTGGTTAATGTTACCTGTTCTGAACAAAACACCTACACCAGCTCCACTAAAGGTAGTGCCC
The DNA here is from genome assembly GCF_001412215.1 of Pedobacter sp. Hv1. Classification (GTDB taxonomy): domain Bacteria; phylum Bacteroidota; class Bacteroidia; order Sphingobacteriales; family Sphingobacteriaceae; genus Pedobacter. The sequence continues at coordinate 43,305 of NZ_LLWP01000010.1, forward strand.
AGATTTGCATAACTTTCTAATGAGAAATCTGTCTTCCCATTTTCAGAGCGATGCAATAGATTGGTATACTGAGCAGAAAGGTTAACTGCCAACTCATTCTTGATCTGATACTCCCAGCCCTTAAGTTCGTAAAAACCTGCAATTTTATGGAGCAGTTCTTGAGCTTCTTCTCCCAAGGCATCGGGGCCAACCGTTCCGAGTTCGATGCCCAACTTTAATGCCTTTTCTTTTTTATACAAAAGGTTAACCGCTGCACCACCATAAAGGTAGCCCGCAAAAGGACGATCATGTTGGCTCAGTTTAGGTACATAACCAGAAATGGCATTGTACATTTTCTGTCCGGCAGAAAATTCGTAGATCACTTTCTCCAGTTTTCCATTTAGTTTTCCCTGATCTGCCGCGTGGCGGAAATAGAGGAAAAGCCCATTGGTATAATAGCGGTCCTGACCTACAAAAAGATAAGAATCGTTATCGCTTTTGAAACCGAATTCGTTTTTGTAAGATTGGGCAAAACTCCCAAAACTAATGCCCAGTAAGAGAAAAATAAATAGGAGTTTTAACCGCATAGTTTTATGAGTTTGAATTTGGTTTTTTTACAGTTAAAAGCTGCGCATTTTTAACTTTATCTTTCATCAAAGCGAGTTCAATTACTTCCTTCATTTCTGTAACATAATAAAACTGAAGGTCTTTGATGTAATCTTCTTTAATTTCTAAGATATCTTTTCTGTTTGATTTGCAAAGAATAATTTCTTTGATATTTGCTCTTTTAGCAGCCAATATTTTTTCCTTAATTCCTCCAACAGGCAATACTTTTCCACGTAGGGTAATTTCGCCTGTCATGGCTAAATTAGATTTTACTTTACGCTGGGTAAAGGCAGAAGTTAAAGCAGTAAGCATGGTGATACCAGCAGATGGTCCGTCTTTTGGTGTGGCACCTGCAGGAACGTGAACATGCACATCGTATTGATCAAATAAATCATTATCGATGCCAAAAAGATCAGCATGTGCCCTGATATAAGCTAATGCAATAATTGCTGATTCTTTCATTACTTCGCCCAAGTTTCCGGTTAAAGTTAATTTTCCTTTGCCCGGGCTTAAACTGGCTTCAATAAACAAAATGTCGCCACCAACCTGTGTCCAAGCCAAACCCGTAACTACACCAGCTACTTCGTTACCTTCGTAAAGGTCTTTGTCGTAAATCGGTGCACCTAAAATGCGTTCCACATCATCCAATTGCAAAGCCGGTTCATACGCTTCATCCATGGCAATCTTGGTAGCAATACCACGTACCAAAGAGCCAATTTTCTTCTCTAAACCACGCACCCCACTTTCGCGGGTATAATCTTCAATTACTTTTTCAATTAAAGAGCTTTTTAAAGTAATGTCTTTGCTTTTTAATCCGTGTTGTTCTTTTTGCTTAGGTAGCAAATATTTTTTGGCAATCTCAATTTTCTCTTCAATGGTGTAACCATTTACTTCAATAATCTCCATCCGATCTAAAAGTGCAGGTTGGATAGAGCTTAACGAGTTGGCAGTAGCAATGAACAATACATTAGAGAGGTCATAATCAGCTTCTACATAATGATCGTTAAATGCATTATTTTGTTCTGGATCTAAGACCTCTAATAAAGCTGAAGAAGGGTCTCCTCTAAAATCAGAGCCTACTTTATCAATTTCATCTAATACAAAAACCGGATTTGCTGCACCAGCCTTTTTAATAGATTGGATAATACGGCCAGGCATAGCACCGATATATGTTTTTCTATGTCCACGAATTTCTGCTTCATCTCTAATCCCTCCCAAAGCCATCCGTACGTATTTACGGTTAATTGCTTTGGCAATAGATTTACCCAAAGATGTTTTACCCACACCCGGAGGGCCAACCAAACAAAGAATAGGCGCTTTCATGTCTCTTTTTAATTTCAAGACAGCTAAATACTCGATAATCCTTTGTTTAACTTTTTCTAGGCCGAAATGATCTTTGTCTAAAATGCGTTGTGCACGTTTGAGATCAAAATTGTCTTTGGTAAAATCGTTCCAAGGTAGGTCCAATAACAATTCTAGATAATTCATTTGTATAGAATAATCTGGAGCTGCTGGGTTCATCCTTCCTAATTTTTCAAGCTCTTTACCAAAATGATCGCCTACAGATTTAGCCCATTTTTTTCTTTTGGCCCTTGCTTGAAGTGCTTCAAATTCCAGATCAGAAGAATTGCCGCCTAGTTCTTCTTGAATGGTTTTTAATTGTGCATTTAAAAAATAATCGCGTTGTTGTTTGTCTAGGTCGGTACGTACTTTTGATTGGATTTGGTTCTTCAACTCTAACATTTGTAGTTCTGTTGTTAAAAGCTCCATTACCATTTCGGCACGTTTACGTAGGTTGCCCATTTCTAACATCTTTTGCTTGTCTGCTACATCTGCATTCATATTTGAAGAGATGAAGTTGATCAAGAAAGAAGTGCTTTCTATGTTTTTTAGCGCTATTCCAGCTTCGCTAGGGATATTTGGCGAAAGTTGGATGATCTGTGATGACATTTCTTTAATAGAAGCCACCAAAGTTTTAAATTCTTTATCTGCTTTATGTTTTGTTTCGGTAAATTTTGCAATAATTACCTTAATATAAGGTTCTGATTGTACTTCTTCTACCAATTGAAAACGCTGTTTACCTTGGATGATGACTGTGGTATTTCCATCAGGCATTTGCAGCATCTTGATAATTTGTGCTACCGTACCTACACTATTCAATTGCTCAAACGTAGGGTCTTCGATAGATACATCGCGTTGAGAAACTACACCAATGATCCTATCGCCTTTGTAGGCCTCTTTAATTAGCTTGATAGATTTGTCTCTACCAACGGTAATTGGAATAACAACTCCGGGAAATAAAACCGTATTTCTAAGTGGAAGTATAGCTAAGATTTCTGGAGTTTCTTCATTGTTCATTTCATCTTCGTCTTGTTGAGACATTAGGGGAAAGAACTCCGTATCTTCATTTATCATTGGTAGTGCGTGACTAAAATCAAATTGATCTTGTTTACTCATTAATTGGGCCTTTTTAATTATATATTAACGACAAACTGACAGCCTTGCCGTAATAAAAGTATAAATCTAGTATTAAGGGTTATATTTTCAACTCTTGTGCCAAAAATAGAATAAGGGTAAATGTCTGTTAAAAAGTCAGCCTTAAAAAATTATACTGACCAATTATACCATATTTTATTAAATTAGCGTTTACCTTAAATATTTGCAAATGGTATGATAGTTGTATATTAGCATCAATGAATTATGGTCTTGGCTATAAAGATGTTAGTGCTGATGATTTGCAACATTAACTAAAACTAAAAAAACGCTGAATGGATTATTTTAAAAAAACATTTTTATTATTATTTGTAATTTCTGCTTCTACTTCTTCTTTTGCTCAGGGTAATTATGAGAAAATGGGGAAACAAGCGTGGATGAATGGTGATTATAAAACCGCGGTTGTGCAATTGGAAAAAGCCGATAATGCAGACCAGAACAATGCAAATGTTTTAAAAATGTTGGGTTATTCTTATTTTCAATGTGCAGATTTTGAAAACTCTATTTCTGCTTACAGTCGTTTAATTGCTTTAAAACCTACTGATTATTCTGCTTATTATTATAGAGGTAAAGCAAGGTTAAATATTGCCAATGCTCCTAAAGAATCGCTCAATCAAATGAGAGAAAGTTTCTATACGTCGGCAATTAAGGATTTTAGCAAAGCAATTGAAATTAATGGTGAAGAAGATGTACAGATTTTGCAGAACAGAGGCCTTGCGTATAAAGATTATGCCATATTTAAATCGTATAAGATTAAAAAGACTCCTGAAAAAGTAGCATGTGTAGCTATCTTTAATAGCTCAATGGCCGATTTCCAAAAAGTTTTAACTGTACAGCCTTTAAGAAAAGATATCATTTCTTGGGTTGATTATATTAAAGCGCAGGTAGCGAGTTTAAAATAAAACACAACGGCTCAAAAAAAAATCCCCTAGCAAAACACTAGGGGATTTTTTATTTGAATTTTCCTGTAATCTGATATTTCTTCTCGCTCATGAGTTTTATACTTTGTATTTTTTTGATCTCGTATAAACTATCTGGATAATAGCTCAAAGTGTCTTTAGATGTATAAAGGTCATTTGTATTGGTTACAAAGATTTTGATAGTGGTAATCTTTTCATTTTGATAGGTAACTTCTACTTTTTTAACGGGAATTTTATCGCTGTTAGATGTATAAATAGCAACATTATCGTTTTTTGTGATTTTAAAAGCACCTCTCCAAGAGGCTTTGTTGATATCGGCAGAGATAAATGAATCAAATTCTTTTTCCCAATTGGCAATGGTCACTTTCTTTTCCTCCATTTTGCCATTTACCATTACCATTTTGTCTATTGGCAACTTATTTTGCTTTAACCGCAACGCTTCTTTTTTAAAATATCCAGCTAAATCAACATAAGTTTTAGTGCTCAAGTTATCTTGTTCTTTAAAAGTACAAGCACTACAAAAGACAACAAAACTGTATAAAATCAATTTCTTCATTAGACCAAGCAATTTCCTGTCATGATTGTTGGAATTTCTATACCCATAATTTTCAAAATAGTAGGGGCAATGTCGCCTAATTTTCCATCGGCAATGTGTTTGTATTCATTATCTATTAAAATACAAGGCACCAAATTGGTCGTGTGTGCCGTATTTACAGAACCATCTGCATTGATCATGTATTCGGAGTTACCATGATCAGCAAGGATAATAAAAGAATAGCCATTTGCAATACCTGTTTTAACAACTTGTTCGGCACATGCATCAGCGGTTTCAACAGCTTTCACTACGGCATCAAAAACACCAGTATGGCCAACCATGTCAGGGTTTGCAAAGTTTAAACAGATAAAATCGGGCCAGCCACTTTCTAATTCTTGGCTAATAGCAGCTGTAATGCCAGCTGCGCTCATTTCAGGTTGCAGGTCGTAGGTGGCAACTTTTGGAGAAGGAATTAAGATTCGTTTTTCATTTTCAAACTCTTTTTCTCTACCTCCAGAGAAGAAGAAAGTAACATGAGGATATTTTTCTGTTTCGGCAATCCGGATTTGGGTTTTATGGTTAGCTTCCAAAACTTCGCCCAAGGTATTAGAAAGATCGTCTTTTGTAAATACAACATTCACCTTCTCAAAACTTTCGTCGTAAGTAGTCATGGTTACATAATACAAGGGCAGTTTTTGCATGTCAAAGTCAGGGAAATCTTTTTGACTTAAAGCAGTTGTAATTTCTCTGCCTCTATCTGTCCTATAATTGAAACAGATCACTACATCATCAGCTTTAATTGTTGCTGTTGGTGTACCGTCGGCATTTGTAATCACAATTGGTTTGGTAAATTCGTCAGTTATTCCTTCACCGTATGATTTTTGAATGGCATCTTCGGCATTTGTAGCTTTTTCGCCAATACCATTCACCATTACATCGTAGGCTAGTTTCACTCTTTCCCAACGGTTGTCTCTATCCATTGCATAATAACGACCAATTAAGCTGGCAATTTTTCCTGTTGATGTTTGGAGGTGCTGATTTAAGCTAGAAATGAAACCTAATCCAGAATTTGGATCCGTATCTCTACCATCTAAAAACGCGTGAATAAACACATCTTTTAATCCTTTTTCGTTAGCAGCATCACACAATGCCTTTAAATGATTAATATGGGCATGCACACCGCCATCAGAAACTAATCCAATAAAATGGACAGCTTTATCATGAGCTTTTGCATAATTGAAAGCATTAACCAAAACCTCATTGTTGTGCAAGGTTCTATCTGTTATGGCCTTGTTAATTCTGCCTAATTCTTGGTAAACTACTCTACCTGCACCTAAATTCATGTGTCCAACTTCAGAGTTGCCCATTTGTCCGGCAGGTAATCCTACTGCTTCTCCAGATGCTTCTAGTTTTGAGTTGGGATAGTTTTGAAGCATTGAATCAAAAAATGGAGTGTTGGCCATGTAAGCGGCATCAGATTGATCTTTCTTTCCGTAGCCCCAGCCATCAAGAATCAGTAGTACTAGTTTTTTAGCTTTCATTAATCGTGTAATTTTAGGAATGTTCAACAAATCTATTCTGTATTTTTGCTTAAAAAACGATTTGTCTGCTAGACAAATATAAACCTAAAACATGCTTTAAAGCAAAATTTTTACATATTATGATTTGTAAGTGGCATAATTTTGGCTTGTATATTTTATAGTTTGACCACACACATAATGAAACCATTACTTGCGTTACTGCTATTGTTAGTGCATTTTCCGTTAAATAATGTATTGCAGGCAGATATTGTTGATGATCTGGCCCTAAATTTTAAAACAGGAAACTCTAAAGAAATTGCAAAAAACTTTGCAGGATCTGTAGAATTGATTGTAATTGACCAGGAAGATGTATATAGTAAAGTACAGGCCGAACAGATTCTAAAAGATTTTTTTGTTAAAAATCCTCCATCTAAAACAAGTATTATCCATCGTGTAAATACCAATCCAAGTTGGCGATTAGCGATCTTATCCTTAACCACTAAAAATGGAAAATTTAGGGTAATGATTACGATGAAAGTAAATAAACCAACTAATAGCTTGTTAATCACCGAATTGCGTATTGAGGCCGATAAGGAATAACTATATTTCTTGTTATTTTTGTAATTTTGCAAGAAAAACACTGCTTTGGACAAAAAAATAGTCGACCTGTTTATCAAAAATGCTATCGCCGAGGATGTTGGTGATGGAGATCATACTTCACTTTCTACCATAACCGCAGGCACCCAGGGTAAAGCCAAATTGATTGTTAAAGAAGATGGAATTTTAGCTGGCGTTGAGTTGGCATTAGAAATTTTCAATCAAATAGATTCTGCTTTAAAGGTCAATGTACTTTTAACAGATGGTACTCCCGTTAAATATGGTGAAATTGCTTTTGCCGTAGAAGGTTCAACCCATTCCATTTTATTGGCAGAAAGATTGGTGCTGAACTGCATGCAAAGAATGAGTGGGATTGCTACAAAAACCAATCGCATTGTTCAATTGTTAAAACCTTATCAAACCAAAGTTTTAGATACCCGTAAAACCACACCAGGTTTAAGGTATTTAGAAAAATGGGCTGTGGTAATTGGCGGCGGTGTAAACCATAGAATTGGTTTATACGATATGATTTTGATTAAAGATAACCATGTAGATTATGCTGGTGGCATTGCCAATGCCATTAAAGCGGCTAATGCTTATCTTAAAAGCAATAACAAGAACTTAGCGATAGAGATTGAAGTAAGAAATATAGATGAGCTGAAGCAGGTATTGGCCGAAGGTAATGTAGATAGGATTTTGATCGACAACTTTGAACTGCCTTTGTTAAAAGAAGCTGTTGAGTTGATCAATGGCCGATTTGTGACAGAAGCCTCTGGAGGTATTGTAGAAGAAAATGTAACAGCGTATGCAGCTTGTGGCGTAGATTACATATCTATGGGCGCACTTACGCACTCGGTTAAAAGTTTAGACTTAAGCTTAAAAGCATTTTAATCCTTATATTTTATCATCTAGATTCTTAATTTTTAGTATAATTGTAGGTAATGATTTCGATCTATTCCATTTCAGCGCTCATATTTGCGTATCTTCTTGGTTCAATACCTACAGCGGTATGGTTAGGTCAAGCATTTTATGGCGTAGATGTAAGAGAATATGGCAGTGGTAATGCTGGGGCCACTAATACCTTTAGGGTGTTGGGTAAAAAAGCCGGTATTGCGGTAATGCTTATTGATATTTTTAAAGGCTATACGGCCACTAATCTGGCCTATTTGATAGGTTTATCTGTTACAGGTCCCCAAAATTCTGCCCAGTTTGTAAATTATCAATTGGCATTGGGTGTAATTGCGGTAATGGGCCATTTGTTTCCAATTTTTGCAGGTTTTAGAGGAGGAAAAGGAGTGGCCACATTATTTGGAATGGTTTTGGCTGTTAGGTTTGAGGCAGCGATGATTTGTGTATTGGTATTTGTGATTGTTTTGTTGGCCACAAAATATGTTTCTCTAAGCTCGATATGTGCTGGTTTTGCATTTCCAATAAGTATTGTATTTGTAATCCAATCTTCTATTAAATCGGAAGTACTATATGGGATTTGTGTTTGTGTGCTGATATTGGTTACCCATCAAAAAAACTTAGAACGATTACTCAAAGGCAAAGAATCTAAAGTTTACCTGTTTAAAAAGAAACAAAATTAGCACTTTGTTGTTGATGAAGATGTGGAGATAAACAGGTTTTCATGATGCTAAAACTAAGTGATATCACCATTAAAAATTAAAATGATACAGATGAAAAAAATAATGATCATTGGTCTTGCTACAGGTTTGTTGGCAATATCTTCTTGTTCTACCTCTGTTGTGCCTTTAACGGGTCGTAAAGTCTCAACTTTTGGGGTAAACGCTGCAGATTTAGAGCAGCAAGCTGCTCAGGGTTATTCGCAATTGTTAAGCGACCCTAAAACGAAAGTGGTATCAAGCAATTCGACAGAAACACAACGTGTGAAAAGGATTGGGGCCAATATTCAGGCTGCTGTTACCCAATATATGAATGCCAATGGGTACGGAGAACAGATTAAAAATTATAAATGGGAGTTTAATTTAATTGAAAGCCCAGAGGTTAATGCTTGGTGTATGCCAGGAGGGAAAGTTGCTGTTTATACAGGCATTTTAAAGATTACCAAAGACGATGCCGGTTTGGCAACAGTAATGGGCCATGAAATTGCACACGCCATTGCACAACACTCTGTAGAGCGTGCATCAGACATGCTTAAAGCGCAATTGTTAGGCACCGCTGTTGGTACTGCTACTAGTGGCAAGTCTGAGAGTACACAAGCTATTGTTAACCAATTGTATGGCGTTGGCGCACAAGGCCTATATGTTTTACCTAATTCGCGTAAACAAGAGCTAGAAGCCGATAAAATGGGCCTATCTTTTATGGCCATGGCTGGGTATAACCCACAAAATGCCATTGGGTTTTGGCAAAGAATGGCTGCGGCCAGCGAAGGTTCGCAAAAACCTCCAGTATTTTTAAGTACCCACCCTACAGACGAATCGCGTATTGCTCAAATACAAAGGGATTTACCTGAAGCCATGAAATATTATAAAGGGAAATAAGAGAAGGTAGAAGGTATTAAGGCAAAAGGTGTAAGGTTTTACTTTACACCTTTTTTATTTTGGTTCATTGTCTTCGACAGGCTCAGACTGACAAAATTATTGGTTCATCAGTCATTAGTGCATTGGTTCATTTGTTGTTACGGTATAGGTTTTTACTGCGTTTGTTGTACAGGCCAAAGTTAAATAGACCGGATTGGAGCGGTATCCTTTTTTGCCGTTCGAGGCAAAAAAGATAAAGCATAAAGCCGGACTGACTTTAATCTGCTCAGAGGCGTTGCCCTCCAAAATAAAAAGAATGAAAGTCAGGTCAATAAGATTCTTTTCTTCGACCACAAAGACACAAAGCGCACAAAGTTTGGTCATCTAGGTAATAAATGAGATCAACCACATAGGTACATCGTACCTAATGGCTAATCAACCAATGAACCGATGAACGGATAAACAATAGCTTATTTGCCAAGCACCTTCATAATTGCCGAAGCCTTTAACAAACATTCTTCATATTCTTCTTCTGCACTTGCTGCATAGGTAATGGCTCCTCCAACCTGGAAAGAGAGGTATTGCTGCTTGGCATGGTACAAAATGCTCCGGATAATGACATTGAAATCGAAATCTCCATCTGGGCTAATACAACCGAAAGAGCCCGAAAAAGCGCCTCTCTTGCTTTTTTCATACTGATCAATTAACTCCATTGCCCTTATTTTTGGAGCACCCGTCATAGATCCCATTGGAAATGTGTTTTTGATGGCATCAATAAAATGAATGTCTGACCTCAATTCGCAACTAATGGTCGAGATCATCTGGTGGACTTGGGGGAAGGAATAGATGCCAAAGAGTTCATCAACTTTAACCGTGCCTTGTACAGCACTTTTGGTTAGGTCATTTCTCACCAAATCAACAATCATTACATTTTCGGCCTGCTCTTTAATGCTTGATTTTAAGGCAACCTTAATTTGTTCGTCTTCTGCTTCATCTTTACTTCTTTTGGCGGTGCCCTTAATCGGTTGAGAAATTAAACGACTGCCTCGCTTACATAAAAACCTTTCGGGTGTGGCAGACAAAATATATTGATCATAAAGTTTAAAAAAGCCCGAAAATGGTGTAGGAGAGACTTTGTTTAAGGTATGGTATATCGCTATTGGATTGATGGCGGCATGACTGGCAAAAAACTCTTGGCAGAAATTGATCTCATAAATATCTCCTCTTTTAATATGCGATTGTAAGAGGTTGATAGTTTCAATATAAGATGACCTGTCAAATTTGCTTTCAATGGTTAAACCAGGTATGTCATCAACAGGATGAAGTTTAAACTGATGAATAAGATCGATTACCTGAGGATTTCCTTTAAGTATTTGAATGGAGGTGCCTTGTATAGCGATAAGGTATTCTGGTACGAAAAAGAACAAGTCTGGGAACCCCAATTGATCTGTATGTGTAGTGTTTAAATTTTCTATCTCATTTTTAAGTTCATAACTCAATAAGCCAAACATCCATTCGTGATGCTGTTCGTAAAAAGATTTAAGCTTGGCAAAAGCCTCTCCCGCATTTTCTTTGAGCTCTTGTGCAGCGCCAACTGCAATTAAACAGTCGTACTGCGAATAGGGATCATGGTAATGGTTAGAATCTAAACAACAACACACTTCAAATGAAGCTGCCCATTGCATTGCTTTTTCCTTAAATAATGAGATTTCAGTTTTATTCATTTGTAGTGGCAAAGGTAAATATTGTACACTTAGATCATACAAGGAAATTATTTTTATATCTTAGGTGCACTATGAAAAAATACATCATCTGTCTTGCGCTAGGTGTTTTATCAGTTACTTCTTTTGCACAATCTACTGATGCAAAGCAGGCTTATCTTGATTTTACAATCTATAGAACAAATGAAGAGGGTAAAGCCACACAAATTACCCAAACCTTAGCCTTGCTGAAACTTGCTGATCAATTATCTGCCAAACAGATTACCAATATCAATTATCATTTAGGCAGAATGTACGAAGATGTTGAAAACCCCGAAGCAGCTATTCCATATTACGAGAAATCAGTGGCTGGCGAACCCAACTATTTAGTGGTGCACAGGGCTTTGGGTTTTATCTTTTTAACTCAGAGTAAGCCTATTGTAGCGCGTATGGAGGCCACTACAAAAGCAAAAGATGTTGAAGGAAATAAAAAAGCTTATCAAGAATATAAAACTTTGATCCTAAAAGCTATTCCGCATTTGGAAAAATACCAAGCTTGTGATCCAGATGATGACACGCTAAAGATTATCATTGATTTATATAAAAGTATCAAAGACACAAATTCTATAAATACCTTGCCAGCCCGTTTAAAGCAAATGGGTGCCAAATGTGTAGACCTATTGGATGATGAATAGTTAGTTTAGCTATTGCCGAAAGTGAGGTCTAACACCTCAAATATTTTCTCCTTGTTTAAGGGTTTTGATAGATAGTCGGTAAAACCAGCATTCATTATTCTTTCTTTATCTTCTGGCGAAGAATAAGCTGTATTGGCTATAATTGGTATGGTTTGGTTAAAGGTTCTGATCATTTTAAAAGCCTCAAATCCATTCATAATAGGCATTTTGATGTCCATGAAAATCAAATCGATAGTAAGGTTATCCTTACAGAGGTCAACTGCCACTTTGCCATTAACCGCTCTAATTACATGGTAATTTTTGAGTCGTAATATTTTCTCGAGCAATAAAAAATTAATGTCGTCGTCTTCTGCAACCAATATGGTTTTATGAGCTGTACCTTCTGTTTGATAACTGCTTTTATCAAGTGCTACCTTGGGTATCGACTCATCATATATTAAAGGAATGTTGAGCGTAAAGGTAGAGCCAACTCCCGGGGCTGATTTTACATCAATTGCACCACCTAATAATTCGATATAGGCTTTGGTAATGGATAGGCCAAGGCCTAAGCCACTCAGTTCAATAGAAAAATCATCTTCAACTCTTCTAAATCTATCAAAAATCAATTTGGTATTGGCTTTATCTATTCCCAAGCCAGAATCTTCTACCCATATTTTAATCAATTTAGTTTCTTCATTTACAGCATAGCCAATATTGATATGGCCACTTATCGTAAATTTAATGGCATTGGTTAGGAGGTTCGTTAAAATTTGTTTGAGCTTGGTTTCATCCATTAGGATGTTTTTCTTCAAGTTTTTAGTGGTTTTAACAATTGCAAAAGCGATGCTTTTTTCTTTTGGAATAGTAACCCTAGTAGCATTGTAAACCTCCGAAATGCATTTGTCTAAATCTAAACTTGTGTAATTTGGGGTAATTTGCTTAGAGTCTATTTTCGACATTTCGAGCAGGTCTTCTATAATGGAAATTAGATTTTTTCCACTTTTTCTGATGATCTCCAAATATTCGGTTTTATCAGAATGGCTTAATTTTTCATCATTAAGAAGATCGCTAAAGCCAATAATGGCATTCATGGGTGTCCTAATTTCATGAGATAGATTTGCCAGAAATGCAGATTTTAAATTGTCGCTTTCTTCGGCTTTTTGCTTGGCAATTTCTAGCTGCTTTCGTTGGTTATTGTTTTCTTCAAACAGGTTGCCGATATACACAAATTCGCCATGCGATTTTTTAAGGAGTGACATCGAGTTTTCATCCTTTGTCTCTAAGCTATTGGTAATTAGTTTAAGAGGTTTGTAAATCCAACGCCTATAATAGAACAGGTAGATCAATAAGTTCAAAATGGTGGCAATGAGGATAATGCCAAGTATCTTTTTGGTATTGTTAAAGTTTAGATTAAAAGCACGTTCAAAATGGATTTTTGAAATAGTATTGTCTTGCCAGTCTTTGAGGTCGAGGTCAACATTGATAAAGTTTCTGGTATTAGGACTTATGTAATTCTTTGGTGCCAGCCGGATAGCTGAACTACTGATCTTTTCTAGGTTGTGGATGAAATCCTTGTTCAAACGTCTGATCATAAAAAAATAACCCGAAGGAGGGTGTTTGATTTTTTAGGATCGTCTGAGGGGTGAATGGTGGCTCCAAAAACTTCAACCATGCCTTCTGGTAACTGCATGTAAAACCGAAGTAACTTGGCCTCATGGAGCTTGGCAAATAATGCATTTGGAATAATATCTTCGGTATTGAGTTTGGCCGAATGGCTACTGAATATCTTTCGATGATTTAATCCGTAGATCCCTATATAATCCACTTCATAGGTGCTAAACTCACCATCAATATAATCTTTGTACCAGGTACTGTCTTTGGTTTGCATAAAAGTAACCAGCTCATCCCAAAAGGTAACATCGATAATGGTGGCAATGTGGGTTTTGGAATTCAGATTGAATATGGAACCCACTTCTTTGGTATATTCTGTAGATGCGGTACTGTAAACCTTCTTCTCTTGTTTAATTGTATAGAAGTAGAGGGACAGAAAGAGCAAAAAAAACAAAGCACTCGAACCAATTATCAATAATAATAGCCGGTAATAAGTATTAAGATTAGCGAGTATCCGCATTAATTCTTGCTTTTATTTTAATTAAATATAATATATTATTGTGTTATTCTTTTAATCCAAATTGTTCATAAAATAAAAACCCTTTGAAATATTTCAAAGGGTTTTTATTTAAACGGAATCGACTAAACGTTAACTATTTTAAAGTGAGTGTTTGAGTTCTATCTGGTCCAACGGACAAATATTTAATTGGCACCTCTAATTCTTTTTCCAAAAAGGCAATATAAGCCGCCAATTGGCTAGGAATCTGTGTAGTTGAATTGATTTGTGTTAAATCAGTTTTCCAACCCTCAATTGCTTTTAATACAGGCTTAGGTTGGATTGAAATGATGTCGTAAGGCATGTAGTCAATTACTTCACCATTGTATTCGTAATGTGTACAAGCATAAATGGTATCAAAGCCATCTAATACATCCGCTTTCATCATAATAAGGTCGGTTACGCCATTCAGCATAATCGCATATTTTAAAGCTGGTAGATCAATCCATCCACAACGACGGGCTCTGCCAGTAGTTGCACCAAATTCGTGACCAACTTGGCGAAGGTTTTCTCCGATTTCGTTATCCAATTCGGTAGGGAAGGGGCCACCACCAACACGGGTGCAATAAGCTTTAAAAATACCATAAACTTCGCCAACTTTATTAGGTGCAATACCTAAGCCAGTACAAGCACCAGCAGTAGTGGTATTTGAAGAAGTAACAAAAGGATACGATCCAAAATCGACATCTAATAAAGTACCTTGTGCACCTTCTGCCAATACTTTTTTGCCTTCTTTTAAATAACCATTTACAAAGTGTTCGCTATCTACATGCGGAATAGCTTTGATAAATTCAATTGCTTCAAAAAATGCAGCCTCTTTTTCAGCTAGATCATAATCGAACTGATAATGAGAAAGAATTTCTTTATGTTTTTCTACCAATTTATTGTAACGTGCTCTAAAATCAGGTAAAGTGGTGTCGCCAACACGTAAGCCATTACGGCCAGTTTTGTCCATATAAGTTGGACCAATTCCTTTTAAGGTAGATCCAATTTTGCCTGCACCCATTTTTTGCTCGTTTGCAGCATCTAATAATTGGTGGGTAGGTAAAATTAAGTGTGCTTTACGGGCAATTACCAGTTTGCCACTCGCAATAGGATCGTGTCCAGCTTTTTTTAGATTATCTAACTCTCTTTTTAAAATAATAGGGTCAATTACTACACCATTTCCAATCAAATTCATGGTTTTTTCGTTGAAAATTCCAGAAGGAATGGTATTCAGTACAAATTTTTTACCATCGAATTCTAAAGTATGGCCAGCATTTGGACCACCTTGAAAACGGGCTATCATATCGTATTGCGGACTAAGTACGTCAACAATTTTACCTTTACCCTCGTCGCCCCATTGCAGGCCTAGTAGTACATCTACTTGAGTCATTATTTTAATTTAAAGAATAGAAAGATTATATATTGGATAATTAATTTGCAGCGTGTTGTTTTTGCGTTGCAGCGGCCTTAATGGTGGCTGCGGCACTACAATCAAAACATACCCCATAAAGATTTAAAGAATGGTGTTTAATGTCAAATTTCAATAATTCGCCTACCATACTTTGAATTTGATGAATGCGTGGATCGCAAAACTCTACCACTTTACCACAATCAATACAGATCACGTGGTCGTGTTGGTGGTAACCATAAGATTTTTCGAATTGGGCCATGTTTTTGCCAAACTGGTGTTTGGTTACCAAATCACACGATACCAATAATTCTAGGGTATTGTAAACCGTAGCCCTGCTTACGCGGTACTTTTGGTTTTTCATATGGATATAGAGCGTTTCTACATCGAAATGGTCATCTCTAGAATAAATTTCTTCTAAAATGGCAAAACGCTCAGGGGTTTTTCTTAAGTTTTTGTTTTCGAGATAGGCTTCGAATATTTTTCTAACCAACTCACTAGTATTCTGTTCAGACATAGTTTTAAACTCCTTTCCAAAGGTAGGTAAAATTGTTAAATTGTGCTAGTGTTCTCATCTTCAATTGTTGAAATGTTGTAAAGTTACCGTTAACATTACAAGTTGATGTTGAATGGGCTTTCATTAAAACTGAAAACTATCATTCAACAACTGCCAACTGAAAACTATTTAAGCATCAAATCTTGTTACACCGGTTACTCCTTTAACTTCTAACAGGTTTTTAATCAGGTTATCCAAATGGTCTTTATCATTCACAAATACTTTGATCGATCCATCAAAAATCCCATCATTTGTATCTACTGTAATTGAACGCATATTTACCTTAAAATCGTTTGAAATCACCTTTGTAATGTTATTGATTAATCCCACATCATCTATACCGATAATGTGCAATCCGGTTAAGAACGTTAATTCTTGTTGTTTGTTCCACTTGGCTTTTACTACCCTATATCCATAATTAGCCATTAATTGAGCTGCATTTGGGCAGTTGGTGCGGTGAATTTTAATTCCTTCGCTTACCGTAACAAAACCAAAAACATCATCGCCCGGTATCGGATTACAGCATGCAGCCAAGGTATAGTCTATTTTTTGTAGATCTTCACCAATTAACAAGATGTCAGATTCTGGACCCTTAACCTTGTTTAATAAGGCTTCAATATGTTGTCCATCGTTATGTCGTTCTGTCCCTCTGTTCTCAATTTCTTTTTCGCTGGCCAGGTAATCTTTGAGATCTTTTAACTCTATTTTACCGTTAGCAACGGCAATAAAAAGGTCTTGGGTAGATTGAAGCTTGAAAAAATAACTGAGTTTGTTTAGGTTGTCTGTATTATAGGTGATTTTTAACGACTTTAGTTTGCGCTCTAAGGTTTCCTTACCAGTTTCTGCAATTTTCCGTTTTTCTTCTTTTAAAGATGATTTGATCTTCGATTTGGCTTTTGCGGTAACCACAATATTTAGCCAATCTTCTTTAGGTACCTGTTTACCAGAGGTGATGATTTCTACCTGATCGCCATTTTGCAATTTATAAGATAGTGGTACCAGTTTATGGTTCACTTTGGCACCAATACATTTAGCGCCCACATCGGTGTGAATTTCAAAGGCAAAATCTAAAGCTGTGGCACCTAGTGGCAGTTGCAATAATGCGCCTTTGGGCGTAAAGATGAAAATCTCATCAGAGAAAAGGTTCATCTTAAAATCGTCTAAGAAATCGAAAGCATTGGCCTCTGGGTTGCTCAACATTTCTCTCACTTTTTGGATCCATTGATCTAAACCATTATCGATACTGGATTCTTTGTACTTCCAATGTGCGGCAAAACCTTTCTCTGCAATTTCGTTCATGCGCTGGGTACGGATCTGTACTTCTACCCATTGTCCTTTTGGGCCCATTACCGTGGTGTGCAAAGATTCGTAACCGTTTCCTTTTGGCGAAGAAACCCAGTCTCTTAGGCGATCTGGATTTGGTCGGTAGAGGTCGGTAACGATAGAATAGGCTTTCCAGCAATCTGCTTTTTCATGCTCAGGTGGACTATCCAATATAATTCTAATGGCAAAAAGATCATATACCTCATCAAAGGGGATGTTCTTTTTCTTCATCTTATTCCAAATGGAATGGATTGACTTTGGTCGGCCATATAAGTTAGCTACCAGACCTTGTTCGGCCAGAATTTCATTGATCGGCTCTACGAAAGTTTTGATAAATAAATTGCGTTCGGCCTTTTTCTCATTTAATTGGGTAGCAATATATTTGTAGGTATCAGGCTCAAGGTATTTCATCGACAAATCTTCCAGTTCAGATTTGATGGCATACAGACCTAAACGATGTGCCAATGGCGCATAAAGGTAAATGGTTTCTGAAGCAATTTTTAATTGTTTTTGCCTTGGCATAAAATCCATTGTTCGCATGTTGTGCAAACGGTCGGCCAGTTTGATCAGTATTACACGTACATCATCGGCCAAGGTCAAGAGCATTTTTCTAAAATTCTCTGCCTGTAGCGAGCTGTTGTAATCGAAAACACCAGAAATTTTGGTCAGTCCATCAATAATTTTGGCAGTCTTTTTTCCAAATTCCCTTTCAATATCCTCTAAGGTAATGTCGGTATCTTCTACCACATCGTGCAATAAGGCACATACAATAGAAGTGGTTCCTAGTCCAATTTCTTCTGCTGCAATTTGTGCAACTGCGATAGGATGATATATGTAAGGCTCACCAGATTTACGGCGCATATCTTTATGGCTCTCCAATGCCATTTCGAAAGCTTTGCGAATCTCTTTTTTATCTCCCTTTTGTAAAGTAGATTTAGATGCACGCAACAATGCCCGATATCTTTTTAAAATCTCCTGCTTCTCTGCCTCAATATCAATCACTAAAGTATTCTTCATTTGTTTTTTCTAGGTAAAAATTATCGTGTTTTAAATAATAAAAGATTATATTCGAATGTAGATAAAACGAATATATAAAATTAGCGTTAACTTTGTATAGGCATAAATTTATGAAATTTTATAGACTCTTTATTCTGTTTATTGTCATGATTGCTTGTAACGAGGTAAAAGCACAGGAGACAATGCCTGGCGTAATCTACCCAGTACTAGGTAAAAATGATACCATTAGGGTAATGTCAGCTGTTGATAATGGCTACCTGATTCCCTTCTTTATACTTAACGAAATTGTGGTTTACGGTACCAAAACTTTTAAGTCGGTAGCAGATCAAGCAGCTTATAATAGGTTAAAATACAATGTATTAAAAGTAATGCCTTATGCCATGTTCGCCAAAAGGAGATATGAAAAATTAGAGCGGGATTTGGCGGTTACTATGGATAAGAAAGAACAAAAAATATTGGTAAAAGAATGTGATAAGGAAATCAAAAACATGTTCAATACCGAAATCAAAGAATTGACCATTACTCAAGGTCAGATATTAACCAAATTAATTGATAGGGAAGTTGGAAGAACAACTTATGACATTGTGAAGCAAACAAAAGGTGGCTTTGCAGCGTTCTCTTATCAGTTAGTGGCAAGAGTTGTTGGTCATAATTTAAAAACGACCTATAGCGCTACAGAAGATAGAGACATTGAAGCAATCATTGTCAATTCTGGTTATTATCAATAAAAAACATGAATTCTACTCCAACCATCTATCCATTTAAAGTAAAACTGTTAAATGGGAAAGAAAAAACTTTGTCTGATTATAAAGGTAAAGTACTATTGGTAGTCAATACAGCATCAGGCTGTGGCTTTACCCCTCAATTACAAGAACTTCAAGATCTAAGAACAGAATATGCCGAGCAGGGATTTGAAGTTTTGGGTTTTCCATCGAACGATTTTGGCCGACAGGAGCCATTAGACGGGCAGGCCATCAATGAGTTTTGTGAAGTAAATTATGGGGTCAAGTTTCCCGTTTTCGAAAAGATTATGGTTAGAGGAGCGCAGGCACACCCACTTTATAAGTTTTTAAGTGAGAAGAAGCTGAATGGACATGTCAATTCATCGCCAAGATGGAACTTTCATAAATACCTGATCAACAAAAATGGAGAAGTGGTAGATTATTTTTACTCCTTTACCAAACCAAGTTCCTCAAAAGTGAAAAAGAAAATCCAACGCCTGTTGGACGAGACCAATATTGGCAAGCCTGCTAAAGCCAGTGAAAAATTAAATATAGAGAAATAAACAAACATGAAGTTAGATATACTTGTTTTTGCTGTACACCCTGATGATGCGGAATTGGGTTGTTCAGGAACATTATTAAAACATATTGCCTTAGGGAAAAAGGTTGGGATTATTGATTTTACCCGTGGCGAGTTAGGAACTCGTGGCTCTGCAGAAATAAGAGATACTGAAGCTGCAGATTCTGCTCAAATTTTGGGCTTACATGTACGCGAAAACCTGAAATTGAGAGATGGTTTTTTTAAGAATGACGAAGCGCACCAATTGGAATTGATTAAAATGGTACGTAAATACCAACCCGAAATTATTTTAACCAATGCCTTGCATGATCGGCATCCAGACCATGGTCGGGCAGGAGATTTAGCGAATGATGCTATTTTCTTATCAGGACTGAGAAGAATTGAAACTGAACTTGATGGTGTAGTGCAAACTCCATGGAGACCAAGATTGGTTTTACAATACATCCAAGATCGTTACATTGAGCCTGATGTAATTATTGACATTACTGATTTTATGGAAACTAAATTGGCATCTATCAGAGCTTTTAAAACACAATTTGATAGTCCTGATAACAAAGAGCCACAAACCTATATTTCTTCGCCAGAATTTTTAGAAGCCGTAATTTCTCGTGCTCGCGAATTTGGTAAAAGTATTGGTGCTACTTATGCCGAAGGATTTACCTCTAGAAAATTATTAGGTGTAGACAATCTATTTAATTTAAGATAGTTGAATTTAACCAATAAAAAGGCCGATTCTCATTTGAGAATCGGCCTTTTTATTAGATTGTTTTGCTTAGCTAGTAACCTGGATTTTGAACTAGATTTTTATTAGCATCCCTTTCACGTTGTGGGATAGGGAATACCAAGGCATTGGCATTCCAAGCTAATGTACCTATATTGGTTTGCGTACGTTTGGCATCATGTAAAGCCGCCCCTTCGAAAGCCAAATTAGCATAACAATATGTTATGAAATGATTTTGATTAAATAAGATCT
>NZ_LLWP01000011.1 GCF_001412215.1 Pedobacter sp. Hv1
AAGTATTTGTTTAAAACCGTCCGCAAATTCTTCGGAGAAGCGATTGTCGTAACGCAAGAGGTCGATGATATTATCCAATCGCCTATCGTCAAAGAAAGTATCATCAATAACTCTGACTGTAAAATCCTTTTAGACCAACGAAAGTATATGAACAAGTTTGATGATATACAGGCGATGTTGGGGCTTACAGATAAGGAAAAAGGGCAGGTACTTTCTATCAATATGAACAACGATGCAAGCCGACTTTACAAAGAGGTTTGGATAGGCTTAGGTGGTACGCACTCGGCAGTCTATGCCACCGAAGTTAGTTTGGAGGAATACCTTGCTTACACCACCGAAGAAACCGAAAAAATGGAAGTGATGCAGCTTGCTGCTGAACTGGACGGCAATGTAGAACTCGCCATCAAGCATATCGCAATGCAAAGGCGGGACAAAGTAAATCAATAGTCAATTAACAATTTAAAAATTCAGAAACAATGAAAAAAGTATTGTATCTGGTGTGTACGGCACTAATGCTCGCCGTAGCACCGTCAGCGAAAGCTCAATTTGTAGTAACTGACCCTGCAAACCTGGCTTCAGGGATTATCAACAGTGCGAACGAAATCATACAGACTTCTTCCACTGTGAGCAATGTCGTTAAGAACTTCAACGAAGTGAAGAAAGTGTACGACCAGGGCAAGGAATATTACGACAAGCTGAAAGCTATCAACAACCTTGTGAAAGATGCCCGTAAGGTACAGCAAACCGTATTGTTGGTAGGCGATGTTTCCGAAATGTACGTGCAGAATTTTGGCAAGATGATGAACGACCCAAATTTTACACCGCAGGAATTGGTTGCCATCGGCAATGGTTATTCGGCACTGCTCAATGAAAGTACCGAACTGCTGAAGGAATTGAAACAGATTATAACCTCTTCAAGCCTTTCGCTAAACGACAAAGAGCGTATGGATATTATTGATCGTGTGTACAAAGAGGTAAAGGATTACCATAGCCTTGTACGCTACTACACCAATAAGAACATTTCTGTAAGCTACCTGAGAGCGAAAAAGAAAAAAGATGCCAAAAGGGTTCTTGAACTCTACGGAACCTCTAATCAAAAATACTGGTAAACTATGGAATGGGATAATCTTCACGAACTCCTGCGTTCGCTTTACGACGATATGATGCCGCTTGCAGGCGATATGGCAGCAGTAGCTAAGGGATTGGCGGGATTGGGTGCGTTGTTCTATGTGGCATTAAAGGTTTGGCAGGCTTTAAGTCGAGCAGAACCTATTGATGTGTTTCCGTTATTGCGTCCGTTCGCTTTGGGGCTTTGCATAATGTTCTTCCCAACCATCGTGTTGGGAACCATTAATGCAGTATTAAGCCCGGTGGTTACAGGAACCCACGCCATACTCGAAGACCAGGTGCTTGATCTCAACAAACTGCAACAGCAGAAAGACCAATTGGAATATGAAGCAATGGTCAGAAATCCCGAAACCGCCTATATGGCATCAGACGAAGAGTTTGATAAAAAGCTGGATGAATTGGGCTGGTCGCCATCGGACGTTGGTACAATGGCTGGAATGTATATGGACAGGCAAGCCTATAAGATTGAGAAAGCCATAAAGGATTGGTTTCGCAATTTACTGGAAATACTCTTTCAGGCGGCGGCTTTGGTTATTGATACCATACGAACATTTTTCCTGATAGTCCTTTCCATACTCGGACCAATAGCTTTTGCTATTTCGGTTTGGGACGGATTTCAGTCCACGCTCACACAGTGGATCACGAGGTATGTCAGCGTATATCTCTGGCTTCCTGTTTCCGATTTGTTCAGCTCGATGCTGGCAAGAATACAATCCCTCATACTGGAAAGGGATATAGCAATGCTTGCCGACCCGACCTATATACCTGATACGAGCAATACGGTGTACATCATATTTATGATTATCGGCATCATCGGATACTTCACAATACCGACAGTGACAGGTTGGGTAATCCAAGCCGGAGGTGCAGGAAACTTTACCCGCAACGTAAACCAAGCTGCAATGAAAACAGGGAATATCGCCGGAGCCGGGGCAGGTTCAACAGTTGGAAACATCGGTGGTAAACTGATGAATAAATAAACAATTAATCATTCTGAAAAATGGAATTTAAAACGCTAAGAAATATCGAAAACAGCTTTAGGCAAATAAGATTATATGCCATTGTGTTTGCGGTTCTCTGCATTGGCGTGGTAGGATATGCCGTATGGCAGTCCTACCGCTTTGCAGAAGAACAACGCCAAAAAATCTATGTATTGGATAACGGCAAATCATTGATGCTCGCCTTATCGCAAGATGCAAGTATCAACCGACCTGTGGAAGCAAGGGAACACGTCAGACGTTTTCACGAGCTTTTCTTTACGCTTGCTCCCGATAAAAATGCTATCGAAAGCAATATGAGCAGAGCGTTCAACCTTGCCGACAAAAGTGCTTTCGACTACTACAAGGACTTGTCGGAAAAGGGTTATTACAGTCGTATCATATCAGGAAACGTACAGCAACGCATCGAAGTAGATAGTGTGGTCTGCAATTTCGATACCCATCCTTATTCGGTACGAACCTATGCAAAACAATTCATCATTCGGTCAAGCAATGTAACCAGACGTAACTTGATTACTTCCTGCTACCTCGTCAACTCCGTTCGCTCTGACAACAACCCACAAGGCTTCAATATCGAAAAATTTGCAGTCGTGGAAAACAGAGATATAGAAGTCATCGAACGCTAAAAAATAATCTTATGGAAGCATTATCAGATTTAAACACGTTCGCAAAAATCCTTACAGAAAAAGGATATAACGGCTATTTCCATACGCAGGGTGCGTATGCCGGAAAGTTGAAAGATAGCATCAGCGATTACCTGGAAAGCTGCCAAAAAGGTGCAGATACTTTGCCTAAACAAGACTTGTTGTTGACAGGCTACCTACAATGGTCGGGAGAAGGCAAGCCAAGTGTAGAATGCAGTATGTGGGTAAATTATCTGAACGGCAAATTCTCACTCAACAGAATGGAAGTAGCAAGAAAAGACCAATTTGGGCAATTGCTAAAAAAATCGGAACTGACAAACCTCTCTTTAATAGTCGTACCAAATGCAATTGAGGTAATTGCTTTGGTTAATGATGAACAAAAGCAAAATGTGGGTAAAATCTCCAAGCGGTTCAAGCTCTAACATCATCATAAAAAATTAAGAGTATGAAAAAACTAAGAGCAAATATAGATAGGTATTTTGATAAGCTCGAGGAACGTTGGCAGGCATTGCCAGTGCGCAAGCAGCACCAATATACCCTGTGCTTTTTTGTGGGATATCTACTGCTTACCGCAGGTGTAATTTTCAAAGTCTGGTACGATACCTCAAAGTCCGGAAACGATATGATCATAGAGCATATCGAAAACCCTGTCCTCAAAAAAAATGGAAGTCCTGCAAGATTGCAGGATAGTGTATCAACAATTTTAAAAAATCAAATTTATGAAAGAAAATGAGAACAAAAAATCGGTTGTTCGGGTAACGGAGGGGAACCTGACAGCAACTGCTGATGTGTTGCAAGACGGCACACAGAATAATAAGGAGAAGCTCAAAAAGCCCTTAATCTTTGGTTTAATGGCGATTGTTTTCGTGGGTTGTATGTACCTCATATTTAAACCATCCGAAGACAAAAATACAATTGAAAATGTAGGGCTGAACGATGCGGTACCAGAGGCTACTGGAACTGGAATGCCTGCCGACAAAGGCAAGGCGTATGAGCAGGAAATGCTCGAACGCAAAGAGCAGGAAAAACGCAATGCGCTTGCAACGCTTTCCGACTACTGGAATACGGAAGATAAGGAAGAACCAACCGATGAGCAGTTTCCTGAAGATGAGGAAAGCAACGGCTTTGGCGGAGGTGGCAGAAATTCGGGAAGAAACGGCAATCCTGGGTTGAACAGCTACCGAAATATGCAAAGCACATTGGGTTCATTCTATCAGGATAATAATTCGGAAACAATGGAACTCCGCAGGCAATTGGACGAAATGAAAGAAAAGCTGGCTGAAAAAGATGTGCCTCCTGTTGCTACCGTAGATGACCAACTTAAACTAATGGAGAAGTCCTACGAAATGGCGGCAAAGTATCTTCCGCAGAATGCTAATACCGGAACTGCCGCCCCTGCTAATGGTGCTGTTCCGGGTGCTGTTGGTGCAGCGGGTGCTAATCAAAAGGAGCATTTTGTATCGTTTACGCCTGCAAGAAAAAACACCGTATCAGCCCTGTATCGGGAGCCTACGGACAGTGCTTTTTTAGCCGATTGGAGCGAAACAAAGAACCGTGGCTTTTATACTGCCGGTTCTGTGGAGCAGGTGGTACAACCTAAAAACAGTATTAAAGCCTGCGTACACGATGCCCAAACGGTTATTGGCGAAACGGGTGTGCGTTTGCGATTGTTAGAACCTGCCCAAACGCCACAGCGTACCATTCCAAAAGGAACGGTTGTAACTGCTAATGCCAAATTTCAGAATGGCAGGTTACAATTAAAGATTACCTCGATAGAACTGGAGGGCAGTATCATCCCGGTAGATATTACCATTTACGATTTGGACGGGCAGCAAGGCTTGTACGTTCCGTATTCTCCCGAAATGAATGCTCTTACCGAAATGGCAGGCAATATGAGCCAGACAGGTGGAACGAGCGTAATGCTCACACAGAATGCCGGACAACAGGTTGCCGCGGATTTAAGCAAAGGAGTGGTACAGGGAATTTCGGGCTATTTCGCTAAAAAGGTAAGAACCCCAAAGGTTACGCTGAAAGCGGGACATCAGGTCTTTCTTGTATCTAAAAAATAATGTTGAACTCAAATAAATAAAACAATGAAAAATCATTTTAAAACCTTTTGGGCAATTGCCCTGATACTCGGCTTTGCCGTAACCTCTTTTGCACAGGATAGCATCAGTATCAAAACACCACTTGCATTGGGCAAGATAGAACCGTATAAAATGGAAGTCACCTATGATAAGACTTCACATTTGATTTTTCCAACCGCTATCCGTTACGTGGATTTGGGAAGCGAATACCTGATTGCAGGGAAAGCGGAAGATGCGGAAAACGTGTTGCGTGTAAAAGCAACGGTAAGGGATTTTGAACCTGAAACCAATTTTTCAGTCATTACGAATGACGGGCGTTTTTACAGTTTCAATGTGTATTACAGTTCCTATCCCGAAGCATTGAGCTATGACCTGCTTACGATGCAAAAGGCAGTAGATAAAGCCAACGGAAACGATGTGCTTTTTGAGGAACTGGGCAACAATTCGCCATCGCTGGCAGGCTTGTTATTGGAAACCATTTACAAAAAGGATAAACGTATTGTAAAACATATCGGGGCTAAGAGCTTCGGCATTCAGTTTATTCTCAAAGGCATTTACATCCACAACGGCAAATACTATTTCCATACGGAATTGAGAAACCGTACCAATGTGCCGTTTCAGATTGATTTTGTGAATTTCAAGGTAGTGGATAAAAAGGTAGCCAAACGTACCGTAGTACAGG
The DNA here is from genome assembly GCF_001412215.1 of Pedobacter sp. Hv1. GTDB lineage: Bacteria > Bacteroidota > Bacteroidia > Sphingobacteriales > Sphingobacteriaceae > Pedobacter. The sequence goes on from NZ_LLWP01000011.1 coordinate 5,540, forward strand.
AACGCGCGATGATACCGCTTAGGACTTACAAGCCATTGGACGACATTGCCGGAAAAACAATCGAACAAAACGTGTTCCTGTTAGACCAATTTACCATTGCCGATGACAAGGTGCTGCTGATTGAGATTTTCGAGAAAAACGGAGGCAGGCATCAAAAGCTTCAGGTTGAAAACTCCGATTTAATCAAGGCTCGTTTGATTAACGATATGCACCTGAAATTTTAATAACCTTTTAAAAGTAATTATATGAAAAAGTATATCTATACCGTGATGCTCATCTTGATGGCCATCACGGTTACACAGGCACAAAGAATGCTCCCAAAACAAAGAGGGTTGGAAATAAGTGCAGGCGTACTATCCAATGATAAGATTGGTAATGATTATTACATCAGTGCAGCAATGACCGTAAACGGCAAAAATGGTAATTACCAGCTTTGGGCATTGGAATATACACATCAATACCACGACTACAAAGACCTCCGCATACCGCAGGAAACTTATACTGCTGAAGGTGGTTACAGTTTCTTCCTGTTGGGCGATGCCCGTAAAAATGTTACACTGAACTTCGGGATAACAGGCGTAGTCGGTTATGAAAGCATCAACCGTGGCGAAACGATGTTATATGACGGAGCAAAAATATTGAGCGAGGATAATTTTATCTACGGAGCTGGTGGACGGCTCACTTTTGAAACGTACCTGTCCGACCGTTTTGTACTTGTCCTGCAAGGACGTACAAAGGTTTTATGGGGTACGGATTTGCAACGGTTCCGACCATCCGCAGGTGTGGGATTAAGGTTTAATTTTTAAAACGTAAAAACAATGATAGCAATCTTCAATAAATTCAGAATAGGATTACTGCCGATATATGTAATGCTGGCAATCCTCACAGCTTCGGTTTCTTTGGTATCTTGTAGCAAAGATGATGAACTCGAAATACAGAACAATTTTCCTTTTGAGGTAAACGTGATGCCTGTTCCTAAAGATGTAGCCAACGGGCAAACGGTAGAAATACGCATTACCATACAGCGTAAAGGGAATTACAGCAACACGCAGTATTTTCTCCGTTACTTTCAGTTTGACGGACAAGGAACCTTGCAATACTACGATGAGCAACCGTATTTACCGAACGATTTATACCCATTGCCCACAGAGCAGTTTCGCTTGTATTACACTTCAACATCTGCCGTGTCACAATCTTTTGAGGTTTGGATTTCGGACAGCTTTGGAAATGAAAAGCAATTGAGCTTTGAGTTTAACAGTAGCGATTAATATTACTTATATAAAAGCAAAACCGACTGTTACAGGTCGGTTTTTTGCTTTCTGACAAAGTGTTCTTCTGTTCAAATTAAATAATTAGGTCAGCTTTTCTATTGGTCAATCTTTTAATTTTATTATGCCTGTTCTATATAAGTCCAATGCTTTTTGTAAAATGCCCTCAATTGTTCCTATGGGTAAGTCTTTATTAGGATTAACTCTAAAAATTTTCATTCGGGAACGATTACCTTCTTCCAATTCGGGATGACTAAGATATTTTCCTTCAACCATCAAAATATAGGGTTCTTCAGTCTTTTTATCTATCCACAAATAGCAAAACATTTTTTTCTTATAGCAGAAGCAAGGCATTCCCCATTTCCTGGTTTCATCAATAGCTGTATCCTGATTAAGAATAATGTCCCTTAACGCAAGTAAGCAACTCTTGTTGGGTTCTTCTTTATCCAAGTAAAAACTGTGAAGCTTTTCAACCATTTTATTTATTTTATTGCAATTAAAATATCTATCTCTGCATCTGCTGGGTTTTGTGCTTTCTCACCAAATACTTCAAAGTCTGCCGTGAACAGTCTATTTAGATCCATTTCCCAAATTTCAAACCATTTATTTATGACTAAGTCTTTCATTAAATCTCCTTTGGTTGAGAATTTAACATAGTTTCCACCCTTAATTGATTTACCTACCATTCCGACAGGAATAGTGTCTAAATTTTTCACTTTGCAACCCAGTATGGTCGTATAAGGCTTAGTATGGTCACTTTCATAATCCGTATAAATGGAATATATAGTATTGTCAATTTTGTTCGGAATTGCTTCCAGAACTTTATCATTTATAAATCTACCCCACAAATCCCCAATATCTTTTGCGACCTGATTGTTTTTATTTGTGGTTCTTACCGAAATACCGATTACTTTAAAAGACTCAATAGTTAATTTTTCCATTTCTTGAAATATTTTAGTTCAACCACAAAAATAAAATGGGGTTGCGACAACCTTATGTCAAGGGTCACGAAGAATATTTTTTCTTACAGATTTCAAAATATTCCTGCAAGGTCATTTTATGGGGTTCAAACTGTTCGTTGAGTGTTGTAAGGTGTTGAATTCTATCAAGTCGAAAGGCTCTGAAATCATTTCGCAACAAGCAAAAAGCAATAAGTATCCAGTTGTCTTGTGTACTGTAAATAGCAAAAGGCTCAATGGTTCTTTCCGTTGTTTGATTTGTATCCGGTGAATGATATTTAATCTTTACAAGATTGAAATTTGTTAAGGCCAATTGTAAGGTCGATAGAAAATTGCTTGTTCGGTTAACGCCTGTATTTTGCCTGCATACAACTCGGTCGGAGAGCAAGTTTGCTTTGTCTTTGGTATTGGTACGTAAAACGGATTTGATCTTATTGATGGCTTCCGAATAATCTTTTACAAATGAAGCATCTTTGTTTTTATTTATAAGCTTTTGGGCAGTTATTAACGCATTGGCTTCGCTTTCGGTAAACATTACGGGCGGAATTCTGTAACCTTCCATCAAGGTATAGCCTTTTCCTTCCTCTGTCAGAATAGGAACTCCCGCTTGTTCCAATGCTTTTATATCTCTATAGATAGTTCTGGTGCTAACCGAAAATTTTTCGGCTAATTGATTAGCTGTAATTAGTCGCTTTGTCTGTAATTGGGTTAGAATTGCAGTCAGTCTGGAAAGTCGTTTTGTATCGTTATCATTCATTGGAACTATTGTTAGTTCTTTTTTGCAGGTTATATGCTTCGTAAACAAGTATTTTCTGTTACTAAATTTCTTGTGGAAAGCAAACGTCAATTTACCACATAATTCATAATCTTGCACAATGGGTATTAACAGTAGTTAATTTTTTAATACCATATGTAAAGTGGGATACGGTTTTCCCGATGAATCCAATTCCGAACGACTTTTTGTTTCAAACCCACATTTTTTATAAAAACCTACTGCTTGTTCGTTTTGTTCATTCACATCCACTTTTTTTACATTCATTTTTTCAATTGAATAATTCAATAATATTTTTCCAATCTGCTTACCTCTATAGTCTGGATGAATGAATAACATTTCCAAATTTTGATCAGCTACTCCAAGAAAACCAGTTATTCGACCTTCCTCATTTTTTACACACTTCAATTCAACAGCATCTAGATAAATATTTAAGATAAGTGGTTTAAAATATTGAATATCCTCTTCTTTCAAAAAGTGATGTGTTGCTCGAACAGATGCTTCCCAAATATCGACCACTTCCTTATATTCTGTTTTTTTAATATTATCTATTTTGTATTTCATGTTATCTTAATTACTACTAACACGCAAATTTACGAAATAAAGCCTACGGCAAATATAGCTTTATGCCAAATACTGCCTTTCAAAGCCAATCAATACCACATTTTCCAAGCCTTTACAAATCCTTGATAAATTCGACTTCCACAGCAAAATTGAGCAAATAATGGAAGTTATCGCAATACAAAAGTCCGTATTGGACGGGATGAAAATGGAACTGAAAGCACTTTTGGAATTGACCGAAAATGCCACTCGGAAATATGTACCGATTTTCAACAAAGAAAAGTGGCTGGATAACCAGGAAGTGTGCCTGATGATGGGTATTACCAAACGGACATTGCAGACCTATAAAGACAAAGGATTGTTGCCTTATTCCAAACTGAACCGCAAGAATTATTACAAACTCTCGGATGTACAGGCTTTACTCGGAGTCGGACAACCGTATAATATCAAATACAATGGATTTACTGACGAATGAAGCTGAAGAAGTAATCGAACAACAGCAAATGATAATGCTGTTGAGAAACCGTATTGAAGAAATATTGAAAAACTATCGTCCTGTAATGAATGGAGAAATCTACTTGTCGGGCGAAGATGTGTGTAGGCTACTCCATATCAGCAAAAGGACTTTACAGCAATATCGTGATGATAATATCCTGCCATTTATACAAATTGGGGGTAAGATAATCTATAATGAAACAGATCTGGTAAGGATACTGGAAGAGAACTATACCGGGAAGAATACGGTCAATGATGGTTTCTGAACTTTCTTTTCAGATAATAGTACCGAAACAATAACCGGTCATACCATAAAGCGAAAATTAACAATCCTACCGGAAGCAAAAGAGTTCTTAATTCAAGATATGAATAAGTAAAGCCACCTATTATACAACCCAAAAAGAAACAACAGATGATTGCCAGCTTTAAGAATATACTTTTATTCAACTGTATCCGTTCTGGCCGATCTCTGTAAAAGAACAGCTGTGACAGTTCTATTCCCAGATCCGTGAACAAACCCGTTAGGTGGGTAGTTCTTACCACCGATTGGGATACCCTCGTTACCAATGCATTCTGTAATCCCATAGAAAAAAGTAGAGCTGACGATAATAGAATTGAAAACCTGGCATATTCATTCGGTAGTAAAAATGCTGAAAAACTCACCGCCAATAATATGATTATTTCAAGGAATATGGGTATAATATAAGGTGTTTGTGGTTTGTATTTTGAAACCCACTCCATAAGAAGACTTGAAACAAACGCTCCAAACAGAAAAAACAAAATGTAAAATAAATATGCAAAAGCCATTCTGTAATTTCTTAAAACAAGTTCCTCAGAAAAAAAAGCAAAATGACCTGTTACATTAGTAGTTAGCGTATGTAATTCTAAAACACCGGTAATGTTTACGACACCTGCTACACCGGATAATATTGAGGCTAATTTTAGGTTGTGCGTATAAGTACGACCTTTGCCTTTATGCCTAAACATTTGCTTCCTTTTGTTGTAAATTTACAAAATTGCTGTTGCCCCTTGTTCATAATTGTATATAATCTGTAACATTCGTACATTTGCTTTATTAAATATAGAAATACTTAAAGTGTTTTTGCTTTAAGTCCCACATTGAAAACTGGTAATTTTTAGACAACGGGACAATAAGGAAGAACGCTCATGCCATAGGCGTGGGCGCTCGCTTATTCGTTGTCGGGTATACCAGTACCTCAATGTGCGGTAAGTGTAGTTGCCTGCGCTTTCTTTTTGTGCAGGAAACTCCATTAACTCAAAATCTGACAATATTATGGAAACTGGTACAGCACAACAAAAAATCACTCTCGCATTTATCAACGACAAAAGCCCTATTTTAGATGGTATCTGCCAAGACCTTGTCGCTTCAGGAACTGAAGTCTTATTTCGTTCGGAAAGCATTGAAGATGGACTATCGCAATTATCAGAATTAAATGAACCTCCCAATGTTAGTATTATTGACCTTGATTTTTACGACAGGAATGTGCTGGCACAGATTCAAGAATTAAGGACAGAATATCCAACAATAAAGCTTATTGCTCATAGTGATATTGATGCTGAAAAAGTCGTAAAACCTCTTTTTGAAATTGGTTTTACAGGTTATTTGCTCATTGGTAGCGATGCAGACGATTTCAAGAAAGCCATTGAAGTTGTTATCAATGGCGGAAGATATTTTAGTGTGGGAGTAGCAAATATTGCACAGGAATATTTTAATAATGATTTTCATAGTGAATAAAGTAATTCATTCTACTAACTTATTAATAAGTTTTATTTCAGCCATATTCTTCATAATAGGAAAAGATTTATTCTGTAATTTAAGCAGTAATTATCCCTTTTGCTAGCTCATTCGCAACATTATTGGTATATTGCGATATTTAATTTTTACAGATAAATATGCCGAAAAAAATCAATCTAAAGGTTTTTAAAGACTTTGTACAATCAAGCAATTTTGGAGGTTTTCTCCTTTTTTTATGCGTAGTGATTTCATTGATAGTAGCAAATACATCACTTGCTCTCCCATTACAAAATTTATTGGATACAAAACTGGGTTATGAAAATGAAGCCATACACCTCAATTATTCCGTAAGTATGTGGATCAATGACGGATTGATGGCAATCTTTTTTCTGTTGGTAGGTCTGGAAATTAAAAGAGAAATTGTTGAAGGAGAACTTTCTTCTCCCAAGAAAGCTATTTTGCCTATCCTTGCTGCTATCGGTGGAGCAGTAATACCCGCATTGATTTATGTAAGTTTTAATTCCGGTAGTGAAACAGCTTCCGGCTGGGGTATTCCTATGGCTACGGATATTGCTTTTGCATTGGCCGTAATTTCGCTGTTAGACAAAAGAGTACCAACCAGTTTAAAAATATTTTTAGCGGCTTTAGCGATTGTGGATGACTTGATTGCAATTTTAGTCATTGCAATTTTCTATTCATCCGGAATTGAGTTAGGCTATCTAGGCTATGCCGGAATTGGAATGCTAGTACTGATTTTGATGAACCGTTTTAATGTTAAAAATCCCTATCTATATCTAATACCAGGAGTCTTTATATGGTATTTTGTGCATCATTCTGGCATTCATGCCACTATAGCAGGTGTACTGGTAGCTATGACCTTGCCAACCAATGATACAGAAGTTGAATCTCCGTTAGAGAAACTAGAACATGCACTTGTAAAACCGGTAAATTTTCTAATTATTCCCATTTTTGCATTCGCCAATACAAATATTACAATTCATCAGGAAATGATAGAAGGACTGACTTCCCCGTTAGGTTTAGGTATTTCACTGGGATTAATTTTTGGTAAGCCCATTGGCATTGTTGCAACCTCTTTGATATGTTCTAAGTTAGGGATAGGTCAACTTCCTGCAAACAGTAACCTTATTCACATTATTGGCTTAGGATTATTAGCTGGAATAGGTTTTACAATGTCCATATTTATATCTATGCTTTCATTTGACAATCAGGTTTTCATTGAAGAGGCCAAGCTATCTGTTTTAATAACATCACTCATTGCGGGTATCTTAGGATATGTAATTTTGAATTTATCAAGTAGAAGAAAGGGTAAAAAGACTGAAATTTAAATTCAGTCTTTTTTACTATAATATTTCTCCTTTAACCATAAACTTGCCCTTACCAATAATATGAGTACAGGAACTTCTACCAGTGGGCCGATAACACCCACAAATGCCTGTGGCGAATGAATGCCGAAAATCGATATTGCTACGGCTATTGCCAATTCAAAATTGTTTCCTGTGGCTGTAAATGCGATGGATGCGTTTTTGTCGTAAGGAACTTTAAGAGATTTATTGATAAAGAAGCTCACGAAAAACATCAACACAAAATAGATGATTAGCGGTATGGCTACTTTTACTACATCCATTGGTAATTCCAGTATTTTATCGCCTTTCAAGCTGAACATTAATACTATCGTAAACAATAAAGCGTATAAGGTAATTGGCGATATTGCGGGGACGAATTTTCGGTTATACCATTCTATACCTTTTGATTTTACAAGGAAGTAACGGCTTAAAAAACCTGCCAGGAATGGAATACCTAAATATATCAATACGCTTTCGGTAACATCTTTCATGGATACGCTTACATTGAAATTGGCTAATCCTAATTTTGCAGGTAATACGTTGATGAATAACCAAACTAAAAAGCTGTAAGTAAATATCTGGAAGATGCTATTTAATGCAACTAACATAGCTGTATATTCTCTGTTTGCTTTAGCTAAGTCACTCCAGACGATGACCATGGCAATACATCTTGCCAAACCTATAAGAATTAAGCCTGTCATATAATCGGGTTCGTGACGTAAAAACAAAACCGCTAATCCAAACATCAATACCGTGCCGATTACCCAATTGAGCAATAAGGATATGCCAATTACTTTTTTATCTCTAAATGCCTTGGGCAATAAGGAATAATCAACCTTTGCCAAGGGGGGATACATCATCAATATCAATCCTATTGCCAATGGAATATTGGTAGTACCAACAGATAAGCTGTTGGTTACATTGGAGATATTGGGAAAGAAATGCCCCAAACCCACGCCAATTGCCATTGCAAGGAATATCCATAAAGTAAGGTATCTGTCTAAGAATTTTAATTTTGGTTGCATGGCTAATTTGTAAGTTCTTTATATTGGTTTGATGTCAATAAATCTTCTAATTCTGTAATGTCTTTTATTTCAATTTTAATCAGCCAACCGTCTTTATAAGGATTGTCGTTTATGAGTGTGGGTGCTTTCAAAAGTAGTTCGTTCGTTTCAGTGATTTTACCCGAAACAGGCATAAATAAATCACTGACCGTTTTAACTGCTTCAACAGAGCCGAATACTTCGTCCTGCTGAAAACTATATCCAACGTTTGGTAAATCCGCATATACGATTTCGCCCAATTCACTTTGCGCAAATTCTGTAATGCCTATTGTACCTGTGTTGTCCTGTATGCTTATCCAGGTATGTTCTTTTGAATACTTTCTATCGGTTGGAAATTCCATTTTTATAAATTTTAGATTAGTAACCTCTTCTTAAATTTTCTGCGTATTCGTTTGGTAAAATGCTTTCTTCAACTGCTTTTGCAGCCCTTTCAATATCATAATCAAAGCGTATAAATTCTACACTGATACTATCTTTATCCAACACAGAACTGTTTTCATTAATCGTAAGCATTACATAACCGCCTCTTACATCGCTGTCCTTCGGTTTACCAACCGAACCGATATTAATGGCGTGTCGGAAATGATTTTGACCGTCAATACCCGAATTTAAAACTCTGTGATAAGGTTTGTGTGTGTGTCCGAAGCACATAATGTCTGCATCGGCTTGCTCCATAATGCGAAGCATACTTTTTTCCTCACGGTCTTCAAAAAGATATTCGTTTATTTTTCTCGGACTTCCGTGTACCAACAGCAAATTCAATTTATCTTCATTCAGTTGAAATTCTACTTTGATATGGGCTGGAAGTGTACGCAAATACGCTCTTTCTTCATCTTTCATCAAAGAATTTGTGAATGAAATAGAAATATTTCCGTTATCTTTTTCACTGTCTGTTTTGTAGGCACAACCGCATTCGTTGCTCATTCTGCCAATGCCAAAATCGTAATTTCCGGCAATGGTTGGTATTCTCCTTTTACGGATTTCGTTTACCACTTCGTTTGGCCAAATATTATAGCCCACCAAATCGCCCAAACAATAAATACTGTCTGGTTTTCTTTTTTCAACATCTTCAAAAAATGCTTCTAATGCAGGTAAATTGGCGTGAATATCACTGAATAATGCTATTTTCATTTTGTCTAATTTTTATTGTTTAAATATTTTGTTTAAGATAACTTTAGATAAGATTAAATAAATACCCTAATAATGCTCCTCCAATAACCACAAAGGCACTATTTATTTTTTTGAATTTGAAAACTACGATCGCACTTATCATTGCAATTAATATCGTCCGCCAATCAGTAATAGTTTCTTTGCCAATTGTAAGACAAATAGCGGCTATGATTGCAACAGATGCCACATTGACCGCATCGAGAAAAATGGACAGTCCTTTAGATTGGCGCATTTTTTTCATCAAGGGATTTAGCAATGCTACTAAAATAAACGACGGCAGAAAAATAGCAATCGTAGAAATAACTGCTCCGGATAGTCCGTTGATTTGATAGCCAATAAACGTAACTGAAGAAAAAACAGGACCTGGGGTAAACTGTCCAACAGCAATAGCATCCATTAATTGCTGCCGGGTGAGTAAGCCCGTTGCAACTAATTCCGTATCTAAAAAGGCGAAAAGAACATAACCGCTTCCGTAGAGGATAGCACCAATTTTCAGGAATATCCAAAATAATTTGGTATTTGTTTCAGACAGTAAGGGGCTTTGTGCGATTTGTAAGAATGCGAGCGGGATAAAACTTTGGAGCGTATTTTTTGTATCCTGAAGGTAATACAAGGCCATTGCCAGCAATCCCGCTCCAAACATCAAATAGATTTCACTAATGCCGAATAATGACAGTACCAAAACAAGAATACCTACAACCGCCAAGAATGTGGACTTGACAGATTTCTTTGCTAATGGAAAAACAGCTCCTATGATAATAGCGATGATTGCAGGTTTGATACCGTAAATAAAGGGCTGTACTTCGGGCAATTGTCCGTATTGCTGATACAACCATGCAAATATCCCGGTAATGAAAACCGCAGGTAAAATAAAGCATAACCCTGCAAAGATTAATCCTTTCCAACCGCCTTTGTCATAGCCGATGTGTATCGCCATTTCTGTACTGTTGGGGCCAGGAATGAGATTAGTAGCTCCCAACAAATCCAAAAAATGCTGTTCGCTCATCCATTTCTTTTTGACAACAACTTCCTGCTGCATCATAGCAATATGAACCGCGGGACCTCCAAAACCAATAAAACCGAGCTTGAGAAAGAGCTTGGCAATTTCCTTTATTTGAATATCACGCTCCATTTCTCATTACGATTTTATCAATAGACCAATTACCTCCACCTTTGATTAACAAAAACATACTTCCCAAAAGCATCGCCCAATCCGTACGGCTGCCGTGCAGCAATTCCCAAATACCCTCATTAGCCAAAATAGATGTTTTGGTCGTGGCAATGGCAACAAGCATAATGATGATGAGCGGAATACTTGCTAACCTTGTAAGCAACCCGAGCAAAATAAGTGCTCCGCAAAGGATTTCAAATATGCCTACAAAACTTCCAAGAAATTCAGGAGATGGCAAGCCAATTTTTTCAAACCGCCCGGCTCCCCGAAAAGCAGGAAACAGCAATTTTTGAATGCCCTCCGATAAAAAAACACCTCCAACAATCAGTCGGATTATGATTGTTGTCTTTGAATTATCTGTATGAATGATTTTTGAAAACATAAAAATTCAATTTTAACAACATCCGCCACCTGGAGTACAAGCATTAGCATTATTTACAGGCAGTTCCGCCAAATTTTTCTTTACTTTTTCGGAAGGAATACCGCAGGCATCTTGAGCCAAACAAGCTGTTGTTTTATTTTTCAGTACAAATGTCTCTCCGTTGAAATCCAAATCATACTTACCAATCGTTTCGCTTTGGTATTCCACTTCAATTTCCGCATCTTCTATGCCCAATTTTTCTTCGGATAGCTTGATGATGTTTAATAGCTTAGCTGGCTTTAATTTGTGCTCGAAATCGTCTGCATTCCATAATTGGAAGTTTACAACTTTTTCCGAACGGATTACGCCACCACAGTCTATAAAGTTTTTAGTAATTTGTCCCACTTCGGTAACGTGGAAATGTTCTGGAACTAAGGTTCCGTTTTCTAATTGAAATCCAACATTTACTAATGTTGGCAGGATTTCTTTAATTTTTGATAGCTTCATATTTCTGATATTAACTCAATAAATGTTATATTGCAATGTTACGATGATTTGGTGTTAAAAAAAGCTTAACAGCATTCTTTACTATTTACATTCTCGACAAAAAAGCTATTGAGTTCCTTCTTAATCTCATTCCAGACTGTTTCATTAATACAGTAACATACACTAGTTCCTTCTATATTTCCTTTAATGATACCAATATTTTTCAGCTCTTTCAAGTGTTGTGAAATTGTCGCTTGTGCCAATCCCAATTCTTCTACAAGATCATTACAGATGCAGGCATTTTGTTTAATGATATGTTGCAGTATAGCTATACGGGCAGGATGAGCCAGTGCCTTTAAAATACTAGCTAAATGGTTCTGCTGTTCTGTAAAAATTTCGGTTTTTGTGACACCCATCAGTTTTATAAAAATAAATATATCGCAATATTACGATAATAAATTTAAACAGCAATAATTTTAAAAAAAATTATTGCTGTAGTTGTAATATTAAACTTGGGTATTCCGATGCTATTTATTAGTCATTACTTTGTAGGTAGGATCTTCAATAATATTCACATCAATAACTGTTTCTGCATTTTTAAGTAATTGCCTGCAATCTTGGCTTAAATGACGTAAATGTAGTTTTTTACCTTCCTTGTGATACTTCTCCGTAATTTTATTTAAAGCTTCAATAGCAGACATATCAACTACTTTACTTTCCTTAAAATCAATTACAACTTCATTCGGGTCATTTAGTAAGTCAAATTTTTCAATAAATGCGGCAGTAGAACCAAAGAAGAGCGGCCCAAAAATTTCGTAATGCTTTACACCATCTTCATCTACATATTTTCTTGCACGTATTCTTTTAGCACTCTCCCAGGCAAATACTAGAGCCGAAATGACTACACCAATCAAAACCGCTAAAGCTAAGTTGTGCAATACTATGGTTATAACTGCTACCAACATACCAATAAAAATATCGTGACGAGGCATTTTATTAATAATTCGAAAGCTGACCCACTCAAATGTGCCTATAGCTACCATCATCATCACCCCGACTAATGCCGCCATTGGAATTTGCTCGATTACAGGACCTGCAACCAGAATGATTAATAAAATTGCTATAGCTGCAACTATTGCAGAAAGTCTGGCTCTTCCTCCAGCTCCGATATTCACTAAAGTTTGGGCAACCATTGCACATCCACCCATTCCGCCGAAGAAACCGTTGGTGATATTGGCTATACCTTGCGCCGCAGTCTCACGGTTAGATTGTCCTTTTGTGCTGGTTATTTCATCAACCATATTAAGCGTTAACAGACTTTCAATCAATCCAACCCCTGCCATTACCAAGGCATAAGGGAAAATAATTTCCAATGTTTCCAGACTAAAAGGAATAGCAGGGATATGAAATGAAGGTAAAGAACCTCCTACAGAGGCGATATCAATTACTTTTTTAGTATCGATGCCGAAAAAATATACAATACCAAAGACAACTATTATTGCTACTAAAGATGCAGGAACTGCCTTTGTAAATTTTGGCAATATAAATACGATGGCTATAGTTAGTAATGTCAGTCCAGCCATTAGATAAAGCGCCGGCCCCTGCATCCAACCTTCTATCCCGTTTTCTACAACTTTAAATTGAGCTACCTGTGCCATGAAAATGATTACTGCAAGACCGTTTAAAAAACCATACATTACTGGTTGTGGGATCAGGCGGACAAATTTACCCAGTTTAAAAATTCCTACTGAAAATTGCAGTACACCTGCTAATATAACCGCAGCAAATAGATATTCCACACCGTGTGATGCTGCCAATGCGATAAGTACTACTACCGTTGCTCCGGCTCCCCCAGAAACCATTCCGGGTCTGCCTCCCAAAATTGCAGTAACAATACCCATTAAAAAAGCTGCATAAAGCCCTGTCAAAGGCGAAAGCCCTGCCAGAATAGCAAAGGATAAAGACTCAGGTATCATGGTCATAGCCACCGCAAGACCCGCAAGAATTTCGTTTTTGTAATTAATTTTCTGTTTGAAATCAAACAAATTGATAATTTTCTGCATAAAAATTTATGTTTAAAGTGGTAAAAATGTAAATAGAAAAGTTTGTACACGAAAGCAAAACCTTCGGGTACGACAGAGAAGCCAATAAATTAAAATTGGGAAATATAACAGTTAGCCTAAGATCAAGGCGGAGTAACTTGGGATGATATTTGTACTGTTCTTTTCATTGAGTGGTGCAAAAGTACAATTTATAGTTATTGTACACAATTTAACACCAAAAAAACTAAAAAAAATTGTTTTACAACACAGAATCTTTTCTTTGATGGCTATGTGAAAAGAAATCGTTACTAAATACAACAAATGGGATAATGAATATCCCACGCAAAAACTCGCAACCTGTTTGGTAAAATGTAAGGAAAGGTAATTGTGAAATGGTACATTTTAACAAAGGGGTTGCATCCGCTTTAAACCGCAAAAATGCGTTTCCGACCGAAGCGAGGAATTGCATTTTTGCCCGCCGATTTAGGCTTTTAGGCAACTTTTATCGGGTGGGTGCGGAAATCTTTCAGATTGTGAAAAAATCCTTTGTATTCGGTCATTCCCCTGCGAAACAAGTTCCATAGCAAAGAACAACCCATTTGGGTCAATGATGAATTGATAAACAAATCTTGGTGTTCCAATGCTTCGGCAAGTGAGCAACTTGGCGTGTTATCCTCTTGTTCGGATTGCTTCAGCAATTCGCCAAACTCATCAGTAACAAATGGCAGGCTTGCCACTGTTTGGTATTTCTCTGAATTGGGTTGCTTTATCTCTCCGATAGTAGATAGTATTACTTGTCCTGTATCTTGGCTATTGCCAAAATCCAACCAATATTTTGGCACATCTTGATAGTATCTGCGATAGCTTATTTCTTTAAGAATTTCAGCAACGCCAAACCTCGCCTGTACATTATCCACGCACGTAATAGTAATGATTGCCCTTGCGTCTTCGGGCAATCTGCCGAACTTATCCTTTTCAAATTTTACTGTTTTAGCTTTCCAATTTGTACCTGCCCAACGGTTGCAACGATTGATTAAAGCAACGGATTTGTATAATCCTGTTTCACTTTCTGCAAAACGCTGTCTGCCCAAATTGGCACTCGTGATAACATCATCATCCCAAAGGCGGACTTGCAACCCTGCGTGTCCTAATGCTATCAAACTTTCGTTTATTTCCATTAAGGCGGTCAATACTTTTGAGCCTGTACCACCTCCTCCGATAAGGTTTACCGAAATCGGATTGGTAGGATTGAGTAAATAGTTGTCCGTAAAATGAACTGCTGTTTTTGTCGTATTCATCACAATAGATTTTTAAGGGTTTTGTTATTCTTTTTTAATACTTCTTTCGGAAAGGGTTTATCTGTGCTGATAAGGTCTTTCCAAAGGGTTACAATGTTTTTTTTCGTTAAGTTTTCGCATAATGAATGACTGAAATAAGAATTGAAAAAATAATGTTCCCACGCCTGTATAAATTCCTCAACCGAAGCCGAATTTTTAATGTCAATACTCACAGTACCCATACATACATTGCCCTTTTCGTAGATATTGAAGAAAGGTGCATAATACAATGGCGTTTTCTCGGTGGGTCTTCTGTCGTTTGCTAAAGCAAATACCGTAAGACTGCTTTTATTGGCAAACCATAGCATTGGCGGTACTTGTGCCTTGCCGTTGGAAATACCTAAACTATCCACAAAATATATCTGCCTTTGCTGTGTTTTGGTGTACCATAGCACTGTACCTTTTTCGCTCGGATTAATATGCAGAATGTTGGTCGGCAAAATTCCCTTTGGCTTTAAAAAGGCTTTGCTATTTTCTTCATCGGTCTTTAGAGCCTTTGCCAATACATTGGCTTCTTTTACTGTCAATGGGTGAGCATTGATAGGCGTTCCGTTGCTATCCATATCAAAATACTCCACATACACATCGGTATTTGTGCCTATGGTTTCGTAAAAAACCAAAGCAGATTTCGGATGGTACAATGTGCCAAAATTTTCGGTGATGTCGTTTACGATGTTCATTTTTCTGTTGTTTTATAGTCGTCTAATATTGTGCAGAGGTCATCCAATAAGGCAAACAGGCGGTTCTCAAAATCGAGATTTGTTGTTGGTATTTCACTTACGTCAAATCGCTTGGAAATGGTTGGTTCTTCCATTGCTCCGTACTCGCTAAATTCATTGTTGATGGTATCGGAAAGGCTTCCGTATAACCAACCTTTGATATCTGCAATAAATGAAATGTACTTTTCCATTCCGATTATTTCATTCTCGTCATTATCATAAGGGTCTTTTTCGGGCAATGTTGCGTTTCTGAAAATATTTTCGCTTGGATATTCAGTATAAAGGGCAAACGCATTGCGAGCAATTTTCCAACATTCGCTATCGAACGTATCAACACTTTTAAATCGGTTCAAACGCTTTTCAAATACCTTTAGATTGATGTGGTTGAATAGCTTTTGTTCTATTTTATCGCCAATGTATTCGGCATTTCTCAACTCACGTTTGTTGGTTTCGGTTTCTGCCGTTTCCTCGTCCTGTTCCACCCAATCATTCATCGTTTCGTAAAGCCAATACAAATAACTTTCTTCCTGCCTGTAATAGGGAATTAGGACGATGTGGTACAGATAACTGCATACCGACAGTAAAAGTTGTGCGGTCTTTTTACGCTTCGGGTCTTTGAGCATTTTAAACAGTGGCTTAATGGGAATATAGTACAAAGTTGTACCTGTATTGTATCGTTCCTCACTCACAAAATAGGTTTTACCGCTATTCTGTATCAATTTGAAACCATCCCAATTGATATTGGTACGCTTCAATTTAGTTTCCATATCCCACATAGACAATGTTATATTGTAGGGAAACTCAAAATCTTGGGTTTGCATTGGCTCAATGCTGTAATGCTCGGCAAGTCGGGAAAGGGACTTGTAAAAATCCCTCTCCGTTTTCTGACAAGCCTGTACGGATTGTGCTGTTTTCAGTTTAGGCAGAAATGTACATTTTAGAATAGCATTGGCAACATTGCTATCGGTACGGATTTCTGTTTGTCTTTCTGCACTTGGTTGGCGTCCTTTGGTCTTTGCATCCAATTGGCGAACTCGCCCAACTGTCGGTGTAACTGCTGTTGTCGTTTCTGTTCGGGTATGCTGATAACTCCCGATATGATGTTGCGCTGCATAATTCATCGTTTTAAAATTTTGGTTTAACCTTTCGTACCCATTACGCTCTCAAATTTGTACTCGACTGCATCGTCTTTTATTTGTGGTGCTGATACTTTTGCGGTTGTCAAAATCGGGTACATATTGGCGTAAAAATTCATTACGGCTTCCACGCTCCAACGTGGTTCGGGGTCGGTCAGTCTGATGTCCTGTCCTTTATCTTTGAGTATGAAAACTCGCTCTAATTGCGTTGCTAATAACATAACTTTCTGATTCTGGGGTTAACACTTTTATTCTTCTTCGTCCGCTTCATCAATAGGATAATCGGCAGTAACTGCTTCCTCTGGCGATTCATGTGGTGCTTCTTCCGTTGCTCCGAAAAGGCTCGGTGTTGCAAACTTGTCGGACAATGATATTTTGCGTTTGCGTATCTCGTCCGCTTTTTCGGGAAACTCCGTTATATCGGGAACTTTTATCCACGCTTCACGGAATTTGCCCTCTTTTTCCAACTCGTCCGCCTTTGCCATTGCATCTTTAAACTTCTTGTCTTTGGCTTCTTTTTCTTTTTTCTCTTTTTCGGTTTTTGCTTTCTCGATTGCCGATTGTGCTTTGGCTTCATCAAGTTGCTTTTGAAATTTTTCCATATCCACCATTAAGCCCGATACCTTTTGTATCGGTGTTGTTATCTGCTCAAAAAATCCCTCGTCAAACTCTTGGGGTGTGGCGTTGAATGTCAATGGGGGAATACCGTTTTTGGCACTATCTCCGCATTGTTCGTTGTTAAGCAATACTGTTACAATTAGGTTGCTTTCTATTCCTTTTGAAATGTTCAGTTGCAATACTCCTGTAAAGTCTAACTGCTGTATCTGATTGAAAAAATTTGTGTTCATCGTTCTAAAATTTTAAAGTGTTGTTACTTGTTCTTTGATTGCTGTCAGTTTCTCATACATATCCCTCCAATAGGCTTTTTGCCTTTTGTCGAACTCCGAAAAACGTTTGTCTTCATGGTGGTATTCTTTGTAATCTGCTGTTATTCGGATAGCTTCGTCAAGGTCTGTTACTTCGATTTGGAAACCGTTTAAATCAATTATTTTCATAGTGTTGTAATTTTACGTTCCAAAAGAGTTTCCAATATCTCGTAATCGCTTTCGTATTCTTCGCCCTCAAAGTGATAGAGGTCTGTTTCTTCGTCCTGCTCGTAGGTTTCAAAATCATCACCGCCCAAAAATATATCGCTGAGTATGCCATCCCGATAAGTTGCTCTCCCGTAAACAAGGTTTCCCATTTCTTCATAGTCCTGTACAAAATCCACTTGGTAGTATTCTGATATCTTTTGAATAATTTCAATATTGGGCGACCATTTTGTTTCATATTGAAATTGCCCTTCATCGCCCTCGTTCCAATAGATATTGAAGAAATACCCACCGTTGGTATCTTCCATAAATTCGGGTAGCTGCCCTTCTTCGGTTTTTTCTTCCTTTTCCTTCATTGATTGGAAAAGTTCTTGTATTGCTGTGATTGCTTCGGGTTTCCCCTCGAATACAACCGTATTACTGCACCAATTTGCCATAACTTTTGTTTTTAGTAGGCTACCACCGATTAAAGCGGTAGCCTGTAGTTAGTTAATTAAGATTTAGGATTTCCGCACCGTCTAAAGCAAATTCGTTACACAAGTCAAATGCTTTCTGTGATTTGAGTTGGGCAGTACCACCCAATACAATGCTTTGTAATTTGGCTTCGTCATTCTTGTAATTTCTCACGTTCTGATAGTAGCCTGTAACAGCGTTGTATGCTCCGAACAAAGTGCCTTTTGTCGTGTCCATTTGCTGTGTATCGCTTATCATTGCGTATGCAAATGCGTCCTCAACGGTATTTTTGAATACGGTGGAAATTTCATCCATAGCACCTTTTTTCAGCAAATCAAAGGTTTCCTTATTCGGGCAAAGTGCCAATTGGATTAGCTTTTTAACCTCTTGGTCTGTTACCTTTACTTTTGCCCACTCATTAAAAATGCCCTCTAATTGGTTGCTAAATGTATTGGCAAGTCCCATAATCTTATGGGCATTCTCAACACGTTGTTTTGCTCCCGAAGTGTGTTTGATGCGGACAACATTAGTCATACTGCGTAATGAAGCGTTTAAGGTATTTTGACAAACAATTCTGATAGGCGTGAATGCGGCTGTGATACTTCCGCTACCATCGTGCGAAGTGGTTAGGAAAATGTACTTTTCAGTTACATCGTCGCCATTGCCTACACGGATATAATCGGGCAATTTGGCTGTGATAAATATGCGTTCTCCGTTGCCTAATGCTCCTGCGGTTTCGTACAGAATACCATCGCCACCACCTACAATAGCATCAAAGAAATTAAAGGCTTCACGGTTTTGTACAATGTGGTAATCCTTACCGACTACTCCCAACACTGCATTGTTATCGGTGCGTATGTTGGCAAAATAGTTAGGAACTTCTAATTCACTACTGCCTATCTCTATGCCGTTAGCTGTTTCGATAATGCCCGAACCTTTGGTAAATAGTGGGGATTTTACGACTTCGTAATCTAATCCTGCGTGTTTGATAGCTTCCTCGCTTGTCGGGTACTGTTCTACGATTTGCCCCAAGTTGTGCCACGCTTTT
Source organism: Pedobacter sp. Hv1 (assembly GCF_001412215.1). GTDB lineage: Bacteria > Bacteroidota > Bacteroidia > Sphingobacteriales > Sphingobacteriaceae > Pedobacter. Next base: position 24,793 of record NZ_LLWP01000011.1, read on the forward strand.
TGCTGAACGCTGAAAAATGAATAACGTCCTGTTCTCTCGTTGAAATTGATATTATGTGCCATAATGTTAAAAATTTGATGTTAAAAAATGATTGAATACTTGTTGTTAAAATGGGAGGTCGTCCTCTGCTTTATTGTTGTTTGTGTTTGTGGTAGCTTGTGCCGTTTCCGATTTTTTGCCACCGCCGTGCAATTTGATTTGTGAGGTATGGAAATTCAGTCCTGCTCTTGGTTCTCCATCATTACCTGTCCACGCTCTTGTGCTTACTCGTCCTGATAGTTCTACCAAAGTGCCTTTTGTGAGTAGCTTGGCTACATTCGGGGTTATCCAATAGGAGCAGTCGAAATAGGTTGTTTGCTCTATGCGTTCGCCCTGTTTGTTACGGTAGCTGTCGTTGGTCGCTACTGAAAAATTTACTACTTGTTTGTCCTGTGACGTTGTGCGTACTTCCGCATCTCTTGTCAGTCTTCCTGTAATGGTCATGATTTCTACTTTTTTGCGTTATTAATTTTGTTCTGATTTTTCCCTTGATTTATTCGGCAATGAGAGGAGGTGCTGAAGTTTCGTTTCACTCTTTTGCCATTTCCAATGCTGTATTTTTTCATTTCTGACATTTTTTTTATTCGTCTAAAGAGCCGGAGTATGCTTTGTTTCGTTTCACGAGCATAAAAAGGTTAGTGTTTAGCAGGAACAAGGTTTTGTCAAGAAAATACGACCCGAATGGGTGGAGATTTTTTTGCAAACCAGGAAGGCACGACCTTGTTCCTGCGTTAAGAACACGGAAATACCTTTGCTCTTGAAATGGAACAAAAAAGCATATCGGTTCTTGAATAAAAAATCATGTGGAAGCACTTGAAAAAGGCATTGAGGAAATGGCCTTATGATTACAAAACCTGCAATTACATTTAGCAGAATTTATTTTAGTATCTCAAAGTATTGTGGCTTTGGAAGCCACGTAAACGGTACTGAAAATACTTGTTGAGGGATAAGATTGGATAGTTTTCAGTATGGTTTATTAAGTCATCCTACCAAAGCTCTTTTATTGCATGGGATGGATGCTGGAGGAATAAATGTGCTTTTGAGGATTAAGTATGGGCATAAAAAAAGCAGGATTTTTAAATCCTGCTTTTGAAAATGTGTTAATTTCTAAATTACTTCTAATTTTGAAAAATGTTCTCTAAAATGAACCATTAAGATTTCTACAAACCTTCCGATAATATAGCCTTTAGTTGCTTCATCAGGTGCTGGATTTTTAGACCAATAGGTGGTAACTATCTTAAGTCCGTTAGTATGATCTTTAGGTTGTAGCAAAACTTTCTCAGACCATTGGTCTGGAGTGTGATTATAAAGAACCTCTTTATCCTTATTTAATTTAATCTCCCAGGTTTTTAACTCACCTTTTCTAATTTTTGCATTGATAGCTTTGAATAAAGCATCATTATCTTTTGTGTGTATAATTATTTGCATACTATAAATTGATTTAAGTAGTTAATTACCTGACAAATAGAATACCACCATTTAAAAAACAACAAAAAGTCTTGCTTTTTTAGAATATAACGACAACCTGTCATGGTATAAACGCATCTTCCATCGCTTTGAACCTATGTGAGACCGAATCCATATCTTGACTAATTTTCTGACTTGTGATTTTAGCGTAAATCTGTGTAGTTGAAATGTTTTTATGTCCCATCATTTTGCTAAGACTTTCTAGAGGCACGCCCTCTGTTAAAAACATTGTTCCAAATGTGTGCCTTGCTGTATGGAAAGTAACTTTTTGTTCAGTAACAATCTCTAATTCCTGAACAAGTTTGTCTATATAGCTATTACAAATTTTATTAGTTGGAACAGGAAAAATAAAATCATTTCGGGTAGTACCTTTATATTTTTCAATAATACGTTTGGGTATTTCCATAAGCCTAACATTAGAGGCAACATCAGATTTTTGTCTTCGGCTTATAATCCAATCGTGACCATCAAAAAAGGATTGTATGTTAGTACTTTTAAGTTGTTTAATATCTATATAAGATAGTCCTGTAAAACAGCTGAATACAAAAAGATCCTTTACAATTTCATAATTTTGTTTTGAAGGATTGTGTAATAACAGGGATTCAACGTTTTCCTTAAGTAAATAGCTACGGTCATTTTCCTTCATCGATATTTCATAATCTTCAAAAGGATTTTTCCTGATAAGACCGTTTTTGACAGCTATTTCCGCAACACGATAGAGTGGCATCGTATATACCCAAACAGTATTGTGTGTGCACTTTTTGTCTATTCTAAGGAAGAAATCAAACTCTCTGATAAAATCACACGTCAATTCCCTGAACGCCATGTCATCACGATGATACCTGCTTTTAATAAATTCAGCAACATGGTTATAGACAATTTTGTACTTATAGTAGGTACTTTCGGAGCGTTCTCCTTGTACTACCATTTTTCCAAAATCATCATTATTCTTTTTAAATACTTTCAGCAAGGAATCTTCCATTACACCAACACCTAGAAATGCAAGTTTCAGCTTTTGTGCCGTTACAAAACCCTCGTGTTTCATCATATCTTCATAAAGGGTATCGATACGTGCCCGTATATTATCCAATTTTTGATTAATACCTAGTGCTTTTGCACTCTTGCCTTCAACTCTTCCGTACTTTAAATCCCAATTATTGAGGTTGATTTCTAACTTAGTTCCCAAAGTCTTAGGTGTCCCATCAATGGTAATGCGTGCCATAATAGGAGCATTACCATTCTTTTTCGGCTCGTTCTTTTTTAAGTAGAAAAGTAGCTTGAACGTGGATTTTTTTGTCTGTTCCATAACTCAAATGTTTAATGTTTAAAATTAAATTACATTGATTTACAAGGGAATATGAAAAATAGCGCAAAACACTGAAATATAATCAGTTATGCTGAAAGGTTACTTTATAAATCGGTAATGAATTAGTAACCTATCTTTGTATTTTTAAGACCAAAACCTATCAGACACCGAGTTCCAAACTAAGACTACTGTTTTATAAAGCATTGTATATAAACGGTTTTAACCGTTTTGCTTATTTTTGCTTTTTACTAATCTTTTTAAAACAAAAAAAACTCAAAACCTCAATTCGCATGTCATTTATATTTCTTTACCCGCTCACAATGCTTGATAGTATTCTAAATTCTAATAGCTTTGCATATCTACATACACCAAATATATGAGTGCACAACAACAGAATTTTAAAGTAAATGTAAATACAGAAATCGGTAGACTACGTAAATTATTGATCCATAGTCCCGATAGTGGATTAGGAAAAGTAGTACCTTCTAAAGCACAAGATTGGCTTTTTGAAGACATTGTACATTTAGATACCATCCGTAAAGACGAATACGATCATTATGTTAAATTATTGATGTACTTCCTTGATCCTGATAAAATCAAAGGCAAACTGGCCGAAATCGATTCGGAAGCCGCACAAAGAATGTTTTTTAAACCAGATAGCGATCAATTCCATGCTTCAGAAAATGTGGTAGAACTGCAACAATTACTGAGCGATATCTTAACTGATATTGCCATCAAAAAGAAATTGGCAGCATCGGTTTGTGCTATTGAGGGTTGTACCTATAAACTACAACTTCAACTTATCGATACCGAGCCCAAAGAATTGGCCAAAACTTTAATTTCTGGCTCTTTGCCCGATGGTAGAATGATCTTTTCACCCATTCCCAACCTTATCTTCACAAGAGACGTGGGCACAACCATCAATAATTTCATTTTATTAAACAAACCTGCTAAAAAAGCCAGAGTTCGCGAAAGTTTGTTGATGCGTTACATTTTCTTTAACCACAATCTATTCGAAGCCTATAGAAATAACATTTTAGAAATTCCCGATTCTGAGCACCACTTTTTAAGACCAGGCGAAGAAGAAGACAATAGAACTACCTTAGAAGGTGGTGATGTAATGATGGTAAGCAAAAACCATGTGTTAATTGGTTGTAGCGAACGTACCTCTCCTTACGGGGCCAATGAAGCCATGAAACTGTTATTCGAAAATGATGTGGTAGAAAAGGTAACAGTTGTTAAAATCCCGAACAAAAGAGATTTTATGCACTTAGATACCGTATTTACACAAGTAAAAAGGAACATTTGGGTATTGCTACATTCTATTGCAAGTGTAGAAGAAAATAAATTCCATAATCCAATTGATTTCTTGGTACAACCTGAACCTAAAGAGCAGACCGAGATTATTCAATTTTATAAAGATAAAAGTACGCCGAAACACTTTAAAAGCATGGAACAGCTTTTTGAAGACATCAGTCAAAATGACCTGAAGAGTACCGAACCCACCCAATTTATCTACAGTGGCAATGGGGTTTTCCCTTTTGATGCCCGTGAACAATGGACGGATTCTTGTAACCTGCTGGCCATTAAAGAAGGTGTGGTTTTAGGTTACGATAGAAATGACAATACAGTTGAAGCTTTTAAAGCGAAAGGATTTGCCATTGTAAAGGTAAAAGACTTGATCAACGACCTAGAAAGTGGCAAAGTGAATCCAGATACCATTACCGACACGCTGATTTTAATGCCATCGGCAGAATTATCTAGAGCACGTGGTGGATTTCATTGCATGAGTTTACCTTTATTGAGAGACGATTTGTAAGCTTGAAGGCAAAAGGTGTAAAGCTTAAGGCAAAGCCTGAAGCCAAAAACAATTTGACAACAATAACTTTATAAATAATTAAGCAAGGGAAGCTGGGACCTTACGCCTTATACCCTAAACCTTTTACCTATTTTATGCAGACGACCAACCATATTTTAATGATCCGCCCTGTCGATTTTAAATTCAATACCCAAACCGCAGGCAATAATAAATTTCAAGAGGCAACCACTCAAGACAATGTGCAACAACAAGCTTTAACTGAGTTTGATGGTTTTGTAGCCATGTTAAGAGCTAATGGTGTAGACGTAACTGTAATAAATGATACCCTGCAACCAGAAACTCCTGATTCTATTTTCCCCAACAACTGGGTGTCCTTTCATGAAGATGGTTCGGTGTACCTATACCCTATGTTTTCAGAAAACAGACGTTTGGAACGCAGAAAAGACATTATTGATCAAATTGGCGAAAAATTTCAACTGAATCATGTGAGTGATCTCAGCTTTTATGAGCAACAAGTACTCTTTTTAGAAGGTACTGGAAGCATGGTTTTAGATCGTCAACATCAAATTGCTTATGCTTGTTTAAGTGTGCGTACAGACGAAGTAGTATTGAACAATTTCTGTATGCTTACCGGATATACCCCTATTGTATTTCAAGCTGTAGATGAAAGCCGTTTCCCGATCTACCATACCAATGTGATGATGTGTATTGGCGATAAATTTGCCGTAGTTTGTTTGAATTCCATTCCAGACCCTGCGGAAAAGGAAAAAGTAAAACAAAGCTTATTGAACACAGGCAAAGAATTGATTGACATTACCTTTGATCAGATGAACCATTTTGCAGGCAATATGTTACAAGTTCAAAGCAAAGATGGTCAAAGTTTATTGGTGATGTCTGAACAAGCTTACCTTTCCTTACAACCAGAACAAATTACCACATTAACCCAATATGCCAAAATCATTTATGCACCTTTATATACCATAGAAAAAAATGGTGGTGGTAGTGCCAGATGTATGCTGGCAGAAGTGCATTTACCAGTTGGTCTGGATTTGTAGTTGGTCTGGATTTGCAATCCAGACCTCATTCTATAAAGGATTTAAAATCCAAAATTATAACAGTCGAGATTACAAATCTCGACTAACATCAGAGATTCTTCGCTACGCTCAGAATGACAAATTGCCTAATAGTAGGTTCAGAAATGTCTCTCTACAACTTGGGTTTATTTCTTAACAGTAAAAAAAACTTGAATAAGGACTATTTCTCAATTTAAAATTACATTTTTGCAAAAATTATTATGAAATAAATGCAGAGTTACTCCGAATTTCTTGATCTAAGTGTTGGCTTTCCGCAAGAAGGCTACAGCGTTATAGACGATGAATTATATTTTCAGGATCTAAATTTAATGGAAATGATAGAAACCTATGGCACGCCATTACGTTTCACCTATCTTCCCATGGTTAGTAAGAAGATACAACAGGCCAAACTGTTGTTTCAAACCGCTATTATTAAGAATAATTACCGTGGTGATTATAAATATTGCTATTGCACCAAAAGTTCACACTTTAAACATATTGTTGAAGAAGCCTTAAAAAATGGCATCCACTTAGAAACTTCTTCAGCATTTGATATGCCAATGATCGAAGCATTGGAGAAAAAAGGAGCTTTAACAAAAGACATCACCGTGATCTGTAATGGTTTTAAAACCTATCAGTACAAACAATATATCATTGATATGTTGCACGATGGCTACCATAACATTATCCCTGTATTGGATAATAAAGAAGAATTTAATCTTTATGATGATGAGGTAGAAATGGATATTCCTTGTAACCTTGGGATCCGTATCGCTGCCGAAGAACAACCAGATTCGCAGTTCTATACTTCGCGTTTAGGTGTTAGATTAGAAGATGTAATTGATTTTTACAACAATAAAATTGCTGCCAACCCTAATTTCAGGGTAAAATTGTTGCATTTCTTTATCAACTCTGGTATTACCGATTCTCCATATTACTGGAACGAGCTAGAAAAATATGTAACACTTTATTGCAAATTCAAAAAGATCAATCCAGAATTAGATACGCTTGATATTGGTGGTGGTATGCCATTTAAAGATAGTTTGGTATTCGATTTCGATTACGAATACATGGTGAATGAAATTGTAAAAAGGATAAAAGAAATTTGTGCCGAGCACGATGTGGTAGAACCAGATATCATTACCGAATTTGGAAAATATACCGTTGCAGAAGCATCAGGCATTTTATACAAGGTTTTAGGACGTAAACAACAAAATGACCGCGAAAAATGGTTAATGTTAGATGGTTCGTTCATTACCAACTTACCAGATGTTTGGGCATTGAACCAAAAATACATCTTATTGCCTATTAACAATTGGGATGCAGAATATGAGCGTGTAAACTTGGGTGGAATTACCTGCGATGGTCAGGATTATTACAATCAAGAAGCCCACATGAATAGTGTGTTTATGCCAAAAACGCGGAAAGTACAATATTTAGGTTTCTTTAACACAGGTGCTTATCAAGAGGTATTGAGTGGTTACGGTGGTATCCATCATTGTTTATTGCCAAGCCCTAAACACGTTATTATCCGTCGCAATAGAGATGAGACTTTTAACTTTGAGGTGTTTGGCGAAGAACAAAACAGCAAACAAGTATTAAAGATTCTAGGTTATACATAGGATAAACTTTGGATAGGATCTCTACCCAATCAAAAAATATAAAATCCTTCTCAACTGAGAGGGATTTTTTTTGCCTATTACCCATATAAAAATGAACCTAATCAATTATCATCAAAAAAATTACATAAATAATTCAATATGTATTGTAAGCTTAAGTTAAATTTAATTGACTTATAGTTAAATTTTTAAAACAAAAACTATGGAACAAACTAATGGAAAACAGCTTTTAACCAGAGCTGAAGCAAAAAACATTATGGGTGGTTTAAAAGATGTAAATGATGAGTGTCCTGCCGGAACACATGAGTTTATTTGTGTTACTGGAGGCTCAGGTTTAGAAAACCTCATTTACATCAGGTACTGTGTAATCGATTGGATGGAAAATCCACCATGTGAACCACCAGCTTAATTGAATAAGATCCCGGCTAACCACCGGGATTTTTTTTTGCATAAAATAGAAGATAAAGGATCTTAGTTTATTTTTCATTATATTCAATTTCCCTATTTAAATTTACCTCGCAAACATTTTTATGCTTAAAGACCTAAACTTAAATAAGGTATTTGTTATTGATATCGAGACTATACCTCAACACGAGCATTTTAGCGAAATGCCACTACATCTGCAGGAATTATGGGAACATAAAACCAGGTTGCAACGAAAAGAAGACTACACAGCCGCAGAATTTTATGAAAGAGCAGGCATTTGGGCCGAGTTCGGTAAAATTATCTGTATCAGTGTTGGCCTTTTCCACAAAGTAGCAGGCGTCTATCATTTCAGGGTTAATTCTTATGCTGGACATGAAGAGCCTGAACTTCTCCATCATTTTAATCAATTGCTAAAAGAACAGCCAGCAGATCAATTGTTATGCGCACACAATGGCAAAGAGTTCGATTTTCCCTACCTCTGCCGAAGAATGTTGGTGAATGGCATTGAAATTCCACCACAGCTACAAATAGCCGGCAAAAAGCCTTGGGAAATTAACCACCTAGATACCATGGAGCTTTGGAAATTTGGCGATTACAAAAACTATACCTCCTTAAACTTATTGGCGGCCATTTTTAATATTCCTACCCCAAAAGACGATATTGATGGCAGCATGGTAAAGGAAATCTATTACCAACAAAAAGACTTGCCCCGTATTGTAACCTATTGCCAGAAGGATGTCATTACAACTGCACAAATTTTGTTACGTTTTAAAGGATTAGCTGCAATTTCAGCAGAAAATATTACCTTAGTGAAGTAAGATATCTTCCTTCAAAAGCTATGGAAATAACATTAAGAATCCCAGAATACACCCAAGAAAAAGGTCTTTTACACACTTGGGAAGATGGATTTGAAATAGAAAATAAAATCATTGGAAATGAAATCATCATTTCTGCAAATTGTGCTGGACTTACCTCCTTAGCAAAACAATTACTTACTTTGGCACAAGGTAATGTACCTGTAGGAAGTCATTTTCATTTAGACCAATTTTCTGGTTTAGAAGAAGGATCAATAGACCTTGTAATACAAAAAATATAATGTTAGATGTAAAAGAGTTAGCCATAGCCTTCTATAACCGAGAAGAAAAAACTTGGTCTGAAGCGGTACATAAAGTTAGTTTTAAACTAGAAAAAGGTAAAGTTCTGGGTATTGTTGGCGAGTCTGGCTCTGGCAAATCTGTAACTTCTTTTTCAATCATGCGTTTGCATGATTCTAAAAACACCAACATTACAGGCGAAATCGATTTCGACAACATTAGTCTGTTGAACCTCTCTGACAATGAGATCAGAAATTTTCGTGGCAACAAAATCTCCATGATCTTTCAAGAACCCATGACCTCTTTAAACCCGGTGTTTACTTGTGGTTACCAAGTTCAGGAAGCCATTATGCTGCACCAAAAAGTCAATAAAGAAACTGCCAAAGCACAAACCATTGATCTTTTTAAGGAGGTACAATTACCCCGACCTGAAAATATTTTCGACAGCTACCCTCATCAACTTTCTGGTGGACAAAAACAAAGGGTAATGATTGCCATGGCTTTGAGTTGTAATCCAGAACTCCTCATTGCCGACGAGCCTACCACTGCACTGGATGTAACTGTTCAGAAAACCATTTTAGAGCTCTTGTTACGTCTTAAAACTGAACGCAACATGGGCTTGATCTTTATCTCTCATGACCTGGCAGTAATTAGCGAAATTGCCGACGAACTTTTGGTGATGTACAAAGGAGATATTGTAGAACAAGGACCAGCTAAACAGCTATTCGAAAATCCTCAACACCCTTATACCAAAGGTTTATTGGCTTGCAGACCTGCACCCCAGAGACTTTTAAAGCGATTACCTGTGGTGGCTGATTTTTTAAATGAAGATAAAGATTTTGCTGTTAGGCATTTATTAGATATCAATGCCTATACCCAGCAAGAAATTGAAGAAAGAAGACACCAATTATATACCCAAAAACCCTTGCTCCAAGTAGAAAAACTTTGTACTTGGTATCCCATTAAAAAGGGCTTATTTGGCAAAACATCTTCTTACGTAAAGGCGGTTGATGATATTACATTCGATGTTTTTCCTGGAGAAACCTTAGGCTTGGTAGGCGAATCTGGTTGTGGCAAAACCACTTTAGGCAGAAGCATTTTACGCTTGGTTGAACCTACTTCGGGCAAAATTCTTTTCGATGGTACTGATTTAACAAGTTTAGGTAAGCCTGAATTGAGACGGATGCGCCGAGATGTACAAATCATTTTCCAAGACCCCTACTCTTCGCTTAACCCAAAAATAACGGTTGGCAATGCCATTATGGAACCTCTACAGGTACATAAAGCTTTTAAAACCGATCAAGAACGCAAAAAACATGTATTGAGTTTACTAGAAAAAGTAGATTTAAAAGCAGAACATTTTGACCGCTATCCACATGAATTTTCTGGTGGACAGCGACAACGCATTGTAATTGCAAGGGCTTTAGCATTACAACCTAAATTTATCATCTGTGATGAGTCAGTTTCAGCGTTAGATGTTTCTGTACAAGCCCAAGTTTTAAATCTCCTTAGACAACTGCAGCAAGAATTTGGCTTAACCTATATTTTTATTTCGCATGACCTGGCTGTAGTTAAACACATTTCAGATCGGATGATTGTAATGAACAAAGGAAAAATTGAAGAAGAAGGTTTCCCCGAAGTAATTTATAACTCACCAAAAGCAGCTTATACCAAAAAACTGATTGAAGCTATCCCGGGAAAAGCACAAGCACCTTTGGCCAGTTGATATGCGAATAGTTTTTTACACAGGATTAATACTTTGCCTACTGCTTAATACTACTAAAGCACAAGTAAAAGTGATTGAATCGGGCTTTATTTTTGAAGAAGCGCCATTTAAAGCCTGTCATGCCTCTACTCTAGTCGAATTATCAAACCATCAGTTAATGAGTGCCTGGTTTGCGGGTAGCAATGAAGGAAACAAGGATGTAGCCATTTGGATGGCAATTAAACAAGGCAAAACATGGAGCAAGCCCCGCATGGTTGCCGATGGCGTACAAAATGATACCCTTCGTTATCCTTGTTGGAATCCAGTTTTATTTAAGGCAGCAAATGGCTTGTTATTTCTTCATTATAAAGTGGGTCCCAATCCAAGAACATGGTGGGCAGAAGTCAAAACTTCTACAAACGATGGCAAAACATGGTCTAAGGCTACAAAACTACCCAATGGATTTTTAGGCCCAATCAAGAATAAGCCTCTACAGCTTAAAAACGGCGACATTTTATATCCATCGAGTACTGAAAGCCTAGATGAAAAAACTTGGCACATCCATTTGGAGAAAAGCGACCGAAATGGTGAAAATTGGAAAAAGATAACCATCAACTGTGGCACCTTTGGAGTCATACAACCTTCTATATTACAATATCCCGATGGCAGATTGCAGTTACTTTGCAGGAGCAGGCAGAATGTAATTGTAAGTGCATGGTCTACCGATCAAGGTCAGAGCTGGTCAAAACTTGAGGCGCTCAGTTTGGCCAATCCAAACTCCGGAACCGATGCCGTTAGCCTTAAAAATGGTCAGCAATTGTTGGTTTATAACCCATTAAGCGCAGGTAAAGATTGGTGGGAAGGTCGCTCAGTTCTTAAACTGGCTATTTCTGCAAATGGTTTAGACTGGAATGACATTTTTACCTTAGAAAACCACGAAAAAGGCGAATATTCGTACCCAGCAATTATTCAAACCAAAGATGGCACTATCCACATCAGTTATACTTCCGAGCGTCAAAAAATAAAATACCTGCAACTCAAGCTTTAAACTTTCTGCGTTCGTGAAGTGTTATAGCCGTGTTATTTCTCATTAAAAATAACCCAAGCTAAACATACAATTACTATATTGTGAAGAACACAAATACTGCTATGGCAAAAAACAAAAACTCACAAGTAAAACTCGTTTTAACACAATTGATTAGTGATATTTTCGAGAAAAATAGAAATGTGGCACTAAACCATAAACAAGTTGCTGCCAAGCTAAATTTAAAAGATGCCGCATCTACCGATACCATTCTTGAAATATTGGTAGAACAAACAGAAAAAGGTTTATTCATTAGACCTGAACGTGGAAAATTCCGCTTAAAAGACCTTAAAACTTTTGTAACGGGCACAGTAGATATGACTGCAGATGGTTCTGCATTTATTGTACCTGATGATGAATTTGAGAAAGATATATTTGTTGCCCCACGTAAATTGCGCAATGCGCTACATGGCGACAAAGTAAAAGTATATGTTTTTGGAAAGAAAACCAGTGGGCGCAAAAACGAAGGCGAAGTTGTAGAAATTATCACAAGGGCAAAAACCGATTTCATTGGTGTTGCCAAAGTTTCTGAACGTTTTGCTTTTATTATTCCAGATGATCGTAAAATGCTACATGATATTTTTGTTCCACTGAGCGATTTAAATGGGGCTAAAAATGGTCAAAAAGTACAAGTAAGCATTACAGATTGGCCCGAAGGCGCAAAAAATCCAATTGGTAAAATCATCAATGTATTAGGTACGCAGGGTGAAAACGATACCGAGATGAATGCCATCTTAGCGCAATATGGTTTCCCTTTGAGTTTTCCTGATGCCGTAGAAAAAGAAGCCAATGCTATTCCAGAAACGGTTAGCGAAAACGAAATCAAAGACAGAAGAGATTTTAGAGATACCATCACTTTTACCATAGACCCTGCCGATGCGAAAGATTTTGATGATGCCATTTCCTTTAAAAAATTAGACAATGGAAATTACGAAATTGGCGTGCACATTGCAGATGTATCGCACTATGTATTGCCTAAAAGCAATTTAGATAAAGAAGCTTATGAGCGTGCTACATCCGTTTACTTGGTAGACCGCGTAATCCCCATGTTGCCAGAGCGTTTAAGTAATGGTGTTTGTTCTCTACGTCCTAACGAAGATAAACTGTGCTTTGCAGCTGTATTCGAGTTAGATGACCAAGCCAATATCATTAATCAATGGTTTGGTAGAACAGCCATCCACTCTGACAAACGTTTCAGCTACGAAGAAGCACAAGAAGTAATCGAAAACAAAGCAGGAGATTTTGCCGAAGAATTGTTAAAACTGAATGAGCTAGCCTATCAACTTCGCGATAAAAAGTTTAAAAATGGCGCCATTAGCTTTGAAAGTGCCGAAGTAAAGTTCAAATTAGATTCAACTGGTAAACCAATTGGTGTATATGTAAAAGAACGTAAAGACGCACATAAACTGATCGAAGATTTTATGTTGCTGGCCAATAAAAAAGTGGCCGAATTTATTGCAAAAAAAGGAAAAGGAAAGCAGAAATATACCTTTGTTTACCGATCTCATGATTCGCCCAACTTAGAAAACCTGAACAACTTTGCTACTTTTGCTTCACGTTTTGGGTACAAAATCAACATGAAAACCGATAAAGAAATAGCCAAATCGCTAAATTACCTAATGGAAGATGTTGAAGGAAAGAAAGAGCAGAACATTCTAACCCAATTGGCCATCCGCTCTATGGCAAAGGCCATTTATACCACAAAAAAGACAAGTCACTACGGATTAGCATTTGATCATTATACACATTTCACCTCTCCAATTCGTCGTTACCCCGATGTAATGGTACACCGGTTATTGGCTTTGTACCTTGATGGAGGTAAATCGGCAAACGAGGAAGAATACGAAGCCGCAAGCTCACATTCGTCGGCTATGGAGAAACGAGCTGCCGATGCAGAAAGAGCTTCCATAAAATATAAACAAGCAGAGTACTTAGAAGAAAATATTGGCAGTATATTTACAGGAATTATCTCTGGCGTAACCGAGTGGGGAATGTATGTAGAAATTATTGAGAACAAATGCGAAGGAATGATCCGTTTGCGTGACATTACCGATGATTTTTATGTACTGGACGAAAAGAATTACTGCATTATTGGTCAACGTAAAAAGAAAAAATACCAATTAGGTGATGAAGTTCAAGTAAAAGTTAAAAAAGTTGATCTCTCTAAACGCCAGATAGATTTTTCATTAATTCAAGACTAAAAAGCCAATGAAGTATATTATCTGCATTCTACTGCTCTCATTTACAGTTCAAATTAAAGCACAGAACCTACAAGGTAAAGTTGTTGATGATGCTACCGGACAAGGTATTCCTTTTGTTTCGGTAAATATTGTGGGCGCCAATGTAGCCACCGTTACCAACGAAAATGGTTTTTTTGTACTAAAACCAACCACTTTACCATTTAGGCTTAGATTTAGTCATGTAAGTTACAACACGAGCGAAGCAGATATTAAAGACATCAGTGGCCTATTAACCATTCGGCTTAATCCTGCCACTATTAGTTTAAATGAACTAACTGTAGACCCCTATAAAGGCCAAAAAATACTAAAGGCAGCCCTGCAAAAAGCAACCGAAAACATCAATACCAATTTCTACGCCAACGCTTTTTATAGGCAATTGACTTCTTTAAACGGAAAGGCTAGCCAGATTTATGAACTCTTTTACGATTTAAGATGGAATACCGCACGCATACAAGGATGGGCGGCCAAACAAAGTCGCTTTGCTGAAGTAAATGAGCAAATTGCCTTTTCAATGAACAATCAATCGTATTTAACTTTCTCTTATAGCGGTTACCTGTTGCCTAACAAGGGAGGTAAATTTGTAAGCCTCGAAACCCTAAAAGATTACGATGTGGTAGTTGAAAAGTATATAGAGCAATCGAACCAAAGCATTGCTGTAGTAAGCTGTAAATACAAAAAAGGCAGAAAAAATCAGTATTATGTCAACTCTACCTATTACATTGGTGTAGATGATTCTAAGGTTTACAGGCTCGAAAACAGCATTTTCAATCTTCCCATCCGATTGTCAGATGCAACTACAAAATTCCCTCCTGTAGTAACCACCATTGCAACATTTAATGGCGATGGGCATCCTGTTCCAGTTTTAGAAAGTGTATCTACCAAGGTCTTTTTAAGCTTAATTGTAAGAGGTCAAGATCTGAATACAGATATCAGTTCATTATTGACCATATACAATGTGAACGATGATTTAAAAAAGCAGCAATTTGAAGCTTTAAATAGAAATACCAGAGATAAAAATGTGATCGAATCACTCCGTTATGATGCTGAATTTTGGAAAAACAATCCAGTAGTGAAGCAAACTACATTGGAAGATTCATTCATCAAAATGATGGAAAGTAAATCAGCTTTCGGCACCATGACTAACCCTTAAACAATGCATAGTCCAACACAATTACAAGAAATTTTAGAAAAAGCCATTCCCCAAATAGCGTATCCACAACACCCTGCCAACCTATACGAACCTAGTCGTTACATTATGAGTTTAGGTGGTAAAAGAATTAGACCCGTAATGGTTTTAATGGCCACAGAGTTGTTTACAACCGATATCAACAAAGCACTAGATGTGGCATTGGCCATTGAAACGTTTCATAATTTTACATTGGTGCACGACGATATTATGGACAATGCGCCATTAAGAAGAGGCAAACAGACCGTACACGAAAAATGGGGCATTAACAATGCCATCCTAAGTGGCGATGTAATGATGGTAGAATCTAACAAACACCTTTCTAAAGTAGATGTAAACGTTTTAAAACCAGTATTAGATACTTTTAATGCAACGGCACAAGGTGTTTGCGAAGGGCAACAGCTCGATATGGAGTTTGAGCAGCGAGACGATGTAACCATTGAAGAATACATCGAAATGATCAGGCTAAAGACTGCAGTATTATTAGGTGGTGCCATGAAATTAGGAGCCATTGTTGGTGGGGCAAGCACGGCAGATGCAGACCTGCTTTATACTTTTGGAGAGAACCTTGGCGTTGCTTTTCAATTGCAAGACGATATATTAGATGTTTATGGCAATCCAGAGAAATTTGGCAAACAAGTTGGTGGAGATATCATAGCCAATAAAAAGACCTTTTTACACCTCAAAACTTTAGCCTTGGCACATGATGATGAGGCAGAAAGCTTAACCAGTGTTACCATCAACCAAGAAGAGAAAATAGATCAGGTAACGCATCTTTACAACAAATACGAAATAAGAAATTTGGCAACTGCCGAAATGGATAAATATTTAACAATGGCCAATCAAGCATTAGAAATCTTAGCTGTTGCTGAAGAGAAAAAGGAAAATTTCAGAACCTTGGTACAACAAATCTTAGATAGAGACCGATAAGATACCTTCACCTTATACTGATCCATTATTATCGCAATAAATAATGGATCAGTATTAAAAACCTTAAGGCAAAAAAAAGCCTCGATCAAATGATCGAGGCTTTTTTTTGTAATTAAATTACAAATATTATTCAGCAGATGCTGCTTCAGCATCGTCAGCTTTAGCTGCTTTTTTTGCAGGTGCTTTAGCCGCTTTAGGTGCTTTTTCTTCTTTAGCTTCGGTAGTTGCTGCTTTAGCAGTAGCTACTTTTTTAGGTGCTGCTGCTTTAACAGGAGCTGCATCTTCTACTGTAACAGGTAATACAGAAACATAAGATTTGTTGTCTTGTTTCTTTTTAAAAGTTACAATACCAGGAACTAAAGCGAATAAAGTATGGTCTTTACCAATACCTACGCCTTTATCAGGGTGGTGTTTTGTACCGCGTTGACGAACGATAATGTTACCAGCGATAGCTTCTTGACCACCAAAGATCTTAATACCTAAACGCTTGCTATGCGATTCACGTCCGTTTCTAGAACTACCGGCTCCTTTTTTATGTGCCATTTTATTTTATATTTTTTAAGAATTGGAAACCCAATCTTACAATTAAACAAAAAAATTAACTACAGAGTGATACTCTCAATCTGGATTTTGGTGAAATACTGGCGGTGACCATTTTTCTTTTTGTAACCTTTTCTACGTTTCTTTTTGAAAACGATTACTTTATCACCTTTTAAATGAGACACGATTTTAGCTGTAACCGATGCACCTTTTACTGCAGGAACCCCTACTGTAATTTTACCACCATTATCAACCAACAATACATTGTCAAATTCAATACTAGCGCCTTCATCTCCTTGCAAACGGTGTACAAAAAGGTGCTGGTCTTTTGCAACTTTGAATTGCTGTCCTGCTATATTTACTATTGCGTACATTGTTAAATAATTATTTTAGAATTGTTTATTTTTTTTATCGAGGTGCAAATATAGAATAAATACTATTCAAACACAAGTAGATGATGAAATAATTTTAAATCGTTTTGCAATTAAAGCCTTTCTATTGGCTTTTGTGCTTAAATAGTGTATAATCAACTGCGGCTAGCCACCTATGATGTAGCATACACTCCTATTATTTTCATACTAACCTACTTCTTTAGTAAACCCTACAACTTTCAATTTAGAAAAAAAGATAGATAAATTTTCATATCTACGATTTATTCGTAGATTTACGAAAACTAAATTGAAAAACATGAAACCAATTCTAACCACTCTTTTGGCAATTGTATTTAGCACTACTGCTTTTGCACAAAGCCCAGATAAGGCCTTGGCCAAAGTAAGTTATACCTTCTCTCACATCAGAGATACTACACAACGAGACAAGCCTTATACAGAAGCAATGCTATTGTTCATTGGCAAAAATGCATCCCTCTATACCAGTTATGATAAGATTGCGCAAAGCGAACTTAGGAAAAAAGCGATAGAACAACAGATTAAAGAAACACCAGATGGACAACCCATGAAGATCAATCTTGGCAAAATAAAGCCAACCACTTCAATAGAATATTTTCTTTTTGCAAAAGAAAAAAAGCTCTTCGTTAAAGAGCCTGTTGTAAATGATTATTTGACAGAAGAGCCAGCATTTCAGATTGTATGGAAGCTAACCAAAGATACGGCGAGTTTTTCTGGTGTGCATTGCCAAAAAGCAACAACTCACTTTAAAGGCAGAAACTGGATAGCTTGGTATGCATCTGAACTACCTTTCCAAAGTGGACCATGAAAACTCAATGGTCTGCCTGGTTTAATTATAGAAGCTTATGATGACAAAAAAGAAGTACAGTTTCTATTTTCCGGTATCGAGAATATAAAAGATGAAGCCATAAAGCCAAAACAGAACATTGGAGATACTGAAACGATCAAATCCATCAATTCAATTCCTGGCAATGAAATCAAACTACCCATTAACACCATCAGGACTACAATAGCCGAACTTGATAAACTTAAAGCAGCAAGAGCAAAAGATCCAATGGGTTTCGCAAATGCACAAATGGCTGGCAATGGTGTAAGCATGAGCATAACCACGTCAAAAAAACCAGGAGCTACAATGGTTAAAAGCACATTCAATAACCCAATAGAATTACCCGAGAAGAATTAGGGCTTGTATTTAATGTATACGAAGTGTTAAAAATAATTAAATATAAATAATATTACGAATTATTCGTAGATTTACGAAAACTTAATTAAAGATTATGAAAACTATCCTAACCACATTATTCGCCATTACCATTAGTACTTTATCATTTGCCCAAAACACAGATAAGGTATTGGCAAGGGTAAGCTACAATTTTACCCATACCAGAGACACCTTGCGAAGAGATAATCCATACACAGAAAACATGCTGTTGATTATTGGAAAAAATGCATCTGTTTATACCAGCTATGATCGGATTCTACGACAACTCAACTTAGACAAACCTTCTAGCACTGCCCCATTTAAACCAGTTACCCAAGTCGATTACTTCTATTTTGCTAAAGAAAATGAGTTTTACACCAGAGAAAAAATCATCACAGAATACTTAGCCAAAGAAGTTGCTCCAAAAATCAATTGGAAGATCACAAAAGATACTGCTAGTTTTTCTGGTGTACATTGTAAAAAAGCAACCACTTATTTTAAAGGCAGAAATTGGATTGCCTGGTTCGCACCTGAGCTACCTTTTCAAAGTGGACCTTGGAAGTTAAATAGCCTGCCTGGATTAATTGTAGAAGCTTATGATGACAAAGGAGAAGTTAAGTTTCAATTTGCAGGTATCGATAACCTCGACAAACAAGCCATCACAGCAGAACAGCAAGCATTAGCAGCCCACTTTTATTTTGGCCCAACCATTAAATTTCCGGCCGATGCTAAACTAACTACCAAACCTGATCTCGACAAACTAAAAGCTACTAGAGATAGAGATCCTATTGGTTTTGCAAAAGCATCAAGCCCAAATGATGGAAGAATTGTTGTAATGGGTTCAAGTATGACTGGTGTTTCGCATAACGTCATCAACAATCCGATAGAACTACCAGAAAAGAAAGATAAATAATATTGCTGTTTAAAATCACTTTATGAAAGCCATTTTAATCTTATTTTTTACAATTACCACAGCTACACTTGCTTTGGCCCAAAGCCCCGATAAAGTTTTGGCTAGGGTAAGGTACAATTTTGTACATGTACAAGATACTACCCAAAAAGATACCCCATATACAGAGAACATGGTATTGGCCATAGGCAAAAATGCTTCCTTATACGCAAGTAAGGATGGATTAGACCAAACTCTTACCCGAAACAACCTTATTTTAGAAAATGCCAAAAAACTAGACCCAGGCTTAGTGAGCATCCAGTTAGACCGGACAAGCCCAGATGTAAACTCGAAGGTCTATTTTTTCTTTGCCAAAGAAAACAAATTCATTACCAAAGAACGGGTATTTAACAACTATTTGGTAGAGGAAATTGCCCCAAAAATAAACTGGACCATCACAGCAGATACCATTAACCTTTCTGGAGTACATTGCAAAAAGGCACAAGCTTATTTTAAGGGAAGAAATTGGACAGCTTGGTATGCCATTGACCTACCTTTTCAAAGCGGACCTTGGAAACTCAATGGTTTGCCTGGATTAATTGTGGAGGCTTATGATGAAAAGAAAGAAGTACAATTTTTATTCGCTGGTTTAGAAAATACAGCAGACCCTGTCAATAACGAAACCATTACAAGTCATGGACCTAAAATCATAGACATGGATGTGAATTTGGTTAAAAGTAATGAAATCAAATTACCTAGCAATGCCATCCGAACCACTCAAAAAGAACTTGATAAATTAAAAGATAGCAGAGAAAAAGATCCGCAAGGTTTTATGAATGCCCAAATGAGCGCCAATGGTATTGGTTATGTAAAAGCACAACGAAAAGCAACAGTAGAACTTCCAAAAAAGGCCATTCTCAATAACCCTATCGAACTACCAGAAAAGAAAAACTAACTAATCAAAAGACGATGAAAACTTTATTAAGCAGCCTATTGGCACTATTTGCTACAAGTGCCGTAATGGCACAAAAACCAGACAGTTTATTAGCCAGGGTGCGGTATACCTATGTCAATACCACAGACACTTTAAAAAGTGGAAAAACACGTACCGAAAACATGCTGCTATTTTTAGGCAAAAATGCCTCATTATATACCAGTTATGATAAAATCAGATACGAAATCTCTCAAGACCAGAAATATAGAGCAAAAATGATGGCTAATGCAGGCAGTGGAAAACCTGTAGCCATTTTAATAGATAATACAAACGGAGAATGGCTGTCTACCTCTTCTAATTTATATTTTTCAAAAGAGAATAAATTCTTCACCAAAGAGGTGATCGCCCTTCAAAGCTATCTTATAGAAGAGCCTGCCCCACAAATCAATTGGAAAATTACAAAAGATACCACCAGCTTTTCGGGCTTAAGCTGCAAAAAAGCGATTGCTAATTTCGAAGGCAAAAATTGGATTGCCTGGTTTGCCCCCAGCCTACCCTTTCAAACCGGACCTTGGAAATTAAATAGCTTACCAGGTTTAATTATTGAAGCCTATGAGGAAAATAAACTGATCCAGTTTCAATTTGCTGGCTTAGAAAGTGTCAAAGAAGGCGAACATCAAAGAATTGATGACGTTACTAAAAGAGCTGATGCCAGACCCGGCGACTATAATCCAATTGACCAGTTAATTGGCCGTGACGTAGGTACGGCTTATTTTGAAAATGTGATCAAATTACCTATTGGTGCCATCAGAGCAGATAAAGAAAAGTTTGAAAAATTGAGAGCTGCTTTTTTAAAAGACCCCGCCGGTTTCGTAAGAACTCGGTCTAGATATTAACAAAAAATCAATATTTCTATCAATACATTAAATCAAAAAGAGATGAAAACTATATTAACCACCCTATTTGCCATCGCTATAAGTACAACAGCCATAGCACAACAGCCAGACAAGGCACTGATCAGAGTGAAATATGCACTATCACACCTATCTGACACCACCAAAAGAGACAACTTTTACAAAGAGACCATGATGCTTGTTGCAGGCAAAAATGCATCGGTATTTTTAAGCTACGATAAGGTTTTAAGAGATATGCAGGCAAAAGAAGCCCTTCAAGAACAAGTGAAACAGCAAGTAAGTAATGGCGGTCTCAAATCGATTACCATGCCCCCTCGTAAAAGACAGTTTAGCGAAACTGAATTTTACTATTATGCCAATGAGGCCAAACTATTTACAAAAGAACAATTAGGCGTTACCTATTTGGTTGAAGAAAATGCCGAAAAAATTGATTGGAAAATAATGCCAGAGACACTTAATATTGAAGGAATCTCCTGTAAAAAAGCAACAGCAAATTTCAGAGGTCGAAATTGGACCGCTTGGTTTGCCGAAGAACTGCCTTTTGCTAGTGGACCATGGAAACTGGTTGGGCTACCCGGCTTAATTATACAAGCTTACGATGAACAAAAAGAAGTATCATTTGATTTTGCCGGACTGGAAAGTATAGCAGAAAACAAAAATAAGGCGACCGAAAATTCATTAGGCGAATATGATATTAAAAAATATGGAAGCAGCAATGTACTTTCTGATAATGAAATCAAATTACCAGCCGGAGCTGTTAAAGCTACAATAAAGGAAATTAAACGCTTAAGAGAAGCCAGAGCTAACGATCCGCAAGGTTTTGCTAAGGCTCAAATGGCGGCAATGGGGCTTGGTGGTTTACAGCAGGTTTCTACAGGCAATAGAACAACAGCACCAATTCCAGCAACGGTGTTCAATAATCCAATCGAGAAGAAAAGTCCTAATTAATTACCATACTCCTGTTTAACCCCTAGTCGCACTATATTTTAACATATAAGTTAAAAAATGTTAAATCATTTTTATTATTACGAAATACCCGTAGTTTTACGAAAGATTAATTGATATAAAATATACAATGAAAACCATTCTCGCCATTTTATTTACGATGTCAATTACATCTATTGTTTTAGCACAAAATGCTGATCAGGCTTTAGCTAGGATTCATTATAAGTTTAGCCACATTAGAGATACCACAAACAGAGACGAACCTTTTCAAGAAAACATGATCTTAATTATTGGCAAAAATGCATCAGTATATGCCAGTTATGATAAAATGACCCAAGCAGAAAGATTAGCTGCATTTCTTAAAGAGCAAACAAAAGCAAATGGTGGCACCTTAACCAATATAGTAATGCAAAAGGGTTTAATGAAAAAAGTAACCAGTACCGATTTCTACAGTTATCCCAATGAGCAAAAGTCATTCTCAATTGAATATTTGATGATGAACAAATACATTATTCCTGAAGAACTGCCTACCATCAAATGGACAATAAAGCAGGATACGATGAGTTTTGCTGGCGTAAATTGCAGAAAAGCAATTAGCCGTTACAAGGGCAGAAACTGGACTGCTTGGTATGCTGTTGATTTGCCCTTTCAAAGCGGACCATGGCAATTAAGTGGTTTGCCAGGATTAATTATAGAAGCCTATGATGACAGGAAAGACATTCAGTTTCGGTTTGAAGGTTTAGAGAATGTAAATGAAAGCAATCTGGTAACCAAAGATGACAAAATCCGAATAGGAACTGGCGAACTCAATTTTAGCAATAATTCTTACCTCGGTAGAGAAATTAAACTCCCTAAAGATGCCATCAAAGCAACCAGAGCAGAAATCAACAAATTGAGACAAGCCATAACTGACAATCCAGCAGCAAGCATGGGAGGTACAGTTGTGGCAGGTGCAACGGTAGTAAAGAAAAATGCACCCACCCAAAAAACTGCTAAAAATACTTTTAACAACCCAATAGAATTACCAGAAATCAAAAAATAATTAACCAAACACGATATGAAAACGACTTTAACTACTTTATTCGCCATTGCCATTACTTCTGCTGCTTTGGCACAAAATCCAGACAAGGCTTTGGCTAAGGTAAAATACAGCTTTACCCATATACAAGATACCACCCAAAAAGACAAGCCCTACACTGAGAATATGTTATTGCTAATTGGCAAAAATGCTTCTGCCTATACCAGTTATGACAAAATAGAAGCTCAGTTGGCAATGCAAAAACAGATCCAAGAACAACTGAAAAATCAGGCAGGAACTGGAAATGCAACGATAAAATTTGAGAGTAAAGGTTACAAACCTACCTCTAACCTTGATTATTTCTATTTTGCTAAAGAAAACAAATTCTATGTAAAAGAACGTGTTTTCAATAATTACCTAATAGAAGAAGAAGTACCCAAAATCAATTGGAAAATTAGCAAAGACACCACAAGTCTTTCGGGCGTACGTTGCCAAAAGGCAACAGGTTATTTTAAAGGTAGAAATTGGATAGCTTGGTTTGCACCAGAACTTCCTTTTCAAAGTGGCCCATGGAAATTAAATGGTTTGCCAGGTTTGATTATAGAGGCTTATGATGAGAAAAAGGAAGTTCAATTCCAATTTGCAGGCATGGAAAATATAACCGAAGCCGATCAAAAGGCAGCAGAGAATAGCGATCTTAAAATAGCTGGCCCTAGTGGTTCTCCATCGGTAGTGAAAATAATGGGTATGGATACCGGCAATCCTTTTATGGGGAATGAGATCAAACTTCCAGTAGATGCTGTTAAAACCACCCGCAAAGAGTTAGATAAACTAAAAGATGCACAAGCTAAAGACCCACAAGGTTTTATGAATGCACAATTGGCAGGTAGCGGTGTTAAAGTTGGTAACTTCCAAAGGTCTACAGGCGGAACTCCACCACCTCAAGCAGTGGTTAACAACCCTATCGAATTACCAGAAAAGAAATAAGCACCATGTTTTTTGTTGGAATTTTATTAGTAGTTCTCTTTCTGTTAAACTACATTTTAGGTTAATAGAAGACCCTAAAACCAGATCAAATTCTGGTAAAATTTAGGTATAGTTTGAAGCATTGCTGAAGTGCCATTGCCAAGTTATGCCATTATTTACGACTGAATTAGCTCAAAAAGAAATGAAAAAACGATTGCTCTATCTATTGCTGATCACCATGTTGAGCAGTGTAGCCGCCTTTGCCCAAAAACAGGTTAAAGGAAAAATAAAGGATGCAAAGGGTACCCCTATTGTATCTGTGAATGTTAACCTAAAAGATAAAGAAGGTAATATTCTCAGTTTTACCAGAACCAACGACAAAGGTGAATACCTGCTTTCCTTTACCGAAGAGAATAAAGATCTTACAGTAGAAGCTACAATTATTGGCTATGAAAAGAAAACCATTGGCATTACCGAGTTGACCAAAAATTACGACCTGATTTTAAAAGATACAGAAATTAACCTTAAAACAGTTGTGGTTAAAAATAGACCTGTATTAACTGCTAATGGTGATACATTGAACTACAAAACTTCTGATTTTGCCGATAAACAAGACAGAACGATTGGTGATGTACTGAAAAAGATGCCCGGTATTGTGGTAGATGAAAATGGCAAAGTAAGCTACAATGGCAAAAGCATTTCTAATCTGTACCTAGATAAAGATAATTTACTAGATGATAAGTATAACATTGCTACCAAAAGCATCCCTCATGGTGCAGTTGAAAAAGTTCAGGTGATCCAAAATGACCAACCTATAAAAATGCTGCGCAAAAACAACATGAGTGACGATGTGGCCTTAAACTTAGTAATCAAAGATGATGCTAAATTGAAAATGATGGGCGATATCAAAGCAGGTCTTGGCACACCTGATCGATTTGATGGTAATATCAATGCCATGATGTTTAAAAAGGAATTGAAATTTATCAATAGCCTAAAAGGCAACAATATTGGTATCGATCCTGGTATCGACCTCACATCGCACAACATGGCCGATTACCTGAAACGTTTTGACAATAACAAACCTAGCAGTTTTCTTTCTGCTGGCGCTGCTGGTGTACCTACATTGCCACAAAAAAGATCGTTATTCAATAAGGCTGGCTTGGTTAACCTGAACAATCTTTACAAACTTAACCCAGATTTACAGCTAAAGGCCAATATCTCTTATCTGTACGACCAAAGAAGTCAAGAATACAATAAGTCGTCTGAGACTTATTTACCGGGACAAACCATTCGCTACAACGAAGTTCAGAACAATGCCATCAACCCACAAAAATTCAGGGCACAATTGAACCTCAACAACAATACGGAGCAATCTTACCTGAACAATACCTTTATTGCAGAATATGCACCCAACTATACCAATTCTAATGTGGTAATCAATGGCATTGGTGCCAACCAGACACTTAACCAAAAAACATTCGACCTTTCTAATGAAATGAGCTACAGGAAAAAATTGAAATCTGATGATATCCTTAACTTTTATTCATTTTTAAATAGAACAACGCAACCAGAAATCTTAAATATCAGACCAGGCTTAAATCAAGACATTTTAAACAACAACAAACCTTATTTTGGGTTAGACCAATACATCAAATTACCCACTTTGTACACCAACAACTTTATGTCTTTTGCCGTTGTAAGCAACAAGTTTGTACAAACCTATAAAACTGGCTTTAGTATACAAAAACAAGACTTTAATTCGGAGCTTTATCGAATCCAAAATGACCAAACTACAGAATTGGTCTCACAAAGTACTACCAATGATCTAGACTGGCTTAAAACAAGAGCATTTGTGGAAGCAGGATATGAATACACTGGCGAAAAAATTAAGGCAGGGTTATTTCTTCCGTTCAGCTATAACAACATCAATTATAGCGACCCCGGTAAAAGCTTAGACAAAAGTTTAGATAAATTCTTTATCAATCCATCTTTCAACTTCAAATATCAAACTGGCATAGAAAATTACATTTCGGCCAATTACAACTATAGCAATAGCTTAGGTGGTATTGACGATGTTTATCGTGGTACGGTATTAAAAAATTACCGTTCATTGTTTGCCAACAACGCTCCTATTTCCGAAAGTAAAACACATGGAGTTGGAGCTAACTTTAACTTCCGTAAGGCCATGCAAATGGTGTTCTTTAGCTTAGGGGTTAACTATTCGGCAACTACATTAAATACCATTTCTTCATTTACTTTAAGTGATAATATCCAACAACGTGTTGTTTTGCCTTTGGCCAATCAAGCTAAATCTCTTTCTGTTAACGCAAGTGCAAGCAAATATCTCTTCGCTTTAAGAAGCACAGTTAATATTGGCACAAGTTTTAGCCAAAGCAGATTTGATCAGTTACAGAACAATAAATTATTGCCATTTGATGCGCAAACGATCAATTACACTGGAGGTATAGATTCTAAATTGACCAATTTCATGAATTTCTCTTACAATGGCACGTATACCGTAAGCAATAACAAATCGTCGGCAAGTAACATCAACAATAAATTCCAGCAGTTAAGACAACAATCTAGTTTAACATTTACAGCCTTTAAAAGTGTATTTGTAAATTTTGCTGCAGAGCACATTTTTACCCACCAACAAAATCAGCCA
Source organism: Pedobacter sp. Hv1 (assembly GCF_001412215.1). GTDB lineage: Bacteria > Bacteroidota > Bacteroidia > Sphingobacteriales > Sphingobacteriaceae > Pedobacter. The sequence continues at coordinate 51,260 of NZ_LLWP01000011.1, forward strand.
AATTTGAACTATTTGTTTGCTGATTTTAATGTAAGATACAAATTGATGAAACTTAAAACAGACCTCGAATTTGGTATAACCAATTTAGCCAATGTTAAAAAGTTCGAAGCCGTTAACCTTTCTGCAAACTCATTAACCTCAGGCACTTATTATATTCCAGGACGAGTTGCCATGTTAAAAGCAACTTTCAATTTCTAAACAACTGAATTGTGCGTATTGGTTAGGGTTAATAAATAATATACCAAACAAACAATTGAAGCCCCGAAACTGTAAAGTTGAGGGGCTTTTTATGTTTAAAATAAATGATACTAATTCTGTTAGAAAGGAGTTAATCTTTAAGTTACAATTACATTTTCATTCCTTTTTTCATCAATATGATCAACAACATTCAAATTCAAAAAACCGAAATCCTTTCCGACAATTGGTACACCTTAAAAAAAATCACTTATCAATATTTAACAAAAGATGGGGAGCAACAAGTTCAAAGCAGAGAGGCTTACGATAGAGGTAACGGCGCTACTATCCTGCTTTACAATACCGCACAGCGAACCATTATCTTAACCAGACAGTTTAGGTTACCTACTTACCTCAACGGAAATGAAACTGGCCTATTAATAGAGGCCTGTGCAGGTTTATTAGATCAAGACCATCCAGAAGATTGCATTAGGCGTGAAACTGAAGAAGAAACTGGCTATCAAATTACCGATATTCAAAAGGTTTTTGAAGCTTATATGTCACCGGGTTCCGTAACAGAATTGCTTTATTTCTTTATTGCCGAATATTCCAAATCGATGAAAGTAAGTGAAGGCGGAGGGCTAGCACACGAACAGGAAAACATTGAGGTTTTAGAATTGAATATTGATAATGCCATGAAAATGATTGAAACTGGAGAAATTAAAGATGGAAAAACCATCTTGTTGCTTCAACATATTAAACTGAAGGGTATTTTATAAAAATCTCTTTTAGCGATAGCCACAAAAAAAGGCCTCTATATAGAACAGAGGCCTTTTCATTTGTGTATCAATTCGATCTTAATTTTGTTTGATCTTTCTACCGATTACCTGAACTTCGGTAAGTTTTGGTTCTTCTTGCTTAACCATTTTTACATTTTTGATATGGTCTGGATTTACCTTATTCAATTCTTCCTCACCAACCTTTTTTCCATTCAAAACAATAGTAAGGGATCTTCCACTTTTTAAACTATCAACTGGCTTGGTCACTTTACCATATCCAATTACAGTAACTACTCCTTCTTTGCTGTTTGTTGCCTCAATTAAATCTTTATCTGCTTTAGTTAGCGGCCCACCTTGTACCCTACCCATTAATCTTCTCGGCATTGTAGTTGTCGTATCAACAAATACAAGTTTCCCTTCAAACTTTCCTCTTGCAGGAATGTTCGCAACAGCAACTGATGCAATTGCATTAAATATCCTCTCTTCAGTTTGCGCTTTTGAGTGCGTACTATCTGTAGTGATGTAAATTGTATTCATCGTATAAGTAACTTTATGCGTAGAATCAGGCTTTATAGTTACCTCAACAGGAGCTTGTTTTTTTCTTCTTGGACTGTGTTTCGAAATGATTTTTTTAGGCTCAACTGTAGCTTTATCATCATCAATAATATGATGATCAATTAAAACCTGTTGTAAAGGCGCCAAATGTTTTTTAATGTCTTTTTTAGTTACCGTAAAGGCCAAAGTAGTTAACAATAAAACAGGCAATACCAATAAATAACGGCTTAATGTTAAACGAGAAGAACGTTTCACATTCATCATTTTGATCCGTTTTTTCAGATCGGAAAGGTTAAAATTATTTACAATGGGTACAGACGGAACTAAAGTACCTACATCTAACAAACTGTATTGGTATGCTTTTTTATCAATTCCCTTTTTTAAGATCTTCTCGTCGGTTATAAATTCTAAATTCTCTTTTACCGCTCTTTTCATTAACCAAACTCCCGGATTAAACCAATAAAAAACGACACTCAGTTCGGCCAAGATAATATCTAAAGAATGCCATTGCTTCACATGAATATTTTCATGCGCTAAAATGGTTTTGAGCTCTTGTTCTTTATGTAAAGAGGGATTGATATAAACCGTTTGCCAAAATGAAAATGGGCTTACAGGTTCTGTTAAAATCCTTACCTGATAATCAGCAATAGAACCTGGCGCTGATTTTTGATGCATTTTGTATAAAGAAACAAACTGGATCAGCAATCTAAATGCCATAAAAACTACCCCTATATAAAACAATAGGCTAATCCACCCCCAGTAGGCTGTAATTAAGTTTGAGGGAACCAATGCAGTTACCTGTTGGTTCATTTTAACTACCGTTTCTTGATTAACATGGGTTTGGTTGAAAAAGAAATCTGTTAAATCTATAAAAGGATAAATGGTAGAAAACAGGATTCCAAATACCAAAAAAATACGATTGATTACATAAAATGTTAATCGACGTAAAATAAGATAATAGGCTGCTGCAAAAAGTACAAGAACCAGGTTTATCTTAAACAGAATGATAAAGAGATAAGGCATATCATTACTTTTCAGGGTTTTCGATCAGGTTAATAATTTCTTTAAGCTCTGCTGTGCTTATTTTTTTATCCTTCGCAAAAAAAGCAACCAATTCTTTATAAGAACTCTGGAAGTAATTATTTACAAAACCGTTCATGAAACGTTTTTTGTATTCTGCTTCTTTTACCTTGGCACTGTAACGATTGGCATTCGCATAACGTTCGCTTTTTAAAAAGCCTTTACGCTCTAAATTTTTAATGGTTGATGCTAAAGTGGTATAAGGCGGTTTGGGCTCAGGCATGGCATCCATAAAATCTTTAATAAATCCTGCCCCCACTTGCCATACTGCAAGCATTGCCTCTTCTTCTTGTAATGTTAACTTCTCCATAGTTTACGAATATATCGTAAATATACGAAATTACTATTGATACAAAAAAATTTCAGGGTGTTAAAATTTGTTAAGGCTTTGAGTACCTGTCTTCTGCCTCGTTTATGGTTTGTGCAATTACCTTTTGTAACTGTTCTGCCGCAGCTGCAACAGTTACGTTTTCATCATAATCCGTCATGTAAATGATCTTTTTTGTTTTACCCTCGTAATTGAATGTAATTTCGTAGCGTAAAACTTTGTCACTTTTTAAATTGGCCTTCGGATTGGCAATTACATCGGGCAGTTTCCATAGATCGAGCTCATTGGCCTTGCTATGTAAAAAAATAACGTGATTGGCATTGAGCTTTACCTTGGTGATGACCAAAGAATCTTTATTATTCAAATATCGGTATTCGCCTGTAGCAGAATTATAGCTATTGGCCAGTGTATCGCCAACACCCCACTTATAGGTTAAGGATACAAAAGAAGAAGCCGGGTAAGGACCTTGTTTAAGATTGATCAGATAATAACCACCAATACCAACAATAAGGATAACAGCAATTGTTGCAATGAGCGAAAGCTTTTTTCTCAATTCAACAGCCATTATTTCTTTGCCCTTTCTTCGGCATCGATAATCCGTTGCTCAATGATCTTCTGCATTTGTGCCGCTGCATTTTTCATGCGTACATTGCCCTCAAAATTTGGCAGATAAGTAACTTCCTTAGATTTTTTCTGATAGTTAAATTTCATGAAATAACGCAATGTTTTAGGGTTTTTCAAATCGTTCTCGTTATTGGCCACTACATCTGGCAAATTCCAAAAACCTTGTTCATCGGCATTGCTATCTAAAAACTTTTTATCTCTGGCATTCAACTCTATATGTTTGATGACCAAAGAATCCTTATCATTTAAGTACCTGTATTCGCCTGTTGCAGAATTATAGGAGTTTTCTAATTGATTGCCTACCCCCCATTTATACTCCATAGAAACAAATTCTTTTGCTTTAAATGGCGCATTCCGGATAATTGGTGCGTAATAGATAATGGCATAAATTAAAAATGGTACTACAACCGTTAAAAATAAAAATATCCTTTTCCCTCTGCTCGTCATATGATATAAAAATAGCTTAAATCTAATCTAAAGGCCCAGTTAACTCGCCTTCCCACTTGCTCACTACTGCGGTTGCAATACTGTTACCCACTACGTTAGTTGCTGATCTGCCCATATCTAACAATGGATCTATCCCAATCAATAACGCTAACCCTGCTTCTGGAATATTAAAAGTAGCAATGGTACCTGCAATTACCACCAACGAAGCTCGTGGCACACCTGCAATACCCTTACTGGTTAACATTAAAATCAACAACATGGTAATCTGCTGCTCAAACGAAAGATGAATACCATAACATTGCGCAATAAACAAAGAAGCAAATGTCATGTACAACATCGAGCCATCTAAATTGAAAGAGTAGCCCAATGGCAGTACAAAACTTACAATTTTATCTTTGCAACCAAAACGCTCCAATTGCAACATGGTTCTTGGATAGGCAGCCTCACTACTTGCTGTACTAAAGGCCAACATCACCGGCTCTTTCATTCTATTCATTAGGTTAAATACCCTACGCTTCAAGATCAGGTAACCTATAAAGATCAACAAGATCCAAAGCAATAACATACTCGAATAAAACTCTCCTATAAATAAAGCATAAGTAGACAATACACTAATACCCTGTTTGGCAACAATGGCAGCCATGGCACCAAATACGGCGAATGGTGCAAAATTCATTACATATCCTGTTACTTTTAAGATGATATGGGCTACAGAATCAAAAAACTCGATCACCATTTTACCTTTTTCGCCAATGGCGGCTGTTGCCACACCAAAGAATAGAGAGAAAACTACAATCTGCAAAATCTCATTGGTAGCCATTGCTTCGGCAAAACTTTTTGGCACAATGTGCGAAATAAAATCTTTAACAGACAATGCTGCACCTTTAATACCCGTATCGGTATGGCTACTTGGCAATGGCAAATTCATGGCCTCGCCTGGTTTAAATAAATTAACCATAATCATTCCCAATACCAACGACATTAAGGAGGCACTAAGGAACCAAAGCATTGTTTTGCCACCAATACGACCTACTGCTTTAATATCGCCTACTTTAGCTACACCAACAACAAGCGTGGTAAACACCAATGGTGCCACAATCATTTTAATCAAACGAAGAAAAATATCACTCAACAAAGTGAGGGGCTCTAATTTTTTCTCCCTTTCTTTTTCGTTTGTTTTACGAATGGTTACCTGCTCTGCTTTTTGCGCTTGAAGAACTGCGAACTGGCTAACTGTTGTATCAGAAAGATTGCTCATTTGAGCTTCGATCTTTTTTATTTGTGCCTCAGCACCAACAATTGCATTATTATTTTTGTTGAAGTTATTTACATTTAAGAAATAACCTACAGCAACACCTACTATAAGTGCTATAAAAATAAATAGTGTAAGTCTGTTTTTATTCGACATTGGTTAGGTTTAGAATTTAATCAAGGTGTAAAACTACAATAATAAAATTATTCTCTAAACTTTGTTGATAAAGCATTAGTTATTTTACATATTTGGGGCGTAACAATACAAGCTACCAAACATCTAATGCTGTAGCTCATCAAAAACAAATAAGTGAATCAAAAGGATACTTTATTTAAGGAAATTTTCGACAAGAACTCTAAAAAGATTTTTCACTTATGCTATGGTTACACAGGAGATAAGGATTCTGCAAACGATCTTTTACAAGAAACTTTTTTAAAGGTTTGGCAAAATCTGGATAAGTTTAGAAACAAGTCTCTAATTTCTACCTGGATTTACCGTATTGCGGTAAATACTTGCTTAACTTATCTACGTTCGGAGAAAAGACAGGCCAAAGACGAGCTCACAGAAAACATTATTGAAAATAAAATTGAAGAGTTTTCTGAAAAAAACGAACAGGTGGCACTACTCTATAAATCGATCTCGAAGTTAGAAGAAAACGACCGTTTGATCATTACCATGGTACTAGATGAATTGCCATACAATGAAATTGCCGATATCTCTGGAATAAGTGAAGGAAACCTAAGGGTAAAAATTCATCGCATTAAACAAAAATTGACCGAATTATACAATCAGTATGCAGGAATTTGATCATATAGAAGCTCTTTGGGCGCAGCATACGGTTAATGTAACCATATCAGCCGATGAGATGCTGAAACAGGCTAAAAAAGAAGTTAACGGGATGCGTACCCGCTCGCTACTCAACATTGTTGGGATGGGACTTTCTTTTGTAGCTGTAGCCTGCTTGTGGCTTTTTGATTTCCAATCGTGGACCACACATGCTGGAATTGCCATTATTGCCATTGCCGTAGCCGTTTATACTGTTATCTTATACAATAACCACAAAATTATTGCTAAAAGCGATTTTACCGCACATCCAAACGAATTTATCAGTACCCTAAAACATTATCAATTAAATCGCCTTGCCATTTATAACCGTCTCTATTGGTTTTATACTGTTGCGCTTTCTTTAGGAATGGTTTTCTTCTTTGTTGAAATTTCAGGACACATGGAGCTATGGCTCCAACTTCTATTTGTAGTTATAAGTTTTGGTTGGATGCTTTTCTGCTCTACCTTGGTACGTAAGGCTGTAATTAAAAAAGACAAAGAAAGAATTGCCTTATTGATAGAAAAATTTGAACGCATTAGCGATCAGTTTAAAGAACACGAATAATTTATTGGCACGGCTTTCGTTCTATACCTTCAAATGAAGAACAGATTGACCATAACTAAGCTCTTTGCAGCGCTTGTATTTGTTTTTTTGAGCGGATTTAAGACGCAACAAGAGGTAATTCCGACACAATTAGACTGGGACACCCATTTTAAGGCCAAACCCGATGAGCACTCTCCCTATGTTGCATTAACGGCCACTACTTGGCAATACAGCTATTCTTCTACCGTAGGCCGTAACAAGCTGTTAAATATTGATTTTAAATTTGCTGCCGGCGTCGAGCCAGAAAAATCGTGGGTTAAACAGAATAGGATCATTGATAAAAAAGCAAATAGGCAATTGTTAAACCATGAGCAGGGCCATGTTTACATTAATTTTCTACTTTTAAAAGAAGGAGAAATTGTTATTCGCAACCAGAACTACACCCTAACAAATTACAAAAAATTGATCCAAACTACAGCCAACAAGGTCAGTAAATATTATAGTGACATGCAAAGCCGTTACGATGAAGAAACCAAACATGGTGCCGACCCACAAGCCCAAAGCCAATGGGACGATTTTTTAAGAGATCAGATGAATAAATTAAAATAGTTCAATGGTTCATTAGTATAAAGTAGTTAGTATAAAGTATAAAGACGCAATAGCTTGATAGTATAAAGTACATAGACATCACAGCTTAAAAGTATAAAGTACTTAGTACAAAGTATAAAGACACCACAGTTCAATAGTACAAAGTATAAAGACATCCCAGCTTTATAGTATGTAGTACTTAGTACAAAGACATCACAACTCAATAGTTTAACTCAGAAACACCAACTACTCCGGACTCTCGACTTCAGACTATTTACTATTTACTTGAACTTTGGACTCCGGATTACAGACTATTCCCTATTTACTATTTACCCTCAACTCCCGGACTCCAGGCTTCCGACTATTTCCTATTCCCCATTTCCTATTCACCCTCAACTTCCGGACTTCGGACTGCAAACTACTCTTTCACCTCACTTGTAGAAAAGCTATTGCCACTTAATCGATATTGTAAGGTTTTAATTAAAGTTGTTGTTTTGCCGCTATCTATGGTTACTACAGGCACCGAACGAAATAGGTCTCCATTCTTAACAAAAAACTTATCATTGCCTTGGTATCCTTTTTTAAGATTGCTGCTTAAACCGGGGAAACTGATTTTATTGAAGCTATTGCCACTAAACTCGTAAACATTTAAATCGTTTACATTCTTTCTAACTACATATTGAATATACAATTCTGGATTCCCATCATTATCCAAATCCATATTCCATGCATCAGTAATAATCCCTTTCCTTTCATCGGAAAGGGATTTATAATTGTTTTTGATCGAATCAGACATCAATATCAAGTAACCGCCAACGGTATCTACTCCCTTGCCCCAACTTACCACCTCAAAATGATAACCGGGCTTAATTTCGATACTTTTGTAAAATGAAAATGGATTTCCAGATTTTGCTTTTCCTGTGTCTGTTTTCACCACAGCAGTTGATTTGTCATCAGTACTGCAAGCAGTATAAAATAGCATTGTTCCAATCGCTAGAAAGCTAAATTTAAGGGTATCGATCAATTTCATTTGTTAGGTTGGTTTTAAAAACCCAATTTATAAGATTTACTGATGCTTTGCAAAAATTATTAAACTATTTTGTCTTTACCTCTGGTGCGCCATTATTCAGTGTAGTTTCTGTAACCACACTTCTTTTTCCACTTGGTGCAATTACAATGGTCTTCAGTGTTTTCTTTTGTCCTTGTGGCACCACTACTTTAATTGGTGCTTTATATTCTGCCGCATTTTCTGAAGGACGGTAACCATCAAGGGTATAGAATATTTTAGCACCCAATATTGGCGATTTGAGTTCTATGTTAATGTTTTCGCCATTTAATACTGCATCATTCTGACCAATTGGTGTAGGCACCCAATAATTGGCGCTGGTTTGATCCAATTTGGCCAAATGCAAAGGCACTCTTTCTTCGGTAAAGTTTTTAATATCTTTTCTTGCTACTGGGGTCCATGCAATTTCCGAAAGTGCAAATATTCTTGGCAAAATCTGATATTCAACTTTAGCAGGGCTTTCCAAATATTCGCTCCACATATTTGCTTGTACACCAATTACATATTTTCCTTGATCGGCAGTTAATTCTTTCGGAACTGGATCATAATTGTAAACTTTGGTATAAGGGGCAAAACCTCCAATGGTTAATGGCTCGTCTGGAGAATTAGATTGTTTATGGTCGAAATATAAACCTGCAGAACCTGGGGTCATAATTACCTCGTGGCTTTGTTGAGCTGCCTCAATACCACCTTTCTCCCCTCTCCACGACATTACGGTTGCATTTGGCGCCAATCCACCTTCTAAAATCTCATCCCAGCCAATGATAGATCTTCCTTTAGCATTGATGTATTTTTCAATTCTTTGAATGAAATAGCTTTGTAAACCGTGTTCATCTTTAAGGTTGTTATCCTTGATAAATTGTTGACAAAATGGCGATTGCTTCCAATACTCTTTTGGGCATTCATCTCCACCAATGTGGATATATTTTGATGGGAATAAAGCAATTACTTCATCCAATACATTTTCTAAAAATTTGAAGGTATTTTCAGTAGGTGCAAAAACATCGTCGAAAACACCCCAGGTTTGCTGTACTTGTTTACCTTTTCTGCTACCAGACCATGGTGTGTCACCAGAAACAAAGGTATCTCTATCTGGAAAACAACTAAGCTCAGGATAAGCTGCAATGGCTGCAGAAGCATGTCCTGGCATTTCGATCTCTGGCACTACAGTAATATATTTTGTAGCAGCATAAGCAACCACCTGTTTAATTTCTTCTTGTGTATAATAACCTTTGTAGGTCTCGTTATCTGTACCACCAGTACCTGGATAGTTACCTACCACTGTTCCACTTCTAGTTGCACCCAGTGTAGTCAGTTTTGGATATTTTTTAATCTCAATTCTCCAACCTTGGTCATCAGTTAAATGCCAATGGAACTTGTTCATTTTATACTGCGCCAACAAATCGATATATCTCTTTACAAAAGAAACCGGGAAGAAATGCCTAGCTACATCTAAATGCATTCCACGATATTTAAAACGTGGATAATCATTAATTTCTGCTGTTTGAATGGTAATCTTATCCTGATTTTTATCAGGCATTAACTGCATTAACGATTGTACTGCATAAAACAAACCTGCTTCCTTGCCCACCACTTTAATATGATTGGTAGTAATTTGAATGGTATAACCTTCGGCAGGTAATTTATCCGCTCCTACTGAGGTTAACACAATTGATTTTTGTCCGGCAGTTACCGATTTTGCCTCTCTTAAAGCAAAGCCACCCTTGGCTACTATAAATGCGTTTAACAAATCTGCTGTTTTGGCATTTTCAGTTTCATTACTGATCAGCGCAACAGTTTTATCCAGTTGGAATACACCGCTTGTTTTTTTAATCGCAACCGGAGCTGGGATAATGCCCATATTCGCATCGGTTTGGGCGTAAGTGTTTAGCGTTAATAAAGTTGGTAATAACATCAAAAAGATTTTTTTCATAGTTTTCAAGTATTTGGTATGCCCAAGATATAAAATTTACAGGAAAAAATGATGTTATTAAAACGATTTAGTTAAACTTAAAAAAATGAGGTCATCTTTATCTAATTAGCATCTACAGTGAGGCATTTCTTTAGGGTAATATTAACAAAAAAAGGCCAGCTTAAAGCTGGCCTTTTCGTATGCTTTATAATTTTAAGCAACTATTTCTTTTACGGTATCTTCTTTTGCAGCCAAATAACGTTCTGCATCTAAAGCGGCCATACAACCAGAACCCGCAGCCGTTACCGCCTGACGGTAATAATGGTCTTGAACATCTCCACAAGCAAATACCCCTTCGATATTAGTTTTAGATGTACCAGGTATCGTATTTAAGTAGCCAGTTTCATCCATATCTAACCAACCTTTAAAAATATCAGTATTTGGTTTGTGGCCAATGGCTACAAAAAACCCTTCTACATCTAAGGTACTAGACTGTTCTGTTTTGTGGTTAAATACTTTAACACCAGTTACGTTTTTACCATTACCAATAATCTCGGTAGTTTCTGTGTTATAGATAACTTCAATATTTGGGGTGTTCAATACGCGATGAACCATAGCTTTAGAAGCTCTGAACTCATCTCTACGTACCAACATGTATACTTTTTTACACAATTTAGCTAAATAGGTAGCTTCTTCTGCTGCTGTATCTCCAGCACCCACAATGGCTACATCTTGTCCTTTAAAGAAAAAACCATCGCAAACGGCACATGCCGAAACACCAAAACCATTATATTGTTGTTCGCTTGGTAAACCTAACCATTTGGCGGTAGCACCAGTAGCAATAATTACGGTATCAGCAGTAATTGTTTTAATTTCGTCTACCACTACTTTATGTGGCAATTGCGAGAAATCTACAGAACTTACATAACCAAAACGAATTTGGGTACCAAAACGTTCTGCTTGTTTCCTAAAATCTTCCATCATCTCTGGGCCCATAATTCCATCAGGGTAACCTGGAAAATTATCTACATCGGTAGTTTGTGTTAACTGACCGCCCATTTCCATTCCGGTGTACATTACAGGTTTCAAATCTGCACGTGCAGCATAAATTGCTGCAGTATATCCTGCCGGACCTGATCCTATAATTAAACAATTTACGTGTTCTATTTCTTGTTGTTCTGACATTTTATTTTACTTGAGTATACAAATTTAAGGTTTAATTTACGAATGGCAAAGTGCCGTTAGCAAGCCAAAAGTAAAAAGATGGGGCAAAGCATGAAGCTTTTATTTAACTGCCTTATTTGCTTTAAGTAAGCGTACAAAATTACCTCCTAGTATTTTGGTAACTTCTGCTGTTGTATAACCACGTTTAAGCAAAGCAGCAGTTATTTTAGGATAATCTGCCACGCTATTGATACCTAATGGAAATGATTCAGCACCATCAAAATCTGCACCCATACCTACATGGTCAACCCCAATCATTTTAACAATGTAATCCACATGATCAATCAATATTTCGATAGCAGGTCTTGTGGCATCTGCATCTTTTGGGTGTAGGGCAATTAAGGTGTCTATGGCATTGCTACGTCCGTATTTTGCACTTAACGATTTTAATTCTTCCTCATATTTTGCAAAAAATGCTTTTTGCTTGGTATTATAGGTAGAATCTAAAAAACCACTATAGAAGTTTAGCGAAATTACACCTCCATTTTTACCTACCGCTTTAATTTGTTCGTCTTTTAAATTTCTAGGCACAGGGTTTAAGCCGTAAACACAACTGTGTGATACCAATATAGGTTTACTCGACTCTTTGATGGCATCAAAAAAAGTGTGTTCACCCACATGAGACAGATCTACCAATACCCCCAGTTCATTTAGTTTATGAACTACTTGTTTGCCAAAATCATTTAAGCCAGCATTTTCTTTTTTCACTTTACCAGAAGTCTCCTCGGCTGCCGAGCTGGCCCAGGGTGTGCTGTTGTTCCAAGTCAAAGTCAAATAGATCATTCCTCTCTGGGCCAATTTTTCTAGATAATCCAAACGATTTTCAATCATATGTCCACCTTCTACCCCTATCATTGCTGCCAATTTCTGTTCTTTAACAGCTTGTTCCAATTCAGCAGCATTCCGTACCAGGGCAATTCTTTTTGGGTAGCGTTTAATCAAACTATACAGCGAATCAATTTCTTGATTGGCCACATCATAGCCTCCTTTTTCATCGCACCAAATAGAAAACACCTGTACATCTAACCCACCTTGTTTTGCTCTTACCAAATCAAAATTTCCAGTTTTCTGTAATTTTCCAATATCAATCCCCGATTTAATCTGGTTAAACAAAATATCGCCATGTGTATCTACCACTATCGCCTTATCATGAATTTGCTTGGCAGATTGTGCAGCACAAAACATACTAATAAGTGCTAAAAATAAGGTTGAGGTATATTTTTTCATTTAATTGATGGTTCCGCTAGCTTTACTTTGGTTTCTATTTTCTTTTTGGAGTACGCCCATGATATAAACTTCCCTTTTCTTTCCTCTATTGTAAAACCATTCTCCATCTTTTTTATCCATCACAAAATTTCCTGTTTGAATTACATTCCCATTGCTATCATAATAAGCAAACAAGCCATTTTTCTTTCCTGCCACATAAGTGGTAATATTGAGGAGATTGCCATTCGGATAAAACATCATCCATTTTCCAACTTCCAAGCCATTTTCAAATCTACCGGTTTGAGCAACATATCTCGTTTTATCTTTTAAATAAAAGGCGGTATTATTCTGGTAATTAAAGTCTCTATAATCATTATAATATACAAAATTGCCATGTTCAATTTTCAGGGCCCCATCTTTATAAGAGCCTGTCATCTCCAACTCATCATATAGACTATACTTTTTTAGTGTCCATATATTTTCAGATTCAATTTTACCGTACACCCCATACGATGTAGCAATATTAGCGTTGTTTACCACTTGATTTCCACGAAAATAAATAGGTTTTGCTTGGGCAAAGGCTGTAATGCTTAAAATAATAAAAACGATAAAAATAGAAAACTTCTTCATGTTCAATTAGGTTTGGATAATCCCTACATTAAATGCTTTTTTAATTGGCGACTGGTTAGCGGCTTCAATTCCCATTGAAATTACCTTACGGGTTTCTAAAGGATCGATCACTCCATCTACCCATAAACGCGAAGCTGCGTAATATGGTGTGGTCTGGCTGTTATATCTATCAGTTATTTCATTTAATAGTGCCGATTCTTTCTCAGGCGTAATGGTTTCGCCTTTTGCTTTAAGCGATGCCTCTTGAATTTGCAACAATACTTTTGCTGCCTGTGCCCCACCCATTACGGCAATTTTTGCACTTGGCCAAGCATAAATCAAACGTGGATCGTAGGCTTTACCACACATGGCATAATTACCTGCACCATAAGAGTTACCGATTACGATGGTGAATTTTGGTACTACAGAATTGGCTACAGCATTAACCATTTTGGCACCATCTTTTATTATTCCACCTTGTTCAGACCTACTGCCCACCATAAAACCAGTTACATCTTGTAAAAACACCAATGGAATTTTCTTTTGGTTGCAGTTCATGATAAACCTGCTTGCTTTATCGGCACTATCAGAATAGATTACCCCACCAAATTGCATCTCTCCCTTCTTAGATTTCACTACTTTGCGTTGATTGGCTACAATGCCAACTGCCCAACCATCAATTCTGGCCAAACCACAAATGATACTTTGGCCAAACAGCTGTTTATATTCTTCAAACTCAGAGTTATCAACCAAACGAAGAATCACCTCTCTCATGTCATAAGGTTTCTCTCTATTGTCTGGTAAAATTCCGTAGAGTTCTTTTTCATTCAATTTTGGCGATGCTGATTTAATTCTATCAAAACCTGCATTTTCTGGTGCACCCAACATGCTCATGATATTTCTAATACTATCTAAACAAGCTTTATCATTGGGTTGTTTATAATCGGTAACACCAGAAATTTCGCAATGTGTGGTTGCCCCACCCAAGGCTTCATTGTCAATATCTTCGCCTATGGCAGATTTTACCAAATAAGATCCTGCTAAAAACACAGATCCAGTTCCTTCAACAATCATCGCCTCATCGCTCATAATGGGTAAATAAGCACCCCCAGCCACGCAAGAACCCATAATGGCAGAGATCTGTACTATTCCTTCTGAAGACATGATGGCATTGTTTCTGAACATGCGCCCAAAGTGCTCTTTATCTGGAAAAATTTCATCTTGCATGGGCAAATACACACCTGCACTATCTACCAAATAAATAACAGGCAATCTATTTTCCATTGCAATTTCTTGCGCCCTCAAGTTTTTCTTGGCTGTCATCGGGAACCAGGCCCCCGCTTTAACAGTAGCATCGTTGGCCACAATTAAACATTGCCTGCCAGCAACATAACCAATTCCAGTTACCACCCCAGCACTCGGACAACCACCTTGTTCGGCGTACATTCCGTCGGCCGCAAACGCACCTAATTCTAAAAACTCACTTCCCTCATCGGTAAGGTAGGCTATGCGTTCTCTGGCTAAAAGCTTGCCTTTTTCTTTTTGTTTAGCTGCATTTTTTTCACCGCCACCTGCATATATTTTTTTAAGCCTGGTTTTAAGGTCATAAACCATTTGCTTGTTTACATCTTCGTTTTTATTGAATTCTATATTCATGCGAGCAAGTTAGATGATAATTTTTTAAAACTAAAACCTGTAATGGTATTTGGTTTTTCAAAAAGAAACACATGCTAAATTAACGTTTTATTCGTTTCTAATGGTATGCGCTATTTATTTTTGATTTCAGGCCTATTTCTATGCCAATTTAGTTTTGCGCAATCTTTCGTTTTCCCCAAACTTCCGGTTCAAAGCAACGCAATCTCGGCGCTTATCCCCCAAAACTGGAAAGCCATTGACACTGCTTTTGGCGACTTGAACAATGATCAAACCGAAGATATGGCTTTGATCTTGGAATACCATCAAGCTGTTTCAGAAAAACGGGCCTATGGCGATGGAGATACCGAACTGATCAAAGAATTTCAAAAACCCAGAATATTGGCTGTTTATTTTAAAGATATCAAATCGGGTAAATACATTTTTGCCTTACAAAACAACAATTTCATTCTTCGATCTCAAGAAGGGGGTATATTAGGCGAACCTTTAAAAAAACTAAACATCCAAGACAATAAGTTGAATATGGTTTTTGAAGGAGGCAACGAATGGCGTTGGAAACTAGATTACGTTTTTAAATTCCAGCATAAAGATTGGGATTTAATACAGGCCAGCCACACTTATTACAATTCCAGTTCTGGAGAAATGACCATTAAAGCTTACGATTTTACCAATAGAAAAGTAAAACAAACCAAGGGAAATTTATTTACAAGAAACAATACCAATGAGGTAAGCGAAGAAATACTATATTTCTCTCAACTGAGAACCCTAAATAACTTTAAAAAACCATGGACTTGGGAAATTACCAAGGACAATTTTTTATAGCTACCCTCGGTTAGCTTAGGTTTCTATCTCTAAACCAAACCTCGTCTGGTGCAGCAGTAAAGTTTTTCATCTTGTTAACCAAAACCTCAGCATCCGTTTCGTTAAAAACCAAGTCTCTGTTGGTCTGTTTTAAGAACCGATTTTCAACCATTACATCCATTTGTAAAAACAAAGGATCGTAAAACCCATTTACATTTAATACACCAATTGGTTTGGCATGTAAGCCCAATTGTAGCCAAGTTAACACTTCAAAAAGTTCTTCTAGGGTACCAAAGCCACCAGGTAAAATCACAAACCCATCTGCTAAATCGGCCATTTTTTGTTTACGTTGGTGCATATTTTCTGTAACGATCATTTCAGTTACCCCTTTATGCCCTACTTCCTTATCCATTAAAAACTGAGGGATAACACCAGTTACCGTACCGCCCAACCTTAGTATTTCGTTAGCAATTACACCCATTACGCCTACACTACCGCCACCATAAACCATGTTGATGTTTTGGCTAACCATTACCTGGGCTAAATTTTCAATTGCTTGTTGTAAAACAGGATCTCCATTAAAGTTAGAGCCACAATACACACAGAGTGATTTCATTACTTTTGATTAAAAGCCAAAAATAATAAAATTAGTTCATTTGCTCAAAGTTCATTGGTTCATTAAGTTAGTTCACTAAGCATAAGCTCATTAGGTTTAGTTCATTAATCATTGATACCAATGAACAATTGAACCATTGAACAATTGACACCAATGAACTAATGATACTAATGAACCAATGACACCAATGAACCTAAAAAGCATAACGCAATGTAGCGCCGTAAGTTCTTGGATCGCCGAGTACGCCTGCATATAGGCCAGAGTTACCTGCTGCAGCCTGTAATTGTTCGTAGTAGTTTTTATTGGCAATATTTCTGCTCCACACAAAAATTGAGAACTTTTCTGATTTGAATCCTAATCTAGCATTCAATAACGAATAGCCATCTATGTTTAACACACGAGAAGGTGTAGGATTTGAAGAATAGCCTGAACGGTAACTTGCATCGGCAGCAATAAAATACCGACCAGGTTTAGTAGCTAAATTACCAGCAGTACTGAGTTCGGTACCTCCAGAAACATTCCATTTAGAGATACCTGGCAACCTGCCACCAGAAGCGTCTTTAAAGGCAACCTGCGTAGCTGTTCCATTGATAGTTTCTGTATGTCCGGTTTCTTCTAAAGGCAATGGCGCATTGGTGAATTTCACATATTTACCATCAAGATAAGCTACTGCCGCATTTAAAGTTAAAAACCTTTCCAATTGATATGTTCCATCTATTTCCAGGCCTTTTACATTCACTTTTTCGGCATTGGCCAAGTAACCTCTATTTACACCTAATTGTGGCGATTGTACATTGGTTTGGTAATCTTTAATATCAGTATCAAAAGCAGTAATGTTTACAATAGCACCTTTAAATGGCTTAGTTTTAGCACCCAATTCATAATGTTGTACATATTCTGGTTTTACTACTGCTAGCGATAAATCGGCCTGCCCGTTAGTTGTTGTTGGTAAACCACCTACATTCACACCAACCGGTTTATAGGCAGTAGAGAAAGTTCCATAAACATTTAACCGATCATTTGGTCGGTATGATACCGTAATATTACCCGATAAGTTGTTGTTCTCTGTACTGGTATTAAACTGCTGGTTACTATATACAGCCGCTTTAAGAGACAATAAGGTAGCATCTGTAGTTTGCAGGCCACCATAGGTTGCTCTATCATAGTTCACATCTTTTTTATCATAGGTAAACCTTAAACCAGGTAAAACGTGTAGGTGCTTTAAAAACTCCCAATCGGCCTGTGCAAATACAGCTGTACTTAACGATTTGATAGTAGAGTTCGTTTTAATGCCAAAACCATCTAATAAACCAGGGGTTGAATACAAGGCCTGCGTACCCGTGTTACTTGTTTGTACAAATCGCCATTGGTCTTTTCCTACTTCTTCTGTTTGGTTTAATCCTTTCAAATTCTGACTAAGTGCAAATACACCAATTACACCACTTAGTTTATCATTTATTTGACCAGCATACCTCAGTTCTTGCGAATATTGATCGTGACGAGAATTACCTTGAGATTTAGTCAAAGCTGACAATTCTGAGAAATCTCTATCGTTTGTAGGATCCCAATTCCAGAATCGCCATGCAGTAGTAGAGGTTAATGTTCCTTTACCAATCTTGTAATCTACATTTACAGCTATACCACCAATTGATTGATTATGTCGCCAAGGTGTATTGGTATTGATCTCTCTAGAAAAAGGGTCTATTTTAGGTTGCTGATAACCTAAATCGGTAACAATTTTAGCATATTGACGATAAGCACTTCTTTCTGTTGTAGTAACACCAGCAATAACCAATGGATAACCCGCAGGGTGCTGAATACTTACATCGCCACTTAACAACACTTGCAATTTATCTGATGGGGTGTAATACAATTGCCCTTTAAAGCCAAGGTTATTTTGCCCACTATATTTACGTTCTTCTCTGGTGTTCCAAATTGTACCATCTCTTTGTGTACCTGAAATGGATATTTTTGCAGCAAGGTTTTTGGCTATCCCACCCGAAACTGATGTTTTGGCCTGTATAAAATTATAATTTCCAATACCTAATTCTACTTTTGCCGATGGTGTTTGTGTGGGTTTGGTAGTGGTAATGTTAAATGCACCTGCAGTAGTATTTTTACCAAATAAAGTACCTTGAGGCCCACGTATAATTTCTATTTGTTCTATATCTAAAAAGTCTGTAGAGGTAGCAGCCGGACGAGCATGGTAAACTCCATCTACATAAAACCCAACACCGGGGTCAATACCATCGTTGGTTAAACCAAATGTTGAACCCAAACCTCTGATATTTAGTGTGGTATTTCTAGCATTTGAGGCATATAACTGTACCGAAGGAACCAATTCTTTTAAACGGTTTACATTAAAAGCACCTGCATTTTCTGCGGCCTGTCCGCCAATAACGGTAATTGGAATAGGCACATTCTGCAATACCTCAGAGCGTCTTCTTGAGGTTACCACAATCTGATCTAGTAATGCATCTTCAACCAGCACTAGTTCAAAAGGTGTATCCTGTAATTTTAAAATCTGAAAATCTTGAGGTTTATATCCAACTGAACTCACTTGAAGATAAAATGGCAACTCTTGTTTGGAGTTGATGCTAAAAACACCATTATCGTCGGCACTTACAGCGATATTGGTGCCTCTTATCTTTACAGTAGCACGTGGTACCGGACTACCATTTGCACGTTTGATGATACCTGTTATGGGACTTTGCGCAAAAGCAATGTTTGCAAAAAATAAGAACAAAAAAAGAATGAAAAATGATACGTAATTGTGCTTCATTGTAATGACTGATATAAAAGATTGGATGGATAATTAAATAATCTACTATTTCTATAGAATATATAGACAAATGTATTTTAAAAATCTCAACAACCAAATTTTATTTGGAATTAATTTCAAATAATTCCACATACAAAATTTAATATCGAAACCTAATTACAAAACCAAAGCACAAATGGTTTAATAAAGAGTAGGATGAATATAAAACTGAATACATCAAACTTCTACCAGACCAGGTAGTTATAGACTCGATTGTTCTAAATCAACAGTTGAGGCAGATCAGTGAATTAAAAAAAAGCAACAACAAAATTTAACGATTGGTATCCATTAAAAATTTGTTGTTGCTAAATAAAATACCGCATAAGAATAACTACAGTATGGAGAATTTTGCCATTCAGATGGTAATTAGGCGTTGTTTAATCTCATTTGGTGTACATGAAGTCTGCTTTTTTACAAACTGATGAAAAGTTGCTGTACTATCAAAATTCAATTGATAAGAAATCTCTTTCTGCGATAGCTTGCCATGAGCTAACATTCGTTTAATCTCTAATAACAACCGATCATGAATTACCTGTAATACAGTTTTACCCGTTTTTCTCTTTACAATGGCATTGAGCTTTTTATAAGGGATGTCTAAAAATTCCTCATAGGCCTTTATCGCACGATTTGTTCTAAAATTATCCTCTAAAAAGGACGAAAATCTGCTGAATACCTCTGTATCTTCAGAAGAGAGCCTTTTGAGGTCATCAACATCACTATTGATAACTTTCAATAGCAAAATGGAAAGGTAATGTAAAGATATCTGTCTATTTGCCGGCAGAGAATAATCATTATGCAGATCAACATTTATAGCCAAATCATAAAACTCTTTAAATCGTTCCCTACTCAGTTCCAATTGCCAAATGTCGTTTAAAACATAAGGATCTATTGATAAAGTGGCCAAACAATCTATAGAGAATCTAACGATTACACCATTAGAACCCTTTCCTTGGTCCATTAAATGAACTTGGTTTGGACTGATGAGGTATATGGTGTTAGAAGTGATTTCATGTTTTTTAAAATCGATCAATTGTTCACCACTACCCTGCTCAAATAATATCAGTTCATAGTAATTATGGCGATGCAGTGTGCTACAATCGCAGTTATTCAAATGATCTATTGTTTTTACAACAATGTCTACACCATCATTTGGTAGATGATATAAGGGAATATTGATTTCGTCCATTCACAATATGATAGAAAATAATTTGCATTCTTTTTGTTTAGCATTAAGGTCTAGTTCACTGACCTAAAAAGAGTTAACTGCAATAAAAACTATACGGGCTAGAAATGATAGCTAAAACCTACACCTGCACTATAACCAAATGATTTAACCCCATTCAACTGTGTTTGTACAGCAGAACGCGATACATAATAAGCTTCATCGGTACCCTTAAAAGCTTTAGCATAAATTGAACCAAAATGGAGTGCAAGTCCAAATTTCTGGCTTAAAGTATAAATTACTTTCAATTGTCCTCGTAAGGAGAATGCATTAGCCTGATGCTTAAAACTAACAGGTTTTGCAAATTCTTCAATCAAGTTCCAATTTGCTTTGGCGTTATAATCTAATAAACTGGCCGACAAACTGATGTGATATTTAAGTTTTTGTGTCTGTAGGTTTAGGTCAGTGCCCAATATAATACCTTGCCAATTATTTTGATAGCTACTTTTTAACAATTGTTCTGCTGCAACGCCTTCTCGCCCTAGCAAGAAAACTTTTTGTTTTCTAAAGTCGTAGCCTAAAAATGGGCTAATACTAATACCAGGCGTACTGTACAAAGTATAACCAATGGCTAAGGCAAGCGAAAGGTCGGTACCTTTATTAGCCTTAAAAAACTCTTGGTAAAATATCCCTTGTCTATCATCCTGACTATAATCGGTATCGGTTACACGACCTGAAGTAATATCCATCATCGCAAAATCCAATTTGGTAATGAGCTTATTTGTGATGCCATATTTTAGATTTAGGCCAAACTGTGGTCCTTTTAATTTTTCCCACTCCAGTTCAGATAAGACATTAGGATTTTTTCCTTCTTTGTTTCCAGCAATAGACCATTTAAGGTTAGTTTGGTTATAAGCAACATAAGGCTGTACATCGAATTTCCCTTTGGGGCTATCTTGTGCAAAACAAGGCTCAAAAAAGCCAAATAGCCATACAATAGCTAAAGCCTTAGTATAGTTTTTCATAGGTAGTTAAAACTCTAATCTCATAAATAATAAAGATACCCAAAAACCGCAGCAATAATATCACTGCGGCTTTTGGGGTACCACAATTTACTATTTGTGATTATTTAGGATAAACTGAGGCAATAAATGTTTTATCGGTACTAGATAGCACGGTATTGTTTCCAACAGAATATGTACCAATAGTTAAAGATTCTGGTACAGAATAGTGCATAATTGAAAACTTATCGTAGGCACTGTAATTGGTTTGGCCTGTGCTGTATTTTGCAAAAATATTGTTATCAACGCTGGCTTTGCTCCAATAGTTAGGAGCACCGGCATAATAGGCGTAAACTTTTGGTTTGTCCCAAGGAATAGCAACCAATGGATGTTGGTGTTCGTGGATCATACCCAATGCATGGCCAAACTCATGAATGGTTGTGCGACTAAACTCGGCATCCGAAGTACTGCTATTGAACCAGCCAAAGTTCATTGTTGCTTGTGATGAAGCAATAGAAAGTGCATCCTTACCTATGTAAGACCACGATCCATCGTTTGCAAAAGTTACACGAATAGCAGCAGTATTGTCATTGGTTACAAATTGGAAATCAATATTTGCATATTTTTCCCATTCACTTGCAAATTGGATCACCTTATTGCGTACAAATGTTGTACCTCCGTTCAAACTCACTTTGATCTTGGTTCCATTTGCCCATTGCTTTGTTTTAATAGTGGCACCTCTTGGGGTTACGCCTTCGGGATAAAGCTCGGTACAGATATGGATATCTGCAAATTCGGGTGCATTAGCCGTAGTTTGGATTTCTGGTGTAGGCTGCTCTGTTTCTTTATCTTTCTTACAGGCAGCAAGCATAGCAACAAATGCCATTAGTAATAGCGTGGTTCTAAAGTTTTTCATAATTTTTGTTTTAAAATTTTAGGTTAGTTAAGTTTTAGTACATTATTAATAGATGGTTATTATTAAAAGTAGCGGTTTCAAGTTAGAATACGGCAAATAAGGGGATCCTTTCTACCGGAATAGTTGGGTTTGTATGCATAAAATATAGAATTAGTAGATAATACACAACTATGTTACATAAATAGCCATAACAATATTTGCTTATATCAAAACTAATTGTTAAAAAATCTTTTCTTTTAGTGATTTCATCCTTTTTATATTGAAAATCATCCAAAGGCAGTTCAATGCTATTTAAAGGGGTATTTTAACAGAAAACAAAATATATTTTCACAAAAAAAGCGAAATACCATATTTAATATTATTTATTGTATTAGAGAAAGGCTTAGGAAAGCAGGTTTCCATTCTCTTTTAAAGTTAGTTGGGCTTTACATTCCCGTTTAGCGAACACAGGTCTATGCTACTATTTAGGGTTGTAGTACGCCAAGAACCGCTGGCTTTGTGATATAAACCTGATTGGAGTGGATGCCGATTTTTCTTCGGTAGCAACGAAAAGCAGGACAGGACTAAGCTAAGAACTACTGATATTGTTTTTCTGAAACCTCCATAAATATGATTTTTCCTTTATAAGAATTCTGGAAAGCAGGTTGCTGCATGCTTTTTAATGTTAGTCGGGCTTTACATTCCAATCTTTTTCTGCTTCGCAACAAAAAGGATTTTCATTGCAATCCCGTTTATAGAACGCGGGGCTATGCTATTATTTAAGTTACTTTTGCCAAGAACCAATAACTTTGTAAAATAAACCTGATTGGAGTGAATGCCGATTTTTCTTCGGCAGAAACGAAAAGCAGGGCTGAATAGACCGAAGAGCCACTAACAATGTTTTTCAAAAACTCATTAGCTAAGGGTTTAGGAAAGCAAGTTTCTACGTGCTTTTTAAAGTTAGCCGGGCTTTACATTCCAATCTTTTTGTGCTTCGCAACAAAAAGGATTTTCATTGCAATCCCGTTTATAGAACGCGGGACTATGCTATTATTTAAGTTGCTTTTGCCAAGAACCAATGACTTTGTAAAATAAACCTGATTGGAGTGGATGCCGATTTTTCTTCGGCAGCAACAAAAAGCAGGGTTGAATAGACCGAAGCACCACTAACAATGTTTTCCTAAAACTCAATAAGTAGGATTTATATATGAAAACAAAAAGCGGAGCTATCGTAACCGATGCCCCGCTATATTTAATTTTCTGATTAATAAAATTACCTTGTATAGTTAGGTGCTTCTTTAGTAATGGTAATATCGTGAGGATGACTTTCTCTCATGCCTGCTGCTGTAATTTGTACAAACTGTGCTTCTTGTAAAGCTTCAATAGTACCTGCGCCACAATAACCCATACTTGCACGCAAACCACCAACATATTGATACATTACTTCGGCTAAAGTACCTTTAAATGGAACTCTACCTACAATACCTTCTGGTACTAATTTTTTGATATCATCTTCAACATCTTGGAAGTAACGGTCTTTAGAACCTTGCTCCATAGCTTCAATAGAACCCATACCACGGTAAGACTTAAATTTACGTCCTTCATAGATAATAGTTTCGCCTGGCGATTCTTCTACTCCAGCAAATAAAGAGCCTGCCATTACCGTACTTGCTCCAGAAGCAATTGCTTTGGCAATGTCTCCAGTATGTTTAATACCTCCATCTGCAATTACAGGTACACCTGTTCCTTTTAATGCTTTGGCACATTCAAAAACGGCATACAATTGTGGTACACCAACACCAGCTATAATTCTGGTGGTACAGATAGAGCCAGGGCCAATACCAACTTTAACGGCGTCGGCACCTGCATCAGCTAATGCTTTTGCCGCTGCACCAGTAGCAATATTACCAGCAATCACCTGTAAATCTGGATATTTAGCTTTTACTTCTTTCAATTTATCGATTACCCCTTTAGAGTGTCCGTGTGCGGTGTCGATCGCAATTACATCAACTCCTGCCTTTACCAAAGCATCAACACGTTGCATGGTATCGGCGGTAACTCCAACCGCTGCTCCAACACGTAAACGTCCTCTTTCGTCTTTACAGGCCGCTGGGTAGTTTTTAACTTTCTGGATATCTTTAAAAGTAATTAAACCACTTAAATAACCTTCAGCATTTACAACTGGTAATTTTTCAATTTTATGGTTTTGCAAAATCTCTTCTGCTTGTACCAACGTAGTACCTTCCGGTGCAATAATTAGGTTTTCCTTAGTCATTACATCAGCAATTGGTCTGTTCATGTCTTTTTGAAAACGCAAATCGCGATTGGTAATGATCCCTACCAATTTATTATCGCTGCTTACCACAGGGATACCACCAATTTTATGCTCTTTCATAATCTTGAATGCATCGGCCACGATAGAGTCTTCCAATAAGGTAACTGGATCTTGGATCATACCACTTTCAGAACGTTTTACTTTACGTACTTCTTCAGCTTGTCTTTCAATCGTCATATTTTTGTGCAGCATACCCAAACCACCATTTTGAGCAATGGCAATGGCTAATTGTGCTTCCGTAACGGTATCCATAGCTGCAGAAACCAAAGGCACATTCAGCTTGATTTTTTTGGTTAAAAAACTTGATGTATTAACTTCACGGGGCAAAATCTCTGAGTAGGCAGGCACTAACAATACGTCATCGTATGTTAAACCAGTGGCGATAAATTTTTGGGGATCGAGTTGCATAGCAAATAAATTAGGAGTTATTATTTGCCGGGCAAAGATACAACATAATCATTCAATATAAAAATATCATTACACTTTGTTCTGCATAAAAGAAATTAGCACCTTTAAGCAGCAATTCCCAATCATGAAAAAACTCATCTTAATCTTAGCCATTTCTTTTTTCGCTTTACACTCTTTTGCACAGAATTTTAAATATGCTTTTGTAACCGATACCCATATAGGGACAGCCACGGGCGAGGAAGATTTGAGAAGAACTGTTGCCGATATCAATAAACAAAATGATATAGATTTTACCATAGTAACTGGCGATGTAACCGAAATGGGTACCAATGACGAACTCAAATTGGCCAAAGAAATTCTATCTGGATTGAAAAAACCCTTTTATGTAATTCCAGGAAATCATGATACAGGCTGGTCTGAATCTGGTGGTGTAACTTTTATCAAAGAATTTGGCAGCGATAAATTTACTTTTGACCATAATGGCTATCGCTTTATTGCTTGTGCCTCTGGACCCTATGTACGCATGTCTGATGGACATATTCCTCGTGATGCCACTGTTTGGCTGGATGATATATTAAAAAAAACACCTGCTAAAATGCCTATTGTTTTTATTAACCACTACCCTATTGACAATAGTTTAGACAATTGGTACGAAGCCACAGACCGGTTAAAAAAATACAATATCCAATATGCCATTTGTGGACATGGACATCAAAATAAGGCCTACAATTTTGAAGGGATAGAAAGTACCATGGGCCGATCGAACTTAAGGGCAAAGGATAGCATTGGCGGTTATAACATTGTAAACATGACAAAGGATACTGTTTATTTTGCTACCAAAAAACCTTCTGAAACTTTATTACCTGTTTGGAGAAAAATTGCCTTAAAACCTTTTGTACATCAAACTTTAAAGGCTTACGAAAGACCAGATTATTCGGTTAATCAAAAATATAGTGGGGTAAAAGAAGTGTGGACCTACCATTCAAATGCCAACGTAGTCAATACACCTGCTTATACCAACAAACTAGCCATTTTTGGCAATAGTGTGGGTTTGGTAGAAGCCTTAGATTTAAAAACAGGCAAAAAAGCATGGACATTTAATACCAAGGGCGCCATCTATTCTTCTCCAGTGGTAGCCCAACATCTGGTTATTCTTGGTTCTGGAGATGGAAACATTTACGCGTTAAATGCCACTACTGGTAAGGTGATTTGGAAAGTAGAAACGGCTAATGCGGTATTGGGTTCTCCGATTATCGACGGCAACCAGGTATTAATTGGTTCGAGTGACCATACTTTTAGATCGCTAGATATTCAAACAGGTAAAACAAATTGGAAATTTGAAGAGGTAGAAGGAACAATTGTGGGCAAACCACTTCTCTATCAAGGTAAAGTTATTTTTGGTTCTTGGGGAAGACACTTGTATGCATTAGATGCTAAATCTGGCCATTTACTTTGGAAATGGAATAATGGCAGCGCCAACAGAATGTTTTCGCCAGCTATGGTTACTCCAGTAGCGACCAATGGCATTATCTATATTGCTGCCCCAGATAGGTATTTAACAGCTATAGATGCTAAAAATGGACAGACTTTATGGCGAAACAAGGAAGCTACTGTAAGAGAATCGATTGGCTTATCTACAGATAGCACCCTCATTTACGGCAAAACCATGCAAGATGAAGTGGTTGCCTACAAAACACAGGTTACAGACCCTGGAATTGCTTGGAAACTCAACTTAGGCTTTGGTTATGAACATGTACCCTCTATGCTGATAGAAAAAGACGGCAAAGTCTTTTTCGGGACAAAAAATGGAGTAGTATATGCCTTCGACCCTAAAAAACAACAAGCTTTATGGGCTCACAAAATAGACAACTCCATGATCAATACCGTTAACGTAATGAATAGCAAAAACATTTTGGTGAGTACAATGGATGGAAAAGTAACTTTATTACAGAGTAAAGAATAACTATTCTGGCTCGCAGTGCTGTCTCAATTGTTTTGGTCCTTGTGGCCAGATAAATGCTGTAGTTTGTTTTTTCCAACCCATGCTCTTGTAAAAATTATCTGCACCCGGGGCTGCACTTAAATTTACAAAATGATAATCAACCAATTGATTGTTCAAGGTAGTGACTAGATATTTCCCTAGTCCCTGCCCTTGGTAGTCTGGGTCTACAACAATATCGGCTAACATGGCATAATATCTTCCATCGCCCACCACCCTGCCAAAGGCAATCACTTTGTCGTCTTTAAACACAAAAAGTGTAGTGGTACTATTCTTAAATGCAGCAGCAATCTCTTCTGCTTTACGGTGTTTCCATTCAATTTTAAAGAAGAGAGAAATGATATAATCCCAATCTATTTGAGCAAGATCTGGATTGATTTGATAAGTATAGGCTGGGTTTTCTTGAGGGATGTTCATTATCGATTAAAAATAGGGCGTTTGGAATACTTAGTTGATCTTAATGAGATTAACCAATTTAATGATGATATATTGTAAAGAGTGTTTCTATTTTTTACCAACCACAACTTTGGTCATTGCATCCCAATTTAAATAGGTATTGGCAATGGCTTTAATTTCTTCGGCACTTATTGTTTTCACTTTGTGGATATACTTGCTGTAATAACTGTAATCTAAATCTGAAAAATAGATGTTCTTAAATTTATCGGCATGCGAAAAAGCATTTTCTAAACTACCCAACATAGAACCAAGCATATAATTACGTACCAAGTCTAATTCTTCTTCAGCTACCAATTCGGTTTTTAATAGGTTGATTTCTTTTTCTATTTCTTGTAAAGCACTGGCGCAAACATCGGTTCCTACCTCTGTAGCAATAAAGAAATAACCTGCATCTTTTAAAGAGGCAATACCAGAACCAATGCCATAGGTATAACCTTTGTCTTCGCGTATATTGGCCATTAAACGAGAACCAAAATATCCACCCAACAAGGTATTCAAGATTTGCAAAGAAGAAAAATCATCATGCTTACGGTTAATGCTTAAATTACCCATCCTGATAGCAGACTGAACCGCATCTGGTTTTTCAATGTAGATGTCTTCGCCTGTAAGGGCTGCAAAACTAAATTGATTGAGGGTAGAGGCTTCATGGTTTGCCCAAGCTTTACCAAAAGATTGGTTAAGTAGATTAAATTCTACATCTTCAAATTTACCAGCAGCTATAATGGTACAGTTTTCTGGTTTAAATGCAGCTTTAAAATAAACTAAAAGATCTGCTCTTTTCAGTTCATCATAGTCAGCTAAACCGATATCAGAACCATAGGCTGTTGCTCCAAAAATGGTATTGGCAAAAGTTTTACGGGCCAGAAAATCGTTCTTCTGTAAATTGACACTCAATTTTTGCTTTTGGTTCTGAATAAAAATATCCAATTCGTTTTGCGGAAAAATACTTTCATTTAAAATTGACCATACAATTGGCAATACCGCAACCAAATGTTTATTTAAACTGTATAAGGTAATTGTAGTATGGTCTGCCGCATATTCTGTTTGCAAAAAAGCACCATAATAATCTACCTTATCTGCTATTTCTTTTGCTGATAATGTTTGCGTTCCATTATTGATCAAGCTATTTACCGTTACAGCTTGTAGGGGTTGGTTTTGATCCCAGTTTACATTTTGAAATATAAACTCGATGCGAACCAATTCTTGCTGACCGGCATTTACAGTAAAAACTTTAATGCCATTGTCTAATTGTTGTGCCTTTGGCGCAATAAAATTAATTTCATCAACCTGTTTAGAAGCAGGTGCAAGCGTACGGTTAAGCATTGGCTAAATAATATAAGGTAGAAGATTTTTCTTTAACAAAAGTTGTTGCAGCAGCTTGCTTAATCTGTGCTGCAGTAATGGCTAGGTATTTATCAATTTCTATATTCAAAAGCTGCGCATCGCCCAATAGTTCGTAATAGGCTAAATTCATTGCTTTATCCAACAAATTCATCTCGGCAAAAAGCATAATCGATTCTGATTTATTTTTCACCTTGGTCAACTCTTCCTCGCTTACCAAGCTATTGGTCATTTGTTGTAGTTCTTTCCAAATTGCTTTCTCAGCAGTTTCCATTTCTACTCCTGTAACCAGTTTTCCTTCAACCACAAATAAACCTTCGTCTAAACTGCTAGAAATGTAAGCATTGATATCGCTGAACAATTGTTGTTCTTTTAATAAACTGTTGTATAACCTTGAAGATTGGCCTTGCGACAATACATCAGACATTAAATCATAAACCTGATAGGTCTGGTCATTTCTTGCAGGCATTTTAAACGCAATATAAATCGAATTTAAAGGTACATTTTCGTTAACTGTTAACGTTCTTGCCTCGGTTTGCGCTAATTCTTTTGGTAAATTACGGTGGTATTTCTCACCTGCCGGGATGGGTTCAAACCATTTTTCGGCCATTTTTTTAACTTCTTCGGTTTTTACATTGCCCCCAACTACCATAATGGCATTTTGTGGGTTGTAATGTTTTTTGAAAAATGCTTTCACATCTTCCATTTTGGCATTTTCTATTTGGGCCAGATCCTGTCCAATGGTTGCCCATCTGTAAGGGTGTGTTTGGTATGCAAGTGGACGCAATTTCAACCATACATCGCCATAAGGCTGGTTAAGGTAACGTTGTTTAAACTCTTCCATTACCACATTTCTTTGCGTATCCAAACTCTTTTCAGAAAAGGCAAGGCTTAACATCCGATCACTTTCGAGCCAAAAAGCAGTTTCGATGTTTACTGCAGGTAAGGTAATGTAGTAATTGGTAATGTCGTTGCTCGTAAATGCGTTATTTTCGCCTCCCACACGTTGTAAAGGCTCATCATAACTAGGAATATTAACAGAACCACCAAACATCAGATGTTCAAACAGATGTGCAAAGCCAGTTCTCCCCTCTTCTTCATCTCTTGCCCCAACATCATATAAAATATTTAAAACTGCCATAGGTGTTGTTGGGTCTTCGTGAACCAGAACTTTTAAACCATTAGCTAGCGTAAAACGATTAAAATCTACCATATCAATTTTTAGAGCAGTAAAGATATATAAAAAGGTAAGATGTGGAATGCAAAATGGAAGATGTATCAATTAAATGATAATTGTCTAACGCAATCTCTTCTCGTGTTTTTTTACATCCCATAAACCTTATAGCTTTTGCCTTACATCGCTTTTAGCTATCTTTGTAATATGAATACTGCCGAATTATTACAGCGGGCTTTAAAATTCGACTTTTTAACCAAAGAAGAAGGCGTTTTTTTATACCATAATGCAGATACTGCAGCATTGGCCTACGTAGCTAACGAATTAAGAAAAATTCAAGTACCAAGTGGTAAAGTTACGTGGCAAATAGACCGTAATGTAAATACAACCAATGTTTGTATTGCCAACTGTAAATTCTGCAATTTCTTTCGCAGACCGGGGCACGATGAGAGTTACATTACGGACATTGAAACCTACAAAGTTAAAATTGAAGAGACTTTTCGTTTAGGTGGCGACCAATTGTTGTTACAAGGTGGCCATCACCCAGATTTAGGATTAAATTTTTATGCCAATCTTTTTAAAGAGCTCAAAGAATTATATCCTGATTTAAAGTTACATGCCTTAGGTCCACCTGAAATTGCCCACGTGGCTAAATTAGAGGGCATTTCACATACTGAAGTTTTAAAAGAACTGAAAGCCAATGGAATGGATTCTTTACCAGGGGCAGGTGCCGAAATTTTAAATGACAGGGTAAGGCGTTTAATTTCTAAAGGTAAATGTGGTGGACAAGAATGGTTGGATGTAATGCGTGCGGCACATCAATTAGACATTACCACTTCTGCAACGATGATGTTTGGCCATGTAGAAACTATTGAAGAACGTTTTGAGCATTTGGTATGGATTAGAGAAGTTCAGAGTGAGAAACCTGAGCATGCCAAAGGCTTCTTGGCCTTTATTCCTTGGCCTTTCCAAGATGATGGTACTCTATTGAAACGTTTGAGAGGAATTAGTAATAATGTAAGTGGCGATGAATATGTAAGAATGTTGGCTTTAAGTCGCATTATGCTACCTAACGTTAAAAACATACAGGCCAGCTGGTTAACAGTGGGCAAATCAGTTGCCCAAATGTGCCTTCATGCGGGTGCAAATGATTTCGGATCAATCATGATCGAAGAAAATGTTGTTTCTGCAGCAGGTGCACCACACCGTTTTACGGCGCAAGGTATTCAGAATGCAATTAAAGAAGCAGGTTTTGAGCCACAACTCCGTGGACAACAATACAACTACCGCGATTTACCAGCTCATTTAGAAGAGCAAGTCATTACCTATTAAAACAATCTTAAAGGTTAAAGCATAAAAAAGGGAAGAAAGTATGCACTTCCTTCCCTTAACTTAAACCCAATGAAAAACTTATAATTTAAATCCTGTTTTCAAGAATAGATTAGCAATAACTACTACGCTAGCTTTATCTAACGGCTCATCAAAACTTTCTACAGCAACGGCTTTTGTTACGCCTGCATTGCCATTAATTCCAGTAATGTTTACACCTGCTTGTGTGGTTAAATCTTCACCCGCATAAACTGCATCTACTTGTGGAACACCTGAATCGTTTGCCTGACCAGCAGCACCTAAACTTACCCATGGTTTGTAAATTGCTGCCCCACCTGCCAATGCTGTACGCATTTGACGAATGTGAGAAGCGTGACGTGCTTCTACAGAATGGATCTGTAAAGCAGTAGTAAGTACAGCATTACCAGCCAAAACTCCTGCCTGACCTTTGTATGCCCTTACTCCTGTATCTTCGAATCCTTGTGCCACAGCCAAAAATGTTCCATAATTGCTATATACATCAGCAAATGTTCCACCAGCTGTAAAATCTGTCATTGCATAGGTAATTTCTGGTCTAGCAGCAGCACCCAAAGCACCTTTCAACAAGTTAACGTGTGCATTTTCGTGATCGCGGATCAATGTAATTGCCGCTGTTGCAGCTCCAGCCGGAATGGTTAAAGTTGGTGCAGCAACCAAAGCATGGTTATAAAAATGATATTCTAAATATTCTAAGGCCAACGCAAAATTCAATACATCTGTAACTGCAGCTGGCGTACTTTGACCATATGCTTTTTGAAATACAGAACCTAATGCCAATGGCATTGCAGCAAGAGTTATTTTTTTACCCATGTTAAAAAACTCTTTCATTGCTGCTCTTCTCGGGTTTAATCTTTCATAGATCTCACCGTCAACTTTTTCAATTTCTTCTAATATATTTACGATATTCATGATTTCTAATTTTAGGATTAAAGATTAATTACGTTAATTTTCGTTTTGATATATTTTCCTGCGGCACCTAAAACAACATCTGGTGTTAAAGCCATATCAAGACCATTTGAAGCAGTAACCTGTGG
Organism: Pedobacter sp. Hv1; assembly: GCF_001412215.1. Classification (GTDB taxonomy): domain Bacteria; phylum Bacteroidota; class Bacteroidia; order Sphingobacteriales; family Sphingobacteriaceae; genus Pedobacter. Next base: position 83,537 of record NZ_LLWP01000011.1, read on the forward strand.
AGCAGTAGCAAAAGTTCCATTAGAAATCAGATCTCTTACATAAGCAGCATGGCGAGCTTCTACCGAAACTATTTTACCAGCAGCCAACAAATAAGTTGTGTTTTTTAAACGAACACCTGCACCATTGTAGGCACCCACACCTAAATCTTCAAAAGCCATAGCTGCATTTAACACACTGCTACGATCTGTAAAGTTGATGCTAGAAAAATCTACAGATAAATTACCAATTGCTGCTGTACCTAAAGCATTTTTAAAAAATTCTCTATGGGCTATTTCATGAAATTGAATATCTTGGAAGTATTGTTTTTCTGCAGCGCTAAAGCCAGAAGGTGGAGCAGCTGCAACCTGAATATAAAATGCAGCCTCTAATTGTTCTAAGGCATACGCATAGTTCAAGACACCGAAGTCATCTTTAAAATCTAATGTAACACCAAAGTCTGTGTTTACAACTCTGTCTTTTTTACAACCTGCTGCTGTTAAAGCAACAATGGCGGCTCCTGCTCCTGCGTATTGCAAGAAGGAACGACGCTCTAATTTAGCATCCAAAATGTTGCTTTCTTTTTGCAGTACATCTTGATTTTCGTTTAAACTTTCCATAAGAATAATTTTAATTTTAAGGTTCTAGTTAAAAGGTCATATATATGTCATCTACGAAAGCAATTTGACTTTGGTTTTTGAGATCGAAGAAATATTTTCTATTCCTTCTATTTTTTGATAAATTGAGCCCTATTAAAAACTACGCCGTGTTAAATGCCATAATTGTTGATGATGAAGAGTTTGCCCGTTCCTCCCTTTATTTTCTTTTACAAGAAAATTGCGAGAACGTTCATGTTGCAGGTATTGCAAAATCGGTAAGTGAAGCACGTAATTTGTTAAGTCAACATGCTATAGATCTCATCTTTCTTGACATTGCCATGCCCAGCGAAAACGGCTTTGAGCTTATTCCACAGGCCCAAAATGCAAATGCCACGGTGATATTTACTACTGCTTATGATCAATATGCACTAAAAGCCATTAAAGCAAATGCATTAGATTACCTGCTGAAACCAATTGATATTGATGAGCTTAAAGAAGCTGTTCATAAAGCGGTTAAATATATCAAGTTAAACAAGGCAGAAAACAACAGAAACGAAAGTCTTAAAAATCTGGCCAACGATTTAAATGACAAAACCAGTATCAAAAAAATAACTTTACCAAGTGGCCAAGGTTATCGATTGGTAGATATTGATGACATTATCCATATTGAAGCGGACAGCAATTACTCTGTATTTCATTTAACCAACCTAGAGAAAATTGCAGTATCTAAAATATTGAAAGAATACGAAGAAATATTGCCCGAGAACAGGTTTGTACGTATCCATAAATCTAGTATTGTAAATCTGAAGTTTGTAAAAGAATACAATAGCAAAAATGGGCTTCAGGTTGTACTTAACAACGGAGAAACCATTACTGTTTCTAGAAGGAGAGCGAGTGACTTTTTTGATAAGATTAAATCCTATACCAATATCCAAGGTGAAAATTAGGGCCTACCTATATATTTTAGTTTGCCTATCGATTGTAATGCTATCGTCGAACAGCAAAACCTTTGCACAAATTGCTTATTTGCCACATTACACCACAAAAAATGGATTACCAAGCAACAACTGTTATTACACCTTACAAGATAAAAAGGGCTATATCTGGGTGGCTACAGATGCTGGGGTAAGCCGATTTGATGGTACGGTATTCGAAAATTTCTCTGTAGATGATGGATTGCCTGATAATCAAATCTTACAATTAAGAGAAGACAGTAAAGGCAGGATATGGTTTTTAGCACTTAATGGGCAATTAAGTTATTTCTTTAATGGAAAAATCTACAATCAAAACAATAGCGAAAAACTACAACAACTCAATTTTAATGCTGTAGTGGTTTCTTTCTTTGAGGATAGCAAGGGAAGAATCTGGTTTGGCACCAATAAAAACGTAATTGGCCTATGGGACGAGAAAACGCTGATCAAATATAGCTCACCAAATACTGAAAACCAGTTCATCAATACCTTTATCCACGAAGATAAACAAGGAAATATCTGGGCCTATAGTACACAAGCGGTGCATTTATTTATCAGGAATAATTTTGTGTTGATTAAGGATACATTGCTTCCACTTTCTTATAAAACCATACTCAATAGGCCAGATAAATCGATGTATTTTTTAGACAAACAAGGTCTAAACCTAAAAGTAGGCACCTTTAACAAATTGGTATTTAAAATAGATACGCTTTTATTGAACAATAGCCCTGGGTATATCTATTTAAATGACAAAACGCTTTGGCTAAGTAATAACAATGGCGTATTTGTAATAGATTTTGATGGAAAAACAAAACAGATCTTAAAAGATGTTGATGTAAACCAAGTGATCAAAGACAATAACCAAAATATGTGGTTTACCACAAAAAATGGAATTTATAGGTTACCTGATGTTAAAGAACGGCTGTATATTTTTAACAAGAACAATGGTTTAAGTAACGACATGATCAAGAGCATTACTAAAGATGCACAAAACCGGTTATGGCTAGGCTTAAACAGCGCCAATATTAATATCCTCAACCTAAAAAGTAAAAAATTAGAAAAAATCTCCCTACCCAATCCTAAGAAGTACAATCTGGTTAAACAATTACTTTTCGATCAGAAAAATAAAAATATCTTGTTTGCTTCCGATTATGGCTTAGGTGCTGTATCGTCAAGTTTTCCATTAAAACCTACAATTAGCCATTTAAGAGAGACCAACAACTCTGTATTTGTAATTAAAAACTTCAGCATTGATACTACCCAAAAAATGGCCTTGGCCTTATCTTCTGGGGTAGTAATTATCAATGATAGGCTTCATAAATTTGAGTTTACCTCTTCTAATTATAAAGAAAAGCAAGATTTTTTTAAAGATCGCTCCTACCGGGTGTATTATGATCAACAACAAAATCTATGGTTCTCTAACCTTAATGGAGTATCTGAATTCAATTCGGAAAAGTTAAATAAGGTTTATGAAAACAACCTGCTTTTAACCAAAAGGATCAACGATATGCAACAGTTGAGCAATGGAAGTTTAGCCATGGCAACAGATGGATATGGTATCTTATTGATCAAAAATGGAACATTGATTAAACACCTTACCCAAAAAGATGGTTTAAACAACAATATTATCAATAAATTATTTGTACAGAACGATTACCTATGGGCCATTAGTAGAACTGGGATCAATAGAATTACCTTTAAAAATGATAAAGTAACCGTTAACACATTTGATTATGCCAACGATTTGTTGTCTGATGATTTAAATGACCTCTATATCGATACTGATACTGCTTATTTTGCCACAAACAATGGCCTGGTCTATTTTGCCCACAACCAGAAGACCCAACAAACCAAGGCCCCAAAAACCTATATTTCGTCTGTTACCAACAATAAAGAAACATTAGATTTAAGTGCTGCTAGTTTTGTACTTAGCCCTGGGCAACATAATATTACATTTAACTACAGCGCAATTGATTTTAAAAACAGACGAATAGTTTACAGATACCGATTAAAAGCAGATGCAAACTGGTCTGAAACCAAAAACAGAAGGGTCGAATTGTCTTCACTTGAACCAGGAGAATATACTTTTGAAGTGAGTGCCAAAAGCCAAGATAGCGAATGGAGCAAGCCAGATCAAATCCACTTTATCATAGAAAAAAACTTTTGGCAAACCTGGTGGTTTATCATTGTGCTATTGATTATTGGCGGTTATCTATTATATATCATTACTGTTCGCATAACCAAAAGGCAAAAAAACAAGGAACAAGAGCAGTTGTTGTTAAAGAACAGGATATTAATGTTAGAACAAAGGGCTTTACAAGCGATGATGAATCCCCATTTTGTTTTCAATGTGATGAATTCTATTCAACATTATATCAATACAAAAAATACGTCTTCGGCCAATAAGGTATTAACGGGTTTCGCCAAATTAATTAGAAAAAACCTAGAAATATGTACCAAAAGTTACATCAATATTGAAGAAGAGATTGAATACCTTAATCTTTACCTAAGTTTAGAGAAGTATCGTTTCGGCGAGAAATTTGAATACCACATTCATATGGATGCAGACATAGATAAAGAAGAGACCTATATTCCTTCGATGATCTTACAACCCTATATTGAGAATGCGATATGGCATGGCATTATGCCGATAGAAGAAGGTGGTAAAGTACAGATTAACATTGCTCGAAAAAATGAAAATTATTTATGGATTAAAATCATAGATAATGGTGTGGGGATCAATAATTCTTTGGCCAATAAAAACACCAAACATCAGAGCAAAGGAATGGAGCTTACTCAAGAAAGAATAAACCTGCTCAACCAAATCGAAGCAAAACCTATACAGATTTTCATCGAACAGAACGGTAATAGTGGCACAACAATCACAATTTCTGTCCCTTTAAACTAAAAATTACCGTTTACTCAATTATTACTACCACTTACTAAATTTTCTCCAATCATTCTAATATTAGCATTAAACTTGTTATAAGATATTAAACAAACATTAATTGTTTGTTCAAAAAACGTTCTTATAGGATTGACAAAGATATTTTTTAACCTAACCTAAAATCATATCTCAATTCAGGTTTCATTTGTGTGTTAAAAGCGTCCCGAAAAATCGAGACGCTTTTTTTGTTTCTAACGCTAAGCATATTTAACTAAATTGATTTTATTATACGTAAACAACTGCTTTTCAGGCTAAGAAAAAAATGAAAAAAAGTTTCAAAAAAAATCTTTTTATTCTAATTTTGAATCAAATAAAAAAACAAAAAAAGAGGTTTCTTTCTATTTAAAAAGATTTTTTATAATTTAGAGTACCTTTAAAATTTCCTATTATTAATATTTTTTGTGTTATGAAAACGCCGAAAAAACCGATCCAGAAAAACCCAGTGAACAAGCCTCTTTCCGACAAGGAATCAGATGATGAAGATGATGATATCCAAGACAATGAGATATTAGATGAAGAGGACGATGATGATTTCGACGTTCCATTAGACGACATCGATACTTCTTATAACTTCGATGACGACGACGATGATGATGATGACGATAGATACTAAGAAAAAATATATCATAAATATATAATTTGAAAAAGCATCCTTTATGGGTGCTTTTTATTTTAATCTAACTGCTACTAAATGAAGATTATACTTGTTAAGGATACGGCGACCCAAAAAGATTTTTTAAATGTTGTAAATGACATCTATAAAGACGATAAAGCTTTTATACGTCCTTTAGATCAAGACATTACAAAGGTATTTGATCCAAACAGTAATCCTTTTTTTAAACATGGGCAGTGTGTGCGATGGATCTTAAAAGACAATAACCACCAAACCATTGGTAGAATAGCTGCTTTTATCAACGAAAAAAAAGCATTCAACTACGAACAACCAACTGGCGGAATGGGCTTTTTTGAATGTATCAATAACCAAGAGGCCGCTTTTTTATTATTTGACACCGCAAAAGACTGGCTTCAAGAAAATGGCATGAAAGCAGTTGAAGGCCCAATCAATTTTGGAGAAAATGATACTTTTTGGGGTTTATTGGTAGAAGGCTTTACTCCTCCATCTTACGGAATGAATTACCATTTACCTTACTACCACCAATTTTTTGTCGATTATGGCTTTGAAACCGCTTATGAGCAATTGACAAACCACATTAACTTGACCATCCCTTTTCCTGCTCGTTTTACAAAAATTGCAAATTGGGTAGCTGCTAAACCCGACTACACTTTCGAGCATTTCAAAAAAGACAATGCAGATAAGTACATTAATGATTTAATGGAAATCTATAATGATGGCTGGCAAGACTTTGAAAATTTCGTTCCAATCAAAAAAGAAACCTTAAAAGAGAGTTTCAAACAGATGGAAGTGATCATGGATGAAAATCTAATTTGGTTTGCCTATGCCAATGGTGAGCCTGCTTCCTTTGTAGTGATCATTCCAGATGCCAATCAAATGATCAAAGGCTTAAATGGCAAACTGGGTTTGTTAGAGAAAATAAAATTTGCCTACAGACGCTGGGTTGGAGTTACTAGAATGAGAGCCATTGTAATGGGCACAAAAACTTCCTTCCAGAAACTAGGCTTAGAATCTGCGCTATTCATCAAATTAGGAGAGTATGTACTCCCTAAAAACCAATATACAGAATTAGAGTTATCTTGGGTAGGCGATTTTAATGAAAAGATGATTGCCATTCATCAAGCTACTGGTGCCACTTTTGGAAAGCGACACCTTACCATGCGCAAAATCTTTTAGTTACTTATTTCTAATTTCTTCGTAAAGATCAATTACTTTCTTTTGAAGTTTGATGATCTCTTCTTCTTGACTAGCAAGTTTACTTTTCAATACTGTAATCTCTTCTGGGTTATACGATCGCTGAATCTCTCCATCTTCAGAAATGATCTCTAATGTCGAAACTTCAAATAAGTCGGCTATCTGGTCTAGTCTGGAAATATTAATATCCGTAATACCTGTTTCAATTTTAGAAAAGGCAGGAATTGAAATCTGTAATCTTTTAGCTACTTCTCCTTGGCTCCAACCATTTTTCTGGCGTAGTTGTCTAATATTTTTACCAATGATATTCATCACAATAGATTATTTAATGTTTTATAAGGTTAGTTGTTCCCCTTAAACATTCAACTCTAATGCCAATTTAATCAAATCCATGCCACCATAATTGCCAGAACTCATCAACAAGAGGTTTGTATGTTCAAAATTAAGCCCTCTTAAGTAGCTTTCTAATGCTCCCGCTTCGTTAAAAAATAGGATGTTTTCATCATTAAAAGATGTTCTAACATCATCTCCGCTTAGCGGCTCCATTTTTTTATGTTTAAACGTCTTTTCGTCTATATAAACGATCGCAACATCGGCTGCTTGCATGCTATCGCGATACTGTTGCAAAAATTCTTTATTTAAACTACTAAACGTGTGAAGCTCTATACAAGCCACCAACTTTCTATCTTCAAATTGTGCTTTTACGGCATCAATTGTAGCTTTTAGCTTTGATGGAGAGTGGGCAAAGTCTTTATAAACACTGGTATTTTTTGCACTGTTTAATAGCTCTAACCTCTTGGCTGCACCCGTAAATGAAGCAATGGCCTGATCAAAATCTGCCTCCGCTATATTTAGTTGTTTACACACCAATTTTGCTGCATTTAGGTTCATTAAATTATGATCACCGAACACTTGTAAAGGGGTATGTTGAGGCAAAAGATATGTTACGCCATCTATTACATTATGGGCCGGAATCGAGTAAGGGATCTTTGTAATATTTTCTTCTGAGTTTATAACAATTTTTCTTAATTCTAAATCTTTTTCACAATAAATCAATATTCCATTGGGGAATATCGTCTCGATAAATTTATTAAACTGGGAAATATAATCCTCAAATGTTGGGAACACATTGATATGGTCCCAAGCAATCCCGCTAATTACTGCAATATTTGCTTTGTATAAATGGAACTTTGGTCTTCGATCTATCGGCGATGCCAAGTATTCATCTCCTTCAATAATAATTACAGGAGCAGAGTCGGTTACTTTAACCATGGTTTCAAAACCGGCGAGTTGCGCACCCACCAAGTAATCAAAATCTCTATGGTAATAATTCAACACATGCAAGATCATTGAGGTGATGGTTGTCTTACCATGGCTCCCCCCTATTACCACCCTTAGCTTATCTTTAGACTGCTCGTAAATATATTCGGGATACGAATATATTTTCAAACCCATTTCTTGAGCTTTCAATAATTCTGGATTATCTAAACGGGCATGCATCCCTAAAATAATCGCATCAATATCAGGTGTAATATTTTCTTCAAACCAGCCATTTTCCTTAGGTAGGAGACCATAACTAGCTAACCGGGTGTTAGATGGTTCAAAAATCACATCATCTGAACCAGTTACCTTAAAACCTTTTTTATGGAGTGCGATGGCCAAATTGTGCATTGCACTACCGCCAATAGCTATAAAATGTATCCGCATATCTAAATAATTTTGAATGATCGAATTTTGAATAGGGTGCTACTTACCTGAAATTCTTTCATTCTCTCATTTCATCATTCGTTTATTCTTTTTTTAAAAACTGGGCAGCAACCCAATCTCCAATTTTCTTGTGGTCAACATAAGTAAGATTAAATTCGGCGCAATGCGTTTTAATCATTTCTAAATCTGGATGTTCGTAAAAACCACTAAATAGTATTGTTCCTTTATTTTTAAGTACCGCCGCATAACTGGCAATCTGATCTAACAATATATTTCTATTGATATTGGCTAAGATCAGATCAAAATCAACTGCTGGTATGGCTTCTTTGCTACCACAAAGTGAAATCAAGTTTGGAATATCATTTAATGCTGCATTTTCAATGGCGCTTCGGTAACATACCTCATCGTTATCAATGGCAATAATTTCTTTGGCCCCTCTTTTAGCAACCAAAATGCCCAATATGCCTGTACCAGCACCCATATCTAAAACCACTTTATCTTTTACTTCGGTTTCGAGAATATACAACATCATCATGGTGGTAGTTTGGTGATGACCAGTACCAAATGCCATTTTCGGGTCTATTACAATCTCGTATTGATATTGTGGTTGATGTTCGTGAAAAGTTGCACGCACATAACAATCCTCATTTATAATTAAGGGGCTAAAATTCTTTTCCCACTCTTCATTCCAGTTTTGAGGCTCAATAGAATTGATGGTATAGGTATACTGTAATTCATCTCCAAAACTCATCAGCACATCGTTCAAAGCAGTTTCATTAAACTGCGCAGTTACAATAAATGCATCAAAGCCAGTAGTAGTATCTTCAAAAGTATCAAAACCAATATCTGCCAGTTCAGCAATCAAAAGATCTTTCTGGTACTCTTGAACGTCGTTAAAGCTAAAAGCTACTTGGGTATAATCCATTAGTAATTAAAGGTTTTAACGATATCTACAAAATCGCGAGATTTTAAAGATGCACCACCAATTAAACCACCATCTATGTCGTGTTGTGCAAATAATTCTGCCGCATTTTTAGGGTTACAGCTACCTCCGTATAAAATTGTGGTATCATCTGCAATGTTCATCCCATATTTTGCCTCAACTTTTGCCCTGATAAAGGCATGGATATCTTGTGCTTGTTCTGGTGTAGCCGTTAAACCTGTTCCAATAGCCCAAACTGGCTCATAAGCCAAAACTATTTTAGAAAAATCTTCAGCACTTAAACCAAATACACCATTTTCTAATTGCGATTCTAAAACTTGATAATAACTGCCGTTATTTCTTTCGTCTAAAGTCTCTCCAATACAAAATAATGGAGTTAAGTGATTTACCAAAGCGATTTTTGTTTTTTCGGCTAACAAAGCATCAGTTTCGGCAAAATATTGCCTACGCTCTGAGTGGCCAATAATTACATACTCACAACCTGTAGATTTTACCATTTTTGCTGAGATTTCGCCAGTATAAGCACCACTCTCATTCTGATGGCAGTTTTGGGCACCAATCTTTACAATACCGGCCGACAACTGTGTCAAACTATTTAAATGAATGTAAGGAGCACAAATTACAGCAATCTGATCGCCTTTTTTTTCATCTCTAACCATGTTCACAATCTCAGAGAATAAGGATATGCCTTCGCTATAATCCATATTCATTTTCCAGTTACCTGCAACTATTTTCTTTCTCATAATTTAAAATCTTCTGTATTGTTTTGTAAGTTCAAAAACATGCGATAAAATAGCAGTTTCTGTTGTATCTAATTCTGTATCTCTTCTTTCGTAAACCTTCACCGCTGTTTCTAACATCTTTGGCAGGCTATAAACGTCAAAGCCATGTACACCACCCCAAGCAAAATCAGGGATAAAGTTACGTGGAAAGCCTGCACCAAAAATATTGGCACTTACCCCAGCAACTGTTCCGGTATTAAACATAGTATTAATGGCACATTTGGCATGATCGGCCATAATTAACCCGCAAAACTGTAAACCTGTTTCGCGAAAGGTCTCTTGATCATAATCCCACAGCTTCACATCACCATAATTATTTTTAAGGTTCGAGTTATTGCTGTCTGCTCCAATATTACACCATTGGCCTAAAACTGCATTACCCAAGTAACCTTCGTGCCCTTTTGATGAATAGCCCCAAATTACACTGTTATTGATTTCTCCACCAACCCTGCTCAATGGCCCGATGGTGGTTTTACCATAGATCTTGGCGCCCATTTTAACCTGCGATCCATTACATAATGCAAACGAACCTCTAATGTGACAACCTTCCCAAACCTGGGTATTTTTGCCCAAATAGATTGGCCCTTGCAAACTATTAAAGGTAGAGCACTCTGCGGTTGCACCTTCTTCTACAAAAATTTGGTCGCCCAAAAAGGTATTAGTAGCACTTAATGTAGCAGAAGACCTGCCTTTGGTTAACAGCTCAAAATCCTTAAGTAATTCTTGATGGTTATAGCTAAAGATGTTTTCTGGAAAAACAAGCTGAACAAAGTTTTGCTCATATTTTACAATCGCTAGCTTTTCTAACGCTTCGGTATAACTCAATGAATGATTTTGTGTATGGTAGGCAATTACCAATCCATCTTTTACCAAAACCTCGTTCTCATTAAGCCCTAAAACTGCATCTAGTAATTGCTGATCTGGACATATCGAACCATTGATCAATAAATTTGCTGCTATAGGAGCATATTTTACACTTAAATAGTCTTGGGTTTTAAAACCGAATGATGCATTTAAATATTTTGCCCATTTCTCTGCTATAGTTAAAATACCAATCCTTAAATCGGCTACAGGCCTTGTAAATGTCAATGGCCTTAGCGATAGCCAAGACTTGTCATCAAATAGATTGATCATCATAAGCTACAAAAATAAAAAAAGTCCCGAGCAAATGCTTCGGGACTTCTAAAAATTTTATGATATCGCTAAAATTATTTTTTAGCGTAACGAGTTTTAAATTTATCGATACGACCTGCTGTATCTACCAACTTCATTTTACCAGTATAAAAAGGGTGTGAAGTGTGTGAAATCTCTAATTTATAAAGAGGATACTCATTACCATCTTCCCATTTAATAGTTTCTTTAGTTTCAACGCAAGATTTAGTCAAAAACTGATATTCGTTAGACATATCTTTAAATACTACGAATCTGTAGTTTGATGGATGCAAATCTTTTTTCATTTGAATATTATTTTAAGTTTTATTTATCTGAAACATCAAGAACATACTGATTGCAATTTGCTGGCAACAATGCTTATGATCGTTTCTATTTGTCTTTTTATTTATCGTCTCTTTTTAGAGGATGCAAATATGAGGATTTTATTTGTTAATTACAACACCAAAAACAATTTAAAATGATAAGTTTTTAAACTGCTATTTTAAAATTAAAAATAAATTTAGCTTACATTTAATTTCCTAATGGTAAAATCATAACCAATGAACAGAAGAAATTTTCTAAAAAACAGTTCTGCCGCAGGGCTCATCACTACTTTCGGTATCTCCGACAGTTTAGCTGCTTCAACGCTTGCAGACAAAGATAGCTCAAATTTTCTTGATCATTTTGAATTAAATGAAGTCACCATCCAGCAATTACAAGAGCAGATGCGTAATGGTAAATTATCTTCAAAGGCATTAACAAAACTTTACCTCAAACGCATTGACGAAATTGACAGCAAAGGGATTAAGCTCAATGCTGTCATTGAAATCAATCCTGATGCCATTGCAATCGCAGAAAAATTGGACCGAGAAAGAAAAGCCGGAAAGATAAGGGGTCCACTTCACGGTATCCCTATTTTGATTAAAGATAACATTGATACTGCCGATCAAATGCAAACTACTGCTGGGGCATTGGCATTGCAAGGAAACATCGCATCGGCAGATGCCTATATTGTAAAAAAACTGCGCGAAGCTGGAGCTGTGCTACTGGGCAAAACAAATTTGAGTGAGTGGGCAAATTTCAGGTCAACCAGGTCTTCAAGTGGATGGAGTAGCCGTGGTGGGCAAACAAAAAATCCAAATATTTTAGACCGAAGCCCAAGTGGTTCGAGTGCTGGTTCTGGATCTGCCGTATCAGCCAATCTATGTGCTGTAGCCATTGGTACCGAAACAAATGGATCTATCATTACCCCTTCTGCTTACAACGGTATTGTAGGTTTAAAGCCTACTGTAGGTCTATTGAGCAGAAGTGGTATTATTCCCATCTCTAGTACACAAGATACCCCAGGGCCTATGGCCAGAAATGTGACTGATGCAGCTATTCTACTCTCGGCTTTAACCGGAGTAGACAACAATGACGAGGTTACAAAAAATAGCAATGGCAAAGCACAAAAGGATTACACTCAATTTTTAACCAAAGATGCATTTAAAGGCAAAAAGATAGGTATAGAGAAGTCCTTTCTAAGAGGGCATGAAGCTGTAGTGAAACTCTATAAAAAAGCCATTGAGCAATTGAAGGTTCTTGGTGCCGAAGTAATTGAAATAGATTTTGTAAGTCAATTTAGCAGCCTTGGTGGAGCAAGTTATACTGTGCTTTTATGTGAGTTTAAAGATGGTGTAAACAGCTATTTATCAAAGGCAAATGCAAAGGTAAAAACACTAAAAGACGTAATTGCTTTTAATACAGCAAATGAAGCGAAAGCCATGCCCTATTTTAAACAAGAACTTTTAGAATCTAGTCAAAACTCTCCAGATCTCAATAGTACCGCTTATAAAGATGCCGTTAACAAAACCATCTCTGCCAGAAAGTTAATAGATGATATCTTAAAAAAAGATAACCTTGACGCAGTTATAGGCACAAGCTTTGGCATTCCGAATTGCATCGATCTCTTTAAAGGTGATTATGGTGGCGACTTTTACTTCTGTTCTCCGGCGGCAATGGCAGGTTTTCCACACATCACTGTTCCAATGGGTAAAGTTTTTGAACTTCCAATAGGACTTTCAATTGTAGCCAGTGCATACGAAGAACCTAAAGTTTTAGCCATGGCCTATGCCTTTGAGCAAGCAACACAACATAGATCGGCACCAAAATTCATTAAATCCTCTAATTTTTCTTCCGGCATTTAAGTAAATATATAAGTTGGCATTTTCATTGCTATCAATGGTGTAATTCAAATGGTTGACGACTTTTTATCAGCCGAAACATTAAAAAAATCAATTTATTTATGGAATTTCATTAAAAAATTGATCATTTAAGTACACATAAAGAAATTATAGAATGAAAAATTTAACAAAAAACACCATCTACAAAACTATCTTAAGTCTATTTTTAATACTTGGTACCACCAGCTTGGTAAAGGCTGATGTGATTAGACTCACTATAAAAGAAGAAGTTGCCAATTGTACTGGCGTTGCACCACAAACCTGTTTCCAAGTCAAATATAAAAACAGCAAAAACTGGGAATTCTTTTATGGCCAGATTGAAGGTTTTAATTATAAACCGGGTTATAGATATGTAATTGATGTAACCAGAACAAAAAGAAAAAATGTTCCAGCAGATGCCAGTGCCTATACCTACAAGTTAAAAAAGGTGATTAAAAAACAAAAGATGGCTACAAAAAAAGCAGACAACTGGGCTTTTGTAACCAAACACAATTGGAAACTGATCCAGATGAATGGTGTTACACCAAAAAACACAAGTGCATACCTATCTTTTCAGGCTGATAAAAATGCAATGACCGGATCAGGTGGATGTAACAGAATTTTTGGAGGTTTCGAGTTAAAAGACAACCAAATTACTTTTAAAGGAATAGCCAGTACAAAAATGGCCTGTGCCGATGCTGAAAAAAGTAAGTTAGAAAGCGATTTCTTAAAACTATTATCAGACAATAGCTTTAGGTACGATGTCGCTGACCAAACTTTAAACTTCTACAAAGACAACAAACTAGTCTTGATGTTTGGGATGGCCCCATTAACTAAATAGACTAAAACTATAAAAGTCCAGCTAACCCAAGCTGGACTTTATCTTTTTAACTATATTTTTTCCAAGTTTCAATCTTGGCCTTTTGTCTACTTAAGTAAGCATCAGCAATTACTTCTGCAGAACTTTGATCTGCATTGCTTTCTAATAACTCTTTTAGCTTGTATTGATCTACATCTGCTCGATATAAAATCTGTAGCAGTTTAGAAAAATCTTCTTCAATTAAATAGGCAAAAGAATTCACCATCAATTGGCGCAATTGCTCTTCAGACAAGTTATTGTCTATTTCAAAATCTTTATTGATGATTTTAATTAATGAATGGATATCGCTCATTTTAAAATTGTATTCAATTGATATTTAACCTAATGCAAAACTAACTGCCGCTGCCGCATGGATTTTAGTGGTGTCAAAAACAGGTACAGCAACATCTTCTTGACTAATCATCATCGGAATTTCTGTACAACCTAATATAATTCCCTCTGCCCCTTTGGCAATGAGTTCGTTGATAATGGTCAAATATCTGGCCTTCGTTTCGGCCTTAATTATTCCCCTTCCCAATTCCTCTTTTAAAGTATGTTGTATATAATCCCTTGTTGCTTCACTTTCCAGGATAATCACCTCTAGTTGCTGCTCGCTTAGTTTATTTTTATAAAAATCTAGTTCCATGGTTACTTTTGTACCCATCAATCCAACTTTCTTAAGCCCTTTTTTATTAATCTCAGTTGCCGTCACTTTTGCAATATGGATAAGGGGCAATTGTATTTCGACTTCCAGCTCATCGGCAAATAGATGCGCTGTATTGGCACATAGTACAATAGCCTCAGCCCCACTAGCTTTTAAACTTTTACAAGCATTTAATAAAAGTTCATAAGCCCTATCCCAACCCTTTTCATGGATATCTGCAAAATTTAAGGAATAAATGATACACTCTGCAAAATTAAGTCCACCCAACTTTTCATTAATTCCTTCATTCATCAATCGGTAATAATCTAAGGTAGAAACCCAGCTTACCCCACCTACTAATCCAATTTTCTTCATTGCTAGCTTATTTCTTGACAAAGCTCTACTAAAACACCATTTGTTCCCTTTGGGTGTACAAAACAGATCAACTTATTGTCTGCCCCTTTTTTCGGTTCTTCATTTAAAAGGATAAAACCTTCTGCTTTCAATCGGGCCATTTCGGCATAGATATCAGTAACATCAAAAGCAATATGATGGATTCCCTCTCCCTTTTTGGCCAAAAATTTAGCAATGGCGCTATCTTCAGTTGTACTACTTAAAAGTTCTATTTTATTTTCGCCAACTTTAAAAAAGGCAGTATTCACGTTTTCAGACTCTACCAATTCCTGTTTATAACAAGCTGTTCCGAGCAGTTTTTCGTAAATATCACAGGCTTTAAAAAGGTCGTTTACAGCAATACCAATATGTTCAATTTTATTCATAAACTTTTAAACAGTTAAACAAATGTAAAAATGCAGGTTTTAACTATACCGTCATAGCTATAATTTATAATTGTTAGGAAACTTTTTTCGTATCTTTGTGTATTAATAAGAACAGATACAAATAATGGAACTTCCAATTTACTTAGATAATAATGCTACCACACCACTCGATCCGAGAGTGTTAGAGGCGATGTTGCCCTATTTTACGAACAAATTTGGCAATGCAGCTAGTCGCAACCACGCATTTGGTTGGGTAGCAGAAGAAGGTGTTGATTATGCTCGCGAGCAGGTGGCAAAATTGATTGGTTGTACAGAAAAAGAAATCATCTTTACCTCTGGTGCTACAGAAGCCGATAATTTAGGTATTAAAGGTGTTTTTGAGATGTACCAAGATAAGGGTAATCATATCATTACTGCAACAACAGAACACAAAGCTGTACTAGATACTTGTAAACATTTAGAAAAATTAGGTGCTAAGGTTACTTATTTAAAAGTAAAAGAAGATGGCTTAATTGATTTACAGGAATTAGAAGCTGCAATGACCGAAAAAACCATTCTAGTTTCCATTATGTATGGAAATAACGAAATTGGTGTGGTACAGCCGATTAAAGAAATTTCAGCTATTGCACATAAACACGGTGCTTTATTTATGACCGATGCTACACAAGCAGTAGGTAAAATTCCAGTGAATGTAAATGAAGATGGAATTGACTTAATGGCATTTAGTGCACATAAAATGTACGGACCAAAAGGTGTTGGTGTGTTATATGTACGCAGAAAAAATCCAAGAGTTAAAGTTACTGCTCAAATAGATGGCGGTGGACATGAGCGTGGGATGCGTTCTGGAACCTTAAATGTACCAGGTATTGTTGGTTTAGGTAAAGCTTGTGAGTTGTGTCGTTTAGAAATGGACGAAGAAGCTAAACGTTTATCAGCTTTACGCGATAAATTAGAAGCTGCGCTAACTACTTTAGAAGAAAGTTATGTAAATGGTAACACAGAACATCGTTTGCCACATGTTGCTAACATCTCTTTTAAATATGTTGAGGGTGAAGGTTTAATGATGGCAATGAAAGATTTAGCAGTATCTTCTGGTTCTGCTTGTACTTCAGCTTCTCTAGAACCATCGTACGTTTTAAAAAGCTTAGGTTTATCTGATGACTTGGCACACTCTTCAATCCGTTTCGGATTAGGTCGTTTTACTACGGAAGAAGAAGTTGATTACGCAATAGAAAATACTAAAAAAGCCGTTAACCATTTAAGAGACCTTTCTCCACTTTGGGAAATGTTTAAAGATGGAATTGATTTGAGTAAAATTGAGTGGGCTGAGCACTAAAACAGTAATCGGTTTACAGTTCGCAGTTGAGTACAAATAACTGAGAATTGATAACTGGAAGCTGATAACTAATTAAAAATTCATCTCTGCAAAGAGATTTAAAGAAAATACAAAATGGCATATTCAGAAAAAGTAATGGAACATTATACCAACCCTCGCAACGTTGGTACTTTAAATAAAGACAGCAAATCTGTAGGAACAGGTTTAGTTGGCGCACCTGAGTGTGGAGACGTGATGCGTCTTCAAATTGAAGTAGATGGAAATAATGTAATTACTGATGCTAAATTTAAAACATTTGGCTGTGGTTCGGCAATTGCATCATCTTCTTTAGCTACAGAGTGGTTAAAAGGAAAAACAATTGACGAAGCTTTAGCTATCGATAACATGGACATTGTAGAAGAATTGGCTTTACCTCCAGTTAAAATTCACTGTTCTGTATTGGCAGAAGATGCAATTAAATCTGCAATTAACGATTACCGCGTTAAAAATGGTTTAGAGGCATTCGAATTGGCTAAATCACACCATTAACAAAGTAATAAGTATCTAGTACTAAGTAGTAAGACATATCTGTTACTCTACTTTAATCTTGACACTTTATACTTAAATCTTAATACTATGATTACCATAACTGATAAAGCAAAAAGCAAAATTGATCACCTAATGCAAGATTCTGAATTAGGTTCTGATTACTTTTTACGTATTTCTGTAAAAGGTGGTGGTTGTTCTGGCTTATCTTACAACTTAGATTTTGATAACGAGGCCAAAACCGGAGATCAATTTTTTGAGGACCGTGGAATTAAAATAGCCCTAGACATGAAATCATTTTTATACCTAGCAGGTACTGAACTTGATTTTACCGATGGCTTAAACGGCAAAGGATTTAATTTTATTAACCCAAATGCAAGCCGCTCTTGTGGCTGTGGAGAAAGTTTTTCTGTTTAATATAATTTCTCATAACTAGAAAAGGCATCGAAATATTGATGCCTTTTTTTATGCCTTGTTTTTTTTAACATTCTTGGTTCATGCCTACACGAACCAAGATGGAATCTTACTCCTATCCATACTATCATAATTTATACACAAGTCAATCCTATTGATTAATTTTGTTATCCTATCATTTTTTTAACGTACTCATTTTCTAACCCAATCGCTTTTGCATTTTTAACACTAAAAGTTTATCATTGTTAGTTCAAAGCATAACAAATATTTAACACATGGTCTCATTTAACGAATTTTCTACTGTACCAAGCCTATTACGTAACGTAGTAGAAAATATTCATCAACCTGAAGAAACTTTTTTAATTCACAAGAAAAACACAACTTGGGAAGAGATTTCTTTTAAAGACACTTTACAAAGAGCAGATTCAGTTTCTGCCTTCTTCTTAGCCAAAGGAATTGTAAAAGGAGATCGATTAGGGCTCATGATCGAAAATTCGCCAGAATATGTTTACTATGATCAAGGGATCCAACAGATCGGCGTCATCAATGTGTCTATCTATCCAACCCTATCAGAGCATGAAGTTGCTTATATCATTAATGATTCTGGAATAAAGGCAATTTTGGTAGGCAATCCTTTCTTATTTAAAAAAGTATTAAAAGTTGCCGACAACTGTCAAGAACTCAAATATATTATTCCAACATTTGCTGGTTTCGAGAAAATTAGTATTCCTGAAGATACCAATCTCGAAGTAATTGATTTCAACACCATCTTACAACAAACCGTAAGTGAGGCAGAACAACAAGAAATTACCAAACGTAGAGCAGAGGTACTCCCTACAGACATTTCTTCGTTAATTTATACCTCTGGCACCACAGGAACACCCAAAGGTGTAATGTTAACGCATAACAATTTTGTAGAAAATGTAAATGTTTGTCTACAACAGATTCCTGTGATTGACGAAACTGAGACATTTTTATCATTCTTACCACTTTCGCACGTTTTTGAGCGTACCGCTACTTACCATGTATGTTGTGCTCAGGGCTGTAAAATTGCATTTGCACAAAGTTTAGAACTATTGGCAAAGAACATGGGTGAAGTTAGGCCAACTGTGATGTCTTGTGTACCTCGCTTGTTAGAACGTATTCACGACAAAGCCATCAAATCTGGTACAGCTGGTGGTGGTTTAAAAGCAAATATCTTTACCTGGGCTTTAGAAACAGGAAAAAATTATCGCCAAACCAAAGAAGCAGGGAAAAACCCAAGTTTGATTTTAAGTACAAAAAAAGCAATTGCAGAGAAGTTGGTATTTAGCAAAATCAAAGAAAAAACTGGTGGTCGATTGAAATTTATGATTTCTGGTGGTGCTGCCCTACCCAAAAATGTGGGCGAGTTCTTTGGCGACTTGGGTATTAAAATATTAGAAGGATTTGGTTTAACTGAAACTTCGCCTGTAATGTCTGTAACCGAATACCATCGTCAGGTTTATGGAACTGTGGGACGTGTTATTCCTGGTATTGAAGTGGGTATTCAAGATGTAGAAAGCAAAGCGATCATCAATATCCAAACCCACCATACCTTTAATGAAGATTTTGAATGTGCAGAGGGTGAAGTTATTGTACGTGGGCATTGTGTAATGAAAGGTTATTTTAATAAACCAGCAGAAACTGCCGAAGCCATAGACAAAGACAAATGGTTTCATACCGGTGATATTGGCCGTTTTTACAAAGGCAACCTCCAAATTACTGATAGACTTAAAAATATGATCGTTAATGCTTATGGCAAAAATGTATATCCAACACCAGTTGAAAACATCTATTTAAAAAGTCCTAAAATTGATCAGCTGTTCTTAATTGGCGATAAACGTGAGTTCATTACAGCCATTATCATCCCTAATAAAGAGACTTTACAAGAAACCTTCAACTTAACTGAGGCATTCTTTCAAGAAGCCGATGATTTTATCAGAAATCCGGAAATCATTGAATGGATCGCAAGTGATATCAAAAAAATCTCTAACGAATTGGCAAAATTTGAACGTATCAAGAACTTTAAGATCAAGCGTAATCCATTTAGCATTGATGAGGGTGAGATTACCCCTACCATGAAAGTCAAACGTCGTATAGTAGAAAAGAAATACCTTGAGGCCATCAATGAGATGTACCAAGAAGGTGTTGAGGCTGACTAGTTCTTCATCATTGCGAGGCACGAAGCAATCTTAGCATTACTTTTCATTTAATAGTTTCTTTATAGCTAATAACTAAAAGGAATGTCAATATTGAGCTCGCATTTATTACCACAAACGCTAGTAAATCATTACTTTTGCAAAAATATACGATAAATGAGTACAGGATTATCAGAACAGGAATTATTACGTCGCGATTCATTAAAACAGCTTCGCGAACTGGGTATTGACCCTTATCCTGCAGAAGCTTATGAAATTAATGCCAATGCAGCAGACATTTTAGCCAACTACGAAAAAGATAAAACAGCCTATAAGACCATTAGCCTTGCAGGCAGAATTATGGGGCGTAACATTATGGGAGCAGCATCTTTTGCTGAACTACAGGATGCTACAGGCCGTATCCAGATTTATCTAAAGAGAGATGAGCTTTGTCCGGATGAGGATAAGACGCTTTATAACACTGTATTTAAGAAACTATTGGATATTGGTGATTTTATCGGAATCAAAGGATATGTGTTTACTACACAAACTGGCGAAATTTCGATCCATGTTACCCAATTTACCGTACTTTCTAAATCATTACGTCCACTACCTATCGTAAAACGTGATGACGATGGAAACGTTTATGATGGATTTACCAATCCAGAATTGCGTTACAGAATGCGTTATGTAGATCTAACGGTTAATCCTGATTACAAACAGATCTTTATCAACCGCTCTAAGGTAATCAATACCATGCGCAACTATTTCGATAGCCAAGGCTGGATGGAGGTTGAAACCCCTATTTTACAGGCGGTACATGGTGGTGCAGCTGCTCGTCCTTTCGAAACGCATCACAATACTTTAGATATGCCTTTGTTCTTGCGTATTGCCAATGAACTTTATCTAAAAAGATTAATTGTTGCAGGTTTTGATGGCGTTTACGAGTTCGGAAAAATGTTCAGAAATGAAGGTATGGACCGTACACACAATCCAGAGTTTACTTCAATGGAAATCTATGTGGCCTATAAGGATTATATCTGGATGATGGGCATGGTAGAAGAATGTTTGGAAAAAATCGCAACCACCATCCATGGGCAACCAGTAGTTAAAGTTGGGCAGCACGAAATTAATTTTGCCGGACCATACGAGAAATTAACCATGTATGAGTCTATTGAAAAATATACGGGTATTGATGTTTCTGCAATGACTGAAACTGAAATTGCCGGAAAATGTAAAGAATTAGGTATTGAGATTGACGATTCAATGGGTCGTGGTAAACTGATTGATGAATTGTTCAGTGAGAAAGTTGAAGCAAATTTAATACAGCCTACCTACATTACCGATTATCCTTTGGAAATGACTCCATTGGCTAAAAAACACCGTAGCAAAGAAGACTTGGTTGAGCGTTTCGAGCTATTTGTAATGGGTAAGGAAATTGGAAATGCTTACTCAGAACTCAATGATCCAATTGACCAAAAAGAACGTTTTGAAGAACAATTGAAATTAGCTGCCAGAGGTGATGATGAGGCGATGGCCATGGATGATGATTTTGTTCGTGCATTAGAGTACGGAATGCCTCCAACTTCTGGTCTGGGAATTGGTATCGATCGTTTGGTGATGTTGATGACCAATCAATCAACCATTCAAGAAGTATTGTTCTTCCCGCAGATGCGTGCTGAGAAAAAAGCCAAAGTAACCACAGATCAAGATTTTGTAGATGCTGGTGTAGCTGCAGACTGGGTACAGGTGATCCGTAAAATGGGTTTCAACACCGTTGAAGAGCTGAAAGCTGGAAATCCGAACAAAGTATTTAACGATTTAGGTGGAATGCGCAAAAAACTAAAATTGGAATTGGCCATGCCTACAAAAGATGAGGTAACGGCTTGGTTCTCTTAACATAAGCATAACAAAAACTTAAAGGCTTACTGTATTAAATACGGTAAGCCTTTTTTAATTTTAGGCCGTTGCTAAAATAATATATTTATGAATAGTTCAAGCTTAGAAATTACCGAGAACCAATATTGTATCAAACTGAGTAAAGATGCATTTGACCTTTCACTTGTTCGTCAACTCATCAAACGCATACAGGCAGAAGAATTATTCTTCAATCGTAAAAATGATAACCTTGATGATGATATCATCAGTAGAAATGGTTCAGAGTACGAAGAAAACTTTGATCGTTTGTGCGATAAATAGTAGGAAATTCTAAATAGTAAGTTTTAAGTAATAAGTTCTAAGTTTTACGTTGTAAATGTTGATTTACGATTACGTAAAACTTAAAACGTACAATTTCTTATTTCTTAACGACTATAACGAACTTGTTGTTGTTTATCCATTAATCCCATCTGATCTTTCATTTGTTTGATCTGATCGGCCAATAACTTGTTTTTATCCGCTTTTTTGGCTTCAGTCAAATACATTTGAGCTTCTCTCTTATTTCGTTTACCCATGGCAATACCTGCTAAACTTAATTTAGCTAAGGCCACATTATGATCCATGTGTAAACCTAAACTTAGAGCCTGTTTGAAATACTTTTCAGATTTCATTGGTGCTTTTCTAGATTCGATCAATCCAATTAATAGATTGTAATAACCATGCTGAACTCTATTCAGTTCTTTTTCGTAATTTTTGATCCTTCCCAAAAAGGTTTCGGCTTTAGCCATATTGTCTTTACGCAAAAACCATTGTGCAATTAACATGTTCTCATTGTAAAAATAAGTGATGAAGATGAAGATGCTTAGAAAGATCAAAAGTATCCCCCAGCCCCAAAAACTGAAGATCATTAGTGCAATAGCAGCACCCACAAAAGCAAAACCTATAATAAGACGTAGTAAATTTGGCATAGTTATAAAATATTTGTGCAAATATCGTGTTTATATACCAAAAAATAGATTTAAAATTTATAATTTCAACAAAAATTAAACTCAAAACTAACGCAAGCCTTACCCATAAAATTAAACCATTTACACAAAAGGTACTCTTACCAACACAAAATTATTCAACATGAGAAATATATTTACTGCCCTTATTTTATTATTCGCCATCAATGCTGGCGCACAAGAATTGAACAAAAAATTTGAAGACCCAAATAGACACAAACAAGTGATGTTAAACCTATGTACAAGAGAAGGAATTACCAGCTTTGCCGAGTTTAAAGAAAGCTACGACCCGAACTATAAAGCCTATGTACCCGATTCTACCGCTTTACCAGAATTGAGTAAACTATTGAAAGGCAAAAAAATCACCATCGTTTTAGGTACTTGGTGTGGTGATAGCAAATTTCAGGTTCCACATTTTCTAAAAATTATGGATGCCCTAAAAATAGCTGAAGATAAAATTACTTATATCGCTGTTGATGGATCAAAACATGCAGAAAATGGATTGATCGACAATATGAAAATTACCAATGTACCTACTTTCATCTTCACCGACAAAAAAGGTGTTGAAGTTGGCCGAGTTACAGAAAGACCAATTGAAACGTTAGAAAAAGACATGATTAAAGCGTTAGCTGAAGCGAAAACAAAATAAAATGGCTACTGCTTTAGAACCTGGATGGCTAAAAGTTTTAGGTCCAGAACTAGAAAAACCTTATATGAAGGAACTTAAATCCTTTTTGCTTGAAGAAAAGCAAAAAGGATTTACTGTTTATCCCAAAGGCTCAGATATATTCAATGCCTTTAACCACACCCCTTTTGATCAAGTTAAAGTAGTTATTTTAGGTCAAGACCCTTATCATGGCCCAGGACAAGCGCATGGTTTATCTTTTTCTGTGCAGAAGGGTATCACCGTTCCACCTTCTTTAAAAAACATGTATAAAGAATTGGCAGCGGAGTTTAAAGACTTTAAAATTCCAAACCATGGCAATTTAACAGCTTGGGCAGATCAGGGCGTATTGCTACTCAATGCAACGTTAACGGTAAGAGCCCATGAAGCCGGTTCGCACCAAAACAAAGGATGGGAAAATTTCACCAACCATGTTATCGCCGAACTGTCGGCACAAAGAAGTGGCCTCGTATTTTTACTTTGGGGCAGGTTTGCACAACAAAAAGAAAGCTTGATCGATACCAACAAGCACCACGTACTGAAAGCAGCACACCCTTCTCCTTTTTCTGCCTACAATGGGTTCTTTGGTTCTAACCACTTTGCTAAAACTAACGAAATCTTAACTCAAGAAGGCTTAAGCCACATTCATTGGCAAATAGAAGATTAATCTCGCTTTTACCATCTAAGACATCTTAGAAAACCTAAGTATTTATTGAAATAATAATTATATTAGTCTATCCCTATTGATCAATTTAAAATAATTAAATATGATTAATAAAGCTTTTTTAGATGATCTAGAGTATAGGGTTACTGGTGCCTGTATTGAAGTTCATAAAATATTGGGCCCTGGTTTACTTGAAAGCATTTACCATCAATGCTTAGCTAGAGAGCTTCAAGTAAGAGATATAAATTTCAGTTCTGAATGCAAGATCCAGATTGTATATAAAGGTACACTAATTGATAGCTCATTAAGAGCGGATCTATTTATTGAAGACTGCTCGGTACTCGAATTAAAAGCAATTGATAACATTCTTCCTATTCATGAGGCTCAAATTCTAACTTATATGCGAATTCTAAAGGCGCCAAAGGGACTTCTTATTAATTTTAACTGTACAAATATTATCCAATTTGGCAAAAAGCCTTTTGTAAATGAATTTTACCACCCATTTTTAGAATGATAGTTTAAACTAAGATGTCCTAAGATTTCTTAGGTGGTAAAATTTTATTCAAAATTAATACTCCAAAGGCACAATCGGCTCTTTTTTGGTGGTAGACATGATCATCATGGTCTGGAAAGTTTTTACTACAGATATTTTGCTGATCTTATCCATAATTAAACGTTCGTAGGCTTTAATATCATTGACATAAACTTTCAATAAAAAATCTGCCTGACCTGTAACGTGATGGCATTCAGTAATTTCATTGATTTGATTTACCTCATCTAAAAAAATCTGAATGGTATTGTTTTTATGAAAGTCTAATTGTACTTGGATAAAAGTTTTAATTCCTAACCCCAATTTTTCTTCATCAACTAATGCATGGTAGCTTTTAATATAACCTGACATTTCAAGTTTGCGCACTCTTTCTAAAGTTGGAGCTGGCGATAAGCCAATCTCTTGCGATAAAAGCAAATTGGTAATCCTACCGTTTTCTTGTAAAAGTTTAAGGATTTTAAAATCGGTTTTGTCTAATTCTGTGGCCATAAATATTTGTGTTGTTACCCAAAGGTAGGATACTAACGCTACTTAGCCAAATTTTATTCTACAAACTCACAATAAATTTACTTTTTATTTTACAATATAATTTTTAGATTTGTCTAAATTTATAGTTAGACTAACAAAAATGCAATCTTACACCGAAGAGAATTATCTTAAAATAATTTACCACTTATCAGTAATCAGTAATCCTGTTCAAACCAATGCCATTGCCGAGCGCATCCAAACTAAGGCCGCATCGGTAACGGATATGTTGAAGAAACTTTCTGAGAAAGAACTGGTTGATTATGTAAAGTATCAAGGTGTTACTTTAACTGAAAAAGGAAAACTAACTGCGATTAGCATTGTAAGAAAACATCGCCTTTGGGAAGTTTTTTTAGTAGAGAAGCTCAACTTTAAATGGGATGAAGTTCATGAAGTTGCAGAAGAACTAGAACATATCAAATCTACTTTATTGGTAGAACGTTTAGATGAATTTTTAGAGTTTCCAAAAGTAGATCCTCATGGTGATCCCATTCCGGATCAATATGGAAATTTTGCAGATTTATCTTTTGTAAAATTGAGCAAACTCAAAGTAGGCGAAAGAGGGACAATTACAGGGGTAAGTGAACACTCCTCTCCTTTTTTAAGGCACTTAGAAAAATTAGGATTAACCTTAGGCAAAAAGATAGAAGTATCTGAAATTATCGATTTTGATGGCTCTGTAGAACTCTTAATCGATCAGCAAAAATTAAACATCAGTAGAGAAGTAGCTAAACATATCCTAATTAACAAGTAAATATGAGCCAGAAGCAATCTTTAAGCGAAGTACACGAAAGTGTAGCCACAGATAAACGTAAAGGTTGGAGAAGGTTAATGGCCTTTATAGGCCCTGCCTACTTGGTTAGTGTAGGTTACATGGATCCTGGAAACTGGGCCACAGATATAGCTGGAGGTAGTAAATTTGGCTACCAACTGATCTGGGTATTGTTAATGTCTAATTTGATTGCCCTCTTATTGCAATCGTTAAGTGCCAGACTAGGTATTGTTCGCGGATTGGATCTGGCCCAAGCTTCTCGAAATGCCTATCCAAAATGGGTTAATTTTCCGCTCTTTATTTTGGCACAGACTGCAATTATTGCCTGCGACTTGGCCGAAATTATTGGAATGGCGATAGGTTTAAATCTCTTATTTGGTTTGCCCTTAATCTGGGGAATTTCCATTACCATTTTTGACACCGTATTGTTATTGTTCCTGCTCAACAAAGGAATGAGAAAAATGGAAGCATTTATAGTTTCTATGGTGTTTATTGTAGGTATTTCATTTTTGATAGAAATGTTTATTGTAGAGCCTTCTTTAAAAGAAATTGCAAAAGGATTTGAACCCTCTATGTTATCTGGCGAAGCTTTATACATTGCCATTGGTATTATTGGCGCTACCGTAATGCCACATAACTTATACCTACATTCTTCTTTGGTACAAACCAGAAAGTTCGAAAGAGACAACAAAGGCATTAAAGAAGCTATTAAATTTAATTTTATTGATACTGCGGTTGCCTTAAACCTTGCTTTTTTTGTGAATGCGGCAATTTTAATCTTAGCTGCTGCTGCCTTTTTTAAAAATGGTTTTCACGAAGTTGCAGAGATCCAAGATGCACACCGATTATTGAGTAATATCTTCGGTAATGTAGCTCCTGCCCTTTTTGCCATTGCTTTAATTGCAGCCGGACAAAGCTCTACTGTTACTGGTACCTTAGCCGGACAAATTATTATGGAAGGGCACTTGAACCTAAGGATACAACCTTGGCTACGTAGGTTAATTACACGTTTATTAGCTATTGTTCCTGCATTTTGTACCATTTTATTTTTTGGCGACGATGCACTGGGAGGCTTGTTGATCTTAAGTCAGGTTGTTTTGAGCTTACAGCTAGGCTTTGCCATTATTCCATTGATCCATTTGACCTCTGATAAAAAGGAAATGAAAGACTTTACCATTAAAACATGGGTAAAAGTATTGGCCTGGATGAGTGCCGTAGTTATTATCAGTTTAAACATCAAATTGGTGATAGAAGAGATCAATACTTGGATAGCAGCGGCAGATGGTTGGTACATCTACGTAATTGTAATTCCAATGGCCATTTTAATTGGTTTATTACTCCTCTATATTTTTGTTTATCCGCTAATCAGTAAAAAGCAAAGAGTGGGCAATATCCCACATGGCAATGCTTTAGAAATAGCACATATTGAGAAAATCAATTACAAAAAAATTGGCATTACGGTAGATTTCTCTGCGAATGACCGAAACACCATTCGACATGCCTTAATCCAAGGTGGAAAAGATGCACATTACCATTTGATCCATGTTGTAGAAACAGCAGCAGCACGCTACCACGGAAAAACAGTAATGGATCACGAAACACAATCTGATACTGAAAATCTTGAAAAATATCAGCTGAATTTAGCTGAGCTAGGTTACAAGGCTACACCACATATTGGTTTCGGTGGTACAGCAAAAGCCATTGCCGAAATCAGCAACCAAAACCATATTGAATTATTGGTAATGGGGGCGCATGGGCACAAAGGTTTAAAAGATTTGATTTTCGGAACTACTGTAGATTCGGTCCGTCATAAAGTAACGATACCTGTATTAATTGTCCGTTAGTTTTTATTGGTAAAATGTTTCAATACCTCAATCAATTCATTTGCTTTCACAAATTCATGTTGTTGATATAAAATTCTGTTTTGACCATCTAAGATACAACTGGTTGGAAAAGCTAGTTTTCCATTTTGGTTGCCAAGTGCAAAAGCCAAATCATGCACCCCCTTATTGGCCTTGAACTCAAATTTTTGATTGGCATAGGTAATTGTCGATTTTTCTTCTGCATCCAATCGTACAAAATAATACTCATCCCTCAATAGCTTAGCAACAGTTTTATCTTTAAATACCACCTCATCCATCGCTTTGCAATAACTGCACCAATTGGTATGTATAAACACAAAAACCGGTTTAGGTTTAAGCTTTTGCAAACTATCTAATTGATTAAAATGAATAGCTGTCTGTTGTGCTTTTACAATTGATGCACAACAAAGCAATACCATGGTGATTATTATTTTCATTTGTTCTTTTTTTATTTCAACCATAAGCCCCCTAACTTTATTGGTTAGAGGGCCATTGCTCATTAAAAATTATTTTATCGTTAACCGTACACCTAAAAAACCTCTAATACCTTGATTTGGTGCATAAACATAACTTGGATCAAAGGTTAAACCATAAGGATTATCTGCCGTTGGAATAACTTGGCCACCTGCATTGAACTTAACATTTTTATCGAAGGGATCGTTTGCTCTGGCAATGATAAATGGGGTGCCTTTATTTGGTGTAAAATTGAGTAAGTTTTTTACCCCACCATAAATTTCAATATTTTTAAATCCATCATAAACCAATTGAATGTTCTGGATACTCCAGGTTGGCGAATAAGGCCTACGTGGATCCAAATCGCCTAACAATGGCAAACGCATCGGACTATAGACATTGCCTGTATAATCAATACCTAAGTTCAATTGATTAATTTTGTAAGATATAGCCCAAGTACCAGAAAATTTCTCAGTCAATATTTGCTGCTGTTTGATGCCTTTCTCTACAAAACCGACATCTTGATAGGTTAAACCCGCGGTAATCTTTAGCCCAGAACTGAAAGCTACGTCAACATTGGCCGTTAAACCTTTACTTACCGCATGCCCATCCAAATTATCGTATCTGATTTCATTAGGATTGGTATCAAAATCGCCTATAATCCGATTGTTGAAATAGGTATAAAAGGCCGAAAGATCTAAACCTACAAACGATCCATTTTTTAGATAGATTTTTTTCAGGAAGTTTAAATTTACATTATAGGTACGTTCTGGTTTTAATTCATTACTAATTACCACTTCTCGAGCACCGGTTAATGCTGCATGGTCTTCCGTAAAAATATTCACTACCCTAAAACCTGTACCTGCATTTAATCTGATAATATTTTTTTCATTGACACTCCATTTATAGGCCAATCGAGGTGTAAATATATTTCCATGAACGGAGTTGTAATCGTACCTCAAGCCCGCCAAAATAGAATGGGTTTTGGCTACCTTAATCTCATCTTGAATAAAAATACCGGGTAAAAATATTTTTTCAGGACTATTCACCAAATCTTTTGAAGCAGTTGCCGGAGTATTGTCGTCGTAATAAGTATAACGCAAAGCTGTACCGATCAACAAGTCATTGATTCCAATCTTTTTATCCCAGGTTAGCTGACCAAATGCAATTTTCTGTTGTGCAATATATGATGTAGTTCCATATCTACTGTCTTGGTCATGGTCGGTAAGTGAAAAAGCCAAAAATATCTTTTCTTCAATAGGAAGTTGGTAGTTACCAATCAGTTCAAATCTTCTGGTATAAATGCTTTCACCATAACGTTGATCGCCACCCCTAAATGATTTGTTCCAATTCATTTCGCCTCCCCAGCGGTCTTCATATAAATATCGCCCTGCTAAAGAAAACAACCTGTTCTTTTTACAGTCGATGTTCCATTTCTGGAATATTGAAATTCGGTCTTGAAGTGTCACATCCGTAAATCCATCGTGGTTATGGTCTACCCTGTTTCCAAATTTAAAATAATTGAGGCCTGTTAAAAAGGATACTTTTTTATTCAAATTGAGCTTAAATCCCAAATCGGCATTGTACTCTCCATAACCTGTTGCCATGGCATCTGCAGAAAATAAGGCTGCATTTTGCACCTTTTTGGTAATGATATTGATCAACCCACCAACGGCCTCACTTCCATAAAGCGAGGAAGCGGGGCCTTTCACCACCTCAATCCGTTCAACCAAAGCATTCGGAATGCCTGATAAGCCATAAACTGTAGATAAGCTACTCACAATTGGCATTCCATCTATCAATACCATGGTGTATGGACCCTCTAGCCCGTTGATATGGATATCACCCGTATTGCAGATATTGCAATTGAGCTGAGGCCTTACGCCATTTACATTTTGCAAAGCGTCGAATATGCTGGGTGTAGGGTTCTTTTTAAAGAATTTTGCTGTATAGATTTCAACCGGAACTGGACTTTCGAGTCTATTCACCTCTTTTTGTGTTCCGGTTACGACCACTTCATTTAAGTTTTCATCTAAAGACTCCAACTTTAGCTGGGCCAGAGTAGTATCTTTTTTCAAGTCGAGTTTGACAGTCAAACTTCGATAACCAAGCATACTTACTTTTAAATAATAGATGCCAGCTTTTACTTTATCTAGGGTAAATTTTCCAGCACTATCTGTAATTGTGGTGCGTTTAAGCTCCAACAAAGAAACTGTTGCTTTTTGAGCAGGCTCATTGGTGGTTACCAAACCCTGTACTTTAAACTGCTGGGCTTGAGCTTGATGAAATATAAAAATGAAAAGAAATAAGAGTATGATTTTTTGCATGATGCGTGTATTAGTTTAGCAAAAATATAAATTTAGACTGATCTAAAAAATAATTTAGATTAATTTATTTCAAAATAATAGACAACACTAAATATTATAGCCTTGAGCTGATTGAAATAGGCCATTATTTTTTGCTAAAAGTAGGATATTATTTTTTAAATGCAACAATATTGCATTTAAAAAATAAACAATATATTCTTCTACCAGAAGGGCTAGAGAAATAACCAAGAAATAACGATATTTGTAATTATGTCAAAAGATATCCAAATCAAGAACAAAAGAGCTTATTTCGACTACCATATATTAGACAGTTATGTTGCTGGAATTGCGCTACTTGGCACTGAGATTAAAGCCGTTAGACAAGGAAAAGCCAATATGACCGATGCTTTTTGCATGTTTATTGACGATATATTGTATGTAAGAAATCTACATATTTCTGAATATAGCCACAGTTCTTTTCATCATCATGACATTAAAAGAGATCGGGTTTTGCTTTTACACAAGAAAGAACTGAAGAAATTAAAGATCAAAGGCGAAGAAAAAGGCTTCACCATTGTGCCTTTAAGAATTTTTACCAATGAGCGAGGTTTCGCCAAAATGGAAATTGCGATTGCACAGGGTAAAAAGGAATTCGACAAACGTGACAGCATCAAAGACCGCGAAAGCAAACGCGAAATGGATAGAGCGATGAAGGTTTAGTTCATTGGTATTATGAGTTCATTGGTATCATTGGTTTATTTCAGAATTCCAATCTTGATACTTGATACTTACTACTTGATACTCTACATTACCAAGCCTGATCACCTACCAATGGTACAAATCTGAAGGTATCTAGTTCAATTTTATCGTAATCGTTTTCGTTGACACGGATGACTGTAATCATTTTTTGAGATTTCTCGTCCCCTACCGGAATTACTAAAATCCCTCCAATTTTAAGTTGCTTCAATAAAATCTCTGGAACAAATGGTGCACCTGCTGTTACAATAATTTTTGCATAAGGTGCGTGTTCTTCAATCCCCTTAGAACCATCACCCAAGAAGAAATTAGCCTTATAACCCATCCCTGGCAGTACTTTTAGGGTATGGTTGTAGATATTTGGCTGACGTTCTATGGTGTAAACTTTAGCCCCCAACTCCATTAAAATACAAGTCTGGTAACCTGAGCCCGTTCCAATTTCTAGCACTTTATCTCCTTTTTGAATATGTAAGAGTTCGGTTTGATAAGCTACAGTGTAAGGTTGAGAAATGGTTTGGCCATCGCCTATCGGGAAAGCAATATCTTTATAGGCCTGGTTCCAAAAAGTTTCATCGAAAAAGAAATGACGGGGCACTTTGCCGATTGCTTTTAAAACTCCCTCGTCTGCAATTCCTCTTTCTCTAAGCAATTCAACCAACTTTTTTCTCGCACCCTTTTCTCTGTAATTATCTATAAACTTATATGCCATTCTAGTCAAAAATAGCGTTTTAAACGCTTATTTTAGCAAATAATTATGAGTTTATATTGGGGTTAACGATAACCTCCACGAAATCAATCTAAAAAGTTAAAGACAAAAGATCAAGTGTAAAGGAGCATTGATTGTGACTAAGCACTCAGTCTTGATACGTGATACTTTGTACTTTATACTTCATACCCTAATAAGGATCCACATCAATTTGCGTAATTACACTCTTAAAGTCTTTTTGTGCGTTAAAATCTTTAATGGTTTCTTTTAATACTGCTTTTACCTTTTGAATTGCAGCATTTTTTTCTGTTTTAATAATGATTTGTTTGATGTAGTAATTTCTTATCCTAGCTACCAGTGGTTGTTCTGGTCCTAAAATCCGATTGCCCAATTGCGATTTCAAGGCATTGGCCAAGGTTTGTGCGGCAACATTGAGCACATTGGCATCCTTATGTTTAACGTTGATAAAGATTAAACGTGTAAAAGGTGGGTAATTGAACTGCTTGCGTTCGGCCATTTCATCCTGATACATTTCTAAGTAATTATTCGCCATCACTTGTTTGATAATCCGATGCGAATCGTCATAAGCTTGAATACAAACTTTGCCCTGTTTATCTCTCCTACCAGCTCTTCCGGCTACCTGGGCCAACAATTGGTAACTTCTTTCAAAAGCCCTAAAATCGGGATAGTTCAATAAGGTATCGGCATTGATTACCCCAATAAGACTTACATTGTCAAAATCCAAACCTTTGGCCACCATCTGCGTACCAATTAAAATCTGCGTTTTTTTATCCTGAAAATCAGAGATGATCTGTTGCATCCCATTTTTGGTTCTGGTACTGTCTAAATCCAGTCGGGCTATTTTAACATCTGGAAAGATCAAACTTAGCTCTTCTTCTATCCGTTCTGTTCCAAAACCTTTTTGCTCAATGTGTACCGAGCCACAGGCCGGGCAGGTATTGATGCTATTTTGGTGGTAGCCACAATAATGGCAATGGAGTTTACCACTGGTTTTATGAAAAGTTAAACTGACATCGCAATTGACACATTTCGGGGCATAACCACAAGTTGCACAAATTAAGATGGTAGCATAACCCCTCCTATTTTGAAATAAGATGATCTGTTCTTTATTCTCCAATGCAGTTGACATATCATCTATCAATACACTGGTAAAATAAGATGTCATTTTTTTACGCTTGGTTTCTTCTGCAATACTCACCACTTCTTGCAAAGGCAATTGAACTCCACCAAATCTTTCGTTCAATACCACTAAGCCATATTTATCCGTTTCGGCATTATGGTAACTCTCTATTGATGGGGTTGCCGAACCTAAAACAACTTTGGTTTGATGCAGGTGTCCAAGAAAAACTGCAGCGTCTCTGGCTTGGTACCTAGGCGCTGGCTCATGCTGTTTATATGATGATTCATGTTCTTCATCAACAACAATCAGTTTGAGGTCTTTAAATGGCAGAAATACAGCAGAGCGTGCACCAAGCACCACTTGATAAGAACCATTCAATACCTTATTCCAGATCTCTACTCTTTCATTGTCGTTAAATTTAGAGTGATAGACTCCAATTTTATCTCCAAAATAACGTTTAATCCGTTCTACAATCTGGGTAGTTAAAGCAATTTCCGGCAATAGAAACAGAACCTGTCCGCCATGGCTAATTGCTTTTTCTATCAATTTAATATACAGTTGCGTTTTACCCGATGCGGTAATGCCATGCAACAACACTACATCTTTGGTAGCAAACTGAGTTTCTATTTCATTAAAGGCTTTTTGTTGTGCTGTACTCAATTCAAAGTTAACCTCAAACTCGTCATCACCAGTATTTAAACGACTTACCTGCCTTTTCTCAACCCTAAAAATCTCTTTATCAATTAAAGCTTTTAAAGCGCCTTGTCCACTTCCACTTTCTTCGAGCAGTTGTTGTTTTGGAATAGTACTTTCAATTTTACTCAATTTGAGATAAGCCAGCAAGGCATCCAATTGTTTGGGCGCTTTTTCTAAAATTTCAAAAAGCTGTTTTAAATTCTGCTCTTCTCTATAAAAAGGATTGAGCGTAATAAATGATTTGAGTAGTGGTTTATATTTTTCAATTACTTCTTCGGCAACATAGATTACTTCTTTTGCTATTAACGAATTAATGATGGGATAAACAGTTTTTTGCCCCAGAAGCTCAACCACATCATCAATACTGATGCGTTGTTGTTTATGTAGCACCGAAACAATTAGACTCTCTTTTTCTGTTAATTCTAATTCTTCGGGTAATTCATCTCTCAGCACTAGAATGGTTTCGCTGGCCAATTTTAAACCGGTAGGCAAAGCTGCAGCCATTACCTCGCCTTCATTGCACAAATAATAAGAAGTAATCCAATCCCAAAATTCAAATTGTTTTGGGGTAATTACAGGCCATTCGTCAACAACATCTATGATATATTTTGCCTGATAAAATTCTGGGGGTTGATCTCCAATACTTTTTACTAGGGCAGTATATATTTTGTGTTTGCCAAACTGAACCACCACACGTTTACCTACAGCTACCCTATCATTCAGTTCAAATGGAACCCGGTAAGTATAATTGATGGCTAATGACAAAGGCAAGATCACTTCTACAAAAAGTGTTTCCCGCTCAGAAAAATCTATGGGGCTTGCAAACTGCATTATTTATCTTTTAGCGCTGCCAAAAACAGACTGATCCACCCTAAAATAAAGCACAATCCACCAAGTGGTGTAATTGGTCCAATAAATTGTACCGATAAATGATAGGCATCTTTTAAGGCCAAAATGTACAACGAACCAGAGAAAAGTACAATACCAAGTGTAAAAAACACGAAGGCAAAACCGATCAATTTATTTTTATACCGGGCAAAAGTAGAGAGATATAATAACGCAAAAACATGATAGAATTGATACTCCACCCCTTTTTGCCAAATTTCTAGAGATGATGAACTGATTAATGTTTTTAAACTGTGTGCACCAAATGCACCTAAAACTACTGCCAAAGCTCCAAAAAGAGCAGCAGTAAGGATAATACGTTTGTTCATGAATTAACGACTTTATACAAGTGCTAAATTAAGAAAATGCCCTTATAATCTCTGTAATCCCAAAATTAAATTAAATTTGTAGGTAATAGCCATGAAAAGAATATATATCACATTAGGAATATTACTGACAGGAGTGATTGCAATGGCTTACTTGTATTTTTCTAACTTAAATACAGAAACAAATGCAAATGATTTATCGCTAAATACAGTAGCTTCAAATTCTGGAATCATTTTCAGTTTTGAAAACGACAAAAGCTTTTATGAAATTTTAAGTGGTCAAGATTTATTTCAGCACATTTTAGGTGAAACTAAGTCTAAGCAGTTTGCTGCACTAAGAGATCATTTAATGAGTCAACAAGAAATTGTAAATGCCTTAAATGGTCAAAAAATTTATATTGGCCTCATTCCAGGGTCAGAAAATACAATTGATTTTTTAATCGGCACCCAACTCAATTCGAATACCAATTCTCAAAAAT
Organism: Pedobacter sp. Hv1; assembly: GCF_001412215.1. Lineage (GTDB taxonomy): Bacteria > Bacteroidota > Bacteroidia > Sphingobacteriales > Sphingobacteriaceae > Pedobacter. The sequence goes on from NZ_LLWP01000011.1 coordinate 119,026, forward strand.
TATTCAACAGTTTAAACACCGGTCAAACCAAGGTCAATAAGGTGGGCGAAATCTATCAACTCACTTTTACAGATAGCACAAAATGTTTTATAGGCATTAAAAATACAATGATTGTATTGTCAAATATACTTTTACCTATCCAGAATGCCTTAAAGGCCCAAAAGACCGAAAAACAGGATTTCGTTAACTACATTAAGAACAATAGCCGTTTCAACAAAAATACTTTGGCCAGTCTTTATCTTGATTTTAACCAAATGCCTTTATTTCTCAAAAGCATTTTGAACAGCAACCTTAATGGCGAGTTGAGTATATTTAACAAACAAAATACTTATGCAGCCCTAAGTTATAACTTTAGCAAGGAGAAGCTCTTATTTAATGGCAACACACAGGTTAATGATGAGCACAATTATTATAAACTATTTGATCATATTTCTGAGCAAAAAATAACCATCAACACTATTCTGCCTCAAAAAACTGCCAATTACACTATTTATGCCATTTCTGACTATGACAACTGGCATAAAAATTTATTGGAGCTGATGACAAAAAATAAAGAAATAGATAAGGTCAATCAAACCATCGCTACCATCAATCAAAAATATAGAATTGACCTAGACCAGATTCTTCCAAAATATTTTAAAAATGAACTGGTTACTTTTCAATTGAGTAGTGGTGAAAAATTTGCAGCAATTGCATTGAGCAACGGAGAAAAGGTAGCACAGTTATTAATGGATCTAAGTGGTAATTATGCCCCAGAAATTAAGGTATTTAAAGAAGCAGGAATTGCCTATGCTTATTTTGGAGAACCATTTAAAAAATTTGAAAGACCTTTTTATGCTGTGGTTAACAATTATCTGGTAATGGCCAATAATGCCAGCAGTATCCAAGTATTTTTAAATAGTTATGAAAATAATTCGCTATTAATTAGCGATGAAGATTATCAAGATTTCAGCAATCAGCTTTCTTCATCTGCTACCATTTCATTCTATGTCAACCATAAAAATTCGAACGATATTTTTGGCAGAAACCTCAAACAACCTTATTTCAAACAGTACCAAGCTAAAGCTGGTTTTAAATCTTTTGATGCCTTTTCTTATCAACTTTCTGGAGATAAAGGGAAATTCTTAAGCAATGTATTATTGTATAAAAAACTAGAGAAAATAACTCCCAAAGATACTTTGTCAGTTCAAGCGATACCAATCAACAAGTAAGCACAAACAATTTGCTTTACTGAATTCTTACTAACAGCAAATCATATTTATAGAAATTTCAGAAAAACAGTGTCAGTAGTTCTTAGGTAGGCTAGCCCCGCTTTCCACTCCTGCCGAAGAAAATCGGCATCCGCTCCAATCAGGTTTATATCACAAAGCCACAGGTTCTTGGCATACTGCAGCCCTAAATAGTTGCACAGACCTGCATATACTAAACGGGATTGTAATGGAAATCCTTTTTGTTGCCAAGCACAAAAAGATTGGAATGTAAAGCCCGACTAACGTTAAAAAGCACACAACAACCTGCTTTCCCGAATCTCTTCTAGTCACAAATCATATTTATAGAAATTTCAGAAAAACAGTGTCAGTAGTTCTTAGGTAGGTCTAGCCCCGCTTTCCACTCCTGCCGAAGAAAAATCGGCATCCGCTCCAATCAGGTTTATATTACCAAGCAAGCAGTTCTTGGCATACTGCAGCCCTAAATAGTTGCACAGACCTGCATATACTAAACGGGATTGCAATGGAAATCCTTTTTGTTGCCAAGCACAAAAAGATTGGAATGTAAAGCCCGACTAACGTTAAAAAGCACACAACAACCTGCTTTCCCGAATCTCTTCTAGTCACAAATCATATTTATAGAAATTTCAGAAAAACTATATCAGCACTTCTTTGGTCAGTAGATCAGATTTGTGTTTAGTACAACTAATTGGTTTTACTTTTCGGGGTGGTAAATACAAAATCCTTTAGATAAAAAGGCTCAAAATAGGCTACATCTTCAAAATTTTGGTTATCGAAAGCTTCTTTTGCCAAGCTGCTCATATTGGCAGCAGAGTTGAAGTTTAAATTGGAAAAATGTGCATTTTGATGGTCTAAAACAGGAATACATTTTTCGGCACCATCGCCAATAAAAGTGACATAATGTTGGTTCAGTTCTAAAATAAAACTTTTCTCGTCTACAATTTTAGCATTTACGGCTTCTATTTCTTGGAGTTTATTGGTATAAACCGCTGTAAAAACCTCCATTCGTCTGGCGTCAATCATAGGGCAAATCAATCCACCATAATTTGGGTGTTGGAGTAAAAATCCATTGGCCATCATCTTCAAAGTTGGGATAGCAATAAAGGGCTTATCCAATGCAAAACACAATCCTTTAGCGGTAGACACACCAATACGTAAACCTGTATATGAACCCGGACCTTTACTCACTGCAATGGCATCTAAATCTTTATACTTTAATCCAGCTGTTTGCATTACCTCTTCTATAAACAATGTTAAACTAGAGGCATGGATATTTTGTGCTGCTTGCTCTTTTAATGCAATTGTTTCTCCGTTGATAGCCAGAGCAACTGAGCAAACTGGTGTAGCTGTTTCAATTTGTAGGATAGTAGCCATTGTTAAAATTAAAAAGTTAAAGTTAAAAGTTTAACGCAAAAAATTCTCCATCTTAAAATTTTAAGGTACGGGATCGTGCCCATGTTTACCCCAAGGATGACAACTTCCAATTCGCTTTAAGGTTAACCACCCGCCTTTAAATGGACCATGTTTTTTAATCGCTTCTACACCATATTGCGAACAAGTAGGTGTAAACCTGCAATTGGCACCCAATAAAGGAGATAAAAATAGTTGGTATAACTTGATAATACCCAAAAACAACCAAGAGAAGAAAAGTTTAATTATTTTCATTGCTAGGTTGAGGATTTAATGTGATTGGATCTACAATATTAGCAGTATCAGCAGAAATTTGTTGAATAAGCTTTTTAAGGCCCTGTGTCAATTTCTTTTCAAAGAAACCATAATCGTACTTTTCTTTACCAATATATTGTAAGGATAAGAGCAATAGATCTTCTTGCTTGCTTAAAAAAGAATAGAGTTGAAGTTCTTTTTGTACTCGATAAACCTCACGTGTTCGTCTTTTGATCAAATTACGATCGACTGCACGTTTGTAACGCTTTTTGGCAACGTTAATTACTACTTGCGCAGGGTATTGATGAGGTTCAGCTACAAAAAAATAGGTAATCCGAAAGGGATATAACAAAAAAGAAGAACCGTTTTTAAATAGCAAGTCTAATGACTTTTTGCTACATAACCGTTCTTCTTTGTTAAATTTGTTCATGTTTTTGATTGCAATTGTGCAGCATTTACTGACTGCTAACACCTAAAAGGTGGCAATCAAAATTATGCTTTATGACGACGCTCGTCAGAAACTGATAATCTTTTTCTTCCTTTTGCACGGCGAGAAGCTAATACTCTTCTACCGTTTGCTGTAGCCATTCTTTCGCGGAAGCCATGCTTGTTTCTTCTCTTTCTTTGCGAAGGTTGGAATGTTCTTTTCATAACTGTATAATATCTTAACTAGAGTTTTTTAAATAAGAGGTGCAAATATAACGTGATTTTTCTATAAATGCAAGTGTGATTTCTTTTTATTTTTCATAGAAATACAAATTTAGTATTTTCTATCCATTCTATGCCTCTTTTATAAGCCATAAAAATGTCGATTAAGGCATTAAAGTCCCAATGCTGCTTTCAATTTCACATATCCTGTTTTGCTTACAGGCAGCCAAATACCAGATTTTAAAAGTACCACATAGCTCTCTTTTTCTTTCAACTCTATCTTGGTCACCTCTACCAAATTAATGATATAGGAACGGTGAATACGAATAAACTGATTTGGATCGAGCGTTTGTTCGAAAAAGCTCATGGTTTTATTTTTATGGAAATTACCTTCGGTGGTACTCAATTTCACATAATCATCATCGGCTTCAATGTAATGCAAGTCGGTAACTGGAATAATTTTAATTACTCCAGCATTTTTAACCACTATCCTATTGTTTTGTGCTGGCGATAAAGCGGCTGTTTCCAATAATTCATTACTGGTTTCGCCCTTGGCCAATTTAGCTGGTAATTTTTGCATGGCTTGGTCAAACCGGTTTTTTTCTATGGGCTTCAACAAATAATCAACGGCATTTACTTCAAATGCTTTAATTGCATATTCGTCAAAGGCTGTTGTAAAAATTACTGCGGGATGGTTTTCTACCAGTTCCAACATCTCAAAACCACTAATTTTTGGCATTTGGATATCCAGAAAAATAAAATCTGGTTGGTGTTGACCAATTGCTTTTAACCCTTCAAAACCATCTACACATTCAGCAACTATTTCTATATCAGGATACGATTTTAAATAATGTTTAACCACATCCCTAGCTAAGGCTTCATCATCAATTAGTATCGTTCTTATCATCTTTTTGGGGTATTTTAAGGGTAGTAATATATAAATTATCGTCCTGTGTTTCTGTTTGTAACAGGTTACTATCTGCAAATAGCAGGTACAATCTACGACGTATTGCCGACAAACCAAAACCTGTACCTTTTGTAGCTGTCATTTCTGGATCGTATGGGTTAGCCACACAAACAACCAAAGTTCTATTTTCCAATTTAACCCTAATGGTAATTGTGATTGCTGCAGAGGTGTTATACAAGCCAAATTTAATGGCATTTTCTACAATAGGTTGCAATAAAGTGCCCGGCAAACACAAGCCTAAAGTGTCTTCTTCAATCTGTACATCTAAATTTAACCGATGGCTAAAGCGCACTTTTTCTATATCTAGATAAAGTTGGATGTATTCCATTTCTTCTGCCACATTTACCCAAACCTCATCATCTCGTTTTAGCGTTCCTCTTAAAAAAGCAGCCAATTTGGTAATCATGGTGCCCGCTTCTGTTGGGTTTACAATTGTTAAGGCATAAACCGAATTTAAGCTATTGAACAAAAAGTGCGGTTGCAACTGATGTCTTAATTTATTCAATTCTGCTTCTTTAGCCAAATTTTGTGCGGCTAACAAACGTCCTTGAGTTTCTGATTGTTCTTCTAACCTGTACCATAAAATGTTTGCCAAAGCGCACCAAGTTAAAGACAGAAAAGCAACTATGGCCCTAAATGGCAAAGAAAAATCCAAAAAGAGCTCGTAAAGCTTCTGCTTAATGAAAAGGTAATTGAGTGCATACTTGGATGTAAAAATTACGATAACGGTTAATATGGCAGTTAACAATAAAAGAAATAACATGCGCTCGTTTTTAGGCTGATAATAGCCTAACATATTGCTGATAACGATACAGCCAATGGCCAACAGACCATTACTAATGATGCTATCGGCCAAAGCTATTTGCCAACTAAAGTTGAGCGTATAATAAATAAATAAAGCACAGACTCCCATCCAACAGGCAAGTATGACACTGGAGACAAGCTTTATTTGCTTTACTGATAATGGAGTTGTCGTCACGACATGAAGTTTAGGTTAAAAGTTTGTTTAATAGTTCCTAATATCTACCCCACCAAACAAGGCTATTCCTCTAATGATTAACATCTTGTTCTGTCCTTCTACCGCTGGCTGTATACTTCTTTTATCATCCATACCTCCAAAAATTGCGGTTACTTCAGGTTTTACTTGCCATCCTGGTGGAATGATGATCTTGCAGCCACCAAAAATTGCAGTTACATCTATGATAATTTCACCTTCAAAATCTGCTTGCGTTAAATTCAGGTCGCAACCTCCGAAAACCGCTATAATTTCTCCTCCTTTAAAATTCTTAGAAAAAACGTTCTGCTGGCTTCCTCCAAAAACATTTACTGATTCTAGATGATCATTGGAAGTTGTTTTTTTTTCGTCGCTTGGACCAGGTTCATCTCCTGAGTAGGTTTGAAAAGAATCTGCTTGCCCACCAAATCTATTTCTCCACTTCTCCTCTCTTTTTTTCCATTTGCGTTCTCTATTGCCAAAATCGCTTTTCGGTTTTACAATGAGGTAAAAACCTAGGCACACCAACATAATAGGTAGCACCACATGCGACATATTGATATCGTCTATTGCCTTATCTAAGGTAAAATAGGTACCTATTAGCACCATTACAAACCAACCACTGTTTCTAAAATTATGCTTAAAGCCTACAAATAGTCCAATTGCTATCAGCAGTGTACTCCAGCTAAATAGCCATCCTGGTAAATCGAGCCCCACATTTCTAAGGAGTAAAAGTGAACCTATTACAACTATAAATAAACCGGCCCAAACCTTGCCAGAGCGGTTCATCATTTGATTATTTTGATTAGTATTTTCCATGTTCTTCTGTATTGTATAGTCAAATGTAGGTTGAATACGAACATGAGCCTATAGCAATCTTGCGTTTGTAAGTTAATTATCGGTAAAAAGCATTAATTATTCGGTAAAAAATATTTTATTTTTTGGCTATCCGTTTACCGAAGTTAATAAAACACCATACGATAAGCGATACAGATGCAAAACTGCTCAATTTAAGGTTATAAATGGTTAATATCAGCAAAATAGTTTTTTGTATTTAGCAGTACCTTACCTTCTCCTAAAACCTTCATATTTTAACTTTAACAGCAAACAAATTGATCATGAACGGAAAGCAGCTACATTTATATCTCTTGTCTTTATTTTTTACTACCATTCTCTTTTGCACAAAAGAAAGTTGGGCTCAGGGTAAAATTGAAGATTACCAAAGGGCCGAATCATTAAATGGCCAGATCCAAAATAAAATATATCATGCCCCCAATAGTTTCAAATGGCTTATCAAAAAGCAACAATATTTCTATCAGGTATTAACTGAAAAAGGAACGGAATTTATTTTGGTAGATGTGAAAGATTTGAGCAGAAAACCTGCATTTGATCAAGGAAAACTGGCCGCTGAACTTTCGACCATTACAAAAACACAACTTAATCCTTATCAACTTCCAATAAGCAACGTAACCATGCCTGCCGACGGTTCAGAATTGCAGTTTACTTACAACAATAGCACATGGACCTATGATTTGGCTACTTTCAAATGTAAGGAAGTTAAAAAAACAGAAAGTCCGAGAACTCCAAACTATTGGGGCAATCAGGCCAATGAACAAGCAGAAAGAAGAACCAAATCTCCAGATGGGAAATGGGATGCCTACATTAAGAACTTTAATGTTTACATCAAAGCCAATGATGGCCAAAAAGAAGAATTTCAATTGAGTTTTGATGGCTCGGAAGGCGAATATTATAGCGCTTTCGTGGCATGGTCTCCAGATTCGAAAAAATTAGCAGCCAATAGGGTTCGACCAAATAAACCGCATCTAATTTATCTCATTGAGTCTTCTCCTGTTCAACAATTGCAGCCTATACTTCAATCTAGAAACTACCTTAAACCTGGCGATGCCTTACCTCAAATGCAACCCACATTATTCTTGATCAATTCTAAAAAGCAGGTGGCTTTAGATCAAAAAAATATCCAATCTCAATATTCACTGAGCAGCCTAGAATGGCGAAAAGACAGCAGGGCATTTACTTTCGAGTACAACCAACGAGGGCATCAAAAATATACCGTTGTTGAGGTTGATGCTACAGGCACAATGAAGGAACTGATCAAAGAAGAGAGCAAAACCTTTTTTAGCTATAGCGGCAAAAAATACAGATATGATGTTAATGATGGTGAAGAGCTCATTTGGGCATCTGAAAGAGACGGATGGAACCATTTATACTTATACAATGGCAATGGCACCTTAAAGAACCAAATTACCAAAGGAAACTGGGTAGTGCGCAGTGTGGTTAACGTGAACGAAAAAGACAGGACCATTATTTTTGAAGGCAGTGGAGTGGAAAAAGACCAAGACCCTTATTTTATTCAATATTATAAAATCAACTTTAATGGCACAGGCTTGGTTAAATTAACCACAGAGAATGGCAATCACAAAGCCTTCTTTTCTGATGATTACAGCTATTTTATTGATACTTACTCTAGAATTGACCAACCACAGCTTACTTTATTAAGAGATGGTAAAACCGGAAAAATATTAAAAGAATTAGAAAATGCCAATATTGATGCCTTATTAAAAACTGGCTGGAAATTACCAGAGGTATTTAGTGCCAAAGGAAGGGATGGCAAAACAGACATCTGGGGAATGATCATCAGGCCAAGTAATTTTGACCCTTCAAAAAAATATCCAGTAATAGAATATATTTATGCCGGACCACACGATTCTTTTGTACCCAAGAGCTTTGTAAATGATTCTAGAGGATCATTACATGAATTAGCAGAACTGGGCTTCATAGTAGTGCAATGCGATGGTATGGGCACTTCCAATCGTTCAAAAGCATTTCACGATGTGGCATGGCAGAATCTAAAAGATGGTGGTTTCCCAGATCGGATAGCATGGATTAAAGAGGCGGCTAAAAAGTACAACTACATGGATATAGAAAGAGTGGGTATCTTTGGCAATTCTGCAGGCGGACAAAGCTCTTTGGGCGCCTTGCTTTTCCATCCAGATTTTTATAAAGTTGCAGTGTCTTCTTCGGGCTGCCACGACAATAGGATGGATAAAATGTGGTGGAATGAGCAATGGATGGGTTATCCAATTGGTCCAGCTTATGCCGAATCATCAAATGTTGACAATGCTTATAGGCTTCAGGGTAAGCTTTTATTGATTTTAGGCGAATTAGATGACAATGTTGATCCTTCTTCAACCATGCAGGTGATCAACCAATTGATTAAAGCCAACAAAAATTTTGATTTTTTAATGGTACCTGGAATGAAACATTCTTTAGGCGGCGATTATGGCGAACATAAACGAAGAGATTTCTTTGTCAAACATTTATTGGGTATTGACCCACCAGAATGGACCTGGAAAACAAATATTACCATACCAAAGCCATAGTTTGACAGTTGATTTTAAGAAACAGTTCCTTTTTAATACATTCGCAATACCTCGATATGGGTTAATTAAAGCACTATGATCAAAAGAAAACTATTTATTTTAATCTGCCTCCTCATTCCAATAATAGGAATGGCGCAAGACATCAGTAGACACTACAAAATTTATGATGTTAAAAAGCAAAAAACCATTAGTCTCGATGATATCATTACCGACCTTGGTGCAGCCAATGTATTATTCTTTGGCGAGGAGCATAACGATTCTATTGGTCATTACTTGGAAGTTACCTTATTTCAAAAGATAGCGGTTGCCTACCCTGGTAAAGCAGCTTTAACAATGGAAATGTTCCATACAGATGTACAACCCGTAATAAATGAGTATTTGAGTGGAATAATTAGCGAAAAGAATTTTATAAAGGAAGCTAGGGCTTGGAATAATTATAAAGATTATAAACCAATGATCGAGTTTGCAAAATTGAACAAACTAGATGTAATTGGAGGTAATGGTGCTGCCAGATATAGCAATGCGGTTACTAAATCTGGTTTAGAAACTTTGAATCAATTGTCTGCCAACTCTAAAGAGTTTATTGCGCCCCTACCTATCGACACTGCAACTGGAAGGTATTACGATAAGTTTATTGAAACGCTTGGAGGCCATAGCATGGGGCCAATGAAGATTTACCAGACCCAAAATTTTTGGGATGCCACCATGGCTTGGTCAATTGCTAAATATGCGAAGAACAATAAAGACAAAAAGATTTTTCAGGTAAATGGCCGTTTCCATAGCGATGAAAAATTAGGCACTTTGGCCAAACTGAGCAAATATGCGCCCAAATTAAAGATTTTAAATATTTCAGCTTTTTCTGCAGCAGACTTTGACAATCCAGATTGGAAAAAATATGCAGCTCTGGGAGATTACATTATTGTAACTGACCCGACTTTAAAGCGAACATTCTAAAAATAAAAAATCGTTATTTCGAATCTATTTAAAGTATTCGAAATAACGATTCAACTTCTTCCTTTTGTTTATTTCTTCAATAAATCTCTAATTTCGCTTAAAAGTACTTCTTCGTTAGAAGGCGCAGGTGGAGCTGCTGGTGCTACTGCTTCATCTTTGCGTTTCATAGCATTAATTCCTTTAACCAATAAGAAAACAACAAAAGCCAACAGTATAAAATTGATAGCTACTGTTATAAAATTACCATAAGCAAAAATTGAAGTTCCAGCAATTTTTCTAGCCTCTTCTAATGCCAGCCCCGTTGGTACAGTACCTTTAAGTACAACATACAAGCTACTAAAATCTGGTTGTCCAATAATTGCAGATACCAATGGCATTACTAAATCTTTAACAACGCTATCGATAATTTTACCGAAAGCACCACCAATGATTACCCCCACTGCTAGGTCCATCACATTGCCTTTAACGGCAAACTCTTTAAATTCTTTAACAAAGCCCATAAATAGTGTTTAATTTTTAATCCAATTGATTCGTTTAGTTAGTTTAAATGTAATAAACTTTACAAGTATCACAAAGCTTTTTGATCAAAAATTAGGCCATCGGTAAGATTAGCGTATTAAATATTCCAATTATCTAAAGCAAATGCTTAAATTTGGAAATCAAAACATCTCCCTAAGAAAATATGCTTAAACAACATCTACAGCAAAAACTACTACAGAAACTCTCACCGCAGCAAATTCAATTCATTAAACTGTTGCAAGTGCCTACTGTTGCTTTAGATACCCGCATAAAAGAAGAACTAGAGGATAATCCTGCACTTGAGGATCCTAGCTTAATGACAGCTGAAGAGCCAAAAAGTGAATACGACGATTTAAATGAAGATCGCAACGAATATGATTCGGATTCTGGGGAAGAAAGTAGCACTGATGAATTTAATGTAGAAGATTATCTACAAGACGATAATACGAACGATTACAGCACATCTTACAATAACGGAGATGATGATGAAGATAAAAAAGAAACTCCAATTGCAATAGAAAGCACATTTTTTGAAAGTTTGCAAGAACAATTAGATCTGGTACCCTTATCAGACACTGATTTTATTGTAGGTAAACAAATTATAGGCAGTTTAGATGATGATGGCTATTTACGTCGTCCGATTACTTCTATGATCGACGACCTTGCATTTTCTCAAAATGTAATGGTTGAAGAAGAGGATGTATTAGAAATGCTCAAAGTAATTCAAAGCTTTGACCCTCCAGGTATTGCAGCACGTGATTTACAGGAATGTTTATCCCTACAATTAAAACGTAAGGATGTAAACAATCCAATTGTTAAAAAAGCAATTGCGATAGTAGAGCATCACCTAGATGAGTTTACACGTAAACATTATGATAAGCTTGAGAAATCTGTTGGTTTAACCAGTGAAGAATTAAAGGAGGTAGTGGCAGAAATCTTAAGATTAAACCCAAAACCAGGCGATTCTAACCAAGTAACAACCAAGCAACTCCAAATTATACCCGATTTCCATATTAGCAATAACGATGGTGTACTGATTTTAACATTAAACTCTAAAAATGCACCAGAGTTAAGGGTTAGTCGTTCTTACATGGACATGTTTGATCATTATGATAAAGCATCGCAAAAAGATAAAAAGTTAAAAGAGGCTGTTCAATTTGTAAAACAGAAGTTAGATTCTGCCAAATGGTTTATTGATGCCATTAAACAAAGACAACAAACTTTGCTCAAAACCATGAATGCGATTATGCATTACCAATACGAGTATTTTTTAACTGCTGATGAGCGTAAAATGCGCCCAATGATCTTAAAAGATATTGCTGATAAAATTGGCATGGATATTTCGACGGTATCTAGGGTGGCCAACTCTAAATATGTACAAACTGAATTTGGTACTTTCTTACTTAAATCTTTCTTCTCTGAAGCTATTCAAACAGAAAATGGAGAAGAGGTTTCTAACAAAGAAGTAAAGAAAATTTTAGAAGATTGTATTGGAAACGAGGATAAACGCAGACCTTTGGCTGACGAGAAATTAACTGAAATCTTAAAAGATAGAGGTTATAACATTGCCAGAAGAACTGTAGCGAAATACAGGGAGCAGATGAATATCCCAGTTGCCCGTTTAAGAAAAGAACTTTAGTCAGTTAGCAGTTTTTAGTTGGTAGTTTTCAGTTTACATTGAACGATTAACCAGTTTAACAATTTAGCAATTAAACAATCCACAAAATTTACAGTTTTCGGTTGGCAGTTTACAAGAACAGTTAACCAGTTTAACAATTCAGCAATTAAACAATCCGCAAAATTTACAGTTTTCGGTTGACAGTTTTCAGTTCTACATTAACAGTTAAGCAATTGATCAATTAAACAATCTATAAAGCTTTCACAGCACAGTTAACCGGTTAAACAATTAAAACGATTAAACAGCATAGCCCTACCACATCCTTGTTGAGCGTATTGCCTGGTAAACATTATTGAGTTGTAATCCTAACACAATTTCATGACTTCCATTGCTGTAACTTTTAAGTTCTGAAGTAGTTAGATCATAAGAGTAGGTTAAATTAACCAGCTTACTAAAATTGAATCCTGCCATAGCCGCATAAGAATCTTTGTGCCTGTAGCTACCACCTACCCAAAAACGATCTCTAAAAGACATTTTTACATTGGCGTCAAAAGACAGTGGCGCAGGCTTTACATATTTGAGCATAAAAGATGGGATGAAAGAAATTTCATCGTCTACATATAATTTATAACCTGCCGTTACAAATACATGCGGAACTTCTTTTCCAAGTGCATAGATATTATCAGTAGTAAAGGCTAGCTTTTGTGGCAGAATTTGTTGAACAGAAGCTCCGGCAAAAAACTGCGCACCATACAACCAAACCCCCATAGCTAAATCTGGCTTGGTTTGCCCAACTATGGTATTCCTCAATGCTGGGTCATTCTCAGTTTCCAACACCAAGTCTCGATTATTCAAATTCACCCTTTTAATCCCTGCCGCTACACCTACGGATAAATTTAATGTACCTGCCAACTGTAAATGATAGGCATAGGTTAAACTTGCATTTACTGTAGAAAGCGGTCCAGCCTTGTCATAGAACACAATGGCTCCCACCCCATGATGTGCTGGCGATGCAGTATAGTTTTGGGTATAATCATCACTTCTGGGATCATCGTTTTTATCTGGTTGCGAAAGTGGATTTTTCCATAAATATTTATCACCTAAACTCCAATGTACAGCAGCAAAAGTAGTTTGAGGTGCATCATTAATTCCTGCCCATTGTTTTCGATAACCCGCCTTAAAATCAGTATAGTTCTCAATTCCGCTTAGTGCCGGATTCAATAGAAAATTATTAAAGATATACTGGGTATACTGGGGCCGCTGCTGTGCATTGCTATATACACCGTTAAACAAAAGCAATATGATGATGATTTTTTTCAATTTATTTGATAATGGTTAGAGGGCCTGTAATTGCTTTTCTTCCGTTTTTTGGTGTAATGACATAATAGTATACCCCTACTGGCAAGCGCTCGCCATGGTATGTTCCATCGAAAGGCGCAGTATAGCCAACACTTGAAAAAACTTTTTGTCCGTTTCTATTGAAAACCTGAACCAATGCCTCTGGGTATGAATCTATAGATTTGATATTCCATACATCATTTATTCCATCTCCATTTGGGCTGAAAGAGTTTGGAGGATTGATTTCGCCAAGTACTTTCACCAAAACTTTGGCGGTCACTTCACACATTCCATCAACCGTAACTGATAAGGTATATTCGGTATCTTTTTCAGGTGAAGCTACTGGATTTAAAATATCATCCTTATCCAACCCAGTTGCAGGGGTCCATTTGTATTTATGCTTGGCACTAGGATTCGAGATCGTTGCAGGCATGGTTTTATGTCCACCAGAAAGGATATAAATTTCGGGTTCTACAATTATTTTAGGCAGTGCATAAACTTCTATGTCTCTTGTAACTGTGTTTACGCAACCATCAACAGAGGTAAATGTATAGGTAATTTTATGAATGCCCGCACCAGCAACTGCAGGATCAAATAAACCATTTGCTGTAACACCATCTCCACTAAACACCTTTTCTGCAGCGTTTAAACCTAGGGTCTCATTTGCTGTAAATTGTTTCTTAGGTGCATTGATACAAATTGGTTCCAATGCATTAAACACAAGCACAGGTAAATACTTTTTAACGATTAAATCCTTTGTTAAAATATCAGACCAGCAACCAGAGGCATTCGCAACACTAAGTTTTATTTTATATGTTTTAGCCGTAGGAAAAATAAATGTAGGGTCTTTCTCTGTTTTAATGGTTCCATCAAAGTCCCACTTCCATTGTGTAATGGCACTTCCTGAGGCAGCACTTAAATCCGTGAATTTAATTTCTGCACCAGCACATATGTCTGTTGGCAAGTTAAAATCAGGTGCGGCCAATGCATTCACCTCTACGGTAAAACTCAAGTCTAACTCGCCATTGATGCATGATGAAGTATTATTTGCCAAAACAGCAGTTGCTGATACCGTTGATATACCCGTTCTGGTAAAAATCTTATGCACTGGAGAGGTATAACTATATAAAGTTTGTCCATTTACCACACTCGTTGTATAAACAGGATTATTATCAACATAACTTGGCGAACCGTCATCGTACTTCCAGGTAATTTTGCTCAATAGGTAAGGAAAAGTCAATTTAAAATCTGTTTCCTGACCAATACAGGTTGTTGAATTGATACTATTGGAAAAGTTATTTACCAATTCTAAAAATTGGGAAGAGGCTAAATTTGTACCAGCAGAATAAGCATACGATTCTGTTTGACCAAAACCATAGGCAATCGCATTAAATCCATCATCAGCACGAAGATTAAGCGATTCTTCATATACCTGAATTTGGATATAAGAATAAGATGGATCTGATGGCATAGGCAACCAAGTTCCGTTTGTTGGTATACTGCCATTAACCCTAAAAGTAGAGGTTTTAGCCGTCTTCATGAAAACATTAATGTACTTTTCTAAAATCCTAAAATTATTGGAAGAAAATACGGTAATGTCTTTAATGTTAAATTCTATAGGATTAAGCAATACCATTTCTGGATCTCCAATTTGGAGTTGTCCGGTTGATGATGAACAGTTTTGAGATAATGAATATTCTGCAACACAGATCAATTTATCTGCCGCAACAATAGTGGATGAGGTGATTTCCCTTTCAATAAATTGTCCTTTATTCAATATCCCCATGGCAGTTCCATTTAAACTCACTGCTGTATTGTCTTCTTGTGCTAAAACTCTAATGATACATCGTCGGTTAATAAATGGAACCACCCCATAAATTTTACCCCAACTGTTAACCGAGTACAATTGTTGCAACAAGGGGTCTCTGCCATTGGTACAAACAATACCTACAGAAGTGCTTCCAGAAAATGCCGCAAAACGTTTACAACTTGAAGTATTGGGATCTGCTTCTACATAAACACCCGTTAAATCTACCGTATAACTGCTAGGTATATATTCATATACATCGCCTGCTTTTAATAGTTTTACCGTTTGTGTAGTTCCATTAGGTTCACGAATAATCACATCGGTTTTATCCTCGGCCGCTACCAATACCAGAAAATTCCTCGCCGTTATTAACCCTATATCTTGGGTATAATTCATGGAGAAATATTTTTGTCCCAATGCATCATATGGTAAAATTAAGGTGGCTGCCGAACGGGCAGATGCAAAAACATGGCTATAGGCTACTACTTTTGGCTTACCAGGTGTTACTGTGATGTGAATACCTCTATTGGTTAACACCTTATTTCCATCAGCATAATCTATATATGATGCTGATCTGGTTACCAAAAATGTAACCACTGTATTTGCTGGTATTGGTTTCGTTTCTCTATAGGTACCACAGGTTACCGTAACCTCCGAATTACTTTTAGAAGTTACATTTACGTTCATGGTAGCCAAACTACTGCCATTCGGATCATGCGTTGGAAAAACAGTCCAGAACTCTAGACCTTCATTTGAAATATTCTGCGCAACAGCTTTTGGAACAAAACCCGCAACAAACAACAGCACAATAAAGAAATAGAAATTCTTCATTAAATTAGAAACAGCGTTAACTCAACCGTGTATTAAAAATAAACAGTTTAATACAATAATAATAATTTATTGTACTAAGCTAATCTTTTTTGTGAGTTATGAATGGTTAAATGCCTAAATTTTAATATTCAAGCAATTAGCAGATAAAATAAAATTAGTAGACGGTACTATTTGTAAGCTTTAAATCGGCAGGAGCTATAAATTTATAGCCCATATTTTTCAAACTAAATATGGGCTATATACTTTAAAGAGAGAAAGGAAATAAAAACGAGATAGCTAATCTATTTTGTTTCTATTTCAAAAGTGAACATCTACGAAAGTAAGTTCTGGCGTGCGATAAATTCTAGTTGTTTATTGGCCACCAATAGTTTTTCTGTGAGTTCTTTATTTTCTTTTCTGAGGGTGTAAATTTCGATTGCTTTTTCGATGTTGATTCTTAAATCTTCTTCCATCCAAGGCTTTTGGATATATCTGTAAACTTGGCCCTTATTAATTGCATCAATTACGGCATCAATATCGGTATAACCCGTTAAAATCATACGGATCGGATCAGGGTGTGCTTCTAAAATTGAAGCTAAAAATTCTACCCCAGTCGTTTTTGGCATCCGCTGATCTGTTATAATAATGTGTATATCTTCTTTGTCTAATATCTTCCTGCCCTCGTCTGCAGACTCGGCAGTAAAAATTTTGTATAACCTACGATAAGTTGCTGCAAATGCACTCAAGTTATGTGGTTCATCGTCTACGTATAAAATATTTGCGTTCATCGGATCTTAATAAAAAGATAAAAATACTTTTTTATTATAACTCTTAAAAGACTAATTTAGTTGTTTTAACAGATAATCGTGTTTTTATTAATTATAACTCATTATTTCCTACTATAAATGCCTTCTAAAACTGGTTACGCACAACAATTATCCATGCTCATTGATCAAACATTTGAGCAAAAAAACACTTATAAGCCGCTCATTTTTAATTTAGTAGATCCCACGCAAAAATCAGCTTTTGAAGCACTCCTCCAAAACAAAAGTAATTTACAAGTTTACGATCATATTTATTCGCAAGTTGAAGAATTAATTAAGTGTTTACAGCCTACTATTGTTTTTTTACCCCCAACAGAATTAACTAAGGCTGTAGAAAATCATTTTGGCAATACAACAAGTGATGAGTATGGGGTTTGGGTATATTATCCATGGGCTGAAAAATTAGTACACATCTTAGCCGAAAATGAGTTTGCTATTGTAAGAACCAATCGCAACAAGCACAAAATTACTGCCAAAGAACAAGAGATTCTTTCTACAAAAAAAATTGGGGTAATGGGCCTTTCTGTTGGCCAATCTGTGTCGCTTACCTTAGCTATGGAACGTGGTTTTGGAGAGTTGCGCATTGCTGATTTTGACGAACTCGATTTGAGCAATATCAATAGAATCAGAACTGGGATATACAATCTTAAAATTAGAAAAACGGTCATCGTTGCTAGAGAAATTGCCGAGATTGATCCCTTTTTAAAAGTGGTTTGTTTTGATGATGGAATTACAGATCAAAACCTAGCTAATTTTTTAGAAGAAAATGGTAAATTAGATTTATTGATTGATGAGTGCGATAGCTTTGACATCAAAATCAATGCTCGAAATAAAGCAAAAGCACTTGGAATACCTGTGCTGATGGAGGGCAGCGATAGAGGCACCATTGATATTGAAAGATTTGATTTGGAGCCACAAAGACCAGTTTTACATGGTATGGTTGAACATTTAGACATGAGTAAGTACAAATCTTTGACCACTATGGACGAAAGGATTCCTTACATTACCGCTGTAACTGGTGTAGAAACCTTATCTCCTCGAATGAAAGCCTCTGCTATCGAGATCATGACTACCATTTCTACTTGGCCACAACTGGCTAGTGCTGTTACTTATGGTGGTGGAATTACGGCAGACTTGGCCAGAAAAATCATGTTGAATAACTTAAAGGTTTCTGGTCGATTTTTCATTGACATGGACGAATTGATCCATGATCCTTTAAAAACAACCAGCAAAGCACCTGCAATAGAAATTAGCCCATTGCAAACAGCAGATCTTAGTCAATTTATTGCCACACACCATTTATCAGCCAAAACTAATTTTCAGCCTACGGCAGAAGTTCTAAACGAACTAATTATTGCAGCAGGTAAAGCACCTTCTGGTGGTAATAACCAACCTTGGCGTTGGCATTTTGAAAATGGCTTATTGCATTTATTTTTAGAACAAAGTGCTGCACAAGCTTACCTCGATCCTCAACAAATTTCATCTTATATTTCTATAGGTGCATCAATTGAAAATCTATTGATAGCTGCAACAAAGCACAACCTTAATGTAGATTGGCAATTGACACCTGAATTTGCACCAATGCATTTGGCATGGTTTAGTTTTACTGAAACCCATTTGGCTAATGAAGGTGAAAAAGAACTTGCCAATCAAATCAATTTAAGGCATACCAATAGACAGGTTACACCAAAGCAAGAAATCAGTACGACAGATTTAGCTCATTTACAGCAATTGATTGAGCCCATTAAGGGTGCCCAACTCAAATGGCTGAGTGACCCAGAGCAAATTAAATCTCTAGCTGCTACATCGGCACATACTGATCTGCTCAGGATGTTTATTGAAGAAGCGCATGACGATTTCATCAATAGAGAGATGCGCTGGAACCTTACCGAGGTAAATGAAACCGAAGACGGCATCGGCATCCATACTTTAGACCTTAGCAATAACGACCGCATAGGCTTAAATTTGGTAAAAGACAAACGTACAATTGACTTTCTACAGCAGATAGAAGGCGGCAGTGCTTTTAAAAGATTAGCCATGCAGCAATTCATGTCATCGCCAATTATTGGACTCATTACCATGCCCACTACAGCTATTCAGTCATTTATAGCTGCAGGTAGAGCCGCAGAAAGAGTTTGGCTAGGCGCTACTGCATTAAACTTACAAGTACACCCCGTTAATGTTCCATTGATATTTTTCCATAAAAATTCCATTGAAAATAATTTAGACCTACCAGAAAAAGAAAAAGCACGCTTACATCAATTAGAAAATAACTTTAAAGAAACATTTGAACTAGAAAAAGGCGAACAAGCCATGTTTATGTTCAGGTTATTTAAAGCCAATGCATCTCCAGAACGAACAATCAGAAAATCAACCGCTAAAATATTTTCAATTGGAAGACCATAAACCACATATCGAGAATTTATATTTCAGATCATTCAGAGCAGTTGATGACAGAGCATCCTGCATGAAATTTATTGAAGGACACACCCATGTATTAGAAATTTTTGGGATTACCCAAATTACCTCAGCAAAAATAGATTGGGTTTTAAACCCCAATGTTTATGTGATTTTGGTAAGCGCAGAGGAAAATGGAAAAGCATTGGCGGGAAGTAGGATACATGTTGCTGATGGTAAAACCCCCTTACCTATTGAGGATGCGGTTGGAGAAATGGACAGTAGAATTTACGACATGGTTGAAGAACGTCGAGCAGCTGGTACCGGAGAATTTTGCGGTTTATGGAACTCGTGGGAAATTGCAGGTTTAGGTATTGGAAGTATGCAATTGAGCATTGCTTGCGTAGCTTATGCAGGCTTGATTAATTTAAACACCTTATTTGGTTTATGCGCTCCTGCAACTTATCGCAACTCTATTAGAGGTGGCTTTAGGGTGATTAAGGAAATCGGGATCAATGGGAAATTTTATTACCCCAAAGAAGACTTGACCGCAACTTCTATCTTAATTGACGATATTGAGAACTTACAATTGACCTATGATGATGTAAAAGCAGATATCATGACTTTAAGAAATAATCCAATTTCTATGCGACAGATTCCTTCTAAAACTGGCGAAATGATTAACTTACATTTTGATTTAACCTTACGCTAGGTATGAAGAAGATATTTACTTCGCTATTTTTATTTGTTCTTCTACTTTCCCATTATACTGGTTACTGTTCGCTTTATCCAAACGACCTTGTATCTCAAGGCTTTGGCGTTTCTGTATATAGAGATGTAACCAATAAAGACGACATCAAACAGGTATTGCAGAAAAAATTTGTAGCTACAGATGCTAAAATTTTCAATTTTGGATTAGACAAAGCTACCTATTGGATTAAGTTGGATTTAAAAGAAAATCATCACTACATCAATAGGGTATTGTTTATTGATCAAGCTAGGCTTTCGTTAGCGGAAATGTATGTTTATCGCGATCAACAAATAGAGCAATCGCCAGAATATAACCCACTTTCTTATGTGCAGACCAAATTTACACAGGGTAAAATTTTTAAAGTTCCAGATAGCTTAACCAAGGGAACTGAGCTCTATCTTCGTTTAAAATCAAAGGAAACCTTTCTAGCTCCAGTAACGATAGTTGAAGAAGGTTATTTGTTAGAAACATTTTCTTTAAGAGGTATTGTATTTGGGTTTTATACTGGCATTATGGCCATTATGTTTGTATACAACCTTTTCTTATATATCATTATCAGAGATAAGAGTTACCTATACTATATTTTTTATATCTTTTCAATTTGGCTTACCCAGGTTACCATACAAGGTTATTCATCTAAATATTTTTGGGACGACAATTCTCAGATCAACAATTATGCTGTGGTATTGTTCTCCTGTATTGGGTTAATCTTCGCTAGTTTTTTCACCTTATCTTTCTTAAATACAAAAGTATTTTCTAAGGTATGGAACAACTTGATTACTGGACTATACATCCTCACCTTCCTTAACCTGATCATTTTATTTGCTTTCAGTATCAGTGTTGCGTTTATCATTATGCAGGTGTTAACCTTAACCGGTGCCATTTTTGCCTTAGCAGCTGCCTATTTTGTATATTTTAAAAAACATTTCAAACCTGCTGGTTATTATTTGGTGGCCTGGTCTGTATTACTTTTTGGGGTAATCCTTTTCATCATGAAAGATTACAGTATTATTCCATACAATAACTTTACCATTTATCTTTTACAGATTACCTCTTCTATCGAAGTAATGTTGCTTTCTTTTGCGTTGGCAGATAAAATCAATTTCTTTAAAAAGGAAAATGAAGTAGCGCAGGCACAAGCCTTAAATGCCTCTTTAGAGAATCAGAAATTAATTAAAGAACAGAACATTGTCTTAGAAAAACGGGTACAGGAAAGAACGGAAGAGTTACAGAACGCAAATTCAACACTTAATGTAACCCTAACCAATCTAAAAGACACTCAATCTCAATTGGTCGACGCCGAAAAGATGGCTGCCCTTGGTCAGTTAACTGCTGGTATTGCTCACGAAATTAACAACCCGATCAATTTTGTTACTTCTAACATCAAACCTTTAGAGTTAGACATTAAGGATCTAAAAGAAATCATCACCCGATATGAAGAGATTGATTTTTCTAAGGATGTAAAAGAGCAAATGGATGAGATCGAAGCTTTCAAACAACAAATAGATCTCAATTTTGTGAATAACGAAATCACATCGTTACTCTCTGGTATTAGTGAGGGTGCCAAACGTACAGCAGAGATTATTAGAAGTTTAAGAAACTTTAGTAGAGTTGACGAGACTGACATGAAGCCTATTGACTTGAATGAAGGCTTGCAATCGACATTGGTTTTGGTAAGAAATAATATCCCAGATAATTTAACTGTTGTAAAAGAATTTGGCAATTTACCGAAGGTAGAATGTCAGCCAGGAAAGATCAATCAGGTATTTATGAATTTGGTTTCTAATGCTATCCAAGCTATTAAAACTAAAGAAAACCAAAGAGATGAAGAGTTTTTAACGATCAAGAGCTGGTATGCAGATCAACAGGTAAAAATTAGCATCAAAGATACTGGTATTGGTATGACTGAAGAGGTAAAACATCGAATTTTTGAACCTTTTTTCACTACTAAAGACATAGGAGAAGGAACAGGTTTAGGATTATCAATTGTATTTAGTATTATTGAAAATCACAAAGGTCATATAGATGTTATTTCAAAGATTAATGAAGGAACAGAATTTATTATTACCTTGAACGTAAATCCCTAAATAACGCCAAGACCATGAGACCCCCTAGTGTTAGAGTATTATACATTGATGATGAGGAGAACAACTTATCAGCATTTAAAGCCAGTTTCAGAAGGCAGTATGAAATTTATACCGCCATATCTGCAGCAGATGGCTTAAAGATCCTTCAAAGCGTTGATATTCAAGTGATCATTGCCGATCAAAAAATGCCCAACACTACCGGAGTAGAGTTCTTTAAAAGCATTACCGAAACCTATCCAGATCCCATCCGTATTCTTTTAACAGGTTATACCGATATTGAAGCACTGGCAGATGCGATTAACCATGGAGACATTTATCGTTACATTACCAAACCTTGGAATGACCTAGAGCTGCACAACTCTATTAAAAATGCATACGATGCTTATAAAGCAAAAATAGATCTCAGAAATAAAATTGCGGAATTAGAAAAAACAAACGACGAGTTAAATCGCTTTATCTACAGCATATCTCACGAGTTAAGGGCTCCATTGGTATCTGTTATTGGTATTGTAAATTTGGTAAAACTAGAAAACATGTATAATTCTAGTGGCGAATATTGGAGTTTGATAGAAACATGCTCAAATAAGCTCGATTATTATATTCAGAAAACCCTACAGTACTACAAAAACAATAAAACAGTAGCAGAAACAAGTGAGATAGACTTCAAAACCTTGGTTACCGAATTAATTGAAGTACATGCTTATGCTGATAAGGATACCCAGTTTACCGTAAATGTAGTTCAAAACATGCCTTTTAAAGGTGATCTTTTCAGGATAGAGGTAATTTTAGGCAATTTGATCTCTAATGCCATCAAATATCAGAAAGTTAACGAATTAAATAAAAAGGTAAATATTGACATTGAAGTAGGTGCTGCACTAGCAGAAATTAGCATCAGCGATAATGGAATGGGTATCTTAAATGAGCACCTAGAAAAAATATTTACGCAATTCTTTAAAAGCAAGGTACACCACGGTAGTGGTTTAGGCCTATTTATAGTTAAAGAAGCATTGAATAAAATCAACGGTCGTATAGCAGTGAGCTCTGATGTTGATAATGGAACAACCTTTACAATTACTATTCCAAATGCAAAGTAAAACTAAAAGAGTAATGCTGATTGATGATAATGAGATTGATCTTAAAATCAACGCAAAACTGATCAGTTTAACTAAATTATTTGAAGAAATCATCATTTGCCAATCTGGCGAAGAGGCACTTAATTATTTAAATAAGCACCTTCAGAACGAAAATAAATTACCCACTTTTATCTTATTGGATATACAGATGCCAGAAATGGATGGTTTTGAATTTCTGAACCACTACAAACAATTTTCAAGATCTTTTACCGATACCTGCCCTGTTGCTATGCTATCATCCACTTTAGATTTTGGGGATATCCAAAGAGCAGAGGCAAATCCTTATGTAATTAAACTTTTAAAAAAGCCATTTTCGCCAAAAGAACTTTTGGCCTTACTTTAAAATAGACCAATACTCTTCTTTATCGACTATATAAAAATATGATCACAAAAAAGCCGCTCTGAAATTAATCAGAGCGGCTTTTTTTATTTAAGGTTTACGCTTACAATTTAAAACCGTAAGCCAAACGTAGGCCAAAATAACCTGTATTTACGCTATTTTTAGATAAACCTTCATATTTGGCACCTAAATCTAAACCATTACTCCATGAGTAACCAATTGCTGGCGAATACACAAACGAAGTACCACCACCAGATTGCGTAGAAAAACCAGCACCTGCCTCTGCTAAACCATAAGCACCAGAGCCAGAATCGTTAAAGAAATACTTTAAACCAACTTTAGCTGGGATATAGCCAAAATCTGCATAATCAATACCTGTATTGCCAATTTCTTTTCCCATTAATCGGGTATAACCAGCTGTAATCGGAACTGATAATTGTTTGTCTATATCAAATTGATAGCGAAGATCAGCTCCAATAGCAAAATTATAAGCATCACTTGTAGGGACACCCACATTAACACCTACTCCTAATTTTGGAGATTGAGCATTCGCATTTGTAGAGAAGAATAAAGCTACTGCAGCTACTGCAGTGGCTAAAAATTTAGTAGATCTTTTCATTTTATTTTTACTTTGTTAAATTCATAACTATAGGCTTTATTACCTAATGTATGTGTTTAAACAAATTGTATGCCACAAGGTTCTTACCAAATGTCAATATTTGATAATTACCTAGCATTTAAGGAGCTACAAAACCCTCAAAAAATCCAATTTACACTGGTATTACAATTCTGTTGCACAAAAAATTGAGCTGTAGCATTTGGCAGAAACCGAACCATCTGCCTCAATAAGGAAACATAGCGAGTTGAATAATTTAATAATTTCGTTATAGTTAATTATTTGTTCGTTATAATTAAATGTTTAACTGCTCTGTTATTTCTGCCCCTCACGTTGTAGGTATAACTCTTATCGAAGGTTAACATTTTCACTTTAGGATGTGTATATATTTTACGAATAAATTCTGTTTCTTTAATAATCACCATCCATTGTGCCTTGGTTTGAATTAAAAAAGAAGCTAAACGCTGCTGATCGTTTTGTGTAAATGCACTTTGGTCGTATTCAGAAAACTCACTGTCATAGGGTGGGTCTAAAAAGATAAAATCTTTGGCTTTTAAATCAATCTGCGAAAGGAAAGCTTCAAAATCTAAATTAAACAATGCTGTTTGTTCAAACAATGTAGTTACTCCATCTCTAAAAATTTTGCCTGCCTTATGGCGGAACTTTCTGCTGTTGTAGGCAATACCTCCATAAGGGATATTAAATTCGCCCTTGGCATTGAACCTAAACATAGATCCATAACAAAATTCTCTTACAAAATACCAGTTGGCAGCTGCCTTTGCCGGTTGCAGTACTATAGTTTGTTTGTATTGTTGATTGAGTAATTTTCTAAAAAAAAGATAAACCCCACTCCTAATCCCAGTTTCGAAATGAGATTCCAGTTCTGCAGTATTAAATTTTCTGGTTTCCTTTTTACAGATATTTTTGATACGCCTGGCTTTATCAAAGATACTGCCCAGAAATATTTTTTTGAATAAGGCAATATCAATCACAAAATCTTCTCGATTAAACAACAAGCTCGATTTTAAAACTAGCGTATATTGTTTCAGTAAAATTTCTTTCAGCTCTGCTTCACTTTTGGTGTCCTGAATATATTTTTTAAATACTGCCAAACATTTACTCCATAATTTCTCATTAATCGTTTGGAGCTCTTCCCAAGCATCAACATATTTATAAAGTTCGCTCTTAAATTCGGGCTGACCAATCTGTCTGTAAAAATTAATCAGATCGGTACTTTTATCGTTAATGAAAGATTTTCCTTTGGGCTGCAATGCAAAAAACACACCCCCACCACCAAAAAATGGTTCAATGTATCTATCAAATTTTGGAATGTGATTGGCAAATGAGGCAAATTCATCGTACTTTCCCCCCGTCCATTTTACAATTGGCCTCAACTTTTTGTTCATTAATTTTGATGTTTTAATAGTCTGCATGAGTTCGCCCTAATGCTCGATTATTTACACAACGAATATGCGATTATTTTAAATCAATTTTATGTTCGATCAGCTGAATTGCATTTTCTTTTAAATGCGGATCATCGGCAAGCAGCCAATTGATCTTTATGCCATCTTTCTCCATTTTTCTAAAAAAAGTCATCTGTCGTTTGGCAAATTGACAAATAGCGATCCCTAGGCGTTCTCTAAGCGTTGTAAAATCCATTTCATTAGCCAGATAAGCTGCAATAAACTTATATTCCAATCCGTAAAAAATTAACATTTCTGCACTAATTCCATTTGCCATTAAAGCACTAACTTCTTCAATAAGTCCATTTTTTAGCCTGTGGTCTAATCTTTCAATTATTTTGCTCCTTCTGGTATCTACATCGGTATAAAGACCAATAACAAGTGGTTCGATCTCTGGCCTTTCTATCTTTTCTAGGCTATTTTGACTTAAATAAGCCGCTATTTCTATCGCTCTGATCAATCTTTTAGCAGAAGAATAATCAGCATGTTTCCGTAGGTCTTCTGCATAAGTATTTAATTTTTCGCTTAACTGTTCTTTGGTAAAGCCCTGCAATTGCAAGCGCAAATCTTCATTCACCGGAATAGCCGTCAGTTCGTGGTTTTGTAAAACACTATGGATGTACATTCCTGTGCCGCCACAAAGAATTGGGAGTTTATCTATAGCCCGAATGGTTTGATAAGCTTCGTAAAAATCTTCTTTAAAGGCATTCACCTGATATTTTTCTCCAGCAGCTTTGATATTGATGAGGTGATACGGTATCTGTTGATCACCAAGCTGGTATTCATTCAGATCTTTTCCGGTACCAATATCCATATCTTTAAAAACCTGTCTGCTATCTGCACTAATTACCTCTCCATTCAATTGAGCGGCTAGTGCAACAGCCAATTTGGTTTTACCTGCTGCTGTTGGGCCAAGTATTACAATTAAAGGGTTAGACATTTTAAAAATATAGGTGATACTTTAGGTTTCCGGTATTGAAAAGTTTGACATAGCCATTCTCTGCCAAGAAATCATCCAAATTTAAAACATTTTGAGCTTCAAAAGCGGTCAATATGTTTTTTGGTAGTCGATGTTTAAAATAACGTATTAAAGTGGTAGTGTTTACATACAAAATTCCTGGTTCGGTTAGCTCGCTCAGGTTAAATCCAAGTTTATCATAACCTTTACCTAAAGACCAATCTCTGTCTGCATAGGTCATGAGGTCGTTGATTTTAATTTGTTTGCTAAAATGTTTGATCAATTTACTTAGCCCACCCACTATGGTCAATCCATCTTTTGAGGCAAAGCGAACCAACTCTGCCGATTGATAGTCGGCACCTTTGCTTTTCATTGGTCTGGTATCGCTAAAACTGGCTACAGCAATCAAATCTCCGTCAGCAACCAAACCATAACTATATTTTGCCTTGACGTAACCTTGGAGGTGATAGGTATTGAAGAAATTTAAGGTCTGCTTTTGATCAACTGTTTCAATCTTGGCTTTTCTTCCATGGAAACTTTTATTTAACCCCAGAAAAGATCGAAAACGGCTCAACACCTGTTCTCTTCTTGAGAGCCAAACATCTTCCCAGAGATGCACCAAATGCACCCCTTGCTTTTGAAACCTTTCTTGTAGGGCAATAAGTTCTGCTGGTGTAAAATGATGAACTATAGAAATGAGATGGACAAAAAAATGTTCATTACAGGCAATAATGGCATAAGGTTCGGCAGGTAACATCTGCACCTGATGATTAAAATCTTGTACAGTTAAAAAAACATCTTCTTGCCAAAAAGGATTTAAACCCACCCTTTTTGCTTATAAAATGTAAAAGTTACCGCAAGTGCCTCATCAATTTGAGCCATTAAGGTATCATCCATCCTTTTGATGTTAAAACATGATTTGCCTTTTAACAGCTTCAATAGATCTGGATGGAGCATTGCTTTCAGTTCTGGTTCGATATACAAAGACATCAAATAAAAACCTACATAGCCTTTAAGTATTTTCACGCTCGTAAAATACATCGGTGCTTCTTTCCTTCCCTCAAATGACACCTTTCTTTCACTCCACAGCTCATAATTTGTTTCGCTGTTAACCAGCGCTGTAAATCCATTAGCAGTATAAGGCTGAAGGCCTGCCCTAATGGTTTGAAATATCTCTACAAAATCTGTCTTCATAGCTGATCGTTTTTATGGTGTTTTTTTTAACAACACTAATTTAACACCAATTGTTCATTTAAACGAAATTATAAATTTAACCACCATTTATAGGTCGGATTATTTTCTCCTAAAGTAAAAGATTCGCCCAATTGCGGAGTTACTATTGGCAATTTAAGCTCTTCCGCTTTTTTCACTACAAGTTTAATCGGTTCATCCCAGTCATGTAAGGCCAACTTATATTTGCCCCAATGTACCGGCATAAACACTTTTGCATTCAGGTCTATGCTAGCTTGTGCAACCTGCTCCGGAAACATATGGATCCACGGCCACATTTTATTGTATTGTCCACATTCTAAAATGGCCAGATCAAATGGTCCGTAGGTAGCACCTATGGTTTTAAAATGTGCATCATAACCAGAATCGCCACCGAGATAAATGTTGTTGTTTTTTGTTTTAAGCACAAATGAAGACCATAAAGTTTGGTTCCTTTTAAATAACCTACCCGAAAAATGTCTTGCAGGTGCTGCCGTAAAACTGGTACTTGGCAAAGGCGATGTTTGTTCGCCCCAGGCCAGTTCGGTAATTTGGCTTGGTTTTACCCCCCAATGTTCCAAATGTGCACCAACCCCTAAAGAAGTAATGAAATGAGTAGTCTGATCTTTCAATGCTAAAATTGAAGCATAATCTAAATGGTCGTAATGATCGTGCGTAATTAAAATAACATCTAGTTTTGGAAAATCTTTTGGTGCAATAAAATCAGTTCCTGCAAACCTTTTGGTACCCATAAATTGGAAAGGTGAAGTTCTTTCGCTAAATACAGGATCTACCAAAATATTCTTTCCATCTACCTGAATAAGATAAGACGAATGCCCAAACCAAGTTATTTTTAGTTTTTCAGAACGATTAAAATCAGGTGTAACATGAGGCAGTGCTTTTTTGGGCGAACCATTTTCATTCCCCTCAATCATCTTTTTGATCATTTGCCAATAAGAAACATCATCTGGCTTGGTGGGCGTTAGCGATTGATTTTTAATTTCTCCATCTTGGTACATGGCCAGATTTTTAATTTTCTCTAGCCTTTTTCCATTGGGATGTTTTCCAAAAACAGGAAGGTTTAAGATGTAAATGACAATTAAAACAATGACAACAAGAATTACTGCCCAGGAATAGTTCATCTTCAAAACAATTTAAGCCACAATGATAGACACAATTTCATTAGCCTACAATTAAACCAACTCTAAAACCTATTCAAATGCTATAATTTGACATTTGACAGGTACAAAAAAGCCCAGACAATGGTAATTGCCTGGGCTTTTTTATTTATCATAACGAGTACTTAGTTTTTCTTTTGTACCCTACCGCTTTTTCTATCTTCTGCTCTACCAATGGCGTAACCAGCACCTGCACCTGCTAAACCACCAATAATAGCACCCCTACCATCTTTTTTATCAATTAATATACCGCCCAATGCCCCAACTCCAGCACCTATTGCAGTACCTTTGGCAGCATCGCTCCAACCTTTTTTCTTGTTAGTAGTAGTTGTTCCTCCAGAATAGGTAGTTTTAGAACCACTAGAAGTATATACCGTATTGGCACGTCTGGCGGCGGCTAATTCTGCCTGATGTTTTTCTTCAACCAACCTTTGTTTCTCTGCAACTTCTGCCCTTTTAAAACTGTCTAATTTTAAACTGTCTTTAACAGCAATTATAGCTTGTTGTTTTGCCAAAGCCTCTTCTTTTGCTCTATTGCCACATGATGCTAAAACTGTAGCCAATGCAACTATTGCGAATATCTTTTTCATGTCTGTTATAGAATTTAATTAATAAGTAAATACCATAAAGAAAAAATGATGCCAAGATTGACCATTGTGGAGAATACTTTTTCTCGAGACCTTAAAGGTTGACGCTATGATTATTACACAACAACGATAAAAATCCTTTAATTTTCGCCTAAAAATGCCTATATTTGCACAACGGAATATCAATATGCTATTCTCTTAAATACCTACGAAACAATTTTAACATTGTTTCAGCATTCCAATCTTTAGCAGGCCGTACCGTTGTCCTGCAGGATAAAACAGATGTCTTGATCACATTTCATCCTTAACTATTTCTAGTTAAAAACAGATCAACAACAGGTAAAACCAGAGAACAGTCGGTTTTTTAATTAATACAATTTAATATGGCAAAGTCTCAGGCTACTTTCATGAAAAAACAGTTAGAGAAAAATAGACAAAAGAAAAAAGAGGAAAAATTAGAACGCAAGCAAGAACGTCAACAAAACTCTACAGGTGG
Organism: Pedobacter sp. Hv1; assembly: GCF_001412215.1. GTDB lineage: Bacteria > Bacteroidota > Bacteroidia > Sphingobacteriales > Sphingobacteriaceae > Pedobacter. The sequence continues at coordinate 149,015 of NZ_LLWP01000011.1, forward strand.
AGATTTGGAAAGCATGATGGCCTACGTTAATGAATTTGGAGAAATTGTTTCTACACCTCCAGAAAAAAAATAATTGAGTATCACAACTCCCGCAATTTGAAGCGGGAGTTACCAATTCTACCCCTAAAAATCTTGACGATTTATTGGCTTTTCAGCTATGATTTAGGGTTAAAAAATGATATCTTGCCCAAAGCTAAGGAAAGTATTGATACATGAAATTAACCATTTGGGGAGCTGCTCAGCAAGTAACGGGCAGTATGCATTTATTACAATTAGATAACTACTCGATACTGATAGATTGTGGTTTAGACTACGAAAAAGGCACCTATCAAGAAGAGAATCAACATTTTCCTTTTGATCCTGCAGAGATAGATCTCGTGATCTTAACCCACGCACACATAGACCATTCTGGCAATTTACCTACCCTATTGCGCATGGGTTTTGAAGGCCAAATTTTGTGCACTTCTGCCACTGCCGATCTAGCTGAATTATTGCTCTTAGATTCTGTAAATGTATTTTTGGGCAAACAGAACAAGAAAACTAAACATAGAAAAGGACGCTCTGGACCGCAGCCACTCTATCTTCAAAAACATGTAATGGAAACCGTTGATCGGTTTGTGACCATTGCTTTTAACAAGCCTTTTAAAATAAATGGTGCTATTGAGCTCACGTTTATTGCTGTAGGCCATTTGTTAGGTGCTGCAGCGGCTGTATTAACTATTACAGAAAATGGAACCACTAAAAAAATTGCGTTTACTGGTGACATTGGCAGAAAAAACTATCCTGTTTTAATTGATCCGCAACCCCTACCACAGGTTGATTACCTCGTTTCAGAATCTACTTATGGCGGAAGGTTCCACAGTACAGATACCACTTTACAAGAAAAACTTATTCAAACCATTGAAGAAACCTGTATTAAAACTCCTGGAAGACTAATTATTCCTGCTTTTAGTATTGGCAGAACGCAATCATTGGTATTTATGCTCAATCAGATTTTTAGCAAGGGCTTGTTACCTCCGGTGCAAATCTTTGTTGATAGCCCACTTGCCAATTTTGCGACAGATGTTTACCGCAAACACCACGATCTGGTAAGTGATGAGGCCAAGGAGTTTTACCAAACCAAAGGCGATGAATTTGAATTTGACAACCTAACTTATGTACATGATCGAAAAGAAAGTCTTTCTATCAGCAATTATTTAGAACCTTGTATCATTATCTCTTCTGCCGGAATGTTAGAAGGTGGTAGAATTCAGGATCATTTGTATTACAATATCCAAAACTACTATTGCACCATTTTATTTATCGGTTATTGCGCAAAAGGAACCTTAGGCGATCGTTTATTGCGTGGCGACCCTATTGTACGTTTACGCAACCGCGATCTGATGGTTTATGCTGCCATTAAAAAAACTGACCTATTAAGTGGACACGGAGACCACCACGATTTAATGAATACCATTAAACAACAAGACCCTCAAAAACTTAAAAAGGTATTTTTGGTACATGGTGAGCTTAAAAACATGAATGCATTAGCCACTGCACTGAGCACAGAGTGCTATGATGTAGTTATTCCAGAAAAAGGTGAGGTAATTGAGCTTTAAACTACCAAAAAGACATTAAATTTTGCATTTCTTATGGGCTGGCCTTTAATTGACAAGGTTTCGCCTTTATAATCACGCATCGGTCTAATTACAAATGGTTCGTCAGTTTTTTCAAATTCATCGAAAGCTAACTTTAAACGATCAAGATAAGTATCGGCCTTAACTCTCCATTTTTTATCGTTATACCAAAAGTAAGCAAACGTATTTCTGGTATCGCCTTTTAGTTTACCATCAAGCCTGATGTAAGAAATATTTGCTTTTTTTAAAGGTTCAACAGCTTTTTTATAAAATGTTTTAAAGTCTTTAAATTCTGGGATCACGTTGGTCTCGCTCATTGCTTTCAATTTTGGCGCAATTTACAATATTTTAGCCGATAGCCGTAGCCTGTTTTCTTTTTAAGATCAATGCACTGATCAAAGTAATGACCAAACCAACCGGTAAAATTTCCATATAGGTTAATAAAATTACGCCAATTGGGGTTTTATACATCTCTTTATAATCTGCCATTTCGGCTATTGCCTTATTGATTTCTACTGTGCTTTTGCCTGCAGCCCTTGCCTGATCGATAACATGTGCAGCATATTTATCCATAAAATCTGGAATAAACCCATAATAAGCAATGAGCCAAGTAACCACATAAACGGTTGATGCAATGAGTGCAATTGAAATACCTATTTTAAAAGCTTTTCCAAAGCTGATCACTCCATTGTTAAATTTATCTCTGTAATTTTTTATGCCCACAAAAATAAAAGAGAAGGCCAATATCATGAGGGTAAAACCCATCACCATATTACCAGAAAAATCTTTGTTGTTATAACATTGAACTGCTGCAACAATCAACATTGAACTGGCAATTAGGCCAGACAATAATCCAAAAATGAGTACGTTTTTTTTCATCTGTATATTTTAATTTACCCTGCAAAGTAAGTCCAATCGTTTCAAATGGCATTCATACTTTTGGGTGATTTTAATAAAAAACAGGTATTTACTACTAAATTAAGAAAATTTTTAAGCGATTAAAGCCAGTTTCTTAGCCTTTTCAATGGCTTGGGTCCTGCGCCTTACCTCCAATTTTTCAAACAAACGGCTAATATGGGTTTTAATGGTATTGAGTGATACGAACAACTGATCGGCAAGTTCTTTATTGCTCAAACCTGTGGCCATTAGCTGTAAAACTTCCAACTCTCTTTTGCTCAAACCAAGATCATCAAAAGCAGACTGGTTAAATTCGAATTCATCTGAACTCGACTTAAAAACAGCTTTCTCTATAATCTTCGTTTCAATTTTAGGCTTGCTCAACTTTAAGGCCAGCCAAATTCCTAATAGCGTAAAAATAAATGCAATGGCGCCCGCATAAATTTCAAATGCATGTTGCATCACAATAAAGCGAAACTCTAACCATCTAATCAGAATAATTAAAGTGGCCAAACCTATCCCATATAAAATAGTCTGGATGTACTTTTTAGCACGCATACAATTGAGCGAATTGATCTTTTGAAATTAAAACGGTTAACTGATCAAAAATATAGAAACTGTTTAATTTTCAATTAAATATTTTATCACTCCTCTCACAAAGTTTAAGGTGAGCGAATGTACATTTTGTTACTGATTAATTTGTTTAAGATTTAAAACTAACTATCGGTTTAAATTGTAATCTTTATCTTAGTTACACCATATTTGCACAATAATGAACCCAATGCTCAAAAAGAACAACATCCTCATCTGCCTATTTGCATTGATCATTAGCTTTGTGCTGCTCAGTATCTTTATCGTTCATCACCCCATACCCACCATAGACCTTAAAATTTCGCTATTTATTCAAAAACACCATTCTGATCTTTTGGATAAAATCATGTTGGCCATTAGCTTCTTTGGCGAACTACCCTACTCTTTGCTCATGGTGCTTGTAGTAGCATTTATATTTTACCTCTTTAAATTTAAGAGAGAAGCTTATTTCATCACTTCAATTTTAACATCTGGGCTCATTATTTTAGGTATCAAAAATATAATTGATCGGCCAAGACCTACAGAATTTTATGTGCGCTTAGTAGAAATCAATAGATTTCAGAGTTTTCCAAGCGGCCATGTGCTCTCTTATGTACTCTTTTTTGGCTTTATGATTGTTTTGATGAGGGAGCTCAAAACGATCCCTAAGCTTACTAGAAATATCGTTACTGTTATCTCGGCATTTTACATGATCACCATCGCATTTTCTAGAATTTATTTGGGGGCACATTGGTTTACAGACACTTTAGGTGGATTTATTTTGGGATTGATCTGCCTATTTCCACTTTGTTATTTCTATTACAAAAATAAACGGGGATAAAGCCTAAGCCCACCCCCGTCATTTAAATTAACGCTCTAGTATATAAAGACGCTCAATTCTGGTAATTATTGTACAATCGTATTTTTTTGTTTTTCCTTAAGCTTCAAAGTGATAAGGAATGTATTCATTTTCTACACTTCCGTCGGCATATAAACGCAATAAGGCATAACCCGGAGGGGTTTCTTCGTAATAATAGGCCGCTGCTGATTGTTTATCGCCTTTGCCCCACCAAAATCCACACATGGCACCATTGCAAAAATAGTTCACATCGTTGTACCAAACCTTATCTAACAAATGTTGATGACCACTTAAACATACCTTTACTTTATCTTTATGTTTATAGAACAAGGCTTTTAATGCTTTATAATCACCATGTTGTCCACCTGCCCAAATATTGGTTACAGAAAGCATCGGGAAATGCGACATCAACAATACTGGTGTATTTGGAGCAAGTTTGTCTAGTTCTTTTGTTAACCATTCCATTTGCTCAGGATCAAGTGTTGTTCCTTTATTGTTCCCATCTAAAATGATGAAATGCCAACCTTTACGGCTAAAGCTATAATATCTGTTTGGAATTTTAAGTCGTTTAACCACATATGGAATACCATACATCTCATCTGTTTTAGCTGGTGCTTTCCACCAAGGATCGTGGTTTCCGATACAACTGTAAACATCTAACGTGGTGTTTTTGATAAAGCCATCCCAAACTGCCCATTGCTCGGTTACCATTTCTCTGGTTACATTATCATAGGATGCATCCATAATCGAATCGCCACCATTTAGAATGAAATCTACTTTATTTTTAAGCGTTTCATTTAAGCACTTTTTTGCTCGTTCTGGTACATTGTCTTTTCCATGGATATGCACATCGGTAATATGCGCAATAGTTAAGATTGGCTTTTTTGTTGGCTTTACAATAGCTTCAGCAGCACCTTCTGGGATTACACTGAGCGTTCCAAGCGCCAAAGCACCTTGCATAAAATGTCTTCTTTTCATGTGAATATATTAAAATCGTTTGTGTATTTCTAGAACTTTGGAATGGAAAAAGAACCTTTGATTGCGCCAGCTTGATCAGGTCTTTGTGCTGCGAAACTAGATGTTCATTGTTAAGCTGATAAGAAGTCTGTGTTAAATGATGATAAAGAACAATTGGTATCGGCGGTAAAGCCGTAATTTTGGCCTAATTTATCAATCGCGATGTTACAGATTATATTGACCAGCATTGGTTGGCTTGGTGTGGTGTTATGCACCCTAGGATATTTATTATTGAGCATGAAAAAAGTAAGCGCAGAGTCGCTCAGTTTTCAATTGCTGAATATCATTGGCGGTTTATGCCTAGTAGCTACCGCAGTAGACAGTAATGACATACCCAATGCCGCCGCCAACCTACTTTGGATGTTTATTGGTGTTTATGCACTTAATCGTCAATTAAGAGGTCAAAATACCCGTACTAAGGCTTAGAGGTTCTATCCCTAAAACTTGATAGGCAATATTTTTATAGTAGGCCAAACGTTCGCTATAGATCTTTTTATTGTTTTCTAACGAAAGGTAAAAATAAGCCCCATCTACCAAAACAAATATCAGGTCGGCCGTATTCTGAGGGTCGGTAACCTTGATCAGGTTTTTGCTATTGCATTGTTCAATCATGGTGGCCAATGCCAAACGAAGAGAATCTAAAATGGTCTTGTATTTTGCCTTAATCTCTTTTTCTCTAAATGCCAAAGCATAAAAAGTATAAAACAGACCATCATCAAACAGAAGGTTCCATTTTTTTGAAAACAACATCTCTATCGTTTTTTTCAGTTCAGCCAATGTAGCTCCATCTTTATTTTTGATGGTATAGATCAACAAATATCTTTCTAAGATATACTCGATCAATGAGTAGGTCAATTCTTCTTTGGTTTCAAAATAATGAATGATCAGGCTTGGATTGATATCCATTACCTTGGCAATTTTAGCGATCGAGGTATTCTCATACCCTTCCTTTTTGGCAACCTTGTAAAATACCTTTATAATTTCTTGTTGTCTTGTTTCTTTAAGACTTTTTCTGCCCATAGCAATAATTAACGAATTGGAAAACTACTAAAAAGTAATGGAAAGGACCAAATTAAATTTTTTAATAGATTGAATGTATGTTCAATTAATCTTTTAATTTGACCTTAACCTCGGCTTAATATTATAACTGGAATTTAGCAGCGCTTCAAGCAGTCAAAATTTTATAAACCAACAATTAATATTAATGTAACAATGAAGAAAAAACTACTTTTTTTTGTCTTGTGGGGTAAAAAAAGTCATTCCTTATTTTGGGTGATGTGCCTCCTATTTATAACCACAAATAGTTTTGCTCAAAGCTTAACCCTATCTGGTAAAGTTGCTGATGCAGAAACCAAAGAAACGATCCCATTCGTAAACATTAATGTTAAGGGTACCAACATTCATGCAGCAACAAACGAAAAAGGATTGTACACACTTAACAATGTACCTTCAAAAGCCATATTGGTATTTACCTATATCGGCTACAAACAACAAGAGCTGGCTGTAGATGGCCAAACAGTTTTAAACGTGGAATTAACACCCGACAACAGCAAGCTAAATGAAGTTGTTGTGGTTGGTTTTGGTACCAAGAAAAAATTGAACATTGCCGGTGCTATCGACCAGATATCGGGCAAACAGTTAGAATCTCGCCCAGTGGCCAATGTTATTCAAGCTTTACAAGGCATTAGCCCAGGCTTAAACATTAGGTATGGTGGCGGTAGTCCTGGTACCGTTCCTGTGATTAACATTAGGGGATTTACTTCAATTAATGGAGGTTCTCCTTTAATTGTAATTGATGGTATACCAGCCACAAGCAATGATGACATGTTGAGGTTAACGCCTTCAGACATTTCATCTTTTACCGTTTTACGTGATGCTGCATCTGCTGCCATTTATGGCGCAAGAGCGGCTTTTGGTGTAATTTTAATCACTACCAAACAAGGGGCAATTGGTCGCCAAACCATTAGCTACAATACCAGCACCTCTTGGGGCAAACCTACTGTATTGCCAAAACCGGTAACCGATCCATATATCTACTCGAGAGTTTTAGAAACTTCTACAGATAATACCCCATGGGATTATGTAAATTATTCTGATGAGCACTACAAATGGGCTAAAGAAAGATCGGATAATCCATCTATTCCAGATACCCGTATCAATCCAACCGATCCTACCAAATGGGCTTATATGGGTAGTAACGATTGGTATAAATACTTTTTTAACAATGCCAGCTTATCTCAAAACCACACTATTTCATTTTCGGGTGGTGTAAACGTAAACAACACTCCTGTTAACTATTATCTTTCTGCAGATTATACCAAAGAAAACGGTTTAAATAAACTTACTCCAGATTTCTGGGATAGATATGGCCTTCGTTCTAGGGTAAGTTTTTCTCCATTAAAATGGTTAAAAGTAGACAACAACCTTAACATTTACGAAACAAAACGAGCATTACCTAATACCAGTATTACAGATCTTTACTACCTACAGCCAACAGATGTAGCCAAAAACCCAGATGGTACTTGGGCCAATACAGCAGCTGGCCGTTTAGGAGCCCGATTGGTAGATGGAGGAAATAACAACCAAAAAATGTTCGGTTTCCATAACATTACAGGTGCAATAGCCAGCTTTTTAAATGGCGATCTACAAGTAAATGCTGATGCCTCTTTTAAAAGAGAATTATGGAAATACCATAACGATAGCAAGAAATACAAGATCGGTTATGGTCCAAATGACGTGAGAGAAGAAGGTGGAACAGGTTATGTAAGCGAAGACAATGGCTATTTATACAACAATGCTTTTAACGTATACAGTACTTACAAAAAAACACTGGGCGACCACTTTTTCAGTGCCATGGTGGGTTACAACAATGAAGACTATAACTATGCTGTAATCAGTGCAAAAAAAGATGTGTTAATCTCATCTTCTCTTCCTTACATTGGCTTAACTAGTGGTGCAGCCTCAATAGGTTCTAGTTATAGAGCTTATGCAACTACAAGTGCATTTAGTAGATTAAACTATACTTACAAAGACCGATACATTTTAGAAGGAACAGGCCGATATGATGGTTCATCTCGTTTCCCTACACAAAAACGTTGGGGCTTTTTCCCTTCTGCTTCCCTAGCGTGGATTGCAAGTTCAGAGTCGTTCTTTAAACCGCTTTCGCCAGTATTAACAACTTTTAAATTGCGTACTTCTTATGGCGACCTCGGAAACCAAAACGTAGGCGATTTTGGATACATCCAATCTTTACAAACAGGGGTTTCTAATTATTTAATTGGTGGCGCTGGTCAGAATCAAATTATTACTGGTGCACCAGGTTTATTGGTAGATCCTAATACTTATACATGGGAGCGCGTATCGACCTTGAACATGGGTACAGATATTGGAATGTTAAAAGATAAATTACAATTTACCTTCGATTACTTTATTCGCGATACTAAAGGAATGCTTGTTCCGGGACAAGAATTGCCAGGTGTATTGGGTACTTCATCTCCAAGTCAAAACGCTGCCGACCTAAGAACAAAAGGTTGGGAACTATCGGTAAGTTATAAAGACAGATTTCCATTGGGCGCCAAATCATTTGGTTTTGAAGCAAAAGTATTCCTTGCCGATTCGCGTTCTAAGATTACCAAATTTAAAAACGATCAAAACTTGTTCTCTAATTACCGTGTAGGGCAAGAGATTGGTGAAATTTGGGGATTAGAGAATGATGGTTATTTTAAAAGCAAAGCCGAAATAGATGCATTAGACGAAACAGGAATTATTCCTTGGGGAGCATTGAGCATTGTTGAAGGCTGGCCTAAATACAAAGATTTGGATGGCAATAAAAAAATTGAACGCGGTTTAAGTGCCAACGACCCTAAAGACCTTAAGATTATTGGTAACAGTACAGACCGTTACAGTATCGGTGCCAATTTAAGTATGGACTGGAATGGCTTTGATGCTTCAATCTTCCTTCAAGGTGTTTTAAAAAGAGATTTCTATCCTCACCATTATTTATTCTGGGGTCCGTACCAACAGCCTTATGCCAACGTGTACCCATGGAATTTAGATTATTATAGATCGGTAGCCGATTCGCCAGAGCAAAGAGCTAAACACTCGGCATCTTACATTGCAGCTGGTTTAGCCGATGCAAACCCGAACTCAGCTTATCCTATCTTACAATCATGGTTGGCAGATGCCAATGAAGGTAAAGGCTTAGATATTCCACAAACTAAATACCTTTTAAATGGGGCTTATTTAAGAATCAAGAATGTATCGATCGGCTATACCGTTCCTGCTAAAATTAGCAATAAGTTAAAAATAAGCAGACTTCGTGTATTTGTAACTGGAGAAAATCTTTACGAGTTCTCTTCTATCAAAAAATACATTGATCCAGAAGCTGTAAACCAAGGTTCTAGCGCATGGGCTTATCCATTCCAAAGAAAATATGCTATTGGCTTAAACCTAGATTTTTAATCCTATAAAGTTTAACAATCATTAAAATTAATCATGAAGAAGAACTTATATATCTTATTAATTGTACTTGCAGGCAGCATTGTTGCTTGTAAAAAGGGCGATTTGGATCGTTTCCCACAAACGTCAATCTCTCCAAACCTTTTCTTCAATACAGAAGAAGACTTATCGTTATACATTAACGGACTATTATCGCAACCAGACAGAAATACGTATCTAAACGACCAAAGTAGCGACAATACAGCTACTACTGCAGCAGTAGAAGTAAAAAACGTAATGGCTGGAAGCACAAGTGCACAAAATATAACCAGCGGATGGAGCTGGAGCAGGTTACGTAACATTAACTACTTTTTAGAAAGCTATAAAAAAGCAAGTGTAAGCAACGAAGTAAAAAACCACTATGCCGGATTAGCTCGTTACTACCGTGCCGAATTTTACATGGACAAAATCAAGCGTTTTTCTGATGTGCCTTGGTATTCTACATCTCTAAGTCCTGGCGATCAAGCTTTGTACAAAGGTCGCGACCCTAGGGCATTGGTAATGGATAGTGTAATGGCCGATTTTGATTTCGCTTATAAAAATGTGAGAGAAAAAGTTCCTGTTGGTACTCCTGGTAAATGGGCAGTTGCTACTGCTTATGCACGTGCTGCGCTTTACGAAGGCACGTTCCGTAAATACCATTCAGAAATCAATTTAGCAAGCAATGCAAATACTTTCCTAGACAACGCTTCAAAAGTAGCCGGAGAGATCATTGCCTCAAAAAAATTCTCTATTTACAATACGGGTAAAACTGATCAAGATTATGCTACTTTGTTCAACAGTCAAGACCTTACTACTAATCCTGAGGTTATTTTAACTAATATTTTCGACCTCAGTAAAAGCAAAAGCCAGAATGTGAATTCGGTAGTATTTGGCGATTATGAGCAAGCACCAGCAAAAGACTTGATCCAAACCTATTTAATGAAAGACGGTAGCCGTTTTACAGATCAGCCCAATTATAGCCAGCTGGGTTTTGTAAAGGAATTTCAAAATCGCGATCCACGTTTAATGCAAACCGTAGCTTACCCAGGTTGGGTTAGAGTACCCGATGCAGTGCCTTACATTCAGCGTTTAAACAAGAATTTTACAGGCTACCACCAATTAAAGGGATATGTAAACAGTACAGACAATACCATTTTAAACAGTGTAGATTTTCCTGTTTATCGCTATGCAGAAGTGTTGTTAATTTATGCAGAAGCACTTGCTGAACTGGGTACATTAACTCAACAACAGTTGGATGCCTCTGTTAATTTATTAAGAAAAAGAGTTGGATTGCCAGACCTTAACCTTGCGCAAGCAAATGCTTCACCAGATCCATTGTTACAACAGCAGTTTGACAATGTGGGTGCTAACGTGGGTGTAATTTTAGAAATAAGAAGAGAACGCCGAGTAGAATTTGCGTTTGAAAACACCAGATACGATGACCTGATGAGATGGAAATCTGGAAAACTATTGACAAAAAGCCCTGAAGGAATGTATTTTGCTGGACTAGGAAAATATGATTTAACTGGCGACGGCGTAGATGATATCATCTTAATAGACAGATCATTGACCATACCAGGAGAAGATCAAAAAGAGAAAAACTCACTTGGTGTAAAATTGATCTATTACCGTACAGGCTTAATTGGAACTGACGCTACTGTTTATTTAAAAAATGGCAATACAGGTGGTGCCATTGTAACCGAAGCTGTTACCCGTAATTTTCAAGAACCCAAATATTATTATCGCCCTATTCCTCAACAACAGGTGGTATTGAATCCAAACCTTAAACAAATTTTTGGTTGGTAAAACCCTTAAACCCATTTCGAAACACCAACGAAATGGGTTTAATTTATCATTTCATTTGAAAAAATATTCCTTATGTATCGAAAAATATTTACACTCGCACTCCTTTTTATTAGCTTCAACACTTTTGCTCAAAAAACAAAAAAGACAGTTTTTATCATTGCCGATGGCATTTCTGCCGATGTAATAGAAAGGCTTAATCTTCCTAATATGAACAGGATCATTAAAAAAGGCAGTTACACCCGAATGTACGTTGGTGGCGATAAAGGAGGCTATAACCAAACGCCAACCGTTTCTGCTGTAGGCTACAATAGTCTTTTAACTGGCACTTGGGTAAACAAGCACAATGTTCCAGATAACGACATTAAAGATCCCAATTACAATTACCACAATATTTTCAGGTTATTAAAAGCTCAATATCCTCAGAAAAAGACAGCCATTTTTTCGAGTTGGACAGATAATCGTACTAAATTATTGGGCCATAACCTAAGTAATGCTGGCAATTTAGTGGTAGATCAACATTTTGATGGTTATGAATTAGATACTATTCGGTTTAAACCTGATAAAAGCAGAAATTTTATGCACAGAATAGATGAGCAAGTAACTGAATCGGCAGCAACAACCATCAAAAAAGATGGACCAGATCTTTCTTGGGTTTATTTAGAATTTACAGACGATATGGGCCATATGTATGGCGATGGTCCACAGTTTGAAGATGCCATTAAAAAATTAGATGTACAATTGGGTAAAATATACGACGCTGTAGCTTACCGTGAGCAAGCATTTAAAGAAGAATGGTTATTTGTTGTTACTACAGATCATGGCAGAACCGAAGCCAACGGAAAAGGCCATGGAGGTCAATCGCCAAGACAACGCAGCACTTGGATGATCTCTAACTATCCACAATTAAATAGCTATGCTCGCTATTACAACCCTGCCATTGTAGACATTATGCCTTCTATTGCTAGATTTATGAACATTACTATTCCAAAAGCACAATTACAAGAAATAGACGGAACAGCACTAATTGGTCCAATTTCTATTGCAGATGCAACAGTAAATTATGTAAATGGCAATGCAGACATTAGCTGGAAAACATTAGATCAAAAAGGTACAGTTAAAATATGGGCAGCAACAACCAATAATGTTAAAACTGGTGGCAAAGATAATTATACATTAATGGCAGAATTACCAATAGCAACCAAACATGCTTTTATCGATCTGAAAAAATATCCATCATCATTTTATAAGATCGTATTGGAAGCACCTTACAATACTATCAATAAATGGATAGTAATAGAGCCTAAGAAGTAAGCAAAAAGGCTGTAAAAAGAAACAGGGATAAAGCCTAGGCCCTATCCCCGTTATCTAAATTAACGCTCTCACTGCATATATACGGTTAAAAATTTAAATTAAAAAAAATTGTTGCATTTTTTTTCAAAATAGCCTTAAAAAAAGAGACGGAGATAAAGCAATGCCCTATCCCCGTCATCTAAATTAACGCTCTCGTATATATAGACGTTGCATTTAAAGATTTATTATATCGACCTACATTTTTTTATCTTTTATTCCTATTAGCTCTAATCATTATGAGCATCGTAAATTACTGACATACATACAATTGAAACAAATATATGCTAAAAANNTTTTTAGCATATATTTGTTTAACCATTTCATAATTATGTTGTATGCAGTTGTAGATATTGAAACCACAGGAGGTTATGCCGCCTCTCATGGCATAACAGAAATTGCCATACACATCCATAATGGCAGGGAGATTATAGAAAGTTACGAGACCCTGATCAACCCACATCAAAACATTCCGATATACATTCAGGCCTTAACCGGAATTGATGACGAGATGGTTGCTTCGGCCCCAGAGTTTAGAGATATAGCTGAACGCATTTATGGATTACTGCACGACAAAATATTTGTTGCACACAATGTAAACTTCGACTATTCTTTTGTTCGCCATCACTTGGAGGCTTGTGGCTACACGCTCAATTGCAAAAAATTGTGCACCGTTAGGCTAAGCAGAAAATTATTTCCCGGCCTGGCATCTTATAGTTTGGGTAAACTTTGTGCTGATTTATCAATTCCATTAAACAATAGACACAGAGCCGGCGGCGATGCCAATGCAACGGCTGTTCTTTTAGCATTATTAGTTGAAAAAGATACTGAAGGATTAATTGAAGACACTTTAAAAAGAAGTTCGAAAGAACAAACATTACCTCCTAACCTACAAAAAACAGAAATTGATAAATTGCCAAATACACCTGGAGTTTATTATTTTAAAAATGAAAAAGGCAAGGTTATTTATGTAGGAAAAGCCAAACAATTGAAAAAACGTGTTTGCACACATTTTAGTGGACATAACATTAGTCAACAGCGACAAAATTTTCTAAAGAGCATTTACAGCATTGATTTTCAGACCTGTGGTACAGAACTGATGGCCTTTATTTTAGAAGCGGCAGAAATTAAAAAGCTATGGCCAGAAAACAACAGGGCAATGAAACGTTTTGAGCAAAAATATTCGCTCTATCAGTTTGAAGACCAAAATGGGTATATCCGCCTCGGTATTGACAAGTATAGAAAAAATGGCTCAGTTTTATACAGCTTTAATAACCTATTAGAAGGGCATCAATTGTTAAGGACTATTGCTAGTGAGCATCTTCTCTGCGAAAAACTGTGTTTTATCCAAACTCATAAAGGTGCTTGTAGCTTATATATTGATGGTGGATGTGAAGGTGCTTGTGTAGGCGAAGAAAGTCCAGAAGATTACAATTACCGCGTAGCAGAGGCCATGAAACAATTGCAAAGTCTACTTCCATCTTTTGCCTTGATAGACAATGGCAGATCTGAAGAAGAGAAAAGTTGTGTTTGGGTAGAAAAGGGGAAATTTTATGGCATGGGCTATATTTCAGAGTATTGTGATATTAATGATCTGGAAACCTTAAAATCTGCCATTACACCTTACCCATCTAACGACTACATTATGAACCTGATTTTATCTCACAGCAGCCAATATCCACAAAAAACCATTCCATTAGCTGTAAGAATTTAAAAAAAACTTATACATCAATCAGTAAAAAGTACTATTTTAAGTAAGGATTATACCTTTAGTAAGCCATTATAAATAGGTACTTTTGTATATGAAATCTGATATCCCTGTTTACGATATTCAAAACTTTAAAACTTACAAAAATGATGGTATTTTGGTAAGTAGGTTTGGGTATTATGCGCAACAGCATCAGCATTTGCATTCGGCTCATCGACATTCCTTTTATCACTTGGTATTTTTCACCTCAGGAACAGGAAACCAGCAAATAGATTTTAAAAAATTTGAAGTGAAACCGGGATTGATCTATTTCATGATCCCCGGGCAGGTACATAGTTGGGATTTCACGACAGAGCCCGATGGCTATATCATCAACTTTTCTAGCAATTATTTAAGTTCATTTCTTTTAAAGCCAGATTATTTAGCAAATTTTAGTTTTTTTAGTGGGCAACCAGACCATCAGGTGATGGTTTTACCAAACTTTACTCAAGAAAGGATTACCCCTATTTTTGAAGACATTTTAAGAGAGGGCCAAAATGAGCAACCTATTAACGACGATCTAGTAAAAACCTTACTGATCAGATTGTTTATAGAAATATCGCGAACAACAAATGTTGGCCAAAATGTAAATGGTAATTCTTACAACCATACTTTATTAAAGAATTTCCAAAACCTGATAGAGGAAAATTATGCGAAACTAAGGCTACCTAAGCAATATGCAGAATTATTGTACATTACCCCTAACCATTTAAATGCTTTATGCAACGATTTTTTAGGGGTTTCGGCAGGGATATTGATTAGAAATAGAGTGATTTTAGAAGCCAAACGTTTATTGATCAATTTAGACTTGTTGATCTCTGAAGTTGCCACTAAACTTAATTTCGACGATCAATCTTATTTTATTAAATTCTTCAAAAAATACGAAGGCATTACACCAGAAAAATTCAGAAAATTAAATACCAATACACATGGAAGCAAATAAAGAAAATAAAACCTTATATATCTCTCAATGGCAGGGAATGGTAAACGCTAAATGTCCTCGTTGCAGAGTTGGAAATGTATTTTCGGGTCCAACTTATGGCTTTAAGATCCAAAAAATGAACGAAGTTTGCCCACATTGTAATCTTAAATTCGAACGCGAACCTGGTTATTTTTATGTTTCGATGTTTGTAAGCTATGCCATGAATGTTGCCGAAATGATTAGTGTGAGTGTGGCAGCTTATGTTTTCGGTCTTAAACTAGAATATGATAACCTATGGTATTTTGTAGCCATTTTATTTGGAACAACCGTATTGTTTTCTCCATTTAACTACCGTTATTCGAGAATAGCTTTATTGTATTGGCTATCGCCTGGATTGAATTACGAACCGGAAAGAAGTATCAAACAAAAGAAATAGTTTAGAAAATTGCATAGCGATAACTGATCAATTCATCCCAATTAGATTTGGTTTGTTTGGCCTGTGTGATTTCTTCTTCTTCTTTTTGAGCTTGTTCTTCGGCCTTGTCCCTACGTTTTTCAACATATTGCTCTACGATTAGATTAGCCTGATTAGTTTTTTGTTCTTTTGGCAAATGGGCTACTGAAGCAGTACCACCGTCTTGCTGTTTTGATAATTCCATTGACACCTCCCCTTATTTTAAAGATTAAACCCTATTTAATGAACACAGATAGGGTTTAAAAGTTTTGAATAAGTTAGCAAATGTTAGGTTAAGAACAAAACTTAATATAAATTTCTTAAGATTGGTATTTTATTCCCTTTTTTAAAGTGAACTGTTCTATCTAATAGTACCTCTATTTAATTGATGGAATGGAAACATAGATTGATTTAGAATAGCACACCAAGTCCAATTTCGAAATTACCACTAGAATAATTCCTTAATGCAGAAGTGCCAGAAGTATGCATTCCAAATATTGAAAAACTATTAAAATTCGCCCCCATCCCAACAGAGATGCTATTGGTACTATGATAGATAATGGTACCATAGATTTTATTTGAATTCATTGTAACGTTTACTCCTATATCGAGCATATCATCATACCCCTTAACTCCTCTATAGCTCAGCTTAGGTTCGATCACAAATGCACGTTTAGTGCTATCTGTCATAAACTTATAGCTAATTGCCGTAAAAAAAGTATTCCAGTTTAATGTATTGTAACGTTCGGTTGCAAAGAAATTTTTCAGATTAGGCACGGCTACTTGAATATTGAAGCGCCCTGAGGTATAAGCCATTCCAAAGTCGCCATCTAAGGTAACCGGACGTTCATTGAAACGTTGCACCGAGATATCAAGTGGTGTACCATCTACATCTTCACTAGTTAATCGCTCAGAAAGTGCACCCAAAGAAATACCAAAATGTAATTGATCATTGTCGGCACTAAGTGGTAGATGGTAAGCATAGGTTGCTACAGCTCTTGTGCGTTTCAATAAACCTGCCTTGTCGGCATAAAAACTTAGTCCAAGCCCAACTTTATTAGAGCGATGATCAACAGTAATGAACTGCGCCTTTGGCGATCCGGGAATCTGGCTCCACTGTTGATTGAAACCTGCATTTAAGCGAAAACCTTCATTTAGTCCCGCCATTGCAGGATTGCCCAAATATTGATTTTGATAAAAAGTAGCACCTAAGGGATTCAATTGTGCTTTTGCAGCCATCCCCATTCCTATGATCAAACCTATTAATAGTTGTATTCTCATCTCAATTCATATTTTTCGTTTCCCTTTTTAACTAGGGTATAATTAAGGGTGGGGTTTCATTTTGCAAAGATCTCCCACCTTTATTTCTTAAACTTTAGTCCTTTACAATTGTAATAAATCCTCTTTTCGCATTTAATTTTCCATCTCCAAATTCGATCAGGTAATAGTATGTTCCTTCTTCTAACATTACCCCATTTACACTTCCATTCCAATCGTTCTTATACCCCTTCACTTTGTGTAAAATTTTACCTGTTCTATCTAAAATGGTAACCGTATTATTCGGATAGGCATCAATGTTTTTTACAATGAAGTAATCATTCACCCCATCACCATTTGGCGATATGATATTTGTTGCTGAAGATTTTACGGTGACTACCTGCAAATTTTCCTTTACTGTAATGGTAATGAATTGGGTACTGGTTCTACCATATTGATTGGTACCTGTAACGATATAAGTAGTGGTCACAAATGGTCTAATGGTAAGTGTGGCGGTTTGTTGTCCAGTAATTATGCCTTCTGCATTGCTCCAGCTATAGCTTACTGCACCTATTGCCGTTAACTTGGCCGTTTCACCTTTACTAATGTCCTGCCCAATATCACTGGTAATTACAATATTTGGTGCCGGATTGTCAATAATTTTTAAGGGCTGTGCTACAGGAATTGCTGCTGCATAGTTGCTATTACCTGCTTGACTTGCCGTAATGGTTACGGTGCCTGCTTTCAATATTTCTACCTGATTACTATTGATAATTCTTGCAATAGTTGCATCGCTACTGCTATAGGCAATGGTTAAGCCAACATTAGAGCTTGCAGTTAAGGTAAATGCCGCATCAGTAGATAATTTATCTGCTAAAGGCGCAAAACTGATTGTCTGGGTATTTGCACCAATGGTTAATGTACCATTTACATAGTTAAAACTATAATTTGGAGCAGCCGCAGCACTAGCAACAATAGGGTATGTACCCGCAGGTGATGTAATTGTTGCCGTAGTAGTTAATGTAGGCAAAGTTGTTAATGCACTTTCATTTTCTGCATTTACAAAACCGCTATAGTTTGCCGTTAATAGCGGGTTAATTACGTTAAATGGTCTGTTCTTATCTGTTGCCGTAATGGTGAGCATTTTCTTATCAATGATAAAGCTGGCACCCACAAAGGTGATACGATAGTTATTGCCCGCTGTTAAGGTTCCAAGGTTAATGGCATAGGTACCTACATTATTATTACCGCTTTTATTTAAACTCCCTGTCATTTGATCAACTCCAACCAAAGTCCCATTTGAAATAAGGTAGGTTAAAGTAGGGTTTATATCACCATAGGTAATGGTTTTTGCTTCTGCTGTAATGGTAATTGGTCGCTGATCGATATCTGCAGTAGTTTCAGTTACGGCAATAAGTGTATAGTTTCTCGCACTTGTACCCTCTAAGAACATATCGGTCGAGCTGACGATTTTCCCTACCCCAACATTAGGATTAGCAAAGCTTGCCGTTCCTCCAGCTATTTGCACGTTTGACAAATCAATGGTGAGGATACCGCTAAGAAATCTATCTGAAATTTTTGCGATTATGTTACCATCGTAAGTTTTATTCATTGCAGTAAAAGAGCCTGTTACCGGTTTAGGTGTGATGATTAGAGACCTATCAACCGATGTTGCCGCATTGTAGTTCCCATTGCCGGTTTGAGAAGCGGTGATGGTAGTATTACCAGCTCCTACAATAGTTACCATATTACCTATAATTGTAGCCACACTTGTATTCGAACTCACATAAGTAATGGTTTGGTTTGAACCCCCACCCGTTGCGTTTAGCGCAAAAGCCGCATCGCCATAGGTTTTGTTGGTTAATGCATTGAAAGTAATGGTTTGAGCAGCTTTACCAACCGTCAAAGTCTGATCAATAGAACTTGCAGCATTATAATTTCCATTGCCAGCCTGCGAGGCAGTAATGCTACTACTACCCGCACCTATAATAGTAACCGTATTACCCACAATGGTAGCCACGTTGGTATTAGAACTCACATAAGTAATGGTCTGGTTTGAATCGCCACCCGTAGCATTTAAAGTAAAAGGCACATCTCCGTATGTTTTGTTCGCTAACGCGGCGAAGGTGATGGTTTGAGCAGCTTTATTCACGGTTAAAACCTGATCAACAGAGTTTGCTACATTATAGTTCGCGTCACCTACTTGCGAGGCAGTAATTGTAGTGCTACCTGCTCCAACTATCGTAACTTGGTTACCTACAATGGTAGCTACATTTGTATTAGAACTTACATAAGTGACGGTTTGGTTAGAGCCACCACCAGTAGCGGTTAATCCAAAAGGAGCATCTCCATAGGTTTTGTTTGCTAATGCAGCAAAGCTGATAATTTGACTAGCTTTACCCACCGTCAAGGTCTGATCAACAGGTGTTGCCGCATTATAATTCCCATCACCAGCCTGCGAAGCCGTAATGGTGGTATTGCCAGCGCCTACAATGGTAACGAGGTTACCCACAATGGTAGCCACGCTAGTATTTGAGCTTACATAAGTAATGGTTTGGTT
>NZ_LLWP01000012.1 GCF_001412215.1 Pedobacter sp. Hv1
CAGCTAAGGAGTAATCCCACGGGAGCAGCGAATGATAAACGACAGTCGCTCCGGTCGGTGGATAGCTTTTCAAAACGGGTATCAGCCGATACCGTTCCGGGCAAATCGTCTGTATCGGACAAGGTGTGCAGGCTCAACCTTTTGTTTCCGATACGGACTTCTTCCGTTCCGAGTGCGATGTCCTGCATTGGTGTTCCAGATTCCCTTGATAACGTGAGGTACTGTTCCAGTAATCCATGTGTATCTTCTGTTCCGATGATTTCATCTTCGGTCAGACGTTTCAGGGTTACAAAACCGCTATCGTTCACGATACGCTCAAACTGGGCGACCGCCTCCATAAAGCGGTGTATCGTTTCCTTGTTCCTGATTTCCTTTGGTATCAGCGTACCTTTACATAGCGATGAAAAATTACTTTGCATCCGCATTCTTTCCTTAGTGGTCTTGGTCAGGAACAAGTAACAGTAGTGATTTAAGAACGGTCGCTCATTGAAATGGCGTTGATAGGATTTTGCCAAAAAACTTTGGTTATCCTCTGCCAAATCGGGCGCATAGCTTTCTTTGATGTACCAATCCTGTTTGTGAATGACCGTAAAATCAGGCAAGGTTTTGATAGCCTTGTGCCAGGCGGAGTGAATAGCTTCGTATTCCGCAGAAGCTACCGTGAACAATTCCGGCAAGCGTACTTCAAAGCAGGCGGTAATGTCCGCATCTTTGGATAAGATGCAGTTGTTCTCCACTGCCAACAAAGGGAACTTGTTTTCCAGTGTGGTGGTCTTTGCTACATTTCTCATACGGCATTCTGTTTAGGTGTGAATTTTAAATAGCGGTGTACAGGCTTGCGGCAGATGATGTAGCGGGGATGCCTTTTATTGGCTCCAATTTTCATCAGCCCGTGTTCGCCGTACTTCCTGTTCAGCGAAAAGGTCTGCCATACAATGAGCGAAGCACCGCCTGCCCCAAGAAAAAGGCAGATGTAGGAATTAACCCCGGCCATGTAAAGTATCATGACCAGGATAAGGGTTCCGAGCAGTCCGCCTGCAAAAATGAACAGGTATTGTGCTTTCAGCCCTTTAAATTCCACCGTTCTCCCAATGCCTTTGTTGATGTTATAATTACTCATAAGGCAACGGATTAAAGGAAGAATGAACGCAGGATGGTAGCTGCAACAATTAAGAAGATACACGCACCAAACCAGGATGCTGCAGTCTTCGATGTGTCGGGGTCGCCCGAACTGAACTTGTTATAAACCTTAACGCCCCCTATCAAGCCCACGACCGCACCAATGGCGTAGATTAATTGGGTTGCGGGGTCGAAATAAGACGTTACCATTTGAGTAGCCTCGTTGATGCCAGCCGAACCGTTTCCCTGTGCGAACGCACCAATTCCTGACAGAATTGCCACGGCTGCCAGCAAAACTTTTTTTCTCTGTTTTTCCATAATTGAAACACATTAATTTGTTATTGTTATCCCGCACCTTGCGGACTTTCGGGACAAAGGTGTTTCAGAAATCAGGGCGTTATAATAAAGTGGCAGTCAAAGGAATGATTTGGCAGTGAGTGGCTGAATTGCTGGATCTTCTTCATGAAATAGGGAAGATAATTTTATTATTTGAAACTATCTACAAAGAAATATATTTGTGTATTTAAATATTATCCTGTATATTTGCTTAAATTTGAAACGGAATACAAAATTGAAAATGCAATTAAAAGATATATCCCATTTGCAATTTGGCTTTTATGACAAGCCAAAAGAAAAAGGTGCAGTTATCTATCTTCAGGCTAAAAATTTTAATGATTTTGGGCTGTTTGATGGTAATGGAGATGGATGGGTTGAAATAACAGAAAAGTCCAAAAGCCATCTTTTAGAAGAGGGAGATGTTTTATTTGTGGGGAAAGGGATGCGAAATTTTGCTTGGAAATACAGTGTTGATACAGGAAAAGCAATTGCTTCCTCTATCTTTTTTGTTATCAAGCCGAAGTCTGATCTTGTTGATTCAGACTATTTGGTTACGATTTTTAATTCGACTAAGTATCAATCATTTTTTCAGTCCCTTGGTGCAGGTAGCTCTATTCCTTCTATTCGTAAAAATGAACTCGAAGCAGTAGAAATCCCTCTTCCTCCATTAGAAGTTCAAAAAAAGATAGCCAAGCTAAGTGATTTGCATCGAGCAGAATTAGCTTTGACAGGAAGGTTGATAGACGAAAAAAATAAATTATTTCAAGCAGTAATAAATGATATTTTAAAATAAAATGGAAAAGAAGCTCACTCAAAAAGAGATTAACAATATAGTATGGAAAGCCTGTGATTCATTCAGAGGAGTGTTAAGTAGCGGACAGTATAAAGATTATGTGCTGACGATGCTTTTTGTAAAGTATGTTTCTGATGTATGGAAAGACAAGAAAGCATTTTACACCGAAAAGTACAAAGGTGATAATGTGCGTATAGAACGGGCTTTGGCAAATGAACGATTTAAGCTTCCTGAAAATGCAACTTTCGATTATTTATTTGAAAATCGTAATGATGTACAATTAGGTGATTTAATCGACCGTGTTCTGGAACAAATTGAAGATTCCAACCGCTTGAAATTAGCAGGTGTTTTCAGAAATATTACGTTCAATTCAGAATCAAATCTTGGGCAAACAAAAGACCGTAACAGAAGACTGAAAAATTTGCTTGTCGATTTTTCTGAAATGGATTTACAGCCTTCGCATTTGGAAGGTAATGATGTGATCGGTGATTCTTATGAGTACCTGATTTCAATGTTTGCGGGTGATGAAGGAAAAAAATCAGGAGAATTTTATACCCCAAGTGAGGTTTCTACCCTATTAGCGAAGCTCCTTACTCCTGAAGCGGGTAATAGATTAAATGACCCAACCTGCGGTTCGGGCTCCTTATTGATTAAGCTATCCAAAGAAGTAGGATCCGGAAACTTTTCTTTATATGGACAGGAAGTAAACGGAAGCACTTGGGCTTTAGCTCGTATGAATATGTTTCTGCACGAGATTGATAACGCTACCATTGAATGGGGAGACACCATAAATAACCCACGCCTTTTGGAAGGTGATCAATTAATGAAGTTTCATATTGTGGCTGCAAATCCACCTTTTTCATTAGATAAATGGGGAGCGGAAAATGCGGTCGCTGATCAATACAATCGTTTCCATCGAGGTGTTCCTCCAAAAAGCAAAGGTGATTACGCCTTTATTAGTCATATGATTGAAACCACTTATGAAGATATTGGTCGTGTTGGTGTGATTATGCCGCATGGTGTATTGTTTAGGGGAAGCAGCGAAGGTAAAATCCGTCAGCAGTTGATTGAAGAAAATTTATTAGAAGCTGTCATTGGTTTACCTGCCAACTTATTTTTCGGGACTGGTATTCCAGCTGTTATTCTGATTTTCAACAAAGCAAAGGAATCCAATAAAGATGTTTTGTTCATTGATGCGAGCAAAGGTTTTGAAACAGGTAAAAATCAAAACAAACTGAGAGATATAGATATAAAACACATTGTTGAAACATACAAAGCTTTTAAAATCAGTGTTCCTCTTGCTACTGATAAAGGTAGTGTAATTGAAGACAAATATGCTTATCGAGCGCCCTTGAGCGAAATTAAAGAGAACGATTTTAATCTGAATATCCCTCGCTATGTGGATACGTTTGAAGAAGAGGAAGAGGTGGATATTAAAGCGGTACAATCAGAGATTAATACACTAAAGCAACAGATTGATGATGTGGAAGCAGAAATGGCTAACTATTTAAAAGATCTGGGATACTAGTATGGATAAAAAGACTGGATATAAGAAAACACCATTAGGAACAGTTCCCTCTAATTGGAATATCGTTGAAATACTTGAGGTTCTAGAATATGAACAGCCGAGCAAATATTTAACGAATAATATCAACAAGGTAAACAACTTGAACAACATGCCTGTATTAACAGCTAATAAAGCTTTTGTTTTAGGTTATACCGAAGATCAGGATGGTATATATAACCCTGATAATCCTGTAATAATTTTTGACGATTTTACTACTGCTAGCAGGTATATTGACTTTCGCTTTAAAATTAAATCTTCAGCCATAAAAATTTTAACAGCAAAGGCGGGTAACGACACAAAGTTCTTATATGAGAGACTTCAGCTAGTAAAGATTAATACTGAAGATCATAAAAGACGGTGGATTTCAGAATTTCAAGAAATAGCTATAGCGTTGCCGCCAATTAACGAGCAAAATGAAATTGCAAAACTTTCATTTACTTGGGATAGGTCAATTAGATATAATGAGCAATTACTTGAAAATTTTATAAATCGCAGACGTGCTCTTGTTTTAAAATTGACTTCTGACATCGGAATGAACGTAGTTTTAACACCGCTTGCAAAAGGAGTTATTAAAGTTAAAACAGGTTTTATTCCTGAGAAAGAAATTTTTTATCAAGAAATTGGTATAAGATCTCATGCTAAAGGCATTTTTCATAAAGAACCAGTAACAGGAAAAAGTTTAGGTAACAAATCCGTGTTTTGGATAGAACCCGATTGCTTTGTTGTAAATATTGTTTTTGCATGGGAGCAAGCAATAGCAAAGACAACGGAAGCAGAGAGAGGAATGATAGCTTCACATCGTTTTCCTATGTACAAACCTAAAGAAGGGGTTTTAGATCTGGATTACCTGTTGTACTTTTTTAAATCAGCAAAAGGGAAAAACTTATTAGAGTTGGCTTCTCCCGGTGGTGCAGGGCGAAACAAGACGTTAGGGCAATCTGAATTCCTAAAACTCAAAATACCCGTACCTCCAATTGAGGAGCAGAAGGAAATTGTTCGGTTACTAAATACAGCAGATAAGGAAATCGAACTACAAAAGAAGAAAATAGAAGCGATTAAACAACAGAAAAAAGGTTTGATGCAACAATTATTAACCGGGAAAAAGAGATTGAAAATAAATACTATTTAACGCATGAATACATCTGAAACCTTTAAGGAGTTCCTCTCAAATATCAAAATAAGCGATGATAAGGCTGATACAATTTCTTATCGCTATGGGCGTATTACAAAATCTTTGAACACAGAATTTCGCAACACAGATTCTAAAACTGCAAATAGCTTGCAAGTTGGTTCTTATGGAAGGTATACGGGAATTAATGGGATTTCAGATTTAGACATGCTATATATTATGCCTGCATCAAAATGGGCAGATTATAACAAGTCCGGAGGACAAAGTAAATTATTACAAGATACTAAAACTGCAATTTCAAATACCTACTCTTCTTCTGATATTAAGGTGGATAGATGTGTAGTTACGGTAAATTTTACAGATTCCCATATCGATGTACAGCCAGTTTTTGAATTAGACGATCAAGACTACAAATATCCAGATACTTATGCTGATGGCACTTGGAAAATTACAAAGCCAAGAAAGGAAATGGATGCCATGGTCGAGTTTGTAGCCAATAAAAATCGAAACCTTAGAAGACTCTGTAAGATGGCCAGATCATGGAAAAATAAGCATGGGGTTTGTATGGGTGGGCTTTTGATAGACACGCTTGCTTATAATTTTTTAAAATCAACTACTTGTTATGACGAAAAGAGTTTTGCATATTATGATGAAATGTGTAGAGATTTTTTCAAACATTTATATGACCAGCCCAAGGATCAAAATGAATATGGTGCTTTAGGAAGCAAGCAGCGAGTGAAAGTTAAAAAGTCTTTTAAGAGGAAGGCAAAGAAGGCGTATGATCTAGCTGAAGAAGCGATTGATGCTGCTTCTGATAAAACGAAACATAATAAATGGAGGGATATTTTTGGAAATGATTTCCCGAAATATGTAAACGAAGAAAAAGAAGCCGCATCACTTAATTCCAGCTATAGAAACACCGAGGAATTTATTGAATCAAAATACCCTATTGATATTAGATACGATTTAAAAATAGATTGTGAAGTGAAGCAAAATGGTTATAGAGATGGTTTATTACGTGAATTTCTGTTAAAGAAAATTAGATTGATGCCGAATAAATCTTTAAGGTTTTATATTGAGAGAATAGATGTGCCTGCTCCTTATGTAATCAAATGGAAAGTTACTAACCGCGGAGAACAAGCAGTCAAGAGAAACTGCATTAGAGGACAAATAATTGATTTAAACTCTAGTGAGAAGACTGAAACTACAAGTTTTAAAGGTAGTCATTTTGTAGAATGTTATATCATTAAAGATAATATAGTAGTTGCCAGAGATTTAATTGATGTACCTATTTCTGAATAGTTTAAAAATATAGATATGAGTGAGCAAAAAAACTTATTAGAGTCTCAAATTCGAGAAATTTATGGAAGAGTTGTTTATACACACAAAACCCATGAAAAATGTGCCGATGTTCTTAAGGAAAGAAGTGATTGCTTAAAATTTGCTGAAATTTTCTTATCGGCAGCAACTACTACCAGTATTTTAGTTGTAGTGCTCGGTGAAGGGAAAGCATTTCAATTTATCGCTGCACTTTGCTCAACAATATTACTTGGAATAACACTTTATTCCAAAGATTTCAATTTATTGGCGATAGCAGAAAAACATAAACAGGCAGCTTTAAATATTCTAGAAATAAGAGAAAAGCTACTTTCATTACTTGTCGATATTAGGATTGGAAATAAAGCAATAGAACATCTTCAGCAGACCAGAGACGAATTGAACGAAGAACTTATCAATACATATCGAGGTGCTCCTAAAACAATTAATAAGGCTTATCAAATTGCTTCCAAAGCACTTCAACAAAATGAGGAGTTTACATTTTCAGATGCAGAAATCGATAAGTTTTTACCAGAAAGCTTGAGAAAGAATTAGAATTATAGTTTATCAATTGATTGAAATAGATCAGGCACATCAACCCTTAACCAATAAAACTTTAAAAAGAATATGCAGCTTAATTACTTTCCAATAAATATTGAGTTTGAAAAATATCAAATCAATACTGAATTATATAGCGATGAACGTCTTACTGAATTAAGAGGTTTGTACAATGCTACGCATTCTTTTTTTAGAAACGGTGATTCTATATACATTTCCAACAAGGACAGTGATGACAGCACTCCAATTGGTATATTAACAGAACGAAGTACATATAGTGATCATCAGATCACAGCCTCATTGATAAAGCATATCTTTTTCAGAACTTTCAAAGACCGTTTCCCAAGATACACTCCCGTAGATTTTTATCCTTTCCGTTTCTTTTCGGGTAAAGACGATATCATTAAAAATGCCTTGCCAGATAGTTTAAAAGACAGGATAGGTTATAAAAAGCTCATTGAAGTGCAATTGCGTTTGACCGAGATCAATGGAAAAAAACGTTTCGGTTTCTTGGTCAATATCAAACGTAACTGGATTTTTGACATTAGTTGTGCTGAGTTACATTCAGAAGGATTTGAATTGATTGGTCTTGATGTATTGCATGCAGAAACCTTGCCTGGATTAACGAATATTCTCGCTCCCAATGAAGAATTTGTTGGAGTTCTAAAAGAAGTAATAGGAAACAAAGCAAAAGTTGAAACCAATGAAGGTTTGAAAGAATTTGAATTAAGTGAATTGCTAATTCGAAAAACAAAATTCAACATGGGGAAGTACCTGAGTTTTGCCACATCACCAGATAAAAGTGATGAAATATTGAACATCATTGAGGGTAAACGATCTGATATCTACAATCCCAAAAATCTCTATACCGAAATTAGTAAAATAGCAGAACACTTATTTAGTGAAAACGGAAAACTGGTTTTATTCCAGAATAAAGAAAGTTTTTGTTTTACGGTAGATAGCAAACCGATCTCTGTTTCAAATACGATGGAACTAAAAAATCCTACGTTTATTTTTGACCATGCTGTTACAAAGACCAATAATTATAACCCAGATGCAGGTCTGTCTAATTATGGCCCTTATGACAGCAATACATTTGATATCAAATCACCAAACATCCTTTCTATCTGTAACAAGAATACCCGTGGCAATTTCACAAAGTTCCTTTATAGTCTTAAAGATGGTATTCCGCAATCCAGATATTTCCAAAAAGGACTGCAAAAGAAATACGATTTGCAAGATATAGTATTTAACATTAAGGAAATTCAGGATTATACTATAAATGAATATCTAAATGCAATTAGAAGTGATGATGAAAGTAAACCAGATTTAGCTATTATTGAAATCCCAGCAGCATTTAAAAGATATGATGACCGAAATAATCCATATTATGCTATAAAAGCAAAATTACTTGCTCTTGAAATTCCGGTTCAATATGTTACTGCAGAGGTAGTAAAAAGCCATAATGAATACATTTTAAATTCACTTGCATTGCAAATTTATGCAAAGCTTGGCGGTATTCCTTGGGTTTTGCCTTCGCAGCGTTCGGTCGATAGAGAAATAGTAATTGGTATTGGGCATAGTTGGCTCAGGAAAAATCAATACGCAGGATCCGAACAAAACAGAGTGGTTGGTATCACAACCTTTCTTTCGGGAGATGGTCAGTATCTATTATCAGATAAAGTAAAAGATGTAGCTTTTGAAAATTACTTTTCGGAGTTGCTTAAAAGCCTAAAAAATTCCATCGAAAGGCTATCATCAGAATATGGTTGGGCAGAAGGTGATACTGTACGTCTAATTTTTCACATATTCAAACCTATCAAAAACACAGAGTTCGATGTAATCAGTCAACTGGTCAAAGAAATTAATCAGTATAAGATAAAATTTGCTTTTGTTACAATTAGCCAATCGCACCCAAATATGATTTTTGACACCACTCAGCAGGGTGTACAGAAGTATGGTAACAGCAATGTTATCGGTGCGTTTATCCCCAGCCGAGCAAGTAATGTTTTTTTGGATTCAGAAACTTGTATTGTTCAAATGTTGGGACCGAATGAATTGAAAACATCTAGGCAAGGGATGAGCAAGCCCATTCAAATTAAAATACGCACCCCACAAGGCAATTATGACAATAATGGATTGAATGATTTGATATTTCATGATTTGAGTTATATCACACAGCAAATATTCTCATTCACTTACCTGTCTTGGCGTAGTTTTTTACCAGGAGAAGAACCCGCAACAATGAAGTATTCCAACCTTATTTCACGCTTGCTCGGCAAAATGAGAAGTGTTCCTGGCTGGGATGCGGATAGCTTAAACTATGGATTAAAAAGAAAGAAATGGTTCCTTTAGAAGAAAAAACAGGTTATCTATCAAGAGTCACTGAAAGCCATAAACTTACAGCATTTAATAATTTGTTGTTAGGTAAGACTATTATTGTACCTGAAAGTCAAGATTTGAATGAGTCTGAGGAGTATTATTTTGAAATTGTAAATGCTATTCAGAAAAACAAGAAAGTAGATTTTGAAAAATATTTTGAAAAAAAATGTAAAAGTAAACCGAGTAAAGACTCTCCAGCTCCTTTTGTCAATGATGATTTTCTTATGTTCTCGTTTATTGTGGGTGTTTCAATATTTAGTATAAACAAGGATTGGGTAAACTATATAGTTTCTATCAGAAACAGAAATGCAATAACAATCACTTTTGAAAACATTTTAAACGAAAATTATTATAGCACAAGTAATTTGCCAGAGATTGTATTCGTGTTTCTTCAAATAAGCAATCAATCACTAATTACAAACGAGTTCGTAAACTTCACCTATAAAAAGTTGACTGAGAATATTAAATTATTTGAAAGTCGTAGCGATTTTCAAATTTTGTGTTCTATAAAAGCTTATGACTCAATACTGTTACTAAAGGAATTACCTGATAATAGTGAATTAAACTTGTTTAGGAGCTTTAATACCAAATTTATTAGACGCATAAAATACTTATCATGGATAATTCAAGCAGTTTTATTTGCTGGGTTAATTTATCTATTGCTTAAGCTTCCAAAGTACAGTCCTGAAACAATTCAATTTATTGAAACATACAACTACGCTTTTACAATTTTTGGAGCGTTGGGGCTTAGTCTTATAGGCAATTTAATACCTGCCTTTAAAAACAAATCACAAGAATTAATTATGAAAATGCTTGGCTATCCAAGTGAACTAATTATAAATTCTACAAAGAAGATATAAGTATCATGGACACACCCTCATTCATAGAAGACCATATTTCCCAAATTCCGGCGTTAAAATTGCTGATGAATATGGGCTGGAAATACCTATCGCCAGAGGAGGCTTTAGCAGCCCGTGGAGGAAGAAGCTCGAATGTGCTATTAGAAGATATTCTAAAAAGCCAAGTACAGAAGATTAATAAAATTGATTATAAGCAAAAGGAATTTGCTTTTTCCGAATCTAACATCAACAATGCAATACTTGCAATCAGGGATTTACCAGTACAAGATGGTTTTATAGCAGCGAATAAGGCCTATTACGAACTCATCACATTAGGGAAAAGTTTTGACCAAACGGTTTTAGGTGATAAAAAAAGTTTCTCTTTTCGTTATATTGACTGGGAAAAGTCGGAAAACAACATCTATCACATAACTGAAGAATATAGTGTACTACGTTCAGATAGAGCCGATCATTACCGACCAGATATTGTACTATTTATTAATGGTATTCCGATGGTCATTATTGAATGTAAGTCGCCTAAAATAAAAGAGCCTGTAGAAAAAGCCATTGAACAGCATTTAAGAAACCAGCAAGAAGACGGAATTCGAAGCTTGTATTTGTACTCCAATCTTACATTTGCTTTGGCCTCTAATGAAGCAAAATATGGTACAACCGCTACCAGCAAAGAATTTTGGGGAGTTTGGAAAGAAATGTTCCGTACTAAAGAAGAAGAACGTTTTTGGGAAAATAAAATCAACATTTTAAAGCACAAAGCTTTACCAGAAAATGAGCGTACAGTATTATTTAAAGAACGATTTAGAAAGGTCTGGCAATATTTTGAAAATTTAGAACAAGAGGAACAGGTTATTACTACGCAGGATAAACTACTCTTTAGTTTTTGCCATCCCAAACGATTATTGGAAATTATATATGATTTCACTTTGTATGATGACGGTATCAAAAAAGTAGCCCGATACCAGCAGTATTTTGCGATTAAAAACACGTTGACTAGAATCCTAAAAATCGATACCAAAGGTAATCACGAAGGTGGTGTGATTTGGCATACACAAGGAAGCGGAAAATCTTTGACTATGGTGATGCTAGCTCAATTAATTGCTTCACATCCGAATATTAAAAATCCTAAGATACTTTTGGTAACAGATCGTATTGATCTGGATGACCAGATAACAGAAACGTTCAAAAAATGTCATGTGCCAGTAGTTAATGCTGATAAAGGAGCATCAAAGGAAATAGCTAAAAAACTCAGAGGGGAAATACTGGATGATAACGAACAGGAAAAATTAAAGAAGGATACCAGCCTTTTAAAATTGATTACAGAATCCGGCGATGCAGTCATCACCACCCTAATTCATAAATTTGAAGCTGCTGTTAATGCAAGCCCTCAATCATTTGATAGCTCAGAAATTTACATTTTGATAGACGAAGGACACCGTTCACAATACGGTTCTTTCAATGTCAAAATGCAGAAAGTATTTCCAAATGCCTGTTTTATCGCATTTACTGGGACGCCATTGTTGAAAAAAGAAAAAAGCACAGCGAGTAAGTTTGGAGGCATTATCGATGTGTATTCGATTACGGATGCTGTAGAAGACGGAGCCGTTGTCCCTTTGTTATATGAAGGCAGGCATAACCTTATTGAGGTTAATGAAAAACCGTTGGATAATTATTTTGACAAGGTTTCGGAACCACTTACACCCTACGGAAAAGCGGCTTTGAAGAGAAAATACAGTTCGAAAAATATCCTTAATAAAGCCGATCAGGTTATTTACGCCAGAGCCTGGGATATCACTGAACATTATGTGGATAATTTTCAAGGCACTGGTTTTAAAGGGCAGCTGGTAACACCCAATAAAGCCACAGCAATTAAATACAAAGAGTATTTGGACGAAATTGGCAAAGTAAGCTCTGAAATAATCATGTCTGCTCCCGACACTCGGGAAGGCGAAGAAGACGCCTTTGATGTATCGGACGATAAAGTGAAAAAATTCTGGAATGTCCGAATGGATAAATACGGCACACAGGATAAATATGAAAAGTCTGTAATCGGTGCGTTTAAAAAACAAGACTTTCCTGAAATTATCATAGTGGTGGACAAACTACTGACGGGTTTTGATGCTCCAAGAAATATTGCGTTGTATTTGACCCGTCAATTAAAAGAACATACTTTGTTACAAGCTATTGCTCGTGTAAATCGTGTGTATCCTGGAAAGGATTATGGTTATATAATAGACTATTTTGGTAATTTGGAGAACTTGGACAACGCCATTCAGACATATTCCGGTGAGAATATGTTTGATGCAGAAGATTTAGCCGGAAGCTGGACAAATATAGTAGAAGAAATCAAAAAATTACCTCAGGCACATTCCGAGGTTTGGGATATTTTCAAAACTATTAAAAACAAATATGATGAACCGGCTTATGAAGAATTGCTTAGCGATGAAGCTATCCGGCATCAGTTTTATGAGAAAGTATCTGCTTTTGCACGTTTACTAAAACTGGCATTATCCAGTATTGATTTTGCTAACAACACCCCTGAAAAACAAATTGACAAGTATAAGTCTGATTTGAAATTCTTTTTGGCATTGCGTGTTTCTGTCAAAAGGAGATTTTCTGATGATATTGACTACAAGGAATATGAGCCACAGGTACAAAAATTAATTGACAAGCATATCACGACAGAGGGCGAAGTGCTTAGGATAACGGATTTAGTCGATATTTTTGACAAAGAACAACGAGAAGCTGAAGTTGAGAAATTAAGCAGTAAATCTGCTAAAGCGGATCATATCGCCAGCAGAACTATTCGAGCCATCAATATCAAAATGAATGAGGATCCCATCTTTTATAAAAAGCTGTCTAAACTCATTCGTGAAGCGATTGAAGAATATCATCAGCAAAGAATTGACGAAGCTGAATTCCTAAAAAAAGCTAAAGAGTATGAGGAGGCATTTTTAAAAGGAGAACGAGGGAATATTCCAAATGCTTTGCTAGGAAATGATACAGGTATTGCTATTTATAATCTTATAACTGATATTTTTAAAGATGTGCTTTCTGATAAAATCGAAGTTGCTACAGAGCTTGCTCTTGGTATAGATCAAGTAATCCGTTCAGTAGTATATCAAAATGATCAATTGATGGTAGATTGGCAGAACAAACCTGATATAGAAGGTAAAATTCGCATCGCTATTGATGATTACATCTTCGATTTGAAAAGCAAATACGACATTGACTTGTCTTTCGATGATATTGATCAGACCGTAGAAGAGGCATTAAAAGTAGCTAAAATCAAGTTTGTATGATGGTGGAAAATATCCATAAGATACAATTTGGTTCTGCTACAATTGAATATAGACTCGAATTTCAGGATAGAAAAAATTTGACTATTAAAGTCTATCCAGATTGTATTGTAAAAATAATAGCACCGTATGATACAGCGGTGGAAAAAATTACACAGCATATCAAAAAAAAAGCTCCATGGATCATCAAACAACAACGTGAATTTTTATCCTACCATCCATACACACCAGAACGAATATATGTCAATGGAGAAACACATCTGTATTTGGGAAGACAATATAAGCTACGTGTAGAAATAGGTAATAGAAATGAGGTGAAGCTTTTCAGAGGGCATATTACGGTACTTTCTAAAGAGGAAAATAACGTTAAAGATATTCTCGATAAGTGGTATCGAGAGAAGGCATTCGTTCATTTTGACGAGGTATTGAGTAAAGTGTATCCCATGTTTAAGAAATACAAAATCAATAAACCAGAATTACATATCCGCTCTATGGAAAAACGTTGGGGAAGTTGTACGCCAAATGGTAAGGTTATTCTAAATCCAGAGTTAATCAAAGCTCCTAAAGGTAGTATTGAGTATGTAGTTGTTCATGAATTGTGCCATTTAGTGCATCACAACCATACAAAGGCTTTCTATGATTTACAGGAGGTAATGATGCCAGACTGGAAGAAATGGAAAGAGAAGTTAGAACATAGTTTAGTGTGATTTATTTGTGCTTAAAAATAACATTGGGAAGTCTATAAAAACTCCCCAATGTCAAAATCACTCAAATCACTTTTCCGCAAAGTTGAAGAACTGTCTTCCGTTTCAGATGAAAGGGTGCTATCCAAAAGCTCGGCTATTCTTCGGGAAGCATCTTCCATAGAATTTTCCAATAGGCTGAATAATTCGGTTCCCTGTATTTTTTGAACTATCGCTATCGCTGTTTCCTTTTGGGCTGGTTCCAATTCTTCTTTTTGGAGCAACACCCCCACGGAGCTTAGTTCTTCAAAGGTAACCCCTTGGGCAAAACCGTCATCGCCACCGGATATTCCGTACCTGTTCCATTCTTCTTCCTCTTCCTCCAAATCAGGCATATTACTGAAAACTTCGTCCAGCTCTTCCTGCGGAATTTGAATACCCACGCTTTCATTTTCGTCGTATTCAATGTCTAAATTATCAGGGTTTATCTCTTGTTCCTCTATTTGGCTTTCATTGGCAGCGTTTGGCACTGAAAGGTTTCTTACAGGCTTGGGCTGGCCCATAATATCAGGTAGGTTCGGATTAACCTTTTCCTGCATTGGCTTATGCTCCGACCTTTTCTTAATGACAATCTTGTCCTGCACCAGCAGGGCAATGACTATGAGCAGGCATATCACAATTACTGTTTCCATAACGTAGGTTTTTTAAAACAAGCCTTTGTACTTTTCCTTGAACTCTTTTGTAATCATATCTTCAAATACTTTAAAATGATGTTCAAGAATATTATTGAGATAGGCAAACAAGGGTATTTTATCATCGCCTATAATCTGGACTATGCGGGTTAAACGCTCGTGATGTTCAGGACTTAGGTATATGCTTTTATTGCCTCTTTTCTGCATTTTATTCATTTGCATAAATGCATTTTCATAGGTTGTTTTAGCTGTATTGCTAACTGTATCGGAGTTGCTGCCGGCTGCAACAGTATTCCTGTTCTTTTTATCTTTCTTCATTATAAAATGGGTTTAAAATGTTCATTGAAATAATCGGTAATATCGTCCCCGTACTCTCTGAAATGATGTTCAAGAATATTGTCAATGTAAGAGTAGAGCGTTGTTCTTTCTTCCCTTGTCAGTTGAACGATGCGGAGCAATCTTTCGTGGTATTCAGGGCGTATGTAAACCACCTTGCCGTTACGCCCCGATGGAAACCGATTGACCAAAAACGTTTCCTCATAGTCCGCTTTCTTTGATGAACTGTTACGGACTTTTTCCCTGGGCTTTGTTTCCTTTGGTACATCCTGCTTTTTGTTATTGCTCGGTGGAGCAACAGGCTCATCGCCGCTTATGACGTTCATAAGGTATTCCTCATCAACATTGGGCTTTTCAAAATCGTTGTTTTTGTTATCTGAAGCCATACTTTACTATTTTTATAGATGAGTGATTTTTAAAAATTCCTCGACAAACAAATCCATTTTAGTTGCTTTCATTAACTGTGGTTCGGCAGGCAGCAAACTTGACCGGAATACATAACTACCTGTATCGTCTGTTTCCTTTCGGAAACGCTTGCTATCCATTATTCTTGTTTCCATTATAGGCAGGTTGAGTTCTTTGATGACACTTTGATACGCATCATACAAACCTGTTTTTTCCCTGCCGTCCACTTGGTTCCAAAATAGCCACATCTCTTGTTCGGGATTGCCCTCGTCCGTTTGGGGAAGTCCGAGAAAGGCTTTGGTAAAGCCCAATGTACTTTCCACTACCAAACGGTCGGCAGTAATGGGCGAAAAGATGAAGTCCATTTTTTTTAAGGTAGTCAGTACGCCTTTGGTATTGGCTGTTCCCGGCAGGTCGAAGAAAATAACATCCGGTACAACCACCGACTGGCTTCTGTATTCCGATGCTTTCTCCAAAGCTGTTTCAGCTTTGCATTTAATAATCGGGTACGCTTTTTTGTTGATGGCTTGAAACTGCTTCATTGCCGCCTTTTTATGGTAGTCGTTCTGCATTATGGTTCTCTTATCCCGTTCACGCATATTGGTCAGGCTGTGTTGCGGAAAGTCGCAGTCCATCACCAGCACATTAAAACCTAAACGGTAGTGAAGCACACTTGCCAGCAAAGTGGTCATTGTAGATTTTCCCACACCGCCTTTTTGGGTGGAGAAGCTGATTTTTAAAGTTTTCTTTGTTGTTTCCATTATTTAAAAATTTATTGTTACACACTTTATTTGTTTTGCAGGATTGAATATTGGTTTATCTGATTATTACCTCATTCCTATATTCCTGCATTCCCTTTTGGGTACTTTCCTGCACAGGTATCTGCTTTCATTTTTGCCTTGTCAGGTACATTCTTTGGTAAGTGGCAAACCTTGCAACAGGTAAATTGCTTTACCGCTTTTATGCTTTTACACTTTTATTGTTTTATGCTTTTAAAACCCTATGCTTTTATTCCAAACCGCTTGTTTGCAAACTTGATTTTCTTCTCTGTTTAGATACATTTTTTACTACCTGCACTAAAATTATACGGCAAATAAAGCGATTGATTTGCCCGCTGATTGCGGTGTGGCAGTGTTTGGCGTTCAAAGGCAGTGTTTGGCACTGCTATACAATACAATGCTTTCGTAAACAGGGCTTTACTTTGTACAATGATTTTTATTAATGGATTTATGCAAAATTCTTTTGACAAATCGGAGGGTAACGGGAACGGCATCGAGCCGTTTTTCCCTGTTACATTTAATCCGTCCCGCAGGGCGGATTTTTGTGTTCAACGGAACACGGCAAGTTGTGTTTTGAGCATCTCGGAATGATTTCCGATGCTCAAAACAACTTGCCCTTAGCAGGGGGCAGAAAACACCTTCCGAAGTCAGGGTTTTGTATGAATTTTAAAATGGATTAGTGATGAACGATAACAACAAAAAGCAATTGAAAAAGACTGGACGCCGCCCCAAAGAAGACCCGGCGATCATTCGGTACACGATTTCCTTTAACGAGCAGGAACACACTCGCTTTCTTGCCCTTTTTGATAAATCAGGTATGCAAGTAAAAGCACATTTTATAACGTCCTGCATCTTCAATAAAATGATAAAGACCATTCAGATTGACAAAGGAACGGTTGATTTTTATATGCGGCTGACCTCATTTCACAGTCAGTTCCGTTCCATAGGCGTAAACTATAATCAGGTTGTGAAGCTATTGTACAAGAATTTTTCCGAGAAAAAAGCCGCAGCATTTCTTTATAAACTGGAAAAACAGACGGCTGAAATGGCGATGCTATGTCAAAAAATCATTCAGCTAACCGAGGAATTTGAAGCCAAACATCTGAAAAAATAGCGACAGAAATGATAGCAAAAATCGGAAGAAGTGCAAATTTATATGGGGCATTGGCATACAATCAGCTTAAAGTGGAGAATGAAAACGGGCGAATTTTGTTTGCCAATAAGATGATTGAAACAGCAAGCGGTCATTATACCGTTGCTCAATTAGCCCAGTCTTTTGCTCCTTACCTGATAGCGAACCGCAATACCGAGAAACACACCTTGCATATCTCGCTCAATCCTGACCCGAATGACAAAGTAAGCGATGATAAGTTTAGGGAAATGGCAGAACTATATATGAAGGAAATGGGTTATGGTGAACAGCCTTTTGTAGTGTTCAAACATACTGATATTGACCGCAGCCATATACACATTGTATCGGTTTGCGTGGATGAGCAGGGTAAAAAGATTTCGGACAAATTCGAGAAAATACGGTCTATGAATGTATGCCGTGAGCTAGAAAAAAAATACAGTTTGATACCCGCGACGGAAAAAAAGCGTAATCAGAATGATAAGGTTTTCCATCCAGTGAATTACCAAGCTGGAGATGTAAAAAGTCAGATTGCTTCGGTTATTCGTCACCTGCCAAACTACTACCAATATCAATCATTAGGCGAATACAATGCCTTACTTTCCTTGTTCAATATTACAACCGAAAAAATTGAGGGCGAATTACAAGGAAAAATGCAACAAGGCTTATTATATATTCCACTAAATGAAAAAGGCGAAAGAGTTGGACATCCATTCAAGGCTTCGCTGTTCGGAAAGAGCGCAGGGCTTCCTGCTTTAGAACTTCATTTTGCAAAATGCAAAATCGCTTTGAAAGATACCCCAACCAAACAGACCCTAAAATCCGCCATTACTATTGCTTTGCAAACCACAAGTGATGAACAGGCTTTTAAAAAGCAGTTAAGAGAACAGGGCATTAACGTAGTGGTGCGTAGAAATGATGTAGGTCGTATTTACGGAATGACGTTTATTGACCACAATTCCAAAACGGTCTGGAATGGTTCAAATTTAAGTAAAGAGCTTTCTGCAAATACCTTTAATGATTATTGGAACCATAATATCAAACCCGAAATAATAGAGCCTGCTGAATTACAATCTAAAATATCTACATCAAATGATGAAGATATTCCTGTGGAAGAACCACATCATTTGTTCGACTTTCTGAATACTTCTGAAAAATACGAAGACGGTTTGATTGAAGCATTGGGCGGTTTGCTTCCCGAAGCACAGGGGGAAGATTACGAAGAACTTGATTTTGCCAATAAGATGAAGAAGAAAAGAAAACGACAAAGAGGTCAGCGATAGCAATCAGCCAAACACAGCCACGCACAGCCATTGACCGCCACATTCTTATAGCCACTCCATAGAGCTTTTAAATTCACGCCCGAACATTAAAACTTAAAATAATGCAGGGAGAAGACGATTTAAGAGGGCTTGCCAAGATAATGGCTTTTATGCGGGCAGTCAGTATTCTTTTGGTGCTGATGCACCTTTATTGGTTTTGTTACGGTTTCTTTTTAGAACGCGGCTGGACGTTGGAAGTAATCAACAAGATATTAGGCAATTTCGACAGAACGGCGGGCTTGTTTTCACATACCTTATATACCAAAGTATTCGCTTTGGTTTTGTTGGCTTTGAGTTGCTTAGGAACAAAGGGCGTAAAGAATGAGAAGATAACCTGGTCTAAAATTTATGTGGCTTTGGGTGTTGGCTTTGTGCTATTCTTCCTGAACACACCGTTGTTAAAGCTATCCCCGGTAATAGGCACATTTCTGTATATCCTTACTATCTCATTAGGGTATATCGCCTTGTTGATGGCAGGCGTATGGATGAGCCGATTGCTCCGTACTAACCTAATGGATGATGTTTTTAATAATGAGAACGAGAGCTTTCAGCAAGAAACAAAGCTGATGGAAAATGAATATTCCGTTAACCTACCCACCAAATTTTACTACAAAGGAAAATGGAACAACGGTTGGATAAACATCGTAAATCCTTTCAGGGCATCAATCGTGTTGGGTACTCCGGGTTCCGGAAAATCGTATGCAATCGTAAACAATTACATCAAGCAACAGATAGAGAAAGGCTTCAGTATGTACATCTACGATTTCAAGTTTGATGACCTTTCAACCATTGCCTACAATCATTTACTAAAGCATCGGGATAAGTACAAAGTTCAGCCCAAATTTTACGTCATTAACTTTGACGACCCACGTAAGAGCCACCGTTGCAATCCACTCAATCCCGACTTTATGACGGACATTTCAGATGCTTACGAAGCAGCATATACCATAATGCTAAACCTCAACAGGTCGTGGATACAAAAGCAAGGGGATTTTTTCGTGGAAAGCCCAATTATTCTTTTGGCTGCTATTATTTGGTATCTGAAAATCTATGAGGATGGCAAGTATTGTACATTTCCTCACGCTATTGAATTACTGAACAAAAAGTATTCGGACGTATTTACTATTTTGACATCATATCCTGATT
The DNA here is from genome assembly GCF_001412215.1 of Pedobacter sp. Hv1. Taxonomy (GTDB): domain Bacteria; phylum Bacteroidota; class Bacteroidia; order Sphingobacteriales; family Sphingobacteriaceae; genus Pedobacter. Next base: position 19,847 of record NZ_LLWP01000012.1, read on the forward strand.
TAGAAAACTACCTATCGCCCTTTATGGATGCGTGGCAAAGTGGCGCACAAGACCAGTTGCAAGGACAAATAGCATCGGCTAAAATTCCGTTGTCAAGAATGATCTCTCCACAATTGTACTGGGTAATGACAGGCGATGATTTTTCTTTAGACATCAACAATCCAAAAGAACCAAAAATACTTTGTGTAGGAAACAATCCCGACCGACAAAACATCTACTCCGCAGCATTGGGATTGTACAATTCCAGAATTGTAAAGCTCATCAACAAAAAAGGGCAATTAAAAAGTTCGGTTATCATAGATGAGTTGCCAACAATCTACTTCAGAGGGCTGGATAACCTTATTGCAACCGCCCGTAGCAATAAAGTAGCAGTTTGTCTGGGCTTTCAGGATTTCTCTCAATTGATACGGGATTACGGAGACAAGGAAGCTAAAGTTATCCAAAATACTGTAGGTAATATTTTTAGTGGTCAGGTTGTTGGCGAAACGGCAAAAAGCCTTTCGGAACGGTTCGGAAAAGTATTGCAAAAACGCCAGAGTTTGACCATTAACCGAAATGATAAATCAACTTCTATTTCTACGCAATTGGATAGTCTGATACCTGCATCCAAAATCTCAACATTGACACAAGGTATGTTTGTCGGTTCTGTATCGGATAACTTCGATGAACGTATCGAGCAAAAGATATTTCACGCTGAAATAGTAGTAGATAATGAAAAGGTAGCTACCGAAACCGAAGCCTATCAAAAGATACCGCAAATCTTGTCTTTTGTAAATGAGCAGGGCGAGGATAAAATGAAGCAGGAAATTGAGAGTAATTACAAGCAGATAAAATCAGACATCCTGAATGTTGTTAAAAACGAAATTGAACGCATTAAGAATGACCCAAACTTACAGCATTTGGTTCAATAGAAGCGCAATTTAACAAGACATAACAGAAATATCTTAAAGACAAACACTGGCACGGAAAAATTTTAGCCAACCCAAATTTGGCACATTTGATTTTTGTTGAAATGTCTTATTAACACTTAAAAAGACATAAGTGTCAATTAATCGTTTGAATCATAAAGACATATAAAAATAGATATGGAATTAAATAAAAATAAATCTGTTAATACTTCGCATTTTGTAAGTGACATCAGATCAACTAACACCCACCTTACAATGTGCTATTTTTTCCAACGTATCCAGCACATAGAAACTTCACATTAAAAAAAGCATAAAAAAATTGTGGGTTTAAAAATTACTAGCTATATTTGCACTTGAAAACAGAAAAAAAATGTACAATTCAATTATTATTTCTTCTATTATTATTGCGGGTGTGATTTCACATACCGGGGAGGAATAATTTTGATATAATCTAAAAGATATATTTGAAAGCCTCCCGAGAAATCAGGAGGCTTTTTTTATTGACATTAAACTAAAAAGAACAAAATGAAATCATATAACAACACTATTATTATCAGCATTATTATTAGCTCGCCACCGTGAGAGATGCTGCTTTATGCCAAATTGTAAGCCTTTCTCATTTCGGGAAAGGCTTTTTTTATTCCCAAAAATCAATTATCAACTCAATAAAAAAAATAAATATGTATTCAAACAACGAAACAGTCCTTTTTTTGGACGGAAAATTTGTAAAGGCTAACGAATCTACAACCGATTTGTACAGTCAAACGCTTCATTATGGCTACGGTGCATTTGAAGGTATTCGTTCTTATGAAACCAAAAATGGAACTAAAGTATTTAAAGCCGAAGAACATTATGAACGCTTGAAAAAATCCTGCGAATTGGTAAAAATCCCTTTCGATTGCACTGTTCAAGAGTTAGTCCAAGCTACTTACGAGTTACTGGAAAAAAACAATTTAAAAAATGCTTACATCCGACCATTGGTGTATTGTGGACAAAATATGAGTTTGTCAAAACCTACCAGGGTTTCGGTGATGATTGCCGCTTGGGACTGGGGAGCGTATTTGGGAGAAAAATTACTACGATTAACGGTTTCCTCCTATTGCCGTCCACATCCAAAATCCATCCACATTGAAGCGAAAGTCTGCGGTCATTATGTCAATTCGATTTTGGCAACCAACGAAGCAAAAGACAATGGATTCGACGAAGCCTTGCTTTTGGATAGCGATGGATTTTTAGCCGAAGGTCCGGGTGCAAATTTGTTCTTTGAAAAAGACGGAAAACTATTCACGCCTCAATTAGGAAACATCCTTCCGGGCATCACCAGAGCCACTGTTTTGGAGTTAGCCGAACAATTAGGTCTGGAACTGCATCAAGGAAAATTTACCAGAGAAGATCTTTTTCAAGCTGATAGTGCCTTTTACTGCGGAACGGCTGCCGAGGTAGTGGGTATATTATCGGTGGACACTTATCAATTTCCAAAAAACTGGAATGATTCCTTAGGTAAAAAACTTCAAGATGCTTATTCACTTTTGGTACGAGAACCTTTAAAACAGCTCAATTTAAACTAATGAAAACACTCAACAAATACAGTAGAACCATCACACAAGATGAAACCCAACCTGCAGCACAAGCCATGCTTTATGGAATAGGTTTAACCGAAGACGATTTGCAAAAAGCACAAGTGGGAATTGTGAGTATGGGTTACGAAGGAAATCCCTGCAACATGCACCTCAACGATTTGGCTAAAGAAGTAAAAGCTGGTGTGCAACAAGAGGATTTAGTAGGATTGATATTTAATACCATTGGTGTGAGTGACGGTATATCAAACGGAACTGACGGTATGCGTTTTTCTTTGGTTTCCAGAGATGTGATCGCCGATTCCATAGAAACGGTGGTGAGTGCCCAATGGTACGATGCTGTATTGGCGGTAGTAGGTTGCGATAAAAATATGCCTGGTTCTATCATCGCCATGGGAAGATTAAATCGTCCTGCAATCATGGTTTATGGCGGAACGATCCATTCTGGAAAATGGAAAGGAGAATCGCTCAATATCGTTTCAGCTTTTGAAGCTTTAGGTAAAAAATTCAGTAACACCATTTCCGATGAAGATTACAAAGGTATAATCAAAAACGCTTGTCCTGGCGCGGGTGCTTGTGGCGGTATGTACACAGCAAATACGATGGCTTCGGCTATTGAAGCTTTGGGAATGAGTTTACCTTACAGTTCATCCAATCCTGCGTTGAGCAGCAATAAAAAAATGGAATGTTTTGATACAGGAAAAGCCATCAAAGTGTTGTTGGAAAAAGACATTAAGCCCAAAGACATCATGACCCGAAAAGCCTTTGAAAATGCCATGACCATGGTAACGGTTTTGGGCGGCTCTACCAATGCCGTAATGCACCTGATAGCAATGGCACATTCGGTGGATTTGGAATTGACTTTGAATGATTTCCAAAAGGTAAGTAACCGTGTTCCAGTGTTGGCAGATTTAAAACCAAGTGGAAAATACCTCATGGAAGATTTGCACGAAGCAGGTGGTGTTCCAGCAGTAATGAAATATTTATTGAAACACAATTTATTACATAGAGATTGTTTAACTGTTACAGGAAAAACAATTGTTGAAAATTTGGAAGCTGTGGAAGATTTAACCGAAGGTCAGAAAGTATTTCTTCCATTGGAAAATCCAGTGAAAGCAAATGGACATCTGCAAATGCTCTACGGAAATTTAGCTACCGAGGGAAGTGTAGCTAAAATAAGTGGCAAAGAGGGCGATTATTTTGAAGGAACAGCCAAAGTATTTGACGATGAATATGCAGTGATTGATGGTGTGCGAAACGGAGAAGTAAAACCCGGGAATGTGGTAGTAATCCGTTATTGCGGACCAAGAGGCGGACCGGGAATGCCTGAAATGCTCAAACCAACTTCAGCAATTATGGGTGCAGGATTGGGAAATTCAGTGGCTTTAATTACCGACGGTAGATTTTCGGGTGGAACGCATGGTTTTGTGGTAGGACACATCACTCCGGAAGCTTTTGTAGGTGGAACAATTGCCTTGGTAAATGATGGAGATTTGATTGCGATTGACACAAAAAATAATACGATCAATTTAAAAGTATCTGAACAGGAATTGGAAAAACGAAAAGCAGCATGGAAACAACCTCCATTGAAAGCAAATAAAGGGGTTTTGTACAAATATGCACAATGCGTTTCGAGTGCTTCATTGGGGTGTGTAACCGATAAATAATTAAAAAATGAAAACAACGGAATTAAAAATAACAGGTGCAGAAGCGGTGATACAAAGCCTGAAAGCCGAAGGTGTAAAAACGATATTTGGTTATCCAGGCGGTGCTATCATGCCAATTTATGATGCCTTGTTTCATCATCTTGAAGAAGTAAATCATATCTTGACAAGACACGAGCAAGGTGCTATACATGCAGCTCAAGGATATGCTAGAACTTCAGGAAAAACAGGGGTTGTATTTGCTACTTCGGGTCCGGGAGCCACCAATTTAATTACAGGTTTAGCCGATGCCCTGATTGATTCTACGCCCTTGGTTTGCATCACCGGACAGGTGGCTTCTCATCTCTTGGGAACTGATGCTTTTCAGGAAACCGATGTCATGGGAATTTCGATGCCGGTAACCAAATGGAATTGTCAGGTAACCAAAGCAGCAGATATAGCACCCACTTTAGCCAAAGCATTTTACATCGCCTCGTCTGGTCGTCCGGGGCCGGTTTTGGTGGATATTACCAAAGATGCCCAGTTTGAAAAACTGGATTTCTCTTACGAAAAGTGTACATCGGTGAGAAGCTACCAACCTAAGCCAAAATTGAATGTAGATCAAGTGCAAGCAGCAACCAAGTTTTTGAATGAGGCAAAAAAACCTTTGATGATTGTCGGACAAGGAATTATGCTTTCCAATGCAGAAGAAGAATTATTGGCTTTTGCCGAAAAAACGGGTATTCCGGTGGCTTCTACGCTTTTGGGATTAGGAGCTTTTCCAAGTCATCACCCTTTATTTGTTGGAATGGTAGGCATGCATGGCAATTATGCACCCAATGTAAAAACCAATGAGTGCGATGTGTTGCTTGCCGTGGGAATGCGTTTTGACGACCGTGTTACAGGTGATGTTTCCCGGTATGCAACACAAGCAAAAGTGGTTCATGTTGATATAGACACTGCCGAAATCAATAAAATCATAAAAGCCGATGCTCCTGTTGTAGCCGATGCCAAAGAAGCACTAACCGTTTTAGCAGATTTGGTAGAAAAACAAACTCATCAAAATTGGTTGGATGAATTTCATCAAGCGAAGCAAAAGGAATTACAGGTACTTTCAGAAAATAGAGAAAAGGAATTTTCAGATGAACTGAGAATGGATTTGGTGATTGATTTACTTTCTCAAAAAACCAAGGGCAATGCAATCGTTGTAACCGATGTGGGACAGCACCAAATGATGGCGGCACAGTTCTATCAGTATAATCAAACCAAAAGTAATGTTACATCTGGCGGATTGGGAACGATGGGTTTTGCACTTCCAGCCGCTATTGGAGCAAAAATGGCAAATCCGGAAAAACAAGTCGTAGCTATCATTGGAGATGGTGGTTTTCAAATGACCTTGCAGGAATTGGGAACCATGATGCAGAATAATATCGGCGTGAAAATCATCATCTTAAACAATGGTTATTTGGGAATGGTGAGGCAATGGCAACAAATGTTCTTTGAAAAAAGATATTCGTTTACCGACATTCAAAGTCCTGATTTTGTGGCTTTGGCAGCCTCTTACAACATCAAAGGTCAAAAAGTTGAAAGACAGGAGGACTTGAACAACGCATTAGACCAACTTTTAAACACAGAAAATGCGTACCTGTTGGAAGTGAAAGTTGCCAGAGAAGATAATGTTTTTCCGATGGTGCCAACAGGTGCTTCGGTAGCTGAAATAAGATTACAATAATTATAAAACGGATAAAATGGAAACAATGAACAAAACATTTACCGTATCCATATTTACGGAAAATACAATCGGAATGCTCAACCGCATCACCATCATATTTACAAGACGACATTTGAATATTGACAGCATCACCGCTTCTGAAACAGAGGTTAAAAATGTGCACCGTTACACTATCGTTTTGAGAACAAACAGAGAACAAATAGATAAAGTTGTTGGGCAAATCGACAAATTAATTGATGTTCTGAAAGCCTTTGTACACGAAGATAATGAAGTAGTACATCAGGAAATTGCGTTATATAAAATCAAAACAACAGAACTTAAATCCAACAATGTAGAGCAAGTGGTTAGAGAAAATAGTGCCAAAGTTCTCACCGTAGATCCCGATTTTATCGTCATTGAAAAAACAGGGCACAAAGCAGATACACAGGTTTTATTTGAGAAATTGAAACCCTTTGGTATTCTGGAATTTGCCCGCTCAGGAAGAGTAGCAGTTACCAAACCAATGAAAGAATTAAGTACTTATTTAAAAGAATTAGAAATCAATTAAAAAAAATAATACAATATAAAATGGCACAATTAAATTTTGGCGGCGTAATGGAAAATGTCGTAACACGAGAAGAGTTTTCATTAGAGAAAGCAAGAGAAATATTAAAAAACGAAACTGTTGCAGTCATTGGATACGGCGTGCAAGGTCCGGGACAAGCCTTAAATTTGAAAGATAATGGCGTAAAAGTAATTGTAGGACAACGAAAAGGGACAAAGAGTTGGGACAAAGCACTTGCTGATGGTTGGGTAGAAAATGAAACTCTTTTCGAAGTGGAAACCGCTTGCGAAAAAGGCACTTTACTCATGAATTTATTATCAGATGCAGGGCAAATACAAGCATGGGAAACGATGAAAAAAAATTTGACAACAGGAAAAGCCCTGTATTTTTCACATGGTTTTGGCGTTACTTTTCATGAAAAAACAGGTATCGTGCCACCTAAAGATGTAGATGTGTTTTTGGTGGCTCCCAAAGGTTCGGGAACTTCGTTAAGAACATTATTTTTAAAAGGGCAAGGTTTAAATTCCAGTTATGCCGTTTTTCAAAATGCAACCGGAAAAGCTGAAGAAAAAGCATTGGCATTAGGCATCGCTATCGGTTCTGGTTATTTGTTTGAAACCACATTTCAAAAAGAAGTATACAGCGATTTGACTGGCGAACGAGGCGTTTTGATGGGAGCTATCGCAGGTGTTTTTGAGGCTCAATATAATGTGCTTCGTCAGCGAGGACATTCGCCAAGTGAAGCCTTCAACGAAACTGTAGAAGAATTGACCCAAAGTTTAATGCCTTTGGTAGCCGAAAACGGAATGGATTGGATGTTTGCCAATTGCAGTACCACTGCACAACGAGGAGCATTGGATTGGAAAGGTAAATTTAGAGAAGCTACCACTCCTGTTTTTAATGAACTGTATGATGACGTGCTTTCAGGTAAAGAAGCAGCCATCGTTATCGAAGCCAACAGCAAGCCAGATTACAGAGAAAAACTCAACGCAGAACTCAAAGAAATACAACAAAGTGAGTTGTGGCAAACTGGAATGCAAGTTCGAAAATTAAGACCTCAAACCAAATGATACATTTAGCAAAAATACAAGAGGCAGCCGAAAACCTGAAAGGTGTGGCTGTGCATACGCCTCTTGTGAAAAACGAAAACCTGAGCGAGCGATTTGCTGCTCAGGTTTATTTGAAACGGGAAGATTTACAACCTGTACGATCCTACAAATTGCGTGGAGCGTATCATAAAATAAGTTCGCTTTCCGAAAATGATATAAAACTAGGCGTTGTATGTGCAAGTGCGGGTAATCACGCTCAAGGAGTGGCTTTTGCGTGTAGAAAACTGAACATAAAAGCCGTTATTTATATGCCTATTACCACGCCTGCACAAAAAATAAAGCAGGTAAAACTCTTTGGAAAAGAAAATGTAGAGGTTGTGTTGAAAGGTGATACTTTTGACGATGCCTACAACGAAGCCCTTCTTTTCAGCCAGAAGAATAAGGCAGTTTTCGTTCATCCGTTTGATGATGAATTGGTTATTTCCGGACAAGGAACTGTAGGATTGGAAATTGTGGAAGACAGCAAATGTAAAATTGATTTTTTATTCTTCCCAATTGGAGGTGGCGGTTTGGCAGCAGGGGTCGTTTCGGTTTTTAAACAATTGAGTCCTGAAACTAACCTTATCGGTATAGAACCACAAGGAGCAGCCTCTATGAAAACATCGTTGGAAAACGGTAAAAATACTGCATTGACGAACATTGATAAATTTGTAGATGGAGCTGCCGTAAAACGGGTGGGCGACAAAACATTTGAAATCTGCCAACATTCGTTAGATGACATCGTCTTAGTGCCTGAAGGGAAAGTTTGCACAACAATTTTACAATTATATAACGAAGAAGCCATTGTTGTAGAACCAGCTGGTGCATTGAGTATTGCAGCCTTGGATTCGTATAAAGACCAAATCAAAGGTAAAAATGTGGTGTGCATTGTTAGTGGCAGCAACAATGACATTACAAGAATGGAAGAAATAAAAGAGCGATCCTTGATGTTTGAAGGATTGAAGCATTATTTCATCATCAACTTTCCACAACGACCAGGAGCATTAAAAGAATTTGTAAATGATGTCTTAGGAGAAAATGATGACATTACTTATTTCCAGTTCACTAAAAAGAACAACCGCGAAGAAGGTCCGGCTGTTGTTGGCGTAGAGCTAAAATACAGATCTGATTTAGATAATATGGAACAAAAAATGAAAACTAAAAAAATAAATTATCAGCATCTAAACGAGCAGAAAGAATTGTTTACACATTTGATTTTCTAGGGTTAAAATAGGAGTGGATAGAAATCTTTCCACTCCTTTAACTTCCGTCACTTTTTTCAAAATTCAAAAAATATTCTCAAATGAGCAACAAGAATATTGCTCCTGATAAATGTGATAGCATAAATAAAAGAGACCTTAACATCTGTTTCTGCCTGTACTGCTTTAAAATTAACGGACTACGCATTCTCTCATGAGAAATTAAATTCACAAGAAGAAGGCCATGGTACAAACAATAGCAGCCGTTATAGCAGTATAAAATAGACCTATGATAGTTCCGTAACCTAGCTTTTTGTGTACTGTCGAATATTTTCCTGGTAATGTTTTTTTCTTTTTCAAATTCTTATTAGCACTGAAAACAGTAATTCCCCAGAAAATATAGGTGATAACCGCACCTATGATATGTGCAATCAATAAACTATTAAAGAATAACGTCCCAGTATACTTACTGTTAGAAACGAGACTGCCTGAGCCTCCAGAAACTCTGATTTGCACCTCTAAAATAACCACTGCGATTATGCAAGTCCAAAACAGACGCTTCTGAATCTTCATGTGTGTTTCAAAGTCCCTTTTCTTTATAAAAGATACCGCATAGAGCGAAATAAAAGGGGCTAATATCGACAATGTAAGCATTCCCACGATAATGAAAAATGTAATGTTCATAATTTAGATATTTATTTAATTATATATTTTTTAAAACTCGAAAATTACGCCAAGTGAAGGTAAAGGGTGTCCAGTTTTATTATAAAGGATAACTGGTATGGCATTGCTTCCATCAGGAGCAATTGGTAGTCCATTGGTAGTCATAAAGCCAGTATTATCTTCATTTCGCTTAAAGGTAAAGTTTGGGTTGGTTTCATTTTTCTGCATCAATAAGTTCTGTACATCTAAATAAATGCCCAACGATGTCTTTTTAAAATTGAATTTTTTATCCACCCTGAAGTCCAGTTGGTTGAAATTAGAAAGCCGGTTCTGGTTCAATAAAGAAGCATCTGGAATTCCCTGGCCGAGCAACAAATAGTTTTGTTGTGAGGCTGCCAGATCATATGGTGTATAAGGATTTCCTCCTGCAAAACGATACTTCAGTCCCAAGTCCCAGTCATTTTTCATTTTATACCCTAAAGTTGCAGAAAACAGATGTCTGTTATCCCAGGATGAAGGAGCTAATACGCCATCTACTCCCGAAAATTTACTAACTACATAAGAATAACTAAGCAGATAGAAAAGGTTCTTAGTCATCTTTTGCTGCATAAAAGCTTCAATTCCATACGTTTCTCCTATACCTATCGATAATATGCGTTCGCTACCAACCGATCCGTACTGAGTTCCCTGATTGGCCAATGAAATTCCTGTTGTTTCAGACACAGGGTAATCGCTATATCTCTTATAGAAACCTTCCAATGTGAACCTCAGTGAATTCTTTGGTAAGAACTCAGTTCCCAGAACATAATGAGTTGAACGGGTATAGTCCATATCTTTATTCATGAAATTACCTGCTTCATCCTTATATCCCAATGCGGTATATATAGGTGCCTTAAAATAAGTACCAGCAGATGCATTCAAGTTCCATTGGTCACTCAGACGATAAGAAGCGGATAAACGAGGAGAAAGTGTCTTCAAGGGATCATTTCCTGTCTCGGTCATGCTGTTCATATCCGTACGGATACCTCCCGATAAGAGTAATCTGTCATCCAGAAAACGTTTTGAAGCATGCGCAAACAATCCATATTTGAAGAAGTCGATCTTACTGTTGAACTGGATGGTTCTTTCTGGGGCTACAACATTGCCATCTTCATCTTTTACCTCAGCAGACACTTTATTAAATACATCTCCGTTATAACCTACGTATTGGGCATCCAAACCAGCTGAAAACTTCCAACCGTTAACAAACTTATTGTAATCAAAACGGAACTTATTTTCCACTTCATCTGATTCGATTAATAAAGTCCTGTTCTGTTCAATTTTGTTCTCGTCTTCAAATTTATCCAATGTTGTATTGAACATGTTCCTACTTAAGGTGAAGTTCATGTAGCCATTCTCGATCTTTCTGTTAAGATTAAAGCCCATGGTATAAGTCCATTGGTTTACATAAGGCGTTGAACGGAGAATATAAGTGTGTTCGGGAGTAGATTCCTTTGTAGGTGCAAATCCAAACTTATCAATGGCTCCAATACCAATAGCAGTTAATGTTGTCTTATCATTGAATTTGTGATTAACTTTATATTGAAAATCATAAAAGTCTGGACGGATTGGGAGATCTACCATTTTAAACAGCATTCCTAAATAGGATTTACGCACAGAACTCAGGAATGTTGTTTTAGGGGAAAGCGGACCTTCCAGCGTTAATGCGGTTTCTGTCATACTTGCACGAATATTTCCCGACAAACGATCGGGGTTACCGTTTCTTTGATTGATAACAAAGGTAGAAGACAATGCATCGCTGTATCTCGAATCGAATGCAGATGTTGTCAGTTTGAGATCCTCGATAAACGAGACGTTCAAAATTCCCTGTGCACCTCCCGAACTTCCCTGTGTCTGGAAGTGGTTTAAAACTGGTATTTCTATACCATCCAGATAATAAACGTTTTCATTGGGTGCACCACCACGTATGATAATATCATTCCGCTCACCTACACCATTGCTTAAACCGACTCCGGGCAACGTTTGTACCACTTTTGAAACATCAAAATTTCCTCCGGGGTTTGATTTTATTTCCTGAGATGTCAATTTCTGGACAGACATAGGAGTAATCATATCGGTTGCAGTTGCAGAAGCACTTCTATTGACTGTGATTGTAACGCCTTCAAGTTGTGCCGCTTCCGGTTGCAATTCAAAGTGCATAATCCTGTCATTGCCTGAGCTTACTTCTATATTGTATTGTGTAAACTTTTGATACCCCACTGAGGAAGCGTTAATCGTATAGGTGCCTACAGGAACGTTAAGCCTAAAAGTTCCCGTACTGTCAGTAAGCGTAGCAAACGAGGTCCCGTTAACGCTAATACTCACTCCAATAAGTCTCTCGTGGGTGTCCATATCTTCCACAGTACCGATAACATTTCCCATTTTTTGAGCAATCGCAGGTGTTGATAATAAGAAAAATACACTTAAATAGATAAGCACTTTGATATTCTCTTTCATTATGTCTTGTTTAAAAAGCAAAGGAAGATTTTTTCTACCTTTGAAAGAAATCTAATAGACCAATCTTTCATTTTTTACCATGAAGGTGTATTTTTGAATCGTGAAGTATCCGGAGTTTCTTCACTTAACAAAATAGCATACTCACTCATAAAATCAGTGAGTTTGTCGATAAATTTTGTAAATTTTTAATAGAAAATGGAATTTAGCATCCTATGAAAATCATAACAAGAAATCAAAATACAGTTACAACCTTAGTGGGTATAACCCTCTTAGCAGTATTACTGTTTCTTATGATTCCGCATTCTTATGGGATCGCATTGCCTTTTGTTTATTGGGTCAATCAATTTTTCTTTTTCATTTTGATGCTGGGACTTACTTATTTCAATACAAAATGGTTGGCACCTAAATTACTCTTCCAAAGAAAATATTTTCAATACTATCTCACTTTATTTCTTTCGTGTGTATTGATTATTATAATTCTCAGTAAGTTGGATGAGTTGCTCAATGTTTCGGAGGAAATAAGAAAAATAGCTGGGTTACATAATACCCAAAAAAAACAGGGACATGGCAATTTATCCGTATTTTTCTATATTTTCTTGATTGAAATATTGGTGCTTGGTGTCAATATTATTGGCATATTGATTAAAAAATGGCAAGATGAGAAGAATAAACGCCTACAAGTAGAAAAAGACAAGATAGAAATGGAGCTTTCGTTTTTAAAATCACAAATTAACCCTCATTTCTTCTTTAACAGTCTCAACACGGTAAATGCTTTGACCTATACAGATGTTGACCAATCTAGAAATGCTCTTAAAAAATTAGGGAAAATAATGCGGCACGTTTTATATAACACATCCAATCAATCTTCTACTATTGCATCAGAAATAGAGTTTATTTCCAATTATTTGGAATTGATGAAAATGCGATCTGCCCAGAAGGTTTCAATTGATTTTTCGGTGGATATCGTCTCTCCTGATCAAAAAATTGCTTCGATGCTGTTTTTGCCTTTTATAGAAAACGCATTCAAATATGGCATCAGCACACAGACACATAGTCCGATTACCATTAGGATTACAGAAAAAGATCAATCATTGGTGTTCTATACAAAGAATAAAGTTTTTGAAAAAATCGTGGACAACAAGTTGGATGATGATCAAAACCATGGTATCGGAATACAGAATACGGAAAGACGGCTGGAACTAATTTATCCTGGCAGGTATTCCTTGGCAATAAATAAGGTTGATGGCTTTGAGGTGCAACTTAAAATTGATTTAAATGAAAATTAGATGTATAACCGTAGATGACGAGCCCTTAGCATTGAATATGATTAGCTCCTTTGTCAGACAAACACCTTTTCTGGAACTTGTTGCTGAATTTGACAATGCGATCGATGCTCTTAATTATATTCAATCCAATCCTGTTCAATTACTACTGCTCGACATTCAAATGGCAGATCTTACCGGTATGGAACTTGCAAGGGTTTTGGCAGCAGATGCCAGTAAGCATAAACCGTTTATCATCTTTACGACAGCTTATAGTGAATTTGCATTAGAAGGATATCGCGTGGATGCTATTGACTACGTACTTAAACCGTTTGATTATGAAGATTTTATAACTTCAATTTCAAAAGTAAGAAAACGAATCGAACAAGGAAACGAGTCTGCTGATATTGTATCATATGATAACCAACAATTTATATTTATAAAGGTTGATTCACAGGTTATTCGATTGGAAATCAATAGTATTTTATATATTGAGGGACTCAAGGATTATATCAGAATTCATCTGGTCAATGGTGCTAAACCTATGCTTTCGTTGATGAGCTTAAAAAAGTTGGAAGAGAAACTCACCAAAAGTGGATTTCTCCGAATTCATCGTTCCTATATTATTTCTTTTGCCCGTGTGGATGCACTTTTAAAAAACAGCGTTAAAATCGGGGATAAAATAATCCCAGTAGGTGCTACCTATAAAGATAAATATGACCAATTTGTGGATCTATGGATTAAGTAACCAAAGTCTATATTAAAGATAAAAATCAAAGAAATTAATCAATTTACTGCCAGGTATTTGTCGGTTTCAGACTTACCTCAATAATTTATTTTTCACTCAGAATTGTTAGAAAAAAATGTAGTTTTCAATGTTTTGTTCTTACAGATTATCCTTTTTTTGGATGATACCTCTCTTTTTTTCATCTACTCAAATTATATAAGGCAGTATAATACTAGTTCACGATCAAAAGTGGCTCCTTCGTCTATAATTTTTGTGAGCGAACACAGGCTTTCGGAAGTTTGTGGCATAAAAAAACAATATGCCCTAAAGGCTTAGTTTGCAAAACGAAATATAGATCTATATGAAATTAAAACAATTTATTACACTAATTTTATTTACAACTCTTACTCATAGTGTATGGGCTCAAAGCCCTAAAGCTATAATAAAAGGAACCGTGGTAGATTCAATAAGTAAAGAAGGAATTTATTATTCCACCATTTCCGTACATCCGATTACTGATGCTAAAAAATTAACCGGTACTATTGCTGATGAGAAAGGAAAATTTTCTTTGGAAAACTTAGAACCGGGGACATACAATATTACAATTGGTTTTATAGGGTACATTCCAAAAGTGTTTTCAAACTACACATTAAAGCCTGGTGACAACAATTTGGGAACAATATTGATGAGCATCAACACAAACGTGCTTGATGAGATTGTAATTACTGGCGAACGACCTATAATCGAAAACAAAATTGACCGATTGGTTTTCAATGCTGAGCGTGACGTAACTTCTGCAGGTGGCAATGCGACAGATGTTTTACGTAAAGTCCCCATGCTTTCAGTGGATATAGATGGTAATGTTTCGATGCGTGGAGATCAAAATGTCAGAATCTTGATCAACGGAAAGCCATCTGGTATGATGGCTAATAATATGGGTGATGCACTAAGAATGATTCCGGCAGATCAGATAAAAAGTGTAGAGGTCATTACGAGCCCCTCTGCAAAATATGACGCCGAAGGCACCTCTGGCATTATCAATATCATCACTAAAAAGAAAGATATCCCTGGTGTAAACGGCTCTGTTTCGGGAGGAATCGGCACCAGACATAATAATGGGAATGCAAGCTTAAACGTGAAAAAAGGGAAAATTGGCATAGTCGCTAATTTAGGAGGAAATTTAATGTGGCCTCAAACAATTACCAATGAGTTTGAACAATACACAGCTTCTGGAGAACCGACTTTGAAACAGCTGGGAGAAAACAGAACCACTCGTACCGGACTACGTGGATCTTTGGGAATAGATTATGATCTAACAGACAAAGACCTGTTTACAACAACTATTTCTGCTAATACATTTGGAATGAATATGGATGGAAATACTACTTCACAATATTTCTCACCAAACAATACAGTTTCTACTTTACTATCAAACCGCGATCAAGAATCTGCGTTTAATGGTTTTGATTGGTCAGCAGATTATACTCGGAAATTTGCAAAACCTAAACAAGAATTAACGCTTTCAGGTCAATATTCGAGAAATAATAACAATACAGATTATCTGACTCTTTTTGAACAAGGTACACGCCTGAATGAAAAGGGAGAAAATAGGAGTAAAAATGACGAGTTAACTTTTCAGGTAGATTATGTACAGCCAATTGGCAAAACGACTCTCGAGTTAGGTGCAAAAAGCATTTTGAGGGATATTACCAGCAAGTCTTTATTAAAAGAGGATTTCAATGGAGAATACCAACTGGTTGATAATCGCTCTTATGAGTTTGATTATAGCCAGGATGTGGTAGCAGGTTATATGACCTATGGTTTTGATTTTGCCAAACATTATCAAGTGAAAGCCGGAATACGGATAGAACATACCCAGTTAGATGGAGAATCGGTAGGTGACATCAATGCCTTTAGTAATAATTATACTAATGTATTACCAAGTGCTGTTGTGTCGAGAAAATTAGGCAAATCATCAAGTTTAAAATTAAGTTACAACCAACGCATTCAAAGACCAAGCTTGTCTTTTTTAAACCCTTTTAGAAATACAGCCGATCCTATTGTTCAGCAACAGGGAAATCCGGAGTTAAAACCCGAACTCTCACATAATATTGAGCTAGGCTATTCTACTTTTATAAAACGTTCGATGATCAACGTAGCTGTTTTTTACCGCAAAACAAATGATGTTATTGAAAGCGTAAACGAAATAGACAATACAACAACTCCAGGGCAAAATATTTCGTTAACCACATTTGACAATATCGGAACGAGTGAATCGTTCGGAACTAATCTGTTTTTCTCTTTTTCACCTATAAAAAACTTAACATTGAGAAGTAATATCAGCTTGTTTACTTATGAAGCAAAAGGCAATCCGTTTAACACCGGAATCAGCACCGAAACCGATAAAATCCATTTTATGTACCGAGCGTTTATAAATGGTAGTTATAAAATAGGAGATGGATTTACTGCAGAAACGTTTCTAATGGTAAATTCCCCAAGGCGTACTTTCCAAGGAACCTCACCTTCGTTCAGTATGTGGACCATTGGCCTGAAAAAAGAAATTATGGATAAAAAAGCCAGTATAGGATTGAATATAACGGATCCTTTTACTGAAAACAAACATTTTAAAACGGAAGTGTTAACACCAGACTATACACAAAAAAGCAATATGAAGCTCCCGTTCCGTTCTTTTGGGCTAACCTTTAGTTACAATTTTGGTAAGACAGATTCCAAAAATAAGACCCGCAAAGAAAGAGGTATTAAAAATGATGATCAGAAACAGGAAGAATCCAATCAGGGTACTCAAATGAATAACGGAAGATAAATTATTTTCTTGTTCTATGAATTAACAGAAAACTGCGGACTGAAAACTCAATTAATACCTGTTATATAAAAGTAACATTGAAAAATTGAGTTCCCTCATACTTCTCATATGATTACCACACCTAGGAAGGAAAGTAAATTTTTCTTCCTAGGTTAAAATTCAGTTAATCCAGTCGGATACCGTTTTTAAATGTGCTTTGTCGTAAAATCTGAAAGGGCAATATAAATTATTTTGAAATTCAAACAAATTTATGAAACGAACCTAAACAGGCTAAAGAGGGACGAACAAATCATCGGAATAAAGTTGCTATTTGGATAGGCTTCGAAATAAACGCTTTAGCATTGTTAAATTAAATACTCTTTTTGTATGTGTATCTCTCATCAAAATTTAACAGAAACTGAATGGAAAATTATTTCAATAAATCGATCCACAAATTGGAAACAACAATCCTGGAATTAGAGAGTGATGCCGATTGCTCTATACAAAAGATAGAAACCATTATAAAACTAATCGTTCAAAATCTGTCTGATTTAAAAGAGTATGTCCTAAAAAAAGGATTTAAGAATATAGCCGAAGAAATTCATTTTTTCAAACATCAGAAACCTGCGATTGTTTCAAAGCTCATTTTTTATAACACCATTTATAAAATAGAAACCAAAAAACCTTATGGAGCAAAACAAATTAAGAAATTTCTTAATGAAGAATTAAATAGGCTCAAAAAGTTTTTTGATAATAATCTTGAATTCTATAAATACTATCGTACCAATAACACTTTTATAGATGATAAACTATTTATACGAGGCAAATACGATATAAAACTAAGTTTAGATACTTTTTATTTTGAGGTAGACCATCGTTTTTCTACATCACACGACTATAAGGTCGCCAAAATAATTGCTTATGATCTAATACAAGTCTATCTCGAAGACCAGCTAAATAATATCAATCATAAAAAGGTATCTGATAGTTCTTCTCTAAATTGGACAGGGAGCAAAACAGCATTGATAGAACTGATTTACGCCCTGCACTCACAAGGCGTATTTGATGATGGAAACGTTGATATCAGACTTATCGCCAAAACATTTGAAAATATCTTTAATATTGACTTAGGCGATTTTTACCATACATTTATGGAACTTAAATCTCGCAAAATAAACAGAACCAAATTCCTTGACAATCTGCGTGATGCGATAATCAAGAAAATGGATGAGAAAGAAGAAGAAGAAGAATGAACCTCCTCATAGTACACTTCTTGGTAAAAAATTACTTTTTGTCGTTGTAATGCTTTCCTGAACCTTTGGGGTTTCTTTCTGCTTTTCCGCTTGCTCCAAAGGTTCTTCTTTAGTTTCGGGCTTAATAGATAGCTGTATCTTTCGTTCTACGGCTGCCAGATCCGTTTTAAGCTGGCTCAATCGACCTTCCTTAGTCCACATACCGTTTACCACTTCCTGAAGAATAGGCAAGTCTTTTTGTATCTCTGCAATTTTCTTTTGCTCCTGCTCAATATAGCCAGGCAATTTCTCCAGTGCGTTAAGGAAGTTCATAGCCGCCAGCTTTTCATCTTTAGCAATCAAACCATTGTTGTAGGTATATTTTATATTGCCTTCTCCCTGAACCAAGAAGCGGTTGGCTCGAATATCAACACCTTCTTTTTCTGATATTTCGGTTTTGACCAAGAGTGTAAAACCATATAAGCTTCCCATTTCTTCATATTGACCTCCGGTGCGGGCTTTATCCGCAATCTGGTTAAGCTTTGCGCCAATTTGTTTTACATCTGCATTGGGAGGTAAGCCGTCCAATTGTACAGGATTTGCAATTGTACCGTCCGAACGTTTTTGTATGCGTTGCTGTAAGTTTCCCCAATCAAGGTTCATCCGGTTTAAACGTGATTGTGTACTATCCAGCAATTCCGTAAAATCTTGCAGTTTATATTTGGCACTGGATTTAGAACGGTTGAACGCTTGTTTTTCGCTTTCCAATCCTGCAATCTGTTTTTCTAACTTGGCTTTATCTAACAGATCTGTATTTCCTGATAAGATTGCTACGTATTCCGAAAAATTCATTCCCGACTTTTCGTCCATACTGCCTTCGTCAATCGTTCGTTTGCCGAGGTTGTTTTTTTTTAATTGGTCTATAAAAAGTTGCTTATTATACAGCAGGTTAAACTTATAGCTGTCCAGTGATTTTTCTACGGCATAGATGACTACATCCACTTTGTTATCAGCAAAGAACTTGGCAATCTCATTACCTTTTCGGACAGCCCTGCCGTCACGTTGGGCAAGGTCGCTTGGTCGCCACGGCGTATCAAGGTGATGAACAGCAACGGCTCTTTTTTGTGCATTTACGCCTGTGCCCAACATACTTGTTGAACCGAACAGCACACGGATTTTTCCCTCGTTCATACCTTTGATAAGCTCCCTGCGTTGCTTATCATTTTTCGCTTCTTGTATAAAACGGACTTCATGTGTGGGTATGCCGTGGTCTTCCACAAGCTTGCGTTTAATTTCGGAGTACACATTCCATTCGCCTGGTTTATAGGTTCCCAAATCGGAAAAAACAAACTGTGTTCCTTTTTGTGCATTGTATTGGTTGTAATACTTGGCAATGTTTGCTGCACAGTGTGAAACTTTGCTATCGGGATGGTCATCATACCTACCGCTAACCATACGCATATCCAGCGACATCTTACGAGCATAATCTGTAGCGATGAGCATTTTTGCTTTTTCCTCACTTTGACTTAATGGAGGTCTGCCCAACAGTTCTGCATTTCCTGTTTTGGCAAAGTCCATCAACTTTTGGATAAATACCGATTGGTCTGGCGTAGGCGGTATATTATATAAAACCTCGTTCTTATTTGGACGGTCAATACCTATATCTTTTGCCGTTCGGTAATCCGTAATCTCCGAGTAGAACTGCGCCAGTTCCGGTACTTTGATAAAGTAACGGAACCGTTCTTTCGCCACAATATTATTGGCAACTGAGAATTCATAGTCGGTTGTTTTCCTTGCGTAGATAGCTGCCCACGCATCAAAAGAGTGAATACCTTGTTTTTCCATTGCTCGTGGTCGCAGGTATTTAAACAGCAGGTACAGTTCCGTTAATGAATTACTAATCGTTGTACCCGAAAGAAAGGTTGCTCCCATATCCGCATTGGTGCGCTCCTGAATGGTACGGATAGCAAAGAGCAAGTTCAATGCCTTTTGACTTCCGTCCACATTACCCAATCCAGCAACCCTTGTATGCCTTGTGTTAAACATTAGGTTTTTGAATTGGTGGCTTTCGTCCACAAACAAATGGTCAATGCCCATCATCTTGAAATCCACCACATCATCTTTGCGGTTCTCAATATCATGTTGCAGGGTTTTGAGCTTTACTGCGAGGTTTTCTTTCCGTTTGATTACTCCGGCAAGCATTCCTCTGGTAACTTCTTTGCCTTGTGATTGCAGGGCATCGAGGTTACGTTCTACGCTGTCCAATTCTATTTCTAGTATCTCTTTTTGAATTTCGGGCGATTGTGGTATCATTCCGAATTGGTCGTGTGTGAGGATTACGCAATCCCATTCGTTGTTTTTAATATCGCCGAAAATTCGCAAACGCTTTTGAGGCGTAAAATCTTCCTTACCAGGAAACAGGATTTTTGCGTGTGGATAGGCAGTGCGGTATGCTTCGGCAATTTCGTGAACATTACTTTTCAGCCCGATAATCACCGGCTTATGAGCTAATCCTAAACGCTTCATTTCTTGCGCCGCTGTACACATTACCAATGTTTTTCCTGCACCTACTTCGTGGTCGCAGATAGCACCATTGTTCAGCTTTATCATCCAAACGGTGTCCTTTTGGCTTGAATACAAATCTTCAATACCGAGTGCCTTACGGTCTAAGCCCGGAAAGTCCTGATGCGTTCCGTTATAGTTCGGTCGAACGAAACAGTTAAACGTATCATTGTATTGATCGGTCATCCTTGTTTTGAACTCATCGCTTTGTGCATGTAACCATTCTGTAAATGCGGTACGGATTTCGTCAATCTTGGTATTCGCCATTTGTATGGCTTCCATATCCCGTACCTTGACCTCCTTATCATCAATAAAGATTTTTTTAGTAATATCAGGAGTGGTATTTACGAATGCATGTTTGAGAAGAGCAATTCCGTCAAACGTTCGACTTTCGGCTTTAACAGCATATTTATCCCATATATGCACATTTTTTTGATCACATTTTATATTGAAATCATCACTGCTTTCAGCATAATGGATGCGTACATCTGTATCGAAAAGATGTGAAGCAAATCGGGCATAAATGCCTGTGGGTATCCAGCGTTCGCCGAGGTTAAAATCGAGTTCTTCAAATTCGATACGTCTTGGACGGGCTTCTTCCAAAATGGTAAGACTTGCTTTGGCATCGGTATCATCAGGATTATTTCCTATGTAGGTTCTTAAGTTTTGGGCTTTCTCAACTACGTTTCCTGCAATCCAGCGTTCGGATATTTCATATTCCTTTTGTAGCGGATTGTAGTAAATACGACCATGTAAGGCTTCTTTCAACGCATCATCGGTCATACCGCTGATTTCAGACATATAGCTCAAATCCACGCTGCCGTATTTGTTTAATGAAGCAGCTAACGCTTCTTCGGGATTGTCCGTTGCAATGCTTACCGTAGAAAAACTAACAGGTCGGCTGAATATATCCGCTTTGTGTACCACGCCACCAACAACACGCTCCAAATAATGGATTTCCTTACCGGAACTGTCTGTTTTGATGAGTTTGATATTATCTGCACTGTTGAGGTTTCCGTACCTTTTGACAAAGGCATCGTAAAGGCAGTTAAGATTTTCCCTTTCTTCTTTGTATTCAGTTTGAAATTTTGCTTCTTTAGTATAAAGCTCTTGGTAAACATCACGCACCCCGATATATGCTTCGGCTCTTGCTTTCTGTAAGGTCGGTAAAGCTAAAGGGTGGAATACAGCCTTACCGTCTTCCGTATCTACATCTTGCAGATGACCAACCCAACCTTTATCCACCACAAGACAATCGCTACGGTGGAACGATTGCAGTTCGCCGCTATACAGAGCGGGTTCGGGAACAACGTTAGTTATGCTTGGCTTTTCAGCTTGTCCGTTTCCGTTGATACCCGAAAACAGGTCGCCGACAGCTTCCTGTTTTTTGCCATTGGCTGATGTATTTCCATTGATAGCTCTATTGGTAATAGGAGGTGTATCGGGCTGCTGTATTACACTACTACTGAACAGGTCGGGCTGGCGACCCATTGCACGGCGGTTTGTTTTAATGCTTTGCCTTTGGGATTGTGTCGTTCTTTTCGGCGGAGCAGCAACCATTACAGGCTCGTCAACACTTTCAAACAGGTCAAAAATGCTTAGTTGCTTTAATTCCTTCGGGCTTTCCCGATGAATTACAGATGTGGGTATTGGTTGTGATTTTTGATGAATGGTTACAGGTTCGATAATCGGCGGAGGTGTAACGTTTGGTGTTGGTATATCAGGCTCATTATTTCGTTCGCCTCTGTATAAATTCAAATTCAAGTGCTTGCCAAAATCTTTGGAAAGCACTTGTTTGAGATCATTGGCAATTCCCTCAACGCCGCCTTTATGTATATAGATTAAGGCGGGTTGTCCATAAAGGTCGGTATCTAATTTCCGGTCGGTATACACAATCCTTGTGCTGTCCTGAAAGAAAGCATTGCCAGGTGTATTGTATTCCGTTTGTTTGCTTTGACAAAATAGTTTTTCGACTTCGGTAAGGTTTTGTTTAGCCGTATTCTTTTGCAGGATAATCAAGTCGCTTCCGACCTCTGTACCTGCATATTTCGTAAACAGGTTGTTGGGCAATCGGACAACCGATACTAAATTGTTGTTCTCCATTAATGCCCTGCGTATCGGCTCATTCTTTGGGCTGTTTAAAACGCCTTGCGAGGTAATAAAAACCTGTAAACCACCCTCACGGAGCATATCATTTCCTTTCAAAAAAAAATAGTTATGAATGCTTCGGGAAGCCTGCACTTTTGCACTGTCCTTGCTTCGGGAATAGGAAAGGTCAAATACAGAAGTATCGCCAAACGGTATATTGCTGGCGATTACATCATAGCTATTTTGTTCCTTTTCGGCAATTTCTTCAAAACCGCCTACACGAATGTTGCTTTCGGGATAAAGCTGTTTTAAAATCTTGCCTGTCAACAAATCCTTTTCAAAAGCCGTAATACTGGCTTTTTGATTTTCTGAAAAAGACTGTATAAATGATCCAATACCTGCCGATGGTTCGAGGAATTTATCAATGTACAGACCATTATTCCGCAAAGCGGATGAAATGGCATCTATAACCTTTGGCGGTGTATAAAAAGCCGTCAGTACGGAACTTTTCATACTGTCCACATACCTGCGGTATTGTTTTTCGTCTTCTGAATTTTCTTTGAGTAATTGATGAAGTTCCTGTGTGAATGGAAAAAGGTCGTGTTCTGTTTTTCTCCAATGATTGATGTCTATTTCGTTTTCTACGGGGTTCAGCACGAACTTAAGACCGCCAAATCCGCTGTATTGCATCATTAGCAGTCTTTCACCTACGGTGGCTTTTCGGTTCTCCTTTTCTAGTTTAAAAGCAATTCGCAGGGCATCAATGTTCTGTTGGAGATGTTGCTTTTTACTGAAGCCCATTCTCCTCAATCCATATTGCGACGGTTCCGGTTATTTCGGTATAGAGTACGTCAAACTCATAACCGTATGCAAAATCATCGGTTAGTTGGTACTTGGTGAAAACGGGTTCACAAATAGGAAACATTTTCAGGGCGAACGGTCGCAGTTCTTCATCTACCATGATGGTGTCGAACTCATTACAAACCACTTTAAATACAGTATCAAACTTCGAGAAGTGCAAGCCCTCAAAAAGTATGTAATTGGCTATTTCATTACATTGTTCAATGGAGTTTCCTGATTGAAAAGTACCTTCGTAAGCATTGGCAGCCCACGAGGAACGCTGGTCTATAAATTTTGTATCAAAAGCTTTTTCAGGAAAGCTTGTATTGAGTAACTCCTGTAGTCGTAACTTAAAATACGAAAGGTCTTTTTGCTGTGTATCCATACTATATTTCGTTTATGATTTTACTTAAAATCCAAAATTAGAGAAGGAAGGAAAGACGTTTGTAGAAGTGGCAGGGTTTGGCTTTGAGAGGCGTAATTTGGCGTGGAACAAGTTAATAGCGACGGGTTTAATTTGTATTTTTGCGGAAATAAATTTGTAGTGGATGTTATAGAAAATGCGTATTCTCCTAATAAAGAGAGTTAGAAACAATAATAGAACCAACAACACGACCAACAGAAATTAAATCCGAATGAAGAGAAAGTATTGGGTATTATCCCCAAATGTTATGAATGGCTCAGATGAAATAGACTGGAAAAACTCTATACAAAATTTAAACCGAGCATTTATAGGATACGATGACACTCATCGCTTTGGACAAATGTTCAAAAATGAAATTCGTATTGGCGATGTCATACTTATTGCGCAAGGACAGAATTCAAATAAAAAATTATTCTTGTGCGGCTTTGTGGATTCAGAAACAAAATATGAATATGTGGATGGAACTCCTGACACCGCACAAAACCGAAAATTAAAATTTACAATTCCGAAAGAACGTCTTGACGAATTAGGACTTGATTTCAATGACAGCACTTGGGGTGAATCAAAACAACCTGCAACACTTTATCATTTAAAACCTCATGAAGTTGAAGCAGACAATAGAATTGTAAAACTATTAACTGCGGAATTGGATAAACAAATTATCAAACAACTTATGGACAACATAAAATTATCAGACGAGAGACAAACTCAAATCAAAGCACTTTGGAGCAGATTTAAAAACGAAATCAAAGAGGAAGATAAGAAATTCAATAATCAAGAGATTGATAACTTAATTGTTCAATGGAATCAATACAAGGATAAAATTACAAATGATACATTGAGTCTAGACGATTATACTAATACATTAGGCAGTCCCACAGCAACCATGCCAGGAGGTTATTTATGTAATTTCTTAGAGCGGACAACTCGAATTGTTCTAGGCTCTTCCAAACCTGGCAATGCAGAAAATTTCGAGGTAAAACTTAATAATGACAATCAAACGTATTTTATCAAAAGTCAAAAAAAGCAGAATGCCTCTCGACAAGAAGCAGAAACTTACTTTAACGACCACATCAAGAATTTATTAAGAAGCATTGTTTTGACACCTGATCCATTAGAAAAAATACGTTTGGCAGAAGAAACAGGTTATAGTGCTAAACAGATTTTGATGAAATTGGCTGTATTGGACAATTTATCGGACTTCCTATACATATACTCTACACAATGGTTGGACGAATTATGCAACGAATTTATTGATAGTGATGCCGAAGGAGTTTTTACCAAAAATCATCATGTTTGTATTATAGCTAAAAAACTATTAGATGTAAACGAACAAGACAAAGGAGAACTTATTTTGCTTTCTCGCTTCTTGTGGCGTTATGGAAACTCAAAAGCTATTGCGGACTCAAACAATCCAAACGTTATAATGTATGGACCACCAGGAACTGGTAAAACATATTCAGTAGTCAATAGTTTGGATTTTGTTTGTCAAGGTGATAGTTCACGATACGAAGTATTACAATTTCACCCGTCATTTACTTACGAAGATTTTATTGAAGGTATAAAACCTAAAGGAGTTTCAAAAGATGGCAACATTCGTTTTGAATTAATAAATGGAGTTTTTAAAAACTTTTGTATCAAAGCAAAAAACACACCCGGAAAAGCTTTTTATTTTGTAGTGGACGAAATCAACAGAGCCAATCTTTCAGCTGTCTTCGGGGAGACCTTATCACTTTTGGAAAAGGATTACCGACACAATAACAAAAGCAACAAGAATTTACTTAGAACCCAATACTCAACTCTTATTGAAGCCTTGATTAAAGAGGACAAAGAAAAATATAAACATTTAGCTTATTTCATTGACAACAATGAAGTAAAATTTGGTGTCCCTGAAAATGTGTTTTTCATCGGAATGATGAATGATGTTGACAAAAGCATTGATGCTTTTGACTTAGCACTTCGCAGAAGATTTAAGTGGATAAGAAAAGATTGCGATTACGAAGTAATTGAAGAAGAAGCACGTTTTAGAGGCAAAGAGGAATTTAGCAATATTGGTCAGTATGTAAAATCTTGTGAAAAGTTGAACAATTATATTTCTAATGAATTGGGATTGGGTAAATCTTATGAATTTGGTCATTCATTTTTCATGAAGATTAGTGATATTTCTAAACGCAAAGAAATTACACCAAATAATGTAGAAGTTTTATTCAACTTGTATCTACGTCCTACATTGAAAGAATA
Organism: Pedobacter sp. Hv1; assembly: GCF_001412215.1. GTDB lineage: Bacteria > Bacteroidota > Bacteroidia > Sphingobacteriales > Sphingobacteriaceae > Pedobacter. The sequence goes on from NZ_LLWP01000012.1 coordinate 45,876, forward strand.
TTTAAGAGCTGTATTTGCAGAAAGTGAATTAGACAACAAGTTAGATGAAGCTTTGAATAGATTTAAAGAAACATTGAAATAAAAATGAAAATAAGCGTACCTGTTAATCATAATTTTCACGAAGAAGCACCTATCCGAGAAGCGGATTTAGGGAATGTTTTCAATGTAAATAAGTCAGGCGTTAAACACTTGCGACAAATAATATTTTCTTCTGTTTATGAACTAAAACTTGGAGCAGAACAGCTAAAACAAGTAAAAGTATTTAATTTTAAACGCAATCGGTTTTTTGAACAAGATGAAGAACGTCTTATTCTAAGATTATATTCCAAAGAAAAAGCGGAACAAGAGAAAGAGTATATTATTCAAACTGGCTTATACGCTGGTGTTCTTTTTCACAAGGGGTGTAAAATCAATATTACAACAAAGTATGGCGACACTTTTCTTAAACGTATGCTCAACTTCGTAAATGACATTTACGTGGACAATGAGCAAATAAAAGCCAAGAAAGACGAAACAGAAAATCAGTTCTTATTTATCATTGCTCATTTATTTATTCAATCATTAGAAAAAGCAGTTGTTTTAGGTTTGCCACAACAGTACCAAAAAAACCAAGAAAGAAGCCATAAAGTAAGAGGTAGTATAGATTTTAACGATTACTTAAAAAGAGATATTCCGTTTCAAGGAAAACTAACTACAACTTTCAGAGAACGAATGTATGTTCAAGAAATTATAGATGTTTTATACTTAGCATTGAGAAAGTTAGAAAGTGTTTTTGGAAAAGAAATTCATAGTCGCTTACTTGGATTAAGCCAGTTATTAAAGCAACAATACTCAGGTCGTTTTGCAAACTACGAAACAATACAAAAAGCCAAAACACACCAAACGATAAACAATCCAATGTATCGCGGTTTTAAAAAAGTTTTGGAATATGCCGAAATAATTTTGCTGAATAACGATTTAATACCTAACAATGAAAAGCAAGATTTAGCGACAACAGGCTACCTATTTGACATTGCAGAATTGTATGAACTATATCTTGAAAAACTTTTAAGTAGAAATTTTCCCGAATGGTTTGTAAATGGACAAGTAGAAATTCCAATTTATCAAAATCAGTTCTATCGCAGGTCGATGTTTCCCGATATAATAATGAAGCATAAAACAAGCGGTAAAATTATTGCTCTTGATGCTAAATTCAAAAGAATGGAATTGCAGAACAAAGACATTGATAGAACCGACTTACATCAAATACATTCCTATTCTGGTTACTATCAAAGCAACCTAATTGCAAGCGGTTTGATTTATCCATTATCAAAGAAAATAGACTCTGAATATTTTCACATTGAAACTTTATATGGTGATGATAATCATGACGTTCGTTTTGTAATTGACGGAGTTTTTGTTTTTGAAAATCAAACTATGGAAGAATTAATTGAGAACGAAAATGAATTCATAAACCGAATTTCACATTTGGCGAACAGACATAAAAACCATAGTCTATAACATATAGGAAGTTGGTAAAATAAAGATGAAAAAACATTAAAACTGTTTTCTTTTCTTTTGTAATAACTTTTATCAAAACCCTCCTTATTTTGGAGGGCTTATTGTTTATTTAAAATCTGAAGCATCCTGCCCGCCTCAATATCCATTCTCGAAAATGCAAACCATTTTTTACCCAGGTCTTTGAGTGATGCCCCGATGTGGTATAGTTCTGTATTATCAACTATCATAAATCGGTCGTGGGCATCGGAAAAAAGCTCAATATCTACCGGAGGATATTGGCTATTGTAGCGTTGTAAGTCTAATCGTAATTGACTACTGATGCTTTTGGTGTAAATAGTGGCGGTTACACTACTGTTTCGCTTGCCTAATATGGTCAGTACAGTATCATCCACATAATTATCAAGCAGGATAATAGAACTTTTGGCATTGCGAATAATATCAGAAACAAAGGTATAGGCATCAAAAATTTGCCCATTGTAGAAAATACCTTTATCGTTGTGGAGTTTATCGCTTTCCATAGCTTTAAAAATTTCTTCAAATTTTTGGTCGGCTTTCAATTGCTTCAACTCAATATTATCCAAACGATGAAACAAAGCAGCATTGCTGATAAGCATTCTACGCATTTCTACAAAGGCTTCCATGATTTCAACACTGACTTTAACCGCTATATCCGAACGGAGTATAGCAGAAGCCATTGCGATCCCTTGTTCTGTAAAAACATGAGACAAATAGCGTCTTCCACCGTAATTTAAACTTGAGGTTCCAATTTGGAACCTCAAGTTTTCAACTTCCTCTTCGGTCAGTTGAAAGCAAAAAGAGATAGGAAATCGCTCAATGTTTCTTTTTACAGCTTTGTTCAGGTTCTTTGTTTCCACTTGGTATAAGGAAGCAAGGTCACTATCCAACATCACTTGCTTACCACGTATGGTATAAATCAAGTTCTTAATTTCCATTAGGCTAATAGCAGGTCTATTTTCCATTACTTTTTGTGGGTTTTATTTTTGGCAAATTCAAAAGAGGTATTGTACTCCTCATTCAACACGATATAGGCATCGAATTTCTTTCCGGCTTTGCTTGTCATTCCTTTGATGAGTGAAGTCTTTCCTTTACTGATAAGACTTTCAATATCGGCTATGCCAATTTGTACGCCGCACACATTTCGGAACTGAACCCAGCCACAAATCTCATCGGGACATTTCACGATTTTATCACGGATAATGAGTTGCTGGCTTTTGCATTTTGGACAAACCAATTTAGGTAGGTTGTTTTGGGTAATGGAAGTTTGCAGCAATTCGTTGGTAATAGATGAAGCGTATTTCTCCATTTCATGTTGAAATGCTCCTGCATCGGCTTCGCTGTTTTCGATTTTCTGCAATGTAAGTTCCCATTCGGCAGTCATTGCAACGTCCGCAATTTTTCGGTCTTTGACCAACTCATATACCTGTAATCCTTTTTCGGTAGGGACTAAGGATTTTTTTTCTCTTTGGATATAATTTCGAGTAAACAGGGTTTCGATTATCGCAGCTCTTGTAGCTGGAGTACCGATACCAATATTTTGTAAAGCCTTGCGTTCGTCTTCATTTTCGATTTCCTTTCCTGCGCTTTCCATAGCCGACAAAAGCCCTGCTTCAGTATAAAGCACAGGCGGTTTGGTTTTCTTTTCCAAAACGGAGGCTTCTTTTATTTTGAGTTCATTGCCCTTTTTCAGTTCAGGCAAATCTTGTATAGGCTCGGTATCATCGTCCGAAAAACTTCCCTTAATGGAACGCCAACCAGCTTCCATAACCTTACTACCTTTTACGGTAAAGTCATAATGCAATACTTGTAAACCGACATCAGTTATCTCTTTGATACAGGCTTGTGAAAGGGCTTCGAGCAACCGAAAGGCAATCATATCGTAAATGGCATTTTCCTTTGCGTTCAATGCTGACGGGATTTTGTCTGTAACCAATAATCCGTGGTGGTCGGTAACACGTAAATCGTTCACGATACGTTTAGTGAAACGTCCCCATTTCATTTTTGACACGCCTTGCTTACAGGTTTCCCTGTCCTGCAAAGCCCTCATGAGTTTGGGAATTTCTGCCCATATGTCTTCAGGAATGTATTTGCTTCCAGTACGTGGATAAGTGATAAACTTCTTTTCGTAAAGATTTTGAGCAATATTGAGGGTTTCTTCGGCAGAAAGGTTCAGCTTTTTGTTGGCTTCCTTTTGCAAGCCAGTCAGGTCGAACAATAAAGGCGGTTGTTCTGTAACGTTTTTGGTTTCTACCGATATAACTGTTGCAGTTTCGCTTCGCTGAATGGCTTTCAGCGTATCATCGGCGAGTTTTTGGTCTTTCAATTTAGATTTGGAAAGACTTTTAAAATCTATTAGATCCTTATTGTGTAATAGCTGTATCTGCCAGTATTTCTTTATCGAGAAATTTTTGTTTTCCAAATAGCGTTTGCATATCAAGGCTAGTGTTGGTGTCTGTACTCTTCCAAGCGAATAGATGCCATTGTCGGCGGCTATGGAAAGTGCCTGTGTAGCATTGATACCTACGAGCCAATCGGCACGACTTCTACCTTGTGCTGCTTGATACAAGCCGTCAAATTCTTTTCCGTCTTTCAGGTTATCAAAGCCTTGCTTTATTGCCTTTTCGGTAAGTGAGCTTATCCAAAGGCGTTCAAAGGGTTTGTTGCATTTGAGGTATTCGTAAATATAGCGAAATATCAGTTCGCCCTCACGTCCTGCATCGGTAGCGACAATAATGCTGTGACTACGATTAAAAAGCTGTTCGATAACTTTCAGTTGCTTTAATGCTCCTGTGTCAGTAGTATAGCCTTTTTCTTTTTTAACCTTGCGAACGGTTAATAAAAACTGGTTGGGTAATATGGGAAGAGATGCCTTATTAAATCCTGAGATCCCATAATCTTCGGGCATTCCCAATCCTATAAGATGTCCGAATGCCCACGTGACAAAATAGCCGTTACCTGTAAGGTAGCCGTCTTTTTTATCAGATGCACCCACAAGTCCAGCTATTTCTCTTGCTACGCTTGGTTTTTCTGCAATAATTGTTTTCATAATTGATTACCTTTTTACGCCTTTGGACTTTGCAGGAGCTTTGGGCTTTTCCTGTTGTTCCTGCTGCTGTTTGTTTTTTGGGTTTTGTTGCCCTGACTTCAAAGGCTCGTTGATGTTTTTGGTTGCTTCGTTGGTCTTGCCTTCCGAATTAACGGCAGTTTGCGTTTTATGGGCTTCGGTAGGTTTTACCTGTGCCTTAACCTGGCTTGGAAATTGGAAGTTCGTTTTTCCAGTTTCTGCATTGAAAGTGATATAACCTTGATACGGTTGCCCTTTTTTATCTTTCAATCCGTCAATGTAAACGGTTTGGCCAGCTTTAAAATCCTTATGTTGCTCATCAGTCAATTCTTTACCTCTGAATGTTTTTGGAGCTTCCTGCGTCTGACTTTGCTGGTTGGTTCGTTGATTGTTCTGTCCATTGCTTTGCGTTTGCCTATTGGAATTATTACGGTCAAAAAGAAACTCCACATAGTGTTTGTCTGCATTGAACTGTACCGTTGCTGAAAATTCTGTTCCTTTCGTGGAAATCATACCCTCTAACTTTAGTGGATTACCCTCCATTAAAGTTTGTTTTTGTACATCATTCAGTTTTACGCCCTTAATTTCATCGGGAATTTTTATGAAATCCGTTCGTAATGCAATTACATCGTTTGTCAACCTATCTATACTAATAATGGATGGCATTAGGTCGCCTGTTTTTGAATTGACCAGATTAACTACACGCCCCATATTGCCCGTTTCGAGCAGGTTTTTCTTGTCCTCATCCGTAAACTTATGTCCGAAAAACTCAAAATGCAGGTTGGGTTCTTTTTTTATACCATGTATTGCCACTACAACTTTCCCGTCTTCTGCTTGCTGTAAAGACAGGCGGGCATCAGTTCGGAGGATAGTACCACCGAGGTTAACACCAATCGGTAGGAGTTCATTGGTTTTATAACCTTTCAATAAAGGTTCAAGCAGGTTCCTCTTTTCAAGGTATTCCTTGCTTAATCCAAGATTGGTCATAGTGTCCCAATCAATCTGTTCCGGTTTGTAGCGGTATTCGCTGGTTTCCGGTGTTGTTTTTTGTGTTGCTTTCATATCATTTTTATTTTCTTGTTTTTTATCCTGTGGCGGTTGCGTCTTCACTTCGTGTTCTTTCATCACTTTTTCGCCTTCTGGAGTTGGCTTATTCACCTGTTTTTGCATTTCCTGTGCTTTTTCAACAGCAACAGGCGCAGGCACTTTGAAGAAAGTAAAGTTTGTCGGGTTCTTTAACTGGCTGAAAAAATTGGAGAAGAAGTTGGAAAAGAAATCACCGCTTTTGTCCACATGCATAAATTGGTTTTGGTTTTTCTTTGTGGGATCAACGGTTTCCATTTTTCCGTTTTCGTCAATACTTTTTACGGCTTGGATTTTCATTTTCTCTTTATCCAGCACCAGCAATATGTCCGAAAGCTGTTCGGGCATATCCTGTTTGTTCGTAGTTTCTTCACTCATAATTTAAAAATTTTAAAGTTAGATGCCGAAAGTAAAGAAGGTGTTCACTGCATTGCACTAATTGGCACTCAGAGGCAGTATTTGTCACTTACTGGCGTTCAATTTAGTTGTAGGAGGATTAAAACTTTCCCGGATAAACTGATGCACATCAGACAGCTTATAATACAGTTTTCCACTTATGGTGTAATAGGGAAGTTTTCCAATGGAGCGATACCGTTGCAGGGAACGATTGCTAATTTTCAGCATTTGAAGTAAATCCTGATTATCGAGCAACTCTTCACCATCTATACTATTGCGTTTCTTTTGCAACTCGTCTATATTGTCACCCAACATATCGAGGCGCCCCATCAACCGATCCATCCAAGCCAAAAATTCCATTCTGTCAATATTCATAGGGATATACTTTTAAGGGTTCATACCTGTTTTTTTATCTGCCTTTAGCTTTCTGCCTTTTTCGATATAACTTTTACCTTTTACCATAAGCTCCTGCACATACTCGTCACTACTCTGTATTGCATTGGCATTAAGCAAATCCTTAATTGCTCCAATGGTGTAGAAATACTGACCATACATTTTTGAATAAGCGATCTCACCTTTGGTTCGCATTCGCCATAAGGTTTTCTCGCTGATGTGCAGGTATTGGCATACCTCGTGGTTATTGAGCCACAGGTCATCATAACTTTTGTCTTCTTGTCTTTTCAGGTAGTCGGCAATGGCGTTGATACGGCTGTTAAGCTGTTGCCATGCTTCTTCTTCAATAGTTATTATTTTCATTGCACAGTATTTAAAGTTCACTATGCAAAATTGTGAAAGGTGGTAGTCTTTGTCTGCCAACCTTTACCCATTGGTTTGACGATTTTTTGAAAATTTTCACAATCTCAGAAAACACTTTTATAATAAGAGTTTTGAAGTATTTGAGATATTTTTCAATAGCATTTTGGTACTGTTTGCCAATTGGTAGATATGGGCAAAGAAAAAGCAGCACATTTTGTGTACTGCTTGTAAACTGCTCTGTTGATGTAGTTAAAGGTCTTTATCCATGTATTCCTCTAATGAAGCTTTAAGCTGGTCTAAAAATGCCGTTCGGGAGCCACTTCGGGTTTTCATTCGGTGGAAAGAGTGATGTATATCGTTTAAGGGAGTTCGGAATAACACCTGAAAAATCAAAGCTAATTTTCGGATGCCTACTTTTCCGTATGCAATAGAATTTGAAGCATATAGGGCGTATATCAGTTCGATAAGTGCATTTTGAGAATTTGTCCACGAAATATCCTTGTTAGCATCCAAATTCTGCAAAATTGTATCGGGATTTTCTTCGGGATTGATTTTAGTAAGCACATAGGTGTAAAGTAGTTCATTCGCTACAATGTGGGCTATTTTGTTATCAAAATATGTTGAAAAGCTGAGGTCAATTTCAAATACGACACTTTTTAAACCATCATGATAGTTGATTTGTCCGAGCCTGAAATAACTGTGTTCACGATCTGTTCTGCCAGCACGATAATACCTATAAAAATCTTCATTGCAAATACTTTCTTTATATTCTGATTTGAGGCTTTTTAATAGATTTTCATAATAGCTTTGATGTATTTTGCCATTGCTCACGGGGCAGGTTGTTTCGATGCGGAAGAGTTTGTTATAGTAAATAAGCTTCCCTAAGATGTTTGGTTTAATGTTCTTGAAAAAATTAATCTCTTGTTGCTCATTTGCAAATCCATCCCGTAAGATTTGAGATTTTATTTCACATATCATTTCCTTTAGAAATAAGGTCATTTGATAAGCCTCTTCCGGCATCTGCATCATTTGAGAAGAGAGTTTATCTTCCTGATGCTGAATTTGTGCTAATATTTTATTCAACACGATTTCCATAGCATAGTCTTTTAGAGGTTCTCACTATTTGTTTAGAGTTGGAACTATTGTTAACATGCCAAAATTTGGAAATATTAATGAAACCAATATCACAGATTACCCCCTATGGGGGAATTTTTATTTATGGAAAGGGAACAAAAAAGGGTAAAGTAATAATATACCTTACCCAATTATTTAGTAGATTTGCATTAATGATTTACAAGGTAATCAAATGAAAGCGAGTGCAGTAAGCACCATTACTAAATCGTTACCGATAGTGTTTTCCACTCTTGTAAACTACTCTTTATTAGCCGCTTTGGGCTTTTCTGATTTTTTTTATAAAAAATAAAGCCACAGTCCCGAAAGTCTGTGGCTTTTCTTATACATAGGTAAATGGTTTTTAAAGCCAAATAAGGTTAGTCTTCTAAAATAACCGCTGTTCCGCTGGCCGTTACCATTAACATGCTGCCGCCATTACCAACAGTTTCATAGTCAAGATCTACACCAATAATTGCATTTGCACCCATTGCGGCTGCATATTGTTGCATCTCGCTCACTGCTGTGTTTTTGCCTTCACGCAATACTTGTTCATATGAACCAGAACGTCCACCAACAATATCACGGATACCCGCAAAAAGGTCTTTGAAAATATTTGCACCAATAATGGTTTCGCCAGTAACAAGTCCTATGTATTTAACAATTTTTTTGCCCTCTACTGTATTTGTGGTTGTAATTAACATCTTTTCTAGGTTTTATATTTCGATGCTAGTTTTTCAGAAATGTTACATTCCACCAAAAAAAATCTTTTACTTGAAGTTCTTTTGCAGAAAATCAAAGATCAGATCGAAATGTTTGAGGGGCTCTCCATGCCCTCCTTCAATGGAAATATGTTGATAAGGAAAGGAGAATTTTTTTGCTTTTAAGCGGGCCATCATTTTTTCAGACATGGGTCCAGATGGACAAATTTCATCTTTAGTTGCCGAAACCAATAAAATAGGCCCATTGATCTGTTCTACTTTGATCAGTGCTTTTTGCTCGGCTATCGTGTCTTTTAACATGGCTTCGAAAGCTCCCCTTAAATCTCTTTTCATTAAAAAAGGTACGCTTTCTTCGTTTACAGGCACAAATGGAAGCTCTTTCCCTTCAAAGCTCCAAGCTGCTGTAGAAAAATGATTGGTGTGCCCCGGAAAAACAGCGTGGCTTGGCACAATACCTACAACACACTTGATGTCTTTGAAATAACTTCCGATCAAAAGGGCTAAATCTGCACCTCTCGAACCACCGACAATGGCAATCTTATTTCGATCAATTAATGGATTTTGAGCCGCCATTGTAATGGCCGCATGTACTTTATCGATTTCGATTTTATTTAAGGTATCGGGTGCTCCCTTGCTCTTAAAATAACCGATGGCCAAAAAGGCATATCCTTGTTTAATGAATTGGTCTCTGGTTGCTTTCCAGTAATCGCTAGTCCAGGCATTTCCTCCTTCAGAACCGCCCAATCCAACAATTAATGCTTGTTTTTTACCTTCACCCAAAAATAATTGTGCATCTACTTGAGGTGCGTTGATCCGTTGTGCAAAGGCTGTTGCCGAAAAGAAAAGGAATAATCCTAAAAAAATGAATTTGTGATAGCTGATCTTGCTCATGTTTGATTTGTTTTTAACCAAAGATGAGTTTAGTTTATTTATTTCTATTTGACATAGATCAAAAACTATTTTTCGGCCCTAATTCTACTCAAGGTTTCTTGCGTAATCCCTAAATAAGAAGCAACCATTCCCAGCGGGATTCGGTGATAGATATCATGGTAAAGCTCACGAAAGTGATTGTATTTTTCTTTGGCCGAAGTAAACCGCAGAGAAGTAATCCGCTCTACAATTTGGCCCAACAAGGTACCCATTGATAGGCGGGCATAACGGTCCATCTCCGGAAAATGATCGAAAAGATAAACTAGGTCTTCTACATCAATAAAAAAAACCTTCGTATCCTCTATCGCATCAATGTAATAGATATCCAATGTCCTTTGCATAAAGCTTTTAGGAGAATTGGTCCATTCATTTACACTGCAAAAGTATTCGCTGATTTCTTTTCCGTCCTTTATAAAGTAGAGCCGTAAAATTCCTTCTTGGATAAAGTAGCTTCTGGTACAAATTTTAGCTGCATCGTGTACCAGTTCTCCCTTTTTAAATGATTTTAGTTTAATTCGCTGCAAAAGCTCTGCTTTAAGCGACTCGCTCAATTTAATATATCGACTAAAGTGGGCAATAACCTCTTCCATTTTTGAAATTAAGTAAGCAATATAAATGATTATAGCAGCTTATCCAAAACTTGTTACCAGTTATCCACCCTTTCATATTGAGTAAGCAGCTGGTTGTGTGGCGAGGTAAATAAGAGGGGCCTGCCTTTAAAATCTATAAAGTTTTTTGCCCTGTCGTCTATCATCACATCTGTATTTACGATTTTCTCTCCACAAAAAATGATGTTCTTCCAAGTAATAAATGGAAAATGTTCAGCCAACCAATGGTACTTATCTTCTAGAGAATTAGGGAATTCCATAGCAGCAGAAACGATGTAAACTTCATGTTTTTCTTGTAGTTTTTTAACCGCTTCTACACTACCCTCAATTAAAGGCAGATTTCTAAAAAAGCCCTTTTCATTAATGTAATCGAACCATTTGTTGTTTATGTGTTCAGGTACATGGTGGTAAATCTCATTTCCTGGATCTAATTTTAAATCTAAAGGAGTTCCGTAATCACGATTGTAAAGTTCTATAAATTTACGAATGGGATCGGCTAGGACTTCGTCCATATCTATGGCTATCTTCATAGGTATAAATATCCTCAATTGAGATTACAGTTGTGTTATTTGAATTTAAAATTTTGTTTATCAATTTGAGTTTGGGGTATAGCGATAGGTGTTCATTACCATAAAGAGTCGATAGGTTATGGATCATAAACTAAAGACTTTCTGGAAACTTGCTAGTTATTAGTATTTTACTTACCTTTGCATCCCCGCAAGCATGAAGCTCCGGGAACTATGTTGAATACATAAATTTTAAAAGAAATGGCAACTAAAATCAGATTGCAAAGATTCGGTAAAAAAGGGAAACCTTTTTTCCACGTGGTAGTAGCGGATTCTCGCTCTCCAAGAGATGGTAAATTTATTGAGCGTTTAGGTTCTTATAACCCAAACACCAATCCTGCAACTATCGAAATTAACTTCGAAAAAACTTTAGACTGGGTAAACAAAGGTGCACAACCTACGGATACTGCCCGTGCTATCCTTTCTTACAAAGGTGTTTTATACAAAAAACACTTAGAAGGTGGTGTTAAAAAAGGCGCTTTAACTGCAGAACAAGCTGATGCTAAATTTGAGCAATGGTTAGCTGCTAAAGGTGGTCAAATCGAAGGCAAAAAAGAAAACTTAAGCGCAAGCAAAGGCGAAGCTAAAAAAGCTGCTTTAGCTGCTGAGGCTAAGAAAAATGCTGACCGTGCTGCTGCAATTGCATTGAAAAATGCACCTGTAGTTGAAGAGGTTGTTGAAGAAGAAGTAGTAGCTGAAGAGGCTCCTGCTGCTGAAGCTGCAACTGAAGAAGTGGTAGCAGAAACTCCAGCTGTTGAAGAAGCTCCTGCTGCTGAAACTACTGAAGAAGAAACAAAAGAAGAAGCTTAATCATCAGATTGGTTTTAACTTACGATAGCGTTCTGATTAATCAGAACGCTATTTTTATTTAAAGATTAAGGTCCTCCACACAACAAGACCAAAATATCATTATCATGCAAAAGGAAGAAGCATTTTACATCGGCTACATTACCAAAACAAAAGGATTAAAAGGAGAGGTACAGTTGTATTTCGAGTTTGAAGATTATGAAGCCTTAGATTTAGATGTGGTTTTTGCCGACCTGAATGGTAAAATGGTTCCCTTTTTTGTGTCTTCTTACAAGCTCTATCCCAATCAAACAGGTCTTTTCTACTTTGATGACCTAGACCACATCGATAAAGCTCAAGCATTGGTTAAAAAGAAGGTTTATATGCCTTTAAATAAAATGCCAGAACGAGATGAAGATGACTTTACCTATGATGATCTAAAAGGTTATACGGCGGTAGACGAAACACATGGCGAATTGGGTGAAATTATTGCCATTAATGAATACCCTCAACAATTTGTAGCTACTGTGCTTTACAAAGAAAAAGAGATTCTCTTCCCCTTAAATGAAGATATGATTGTTGAAATTGATGAAGAAAATAAAACTTTATTGGTCGATTTGCCAGAAGGTTTATTGGATATTTATCTTAATTCATAAAAATTCAAACAATAACCTAGCTTGTAGCGTTCAGTTTAAATGAAACGCTTTATTTTATTCGCCTTGTTACTTGTTTTATTTTATGGTTGTACCAATCAACCCGAAAAAAAAGCAGGAACCGATGCTGTTGATAGCCTAAAAAAAGTGCCCCCGAGATCATCTAGGGCATTAACCCAACAAGATTCGATTAAAGCAACCGGAAGGCAAGTTTTGTCATTCCTTAAAGACCATAATTACAAAGAGTTAATCAAATATTTTTCGGCTGATGGGGTCCTTTTTTCTCCTTATGGATTTATTGATACTGCCAAATCAAAAAAATTAAGCCCAGAAGACTTTCTACAAGCTGTTGATAAAAAATGGATCCTTACCTGGGGCAGTTTTGATGGTACGGGCGAGCCCATCAAGCTAACTGTTCCTTCTTATTTAAAAAAGTTTGTTTACAATGCTGATTACCTCAGTGCCGAGGCGATTGGTTTTGATGAGGTGATGAAACAGGGAAATTCATTGAACAACCTCGAAGCCATTTATCCAAATCATCATTTTATAGATTATTACTTTAGTGGCTTTGACCAAAAATATAACGGCATGGATTGGACCAGTTTAAAACTCGTTTTTGAGAATGAAGATGGTCAATATTTTTTAGTTGCGATTATACACGATCAGTGGACTGTTTAAGTTCTAGCAAAATTCATTAGCCATTAATTTCTTATTTTTGATCAAATTTTTAGCAAAATGGAAATCACTGGTGTTATTTTATTGGTCGTTATTTTAATAGTGCTTATTGTTCTCTTATTGCGCAAGCCTTCCGTTCCTAAAAACGACGAAACTATTAATTATCTCAAAGAGGAAAAGCTAAAATTAGCCGACGAATTAAATGATCTACGTGAACGTTTTGGTGTAGAACGTAGCAATTTGATCAAAGCCGAAGCATTGGTTGTTTCCTATCGTGAAAAACTAGCAGAACAGCATAAAAATTTAGAAGACCTCCAACAAAAATTTACACTCGAATTTTCGCTCGTTGCCAATAAGATACTGGAAGAAAAAAGTGCAAAGTTTACCGCACAAAACCAGAGCAATATGGATTCTATCTTGAACCCATTAAAGGCGAATATCAAATCTTTTGAAGAAAAGGTGGATAAAGTTTACCAAACGGAAGCTGCAGAAAGAAACCATTTAAAAGGTGTGATTTTTCAGCTAATGGACCAAAGTAAGCAGATACAAACCGATGCCAATAATTTAACCAAAGCCTTAAAAGGCGACAGCAAAAAACAAGGCAATTGGGGTGAAGTAATTCTAGAAAGAGTATTGGAACGTTCGGGATTAATTAAGGATAGGGAATATCGCCTTCAGGCAAGCCTAAATAGCGCCGAAGGCGCCCGTTTACAGCCTGATGTAGTGATTGACCTGCCCGACGAAAAACATTTGATTGTAGACGCTAAAATCTCGTTGGTTGCCTACGAAAGAATGATGAATGCCGAAAGCGAAGAAGAAAAGGTATTGAACCTTAAACAACATCTCGTTTCGGTAAAAGCACACATTGACGGCTTGGCTGGTAAAAACTACCAAAATCTCTACCAGATCAATTCTCCAGATTTTGTATTGTTGTTTATGCCCATCGAATCTTCTTTTAGTGTTACCGTGCAGGCAGACAACGAATTGTTCAATTATGCTTGGGACAGAAAGGTGGTGATCGTTAGTCCTACTACCTTATTGGCTACCTTACGTACCATAGCAAGCATTTGGAAGGTAGACAGACAAAATAAAAACGTATTTGAAATTGCTGAAGAGGCGGGAGCCCTATATGATAAGTTTGTTGGTTTTTTAGAGGATATGGAGAAAATTGGGAAACATTTAGACCTTACCCAAAAAGCACATGATGATGCTTTTAAAAAACTACAATATGGCAATGGAAATCTGATTGGAAAGGTAGAAAAAATTAAAAAATTAGGCGCCAAAACAAAGGCCAATAAACAAATCGATTCTAAGTTTTTAGAAGAGGAAGAATAAGGAAATAGTATCAAGATGTGAGTATCAAGTATCAAGATGTAGGCTATTGGTGGCAGAAATTACCTCCTTTAACTAGTTAGCTGTTTAGCCTATTTTCTATTCCCAATTAACTATTTACACAATTAAACTACTTCCTTGTGGCCACAACAGCAAACACCATTGGTATTTTATTGCCTAAATGTTTAATTCTATACTTTTTTGGTTCAAATTCTATGGTTTCGTTGAAACAATCATAAGGAGAGTAATCAAATTCATCGAAAGAATTGATTTCCATTCCATTGCCGATCAAACTATTTAACACCTCAGAAGTGCTATGGTTCCAGGTAATGTTTTTTTGTGTAATTTCTGAATCTTTGGCTGCATAAGTTCCATCTTCGATTTCAACAATGGCCTCATCTTTAAAATAGTTATAGGCAATTTGTTTAAAATAATCATCGAACATCCAAACTATAGGATGGAACTCTACAAATACAAACTTCCCTGCGGGCTTTAAATAACTCGCTATTAAATTGGCCCATTGGTTAAGATCTGGTAGCCAACCGATGGTACCATAACTCGTAAATACCATATCGAATTTTTCATCCAAATATTTGGGCAATTCGTAAATATTACAACAGATAAAAGAAGCATCAGTATTGGTTTGTATGGCTAACTCTTTTGCTTTATCTATTGCCTGGTCTGATAAATCTACACCCACAACACTAGCACCCAATCGGGCTAAAGAAATGCTATCTTGTCCGAAATGGCATTGCAAATGTAATATCCGTTTGCCTTTGATATCGCCCAGTATGCCAAGCTCAATCTCATTCAGTGAAGTATTTCCTTTTAAAAAACCTGCAACATCGTAAAATTCTGAATCAAAATGTACAGCAGTCTTGTTGTTCCAAGATTGTCGGTTAATATTGATATAGTCTAGTTCTTCGTAACTCATTTCTTTTCAGCTTTTAAAGCTTTATTTTTAGATTGTAAACTGTGCTTTTATCTTCATAAAAGATATTAAACTCATTCGTTGTAAACGAAACAACCCTAAATTTCGAATACTTGGTTACTCCCTCTAACTGTCCGTTGATGATGATCAGTCCATTTTCATTCACAATACTATTTATACTAAACTGTTTACTGATGACTTGTTGTTCCAAATCTGATGAACTGCTATACAGTTTAGATTCTTGTATTGCAGGATAAGAAGTATTGGTTTTTACTAATTTCACAAAATTATCATAACTAGGCAGCCTATTGCTATACACAATGCCAGTTAGGTTAGTTTCGGTAGAAGAACCAGATTGATACTCGCTCCCAAATTTATTTCCTTCTGTTCGTTGGTTGGTAAGGTAGATGATATTACCTCCTTGAATAGCCGCTTGGATTTTAAGCTTACGGTAGGCTCTTTCTTTTACTCGTTCTTGATTGGAAAGTACCGTAGTACCTTTTGCTTTGGAGCTAGCATCGCCCAATTTGAAAAGACCTTTGATCTCATATTCAACCTGGGTTATGGTTACATTATCGTAATCGTTAACACTATTTACATTTTTAAACGATGTTGCTTCTGTAAAAGTCTGGATTCTTCCATTTTTAAAAACGATTTTATGTACCGCGTTTTTGTAGATAGAATTGTTCAGTTCTTCTCCAACAAAAGCATACTTTACAGCATCGGTTGTTATTTCTTTAACTACACAAGCAATCTTTTCGTTGTTTGTAAAGATGGTATCGGTTTGTCCATAAACAATACCTGTTAATGTAGCCATCACTAATGTTAACAGTGTCTTTTTCATATTGTATCGATTAATTTGTTACCTTTTAAAAGCATTCCAACCTTGTGCTTTTAGCTCATGCACTACGTTAGATTTGGATACCATTTTACAGCCAGAATTTTTATCTGTGATGTGTCCAATAATGCTAATGTCAATATCATTTTTCAATTTATTGTAATCTGCTTGTTTAATGGTAAACAACAGCTCATAATCTTCGCCTCCATTTAAAGCACATACCGTTGGATCTAAACCTAGTTCGCGAGCAGTTTCATAAGTCATCGGATCTATCGGTAGTTTTTCTTCATATAACGTACATCCTTTCTCAGATTGTGTACAGATGTGAATAATTTCAGAAGCCAATCCATCAGAAACATCAATCATCGAAGTAGGCTTAATTTTCATTTGTGCCAATAAATCAACAATATCTCTTCTTCCTTCTGGTTTCAACTGACGTTCGATAATGTAATCTTTACCCTCTAAATCTGGTTGTAATTGTGGATTTTCTAAAAAGATCTGTTTCTCTCTTTCTAAAATTTGTAGGCCTACATAAGCCCCACCTAAATCGCCAGAAACACACAATAAATCTCCTTCTTCTGCGCCATTTCTGTAACAAACATCGGCTTTTGCTGCATGTCCAATACTGGTTACACTAATCACCAATCCTTGTTTACTCGAAGAAGTATCGCCACCAATTAGATCAATGTTAAATTTATTACAGGCCAATTCAATTCCCTTATAAATTTCTTCAACTGCTTCTAATGGAAATTTGCTCGATAAACCAATTGAAACTGTGATTTGGGTAGCAATACCATTCATTGCATAAATATCACTTAGGTTTACTTGTACGGCTT
Organism: Pedobacter sp. Hv1; assembly: GCF_001412215.1. Taxonomy (GTDB): domain Bacteria; phylum Bacteroidota; class Bacteroidia; order Sphingobacteriales; family Sphingobacteriaceae; genus Pedobacter. The sequence goes on from NZ_LLWP01000012.1 coordinate 62,680, forward strand.
TATAACCTAAATGCATCAAGGGCACATAAGCCAAATCAAAATGAATGCCTTCTAGCAATAAATCTGTAGAAATTAACACCTGTTGGTCTTCAAAACTTAATACAGCCGCATCATCACCAATACCTTTGATACTGCTTTCGTGTTGTATTTTAAAGTTGTTAGTTAAGTGTTTGATCAATCCAAATTCACCTAATTCTGATATTGCTGTACGCTCTTTATTTTCAAACATTATACTTTCTTTTTAATCTCTTTTAAAACCCAATCTAATTCATTGTCTTTTCCAGCAACTACATCTTCAATTGTGTTTGTAATTTCTATATCCGGAAAAATACCCCTTCCAACAGTCTCCGTATGTGCATTAGGTACAATTGGATACAATCCCATTCTCAGTTTTAGCTTTGAGTTGGGTAAATTAATCATAGGAATAATTCCCGCAACACATCCATTGTATCCTCCACCTGTTTCTTGTCCAACAAAAGTTGCCCTATTTATTTGTTTAAGGTTAGCTGAAATTAGGGCAGAAGCAGAAAAAGTATACCCATTAATCAATACATAAATTTTACCATCGTAATGGTTTTCTTTAGGGTGTAAACTCTTTGTTCCTTTAAAGTTTACCCTGTATTTATCTTTGTCTTTCTTTAAAAGCAGGCTATTTGCAATTTGAAAAGGAACCACCTTTAATATATTTAAAATTCCTTTCTCACGTACATAGGGATTAAATCTATGGTCAACGGCTGTTTGTTGAAGGTATACAAAATCTTTATTTACCAAATATGAAAACAGGTCTCTGCAGGCTTTTAAAGATCCCCCACCATTATCTCTTAAATCTAAGATTAGATCTTTGGTTTGCCCCTTTTTTAAAGCTATAAAACTTTCTTTAAAGAATCTTTCGAAATTGGCATATGGAAAAGAAAAACTTTTCACTTTTAAGTAGGCCACGCTGCTATCTTTTTCTAAAAATTTTAAATCCAATATTGGATTTTTAAATTCATCATAGCCTTTATAATTCAATTTTTGTTTCGCTCTGGCTATTTTCTTTTCGGTAGCTTTTTCTTCTTTTGTTTTTTTCTTTACTACAGTACTATCTTTTACAACAGGTTTTTTATACGTGTTTAATTTAAGATCAATAATCGAATCTTTTTCATTTTTAACTTTAAAATCTACAAAGTCTTTATTGTCGTAAAAATTGGTATACCAATTAGTAAAAGATCTATTTAAAACAGCTGTTTTAAAAGTTTGATTGTAACCATCTGAAGCAATATTTACTTTTAAGCCCTCAATAATTTCTATTGATGGAACATCATTTATGGCTATAATTTCATTTCCTTTTTTTACCTCTTTGATAGATTGGTTAAAGCTGGTAATGTATAACTTGTTATTTATAATTTTATAACCCAATTGATTGATTGGTTTAACACCTAATTTTTTAATAGAATCTTGCTCTTTTTTGGTTAGCTTTTTAGTGACCAAAAGCATCTTGGTATGTCCACATTTAATTTGGGCAACCACAGGTGATAACTTTTTAAAGAACTCTTTTGTAGTTAACGGACCTGTTATTGTTCTTTTTAAACTGTCAAATTTGTTATCCAATTCTGCTTTAGTCACATACCAATATAAACCTGCATGGCCATCTTTTAACAATTGATAGGTAAAATCAACATCCTTAATTAATTGTGCTGGTTCGTGTTTTTTTTCAGTAACTGTATAATTAAATTCTTTCACCGAAGTGCAAGAAACCAAACTACTTATCAAAAATAGGTACGGAACTATTTTTAAAAATCTTCTATTATCAATCATTTATCTTTTTATAAGCCTAAACTGGCAGATATCTCTAACATTCTTTCTATTGGTTTACGGGCCTGCACAATAATATCAGCCGGTACACTTACTTCTGGAAGTCCATTTTTTAAACACAAATACAATTTTTCTAATGTATTTCTCTTCATATAAGGGCAATCATTACAGGCACAACTGTTGTTTGGTGGTGCTGGAATAAATGTTTTAGTTGGATTGGCCTTCTCCATTTGATGGATAATACCACTCTCTGTGGCTACAATAAATTCTTGAGCATCGTTATTGATCGAATATTTCAACAATCCCGTTGTAGAACCAATATAATCGGCCATTGCCAATACTGCTTCTTCACATTCTGGATGTGCAATAAACTTGGCATTTGGATGGCGTTCTTTTAGTTTGGTAATTTTTTCTCTAGAAAAGATCTCATGTACCATACAAGCTCCATTCCACAATACCAGGTCTCTACCTGTTTTTTTGGCTACCCATGCACCCAAATTTTTATCCGGTCCAAAAATAATCTTCTGGTCTTTGGGTAAACTTTCCACAATTTGAACAGCATTTGTTGAAGTACAAACAATATCACTCAAAGCCTTTAGCTCTGCAGTACAGTTGACATAGGTAATCACCAAATGATCTGGATATTTCTCTTTGAACTTTTTAAACAAATGTGGTGGACAACTATCGGCCAAAGAACATCCAGCTTTTAAATCTGGCAATAATACCGTCTTTTCTGGTGATAAAATTTTAGCAGTTTCTGCCATAAAGTGCACTCCAGCAAAAACAATAATATCAGCATCTGTTTTAGCAGCTTCTTGAGAAAGACCTAAACTATCTCCTATGTAATCAGCAATATCCTGTATATCAGGTTCTTGATAATAATGCGCTAATACAACTGCATTTTTCTCTTTTTTTAATTTTTCTATTTCTTCAAATAGATCTAGGGTAGGATCAATTTTTTCCTCTACAAAACCTTTTCTATTTAATTCTTCTAAGACATCCATAGTCATCATCGCTTTCTTTTATTGGCCATCGAACTTTGGTAAAGATACGGAGGTTTCAACAGTACAATAAATTATAATTATTTTATATATAAAGAATCCTATTACTTATTAAGGTGTTGGTATTGTTAACAAAATTTGTTTTTAAATGGTGTAAAATGAGTTATCCTATAGTTACCAACATTTATATTTAATTTTTAAGATAAACTTATCCTGATTTACAACGTTATACTATTTTGACTATTATTTTATCAATACCAAAATGTGTATTGTTAGTTTGGTAGTAAAAAGTTAATAAACTATGCAAAGTTGCTTAAAAATAATGTAAAAGATTGTGTCAAATTACGTTTTTAACTTAGCTTTAAACATTCAAAAATAGTTGTTGATTTTATTTATACATTCTGTTAACACTATTTGTGATGTTGTTAACAATTGTTTGATTTACGTTAATATTTAATGAGAAAAGTTGATTTCCTAGTGATAGGATCAGGTATAGCAGGGTTGAGTTTTGCTTTAAAGGCTGCACAACACGGAAAAGTTTTAATTGTGACCAAGTCTAATGAAGACGAATCCAATACCAAATATGCGCAAGGTGGGGTAGCTGTAGTTGTGGATAAGTCTGATTCGTTTGAAAAACATATTGAAGATACACTGATTGCAGGCGATGGTTTATGCGATAAAAATATTGTAGAAATTGTAGTAAAAGAAGGCCCTGAAAGAATACAAGAGATTATAGATTACGGGATTAACTTTGATAAGAACCATGCGGGAGTTTTTGATTTAGCTAAAGAAGGTGGTCATTCTGAGCATCGCGTTTTGCACTATAAAGATATTACTGGCTACGAAATAGAGAGTGTTTTATTGAAACAGATTCATGAAAATGAAAACATAGAGATATTAACACATTACTTCTGTTTGGAGCTGATTACCCAGCACCACCTAGGTGAACATGTGGATAAGAGTAGTGAAGATGTTAACTGTTATGGTATATATGCCTTTAACACAGAGCTTAACGATGTGGAAAAGATATTAGCAAGTGTTACGGTAATGGCTTCTGGTGGCGCTGGCCACGTATATTCCACAACTACTAATCCGGTTATTGCTACGGGCGATGGAATGGCAATGGTTTATAGAGCAAAGGGAAAAATTAGAAATATGGAGTTTATCCAGTTTCATCCAACGGCTTTATATAACCCCGGAGAGTATCCTTCTTTTTTAATTTCTGAAGCAGTTAGAGGTTTTGGAGGTGTATTGAAAAGGAAAAATGGAGAAGAATTTATGTACGAATATGATGAACGTGGTTCTTTAGCTCCACGTGATATTGTTGCTCGTGCCATAGATGCAGAAATGAAAAAATCTGGTGATGATTTTGTTTACCTGGATATTACCATGCGAAAAAAGGCAGATATTTTAACTCATTTTCCTAATATCTATGCCAAATGTTTATCGATAGGGATAGACATGACCAAAGATTGGATCCCTGTTACACCTGCAGCGCATTACATGTGTGGAGGTATTTTGGTTGACGAATATGGAAAATCTTCTATCAACAACTTATATGCCTGCGGTGAAGTTTCATCAACCGGATTGCATGGCGCTAATCGTTTGGCATCCAATTCTTTATTAGAAGCTACTGTTTTTGCCCATCGCATCTTCTTATCTGCATTAGAAAATTATCAAAAGAATATTATTCCTGAAGAAATACCTGAATGGAATGAGCAGGGTGTAACCCAATCTAACGAAGATATTTTAGTAACCCATAATTTACGTGAAACACAAAAAATTATGAGCGATTATGTAGGTATTGTGCGTTCTGATTTTAGGTTAGATAGGGCAATGCGCCGTCTATTCCTTTTGTATGAAGAAACAGAAGAGTTTTACAAAAAAAATAAGGTTTCTGTAAAATTATGCGAATTAAGAAATGTAATCCAAGTGGCTTATATGGTCATTAAATCTGCTGTTGCCAGAAAGGAAAGTAGAGGATTACACTATACTACAGATTATCCAGAACATGCTAAGGAATTAGTAGATACAATTATTTAACTTTGTCATGCTGAGCCTGTCGAAGCATCTATTAAAGGTCTTCGACAAGCTCAGACTGACAGTTGCTCATATCTCAATACTCAAATTCATACCTTACCAAATGCCAGTTATATTACCAGTTAAAGAAGTTTTTCCGAAATGGGGAGAAAATAGTTTCATTGCACCTAATGCCACCATTGTTGGTGATGTAAGCATGGGCGATAATTGTTCAGTTTGGTTCAATGCCGTGATTAGGGGAGATGTAAATCGCATCACCATAGGTAATGATACCAATATTCAAGATGGTGCAGTTATTCATGCTACTTATTTAAAAGCAGCTACACATATTGGCAATAGAGTTTCTGTTGGTCATAATGCCATTGTACACGGTTGTGATGTAAAGGATAACGTTTTAATTGGGATGGGGGCTATTGTAATGGATCATGCAGTAATTGAAGAGTACTGTATCATTGCAGCAGGATCTGTTGTATTGGAGAACACCATCTGCGAAAGTGGGTACCTATATGCGGGTACACCTGCAAAAAAAATAAAGCCCATTACATTAGAGCAAAGGGCTTTATTAGATAAATTACCAGATAATTATATCATGTATTCTGATTGGTTCAGATAATTACTGTTTAGGAATAATTAAAGGATGTTCACGTTCCCAATTTGCTCTAATGGAACGTTCTTCTGGTTCGTACCAGATTTTTTCTGGCTGTGTTTGATTTTTTACACTTCCAGTATCCCATTTACCGTTCTTATTGTCGTCGTAAACAACCCTAACTAGGTATATACCAGTTCTATAATTGGCAAAAATTACTTTTCCATTTTTGGTAATCACTTGTTGGTTAACCACTTCTTTTTTGTCGTTTACCAATTCTACAATGTAACTTTTATTAGGTTCAGGAACTTCAGCATTTAAAATAATTGAACCATAATCATCTGCACTGGCCAGTTTAAATGTTTTGTTGATATCCTTGTTCTTTGTACCAAAAAGCTCGGTGAAAGTACCCTCTTTGAAAGAGATGATATAGGGACGTCCTTTTTTCCAGGGATAGTTTAGGGTGTAGGCCAATACATTTGAACTGTCTTTTTCTAAGGTAAAATTTGTTCTTGGAATTGAATCTTCTAAAAACTTAATTTTAGTAAGATCTATTTTGTCTATCGGGAAATTTAAAAATAAACGATATGGTTTATTTGGATTGAGAAGGCCAGCCTCTAAGTTATCTGTTAATAAAACTACCCTGTTGTAAGTATCTTTTTTACCTCTCGTAAAATTAACAGTATCTAATGGTTTTCCGTCGCTTTTAATCGCAATTCTAACAGAATCAAAGCTTAAATCTTTTAACCAGACTTTAGCAGAGTCGTTGTTTTTTGTAAAACGGACAATTTTGCTTTCGTCATTTGCCTTAGAATCAAGTACTACCAATTCTGGCTTAACCAGTTGTTGGTTAAAAATAAAGGAGATACTGCCATCTGCATTGAGTTTTCTATCTACAATCCTAAATGTGCTTGCTAGCTCTTTAAAAACACCAATATTCACGTTCGCTGTATCTTTGCTCAGTGCAATAGGTGCTTTGATAAAACCAATTTGATCTGTAGCTTGCTGATAGATTTTATCGCCATTGGTTTCTTTCATGGCGTAGATTTTAAGTGTTTCCTTTTTGAGATTGCTTAATCTATAGTTGCCACTACTATCTGTTAAAGTATAAATTGAAGGTTTCTTTTTTCCGAAAAGGGTATCTCGCTCTAAAGGGAAAATGAAAACTGTAGCTTCAATTTCTGGTTTGCCCGTTAAGGTGTTCGTAACTTTTCCTGAAATACTCAAGGAGTCTAATTTAGGTCCAGTAGAAAAAACATAGCTAAAATTTTTGAGTACGTTTCCTTCATTTACATCCACAATGGCTTTACCAAAATTTATCGTGTAAGTGGTATTTTTTTCTAAGCTGTCTGGAAATGTGATTTCCAATTTTTTCTGACGTTTTTTAAGCACCAATGGTTTTTCCAATTCTGGAGAAATTGAAACCTCTTTAAATTCACTTTGTAAATTAAAATATTCGTCGAACTCAATTGTAATTTGTTGTGCTTTAAAATTGGTCGTGAAATTTTTCGGTTCCATTTTTAAAACCTTGGGTGGTTTGTTATCTTTCGGACCACCTTCTGGAGAACGCATGCTGGCACAGCTATAAATTAATGCAATTGTGAGTATAGCCAGTGAAAAAAAACTATAATTTGAGAGCCTGCTGTTTTTACGCATTTATATGATGTATAATTAATTTAACCTCTTTTTTAATAGATATCATTAAAGTTTTTAGAAAATCGCTCATATCGCTTTAAATTGCGTCGGTTTAAATATTAGCTAAGCTATTGAAAACCAACATTATAATCTTATTTTGTAATATGAACCATTAAAACCGAGATATCTGAAGGAGAAACGCCAGAAATTCGAGAAGCTTGCCCTAGGGTACGCGGTTTAATTTTCAACAATTTTTCTCTTGCCTCTTTTGAGAGCGAAAGCAACTTGTTATAATCAAATTCTGGATTGATCGATTTGTCTTCCATCTTTTGCATTTTGTTTACAATCTCATTCTCTTTTTCGAAATAGCTTTCGTACTTGATTTTAATCTCTGCTTGTTCAACCGTTTCCTTATCGAAGGTATTTAAAAGTTGATCAAATGCCGGACTCACTTTTCTGATATCATTGATGCCCACCTGTGGTCTGCTCAACACATTGAATAGTTTTACGTTTTGGGTCAATGCCGCTGTTCCTAAACTTTCTAAGAGTGCATTGGCTTCTCCCATTTCAACACCTTGTTTTTTAGTAAAGGCAACAATATGATCTGAGTTCGCAACCTTTTGGTTAACGATACTTAAACGCTCATCATTAATCAAACCTAATTGATGTGCAATAGGGGAGAGCCGAATATCTGCATTGTCTTGTCTCAATAACAAGCGGTGTTCTGCTCTTGAGGTAAACATGCGATACGGTTCTTCGGTTCCTTTGGTTACTAAATCATCTATCAATACGCCAATATACGACTCAGAACGTTTCATAATCAACTCATGCTGGTCTGTAACCTTCTGATGGGCGTTAATTCCGGCTATAAAGCCCTGACTAGCAGCCTCTTCGTATCCAGTTGTTCCATTAATTTGACCTGCAAAGAACAAATTACTGATTAATTTGGTTTCGAGCGTTAATGAAAGCTGTGTAGGTGGAAAATAATCATATTCTATAGCATATCCTGGCCTAAACATCTTGGCATTTTCAAAGCCTGGTATTTGGGTCAACGCTTTATATTGAACATCTTCTGGGAGAGAGGTAGAGAAACCATTCACATAAATTTCGCAAGTGTTCCAGCCTTCCGGTTCAACAAAGATCTGGTGTCTTTCTCTTTCGGCAAAGCGGTTAATTTTATCTTCAATAGAAGGGCAGTATCTTGGACCTAAACCTTTAATTCTGCCAGTAAACATTGGCGATTTTTCGAAACCTTCTTTTAGGGTTTCGTGTACGGCACTATTGGTATAAGTAATCCAACAGCAACGTTGGTCGGTTGGTCTTTCTACATTGGTGTAAGAAAATCTTCCAGGGTCTTCATCTCCCCATTGCTCTTCCATTAAAGCATAGTTTAAAGATCTGCCATCAACTCGGGGAGGAGTTCCTGTTTTCATTCTGCCAGCTTCAAAACCTAAAGAGGTCAATTGTTCGGTAATTCCAGTTGCCGCTTTTTCACCAGTACGGCCACCACCAAATTTCTTCTCTCCAATATGGATCAAACCATTTAAAAAAGTACCATTGGTAAGCACTACTGCTTTGCCCATAATCTCTACACCTAAAGCGGTTTTAACGCCTACAACCGTATTGTTTTTAACAATTAAACTGCCAACCATTTCTTGCCAGAAGTCTACATTTGGTGTTCGCTCTAGCGCCAATCTCCATTCTTCTGCAAATCTTTTTCTGTCGTTTTGCGCTCTTGGGCTCCACATGGCAGGACCTTTAGATTTGTTAAGCATTCGGAACTGCAGAGTTGTTTTATCGGCAATGATGCCCGAGTAACCACCCATTGCATCAATCTCTCTCACAATTTGTCCCTTGGCAACACCGCCCATAGCGGGGTTGCAACTCATTTGTGCAATGGTCTCCATATTCATGGTTACCAATAGTACAGAAGAGCCTAGGTTTGCAGCAGCGGCAGCGGCTTCACAGCCCGCATGACCAGCGCCAACAACAATTACATCATATTCTTTAAACATCGATTTATGATTTTGTTTCACGTGAAACAAAGCAAAATTAATTAAAATTGGAACAACAATTAATCTTGTTTCACGTGAAACGTTTCTTTTTTTGTGTATAATTTAATCAGGCCATATACTGCAACCATGCACCAAACGGCTTCCAATATCACGAAAGGGATAAAGGAAATGAGCCATGATGAATAGCCTGCAATTGCGGCGCCGAAAAGATTCAATAGGCCATAAGTATAACTTTCAGCTTTAATTACCTTTAAACTTTGCAAGAAAAAAGCAATTAATAAGATGCTTACACCAATGGTTGCAATTAAATCTGACGGTTTCATTTTAACTTGTTTTATCAGAAAGTTCTACCCAACGCTCCATAATCTCTTCTAATTGTTTGTTTAGCTTTTCTATTTCAGCAGAAACTTCTTGAATTTTTAAATAATCAGCAGCGTCAATTTCATTCAAAGAACCAGTTAGTTTTTCTATTTCTGCTTCTTTGTTGGCCACAGTTTGCTCAATCTCATCCAATTCTTTTTGCTCTTTAAAGCTTAATTTTTTTGGAGCAGCCACTGCAATAGGCTCTTCAATTTTTGCTTTTTTTGGAGCTGGATTATCTTTTGCATTGTCTAAGCTAATTCGATATTCAGAATAATTGCCATTGTAAATGCTTACTCCACCATTGCCTTCCATGATAAATAGTTGCTCACTCATTTTATCTAACAAGTATCTATCGTGCGAAACTAAGATCAAAACACCAGGGAAATTTTCTAAAAACTCTTCCAGAACGTTTAAGGTATCTATATCCAAATCGTTGGTCGGCTCATCCAAAATTAAGAAGTTAGGGTTTTGCATTAACACTTTCATCAAGTGCAAACGCTTCTTTTCGCCACCGCTTAATTTCTCTACCATGCCATGTTGCTTTTTAGGGGGGAAGAGAAATAACGTTAATAATGCCGAGGCAGAGATGGTTTGCCCATCAGCCATTTTGATATATTCTGCATCAGATTTTACAATATCAATTACCCGTTCTTTACCATTGAAAGCTAAACCGCCTTGTTTGTAATAACCATAAACTGTGGTATCACCCACATCAACATTCCCTTTTTCTGGCTTTAAAAACCCAGTAATGATATTGAGTAAGGTCGACTTTCCGGTTCCATTTTTACCAGCTAAACCAATTCTATCGCCTTTTTTAAAGGTGTAAGTAAAATCATTAATGATTTTTTTATCATCAAAGGTTTGTCCAATATGGTTCAACTCGAGAATTTTATTTCCTTGGCGAGCCATCTTTACATTTAAGGTAACTTTTTGATTGTCAGAACGTTGCTTAGTTTTATCTTCTAAATCGTAAAAAGCATCTATTCTCGATTGAGATTTGGTAGTACGGGCAGCTGGCATGCGCCTCATCCACTCCAATTCTTTCTTCAATAGGTTCTTGTTCTTCTGAAAAGTGCTTTCGTCTGAGGCTTCCCTTTCAGCTTTCTTTTCTAAGAAATAGGCATAATTTCCGTTGTAATTGAAAATTTTTCCTCTATCCAGCTCCACAATGGTATTACAAACATTATCCAAAAAGTACCTATCGTGTGTTACCAGAAGGATGGTTTTATTGCCAGAGGTTAATAGCTTCTCTAACCATTCAATGGTGTCTATATCCAAATGGTTGGTAGGCTCGTCTAACACATAAATTTCAGGATCTTCGATTAACAGTTTAGCTAAAGCCAAACGTTTTTTCTGTCCACCAGAAAGCGTATCTATTTTTTGCTGCAAATGGTTAATTCCCATTCGACTCAAAATAGTCTTGATCTCGTGCTCATATTCCCATGCATTGTGTTCGCTTAATTCTTCATATAAACGATTCAATGTTTTTTCGTCCGGGTTTGGATCTTCAATCAATTCTTCATATTCCCTAATCAGTTGCTGCTGTTTATTCTCCAGCGAAAAAATGAAATCACTGATTGAATATCCATCAGGGAAGGAAGGTTCTTGATCTAAAAAGCCAATTTTTACGGCTTTATTTTTAACAATTTTCCCTTCAAGAGGGGCAAATCGTTCGGCAAGTAATTTTAATAGTGTGCTTTTACCAGCTCCATTAATACCAACCAACGCTACACGCTGACCAGGATTAATGCCTAGTGTTAAATTTTTGAAAAGCCATTCATCATGGTAAGCATGGCCTAAGCCTTCGGCTGCAATTAGTGTACTCAAAGTATTTTTTAACGATTTATCTAATAAGAAATTACTGCAAAAGTAATCAATAAAATCTTGGTATAGGTTTGAAAGGTATTTATATACAAAAGTGGGAATGAAAATAACCAAAAAATAACAGAAGGGATACAAAAGGAATTCAACGAATAGGTACTTATACCTATCATTTATAGTACCTGTACTTATTGTGCTAACAATATCCGATGTAGACCTTTGTACAGCAAGTCAATAGCTTAACATTTAAACAAGTTTTTCTATTGAAATGCTAGGGAAAGCAATACAAAAACCAAAGAAAAATGAAAAAGATAACAGTAGGCATGATGATGCTCATCGCGGTTTTGGGCGCATGCAAAAAAGACAAAACAGACCCAGAAAATGCGGCAGGGGGGAATGCAACAGTAACAGCAAGCAATTATGGCTTTGACAATGGTAGCTCTGGTAAATTTTCTTCAACAACAGCGGGGATAGTGCAAACAAACTTGCCGTCTGTTGCCGGAATCGATCCAAGTACGTTTTCTATTACAGCAATAAAAGACGGCACCAAAGAAAGCCTGAACGTGATCGTATTTAAGAAAGTTACAGCTACTGGTGTGATTAAATTTGGAGCAAAGCTAAGTGGAAATGGTGGTGCAACCCTTACTAAAGATTATACCAAACCAACCGATAAGGAGATCAATTACTCAACAGATAATGCTACCGGAGGAGGTGAGCTTAACATTACCAAGATAGATGGCAAAAACGTGGAAGGCACATTTTATTTTGTGGCATTTAATGGTACGGGTAAACAGGCATTTGTTGAACAAGGGACTTTTAAAGGGGTAATTAATTAAAGTAGGCTAAACAAGAGGTTTTTAATTATTAAATTTCAACAACGGAGTTGCAACATGATTGCAACTCCGTTGTTTTTTGTGCTCAAATTTTGCTGATTAATTTAAAATATATGTAATATTATGCGATGATTGATGCGATAAATAGAAGCCGTTTGCTGCCAATAATGATGTTATTGGTTTTTTTGTTTATTCCTTTCTATTGTTGTTTGGTACAAAATGTAAAAGCAACTGCAACGCAGGACTATAAAAAAGACAGCGGCCAAATTGTTCCACAAAAAAGTATGGTATTAGTCGAACAATCTTTAGAGAAACGACGAAATAATGTTTTAATGGTGAGCTTAATGCTGATCCTTTTGGTTAGTTTGCTGCTTTATTATCGACTCAAAGAAAAACAGAAATTAAATGCATTGATCAAACAAATGGCCGATCAAAAAAGGGCCGTTAAATCCTTATTGGAGCATGCGCAAGATGAACGGATACTGATGGCCAAAGATATCCATAACAACATTGGCCAGATGTTGGCGGTTGCCAAAATGAATCTGTCTAATTTAGCTTTCGATGCTCAAAACGATACACGGTTAAATAGCACCTTAAATTTAATAGATAAAACGGCAAGTGAACTGAGAAATATTTCTCAGCAACTGCTTCCTGAGGGGTTAAATTTTGGGCTTTTTAGTGCTATTGAAGAACTTTGCTACAAAATAAATCAACAAGAAGTTGCGAAAATAGAACTTCAGCTATCAGATCAAAAAGAACAGGTTCAATTGGAAAAGAATAGAACGCTTTCCATTTACAGTGTTGTGCAGGAAGTTTTAGCCGATCGGATTAAATATGCTCAAGCCACTGAAATTAAGATCAAAATACACCAAAATCAGCAGAATCTTCTCTTCGAAATAACGGATAATGGAGCAATAATGGAGGTGAAGAAAGTACAAGGAGATAGAAAGAAGAGTTGGGAAAATATTGCTGTATGGATCGACCTAATGGACGGAACATTACAAAACCAAGTAAAAAAAATAACAGAAAATCAGGTCCAAATTAGCCTTCCAAACCACCGCAGTAATGATTAATATTTTAATTGTAGATGATCATCAAATGGTTGTTGATGGCATTAAAAGTATGTTGAGCAATGAAAGTGAATATCAAATTATTGCTGAGGCAAATAATGGGCAAGAAGCTTTTGAGCTGATTGCCGCAAACCCCAATAACTATCAAATTTTATTGACAGATATCAGTATGCCTTTGTTAACAGGCCCACAGCTTTGTAAAATGGTTAAATCTGAATTTCCTCATATACAGGTGCTTATTCTTTCTATGTATACCAATTCGGCTGCGGTTAAGGAATCGATCATGGCCGAAGCAGATGGTTATATTCTTAAAAATGCAGGTCGTACAGAGCTATTGCAGGCTTTGCACCGCATTCATAACGGAGGTACTTATTTTTCGCAAGATATTGTGCCGATCATTTATGGTCAATACAACAAACAAAAGATACAGGATAAACTATTGGCACAACTTACCTTAAGAGAGAAAGAGGTTTTAAGCTTGATTGTAAAAGAATTTACAAGCGAAGAAATTGCCGAGCAACTCTTTATCAGTAAGAAAACAGTAGACAACCATCGGCAAAATATACTAGAAAAGACCAAAAGCAAAAGCACGGTGGGCTTGGTCAAGTTTGCCATTAAAAGCGGTTTAGAGCAATTAGATCAACCAGATCTTTAATCAAACATATTTAGATGAAATAAATGATGAGTAACCCCCTGAAATTTCAACCACAGCTAAAAAACCTAATTTTTAGTCTGCTTTGGCTCATTGCTGCAACTGTGTCTGCTCAAGAAACAACAGCCCGTCAAAACCTTTCATTTAATACCGATTGGGAATTTAAAAAAATGGATGGCAAGGACAATTGGCAAAAGGTAAGTTTGCCACATACCTGGAATGCTGTTGATATGCAATTGGGTAAAGATTTCTATGAGGGCGAGGGGCAATATCAAAAAATAGTATTTCTGGGAGAAGAATATAAAAATAAACGATTGTTTTTGCGGTTCGAAGGTGTTGGTCAGGTTGCCGAAGTTCTTGTAAATGGAAAATCTGTAGGTAAACATAAAGGCTCTTATAGTGCTTTTTGTGTGGAGCTTACCTATGATGTGAACTTAGGGAAAGAGAATACCATTTTGGTAAAGGCAAATAATACGGCCCGTAAAGATGTAATTCCAGTAAACCACTTCTTATTTGGCATTTATGGAGGTATTTATCGTCCTGTAAGTTTAATTGTAACCAACAAAGTAAATATTACAACAACGGATTATGCTTCTCCCGGCATTTACATTACGCAAAAAAACGTAAGTAAAGAATCTGCCAATATTGCTTTTGAAGTTAAGTTAGAAAATAAAGAAACAACAGCACAAGCCCTCGAAATTGTAAGTACAGTTTACAATAAAGAAGGGAAGGTAGTATCGAGCCATACCACAAAAGAATTGTGTTCGCCACAAGGGCGCCAAAGTTTTAGACAAGAATTTGTGCTTAAAAATCCACACCTATGGCAAGGTTTGGCCGACCCTTATTTGTACAAAATGAAAGTGAGTATTCTGCGGAACAATGAGGTTATAGACGAAGTAGAACAACCGCTAGGCATTAGAAAATTTGAAATTATAGCCGGAAAAGAGTTTTTATTGAATGATAAGCCTTATCCGATGTATGGCGTGTGTAGGCACCAAGATAGATGGGGTTATGGCAATGCTTTAACGAACGACCAACACAGAGAAGATTTAGAGATGATCAAAGAAATGGGTGCAACCACCATTAGGTTTGCACATTACCAACAGGCAGAATTTATGTATTCGCTTTGTGATACCATGGGCATGGTAATTTGGGCCGAAATACCATTTGTAAATGCACAAACTGGAGAAGAGGCAGAAAATGCCAAACAGCAAATGATGGAGTTGGTTAAACAAAATTTTAACCATCCTTCTATTTATACCTGGGGACTACACAATGAAGTTTATGCCAGAAATCCAGCTGATTATGTGGCTACAGTATCTCGCGACCTTAACGATGTTGCTAAAACACTTGATCCAGATAGGTATACGGTAAGTGTAACTGGATATGGAGAAATGACCAGACCAGCTAATTTGACCACCGATATACAAGGAATGAATAGGTACTGGGGCACATACAATGGAAAGATTCTTGACATGGAGCTTTGGGCCACAGGTCTTGAAAAAGCTTATCCAAACTATAAAATGATGTTAACAGAGTATGGAGCCGATGGGAATGTTTTTCAGCAAAAAGAAGCAGCTTTGGTAAGTGATACTGTTGGAAATTATAATGGACCTTATTTGCCAGAAACTTTCGAAACTAAGGTTCATGAACAGCAATGGCCAATTATTGCTAAACATCCCTACATTATTGCCTCTTACATTTGGAACATGTTCGATTTTGCTGTACCCATGTGGAGCAGAGGGGGAGTGCCTGCTCGAAATACCAAAGGCTTGGTCACTTTCGACCGTAAACTAAAGAAAGATGTTTTTTATTGGTATAAAGCAAATTGGAGTAAAGAGCCCGTTCTTTATTTATCGGAAAGAAGGGTTGTCGATCGTAAAAACGCCAAAACACAGGTCAGAATATATTCTAATGTGGGAAAACCAGAACTATTCTTAAATGGCAAAAAAGTAATAGTTGCACCTGTTATAGATACTACAGGCTTTCTGTATGCTTATGATGTAGTGCTTAAAAAAGGTAAAAATATAATCAAAACCAACGCGAGAAAAGACGGAAAGATCTTGAATGATGAGATGAGTTGGATGTTTAAGGGAGAGGTAAAAAAATAAGAACGGCAAAAGTTGAGGAAAGAAAAAAGCGGACATCCATCCGCTTTCTTAAAATATTAATTAACCAAAACTAGGTGTTCTGTTTAGTATTTACAATTGGTAGGCATAAAACAACTATGCCCAGGGTATAAAATTATCAATCGGCTTAAATCAAAAGCAAAAAAAATGCGGACATCCACCCGCATTTTTTTACTAAACTAAAAACTAAACTAAAATTTATGATGGATTATGAATTTTATAAGGTATATAAATCAGCAATTGTAGCTGGAGCAACAGTTTTAGCCATGCTTACATTTTGTGATTGAATGTTAGTGCTTTCTGCAGCAAATTGTGCCATGTTTACTTTTGCAACACTACCCATTACAGCAGAGTAATCAGAAGTATTACCAGTTAAAGTTAAGCTAGATTGACCAGTTAAGTTAGTATACAAGCTAATGGTGTTTGTATTTAAAGTAGCTGTTGCTTGGTCTTTAAGGTTAACCTCTAAGTTTAAAGCACTGAACTGTCCAAAAGTTTTTACTACTGCATTGTCAGAAGCTGTAATTGAGCTTAAGTTGCTTACGTAAACTACAACAGTTAAAGTTTCTTTGTTGAAAGAGCTGATACGCAACTCGCCATCTTTTTGTTGTACCAATGCATTTTTAGAGAAATAGTTGTCGTTAACTTTAACACTCTCGTCTGCACTTTGAACCAAGATCAGTTCAACGTTACCAGATACATTGATTTTGTTTACTTTTTTAACTTCAGATAATACAGTTACAGCTTTTTGATCTGCAGCTTTAGCAATTACTGAAGAGCTTGTTAATGTTACTGCTGTGATAGCTAATGCGATTAAGGTTTTGATAGAAGTTTTCATATTTTTATTTTTTTAAAATCTTTGTTTATAACTAATAATTCTTTTTTGTCGCCGCCCATTATCAGGCTGGTTTCGTATATAAGACATCACAAAATGCAAAAGGTTGCATCGTAAATGCCTGTATTATACCAGCAATGGGTAACTCTCGACGAACGCCCGTAATTTTTCGACCAACTGGCAAAGAAAAAATTAAACTTTTCTGATCGTTTGGGGTAAAGCCACAGGTTTAGCCTACTTGGTTGATGATGAAGGTGTAAATTGGAATATGCTTTAAACTTTTAAGTAAAAAAAACAGTCATAGAGCACATAAATCCAAATTTAGATTTTACATTTGTAGCTATTTAGAATTAAACTTAATAATGAAATGAAAGTATTTGCCTCCATGCTAGTCGCTTTCTTGTTGGTTGGTACACAGCCACGTATAGAAAATGCCAATCAACGTTTATATGTATCACACTACGAAAATGTATTAGGTACATCGCTTGAATTTAAATTTACAAGTAACACTGAGGCAGAAGCAGAAAAAGCAGAGACCGCAGCTTTGGCTGAAATTAATAGACTTTCGGCTGTTTTTAGTGCGTATGATACCAATAGCGAGTTTAGCAGATGGATGAAACAAGATTTGAATAAACCTGTTAAAGTTTCTAAAGAGCTATTTGATATGCTTAGCCTTTTTGAGCAATGGAAAAACCGTACTCATGGTGCTTTAGATGCTTCGGCAGCTGTAGCAGGAAAACTATGGGTTGATGCGGCAAAAAAACAGCAATTACCTACAAAAGCAGAAATGAATGCTGCTGTAGCAACCATGCAGCAAACACATTATCAATTGAACCAACAGAATTCAACGGCTACAAGATTAAGTAATGCACCACTGGTGATGAACACTTTCGCCAAAAGTTACATTATCAACTTGGCTTGCGATGCAGCTTTGGCTTCTTCTAAAGTTAGGGCTGTTGTGGTAAATATTGGAGGAGATTTGGTAATTAAAGGAGATGTTAAAGATCAGGTTAATGTAACCAATCCTTTAGCAAATGCAGAAAATGATGCGCCACTGGCTCATTTATTGGTAAGTAATAGTGCTGTTGCAACAAGCGGAAATTACCGTAGGGGCGAGCAGATTGGTAAAAACTGGTATTCTCACATTGTTGATCCACGTACCGCAAAACCTGTAGAAGGCGTAATCAGTGCCACGGTTATTGCCCCAAATGCTACAGATGCAGGTGCTTTAGCTACCGCATTTAATGTATTGTCTTTAGCAGAAAGTAAAGCATTGGCGGCTACAGTTAAAGACGCAGAATATTTGATCATTACCAAAGACGGGAAAAGAGTTGAGAGTGAAGGATGGAACGAATTGGTTGATCCAACCACTACTGCATCCAAAACTGAAAAAAACAATTCAGTGAACTATGGTGCTGAAAAACCATGGGATGCTAAATATGAATTGGCTGTAACTTTCGAAATGAATGCTATTGCAGGAAATACTCACCGTCCGTTTGCAGCTATTTGGGTTGAAAACGAGAATAAGGTAGCGGTAAGAAATTTGGCGCTATGGTATAACAAAACCAAATGGGTTCCAGACTTAAGAAACTGGTACCGCATTAATGGCGATAACTTTAAGGCAGATAAAGAAAATTATGCTTCTGTAACTGGGGCAACACGTTCTCCTGGAAAATATACCATCAAATGGGACGGAAAAGACGATAAAGGAAATTATGTTCCTCAGGGAAAATATACCATCATTATCGAAACCTCAAAAGAACATGGAACGGACGAGATCATCCGCCAGCCAATGGAGTTAAAAAAATCTGCTAAGAAAGCAACTGCAGCAGGGAATGTGGAAATTTCAAACGTAACTTTTGACTTCTATAAAAAATAATTCAGCACCATCAGCACTCACTTCAAAGAAGAAAGCTGCTCAGAAATCGGCAAGTCCAAAAAAAGATGTAGCTAAACTATCCCGTTGGTTACACATTTATCTTTCAATGGTTAGTTTTGCCATTGTGCTGTTCTTTTCGGTAACAGGTTTAACGCTCAATCATCCCACATGGTTTGGTGGCGATAAACAGGTTGTGGTTAAGTATAAGGGCGCAATGAATGTGAATTGGGTAAATAGCCCAGACACCAACAAAATTGCCAAGCTAGAAATTGTTGAGTTTTTACGCAAAACCTACCAGGTTAAAGGAGCAGTTAGCGAATTTAGGATCGATGATTCGGAGCTGAGCGTGTCTTTAAAAGGCCCAGCTTACTCTTGCGATGCCTTTATTGATAGAGAAACTGGTAAATACGAAGTCTCGGAAATCAAAATGGGAATTGTGGCCGTAATGAACGACCTACACAAGGGAAGAGATTCTGGAGCAGGTTGGTCGTGGATTATTGATATCTCGGCCGTATTTCTGGTCTTAATCTCTCTTAGTGGATTGATTCTTTTGTGCTTTATCAAAAAGAAACGTGTTGCAGGCTTGGTTACAGGAATTGTAGGTTTAATTATCTGTTACCTGATCTATGTCATCTTTGTCCCTTAGGGAGCTGGAAAGTCAGAGGTCGGAAGACCAATGACAAGAGGGTATGAATTATTGGTACTCATCACCGAATGAACCAATGACACGAATGAACAGTTAACCAGTTAAACAATTAACCAATGAACAATCAACCAGCTTAAGCTATCTTTTTGCCAAATAAAAATCTTCTTTGGCCGTCATTAATGTTTTGGCGGCCTTTGTTTTGTCTTTATATCCCAATAAGTGAAGCGTTCCGTGGATCATTACCCTGCACAATTCATCTATTATAGTCGATTTAAAATTGGTGGCATTTTCTTTAATCCGCTCAAGAGAAATAAAAATATCGCCAGCAATCGTTTTAAGCTCCTCTGAGTGATCAAATGTAATCACATCGGTATAATCGTCATGTTGAAGGAAATCTTGGTTTATACGCAGTAAATATTCGTCTGAGCACAAAATGAAATTGAGCTCGGTTAATTGATAGCCCTCTTCGGTAATGGTGGTGGCAATCCAATTTCTGATGATTGTTTTTTGCTTAAGCGTATATTGGATGTCTTCTGTAAAGAAATTAATTTTTGCCATTCGATTTTGATTAAAAAACGCCTTTATCAATCCATTTTAGAAATGACGTTTATTTAGTGGGCGAATTTAGCAATTTAAAATATTCGGCGATTTTGTTTTTGTAGTAATAATTTAGGTTTGGTGGAAGTTTCTGCAAAAGCTCGCTTTCACTTTGTTGTTGCTTTTTAAATTGATCAAGCATCTGTTTATATGAAGGAGGAAACTCTTTGGCTGCTTTACTTTCTCTTTTCGAATCCTCGTCTTGCTCACGTTGTGCCTTATCTGCATCTAATAACTTGGTCATTAAATTCTTTTGGCGGTTCATGGTCTCGTCTGCAATTCTTTTGTTAACCAAATCCATTTCGGTTTGTTTCATCTCCTGAACCATTTGGTTCAAATTGCCCAAAGATCCTTTGCCATCTTTATTCTCGTCCTTATTTATTTTTTGCAGGGCCTCTCTAATCATTTGCTGCTGCTGGGCCATTTTGGCAAACTCTTGACTCATGCTTCCCTTTGGTACCGTTCCTTTGTTGCCTTCTTTCTCCATCTGATCGCGGGCATTCTGCATGTTCTTGTTCAGTTGCTCTTGCATTTTTTGCAGATCTTGCATGCTTTGTTTGCCTTTGCCTTTACCACCTTTGGGCTTTTGCATCTGTTCTAGTGCTTCATTTAACATTAATGCCAAATTGTTGATAGAGGTCATGGCAAATTGTTGCGAACGATTGGCTTCAGCGGTTCTTCTGTCGCCTAAAAAGTCGATAGATTTTCCAATATTGAAATTGATCTTTTCTACTTCTGCATTAACTACGCTTTGAATTTGGGCAACCCTTTTGCTTAATGAGAATAAACTATCGGCAATCGTTTTCATATTGTCTTTAATGGTATTCTGCTGCTGAACGTTGCCCACATAAGAAGGATCGTTCATGCTCATTTTCTTTAAACTGAGCATTACTTTTTCTTGTTCGAAAGAAGTGCTTAAAAGATTCTCTAATAACCTGCGTAATTCTTTTGCATTGGTTTTTGATTCTTCTTCTTGCCCTGCTTGCTGACTTTCTTGCATCTGCTGAGCAAGTTGGTCCATCTGCTCTCCGGCTTTCTGTTGTTTTTCAGCCGCCTTTTGTTTGTCGTTTTTATTGAGCTGTTCTTTACTTTCCTGCTGATTTTTCTCAATCTGCTCGGTTTGTTTTTCTGGATTTTCAAAAGAATTAGGCTTCTCTAGTTCCTGATTCTTCTCGGCTAGTTTTTGAAGCTCTTTTTGTAAATCTTTAAAGTCTTTATTGAGTTGGTCTTGTTTATTTTTGATATCGGATAATGGTGCATTTTTGTCTTTGGTTTGTTGACTTAACTCCTTTTGTTGTTTAGCCATTTCGTTTAAACGGTCAATTTTATTTTGGAGGTTCTGCTCAAACTCTAATTGTTTATACAGTTCTAAAATGCGATCTAATTCATTCTTTAAAGATTTATTGTCCATCTGCATTTTAGACAATTCTTCTCTTGTGAGATCCTTATTGTTCATTTCCATTAACTGTTGCAGTTTCTGTAACAGCTCTTTGGTTTTTTCATCGAGCACATTGTTAAACAGTTCGTCTATCTGTTTCTGTTTTTCTTTTAATTCTTCGCTAATGGCACCATTCTCTTCTTTTTGAAGCGTATTCTTTTCGTTTTGCTTTTTAATGTCTTTAACGGCTTCCTCCAGTTGTTTTTGTTTGTCAAGCAATTGTTCAATCTGTTTCTTATCCTCGAAGCTGAGCTGTTTTTTATCTAATAAATCCTGACTTAATTTTTTGCTGTCTTTCTCAATCTTGTTGGCCAGCTTAATGGTCGATTCCATTTTTTGCTTTAACGATTCGCTTCCCTCTGCCAGTTTTGCGGCAATTTGTTGTTGGGTTGGCACCTGATAGGTTTTAATTTCAGAACGAGAAATTTTAGCGCCATTTACCCCATCGTTGTCTGCTACTTCAAAATAATATTCTAAAACTTGGCCAGGCTTAACGGCCAATGTATTGAGGTCCCATAAATAGAAAAAAGCATTTTCAATTTGTTGGTTTTTAATAGAAATGGGCTTGCCCTGCTCGCTTACTATTTTGCCATCTTCTTTAACTGTATACTTAAACTTTAAAGACGAAAAACCATAATCATCGGCAATATTGCCAGTAAAATAAAGGGCTTTTGTACTTAAAGAATCTGGGGTTTCCATTACTGAAATGCTCGGAAACTGATCTGCAATAACTGCAATCTGGTGATTTAAAGAATCTGTGTTGCTTACAAAAGAGTTTTTGGGTACAATGCGGTAATTACTGTTTTTGCGTACCGTTGTGCTAAAATTGGCCACATTATCGTTTACTTTGAGCTGATAGGTCTGGTTTTGTAGAATAAAGGCCAACTCATCGCTATTTTCGGTATGGAGTTTCCAATTTACCTTTGTTCCTTCCGGGATTAATAAATCGCCAACATTGTTTACTTCTTCACTTTTTCTATTCAAATAAGCTGGATAAACCAATTGCGCACTCATGTTTAACAAAGACGGACGTGGTTTAACGGAAATGACAAATGAAGCAGAATTAACACCACCACCAAAAAAGCGCAAAGATTTGTTCTTTTGAACATTTTTGAAGGTATAATTGAAATGGCTTATGTTTTCCTTTTCCAATTTATAGGTATTTGGTCCATCTTCGATATAAATGTCTTGCGGAAACTCATTCCCTGTCAATTGCATTTTTATGGTCAGGTCATCACCCTGTGTAACGGTTAAGTTTTTATTTAAAAGCTGAAAATTGAAAGGAGCCTTTGGGATCACCTCTTCATTGTAACGAATAAAGCTATTGGTGCCTTCTTTCAGTATGGCAGGAGCAATAATACCAATAAAAATGATAATTGCTAATGGCAATAAAATGTACTTAATGTGTTTTTTGTTATCGCCCAGATTGATGGCACTTGCAAAAGGGATAGGTCTTAAATCGCCAATTTTTTGATCTATACCAGCTAAAATCAGTTGGTTGTTTTGTGGCGAGTTATCGGCAAGGGTCTTGAGCTGTAAGGTGTTTAACAAGCGATCTTTAACATTAAAAAAATGATCGCCAATAATACTTGCTGCCTGCTCAACACTTAAAGTTTTGCTCAGTTTAAAATAGGCCAATGCAGGTTTGATGATCCAATAGGCAATGGCCATAATTGAACAGCACAAGAAAGAAAAAAACAGCACCGTTTTGGTTGTAGTGCCCGGATTTGAATAATAAACGAATACAAAAAGACAAAGATATAAACCAAGAATAGTTGCAGCAGCGTAAATGCTTCCCCGCAAAAGTTTATTTAAGTAAAACTTTCGGATGAACTCATTGATCTTTGCAATTAAAAGGTCGTAATTAGTGCCCATGTTTTGTAAACGCAAATAAAGGTAAAAATTGTGTGTGTAAATAGCCTAATATACAGTCTATTTAACGATTTTTAAATTATCAGGCATAAGTTAACAAAAAATCAATGTAAGTTTTGTGCCAAAATCATATTTTTAGCCTATAATATACACACATGAAACAATTATCAGTTGCCGTTTTGCTTTTAACTATGCTTACCAATAGTGTAATTGCACAGAAAAAAATTACTTCTTGGAATAAAAATCAGGTTATTGCACATAGAGGTGCATGGAAAAAAAATAATTTGCCCGAAAACTCTATAGCATCATTAAAAGAAGCATTTAGATTAAATTGTTTTGGGTCGGAATTCGATATCCACATGACTTTAGACAGTGTGATGGTAGTGAACCACGACGCCACTTTTTTGGGTATCCCTATCGCAAAATCTACCTACCAACAATTATTGGCCAAAAAACTGCCTAATGGAGAAAGTATCCCAACATTAGAAAGCTATTTAAAAACCGGAATGACTCAAAAAAAGACCAAACTTATTTTGGAGCTCAAACCACAAAATATGGGTAAAGAAAGAGATCTTTTTCTAGCCCAAAGAGCAATTGAGATGGTTAAAAAATTAAAAGCAGAAGTTTGGGTAGACTATATCAGCTTTAGCTACGATATCTGTACCTACATTATTGGACATATGCCAAATGCAAAAGTGGCCTATCTTACTGGTGATGTTGCTCCTGAAAAATTAAAAGCGGATGGTTTTTTTGGCTCAGATTACCATTATTCTGTTTTTCAAAAAAATGATTGGATAACCCCCTCAAAAAAATTAGGCTTAACGGTAAATGCTTGGACAGTTAATACCGTACCCGAAATGGAATGGTTATTGGCTAATGAAATAGAGTTTATTACCACCAACGAGCCCGAATTGTTATTTGAAACCATTAAAAAATCGCCTATTCAGAAGGGCTGGAAATTAAAATGGTCTGATGAGTTTAACGGAAAAGGTTTGCCTGATACAAAAAACTGGACCTACGATGTTGGCGGAACTGGTTGGGGGAACAACGAAAAACAGTTTTATACCAATGCAGATACCGCAAATGTAATGGTAGATAAAGGCAATTTAAATATCATCGCCCGTAAGGCGGATAAAGAAGGTATGAAGTTTACTTCTGCAAGAATTGCCAGTCGTAAGAAATTTGATTGGAAATACGGGCGTTTAGAGGTAAGAGCCATATTGCCAAAAGGAAAAGGCATTTGGGGTGCCATTTGGATGTTGCCAACAGATTGGAAATACGGAAATTGGCCAAAGAGTGGCGAAATTGATGTAATGGAGCATGTGGGTTATGAACCAGATTCGGTTTATGGAACGATACATACCCAATCTTTTAACCATAGCATCAACACGCAATTTGGAAAAGGGCTTAAAATGAACGACTTATATACTGCTTACCATGTTTATGGTGTAGAATGGTATAAAGACCGTATTGACTTCTTTATTGATGGAAATTTATACATGACATTCAAGAACAGTGGTAAAGGAAGTCCAGAATGGCCTTTTGACCAAACGTTTCATTTATTGATGAATGTTGCAGTTGGCGGAAACTGGGGTGGAAAAAAGGGGATAGATGAATCTGTATTTCCAGCTACGCTAAAGGTAGATTATGTAAGGGTTTTTCAAAAGTAAAAACCCTATAAAACAAAAAAGCATCCTGAGGTGATCAGGATGCTTGGTAAAATATGATAATAATTAGATTACTTTCACATTAACGGCGTTCAAGCCTTTTTTACCGCTTTCAACATCGTATTCAACTTTGTCGTTTTCACGAATTTCATCGATAAGGCCTGTTGAATGTACAAAAATTTCGCTATCGCCGTTAGCTGGTACGATAAATCCGAAACCTTTAGTTACATTAAAAAATTTTACTGTTCCTTCTTGCATTGTATTATGTATTAATAATTAAGTGCGCAAGGTAGGTATTTTTATTTTAATAAAATGCAAATCCCTCATTTTTTGATAAATATAGTTTAAAGAGAGGCAATTATGGCGCCAATTTTCCTGCTACATTTAAGGTAATTTCGCTAGAGTGTGGAATACCAAGGGTTGTTCCAGGGCTAATGGTTAACATATTTTTTAAATAGACGTCAACAATTCCTTGTAATAATTTTTTTCGATGGGGCATATCCTCTTTCATTACGCCTTCAACTCTGTTTACATACATTTGACCTTTGCTATCTACAACAACAGAAAAACGATAGGCAAATTGTTTGTAGGAGCGTTTGATTACGATCCTATATTCTGGATATAAATAATCGTATGCCCGTGTTCTATTGTTCAGGGCATCTACAGTGCTCTGTTTTTCAACGGTGATGTAGGCATTTTTAGGTGTAAACACTACAGGTTGTCTTGCGGCAAAAGCAGTATCTGCGTTGCTAGGGTTGCGGTAGGTTCTTTCAGATAGCTTTTTAATATAAGCCGTATCTGCAGGGCTCGAGCGCTGTAATTCGCCAACAGTGGTTTTTAATTTGTTCTCAATGTAATCTTTCGTGTAGTAGATACAATAAACATCAGAGCGAATATCGTTTGAGATTACTTTTCCATCTACCTGAAGCCGTTGTAAAACCAAACTGTCTT
Organism: Pedobacter sp. Hv1; assembly: GCF_001412215.1. GTDB lineage: Bacteria > Bacteroidota > Bacteroidia > Sphingobacteriales > Sphingobacteriaceae > Pedobacter. Next base: position 88,504 of record NZ_LLWP01000012.1, read on the forward strand.
TATTGATCGCGATAGCCCTAAAAAACTCACGGGCAAAATTATAGACTTTGCCATGGTCGTATTGTAAATAAAATGCTTCCATGCCTTGTTTTTCTGGACTATAAGCAAGCATCGTATCTGGAGCCTTGAATTGTATAATCCAAGTAGGTTCCTGTTGAAATCCAACCTCGTTAAATGATAATCCATTTTTAAAACGACGTTTTACTTCATAGAAACGGATCCCATCAACATCTTTAAAACTGAGGTTGTTGACTGGGTTTTCTTCGGGATCATTCTTATTAACCTGTTTTTCACTTTTTTTAGAGTCAGAATTACAAGAAAAGAAAAACAGCGCGGATGCAATCAGCGCAAAGAAGAAAAAAGGATTAAGCTTCATCTTAAATCAAATGGTCAGGAATAAACAGCGGCAAATATATTATTGTTTTTCTGATATGTTAAACCTCCAAATTTATTCTTTATTGTTTTTTTTATCTTTCAGTAAAATCACATTGGCAACTTTCCTTGCACCTTCGTGGTCCCATTTTTTATTGTCTGATGGATAATTGACAATGCCATTTTCAGGAGCTGTGCTCACCCATAAGGCAGTAGAACCACCTCCATCTAAATTAATGGCACTTGTGCAACCTAACCAACGCATTACCTTTGTAAGCTCAAATAAGCTCATTCCGGCCGAGTTTTCATGTCTTCCATCAACTGTTAATAAGATTACCCTACCGTTAGGTTTGATACCGATTGCGCTTCTTGGGTGGCGCAAACGATTAAAAGCAGCAGTATCTAAAGCCTGATCTTGTTGATCAAAAACTAATAGTGGGCCGCTTAACATCACTTCTTCTTCTGGTAAATTTTCTTCCCATTTATCCGTGCCATCCCATTTTTTTAAAGCCAACTTTCCTTTTGTAATTACCACAGCCGCTTGTTGGTGGCGGGCCCTTTTATTGCCTTTCTCTAACTTGTTGGGGTTAATTATTGTTCCATTAGCTTTGATAAAATCAACCGAGCCACCATTTTTAGTGTCGAAAAAGGTGCCATTAATTGCTGCAATGGCCTGTTGTTCTTTGCCAAATACATCAGTCTTTTTCAATTCCTTTACTTCATAACCAATGGCAAATAAAGGTGCATTACCTTTGTTTTTTACTTCGATATAAGAAATATTCTGATTGGCAAGGAAGAGGTTTTTTCCATCGAAATGATGGGTAATCAATTTCGTTTTTTTAGCAATTTTTTGTTGATGCCATTTGGCTTTTACAAAGGTTAGCGAATCTACATTCTGGGCAAAAGCGAAATTACTTGTTACAACAAATAAAAAAAATAAGGTTCTTTTTAACATCACAAAGGGCATAAAAAAACCCGCTCAATTGGTTGAGCGGGTTTAAATGAATTATTTTTTAGGATCTAGAATGTCGTTTATTCTAACAGCTAAATCATCGTAGTGTGCTTTAGTGGCTGCATCGCCAGCTACTGCACGTGCTTTAGCGGTAGCTAATAAAGTTTTCAGCTCTACTCTAACTAGTGGTCTAATATCTGTAACACCAACATTTACTGGTGTAAATGAAAAGCCTGGAGGTAAACCCATTGGAAGAGGAGCATCAACCATTAGGCTACCCAATCTGTCAATATAACCTCTTTGTAAATTACGTTTAAACGCATCTGGTCTGCTAGCAGCAAAGATAGTTCCACGTAAATCGGTAAATAACTCTGGCATGGTATAAGCCGTTGCACCATTTTTGGTTTCGTTATCTAATAAGCGAAGCAATCTTGATGAACTTAAAATGTTGCTAATTGTAGCCGTTTGAACGCTTTTAATTCTGGTTAACATCGAACCATTGTCAAATTTATTTAACTGCTCACTGTTGATCATCCAAAGTGGTGTGGTAAATAATTGTTGGTTCAAGAAAGCTACGGCTTCTCTTTGTTTGGCTTTAGATACATAGTTGTAAACTGCACCAGCTTGATCGTAGGTTTTGTAGTTTTCACTTAAACCACCAATGTTAAAGGTAACATGGCCCATGTAACGGTTAAATTGACCAATTACTTCTCCATAAAGTTCACTTAAATCGCTATAGTCTTTACCTTTTTGGTAAGTCCATTTTTCGATATTTGGTAAAATACGTTTAAGGTTGGCAATACCATAAGTACTCGCTTTCATGGCATTGTCGCCCAAATCCTCACTTTGATCACGTGGATCGTAAGGGTTTCCTTGACGGCCATAGAAATAAAGTGGGTTGCCCGCTTTTTCTTTAGTCCAAACATCTAATTTTTCTTTTTCTTGCTCAACAGTTAAGTTGCCTGGGAACCAAGAATAACCCCATTTAATAGCCCATTTGTCGTATTCTCCAATACCTGGGAACATTCTTACTACGCCATCACCTGGTTGTGCTACGTAATTGAAACGAGCATAATCCATAATAGAAGGTGCTGTAGCATATTTATCGGTAAATGATTTAGAACGTAAAGAATCTACTGGATAAGCATAACTTGAACCAAAGTTGTGTGGCAAACCTAAAGTGTGGCCAATTTCGTGTGAAGATACAAAACGGATCAACTCACCCATTTGGTGGTCTGTAAACTTCGCTTTACGTGCCTCAGGATTAATGGCTGCGGTTTGTACAAAGAACCAGTTTCTTAATAAGTTCATTACATTATGGTACCAACCAATGTGTGTTTCTAAAATTTGTCCAGTACGTGGATCAGAAACGTGTGGTCCATAAGCATTGGCAATATCAGAAGCAAAATAACGTACCACAGAATAACGAGAATCGTCTACACTAAATTCTGGATCTTGTTGAGGAGTTGGAGCTTCTTTACCAATAATGGCATTTTTGAAACCAGCAGCCTCAAAAGCAACTTGCCAATCGTTAATCCCTTTAATTAGATATGGAACCCATTTTTTAGGGGTTGCAGGGTCGATATAAATGGTAATTGGTTTAATTGGTTCAACCAACTCGCCACGTTTATAAGCTGCGGTATCTTTTGGTACCAAGTTCCAACGGTGGATATAGGCCGTACGTTCTGCCTTTTGTGCATCTGTACCATAATCAGTTTGTCCTTGTCCGAAGTAACCTACACGAGCGTCCATTAAACGTGCTTTTACCGGTTTTTTTGGTAATAAAAGCATCGAAGTGTTGAATTCGTAAGTAATGGCGCCAATAGAGTTATCAATAGGCGACTCTGCAGAACGATAAGTTTTAGCAGTTACTACTTCAATGTTCAATGGATAGGTTTTGATCGTGTCAACATACGATCTGGTAGCATCATACATGGTGGTTTTGTAAGCTTTTCTCAACTCATCAGAAGCACCAATAGCCAAAATATCACCGTTATAAAAGTCGGTAACATCAATTACAACACCTGTGGTATCTTTGTTGTAAGCCTTAATTTCAAAAGAAGCAAGGATACTTGACAAGTTTGAATTTTTAACAGACTGGTACATGTCTGAATTTTCAGCAGCACGAATAGCGTAGCTCGGTACACGGATAAAGATCTGTTTACCACGACGCTCCCATTGCCAAACTTGTTCGTTTAGTTGCTCGCCACCATATTGTTGGTTGCCAACCTTAACACGAGAAGGTACTTTTGCCAAACGGGTTACTACCAACATTTCGCGGTTTAATACCGAGTCTGGAATTTCAAAATACCATTTATCGTCTACTTTATGAGTTTTAAATAGACCCGATTTACTTTTTGCCTTTGCGGTAATAACCTCAGCAAAAGCTTTAATGCCCTCTTTTTTAGGTGCAGCAGCAGGCGCAGCCGCTGGAGCAACCGTAGCTGGAGGAGTAGTTGGTTTTTTATTCTGTGCATAAGCAGTAGTACTGCCCACCGCACATAAAAAAACCAAACCAGCCGCAGCTAATAAGTTTTGATTTTTAATCATGATGTTTTTAATAAGTTAGTTTGGTATTAAAGGGCTAAAAATAGGATTGAACTAGCGCAAAAGCACGCCGTATCTAAAAAGTTACAATTGAATAGGCCCGCATTAAATTCTACTTTTTAAAGTCAAGAGTTTGATTAAGATACTTTTATCTCTAACAATTTCGATGAGTACGGTACGTCCGCGATCTGATTTTAACAGAGAGGTTAATTCATCTAAAGTATAAGCCTCTGTGCTTTTAAAATTAACGGAGATAATTTCATCACTCACTTTAAAACCCGCTTTCTCTGCCTGAGACCCAACTTCTATCCGACTGATAATGAACCTTGGATAAGCATCATTTTGGACATAAATTTCCATACCAGACATATCATGTTCAAATGGGGTACCAAAATAATTGTTCTTTTTGAGGTACATCGCATTGTTCGAGTAATCAAAAGTTACATGAAAGTTCTTTAAAATATCGGCCCCCAAATTTCCGTTTCTACCTTTCTGTTTGGTTTTTGCCGCCACCTCATTGTAGTTCGGGAAGTTAGTAAGTACGTTTTTTATGGTATAAGTGCCTAGTTTAATGGAATTAATCCTACTAATGTCTCCACTAATCTCTCCACTTAGCCCAACGCCCAAATTACCTGGGATACTTGGAGTAGGTATGGGAAATAGGTTGTCTTTATACATTTCTAGAGACAGGGCATGACTTGCTCCACAATCTATAATAAGCTTTGCCGGAATTTCTCCTAAATTGGGTGAGGTCAATAACGTGTTAATGTAGGGCTTGTTTTCTAGAATCTCTAAATCAAGCTTTACACCCCTAATTCTTCCTTTTGTTTCTGGCAGCCTAAAACTGACCCTGTTGGTATAATAATTGATTTTTACGACGAAGCTATTGAAAAAATAAAAGCCAATTAGGCCAGAGATTTTTACACCCAGATAGCCAGATAAGTTAAAAACATCTTCTTTTAGAATAACAGTGGGCATGTTAGACATACTTGCCTCGCCAACATTGATCGCTGGGTCTACAGAGTAAAGGGCATTGATTTCTTTGCCGGCGCCAACGCCATTAATTTTAACTGGTCTAACATCTCTTATATTCAAACTGTCAATTAAAGCAACGTCGGTAATAATAAGCGGATCTACTCCTGTATCTAATAAAAAATTAAATGGTCCCTTGCCATTGATAAAAATAGGGATGATAATTAGGTTTTTTACTTTTTTAAAAGCGATGGCATCTCTTTTAATCCCATTGGGAAAAGTGAATTTTTGAGCATAGCTATCCCCTGAAAAGCAGATTTGCAGCCCAATTAGTGTAAAAATGAAAATGATAAACGGAGGTTTTATTTGGTTAATCCGATATTTCATAAAACTAAATTAATAAATTAGGGCGCACATTTCTATTATTAATGAATTTATAAATGCAAAAACGCATCGAAAGTAACATAAAGAGACCGATTTATTTTATCCTAGTTTTAACTTCTTGTCTTTTTGCTTGCGCACCCAACCGAATTATAAGAAATAAAGTACAAAAAGAATTTAAAAACTCTTCGATTATAAAGCAATATCAAGTTGGATTTGCATTATATGATAAAGAAAAAAAAGAAATGATCTTTGAGAAGGATGCGGCTAAATATTTTACCCCAGCATCTAACACAAAACTATATACTTTTTACGCGGGCTTAAAAATTATCCCAGATTCAATCCCATCCTTAAGATATATTGAAAAGCAAGATTCACTGATTTTTTGGGGTACCGGAGATCCATCTTTTTTGCAAAGCCAACTCAAAGGAACAAAAGCCTTCAATTTTTTAAAACAGACAGATAAAAAACTGTTTTTTGCACCAGGCAGATACACTGGCGATTTTTATGGCAGTGGTTGGCAGTGGGATGATTACAACGATTACTATCAACCAGAAATCAATGAACTTCCTTTAATGGATAATGTGGTTTTGGTAAGTGCGACAAAAGAAGGGGTGATGCAGATTTCTCCTCAAACATTTAATGCCTGTTTTGTTAAAGATAGTACCGAAAAAACAAAACCCTTTAAAGTGGTAAGAGACTTTAATGTCAATACATTTCACTACCCACAAAGTACTATTCCAGCAAAATATGCACAACAAATTCCATATAAAACAAGTTTAGCCACCACAATGAGTTTGTTGGCAGATACACTTCACAAAAATGTGGGACTGGTTCAGATGAAAATGCCTGCAAATGCAAAAACAATCTACAACCTAAAAAGCGATTCTGTATTTAAGCAGATGCTCTTGCCAAGTGATAATTTTATTGCCGAACAATTGTTATTGGTTTATGCTGATAAATTGGGGGAGGAGATGAATACGGCAAAAATCATTAACCGAATCAATACCCAATACCTGTCTACACTTCCAGATAAACCAAAATGGGTAGATGGCTCGGGCTTATCAAGAGGGAATCTGTTTACGCCTAGAGATATGGTTGCCTTATTAGAGTTGATCTACAAAGAAGTAAATAATCAGGAAAGATTGTTTAGCCTGCTGCCTGCTGGTGGAAAAACAGGCACCTTAAAAAATGCCTACCCTAAAACAGACCATCCTTTTGTGTTTGGTAAAACAGGTAGTTTGACAGGTAACCATAACCAAAGCGGTTACGTAGTGACCAAAAAAGGAAGAACGTTGATATTTTCTTTTATGAACAACAATTTTGTGCTGCCAACAGCAGACATTAGAAAAGAAATGGTAAGAATAATGACCTATATCCATGATAATTTTTAAAATGAAAAAAGTATTACTGTCTTTAATTGCTGTACTTGTTTTACAGCAAATGGTATGTGCGCAAGAACAAATTGTTTATCAAAGCAAAAATTTGCCAAAGCCAGACACTACTTGGGTTTTTAAGCCCAAAAGCTATAAAAAAACAGAAAAATTACCCGTTATTTTTTTACTGCATGGTTATAGTGGCAATTACAAACAATGGCATAACATTATGGATGCTCAAAAATATGCTGATGAGTATAATTTAATTGTGGTTTGTCCGGATGGATTATTTAGCAGCTGGTACTTAAATAGCCCTGCAAAACCAGACTGGCAATATGAAAATTTCTTTTTTGATGAGCTGTATCCTGATATTAAAAATAAATACAGTGTAGACGACCGGAATATCTTTATTAGCGGTTTGAGCATGGGTGGCCATGGAGCGCTTTATCTATTTATTAAAAGGCCAGAACTATTTAGTGGGGCTGGGAGCACAAGCGGTGGAGTTAAACTATCTGATGGTTTTGGAAAATTTGGCTTAGGCGATTTATTAGGGAATCCCCCAGCAAATGATGAGCTATGGCAAAAATTTTCTGTGTACTTCAACATCGATAAGTTGAAAGGCAATACCAAACCAATTATATTTGATTGTGGTGCTGACGATTTCTTTTATCAATCTAACAATCAATTGAAACAGAAATGTGATTCATTAAAACTGAACGCTACTTATATTTCTCAACCAGGAGCACATAATAAGGCTTATTGGGCAAAATCAATTAAACAACAATTTGAATTCTTTAACAAGCAGCTCATAAAATGAAATTAAAAAACTTACTATTCGTATCAGCGCTAGCCTTAATCGGCTTCAATGCATGTAAAAAAAGTGATAGTACACCTGTACCAGGTCCTCCGGTAACACCTCCCGTAACCGTGTACGTGCCAGATAATAGCTTTAAGATTGTAGCTTATATGCCAAGTTATAGAGATCCAGCAACGGTAGATGTCTCAAAATATAAAATGATTACCCATTTGTTTTATGCCTTTTTAAATATCAACCCAATTGCCGATGGATCGTTAAATGCACTTTCTGAACCAACAAGGTTTGCTGTGGTTAAACAAAGAGCAAAAGAAAATAAGGTAAAGTTTGGGATATCTATCATGGGAAGCAGTGCAAATTTTGTAACCTTGGCCAGTACCGCTGAAGCCCGTACCAGATTTGTAACCAATGTGGTTGCTTTTGCAAAAAACAACGATTTGGATGGTGTTGATTTAGATTGGGAATACCCAAGTACAAGCAATGGTTCTGCAGATACTTACGTTTTATTGGTAAAAGAACTTTCAACAGAACTGCATAAAATTAACAAATTTTTAAGTGCTGCGGTTACGCCTGCTGTTTATGCCGGAGGGATAAGAGACGGCGTTAAAGCAGAAGCACATCAATATGTAGACTTTTTTAACATCATGCAATACGATGGCCCTGGCTATGATAGTACAGAACCTTTAAACCATGCCTCTTATAAAATGAGTGTAGCCAGTCTTGACGTGTGGCTTGGCACCAAAGCTTTGCCAAAAGTTAAGGCAATTGTAGGAATTCCGCTGTATGGAGAAAATGCATCAGGTTCTTCTAAAGGATACCGAGATATTGAAGCTACTGCCGGTGTAGATGTGAATTCAAATTTAGCAACGGTTGCAGGTGTTGATTATGGATTTAACGGAATTACACTGGTTAAACAAAAGGCGCAATTGGCCAAAGACAGAGCAAATGGCATTATGTTTTGGGAGTTTTCGCACGATTCTAACAACTCAAGATCGTTAATTAAAGCCGCAAATGATCAATTAGGTAGAGCCTACTAATGCAGGAAGAACCAAAGTTTGATCAACTTGAGCGCCCACTGTCTTCGAAAATTGAGGTGGGTGGCCACGATTATTTATATTTTGGAGGGACTGCTTATTTAGGAATTCCGCAGGATGAAGTGTTTTTTCAGCATTATTTAACAGGAATCAAACGCTTCGGATTAAATAATGGCACCAGCAGAACGAACAATGTACAATTGGGAATTTATAACCAAGCAGAAAGCTTTGCGGCAAGCAGTTTTGGATCAGAAGCAGCTTTAATTACCTCAAGTGGGTATTTGGCAGCTAAACTTGTGGTTAAAGAGCTGTCAAAATTTGGCGAAGTTCGTTATGCCCCCGCTACGCACCCAGCGTTATGGCAAAATGAAAATCCAAAAGTTGAAGGTGCTTTTACCAATTGGGCAGACAGTTTGGTAGCAGAAATAAATCAAAGCGAAAAAAGCACTTGGATAATCATTAGTAATTCGATGAACAACCTGTTTCCCGAAATCTATGATTTTTCTTTTGTTCAAAAAATCAACAAAGACAAACAATTGGTGCTGATTGTCGACGATTCTCATGGCATTGGCATCAATAACGAAGGGCTGGGAGCTTATGCCTTCATCCCACAAGGCGAAAACATACAGGTGCTTGTTGTGGCCTCTATGGCTAAGGCATTGGGTGTAGACGCTGGATTGGTATTGGCATCTGAGCAATTGATTAAACAACTGAAGCAAACAGAAGAATTTTTAGGAGCCTCTCCACCAGCTGCTGCGGGCCTATATGCTTTTATGCAGGCTAGTGAAATTTATGCTTTAGCGTTACAAAAATTGAAAGAAAACATGCGTTTGGTATCAAATGCTTTAGCCAAAAACAAAGCGTGGCATTTTGTTGAAGGTTTTCCGGTTTATTTCTGCAAAAATGCTGAACTTAGCCGAAGCTTATTGCAACAACATATTTTGGTCTCTTCCTTTTCCTATCCAGATAAAGATGGGCCAATCATTAACCGCATTGTATTAAGCAGCTGGCACGATCAAAGTACGTTGCAAACATTAATTGAAGTGCTATCAGATACCGCCTAAAATAAGAGCTAGACTTAAAAAAGACCTATAATCACAACTCAATCACACACATCAACAAATGAAAAACTTTATACTGATCTTTTTAATGGTGCTGTTTGGACAGCAGACCGTTAATGCACAAAAAACATTAAAAGTTTGGGTAGTTAGGCATGCCGAAAAATTAACTGACGACCCTAAAGACAAAGATCCAGATTTATCTTCAGAAGGAAAAGCAAGGGCAGAGGCACTTAAAGAATATTTGGGCGGCCAAAAACTCGATTCTATTTTTTCTACCGCTTATAAAAGAACAAAATTAACGGGATATCCATTGGCAGATAAGATCGGGATTTCTATTAAAACGTATAATCCTGCACAACAAAATGCATTGGCCAAACAGCTGATGGAAAATGCCAAAGGCAAAAAGATTTTGATCATCGGACATTCCAACACTGTTCAAGAAATTATAGAAGCCTTTGGTGCAAAAAAGCCGGTAAAAGAGCTTACAGATGACGATTACGATTATATTTTTATGGTAACGATTAAAGGTGATAAAGCAGAAGTAAAAGTTGACCGTTTTGGCGTATCGCATCATTCAAAAGAATAAACACATTAATGGAACAAAAATCAACGAGCATTTATACCCTTCAATTTGGCCTTGTTTGTTTAAGTTCCTTCCTTTTCTCGGCAAGTTTTAACATGCTGATCCCAGAGCTGCCAGCTTATTTAACTGGTTTAGGAGGGGCAGAATACAAAGGGCTAATTATTGCCCTTTTTACATTAACAGCGGGCTTGTCTAGGCCTTTTAGTGGTAAGCTAACAGATACGGTCGGTCGCGTGCCGGTAATGGCCGTAGGCTCACTGGTTTGCTTTTTATGCGGGTTCCTTTATCCCATACTTACTTCGGTGGCCGGCTTTTTATTTTTAAGGTTGATCCATGGTTTTTCAACAGGGTTTAAACCAACAGCTACTTCTGCTTATGTGGCCGATTTGGTGCCGTCAGACAGATGGGGCGAAGCAATGGGCATTCATGGAATTTGTTTTAGTACAGGATTGGCCATTGGGCCAGCAATTGGTAGCGAAATTACCACACATTTTTCTATCGATATTTTATTTTATTGTTCTTCTCTTTTCGCCCTGCTCTCTATTGTGATTTTGGCCAATATGAAAGAGACCTTGCCCAACAAGCAAAAATTTAAATTAACCCATTTAAAAATTAAGAAGGAAGACATTATCGAATGGCAGGTAATGCCAGCAGCGCTTATTGTTTTGTGGAGCTACATTAGCTATGGGGTTATTTTAACCGTAATTTCTGATTGGAGCCAACATTTAGGTACGGGCAATAAAGGATTATTTTTTATGGTCTTTACGCTTTCCTCTTTATTAATTCGTTTTGTGGCAGGTAAGGTCTCAGATCGCTACGGAAGAACTACGATCATTAAAATTTCCCTGTGGATTTTAATGATTTCTTTATTGGGAATTGCCTTTGCCAACTCGTCCTTTATTTTAATGACAGCCTCTGCAATTTATGGCATTGCCTCTGGCATGCTTTCTCCAAGTGTAACCGCATGGACCATAGATTTGAGCAAACCAGGGCATAGAGGTAAAGCTGTGGCTACCATGTATATCTTTTTAGAAGTAGGAATAGGGTTTGGCGCACTTTTGGCCGGAAGCTTATTTATTGAAGATGTAACTACAATTCCGAGTATTTTTTACATCTGTACAGGCATTACATTAATAGCTTGGTTGTATTTACAATTCATCTATAAGCCAAAAACGGAGATTAAGCAACTATAATTTTTCGAAGGGAATATCCATTAGCTCATAATCTTGCCAACCATTAAAATCGAAATGCCACCATTCATTATAAATTACCTTAAAGCCATTGGCTTGCATGGTGGCAATTAAAAAATCTCGATTTTTAATTACAGCTGGAGGAAGATTTTCGAAATGTGGGGCTGCTTCTGGTGCAAAACTATCGTAAGGTGTAGGCATAGGTACATCTTTGCCTGTTTTAAGGTCAATAATGGTTAAATCTACGGCACAGCCACGGTTATGTTTTGATCCTTTTGCGGGGTTGGCCACAAAATTTTTATCACTGGCTTTTTGGTAAAAGGCTACGGTAATGGCATAAGGTCTATAGGCATCAAAAATCTTTAGGCCATAACCTTTTTTGTTTAAAATTGCTTGGATTTTTTTGAGCTGTTCTACCACAGGTTTGCGAGCAAAAGCACGGGCCTGCTTGTACATTACCTGTTGCATGAAATTGTTTTTGGTAGCGTAACGGATGTCTAATACCACAGAAGGGATCGCTTTTTTAATCTCTACCAGCTCATGGTCAGGATTGATTTTATAATCGGTATGATAGGCTCTATAATCGTTAACAATGGTTAATCCGTATGGATTTTGATTGTTTTTTTGGGCACAGGCACTCAAACAAGAACCTAATAAGAAAAGTAGGATAATATTCTTCATCTGCAAATTATTGATTAGAAACCACAAGCAATTCTAAATCCTTAAAAGGAAGATTGTACATGTTGGCTAAATCTTTATTGGTTAAATGACCTTGATAACAGTATAACGCCTCTCTAATACCTGGCCTTTTCCACACCATGTTCATTAAGCCGCCCATGTCGCCAATATCTACCAGAATTGGGGCAAATATATTGGTGAGCGCATAAGAAGCTGTACGAGGCACCCTAGAGGCTATATTGGGCACGCAATAGTGGATCACATCATGTTTAATAAAAACAGGATCTTTATGGTTGGTTACCTCCGATGTTTCGAAACAACCTCCTTGGTCTATGCTTACATCAACCACTACCGAATGTGGTTTCATTTTGGCAACGGTTTCTTCCATTACCAAACAAGGGCTGCGGCCATGTTCAGAACGAATGGCACCAATCACAACATCACAAGTGGTAATGGCCTTTGCCAAAACAATAGGCTGCATTACCGAAGTAAACACACGGCTACCCAAGTTGTTTTGTAGGCGCCTTAACCTAAAGATAGAACTGTCAAAAACTTTAACCTCTGCTCCAAGAGAGAGAGCTGTACGGGCGGCATACTCGCCTACGGTTCCTGCACCTAAGATTACAATTTCTGTAGGCGGTACCCCCGTAAAACCACCAAGCATTAAGCCTTTGCCACCAAAAGCACTACTGAGGTATTCTGCCGCAATAAAAATAGAGGCAGCGCCAACAATTTCGCCCATGGCCCGTACCACACTCAATATATTTCCTTCATCGCGAAGATTCTCGAAGCATAAAGCATTGATCTTTTTGTGGAGAATTGCCTTTAAATAAGAATCTTTTAAAGTGCCAATTTGTAAGGCCGAAATGAGGGTTTGCCCTTTGTGCATCAAGCCAATCTCTTCTAAAGTTGGAGGGGCAATTTTTACAATAATATCTGCAGCATAAACATCTTTTTTGCTAAAAGAAATCTGGGCACCTTGTTCACTATAATCTTTGTCGGTAAAATTGGCACCTACACCAGCACCCGATTCGATAACCACTTTATGCCCATTGTTAATCAATAAAGCCACAGAAAGTGGGGTCAATGCAATTCTACATTCTTGAAAGGAGATTTCTTTAGGAATACCAATGTATAAACTATTGCTTTTTTTATTGGTTTCTAGCGTTTCCTCTTGGGTTTGCATTAAACCTCGATGAGCAATTGCTGCCATGCCTTCGCGAAATCCTGTAGCCATGATATTTGGAATGTATTTAGTTTTAGGTCTTTGAAGTTACGGATTTTCTGCGACAACCTGAACATTAAAATGTCAATAAACTACAGGCGATCAATTAGTGATGTGGCTAAATGTAAATGTTCTTTCCGTTTCTCCTGTAATAGCAATTGCTACCTTAATATATTCTTCTGGTAACAATTCTGCCACCTTTTGAGGCCATTCTACCAAGCAATACTCCCCACTGTAAAAGTACTCTTCATAGCCAATGTCAAAAGCTTCTTGCAGGTTTTTTAACCTGTAAAAATCGAAATGATAGATTAAACCTGTTGGACTTTGATACTCGTTTACAATAGAAAAGGTCGGACTGCTTACCACATCTTCAACAGCTAAAACGCTGCAAAAAGCTTTGATAAAAGTTGTTTTGCCAGCGGCCATTTCTCCTTCAAAAACAAAAAAACGGTTGCCGTTTGCAAAGTCGAGCAATTGCGTTGCTACTGAATTTAATGCTGTAATGTTGTTAATGGTGATCTTCATTGCTACAAAGATAGCTTCGTTTGCGCACGAAACCATGTATTTTATATTTTACCCTCTAAAAAACCGAATACAAGATGGATTTCTTAGAGGGTATAATCATTTATTTTGAGCTATAAATTGCAATTGGAATAATCATCTCTTCTAAAGAAATACCGCCATGCTGAAAAGTTTCATTATAGTAGTTTACAAACTGATTGTAATTGTTCTGGTAAACGAAATAACGGTCTTCTTTTGCAAAAATGTAATTAGAACTGATGTTTATTTTGGGCAATTGTGCTTCGTGAGGGTTTTTAATTAAGAAAACCTCTTTGGCATTATAATTTAGGTTTCGGCCTTGTTTGTAACGCAAATTGGTATTGGTATTTCTATCGCCAATAACTTTGCTGGCATGTTTTACCCTAATGGTACCATGATCTGTGGTGATGATTACTTTTACTCTTTTTTGAGAGATTTTCTTTAACAGATCCAATAGCGGAGAGTGCTCAAACCACGATAAAGTTAAAGAACGATAAGCGGCATCGTCATTTGCCAATTCGCGAATCATCTGCATATCTGTACGGGCATGCGAAAGCATATCCACAAAATTGTACACAATGGCATTGAACTCGTTGTCCATCAGATTGTTTACTTTATCAGTTAATTCTTTTCCCTGATCAAAAGTTAAGATTTTATGGTAGCTAAATTTGCAGTCTTTACGTAAGCTACGTTTAATCTGATCGGCCAAAAAGGCCTCTTCATGTAGGTTCTTACCCCCTTCATCGTCGTCATTTTGCCACAAAGAAGGGAAGCGTCTCTCCATTTCCAAAGGCATTAGGCCAGAAAAAATAGAGTTACGGGCATATTGTGTAGCCGTTGGTAAAATACTAGAATAGGTATCCTCCTCGTCTAACCTAAAATACTCACTAATCAATGGATTGATAACTTTCCATTGGTCATAGCGCAAATTGTCAATCAGAATAAAAAATACAGGCGTATTGTTATTATTGATTAAAGGAAAGGCTTTCTTTTTAAGTAGTTCGTTAGACAATAAAGGCGCAGTAGTTTTATTGCTCAACCAATCTAAATAGTGGTCTTCAATAAATTTAGAGAACTGCATATTGGCCTCAGACTTTTGCATGGTTAAAATTTCATGCATCTGTGGGTCGTCTAATTTTTCGAGCTCTAGTTCCCAAAAAACCAGTTTTTTATACACATCAACCCATTCTTCGTAGGTCAACTTATCGTTTAACGTCATGCCAAGGCGTCTAAAATCCTGTTGGTAGGCAGAAGAAGTTCTTTCACTTACTAAACGTTTATTGTCGATGATCTTTTTAATGGTCAATAAAACCTGTTTAGGGTTAACCGGTTTGATCAGGTAATCGTCTATTTTAGATCCGATGGCATCTTCCATCAGGTTTTCTTCTTCACTTTTGGTAATCAGCACTACTGGCACATCAGAACGAACGTTCTTAATGGCCGATAAGGTTTCAAGCCCGCTCATACCCGGCATATTCTCGTCTAAAAAAACAAGGTCAAAATGCTCTTTTTGAAAGGCTTCCAAGGCATCATTCCCATTGGTAAAAGTGGTTACATGGTAGCCTTTTTCGTTTAATAATAATATATGTGGTTTTAATAAGTCAATCTCATCGTCGGCCCATAAAATTTTGGTGTCCTGCATTATATATACTTTTTATGTAAATTAAAGGGTTAAAAAGCGCTAGTCTTTTTTACTATCGATAAAAATAGCAATTTTTGTACCGTATAATTTATTTTTAAGAATTGAATAAAAAGAAAATCATCAATGACCCTGTTTATGGGTTCATTACTATTCCTTCTGCATTGGTCTACGACCTGATTTCGCACCCTTATTTTCAAAGGTTGCGGTATATTAAGCAGTTGGGAATGACCCATTTGGTTTATCCAGGGGCCTTACATACCCGTTTTCATCATGCCATTGGTGCCATGCACTTAATGGGCCTGGCCCTAGAGGTACTTAGAAATAAAGGACATGAAATTAGTGTCCAAGAAGAAGAAGCCGCAACTATAGCCATTTTGCTACACGATATAGGTCATGGTCCTTTTTCGCATGCATTGGAGCATACACTAGTCAATGGCATCAAACACGAAGACATTTCTATGTTGATGATGGACAAATTGAATGATGAGTTTGATGGACGTTTAACTTCGGCAATCAATATATTTAAAGGCAATTACCACCGTAATTTCTTTTGTCAGTTAATTTCTGGCCAGTTAGATTTAGATCGAATGGATTACCTTAATCGAGATAGCTTTTTTACTGGGGTGAGCGAGGGTGTGATTAGTTTTGATCGAATTATCAAAATGTTTAATGTGGTTGATGACCAATTGGTAATTGAAGAAAAAGGGATTTATTCGATAGAAAAATTCTTAATTGCCAGACGATTGATGTATTGGCAGGTTTATTTGCACAAAACGGTAATTGCGGCCGAACAATTATTGGTTAAGATTTTAGAAAGAGCAAAAGAATTGGCCTCGAACGGAGCCATATTGTTTGCAACACCAGCTTTGCAACACTTTTTACAGAACGATATTACCGAGCGCAACTTCTTTGAAGATGAAAATCACCTGCTCCAGTTCTCTAAGTTAGACGATCAGGATATTTATGCCGCCATAAAAGTTTGGGAAAACGATGAAGATCCGATCCTAGCTAAACTTTGTAAGATGCTCAATGCAAGAAAACTCTATAAAGTAGAGATCAGTAATACCGAGCCATCGGCAGATCGGATAGAGCGTTTAGCGGTTCAAACAGCATTGGCGCTCAATTTGGAAGATGACGATGTGGCCTATTTTGTATTTACCGATACGATTAGAAACCGTGCGTATAATGCTGGAAATAGTAACATTAATATTTTAATGAAGAATAATGAGTTGGTAGATATTGCAAAAGCATCAGATTTGTCTAACTTAGAATCTTTAGATAAAACAGTAAAAAAACACATATTATGTTATACTAGAGATATTTAGCATTTTTTAACAAAATTTATAACATTTAACTGCGTTAAGTGTCTTAATCTTGTAGCTAATACTCTAAATTAACTAGAGTTGTTTATTTGTTCATATCAATTTAACATTTAACTTTGTAACATGCAATTTACTGCCAAGCAGATAAGCGAATTTTTAGATGGTGTCATTGAGGGGGATGCAACTGTAGAAGTTGGAGAGCTTTCTAAAATAGAAAATGGCAATGCTGGCTCGCTGTGTTTTTTATCTAATCCTAAATACGAAAGCTACTTATATACTACGCAGGCCTCTGTTGTAATTGTATCTAGCGATTTTGTGCCTGCACAGCCTATTCATAGCACCTTAATTAAAGTTAAAGATCCATATAGCGCATTTTCTGTGCTTTTAGAAAAATATAACGAAGCCCTTAACCAAGACAATAGACCGGCAGGAATAGAGCAACCGAGCTTTATCCACCCCACAGCTAAAATTGGTAATAATGTATATATCGGTGCTTTTTGCTGCATTGAAGAAAATGTTGAAATTGGCGATAATACAAAAATATATACTCAAACGTATGTAGGCGCAGAAACCAAAATAGGTAACGACTGTGTCATCTTTCCTGGTGTGAAAATCTACAACCGCTCAAAACTGGGCAATCGGATAACCATTCATTCTAATGCCGTAATTGGCAGCGATGGATTTGGTTTTGCACCACAGCCAGATGGCACCTATAATAAGATTGCGCAGATTGGAAACGTTGTAATAGAAGACGACGTAGAAATTGGAGCAAATACAACTATTGACAGAGCAACGATGGGCTCTACTTTTATCCGCAAGGGCGCAAAGTTAGATAACCTGATCCAAATTGCACATAATGTAGATGTAGGTGCACATGCAGTTGTTGCTGCTCAGTCTGGTATTTCTGGAAGTACCAAATTAGGCGAAAACTCTGTAATTGGCGGACAAGTAGGCATTGCGGGCCATTTAACTTTAGGTAAAGGCACCCAAGTTGGTGCACAAGCCGGAATTAATTTTAATACAGAAGAAAATAAACAATGGCATGGTAGTCCGGCTCAACCTTTAAAAGAATGGATGAGATCTACCGTTATATTTAAAAAATTACCTGAAGTTGATAAACGTATTAGGGAATTAGAAGCTAAAATTGCAGAACTTACTGCGATCATAGAACATATTGGTACCATACAAAAATAAGGAATGAACGTTAAACAAAAGACGATAAAGGGCGAAGTATCTGTAAAAGGAGTTGGCTTACATACAGGAGCTAATGTAACCTTAACTTTTTGCCCTGCGCCAGATAACCATGGGTTTAAATTTCAAAGAATAGACCTTCCGGGACAACCAATTATTGATGCAGATTGCGATAACGTTACCGACACTGCCCGAGGAACAACCATTTCTCAAAATGGAGCAAGCGTAAGTACAGTAGAGCACGTAATGGCGTCTTTAGTGGGCATGGATCTCGACAATGTATTGATGAAGTTGAATGGCCCTGAAACACCAATTATGGATGGAAGTGCAATTCAGTTTATTGAAGCGTTGGAAGAAATTGGTGTGATTGCACAAAGCACAGACCGCGAATATTTTACCATTCCACATAACATTACCTATACAGAAGTAGATAGAAAGGTAGAAATTGTAGCCATGCCGCTAGATGATTACCGTTTTACTTGTATGATTGACTATAACTCTCCAGTATTGGGAAGTCAACATGCAGGCATCTCTAGCATTGCTGAATTTAAAAAAGAAATTGCTTCTTGCCGTACCTTCTGTTTCTTACACGAATTAGAATATCAGTTACAAAACAACCTGATTAAAGGTGGCGATTTGAACAATGCGATTGTAATTGTAGATAAAGAAGTAACCAAAGAAGAATTAGACCATTTGGCTAAGATCTTTAAAAGAAATGCCATTGAAGTAGCTCCACAAGGGATCTTGAACAATATGGAGTTGCGTTACCAAAATGAGCCAGCACGTCATAAATTATTAGATATGATTGGCGATTTGGCTTTGGTTGGGGTTCATTTAAAAGGCCATATCATGGCAGCTAGACCTGGTCATGCTGCTAACGTTGCTTTTGCTAAAAAAATTAAGGCAGCCATTAAAAAGGAAAAAGGAAAAAAAATCCAAAAAGTATATGATCCAAATGTGAAGCCATTATATGATGTGGTTCAGATTATGGAGATTTTGCCACACAGACAACCATTCTTGTTTGTAGATAAGGTTTTGGAGCTTTCTAAAACGCACGTGGTAGGCGTTAAAAACGTAACCATGAACGAAGATTTCTTTAGAGGGCACTTTCCTGGAGCGCCGGTATTGCCTGGTGTAATCCAAATTGAGTCTATGGCTCAAGTTGGAGGTATTTTGGTTTTAAGTACCGTTCCAGACCCACAAAATTATTTAACTTATTTCTTGAAAATTGACAATGTACGTTTTAGGGCACAAGTTTTGCCAGGCGATACGCTAGTTTTCAGATGTGATTTAATGGAACCAATTAGACGCGGAATTGCTCAAATGAAAGGCATAGGCATGGTTGGCGAAAAGATAGTAGTAGAAGCCGAGATGATGGCACAAATTTCAAAAGTAAAAGAAAGCGAAATAGTATAATGATACAACCCTTAGCATATATACACCCACAAGCAAAAATAGCAGATAATGTTGTTGTTGAACCATTTGCTGTAATTCATAAAGATGTAGAAATTGGCGAAGGCACCTGGATCGGCTCAAATGTTGTGATCATGGATGGTGCTAGGATTGGAAAAAACTGTAGGGTTTTCCCTGGTTCAGTAATTTCAGGTATTCCGCAAGATTTAAAATTTGCTGGTGAGGTAACCACCGCAGAAATTGGCGACAATACCACTATTCGCGAATGCGTAACCATTAACCGTGGTACCAAAGATAAATGGAAAACGGTAATTGGAAAGAACTGCTTGATCCAAGCCTATTCGCACATTGCGCATGATTGTGAAGTTGGTGATTATTGTATCTTTTCTAACAGTACTACCTTAGCAGGCCACATTACCATTGGCGATTATGTAGTATTGGCAGGATTGGTGGCTATTCATCAATTTGTTAAAGTAGGTTCACACGCTTTTGTAACTGGCGGATCATTGGTGCGTAAAGACGTTCCTCCTTATGTTAAGGCAGCAAGAGAGCCTCTTTCTTATGTAGGTATCAACTCTGTTGGTTTGCGTAGAAGAGGGTTTTCTCCAGAAAAAATCAACGAAATCCAAGAGATTTACCGTGTGCTTTTTGTAAAAAACAATAACGTAACCAAGGCATTAGATATCATAGAAGCAGAATTTCAGCCTACCGAAATCCGTGATGAGATTGTCGATTTTATCCGCAACTCTAACCGCGGGGTAATGAGAGGTTTTGGTACTGGAGGCTAGTTTGTAAGGTTGAAGGTATAAGGCCTAGTGGCTTGATATTCATATCTAAATGAACAGTTAACCAGTTAAACAATTGAGCAATTAAACATTAAGGCGTAGCGCATAAGGTTTAGGGTCTTGTACCCCTGTCTAAATGAACAGTTTACCAATTAAACAATTGAGCAATTAAACGTTTGTAAGATTATAAGGTTGAAGACGTAAGGTTTAGGCTCTTGATCCTCAATCTAAATGAACAGTTAACCGGTTAAACAATTGAGCAATTGAACAATAAGGCGTAATGCATTGATCCTCCCGTCTCCCATCTCAATACTATAAATGGAAATCACCCTCAACAATATTGGTCGCAGGTTTAACAAAGAGTGGATATTTAAGGATATCAGCTACACGTTTAAGCAGGGCGAAAATTACGCGGTTTTAGGGCCAAATGGCTCTGGTAAATCGACGTTGTTGAGCATTGTGATGGGTAACCTTACGCCATCAGCAGGTACAATCAATTATCAGAATCCTGAAGAAGTAAAGGTGGAGGATATTTATCAATCCATCAGCGTTGCAGCACCTTATTTAGATTTGGTAGAAGAATTTACGCTGCAAGAGACCATTCAATTTCATTTTCAGTTCAAGACCTATGCCGCAGGTTTAGATGCCAATGCGGTGTTAGATCTGCTTGGTCTGGAGAAATCGCAGGACAAGGCTTTAAAATATTTCTCATCAGGCATGAAACAACGCACCAAGTTGGCCTTGGCCTGTTGTACCAACTCGCCAATTTTGTTGTTAGACGAACCCACCTCTAATTTAGATACGCAAGGAATAGCCTGGTATGCCTCGCTCATTGAGCAATTTGCGGGCGACAAAATGGTATTGGTAGGGTCAAATCAAGCGCACGAATATTCTTTTTGTGCCCATCAATTGAAAATTACAGATTACAAATAGTATTGACATTTAGTTGTCAAATAGATACCTTTGTGTAAGAAATACAGGGTGAAAAACCAGCCTATTTCTGTTTAAATCCACAAAGAAAAAATATTTTAAAATCACTATTGTATAATTAAAAAATAGTTTATACCTTTGCGCCACGAAATGAGGCTATAGGAATAGGCAAAATTTCAAATAAAATGGCAAAAGCATCTGACATTAAAAACGGAAACATTCTACGATTTAACGGAGAATTGGTACAAGTAGAAGAATTTCTTCACCGTACTCCCGGAAATTTAAGAGCTTTCTATCAAGCTAGAATGCGTAACGTTAAAACCGGAAAATTGGTTGAATATCGTTTTCGTGTTGATGAAGAAGTAGAGATTTGCCGAGTTGAAACCAGCGATTACCAGTATTTGTATGAAGATGGTGATTTTTTAGTAGTAATGGATAATACTACTTACGAACAGTTTAATATTCCGACAATTTTATTCGGTAAAAGTGTTAAATTTTTGAAAGAAGGAATGAATGTAATTATTGCATTTGAAAGTGAGGAGCCAATTATGGCACAAACGCCTTCGCATGTTGAATTAGAAATTACCTACTCTGAGCCCGCTGTTAAAGGCGATACTTCTACAAGTGCATTGAAATATGCAACCGTAGAAACAGGAGTAGAAATCAAAGTGCCAATGTTTATCAATCAAGGCGATAAAGTGAAGATTGATACACGTACAGGCGAATATGTTGAAAGAGTAAAATAAGAATTTTCATAGTTTAGTTTAGGTTTAGGTTGATTGTGGCTTCGGAGTGGTTCCCGAAGCCATTTTTTTTGCTTTTTATTTTAAAAATAGTTTTTACCTTGCGCCTTCAAAAAAAGACCAAATAAAATAGTGATTTGATAAACTAATATGGCAAAAGCATCAGAAATAAAAATTGGTAACATTCTTCGCGTAAATGGAGAATTGGTTACTGTTGAAGAGTGGAATCACCGCACTCCAGGTAAAGGCGGAGCATTTTACACCGGTAAGTTTCGTAACATTAAGTCTTCTAGACTGGTTGAAGCTCGTATGAATACAGACGAACAAGTAGAAATTTGTAGAGTAGAAACGAGCGATTATCAATACTTATATGAGGATGGCGATTATCTGGTAGTAATGGATAACGTTAGCTTCGAGCAGCATAATGTGCCTAAAACATTGTTTGGCGCATCTATTCGTTTCCTAAAAGAAGGAATGAGTATTTTGGTTTCTATGGAAAGTGAAGAACCAATTATGGCACAAATCCCGAACTTTACAGAGCTTGAAATTACTTATTCAGAGCCAGCTGTAAAAGGAGATACTTCTACCAACGCTTTAAAAAGCGCTACTTTAGAAAATGGCGTAGAAATTAAAGTACCTATGTTTGTAAACCAGGGCGATAAAATTAAAATTGACACCCGTACCGGCGAATACGTAGAGCGTGTAAAATAATATAATGTTCCTGAGCCTAGCAAAGGACAACAAAAATAACAGATGGCTTCGGAGTAATTTCTGAAGCCATTTTTTTGTAATTTCGTTTCACCATTAACTTTAATTCTTCCAATCAAGATGCTTAAAGCAGCCTTAAGAAAACAAGCCTTAGCGCAACGCAATGCATTAACGAGCGTAGATGTGGCTTTGGCTAATAAAAAGCTGTTGGAGGGCTTTAAAACGCTCGATTTTAGCAAGATCAAGAGCATACATCTCTTTTTGCCTATTGTTCATCAAAAAGAGCCTGATACCTTCTTAATGATCGATTGGTTAAAAGAAAATCATCCAGAAATAACAATCGTGGTGCCCAAGGCAGATTTTAGCACTAATCTAATGAGTAATTTCATTTACTTGGACAGCGCTGATCTCTTGAATAACCATTACCAAATCCCCGAGCCACAAAAAGCGAAACCGTTTGTAGGTACGCCAGATATGGTTGTAGTGCCTTTGTTGGCATTTGATCAAAATGGATATCGGGTGGGCTATGGAAAGGGTTTTTACGACCGTTTTTTACAAGGTATCACCACACAAAAGGTAGGATTGTCTTTTTTTGAGGCTACAGAAAAAATTATTGATGTACATTTGAATGATATCCGATTGGACAAGTGTATTACACCAAATGGAATTATTGATTTTAATCCTTAATTTTATAAAATTACACTAAGCCGAAAACTAAACTGAAATCTCAAAATTGAATCAATCATGGAAAAGGAATTTAAAATAACTTCAGCTCAACAGTATGAAGACACAATGATTACCATTTTTGAGATGCAGGAACAAGAAGATCCTTTAACAGCTGCACAAAAAGCAGAAATGGAGCTGATGATGAAGGCTGCCGCTAAATACGAGGACGAAGTGCTTTAATAAAATCGCTCACCAAATAGGCAATCGCTTTTCCTGTTCTTTGATCGTTTCTCCCATCCTCCATGGTAATCGCCCCTTCGCAAAGATGTAGATAGCTGTACTTTTTGGTGTTAGACAAAAGAATTTTTCTAATCTCGTTTAAAGCAAAGCCAGAGGGGCTGGTAGCACTCGACAACACATTTTCAATGCTGTCTAAATCTATTTCTAAACCACAAGGTTCTTCAAGGTCATCTGTAAAGTTGAGCCAATTGGTGGTAATGGTTTCCTTGCTTTGAAGCAGGTCCTCAAAATAAGTAACGGTTATCTTTTTATTTGTAGCAATTTGTGCTGGTAAAGCCTGGTTTACATAATTTTGGTGGAGGCCAAATATCCGATACGCATTTAAATAGCCATTTTGTAGGGCATAGCTAAAGCCATTGCCACTGTGCCTACCTTCTGCTGGGTTGCGCAAATCGGCATGGGCATCTATATTTACCACATTAAGAGCTTGTTTTAAGGCCAAAGCACTACCCCAGATAAGCGGAGCAGCATTGTTATGCCCACCCCCAATTACAATAGGTATTTTACCTGCAGCTACTATTTTTTCTATTACCGGAAATACCAACAGGTCAGTTTCTGCAACTTTTTTTCTTAAGCCCTCCACACTTTGGTCGGCAGGTTCTGCAATCTCAAAATGGCCCAAAACCAAAATTTCTTCACCTTGTAAAAAAGGATTGCTTTGGATATTGAGTAATGTTTTTAAAGCAACAGGCCATGCAGTTTTCGCCCCAGCAATACCATGGTTTGCCCTTACTCCAATATCTTCAGGGATGCCCAAAAGCACAAAAGATGCCGTACTATTTTTAAGTTCATCTAATGAAGAAATGACCGTTACCTTTTCGCCCAATTTTTGTTCGCCAGCCCTTTGGTTAACCAAGGTGAGGAGATCTTTTTGAGTATATATCTTTAAGCTATCCATTGTAAATCTCCCCATTTAAAATCACCGTTTCTATTTGCGATTGTCCAAAACTATAGGGTAGAAAGGCTAAAGATGGAATAGCCCTAGTGATGAAGATATTTGCTTTTTTGCCGATGGCAATGCTACCCACTTCATTACTTAGTTCCATAGCGGCCGCACCGTTTAAAGTAGTAGCGTTAATGGCTTCTTCGGGTAACATTTTTAATTTGATACAGCCCAAAGAAACCACAAAATTCATGTTTCCAGAAGGGGTTGAGCCAGGGTTATAATCGGTAGCTAATGCAACGGGTGCATTTGCATTTAATAAACCTCTGGCATTGGCAAAAGGAATGTTCAAATAAAATGAGCAAGAAGGCAGTAAGGTGGCAATGGTGTCGGCATTTGCCAAGGTGTTGAGCACCGCTTCATCCGTTTCTTCTAAATGGTCTACAGAAACCGCATGGTGTTTTACACCTATTTGTACGCCTCCAGAAACGGAAAGTTGATTGGCATGTATTTTTGGTTTCAAACCATGTTTTGCTGCTGCAGTTAACAATTGGTCTGTTTCTTCTACAGAGAAAAATCCTTTTTCGCAAAAGGCATCCATGTAGTCGGCCAAGTGCTCTTGGGCCACTATGGGCAATAATTCGTCAATAATGAGGTTGATATAGCCTTGATGATCGTTTTTATAAGCTGTAGGGTAAGCATGTGCCGCCAATAAAGTGGCTTTAATAGGGATGTTAAAGGCAGTTTTTAATCTTTTGATTACCCGCAACATTTTAAGTTCACTTTCAACCGTCAATCCGTAGCCGCTTTTAATTTCTACTGCCCCAGTTCCTTGTTTAAGCATGTCTTTCAGCCTTAACCTGGCGCTTTCAAAGAGTTCATCTTCAGTGGCGAGCTCTAATTTACGGGCAGAGTTTAAAATACCACCACCTGCTGCGGCAATATCTTCGTAAGTTTTGCCCGCAATTTTCATTACAAATTCTTCTTCACGTGGGGCTGCAAAAACAATGTGGGTGTGGCTATCGCACCATGATGGACAGACAAACCTTCCACTCGCGTCAATGGTTGATGAAAGATGTAAAAGGGAAGATGGAGCAGTATCCATTGTCCCAAAATCTTTGATTAGCCCATCTTCCAATAAAAGCCAGGCATTTTCCAGCACAGGTAAATTAGCCATTTCGCTACCACGTAGTACTAATTTTTCTTTTGGGTGAACGCCAACAAGACCTTTGATATTTGTAATTAACATAATTGGGTTAGGGGTTATAGGTTATGTGTTACGAGTTATGGGTTTGGGTGTTTAAACTAGTAATGGTGTGTAGGTTACAGGTTGTGGGTTTGGGCGCTTGGACCTTTAACTCGAAACTCATAACCCACAACTTTTTATTATGGTTTGGGCGCCAAGACTTTTAACATACAACCCATAACTCACAACCTCTATTCTATTTCTAATAAAACTGGACAATGATCAGAATGCAAGGCATCTGGAAGGATTTTTACATTTTTCAATCGACTTTCCATTGGTTGGGTTGCCAAATGATAGTCAATGCGCCAACCTAAATTCTTTCCTCGAGCACCAGCTCTGTAGCTCCACCAAGTATAATGGTGTGGATCTTTGTTAAAGTGCCTAAAAGTGTCAATAAAGCCATTGTTCATGAACAACTCCATCCATTCTCTTTCTTCTGGTAAAAACCCAGAAGAGTTGGCATTCGATTTAGGATTATGGATATCAATTGGCCTGTGGCAAATGTTATAATCGCCAGAAATGATCAAGTTTGGATGTGCTTTGCGCAACTCATCAATGTAGCCATCAAAAAAGCGCATAAACTCATATTTTTTAACCTGTCTTTCATCGCCACTAGAACCAGAAGGCATGTACAAGCTCATTAAAGAGAAATTATCAAAATCAGCCCTTAAAATTCTTCCTTCTGCATCAATCCAAGGCTCTCCGCAACCGTAGGTAATGTGGTTTGGTTTAATTTTCGTTAAAATAGCCACGCCGCTATAGCCTTTTTTCTCGGCAGGGAACCAATAATGGTGATAGCCCAATTGCTCAATCAATGCTACAATTTCGGGGATCTGCTCTTTCAAAGCTTTTACCTCTTGTAGGCAAACCATATCTGCATCAGTTGCTTGGAGCCAATTGAAAAAACCTTTTGTAGCTGCGGCACGAATGCCATTTACATTGTAAGAGATAATCTTCATTTTATGTGTTTTTCTTGGCCGCGTTTTTAGCCAGTTCTTTTTCTAGTTTTTTAGCTTCTCGTTTTTTTAAGATGGTCACCGTCATCGGGATATCTGTTTTGGGTCGATTTGCAGGATTGGTAGGTTCTGCAGCAATGGCATCGACCATTTCCAACCCTTTCACCACTTCGCCATAAACGGTATAATTGCGATCTAAATGTGGTGTGCCTCCAATGGTTTTATACACCTGACGTTGCCATTCAGGTATTTTAAACTTCATACGTTTGGTTTCGGTAACGTTTAACAGCGAATCTGTCCATACTTTGCCCTGCACAATATAAAATTGTGAGCTGCTCGAGGCTTTGGTAGGGTTGCTGGCATCGCCTTCTCTGGCTGCTGCCAATACACCTTTTTTATGGAATAGGCTATCCCTAAATTCTGGTGGAATGGTGTAGCCTAAATCGCCACTGCCCAAAGCAGAATCGGGTTTTGCTGTTTTTGAGTCAGGATCACCTCCCTGGATCATGAACTCCTTAATTACACGATGAAATAACGTACCATTGTAAAAGCCTTCTTTAGCCAATTTGATAAAATTATCTCGGTGTAAAGGGGTTTCATTATAGAGCCTAACAATACATTCGCCCTTCGAAGTCGCAATTTTTACATAGGTATACTTCGGTTTTGCTGCATAAGCTTGTATAAAACAGCAGCTTAAAATCAGGAGTAAGAATTTTTTCATCAGATTATTTCAAGTATTTTCTAAAAGTTGTTGAATACCTATCGCCAAATTTAATATGTATTATACGATTTAGCTTTATTTTTGTTGGTTTATCATCAAATTTGCCTGCGGGGTCATATTCTTTAATGCTAACATAATTTTTAGTAACCTCTATAATTGGACCAATAGAAAATCCAATATAATCTTTTTTAAGGCTTTCAATAATGATATGATAATCGTACTGTTTGAGGCAATTCAATACAGACGCGCACTTTTCTAATTCAATTTTTTTATCAATGCCGTAATCACGATCAGTTATCCCTTCAGCTTTTAAGATTTTTTGTTGTGTTTGATCATATTTATTATGTCTGATACTTTCAAAACCATTTTCACCAACGATAGCATAACCATCCAGCGTAAAGTCTGAATCCAATTGTAATAATAAAAACTGTTTTGATTTTGCTAAAATAAACCCAGAGATATTGTTTTCTCTACCGAGTAAAGTCCTATAAATAGTAACTAAATCTTTGTTTTCGATATGTTTCTGTAACAGCTTTTCATGTTTATTTGTATTTAGATGCTTAGCCATTTGGAGTAGATTTATGCTAAGTTATTTAAAAAAGTAGAACGGATAGACATCGCCACTTAATTTATTTACCAATTTTTAACACTTTATAAAATTTGTTTTCAAAAATTTATCTATAGCTTTGTTAATAATGAAGTTAAAGCAAAAATTAGCAATAGGCCTAAGCACCTTTTACCTGTTCAGTGTAATTGGGGTGGGTTTGAGCATGCATTTTTGTGGAGGAAAATTAGCTTCTGTTGCTTTTTACGAAAACAAAACGGCCTGTAAATATTGTAAACAGGAACCTGTGGCTAAAAAAGACGATGGCTGTTGTAAAAA
This sequence comes from Pedobacter sp. Hv1, assembly GCF_001412215.1. GTDB lineage: Bacteria > Bacteroidota > Bacteroidia > Sphingobacteriales > Sphingobacteriaceae > Pedobacter. The sequence goes on from NZ_LLWP01000012.1 coordinate 116,618, forward strand.
CACCAAGGTTGATGTTAAAGTTAAAGACAGCCACCAAACAGAAAGTTCTTTTAAATTGCCTAAGCTTTTTAGCTTAGATACCTACCTACACCCTCGGGTTAGTGAGGTGATTAAATATTTCTTGCCTAATCTTTTTAGTCGTCTAGAAAATAAGGCTCCCCCCAAATCTACAGGTGTAGCGATACATGTGTTCAATTGTGTTTTCAGGAATTAGCTAAATGAATAATCATGTTATGGCTTCGTAAGCTGTGATGTGCCTTTTTATGCCTTCAAAAGAAGGCAGATCATTTATTCATTTAAAGAAATTCAGTCATGAAAACCACTAAAATTATCATCAGCTTTTTAATGCTTTTTGCTATAAACAAAGTATCGGCCCAAGAAGTAACCACAGTAGAAATGCAGGTAACAGGTTTAACTTGTTCCATGTGTTCTCAAGCTACCGAGAAGTCTTTACGTACATTAGACTATGTAAGTAATGTAACTCCAGATCTCAATAAAAACCTTTTCATCATTACTTTTAAAAAGGACAAAGCGGTAAATTTTGATCAATTGAATACCAAGGTAAAGGATGCAGGTTTTTCTGTAGGGAAATTAGAAGCCACCATGAACTTTAACCAAGTAAAGATTGACGATAATGGACAAGCCATTGTAGGGGCGAATGTTTATCGTTTTGCCAATGCTAAAAGCAAAGTTTTAAACGGTCCGGTTAAAGTAAATGTAATTGACAAGAGCTTTATTTCAAATAGCAGCTTTAAGCAAAAAACGAGTACCGTTAAGTTTGACTCATATGCCAGCGGAACAGGACTAATCAACGGCAAAAAAACTAGGATCTATCATTTAAGCATCTAAAAATGAGCTATAGAATAATGCTGTTTGCACTGTTATTGTTCGGTGTAAATGGAGCTGTTTCTGCTCAGGAACTGTATGTTTTTACAGAGCCTGCAAGCAATATGCCGGCTAAATCGATAGGGGTAAGGTTAACCAACGAAGGAATGTTCAGCCCTGATTTTAGGAGCAGGACCATGGGCGAGGTAATGGTGGGTGTAAATAAGAGCATCATGTTTCATGTACAAGGATTTTTGTCTGATATGGATGGCAATTACCGATTGGAAGGAGGCAGTTTGTATGCCAAGTACCGGTTTCTATCGTTAGATGAGGCCCACAGCCATTTTCGCGGAGCAGCTTATGGAAGAATCAGTACCAGCAAAAGGCCAACTTATACCGAAGACATTAACCTAGAAGGAGACAATTCTGGCTGGCAAGGCGGATTGATCTTTACACAGTTGATTCATAAACTGGCCTTGTCTGCAACATTGGGGTATAGCCAAAGCTTTGCTTCAAAAAGCAAAGCCCTTACTGGATTTGCCCAGCCAGATCAAATGTTGAACTACAGTTTGTCTAGTGGATACTTGTTGTTGCCATTTGTGTATAAAAACTATAACCAGCCCAACTTTAATTTATATGTTGAGTTGCTAGGAAAGACAAACCCGGCCAATGGAAACTCTTATCTGGATATTGCTCCGGCGGTTCAGGTAATTTTGAACAGCAGAACCAGAATAGATTTAGGTTATCGTTTTCAGGCCACTGGAAATATGGAAAACAGGTACTTGAAAAACATGTATCTGGCCAGAGTAGAATTTAATTTTTTTAACGCATTAAAATAAAAAATCATGAAAAAAGTATTAGTAATCGTTGCGCTATTGAGCATTATCATTTCTTCGGCTGTAAAAGCGCAGAGTACCGTAGCAAAGAGCCAATTTAACAACACTTTAAAAGCTTATTTCGACACTAAAAATGCATTGGCCAAAGACAATGTAGACTTGGCTGGAACAAGTGCTAAAAGCCTAACAGCTACTATAGCAGCTTTCCCTGTTAAAACATTAACTGCGGCACAACAAGCAGAATGGAAAAAACAAACGATAGAACTAAAGAAGTATGCCACGCCAATTGTAGCAGAGAAAGATTTAAAAGCACAAAGAAAAAGTTTTGAATACGTGTCTTCGGCAATGATTAAGTTGACAAAGGCAATGAACATGAACAGTACAACGGTTTACATTCAATATTGCCCAATGGTTAAAAGAAGCTGGTTAAATGATGTAGAAGCCGTTCAGAATCCATTTTACGGAAGCAAAATGTACGATTGTGGAGAGGTAAGTGAAACAATTGCCAAAAAATAGGATGAAGTTGTATATCAAAAATATGGTATGCAGTCGCTGCGTTATGGTGGTTCAGACTGAGCTCGAAAAGCTTGGTCTGCAACCTCTTGATATACAGTTGGGAGAAGTTCAATTGGAAGAAGTAGAGGCGCAAAAAATCTCCTTGGAAGTAATTGAAGCGGCCTTGAACAAATTTGGTTTTGAACTGCTTACCGATAAGAAAAAGCAATTGACCGAGCAGATTAAAACAGCGATTATTGAGTTGGTTCATTATCCTACTGAAACGTTGAAAATCAATCTTTCAGATTATTTAAGGGCACATTTGCATATGGAATATGCCCACTTGAGTACCGTTTTTTCTGAAACAGAGCACAATACCATTGAGAAGTTTTTCATTCAGCAGAAGATAGAAAAGGTAAAAGAACTGCTTACTTATGGCGAGCAATCGCTCAGCGAGATCGCTTATCTACTTCATTACAGTAGTGTAGCCCATCTGTCAACCCAGTTTAAAAAAGTGTGTGGGGTTACTCCTTCTGATTATAAACTGAACCAACATACTGTTCGAAAACCTTTAGATGAAATTTAAAGAAGGTTACAAAAAAGGCTCGCAAAATCTAATTTGCGAGCCTTTTTTGAAATAGCCGATGTTTAGGCCAATTACCTATCGATTGAACCCATTACCCTTTGGGCAAATTCATTCAATGCATCTTTTTCTAAAGCGCCATCATTCACTCTTGAATGAACCTCAAGGGCACCACAGATATTGGTGATTAGTTCTCCTGCTACATCAATTTCTGCTTCATTTACGCCTCTAAATTCACAAAAAGCTTCTAGCACCTCTAAGGTTGCTTCGAGCTGCTCAGGGCTGCTATTTTGGAACAATTGTCTGATTACTGGAATCTTCATGATTTTATTTTTTGAAATAACTCCGTTAACACTTCTGTTTTATTGGTTTGCACTTGGTCTACCAAGGCTCCTCCTTCAAAAGCTGCAAAAGTTGGCAAGTTGTCAACATTGGCCAGTTTACGTGAGTTGGGCAATTTTTCAGCATCAACAATCAAGAAAACAACGTCTTCGTTTTCAGCAGCCAATTTTTTAAATTTTGGCTTCATGATTCTGCAATTGCCACACCATGATGCCGCATATTGAACCATTACTTTGTTGTTTTCAGCAACATATTGTTGAAGGCTATCTTCTGTTAATTCTAAAAACATATTTTCTAGTTGAATTAGTTTGCGCTTAAGTATTCAGCAACACCTGTTCTGTTGGCATTCATTGCTTCTTTACCTTCTTCCCAGTTTGCAGGACAAACTTCACCATGTTTTTGTACGTGGCTATAGGCATCAATTAAACGCAAATATTCTTTTACATTTCTACCCAATGGCATATCGTTTACACTTTCGTGGAAAACCTTACCAGTTTCGTCAATTAAATAAGTTGCTCTGTAAGTAACGTTTGAACCAGAAAACACTTCTTCGCCAGCCTCATTGTACTCCACATCTTGATCTAAAATGCCAAGGATATTTGCTAAATGTCTGTGTGTATCTGCTAAAAGTGGATAAGTTACACCTTCGATACCACCATTATCTTTTGCGGTGTTTAACCAAGCAAAATGAACTTCATTGGTATCACATGATGCACCAATTACCATTGTATTTCTTTTTTCGAAATCAGGCAAAGCTGATTGGAAAGCATGTAATTCTGTTGGACAAACAAAAGTGAAATCTTTTGGATACCAGAATAACAAAACTTTAGAATTTTTATTTACTGCTTCTTCAAATATATTGATCTTCAAGTTATCGCCCATTTCAGACATTGCATCAATACTAACACTCGGGAATTTTTTACCTACTATTGCCATAATTAATTTAAAATTTTTTGCAAAGATACGGCAATTGGCCTTCTTAAGCAACCAAGTTTAACTAATCTGACATACTTAATACCTATAGCATTATAGATAAAAACTATATAATGAAACTTATAATTAGTTTTTGTCTATTTTATTTCGATTAAAGAAAAAGCCCCCTGAATTGATCAGGAGGCTTTGATTTTAAGCTAATATGGAAAGCTAACTATTTCTTTAATGTAGTTTCAAACAATTTAAAAATACGTTTGTACTCGTCTGTCCAGCTGCTTGGTTCTACAAAACCATGATCTTCTACTGGATAAACAGCTAACTCCCAATTGTCTTTACCTAATTCGATGAAACGTTGTGTAAGTCTAACAATGTCTTGGAAATGTACGTTTACATCTACCATACCATGCAACATCACTAGGTCTCCTTTAAGTTTATCAGCGTAATAAATAGGAGAGCTGCGCTGATAAGCAATTGGATCGTTAAATGGTTCGTTTAAGATGTTAGCGGTATAACCATGGTTATAATGTGCCCAATCTGTAACCGAACGTAGCGCCGCTCCAGAAGCAAAAACTTCTGGCTCCTTGAATAAGCCCATTAAGGTAATGAAACCTCCGTACGAGCCTCCGTAAAGCCCCACATGCTTTGGATTAACCCCATATTTCTCTACCAACATTTTAACGCCATCAACTTGGTCTGTTAAATCTTTACCACCCATGTTTCTGTAGATGCCGGTACGGTGATCTCTACCATAGCCAGAACTTGCGGTATAATCGATATCAATTACAGTATAGCCATTGTCTGCTAACAAATTGTTGAACATGTATTCTCTAAAATACTGGCTCCACCAATAATGTACATTCTGAAGGTAACCTGCACCATGTACAAATACTACCGCTGGTTTATTTGGATGTGGTTTAGATGCAGGATAAACTCTTGCATACACATCTGCACCATAACGGTTTTTAAAGGAAACCAAATCAGGTTGACGCCATTTGTAACTATCGAATTCAGTACTAGTAGATTTGGTAATCTGCACTGCTTTTGCGCCTGGTTTATTTTCTTGAATATACAATTCCCACGGTTTGTCCATGTACGAATAATTGATCGCTAACCATTTTTCATCTGGCGACATTGTGATTTCATTACCACCTTTCATAGAGGTAAGCTGAATAAGATCGCCTCCGTTTACACTGATTTTATAAAAATGTGTAATACCTGGATGCTCTTTATTGCCACTGATATAAAATACCGTTTTATCTTTTGAAAGTTGCGCTCTTTGTACTTCCCATTTGCCAGAAGTCAACTGTTTTTTCTCGCCAGTGCTTACGTTATAAGTATAAAGATGTGAATAGCCAGTAGCTTCGCTTTGGTAATAGAAACGGTTGTTGTCTATCCATTCTATACCACGACCAACACCAGGGCCACCAATCCAAGCTTCATCACGTTGACGGTCTAACACACTTACGTTTCCAGTAGCGGCATCTAATTTTAAGATCCAAAAATCTTTATTATCCAACGCATCTGCAGTAATAATCGCGGTTGTTCCATCTGTATTCCAAATTGCGGTTCCGAAATTTACTTTACGGTCTTCGTTTTTCTTGGTGCGTTCTTCTAATTGTTTAGGGTAATCTTTTACATAATCTGGCAAATCTTTAATGCCGGGTATTTGTGCAGCTTTTACTACATATACGCTATCTTTTTCGCCATCATATAAGAAACTTTCAGATACTGTTTGGATCTCGCCAACTTTGGTGCGGCCTGGAATATCTTCGGTATAACCAGAAGCAGTTACATAATTTGGAACAATGGTGTTGTGGTTAGTGGTAACCGGAGTGGTTAAACGGTAACTCACATATTTTCCATCTGGACTAACCACCAATCCTGATAAAAACTTATCATCTAAGTAGATTGCTTTAATGGTACGTGTATTGGCATCATTACCACCACCTAATCCAAAACGACGAGGGCTACCAGCTGCTTGGCCTCTGTTGCCACCTTGTCTGTTTCTTTTTTTAATGATATCAAACAAAGCAGTTTGATCAGTTCTTAACCAAGTATCTTGTACACTTGGAGCAGTTCTTTCAGGTGCTCCGGCCATTGGTGTTGCTCCTGGTCTTTTACCTTTTACAAAGTTGGTAAGCTGTTTAAGCTCATTTGTAGTTAAATTTAATTGGAAAAGGTTATCACCACGTTGAAAAACAACATCGTTATTGTAAAGGAAACGAGCGCCACTTTCGCGGTCTACGGTATTGGTTAACCTCGACTCTTTTTTGCTTTTGAAATTGTAGAAATAAATATCCCCACCTTTTTCAGTTAGGCCAAAAGATTTATCCTTATTGTAGGTATAGTTGATGCCTGTGGCTTTTTCAGCGGCATTGTCTTCGGTGGTTTCTGGTTTATTAGAAAGTACACTTACTTTATAAGCCTGATCTTTGTCTTTGTTTTCAGGATTCCAACTAAAGAATACTGTTTTGCTGTCGTCAGACCAGCGGTAGTTTGTTGGTGCATTCCCCATCCATTTAGGATCACGCATTATTTTTTGCACCGTTAATGGCGCAACTTGCTGGGCCTGTGCAACCGATGCAGCTAATAAAAAGAGAAATAGATATTTTTTCATGTGATATAATATTAAAAAGTCCTGCTGAATTCAGCAGGACGAGCTTTGTTAATTTGATTTGCTTGCTAAGCCACCCTTTTTACTGCTTACATTTACAGTAAATTTAGTGCCTCCTTTAACTAACCAACGAACGGTTACGAACGAATTACCAGCAATGTTATTTACCCTGATATTGGTTGGATCTAACTTTTGTTCAGTTGTGATATCCATATCTCGGTTGTTTACAATCATTCCGGCAACAACAGTTCCACCAGTTAAGGAAATCATATCTGGAATTTCAATGTTGTTTTTTACATCCTGACTAGAGTGTGTAGGGATCATCCTGTCGTTGCTTACTACTGCAGTTACTTGTTTTAATCCACCACCAATATCTTTTACTTCGATTTCGCCAACCACTAATTTTGGCATATTGTAGGCATGGAACACGCTAAATGCCATGTTACGGTGTGCATCGCTTTCTAATAAAAACCCTGGGTGTAAACGGGTATAGGTTTTTTTGAACCCACCAATTTCAATATCGCCATAAGTTGGGTGTTTAAATGGATGCCAGTCTACAAATGCATCTTTCATTAAAAGGTCTCTATCGAAAGTATACAACTGGCCTTGGCTATCTTCTCCATCAGCTTTATTGTACATCGAATAACCAGTCCATAGCTCGTTAGAGAAGGTATAAATTCCTCTTCCACCATAAAACCAATCTAATTCGCCGCCAAATACAGAATAAAGGTCTTTATAAACAACCAGATACTTGTAGCCCGGAAGCATTTCTTCACCTTTTTTACCCAAGGCATCGTATACTCTAACATCTTGTGCATTGTAAGTATCTAAATCTTCTAAAGCACCAGGGCCTCTTAAAATCATACCACCATTATTGTGATACGATTGCGCTGCTGCGATGTTAGGGTGTTTCATTACAAAATCTACCACCGCTCTGTTCTCTGGAATAGAGAAGGGGTATTTGTAAGCTCCACTTTGGATATAATTTGGTTGCCAGTTCCATCCCCAATCGCGGTTAGGGTCATAAGCACCTTCTCCGTCTTCGTTTACAAAACCATCACCATCATTGTCAATTCCTTCAGAACCTAAAAGCTCGTATTCGCCTTTTTCGTCGTAACCTACCATGATCATTCTTCTTGGATCTGTAGGGTCAACTTTATAACGTCCGGTTGCACTTTTACGGCGCATCATTACAATATGGCCATCACCATCTAAATCATCAAAACCATCTTCGTTTGTTGCTCCATCACGGTCGTTGTCTATTGGAATTAATCCAGTACGTGGAGAGTGTGCAGTATTGGCCTGATGGATATAATTGTCTCTAGCATCTGGGTTGATGGTAGGGGCAATATAGAATGTTTTATCAGCCAATAAAGATTGGATCGATTTGTTGCCTGCGGCATACATCTCTACCAAATACCATGCGGTGTACAAAGCAAATTCACTTCCCTGTATTTCATTAGAGTGGATATTTCCATCAATATACATGGCAGGTTTTTTATCTGCAGTGCCAATTTTGCTATCTGTAATGGTCATTACCCAAAGGTCTTTTCCTTGAAAGGATTTTCCCATCGATTCCAATTTAACCAATGTTGGGTGAGCTGCGGCTAATTTTTTGCAGATATCTGTAATTGCGGTGTAATCGTTGTAGCGGTTCCAGCTAACGGTAACCTTGGGGTTTGGTGGGGTACCCACTGCTGCCAATACATTTGCAGATTGTTGGGCTTTTAAAACTCCGGCGCACAAAATCATTGCAGCCAGAAGAATAGTATGTTTAATTCTCATTGTCTTTTTTGATTATAGTGATACCTCGATTGATTTACTTCCTGTTGTTGGGCTACCCGCATCAATCGTTACCTTGCCACTACCTTTAATTAGCCAGGTCAGTTCTTTGAACTCTTTGCCCTGGATGCTTTCTAAAGTTTGGGTTTTGCGACCGCTAACTACCGTTTGGTTGGTGTTGGTATTTACTTTTACGGCAATCTTTTTTAAGAAATAGCTTCTGTCGCCTACTTTGGTATAAGTTGATAAGTCGCCGGTGTTGATGATGCTTAAGGTTACTCGCGTTAAGCCATCCGAAACTTTTTCTGTTTTTACATTTACAAAGTCTACCTGAGGAGCCATTCCTGCTAAGCTTACAATAAAGTCGGTATGTTTGCCTACAATTCCATCAACCATTTTATACGGAGGATTGATCAATACAAAAGGATCAATACCACCTACTTCTACGGTTTGTCCAGGGAAATCAGGATGGTTAACCGCTTTCCAAGGAGTAAAAGTATTGGTTATTCCTTGACTGGCGGCCCAACGCAAGTAAGCCGCTGTTGGATCTTCGTTAGTGAATTTTTTCTCTTTACGGGTAGAATCTGGGGCTACTTTTGGCACCCACCAACCCGGTGTACTGAAACTTAAGCGACCATAGTGGAAATAGGCCCATTGCGAAAAATCGCCACTTTCTGCCTGTGTTTTTGGTGCATCTTTGGTTTTGGTAATCTTATTGTATTTTTCAGAAACCAAGGCATTGGCTTTTACATCGGCATCAAACCAACCTGTAATAATTCTTTTAGTTAATGCAGAAGGATTAAAAGTTACAGGAGTAGATAGGTTATTAACCGGACCAAAAGTAACTACTGCGTACACGTTAAAAGCATCAAAAAGGAAATCGAACAAGGCTCTGTTTTCCTTTTCAGAAACTGCATATTCGCCTGCTCCTGGAACGAAATTTTTGTAGTTGTAACTCGAGTTTCTGTTGAAATTTACGCCACCATCACCATCTTCATTAAAATCGCCATCTTTATCGTTATCGATCCCTTCAGACAGCAAGATGTATTTTCCAGCTTCACCTTTGCTTGCATCTGCAATTAAGAGCGAACGAGGATCGTCTGGGTTTAATTTATATTTTCCGGTTGGGTTAAGAATACGCATCATGGTGATCTTTCCGTTTCCGTCAAGGTCGTCGATATCGTCTTCATTTAACTTTCCATCTCTATCGTCGTCTGTTTTGGTTGCATTTCCACTACGTTCTGATCTCACTTTAGCAAAATATTGCTCCGTAGCGTCAGGGCTCATGTTAGGAAAAACATAAAACGTTTGTTTGTTCAATAGATTTTTAATGCTGTCGGTAGCAGAAGCTGCCATTAATTTTTCGGCAAAGCCAATGGCCATTTCTACACCCAAAAGGTGTTTACCTTCTACACCGCCAACCACTGCAATAGCAGGTTTGTCTTCGGTTTTTCCGGTGCCTAAAGTTAACATCCAGATGTCTTTGCCACCTGCTGTTTGCGTTAAAGTTTTTGTTTTAACCCATTGTGGGTATTTTTCTGCTAGCGCTTTAACCCTTTGGGCTAAACGGGCATTGTTACTGTAATCCTGTTGGTTTTGTGCGAAAACATTGCATAGCAATAGCAGAAAAAACAGGTTGAAAAGGTAAAGTTTCTTCATGTTTGTTGAGGTTATATGTGCAATTTATAGAAAAAAGCATTTACATAAACTAAAGCTCAACAAGATTTTATAAATGTTACAGTAAAGGGATTCCGGCACTTGGTTCGTATCAACACGAACCAAGGCCCAAACTTAAGCCTTATTATCTCACCACTTTGCCCAATTGATCAATATTGACATTAAATGGAGGCATATAATCTTGGAGTAAAACGGCAAATTCTCTGCGATTGATCTCTCTATTTGGATCTAAATCGGTTTTGAATTGATAGGTTGTTTTCCATTTCTTTTCCAACTCTTTTTTGGTGCTTTCTATCGATTTGTTGCCTACATAACAAATCATATCAATGGTAGCGCCAATGGTCATTTGTGGATTTTTATAATCGTCGAACCAAATTTGCGCCTTGTAATAAAAGTCTTTAATGGGCTGTTTCACTTCTGCTGTACTTACCAATTGATTCGGTAAAAACTGAACAGCATTGTTTCCGATTTCTCCTTTAATTACGCCAGTTAATCCAACCATTTGGATCGCTTTCCAATTGGTATCTGCTTGCTTAATGTCGGTATATGGAACAATGGCCAATTTATAATTAACCAATTCTCCCTGAATAGTTTTTACGTTAGACAAGGATGTTTGAGTTTTAAAAAAGGCAGCATAAGCCGCAGTTGCACCGGCGGCTTGCCCCAGTAACATACTTTGGGTATCGTTAATCCAAACCAAGTTTTCTTGTGCTGGAATAAAGAACTGGTACATAGAAAAAATATTGCCTACTGTGCCATTCATTAACTTACCGGCAGCAACACTGGTTCTATAAATGGTGTTGTTATAGTCTAATTTTGTCCAATTGCTATTTGCATTTGCAGTAATTTTCAATGCATCATTCAGCTTTGAATCTGCGGGATTGATCAATACTTTAGGTCTAATGGATCTGCCATCATTTAACTTAAAGCTCCAGTTTTTTCCAGAACGGTCTGCCTTAACCCATAATACATTTTTAATAATGGTTAGGTTTTTAAGACTTTCGGCCCAGGTTGTTAACACCTCATTAGCGGTTTGTTTATTAAAAGTAAAGGACTGTGTACTGTCTTTGATCTGTTTGGCTTCTCTGATCTTTTTTAGAAAAGTAGCCTCAATACCAGAACTCAGATCGGCAGAGATCGGCGAAATGTCAAAGCCTCCGGCCTGTAGTAAAATGGTGGTTTTTACACCAGAAATTGCCGATTGTAAACCCGCAGCTACAGCAGCATTTCCGTTGCCAATTACCAAAACATCAGGTTTTAATGTTTGAGCTTTAACCTGAGTTAAAAAAGCCGTTAAGACTAAAATAAGAGATAACTTCTTCATCATTTTATAAGGATATAAAATATATACGCAATATGCTTTAATTAGATGTGTTTTTGATGAACTTTGATGCCATTTAACTATATTTAACAAATCACTAATGCCTTAGCCTCAAACCTATGGAGCAAAAAATTAATTTAGTTTTTAATTTACAGCAAGCATACAAATATACACTTAGAAAAAGTAATGCGGCGGAAAGGATTGCAAAACTAAAAGCTTTAAAGGCCGCTATTGCAAAAAATGAGGACAAAATTTACAAGGCTTTACAAAGCGATCTACGTAAAAGCACTTTTGAAAGTGCGGTAACAGAGCTGATTTTTATTTACGGCGAATTGGATTTTGCCATTAAAAATCTTAGCGCTTGGATGCGTGCCAAACGCGTAGGTAAAACCTTAAGCAATCCTTTTGCTAAAAACAGGTTATATTATGAGCCAAAAGGCGTTTGTTTGATTATCTCGCCATGGAATTATCCATTTCAATTAACCATGGGGCCATTAATTTCGGCCATTGCCGCAGGCAACTGCGTTATGCTCAAACCATCAGAACTTAGTCCCGCAACAAGTAGCATTGTAAGTGAAATTATAGCTGAGGCATTTAACGAGCAAGAAGTGGCCAGTTTTGAAGGAGCTGTAGAAGTATCAACAGCCTTGTTAAAATTGCCTTTCGATCACATCTTTTTTACCGGAAGTACTGCAGTTGGTAAAGTAGTGATGGAAGCTGCTTCTAAAAATTTAACTTCGGTTACTCTAGAATTGGGAGGGAAATCGCCAACGATTATTGATCAGGAAGTAAACCTTGAAAAAGCGGCAACAAAAATAGCCTGGGGCAAATTGGTTAACAGTGGGCAGACCTGTATTGCACCTGATTATGTTTTTGTACATGAGCAACAAGTTGATGAGTTTATTGAGCTGTATAAAGCTGCGGTCCATCAAATGTACTTTAAAACAAAAGATCAAATTGATCCCGCCGTGTATGGTAAAATTGTTAACCCTAAACAGTATAAAAGGTTAAAAGAATTGGTAGACGAAGCCGTTGAAAAAGGTGCGAGGATAAATTTTGGAGGAACTTTTGAGGAGCAAAACCAAACCATTTATCCTGTTATTTTAACCCAAATACCTACTGGAGCCAAAGTAATGGAAGAAGAAATATTTGGGCCTATTTTACCCATTGTTTCTTACCAAAATATAGAAGAAGTAATTGCCCAGATTAATGAAAAAAGTAAAGCACTTGCTTTATATATCTTTAGTACAAACAGCAAAAAGGTCAAGTATATCATCAAAAATACAAGTGCGGGTGGTACTTGCGTTAATGATGTATTGATCCATATTTCGAACCCTAAGCTGCCTTTTGGCGGAGTAAATGGAAGTGGCATTGGCAGTAGTCACGGTTTTTTTGGCTTTAAAAACTTTTCTCATGAAAGGGCTGTTGTTTTTCAAAGAGGTGTAGATTTCAATAAGATGATCTATCCACCGTACGAGGGAAAGGAGTGGGTGCTGAACCTTTTGAAGAAAATTATGTAATTTGCTTATGCAAGAGCTAGAGAAACTGAAATATCCAATTGGGAAGTACGATCCGCCAACGCCGATCTCCTTCACCCAAATTCAAGAATGGATTGAAGACCTTGCGTGCTTTCCGCAAGACCTCATTGAGCTTACCCAAACGTTAACTGCAGACCAGCTGGAAATTCCTTATCGCCCAGGTGGGTGGACGGTAAGACAGGTGGTTAATCACTTGGCAGATAGTCATATCAATGCTTACATGCGATTTCACCTCACTTTAACAGAAGAAAAACCACAGATTAGACCTTATCTTGAGCATAAATGGGCAGAGTTGGCAGATGGAAAAACAGGAGACATCCAACTTTCAATAGCGATTTTAAAGGCAATACATGCCCGATTGGTGGTTTTGCTGAAGACACTAACACCTCAAGATTTTGAACGCACTTATTTTCATCCCGAAGTACAGCTGGAATTTACAATGGCCTATCTTTTGGGTAACTATGCTTGGCATGGTAAACATCATTTGGCACATATTAAATCTACAATAAAATGAAAAATTATTTGATGCTGCTCATTTTAGGAGTTACATTGAGCTTACCCGTTAGGGCACAACGCCAATCGATTAAACAATTTTATTTCTTGATAGGGGCTTGGGAGATGAAAAATGCGAAAGGAAATATCTCTGAAATCTGGAAAAAAGATGGGAAGGGCTTAAGTGGAAAATGCTACAAACACCATTTGAATGGAGACAGTGTTTTAACCGAAAAAATCAAAGTGATTACCATTGATGATGAACTTTATTTTTCGGTAACTGGTTTTGAAAAGGATAACCAAGGCACAACTAATTTTAAGTTGATCTCTGTAAAAGACAATATTTTCATCTTTGAAAATAAAAAGCATGATTTTCCGCAGCGAATTGTTTACGAAAATAAAGGAAAAACAAGTTTAGTGGCTTGGATAGAGGGAGAATTGAACGGAAAGAAAATGAAGATGGAGTTTGCTTACCAACGTAAAAACCTTAGTAATTAAGGGTAATTCCGCCACCAAAACCCATATCACTATCGTAATGTGTACTTAAAGAAACATATTTAGTGGCGATAAATTTAAGTCCACCCATGTATTCTTTATCCGTATTCAGCATAAAACTGGCTCTTAATCTTTTAGAAACAGGAATATCCTCTCTCATTAATTGAAACCGTAAATTGCCATCATGGTAAACTTCTGCTTGTGCTTTAATGAGCATAGGTAAGGTGTATTCAATACCTGCCGATAGCAGTGCTCTCTTGTCTTTGGTGTTTTTTTGTCCGAAAATATTTTTTTCATGTTCATCCATTCCCATTTTTCGGTAGCGCCAATCGAAACCTATAAAAGGCATTACCCATTGCATTCGGTCAAGGTATCGGCCAATATGGGTCTCTACTTCATAGCCATGCATGGCCTTATAGCCTAAACGCCATTCTGTTGCAATATTCCAACGGGTGTTGGCCAACATGGCCATTCCATCATTCCCATTGCTAGCAAAATCATTTTCGGCCATAAAATGGAACATCCTGTCGTCTGCAAATAACATGCGTTGGGCCAATTTAGGATCGGGTATTTCGGGGTTTGGTGGCGAGTTCTCATAACTGAATATTCTTCCCATTCCGCTCATCATGTGGTACAAAATATGGCAATGGAAAAACCAGTCTCCGCTTTCTGAAGCAGCAAACTCTATGGTATCTTTTTCCATAGGCATAATGTCTAAGACGTTTTTTAGCGGAGCATAATCACCCTGGCTGTTTAATACCCTAAAATCATGCCCATGTAAATGCATCGGATGTCTCATCATGCTGTTATTGTAGAGCACAATTCTTACATTTTCTCCTTTTTTGATCAGAATCTTGTCAGACTCGGAGACAGTTTTGTCATCTAAGGTCCATACATATCTATTCATGTTGCCAGTTAGGGCAAACTTTAATTCTTTTGTTGGACCTTTTGGTAAAACTGTTTTTTGGGGAGCACGCAACATGTCGTAGTTTAAGGTAACAAGATCAGGCTGATCGGTAGACATGTCCATGTCCATTTCTTTCCCATTCTGATTGCTTTTTTTCTTTGTTGCCTTTTCATATCCAGTTATTTCAGGATACATGACCGTATTCATATCCATTAGCTGGTTCTGCATTTGCATGCCATCCATTTGTATCAGATCACCATTCATGGCCATCATGCCATTCATCATTTTCATGCCTTCAAAATACTTGAGTTTGGGCATGGGTGTTGCTTGTACTTTTGGGCCATTTCCAAGCCATAAGGAGGCCGATTTGGTGCGGTCTTCTGGGGTAACCAAAAACTCGTAGCTCTTATTTTCAGGAACGGTTACAATTACATCATAGGTTTCAGAAACTGCAATGATCAATCGGTCTACCTCAATTGGCTCCACATCGTTGCCATCATTAGCAACTACTGTAATTTTACCGCCAGCATAATTTAGCCAAAAGTAAGTAGAAGCGCCAGCATTGGCGATGCGCAATCTTACTTTATCGCCTGCTTTTAAAGTTGTTGCTGTAAATTGTTCTTTTCCATTAATCAAAAACCGATCGTAATAAACATCACTTACGTCCATCGCATTCATGCGCTTAAACTCGTTGGCCAGTTTTGTTTTGAAATTCCCTGATCTGATTGCTTCGACATAACTTTGGGTTGTTCCTTTTTTAATGGCAAACCAATCAGTTGCATTGTGTAAACTTCTTTGTACCTCTTTGGGGTTCATGTCTGTCCATTCGCTCAATACAATCGGGATAGTTGGGAGAGCGAGTTCGTTTCTTTTGTTCAAGATCATTGCGCCATACATGCCTATTTGTTCTTGTAAACCAGTATGGCTATGGTACCAATGGGTGCCGTTTTGAATGATAGGAAACTTATACACATGTGTGGTATGTGGTTTTATGGGCATTTGGGTTAAGTTGGGCACCCCATCGTATTGATTGGGAAGAAATAAACCATGCCAATGCAGGGAAGTTTCCTCATTCAAATTGTTATGTACATAAATTGCTGCCGTATCACCTTCGGTAAAGGTTAAGGTAGGCATTGGAATACTGCCATTCACGGCAATTGCTCTTTTGGGTTTTCCTGTAAAGTTGACCACTGTATCAGCAATGTAAAGATCGTATCGAACAGTTCTGGGAGGAGCTTGGTTTGTTCGTGTTTGTGTGGGAACCGTTTTTGATACTACTGGTATAGGTGCCTGTTTTGGGGTTTCGGGCACTAGTTTCATTCCACATTTGGGACATTTACCCGGCATGCTCTCCTTTATTTCGGGATGCATAGGGCAAGTGTATAGGGTTAACTTATCCTGCCCTTTTGTGTTTTCCATATTTTCATGCTGTGCGAAAACGACAGTATAAAATAGCATGAACAAACTTAAAAGGGCTACTTTTTTCATCAAAGAAGGATTAGTTTAGTAGAATTACATGGGTTTATTGCTTTAATAAACCCATGTATTAAAGTTACTTAATCGTTTCTGTAATTTTGCCACAGGTTAACATTGATTTTCCATAATATGGATTTTTAATCGCTTGTTCATCACTTAACCAATACATTTTTTTCATTGGGCAGTAATCATAATAAACAGGTTTATCGGTTAATTTTACAGCTTTTGCCAATGCATATACATTTGTGGATAAGGTAGAGAAATGATCTCTCTGATGGTCAACATCCTTACTCTCAGCAATGTGTTCGGCATCTAAAACCAGCTTGTCTTTTAATAGGGCAAAAGCCTTTTTGTCTTTTTCAGAAAGCTTTTTAGCATCTACAGCCTTTACTGCACTTAAAAGTACAGTTGCTTTTGATGCAGCTATATTGGCATCGCTGCTTACAAGTGCATTTTTAACGTCATAGTACGAGTTTAGCAATTGAGGAAAGGCATTGTCGCCTTGCTGTGCAAAAAGATGATTAGCACTAAAAAACATGGCTAACATTAGCAAGGATAAAAATAATTTTTTCATTTTATTATAGATTTAGGGTTTACAGCATCAATCTGACCATGACAGCGGGAATTGCTGTGGCTTGATGGAGCACCGAAAAGCAAAAACATGCCATGATTATAAATTTATGATACAAAATTATAATCACGACAGCAGGAAGTGTTACACTATAACCGATAAAAGTTATATAATTTCTGAGCTTAGGCAATCATTACAGAAGTCATGGTTAAAGAACCACCTATTGCTTTATCGTTAAATAATGTAGCCTCTTCATTTCCATTTTGCAGGCCTAAAGTGTACATTAATGGGAGGTAATGCTCTGGGGTTGGTATGGCCAACATGGCAGCGTTACCCATACTTTGATAGTTGATCAAGGGTTCATGGTCTTTGTTGGTGATCAGGGTTTTGAATTTGTCATTCATGTCCAATGCCCAATCGTAGCCTCCACCTTTAATCATGTCCCAGCTTACCATTCGTAGGTTGTGAACCATATTGCCACTCCCTAAAATCAGTACTCCCTTTTTGCGAAGTGCAGAAAGTTCTTTAGCCAGTTCATAATGATAACGGGCATTTTTGGTATAATCAATACTCAATTGTAAAACAGGAATATTAGCCTCGGGATACATGTGTTTAATGACCGACCAAGCGCCATGATCTAGACCCCAATCGTGGTCTAAAACAACATTTGTTGAGTGTAATAAGTCTGCCGTTTCTTTGGCCAATTCTGGGTTGCCCGGGGCAGGGTATTGTACATCAAAAAGCGCTTGAGGAAACCCGCCAAAATCATGAATGGTAGGAGGAAAATCCATCGCTGTAATTTTTGTACCCCTGGTAAACCAGTGAGCAGAGATAATGATTACAGCTTGTGGAACAGGAATAATCGAAGCCATTTCGGCCCATTTTGTGCTAAACTCGTTTATTTCAATACCATTCATGGGCGAACCATGACCCATAAAAAGCGTGGGCATGATAGCTGTATGGTCAAGATCAGAAGTGAAGTTATTGAATTGATGAAGGGTTGTCATGGTTAAAGTTTTAAGCAGATTGGCTATTCATTATTTGTGGTAACAAATAAAAAGCCAAATATTTTTTTGCCATAATGTATTACAAATATACGGCAACAAGTGAGCTAGATCCATTGACATATGATAATAAACAAAATGAATAAGATGTATCGCTATGGCTTGATCAAAAGCATATCAATATGAGGGATTCCATCTTCTAGGTAGGTATCACTACACTGTTCAAAGCCAAAATCTGAATAGAACTTTTTAAGGTAAAGCTGGGCGCCAATTTTAATGGTATTGGTATGATAGGTTTGTAAAGTATGTTCAATACTTTTCTCTATTAAAGTAATGCCTACCCCAAGCCCTCTGTAACGTGGGGAAGTAATTACCCTGCCAATGCTTGCTTCTTCAAAAGAAATACCAGGAGGCACTAAACGGGTATAAGCGACGAGCTCATTACCATTCCAAGCCATCAAGTGAAAAGATTTTTTATCCTTTCCATCGATATCTTGATAAACACAATTTTGTTCCACTATAAAAACCTCACAACGCAAGTGTAAAATGTCAAAAAGCTCTATGGTGGTTAACTCATTAAAATTTTTATAAACCCAAGTTAGTTGCATAAGCTATTTTCTTTGATAATGGGTTTTAAGCTAAGTTTCGACCTGCATTTACAATACCATAAACCGTGCGGATGGCCAATTTTTCATAAGCCTGTCGTTGCGCTTCATTTAATGGATGTTGTAGTTTTTCTAAAGCATAATGCTGAATAAGCACCAATGGTAAAATAATTTTCTCGCGAACGGCAATTGAACGTTTTTCTACAGGATAGTTTTCCATTAAACTTTGGTGACCTGCCAGTTTGAGCAACATGCTTTTCGAAAGCTCAAATTCTTGATGTAGAATTTCCCAAAATGCGCCAAATTTTTTGTCTTTTGCCAAGTAGGCAGTAATTTCAAAATCAGATTTACTCATAGACATCATACAGTTATCGATGATAGTTTTAAAATAACCCGATTGTTGGTAGGTTTTGCTTACCTGAGCCCAATTTCCGGCCTTTTCTTGATTTTTCAAGGCCGTTCCAATGCCATAGAAACCTGGGATATTCTGTTTCAATTGGCTCCATGATGTAACAAAGCTAATGGCCCTTAAATCTTCTAATTTTAAATCTTCGCCAGCATTTCTTTTTACTGGGCGGCTACTGATGGTTATTTTTGAAAGTAGGCTTAAAGGCGATAAAGTTTGCAGATAGGCTAAAAACAAAGGATGTTTGCGTAAGGCTAGAAAAGATTCATAACTATCATTGGCCATAATTTCGAGCGTGTCGTAATTTTCGGTATCCAATAACACATTGTGCTTTTCTTTAACGCCTGAAGAAATCCCCGCATTGATCAATTGTTCGATATTGAATTCGGCACTATCTATAGAACCATATTGTGAGCTGATGGTCTGCCCTTGAATGGTCAATTGGATATTTTTATTGGCGATTTCTTTACCCATTGAGGCATAAAAACGATGTGTTTTGCCTCCTCCACGAGATGGTGGTCCACCACGGCCATCAAAAAAGGCCAATTTAACCTTATGTTTTTCGGCTACTTTAGATAAGTTAACCTTAGCTTTAAAAATAGACCAGTTTGCCATGAGGTAACCTCCATCTTTGGTGCTATCAGAAAAACCTAACATGATGTCTTGTTTTCGGCCACGGCTAGCCAAATGTTTTTGATAAAATGGATGGGTATATAACGTTTCCATAATTTCATCCGCACCAGCTAAATCATTTACGGTTTCAAAAAGAGGCACAAAATCAATGCTTAATTCATCAGCCTCCCAGCCATTCCATAAAAACAATTCTATTAATTGTAAAATGTCGCTAGCCTGTTGGCAGTTGCTGATAATAAATCGATGACAGGCTTTCTCTCCATTGCTCTGTTGCATTTCTTTAATCTGCGCAATAGTTTGTAGGGTATCTTGCACCAAACTGTCTTGCTCGCCACTGTATATAATTTTGGCATTTCTAAAGGAGAGTGCCTTTAATTTATCAGCTTCTGGTAACTGATCATAATCCTCGTTAAATAAAGCGTTGATTGGTTTTTGTTGACGGCAATACGCATGTACATCTCTTAAAATCCGGCTGTCTTGTCTAATGTCTAATGAGGCAAAATGGCTGCGGTACAGCTCAACTTTACGCAATAAATCATCAACCAGGTCTACAAAAAGACTGTCGTGGTCTGCAGTTAAAATTCCTTTGATCTTGTTAAGGTTGGTGATCAAGAAATCAGAGATATCTTTTGGTTCTAGGTTGCTATCGAAAGCATTTTTATACAATACATCCTGCAAAATGGAAATGGTATCCTCAACGCCTCTAAAGGTAATTCTGCGTTTTAAATTTCTAAAATCGCGGTAATAACACCTAAATAAAATTTGACGAAGCATTTTAGAAACTTGTAAAGTCGTTTCTGGATGAACATTTGGGTTGCCATCTCTATCGCCACCTGGCCAAAAACCCAATTCGATAATTTTTTTAGGATCGATATGATATTCGTTCAGCAACTGGTTTAATCCAGATTGAATATTGGCTGCGGCGAAATAAAATACATTTTCTAAGTACCAGGCCAAGCTCAAAGCTTCATCAACAGGTGTTGGCGATTTTTTGTTAAAAAAGGGAGTTTTTCCTAACTGTTGCAGCAACTGGTTAATGGTGCTAATGTCATTTTCTCTAATGGCAATGGTTAAATCGTTGATAATGGCCAGCACGCTACCAGGATAGAACTGGGTAGGGTGAGCTGTTAACACTAAACGAAGAGAGAATTCTTCAATAAGTTGGTCTACCTTTTCATGTAGTTTTTGATCGTCATTAGCCTTTAAAAACAAGGCTCTTAAAGAACTTTGTTCATCGCTTACATTGAGTTTGTTAAACGAGGCATCTTCAACGGCATCAAACAATACCACTTGCCTTTCTATATACTGGATGAACCTAAAAAGAAGGTCGATAATTTCTTGCGAATCGGTATTGGGCGTATATTTTTCAAAAAACCGCTCAATTAGCTTTGCTGGGGTTTCGTGGTTCTTTACCCCTTCTTCGCAACTTTTTATAAATAAGGGAAGTAGAGTTCCTGTATCTTTTACTTTATAAAACGGTAAGGTTAAAAATAAGCTGTTATAAAGCTCAAAACGAGAAATAACCTCATTATTAAAAATAGATTCGCGTTGACTAGTAGGTTGGTGTGCTTGCATGCTGATAAGGTAAGAATAATGAACCTTAACAACAAAAATAATACAAAAAGGGACAAAAAAAATGACAATTATAATTTTTGAAATTTTGCAAAAAATCCCTACCTTGTATTTTATTAAAGGTTAAAAAATCTTTTAAAAGTATCCACGAGGTCTTCTTTAACGAAAATCTTGTGACTAATTGTTAATTTTTTGGGAAAAAACAGCCCTGGTATTTATATCAGGGCTGTTTTATTTTAGTGGGCATCAACCGGAACATTTACGTTCTTTTTGAATTTTTGCAGGTACAGCAAAGGAATAGAACACAGCAGCACCATACCAGCTACCCAGTAAGCATCGCTATAGGTGAGCAATAAGGTCTGTTTAACTACCGAGCCTTCAATCGCTTTCATGGCCATAACCTTGGCATCTAAATACGAAGCTCCTTTGGCCATGAAATTATGGATAAACCCATTTAATCTTTCTGTAAAAGCAGGGTTATATTCGTTTACGTTGGTTAACAAGTTATTTCTGTGGAAACCTTGACGGGTGTGGATTAAAGTAGTTAAGGCTGCAATACCGAAAGAACCACCCAATTGACGCATCATGTTATTTAAACCAGAACCTTGACCAATTTCTGTACCTTTTAAGTCTTGCATAGCTAAGGTGGTTAATGGAACAAATAACAATGCCATTCCAATACCTCTAATTACCAATGGCATAAAGAACTGATCAGTACCGGATGATAGTGTAGATTTGCTCAACATATCGCAAAACACAAAGAATAAGAACATTCCTATGGTAGCCATAAACTGTGCTGGAATTCCTTTTTTAAGGAACATGCCGATAAAAGGCATCATGGCAATGGTACATAGTCCACCTGGGAATAAGATTTCGCCAGTTTGTAACGGAGAGAAGCCTAACAAATTCTGACAGAAAACAGGGAAAACGAATACCGATCCATATAAACCAAAGCCTAAAATAAAGGATGTAAACATGCCAATAGAGAAGCTTCGGTGCCGCATAATTTTAAAGTTGACGATCGGGTGGTCGGTACTGAGCTCTCGCCAAATAAAGAGCAATAGCCCGAATACTGAAGTTACAGCCAATACGGTAATGTAAGGCGTAGCAAACCAATCTTCACTCTCTCCTTTTTCTAAAAGGGTTTGTAAACTACCAACAGCAATGGCCAATAACAAAATTCCCCACCAATCTACCGGCAGTCCTTTTCCATCTTTTGGCGTCTTTTTAATAAAGGTAATGGTACAATAGGCGGCGAGGATACCGACGGGAATATTTACATAAAATATCCAAGGCCAATCGCTAATTTCTAAGATGTAACCACCAATGGTTGGTCCAACAGTTGGTCCAACAACGGCACCTAAACCAAATAGCGCTGTTGCAATGCCTACGTCTTCTCTAGGCCATGTTTCTAAAAGGATAGATTGGGCCGTAGAAATCAATCCACCACCAGCTAAACCCTGTAAAATACGGAAAGCGATCAGTTCCTCTAACGAAACTGCATTACCACATAAAAAAGAGGCAATGGTAAAGACAATAATTGAGGTTAAGAAATAATTCTTACGGCCAAAGCGACTGCCCAACCAACCCGACATGGGCAAGATGATTACGTTCGCAACAGCGTACCCTGTAGATAACCAGGCGATGTCCTCGAGGGTTGCACCTAGGTTACCTTGTATCTGAGGGATCGCTACGTTTACAATGGTGGTATCTATCAGCTCCAAAAGGGAAGCTGTAATCACCGTAAACGTAATGATCCATTTTTTAAAACCTACTTCGGCCATTTTTATTGATTTAGATAGATACAGAAACTTTAACGCTCATTCCTGGGCGTAGTTTTTCTAAAAGCGCTTTGTCTTTAGCTAAAAGTTTAATTTTTACGGGTACACGTTGAACCACTTTTACAAAGTTACCTGTGGCATTATCAGGAGGTAATAAAGAACCTTTTGCGCCAGTAATTGGGGCAAAATTGTAAACTTCTCCTTCTAATGGTTCATCGGTATAAGCGTCTACTACAATTTTAACTTTTAGGCCAGTATGTAATTTCTCTAACTGCGTTTCTTTAAAATTGGCAGTTACAAACAAACTGTTTTCATTTACAATGGCAAACAAAGATTGACCTGCCTGTACCAATTGTCCTTTTTGAACATTCTTTTTAGACACGATACCAGTTGCAGGTGCTTTGATCTCTGTGTAGGATAACTGTAATTTGGCAAAGTCTACATCAGATTGACGCTGAGTTACACCAGAATTACTTACACCCAATTGCGATTGAGTGGTACCTACCTGTTTAACTGCAGCATTATATTGATCTTGTGCGGCTTGATATGCTGCCTGAGCGGCTGCTTTAGCTGCTTCTGCCGATTCTTTATTGGCGTTTGCCTGATCGAAAGCTTGTTGTGTAATTGCACCATCTTTAATCAAGTTTGCATAGCGATTGAAGTCTTTCTGTGCCAAGTTTAATTTAACATTTGCCGCTTCAACATTTGATCTGGCAGCTTCTATATTTGCTTTTGCCGTACTTGTATTTGCTGAAGTTGCAGTAATTTGTGCCTGCGATACACCCACACCTGCATTGGCGCCTGCCTGCCCAGCTTGTGCCTGTTCTAACTTAATTTTGTAATCGCGGTCATCTAAAGTAACCAGTACTTGTTCTTGGCTAACTTTGGTGTTTTCTTCAAAATTAATGTCCTTTACATAACCACCTACACGGGCTACTACCGGACTGATGTCTCCATCAATTTGTGCATCATCCGTATCAATGTGTTTGCTAGAGTATAAGTACTCGTTAATACCGAATACGGCTCCTAAAACAATTAATACACCTAATATAATGGGAAGAACTTTGTTCTTCTTTTTTGCTTCTGTTGTCATTATTGCTGTTGTTATGGTTATATTATTGTGAAATTTTTCCTGTTGATTTTAATAGGGTATAATAAGATAATTTGGCATCGGCCTTGGCCAGTTCTAAATTGATCTTAGCTTGGTATAAAAGTGTTTCTGCATCAATTCTATCGGTAACAGAAGCAATGTTGTTCTTATATTTCGATTCTAATAAGCGATCATTTTCAGTGGCTTGGGCAATTGATGTTTCGAGCACATTGATTTTTTGTAGCGCTAGCTTATAGTTCTGGTAATTTTTGTTCAGTTCTGTTTTTACATTGTCTGATAAAATATCCTTCTGTAGCCCGATTTCTTTTTGTTGGATTTTAGCTTCAGAAACCTTGTTTTTATTGGTCCATAGCGAAGCCACGTTCCACGAAACGGTAGCGCCAACCGTAATGGGCACAATAAATTGTTGCGATGGTGGAATAAAACTGCCACTTGGATTGATGTAATACAGATTGGCACCTACACCAACCGTAGGGCGTGTATTGGCCTTAATGGTTTTAATGTTGATACCGGCTACTTTATCTTGCAGATCGAGCTGTTGTAATTCTTGGCGATTGGCGAAAGCCTTGCTCATATACGTACTTAAAGACTCAACGTTGTTTAAAGGCAAATCGCTTTCAGCAATGGCAATATCTGTTTCTTCAGGTAGGCCTAAAAGAACATCCAAGTTGTAATTGACAATTTTGCGGTTGTTCTCAATCTCCAAATCTGTTAAAGAAATATTAGCTTGTTGCAATTGAAATCTTAATACATCGTTTTTGGTCACAATCCCTTGTTCAAAAAAGCGTTGTGCTTGTTTCAACTGACTAGCAATTGCCTCTAAATTTTGCGCCACAACTTTTTTGCTTTGCATTAATTTAAAGAGCGAAAAGTAAGTATTGATGATGGCGTAACTCACTTCTTCCTTATTTTTATCGGCATCTAAACGGGCAACATCTGTTAAAAGTTTGGTCGATTCTTGTGCATACCTGTACTTGCCACCACCATAAACTACTTCTTGCACAGCAGCGGTACCTACAAAAGCATCGGCCCTGTTGGGCAAATGAATTGGATTACCGCCACCAATGCTCAAGGTATTGGTAGGAATTTCGGCATGGTTATACAAAAAGCTTGCTGTTGCCGTAGGAAGCACATTGTCTTTTACAACGGCCAGTTTAGCTACAGATTCGTCTATTTTGTTTTGCGCCAGTTTGAGGTTTTTGCTATTGGCAATACCCAGATCTATAGCTTCCTGTAAGCTTAGTTTTTTAATGGATTGTGCATGTAAAACTGCTGGCAACAGTAGAACAGCTAAGAGCGATTTGATTTTATAATTGATCATTTTTGGGGAATTGTTAAATGTGTTAAGATGAGGTCTTGTAGGTAGCGAACCAATCGATCTCTAAGGGCCTCTTTGTCTTTTTTATTGTTCATATCGAAATTCTGATCTGGTACCACTTTGTTGGGCGATGTAGCCACCATGTTAATGGTACCCATAATGCTGATGATCGTCATTCGGATATCAACCTGTCTGAAAATCTTTTCCGTAATTCCTTTTTGAATAATAGATTCGATCACCGTAAGGTTTTGCGCCATAGCCTCCTTAATTTTTAAGAATATTTCAGGTCTTTGGGTTAAAGAAAGCTCTCTGTGCATTAGTTTATGAAAAGAGATGTTTAAAAAGATACGTGCACTATATTGTTCAACAACCTTTAACATCTTTTCTTTAGGAGAGATTTTTTCTTCATCAATTGCGTTTAACTGCGATTTGAAGCCAGAGATCCTCGACTCCATAATTTCTAATAAAACGCCTTCCTTGCTACCAAAATAGTAATTGATCATGGCCATATTGGCACCAGATTCTTTGGCAATTTGACGGGTAGAGGTTCCTTCGTAACCAAATTCACAGAACAGCTTTTCTGCTGCTGCGATGATGTCGGTTCTTTTATCAGTTTTTTCCATTTGTTTTTTTGACAGCACAAAATTAATCAATCGATTGATTAATTTCCAAATTATATTTGACTTCTTTTACAATTGGATGATAATTGGTTAATTTAGCTAGCTCAACGTTTAAACTAAACCCTATTGATAATGACGAAATTCATCTTAAAACTATGTGTGCTGTTGCTTTTTTTGCCCTTATTGTCTTTTAATGTATCGTACACAAAATACGATGGCAGCAATAGTTGGATTAGGATAAATTTGTTGGGTTATCAACCTTCGGCCAGTAAAGTGGCCATTTGGGCAAGCAAGACCAACCAATTGCCAGAAAAGTTCGAATTGATTGATCAGCAAACAGGTAAAATAGCCTATAGTTCAAAAGCAATTCAATCTTTTGGTGCTTATGGACCCTTTACCGCTACAGCTCGGCTTAATTTCTCTGATTTTAGAACAGCAGGTAAATATGTGATCCGGATAAATAACATTACCTCGCCTGAGGTGATTATTAATACTGATGTTTATCGCCATACGGCCGATTTCGCTCTGCGTTACATGCGCCAACAACGCAGCGGATTTAATCCTTTTTTAAGAGACAGTTGCCATACCCGCGATGGTTTTGTGCTTTATGGTGCAAAAGCAGGGATTAAAGACAGTACGCACATGGATGCTTCTGGAGGTTGGCACGATGCCAGCGATTACCTGCAATATTCAACCACATCAGCCAATGCAACCTATCATTTGTTAATGGCCTACAGAGATTTTCCGCAAGCTTTTGGCGATGAAAAACAAGCCAATGGTTTAGAGGGCAAAAATGGCATGGCCGATGTATTAGATGAGGCCAAATGGGGTTTAGATTGGTTGCTGAAAATGCATCCAAAAGACAATATCATGTTCAATCAACTGGCAGACGATAGAGACCACATTTCCATGCGCATACCTAAAGAAGATAGCCAATATGGAAAAGGCTTTGAACGACCTTTGTATTATATAGATGGAGCGCCTCAACAACGCGGCAAGTTTATGAATAATACCAAGGGAACGAGCTCTACTGCGGCAAAGTTTAGCAGTGCTTTTGTATTGGGTGCCCAGCTTTTCGAATCGAAAGATAAATTGTATGCACAAAATCTCTCCAAAAAGGCGAAAAGTGCTTTGGCCTTTGCCAACATCAAAAAAGGAGTAACACAAACCGTATCCGTTAAGTCGCCTTATATTTATGCAGAAGACAATTGGGTTGATGATATGGAGCTGGCTTATGCCTCAATTTTACAGTCTACCAATGCAAAAAATAGACAAAACAGTTTAGCCGAAGCATTTGCTTATGCCCAAAAAGAAACCATTACACCTTGGCTAGCTAGAGATACCGCTAACCATTATCAGTATTATCCTTTTGTAAATATTGGGCATTACGAATTAGCTAAACAAAGTAAAGGTGCGCAAAAAGCACAGCTGATTAACTATTACAAGCAGGGCATTGAGCAGGTGTGGGCAAGAGCAAAAAAGAATGCTTTTTACAGAGGCGTACCTTTTATCTGGTGTAGCAATAACCTAACGGTAGCCTTTGCCATGCAATGTTTTTGGTATAAACAATTGAGTGGCGACCAAACTTTTACAGAATTGGAACAGGCAAATTTCGATTGGATTTTTGGCTGTAACCCTTGGGGCACAAGTATGGTTTATGGCTTGCCAAATTGGGGCGATACGCCTACAGATCCACATTCGGCATTTACACATTTGAAAAACTATCCGATTGATGGTGGCTTGGTAGATGGGCCAGTATATACCAGTATTTATAAAAACCTAATCGGTATTCAACTGACAAAACCAGATGTTTATGCAGATTTTCAAAGTGATCTGGCAGTTTACCATGATGATTATGGAGATTACAGCACCAATGAGCCTACCATGGACGGAACAGCATCGCTCGTTTATTTACTGGCGGCGTTTGACAGTAGGGTGAAACCCATCGACAAAGATTTCCAAAGTTTGCAGGGTGCAATTATTAGAGGCAGAACGAATGAAAAGAAAATTGCATTGGTTTTTACCGGAGATGAATTTGCCGATGGTGGAAAAAGTATCCAGACTACTTTAACCAAAAATAAGGTAAAAGCATCGTTCTTTTTTACAGGTCGATTTTACCGTAACCCTGCTTTCAAAGGAATGATAACTGGATTAAAGGCCACTGGTAATTATTTGGGTGCTCATTCTAATGCGCATTTGTTGTATAACGATTGGACAAAAAGAGATAGTTTGTTGGTTACCAAAGCTCAATTTACCACAGACCTCAAATCCAACTATCAGGCCATGCAAGCTTTTGGGATAACCCAAAAAGATGCGCCTTATTTTTTGCCTCCTTACGAATGGTACAATCAACAGATTTCAGATTGGACCAATGATATGGGCTTACAATTGATCAATTTTACTTCTGGAACCCGTTCTAATGCAGATTATACTTATCCAGAAATGGGTAAAGCTTACCGAAGTAGTGCAGAGATCTACCAATCGATTATTGATCATGATCAAAATAAAGCAGATGGTTTAAACGGATTTATCCTTTTACTGCATATCGGAACAGACCCAAAAAGAACAGATAAGTTTTACAATAAGCTGCCAGAATTGATCAATTACTTAAAAAAATCTGGTTATGAAATGGTCAAAATCAACGAATTATTAAAATCAGCACGTTAAATGCCTCCATATTTTTAAAATAAATATTTACCTTTGGCGCAAATCTTATACAAAAATGAGTACAGAAGAAAATAAAAATAGCTTTGAGTGGGTTTGGTATGTAATTGGCCTTTTAGCAGGAATGTTAGCTGTTATTGCGGTAACTACTAGTTTTGGCTGGGTTCTTTTAGGCGGAATATTTGGCCTAATCTTCGCAGGTCTGTTTTTGAACAAAATTGTAAAAGGCCGTCAATACTAGGTCTTAAAAAATATAACTTAATCCTTTTTGTGATGAAGAAATTAAGCCTATGCCTTTTATTGGCATTATTTGGCCTTGCCGTAAATGCACAAACTGCTGCAGTTAAGTTTCCAAACGTAGATTCAAGTCCGATGGATGCGGTCTATTATCCTTTAAATGCTGTAAAAGTTAAAAAGGAAGACACTTCGATGCCAATTATCAAAGTTTTATACTCCCGTCCGATGAAAAAAGGAAGAGAAATTTTTGGGGTATTAGAGCAATTTGATAAGGTTTGGCGTTTAGGCGCAAATGAGAATACCGAAATCTATTTTGATAAGTCTGTTAACATTGGAGGAAAAAAGATAAAAGCAGGTAAATATGCTTTGTTTGCTATCCCTAATAAAGATAAATGGACCATTATTGTAAATAAACAAACCGATAGATGGGGCGCATTTAATTACGATGAAGCAAAAGATATCATTAGAGTAGATGTTCCGGTAACCAAGTTGGATAAAGTAATTGAGTCTTTTTCAATGACATTTACCGACCTAACAGACGGAGCTAATTTGGTAATTGCCTGGGACACTACCCAAGTTACTTTGCCGATTTACTTTAAAAAATAAAAATATTGATCTAATATAAAAAGGGAGGTTTTAACCTCCCTTTTTTTGTGTAGCTGTTTTTCCTTTTCTTAAATAACCATCTAAATAAACAAGGACTAAAACCACATCAACAATGATAAATAACTGAACAGAAAGTGGAGTGATCAGTTTATGGACATCAAAAGCAAAGTTTATTTTTGGCATATTGCTACTAAGGCTTAAATCACTTTTAGCAATCGCATAGATGAATATACTGAGCAATGGGATAATGAAAAGCGTAGCAAAAGCATAAACAATTCGACGATCTACTTTGGTTTTTAAAGCCACGGGTGGAAGTTCTAGCTTTACCTGTTCCATTACATTACGGGTAAAGGACATAGAGGGTTCTTCAAAGTCAAGTTTGTTAAGCTCGTGATGAACTGCAAGCAGCTCTTGATAAGTGCTGTAAAACTGATGGTCGATGGCTAGTTGAGTTTCGATTGCTAATTTTTCGGCTGGCTCACAATGGCCATCAATATAATTCCAAAGTTGTTCTTCTATTGTGTTCATATCAATTCCTTTACTTCGTCTTTTAACAAATATTGTAATTTTTCTTTCAAGCGCAACCTTGCCCTGTGCAGTTTTACTTTGATGGTATTTGGCTCCATATTTAGTGCTTGGCCAATTTCTTCTAAGCTTTGCTCTCCCTTATAAAACAGTGTAATAATGGCGGCATCATCTGGTAAAAGCAGGTCAATTGCTTGGTTTAAATAGGCATGACTAGATTTTTTTTCTATCTGGTCTGCATCAAAACCCGTTCCACTATTGGCAATTTGCAATACATGCTCATCGTCATTAATAGATTGGGTATCAAGCCTCTTTTTCCTTAAAAAAGTCATTGCCGTAGTGTAAACAATCGTATACAACCAGGTTGAAAACTTTGAGGTTTGCTTAAAAGTTCCCAATGCCCGATAAGCCTTCACAAAACAGTCTTGCGCAATCTCCTCTGCGTCTTCCCTGTTTTTGGCAAAACGCAGCGCCAATGTAAATACAAAGCGCTGATGACGTTTTACCAACACCGAATAAGATGCGGTATCGCCAGCCAGTACTGCTGTAATTATAGCTAAATCTGTTTCTTCTTGCTGCATATGATAGGAGTGAGACGCAGGTTCTTCCAATCAGGTTACAGCAATTTACGAAATTATTGAGCTTTACCCTCGGCAAAAAGTTTAAGCCCTAAAATAGAAATGATCAAAGTGGTGATAAAGAACATTCTCCAGAAGCTAAATGGTTCTTTAAAAAAGATGATACCTACCATTACTGTTCCAACTGCTCCTATGCCTGTCCATACTGCATAAGCGGTTCCTAAGGGTAATGTAACCGTTGCTTTGTTTAAAAATACAAAGCTCATAATGGCACAAACCAGAAATCCTGCACCCCATTTTAGGTTTGCAAAATTGTTCGATAATTTTAAACAGGTGGTAAACCCGATTTCTAAAACACCCGCAATAATTAAATAAATCCAACTCATAATTTTATTTTTTTTGCAAAGATGGGGTTTGCGGATAGCCCAGCCTTTAACATTTGTTAAAAAATAAATCTATTTCAGGTCGGCTCTAATTCTGCTCAAGGTTACTTGTGTTACGCCTAAATAAGAAGCAATATGCCCCAATTGCACCCTTTTAAGTAGAGAGGGGGTTTGAGTAATCAATTCATCATATCGTTCTGTAGCACTTCTGAACTGTCTGTTAATCAATCGCTCCTCGGTCTTGATCAGCTCTTGCTCGGAAAGTTTTCTGCCCCAATTGGCCAGGCCTATATAAGTAGCATAGAGCTTTTGGAGCGTATGGTCTGAAATCCGATATAAGATACTATCCTCTAAAAGCTCAATATTCTCGTAACCCGGTTGCTGATTGACATAACTATTGTAAGATAAGATGAGGTCGCCCTCTTGGCCAAACCAGAAAGTAGCTTCCTGTTTATCCGTATAACAATAGGCTCGAGCAATTCCTGTTTCAATAAAATAGAGGTAACGCTCTACCTTATCGGCGCTGATAATGATATGGTTTTTGGAAAACGCCACCTGTTCCATTGCATTTAACAATAGTTGGAGTTCTGTTGGTGCCAATGCACAGATGCTGTTAATTTTTTTAAGGATGTTTTGCAAAGGTTTATACTTTTAGCTAAGATAATAGAAAGCGCAGATATTTTTTAGTTTATTGCTGTGTCTGTGGTTTGTTAAACCCGGTTGTAGCGGACACGAAGACGAGGAACGAGGCGAAGTAAAGCGGAAGACGGGACTGACATTAAAAGAGAGATGGTTCTGCTTTCTTAATCGGTTTTAAAACATTGGACTCCAATTTTAATACGCATTAAATTTTTTTTGGGATTGGGTGTAACCTAATTTTTTTTGCTGTTGTCATAGTATTCAGAACACGGTTCAGAAACAAAAAGAATTTTTAACACATCAAAAAATAAAATCATGGAAGAAATATTAATACCCATCACATTTTTCATCTGTACTTTTGGTATGGTATTCGGTATCAGGTACCTTTCAAACAAAGAAAAAATGGCAATGATAGAACGCGGCATAGATCCAGGCGTTCGCAAATCAACACCACAACCCTTTTTAAGCCTAAAATTTGGTTTATTATTAGTTGGCCTAGGTATTGGCCTATTGGTAGCCTTGTTTACCGTAAGAGGGGTTTTTGGCAGTCAAATGAATGATATAGAAGAAGGACAGGGCGTTGCCATTTACTTTGGTTGCTTAGGTGTTTTCGGTGGCTTGGGCTTAATCGTTTCTTATATCATCGAGAAAAAATGGTTAGATAAACAAGGGTAATCAGAAAGTTATTGGTTAGAAAGTCCGTAAGCCTAAATGGTTTGCGGACTTTTTTATTGTGGTTTTGGCAAAATAGCCACCGTTAACCTACTAATGCAATTCATTTTACCTTTATCGTTGTACATTTTAATCTCCCAAACCTGGGTTTTTCCACCAATGTGTAAAGGTTTGCAAACTCCTTTAACCAAACCTGCGCTTACTGGGCGTAGGTGGTTGGCATTTACCTCTAAACCAACAGCAATTTGTTTAGCGGGGTCTATGCACATATAGGCAGCAATGCTACCCAAGGTTTCTGCAAGTACTACAGAGGCACCGCCGTGTAAAATACCAGCGGGTTGATGTGTGCGTTCATCAACAGGCATGGTTGCACAAATATAATCTTCGCCAATTTCTGTAAACTCGATACCTAACAATGCCCCAATATGGTTTTTAGGCCTGTCATTTAACATGGCGGGGGTAAATTCTTTAAACCAGATCATAAATAACGCTCTTTAATTACATTGGTATGGTGTATAACATGGCCTGCTAAAATAAAGGTGAGAGCCCTTACGCTCATCTCTTTGCCATTGGCATTTCCAATCCTATCCAATTCATCCTCATTTAAAGAATGGATCAAATAAAGATTTGATTTTCTAAGGATGGCAAATTCTTCAGAGAGACTAAATAAAGTACGATCTTTAAAATGGGCATTGGCCACATAATCATCTTCTTCAAAACCCGGCAATGCCGCTTTCTCTCCCCTTGCAAAACACAATAACCTAAATACCATAATGCGCTCGGTATCTATAATGTGGCCTACCATTTCTTTAATTGTCCACTTGCCTGGAGCATAAGCATAATCGCCCTTTTCAATCAAATTATTAATAAAATTGGGAAAATCGGTGGCTTGATGCGTTAAAACCTCCGTAATATTGCCTTCTACAAGGCTAATGTACCTGTTACCCCATTCTGGGTATTCCTGTGTTTGTGGTCGGTTCATAAGTAATGCTGCTTTTTAATATTATCCTAAATGTGGTGCCTTTGCCCAACTCAGAGTCTTTTACAAAAATTTGTCCGCTGTGGTAATTCTCAACCATCCTTTTGGTTAGCGATAAACCTAAGCCCCAGCCACGTTTTCGAGTGGTATAACCAGGTTGAAAAACAGTGTCGAACTTAGAGCGAGGAATGCCCCTTCCGGTATCGGTTACATCTATAAATACTTCTTCTTTAGCTAGGTGTTCAATAATATTGATGGTAATTGTACCTTCATTTTCAATGGCGTTGGCTGCATTTTTTAAGAGGTTCTCAATTACCCAGTCAAATAGAGGGATGCTTAACATCGCCCTTACTTGATTGTCGCCAGTAATGATAAATTTGACTTTATCTGAAGTACGAACTTTAAAATAAGCGACAAAATTTTTGATCACCAAGAACACAACATGATCTTCAAGTATTGGTTTGGAGCCAATTTTAGAAAAACGATCGGTTATAATTTCCAAACGGTGGATATCATTTTCCATTTCTGCAACCAAGGGGTCGTCTTCTGCATCAAACCTGGATTTAATGAGTTCTACCCAAGCCATGAGCGATGAAATTGGTGTGCCCAATTGATGGGCAGTTTCTTTTGCCATGCCCACCCAAACCTGATCTTGCTCTGCCCTGCGGGCAGAACTGAAGGCTACATAAGCCGCCAAGATAAATAAGGCAACTACACCCAATTGTATGAAAGGAAAGAACCTCAATTGGGTTAAAATGAAAGAATCTTTATAATAAGCCTTTAACTCTTCATAACCTTTGCCATCAATGTATTGCCCTCTCATTGCAACAGGTGAATGCTGTCTTTTCATGATATTGAGCTGGCGCACAAAATAAAGCGAATCGAATTCAAGGGTTTGGTTTTTACCCCCAATATTGTACAATGTTTTTGTAGAATCTAGTCCTGTCCAACTATAAATAGAATCGGGGTTTTTGGCCGTTTTTTTGGTCAAGATGACGTCCATTTTGAGGTTTTTCCTGATGGTTTCAAAAACATCAGTTAACTCATCTAGATCGTACATGTTCATTTGCTGCTCAAGTACCTTAACCCTCAACTTGAACTGCGTGGCCTCCTCCCGCTCCATTTTTTTAATAAAAGAATTAGAATAGAATACAGATGCCGCACCAATAACAGTAGCAAAAATCAATAAAAAGAATTTCCAACGACGTTTTTTTTGGTATGGGTTCATAACAGGTGCTGGCAAATTACAAAATAGCAATCAAAAATATACCAACAGAAACGTAAACGAGCTAAAAAATATATCTTTGCGGTGTAATGGAAAAGAATATCAGAGTAAGATTTGCACCAAGCCCAACTGGAGGCTTGCATTTAGGTGGCGTTCGTACCGCTTTATTTAACTATTTGTTTGCTAAAAAGCACAATGGCACATTCGTTTTGCGTGTTGAAGATACAGACCAAACCCGTTTTGTTGAGGGGGCCGAAGAATATATTGTAGATTGTTTGAACTGGTGTGGCATTACACCAGATGAGAGTCCGCAAAAGCCAGGTGCTTTTGGCCCATATCGTCAAAGCGAACGCAAATCGAGCTACAAACAATACGCAGAACAATTAATTGCTGATGGACATGCTTATTATGCATTTGATACCCCAGAAGAATTAAATGCGAAAAGAGCAATCTACCCTAATTTTTTATATGGGCAAGTGAGCCGAATGGAAATGCGCAACTCTTTAACATTACCAGAAAGTGAAGTAGCTCAATTATTAGCAGAAAATACACCATACGTAGTAAGGATTAAGATTCCAGAAAACGAAACAGTTTCCTTTGTAGACATGATTAGGGGGATTGTAAGTTTTGATACCAATTTGGTTGACGATAAGGTTTTGCTAAAAGCGGATGGAATGCCAACCTATCATTTGGCGGTAGTTGCAGATGACAAAGCCATGGAAATTAGCCATGCTTTTAGAGGTGAAGAATGGTTGCCATCTGCTCCAATCCACATTTTGTTATGGAAATATTTAGGCTGGGAAGATTCGATGCCACAATGGGCACATTTACCTTTAATCTTAAAACCAGATGGAAACGGTAAGTTGAGCAAAAGAGATGGCGATCGTTTGGGTTTCCCGGTATATGCCATGAACTGGACAGACCCTAAAACTGGAGATATAACCAAAGGTTTTAAAGAGCTTGGTTTTATGCCAGAAGCTTTTGTGAACCTTTTGGCCATGCTGGGCTGGAATGATGGAACAGATCAAGAAATATTTTCTTTAGCAGAACTGATCAATTTGTTCTCTATTGAACGCATTAGCAAAGCTGGCGCAAAATTCGATTTCGAAAAAGCAAAATGGTACAACCACGAGTGGATTAAAATAACAAGTGCTGAACATTTAGCACCAACAGTTAAAAACGAATTTAACAATGCAGGTGTCGAAATTAGCGATGAAGTATTTTTGCTTCAAGTGATCAACCTGATTAAAGACCGTTGCAATTTATTGGGCGATTTTGTTGCCCAAGGTGTTTACTTTTTTGCTGCTCCAGCAGATTATGATGTGGCTGCGGTAAAACCAAAATGGAGTCCAGAAAAAGCGGCGTTTTTTCAAGAATTTGCCCAAAATTTAGCTGCTGGCGCTACAGCATTAGCATTAGAAGAGCAGTTTAAAGCCTTAGCAGAAGCAAAAGGATTTAAACCCGGAGAACTGATGTTGCCCTTACGCATTATGTTGGTAGGTGGTAAATTTGGGCCAGGTGTATTTGATATTGCCGTATTACTGGGTGTTGGAGAAACACAAAATAGAATAGAAAAGGGCATTGCTGCATTTAACTAAAAATATTTTTTAAATTGGTATAAGAATTGTCTTTCCAAGTTTAAAAAATAAAACTAAAAATTATGCAGTGGTTCGGAAAAGGAAGTAATAACGTAGAAGATGGTAGAGGCGGAGGTGGTGGCGGTAGAGTTGCCTTTGGTGGTGGTATTGGGATTATCATTGTTATTGTTGGTTTATTTTTTGGCAAAGACTTAACCGGATTAGTAGACCAAATGCCTGCCGTTGAGCAAGGCCCTGTTAAAAATGGAGTACCAGCTAACGATCCACAAGCCCAATTTGTATCAGGTGTATTAGAATCTACAGAACAAGTTTGGGATGCGCAGTTTAGAGCATTAGGCCTGCAATATGAACAGCCAAAATTAAGATTGTTTACAGGTGCAGTTCAATCTGCCTGTGGCAATGCAAGTGCTGCGGTGGGCCCATTCTATTGTCCTGGCGACCATAAAGTTTACATCGACCTTTCTTTTTACGCAGAACTTAAAGACCGTTTTGGTGCTG
Organism: Pedobacter sp. Hv1; assembly: GCF_001412215.1. GTDB lineage: Bacteria > Bacteroidota > Bacteroidia > Sphingobacteriales > Sphingobacteriaceae > Pedobacter. The sequence goes on from NZ_LLWP01000012.1 coordinate 153,159, forward strand.
CCGGCGATTTTGCGCAAGCTTATGTCATTGCGCACGAAGTGGGGCACCACGTACAAAATTTATTGGGTACATCAGAAAAAATGCAAGCAGCTCGCAGCCGATTAAGCGAAGTAGAATACAATCGTTTATCTGTAATGCTCGAGTTGCAAGCTGATTTTTATGCGGGCCTTTGGGCCAACCATGCCCAGAACTTAAAAGATTTTAGGCTTGATGCGGGTGATATAGATGAAGCCCTAAATGCGGCCAATGCCATTGGTGATGACAAATTGCAAAAACAGGCACAGGGAGAAGTTGTACCTGATGCATTTACGCATGGCACTTCAGCCCAAAGAATGTACTGGTTTAAGAAAGGTTTCGAGACAGGAGATATTAAACAAGGAGATACCTTTAATGCCAAAAAGCTATAGGTAAGGTTAAAAAATCATTTGTCGTAACATATATTTATAAAGCGCAATTTTTGTTTTGCTTTGTAAAACAATTCCCATCTCCATTTGTTCTCATTTCTTATAGCGATTTCCTTACCTAGAATTACCTATAAACTAAATGATAAATGTAGCCAAGCTTTAACTATTTTTGGGAATGATCCTTATTGTAGATGATACGCCAGAGAACCTGATTTCTTTAAAAAAGGTACTCGAAAAACACAATTTTGAGGTAGATACAGCAGCTTCAGGTGAAGAGGCTTTAAAAAAGGTATTAAAAAACTCTTATGTATTAATTATACTGGATGTACAAATGCCGGGCATGGATGGTTTTGAAGTAGCAGAAGCCATTTCAGGATACAGCAAAGCTAAAGAAACTGCGATCATCTTCTTATCCGCAGCCAATACCGAATTTAAGTTTATTGCAAAAGGGTATTCATCAGGAGGGTTGGATTATATTACCAAGCCTGTTGATATGAATATTTTATTGCTCAAGGTTAAAACATTCTACCGCATTTATGAGCAGAATAGAAAGCTCAATGAAATGCAAACCACATTGCTTGCAGAAATTGAATTTCGAAAAGAAGCAGAGCGTAAAAAGGATGAGTTTATCAGCATTGCAAGTCACGAATTAAAAACCCCTTTAACCAGTGTAAAGGGCTATGTACAACTCTTAGAAAGAAGTATCAATAAAGGAGATACCGAAACTGTAAAAAAACATTTAGGGAAGGCACAAATGCAGCTGGAAAAACTAAATAGCCTCATAGCAGATTTGTTGGATATCTCTAAAATAGAAAGTGGAAAGCTCAAGTTCAACGAGCAAAACTTCGCCATAGATTGTCTGTTAGATAACGTAATTGAGGTAATGCATCAATCTAATCCAGAATTTAAAATCCATAAAAATGGATTGGCAAATTGTGAGATATATGGCGATGAAATGCGTATAGAGCAGGTAATTGTTAATTTCCTAACCAATGCCATCAAATACTCTCCTGGTACTAGCGAAATTGAGCTTACCGTAAAAGTAGAGCATGACCAACTTCACATCGCTGTTAAAGATTATGGAATAGGCATGTTGCCAGAGCAATTGAACCATGTTTTTGATAAATTTTACCGTGTAGAAGAAACTTCCCAACGTTTCCAAGGCTTGGGAATTGGCCTCTATATTTCTGCCGAAATTATTAAAAGACATGGAGGAGAGATTGGTGTAAACAGTGTTTATGGAGAAGGCTCAGAATTTTATTTCCTGATGCCTATAGGTTTAAAAACTGAAGTTTAATGATTTAAAAAATTACCCCTTAATGAAATTATCCCTAAAAAGTAACCTGCGCTTAGGCTTAGGTTTATCATTAATCATTTTGATTATCAGTTCGCTCGCCTCCTATATCAGTATCAATAATTTAATTGATAGCGGAAAACTAGTTGCCCATAGCAATATCGTAATGAGCAATTTAGACAATACCATCTCTACCTTAAAAGATGCAGAAACTGGACAAAGAGGCTACCTTTTAACCGGGAATAAGGTGTTTTTAGAACCCTATATTGGCGCAAGAGAAAAAGTTAATGCTTTATATGTTGTGTTAAAAGAGCAAACGAAAGATAATCCTTATCAACAACGTAAACTAGAAGAACTCAAAGAGATACTAGATAATAGGTTGGTCATTATCGATAACACCATTGAGGTTAAAATGAAAAATGGTAAGGTAGCTGAATCTGTTCTTTTAGATGGTAAAGTGTACATGGATAAGATCAGGCTAACCATTAAAGATATGCAGAATGAAGAGAAACGCTTGTTAGGTGTTCGTACTGCAGAGCTGAATACCCTTTCTGAATATACACCAGTATTAATTATTATAGCTGCGGTGCTCTCTTTATTAATTACCATTTTCTTTTATAGAAAAGTAACCTTTGATTTTGATGAACGGGTTAAGTTGCAACAAAAACTAGAAGACATCAATACAGATACCGCTCGTAGAATTGAGCTGATCCAAGGAATTGCCCGTCAGATTTCTAGTGGAGATTATAAGGTTAGGCTTGATGAAGTACAAAAAGATGGCTTAGGAAGCTTATCGGGGTCGTTAAATGCAATGGCAGAATCGCTGCAGTATTCATTCAGTTTATTAGAAGATAAAGAATGGCTCCAATCGGGTATCGCTAAACTCAACGACCAAATGGTTGGAGAGAAGGAGATTAAAATATTAGCTAATGATATGTTAGAACATATTGTAGCCCATACCAAGAGCCATGTAGCTGCACTGTATATTTTAGAAGAAGACAGGAACCTTTACCTCACCGGCGGATACGCACTTACAGCAAATGAGAAAAGCCATAAAATAGCCAATGGAGAAGGGTTGATTGGGCAATGCCTACAATCGGATAAAATGATTGTATTGGATCAGATCCCAGAAGGTGAGGGTACTATCAGCTATGCTACAGGGCAAACCAAACCAAAAAATGTAGTTGCATTTCCAATACATAGAGATGGATTTATGATAGGAGTAATTGAACTGGCTTCTCTGAATGTTTATACACCTCGAAAGTTAGACTTTTTAAATAGCATTTCGAACAATATCGGTATTGCAATCCATGTAGCACAAAACCGTAAAAAACTTCAAGAATTTTTAGAAGAAACCCAAGCCCAAGCCGAAGAATTGCAGGCACAACACAGCGAACTCGAAGGGCTAAATGCAGAACTTGAAGCACAAACCCAAAAAATACAAGCCTCTGAAGAAGAGCTTAGGGTACAGCAAGAAGAACTGTTACAGAGCAACCAAGAGCTAGAAGAGCGTACCAGTTCATTAGAAGAAAAGAACCTGCTTATTCAAGAACGAAATATAGATATCCAGCAAAAAGCAGAGCAGCTGGCACAAAGCACCAAATACAAATCGGAGTTTTTGGCCAATATGAGCCATGAGCTGAGAACGCCATTAAATTCAATTTTGTTGTTGTCTAAATTAATGGCCGATAATGAAGAATTGGATAAAGAATATACAGAGTACGCCTCGGTTATTCAAAGTTCTGGTCAGGGTTTATTAAGTCTGATCGATGAGATTTTAGACCTTTCTAAAATTGAAGCAGGTAAAATGAGCTTAGAAATTGCCGATGTAATGGTTGATGAAGTAATTGCAGATATGCAATCTTTATTTAAACCTATTGCCAAAGACAAAGGACTGGAACTGGTAGTGGTTACCGCTAAAGATATCCCTGCCCACATTAGCACAGATAAAATGAGATTGGAGCAGGTATTGAAAAACCTATTGTCTAATGCGTTTAAGTTTACTGCTCAAGGCAAGGTAAGCCTATTGCTATCAACAGACCAAAAGTACAATACCTTAACATTTAAAGTGAAGGATACAGGTATTGGTATTGCTCAAGAAAAAGTAAATCTGGTATTCGAAGCTTTCCAACAGGCAGATGGCTCAACCAGACGTAGGTTTGGAGGTACAGGCTTAGGCTTATCCATCAGTAAAGAACTGGCCAAGCTGTTAGGTGGTAACATTAGCTTAGAAAGTGAGGAAAATGTAGGAAGTGAATTTTCATTAACCATCCCGATCAATTTTACCGAAAATGAAGCTTTTTTAGAAGAGCAGTTAACCAATATTGAAACAAGCAGCCATTATGTTGAATTATTTCCGCCTATAGCAGAACGTTTTACGGTTGAACATATTCCGGGCGATGTAGAAGACGATAGAGCAAGTATAAAAGCAGAAGATAAAGTGATCTTGATTATTGAAGATGATACCATTTTTGCCAAAATGCTGCTAGAGTTTACACGCAAGCGTAATTACAAAGGAATTGTTGCTGTACGTGGAGATGTAGGTATAGAACTGGCCAATCGCTATAATCCATTGGCCATTTTGTTAGACATTCAACTGCCAATTAAAGATGGGTGGCAGGTAATGGAAGAGCTCAAATCTAACCCACATACTAGGCCAATCCCGGTACACATCATGTCGTCGCTTTCGGTAAAAAGAGAAAGCTTGTTAAAAGGAGCAGTAGACTTTATTGACAAGCCTGTTGCCTTAGAACACATGAAACAGATCTTCGAAAAATTGGAAGATGCTTTAAGCAGGCATCCTAAAAAAGTACTGATTGTTGAAGAAAACCAACAACATGCCAAAGCATTGAGCTATTTTTTGAGTAACTCCAACATTCATACCTTAGTAGTGGGCAACGTAGAAGAAAGCATTGAAGCACTTAAGAAAAAAGAAATAGATTGCGTAATTTTAGACATGGGGGTACCTGATAAAGTGGCTTATGATACTTTAGAAACCATCAAGAAAAGTGATGGCTTAGAAAACTTGCCAATTATCATTTTTACGGGTAAAAGCTTGTCAAAAGGAGAAGAAACCCGCATTAAACAATATGCAGATTCGATTGTGCTAAAAACCGCCCATTCTTACCAACGTATTCTGGATGAAGCGGGGCTGTTTTTACATTTGGTAGAAGAAAAAGGGAAACAACCCAAAGCATTGGTAAGAGATAATTTAGGAGGGCTAAACGAAGTATTAAAAAACAAAGTGGTGCTCATTGCAGATGATGATGTGCGCAATATCTTTTCGTTAACCAAAGCATTAGAGCAACACCAGATGAAGGTGCTGCCGGCAACCGATGGTAAAGATGCTTTAAAGGTTTTAAGCGAAAACCCAAAAGTTGATGTGGTGTTAATGGATATGATGATGCCAGAACTAGATGGTTACGAAACCACCAGAGCCATAAGAGCAATGCAGCCCTACAAACAATTGCCAATTTTAGCTGTTACTGCAAAGGCAATGATGGGAGATAGAGAAAAATGTATCGCTGCTGGTGCATCAGACTATATTTCTAAACCAGTAGATGTTGACCAATTGGTTTCATTGTTAAGAGTTTGGTTATACGATAAAGTTTAAGAAAATTGTTTTAAAGATTTATGGAAGTTAAAACAAAGAAAATATTAATCATAGACGACGATAGCAGGAACATATTTGCTTTAAAAGCAGTATTGAAAGCCAAAAAATACAATTGTTTAGCCGCCAATAGTGCCAAACAAGGGTTTGATATTTTAGCGAACGATAAAGATGTAGCGGTAGTGCTGATGGATATGATGATGCCAGATATGGATGGCTACCAGGCTATGACACAAATGAAAGCCCACCCCGAACTGAAAACGGTACCCGTAATTGCAGTTACTGCACAGGCCATGGTTGGCGATAAAGAACGTTGTTTGGAAGCAGGAGCAGTAGGCTATGTTTCTAAACCCGTAAATGTAGATGAGTTGGTAGCACAATTAAACAATTACCTCTAGTGCCCAATTCAGCTACGATAAACGACGAACAAGTTGAAATCTTAATCAACGATGTTTTAGAGCAATATGGTTATGATTTTACAGGCTACTCTAGGGCTTCATTAAAAAGAAGACTGCTACGCTTGTTCGGATTAGATAAACAAGTAAGTTTTGCCGAGTTTAGGTACAAAATAAATAATGATAGCCTTTATTTTAAACGATTTGTAGAGCAAATTACGGTAAATGTAACCGAAATGTTCCGCGATCCTGGGTTTTATAAAGCCCTTAGAGATAAAGTGCTGCCAAATTTGGGTACTTATCCTTTTATTAGAATTTGGCTGGCAGGTTGTTCTACGGGTGAAGAAGCTTATTCGATGGCTATTGTTTTAAAAGAGCTGAACTTATTGAATAAATCGCTAATTTATGCTACCGATATCAACCCAACCGTATTAGAAAAAGCAGCGCAAGGCATGTTCCCTATCAGTCAAATGAAACAATATTCAGAAAACTATATCGCATCTGGCGGGATCAAAGATTTTTCTTCTTATTATGCTGCAAACTATTCTTTGGCAAAATTTGATAACGATTTAAAGGAAAAAATGATTTTTTCTACACATAATTTAGTTTCTGACTACTCTTTTAATGAGTTTCAGTTAATTTTATGTCGTAATGTGTTAATCTATTTTGATAGAGAGCTACAGTTTAAAGTGCTGCAGTTGTTTGACAATAGTCTGGACAACTTAGGATACCTCGCTTTGGGATCTAAAGAAACCACAGACTTCTCTCCGATAAGTAAACGTTACAAAAGATTAGAAACAGAAAAAATCTGGAGAAAAATACAATCATGAAAGGATGTAAAGCATTTATTATAGGAGGCTCGGCTGGAAGTTTAGACGTACTTTTAAAAGTATTGCCTGCTATTGATATCGAAATTGCTTTTCCAATTATTATTGTGGTACACCGTAAACAAGGAACAGATTCTTTATTATCCGATCTGCTCTCTTCAAAAACTCAATTACGGGTTAAAGAAATTGAAGAAAAAGAATTGATCTTACCTAGAACAGTGTATGTAGTACCTTCAGATTATCATTTGTTAATTGAAAAAGATTTTACCTTTTCCTTTGACTATTCTGAAAAGGTAAATTATTCAAGACCTTCTATTGATGTTACTTTTCAATCGGCAGCAGAAGTGTATACCAATAAACTGGTTTGTCTATTGCTTTCTGGCTCTAATGCCGATGGCGTAAATGGATTGATCACGGTAAAAAATTATGGAGGAGAAATTGCCGTACAAGACCCTTCTTCTGCACAAGTAGATTATATGCCTGCACAAGCTATAGAGAGAGCAAATGTAGATCGAGTTCTCCGAATAGAAGAAATGGCAGCCTATATCAATGCACTAAGTTAAATGCTCAAGAAATGAACAAAAAAGTATTTATTTTTGATGACAACACGGATATATTAGAATTATGTACCCTAATTCTAGAAGACGCTGGTTACGAGATCAAAACCTCTGCCACCTCCAACGCCATAGTTGATCAGGTTTCGGCCTATATGCCAGATATTATTTTTATGGACAATTGGCTACCAGATGTGGGGGGCATTGAAGCTACGCAAGAACTTAAAAGCCATCCGGAGCTTAAACATATTCCTGTAATCTATTTCTCGGCAAATAACGATGTGAGTAGCTTGGCAGAAAAGGCTGGGGCAGATAATTATTTGGCCAAACCATTTGATATTAAAGAATTGGAAGAAATGGTGAGTAACCATATCCACAAGTAAGCCTTAATTTTACCCTTCATTTCGAGCGAGAAATCTTCCAAATGTATGTTTGTTGTTTGATTTCCCGCTCCGCTATTGCGTTGTGAAATGAGGATTTACTAACCTAGTTCTTCATTCTTCCCTGTTCTGCTTCTGTTCCTGTTGAACGGCGACGAGCAGGTTTGATTTCATTTTTTCCGAAACGATAAGTGAAACTCACTCTTGCTATTCTGGTATCGTTTTTCTGATAAACATCGTATCTCAATCCAGGGTATGCACTGCTCAGATTGGTTTCGTTAATGTTAAATACATCACTTACCGCTACCTTTATGCTTGCTTTTTTATTGAGTAACGATTTACTTAAGCCCATATCAATATAAGAACGAGATTTCAAGCGCAATGAACCATAATCTAGTGGCGATTCATAACTTCCGCTTAACTCTCCCATAAAGCCTGGTGCAATGGTGAAGCTCTGCTGCGATTTAAACTGGAAGGATGTTTTTCCTGTTTTTAAGGCTTTTCCCCCTAAATCTGGGGCTTCAAAACTGAGGTAAAAAACATTCAGGTTGTTGTTCATTTCCCACCATTTGGCAATTTTAACCGGCACATTCAAATTGGCGCCATAACTTACATTTTTTGCAATATTGGCATTGGTTTGATATAGGGCTTTTTGTGCTTCATCAGGTAAAATCACTTCTGCAATTACATCGTTAACACGGCTGTAGTTTACAGACAATAGATATTTCTGCATGAAGGTGTATGAAAGCTCAAAATTATGGGTATACTGTGGGTTTAAGAAAGGATTTCCTTTGCTATAGGTATATTGATCCAAATAATAAATAAATGGATTTAAAGCGTCGTAACTCGGTCTGTCTATTCTTCGGCTATAAGAAAACCCAACTTGGTTGTTTTCTGAAAGTGTCTGTTGTACAAACAAGGTTGGAAAGAAATCCCAATAGCTTCTTTTAACCACATTGTTGGTGGTAATCAGGTTTCCGGTAGAGTTGGTTTGTTCAACCCTTAAACCCACTTGTACACTAGTGCTTTTAAACTGTTTATTGATGTTTCCATAAGCAGCATTCACATTTTCATCGTACACAAATTGGTTGCTTCTACGAGCATCATTTTGCCAGTTTCCATTGATCTGCTCTTCAGCTCTTAAATTGTTATCAGTTTTTACCCAACTGCTTTTTACACCCGCCTCTAATTTTACGGTTTTGCTCAAAGAAACATTGTAATCAACTTTAAAAGCTTTGATGTCTATTTTAGAAGGAGTTGCATTTCTGGTATAATTGATGGCACGAATTGGGCTACCATTGGCATATCTGTAATCGTTGATGTAATCTGCACCATCATTGCCACTATATTTCGAATAATCTACATCTACCGAAAGCTCCGAGCCTGCGGTATCCAATATCGATTTATAGTTCAGGTTATAGGCCATGTTATTGTATTTGTTGGTCTGTAGATTTTTGGCAATCAATAAAGAATCTATCTGTTGAAAAGATTTACCGATTTTTGTAAAGTTATCTGAGGTTTCAGATCCGTTATTAGAGTAACCATTTATCAATAAACCCAAGGTGTTGTTCTTGTTCAAGAAAAAATCTGCACCAACTTTAAAGTTGTTATTCTGCATTTTACGGTAATTGTTGCCGGTTTGCATAAAGTAGGTATCTGGTGTGCCGTTTGATATACGGTCAATATCCAAACGGTTATCCCTTCCAACTCGACCATAATTGTAGTTCCCAAATACATTTAGTTTTTCATTTCTATGGTTCAGGTTAATACCTGTACTGCCCCTAAAATGTTTGCCATAACCAGCCGTGGCATTAATGCTACCATTGGTGCCTCCACTTTTACTCTTTTTGGTTTTGATGTTTATGATGCCAGAGTTTCCAGAAGCATCGTACTTAGACGAAGGGTTGGTAATCAATTCGATGGTTTCAATTTGTGCACTTTGCATGTTTCTCAACAAATTGGCCACATCGGCACTGCTCATATAAGTTTGTTTTCCATCCAATAGAATTAAAACCCCTTGCTTACCTTGCATCGAAATTTTATCATTCTGGTCTACGGTTACACCCGGTGCCTTTTGTAAAAGCTCTAGTGCAGTTGTACCAATAGCTATACTGCTGTTTTCTACATTCATTACCAACTTATCTGTTCTGCGTTCTATTAGTGGTTTTGTAGCCGTAACACTAATGGTATTTAATGTTTTGCTATTGGCTTTCAGCTTAATGTCTGCAAGGTTATGGTTTAAATTGCTTGCAGTTAAGCTAAAAGGGTTGGTTCGGTGGGCCACATAACCCATCATATTGGTTTTGATGAAATAGGTACCTGTATTGATATTTTGGAATTGAAATTTCCCACTAGGGTCTGTCAATGCAGTTTTTACCAGCACTGAATCTGAGGCTTTGAAAAGACTAACTGTTGCGTAGTCTACAGGTTTGTTTTGTTCGTCTGTTACCAATCCATTAATAATGATTGAAGCGGTTTTTTCTTGTGCATTAATTGCACCCCCTGTTAACAGGCAAAGTAAAGTAAGTGATAATAGGTATAATGTTCTCATATGTTTGTTTTGTTTGTGTTAAAAAATAAGGCATAAAAATTCCATTACGTCTTCACGTAAATTTTTCTCCATTACCAAAAATTTTAAATTTAGTTTAAAGGCGAAAGGCCTTTTGTTTTAGTTTGTGTCTTATAGACGATAGGAGTATAAAAAAGGTTACAAGAAATTTGTGCTTTTTTCTTTTAAAGAAATATTTAGAATCAAAAAAGCCTATATAACTGATGTATACAGGCTTTTAAAAAAAGAAATATTTTTTTATTTCATTCCCAAAACATCTACACCTTGTTCAAAAATCACATCAACTGGGATGCCTTTTTTACTTAAACGATCTAAATCTGCTTGTAATTCTGCTTGGATAATTCCTTTTTCTTTTTGGGTTTTCTCTACGGCAGCTCTGTCGCCATTTCCTTGTAAGGTAAGGATGACATTGCTTAAACCATCCATCGCTTTTGCAAATTTTACGAAATCTACACGATAGGTACCGTTTGATGTGCGTTGAAAAGCACCGTTTTCTTTGAAATAATTAAAACATTGCATATTAGCTTTGCCATGTGCACTTGAGGCCCCAAAACGTACAGAACGTAAAATGCCAGCCATAAAGGTGGTGTAGTAATCTTTAATATCGCCAGTAAGCTCGCCTTTTTTAAGGAGGCCAGTTACCATATATAAGCCTAAGATATCTGCCTTGCCTTCTTCTAACCACGAATATTGCTCTTTTAGTGCAGAACGAACGGTTCCTTTTCCATTAATGGTGTTTTTGATCCCTAAACCATGGGCAACTTCATGAAACATTACGTTGGCAAAGAAAGCATCAAATTTAATGTACTGTTGTTGGTCTTTGTCGATCAATTCTTTGGCAATTGGCACTAAAATCTTATCAAATTTAGCTTTCATTGCATTTTTAAGCTGTGAACGACGTGTTCCTTTTTTCTGTTGAATCACCTCATCATTAGGTAGGTTTACGGCAATTGTTTTCGAGCCTGCATTACAGTCTCCTGCATAATAAACCACATCATAGGCATTTAACTCAGAATCGGTTCCCGGAACCTCTTTTTTATAGGCTGGGGCCACAGGTAGGCCTTTTTGTAGTTCTGGCAACATACTTACATATTTGGCCAATCGCTTGCTCCATTCTTTGTCTTTTACCAATACATAAGATTCAAAAGAGGCACGGGCATTGAACAATTTGTCTTCATAATTCTCTATTGGACCAATAATGATATCCAAGCCATTGGTTTTCATGTCTAACCAAGCATAATCGCTAGCGGTATAATTATCGCTAACCAAAGCGTCTGCCCTAAGGTTTAGGTATTTTTTAAATCCAGCATCGTCTGTTAACAAAGCCGCTTGTTTAAGCAATGCGCTTGCTTTTTGCAACTCTGTAGCATATACTACATGGTAAGGCACCGAAATTAATTTGTCTTTTTCTGTTCTGATAACCGAGTACAAACCAAATTTATCCTTCACATCAGATTTCTCTAAGGCTTCTTTGGTCATATTTGCCGGATAAAAATAGCCACCTTCAGGTTTAGCACCAATGCCAGCCACAAAAGGTTTATCGCCATTTAACCTATCCCAAGGGCCGTAATTGATATCTATAAACTGTTTGGTTTTTTCATCTTTAATGGTGTTTTTCAAACTGTCACGCTGCGGATAGGCTTGTTTCCAGAATAGTTCGTCCATAATGGCTGCCGCTTGGATCAGTAAAGGAAGTACTTTTCTTTCGCTTGGGGTCAGCTGGTTAAGGTTGGTGGTTAGCTTTACTTTCTCGTAAATGGCTAAACGTTGGTCAACGTATTCTTGTAACGTATCTTTTGCTTTGGTATTCTCTTTTTTATCGTTGCTTTGTTGAGGATTATTACAAGCAAATAAACATGCTGTAATAGAAAAGCCAAGGAATAAAACACCCGTTCTACTTAAATTTCTCATTTGATTAAAAATTGTTTTTCATCTAATTTCAATGCACTAAATTAGCAAAAAATATAAGCATGTGATAGATACACGGCTTCTATTTCATATTCATCTCTAAATATCAATCATGTCTGTAAACAAACTAATGCTAAAAGGCACACTATTGCTTGCCAGCGGTCTCTTTTTAACCAACTGTAGCACGAATAAATATGCGGCTACAGATAAGGTCTACAAAAAGATGGCAAAAGATTTTTCTAAAACAATCAAGGCCACCCCACCTCAAGGGCAAACCATCGATTCGTTGAACAACGAACAATATTTTGTAGGTACGGTAAATATGGGTATCCGTAAGCCAAATTATGTGATCATCCACCATACAGCACAAGAGTCTACCGAGCAAACCTTAAAAACTTTTACCTTAACCAGAACAGCGGTAAGTGCACATTATGTGGTAGGCAGAGATGGTAAAGTGTTTCAGATGGTAAATGATTATTTAAGGGCCCAACATGCAGGTGCAGGTAAATGGGGCAGCGTTACAGACATGAACTCATGTTCTATCGGTATTGAAATGGATAACAATGGTACAACCGATGTTTGGACAGATGCCCAGATCAATAGCTTATGTTCGTTATTGGCTACCTTAAAAAAGAAATACGGTATTCCTACGGCAAACTTTATTGGCCACGCAGATTTTGCACCAAGCCGTAAACCAGATCCTAATAATTTTCCTTGGAAAACATTGGCCAAAAAAGGATTTGGGTTGTGGTATGATGATGTTTTGGAAATGCCACCAGCAGAATTTGATACCACCTTGGCCTTAAGAATTATTGGCTATGATATCAAGAACTTAGGCTCGGCAATTACCGCATTTAAACGCCATTTTGTAGGCACAGACCTTAGCCCAAAACTAACAGATAGCGATAAGCTAATTTTGTTTAATTTATACAAGAAATACATGTAACAAGTTTTGTTCCATTACAATAAAAGCCCTTTCGTTCAAACAAAAGGGCTTTTTTATGACCTGAATCTTTGTATTCGTTAAGGTTTAAAATTTAAAAGTTAACCCAGCATTTAGGCTACCCACACCATAACCCGCTTCGGCAAAAATACCGATCGAGTTTGATAGGTAATAACGGGCACCTGCATGACCGCCATAGATAAAACCACCAGCACTAGATGCCGGAACCGCACCACTACCAGTCCATTTTGCAGAAGCAATATTATAACCTAAAATGACGCCCAAATAAGGATCTAGTTTTTCTACTCCAAAATCAAAGTGATAAGAAGCTCTTGCTGCGGTTAAGATATAAGTGTATTTAAAATCTCCGAAGCCAGTAGGTGTGGTTTTGCTAGCATATGCTGCATAAGCACCTCCGCTAATCTTGTCAGAAAAGCCGTGCTCAAAGCTTAAGCCTATTGGTGTGCCAAAGCCACCACCTAAGCCAATACCAACATTAAGCATGTTGTCGCCTTTTTGATAAGCTTGTGCAAATGACGAGGAAATGCTTGCCCCAGTTAGGAATAAAATGGCCACCAATTTTTTAATTGTTAATTTCATATTTGTTTAATTTGATTTATAGCACCAAAATTATAGCGACCAAATTAAATTTGTAATACACATTAATGGGTATATTGATGTACGTACTAACACTTATAGCTAGCGTTTACAGCGCTTTGCCAAACAAAAAATCCCCTTCAAAAAAGAAGAGGATCTGATAGGATTAAGTTGACCTTGAGACTGTTTAAGCCTTAGGCTTCCAAGCTTCTTTTAAAGAAACCGTTCTATTGAAAATCAATTGACCAGGTTTAGAATCTTGATCTACTACAAAATAACCTTTACGGATAAATTGATAACCAACACCTTGTTCTGCTTGTGCTAAATAAGGCTCTATATAGGCATTTTTAATCACCTCAACACTTGCTGGATTAAGGTATTCTTTAAAATCGCCTTCTTCGCCGTCTGGAGATTCTACACTGAACAAGCGATCGTATAAACGGATTTCTGCAGTTTGTGCATGTACTGCACTTACCCAGTGGATGGTTCCTTTTACATTAATGCCGCTGGTATCCTCACCACTTTTAGATTCTGGAATATAGGTACAATGAATTTCGGTAACATTACCGTTTTCATCTTTCTTAAAATCTTCGCATTTTACAATGTAGGCATGTTTTAACCTTACCAGGGCTCCAGGAGCTAGCCTAAACCATTTTTTGGCAGGTTCTTCCATAAAGTCTTCACGCTCAATCCACAATTCGTTGCTGAAAGGGATTTCACGGTTACCGCCCTTATCTTCTGCTTCTGGATTATTCTCGCCAATTAAAATCTCCTCTTTTCCTGCCGGATAATTGGTAATGATCAATTTGATTGGATCGAGAACGGCCATTACACGGGTTGCTCTTTTGTTCAAGTCTTCACGGATACAAAACTCCAATAAGCCAAGTTCAATCAAGTTTTCTCTTTTGGCGATGCCAATACGCTCGCAAAATTCTTTAATGCTTTCTGGAGTATAACCTCTTCTACGCAATCCACTAATAGTAGGCATGCGTGGATCGTCCCAGCCGCTTACAAAACCTTCATTTACCAATTGCAACAGCTTGCGCTTGCTCATTACGGTATAAGTCAAGTTTAAACGGGCAAATTCATATTGTTTAGAAGGAAAAATGCCCAACTTTTCAATAAACCAATCGTACAGTTCGCGGTGCGAAACATATTCTAAGGTACAGATAGAGTGGGTAATGTTTTCGATACTATCACTTTGTCCATGTGCAAAATCGTACATCGGGTAAATACACCAGGTGTTTCCTGTACGGTGATGATGGGCATGTTTAATGCGGTAAATAATCGGATCACGCATTAACATGTTAGAACTGCTTAGGTCAATTTTGGCTCTTAAGATACAAACACCATCGGCAAACTCACCATTTTTCATGCTGGCAAACAAAGCCAAATTCTCTGCAATGCTGCGGTCTCTGTAAGCACTAGGCTTGCCAGGTTCTGTTGGCGTTCCTTTTTGGGTGGCTATTTCTTCGGCTGTGCTATGGTCTACATAAGCAAGGCCGTCTTCAATTAACTTTACAGCAAATCCATGTAGCTGATCAAAATAATCAGAAGCATACAATTCGTTTTTCCATTCAAATCCTAACCAATGAATATCTTCCTGCTGGCTATTTACATATTCTGTTTTTTCAGTTACTGGGTTAGTATCATCAAAACGTAGGTTGGTATAACCGCCATATTTTTGGGTTAACCCAAAATTAAGGCAAATGGCTTTGGCATGGCCAATATGTAGGTATCCATTAGGCTCTGGTGGAAAACGTGTAACCAAGGTTTTCGTCTTTCCACTACTTAAATCATGCTCTATTAGCTCTTCAATAAAGTTCAATGATTTTTCTTCACTCATAAAAATTATAGATTATAGACCTCAAAGTTAAGAAGATTAAGGGTATTTTAAGGTTGTTTTTAATGGTTTGATTAATAAAAGCGCTAAATTATTTACATTTACACCCTACTTCAAGATCAAATATGAACAAAACATTGAACAGACCCATTCGGGTTTTAGTAGCAAAAGTGGGCTTGGACGGGCATGATCGGGGTGCAAAAGTAATTGCAACCTCGCTCAGAGATGCTGGAATGGAGGTGATTTATACGGGCCTACGCCAAACTCCAGAAATGGTAGTGAATACAGCCTTACAAGAAGATGTTGATGCCATTGGGATTTCGATCTTATCTGGAGCGCACATGACAGTTTTTCCAAAAATTATTGCCGTGATGAAAGAGAAAAAGCTAACCGATGTTTTATTAACAGGGGGTGGAATTATTCCAGATGCGGATATGAAAAAGCTACAAGAAATAGGTGTGGGAGGACTTTTTCCGCCAGGAACACCTATGGCAAGTATTGTAGAGTATATTGAGAATTGGGTAGTTGAACACAGAAATTTTTAAGATCATGACCTATCAACAAATTAAAGCAGAAGTAAAAGAAAACATCTTTTACATTACCATTAATAGAGAACAAAAACTAAACGCCTTAAATAAAGAAGTTTTAACAGAACTGGCTACAGCCATTGCCTTTGCTGCAGAAAATGATGAGGTGCGGGGTGTTTTGTTAACTGGAGCTGGAGAAAAGGCTTTTGTTGCAGGTGCTGATATTTCGGAGTTTCAAAACTACAACCTGGCAGAGGGGAAAGAATTGGCCAGAAGTGGACATATTAATGTATTTGATGCCATAGAAAATTGCCCAAAACCAGTTGTTGCTGCTATTAATGGCTTTGCACTTGGTGGTGGTTTAGAACTAGCCATGGCCTGCCATATCCGTATTGCGAGTGAGAATGCAAAATTAGGCTTGCCAGAAGTTACCTTAGGCTTAATTCCGGGTTATGGAGGTACGCAACGTTTAGCACAGTTGGTAGGTAAGGGCAGAGCCATAGAAATGATTACCACTGCCGATATGATTACGGCAGAAAAGGCCTATAGAATTGGTTTGGTAAATGAAGTGGTACCACAAGCAGAATTAATTGCAAAAGCCGAAGAGATTTTAGCCAAAATTAAACAAAGAGCACCGTTGGCAATTGCAAGCGCAATTAAAGCAGTTAACTCAGGCTTAAAAGTAGGTGTAAATGGTTTCGAAGTAGAAATTGAAGAATTTGCCAACTGTTTTCAGACCGAAGATTTTAAAGAAGGTGTCAATGCCTTTTTAGAAAAACGAAAAGCTACTTTCAAAGGAAAATAAAATATAGGCAGTGTCATTTCTTTTAGTGTAGAAAATGGCACGATTTTCTCATTTTTTTCATCTTAGGATAAATCCATCATTTTAAAACTGAAAGTTGTGACGATTAACTTCTCAGAAAATAATTTAATGCATAGTTTATTTTGTTAACAAAGAGCTATTTTGTTCAAAAAAAGGTGTAGAAAATATTTCCCAAAGTAAATATTTAATTATATTTAGCTATTATTTTACTTTCAAGTAAATTATCCTATGAAAAAAATATTAATAGTTGATGATGAGGTTAACATCGGGCTTCTATTATCGAAATTCTTAACTCGTAACTCTTTTAGTGTAGAGACCGCTACAAGTGGCAGCTCTGCAATGGAATATCTTTCTAAACAAAGTTTTGATTTAGTGTTATGTGATTATCGTTTAGAAGATACAGATGGCAAAGAAATGCTCATCAAAATCAAAGAAAGTTATCCAAGCACAGGTGTAATTATTATCACCGGATATTCGGACATTAAATTGGCTGTTGAGCTGATTAAACTGGGAGCGTATGATTATATTACCAAGCCCTTATATCCAGATGAAATTTTAAATACGATTAATAAAGCAATAGAAACACAGATTGCTTTAAATGCCAATGTTTCTGAAGATTCAAATACCGATAGCAAAAAGAACAAAACAACAAAACCCGTACAGGCAGAAACTGGCGAATTTGTTGTAGGACAAAGCAATGCCTCTAGAGATTTAATGAAACAGATTATGCTAGTGGCACCAACATCTTATAGTGTAATTTTAACAGGCGAGAGCGGCACAGGTAAAGAATCGGTTGCTAAAACGATCCATTTAAATAGCCCTAGAAAAGATAGGCCATTTGTGGCAATGGATTGTGGATCATTGACAAAAGAATTGGCGGGTAGCGAATTTTTTGGACATGAAAAAGGATCTTTTACCGGAGCTTTATATACTAAGATTGGTCATTTTGAAATGGCAAACGGCGGCACCTTGTTTTTAGATGAGGTTGGAAATTTATCGTACGATATTCAAGCTGCTTTATTGAGAACGGTACAAGAAAGAAAGATCAAACGAATTGGCAGTACAAAAGAAATTGACCTTGATGTAAGGATTATTGTGGCAACCAACGAAAATTTGGGCGACTCAATCCAAAAGGGAAGATTCAGAGAAGATTTGTACCACAGATTTAACGAGTTCTCGATCCATTTGCCACCAATTAGCCAAAGAGGAAGAGACATTATGGTGTTTGCCAAAACATTTCTATTGGTAGCTAATGAAGAACTGAGCAGAAATGTACAAGGTTTTTCTGCAGAGGTTGAAGAATGCTTTTTAACCTACAACTGGCCAGGAAATGTGCGTGAACTTAAAAATGTAGTAAGAAGAGCGGCTTTGATGACAGAAAATGAAGAAATTCAGTTAAAAGCCCTGCCCTTAGAAATCTCTACTTATGCCAAAGCTACGGCAATAGAAAATGCAGTAGAAAATTCTATCATTAGATCGGCAAACTCTAATAAACCAAGAGACCTTAAAAATGCAGCTTTAGAAGCAGAATATGAGGCAATTTTAAATGTGTTAAGAGAAGTAAATTTTAATAAGACCAAGGCAGCTAAAATTTTAAACATCGATAGGAAGACACTTTACAATAAAATGAAAGCTATTGATTTAGATAATTAAGAGTTCACCTTCGGGCAATCTTATTTAAAATAAAACAAAAGCTTCTCAAACATTTTTGAAGCTTTTGTTATTTAAAGATATATACATCTAAAGCGCCCTATGTCTATATTTACCTACAAACAACGCAACAATATCAATCTTGTTATCATTATAGCATTAGGCTGCCTTATTGCCTATTCTTTAATGGGTATTTTTGGATCATTGTTAAGTACCTTGGTTTTATATACCATTCTTCGCCCTGGTTATATCTATTTAACGGAGGTTAAAAATTGGAACCGTCGTTTAACAGCGATACTGTTGTTGTTTCTTTCGTTAATTGTATTGGTGCTTCCGTTTTATGCTTTGAGTAGCATGGTTATTGAAAAAATTACCGAACTCAAAAACGATCAAATCTACTTTGCCAACCTTTTAAACAAATTTAAACACCTCTATACATTTCCAGAGAATATCAATGTCATTATAGAAGATGGACTAAAAAAGGCTGGTGCTTGGGCGGCAAGCTTATTTCCTTCCCTAATTTCGGGTGTGTTTAATATTGTACTTGGTTTATTGCTGATGTACTTTTTGCTCTACTTTATGCTGGTAGAAAGAGAAACATTTGAAAACGCAATGATTAAATATGCCCCTTTTAGAGAACAGAATGCTTTCCGTTTTGCAGAAGAAATGCGCAATACTACTTATGCAAATGTGGTAGGCCAAGGCTTTATTGCGCTGGTTCAGGGTTCGTTGGTTAGTTTAGCATTTTATGTGCTGGGCTATAATGATCCTTTATTTTGGGGGGTAATTACTACATTTATCTCTTTAGTACCTCTTTTGGGCCCTCCAGTGGTGTTTGTGCCCGCTGCTTTGTTGCAGTTGGCAGATGGGAATAACTTTGCCGGATGGGCCATGTTAATCTTTGGTTTTGTGGTCATTATCAACATCGATAATGTGTTGAGATTTATGATTGCCAAAAAAGTAGGAAATATTCACCCTATAATTACCGTTATTGGCGTAGTTATTGGTATACCTTTATTTGGTATATTGGGGCTGGTGTTTGGACCATTGTTATTATCCTACTTTTTCCTGCTGATCAGAATTTACGAAACAAGTTCAAAAGCATCCGAAAGATTGGAAAGAATTAAAACAATTCATGAACATGGAGAGTTATAATTTAAGATTAACAGCGGGATAACATCAGCAATGCTATATTTGAAATAACAATATTGTTAAACATAAAAATTTAAGATCATGAGCGATAATTCAAAAGTATTAATAGGACTATTAGCTGGTTTAGCTGCAGGAGCAGCATTAGGGTTGTTGTTTGCGCCAGAAAAAGGAAGCGAGACCCGCGATAAATTAAGTCAATCTTTAAAAGATTTTGGCGATTCGATCCGTGACAAAGCGGCAGATGAAATTGACAACTTAAGCAGTTTAAAAGATAAGGTAGTGAACTCTATTAAAAGTAAACTTCGTGATGTAGAAGAAGAGTATTCTTCAGAAGTAGAAAACGTTTGAGCGATTTAAATACAATAATGAATGATGGAAGAAAATAAAGAAAAAGATCTCGAAGATATTTTTTTAGATGCCAAGGAGTATATCGATACTAGAATTGAGTATACGAAGCTTTCTTTTGTAGAAAAGGGAGCTAAACTATTTGCCGATCTGATTACAAATACTACTGTAATTATCTGTTTTGTCTTGTCATTTTTGTTTGCCTCATTTACCTTAGCCTTATATTTAGCCACTGTTTTTGGCAGCAATGTAAAAGGATTTGGATGTGTGGCGGCAATTTATTTATTGCTATCTATTATTGTGTTTTTAGCTAAAGATAAATACCTAGAAAAGGTTTTGGTAAACCTTTTTATCAGAAAGTATTTTGATAAAGTTGCAGATAAAGACGAAGACGATGAAAAGAAACTATAACAACATACGCACATTAGCAGATCTGCATACAGAGGTACAAAGGTTAAAAACTGATTATACCCATAGGGGCGAAATGCTTAAGGTTGATGCCAAAACTTATGTACAGCAATTTACCTTGGGCGGACTAATTAAAAAGTATGCTACACCAAGTGGTTTTTTAAAGTTTGATGAAAAGACCAATATTAGCAGCAAAATTATGTCTGTAGTATTGCCTTTACTATTGAACAAAACCATTTTTAGAGGCTCTGGTATCATTACCAAAGCTATTGGTGCGTTGGTTTCTGGTAAGGTAGGCCAATCTTTAGATGCAGAAAGTTTATCAGGGATCTTTAATATGGTCAAATCTTTCTTCAACAAAAAAGACAAAAAGAAAGAAGTCGCTTTTGTTGATTATGGCATACCGCCTGATAGCGAAACTTACTAAATACAAAGGGAAATCTAATCAGATTTCCCTTTTTTATGTGCCGAGTATTTCAAAAATACTGTACTTGGCAAATATTCCATAAGCCGTACACCAAACAGTCGTTAGAGGTACCCAGACTCTGTATAAAAAGACAATTTTTTTCCAAAACAAGAATCAACTAAGGGTTAATTATTTGACTTGGGTAGCCTTTGAATTTGCTGTGGAGTTTTTCATTTTGCTGCTACTTTTCTCTTTTTTTTAAAATTTTCCTGCAATTTTTTTTCAGCATTAATAAAAGTAAAAAACCCCGTTTTTATAAGTCTCTGATTAATAAAAGCTTAAAATAAAACGCCCATATACGAACAAAAATCTAAAAAATTGTCATGGGGTATTGTTTCTTGCGAAAAAAAGTTGTTACATTTAGTTAACTAAAAACTAATCTAAAATTAAAGAACATGAAAAAACTTGTACTAAGTTTCTTCATCTTGTTCGCCGTGTCTATTAATGCGTTTGCGCAAGAGCGCACCGTTACGGGCACCGTGAAGTCAAGTGAAGACGGATTACCAATTCCAGGAGTAACCGTAAAAGTAAAAGAGGTACCTGGTGTAGGTATCACATCTGGTCCAGATGGAAAATTCTCCCTAAAAGTTCCAGCAAATGGAAAAACACTACTCTTCTCTTACATCGGATTTGTGCCTTTAGAAGCCGCAATTACCAGTAGTAATGTAGTAAACGTTAATCTAGTAAGCGATTCGAAAACCTTAGGAGAGGTAATCGTTTCGGGTGTTGCAGGTGCAACAACAAGAGAAAAACTAACCGTTTCTGTTACCAAAATAGGTGAAGACAGATTGAATGCAGTAACTGCAAGTTCAATTGGTAATGCGCTTGTGGGTAAAGTAGAAGGTGTTAGAGCTAGTCAATCTAGTGGTGCACCAGGTAGTTCATCTACAATTCAATTAAGGGGTAATAACAATTTACCAGGTGTTGGATCTGGCCCGCTCATTTTAATAGATGGAGCAATTTACACTGGAGATCTAAGCTCAATTAACGCAGATGACGTAGAGTCGATGGAAATCGTTAAAGGTGCAGCAGCTGCATCACTTTATGGTTCAAGAGCAGGTAATGGAGTATTGGCCATTGTTACAAAAAGAGGAAAAAACCTAGCCATTAATGGTACATCAATTACGGTGCGTAATGAAGCTACTCTTTCTGAACTTGGTAAAAAATTAGATTTGGCAACCCACCATCCATATAAGCTTGCTGCCGATGCAGGAAGCTTTGTAGGACAGTACACCAGATATAATGGTGTAACTTATCCGGCAGGTTATAGAGGTGCTGGTTTTAATGCTGGCATTACTGGCTCACGTGGTTATGATACAGATCACTATGCAGACAATGACTTTGGTGTTGTAATAGATCAACAAGATAAGCTATTTAAAACAGGAACAAACTACACCAATTATGCAGCTATTGCCAATAGAGGTGAAAGGAGCAATATTTTTGCCTCATTTGAAAACAACAAGCAAAAAGGGGTAGTATTTGAAGCACCTGGCTACAGAAGACAAAACTTCCGTTTCAATGCAGATTATCAGTTGTCTAGATGGTTAAAGGTAAGTACCTCTAACTTATTTATCAATACGGCAAATTCATCGTCTGGAGGTTTTTGGACTGCAGTTATTGCAGAACCAGATGCAGATCTTTTCCAATCTTTTTCAGATGGACAGCCTTATTACCTACGTATCAACCAGTTTAGTGGTGAGCAGGTAAACCCATTGTATGGTAACTATAAAAACAAAAACAGAACCAAGAATACCTCTTGGTTGGGTACCTATGCTGCAAATATTAAATTCACTAATTGGTTAAATGCAGATGTGTCTCATACCATCGAGATCAACAATAGTGATTATAGATCAGTTAACCCAATTGATACTTGGGGAACAAACAATGCCTATACAGGTGGAAGTTTAAATCTTAATAATTCTAAAACAAATAACCAGAATACACAAGCTACTTTAAACTTTAGCACTAAATTAAAAGACTTAAACATCAATGGTAAGTTATCATATCTATATGAAAATAGACAATATGATTCAGGAAGTTCATCAGGTTCAGGTTTTGCCTATGCTGGTGTTGAGCAGTTGAACAACTTTACCACAACCAACTCTAGTTCTTACCAAGAAGTTGAAAAAGCAGAAAACTACTTTGCAATTTTAGGTTTGGATTATAAAGACAGGTATCTAATTGACGGTATGTTCCGTTATGATGGATCATCTTTATTTGGAGCTGATGCACGTTGGAACCCTTATTACCGTATTTCAGCAGCTTATCGTCTTAGCCAAGATTTTAAAATTCCAGGCATTGATGAATTTAAAATTAGAGGAGCTTATGGTATTGCAGGTATCCGCCCTGGATACAACTGGCAATACTTCTATTACACTTTAAATAACGGGGTTGCAAATGCCCAACAAAAAGGTAACCCACTGTTAAAGCCATCTAAAACAAAAGAAACAGAGATTGGCTTAAACATTAACTTCTTAAAGAAATTCAGATTTGATGGTGCATTCGCAAATTCGACCACTGTTGATCAGTTTGAAAACATTGACGTGTTCCCAATTACCAACCAAGGAAATAGCAATAGCTACATTAATGGTGGAACGGTGAATACTAAAACATTAGAGGCAAGTTTAGCCGCTGATGTGGTTAACAACGCTAACTTAAGTTGGACTGCAAATTTAGTGTTTACACGTGTTCGTCAAAAAATCGTATCAATCACTAGAGCGCCATATTTATACGGAGCTACAGATGGTGGAGGTCAGCAGATGTTCTACATCAAAGCAGGAGAAACTTATGGTGCCATGTATGGACACTCTTTTGTAAAATCGCTTGATGTGATGAGCAAACAACTTCCTTCTGGTAAAACCATTAATGACTATACCGTTAACTCTGATGGTTTTGTAATTGACAAAGGAACAGATGGTACAATTAATGAAAAAGCAATCTTGTTAAAAGATGCTACAGGTAACAACTGGTACGGAAAGATAGGTGATGGTAATGCCGATTTCAACATTGGTTTTTCTAATACTTTTAAATATAAAAACTTCAGCTTATACTTCTTGTTAGACTGGAAACAAGGTGGAGACATCTATAACTCTAAAGCACAATGGAGTACCAGAGATTTAAGAAACGGTATTGTTGACCAAAGTGGAAAGCCTGATGGACAGAAAAAAACAGCCGAGTATTATTTAAATTTCTATGAGGTGAATACAGTG
The DNA here is from genome assembly GCF_001412215.1 of Pedobacter sp. Hv1. Lineage (GTDB taxonomy): Bacteria > Bacteroidota > Bacteroidia > Sphingobacteriales > Sphingobacteriaceae > Pedobacter. The sequence continues at coordinate 177,063 of NZ_LLWP01000012.1, forward strand.
AATGATTTCTGGGTAGAAGATGCCAGTTACTTGAAATTTAGAGAGGTAGCTATCAGTTATTCATTGCCTAAAAAACTATTGAGCAATACGTTTAATGGTGTATTTAAAGGAGTAACTGCTAAAGTAATAGGCCGTAACTTATTTACCATTACTGGTTATTCAGGTTATGATCCTGAAGTTGGTTCTGTATCTCAGCCTTATGATGGTATCAATAAATACCCTAACTATAGATCTTATGGCTTCTCACTTGCATTTGATTTTTAAGAACTAATTTAAAATTTAAGACAATGAAAAAAATAAAAATATTTACAATTCTTACGTTTGTATTGTTACTAAGCAATGCGTGTAAGAAAAGTAATTTGGTTGTTCCAAATCTAAACAATCCAGATTTCGACGATGTATATGCTAGTGGAACAAACGTTGCTGGTATAACAGGTGGGTTATTTACAACCATCTTTAACAATAGCCACTCAGAAGGAGGGGTTCAAATGATGTTGGGCACGGCCTCAGATCAAACAACTTGTTCGTATGGTAACTTTGGTATGCGAGACATGTCTTGGGAGCCTCGTGATTTTGCTTGGAACAATACCGCTGCTTACAGCTACAATACACAGACCAAAAACTTTTTTGATGGTCAGTATTCAGCAGTTGTTACTGCTTCCTTAATTGCAAAATCAGTTAATTCTGGTACATCTTTCCCTGCTTCAACCCCGGGTGCAAAAGCTACATTGGCCTTTGCAAGATTTATTATGGGAATGGGCCATGGTAATATTGCTTTGGTTTTTGACCGTGGTTTTGTGGTTGATGAGAATGTAGGTTCGGAAGGTAAATTAACAGATGCGGTACCTTTTACCGACTTGGCAGCTGCTGCATTAAAGAACCTAGACGAAGCAATTGCAATTTCTAACGCCAATACCTTTACAATTCCAGCCGCATGGTTAAGTACCGATGCAAGCATGTCTAACGTGCAATTTGCAAGGTTATGTAATACTTATGCTGCCAGAATTATGGCTTATTTGCCAAGAAATAAAACTCAACTAGCTGCGGTTAACTGGCCAAAAGTTAAAACCTATGCAGATGCTGGGATCACTACTGACTTTAACGTGGTGATGGATGATGTTAAAATTGGTGATAATTGTGCTTATTATGGAGGCCAAGGAAACGATACTTGGGGCCGTACAGATATGTATGTAATCCATTTAATGGATCCTGCACAACCAGCACACTGGGATGATACACCAACTTTCCCAGCTCCGCCGGCATCAGTTAATCCACCAGATAAAAGATTGCTAAGTGACTATGCTTACTTGCCATCGAATTCATTTATAGCTGCGAGGGGATATTATCACTTCTCTAACTATAGAAGTAAACGTTATGATCCAATATACATCCAAGATCTTTGGGCTGGAACTAAGCCAGAAGTGATGAAAGCGGAAAATGACATGTTAAGAGCCGAATCAAGAATTTATGGTACAGCTCAAGATCTAGGCGGTGCTGCAGCGATTGTGAATGCAAGTACTCGTGTAACTAGAGGCCAATTAGCTCCAGTAGGTGCTGTTGCTGCTGATTTGACGAAAGCGATCCACCAAGAGCGCATGGTTGAAATGGTAGCAACAGGTGCAAATCTTGCGTTTTATGAAATGAGAAAATTAGATTTCTTACAAAAAGGAACGCCTTTGAATATGCCATTGCCAGCCAAAACACTGGAAACAATTTCTGCTCCTTCACCATTCTACACCTTTGGTACAACCGCCAAGGCTGATGGAATAAATACTTCAAACTCGGGTTGGAGATAATATTTTAATTTAATTAGGCCCCAATAAATTCATGTAATTTGTTGGGGCCTTTTTATGTGGTATTGATGACAGAAGGTAATGTAATGGTCATCAATTGTACAAACAAGAAAAGAGCTCAAATGTATTGGGCTGTTAGTCTGTAGATGAATGTTTAAAGCATTTTATGCCAAAGATTATTTCTTATCAATACTGTATTTACCGGGCCCAATAAAGATCAGTCCAAAACAAACAATGCCCAGTTCAATGGCATGTGATGCTCCACTTAAACCATCGCCTTTGCCAAAATGTACCAACGCAGCAATGATCATTGTAAATACCAATAAGATATTTGCTGGACGGAAAAATAAACCCAAAACCAATAAAAAGCCGCCAAAGGTTTCTGTAGCTGCGGCCATAAAGCCCCAAAAAACAGGAAGAAAATCAATGCCGATTACTTTCATGCTGCCACCAAGACCGGTCCATCCTTCAACGCCTCCAGAAATTTTCGGGAAACCGTGTACCATAAACATTGCGCCTAAGCCAACTCTCAAAATTAATAAACCGGTATTACGGTATTTGCCTAAACTATCTAATATTGCCATTGTTATAAAAACTTAAATTGAACATTGTGTTTTGCTACTTGTAAAGATACATTTTTGCCTAATATCATAGCTCTATTGTCGTCTATATGCCCCGTTGGGAAATTAAAACAGACTGGATAACCATAGTCCTTAACCAGTTCGAGAATGATTTCTTCGGGTGTTTGCCCAAATGGAATGGTTTCTTCGCTAATCTCATTAAAAGCACCTACAATTAGGCCTTTAAGTTGAGCAAGTTTGCCATTTCTTTTCAATAATCGCATCATTCTATCTATCGAATATTCATGCTCGCCAACATCTTCTAAAAAGAGGATCTTGCCTTCGTAATCCATTTCAGAAACAGAACCCTCAACGGCAATTAACAAACTCAAATTACCACCAATTAATATGCCCTCGGCTGTACCTTCACAATTTGTGAACTCACTTTGATACGTATAGCTGATCTCCTCCCCAAACAATGCTTTTCTTAAGCTATCTAAAGCTTCGGGGGTACTGCTATCAAAAGTATAAGGCATTTGCCCATGTATGCTCTGGGTATTTAATGTTGCTAAAGCATGCGACAACAAGATGGTAATGTCGCTAAAACCAATCAACCATTTTGGGTTTTGTTCAAAAGCGCTAAAATCTAAGCGGTCAATAATGCGAATAGTGCCATAACCACCACGGGCAGCAATAATGGCCTTGATGCTAGGATCATCCAAATAGTGTTGCAGATCTGCAGCTCTCAGCTCATCTGTGCCCGCAAACTGATGATAGGTACTAGTAAGGGTTTGACCAAGAACAACCTCCAACCCCCAGGCTTTTAAAGTCTCAATTGCAGCATCAATAGGTTTAGGTAATTTCTTGGCAGGACAAACAATTGCAATTTTGTCGCCTTTTTTTAAATACGGTGGCTGTTTAATCATAGTTAAAACACTTATCTTTGGCAAAATAAATAAATAGTTTTGGATAACAGTAAAATTAAAAGATATACCGTAACGGCAGCTTTGCCTTACACCAATGGTCCGGTGCATATTGGTCACTTGGCAGGAGTTTATTTGCCTGCAGATACCTATGTGCGTTATTTGCGCTCGAATAAAAGAGATGTAAAGTTTATTTGTGGCTCTGATGAGAATGGTGTGCCCATTACTTTAAAGGCTAAAAAAGAAGGCATTACACCACAAGAAGTAGTAGATAAATACCATAAAATTATTGGCGATTCTTTTAAAGAGTTTGGGGTTTCTTTTGATATTTATCACCGTACGTCATCCTTAACACACCACCAAACAGCCGAAGACTTTTTTGAAAAGCTGTATAAAGATGGCGTATTTACTGAAGAGATTACAGAGCAGTATTACGATGAAAAGGCACAAACATTTTTAGCAGACCGTTACATTACGGGTACATGCCCTAAATGTGGTAACGAGAACGCTTATGGCGACCAATGCGAAAATTGTGGCAGTACTTTAAATGCAACTGACCTGATCAATCCAAAATCTACCTTATCTGGCGAACCTCCAGTACGTAGGGAAACCAAAAACTGGTTTTTACCATTAGATAAGTACGAAGACAAATTAAGAGCCTATATCGAAAGCCACAAAGAATGGCGACCAAATGTGTATGGTCAATGCCAAAGCTGGTTAAACGCAGGGCTACAGCCAAGAGCCATGACGCGTGACCTTGATTGGGGCGTAAAAGTACCCATTAAGGGAGCTGATGGAAAGGTATTGTATGTATGGTTTGATGCGCCAATTGGTTACATCTCGGCTACAAAAGAGCTTTGTAACTATGCAAAACTTGATGTTTGGAACCCAAAGGCCGAAGAATATTACATTAACCAATTAGATGCTGATAAATGCGACTGGGAAACCTATTGGAAAGACGAAGAGACCAAATTGGTACACTTTATTGGTAAAGACAATATCGTTTTCCACTGTATCATTTTCCCTGCAATGCTCATGGCGCATGGGGGCTATATCTTAGCCGATAACGTGCCAGCCAATGAATTCTTGAATTTGGAAGGGAATAAGATTTCAACATCTAAGAACTGGGCGGTTTGGTTAAATGAGTATTTGTTAGAGTTCCCGAACAAACAAGATGTGTTGCGCTATGTATTAACAGCAACAGCACCAGAAACTAAAGACAACGACTTTACTTGGAAAGATTTTCAGGCTCGTAACAATAACGAGCTAGTGGCTATCTTGGGTAATTTTATCAATAGGGTAACCGTATTAACCCATAAGTATTTTGAAGGCAAGGTGCCTACCTTAATGGAGCTTACTGAGCAAGATCAAGCGGTGATAGACGAACTGAAAGCCTATCCGGCAAAGATCAGTGCCTCGATAGAAAACTATCGTTTTAGAGAGGCTTTGGGCGAAGTAATGAACGTAGCTCGTTTGGGTAATAAATACCTGGCAGAAACCGAACCTTGGAAGGTAATTAAAACCGACGAAGACCGTGTGAGAACAATTTTGAATATCAGTTTACAAATTGCGGCAAACATAGAGATCTTAATTGAGCCATTTTTGCCATTTACAGCAGATAAGTTGATGAAAATGTTAAATTATGGTGGCCACATGTGGGAAGATGCTGGTTCTATCCATTTGTTAAAACGTGGACATCAGTTAAACGAACCTGAATTGTTGTTTAGCAAAATTGAAGACGAAGAAGTACAAGCACAAATCGATAAATTGAACAATAGCAAGGCCGCAAATGCGCAAGCCAGTGCTACGGTTACGCCAGCTAAAGAAAATATCCAGTTTGATCAATTTGGAGCGATGGATATTCGTGTAGCTACCATTATAGCGGCAGAAAAAGTAGAGAAAACCAAAAAACTATTGAAACTAACTTTACAAACAGGATTAGATGAGCGTACGGTAGTTTCGGGTATTGCAGAGCACTATCAACCAGAAAATATAATAGGGCAACAGGTAAGTCTTTTGGTGAACTTGGCGCCAAGAGAAATCAAAGGCATTGTTTCGCAAGGCATGATTTTAATGGCCGAAAACGCAGAGGGTAAGCTTATTTTTGTGGCACCTACAGGTCAATTCGACAACGGGAGTATCATTAAATAAGAACCTTAATTTGGCGAAATATGATTAATGGTCGAATTTTTTAGTCATAATCGCAGATATTTCTATATTTGTGCGCTTAGCTAAGGTTTGAAGCCAGCTCTTTGTAAAATATTGGTCCCGTAGTTCAACGGATAGAATAGAAGTTTCCTAAACTTTAGATATGAGTTCGATTCTCGTCGGGACCACAAAATTTAACCGAAATCCACGAAATTTTCCTTAAAATTCGTGGATTTCTTTGATTCTCTATTTACGCTTTCCCATATTTTTCTACTAAAAATGCAAGAATTATAGTACTATTCTTATATATGGAATCGAACCTTATGTGGCATCTATATATCATATAGCTTATATTGATTACTTTTAACTTAGAAACAATCCAAAACTAATGTCTAAAAAACGCACATTTAAAAAGATATCAACAGTACTACTTTTTGCGCTAATATTATGCACGCAATACGTTAACGGTCAGAATATAGAAACAAGCCTTAAAGAGCAATTAAAAAAATATTCTAGCCAGAAGACAGGATTAGATACTAATCTGAAAATTATAGATCTAGGTAGTGCTAGCGTATCAGTACCTTCACAATTCAAAAATAAAAGAACTGGAACAATAGATTCAGATATGGGTGAATTAAGTTCGGGAGATTTCAAAATATTTTATGACATTGGTTATATGGCAGGTACTCATATAACTGATCGGAATACCCGTAATTCTTCATATTTTACTGTTGGAACCTATAATGGGTATAAAACTTACATAGGCTTGCGCAAGGAAGGTGATAAAGATCAACTGATAATTACAATTTGGGAACCAAATCAAGAACGCTCTATGCCTGCTAATTTTTGGGCTTACATTAAAAGTGAGAAGGATATTAACGATATGATAACCATTGTAATGAACTTTAAACTCAATAAAAAAGTTTGAAATCTGTGTCGGCAAGATATTTAAAGTCATCTTTCATGACCCAGAATGTTTATGACCACCTGCAAATCTTCTAAAAAAGAGTTTGAAATCGGTGCCTTTAAGACCACACAAATTGGGAAATGCTTTTTAAGCGTTTCCCTTTTGTTCTTTATCATTAAATAAAATTCTTATCTAAATAAGGATGTGTTACAAAGAAATATTGTAGGCCAGACGTATGCCTAAAAAAGTGGGGTCATCTTGTGTACCTCTAGGGTCAGTGATCTGATACCGGGCTCCAATTTCAAAGTTTTTCATGATATAACCCAAACCTAGGCCAATACCTAAGTTAAGTTTGGTTTCGCTAACAGACAACATACTGTTTCTTCCTATTATTCTGTTGATCGAAGTGCCAGCCTGAGCCTCTAAGGAAACCTTATTGGCAAGATATCTATAGCCCAAATAGATTGGAATTGCGGCATAATGTGCTTCTACACCAGAAGTGAGGCCTTTAACGGGGAAACGATTGTAGCCCATCTCTAAGGTCGCTTGTTGGTTGCTATCCCCAAAACCATGCATCCATTTGAGTGCGCCACCATATCCAACGTTGGTTACTTCTAATAATGCCGAAGTGGGTCTGGATAACTGTGCTGAAACTTGTAGATAGTTTTTGCCACTTTGTGCAAATGACCCGAAACTTAAGCTTAATAATGCAACAATAAGTAGTAGTTTTCTTCTCATGATCTTAAGGCTTTAATTTTACGCAAGCTGTTGACAAAAAACTAATTACTAAGGTAGAAGTATTAGTTCATCTTATCAATAGTGTTTTAACCAGTCCAAAGTTATCAATCAGGTATCTCAATTCAAGTAAGGATGAAATGAGCTTCAATTACACCCTTACTTTTATCTTTTAACATACTTTGGGGTTACTTCCCCAAGAATTTTAATACCAATTCATTTAGCTTTTCGGGTTGTTCAAAAGGCACATAATGACTTGCATTTGGAATGATTTGCAGTGTTGCATTTCGAATAGCAGCTTGAATAGATTTGGTATGTGCTTCCTTAATTACATCATTGTTCCCTGCCATAACCAATACGGGATTGTTGATATGATTTAATTGTTCAGTCGTAATATTTGGCTGGTTTAACATGAGCCTGATCAACCTTTGATTGGTTCCAGTTGTATTGGCCGAGAGTTGTTGTTTAAATGTGTTGATCAAATCTTCTTCAACACCATTTGGATTAAGATTGGCGCCAATGGTAATCAGCTTATTTACTAACTCTGGGTGTTCGGCATTAAAGATCAACCCTGTATTGCCACCATCACTCCAACCCAAAATATTGATCTTGTCGAGTTTCAAATGTTGAGTGAGTTTAAATAGGTCGGCAGCAAATTGCTGATAACTATATTCATTTGTGCTTAAATCTGTACTTCTTCCTTGCCCACGTGTATCTATGGCAATTACTCGATAATATTTAGAGAAAAAGGGGATTTGTTGATAGAAGTCGGCAATACTACCATTGTTGCCATGTAGCAGAATTAAAGGCTCCCCTTTTCCGTAGGTTTCATAATATATTTTGGCATCTTGCAGCTCCATATATTTCCCTTCTTTGTTTTTGCCATACATTGTTTTTTGAGCTTTTTCCCTGTTTTTATAAACCTCAACAAATGTTTTGGTGTTTGGATCATTTTGGGCTTCCGCCTCTTTTGCTTCAACAATTTCTTTTTCTCCCGGATCTTTACTATAACTAATGTTGATATTCGAGATAAAACTGCCCTCGTAGGCTTCCCAATTTCCCTGGCTTTGGTATCTGAACAATAGGTTTTTAGAAAGTGTTTTTTTTGCCGAAACACCAAATACGAATTCAGTATCTGCTAGTGGTTTATACTCGACTAATTGTAAGGTGATGGCAATTTGATCTAAACCATTAAATAACAATTTATAATTGGACAGGTTGATATTTTGCCAGCCAATACTGCTGGTTTTATAAATGATATTTTCCTTTAACAACGATTTGTCTGGTCGGTCATTTTTTAGGCTGTAGATATTCAGCTTTAAGGTAATCTGTGCATATTTTGAACTCGGTATGATGTAGAAATTATAAGATTCCAATCTTGTTTTTTGGTAGATTTCAAAAATATTACCTTGTTCTATGGTCGGCACATTTTTATCGAACATTTTGGAAAAAGTGAGAAACGGACGTGATTTTTGCCCTATTATTTTTTCTTTCAATTTTTTAGCACTGATTACTACTTCTTGTAGTGCTGTTGCTTTATCATCTAAAATAATGTGGCTATTTCTTTTGAGCTCATTTGCTGAAACGATTTTGTCGAAATAACCTACGGAACTGAAAACAATTTCTTTGTCTTTTAAACTATCGGGAATTAAAAATTTGTAGGCGCCTTTCTCATTGGTGATGGTACCAATCTTGGTGTTTTTGATGCCTATGGAGCAATAGGGGATAAAATCATTGTCTTTGTTCTTTACACTTCCTTCAAATGTAGTTTGGGCCTTGATGCCTGATCCGGCGATCACGAATAGGATCGAATACAAAAATTTACGCATGTTGTTCAATTATTTATTGGAAAGACGATAGATTTCTTTAATGGTTGCAAAACGATTGTGCTTTGTGCAAATAATTCTCATTTGTTATTTTGAGCTTTAAACACTTGAAATAGGTGCAACGTTTAAATTTCATTAGTGTCTCTTGTTAAACGACAATGAGATGAGAAAACTCCTTTACGCCTTGTGCTTGTTACCCTTGAGTAGCTTTGGGCAAAATCCTATCCAAAAAGTAAACAAAATCTTTGGGGATGATCAAATGAAACCCACGGTTTTATTGTTAGGCGTATTCCATTTTGCAGGTGAGCAGGTAGATGTCAATACTACGCCCAATGAACTTCGGATAGACATGCTTTCAGCCGAGCGACAACAGCAGGTTAAACGCCTTGTTGATGATTTGGCTAAATTTAAACCTACAAAAATTGTGTTCGAGGCCCAACCTAAGTATCAGGCCAAGTACGATTCGCTATATCAGGCCTATCTCAATGGGAAACTGGTGGCAAACCCTACCTTTATGGCAAATGAAACCATTCAGATCGGCTTTCGTTTGGCAAAACAGCTCGGACTTAAAACATTATATCCAGTAGATGCGCAAGCTTTTCGCTTCCAGTTGAGCCCTAAAGATTCGGTGCTGACCTTTGAAAAATACAAGAACCAAACCGATACCTCTTATGCGTATTGGGAGAAACGTTACGATGAAGAGAGTGCCTACGATGATACCTTAGCCTATAAAAGTACCACACAGCAATACCTTAGGTTTCTAAATTCGCCAGAAATGCGAGCTAGGCCAATTGGCAGGTGGTTAATTACCACCAAACGCGGTACTAACCTAGAGCCAATAGGAGCTGATGGTTTTATTACCCGTTATTTTAACCGAAATTTACGCATCTATTCAAATATTCAACGTGTAGTTGACCGTAAAGATGAACGAATTTTGGTGATCTACGGGGCCACACACATGTACTTTCTTCAAACACTATTTGCTGCAAGCCCTGAATTTAAACTCGAAGATGTAGATAAATATTTAAAGGAATAGGTATAGAAATCTTCTATTTCTTCCCTCTGGTAGACAAGTAATAATGCCAAAGCAACATGGTGGCTACCGTTCTGTGCGGTTTCCAAGTTTCGGCAATAGCCAATAGTTCTTCCCTACTGGTGCTTGTGGGTAATCTTTTCAATTGTTTTAAGGCATTTACAGCAGCTAAATCCCCAATAGGGAAGAGGTCGGTGCGTTGTAGCACAAACATCAAATACACATCAATGGTCCAATTGCCAATGCCTTTGAGCTGACTTAATGTTTGCCTAATTTCATCATTAGATAAGGTCTCTAATGCTGCTAGATCGAGTTCTCCTTTAACAAGGGCCTGTGCCAAGTGTCTGGCGTAAATTGTTTTCTGTTTACTGAAATAACAAGCCCTCAACTCTTCGTCACTTAAAAGCAAAAGGCCTTCTGGTGTAATATCTTTTAGCTTGTCGCGAAGTTTGTTTAAAGTAGCCAATGCCGAAGCCAAAGAGACCTGTTGCTCTAAAATGATGTGTACCAAGCTTTCAAAAGTATTGGGTCTAGTCCACAGAGGTGGATAACCATATTTGGTAAATACACTTTTCAGATCCTCATCTTGTAAACCGAGAGAGTCGCAAATTTGATGGTAATTGCTTGGTGTAAATTGCTCGAACATGATAGTACTCAATAGTTAAGATTCATCGTAGCTATAAACTAATGAGACATGAATATAAGTTAATTCTATTATTCGCCATGCCTTGCTCTTGTATAGTTCTAAAAAAATCTAGTTATTTGTAATCATTCTAAATAAGAAACTTGTCGTTATGAAGTATATCCAATCTATTCAACATTATTTAAGGCCACAATCATGAAACTAAGCCATGTACTCTTTAGGGTAAACGATTTGCACAAAGCAGTAGCGCAATTGATTGCAGCAGGTTTTACGGTTGAATATGGAACTGCCCCAAAAAAGGCATACAATGCTTTTATTTGGTTTGAAGAAGGCATTTTTATAGAAATATACAAAGGTGTAGAATTACCTAATTCTGCAAAATTGTTAATGAAACTGTTTGGCTACAGTGCCATGTTGCAACGCATGGAAAAATGGAGAAACGTACAACATGGTTGGTGCGAGTGGTCTGTTGAAACAGAAACAGCTAGTTTAAACTATCAGCGAAGCATATTGAAACAACACCATATTCCTTTTTTAATGTATAAAAGGGCAAAGCGAATTGATGTAAATGGCAGAAAGTTAAAATGGAGCTTGATCTTCCCAAAAGATATCTATTTCCCTTTTATCATGTCGGCCTATGTGCCAAATCCAAGACCTCATCAAATTATCCATCCAAATCAAATTACCAAAATAGAAAGCATTGTAGTAGGCGAGGATCAATTAGACCAACCGTTGTTGGCACTTTTGGCTATTGATAGAAGTAAGGTGATTTTGGTAAAAGATGCCGTTGGCCTACAGTCGGTCATCTTTAAAAACGCTTCTTTAAAAATCGAAGATCTCCTTGTCTAAAACATAAAAACGAACTGGTCTGCCTAAATTGCGCTCTACTCGGTTAGTATTACTGCTAACCGAGTATTATTTGTTCAACTTGGTACAAACGAGAACTTACATCAAGCTATTTAGTCGTTAGTGTATAAGTGTTGGTGGTAATCATTGGTATTTCATTGCCCAACATTTTGATGACCACTGTAATGGTTTCGTTCGCCACAGTATAACTTTTGTTGGCCTGGTTATACGCATAACTTACATCACTGGTCAACTTGGTAATTTTCAAGATTTTGATCTTTAAGTTTTTGAGGTTGAGCTCAGCAGATTTTTCCAATAAGCCTGTTTTTGCATTGATAGACAAAGTGATCAAACAATCTTTTAAAAACTGGTGCTCTGAATCCAAAGACGAAGGATCATATTGATAAGTAACCTCTACCATCTTTCCATCGTCTTTTGCTATTTTATAAGTGCTTTCATCTACTTTAAAATGAACTTTGATCGCATGTTCATCATTAAATGCTTTGATGTCGTGTTTAGAAGGGTTTTTACCATTCACCGAATTTAAGGTCCAACGATTGGCTTCATCTTTTGTAGGATCATAACTAGATTGATAAACCTTGTCTTTACCAGAAAGTGTTACCGTTCTTTGTAGATTATACGCATACTTTTCTATGTTGTCTCTTAAATTAGGGTCGAGCACTTGCTCATTGATATTGTACTTTTTGAGCACACTCAAAACTTGGTCTTTTTGGGCAAAAGCGAAGTTGCTTAACACAACAAATAAGGCAACAGCAAAAAATTTCTTCATCATCAATTAAGTTATAGGGAGTAAAACAAGTAAAAAATTATTTTCTATATAATGGGCAACGTTTAAGTAGATACTCTAATGGAGCGGAGTAAGAAGCATCTGTACTGCTAAAGAAAGCCTTGTGGTTCTGACTGTAAATACTGGCATTGGTATCTGTGTAAATGTTCAAATTCACGGCAACATCATATCGTTGGGCAGAATTGGCGTAAGCATATTCAGAAGATTTTACACCCACTACATTTTTGTCGTCTTTCTTTTTGATAGTGGTGTTGGCATTGTCACTGGTAGAGCTGGTTTGTACTCCTTTATTTTGGGTAATGGTACCATCTATTACATACTCTACGCCTAAAATATTACAGATTTCATCCATGGTAAAACCCATCATTTTATCTTTGGTTACACCTGCTTTGATCAAAAGGGCATTGGTGGTCATCGGATTGAGAATGGTATAACCTGCAGAATGTTGCGATAAAAAAGCATAAGTATCTTGTTGTGCTTTATAACCAACTTCTTCGGCACCTGCCTGATGGTCTATTAAAAAATGGAAAGGCAAAATGGCAATCTTGTTATGATGGTCTGCTGGTGAGCCATTCATTACCACCCGGTCATTTTTTCTGGACTCAGAAGGTAAAGTAGGTTGATTGATCACCTCAACTCTTCCGCTAGCATGTACAATCTTTAAGATATCTGATTTTTTGATAGTATACTCTAATGTTTCGCCACTATAGATAAACGTCAGGTCTACATCGTTGATCTTAGTAATCTTGCCCTTCATTTCATCGCCATTTACTTTTAAAATGACATCAACTTTTTCAGGTGCTTGTGCCCATAAGGTTATGGAAAATAGAGAGATTAGGAGTGAGAGGATTAGTTTTTTCATAATGGTATTTTTTAACTTTTAGATAAAAATAATACTTATAAGCGTAATTATTTAGCCTATTTGGAAATATTTTTATATTTTTAGTTTATTCACGATGGGTTAATTTGGGGTTTACATTTTTGAAATGAACTTTTTTTCAGGGTACAAATATTTATTAAAAATTCCTTTAATCTGTATACTTGTTGGTATAGCTGTAAGTTCTTATGGACAACAAAATAGCAAGGTTAAACAAATAGATTCAAGCACTTTAAAAAAAAGTTTTGTAGAGCGGATGCAAGAATTTGCAAAAAGATCTGCCCAACAAAGTGCCGCCGATTTTAAAGCCGATAAAACCCAACTGGTGCAAGAACAGGTGTTTGTAGAGATCAAAAAAATACTGCAAAAAGCCAAGTTATACCTGAAAACAAGCATTGATACGGTTCAGGCCCAAAAGGAATTGTTATCAATTCAGGCAGATGCCGAAATTGCTGGTGATGGCGTATTTAACAATACAGGAACAGCACATACTTATAGAAACCTAACGGCAACTTCCAAAATATTATCGGCTTTGTTAAAAAGAGGACAGAGCCAAAAAAATAGTTTAGACAACCATAAACAGCAGTTGAGCAATCTGAAATATAAATTAGATTCGCTTTCTAGTATAAAGGAACTCTTTGAGTTTCCAACAGATTCTGTACAGCTCTCCAAATATATGCAGGGTCTTAGGGTATTGGCCTACGAGGTTACGCCAATAGATAGTGCTTTAACTAAGGCCATCTCTAGTACCCAACTTTTGCAAAACCAAACCAATTTAGAGCTTTTTAAGCTAGAAAATAGTCATGACGAGGCCAATCTATATTTAAAAGGCATATCAGGTCAGCTTTCTAAAAAAGAGTTTGCCAATATTTGGGAATCGACGGGTTATTTTAGGCCAATTGATCAGATCTTTAAACAAGCTATAGCCAAAGGAAAACTAAACCTGTTGTACTTTGTTCAAAGCAATGTAACCATTATAGGCTGTACACTTTTACTTTTTATCATCTGCTTTACCTATTTGCGGTCGTTGAAAAAGATGTATGAGGAAAGAGAACTATTAAAAGATGACTTGGAAGGGCAGTTGGTGTTGCGTTATCCATTTTTATCGGCTTTGGTAATCATTACCAATCTTTCTCAGTTTTTGTTTGGCTCATCGCCTTTTATATTTAGTCTTATCTTCTGGGTTGTTTCGGCCTTATCGCTCAGTATTTTATTTAGGGGCTTCATTACTAAATATTGGATGATGGTGTGGCTCTTACTTTTGTCGCTCTTTATGCTCGCTGCTTTAGACAATCTGATCCTTCAAGCTACAAGGCTAGAAAGATGGTTAATGATTGTACTGGCACTAATGGGGGTTATTACAGGGCTGATTGTATTTAAAACAGGGAAAAGAAACGAATTAAAAGAAAAACTGATCCTTTATTCTATCGGTTTAATGTTCTTTTTGGAGTTGATCTCGCTAATTGCAAACGTATTTGGCAGCTATAATTTTGCGAAGGCCTTATTGGTTGCGGGCTACCTGAATGTGGTAATTGCCATTATGTTTTTATGGACGGTAAGGTTGATCAATGAGGGGATAAAGCTGGCCTTTAGTATCTACACTAAACAAGATAAAAAGCTATTTTATGTAAACTTTGAGCGTGTAGGGCAAGATGCCCCGATTTTACTCTACTTGCTTTTGGTAATTGGTTGGTTCATTTTGTTTGGACGGAATTTTCCGGAATATTCATTCTTGATCGAACCATTGAGAGGGTTTTTCTCTGATGAAAGGACCTTGGGCAGTTATACCTTTACCATCAATAATTTGTTATTGTTTGTGTTGATCTTATCCATTTCTGTACTGGTCTCAAAAGTGGTTTCCTTTTTTGCAACGGATCAGCGGACTTCATCTAAACAAGATCATAATACCAGAAAGGGTTTGGGCAGTTGGATCTTGTTGATCCGCATTGCGATCATCGTATTGGGCCTATTTCTGGCATTTGCTTCGGCAGGTATTCCTATGGATAAGATTGCCATTGTTTTAGGTGCTTTAGGTGTGGGTATTGGTTTTGGTTTGCAATCTTTGGTTAATAATTTGGTAAGTGGATTGATCATTGCCTTCGAAAAACCTGTAAATCTGGGCGATATGGTAGAGATAGCAGGCAAAGATGGTACGGTAAAATCTATCGGATTTAGGAGCAGTATCATTTCAACTTATGATGGTGCAGAAATTGTAATGCCCAATGGCGATTTATTGAATTCGCACTTGGTTAACTGGTCTACCGGAGCCCATAAAAGAAGAACAGCTATTGTTTTACAGCTTACACATGATAGTGACCTAGAAAAAATTCGGGATATTTTATTGAAGTTGCTGGCTACAGATGAGCGGGTGCTTAGCCATCCAGAACCTTTAGTCCTGTTTCAAGATTTTAAGGATAACCGTATTGAAATGAAACTTTTTTACTGGACCAAACAGCTTAAAGATGTGGCCGAGGTAAAGAGCGATCTGATTGTGGGTATTAACAAGGTTTTTGCAAAGCATGCAATTGTTTTATCGCTGCCACAGCAAGATATTTATATCCATGGCGCTGATGGGAAGAAGAGTACATAATAGGACATTAAAACGCATAAATCATCTAAAAATTAATATAATCTCAAACTTATGATCAAGAAAACATTACTTCTCTGTACTTCATTACTTATTTTCTCTTTTGCAAAGGCCCAAAAGGGGAATAACGGCATCCAGATTGGGGCAAGAGCGGCGTTCCCGACCGAAAAATTGGCAGATGTTGCAAACACAGGCTATGGGGCAACCATAAAAGGGATGTATGGCTTTGGCGCCGATCCTCATCAGATTACTTTAGAGGTTGGTTATAACCAATTTGGCTTAAAAAACCTGCCTGCAAGTGTAAGTGGCCATTATGCAACTATCCCAATTTACACAGGTTATAGGTATACTTTTGGGCATGTTATTATCGACACCCAAGCAGGGGTATCTTTCAATAGCATTAAAGGTTCTGGACCTGGTGGTAGCGCAAGTGGTAGCCAAACGGCTTTTGGTTGGGCAATTGGTGCGGGCTATGTGTACAAAAAGGTAGAATTGGGGGTAAAATACCAAAGTTCAGATGTAAGAGACGACATCTACGATATCAAATTTGTAGCGCTTAGATTAGGGTATAACTTTACGCTTTAAGAAGCGTGTAAGCCTAAATTTAATGGCTAGGAAGGTGGATAGGGATTATATCCACCCTCTTCAATTTACTTGTCGTGCCAACTTGGGGTTAACCCCTTTATACTTTTTGTACATCTTGTTAAAATGGCTTGCGTCTGTAAAACCTAATTTCATTGCAATCTCGTTAATGTTCTGACGTCCATTTTTGAGCAGTTGTTCTGCAGACTTTAATTTGGTTTGGATAATGTGCTGTTGAATGGCAATTTGGCTATGTTTTTTAACATAGATGCTAATGTAATTGGCCGACATGGCAAAATGTGCTGCAATGTTTTCGATCCGCATTTTTTCAGCATCTAAGGCATGTAACCTAATGTAACCCAAAATTTGGGTCAGTTTATCGAGTTCGGTGTTACTTGGGCATTGATCGCCGTATTGTGTGGTAGAGTGGCTTCTGGCCACCATCATCATTACTGCTCCAAAGAGTTCTAATACTACTTCTCTACTGTAAGCGCAGGTTTTGGCAAACTCGGTCAATAAAATTTGTAAGAGCTGATGAAGATGTGTTTTGTCTGCAGCATCTGTAACCAAACTGCCATTAATTGATGAGGGATTTTGCAACAAGGTTTTGATCACTTCCATCCACTTGGCTGTTTTTCCACCTTCCAGTTTTTCAATAAAAAGTTGTTCGTTAAACTTAACAAAAATGAAATCGGTATGCTGTTCAATCTCAAAGTAATGGGCATCTTCTGGTCGCAACAAAAGTACGTCGCCTGCTTGGTAGTTAAACGACATCTCATTTAATATGTGCTTACCACAACCCTTTTCTATAAAAATGAACTCGTAAAAATTATGATTATGGGTCGGAAATTCCCATCGATCAAGTGTTAACCTAAATACATTTAAAGAATGGTAACTGTTGAAACGTTTCATGATAAGGTGCAATAAATTTTTACAAAAATACAATGAAAATCTACAATCATATTCATGTGTTTACAAATATCTTTGTATGGTTAAGAAGAACGATCTTACAAGAGTTAATTTACAATATTAAAATCGATAGAATGAAAGCAATAGGATTTAACACCTCGTTACCCATTACAGCCGAAAATAGTTTTATAGCGTTTGAAACTGCAGAACCAGTGGCAAATGGAAGAAACCTACTGGTGAAAATTACGGCAATAGCTGTAAACCCTGTCGATTTTAAAGTACGTCAGAACAGTGCAAAAGACATCACATTAGAAACGCCAAAGATTATTGGCTGGGATGCTGTAGGAACCGTAGCCGCTGTTGGCGATGAGGTAAGCTTGTTTAAGGTAGGCGATGAGGTATATTATGCAGGAGATATCAACAAGCAGGGATGTAATGCAGAATATCAATTGGTAGATGAACGTATTGTAGGCAAAAAGCCCAAAAACTTAAGTATTGAAGAAGCGGCCGCAATGCCCCTAACTGTGCTTACTGCTTGGGAGATTTTGTTTGATCGTTTACGGATCAATGAAAAGGATAAAGGTAAAACGATATTGATGATTGGTGGTGCAGGTGGTGTAGGTTCTATTGCCATACAAGTGGCTAAAAAAATAGCAGGCCTAACCGTAATTGCTACAGCTAGTCGCCCTGAAACCATTGCATGGTGCAAAGCACAAGGAGCAGACTATGTATTAAACCATAAAGACTTGGTAAACGAGGTACGTCAAGCAGGTTTTCAGTATGTAGATTTTATTTTAGATTTTGTAGATGCCAACTTCTATTGGGATGCCATGGCCGAACTGATTAAACCACAAGGACACATGGCTTCAATTACAGGTTCTGCTGCGCCAGTAGCCTTAAATAAGCTCAAAAACAAGAGTGCAACCTTCTCTTGGGAGTTCATGTACACCCGATCTAGCTTTGAAACCGATGACATGATTGAACAACACCATATTCTTAATCAAGTTGCTGATCTTTTAGACCAAGGTGTGCTAAAAACAACATTGAAAGAAGTATTGATCGGATTGTCTGTTGATAATTTAAAAAAAGCACACCAACAATTAGAAAATGGTACTACCATTGGCAAGATTGTAATTAAGTATTAACAAAATTGGTTGAGTGTTTTAGCTAGAATGCTTGCGATAAATTAATTATTCGATAGGTGTATCCTTCTTCATTTCGTTAATCACCTTGAGCTCTTTTTTGATTTGAACAGTAATAAGTACAATTAAAAAAAGAAAGACTAGGATAGAAGAAATAATGATATAATTGTAAAGGCCAGTAGATACATGGAGCTTAAAAATGGGAAGCATGATGATAAAGCCAATTACATAACTGGTAAATGAAAGAGGGGTTAACCAATAATGAATAACCAATCTTGATTTGTAATAGGCCATTATCTTTTCATTGAACGCTTTAACTTGAAGTGTGGGTGCCAAACTATTGAGTTTGGTTTGAGAAAAGAACTCTACAACAACCCTAAACAATAGGCTACCGACCATCAATGACATTCCTAAACTGAGCTGTGCATTTTTAAAGCCAGAAATGTAGATGAAGAAACAGATCAGAATAATCACCGTGACGATAAGCACGATCTGACCATAGCGCTGTTTCCTTTTAAGGTAAAGGCTGTTTTTAATGATGTTTTTATAACCATTTTTTGGTAATTCAGGAATGTTCCTTTGTACCCATTCAGATTTGATATCGTTAAAGTCGTTCATTTTTTACACATTTAGATAATTGGTTCTTGATCCGATGCAGTCTAATTCTTAACGCTTCATAAGAGATCCCGATGATATTCGAAATCTCTTTTTGAGGCATATCTTGCAGTTCCAATAGAATAATACTTTTATTAACTGCCGATAACTGATTGATGCAGGCATACATGTTTTGGTAACGTCTTTCATTAGAGAATTTTTCTTCCCCAATTTCGTCTACTACATCTACTTTTAATGGCAAAGGCTTTTTCTTCCTTAATTGTTGAAAACAGGTATTTACAGCAATCCGATAGATCCATGTAGATATGCTGGCCTCGTTTCTGAACATCTTGAGGTTCTGCCAAACCTTGATAAAAACTTCTTGGGTCAGGTCTCTTGCCATGTCTTCATCACCATTTACATAGCCCAAGCAAAGACCGATCACCTTATGGTAATTCTCCTCATATATGGTCTCAAATTCTTGTTCGGGGATCATTTAATTTGAAGTTCAGATTTGATCGTTTTTAAAAACCATTCAGGTTGATCATACATGATAAAATGACCAGCGTTTTCAGCGAAATTTAAGGTATAGTTCTTCAAATTTTTATACTGTCCTTTATAATTAGTTTCTACAACAGACTTTCCGTAAGGTTGGGTAGCTGCCAAAATACTTACTGGAATAACGATGTTTGAAAGTTTGTCTCTAAGGTCTAACTTCAACAGATCTACATATCCATAAACGAATGTTTTCCTATCGCTCATGATCATCCAATCGCGTAATTGTTGATGCACGGCTTTATTCAAGCTCATCGATTGGGCCATTTGTTCGGTCATTTTCTTAAAGTCTTGATCATTCATTGCAAGCATTTGTTTGTTATAAGGGCTGTCGTAAACCATGTTCTCGCTTTTGTAATTGGGTATCATCAATACCCCCATTGCTGGTAATGCATCAATAATAATCAACTTAGAGAATGTTTTCGGCTCATCTGCCGCCAACCATAAACCCAATACCCCACCCAAACTATGCCCAATAAGTATAGGATTTTTTAAATGATTGGTTTGAACATACCTACTTATAGCGTCCTTAATTTTTGGAAGCCAAGGAAATGATATGGGAGCCACTTTACCAAAACCAGCAAAGGTGAAAGTATGCACTTGATAATGCGCAGAAAGATCTTTAACTATTCCATTAAAAACTTCGCCAGTATTGGCAAATCCCGGGAATAATAACACAGGTTTGCCTTTTCCAGTAACGGTTACTTCAAATTCTTGCGCCCTCACTTTTGTAATTAAAAGGAGAAAAAATATACAGGTAAAAATTTTAATTGTTTTCATATTCTTTTTTTTTCGCCTTTAGATACATTCATAAAAAAATGTTACCTATTATTTTTTGATTTTTTTTGCAACAACGTTGCAACCAAAATAGAACATTGATCGTCTTGTTTAAAACAACATCAATTTCTTAAAAAAACAACACTATGAAAAATCTTTTGAAACATGTTTACTCGATCGGATTTATGCTGCTTTTTATTTCTTCCATTCAAAAAGCAAATGCACAAGACACTACACAAGTGGCTAAACCCATCCAAAGCTTAAATAAAATTAAACTGGCCCTGTTGGGGATTTTCTACGAGCGTGAGCAGCTTGTATCTACTTCTACAACAGTTTATGGAGGTATTGGTCTGGGTTCAGGGATTTCTTATTCCTATAACAATTGGGCTGGCAGTAAATGGGCCTTTAGCATGAGCCCTTCTGCTTATGTAGGCTTTAGGAATTACTATAAATTAGAGCAAAGGGCCAAAAAAGGCCGTGAAACAAGAAACAACTCAACTAACTTTTTTGGTGCTGAGATTGGAGGTTCAACCAAGGCGATCATCGAAAAAAATACCCGTCAAAAGGGTGGTATGGGCTTAGCGGCATTTTGGGGAATTCAGCGAAGCTTAGGCCGGAAAGTCAATTTTGAACTTCAACTGGGCCCTATGCTGACCACTGATTTTGATGAAGTGAAATTACAGCCAATTTCTGGAAGAATTGGGTTTAGTTATATCCTTTAACAATTTTGCCTAAACCCATGGTTTGTGTCTACGCAAACTATGGGTTTTACGCAAAACAAAATTTTTCTTATTTTTGCATTCGTAAACAAAACCACCAACCATGTAGGATCTGATTTCTTTCGGTAAAAATAAATAGGGCCAGCTTGCTGAGTTCCCTATCATTATTCACACTTAAAAAAGAAATCATGTTAATTCTTCAAGATATTACTTATCTGCATCCCAATAAAGATGCATTGTTTACTTCGTTAAACTTAGTGGTTAATCCACACGATAAAATTGCACTTATTGGTGCCAATGGTGTTGGAAAATCTACCCTTTTAAAAATATTATCAGGCCAACTGTGCCCTTTAACCGGAGTTGTAAAAGCAAAGTCGAAAGCATATGTAGTACCGCAACTTTTTGGACAGTTTAATGGCTTTACCATTGCACAAGCCTTACAGGTTGACGATAAGCTCCAGGCATTGACCGAAATTTTAGCTGGAAATGCGACTCTCGAAAATATGGAATTGCTTGATGACGATTGGACCATTGAAGAGCGTTGCAAAGAAGCCATGGCCCATTGGGGCTTAGCAGCATTGGATTTAAACCAACAGCTAAGCACCCTAAGTGGAGGGCAAAAAACCAGGGTTTTCTTAACAGGAATGGTCATTCATCAGCCCGAACTTGTTTTGTTAGACGAACCTACCAACCATTTGGATGATTGGAGTAGAAACAAGCTTTATGCCTATATTCAATCTACCAAACAAACATTGGTAGTGGTAAGTCACGATCGCACACTACTCAACCTGTTGGCTAGTGTATACGAGCTGAACAAAAATGGGATCACAGTGTATGGCGGTAATTACGATTTTTATCTACTCCAAAAAACGATCAAACAAGAGGCCTTGAACCAAGAGTTCAAAAGCAAAGAAAAAACACTTCGTAAGGCCAAAGAAACTGAAAGGGAAGCTTTAGAGCGGCAGCAAAAATTAGATTCGCGTGGTAAAAAGAAGCAAGAGAAAGCGGGAATGCCCACCATTGTAATGAATAGTTTGAGAAACAGTGCAGAACGGAGTACCTCGAAAATGAAAGGAGTACATGCAGAAAAAGTTGGCAATTTGACACAAGAACTGAGTAGGTTGCGCAGTGCCTTACCCGATAAAGATCAAATGAAATTGGATTTGGTCTATACTCGCTTGTTTAGGGGGAAGCCATTGGTTACAGCAAAGGGTATTAATTTTGGCTATGAGGATAAATTGCTTTGGAAACAACCACTTAATTTTCAGCTTACCAGTGGACAACGGATTGCGATCAAAGGCTTAAATGGATCGGGTAAAACCACATTGATCAAAATGATATTGGGTAAAATTGAGCCACGGTTTGGCACAATGGAGCGAACGGCAATCCATGCACTTTATATCGACCAAGATTATTCATTGATTGATGACCAACTAACGGTATATGAACTGGCACAAAAATACAATACAGGGACTTTACAAGAACATGAGATCAAGATCAGACTAAGCCGTTTTCTATTCAACAGCTCATGTTGGGATAAGCCTTGCGCAGCCCTAAGTGGGGGCGAGAAGATGCGTTTAATGTTGTGTACTTTGACTATGCAACAACAAGCTCCAGAGCTGATGGTATTGGACGAGCCTACTAATAACCTAGATCTGCAGAACATAGAAATTTTAACAGCGGCCATTAACGAATATCAGGGAACACTTGTTGTAGTGACACATGATGCTCATTTTCTCGAACAGATCAATGTAGCAGATGCAATTGTAACAATAAGAGATAATTAAGGCCTAAAATTGATTGGTTTTTACACCTGTTTTTTTCTGTTTTATACCGAACTTTGATGGTATGGTAACGTTAAAAGAAATACAGGAAGCAAGCACAATAGCAATACAACAACTGGCGAATAACCCGCTTATTGCCCAAAATCTTAAAGATGTATTTCCACACCCTTATGCTTTGGCTAATGCAGAAGAATTTATGGCCTTGGCCAAACAAGGGGTGTTGGGTCATGTTTTTGGCATTTTTGTAGATGAAACCTTTATTGGGGTGTGTAGGGTTGTACCACATGGAGATATTTACCGCAATAATGCAGAAATAGGTTATTGGATTGGCGAACCTTATTGGGGAAAAGGTTATGCAACCCAAACGGTACAGCTTTTAACTGACTTTGCTTTTAACGAGCTACAAGTTTTAAGGGTTTTTGCAGGGGTTTTTAGTCCCAATAAAGCCTCTATGCGAGTATTAGAAAAAGCAGGTTATACATTAGAGGCAGTCTTAAAATCGGCCATTGTTAAAAATGAAGTGATTTTAGACGAACATTTGTATCGGATATTCAATCCAAACCATCAAAAACTATAACCATGAGTACAAACATCGCCGAACATATTGCCAGCAAGATGGGTTATCCCCAATTAATGGAGCTGTTGGGAGAAGAGTTGAGCGGAACAGCACTTAATTCGTTGTTGTTGGCTGTGTTTAACCAGCGTATGGCCACACAGGCACCTACCAGCTTATTGAAACAATATGCTCAAAATAGATTAGTTAAGCCCGCTGCGGTTAATGTATTGCGTTTAAAGACACAAGAACTCGCTACACTACAGTTTTTCTGTAGCCAACGTTTCGAACCTATAGAACTTTCTCCTGTTGCACAGTTAGGCACCTGTTCGGTTTTTGGCATTACCAATCAACAAAAAGTCCTTACTGCTTTAAGAAATAGTGAAGTTCAGGCCGATGCAACCAACAGCCTTGCCTTACATTATGCCTTTTTAAAGAAAAACAATGTGAAGATGTTTGGTACCCATAGATTTGCTACCGTAAATAGGCTCTTGCGTACCCCTTTAACCGAAATAGAAGGGCATACTCCACATTTTTCTATTGGTTGTTTGGTAACTGCAGGGGTAGATACAGGGAGTTTTGAATTTGAAAAATTAGCCCTTTACGAGCATCTTTCTACACATGCGCAATTGCTAAAGAACATTTATCAGTGTAAAGAAGTGAGTTTCTCTATCATCCCATTAAACTTGGATGGCAATGGAGAGCGCATGTTGGAGTTTTGCTTAGCTCATTTGAAAGCACAAATGCCAGGATTTGAGATTAGCGTTAAAGCCAATAATCCAACCCAAAATTATTATCAGGGCCTTCAGGTCAAAACGCATATACAGATAAATGGTGCCCAAATTGATATTGGCGATGGTGGTTTTGTAGATTGGAGCCAACAATTATTAGGGAATAAAAAAGAAAGGATGTTTACCAGTGCCATTGGTATTCAATATCTGCATGTTTTACTTGGAGACCTATGGAAACAGGAAGGGTAGTTTTTGAACAGACCCAGCCCGATTATTTACAGATCTGTTACCCTGCAGTGGGTTTAGCTGATCTGGTGGAGTATTATTTTGAGCTAGATTTAAGCACCCGCTCTACACCTTTTTCAATAGTAGCCTTACCCAGTTTAAATACACTGATTGCGTTTCCATTAACATCAACCACAAAAAGCTATTGCTCACATTTTAACCAAACCGAAGAACTTTTAATCGGACCAAAAATATTGGGTAACCTGAGCCATGCGCTTACCTGCACTTATGCGGTAGGAGCCAAAGAGTTTTCAGTTAAATTTAAACCTGGGGTTTTACAGCAGTTTTTAAAAATAGGGGTAACTGAGCTGACCAACAGTCACAGCGAATTAGCAGATCACCTACCATTAAGCTTAATTGAAGCCATTGTAAAGGCCAAGGACTTTAATGAAAGGATCGCCTTAATGGAAGTGTATTTAAGTGGTAAAATAGAAGCGATCAATGCACATAAAAAACTCAAAATCGTACAAAAAACGATTGCTGTCATGGCCGATGAAAAAGAGCTCATGTCGATAGCTACAATCTGTAAACAGGTTGCAGTTTCTAGTGCAACATTAACCCGATATTTTAATGAGATCTTAGGTCTTTCGCCCAAACAATGTTTTAAGATATTGCGGTTTAAAAATGGATTGAAACATTACCAGAGCTTTGGGAGCAATTATGTGTATGATGAAATTGGTTATACAGACTTTTCACATTTTGTGAAGGATGCTAAAAACCTAACCAGCAAGGTTCCTTCTGGTTTATAGTTTAAAGAGGAATGAATGCTTTGAGTGGGTAAAGTTTAACCTAAAAGAGTATTTTATTGGTCTTTACAGCATATTTCTATTCTTTTTTTATTGAAAACTGAAAAAACAGTTAAAAAGATTTCTATAATTAAAAGTTTAGTTATACATTTATACCACACACAAAAACACACACACAAATGAAAAAACAATTATTAACGGCAATTGCCGTCTGTGTATCCCTATGCGGATACGCCCAAACAAAAGGTACCAATGCCTTAGGCTTCGGGATCAATTCATTTACACAGAAATCTTCTGGCACAAGTGGTAAAAATGAGATTAATTCTAACTTCTTTAGCTTTAGTTATGGGCATTTTATCAAAGAGAATGTGAAACTTGGAATAGACTTAAATTATGGTAAAAACGAGCAAAAATATGCAAGTTTTAGTAATCAAATGTCCAAAATTTACGGAGGAAATATCAATTATCAAAGATACTTTCCTATCGTAAAAACCCTATATGCCTATGCTGGTGGCAAAGGCGGTTATACTTATACCGAGAGTAGCGCCGAAATGGCGGGTGTTACAAGAGTAGTAAGTACGGGCAATGAATATGCAATAGGCGCTTATGGCGGCGTAACTTGGTTTGTATCTAAAAGATTAGCATTAGAAACCAGTCTATTATCTGCTAATATAGCTTATAATCAGACTAAAGACAAAAATACTGGTTATGACAATAATTCTAAAACTACCCAAACCACTTTTAATATGAGTACTCAAGGGTTTATCAATAACCTTAGCTTTAAAATCTACCTTTTGTTCTAATTTTCCTTCTAGTTTTAATTATACTCTATTACAATGGCTCCATACTTAATAACTATGGGGCTTTTTTGTGGACTAATGCATTAACTCAACTGGATGCTAAATTCAGTACATTGTGGTGCCACAGTTTTTAAAGAAAATTCATAACCATGGTTCAATAAAATTTCCCTTACCAAGGTTAGACCAATGCCTTGTCCGTCTTTTTTGGTGCTAAAGAAAGGACTGAACAACTGCTCGGTATCATTTTCGGCAATGCCCTTACCATTGTTGCTAATAATGAGCTTTCGACTGGCCAAGTCTAAAGTGAATTGAATAGTGCCTGTTGTTTCAATAGCATCGATGGCATTTTTTACAATGTTGATCAAGGCCTGCTCCATTTGTTGCACATCGGCAAAAATAAGATAGGGATCTGCAGGAAGCTGAAACTCAAATCGGATAGCCTTATCATTGGTAGAGAATTGCATGAGTTCTGCTACAGATCTAATCAAAAGCACAAGATCTACTTTTTTCTTATTCGCTTCTGGCAGCTTAACCAGCTCTGCAAAATTGCGCATAAAAATATTGAGATTTTGGTTGCGGTCAATGGCCACTTGTAAAGCTGTTTTTAACAATTGGCTCTGCTCTTGCTCCCAATTGTTCTTTTGCAACAAGGCCATGTTAATGATGGAGTTTACTGGTCCAACGGTATTATTTACCTCGTGCGCCATCATCCGAATAACCTTGCTATACACCTGTTTTTCTGCGGCAAAGATTTCTGCGGTTACTTCTTCCATCATTATGAAGACCCTTTCAAAACCCATATCTATAAACCTAGATTTTTGGATTTTGTAGGTACGCAATCCATCTATCTTCAACATTTTGGATGATCCTGTTTGGATTGCTGCTAACTGTTCAAAAACTTCGGGATGCGCATTTAATATCGATTGCGCTTTTGGATTGACCTGTTTGAGTGCTCCATCATAATCTAGAATAATGATGCCTGTAGGTGAGGTCTGGATCAATTTTTCTAAAAAGAAATGTTGCTCTTGTTGTGTGGTGCGTTCATTCCTTAAGGCGTCGATCATTTTGTTGTACACATCTACCAATTCATCAACTTCTCCTTTACCCGTTGGTAAAAACTTTACGTTAAAATCTTGATCTTTAATGGCATTAACACCCTGTTTTAAATAAATTAATGGCCTAATCAGTTGTCGGTATAAATTAATAGCAATTACAATAGAGATGATGATCACAATTTCTGCAATCATGAAAAAGCCAATTTCATGCTGCCTAAAAATGAAATAGCTCATCACTAAACACAAGAGGTGAATGGCTGCAATAAAGACAATATATTTAGTCTTCAGTTTCATTGAAAGGGATTTGGTACTTTTCCAATCTACGGTACAAAGCATTTCTGGTGATACCCAAAGATGCGGCGGCTTTGGTGATCCTGTTTTTGTGAAAGCTCATGGCTTGTTTCACCATTTCAGCTTCCATTTCATCGAGGGTCATGGTACCCACACCGGGTAATTTACTTGGTGTATTTTTTAGTGGGGCAATATTTAGTTGTGCCTGAAAATCGTCGATACCCAACTCGTTGGTATTACTGATCAAAACAGTTCGTTCTACCAGATTTTTAAGTTGTCTGATATTACCAGGTAGGGAAAGTTGTTGCAACCAACGCATGGCTGGAGTTGATATTGTTAAGTCTGGTCTATTATAGATTTCTTTGAGGTTGCCCATAAAGAAATTAACCAATAAGGGGATGTCGTTCGGTCGCTCTCGCAAGGCTGGCAAGTGTATGGTAATGAGGTTGATCCGATACAAAAGGTCTTCTCTAAACAAGCCAGCATTCACCATGTCGTTCAGGTTTTTATTGGTGGCACACACCACTCGGGTATCTACAGTTTTGGTACGGCTACTTCCTAAAACCTCATAAGTTCTGTCTTGTAAAACACGTAATAGCTTAACTTGGCTGCTGGCTTCCAGATCGCCAATCTCATCTAAAAAAATGGTTCCTTTATTGGCCATCTCAAAACGTCCAACCCGATCAAAACGGGCATCGGTAAATGCACCACGAACATGCCCAAACATTTCACTTTCAAACAAAGAAGAAGAAATGCCTCCTAAGTTTACTTTTACAAAAGGTTTGGCAGCACGGGTACTGTTTTCGTGGATGGCTTCGGCAATCAGTTCTTTGCCAGTTCCACTTTCGCCAGTAATTAAAATAGAAGCATTAGTAGGGGCTACCCTGCCAATGGTTTCTAAAATGGTTAATAGATTGAGGTCTTCGCCTATAATCTGTTTGAAATTATATTTTTTATCCAGCTCTTTGCGGTTGCGCGATAAAGGTCTTTTACCACCCAATTGGAGTAGGGTTTGTACAGATTGGAGTACGTAATCGTTATTCCAGGGTTTGTTGATGAAATCGTTGGCTCCCAATTTCATGCCCTGTACTGCCAGTTCAATGCTGGCCCAACCTGTAATGAGTATAATTGGAACTTGGGTATTAAAAACCCTGATCTTGGCCAAGAGGTCCATGCCTTCTTTGCCCGAAGTATCGATAGAAAAATTGAGGTCGAGAATAACCAGTTCAGGCCTTCCAGTTTTTAAGAGCTGGAGGGCCTGAATCGCATTATCGGCAGTATCAACTTCATATCCTGCATCTTTTAAAAGCAGCGACATGGAAGTTCTTACCGCAATATCATCATCAACAATTAATATCATTATGCGAAGTTAAGATAAAGTATTATTCTTCGTGCAATGCAATAGCGGGATGAATTGCCGCAGCCTGTTTACCCGGATACAATGCACAAGCAAAAACTAGCAAGTAAATGAAAACCACGGCCAGCAGTATGGCAATGAGGTAAACACTTGAAGGTACATTGAAAACGTTGAGCAGTGGGAACTGAACGGCAAAGAAACAGCCCACTGCTAACGATAAAGTTGCCAAAATTAAAGCTTCTTGTACCAATTGATAAGAAACACTATTCCCACTTGCGCCAATTGCACGTCGCAACCCAATTTCTCCCTTCCTTTGGTTAATGTTATACCACATTACACCAAATAGGCCCAAAGCCACATTGATGATTAAAAAGCTAGCTATGATGATAAAAATAATCATTGGGATAATTGTTACCTCATTTTTTGCATCACGCATTTCGGTAAGGTGCTCAATTCCAATGGTCGAATTCTTAAAAGTATTGGTCATGAACTTGTATAACTCGCTCTCGAAAGCAGCATTTGCATCTTCGTTTACTTTGAGCAAAATATTTTGAGTATATCGTAAATCTGAAGTATCTGATCTATTGAACATTGCATTACCAGCCGGCCAAAAGTCGCCATTGGCTTTAATGTCTCGTACTACACCAATTACTTTCATTCTGCTCTTATTTCCATAATCGCCCAATAACTGCCCAACCGCGCTACTCTTACCAAATATGGCAGTCTGTAAAGTTTCATTGATAATGATACTTTTATTTTTTGTCACTTTATCATCTTCGTTAAACCATCTGCCTGCAATGAGTTTTATATTCCAAACTTTTGCATAGTCTTCGGCATCAGTATAAGAATTAACCCAGTCAAATCTCTTCCCATCTTTATTTAGGGAAGTACTTATATTGCTGTTTGAGTATGGAAAGTTAGCACTAGAAAGGCTCACCTCTTCAATTTGTGGCATCGCTTTAAGCGAATTTTTCAAATTGTGATAAAATATTTGTAGTGAGTCGGTATTCTTCGTTAGGCCTTCATTGTCATAGTTAACAGCCCAAACACGCTTATACTCAAAGCCTAAAGGTTTCGTGTAATTTTGATAATAAAAGGTGAGGAAAGAAAATACAGCAAAGATGACTAAAAACGAAACAAGGATTTCGGACAAAAACAGGAAGTTTTGCTTCCGTTTATTCCATATTAATTTAAATAAATGTTTTAACATGATAATTTCTTTTTAGGTTATTGTGCTTTTAAAGCTTTAACTACATTTAACTTAGACATGCGCCAGGCCGGATACACACCGGATAGCAATCCGAAAAACAAACAGGCGATGAAGCTATACAACAGCACAGAAAAATTTATTTTCAAATAGACATTTTCGATGAGCTGTAAATCATTGATAAAATAAATGACAAATGCCGAAAGAAATAGTCCAATTAGCCCCCCCAAAAAGGTTAATATCATATTTTCTACAATGAACTGATAAACCAGTGTTTTAGAAGAAGCACCGAAAGCCTTTCGAACTCCGATTTCGGACGAACGCTCTAAAATACGAGTGATATTGATGTTTACTAAATTGATGGTTGGTAACAATAAAAATAGGAGCACGAAAAGACTAACTATCCCGATTACAGCCGAAGTTCCTGAGTCTTTCCCGTCACCTGCTATCCTTCTGGTGATACTGGTGAAATACGTATCAGCGTGACTATATAAGGTGTCAAACTCATTTGTAGGGATTGGAATTTTTTTCATCATCTGATCAAATTCTTCTTTCAGCTTAGGAATATCTGCCTTTGTTTTTGCTAGCAGCACTGCATTAAAGCCGCCCATTAATTCAGACTTGTTGTAGTTGTCTTTTGCCACGGTATAGGGCAAGTACATATCACCGGCAAGCCCATGAAGTGTTTTTGGAACATTATCAACCACACCTATTACGCGGTAGTTGATATTGTCGGCAGAAATGTATTTACCAACAACTTTTGGCTCATCTCCGAAATACGCTTGTTTTGTTTTAATAGATATGACTGCAACGTACTCGGCATTGTCTATTTGACTTTGCGTATAAGGTTTTCCTTCTAAAAAACGATATTCCAACACCTTCCAATAATCAGCATTTGTATGCTTATAGTCTATCACAATTTTCTTGTTATTTACATAAGCATTAGATGATCGAGCGTTAGAAGAAATGGCCATCATTTCTATATTTTTTAGTCGAGACACGTAGTGGTCTAAAAAATAAAAAGAAACATCAGACCTATTTAACCACCCTTGTTTGGAGTTCGACATTTCCATAGTGGTCACATACAACGACCGTTCTCTTTTATAGTCTGGATAATCTGGGCTAATCACTTTATCGAGAAAGGCAACACCTACCATGAGTATCGTTAGTGTAAAACTGATTCCGAATAAACTGATAAACGTGAAGAATTTTCTTCGTTTCAATACCGCAATAGCGATTTTAAAATAATTTTTTAACATAAGATGCTTATTGAACTTGTGAACCATCAAATAGGCGAACCAATCGATGTGTCTTGTTCGCCATGTTTTCGTCGTGAGTTACCATTACAATGGTGGTCCCTTCATTTTTATTTAAATTGATTAGGATTTCCATAATTTCATTACCCATTGCACTGTCCAAATTACCAGTAGGCTCATCAGCCAATATAATTTGCGGATTCCCTACAATTGCTCTTGCAATTGCCACACGTTGTCGTTGTCCGCCAGATAACTGGCTTGGAAAGTGCTTTAAACGGTTGCTTAGTCCAACTTTTTCCAAAGCAGCCGTAGCTAATTGCTTGCGTTCTTTGGCTGTCGAATTGCGGTATAACAGTGGTAACTCTACATTGTCTAATACCTGCAAATCGTTAATCAAATGATAGCTCTGAAAGATAAAACCTAACTTTTTATTCCTGAACTGAGCCAGTTCTTGATCAGAATAGCGGCTGATGTCTTGGTTGTCGATAGTGATGTCCCCTTTTGAAGGCTCATCCAATAAACCCATGATATTTAAAAGGGTGCTCTTGCCGCAACCAGAAGGTCCCATAATAGAAAGGAATTCACCTTTAGCAATATTCAGGTTAATGCTATTTATGGCGAGGGTTTCAACAGTGTCTGTGCGGTATACTTTTTCAATGTTTTGTAAACGTATCATATTGTATAATTAGTAATTAAGATTTATGAATAGGTTGTTTTTTTATTTTTTTGTGTTTTACCTTGAACCAATGTCAGTCTGTGTTGGAGATCGATCCTGAAACAGACCAACAAGGGCTCGCAGAGGCATTCTTATAAAGGTTGTTTGTATATAGGTAGTTGTTAATTAGGTTTAAATATTCTATTAATAAGTTATTTTTTTATTTTGTTCAAAATCATATAATGACAAATAGCGAAGTTGATAATAAGCCGCCCAAAAATCTCTAAGCGATGAGACATAATCCCGTTTTGCTCGGTCATTTTCCTGAAAGGCGATGCTCAGATCGGTAATGCTTAGGTTACCAAGCACATAACGCTCACTGGCAATTTTATACTTTTCTGCTGCTATTTTTTCGGCGGCATCGGTAAGTAAAATCTGCTCTTTCATCATATTAAACAAGGTTACCTGTGTTACGATTTGTTGTTTAAATGTTTGTTTATCTTGTTCAACTGTATACGTTGTAAACTGCTCGTTGGCCAATGCTGTTTTTGTCCTTGATTTTGACCTTCCCCAATCCATTAACGGAATAGAAAGTTGCAGTTCTACAGATTGTTGGTTTTTTGGAGAGCGATAGATGTCGAAAATTCTTGTGCCTGCATTAGAAAAGCCCAAGTTTGCCCTTAGGGTAGCTGTTAAGCCATTTTCGCCTTTTGCCTTGGCTACATCTCTTTTGGCCTCCGCCAATCGGCGTACAAATGCAATAGCATCAGACCTATTTTCAAAAGCCTCTGCCAATACCTTGTCGGCAGCAACTGTCATTTGCTGAACAACCCCAGGCATATTGAGCTTAATCTTATCATCTCCACCAATTCCAGCATAACTCCGAAGATTTAAAGTCGCAATTTCTACATCTCGATTTGCTGTACCTACTGCTTTTTTTGCATTTAACACTTCTAATTGTAATTGAAGGATTTCGTTTTTTGAAATCTTACCTAACTCAAATTTTGTATCAGCAATGGTTAATATACGCTGGGTATTACCAAAGTTTGTTTCGGCAATAGACAAATTTACCTGCGCCAGTAAAAGATCAAAAAAATACTCGGTAACTGTAATGGCAATTTTTTCTTGCGTTTCTATATAGGCTTGTTTACTCTCATTAAACTTTAATGGCTCAATTTTCTTGTCCCATTTTAAACTATTAAACTGTAATAAAGGTTGCGTATAACCAATTCCATAAGGTATTCCATTGTATAGCACATTATTTCGATCAAAATCGCTGAATCGTTGGAGTTGTGTAGTGCCATAAATGGTCCCACCGGTGGCCGCAATGCTTTGGCTAAAATTTAGGGTGAGTGATGAGTTATCATAGTGAATGGGCTGAAAAACAATGGTGCCATTAGGTTGCTGTACCTGGGTATAGGTTTTACTGTAACCCGGCAAAATGCCTTGTAAGGATAGCTGCGGTTGGTAATTGGATTTAAATGTTCTCCATTCCCAATATTTAGTTTCTTTAACAGTAGTTGCTTGTTTTGCGGCTATGGAGTTCGATTTTGCCATTGCAACAATTTCACTTAATGACAATGTTAAGGTATCTGCCAAAGCTGCACGAACGCTTATGCCTGTGATCATCACGATAATAAAAACTAAAATTCTCTTCGTCATATCCTTAGTTTCCAATGGTGATCTTTTTAACATTTTTATAAGAGGCCATATCAGAAGTAATTACTTCATCACCTTCTTTTAGCCCACTTACAATCTCTATATAATCAAAATTACTCAGGCCTGTTTTCACAGTTCTACGCTCGGCAATTCCATTTTTGATCACAAATACCTCTTGTAAGTTTGACCCATTGAATGCTGCGCCATTCGCGATACGTAAAACACCGTTTCGAGTGTCGGTAATTAAAAACACATCTACCTTTTGATTTGGCCTTAAGGCAGCATTGCTTTTATCATTCAATTGGATATCAAAAGAAATAATACCGTTTTTTACTGCTGGCGAAATGTTAACGATCGTTCCTCTAAGCTGTTTATCTCCAACACGAATAATAGCAGCCATGTGGTTGTTAACTTTTTCTAGCATATTATCAGACATGCTACCTGCAACCTTAAAACCGCTTAAATCTGCAATTCGAACTAATGCTTCGCCTTCGTTGATGCTTGCACCAATATTCTTGTTTACCCAGGTAATTACACCTTGTCGGGTGGCTACCACTTCGGCTAAATCAAGTTTTCGTTTTAAGGCATCTAAATCACTTCTTTGTATGGCTAGAGAAATTTCCGCTTCTCTAATTTCGATTTTCATCGTTTGTTGCTTGCTTTTGATTTCATTCTCCAATTGCAATTGCTCAAGCTCTGCAACTTTTAAATCGAGCTGGGCACGTTCTACATCTTCTTTGGTACCACCTCCTGCATTAAGCAACCTTTTTGCAGAAGAAACGGCATCTTTTAAATTGCTAATGCGCAACTGCTTGATGGAATTATTGGATTTAATATCAAAAAAGCTTTTCTCAAGGTCGAGTTTTAACTTACGAATTTCATTTTCCTTAGATTCCATTTGGAAACGAAGTTTCTCATAGGCTGTTTGTGTAATTGATTTATCCAAAGTAAGGATCGATTGACGTTTGTTTACTTTGTTGCCCGCATCCATTAATACGTTCTTAATAGATGCACTAATTGGGCTAGCAATAATTTCTTCAAACTCAGGCAATACCTCGCCTGTAGCATTAATCGTATTTTCGATGATGCCTGTTGTTACCTTCGCGGTGGTAAAATCGGCCTTAGTTAACGATGGTTTAAAATAATAACGAATTAACCACGCTGTTGCAATGAGCATTGCAATCACTACGCAGCTAATTAGTATCCGTTTCTTCTTTTTTCGGTTAATAACCTTTTCTTCAATCTGTGTATCCATTTACAATTTTTATTAATCTCGTAAGCGCTCCATGTGCTTTACAAGACCAGTGCCACAGTTAATGCTTTGATTTATAGTTAATTATAAAATATCACAACATGAAAAACGCCCGATATCGAACGTTTTGTTTGTAATCGGGCAAAAACAATAAATTATTTGAAACGAAATATTTAGTTATATTAGTCCAAAGCTAAAATGAAATGAAAAAGAACCCAATTGTCCTGTTAATGCTCAGATCTCTGATCATTTTATTGATGTGGAGTACCGTTCAGTCTACAAATGCCCAAACCCTAGGCAAGGGAGGCCTTAAACAGTTGGAGGGTTATTATCAGTTTAGGATAAATAAAGAAATGTATCTACAATTTAGCTTGCAAGGCAAACAATTAAAGCTAACCCAGTTGTGGGATTCGAAAACGATGCTTTTTGATCAGCAAGCAGGTCTAAATTTTACTACTAAAGAAAATCCTGGCTTTACCTTAAATTTTACCAAAGATTCGTTAAACAATATAAACAGTGTAGTGGTAATGGGTAAAGATGTTTGGGACAAAAGACCCGATTACAAACCCTTACCAGAAATTGTGTTGAGTGCTGCAGAACAAGCAAAAGTTAAACTTGCATTGCAAAGTAAAGTACAAGCCTACATTGCTGCGGTCAATGTAGAACAGCCCCAGCTGCTCGCAAAGTTTGTTCAAGAGCAGGTCACAGAAAAACTGCAAAAGACCAAACCTATCCCTCATATTTATAAAAATACGGGAGGGGTAGAATTGTATAAAGAAATTGTGTTTCAACCCGGAAAAAGAAGAGGGGTTTATTTATTGAAAGGGAAGGTGTTAACTAACTTTTTTGAATTGAGCCTTACCTTAAACGAACAAAATAAGGTGGTAGAGATGGATGTTTATGAAGTTCGGGTACCTGAATACCCAGTTCAGAAGTTTAAAAACGAAACCGAAATGCTACTTGCTTTGAAGGCAACTGCCGAAGCGCTGAACCGTACAAATATCTTTTCGGGCACCATACTCTTAGCAAAAAATGATCAGATTTTATTTCAGTATGCCTGTGGCGATGCCATTAAATCAACACGGATTAAAAATAATATCAATACCCTGTTTAACATTGGTTCGATGAACAAAATGTTTACGGCAACAGCCATTATGCAATTGGTAGAACAGGGCAAATTGAAGTTAGACGACCCTATTAGCAAATACATCGATACCGCTTGGCTCCCCACATCAATTACCAATAAAGTAACTATCCATCACCTATTGAGCCATAGCTCAGGTTTGGGCGATTTCTTTGGCCCGGCCTTCGATCAGTTGCGGTATGGAAAGATCAGTCAGCTGAAAGAATTTAAGCCTTATATTAAAGGAGATCACCTAGCTTTTAAGCCGGGTACCGATTGGTCTTATAGCAATTCTGGAATGGTTTTATTGGGTGTGGTTATAGAAGAAGTGGCGCATCAAAACTATTTTGATTATGTAAAGCAACACATTTACCAACCATCGGGCATGAAATACACTGATAGATACAATCTGGCTCAAGCACCTGCAAATATTGCCTTTGGTTATATTTTACAGGCTGATGGTACTTATAAAGACAACAATAACAGCAGTGGCATTAGGGGTTCTTCTGCAGGTGGTGGGTATAGTACAGTTGGCGATCTTTATCGCTTTGCACTTGCATTGCTCAACAATAAATTGGTTTCCGAATCATCGAAAAAACTGCTGTTTACAGATTATATGAACAAAGGTTATGGCTATGGCTTTCAACTCAGAAACACTGCTTTGGGTAAAGTTATAGGGCACTCTGGAGGTGCACCTGGTGTGAATGCAGTTTCTTACAGTACAGTAGATCAAGGCTATCATATTGTGGTATTGAGCAATTACGATAGGGCTGCTCAAAGGATTGGCGATTATATGCTTCAATTGATCCAATAAACAGTGAACTGCCCACTGTTTATTGGAAGAGCTATTTTATAGAAGTTGGGTAATTGCTTTGTGTACCAATGCTGGTTGCGAAGGCCTTGGTGCACGAGTAGTACTGATTTTACCATCTTTTTTAACCAAAATGTACGTTGGGTAACCATCTAATCTGTATATACCCATAAACAGCTTGGTGGCATCATTATCCAAGTAATAGTTTTCACCTTTAA
Source organism: Pedobacter sp. Hv1 (assembly GCF_001412215.1). Classification (GTDB taxonomy): domain Bacteria; phylum Bacteroidota; class Bacteroidia; order Sphingobacteriales; family Sphingobacteriaceae; genus Pedobacter. The sequence goes on from NZ_LLWP01000012.1 coordinate 213,810, forward strand.
TGGCTTCTGTCTTGATCATTTTTTGCCAGGCAGCTACATCAGATTGTAAGCAGAGATTAACGAAAACAACATCTTTATCTGCAAAAGATTGGTGCAGGCTAGGAGTACTTTGAAACTCTAAACGGCAGGGTACGCACCAGGTTGCAAAAACATCAATGTAAATTACCTTATTGGGGTAGCGTTTGGCTAAATAACGGAATACATCTGTTTCTGGAATTGATTGGGGATTGTTATTGGCGTCTAAATATTGGATGCCTTTAATTGGGGTAATGGGGAAAGTGTTATCTCGTAAAAGGAGCGCTGAATTTTTAAGCTCTTGGTAAAATAACTCATCAGTAAAATAGCTTTTAAGGTTTGGAATAGAATCAACAAGTTTTGGGTTTTGACTTAGAAAGGAGGTTATATATTTATACACCATATAATCGCGACTTGGTCCTTTCGTTTCCTTTAACAATATCTTCGTTCCCTTTTGTATGGCGGTTAAGAACTGGTGTGCTTTAGTAGCTGCTGCAATAGTGGTATCAGCTCCGGTAAGGCGGCGTAAATAATCTGCTAAATAATAGGGAAACATCTGCGATTGAAAATTCTTTGGATCATCTTTACCAAAAAATGCATCTCCAAACAGCTTGATAGTTGCGGCTTTGTCATTGTTATCGTAATCTGAAATGTAGTTTGCTAATCCATATTTTCTTTCGCTGGCCGCAAGCTCTACTGCTTTTGGATCAAGCTGGTGTAAGGCAGCATAATCTTTTAGTGCAAGTAGGTAACGCTGATAATCTTCCTTAAAATCGAGCAACAACTGTGCTGGCGAATGGCTATAATCATATTTATGGTAAGGCAGTTGATCTAAATATCGGTTGGCTTTATTAAGCTGATCGCTAATGGTACCATGATCTCCTGTTATTTTAAGCCAAGAAAAATCCTTTTTGGTCAATAAAGTGGCATCAATGGTTAAGTGAACCGAATCGCCTGGTGCTACATAGAGATAGATGAAATAATCGGCATAATGTACCGTCATGGTCTGGGCGAAGATCATTTCTTCTGCTACCTTAAATTCGTAACGATCATTTAGTTTTACACTGAGGCCATTGTGCTTAAGTGGGTTAAAAAAATTAGCTTTAATGGCCTTTGGTGTAGTTGTACTGGTGTTAATGACCTTTCCGGTAATGACAACTTGTTGCACTTTGATAGATTGGGCAAAAGTAGATTGCATGGCGCATAAAATGGCCATTAGAAATAAAATTCTTTTCATTTTTTTAATGGAATAAGTAATAGGTTGACGATTGGTTAGCCAATCGTTTGAAGTGCTTTTTTAATGCTTTCTAGGTTTTGTCTGGAAATGGGGATTTTAGATTGATCATCGAGTAATAAAGTTCCCCCGTCTTCTTTCAATAAGCTTTTAACGAAATGGAAGTTGACCAAATGCGATTGGTGTGGACGATGGAATTGATAGGGTTTTAAGAGCTCCGTAAATTCTTTTAGGGTTTTACAGACCAATACTTCATCACCATTTTGGAGAATAAAATTGGTGTAATTATTAGACGCTTCGCAACGTACAATTTCATTGACTTTTACATACCTTGTTTCTTGTAAAGTTGGTAAGGCAATTTTTGGAGCCTCTTTTTGAGTTTTTTGAATAAAGTTCAATAAATTCTCCACATTTAGGTTCTGCTGTTTGTTGGCAATTTTATTAGCTGCTTTGGCAATGGCCTGTTGAAGCTCCGAAATGGCAATAGGTTTTAAAAGGTAATCTAATGCAGAAAACTTAACCGCTTGAATGCCATATTGATCGTATGCTGTTACAAAAATGACTTCAAAATCTATAGTTTGAAGCGCTTTTAAAAGATCAAAACCCGACTCGTCATGTAATTGGATATCTAAGAATAAAAGATTAGGCTGATGAAGTGCTATGGCGGTCTTTGCCTCGGCTACAGTACCTGCAGTAGCTACCACAGTAACTTGCGGGCACCATGTAGCCAATATGTTTTGCAGATTTTCAATATTATTGTTTTCGTCGTCGATGATAATGCAGTTCATAAGCTTAGATCCAATGGGTTAAGGTAATGCTAATGGTAGTGTTGCCAGGTATAGAATTAATTTGCAATAAGGTAGGTTGGTCTTTATAGATTTGATTGAGCAGCGCAATGCGTTCCTGACTAAGTTTTAATCCAAAAGATAATTCATGATGATTTTTTGGCGTGGGATTAAAACCCTTGCCATTGTCGTTTATTTTTAAAATCAGATTGCTGTCTTGTTGAGCAATACCAATTAAAATTCTTCCTTTTTCTTTTAATAAAGTGATGCCATGTTTGATGGCGTTTTCAATAAATGGTTGTAACAGTAAGGTCGGGATTTCGATATTGGCCACATCAATATTGGCATCTATTTCCAATTGATATTGAAAGCCGAAACGAAGCTGCTCCATTTGTAGATACTCCTCTGTAAGCTGTATCTCTTCTTGTAAACTGATCATTTCTTGCTCGCTATTGGTTAATATTTTTCTGGTTAAACCTGCAAATTTGGAGAGGTAATGATTGGCGGGTAACAACTCATTTTTATTCATCAGATTTTGGATAGAACTTAAAGCATTGAACATAAAATGAGGGTTCAATTGCGAACGGATTGTTTTAAGTTTCAATTGCGCCGTTTGTCGCTGTTGTTGCACCTTTAACAATTTTTGTTTGTTGTAATACTGGAAGCCTATCAATAATAAAATAAAGGCTACCAAAGCTGCGCCCAAATAAATAACTAACTGTTGAAACGAAAACCGATTGGCAAAAACAGGTGCTAGAAGTACATCGAAAGGGATTTTTACCATTTTGGTATCATCCCAGATGGGTACTTTTTCTTGTTGCTTAACCAAAAGTTCGTAATGTCCGGGTTTGGCAAAATGTTCAGCTTCTAAAGAGAAATAGCCATACTGGTCAACGAAATCTATCCGAGAAGTATCTCTTTTCCCATTTAAACTTTTCACGAGATAAACTGCTTGCACCAAAGTTTCCTGCTTTTTAAACTTAAGAACTAATCTTTCCACGCTATCTACAGGGAATTTAAGGTTTAGTGGCAACTCAGTTTTTGGATCGAATCGAGTGGCATAACCTCGGTTAATATTGGTATAGGCCAAATTAAAATATCCGTTAGGTACATCAACCGTAATCTGGGTAACAATGGGTCTAAAATTTACCCGCCAATCGAAAATAACGCCATCTCGAATATGATAATTCTTGCGATTAACAACCTCGATCATTATCCTTTTACCTGGCGCATTGTATTTTCCCAAAAAGCCATAAGCTGCTTTGGCCCCATATTCCTTTGCCAATTTCGGAATGGGCGACCAAGGTACAATTTCAATGCTATCATTTTCTACTACATGATAGCTGTAATCTTTTACGTTTGTACTATTGATACCCATTGCAATTAATACTGCATCGGTACTATCTGAAATGATAAAGCTCTGGTATTCTTTAGAAATAGATTGAATCATTGCAGAAAAATACTTTACCAATGAAGGATTTAATTTGACTCCTAACAACAGTGGTGTTTTTGGTGCCGATTGAACTAATCCATTTTTGGTATTTTGTTTAAATCGATCAAAAATGCGATAAATGGCTGTGTCGCTAACCCCAACAATAACGGGTTCACTAATCATGGTCCGCTTTTGTGTGGTCACCATTTCAAAAATAAATTGATGGCCAAATGGAGTGCCAGTTTTACTTTGCGCAACCGCCTGATTAATGATATCCTTCCCATTCCAAAAAAATAGGAAAAACAATAAAATCATAGCTTGTTGATAGCGGTTCATCGGTCTTTTTTGTATGAAGTTGGCGTTGCATTTAATTACAATACAAACTTGCCAGAAATTAAACAAGGTAACAATTACAATTGAGCATTTGGTAGAAATGATCTAGAATTTGGCAGTTAAAATTTTTTTTCAATATTCATTTTAGACTGCCATAGGGTTGTCAGTCCCCCTTGCTTTCTTTGAATATAAAATAATTCAAGAAACATATGGAAACTCTAAACTTCTCTACAACTGGCACAAATTCGATAGTGTATTTAATGAAAAATTATGCGACTTACAATTTATGGGCAAACAGAACACTGATCAATTGGCTCAGAGCAAAACCTGCTGAGTTGATGGAAGTAGAGAGCCCTTCCAGTTTTGCTACCATTAAAAAAACAATTATTCATATTTGGCAAACACAAGTATATTGGCTGTCTGTGATTAAGAATGAACCGATAAGTGTTCCTGAAGAATTTAATGGCGATTTAACAGCGGCATTTGCCAAGTTAATTGATCAATCAAATGAGCTCATGATTTACATTTCTGGGTTGGATGAGCAAGCTCTAGTAAAAAAAGGATTGGTCGTTAATCCTTGGTTTGAGTGTAATTTCGAAAACTTTGAATATGTAATACAGCTCATCAACCACAGCACTTACCATAGAGGGCAAATTATAACTATGGCGCATTGCTTGGGCATTAAAGGAGCTCCAATGACGGATTATAACTATTACAATATTTATGGTAGAGAATTGACAACCCTAGAATTTACACAACAGTTGTTGTCAACTTTAAATATGGTTACAGCAGCACCTTTGCCAATGATGTAATAACTGGGTTAAACCAATTACAATTATGCCGTCCGATAATTGGACTAGGCATAATTGTACAAAGGTTTTGGGACGATGATAATGGGATTATTTGATGGTAAACTCTTTGCTTTGTAGGGTATGTGCACTAAAATAACCAATTGCTCCGCCTTTGATATTGCTTGCTGGATTAATAGGTGTAGTATTTTCTCCTAAACTCTGGATACCTTTGTTGGTACTGTACCAATATTTATATATTGGATTGTCAATTGTTAAAAATTCTACTTTAATCTTATCGCCAGATGCGTATTTAGAAGCTTCGGTCAATTCTTTTGGTAATAAAGTTTGGTTAACTACATTACCATCAATCAGGTCATCATTAAGTACCGAAATTACCTTGTTGTATACTCCATTTCTGTATTCGATAAATCGATAAGCATTACCTTTACCTACAGGGTCTGTAAACTTAACTGTAGTAAACTTTCTTTTGCCATCTACGGCAGTTGCCTCTATTACATAAGCGGCATCTAATTTTACGATTGCTGGCATTTTAGAGTTAGAAGTAAATGTTTGTCCATTGATCTCTACTTTTAAGGTATAGGTGGTGCCAGGTGTTCCTTTTAAAAATGGGTCGGTATAAATGCCCTTTGTAGTACTTTCCGTTAATCTCGATTCTTTACCTTGATCATCAGTAATGCTTACAATTGCACCCGATTCTCCATTAAAACCACTGGTAGTATTGGCATTTTTTGTTTGTGCAATAGCCACCTTTGCACTGCCTAGCTGATTGCTGAGGTTGGCTTCGATCACATACTTTTCATCAGCAGATTTAAGTTCTACAGTAACCACATCTTTGCATGAAGAGAAAAGGAAAGTTATTAATGCTATTGCGAAAGGGTAAGTAAGATTTTTCATGTTTTAAGGGGATTGGGTGTTAGGGCAATTGAACTATATAAATTTGAAACAATAAGAAACCGAAGGTAAAAACTGGAATAAACTTGTTTTTACAGCTTCTGTTTTTGAAGAATCTTGTTCTGATTCACGGAATGTAATGGAATAGGCATTTTTTCTGCCATAAGCATTGTACAAGCTAAGGTTCAATTCTGAACTAAACGTTTTTTTCTTTTTTAACTGGAGTGTAGCGCTAATATCTAAACGATGATAATTTGGCATACGGTCTGCATTACGATTGCTATAATAATAGAAAGATTGTCCATCCAGTTTATATTTTCCAGTTGGGGCGGTAATGGCATCACCAGTATAATATACCCAAACAGCAGAAAGGCTCAGTTTTTTACTAATGTCGTATACCCCCACAATAGAAACATCATGCGTACGGTCTTGTCTAACATTATACCAATTGTCGTCATTGATACCATTAATCTGTCTTTCAGACTTAGCTAAAGTGTAACTGATCCAGCCCGTAAATGCGCCAGCTTTTTTCTTTAAAGAAATTTCTAAACCATAAGCCCTGCCTTTACCATATAACAATTGAGTTTCAATGGCGTCTGCATTAAATAGATCGGCACCGTCTCTGTAATCGATCTGGTTTTGCATTACTTTATAATAGCTTTCAACCGTAAGATCTAAACTGCTAGATAAATTTCTAAAGTAACCTAACGAAATTTGATCGGCAATTTCTGGTTTGATCATATTGCTGCTTGGCATCCATTTATCTGTAGGTCTGCTAGAAGTTGAGTTAGAGATCATATGCATGTTTTGCACATTTCGCTCATATGATCCTTTGATTGAACTTTGAGGGTTTAATAGATAACTGAAAGCTAACCTAGGTTCAAGATTGAGATATGTTTTTACCACCTGTCCTTTTTGAAAATTTTTGACATCCGTTATATTTCCTTCTTCATCTACTGTTAGCGAATTACCACTACCTAGAATGCTAAAACCAGATAAGCGTAAGCCTAGAGATATATTTAAATTATCGGTAGCTTGGATGTTGTTTGCAGCGTAGATGGCATTTTCTGAAGCATATTTTTGTTGATAATCAACAGGGTTATAATTAGATGTGCCAGTAATGTCAAGCTGACCCGGTGTAACCGTATGATAAACAGATTTAAAACCAAATTTGATGCTGTTCTTGGCATTCAGCAACCAAAGAAAATCTTGCTTGAGCGATAGGTCTCTGATTTGTGTATTGAACCCTAAATGGTTTGTTGTAGTGTTTAATTCGATATTGTTTTTATAATTGTTAAATGAGCCAGTAGTAGTTGAGGTAAAACGATCTGAGAAACGATGTTTAAGCTGCATGCTTGCCACTGTATTGCCCCAAGAAACATTAAAAACATCTGATAAACCCAACTTGTCACTTCCAGAATAGGCGGCTATGATCAACTTGTTATTGGGATTTAATTGAAAATCAAGTTTAGCATTCAGGTCGTAAAAGTATAAGGCATTTTTACTGATTGATTTATCTGGTGAAAACTTTAATAAAGCATCGATATAAGTTCTTCTGCCCGAGATTAAAAAAGAAGACTTTTCTTTTTGGATAGGTCCCTGTAGTGTAAGTTTAGAAGAAACCAGACCAATATCGCCAGCTGCTGTTAATTTTGATACATTACCCTGATTCATTTTCACGTCTAGTACAGAAGATAGATAGCCACCATATTGTGCAGGCATGCCCGATTTGTAAACCGTAATATCTTTTACAGCATCAGAGTTAAAGGTAGAGAAGAACCCCATCAAATGTGATGCATTATAGATGGGCACCTCGTCCATTAAGATCAGGTTTTGGTCTGAACCACCCCCACGAACATACAGGCCATTACCTGCTTCGCCAGCAGAGTTGATGCCAGGTAAAAGCTGAATTGCTTTAAAAATGTCGTGCTCGCCAAACATTGAAGGTAATTTCTTCACGGTTTGCATATTAAGGCGTTCAATCCCAATCTCGGTATTTGCAACATCTCTTTTTTGTTGATCTGTTGAAACAACAATCTCATTAAGATGATTTGGATTTTCTTCTAAGTTAAAATCAATGGTCTGATCTGCAGTTACTTTTACTACTTTGTCTAACGTTTTCATGCCTACGGCACTAATGCTAAAAGTATAAGATCCTGCTTTTAGCTTTAAGTTATAAAACCCTAAAGAGTCGGCTATAATGCTTTGCTTCAATTCAACAATGGTAATGTTGGCATCATTAACAGCTATCGCTGTTTTTGTGGTTCTAATGTTACCAGATACATGATATAATTGCTGAGCGCTAACATTTAAACAAAATAAGAGGAGTGCGAGCAGGGTGAGTTTAAAAGGTGCAAATATCATAATTAAGGGAATTAGGTTATGGTGACATAGACAACCTATATGCCATTGCCAACGCTGAGTGGCAGATCAGAAACCATAGCTTTGTCAATTAGTACTTAAACATACATTTTAAAGTAAAAATAATTACAATAAGGAGAATAAATTAATCTTTAGTTAATTTTTAAATGGGGAATATTGGGGAATTTTTACCAGAATGGTTTTTTCCTTTGTTTGTTTTAGGGTAAAATTGGGGAATCTCTATTTTACGAGCTAAGGTGTTGAACAAAAAATAGTTAGATGAGAGGAGGTTGCTGTCTTTTTAGACAATATTGTTAAGGTTTATCACCTTTTTATATTCATTCCAATTCAACAAGCTTGATAGCGTCTTTTCTTTTGAAAGACCATGAGATGCAGGTATGAAAAGCAAAAAAGATAAGGATCAATAGCAAGGGAAGTAAGCTACTAGATTTTAGCTCATCAAAATGCCATTTACCCTTATCTTAGTATCAACTTTTTTAGAGTAAAGCCTCGCAAGAGAACCCATATTGGCCTAATGCATTTTTAATAAAGATTTGATTGTTTTCTTCGCCCTCAATTCTTAAAATCTTATCACAATCGTCTAAATCGAAATTGATCAGGTGATTGGGAAAATATTCATTTAATAGACTGACGATCTTTGCCGCATCTTCTTTTCTTCTTACGGTTGTTTTAAAAACATCTACCTCAATTTGGGTAGTTTTTTTAGATAAAGTTGCAATCATGACAATAATTTTAAACGTGATTGGATGGGTTTATTTTTGTGATGATTCAAAAGTAAGGTTTAGGTAATCGGAGATTTTGGAATTTATACCAAAGTGCCTAAGTTTTATATTAAAATGCCAAATAGCTATAGCAATCTTATTTTGAAGATGTTCAGAAAAACTAATTCTGGGCCATCAATCCTTTAGAAGCCAGATAGAGAAGAGATGTAGGTTATCGGGCAGATTCGTTACTACTATAAAGTTAAATCGCTAGATTTTTGGATTTTCGTATAATTTAGAACCACTTTGATATAAAACAAAAGGGTGTTGAACTAACATTGTTTATTTTTACAAAAATTAATAGATTATAGTGAATCAAGCAACTGTTTTTAATGATGCCTCTTGTAGGGTAGAACTGCTGGTAAGTAAGCGATTTCGCATTCACAGGCATATTGGGCTATGGGTAATTATGATCCTGGTATTCTGTTCGGCTAACGATAGCCCGTTTGATACCCAGCCTTATAGTGTCCATTTTAAAATAGGTTATTCGCTGTTGTTGATCTTGTTTTCTTACATCAACATGTACTGGCTGGTACCCAGATACCTACTGAAGAACCATTTTCCGCAATACCTTTGTGGCATTTCGTGTTTTGTAATCATTTCTGTTATTGTCATCATCATCTTTGGTAATTTTCTAGAAGAATACAGCACCACCTTAAATGGAGGAAATATCAAGTTTATTCCCAAGCCCCTTCCCTCTACCATCATTGCCTTGGTGTTTATCGCAGCTTCAACAGCCATCAAACTTTTTCAACGTTGGATAGAAGATTCAAAGCGGATTAGTGAACTGACCAAAATGAGTATGCAATCTGAGTTAGAACAGCTGAAAACACAGATCAACCCACATTTCTTGTTTAACATGTTAAACAATGCCAATGTGCTTACCCAAAAAGATCCTGCAAAAGCATCGCAGGTTTTAATGACGCTGAGCGATCTGTTGCGCTACCAACTGTATGATAGTGCCCAACAAACAGTGCTACTTACCTCTGATATCCATTTTTTAAACGATTTTTTAAATTTAGAGAAGATCCGCAGAGATCAGTTTGATTTCATGGTCTCAAAAGAAGGCCCGATCAGTGGGATACAAATTCCACCATTTTTGTTTATTACCTTTGTAGAGAATGCCATTAAACATAGTTTGGATATGGAACATGCCTCATTTGTTAATCTTTTTTTCGAAGTAAGGAATAAACAGTTAAACTTTGTGTGCATCAATTCTAAACCGGCACAAACCTACCAAAAAAGTGAAGTTGGAGGCCTTGGGCTGATCAATGTTAAAAGAAGGTTAGATTTGCTTTTTGAAGATAAATACGATCTTAAAATAGACGAAAATAACGAATTGTATACGGTAAGTTTATCCATTGAATTATGAACTGTATAGTTGTAGATGATGAACCATTGGCCAGAGAAGCCGTTAAGCTATTGATTGCAAAAACAGAGGGCCTTGATTTTTTGGCAGAGTTTAACAATGCAGAGGCAGCAGCAAAATATTTACTGAACCATGCTGTAGCTATTGTGTTTTTAGATATCCAGATGCCCGGAACTGATGGTTTAACCTTTGCCCGCTCTATCCCCCTACAAACCCAGGTTATTTTTACAACGGCTTACAGCCAGTATGCCTTAGATAGTTATGAAATTGATGCTTTAGATTACCTGCTTAAGCCCATTAAACCAGAACGTTTTCAGAAAGCAGTAGACAAGGCATTGACCTATCAAAAACTTTTCGATGCTAAAAATGAGATTGCCGATGTGAACGCTATCGATAGTGAATATTGTTTTATAAAGGCAGAAAGAAGGGTTTTTAAAGTTGCTTTTAAGGATGTTCTTTTTATAGAAGGGCTGAAAGATTATGTGATCTTGCATACCATTGATCAAAAGATCATCACTGCCATGAATATCAAAACCATCCACCATCAACTGCCGGCTCCAACTTTTATCAGAACCAGTAAGTCCTATATCATTAATAAACAAAAAATTACTTCTTTCGATAACAATACTGTTTATATCGACCAACATGAAATTCCGATAGGCAATGCATACCGGGCATTATTCTTTGAAGACTTTGTGAACAAAAAAATGTTGAGCAGGTAATCTTATCGTCAAAGTATCCTATAATTGTTAACCTCAACTGCTCTTTATTGTTAAAGCTAACACCTGTTCAATTAAAATCTTACTTTTGTACTTTAAGTTTTTAATAAGTGGGTAAAGATAAATTAAGGAAGTTTGCAGAGATAGATACCTTTCCAAACGTATACCAATTACATTTAGGGAAAGTAATGAAGGGAAAATGGGCGAGTGACCATTTTAAAAATAACCATCCTGTAGTATTAGAGTTAGCCTGTGGAAAAGGCGAATATGCCGTAAATTTGGCCAAACTTTTCCCAGAAAAGAATTTTGTTGGGGTAGACCTCAAAGGAAATCGCATTTGGCGTGGCGCAAGAACAGGTGTTGATGAAGGTATCCAAAACCTGGCCTTTTTGCGTATCCAGATCGAAGATATTTTGGAATATTTTGCACCAGGAGAAATTGATGAGATCTGGATCACTTTTGCAGACCCACAACCTCAAGAAAGCAGAGAGAAGAAACGTTTAACCTTTCCGGGTTTTTTAGATAAATATAAAATCTTGTTAACACCTGGAGGTAAGGTAAATTTAAAAACGGACAACGACGGCTTATATGCTTATACCTGTGAAAAAGTGGCAGAACTGAAACTTGTTACGCATAAAAATACGGATCATTTATATCGATCTGAGTTTGCTGATGAAGTTTTGTCGATCAAAACACATTACGAAAGAATATACTTAAAACACGATAAAAACATCAATTATATCCAATTTTCATTTAGCTAATGGAAACATCATTTTATGATCAGGTTTTTGAAATTGCTAGGCTAATTCCCAAGGGGAGGGTAACCTCTTATGGAGCAATTGCCAAAGCATTAGGTGCTGGAGGCTCGGCCCGAATGGTTGGTTATGCCATGAGCAATGCTGGTATTGCCCAGCCCAAAGTACCTGCGCATAGAGTGGTAAACAGTAGCGGACTTTTAACCGGAAAATTTCATTTTTCGCCACCAGAATTAATGGAAGAGTTATTAGCGCAAGAAGGCATTAAAGTAGAAAAGGATAAAATTAAAGATTTTAAAAAGATATTTTGGGATCCACTATTGGAGCTCTAATTCAATTCTCAATTTAAACAATCACGCCATACCCCATGGGAAAATTAGTAGAAGAATTTAACAGCTATCGTACAAAAATGAACGATAGGATTATGGAAACCTCCAATACAAATATCAAAAGGTTTTTTGCTTTAGATACCACCACTTATGCAGACGGTGCTTTAGATGTAAAAACCAAAGAGATGTTGGGTTTGGTAGCTTCTATGGTGCTGCGTTGCGACGATTGTATCAAATATCATTTGGAAAAATGCCACAATGAGGGCGTAAACCAGGCAGAAATTAACGAAGTATTCATGATCGCCAATCTAGTTGGCGGTTCTATCGTTATCCCACATTATAGAAGAGCGGTAGAGTATTGGGATGAGTTGAGTAAATAAAATTATTTACCAACATGTTTCGTGTCGACACGAAATATGTTAAATTTATCAATATGGATTCGACAAAACGTTGCAGATGGTGTGGCACTGACCCACTTTACATGAAATATCATGATGAAGAATGGGGTAAACCCGTTTACGACGACCAGGTGTTGTTCGAGTTTCTGATTTTGGAAGGTGCACAGGCAGGTTTAAGCTGGATTACCATTTTACGTAGGAGAGAAGGCTATAGAAAGGCTTTTGCTGGTTTCGATGTCAAAAAGGTGGCTGCCTTTACCGCTGCAGATGTAGAGCGATTAATGCAGGATGAGGGTATTATTCGCAATCGTTTAAAAGTGCTGTCTGCGATTAACAATGCAAAACTATTCATCAATATACAAGAAGAGTTTGGTTCATTTGCCAACTTTATATGGGCCTACCTGCCAGATGGCCAACCAATTGTAAATGACTTTAAACATGGGGGCGTTCCGGCAAGAACCGAAATTTCTGATGCCATTGCCAAAGACATGAAAAAAAGAGGTTTTAAGTTTTTTGGCACCACTATTTGTTATGCCCATATGCAGGCCACAGGAATGGTAAACGACCACGAAATTGGATGTGTCGCAAGATAATAGGGTTAGTTTTTCTATTTTAAATTCTTGTTGATCAGTTCCCTAATTTCACTTCCTTCGGGGCCTGGTGCTTCTTGATGCAATAACTTCCCTTCTTGATCAAACAACAGATACCTTGGAATATCTTTTAATGCAATCTGATTTAAAAAGCTAGATTGGGCCATGTTTAATATTTGATAGGAATAAGGGTAATCGTTAATTTTTTCGGTAGCAGTAGCCTGTTTCCATTGATTGGTATCCTTATCAATAGATAAATAAACGAAGACAATTTTTTTGTCTTTAAATTCATTTAACAATTGCCTTGATGAAGGCATGGCTGCCCTGCAGGGTGCACACCAGCTTGCCCAAAAATCGACATAAATCAACTTTCCCTTTTCCTTTTTAAGCAATTCGTTAAACGAGACAATTGTTCGGTCAATATCAATCAATTTGAGATCGTCTTTGATCACTTTATATTTATCGATATCAAAAAGGTATTTTTTTTCTAAGACCATATTGAGTTGAGCATCTTTATATTCGGCCTTAAACGCATTATAGATTTGCGCTAGTACCAAAAAAGATTCTCCTTCTACCATGTTTTCAATACTGATGAAACGGGCATATTTAGCCAGTTCTTTGCTTAGGTACTTTGGAGCATTGGCATAAGCCTCCTTGTAATCAATATATAGCTTAGACTTAGAATAATCAGGTTTTTTTTGGATCAAGGCTAGGCTTAAGTAAGAGCTTAATATTGATTTGCCAAAAGGATTTTGAATTAAGGTATTGTTAATGAAAAATGTACTGTTTAACCGCGTTTTGATACTTTGGTTTTGAGATAAATTATAAATCATTAGTAATCTGAAATATAATTCTTTAGTTGCCTTGTTTCGTTCTAGTGCATAAAGTTCATTTGTGGAAGCTTGGCCAAGACTGTTCAAGAAATTGATTTTAGCCTGATATTGGCGCATAATGGAGTTTACCAATAATTGGAGTGCTGCCGGATTGGTTTTAAAAGCTTCTCTATTTACTTTTAAAGGGAAAGAAGAAAATTTTTGATAATCATTACTATAAAGCAAGGGTTTACGGAGCGGGTTTGCTGCATAGAAAAGTTTGGTTAAAGAATCCACCCTTTTGTTTAACCACAATACCGAATCTCTTTGAGCATACGCTGAACCCGCCTTCGCCAATTGTTTAATGTTTTGATCGTTTGAAATCAGCTTGGATTCGATCTGATCACTTTTAGCAACTAGCTTTAAGGTATCGCCTACAGCTACTAATAGGGTATCGCCAAAGGTGTTTTTATGACTAAAATAAACATAGTCGTACCTACTTATTTTTAGATGAAGTGTGTCTACTTTTTTATAGGCAATTTTTTGAAAATCGTTTAGTTTCGCAAAGCCTGGTGTACTAGAAACCGAAATGGGGTTGTCGGTCTCATTGTAAATGCAAACAGTCAGGTTTTGATGATCGTCAACTTTTAAAGACGAATTATTTAACCCAAGTAAAATAATGGTGCAAAAAGTAAATAGAATGACTTTCATAGAGTTAACTTAATTTTCAATAGGAAATATGAAAACTAAGTTAATGAATAAAATACAAAAACAACTAATAAATTAGTTTATTTGTGTCCAACATTATAAGATTTGATGTAGGCCGTTAGATTTTTAATGTCAAAACTATCAGTAGCATTGATACTTTCTGCTAAATCTTCATCATTATTCAGTTTTTGAAGCAACAGCTTTTTAACTTCGGCAGTTTTGCCTGCCTCTAAAGAAACCTCTTGCATAGGGCCGGTTCCGGGTTTTTCTAAAAAGTAGCTTACTTTCCCTCTAGGTGCATTGTTTACCGGTTCTTCATTTCTTCTGCCACCCCCGCCAATGCTAATGCCGCCACCCAAGCCTCCACCAAATCCGCCAGTACCTACACCAACGCCAAATGAAGGTCTAACTTTTACCCTGGGCTGTGCCACCTGTTCGGTAGCCGCTGTTTCTCCGTAAGCATACAAATTAACTGCTCCAGTTTCTATTACCTTAAAGAATCGATATTCCATTTTTTTCTTTACTACTATAGGCTTGCTAGCATAAGTTTCACCATTCCAAACAAAAGACTGGATATCTTTTGCCTGATATTGCACAATGGTCTGATCTTCTTGTACCAATGCTACTGAGCTGAAATTGGTGCCTTTAATTACTCCTCGAATAAAATTTCCTTCGCTAATTAAAATAGCATCTTGTGCGTTTGCCGAAGTAAAGCTGAAAAACAGCACCACTACGAATAAATTAATCCACTTCATATGGTAGTAAATAACGTAAAATGTGTTAAGATTGTTGTAAATCTAACCATAATGAAACAATCACTGCTAGAATTTTGGCATTTTTTACAATCGCCTAAATTATTAAAGATCAATAAGGACAAAAAAATGTTAAAAAGAGATTTTTTGACACTTTTTCTCTTAAACGTATTATTTGCCATTGTTTTAATGTTGGTTTATGAGCTTTTTTTGAAACTCAAGCTGATTAAAGAATATGATAGTTGGGATGTATTCAAAGAACTTGGAATTTTTTGGGGGCTATTAACCGGAGTGCTTTTTGCCCCATTACTGGAAGAATATTTGTTTCGCTGGCACTTGAGAAAACGATCCGTCAGCATTTATTTTTGGTTTTTGTCAATTGCAGTAATTGTAATGTCAAATATAGAAGATATACGTTTAAATGTATTGATCTTTACAATAGGATTGGGCGTAGCTGTTTTTAGTCAAGCCATGTTAAAAAAACAAGGTCAAACCAAACAAGCTATCTTTTGGCATACATTTTACCCCTTTCTTTTTTATTTTTCTGCTTTGGTGTTTGGTTTTGTGCACATGAGCAATATTAAAGGATTAACCCTAGAGGATCCATCATTCCTGTTTTATATTTCTTCTCAAATAGTTGGTGGTTTAACGATGGGCTATTTGCGCGTTAAATATGGATTGATATACAGTATTTTGTTCCATGCCTGTTTCAATGGATTTGCCTTGGGGCTCGCACTACTTTTCATATAAATATTGGTGTATAATTTCTTTAAACTATTAACTTTACAAGTTCACGTAGCAGATGTAGTCTTTATCGCTACATTGGCTTTTAAATCTATGTAGTTGTTGATGAAACCATCATGAACATACTGCTTAAAAACAAACGATATATAAATGAAAAAACTCTTTCTTTTAGATGGGATGGCGCTAATTTATAGAGCGCATTTTGCATTGAGTAAAAATCCTCGTTTTACCTCTAGTGGAGTAAATACTTCGGCAGTAATGGGCTTTGCAAATACATTGATGGAGGTGCTGAAGAAGGAGAAACCTAGTCACATCGCAGTAGTTTTTGATACGGCAGCTCCAACCGAGAGGCATACAGACTACGAGGCCTATAAAGCACACCGTGAAGCTATGCCGGAAGATTTGTCGAAAGCTTTACCTTACGTTTTTAAACTGATTGAAGGGTTCAATATTCCAGTAATTACATTAGATGGCTACGAAGCCGATGACATTATTGGTACCATGGCAAAAGAGGGAGAAAAAAAGGGGTTTACAGTTTTCTGCATGACACCCGATAAAGATTTTGCACAATTGGTGTCAGATAATATCTTCATTTATAAACCTGCCCGTATGGGTAACGAAATGGAAATTCTTGGTGTAAAAGAAGTATTGGCCAAATGGGAGATCGAGAATGTAGAGCAGGTGATTGATATTTTAGGCCTTTGGGGCGATGCAGTAGACAATATTCCGGGTATTCCAGGTATTGGAGAGAAAACAGCTAAACTGTTGATCAAACAATATGGCAGTATGGAGAACATCATTGCCAATAGCCACGAATTGAAAGGGAAACAAAGAGAAAACGTTGAAAATTTTGCACAACAAGGGCTGGTGTCAAAAAAATTGGCCACCATTATTTTAAATGTTCCAATAGAATTTAACGAAGAAAAACTATTGCTCGAAGAGCCAAGTAGAGAGTTGTTAGAGCCCTTATTTGCCGAATTAGAATTTAGAACAATCGGGCGTAGGGTTTTTGGAGAAGATTTTAGTGTAAACGAAGCCAAGAGTGCCGATCAACAAAAAGACTTATTTGGCAATGATGTTGCAGCAGCGAAGCCAAAAGATTTTTCGGCCCAGCCTTCTTTATTTGATACACCAATTGATGCAAAGAACATCAACAATACCCCTCACGAATATTTCTTGGTAGATACACCAGAAAAGCGAAAAGAGCTGATCGAAACCTTATTGAAACAACCAAGCATCTCGTTTGATAGTGAAACTACAGGTACTGACGCCAATCAGGCAGATTTGGTTGGTTTATCTTTTTCAATCAAGCCGGGCGAAGGTTATTATATCCCACTGCCAGAAGATAGAGCTGTTACTCAAGCTATTGTTGATGAGTTTAAAGTGGTACTTGAAAATGAAAATATTGTAAAAATTGGACAGAACATCAAGTATGATATGTTGGTGTTGAAATGGTACGATGTTCAGGTAAAGGGAAAACTGTTCGACACCATGTTGGCCCATTATTTAATAGACCCAGATACCCGCCATAACATGGATATCTTGTCTGAAAATTATTTAGGTTATACCCCAATTTCTATCACCACTTTAATTGGTGCAAAGGGAAAAGGTCAAGGTACCATGCGAGATGTACCTGTAGAAAATGTGGTAGATTATGCGGCAGAAGATGCAGATGTAACTTTACAGTTGTCCCATATTTTTGAGCCCTTGCTGAAAGAGAAAAATGCAGCTAAACTGGCAGAAGACATTGAAAATCCGTTGATCTATGTATTGGCAGACATTGAAAAAGAAGGTGTTAAAATAGATATCGACACACTGAATGCTTATTCATTAGAGTTGCAACAAGAAATTACAAAAGCAGAGCAAAGTGTATATGATAAAGCTGGATTAAAATTTAACCTAGCTTCACCAAAACAGTTGGGCGAAGTATTGTTTGACCATTTGAAGCTCGATCCAAAGGCTAAAAAAACAAAAACGGGGCAATACCAGACTGGGGAAGATGTGTTGACCTTATTGGCACACAAAAGTGATATCGTTCAGGACATATTAGACTTCCGCCAAATGCAAAAGTTAAAATCGACTTATGTAGATGCTTTGCCTTTATTGGTTAACCCAAAAACAGGGCGTGTCCATACCAGTTTTAATCAGGCGGTTGCCGCAACAGGTAGATTAAGCTCTAACAATCCCAATCTACAGAATATCCCAATTCGTACCGAAAGAGGTAGGGAAGTTAGAAAAGCATTTATTGCAAGAGATGAAGATCATATCCTATTGTCTGCCGATTATTCGCAGATCGAACTCCGCATTATTGCCGAAATAAGCAAGGAAGAAAATATGTTGGAAGCCTTTAACAAAGGGATCGATATCCACACGGCTACGGCTGCAAAAGTTTATGGGATCAGTATAGAAGAGGTTGACTCAACGCAACGTAGAAATGCAAAGGCTGTAAACTTTGGGATCATTTACGGGCAGTCGGCCT
This sequence comes from Pedobacter sp. Hv1, assembly GCF_001412215.1. Lineage (GTDB taxonomy): Bacteria > Bacteroidota > Bacteroidia > Sphingobacteriales > Sphingobacteriaceae > Pedobacter. The sequence continues at coordinate 232,110 of NZ_LLWP01000012.1, forward strand.
TTGGGCTTTCGCAGAACCTGAACATTCCACGTAAGGAAGCGGCAGAGATTATTGACCAGTATTTTATTCAATACCCAGGCATTAAGCGCTACATGAGTGATACCATGAATTTTGCACGTGAGAATGGATTTGTAGAAACGATTATGGGAAGAAGAAGGTATTTGCGAGATATCAACTCCGCTAATCAGACAGTAAGGGGCTATGCAGAACGAAATGCCATCAATGCGCCTATTCAGGGCTCTGCAGCCGACTTAATTAAGATTGCGATGATCAACATCCATAAAGACATGCAAGCTCAAAATTTGGGCTCTAAAATGACCATGCAGGTGCATGATGAGTTGGTGTTCGATGTGTTAAAAACAGAAGTGGAACAAATGAAGGCGATTATTACTCATCGAATGAAAACAGCCATCAAAACCCAAGTTCCAATAGAGATAGAAATTGGCGAGGGTGCAAATTGGTTAGCTGCACATTAAAATAAAAAGGTCGGTAATGCATACCGACCTTTTTATTTTAACCGAAATAGAGCTCAACTTAAATCGTTAAACCAGAAAAACTCCCCGAAAAAGGAATAAGATCACCCTGTGGTTTCAGGTTACCCGGTTTACCTTTAAACTTCTGTGCTTTCCCTGTAAAAGTTCCGGAGATTTTTCCTCCACTGTTGTTCAAGGTAATGGTGCCAGATTTCACCTCATAACTCACACCGTTTTCTAGGAAAAAAACAGTGTTTTCTTTTTTGTCTGTGGCAAATGGATAAGTGCCGCTTTCTTTTTTAGGCAATACAATGGCAAAGGTATTGCGGGCAGAGGCCAAGTCTGTAGAAATGATAAAAGCGCCTTTTGGATTTTGAATGAAAGATGATTTTTCGGTACAGGTTTTGCCCTCGATGGCCAACATGATTTTACCTTTTGGGTTTTGCATTTGTTTGATCATTTCCATGGCTTTAGCATTGTTGCTTTGTGCAAATGAGCCAACTGCTGTACAAATGATGGCTAATAATAAGAAGATTCTTTTCATTTGGTTTAATTTTAATTAGGTTCAATAATAATAGTGACAGTATATTTTTTGGTGTCTTTTGATTGCAAAATGCCCATGCATTTTCCACTGCCCATTCCGGTAATACACCCATCGGCAAAGCCAATATTTCCATTTACATCAGTCATTTTTCTAAAACAGGCATCCGCTGTTTTGGTTGTAGGTAGCGGTTTTTTAACGGGTTGTGTGGGTATGGAAAAGAACAATTCTTTATGGTAGAACAATACATTTGTTAAAGTAACTTCCTGATTGGCATGCGCCCGCATATCAAGATCAGGGAGTAGCATGGCGATACCTTTCGGAATTTTTTTAAGGCTGTATGTAAGGATGGTATCTCTCGTCGTTTTAGCAGGATCTACTTTTTCAGATAAAGAGAATCTTGTGATATAGAGATTATCTATATCTTTTGCGTTGCTCGATAGATATTGTTGAAAAGAGAGGGCGATATCTCTTCTCATGTCAAAAGTTTCTGGTAATTGCCATTGGTTAATTAGTGATTTGTTTTTTAATGAAATCTCTATTTTCGAAGCATCATCTACCAGTAAATATTGATCAGAATAGTTGAAGGCAAGTACCCAGGTATTGGCAGGAAGGAAAAAAGGCAGCTTTTGTCCGTATAATAAGTTGGTGCTTTTGGCCACATATACAAATTCATTTTTCCGGGTAATGCGTTCTCCATTTAGATACATTCGCTCCGAAAGGTTTTTAAACTTCTGATGGAAAACTTTAACGCTCAGATTTTGATTGTTGATGGGCTCCGAAAAACGGAATAGATACAGTTGCGTATTTTCCAAGCCATACTTTTTCCAGGTATTTGAAATTGTTTGCTGGGCTTGTGCCAAAGCAATATTTCCAAATAGAAATAAATAAAGTACCATGCTTTTCTTGCCAAAACTGAAAATCGTATCCATATCTACAAGGTTTATTTAGAAGATTTTAAACGCTGTTTTTTTAACCAAGAAATGCAGTCGGTAAAAAACTGTTGCGGCTGTTCTATCCAGCTAAAATGTCCAGCATCTTTAATCACTATTTCTGTAGCCGAAGAAATGTTTTTTGCAATCCTATCTGCCTGAGAAACTTGATCACAGATGAAATCATCATCACCTACCACCACCAATGTGGGTACGCTAATCTTTTTGAGTTGGGTAAAAAGGTATTCAGTGCCAAAACGAGCTTTGCTTGTATTTTCATAAGCCAGGTCACTTAATTCCGGATCGCCAAGTTTTACAAAATCAGCAACTTTATTTACATCATGGAAATAGAAAGGCATGATATAAGGCATTCCTGCAGACATGCTCTTGATAGTGGTATCTCTATCCATCAATACCTTAATTCCTTTTTGATAATAAGGTTGGTCTTTTCTTTTCATCAACATTTTTTGAAATTCTTGTTGGTAAAGTTTGTCGTTGCCTGCCATAGCAGCGATGGCGATGATCCCCTTTAACTTATCGTTATGATGAATGCCATAATTGAGTACCTGAAAGCCGCCCATAGAATGGCCCATGATCCAAACTTTGGGTTGCTTTAGGTAAATTCTCAACGCTTCCATGTCATCCATAAAATGTTTGCTGGTGTATTGCTTGAAATCGCTGGGTGCATCAGATTTCCCACTTCCACGGGTATCGTAATACACCATGGTGAAGTACTTTTCAAATGGGTTTAAAGAATTTTTGAGGTAATTGATCGATGGTCCCCAGCCAGGTGTTGGCATGAGGCAAACAGGACCACTTCCACTTACGTAATAATGGATTTTTATACCATTTACATTGGCAAAATGAGCTCCTTTGGCGAGTTTGTTTTGCGCATAAGCAATTTGATGGATAAAAAGAACCAAGACAATTAAAGTGGTTCTGGACAAGATTCGTTGCATGGCTAAGTTATTTTAAAAATTTGATCATGGGCCTGTTGCTGATCGTTAATCAACAACAGGGTAAATATTAACCAATAGTGTATAATTTCCATAGCCAGGTTTCAGCTCAAGTGCTCGTACACCTTTCATAGTGCCCACTTGTTCAGGGCTTGGCGCTTTCAGTTTAATGTCTCTTAGATAGAATTTTCTAGTGTCTGCGGTATTGTCGCCTGAGCTACTGTAATCATTTTTCTTGATATCTTCTTGGTCCCAAATTCTACTTTTGATTTGGATGTAAGCATTGTCATCACCCACATTAAAGTCGTAGATTTGTTCCAATTGACCCATGCTAAAACCTGTACCCGGACCTCTAAATCTTGTGCTTTTGAAAGGAAGATTACCTGATCTATTGCTCCTGTCGTTAAGTGGATTATTATTGCCATCGAATGCTTCAAAACGAGCCCAGCCATTAATATCATCATTGCTATTGTCGTCGGTTTTGTTGCAGTATAAACCAACCAACTCTACCCGCCATTTGTAGTTTTCTTGCGAGCAGGTAGTTTGTGGCAGGTTCTCCATTTGGCCACTACAAACGGCAACATCACCATTCAAAAATTTAAGAGAATAAGAGATCGGAGAGCCAAATTTATTGGCAGATTTATTTTGACCATCAAAAGAACGTAGAAGACGATTAACTTCGTTCATCATGGCATCATAACCCTTTACAGAATTGATGGCATTTACATTTGCAGGTAGGCCATAAGCAAAAATGGAAAAATTAGTGTTTTGTAAGGCTTGTTTGTACTTGGAATTAAATTTGGCACTGGCAGTACCATACTCGCCAGATACATCAGTTTCGATATCGCTTAAATCTGAAGCATCTTCAAAGTAAACCAATAGTTTGGCACCATAGGTGATCTTGTCTACATAAATAAGGTCATCTTTTTTATTCAAGGCATCGTCGGTAAAAAACTTACCTGTGATGGTTGGTCTAGCCGTCATGATGAAAGATTCTCTATTAACTTCCAATAGATATTTATGATTTTTAGAATTCTGGTTCATTTTTAATTCGGCAGCAACATCAATACCAGGGCCAAAATAGCCTACAGAAGCTCTTAGGTTAAGGTCTTGCATTGAATAGACCTCATTCGACTTTAAGGTTTGTTTCGGGTTGGCCAAGGCTACGGGCTTGTTCAACACCGCATCACGGGCAACCATTAAGTTATCTACCGAAGGAAAATCTACCAATTGATTAACCGTAGTTTGCGAGATGCTTAATCTAATTGGGGTTCTGTTCTGTTCATTTTCTCCAATGGGATTAAACTTACCGTTAGTAAAATCGCTCAGTTGATAAACAGCTCCAATGGCTACATTTTCTGTAGCAGCCAAGCTCAATACATCCTGATCTGGATTTCTTACATCTATTGTTTTGTATTCGGTAATGCATTTTACAGCCCCATTTTGGGTGGCCTTTATTGCTTTTGTGCCATTTTTAACCGTAAAATTTTCAGCGGTCATGCTGTTCATCCTCACCAGATCAAAGTTTTGTCCTAACATTTTTTTAATGCTCAGTACATTTTTATTGACAAATTTGGGGGTAACCATCGTGTTGTTGATTACTTTGATTTTATCCATAATCCCCTTTTTTTCTACTGTGGTTCTTCCATCTGCCCAATAAATGGTTCCCTTTTCAAAACTGTTCATCCTTTTCCAACCAGATTGGTCGCTGTCTTTTTCATCTGATGTAGGAAAGCCCAGTTCGCCAGTTTCATAACCAAGCTCACCCCATTTTTTCATGATATCGCCATATACGGCAAAAGCTTGTTTTAAAGTGGGGTTGTAATAAACCCAACCTTTTTCGAACCTTAAAAAATATCCGCCAGCACCTGCAGTAGGTCTCATTACGGCACTTTCTGCATGTACTGGTCCTAAATTGAGTTGATTGGCCTTTTGTTGAATTAGCGTAGCAATTTCATTTCCTTGATTGCTAACAGGTCTCAGCACAGGTCGTATTTGTGCGGCACTTGGATAAAATATTGTCATTGCCAAAAGGAATAACAATGGGGAGATTAGTTTTTTCATGTTAAGATTGATTTAAAAATTTGAATATGATTTACAATTGTTATAGGCATTTACAATGTTCATCCAAACCTGCTTTCTACGGAGCTCACCTTGGTTTACAAAGGCATAAAAGAAGTCTTTGTTCTTTTCCTTAATCAGGTTGGCAACATTTGGACAATCGGCAAGATAAGCGCTCACCTTATCGTCAAAATTGGGAATGAATTTATCGCTCTGCGCATTATATACATCTCTAGAATGGCCAGGCAATTGAACGAAGAGCTGTGTTTCTTTAATTGTTTTCCCTTCTCTGTCTTTAAAAACAGTTTCATGTTCGAACAATTGTAATTTGCTATTTGAGGGTGTTAATTCTTTGATAAAACGTAGGGCATTGCCACCCCACATTTCATTTCCCTTTAAATTTTTAACACTATAGTTACTACCATTAAAAAACAGGTAGTCAATTTCGCTGAGGTTATAGGTGGTATAGGCTTTGTTTACACCCACAGCAAAAGAGATGTTGCCAATGGTGCTATAGTTGTCAAAAGTATTTACTTGTATTTTGCCAGTTAATACCTGCCCATTACTTAGGGTTAAAGTAGCGGGTTGGCCACTCATGTTGTTTACTGTGGTATAATAGGGTGTATTGCAGGCGTAGCAAAACAATAACAAAATGAATAAGTAGGTTAAACGTAACATGGTAAAACTGATTTGAGAGTGAAAATGATTTAGAGATTGAGCACGTATTTCTTGGTGTTAAACTCACCTTTGTTATTCATATAGGTGAGATAAAGGGTATCGCCATCATCTTTGCCCAAACTACTGTTGCTGAAAATATTTACATTGATGCCGCTAAAAGTACCGAGGTCTACGGCAGGTGTTGTTCTCCATATTTTAGCTTCTAAATCATACAAGTAGATTTTGTTGTTTTTACTGTATACCATTAAGTACTTGTTCTTTAAAATCGTAGTGCTATGGTGATTAATAGATGAGTAATAATCGAAAGGCAAGTCTGTTGCTGCAGTCCATTTATCACTCTGGGTATCGTAAATGGTAAACTTTTTAGTAATGGCACTACCTGTTGTTTTTTCTCCGCCTATGGCATAGATGTACCTACTGTTATAAGCTTGTAATGCCGGACTTTCTGCCAAATAGGGTAGGTCTGCTGCATTGTTCCAAACAGAACCCGCACCAAAATCGAGGTATTTAAAACTTGCTGTTGCGTTTGCGCTATTACCGGCATAATACATTTTGTTTAGTAAATAACAGGCACCATTATTTGTGCCTGAGTTTGTAGAGGCCGTATAGCTTGTCCAGCTGTCTGTTAATGTTGCATACCTTGACATGATGGTCGGGTTGGCATTCCACAATTGCTCATTGTTGTCAATTGCCATTAGTGGTGAATTTAATCCTGAAGCTTGAATAAAACTTCCTGTCGACAGCTTTTTTAAGGAAGTGAATTTATTCTCATTTACATCGTAAGTAAAACCACTTACCAAAAACTCGCCACCTTCTGGCGTTTTTAAAAAGATATAAATCTTGGCGTTTGCTTTTGCCATTAACACAGCAGTGCTATTAGGGGCACTGGTAAACGGTAAAACAGGTAGGGTAGGCGTACTTTCAGTAAAAGTTACTTTATTAATGGTTACTTGAGGGTCTTCTGCTTGGGTAGGTATAGGGTCAGTGCTTTGCTTTTTGCAGGAGAATAAAAAGATGCCCACTATTAACATTTGAGCAATCCAGAAGTGCGATTTTAGTGATTTCATAATCTGATGATAAATTATTGTACACTAAAATTGCAAACAAAAATATAGGGTAAAATCGCCAATAAGCGAACTGGGCTAACGACTTATTGAAATGCGAAATAAGAGGATAACAATGTAATTAGGAAGTAGTTGATGGTACTTTTTTAAAGAGATAATCCTTGCCTACAAAAATAAGTAGCAGTCCAAAAATGATCATAAAGATTAAACCTGGAAATTCTCTCCAATTAACGATGACTACTTTTTGTGGTTCGTTTTTAGGGTAAGCAACTCTAATTTCCTGACCAATTTTATAGTTAAATAAAATGAAGATCTGTGGAGCGTCACTATAGGTTTTAATGGTATCTCCTTGTGTTGTTAAAAAGCTGAAAAACGGACTTCTTCCGGAAGCCAGTGTTTTGAATGAAGTTTGGCTTTGAACCATTCTGGCACCATAGCCAGCATTATTGGACTTATATCCGATAACTTTGGCTTGTGTTATTGTTCCGATAAAAGGCAATTGGACTATTTTCAGTACTAAACCGCCCCAGAATAAAATAACAGCTAGCCCCACAATTAAGGAGATGAGGCCAATTAACTTGCGGTTACGGATCACCATCTTTTACACTTTTTTAAATAAGCTTAAAAACTCTTGTTTTCTATTTCGGCTGAGCGCCACAATATTTCCATCCTGCATCACCAATTCGCCACCTTCGCCACGGATGTATTGTTTAATAAATTTGAGGTTAACGATGTGTGATTTATGCGCCCTAAAAAATAAAGAGTTGTCTAAAAGTACTTCTTCAAAAGTAGCCATGGTTTTACTGGCCAGGTGTCTAGTTTGATCATTCATGATGATGTGGGTATAACAACTATCGGCTTCGAGGTACATAATGTCGTCTATCTTTACAAAAAGGAGCCCTTGTTGTGTAGAAAGTGCAATGGTATCTTGCATTTTTCCATTTGTAAATAAATGGAGATTTTGAACCTGATCTTTTGAAATGATCAGTTCTTGGTTGCTGTATTTTTCGAGTGCAATTTCAATATCTTTTTTATCGATAGGTTTTAAAAGGTAATCAAGTGCATTTAAACGCAATGCTTTTAAGGCATATTGATCATAGGCCGTAGTAAAGATCACTTTAAAACCAGGATTCTCAAATTGATGGATCACATCAAAACCATTCATCTCTGGCATTTCTATATCTAAAAAAACCAAGTGGGGCTGATGCTCTTCTATCAACGCTTTTGCCATGGTACTATCTTGTGTGGTGGCTACCACTTCAATGGTATCAATAGCAGAGAGTAGGTGTTTAAGTGTAATGATACAATGTTTTTCGTCGTCTATAATGATGGCTTTGATCATGCTAATCTAGATTAATACTAATTTCTACACTTGTTCCACTCGCCTTGCCTTCTTCGTAAAGGTCGTTGATGATTACGCTATTGTTTTCATCTAAAAGTTGTAGGCGATTAATGGTAATCTCAATACCGTAAGACTTATGGTTTACCTGTTGTTTTTTTAAGGCTGCAGAAGCTACCCTGCCAATGCCATTGTCTTCAATAGTAATGTGTAATTGGCTTTCATTTTGCTCCGTAATTTTGATCAAAATGTGCCCATTTCCTTTTTTGTTATGCAAGCCATGCCAAATGGCATTCTCTACAAATGGTTGGATGACCAATGGCGGAACTTTGATCATTTCTGGTGCAATATTTTTATCAACCACAATGGAATAGTCAAATTGATGCTCTAACCTTAGGGCTTCTAATTCCATATACAGGTTAAGTGTGCTGATCTCTTTTGCCAATGTTACGGTTTCATGTTTAGAAAGATCGAGGATATTGCGCATCAACTTAGAAAACGTAGTAAGGTACTCGCTGGCTACCTCTGTTTTATGCTGAATAATGTAGCTATTGATAGAGTTTAAGGTATTGAAGATAAAATGTGGGTTCATCTGCGAGCGTAAAGTTTGCATTTCGGCCTCTTTAATGTTGTTTTTTAACTTTAATTCTTCTTCCATTTGAGTTACTTTCTGCTCATTCAGATCGTTATGTGCACGAAGTGATTTTATTCTGTAATGGTTAATGAAAAAAGATAAAATCCCGGCTAAACCGATAATGGTCAAAATGCCATATAACCAAAGTTGTTTGATCTGGAGCTCATTAAATTGTTTGGTCTGTAATAACGATTTCGACTTTTCTGCTTGAATATCCTTCTCTTTTTCTGTTAAAATGAGCTGTTTTTCTTGTGCCTTTTTTTGAAGTACTTCATTTTTTAGTTCAGATTGTGTTTTTAAATAATTCAACCTTACCAAGTCTCTTTCTTTATTGCTCTCATTAAGCTTAGATTGGTTGAGATCTAACATCAACTGTTGTTGATTTAAACGTTCATTAGATAACAATTGGTCATTTTTATATTTTTCCTCTTTGGTGTCAAACTCGTATTTCATTTCTAGACGAGTAATCTGCTTTTGTTTATCTTCATTTTCAATATTATCCCTCACTGCGATAAACTTTTTAAAGTTGAGATAGGCACTGTCTATTTTTCCAGTTTTTTCATAAATTTCACTTAGCGAATCGAAGGTTTCTTTCTGTACATCCAAAATGTTAATGGTAGCAGCTAAGGTATTGGCACGCTGCATAAAATCTAGAGCCTCTTTATATCGCCCTTGTTTTAAATAGTAATTACCAATTCCTTGCAGGTTTACAGCAATGCCCTTTTTGTTTTTGATTTCCTCGTTGAGTTGTAATGCCTTTTGATAGTTGATGAGCGATTGGTCATATAACTTTAGTTCACTTTGTACATTGGCTACATTGCCATATTCTCGGGCTATATTCAATTTATTGCCTATTTCAAGATTTTTGTCTAGCGCTTTTTGGTAATAAACTAAGGCCTTGTCAAAATTTTTCATCTTAAAATAAACGTTGCCAACATTACCTAAGCCTGTTGCAATGCCAATGGCATAATCTATTTTTGTATGCAATGTTAAACCACCTTGGAAATGCTTGAGGGCCATTTCATAGTTCTTCATTTCACTATAAATTACTCCCATGTTGCCATAGCTAATACCTGTATTCAGATCGTCTTTGGCCTGTTCGCTAATTCTAATAGATTTCTGGTAATAATTTAGTGCAATTGGATAATTGTTCTGCACCATATTTACACTACCTAAATTAGAAAGACAAGCAATGATCCCTGTTCGGTATTTGATTTCTTCGTTTAGATTTAAAGCGCTGCTAAAATTAGTTTCAGCCTCCTTAAAATTGCCCAAAGTATAATGCGCAATGCCCTGAAAGCGATAAGCCTCGGCCATGCCCCTTTTAAATTTGATTTTTTGCGAAAGTTCAATCGCCTGCTGTGTGGCTTCGAGCATTTTAGTCGGATTAACCCCGTAATATGCTTTAGAAAGTTGTACCAGAAGGTTAATCCTATTCGTATCCTGTTTTACATTTTGATTTAGTTTGAGCAATAAAGCTTCAGTCGGGTTTAAACTTTGCGCCCAAATAGATGTCGTAAAACAACAGGCTATCCCAATAATGGAAATAATATTTAATAAGGGTATAACTTTTCTTGCTGTCAAAATAAATGGCGTTAATCTGAGAATTAAAAATGCAAATAAAATGGTAGATTTATATTTTAATTATGTGAATGGAGAAGTTGGATTATTAAACGGCGAAAAACAAGTATGAAAAAGCACAGTTTAATTCTATTTTTTTTATTGATCACTACAACCTTTGCGGTTGCACAACAAGATACCACCACCATTTTTCAACGACCTAGAGGATATCATATCGATCCTTTACGTTCGGAATGGAATAGGAAAATAAGCCAACAAAATGGGCTTTGGGTACTTAGCTTGTATGGGAAAAGAAATGAACTTCGCGAAAAAATAAGTTTTGAAGATAAAAATCTCGAGATAAGAAAAGGGCCTTATGTTTTTTACGAAGACGGGAATGTTTTAGAAGAAGGGGAGTATGATAAGGGATATAAAGTAGGAGAGTGGAACTATTATTATAGCAATAAACAATTGGCTGAAAAAGTAGTTTACAGTTGGGATAAGCTTAATGGGCTCTTTAAATCTTATTGGGATAATGGGCAGTTAAAGAGTGATGGCGTGTACCTTAGTGAAAAAAAGATAGGGATTTGGAGAACTTTTTATAAAAATGGAAGTCTAGCCATTAAAGAAAATCACAATGAACAAGGAGAAGTAACTGCAGGGATCTATTTCGATAAGGATAAGAAGGCTTTGACCCACTTAAGCGCCATAGAATTGCCCAATTATCCAGGTGGTGTTGCGGCTTTTGAAGCCTATGTTAAAAAGGCAATGAGATATCCCACTTATGCTTTAAGAAATAAAATAAAGAGGACAGTGTTGGTCAGTTTTGTAGTAAACCAAGACGGTAAAATAGAAGATGTTGTAGCCTTATCAAACCGTAATTCTAGTATAGATTTAGACAATGAAGCCATCCGTTTGGTTAAGGCTTCAGGTAAATGGATTCCTGGTAAAGAGCTTGGCGAAATTGCAAATTTGAGGAGCGTAATTCCAATTAAATTTTCATTTGATAATTAATTAGAATTCAGTAACTTCATATAATCTTCATATTAAACGAGCAATTTTGCTTCAACAAAAGAAAAACAACATGAAAAAATTAATCGGTCTTATTGCAATTGCAATATTAGGTGTAAGCACCACTTATGCACAAACTGCAGCTCCTGCTGTAAAACAAGCGGCTAAAAAAGAAGCTAAAAAAGTAGAAGCTAAAGCAGCTACAACAACAGCTGCAGCAAAAACGGAAGCGAAAAAGGTTGAAGCTAAAGTAACAACAACTGCAGCAGCAGCTCCGGCAGCAGCTAAAAAAGAAGTTAAGAAAGTAGCAACAACAGCAGCAGCTCCAGTTAAGAAAGACGGTACTGCAGACATGCGTTATAAAGCAAACAAAGGAGCTAAAGTAGTAGCTGCTGGCCCAACTAAAAAAGATGGTACACCAGATATGCGTTATAAAGCAAATAAAGCTGCAAAGAAAAACTAAGTCATAACTAGTTTGTTAATTAAAAAGGCTCCTGAAATTTAGGAGCCTTTTTAGTTTTATAAGGTAATGGTTTCGCCAATGGCGGGTAATAAAAGTTGTTTTTGGGCCCGTTTAAAACTTTCTACAGCCACTACAGAATCAATTTCAATTACTGGGAAAGTATCATAATGTACCCCAATTATTTTATCGCAATTGATATAGTTTGATGCAATTACCGCATCATCTACATCCATGGTGTAATTTCCTCCAATAGGTAAAATGGCATAATCTAATCTGTAAAGTTCTGCCAATAACTTCATTTCGATGGTTAAGCCAGTGTCCCCAGCAAAATAAATTTGTTTGCCATCCAATTCCAATACAAAGCCTGCCGGATTGCCACCATAACTGCCATCTGGAAGGCCAGCAGAATGTGTTGCCCAAACCATACGAACAGTTCCAAAATCAAACTTGTACTTTCCAAAATTCATTGGATGTACATTTTCTACGCCCTGTTTCATTACCCATCCAATTACCTCTGGTATAGCAATTACCTGAGCATTGGTTTGTTTGGCTAAGGTAATCAAATCGCCTACGTGGTCGCCATGACCATGGCTTACTAGAATATAATCTGCTTCGATCTTCGTAATGTCTATTTCACTAGCCAGTGGGTTTTGGCTAATAAACGGATCGAACAAGAACTTTTTACTTGCTGTTTCCAATAGGAAACTAGATTGGCCGTAATAAGTATATTTCATTTTTTATAAGATTTGAGCTATTAGTGTTGAAAATCTTGTTGTCTGATAAATTTTTAAGAGCCGAACATTCCGCCTAAACCACCTAACATACTTTTAGTAGCAGCTTGCATTTCTGTAGCGCTAACTTGGTCTGCTTGTGTTAAAGCTTTATTAATTGCAGTAAGCAAAAGTTCTTCTAACTCTTCTCTATCTGCTTGTTTATAAAATTCTTCGTCAATTTCTATGGCAGTAATTGCCTTGTTTGCGGTAGAAGTAATGCGGATTGCTCCACCTTCAACTTCTCCAAATACAGATATGGTATCTAAACGTTTTTTAATTTCTTCGGCCTGTTGTTGGGCGGCCATTAATTTATCGAACATTGTTATTTAGTTTTTTGTGTAAAATCTTAATCCAAGGGTAAATGCGGTTACATTTATGCTAAACTTTGAAGTTAATGATGCTTCTCCGGTTATTAAATTAATGTAGTATAGCCTAGTTTCTGTACCTACTGTTAACAAAGCATAACCTGTATTTGTTGAGAGCGTACTAATAATATCAAATCCATTGGCACCTGTTGCATCAACTTTTAGTGCACCTACCTCTGTTAAAACACCCGAAATGGGTTCTTGAGTATATAATCTATCAGTTGCATAATCAATTACATATAGTGTAGTTGTATTTGCACCTTTAAAATTGTTACTAAATGCGGCCGCACCTATAGTAACACCACTAGGGCTTAGGCCCGGATCGTTAGTTACTACGGCATCACTAGGATTGATTCTTAAGTTTTGTCCAGTATTGCTAACTACACGAATTCGATCACTGATGGGGTCAAAATCAAAACCAAAGTTGGTTCCATTTAAAAGTGTGGTGAATGCACCAGAACCAATTTGTGTAAATTCGGCAGTGGCTAAATTAACACGATAAAGCCTGCTCGAGCTTCCTAAGGCATATACACGGCCATTTAAGGGGCGCATATCCATCCCAACTACCGTTTCCCCAGCTTGTAAACCCTTTATTGCAATGCTTACAGGTTCAATTGCGGTTGTTGCGTTTCCTTTGTCTGGATTAAAAATTAAAAAATTGTTGGCATTGTCTACTGCATAAGCTACTTTATCTGGGGGCATTGCAATACCTCTAAAAGATGCACTTAGAGGGAAATTACCTTTTAATTGTGCTTTTCCAGTGGTTAAATCGATAGTAAATAACTTGGTGCTGTCGCCAACTTTACCTATTGCCATTGCATTGCTATTGTCTGCAGAAATGTCAAAACTAACATTGGTTCCTAAGTTGAGGTCAAAATTACCAATAGCCACCAACTGACCACTATTTGCAGGCTCTTGTTTGTATAGTTTTTGATTTTTGGTATCAATATCATACAAGGTTGCAGTTTTAGAACCGGCCTTACTATTGTTATAAGCAGCCCCAAATATGGTTACGTCACCAATTAGGGTTGGATCAGAAGAGATCATTACCCCATCTTCTGGATTTATTCTTAAATTTTGACCTTTGTTGGTTACTATCCTCATTTGATCTGTTGTAGGGTCGAAATCTAAACTAACAACAGCATCTTGAGCTATTCCAGGGTTAAATGCATTAGTAGAAATTAATCTTACTGCTCCAGAAGCGTCAATGACATAAATTTTACTGGCAGTACTTACCCCATAAAGCTCGCCAGTGGCTGGCCTAAAATCAATACTCAATATCTTCTCATCTGGCGCCAATCCGGTAATTGCTATTTTTGTAGGGATTGATTTAACATCTTGTGCATTGAACCTATATATGCCATTATCTGTTGATAACGCATAAAAATCTTGATCAGGCCCATTGACAGGGAGTTTCTTATAGACATTTTCCTTTTTGCACGACATGACAATGGTAAGTAGTACAACTACACCCAAAAGCTTAAAAAGGAATTTATTTTGTAGACTGAAAAATTGCATCATTTTTATAGGTTTAACTATTTCTAAACGAAATTTAGTGATGAATAGTTTGGCCGCAAGATAAGCTTAAAATTTAATTTATACTTGTTTTCTGGGTTTGGTCCATTTATATTGTGATGGCTGTTTTACCTCATTGCCCAGATCAAATGTCACATTTAAAAGGAGATAAGGGTTTCTTAGTAGTTTTCCTACAAAAAAAATCAGCCAGCTTCCTTATCCTTCAAAATCGCTTTAGTCTATTTGGCACTGACAATTGAACCTGTTTTTACCATTACAATACTGGTTTTATTTTTTAACACCTGCAACATGATGTAAAGTAAACGCTAACATACACTTGCTTTACTTTTAGCACATCAATTAATCAACTCGTTGAACAAGGGCATTGATAGATTTAACTAATGAAGTTATTGGGGATACCAACTCCCTGTTTGTAATTCATTGAGTCAGTGCGCACTGCTTTTAAGAAAACTTTTCATGTGTCTTAATTACTTTTTATTGCCAAGAAGATTGGAATGTTTTATTGTTATGGCACGGTTATTGACTAAAGAAATCTGAGAGCGTTAATTTAGATCGAGGTCCTTGCCGTAAAGGTTAGGGCCTCTTTCATTTTTTGCAACAGATTAAATGCTGATGGGTGTCTTATCCAGCATTGACCATTTTGTCAGCCCCGCCATATTGGCTATTCCTAATAGCAATCAATTTCTTTATCTAGTAGATTGAAATAATGCTTTTGCTGCAATTAATGTAAACAGTTTGAATTTATATTTCTTTTTAGTTAAAATATTAATCTCGAGGAAATATTTTCAGTTTTTCAGCTTCAGAACAATAGCTAATAATAGCAACTTAGGCTTTTTTTTAGCAAATTGCTGTTGCCTAGCCGAAAGATTTATGATATCATCAACATAAAGTATAAGATCTGAGATTCCGCATGGTTGATGGCATTATTTCGAAGAAATAAAATAGTCAATTTTGAGCCAAATTGTTTATAGTGTATTGTAAGTGAGTCTTTTGAGAGTTAGTTATTAGAATTTTCGTTAAATTACTTGATGCATAATGGTATAGTCACCGCGTCTCAAATCTCCATAAAAGAGGAGGAATATAACTTGGTAGAATAAAGTAATTAGAAAAATTATAAGCGATATTATTTCTTTTTTAAAAAAAAACTATATTTTTGGTTAATATAATTAACTCTCTCTCTTATGCTGAACATCTCTCAACTCTCTAAGGTTGGAAACTGCTGTGGTTTTCAAAGGAGCAAAACTCTAGGTTTTCAAAATCTTTTCAAAACGGTTACTCCCATCAATTTTTCTTTAACTAAATCTGTCTTTCTTACGGTATAGTCTGATAGGCTATTCTTATGGGAATCGATGATATTATTCATTGAGTTTAGAAAGAAATCTATCCTTATTTAAGCGAATCTAATAACAAACTAAATTTATATTTATGAAAAAAAGTTACTTCAAAAGGTTTTTTTTAAAATACCTACTGGTTTTGATAGCTTTAGTGCTGCCCAGAATGCTGACTGCACAAACAACAGAAACGTTTGAAGCCTCAACCGTAGGGCAAGCTTCTTTTACAAACGGTACCAAAACGTTCAACTTGACGAGCAACTACCTTGGCTTTAAGGTTGTCAATATAGCTGGTCTGGGCTATAATTTTTCAAACAGATTTATTCAAGCTGATGATGCCGCAAATGGCGATTCTATGGGACAAATCTGTAAGATTACTGATGCTTCAGGTACCTTTAAGGTGAGTAGTTTATTCATTTATTTAACTGGTAGTGCCACTCAAAACCCCAATGTTACTTTGAATGGCCAACCTGGTTCGGTTACTTTTATTGGGAAATTGGGCGGTGTTACACAATTTACGATTGTTAAAAATACCGCTGGGACTAATATCGGCTTTACCGCACCTAATAATGGTTTTATACCAGTTAACTTTGCCACCGATGGAGTCTCAAATTTCACCGGGATTGCTATAGATCAACTTGAAATTCAATTGAGCAGTAACTATGATTATCTTGCCATTGATAATTTTACATTTCAGGATGCAGCATTAGCCGCAGTAATTACAGGCAACCCACCCAACCGTACCATCTGTGCTGCAGGGAGTACAACGTTTGCGATGACGGCTAACAATGCTACTGGCTATCAGTGGCAGGTGAATACGGGCAGCGGTTTCGTTGACATTAGCAATGGTGGTGTTTACAGCAATGCAACCACTTCGACCTTGACCATTACCGGTGCTACCGGAGGGATGAACGGTTACACTTACCGTTGCCGTGCGATCAGCGCCGGAGGCAATGCGAACACGAATATTGCGACCTTGACCGTTTCGGCCATTACCGTTACCAGTACCTCCAAGACGGATATT
>NZ_LLWP01000013.1 GCF_001412215.1 Pedobacter sp. Hv1
AAAATCAACCGTTCCTTTATCAATTCTAACCGATTTCATTTCCTTACTGAACAGCAGGGAAATGATAAACTTTGCTTTGTTGGGCATTCCCGATGCTTCAAAAAGCGATAAAAGTTTGGCATTTTCTTCGTCTGTAAGACGGAAAACGTGGCGGTGGATGCTCGGGTCGGTTTTCGGTGTCCGTCCGCCCTTATTCTGTTTTTTGTTACTGTTCTCGTTCATCACTAATCCATTTTTAATCCACACAAAACCTCGACTTCGGAGAGCGTTTTCTGCCCCCTGCTAAGGGCAAGTTGTTTTGAGGCACTAACTCGGTTTCGAGTGCCTCAAAACACAACTTGCCGTGTTCTGTCGAACACAAAAATCCGCCCTGCGGGACGGATTAAATGTAACAGGGAAAAGCGGCTCGATGCCGTTCCTATTACCCTCCGATTTGTCAAAAGACTTTTGCATAAATCCATTAATAAAAATCATTGTACAAAGTAAAGCCCTGTTTACGAAAGCAGTGTATTGTATAGCAGTGCCAAACACTGCCTTTGAATGCCAAACACTGCCACAGCTCAATCAGCGGTTAAATCAATCGCTTTATTTGCCGTATAATTTTAGTGCAGGTAGTAAAAAAAGTATTTCAACAAAGAAGAAAATCAGGTTTGCAAACAGGCAGTTTGGAATAAAAGCATAAGGTTTTAAAAGCATAAAACAATAAAAGTGTAAAAGCATAAAAGCGGTAAAGCAATTTACCTGTTGCAAGTTTTGCCACTTGCCAAAGAATGTACCTGACAAGGCAAAAATGAAAGCAAATACCTGTGCAGGAAATTACCCAAAAGGGAATGCAGGAATATAGGAATGAGGTAATAATCAGATAAACCAATATTCAATCCTGCAAAACAAATAAAGTGTGTAACAATAAATTTTTAAATAATGGAAACAACAAAGAAAACTTTAAAAATCAGCTTCTCCACCCAAAAGGGCGGTGTGGGAAAATCTACGATGACAACCCTGCTGGCGAGTGTGCTTCACTACCGTTTAGGTTTTAATGTGCTGGTATTGGATTGCGACTTTCCGCAATACAGCCTGAACAACATGCGTGAACGGGATAAGAGAACCATAATGCAGAACGACTACCATAAAAAAGCGGCAATGAAGCAGTTTCAAGCCATCAACAAAAAAGCGTACCCGATTATTAAATGCAAAGCTGAAACGGCTCTGGAGAAAGCTTCGGAATATAGAAGCCAGTCGGCGGTTGTACCAGATGTGATTTTCTTCGACCTGCCGGGAACAGCCAACACCAAAGGCGTTCTGACCACCTTAAAAAAAATGGACTTTATCTTTTCGCCCATTACTGCCGACCGTTTGGTAGTGGAAAGTACATTGGGCTTTACCAAAGCCTTTCTCGGACTTCCCCAAACGGACGAGGGCAATCCCGAACAAGAGATGTGGCTGTTTTGGAACCAAGTGGACGGCAGGGAAAAAACAGGTTTGTATGATGCGTATCAAAGTGTCATCAAAGAACTCAACCTGCCCATAATGGAAACAAGAATAATGGATAGCAAGCGTTTCCGAAAGGAAACAGACGACACAGGCAGTTATGTATTCCGGTCAAGTTTGCTGCCTGCCGAACCACAGTTAATGAAAGCAACCAAAATGGATTTATTTGTCGAGGAGTTTTTAAAAATCACTCATCTATAAAAAATAGTAAAGTATGGCTTCAGACAACAAAAATAACGATTTTGAAAAGCCCAATGTTGATGAGGAATATCTTATGAACATTATAAGTGGCGATGAGCCTGTTGCTACACCAAGCAATAATAAACAGCAGGATGTACCAAAGGAAACAAAGACCAGGGAAAAAGCCCGTAACAGTTCATCAAAGAAAGCGGATTATGAGGAAACCTTTTTGGTCAATCGATTTCCATCGGGGCGTAACGGAAAGGTGGTTTACATACGCCCTGAATACCACGAAAGATTGCTCCGCATCGTTCAACTGACAAGGGAAGAAAGAACTACGCTCTACTCTTACATTGACAACATTCTTGAAAATCATTTCAGGGAGTACGGGGACGATATTACCAATTATTTCAACGAACATTTTAAACCCATTCTATAATGAAGAAAGATAAAAAGAACAGGAATGCTATTGTATCCGGCAACAGCTCCGATACAGTTAGCAATACGACTAAAACAACCTATGAAAACGCATTTATGCAAATGAATAAAATGCAGAAAAGAGGCAATAAAAGTATATACCTAAGTCCTGAACATCACGAACGTTTAACCCGCATTGTACAGATTATAGGCGATGATAAAATACCCTTGTTTGCCTATCTCAATAATATTCTTGAACATCATTTTAAAGTGTTTGAAGATATGATTACAAAGGAGTTCAACGAAAAATACAAAGGCTTATTTTAAAAACCCTACGTTATGGAAATAGTAATTGTGATATGCCTGCTGATAGTCATTGTCCTGCTTTTGCAGGATAAGATTGTCATTCATAAAAGGTCAAAGCAAGAACCTTCGCAGAAGAAAGTCAATCCGAACCTGCCCGATATTATGGGACAACCTAAACCCGTAGAACGCCTTTCAGTGCCAAACACTGCCAATGAACGCCAAATTGAGGAACCGGAGATAAACCCTGCTAATTTAGACATTGAATACGACGAAAATGAAAACGTCGGCATTCAAATCCGCAAGGAAGAGCTGGACGAAGTTTTCAGAAATATGCCTGATTTGGAGGAAGAGGAAGAAGAATGGAACAGGTACGGAATATTTGGTGGCGATAACAGTCTTGCCCAAGGGGTTACCTTTGAAGAACTAAGCTCCGTAGGTGCATTGCTCCAAAAAGAGAATTTGGAACAATCACAAAAGGAAACAGCGGTAGATATAGTTCAAAGATTACAGGGGACTGAATTATTCAGCCTGCTGGAAAATTCCATCGAGGGTGCCTCCCTAAAAATTGCCGAGCTTTTGGATAGCACACTCTCATCTGAAACGGAAGCCGGTTCTTCCACTTTGCGGAAAAATGATTTGAATGATTTTGACATTGGGGAGTTTGTATAGACTTCCCTTTGTCTTTTAAAATAAGAAAATATGGAAAATGGATTGCCAAATACTAATATAGAACCGGGCAGTTTGCTTGACCTGCGTTTGAATAAAGGCATACTACCTACACTTGATATTGCAGGTCATACATTCTATGTGGATTTACGCATGAACAAACTACGGCCAAAGGACGACTTTATATCCAAAGGCATAGACTTTACTGAAATAAAAGACTACTATGATCGTGACAGACGGGCATTTGTTATTCCTTATAATCCAACAAAACGCGAATTTCAGCAGGACGATGTTTCTAAAATGACCGAACTGCCTACTGATATTATCATAGTGCAGTTTCCCAATCAGTATGAATTGGATATAGTGGGATGGAATAGAAAGCATGGTAATAGCCTAACTGATCAGGATGTGAAACAAATGCACTTTGAAGCGCGTACCCTGCCGTGGGTAGACACCAATGTGATTGAACATATAAAACGTAATGTTGCCGAACAGCTACAACCAAAAGAAGAATATATTGTCAACCAACTAAAGGACAATCTGTATAAGATACCCACCGACACACAAAGGGTACTTCCGACATATAAAGTATTCGGAACAGAATTTATCGTCGATGTCAATCAGTTGGAACTCCGTCAAAAAGCCAATCCGAAAAATGTAATTTCTCTATCCGATATGGAAGAAAAAGCAGTACAGGGCTACAGATTTTGGTACAGCCCAAATACAAAGGGCTTGACAACATACGCCGAACCAGGAGCAAAATTAGCAGAGATACCCGACTTTGTAAAACTCGACCCAACTGGGATGTCAAAGAAACATAATATTTCCGAAGATATTATGGCGGGAATGGACGATTTCAAACTGATGGTTGATCAGGATGCGTTCGATAAAATTGCTTACAAAGGTATTATCCCAACGATAGATATTGCGGGACACACTTTTCATATTGACTTATTTAATGACAAATTGCACCCTAAAGATGATATCTGGTCACGGGGCATCATCTTTACCGAACTCAAACATTATTACTCGCACAAAGACAACATTTATACCATTCCTTACAATCAAAAGACGCATACCTTTCAGGAAGTGAGCCTAAATGTCAAGGAGATTCCTAAAGACCTCATTGTTGTACAAATTCCCGGCAAGCGTACCCTTGACCCAATTGGTCAAAACAAAGCGGGTGACTTAAATAGTTCAGACTATTTAAAAAAACATGGAGTGCAACTGAAATTTGACGCCAAAGTAATACCGTGGCATCAGACCCGTTTTGCGGAAACCGTAAAGCAAAACAATGGACAAGAAGTAAAGGTAGGACAAAAAAAATCCACTAGTCCAAAGCCAGAGGAAAGTGAATTCAGCAAAAGAAAAGGTCGCAGAATGTGAATTCAGCATGCTAAAAAGCTAGCTATTGGGCAGTTACCTTTTCTTTGAAACTGAAGTTTATTCTTTTGTTTTGTGGAAAATGATTTTGGAGAATTTTGACATTGGGAGTTTGTTTGATAGCAAACTCCCTTTTCTATTTGCAATGCTCTCCATTTATTAATATTCATGAAACATACTCACTTTCATGTCGTTAAACTTGTCTTTAACATAAAATAGAAACTAAAATCTTTTTTTTGGAAATTTATATCAAAAAATGGAAATAAAAATCTTGTTTTGGAAATTTATTACTATATTTGCATTTATAACTTAAGAAACAAATAAGCAAATGCTCAAATATTTCAGTATAGTACAAGCTCTAAGCAGGTCCGCATTGGCAACGCCGAATGAAGCTGTCACGCATCAAATTAGAAGATTAAAAGAAAGTCTGGAAAAAGATGGGTTTACTAAAGAGGCAAAGTCATTGGAGGCTTTGTTGACTGCTTCTGAATCATCGCTTGACATGTCTCCAAGTAAAATCCAGAGATCTTTCGTTGTTTTAAAAGGCGAGGAAGTAACTCCTAAGACATCGATCCCTGTAGATAAGGAGACATCAACACCATTGGCAGAGATTTTTTTCCCTGATGATCTACCAGAAAAAGCCCCAATGTTTGATGGTAATATCCAGCTTGCTATTCACTCAATTGTAAATGAATGGAGTAAATTCGATCAACTTTTAGAAATTAATGCTACCCCTGCTAGCTCCTGCTTAATTTATGGTGCGCCAGGAACTGGTAAAACACATTTAGCAAAATGGATTGCAAAACAAATTGGATTACCTGTAGTACTGGCAAGGTTAGAAGGGCTTATGTCTTCGTATTTAGGAACTACATCTCGAAATATTGGTAATCTGTTCGCTTTTGCTAATAGGTATAAATGCATCTTACTTCTTGATGAGTTTGATGCAATTGCTAAACTCCGTAACGATCCACAGGAGGTTGGTGAAGTAAAAAGAGTAGTCAATACGTTGTTGCAAAGTCTAGATTCACGTCATGAAAAAGGTTTTACCATTGGTGTAACCAACCATGAAAGTCTCCTTGATCCCGCTATTTGGAGAAGGTTTGATATACAGGTTGAAATTCCTAAACCTTCTCCCGAAGTAATGATTCAATTACTCAAGAATTTTATTACGCCTTTAGAATTTAACGAAAGTGAGATTAAATTTTTAGCATGGTGCCTTGATGGTTCATCAGGTGCTGATGCAGAAATGCTTTCGAAATGGCTAAAGAGAGCTTTTGTGTTAGAAAAGAAAAGCAATATCGTAGAAGTAATGAAGCAATTTGCTGTGCTCAACTCTGGAAGGGTAGACACAAAAAAGAGAAATGTTATGGTTCACAGTGATGAAGATTTTATAAACATGCTGTTAAACGATAAGGTTTACTCTTTTAAACAGAAAGATCTAGCATCATTGTTCGGAATGACCCCGTCAACTTTGAGTAAGCAGCTATCGAAATTTAAAGATTCTGAAAAAATATAAGTTATGGCAAATAGTCCTGTTCAAATAGTATTAAATAGCGATGCTTTTATCGAGGCATTAGAAAATAATGGAGGCGGTGGTTCTAAAGACTTTTTTGCCGGAAATGATACCGAATTCATCGAGCATCGAGATAATATTCAAAATCAGCTTAGTGAGATAAAGAGCATGCAATTGGTAAATAGTTTTGCTAAGGTTTCTTATGCGAAAGTTACATTAAAGCAAACGGCATTAGCAAAAAGTCATCGTCCAACTTCACAAGTTTTTAAAAGGGATGTTGCTCCTATAATTGGAGCTGGAGATTTGGGAGAATTATTTGTCGAACTGACGCCAGAAAGTATTGATAAAATAAATACTAAAGTTGGACAGGCTGAACCCGAAACAAGATATAAAGAAAAGAATGGGAAGAATGAACCTAATCCTTCAAGATTAAGAAGTGAAGTCGGTGCAATTGAAGGAATTAGCCCATATACTGCAAGTGACAAAAGGAATTTTTCTGTTAAAGAAGCCGTAAAATGGCTATCTAATCCTCAAACTGGCGGTTCGTATATGGTAGAATTGTTTGAAGCTCCTCCGGCGAGGCAAGATTGGGATTTACTAAGTAAATACAAATTCGATTTGTTTGATAGCTTTTTTGGAGGGCTAACCATTTTAGGCACAGGCTTATTTGTGTCAAGAATTACTACCGGTCAAGGCTCATCTGTTGTGTTTGGTGTCAAATTAGAAAAAACCGATTCAACTCCCGTAATACAGCTTTACTCATCATCAACAGCAGGCAAATCAGGAGAGAAAAAATCTATTGACCTAAACTTGGAGAGACATAACGAATTATTAGAATATTTGGGAAATCATCCATTGGTAAAAAAAGTTACTCTTCCTCCCATCATTACACAAAGCTCAACTGTCAAGTCTCAGGTCAAAGGTGAAAACTTTACTGTTCTTGCTCCTGATCATAAAGGATCATATCCAAAAATATGCGTTGTAGACGGAGGTGTTTCAGATGTTTATGGCGACTGGATAGAAGATCGTTGGGGATTAATTAGCAGCATGGACAAAGACGAAAATCACGGTACTTTTATAGCTGGATTAGCAATATTTGGCCAACAATTAAATGGGAAGGCTATTTGCCGGGAAATTGATGGTTGTAAAATTATAGATCTTGATATATTACCTCGTGCTGATAGATATAGCTCGTACTATTCAAAACCTCTAGAATTTTTTAATGAACTTGAAACTGCTGTTCAGGAATTAAAAGCTAGAACTGGAGTTCGAATATTTAATTTCAGCCTGAATATAGAAGAGCATGCATCAACTACAGGCTATAGCGTTCCTGCACAAATTTTGGACAAAATTGCAGAAGAAAACGATGTCGTTTTTGTTATTTCGGCGGGTAATACGCATCCTAGAGATATTAGAAAAGAATGGCCTGTGGATCATTTCGATGCATTAAAAATATTAGCTTCTTCGAGAAATGACGCTATTAAAAAACCAGCTGAAAGCTGTCGCAATATTAGTGTTTCAGCTTTAAACCCTCCGCATCTTGAAGGTGTTGTTCCTTATGCTCTAAGCAGTTACAGTTGTCGTGGACCTGGACTACGAGTAGGACTCAAACCTGATTTTGCTCATATTGGTGGTTCTGGGACTAGTCACCCAACTTTAGGACATGGTCTTCTATCTTTAGACCCAACGAGTAATATTGTAGATGGTTGCGGAACTAGTTACGCAGCTCCTAATGTAGCAAAGACTTTAGCAAGTCTTGATCATTCGATTGAAGGTATAGTTTCAAGGGAAACACTAATCGCTCTTGGAATCCATCATGCTGTATTGCCAGAGTCCCTCAACGACAAAAATTTGAGAAATGTCTCCAAACACTTGGTTGGATTCGGTATGCCGGATGGTTCTGAAGACATTTTGAACGGAAATTCATCTGCAATAACATTAGTATTTGCAAACCGAGCCATAAGTGGCCATAAAATGAGTTTTAAATTTTCATGGCCGTCAAGCTTAGTAAGGGATGGTAAATGCTTTGGGCACGCAAAACTCACCATTGTAAGCACTCCAAGATTTGATTACAGATTTGGATCTGAGTTTGTCAGAATAAATATCGACGCAGCTCTGAGACAGCTACAAAATAATGGTAACTATAAAGGAAGGTTGAATGCAATTTATACGCCAGAAGATGGTGACGGAAGTTTATATGAGAAAGATCAGATTGAACATTCTTTCAAATGGAGTCCAGTGAAAGTTTATGAAAAAACTTTCCCCCGAGGAGTTGGACCATCGACAGAATGGAAACTAGATGTAGAGTACTTGTCAAGAGATGGTGTAACTATACCAGCTGCGGGTGTACCATTTACAGCAATACTAACAATTTCAGATCCTAATAGTGAGAAACCAGTATTTAATGACATGCGACAAATGCTACAGTCTCTTGGAGTCCAGGCAGTTGACATCAAAACTGCAGCTCGAATTGTACCAAGAGTTTAATTTAATAATTTAAAAAAACATATAATTATGGCAAATTACCATGTAACACAAAAGAAAGAGCAAGACGGATGGAATGTCCAGAAGGAAGGCGGCAAGAAAGCTTCAGCAGTTGCCAGTACTCAAAAGCAAGCTGAACAACTAGCAAAACAGTTTTCATCAAATAATGGCGGAGGAGAAGTTAGAATACATCGCCCAAATGGTGGGCCAATTAGAGATAGTGACACTGTTAAACCCGGAAACGATCCAAAATCAGTAAAAGACACAAAATTTTAATGAGAAAGAGACGGTAAGAAAATAAAAAACCAGGCGAAAATCACCTGGCTTGATTCCTTAAAGGAAACAAAAGCCCTTGCAAGGCTCTTGGTAGTAATGTTTTTGCACTTCAAAACTACCTCCTTTATTTGAAATAAACAAGCTTTTCGTGATTTTAAACCTCCTGCCGGTACAATTCAGGTAGTGGGGCTTGGTATTAATAGTATAAAATTTCAATTGCATCAGAATTAAACTATCGCAGGGTACGCCCTATTTATTGCCGAAATGATAAGCAATAAGCAATTAAATATTAATTAATATCAATTTAAATTCAAGATGAATTCAAATAAACATGAAGGGGAATCACATTCCCAAAATCCAAAAGTACCTCTAACATTTGTAATAGAAGGTAAAGAGTATGAAGCCTTTGACCAGTACAAAACAGGAGCAGAATTAAAACAGCTTGCTGGGATACCTTTAGATACCGAGTTGTTTTTGTCAATTAGCAAACCTTATCAGGATGAGCTTATTGAAAATGAGAAACAAGTTAACTTGGCTCGACCTGAAACCGAGTATTTCTTTGTAAAGAAAAAGCTTCAGTTTTTCATTAATGACAAGCCCTTTACCTGGTATAAGCAATACATCAGAGGTGCTCAAATCAGAGAACTGGGTAATATACCTGTTGAAGATGATATCTTCCTTGACATCAAGGAAGGTTGGCAAGACGATCAAATATTAGATGATGAAGTCGTTGATTTAGCTCGTCCGGGTAAAGAGAAGTTTTTCTCTAAGCCTAGACCAACGGAGTTTACAATCATTGTGAATGCTCGTCCACATATTTGGAAAGAAGCACACATCTCTTTTGAGCAGTTGGTTGTGTTGGCTTTCGGATCATACGATAATAACCCAAACAAGGGTTATACGGTTACTTATAGCAGAGGTTGGGAACCAAAACCGGAAGGCACTATGATTAAAGGTTCGATTGTTCGTGTAAAAAATAAAATGATCTTCGATGTCACAGCAACTGATAAATCATAGTCCTGACCTTAAACGTCTAAGAGACGAAGGTTATGAGATCGAGGTACGTGGTGGATATTTACTTATCCACCATATACCCTTTGTAGATCAAAACAATCAAATCCAATATGGAATATTGGTAACTACGCTTACACTAAGTTGTAATGAACGAACGGGAACTCCGGATAACCATGTTATACATTTTATTGGGGATAACCCCTGTGAAATTGATGGTACAGTCATTACAGCAATCCAGCATAGCAATACTACTTCTGTACTAAACCATCAGGTTACGGTAAACAGATCTTTTTCAAATAAGCCTGCTGCCGGATATCCGAACTACTATGAAAAAGTCAAGAGGTATGCAGACATCATTTCCGCACCTGCGAAATATCTGGACCCTTCAGTTACGGAAAAGACTTTTAAGGTCATACCGGACAGTGGTAATGAAACAGTATTTGAATATATTGACACCAATTCCAGCCGCGCAAACATCGAAATGATTAATGCAAAGTTAGAAAGGCAGAAAATAGCAATTATTGGGCTGGGCGGTACTGGAGCATATATTCTGGATTTGGTAGCTAAAACTCCGGTAAAAGAAATCCATATATACGATGGGGACACCTTTGACCAGCACAATGCTTTCCGTTCTCCCGGTGCAGCGTCAATGAATGATCTGTACGAAAACCCGAGAAAGGTGTCTTATTATCAAAAGTTGTATTCAAACATGCGCAAGTATATCCATGGGCATGACTACTATGTAAAGAAAGAGAACTTACAAGAGTTGGATCAAATGGATTATGTATTTGTATGTGTAGACAAGAATGCCGTAAGGAAGATAATAACGGATTATTTGGTAAGTGTAGATGTCGCTTTTTCCGATGTAGGTCTAGGGGTTAATGTAGTTGATGATAAACTTACAGGTGCTGTAAGGGTTACTTCTGCTTCTCGTGACAAAAATGATCATCTGCCCCTCCGTATTTTTTCGGAAGACTCTGATAATAATGAATACGCTACCAACATTCAGGTAGCTGAACTGAATGCATTAAATGCTGTTTTTGCTATCCTGAAATGGAAGAAGTTATCTGGAATTTATGTTGATCTGGAAAATGAATATCACAGCTCATATTCCATTAGTGTGTCTAAAATTTTCAATGAGGATGTTACACCATAAATTTGTTGAGTTCATTCCTGAAAAGGTTGAGGAGGGCGTTTTGTATGTCTCAATAGAATACTGTACTGCAATACACAAATGTGTATGCGGATGCGGTAATGAAGTGGTGACCCCGTTATCTCCGACAGATTGGAAACTGACTTTTAATGGTAAAGCAGTTACGCTTCACCCCTCTATAGGCAATTGGAATTTTGAATGTCAGTCCCACTACTGGATAAGGAACAATAAAATTGAGTTTGCTGGTCGTTGGACAGAAAGAGAAATCCACTTAGGTAGAGAAAATGATCTAAAACATAAAGAAGAATATTTTGAAATGCCAGATATTCCAAAAGAAGAACCTGTTGTTCAAGAAATCCCTAAACCTACTATTTGGCAGAAAATCTCCAAACTCTTCCGATTGTAGAACTTTAATTTTATCTCTATAAAGCCGAGGGTAATTCTTCGGCTTTATTTATATAATTGTCTTTAGGTTATCTGATACTAATTAGGTTATTTTCCAGCAATAATCTCGCATAGCTCCCCAAATTTCATTACCTCTTCGTAACTATCTGTTGCGTGTAGAAAGGCGGGGTTTTTATGGTCTGATTTATTAATAATATCAATAAATAACTTCATGTTTTCTAATTGCAAAGCTGAGAACGAGTCGATATCTGCTTTAATTTCTTCCATATTGTGTGTATTCCTGTAATTGGTGTATTTACCCATGAAACCAACGAAAACATCAGATAGTTGTGTCAAATGGCTATCCTGAGAATCAACAAAAGAATAGTTTTTAAACTCTACTCCTTTATCTAGCATTCTATACTCGTTCAAAGCCTCTCGGATGGAATCCTCATTATCGAATATATGAGTTGAATTCTTGAAAGTGTAGATGGGTCTAAGATAAAAATGTGTCAAATCTGCCAGCAAAACATAATCTTTTTCATCCATAACAAAAGCTAGTTCGCCTTTCTTTTTAGACTCTTTCAGTATCTGCCGTAACGATTCCAACCCAAAGTGAAATTCTGGTATCGGAAGATATGCCTCAAAAAGGTTGCTCAATGCCTCTATAAAATCACCAATTTTTTCAGGTTTAACATTAGGATATTCAAAAGCATAAAAAAGTTTGATAACGGCGTCTATTTCAAGACGGCAGAGTTTATAGAGGTCGTTCTTTAGTCGGTTGTCAAATCCAGGGCCTAATCTCATAGCCACATCAGAGTTCATGATAGCAGAATCTACAATGTCCACAACCGACCAATAGAGAATATTAAGACTTGAATAATGCACATAAAGATCACTATCCTTTAAAAAGTGCAAGAACAGGTTTAACTTCTGGGATTTGAGGCAATCAAGAAAATCCCCGAATGCTATATGTTTGAATTTAACTTCCTTAGCTGTTTTTTGCAATTTAAAGCTATCTATCAATGGCTGTACGTCTGGTACTTCTCCCTGATGTAGAAGTCCACCCAAAACGAAGTTTGCTGTAAATGTATAATTGAAATCATTTTCTCTTACATAGAATGTTTTGATGTTATTGGTTTCATCATAATAGAATATGTACGGTGTCGCAAAATCTACCCTTGGATTCAATAATCGGGCAAATTGATTAGCATCTTCTATTTCTGCTATTTCAAAATCTATCATAGTATTAACTTATTAAAAATAATAAGTGACTAAGTTATAAAAAATCCCCCTTAGACCGCCACCCACCGCCAAACAATTCCTTTGACTGCCACTTTGTTATAACGCCCTGATTTCTGAAACACCTTTGTCCCGAAAGTCCGCAAGGTGCGGGAAAGTAGTAACAAAATAATACGTTTCAATTATGGAAAAACAAAGAAAAAAAGTTTTGCTGGCAGCCGTGGCTATGCTGTCAGGAATTGGTGCTTTCGCACAGGGAAACGGTACAGCAGGTATCAACGAGGCTACCCAAATGGTAACGTCTTATTTCGACCCAGCAACCCAATTAATCTACGCCATCGGTGCGGTCGTCGGGTTAATCGGAGGTGTTAAGGTGTACAATAAATTCAGCTCAGGCGACCCCGACACATCAAAGACTGCGGCAAGCTGGTTCGGTGCGTGTATCTTCTTAATCGTAGCGGCTACCATCCTGCGTTCATTCTTCCTTTAATCCTTTGCTTTATGAACAATTACAACATAAACAAAGGCATCGGAAGAACGGTGGAATTTAAAGGTTTGAAAGCACAATACCTTTTCATTTTCGCAGGTGGGCTGCTCGGTACGCTCATCTTCGTGATGATACTGTATATGGCAGGCGTAAACTCTTACATCTGCCTGTTTCTCGGTGCTGGTGGTGCTTCGCTGATTGTATGGCAGACCTTTTCGCTGAACAGAAAATATGGCGAACACGGATTAATGAAGATAGCGGCTAATAAAAGGCATCCCCGCTACATCATCTGTCGCAAGCCTGTACACCGCTATTTAAAATTCACTCCTAAACAGAATGCCGTATGAGAAATGTATCAAAGACTACCACACTGGAAAGCAAGTTTCCGTTACTGGCAGTAGAAAACAACTGCATTCTTTCCAAAGATGCAGACATTACCGCCTGTTTTGAAGTGCGTTTGCCGGAACTGTTTACTGTAGCTTCTGCGGAATATGAAGCCATACATTCCGCTTGGCACAAAGCTATCAAGACTTTGCCGGATTTTACAGTAATCCACAAACAGGATTGGTACATTAAAGAAAGTTATGCGCCCAATTTGGCAGCCGACAACCAGAGTTTTTTGGCAAAATCCTATCAACGCCATTTTAACGAGCGACCGTTCCTAAACCATTATTGCTACCTCTTTTTAACTAAGACAACCAAAGAGCGTATGCGTATGCAAAGCAACTTCAGTTCTCTTTGCAAAGGTTCGCTGATCCCGAAAGAAATAAGGGATAAGGAAGCTATACACCGCTTTATTGAAACCGTGGCACAGTTTGAGCGTATTGTGAACGATAGCGGTTTTGTAAGTCTGCGACGTTTGACCGAAGAAGACATTATTGGTATAGACGGGAAACAGGGATTGCTGGAACAGTACCTTACACTATCAAGGGAACCTGGAACACCGATGCAGGACATCGCACTCGGAACAGAGGAAGTTCGTATCGGGAACAAAAGGTTAAGCCTGCACACGCTTTCGGACACGGATGATCTACCCGGAACAGTATCTGCCGATACCCGTTTTGAAAAACTATCTACAGACCGGAGCGACTGTCGTTTATCATTCGCTGCTCCTGTGGGATTACTCCTTAGCTG
>NZ_LLWP01000014.1 GCF_001412215.1 Pedobacter sp. Hv1
CGGTAGAAGCAACAGTAAATGCTCCCGTAGCAAACGTATGGAAAGCTTGGAACACCCCTAGCGACATTATGAAATGGAATACTCCTGATCCGAGCTGGCATACCCCAAGCAGTGAAAACGATCTTAGAGTTGGCGGTAAGTTTAACAATAGGATGGAAGCTAAAGACGGAAGCTTTGGTTTTGACTTTGAGGGTGTTTATGACAGCGTAGTATTACATCAGGAAATTACCTATACCATGGCTGATGGCAGACAAGCCACTACCTTGTTTACCGAGCAAGATGGTAAAACCCACTTGGCCACCACTTTTGATCCTGAAACACAAAATGATCCTGAATTTCAGAAACAAGGATGGCAATCGATCTTAAATAGCTTTGTAAAATATGTTGAATCAAATTAATTTATAAATCCTTAACAAACCAAACAATGAAGAAGAATAAAATTATCTTTTGGGTGGCCACTGTAATCCTTGTCCTTTGGGAGGGTGTGATGCCACTGGCCACGATGCTATTTACACCTGAGTATGTAACTGCAGGTACAAAAGCACTAGGCTATCCCGATTACTTTGCTTATGCACTTATCATCTGTAAAGTATTGGGTGTATTGACAATTGCTTACCCTAAAGCACCAAGTAAACTAAAGGAATGGGCATATGCAGGGCTCTCCTTTAATTTAATCTTCGCATTCATCAGTCATGCATGTGTGGATCAAAACATCGCATATATGCTAATGCCACTTGTGTTTTTGGGCATACTGGTTGTTTCTTATATTTATAATCACAAACTAAATTTCAATAACAATGGCAAGTAATACAGTTTCTTTGCACAGGGTGATCAAGGCGAGCCCTGAAAAAGTATTTAGGGCATTTGCAGACCCTGTGGCTCACGCCAATTGGCTACCACCTTATGGCTTTCTGTGTACCGTACAAGAAATGGATTTTAAGGAAGGTGGTAAATTTAAGATGACGTTTATTAATTTCAGTACAGGAAACGGACATTCTTTTGGTGGAACCTATCTGGAGATCAAACCAAATGCGTTCATTAAATACACAGACATATTTGATGACCCAAATTTACCTGGAGAAATGACAACTACCATATGGTTGAACAAGGTGTTATGCGGTACCGAACTTAAAGTGGTACAAGAAGGAATTCCAGCGATGATACCTGCTGAGATGTGTTATTTAGGTTGGCAAGAATCATTAGAAAAGCTAATAAAACTAGTAGAACCCGAAATTCCAGACGCTTAACTTTACTGTTATGACTGATCCTAATCATGGTATAATGGTGAGTGCAATTTTCCTTACGTTTTCCGGAAACTGTAAGGAGGCACTCACTTTTTATCAAAACTGCTTTGGTGGCACATTGCAGTTTGAACTTTTTGAAAAAGAACTTCAAGGCTACACAGAAAAACCTGTTGTGAGTGGATCGCTAGTTGCTGATAGTATTGTGATTTACGGTTCTGATCTGGTACACAACGAAGGGAGGATAGTTGGAAATTACATGGCTATTTTTAGGCAGTGTACCAATAAGCATGTTAGAAAGGAACTGATTGAGAAATTGATGTGTAGTAAAAATTATTTTTCCATCGGTAATGATGACGATCAGCTGATTGAAATTGTTGATACTTTTGAAGTAAGATGGATATTGTCCGTTTAACAACAGATGTATAATTTTATAACCAAGGGCCTTCAATTTAAATCAATTCTTCAAATACATGGTTGATCTCGATTTAAGAAAAAAAATGCTGTGAAAAGAACAAATTGTATTTACAAAATTTTATCATTCTGAGCATAGCGAAGAATCTATATCAAGCAGATCAAACAAGCAACAATATTATTCTATTTAATGTTTCATTAAATTATTGGGGGCCGAACATTTGAATGATCGTGCCGTAGCCCATCCATATCATGGTAATGACTACGGCTACACCTGTGATGGTAAGCCAGAGCGGTTGTTTGTAATTGGAAATAATTTTTGTGCGGTAAGCAGCAACCAGCATAATGCCCAGCGCAATTGGTAAAATGAGACCATTTAGCGCACCAACAGCCAATAAGATTTTGATAGGTTTGCCAATGAGGATAAAAATGAAACAAGACACCAAAATAAAGACAATGATGATATGCTTATGATATTTAAGGATTAATGGATGGAAACTTTTGATAAACGAAATCGAAGTATAGGCAGAACCAACAACCGATGAAATTCCTGCCGCCCAAATCACCAATCCAAAAATCTTATAACCAAACTGCCCACTAGCCAACTGAAATACCGAAGCAGCTGGATTTGAAGGGTCGAGCTTTGCGCCAGTGCTAATTACACCTAAAGCAGCAATAAATAACAGTAACCGCATTATCGAAGCTAAACCAATGGCACTTAGCGCACCTTTGTTCACAGCAGAAAGATTTTCGATACCTGTTTGTCTGGCATCTAATAAACGATGTGCGCCAGAAAATGTAATGTAACCACCAACGGTACCACCCACAATGGTAAGTACTGCCGTAAAACTAAATTGGGTAGGGTTAACAGATCGTATAGCGGCTTCTGCCAATGGTGGGTTGCTGATATAGGCAATAAACAAGGCCAAGCCTATTTTGAGCAGCCCCATGGTCTTTGCAAATACATCCATGGCCTTACCCGCTTCCTTATAGATAAAAATGCCGATTGCCAAAACCGCACTAATCATGGCGCCCTGTTGTACCGTAATGCCAAATAGTACATTGAGTCCTAATCCCGCACCTGCAATATTTCCGATATTAAAGGCTAGTCCACCTAAAAATACCAAAAAAGAGATAAAATACCCTAAACCTGGAAATACCGTATTGGCAATATCCTGTGCGGGTTTATCTGCTACTGCAATAATCCGCCAGACATTGAGTTGCGCAATAGCATCCAATACAATAGACAACAAGATTACAAAGGCAAAACTTGCACCGAGCTGTTCTGTAAAAACTGCAGTTTGGGTTAAAAAACCTGGTCCAATAGCCGAAGAAGCCATTAAAAAAGCTGCGCCTAAGATTACACTCCAATTGTACTTTTTTTTCATCGAATAGCTGCGGTTACGGTAATTTGTTGGGCTTTTAGTTTTTCACTTATTTTTTTCGCAAAGGAAACGGCATGTTCGCCATCACCATGCAAGCATACAGTGTCGGCTTTTAAAGGGATTGGTTGATTATTGGTAGAAATTACCTTTTGTTCGTTCACCATCATCATTACTTGAGCAATAGCGAGTTCATCATCTGTAATTAGGGCATTGGGCTGGCTCCTTGGAGTCAAAGAACCATCATCCTGATAGGTACGGTCTGCAAAAACTTCAGCAGCGGTCTTTAGTCCGATTTGCGCTCCGGCTTTGATCATT
Source organism: Pedobacter sp. Hv1 (assembly GCF_001412215.1). Classification (GTDB taxonomy): domain Bacteria; phylum Bacteroidota; class Bacteroidia; order Sphingobacteriales; family Sphingobacteriaceae; genus Pedobacter. The sequence goes on from NZ_LLWP01000014.1 coordinate 3,356, forward strand.
TCGCTTCCTGCCAAGGCATATAAAATTAAATCCGCATCAAAATCATGGATAGCGCTTGCAATGGCCTCGGCCAGTTGAGCATTCTTTGCCGCCATATTGTAAAGGGCACCATGAGGTTTTACGTGGTTCAGCTTTGCACCAGCAGCTTTCACAAATGCATGTAAAGCACCAATCTGATAGAGCGTAAGTTGGTAGGCCTCTTTTGGCGAAATGTTCATTTCTCTTCTGCCAAAACCTTGCAGGTCTGGCAAACCTGGGTGGGCACCAATGGCCACACCTTTTGCAATGGCCAGGTTAACTGTTTCTTGCATTACAGCAGGATCTCCGGCATGAAAACCACAGGCAATGTTTGCAGAGCTAATGTAATCCAGCAATAAAATATCATTTGGCATTGGATAATTTCCAAATGCTTCACCCATATCGCAATTTAGATCTATGATTTTCATCTCAATTCTTAAAATTTTAAACCAATGGCAGTGCTTAACTGCTTCAGTTCCAACTCTCGTTCAATATACAATGTTTGTGCTGCTATTGCACTAATTTCTTTGAAAAACAATTGGTCGTTTGGTTTCATTTGTGCACAAAGTGGAAGGTCTACAGCAGCAACCTGCGCTATTCTTGGGTAGCCACCAGTGGTTTGCCCATCAGCCATTAATAGAATGAGGCTTCCATTTCCAGTTACTTGAATGGTGCCAAACGTTACTGCCGTAGATAGTAATTCTCCTTTTTTAGCCCTAGTAAATGCCGGACCATTTAAATTATAGCCCATTCTGTTGCATTGGGTACTTAGGGTATAGGGTTTTGTTAAAAAATCGGTGATGGAACGGCCATCGAACCAATTGAATTCTTGTGCAGGTACCACCCTGATTTCTTTGGTGCCTGTAGGATACCAACAGTTGTTGATACCCCAGTTTGGAAATTTGATGTCATCTCCTTTCAGGCTGGCTAATATTTTAAGGTTTAAATCTGATAATTTAGGATTGTGCTGCAAAAGATCACCCATTTGAAGCGATCGGCCCTCATATCCACCAAATTTGGCAATGAGATAAGTACTACTACTCCCCAAAATTGTGGGCACTTGCCAACCCCCGGCAACTGCCAGATAGGTACGGGCACCCTTTGGATTATTGATCAAACTCACCTTCTTTCCGGCAGGTATAAACAAAGGTCGGTCTGCTTGCAATACCACATCATTGATACTTAGTATGGCTCCTAATCCACTATAGGCAATCAATATGTCCTGTTCCACTGTAAAGGAAGCATCTGCGTAAGTAAATTCAATTACCGTTGCATTAGCTATATTGCCAACTGCTGTATTGGCCAAACTCGCAGCCAGTTTATCCATCGCCCCCGAAACTGGAACAGCTTGCGAACGATAAGCAAACCTTCCTAAATCTTGGATGGTGGTTAACAAACCCGGCTTAATGATACTGATCTGCATGGCTTATTGATTGCTTAGTTGTTCAAACTCGTTGATACCTATTGCTTTAAAGATAACTTCATCACCTGTTTTTAATAAGGATGGCTGTTCACGATCTATAGCGAATAAGGCTAATGGTGTTTGCCCTAGAATTTGCCAGCCCCCGGGGGTGTTTAAGGGGTAAATTCCGGTTTGGTTACCTGCAATACCAACTGCTCCGCTGGGTACTTCATTTCTGGGTGTTTCTTTACGTGGCGTATATAGTCTTTGGTCCATTCCGCCCAAGTAGGCAAAGCCGGGTACAAAACCAATCAAATACACTGTATAAATGGCTTGGGTATGTAAATAGATTACTTCTTGGGTACTGAGCTTATTGTGTTTGGCAATTTCTTCCAGATCTGGCCCATATTGGCCACCATAAACAACAGGAATAATGATTTGATCTGCCTTGATGCTGTGGGTTCCTTCCACTTTTTGATACAATTGTTTCAGAAAATTCGCAACTTTCTCAAAACAATTCATGCCCGGTAAATCCCCATTCCATACCAACAAAGGGTTGTAATAAACTGTTAAAGTGGTATAGGCCAGCACCGAATCTACAAAACCATTAAAAGCAGTTGCTTTTAGCAATTGGTTAAAGGCCGTGATCTGTTCAAAAGTATCCGCTTTGATCTCTGTTCCAAACTGAATGGTAATTGCTTCCTCACTTAAAAAGTAGCACTGAAATCTTGGATCATCTTGTAAGCTGGACATCTAATGGTATTTATCTTTACGAATATGTAAACTTTTAGGGGTAATTGCAATGCTGTTTGGCGCTTTCTACAGCTGATTTTAATCAAAACTTGGAAAGGTAAATTTAAATATTTGCTTAGCCTATCAATTTTGAATACCTTGCTGAACAACAAATCAGGAGCTATTGTTGCCTGAATTTAGCCTGAAACGTCATCATTAAATGGATACAAACAACGCGAACACTACAAATCTGCAAACTAAAAAACATTTCGAAATTCTCGATGGGCTAAGGGGCGTTGCTGCCCTTGCCGTAGTTACCTTTCATTTTATGGAATGGGTGTATACCGATGCCAGTAAGAATTTTATTGGGCATGGTTTTTTAGCAGTCGATTTCTTTTTCTGTCTTTCGGGCTTTGTGATTGGCTATGCTTATGATGATCGTATTGCAAAAATCGGCTTGCTCGAGTTTTTTAAAGCGAGAATCATCAGATTGCACCCACTCGTAATCGCAGGCTCGGTGTTGGGTTTGTTTGCTTTTTTATTTGATCCATTTGGTGGCCATCCAGAATTGTATAGTACTGCTAAACTCGTGTTCACATTTTTGTGCTCGGCACTGCTTATTCCCTTGCCTGTAATTGCCGACAGGGCCTTTAACCTGTTTAGTTTCAATGCGCCATCGTGGTCGTTGTTTTGGGAATATATCGCTAATATTGTTTATGCCCTAGTGCTGTATAAAATCCGTCGCAATTACCTTATGCTGTTAACCATACTCTCAGCTGTGGCCATTTGTTGGGTAGCTTATCGTTCTGGCAATTTGTTGGGTGGCTGGAGTGGCCCAACTTTTTGGGATGGGGCTGCAAGGATATCCTATTCTTTTTTAGCAGGATTGTTGATCTACCGTTCCAATTGGATCATCAAAAACAAACTGGGGTTTGTTGGTCTATCCATCTTATTGTTGCTGGCTTTTATAATGCCATTCTCTAAATGGAATTGGCTAACAGAGCCTTTTGTGGTGTTGTTTTACTTCCCTTTATTGATCTCTTTAGGTGCAGGGGCGATGTTAACAACTGGCTTGAAAAAGCTATGTGTCTTTTCGGGCAAGATCTCTTATCCTTTATACATGACACATTATGCCGTGTTGTGGATGTTCGGAAATTATTACACAACTCATAAACCGGGCACTACGCAGCTGACATTCATTATCATTTCGGGGATTATCTTGTTGGTTGGTTTCGCCTATATGGTAATGGCAGTTTATGATATCCCTGTAAGAAAATATTTAAGTGGTAAAAGAAAGACCCAGTAAATACAAAATACTAATCAAAAAAATAAACAACCAACATTAGCGCTTTAGTACTTCCTAGGTTAATAGGGGTATGGGCCAACCTCCCATCAAAAAACATCGAATCTCCCTTTTTAAGGGTAATGTCTTCCGAATCAAAGCGATATACCACTTCTCCCTCAATAATGTGCTTAAATTCAAAAGCTTCGGTTACCACTTTCTCTCTTTGCGCACCTGGTTCTAAAGTCAACAATACAAAGTCTATGGTACTCGCTTTAACATTTCTTGAAAAAATTCTTTGGTAATGATAACCATCGGCATCCTCCTTTTCAAATGAGGTCAATTCTTCATTTCTAATAACGAGTACTGGATTATCTCTATAGAAATTGATGTCACCAAAAAATATGTTAATCTCTACACCTAGGGCTTTAATAATTTGGAGCAAGACAAGAAGAGAGGGAACCACCCTGCTATTTTCTATTTGCGAAATTAGTCCTTTGGTTACGCCAGACCGATCAGCTAATTCCTGTATGGTCATACCTAAAGATTTTCTTGTTTCTTTTATTTTTTGGCTAATCTGTAGAAGCGCAGGGTCTTTCATAAAATTTAAATAGATAATTTTCTAAAAATAGCATTTAAATAACGATTATGGGCTATATCGTCTATGTTAATCTTTAGTTAACTAAAACATTACAATAGAATAATGTTAAAAATGTTTAGTATTGATAAACAAATATTTATTATTGCTAAATAATCTTACTAACTAATAAAATGAAGAAACCAATTAAAATGGTAGTGTTCGACATGGCAGGCACTACAGTAAATGAAGACAATATCGTATATAAGACGTTGAGAAATGCCATTAACGCCGTTGGCGGATACGAGCTTAGTTTAGCCGAAGTACTTGAGCATGGAGCTGGAAAAGAAAAACTGCAAGCCATTAAATCTATACTTGTTTATAGTTTAGGTACCATAAACGATCAGTTGGCCGAAGAAATATTTAAAGTATTTTTGGATCAGTTAAAACATGCTTATGAAGTAGAGGATATCTTTCCTAATGCAAATGCGGAAGAGCTGTTTGCTATATTAAAAGAGAAAAATGTATTGAGGGTGCTTAATACTGGTTATGATAGAAATACGGCAGAATTTCTGTTGAAAAAACTGAACTGGTCTGTGGGCGCCGAAATTGATTCACTGGTTACCGCATCTGATGTACCAAGAAATAGACCATATCCAGATATGATCAATGAGGCTATGGATAGATTTGATATCGATGATGCAGCATTAGTGGCAAAAGTTGGCGATTCGACCATTGATATTCAAGAAGGACAAAATGCTGGATGCGCATTGAGCATTGGTATCACCACTGGTGCGCATAACCTTACACAATTAAATTCTGCCAGTCCAAGTTACATCATAGACGATTTACTTGAACTGGTACCCATTATAGAAATGCACAATGCCTAAAATGATCAGCATATAAATTACTCATTTTTAGTTTAACAACTTATGAAAACTGGCCAATTATTGGTTTTTGATGGCGCAGATCAACCTTTGAGATTAGTTCAAATGGAAGTGCCTGCCTTAAAAACTGGTGAAATATTAATCAAGAATACTTATACCACCTTGTGTGGAAGTGACCTACATACCTATTGTGGGAAAAGAAATGAAAAAACACCTACTGTACTTGGTCACGAAATTATTGGCACGGTAGCAGAAATTGCCGATGGACACAACCATTTAGATTATAATGGTGAAGAACTGAAGATTGGCGATCGGGTAACGTGGGCAGTTTTTGCAGCAGACCCACAAGAAGAATGGTTGAATAAAAAGATGCCACAAAAGTCTGAAAACCTTTTTAAATATGGGCATGCCCGTATTGAGGGTGATGATGTTTTTCATGGAGGTTTGGGCGACTTTACTATCCTAAAAGCACATACAGCAGTTTTTAAATTGCCTGAAGAATTGCCAACTGCTATAGCAGCAACAATTAATTGTGCTGTGGCAACGGTTGCTGGGGCCATGCGTTTGGCAGGAGAGGTATTAGATCAAACAGTATTGATAACCGGATTGGGCCTGCTGGGCAACTTAACTGTAGCGATGTGCAAAGCGCAAGGTGCAAAAAAAATTATAGCGGTAGACATTAGTGAAGAAAGATTGGCACAGGCAAAGAGATTTGGTGCTACCCATACTTATCTATCCCTAGAAAATGCGATGGTAAGGGAAAACTTATCAGCACATCAGATTGGGGCTGCTTTTGAAATGAGCGGTGCACCAGAAGCAGCAGAACTGGGTGTAGAAATGTTAGCTATTGGAGGCATTGCGGTTTGGATTGGTGCTGTTTTCAAAACCCGGAAAGTAGAAATTGATGCAGAACAGGTTATTCGAAAAGTAATTACCATTAAAGGATTGCACAATTACAATTTTGAAGATTTGCAATACGCATTAAAATTTATGACCGATTACCATACAGAATTTCCATTTCACGAAATTATCTCGAAAGAGTTTCCATTAACCGAAGCAACTGAAGCTTTTGAATATGCATTAATGCATAAGCCATTGCGAGTGGGGGTTTACATCGATCAACTCAAATGAAATCATCTATGAAAAACAAATGGACCATGTTGCTACTCACCATGGTCTGTTACCTTTTCTTCTATACAGGCAGGCATAACTTTGGTTGGGCTGCTGCTGGTTTGAGTGCATCACTTCATATTTCCTATAGTTTTATAGGTTGGATCAGTTTTGCCATGCTGATTGGGTACGCCATTGGGCAGCTCATTAATGGTAATCTAGCAGATAGATTTAGCCCAAGGGTGATGATTGTTACTGGCGCTTATCTTTCTATTGCTGCAAATGTTGCCATTAGTTTTGCCAGCAATGCCTATTTGATCCTCTTTTTATGGGGGATAAATGGTTATTTTCAATCTTTGGCCTGGGCACCAGGGGGTAAAATCATTAACAATTGGTGGAGTAGTGAAGAACGAGGAAAGGCATTTGGATTTTATACCATGTCTGCCGGACTATCGTCTGTAATCACTTATATGCTGTCCATTTTATTGTTACAGCATGGTTACGAATGGCGCATGCTTTTCCGATTGCCTGTGCTTTGCCTTTTAATAACCGCAACTATTTTTTTCTTTTTTATTAAAGATAAGCCAGATGAAAAGACGGAAGATCACTTAAATGAAGAAGATGCATCAGCGCTCACCTGGCTTCAACGGTATCAGAAAGTGTTGGGCAATAAATCCTTTCTCTATCTCTGTGTAGCATTTGGCTTTGAGAACATGGCCAGATACGGATTGATATTCTGGGTACCTATACATTATTTGGGTACAAATTGGAAACAACAGCCACAAAGTGTTTGGGTTACCTTTTTTCTTCCATTAGGTATGGCCATTGGTGCACTGAGTTTTGGCTGGTTATCAGATACGCTATTTAAAGGGAATAGGGTTAGGGCCATTAGAATCGGAATGCTCATCAGTACATTTATTGCCGTATCGATGTTTTTCGTAGCGAAAGAGCATTTTGTATTGTCAGCTGTGCTGATGCTAACTGCTGGTTTCTTTGTGTATGGTCCTCAGGCCTGCTTCTGGCCATTAAGTCCAGATCTATTGGGGTCAAAACTAACAGGAACAGGAATTGGATGTATGAATATGTTCGGGTACCTATTTGCAGCGCTTGGCGAACCTTTGATTGGAAAAATTATAGATGTTTCTGGGAGTACCCATCCCATTTTTTTGATTGTGGGTGCCGCCTGTTTGGCTTCGACCATTATCATTTCAATAGCCTCCAAAAAAATAAAACAAAAAGTAAGTATGAATTCATCCATATAAAAAACCAAGAATCATGAAGAAAATCAGCTATTTATTAGCATTATTATTATTGTTTGGCAGTAATATAAATGCACAAAAAGTGGTTATTATTGGTCTTGATGGCTTTAGCACAGAAGGCTTTAAAGCATCCAAGCATCCAAACATTGATCAGCTTTTTGCTAAGGGATTAATTACCTTAACCAACCGTCCGGTTATGCCCTCGGTAACCTTACCCAATTGGACCAGCCATTTAACGGGGCAGGGTCCAGAAGAGCATGGCATCACATCAAATAAATGGACATTGAAAAACCGTACATTACTTCCGTTAGAGACCGATCAGGATGGTTACAGTCCATCAATTTTTAAATTATTGAAAGATAAAAAACCAAACACAAAAACAGCTTTCTATTACAACTGGGCAGAACTCATCAATCCCATTAACAAAAAATATTTAGATGAGGTTTCTTTTGAGGAAAATGACAAGTACCAAGATAATTATGCGAAGGCCCTAAATTTCATAGAAAAAAATCAAGCTAACCCATTTTTGGTATTTCTTTATAGTGTGCATACCGATCATGCTGGCCACAGCCACAATTGGATGTCGCCAGAATACATTGCTGCCATTGAAGAAGCAGATACCGCAATTGGAGCTTTCATTGCAAAATTAAAGGCAAAAAATATGTTTGAAGACACCTATTTTCTTTTGATTACCGACCATGGTGGCATTGCAAAAGGTCACGGTGGCGTAACCATGAATGAGATGCAAATTCCTTGGGGCATTACTGGCAAAACCATCAAAAATTTGGGTGTTACAGATAGTTTCTTTAATAGCAATAAAAATACTTCTTTGGTACTCGCTAAAATATTTGGTCTAAGTGATATCCCAAAATCATGGACAGGTACAGCTCCCAAAGAGATTTTTAAATAAGCCGAATAGGTTTAGGGGTAACCGTGCCTAATTGTTGTCCTGTACTTCTAAACTACCCAATTTTCATTAGTATATCATTCGTTTTTTTAATGGCGATGAAGCCCTGCTTAACATAGGCAGGTATGGTGAGTAATAGCAATTGTTCCTTGTGCACATTTACTCATCATGGCTTCATCAAAATCAGCTAAATGTTCATAGTGAGTTAACTATAACATAATGGAATCTTAACATTCGTATTGTTTAGTATTAATAAACAATAGTTTAGTTTTGTTAAATATTTATGCGAATTAAAAAAATGAAATACCCTAAAGAAGCATGATCCAAAAAGGATTTTAACTAGCTGGATCATAGTATTAATAGCAAATGTTAGGGTTTGCAAAATTTCAACAAACGAAAATTTAAAGATGATTTTTTACACCAAAAACAATGAAGAAAAACTTACTCGAACATTTGAAGAAGTTCAAGGTTAAAAAGAAAACAATAGCAGAAATAAGTTTGCTAATTGTAATGCTTTTATTGACCTCTCCTGCACGATTGTTGGCAGTTGAAAATAAAATTTTACTGGTACAGGCACAACAAACAATTGTGGTAAAGGGCAGGGTAGTAGATGCGGCAGACAATTCTGGAGTACCTGGTGTGACCATTATGGGGCCGAATAAAAAGTTTTATGGCGTTACCAATAACGATGGCGATTTTAACGTAACTATACCTAAAGGTACCGAGCTAAGCTTCAATATGATAGGTTATGGTACTGTTAAACAATCTTATACCGAAAATAGTGAAAAGACGCTGGTAAAAATTGCCCCAAGTGATCACAATTTACAGGAAGTGGTAGTTACGGCATTGGGTATTAAACGTGAAGAGAAAGCCTTAGGTTATGCAGTAACTAAATTAGACAGTACTACTTTTACAGATGCTGTGGCAAGCAACTGGACAGATGCCCTCTCCGGAAAGGTTGCAGGATTGAACCTTGTTCGTAATGGTGGTCCGGCTGGATCTAATAAAATTATTTTACGAGGTGAAAATAACCTCACAGGAGATAATGAAGCATTGATTGTAATTGATGGGGTAGTGGCGAGCAGTTCGGCAAGACGTACCGCGGCAACTGGAGGTGGTGCCTACGGAACTTCGGGCGATATTATGCCTACAGATTATGGAAGTGCAATTAACGATCTAAACCCTGATGATATTGAAAGTGTAACTGTACTTAAAGGCCCGGGTGCATCGGCACTATATGGGCAAAGAGGAGCAAATGGGGCTATTATTATCACTACTAAGTCTGGTAATCAAAATAAAAACCGATTAAGCATCAATTTTACCTCCAATACCGCATGGGAACAGATCAACCGTAGGCAAGATAGACAAAGTGAATACGGGCAAGGTCAGAATGGGGTTGCTTATTTTTCTTATGGTACCACCGAAGATGGGCCAAGTACAAATGGCACGAGCGCAAGCTGGGGTGCTCCTTTTTCTGCTGGCGGCATGTTCTACCAATATGATCCATCTACCAAGGCAAGAGGGCTTACCCGAACACCTTGGGTGGCCTATGAAGATCCTGAATCTTTTTTCAAAACTGGATTAGAAACCACAAATTCGGTTAGCCTTGCTGGCACCTGGAATAAAATTGGGCTTCGTTTTTCTGCAAGTCATGGAAGTAATGAATGGATTGTTCCCAATACCGGTTTAGAGCGTACTTCTGCTCAGCTTTCGGCCAATACCAATTTAACAAAAAAATTAAGCTTGTCTTTTAAGGCCGCTTATAACAATAGAAATAGCGATAACTTACCAGCAACAGGTTATGGAAACCAATCATTGATGTATTGGTTTATGCTGGCACAAAAAAATGTTGATGTAGACTGGTACCGAAATTATTGGGCACCAGGTTTGGAGAACCGCCAATTTGTAAATATTACAACCACCAATCCAGAAAGTCCTTTTGCAATTTCAGAGCAGTATTTGAATGCACAACGAAGAAATGGAGCTTTGGGAAATGTACAATTGAGTTATAAATTTACAAAAGAGTTAACCTTAATGGTTCGTTCATCAATTGACTTTAACCACGAAATTCGTGAAACCAGACGTCCTTATGATGCTGCTGGGAATAAATTTGCGCAAGGATCTTTTCGTGTGCAAGACATCAATTCTTATGAAATCAACAGTGACTTCTTATTAAAATACGATAAAAAAATTACCAAGTCGCTCAGGGTTTCTGCTACTGCAGGTGGTAGCCAAGTTAGCAATACCTATAAAAAATCAGAACTTCGTGCCGATGGATTGGTAGTTCCTGGCATATTTAGGTTGGATAATAATGCCAATCCGTTAATTTCTGTTCCAGATACAGCAAGGTACCGCATCAACAGTTTCTATGGTGCATTATCTTTCACCTACAAAAATTACCTTTATTTAGATGTTACGGGTCGCCAAGATTGGAGCAGCACCTTGGCACTTCCAACACGAACAGATAAGGTGGGTTTCTTCTATCCATCTGTAAGTGCCTCTTTTGTGGCTTCAGATTTATGGAAAATGCCTAAAGTGTTTAATTTCGCAAAAATTAGGGCATCACTTTCGCAAGTAGGTAGCGGTGGTACTATTCCTTATCGTACAGCTTATAATTATGCATTGGCAGCTAATGGAATTTATCCAGATAGCGCATTGAATAATCCAACTGTTTTACCCAATGTAAACTTAAAACCACTTCTAACTACCACCATTGAAGTTGGTGCAGAATTGAGGTTATTTAACAACAGGCTAAACTTCGATTTTGCTGCTTATACAGGAAATACCAAGAACCAGATCTTAAATCGTTTGGTAGATCGTTCTACTGGTTACAATATTGCAGTATTTAACGTAGGCCGTGTAGACAATAGAGGAATTGAGGTATCTGTAAGTGGTACGCCTTTAAAAACAAAAGATTTTAAATGGACATTGAATGGAACCTTTACGGCTAACCGAAATACAGTTAAGGAATTGGCCGATAGTTCGGTAGTGTTACGTACAGGTGCATTAGGTGGTGGGCAAGTGGTGGCCAATGTTGGAGGCAGCATGGGCGATCTGTATGGGCGTGGTTTTGTGCGTTCTCCCGATGGACAAATTGTATTTGATGCCGTAACCGGAAATGCAAAAATAAATGCTACTGATCTCATTTATCTTGGAAATACCTTGCCCAAGTTCAGGTTCAGTTTTGGTTCTGGCATGAGCTATAAACAGTTCAACTTAAACGTATTGTTCGATGCACAGCTTGGTGCAGTAGGGCATTCGTTAACCTTCTCTAGAATGGCTGCTTTAGGTAAACTAAAAGTTACCTTGCCAGGAAGATATAATGGCATAATTGGACCAGGGGTTGTGCAAAATGCTGATGGAAGTTATCGCCAAAACGATATAATCGCACTAGATTTTGAAAACTACTATACTTCGCTTCATGGTTCAGACCAAGCCGAGGGAAGTGTTTTTAGAACCGACTATCTGAAATTTAGAGAAGCGAACCTAAATTACGCGTTTAAAAGTGCTTTCGTAAAAAGCTTAGGCCTAAGTAAAATTACTTTAGGGGTGTATGGTCGTAACCTGTTCATTTGGTCTCCATGGCCAGCTTTCGACCCTGAGTTTGGCACATTGGCAGGCTCAGATATTGTTCAAGGTTTTGAAACTGGTCAATTGCCATCTACCAGAACCTATGGTGTACGTTTAGTTGTAGGCATTAATTAATCGATCAAATGAAAACACTAAAAATATACCGATTGTACCTAATGGTTTTATCATCGAAAATAAATGCTATAATCATGAAAAAAATAACCACTTATACATTGCTATTTATATTTGGTATTTCATTCTTTTCTTGTACCAAAGATTTTAATGAAATAAACACAGATCCTATTGGCAAGAGTACAGCCACAGCCAATCAGCTTTTGGCACCTGCTTTGGTAAATATTTTAAGCGCAAATGTAGTACGCAACCGTAATTTTACGAATGAGCTCATGCAGGTTACGGTTGACCTTGGCGATTCTGATGGTAAAATTTTTAGGTACGATATCAGAAGGAATTTGTCTGATTATACCTGGAATAGCTGGTATCCAGAATTAACCAACCTGAAAGATATTTACACCATTGCCAGCAAACCTGCTACACTCAACAAATCCTATCAAGCCATTTCTTTAATTACAGAAGCTTGGGTATTTCAGTTGCTAACAGACGTTTATGGTGATGTGCCTTACTTTAAGGCTAACCAAGGTAAAGATGGTATACTAGAGCCTGCTTTTGATCAACAAAAAGATATTTATCTAGATCTCTTTAAAAAACTGGAAGAAGCAAACAAGTTGCTAGCAGAAGGAACGGCTATTGTGCCCACTGGCGATCCTGTTTATCAGGGAGATATTGCCAAATGGAGAAGGTTTGGCAATTCTTTGTATTTGAGATTGTTGATGCGTGTTGCTGCTAAACCGGAGGTAAGCGCTCAAGTAATTGCCAAAATGAAGGAAATGGTTGATGTCAATCCGCTGAACTATCCGATTATGCAGGACAATACACATACTGCTAAAATTCTTTGGAATGGTACGAATAGTACTACGGCAGTTTATTCATCTCCGCTAATGATCAATGTACGTGCGGTAGATTTTAGGTCTCCGGCCATTTCAGATTTTTTTATTGGCAATTTAAGCATTTGGGCCGATCCTAGAATCAATCCAACATTGGGCAAAAACAATGTGAACCGATATGGTATTGCAGCAGGTAAAAATGGTTACGTAGGCGTGCCGAGTGGTTATCCACAAGGTGGTGCGGTTACCAAACAAGCCTATTTTTATTCTGATGCTACAACAAATAATCCAACCACATTACAAACAGATCCTTTTACCGGAATTATCATGAATGTAGCAGAAGTTGATTTTATTTTGGCCGAAGCTGCAGCAAAAGGCTGGATCAATACCACAGGTGAGAACTACTACTATAAAGGTATAGCAGATGCAGTTAATTATTGGCTTCCAAATTTATGGGCAAATTCAAGCGACCCTGCGGTTAAAGCTTTTGCGGTTGCGGCAGATATAGATTGGGACAACTCTTATCCATTGAATACCACAACGCCTGGTACCCAAAGTAAAATGGAGCTCATTCATCTGCAAAAATACCATGCGCTATTTTTGGTAGATTTTCAGCAATGGTTTGAATATAGAAGAACAGGGCACCCTTTTTTGCCAAAGGGAAGTGGTTTGGCTAATAATGGAAAAATGCCTGCAAGATTAAGTTACCCTGTGATCAGTCAGTCTACAAACCCAACAAGTTATAAAAATGCAGTTGCCGTACAAGGTGCAGACGATATCAACACATTAGTTTGGTGGCAAAAACCTTAAATTATTTCAATTGATGAAAAAGAAATTAAAGTATATACTCATACTAACCGCAGTTGTTGGTATTTGGATGGGATGTAAACGTGACAGTGACTTTATTGTAGGAAAGCCTAGTTCTTATATCTCCAATTTTGATCTTAAAAAGTTGTATAAAAATATTGATCTTCCACTCAATGCAAAACAGATGGGTGGTGCTACTGCTGTTAAGGGAGTTGTAATTTCCGATTTTAGGTCAGGGAATTCTCCGGCCGGACTACTGATTATTCAGAACAGCAGAATGGCAGGTAGTGGAATAGATTCATTAAGGGGCATGGCACTAAACATTGGTCCAGAAGCAGCTAAATATATTCCTGGCGATTCTGTTCATGTCACAATTGAAGGGGCTGTGCTGAAAAGAATAAATGGAATTTTACAGATTGCCGGCATATCAGGTGCATCGGTCAATAAAATGGCATCTGGTAAAACAGTTAAAACGCAAGTTGTAAGCATTGCACAAGTTTTGGCATTACCTTATACTTATGAAAACACATTAATCACCATTGGTAATTCTTTAGTAGTTCCCGAACCTATTACGGGAGAAACATTTGCTGGAGATAAGGAAATAACTGATGGTGGTGGCAGTGCTACCATTCATACCGAAGCTGCTGCCAGTTTTGCTGCTACTGCTTTATCCATTAGTGGTAATTTTACAGGTATACCTTTTATCACAGGTAATGGAGCAGATAAAAAATTGAGTGTTTGGATGCGTTCCATTGATGATTTTCGTTTTGCAGTGCTACCTAAGCTCTCTCCGGCAATTATTACAGGTTATTTTGGTGATCCAAACGGGACCGATGGCAATTATGAGTATATCCAGTTCTTGGCTACCAAAGACATCGACTTCTCTAAAACATCATTTTCGGTAATTACCAATAACAACGCTGGTGCTACCACTTTCCCTACCGCAGGTTGGGTAACGGGTGGGGTGAGAAGCTATAAATTTAATCTGACCAGTGGAACAGTTGCTAAGGGAGAGTATTTTTATGTAGGGGGTGCAGGTAAACGAATTAATGGGTTCCCATCTGGAGCACCTTCAACTGATATCAGTTCTTCAAAATGGATTGCAAGTGTAGATTACACAAAAATAACCGGAGCAGATGGAATAGGGGCAGTTACCACAAATTTATTGGCAAATAGTGGTAATCTTGCAGGTATCGCCATTTTCGAAGGTGCCAATGTAGGCGTAAACACCTTGCCATTGGATGTGATCTTCTTTGGTGGTACAGGTGGTAATTTTTACAGTGCTGGCCCACCAGAAATGGGCTATAGAGTGACCAATACAGAGTCTTATAGTACCAACAATCCATCAACTGGAGCCCCTCAACCATTAATGGGCTCGGGAACAAACAGCTTCCGTTTGGGCTTTGCCAATGCCATTAGCTTTGCCAGTTTAGGTGGCGAGTACGATGCCACCTCGGGTAGATGGAATGTGAAAAGAATAGTAACTAGTATTACGGTACCACAAGATGCGCCCGTCACGCTCATTGAGGGCGGGACCAAACTCGTTAACTAGAAATTAAAATGCCAATTAGCAATAATTGGCATTTTATTTTTATATAGCTTGTTATTTTATAAATTACTGTGTTTTTTCAATTGAACTTAGTGTAGAAACCTGATTTGAATTCTTAAAAGAAAAGTTCATTTTCGCCCAAGTGTTGGCGAATGATCTTGAGCAGCTGTTCACCATATTCACTTGTTTTTCCTTCACCCACATTTTTGATCTTCGAAAGTTGTGTCAATGTTCTTGGCAGCTTAGCAGAGATATCAATAATGGCCTGATCGGAAATGATGTGGTAACCCAATGATTTTTTCAGTTCGGCTGTCTGTTGCCTCCAGTCTATCAGTACTGCATAGAGCGCAGGGTTTTCAATTACAATTTCTACAGCTGCCTGTTTTTGTTTCCAACTGTCAATTGGTTTGTAAGTGGTCGCTGTATTTCGAATAGCTTGAGATAGCTCCTCCATCGATTTGATAGTTGGAAGCAATTTGAATACTTCTATTTTGGCTTCTAGCTGTTCCAATAAGAGGTTCAATGTTGGGAAATAGTCGGTATGGAAAGGAGCCCCTGTTGCCAATAAGTGCAGGGCCATCACATTTTCGTGTAAGTTAATGAGGTTAGGCAAGAAATAACCAGCAGCTTTGGTAAGTCGATCTTTTAAAAGTGCTAATGTAGATTTGCCCTGATTGATTTGTAATTCCTGACGAATGAAACGTTGCCCAATAGGTTCGATTTTGGTTGTTAAGAGTTGCTGCGATTCCTTGATCTTTTCTTGAAGTGTTGTTACGGTAGGGAATAATGTGGTTAACACCAATTTTAAATGGTTCCAAGCAGTATGGATCGGGGCAAAATTAAAACTTTCTATAAGGGATTCCATTTCAATAGCGGCTATTGCACTATCAAGCACACTTTGATCTGGAAGCTGGGTTTGTGCTTTTTTCATGAAAGCAGCCACCGATGGATCGGTAATGATGTTTTTAAGGTCAACCTTTTCCTTCAATATCAGCCCATCGAGTGTACGGCAACGGCTCAATGCCACATAGGTTTGTCCATGGGCAAAAGCGGCACCAACATCAATAACGGCTTTATCAAAGGTTAGCCCCTGACTTTTGTGTATCGTAATTGCCCAAGCCAGTCTCAATGGAAACTGCATAAAAGAACCTGCACTGGTTTGGGTAACCTTCTGATCAGTTTCAGAGAGTGCATATTTGGTGTTCTCCCATGTTTCTTGAGTGGCTTCAAAGGTAGAGCCATCGTCTAAGAAGGTTAGCCTAATGGTTTCACCAGCAATGCTATCTACCTTGGCCGTTCTGCCATTGTAGAATTGTTTCTTGCCCGAACTGTCGTTTTTGATAAACATTACCATGGCGCCTGCCTTCAGTATCAGTTGTTCCTCTGTGGGGTAGGCTTCTTTCGGAAATTCACCAGTTACCTTTGCCATAAAACGATGGGTTTCGCCCGGAAGCTGTTCCAATCTTTCCTCATTGATCTTTTTAACCAAGGGGTTGTGAGTGGTTAAGGTAACATGGTCGCTTAACACCTCATTTTTGGGCTGTATTTGGTAATGTTCGTTAAGCTTGTCTAACAAGGATGTACTGATCGATCCATTTCTGATCTCATTCAATATTTCGATAAATGTAGGATCGCTCTGTCTATGCACCTTCGTGAGCTCAAAAGTGAGCAATGGAGATGTTTTAAAGATGAGGCTGTCAAAGAAATAGGGACCATTGTAGTATTTGCCAAGTAGGTGCCAATCATTTTGGAAAACAGGAGGCAGTTGGTAAAGGTCTCCGATCATTAACAGTTGTACCCCACCAAATGCTTGCGAATTTCCCTTAACGAATCGCAATACCCTATCTATATAATCCATCGTATCTGCTCTAACCATACTAATTTCATCGATAATGAGCAGGTCAAGGCATTTGATAAGTTTTGATTTTTCAGGGCCGAAGCTTTTTCCAGAAAATTCGGTAAAAATATGTTCAGGTGAAGTGGGTAGAATGGGACCAAAAGGAGCTTGAAAAAAGGAGTGAATGGTTACTCCACCAGCATTAATGGCCGCCACAGCGGTAGGTGCTACCACTGCAAGGTTCTTTTTGGTGTTGGAGCGGATATAACGTAGAAAAGTGGTCTTTCCGGTTCCCGCTTTTCCGGTCATAAAGATTGGCTTATTGGTCTTTTCGATAAAGTCGACGATGAGTTCGTGCAGGGGATCCAGCTTCATTATAAAATTCTGTAGTTGATTAAGGTAGAATTGGGGTTTTGGTGGCCGATTTTATTAAGACCTTGTAGTTGCCATTAACGGATTTTGAAGGAAATCTGTAATCCTATTGGCAAGTGCAGTTTGGATCTTAAAATCTATTCTTCTATCGAGATGGTGTTGTGCGGAATTGTATTTCTCGATAAAAGTGCCCGTACTGCTATTGAATTTGAGATAACCTTCCAGAAAATAGCGCTCTTCAATATCGCCTGATGAATCCATCGAAGCAAAGTTCAATGGGGTGATCTGCAGGGTTTCCTTTTCGATCCTGAGCCACTTAAATTTTTCCGAAATATCTGCATCTGAGGCAAGATCGTTACGTTTTACCTCGATAATTTGTAGGTAAACGTTTTCTAGAAAGAAGATACAATCGAATTGAGGCATGATATAGATTTGTTCGGAATACTAAATTAATGCTTCTTTTGCTGCCAACCGAAACAATTTTTCCACATATCTCTTCCTTACTCTAATGAGGCCCACTTATAAGGCATTTTCCTTTGTAACTAGTTTGAAAAAAGGGGTTTATAAATTAATGTTTCAACAAATAAAGCAATAGAATAGGTACTACTTTCATTTCAATAGCAAAAATTAATTTTAAGTTAATTTTAGGAATAATTTTTTTTCGTTATCTTGTAGTAGTCTATTTGATTTGCAACTGTTACCAGCTAACGGTTTTACTCAGTGTTTATGTTGTTGTTTGAGAGGTTGAGACGATCAAATTTAACCAAACAAGCTTATGATGAAAATAAACGCTCTAATACTTTCATTTTTACTTGTATTTTCTTTGTCGGCAATAGCCCAACAAACAGATATTACAGGTATCGACCGTGATACGGTGAAGAATTTTTCTGCCTATAAACGGGCAATTAGTTTTGCAGGTCTCTTACAAACCAGGTTTGCTGCTTCATTAAACAACAATGTTGATATCAATGGCAAACATTTTGATCAAACTTCAACCAGTAAAAATACCAATGCTTTTTTATTAAAAAGAGTGCGATTGCAAGTAAAGGGAACGGTAAACGATCACTTTTCAGCAAATATCATGTTCAACTTTGCCGAATTCAGCAACAATCCAACCAATAAGGTTTTAGAAAATGCTTATATCAAATACACTTTGAGCAAACATTTCAATGTACAGGCTGGCCAGTTTAGGCCATTTTTTGGAATAGAGGATGCCATGCCAGTTGATGTGATCCGTACACTTGATTACTCTAACCAGTATTATGCTTTTGGCGGTAGTGGATGGCAGAGTTTTCAGATTGGTGTTTCGGTATTTGGCGATGTAACTGCTGAAGGATCAATGCCAATTCGGTATTATGCTGGTGTTTACAATGGAAACAACAGGAATGTGGCCAACGACAACGACAATGCAAAGAATTTCTACGGCCGTTTGGAAGCAGAACTGGCTAAAAAACTAATCATAGGTATCAATGGGGCTGTGGGAAGTTTCGGAAATGGCAAAGGCGATGCCTGGGGAGCAGATGTGGTAACCAGTCAGAAATTAGCCAATAGGTGGCAACTTTCTTTAAGTGGAGAATATAAAAATGGTACCAATTTGGCACTTTTTGATGGTTTTACAGGTAATAAGCCACAATTGTCGGATGTGCGTATGCAAGGTTTTTATGTATTTCCCATTCTTCGGTATTACTACAACCTGCCACGTTTAAGGGCTATCGAATTTTCTTCAAGGTATGAATATTTAGATGTGAATTATAAACTGGATAACAATTCAAGACAGAACCTCATCCCAAATGTATCGCTCATTTTTGCCGATGATTTTTATGCGACATTACAAACTGGGGTTTCGATTAACTTATATCAAAAAAATGTGCCTTTAAGCACTACTTACAATAGTAATCTCTACTATCTGCAATTGCAGGTACGTTTTTAAATTAATGCTCATGAAAGAAATTAAGCTCAAAGCACTCCTCGCTACCACAATTATTGGTCTCATTATCTGGTTTATCCCTGTTCCAGAGGGCGTAAAACCAAATGCCTGGCATTTATTGGCCATTTTTGTGGCAACAATTATTGGCATCATTGTAAAGGCTGCCCCAATGGGTTCAATGGCCATGATCGGCATTACACTCTGTGCCGCTACACAAGTATTGGCACCCGGCGATCCGGCACAATCCATTAAAAATGCATTGAGCGGTTTTGGAAATTCTACCATTTGGTTAATTGGATTGGCCTTTTTTATTGCCCGTGGCTTTATCAAAACAGGTTTGGGTACCAGATTGGCCTATAGCTTTATCCGTATTTTTGGTAAAAGCTCTTTAGGTTTGGCCTATGGCCTCAATACCGCCGACCTCATTTTAGCACCGGCTATACCTAGTAATACCGCAAGAGCAGGAGGGGTAATCTTTCCGATCATGAAATCTGTGGCCGTAAATATGGGTTCATCGCCCGAACAGCCAGAAACACACCGTAAAATTGGCGCTTTTCTTACGCTGAGCAGTTACAATGCAAATATGATTACCTCTGTAATGTTCCTTACAGCAACAGCGAGTAATCCGATGGCACAGAAATTTGCCAAAGATTTGGGGATCCATATTACCTGGGGCAGTTGGTTCATGGCAGCAGCCATACCGGGTTTGGCCTGTTTTCTGTTGGCGCCTATTTTTCTATATAAATTCTATGCACCAGAATTGAAAAGAACACCCGATGCCCCCAAATTGGCTGCAGAGAAACTGAAAGAAATGGGACCAATTACCAGACAAGAGTGGTTAATGGTAGCCACCTTTATCATTTTATTGGTGTTATGGATTTTTGGAAATCTATTTGCCATGGATGCCACTACAGCAGCCTTAATAGGACTTTCTATCTTATTGCTTTGTGGTGTTTTAACTTGGGACGATGTTAAATCAGAAAAGGGTGCATGGGATACCATTGTATGGTTTTCTTCATTGGTAATGATGGGGTCGTACCTTAATTCATTAGGTTTTATTGGCTGGTTTGGCCAATTGATAGGCAAGGAGATGGCTGGGTTAAGCTGGCAATTGGCTTTCCCAATCATTATATTGGTATATTCTTATTGTCACTACTTGTTTGCGAGTGCTACCGCACAAGCTGCGGCCATGTACTCGGTATTTTTGGCCGTTGGTATTGCTGTTGGCGTTCCGGGTACCATGCTGGCTATTTTCTTAGGTGCCTGCGCTACTTTAATGGGTTCATTGACACATTATGGCCATGGCCCCGCACCGATATTTTTTGGGAGTACCTATGTAGATATGAAAGATTGGTGGAAACAAGGCTTTTTCATTAGCGTCTTGTTCTTGCTGATCTGGTTTGTAATTGGTGGTTTATGGTGGAAAGTAATTGGTTTATGGTAAAAACGAACGGAACCACACAGCTTTATAAGTTATGGATGGCCTTAACCGGACTTTTTCTGTGCTTTTTTTTGGTGATCCACCTCTTAGGTAACCTTCAACTTTTTTTGCCAGCAGCACAAGCGAGAGAGCAATTCAACTGGTATTCGCAGCTATTGTCTAACAATATTTTGATCAAGCTCATTTCTTATGTGCTTTATATTTCTATCATCGCCCATGTTTGTTACGCCATTGTATTGACATTGAAAAAGAAAAAGGCAAATGGACAAACTTATGCTTATGATCGAAGAGGCGAGGTAAGCCCTTGGTATAGTCGAAACATGGGTATTTTGGGCACGTTTATTCTCCTTTTCTTGATCATCCACCTCAAAGATTTTTGGTACCAGTATAAGTTTACCACATTACCTGTAGATAGTAAGGGTCAGAAAGACTTGTATGCCATTGTACTCCAGGCTTACCAAGAGCTTTGGTATGTTGTGGTTTACGAGCTGGGGATTTTAGCATTGGGTTTTCATTTATTACATGGTTTCTTTAGTGCAGCCAGAACCCTTGGGCTCTATCATCCCAAATATGTGAAACTAATGAAAGTTGTAGGATGGATCTATACTTTAGTGATTACATTAGGTTTTATGGCCATGCCAATTTATGTTTATTTAAATAGTTGAGATGAATAGTTTAGATGCGAAAATCCCAGAAGGACCACTTGAGGATAAATGGTCGAATTTTAAAAAGCATGCCAAATTGGTAAATCCTGCTAACAGAAAGAAACTGGAAATTATTGTGGTGGGTACGGGTTTAGCAGGTGCATCTTGTGCGGCTGCACTGGCAGAGCAAGGTTATCAGGTTAAATCATTTTGTTTTCAAGATACACCCCGAAGAGCACATTCAGTTGCTGCCCAAGGTGGGGTAAATGCTGCAAAAAATTATAAAAATGATGGCGATAGTGTATATAGAATGTTCTATGATACCATTAAAGGTGGCGATTTCCGTTCAAGAGAAGCCAATGTTTATCGCTTGGCAGAATGTTCTGCTGCACTAATTGACCAAGCTATTGCCCAAGGTGTGCCTTTTGCTCGAGAATATGGAGGCTATTTGAATAACCGATCGTTTGGTGGGGTACAGGTTTCGAGAACATTTTATGCAAGGGGCCAAACCGGACAACAATTGTTATTGGGTGCCTATCAAGCGCTTATGCGACAAGAAAATTTGGGTAAGGTAACCACTTATTCCAGACATGAAATGTTAGAGCTGGTGGTAGTTGATGGTAAAGCAAAGGGCATTATTTCTAGAGACCTAGTGAGTGGTAAAATTGAACGTCATGCAGCTGCGGCAGTGGTTTTGGCAACAGGTGGTTATGGTAAAATCTACTACCTTTCTACCTTGGCCATGGGCTGTAATGGCTCTGCAATTTGGAGGGCACATAAAAAAGGTGCACTGATGTCGGGTGTGAGTTGGATCCAATTTCATCCCACCTGTTTGCCCCAATCGGGCGAGAACCAATCTAAACTTACACTCATGTCTGAGTCGTTGCGTAATGACGGAAGGATTTGGGTGCCGCTTAAAGCAGGTGATGAAAGAGAGCCAAACCTAATTCCAGAAGCTGAAAGAGATTATTACCTCGAACGTCGCTATCCTGCATTTGGTAATCTTTCGCCAAGAGATATTTCTTCGCGAGCAGCAAAAGAACGGATAGATGCTGGTTTTGGAGTTGGTCCAATGAAAAATGCAGTTTATTTAGATTTTTCTAAAGCTTTAGCTGAGCAGGGAAAAGATAAAATCAAAGAAAAATATGGCAATCTCTTTGCCATGTACGAGAAGATCAACGGTATTGATGCCTATCAACATCCAATGCTCATTTCGCCAGCGGCCCATTTTACCATGGGCGGTTTATGGATTGACTATCAGATGATGACCACCATACCTGGTCTTTTTGCATTGGGTGAAGCCAATTTTTCTGATCATGGAGCCAATAGATTAGGTGCAAATTCCTTACTCCAAGCTTGT
Organism: Pedobacter sp. Hv1; assembly: GCF_001412215.1. Classification (GTDB taxonomy): domain Bacteria; phylum Bacteroidota; class Bacteroidia; order Sphingobacteriales; family Sphingobacteriaceae; genus Pedobacter. The sequence continues at coordinate 25,999 of NZ_LLWP01000014.1, forward strand.
GTAGATGGTTATTTTATTGCACCCTATACCATACCAAATTATTTGGCAGATGAACTGAGTGTGGCAAGTATAAAAATTGAGCATCCTGCATTTGAGGAAGCCGAAAATAGGGTAAAAGAACAGTTGGAAAAATTGATGAGCAGTAAAGGCAAGTTGTCGGTTGATTATTTTCATAAAACCTTGGGTAAGTTGCTGTATGATAAATGTGGCTTATCCAGAAATCGTGAAGGTTTGTTAGCCGCTATTGAAGACATTAAAAAGCTAAGAAACCAATTCTATACCGATTTAAAGCTAACTGGCGATGAGCAGCTCAACAGTGAGTTGGAGAAAGCCGGAAGGGTAGCAGATTACCTTGAATTGGGCGAACTGATGTGCCACGATGCCCTGCAAAGAGAAGAATCATGTGGTGCACATTTTAGGGAGGAATTTCAGACTGCTGATGGCGAGGCGCTACGTAACGACCAAGATTATGCCTTTGTTTCTGGTTGGGAATGGAAAGGAAGCGACCAAGCACATGTGCTACACAAAGAACCGCTGGTATTTGAAAATGTAAAATTAACCGTTAGAAGTTATAAATAAGGGGCTATGAAACTGAACTTAAAAGTATGGCGACAAGAAAATAGCGCTCAAAAAGGCAAGCTTGTTGATTATGAACTTGATGGGGTAACCACACACATGTCTTTTCTCGAAATGATGGACATGCTCAATGAAAGATTGATACAGCTTGGAGAACGGGTAATTGAATTTGACCACGATTGTAGGGAAGGGATCTGTGGCCAATGTGGCTTAATGATCAATGGTCGTGCACATGGGCCATTGGCAAATACCACTACTTGCCAGCTTCACATGCGCAGTTTTAAAGATGGTGATACCATTTATGTAGAACCTTTTAGAGCAAAAGCTTTTCCTATTTTAAGAGACTTGAAGATTGATCGGAGCAGTTTTGATCGGATTATCAGTTCTGGTGGTTTCATTTCTGCTTCTACCGGCTCGGCTCCAGAAGCCAATGCTATCCCGATAGGGCACCAACAAGCTGAGGATGCTTTTGATGTAGCGGCCTGTATTGGTTGTGGTGCTTGTGTAGCTACGTGTAAAAACTCAAGTGCAGCGCTTTTTACAGCAGCAAAAATAGTGCATCTGGCTTTGCTTCCACAAGGGAAATTAGAAGAAGAAACCAGAGTGAACGCTATGGTAGGGCAGATGAATGCCGAAGATTTTGGCCATTGTTCCAATACTGAAGCTTGCGAAGTAGAATGTCCACAGCATATCTCGGTACTATCTATTGCCAGAATGAATTACGAATGGCAAAAATCAGCTTTGCTTAGAAAGGATTAAGGCTGCTTCTTTTTTTGTAGTTTAAGTCTATTTTGCTCTAAATAAATGCTCATTTGCATTAATCGCTCCATGCGTAGGTGTATATTTTGGTGGTTAACATTTGGTGTTGTATTGACCATTGGATAAATGAGCATTTTATTGCTGGTGATGTTCTCTAAACATTCGGAAATGGTATGGTAAGCAGAGAAATCTTCGTTAATGATCAAATCAAAACAGGACTCATAGATCACTAAAAATTCGAAACCATAAAGTGAATCTGTCCAAAATAAATTTGGCGAAAGTGGGATCAAAGTAGCATCGCCTGAAGAGGTATTGCTGACCAAAATTTTTAAGTTAGAATCAAGTGCATCGCTAATCACTTCCAATAGTAAATCGGTATGGCTGATGTTTTTTAAACTCTCTATATTTTTGCCCAAAATAAAGAGTGCTGCCTTCGATTGTTTGGCAAGTTTAACCACATTAACAAGCTGCATCCAAACCAACTCTGCTGTTGATTCTTTTGCGGCAGTTGGAAGAAGCTTGACGTTGAACAAACGATCTATGGTTTCATTATTTGTAATTCCTGAAAAATCACTTTGACCTTCCAAGAGATAGGTTAATATTTTTTCCATCTCAATAATTTACAAGGTCAAAATATTGGGATATTTTATAGAGTCGATCCAATTTCTGATTACAGGTTTCGAAGTAACTTTCCACTTGCATATCGTTATTTTCTGTGGTCGCATCAGAATAGCCATAAGAACGTTGAGTAGATATGGTTGGGTAACAGCAATAGATATGGTCGCTCAAATAGGCCAACTCAAGGTCAAATGGTTTCTGCCCAAGTGTAAATGGTAAAATCTGAGCATAAAATTTTTTGAAAACCACTGTAAATTGAAGTCCGGTAAAACCTCCAACCCATACCAGATTTGGGTTAAAGAACAATGCATCGTGTACATTGCTCATTCCACCTAACAGGGCATCAAATTCTAACTCTTGCCCAAGTTTAATCTGTGCATTCAATAAATGTTTGTTGTAGTTTGAAGTAAATACATGGTCATCCTCACAAATAATCACATAGTCGAGCTCTTTTTCAACAGCAAGCTCCACAATTTTTTGGAAAGACTGAAACAATCCTAATGCTCCCCTTTGCCGTTCTACAGCCTTAAAAATTGTAATTTCGAATTCTTGATGAGCAGAGAACTCTTTTTCGATGTTGAGCTTTCTATCTGTCCTTTTTTCGAGGTTGATGATATAGGTTTGGTGTTTAGGATTGTCTATTCTCATTTACTTTTAAGCGATTAATGAACAAGTGTAAACAAACGGGCTAAATGAGCAGTGTTTAAGTTGTTCAGCTCCAATTCTCCAATTTGGTAAAACTCAATTTTGTTGCCCATAGCAAGCAATTGATCTTTGGTGATCATCCGATTGGCTACTAACATGCCCAGCTTGTTTTCGATATGTTTGGAAAGGTTATGGTTCAATTGTTCGCTTTTTGCAATCAACGCCTCTAAAAAGAAACGAGGACGTGGGATAATGTAACTGATTGCCAAACACTCTAATACATTTAACTCGTCAACAGTTTTATTGTAATAAAACTTTGCAGCTTCGTTTATGCCATATATTTCGGGGCCCAACTCAATCACCTGAAGATAGATTTCCAAAATCCTTTCTTTTCTGATCTTGAAATAATTCTCCATCAGCAAGGTCAAAATCAATTCTTCCAATTTTCTGGTTATGGATTTTTCTTCGCCCAAACATAAATTTTTAATCAACTGCATGCTCAGTGTACTCGCCCCTTTAAAAAATTGTTTTTGAGCAAGGTTATTGGCTATGGCAACACCAATAAAATAGCTGTCTATTCCGTTATGCTTGTAAAAATTTGGGTCTTCAGAAAGTTGGATAATTTTGGACAGTAAATGTTGATTTTCGGTATCTCCAGTGGATTTTGAAATGTGAAGTACACGGTGATTCTCTCGATTGATGGTGCTTTTAAAACTGAAATCATTTTCAAGGTAAAGGAGGTCTATTCCAGGGTTTATAATTTTAAGCTCTTCTGTATTGTAATCTAAATCAAATTTATAGTGTAGCGGATCTGACCATAAAAAACCAAGAGAAAACCCAACACAAATTTCGCCTTCGCTGCTAAAGTCTTTTAATGGATTGGTCTGTAAATTGGGGATCAGCGCAATCAAATGTTCAACTTTTGAGGTGAGATAGAGCATCATCGAACACAAGTCTTCCTCATATTGATAACGACCCTTCATTTCTAAGAGAACCTGATTAAATTGGACGGTTGAATCAGGATTTAGTTCTATTCTATCGTCAAATTGGTCAATAATGAATAAAACATTGAGGTCTTTTAAAGCTAAGGGCTGATTGGATACTTTTTTACTGTTCAAAATTACGCTCTTGGCATAGGTGCCAATGGTCAATTGCTGTTGTATACCGATGGCTATTTTTCCTCTTAAATGAGCAGTCTGTAAGCTGTCTGAACTGTTAAGAAGGAGGTTGGTTACCGCATACAAGATTTTATGCCGATTGAATCGAATCAAAACACGGTATTTGGATTGGAGGCTTGCAAAATTATTTAACTCAAATACAATTTTCTGTTTTTCAAAAATGAGCTGTTCCACCACTACTATTGGTCGAGTACGGTCTTGATCAAAAAACTGAAGTTGAGCTGTCTTGATGGTACTATATCTACATATTTTGGGATATTTTCTTGCAAACAAGTTGGTTATTCTCGCTAATACATTTTGAAGTAGTGGAGTGTTTGTCTTTTCGGTTTTTGTATGATCTGTATTTGTTGAAGTTTGGTTTGCAGGTTGATGATAGCAATTTAAATTGCCAATACGCAACACAAGAAATTGTGGTCGTATAGATAAACCAAGCCTAACAGAATCAATTTCTAAATATAAAGTAGCTTTAGTTAAAGTAAGTTGTTTGAAATAGATGCCTTTAATAGAAAACCCTATGGTTGAAATGCTAACCATACAACCTGTTTTCTTTTTAATCAACCTGCAAAAATAGGAGAGAATCTGTTTTTTTAAGGCATAGCTGATCATTAAGACTATACAAATGAATAACAAAAAGAAAAGCAAAAATTTCACAGGAATAGGGGTTAAGATAAACTCAAAATGATCATTTATTTTCTTTGATAATCAATGCACCAAACCTGCCAAAGTCATCAATCGTTTCTGGTAAAAACACCAGCCGTTCCTTTTTCAATTTACTTTCTACATAATATCGATAAGGAAGGATATGGAAATCATCTAGGTAGATATATTTGGCATCTAAAGCCATTACTTTTGGGAAATTGAAAATGCGATCTTCCAGGTTTCCGTAATCGTAAAATACAAAGTCAAATTTTTGTTGCTCCAATTTATCAATTCCATCTAAAATAGTAATGTCCTTGTTAAGGAGCTCTTTAACCATGGCGGTGGTTTTATTACCCCATGCAATGTCTGTATCTATAGAAGTTACATTTTGAAACTTTTCTGTGAACATTACCGTACTGATACCGCTTCCAAGGTCTAAAATGTGTTCTAGTTCAAAACTGTTAATGAGTCTGATGCAGTATTGTAAAGCGGGCAAACTTGCGGCCATTGCTTTCTGGTTTTGATCAAAATGTTTAAAATATGCTTCGTAGATCTCCATGTTATGAACGGTGTTCGATAAGGTTATGATTGGTTTGCAATAGCGGTAAATATTTCTCTTTCATCAGTTGTTCAATATCTTTCAAGGTATATATAGCTAATGGCGAAGCGTAAAAGTTAGCCTGTAAATGTCCGCTGTCTTTGAAATCTTTCCATTCATGCCCCGAACAAATACCTAGTTTTTTTGCTTCTTTGGCCAATATTTCATAGCCATTAATACCATTATATAAGTTTTCATTGTCCCAGCATATTTTCGAATCAAGTATCCAAGCACAATCTACAGCCAAACCATATTGGTGCCATGATAGGCCCGGAAGTGCATCTGTTACATAAGGCCCCTGCTGTTCGCCAACAATAAATAAACAATACGCCAAAAAATCTGCCTGTTCGTTTTGGAACATTTTTATTTTTTCGGCTATATCTTCATTAGACCTAGATCTTCGCCAATAAACAGCTTGTGTAAAGGTATTCCTATTCCCATTTCGCAGTGCGAAGGTTACACCTAAACGTTCACAGTTGTTTAAGATGATGGCCATCTTCTCGGCAAATTCAGGTTCCAGTTCGCTTAAAATTTGCTGGTTCTTGTCTAAAAGCATAAATTTTATTGGCTTTTCATTTGAACAGATATTGAGGTATGAATCGGCAAATCAATTGATTTGCCGATTGTTGTAACTGAGGGTTATCCTATTAATGAACAACCAGCACCCCAATGTGGGCAATTATTCTCTGTTTCAGCCAACATGTCGTCTATTTCTCCTGGCGAACAGGTAGTTACACCCCATGCACCTTGGCCTGGACAGAAGCAAGACCACTCCTGACAGCCGCTACCATCTCCACCAATAATCTTCTTTAGTTCACTTTTGGTCAACACCTCGTCCATAGACAAGTTTTTGAGATTGATTTTTTTCATTTTGTTTAGGTTTTAAAGAATCAAAATGTTCATCACTCTGGAACATTATCAGAGCGCCTTTTACGGGCGGTTTTCTGTGGTTATAATAGTTCAAGTTGAGTTGTAATCGATGTGGATTTTAATCGATAGATCGGCAAATCAATTGATCTTCAGATTGTTGGGGCTGGTTGATAGTTACATCATAGAACAACCACCGCCCCATGGGCAGCTCGATTCCATGGCAGAAAACATTGCCTCTACTTCCCATGCGTCGCAGGTAGAAGCCCACCATGTGCCTTGGCCTGGGCAATAGCAAAGCCAGCTCTGACAGCCACTACCATCTCCACCAACAATTTTCTTCAGTTCATTTTTGGTCAATACCTCGTCCATAGACAAGTTTTTGAGATTGATTTTTTTCATTTTGTTTAGGTTTTAAAGATCAAAATGTTCACTCACTCTGGAACATCATCAGAGGATTTTTTACAGCCAGAGTGGTTCAAACTAGCTCATTATTGATTTAAATTGTAAAGAATAGATCGGCAAATCAATTGATTTGCCGACCATTTTAATCGATTGCTAATTAATATGTTGTACAGAAGCCACCACCACTTGAGCAATTATCTTCTAGCACAATATACATGGCGTCTACTTCTACTGAAGAGCAGGTAAATGCGTCCCAAAAGCCTACGCCTGGGCAGTAACAAACCCATACCTGACAGCCACTACCATTGCCACCAATAATTTTCTTGAGTTCATTTTTGCTCAACACCTCATCGCTAGACAAGTTTTTGAAATTGATTTTTTTCATTTTGTTTAGGTTTTAATGATCAAAATGTTTCATCACCATAGCCTATCATCAGCATGCCTTTTAGGAGCAACTTTCTGTCGTTGGCAAAAGTAGTTTCAGCTATTGTTGGTGATTTTTATCTCTTAATTGTTGTAATTGAAAACGATTAGATCAATCCACAACCACCGCCCCATGGACAATTCTCTTGCATGGTAGCATGCAGATAATCTGCTTCTGCAAAAGAACAGGTATACGTAGTCCATGAACCTTGACCTGGGCAGTAACAATACCAGTTTTGACAGCCGCTACCGTTTCCGCCAACAATTTTCTTTAGTTCGCTTTTGTCCAATACCTCATCCATAGGTAAGTTTTTCAGATTGATTTTTTTCATTTTATTTAGGTTTTAAAGGTCATGATGTTCATCACTCTGGAACATCATCAGAGTGCCTTTTTTGGCAATTTTCTGTAGTAAGGACGAGTTCAACACTGTTAGTGTTTGATCGCTTCATTGATTTGAATAGATCGGCAAATCAATTGATTTGCCGATTGTTGTAATCTGTTGATTGTTACATCATTGAACAACCACCACCCCAAGAGCAAGTTGCGTCTATGTTATCCCACATCGTATTGATTTCTCCTTGGTCGTAGGTAGTTACACCCCATGTACCTTGGCCAGGGCAGTAACAAAGCCAGTCTTGACCACCGCTACCACCTCCTCCAACAATTTTCTTGAGGTCATTTTTGGTCAATACCTCATCCATAGGTAAGTTTTTTAGATTGATTTTTTTCATTTTGTTAGGTATTAATGATAAAAATGTTCAATCACTCCGGAACATTATCAGAGAGCCTTTTACAGGGAACTTTCTGTTGCAAGAGCAGTTCGCGAAACCACTCGTGCCTTCTCTACGTAGTTTCTTAAAATAAGTACTTGAAATCGGTAAAACTATATTCTTCTGGTAATGGATATCCATTCACAAAAAAGGTTGGTGTGCGATTGATGTTCATTTGATTGCACCATTCGCCCATCATTCGGGCCTTCGGCAAATAATTAGTGAGCTCCCTTACTAAGGGATATTTAAGGGTTAATTCTTTATAGTCTTTTGTTGCCGAACCAAACCATTCTTCAAGCGCTTCGTGAAATACTTTTGTGCCATATTGCTCCTCAATGCCCAGAAAATAAAAGACAAGGTGTGTATTTCTATCGTTGGGTTGCCCATTGGGATTAAAGATGATCCGCAACTTGATGCGATTCTCGGTGTCCATTAGTTTGGTGAGCTCTTGATGTGCTAGGGCACAAGGCCCGCAATAGAGATTACAAACCTTGATGATTTCGATGTCTGCATCGGGGTTGCCAACCAAAATTCCTAAATTGTTAACCGCTAACCTAGGTTGTTGTTGCAATAATGTTTTAAAAACCAGTTCATCGTAACGTAGTTTTTTCCATTTCTTTTCGGCCAAACTTCCCTTTTTTGCTTTTTTTAAATTGCTAACCATGTAGCTACTCAGAAATACAATTAATGTACCCAGTAATACAATGGTGCCTACAACTTCCCAATCAAGCGTATTTGCAAAATTGTAGGAAAGCAAAAGCCCAAGCAAAAAATTAGTAGCTAGTGTAAATTGAGTGACTAAACAAAGCCTACACCATTTTTTTACCACTTTTAACTGGTAATAAATGGAGTAAAAGATATAAGGAAATACGGCAAGTGATGCTACTGCACACAGCATGGTACTGAGCTGATTAAAGAGTAGCAAATGCGCAACAAACAGTGTGAAAAAATAAGAAAATCCCCAAATAGACCAACTTACACCAATAAATTTGGCTCCATTAGAAGAGAGTACCGCATCACAATCTGTCGTTTTTTCGCTTTCGCCACCACAAAGCTTTTTAAAAAAAGGATTATGCGAATCAACCTCTTGCCCTATTAGCAATGCTGCAACTAATAAGCCAAAGTAAAAAGTGAAGAGATAAATCGTTTTTTGTATGACATTTTCTTCAGCATAATCGTTTCTGAAGACCAAATTATAAATTATGATAGCCAGTGTGATTATAAATGGAGATAAAATGGTAAGCCTGTTTTGAATTTCTTTTTTCTTGTTCAGCTTATATTCCTGTTCATCCTTTTTTTCCTCATCGTCCATTAAGAGGATAAACTTTTCATCAATTTTTTCAAATTCGGCTAGCTTTAACGCAACAATTCGATTTTCATATGGCTCCAAAAACTCCACAATGTCGTTTTCTACTTTGGTTACGATGCTAAAGTTGTTTTCAGACCAATTGTTCTTTTTGATTAAACAGATAAATGGAGTTTGAAAATCTTCATACGCATGATTTCCTTTCCGCATTACCGTACTTTGGATACCATAGGTGAATAAGATATCTTTTATGGTTGCAAAAGAGGGTGTGTCTAAATGCGACTGGATGGATTCTTTAAGTTGATAGTCTGTATACTGTAATCCAAATGAATTTAGGGTAAAACTTAATACATTATGAATTTTATCGTGTTCATACGTATCCAATAGTTTAAATTTCATTTGCGCTATTTTTTAGAGGTAAATGTCAGTTATTCAGTTGTATGTCCCTTATCTTACATCAACCTAAAAACTCAGTATCTTAAATCTAAAGATATAATTTAACTTTAGGTTGAAACTTTTTCGTTACACGAATCATCAGCCCAAAAGACTTCAACTGGTAGCAAGACAACTCTTGTAGATTAAAGTTAGTGAGGGCTTTCAATCCCTTAAAATGATCAAAAATATTAGTTTTGAACCCTGTTGTTTTTAAAAACACCTCGATATCTTTTTATGATGTAGGTTGCTAATCTTATATTTGCAACGTTGCAAAAAGAGGTAAATGTGGAAAGATGAAAATGGAATTTTATAGACCGATAAATGAGGTCTTGCAAAGATACATAGAAGGTTATTATTTTATTTCTCCCGAAGAGAATCCTGAACGTTTGCATTATTGGACATTTCCGAATAACTTCTTTATCGTATCGGTGAGCCAAAATATAGAGTTAGCGTTGCAACCTAACAAAATCATCATCAAAACTTCCGAGCAAGAGAATATCAAGGCCAACTTTGTATCAAGGTACATTTCGCCTATAGAGGTGATCATTGATGGAAGTATTAAAGAGATTACGATCTATTTTAAGCCTTTGGCCATCAATTATTTTTTAGCCAATGCCCACGATCTTTTTAAACAAGAAAATGGTTTGGATTTTAATCCTTTTGCAGATTTTATCTCAACCATGAAAGCGATACTAGACCAAAGCGATAGAAACCTCCAACAAGAGTTGCTCGAAACTTATTGGCTCTCGAAATTGAATGTCAAAGAACCGGGGTTGATGGAACGCATGATCACGGATATCGAATCGGGGCTGAAGATTAGCGAAATTGCGCTGAACTACAATTTTTCGAGACAATACCTCAACAGGCTCTTTACCAAAAATATCGGTAAATCGCCTTCCGAATTTTATAGAATCCATCGGTTCAGAAAGGCGATTGCGAAACAGAAAGCCATGAGAAGCCTTACTGATCTATCTTACGAAAGTCTTTTTTATGATCAATCTCATTTGATCAAGGATTTTAAGCAGCTGACCAATGTCAATCCTTTTACTTTTTTTAAACAAGTAGATACCAACAGCGATAATCTCTGGTTATTTATTTAACAGTTTACATTTTTACAATTTTAGCAGTAAGGATGGGGCTATGTTTGCAGCTCAATAAAAATAACGATTTGATATGAAGAGATTATTCATCAGCCTTGCCCTTTTAATGTGTACTTTTTTCGGGTATGCGCAATCCTCAGACTGTAACTGCACCCTAGTATTGGAAAAACTGATGCAAAAGGTAGAAACTGAATATCCGGGTTTCTCCGTAAAAACCAAAGAAAGATCGCTCTACGAAGAATTTCAACAAAATTTGATCAAAGAAGCCCAAAAAGCAGATCGGTTAGCCTGCGAAAAAGTACTTAAAAAATATACCGATTTCTTTAAAGATCCTCATTTGTGGGTTGGTGCTAACGGTTCTGCTTTTGCCTCAACTAGCGGTGGTGTTGTAGAAACCATTAAATTTGATAGTTGCGATTTCCAAAAGCAAGTTCAAACTACCAAAGATGCATTAGAAGGGGTGTGGACAACAGAAGGTTATAAAATTGGTGTTAAAAAGATCAATGAGAACGAATATGTTGGTTTTATTATCGAAGCCAAATCAACCAGCTGGAAAGCAGGAGACATTAAGTTTAGATTGTTTAAAAATGGATCATTTGATTATGCATTACTTGACAGATCGAAAAGAAGTGGACAGTACAGCATGTATCAAGAGGGGATCTTGTTTCTGGATGCGGTAGGTATGGCGCTGCTTAAAGAAATTCCATTGTCGCCTGTAAGTGCAAGCCAAAGAGAACAGAAACTAAAGGAGTTGACTGGTTTTTATTTCAAAAAAATATCTGCTCAAACATCTATTCTCAAATTGCCAAGTTTTGAATACCAACATTTGAAAGAAATTAATACCCTCATTGCACAGCATAGCAAGGCAATTGGAGAGAGTGAGAATCTGATCATTGATGTTCGCGGTAATCCAGGAGGTACAACAGATGCTTATCAGAAATTGTTGCCCTACATTTTTGGTAAAACGATCCGCCATACAGCAGCAGAATTTTTAGCTACACAAACTTATATCGACAATTTGGAAGCTTACAAAAAGACATTGGATAAAAGTGCCTCCACAACTGGAATAGACAAACAAATCAATCAGCTCAAAGCAAATCTGGGTCAGTTTATCAATTTTAGTGGTTCAAATGAACCTGTTTATATCGAAGAAGTAAAAGTGGCGAAGAAAAGTCCTCGTCAGGTTGTAATCCTTGCCGATAAAGGAACTGGGAGTTCGGCAGAGTACTTTTTATTTATTGCCAAACAGAGCAAAAAGGTAAAATTATTAGGTAAACCGAGTTATGGCGCATTAGATTATGGCAATGCTTATTTAAACGATTTTGGCTGTCCTGGTTATCAAGTATTCATGCCTACCTATAGGGCGATGCGTTTGCCAGATTATCCCATTGACTATATCGGTGTACAACCAGATGTTTATCTAGACAGTAGTGTAAAAGATTGGGTAGAATTTGCCTTACACTATCTAGAAAACTGAGAACGATAGTATAAAAAAGCAGTGCTGTTGTTCAACACTGCTTTTTTGTGATTGCACTAAATTGCTGCCTTTTTTATTTTAACTTCCGAGATCAACATGCCCACCAAAATGAGGGCGCCACCCAACAATAAACGCCATGAAAGGGTCTCATTTAATAAAAAATAAGCCGCAATAGCACCAAAAACTGGCTCAAAGAGATAGATAATGGATACCCTTTCGGCCGAAAGGTATTTTTGAGCAATATTAGAAACACTATACATATAAGCTGTAGAAAACAGGGAGCAGAAACCAACACCCCACCAAAATGTAGCATTGTTAGGTACCCATACCGTGCTACTGTCGCTCAGTGCCCATATCAAAGTGAGGAGCGTACAGGCCCCAAACATGGGTACGATGGTACTCGCAATATTTAAATTTCGCGAATGTTTTTCAACTCTGATCAGGTAAAATGCAAAACCAAAAGCACCTGCTATGGTGTACACATCGCCTATGTTGACCGAAAAATCTCCCTTAATGGAGATGATAAATAACCCAATTAAAGCAAATGTGGCCGCCACCCAGATTTTAATCGGAGCCAAATATCGATAAAGACCAATCTTTAAAAGAGGGATAATGATAACAGTTAAACCTGCCACAAAGGCACATTGAGAAGCATTACTGTATTTGATGCCCAAGGTTTGCAGATAAATGCCTAGCGCAAGTGGAATGGCCAGCTCGAACCCTACCTTGGCTGTACTCCAGTTGATCTGTTTCAAATGCTTCGAAAATACCAATGATAAAACAAGGGTAGCACATAAAAACCTGTAAAATAAAAAACTGGCAGACGAACCTCCACTAATGGCCATTTTAGTTACAGAGAAGGAAATGCCCCAGAAAGCAGTACCTAATATCAATAATAAAAGAATACTATATTTTTTGTCCATGTTTAAATGCTTTGCAAGGTTTTTCTCATCATCAGATCGGTCTGTTCATCGTCGCCCAAGTAGAAAGCATGTTTGTCGAATGTGACAAAACCATTCTTCTGATAAAAATGAATTGCCCGTTGGTTGTTTTCCCATACGCCCAACCATACGGTATGGAAGCCTGCATCTTGAGCCATACCTATTGCATGATCAAATAAAGATTGACCAACTTTTTTACCCAAAAATGCCTGTTGTACATAAATGCGTTCAATTTCTAACGAATCGTTTCCTTTGAGCTCGGTCTGTGCCTGTCCGGTATTGATTTTTAGATAACCAATAACCTCATTGTTCCATACAGCAAAGAAAAACTTGGATTCAGGATTTTCAACCTCCTCAGTCAATTGCGCTAGCGCAAAGCTTTCGGCTAGGTACTGTTTCATGTTTTCTTCGGTATTGGTATCGGCAAAGGTTTCTAAAAATGTTTGGCGACTAATTTTTTGCAATTCAGGAATATCGTTTTTCGAAACACTGGTAATCTGTAGGGTATTCATATTTGTGCGTAGTATAAGCTCTTTTAATATTTCTGCGCAAATTTATCATTTCATTCAATGCATAAAAATGCTATTTTATGATTAATTAATGCGTATATTGCATTAATGGATTTGCAACAGATTAAATATTTTTTGGCACTTGCCGATGAGCTGCATTTTTGGAATACTGCAGGGAAAATGAACATTACCCAATCTGCATTAAGTAGGCAGATACAAGCATTAGAAAGCGATTTGGGTGTGCAATTGTTTAACCGTACCAAACGCAGTGTGAAATTGACGCCTGCAGGAGCATTTTTAAAAGAGAAATGGGGCAGGGAATTAAGCGAAATCAATTACATTCATCAATTTGCCAAACAGATCCATTTAGGCGAGCAGGGAACCATTAGAATTGCCCATCCAGATTCCATTTCGGGATCGTTAATGCCCGATATTGTAGCCCGTATTACGAGTACATTTCCTAAACTGCAGTTAGAATTGGTGCAGGTGCTGTACGAGAGCCAAAAGGAATTTTTAAGCAATTACAAGCTCGACCTGGTCATTACCAGAGACGAAAATCAAATGAAAGAAATTAGGTCAGAAAAATACGCTATTGATAATTTAGCATTGGTCGTACCCGAAAATCACCCATTCCAAACATTCGAAGACCTGTCAAAAGATAAACTAATAGACCAGAAGTTTATTCTGCCTGTAAAAGATGAGAGCAGCAGTTACAACCATATCATCCAACAGATGTTCGAAACACTAGATATTATACCCAATGTGTACCTGCATTCAGAATTTGGCTCTACCATTATCGCCTTGGTTAAAAAAGGATTGGGTATTGCGGTATTGCCCGATTCTTACCGATACCACGAAATGCCGGGTGTTAGATTTATTCCACTTCCTTTTCAAACCGAACTTTACCTCAATTGGCGCAGCGACGATAATAATCCTGTGCTTGTCAATATTTTAAGATTGATATTGGGAAAAGCCATCTAGCTGGCTAGCTATCCACTGCTCGTTTGATCCAGTAAATTTTTGATAGGATGATTTAAATAAGCTAAGGGAGTTTAAGCCTCCCTCAAAATCTTTTCCATTTTTTTACCCTTGGCCAATTCATCAACTACTTTATCCAAATAGCGTACTTGTTGGGTTAAAGGATTCTCAATGTCTTCGATGCGGTAACCACAAATAAGACCGGTAATGAGCTGTGCATTAGGATGAAGTGTAGCCTGCTGAAAGAAGGTTTCGAAAGTGACCTTTTGCGCAATGAGGTCTTGTAGTTTGGCCTCGTCAAAGCCCGTTAACCAGGTAATCACTTGGTGTAGCTCTGCTTTGGTTCTGCCCTTCTTTTCTACTTTGCTTACATAATGAGGGTAAACAGAGGCAAAGGTCATTTGGGCAATGCGTTGGTTATGGATATCGCTAGTGTTCATGGTTAATCAAATTAATTGATATGATTGGCATCTATTTGGGTAAGTTTTTTTGTGTGGTTAGGCTTGATTTGAATTCCATTGTTGGATAATCACACACACATTGGTGCGATCTCTTAACGCAAATTCTAAAGCACCCCATGGCCTAAGGGTTACTTGGTTAAGGTTAGGGTGCAAAAACTCGGGATGCGATTTGGAGATCTTGCTAAATGCCTCCTGGATATCGTTGGTATGCAAACGGATTTCTGGCCTGTCTTTATCCGCATATTCCTTGTTTTGGAACAAGAAAACAGATAGGCTGTCTTGATCTACCACGCAGCAGGGATGCTCTGCCTCGAGATCGTTATAACTGATTGTAAATCCCAAACAATCTACAAAGAGTGTAAGACCATCTTGAATGTCTACATAAAATATATTGGGTACTAATTTGGTAAAATTCATGTTTACAAGGTGATTAAAGAGACAGAGTAGAGTGGGTATTTATTTTGAACTGGCAATCACTTCTACATTTTTGCCCAATGTTTTAAACTTGATGCCACTTTCTTGTTCAACCGTAATGGTAAGGTGGCCTGTTTTACTGATGTTGCTATCACGTACCCAACCAGATTTCCCTTTGTGTGTTCCAGCTACTACTTTACAGGTATCACCATCTTGTAATGGTCTATTCTTCGCGTCCATCTCATTTAATTTAGTCCATCTAAGTTAACAGGCCTAGCTCATATTTGCAAAAAAACTAGGTTAGCCACTCGCCTATAAAAGGAAATAGGAGTAAGTCAATAGGGTTTGAAAAGTTTTCTGATGATTCGGATTGAGATGTTTTAAATCCTTCTAAAATGGTTTTAAAGCTGTAAATAGTTGTTGTTGAGTGGTTTGTTATTGAAGTTGTTCCTTCGTTTTGATAAGGAGGTCAACATTAATTTGTCACGTTAATATCATTTGTATATTTAATCTATAGTTTTAGTAGTCTATTCGTATCTTTGCGCCACTGAGTTCTTAAATAGCTTACTTATAAAGAAAGACCGAGGGAGAGGCCCGATAACGTCTTAGCAACCTGATACTAACCGGAAGTAAAAAGGTGCTAATTCCTACTCTTGATAAAAGAGAAAGATAAGTAGTGATATATAACCTGCACCTGTTGCGGGCTACACGCTTGTTTTGCCCTTCAATGTCTGCTTTTAAGCAAAGCAACTCAGTTTGATTAGAAAAATTTATGGAAATACAATTACAAACGTTTCAGTGGAAGAGGACGTTCACGATCTTTATCCTCTTTACACTATGGGGCAGCATTGCGCTGGCACAACAAAGAAAAATAACCGGGGTAGTTACCCTACAATCAGACCGTAAGCCTTTACCCGGGGTGGTGGTTAAAGTAAAAGGATCAAAAAAAGCAGTATCAACCGATACCGATGGTAAATATGTAATCGGTATCGAAGGATCAGAAAATACATTGGTGTTTTCATTCGTAGGCTTTGTTACACAGGAGCTGCCGATAACCAACGATGTACAAAATGTAGAACTGATAGCCGAAGAAAACCGTTTGAATGAAATTGTGGTGGTAGCCTATGGTACAGCCAATAAAGCAACTTACACAGGTTCTGCATCGGTAGTGAGTGCCAAAGATTTAGAAAACAGACAGGTTTCTAATGTTTCACGCTCTTTACAGGGGCTTGTTCCGGGCTTGCAGTCTGTGGCACCAGCTGGTCAGCCAGGTAGTGAGGCTGCTATTCGCCTCAGGGGCATTGGCTCGGTTAATGCATCGAGCGCACCTTTATATGTGGTAGATGGTATTCCGTTTTCGGGCAATATCAACTCCATTAGCAATAGCGAAATTCAGTCCATTTCGGTGCTGAAAGATGCTTCAGCCAGTGCACTTTATGGTTCTAGAGGAGCCAATGGGGTCATTATCATTACCACCAAACAAGGGCAGTTCAATAGCAAAGCTACCGTAAACATCAATGCCTCAACTGGTATTTCTACCCGAGCATTTAAAGATTACAGTTACCTCAACAACAAAGATTATTTCGAATTGTATTGGGAAGCCTTGAGGAATAACCAATTAGATCAGGGTAAAACCGCTGCCCAAGCCGCACAATATGCCAGCACAGAATTGGTAGGTGCCTTAAAAATCAACCCTTTTGGTTCAGCTTACCCTCAGCCAGTTGGCTTAGATGGAAAGTTATTGGCAGGTGCAAATTCGCTTTGGAACGACGATTGGACCAAATCTTTATCCAGAAATGGTATCCGTAACCAGCTCGAACTGGGCATTAGTGGGGGTAGCGAAAATTCGAAGTATTATGTTGCTGGTGGCTATTTAAATGACAAAGGATTTATTGTAGGTTCTGGATTTTCGAGATACAATGCCCGTGTCAATTACAACACCAAGGTAAACAAATGGTTTGAAGCAGGGCTGAATATTGCTGCCACAAGTACAAGTCAAGATTCGCCACCCCAAACAGATAGCAACCAAGGTAATTTTGCCAATTTTGGTAGGCTAGTATCCAATATCTACCCGGTTTACGAAAGAAATGCCGATGGAAGCTACAAATTTGATGCAGAAGGCAACAAAATTTACGATTTCGGGAATTACAGACCCAGTGCTGCCGCAACAGGAAATAACTTGTTGGGTGGGGTAGCCCTTAACAAATACAATAACAAACAAGATGCCTTGATTTTTCGGGGGAATTTTCAGTTTAACATCCTGAAAGGCCTGAAATTGAAAAACAGTGTCAATACTGATTATGTCAATCGCCTTAACCATTCCTATACCAATCCCGGTTTTGGTTCAGGATTGGCCGGAAAAGGTTCGGTAAGCAAGAGCAGTTCACGTACGCTCGGAACCACCATCAACAATTTACTGGATTATACTTTTGACATCTCAGATCAGCACCACTTTAACTTATTGGCCGGACAAGAACTCTATTTGTTGAACAGCTCTAATCTTTCAGGCTCTAGAAGTAATTTTGGCTTTCAAGGGAAAGACGAACCTGCTGCAGCATCCTTGTTGAATAGTTTTACTGGCGATTCTGATGAATATAAACTGAGTAGTTTTTTAGGCAAGGCTGAATACAACTTTGCCCAAAAGTATTACATCACGGCTAGTTTCCGTAGAGATGGTTCATCAAGGTTTAGTCCAAGTTCTCGTTGGGGCAACTTCTGGTCGCTCGGTACGTCTTGGAACATTACTTCAGAAAACTTCCTGAAAGGAACAAAATGGTTAAACAACTTGAGCTTACGTGCCAGTTATGGTGCACAGGGTAATGACAACTTAGGTAGTTATTATGCTTATCAGGATCTGTATTCCATTTATAACAGCTTAGGCGAAGCCGGATTGGTAACTTCGAGGTTACCTACACCGGGCCTTAAATGGGAAACTAACCTTAATTTTAATGCAGGTGTAGATTTTGGCCTGTTCAATAACCGTTTAACAGGAACTTTTGAGGTTTATCAGCGAAAATC
Source organism: Pedobacter sp. Hv1 (assembly GCF_001412215.1). Classification (GTDB taxonomy): domain Bacteria; phylum Bacteroidota; class Bacteroidia; order Sphingobacteriales; family Sphingobacteriaceae; genus Pedobacter. Next base: position 44,117 of record NZ_LLWP01000014.1, read on the forward strand.
TAAAGATTTGTTATTCAGCAGACCACTTTCTCCTTCCTTAGGTTTTACGGCAATTGATGATAACATTGGCTCTTTAAGAAACAATGGTTTTGAAGGCCAGATCAATGTGGTGCCTGTAAGAACTACAGATTTAACCTGGGACTTAGGAATCAACTTTGGCCATTTCAGTAATCAAATTACGGCTTTACCACAAAAAGAGATCATTTCTGGAAACGTTGGTCAGTTGGGCTCTACCAAAAAATTAGTGGTGGGTGGTTCAGTATACGATTTCTTTATCAGAGAATGGGCAGGGGTAGATGCAGCTAATGGAAAACCACTTTGGTACAAAAATACATTTACCACAGATGGTGCTGGTGTAAAAACCATTACCGGAAGAACGACTACGAGTGTATTTGCCGATGCCGATCAATATTTTCAAGGATCGGCCTTGCCAGACCTTTATGGAGGGATTAGCAGCAGGCTAAAATACAAAGGTATTGAGCTCTCATTCTTGATTTCGTATTCGATAGGAGGTAAAATATTAGACTTAGATAAGGTAATGATCTCTCACAATGGAGATAATCCGGGTAGAACCTGGTCTGACGAGATCCTAAACCGTTGGACACCCCAACATACCGATACAGATGTGCCACGTTTGAGTACACAGGCCACCAATTGGAACAGCATTTCGACCAGATTTTTATACGATGCCTCTTACGCACGTTTGAAAAACTTAACACTGGGTTATAGCTTACCAAGTCAGGTAGCGTCATCAATCGGTTTCAAAAATATCAGACTTTCTGTAACAGGCGAAAACCTAGTGACCCTATTTGGGCAAAGCGGACTCGATCCGGAGCAAGCGGTAGATGGGGTTACCTTTTATCGCTACCCGGCACAAAAAACAATTTCATTTGGTTTAAACGCCTCATTTTAATTTCTACAGCACATGAAAACACAAAAATTCAAATCTATACTATTGCTGGCAGTGGTGGCAGTGTTGACCAGCTGCAGCGACCAATTTTTTGAAACGGCACCCGCTGGCGACCTTACCGGAAAAGAAGCCTATGCTTCGACAGCAAATATCGATGCCTTAACCAATGGTACCTTACGTTACTTGATGGAATCGAGCACTTCTCAAGATAATCCGGGTTATCCGGCCATTCTTTTAACCCAAGAGGTAATGGGCGAAGATGCCATAGCTCGAGATGGTGTTTATGGTTTTAGAGACTCGTACCCTTATCGCGATCCTTATGATAATACTACTAGAAGGGCATTGTTTTTTTGGAGCTTCCAGTACAAAGTGATTGATAACTGTAATGGCATTATAGCCAACGTAGATCAGGCTAGTGGTTCGGATACAGATAAAAGATATTTAAAAGGGCAGGCCTTGGCACTTCGGGCATTTGTTTACCTCAATTTAGTGCGCCAATACCAGTTTACTTACATTAAAGATCAAACTGCCAAAGCCGTTCCTATTTATACCGAACCTACCAGTCCGGCCTCGCAACCTAAGGCCAGGGCAAGTGTAGCGGCTGTTTATAATCAGGTAATTAATGATTTAACACAAGCCGAAACCTTATTGGTAGGTTACAAAAGAACCGTTAAAAATAGGTTAGACCTCAATGTGGTGAAAGGCTTATTGGCAAGAACCTACCTTACCATGGAAAAATGGGACTTGGCCGCTACCAAAGCAAAAGAGGCCAGAACTGGTTATGCCATTATGGAACCCGGACAATATGGCCAAGGATTTAATGATGTGAGTAATGTAGAGTGGATTTGGGGCCATCCACAGCGGGCAGACCAAAATTTGGGAGGTGCATCCTTTTTCGCCTACATTGATGTAACGCCAACTACAGGTTACAGAAGTATCATGCCAGATCCGAATTTCAGGAAACTATTTGCAGATCAGGATGTGAGGAAAAACTTGTTTGAACTGGTAACTACACCATCAGATCCGATGTACCGATGGTATAAATACAAAAAGTTTGTAGACAAGACAGACCGCTCTGGCAATATCGTTTTAATGCGTTCATCAGAAATGACATTGATAGAAGCAGAAAGCAAAGCCAGATTGGGCGATTTGCCAGGTGCCATTAATGCTTTAAACGAACTAAGGGTTAAACGAAACCTGCCAGCCATTGTTGGTGGTACCTTTAATCAAGCAGAGCTGATCGAAGAAATTTTAAACGAGAGAAGAAGAGAGCTATGGGGCGAAGGTTTCCGTTTGTTAGATATTTTGCGTTTGCAACGAAAACCAATAAGAACCGAAACTACAGACACATTTGTATCAGGATCGGCCAATGTAACCATTAAAGGGCACTATATTTTCCAGTTTTCGAACAATACGCCTTTGGTACCCAACAGTCCATTTTACTTGTTCAGTATTCCAATAAACGAAATTAATACCAACCCTAATTTATAATCTGATGAAAAAGTTAAGCAACGTAATGGCTTTGTTGCTGCTCGGTAGCAGCATGGCCTTAGCCCAACAAAAAGAAGAGATTACCATTACAGGTACTGTAAAAGGGCTACAAAATGGTAAGGTCTACTTACAAAAATTTAACAACAAAATGTTCTTTACCATCGATTCGGCAACGGTTAAAGATGGTCAATTTCAATTTAACCAAAAATTGATCTTGCCAGAGTTGTACGGATTAACTTTAAACAAAGACAAAAATCCACTTTATGTATTTCTGGAAGCTGGTAAAATCAATGCCGATTTAGATACCACTAAATACTATACTGGATCGGTGATCAGTGGATCAAAAAGTAACGATTTGTTTATTGCCTATAAAAAAGAAAGAAATGTTGATATCAAAACTTTTATTCAGCAAAATCCCAATTCCATTGTGTCGGCTTATGTGTTGTACAGAGATTTTTCTTATCGCTTGAGTGCCGCACAAATTGAAGAAAATATCAGTTACTTAGCTCCTTCATTACAGCAAACACCCTATGTAGGGGTGCTGAAAGAATTGATCGGTGTGTTGAGCACAGTTGCTATTGGTAAACCTGCACCAGTGTTTACAGCCTTAAACCAACATGGTCAATCGGTCAGTCTGTCGCAATTTCGAGGCAAATATTTATTAATTGATTTCTGGGCAGCTTGGTGTGGTCCATGCAGAAAGGAGAACCCAAATGTGGTGGCTGCCTATCAGAAATACCATGCCAAAGGTTTTGATATTTTAGGGGTATCCTTAGACAAAAGCAAGGCCGATTGGCTTGCAGCTATTGCAGCCGATCAATTGAATTGGACACAAGTTTCGGATCTAAAATTTTGGAACAGTGCACCCGCTAAACTATATGGGGTAAGGGCAATTCCGGCTAATGTATTGATTGATCCGCAGGGCTTAATTATAGGAAGGAATTTGAGGGGAGAAGAACTGCAACAAACCTTGGAACGCTTATTTAGTACAGCAAAGTAAAAGATAATAGGTTCCCCTTTGTCAGGGCAGCGCTGCAAAGTGCTGCCTTTTTTATTGGTATTTTAAGTATAAATACGTAAGTACTTACCTATTTAACATTTTTTAACAGTAAATACCCTTTGTTTTTGTATAAATTTATAGAAGGTATTGCAACATTTGGTAAGATATGGTGTCTAATGCCTATACCAAACAAACTTTAAACCTGATTTTTTATGAAGACCAAACAAGTAGTATCTATTTATTTTGTGCTGTTTATTTATGTAAGTACTTACGTAAATTTAGTATCAGCACAAGAAAGGCAGCAATTTAACATCAAAGGCGTATTTGCAAGTGCGCAAAAAGCAAAGATAGAAGGACTAAGTGTTCAGCTTTTAAAAGCCGATACCAAAGCATTGGTTAAGCTAGAAATTGCAAATGCAGATGGCAGTTTTGCTTTTGAAAAAATACCGCAGGGCAATTACCTATTGATGACCCAAAGCCTAGAATTTGCAAAATATGAATCTGCTGCAATTACTTTAAGCAAAGATCTTGATCTGGGCACCATCCAGCTGCAAGGGCTAACCACTAACTTAAAAGAGATTGTGGTAAGCACCACAAAGCCATTTATTCAACAACAGTTTGATAAAACGGTGCTCAATGTGGCAGGTTCCATTTCTGCTGTGGGCAGCAATGCCCTAGAAGTATTGGCAAAGGCGCCTGGTATTACGCTTGATCAAAATGACAATATCGCCATGCGTGGCAAACAAGGTGTGCTGGTCATGATTGATGGCAAGTTTGTACCCATGTCTGGACAAGATTTAGCCAACATGTTAAAAAGTATGTCGGCCAACCAGATCGAAAAAATCGACTTGGTAACCAATCCATCTGCTAAATACGATGCTGCTGGAAATGCAGGGATCATCGATATCAGGTTAAAAAAAGGAAATAACAGTGGTACAAATGCCAATGCTACCTTGAGTTTTGGACAAGGGAAATATGCCAAGGTAAATCCATCTTTAAATTTCAACCACCGCACAAAGGTGATGAATGTTTTTGGTTCTTATAATTATGGGTACAACCAAAACTTTAACCAACTCGATATTTTTAGGAATTTTTATTCGGCTACCGATCAGTTAACAGGCAGCAACAATTACAATAATTATTTCAAGTTTATATTTAATAACCATAATGTGAGGGTAGGAAGTGATTTTTACCTCAATAAAAATATTGTACTTGGTTTTGCAGCCAATGGCATTTACAGCAGGGGCGATATCAACTCAGATAGTAGAGCGAAATCTTACAATAGTTCAGCGCAAAATACAGGTTCGTTTAATACGGTAGCGGCCAATGCACCAATTAGAAATAACAACAGCATCAACATTAATTATAAGCAGGTATTAGATACAACGGGCAAAGAAATTTCGGCCGATTTCGATTATGCCAGCTTTGCTTCAAACGAGATCCAAAACTATACCACCAGTTATTTAAATCCGAATGGCAGTGTGGCCAAAGCACCCTATTTACTTAAAGGCGATCTGGGGGGTAACTTAGCCATCAAATCATTTAAAATCGATTATCAGCAACCGCTCAAAGCGCTCAAAGCCAAGTTGGAGCTGGGGGTAAAAAGTAGTTGGGTTAAAACAGATAACGATATCAAATTTTTCGATCTGAGCAATGGCTCGTCGGTACTGGAAACAGGCAAGAGCAATCATTTTATTTATGATGAAAACATCAATGCAGTTTATGCAAATGCGGCCAAGTCTTGGAAAAAACTAAGTCTGCAATTAGGCTTAAGGTTAGAAAATACAAATGCCAATGGCATCCAATTGACAGATAATAGCACATTTGATCGGAATTATACACAGCTTTTCCCAAGCGGTTATGTGGGGTATAAATTTACAGACAATAACGATTTGGGCCTTTCATTAAGTAGAAGAATCAATAGACCATCTTACCGCCAATTGAATCCGTTTAAGAACTTCTTAGATCCTTTAACCTATTCTACCGGTAACCCTTACCTTAAGCCAGAGCTGACCAATTCGTTTGAGCTGACCCATACCTACAAACAAAAATACATGACCAAGATCGGTTACAGCAGAACTACAGATAATATTCTGAGCGTACTCTCGCCAGACAATGTAGAACCTAACTCAGTGATCCAGACCAATAGAAACTTGGCCAAGTTTGATTATTATAGTGTGAGCTTTAGTTTTCCGATAAAGGTGGGTAAATGGTTAAATAGTACCAATAATGCCTTGGCTTTTTATGGACTTTATAAAGGAAATTTGGTGAACACAGACCTGAATGTAAGCAGGGTAAGCTATAATTTTAACTCGAGCAATAATATTAAAATTAGTGGAAGTACAAGTGCCGAAGCCATTTTTAATTACCAGAGTAGGTCTTATTACGGGTTTTTGGATGTGAAGGGCAACTGGGGTTTAGCGCTAGGTGTGCAACAACAGTTAATGGATAAAAAGGCGTCTATAAAATTAAGCGTAAGTGATGTATTTTATAAAACCAAAACTGATGCATACACCAAGCTGACAGGTTACAGCGAGCAATTTTATCAGAGCAGAGACACGAGGGTTGGAACGCTAAGTTTCAGTTACCGTTTTGGAAAATCGCAGGTTTCAAGTTCGAGAAGAGCGGGCGCTGCCGATGAAGAGAAAAGGAGAGCGGGCTAATTTTAACCTAATTTTTCTAACTTAGACCTATGGATTTGATACACGAATTGGGAGAATTGGCATTGGCAACTCGCTTAAAAAGATTAAGCGAGCGCCTTTCTACCGATGTTAGTAAAATATATAAGGAATCGGATGTTGATTTTGAGGCCAAATGGTTTTTGATCTTATCCCTGCTGCAAAAGGAGAAAGTAATGTCCATTACCGCAATTGCCGAGTCTTTACAATTGAGCCATCCGGCTATTGTGCAGTTTGTTCAGGAGTTGAGCCAAAAGAACCTGATCAAATCTGTTGGTGATAAAAAGGATGGCAGAAAAAGAATGATTTCTTTAACCACTACAGGGAAAAGAACATTGGAACAAATTGCACCAATATTAACGAGCATCAAAGCAGAAAATAAAAAATGGATTGAAAGTGCCAGTGCCAATATCCTGTGTGTTTTAACAGAATTGGAACAGGCATTAGACGAGCAAAGTATGTATCAAAGAATTAAGCTAGATATTTTACAGCAAAAGCCTTAAATATTTTTAATCCTCAATAGCCTCCACACCCAATTGTTTCAACTGCTCAATGTGGTCTTTCATTGCTTTGAGCTGATCTGGAGCATGGCCTTGCCAATCTGTAATTTCTCCAATTACCCGAAGTGGATAAAGGCTCCGGTATGATTTTGTTGGATTGCCAGGGAATTTTTTGTCCGTTAAATTAGGATCGTCTTCAATTGGGCCAGTAGGTTCTACTTTATAAATTGTGCCTCTTCCTTCGCCCAAGGCAAGTTCAGCACCCCAAGTAGCCGCATCTAAAGTGGCACTTAGATAAACAAAAACAGCCTTTTTCTGTTTGCCGTAGTTTGAATTGAAACCAGGTTCAATTAAATCGCCCAATTTCAAGTTAGCTTTAGTGCCATGATACAATTCTTGTAAATGCAGTTCATTGGTAAACTCTATCGATTGATCTTTATTATTGGGGTTTTTCATTGTTTTTTAGGGGAGATTGACGATCGTTAAGCATTCAAAAAAAGCCAAATTATTCATTGCTGCTTATGAAATAAACAGTCGGCTTTCAAATATAAATATAGGCAATAAGTCTTTCACTAGAAAAATAGGTCAATCCATTATTTTGCCTGCTATGGCTTTTTTTGCTAAACGTTAATGGTTTTAACAATTTGATAATCTTTGAACAGTCTTTTCTGGGGATTAGTTAATCTGGGCTTTGTTTTAAGTTCATTTCGGTGGGGTAAAATTGCAAGAAAGTTACCGAAAACAAAATCATTATGAAGTTCAGAAAAGCACTCAGTGGCCTCATGCTGCTGTTTATCCCATTTATGGGCACTGTAAACGCATTTGCGCTTACACAGGGGCAGACCCCAGTTTTAAAAGCTGGTGAAGAGCTGTCTATCGGAGGTACGATCAAAGATGCAGGGGGGCAAGCGCTTCCTGGGGTCAGTATCTTAGTTAAAGGCACCAAAAAAGGCGTGTCTTCAAACGGCGATGGAAAGTTTACCCTTAAAGTTCAACCTACCGATATTTTGGTGTTTTCTTTGGTTGGCTATCGATCGCAAGAAATTACCGTGGGCTCAAAGACCCAAATAGAGGTAACCTTAGAGATACAAGAATCAATATTGAGCGAAGTAGTAGTTACCGCTATCGGGATCAAACAACAAAAAAGAAAATTGGGTTATGCCACACAGGAAGTAAACACAGAAGTGTTGGATAAGTCAAAAACCATGAACATTGGAAATGCATTGAGTGGTCAGGTTGCAGGTTTGAGTGTGAACAATCCTACTGGTATATTTCAAAGTCCACAGATTACCCTTAGAGGAAAAACACCTTTATTGGTAATCGATGGTATTCCGGTTGAAAGTAATCTTTATGATGTGTCTTCTACCGATATTGAGAACATCAACGTATTAAAAGGGGTAACCGCTTCGGCACTTTATGGTTCTAGAGGAAAGAATGGTGCAATTATCATTACCACCAAAAGAGCTAAGGTAGATGGCCTAGAAGTAAATGTGGGAGCAAATACTATGGTTACCGCTGGTTTTACAGTTTTCCCTAAAACACAAACCGAGTATGGTAATGGATCTGAAGGAAAATATGAGTTCTGGGATGGTGCTGATGGTGGTATCTCTGATGGAGATATGATCTGGGGTCCAAAATTTGGAACTGGTATCAAAGTAAGACAATGGAACAGCCCGATTAGAGACAAACAAACAGGAGCAGTTATTCCGTGGTGGGGAGATGTAAGTGGAACCATCTATAACGATAAGTCGAGGTACGAAAGGGTACCAACTGATTGGGTACGCCATGATAACCTGAACGATTTCTTAGGTACTGGAATTGTAACAGATAACCACATGTCTATGGCCTATAAAAGTGAAAAAGCACAGCTTTATTTCTCAGGAAAGTATGCCAATCAAAAAGGGCAGGTGCCAAATACTTCCTTATCTACTGGCGGCCTTAATTTTAGCGGAAACTATAACCTGACTAAGAATTTGGTAGCAGAAGCAAGTCTTTCTTACAACAAGGTTTATTCTCCAAATTTCCCACGTTATGGCTACGGTCCTAAAAACCACATGTACACCATCTTGATCTGGATGGGCGATGATGTGAATGGAAAAGAACTGAAAGAACACATGTATGTGCCGGGTGCTGAAGGTTACAGACAGGCCAACTATAATTACGCATGGTATAACAACCCTTATTTTGCAGCTTATGAGTTTAACCAATTACACAATAAAAATACCATTGATGGTTTAATGCGTTTGGCATGGACGGCAGCTCCTGGGCTGACTTTACAAGCAAGGGCAAACCTAAGAAATACCAGTTTGTTTGAAGACATGCAAAGTCCAAAAACATACTTAAACTATGGCGATTCTAGAAATGGCGACTATAAAGACTGGAACTCTAACCAGACCAATTTCGATGCCGATTTTCTGGCTACTTATACCAAGGAGTTGAGCAGCAAAGTTGGGTTAACCATTAACGCTGGGGCCTCTAAATTTGCTAGAACTTACAGACAGCAATATCAGAGTACAGATGGTATCATTGTACCTTTTGTATATAGTTTAAATAATACCCAAGGGCCTGTTCAAGCTACTAACTATCTCGAAAAGAAAGAGATTCAGAGTGTGTACGGATCAGCTAACATCGATTTGTTCAACGCTGTATATTTGAATGTAACGGCTCGTAACGACTGGTCGTCTACACTGCCTTCATCTTCAAACTCTTATTTCTATCCTTCGGCTTCCATCAGCACCATTCTATCGCAATATATCAAAATGCCAAAGGTGGTTGATTTTATGAAGTTGAATGCCTCATGGGCGCAGGTATCTAACGATTTGGCACCTTACAGTATCCAATCCGTATATACAAAAGATGTAACCTATGGCAGTACGCCATCTGTAGGTTATGGCAGTGGCTTGGTTAATCCATTGATCAATCCTGAAAAATCTACTTCTTATGAGTTGGGCTTTTCTTCTGCCTTTTTCAAGAATAGGTTAAGTTTAGACCTGACCTATTACAATATCATTGATGAAAACCAGATCATTGACCTGAACGTTTCTCAGGCCTCTGGTTTTACCACCCGTAAGGTGAATGGTAATAAATACCAAACCAATGGTTATGAGGTAGTGTTGGGTATCAAACCAGTTGTAGGTCGCAATTTTAGCTGGGACCTGAACCTAAACTGGTCATCATCTATCCGTAAACTAAAAGAAATATACAATGGCAATGCCAAATTTGGCAACCTGGTAGTGGGCGATAGAGCAGACAGCTATTACAGCACCGTTTGGGAGAAAAATGCTAAAGGAGAATTGATCCTCGATGCCAACAGTGGCCTTCCGATCAGAGATCCATTTCAACGAAAAGTTGGAAATCTTGATCCTACCTGGAGATTTGGTTTCCAGAACAAGTTCAAGATCAAAGATTTTGTCATCAATGTAGATATTGATGGTGCTTGGGGTGGTATCATGAACTCGACCACCATAGAGAAAATGTGGTGGGGTGGAAAACATCCAGCTTCAACAGAATACCGCGATGCTGAATATGCAGCTGGTAAACCTGTTTACGTACCAACAGGTGTTGTGGTTACTGGTGGTAGCCTTACCAGAGACATTAACGGAAATGTAGTGACAGATACACGTACTTATGCCCAAAATACTAAGGCCGTGAGCTGGCAAACTTGGAGCCAACAGTATCCTTACCGAGCTAGAGTAACCGAAGCAGAAAATAAAAAGTTCGCCAATACCTTCGACCGCTCTTTTGTAAAGTTACGTAGGGTTTCTGTAGGATATGATTTGACCAAACTCGTTAAAATGGGAAAAGTAAAAGCATTAGATGTTAGCCTTTATGGTTACAACTTGGCCATGTGGAAAAAAATGCCATATCTAGATCCAGATTTCGGTACCGATTCTGATCTACAGGATCCTTCGTCGAGATATTTGGGCTGCTCAATTAACCTTAAGTTTTAATCGTTTACACAAAAAAGACATGAAAAAGATATTAAATGTATGCTTAATGGTGGTCTGTCTATTTACCATTTCTTGTAAAAAAGACCTCGAAGAATTGAATAAAGATCCCAATAGGCCACAAGAAACGCACCCACAATTGTTGCTCACCAAAATTGAGTGGACAGCTTTCCAAGAGTTTGGTGGAACTGGCCCTTTATATGCCAATAAAATGTTGGTACAAAGTGATGGCGAAAATTTAGAGCAGTATTACAAATGGAACAGGGCAAGTTTTGATCCTTTCAATAACCTGCGTATTGTAACCAAAATGGATCAAGAAGCGACTAAGCTTAACCTAAAGGCTTATAACGCACTCGCTAAATTTTTTAGGGCCTATTATTTTTATAACCTTACCCTTACTTTCGGAGATATCCCTTACAGCGAGGCTTTAAAAGGAGAAAGTGCAAATCCGATATTTACACCAGTTTACGACACGCAAAAAGCAGTTTTTAAAGGAATATTGACAGAATTGAATGAAGCCAATACCATTCTGAAAGGTCAAAATACCATTATTGTGGGTGATATTATTTTTGGTGGTTCGGTACAAAACTGGCGCAAGGCCGTAAATGCATTGCGTTTAAAGGTATTGCTTACCCTATCTAAAAAGACGAGCGAAACTGATCTGGATATTGTAAACCAATTTGCTGGCATCTATGCATCTGAGCCTTTATTTGCAAAAGACGAAAGTGCCAGATTGGTATTCCTTAACCAACAGAACAACCGATACCCAGAATTCAACTCGAGTAGTTTTGGTTCGGGTATGTACATGGACATGACTTTTGTAGAGCGTTTGAAAGAACGTGAAGACCCTCGTCTTTTCCTTTTCTGCACACAAACCAGGTTAGGTAAGGAAGCAGGTAAGCCAATTTCTGATTTTTCATCTTATGAAGGTGGAGATCCGGCAGCACCTTATGCAGAAACCAATGTTAAAGCCGTTGCTGGAAGAGTATCTAAAGTACACGAACGTTATTATGCCGATCCGGTAAATGAGCCAAGAGTATTGATCGGTTATGCAGAACAACAATTGATCTTAGCCGAAGCTGCGGTGAAAGGATGGATTACTGCTGATGCTAAAAGCTTATATGAGAGCGGTGTAAAATCGAATTTCAAATTCTACGAAAACAATGTGGCCAGCCTTGCTAGCTACGTTAATGAAACGGCAGCCAGCAATTATTTGGGCAAACCCCTTAATAATTTTGACCAAGCGATAAGTAATGAGCAAAAGATAGAATTGATCACCACACAGAAATACCTACAAACCTATTTCCAAAATGGATGGTCGGCCTTTTTCACTAACTTACGTACAGGTTACCCTTCGTTTCGCAGGCCAGCAGGTGTAAATATTCCTTTTAGATGGATCTACCCTCAGGCAGAATACAATAACAATGCGGCGAACGTGAACAAGGCCATATCTAGCCAGTTTGGAGCCAATAATGATCAGATCAACCAAGCCACTTGGTGGGTTAAATAATAACAACAATCAAATGGGGCCATTTTTAATGAAATGGCCCTTTTTTATATTTATCGTATAATGGATTCTAGAAGAGACTTTTTAAAAAAGACAAGTTTGTTTGCAGGCTTAACCACTGTTGCCAATATGGTACCACCTTCACTGCTAAAGGCCATGTCTATTGAACCTACTCCTGGTAGTAGCTATAAGGATGCTGAACATGTGGTTTTTCTGATGCAGGAAAACCGTTCTTTTGATCATGCCTATGGTGCTTTAAAGGGGGTAAGGGGATTTAATGATCCGAGGGTACTGAAACAACAAAATGGACTTCCAATTTGGTTTCAAACCAATAAACAAGGGCAGACTTATGCGCCTTTTAGGTTAGATATCAAAAATTCCAAAATCACCTGGATGGGTTCACTGCCGCATTCTTGGACAGACATGGTTGGTGCTAGAAACAAAGGTAAAATGGATACTTGGTTAGAAGCTAAGAAAGCAGCTAGGGCTTATGAACACATGCCATTAACCATGGGGTATTTTGATCGAAAAGATATTCCTTTTTATTATGCCTTGGCCGATGCCTTTACCATCTGCGACCAACATTTCTGTTCTACGCTTACAGGTACAAGTTCTAACCGTACTTCGTTCTGGTCTGGAGCGGTTAGGGAAAATCCGCACGACGAAAAGTCTTTGCCACATGTTTTTAATGGTCAGATCGATTACAAAAATGTAGGTTGGAAAACTTATCCAGAACGATTGGAAGAAGCACAGATTCCTTGGAAGGTTTACCAGAACGAATTGAGCCTTCCGGTAGGTTTTAAGGATGAGGAAGATGATTGGTTGGCCAATTTTACCGACAATAGTCTCGAGTTTTTTAAACAATACAAAGTTCGGTTTCATCCGGCACATATGGCCTTTTTGCGTAAACAGCTAGCAGATCTACCTCAAGAGATCAATCATTTAGAAGCCAAATTGCCTAAAGATGAGCAAGAACAAAAATTACTGGTTACAAAAAAGGAGACTTTGGTAAAAGTACAAGAAGCCATCAAGACTTGGAACGAACAAGGTTTTGCTGCCTTAAGCGATTTCGAAAAAAATATCCACAAGAGGGCTTTTGTAACCAATGAGGCTGATCCTGATTACCATAAAGTAGAACAGATAGACTATGATGATGCAGGGGTAAAACGACAAATGGTAGTGCCCAAGGGTGATATCCTTTATCAGTTTAGGGCCGATGTAGCAAATGGCAAGTTACCTATGGTGTCTTGGTTGGTTGCACCCTGCCGTTTCTCCGATCATCCGGGTTCTCCGTGGCATGGTGCATGGTATATCTCTGAAATATTAGATATCCTGACCAAAAATGAGGAAGTATGGAAAAAAACAATTTTTGTGCTCACTTACGATGAGAGTGATGGTTATTTCGATCACCAATCGCCTTTTGTACCTCCGCACAGCCAAAGACCTTATACCGGAAAAACTTCTGCAGGCATCAATACCGCAACAGAATTTTCGGGCATAGATCCAAAAGCTCCACAAGAAGAGGGCAAAGATAGCCCTATCGGACTTGGATTTAGGGTGCCCATGGTCATTGCTTCGCCTTGGACCAAAGGTGGTTACGTAAATTCGCAAATTTTCGATCATACCTCTTGCCTACAGTTTTTAGAACATTTCATCGCCGCCAAAACGGGTAAGGTGATTAAAGAGACCAATATCAGTACTTGGAGAAGGGAAGTGTGCGGAGATTTAACTTCTGCATTTAGACCAGCCAATGAACAAGCTGTTCAGCTCAAACCATTGGAAAGAAATAAATTTATCGAGAGCATCTATGCTGCCCAATTTAAACCACTTCCTGGAAACTTCAGTGCCATTAGCGAACAACAACTGCAACAAGCCAATAAAACAGGTAAGTTCAACGAGTTCCTTCCTAGTCAAGAACCGGGTACTAAATTAGCCAATGCGCTGCCTTATCAGCATGAAGTTAACTTGGTACAATTGGCCAATGGTCAGTTAGAAATGCATTTTGCTGCCGGAAAAACATTGTTTGGTAGTAAAAGTGCAGCAGGTGCTTTTCAAGTATATGCACCAGGAACATTTAAACTAGCTAAATTGGATAAAAGCGAAGAGGTAACCATGAACCAATGGAATTTTTGTGTAATACCTGGAGACCAGATTAGCTATCAATGGCCATTGGCAGATTTTGTTGCCGATTATTACCTGTTGCAGTGTTATGGTGCAAATGGTTTTTTCAGGTCTTTTAAAGGTGGTAAACAAGCTTCGGGTTTGAACATTAAAGTATCGCCAGAACTGCTGAATATTAAAATGGCTACCGGAAATGTATTGGTTAATCTTTTAGCAGATCGCGATCTAAAAGTGGAGCTTAAAGACAATGCTTATGGCAATGCTACCAAAACCATTAGCCTCAAAAAAGGCAAAAGTTCGCAATTGATTGTACCTACCAAACAGAGTGGGGCTTGGTATGATTTTACCTTAACCATACAAGGCAATTCCATATTTGCCTACCAGTATGCTGGAAGAATAGAAACTGGCAAAAACAGCATTTCCGATCCACTAATGGGTCGTGTTTAATGCCAAAAAATAATATTAAACAGTAAATAAGCCAGCGTAAAATTCTTTGCGCTGGCTTATTCAATTATTGATCTGACAAATGTTAAATGATCTTTAATCGTTCTTCTTCCAAATCAATCTGGTATAACTGTTGACGGATCACTTCTTCATTAATTTTTGGATCTTTATTGAGCTCTGCCAGAAATTGCCGCTGACTTTCTAACATCTCTACAAAGAGAATCTTGGCTTTTTCATTCATCCAATCGTCATTGGCTGCTTTGGTTTTTTCTTCCCAATGGTGTAATATTTTCTCTATTGTTTTCCGATCGTGCAACTCATTTTCATATTTGTCTTGCAGAAATTTAGAGATATGTTGTCGCAGTTGTTGTTTAATTTGATGGCTGATTTCTGGTGCTTCATAAAGTCCATTAAATAATTGCGTTCTGTTAATAAGGTATGGCAAAGTAAGGCCTTGTACCAATAGGGTAAGTAAAATGACCACAAAAGTGATGAACAAGATCAGGTTTCGATGCGGAAATACAAGTCCATTCTCAAAAACCACCGGAATGGCTAGGGCAGCCGCTAACGACACTACACCACGCATACCTGTCCAACCCAATAAAAGTGGCATCATTAACATTCTTTTGGTAGAAGTAGAACGAGGCGTTACACTTGGCCTAAAGATCATGGTGGTAACCAAAGCCGCATAAGAACTAATGATCCTGGCCAAAATCAACACACCAGTAACCAGCACACCATAACCTATAGCGGTATTGAGCGGAATGCCATCAGCCCTGAGACCCGCTGTAATTTCGGGGAGCTCCAAACCAATAATTAGAAAAACAATGCCATTGAGGATAAATACAAAACTTTCCCATACGCTATACCCTTTAATCCGACTGGAACTGTTCAAGAAAATTAAGCGCTTAGCCGACATGAACAAACCACCTGCTACCACAGCCAACACGCCAGAGCTATGGCATTGTTCTGCAATCCAATACATAAAATAAGGCTCAATAAGTGTCAGTGCAATATCAGAAGGTGCATCGGTAGGGAGTTTTTTATGGGCCTGCACAAAGAGCCATGCCAATAACAGGCCAATCGCAATTCCGCCAATAACCATCCACAGAAAAGTTAAGGTAGCTTCTTGCCAAATGAACTGTCCGGTGCCTACGGCTACCAAAGCAAAGCGAAAGATGATCAATGAAGAAGCATCGTTCAATAAACTTTCTCCTTCTAAAATGGCCGAAGTAGATTTAGGAATTTTAACAAATTTCATAATGGCTCCCGTACTTACCGCATCTGGCGGAGAAACAATACCACCCAAAAGAAAACCCAGTGCAAGCGAAAATCCAGGAATGAAATAATTGGTAAACAATGCAACAGACAATGCCGAGAAAAAGACCACCAGAAAAGCAAAACTGGTAATGATTCGCCACCATTTTTTCATTTCCTTAAATGAAATAGACCAAGCCGCTTCAAACAACAAAGGAGGTAGGAAGATGAAAAAGATCAGGTCTGGATTGATTTTGACAACGGGTAAGCCGGGAATAAAACTGACGAGCAGCCCTGCAACTACCAATAGAATAGGGTAGGCCACCCTAAGTTTGGTAGCTAACATTTGTAAAAGTACAATGGCGGCAACCATTGCCAATAAAAAAGGTAAGATGCTATGCATTCAAATAGGGGTAAGATGGTTTTGGTGTTTACTAATTTAAATAAAATTCGGCTAGGGCTCAAATCTATTTGAGCTAATATCAACATATTGTTTAATCAAAGAACCCTCAATAAAAGGTGAGCAAAAGAACGGTAAAATAATAGTTGTTCAACCATCTTTTTTCAGTTGTTTATCTAACAAACACCACTTTCTATATGACTATTTTTGAACAAAGCGATGTTTCAAATGATGTCTACAATTGATAATGGAGATGCAGAAGGAATGAATTATCACCAAGCTTGTAAGCTGATCAGCATGCAATTGGTCCCTTTAGGGAGTAGGATTGATGGGAGAACTGTGACAGGTTTATTAGTCGTTCCAAAAGACATCAAAGGCGTAGTTATGGTTTTTGATGAATGGTTAAATCAAAAACCTTCCACCATTGCTTACAAACAATATGACCACCTTGATGTTTTGGTGGTGTTGGATAACAGCCTGGCTTACAGTAGATCTATATTTGAAGTGCTTCAACTCACATCTTTTGCTTAATCAAAGAAAATCTGTTGGTGATCAACATACACCAATTGGTCAAGTTTGAGCTTTGCTTTCAGCACTCAGACTGAATGTCTATTTTTGTACGATGCCTATTGAACCGATGTCTTTTTTAAATCCACTGGAACCTGTTGCTGATGTAGAAAAGATCGCAAAAATTCGGGTTTTCCCCGGAGAGACCGAATGGCATAGCGGATGGAAAAAAGCATTTCCGGTCGATTATAGAGAAAAAACTTTCCTGAATAGGGAAGAGGGTTATTACCATCGGGCCGATGTGCATACACCTTGCGGAACGACCATCGAGTTCCAAAACTCTCCAATAGCCTTAACGGAGCTGCAGAGTAGAGAAACCTTTTACCCTCGTTTGGTTTGGGTCATCAATGGTAAAAAGTTCAAAGGCTTTAAAATCCTCAAACATTTGCCCGATGTAAATGATCCACGCTTAGCAGATTTTGAATTTTCGCATACCGCAAACCTGACCATGGTACGTAAAAACGACTTGATTTTGCCCAAACCTAGGGTACTCACTTTCCATCACCCCGAACTGCGGGATATTCCTTTAACTTCTCATTTATATTCTTTCACTTGGCGCCACCCACACAAAGTCTGGTATGAAGCCAAATGTCCACTGATTTTTGATTTGGGTGGTTATTTTTTATATCAGCTGAAACAACGAGCACAACTTTCTGGTGCTTATGCCTACTTGCATATGATTCCTAGAAAGGATTTTATTGGGCAGTATGTTAAATGAAAAATTCAGCTCTCTTTTAACTAATTTTGAAATCAAAAGGGTGTAAATATTAATATCAAGCACTTCTTTTTAAATTGACTAGCATAATTGTTGAATAAAAAATATGAACAGCAAATTTTCCGATAACAACCAGGTTGGTGTAGTTTCAACATTTGATGAACTGATCAATACGGAATTTCAGGGCACAATGAATGCCATTTGCTGGCAAAGAAATCTGGTTGGAGATTTCAAAGAAATTGTGGCTAAGCTTCAGTTGAAAGAAAATGTAACAGATATTGCTGTTGAAGAGCTTTTAGCCCTGTCCTTATCAAATGAAGGGGATATGGCCAGAGAAATCATACTAAATGATTTGAAGTTGTTGACAGATTTGGGCGCTTTGCCGGTGCTTAATTTACTCAAAAGTTACGAGCGAGATGAAGAATTAGATTTCATTTCAACCGATGTTTATTCTTATCATGTAGATCGTTCGCCTATTGCTGCTGACACTTTTTTATGTACTTATGATGGTGCCGCAAGTGATATCATACCTAATGATCAGGTAGAGCAGAAGGTGTTAATTCCTGAAATTCGGCAAAAGCTTCAGGAATTATATGATGGCCCGGAAACAGAATTTGAAGACTTTTTGAAAGAGTATTCTTTCGATCTGCATTACCATCCTAAACCCAATGCCCATCCTTTAAATTTAGGTATTGGCCATCTGTGGAAACTGGCAGTAGACCATCCTGAACAACAGGTTTTACCTTGTGTGCATCGAGCACCACTAGAAAACGATGGTGAATATAGACTGCTTTTGATTTGTTGATGATTTAGATTGTCGATAAAGAAAAAGCCACTTACCTAAATAAGTGGCTTTTGTATCATTGTGATAAATCTAACTTACTTGATCGCTTTCTCCAACGCATTAGCTCCGCCAACTACAGGTAAAGTAAGCGTAGTGCCATTCAAATCAATAGTGATTTCTGTTCCTGGTTTTGGCCATAGCGTAAACTCTTTATCGCTGGAAAAAATCATTAAAGCAATCTGCTTCCCAGCAGGGATAATCTGATCATCAGGTTGAAGATTGAATTTCAGGTCGTAGAATTTACCAGGAGTTAATGGAGCGCTTTTGCTCAATGATTTGTTGTTCTGAGGGTCGGCCCATCCACGGGTAATCACATTGTCCATCAGTTTTACCCCAGTTCCCTCGCTCCATGGCAAGGCCACCAACCACACCGAAAAATTGGCCGCAGGCTTACTACTGGCTAATTTAACCGTTACTTGGGCAAGACCTGATAAGTGTACTGCTTCTTTTAAAACCGGACTGATATAAAGCAATCGATGGTCTGATTTTTCGGCCTTGGCCAAATCACTTCCAGAAAATGAAACATCATCAATTAGTTTTTCTGGGGTTTGTTTTGTTGGTTGAGTAGTTAAGAGTTTACCCTGAGCCATTCCTCCGGCACCAAGGTAAAGTTTAACGTCACTGGCATCAGGGTTTGGATAATCGGCATAAGGAGTTGGATTAGAACTGGCATCTTTTTCTCTTACAATCCAAGCTTTCGGTTCTTTTTCTACACCATTTTCAATGCCAAACAAATAACGGGTAAACCATCGGTTCATCATCTTTAGGGGTGGTGGTCCACCATGCCCACCTTGGTGGTAATAGATCTGTACAGGCAATCCTTTGGCCTCAGCAGCCTTGTAAATGCGGTAGCTGTGTTCTGGCATTACGTTCCAATCGTTAAAACCATGCGACATCAGCAAGGCAGCTTTCATGGGTTTAATGGCATTTAGGTAATCTCTACCTGCCCAAAAATCATTATAGTCGCCAGTAACACGGTCCATTCCTTTGGCCATTTCTCCGTCTCTGATCGTTTTGTCTGAATAAGCTCTTTTATCTTCTGCGCCACTATGGATATAATCGTATAACACATCTACATCTTCACCCAAATATCCTCCTGGGTTTCTAATCAACCCATTAGAACGGTAGTAATGGTAATAAGAAGTGTTGGGTGCCACAGGGATAATTGCTTTTAAGCCCTCTACACCCGTAGTTGCAGCTGCAACAGGCAGGGTGCCATTATAAGAAGTACCTGTCATGCCTACACTTCCGGTACTCCAGTACGCTTTTACTTTTTCATTGCCATCTGGTGTGGTATAGCCATTGTCTTTTCCAGAAAGCCACTCGATTACAGCTTTAGGCGCTAAGGATTCGTTGATACCACCTACTGTTGGCGATCCTTGCGAAAGTCCAGTTCCCGGCGATTCAGAATGGACAATGATGAAACCTCTTTTAACCCATTCTCTAATCAATGAATTGGAGATGATCGGTCTGGTGCCGGTTCTTTTTACAGTAGGGTGGATACGTGCTACTGGTGGTTTTTCGCCCACCTCATGTTTCACATCCCAAAAAGTTCCAGGTGCTGTACCAGCTGTACCTGCATAATAAGGACTTGTTTCGTAAATGATGGGAAGTTTTAAACCTTCCGTTTCGGTTTGAAAAGGACGGGTTACACTTACATGCATCCGATCTGGTTTACCATCACCATCAGTATCAAATGTAGTTTCTACCCACAGGTCATGGCGGATCCATTTGTCGGGCGTATCAAATAAAGGTACAATTTGGGCTTCGCCATCTTTAAATACGGGTTTGGCTTTTTCTTGGGCAAGAGCCGAAAAGGTAGATAAGAATAAGACAAAGAGTAATGCCTTGTTTTTCTTTAGGTTAAAATAGTTCATGGTTATTGTTTTAGGTAAGGAGAACTAAGATAGAGAATCTTCATCTCCAATTAACGAAGAGTGTATTTTCTATCTTAATTTTTACGGAACTGCTTTTGATGTTTTTACTGAGGGGCAATGTTTTGTTGCTTTCTGCTCACCAAGTAACCAAATAAGGCGGCCGTAAAAAACATAATCAAACCATAAACTGCAGGTGGGATACTCATCATGCTGTTGCCAATTACATTTAAGGCAATATAAATGGCCAATGTACCATTGTGAATGCCGATTTCCATACCAATGGCGATAGATTGTTTTTTGTTTACCTTCAGTAGAAATGGAACATAATAGCCAATAGCCATACTTACCACATTAAATGTTAGGCAGGCTAAGCCCACTTGCTGGAAATAGGTAGCAAACTGATCTTTTTCTTTCACAATGGCTCCCACAATAATCAATACCAAAAAAATGGCAGAGATGATTTTTACTGGTTTCTCCATTTTTTTGGAGATTTGAGGAGAGAAATAATTGATCAGCATCCCAATGGTAACCGGAACCAATACAATGGCAAATACCTCTACTATTTTTTTAAACTGCATGGGTACAACCTGCCCACTCTGCATAAAATAATCAATGGCAAAATTGACAATAAAGGGCAGCGTAAATAACGTAAGTACACTATTAACGGCAGTTAATGAAATATTGAGGGCAACATCGCCTTTGGCCAAATGGCTATACAGATTGGCTGTGGCACCGCCCGGAGAGGCCGACAATAACATTAAACCAACCGCCAATG
Organism: Pedobacter sp. Hv1; assembly: GCF_001412215.1. GTDB lineage: Bacteria > Bacteroidota > Bacteroidia > Sphingobacteriales > Sphingobacteriaceae > Pedobacter. Next base: position 65,150 of record NZ_LLWP01000014.1, read on the forward strand.
CAGCAGGGAGGTTAAACATGATACAAATGCCAAAACAAAGCACGGGCAAGAGTACCATTTGACACAACAGGCCAATGAGGATGGCTTTTGGGTAGCGCACCACTCGTTTAAAATCATCTAATGTGAGGTTTAAGCCTAAGCCAAGCATAATGATGCCCAATGCAATAGGGAGAAATAAGGTGAGTGTGGTATTTTGTTCCATTCAGTTTGAGATTCGGTTAACTGAAAGTACAAATTTTTTATCAATCTGTGCCTCACCACATTTTAGGTTAATCAGAATAAACCATGGTATAAAGCTGGGTTAATTTAACGGATAGTGATGTGTTGGCGCAGCTTGGCCTCAACGCAAGTTTAAAAGGTTTGTTACAAGACCTTATTTTTCTAACCATAATGCCCTATTGGATAAATTTTAAAAACAAAATGCCATTAAATTTAATTGCTATTGTTAGTTTTACTGTGGTATCATGGTATTTATTTAGCTTTTTGCCAAACGTAGATGATCTTTAAACTTATTCATGCCTAAATTCAGTAGTGGTGTTTTTAACAGTAACTTTTGGTCAAACCTTATTGGTAGTCCCTCCGCTTTCTCTTTAGAAAGCAGGATCTTTCATTCTATTAGTATTGGCTTGATCATATTGGGCAGTATATATGCCCCTTATAATCTGTATGCTGGAATTTATGTAGGTGCCATTTCAGCCCTTTTATTGGTCTTGTTCTTTATTTATCAATATTATGCTTCTAGGTTTCTGAACAAGCCACACAACAATACACTATTTGCAATAGTAGGGATTCTGGTTTTTAGTGTCAATTATTTCACCAATTCTGGGATCAATGGCTCTACCGACCTGATTTGGCCTGCCTACCTATTAATGGTGCTGGCCATTTCGCCCTATCAACAACACTTGAGGTGGTTGATCATCTATTTGCTTTGCTTTGTCATCATCCATTTGATTGAACATTACGATCCCTCATTGGTTAAACATCCTTTTGGTACCGACGAAGAAAGGTTTGTTGATCGCATTACCGCATTTCCACTTCCTGTAATCGTTACCTATCTGATTATTAAATTTGTAAGAAGGAGCTATGATATTGAGCGAAAAGAAGCTGAGGAGAAAACCATAGCCATAGAAATAAGTAAGGAGCAGATTTTGTTGCAAAAGGACCAGTTGGAACAAAGCAATATTGAGAAGAATAAACTGATGTCGATCATATCTCACGATCTGCGTACCCCACTGATCAATATCAAAAATTACCTAGAACTACTTCAGGCCAATGAGGTAGATAGCACTGAAAGACCTGTATTAGAAAGTACCTTGCTTAAATCGACCAATAATGCAGTTGATATGCTTTCGGGTTTATTGCATTGGTCTAAATCGCAAATGGAAGGTTCTTCAGTAAAATTGTTAGAAGTTAACCTGCTTCAGGTATTGCTAAGTACATTAGAAATGGAACAAACCCATGCCCTAAAAAAAGAAATTACCTTAAACTATACTATTCCGGCTCAGTTAATGGTGATTGCCGATGTTGATATGTTACAATTAGTGATCCGTAACCTGATTAGCAATGCCGTGAAATTTACCGCACAGGGTGGATTGATTGAGATCAATGCCGAAGTAGTAAGCGACGAATGCAAAATAACAGTTAAAGATAATGGGCAGGGCATTCTGCCAGAGAAATTGGAAAAGATCTTTTCCATTAAAGCAGAACCTGCATACGGTACAAATAACGAAAAAGGGATTGGTTTAGGCCTGGTTTTGTGTAAGGAATTTATAGAACGACAAGGGGGGAGAATTGGATTTGAAAGTAAATTAGGCCAAGGTTCAAGCTTTTTTGTTTTTATCCCTTTAGCAAATAAGTAGGGGTTTAAAAATCAAAAATCCACTCATTTGAGTAGATTTTTGATGGAGTATGATGCTGATTGAACTAAAGGTTTGATCCTTCAGAAACATCATTATTATTGATTCCTTTTTTGTTTTTCTTGATGCTTTCTTTTAGCCTACCAAAACGATAATTTAAGCTGGTGGTAAAGTTGCGTTGGTAATTTTGGTTGTAACTTTCTTGACTAAAGTTTGGCCCATCGGTAAAGTTGATGGCATTTCTGTATTTGGCAAAAACGTTATTGGCTGCAAAAGAAATAGAAACCTTATTGTTGAAGAGGTCTTTGCTTACACTAAATGAAGAACTCACAAAAGAATTGGTGGTACCTTGTAAGCTAAGGTTTGGCCCGTTATAGTTCATGCTGGCAGTAGTTTGCCAGGTTTTGCTTGGGCGATAACTCAATGAGGTAAAAGCACGGTTCATGAAACCTTGTTTGTCTAATGCGATGCCATTCACTTCGCCTTTAACCATGCCGTAGCTGATCATTGCGCCAAGGTTTGCTCGCAGTTGATTGTTAAATGGATAGTTGACATTCACATTTACGGCCACTAAAGTAGCGCTCCCGGTATTGCCAAAAGTACTGCGGGTAATATTGCTTACAGGGTCTGTTACTACACTTGGCATCACCATGTTACTGATAAACATGGCACGCATGCCTATATTTATTGATGCCTTTTTAAAACGGCTATAATTAATCTCTATACTTTGACCACTGGTAGGTTTAAGGTCTGGATTACCAGAGGTTTCGAAATTAGGGTTAGAGCGGTCAACAAAAGGGTTCAGTTGGTTAATACCTGGTCTTTGTATTCTAGAGGTAAAACCAAAATTAATACTGCTCATGTCTTTAAATTTGCGGTTGACAGAAACCGAAGGAATTAAGTTTAACGAGCTTAGGTTTAGGTTAGCACCAACAAAATTGGCATCAATTTCGGTCTGCTCTAGCCTAATTCCTGCTTTAATACCCCATTTATTGAGGCTAAACTGATAGGTATTGTATAGGCCATACACATTCTGTTGATTGTCGAAGGTATTGGTTCTCAATGGATCGGCTATAAATTCACCAGATGGGTTCATTGATAAGAATTGGAAATCGCTGCTATTGTTTCTAAAAATAGCTTTAACGCCAGCTTCAATAGTTAGTTTTTTTAATGGATATACATAATCGATCTGTACAGTTTGCTCAGAAGATCCACCAGAGTTGTCTTGCCTGTAATTAGGTACATTGTAGGCAACAGGATTAAAAATGTCTACACTGTTGAACTGTTTGTTGCGGAAATTATAATAACGATAAGAGAAGGTTAATAAGCGATTTTTATCTTTTTTAAAGCCAAGCTGATAGTTCAAGGCAGCATCAGTGCCATTTCCAGAACCCTCCAAGCTGTTGATCAGCTGATAACTTTGCATTAATGCGCTTGAACTGTGCAGTGCCGAATATTGTGTGTTTAAACTTTCATTTGTATTGGCGTTGTAATTGAACTGTCCTGAAATTAAGTTCAAACTATCTATTTCATAACTGAGCTCTACACCACCATAAGCACTTTTTCCAGAGAAATCTCTGTTTCCATTTTGAAATAAACTGGTAGGGTTGGTGCCGTGGGTTAACCTTGTATTGCTGTTGTTCAATAGGGGAGAACTGTTTAAATTTCCTCCCGCCATGGTCGAAATACCGAATTTACCAGTTTTTACCGTAAATGAGCCGCCCAAACCCGGGCCACCCACAGGAAAACGCTCGCTGAAGTTGATTGTGCCATTAGAGCCATTATCTGCTTTTTTATGGGTAATGATATTGATGATTCCAGCCAAACCCTCACCATCGTATTTTGCAGGTGGTGTGGTAATCACCTCAATTTTTTCAATGCTTGATGCAGGCATACTTTTCAAGATATCTTTTGGGTTTCTTTCCATCATGCCAGAGGGTTTACCATTGATCAAGATTTTATAATTGCTGTTTCCCTGCAATTGAATGTTGTCATCAGCATCAAGCGATAACAAAGGTACTTTACGCATCATTTCTAATACATTGGTTACTTTGCTTTCGGGGTCTGCTTTAACATCGTAGGCAATCCGATCAATTTCTTGTTTAATTAAGGGTCGATCGGCAGTCACTTCTACTCCTTTTAATTGAGTAGCTGCCGGTGTTAATGCAATATGATCGAAAGTTTTAGAGGTGGTACCCAATAGTACTGGAATAACCTTGGTCTGGTAACCTACGTATACGATGTTGAGCAGGTAATTGCCAGCCGAAAGACCGCTCAGTGTAAATGAACCATCTTTGGTAGATACCACAGATTTAAGGAAAACCTTTTTGTCGTTTTTTAATAAAACGGTGGCAAAATCAATTGGATTTTTGGTTAACGAATCGGTTATTTTTCCACTGATCTGTAAAGATGGGTTGGTTTGTGCGGTAGCCATTAAGCTGAAACAGCAGCAGAGGATAAAGATAAAAGTTCTCATAGTTTCATTAGTGTATTAGTGAATTAATACACAAGGATACATAAATTTTTGATTTCAAAAA
>NZ_LLWP01000015.1 GCF_001412215.1 Pedobacter sp. Hv1
TAAATTTTTGATTTCAAAAAATAAAATGTGATGAAAGGCATAAAAAATGTGATGAAAGCAGCTAAAATTTATTTTAGTTTAATGCTTTTGGATTATGCAACTTATCTGTTTGATAGGGGCAAATAGAACAAGATAGCGATGGATTTTATCATCCCCCTAAGAAATTTAATTCGCTAAATAATTATATATCAATAGAATACTATTCTTGATCAAGATTCAGTATAACCAAACTCCTAATCAAAGAGCTGGTATATATTAATGACTAATGGTTAAGAATGAATTGTCATCCTGAGCCTATAGAAGGATAGTTGAAAAAAATAAGCTGACGTTTTATCGCACGTCTATGCCCATATTTTTCAGGCCGATCGTAAGATTTTCCTGGTCGTCGGTGGCATCGGTAAGCAACATGTCCAAATCAGTAACTGGACAGATGTAAAAAGCTTCGGCCGTATTTATCTTATTTAAAGTAGCCAATCCTATAATTCGTTTGGCTGTTTTAACCATTGTTTTTTTCATCAAGGCATCTTCATACTGTCTAGTGGTGATACCAACCGTAGGGTGGATGGCATAGATAGAAAGGAAACAGATATCGGCTCTGATGTTTTCGAAAGCTTGCATGGTGTCAGGTCCTGAAGTATTGAAGCCAAATTTAGATAAACGACCACCTGCAAAAATAACCTCTACATTAGGGTGGTCTTCCAATACGTTTGCTACAGGAAAGCTATTGGTCACTATTGTGATCTGTAGTTCTTTTGGGAGGTTCATGGCAATGGCCAAGGTTGAAGTTCCGCCATCAAAAAGCACTACTTGACCATCTTTTAACTGAGAAATGGCCTTCATGGCAATTTGTTGCTTGCCACTTACATCGTATTTTTCGCGATCGCGGAAATGGAGTGGAATAGGCGAATGTGCAATTGCCCCACCTCGGGTAGCTTTCAATAAGCCCTGATCTGCCATTTCCTTAATGTCTCTTCTAATGGTGTCTGTAGATACCGAGAGCTTTTGGCTCAACGATTTCAGGTCTACCTTACCCACTTCAGAGATGTGGTTCAAAATCAATTGTTGGCGTTCTTCCTTGCTTAAGCTTTGCATACTTTGCAATATTAATAAAAATAATTGCAAATATATTGCAATATTTCTGCCAATTTATGCTATTTTTGTGGCTGTATATTGCAAATTGTTGCAATATTAAACTTCACACACATGAATACTAACCCTCAAATCGCTGTAATTTTTGATATGGACGGCGTAATTGTAGATAGCAATCCTTTAATTACCGCCACTTGGAAGGACTTTTTTGCAACACATGGCATTGAATTGAGCGATGATCAGCTCAACCACTATGTTTTTGGTAGAATGGGCAAGGATACTTTGCGTTTGGTTTTTGGCGAAGACTTAACCGAACCTCAAATTGCAGCACACCTTAAAAAGGTAGAAGAAGGTGTTTGGGAAAAATATCAACAACAAGGCTTAATCGTTCCAGGTTTTAAAGCTTTTGTAGAACAATTATTAGCAGCAGGCATCAAGATTGCCATTGCTACATCGTCACCAAGTGAGAATGTTAAAGTGGTAATGGAAATGGCCGGAACAACTTCGCTTTTTACCACGATAACCGATGCTGGACAAGTACAACATTCAAAACCGCACCCAGAAATTTACTTAAAAACTGCTGTCAAATTAGGCATTGATGTAACGAACTGTGTGGTGTTTGAAGATTCATTTTCTGGCATTCAATCGGCGACAAGTGCGGGCATGCATGTAATTGGGGTAACTACTACACATAGCCCCGAAGAATTAGCCCCACTAACAGCTACTACCGTACCCAATTTTACCAACATAAATGTAGAACAGATCAGGATGATTGTACAACAATCAGAAACATTTACAGTCAACTAGCTGAGCATAAATAAAATCGGTGTCTTTGTTTAATTTGTATCTAGTAATTGCTTAACCAGTCTTTTTTATCGAAATGATTTGATTTATCTTTAGCACTTGATCAACACACAGAGATGAAGGAAAATGATGAGTACGCTAAAGAGAAGCTCGACTACGGGAAACTTGCGCCAATTTTAAAGGCCGATAAGACTGCTGGCTTGCCTTTAGCGGGTCATCAATCTACAAAAATGGTGTTGGTTTTTAGCCGACACCGTTATTACAGGCATTTGGTAGTAGAGTTGGCCACAGCAGGCCTGAGCCAAAATGGTAAACTTAAAAATCCACTTGTCTTTCTTGATCCGCTAGAACTGGTATGGAAAACTGAGCAACAGGAAGAATTGAAATTTTATACTGGTGTACTGCAGTTCAAGAACAACTACAATGAAGGCAAGGCAGCCTCAGATTTGGATGCGCTAAAAGCCATTGTACGCAATCCGTTAAACCTCGATTTTTATGTGCACGATGAGCAGGTATCTTCAACTGTAAATGCGGCTTCTGTTGTATTGACTAAAATTTCGGTATTGAAACCGGATTTGGAATTGAGTGTAGATGAAAGAGATGATAGTTTTGCCATTTCGGGCTTGCTCCATTTAGCAGGTAAAACCTACGCTATGGAAGACATTGAGTTGCGTTACCATTATTTTGTAAAGGCTAGCAATCAACTGTACCTGATCAATAATACTTATTTTTTAAGTGTCATTGAATTTTTCAAACAACATCAAAATAACCTTGTTATTGAGCGAACGGCATACGAAGATTTTCAGCAGAACATTTTGTCGGTACTGGAAGAAAAGATCAAAATCAACTATGCTTATCTGAAACGGGCCACAAAAAAGCAAATTATAGAACAGGGTTTTGATTTAGATAATGAGCAATTGATTTACCTATCAGAATCGGAAGATTTTGTATTGCTTACCCCTGTAATGCGATATGGTGGTCTTGAAATCCCTGTCATTTCTCAAAAGCAGATCCAATCGAAAGATAAACGGGGCAAATTATTTACGCTCGATCGTGATCATGAGCGGGAACTTCAATTCATTACCAACATTGCAAAGATGCATCCTTATTTTACGGAACAGACGGTTGAATTTGCCGATCAACGACATGCAGATTGTTTTTACATGCACCGTAAACATTTTTTAGAGCCAGGTTGGTTTTTGGATGCATTTGAAGCATGGCGAAGTAAGGGTATAGCGATTTTGGGTTTCAATGAGTTAAAAAACAATAAATTAAGTCAGTATAAGGCTGAAATAGCCATTAACGTTATTAGTGGTATCGATTGGTTTGAAACGGCCATCAAGGTCAAATTCAATAAACAGTCGGTTTCGCTCAAACACTTACATAAATCGATCAGGAACAAGAGCAAGTTTGTGCAATTGGACGATGGAACCATGGGGATGATACCAGACGAATGGTTGGAAAAGTTTGAAGGTTATTTTGGAGCTGGAGAAATTGTAGGGGAGACCTTGCATACGCCAAATATCAATTATGCAACGGTTGAAGAATTATACGAAGAAGAACTGCTAGATGGTAAAACCAAGCAACGTTTGGCCTTGTATCGCTCTAAGTTAGCCGCTTTCGAAACCATTGCCGATGTTCCTGTGCCTAAAGAGCTGAATGCTACTTTGAGGGGCTATCAACAAGAAGGACTAAACTGGCTAAACTTTTTAGATGGTTTCAATTTTGGGGGCTGTTTGGCCGACGATATGGGCTTGGGTAAAACCATCCAAGTATTGGCTTTTATCCTGTCGCAAAGAGAAAAAGTAGGGCAGCAAACCAATTTGGTGGTGGTACCAGCATCATTGGTATTCAATTGGCAGCAAGAGATTAAAAAGTTTGCACCAACGTTAAAATTAAAAACGATCTATGGTGCCGAACGGGCCAAGATTGTTGCAGGGTTTGATCAATATGAAGTGATTTTGACTTCTTATGGAACTTTGTTATCAGACATTAGATGGCTCAAAGACTATAGGTTCAACTATATTTTCCTCGATGAATCGCAAACCATTAAAAACCCAGATTCGCAACGCTATAAAGCAGTTCGCTTATTGCAATCGCGCAACAAGGTAGTGATGACAGGTACACCCATAGAAAACAATACTTTTGACCTTTACGGACAGCTTTCTTTTGCCTGCTCTGGTTTATTGGGCAATAGGGAGCAATTTAAACGATTGTATTCGGTGCCGATAGATCAGTTTAAAGATTCGAGGCGTGCTGCCGAATTACAAAAACGGATCAATCCTTTTGTGCTCAGACGTACCAAAGAGCAGGTAGCCAGCGAGCTTCCAGATAAGACCGAGATGGTGATCTATTGCGAAATGGGTACACAACAACGTGAAATCTATGAAAGTTGTCGCAACGAGATCAGAGATTATTTGATGGGCACCGCCGAGGATGAACTGACCAAAAGCAGTATGCATGTGTTACAAGGCATTACCAAATTAAGGCAGATCTGTAATTCTCCTGCCATATTGGGCAATGAAAAGTATTATGGAGATGCTTCGGCAAAGATGGATGTATTGATGGAACAGATCGAAAATAAAGCGCCTTATCATAAAATTTTGGTCTTCTCGCAGTTTGTAAGCATGTTGGAGCTGATTAAAGCAGAATTGGAACAACGAAATATTGAGTTTGCTTACCTTACTGGTCAGACCAAAAATCGAGAAGCTGTAGTAGATTCTTTCCAAAAGGGCGAAAACATCAGAGTATTTCTGATCAGTCTCAAGGCTGGAGGAGTAGGTTTGAACTTAACCCAGGCAGACTATGTGTACTTGATCGATCCATGGTGGAACCCAGCGGTAGAGAACCAGGCCATAGATCGGGCTTACCGAATTGGACAGCACCAAAATGTAATGGCGGTGCGTTTAATCTGTCCTGATACCATTGAAGAAAAGATCATGCAGTTACAAGAAACCAAGAAGGACTTGGCCAGTGATTTAATTAAAACAGAAGATTCGATTTTTAAATCTTTAACCAAAAAAGACCTATTGGAGCTGATATAACGTTTGATTAAAACTATTTTAAAATATAAGCAATTGAAAAGGGTCTGAATCATTAATGATTCAGACCCTTTTTTGTTGTCTATTTATAAGAATTGACTATATCGCATCAGATAAAGACGTAAAAGTAAAGTCTTTTATTTTTAACGGAGGCAATAAATAGTTGGCATTCGATTCGGCACTTACCGTTCTTTCTACTTTACCCATCTCTTCTAAGTTGTTTAACATGATGATTGGGCTTTCATTGAAACGGAAGTTTTTTACCGGGAATTTGATTTCGCCATTTTCAATATAAAAAGTACCATCTCTGGTTAAGCCAGTAAGTAATATGGTTTGTGGATCTACCGAACGGATGTACCATAAACGGGTAACCAATATTCCTCTTTCTGTTCCTTTGATCAGCTCTTCCAATGATTTGGTGCCGCCTTGCATAATCATGCCATCAGGGCTTGGAATAGATTTGATCCCTGTTTTCTGAGCCCAATATCTTGAGCTGTAAAGGTTTTTGATGATCCCTTTTTCAATCCAATTGACCTTTTGTTGTGCTCTTCCATCACCAGACCAAGTTGAGGTAGGTAATTCTGGGTTCCAAGGATCTGAATAAATATTTACCCTTTCATCCAATAATTGTTCGCCCAGTTTGGTTTTTCCCCCTGGTTTACTCATGAAACTACGGCCTTCATCTGCTTGTCTAGCATCTAGTCCGAAGAAAAGATTTTCTAACATTACGGCTACGGCCGTTGGTTCTAGAATAACGGTATACTTGCCGGGTTCTATGGCTTTAGCTTCTACAGAAGAAAGCGCTTTTTTAGCCGCAATGGCTGTGGCTGTTTTGGCATTGAGCTTGCTAAAATCGGTATAACCTTTGGTGGCATAACCAGATCCTTTAGAATCTTCTGTTCTTACGGTAATGTTAAAAGCTACATCTGTTGAGGCATTATAGGCAAAAAGTCCTTTACTGTTCATCATTGCTGAGCAGCCAGCGCTATTGGATAAAAATCCGGCAGCATTCAGTTTGTTGTCCATAGCTTGTTTTAAGCTGTCTTGAACTGCATCTGCTCTTTGTTTCGGTGTTACTGCTGCGGTTGCTTCAGAATAAGTAGGCGAGTCTGTCCCATATTCCTGAGGGCCGAGAAAAGGCATAAATTCAGGGTTTTCTGGTGCCAGTTGCGCCAGTTCTTCCGATCTGCGAACTACTTTTTCTAAAGAGGCATCATCAAATTCGTTAATGGTAGCGATACCTAATTTCTTGCCAAAGGCAGAGCTCACCACCAAACTATTGGTGCTAATTCCGCCACTGGTTGATACCGAATTTCTGGCATACCTGATGTTACCACTATCTGAGCTACTCAGGTTGACCTCGCATTGTTCTGCTTTGGAATAAGCAAGCACTTTAGTTAATAGTGCTTTGGCTTCCGTTTTGGTTAGTATTGGCATAATTTCTATCAGATTTTTCTAGCGGTGTTAATGACATTCACTTTATTAAAACGTGCAGTAGCAGAGCCATGAGATACGGCACTCGACTGACTTGGCTGACCTTTACCATCAAAGAATGAACCACCTAGGCGGTAATCGCTCTGATCGCAAATGGCTGTACACGAATTCCAAAATTCTTGGGTGTTGGCTTGATAGGCTACATCTTTAAGCATGCCCACTATTTTGCCATCTTTTATTTCGTAATACAGCTGACCACCAAATTGGAAATTGTAACGTTGCTGATCGATAGAGAAAGAACCATCGCCAACAATATAAATTCCCTTTTCTACATTTTTAATCTGGTCTGCAATGGTCAGTGGCTTTTTACCTGGCTGTAGAGAAATGTTGGCCATTCGTTGAAACTGTACACTGCTCCAATTATCGGCATAACAACAACCTTGTGATTCTTTAAGACCTACAATATGCGCCTGATCACGAATAGCCTGATAATTGACTAAGATACCATCTTTAATGACATCCCATTTGCCACATTTCACACCTTCGTCATCGTAGCCTACTGCACCTAAAGAACCTACTTCGGTTTTATCAGCTGTAATGTTTACTTCTTTACTGCCATAATTGAATTTTTTAGATTCCCATTTATCCAGAGTTAAGAAACTAGTGCCCGCAAAGTTGGCTTCGTAACCCAATACACGGTCTAACTCTGTAGGATGCCCGCAAGATTCGTGAATGGTTAACCACAGGTGGGAAGGATCTAAAACCAAGTCGTATTTACCCGGTTCAACAGATTTTGCCTTCATTTTTTCACCTACTTGTCTGGCACCTTGTTTGGCATCTTCCAACATATCGTATCTGCCTTTGTAAAGTGTTCCAGAAGCAGTTTGTATCTTGTCTTGTGGTCTGGCATCTAAATATTCATAACCTTTGCCACTTGGTGCACTTAAGGCATTTCTGGTTTCGAACTTGCCGGTTTCCTTATCAATTTTGGTGATGAAGAAGGTTGGCCAAATGCGGTGGATATCTTGATCGATATAAGAGTTATCTGTTGAAGCAAAATATTTCTGCTCATTTACCATAAATAGGATAGAGTTGACATAGTCTGCTCCACCTTTCATGGCGGCATCATTTACAGAAAGTAACAAGTCTACCTTTTCTTTAATCGGCACTTCAAACGAGTTTTTCTCGATAGGGGCTTTCCAGCTTACTTCTCCATAGCCTTTTTGTGGTGCCAGTTGTACAGGTTCCCTTAATAGGCGAGCGTTTTCTTTGGCAATAGCTACTGCTAAAGCTGCGGCTTTGGCAATGCTATCTTTATCCATCTTATCGGTGGCGGCAAAACCCCAGCTGCCATTGGCAATTACTCGGATACCGATACCATACGATTCTGTATTGACAATATTCTCAACCTTATCTTCCCTGGTTACCACAAACTGGTTGAGATACCTGCCAACACGAACGTCTGTGTAGGTTGCACCTTTTGATTTTGCCGCATTTAAGGCAACATCACACATGATTTTTTTTGCAGCAGGATCGATATATTCCAATGCCCGCTCTAGGGGAATTTCGTTTCCCAGAACCGGAATGGCTGGAAGCATTGCAGCGGCAGCTCCAACTCCGGTTAAATAAATAAAATTTCTACGTTTCACAAGTTGGTTTTAGGTTAAATATTTTTCAATATAAGGATTTTAATGAATGAAATAAAATGCACAAATGATAGATTTGAATCAATGATGTTAAACTTCCAAATTTCAAAGATTTTGTAGGGTTGGTAAGTTTATAAATTATATCATTAATTGTTCTAATGGTGTTCTGTATAACTTATTTTGATCATTTTTAATGCTATTCACAGTTATAATACAGGTAAAGTTTTTTATCAACCTGCTATCAGGTTTATGAAATAGTGTATGATTTAAAGTTTACACATAGATAGTACTGAAAATACCGGTGTTAGGAGCGGATTTGTTGAATCAGTTAGTGGTTTTTTTAATCAATAGTTAAATATTTATTGCTAATATTAAAACTAATGGTTACGTTTGAGTACGATTATTAATTTTTTAGTTGATAATTGTTAAATATCTATTTTCTTATTAACACTCTCTCCAGATGAAAAAAATCTTTCCAAAGCTCTTTTCCGCAATATAGGTTCGGTTTTTTTGTTTTTCGAAGCTGAACTTCGGAGAATAATGTTTAAAACCCAGCCTTTATCTGTCCTAGTGGTAATTCTTTCAGCGTTGATTTTGCTATTGTAGCCTGAAAAACGATTGCTTGAGTTGCCAATTCCAATTCTTATTTTTTATTTACCCTTTCTATCTTCAAGATGAAAAAAACATCTCTCAGAATCTTTTTGACATTATTGCTATGCTCCTTTTTTTGTTTTTCTGGTCTCAAAAGTTTTGGCCAGTTAACTGCAGGGGATTTTGCTATTGTAGGCTTTAATGGAAATGCTGCAACCGTCAATCTGGCTATTGCGGCTTTAAAACAAATCCCTTCTGGTACGGTACTCAAGATTACCGATCGGGGCTGGGATCAAAGTGCATTGGTTGCTAATGGGTCTGATGGACTTATTACTTGGACCACTACGAGCGACATTACTGCAGGAACTGTGTTCAATATTTCAATAACAGGTGGTGCTGTACCAACAGCAACGGGTTTGGAAAGTGCTGGAACTGTAACAGCAACAGGTTGGACCACAGGAACGGTGGTGGCAGGAGGTGGAGATAACTGGTTTCTCTATACCGGTGATGACTCAACACCTAATTTTATTTATGGATTTGCCAACTGGTCTACTGCTTTACCTGGCACCAATGCGCCCGACCCAACCACTGGTTGGCAAGCAGCAGGGACAGTATCTGCAGCTGTTTCTTATCTGCCATCGGCGCTTGCAGCAGGAGATTTTTATATTGCATTGACGATTGCCGGAACACCTCCAACAGGTTATCACGGCGATTATAACAATTATGCAGGAACATTTGTTGGAACAAAAACTTCTCTACTTGCGGCAATCAAAACAAAATCAAATTGGGTAACTACCGAATTATTGGCCAATAAGAAATCGCTGAGTCCGGGTGGGGCAGCTTTTCCAGGTACTAACCCAATATTTAAAATGGGTGCAAATGTCAATAGTGTAATGGCTTCTAATGTAAATGGCGCTTATAAAACAGGAAATGTCATTGATATTAATGTTACCTTTTCTGGAGTGGTTAACGTAACAGGAACCCCTACACTGAGCTTAAATACAGGTGGAACGGCTAATTATACTGGTGGAACAGGAACGACTACACTTACTTTTAGTTATACCGTAATTGCTGGACACAATACTGCTGATTTGGATTATTCAGCTACCACTGCATTAGGGGTCAATGGAGGAACAATTAAAGATGCGACAAGCACCGATGCTACTTTAACACTTCCAGCCCCAGGAGCAGCAAACTCTTTGGGTAATAATAAAAATATTGTAATTGATACTACTTTACCAACGATTTCTTCTGTTAATTCTACATCGACCAATGGTACTTATATTATTGGAAATACCATACCGATTACCATCAACCTTTCTGAGGCTGTAACCGTTACAGGAACTCCAACACTGAGTTTAAACTCGGGCGGAACTGCAAGTTATAGCAGTGGTTCAGGATCAAGTGCGTTGGTGTTTAATTACACTATAGCTACCGGACAAGATATTGCCGATTTGGATCAGGCCAGTACAAGTGCCTTAAGCTTAAATGGAGGAACCATTAAAGATGCAGCAGGCAATGATGCAACTTTAACCTTAGCTGCACCTGGAGCAACAGGCTCTTTAGGTGCCAACAAAGATTTAGTAATCAATACTACTGCACCAACAATATTGAGTATCAATAGAGTAGGTTCAGCAACTACAAATAGTACATCAGTAGATTTTGTGGTCACTTTCTCAGAAAACGTAAGTGGGGTTGATATGTCAGATTTTACCATTACATCTACCGGAATTACAAGTCCTTCGGTAACCGCTGTCTCTGGTAGCAATACGACAAGGACTGTCACCGTAAATACGGGGACGGGAGATGGAATGTTAAGATTAGATCTCAAAAGTACAGGGACGAACATTAAAAATACAATTGGCAATGAAATCCAAGGGGGATATACTGCCGGACAGGTTTATACCATTAACAAAAGTCTGCTCCCATTAGTGGCTACAGCTGGTACTGTATTTAATGTAAGTTGTAATGGTGGTAATAATGGTTCTGCCACAGTAAACGTAAGTGGCGGTACAACTCCATATACTTATTCATGGGCACCAAGTGGTGGCACTGCGGCTACAGCCACAGGCCTAGCAGCAGGTACCTACACCGTAACGGTTACTGATAATGCCATGGTTACCACTACCCAGAGCTTTACCATTACCGAACCAATAGCTCCTCTTTCTGCTACCACAAGTGTGGGGGCGGTGAGCTGTAACGGTGGCGCCAATGGTAATGCAACAATCAATGCGACCGGCGGTACAGCACCTTATACCTACCTATGGAGTAATGGTGCAACATCAAAAACCATTTTCGGCCTACAGGCTGGTCACTATACCTATACAGTTACCGATGCCAATGGTTGTAGCAGGAGCTATAATGGGGCACCATCTACGCCAAGTGGGGGAGCGGTGGTTACTCAACCTTCAGCACTTTCAGCTGCTAGCGGTGGTGGCAGTACCAATGTGAGCTGTTTTGGTGGAAGCAATGGTACAGCTACTGTTGCGCCAACTGGCGGAACAGCTCCTTATACCTATTCATGGTCACCAGCTGGCGGTACAGCAGCTACGGCTTCAGGGCTAAGCTCTGGCAGCTATACGGTTACCGTTACCGATGCCAACGCCTGCCAGACCACGCGCACCTTTGTGCTTAGCCAGCCATCTGCAATACTAGCGGCCACAACCAGCGTGGTAACTGTGAGCTGTAACGGTGGGAGCAATGGCTCTGCCACGATCAATGCCACTGGTGGTACCGCTCCCTATACCTATCTATGGAGCAATGGAGCTACGACACAGACCATTAGCGGGCTAATGGCCGGGCACTATACCTATACCGTTACCGATGCCAATGGCTGCAGCAAGGCCTATAATGGAGCCCTTAACAGTCCAACTCAGGGAGCTGTGGTTACCCAGCCGAGTGCACTGAACACTTCGATCAGCAAGGTCGATGTGAGCTGTTTTGGGGGCAGCAACGGTATTGCGGCGCTCAGTGTGAGCGGAGGTACGGGTCCCTATACCTATTCCTGGTCACCAAACGTAAGCAGCTCTGCAGTGGCCGTTGGCCTAACCGCAGGCAGTTACATTGTGACCGCTACGGATAACAAAGGTTGTACAGTCCAGCGTACAATCGTTGTGGGCCAGCCGGCTTCTGCGGTATCGGCGAGCATCACTTCACAAACGAACAATAGCATCTTTGGCGGCTCTACCGGAGCGGCCACGGTTTCAGCCACTGGTGGTACACCGGGTTATACCTATTCATGGGCACCAAGTGGGGGCACAGCAGCTACGGCCTCTGGCCTTACGGCAGGCACCTATACGGTGACCATCGAGGATGTCAGGGGCTGTACCACTACCCAGAGCGTTACCATTACCGAGCCACCGGCACTGGTGCTGGCAGCGGGCACCACGGTAAACATCCTGTGCAACGGCAGCGCTACGGGCTCGGCTACGGT
>NZ_LLWP01000016.1 GCF_001412215.1 Pedobacter sp. Hv1
GGAAGGTGGTAGGCATAACTGGCCACGGCCCTGGTCTGCCTTAAAAGGCCCGCACTCTCGTTGTTCACGTTCAGTCCCACGCCCACCTTGCCAAAGCCATAGTCGGCAGTGATGTTCTGGGTCAAAGGGGAGCCCGGGATCCCGCTCCAGAGCTTGCGGTAGGCTGCGTTCAGCTTCAACCCCTGGCCCATGCCCGCAAAGGCAGGGTTGATCAGGTACTGGTTGTTGTAGTACTGGGAGCCCAAGGGGTTGAGCTGGGCGCTGGCAGTTGTGCCCAGTCCCAGCAGCAGCAGTACCCCCGCTGTTATGGCATATATATTTTTCATCTTGTTCATCGTTTTATCGTCCTTAATCGGTTAGTTCTTGTTCAGTATGGTAATGTAGCCGGTCTTTAGGGTCTTGCCATCGCTATTGTAGTCGATCACATAGTAGTAGGTACCCTCGCTCAGCGGTAGCCCCCTTAGGGTCGCATCCCAGCTGTTGTCGTAGCCCTTCTTGCTATAGATCACCCTGCCACCACGGTCGAATACCTTCACCGAGTTGTTAGGGAACAGTTCCAGGTTCTCCACCACCCACTTGTCGTTCACCCCGTCACCGTTTGGCGACATGATGTTGGTCGGTTTCACCTGTACCACCTGCTCGGTCACAACGATGCTGATGCTCTTGGTATCGCTGCAGCCGCTGGCATTGGTAGCGGTCACCGTATAGGTGGTGTTCTGGGTAGGCCTAACGGTCAGTACCGCGGTATTCTGTCCAGAGATGATACCGCTGGCATTGGCCCATACATAGCTGGTGCCGCCACTTGCGGTCAACACCACCTGTGCACCCTTGTCAACCGTAGTCCCCTTGTCGGAGGTGATGGCAACCGTAGGAAGGGCATTGATGGTAATGGTAAAGGTCCTTGAATAGGTATCTACCCCTCCATTGGCCGTGCCACCGTTGTCTTTTACCGTAACGGTAATGGTAGCGGTGCCCGCTGCACCTGCCCTTGGCTGGTAGCTGATGGTGCCCGTGCTGCCACTGCCATTGACAGATAGGCTGCTGAACAGTGCATCATTGCTGCTGCTGATGCTAAGGGTGGTGCTCTGTGCGCTCTCCGGTCCGGCGCTGATGCCACTGATGGCAACAGTCTGAACAGAGGTGGTTGCACAGATCGCCTGGTTGGCGATCGCAGCCAATGTCGGTACCTCGTTCACATCACTGATGGTGATCACAATCACCTTCTCCAGGCTGAAGCCCAGCTGTGTGGTGCTCTTGATCCTGATGCTATAGCTCGAACGGGCCTCATAGTCAAAACTGGCCGTAGTAGAGATGCTGTTGCCGCTAATGCTGAACAGGCTGTTGTCGTTGTCCCCAGCTCCCGGTACAAGGGCATAGCTGAAGCTGGCCGATGGATCGGACGAACTGCTGGTCAATGTCCCCGCCAATGTTCCCGCCGGCCTGTTCTCATAGAGTACCGCTGCCGAGAAGACGATGTCCGCAGGTGCGCTCGGTTTAACCGTTAGCGTACCGCCCACAAAGGTGATCTGGTAATTGGCAGCACTTGCACCAGAGGCGGTGATGGGATAGGTCCCTACCACACTGGCCGTGGTGGCCGTGGTGGCAAGGGCAACAGGGGTACTCAATACGGCCGCTGTTTCCCCGTTCACAAAGCCGCTGTAACTGGCACTAAGGGCTGGGTTGGCCGTTCCGGCAAACTTCTCCTTGTTCTCTGCGGTAATGGTCAACGGTGCCTTACCGATGTTCAGGTTGGCCCCGGTGTAGGTCAGTGTATAGTTGCTGCCCAGGGCCAATGTACCCTGGCTGATGGCATAACTGCCGATGCCCTCTCCAGCTGCCCTGGCAAGGGAGCCCTTAAAGGTATCACCGAATACCGTTGATGGGCTAAAGGTATACCCCAGTGCCGGATCCGCACTGCCATAGGTCTTGGCCGCCGCAGTGGCAATCACGCTGATCCCCCTGGCAAGGATGGTCAGGTTGGCACCAACATAGTTGATCTGGTAGTTGCCCCCAGCGCTCAGGGTATTCTGGCCAATGGCATAAACGCCCACATCCTCTCCAGGCTGTCTGCTCAGCGATCCGCTAAAGCTGTCGCCACTGATCAGTGCCGGGGTAAAGGTATAAGGCATTCCAGATTCGATATCGCCATAGGTCTTGGTCTTGGTCACAGCGGTAACCGTTATCGCTTTGGCAGTAATGGTCAGGTTGGCTGGTACATAGCTCAATGTGTAATTGGCATTCAGTGCCAAGGTGCCCTGGGTGATGGCATAACTGCCCACATTAACACCTGGGGCCCTGCTCAGCGCTCCACTGAAGCTGTCGCCTGTTACCAGTGCAGGTGCATAGGTATAGGTCAGGGCAGGATCAAGGTCGCCATAGACCTTGGTCTTGGCAGCCACGGTTACTGTAATGGTCTTGGTACCGATGGTCAGGTCCCTTGCCACTGCAGTGGCCGCATTATAGTTGGCATTGCCCGCCTGGCTTGCCGTAATGGTAGTAGTGCCCTGGCCCACTATGGTAACGGTAGCACCAGAGATGGTGGCCACCAGTGGATCTGAACTGGTATAGGTTACAGCGCTACCAGAGCCCCCGCCAGTAGCGGTCAGGCCAAATGGTGCATCGCCATAGGTCTTGTTTGCAAGGGCAGCAAAGGTAATGGCCTGGTCGCCCTTGATGATGTTGATGGTAAAGCTCGAAGTGGCCGATACCCCGCTACAGGTATTGTCGGTAGCGGTGATAGAGATATTGAAACTGCCAGCAGTGGTCGGTGTGCCCGATAGGGTGCCATTAGTTGCAAGGCTCAGTCCTGCAGGAAGGGTGGCCGAGCTATAGCTATAGCTTCCGCTGGCTCCCGTTGCAGCCACTGTCTGGCTATAGGCTACGCCCACCTTGCCCCCACTAAGTGCAGCGCCCGCTAGGGTTACCGCCGTTGGCTGGGTAAGGGTAAAGCTCTGTGTGGTCTGGCAGGCGTTGGCATCGGTAACGGTTACTGTATAGGTGCCCGCTGCAAGGCCAGAGGCCGTAGCACCAGTTCCACCAGTTGGTGACCATGAATAGGTATAGGCTCCGCTGCCACCGGTTACGTTAACCGTGGCCGTACCGTTGCTGCCTCCAAAACAGCTCACGTTGGTCGTAGTGCCTGCCGTGGCCACAAGTACTGGTGGCTGGGTGATGGTAAAGGTCCTTGTAGTGGTACATGCATTGGCATCGGTAATGGTTACCGTATAGCTGCCTGCCGCTAGGCCCGTGGCCGTAGCCCCCGTACCACCACTTGGTGACCATGAATAGGTATAGGCGCCCGTTCCACCTGTTACGTTCACCGTGGCAGAACCATTGGCCCCGCCATTACAGCTCACGTTGTTTACCGTTCCTGCCGTAGTGGCCAGTGCCGATGGCTGGGTAAGGGTAAAGCTCTGTGTAGTAAAACAGCCATTGGCATCGGTAACGGTTACCGTATAGGTACCCGCTGCTAGGCCAGAGGCCGTAGCCGCCGTACCTCCGCTAGGAGACCATGAATAGGTATAGGCCCCGGTTCCACCTGTTACGTTAACCGTAGCAGAGCCAGTGGCACTGCCGTTGCAAAGGATGTTCACCGTAGTACCCGCTGTCGCCACAAGTGCCGATGGCTGGGTAAGGGTAAAGTTCTGGGTAGTAAAACAACCATTGGCATCGGTAACCAGAACGCTGTAGTTGCCCGCTGTCAGGCCAGTGGCCGTAGCTGCTGTACCGCCGGTTGGTGACCATATATAGGTATAAGTTCCAGTGCCTCCGGTTACGTTAACCGTGGCAGAACCATTGGATCCGCCGTTACAGCTCACGTTCACCGTAGTACCTGCCGTGGCTACTAGTACCGGTGGCTGGGTAAGGGTAAAGCTCTGTGTAGTGGTACACCCGTTGGCATCGGTAACGGTTACCGTATAGGTGCCCGCTGCAAGCCCAGAGGCCGTAGCACCAGTTCCACCAGTTGGTGACCATGAATAGGTTTTAGCGCCCGTACCTCCGGTAACATTCACCGTGGCCGTACCGTTGCTGCCTCCAAAACAGCTTACGTTGTTTATTGTTCCCGCACTGGCCACTAGTGGCGCTGGCTGGGTGATGGTAAAGGATTGTGTCGTTGTACATGCATTGGCATCGGTAACAGTCACCGTATAGGTTCCCGCCGCAAGGCCCGTGGCCGT
>NZ_LLWP01000017.1 GCF_001412215.1 Pedobacter sp. Hv1
ACGGCCACGGGCCTTGCGGCAGGCACCTATACGGTAACCGTTACCGATGCCAATTCTTGTACAACGACACAATCCTTTACCATCACCCAGCCAGCGCCACTAGTGGCCACGGCGGGAACAGTGAACAACGTGAGCTGTTTTGGAGGCAGCAACGGTACGGCCACGGTGAATGTTACCGGAGGTACGGGCGCTAAAACCTATTCATGGTCACCAACTGGTGGAACTGGTGCTACGGCCTCTGGGCTTGCAGCGGGCACCTATACGGTAACCGTTACCGATGCCAACGGGTGTACCACCACACAATCCTTTACCCTTACCCAGCCACCGGTACTAGTAGCCACGGCGGGCACTACGGTGAACGTAAGCTGTAACGGCGGATCCAATGGTTCGGCCACGGTTAACGTAACCGGAGGCACCGGAGCTTATACCTATTCATGGTCACCAACCGGTGGAACCGGCGCTACGGCCTCTGGGCTGACCGCGGGAACCTATACGGTAACCGTTACCGATGCCAATGGCTGTACCACTACACAGAGCTTTACCCTTACCCAGCCATCGGCACTTGTGGCCACGGCAGGTACAACGGTGAACATCCTGTGTAATGGCAGCGCTACCGGCTCTGCTACGGTTAACGTAACAGGTGGAACCGGGGCCTATACCTATTCATGGTCTCCTAGCGGAGGTACGGCGGCTACGGCTTCAGGCCTAACAGCAGGTACCTATACGGTAACCGTTACCGATGCCAATGCATGTACCACGACACAATCCTTTACTATCACCCAGCCAGCGGCACTTGTTGCTACAGCTGGTACCACGGTGAACGTGAGCTGTAATGGCGGGGCCAATGGTTCTGCCACGGTGAACGTAACCGGTGGCACCGGCGCTAAAACCTATTCATGGTCACCAAGTGGTGGTACAGGGGCTACGGCCAC
>NZ_LLWP01000018.1 GCF_001412215.1 Pedobacter sp. Hv1
ACCGGAGCGACTGTCGTTTATCATTCGCTGCTCCTGTGGGATTACTCCTTAGCTGTAACCATATCTACAACCAATACTTGTTTTTGGATAACAGCGAAGCCAACCTACAAAAGTTTGAGAAGTCCGCAAGGAATATGCACTCACTGGCAAGGTATAGCCGTGCCAACCAGATCAACAAAGAGTGGATAGAAAAATACCTGAATGAAGCACATTCGTTCGGTCTTTCTTCCGTAAGAGCACACTTCAACATTATGGCGTGGTCGGAAGACCCTGCGGAACTGAAACAGCTAAAAAATGATTGTGGTAGTGCTTTAGCATTGATGGAATGTAAACCCAGACACAACACTACGGATGTAGCAACATTGTACTGGGCAGGAATGCCGGGTAATGCAGGTGATTTTCCCGCAGAGGAAAGTTTTTACACGTTTATTGAGCCTGCATTGTGCTTTTTTACGGAAGAAACCAATTACCACAATTCGCCATCACCATTTGGTATCAAGATGGCTGACCGCCTGACTGGAAAACCTATCCATTTGGATATTTCGGACTTGCCGATGAAACGTGGAATTATTACCAACCGTAACAAGTTTATACTTGGTCCCTCGGGAAGTGGTAAATCGTTTTTCACAAACCACATGGTAAGGCAATACTACGAACAGGGCGCTCACGTATTGCTCGTAGATACCGGAAATTCCTATCAGGGTTTATGTGAACTCATTAAGGGAAAGACGAAAGGTGAAGACGGTGTGTACTTCACTTATACAGAAGACAATCCCATTGCCTTTAACCCTTTCTATACCGATGACGGCGTTTTCGACATTGAAAAGAGAGAAAGTGTCAAGACTTTGATACTCACACTCTGGAAACGTGATGATGAACCGCCAACCCGTTCAGAAGAAGTGGCTTTATCAAATGCAGTAAGCGGATATATCGAAAGAATAAAATCGGACGATGTTTACCCATCATTCAACGGCTTCTATGAGTATGTAAAAGGCGATTACCGCAAGGTATTGGAGGAAAAGCAGGTAAGGGAAAAGGACTTTGATATTGCCAATTTTCTCAACGTACTCGAACCTTACTACAAAGGTGGTGAGTACGATTATTTGCTGAACTCCGATAAGCAGTTAGATCTGCTTTCTAAACGCTTTATCGTATTTGAAATTGATGCGATTAAAGACCACAAAATCCTCTTTCCCATAGTTACTATCATTATTATGGAAGTTTTCATCAACAAGATGCGTAGGCTGAAAGGTATCCGTAAGCTCATACTGATTGAAGAAGCGTGGAAGGCAATTGCCAAAGAAGGAATGGCAGAATACATCAAGTATTTGTTTAAAACCGT
>NZ_LLWP01000019.1 GCF_001412215.1 Pedobacter sp. Hv1
GTACCTCCAAGACGGATATTGCCTGCAAGGGCGGATCTACGGGTTCGGCTACTGTTAGTGGGGTTGGTGGCGGTATTGCTCCCTATACCTATTCATGGTCACCAAGTGGTGGCTCGACAGCTACGGCCTCTAACCTAACGGCTGGCACCTATATGGTCACCATTACCGATAACATTGGCTGTACGACTACGCGCAGCTTTACCATTACCGAACCTACTACCGCACTATCTGGCAGCATCACTGCCCAGACGAACAATACAGCCTTTGGCGGCAGTACAGGTTCTGCCACGGTTACCCCAGCTGGTGGTACACCGGGCTATACCTATTCATGGTCACCTAGTGGTGGCACAGCAGCTACGGCCTCTGGCCTAAGCGCAGGCACCTATACGGTTACCATTACCGATGCCAATAACTGCCAGACTACGGTCAGCACTACCATTACCCAGCCTGCGCTGGTACTGACTGCACAGTCGCAGACCAATGTGAGCTGTTTCGGCGGCAACAACGGTACAGCCACGGTGGGCATCAGCAGTGGTACGGGTCCATACAGCTATTCATGGTCACCTAGTGGTGGCACAGCGGCTACGGCCACTGGCCTATCAGCAGGTACCTATACGGTTACCGTAACCGGTACCAGCGGTACCGCTACCCAGAACTTTACCATTTCCCAGCCTGCGGCTGCCCTTTCAGCGGCTAGCGGCGGTGGCAGTACCAATGTGAGCTGTTTTGGCGGAGGCAACGGTACAGCTACTGTTGCACCAACGGGCGGCACGACCCCTTACAGCTATTCATGGTCACC
This sequence comes from Pedobacter sp. Hv1, assembly GCF_001412215.1. GTDB lineage: Bacteria > Bacteroidota > Bacteroidia > Sphingobacteriales > Sphingobacteriaceae > Pedobacter. The sequence continues at coordinate 800 of NZ_LLWP01000019.1, forward strand.
TAGTGGAGGTACCAATGCCACGGCCACAGGCCTTACGGCAGGTACCTATACGGTTACCGTTACCGATTTTAATGGCTGCCAGACTACGCGCAGCTTTACCATTAACCAGCCTGCATCAGCACTTTCAGCTGCAACGGGTGGTGGCAGTACCAATGTGAGCTGTTTTGGCGGAAGCAATGGTACGGCCACTGTTGCCCCAACCGGGGGAACAGGTCCTTATACCTATTCATGGTCACCAAGTGGTGGTACGGCAGCTACGGCCTCTGGGCTAACAGCGGGTACCTATACGGTGACCGTTACCGATGCCAATGCCTGCCAGACCACACGCACCTTTGTGCTTAACCAGCCAGCGGCAGCACTGAATGTTGCAGTGGGTGGTGGAAGTACCAATGTGAGCTGTAATGGTGGCAACAACGGTACGGCCACGGTTGCCCCTACAGGTGGAACACTCCCTTACAGCTATTCATGGTCACCAAGTGGTGGTACCAATGCTACGGCCTCTGGCCTTGGTGTTGGGGTATACACGGTAACCGTTACCGATGCCAATGGTTGCCAGGCTACCCGTAGCTTTACCATTACCCAGCCGAGTGCATTGAGCGCCACCCGTGCCTGGACCAATATTGCCTGTTTTAATGGCAGCACCGGTTCTGCCACGGTTACTGTTAGCGGCGGTACACCGGGTTATACCTATTCATGGTCACCAAGTGGTGGTACCAATGCTACGGCCTCTGGGTTAACAGCGGGTACCTATACGGTGACCGTTACCGATGCCAACGCCTGCCAGCTGACCAGGACCTTTACCATTAGCCAACCAGCTTCGGCGCTATCGGCAAGCATTACTTCACAAACTAACAATAGCACCTTTGGCGGCTCTACCGGAGCGGCCACGGTTTCAGCCACTGGTGGTACACCGGGTTATACCTATTCATGGGCACCAAGTGGTGGCACGGCAGCTACGGCCTCTGGGCTAACGGCAGGCACCTATACGGTGACCATTACCGATGCCAATGCATGTACCACTACCCAGAGCGTTACCATTACCGAGCCACCGGCACTAGTGCTGGCAGCGGGCACCACGGTGAACATCCTGTGCAACGGCAGTGCTACGGGCTCGGCTACGGTGAACATCACCAGCGGAACCGGTCCATATACCTATTCATGGTCACCTACGGGCGGCACAGCGGCTACGGCCTCTGGGCTAACAGCGGGTACCTATACGGTAACGGTAAACGGAGCTGGCGGTTCAACTGCCACCCAGAGCTTTACCCTTACCCAGCCAGTGGCACTTGTTGCTACAGCAGGTACCACGGTTAACGTGAGCTGTAATGGCGGGGCCAATGGTTCTGCTACGGTTAACGTAACAGGGGGCACCGGAGCGAAAACCTATTCATGGTCACCAAGCGGGGGTACAGGGGCTACGGCCAC
>NZ_LLWP01000020.1 GCF_001412215.1 Pedobacter sp. Hv1
AATTTAAAGTGTCTTCTGTTTTCTATTCTAAAGCTACAAATCTTAGGATCTCAATTGTAGGGTATAAAATCTATTTTTTAAAACTTATTGTATTACAGGATAAGGAACCAATCGATATAAATCTAGGTAAACTTCTTCTTACATCAGACGTAATTAAATTAAAAGAAATTGTTGTAAAAAAGCGGAAAAGGTATAGGGATACGACAAATATTATTCTATACGATAAAAAATTTGAAAGAGAAATAATGATAGATGATTTGTTCTCGAGTAAATGGGGATTTTATAAGGATAAGGTAGGGAAATTATATTATAATGGAAAATCAGTTTCAGATGTTCTAGTAAATGGTTATGATTTTTTTGGAAAAAATAACTTGGGTATCTATAAAGATCTTCCTGCATTAATTCTTAACAATATTGAAATAGTAGAAACAGATATAGATAGCTTAACTAATATTACCTTATTAAATCCTACGGTCAAGGTTAACTTGAAGTTGAAAGAAAAGTATGCTAGTGGCAAATTTGGTAATGCGAATCTTGGAATGGGGAGTTTGAAAAGATATACCGTTGGCACTGACTTAAACATGTATAAAAAAAACCAACAGTTTTCGGTCACTTTGAGTTCTAACAATATCAATATGCAAGAGGGTGCTGTTCGGGAGCCTAACATCAGCTTTTCCCCTAATGGAAATAATACGGTAAATCATGGTTCTACAATCATGTATAGAAACTTATTTTATAAAAAAAGGATAGAATTTAATGCTTTTGTAAAAGGGAAAATTGGTGATACAAAATTTGAATCTATTTCGGAAAGAAAAGATGAGGTTATTGGACAATTCTCCAATACTTCCAGTTCATCCAACGCAAAAAAAAAAGCATTGGATGCCATGAATTTTACATTTAGTTATAAGATAGATTCTTTGAATTATCTTACAGTGAATCAAATTACAGAGTATAATAACACCAAGCAAACGGATTCTTCTAGTTATCTTATAGCGGCGGATGATGATTTTAGATCTAGTTCAAGAATAAATAAAAACAGCAGTTTCAATAGCTTGATGTCAACACAAAAGGTTGAATACCAAAAGAAATTTTCTTCTAAGAAAGGGCGATTTTTGAACATGAATATTTCTTTTGGGAATAGTCGGTATAATGTAAATGAAAATAATCAAGTTAAAGAGCGTACAAGTTCTATAGTGAATGAATATTTTATTAATGGAAACAGGCGCCTAGCTGAGAAAACAATAAATGTTAATACCGAATTTAATGAACCTATTGATGACATGGGCTATATAAGATTTTTATTAGCCTATAAAAAAGAAAGATTTAGTTTTGATGAGAATTTACTTAGAGATAATAACATTAAAGACATCAACAGTTCAACATTATATACTTATGATTATTTAAAACAGGGCATTAAGATTTACAAAAATTTAAATCGACTAGCCATTGATGCAACAATTGTTGGTACTGCCAATAGCAGAAGTTTTGAGGTCGGTAGTAAAAAGACTCTCTTTAATCTTGATGCAATTATCAACGTAGACTACAAATTAAATAAGCTAAGAAAGCTGTTGGGACAATATAGTAAAGTTACAAACTACCCAAATATGACCCAATTAACAAGCATCAATAGTCCTTTTAATATTATATCACAACAACTAGGTAACCCCAACCTCAGGCCAGAAATTAATGATAAACTGGAATTTACTTATGATTTAAAGAAAACAGATTCTTCCAATATATCTTTAGAAGGTAATATAAGACGGTACACTTCAAAATTTGGATTTAATATCAGCTCATCACCAGGTAAGCCTCAAACTATGTTCATTGATAATGTAGGAAGTAGTATGAATAGCGAACTAGCTTTTTCTATTTCCAAAAATTTAATTAATGGAAATAATTTTAGTTATAGATTAGGTTTGGGTTATCAAGAAATGCCAAGTTATATAAATAGAGTAAGGGAATTGAGAAGAGGGTTTACGGTTAATCAATTATTAGCTACAAATAAGATCATAATGAAAGATATTTTATCTTTTTCGCCTGCAATTTCCGTTTCATTGTCGAAATATTATTATCAAACAAACTCGTATAAGCAATTTAATCTAATTTATTCGGATAAATTTTCGCTAAATCTTTTTAAATTTCAATTGACCATATCTCCTATGGTTAGTTATACTTATATCATTAAGAGTAACTTTTCTTTTGCTACAAACCTCGAACTTAAAAGAACATTTTTAAAGAACTATGCTTCTGTATGGTTAAAAGCTTACGACGTTTTTAATTCCTACAATTATTTGAATAGTTTAAATAGTGCTTCTTATACACAGATTACAAAGTTTTCGAATCTAAGTTCCTATATTCTTCTTGGCGCTAATATTAAATTAAACAACATGAAATAATGTTAATATTTTCATTACATTTAATGAACTAAAACTTTAATTGTATGAAAAAAATTTTATTATTATTTGCAAGCTGCATTGCTTTCTTGCCTTGTTTTGGACAGATTACCATTTCTGCTCCGACATCTGCAACATCAGGATCGACATTTACAATAACAGCATCGGGAGAAACTTCAAGTAAATATGTTGCCGGCATGTTTTTATTTCCCTCACCTCAAACAACAACAAATCCTGCTTACCAATCCGTTGTTATTGCTAATCTTGATATTGCAGGATATCCTTATTCAATATCTGGACAACCAACTAAATTCTCTACAAAAATTACTACTACTGCTACTTTTCCTGTAACTGTTACCTTTAATGTTAGGTGTGATATTTTTACTTCCTCCCAAGCAAGTAATCAAGATCAAACAATAACAATTACCATTAATCCTGCAGTAACAACGTTTTATAATGTTGCAAAATCAGGTGTGTTTACAAGAAATAATTGTGGACCAGGGACTGCGGGTAGTGATGTAACTTATACCATACCGGCAAATACTTATAGTGCATCAAGTCAGGCTGCAGCAGATCAGTTGGC
>NZ_LLWP01000021.1 GCF_001412215.1 Pedobacter sp. Hv1
AATTTAAAGTGTCTTCTGTTGACCAAATCCCCTATAGTTAATTATACTTACATCATTAAGAGTAACTTTTCTTTTGCTACAAACCTCGAACTTAAAAGAACATTTTTAAAGAGTTATGCTTCTGTATGGTTAAAAGCTTACGATGTTTTTAATTCTTACAATTATTTGAATAGCTTAAATAGTGCTTCTTATACACAGATTACAAAGTTTTCAACTCTAAGTTCCTACATTCTTCTTGGTGCTAATATTAAATTAAACAACATGAAATAACCGTCATATTTTTATTACATTTAATAAACTAAAACCTTAATTGTATGAAAAACTTTTTATTATTATTTGCAAGTTGCTTTGCTTTCTTGCCTTGTTTTGGACAGATTACCATTTCTGCTCCGACATCTGTAACATCAGGAACAACATTTACAATAACAGCTTCGGGGGAGACTGCAGGTAAATCTGTTGCCGGTATGTCTTTATTTTCTTCACCTCCAACAACTACAGATCCTCCTAGCCAATATGTTGTGATTGATGCTCTTGATCTTGCAGGACATCCTTTTGAAACGTCTGGGCAAGCAACAAAATTCTCTACAAAAATTACTATTACCTCTTCTTCTGCTGTAATTGTTACCTTTAATGTTAGGTGTCTAATTCGTACCCCTTCCGGCCAATCAAATCAAGATCAAACAATAACAATTACCGTTAACCCTGTCGTAACAACATATTATAATGTTGCAAAGTCAGGTGTGTTTACAAGAAATAATTGTGGGCCAGGGACTGTAGGTAGTAATGTAACTTATACTATAGCAGCAAATACTTATAGTGCATCAAGTCAAGCTGCAGCAGATCAGTTGGC
>NZ_LLWP01000022.1 GCF_001412215.1 Pedobacter sp. Hv1
GTACTTGTAGCGGTATTGTTGGTAGGTGTAGGATCAGTTTGTGTTGCTGTAATCGTAGCAGTATTGGCATAACTTCCAGAAGCTTTTACCGTAGCTACGATATCGATGGTTGCACTGGTTCCATTTGTTAGGGTTCCAATGTTCCAGATACCAGTTGTGTTGTTATAGGTTCCGGTAGTAGGGTTGGCCGATACGAAGGTGTATCCGTTAGGCAAGAGGTCAGTTACGTTTACTCCGGTTGCATCGCTTGGTCCGTTGTTGTTAGCGGCTAGTGTAAAGGTTACGTTGCTGCCTACGTTTGGCATAGGATTACTTGATGTTTTTGTAATGGCCACATCTGCAACAAGTACTGGGGTTGGCGTACTTGTAGCGGTATTGTTGGTAGGTGTAGGATCAGTTTGTGTTGCTGTAATCATAGCAGTATTGGCATAACTTCCAGAAGCTTTTACCGTAGCTATGATATCGATGGTTGCACTGGCACCATTTGTTAGGGTTCCAATGTTCCAGATACCAGTTGTGTTGTTATAGGTTCCTGTAGAAGGGCTAGCAGAAACAAAGGTATATCCGCTTGGCAATAGGTCGCTTACGCTGACCCCGGTTGCATCGCTAGGTCCATTGTTGTTGGTAGTGAGGGTAAAGGTAATGTTGCTGCCCACATTAGGTGTACTATTGCTAGCCACCTTTGTAATGGAAACATCGGCTAGGGCAACAGGTACCGGGGTTATAGTAGATGTATTATTGGTAGGGTCGCCATCTGGAGTTGTTGTAGTAATTGTTGCCGTATTTGCATAATTACCTGTAGCATTTACCTTGGCGGTAATGGCAAGTGTGGCACTAACTCCATTGCCCAAGCTGCCTATTGTCCAAACTCCACCTGTATAGGTTCCAACTGATGGGGTAGCTGATATGAAGGTGTATCCGGTAGGAAGCACATCGTTTACCACTATATTAGCAGCACTACTAGGTCCTGCGTTAGCAGCAAGAATGGTAAATACTACATTACTGCCCACATTAGGTGTAAGATTATCAACAGATTTAACTACCGATACATTTGATGGTAATAGTGGAACTACCGTAGGATCGTCTGGAGTAGCGGTATTTGGGTCATCAGACTGGGTATCATTTACTGGATTGTCCAGTGGATCGTCTGCTGCAACTGTAGCAGTATTGGTTACCTTACCCAAATCCTTATCAGCTTGGCTTACGGTATAGCTTGCTGTGCCTGTAGCCATTCCGTTTGGTGCAAGGCCGCCTATGGGAATTGTAATTACTTGATTGATAATACCTAGTTTGGTATCACTAATGGTAATATTTCTTAAAGTAACATTACCTGTATTGGTTACTTTAAATGTATAATTAACTGTATTTCCATCGGCACTTAATACACCAGATTTCTCAATACTGATAGCTGGTGTTTGGGGAATAAGAATTGTTGAGCTATCCATATCGCCTATTGTAACACCTAGCGGAGTTGTTCCAGCCGCTGCAGCACTATTAAATACTTCTCCATTATCTGTATCGCTTTGTGTTACATGATAAGTTTTAGTAACAATAATGCTTGTGTTTGGAGCAAGATTTGGAGTTACAAGCTCATTGGCTATTCCTAATTTGGCATCGGTTAAGGTTACATTTAATGGTGTGTTTCCAAGATTGGTAAATGTGAAAGTATAGGTAATTGTTTTGCCATCGGCACTGAGACTACCTGCCTTGGTTAATTCTATTCCAGGACATTCTGGAGCCTCGATTATGGATACGGATCTTACCACAGATACACAACCAGTATTGGTGTCTTTAGCGGTAATGTTATGGTTACCAACCACAACATTGGTAAATGTAGTAGCGATTTGATAAGTACCACCATCTAAACTGTATTGCAATGTAGCACCAGTTGGACTAGTGATTGTAATTGTTCCAGTAGAATTATTACAATTAGGTTGTATTACACTTACGTTTGGCTGTGCCGGTGTTGCAGGCTGTGCATTAATGGTTACATCAGCTGAAGCCACCGAAGCACAGGCACCCAATGTAGCGGTTACGGTATAGCTTCCTGCCGGTGCGGTAATGGTGTTTCCGACTATGGTTACCCCAACCGAAGGGCTAACGGTATAGGTGTAGGCAGGGTCATAATTGGTGATGGTAAAGCTTCCAGTTGCCGTAGCACAGGTAGGTTGGGCAACTGCACCCAATGTTGGCTGTACAGGTGTTGCAGGCTGTGCGTTGACCGTTACCGATGCAGATGCCACGGAGGCACATGCGCCTAAAGTAGCGGTTACGGTATAGCTTCCTGCCGGTGCGGTAATGGTGTTTCCGACTATGGTTACCCCAACCGAAGGGCTAACGGTATAGGTATAGGCTGCATCATAATTGGTGATGGTAAAACTTCCAGTTGCCGTAGCACAGGTAGGTTGGGCAACTGCACTCAATGTTGGCTGTACAGATGTTGCAGGCTGTGCATTAATGGTTACATCAGCTGAAGCCACCGAAGCACAGGCACCCAATGTAGCGGTTACGGTATAGCTTCCTGCCGGTGCGGTAATGGTGTTTCCTGTTATGGTTACCCCAACCGAAGGGCTAACGGTATAGGTGTAGGCAGGGTCATAATTGGTGATGGCAAAACTTCCTGTTGCCGTAGCACAGGTAGGTTGGGTAATGGCGCTCAATGTTGGCTGTGCCGGTGTTGCAGGCTGTGCGTTGACCGTTACCGATGCAGATGCCACCGAAGCACAGGC
>NZ_LLWP01000023.1 GCF_001412215.1 Pedobacter sp. Hv1
AGATCTTATTTAATCAAAATTATTTCATAACATATTGTTATGCTAATTTAGCTTTCGAAGGGGCGGCTTTACATGACGCCAAACGTACGCAAACCAATATAGGTACATTAGCTTGGAATGCCAATGCCTTGGTATTCCCTATCCCACAACGTGAAAGGGATGCGAATAAAAATCTAGTTCAAAATCCAGGTTACTAGTTAACCTAACAAAGCAGGCCCAATTTATACTATAAATTGGGCCTGCTTTGTTATTAAAATTAATTTATTTGAATTGGAGAGATCCTCAACTTCAAGTATTTTTTGAGAAGTAAAGCCACTTAAATTTAGATGTCGGCATTTTCTTAAACTCTCTACACGAGATTTTAAGAATTCTAATCCTTTATCAAGTAAAGAATTATTGTAGTTATTTTAACGACCTCAAATTTTAGCTATATTGCTTTGTTTCAAAATAAAGATTAGAATTCTGTGTTTGGCTATCATCACCGTTTAGCACAAAATATGATCATAAAAATCTAAGTTTAAGGTCTAATTTGATCTAACAATTGTACATCATAATATACTGTTCTTGTGCTGCTATTTGCATTAGTTAGTGTAAGTACAATTTGAAAGTATACTGGATAAGATTCAAATACATTATTAGTTAACTTAATTCTAAGAACATTAGTACCCTGCCCTTGTATTATGGTTGCAATGTTTGTTGGCAAGCCATCCCAGTCTGTTATTGCCCACGAAAATACGTCTCCCGGTAAAGCATTATGCACCGTGTAATTTTGTGACATATTTCTAAGAGTCTGTTGTTGACCACTAATATAAGGTGGGTAGACACATGTTCCATTCACATTTGCATAAGCTTGCCCA